>NZ_CP085885.1:807500-6075971 GCF_020736465.1 Pseudomonas sp. HN2
CGGTGGTTCTGTATGGAAGGGCCATCGCTCAACGGATAAAAGGTACTCCGGGGATAACAGGCTGATACCGCCCAAGAGTTCATATCGACGGCGGTGTTTGGCACCTCGATGTCGGCTCATCACATCCTGGGGCTGAAGCCGGTCCCAAGGGTATGGCTGTTCGCCATTTAAAGTGGTACGCGAGCTGGGTTTAGAACGTCGTGAGACAGTTCGGTCCCTATCTGCCGTGGACGTTTGAGATTTGAGAGGGGCTGCTCCTAGTACGAGAGGACCGGAGTGGACGAACCTCTGGTGTTCCGGTTGTCACGCCAGTGGCATTGCCGGGTAGCTATGTTCGGGAAAGATAACCGCTGAAAGCATCTAAGCGGGAAACTTGCCTCAAGATGAGATCTCACTGGAACCTTGAGTTCCCTGAAGGGCCGTCGAAGACTACGACGTTGATAGGTTGGGTGTGTAAGCGCTGTGAGGCGTTGAGCTAACCAATACTAATTGCCCGTGAGGCTTGACCATATAACACCCAAGCAATTTGCTGACCTGAGAAGGCACCAGATTGCGGTGTGTGAAGACGAAATGAACCGAAAGTTCGAAGCGCACAAACACCGACAGCTGTCACATACCCAATTTGCTGAAGCGAGGCCCTCTGGGCACGACTCAGTACCCGAATTTCTTGACGACCATAGAGCGTTGGAACCACCTGATCCCATCCCGAACTCAGCAGTGAAACGATGCATCGCCGATGGTAGTGTGGGGTTTCCCCATGTGAGAGTAGGTCATCGTCAAGATTAAATTCCGAAACCCCAATTGCGAAAGCAGTTGGGGTTTTGTTTTGCCTGCGAGAAAGTTCTTACAACCTTCGCAGACCTCGTCCGGCTGTCACAACCTGCCGACAATGCTAAGGTTCTGCCTCGGCTTTGATTTTCCAAGGAATCTATATGTCGGACGCCCAGTCCCTCAACGCTGCATTCATGGTGGTTCAGAGCAACAGTCTCGATGAACTGCGCAGCCTTGTGGTCAGCATCATGCGGCGCTATCCACTGGCACCTTTGGAAAACGAAATCGCTTTGGTGCAAAGCAACGGCATTGCTCAGTGGCTCAAGCTGGCACTGGCCGAGGATCCCGAAGACGACGACCTTGGCGGCTGCGGGATCGCGGCAGCGATTGATGTGCAATTGCCCGGCAGTTTCATGTGGCAGCTCTACCGAATGGTGCTGGGACGAGAAGAGATCCCGGCGAAATCCCTGCTCGATAAAGCCCCGCTGACCTGGCGCCTGATGCGTCTCTTGCCACAGGTAATCGACCAACCACATTTCGAACCGCTGCAACGCTTCCTCACCCACGACACCGATCTGCGCAAGCGCTACCAGTTGTCAGAGCGCCTCGCGGATCTGTTCGACCAATATCAGGTTTATCGGGCCGACTGGCTGGAGGACTGGGCGGAAGGCCGCCACCAACTGCGCAATGTCAGAGGTGAAGTAAAGCCGCTGCAGCCGACCAGTTGCTGGCAGGCAGAGTTGTGGCGAGCGCTGCTGAATGATGTAGGCGAACAAGGCATGGCGCAGAGTCGCGCAGGCGTGCATCAACGTTTCATGGAGCGCATCAACACACTCGACAAGGCCCCGGCTGCGCTGCCGCCGCGCGTGATTGTGTTTGGTATCTCTTCGTTGCCTGCGCAGGTACTGGAAGCGCTCGCCGGTCTGGCTCGCTTCAGCCAGGTACTGCTTTGCGTACACAACCCTTGCCGCCATCACTGGGCGGATATCGTCGCCGACAAGGATCTGCTGCGGCATCAGTACAAACGTCAGCAGCGCAAAAGTGGAATGCCCGTTGTGCTCGATGCCGAGACCCTGCATCAGCACGCGCATCCGCTATTGGCCGCGTGGGGCAAGCAAGGTCGCGACTACATCAACCTGCTCGACAGCTACGACGATCCCAACAGCTACCGCGCAGCCTTTCGTGACGGACGCATCGACCTGTTCAGCGAAAATCAACCACACAACATGCTTAACCAGCTGCAGGACGACATTCTCGAGTTGCGTCCGCTCAACGAGACGCGCGAACTCTGGCCAGCGGTCGATGCAACGCAAGACCATTCAATCCGTTTTCACATCGCGCATAGTGCCCAGCGCGAAGTCGAGATCCTGCACGATCAACTCCTGGCGCGGTTCAGCGCAGACCCGGATCTGCGCCCCCGAGACGTGATCGTCATGGTCCCTGATATCGACAGCTATGCGCCGCATATCCGTGCGGTTTTCGGTCAGCTCGATCGGCATGACTCACGCTTCATTCCGTTCACACTGGCGGATCAGGGCCAACGTGGACGCGACCCTCTATTGATCGCGGTCGAGCACCTGCTCAAACTTCCGGACAGTCGTTTCCCGGTCAGCGAGATCCTCGACCTGCTCGATGTCCCGGCCCTGCGTGCTCGGTTTGGTGTAGAGGAACGCGACCTGCCAACTCTGCACCGCTGGATCGAAGGCGCAGGCGTGCGATGGGGCATGAGTGCTGAACAACGTGCCGGCCTCGGCCTTCCTGAAGAACTGGAGCAGAACAGCTGGCATTTCGGCCTGCGCCGAATGCTATTGGGTTACGCCGTTGGCAGTGCCGACGCGTGTGCCGGGATCGAGCCTTACGACGAAATTGGTGGGCTTGACGCTGCCTTGATCGGGCCGCTTGTCGCGCTGCTGGATGCCTTGGAAATTGCTCACCAGCAACTCACCCAACCAGCTCAACCGAAGGAGTGGGGTCTGCGCTTGCAGGCGCTGATGCAGGTGTTCTTCCAGGCCAGCAACGAGCATGACGACTACCTGCTGGCCCAGCTGGAAGAGCTTCGCGAAACCTGGCTCGAGACCTGCGAGGCAGTGGGGCTGACTGACGAGTTGCCGCTGACTGTCGTTCGCGAAGCCTGGCTCGCCGGGCTCGATCAGGGGCGTTTATCGCAACGATTCCTCGCCGGCGCGGTAAATTTCTGCACCTTGATGCCGATGCGTGCCATTCCTTTCAAACTGGTCTGTCTGTTGGGCATGAACGACGGCGATTATCCCCGCGCCCAACCGCCACTGGATTTCGACCTGATGGGCAGCGATTACCGCCCTGGCGACCGCTCAAGGCGTGAAGATGACCGCTACCTGCTGCTCGAAGCGCTCCTGTCTGCACGCAATCAGCTCTACATCAGTTGGGTAGGTCGCAGCATCCGTGACAACAGTGAGCGACCCGCCTCGGTGTTGATCGGCCAGTTGCGCGATCACCTCGCCAGCGGCTGGCGTTCAATCGATCCCAGTCAGGATCTGATAGAAGCGCTGACCGAAGAACATCCTCTACAACCTTTCAGCGCCCGCTATTTCCACGAAGGCGAGCAACTGTTCAGCTACGCCAGCGAGTGGCAAGTGTTGCATCAAGAGCAAGTGCATCAAAACGAGACGCCGTTGCTCGCGCCGTATGTTCAGGAAGAACCGCTGACGCTGGCTTTACTGCAGGATTTTCTGCGCAACCCGGTGAGGCATTTTTTCACCCAACGACTCAAGGTCTATTTCGAGGCCGCGCAAGCGCCGTTGGCCGATGAAGAACCTTTCGTGCTGGACGCGTTGCAGCGCTACACGCTGAGCGACAATTTGCTGGAAGCCGCACTTAACCAGCCGGATGATTTCGATCAGGCACTGCAAGCCCGGGCGCTGCGCCTGCAAAACAGTGGTCTGCTGCCTATGGCCGGTTTCGGCGAATGCCTGCAGCGTGAACTGATCGAACCGCTGCCGGATCTTCTGCAGCGTTATCAACAGTTGCTGACGTTATGGCCGACGCCGTTGACCAGTGCGATCCCGGTCAGTCTCGACTTGCGGGAGCTGCGTCTGGAGGGATGGCTCGCAAGTCTGCACCAGCGCGCCGATGGCGGCCTGCTGTCAGTCACGACCATTCCGAACAGCATCGGCTCGATCAAAACGCGCAAGTGGCACCGGCTGATCAAACCGTGGGTCACCCATCTGGTCGCCTGCGCCAGCGGGCATGCGTTGACCACAGCATTGGTCGCGAGTGACGACACATTGTTGCTTGAACCCATGGAGCGAGACCGAGCGCTGCGGTTCCTCGGTGACCTGCTGCTCGCCTGGCAAACCGGCATGCGCCAGCCCTTGCCGATTGCGATAAAAACCGCATTCGCCTGGCTGTCGCAGTCCGACCCGATCAAAGCCGAAGCCGCGGCGCGAAAAGCCTATGAGGGTGACGGCCAGACCAGCGACGGCGAGCGGCGCGAAAGCCCGGCGCTGCTCCGACAATATCCCGACTTCGATGCATTGTTGGCAGACGAAACCTTCACCGGCTGGTGCGATGCGCTATACCGCCCATTATTCGAAGCGCCCTGGCGTTCCTTGTCCAACGAAGGCGCACGTTCATGAGTACCAGGACACCGTTGGCTCTGGCCTTCCCGTTGCGCGGCAGTCAGTTGATCGAAGCGAGCGCCGGCACCGGCAAGACCTTCACGATCTCGGCGCTTTATCTGCGGCTGATTCTCGGCCATGGCGGCGAGACAAGCGGTTTCGCGCGCGAATTGCTGCCGCCGCAAATCCTCGTAGTGACGTTCACCGACGCTGCCACCAAAGAGCTGCGTGAGCGCATCCGAACCCGCCTGGCCGAGGCTGCGCGTTTTTTCCGCGACGAGATTCCCGCTCCTGACGGACTGATCGGCGAACTGCGCGATCAGTTCGATCCATTGCAATGGTCGGGCTGCGCCAACCGCCTCGATATCGCCGCGCAGTGGATGGACGAAGCCGCCGTCTCGACCATCCACAGCTGGTGTCAGCGCATGTTGCGTGAGCACGCGTTCGACAGCGGCAGCCTGTTCACGCAGTCGCTGGAAACCGATCACAGCGATTTGCTTGGCGAAGTGCTGCGCGATTACTGGCGACTGTTTTGCTATCCGATGCAGGGCGACGCGCTC
The DNA here is from genome assembly GCF_020736465.1 of Pseudomonas sp. HN2. NCBI lineage: Bacteria > Pseudomonadati > Pseudomonadota > Gammaproteobacteria > Pseudomonadales > Pseudomonadaceae > Pseudomonas > Pseudomonas sp. HN2. Next base: position 812,428 of record NZ_CP085885.1, read on the forward strand.
AACTGGGTGCGCAGTAATTGGGGGGGCCCCGCAGCGTTGTTGCCTCGGGTCCGCGGCTTGTTCGCCAGCGAGCGTGATACCGATGAAGGCAAGGTGCCGGCGGACCTGATCGCTGAATGTTTGCTGGAGCGTCGAGCGGCGTTGGTCGAGCTGAAAATGCCTTGGCGTGCCTGGGCAGACGAGCTGCTTGCTCTCTGCCAGGAAGGCGTGGCCAGCAAAGCCGTCGATGGCCGCAAGATGCAGGCGCGATATTTCGAGCCCTGGTTCGAGAAGCTCAAGACCTGGGCCGAAGACGAGTCGCTCGAGCAACTGGACATTGGCAGCGGCTTCACTCGACTGACACCTGATGGCATGGCCGAGGCCTGGAAAGGTCAGGCGCCGAGCCATCCGGGGCTGGACGCCATGTCCGGCCTCAAGTCGAGCCTCGATGCTTTGCCGACGCCGGATGCCGCTGTTCTGCAACACGCCGCCAAGTGGGTCGGTGCACGCTTTGAAGAAGAGAAGCGTCGCCGCGCGGAAATGGGCTTCGACGATATGTTGCTGCGTCTGGATGCCGCGCTGCAATCGGAGGGCGGCGAGCGTCTGGCGACGCTGATCCGCGAGCAGTTTCCGGTGGCACTGATCGACGAATTCCAGGACACCGATCCGGTGCAATATCGGATCTTCGAGAATATCTACCGCATCGAAGACAACCATCCTGACACCGGCCTGTTCCTGATCGGCGACCCCAAGCAGGCGATCTATGCCTTTCGCGGAGCTGACATCTACACCTACCTGCGCGCACGTCAGGCCACTACCGGCCGCTTGCATACGCTCGGCACCAACTTCCGCTCCAGCCACGGTATGGTGACAGCGGTCAATCACGTATTCGAACGCGCCGAGTCCCGAGAACAGGGACGCGGCGCGTTTTTGTTTCGCGAGAAAACCGGGGAAAACCCGGTGCCGTTCCTTCCCGTCGAGTCCCAGGGACGCAAGGAAACCCTGCAGATCGCCGGGCAAGACGTCGCGGCGCTGAATGTCTGGTTATTGCCGAGCGATCAACCGCTGTCCGGCGCAGTCTATCGCCAGCAAATGGCCGCGGCCTGTGCCAGTCAAATCACCGCACTGCTCAATGGCGGGCAAACCGGCAGCGCTGGGTTCATCCAGGCAGACGACTTCAGAGGTTTGCGTCCTTCGGACATCGCGATTCTCGTCCGCGACGGTAAAGAAGCCCAAGCCGTGCGAGCTGAACTCGCCGCCCGCGGGGTACGCAGTGTTTATCTCTCGGACAAGGACTCGGTCTTCGCCGCGCAAGAGGCGCATGACCTGCTGGCCTGGCTGAAGGCTTGCGCCGAACCCGATGTCGAGCGTTCGCTCAAGGCCGCGCTGGCATGCACCACGCTGAACCTGCCACTGATCGAGCTGGAGCGCCTGAATCAGGACGAAATGGTCTGGGAAGCCCGGGTCATGCAGTTCCGCGGCTATCGCGAGCTCTGGCGCAAACAGGGCGTGTTGCCGATGTTGCGCCGCCTGCTTCACGATTTCCACTTGCCGCAGACCCTGATGCAGCGCAGTGATGGCGAGCGCGTATTGACCAATCTTTTGCACCTGTCGGAGCTGATGCAGCAGGCCGCTGCTGAACTCGACGGTGAGCAAGCGTTGATCCGCCATCTGGGCGAGTTGCTGGCACTGTCCGGTCAGGCCGGCGAAGAACAGATTCTGCGCCTGGAAAGCGACGAGCAACTGGTCAAGGTGGTGACCATCCACAAATCCAAGGGGCTGGAATATCCGCTGGTATTCCTGCCATTCGTTTGTTCGGCGAAACCGGTGGATGGCAGTCGCTTGCCGTTGCATTACCACGATGCTGCGGGCAAAGCACAGATCAGCCTCAAGCCGACCGACGAGTTGATCACCCAGGCTGATGATGAGCGTCTGGCCGAAGACTTGCGTCTTCTGTATGTCGCATTGACCCGTGCGCAACATGCCTGTTGGCTGGGCGTCACTGACCTGAAACGCGGCAATAACAACAGCTCGGTGCTGCACCTGTCTGCGTTGGGTTACTTGCTGGGGGGCGGTGCTGCTTTGGGCGAGTCCAGCGAATTGAACCGTTGGCTGCAAGAGCTGCAGCAAGACTGTCCGGCGATCGACATCGGCGAAATGCCTCAGCCTACTGACGAACATTACCAGCCGCCGCGCAATGAAGCGGTCCTGCGAGCCACGCTACGGCCCAAGCGCAAAGCCAGTGAAAACTGGTGGATCGCTTCCTATAGCGCTCTGCGCATCAGCGACGTATTGAGCGTCGGTAGCGATGAAGCACCGGACAGTCCGCAGGCGCAAAAGCTCTTTGACGATGAGCGCCTCGACCCCGACGCGCCACGCGAAATCACCAGCGGTGGCGCCGATATTCACCGCTTCCCGCGTGGCCCCAACCCGGGCACGTTTCTGCATGGCTTGCTCGAATGGGCGGGCGCTGAAGGTTTTGCGGTTACCCGCGAAGCGCTGGAGGATGCGATTGCCCGGCGCTGCAACCTGCGCGGCTGGCAAGGCTGGATCACCACGCTGACTGACTGGCTGCAGCATTTGCTCAAGTCGCCTTTGCCGATCGCGGGCGGGCAACCGCCGGTGGTTTTCGAGCAACTGAAGCAATACCGCGTCGAGATGGAATTCTGGTTCGCCAGCCACAAGGTCGACGTGCTCAAACTCGACGAGCAAGTGCGCCAGCACACCCACAATGGCGTCGCCCGCGTGGCGGCGGAGCCAGTGCAACTCAACGGCATGTTCAAGGGGTTTATCGACTTGACCTTCGAGCACGCTGGCCGTTATTACGTCGCCGATTACAAATCCAATTGGCTCGGCGTCGATGATCAGGCCTACACCGTGCAGGCCATGGAGCAGTCGATCCTCGACAACCGTTACGACCTGCAATATGTGCTGTATCTGTTGGCATTGCATCGCCAGTTGAAGGCGCGGTTGGCGGATTACGATTACGACCGGCATGTCGGTGGGGCGCTGTATCTTTTCCTGCGTGGGACGCGTGCTGAGAGTCGCGGGGTGTACTTCGTGCGCCCGCCACGGGAATTGATCGAACGCCTCGACCGGATGTTCCAGGGCAAACCCGAACCCAAGTCCGAACCCGCCTGGGAACAGGGAGTCCTGCTATGAGCCGCACATTCGCCGATCTGCTGCCGACACCACTGGAAGCGGACAGCCTGTCGAAACTCTCGCCGCTGACCCGCGCCGATGATTTGCTGTTATTGCTGAGCCGTTGGGTCGAGCGCGGCTGGCTGCGTGCGCTTGACCGGGCCTTTGTCGCCTTCCTGCACGAACTCGAGCCCGAGACCGATCCGCTGGTGCTGCTCGCGGCGGCGCTGACCAGCCACCAGCTGGGGCATGGTCATGTGTGTCTGGACCTGTTCGAGACCCTTAAGGCGCCGGATTTTGCACTGTCGCTGCCGCCGGAAGGCGATGTGCAGGGCGGTGTTTTGTTGCTGCCTTCGCAACTTCTCGAAACGCTGGACGGGGCCCATTGGTGCAAAGTGCTGGCAAGCAGCTCGCTGGTGGCCCTGGCCGCTGACGCGAGGGATACGGCGCACACACGACCCTTGGTGCTGTCCTCGAAACGCCTTTACTTGCGCCGGTACTGGACGTACGAGCGCCGCATCGATGCCGCGTTGCGCCAGCGGCTGATGCAGCAGGAACCGACGCCAGATGATCTGCCCCAGCGTCTGAATGAATTGTTCGGCGGCGCGGAATCTGCGGCTGTCATCGACTGGCAAAAACTCGCCTGTGCACTCGCCACGCGCACCGCCTTCAGCATCATCACCGGCGGCCCGGGCACCGGTAAAACCACCACGGTGGTGCGGCTGCTCGCATTACTGCAGGCACCGGCCGTAGAGGCTGGCCATCCGTTGCGCATTCGTCTGGCCGCACCGACTGGCAAAGCCGCCGCGCGCCTGACCGAGTCGATCAGCCAGCAAGTGCAATCGCTGCAAGTCGCCGAAGCGGTGCGCGCGGCTATCCCCAGTGATGTCACCACCGTGCACCGTCTGCTCGGTAGTCGACCGGGGACCCGACACTTCCGTCACCATGCCGGTAACCGCTTGCCGCTGGATGTGCTGGTGGTCGACGAAGCTTCGATGATCGACCTGGAAATGATGGCCAATTTGCTCGATGCGATGCCGGCCCATGCTCGGCTGGTATTGCTGGGCGACAAGGATCAGTTGGCCTCGGTCGAGGCCGGTGCGGTGTTGGGCGATCTGTGCCGTGACGCCGAGGGCGGTTGGTACAGCCCGCAGACGCGCCAATGGCTGGAGTCAGTCAGCGGCGAGTCATTGCAAGGCAGCGGTTTGCATGAAGACCGCGACGGCGCCCATCCGCTGGCGCAACAAGTGGTGATGCTGCGTCACTCGCGCCGCTTCGGCGAGGGCAGCGGCATCGGTCAGCTTGCGCGGCGGGTCAACCAGCAATCGGCCGACGAGGCGCGGCAGTTGCTCGCTACCGGTGGCTATGAAGACGTGTATTCGCTGCCGCTCAAGGGTGAGCATGATCACAAGCTTGAACGCCTGTTGCTCGAAGGTCATGGCAACGGCCCGCAAGGTTACCGCCATTACCTGAGCGTCCTGCGCGACCAGCGTCCACCGTCGACGCGGCCACTTGAGCATGCGGACTGGACCGATTGGGCCCGGGAAGTCTTGCAGGCGTTCGATACGTTCCAGTTGTTGTGCGCCGTGCGCAAAGGCCCATGGGGCGTTGAAGGCTTGAACCAGCGCATCACCGCCGCGTTGCTCAAGGCGCGGCTGATCGAGAGCGATCAGCAGTGGTATGAAGGTCGGCCGGTGCTGATGACACGCAATGACTATGGTCTGGGCCTGATGAACGGCGACATTGGCATCGCCCTGAAACTGCCCGAGCGCGACGGGCCAGATATCGGCAAAACGGTTCTGCGCGTGGCCTTCCCGCGTAACGATGGTCAGGGCAGCGTGCGCTTCGTGTTGCCGAGTCGACTCAATGACGTCGAAACCGTGTATGCCATGACGGTGCACAAATCCCAGGGCTCGGAGTTCGCGCACACGGCGCTGATCCTGCCGGATGCGCTGAACCCCGTACTCACCAAAGAGCTGATCTACACCGGTATCACTCGCGCCCGGTACTGGTTCACCTTGATCGAGCCGCGTGCCGGTGTGTTCGAGGAGGCGGTGCAGCGCAAGGTCAAGCGTCTGAGCGGGCTGATGCTGGAACTGGAGGAGGGCACCGAGCCCCGGGAATGAAGCGCTGAATGATAGGCAACGATTGCTGACCAACCGGTCAGGGGCAGGCGCCTCGCTGGCGTTTCGAGGCTGTGCTATCGTTGCGGCATCATTTCGTTACGCTCCAAGAGAATCCCTGCATGAAGGTCGCCGTCCGGACGACAGAGCGTGTGGTTGCCTGCCAACGCGCCTTGCTGATCGTTTTGCTCTGGTTGTTGACGGGCAGCGCCATCGCACAAGCGCAAACCGGGCCCGCCGAGCAACGGGCCAAAGCGGTGACGCAGGTGGTCCTTGGCATCCTCAGTTATGCACGCTGGCCAGTGGAGCCAGCGCAGTTGCGCCTGTGCATCGTCGGCCCCACCGAATACACCGATGACCTGGTCAAAGGCACTACACAAGCCAGTGGCCGGCCGGTGGCGGTGCGTCGTCTGCTGGCGAACAACCCGTCCATCGTCAACGAGTGCGACGCGGTGTACATCGGCAAGCTCACCGCCGATGAACGCAGTCGCCTGTTCGCATCGTTGATCGGGCATCCGGTGCTGAGCATCAGCGAAGCCGACGATCAATGCACCGTCGGCAGTCTGTTTTGCCTGCGCGTCGGCGATGAGCAAGTGTCGTTCGAGGTCAATCTCGACTCAGTGGCTCGCAGCGGCGTGCGCATTCACCCCAGCGTGTTGCAGTTGTCCCGTCGCAAAGCGGCGGCGCCATGAAGCTGTTCAGCTGGAAGGCTCGCCCGACCCTGGGCTCGGTCATTGGCCGTGGGCATTTGATTGTGGCGCTGGTAGCGGTGGCGATGGCCAGTGTTTCGCTGACCTTGCTGGGCGTGCTGGCGCTGCGGGTGTATGCCGATCACAACCTGCACTTGATCGCCCGTTCGATCAGCTACACCGTCGAAGCAGCCGTCGTGTTCAACGACAAAGCGGCGGCAACCGAGGCGCTGGCGATCATCGCCGCCAGCGAGGAAGTGGCGGATGCCCGAGTGCTGGACGCGCAAGGCCAATTGATTGCGCAATGGCAGCGCCCTGAAACCGGCTTGTTCTCCGAGCTGGAAATGCGGATCGCCCGCGCCATTCTGGAAAAACCGGTCAGCCTGCCGATCGAACATCAGGACCGTGAAATCGGTCGCGTCCTGCTCATCGGTCATGGCGGCAGCCTGATGCGTTTTCTGCTCAGCGGCCTGGCCGGGATTGTGCTGTGCACCGCGATCAGCGCCTGGGTCGCGCTCTATCTGGCGCGACGGCAACTGCGCGCAATCATTGGTCCATTGCACAGCCTCGCCTCCGTCGCTCACGCCGCCCGCAGCGAACGGGCGCTGGATCGGCGCGTGCCGCCGGCGCAAATCGCCGAACTGGATAATCTCGGCAACGACTTCAATGCCTTGCTCGGCGAACTCGAGTCCTGGCAGACCCACCTGCAAAACGAAAACGAAACCCTTGCCCATCAAGCGACCCACGACAGCCTCACCGGGTTGCCCAACCGCGCGTTTTTCGAAGGCCGCTTGATCCGCGCCTTGCGCAACGGCAAAAAACACGACGAGCGGATTGCCGTGCTGTTTCTCGACAGCGACCGCTTCAAAGGCATCAACGATAACTTCGGCCATGCCTCGGGTGACGCAGTGCTGGTGGCGATTGCCAATCGGGTGCGAGCGCAATTGCGCGAGGACGATCTGGTCGCGCGTTTGGGCGGCGACGAGTTCGCCGTGCTGCTCGCGCCGCTGCACACCGTTGAAGACGCTGAGCACATCGCTGACAAGATCCTCGCCAGCATGGACATGCCGATCACCCTGCCGGGCGACACCAGTGTGGTGACCTCGCTCAGTATCGGCATCGCCGTCTACCCCGATCATGGTGCCACGCCGGGCACCTTGCTCAACGCAGCCGACGCGGCGATGTATCAGGCCAAGCGCCTGTCACGCGGCGCGCAATTCACGGCCGGGTCGGAGCGCCCGGTTGATTCCGTTCACACCAGGAGCTGATGTCTGTGTTCACTCTTCCCGTTCGACTTTTTTCCGCATTGCTGTTGATCGCCGCGCTGACGCTGAGCGGTTGCCAGACCGCCCCGCAAAAAGGCCTGACACCGGCGCAGGTCGCTGTGCTCAAACAGCAGGGTTTCGAGTTGACCGACGACGGCTGGGAGTTCGGCCTGTCGGGCAAAGTGTTGTTTGGCAGCGATGTCGAAAGCCTGAACGCACCCAGCACGGAAATCGTCGAACGCATTGGCAAGGCGCTGCTCGGCGTGGGTATCGAGCGGGTGCGCGTCGATGGCCATACCGATGCGTCGGGCAAGGAAACCTACAATCAGCAACTGTCCCTGCGTCGGGCCAAGAGCGTCGCCAACGTCCTCGGCACGGTCGGCATGAAGCAGGAAAACATCCAGCTGCAAGGCCTCGGCAGCAGCGAACCGGTAGCCTCAAACGACACCGCAGCGGGACGTACGGAAAACCGCCGGGTGTCGATTGTGGTCAGCGCCGACTAATCGGCAAAGCGCATCTCCCGCGTTTCCCCCATCAACAACGCCTGATTGCGCTCAGTCACCTCGCGGATGTAATCCCACAACAAGGTGATCCGCTTCAACTTGCGCAGATCCTCCCGGCAGTACATCCAGAACTGCCGGGTAATGTCGACTTCCTCCGGCAACACCGGCAGCAAACGCGGGTCTTGGGCGGCGAGGAAGCACGGCAGGATCGCCAGCGAGCGACCCTGCTGCGCGGCGACGTATTGAGCGATCACGCTGGTGCTGCGCAAATGTGCGCTGGCGCCGGGCAGCACGTTGGCCAGGTAAAGCAGCTCTGAGCTGAACGCCAGATCGTCCACATAACTGATGAATTGATGCTTGCTCAAGTCTGCAGGGCGGCGGATCGGTGGGTGTTTGTCGAGATAGTCCTGGGTCGCGTACAGCTGCAAACGGTAGTCGCAGAGTTTGCAGCAGACGTACGGCCCATGCTCCGGCCGTTCGAGGGCGATGACGATGTCGGCCTCGCGCTTGGAGAGGCTGATGAAGTGCGGCAGCGGCAAAATGTCCACCGAAATTGCTGGGTAGGCGTCGACAAAATGACTCAGTTGCGGGGTGATGAAAAAACTGCCGAAACCTTCGGTGCAGCCCATGCGCACGTGCCCTGACAGCGCCACGCCCGAGCCGGAAACCTGCTCACAGGCCATGTGCAACGTGCTTTCGATCGACTCGGCATAACCGAGCAAGCGCTGGCCTTCGGTGGTCAGGACGAAGCCGCTGGTGCGGGACTTTTCGAACAGCAATGTGCCCAGCGCCGCTTCCAGCGAACTGATCCGTCGCGACACCGTGGTGTAGTCGACAGCCAGGCGTTTGGCAGCGGTGCTGGCCTTGCGAGTGCGGGCGACTTCGAGGAAAAACTTCAGGTCGTCCCAGTTCAGCGAGCCTAGCGAGGTGATGTTTTTTTGCATGATGGACGGGCTTATATGTGCGTTCTTATTAGAAGTTTGCACATCTATACTCCAAAAACCGTCCGACAACCATTCTGGACACACGCCTCATCTCAAGGCGAACCTCTCGCCTTGGCTCCTACGATAAAAACAAGTTCTGGAGACCAGCATGAACGCATCGCTTACGCCCAACGACACCACGCTGCAAAAGGTCAAACTGCTGATCGACGGCGAATGGGTCGAGTCGCAGACCACCGAGTGGCACGACATCGTCAACCCGGCGACCCAGCAAGTGCTGGCCAAGGTTCCGTTCGCCACCGCCGCTGAGGTCGATGCCGCTGTCAGCGCCGCCCAGCGCGCATTCCAGACCTGGAAACTGACCCCGATCGGCGCGCGGATGCGCATCATGCTCAAGCTCCAGGCGCTGATTCGTGAGCACTCCAAACGCATCGCCGTCGTGTTGAGCGCCGAGCAGGGCAAAACCATTGCCGACGCCGAGGGCGATATTTTCCGCGGCCTGGAAGTGGTCGAGCACGCTTGCTCGATCGGCACCCTGCAAATGGGCGAGTTCGCCGAAAACGTCGCCGGCGGTGTCGACACCTACACCCTGCGCCAGCCGATCGGCGTCTGCGCCGGCATCACCCCGTTCAACTTCCCGGCGATGATTCCGCTGTGGATGTTCCCGATGGCGATTGCTTGCGGCAACACCTTTGTCCTGAAGCCTTCGGAACAGGATCCGCTGTCGACCATGTTGCTGGTGGAGCTGGCGATCGAGGCGGGCGTTCCTGCAGGCGTGCTCAACGTCGTTCACGGCGGCAAGGATGTGGTCGATGGCCTATGTACGCACAAGGACATCAAAGCCGTGTCCTTCGTCGGTTCGACTGCCGTCGGCACTCATGTTTATGACCTGGCCGGCAAACATGGCAAGCGCGTGCAGTCGATGATGGGCGCGAAAAACCACGCTGTGGTGCTGCCGGATGCCAATCGCGAACAAGCGCTGAATGCCCTGGTCGGCGCCGGTTTCGGTGCCGCCGGACAACGCTGCATGGCCACGTCGGTGGTGGTGCTGGTGGGCGCGGCGAAACAGTGGCTGCCGGACCTGAAAGCGCTGGCGCAGAAACTCAAGGTCAACGCCGGCAGCGAGCCGGGCACCGATGTCGGTCCGGTGATCTCGAAAAAGGCCAAGGCGCGGATTCTCGAACTGATCGAAAGCGGCATCAAGGAAGGCGCCAAGCTTGAACTCGATGGTCGCGACATCAGCGTGCCGGGTTACGAGCAAGGCAACTTTGTCGGCCCGACCCTGTTCTCGGGCGTGACCACCGACATGCAGATCTATACCCAGGAAATCTTCGGCCCGGTGCTGGTGGTGCTGGAAGTCGACACCCTCGATCAGGCGATTGCGCTGGTCAATGCCAACCCGTTCGGCAACGGCACTGGCCTGTTCACCCAAAGCGGTGCGGCGGCGCGCAAATTCCAGACTGAAATCGACGTCGGTCAGGTTGGCATCAACATTCCGATTCCGGTGCCAGTGCCGTTCTTCAGCTTCACCGGTTCGCGGGGTTCGAAACTCGGCGATCTCGGCCCATACGGCAAGCAAGTGGTGCAGTTCTACACCCAGACCAAAACGGTCACGGCGCGCTGGTTCGATGACGACAGCGTCAACGACGGCGTGAACACCACCATCAACCTGCGCTGAGGATCCGATCATGAAAATCGCATTTATCGGGCTGGGCAACATGGGCGCGCCGATGGCGCGCAACCTGATCAAGGCTGGCCACTCGCTGAACCTGGTCGACCTGAACAAAACCGTGCTGGCCGAACTGGAGCAACTGGGCGGCACCATTCGCGCTTCGGCGCGCGAGGCGGCGGAAGATGCCGAACTGGTGATCACCATGCTCCCGGCCGCGGTGCATGTGCGCAGCGTCTGGCTGGGTGAAGAGGGCGTGCTCGCCGGCATTCGCCAAGGCGTGCCGGCAGTGGATTGCAGCACCATCGATCCGCAGACCGCCCGCGACGTCGCAGCGGCTGCTGCGAAGCAAGGCGTGGCCATGGCCGATGCGCCGGTCTCCGGCGGCACGGGCGGTGCGACGGCCGGGACCCTGACCTTTATGGTCGGCGCCACTCCGGAGCTGTTCGCCACCCTGCAACCGGTGCTGGCGCAGATGGGCCGCAACATTGTGCATTGCGGTGAAGTCGGCACCGGCCAGATCGCCAAGATCTGCAACAACCTGCTGCTGGCGATCTCGATGGTCGGCGTCAGTGAAGCGATGGCTTTGGGCGACGCGCTGGGGATCGACACCGGCGTACTGGCCGGCATCATCAACAGCTCGACCGGCCGCTGCTGGAGTTCGGAGATGTACAACCCGTGGCCGGGCATCGTCGAAACTGCCCCGGCCTCGCGCGGTTATACCGGAGGGTTCGGTGCGGAGCTGATGCTCAAGGATCTGGGGCTGGCGACGGAAGCAGCGCGGCAAGCGCACCAACCGGTGGTGCTCGGCGCGGTGGCGCAGCAGTTGTATCAGGCGATGAGTCAGCGTGGTGATGGCGGGAAAGATTTCTCGGCGATCATCAACAGCTATCGCAAGCCGCAGTAACTGTTCAAAAAACCGAGGTGAAAGGGTTTTTTGTGGCGAGGGAGCTTGCTCCCGCTGGTCTGCGCAGCAGACCTGAACACAGCAAATGAGGTTCTTCAGAAAAACCGCATTTGCTGAATTTACGTCTGCTGCGCAGCCGAGCGGGAGCAAGCTCCCTCGCCACGAGTGATCTCAGGGCTTTTTGTGCCGCCATCATCAGTAGCTATCGCAAGCCGCAGTAACTGTTCAAAAAACTGAAGTGAAAGGTTTTTTTTGTGGCGAGGGAGCTTGCTCCCGCTGGTCTGCGCAGCAGAGCTGAACACGGCAAATGAGGTTCTTCAGAAAAACCGCATTTGCTGAAGTTACGTCTGCTGCGCAGCCGAGCGGGAGCAAGCTCCCTCGCCACGAGTGATCTCCCGGCTTTTTGTACCGCCATCATCAACAGCTACCGCAAACCGCAGTTACTGTTCAAAAAACTGAGGTGAAAGGGTTTTTCGTGGCGAGGGAGCTTGCTCCCGCTGGTCTGCGCAGCAGACCTGACCACGGCAAATGAGGTTCTTCAGAAAAACCGCATTTGCTGAAGTTACGTCTGCTGCGCAGCCGAGCGGGAGCAAGCTCCCTCGCCACAGGTGATCTCACGGCTTTTTGTACCGCCATCATCAACAGCTACCGCAAACCGCAGTTACTGTTCAAAAAACTGAGGTGAAAGGGTTTTTCGTGGCGAGGGAGCTTGCTCCCGCTGGTCTGCGCAGCAGACCTGACCACGGCAAATGAGGTTCTTCAGAAAAACCGCATTTGCTGAAGTTACGTCTGCTGCGCAGCCGAGCGGGAGCAAGCTCCCTCGCCACAGGTGATCTCACGGCTTTTTGTACCGCCATCATCAACAGCTATCGCAAGCCGCAGTAACTGTTCAAAAAACTGAGGTGAAAGGGTTTTTTGTGGCGAGGGAGCTTGCTCCCGCTGGTCTGCGCAGCAGACCTGACCACGGCAAATGAGGTTCTTCAGAAAAACCGCATTTGCTGAGGTTACGTCTGCTGCGCAGTCGAGCGGGAGCAAGCTCCCTTGCCACAGGTGATCTCACGGCTTTTTTGTGCAGGAAGAAAAAGATCGCAGCCTTCGGCAGCTCCTACATGGGAATGCGTTCCTGTAGGAGCTGCCGAAGGCTGCGATCTTTTGCTTTATCAGGCGAAGACGAAATACTTGCGCACGGTCTCGACCACTTCCCACGTGCCTTTCATGCCCGGCTCAACCACGAAGATATCGCCGGCGCGCAGGTGAATCGGCGCCATGCCGTCCGGGGTGATCACGCAGTAGCCTTCCTGGAAATGGCAGTATTCCCACTTCACATAATCGACCCGCCACTTGCCCGGCGTGCAGATCCACGTGCCCATGATCTTGCTGCCGTCTTCGCTGGTGTAGGCGTTGAGGTTGACGGTGTGCGGGTCGCCTTCGAGTTTTTCCCATTTGCAGGCATCGAGTACCGGCAGCGGGTGAGTGTCGCGCAGAACGGTGATAGGGGCGGTCGCGGTCATGAGGGACTCCGGGCAAGTGGACTTGAGATTGAAGTCGCACCCTATAGCGCCGGGTTGTCGCTCAGTTGTCTGGGGTCGACATCGGAGTGCTCAGAAACGCGCGCAGCGGTGAGCGCTTGTAACAATGCCTGGGCATAACCCGGCAACGCGGCGAAGTCTCTTGCGCAGAGCATCAACGTGCGGCGCGCCCACGGTTCATTGAGCGCCACACATTTGAAGCGTTCGACCCTCGCGCGTTCGACAGCGGCCAAGGGCACGATGGCCAGCCCCGCACCTCGTGCGACCATGCGCATCGCCCCGTCGAAGCCATCGGCGCGAATGCGCACCTGCATCCGCGCGCCGCTGTGCAGCGCCTGTTCTTCCAGATAAATCGCCAGTGCGCTGTCGGCACTCAGTCCGACAAAGTCATGCTGCAACACGTCGCTGAAACTGACCTCGGCGGCGTCAGACAACGGGTGGTCAAGCGGCAGAATCAGCACCAGCGGATCGTCGCGAAAAGCCTGCGTCTGTAGGCCGTTGCTGTCGACCGCGTCGGACACGATGCCCAGTTCCGCTGCGCCTTCACGCAAGGCATGGGTGATCCGCGCGCTAGGCAGTTCCTGCAGATCGATGTCCAGATTGGGATGGTTGCGCAGGAAATCCGCGAGCACTTCTGGCAGGTATTCGGTGATCGCGGTGGTGTTGCACAACAGCCGCACCTGGCCTTTGACGCCTTGTGCATATTCAGCGAGTTCCTGCTGCAGGCGCTCGGCCTGTTGCAAAAGAATGCGCGCGTGGCGGGCGAGGGCTTTCCCGGCGGGCGTTGGCATGACACCACGCCGACCGCGCTCAAGGAATTCGGCGCCCAGCGAGGCTTCCATCGCGCGGATTCTGGCGCTGGCGGCGGCGAGGGATAGGTGACTGCGCGCGGCACCGGCGGTGATGTTGCCGGTGTCGATGATGTGCATGTAGAGGCGCAGGTCGGTGAGGTCGAAGTGCATGGGGTTTGCCTCTGGTTTTTGTGGTGTCTGGGCTGGCCTCATCGCGAGCAGGCTCACTCCTACAAGGGATCTGCTGCGAACACAAAACTGTAGGAGTGAGCCTGCTCGCGATAGGGCCAGATGCCCTGATAAAAATATCAGCCTCTTGTTCTGAAAGAGGCAGCCTCAGTATATGGCAGATTTCCACCGCACCCGGATCAGTGCACATTACCCCAATGCACACACTGACCGACTTCTACCAAACCCTCGGCCTGACCCTTTCTCTACTGGTCATCGCCACCTTCCTCCTCGCCGGCACGGTCAAAGGCGTGATCGGCCTCGGCCTGCCGACTGTCGCGATGGGCCTGCTCGGTCTGGCTATGGCGCCAGCGCAGGCAGCCGCGATGTTGATCGTCCCCGCGACCCTGACCAACCTCTGGCAACTGGCCTTCGGCGGTCATTTGCAGAGATTGATCAAACGCCTCTGGCCCATACTGCTGATGATCTTTCTCGGCACCGGCATCGGCACCTTCTGGATTGGCATGGCTGGCGGCCATTGGGTCGTGCGCGGGCTCGGCGCGGCGCTGTTGCTGTATGCGTTGAGCGGGCTGTTTCTGCCGACGCTGCACGTCAACCCGCGCCATGAGCGCTGGCTCGGTCCGCTGTGTGGCCTGATCACCGGCGTCATCACCTCCGCCACCGGCGTCTTCGTGATTCCGGCGGTGCCGTACCTGCAAGCAATGGGTCTGAGCCGCGATGAGCTGGTGCAGGCGCTCGGTCTGTCCTTCACAGTTTCGACCCTGGCGCTGGCGCTCGGGCTGCTCTGGCACGGCGCACTTGGCGGTGGCGAATTGAGCGCGTCGCTGCTGGCGCTGATCCCGGCCATGCTCGGCATGTGGCTCGGCCAATGGCTGCGTCAGCGCATCAGTGCGGCGCTGTTCAAGCGGGTGTTCTTTATCGGACTGGGCGCGCTCGGCGCCCATTTGCTGATCAGCGGCTAGCCGACGATTCGCTGAGCATGTCGATCGGGCGGATATCGAAATCGCGCTCCAGATACTCCATGCGTTTGGCGAAGAACGCTTTCATGTGCGGCAACGCTGAGTGCACATCCAGATGCGCCTGACTTGCCCAGATCTCGTAGAAGATAAACAGCGTCGGATCCTCTTTGTCCCGCAGCATGTGGTACTCGATGCAGCCCGGTTCGGCGCGGCTCGGCTCGACATAGGCGCGGAACAGCGCTTCGAACTCGGCGGCTTTTTCCGGGCGGGTCTTGGCGTGCAGGATGAAACCCTGGCGTTCACTCATCACAACTTCCTCGGATGCAGAAAGCGTCGAATGTTACGGCAACAATTGGCTATCGATTCGTGCGTTTTGATCAAATGTATTTTGCGCTGACATGGCTGTTTCCGCGCGAGATCGATGGTTAATCTGCCGCCATTCCATTTAATGTTGCCACCAGCCCCAAGGGCTGCGCCGAGGTTTTCCGATGAAAAAAGTCCTGTTGCTCAATGGCGGTAAAAAATTCGCCCACTCCGATGGCCGCTACAACACTACCCTGCACGAAACCGCGCTGAGCGTGCTCGATCGCGGCGGTGTCGACGTCAAGACCACCTTCATTGATGAGGGCTACGACGTTGCGGAAGAAGTGGCGAAATTCCTCTGGGCCGACGTGATTATTTATCAGATGCCGGGCTGGTGGATGGGCGCGCCGTGGACGGTGAAAAAGTACATCGACGAAGTCTTCACTGAAGGCCACGGCAGCCTCTACGCCAGCGACGGTCGCACTCGTTCCGATGCCTCGCAGAAGTACGGCAGTGGCGGTTTGATTCAGGGCAAGCAATACATGCTGTCGCTGACCTGGAACGCGCCGCAGCAAGCCTTCGATGACCCGACGGATTTCTTCGAAGCCAAAGGCGTGGACGCCGTGTACTTCCCGTTCCACAAGGCCAACGAATTCCTTGGCATGACCGCGCTGCCGACCTTCCTCTGCGTTGACGTGATGAAGCGTCCAAATATCGAGAATGATGTGGTGCGTTATGAGCAGCATCTGACTGAGGTGTTTGGCCTCAAGGCTTGAGGCTTTCAGGCTAATATCGGGGTCACAGCAAAAGATCGCAGCCTTCGGCAGCTCCTGCAGGGGGCATGGCGACTGGCTGCGATCGGCGATTCCAGCGAGGACACCCGTGAAAGCCAGATCCGATGAGTTGCAGATTTTCGTCTGCGTGATCGAATGCGGTTCGATTTCCGCCGCCGCCGAGCAGCTCGGGCAGACGCCGTCGGCGGTGAGCCGCACGCTGTCCCGGCTCGAAGCCAAACTCGACACCACGCTGATCAACCGCACCACGCGGCGCATGGACCTGACCGAGGAGGGCAAGTATTTCTTCGAACAGGCCAAGCTGATCCTCGATCAGATGGATCAACTCGAAGAACGCCTGTCCTCGCGCCAGCAGACTCCGTCCGGACGTTTGCGCATCAACGCCGCCTCGCCGTTCATGCTCCACGCCATCGTCCCCTACATCGACGAGTTCCGGCAGTTGTATCCGGACATTCAGCTCGAACTCAACAGCAATGACCTGATCATTGACCTGCTGGAACAAAGCACCGACGTCGCCATCCGCATCGGCACCCTCGCCGACTCGACGTTGCATGCGCGTTCGCTCGGCTGCAGTCCGTTGCTGATTGTTGCCAGCCCTGCTTACCTGAAAAAACACGGCGCGCCCCGGCAGGTCGCAGACCTGAGTGAACACACTCTGCTCGGCTTCACCCAGAACGAGGGCCTCAACCAATGGCCGCTGCGCTTTGTGCATGGCGATCGCTGGCCGATCACCCCGGCGATCAGCGCCTCCAGCGGCGAGACCGTGCGTCATTTGGTGCTGGAAGGGCAGGGCATCGCTTGTCTGTCGCACTTCATGACCATCGACGATATTCGCGCCGGACGCCTGAAAGTCCTGCTCGGTGAATTCAACAGCGGCTACCGCCAGCCGATCAACGCGGTGTACTACCGCAACTCGCAGCTGGCGTTGCGCATCCAGTGCTTCCTCGACTTTATCCAGGGCAAACTCGCCGCCTACGCCAGCGCCGAATTCAAGGGCTGATTCGTGATCCCTGCGCAAGAGTGAATTGGCCGAGGGCGGGTTTTTCGCCGGGTTTCATCGGCCGATACTCGTTGCATCACTTATTCACGCAGGGAGTTACTCCATGAATGTTTTCGTCACCGGCGCGGCCGGTTTTATCGGCGGTTCCATCGCCACCGGTCTGGTTCAGGCCGGGCACAAGGTTACTGGTCTGGTGCGCAGCGCCGAGCAGGCAAACGAGCTTAAAGCATTGGGCATGCATGCGGTGATCGGCACCCTCGATGACAGCCAATTGCTGGCGGAACAGGCCCGTGCTGCCGATGCGGTGATCAACGCGGCCAGCAGTGATCATCGCGGCGCGGTTGAAGCGTTGCTCGACGCTTTGCGCGGTTCCAATAGAGTCTTTCTGCACACCAGCGGTTCGAGCATCGTCGGCGATGCGTCCGGCGGCAAATCCAGCGACGTCATTTATTACGAAGACAACCTGCCGGAACCGACCGTCGATAAAGCCGATCGCGTGGCCATCGACAATCTGGTGCTCGCGGCGTCGAAGGATGGAGTGAACTCGGCGGTGATCTGCAACACCCTGATCTACGGCCACAGCCTGGGCGTCAAACGCGACAGCGTGCAATTGCCGCGACTGCTGAAACAGGCGCGCAAGAGCGGCGTGGTGCGCCACGTTGGCAGCGGCCAGAACATCTGGTCCAACGTGCACATCGAGGACGTCGTCGCCCTGTATCTGCTGGCGCTGACCAGGAATGTGCCGGGCACTTTCTACTTCGTTGAAAGCGGTGAAGCGTCGTTCATCGACATGACCACCGCCATGGCCGAAGCCCTCAATCTGGGCAAACCGCAAGACTGGCCACTGCAAGACGCCGAAGCCGAATGGGGCTATGAAATGGCCAACTACGGCCTCGGCTCCAACAGCCGCGTACGCGGCAAACACGCCCGCGAACTGCTGGGCTGGACGCCGAAACGCACGTCGGTGGTTGAATGGATACGTAACGAAATGGTGTGAGTCCAGCGCACACCGAGTGAAGCCATTCGCGAGCAGGCTCGCTCCCACAGATGACCGCGTTCTGCCTGAAGGAATGCGATCAAAAACTGTAGGAGTGAGCCTGCTCGCGATGACGTGGTGTCAGGCAAATAATCTTGTTTTGACACACCGCAATCGCGAGCAGGCTCACTCCTACAGGGTTGAACGCGTTCTGCCTGAAGGAATGCGATCAAAACTGTGGGAGCGAGCCTGCTCGCGAATGCGGTAGGTCAGTCAATGAAGATGTTGAATGTGAAGCCGCCTTCGCGAGCAGGCTCGCTCCCACAGGTTGATTGCGATGTTGCTGAAGGAATGCGATCAAAAACTGTAGGAGTGAGCCTGCTCGCGATAGCGTTGGGTCAGTCAGAGAATCATGTTTTGACCCACCGCTATCGCGAGCAGGCTCACTCCTACAGGTGACCGCGTTTTGGCTGAAGGAATGCGATCAAAAACTGTGGGAGCGAGCCTGCTCGCGAATGCGGTGGGTCAGGCAATGAAGTTGTGGAATGTGACGCCGCCTTCGCGAGCAGGCTCGCTCCCACAGGTTTATGTGGTGATCTGGAAAGGCATGAAAATCCCGCCCCGCAATTTTCATTAATCACGACAGCACATACTCACCAGCGACACACCTTGTCTCTCCACGAAAATTACTTTCATGCGGTTTGAAATCTCGATCTCGAAATGATTTATGAGTTTCACCACCCATTCGAACGTGACCCTTTCGAGGAGTACCGCATGACGCCTTCCTTCGGCTATTGGCTGCTCGTATACGCCGCCGTGGCCATCATTGCGCTGATCGTGTTGATCGCCCGTTACCGGCTCAATCCGTTCATTGTCATCACTCTGATTTCCCTGGGCCTGGCGCTGGTGGCCGGGATGCCGCCGTCGGCTGTGGTCGGTGCGTATGAGGCCGGTGTCGGCAAGACGCTGGGGCATATTGCGCTGGTGGTGGCGTTGGGGACGATGCTCGGCAAGATGATGGCCGAGTCCGGTGGCGCCGAGCAGATGGCGCGGACGCTGATCGAGCGATTCGGCGAGAAGAACGCGCATTGGGCGATGGTCTGCATCGCATTTCTGGTCGGCTTGCCGCTGTTCTTCGAAGTCGGTTTCGTCCTGCTGGTGCCAATCGCCTTCACCGTGGCCCGCCGCGTTGGCGTGTCGATTCTGATGGTCGGTCTGCCGATGGTTGCCGGGCTCTCGGTGGTGCATGCGCTGGTCCCACCGCACCCGGCGGCGATGCTTGCGGTGCAGGCCTATCAGGCCTCGGTCGGGCAGACCTTGCTGTACGCCATCGCGATCGGCATTCCGACGGCGATCATCGCCGGCCCGCTGTACGCCAAATTCATCGTGCCGCGCATTCAATTGCCGGCGGACAACCCGCTGGAAAAGCAATTTCTCGAGCGCGAACCGCGCGACAAACTGCCGGGTTTCGGCATCACCATGGCGACCATTCTGCTGCCGGTGGTGCTGATGCTGATCGGCGGCTGGGCCAACCTGATTTCCACTCCCGGCAGCGCGTTCAACCAGTTCCTGTTGTTCATCGGCAACTCGGTGATCGCGCTGCTGCTGGCGACCTTGCTGAGCTTTTGGACGCTGGGCATCGCCCAAGGCTTCAACCGCGAATCGATCCTCAAGTTCACCAACGAATGCCTCGCACCCACCGCCAGCATCACCTTGCTGGTAGGCGCTGGCGGTGGCTTGAACCGGATTCTGGTGGATGCCGGCGTGACCGATCAGATCGTCGGCCTCGCTCACGAATTTCACCTGTCGCCGCTGATCATGGGCTGGCTGTTCGCAGCACTGATGCGCGTTGCCACCGGTTCTGCAACCGTGGCGATGACCACCGCATCAGGCGTTGTCGCGCCGGTGGCCATCGGTCTGGGTTATCCACACCCTGAGCTTTTAGTGCTGGCGACTGGCGCCGGCTCGGTTATCTTTTCCCACGTCAACGACGGCGGCTTCTGGTTGATCAAGGAATACTTCAACATGACGGTCGCGCAGACGTTCAAGACCTGGACCGTGCTCGAGACGTTGATCTCGCTGGTCGCTTTCGCCCTGACCGTCGGCCTTTCCTACCTGCTGTAACCGGAGCCCGCCGCCCATGGACATCCTCTACCAGATCCGCGCCCGCCAGGATTCCTTCAGCGCCGGCGAGGGCCGCATCGCTCGGCTGATGCTCGACGATGTCGGCTTTGCCGCGAGCGCCAGCCTCGAAGACCTCGCGCAACGCGCCGAAGTCAGCACCGCTACGCTGTCGCGTTTTGCCCGCACGGTTGGCTGCCGCGACCTGCGTGACCTGCGCCTGCAACTGGCCCAGGCCAGCGGCGTGGGCAGCCGTTTTCTCGACCCGGCGGGCACGCCTGAGCAGTCGGCGTTCTACGGGCAAATCGTCGGCGACATCGAAACCACGCTGCGTCAGCATCTGGCCGGTTTCGACGAATCGCGTTTTGCCGATGCGGTGAAATTGCTCAGCCAGGCGCGGATGATTCATGCGTTCGGCATGGGCGGTTGCTCGACCCTGTGCAGCGATGAATTGCAGGTGCGCCTGGTGCGCCTCGGTTACCCGATCGCCGTGTGTCATGACGCGGTGATGATGCGCGTCACCGCCGCCAGCCTCAATGCCGAGCAAGTGCTGATCGTCTGCTCGCTGACCGGCATCACCCCGGAGCTTTTGGAAACGGTCGAACTGGCGCGCAACTACGGCGCGCGCATCCTCGCCATCACTCGCGGCGATTCACCGCTGGCGGAATTGGCCGACGTCGTCCTGCCCCTGCAAGGCGCGGAAACCTCGTTCATCTACAAACCGACGGCGGCGCGCTACGGCATGCTGCTGGCCATCGACGTGCTCGCCACCGAGCTGGCGCTGGCCAGCCCTGAAGACAATCAAGAACGTCTGCGGCGAATCAAACTCGCCCTCGACGAATACCGTGGCGGCGACGATCACCTGCCGCTGGGAGACTGACATGCAGTACGACACCCTGATCCGCAACGCCTTGGTCATCGACGGCAGCAACACGCCGGGCTACCGCGCAGACGTGGCGATTCTCAATGGTCGCATCGAGCGCATCGGCGACCTGCCTGACGCTCGCGCCACGCAAGAAATCGACGCCGCCGGCCGGGTGCTGGCGCCGGGTTTCATCGACGTGCACACCCACGACGACACCGTGGTCACCCGCCAACCTGCAATGCTGCCCAAGCTCAGCCAAGGCGTGACCACGGTGATCGTTGGCAACTGCGGCATCAGCGCTTCGCCGGTCAGCCTCAAGGGCAATCCGCCGGACCCGATGAACCTGCTCGGCACTGCCGCAGCGTTTGTTTATCCACGTTTCAGCGACTACCGCGCCGCCGTCGAAGCGGCCAACCCCACGCTGAATGTCGCCGCGCTGGTCGGCCACACGGCGCTGCGCAGCAATCACCTCGACGACTTGTTGCGCACCGCGACGCCCACTGAAATCACTGCGATGCGCGAGCAGTTGCGCGACAGCCTCGAAGCCGGCGCATTGGGTTTATCCACAGGCCTGGCCTACGCCAGCGCCTTCAACGCGTCCACCGATGAGGTCATGCAACTGACCGAAGAACTCACGGCGTTCGGCGCGGTGTACACCACCCATTTGCGCAGCGAATTCGCCCCGGTGTTGGAGGCGATGGACGAGGCGTTCCAGATCGGCCGACACGCGCAATCGCCGGTGATCATTTCCCACCTCAAATGCGCCGGCGTCGGTAATTGGGGGCGCAGTCCGCAATTGCTCGCAGCCTTGGAAGATGCAGCGAAAACTCACCCGGTCGGCTGCGATTGCTACCCGTACGCGGCGAGTTCCTCGACTCTGGATTTGAAACAGGTCACCGACGCCCATCGCATCACCATCACCTGGTCGACGCCGCATCCGGAAGTCAGCGGGCGCGACCTGATCGACATTGCTGGCGAATGGAAGCTGTCGCTGGAAGAAACCGCGAAACGGCTGCAACCGGCCGGCGCGGTGTACTACGGCATGGATGAGGCGGATGTACGAAGAATCCTCGCCCATCCGCTGTCGATGGTCGGTTCTGACGGACTGCCGGAAGACCCGTTCCCGCATCCGCGCCTGTGGGGCGCTTTCCCACGGGTGCTCGGCCATTTCAGCCGCGATGTCGGCCTGTTTCCGCTGCACACCGCCGTGCACAAGATGAGCGGTCTGTCGGCGGCGCGTTTTGGCTTGCAGGAAAGGGGCGAGATTCGTGAAGGACATTGGGCGGATCTGGTGTTGTTCGATCCGCAAACTGTGCGGGATGTGGCCGATTTCAACGATCCGCAGCGGGCGGCGCAGGGGATTGACGGGGTGTGGGTCAACGGCGTTTTGAGTTATCGCGACGGGCAGGCGAATGGGAGCAGGGCAGGGCGGTTTCTGGCTCGCGAAGGTGATTTGCGCGAAGGGTTTCGTTGAGTCGAATGACGCCAAAAGATCGCAGCCTTCGGCAGCTCCTACGGAGATCGCATTTCAATGCAAGGAGCTGCCGAAGGCTGCGATCTTTTGATCTGTGCCTCATAGTGGCACTGTGCAATTAAAGAAAGCCATCAACAGGCCGATTTGCTGACATCCTCCCCGTCTACACTGTGGGGCCAATCAGTCAGGGAGCACCCCATGAGCTTCGGCAAAACCACCCCGATCCTGCGGATCTTCGATGAGGCCAAGGCTGTAGAGTTCTACGTCGATTTTCTCGGTTTCAAGATCGACTGGCAGCATCGCTTCGAAGCGAATTTCCCGCTGTATCTGCAGGTGTCGCGCGGAGAGTGTGTGCTGCATTTGTCCGAGCATCACGGCGATGCGTGCCCGGGTTCCGCGCTGCGTATCGAGACCGATGAACTGGAGGTGTTTCAGCAGCAGCTGATGGCCAAGGACTACAAGTTTTCCCATCCGCAGATTCAGGCGATGCCGTGGGGGAGTCAGGACATGACCATTGCCGATCCGTTTGGCAATCGGTTGGTGTTTACCAATGCGATCAGTCTTTGATCTGCATGCCTGAGATCTAAAGCCCCTCACCCTAGCCCTCTCCCGGAGGGAGAGGGGACCGATTGGGGGATGCTCGGGAGTTACGCCGACCTGAATGTGCTGTGCTGAATCCATAATCGACTCGGTCTTTCAGGTCGACGGACAGCGCAAGACAGCTGGGTCGGCCCCCTCTCCCTCTGGGAGAGGGCTGGGGTGAGGGCAACCCCTGACACCCCATAAAACCCGCCCGCAACGCATCCCCAAAAACCCTCAATCAGTCGGCACCAACCGATCCAGCACCCGATTCACTGCCATCTCCGCGACCATCACAATCTGCGCAATGCCCTGCAACGTCTTGCGTTGCGCTCCGTTCACCAGCCCCGCCTGATCGTTGAGCATCACCGTCGCCGACCCCAGGGTTTCGCAGGCATCGGCCAGCAGCGATTCGTTGTCGGCGTCGGGATTGGCCATGTACAGGGTGTTGGACTTGTAGGGCGGGGCCATGAATTCAGCGCTGGACGTGCCGAGGTAATGATCGAGGGCGCGGTCGGCGGCTTCGTGAAATTTTTTGGAATCGGGGGATTCGTAGGGTGATGCCGGGTCGGTGGTTGGCGGGTTTGGGGTTACTTTGAACATGAATGCTTGCCTCGTATGAAGCTGCATCCGTTTCGCCGCTAAGCAAAGGGAGGCAGCTGTGCGCAAGTTAGCGGACCGGTAAGCATTCAACCCGGTGCATCCGAAGATGCCATGCGCACAGCCACCATCGAGCGCAGACGTGAGTCTGACCTAATTGGACTTGTACAACCGGAATGCTGTCCGAGCCGCTAAGCTCGATCACTGAGAAATCAGTGACCGAATCAAGTTACCGGCAGGCCCCCGGAGGCACAAGCCGGCGGATTCTGGCGCAGGCGTAGGCAGCGGCGCAAGGAATTGTGGGTGGTTTCGCTGAATGCCGGGTTGATTTAAACAGCTGCGGCAAAGCTTGTTTAAGCGGTGTAGCGGCTGGCCTCATCGCGAGCAGGCTCACTCCTACAGTTGATCTTCGGTGTACGCGGATTTTGCATACGCCAAAAATCCCTGTAGGAGTGAGCCTGCTCGCGATAGGGCCGGCACATTCACCGCCGATTCCGCAACCGAAACTCTCCCGGCGGTATCCCGCGCCAGCTCTTGAACGTGCGATGAAACGAGCGCGGTTCTGTAAAGCCCAGATACTGCGCAATGTCCTGAATCGGCAACGTGCTATTAAGCAAATAGTGCTCCGCCAACTCCTGACGCAGCTCATCGAGAATCTGCTGATACGACGTCCCGGCCTGCTGCAATTGCCGCTGCAAGGTGCGCACCGACACGCTGAGCTGTTCCGCCACTTGCTCCTTGCGCGGCAGACCTTCCTTGAGCAAACCGCGCAGGATGTTCTTCACCTGCTGCGCCAGCGACGCCTCTTCCAGCGTCGCCAGCAAACCCATCGCGTGTTCTTCCAGGGTTCGCAGCAATTGCGCATCGGCCTGGCGCAGCGGCAGCTGCAAATACGCCAGCGGCACCACCAGCGCCGAATACGCCTGATCGAACAGCACCGGGCAACCGAAAAAACCCTCGTACTCGGCCAGCGTCACCTCATCCGGCCGCGCATGCTCCAGCCACACGCAGGCCGGCGACAGCTGCGTGTCGGCGATCCAACGCGCGTAGTGCAGCCACGAACCGAGCACGTTTTCCACCAGATGCCGGCGAATCCGTGGCCGCTCGTAGCGGCAAGTCCAGATCAGATGAACATGATCGCCCTGCACCTCGGCGCGGCTGACTCCCATGTCGCCGACCAGTTTTTCGAACGGCATGATCCGGCTCATCGCATCGCCCAGCGTCGCGCAATTCATGGTGATGTAACCGAGCACGCTCCACGAATTGGGCAGGACGAAATTCGCCGCATGCAGCCCGAACAACCCATCGCCCGAGTGCTCGCAGAAATAATCCAGCAAGCGCTCGTGAACCTCGCCCGGCAGGCGCAAGGTGTTGTCGCTCAACTGCTGCGCCTGCAACCCGGCCGCCGCCAACGCAGGCTCGATGGCCATGCCCAACTGTTCGGCATGGCGCAGGTATTTGAGCAGCGGCGGAACGGAAGTGAAGCCGAGCGATGGCATGGTCGCGGTCCTTTGATCGACGGCGCGTGAGCGAATGAATGGCGCAAGGTAAGTGGATTGCCCGGCGAAAGTAAATGCCCGGACGTTTGGCGCCATTCGCTACAGGATCTGGCCGGATGCGACCGTGACAGATCCCCAGCGCTGACTAGTATGCAAGCTTGATCCAACGGCAGAAAAAGGACACACGCATGCGACGCTGGAACGGCTGGGGAGAGGCAGGCACGGTGGTCGAACTGCCGGCCCAGGGCGCGACGTTTCTCCACGAACGCTTGGGCGCTGGCCGGGCGCTGCCCGATGCGACGTTGGCAGCGGCGTTGGCGCGAGTGCCGACCTCGCGCCTGGTGCCGCATCGCTTGTACAGCGTCGACACTCACGATCGCCTGCAGCACGCGCGCGGCCAGAGCCTGCCGGACTGGCTGGCGTTGCGCGAAGGCACGCTGGGCACTTATCCCGATGCCGTGGCATTTCCGGAAACCGCTGAGCAGATCCGCCAATTGCTGGCGCTCGCCCATGATCAGGATCTGTGCCTGATTCCCTACGGCGGCGGCACGTCGGTGGCCGGGCACATCAATCCACCGAACTCCACGCGCCCGGTACTGACGGTGTCGCTGGCGCGGATGAATCGTCTGACCGACCTCGACGAACACAGCCTGCTGGCGACATTCGGCCCCGGCGCCAGCGGGCCGCAAGTGGAAAGCCAATTGCGCGCGCGCGGCTACACGCTGGGGCATTTTCCGCAGTCGTGGGAGCTGTCGACGCTGGGCGGTTGGGTGGCCAGTCGTTCCAGCGGCCAGCAGTCGTTGCGCTACGGGCGGATCGAGCAATTGTTCGCTGGCGGCACCCTGGAAACGTTCGCCGGGCCTCTGCAGATTCCGACGTTCCCGGCGTCGGCCGCCGGCCCGGATCTGCGGGAAATGGTGCTCGGTTGCGAAGGCCGTTTCGGGATCATTTCCGAGGTCAAAGTGCGGGTCAGCGCGTTGCCGGCGGACGAGCGTTTCTACGGCGTGTTTTTGCCCGATTGGCCGCAGGCGCTGCGAGCGATCCGGCAACTGGCGCAGGCGCGGGTACCGCTGTCGATGCTGCGCCTGTCCAACGCGGTGGAAACCGAAACGCAACTGGCGCTGGCCGGCCATCCGCAACAGATCGCCTGGCTGGAGAAGTACCTCAAGCTGCGCGGCGCCGGCGACGGCAAATGCCTGCTGACTTTCGGCGTCACCGGCAATCGCCAGCAGAACGCACTGTCACTGAAACACGCGCGCCAACATCTGAAAGCCTTCGGCGGCGTGTTTACCGGCACGCTGCTGGGCAAGAAGTGGGCGCAGAACCGCTTCCGCTTTCCCTACTTGCGCGAGAACCTGTGGAACGCCGGTTACGTGGTCGACACCCTTGAAACCGCCACCGACTGGAGCAACGTCGATCACTTGCTCGCCCTCATCGAAAACAGCCTGCGCGACGCCTTGGCCGCCGAGGGCGAACGCGTGCATGTGTTCACCCATCTCTCGCACGTCTACGGCGAGGGCTCAAGCATCTACACCACCTATGTGTTTCGCCCGGCGGCGGACTATGCCGCAACGCTGGCGCGATGGCGGGCGCTCAAACACGCGGCCAGCCAGACCATCGTCGACCACCACGGCACCATCAGTCATCAGCACGGCGTCGGCAAGGATCACGCGCCCTATCTGCTACGGGAAAAAGGCCCGCTGGCGATGCAGACCTTGCAGGCGCTGAGCGAACATTTCGACCCGGAAGGGCGCCTCAATCCCGGCACGCTGTTGCCAGAGTCGCGGCCATGACTGCGAACTGGAACGCGCAATGGCGCGAGCAGATGCTGCCGACGCTGGCGGATCAAACCTGGGACCTGATCGTCATCGGCGGCGGCATCAGCGGCGCCGGAATTGTCCGCGAAGCGGCGCGCCGGGGGTGGCGTTGTCTGCTGCTGGAGCAGCGGGATTTTGCCTGGGGTACGTCCAGCCGATCGTCGAAAATGGTCCACGGCGGTTTGCGTTACATCGCCAAGGGCCAGTGGCGCCTGACCCGCGATTCGGTGCGCGAGCGCCAGCGCTTGCTTGACGAAGCGCCGGGGCTGGTCGAGCCGATGAGTTTCATGATGCCGCACTATCGCGGCGGCTTTCCCGGGCCGCGTGTCATGGGCGGCTTGCTCTCGGTGTACGACGCGCTGGCGGGGCGGCGCAACCATGCTTTTCATGACGCCCAGCAACTGCGTTTTCTCGCGCCGGGGGTGAAGGAAAACGGTTTGCTCGGCGGCAGCTGTTTTGTCGATGCACTGACCGATGACGCGCGGCTGGTGATGCGCGTATTGCGCGAGGCCCGGGCCGATGGCGCGGTGATAATCAATGCTGTGCGGGTCACGCAACTGCTGCGTGAAGGCGGGCGCGTGTGCGGGGTTCAGGTTGAGGATTGCGAGGGCGGCACGACGCTGCAACTGCGCTCCGGTGTGTTGGCCGTGGCTACGGGCGCGTGGGCTGAGCGCTTGCGTCCCGCTGAAGCTGTGAAGCAATTGCGACCGTTGCGCGGTAGTCATCTGTTGCTGCCGGGCTGGCGCTTGCCGGTGGCGCAGGCGTTCACTTTTCTGCATCAGCGCGATCGGCGTCCGGTGTTTGTTTTTCCCTGGGAAGGCGCGACAGTGGTCGGCACCACGGACCTCGATCACCGCGACGATCTCGACCAGAGCGCGCACATTTCCAGCGAAGAGCTCGACTACCTGCTCGCCGCGTGCCAGCAGCAATTTCCCGGCGCCGAAGTAGGCGTCGACGACGTGCTCTCGACCTGGTCAGGCGTGCGTCCAGTAGTGGGCAGCGCGGCGGGTGCGCATCAAGACAAACCATCGAACGAAACCCGCGAACATGTGCTGTGGCAGGAGCCCGGTTGCGTGACATTGGCCGGTGGCAAACTGACCACATTTCGACCGCAAGCGATCGAAGTGCTCAAGGCTTGTGCGGCGATGCTTGGGCGTTCTTTTGTCGACGACGGTGCGCCGGTGTTCGCCGCTGTGCCGCCGCTGACGATTGCGGGACTGAGCGGCAATCAATGGCGACGCTTGGCCGGGCGTCACGGTCGAGACCTGCCGAGGCTGGCGCAGTTGCTCGGCGAACTCGGTCTGGAAACGGTTGGTGCCACCGACACGTTGTGGGCAGAACTGGCGTTTGCCTGCGAGGCGGAAATGGTCGTGCATCTGGATGATCTGTTGCTGCGCCGCACCCGTTTGGGCCTGTTGCTGCCGCGCGGTGGCGAGGATTATTTGCCGGCGATCCGCACGCTGTGCCAGCCACGATTGGCTTGGAACGATGAGCGCTGGCAAGCGGAAATCCAGCGCTACCGCTTTCTGTGGCTGCGCGATCACGGCTTGCCGGAGATCACGCCATGAAATACCTATTGGCCATCGACAACGGCACCCAGAGCGTGCGTGCGTTGCTCTTCGATCTGCAGGGCAATCTGCTCGGCAAAGGCAAAGTCGACTTGCAAGCGTACTACTCGACGCAACCCGGTTGGGCCGAGCAGGACCCGGAATATTACTGGGCGAAACTCGGCGAGGCCTGTCAGCAACTCTGGCAGCAGACCGGCATCGACCGTGCGCAGATTGCCGGCGTGTCCCTGACCACTCAGCGCGGCACCGTGATCAATGTCGACGCCGAGGGCAAACCGCTGCGCCCGGCAATTGTCTGGCTCGATCAACGTCAGACTGAAGTCGAGGGCGGCATCAAAGGGCCGTGGGGCTGGCTGTTCAAATTGGTCGGCGCCAAGGCAACGGTGAATTATTTTCGCGCCCAGGCCGAGGCCAACTGGATCGCCCGGCATCAACCCGAGGTGTGGGCGGCGACTGACAAATATTTACTGCTTTCAGGCTTCCTCACCCATCGCTTGTGCGGGCGCTTCGTCGATTCGGTGGGCTGCTGCGTCGGCTATCTGCCCTTCGACTTCAAACGGCTGAAATGGGCGGCCCCGCGTGACTGGAAATGGCAGGCACTGGCGGTGCGCCCCGAGCAGTTGCCGACCCTGCACAAACCCGGCGAAACCCTCGGCTACATCACCGCCGAAGCCGCTCGCCATACAGGTATTCCCGAAGGCCTGCCGCTGATTGCCGCTGGCGCGGACAAGGCCTGCGAAGTGATCGGCTCCGGCGTGGTCGATGCGAGCACCGTGTGCCTGTCCTACGGCACCACCGCGACCATCACCAGCACCCGCTCACGCTACCTGGAAATCGTCCCGCTGATCCCGCCCTATCCCTCGGCCGTGCCCGATCAGTACAACTGCGAAGTGATGATCTATCGCGGCTACTGGATGGTCAGCTGGTTCAAGAATCAGTTTGGCCTGCGCGAGATGCAACAGGCGAAAGCGCAGGGCATCGAACCGGAGCAACTGTTCGACGCACTGGTCGACGAAGTGCCGCCGGGCTCGATGGGCCTGATGCTGCAACCCTACTGGTCACCGGGGATTCGCGAACCGGGCGTGGAAGCCAAAGGCGCGATGATCGGCTTCGGCGACGTGCACACCCGCGCGCACATCTACCGCGCGATCCTCGAAGGCCTGGCCTACGCGCTACGCCAAGGCATGGAGAACATCGAGCGACGCTCAAAGGTCTCGATCAAACGCCTGCGCGTCGCCGGCGGCGGCTCGCAAAGTGACGCCGCCATGCAACTGACCGCCAACATCTTCGGCCTGCCGGCCGAGCGTCCGCATGTGTATGAAGCGTCCGGGTTGGGGGCGGCGATTTGTTGTGCGGTGGGGTTGGGATTGCACAAAGATTTTTCCACGGCCATTGCCGCGATGACTCGGGTGGGGGCGGTTTTCAACCCACAACCCGAGGCGCACAAGATTTACCAGCAACTGTACAAAGACGTTTACCTGCGCATGTACCGCCAACTTAAACCGCTGTACCAAAGCATCCGCAAAATCACCGGGTATCCCGCGTAAAAAGCACACCACAAATCCCCTGTAGGAGTGAGCCTGCTCGCGATAGCGGTGTTTCAGTCAGCCTGCCTTTTACTGACCCACCGCTATCGCGAGCAGGCTCACTCCTACAAGGGCATCCCGGTGTATTTGAGATGGCACTGCCGTTCGGCGGGCCTCACTTCAATCAGACCTGAATATGCTAGCCTGCAATCAATGATTTCATTGATTGCAGGAGGACGACATGGCTAGCATCACTATTCGAAACCTTGACGAGACGCTCAAGGAGCAGCTGCGCATTACCGCTGCACACAATGGACATTCCATGGAAGAAGAAGCTCGGCTGATTCTGGGCCGAGCGCTCACCAAGGTTGATCGTGCCGGAGGGCTCGGCAGTCGGATTCACCAGCGTTTCAGCGCCGAGGGCGGAGTCGACCTCGAGCTGCCTGCGCGTGCAGAGAAACCGGTCGGTGTGGACTTCTCTGAATGATAGTGCTCGATACCAACGTTCTATCCGAATTCATGCGCATCGAACCCGAGGCTCAAGTGCTGGCTTGGGTGGATGCGCAACCGGCCATGGACCTGGCCATCAGCGCGATCACTGTGGCGGAGATACTGCACGGCATCGCTCGATTACCTTCCGGCAAGCGCAAACAAAAACTCCAGGCCCACGCGTTGGCAATGTTCGAAGAGGATTTTGCCGGGCGGATTTTGCCATTCGATGCGCACGCGGCCGTCGAGTACGCGACGCTGGTCGCCGATGCAGAGGCGGAGGGGCGGGGGATTGCAATGGCCGATGCGCAAATCGCAGCGATCTGCCGAGGCCACGGAGCTGCGATTGCTACACGTAATGTTCGGGATTTCGAGTTTTCCGGGATTGAAGTGATCAATCCGTGGCAGGTCTGAAAATCTGCTCTGTCATTTAAACCGCATTCGCGAGCAGGCTCGCTCCCACAGGGATTATGCGACGGGATCAAAATCCAGCGTGGCACACAAATCCAATGTGGGAGCGAGCCTGCTCGCGAATGCGGAGTGTCAGGCAACGGTGATTTGATTGATCCACCGCAATCGCGAGCAGGCTCACTCCTACACGGTTTCCGAGGTGTTCACAGATTTTGTGTTCGACCTTGGACCTGTAGGAGTGAGCCTGCTCGCGATTCGTTGTCAGCCTCAGCGCAAAACCAAAATCAAACGCGGAAGTGGCTGACCATCTGCTGCAACTGACCACCCAACCGCGCCAGTTCAACACTCGACGCTGCCGTCTCGTCACTCGCCGCGGCGGTCTGCTCGGACACGTCGCGGACGTTGATGATGCTGCGGCTGATCTCTTCAGCCACGGCGCTTTGCTGTTCGGCAGCGGCGGCGATCTGCTGGTTCATCGACTGGATGTTCGACACCGTGCGGGTGATGTTTTCCAGCGAGGCGCCGGCCTTGCGCGTCAGGGCGACGCTGCTG
The DNA here is from genome assembly GCF_020736465.1 of Pseudomonas sp. HN2. Classification (NCBI taxonomy): domain Bacteria; kingdom Pseudomonadati; phylum Pseudomonadota; class Gammaproteobacteria; order Pseudomonadales; family Pseudomonadaceae; genus Pseudomonas; species Pseudomonas sp. HN2. The sequence continues at coordinate 843,687 of NZ_CP085885.1, forward strand.
TCGGTCAGCGCGCGGCTGTTGTTCATTACCGCCGAGACTTGCTGGGTGCCGTTCTGCAGACCGGCGACCAGGCCTTCGATTTCCTCGGTGGATTTCTGTGTGCGCTGGGCCAGGCCACGCACCTCATCGGCGACCACGGCAAAACCGCGCCCGGCTTCACCGGCACGCGCGGCTTCGATCGCGGCGTTGAGCGCGAGCAGGTTGGTCTGTTCGGCGACAGCCTTGATCACGTCCATGACGCTGCCGATCTTGTCGCTTTCCTGCTGCAGCACGCTCATCGCTTCGGTCGAACGCACCACTTCGCTGGCCAGACGCTCGATCTGCGCGATGGCCTCATTCACCACCTTGTCGCCTTCACGGGCTTCACCGTCCGCAGCGGCAGCGGCTTGCGACGCTTCCTCGGCATTGCGCGCAACTTCCTGCACGGTGGCAGTCATTTCGTGCATGGCGGTGGCGACTTGATCGGTCTCGACCTTCTGGCTGTTCACACCGGCGCTGGTCTGCTCGGTTACAGCCGACAACTCTTCAGCGGCGCTGGCAATCTGGGTGACGCCGTCGCGGATGCCGCTGATCAAGTCACGCAGGGTCACGCCCATGCGCGCGATGCCTTGCTGCAACACGCCGAGTTCGTCGCGACGGGTGACGGTGACGTTCTGGGTAAGGTCGCCGCTGGCGATGCGCTCGACCACGGCCAGGGTTTCCTGCAACGGACGGGTGATCTGACGGGTGATGATTACGGCAGCAATCACGCCAACCAACAGCGCCAGCAAGGTGCTGATCAACTGGAAGGTGCGCGCCTGGGCGCTTTCAGCGTCACGGCGATCAAGCTGAATCTGATACAGCTGCTCGCTCAGGGCGACGATGGTCGTGCCTTGATCGGTCATTTCCTTGCGCGCCTGCACGGCATCGGTGTTGGCGTTCTTGTAGGCCATCAACGCGCTGCGATAGCTGGCCAGCGCAGTTTCCAGTTGGCGCAGCGCATCCTGCTGAGTCGCGGCAAATTGCGTATTCAGCGGCTTTAGGCTGGCGATGGCTGCGTCGATCTGGCCGACGGCTTTCTGCTCGGTCTCGGCGTTGCTGGTCGCGGTGTAACCACGCACTTCATAACGCGCGAGGATGAACGCTTCCTTCGCCGCAGTAACAGCCTGGAACTGCTCGAAACGCTGATCGCTCAACTCCATCTGCTGCACGCGCTGGCTGATCGATTCGATCAGGTTGTACGCGGTCTGAGCGTTGACGCTCATGGTGTCGCGGGCGCTGTTGCCGGTGCGATAGGCGTTGCGCATTTTGTTCAGCGAGGTCTGGTATTCAGCGATAGTCGCGGCCTGCTGCTTGAGCAGCGCGACGTTCTCCGGGCTCTTGAATTTGCTGATCAGCGCCTGCTGCTGCGCGGCGAAACTTTCCAGAGTGGTCTGCACATTCTGCGCGGCGGTTTCGTCGCCGTTGGTCAGCATGTACTGCAGGCGCACCACGCGCAGTTTGGTCAGGCCGGCGTTGAGCTGGGTGATGTCGCTCATCCAGTTGCTGCGGTCGATCAGGCCGCCGAGGCTGGTCCAGCCGGTCAGCGCCAGAATGCAGGTCAGGGCCAGCACGAGGCCGAAGCCCAGGCCGAGTTTCATGTTCACGCTGATGTTACCGAACCAGCTATTCATGCAAATCCTCCAGAAACATTGGGTTTCTTGGTCGTCAGTTAAGCTGGAAGATTGTTGTTCTTTTGAGCCAGCAGGGGTGTTAGCAGGTCTGTATCGGCCGCAAACCCGAGAGCTGAAAGGATTTTTGTCTGACAGGTTTCGCGCAACTCAACCGAGGCGCCGCGACCACCGCTGATCCGGCGCCTCGAACCCCGGATTGACCAGCGCCGTCAGCACATGATCCTGCCAACGCCCGGCGATGTTCAGATACGCCTTCGCATACCCCTCACGCTCAAAACCCAAACGCTCAAGCAAACGCGCACTGCGCTCATTGCCCGGAATGTAATTGGCCATGATCCGATGCAGATTCTGCACATCGAACATATAACCAATCCCCGCCTCCAGCCCCTCCTGCATCAAACCCTGCCCCTGATGCGCCTCATCGATGTGATAACCCAAATAACACGCCTGAAACGCCCCACGAATAATCCCGCTGAAATTGCACGCCCCGATCATCTGCTGACCGTCCGCCGACAGCAGCGCGAAATGCATCGCCAATCCGGCCTCGAAGGCGCTGGCCTGAATCTCGAGGCGACGGTGGATGTTGGCGGTGGAGAAGTAATCGGTGGTGCGGATGGGGGACCAGCGCGCCAGGTGACGCTGGTTGCGCTGATAGAACACGCTTTCGAGCTCGGCCTGATCGGGGGAGAGGATCGCCAGCGTCAGGCGCGGGCAGGGCAGGGATAACAGCGGCATCGAGCGCTCCTTGGCGAGGGATCTGCAGGCAGAGTCGCGCATATGGTGGGGAGCGGCAAGATATGGAGAAGCCGAGGCGAAAAAAAGCCCGCTAGGAGCGCGGGCGAACCGTAGTTTCTTGAATGAGCGAGTGGACTTTACAGGCTGTCCCGGCTGGGCGCAGTGAAGAAAAATTCATGTCGCTTCTGCCAACCGGGTTGGTGTCCCGCCAGTCGATCTTCAGCGCACGATGAAAATATCAGCGCCCATACAGCACCGTGTTCATCAACGCATTGACCTGATTTGGCATCGTGTGGATGAACCAGTCGAAAGCAAGACCCGAGGTAAGCAGATACGCGAGAACCAGCAGGATAGGCATGAAGATGATGTTTTTGCGCAGATTGGCGTACTTGCGGGTTTTTCTGGAAAGCCAAGGTTCGTGAGTACCGTTGTTATTGGCATGTGCACCCGCAACGATGAAGTAGGTTGAAAAAAGCATCATCCGAAGGCTGGTATAGATAAACAGCAGTACGCCTATCAGGTGTAGCAAGAACCAGTGCATGTCCAGCAAGACGAAATATTTTTTTATTCCCGTCAGGCCCTGCTCATTGATGATCTGCTGGCTGTACTGAAAGTTTTGCGGCGCCAGGGTGGGCATAAAAGCTTCGTCGGTGACATACGTCGCGGCCACGCAAAATGCCAAGCAAAACAACAGCGCAACGACCCACTTAATGCCCGCGAAGAAGCCCCGGTAAAGGCTATGCAAGGTGCCGCCAGCCCATAGTGAAATGGTGAATAGCGTGATCCAGGAAAGCAGGTTGAGTATCTCGGCCCGGAAAAACACATAAATCAGTCCGGCAATCACCATCATCATGAAGATGACTGGAGTCATATCCTGACTTGTGCTGGCGGCGTTCACGCCCGGCGGTGGATTGACCACCGTGTTGAAGGTCAGGTTTACCGAATGGCCCGGCTGATCGGCGGATTGTGGGGAATCGCCTTTCAGTACCCGATCCAGAATGGCTCCCAGAATCAGGCCGAGGATAGTGAAGAACGCCGATATGTAGATATCGACTTCCTTGGATTGGATCGTTTCGATGAAGCTCATGGTTTATTGCCTTCCTTGTGCAGGTTGAGTTTCCACATGCGAACCGGTTTTCTCTGCGAGGCTTCCAGCCAGCCGCGGAATGGTAAGGGGATGGCTGTGGTTTTGCTATCACACAAGCGCACTCGTCTTACAGCCAAACTGGTTTCGTTAAATTGGAGATGAGCCAAAGCGGTGCCGCAGCCCCCAGCGTCCTCTTAGTACGCTTCGAACATTCACAGCCACCGGCAGGCTTGAGAATGTGAAGGAAATGGGCGGCCATTCGACTAACCCAGATGCGACAAAGCCCGCACTGGGCGGGCTTTGTCGTTGAGAGTTGGTGGGCCGGGGTAATCTGAATCTGGCTTTTATCATATTGATTTTTATGATTAAGATTCGTTTTGATTTTTAGTTGGAATACCAACTGGAATACCTTGCGAAATTGCACGCCACTTGGCCGCGCGCTTGTATTCGGCTGACAACTGTTCACATCCGCTTTGTCTAGCGTGCTTCGTATCCGAGTTGAGCGGTGAACTGAGTAAAGCTGCCGGGGGCGACAGGCAGAAATTGATCCAATATAGCGGTCATGACTCAACTTTTGTTGATCTTAGGCTCTCTATTTCGACCGGTTTACCTGACGCCATGAAGTAGGCTCGACATTGTGCTACCAGATTCCATAACAAGGGATACTGCCCTGCAACGTGTGACACCCGGAGGCAGGTTGGCTTACGGGTGTCTGGCTATAGCAACGCTTATCGCAACTCGACAAGGGCTTTATCTGCTGAATAGTTCCTTGTGCAAGGTCACGAACGCTTGAACAGTCATCGGTGGCTGTCCCGTAACTTTGCCAATAATGGAATCCTCACCCTCGAACACGCCGTGCTGGTAGTCCTTGGCAACTTCCAGCAGATGCTGAATGAGGAAAGGCTGTAGGCCGTCGCTCTGCAACTCCTGGCGGTACTGATCCAGTGTTATCGCCACGTACTTGATCTCACGACCCAATACTCTGCCGACTTCGTCAGCTACGGCCTGCTGGTTCAGTTCAACCGGACCGTGCAGCGGGTACGTCCTGCCCTTGTGGGATTGCGGGTTTTCCAAGATGGCAGCGATCAGTCGAGCCTGATCCTCTGCTGCGATCGGGGCGTGACGACCTGAACCAAACGGCAGGCGAATCTCGCCGTGTTCAACAATATGTTTGCGCCAGTGCGGGTAGATCAGCCACTGTGCAAAGTAAGTCGGTCGCAAGTGCGTCATATCCAGGCCCGACCAGTCAAACACTCGCTCGGCAGTGTAGTGATTAAGGGCCGCGTGACTCTTGGCCACGCGACGTGCGGAAATTTGAGACATGTTTACAACTGACTCTACCCCGGCTTCTTTAGCAGCGAGAGCGAAGTGGGCAGTCGCTTCAATCAAGCCAGGTGCGATTGGATAAACGAAATAAGCTCGCTTGATGCCTTCAAGCGCTGCTCGAACCGTGTTCAAGTCCAGCAGGTCCGCGACCACAACTTCGGCGCCCAATTGGCGCAGTTTGGCCGCTCGATCATCGTTCGTGCGGACGAGCGCACGTACCGCGTGTTTTTTCTGGCGCAGTATTTCAACGGTTCTCCGGCCGGTAAAACCACTGGCGCCGGTAACGAGTATGGTGGGGCTTGTCATCGATCTTCTCTCTCTTTGGTTTTCGACTGCATAATGGCCATGGTTCGTATGATGGCTGTAATATAGTTATATGATGACTATCATCTTTGTCAACGGGTTCTTTAGCTCTAGAGAATTCAGAACGTAAGTTTTAGAGGGGGTAGGCAGCGTAGGCGGGGACGGGAGGGACGTCAGCAATCTGACGAGAGGGCTGGCAACCACCGGAATGAGTACACCGCACGCCTAACGAGGGTCCGGAGACAAAGTCGGCGGGTTGAAGGATCATTTTCAGGATGACGGCTTGGATTCAAATGCCTGCATGCCCAGCTTCACTGCAGGTCGGGCCTCTATCAACGCTAGCCAGCGTGCCATGCGGGGCAACTTCTCCCAATGAATTTGGTCGCGCACCGATCTTGCAAAAGTAAACGCAGAAATATCGGCCATTGAAAAGGCATCGCCCGCTATGTACCCGCCCTCGAGAAATGCCTCTGCCGTCATCAGATGTTCCAACGCTCGTCGGCTTAATGGTGCAGATGCATCTTGCTGCCCTATCTGGCGGAGAAAAAAAGCAGCGTGGCTTGGGGCGATAACATCCGTGACGAAGAAATAAAACCGGTCATAGACCCGGTACCGTTGAGCACTCGGCCCTCTGGGCGACAGCCGACCAGGGGCGTGTTCGTCAGCATACTGAATAATGGCATTTGACTGATTGATTACAAGGGGAGGTGAGACGCTGTGATTTACAAATGTCGGAGCCTTACCTAACGGGTTAAGCGACAGATATTCTGGGGCACGCTGATCGCCAGAGAGAAGGTCAAGGCACCTCGGGGTAAATTCTATGCCCGCTTCAGCCAAGGCGATTGCAGCTCGCACGCTGTTCCCCGTTGATGCGCCATAAAGCTCCCGTACCTCAGACATAAAGTTCTAACCTCGTAAAATTGGTTACGCGAATGCGTCCACGAAGGACGATGTATGACTGTTTCAGCAATTTTGCTGACCTCTTAGGATCTCGTCGGCGCTGAGCACAGCCTCAGTGCCTCAATTTGTACTTGACTGGTGTGTATTTACACATATGATGGTCGTCATGAAAAGCCCCCATGGCGCCGACCTTTGTCATTGCCTCGCCGCCAGACGCCACGCGCGTCTGCTGACCCGCCTCTACGATCGGCATCTGTCTGCTGCGAAACTCACTGTCTCGCAGTTTTCGACTCTTGCGTTGATCAATGAGCACCCCGGGATCCTGATCGCCGAATTGGCTGAGGTAATGGTCATGGAGCGAACTACGTTGGTTCGGGCACTGAAGCCACTGCAGAACGAAGGTTATGTCGCTAGCCATGCCGAAGGACCGCGTTCTGCCATCAGGCTCTCGCTGTCTGCGCAAGGACGAGCGAAGTTGGAGGAGGCCGAGCCCTATTGGAAAGCTGCGCAGCGTGAGCGTGAGGATCAAATCGGCGGGGTCGCAGCAGTTCTGATTCGTAACTCACTTCTTCAGCAGGCCGGTGGCAAATAAATTTTTTTGCGTGTTTTGTGTGTAATTACACATATGATTTTTACCCCGAAATGAGGAAGTACTCATGAAAGCTTTTCCAAGAATTTCGTCCCAGAACGTTGTCGATCCAGCGGACCGAATCAGCGCGATCGACTTCGTGAACAGGCTCAATTGGTGGTTCGAGACTTGGGATGTGGAGGCAATGGTCGATGCCTTTCTACCGGACGCCGTCGCGTACCACTTCCATGGCACCATTCGTGGTCACGATGAGATTCGCCAGTTCTTCAAGAAGGACTATCCGTATCTGATTCCTGGGGTCAGCCGACACGCTACCAATCACATTGTCGATGTCGATGAAGACGGTGTGGTGGTGCGCTATCAGAATTTGCTTGTGCGCTACGCCACCCCAGAGTCGGCAGCGATGCTGGGAGATGGCCAAGCCATCGATAGCCCCGGTGATTTGCCTGCTATCTGGCTCTACTCGCCAATGATGGATCGCTTGCGTCGAACTGAACACGGCTGGAAAGTCTTCGAGCGGTTCATAGGTGGTTCAACTATCAACACGAGGCTCAACCCACCGACCACTGATCCTGCTCAACTTGCCAAGTACATGCCCCAACTAAAGCAAGCGTAAGACCTGCCATCGTCGAGTAGAAAATGATGGGGGTGTCGTTCCACACATATTCGGAATAGCGAAGCCCTTGCTGACAGTAAAGTCAGTCTTCATCCTTTGAGCGGCGCTTAGCAGCCCGCTCTTTTTTTGTGGGAGTGACAGGCCAGGCATTAATGACCGATTGTAGAAACTGCTCAGACAGTTCAGGGCTATCCAGCGCTCTGGCAATGAGCATCGCCCCCGTGATCGATGACAGGACGCGTAGTGACTCTTGGTACTTCTCTTCACGATTTTCGCCTTCGACCAACGCCATCAGGGTATCGATCAAATGCTCGACGCCTCTGGTGAAGGAGCTGCTGACCGTGCCACCGGTACGCGCGACATCCGCACCCAATGCAGGAATGGGACAACCCTCGGTCCAGTTATCCAGATGCGCTTGTGTCAGGTACGTCTTGACGAGCTCGGGAATAGATTTGGCATTTTGCCAATCCTGAATATTTGATTCAAATGTACGGCTGACCGCTTCTGACGCGAGCTGTTCCTTGCCGCCCGGAAAATGTCCGTAGAACCCGCCATGGGTCAGGCCAACTGAGCGCGAGAGCTCGCCGATACCAATTCCGTCGATGCCTTTTTCCCGATACAGCCGTGACGCTGCAGTAAGGATGGCTTCTTTGTTGGCTGCGGCCTGGTCTTTCGTCACTTTCATGAAATTGCTCCTGTGGCCAGGTTGGCATCGCCTGGACATAACGATGTTGCTGGGCTGGCTTTCATGATATTCGTCATATAAAGTTGCTGCAATGGTTGTATAGGCATCTGCAGAAGTCTCGCGGATCCCATGGCTTTAGCTCAAGTCAAATAATTCCCCGGTGGACCGGCCCCATGAAACGTAACGATCTGCGCAGTATCGATCTGAATCTGCTGGTGGTGTTCGAAGCGCTTATTCAGGAGCGCAACCTTACCCGCGCCGCTGAAAAATTATCCCTTGGTCAGCCAGCGGTTAGCGCAGCGCTGGTGCGTTTGCGCAGGCTGTTCAACGATCCTCTGTTCGAGCGCATCGGTCATCGAATGGTGCCCACCGCACGTGCATTGCGTGCTGCACAGACGCTCGGGCCGGCGTTGGATTGCGTGTGTAGTGCGATCACCGACACCAGGGTTTAACCGGGCTGATCCCTTTTTTTGCCATTAAACATGATAGCTATCATTATTGATGATAGCCAACTTCACTCCCTTCGATTCGTCGAGACCTCGCGCGAGGCCGAGAATCCGGAAAAATTCATAAATCGTCTGGCGGACACACCCCATGGAACAGTCACTCAAACCTTTGCGTTATCCCCTGGCCGCGTTGGCGCTGGTGGCGCTTGCCGCGTGTGAACGCACGCCCAGTGCCGCGCAGGCTCCGGGGGCGCCGCACGTCACCGTCGCCAAGGTGCTTGAGCAGCCCATTACCGAATGGGATGAAGTCACCGCTCGCCTGGAAGCACCGGAAACCGTAGAGGTTCGTCCACGGGTTTCGGGCCAGATCGAACGCGTTGCCTTTACCGACGGCGCGCTGGTGAAGAAGGGCGATTTGCTGTTCCAGATTGATCCACGTCCGTTCGAACATGAAGTGCATCGCATCGAGGCGCAGCTGCAACAGGCACGCGCCACGCTGGTTCGTACCGGCAACGAAGCGCAGCGCGGCCAACGGTTGTTGAGCAGTAACGCGATCTCCGCCGAACTGGCCGACACCCGCACCACCACCGCGCAAGAAGCCAAGGCGGGCGTCGATGCCATTCAGGCGCAGCTGGATCTGGCGCGTTTGAACCTCAGCTTCACCCGTGTCACCGCACCGATAAGCGGCCGTGTCAGCCGGGCGGAAATCACCGCCGGCAACATCGTGACCGCCGACACCACAGCGCTGACCAGTGTGGTCTCCACCGACAAGGTCTACGCCTATTTCGATGCGGACGAACGAATGTTCCTCAAGTACAGCCTGCTTTCCCGTCAGGGCCAGCGCGGTCAGGCCACCCCGGTGTACATGGGCTTGTCGAACGAGGAGGGCAACAGCCACCTCGGGCAGATGAACTTTGTCGACAACCAGGTCAATCCGAAAACCGGCACGATCCGAGGTCGCGCGGTGTTTGATAACGCGGACGGTCAGTACACCCCCGGCCTGTATGCCCGGTTGAAACTGGTGGGCAGCGCCGCCTATCCCGGCCTGCTGATCAAAGATGAAGCGGTGGGCACCGACCTCGGCAAGAAATTCGTGCTGGTGGTCGATCAGGACAACAAAGCCGTCTATCGCAGCGTCGATCTGGGGCCGAAGCTTGAAGGCTTGCGCATCGTGCGCAGTGGCTTGCAGAAAGAAGATCGTATCGTCATCAACGGCCTGCAGCGCGTGCGGCCCGGCGCAGTGATCGATCCTCAGGATGCCCCGATGGCCAGCCCGGAAACGGTCGCCACACTGGCCCGCCAGCGTCAGGCAGTCGATGCCTCCAATCAACCGGCTTCAGCTAAATCGCCTGCGCTGGTGAAAGCTGAATCTGCCGCTGCACCTCGCGGATAAGGAGCACTGACATGAAGTTCTCCCAGTTCTTTATCACGCGGCCGATTTTTGCCGCCGTGCTGTCGCTGCTGATCCTGATCGCCGGCGCCATCTCGCTGTTCCAGTTGTCGATCAGCGAATATCCGGAAGTGGTGCCACCCACCGTGGTGGTCCACGCCAACTACCCGGGTGCCAACCCCAAGGTCATTGGCGAAACGGTTGCCGCGCCACTTGAGCAAGCCATCACCGGCGTCGAGAACATGCTGTACATGTCCTCGCAATCCACGGCTGATGGCCGGCTCACCCTCACCGTGACATTCGCCTTGGGCACCGACCTGGACAACGCCCAGGTGCAGGTGCAGAACCGTGTGACCCGCACCGAACCGAAGCTGCCCGAGGAAGTGACACGCATCGGTATCACCGTAGACAAAGCCTCACCCGAGCTGACATTACTCGTGCATCTGGTGTCGCCGGACAAGCGTTACGACATGCTCTACCTGTCGAACTACGCGATCCTCAACGTCAAGGATGAGCTGGCGCGCCTGGACGGCATCGGCGATGTGAAGATGTTCGGTATCGGCGATTACTCGCTGCGTATCTGGCTCGATCCGGATAAAACCGCGTCACGCAATCTGACCGCCACCGATGTGGTCAATGCGGTGCGCGAACAGAACCGTCAGGTCGCTGCCGGGCAACTGGGTTCGCCTCCTGCGCCGAATGCCACGAGCTTTCAGATGTCGATCAACTCGCAGGGGCGGTTGGTCAGCGAAGAAGAGTTTGAAAACGTGATCATCCGCAGCGGCCCGAATGGCGAAATCACGCGCTTGAAGGACATTGCCCGGATCGAACTGGGTTCCAATCAATACGCCTTGCGCGCTTTGCTCAATAACCAGGAAGCGGTGGCGATGCCGATCTTCCAGCGTCCGGGTTCCAACGCCATCGACATCTCCGACCAGGTGCGAGCGAAGATGGCCGAGCTGAAGAAAAACTTCCCGGAAGGCATGGATTTCGAGATCGTCTACGACCCGACCATCTTCGTCCGCAGTTCGATTGAAGCGGTGGTGCACACGCTGTTCGAAGCACTGATCCTCGTGGTGCTGGTGGTGATTCTGTTCCTGCAAACCTGGCGCGCCTCGATCATTCCGCTGGTGGCCGTGCCGGTGTCGCTGATCGGTACGTTTGCCGTGATGCACTTGCTCGGCTTCTCGCTCAATGCGCTGTCGTTGTTCGGTTTGGTGCTGGCCATCGGCATCGTGGTCGACGATGCGATTGTGGTGGTGGAGAACGTCGAACGAAACATCGAGTCCGGGCTGGAACCGGTCGAGGCGACCAAGAAAGCCATGGGCGAAGTGACCGGGCCGATCATCGCCACGGCGCTGGTGCTGTGCGCGGTGTTCGTGCCAGCGGCTTTCATCTCGGGCCTGACGGGGCAGTTCTATAAACAATTCGCGTTGACCATTGCCATTTCCACGGTGATCTCGGCGTTCAACTCGCTGACCTTGTCACCGGCGTTGGCCGCGGTATTGCTCAAGGCCCATGGCGCGCCGAAAGACCGTTTCTCCAAAGTGCTGGACCGCTTGCTCGGTGGTTGGCTGTTCAAACCGTTCAACCGTTTCTTCGAAAAGGCCAGCCATGGCTATGTGGTTGCGGTGGCCAAAATCGTTCGCGGCAGCAGTGTGGCGTTGCTGATCTACGCCGGTCTGATCGCCATGACCTACATGGGGTTCAGCACCACGCCGACCGGCTTCGTGCCCACCCAGGATAAAAAGTACCTAGTGACCTTCGCGCAACTGCCGGACGCCGCGAGTCTCGACCGCACGGAATCGGTGATCCGGCGCATGAGCACCATCGCCATGAACGAGCCGGGCTTCGATAGCGCCGTGGCTTTTCCGGGCCTGTCGATCAACGGTTTCACCAACAGCCCAAACGCCGGCATCGCCTTTATCGGCTTGCGCCCATTCGATGAGCGCAAGGATCCCGGCTTGTCCGCCGGGGCGATTTCCGCCTCGCTGAACGCCAAGTTTGGCGGTATTCAGGATGCCTACATCGCGGTGTTCCCGCCGCCACCGGTTCAAGGGTTGGGCACCATCGGCGGGTTCCGCCTGCAGATCGAAGACCGGGGCAACCTGGGCTACGACGAACTGTACAAAGAGACCATGAACATCATCGGCAAGAGTCGCAGTGTTCCGGAACTGGCCAACCTGTTCACTAGTTACACCGTCAACGTGCCGCAGGTCGAAGCCGCCATTGACCGGGAAAAAGCCAAGACTCACGGCGTGAAGATCAACGATATCTTCGACACCTTGCAGGTATACCTGGGCTCGCTGTATGCCAACGACTTCAACCGTTTTGGCCGGACCTATCAGGTCAATGTGCAGGCCGAGCAACAGTTCCGCCAGGAGCCTGAACAGATCGGCCAGTTGAAGGTGCGCAATGATCGCGGCGAGATGATCCCGCTGGCCACGTTCGTCAAGGTCAGCCCGACATCAGGCCCTGACCGGGTCTCGCACTACAACGGTTTCCTCACCGCAGAAATCAACGGCAGTGCAGCCCCCGGCTACAGCTCCGGCCAGGCACAGGCCGCCATTGAAAAACTGCTGAAGGCAGAATTGCCCAACGGCATGACGTATGAGTGGACTGACCTGACCTACCAGCAGATCTTGTCGGGCAACACGGCCCTGCTGGTGTTCCCGCTTTGCGTGCTGTTGGCGTTCCTGGTTTTGGCTGCGCTGTATGAAAGCTGGAGCCTGCCATTGGCAGTGATTCTGATCGTGCCGATGACCCTGCTGTCGGCGATTGCCGGAGTGATCATTTCCAAGGGCGACAACAACATCTTCACCCAGATCGGCTTGATCGTGCTGGTCGGCCTGGCCTGCAAGAACGCGATTCTGATCGTCGAGTTCGCCAAGGACAAACAGGACCAGGGCATGTCGCCGTTGGAGGCGGTGCTGGAAGCCTGCCGCATGCGTCTGCGGCCGATTCTGATGACGTCCTTCGCCTTCATCATGGGTGTGATTCCATTGGTGACATCCACTGGTGCCGGCTCGGAGATGCGTCGCGCGATGGGTGTCGCGGTGTTCTCCGGAATGCTCGGTGTGACCTTCTTCGGGTTGCTGCTGACGCCAGTGTTCTTCGTTCTGATACGTCGCTACATCGAGCGCAAAAACGCGCGCAACGTCACCAAGCCTCATCAGGCAAACGCACTCAATCAGGAGGCACATTCATGAACACCGTGAAGCTTTTTTTACCCAGCCTTCTGGTCGTCGCGCTCGCCGCCTGCACGGTGGACCCCGACTACAAAACGCCCGACACCGCGCCTGCCAACATAGTGTCGGCGCAAGCCGGCCACTACGATCAATCGCGTTTTGAAACGGTGTGGTGGCAGCAGTTTGATGACCCCACGCTGAACCAGTTGGTGAGCAAATCCCTGGAAGGCAACCGCGACTTGCGCGTCGCGTTTGCCCGCTGGAAAGCGGCCCGTGCGATTCGTGACGACATCAGCAACGACAATTTGCCGGTCGTCACTAGCCGCGTCAGCAGTCAGCAGGGCAAGTCGCAAGTACCGGGCCAGACCGACAGCCGAGTCAATATCGAGCGTTACGATCTGGGCCTGGACATGGCGTGGGAAGTCGATCTCTTCGGCCGGATCCAGCGTCAACTGGAATCCAGCAACGCTCAGGAAGATGCTGCGGCGGCAGACCTGTATCAGCTTCGCGTGACGATGATTGCCGAGCTGGTGGATGCCTACGGCCAATTACGCGGCGCGCAGCTGCGGGAAAAAATTGCCTTGGCGAACTTGAAGAATCAGCAGGACTCGCGCACCGTGACGGTCAGCCTGCGCGACGCGGGCGTGGGCAACGAACTCGACGTGGTGCGTGCAGACGCACGTTTGGCGGCTGTCGAAGCGACTGTTCCGCAACTGCAAGCGGAGCAGGTACGGCAGAAAAACCGCATCGCAACACTCTTGGGTGAGCGCCCGGATACATTGAACGTGTCGTTGAACCCCGCCGAGTTGCCCGCTATCGCCAAAGCACTGCCGATCGGTGATCCCTCCGAGTTGTTGCGCCGGCGTCCCGATGTGCTCGCCGCCGAGCGCAGGCTGGCTTCCGCTACGGCAGATATTGGCGTGGCCACCGCAGACCTGTTCCCAAGGGTGAGCTTGAGCGGATTCCTCGGTTTCACCGCCGGCCGTGGTACGCAGATTGGCTCCAGCGTGGCCAGAGCCTGGGGCTTGGGACCGAGCATTACCTGGGCGGCCTTTGACCTGGGCAGCGTACGGGCGCGCATTCGGGGTGCCGACGCCAATGCCGAAGGCGCCTTGGCCACCTATGAACAACAAGTACTGCTGGCGCTGGAAGAGTCGGAAAACGCCTTCAGCGATTACGGCAAACGTCAGCAGCGGTTGCTGTCGTTGATCAAGCAGAGTGAGTCGAGCCGTGCGGCGGCAGACCTGGCGGCTATCCAGTACAAGGAAGGCACGGTGGATTATCTGGTGCTGCTGGATGCACAGCGTGAACGGCTGAACGCCGAGGACGCTCAAGCACTGGGTGAAATTGATGAGTACCGGGGAATAGTCGCGATTTACAAAGCGTTGGGGGGAGGTTGGGACAGCGGTGATGGCAGGGTCGCGAGCATTTATTGATAGACCGATCGAACCCTCTTGGCGGAATCTCTGGCGCTAGATCAGAAGCGATTCAGAGAGCGTGTAGCGTTTGCCTCATCTGATCGTTCGTCATTGCGGTTCCAGCAGCGATTGCTCGCACTTCGCTGCTGGTCTGGACTCCACAGTCAAGGTGTGTCGAGAACTGCGGCACCTTAAGGTAATAGGCCTGCCGAGCGATACGTCTCGATTGTCTTGTCATAAACGCTGATGTCATCACGCCCCCGAGCGATCAGCTGAGCGCCCTCCACAGCCGCATAGATCGCCAGCGCCTGCTGCTGTCGTTCCTCGAGGCTCAACTGTGGCCGGCAAACAGACAACACTTCCGTCAACCAGCGCACATTCAGTTCGGTGAAGCCGTCAACCTCTATCCTCACCTCTGGCGGTAAGTCATCGTATTCGGCGGACATGATCCCGCACAGGCACATGCGATTGTCGTTGACCAGTGCCAGGCGAAATACGTCGGTGTAACCCTTCATCCACACATTCAGGTCTTCGGAATGGGCGCGTAAACCATCAAGGTACTCAAGACCATCCTCGGTGTAACGTTTGGCCAAAGCCGCACCCAAGTCACCCTTGGTAGGGAAGTGGTAGTGAATGCTCGCACTCTTGATGCCGACCTCTTTGGCCAGTTCACGAAAGCTCAAGCCGTTGTAGCCTCGGGTCTGCACCATTTTTCGGGCAACCGCCATGATCGTTTCTCGCGTATCCGTCGTCACAACTTTACCTTTCTATCGATAGATAGACGTTGACAGTGAAAATGTTCTTGTCGTAGCTTATACCTACCGATAGGTAGATAGATAGGTATGGAGCTCGTATGAAGATTTTTGATATTCCCGGTTTTCCTAACCCGCTGCGCATTCGTATTGTTCTGGCCGAAAAAGGCCTGGACTCGCAAATAGAGTTCATCAAGATCGACCTGCCCGCAGCGGAACACAAGCAACCCGCATTCCTGGCGATCAACCCGCTGGGTACCGTCCCAGTGCTGCAATTGGATGATGGCACCAACATTTCCGAATGTACCGCAATCACCGAGTATCTGGACAATCTGGACGGCAACCCGATTCTCACCGGCAAGACGCCGAAGGAAAAGGCCATCATCCACATGATGCAAAAGCGCGCGGAGTCCGAACTGGCGGATCCGGTCGGGTTTTACTTCCACCACGCCACGCCGGGGCTCGGTGCCGCTCTGCAGCCATACAAGAGTCCTGAATGGGAAGGTCGTATCGATTGGGGCAACCGTCAACGCGACAAAGCGGTTGCCGGAATGCACTACTTCGATCAGGTCCTGCGTAGCCAGCCATATATCGCTGGCGAGCATTTTTCCATGGCCGACATCACGGTACTTGCCGGGCTGATTTTCGCCGGTTTCGCCAGTATTGCCATCCCCGATCAGTGCAGCGCGCTCTTGGCATGGCAGACAAACGTGCAGCAACGCCCAAGTGTAAAAAAACCAGCCTGATCTTGCGCCGCCCCGACTGGCAATCAGTCAGGGCGGCCCTTAAACCAACTCGTCTTTTTCAGGTGCCTCTATATGACCGTTTTCAACACCCGATGGGCGTTGCGCCATACCCTGGCCATCGTCGCGCTGACGGCTGCGTGCTCGACACTGACTGTTCAGGCCAGCACCACCCCAGCAGAAAAAAAAGCTGCTCAAAGCTACACCCATCAAACCGCTCCGACCCAGTTCATCGAAGTCGAGGGCGCGCGCCTGGCATACCGTCGCTTTGGCAAACCCAGTGGCGTGCCACTGGTATTTCTCCAGCATTTCGTTGGCAACCTAGACAGCTGGGATCCCAAAGTCATCGACGGTTTTGCCCGTGATCGCGAAATTATCCTCTTCGACAACGCCGGCGTCGCCAGCTCCAGCGGTGAAGTGCCGAACAACATCGAAGGCATGGCCAAATATGCCTCCGGCCTGCTCCAGGCACTGAATGTGAAAAAGGCGGACTTGCTCGGCTTTTCCATGGGCAGTCTGATCGCACAGCAAGTGACGCTCGATCATCCGAACCTCGTGCGTCGCCTGATTCTGGTCGGCTCATCACCTCGCGGTGGAGTTGGTATGGACTCGCTGACGCCGGAATTCCAGGGCTACCTGGCGAAAAAACGTGCCGTACCGGATGAACTGCTGCTGGACGTTTTCTTTACCCAGACCGTAGAAAGCCAGGCCGCCGGACATGAGTTCCTTACCCGTCTGCGCTCACGTAAGGTCAATCGCGATGTCGATGTCGATAGCAAGACTGCACCCGCACAAGCCGCCGCCATCGCTGGCTGGGGAGCGCCGGCCGACAACGCCAACGACTACCTGAAAGGCATCAAGCAACCGACGATGGTAGTCGCCGGCAGCCATGACATTGTCTTCTACACGGTTAATGACGTGACCTTGCAGCAGACTTTGCCCAACGCCCAGTTGGTGATCTACCCGGATTCAAACCATGGCGCGATCTATCAATACCCGGATCTGTTTTTGAAACACGCCACGCTGTTTCTCAATGGGGTGAAGTAATCGAAACATTGCACTGACGATTTGCTCGGCAGCACATGCCGCAACACCGATTAGGCTCCAAGTCAGGCCTGCGTCTACAGATCTGACGAGCGAAGAATCCAGGATCTCAGATTATGAAAGCGATTCAGTTCCGTAGCTTCGGCGGCCCCGAGGTACTCGAGTACGTCGACTTGCCAACGCCCGTACCGGGACCCGGAGAGGTATTGATAGACACCTCTGCGATCGGGGTGAATTTTCCAGATATTCGTGAACGGTTGGGCATGTATAACCGGCCCGAAACACGCGTTGGTGGTGTCACGCTGCCGCATGTCGCCGGACTTCAGGTGGTCGGACGCGTTTCGGAAACAGGGGCGGGCGTTGACCCTGCCGTTGTCGGGCGCAAGGTCATGGCCTTGATGCCCAAAGGCGCATACGCACAACAGGCTATTGCCCGTGCTGACATGCTGGTAATGCTGGGTGAGTCGGCAAACGACGTCGCCATGGCGGGTTTACCTTGTCAGGGAGTGACTGCGTTCCTCGCTCTACGCACATGCGCGCATTTACAGTCAGGTGAAAGCGTTTTGATTCAAGGTGCCGCCGGGGGGGTTGGCAGTCTGGCTGTGCAGATCGCTAAAGCCATGGGCGCACAGACAGTTTTCGGTACGGCCAGCACTGAAAGTCGTCGCGCATTCGTGCGCAGCCTCGGGGCCGACTATGCCATTAGCTACGACACTCCCCAGTGGCCGGAACGGGTGCTTGAACTGACCGAGGGGCGTGGAGTTGATGTGATCCTCGAAACCATCGGCGGCGAGGTGTTCGATCAGAACTTTGAGTGTCTCGCCATGCTGGGGCGTTGTGTGGTGGTGGGCTCCACGCGGGGTCCAGGCGAGGCATTGGCGCCTCGTCGGTTGATGGCCAAAGCGCAAACCTTGGCCGGCGTGTACCTGCCGACGTTCTTCCAGCGCCCAACGTTGATTCGCGAGGCTTTGCAATTCCTCGCTGATGGCGTTTCAGGCGGAGTGATCAGACCAGTCATCGGCGCGACGTTACCCCTGAGCGAAACGGGGCTGGCGCACGCCTTATTGGAGCGAAGGGAAGTGCAAGGCGTCATTGTGCTGGATCCAAACCTCTAAGAGTGGATCACCGATTCCCCTGAATTTTCTTGCGAACTAGGGACGCAGGAGCGTCTGTGGCGTTGATCAGGCGGCCACACACTCATCAGTAAATACGTCCGTCACGAGAGGAGCGCGCTATGCGCCGTCACTGCTTCACTGCAAGTGCAAGATGTTTGACGCTCGGACTGATGCTCGCGTGGGGCGGCCATGCGACGGCAGCCGATACTCACTACCGGTTCATCACGGTCGCTGGCAACAATCTGTTTTATCGGGAGGCCGGCGATCCTCATAAACCAACCATTCTGCTGCTTCATGGTTTTCCTTCGTCTTCGCACATGTTTCGCGACCTGATCCCTGAGCTAGCACCGTATTTTCATGTGCTGGCCCCTGATTACCTCGGTATGGGAAACAGTGCCGTCCCCACCGCAGCACCCTTGGCGCCGCTTACTTTCGACGCGTTAGGTCAATCGATGGAAGAGTTGGTTCGGGAGTTAGGAATTAAAAGCGCGGTGATCTTCATGCAGGACTTTGGCGGCCCTGTCGGAATGCGCCTGGCGACACGTAATCCACAGTGGGTACGCGGACTGGTCATCCAGAACACGCCGATTACGCTGGATGGATGGGAGCCCGCGAGGCTGAAAGCGATTCAGGCAAACGATGGTCCGCAAACGCCTGAGAAACGTTCAGCCGCCCAGGCGCGGGTTGTTCTGGCGACTGACCTGTTTCTTTATCAGCACGGCGCCCGCAATCCCGATGGTCTTAATCCTGACGCGTGGGCAAACGATGCCTTTGCGCTCAGCGATCCTGAGAAACGGCGAGCCATGACGGATCTGCAGCTCGACATCGGGTCAAACCTCGCGTTGTACCCGCAATGGCAAGCTTACTTGCGAAAGGCTCAACCCACCACGTTGGTGGTCTGGGGAGATGGCGACCCGATATTTACGCCGCGAGGCGCAGATTCCATCAAGGAGTTCGTACCCGGGGCTCAGATCCACCATTACAACACCGGGCATTTTGCGCTGGAGGAAGAGCATCGCGACATCGCCCAACGCATTATTCAGGTCTTTGCCGGGCAATGAGGCATCAGGAGATTGGCATGTCGGATAGAGGTAATACCCCAACAGGAGAGACAGCTCGCCGGGCAGATGCCTTCGCCTTCCCCTTATTGGCCATGGTGCTGTTCGCGTTCTTCTTTGCTGCGAGCACACCGTCGCCTCTGTTCGTGGTGTTTCAGCGTCATTGGGGATTTTCCTCCGGGATGCTGACCGTCGCGTTCTCGGTGTACGCCATTGCGCTGTTGGTCGCTCTACTCAGCGCCGGGTCGTTGTCGGACCATATCGGTCGACGTTCGGTGGTTATCGGCGCGCTTGGTTTGCAGACCCTGGCGATGATTTTTTTCGTGTATGCCGGCGATATAAATCAACTTATTGTGGCGCGTTGTTTCCAAGGGCTGGCGACGGGAATTGCCAGTGGTGCATTGTCGGCGGCTATGGTCGAGGCAGCACCTGTCGGCCACAAGAAGGCAGGGGTACTGATCAGCAGCATCGCTCCGTTAGCGGGACTGGCCACAGGATCGTTAATCACAGGATTGTCGATGTACTGGATCGGGCGACCGGAGGTGATGGTATTCGCGGTGCTGGCGTTCATTTTCTCGATTGCCGCGGTGGGGGTGGCGACGGTCCCGGAAACGGCGACTCGGCGTGCCGGTGCTTTGGGATCGTTGAAGCCTCGTATTTCGGTGAGTGCCAGGGCCCAGACTGCTTACGTTCGAAGCATACCGCTGTTGCTCGCCATCTGGGCGCTGTGCGGCCTGTACATGTCACTGGCGCCCTCGATTCTTTATGGAGTATTCAACGTGAACAGCGCCGGACTCAACGGTCTGACAGTTGCTGCGCTGTGCGGTCCCGCAGCCATTGCAGCAGCGGTTTTGGGCCGTCTCCTCACGCTCTCTCTTTGCGCTGCAGTGGGTGCTATAGCCATGGTCGTTGGGCTGGGTGTCCTGATCATGTCTCTGTTGGGAGGAGGGGTCGTAGTATTTTTCATCGGCACGCTAATCGCGGGAGTTGGATCTGGAGCGGGATTCTCGGCGGTTCTGCAAACGCTGGCGCCACTCGCCGAAGAACATGAGCGAGCAGAGCTCTTCGCGGCGATTTTTGTGGCCTGTTATTTGTCGTTGAGCCTGCCTCCGATCATGGCCGGATTCGGAGTCGGAGTTTTTGGCCTGCTAGACACCAGCTGGGTTTATCTCGTCGCGCTGTTACTGGTAGCTCTGACCACCAGCCTGACGCATTGGCGCGTGTATCGTGGTCATCAAATAAGCACGTCAGCTGTCCAGTCATGAGACCCGTAGGAAAGTCAGGAGGGAAGGTAGCTGCCAGGCTATGCCTGACAGAGGCGAATGACAGTCGATTTATGGATTTCGTTTTTAAAGGAACGCCACTGCCGTTGATGATGTCGGCTATGTCTAAAGTGATTCACTTCAAGGCGGGTAAAGAGTTCCGATATCTGTCCGGTATCCCTGCTCGACGCGTGCATCAACAGATCGCCGAATACTCCTCTGTCCCGTCCGCTGAAGGCTTTCCCGGTATCAGAACCCCATGGGGCAATGAATTCAGCCCAATGGATTGAGGACGGCGTTCGTTGTGCGGAGACTTGGCTTGACGGCACATCACTACCGCTATGGTGGGCACTGGCGCAGAACCGAAAGCATCATCGCTCAGGTGATATACAGGAAGCGTTCGAGGCCGGCTTTCTGCTGCGGTTGCAGCAGACGCTAATCATGCGGCATGAAACCGCCACCTCCCAATCAACCAGCTTTTATGCTTGAGGCTGTATTTGACGTTTGACTTATTGCTTTTCCCGCCAAACCCTCCGAACCAGCGATCTTTGATCGCGCCGATCGGAGGGTTCACTCGCTCTTTCTCGAAGCCACCTCGTTCCACCTTCCCTTTCAAATTTTTGATTAGCGCTGTAGCGTCATTTCCCCATCAGTAATTACCCACGATCTCTATCGAGCGCAGCTTCGGTGTCAGTGCGGAGGTTGTCGTGGGCCATGGCTAGAGAATTGGCGACACTGGCGACATCGGCGACAACCCACGTCAGACGTGCCCTGGAGCGTGGCGACAAAAGTGGCGACAGTCGCCACTTCTTGCTCCCTAATGCCCGGAATGCTTGACCGTCTTTTCGAGTGGGTATAAAAATTGGCGCACGGATCGCTGTCGTTGACAGCACCAGCCCAGGTAGCCAGAACCTTTAAGGCTACGCCACTTGTTGGTGGTTTTCCCGAAGTGCGATTAGCGTCCGGCGGCTCGCACGGTCACTCCCCAAGAGTGATGGATGCCTACTCGACTTAATCTGTCCACTGCGGCAGACGATGGACTTACCCTGCTGCGCTGCAGCAACCTCACCCTTCGGCACACTCAGCTGCGCCAATCTGCGCCCGTCTCTTTCTCCTGGAAAGAGACGGGCGCTCGTACCACTGCTGCAAGCCACGTCGTACAGGGCATTGCCGCAACTCTCCTCGTGACAATCGACCTGACAACTCCGATTCGTCGCCATCTGCAACGACACAGGCGCCGGTGCCGCAGCCCATGGAGAGGCTGCACCTGACTGACAGTCAGGCATGCCCTAGGTGTCCAGGTCTTTGCCTTCTCCCACCCAGGATCTGTAGGTGCCGAACTCGTCAGTCGGCACAGCCTCTGCCCGCCCGCATCTTCGGATGCGCTAAGGAGGCCAAGTTCATGGGGTCATGCCCTCGCTCCCGGTCGTAAGGAGCCGTTCGTTCCGCGTCAGTGAACACCTCACAGGTCGCAGGGGCCTTGATCCCTGATAACACTCAACAGCTTTGGCGGGAGTACGTGAGGACAACCAGCAATCACCGAGGAGAGGGCCCATGCAGCAGTTAGATCCGAAGCTTGAACTACCACGATCCCCTCGACCGTTAATCGAGTCGAATCCGGAGGCCGAACCTTATCCGGTTCAGGCGTTGGGGGGCATTCTTGGTCCCGCGGTCGAGCGCATGGCCGAGGTGATCGGCGTGCCTCAAGCACTGGCAGCACAATCGGTCTTGGCTGCCTCAGCGCTGGCCACTCAAGGTCATGCAGGCTTACACCTCGACGGAAGAAATTACCACCTGTCGCTGTACCTGATCACGGTGGCCGCGTCAGGTGATCGCAAGACCGCCGCAGACAGGTTTGCATTGCTGCCAGCACGACAATGGGAGCGTGAACAGTGGCAGCGCTACCGCGAACAGCTCTCCCGGTACCGCGCCGCACAGCGACAGGCGCAGCGTATCAATCCTGCCGACCCCGACTCCGCAAATGACGTGCTGCTCGAAGCGGAGCCCTCTGCACCTCGGCTGATCACCACAGACCCGACTATCGAGGCCTTAATTAAGGGGCTTTGTCATGACTTGCCCAGCATGGGGCTGTTCTGTGATGAGGGCGGACAATTCCTCGGTAGCAGCACCATGAGTCGCGATAACCGTTTGAAAGCGATCACGACCTTGTCGTCACTCTGGGACGGGAGCCCGATTGATCGTGCTCGCTCCATGGTCGGTGAAAGCCTACGAGCCTACGATCGGCGCGTGAGCCTGCACCTGATGCTGCAACCGTACTTGGCCATGCAGTTACTCAGTGATCCGTTGCTGCAAGGGCAAGGCATCCTCGGTCGCTGTCTGATGACCTGGCCCACGAGTCTGGCTGGACAACGCAGCTACCAGGCTGTCGACTTGTCCAAAGACGCCGCACTAAAGCGATATCACCAACGCCTTTCGGCCCTGTTTCATCAGCCTTGGTCACTTTCCGCTGACGGTGCTCTCCAGCTATCACCGTTGAACCTCAGTCCATTGTCCCGTCGTCGCTGGATTGATTTGCATGACGCCATCGAAGCCCAGTTGGGTGAATTTGGGGAGCTGGCCAGCGTGCGGCCTAGCGGATCGAAAGCCGCCGACAACCTGCTGCGCGTCGCTGGCATTTTGGCCGTGGTGGAGGAGAGCAGTGTCGTGGAGGTCGATCATATCCAACGAGCCTCCGCTTTAATCGGCTACTACCTCAACGAGATCCAGCGCCTGACTGAACAGGAACCGGTGTGCCGGGTAAAGGAAGAGGCGGACCGGCTGCTGCGCTGGCTCCAGATCAAAGATTGGAAGCGCTTCAGTATTCGAGAGCTGAATCGCAACGGTCCCCGCTTTGCCCGTAAGAGCAGCCGTCATGCCGCTAAGCTGCTGGTCGAGTTGATTGATCATCAGTGGCTGATCACCGACGGGAATACCTTCGAGGTGCGCCATGTTCAATCTTGATGAGGCGCTGCGCAACCATCTGGCTCAGCGCCAAAAGGAGCCGAAAGCGCGATTTGTCGCCGCGACTGTCGCCACTTTGTCGCCACGCTCAAAGCCAGGCAGGACAAGGGTTGTCGCCGCTGTCGCCGCTGTCGCCACCACCCGTAAAGCTATCACCTCGACGACAGCCATCATCCAATGCTTGAAAGAGGAGGGCGCGCATCTCTATGTCACCGACAACACGCTGTGTTTTCGCCCGACTGATTGGGCTCAGCTCGCCATCGTGAGCGCGCACTGGCGAGCCCTTTTACATGATCTTGCTGCAGTCAATCAGGAGCAGAAAAATGGCTCGGGTCGGTAAGCGAGCTGGGCGCAATTTTGGTTTCGGTCGCCAGCTCAGCTATGCCGGACCGCAAGCCCTGAAAGAACTGTTTGGCGATGGCCATTTTGGTACCGTCAAAGCCCATAGCGATCGCTGGCAGGCCTTCGTGCAATGGTGTCGATCCGAAGAAGGACCGAGGCTCAATGACGCGCGACAGATCGACCGCGAGATCCTCATGCGGTACGCCGCCCACGTGCGCGAGCAGGTTAATCAGGGCAACGTCGGCATCGCCACCGCGCAGAATCGCCTGTCCAGTGTGAACCGAACCATAGCCGCGCTGCGCGGTGATCAGTACGTCAAAATCCCCAGTCCAAGTAAGGCGCTTGGCTTGCAGCGTTCAAGCGTTCGTAGTGAGGCGCCGCAAGGCCAAGACCGTGGGCAGGTCGAGTTGATCGCACAGGCGTTGTCAGAGCTAGGCCAGCAATCGAGGGTGAGTGCCATTGTGCTCCTTGCTCGGGAGACCGGCATGCGCCTGCGCGAAGCGATCTTGGCGGACTTGCTCCGGCTGAAACGTGAGGCTCGGCAACTGGGCAAGATCAATATCCAGGACGGCACCAAAGGCGGTCGATCAGGCGCATCGGCACCGCGTTGGATTGCGGTCACGGATCAAGTTCGTGGCGCCCTGAATAGAGCCAGTGAGGTCTCACCCAGTGGCAGTCGGAATTTGTTGGCGCCCGACGAAAGCTACAAAGACTTCATGCAGACAGTCGTGCGACCGGCGCGGGACCTCCTGCATGAGCAGGGGGTGAAGGGTTTTCATGAGCTGCGGGCGGCTTACGCCTGTGAGCGCTATGAGCAACTGACGGGTTTCCCTGCACCCGTCAATGGCGGTCGTGGTCATCGAGAGGATCAAGAGCTTGACCAGCGTGCACGAGAGCAAATCAGCCACGAGCTGGGACATAACCGCATCGATGTGGTCAGCGCCTACATCGGAGGTCGGCGATGAAGTCCGAGTTTGATATGACGTTGTTTCTGAATCCGGTGCTCAAAGGTGCGCATGCCACGCGGCAGCGGCACATCAGGCAAGCAGAAAGGATGCACGAAGTAATTCGTGAGCAATGGGGGTGTGCCACTCCTTGGGGCTGGCGGGAAAAGCATGTGAGATGGTTTTTTGGTCACTATCTGCGTTGTTCAGCACCAGCGACCGTCTACTACTACGAATTAACAGCAGGGCTGATCCGCCGCAGAAAGGCGCAAGTCGTAATTGTTTGATAGACGCTTTAAGCGTGAGCCCCTGAGTATGGGAATGCGGAGCCTTCCCATACTCAGGGGCTTGGCTGAAGAGGAGCAGGCATACCAGAGATTTAGCGACAGTCGTCACTCCTGTCGCCCTGCTGCACGACACGGATTGTAGCCGGCGTCGCGTATCTTTGGATGCTCAGCGAATGGGTACGACGTTGCGGTCCCTGGTTTGATTGATGGCCGATGCCGACAGGCTGCCGGTGGCCGCCTTCTGGATATGTTCACTCCACCAGGCCATCATCGGACGCCGGCGTTCGATATAATCCGCCCGGTTGTAGGCGCTACGAACTTCGTCCTTGTCGACATGCGCCAGCGCGACCTCGATCAGCTCCGGATCCCAGCCATGCTCATTCAGGATGGTGCTCGCCATCGAGCGCAAGCCGTGGCTGACTAGACGGTCCTGAAAGCCCCTGCGCTTCAACGCCATGTTGGCGGTCTGGCTATTGGCATGGGTGCGGGGGTTTCTATCTGAGGGGAACACGTACTCTCTGTTACCGCTGAGTTGCTTGAGTGTCTCCAGTAACGAAAGTGCCTGATCGGTAAGAGGGATTGTGTGCGGCCGACGCTTTTTCATGCGCTCTGGCGGAATGGTCCAAATGCGCTTGTCGAAGTCGATATCTGACCATCGCGCGGTGGCTGCTTCGGCAGGGCGGGTCATCGTGTGCAGTTGCCATTCGATCAGGCAGCGGGTCGTGCGCTTGATGCTGGCGTTCGCGATTTCCATCATGAGCTCGGGAAGCTCCTCAGGTGGTAGCGCAGCCATGTTCTCTTTCTTGGGTTTCTTGAACACCGCCCGAATTCCATTGAGGGGGTTCGCAAATATTAGCCCGGAGTTGACCCCGTAGGTCATGATCTCGTTGAGTCGTTGGCTCAATCGTTTCACGGTTTCGAGGCTCCCTTTGGCCTCGATTGGGCGAAGGATCTTGATAACCATCGGAGCAGTGATTTGAGAGAGCGGTGTTGTTTTCATACTTGGGAAAACATGAAGCGTCAGCGATCTCCAAATGTCTTCGGCGTAGGCTTTGGTTACGGAGTCTTTCTTCAGCTCGAACCAGGCCGTGGCCACCTTCTCGAAAGTGTGTTCACTCTCAGCAAGTTTGGCTTGCCTTACCTCATCACGCTGGGTTTTGGGATCAATGCCCAAAGCGAGCAACTCACGCGCTTCTGCGGCTTTCTTCCGGGCGTTGGCTAGCGAGAGGTCGGGGTATGGACCAAGCGCCATGTTGATACGACTTCTGGCCAACGGTTCGCGGTAATTGAAATTCCACATCATCGAGCCGCTGGCGCGTACTCGAAGCTGCAAGCCATCGCCGTCGCTGAGGACGAAGTCTTTACCAGTTGCCTTGACTGCCTTGAGCTGGCGATCGGAGAGGCGGGTTGCGTTAGTAGGCATGGGGACTACCTCCAGCACCGTTTTGGTATCCTGAAAATAGCATTTGGTAGTCCGGGATACCACCTGGGATACCAAAGCGCCTGGAACTCAGAAATCCTCCAAAGCCCAAAAAAGCGCTGAACCCCCTGTATTCACTGGATTTCAGACACAAAAAAAGACGTCCGTGGACGTCTTTAGATGATGAAGTGGTGGAGCCGGGGGGATTTGAACCCCCGTCCGCCAGTACTCCGCTGTCGGTACTACATGCGTAGCCGTGTCTATTAAGTTAACCCTCAGCGACCCGACGGGCAGGGTGCTTTGGGCGAGTTGTGTAAGTTTTAGCCGCTTCGTCCACAACGTACTGCACGGCGATTCTGTTCTATATGACAATCATTTCGGGTTTACAGACATCCCCTGATGATTGCTGGACCCGAAGGTACCAGGAGCATTGTCAGCTGCAATTAAGCAGCGAGAGCAACACCGTATTGGTCGTCATTGGCAACTATAAGTAGTTGCAACAGTGGATTTACGACTTCTGTTACCAAGTCGGCATGCACCTAGAGTTTCGCAACCGGCGTCGAATCCTAAACGGCCCCGAACTCATTGCCCGGTGAATCTGATCGGGCAACAAGCGTGCACAGTGTACGTCAATCTGCCGACGAGGCCAACCCGCAGGTTGGCCCGTCAGCATGGATCAGTTGTTGGTGCCGGTGGCTTTGCGCAGTTCTACGATGGTTTGCGAGGTTTCCGCAACGCAGTCGTCGATTTTGCCTTCGGCTTTGAGCGATTGGGCCTTGGTTACGCTGGCTACGGCGCGCTGGCTCAATTCCGGATTCGCCGACAACTGCCCTTTGGCGTTGTTGATCGTCTGGATATTGGCATCGCACAGATCGGCAGGCTTGTCTGCGGCGAACGAAGTGGACGCCATCATCGAGGCAGTAACGAACAGACCTAACAGTACAGAACGCTTCATGTGTATCTCCTTGAACTGAGGGATCCAGGCTTCGCTGACCGCTGCGCGAGCCACCGAATGGAGGAAAAGCCCCGATTTGTCGGGGCCTGTTCTGTGGATTGCCGCTTCGCTCAAGAGTTCTATTTTTCTTCAGACGACTTTTGCCCGTGTCACCCGATCCACCAGATAAACCAGCCCGTGGTAGTCGATTCCACCGTGCTGGGTCAGGCCGATTTCGCACGTGCGGCTGGTGGAAATCCCCTCGCTGCAGTGCTGCACGGCGTCCTTGAGCGTACGCAGTGAATGGCGGTTCAACTCCGGTGTGGTGAAGCCTTTGTCGCCGGCGAACCCGCAGCAATGTATGCCTTCGGGAATCACCACTGTCTTGCTGCACTTTCGCGCCAGATCGATCAGCGCCTGGCTTTCGCCCAAGTGCTGAGTGCTGCAGGTCACGTGCACGGCAATCGGTGCTTCCTGGGGTGTGAAGTCCAGACGATCCAGCAGATGCGTACGGATGAAGCGCACCGGATCGTACAGATCCAGTCGCGTTTCGCCGATGTCCTGAACCAGACGCAACGTACACGGGCTGGTGTCGCAATAGATCGGATCGAGTCCGCCGCGACTCGCATGGAGCAGGGCGCTGATCAGTTCCTGGCGTTTGTGCTCGGCCTGTTCGGCGTAGCCTTTGGAGGCGAACGGCTGACCGCAGCAGAGGTTGTCCTGGTTGTCGGGGAAGACTACCTGGTAACCGGCTTTTTCCAGCAGGCCACGGGTTTTGTCGTACAGCGACATCTGTTCCATGTCGCCCGCCGCCGGGCCCATGACCCGCGAGACGCAAGCCGCCAGATAGACCACGCGCGGGCGCTCATCGGCCACGCTCGGGCTGAAGCGAATGGCTTTTTCCGGTTGTGGCATGGCGTTGGTCCACAGCGGGACCTGGCCTTTGGACAAACGCGTAAGCGTTGCCGACAGCTTCGCCAGACGCGCCGCCCCGAGCATCATTCGCGCGCCGTTGGCCACATGCAGAGTGAAGCGCGCGCCTTGCAGGGTCTTGGCGAAATTTCCTTCGATCCAGTCGGCGGTTTTCTGATGCGTGGCGTGTCGGCCACGGAGCTTTTTCACCAGCTCGCCGGTATTGATGCCTACAGGGCAGCGTTGTGCACACAGGCCCGTCGCGGCGCAGGTGTCGATGCCTTGGTAGTCGAAGGCTTTTTCCAGTTCGGTGGTGTCGACGCCAGCGCGTTTTTTCGCCTGGATATCGCGCCAGATGACGATGCGCTGGCGCGGGCTCAGGGTCAGGCCTTTGGATGGGCAGACCGGTTCGCAAAAGCCGCACTCGATGCACTTATCCACAATCTCGTCCGCCGCCGGCAGTGGTTTCAGGTGCTTGAGATGGATCTGCGGATCTTCGCTAAGCACCACGTCCGGATTGAGAATGCCGTTGGGGTCGAGCAGGCGTTTGAGCTGCCACATCAGTTGGTAGGCGTCGCTGCCCCATTCCAGTTCCACGAACGGTGCCATGTTGCGGCCGGTGCCGTGTTCGGCCTTCAGCGAGCCGCCGAATTCCACTGCGACCAGTTGCGCGACGTCGTCCATGAACGCTTGGTAGCGTGCGATTTCTTCCGGGCTGTTGAAGCCTTGGGTGAAGACGAAGTGCAGATTGCCTTCCAGTGCGTGTCCGAAAAGGATCGCTTCGTCGTAGGCATGTTTGTCGAACAGCTCGATCAGGCGATTGACGCCGATCGCCAGTTGTTCGACCGGGAAGGTCACGTCTTCGATGATCACTGTGGTGCCGGTTTTGCGCACGGCGCCGACGGCAGGGAAGGTGTCCTTGCGAATGGCCCAGAGTCGGGCGTTTTCCACTGGGTCTTCGGTGAAATCGACCTGCTTCTCTACGGGAAAATCGCGCAGCGACGCCATGATTTGCGCCAGTTGTTCCTGCAGTAATGTCGACGAGGCGGCGCGGGATTCGATGAGCAGCGCGCAGGCATTTTCCGACAGCAGCTGTACGAAAGCCGGCATGCCTTTTTTGTCCTGCACCGAGCGCAGACTGCGTCGGTCGAGCAGTTCCACTGCGGATACCGGTTGGCTTTTCAGCACGGTGACGGCGTTGCAGCAAGTTTCGACATCGGGGAACACGATCAGCGCCGAGGCCTTGTTCGGGTGATCGATGACGGTGTCGTAAGTCACCGCGCTGATAAAGCCGAGGGTGCCCTCGGAGCCGACCAGCAGGTGGCTCAAGATATCCACAGGCTCGTCGAAATCCACCAAGGCATTCAGCGACAGACCGGTGGTATTTTTCAGACGGTATTTGTGGCGAATTCTCGCGGCCAGTTCGGCATTGGCGCGGGTCTCGCGTCCCAATGTCGCCAGTCGTTCGAGCAGTTCGCCGTGGCTTGAACGAAATGCCGCGACGCTGACGGGGTCTTCGGTGTCGAGGCGCGTGCCGTCGGCCAGCACCAGACGAATCCCGGCCAGGGTGTGATAGGTATTTTGCGCGGTGCCGCAGCACATGCCGCTGGCGTTGTTGGCGACGATGCCGCCGATTTTGCAGGCGTTGATCGACGCCGGATCCGGGCCAATCTTGCGCCCGAACGGTGCCAGCCAGACGTTGGCTTGCGCGCCGATCACTCCCGGTTGCAGGCGGATTTGCGTGCCCTGGCCACGAATCTCGCGGGCGTTCCAGTTATCCCCAAGCACGATCAGCACGGAATCGCTGATCGCCTGCCCGGACAGGCTGGTGCCGGCGGCGCGGAAGGTCACCGGCACCTTGTCGCGCTGGGCCAGTTGCAGCAGCGCCACCACTTCGTCTTCGGATTCGACGCGGATTACCAGTTTCGGGATCAGTCGATAGAAACTGGCGTCGGTGCCAAAGGCCAGGGTCGACAGCGGATCGTCGAAGCGCCGCTCTGGCGGTATCAGTTGCTCGGCATCACGCAGGAAAGCGGCAGAAAGACTCATTGATCCTCCAGAATCAGCACGACCAGATCTTTCGGGCCATGGGCGCCATAGGCGAGGACCTGTTCAATATCGGCGGTTTTCGACGGGCCGGAGACCAGCAGCGCGTTGGTCGGCATGCCTTGCGCCCATTCGAACTCCTGTTGCACTTGATAGAAGTTGTCGCGGATTTCGCTGGCCTTGAGCAGGGCGAAATGCACCGGTGGTACCAGGCTCATCAAGCGTGGCTCTTCACGGGTTGGCCAGATGATCAGGCTGCCGGTCGCGGCGATCGCACCGAGGGTGCCGGTGAGGCTGGCCGGGGTGTCGTTGAATAGCTCGGCTTTCCATTCTTCCATCGGCCGGTCGTAGGATTTCAGCGCTGGCAGCTCGGGATTATTCGCCCAGTGCTGTGTGATGCGTTGCCCGTGGGTTGTTGTCGGAGCGATCAGCAGGCTCGGCAATTGGCGGTCGCGCAGCAGTTGCGCCAGTAATGCCGGCCACTCGGCGCCCGAGGTCAGGTGGATTTCGGTGTGCACCGCTTCCATCAGTTTGCGCAGTTGCGGGATGCGTTGCTCGGCGCTGTAGGTGTAGGTCTGGGTGACCAGATCGACGTCGAAGGTGTCGGCGATCGGCGTGGTGCCGGTCAGACTTTTCCGCAGCTTGCCGAGGATATTTTGCTTGGCGCTCATCGACGCTCTCCCTGTTTGCCCAGATGCTCGCGGGCCATGTCATGCAACGAACGCGCGGCGGGTTTTGGTGCGCTGTGGTTTTGCGTCCACGGGCCGACGTTGCTGGGTGTCAGCCCGCGCAGGCGCGTGGCGAAAAAAGCAAAGATTCGGTACAGCGTTGGCGAGCTGTTGAGCCTGGCCCAGGCGTTCCAGATAAAACGCTCCTTGCGTGAATATTTGCTGCCCTGACCGCGCATCACCTGATTCGGCGCGTCCGGGGCTTTGACGTTTTCTTCGCGCAGACGGCGCAGGATCGCCGGGATCGGAATTTTCACCGGGCAGACTTCACCGCAGGCGCCGCACAATGAGGACGCGCTCGGGTGGTCCGGAACCTTGGCCAGGCCGACCATGTGTGGGGTGATGATTTTGCCGATCGGCCCCGGGTAGACCTCGCCATAGGTGTGGCCGCCGACGCGGGTGTACACCGGGCAATGATTCATGCAGGCGCCGCAGCGGATGCAGTTCAGGGTCTGGCGCAATTCACTGTCGGCGAAGGCCTGGCTGCGACCATTGTCGAGCAGGACCAGATGCACTTCCTGCGGGCCGTCGAGTTCATGTTCCTTGCGCGGGCCGGAGATCATGTTGACGTAGGTGGTGATCGGAATGCCCAGCGCCGAGCGCGTCAGCAGTGACAGCAGCGGCACCACGTCGCGCAGGTTTTCCACGACTTTTTCGATGCCGGTCACGGCGATGTGCACCGGCGGCACGGTGGTGGTCATGCGGCCGTTGCCTTCGTTTTCCACCAGCAGCAGGGTGCCGGTTTCGGCCACGGCGAAGTTGACGCCGGAGACGCCGATGTCGGCTTCGAAGAATTTCTGCCGCAGGACCCTGCGACCGATCTGAATGAGTTGGTCAACGTCCTTGGTGTATTCCACGCCAAGTTTGTCGTGGAACAAGGACGCGACCTGACCGGCATTCTTGTGGATCGCCGGCATAATGATGTGTGAAGGCTTCTCGTGGTCGAGCTGGACGATGTACTCCCCCATGTCGGACTCCAGACATTCAATGTCCCGAGCCTCGAGGAAATGGTTCATCTCCATCTCTTCGCTGACCATCGATTTGCCCTTGATCACTTGCCGCGCCTCGTGAGCGCGGATGATCGACAGGACGATGCCATTGGCCTCGTCCACCGTTTCCGCCCAGTGCACTGTCACACCGTTGCGGGTCAGGTTCTGTTCCAGTTGCTCGAGCAGGTCGGGCAACTTGGACAGCGCGCGGGCCTTGATCGAATTGCCCAGTGCGCGCAAGTGTTCTCTTTCGTGGGCATCGCTGAAAGCCGCTGCCCGCTTGGTCATCAGTGAATCCATGGCAGTGCGGAAGTTGTTCCGCAACTGCTGATCGCCCAAAGCGTTGTGCGCCCGGGTGCGAAAATCTTCTTCTACGGCGACCGTAGGAATAATCGTCGAGGTGCTCATTGCGCACCTCCGGTTCGCTGCCAGAGAAAGCTCGCCAGATGTTGCCCGCGTAACGCTTCCTGCTGTTTCTCCAGCGCGCCGTTGATGTTCATCAAACAGCCGCAGTCTGCACTCAGTACCTTGTGCGCGCCTGATTCCTTCAGTGCGCGGGTCTTGTCAGCCACCATCGCGCCGGAAATGTCTGGCATACGGACGCTGAATGTCCCACCAAAGCCACAGCATTCACTTTCGTGGTCGTGATTGACCCGTTCCACATTGCTCAACTGCGCCAACAACTCGCGGCCGTGCAGGTGGGTGTTCATTTCGCGGCGTGCCGAACACGACGTGTGCAGCGCGACTTTCACCGGTTCGCCGCTGTCCTTGAGCTGCACCTTGCAGACAAACAGCAGAAATTCGGCCAGTTCATAGGTGCGAGCCGCAAGGGCCTGCACCTGTTTCAACGTCTCCGGCTCGTCCTTGAACAAGTCGGCGTAATGCTCGCGCAGCATGCCGGCGCAGGAACCCGAGGGCACCACCACCGGATAATCCCCGGCAAACAGCGCCAGTTGCGAGCGCGCTACGGTCCGCGCCTGCTCGGTGTAACCCGAGGTGTAGGCCGGTTGGCCGCAGCAACTCTGCCCCTGCGGATACTCGACCCGGATCCCTTCGCGCTCCAGCAGATGGATCGCGTCCATCCCGGCTTCGGGGTAGAACAGGTCGACCACACACGTGCCGAACAGGTAGACCCGCGACGGTTTTTCGCTGGGGTATTGCCGAGGTTCGGGCAGTGGCGGTGCCACGCGGGTCGCGTTCGGCACAGCGTTGTAGAAAAGCTCGCTCATCAGGCGTGTCTCCGGGTGGGCCCGGTTATCCGTCTGCTGCGGCTGCCGAATATAAAGCGCGTTGCTTTCAGCAGCCTTACAGACCCGGTGGTGAATTGCTGACGCCGGATCACGGGCCGGCGTCGGTTTTTTCTGTGTTTCTTGTAGGCTTCTTGTAGGTATTAGTGCTGCACCAGCATGCCGGTGAACCAGTAGGCCTGAGCCAGGGTGATCAAACCGACAATCGTTGCAAAGAATAGGCTGTGCTTGAGGGTGAAGCGGAACAGATCCGATTCCTTGCCGACCAGACCGGTCGCGGCGCAAGCCACGGCGATCGATTGCGGCGAGATCATCTTGCCGGTCACGCCGCCGCTGGTATTGGCCGCCACCAGCAAGGTGTCGTTGACGCCGATCTGGTGCGCCGTGGTCGCTTGCAACGAACTGAACAGCGCGTTCGACGACGTATCCGAACCGGTGAGGAACACGCCCAGCCAACCGAGGAACGGCGAGAAGAACGGGAACGCGGCGCCAGTACCCGCCAGCACCAGGGCCATGGTCGAGGACATGCCGGAATAGTTGGTCACGAAGGCAAATGCCAGCACCATGCCGATCGACAGGATCGGCCAGCGCAGTTCGTAGAAGGTCTCTTTCAAAGTGGTCAGACCAGTTTTGAAATCGATCTTCAGCACCAGCATCGAAATCAGCGCGGAGAAGAAAATCGCCGTGCCGGTGGCGGAAATCGGGTCGAGTTTGAACACCGCTGGAATGGCAGTCGGGTTGGCTACGATCGGTGCAGTCTTGATTACCACTTGATCAAGGTGCGGAATCGCGAAGTTGAATACCCAGCTGTACATCGAGCCGCCAGCAGCGAACATCGCTTTGAAAGGCTTCAGCGTCCAGATCGTCACCAGTACGGTGAGGATCAGGAACGGCGACCAGGCCTTGAAAATTTCCCCGAGGCTGTAGGGCGAAGCCACGGTGGTGCGCTTCTGGCCAAAACCGCCGACGCTGGCGCTGACCACCGAAGCCGACACGGCGCCGACGATGTGCTGGCCGGCGGCGCGGCGTGGTTGCCAGACCTTGAGGAACAGGGTCAGGGAAATCAAACTGGCCAGCGCCGAGGTGATGTCCGGCAGTTCCGGGCCGATGAAGTTCGAAGTGAAGTACTGGGTGATGGCGAAACTCAAACCTGCCACCAGCGCGGCTGGCCAGGTTTCGCGCACACCGCGCAGGCCGTCCATCATGAACACCAGCCAGAACGGCACGAACAGCGACAGCAGTGGCAACTGGCGACCGGTCATGGCGCCGATCTTGAAGGCGTCAATGCCAGTGACCTGACCCGCAACGATGATCGGAATCCCCAGCGCGCCGAATGCCACCGGAGCGGTGTTGGCGATCAAGCACAGGCCGGCGGCGTACAGCGGATTGAAGCCCAGTCCTACAAGGAGTGCGGCAGTAATCGCGACCGGCGCGCCGAAACCGGCGGCACCTTCCAGAAATGCGCCGAAGCAGAAACCGATCAGCAGCACCTGCAAGCGTTGGTCATCGGTGATCGAAAGAACCGAGCTGCGGATGACCTCGAACTGACCGCTCTTCACCGTCAGTTTGTAGAGGAATACCGCCGCGACAATGATCCAGGCAATCGGCCACAGACCATAAGCGAAACCATAACCGGCGGCGGCGAACGCCATGTCCACTGGCATCTGGAAAGCGAAAATCGCCACGGCAATCGAAAGCGCGAGGGTGATGCTGCCGGCCACGTGGCCTTTGAGGCGGAACACCGCCAGGGCGAGAAAGAAGAACACGATGGGAATGACGGCCGCGAGTGCGGAGACGCCAAGACTGCCGAGCGGGCTGTAGAGCTGTTGCCAGGTTTGCATAGTGGGGTGGCCCCTAATTGTTGTTGGTCAGGCACTGTCAGCGTATTTGGATAATTGGTAAGACCAATTTACAAGCGCTGTTGGCTAGGGTAAAAGCCTTAGCGTAGGTGTGTCAATTTGCCGCCCTGAAACTTTCGTCGAAGATACGGTGCAGGGGCCAGCTGATCCGGTTTGGCGAAGTGCTGTCTGGCAGGTGTCGGCGGCGCGCGGATAGGCCAGAATAGACAGCCCGGCGAGCGGTCGGGGTCGTGGAGAAATGAGTTATGGGCTTTGATCAGATACGTCAGCGCCGTTTGTCTGACGATATTGTTGAGCGCCTCGAAGGGATGATCCTTGAGGGCACGCTGAAGTCAGGCGAGCGGCTGCCGGCCGAGCGCACCCTGGCCGAACAATTTGGCGTATCACGCCCGTCGTTGCGCGAGGCGATTCAGAAACTCGCGGCCAAAGGCTTGCTGGTCAGCCGCCAGGGCGGCGGCAATTACGTGGTGGAAGGGCTTGGTTCGACGTTTAGCGATCCGCTGTTGCAATTGCTTGAAAGCAACCCCGAAGCGCAGCGCGATTTGCTCGAGTTTCGGCACACCCTGGAGGCGTCGTGCGCTTATTACGCCGCGTTGCGCGCCACCGATGTCGATCGTGAGCGACTGACTACTGCGTTCGAAGAGCTGCAGGATTGCTACTCGCGCCATGAAGAGGTCAGCCGCGCGGAAGAGGGCGCGGCGGATGCGAAATTTCATCTGGCGATTGCCGAGGCCAGCCACAACGCGGTGTTGCTGCATACCATTCGCGGTTTGTTCGATCTGCTCAAGCGCAACGTCGTGACCAACATTGGCGGCATGTACAAACAGCGCACGGAAACCCGCGACATGCTGATCTCGCAGCATCGGGAATTGTATCTGGCAATTATCGAAGGGCGCGCGGAGCAGGCCAGGGAAGTGTCCAGCCGACATATTCTGTATGTGCAGGAAGTGCTGGAAGAGGTGCGTCAGGAGGTGCAGCGCATGGCTCGGGCGGAGCGGCGCAAGGGGATGTGAAGTAGCGCATCAATTGTGGCGAGGGAGCTTGCTCCCGCTCGACTGCGCAGCAGGCGCATTCGACTCCCGCGACCCAGAAAAAAGCGAGAGCCGCTGCGCGCCTCAGCGGGAGCAAGCTCCCTCGCCACAGTTGTGCTTCAGGGCGAGGACTAGTCTTCCTTGCCCTTGTTGCGCACCGCTCGCTGCAATTCACGACCGGCGTCGCGCTCGCGCTCGGTGTCACGCTTGTCGTATTCCTTCTTGCCCTTGCCCAGAGCGATCTCGCACTTGACCATGTGCTTGCTCCAGTACCAGGACAGGCAGACGCAGGCGTAACCCTTTTGCTGCACGGCGGCGGCGAGCTTGTCCAGCTCGCGGCGGTTGAGCAGCAGTTTGCGTGTGCGCACCGGGTCGGCGATGACGTGAGTGCTCGCGGTCATCAGCGGCGTGATGTGGCTGCCGAGCAACCACGCTTCGCCATCCTTGAGCAGGACATAGCTGTCGACCAGCTGCAACTTGCTCGCCCGCAGACTTTTTACTTCCCAGCCGGCCAGGACCAGACCAGCCTCGAACTTGTGCTCGATGAAGTAATCGTGTCGCGCCTTTTTGTTCTGCGCGATGGTCCCTGTTGGGTGTTTCTTCTGTTTAGCCATAGGGGCGGCATTATATGGAGTTGTTCGGCTGTCGGCTACGGTGTTGCTGCGTGCTTGAGCAGGTTGAGTGAATCCCGGACAATGCGGCCTCTTTTTCTAACGCTTGGGCGTGATAAACGATGTCGACAGACAAGGTTTCTGTCCACGGCAGTTGGGCTAGCCGCTGGGTATTCATACTCGCCGCGACCGGTTCGGCCGTGGGACTGGGTAGTATCTGGAAGTTCCCCTACATGGTCGGGGTCTACGGTGGCGGCGCCTTCGTGCTGATGTTCCTGGCGTGCATCGCGCTCATCGGTGTCCCGGTCATGCTCGCGGAAACCCTGATCGGCCGACGCGCCCGGCAGAGTCCGGCGAACGCCTTGAAGGTGCTGGCGCTGGAGGCGGGCCACTCGGCCAAATGGTCGTGGGGCGCGTTTGCCGGGATGATCACGGCTCTGCTGATCCTGTCTTTCTATAGTGTGGTCGGCGGCTGGTCGCTGGACTACATCGTCGACATGGGCCGTGGCGACTTCCAGGGCGCGACGGCCGATCAGGTCGGCGCCTATTTCGGCAATGTCATCTCCAATCCATGGCGCCTGACACTTTGGCACACGATTTTTATGCTCCTGTCGGCCTATGTGATCGCCAAAGGCGTGGTCGCCGGGCTTGAGCGCAGCTTGCGGATCATGATGCCGCTGCTGTTCGTGATGGTGTTGGTGTTGCTGGGCTACAGCATGACCACCGGGCATTTCATGGAAGGCGTGCATTTCATGTTCGACTTCCACCCGGAAAAAGTCCTCGACGGCCTGCTGCCAGCGATGGGCCACGCGTTCTTTTCGCTGAGCGTTGGCGTCGGCTCGATCATGATCTACGGCGCCTACATGCCGAAGAACACCTCGCTGTCGGGCACGGTGGTCGGTGTTGCGCTGCTGGATACTTTCGTATCGCTGGTAGCCGGTCTGGCGTTGTTTCCGATTGTGTTCGCCGCGGGCCTGAACCCGAGCGAAGGCCCGGGCCTGATGTTCGTCAGCCTGCCATTTGCTTTTGGTAACGTATTTCTCGGCCAGTTGATGGGCGTGGTGTTCTTCGTGCTGGTCGCGGTGGCCGCGTGGAGTTCGGCGATTTCTCTGCTCGAGCCGATGGTGGCTTACCTCGTTGAGCGCACGAAAATCAGCCGCGCCTGGGTGACTTTCTGGCTGGCGTTCACCTGCTGGTTTGTCGGTCTGGGCACGGTGTTTTCCTTCAACATCTGGAAGGAAGCCAAGTTTTTCGTGAACGAAGGCGGGGTGTTCAGCCTCTACCAATGGGGTGCGCAGAGCGGTCTCGACTTCTTCGGCGTGATCGATTTCTTCACCTCGCGGATCATGTTGCCCCTAGGTGGCTTGTGTTTCGTGCTGTTCGCGGGATGGGTGATGGGGCGAGAAGCGGTGCGGGATGAATTGTCCATCCGTAACCCGGTTCTGTTTGCCCTGTCCCTGTTCTTGATGCGCTACGTGGCGCCTATCGGCATTCTTGTAGTCTTTGCCGCTCAGCTCTGGAAGTAACGCTTACATGACGACACATATCCAACGATCCGCGCTACTGCCGTACCCGGCGCAATTTCTCTACGACCTGGTCAACGACGTCGCGCGGTACCCGGAGTTTCTGCCGTGGTGCTCGGAGGCCGAAGTGCTGGAAAGCTCCCCGGAACACATGCGCGCCAGTGTCGGCGTGGCTAAGGGCGGCCTCAGCCAGCATTTCGTCACGCGCAATACGCTGGTGCCGGGGCAGTCGATCGAGATGAACCTTGAAGAAGGCCCGTTCACTCAGTTGCACGGCATCTGGGTGTTCAAGGCGCTGAACGAAAAAGCCTGCAAGATCAGTCTGGATCTGTCGTTCGATTACGCCGGGCCGCTGGTGCGCGCTACGTTGGGCCCGTTGTTCAATCAGGCGGCCAATCAGCTGGTGGATGCTTTCTGCCAGCGCGCCAAGCAGATGCACGGTTGAGTCGGTGATCGACATAGAAGTTGTGTACGCGGCGGTTGATCGGCAGGTTCTGCGTGCGATCAGCGTCGCTGAAGGCGTTAGCGTTCGGACGGCGGTGCACGAATCGGGCATCGCGGCTGAGTTTCCTGAGCTGAATCTGGCGGAATGTCCGCTGGGGATTTTTGGCAAAGTCGTGACTGACGCGGATGCGCGTGCTGTTCAGGCCGGCGATCGCATCGAAATTTACCGGCCGCTGCTGGCGGATCCCAAAGAGGTTCGACGCCTGCGTGCGGCCAAGGCTGCCGAGGCTAAGGCGCGCAATTCCTGATCAAGCCAAACGGCAGGCAATAAAAAACCCGGAATCTCCGGGTTTTTTATTGCCTCGCGTATTACTGCGGCGAGGTGTCCAGCGGTTCTGGTGTCGGAACCGGTACGGTTTCCACACCATCGACGTCCTTCTGGATCTGATCCAGCAAGGAGCCTGGCTTGGCTGGTTTCTCAGCTTCTGGCTTCTCGGCGTTTTCAGCAGGCGCGGTCACGTTCGTGCCGCTGTCCTTGCCGAGAATGGCTTCGTCACGGCTCACGCCCGGCATGAAGTCACCGGACAGGCTGACAAGCTGGTCGTTGGAATTGAAGATAACGCTGATTCGTTCCTGCTGGCGTTCACCGCCACCCGGTTGCAGGCTGTACAGATAATCCCAGCGATCGGCATGGAACGTGTCGGCAAGCAGAGGGTTGCCCATGATAAACCGTACTTGCGGCCGGGTCATTCCCGGGCGTAACTGGTCTATCATGTCCTGCGTGACGACATTGCCCTGCTGGATGTCGATTTTGTAAACCCCGGGGAATGAACAACCGGCGAGTGCGAGCAGTCCCACAAAGGTGAAACTGGTTAGCAAGAGCTTGGTGTTTTGCATCGGTGGGCGACTTCCACTATCTTGGCTGGGACAACGTAAACGCCGATCATACCCGCATTAAGAGAAGCTGCGAAGCAGCATCGCGAGAAAGCTGACCATGGTTGAAAATAGCGAACTACGCAAAGCCGGCCTCAAAGTGACCCTGCCACGGGTCAAGATCCTGCAAATGCTCGACTCTACCGAGCAGCGCCACATGAGTGCCGAGGACGTCTACAAGGCGTTGATGGAAGCTGGTGAGGACGTCGGCCTGGCCACGGTTTACCGTGTACTGACCCAGTTCGAAGCGGCCGGCCTCGTGGTCCGCCACAACTTCGACGGCGGCCACGCGGTCTTCGAACTGGCTGACGGTGGCCACCACGACCATATGGTCAACGTGGAGTCGGGTGAAGTCATCGAATTCTTCGACGAAGAAATCGAAAAACTTCAGAAATCGATCGTCGAGAAGCACGGTTTCGAGATGGTTGATCACAATCTTGTACTGTACGTACGCAAGAAAAAGTAAGCATGTCGCGCGAATTTCACATTCGCGAAACGAACGAAGGCGACCCAAGGGTCGCCTTCGTGCTTTCTACTATTTGTTACGCCTTGGCGGTCACCACCATTTTTTTCGCGTGAGCCAGGGATTCCTTGGTCAGATCGATGCCACCGAGCATGCGCGCGACTTCTTCGATGCGTTCGTTCTTGGTCAGCTTCGCGACGGCGGTGTGAGTCGCCTTTTCGTCGCGGACCTTGTGCACGAACAGATGCTGATGACCCTGCGCCGCCACTTGCGGCAAGTGGGTCACGGTCAAGACCTGGCCGCGATCACCGAGGCGCCGCAGTAGCTGGCCGACGATCTCGGCAGTCGGGCCGCCGATACCCACGTCCACTTCGTCGAATACCAGCGTTGGCACACGGGAGGTCTGGGCGGTGATCACCTGAATCGCCAGACTGATCCGCGACAGCTCACCGCCGGACGCGACTTTTGCCAGCGCCTTGAGCGGTTGGCCGGGGTTGGCGCTGACCAGCAGTTCGACCTGTTCCAATCCGTTCGGCAGCAATTCGTCGCTGCTGTTGGCTTTCAGTTCGATGGTGAAGCGGCCGCCGGGCATGCCCAGGCGCTGGATTTCCTGCTCCACCGCACTGGCGAGACTGCCGGATGCCTGTTGACGGAGGTCGCTCAGCTCGCGGGCTTTCTCTTGATAGTGACGGGCGTAGGAGGCCAGCTCTTCGCCCAGGCGCTCGATGGATTCATCGTTGGCGTTCAGGGTTTCGATTTCTTCCAGCAACTTCTGCTGCATTTCGCCGACTTCGGTCGGTTGAATCCGGTGTTTGCGCGCCAGGGTGTAGATCGCGTCCAGGCGCTCTTCCAGATATTGCAGGCGAGCCGGGTCGGCATCGAAGTTGTCGAGAAAGCGGTTGAGCTCGCCGACCGCTTCTTCTACCTGAATCTGCGCGCTGGTCAGCAGGCTGCTGGCTTCACCCAGCGCACCCACTGAATTATTCACGCTGGACAGGCGATTGAGGCTGGCGGTCAGCGCATTCAGCACATTGCCGGAATCGCTTTCGCTGCACTGCTCGACCACTTGCCGGCAAATGCCCAGCAAGGTTTCGGCGTTGGTCAGGTTCTTGTGTTCCTGCTCCAGCTGTTCGAGTTCGTTTTCGCCGAGGCCGAGGTTTTCCAGTTCTTCGAGCTGGTAGCTGAGCAGTTGATGACGTGCACGTTGTTCATCACCAGAGTTGGAGAGGCGCTCGAGTTCCTGGCGGGTCTGGCGCCAGCGCTGGGCGGCAAGTTGCACCTGACGCGCCAGATCGGTCGCGCCGGCGTACTCGTCGAGCAGGCGGCGATGGGTGTCGGTTTTCAGCAGTGATTGATGTTCATGCTGGCTGTGGATATCGATCAGCAGCTCGCCAAGGGCTTTGAGGTCGCCAAGCGGGCAGGGCGTGCCGTTGATATAGCCGCGCGAACGACCTTCGGAGGTGATGACCCGACGCAGAATGCACGGCCCGTCGTTTTCCAGGTCGCGCTCGGTCAGCCAGGCGCTGGCTTCAGGGATATCAGCCAGGTCGAACGTGGCGAGAATGTCGGCTTTATCGGCGCCCGGGCGGACCACGCCGCTGTCGGCGCGATCACCCAGGGTAAGGCCCAGGGCATCGAGCATGATCGACTTGCCGGCGCCGGTTTCCCCTGTGATCACGCTCATCCCGCGATCGAGTTCGAGATCGAGATGTTCGACGATGGCGTAGTTGTGTACGGACAGGTGCACCAGCATAAGGGCCGCTCCCAGGCTTGAGGTCTGGTTATTTATACAGTGTTTTGTTCAGGCCTGACAATGCCCCCGCTTAGCTCGATTTGCTTGATCGAAAAGTTTTCTTAGCGCATTCGAGAATGACTATTCAGCACTTTTTTGTAGGGACAATCGATTGCAGCCCTTGAAGCCTGATTTTGCGGCCCCATATATCGGGGCAGAAGCGCGAGTCAGGCTCGCGGACGAAATTGAAAGGAGAATTCTATGGCTGACGAACAGACAGTAGATACGCAAAACCCAGATGCCAATCAGGCGCCCGAAGGTTCGGGTGACGACCTGGCGACCCGTGTGCAAGTGCTCGAAGAGCAATTGGCCGCCGCGCAGGATCAGTCTCTGCGTGTTGCTGCCGATCTGCAGAACGTTCGCCGCCGTGCCGAGCAGGACGTCGAGAAGGCGCACAAGTTTGCCCTGGAAAAATTCGCCAGCGACCTGCTGCCGATCGTCGACAGCCTGGAGCGCGGCCTCGAGCTGTCGAGCCCGGACGACGAAAGCATCCGTCCGATGCGCGAAGGCATCGAGCTGACCCTGAAAATGTTCCACGACACCCTCAAGCGCTACCAGCTTGAAGCTATCGATCCGCATGGCGAACCGTTCAACGCCGTTCACCATCAGGCGATGGCCATGCAGGAAAGCGCCGACGTCGAGCCGAACAGCGTGCTGAAGGTTTTCCAGAAGGGCTACCAGCTCAATGGTCGCCTGCTGCGCCCGGCAATGGTCGTGGTCAGCAAGGCACCGGCACCGGTTTCGCCTTCGATTGACGAGCAGGCTTGAAATTAGCCGCAAGGCCCCCATTTAGAAGTCAAGCGTTTAAGTGCTACCGCAGTCAGCCACCACTGCTGCGGCAACAAAATCCAAAGTTTCGGGAGAGTGAACATGGGCAAAATTATCGGTATCGACCTGGGGACTACCAACTCCTGCGTCTCCGTGCTGGAAAACGGCAAAGCCAAAGTTATTGAAAACGCTGAAGGCGCGCGTACCACGCCGTCGATCATCGCTTACGCCAACGATGGCGAAATTCTGGTAGGTCAGTCGGCCAAGCGTCAGGCTGTCACCAACCCGCACAACACCCTGTACGCAGTAAAGCGTCTGATCGGTCGTCGTTTCGACGAAGAAGTTGTGCAGAAAGACATCCAGATGGTCCCATACAAGATCGTCAAGGCTGACAACAATGACGCCTGGGTTGAAGTGAACGGCCAGAAAATGGCTCCGCCACAAATCTCGGCTGAAATTCTGAAGAAGATGAAGAAGACCGCCGAAGACTACCTCGGCGAGGCAGTGACCGAAGCGGTGATCACCGTTCCGGCCTACTTCAACGACAGCCAGCGTCAGGCCACCAAAGACGCCGGCCGCATCGCTGGTCTGGACGTAAAACGTATCATCAACGAACCAACCGCAGCCGCTCTGGCTTACGGTATGGACAAGGCCAAGGGCGATCACACCGTGATCGTTTATGACCTGGGTGGCGGTACTTTCGACGTTTCCGTAATCGAAATCGCTGAAGTTGACGGTGAGCACCAGTTCGAAGTGTTGGCCACCAACGGTGACACCTTCCTCGGCGGTGAAGACTTCGACATTCGTCTGATCGACTACCTCGTTGACGAATTCAAGAAAGAAAGCGGCATGAACCTCAAAGGTGACCCGCTGGCCATGCAGCGCCTGAAAGAAGCCGCTGAGAAAGCCAAGATCGAGCTGTCGTCCGCTCAGTCGACCGACGTCAACCTGCCGTACATCACTGCAGACGCGACCGGTCCTAAGCACCTGAACGTGAAAATCTCGCGTGCCAAGCTCGAAGCACTGGTTGAAGACCTGGTTCAGCGCACCATCGAACCTTGCCGCATTGCCATGAAAGACGCTGGTATCGACGTCAGCGCGATCAACGACGTGATTCTGGTCGGTGGTCAGACCCGTATGCCGCTGGTGCAGAAGCTGGTGACCGATTTCTTCGGTAAAGAAGCGCGTAAAGACGTCAACCCGGACGAAGCCGTTGCCATGGGTGCTGCGATTCAGGGCGCTGTTCTGGCCGGTGACGTTAAAGACGTGCTGCTGCTCGACGTCAGCCCGCTGACCCTGGGTATCGAAACCATGGGTGGCGTGATGACCGCGCTGATCGAGAAAAACACCACGATTCCTACCAAGAAATCGCAAGTGTTCTCGACTGCCGACGACAACCAGGGCGCTGTGACCATTCACGTTCTGCAGGGCGAGCGCAAGCAAGCCGCACAGAACAAATCGCTGGGCAAGTTCGACCTGGCCGACATTCCACCAGCTCCACGTGGCGTGCCGCAGATCGAAGTGACCTTCGACATCGACGCCAACGGCATCCTGCACGTCGGCGCGAAAGACAAGGCTACCGGCAAGACCCAGTCGATCGTGATCAAGGCCAACTCCGGTCTGTCCGACGAAGAAATCGAGCGCATGGTGCGTGACGCCGAGGCGAATGCCGAGGAAGACCGCAAGTTCGAAGAGCTGGCCGCTGCCCGTAACCAGGGTGATGCACTGGTGCACTCGACTCGCAAGATGATCGCTGACGCGGGCGACAAGGTCACCGCCGAAGAGAAGACTGCAATCGAAGCTGCAGTGGTTGCTCTGGAAGCCGCCGTCAAAGGCGACGACAAGGCTGCCATCGAAGCCAAGGTTGAAGAGCTGTCGAAAGTCTCCGCTCCGGTTGCTCAGAAGATGTACGCCGAACAGGCTCAGCCAGCTGATGGCGCAGCCCCGCAAGGCGAATCGGCTGAGAAGGCTGACGACGTTGTCGACGCCGAGTTCGAAGAAGTAAAAGACCACAAGTAAGTTGTTGGTCGCCCGGTTGACTGCCTTGCGGCGGTGACTGGTAGGATGTCGCCGCGCGGGAGCTTGCCTCCCGCGTTGGCGTATCTGGAATACGCGAATTTTTACAGCATGCGACAGCGTTCGGATGCTGGCGGTATGGCCGGGAATGCTCCTGCTTTTCGCGCCGCAGA
Source organism: Pseudomonas sp. HN2 (assembly GCF_020736465.1). Taxonomy (NCBI): domain Bacteria; kingdom Pseudomonadati; phylum Pseudomonadota; class Gammaproteobacteria; order Pseudomonadales; family Pseudomonadaceae; genus Pseudomonas; species Pseudomonas sp. HN2. The sequence goes on from NZ_CP085885.1 coordinate 888,419, forward strand.
TACCGCATCAATCAAGACCAGGATCGTTGAATTGACGTGAGTTGGGTCCGGGCCTTAATGGGGGCTCAACGAGTTTGGCGAGGCTCAGGAGGGGTTTGCCGAACGTCCTTAAGAGTGCAAAGAACTTATGGCAAAGCGTGACTATTACGAAGTATTGGGTGTCGAGCGGGGCACGAGCGAAGCGGACCTGAAAAAGGCCTATCGCCGTCTGGCCATGAAGCACCACCCCGACCGTAATCCCGGCGACAAAGCTTCGGAAGAAGCATTCAAAGAGGCCAACGAGGCCTATGAAGTGTTGTCCGACGCCAGCAAGCGCGCGGCATACGACCAGTACGGGCATGCCGGCGTCGATCCGAGCATGGGCGGCGGCGGTGCCGGTTTCGGTGGCCAGAATTTCTCGGACATCTTTGGCGATGTCTTCAGTGACTTCTTTGGCGGTGGTCGCGGCGGTTCCCGTGGCGGCGCCCAGCGAGGCAGCGATCTGCGCTACACCCTGGAGCTGAATCTGGAAGAAGCGGTGCGCGGGACGTCGGTGAATATCCGCGTTCCGACACTGGTCAACTGCAAGCCGTGCGATGGTTCCGGCGCCAAGAAAGGCTCCTCGCCGACGACATGCCCGACCTGCGGCGGTATCGGCCAGGTGCGCATGCAGCAGGGCTTCTTCTCGGTGCAGCAGACCTGCCCGCGCTGCCATGGCCAGGGCAAGATCATTTCCGATCCGTGCGACTCCTGCCACGGCGACGGTCGCGTCGAAGAGTACAAAACCCTGTCGGTTAAAGTGCCGGCCGGTGTTGATACCGGCGACCGCATTCGTCTGTCCGGCGAAGGCGAGGCGGGTACCCAGGGCGGGCCGACTGGCGACCTGTATGTTGTGATCAATGTGCGCGAGCACGACATCTTCCAGCGTGACGGCAAGCATCTGTTCTGCGAAGTGCCGATCAGCTTCGTCGACGCAGCGCTGGGCGGCGAGCTGGAGATTCCGACCCTCGACGGTCGCGTCAAACTGAAAATCCCCGAAGGCACGCAGACCGGCAAGCAGTTCCGCGTACGCGGCAAAGGCGTTGCGCCAGTGCGTGGCGGCGGTGCCGGTGACCTGATGTGTCGTGTGGCTGTGGAAACGCCGGTCAACCTCAACCGTCGTCAGCGTGAACTGCTGGAAGAATTCCGCAGCTCCCTGGCCGACGACAACAGCCATTCGCCGAAAACCACCGGTTGGTTCGACGGTGTGAAGCGTTTCTTCGGCGATTTGTAAGGAGTCGGCATGCGACGTATTGCAGTGATGGGCGCCGCCGGGCGCATGGGCAAGACCCTGATCGAAGCGGTGCAGCAGACGCCGGGCGCCGGTCTGACCGCGGCGGTCGATCGCCCCGACAGCACGCTGGTTGGCGCGGATGCCGGTGAGCTGGCAGCGCTGGGCCGTATTGGCGTGCCGCTGTCCGGTGATCTGGATCGTGTGGTTGAAGAGTTCGATGTGTTGATCGACTTCACCCACCCGACCGTGACCCTGAAGAACCTCGCATTCTGCCGCAAGCACGGCAAAGCGATGATCATCGGCACCACCGGTTTCAGTGTTGAAGAGAAGCAGTTGCTGGCCGAGGCGGGTAAGGACATTCCGATCGTTTTCGCTGCCAACTTCAGCGTCGGCGTCAACCTCTGCCTGAAGTTGCTCGACACCGCTGCGCGCGTGCTGGGTGACGATGTCGATATCGAGATCATGGAAGCCCATCACCGGCACAAGGTCGATGCCCCGTCGGGTACCGCCGTGCGCATGGGTGAAGTGATTGCCGATGCGCTGGGGCGTGATCTGAAGAAGGTCGCGGTCTATGGTCGCGAAGGTCAGACCGGTGCGCGTGAGCGTGAAACCATTGGTTTCGCCACTGTGCGTGCCGGCGACATCGTCGGTGACCACACCGTTCTGTTCGCTGCCGATGGCGAGCGCGTCGAGATCACCCACAAGGCTTCGAGCCGCATGACCTTCGCCAAGGGCGCGGTGCGTGCGGCGCTGTGGCTGGATGGTCGCGAGCCGGGCCTGTACGACATGCAAGACGTGCTCGACCTGCGTTGAGTCGTTGCTGAACCCGGCGCAAACGTCCCGATTTGCGCCGGTTTTCACCGCTTGGCGACGACCTGTCGCATTCTCCGGCCTTTAAGGCTCTTTAGCGGTGGACCAAAAACGGCCTTTTCTGTAAGCTACAGCTTTAGTGTGTCCACTAAAAGCGCGCAGAATAATTTCAGTGAAGAAGCGGGGTGACGTGTCCATACGTCACTCCGCTTTTTTACAACCTGCGATTGCCCTTTCATGCGTTATTTACGGGAGGTCTTCTTGACTAAGCCAGCCATACTCGCCCTTGCTGATGGCAGCATTTTTCGCGGCGAAGCCATTGGAGCCGACGGTCAGACCGTTGGTGAGGTGGTGTTCAACACCGCAATGACCGGCTATCAGGAAATCCTTACCGATCCTTCCTACGCCCAACAGATCGTTACCCTGACTTACCCGCACATCGGCAACACCGGCACCACGCCGGAAGACGCCGAGTCCGACCGCGTATGGTCCGCTGGCCTGGTCATCCGTGACCTGCCGCTGGTAGCGAGCAACTGGCGTAACACGATGTCCCTGTCCGACTACCTGAAAGCCAACAATGTAGTGGCAATCGCTGGTATCGACACCCGTCGCCTGACCCGCATCCTGCGTGAAAAAGGCGCACAGAACGGCTGCATCATGGCCGGCGACAACATCTCCGAAGAAGCGGCCATCGCCGCTGCGCAAGGCTTCCCGGGCCTGAAGGGCATGGACCTGGCGAAAGTCGTCAGCACCAAGACTCAATACGAATGGCGCTCGACTGTCTGGGATCTGAAAACCGACAGCCACGCGACCATCGAAGCCTCCGATCTGCCATACCACGTGGTCGCCTACGACTACGGCGTCAAGGTCAACATCCTGCGCATGCTGGTCGAGCGCGGCTGCCGCGTCACCGTGGTGCCGGCTCAGACTCCAGCCGCCGATGTGCTGGCGCTCAAGCCGGACGGCGTGTTCCTGTCCAACGGCCCTGGTGACCCGGAGCCATGCGACTACGCGATCCAGGCGATCAAGCAAGTGCTGGAAACCGAGACGCCGGTGTTCGGCATTTGCCTCGGCCACCAGTTGCTGGCTCTGGCCTCCGGCGCCAAGACCCTGAAAATGGGCCACGGCCACCACGGTGCCAACCACCCGGTGCAGGACCTGGACACCGGCGTGGTAATGATCACCAGCCAGAACCACGGTTTTGCGGTAGACGAAGCCACCCTGCCAGCCAACGTGCGCGCGATCCACAAGTCGCTGTTCGACGGCACCCTGCAAGGCATCGAGCGCACCGACAAGAGCGCGTTCAGCTTCCAGGGTCACCCTGAAGCGAGCCCGGGCCCGAACGATGTCGCGCCACTGTTCGACCGCTTCATCAACGAGATGGCCAAGCGACGCTAAGCGTTCGCCTTGAGACTGTAGAGAGAAGCCCGCGAGGGCGGCCCCGGTTCCGGCGGCCCCCTCGGGACTTCAGAAATCGATCAAGACGGCTTGCCGACTGACCTGCGGATTTGAGTGACAAACCATGCCAAAACGTACAGACATTAAAAGCATCCTGATTCTCGGCGCTGGCCCGATCGTTATCGGCCAGGCCTGCGAATTCGACTACTCCGGCGCCCAGGCCTGCAAAGCCCTGCGCGAAGAGGGTTACCGCGTCATCCTGGTGAACTCCAACCCGGCTACCATCATGACCGACCCGGACATGGCCGACGCTACCTACATCGAACCGATCAAGTGGCAGACCGTTGCCAAGATCATCGAGAAGGAGCGTCCGGACGCCGTACTGCCAACCATGGGCGGCCAGACTGCACTGAACTGCGCCCTGGACCTGGAGCGCGAAGGCGTTTTGGAGAAGTTCGGCGTAGAGATGATCGGTGCCAACGCCGACACCATCGACAAGGCTGAAGACCGTTCGCGTTTCGACAAGGCGATGAAATCCATCGGCCTGGCGTGCCCGCGTTCCGGGATCGCCCACAGCATGGAAGAGGCCAATGCGGTCCTCGAAACCCTCGGTTTTCCGTGCATCATCCGTCCGTCCTTCACCATGGGCGGCACCGGTGGCGGTATCGCCTACAACCGTGAAGAGTTCGAAGAAATCTGCGCCCGTGGTCTGGACCTGTCGCCGACCAAAGAGCTGCTGATCGACGAATCGCTGATCGGCTGGAAAGAATATGAAATGGAAGTTGTCCGCGACAAAAAGGACAACTGCATCATCGTCTGCTCGATCGAAAATTTCGACCCGATGGGCGTGCACACCGGTGACTCGATCACCGTGGCTCCTGCGCAAACCCTGACCGACAAGGAATACCAGATCCTGCGTAACGCCTCCCTGGCGGTCCTGCGCGAGATCGGCGTCGAGACTGGCGGCTCCAACGTGCAGTTCGGTATCTGCCCGAACACTGGCCGTATGGTCGTGATCGAAATGAACCCGCGGGTATCGCGTTCCTCGGCACTGGCTTCGAAAGCCACCGGTTTCCCGATCGCCAAGGTCGCGGCCAAACTGGCTGTGGGGTACACCCTCGACGAGCTGTCGAACGACATCACCGGCGGCAAGACCCCGGCGTCCTTCGAACCGTCGATCGACTACGTCGTCACCAAGCTGCCACGCTTCGCCTTCGAGAAATTCGCCAAGGCTGACGCGCGCCTGACCACGCAAATGAAGTCGGTCGGTGAAGTCATGGCCATCGGCCGCACCTTCCAGGAATCCCTGCAGAAAGCCCTGCGTGGTCTGGAAGTCGGCGTTTGCGGTCTGGACGAGAAGCTTGATCTGAGCAACCCGGAAAGCATGAGCGTGCTCAAGCGCGAACTGACCGTGCCGGGCGCCGAGCGTATCTGGTACGTGGCTGACGCCTTCCGCGCCGGTCTGTCGGTCGAAGACATCTTCGGCATGAACATGATCGACCCGTGGTTCCTGGTGCAGATCGAGGACCTGATCAAGGACGAAGAGAAGGTCAAGACCCTCGGTCTGTCCTCGATCGACCGCGACCTGATGTTCAAGCTCAAGCGCAAAGGCTTCTCCGATCAGCGTCTGGCCAAGCTGCTGGGCGTCACCGAGAAAAACCTGCGCACCCATCGTCAGAAGCTCGAAGTATTCCCGGTCTACAAGCGCGTTGACACCTGCGCCGCCGAGTTCGCCACCGACACCGCTTACCTGTACTCGACCTACGAGGAAGAGTGCGAAGCCGCGCCGTCGGGTCGCGACAAGATCATGATCCTGGGCGGCGGTCCGAACCGTATCGGCCAGGGCATCGAGTTCGACTACTGCTGCGTTCACGCTGCTCTCGCTCTGCGCGAAGACGGCTACGAAACCATCATGGTCAACTGCAACCCGGAAACCGTTTCCACCGACTACGACACTTCCGACCGTCTGTACTTCGAACCGGTAACTCTGGAAGACGTGCTGGAAATCTGCCGCGTCGAGAAGCCGAAGGGCGTGATCGTCCAGTACGGCGGCCAGACTCCGCTGAAACTGGCTCGTGCGCTGGAAGCCGCTGGTGTGCCGATTATCGGCACCAGCCCTGACGCCATCGACCGTGCCGAAGACCGCGAGCGCTTCCAGCAAATGGTCGAGCGCCTGAACCTGCGTCAGCCGCCAAACGCCACTGTGCGCAGCGAAGACGAAGCCGTTCGTGCTGCCGCGAAAATCGGTTATCCGTTGGTGGTGCGCCCGTCGTATGTATTGGGCGGCCGTGCGATGGAAATCGTTTACAAGGAAGACGAGCTCAAGCGTTACCTGCGTGACGCGGTGCAAGTGTCCAACGACAGCCCGGTGCTGCTCGACCACTTCCTCAACTGCGCCATCGAAATGGACGTGGACGCGGTTTGCGACGGCAAAGACGTGGTAATCGGCGCGATCATGCAGCACATCGAACAGGCGGGCGTTCACTCCGGTGACTCCGCATGCTCGCTGCCGCCGTACTCGCTGCCGGCGCACATCCAGGACGAGATGCGCGAACAGGTCAAGAAAATGGCCCTTGAACTGGGCGTTGTCGGCCTGATGAACGTGCAATTGGCTTTGCAGGGCGAAGACATCTACGTCATCGAAGTCAACCCGCGCGCCTCGCGTACCGTGCCGTTCGTTTCCAAGTGCATCGGTGTTTCCCTGGCGATGATCGCAGCGCGCGTGATGGCCGGTAAGACCCTGAAGGAAATCGGCTTCACCAAGGAAATCATCCCGAACTTCTACAGCGTGAAAGAGGCGGTGTTCCCGTTCGCCAAATTCCCTGGCGTTGACCCGATCCTCGGCCCAGAGATGAAGTCCACCGGTGAAGTGATGGGCGTCGGCGATACCTTCGGCGAAGCATTCGCCAAGGCGCAGATGGGCGCCAGCGAAGTGCTGCCGACCGGCGGTACCGCGTTCATCAGCGTGCGCGATGATGACAAGCCGCTGGTTGCAGGCGTGGCCCGTGATCTGATCAACTTGGGCTTCGAAGTGGTCGCCACTGCCGGCACTGCCAAGCTGATCGAAGCGGCAGGCCTGAAAGTGCGCCGCGTGAACAAGGTGACCGAGGGGCGTCCGCACGTGGTCGACATGATCAAGAATGACGAAGTCACGCTGATCATCAACACCACCGAAGGTCGTCAGTCGATCGCCGATTCGTACTCCATTCGTCGTAACGCCCTGCAGCACAAGATCTACTGCACCACTACCATCGCTGCGGGCGAAGCGATCTGCGAAGCGCTGAAGTTCGGTCCGGAAAAAACCGTGCGCCGCTTGCAGGATCTACACGCAGGATTGAAGGCATGAGCATAACCAAGTACCCAATGACTGTTCAGGGCGCCAAAGCCCTGGAAGAAGAACATGCTCACCTGACCAAGGTCGTTCGTCCGAAGCTCAGCCAGGACATCGGTACGGCCCGCGAGTTGGGTGACTTGAAGGAAAACGCTGAATACCATGCCGCTCGCGAACAGCAGGGCATGGTCGAGGCGCGGATTCGTGATATCGAAGGCCGGATCCAGAATCAGGTCATCATCGATGTCACGACCATTCCGCATACCGGCAAAGTGATTTTCGGTACCACCGTCGAAATCGCCAACGTCGAGACTGATGAAAGCGTCACTTACCACATCGTGGGTGAGGATGAGGCTGACTTCAAACTCGGCAAGATTTCCGTCGGTTCGCCGCTGGCCCGCGCCTTGATTGGCAAGGAAGAGGGCGATGTAGTTGCCGTCAAAACGCCAGGCGGCGTGATCGAGTACGAGATTGTCGAAGTTCGTCACATCTGAAAGAAGGCGCCCGCTGCACGCGGGCGCCATGCTTTGGCAGCTGACCCAGATGCTTTGGGTCGGTGGTCTATGGTTGATTCACCTTGGTTTGCAGCCGGCGTTAGGCCAGATCGGCCTGGCGCCGCTGTTGATCGACGAAGTAGCCAGTGCATTCGAAGTGCTGGTGGTGGGATTCGCCGCTCTGTGCGTGATCTTTCAGGCTTTAGTGCTGGTACAGGCCGAAGGCCTTGGCAGTCTATGGCGGGATTTTCGCGGGCAGGTGCTGTTGATGGCGTTGTACGCGTGCGCGATGTATGTCGCTGTGCGTGTCGGCTGGCCGGATGCGCAGCGCTGGCAGGTATTCAGTTATCTGGTGCTGGGGTTTTCCGGGCTGGTGCTGATCATGCAGCCGGTGCCGGGATGGAGTGGCAGGGTGCGCGAAGCACACCCTTGACCCTGCGCATCACTTGAAGCGATGAACGTTCGACAGCTGCTTGTTGGCGCTGAAGTTCTTGCGATAGACCAGAGCCATCTTGCCGATGACCTGAACCAGGTCTGCTTTGCCGACCTTGCACAGTTCGGCGATGTGCGCCAAGCGCGACTCGCGATCGAGGATGTTGAGCTTGATCTTGATCAGCTCGTGATCCGCCAGGGCGCGTTCAAGTTCGGCTAAAACACCTTCAGTCAAACCGTTGTCCGCCACCGTCAACACTGGTTTGAGGTGGTGGCCGATGGATTTGTACTGTTTCTTCTGCTCTGGAGTGAGCGGCATAATCTGACCCTTTCGTCTGGATTCTGTAAAATGGCGGCCATTTTACCCGAGGGTTCGTGGATCCGCCCAACTAATCACGACCCTAATCATCGAGGTGCCCAATGGCGCGTTCCAAGACAAGCCTTGGTTGGCTGAAAAGACATGTCAACGATCCTTATGTGAAGCAGGCGCAGAAGGATGGCTACCGTTCGCGTGCAAGTTACAAGCTTCTGGAGATCCAGGAAAAATACAAATTGATCCGTCCGGGCATGAGCGTGGTCGACCTCGGTGCGGCCCCGGGCGGCTGGTCGCAGGTCACCAGTCGGCTGATCGGTGGTCAGGGGCGTCTGATCGCTTCTGACATCCTTGAGATGGATGGCATTCCGGACGTGACCTTCATTCAAGGTGACTTCACTGAAGACTCGGTGCTTGCCGAAATCCTCGAGGCCGTCGGTAATTCGCAGGTGGACCTTGTGATTTCCGATATGGCCCCCAATATGAGTGGTACACCCGAAGTGGATATGCCCAAGGCCATGTTCCTTTGTGAGCTGGCGCTGGATCTGGCGGAGCGGATACTCAAGCCCGGTGGCAATTTCGTCATCAAGATTTTCCAGGGCGAAGGGTTCGATGTTTATCTGAAGGATGCTCGCAAGAAATTCGACAAGATCCAGATGATCAAGCCAGACTCTTCCCGTGGCAGCTCCCGTGAGCAGTACATGCTGGCCTGGGGTTATCGCGGCGGTGATGCGTAAAACGAGGTTTTTCGGCAGGGCGATAGGTTTTTCATATTTCGCTCTGCGGGCATAAGCGAATATTGTGTAGAAAGTGTTTCACAAAGGGTTACAGACGGCGCCTGCCAGAGTTGTAGGTAATGTAGTAAGTTAGGCCGGTGAATATCATGCGAAGCGCGCGCCAGTAGCGGAGCTTGCTTCAGAGGGTAGTTAATTGAACGATATGGCAAAGAATCTGATCCTGTGGTTGATCATCGCGGCTGTCCTGGTGACGGTGATGAACAACTTCTCCAGCCCTAACGAGCCGCAGACCCTCAACTATTCCGACTTCATCCAGCAGGTCAAGGATGGCAAGGTCGAGCGCGTAGCCGTCGATGGCTATGTGATTACCGGCAAGCGCACCGATGGCGACAGCTTCAAGACCATTCGTCCGGCAATCCAGGACAATGGCCTGATCGGCGATCTGGTCGACAATCACGTTGTGGTTGAAGGCAAACAGCCTGAACAGCAAAGCATCTGGACCCAGCTTCTGGTGGCCAGCTTCCCGATCCTGGTGATCATCGCGGTGTTCATGTTCTTCATGCGCCAGATGCAGGGTGGTGCCGGTGGCAAGGGCGGGCCGATGAGCTTCGGCAAGAGCAAGGCGCGCCTGCTCTCCGAGGATCAGGTCAAGACCACGTTGGCTGACGTTGCCGGTTGCGACGAAGCCAAGGAAGAAGTCGGCGAACTGGTCGAGTTCTTGCGTGATCCGGGTAAATTCCAGCGTCTGGGCGGGCGTATCCCGCGCGGTGTGCTGATGGTAGGCCCACCGGGTACCGGTAAAACCTTGCTGGCCAAGGCGATTGCCGGCGAAGCGAAAGTGCCGTTCTTCACCATTTCCGGTTCCGACTTTGTCGAAATGTTCGTTGGTGTTGGCGCCAGCCGTGTCCGCGACATGTTCGAGCAGGCCAAGAAGCACGCACCGTGCATCATCTTCATCGACGAAATCGATGCCGTGGGTCGCCATCGTGGCGCCGGTATGGGTGGTGGTCACGATGAGCGTGAGCAGACTCTCAACCAGTTGCTGGTAGAGATGGACGGCTTCGAAATGAACGACGGCATCATCGTGATTGCCGCCACCAACCGTCCCGACGTACTCGACCCTGCGCTGCTGCGTCCGGGCCGTTTCGACCGTCAGGTGGTGGTTGGCTTGCCGGACATTCGTGGTCGCGAGCAGATTCTGAAAGTGCACATGCGCAAAGTGCCAATGGGCGACGACGTTGCTCCGGCAGTAATCGCACGTGGTACTCCGGGCTTCTCCGGTGCTGACCTGGCCAACCTGGTCAACGAGGCGTCGCTGTTCGCTGCCCGTAGCGGCAAGCGTATCGTCGAGATGAAAGAGTTCGAACTGGCCAAAGACAAGATCATGATGGGCGCCGAGCGCAAATCCATGGTCATGTCCGAGAAAGAAAAACAGAACACTGCTTATCACGAAGCTGGCCACGCCATCGTGGGTCGCGTCGTACCTGAGCATGATCCGGTCTACAAGGTATCGATCATCCCGCGCGGTCGTGCGCTGGGTGTGACCATGTTCCTGCCGGAAGAAGATCGCTACAGCCTGTCCAAACGTGCGTTGATCAGTCAGATCTGCTCGTTGTACGGCGGCCGTATCGCTGAAGAAATGACGCTGGGCTTCGATGGTGTGACCACCGGTGCCTCCAACGACATCATGCGTGCAAGTCAGATTGCCCGGAATATGGTGACCAAGTGGGGCTTGTCGGAAAAACTCGGTCCGCTGATGTACGCCGAAGAAGAGGGTGAAGTGTTCCTCGGTCGCGGCGGTGGCGGTCAGGCTGCCAGCTTCTCGGGTGAGACAGCCAAGCTGATCGACTCCGAAGTGCGCAGTATCATCGATCAGTGCTACGGCACCGCCAAGCAGATCCTCACGGATAACCGTGACAAGCTGGATGCCATGGCTGATGCGCTGATGAAGTACGAAACCATCGATGCCGAGCAGATCGACGACATCATGGCCGGTCGCACACCTCGCGAGCCGCGTGACTGGTCCGGTGGCACCGGTACGCCTCCGCCGCCTGTCGTGCAGGACGAGCGTCCGGAAAAACCGATTGGCGGTCCGGCTGCTGACGTTTAAGGTTTGAAATGACTTCTGTTCAGTCCCTGACCCGGTTGCCTTGCGGCAACCGGGTTCTTGATTTGGCCCATACGCATGTCATGGGCATTCTCAATGTCACTCCCGATTCCTTTTCCGACGGTGGCCGTTACAGCCAGCTGGACGCAGCGCTGCGCCACGCCGAAGCCATGGTGCTGGCTGGTGCGACGCTGATCGATGTCGGCGGCGAATCGACCCGGCCGGGTGCTCGAGCGGTTTCTCCTCTGGAGGAGCTTGAGCGCGTCGCACCGATAGTCGAGCTGATCAATCGCGAGCTGGATGTCATCATCTCGGTCGATACTTCCACACCAGCGGTCATGCGCGAAACCGCACGGCTGGGTGCCGGGTTGATCAACGATGTACGTTCGCTCCGTCGCGATGGCGCGCTGGACGCGGCGGCGGCGACCGGATTGCCGGTGTGTCTGATGCACATGCTCGGCGAGCCGGGCGATATGCAGGACAATCCTCACTATCAGGATGTCACCCGCGAGGTGGGCGAATTTCTCGCCGAGCGTATGGATCAATGCGCGCTCGCGGGCATTCCCGCCGAGCGGATCATTCTCGATCCCGGCTTCGGCTTCGCCAAAACCTTGCAGCACAATCTAAGCTTGTTCAAGCACATGGAGGCCCTGCACGCACTGGGTCGGCCACTGCTGGTGGGTGTTTCGCGCAAGAGTATGATTGGCCACGCTTTGAACCGTCCCGTGGGTGAGCGTCTGCATGGCGGTCTGGCGCTGGCGGCGCTGGCGTCGGTCAAGGGCGCGCGAATATTGCGCGTCCACGACGTGGCGGAAACCGTCGATGTGGTGCGAATGATCGCGGCCGTAGAATCAGCCGAATAAGAATGATGGAGCACTTATGAGCAAGAAATATTTTGGTACCGACGGCATTCGCGGTCGCGTTGGTGAATACCCGATCACGCCTGATTTCATGCTCAAGCTCGGCTGGGCGGCTGGCATGGCGTTCCGCAAAATGGGTGCGTGCAAGGTGCTGGTCGGCAAGGACACGCGAATCTCCGGCTATATGTTCGAGTCCGCACTCGAGGCCGGGCTGACCTCGGCGGGCGCCGATGTGATGCTGCTCGGCCCGATGCCGACGCCAGCCATTGCCTATCTGTCGCGTACCTTCCAGGCTGAAGCCGGGATCGTGATCAGTGCATCGCACAATCCGCATGACGACAACGGCATCAAGTTCTTCTCCGGCAAAGGCACCAAGCTGCCGGATGAATTGGAGTTGATGATCGAAGAGTTGCTGGATACGCCGATGACCGTCGTCGAATCGAGCAAGATCGGCAAAGTTTCGCGAATCAATGATGCATCGGGTCGCTACATCGAGTTCTGCAAAAGCAGCGTGCCTTCCGGAACCAATTTCTCCGGCCTGAAAATAGTCATCGACTGTGCGCACGGTGCGACCTATAAGGTGGCGCCGAGCGTCTTCCGTGAGCTGGGCGCCGAAGTTGTCGTGCTGTCTGCCCAGCCGAACGGGCTGAACATCAACGATAACTGTGGTTCCACGCACATGGGGCCCTTGCAGGCTGCGGTGCTGGCCGAACACGCCGACCTCGGCATCGCTTTCGATGGTGATGGCGATCGCGTGTTGATGGTTGATCACACCGGTACCATCGTCGATGGCGATGATCTGCTGTTTATCATTGCCCGCGATCTGCATGAGCGCGGCAAGTTGCAGGGTGGAGTGGTCGGTACGCTGATGAGCAACCTCGGCCTTGAACTGGCCCTGGCAGATCTGTCGATCCCGTTCGTTCGTGCCAATGTCGGTGACCGCTATGTCATCGCTGAGCTGCAAGAGCGCAACTGGCTTGTCGGCGGAGAGAACTCCGGGCATGTGGTCTGCTTCAATCACACCACCACGGGCGACGCGATCATCGCGGCCCTGCAGGTGTTGATGGCTCTGAAATCCCGCAATGAAGGTCTCGCCCAAACCCGACAGGCTTTGCGCAAGTGCCCTCAGGTGCTGATCAACGTCCGCTTCGGCGGCGGTGAAAGCCCACTGGAGCATCCGGCTGTCAAGGAAGCCAGCGCCCGCGTAACCCAGGCGATGGCGGGGCGCGGTCGCGTGCTTCTGCGCAAGTCCGGCACAGAGCCTCTGGTGCGCGTAATGGTCGAAGGCGAGGACGAAAACCAGGTTCGCGGCTATGCCGAAGAGCTGGCAAAACTGGTAACCGAAGTTTCTGCCTGATACGGCTTGCAAGCCATGATTGTGTTGGGTAACATCTGCGCCCACTTTGACCGACGAGGTACAGCATGCGTCGCCCTATGGTAGCTGGTAACTGGAAGATGCACGGTACCCGCGCCAGCGTCGCTGAGCTGATCAACGACCTTCGTCATCTGGCCTTGCCAAGCGGTGTTGATGTCGCGGTGTTCCCGCCTTGCTTGTATATCAATCAAGTGATTGATGGCTTGAAAGGCAAGTCGATTTCGGTCGGCGCGCAGAATTCTGCGGTGGAAGCCATGCAAGGTGCGCTGACCGGTGAGATTGCTCCCAGTCAGTTGGTGGATGCAGGTTGTTCCCTGGTGCTTGTCGGGCACTCCGAACGCCGCCAGATTCTGGGCGAGCGAGACGGGATGCTGAATCGCAAGTTCGCAGCTGCACAGGCATGTGGCTTGATTCCGGTGTTGTGTGTGGGGGAGACCCTCGAGCAACGCGAAGCCGGAAAAACTCTTGAAGTTGTCGGGCGTCAGCTGGGCAGCATCATTGAGGAGCTGGGTGTCGGTGCTTTTGCCAAGGCAGTGATTGCTTACGAGCCGGTCTGGGCCATTGGTACCGGGCTGACTGCAACGCCGCAACAGGCTCAGGATGTGCATAAAGCCATTCGCGAGCAGTTGGCGGCAGAGAATTCTGAAGTCGCACGAAATGTGCGGCTTCTATACGGCGGCAGCGTGAAGGCGGCCAATGCGGTCGAACTGTTCGGCATGCCGGATATCGATGGGGGGCTCATTGGTGGAGCTTCCCTGAATGCAGATGAGTTCGGTGCGATCTGTCGCGCCGCGGGAAACTGAAAAAATGCTGGAAACAGTCGTAGTCGTTTTTCATCTGCTGGGTGCATTGGGCGTAGTTGCTCTGGTTTTGCTGCAGCAGGGTAAGGGTGCGGACGCTGGCGCGTCTTTCGGAGCAGGTGCTTCAAATACTGTGTTCGGAAGCCAAGGTTCCTCTACCTTTCTTAGTAAGTTTACTGCTATACTTGCCGCCGGTTTCTTCATAACCAGCCTGGGGTTAGGTTACTTTGCTAAAGAGAAGGCTCATCAGCTGACTCAAGCAGGTTTGCCAGATCCAGCAGTGTTGGAAGTACCTAAGCAACAACCGGCTTCTGATGATGTCCCGGTGCTTCAAGAGCAAAAGTCGGCTACTCCAGCGACTGACGTGCCTCCAGCTCAAGAGCAGAAGTAAGAAGAGTTTCAAACGTAGTATTGCCGAGGTGGTGGAATTGGTAGACACGCAACCTTGAGGTGGTTGTGCCCATAGGGTGTAGGGGTTCGAGTCCCCTTCTCGGTACCAATTAGTCAGGAGAGCCCGCTGTTGCGGGCTTTCTTGCAGGTGGAAGGTTACATTGACCCTAAAAGGGATCGGTCGTATACTTCCGCCCCAGCTTTGTCGCGGGGTGGAGCAGTCTGGTAGCTCGTCGGGCTCATAACCCGAAGGTCGTCGGTTCAAATCCGGCCCCCGCAACCAGTTTAAGGAGCCCCTTTTAAGGGGCTTTTTGTTAGCTGGATACTTTCAACGCCGCTGTTCGACGGCGTTTCAAGGATGGGCGTTATGCCCATTTTTTTATTTTGCAAAGCATGCACATATCATGCACTAGGGGGTTCAGGTGTCGAGCAAGCTAGAAGAGTTGCAGGCCTTGCTGGCCCCGGTGGTCGTGGCCCTGGGCTATGAATGCTGGGGTATCGAGTTTTCGGCTCAGGGTCGGCACTCGATGTTGCGCGTTTATATCGATAAAGAGGGTGGCGTGCTGGTGGACGACTGCGCCATTGTCAGCCGTCAGATCAGCGGTGTCCTGGATGTTGAAGATCCAATCTCCGTTGAATACACCCTTGAAGTTTCCTCGCCTGGCATGGAGCGCCCGCTGTTCACTCTTGAGCAGTTTGCCAAATTTGCCGGTGAACAAGTGAAGATCAAGCTGCGCTCGCCTTTCGAAGGTCGACGCAACTTTCAGGGCCTTCTGCGCGGTGTAGAAGAGCAGGACGTCGTGGTGCAGGTAGAAGACCACGAGTTCCTGTTGCCGATCGATATGATCGACAAGGCCAACATTATTCCCAGTTTTGACTGAGACGCGGATCCCGCGGATCCAATGGCTTGCGAAAGGCGAGGCGTACGATGAGCAAAGAAGTACTGCTGGTTGTTGAGTCGGTATCCAATGAAAAGGGTGTACCGGCAAGCGTAATTTTTGAAGCGCTGGAGCTGGCTCTGGCCACTGCTACCAAAAAGCGTTTTGAAGACGAAGTGGACCTGCGTGTGGAAATCAACCGCCACACCGGTTCCTACGAAACCTTCCGTCGCTGGACGGTCGTCGAAGAGAATGATCTCGACGATCCGGCCATCGAGACCTGGCCTAGCAAGGTTGCCGAAACGCATCCTGGCGCCAAGGTCGGTGACGTCGTCGAAGAGAAAATCGAATCCATCGAGTTCGGCCGCATCGCTGCACAGACTGCCAAGCAGGTCATCGTGCAGAAAGTTCGCGAAGCCGAGCGCGCTCAAGTGGTCGACGCCTATCGCGAGCGCCTGGGGGAAATCATCTCCGGCACCGTGAAAAAAGTCACCCGCGACAACGTGATCGTCGATCTGGGCAACAACGCTGAAGCGTTGCTGGCCCGTGAAGACATCATTTCTCGCGAAACCTTCCGTGTCGGCGTGCGCCTGCGTGCGCTGCTCAAGGAAATCCGCACCGAGAACCGCGGCCCGCAGCTGATCCTGTCGCGTACCGCGCCGGAAATGCTGATCGAGCTGTTCCGTATCGAAGTGCCGGAAATCGCTGAAGGCCTCATCGAGGTCATGGCCGCCTCCCGTGATCCGGGTTCGCGCGCCAAGATCGCCGTCCGTTCCAAGGACAAGCGCATTGATCCGCAAGGTGCCTGCATCGGTATGCGCGGTTCGCGCGTCCAGGCGGTATCGGGTGAGTTGGGCGGCGAGCGTGTTGATATCGTGCTGTGGGACGACAACCCGGCCCAGTTCGTGATCAACGCCATGTCCCCGGCCGAGGTTGCGGCAATTATCGTTGACGAAGATGCCCATGCCATGGACATCGCCGTTGGCGCAGACAATCTGGCTCAGGCCATCGGTCGCGGTGGTCAGAACGTGCGTCTGGCCAGCCAGTTGACTGGCTGGACCCTGAACGTGATGACCGAATCGGACATCCAGGCTAAGCAGCAAGCAGAAACCGGCGACATCCTGCGCAACTTCATCGACGAGCTGGAAGTCGACGAAGAACTGGCTCAGGTGCTGGTAGATGAAGGCTTCACCAGCCTGGAAGAGATTGCCTACGTACCGGTGGAGGAGATGCTCAACATCGACGGCTTTGACGAGGACATCGTCAACGAGCTTCGTGCTCGCGCCAAGGATCGCTTGTTGACCAAAGCCATCGCTACTGAGGAAAAGCTGGCAGACGCCCATCCGGCCGAAGACCTGCTCTCGCTTGAGGGTATGGACAAGGATTTGGCGATGGAACTGGCGGTGCGCGGCGTAATTACCCGCGAAGACCTGGCCGAGCAGTCTATTGACGACCTGCTCGACATCGACGGCATTGACGATGATCGTGCCGGCAAGTTGATCATGGCCGCCCGAGCCCACTGGTTCGAGTAATTAGGCGCGGCCTGAGGAGAGAAGTGCATGACGCAAGTCACGGTGAAACAACTGGCCGATGAGGTCAAAACACCGGTAGAGCGCCTGTTGCAGCAGATGCGTGAGGCAGGTCTGCCGCACACCGCCGCCGACGAAAATGTGACTGACAGTGAGAAGCAATCCCTGCTGACTCACTTGAAGAGCAGTCACAAGGCGAAAGTGGAAGAACCACGCAAGATCACGCTGCAGCGTAAAACCACCAGCACCCTGCGTGTGGCTGGTAGCAAGAGCATCAGCGTTGAAGTTCGCAAGAAGAAAGTTTTCGTACAGCGTAGCCCGGAAGAAATCGAAGCCGAGCGCAAGCGTGAACTGGATGAGCGCCGCGCAGTAGAAAATGCTGCCCGTCAGAAGGCTGAAGAAGAAGCCAAGCAACGCGCCGAAGAAGAAGCGCGTCGCCAGCCTGCTGCTGCGCAAACCGCTGCCAGCGACGCCGTCGCGGCGCCGGCTGCCGCTGCCGAACCTGTTCGCGAAAGCGCACCGGTGGCTGCTGCTCCTGCTCCATCGGCTGACGTTCGCAACAAGCAGAACGAACAGCGCCGTCCGGACAAGCCACGTGCCGACGACAACAATCGTCGCAGCGGTGGCGGTGATGGCGAGCGCAAAAACGCTCCGCATCGCGCATCGGTCAAGGAAAAAGCTCCGGCGCCACGTGTGGCACCACGCACTACCGACGAAGAAAGCGATGGCTTCCGTCGTGGTGGTCGCGGCAAGGCCAAGCTGAAGAAGCGCAACGCCCACGGTTTCCAGAGCCCTACCGGCCCTGTCGTGCGTGATGTGCAGATCGGCGAGACCATCACGGTTGGCGATCTGGCCAACCAGATGTCGGTCAAGGCTGCTGAAATCATCAAGTTCATGTTCAAACTGGGTACCCCAGCGACCATCAACCAGGTGCTTGATCAGGAAACTGCTCAACTGGTAGCCGAAGAACTGGGCCACAAAGTGACCCTGGTCAGCGACACCGCTCTGGAAGATTCCCTGGCCGAGTCCCTGAAGTTTGAAGGTGAGTCGTTCTCCCGTGCTCCAGTCGTGACCGTAATGGGCCACGTTGACCACGGTAAGACTTCCCTGCTCGACTACATCCGTCGTGCCAAGGTAGCTGCTGGCGAAGCCGGCGGTATCACCCAGCACATCGGTGCGTACCACGTTGAGACTGATCGCGGCATGGTCACTTTCCTCGACACCCCGGGTCACGCCGCGTTTACCGCAATGCGTGCTCGTGGTGCCAAGGCGACCGACATCGTGATCCTCGTGGTTGCAGCGGACGACGGCGTGATGCCGCAAACCATCGAAGCCGTTCAGCATGCTCAGGCAGCTGGCGTGCCGCTGGTGGTCGCAGTGAACAAGATCGACAAGCCGGGCGCCGATCTCGATCGCATCCGCAGCGAGCTGTCGGTTCACGGCGTGACTTCCGAAGACTGGGGTGGCGACACACCATTCGTTCCGGTTTCGGCGAAGATGGGTACTGGCGTGGACGAGCTGCTTGAAGCCGTTCTGCTGCAGGCCGAAGTTCTCGAACTGAAAGCTACTCCATCGGCTCCTGGCCGTGGTGTCGTGGTTGAATCGCGTCTCGACAAGGGTCGTGGCCCGGTGGCAACCGTGCTGGTTCAGGACGGTACGCTGCGTCAAGGCGACATGGTTCTGGTCGGTTCGAACTACGGCCGTGTACGTGCCATGCTCGACGAGAACGGCAAGCCAATCAAGGAAGCCGGTCCATCCATCCCTGTCGAGATCCTCGGCCTGGACGGTACGCCGGACGCTGGCGACGAGATGAGCGTGGTTGCCGACGAGAAGAAAGCCCGTGAAGTGGCTCTGTTCCGCCAAGGCAAGTTCCGCGAAGTCAAACTGGCTCGCGCTCACGCCGGCAAGCTGGAAAACATCTTCGAAAACATGGGTCAGGCCGAGAAGAAGACGCTCAACATCGTCCTCAAGTCCGACGTCCGTGGTTCGCTGGAAGCGTTGAACGGTGCCTTGAATGGCCTGGGCAACGACGAAGTGCAAGTGCGCGTCGTGGGTGGCGGTGTCGGTGGTATCACCGAATCCGACGCCAACCTGGCACTGGCTTCCAACGCTGTACTGTTCGGCTTCAACGTGCGTGCCGATGCTGGCGCTCGCAAGATCGTCGAGCAGGAAGGTCTGGATATGCGTTACTACAACGTGATCTACGACATCATCGAAGACGTCAAGAAAGCCCTGACCGGTATGCTCGGCAGCGATGTTCGCGAGAACATCCTGGGTGTGGCCGAAGTGCGTGACGTGTTCCGTTCGCCGAAGTTTGGCGCGATCGCCGGTTGCATGGTGATTGAAGGTGTCGTGCACCGTAACCGTCCGATCCGCGTACTGCGTGAAGACATCGTTATCTTCGAAGGCGAGCTGGAATCCCTGCGCCGCTTCAAGGATGACGCTTCCGAAGTACGTGCCGGCATGGAGTGCGGTATCGGCGTGAAGAGCTACAACGACGTCAAAGTCGGCGACAAGATCGAAGTCTTCGAGAAGGTTCAGGTTGCTCGCAGCCTCTGACTCGCGCACTTCAAGGGCCACGATGGGCCGTAGCATGCAAATGCACGGCCCAGCGTCCGGACTCTAAACGCAACGCCCGGTCTGGCTTTTGTCAGGCCGGGCGTTTGCCGCTTTCAGACCTTGCGGGTTTCACCGCTGGGCAGTAACAGGTAACAAATCATGGCAAAAGAATACAGCCGTACCCAACGTATCGGCGATCAGATGCAGCGCGAGCTGGCGCAACTGATCCGTCGCGAAGTCAAAGACCCGCGCGTCGGCCTGGTCACCATCACTGCTGTGGAAGTGTCCCGTGACGTCGGTCACGCGAAGATTTTCATCACCGTGATGGGGCAGGACAACGCTGAAGACATCGCGCAAAGCATCAAGGTGCTCAATGCCGCCGCAGGTTTCCTGCGCATGCAACTGGCCCGCGAAATGAAGCTGCGCAGTGTGCCGCAACTGCACTTCCACTACGACGAATCTGTCGTGCGTGGTGCGCACCTGTCGGCACTGATCGAGCGCGCCGTGGCTGAAGACAATCAGCACGTTGCCGCTCCAGCACCTGAAGACACCAAGGAGTAATTCGGTGGCTCAGGTCAAACGTATCCGTCGTAACGTCAGCGGCATCATCCTGCTCGACAAGCCGTTGGGGTTCACTTCCAACGCCGCGTTGCAGAAGGTGCGCTGGCTGCTCAATGCCGAGAAGGCCGGGCACACCGGCAGCCTCGACCCGCTGGCCACCGGCGTATTGCCGCTGTGCTTCGGCGAGGCGACCAAGTTCTCGCAGTACCTGCTCGATTCCGATAAGGGCTATGAAACCCTGGCGCAACTCGGCAAGACCACCACCACGGCCGATGCCGAAGGCGAAGTTTTGCAGGAGCGTCCGGTGACCGTTGGTCGCGCCGATGTCGAAGCAGTTCTGCCGAAATTTCGCGGGCAAATCAGTCAGATACCGCCGATGTACTCGGCGCTCAAGCGTGATGGCCAGCCGCTGTACAAACTGGCACGTGCAGGCGAAGTAGTGGAGCGCGAACCGCGTTCTGTTACTATTGCGCGCTTGGAATTGCTGGCCTTTGAAGGCGATACTGCGCGGCTTGCGGTGGACTGCAGCAAGGGCACCTATATTCGTACCCTGGTGGAGGATATCGGTGAGCAACTCGGTTGTGGTGCGTACGTCGCAGAATTGCGCCGGACCCAGGCCGGGCCTTTCACCCTCGCGCAGACCGTGACCCTCGAAGAGCTGGAAGCGGTACATGCCGAAGGTGGCAACGAAGCGGTCGACCGTTTCCTGATGCCTTCGGACAGCGGCCTGCAGGATTGGCCGTTGCTGCACTTCTCCGAAGCGAGCGCGTTCTACTGGCTCAACGGCCAGCCGGTGCGTGCCCCGGATGCGCCGAAGTTCGGCATGGTGCGAGTACAGGATCACAATGGTCGCTTCATCGGTATCGGTGAAGTGAGCGAAGACGGGCGCATCGCGCCGCGTCGCTTGATTCGGTCAGAATGACCGGAACCGGTCTGCGTCAAGCGGGCCGGCGAGTGTGGCTGTTAACAGGCATGGTCACTACTCATTTATAGATACAGGGATTTGTCCCTGGCCTGTTGAAGCTGTTTCCCTGAAACAGTTTCCTGATAAGGAAGGATTGCCTCATGGCTCTCGACGTTCAAGAAAAAGCTCAAATCGTTGCTGACTACCAGCAAGCTGTTGGTGACACTGGTTCGCCAGAAGTGCAGGTTGCACTGCTGACCGCCAACATCAACAAACTGCAAGGTCACTTCAAGGCCAACGGTAAAGATCACCACTCCCGTCGTGGTCTGATCCGCATGGTTAACCAGCGTCGCAAGCTGCTGGACTACCTGAAAGGCAAGGACGTGAGCCGGTACGCCGCTCTGATCGCTCGCCTGGGTCTGCGTCGCTAATCAGCGATTGCGCTATGAGGTTGGTGGTCTGTCGGGCGTCAGCGGTTTTCCGCTGGCGCCTTGCAGGCTCCCAGCCTCAAGTTTTATCTGCAGCATGGCTTTACCTGTAACACCCGGACAATTGCCATCGGGCCGATTCCCGAGATTGCCCAAGAATTCGCAAGAAACCGTTTCCCCCAAGAGCCACAAAGAAGGTAGGACACCGTGAACCCGGTAATCAAAAAATTCCAGTTCGGTCAATCGACCGTTACCCTCGAGACAGGCCGTATCGCCCGTCAGGCCTCCGGCGCAGTATTGGTCACCGTTGACGACGACGTCAGCGTGTTGGTGACTGTTGTCGGTGCAAAGCAAGCCGATCCGGGCAAGGGTTTCTTCCCTCTGTCCGTTCACTACCAGGAAAAGACTTACGCTGCCGGTAAGATCCCTGGCGGTTTCTTCAAGCGTGAAGGCCGTCCTTCCGAGAAAGAAACCCTGACTTCCCGACTGATCGACCGTCCGATCCGTCCGCTGTTTCCAGAAGGCTTCATGAACGAAGTGCAGGTTGTCTGCACCGTCGTTTCCACCAGCAAGAAGACCGATCCGGACATCGCTGCGATGATCGGTACCTCGGCTGCCCTGGCCATTTCCGGCATTCCATTCGACGGCCCGATCGGCGCCGCTCGCGTGGCTTTCCACGAAAGCACCGGCTACCTGCTGAACCCGACTTATGAACAGCAAGCCGCTTCGAGCCTGGACATGGTCGTTGCCGGTACTTCCGACGCCGTGCTGATGGTTGAATCGGAAGCCAAAGAGCTGACCGAAGACCAGATGCTGGGCGCGGTACTGTTCGCTCACGACGAATTCCAGGTTGTGATCAACGCAGTCAAGGAACTGGCTGCCGAAGCCGCCAAGCCAACCTGGAACTGGGCTCCACAGCCTGAAGCCACCGAGTTGCTGGGCGCGATCCGTGCCGAGTTCGGCGAAGCGATCTCCCAGGCTTACACCATCACCGTCAAGGCCGACCGCTACGCGCGTCTGGGCGAGTTGCGTGACCAAGTGGTTGCCAAGCTGTCCGGTGAAGAAGGCCAGCCTAGCGCTGCTGAAGTCAAGGCAGCCTTCGGCGAAATCGAGTACCGCACCGTTCGCGAAAACATCGTCAACGGCAAGCCACGTATCGACGGCCGCGACACCCGCACCGTACGTCCGCTGAACATCGAAGTCGGCGTTCTGCCGAAGACTCACGGTTCGGCGCTGTTCACCCGTGGTGAAACCCAGGCACTGGTTGTGGCAACACTGGGCACCGCCCGTGACGCGCAACTGCTGGACACCCTGGAAGGCGAAAAGAAAGACCCGTTCATGCTGCACTACAACTTCCCGCCGTTCTCGGTAGGCGAGTGTGGTCGCATGGGTGGCGCCGGTCGTCGCGAAATCGGTCACGGCCGTCTGGCCCGTCGTTCGGTTTCGGCCATGCTGCCAGCCGCTGACGTGTTCCCGTACACCATCCGCGTGGTGTCGGAAATCACCGAATCCAACGGTTCGAGCTCGATGGCTTCCGTGTGCGGCGCTTCCCTCGCGCTGATGGACGCCGGTGTACCGATGAAAGCACCGGTGGCCGGTATCGCCATGGGTCTGGTTAAAGAAGGCGAGAAGTTCGCCGTCCTGACCGACATCCTCGGCGACGAAGATCACCTGGGCGACATGGACTTCAAGGTAGCCGGTACCGCCAAAGGTGTGACCGCGCTGCAGATGGACATCAAGATCAAGGGCATCACCGAAGAGATCATGGAAATCGCTCTGGGCCAGGCCCTTGAAGCGCGCCTGAACATCCTCGGCCAGATGAACCAGATCATTGGCCAGTCGCGTACCGAGCTGTCGGCCAACGCTCCGACCATGATCGCGATGAAGATCGACACCGACAAGATCCGTGACGTTATCGGTAAAGGTGGCGCGACCATCCGTGCGATCTGCGAGGAAACCAAGGCTTCGATCGATATCGAAGACGACGGTTCGATCAAGATCTTCGGCGAAACCAAGGATGCCGCAGAAGCCGCGCGTCAGCGCGTTCTGAGCATCACGGCAGAAGCCGAGATCGGCAAGATCTACGTCGGCAAGGTTGAGCGCATCGTCGACTTCGGCGCATTCGTCAACATCCTGCCGGGCAAGGACGGTCTGGTGCACATCTCGATGCTGAGCGACGCTCGCGTAGAGAAAGTCACCGACATCCTCAAAGAAGGCCAGGAAGTCGAAGTGCTGGTACTGGACGTGGACAACCGCGGCCGTATCAAGCTGTCCATCAAAGACGTGGCAGCTGCCAAGGCTTCGGGCGTTTAATCACCCCAACGCTTTAGCGCAATGAAGATGCCCCCGCCGTGCAAACGGCGGGGGCATTTTTTTGCCTTGAATAAAGAGCAAAAGATCGCAGCCTGCGGCAGCTCCCACAGAAGCGGTTTGATAATCCGATCATGTGGGAGCTGCCGCAGGCTGCGATCTTTGCTTTTGTGAAAACCGATGCTAGGTTTAGCCCATCGCCCGTGTAGCTCAGCCGGTAGAGCAGCGCACTCGTAACGCGAAGGTCGCAGGTTCGATTCCTGTCTCGGGCACCATCCTCGTTTATTTCACCTTGCGGCTCAGATCCTCGACAGTACGTTTAAGCTGATCCATGTCCCGATCCTGATTGTTGACCATCTGCTTCAAATTCGAGATCTCGCTGCTGTTCGAGTTGGAGCTTGAGCCGCTGTTTCGCTTGAGTTCTTCAACCTGGCGGCCGAGGCTTTCCAGTTCGCGGTCCTGTTCCTTGACCCTGTTCTTCAGTTCGTCGATCTCCTTGGCGCTGGCGGTTGAACCCGAACCGCTGCTACGTTTGAATTCTTCGATCTGGCGCGACTGGTCATTGAGGGTGTCGCGCATCTTTTGCAGCTCATCAATGCTGATATCGCTTTTGATCACGACGTCCTTGCCATAATCGTTGTGGATGAGTGAAACCTTGTCGCCATAGGACGCGCTGCTCGAACTCAGCTCAACGGCCATGGCGCTGGCGGGAAAGGCCAGAGCTGCGATCAAAGTGGTAGTAGAGACAATCGCGGAGATTTTCAAGAAGCTGCGCATCACTGGTTTTCCTTGTGAACAGCATGTTGTGTACCGAAGTGGCACATCGCTATGACTTGGATTACGCGTTTATGTTCCGCAGGTCAGCTTTTTGTGCAAGAGATGTAAAGAGCCGTGTAATTCGTCATGCAAACGTCCTATATTCTGTGCCTGCATGAGCATCGCTTAGCAGTTTTCAGATGATCCCGAATGGTTCCGAAGGCCGGCCAGTCCGCGTCAGAGAGATCCTTGATGATCCAGATCCATCCTCCATTCCTAAGATCAGCGAGAACCCCATGACTGAATTGACCCAAGAGCAACGCCACGAACAAGCGCTGGAAAAATACCTTCTGGATGTGCCGGACTTGAAGGAAGAGATCAAGGACTTGAGTCCCGATGATCAGAAAGACCAGATCCAGTGGGCCTTCGAAGACGAAGCCGAAGCGCAGGGCTTGCAGCCTTGGGAGCTGACCCTCAAGTACACCAGCACGCCGGAAGAGTTCGAAGCGCAGCGCCTCGTACTGCACAAGGAAGCGGCTGAAGTCTTGGGTGTCGAGTGGGATGAGTACTGCGAGATGAATAATCTCGTCGTTTAAAAGCAGCCACAAGTTTCAAGCTGCAAGCTACAAGTAAAAGCACAATCGCTCAGCTTGCAGCTTGCAGCTTGCAGCTTGCAGCTTGCAGCTTGCAGCTCAGAGACTGAGTCGCATCGACAGATCCACCGCTTTGACATCCTTGGTCATCGCGCCAATCGAGATGTAATCCACGCCCGTTTCGGCGATCGGCAGCAGTGTGCTTTCGTTGATGCCACCGCTGGCTTCCAGTTTCGCTTTGCCGGCGGTCAGGCGCACCGCTTCGCGCATGTCGTCCAGACTCAGTTCGTCGAGCATGATGATGTCGGCGCCGGCTTCCAGCGCTTTCTGCAACTCCTCAAGGCTTTCCACTTCGATCTCCACCGGTTTGCCCGGGGCGATCTTGTGCGCGGCGGCCACGGCTTCAGCGATGCCACCGCTGGCGGCGATGTGGTTTTCCTTGATCAGGAAGGCGTCGTACAGACCGATCCGGTGGTTGTGGCAGCCGCCGCAGGTCACCGCGTATTTCTGCGCCAGGCGCAGGCCCGGCAGGGTCTTGCGGGTGTCGAGCAACTTGACCTGCGTCGCGCCGACGAAGTCAGCCAGGTACTGCGCGCGCGTCGCCACGCCGGACAGCAACTGCAGGAAGTTCAACGCGCTGCGTTCACCCGTCAGCAGTGAGCGAGCCGGGCCTTCCAGGTGAAACAGCGGCTGATTGGCCTTGACCCGCTGGCCGTCGACCACTTGCCAATGCACCGCCACACGCGGATCGAGCTGGCGAAACACCGCATCGACCCACGCGGTGCCGCAGATGACGGCCTCGTCACGGGTGATGATGGTGGCTTTGGCCAGGCGTTCGGCCGGGATCAGTTGCGCGGTGATGTCGCCGCTGCCGACGTCTTCGAGCAACGCACGGCGCACGTTGTTTTCGATTTCGGCGGTCAGATCGGCGAGACGTAGATTCGGCATAACGGACTCCACAAACAAAGTGATTCGATTATAGGGGCAGGGCGCGAGCCAACCCAAGGCGAGAACGCGCGTGCCTGCCTGCATCAGGTCGATTTTCTCAGCCGAGTGCGGGGTTCGTGGCGTATAGGGGAAACCCTGAGGCCTATAGCATCGCCGCCATCTTTTGCCAGATAATCCGCCTTGTATTTGACGTCATGGCTTTGACGAACGACTCTGCGAGAGGCGGTGTCAAAGCGACGAACCGAATCACTGTTCCAGGAGGCTTGGATGCGTAACGACGGGAAAGTGGTGCCTCTGCACCGGGCGACTGCCGATTTGGCGGAGCACTCGCCGCTTGCCCGCCTGCCGGTGATTCTGCTGCAGGTTCGCGACAAGGCTGCGCAGCAGCTGCGCCACGATCTGCAGGAACTGTTCGATAACGCCGACGACACGCTGTTCGAAATGGCCGACCGGGCGCGCAACGACGTCGATCAGAACATCTTTTTCGAAGCCATGCGCGACCTGCGCCTCAAGCGCAAGAACATCGAGCGCGGCTTTCTCGAGCTGTTTTTCGAAGCCTTCGCCGGTCTCACTCAATACGACCCTGCCACCATTACCTTGCCACGCACGCTGGTGGTCGAAGATGCGGCGCCGCGCACCGATGCCATGGAACGCACCGTCGCCGTGCAGACCATGGTCAGCCGCGTGCTCAAGCGCGACGGCTTCGCCCTCGATCAACTGACCGCGCGGTTCAGCTCGATGCTCGGCAAGCGTCTCGACGATCAGCACAATCCGCTGAGTCCGGCGATGCTCTGCGAATATTTCCTGCAGGCCGGGCGTAATCTTGGCGTCGAGATCAAGGTCAAGCTGATCCTGCTCAAGCTGTTCGAACGCTACGTGCTGGCCGACACCGAACAGCTGTATGCCGAGGCCAATCAGTTGCTGCTCGCCACCGGCGTATTGCCGCATCTGAAACCGGCCACAACGCGGCGTCCTGTTGAGCGTGGGGAAGGCGACCCGTTCGTTGAAGAACTCGACGCGCCGCCGCCAGCGGACGAAGGCGTCGAGGAAGTATTTGCCGCGCTGCAGCAACTGCTCGCTCACGTGCGCGGCCGTGTCACCCCGACACTGGAGCCCGGCGCCCCGGCGCATCCGATCAATACCCGCGACCTGCTGCGGTTGTTGTCGCACTTGCAGCAATACGTACCCGCGCTGGAGGCTCAGGAAGATTTCGATCTGCGTCATCAGCTCGAACAGCTGCTGACCCGGGTCAGCGTCAGAAGTGGCCGCTCCCGCGTCGTCGCGACTGCCGATGAAGATGTGATCAACCTGATCGCCATGGTCTTCGACTGCATCCTCGAGGATCGCAACGTGCCCGACGCGCTCAAGGCACTGATCGCCCGATTGCAGATTCCGATGCTCAAGGTCGCCGTACTGGACAAGAGTTTCTTCAGCCGCAGCACCCATCCGGCGCGGCGCCTGCTCAATGAAATCGCCGAGGCCGCAATGGGCTGGAGCGATTGCGATGGTGCTGAGCGGGACAGCCTCTACGTGCGCATCGAGCAAGTGGTGCAGCGCTTGCTGAGCGAGTTCGTCGACGACCCGGCGATCTTCTCCGAACTGCTTGCCGATTTCCTCGCCTTCACCCAGGACGAACGCCGCCGCACCGAACTGCTCGAACAACGCCTGCGCGATGCCGAGGAAGGTCGGGCGAGAGCCGAGCTGGCTCAGCGTCGCGTAGCGCAGGCGCTGCAGCAGGCGTTATCGGGCAAAGTGCTGCCGGCCTCGGTGGTCGGTTTCGTTCAGCAGGCCTGGAGCAACGTGCTGTTGCTGACCTGTCTGAAGCATGGCGATCAGTCCGCCGAATGGCACGCCGACGTGCAGACCATGGAACAGTTGATCTGGAGTGTGCAACGCCATGACGACGGCGAATCCAGCCTGCGTCTGTTGGCACTGGTGCCCGGCTTGCTCAAGTCGCTGCGCGATGGCCTGAGCAGCACGGCGTTCGACCCGTTTGCCACCAGCGAATTCTTCAGTGAACTGGAGGCGCTGCACGTGCGCGTGCTGGAACGCTCCGACGACGCCGATCACAGCCTGATCGAAGTCACGCCGCAGCTCTTGCAGCACAGCGCCGACCTGACTGATGCCGCTACGCCATCGCCGCGCCCGGCGCAAGACGATGCCGGTCTCTGTCAGGTCGAGCAGTTGCGTGTGGGCAACTGGGTGGTGTTCGACGAGAACGACGAGCAGACCTTGCGTTGCAAGCTCGCGGCGATCATCGATGAGACCGGCAAGTACGTTTTCGTCGACCGCACCGGCATGAAAGTACTGGAGCGCGATCGCACCGATCTGGCCATGGCGTTCAGCCGTGGTGGCGCCCGCGCGCTGGAGGACACTTTGCTGTTCGACCGCGCACTTGAAACGGTGCTGGGCGACCTGCGGCGACTCAATCGCGGCAAGTGATCGCGCGGCAAGGGCGGATCGCGGCATACTGGGCGCCCACATGGTCGGCGTTGAAGGAATCGGTATGCAGTTGGATCCCGCGAGCGGGTGGTGTCATGGCGTGCAGATCTGCCCGTCACCCAACTTCAATGAGCGCCCGGCGGGCGAAGTGTCCCTGTTGGTCATCCACAACATCAGCCTGCCGCCGGCGCAATTCGCCACGGGCAAGGTGCAGGAATTTTTCCAGAATCGTCTGGATGTCACCGAACACCCGTACTTTGCAGGCATCGCTGACCTGCGCGTCTCGGCGCATTTTCTGATCGAACGTGACGGCAAGGTCACCCAGTTTGTCTCCTGTCTGGAGCGGGCGTGGCATGCCGGCGTTTCGCTGTTCGAAGGTCGTGAAACCTGTAACGATTTTTCCGTGGGCATCGAGCTGGAAGGCACCGATGATCTGCCGTTCACCGACGAACAATATCGCTCGCTGATTGCGCTGACCCGGCAGTTGCAGGAGCGTTTTCCAGCGATCACCGATCAGCGCATCTGCGGCCACAGCGATATCGCGCCGGGGCGCAAGACCGATCCGGGACCGGCATTCGACTGGGCACGCTACCGCGCGGCCCTGGCAAAAGAGGAAGGACAATGAGTTTTCTGGTGTTACTGCTGGCGCTGTGGATCGAGAAGTTTTCGGCCCTGCGCCATCGGCTTCAACGCGATGGCGGATGGATCCGCGAACTGCACAAACTCGAAGCCGGTGAGCGGCTGGCGAAACAACCGTGGCTGGTGCTGACGATACTGGTGCTGTTCCCGGTGGCATTGCTGGCGCTGTTGTTGCTGGTGCTGGAGCCGGTGGCGTACGGTTTGCTGGCGCTGCCGGTGCATTTGCTGGTGGTGATTTACAGCCTCGGACGCGGCGATCTGCTCGGCGGCCTCGGCCCGTTCCGCGATGCCTGGCGCCGCGAGGATCTGCAAGCGGCGGCGCACGTGGCCAAGCGCGACCTGAACATCTGCGCCGACAGCGGCGAGCAATTGCTCGAGCGGGTGCAAGGGCATCTGCTGTGGCAGGCCTATCAGAGTTTCTTCGCGGTGATCTTCTGGTACTTCCTCCTCGGCCCGGTGGCGGCATTGGCCTATCGCTTGCTGGCGCTGGCCGAAGAGCACGGCAACAATCCGGCGCTGGTCGAGCGTGCGGCGCAGTTGCGTCACGCTTTCGATTGGGTGCCGGTGCGTTTGCTGGCGGCGAGTCTGGCCCTGGTCGGCAACTTCGTCGCGGTCAGCCGAGTGATGCTGCATGAGCTGCTCAACTGGAACATCAGCGCTGCACAGTTGATCAACAAGGTCGGCCTGGCCGCCGGGGAAATCCCGCCGCCAGCGGTCGGCCCGGACGGCATCAACACCCTCGACTGCCTGTGGGAACTGCTGCTGCGCGCGGCAGTGCTGTGGTATGCCGGGTTTGCCTTGTGGACTGTTCTGGTTCACTGACGATCTGAAATGAACATATTGTGGCGAGGGAGCTTGCTCCCGCTGGGTGGCGAAGCCGCCCTCGCTGTTCGTCACCTGCAACGCTTTTGTCTGATTGGCGCCTGCTACGCAGCCGAGCGGGAGCAAGCTCCCTCGCCACAGTGGTCTGTTGCTGGTTCTTGCGTTGTTAACCTTAAGTTACAAAACCCCCCGCCGTTTTGCGCTATACAGGGATAGCGCCCGATAGTGGCTATCTGCTGTCGCCCCGCGCCTGCCAATAAAAACAAGAAAAACCAAGGGAGACTTCCAGTGAAGAGCTTGCTCTATCCCGCCGTCTCGCTGATGAACCGTCTGAGCTTCGGCATGAAGTTCAGCCTGATCAGCGTGCTGTTCCTGGTGCCGATGCTGGTGACCAATTTCTATCTGGTGCGCGACTCCTATCGCGAATTTCAGGGCACCCGTGTCGAACTGCAGAGCCTCGACCTGCTGGGCAGCAGCCTGAGCCTGCGTCGGGATCTGGAAACCCTGAACAATCTGGTGCAGATCGACGTCACCCTCGGCCAGTCCGGCAAGGCGGGCAATGTCGAAGCGCAGATCCAGACCTTGGAGCAGGCCGTGCTCGCGCGCCTCGAAGGGCTGACGGCGATGACCGAAGACCCCGAGCAGATCAGGCAATTCGAAGCCAAACGCGATGAAATGATCGCCGCGTTCAAAGCCCAACAAGCGGAAAGCTCGCTGCAAAGCAAAAGCGCGTTGATCGGCAAGTTGCTGGCCAGTGCGCAGATTTTCAGCCAGATCATCACCAGTCAGGCGGGGCTGAGCCGCGATAACCAGAGTGATATTCGCCAGCTCAGCGAACTGGTCACGCTGATCACCCCGAGCGTCACGCAGACGCTCGGCGAAGGCCGGGCGATGGGTTCGTATTCGTTGGGCCAGGGCTTTCTAAACAGTTCTTCGAGTACACGTTTTGACGAGTTGCTGGTGCAGATCGAAAAACTCCAGGCCGAGTACGCCCTGAAGCTGCAAGACGCCCTCGGTTCCAGCAGCGCTGCCCGTGAATCGCTCAGCGCCCAGGCCGACAGCAGCAAGGCCTCGCTCAAGCAGGCCAGCGAATTGTTCGAAGAACAAGTGGTGATGGCCGACACCCTCGATGCGCCGTGGCAGGGGTTTTACGATCAGGTCACCGGCCTGTTGGAACACACCTATCAGCTGAATCAAGCCACGCTGAAATTTCTCGACAACCAGTTGCAGCAACGTCTGGCGCAGAACCGCATGCACATGGTTCTGCAAGCCTCGGCGCTGTCGGTGGTGTTCGTGTTGATTTTCTATCTTTACGGCGGTTTCTACGCCTCGACCCGCACCACCCTGAAAAGCCTCGGGGCGATGATGGACAGAGTCGCGGCCGGTGACATGACCGTCAACTTCAAGGCCAGCAGCCGCGATGAACTGGGCGAATTGGGCGAGGTGTTCAACGGCACGGTGAAGAAGATTCACGACCTGATCGAACGCGTTGGCCACACCGTCGGCGAAGTCGAGCGTCAGGCCGGGCAAGTGGAGCGCGTGTCGGCGCAGAGTAATCAGGCTGTCGCCGGGCAGCGTACGCAAATCGAACAAGTGGCGACGGCGATGAACCAGATGTCGGCGACCTCAATGGAAGTTGCCCGCAGTGCTGCGGCAGCGGTGAGTAGCGCCCACAGCGTCAACGACGAAACCCTGAGCGGGCGGGGTCTGGTGGAATCGCAGCAGGGCAGCATTGCCGCGCTGGCCAGCGAGATTGATCAGTCGGTGCTGGTGATCAATCAATTGGCCAGTGACAGCCAGTCGATCAGCCGTGTGCTTGAGGTGATCAAGAGCATCGCCGAGCAGACCAACCTGCTGGCGCTCAACGCCGCGATCGAAGCGGCCCGGGCCGGCGAGCAGGGGCGCGGTTTTGCCGTGGTCGCCGACGAAGTACGCACCCTGGCAAAGCGCACCCAGCAATCGACCGAGGAGATCGAGCAGATGATTGCCAAACTGCATGGCGGCGTCGGCGCGGCGGTGAAGGCCATGGGCGTCAGCCATCAGATGGCCAATGGCACGGTCGGGCAGTCGGAGAAGGTCCAGCAAGCGCTGGAAAATATTCTCGGCGCGGTGGGCATGATCGTCGACCAGAACCAGCAGATCGCCGCTGCCGTGGAACAGCAAACCGCCGTGGCCCATGACATCGATCAGAACATCGTCGAGATCAACCGCGCCGGCGAACGCACGGCGCAAGGGGCACACCAGACCGAAGATGCCAGCCGCGCGCTGTCGGCGCAGGTGGTTGAACTCAAACAACTGATCAGCGCATTTCGCGTCTGAGAGGCTGGTGCCGGATCAAAAATGTGGGAGCGAGCCTGCTCGCGAAGGCGGTGGGGCAGGCACTGACGATCTCACCGACAGATCGCTTTCGCGAGCAGGCTCGCTCCCACAGGGGATAGCGGTGTTACCAGCCGAAGACTTCGCAGCAGTTGGTGGTGCTGACGTTGGCGAGTTGTTCAGGGGTGATATTCATCAGCTCGGCCAGCGCCGCGCAAATCGCCGGTAGATGCGCCGGGCTGTTGCGCTGGCCGGGGAACATGGCGGGGGCCATGTCCGGTGAGTCGGTTTCCAGCACCACCGAGTGCAGTGGCAGTTCCGGCAGGACCCGATGCATGCGCAATGCCTGCGGCCAGGTCGGTGCACCGCCAAGACCCAGTTTGTAACCGAGCTTGATGTATTCCCGCGCTTCTTCGCGGCTGCCGGCGAAGGCGTGGATGATGCCGGCGCGTTTGAGATTGAAGCGTTTGAGCGTGGCGATTACCGCCGCATGGCTGCGGCGAACGTGGATCAGCGCCGGCAAGTCGAAATCCGCCGCCAGTTGCAGTTGCGCATCGAACAACGCTTGCTGGCGCTCCCGGTCCAGGGTTTCGATGAAATAATCCAGACCGATCTCGCCCACCGCACACAACTGCCGATGCCCGCGCAGGCGTGTCAGCCAGTCACCCAGTGCGAGCAAATCCTCGCGGCGGTGCTGATCGAGGAACACCGGATGCAGACCGAACGCCGCATACAGGTCGGCATCGCTCTGGACCAGGTCCCACACCCGTTGCCAGTTGCCCTGATGCACGCCGAGCACGACCATGCGCCGCACCCCGAGGGCGCGGCTTTCGGCCAGCAGCGCCGCGCGATCGGCGTCGAAGTCGGGAAAGTCGAGATGGGTGTGACTGTCGATCAGCTCCACGCTTCAGTCCCGATGAATACGCTGCTTGAAGGTCCGCGCAATGGCTTGCACGCCCGGCTGGTAATCGTCCTGCTCGACCGCGGCCAGGGCCAGTTCCAGGGCCTTGTCGGCGATCAACTGGTGTTGCTGGGACATGGCGTTGACCGGCAGCGGCAGGAAATCCAGCAACTGCGTGTCGCCGAAGGTGCCAAGGCGCAGCGGCCGTGATTTCAGCGGGAAATCATGCAGTGCATCGAACACGCCCTGCAGCAGCACGTAAGAAGTGGTCACCAGCGCGTCAGGCAAATGCCCCAACCGCTGCAGGAGTTCTTCCATCAGTTGCTTGCCGCACTCGCGGCTGAACGACTCGGCGTGCTCGACCAGCACCTCGCCTTGGAAATCTTTGAGCGCTTCGCGGAAACCGGCGGCACGTTCCTGGCTGATGCTCAATTCCGGACGGGCGCCGAGCAGCACGATCTGCTTGGGCTGTGGATCGAGCAGGCTCTGGGTCAGGTGCAGGCTGGCCTCGCGGTCGTCGCTGATCACCGAGCAGAAATGCTCCGGCTCCATGACCCGGTCGATGGCGATGATCGGCAGACCCTTGGCCTGCAACTGGCGATAGCTGTCATCACCAGCGGGCAGACAACTGGCGACGATCAGCGCGTCGCAACGCCGGGCGCGGAACAGTTGCAGGAGCTGACGTTCGCTGTCCGGCGCATCGTCGGAGCTGGCGATCAGCAATTGATAACCGCGCGCCCGCGCGCCTTGTTCGAGCAACTTGGCGATCCGCGCGTAACTGGGGTTTTCCAGATCCGGCAGGATAAAGCCCAGGGTGCGCGTGTGCCGACTGCGCAGGCCGGCCGCTTGCGGATTGGGCGTAAAGCCATGCAGATCGACCACCGCGCGCACGCGCTCGACGGTCGCGTTACTGATGCGTTGCTGTTCGGCCTTGCCGTTGATGACGTAGCTGGCGGTGGTGACGGAGACGCCGGCCAACCGCGCGATATCACTGAGTTTCAACCCGGTATTTCCTTGTTTTTTCGAGCATGCCGCGACATTTTCGCCAATCCTACCCGATAAGGGCAGCCGACTTATTGCCTAGGCAGATCCGACCAGTTGGACTTCAAGGATGAGACATTATCGAGTAACGTGCCGATCAATCTAGATTAAACGTTTCAGCAAGCGTATTTTCTACGTTTTAGACGCCTTTGCCCGGTCCTGCCGTGAAACCGCCAAAGCTGCCGCTGAAAAGCGCGGCAGAGCGCCTAAGCTGTGAACCATTCAAAACAATACCTGGCGTTGAACTGCGCCAAAAAGGAGATCGCATGCTTGAGCTCACTATAGAGCAGATATCCATGGGCCAGTCGGCCGTGGATAAACCCGCCGCCCTGCAATTGCTCGCCAGTCATCTGGTCGCCGACGGTCTGGTGGCCGACGGCTACCTCGCCGGCCTGCAGGCTCGGGAAGCCCAGGGCTCGACCTTTCTCGGTCAAGGCATCGCCATTCCCCACGGTACCCCGGAAACCCGCGATCAGGTATTCGCCACCGGCGTGCGCCTGATGCAGTTTCCTGACGGCGTCGACTGGGGCGATGGCCAGATCGTCTATCTGGCGATCGGCATCGCGGCGAAATCCGACGAACACCTGCGTCTGCTGCAACTGTTGACCCGCGCCCTCGGCGAGACCGATCTGGGCCAGGCCCTGCGTCGCGCCAGCTCGCCCGAAGCGTTGCTGAAGTTGCTGCAAGGCGCGCCGCAGGAACTGGCGCTGGACGCACAGATGATCGGCCTCGGTGTGTCGGCCGACGATTTCGAAGAACTGGTCTGGCGCGGCGCGCGTCTGCTGCGTCAGGCCGATTGCGTGAGCAACGGTTTTGCCGGCGTGTTGCAGCAAGTCGAAGCGCTGCCATTGGGCGATGGCCTGTGGTGGCTGCACAGCGAGCAGACCGTGAAGCGTCCGGGGCTGGCATTCGTCACCCCGGACAAACCGATGCGCTACCTCGGCCAGCCGCTCAGCGGTCTGTTCTGCCTGGCGAGCCTGGGCGAAGCGCATCAGGCACTGCTCGAGCGTTTGTGCGCGTTGCTGATCGAAGGTCGCGGCCACGAACTGGGCCGCGCCACCAGCAGCCGCAAAGTCCTCGAAGTATTGGGCGGTGAGTTGCCGGCTGACTGGCCGAGCGCGCGTATTGCCCTAGCCAATGCCCACGGTTTGCATGCGCGCCCGGCGAAGATCCTCGCGCAACTGGCGAAAAGTTTTGATGGCGAAATTCGCGTGCGCATCGTCGACAGTCAGGACAGTGCCGTGTCGGTGAAGAGCCTGAGCAAACTGCTCAGCCTCGGCGCCCGGCGCGGTCAGGTGCTGGAGCTGATCGCCGAACCGAGCATCGCCGCCGATGCCTTGCCGGCCCTGCTCGCGGCGATTGAAGAAGGCCTCGGTGAAGAGGTCGAACCGCTGCCGGCCGTGAGTCAGCAGCGCGAAGTGATCGCCGACATCGCCGAAGTGCTGGTCGCTCCGGCGTCCGGTAGCCTGTTGCAAGCGATTCCCGCCGCCCCGGGCATCGCCATCGGCCCGGCGCACATTCAGGTGCTGCAGGCCATCGATTACCCGTTGCGCGGCGAGTCGGCGGCGATCGAGCGCGAGCGCCTCAAGCAAGCGCTGAGCGACGTGCGCCGCGACATTCAGGGCTTGATCGAACGCAGCAAGGCCAAAGCAATCCGCGAGATTTTCATCACCCACCAGGAAATGCTCGACGACCCGGATCTGACTGACGAAGTCGACACTCGCCTCAAGCAAGGCGAAAGCGCCGAAGCGGCGTGGATGGCGGTGATCGAAGCAGCGGCCAAACAGCAGGAATCACTGCAGGACGCTTTGCTCGCCGAGCGAGCCGCGGATCTGCGTGACATCGGTCGCCGGGTGCTGGCGCAGTTGTGTGGCGTGCAAACCGCGAACGAGCCGGAGCAGCCGTACATTCTGGTGATGGACGAAGTCGGCCCGTCCGATGTTGCGCGTCTGGATCCTGCACGGGTCGCGGGGATTCTCACTGCGCGCGGTGGCGCTACCGCGCACAGCGCCATCGTCGCCCGTGCCCTCGGAATTCCGGCATTGGTCGGTGCGGGTGCGGCGGTGTTGCTGCTCGAACCGGGCACGCCACTGTTGCTCGACGGTCAGCGTGGCCGTCTGCATGTCGACGCCGATGCCGCGACGCTGCAACGCGCCGCTGAAGAACGCGACACCCGCGAGCAACGCCTGAAGATTGCCGCCGAACAACGCCATCAACCGGCGCACACCACCGATGGTCATGCGGTCGAAGTGTTCGCCAACATCGGTGAAAGCGCAGGCGTGACCAGTGCGGTGGAGCAGGGCGCCGAAGGCATCGGTCTGCTGCGCACCGAACTGATTTTCATGGCCCACCCGCAGGCACCGGACGAGGCCACGCAGGAAGCTGAATACCGTCGCGTCCTCGACGGTCTCGCCGGGCGCCCGCTGGTGGTGCGTACGCTTGACGTCGGCGGTGACAAACCGCTGCCATATTGGCCGATCGCCAAGGAAGAAAACCCGTTCCTCGGTGTGCGCGGCATTCGTCTGACCCTGCAGCGTCCGCAGATCATGGAAGCGCAACTGCGCGCCCTGCTGCGCTCAGCGGATAACCGCCCGCTGCGGATCATGTTCCCGATGGTCGGCAGCGTCGAAGAGTGGCGCCAGGCCCGCGACATGACCGAGCGTCTGCGCAAGGAAATTCCGGTCGCCGATCTGCAACTGGGGATCATGATCGAAGTGCCGTCGGCCGCATTGCTCGCGCCGGTGCTGGCCAAGGAAGTGGATTTCTTCAGCGTCGGCACCAACGACCTCACGCAATACACCTTGGCCATCGACCGTGGTCATCCGACCCTGTCGGCGCAGGCGGATGGCTTGCACCCGGCGGTGCTGCAACTGATCGACATCACCGTGCGCGCCGCCCATGCCCATGGCAAATGGGTGGGCGTTTGCGGCGAGCTGGCGGCCGATCCGCTGGCGGTGCCGGTGCTGGTCGGCCTCGGTGTCGACGAGCTCAGCGTGTCCGGTCGCAGCATTGCCGAAGTCAAGGCGCGCATCCGTGAACTCAGCCTGACCCAGGCGCAAACCCTCGCTCAACAGGCCCTGGCCGTGGGCAGCGCGAATGAAGTGCGCGCATTAGTGGAGGCCCTGTAATGGCCAAGATTCTCACCCTGACCCTCAACCCGGCACTCGACCTGACCGTCGAGCTGTCACGGCTGGATGCCGGTCAGGTCAATCGCAGCGACGAGATGCACACCCACGCTGCGGGCAAAGGCGTCAACGTCGCCCAGGTGCTGGCGGACCTCGGCCATCAGCTCACCGTCAGTGGCTTTCTCGGCGAAGACAATCTGCAAGCATTCGAAAACCTGTTCGCCAAGCGTGGTTTTGTCGACGCGTTCATCCGCGTGCCCGGCGAGACGCGTAGCAACATCAAGGTCGCCGAGCAGGACGGGCGCATCACCGACATCAACGGCCCGGGCCCGGTGGTCGATGCAGATGCGCAGCAAGCGTTGCTTGATCGCCTGCTGCAGATCGCGCCGGGGCACGATGCGGTAGTGGTCGCCGGCAGTTTGCCGCGCGGGGTCACTGCGCAGTGGCTGCGCGAGCTGGTCGACAAGCTCAATGCACTCGGCTTGAAAGTCGCCCTCGATTCCAGCGGTGAAGCCCTGCGCGCCGCGTTGCAGGCAAGCCCCTGGCTGATCAAACCGAACACCGAAGAACTGGCCCACGCACTCGGCTGCGAAGTAGTGTCGCCAATCGCCGAAGCACAAGCCGCGGCACGCTTGCATGCGCAAGGTATCGAGCACGTGGTGATCTCCCACGGCGCTGACGGCGTGAACTGGTTCAGTGTCGGCTCGGCCCTGCATGCCTCGCCGCCAAAGGTCAGCGTGGCCAGCACGGTCGGTGCCGGCGATTCATTGCTCGCCGGCATGCTCCACGGTCTGCTCAGCGCCGACACCCCCGAACAAACCCTGCGCACCGCCACCGCGATTGCGGCGATGGCGGTGACCCAGATCGGTTTTGGCATCAACGACCCTGCGCAACTGGCGCAGCTCGAACAGGGCGTGCGCGTGCGCCCCCTGACAGAACAATAAGAGGGTTCGTCATGAAGTTAGCCATTGTTACGGCTTGCCCGAACGGCATGGTCACCAGCGTCCTGTGCGCGCGTCTGCTCGATGCAGCGGCGCAGCGTCAGGGCTGGAGCACCAGCGTCGAAGTGGTCGATCCAGCGCACCCGGAACGCGAATTGTCGGCCGCCACCATTGAAGCGGCGGAGTGGGTCTTGCTGGTCACCACTGGCGCGGTGGACATGAGTCGGTTTGTCGGCAAGCGCGTGTTCCAGATCGCTCCGGCGCAGGCCTTGCAGGATGTCGAAGCGGTGTTGCGTCGCGGTGCTGAAGAAGCAGAAGTCTACGTGGCGAGCGAAGTCGAACCGGCGATCGATACGCCGCGTGCGCCGCGCATCGTTGCTATCACCGCGTGCCCGACCGGTGTCGCCCACACCTTCATGGCCGCCGAAGCGTTGCAGCAGACTGCCAAGCGTCTGGGCTATGAATTGCAGGTCGAAACCCAAGGCTCGGTGGGCGCGAAAACCCCGCTCAGCGCAACGGCCATCGCCGAGGCCGATGTGGTCCTGCTGGCGGCGGATATCGACGTCGCCACCGAGCGTTTCGCCGGCAAGAAAATCTATCGCTGCGGCACTGGCGTTGCGCTGAAGCAATCCGAAGCGACGCTGAAAAAAGCCTTGGCTGAAGGCGCTGTAGAAAGTGCGGCAAGCGACGGCAAGGCTGCGGCCAAGTCCGAGAAAACCGGCGTCTACAAGCACCTGCTCACGGGTGTGTCGTACATGCTGCCGATGGTGGTGGCGGGTGGTTTGCTGATTGCGTTGTCATTCGTGTTCGGCATCACCGCGTACAAGGAAGAAGGCACGCTGGCGGCGGCGCTGATGCAGATCGGCGGCGAAACTGCGTTCAAATTGATGGTGCCGCTGCTGGCCGGGTACATCGCCTACTCGATCGCCGACCGTCCGGGCCTTGCGCCGGGGATGATCGGCGGTCTACTCGCAGGCACCTTGGGCGCCGGGTTCATCGGCGGGATCATTGCCGGTTTCATTGCCGGTTATGCCGCCAAAGCCATCGCCCGCTATGTGAAGTTGCCGCAGAGCCTGGAGGCGTTGAAGCCGATTCTGATCATCCCGTTGCTGGCCAGTCTGGTCACCGGTCTGGTGATGATTTACGTGGTCGGCAAACCGGTCGCCGGCATGCTCGCCGCGCTGACGCAGTTCCTCGACAGCATGGGCACCACCAACGCAATTCTGCTCGGCGTGTTGCTCGGCGGCATGATGTGCGTCGACCTCGGCGGGCCGATCAACAAGGCTGCCTATGCGTTTTCGGTGGGGCTGCTGGCCTCGCAGAGTTACGCACCGATGGCCGCGACCATGGCGGCGGGCATGGTGCCGCCGATTGGCCTGGGCATCGCCACGTTCATTGCCCGGCGCAAGTTTGCCCAGACTGAACGTGAGGCCGGCAAAGCGGCTTTCGTGCTCGGCCTGTGCTTCATCTCCGAAGGGGCGATTCCGTTTGCCGCGAAAGACCCGCTGCGGGTGATCCCGGCGAGCATCGCTGGCGGTGCGCTGACCGGCGCTTTGTCGATGTATTTCGGCTGCAAACTGATGGCGCCGCACGGTGGTTTGTTTGTGCTGGCGATCCCGAATGCGATCAACCATGCGCTGCTGTATCTGCTGGCGATTGTCGCGGGGAGCCTGGTCACGGCGGTGGTGTATGCGCTGCTCAAAAGGCCTGAGACTGTCGAGCTGGCAGTCGAACCCGTCAACGCCTGACAACGCGATCTCTTTGTAGGAGTGAGCCTGCTCGCGATAGCGATGTGTCAGTGAGTGTTGAAGTTACTGACCCACCGCAATCGCGAGCAGGCTCACTCCTACATTTGAATTGCTGTGTGGCCAATGTCATAGCGGGTTCATACACCCGTGTTTAAGTTTTCCCTTTTGCAGGGAGAACACCATGAGCGATTTCAATCTCGGCCGGCGTCGCGTCATGCAAGCGGTTGGTGCCGGGCTGTTGCTGCCGGGGCTGGCGCCGGCGGTGATTGCCTCGGTCAAGGATCGTCCGCAGCTCACCGACGGCGTGCAGTCCGGCGACCTGCTCGGCGACCGCGCGATGATCTGGAGCCGCAGCGATCGCCCGGCGCGCATGGTGGTCGAGTGGGACACCGGCAGCCTGTTCGGCAACCCGCGCAAATTCGTCTCGCCGTTAGCCGAT
Source organism: Pseudomonas sp. HN2 (assembly GCF_020736465.1). Taxonomy (NCBI): domain Bacteria; kingdom Pseudomonadati; phylum Pseudomonadota; class Gammaproteobacteria; order Pseudomonadales; family Pseudomonadaceae; genus Pseudomonas; species Pseudomonas sp. HN2. Next base: position 928,598 of record NZ_CP085885.1, read on the forward strand.
GCGCGTAGCGATTTCACCGCCCGCGTTGAACTCACCGGCCTGCCGGCCAACCAGGCAATCTTCTATCGCGTGCACTTCGAAGACGCCCAGACCGGCGTGGCCAGCGAACCGTGGTTCGGTCATCTGCGCAGCGTGCCGACGGCCAGGCGTGACATCCGTTTTGTCTGGAGCGGCGACACCGTCGGCCAGGGCTTCGGCATAAACCCGGACATCGGGGGCATGCGCATCTACGAAGCCATGCGCCTGCGCCTGCCGGACTTCTTTATCCACAGCGGCGACACCATCTACGCCGACGGCCCGGTGCCTGCGCAACTGACCACCGAGAGTGGCCGCGTCTGGCGCAATATCACCACAGAAGCCAAGAGCAAAGTCGCGCAGACTCTCGACGACTATCGCGGCAACTATCGCTATAACCTGATGGACGAAAACATCCGCCGCTTCAACGCCGAAGTGCCGCAGATCTGGCAGTGGGACGATCACGAAGTGGTCAACAACTGGTCACCAGGCAAACAGCTGGATGAGCGCTATCAGGAGAAAGATATCCACAAGCTGGTGGGGCGCGCGCGGCAAGCATGGCTCGAATATGCGCCGATGCGCTTACAGGCGGCGGACGGTGGCGGGCGGATCTATCGCAAGCTCGGTTACGGGCCGATGCTCGATGTATTCGTGCTGGATATGCGCAGTTATCGCGAAGCCAATGATGACAATCTTGGCGCGGCCAAACCTTTTCTCGGCCGCGAGCAACTGGACTGGCTCAAGCGCGAATTAAAGGCATCGAAGGCGCAGTGGAAAGTCATCGCCGCCGACATGCCCATCGGCCTTGGCGTCCCGGACGGCGAGGTCAGCCCGGGCGTTGCGCGTTGGGAAGCCGTGGCCAACGGCGACCCGGGACCTGCGCAGGGCCGCGAAGTGGAAATCGCCGAATTACTCGGGTTTCTGCGTGCGCAGCAGGTGCGCAATTTCGTGTTTTTGACGGCGGATGTGCACTACTGCGCGGCGCATCACTATCACCCGGACCGCGCGGCGTTTCAGGATTTCGAACCGTTCTGGGAATTCGTCGCCGGGCCGCTGAATGCCGGCAGTTTCGGGCCTAATCCGTTGGACAAGACGTTTGGCCCGGAGGTGGTGTTCGAGAAAGCGCCGCCTGCGCAGAACACCTCGCCGTTTGCCGGGTTTCAGTTTTTTGGTGAGGTGAATATTGACGGGCAGAGTGGCGAAATGAGTGTGGTGTTGCGGGATCTGGATGGCGTGGCGGTGTTTGAGCAGAAGTTGCAGCCAGTCTAATTACTCCAGATCAAAAGCCCCTCACCCCAGCCCTCTCCCGGAGGGAGAGGGGGCCGACCGAGGTGTCTTGCGTCATACATCGACCTGGGAGACCGAGGCGATTATGGATCGGGTACCGCAATCAGCACGATTCTGGATTCAGTGCAGGACGTTCAGGTCGGTGTATAGCGTAAATGATTTGCGGTCGGTCCCCTCTCCCTCTGGGAGAGGGCTAGGGTGAGGGCATTCTCCTGTCCGCCGCAATTCTGATGATCTGCTCCAACACATTGTCCATCTGCTGAAGCACCTCAAGATTACTGAATCGCACGACTTGAATGCCTTGTTGATACAGGAAGTTCGACCGGCGCCGGTCGTGAATCATCCCGCCCGTTTCATAGTGTTGCCCCCCCATCCAGCTCAATCGCCAACTTCAAATCTACACAGTAGAAGTCCAGCACATACGGTGGACATGGAAACTGTCGGCGGAATTTCAGGTTGGCGATCTGCCGGGAACGCAGGCGCTGCCAGAGCAGGAGTTCGCAATCTGTCTGGTTGGTGCGTAACTGGCGGGCGAATTGGGCGAGGGTGGGGCGGATTGGCATGGCTTCACGATCCTTGTGAAGTTGACTGGAGATTTAACAGTAGTCCATTTCCCTCACCCAGGCCCTCTCCCGGAGGGAGCTGACCGAGGTGTCTTGCGTCATGCATCGACCTGGAAGACCGAGGTGATTATGGCTTTGGATTCAGTGAAGGACGCTCAGGTCGGCGTCGATCTCGAGCATCCCCCAATCGGTCCCCTCTACCTCCGGGAGAGGGCTAGGGTGAGGGGCTTCTCGCAGGTGTTAGTAAACATCCCGGCGATACCGTCCCAGCTCGATCAGCCGTTGAACTTCATCGGCACCCAGCAGATCATTGAGCACCTGATCCACCCCCGAAGCCATCCCTTGAAGGCTGCCGCAAATGTAGATGACGGCACCATCAGCCAACCATTTCTTCAATTCATCCGCTGACTCACGCAAGCGATCCTGCACATAAACCTTCTCGGCCTGATCCCGGGAAAACGCCAGATCCAGGCGCGCCAGATCACCATTGACCAGCCATTCCTCCAGCTCGGCGCGGCAGAGGAAGTCGTGCTCGCGGTTGCGCTCGCCGAACAGCAACCACTGCCGCTGCTGACCGTCGGCAATGCGTGCCTTGAGCAAGCTGCGCAGGCCGGCCAGGCCGGTGCCGTTGCCCAGCAGGATCATCGGCACCGGCTCGTTCGGCAGGTGGAAGCCGCTGTTGCGCCGCACCCGCAGGCTGATGCTGCCGCCCACGGGCGCATGCTCGGTGAGCCAGCCGGAGCCGATGCCGAGGCTGCCGTCGTTGTGCTGTTCCTGACGCACGATCAGCTCCAGCATGCCGTCGGCGGCGATCGAGGCGATGGAGTATTCGCGCATCGCCAGCGGCACCATTGCGTCGACCAGCGATTGCGCATGCAGGCCGACCAGATGCGCACGATGTTCAGGCAACTGGCGTGAAGCGAGTGCCACTTCCAGCGGCTCGTCGATGCCGTTGACCTTGACCGGAGTTTCGCCACGGATGCCGAGGCCGTCGAGGAAATGTTCGATGGCCCACGGGCAATTGCGTGGCAGCACTTCGACCAGGTCACCGGCCAGCCAGCTGCGCGTATCCGGGGCCTTGAGGCCGAGCATATAGACCGGCGCGCCGCTGCTGTCGGGGTTCATCAGTTCGCGACGGACCAGCGTCCAGTTGTCGTAGCTTGGCGCTTGCCAGGTTTCGCTCGGCGTTTGCCCGGTCAGCTGGCCGAGTTGCGTTTGCCAGTGGCGCAGTGCATAGGGATCGCCGCTGTCGACTTCCACCGGGGCGAACAGGGTTTTGCCGCCGTGTTCGCCGAGCCATTGATGCAAGCGTTTGGCGAAGCCGCAGAAGTGCGCGTATTGCCGATCGCCGAGGCCGAGCACGGCGTAGTTGAGGCCGTCGAGTGTCGAAGCCTTGGCCAGCACTTTGCGTTCGAAGCCACGGGCGCTGTCCGGTGCTTCGCCGTCGCCGAAGGTGCTGACCACGAACAACGCATTGTTCGAATCGCGCAGATCCTGTTCGCTGAGATTGGCCAGCGGCTGCACGTTGACCGGCAGTCCGGCGGCCTGCAATTGCCCGGCGGTCTGCCACGCCAGTTGCTCGGCGAAACCGCTCTGACTGGCGAAGCCGATCAGCCATGCCGACGCATCAGCGGACGGTTGCGCCAGACCCTGACGGGCATCCTTGATCTGCTTTTTCTTGCGCCGGCGATCCAGATACAGCAGCCAGCCGGTGATGAAAAACAGCGGCATGCACACCGCCGCCATCGTCACGATGATCCGCCCGACGAGGCCGAAATAACTGCCGACGTGCAGTGCGTAAATGCTGGTCAGCAGTTGTGCCTTGAAGCTTTTGTCGGCATAGCGGTCGACGCGTTTGACCACGCCGCTCGCCGGGTCGAGGGTGATCTGGTTCAGCGCGCGGTCATGGGGCGAGCTGTCGAGCAGGTAGAACACCGTCGCCGGCTGGCCGGCCACCGCTGGCATGCGGATGTTGTACGCCGCCAGACCCGGGCCGGCGGCGCTGTAGATGCTGCTCCACATCGCTGCGTAGTCGGCCGTCGGTGCCGGGCCTTCTGGCGCCGGTCCGCGACCGCCGCGTACGCGCTCGTTCTGTGGTGCGTCGGAAAGCAGCCGGGTCAGGCCCTTGTTGTACCACTCGTACGACCACGACAATCCGGTCAATGCCAGCAGCAGATAGACCAGCAGGCACCAGGTGCCGGCGACCGAGTGCAGATCCCAATTGAACGCGCGACCCTTCTTTTTCCAGTCCAGCGTCAGCCAAACGCGCCAGCTGTTCCACTGGCGTGGCCAGCGCAGATAAAGGCCGGAGAAACAGAAGAACAACAGCATCAGTGTGCAGGCGCCGGTGATGTTGCGCCCGGTGTCGCCCATGGCGAGGAAGCGGTGCAGTTGCAGCATCAGGCCGAAGAAATCCTGGCCAGTGGCGTCGCCCTTGAACTCGGCGGTGTACGGATCGAAGTAGCGCATCTCGCCCCGCCGTTCGCCCTTGGGCGGGGTGAAGTAAACCCGTGCGGCGTGACCGCTGTCGGTTTCGACCCAGAGCATGGCGACCTTCTTGCCGGACGCGGCTTCGATGCGCTCCACCAGTTCCACCGGCGGCAACACGCCGGCGACCTGCTTTTCCACCTGCAAAACGGACGGATTGAGGGCGCGCAGGATCTCGTCCTGAAACGAATACGCCGCGCCGGTGATGCCCATCAGGGCCAGCACCAGCCCTGCGGTGATGCCAAAAAACCAGTGCAACTGGAACAGGGTTTTCTTCAACACGTCACTCGCCGTCCGTTCGGAAATTGTCATCACGGCGGGCATTATGCCGTGGGTTATCAAGAAGCGTTTTGCGTAACACACAAAAGCCCCGTTCAACTGAATGAACGGGGCCGAGCCATACGGCATATCCCATGTAGGAGCGAGCCTGCTCGCGAAAGCGGTGTGTCAGTCAGCATCAATCCCTCTGACAGATAGCTATCGCGAGCAGGCTCACTCCTACAGGTTTCCACAGCAATCAGAAGTGGAAATTGGTACTCAACAGCGCCGTCCGTCCCGCCGCCTGATTGGCGAAGTGGGTCGAGAAGGCTTTGTCGTAATAGGTTTCGTCAGTCAGGTTCTGCACGTTGAGTTGCAGGTCGACGTTCTTGGTCAGCTTGTAGGCCGCCATCGCGTCGTAACGTACGTACGAGTCGACCATCGTTGTATTCGCCACACTGCCGTAGACGTCGTCGACGTAGAACGCGCCACCACCGATGGTCAGCTTTGGCGTGACCTGATAGGTGGTCCACAGGCTGGCGCTGTTTTTCGGTGTGTTCGGCAGATCGTTGCCGTCGTTGGCGCGACCCAGCGGGCCGCCGTCGACCTGTTCGCTGTCCATGAAGGCGTAACCGGCGAACACCTGCCACTTGTCGGTGATCCTGCCGCTGGCCGACAGTTCGAAACCTTGCACGCGGGTCTTGCCGGCGTTCTCGTACGAGCTGGTATCGACCTGCACGCGAGCGTTTTCCTTCTCGGTGCGGAAGATGTCGGCGGTCAGCGACAGGCGATCATTGAGCAGATCCCACTTGGTGCCGATCTCGTAGTTCCTGGTGGTTTCCGGCTCCATGTCGCTGCTCAGCAGGTTGCCGCTGCGATCCGGCGTACCGCCCAGCGGATTGCCTTCCTGACCTTCGCCCAAGGTGTTGCCCGGCGGCGTCGCCGAGGTCGCGTAGGAAGCATAGATGCTGCCGTTTTCCGCCGGCTTGTAGACCACACCGAACTGGCCGGTGACGAACTCGCTGGTGTCATCACCCTTGGAGGTGGTGCGGCCAGCGGCGTTGTAGGTCTTGTAATCGGTGTCGAAGTGGTCGTAGCGCAGGCCCATGTTCACCAGCCATTGCTCGGACAATTCCAGCGTGTCGAACACGTACAGCGCGTAGGTGTCGGCCTGGGTGTCGGTGCCGGCGTAGTTGCGCGAAATCGCGCCGTTCCACGGATCGTTCGGGTTCGGGTTCGACAGCGAGGTGCAGTTGTAACCGCTGGCCGCGCCGATCAGACCCGGGTTGCAGTTGGTCGTTACGGCGCTGGTGCGCGGTGTGGTGTCGGTGTTGACGTTGTACGAGGATTTTTCGCTCTGCTCACGGGTGTACTCGACACCGGTGGAGAAGCTGTTCTTGAAACCGGCCACGTAAAAGGTGCCGAACAGGTCGGTCTGGTTGGTGGTGGTTTCGGTGTTGCTCACCCGTGTGTTGGCGCGACGCCAGACGCTGCCATTGTTGACGTTGCCCTTGCTGTCGTCCGGCTGGGTGAGGATGTAATCCTGCATGCTGGTGCCGTGGCGCAGGGTGTTCTTGATGGTCAGCGCATCGTTCAGGTCGTGCTCGATGGCGAAGGTCGCGGTGTCGGTGCGGCCCTTGCGGAAGTCGCGATCCAGACCGTAGAAGTTGTCATGGTCGCCACCGGCGTACGGCTTGTCCGGGTTGGACTTGGTGCGTGCGGCCGAACCACCGGTCGGAATGGTGTACGGGATGCCCGAGTCCGGAGTGTCGTTGCTTTCCAGGTGGTAGTAGTCAAGGTTGACGCGGGTATCGGTACCCAGGCCGAAAGCCAGGGAGGGTGCGATGCCCCAACGGTCGTAATCGACCTTGTCGCGACCGGCGACGTTGCTCTCATGGCTCATCAGGTTGAGACGGCCGGCAGCGTTGTCGCTGAACTGGTAGTTGCCGTCGAGGGTGTAGCGTTGGGTCTGGTCGGAGCCGTAGGTGAAGCCGCCGTCGAACGAGTTGCCCAGGTGCGCTTTCTTACTCACCAGGTTGATGCTGCCGCCGGCGGCGCCACGACCGCCAATCGCCGAGTTCGGGCCTTTGCTGACTTCGATGTTTTCAACAGCGAAGATTTCGCGGCTCTGCGAACCGGTGTCGCGCACGCCGTCCAGGTAAGTGTCACCCTGAGCGTCGAAGCCACGAATGAACGGACGATCGCCCTGGGGGTTGCCGCCTTCACCGGCACCGAAGGTGATGCCCGGCACGGTACGCAGTGCGTCCTGCATGTTCAGCGCGCCGGTGTCCTTGAGCACTTGTTGCGGGATGACGGTGACCGAGCGCGGCGTGTCGACCAGCGGCGCGGTGTACTTGGGGGAGGAGGCTTTTTCGACCTGGTAGGAGGTCGCGTCCTGGGCTTCGCCGGTGATGGCGGTGGCGTCCAGGGCGATGGCGTTGCCGGACGCTTTGCTCTCGGTTTTTTCCGCTGCAAAGACTATCTGCCCCGCAGAGCCGGCGGTGATTGCGACACCGATTGCCGAGGCGAGCAGACGTGGTGAACTGACCGGTAGTTGTGCGTGTTGACGTGCCATTTTTATTCCCCTCCCCAAGGATTTGAGGCGGCGGAATATAGGGTAAACAGGTATTCGTATCAATTGCGAAACATTGTTATTCGCATTGAATTTACATTCTTTACAATTTGCCCTTACGGTTTCTGTTCGTTCATTCGTCTTGCGGGTTTTACACGGTCAATAAGAATCAATACCATTGCCGCCTTCTTGCCATCAGGTGACATTGCCATGCTGCTGCACATTCCCGGGCTGTTCGCAAAAGACGAAGTGCAGCGCATCCGCCGGGCCCTGGAGCAGGCGGACTGGGCCGATGGCAAGATCACTGCGGGCTTCCAGTCGGCCAAGGCCAAGCACAACCTGCAATTGCCCGAAGGCCATCCGCTGGCCAAGGAAATCGGCGCGGCGATGCTTGAGCGGCTGTGGAAAAATCCGCTGTTCATGTCCGCCGCATTGCCGCACAAAGTCTTTCCACCGTTGGTGAACTGTTACACCGCCGGCGGCAGTTTCGATTTCCATATCGACAATGCCGTACGCCAGCCCAAGGGCAGCATCGAACGGGTGCGTACCGATCTGTCGGCGACGCTGTTCTTCAGCGAGCCGGAAGATTACGACGGCGGCGAGCTGGAGATTCAGGACACCTACGGCAGCCAGCGAGTGAAGTTGCCGGCCGGCGACATGGTGTTGTATCCGGGCACCAGTTTGCACAAGGTCAATGCGGTCACTCGTGGCGCGCGTTATGCGTCGTTTTTCTGGACACAAAGCCTGGTGCGCGAGGACAGTCAGCGCGCGTTGTTGTTCGAGATGGACGCGGCGATTCAGCAGCTGACCCAAGACGTCCCCGATCATCCCTCGCTGATCCGCCTCACCGGCACTTATCACAACCTGCTGCGGCGGTGGGTCGAGGTATGAGTTTCCACCTGCGCCGCGAGGAAGTCCTCGATGCCGCCGGGTTGGCGGCGATGCTTGAAGAAAGCCCGGCTCGAGCGGCGCAGGCGATTTTGCTGGCGGCGGGTGAGGGCGAGGTTGAAGCGCAGGCGCTGCTCGGGCAGATCCTGCTCGACGGCCAAGGCATCGCGCAGGATCAAGCGCTGGCGCTGCGCTGGTTCGCCATCGCCGCCGGACGCGGGCACCTGATGGCGCGCAATATGCTCGGACGTTGCCATGAGCATGGTTGGGGTTGTGCGGCGGATGCCTCGGTGGCGGCGCAGCATTATCGAATCGGCGCCGAGGCGGGCCTGGACTGGGCGATGTACAACCTCGCCAACCTGCTGGCGACCGGGCGCGGGGTGACGGCTGATCATCGGCAGGCGTTGGCGTTGTATCGACGCGCGGCTGAGTTGGGCCATGCCAAATCGATGAATCTGCTTGGGCGCTATCTGGAGGAGGGGCAGGTGTGTCCGGCGGATCCGCCAGCGGCGCGTGACTGGTATCGGCGCTCGGCTGAAGCGGGGGATTTTCGTGGGCAGTTCAGTTATGCGGCGGTGTTGACGGCTGAGGGGCGGGTTGATGAGGCAGTCGATTGGCTTGAGAAAGCCCTGGCCGGGGGGAATCTGAATTTTCTGCGGGTGGCGAGTGAGGCGCTGGCTGGTGCGACAGATCCCAGAATTCAGGAGATGGTTGCTCAGTTCGCACTTCGATACGCAGAGTTGCAGCGCGGCTGAAACCGCAAAGCCCTCACCCTAGCCCTCTCCCAGGGGGAGAGGGGACTGACCGCGTCGTTCCTGCGCTATACATCGACCTGAAATATCCAGTCGAACTCAATTTTGAAAAGCATGCACATCGGCTCTCTCTCCCTCGGGAGAGGGCTGGGCGGGCGGCGTTCCGATGAGGGGCTTCGGTCTCAAGTGCAAATGAACCCCCAGCCGAACACCCACAAAAAAAGCCCACAACATCGTGGGCTTTTCACTTGCAGCTAGCAGCTTGAAACTTGCCGCTGCCTCTTACACGTAAAACGACTTCAACGGCGGAAAGCCATTGAATTCAACCGCGCTATAGCTGGTGGTGTACGCACCGGTCGACAACCAGTACAGGCGATCACCAATCGCCAGATTCAGCGGCAGACCGTACTTGTAGTTCTCATACATGATGTCGGCGCTGTCGCAGGTCGGGCCGGCGATCACGACTTCTTCCATCTCGCCTTTCTTCTCGGTCCAGATCGGGAACTTGATCGCTTCGTCCATGGTTTCGATCAGGCCGGAGAACTTGCCCACATCGGTATACACCCAGCGCTCGACGGCAGTGCGCGACTTGCGTGCAACCAGTACCACTTCGCTGACCAGAATACCGGCGTTGGCGATCAGCGAACGGCCCGGCTCGAGAATGATTTCCGGCAGATCATCACCGAAGTCTTCCTTGAGGAAACGGATGATTTCTTCGGCGTAGGTTTCCAGGCTGTTGGTGCGGGTGATGTAGTTGGCCGGGAAGCCACCGCCCATGTTGATCAGCTTCAGATGAATGCCATCTTCTTCCTTCAGGCGTTCGAAAATCACTTTGACCTTGGCGATCGCCGCGTCCCAGACGCTGATGTCGCGCTGTTGCGAGCCGACGTGGAAGGAGATGCCGTACGGCACCAGACCGAGGTCGCGGGCGAGGATCAGCAGGTCCATGGCCATGTCGGTCTGGCAGCCGAACTTGCGCGACAGCGGCCAGTCAGCTGTGGTCGAGCCTTCAGTCAGAATACGCACATAGACTTTCGAGCCCGGGGCAGCCTTGGCGATGTTGCGCAGGTCGGCTTCGGAGTCGGTGGAGAACAGACGCACACCCTTCTCGTAGAAGTAGCGGATGTCCTTGGATTTCTTGATGGTGTTGCCGTAGCTGATGCGGTCCGGGCTGACGCCACGATCCATCACTTTGTCCAGCTCGTAGATCGAGGCGATGTCGAAGCTCGAACCTTTGTCTTTGAGCAGGTCGATGATCTCGACGGCAGGGTTGGCCTTGACCGCATAGTAGACCTTGGCGAATTCGAAACCGGCACGCAGGTCATCGTAGGCCTGGGCGATCATCGCGGTGTCGATCACCACGAACGGGGTTTCCTGTTTGTCGGCGAACGCCTTCATTTTGTCGAATGTAGCGCGCGCGAAATAGTCTTCGACCTGGATCGACATGCTGGGAACTCCTACTGGCAAACTGTAATTAACAATGGGTGCATGAACGTCCTCCGTATCCCCACTTTGGTTCGCCTACTTCCCAAGGCATGTCGCCGAAAGCAAAAAGGCCCAGAGATGTGCCGCTATCCCTTGGCCTTGCTGTCTCGTCGTCAGTACTTGAGCCGGATGGATCGTTTCCAGCATGGACGTTCGGCGCGAACTTTAGGGCGTGAGGGGCGTGAGATCAACTAAAAATGTCGCGTTTTTGCACGCTTCTGACGTGCGCCGCGTTCATCACTCCTTGTACCCGACCGAGATGACGGACAGATGTTCCCGAGGGATTTTCGAGTGTTAAACATATCTGCACGTTCGTAGCTTTTGTCGGCTAGATCGCTGGTAAGTGTGATGGCGACAACATCGGCGACGTTGGCGGCGAGAGAGGTTGGTGAGGGGGATTTTGAGCCCGGAAGAAGGTAGATGGACAACGCTTTTTCAAGCGGGACTGTTGAGATTCTTTGTCACCTTGTGAAGATCAACAAAATCACGCAGATTCCTGTAGGAGTGAGCCTGCTCGCGATAGCTCTTTCATAGCCAACATCTCTATTGACTGTCATTTCGCCATCGCGAGCAGGCTCACTCCTACAGGAGATTGCATTTCAATCATGCAAGGATGGTTTACGCGACCACGGTCTCAGCCGGCGAGACGATATTGGTCTTCATCCCTCGCGAACGTCCCGAGCTCAGGTACGCCGCGATCGACTCCTGCGTCACCTCGCCGAGGAACACCCGTTCCGCGTCCATCACCGGCAGCCAGGCGCGGTTGAACTCGTACATGCGCGACAGCAGGATGCGCAGGTGCTCGTCGTACGCCGCCGTGGCGTTGAATTCACGCAGGAATTGCGCACAGGTGCCGGTCTGGCGATGCAGGTCGCGACGGCGCACGTAACCCAGCGCCTTGTTCTCGGCGCAGGTGACCACCACGTAGCGACGGTCGTGCTCGTCCATCAATTCCAGCGCATCGGCCACTGGCGTTTCCGGGCTCACCGACGGCGCGTTGTCCGCCGCGTCTTCAGCCTTCACCAATAGCAAGCGCTTGAGGGTGCTGTCCTGGCCGACGAAGTTGCTGACGAAATCGTCCGCCGGATGCGCCAGCAGGGTGTCGGGATGATCGATCTGCAGCAGTTTGCCGGCGCGGAAAATGGCGATCTTGTCGCCCAGCTTGATGGCTTCGTCGATATCGTGGCTGACCATGATCACGGTCTTGTTCAGCGCGCGCTGCATCTCGAAGAACTCGTTCTGGATCATCTCGCGGTTGATCGGGTCGACCGCGCCAAACGGCTCGTCCATCAACAGCAGCGGAGCATCCGCCGCCAATGCGCGGATCACGCCGATTCGCTGTTGCTGACCACCGGACAGTTCCCGCGGATAACGATGCAGATACTGCTTGGGCTCAAGCTTGATCATGCTCATCAGTTCGCGGGCGCGGTCGTGGCATTTCTGTTTGTCCCAGCCGAGCAGTTTCGGCACGACGACGATGTTCTCTTCGATGGTCATGTTCGGGAACAGACCGATCTGCTGGATTACGTAGCCGATGTTGCGACGCAGGGTCACCTCATCGAGATCGGTGGTGTCTTCGCCGTTGATGAGGATCTTGCCCGAGGTCGGTTTGATCAGGCGGTTGATCATCTTCAGCGTGGTGCTTTTGCCGCAACCCGATGGCCCGAGGAACACGCAGATCTCGCCTTCATTGACGGTCAGGCTTACCGAGTCCACGGCTTTGACATCTTTGCCGTTGCTTTGGAAGGTCTTGCTGAGGTTTTGAAGTTCGATCATTTCAGGAGTCCTTTTGGAGTCAGCGAGCGTTGCAGCCACTGCAAAACGAGATCGGCGAAAATCGCCAGAAGACTGACCAGCAGCGCGCCGACGATAAGCATCGACATGTCACTGCGACTGATGGAGGCGAGGATCAACACACCGAGGCCGCCGGCGCCGATGGTCGCGGCGATGGTCATCACGCCGATGTTCATCACCACTGCGGTACGCACACCGGCGAGGATCACCGGCACCGCAATCGGCAGTTCGACCATGCGCAGGCGCTGGCCGAAGGTCATGCCGATACCCCGTGCAGCTTCACGGATGCCCGGTTCAACGCCAGTCAGGGCGAGATAGGTGTTGCGCATGATCGGCAGCAACGAATACAGGAACACCGCAGTGATCGCCGGCAGTGGCCCCAGGCCCTGGCCGAACTTGGAGTAGAACGGCAGCAGCAGGCCGAACAGGGCAATCGACGGCACGGTCAGCAGCACCGTGGCGCTGGCCTGCAAGGGGCCGGCGAGGCTCGGAAAGCGCGTCATCAGAATGCCCAGCGGCACGCCGATGACAATCGCCAGGGTCACGGCGATGCCGACCAGAGTGATGTGCTGCCAGGTCAGGTGCATCACCTGCTGCCAGTCGAGATGGGAAAAGGCGTTCAGAAATTCCATGACTTCTCCTCTCTTAATTCAGTGGGTGCTGGCGCAGGAAATCGGCGGCAACGGACGATGGGCTTTCGTGGTCGACATCCACCCGCGCGTTGAGCTGGCGCATGGTTTCGTCATCGAACAGTTCGGCCAGCGGCTTGAGTTGTTCGGCCAGTTTCGGATTGGCATCCAGCGTGGCCTGACGCACCACGGGAGCTGCGGTGTAGTCGGGGAAGTAATGCTTGTCGTCTTCCAGCAATTTCAGGCCGAAGGCGTTGAGGCGGCCGTCGGTGGTGTAGACCAGACCGGCAAATACCTGACCGTTGCGCAGCGCGGTGTAGACCAGGCCGGCGTCCATCTGACGGATATTCTTGCGGGTCAGGTTCATGTCGTAGAGCTTGACCATGCCATCGAGACCGTCGGAGCGATTGGCGAACTCGGTATCCAGCGCCACCAGATGATTGGTCTTGGCTTCCGCACGCAGCACTTCGTTGAGCTGGCTGATGTTGTTGATCTGCGGATATTCCTCAGCCACTTTCTTGGGGAGGGCGAGGGCGTAGGTGTTGCTGAATTTCGACGGCGTCAGCCAGATCAGGCCTTTTTTCGCGTCGAGTTCTTTGACCCGGGCGTAGGACTGCGCGCTGTCGAGTTTTTCCGTGACATGGTTGTAGGCCACCAGCGACACGCCGGTGTATTCCCAGAGCAGGTCCAACTGGCCGCTTTCGTGGGCGCTGCGAGCGAGGTTGCTGCCCAGACCGCCAGTGATCTGCGCGTCGTAGCCTTTGCTGCGCAGGTATTGCGCGGTGATTTCGGCGAGCAGGGTCTGCTCGGTAAATACCCGCGCGCCAAGGCGGATAACCGGTTTTTCGGCGGCTTGCGCCAACCCTGCGAACAGCAGGACGCAGCCTAAGATCAAACTAAGACGTTTCATGAATATTCCTTCGCAAGGGCCTTAAGACGGGCGCAAACCGCGTTCCAGCCAGAGACGGCTGGCGAGGGTGACCACGCCATCGAGCAACAGCGCCAGCAGCGCGGTGCACGCGGCGCCGAGCAGCAGTTGCGGCTGATTGTTCAGGGCGATGCCGGGGAAAATCAGGCTGCCGAGGCTGTTGGCGCCGATCAGGAACGCCAGCGGCGCGGTGCCGACGTTGATGGCCAGTGCGACACGCACGCCACCGACGATGATCGGCACGGCGTTGGGCAATTCGACTTTCCACAACACTTGGCGCGGGGTCATGCCGATGCCGACGGCGGCTTCCTTGAGCGAGCCCTGAACGTTTTTCAGACCTTCGTAGGTATTGCGCACGATCGGCAACAGGGAGGCGAGGAACAGCGCAAAGATTGCCGGGCCACTGCCGATGCCGAGGATGCCCAGCGCGATCGCGAGCACGGCCAGCGGTGGCACGGTATTGCCGATATTGAAGATCTGCATGAAGCGTTCGGCGCGGCCGACCATGGTCGGGCGGCTGAGGAAGATGCCGGCGGGGATGCCCACGACAAGGGCGGCCAGCATGGACGCGAGGACAAGAATCAGATGAGCTTGCAGGTAAAACAACAAATCGTCGCGGTAGTGTTCGATCGTGTTGATGCCGATCCAGTGGACCAGCAGGGCCAGGAGCGCGATCACCACCGCACCTCCCATCAGCCCTTTGCCATAGCGGATAGCCACAGGCGGACTCCTTTTTTTGTAGTCGGCGAGCGCTGCTCCGCGTGGCAAGCCCATTTCTGGTTGCCGCAGTCAGCGTTCGCGAAAAGTAGCCGTTTTCCAGCACCGGCCAAGCGGCGTGAAAGCGAGCCATGAGCGCAGCCTCGTCAGGCTAACTTGCTGATTTTTCAGCCCCTGACGAAGATTCGTAACAGGGGATGGACGTCTCCAGGCTTTAAAAGGTTCCCACGTTAGACACTATTTGGCCACCCTGTTGGCGCTGCCGAAGGCTGCGATCTTTTGACTTTGCTGCTGAAAACAAGATCAAAAGATCGCCGCCTGCGGCAGCTCCTGCGGGGTTTCGCGCGGCCGAGGGACGGTGGTTCGGCGATCACTTTTTAAGCTATACTCGCCGCCCTTTTTTGAATCACCGCCAGGCGATTTCCCATGACCCAACAGGCCGCCGAAGTCGCGAAACGCCGCACTTTCGCCATTATTTCCCACCCCGATGCCGGTAAAACCACGATCACCGAAAAGCTCCTGTTGATGGGCAAGGCGATTGCAGTGGCCGGTACGGTGAAATCCCGTAAATCCGATCGCCATGCGACATCCGACTGGATGGAGATGGAGAAGCAGCGGGGTATTTCCATTACCACGTCGGTCATGCAGTTCCCCTATCGCGAACACATGATCAACCTGCTCGATACGCCGGGCCACGAAGACTTCTCCGAAGACACCTACCGCACCCTGACGGCGGTGGACTCGGCCTTGATGGTTCTCGACGGCGGTAAGGGTGTAGAGCCACGGACCATTGCGCTGATGGACGTCTGCCGTCTGCGTGACACGCCGATCGTCAGCTTCATCAACAAACTCGACCGCGACATCCGCGACCCGATCGAACTGCTCGACGAAATCGAAGCCGTTCTGAAGATCAAGGCGGCGCCGATCACCTGGCCGATCGGTTGCTATCGCGACTTCAAAGGCGTGTATCACCTGGCCGATGACTACATCATTGTCTACACCGCCGGTCACGGTCACGAACGCACCGAAACCAAGATCATCGAAAAACTCGACTCCGACGAGGCGCGCGCACACCTGGGCGATGAGTACGAGCGCTTCATCGAGCAACTGGAACTGGTGCAGGGCGCCTGCCACGAGTTCAATCAGCAGGAATTCCTCGACGGTCAACTGACCCCGGTGTTTTTCGGTACCGCACTGGGCAACTTCGGTGTCGACCACGTGCTCGATGCTGTCGTCGATTGGGCGCCGCGCCCGCTGGCCCGTGTGGCCAACGAGCGCACGGTCGATCCGGTGGAAGAGAAGTTCTCGGGCTTCATCTTCAAGATCCAGGCGAACATGGACCCGAAACACCGCGACCGCATCGCCTTCATGCGTATCTGCTCCGGCAAGTACGAAAAAGGCATGAAGATGCGTCATGTGCGTACCGGCAAGGACGTGCGCATCGGCGACGCCCTGACGTTCTTCTCCTCCGAGCGTGAACAGCTCGAAGAAGCCTACGCCGGCGACATCATCGGCCTGCACAACCACGGCACCATCCAGATCGGCGACACCTTCAGCGAAGGCGAAGTCCTCGGTTTCACCGGCATCCCGCACTTCGCCCCGGAACTGTTCCGTCGTGTGCGTCTGCGTGATCCGCTGAAATCCAAGCAATTGCGTCAGGGCCTGCAGCAGTTGGCGGAAGAGGGCGCGACGCAGGTGTTCTTCCCCGAGCGCAGCAACGACATCATTCTCGGCGCCGTGGGTGTACTGCAGTTCGATGTGGTCGCCAGCCGTTTGAAAGAGGAATACAAGGTCGAATGTTCATATGAGCCGATCACCGTGTATTCCGCGCGCTGGATCGAGTGCGACGACAAGAAGAAGCTTGAGGAATTTTCCAACAAGGCGGTGGAGAACCTCGCGCTGGATGGCGGTGGTCATCTGACCTATCTGGCGCCGACGCGGGTGAATCTGGCGTTGATGGAAGAGCGCTGGCCGGATGTGAAATTCCGCGCGACGCGTGAGCATCATTAAAGTTTGAGTTGGTTCTCTGAAAGCCCCTGAGGTTTAGGCCTTGGGGGCTTTTTATTGTCTTGGGTTTGGGTGTTTATCCATTTCTGCGGGTGTTGCGGCTGGCGGTTTCGCCCGTACGGCGAGAGACGCCAAAAAGATACCCCAAAAGGCTTGCTCCTGCGTTCGGCCCTCGCAGGCTCGGGTTCCTTCGCTGCGGAACCGATCCGCTCAGCCTTCCGACGTTTCCCGTGGATCAAGAGCACTCGAGCTAACGCTCATTGTTGAGTGGTGCGGCTTCGCTGCTTTGCTTTTCTGTGGGAGCGAGCCTGCTCGCGAAGGCGGCCTGTCAGCCGTCGTATTTCAAAAGCCCCGTGGTGCAGGCCTTGGTTTTTAAAACGTTCGACTTTATATACGAGGCGAAGCCTTATTGGGTTTCGCCCCTTTTTTCATTAAATTCTTTATCCCATGTTTTTTAATTTCTCTTGTATGTCCGAAGGCACTAATTGGAGGAATCCATCAATGCTAACGTAGCCAGTGATTAAGCTTACAACTCCAGTCGTTGAGGTAACTGAAAACTCAAAAGAGGCTTTTACGATTTCCCCGGCCAAGTCGTAGTATTCAATTTTTATTCCTCCTGAATTGACGAGCCATTGATCGTCGGTGGCGGACTCCTTATAAATGACACTGGCCTCTCTATCAGGTCCCCTCTCTACTAGATCGCAGGTTTTGCCGGCTTTGATATCATCTAGATGGTGCAGCCAGAAGGATATTGCATATATCTCGTCCGTTAAATAAACGGCTGCAAAGTTAAGTTCGTTATCAATTGTCTTTGATCGAAAATACAAAGGCTCCTTAGAAGTGCCAGAGTTTTTTTTTGCGGTAAATGTTGCTACGCCTTTGTTTGTCATGGTGATCTCCTGAGTTGGCGCTTATAGGGCAAGCACAAAGAGGTTTGTAACACCCCCGTTCCACTGCCATCCACTGTCATTGTTGACAGTTAAACGATTCAGCAGTTACTCATGAGTAAGTCTGAGGACCAGCAATGCGTGCAAACGAAACTCAACTTTGTTGCGAAGAATGATCACGATAATCGTACGAGAACGGTTGAGGGGGAGATGGATCTGACTGCAAGAGAAACCATAATTCGCAATTAGCCAACCGCGCCAGCAAAACCAGATTATCCAAGGGTTTTCAACCATCGAGGCTCGGTGCGCCCGAGCTCTGAGCCGTCCTTATATTATTACTCGAGTAGAATTGTTCCCTGATGAAAGACCATGTGCCACTGTTCGCCCTGTTTGCGCCAGATCGAGCTACGCAGCGTATTGACGGTGACACCTCGAGCCATATCCATGTTCTGGCAGTGATAGGTCACCAGCGTAATGTCGTCCGACAGATAACTACTGCTGAATTGACTGATGGTGCGCTGCGTAAAGGACTGTTTTGGCAATTGCTCGATGACTTCTGCCTTCGACCATTTAACGCCGCGAGCACCAATCTCGACAAAGTCATCTGCGATCAATTGCGAAAGCTCTTTGGCATCGCTTCGAACAGCTCGCGATAGCAGTGATTGTTCGAGATCCAGCAAAGTCTTTGACAGGTCCATTGCAGCAGCCTTTGTTCAAATGTGCAGCGATACCTTACCCGATGACTTTGCGGCACTGGCGAATTACCTGGGTTGAGTGGCGTTTGAGGAAATTTCCGTCAGTTGTTTGCTTCGCGAGCGTAGCCCAGCTCTGCTTTTACATTTCAAAACCTCACCCCCACGACATTCCAATCCAACCCGTCTACTGTTCAGCGAACCCTCGCCCACAGCGGACGTTACATGCTCAAAGGACTGACTCATCTGTTGCACCCCAACGGCTATTTCACCCCCATGGCCTGGGTCCTCGCAGCGCTTTTGTTCATCAATCGCCTCAGCGCCATGGTCAAGCTGTTCATGGCGTTGTACCTGCGTCAGGAACTGGGGTTGGCGATTGAAACCGTCGGCTGGTTGCTCTCGGCGTATGGCGCGGGGTTGTTGGTTGGTTCGATGCTTGGCGGTTGGCTCAGTGATCACGTGCGCACGGCGCGGCTGACGGCGGCGCTGTTTTTCGTTTCGGTGTGGGTGCTGGTGCTGTTGGGGCTGGTGACGCAGGTGCCGTGGCTGGCCGGTTTGTTGCTGCTCAGCGGAGTCATCGACGGGGCGATTCGCACGTTGCACCAGCGGCTGATCATGGAATATTGCGAAGTTGCGCAGCGCTCGCGGGCGCAAGCATTGAGTCGGGTGGCGCGCAATCTGGGCATGGCGGCTGCCGGGGTGGCGGGTGGGGTGTTGGCGCAGGCGGATTTTCGATGGGTGTTTTTTGTCAGTGCGGCGATGACCATGCTGGCGCTGCTGTGGTTCGTGCGCACGACGTGGCGGCGGCCGGTGCTGGTGCTTGAAGACGAATCCGCCGATGGCTCAAGCGTGCCGCTTCGCGACAAGCCGTTCCTCTGGCTGCTGGCGGCGACGGCCGTGCTCGGCATTGCGTTCGACACGGTCTACAGCACGCTGGGCAATTATCTGCGTGACTACTACCACCTGAGCACAGAGGCGATCGGTTGGCAGTTCGGGCTCAATGCGCTGTTGGTGATCGCGCTGCAGATCCCGCTGTCGCACTCGGTCGAACGCTGGGGCTCACGTTGGCAGATGCTTGTCGGCAGCGTGCTGTTGGCCTGTGGGCTGGGCATGTTGCCGTTCGGTTCCGGGTTGGCTTTTGTCTGTCTGTCGACACTGATATGGACCTTGGGCGAGGCCTTGTTCATGCCGCCGTTGAATGTACTGGCGATGCACTTTGCGCAGAGCGGCAAAAGCGGTCAGTACTTCGGCTTGTTCTTTATGAGCTGGAGTGCCAGCGCGCTATTGTCGCCGGTGCTCAGCGGTCAGCTCTACGGCCAGTTTGGCGGGCACAGCGTGTGGTTGATGAGTGCGCTGCTGGTGCTGCTCTCCATTCCACTGACTTGGCAGGCCACGCGAGCCGCTTAGCTGCATCGGTTATTACTGTTATTCGAAAGCAATCTGTGGCTCCAGGGCATTTCTTTCCGCGTCGCCGCGTCCTAAGTGGTGAGCCGGGCGGATCGCGACTAGATTTCACACGAAGCCAGTCCGGCAAGCATGTCTTAGCGCAACAGGATGGAGTCGGCCATGAAAAGCAGATTGCTACGGATTTTGATGTTGTTGAAAGTGATGGTGATGCTGTCCCTCGGCACTGCAACGGCCTGGGCCGAGTGCGAGGATCACGATTCACAGGCGTTCAACGGCCAGGTCGGGCATAGCGGGCTGATGCTCGCCAAGTCCGAGGCGGAGCCGGGGGATATGAATCAGGGCGGCAGCGCCGATGATGACGACTCGACCACTGACGAGCCGGACACCGATGACCCGGATGATGAAGGCGATAGCCAGACGTAATTCACCGGGCAAAGAAAAACCCCTTCTGCCTCGATTGATGCGCAATCGAGGTGGAAGGGGTTTGGTTAACTCTGGTTCGACGCAAATCCCCTGTAGGAGCTGCGGAACGCTGCGATCTTTTGATCTTGATTCTGAAAATCAAAAGATCGCAGCCTCGTTGCACTCGTCAGCTCCTACAGGTTTTGCTGTGGCTTACGCCGCGCCGTCGAGGAACTGCTCGGCGTAGTGGCAAGCCACCTGCCGGTTATCCAGTTCACGCAACAGCGGTTCTTCCGTGCTGCAACGCTCGGTTGCGTACGGGCAGCGCTTGTGGAATGCGCAACCCGGTGGCGGGTTCAGCGGGTTGGGCAGTTCGCCGACGATCTTGATTTTCGGCTTGTGCGGATCCGGGTGAATGGTCGGGGTCGCTGACAGCAGCGCCTGGGTGTACGGGTGCAGCGGGCGCTCGTAGATGTCGTTCTTCGGACCCAGTTCAACCGGGCGACCCAGATACATCACCATCACATCATCGGCCACGTGCTGCACCACCGCGAGGTTGTGCGAGATGAACACGTAGGCAGTGTTGAACTCCTGCTGCAGGTCCATGAACAGGTTGAGCACCTGGGCCTGAATCGACACGTCCAGCGCCGAAGTCGGTTCGTCTGCCACCAGCACTTTCGGCTGCAGCATCATGGCCCGCGCGAGGGCGATACGCTGACGCTGACCACCGGAGAACATGTGCGGATAGCGCTGGTAATGCTCGGGACGCAAGCCGACCTGCTTCATCATCGCCTGGACTTTCTCGCGACGCTCAGTGGCCGACAGTTTGGTGTTGATCAGCAGCGGCTCGGCCAGTTGATCACCGATTTTCTGCCGTGGGTTCAACGACGCATACGGGCTCTGGAACACCATCTGCACGTCTTTGCGCAGTTGCTTGCGCTCGGCCTTGTCGGCGCCGGCAACTTCCTGGCCGGCGATCTGCAGCGAGCCCGACGATGGCTCTTCAATCAGCGTCAGGGCGCGGGCGAGGGTGGATTTGCCGCAGCCCGATTCACCCACCACGGCGAGGGTCTTGCCGGCTTCCAGTTCGAACGACACGCCGTTGAGCGCGCGCACGGTGGCGTGGCCCTTGAACAGGCCACGGGAGACTTCATAGTGACGGGTCAGGTCGCGGGCGGTAAGTACGACGGCCATTACGCCACCTCCTGGTTCAGCGGGTAGAAGCAGCGGGCGAGGCTGTTGGCTTTCGGATCGAGGCCCGGACGCTGGGTGCGGCAGTTGTCCTGCACGTACGGGCAGCGCGGCGACAGCAGGCAACCCTGCGGACGGTCGTAGCGGCCCGGGACGATGCCCGGCAGGGTCGACAGACGCGAGGCGCCGAGGCTGTGCTCGGGAATCGCCTTGAGCAATGCTTCGCTGTACGGGTGCGCCGGAATGTCGAACAGTTGCGGCACCTGGCCGACTTCAACGGCCTGGCCGGCGTACATCACGCAGACGCGCTGAGCGGTTTCGGCAACGACGGCGAGGTCGTGGGTGATCAGCACCAGGCCCATGTTCTGCTCTTTCTGCAACGCCAGCAGCAGATCCATGATCTGCGCCTGAATCGTCACGTCGAGGGCCGTGGTCGGTTCGTCGGCGATCAGCAGTTTCGGCTCGCCGGCGATCGCCATGGCGATCGCAACACGCTGGCTCATACCGCCAGACAGTTGATGCGGGTAGGCGTCCATACGGCTGGCGGCGCCCGGGATTTCAACTTTTTCCAGCAGTTCGATGGCACGCTTGCGCGCTTGCTTGCCGGACATTTTCAGGTGCAGGCGCAGTACTTCTTCGATCTGGAAACCGACGGTGTAGCTCGGGTTCAGCGCGGTCATCGGGTCCTGGAAAACCATCGACAGGTCTTTGCCAACGATCTGCCGACGCTGACGATTGCTCAGTTTGAGCATGTCCTTGCCGTCGAAGCTGAGTGAGTCGGCGGTGACGATGCCGGGATGCTCGATCAGACCCATCAGCGCCATCATGGTCACGGATTTACCCGAACCCGACTCGCCAACGATGGCCAGTACTTCGCCTTTGTCGACTTTCAGGTCGAGGCCGTCGACCACCGGCGTGGCGGTCTTGTCGCCGAAGCGGACGTTGAGATTCTTGATTTCTAGCAGTGACATTTGAATCTCCTCAGGCGGCGTTCTTGAGTTTCGGGTCCAGCGCATCGCGCAGGCCGTCGCCCATCAAGTTGATTGCCAGCACGCTGAGCAAAATGGTCAAACCAGGCAGACTTACGACCCACCAGGCGCGTTCGATGTAGTCGCGGGCCGAGGCCAGCATGGTGCCCCACTCGGGGGTTGGCGGTTGTACGCCGAGACCGAGGAAGCCCAGTGCGGCGGCATCGAGAATTGCCGAGGAGAAGCTCAGGGTCGCCTGCACGATCAGCGGCGCCATGCAGTTGGGCAGCACGGTGATGAACATCAGACGCGGCAGACCGGCACCGGCCAGACGCGCGGCGGTGACGTAATCGCGGTTCAATTCGCCCATCACGGCAGCACGGGTCAGACGCACGTAGGACGGCAGGGAAACCACGGCAATCGCGATCACGGTGTTGATCAGGCCAGGGCCGAGGATGGCGACGATCGCCACAGCCAGCAGCAGCGACGGCAGGGCCAGCATGATGTCCATCAGACGCATGATGGTCGGGCCGACCACTTTCGGGAAGAAACCGGCGAACAGACCCAGCAGGATCCCGGGAATCAGCGACATCACCACCGACGACAAACCGATCAGCAGCGACAGGCGCGAGCCCTGGATCAGACGCGACAGCAGGTCACGGCCAAGTTCGTCGGTGCCGAGCAGGAACTGCATCTGCCCGCCTTCGAGCCACGCCGGCGGCGTCAGCAGGAAGTCACGGTATTGCTCGCTCGGGTTATGCGGCGCGACCCACGGCGCGAAGATCGCGCAGAAAATGATCAGCAGCATGAACAGCAGGCCGGCAACCGCGCCCTTGTTTTTCGAGAACGCTTGCCAGAATTCTTTGTACGGTGACGGGTACAGCAGGCTTTGATCCACGGCGGACGTGGCGGTGGCTACTGAGGAAGTTGGAGTGCTCATGGGTATTGACCTCAGCGCTGATGACGGATGCGTGGGTTGGCAAAGCCGTAGAGGATATCCACCACGAAGTTGACCAGAATCACCAGGCAGGCGATTAACAGGATGCCGTTTTGCACCACCGGATAGTCCCGGGCGCCGATGGCTTCGATCAGCCATTTACCGATGCCGGGCCAGGAGAAAATGGTTTCGGTCAGCACCGCACCGGCCAGCAACGTGCCGACTTGCAGGCCGACCACGGTCAGCACCGGAATCAGAGCGTTGCGCAGACCATGCACGAACACCACGCGCGACGGCGACAGGCCTTTGGCCTTGGCGGTGCGGATGTAATCTTCGCGCAGCACTTCGAGCATCGACGAACGGGTCATCCGCGCGATCACCGCCAGCGGAATGGTGCCGAGTACGATGGCTGGCAGGATCAGGTGATGCAGGGCGTCGAAGAACGCGCCGACGTCATCGGCCAGCAGCGTGTCGATCAGCATGAAGCCGGTTTTCGGCTCGATGTCATACAGCAGGTCGATGCGCCCGGAAACCGGGGTCCAGCCCAGGCTCACCGAGAAGAACATGATCAGGATCAGGCCCCACCAGAAGATCGGCATCGAGTAGCCCGCGAGGGAGATGCCCATCACCCCGTGGTCGAACAGCGATCCTCGTTTGAGTGCCGCGATCACCCCGGCCAAGAGCCCGAGAATGCCAGCGAACAGCAGGGCGGCCATGGACAGTTCCAGGGTCGCCGGGAAAAGAGAGGTGAACTCGGTCCACACACTTTCACGGGTACGCAACGACTCACCGAGATCGCCCTGGGCCAGTTTGCCGATGTAGTCCAGATACTGGGCATACAGCGGCTTGTTCAGCCCCAGGCGTTCCATTGCCTGAGCGTGCATTTCGGGGTCGACCCGACGTTCGCCCATCATCACTTCCACGGGGTCGCCCGGAATCATGCGAATCAACGCGAAAGTCAGCAAGGTGATGCCGAAAAACGTGGGGATCAACAACCCCAGTCGGCGGGCAATAAAACTAAACATCTTGTGTGGTACCTCATCAGCCGGTTAGGCGTGTCCGGCGTCCCTCAGGTCAGGGACGCCGGGCGTTTCTTATCTACTTCACCTGGGTGGTGGCGAAGTTATTAGTGGTGAGAGGGCTGATGTGGTAGCCCTCTACATTTTTGCGCATTGCAGTGAACATCCGAGTATGGGCCATGCTGATCCATGGCTGGTCCTGATTAAACAGCACTTGAGCCTGTTCGTAGAGCGCGGCGCGTTCGGCCGGATCTACTTTAGCCCGTGCTTCATCCAGCAGTGCCTGGAATTTCTCGTTGCACCAGCGTGCGTAGTTTTCGCCGTTCTTGGCGGCCTCGCAACTGAGCATAGGCGTCAGGAAGTTATCCGGGTCGCCGTTGTCGCCCGCCCATCCGGCCGAGACCATGTCGTGCTCGCCGGCCTTGGCGCGCTTGAGCATCTCGCCCCATTCCATGACGCGGATGTCGATCTTGATCCCGACTTTCGCCAGGTCAGCCTGCATCATTTGTGCGCCGAGCATCGGATTGGGGTTGGTCGGACCGCCGCCGTTACGGGTGAACAGGGTAAACGTGGTGCCTTCCGGAACCCCGGCTTCCTTGAGCAGCTTGCGCGCTGCATCGAGGTCGCGTGGCGGGTTCTTCAGGTCATGGTTGTAGCCGAGCAGGGTAGGCGGGTACGGGTTGACCGCCACCGACGCGTTGCCCTTGCCGAACAGCGCGTTGACGTAGGCTTCCTTGTCGAACGCGATGTCGATGGCTTTGCGCACACGCACATCGCTCATGTACTTGTGCTGAGTGTTCATCGCGACGTACGAAACGGTCATCGCGTCGAGCTCGTCGACTTTCAGGTTGCTGTCTTTCTTGATGCTCGGGATGTCATCCGGTTTCGGATACAGGGCGACCTGACATTCGTTGGCCTTGAGCTTCTGCAGACGCACGTTGTTGTCGGTAGCAATCGCCAGGATCAACGCGTCGGCCGGTGGCTTGCCACGGAAATAATCCGGGTTGGCCTTGAAGCGTACCTGGGCATCCTTGGCGTAGCGCTGGAAGATGAACGGACCGGTGCCGATCGGCTTGTTGTTGAGGTCGCCGGCCTTGTTGGCCTTGAGCAACTGGTCGGCGTATTCGGCCGGGTAGATCGACGAGAACGCCATGGCGAGGTCGGCGAGGAACGGCGCTTCGCGGCGGGTCAGGGTGAACTTGACCGTGTTGTCGTCGATTTTCTCGACGCTTTTCAGCAGTTCCTTGAAGCCCATGCTCTCAAAGTACGGGAAGCCCACGCTCGACAGTTTGTGCCACGGGTGATTCGGGTCCAGCTGGCGCTGG
The DNA here is from genome assembly GCF_020736465.1 of Pseudomonas sp. HN2. Lineage (NCBI taxonomy): Bacteria > Pseudomonadati > Pseudomonadota > Gammaproteobacteria > Pseudomonadales > Pseudomonadaceae > Pseudomonas > Pseudomonas sp. HN2. The sequence continues at coordinate 953,808 of NZ_CP085885.1, forward strand.
AAGCTCCAGACCACGTCGTCGGCATTCATGTCGCGGGTCGGCTTGAAATATTCGGTGGTGTGAAACTTGACGCCTTTGCGCAGGTGGAACGTGTAGCTCAGGCCGTCTTCACTGATGTCCCAGGAGTCGGCAAGTGCCGGGATCACTTCAGTGGTGCCGGGCTTGAAATCGGCGAGCCGGTTGAAGATGGTTTCGGCCACAGCGTCCGCCGTGACTGCAGTTGTGTACTGGACCATATCGAAGCCTTCCGGGCTGGCTTCGGTGCAGACCACCAAGGGTTTGGCCGAGGCGCCGACAGCGACACTCAGCAACGCAGCCGCGATGGCCGCACGTAGGGGAAGCATTTTCATCGATAACCCTCTGCAATCGGTTGAAGACAGAAAACCGAACGGCCGACTCATCATGAGTCAGCCGCCGGTTGCGTTTTTACAGAATGTTGAACGGGATGGTGGTCACGAGACGGAACTCGTTGATGCTGCCGTCAGCCTGGTTTTCGCTGGCACGGTGCGCGGTGTAGGTGCCGCGAATCGTCGTGGCTTTGAGCGGGCCGCTTTGTACTGCATAGGCTGCACCGACGCCGTATTCATAGTGGTGTTCGCCGTCCATCGCCTGCACGCCATCGTAGCCGCCACCCTTGTAGTGAGTGCCGTCGATGCCCCAGCCGCGTGCCTGGTAGATGTTGAATTTCAGGCCAGGCACGCCGTATTCAGCCATGTTGATGCCGTAGGAAACCTGGAAGGATTTCTCGTTCGGGCCGTTGAAGTCCGAGAGCAGGGAGTTGGCCAGGTAGATACCGTTGGTTTCGTGCAGGTAGTCGAAGTACTCGTTACCGTTCACTTCCTGATAGGAGAAGGTCACGGTGTGCGCCTGATGCGTCAGGCCGAACGACAGCGAGTAGGTGTCGTTATCGATGTCCCCCAGCAGTTTTTTGCCTTCGTCGACGGTCTTGTAGTAGTTCAGGCCGGTGGTCAGGCTCAGCACCGAGCTATCGCCCAGCACGTGGGTGGCGCCGAAGTAGTACTGGTTCCACAGGTCTTCGGCCTGGGTGCCCCACAGGCTGGTGGTCAGGCTGGCGAACGGCTGGTAAGAGATACCGGCGGTGTTGACGTGATCGGCTTCGGCGTTGATGTCACCGTATTCCGAGCGGAATTTGCTCAGGCTTTCTTCGGTACGTGGCGAAACGCGGTCGAAGGTGGCGACGTCGAACGCCAGGTTGTTCAGCTCTTCGCTGTGGATCGCGATACCTTCGAAGCTCGATGGCAGCGGACGGTTACCGATCACATCGACTTGCGGGCTGCTGAAGTTCATGCGGCCGGCGGTCAGGGTGGTGTTGGAGATGCGCGCCTTGACGTTGGCCAGGCCCAGCTTGCTCCACTGGCCTACCGCGTCACCGCCTTCACGGGTCAGGGTACGGTTGTTGCCCGCGCCTGGGCGGGTGCCCGGAGCGCCGCCGTTGTTCGCGGCGAGGTTCTCGCGGTCGCGCTCAAGGGCGATTGCATTGTAGGCAGCCACTTCGGTGCTGAAGCCGACAGTACCTTCGGTGAAGCCCGAGTTGTACTTGATGATCGTGCCTTGCACCCAGTTGATCCGGCGATCGGTTTCGGTCGACTGGCCGTTCTTGCGGTAAGCGAACTTGCCGCCACGCTTGAGTTGTTCGTTGGCGTACCAGTTACGGGTCGAACCGCTGATCGATTGCCCTTCGAGGAAGCCGGTGGCTTCGGCCTGGGCGCTCTTCTCGTTGACCGTTACCGGGGTAAACGCCTGACTCTGGGTTTCCGCATAAGCCGTGGCGGTGATGCTGCTGATGGCCAAGGCCAGTATCGCGGTGCTGCTCAGTTTCATGGGTGAAGCTCCTTTACTTTCTTTTTATCCCGGCTTTTTTTGGTATGCCGGTTATTGGTTTAGAACTCGTTCACACATCGCAAACGTTTGCAAAAGGCCGGATTGGCGAATTTCGGCAAAGCGCTTGCGTGAGGGGAGTAGACGGCTCCCCTCAGCATTGCGGCTAATCGGTTGGTTTAATCGATACTGACACCCGAGAACACATTGCGGCCGAACGGGCTGACTTTGAACCCTTCGACCCTGGTGCTTAACGGCTGGTTGACCGTCGAGTGGGCGACAGGCGTGATCGGCACTTGCTGTTTAAGCAATTGCTGGGCCTGTTTATAAAGCTCGGTGCGCTGATCACGATCGGTGACGACTTTGGCCTGTTTGATCAGCTTGTCGTACGCCGGATCGCACCACATGGAGTAGTTGTTGCCACCGATCGCGTCGCAGCTGTACAGCGTGCCCAGCCAGTTGTCCGGATCCCCATTGTCACCGGTCCAGCCGATCAGGCTGATGTCATGCTCGCCGTTCTTGGTGCGCTTGATGTACTCGCCCCATTCGTAGCTGACGATCTTCACTTTCAGACCGATCTTGGCCCAGTCGGACTGGAGCATTTCGGCCATCAGTTTGGCGTTCGGGTTGTACGGGCGCTGCACCGGCATCGCCCACAGGGTGATCTCGGTGCCTTCTTTCACACCGGCAGCCTTGAGCAGCTCTTTGGCTTTTTCCGGGTTGTAGGCGGCGTCCTTGATGGTGTCGTCGTAGGACCACTGGGTAGGCGGCATGGCGTTGACGGCCAGTTGGCCGGCGCCCTGATAAACAGCGTTGAGAATCCCCTGTTTATTCACCGCCATGTCCAGCGCCTGACGTACTTCCAATTGATCGAACGGCTTGTGGCGCACGTTGTAGGCGATGTAGCCGAGGTTGAAGCCAGGCTTGGTAATCAGTTGCAGCTTCGGATCGGTTTTCAGCGCTTCAACGTCGGCAGGGCGCGGGTGCAGGGTGATCTGGCACTCGTTGGCCTTGAGTTTCTGCACGCGGACCGAGGCGTCGGTGTTGATCGCGAAAATCAGGTTCTTCAGTTTGACCCGGCTCGGATCCCAGTACTGCGGGTTGCCGGTGTAGCGGATGTTCGAGTCTTTCTGGTAGCTCTTGAACACGAACGGCCCGGTGCCGATCGGCTTCTGGTTGATGTCGCTCGGCTTGCCGTCGGCCAGCAACTTGTCGGCGTATTCGGCGGACAGAATCGAGGCGAAACTCATGGCGATGTTCTGGATGAACGCGGCGTCGACGCTGTTGAGCGTGAACTCCACGGTCAGCGGCCCGGTCTTTTCGACCTTGGCGATGTTCTTGTTCAGGCTCATCCCGTTGAAGTACGGAAACTCGGTGGGGTAGGCCTTACGGAACGGCTGTTGCGCGTCGAGCATGCGATTGAACGTGAACAACACGTCGTCGGCGTTGAAATCGCGGCTCGGCTTGAAGTAAGGGGTTGTATGAAATTTCACGCCTTCACGCAGGTGAAAGGTGTATTTCAGGCCATCTTCGGAAATGTCCCATTGGGTCGCCAGACCCGGTACGACGTTGGTCGCGCCCTTTTCGAACTCGACCAGACGGTTGTACAGCGGCTCGGCGGCGTCGTTGTCAGTGGCCGTCGTGTATTGCGCGGTATCGAAACCCGCCGGACTGCCTTCCGAGCAAAACACCAGGCTGTCGCTGGCGGCGTAGCTTGCAGACGTGGCGGCCAACAGGCCGGCGCCCAACAGTGCGGAAAAAAACAAGGTATGGCGCATGACGCTCCCTCTTTTTTAGTGTTGTGCAATGCGCCTCGGCCCGATCCCGGGACTTTTTGGCCGCATTGAGCTCAATCCAATACGTACGGCAAAACCGGTCGCCCACGCAGACACTGGTCAGTACGCGACGGTAGGCACCGTGCTGCTGGCAGTAAATACGTAATTGCCTTAATGCTCGTAGGAAAAGTCGACGCGCCTATACCGAAGCAATCATCTGCGGCGGATTTGGGTGTAGGCCTTTTCCTTTTTTCCCGGTAGATAAAGCAACGGCGACGTCAGAAACGCCGCCGCTGCAATGTCTTACTTGCTGACGCTGACGCCGTAGAAGGAATTCAGGCCAAATGGGCTGATCTTGAAATCCTGCACGTTGGCGCGCATGGGTTGATACACCGTCGAGTGAGCGATAGGTGTCATTGGGACTGCATCTTTAAGGACGTGTTGCGCCTGTTTGTACAGCTCGGTGCGCTTGCCCTGGTCGGTGGTACGTTTGGCTTCTTTCACCAGTCCGTCGAACTTCTTGTCGCACCACTTGGAGAAGTTGTTGCCGCTCAGCGAGTCGCAGCCAAACAGCACGTTGAGCCAGTTGTCCGGATCACCATTGTCACCGCTCCAGCCAATGATCATGGCCTGGTTCTCGCCACCTTTGGAACGCTTGATGTACTCGCCCCATTCGTAGCTGGTGATCTTCACTTTCAAGCCGATCTTGGCCCAGTCGGACTGGAGCATCTCAGCCATCAGTTTGGCGTTAGGGTTGTACGGACGCTGCACCGGCATCGCCCACAGAACGATTTCGGTACCTTCCTTGACGCCGGCTTCCTTGAGCAGCTGCTTGGCTTTCTCAGGATCGTACTTGGTGTCTTTGATGGTGGTGTCGTAGGACCACTGGGTCGGCGGCATGGCGTTGACGGCCAGCTGGCCAGCGCCCTGGTAAACCGAATCGATGATCTGCGGCTTGTTCACGGCCATGTCCAGCGCCTGGCGAACGCGCAGGTCAGCCAGCGGGTTGGCCTCGTTGCTGCCCTTGACCTTGTCCATCACGTTGTAGGCGATGTAGCCAAGGTTGAAGCCGGCCTGATCCGGCATCTTCAGCGACTTGTCTTCTTTCAGCGCTTTCAGATCGGCCGGACGCGGGAACAGGGTGACCTGGCACTCGTTCTTTTTCAGCTTCTGGATACGCACCGACGGGTCGGTGGTGATGGCGAAGATCAGGTTGTCGATCTTCACGTCTTCAGGCTTCCAGTAATCCTTGTTGCCGGTGTAACGGATGTTCGAGTCTTTCTGGTAGCTCTTGAACACGAACGGGCCAGTGCCGATCGGCTTCTGGTTGATGTCGGCGGCTTTGCCATCCTTGAGCAACTGGGCGGCATATTCGGCGGACTGTACCGAAGCGAAGCTCATGGCCAGGTTCTGGATGAACGCGGCGTCGACTTCTTTCAGCGTGAACTTGACGGTGTGGTCATCGACTTTGTCGATCTTGGTGATGTTGGTGTCCATCCCCATGTCGGTGAAGTACGGGAATTCGGTCGGGTACGCCTTACGGAACGGGTCGTCCTTGTTGATCATGCGGTTGAACGTAAACAGCACGTCGTCGGCGTTGAATTCACGGGTCGGCTTGAAATACGGGGTGGTGTGGAACTTGACGCCTTCGCGCAGGTGGAAGGTGTAAGTCAGGCCATCGTCGGAAATGTCCCACTTGGTCGCCAGACCAGGAATCACGGCGGTGCCGCCGCGCTCGAACTGGGTCAGGCGGTTGAACATGGTTTCGGCTGAGGCGTCGAAGTCGGTTCCGGTGGTGTACTGGCCTGGATCAAAACCGGCCGGGCTCCCTTCGGAGCAGAACACCAGGTTAGTCGCAGCGGTGGCGAAAGGTGCGGAGGCTAACAAGCCTGCGCCGACTAGAAACGGAATGACCGCGTGTTTAAGCATGTTGGCCTCATGATTTGTTGTCATTTTTTAGTAGTGAGGTACGACCTCGTGAGTCGTGCCTGCGGATACTTATGCAGGGCCCATACCCAATGCAAGATCCAGAGCGGTCGGCGGCGTTAAACGGTGGCACGTACGTACCTTAATGTCGCATCCGTGTAACTTTTGACGCATTTGACCGTTTGCGGGTGGTTTTTAAGGTGCAAACCGAGCCCCAAAACGGTGCGGTAGTCATGTTCTGCGCGCCGCCTTGGGGCTGGGTGTTACTTATTTATACCCACGCCATAAAAAGGGGTTAGACCGAAAGGACTGATACGGAAGTCAGTGACCTCTTTGCGCAACGGCTGGAAGACCGTGGAGTTGGCGATCGGCGTGATCGGCACTTGCTGTTTAAGGATCAGTTGCGCCTGTTGATACAGTTTTACCCGTTGCGCTTTATCCGTGGCCACTTTGGCCTGCTGCACCAGTTTGTCGTAGGCGGGATCGCACCATTTCGCATAGTTGCTGCCTTTGACGGCCGCGCAGCTGTAAAGCACGCCGAGCCAGTTGTCCGGGTCGCCGTTGTCGCCGGTCCAGCCGTAGATCATGGCGTCATGTTCGCCATTCTTGGCCCGCTTGATGTACTCGCCCCATTCATAGCTGACGATGTTGGCCTTGATGCCGATCCTGTCCCAGTCCTGCTGGATCATCTGCGCCGACATCCGCGCATTAGGGTTCGAGGCGCGCTGCACTGTCATCGCCCACAGGTTGATGGTTGTACCGGGTGCAACCCCGGCTTCCTTGAGTAGCGCCTTGGCTTTGACCGGGTCGTAAGGCGCGTCTTTTATGTTCGGATCGAACGACCATTGCGCGGGTGGCAAAGCGTTCTGCGCCAGTTGGCCGGCGCCCTGGTAAACCGCCTTGATGATTGCCGGTTTGTCGATGGCCATGTCCAGCGCCTGACGCACCTTGAGCTGATCAAGCGGCGGATGGGTAGTGTTGTAGGCGAGGAAGCCAAGGTTGAATCCGGCCTGTTTGAGCACGCGCAGGTTCGGGTCTTTTTCCATCACCTCGATATCGGCCGGGCGCGGGTAACCGCTGACCTGGCATTCACCGGCCTTGAGCTTCTGCAGGCGCACGGCGGCATCGGGTGTGATCGAGAAAATCAGGTTGTCGATTTTCACGTCTTCGGGTTTCCAGTAGGCCTTGTTCGCGGCGTAGCGGATCTGGGAATCCTTCTGATAGCGCTTGAACACGAACGGACCGGTGCCGACCGGTTTCTGGTTGAGGTCGGCGGCTTTGCCGTCCTTCAACAGTTGTGCGGCGTATTCGGCCGATTGTACCGAGGCGAAGCTCATGGCGAGGTTCTGTACGAAGGCTGCATCAACGTTGTTGAGGTTGAAGCGCACGGTGTGGTCGTCGAGTTTTTCCACCGATTGGATCGTGGTGTTCAGGCCCATGTCGGTGAAGTAGGGGGATTCGGCGGGGTAGGCCTTGCGGAAAGCGTTGTCCGGGTCGAGCAGGCGCTGGAAGGTGAACAGGACGTCGTCGGCATTGAAGTCGCGGGTCGGGGTGAAGTAGTCGGTGGTGTGGAATTTCACCCCTTCGCGCAGGTGGAAGGTGTAGTGCAGGCCGTCGCTGGAGACGTCCCATTTGGTCGCCAGGCCAGGCTCGATGTCAGTACCGCCGCGCTGGAATTGGGTGAGGCGATTGAAGACGGTTTCGGCGGAGGCGTCGAAGTCGGTGCCACTGGTGTATTGGCTCGGGTCGAAGCCGGCGGGGCTGGCTTCGGAGCAGTAGACGAGGGTTGTGGCGGCGTTGGCGATCGGTGCGGTGGCGGCAAGGGCCAGGGAGATCAAGAGCGGTTTGAGGGTGGATCTTGGCATGGAGTCCCCGGGGAATTGGCGGTGGTTATTGGTTCAGGGTAGCTGGGGTTTGGGGGGCTTCGGAAATATCGTTTTTCTTGGGGGAGTGTCTATCTCGGTATATCTGAGCGTTTTTTTGATTGGGGGCATATCCGTTGCTGCGGTAATGGCGGCTTAGGGTTTCGCCCTGACGGCGACTCACTTTTTTTACAAACCCCTCCGTGTCAGGCTACCTGTCGCCCGTGGATCAAGATCAAGAGCAGGCGAGCTGGCACTCGGCCTATTGAGTGGTGAAAAGCGTGGGGGGCCGGCTTTTGATTTGTGTTGTTGCTGCCCCTCACCCCAGCCCTCTCCCGAGGGAGAGGGGGCCGATTTGGGTGGTGTTCAAAACCTGCATTCGACTCGGTACCTCACGTCGGCGTAGCTCTCGCAATCACCTCGGTCAGTCCCCTCTCCCTCCGGGAGAGGGCTAGGGTGAGGGGCTTTTGATCTTCTGCATATTTGCATTCAGCTGGGTATTCCACGTCGGCGCAGGTCTGCCAAACACCTCGGTCAGTCCCCTCTCCCTCTGGGAGAGGGTTAGGGTGAGGGGCTTGTGATCTTCTGCATATTTGCATTCAGCTCGGTATTCCACGTCGGCGCAGGTCTGCCAAACACCTCGGTCAGTCTCCTCTTCCTCCGGGAGAGGGTTAGGGTGAGGGTTTGCTTTTGGCTGTTTAAATCCGCTGCCAAATAACCCGAACCTTCCCACAAGGTTTTCAGGTTGTCCGTCGGACGTCCGCTCTCTAGGCTTGGGTCGTCGCTGGATGTTCAGCGATCGGGTGTGAGAACCCGGAAAATTAGTGATTCAGTGCGCATGTCCGCATAATTGCCGCCAGCTCTTCAGTTGTCTGCAATAGCGATATGGCGGCTGTGTGCGGGCAGACTTCGGTCTGGCCGGTTTTCCTATTTTTCCGGTTTCTCACCCCGCACATAGCTGCCACCCACTTCGCCGCGTGAGAAACGGCAGGTGATGGCGTTCATTTAGCAAAGTAGGGCTATTTAATGACCAAGCCAGTCCCCGACCCACCCGAAGAAACCCCAACCCCCCTCGAAGCCGCGCTGCGCGCCGACGATCTCGCAAAAAACCGCGAAGCCATCAAGCGTGCCCTCGATTTCTATCTCTGCCCGGCACCCAGCAAACCCCATCCACCCAGCACGATGTTTCTGATCCAGCCCGACATCGACACCGAAAGTCTGCTGGCTCATGCCTGTGAATCCCTCGCGTCAGCCAACACGCTGGCCAGCGATTTCGCCGATCAGCTCGGCCGTCCGCAGCGCAACACGGCGCTGGCGATTCAGCAGATCATCATGCTCGCGGAGCTGGCGGTGAATCGGGCGCTGGATCGGGTTGATCCACAGGCCTGACGATCGCGTTATCGTTCATCGCGAGCAGGCTCACTCCTACAGGTGAGCGCATTTCAAACTGTGGGAGCGAGCTTGCTCGCGAAGAGGGTGGTTCATCCACAGCAAATCCCGGGCATAAAAAAACCGCCGATCATTCAACGATCGGCGGTCCTGCATTGAGCCAAGCTCAAATCACTGCATCAACACTTCAATCGCGCCATCAGCCGTCATGCTGACCTGGCTGGTGCCGGCTTCAACTTCCGGTGTCACCGGGGCGGAATCCATGGCCGCTGCTTTCATCATCATCGGCGCACGCAGGTACGGCTGTGGATAACCGTTGCTGTTGAGGTTCAGGTTGACGATTTTATAGCCCTTGCCGCCCAAGGCATCGGTGGCCAGTTGCGCGCGGTTCTTGAAGGCGGTGACGGCTTCTTTGAGCAATTGGTCTTCACTGGCCTTGCGGGTCGGGTCGGCGATGGCGAAGTCCATGCCGCCCATTTTCAGGTCGGTCAGCAGTTCGCCGGTGAGTTTGGACAGGGCGGCGAAGTCGGTGCTTTCCAGGCGCAGTTCGGCGCGTTCGCGCCAGCCGGTGATCTTCTGGCCTTTGGTGTCATAGATCGGATAACTGTTGCGGCTGCCCGTGCGCAGGGTGATGTCTTTGACCTGTTTGGCCTGGGCGGTGGCCTTGTTCATGGTGGTGCTGATGGCGGCGGCGAGTTTGGCCGGGTCGGTGTTCTGCTCTTCGGTGTAGAGCGTCACGATCATCTGGTCGCGGGCGACTTCCTGGCTGACTTCGGCGCGCAGGGAAATCTGGTTGTAGTGCAGCTCATCGGCGGCCAGCGCCGGAAGGCTGGCGACGCTGCCGACGGTCAGGGCGAGGAGGGCGGCGCTGCGGCGAAATGTGTGCATGAAGGCTCCTTGAATGAGGCGCAGGTGTTGGGTCTCGGCCTGCGTGAACCATCAGACTCTAACTTCTATGATCCGGTTCGCCCAGTTACAACTTCGATACAGATCGGCCTGGTGGGGCGGCAGTGCCTTTGTGGCGAGGGAGCTTGCTCCCGCTCGGCTGCGCAGCAGTCGTAAAATCAGCAGCAGCGCTGTTTCAGAAAGATCATGGTAGCCGGGTTCGGGCCTGCTTCGCAGGCCAGCGGGAGCAAGCTCCCTCGCCACAGGTGATATGCCGCAACAAAAAATCGCCTCGTTTGAATTTACGGACAGCGCCATGTGGTCGTTTGCCGCACTTTCGCCTCTGAACCCCGCGCCTTGGTTATACTCCGTGCGATCCGCCTGGAGCGCTCATCAGGAGAGCTCATGCTCGCCCCCGTACAACTGACTTCCGCCACTCGCCAGAACCTCTGGCGGCTGACTTTCATCCGCACCCTGGTGCTGGCCGCGCAGGCCGGGTCCGTGGGCCTGGCGTACTGGCTGCAATTGTTGCCATTGCCGTGGGTGCAGCTGGCGATGACCCTTGGCTGTTCGATTCTGCTCTGCGTGTTCACGGCTGTGCGCCTGCGTACGTCGTGGCCGGTGACCGAGCTTGAATATGCGCTGCAACTGGCCTGCGATCTGGTGATCCACAGTGCGCTGCTGTATTTCTCCGGCGGCTCGACCAACCCGTTCGTTTCCTATTATCTGGTGCCGCTGACCATCGCGGCGGTGACGTTGCCGTGGCGTTATTCGGTGATTCTGTCCGGCATCGCACTGGCGCTGTACACGGTGATGCTGACGCGTTTCTACCCGCTGGAAACCTTGCCGGTCGCCCGTGAGAATCTGCAGATCTACGGCATGTGGCTGAGCTTCGCCCTCGCCGCTGCGGTTATCACATTCTTCGCCGCGCGCATGGCTGAAGAGCTGCGCCGGCAGGAAGAGTTGCGCGCGATTCGTCGCGAAGAAGGTCTGCGCGATCAGCAGTTGCTGGCCGTTGCGACCCAGGCTGCCGGTGCGGCGCATGAGCTGGGCACCCCGCTGGCGACCATGAGCGTGTTGCTCAAGGAAATGCAGCAGGATCACCCCGATGCACTGCTACAGGACGATCTGAAAGTGCTGCAGGATCAGGTCAAGCTGTGCAAGGAAACCTTGCAGCAACTGGTCCGCGCCGCTGAGGCCAACCGGCGTCTGGCGGTGGAGATGCAGGACGTCACCGATTGGCTCGACGAAGCGCTGAACCGCTGGCACCTGATGCGCCCGGAGGCCAGTTATCGCTTCCAGCGTCTCGGCCAGGGCACGGTGCCTCGCATGGCGCCGCCGCCGGATCTGACTCAGGCGCTGCTTAATTTGCTGAACAACGCTGCTGACGCCTGCCCGGAAAATCTCCAGGTGACGCTGGATTGGGATGCGGAAACGTTGACCATCAGCATTCGCGACCACGGCGCCGGTGTGCCGCTGGCCATTGCCGAGCAGATCGGCAAACCGTTTTTTACCACCAAGGGCAAAGGTTTCGGCCTGGGCCTGTTTTTGAGCAAGGCCAGCGTGACACGCGCCGGCGGCTCAGTGAAACTCTATAGTCATGAGGAAGGCGGCACGCTCACCGAGCTGCGCCTGCCTCACGGCGCCCGAGGAGACCAACATGAGTGACGAAATCCAAGTCGAAGGCGAAGAACTGCCGCATCTGCTGCTGGTCGACGACGACGCGACCTTCACCCGCGTCATGGCCCGTGCCATGGCCCGCCGTGGCTTTCGCGTCAGCACCGCCGGTTCCGCTGAAGAAGGCCTGACCATCGCCCAGGCCGATCTGCCTGATTACGCCGCGCTGGACCTGAAAATGGACGGCGATTCCGGCCTGGTGCTGCTGCCCAAACTGCTGGAGCTGGACCCGGAAATGCGCGTGGTGATCCTCACCGGTTATTCGAGCATTGCCACCGCGGTCGAGGCGATCAAGCGCGGCGCCTGCAACTATCTGTGCAAACCCGCCGATGCCGACGACGTACTGGCCGCGCTGCTGTCCGAGCACGCCGACCTCGACAGTCTGGTGCCGGAAAACCCGATGTCGGTCGACCGTCTGCAATGGGAGCACATCCAGCGCGTGCTCACCGAGCACGAAGGCAACATCTCCGCCACGGCGCGAGCGCTGGGCATGCACCGCCGCACCCTGCAGCGCAAACTGCAGAAACGTCCGGTGCGTCGCTGAACCTGCGCTGAACGACTATCGCCTGCCCTCGCGATAAATCGCGCCGATCATCTATGATCGGCGCGTGTCTGTTGTTTTTTCTATCGAGCCTTATCCATGAATCAGAACGCTGAATATTCCGCGGTCAACGATGCTGTGCGCGGGCAGTTTTTTCGCAAAGTCTGGGCGATGACCACGCCTTACTGGCGCAGCGAAGAGAAGGGCAAGGCCTGGACATTGCTGATTGCCGTGATCGCGCTGACGTTGTTCAGCGTATGGATCGCGGTGTGGCTGAACAGTTGGTACAAGGATTTCTACAACGCCCTGCAGAAAAAGGACGAGGCGGCGTTCTGCCAGTTGATCCTGTACTTCTGCGGTATTGCGGCTGTGGCGATTCTCGCTGCGGTTTATCGCCAATATCTGACGCAGATGCTGACCATTCGCTGGCGGGCATGGCTGACCGAAAAGCACTTCACCCGTTGGCTTGAACACAAGAATTACTATCAGCTGGAGCAGGGCGGTTACACCGATAACCCCGATCAGCGAATTTCCGAAGACCTTAATAAATTCACCGCGAACACGCTGGCGCTGGGCTTGGGCTTGATCCGTACGGTCGTCAGTCTGGTGTCGTTTTCGATCATCCTGTGGGGTGTGTCCGGGAGCATCGAGGTGTTCGGTTTCACTATTCCCGGCTATATGTTCTGGTGTGCACTGGTCTATGCGGCGGTCGGCAGTTGGCTGACGCACTTGATTGGTAGACGTCTGATCGGTTTGAACAACAACCAGCAGCGCTTTGAAGCCGACCTGCGTTTTTCGATGGTTCGGGTACGCGAAAACGCTGAAAGCATCGCGTTGTACAACGGCGAGCCGAATGAAAACCGTCGTTTGAGCAATCGCTTCGGACTGGTCTGGCATAACTTCTGGGACATCATGCGCGTGTCCAAGCGCCTGACGTTTTTCACTTCGGGCTATGGCCAGATCGCAATCATTTTTCCGTTCATCGTTGCAGCGCCGCGGTATTTCAGCGGCAAGATCGAGCTGGGTGAGCTGATGCAAATCAACTCGGCGTTCGGCAATGTGCAGGAGAACTTCAGTTGGTTCATCAGCGCTTACCAGGATCTGGCCGAGTGGCGGGCCACTTGCGATCGTCTGCTGAGTTTCCGCAATGCCATGAGCAACAACGAGGAGCGCGTGCCCGCCATCGGTGTGCAGAATCAGGGCAGCGAATTGCAAGTACATGACCTCGGCCTGGATCTGGCCGACGGTCGTCACCTGCTGACCAACGCCGATTTGACCGTGGAGGCGGGTGAGCGAGTGATGCTCAGCGGCCGTTCCGGCAGCGGCAAGTCCACTCTGCTGCGGGCGATGGGGCATTTGTGGCCGGCGGGGCACGGCAATATCCGGTTGCCGGCAGCGCGTTATCTGTTCCTGCCGCAGAAGCCTTATCTGCCCATCGGTACATTGCGTGAGGCACTGAGTTATCCACAACCGGGCGACACCTACGCGCCAGAGCGTTATGCACAAGTACTGGAAACCTGCCGTCTGCCGCACCTGGTTGGACGTCTGGATGAGGCCAATCACTGGCAGCGCATGCTCTCGCCGGGCGAGCAGCAACGCCTGGCCTTCGCCCGCGCACTTCTCTATGCACCGCAATGGCTGTACATGGACGAAGCCACTTCGGCGATGGATGAAGAGGACGAGGCGACGCTTTATCAGGCGTTGATCGATGAGATTCCGGGGTTGAGCATTGTCAGCGTCGGCCATCGAAGCAGTTTGAAACGATTCCATCCACGGCATGTGCGGATCGACAGCGGGCGTCTGGTGGAGCAACCCGTGACTGCCTGACGCCCACACAACCCCTGTAGGAGTGAGCCTGCTCGCGATAGCGTCGATAAATTCAACATGGATGTGGCTGATAGAACGCTATCGCGAGCAGGCTCACTCCTACAAAGGGTATGTGATCTGGGCGGTGATCGTACAACTCGCTTGAGCTATGATGGCCGCAAGCCGAACTTTCGAGACAAGATACAAATCATGGAAAAGCTGATCGACACCCCGCGCCTCCCCCGCAAGCGCCGCAGCCTCGCCCAGGAACTGGTGACGGTGTTGAGCGAGCAGATCCGCGATGGCCTGCTCAAGCGTGGCGACAAGTTGCCCACCGAGTCGGCGATCATGGAAGCCCATGGTGTCAGCCGCACTGTGGTGCGCGAAGCGATTTCCCGTTTGCAGGCTGCCGGTCAGGTGGAAACCCGCCACGGCATCGGCACCTTTGTTCTCGACACACCGAGCCCGAGCGGTTTCCGCATCGACCCGGCCACTGTCGTCACTCTGCGTGACGTCCTGGCGATTCTCGAATTGCGCATCAGCCTCGAAGTCGAATCCGCCGGCCTCGCCGCGCAACGTCGCAGCCCCGAGCAACTGGCAACCATGCGCGCCGCCCTCGACGCCCTGAACGAAAGCGCCTCGCATGCCAGCGATGCGGTGTCTTCGGACTTCGCTTTCCACCTGGAAATCGCCCTGTCCACTGGCAACCGCTACTTCACCGACATCATGACCCACCTGGGCACCAGCATCATTCCGCGTACGCGGCTGAACTCGGCGCGCCTGGCCCACGATGATCAACAGCATTACATGAGCCGCCTGAGCCGCGAGCACGAGGAAATCTACGACGCGATTGCCCGGCAGGATTCCGATGCGGCGCGTGCGGCGATGCGTCTGCACCTGACCAACAGCCGCGAAAGACTGCGCCAGGCCCATGAAGAAGCGCAGGCGCAGGGCTGAGGTTGGATCAGCCTTTAAGCGTGATTTCCAATGGTAATGATTGCCGGACGTTGCCTGCTCTGTCGTTGGAGTACTGCAAGCGCGCATTCATGCCAGCTTTGAGCATTCTTTCAAATGGCGCTTTCGGGATTGCAAACTCAACGGACTTTCCAGCGGAGCTTTCAGTCAGTACTACGGAATGTGACCACTGCTCGGCGCCGTCAGAGTCGTACACGTTCAGTGTAATTGTGTCCCCTGAGGCCGCTTCTTGAGACGCAGGTACTATTCCGTGAGCGGGGTCCACCAGGCTAGGTACGTGCAGGACGCCATTGATTGCTTCCTTCAGCACAGGCGCTGGCAGCATTTGGATAGCGAAACGTTTATCTGTCATGTTCAAAATCCTTTTAGTTGTCGAAACGAGCCGTTGGCAGCTCAAGCTGATTAACGTATGGATCGCGAAAGCCTGGCACCTGTAAGAAATACCAGTCCCGACCAACGGTCATTCCTCAAACACCCAATCCCTCACGCCTCAACCCGCAACCTCAACGCCTGCGAATACGGTTCCATACTCGACTCATCGCGAAATTTGTACCTCAGCTCCACCTCGCGGTTCAGATACGGTTGCAGTGCCTCTTTCGGCAGTTGCACCTCGATGTCGAACAGCTTTTCCATTTCATCCTCGGCGTCGTCCCACGCGCCAGTGTCCACTTCATCGCCTTCCCATTCAGGCTCTTCGGCATCGCTGCCGAGGATCGCGTAAACGCTCCAGTTCGCTGCGAAATCGCTGGAATCCGGCACCTGCACGGTGAGGATGTCCGGCAGTCGCGAGAGTTGAACGGTGACGCAGTCGTCCTGCGCAGGGGCGGCGTGGGGGAGGGTGGGGGCGGCAAAATGCATCGACATAAAGGCTTCCTTTGAGTGGTCCGCCACGATCCTTCGTGGCAGTCGACGTACTTTACGAGCCGCTGGTCCCTCAGGAATTAAACGAATCCAGACCAGATATTTCCGCGAGCGAAGGCTTCAAGGACAGGCCTTCCAGCGATTTCAGCAAGCGCAAAAAGCGATTTTGTCGGACAAAAAAGCGCTGCCAACGATGAAATGCAGTTGACGGTTATCTTTTAAGTTGTACGATGACCTACAACTTCGGCGAAGGCTGAACGGTCCACTCACAATAAAACGTTGCTACCAGGGTGTTCGAATAATGAATCCACAAGAACTGAAGTCCATCCTCTCTGCCGGCCTGCTGTCTTTCCCGGTGACCGATTTCAACGCGCAGGGCGATTTCAACCGCGCGGGCTACATCAAACGCCTGGAATGGCTGGCTCCGTATGGCGCTTCGGCTCTGTTCGCTGCCGGCGGCACCGGTGAGTTCTTCTCCCTGGCCGCCAGCGAATACTCGGAAATCATCAAGACTGCCGTCGACACCTGCGCCACCAGCGTGCCAATCCTCGCCGGCGTCGGTGGTTCGACCCGTCAGGCCATCGAATACGCTCAGGAAGCCGAACGTCTGGGCGCCAAAGGCCTGTTGCTGCTGCCGCACTACCTGACCGAAGCGAGCCAGGACGGTGTTGCCGCGCACGTTGAAGCCGTGTGCAAATCGGTGAAGATCGGCGTGGTCGTCTACAACCGCAACGTTTGCCGCCTCACCGCACCGCTGCTGGAACGTCTGGCCGAGCGCTGCCCGAACCTGATCGGTTACAAGGATGGCCTGGGCGATATCGAGTTGATGGTGTCGATCCGTCGCCGCCTCGGTGATCGTTTCAGCTACCTGGGTGGTCTGCCGACCGCCGAAGTCTACGCCGCTGCCTACAAGGCGCTGGGCGTGCCGGTGTACTCCTCGGCGGTGTTCAACTTCATCCCGAAAACCGCGATGGACTTCTACCACGCGATCGCTCGCGAAGATCACGCCACCGTCGGCAAGATCATCGACGACTTCTTCCTGCCATACCTGGACATCCGCAACCGCAAGGCCGGTTACGCCGTGAGCATCGTCAAGGCAGGTGCAAAAATCGCCGGCTATGACGCAGGCCCGGTGCGGGCACCGCTGACCGACCTGACCGGCGAAGAGTACGAAATGCTCGCTGCGCTGATCGACAAGCAAGGCGCGCAGTAAACGAGAAAAGCGAGGCCGCTGAGCAATCAGCGGCTTTTTGCGTGAAGGCTTTTAGAGTTGAGGGCTGCCCTGTGACAACTGCAAAACGCTACGACAACTACATCAACGGCGAATGGGTCGCCGGTGCCGATTACTCGGCCAACATCAACCCGTCCGAACTCAGCGACACCATCGGCGACTACGCCAAGGCTGATCTGACTCAGGTCAACGCCGCCATCGACGCCGCTCGCGCTGCGTTTCCGGCGTATTCCACTTCGGGCATTCAGGCCCGTCACGATTCGCTGGATAAAGTCGGCACTGAAATCCTCGCCCGTCGCGAAGAACTCGGCACGCTGCTGGCCCGTGAAGAGGGCAAGACCCTGCCGGAAGCGATCGGTGAAGTGACCCGCGCCGGCAACATTTTCAAATTCTTCGCCGGTGAGTGCCTGCGTCTGTCCGGTGACTACGTGCCGTCGGTACGCCCGGGCGTCAACGTTGAAGTCACTCGCGAAGCGCTGGGCGTGGTCGGTCTGATCACCCCGTGGAACTTCCCGATCGCCATCCCGGCGTGGAAAATCGCCCCGGCGCTGGCCTACGGCAACTGCGTCGTGCTCAAGCCTGCCGATCTGGTTCCGGGCTGCGCCTGGGCGCTGGCGGAAATCATCTCCCGCGCAGGCTTCCCGGCCGGTGTGTTCAACCTAGTGATGGGCAGCGGTCGTGTGGTTGGCGATGCCTTGGTGCAGAGCCCGAAAGTCGACGGCATCAGCTTCACCGGTTCGGTAGGCGTTGGCCGGCAGATCGCGGTCAACTGCGTTTCGCGTCAGGCCAAGGTTCAGCTGGAAATGGGTGGCAAGAACCCGCAGATCATTCTCGACGACGCCGACCTCAAGCAAGCGGTCGAGCTGTCGGTGCAGAGCGCGTTCTACTCCACCGGCCAGCGTTGCACGGCGTCGAGCCGTCTGATCGTCACCGCCGGCATTCACGACAAGTTCGTTGAGGCCATGGCCGAGCGCATGAAGTCGATCAAGGTCGGTCACGCGCTGAAAGCCGGCACTGACATCGGTCCGGTGGTCTCCCAGGCGCAGCTTGAACAGGACATGAAGTACATCGACATCGGCCAGTCCGAAGGTGCACGTCTGGTCAGCGGTGGTGGTGTGGTGACCTGCGATACCGAAGGCTACTTCCTCGCACCAACGCTGTTCGCCGACAGTGAAGCGTCGATGCGTATCAGCCGCGAAGAGATCTTCGGCCCGGTCGCCAACATTGTGCGGGTGGCCGATTACGACGCCGCGCTGGCGATGGCCAATGACACCGAATTCGGCCTGTCGGCCGGCATCGCGACCACCTCGCTGAAGTACGCCAACCACTTCAAGCGCCACTCCCAGGCCGGGATGGTGATGGTCAACCTGCCGACTGCCGGCGTGGATTACCACGTACCGTTCGGTGGCCGTAAAGGCTCGTCCTATGGCTCCCGTGAGCAAGGCCGCTATGCGCAAGAGTTCTACACGGTCGTGAAGACCAGTTACATCGGCTCCTGATACACGCAATACCCCTGTAGGAGCTGCCGAAGGCTGCGATCTTTGCTTCTGAAGATCAAAAGATCGCAGCCTTCGGCAGCTCCTACAGGGAACACCCGGCAAACCGGGGACCAAAGAAGCTTCACCCGCGCATAAAAATAATCAGTGGGAGTACATCTGCATGCAATCCTCCAAGCCGACTCACGTCCGCTATTTGATCCTGCTCATGCTGTTTCTGGTGACGACGATCAACTACGCCGACCGTGCCACGATCGCCATTGCCGGTTCCAGCCTGCAAAAGGATCTGGGCATTGACGCCGTTACCCTCGGCTACATCTTCTCCGCATTCGGTTGGGCCTACGTCGCCGGGCAAATTCCCGGTGGCTGGTTGCTTGATCGCTTCGGCTCGAAAAAAGTCTATGCCCTGAGCATTTTCACCTGGTCGCTGTTCACCGTGCTGCAAGGCTTCGTCGGTGAATTCGGCATGTCCACGGCAGTGGTTGCGCTGTTCATGCTGCGCTTCCTCGTGGGCCTGGCCGAAGCGCCATCGTTCCCCGGCAACGCGCGCATCGTCGCCGCGTGGTTCCCGACCGCTGAACGCGGCACCGCTTCGGCGATCTTCAACTCGGCGCAGTACTTTGCCACCGTGTTGTTCGCGCCGCTGATGGGCTGGATCGTCTACAGCTTCGGCTGGGAGCACGTGTTCATCGTCATGGGTATCCTCGGCATCGTGTTCTCGCTGGTATGGCTGAAAGTCATCTACAGCCCGCGTGAGCACCCACGCGTCAACGAGGCCGAGTTCAAGCACATCGCTGACAACGGCGGCATGGTCGACATGGATCAGAAGGGCAAGAAGTCCGACGGTCCGAAGTGGGACTACATCCGTCAGCTGCTGACCAACCGCATGATGCTCGGCGTTTATCTGGGCCAGTACTGCATCAACGGCATCACCTATTTCTTCCTGACCTGGTTCCCGGTGTATCTGGTGCAAGAGCGTGGCATGACCATTCTCAAGGCCGGTTTCATCGCTTCGTTGCCGGCGATCTGCGGCTTTATCGGCGGCGTGCTCGGCGGGGTGATTTCCGATTACCTGCTGCGCAAGGGCCACTCGCTGACCTTCGCCCGCAAGGCGCCGATCATCGCCGGTCTGCTGGTATCGAGCAGCATCGTTGCGTGCAACTATGTTGAAGTGGAATGGATGGTGGTTGGCTTCATGGCCCTGGCATTCTTCGGCAAAGGCGTTGGCGCACTGGGCTGGGCGGTGGTCTCCGACACTTCGCCGAAACAGATCGCCGGTCTGAGCGGTGGCCTGTTCAACACCTTCGGCAACATCGCTTCGATCACCACGCCGATCGTGATTGGCTACATCATCAGCTCCACCGGTTCGTTCAAATGGGCGCTGGTGTTTGTCGGCGCCAACGCACTGGTCGCGGTGTTCAGCTACCTGGTGATCGTCGGCCCGATCAAGCGTGTGGTGTTGAAAGAGCCGCCAGCCAAGGGCGGCAACGAAGCCACCGGCAATTTGTCTCAAGCGCATTCCTGAGGAGCGGCGTCATGCAGTTGATTGAACATTCCGACTCGCCGCGCTACATCCGCCTGCACGAGCGGGACAACGTTGTAGTGGTGGTCAACGATCAGGGCGTACCGGCCGGTACCGAGTTTGCCGATGGCCTGGTCACCGTGGATTTCGTGCCACAGAGCCACAAGGTCACCCTGGAGGAAATTCCCGAGGGCGGCCCGGTGATTCGTTACGGGCAGATCATTGGCTACGCATTGCAGCCGATCCGTCGTGGCAGTTGGGTCAAGGAAGATCAACTGCGCATGCCGACCGCGCCGCCGCTCGACAGCCTGCCGCTGTCCACCGACGTGCCGGCCGCGCAGGCACCGCTGGAAGGCTTCACCTTCGAGGGGTATCGCAACGCCGACGGCACCGTCGGCACGCGCAACATTCTCGGGATTACCACGACCGTACAGTGCGTCACCGGCGTGCTCGATCACGCGGTCAAGCGCATCAAGGAAGAGCTGCTGCCGAAGTACCCGCACGTCGATGACGTGGTGGCGCTGACTCACAGTTACGGCTGCGGCGTGGCGATCACCGCCACCGACGCCTACATCCCGATTCGCACCGTGCGCAATCTGGCGCGCAACCCGAACCTGGGCGGCGAGGCGCTGGTGATCAGTCTGGGCTGCGAGAAATTGCAGGCCGGGCAGGTGATGCACGAGGACGATGCGTCTGTGGATCTCAGCGATCCGTGGCTGTACCGCTTGCAGGACTCCAGTCACGGTTTCACCGAAATGATCGAGCAGATCATGGAACTGGCTGAAGTCCGTTTGAAGAAACTCGACCAGCGCCGCCGCGAAACCGTGCCGGCCTCCGAGCTGATTCTCGGCATGCAGTGCGGCGGCAGTGACGCGTTCTCTGGCATCACTGCCAATCCGGCACTGGGTTATGCCTCGGACTTGCTATTGCGTGCGGGGGCGACGGTGATGTTTTCCGAAGTCACCGAAGTGCGCGATGCGATCTACCTGCTGACCTCACGGGCGCAGACGCAGACCGTCGCCGAAGAGCTGGTGCGCGAGATGGACTGGTACGACCGTTACCTGGCCAAGGGCGAGGCTGATCGCAGCGCCAACACCACGCCGGGCAACAAGAAGGGCGGGTTGTCGAACATTGTCGAGAAGTCGCTGGGCTCGATCGTCAAGTCCGGCAGCAGCGCGATCAACGGCGTGCTCGGCCCGGGCGAGCGTTTCAAGCAGAAGGGTCTGATTTTCTGCGCAACGCCGGCCAGCGATTTTGTCTGCGGTACGCTGCAACTGGCGGCGGGGATGAATTTGCACGTGTTCACCACTGGTCGCGGTACGCCTTACGGGCTGGCCATGGCGCCGGTGGTCAAAGTGTCGACCCGCACCGAACTGGCGCAGCGCTGGCCGGACCTGATCGACATCGATGCCGGGCGCATTGCTACCGGGCGCGCGACCATCGAAGAACTCGGCTGGGAGCTGTTTCACTATTACCTGGATGTTGCCAGTGGCAAGCAACAGACCTGGGCGGAGAAACACAAGCTGCACAACGACATCACCTTGTTCAACCCGGCGCCGATTACCTGATCGTTGCAGGGAAGATCAAAAGCCCCCTCACCCCAGCCCTCTCCCGGAGGGAGAGGGGGCCGACCCGGGAATATTCGCGAAGCACACCGACCTGAAACGGCTTTACCGAATCCATAGTCGACTCGGTCTTTCAGGTCGATGTATGACGCAAGACATCTTGGTCAGTCCCCTCTCCCTTCGGGAGAGGGTTAGGGTGAGGGGCTTTTGCCTTTCAGCTTTCGGCTTTTGGATTGAGGCCATAGCGCCGCAAGTGGCTTATCATTAGCCCCCTATCGACGCTCACCCAAGGCTCTCCGGCATGCTGGCAATCTTTCTCGAAACCCTGAACATCACCGCGCCGGTGTTTGCCATGCTGTTTCTCGGTGTGCTGCTCAAGCGCATCGACTGGATCAACGACAACTTCATTCACACGGCCTCGTCGCTGGTGTTCAACGTCACGATGCCGGCGCTGCTGTTTCTCGGCATCCTCCACGCTGACCTGCACGCCGCGCTGCAACCTTCGCTCCTCATTTACTTTTCCCTGGCCACCCTGGTGAGCTTTGCCGTGGCCTGGGGCTGGGCGATTTTCAAGTGTCCGCGTGAAGATCGCGGCATTTACACCCAGGGCGCGTTTCGCGGCAACAACGGCGTGATCGGTCTGGCGCTCGCCGCGAGCATGTATGGCGATTATGGTATTTCCCTCGGGGCGATTCTCGCGGCGCTGGTGATCCTGTTCTACAACACGCTGTCGACCATTGTGCTGGCGGTGTACAGCCCGGTGATCAAATCCGATCCGTGGAGTATCTGTAAAAGCGTGTTCAGCAATCCACTGATCATCAGCGTGATTTCGGCTGCGCCGTTCGCCTATTTCAAGATCGGCCTGCCGGGCTGGCTGGAAACCTCCGGCCAGTATCTGGCGCAGACCACTTTGCCGCTGGCGCTGATTTGTATCGGTGGCACGCTGTCACTGGCGGCGCTGCGCAAGAGCGGCAACATGGCGCTCAGCTCCAGTCTGGTGAAGATGGTCGGTCTGCCGATACTGGCAACCCTCGGAGCCTGGTTGTGGGGCTTTCGCGGCGCGGAGTTGGGGATTCTGTTTCTCTACTTCGGTAGTCCGACGGCGGCGGCGAGTTTCGTCATGGCCCGGGCGGCGCAGGGCAATCATGAGCTGGCGGCGGCGATTATCGTGATGACCACGTTGATGGCGGCGATCACCACCAAT
Source organism: Pseudomonas sp. HN2 (assembly GCF_020736465.1). NCBI lineage: Bacteria > Pseudomonadati > Pseudomonadota > Gammaproteobacteria > Pseudomonadales > Pseudomonadaceae > Pseudomonas > Pseudomonas sp. HN2. The sequence continues at coordinate 976,362 of NZ_CP085885.1, forward strand.
GTCGGGATCTTCGTGTTGCAGTGGGGTGGGTGGATCTGATCTGGATTTTGCGGTGTTGCTCATGGCCCCATCGCGAGCAGGCTCGCTCCCACATGTGAAATGCATTCCCCTGTAGGAGTGAGCCTGCTCGCGATGGCTATTTCAGCCGCGCCGAATCACTCCGGCTTCTGGTAGGTCTCAATCACTTCCTGCGCCGCGCGAAACGCATCAATCGCCGCCGGCACGCCGGCATACACCGCGCAATGCAGCAACGCCTCACGAATCTCGTCCACCGTGCAACCGTTGTTCAACGCACCACGCACGTGGCCCTTCAACTCCTGCGGGCACTTCAATGCAGTCAGCGCTGCAAGGGTAATCAGGCTGCGGATTTTCAGCGACAAGCCTTGGCGATTCCACACGCCGCCCCACGCATGTTCATTGACGAAATCCTGCAACGGCTGGGTAAATTCAGTGGCATTGCCCAGCGCGCGATCAACGAACGCATCGCCCATGACCTGACGACGGATTTCAACCCCGGACTGCTTCGACTCGCTCATGGCACATCTCTCTTGTGGTGTTGGCGACGCCAGGCGCGGATCGACGTGAACGCCAGAAACGTCAGCAGCGCCGGCAGGACATAAAACAGCATCAAGCGCTCGAGCTTGCCGGCCAGCGGCATGCCGGTGGTGAACGACACCACGTGCAGCCCGTAGACCAGATACAAACCCAGCAGCAGCAAGCCTTCAGCCCGGGTCACGCGGTAGCCGGAATAGAACACCGGCAGACACAGCGCGGCGACGCCGAGCATCACCGGCAAGTCGAAATCCAGCGCGTTGGGCGAAACCGAAAGCGGCGCCGGTGCGAGCAACGCGGTCAGCCCCAGCACCCCGAGCAGGTTGAACAGATTGGCGCCGATCACGTTGCCCACGGCAATGTCGCGCTGCCCGCGCAACGCGGCGATCAGCGAGGTCGCCAGTTCCGGCAGCGAAGTGCCGACCGCGACGACCGTCAGGCCGATGACCCGTTCCGACAGCCCAAGGTCGGTGGCCACGGCCACGGCGGCGCCGAGCAACAAGCGGCCGGCGAAAACCAGCAGGGTCAGGCCAGCGAGAATCATCAGCACACTGATCAGCCAGGATTGCTGCGTTTCCGGCGGCTCTGCGCCATGGGGGCGGGTCGAATGTCGCGACTGGCGAAACAGCAAGCCGAGATACAGCGCCAGAGCGCCGAGCAAAAGAATGCCGTCGAAGCGTCCGAGGTCTTTGTTCCAGGCGAGGATGAACACCAGCAGGCTGGCGCCGATCATCAGCGGGATATCCAGGCGCACCAGTTGCCGAGACACGCGCAGTGGGATGATCAGCGCCGACAGGCCGAGGGTCACCAGAATGTTGAAGATGCCGCTGCCGACCACGCTGCCGACGGCGATGTCGGGGTTGTGGGTCAGCGCCGCTTGCAGGCTGACGGTCATCTGCGGCGCGCTGCTGCCGAGGGCGACGATGGTCAGGCCGATGATCAGCGGACGTACATGCAGCCGCTCGGCCAGGCGCACGGCGGCCCGCACCATCAGCTCGGCGCCGATGATCAAGAGACACAAGCCGCTGAACAGTTCGATGACGTTGATCAGCGGCAGATCAGCTAGTGCGAAAATGGTCGGCGCTCCATCAGTCGAGGGCCTGCACGCGAACCCGCGCGGTGCCGCTGCGCAGCATGCCGAGCTGTTCGGCGGCCTCGCGGGACACGTCGATCAGGCGTCCACGGGTATGCGGGCCACGATCATTGATACGGACCACGACGGATTCATCGTTTTTCAGGTTGGTGACCTTCACCCGTGTGCCGAAGGGTAGTTGGCGGTGGGCGGCGGTCAGGGAATTCTGGTTGAACGCCTCGCCGCTGGCGGTGCGTTTACCGTGGTGTCTGGCTCCGTAATAGGAGGCGACGCCGGTCTGGTCGTAACCGTGCGGGTCGATGGTGTCAGTACTGGCGCAACCGGCCAGCAGGGAGAGCAGGGCGCTGCTCAAAAACAGGCGCTTCATTCAAGGTTTCCCGGATCAAATGTAGGAGTGAGCCTGCTCGCGATAGCGGTTCGACAGTCACTTTTTCAGTGTCTGACATTTCGCTATCGCGAGCAGGCTCACTCCTACAGGGGATGGAGCCAGGCTTTGGATCTGGCTCCATTGTGGTCAGCCTTCGAGCTTGCTTTTCAGCAGTTCGTTCACCTGCTGCGGGTTGGCCTTGCCTTTGGAGGCTTTCATGGCCTGGCCCACGAAGAAGCCGAACATCTTGCCGCGTTTGGCTTCGTCTGCCGCGCGGTACTGTTCGACCTGTTCGGCGTTGGCTGCGAGCATTTCGTCGAGCACCGCGGAGATTGCGCCAGTGTCGGTGACCTGCTTGAGGCCGCGCTTTTCGATGATCTCGTCAGCACTGCCTTCGCCATTGGCCATCGCTTCGAACACCACTTTGGCAATCTTGCCGGAAATGGTGTTGTCCTTGATGCGCTGGAGCATGCCGCCCAGTTGCTCGGCGGACACTGGCGAATCCTCGATGTCCAGGCCCTGCTTGTTGAGCAGGCTGCCCAACTCGACCATCACCCAGTTCGCCGCCAGTTTCGCGTCGCCACCGATGGCCGCGACTTTCTCGAAGTAATCCGCCTGCTCACGGCTGGTGGCCAGCACGTTGGCGTCGTAGGCCGACAGACCGAACTGGCTCTGGAAGCGCTCGCGCTTTTGCGGTGGCAGTTCCGGCAAGGTCGCACGCACTTCACCGAGGAACGACTCTTCGATGACCACCGGCAGCAAGTCCGGATCGGGGAAGTAACGGTAGTCGTTGGCTTCCTCTTTCGAACGCATTGGACGGGTCTCGTCCTTGTTCGGATCGTACAGGCGAGTCTGCTGAATCACTTTGCCGCCGTCTTCGATCAGTTCGATCTGGCGCTGGATTTCGGAGTTGATCGCCTTCTCGATGAAGCGGAACGAGTTGACGTTCTTGATCTCGCAGCGGGTGCCGAATTCGACCTGGCCTTTCGGGCGCACCGAGACGTTGCAGTCGCAACGCAGCGAGCCTTCGGCCATGTTGCCGTCGCAGATGCCCAGATAACGCACCAGCGCGTGGATCGCCTTGACGTAAGCCACGGCTTCCTTGGCGCTGCGCATGTCCGGCTCGGAGACGATTTCCAGCAGCGGCGTGCCGGCACGGTTGAGGTCGATGCCGGTGGCGCCGTTGAACTCTTCGTGCAGGCTCTTGCCGGCGTCTTCTTCCAGATGCGCACGGGTGATGCCGACGCGTTTGACCGTGCCGTCTTCCAGGGCGATGTCCAGGTGGCCCTTGCCGACGATCGGCAATTCCATCTGGCTGATCTGGTAGCCCTTCGGCAGGTCCGGATAGAAGTAGTTCTTACGGGCGAACACGTTGTGCTGGCCGATCTCGGCGTCAATCGCCAGACCGAACATCACCGCCATGCGCACCGCTTCCTGGTTGAGCACCGGCAGCACGCCGGGCATGCCCAGGTCGATCAGGCTGGCCTGGGTGTTCGGCTCGGAACCGAAGGTGGTGGAACTACCGGAAAAGATTTTCGACCGGGTGGTGAGCTGAGTGTGAATCTCCAGCCCGATCACGACTTCCCATTGCATGTGTGTCTCCTCAGAAGCCGGTTGGGGTGCGGGTGTGCCAGTCAGTGTTGAGCTGATACTGGTGGGCAACGTTCAACAGGCGGCCTTCCTGGAAATACGGCGCGAGCAACTGCACGCCCACCGGCAGACCGTCGACAAAACCGGCCGGCATCGACAGGCCCGGCAGGCCGGCGAGGTTGGCGGTGATGGTGTAGACGTCTTCCAGATAGGCAGCGACCGGGTCGCTGTTCTTCGCGCCGAGTTTCCACGCCGGGTTCGGTGTGGTCGGGCCGAGGATGATGTCGACTTCATTGAAGGCAGCCATGAAATCGTTTTTCACCAGACGACGGATCTTCTGCGCTTTCAGGTAGTAGGCGTCGTAGTAACCGGCGGACAGCGCATAAGCACCGACCATGATCCGGCGCTGTACTTCCGCGCCGAAGCCTTCGCCACGGGAGCGCTTGTACAGGTCGATGAGGTTTTCCGGGTTTTCGCAGCGGTGGCCGAAACGCACGCCGTCGAAACGCGACAGGTTGGAAGACGCTTCTGCCGGGGCGATCACGTAGTACGCAGGAATGGCGTGCTGCATATTCGGCAGGCTGATTTCCTTGATCACTGCACCGAGCTTCTGCAACTGCTGGATGCTGTTCTGGATCAGCTCGGCGATGCGCGGGTCGAGACCGGCGCTGAAGTATTCCTTCGGCACGCCGATGCGCAGGCCTTGCAGCGAATCACCGAGGCTGGCGGAGTAATCCGGCACCGGCTCATCGATGCTGGTGGAGTCGTTCGGATCGAAGCCGGCCATGCCTTGCAGCAGGATCGCGCAGTCTTCGGCCGTGCGCGCCAACGGACCGCCCTGATCGAGGCTGGACGCGTAGGCGATCATGCCCCAGCGCGAAACGCGACCGTAGGTCGGCTTCAGGCCGGTGAGGTTGGTGAACGCCGCCGGCTGACGGATCGAGCCGCCGGTGTCGGTTGCGGTGGCCGCCGGCAACAGACGAGCAGCAACCGCCGCCGCCGAACCACCGGACGAACCGCCCGGCACATGTTCCAGGTTCCACGGGTTTTTCACCGCGCCGTACCAGCTCGACTCGTTGGCCGAACCCATGGCGAATTCGTCCATGTTGGTCTTGCCCAGGGTCACGGCGCCGGCAGCGGCCAGTTTCGCGACTACGGTGGCGTCGTACGGAGCCTTGAAGTTGTCGAGCATTTTCGAGCCGCAGCTGGTGCGAATGCCCTGGGTGCAGAACAGATCCTTGTGAGCGATCGGCGCGCCGAGCAGGGCGCCGCTCTCACCGTTGGCCCGGCGTGCGTCGGCGGCTTTCGCCTGCTCGATGGCCAGGTCCTCGGTGAGGCTGATGAAACTGTTGAGCTGCGGATCGAGCTGGGTAATACGCGCCAGCAGGACTTTGGTCAGCTCTTCGGAGGAAAACTTTTTATCGGCGAGACCGCGGGCGATCTCGGCCAGAGTCATTTGATGCATTGCAGGCTCTTTCCCTTTAGTCGATGACTTTCGGAACCAGATACAGGCCGTTTTCGACCGCTGGTGCGATGGACTGGTAGGCCTCGCGATTATTCGTCTCGGTCACCACGTCGGCGCGCAGGCGCTGACTGGCTTCCAGGGGGTGGGCCAGCGGCTCGATACCATCGGTATCAACGGCCTGCATTTCGTCGACCAGCCCGAGAATGCTGTTGAGGGCGGAAGTAATGTGCGGAAGATCGGCATCGTTGAGGCCAAGGCAGGCCAGATGCGCGATTTTTTCCACGTCGGAGCGTTCTAGCGCCATCGGGATTCTCCAGTGGAAAACAGAACGGACGGCGTCCGTGTGTTAGATTGTCGGAACACTACCGCACTTCTACGGTCATAAGGCCGCGATTGTGGGGCTTGGTGCACAGAAAAGCGGCCAATTTAACATATTGGCGCCTTGCCCAAAATCCCTGTCGTTGTTAGAGTTTGCCGCACTTTTTTACCCACGCGTTGCCTAGGGTCCCTTTCCCATGTTCAAGAAACTGCGTGGCATGTTTTCCAGCGATCTTTCCATTGACCTGGGCACTGCCAACACCCTTATTTACGTGCGCGAGCGCGGTATCGTCCTGAATGAGCCATCGGTTGTGGCCATTCGGACACACGGTAACCAGAAAAGTGTCGTCGCTGTCGGCACCGAGGCCAAGCGCATGCTCGGCCGTACGCCGGGCAACATTGCTGCCATTCGTCCGATGAAGGATGGCGTGATCGCCGACTTCAGCGTCTGCGAAAAGATGCTGCAGTACTTTATCAACAAGGTTCACGAAAACAGTTTCCTGCAGCCCAGCCCTCGTGTGCTGATCTGCGTTCCATGCAAGTCCACCCAGGTTGAGCGTCGTGCCATCCGTGAATCGGCCCTTGGCGCCGGTGCCCGTGAAGTGTTCCTGATCGAAGAGCCGATGGCCGCTGCGATCGGTGCCGGTCTGCCGGTCGAAGAAGCGCGCGGTTCGATGGTCGTGGACATCGGTGGTGGTACCACTGAAATCGCCCTGATCTCCCTCAACGGTGTGGTTTACGCCGAATCCGTCCGTGTCGGCGGCGACCGTTTCGACGAAGCGATCATCACCTACGTGCGCCGCAACTACGGCAGCCTGATCGGTGAATCCACCGCTGAGCGCATCAAGCAGGAAATCGGTACCGCCTACCCGGGCGGCGAAGTCCGCGAAGTCGATGTTCGCGGTCGCAACCTGGCCGAAGGCGTTCCACGCGCATTCACCCTGAACTCCAACGAAGTGCTCGAGGCTCTGCAAGAGTCGCTGGCGACCATCGTTCAGGCCGTGAAAAGCGCTCTGGAGCAATCGCCGCCGGAACTGGCTTCCGACATCGCCGAGCGTGGCCTGGTGCTGACTGGTGGTGGCGCGCTGCTGCGTGACCTCGACAAGTTGCTGGCCCAGGAAACCGGTCTGCCGGTGATCGTTGCCGAAGATCCGTTGACTTGCGTTGCTCGCGGCGGTGGCCGTGCATTGGAAATGATGGATAAGCACACCATGGATCTGCTTTCGAGCGAATAATCAAACGGCGTGAAAGCTACTCAGGGCTGGGAGCCTTCGGCTTTACGCGCGCAATACTGCGTTAAAAACAGGCTCGGAATGCTCATTTACAACCCGTAAACTCCGCTTCCTCGCCTGTTTTTGCCTTGTCTTGCCGTCGCTCGCTACGCTTTCACACCATTTGATGCTTCGAATGCAATACGTGGGTGAACGCACAGGCAGCACTTTGCAGTGCTGCCTGTTGGCGTTTATCTTCTGTCAGTCTTCATCCAGGCCGGTTTGATGCCGTATGAATAAACAGAACATTTGCCTGGGAGGAGCGGCTTATTAAACCGCTTTTCACCAAGGGCCCTTCGTTGGGCGTGCGCCTGTTGGTGCTGGCCGTGCTCGCGGTCGCGCTGATGGTGGTCGATGCGCGTTTCGACCTGCTCAAGCCCGCGCGCAAACAAGCGTCGCTGGTGCTCATGGACGCCTACTGGATCACTGACCTGCCCGGCCGCTTGTGGGAAGGGGTCGCCAGCCAGTTCGGCAGCCGCACCGAGCTCGTCGCCGAAAACGAAAAACTCAAGACCGAAAACCTGCTGTTGCAGGGACGCATGCAAAAGCTCGCGGCCCTGACCGAGCAGAACGTTCGGCTGCGCGAGCTGCTCAATTCCTCTGCGCTGGTCAACGAAAAGGTCGAAGTGGCCGAGTTGATCGGCATGGACCCCAACCCCTTCACCCATCGCATCATCATCAACAAAGGCGAGCGCGACGGCGTGGTGCTCGGCCAACCGGTGCTCGATGCACGGGGGCTGATGGGCCAGGTGGTTGAATTGATGCCTTACACCTCGCGTGTCCTGCTGCTGACCGACACCACCCACAGCATTCCGGTGCAGGTGAACCGCAACGGTCTGCGCGCGATTGCCAGTGGCACCGGTAACCCGGAGCGCCTGGAATTGCGTCATGTCGCCGACACGGCGGACATCAAGGAAGGCGATCTGCTGGTCAGTTCCGGTCTCGGCCAGCGTTTTCCGGCCGGCTATCCGGTGGCCACGGTCAAGGAAGTCATCCACGATTCCGGCCAACCGTTTGCCATTGTCCGCGCTGTGCCGACCGCCGCCCTGAACCGCAGCCGCTACCTGCTGCTGGTGTTCAGCGACAGCCGCACCGCCGAGGAGCGCGCCAATGACGCCGCCCAAGCCCAGGAACAGCTCGACGCCCACGGTGGCGGGCCGATGTTGCCGGCCAGCGTACCGAAACCGTTGATCATGCCTGCCACGCCTTCCACCGCTACCGCCGCGCCGGCCGCCGAAGCCGCAGCGCCTGCCGCCACGCCAGCCAAGCCCGCCGCGAGCAAACCGCCCGCTGCCGCGCCCGCCGCGGCCAAGCCACCGGCCGCCAGCAAACCACCGGCGAAACCGCCAGCGACTACCGGGGGACGAGAATAATGGTCGGCGCGAAAAAATCCGCAAACGGCTGGATGATCTGGCTGACCTTCTTCGTCGGCATCCTGCTCAGCGTTTCACCGTTGCCGATCTTCATGGAAATCCTCCGCCCGCTGTGGCTGGCCTTGCTCGTGACCTTTTGGGCGCTGTACATGCCGCACACGGTCGGCATGGTCACCGCGTTCTGTCTGGGGCTGGCCGAAGATGTCCTGCAGGGCGACCTGCTTGGGCAGAACGCGCTGATCCTGACCCTGATCACGTTCCTTGTACTGTCGTTGCAGCAGCGTCTGCGCATGTTCCCGATGTGGCAACAGTGCCTGGTGATCCTGGTGATCTTCGGCCTCGCACAATTGGCGCAACTGTGGCTCAGCGCCTTGACCGGCAATCGCCAACCAACCCTGGCGTTGGTCTTGCCGGCACTGGTCAGTGCCTTGCTCTGGCCGTGGGTCAGCTTCGCCCTGCGCGGGATGTGCCGACGCTACAGAATCTATTGAGCCGGTGAAGCAGGGCACTGAACAGGGAGATGTTTTGATGAAACTGCTTTACCTCGCCTCCGGCTCACCGCGTCGCCGTGAATTGCTTACGCAGGTCGGCGTGCAATTCTCCGCCATCAGTGCGGATATCGACGAAACCCCGCTTCCTGATGAATCCCCTTCGGCCTATGTCGAACGCCTCGCGCGCGGCAAGGCTGAGGCCGGTCGCCGCTCGGTCGTCTCTGACCAGCCGTTCTGCGTGCTCGGCGCCGACACCGCTGTGGTGCTCGACGGCAAAATTCTTGGCAAACCGGTGGACGAAGCCGATGCATGCGCCATGCTGATGATGTTGTCCGGCAACGAACACGAAGTGCTGACGGCCATCGCCGTGCTCGAAGGCGAGCGCTGCGAGTCGCGGGTGGTGCGCAGTCGGGTGCATTTCCGCACGATCAGCCGCGATGAGGCCGCCGCCTACTGGGCCAGTGGCGAACCGCGTGACAAGGCCGGCGGTTACGGCATTCAAGGCCTCGGTGCAGTGTTTGTCGCCGGGCTCGAAGGCAGCTATTCGGCGGTGGTCGGCCTGCCGTTGTGCGAAACCTGCGAGGTGTTGGGCCATTTCGGCATACCCTGTTGGCAAAACCTGAACACGCCCTGAGCGTCGTACGAATCCAGATGCGGCCACTATCGTGAACATGCCTGAACGAGATCCTGCCATGAGTGAAGAGATTCTGATCAACATCACGCCGATGGAGTCGCGCGTGGCGGTGGTCGAAAACGGTGTGCTGCAAGAAGTCCACGTCGAGCGCACGCAGAAACGCGGGATCGTCGGCAACATCTATAAAGGCAAGATCGTCCGTGTTCTTCCGGGCATGCAGGCGGCATTCGTCGACATCGGTCTCGATCGCGCCGCCTTCATTCACGCCGCTGAAATCTCCCTGCGCGAAGGCCCGGCGGTAGAAAGTATCAGCTCGCTTGTGCATGAAGGCCAGAGTCTGGTGGTGCAGGTCACCAAGGATCCGATCGGTTCCAAAGGCGCGCGCCTGACCACGCAACTGTCGATTCCTTCGCGTTATCTGGTGTACATGCCGCGCACCGCTCACGTTGGCATTTCCCTGAAGATCGAAGACGAAGCCGAACGCGAGCGCCTCAAGCAGGTGGTCAGTGATTGCGTGGCCAAAGAAGGCATCAAGGAAGCCGGCGGCTTCATTTTGCGCACCGCCGCCGAAGGCGCGGGCGCTGACGAAATCCTCATGGACATCCGTTACCTGCGCCGGCTCTGGGAACAGATCAATGAGCAGATCAAGACCATCGCCGCGCCAAGCGTGATTTACGAAGACCTCGGCCTGGCCCTGCGCACCCTGCGTGATCTGGTCAATCCGAAGATCGAGAAGATCCGCATCGATTCCCGGGAAACCTTCCAGAAAACCACGCAGTTCGTCGCCGAACTGATGCCGGAAATCGCCGATCGTCTGGAGCACTATCCGGGTGAGCGGCCGATCTTCGATCTGTACGGTGTCGAAGACGAAATCCAGCGCGCGCTGGAGCGCAAGGTACCGCTGAAGTCCGGTGGCTATCTGGTCATCGATCCGGCGGAAGCCATGACCACCATCGACGTCAACACCGGGGCGTTCGTCGGTCACCGCAACCTCGAAGAAACCATTTTCAAGACCAACCTCGAAGCGGCCACCGCGATTGCCCGGCAGATGCGCCTGCGCAATCTCGGCGGGATCATCATCATCGACTTCATCGACATGGAAGATGAAGAGCACCAGCGTCAGGTCCTGCGCACTCTGGAGAAACAGCTGGAGCGCGATCACGCCAAGACCAACATCATCGGTATCACCGAGTTGGGCCTGGTGCAGATGACCCGCAAGCGCACCCGTGAAAGCCTTGAACAGGTGCTGTGCGAACCATGCAGCAGTTGCCAGGGACGCGGCAAACTGAAAACCGCCGAAACCATCTGTTACGAGATTTTCCGCGAGATTCTGCGCGAGGCTCGTGCCTATCAGGCCGAGGGTTACCGGGTACTGGCCAACCAGAAAGTGGTCGATCGCCTGCTCGACGAAGAGTCCGGTAACGTCGCCGAGCTTGAAGGCTTTATCGGTCGCACCATACGCTTCCAGGTGGAAACCATGTATTCCCAGGAACAATATGACGTGGTGCTGCTCTGAAGCCCTGCAACACCTTTCATTCAACGCGGCTGGCCTCAGCTTTTCGCAGTTTTTTTGCCATGGGAGCCAACTGACATGGAGCGTCTGACACGCATACTGGCCGCACTCACCCGCTGGGGGCTGGGCCTGTGCGCGTTGGTTCTGGTGTTGATGGCGCTATACGTCAGCCTCGGCCGCGAGCTGACGCCACTGGTGGCCGAGTACCGCGCCGACATCGAAGACAAGGCCAGTGCCGCCCTCGGCATGCCCTTGCAGATCGGTGAGCTGGAAGGCAACTGGAGCGGTTTCGCGCCGATCCTGCTGGCCCATGACGTGATGGTCGGCGACGGTGCCAACGCACTGCGCCTTGATCGCGTGCGGGTAGTGCCGGATCTGTGGGCCAGTGTGTTGGCTCGCGAAGTGCGCCTCGCGCATATCGAACTCAATGGTCTGAAGATCAGCCTCAAGGAAGCCGAAGACGGCACCTGGGCGCTGGAAGGCTTGCCGGTGCAGAAGGATCAACCGTTCGATGCGGCGCAACTGTTCCAGCGCTCGCAGATGATCAGGCAGTTGTCGGTGCTCGATAGCCAGGTGACCCTGCAACCGCTTGATCACCCGCCCATGACGCTAACCTATGTCGGCCTCAATCTGCGCACCGGCGCAAGCCGTCAGCGGCTCGACGCGCGTCTGACCTTGCCTGATGGCCAGCCCGTTGCGCTGAGCCTGCGCAGCCAGCTTCGTCCCGATCAATGGCAGAACAGCGCCATCGAGGGTTACGCCAGCCTGCCGCAGAGCGACTGGTCGAAGTGGCTGCCCGAGCGGCTGACCCAGCAATGGAATTTTTCCGAGATCAAGGCCGGCGGCGAACTCTGGGTCGATTGGGCCGAAGGCGCATTGCAGAGCGCCGCGTTGCGCCTGAATGCGCCGCAAGTGACGGGCGCCTACGCCGAGCGCAAGCCAATCCAGATCAATAATCTGGCGCTCAACGCCTACTACCGCAACAGCGCCGAGGGCGTGAACGTCACCCTCGATTCACTGGCGATGAGCTTTGGCGAAACCCGCTGGGAATCCCGCGTGCAGATACAGCAGACCCGCGCCAGCGCCAAGGCTGAAGAGCTCTGGCATTTGCAGGCGGATCGCCTCGATCTGACCCCGATTACGCCGCTGCTCAATGCGCTGGGCCCGTTGCCGCAGAGTCTTGCCACGGTGGTTGAACGCTTGAAAGTGACCGGCGGCCTGCGCAATGTTCTGATGGATTTCCGTCCGACTGCCACCGACGGCAATAAATTCGGCTTCGCCGCCAACCTCGACAACGTCGGTTTTGACGCCTACCACGGCGCTCCGGCGGCGCGAAATGTCAGCGGCAGCCTCAGCGGCAATCTCGACGGCGGCGAGTTGCGCCTCGACAGCAAGGATTTCGTCCTGCACCTCGATCCGATTTTCGCCAAGCCATGGCAATACCTGCAGGCCAATGCGCGCCTGACCTGGAAACTCGACAAGGATGGCTTCACCCTGATCGCGCCGTATCTGAAGGTGTTGGGCGAGGAGGGCAAGATTGCCGGCGACTTCCTCATCCGCCTGCACTTCGACCATAGCCAGGAAGACTACATGGACCTGCGCGTCGGTCTGGTCGACGGCGACGGTCGCTATACCGCCAAATACCTGCCGGCCGTGTTGAGCCCCGCGCTTGATGAATGGCTGCGCACGGCGATCCTCAAAGGTGCGGTGGATCAGGGCTTCTTCCAGTATCAGGGTTCGCTGAACAAGAACGCCGGTGAGGCTGACCGCAGCATCAGTCTGTTCTTCAAAGTGCACGACGCCGAACTGGCCTTTCAGCCGGGGTGGCCACATGTGAGCAAGGTCAGCGGTGACGTGTTCATCGAGGACAGCGGTGTGCGCATCTGGGCCAGTAAAGGCCAGTTGCTCGACACGCAGGTCAGCGATGTCTTCGTCAATATTCCTCATGTACCGGCCGGACAGAATTCGCATCTGTTGCTTGATGGCGCATTTGCCGGTGGCCTGGGCGATGGCTTGAAGATCCTCCAGGACGCGCCGATCGGCACTGGCGAGACCTTTGCCGGTTGGGAAGGCGCGGGTGATCTCAACGGCAAGCTCAAGCTCGATATTCCGCTGGCCAAGGGCGAGCAGCCGAAAATCCTCGTCGACTTCAAAACCGCCAATGCGCGGCTGAAACTGGCCGAACCGAAGCTGGAACTGAGCCAGCTCAAGGGCGATTTCCGCTTCGACAGTAACAAAGGCCTCAGCGGTCAGAACATTTCTGCGCGGGCCTTCGACAAACCGGTCACTGCGCAGATCTTCGCGGATGGCAGCCCCAACCAGATCAAGACTCGGGTGGCGGCGTCGGGGCAGGTCGAAGTCAAAAAGCTTACCGACTGGCTGGGCGTCACCCAACCGTTGCCGGTGTCCGGGACCCTGCCTTATCAGTTGCAGCTGAATCTTTCCGGGGCCGACAGCCAGTTGATGGTCAGCTCCAGCCTCAAAGGCGTGGCGGTGGATCTGCCGGCGCCTTTCGGCATGGCCGCCGATGTCGGGCGGGACACGGTGTTCCGCATGACCCTGCAAGGTCAGGAGCGGCGCTACTGGGTCAACTACGACCAATTGGCCAATTTCACCTTCGCCGCGCCACCGAGCAATTTCGCCGATGGCCGTGGCGAGCTGTTTCTCGGCACGGGCGAAGCCGTCCTGCCGGGTGCCAAAGGCCTGCGGATTCGCGGCGTGCTGTCGGAGCTGGACGTGGCGCCGTGGCAGGATCTGGCCAATAAATACGCCGGGCAGGATCCTGGCGGTAGCGCCAAACAGCTGCTCAGCAGCGCTGACATCAAGGTCGGCAAACTGACTGCGTTCGGCACCACACTGGATCAGGCCTCGGTGCAGATCAATCGCAAGCCCGGCGCATGGAATCTCGCTCTCGACAGCCAGCAGGCCAAGGGCAGCGCCAGTCTGCCGGACGCCAAAGGCGTGCCGATCGCGGTGAATCTGCAGTACGTGAAACTGCCGGCGCCGGACCCGGCCGTGCAGGCTGACGAAAACGCGCCGGATCCACTGGCCTCTGTCGACCCGACGAAAATTCCGGCGCTGGATATCACCCTTAACCAACTGTTCCTCGGTCCCGATCTGGTCGGTGGCTGGTCGCTGAAAGTAAGGCCGACCGCCAAAGGCATCGCCCTGAACAACCTCGACATGGGGCTCAAAGGCATCCTTCTGCAAGGCAACGGCGGCTGGGAAGGCACGCCGGGTTCGACCAGCAGCTGGTACAAGGGCCGCATTGGCGGCAAGAACCTGGCTGACGTGCTCAAGGGCTGGGGCTTCGCGCCGAGCGTGACCAGCGAAGAATTCCACATGGACGTCGACGGCCGTTGGCCGGGCTCGCCGGCGTGGCTGGCGACCAAGCGTTTCTCCGGCACCCTCGACGCCTCGCTGAACAAGGGACAGTTCGTCGAGGTCGAGGGCGGCGCTCAGGCGTTGCGGGTGTTCGGCCTGCTCAACTTCAACTCGATTGGCCGGCGTTTGCGTCTGGATTTCTCCGACCTGTTCGGCAAAGGCTTGAGCTACGACCGGGTCAAAGGTTTGCTGGTGGCGAACAATGGCGTCTACGTCACCCGTGAGCCGATTCGCCTGACCGGGCCTTCGAGCAACCTCGAGCTGGACGGCACGCTGGATCTGGTTGACGACAAGGTCGATGCGAAATTGCTGGTGACCTTGCCGGTGACCAACAATCTGCCGATTGCTGCGCTGATCGTCGGCGCACCGGCGGTAGGCGGCGCGCTATTTCTCATCGACAAACTGATCGGTGACCGCGTGGCGCGCTTCGCCAGCGTCAAGTACACCGTCAAAGGCCCATGGAAAGAGCCGAAAATCACCTTCGACAAGCCTTTTTAACTAGCAGACACTAGCCCCGTAGGAGCTGCCGAAGGCTGCGATCTCTTGATCTTGTTGTTGAAGATCAAGATCAAGATCAAGAGATCGTCCGATCGCGGCCCGAGCCTTCGGCAGCTCCTACACAGTTCTGCGTAAATCCCGAGGAGCGGCCATGTCTTTAGCGGTGATTCAAATGGTCAGCCAGAGCGACGTGCTGGCCAACCTGGCCCAGGCCCGACGCCTGCTTGAACAGGCAGCCGCCAGCGGGGCGAAACTCGCGGTGCTGCCGGAAAATTTCGCCGCCATGGGCCGTCGCGACGTGGCCGATATCGGCCGCGCCGAGGCTTTGGGCGAAGGGCCGATCCTGCCCTGGTTGAAACAGACCGCCCGCGACCTCACCTTATGGATAGTCGCCGGTACATTGCCCTTGCCACCGCTGGGCCAACCCACGGCCAAAGCCAATGCCTGCTCGCTGTTGGTCGATGAACACGGCGAGATCGTCGCGCGTTATGACAAGCTGCATCTGTTTGATGTCGATGTCGCCGACAATCGTGGCCGGTATCGTGAATCCGATGACTATGCTTATGGCGGTGGCGTGGTGGTGGCGGATACGCCGGTAGGCCGCGTCGGTCTGAGCGTGTGTTACGACTTGCGCTTCCCGGAGCTGTACAGCGAATTGCGCGCCGCCGGTGCCGAGTTGATTACCGCACCGTCGGCGTTTACTGCCGTGACCGGCGCCGCGCATTGGGATGTGCTGATCCGTGCACGGGCCATCGAAACACAATGTTATGTGCTGGCGGCAGCACAGAGCGGCACCCATCCGGGGCCTCGGGAAACCTTCGGGCATGCGGCGATTGTCGACCCGTGGGGACGCGTGCTGGCCCAGCAGGATCAAGGCGAGGCGGTGTTGCTGGCCGCACGCGACAGCGATGAACAAGCGTCCATCCGGGCGCGCATGCCGGTGACGCGTCATCGGCGGTTTTTCTCGCAGGGCGCCCAGCGGCCTGCTTCAGAACACGAATTTAAGGCGTAAACCTATGAGCGAGTTGTTGTCCTCAGTCAGTGATCACCTGTTGGCACCCGGCGGTGTCACGATCGAGAGCCTGCAAGGCGTGCTCGGCGATCTGGCCGGGCCGGGCATCGATGCCGCCGACCTGTATTTCCAGGGCCAGATCTCCGAGTCGTGGGCGCTGGAAGACGGCATCGTCAAGGAAGGCAGCTTCAACCTCGACCAAGGTGTCGGTGTACGTGCGCAGTCCGGTGAAAAAACCGGATTTGCCTACAGCAATGCGATCACCCTCGAAGCCCTCGGCGCCGCGGCCCGTGCCGCGCGCTCGATCTCCCGCGCCGGGCAGAACGGCACCGTGCAGGCGTTCACCAGCCAGGACGTCGCGCAACTGTACGCGCCGGATAATCCGCTGGAAGTGCTCAGCCGCGCGGAAAAAGTCGAATTGCTCAAACGCATCGACGTCGCCACCCGCGCACTCGATCCACGCATTCAGCAGGTCAGTGTGAGCATGGCCGGTGTCTGGGAGCGGATTCTGGTTGCCTCCACCGACGGTGGTCTGGCCGCTGATGTGCGCCCATTGGTGCGCTTCAATGTCAGTGTCATCGTTGAACAGAATGGCCGGCGCGAGCGCGGCGGGCATGGCGGCGGCGGGCGTACCGATTACCGCTACTTCCTCGCCGAAGACCGCGCCATGGGCTATGCCCGCGAAGCACTGCGTCAGGCACTGGTCAATCTGGAAGCGATTCCGGCGCCGGCCGGTACCTTGCCGGTCGTGCTCGGTTCCGGCTGGTCCGGCGTGCTGCTGCACGAAGCGGTCGGTCATGGTCTGGAAGGCGATTTCAACCGCAAGGGCAGCTCCGCCTACAGCGGGCGCATGGGCGAAATGGTTGCTTCCAAGCTCTGCACCATCGTCGATGACGGCACCTTGAGCGGCCGTCGCGGTTCGCTGAGCGTCGACGACGAAGGCACGCCGACCGAGTGCACCACGCTGATCGAAAACGGCGTGCTCAAAGGCTACATGCAAGACAAGCTCAACGCGCGGCTGATGGGCGTGGCGCGTACCGGTAACGGTCGCCGCGAATCCTATGCGCATCTGCCGATGCCGCGCATGACCAATACCTACATGCTCGGTGGCGAAAGCGATCCGGCGGAAATCATCGCCTCGGTGAAGAAGGGCATCTACTGCGCCAACCTCGGCGGCGGTCAGGTCGATATCACCAGCGGCAAGTTCGTGTTTTCCACCAGCGAGGCTTACCTGATCGAAGACGGCAAGATCACTGCGCCGGTCAAAGGCGCGACGTTGATCGGCAACGGCCCAGAGGCGATGAGCCGGGTGTCGATGGTCGGTAACGATCTGGCGCTGGACAGCGGTGTGGGTACGTGCGGCAAGGATGGGCAGTCGGTGCCGGTGGGTGTCGGCCAGCCAACGCTGAAAATCGATGCGATCACCGTGGGTGGCACGGGCGCATAAGAACGGTGGGGCTTTCGGGTGGCGCGCAGGACGGCCACCCGGTGGCGATGATCAACGCAGGCCGCGTTGCGTCTCGTCCAGCTCCCGAATGTATTTGAAGATCTTGCGGCTCGAAGCAGGGGGTTTGTTTTGCGCAACCTCATGCTGGGCCTGACGGATCAGGGAACGCAATTGCTGGCGATCGGCGTCCGGGTACTCGACGACGAATTTCTCCAGCACGGCGTCATCGCCCGCGATCAGGCGGTCACGCCAGCGTTCCAGATTATGGAAACGCTCGTTGTACTGGCGAGTGGAGGCATCGAGTTGATCGAGCAGAATCAGAATCGCGTCAGTGTCCTGATCGCGCATCAGTTTGCCGATGAACTGCAAATGCCGTTTACGCGCGATGTTCGCGGTGTGCTTGGGCGCATCGGCCAGTGCCCGGCGCAGAGCGTCGGTCAAGGGCAGTTTGGCGACCAGATCAGGCTTGAGTGTGGTCAGGCGCTCGCCGAGGTCAACCAGCGCATGCAGCTCGCGTTTGACCTGAGATTTGCTTTTTTCTCCCGTATCGAGGGAGTCGTCGTAAGAATCAACCATGGTGGCAGTCCGCAAAGAAACGCCGCCATGATAACCAGTCGGGGGCCGCTTGTCCGGCCCGGTCGCTCGATGACCCCAGCCGAAAGCAGAATTTGAGTGGAGATGAGCATGAGTGCAGTTCAAAGCGTCGGCCCGCAGGCATTGCCGGCACTGCAAGAACAGGTCGAGCAGATCATCGCCGAAGCCAAGCGCCAGGGCGCCAGCGCCTGTGAAGTCGCGGTGTCGCTGGAGCAGGGCCTGTCGACCTCGGTGCGTCAGCGCGAGGTCGAAACCGTTGAGTTCAATCGTGATCAGGGTTTTGGCATCACCCTGTACGTTGGCCAGCGCAAAGGCTCGGCCAGCACCTCGGCCACTGGCCCTGAGGCGATCCGTGAAACGGTCGCAGCAGCGCTGGCCATCGCCAGACACACTTCCGAAGATGAAGCCTCGGGCCTCGCCGATGCGGCACTGATGGCCAGGGATGTGCAGGATTTCGACCTGTTCCACGAGTGGGACATCACCCCGGAGCAAGCCATCGAGAAGGCCCTGCTCTGCGAGGCTGCGGCTTTCGACGCCGATGCGCGGATCAAGAACGCCGACGGCACCACCCTCAGCACCCATCAGGGTTGCCGCGTTTACGGCAACAGCCACGGTTTCATCGGCGGTTACGCGTCGACCCGGCACAGCCTGAGTTGCGTGATGATCGCTGAAGCCGACGGCCAGATGCAGCGTGATTACTGGTACGACGTCAATCGCCAGGGCAGCTTGCTCGCCGATCCGGTGAGCATCGGCCAGCGTGCCGCGCAGCGGGCGGCCAGCCGTCTGGGCGCGCGTCCGGTGCCGACCTGTGAAGTGCCGGTGCTGTTTTCCGCGGAGCTGGCGGGTGGTCTGTTCGGCAGCTTCCTCTCGGCAGTATCCGGCGGCAGTCTGTATCGCAAATCGTCGTTTCTCGAAGGCACGCTGGGGCAGAAGCTGTTCCCGGAATGGCTGACCATCGATGAGCGTCCGCATCTGATGCGCGCCATGGGCAGTGCTTCCTACGACGGTGACGGCCTGGCGACTTACGCTAAACCGTTCGTCGAGAAGGGCGAGTTGGTCTCGTACATCCTCGGTACGTACTCCGGGCGCAAACTGGGCATGCCAAGCACCGCCAACGCGGGCGGTGTGCACAATCTTTTCGTCACCCATGGCGATGAGGATCAGGCAGCGCTGTTGAAACGCATGGGCCGAGGACTGCTGGTTACCGAGTTGATGGGCCATGGCTTGAACATGGTCACTGGCGACTACTCGCGCGGTGCGGCGGGTTTCTGGGTGGAGAACGGGGAGATCCAGTTCGCCGTGCAGGAAGTGACCATCGCCGGCAATATGCGCGACATGTTCAAGCAGATTGTTGCGGTGGGTAACGACCTGGAGCTGCGCAGCAACATCCGCACCGGTTCGGTATTGATTGAGCGGATGACCGTCGCGGGCAGCTAAACCGCGATTCCGCCCATTCAAAAAGGCGCGCCATCCGTTGTGGATGGCGCGCCTTTTTTATTCGCTTCGCCACAAACTCCTTGTGGGAGCGAGCCTGCTCGCGAAAGCGGTGGACCGGACAAAACATCCCAACCGGCCAGAAGCATTCGCGAGCAGGCTCGCTCCCACAAATGGGCAGCGCAAACTCGATCGCTTGTGTTGGTTCTCATTATCATCTAATAATGAATCTCATCTCCGAACGAGTCCCGGATCATGAGTTCTGCCTTGCACGAGCAGCCCTACCTCGAAAGCTGGCGCTGGATGAGCCGCCAGATCCGTTGCGCACTGGATCCTGACGAACCGCGTCTGATCGAACACTATCTCGCCGAAGGGCGCTATCTGTCCTGTTGCACAGCCACTTCGCCCTGGACCGTCGCCGAAACGTCTTTCCGTCTGCTGCTCGACACGGCCAGCGACACCGCGTTGCCGTGGCACTGGCGCAGCGTCTGTCTCGATCAAGCCTGGCGCCCGTTGCGTGACATGGAGCGCCTGTCGCTGTGCCAATGCCGCCTGCAGCGCTGGCAACGCTACACCTGGCAGCTCGCCACTTGCGAGTTGCAACCGTCGATTCCTCTTATTGATTTGCTGCAAGGACATTCGAATGACCAAGACACGTATTGAGCGCGACAGCATGGGCGAGCTGCAGGTGCCGGTCGACGCGCTTTATGGCGCGCAGACCCAGCGCGCAGTGGACAACTTCCCGATCAGCGGCAAGCCGATGCCGACGCAATTCATCCGCGCGCTGATTCTCGCCAAAGCCGCCGCGGCCCGGGCCAATGTTGAGCTGAACCAGATCAGCGTGGACCAGGGCAAAGCCATCAGCGATGCCGCGCAAGGTCTGCTCGAAGGCGATTTCATGCAGCATTTTCCGGTGGATATCTTCCAGACCGGTTCCGGCACCAGCTCGAACATGAACGCCAACGAAGTGATCGCCACGCTGGCCAGCCGCATGCTCGGTGAGCCGGTCAATGCCAACGATCACGTCAACTGCGGGCAGAGCAGCAACGACATCATCCCGACCACCATTCACGTCAGCGCCGCGCTGGCGCTGCATGAACAATTGCTGCCGGCGCTGTTGCATCTGGTCCAGGTCATCGAGCGCAAGGCCGGACAGGTGCATCATCACGTCAAAACCGGACGCACCCATCTGATGGACGCGATGCCGGTGCGCATGAGTCAGGTGCTCAACGGCTGGGCGCAGCAGCTCAAGGCCAACGTCGCACATCTGCAGGATTTGTTGCCGAGCCTGCAATCCCTGGCGCAGGGCGGCACCGCGGTGGGTACCGGGATCAACGCGCATCCGGAGTTCGCCACGCGATTCAGTCGGCATCTGAGCCAATTGACCGACGTGCAATTCACCCCGGGCAAGGATCTCTTCGCTTTGATCGGCTCGCAGGACACCGCCGTCGCTGTCTCCGGCCAACTCAAGGCCACCGCCGTGTCGCTGATGAAAATCGCCAATGACCTGCGCTGGATGAACTCCGGCCCGCTGGCCGGCCTCGGCGAAATCGAACTCGAAGCACTGCAGCCGGGCTCGTCGATCATGCCCGGCAAGGTCAACCCGGTGATCCCGGAAGCCACCGCCATGGTCGCCGCGCAAGTGATCGGCAACGACTCGGTGATCACCGTGGCCGGGCAATCGGGCAACTTCGAACTGAACGTGATGCTACCGATCATCGCGCACAACCTGCTGAGCAGCATCGAACTGCTGGCCAATTCCAGTCGCCTGCTCGGTGACAAGGCGATTTCCAGCTTCAAGGTCAACGAATCGCGGTTGCAAGAAGCGTTGTCGCGCAACCCGATTCTGGTCACCGCCCTCAACCCCATCATCGGCTACCAGAAAGCCGCCGACATCGCCAAGCAGGCCTACCGGGAAGGCCGCGCGGTGATCGACGTTGCCCTGGAACACACCGACCTGTCGCGCAGCCAGCTGGAAGAGTTGCTCAACCCCGAGAAGCTCACCGCCGGCGGCGTGTAAACCCCGCAACTGCTTTGGAGGCTCACCATGGAGCACTGGAAACGCACGATCGAACGGGCCAATCGCTGCTTCATGCTGGGCGAATTGATCGACGCCCGCGAGGCTTACCTGCAAGCCCTGGCCCTGGCGCAAGTGCTGTTCGAACGCTGGGCGGATGCCGACGAAGCAGTGGCGGCCTGCGTCGTCTCTCATCACAACCTCGCCGACCTGCATCTGCGCCTGAACCAACCGGAGGAGAGCGCCGAGTACCTGTGCGCCATCCATCAACGCCTGTTGCAGACCATGCAGGACGAACGCCTGCGCCCGGCCCTGCGTGAAGCGGCGCTGCGCCAGAGCAGCAAGACCTACGTCGAGCTGTTGAATTTCATCAGTGAGCATGGGGAATACCCGCGCACCCAGCGTCTGCTGCATCCCGACACCGGCAATGCCCGCCGCGCCTCAACTTCTCATCAGTACGGAGTCCATTGAAATGGCTTTTACCTTGCCCGCCTTGCCCTACGCCTACGATGCCCTCGAGCCGCACATCGATGCGCAGACCATGGAGATCCATTACACCAAGCATCACCAGACCTACATCAACAACCTCAACGCCGCCGTGGAAGGCACCGAGTTTTCCGAGTGGCCGGTGGAAAAGCTCGTCGCCAGCGTGCAGCAACTGCCGGAAAAACTTCGCGCGGCGGTGATCAACCAGGGCGGCGGTCACGCCAATCATTCGCTGTTCTGGGAAGTCATGGTGCCCAACGGTGGTGGTAAACCCGACGGCGAGCTGGCCCGGGCCATCGACGAGCAACTGGGCGGACTGGACAGTTTCAAGGAAGCGTTCACCAAAGCCGCGCTGACCCGCTTCGGCAGTGGCTGGGCCTGGCTCAGCGTGACCCCGGAGAAAAAGCTCATCGTGGAAAGCAGTGGCAACCAGGACAGTCCGTTGATGAACGGCAATACCCCGATTCTCGGGCTCGACGTCTGGGAGCACGCCTACTACCTGCGCTACCAGAACCGTCGCCCGGAATACATCAGCGCGTTCTACAACGTGATCAACTGGCCGGAAGTTGCTGCGCGCTATCAGGCCGCACTGGTTTGAGCCTTCAATAAAAACAATCCAGGGCTGACTATGGGCACTGAAACACTGGCGATTGGCAGCGGGCGGATGTTTCGTTACGCGGTGGGCTCGCTGTTGCTGTTGGCGGGGATGACTCTGCTGGTCGCCCACGGTTTGCACTGGCTGAATCTTGAACCCAGGTTGCTGCGCGCATTGCAGGGCGGCGCTATCTGCGCCTTGGGCACGGCGCTCGGCGCGGTGCCGGTGCTGATAATCCGGCGCATGCCGCAGGCACTCAGCGACACCTTGCTGGGATTTGGTGCCGGGGTGATGCTGGCGGCGACGGCGTTTTCGCTGATCGTGCCGGGCATTGCTGCGGCTGAGAGTCTTGGCCTGACGCCGTGGGCCGCCAGTGGTTTGATCTGCTTTGGCATCCTGCTCGGCGCGTTCGGCCTGTATCTGGTGGATCGCAGGGTTTCCGGTGCTACGCCGGAGATGCTCGTCGGCACGCTTGAGCGTCCCGTGATTCCACCGCGCATCTGGCTGTTCGTGTTCGCCATCATCGCGCACAACATTCCGGAAGGCATGGCGGTCGGCGTTTCTGCCGGTGGCGGTATGGCGGATGCCGACAGTCTGGCGATGGGCATCGCGTTGCAGGATGTGCCGGAAGGTCTGGTGATTGCACTGGTGCTGGCCGGGGCGGGAATGTCGCGGGTCAGGGCCTTTCTGATCGGCGCGGCGTCAGGGCTGGTCGAACCGGTGTTCGCGTTGTTATGCGCGTGGCTCGTCAGTCTGGCTCAAGTGCTGTTGCCACTGGGGCTGGCGCTGGCGGCCGGGGCGATGTTGCTGGTGGTGACTCACGAAGTGATTCCGGAGTCGCGCCGGCACGGACATGACAAGCTGGCCAGCCTTGGCTTGTTGATCGGGTTTTGTCTGATGATGGTGATGGATACGGCGTTGGGTTGAATGAAGGTGAGGAGGGAGCAAGCTCCCTCATTGGCGGATCATTCGCCTTCGTCGAAGTAGTTGTTGATCAGTTCGACCAAGGCGTCCATAGCTTCCTGAGCCTGTTCGCCTTCGGTGCTCAAATGGATTTTGGTGCCCTTGCCAGCCGCGAGCATCATCATCGCCATGATGCTTTTACCGTCCACTGCTGTCTCGGGCGTGCGGCCGACTCTTATCGTAGTCTCCGGAAACTTGCCGGCCACGCCGACAAATTTGGCCGATGCCCGGGCATGCAGGCCCAGCTTATTGATGATTTCGATTTCACGAGCAGGCATCGCGGTGTGAATCCTTTAGGTGAGGTCGCGGTGGCGAACCTGGACGTTCTTCAGGGTTTTCTGCAGGGCCTGACCCAGGCGTTCGGTCAGGTAGACGGAGCGGTGGTGCCCGCCGGTGCAGCCAATGGCAATGGTGACGTAGGCGCGGTTGCTGGCGGCGAAACGTGGCAGCCACTTGTTCAGATAGGCGTAGATGTCCTGATACATTTCTTCGACATCCGGCTGTTCCGCCAGGTACTCGGCCACTGGTGCATCGAGACCCGACTGCGCACGCAGCTCCGGTTTCCAGTACGGATTGGGCAGGCAGCGGACGTCGAAGACCAGATCGGCATCGACTGGCATGCCGCGCTTGAAACCAAACGATTCGACCAGGAACGCCGTACCCGGCTCGGGCTGATTCAACAGGCGTAACTTCAGGGTGTCGCGCAGTTGATACAGATTGAGGTGGGTGGTGTTGATTTTCAGGTCGGCCAGATCGGCGATCGGGCCGAGCAGGGCGCTTTCATCGTGGATGGCTTCGGCCAGGGAGCGATTGGCGTTGCTCAACGGGTGACGACGACGGGTCTCGGAAAAACGCTTGAGCAGGGTTTCTTCGTCGGCGTCCAGATAGAGCACATCGCACTTGATATGCTTGGCCCGCACGTCTTCGAGCAATTCGGGGAAACGAGACAGATGGCTCGGCAGGTTGCGCGCATCGATCGATACCGCGACCAGCGGCTGCGCCAGCTCGGTGTGGATCAACGCGCGCTCGGCCAGTTCCGGCAGCAAGCCGGCCGGGAGGTTGTCGATGCAGTAGTAACCGTTGTCTTCAAGGACATTCAGGGCGGTACTTTTACCCGAGCCCGAACGGCCACTGACGATGATCAAACGCATGATTAGTGCCCGTTCTGCTCGTCCAGTACAACCTGGTACAAGGCCTCGTTGCTCGGAGCGCTGCGCAGTTTTTCGCGCACTTCCTTGCGGTCGAGCATGCTGGCGATCTGGCGCAGCAATTCCAGGTGCGCATCGGTCGCGGCTTCCGGGACCAGCAGCACGAACAGCAGGTCCACCGGGGCGCCGTCGATGGCGTCGAAATCGATCGGGGCTTCGAGGTGCAGCAGCGCGCTGACCGGCGCCGTGCAGCCCTTGAGGCGGCAGTGGGGAATGGCGATGCCGTTGCCGAAACCGGTGGAGCCGAGTTTCTCACGGGCGATCAGCGCCTCGAAGACATCCTGCATCGCCAGATCCGGCACTTCGCGGTGGATCAGGTTGGCAATCTGTTCGAGGGCTTTTTTCTTGCTGCCGCCCGGCGCGTTCACCTGGGAACGGCCGGGGGTCAGGATGGTTTCAAGTCGGATCATGGGATAGGGGGGTTAACGACCGGTTGCGCCCTGGAGGAGGCTCTGGGTCTTTTCCTTATGCTTTTTGAGTTGGCGATCCAGCTTGTCGGTGAGTGAGTCGATCGCAGCATACATGTCGGTATCTTCTGCGTTGGCGACCACTTCGCTGCCGGGGATATGCAAGGTGGCTTCGATCTTCTGCTTCAGCTTTTCGACGCACATCGTGACCTGCACGTTGGTGATCTTGTCGAAATGTCGCTCCAGTCGTTGGAGTTTTTCCTCGATGTAGGAACGCAGAGGTTGGGTCACTTCCAGTTGGTGTCCACTGATGTTGACTTGCATACAGCTTCTCCTTCGTTGCCAGTGCATAAAGCGGCAGGCCGAAAAGCCTGCCACTGGAACGCTGTAACGTGGCTTACATCAACCGCTTGCGTTCGCTCGAAGGCGCGATTCCGAGGGATTCGCGGTACTTGGCGACGGTGCGGCGAGCCACCTGAATGCCTTGTGCCTCCAGTAAACCAGCGATCTTGCTGTCACTCAACGGCTTTTTCTGATTTTCCGCCGCGACCAGTTTCTTGATGATCGCGCGAATCGCCGTGGACGAGCATTCGCCGCCTTCGGAGGTGCTGACGTGGCTGGAGAAAAAGTATTTCAGTTCATAAATACCGCGCGGGGTATGCATGAATTTTTGGGTGGTCACCCGTGAGATCGTCGACTCGTGCATGCCGACCGCTTCGGCGATGTCATGCAGCACCAGCGGCTTCATCGCTTCGTCGCCATATTCGAGGAAACCGCGCTGATGTTCGACGATCTGCGTGGCCACTTTCATCAGGGTTTCGTTGCGGCTCTGCAGGCTCTTGATGAACCAGCGGGCTTCCTGCAACTGATTGCGCATGAAAGTGTTGTCGGCGCTGGTGTCGGCACGCTTCACAAAACCGGCGTACTGGGCGTTGACGCGCAGGCGTGGCACCGATTCCTGGTTCAGTTCCACCAGCCAGCGCTCGTTGTCCTTGCGCACGATCACATCGGGAATGACGTATTCGGCTTCGGTCGATTCGATCTGCGAGCCCGGACGCGGATTGAGGCTCTGCACCAGTTCGATGACCTGGCGCAGTTCGTCTTCCTTGAGCTTCATGCGCCGCATCAACTGGCTGTAATCGCGGCTGCCGAGCAGGTCGATGTAATCGGCGACCAGACGTTTGGCCTCGGTGAGCCACGGCGTCTTCGCGGGCAGCTGGCGCAATTGCAGCAGCAGGCATTCGCTGAGGTTGCGTGCGCCGATCCCGGCGGGCTCGAATTGCTGGATGCGATGCAGGACGGCTTCGATTTCGTCGAGCTCGATGTCCAGTTCCGGGTCGAACGCTTCGAGAATTTCTTCGAGCGTTTCGTCCAGGTAACCCTGATTGTTGATGCAATCGATCAGGGTCACGGCGATCAGGCGATCGGTGTCGGACATCGGCGCCAGGTTCAGTTGCCAGAGCAGATGGCTCTGCAGGCTCTCGCCGGCGGAAGTGCGGGTGGTGAAATCCCACTCGTCGTCATCGCTGCTGGGCAGGCTGCTGGCGCTGGTCTGATAAACATCTTCCCAGGCGGTGTCTACCGGCAGTTCGTTGGGGATGCGCTCGTTCCATTCGCCATCTTCAAGGTTGTCCACCGTCGGCGCGGCTTCCTGATACGAGGGTTCCTGGATTTCGGCGGGCTTCTGTTCGGCGTTGTCGGCCAAGGGGTCGGCGTTATCGAAGTCGTCGCCTTCTTCCTGGCGTTCGAGCATCGGATTGGATTCCAGAGCCTCCTGGATTTCCTGTTGCAGGTCCAGGGTCGACAATTGGAGCAGGCGGATGGCCTGTTGCAGCTGCGGTGTCATCGTCAGCTGCTGGCCCATTCTCAAGACTAGCGATGGTTTCATGGCAGGGGCTTAACACCTTATTCGCCGGCGCTTTGCGCCATCCACTACAGGGCGCCGAAGCGCCAAACTTAAGCAAATTATATGCCTGAAACTGAAGTGTTTGCCTAGAGCGCTGTAACAATTAAAGCGGATAAATGCGCCTTGAATCGATACAGCGCTGGCGCGCTTACAGGCGGAACTCGTGACCCAGATACACTTCCTTGACCAGATCGTTGGCCAGGATGGTCTCGGCATCGCCTTCAGCGATCAGTTGACCGTCGTTGACGATGTAAGCGGTTTCGCAGATATCCAGCGTCTCACGGACGTTGTGGTCGGTGATCAGCACCCCGATGCCCTTGGCCTTGAGGTGGTGGATGATCTGCTTGATGTCGCCGACCGAGATCGGGTCGACACCGGCGAACGGTTCGTCGAGCAGGATGAATTTCGGCGCAGTGGCCAGAGCGCGAGCGATTTCCACCCGGCGACGCTCGCCACCGGACAGGCTCATGCCGAGGTTGTCGCGGATGTGGCTGATGTGGAATTCCTGCAACAGGCTTTCCAGCTCCTTGCGACGACCGGCCTTGTCGAGTTCAGGACGGGTCTCGAGGATCGCCATGATGTTGTCGGCGACCGACAGTTTGCGGAAGATCGACGCTTCTTGCGGCAGAT
Source organism: Pseudomonas sp. HN2 (assembly GCF_020736465.1). Classification (NCBI taxonomy): domain Bacteria; kingdom Pseudomonadati; phylum Pseudomonadota; class Gammaproteobacteria; order Pseudomonadales; family Pseudomonadaceae; genus Pseudomonas; species Pseudomonas sp. HN2. The sequence continues at coordinate 1,003,610 of NZ_CP085885.1, forward strand.
AGCCGATACCGGCCTTGGCGCGGCCGTGCATCGGCTGGTGGCTGACGTCCAGATCATCGATCAGCACCCGGCCCTGATCGGCCTGCACCAGGCCGACGATCATGTAGAAGCAGGTCGTCTTGCCGGCGCCGTTCGGGCCGAGCAGGCCGACGATCTGCCCGCTGTCGATCGACAGACTGACGTCACGCACGACCTGGCGGCTTTTATAGGCCTTGGCCAAGTGCTGAGCTTTCAGAGTTGCCATTACTGGGATTTCTCTTCGGTTTTCTTCTTCGGCTGGATCACCATGTCGATGCGCGGACGCGATTCGGTGACCTTGCTGCCCGTGGCGCGACCGGCGCTGGCCAGTTTCTTCACGGTGTCGTAGACGATTTTTTCGCCCTGGGTGACGTTGTTATCCTTGTCGATAACCTTGGCCTTGTCGATCAGCACCACGCGGTTCTGCTGGGCGTGGTATTGAATCGTCACGCCGTAGCCCTTGACCGGGTTGGCGTCGCCCTGGGTCTGCAACTGCTCGAAGTAAGCCAGGTTGCCCACCGAGGTCACCACGTCGATATCGCCGTTGGGCGCGCGAGTCATGGTCACCGTGTTGCCTTTAACGATCATCGAGCCCTGGGTAATGATCACGTCACCTTTATAGGTGGCGATGCCATTCTTGTCGTCCAGTTGGGCGTCGTCGGCCTGAATGCGGATAGGTTGCTGCTGATCGTTCGGCAGGGACCAGGCGCTCGCGCTTCCCAGTGCTGCGCCCAGACTGAGCAAAATAGGGAGGGTTTTAACGAGCCTCATACTGTCCTCTTACGTTCGATTGCAGGTGTATCCTGCTGTCCTTCAGGTACGCTTTCATTCCGACGCCAGTCGACACGCCGCCAGCGCCCTCGATTCTAACGGGTTGCGCAGTCTGCGCATATTCCTGCTGCGGGAACACCGTCATGCGGGTGCTGGTGATCAGGGTGCCGCGCTTTTTCTCATCGGTGCGCTGTACGCGGACCGAATCGATCAATTCCACTTCGGTACCGCCCGAGTTCACTTCGCCGCGCTCGCTGGTCACGTGCCACGGGAAGTCGGTGCCGCGATACATGTTCAAATCAGGCTTGGTCACCAGCGTGACATCGGTGGCCTTGACGTGCTCGGCCTTGTCGGAGGTCATCTCGTATTGCACCTTGCCGTCGGGCAGGTACTGGATGGTGTGCGTGTTGGTCGCGTACCAGTCGATCGGGTTCTCGGCAGTCGAGACCGGCGGCTTGTCGAGGAAGCGTTCCGGGCTGATGTTCCAATAGCCGACCGCGGCGAAAATCGCCGCGATGCAGCCGAACAGCAGGAAGTTGCGAAACTTTTTGCTAAACATGGTCTGGCTCACAGGTACGCGGCGTTGGCCGCTTCAAGGCGGCCCTGGGCGCGCAGGATCAATTCGCAGAATTCGCGGGCGGCACCTTCGCCGCCACGGGCGCGGGTAACGCCGTGGGCGTGTTCGCGGACGAAATCGGCAGCGTTGGCCACCGCCATGCCCAGCCCTACGCGGCGGATTACCGGCAAGTCTGGCAGATCGTCGCCCAGATAGGCGACTTCTTCATAGCTTAGGCCCAGTTGTGCGAGCAGGCCGTCGAGCACCACCAATTTGTCTTCGCGCCCCTGAAACAGATGCGGGATGCCGAGATTCTTCGCGCGGCGCTCGACCACCGGGGTCTTGCGACCGCTGATGATCGCGGTTTGCACGCCGGCATTCATCAGCATCTTGATGCCCTGGCCGTCGAGAGTATTGAAAGTCTTGAACTCGCTGCCGTCTTCGAGGAAGTACAGCCGACCGTCGGTGAGTACACCGTCGACATCGAAGACTGCCAGTTTGATCGCTTTGCCGCGTTGCAGCAGATCGTTGCTCATTACATGACTCCTGCGCGCAGCAGATCGGAGAGGTTGAAGGCGCCGATCGGGCGATCCTCCTCGTCGACGACTACCAGGGCGCTGATTCGATGGTCTTCCATGATTTTCAGGGCTTCGGCGGCAAGCATGTCGGGCCGCGCGGTTTTGCCATGTGCGGTCATCACTTCGTCGATGGTCGCGTTGCGAATGTCGATGGTGCGATCCAGGGTGCGGCGCAAATCACCATCGGTGAAGATCCCGGCGAGTTTGCCGTCGGCCTCAAGGATAGCGGTCATGCCGAGGCCCTTGCGGGTCATTTCCATCAGCGCATCCTTGAGCAGGGTGCCGCGTTGGACCTGCGGCAGTTCCTCCCCGGCGTGCATGACGTTTTCCACTTTCAGCAACAGGCGCCGGCCAAGTGCGCCGCCCGGATGCGAGAAGGCAAAATCTTCGGCGGTAAAACCACGCGCTTCCAGCAAGGCCACGGCCAGGGCGTCTCCCATGACCAGCGCTGCGGTAGTCGAAGACGTCGGTGCCAGGTTCAACGGGCAGGCTTCGTGCTCAACGTGCACATTGAGATTGACCTCGGCAGCCTTCGCCAGCGGCGACTGCGGGTTGCCAGTGACGCTGATCAGCTGGATGCCCAGGCGTTTGATTAATGGCAGCAGGGTAATGATTTCGTTGGTCGAGCCGGAGTTCGACAGCGCCAGAATCACGTCGTCGCGGGTGATCATGCCCATGTCGCCATGGCTGGCTTCGGCGGGATGGACAAAAAACGCCGGAGTGCCGGTGCTGGCCAGGGTCGCGGCGATCTTGTTGCCGATGTGCCCGGATTTGCCCATGCCGACCACGACCACACGGCCCTTGCTGGCCAGAATCATCTCGCAAGCGCGTACGAAATCGGCGTCGATATGGGCCATCAAGCCTTGGACGGCTTCCACTTCGAGGCGGATGGTGCGTTGTGCCGATTGAATCAGGTCGCGGGTTTTGCTCATGTCAGAATCGTATGGGCCGATGAAAAGGCGGCGATTATAGCGGTTATGTGGCAAAGCCTCACGCAAGTTCGTCGTGCTTTGTCATTACTGGTTACCAAAACCCTCTGAAAGTCGCTGCGACCCTCATCTGTCGGCGATTCAGGCCGGGTTCTCGCTTGGGCGCTCAGCCTTTGCAGTGATATAGTTCGCCGCCAGTTCGGCCTGCCCGGGATGCAGGTGTTTCCGAGGAAAGTCTGGCATCCCAGTGAGAGGCTGCATCGCAAGGAGTTTAGATGAGTGCCGATAACGCCTACGCGGTCGAGCTGAAGGGAGTCTCCTTCAAGCGCGGTGCGCGGAGCATTTTCAATAACGTCGATATCCGCATCCCGCGCGGCAAGGTCACCGGCATCATGGGGCCTTCCGGCTGCGGCAAGACCACGCTGCTGCGTCTGATGGGCGCGCAGTTGCGCCCGTCCAGCGGCGAAGTCTGGGTCAACGGGCAGAACCTGCCGACGCTGTCGCGCAGCGATCTGTTCGATGCGCGCAAGCACATGGGCGTGCTGTTTCAGAGCGGTGCGCTGTTCACCGACCTCGATGTGTTCGAGAACGTGGCCTTTCCGCTGCGGGTTCACACGCAACTGCCGGAAGACATGATCCGCGACATCGTCCTGCTCAAGTTGCAGGCCGTGGGGCTGCGCGGTGCCATCGAACTGATGCCGGACGAGCTGTCCGGCGGCATGAAGCGCCGCGTCGCGCTGGCCCGGGCGATTGCCCTCGATCCGCAGATTCTCATGTACGACGAGCCTTTCGTGGGCCAGGACCCGATCGCCATGGGCGTGCTGGTGCGACTGATCCGCCTGCTCAACGATGCACTGGGCATCACCAGTATCGTGGTGTCTCACGATCTGGCGGAAACCGCGAGCATTGCCGACTACATCTATGTAGTGGGCGATGGTCAGGTGCTGGGGCAGGGCACGCCGGATGAGCTGATGAATTCGGATGAGCCGCGTATCCGCCAGTTCATGACCGGCGATCCCGATGGCCCGGTCCCGTACCATTTTCCAGCGACGGATTACCGCGCAGATCTTCTGGGGAAGCGCTGATGCGCAGAATTTCATTGATGGAACGCGTGCGTCGGTTCGGCGAATCGGCGATCGACGCGGTCGCGGTGTTTGGTCGGGCGACCCTGTTCCTGTTTCACGCCCTGCTGGGCCGTGGCGGTATCAGCGGTGGTTTCGGCCTGTTGGTCAAGCAGCTGCACTCGGTCGGCGTCATGTCGCTGGTGATCATCGTGGTCTCCGGCATTTTCATCGGCATGGTGCTCGCGCTGCAGGGCTTCAGCATTCTTTCCAGCTATGGTTCAGAGCAGGCTGTGGGGCAGATGGTCGCCCTGACGTTGCTGCGTGAACTGGGGCCGGTGGTCACGGCGTTGCTGTTTGCCGGTCGCGCCGGTTCGGCATTGACCGCCGAGATCGGCAACATGAAATCCACCGAGCAGTTGTCCAGCCTGGAAATGATCGGTGTCGATCCGCTCAAGTACATCATTGCCCCGCGCCTGTGGGCCGGGTTCATTTCCCTGCCGGTGCTGGCGATGATCTTCAGTGTCGTCGGCATCTGGGGCGGTTCGTGGGTCGCGGTCGACTGGCTGGGCGTCTACGAAGGCTCCTACTGGGCGAACATGCAGAACAGCGTGACCTTCACCAGCGACGTGCTCAACGGCGTGATCAAGAGTGTGGTTTTCGCTTTCGTCGTGACGTGGATCGCCGTATTCCAAGGCTATGACTGTGAACCCACTTCCGAGGGAATCAGTCGTGCCACCACCAAGACCGTGGTGTTTGCCTCGCTGGCAGTGCTCGGTCTGGACTTTATTCTGACCGCTTTGATGTTTGGAGATTTCTGATGCAAAACCGCACCCTGGAAATCGGTGTCGGCCTGTTCCTGCTGGCAGGGATCCTGGCTTTGCTGCTGCTCGCCTTGCGCGTCAGCGGCCTGTCTCCGACTTCGTCTACCGACACCTATAAGTTGTATGCCTATTTCGACAATATCGCCGGTCTGACGGTCAGAGCCAAAGTGACCATGGCCGGTGTGACCATCGGCAAGGTCACCGCCATCGATCTGGATCGCGACAGTTTCACCGGTCGGGTCACGCTGCAGGTGGATAAAAAGGTCGACAACCTGCCGGTTGATTCGACTGCGTCTATCCTCACCGCGGGCCTGCTGGGCGAGAAATACATCGGTATCAGCGTCGGCGGTGAAGACACTCAGTTGAAAGACGGTGGAACCATCCATGACACGCAGTCGTCACTGGTACTGGAAGACCTGATCGGTAAATTCCTGCTCAATACCGTTAGCAAAGACGCCAAATGAGGAGCTTTTGAATGATCTCTATCTTGCGACGTGGCCTGTTGGTGTTGCTCGCGGCCCTGCCGTTGATGGCTAACGCTGCACCGGGACAATCGGCTCATGACCTGATTCAGGACACCACGAACCGGATGCTTGCCGATTTGCAGGCCAATAAAGAGAAGTACAAGCAGGATCCGCAGGATTTCTATGCGGCGCTGAATAGCATCGTCGGTCCCGTGGTGGATGCCGAGGGCATCTCCAAAAGCATCATGACCGTGAAGTATTCGCGCAAGGCCACGCCTGCGCAGATGCAGCGCTTCCAGGAAAACTTCAAGCGCGGTCTGTTCCAGTTCTACGGCAACGCTCTGCTGGAATACAACAACCAGGGCATCACCGTTGACCCGGCCAAAGACGAATCGGGCGACCGCACCAGCGTCAACATGACCGTCAAGGGCAGCAACGGCGCGATCTATCCAGTGCAGTACACCCTTGAGAAGATCAATGGCGAGTGGAAGCTGCGCAACGTGATCATCAACGGCATCAACATCGGCAAGCTGTTCCGTGACCAGTTCGCCGACGCCATGCAGCGCAATGGCAACGATCTGGACAAGACCATCGATGGCTGGGCCGGTGAAGTGGCCAAGGCCAAGCAGGAAACCGACAAAGCCGCCGCGAAGCCAGCCCAATGAGTGAGGCGGCAGTACGGATGAGTGATGTCGACGAATTGGTACTCAGCGGCGTGCTGGATTACCGCACCGGGCCTGACCTGCGCAAGGAAGGGCAGGCGCTGATCAAGTCGAGCAAGGCGTCGGCGCTGGTCATCGATTGTTCGGCGGTGCAGAAGTCCAGCAGCGTCGGCCTGTCGTTGCTGCTGTGCTTCATGCGTGATGCTCAGGCGGCCGGCAAGGCCGTCAGCATCCGCGCGATGCCCGAAGACATGCGCGAAATCGCTCAGGTCAGCGAGTTGACCGAGCTGTTGGCGCACCCCTGAACCCTCATCTATAAAGAAGCCCCCCGTCAGAGTCCTGCGTTGCGGGGTTCGCAGGCGCGGGGCTTTTTTGTATGATGTCCGACCCGTGCGCACAGGGCGCCGATTGAGGTTGAGCATGCAGGCCGTAGAAGTGAAGAGCTTCCTTGAAGGAAAGCTGCCAGGAACGCTGGTAGAAGTTGAAGGCGAAGGCTGCAACTTCCAGCTGAACGTGATCAGCGATGAACTGGCGGCGTTGAGCCCGGTGAAGCGTCAGCAGCAGGTCTATGCCCATTTGAACCCATGGATCGTCGATGGCAGCATCCATGCGGTCACTATGAAATTTTTCAGCAGCGCGGCCTGGGCCGAGCGCACCTGAGCCCTAGGGCGTCGAGATACTAATGGATAAATTGATTATTACCGGTGGCGCTCGTCTTGATGGCGAGATCCGCATTTCCGGGGCAAAGAACTCTGCCCTGCCGATCCTGGCCGCGACCCTGCTGTGCGATGGCCCGGTGACCGTTGGCAACCTGCCGCACCTGCACGACATCACCACCATGATCGAGCTGTTCGGGCGCATGGGCATTGAGCCTGTGATCGACGAGAAGCTCAGCGTCGAAATCGACCCGCGCACCATCAAGACTCTGATCGCGCCGTACGAGCTGGTGAAAACCATGCGTGCGTCGATCCTCGTACTGGGCCCGATGGTCGCGCGTTTCGGTGAGGCCGAAGTCGCACTGCCTGGCGGTTGCGCCATCGGTTCGCGTCCGGTCGACCTGCACATCCGTGGTCTCGAAGCCATGGGCGCGGTCATCGACGTCGAAGGCGGCTACATCAAGGCCAAGGCGCCTGAAGGTGGCCTGCGCGGCGCGCACTTCTTCTTCGACACCGTCAGCGTGACCGGTACCGAAAACATCATGATGGCCGCAGCACTGGCCAAAGGTCGCAGCGTGTTGCAGAACGCCGCCCGCGAGCCTGAAGTGGTTGACCTGGCGAATTTCCTCAACGCCATGGGCGCCAAGGTTTCCGGCGCCGGCACCGACACCATCACCATCGATGGCGTCGAGCGTCTGGGTTCGGCTTTCTATAAGGTCATGCCTGACCGTATCGAAACCGGCACCTACCTGGTTGCTGCAGCCGTCACCGGTGGCCGCGTCAAGGTCAAGGACACCGATCCGACCATCCTCGAAGCGGTGCTGGAAAAGCTGCGTGAAGCCGGCGCGGAAATCACCTGCGGTGAAGACTGGATCGAGCTGAACATGCACGGCAAGCGCCCGAAAGCGGTCAACGTGCGCACCGCGCCGTACCCGGCGTTCCCGACCGACATGCAGGCACAGTTCATTTCGCTCAACGCCATTGCCGAAGGCACCGGTGCGGTGATCGAGACGATCTTCGAAAACCGCTTCATGCACGTTTACGAACTGCACCGCATGGGCGCCAAGATCCAGGTCGAAGGCAACACCGCGATCGTCACCGGTACCGAAATCCTCAAGGGCGCGCCTGTGATGGCCACCGACCTGCGGGCTTCCGCCAGTCTGGTGATCTCGGCACTGATGGCCGAAGGCGACACGCTGATCGACCGCATCTACCACATAGACCGTGGTTACGAGTGCATCGAAGAAAAACTGCAGATGCTCGGCGCCAAGATCCGTCGCGTTCCGGGCTGATCGCTGCAGCGGGACACACGGACGTGTCCACTGAATTCGTTTCGAGTCGAGGGTGTGCGCACCCTCGATGTGTGTCCGGCGCCGATTGCGACCGGGCATGAGTACCTTGATAAGGACTGACTTTTCCCATGTTGACCATCGCACTGTCCAAGGGCCGCATCCTTGACGACACTCTGCCGCTTCTCGCTGAAGCGGGCATCGTGCCGACCGAGAATCCGGACAAGAGCCGCAAGCTGATCATCCCCACGACCCAGGACGACGTGCGTCTGCTGATCGTGCGCGCCACCGACGTGCCGACGTATGTCGAGCATGGCGCAGCCGACCTCGGCGTCGCCGGTAAGGACGTGCTGATGGAATACAGCGGCCAGGGCCTGTACGAGCCGCTGGACCTGCAGATCGCGCAGTGCAAGCTGATGACCGCCGGCAAGATCGGCGCGGCCGAGCCCAAGGGTCGTCTGCGCGTGGCGACCAAGTTCGTCAATGTTGCCAAGCGTTACTACGCCGAGCAGGGCCGTCAGGTCGACATCATCAAGCTGTACGGCTCGATGGAACTGGCGCCGCTGATCGGTCTGGCCGACAAGATCATCGACGTGGTCGACACCGGCAATACCCTGCGCGCCAACGGCCTGGAGCCACAGGAACTGATCGCCACGATCAGCTCGCGCCTGGTGGTCAACAAGGCTTCAATGAAAATGCAGCACGCCCGAATCCAGGCGTTGATCGACACCCTGCGCAACGCAGTGGAATCGCGACACCGCGGCTGATCTACCTGCGTGGCCCAAGGCCGCGCCGTCTATCCGCCTCATAGCCAGAATTCTCAGGTGCCCAAGCGGATCGAATGCTAGTTTCGGGCGCCTGAGTTATTTGCCATTCCTATGAGGCTCTCGCTATGACCGCAACCACTGCAATTCGCCGACTCAACGCTGCTGACCCGGATTTCGCGCATCATCTGGATCATCTGCTGAGCTGGGAAAGTGTGTCTGACGACTCGGTCAATCAGCGCGTGCTGGACATCATCAAGGCTGTGCGCGAGCGCGGTGACGCGGCGCTGGTCGAGTTCACCCAGAAGTTCGACGGCCTCGAAGTCGCCTCGATGGCCGAGCTGATCCTGCCGCGCGAGCGCCTCGAGCTGGCCCTGACCCGCATCACCGTGCCACAGCGCGAAGCACTGGAAAAAGCCGCCGCCCGGGTGCGCAGCTATCACGAAAAACAGAAGCAGGATTCCTGGAGCTATACCGAAGCCGACGGCACGGTGCTCGGCCAGAAAGTCACGCCGCTGGATCGTGCCGGCCTGTATGTGCCGGGTGGCAAAGCGTCGTATCCGTCGTCGGTGTTGATGAATGCGATTCCGGCCAAGGTTGCCGGCGTGACCGAAGTGGTCATGGTCGTGCCGACCCCGCGCGGTGAGCTCAACGAACTGGTGCTGGCCGCTGCCTGCATCGCCGGTGTTGACCGGGTATTCACCATCGGCGGTGCGCAAGCGGTTGCTGCGCTGGCGTACGGCACTGAAAGCGTGCCACGTGTCGATAAAGTCGTCGGCCCGGGCAACATCTACGTCGCCACGGCCAAGCGTCATGTGTTCGGCCAGGTCGGCATCGACATGATCGCCGGCCCTTCGGAAATCCTTGTGGTCTGCGATGGCCAGACCGATCCGGACTGGATCGCCATGGACCTGTTCTCCCAGGCCGAGCACGATGAAGACGCGCAAGCGATTCTGGTCAGCCCCGACGCCGAGTTCCTCGACAAGGTCGCCGCGAGCATCGACAAACTGCTGCCGACCATGGACCGCGCAACCATCATCGAGACCTCGATCAATGGCCGCGGCGCGCTGATCCAGGTGAGCGACATGGCCCAGGCCATCGAAGTCGCCAACCGCATCGCGCCGGAACACCTGGAGTTGTCGGTCGCTGATCCGCAAGCCTGGCTGCCGCAGATCCGTCACGCTGGCGCGATCTTCATGGGCCGCCACACCTCCGAAGCGCTGGGCGACTACTGCGCCGGCCCGAACCACGTCTTGCCGACTTCGGGCACTGCGCGTTTCTCCTCGCCGCTGGGTGTCTACGATTTCCAGAAACGTTCTTCGATCATCTTCTGCTCCGAAGCCGGTGCTTCGGAACTGGGCAAGACTGCATCGGTACTGGCCCGTGGCGAATCGCTTAGCGCCCACGCGCGTAGCGCCGAATACCGCATCAAAGATGAAGACTTTCTGAAAGAGCAGGGGGAATGAGCATGAGTAAATTCTGGAGCCCGTTCGTCAAGGATCTGGTGCCGTACGTACCGGGCGAACAGCCGAAGCTGACCAGACTGGTCAAGCTCAACACCAACGAAAACCCCTACGGCCCGTCGCCAAAAGCATTGGCGGCGATGCAAGCCGAGCTCAATGACAACCTGCGCCTGTACCCGGACCCGAACAGTGATCTGCTGAAAAACGCCGTGGCCGAATACTACGGCGTGCAAACCAGTCAGGTGTTCCTCGGCAACGGTTCGGACGAAGTGCTCGCGCACATTTTCCACGGTCTGCTGCAACACGATCAGCCGCTGCTCTTCCCGGATATCAGCTACAGCTTCTATCCGGTCTATTGTGGGCTCTATGGAATTGAGTTCGACGCGGTGCCGCTGGATGCGCAATTCCAGATCAACCCGGCGGACTACGCCAAGCCGAACGGCGGGATCATTTTCCCCAACCCGAACGCCCCGACCGGCTGCCTGCTGGCGCTGGACGCCGTCGAGCAAATCCTCAAGGCCAGCCCGGATTCGGTGGTCGTGGTGGACGAGGCCTACATCGACTTCGGCGGCGAAACCGCGATCAGTCTGGTGGACCGCTATCCGAACCTGCTGGTGACACAGACATTGTCCAAGTCCCGCTCGCTGGCCGGCCTGCGCGTCGGCCTGGCGGTAGGGCATCCGGATCTGATCGAGGCGCTGGAGCGCATCAAGAACAGCTTCAACTCCTATCCGCTGGATCGTCTGGCGATTGTCGGTGCGGCGGCGGCGTTTGAAGATCGCGAATATTTCGACGAGACCTGTCGTCAGGTGATCGAGAGCCGCGAGTGGGTGGTGGCGCAGTTGCAGGCCAAAGGCTTTGAAGTGCTGCCGTCGGCGGCGAACTTCATCTTCGCTCGCCACCCGGAGCATGACGCGGCGGGGCTGGCGGCGAAACTGCGCGAGCAGGGCGTGATCGTGCGGCACTTCAAGCAAGAGCGGATTGCGCAGTTCTTGCGGATTTCGATTGGCACGCCGGAGCAGAATCAGGCGCTGATCGATGGGCTCGGCGACCTCTAAAAGCAAAAGCCCCTCACCCTAACCCTCTCCCATAGGGAGAGGGGACTGATCGGGGGATATTGCTGAGGTACGCCGACCTGAATTTGCTTTACCGAATCCATAATCGACTCGCTCTTTCAGGTCGATGTATCCCGCAAGATAACTCGGTCGGCTCCCTCTCCCCCGGGAGAGGGCTGGGGTGAGGGGAGCTTTTTATTCGTGATGCGGCTCGCCAAGGAACGTCAGCGAACTGAACAACCCTCGACTATCCACATCCACACTGTCCTTCACCGGCACTTCAACCTGCGCCGCAATCACATTCAAACCCTCATTTCTCACCAGCACCTGCGCACGCCCATCCGTGTCGGTCTCGGTGCTCAGCGTATTCGGCGCGCTGCGATAGTCGCCGTACAACTTCACCCCCGCCGCCGGTTTACCATCGAGCAACACCCGCACCGGCAACGATTTGCCCGGCCCTACCGTCAGCGGATCGACCTCCGGCAGGATCAGCAGTTTGATTTGATCCAGCTTCGGCAACTTTGCCCCCGGTTGATAAATCGCCAGGCTGTACTTGAACGTTTGTGTGGCCTCGGTGGCGCCGGGCACTTTGCTGCGTCCTTCGTTGATCCACTTCTTGTCCGCCGTCTGCGACCACATGCCATTGTTCAGCGCTACGGCCATCACTGCCGGCGGCTTCAACGGTTTCAGCCGTGCATGATCAGCCAGGCGCTCGACGCTGACCGGGATCATCTTGCCGCCCGCGTCATAAGCCCAGGCACCGCTGATTTTCTGCGCCTTGAAGGCGTTGTCTTCGGCGCCGTGGCCGTAGATCACTTCGATATTGCCGCGCCGTTCCTCTGTCCACAGGCCGTGGGCCGAAACCTGGCCTGCGAACAGCGCAGCGATGAGCAGAAGGGGTTTGCCGTAGTGCATGGTGACGTCCTTTTACAGGTTGAGTGTCAGGCTGACGGTGAAATTGCGCGGTTCGCCGGGGTTGACCCAGTAGTTGCTGTAGGAGCGCTCGTAGTATTTCTCGTCGAAGATGTTGTTCAGGTTCAGGCCGACCGTGACGTTGTCGCTGGCCTTGTAGTGCGCGAGCAGGTCGACGGTCTGGTAGGCCGGCAATTCGAAGTCGCTGCCTGACTCGCCCGAACGGTCGCCGACGTAAGTGAACGCTGCGCCGACGTCTGAACCGCGCAGATGGCCATCCTGAAATTCATACACACCCAGCAGGCTGCCGCTGCGTTTGGCCACGCCGAGGATGCGGCTGCCGGCGGGAATGGTCGCGTCACCCTTGGTCACCTCGGCGTCGATGTAGGCGAAGGCGCCGATGACCCGCACCGCGTCGGTCACCTGGCCGCTCAATTGCCAATCGAAACCCCGGCTTCGCGCCTTGCCCATGGCGCGGCTGGTGTCGGTGCCCGGATCGAGGGCGAGGACGTTTTCCTTGTCGATGTGGAAGAAGGCGAGGGTGCTGCTCACACGCTCATCGAACAATTCGTTCTTGATCCCCACTTCGTAACCGACGCCTTCTTCCGGATCGAAGGATTTGCCCGAAGCATCCAGCCCGTTGTTCGGTTTGAACGAGGTCGAGGCGTTGGCGAACAGGCCAGTGTTCGGCGTGAGTTGATAGAGCAGGCCGGCGCGTTGGGTCAGCGCGTCGTGGCGCTGCTGGCTCTTGGCGTTACGGCTGTGGTCGTCGATGCGCTGATCGAAGTGTTCGAAGCGCGCGCCGAGCATGCCGCGCAGCTTATCGGAGAAGATGATCTGGTCCTGCAGGTTCAACGCATGGCTTTCGACGTGTTCGAAGAAGTCAGTGCCCGAGCGCGCACCGTTGGGTTTTGGCTGGCCGTAGACCGGCTTATAGATGTCGATGGCGTAGGGGCCGCCGGCGACGGTGGTGACGCGTTCGTCCTTGCGGTAATTCTCGTACTCGGTGCCCACCAGCAATTCATGCTGCCACGGGCCGAGGTCGAACAGACCGCGCAGTTCCAGTTGGGTGATGCTGTCGTGCCAATTCGTATCGCGTTCGCGCAAGCGGCGGTTGACCGTGTGGCCGTCGGCGTTCAGCGCGCGTTGTTCCGTGGCGTCGCCCCAGAGCTTGCCTTCCTTGAAGTGGCTGGCCAGACGCAGTTTCCAATTGTCGTTCAGATGGTGCTCAAGCGTGGCCTGAAGCAGGTTGTTGTGGTTGTCGATATTGCCGTCGTTGGGTTCGCCCAGGAACGTCGAACGCGATACGCCGCTCCATTTATTGTTTGGCGCCACCACGCCGCGATCGAACGTCGAGTTGTGACGAACGATTTCGCTTTCCACCAGCAGCGAGGTGTCCGGGTTCAACTGCCAACTGATCGAGGGCGCGACGAAGACCCGCTGGCTGTCGACGTGATCGCGAAAGCTGTGGTTGTCCTCGACGGCGAGATTGATGCGCGAGAGTACGTCGCCCTGTTCATCGAGGGGCGTATTGACGTCCAGCGCGGTGCGATAGCGGTCCCAACTACCGGCGCTGGTTTGTAGAGTGGTGAACGCTTGCGGCTGGGGTTTCTTGGTGACGATGTTCACCGTGCCGCCGGGATCGCCTCGACCGTAGAGGCTGGCGGCCGGGCCTTTGAGCACTTCGATGCGTTCAATGTTGGCCGCATCCGGCGTGCTCGGGTAGCCGCGATTGGCGCTGAAGCCATCCTTGTAGAACTCGGATGTGGTGAAGCCGCGCACGCTGTATTCGTACAGGGTCAGGCCGCCGAAGTTGTTCTGTTTCGATACCCCGCCAGCGAAATCCAGCGCGCGTTCAACGCTGGCGCTGCCCAGATCCGAAAGCACGCTGGCCGGGACTACGCTGATGGCTTGCGGGATATCGCGAATCGCCGTGTCGGTTTTGGTCGCACTGGCGGAGCGAGTCGCGCGATAGCCGCTGACCGGGCCGGTAGGAGATTCATAGTCGGAGGTGACGCTGATGGCTTCGAGCTCAACGGGCTGCGGTTCATCGGCGAAGGCGGGATCGCAGAGCAAACCCAGGGTCAGGCCCAGCAGCGAAGCCTTTTTTCGAGACGACATGTTATGTTGTTCCAATTGTCAGAATTGAAACAATATAACATGCCCGTTGAGAATGTCTGTTATTCGCGCCGCTGGCGCGAAAACATTTTTACTCTTCTTTTTCTTTCACTGGTGCCGGCGGTGGACGCAGGCCGATTTCAGCGCTCAGCTTCAGCTCCTTGCCGTTGCGCATGACCTGGATCGTCACCTTGTCAGTCGGTTTGATTCGCGCCACCTGGTTCATCGAACGGCGACCATCGCCGGCCGGTTCGCCATCGATACTCAGAATCACATCGCCCAGCTGCAGGCCGGCTTTCTGCGCCGGGCCGTCACGGAAAATCCCCGCGACGACAATTCCCGGGCGCCCGGACAAGCCAAACGACTCGGCCAGTTCCTGGGTCAGCGGTTGCACTTCAATGCCCAGCCAGCCACGGATCACCTGACCGTGCTCGATGATCGACTTCATGACTTCCATCGCCAGTTTCACCGGAATGGCAAATCCGATGCCTTGCGAGCCGCCGGACTTGGAGAAGATCGCCGTGTTGATGCCGGTGAGGTTGCCATTGGCATCGACCAGCGCACCGCCGGAGTTGCCCGGGTTGATCGCCGCGTCGGTCTGGATGAAGTCTTCGTAATTGTTCAGGCCCAACTGATTACGCCCGGTGGCGCTGATGATGCCCATGGTCACGGTCTGGCCGACGCCGAACGGGTTGCCGATGGCCAGCGCGACGTCGCCGATGCGAATGCTGTCGGAGCGGCCGACGGTGATCGCCGGGAGGTTTTTCAGGTCGATTTTCAACACCGCGAGGTCGGTTTCCGGGTCGCTGCCAATCACCCGTGCCAGCGTCTCGCGACCATCCTTGAGCGCCACGACAATCTGGTCGGCGCCGCTGGTGACGTGGTTGTTGGTGAGGATATAGCCCTCCGGGCTCATGATCACGCCGGAACCGAGGCTCGATTCCATGCGCTTCTGTTTCGGCGAGTTGTCACCGAAGAAGCGGCGGAACTGCGGATCCTCGAACAACGGATGCGCCGGTTTGTTGATGACCTTGGTGGTGTACAGGTTAACCACCGACGGTGCGGCGATACCTACCGCATCCGCATAGGACACCGGCCCCTGTTGCACGATCGTTGTCTGTGGCGCCTGTTGCAGATTGACGTCGAGGCTCGGTAGCCCGACCCACTCGGGGTAACGCTGAATAATCAACAGAGCGATAAGCACACCGGCCAACAGTGGCCAGCCGAAAAAACGCAGCGCCTTGAGCATTAAGCACGTTCCTGGAAAGGTTGCAGGCGAGGTCAGACCGCCCATAATGTCGCGCATTATACGAGGCCGCGCGTGCCTCTGAACGGGATATTTAGGAGTCTTTCATGGCCGTTGCCCTCAGCACCCTCGTCGAAGAAGCCGACCGTTACCTGACCAGTGCGAAAATTGCCGATTATTGCCCCAACGGTTTGCAGGTCGAAGGCCGCCCGCAGGTGATGCGCATCGTCAGTGGCGTTACCGCCAGCCAGGCTTTACTGGACGCCGCCGTGGAAGCCGAGGCCGATCTGATCCTGGTCCACCACGGTTATTTCTGGAAAGGCGAAAACCCCTGCGTCACCGGCATGAAACAGCGTCGCTTGAAAACCCTGCTCAAGCACGACATCAGTCTGCTGGCGTATCACCTGCCGCTGGATCTGCACCCGGACGTCGGCAACAACGTGCAACTGGCGCGTCAGCTCGACATCACTGTCGAAGGGCCGTTGGACCCGAGCGACCCGAAAGTCGTGGGTCTGGTCGGTTCGCTGAATGAGCCGATGACTGCCCGGGATTTCGCGCGCAAGGTACAGGAAGTCATGGGCCGCGAGCCACTGTTGATTGAAGGCAGCGGCATGATCCGCCGCGTCGGCTGGTGCACCGGTGGCGGCCAGGGTTATATCGATCAGGGCGTGGCGGCGGGGGTCGACCTGTTCATCAGTGGCGAGGCCTCCGAGCAGACGTTTCACAGTGCGCGGGAAAACGACATCAGCTTCATCGCCGCCGGCCATCACGCCACCGAACGCTATGGCGTGCAGGCGCTGGGCGATTATCTGGCGAAGCGCTTTGCCCTTGAGCACATCTTCATCGACATCCCGAACCCTATCTGACACACCGCGTTTCCCCTGTAGGAGTGAGCCTGCTCGCGATAGCTTTGTCATATCCAACATAGCTGTGACTGATTCACCGCTATCGCGAGCAGGCTCACTCCTACAGGGGGCTTTGCGCCCAAACGAGTGGGCATATTCATATACCCTTTCGATCTAGTTGGCGTCCTGATTAGAAGAGGTCGCTGTGCTAGGATTCCCCGCTCGAACACGGCCCGCTGGCCGTTCATAAGAAAGCTTTCGTGAGTAGCCATGGTCGACAAACTGACGCATCTGAAACAGCTGGAGGCGGAAAGCATCCACATCATCCGCGAGGTGGCCGCCGAGTTCGATAACCCGGTGATGCTGTACTCCATCGGTAAAGACTCCGCCGTGATGCTGCACCTGGCACGCAAGGCGTTCTTCCCGGGCAAACTGCCGTTTCCGGTGATGCACGTCGACACCCGCTGGAAATTCCAGGAGATGTACAAGTTCCGCGACAAGATGGTCGAAGAACTGGGCCTGGACCTGATCACCCACATCAACCCCGATGGCGTGGCGCAGAACATCAACCCGTTCACCCACGGCAGCGCCAAGCACACCGACATCATGAAAACCGAAGGCCTGAAGCAGGCACTCGACAAGCATGGTTTCGACGCAGCCTTCGGCGGTGCCCGTCGCGATGAAGAGAAGTCCCGCGCTAAAGAGCGCGTGTACTCGTTCCGCGACAGCAAGCACCGCTGGGACCCGAAAAACCAGCGTCCCGAACTGTGGAACGTCTACAACGGCAAGGTCAACAAGGGCGAATCCATCCGTGTATTCCCGTTGTCGAACTGGACCGAGCTGGACATCTGGCAGTACATCTACCTCGAAGGCATCCCGATCGTGCCGCTGTATTTTGCCGCCGAACGCGAAGTGATCGAGAAGAACGGCACGCTGATCATGATCGACGACGAGCGCATCCTTGAACACCTGTCCGACGAAGACAAAGCGCGCATCGTGAAAAAGAAAGTGCGGTTCCGCACCCTGGGCTGCTACCCGTTGACGGGCGCGGTAGAGTCCGAGGCCGAAAGCCTCACGGACATCATTCAGGAAATGCTCCTGACGCGAACTTCCGAGCGCCAAGGCCGGGTCATCGACCACGATGGCGCAGGCTCGATGGAAGACAAAAAACGTCAGGGTTATTTCTAAGGGGTTGTCATGTCGCACGCATCTGATTTGATCAGCGAGGACATCCTCGCCTACCTGGGCCAGCACGAACGTAAAGAGCTGCTGCGCTTTTTGACCTGCGGTAACGTCGACGACGGCAAGAGCACCCTGATCGGGCGCCTGCTGCACGACTCGAAGATGATCTACGAAGATCACCTCGAAGCGATTACCCGCGACTCGAAGAAATCCGGCACTACCGGTGACGACATCGACCTGGCGTTGCTGGTCGACGGTCTGCAGGCCGAGCGTGAGCAGGGCATCACCATTGATGTGGCCTACCGCTATTTCTCCACCGCCAAGCGCAAATTCATCATCGCCGACACCCCCGGCCATGAGCAGTACACCCGCAACATGGCCACCGGTGCATCCACCTGTGACCTGGCGATCATTCTGGTCGATGCCCGTTACGGCGTGCAGACCCAGACCCGTCGCCACAGCTTCATCGCTTCGTTGCTGGGCATCAAACACATCGTCGTCGCGATCAACAAGATGGACCTGAAGGACTTCGATGAAGGCGTGTTCGAGTCGATCAAGGCCGACTACCTGAAGTTCGCCGAAGGCTTGAAGATGAAGCCGACCAGCATGCACTTCGTGCCGATGTCTGCCCTCAAGGGCGACAACGTGGTGAACAAGTCCGAACGCTCGCCGTGGTACACCGGCCAGTCGCTGATGGAAATTCTCGAGACCGTGGAAGTGGCGGGCGATCGCAATTTCACCGACCTGCGTTTCCCGGTGCAGTACGTCAACCGTCCGAACCTGAACTTCCGTGGTTTCGCCGGCACCCTGGCCAGCGGCATTGTGCACAAGGGCGACGAAGTCGTAGTGCTGCCGTCCGGCAAGAGCAGCCGGGTGAAGTCCATCGTCACGTTCGAAGGTGAGCTGGAACACGCAGGTCCCGGTCAGGCGGTGACGCTGACCATGGAAGACGAAATCGACATCTCCCGTGGCGACCTGCTGGTGCATGCCGACAACGTGCCGCCGGTCACCGACAGCTTCGAAGCGATGCTGGTGTGGATGGCCGAAGAGCCGATGCTGCCGGGCAAGAAATACGACATCAAACGTGCCACCAGTTACGTGCCAGGCTCGATTGCCAGCATCGTCAACAAGGTCGACGTCAACACCCTGGAAGAAGGCCCGGCGAGCGCGTTGCAGCTCAACGAAATCGGCAAGGTGAAGATTGCACTCGATGCACCGATCGCCCTCGACGGTTACGAAAGCAACCGCACCACCGGCGCATTCATTGTCATCGATCGCCTGACCAACGGCACCGTTGGCGCCGGCATGATCGTCGCTCAGCCAGTAGCTCATGGCACCGCCACGCACCACGGCAAACTGGCTCACGTGGCAACTGAAGAACGTGCCCAGCGCTTCGGCCAGCAACCGGCCACCGTGCTGTTCAGCGGCCTGTCCGGTGCGGGTAAAAGCACCCTGGCGTATGCGGTCGAGCGCAAGCTGTTCGACATGGGCCGTGCGGTGTTTGTACTGGATGGCCAGAACCTGCGTCACGATCTGAACAAAGGTCTGCCACAGGATCGCGCCGGTCGCACCGAGAACTGGCGTCGTGCTGCACACGTGGCGCGTCAGTTCAACGAAGCGGGCCTGCTGACATTGGCCGCCTTCGTTGCGCCGAGCGCTGAAGGTCGCGAGCAGGCCAAGGAACTGATCGGCAAGGATCGTCTGCTGACGGTCTACGTGCAGGCATCGCCAACCGTCTGCGCCGAGCGTGATCCGCAAGGTCTGTATGCCGCTGGCGGCGACAATATCCCTGGCGAATCCTTCCCCTACGACGTGCCGCTGAACGCCGATCTGGTGATCGACACCCAGTCGCTGAGCCTGGAAGAAAGCGTCAAGCAAGTGCTGGAGCTGCTGCGTCAGCGTGGCGCCATATAAGCGTTAGCGCCAAATAAAAAGCCCGCCGATGAGCAATCATCGGCGGGCTTTTTATTCGGGCCAGCTCGGTCAATTGTAGGAGTGAGCCTGCTCGCGATAGCGGTGTGTCATTCAACAATGGTGGCGGCTGATCCACCGCTATCGCGAGCAGGCTCACTCCTACAGGCGGCTCAGTGTTTGGGCGGATACTCGCGGTGCATCTGCTCCAGCAGCGCATCCTTGTCCAGCCACAGCTGATTGATCCAGCCCTGAAACTGCAAACGGTACTCGCCGTCCTGGTCGTAGTTCTTGCCGATGAAGGCCGGCGGGATTTTGATTTCTTCAAAATGCACCACCACATCGCGCACGTTGCCGCAGAGCAAATCCCAGAACCCCGGACGCCCGGCCGGGTAGTGAATCGTCACGTTGACGATCGACTCCAGCTGTTCGCCCATCGCATCGAGCACAAAGGCGATCCCGCCAGCCTTGGGCTTGAGCAAATACTTGAACGGCGACTGCTGTTGCGCATGCTTGCCTTCGGTAAAGCGTGTGCCTTCGACGAAGTTGAAAATCCCCACCGGGTTATGCCGGAATTTTGCGCAGGTCTTGCGCGTGGTCTCCAGGTCCTTGCCTTTCTTCTCCGGATGCTTTTCCAGATACGCCTTGGAGTAACGCTTCATGAACGGAAAGCCCAGCGCCCACCAGGCCAGACCGATGACCGGCACCCAGATCAGCTCCTGCTTGAGGAAAAACTTCAGCGGCTGAATCTTGCGGTTGAGCACGTATTGCAGGACCAGAATATCCACCCAGCTCTGGTGGTTGCTGGTGATCAGGTACGAGTGCTGATAGTCGAGACCCTGCAGGCCGCTGAGGTGCCAGCGAGTGCGCCGTACCAGATTCATCCAGCCCTTGTTGTTGCTGATCCACGCCTCGTGGGTGTGGCTCATCAGCCAACCGGCAATGCGCTGGGTAACGGCAAACGGCAGGGCCTTGACCAGCGCAACGCAGAACAGGAACGAGCAGAGCAGAATCGTGTTGAGCGCCAACAGCAGCGAGGCGATCACGCCGCGCACGGGTGCGGGTAGAAAATCCAGCATTTACACATCCATAGGTCGGTTGGCGGCTTGAATCGCGGTGAGTGCGATGGTGTAGACGATGTCATCGACTTGCGCGCCGCGCGGCAAGTCGTTCACCGGTTTGCGCAGGCCTTGCAGCATCGGCCCGAGGCTGACGCAATCGGCGCTGCGTTGTACGGCTTTGTGCGTGGTGTTGCCGGTGTTGAGATCGGGGAACACGAACACCGTGGCGCGTCCGGCGACCTGACTGTTCGGCGCCAGTTGCCGGGCGACGTCGGCGTTGGCCGCAGCGTCGTATTGCAGCGGGCCGTCGATCAACAGTGAGTTTTGTTGCTCATGGGCGAGCAGGGTCGCCTCGCGGACTTTTTCGACTTCTTCACCGCGGGCCGATTCGCCGCTGGAATAACTGATCATCGCCACCCGTGGGATGATGCCGAATGCCGCTGCTGAATCCGCGCTTTGCAGGGCGATCTCCGCCAGTTCGGCAGCGCTCGGGTGCGGGTTCATCACGCAGTCGCCGTAGACCAGCACTTCTTCCGGAAACAGCATGAAGAACACTGACGACACCAGCGTGCAGCCCGGCGCGGTCTTGATCAGTTGCAGGGCCGGGCGGATGGTGTTGGCGGTGGTGTTGATCACCCCGGACACCAGCCCGTCGACCTCGTCCAGCGCAAGCATCATGGTGCCGATCACCACGGTGTCTTCCAGTTGCTGCTCGGCCATCGGTGCGTTGAGGCTTTTGCTCTTGCGCAGGGCGACCATCGGTTCGACGTAGCGTTCGCGGATGTGGTCCGGGTCGAGAATTTCCAGACCCGGCGGCAGCACGATGCCTTGGGCGCGGGCGACCGCTTCGACGTCTTCGGGTTTGGCCAACAGCACGCAGCGGGCGATCCCGCGTTCCTGGCAGATCGCCGCCGCTTGCACGGTGAACGGCTCGCTGCCTTCAGGCAGGACGATGCGCTTGTTCGCCGCCTGCGCACGCTGGATCAATTGATAACGGAACACCGCCGGCGACAGGCGCATTTCCCGTGGCGTGCCGCAGCGCTGGTGTAGCCAGTTGGCGTCGAGGTGGCTGGCGACGAAATCGGTGATGATCTCCGCGCGCTCGCGGTCATCGATCGGGATTTCCTTGTTCAGGCCATTGAGCAGGTTGGCGGTGTCGTACGAGCCGGTGCTCACCGACAACACCGGCAAACCGGCCTGCAACGCGCCCCGGCACAGGTCCATGATGCGTGGGTCGGGCAGGGTGTCGCTGGTCAGCAGCAGGCCGGCCAGCGGCACACCGTTGATGGCTGCGAGGCTGACAGCGAGGATGATGTCGTCGCGATCACCCGGCGTCACCACCAGCACGCCGGGCTTGAGCAGCTCGACGGTGTTGCGCATGGTTCGTGCGCAAATGATGATTTTGCTCATGCGCCGGGTTTCGTAGTCGCCGGCATTGAGCACCTGCGCGCCCATCAGGTCGGCGACGTCGCGGGTGCGCGGCGCGTTGAGTTCCGGCTGAAACGGGATGCAGCCAAGCAAGCGGAAATCACCGCTGCGCAGCAACGGCGAATGCTCCTTCAGACGCGTAGCGAAGGCTTCCATGCTCTCATCGGTCTTGACCTTGTTGAGGATCACGCCGAGAACTTTCGGATCTTTCGGGCCGCCGAACAATTGCGCTTGAAGCTCGACCCGACCAGAGAGTTCGGCGAGCACTTCGTTTTCCGGAGCCGAGACCAGAATCACCTCGGCATCCAGGCTCTTGGCCAGGTGCAGATTGACCCGCGCGGCGTAACTGGCGCTGCGAGTCGGCACCATGCCTTCGACCACCAGCACATCCTTGCCGACTGCCGCTTGCTGATACAGGGCGATGATTTCTTCGAGCAACTCGTCGAGCTGACCGTCACCGAGCATGCGCTCGACATGCGCCAGGCCCAACGGTTGCGGCGGTTTCAAACCGTGGGTGCGTGCCACCAGTTCGGTGGAACGCTCAGGGCCGGTGTCGCCCGGGTGCGGCTGGGCGATCGGTTTGAAGAAACCGACTTTGAGGCCGGCGCGTTCAAGCGTGCGCACCAGCCCGAGGCTGATGGAGGTCAGACCCACGCCAAAATCGGTGGGTGCGATAAAAAAAGTTTGCATGGGAATTCTCTATGCAAGGGTGTCAGCCTATGTCTGGCCGACTACCGAAATTCAGTCGCCAAGGTTAGCGCTAACCGAGCCCTGTGCACACCAACCGCAGGCAAAGGGTTGACCTGTTTTTTCAATACGTTGCGCCGGATCCAGGACCCAGGCGCGGGTTTGCCATGGCGGCTGGTGGCGCAGGTGCTGGGTGTGGCCACAGGAAAGCTCGACCACCCAGTGGCCGTCTTCGTCCTGATGAAAGCCGGTGATGGTCGAAACCCGTTTGTCCGGGTTGTGGTCGCTTTCACGCGATTGCTTCGCTAAACTTGGCCTTTCTATATTCTTCTGCAAAAGGTCTCGCCCCATGCTGATCGCCGCCAATAAGGCTGTCTCCATCGACTATACCCTGACCAACGACGCTGGTGAGGTCATCGACAGCTCCGCCGGCGGCGCTCCGCTGGTTTACCTGCAAGGCGCAGGCAACATCATCCCGGGCCTGGAAAAAGCCCTGGAAGGTAAAGCCGTCGGTGACGAGCTGAAAGTGGCCGTTGAGCCGGAAGACGCTTACGGCGAATACGCCGCCGAGCTGGTCAGCACCCTGAGCCGCAGCATGTTCGAAGGCGTTGACGAGCTGGAAGTCGGCATGCAGTTCCACGCTTCGGCGCCGGACGGCCAGATGCAGATCGTCACCATCCGTGATCTGGACGGCGACGACGTCACCGTTGATGGCAACCACCCTCTGGCCGGTCAGCGCCTGAACTTCGAAGTGAAGATCGTTGATATCCGTGACGCCAGCCAGGAAGAAATCGCTCATGGTCACGTCCATGGCGAAGGTGGCCATCACCACTGATTTTCTGCGCTAAGCTTCGAGTACTGGAGAGGCGCCTGTGGGCGCCTTTTTAGTCCGCGGCTGTCCTTGGTGGCCTCGCCAAGTGGCTGTTTCGAGTAGAACACGAGAATCCTGGAGTTCGGCATGAGTGCTTTTCACGACCTTAAGTTGACAGCCCTGGATGGTCAGGAGCTACCGCTGGCGCCGTTCAAGGGCCAAGTGGTGCTGGTGGTCAACGTGGCCTCCAAGTGCGGCTTGACCCCCCAGTACGCAGCACTGGAAAACCTCTATCAGCAATACAAAGGCAAAGGTTTTACCGTGCTGGGCCTGCCGTGCAATCAGTTTGCCGGTCAGGAGCCGGGCTCTGAGAAAGAAATCCAGGAGTTCTGCAGCCTCAACTATGGCGTGACGTTTCCGTTGTCGAGCAAGCTCGAAGTCAACGGCCACGAGCGGCATCAGTTGTATCGCCTGCTGGCGGGTGAGGGCGCCGAGTTTCCCGGTGACATCACCTGGAATTTCGAGAAATTCCTGCTCGGCAAGGACGGCCGGGTGCTGGCGCGGTTTTCGCCGCGAACGGCGCCGGATGATCCGACGATCGTGCATGCGATTGAAAAAGCGCTGAGCTGAAAAGCAGGATCAAAAGATCGCAGCCTTCGGCAGCTCCTACAGGGGACCACAAACTCCGTGTAGGAGCTGCCGAAGGCTGCGATCTTTTGCTTTTCATTCTTTTAATCCTTAATCACCAAAATCAATAATGCTGTTCAAAGGCTCCGGCTCTCCATATTATAGCCGTCATAAAGCGATCGCCATGGAGCCTCCCGATGCCCGTTCAAGCCCTGTTCAAACCATTCCACCTCGGTGCCCTCGAACTGCCGACCCGCGTGGTCATGGCGCCAATGACCCGCTCGTTCTCGCCGGGCGGCGTGCCCAATTCCAAGGTCATCGAGTACTACCGCCGGCGCGCGGCCGCTGGCGTCGGTTTGATCATCACCGAAGGCACGACGGTGGGCCACATCGCTTCCAACGGCTATCCGAATGTTCCGCAATTCTTCGGTGACGCGCCGCTGGCCGGCTGGAAAAAAGTCGTCGACGCCGTACACGCCGAAGGCGGCAAGATCGTCCCGCAACTGTGGCATGTCGGCAGCGTACGCCGCCTCGGCACCGAGCCGGACGCCAGCGTGCCGGGCTACGGCCCGTCGGAAAAACTCAAGGACGGTCAGGTCGTGGTTCACGGCATGACCAAACAGGACATCCAGGACGTGATCGCTGCGTTTGCCCAGGCTGCCAAAGATGCGCAGAGCATCGGCATGGACGGCGTGGAAATCCACGGCGCCCACGGCTATCTGGTCGATCAGTTCTTCTGGGAAGGCAGCAACCAGCGCAACGACGAATACGGTGGCAGCCTGGCCAACCGCTCGCGCTTTGCCATCGAATTGATTCAAGCCGTGCGCGCGGCCGTCGGTGAAGGCTTCCCGATCATCTTCCGCTTCTCGCAATGGAAACAGCAGGATTACACCGCGCGTCTGGTGCAGACCCCCGAAGCACTGGGCGAATTTCTCAAGCCGCTGTCCGACGCCGGCGTAGACATTTTCCACTGCTCGACCCGACGTTTCTGGGAACCGGAGTTCGACGGATCCGATCTGAACCTGGCCGGCTGGACGCGCAAGTTGACCGGCAAGCCGACCATCACCGTCGGCAGCGTGGGCCTGGACGGCGAGTTCCTGCAGTTCATGGTCAACACCGACAAGGTCGCGCAACCGGCCAGTCTGGAAAACCTGCTGGAGCGTCTGAACAAAGAGGAATTCGATCTGGTGGCGGTAGGCCGTGCGCTGCTGGTCGATCCGGACTGGGCGCAGAAAGTTCGTGAAGGGCGCGAGCAGGATATCCTGCCGTTCAGCCGAGAGGCGTTGATGACCTTGGTCTAAGCGGCGCCAGTTCGAACCATTCGCGAGCAGGCTCGCTCCCACCCTTGATCGCATTTCCTATGACGGAATGCGGTGCCCATGTGGGAGCGAGCCTGCTCGCGAAAGCTGTTTTTATGTCGACGAAAATCTAAGGTTGTGTCTGCGCCCGAGGAATCGCTTGCTCCCCGATACAAGCCCCGCGCAAATACCCCTCGAACTGCTCGATAATCGCCGCCCACCCCTGGCGACTGCCATGCTGACGCGCATTCAGCCGCACGCAACGCAAGCGCTCATCCTCCTCCAGCAACCACGCCGCCGCTTCGCAAAACGCCTGCTCATCGCCGGGCATGGCTGACACGCCGTTGTAGCCGTGGCGAATATGTTGCGCCGCCGCTGCCTGGTCATACGCCACCACGCCGAGTCCCGAAGCCAGGGCTTCCAGCACAACGTTGCCGAAGGTTTCCGTCAGGCTGGGAAACACGAAAAGATCACCGCAAGCATAGTGCGCCGCCAGTGCTTCTCCACGCTGAGCACCGCAGAAAATCGCGTCCGGCATTTGTTTTTCCAGCAATGAACGCTGCGGGCCATCTCCGACCACGATCAGTTTCAAACGGCGCTGTGGATAGGTTTCCCGCAGGGTGTCAAAGCAACGCTTGAGCAGTCCCAGATTCTTCTCCGGGGCGAGTCGTCCTACGTGAATCACAGCGATATCCTGCTCGGACAGTCCCCATTTCTCACGCAACGCGTTCTGCCGTTTGCTCGGGTGGAACAGCTGGCTGTCCACTCCCCGCGACAACAACGCCAGGCGCTCGAAGTGCCGGCGCTCCAGCTCCAGGCGTTGGCTGACGCTTGGCACCAGGGTCATTGCCGAACGATTGTGAAACCAGCGGAGGTAGTGGGTGAGCAAACGTGTCAGCAGCTCCAGACCATACTGGCTGGTGTACTGCTGAAAGTTGGTGTGAAAGCCGCTGACGACCGCAATCCCCAGGCGCCGGGCGGCGCGCAATGCCGACAACCCGAGTGGGCCTTCGGTGGCGATGTAAAGCACGTCCGGACGTTGGCGTTTCCAGCGGCGCAGCAATTTATGCATCGACGACTGGCCCCATTGCAGCCCCGGATAGCCCGGCAGCGGCCATCCGCGACACAGCAACAGCGCATCGTCTTGGCTGCGCTGCGGATCACCGGCCTGACGTGGGCGCACCAGCTCCACCTGATGCCCGCGCGCGCGCAAGCCCTCGCACAAACGGCCAAGGGTATTGGCCACGCCGTTGATTTCCGGTGGGAAGGTTTCGCTGATGAGGGTGATGTGTAGAGCTGTCGTCATGACCTCAGTGTCGGCTGAGGCCATGTCGACGTTGTGACGTTCGGATGACGGATTTGTGACGCGATCAGTGTTGTATCACCAGATTCTCGGCACCACGCTCGCGCACCCAGAACAACGTCGCTCCCGCCACCGCTGCCGGCATCATCAGAATGTTGACCACCGGAATCAGCAGCACCAGATAGACAATCCCGCCAAAACTCATGCTCTGCCAGCGCTTCTGCCGCAGCCAGGCGAGCATCTCGTTCCAGCCCAGCTTGTGGTTGTCCGCCGGGTAGTCGATGTACTGGATCGCCATCATCCACACACCAAACAACAACCACAGCGGCGCGGCGACGATGTTCACTACCGGGATAAACGAGAGGATGAACAAGCCGATGGCACGCGGCAGGAAGTAGCCGAGCTTGCGCATTTCCCGGGCCAGAGTGCGGGGGATCATTGCGATCAGTTCGCCCCAGCTGAACGCCGGGAAATCATCGGTGCCGCGCACGACCACTTCGACTTTTTCCGCGAGAAAACCGTTGAACGGTGCGGCAATGATGTTGGCGAGCATGGTGAACGTGAAGAACACCATCAAGGCCACGAGGACCACGAACAGCGGCCACAGAATGTAGCTGAGAAAACTCAGCCATTCGGGTAACGACGGCATCAGCGTGTCGACCCACAGGCTGAACTGGTGGCCGGCCAGATAGATCAATCCGACGAACAGCACCAGGTTGATCGCCAGCGGCAGCAACACGAACAGGCGCAAGCCCGGGCTCAAGACCAGTTTGAGGCCTTCGCGCAGGTATTGCGGGCCGGACAGAACGGGGGCGGGCATAAGGTGCTCCGAAGCAAGGGAAAACGCGCCGACGTTACCGGCTTTGTCGCAGCGGTGAAAGCGTGGCAGAGCGATCGACATTCACTGTAACAAAGACGCTCATCTGGTCAGCGACTCGGCATAGAGACCACCTATGAGCTGGATTGTTAAACCGTATTTCCTTAATCTTGCCCCCCTCGATACGCTGCACCCAACTTTTTACAGGACTGTCGAGTTCAAGCCTTCCCCAAGGTGTCCACGGTCCTTTTTTATTCCGCCGGCAGTCCGGCGTCCGCGCCAGAGATCTTTCATGGCCGGCCAACAGGAGCAGATTCATGTCTGAAGTCCGTCATTCGCGAGTGATCATTCTCGGTTCCGGCCCTGCCGGTTACAGCGCTGCGGTCTACGCGGCCCGCGCCAACCTCAAGCCACTGCTGATCACCGGTATGCAGGCTGGCGGTCAACTGACCACCACCACCGAAGTCGACAACTGGCCGGGCGATGTTCACGGCCTTACCGGTCCGGTGCTGATGGAGCGCATGCGCGAGCACGCCGAGCGTTTTGAAACCGAGATCGTGTTCGATCACATCAACGCCGTGGACTTTGCAGCCAAGCCGTACACCCTGACCGGCGACAGCGCCGTCTACACCTGCGACGCGCTGATCATTGCCACTGGCGCCAGCGCCCGCTACCTGGGCCTGCCGTCGGAAGAAGCGTTCATGGGCAAAGGCGTGTCGGCCTGCGCGACCTGCGACGGTTTCTTTTATCGCAACAAACCGGTCGCCGTGGTTGGCGGTGGCAACACTGCCGTGGAAGAAGCGCTGTATCTGGCCAACATCGCCAGCACCGTGACCCTGATCCACCGTCGCGAAACCTTCCGCGCCGAGAAGATCCTGATCGACAAGCTCAACGCCCGTGTGGCCGAAGGCAAGATCATCCTCAAGCTGAACGCCAACCTGGACGAAGTCCTCGGCGACAACATGGGCGTCACCGGTGCGCGTCTGCGTAACAACGATGGCAGCTTCGACGAGATCAAAGTCGACGGCGTGTTCATCGCCATCGGCCACACCCCGAACACCTCGCTGTTTGAAGGCCAGTTGACCCTCAAAGACGGTTACCTGGTGGTGCACGGTGGCCGTGAAGGCAACGCAACGGCCACCAGTGTCGAAGGCATCTTCGCTGCTGGTGACGTGGCTGACCACGTTTACCGTCAGGCGATCACCTCGGCCGGTGCCGGTTGCATGGCGGCGCTGGACACCGAGCGTTACCTGGACGGCCTGCAGAACGCCACGTTCTAAGACCGCAGGGCACAAAAAACCGGCCAGAGATTGGCCGGTTTTTTTATGCTCGCTATTCACCGCCACCACCTATCCAGTGTGGGAGCGAGCCTGCTCGCGACAGCGGTCTATCAGTCGACATCAACGATAATGTCAGTCCGTCTTCGCGAGCAGGCTCGCTCCCACAGGGGTTATGGGTGGCTTTGGGATCAGCGGCGGGTCAGTGGCTGCGCGGTGAACTTTACCCCGGCCAGGCCGTGCTTGATCAACGCGCGGATGTTGCCGTGATCGCTGCCCTCAGGCGTCGCCAGCACCGAGCGGTAATGCTCGCCGAACGCCAGCAACGCTTCTTCATCGCTCAAGCCTTCCAGCAGGGCCAGACCCAGCGTCTTGCAAGAACCTTCGTTTTGCCCGGCAGCGTTTTCCACGCCGCCATTGTTGAATGCCTGAGGCTGGTAGTCGTAACCGGCGGCAATGAATGCCAGGGTGTCGGCAAAAGCGTGTTCGCCGCCCTTGAGGCTGGCGCGCAGGGTGGTCAGATCAGTCATTGGGTTTTCCTTTGGCGAATGCCGCTTGCTGCTCGGCGCTTGCTTCTTGCTGGTATTGGGCCTTCCACTCGGCGTAGGGCATGCCATACACCACTTCGCGGGCGTCATCGAGGCTGACGTCGATCTGACGTTGGTCGGCTTCAGCCTTGTACCACTTGGACAGGCAGTTGCGGCAGAACCCGGCGAGGTTCATCAGGTCGATGTTCTGCACGTCCTTGCGGCTGTCGAGGTGAGCGACCAGTCGGCGGAAGGCGGCGGCTTCGAGTTCCAGGCGTTGTTGATCAGTCATGGGAGTCTCTGCGAGACAGCTTCAAGCGGCAAGCTTCAAGCTGCAAGATGGGTGTCGGTGAACGAAGTTTACAGCTTGCGGCTTGAAGCTTGTAGCTAGCGGCTTGCCGCGAGCGTGATCGATACCGACTCGGCAAAGCGCAGCGCGTGGGGTTTGTCGACTTCGACTTCGGCGTACAGCACCGATGCATTGGTCATCACCAGATCGAGCAATTCTTGCGTCAGGCGTTCGAGCAGCGCGAAGCGGTTGCCTTCGACGTGAGCGATGATCGCTTTGGTGATGGTGCGGTAATTCAGCGCGTGGTCGATATCGTTGTCGCGCACCGCTTCTTGAGCTGCGTACAGGATGGTCAGATTGATCAGCACATCCTGTTTGTTGAGGATTTCGTCCTCGTTGATGCCGATAAAGGTGCGCAGGCGCAGATCCTTGACCCGGATGCGCGCCATTCCCGGTTGAAGTTGTGGCATTGATTAGCTCCGTCCAGACTATTGCAGGCGTTCTGGTGGATCTTACTCGACTCGCGGCCGAAGCGGGACGGCCTATTTGACGTGCCGGCCGCCGTTGACGGTGAGCGTCGTGCCGGTGACATAGGGATTGTCGAGCAGATAGCGCAGGCTCTGGTAGATCACTTCGCTGCCGGGCTCGATCCCCAATGCAGATTTGGCCAGTGCCTTGGCGCGGTAGGCGGCGGCGTCGTCGGGGTTGAACAGCACCAGTGCCGGAGCGATGCCGTTGACCTTGATGGCGGGCGCAAAGCGCGCGGCAAACGACAGGGTCAAGCTGTCGAGGCCGGCCTTGCTGGCGCAATAACCGATGTGTTTGCTGCTGCCCTTGCGGGTCACGTCGTCGCTGATGTGGATGATGTCGGCTGGCGTCGAGCGCTGCAGCAACTCGGCGCAGTGCAGGTTGATCAGATAGGGCGCGAGCATGTGAATGTTGAGCATGCGACTGAAAGCTTCAGCTTCGCTGCCCTGGGTTTCCGCCAGCCATTCGGAGGCGTTGTGCACGATCGCGCGCAAACTGTCGGTGTGGGCCTTCAGCACTTCGATAAAGGCAAGAATCCCGGGCTCACCGGAAAAGTCCGCGTACAGGCCTGTCGCGCCCAGATCGCGCAATCGCTGCACGCCCGGGCGTTCGGTCCGGTACGTGAAGATGACCCGATGGCCATCCTCGAGCAGACGCTGCGCACAGTGCAGGCCGACACGCTGGCCGGCGCCGGTGATGAGGATCGGGGCTGCGGAATCTGGCATGGGCGGCTCGTATCGCGGTTGAAGCGAAAACTATAACAGGCTCGCCGCCCCTTGGAGATCAACGATTCTGCGTCGACGCCGTGGCCGGTAATGGCCTCGTCGGCGTGCTGTTCAACCAGTTTGCCAGCAGGCGCGTCGACAACGGGATGAAGAAATACACCATCAGCGGTGTCAGGCAAGCCGTGCCGATCAAGATGCGTGGCAACAGACTCAGCTCAGCCAGCAGCGGGCCGAGGACAAAATTGAATATCAGCGACACCGGGAAAAACGCCAGCCAGATCGCCACGGCCTGTTTCCAGCGCGGTGGGCGTTGCCCGGCAGCGCCGAACCAGCCTTCGATGCCGCTGACCCGATGCTCCTTGGGGTGTTCGAACAAGTCGCTGCCGCGGTTCAGCCAGGCTGTGCGCGACGCAGAATATTCCCACGCATGCAGCGTCTGCTCATCGACAAAACGGAAAATGATCTGGAATTCGTTATCGCCGGGCGGTGGCGCAAGGACGCCGGAACCGAGGTAGCCGGGGAAGTCGGTAGCCAATTGTTCGCCTTCGCGCAGCCAGGCGATCAGATCGTGATAACGGCCATCGGCGACGCGACGCGCTACCATCAGCGTGACAGGGGAAGTAGACATTTTGTATCTCCGTATTTCGAGCGCGTTGCTCCGGGTAAGAGCTTCGCCTGACGCAGGCCGGGGTAGAGGCCTGCGCTTTACTACAAGCAAGGATTATTCCTGATTTTGTCGATTAAACCAGCCACTTTCGTCGCAGATCATTACTTGAACGCTTGCGCCCCATCGTGTTTAGAATGGGATCCAATTCACCGACATGGAAGTTGACCGCCACATGCCTGTAATCACGGACATTCGCCCGGCTTCGACAGTGCCCGTCACGCTCGAGCGTGAGGAGCTGTTTCCCATCCGCGAAGTGGCGCGCGTGACCGGCGTCAACCCAGTGACCCTGCGTGCCTGGGAGCGTCGCTATGGATTGATCCAGCCGACCCGCACCGAAAGCGGGCATCGCCTGTATTCAATGAACGATATCGAGCGCGTTCGCAGCATTGTCGACTGGATCGACCGCGGCGTGGCCGTGAGCAAAGTCGGCAAGATCCTGGCGAAGACAGAGCCGTTGAAGGTGCTGGCGAACTTCATCCCCGAAGACCATGTGCAGGCCGATTACAAGCAATGGCAGGAGCAGATTCAGCAGGCGGTGAGTGCGTTCGACGACCAGCAACTGGATCGCGTCTATGGGCAGATCTTCTCGTCGTACACGCTGCCGGTGGTTTTTGAGGCCATCATCATGCCGTTGTGGCGGCAACTGCTGCAGCGGCAGGAGGCTTTCGGGCAAACCAGCGAATGGTTGTTTCTCGACGGTTTTCTCCGGGCGCGTGTGTTGCAGCGCATCGTCATGCTGCGTGGCGCGCAGCCGCGGCGAATAATCGTCAGTGCGCTCGCCGGGCAGTGTCGTGAGCTTGAGTTACTGGTGGCGGCGCTGTTTCTCAGCGGCAACGATTCCGGCGTACGGGTGCTGACCACCGGCCAACCCTTCGACGAGCTGACGCTGGTCTGCGAAAAGGTCAAACCTGAGGCACTTGTGCTGTTTTCCAATCATGCCCCCGGGCCAGAGCTGCCCCGGCGCCTGAATCGTCTGGCGCTGAGCCTGGATTGTCAGTTGATGCTGGCAGGCGATGCCTCCGAACTGGCCGAAGACAGCCTGGCCGGCTCGGCAGTGGCGTGCCTGGGGAACGAGGGCGGGACAATGCGGCAACGCATGAAGCAATTCATGGCAGGCAAACTGGATACCTGAACCTCAGGCGTGCAGGGCGGGGTGGGTCAGCCGATGCTGTTGCAGAATGAACTGGCGCAGGCGCTCGGTTTCGTCGGCATCGGTCTGGCTCAGTTCGTAGGCGTAGAAACCTTGCTCGTTTTCACGCTCGAAATGGCCGCGTAACGAGATACGCTCATAACCGGAAGGGCTGAACCACAGGGCGAAGTTCTTCGGTGGTTTGGTCTTGTTGCGCACTTCCAGCAATACGCCTTTGTGCGACACTTCGTGCACCCACAGCATGCCAGGCTGGCCCTTGGCATTTTCCAGCGCCACCGGCTCTTCAAGTACCAGGCGCCACGGGCGCACCATCGGCCCGTCTTCGTAAATGCTCGGCACACCGAGACGCAGATGCAGCGCGTGAAACTCGTCTTCCACCAGATGCAGCGGAAAAGTCATCTGCTGATTTTCGAAGTTCGCCTGGATCGTCACTTGCTCATGAGCGGCAAGACGGGTCAGCAGATCACGGATCTGCGAACCGCCATTAACCAGCAGACTCGACGTCGCATCCCGCACATTCAGTTGCGGGTTGTGCTGCATGGTCTGGATGAAATCCAGCTCGTCCTGGGTGAGGAGGGCGTCGCGCTGCATGGTTAACTCGAAGTGAATAGTTACAAAGTCATTGGTGATTGTAGTTAATGACCGTCAGTTCGCGGTTTTGTTTGCGCCGTTCGTCGCTTTGACTGTCGCGAGTTCGTTTTGCAATGCCGCCACTTGTGCTTCCAGCTGCGCAACCCGTTGCTGCGCCTTGACCTGAACAGTCACATCCTTTTGCACGCCGATGAAATACGTCTGCCCGTCATCGGCATTCTTCACCGTCGACAGCGACAGCTCGTTCCAGAATGGCGTGCCGTCCTTGCGATAGTTACGCAGGATTTCCCGGCACGAACCGCCCTCTCGCAATGTCTCGCGAATCAGCTGCAGACTCGGTTGGTCACGGTCTCCAGCCTGCAGGAAACGACAGTCCTGATAAAGAATCTCCTCACTGCTATAACCGGTCATGCGCTCGAAGGCAGGGTTGACGTAGATGAGAATGTTGTCCTGATCCCCCTCCTTTTCCGCCACCACGATCCCATCGTTCGAGGCATTGATCACCAATTGCAGCAGACTGGCGTTGATCATCCGAGAATCCCTTCCGTTGTGTCAGTGGCAGGCATTCTAGAAGAATGGCGCGGACTGTCTATAGGCCGTCAGCGTGGAGTGGGAGCTGATCGCAACTGCCGCGCGAGGGCTGTTACTATCGCGGCTCTTTTTTTCAGTTTCAGGATCAGATTGATGAAAGTCGCCATCCTCTCCGGTTCGGTCTACGGCACCGCCGAAGAAGTCGCCCGCCACGCCCAGAATCTGCTGAAAGCCGCCGGCTTTGAAACCTTTTACAACTCGCGCGCCTCGCTGGCTGATATTCAGGCGTTCGGCCCTGAGGCCCTTCTCGCTGTGACTTCGACCACGGGCATGGGCGAGCTGCCGGACAACCTGCAACCGTTGTATTCGTCCCTGCGCGATCAGTTGCCTGCTACGTTACGCGGGCTGCCAGGCGCAGTGATCGCCCTGGGTGATGCCAGCTACGGCGACACCTTTTGCGGCGGTGGCGAGCAAATGCGTGAATTGTTTGCCGAACTGGGTGTGAACGAGGTGCAGGAAATGCTGCGCATCGACGCCAGCGAAAGCGTCACGCCGGAAACCGATGCCGAGCCCTGGCTGGCGCAGTTGATGGACGCGCTCAAGGGCTGATTGCCAGACATTCTCGCTGCACCTTGCAAGCGTGGTTGCACTGGAACGGCTACAGGCCGTTTGCCCGGCTGACTCGTTCAGTCATCAAGCTGGCTGCCAATGCAACTACGCGATGCCCCGCGCCTGACTAGACTGCTGACACGAGCAGAACAAGAAGAACGCAGAGGTGCATACAGTGAGCGTAGCCCCCGTCCAATCGTCGCCGAGTGTCAAAGACCAGGTCAGCGCTGCCGAGTGGCAGACCCGTGTCGACCTTGCCGCCTGTTATCGTCTGGTCGCGCTGCACGGCTGGGACGATCTGATCTTTACGCATATCTCCGCCAAGGTGCCCGGCACCGAAGACTTCCTGATCAATCCGTTTGGCCTGATGTTTCACGAGATCACCGCCTCGAGCCTGGTGAAAGTCGATCAGGCCGGCAACAAACTGATGGACAGTCCGTACGAGATCAACCCCGCCGGCTACACCATCCACAGCGCCGTCCACGAAGTGCGCCATGATGTGGTTTGTGTGCTGCATACCCACACTGCGTCGGGTGTTGCGGTGTCGGCGCAAAAGCAGGGGATGTTGCCGATCAGTCAGCAGTCGCTGTTCGTGTTGTCGAGCCTGGCTTATCACGCCTACGAGGGCGTGGCGCTCAATCACGAAGAGAAAGCACGCTTGCAGGCCGATCTGGCTGACAACAATTTCCTGATGCTGCACAACCACGGTCTGCTGACCTGCGGCAGCACCATCGCTGATACCTTTCTGATGATGTTCACGTTCCAGCGTGCCTGTGACATTCAGGTCATGGCGCAAACGGGCGGCGCGGAACTGATCGCCATCGAACCGCAGATTCTCGCTGGCGCCAAGGCGATGATTGCCGGCGTCACCAAGAGCGCGCAAGGCATGGGCGGCGCGCTGGCCTGGCCGGCGCTACTGCGCAAACTCGATCTACAAGACCCGGGGTATAAATTCTAATGCCGCTCGCCGAGATTCCTCTGTGTGTCTGGCGCAAGCGCAGCCGGACCTTCGTTTTTCGTGGTCAGTCGATCCGCTACTGGATGGTCGGGCAGGGTGAGCCGCTGCTGTTGATCCACGGTTTCCCCACTGCCAGTTGGGATTGGCATTACCTCTGGCAGCCACTGGCGCAGCGTTATCAGGTGATCGCCTGCGACATGCTCGGCTTCGGCGACTCGGCGAAACCGCGCAATCACACCTACAGCCTGCTGGAACAGGCCGATCTGCAACAGGCGTTGCTCGCCCATCTGCTGGTCGAACAGCCGGTGCATATTCTCGCTCACGACTATGGCGACAGCGTTGCTCAGGAATTGCTCGCGCGGCATTACGAGAAACGCATCGAAGTAGCCAGTTGCGTGTTCCTCAATGGCGGTCTGTTTCCGGAAACCCACCGGCCGTTACTGATGCAGAAACTGCTGCTCAGCCCGATTGGCTGGCTGCTCGGTCGCACATTCAGTCGTGAGGCGCTGGTCAAAGGTTTCCGGCAGATCTTCGGCCCGCAGACGCAGCCGAGCGAAAGCGAACTGGATGATTACTGGAGTCTGGTCGACAGCAACCATGGCCCGCGCATCCTGCACAAATTGATTACTTACATCCCCGAGCGCCGGGTTCAACGTGAGCGCTGGGTGACGGCCATGCAGCGTGGTGACATCCCCTTGCGGGTGATCGACGGCGCGGTCGA
Organism: Pseudomonas sp. HN2; assembly: GCF_020736465.1. NCBI lineage: Bacteria > Pseudomonadati > Pseudomonadota > Gammaproteobacteria > Pseudomonadales > Pseudomonadaceae > Pseudomonas > Pseudomonas sp. HN2. The sequence continues at coordinate 1,039,519 of NZ_CP085885.1, forward strand.
TCCAATTTCCGGTGTGCACATGGTTGAGCGTTATCGCGAGTTGATTGCTGATGCGGACACCGTGCTGTTGCCGGGCATTGGTCACTATCCGCAAACCGAGGCGCCGGTGCAGGTACTCAAGTACTATCTGGCGTTTCGTGATCGTCTGGTATTGCCTCCGCGCAAAGTGGCGTACTCCTGACAGATCAAAAGATCGCAGCCTTCGGCAGCTCCTGCATTGGATTTGTGTAGGAGCTGCCGCAGGCTGCGATCTTTTGATCTTTTGACGCCTTCATCATCGCGCAACCTTATCGCGCACCATTCAGCCTCAGCCGTGTTCGTTGTGACTCAAAGCCCTGTGCCTGACACTCAGGATCAATACTGGCCTGCTGGAGTTGCTGCGATGAATGAGCCTGTGCGCTTCGAAGATAAAGTCGTAATAGTCACTGGCGCCGGTGGCGGCCTCGGTCGTGCCCATGCGCTGCTGTTCGCCAGACAGGGCGCCAGGGTGCTGGTCAACGACCTCGGCGGCTCGACACAGGGCGAGGGCGCCAACGCCTCGGCTGCCGACCGCGTGGTGGCGGAAATCCGCGAGGCTGGCGGTATTGCCGAAGCCAACCATGACTCGGTCACCGACGGCGACAAACTGGTGCAGAACGCCCTCGATGCCTTCGGGCGCGTTGATGTGGTGGTCAACAACGCCGGGATCCTGCGCGACAAATCGTTTCACAAGATGGACGACGCCGACTGGGATCTGGTTTATCGCGTGCACGTCGAAGGCGCCTATAAAGTGACCCGCGCCGCATGGCCGCATCTGCGCGAGCAAAACTACGGCCGGGTGATTTTCACTGCGTCAACTTCGGGCATCTACGGCAACTTCGGTCAGTCCAACTACGGCATGGCCAAACTCGGGCTTTACGGTCTGACCCGAACATTGGCGATCGAAGGGCGCAAGAACAACATTCTGGTCAACGCCATCGCCCCCACCGGCGGCACACGGATGACTGAGGGCCTGATTCCGCCGCAGGTATTCGAGCAACTGAAGCCGGAACTGGTCAGCCCGCTGGTGGTGTATCTGGCCAGCGAGCAATGCCAGGAAACGTCCGGGCTGTTCGAGGTCGGGGGCGGCTGGATGGGCAAGGTGCGTTGGGAACGCAGCCTCGGCGCCGGTTTCGATCCGCGCGAGGGCTTCTCGCCAGAAGATGTCGCGGCGCACTGGCAGCAGATTTGTGACTTCGAAGGGGCGGCGCACCCAAAAGACAATATCGAGGCGCTGAAGGAAATGATGGCGAATTTGCAGAAGTATTCGGTTTAACCCCTACCCTCGATCGACAGGGCTCCAGCGAGCCCTGATTTCCGCTCCCATGCGCATCGCACAAGAAATCGCCCATAAAAAAGGCCGCTGCAAACACAGCGGCCAAGGTAAGACGTTGGATCAAGGAGCTACAAATCAACGTCAGTGAACAGCGGGGCGATAGACCGAAAAATCGATTTATCCGAAATCGGTAGCCAATCGCTTGCGCTATCTGCGCAGCGGGCTTCGCGCTTTCCGGCGTGTTCCGGGAAAGCGCGCTCAGGATAAGGGCTTGAGTCTGTAGGAAAAATACCAATTCCAGACATGCACTGTTACGGGGCGCGCAACAGTTGCGTGCCCATGCATGGCGCTGATGATGGGCCATCCAGCCAGTCCATGAACCGTTCCAGGCCCCGCCCTGCAAGGACATTCATCCTTTCGAGCGACAACGCAAATACCTCCTTGGTGCGCTTATCGACCGCTTCCCCCGGCAGTAGGGTGGGGCCTTCTGTCACTCACCGGGGAAGACGCATGACAAAAACAACAATGCGCGCCATCTTCACACCGCAGGCGCTGGCCGCTGCGGTGGCTTTGGGTTGCTGTGCCCAGGCGCAAGCGGTTGCCTTCAACATCGGCGAAATCGAAGGCACCTTCGACTCGTCACTCTCGATCGGCGCGAGCTGGGGCCTGCGCGATGCCGACAGCTCGCTGGTCAGCACGGTCAATGGCGGCAGCGGACAATCCTCCACCGGTGATGACGGGCGTCTGAATTTCAAGAAGGGCGAAACCTTCTCGAAAATCTTCAAGGGCATCCACGACCTCGAACTGAAGTACGGCGACACTGGCGTGTTCGTTCGTGGCAAATACTGGTACGACTTCGAACTCAAGGACGAAGACCGCGAGTTCAAGCAGATCAGCGACAGCGGCCGCAAGGAAGGCGCCAAGTCTTCCGGCGCGCAGATTCTCGATGCCTTCGTCTATCACAACTACGCCATCGCCGATCTGCCGGGCACCGTGCGGGCCGGCAAGCAGGTGGTGAGCTGGGGCGAAAGCACGTTCATTGGCAACTCGATCAACAGCATCAACCCGATCGACGTCTCGGCATTCCGGCGGCCCGGTGCCGAGATCAAGGAAGGCCTGATCCCGGTGAACATGCTGTTCGGCTCGCAGAGCCTGACCGACAAACTCTCGGTCGAAGGCTTCTATCAACTGGAATGGGACCAGACCGTTCTCGACAACTGCGGCACGTTCTTCGGTGTCGACGTAGCCGCGGACGGTTGCAACAACGGCTACACCGTCGGCAGTCCGGCGGTGGCGCCACTGGTGCCGCTGACCACCGCGTTCGGCCAAGGCATTCAGGTCACCCGCGAAGGCGTGGTGATCCCCCGTGGCGGCGACCGCGATGCGCGCGATTCGGGGCAGTGGGGCACGGCGCTGCGCTGGCTCGGCGAAGACACCGAATACGGCCTCTACTTCATGAACTACCACAGCCGTACGCCGACGGTCGGCACCACCACGGCGGGCCTGTCGACACTGGCGGCGTTGCCTGGTCTGGTCGGCATTGCCAACGGCCTGGCGCCTGGCAGCGGCGCGGGGCTGGCGCAAAGCGTGATGCTCGGGCGCGGTCAGTACTACCTCGAATACCCGGAAGACATTCGCCTGTACGGCGCGAGCTTCTCGACCACTCTGCCGACCGGTACCGCGTGGACCGGCGAGATCAGCTACCGGCCGAACGCGCCGGTGCAGGTCAACACCAACGACCTGACCCTGGCGCTGGTCAACCCGATTGCCGGCGGCACCGCATCGCCAGTCGCCACTTCGCCGGGCGCGGACAACAAAGGCTACCGGCGCAAGGAAGTCACGCAGATCCAGAGCACCCTCACACACTTCTTCGATCAGGTGCTGGGCGCTGAACGCCTGACCGTGGTCGGCGAAGCGGCCGTGGTGCATGTCGGTGGCCTGGAGTCGCGCAGTGAGCTGCGTTATGGCCGTGATTCGGTCTACGGCCAGTACGGTTTCGGCGGCGACACCGACGGTTTCGTCACCTCGACCTCGTGGGGCTATCGCGCCCGGGCGATTCTCGATTACGCCAACGTCATCGGCGGGATCAACCTCAAGCCCAACCTGTCGTGGTCGCACGACGTCGCCGGTTACGGCCCCAACGGCCTGTTCAACGAAGGTGCGAAAGCCGTGAGCTTCGGCGTCGATGCCGACTACCGCAACACCTACACCGCGAGCCTCAGTTACACCGACTTTTTCGGTGGCGACTACAACGTCCTCGAAGACCGTGACTTCGTGGCCCTGAGCTTCGGCGTGAACTTCTGATCTGCCCGAGAAGGATGACTGCAATGCGCAAAACGATTCTGCAATGTGGCGTGCTGGCCTTGAGTCTGCTGGCGGCCAATGTGATGGCGGCGGTTTCGCCGGATGAAGCGAACAAACTCGGCACCAGCCTGACCCCGCTTGGTGCCGAGAAGGCCGGCAATGCCGACGGTTCGATTCCGGCGTGGACCGGCGGCATCGCGAAAAACGCCGGCGCGGTGGACAGCAAGGGTTTCCTTGCCGACCCCTTCGCCAACGAAAAACCGCTGTTTACCATCACTGCGGCGAACGTCGAGCAGTACAAGAGCAAGCTCTCCGATGGCCAGATAGCGATGTTCAAACGCTACCCGGAAACCTACAAGATCCCGGTTTATCCGACCCACCGCACCGTGGGCGCACCGGCGGAAATCTACGAGTCGGCCAAGCGCAGCGCCCTGAATGTGAATGCGATCAACGACGGTAACGGCTTGGCCAATTTCACCGGCAATCGCTATTACGCCTTCCCGATTCCGAAGAACGGCGTCGAGGTGCTGTGGAACCACATCACCCGTTATCACGGCGGCAATTTGCGGCGGATCATCACCCAGGTCACGCCGCAGACCAATGGCAGCTACACGCCGATCCGCTTCGAAGAAGAGATCGCCGTGCCGCAACTGATGAAGGACATCGACCCGGATAAAGCCGCCAACGTGCTGACCTTCTTCAAGCAATCGGTGACCGCCCCGGCACGGCTGGCCGGCAACGTGCTGCTGGTCCACGAAACCCTCGATCAGGTGAAGGAACCGCGTCTGGCGTGGATCTATAACGCCGGTCAGCGCCGCGTCCGGCGCGCGCCGCAAGTGGCGTATGACGGCCCGGGCACAGCGGCAGATGGTCTGCGCACTTCCGACAACTTCGACATGTTTTCCGGCGCGCCGGATCGCTACGACTGGAAACTGGTCGGCAAGAAGGAAATGTACATTCCCTACAACAGCTACAAGCTCGACTCGCCGAAGCTCAAGTACGACGACATCGTCAAGGCCGGGCACATCAATCAGGACCTGACCCGCTATGAACTGCACCGCGTCTGGGAGGTGATCGGCACGGTGAAGCCGAACGAGCGACACATCTACGCCAAGCGCCACATGTACATCGACGAGGACAGCTGGCAAGTGGCACTGGCCGATCACTACGACGGTCGCGGGCAACTGTGGCGCGTTGCCGAAGGTCACGCGCAGTACTACTACGATCACCAGGCCCAGGCCTACACACTCGAAGCGCTCTACGACATCATCGCCGGCCGCTACATTGCCTTGGGCATGAAGAACGAAGAGAAACACAGCTTCGAATTCGGCTTCGAAGCCAAGGCCGCCGACTACACCCCATCGGCCCTGCGCGCCGAGGGCGTGCGCTGAGGGTTCTGCCACACCGCTGGAAAGAAGGCGACCGCACGGTCGCCTTTTTTATGGTCGTCAATCAGCGTGCTGAATACTCGTCAACAAGCTCGCGGGAGAGGGCTAGGGTGAGCGCATAACGATAAGAAGGCTCAGCCGATGACCGCCATGACAGCATGCCTGGATCGACCCGGATTTCAGCCCAGGCTTTCTTCACATCATCAGCCTCGCACTCGCTTGAGCGAACCGTTGCTGGCCGCCAACGCGCGGGTCAGGCTGTTGTGTGCGCCTGCGGGCAGTGGCAAAACCGCACTGCTCACTGAATGTCTGCTGCAAGTGCGTGGGGAGTGCGAGGCGATTTGGCTGCCGCTGGCGGGAGTTGCGCTCAGCCCGGAGGCATTCTGCCTGCGACTGACTCGGGCGCTCGGGCTGGCCGAAGGCCTGGACGTTACACAACTGATGGCGGAGCTGGCACATTGGTCCAGGCCGACCTCGCTGTTTATCGACGACTACAGCCGTCTGCCGGATCCGGCGCTGGATGCTTTACTGGATCGGTTGCTGACGGTCAGCGGCCCGGCGCTGACCTGGTGGATCAGCACTCGCCGCCGGCCACAGTGCAACTGGCCGCGTCTGTTGCTCGATGACGAGCTCTACGAGTCCGAGTGCGCCAGTCTGGCGCTGACTCATGATGAGGTCGTAGCGGTGTTGGGCCATTTGCCGCCAGATCAGGCGAGCCGTGTCGCTGCCCATATCATCCAGCGTACCGGCGGTTGGTGCGCGGGGGCGCGCATGGCGATCCTGCAAAAATGCGACTGGTCGCAAAACCTGCAGCCGCAGCAGCGTGTCGACACGCTGCTCGATTACCTGCAGCACGAACTCTTCAGCCACCTGACCCCGGAACAGGACGAGGCGTGGCGTGTTCTGGCTCATCTGCCACGGTTCAACGCGCCGTTATGCGAGTATTTGTTCGGCCCCGGCGAAGGCGCGCAGCTGCTGCATGATCTGCAAGTGCTGGGCTGCTTTATCGAACCATGGCAGCAATCCGCTGCCTGGCTTCAGGTCTTCCGCCCGCTGTCGCGCATCATGCAGGAATCGCATTGGCCGTGTGCGCGTTCCTGGCACCGGCGCGCCTGTCAGTGGTTCACCGCGACGCTGGATTGGCGAGCTGCGTTCGAGCAAGCGTTGCTGGCCGAGGAATACGAAACCGCCATAAGCCTGTTGCAGCATTTGAGCTTCGAGGATTTGTTCGAAGACCAGATCGTGGTCCTGCTGTTGCGCCTGCATGAGCGTCAGAGCCAGGAGCTGACCCTGATGACACCGCAGTTGATCGGGCTGGTCACCGGGGCTTTGCTGTTCGCCGGCCGCTTCGAACAGGCCGGGCAATGCCTCGGCCATCTCGCCCGCTTCATGCCGCAGCCGACCGCACACCTTGAGCAGCAATTGCTGGCCCGTTGGCTGGCGCAACACGGCTGGCTGTGCCACTTGCAAGGGCAGATGGAGCCTGCGCACGCGTGCTTTCAGGAGGCGTTGTCAGCGCTGGCTGACGACGCCTGGCAGGCGCGTTTGTTGTGCCTGTCGGGACTGACCCAGCAGGCGTTACTGTGCGGTGAGCTCGATCAGGCCCATGCTCTCAACCGCGAAGCGCTGTGCCTGGCGCGTGCGCACGGTTCCCTGCTGTTCGAAGGGTTGCTCGAGCTTGACCATGCGCAATGGCTCGAGCAGCGAGGAGCGCCTGTGCGCGCCGAAAGTCTGCTGGTGGACATCGAGCACTTGCTGCGCCAGCGCGCCATGGCACCCACGCCGCTGCTGGGCCGGATTGCGCTGCGCCGCGGACGGCTGGCGCTGTGCATGGGACTTGAAGCGCAGGCTGCGGATCTGTTCAGCCGGGGTCTTGAGGATTGCCTGCGCAGCCAGGACAAGCGGGTCTTGTATGGCTACGTGGGGCAGGCGCAACTGGCCGGCAATCGCGGTGATTATGCCTGCGCGTTCGAGCGTCTGCGCGAGGCCGAAAGGGTGATGCAGCAGCGACAGATTCCCGATACCGTCTATCGCGGTGTCGTGCTGCAGGTCAGCAGTCAGTTCTGGTTACAGCAGGGCCGGCCGCAACGGGTACAGGAGGCGTTGAGCCGGCTGTTACGGCATTACCGTGGACCCTCCGGACTGCAGGCTCCGCCCGCTACATTCGAGCTGATCATCCGTATTGAATACCTGCTGGCCTGCGCGCAGGCGCAATTGAATCCGGGCGAAAACCGTCTGCCAACCATTGAGCGATGGTTGGATCACGCCCAGGCCAGAGGCATGTTGACGGCACAAACCGAGTTGCTGCTGGCCTTCGCCCAGTTGGCGGAATCCAACGGTGACACGCTGGCGGCGCAGCAGGCTTTGCAGCGAGCCGCAACGCTGGTGGAACGTTGCCGGTTGCAGCAAGCCATGCGGGAGTGGGAATTACGCCGAGGCGGCGTTGGCACGGTGTCTGGCAAGCAGGTTCCTGTCTGGCCGGGCGATAACGGCGATCCTGCCCCGGGCCTCAGCCGACGCGAGCGCGAAGTGCTGATGTTGATTGCTCAAGGTGCTTCGAATCAGCAAGTTGCCGAACAACTTTTTATTTCGTTGCATACAGTAAAGACCCATGCGCGGCGAATAAACGGAAAGTTGGGTGTAGAACGCCGAACTCAGGCGGTGGCAAAAGCGAAGTTGATGGGGATATTGGCCTGATCAGTGAAGTTTTGTAGTGCAAAAAGGTTCTGTCTGTTTGTTGGCATGTTTTGTAAATTGTTCGCCCTTCATGTCGGTTGGAAAAGAAACTACCTTGCAACTATCTACAGCGGCTGCATTCGCGGTTCTGGATAGTATAAGTAAGGAAAAGTTATGGTTAAGTTGTTCAAAAGTCTGATGCGTGGCTCTTTGGGGGAGCAAGTTTCCTGGGCTGAGGAATGGGAGAAGGCCAGCCGGGCAAAAGCAGATCTGTTCAAGATTATCGACGCCATGCCGAGCGTGCTGGGTATTCTTCGCAACATGCTTGAAAATGAATTGAAGCGTTTGGGCAAAACGGTTGATATCGACAAGGTCTACATCAATACCGACCCTGCTTTCCCCGCTGACCAAAAGCGCCCTTCGGGGACTCTTTGGGATGTTACTGTTCATTGTCTGAATAATGATGTCAGTCCCGCCTACATACTCGGCGGCGATGGTGTTTTCTTTCTGCCAAACACATTCAGTGAACAATTCAAAGTCAATGTCCTCAATACTCTTATTGTCGAAGATCTGATCGCTGCCGTAGCAGGCGGATTTGAAAAAACGTTGCGAGCCGAGATCGCAAAGTTCTGGGCGGCGCCAGCCAGATCCATGCGCCCGGACTCAGCACCGTTGTCCAATAAGCAGGCTTTCATCGAAGCGTACGCCGTGGTCACGAGTGCGGAGCTGTCGCTGTCGGTCATGGCCAACAATTTCGATGCCCGGTTGGGTGAGCGGTTCGCCCGTCTGCTCGACGCAGACGCCGGTCGCGCAGCGTTTGAAGTCAAGTTGCAACCGGCGCAGGATTACCTGCTTTCGCTCCAGCCGTGTTTCGTTCTGGACAATGCCGAGCGTGCGGACGCTGAAATGCCGCTGGGCAATGAGTCAACTTCCTACCTTATGCACACGCCGGAAAACGGCTTCGAGTTCTTTGACAAAAATACCGAGCTGCACAGCAAACTCCAGCAGCGGCTGTCTTTGCGCAGCGAGCAGATCCGATACCTGAAAGCGACACAGAGTCCTCACACCTTCTGCGCAGAGACCCACCTGAAGGGCCAGCTGGAAAGCGTGTCCTCGTTGCTCAGCGGCTGGGACCAACTGGAGAGTCCACTGACCTCCGTGCTGCAGGAAAACCAGGGCCTGCATGTGCTGCGCTACGGTATCGACACCCGCTTCTATCTGCTTTGGGCAGCATTGAAACGTACCGATTGGCCGCTTTGGCTTCATGCCGCAGGTAGCGATGTTCAACAGCGCTACACTGAACTTGAAGAATCCAGGGATGAATACCAGGCAGCCTATTCGAGCGCGTTCGATGCGTGCTTTTCGTTCAAGGATTATGTGGCGCGAACGTTCGCTGAATGGGCAGACAGAGTGCTCGGGGAACACCTGGACCCAGAGACGATAAGTGTCCATAGCTCGTACAGGCTGCAAATTGCCGGGCGTACCATCGAGCAGGAAGACACCCGGACGTTGACCGAATTTATCGTTTTCGGGCTGCATGACACGGGTTATCAAGCGACCCTGACTATCACCGGCGCGCCCGACGGAAGTCGGCTGACGGCCGCAGCGCTTGAGCAGTGGCTGGCAAATCGCAACCTGCGGCTGGAATATACCGGCAGCCTGGCGTTCTCGCCGTCGGTTGATTACCAGGAGGCTTATCGCAACTATCTCTTCAGCCAGATGGAGTTTGCAGTTTTCGTTGCTCGCTACTCCGGGAAGCTGGATTCCACCGATGCGAACATCATCGCTCGCGCCATGGCCAATGACCCCGCGGTGACTATTCAGGGCGTGCGAATCAATTTACAGGTACCAGCGTTGAAAGACGTCCTGATGATTTCGGCCAGAGAATATGTACCGTCGCTGATGCTGGTAAAAACACCTGGCGGTGAATTCGAACTGCAAAAATTCTCGGATATTTACGCAGCTAATCGCTGGCTGGAGTCGGCATTGTCCGCAAATCGTGAATATGCTGCTTTGCTGATCCATCCAGACTACCTGCACGACGCGGGTGAGTTGCTCGGCAGCGATCCAACGCAGTTGCACTACCGCTATAAGCTCGATAGCCGACCGGTCGATCTTGGCCTGAATGCCAAAACACCGCTGGCGGACTACGTAAATGTCGCTTACCGAGCCGAAGTTGCCCTGCACAAGGCCATTGCCCCTGCAGGTTATCGGTCACTTGGCGTCGAGGGCCGCAAGCGCTACTCGCGTCTGACAACCGAACTCAAGGCGCTGTCCACCGTTGATGCACGAGACAATGGTTTCCCGACATTCGAACAGTTCACCTATGACGCGGTGAAAGCTCAGATCGAAGACATTTTGCGCCAGCGTGGCAGCAACGTTTCGGTCAACCCCGACCACATCATGGTTCAGACCGAAGAGTTTCGTAAGAGCGTGACCGACGTTCTGCTCGAGGGACTCGCCTTTGAAGCGGTGCATCCGGCCTATCAAACGAAGTTCAGCCCGAAATACTATTTGGTGAATGGGCATCCTGCTGTCGAAAAACTTGATATCCGTGACCTTTCTTCGCTGTCGAAGACCTTCCGTCCCGGTGACAGATATACCGCGATGCTTAAGGAGCAATTTCAGAACAAGGCTCATCCTGATTACGCGTTCAAACGCGCTGTACACGCCCGGAAAATCCGCTGTGAGATGTACCGCAACGCTTATGCGGACTTTACCAATGGCAGGTTATCGACAGAGTTGTTCTCTGCTGTCCAGGGGATTATCGATAATCTGAAAGAGAGCGGCGGCTATCATTCAATTCGAGACAGCAGCTCTGAAGGTGGCATCGGGCTGTACAAGTTCAACATTGGCCGGCTGGGGCTGACGGCTGCCGGGGATCGCGCAGTGGGCGGCGTTTATATTTTCCGGCTGAAGTTGTCGTCAGGGTTCTTCGATTTGCTCTATACGCCTGACGCGCCGGATCTCGTCAGCTTCCGGCCAATCGCTGAGTTCATCCCTTCGATTCGTTTTCGGAACGGCCCGTTCCGTCATTACTACAGCGAGCGGATATTGCTGGTTGATCAGAAAGTGATCAGTGACTACTTCGATAATCTGGTCGCAACGGTCGACACCAAACCGGTTATTCGCACGGCGGAGCGCTCGTTATTGCCTGATCTGTTCACTTTCCACGACGAACGAGTGCGCCGTGTATTGAAGGATATCGATGAACGCACTACCAGTCTCAATGAAATAATCGCCGGCATTGTCTACAACAACCTGTTGAAGGTCGCGAATATCGTCAGCCTGTTGGTGCCTCCCGTGGGCACTGTCGTGGTAGCTGTGCAGGTGATGAAAAGCATCTACGACGCCTCGCAATCTGACCGACGGGGTGATTATTCTGCTGCGCTCGGGCATGTACGGGACGTAATGAGCGGACTGCTGACGTTGGGGCAGGCTGCGGCGGCGGGCGCAACCGTGAAACAACTTACCCGTGTGCAGCGCTCGTTTCTCGATATGTTCGAAGACGCGCGGACGGTCGCCGAACTCGTTACGTATTACACCGGCCATGAAGACCCCCAGGATGAGCTGATCGGCTTCTTCAAATCACTGATGCAAGATGCTGACGCCGCATTGAGCAAGACCACGGTTCGTTGATAGGCCAGGCTTATCGTTCATAGCCCATTCGCCAACTTACGGCCCGCGTCGCAGCCAACAACCGCTGCGCCGCCGGGCCGTTTTCGTCGGCGTGGAACAGCGAGGTCGGACCGACAATGGTCAGCACGGCGGCGATCTGCCCGACCGCGTTGAACACCGGGGCAGAGAGCGCATCCACCCCCGGCATCAACAAACCATGCACGTGATGCAGGCCACGTTCGCGGATCTGTTCACAGAGCGCTGCAAAGGCTTTTTCGTCCTTGAGCGGATGCTCCGCGACAGCGATTTCCTGCGCGCGCAATTCATCGGTTTCCCGGTGCGGCAGATAGGCGCTGAACACCAGTCCTGTGGACGAACTGAGCAGCGGCAGGACCGAACCCAGTTGCGTCACCACCGTCACCGCGCGCACCGCCGGTTCGATGTGCACCACGGTTGCGCCCTGATTGCCCCATACCGCGAGGAAGCAGGTTTCATTGAGTTCATCACGTAAATCGGACAGCGGCAGGGCGGCGACTTTCAGCACGTCCATGCTGTTGAGTGCCGCCAGCCCTACGCGCAGCGCTTCACGGCCGAGGCCGTAATGGTTGGTGGCGGTGTTCTGTTCGGCAAATCCCGAGGCAATCAACGCCTGCAAATAGCGATGCACCTTGCTCGCCGGCATCTGCACGTGTTCGGCCAGACGCGACAGCGAAGTCGACGGTGACAACTCGGCCAGGGCCTTGAGGATGTCGGTGCCGACTTCGGCGGAGCGGACTTTCTGTTTGCCGTTGCTGTCGCTGGTTTTTTCCATGGGGCTGGCGGTTCCGGTTCGAATGGGCGTCTTTATAGCTTGACGCTGGATAGCGAGCAAATTACGTTATGCGTAATCAGATTACGATAATAACAACCCCGGCGTGCCGAGACCTCTGAGCCAGAGCGATGGGCCACTGCCGACTCCCTGTTCAGGAGGCTCCATGAACCTCGATTCAACCGCGCAGGCCTTGGCTTATCAGTCAGGCTTCGGTAACGAATTCAGCACTGAAGCGTTGCCCGGCGCGCTGCCCGTTGGCCAGAATTCCCCGCAGAAGGCCCCTTACGGCCTGTATACCGAATTGTTTTCCGGCACCGCGTTCACCATGCCGCGCAGCGAAGCGCGGCGGACCTGGATGTACCGGATTCAGCCGTCGGCCAATCATCCGGCGTTCGTCAGACTGGAGCGGCAACTGGCGGGCGGACCGTTGGGTGAAGTGACCCCCAATCGTCTGCGCTGGAATCCACTGGATCTGCCGACCGAGCCGACGGATTTCATCGATGGCCTGGTGAGCATGGCGGCCAACGCTGGCGCCGAAAAACCGTCCGGCATCAGCATCTACAACTACACCGCCAACCGTTCGATGGAGCGCGTGTTCTTCAACGCCGACGGAGAAATGCTGCTGGTGCCGCAACTGGGCCGCCTGCGCATCGCCACCGAACTGGGCGTGCTGGAAGTCGCGCCGCTGGAGATCGTGGTGCTGCCGCGTGGCCTGAAATTCCGCGTCGAACTGCTCGATCCGCAGGCGCGCGGTTACCTCGCCGAGAACCACGGCGCGCCGCTGCGCTTGCCGGACCTGGGGCCGATCGGCAGCAACGGCCTGGCCAATCCACGGGATTTCCTCACCCCGGTCGCCGCCTACGAAAACCTGCAACAACCCACCACCCTCGTGCAGAAATTCCTTGGCCAGTTATGGGTCACTGAACTCAATCACTCACCGCTCAATGTGGTCGCCTGGCACGGCAACAACGTGCCGTACAAATATGACCTGCGCCGCTTCAACACGATCGGCACGGTGAGTTTCGATCACCCGGATCCATCGATCTTCACGGTATTGACGTCGCCGACCAGTGTGCACGGTCTGGCCAACCTCGATTTCGTGATCTTCCCGCCGCGCTGGATGGTCGCCGAAAAAACCTTCCGGCCACCGTGGTTCCACCGCAACCTGATGAATGAATTCATGGGCCTGATCCAGGGCGAGTACGACGCCAAGGCTGAAGGTTTCGTGCCCGGCGGCGCTTCGCTGCACAGCTGCATGAGCGCCCATGGTCCGGACGGCGAGACCTGCACCAAAGCCATCAATGCCGAGCTTGCGCCGGCGAAAATCGATAACACCATGGCCTTCATGTTCGAGACCAGCCAGGTGTTGCGCCCAAGCCGTTTCGCCCTCGACTGCCCACAATTGCAATCCAGTTACGACGCCTGCTGGGCGACCCTGCCCGCCACGTTCGACCCGACCCGGAGATAACCCATGACACACAATTCCATCCCCCGCAGTTGGGTCGCTTCGGCCAATGGTCACAGTGATTTTCCCTTGCAGAACCTGCCGCTGGGCGTGTTCAGCCTGTACGGTTCGACGCCGCGCGCGGGCGTGGCGATTGGCGAGCACATCTTCGATTTGCAGGTGGCGCTTGAGGCCGGTCTCTTCGACGGTGTCGCCCGCAGCGCGGTGGAAGCCATGCACGGCGGACACTTGAACGCGTTCTTCGAACTCGGTCGGGAGGCACGGGTTGCCTTGCGCGAGCGCCTGATCGAACTGTTCAGTGAAGGCAGCACCCTGCGCGGCAACATCGAAGCGCAAGGTGCGACAGTGCTGCCGTTGGCTGCCGATTGCCAGATGCACCTGCCGGCGCGAATCAGCGATTACACCGATTTCTACGTCGGCATCGAGCACGCGCAGAACGTCGGCAAACTGTTCCGCCCGGATAACCCGCTGCTGCCGAACTACAAGCACGTGCCGATTGGCTATCACGGTCGCGCGTCCACCGTGCGTGCATCCGGCACCGACGTGCGCCGGCCGAAAGGCCAGACGCTGCCGGCCGGGCAGACCGAACCGGTATTCGGACCCTGCGCACGTCTGGATTACGAACTGGAACTGGGCATCTGGATCGGCCCGGGCAACGAGATGGGTGAGCCGATTGCCATCGGGGACGCCGCCGAGCACATCGCCGGTTTCTGTCTGCTCAATGACTGGTCGGCGCGGGACATCCAGGCTTGGGAATATCAGCCGCTGGGGCCATTTCTGTCGAAGAGTTTCATCACCAGCGTCTCGCCCTGGGTTGTAACGGCCGAAGCGCTGGAGCCGTTCCGCACGGCACAGCCGGCGCGTCCCGAAGGCGATCCACAGCCGCTGCCGTATCTGCTCGACAAGCGCGATCAGGACGGCGGCGCCTTCGACATCGAACTGGAGGTGCTGCTGCGCACCGAAGCCATGCGCGAGCAGAACCTGCCGGCCCATCGCCTGACTCTGAGCAACACCCGGTACATGTACTGGACGGTCGCGCAAATGGTCGCGCATCACAGCGTCAACGGCTGCCAGTTGCAGGCCGGTGACCTGTTCGGTTCGGGCACCTTGTCCGGCCCGGAAAACGGTCAGTTCGGCAGCCTGCTGGAAATCACTGAGGGCGGTAAGAAACCGATCGAACTGGCGTCCGGCGAAGTGCGCAAATTCCTTGAGGACGGTGACGAAATCATCTTGCGCGCCCGCTGCGCCCGCGACGGTTTTGCGTCGATCGGCTTCGGCGAATGCCGCGGCACCGTGATTGCGGCGCGCTGACAGGAGCGGCTTATGGATCTCTATTCCTATTACCGCTCCACTTCCTCTTATCGGGTGCGGATTGCGCTGGCGTTGAAGGGGCTCGATTACCAGGCGCTGCCGGTCAACCTGATCGCACCGTCGGGTGGCGAACATCGGCAAGCGGCGTATCTGGCGATCAATCCGCAGGGTCGAGTGCCGGCGCTGCGTACCGATGACGGCGCGGTGCTGATTCAGTCGCCGGCGATCATCGAGTATCTGGAGGAACGTTATCCACAGGTGCCGTTGCTGCCGGATGATCTGGTGGCGCGCGCGCAGGTGCGCGGTGTCGCGGCGGTGATCGGCTGCGATGTGCATCCGCTGCACAACGTCAGCGTACTCAATCGCCTGCGCCAGTCGGGGCAGGATGAGGCGCAGGTGGTGGAGTGGATCAGTCACTGGATCAGCCAAGGGCTGGCGACGGTGGAGCAGCTGATTGGTGACAGTGGCTTTTGTTTTGGCGAATGGCCGTGCGTGGCGGATGTTTATCTGATTCCCCAGTTGTATGCGGCGGAACGGTTCAACGTCAGCCTTGAGGCGTATCCGAAAATCCGCCGTGTGGCCGCGTTGGCGGCTGAACATCCGGCGTTTATCAAGGCGCATCCTGCCAATCAACCGGACACCCCGTAGTCCCTGTGGGAGCGAGCCTGCTCGCGAAGACGTGGTGTCAGTGGCCTTTCATTCAGCTGACCCACCGCTTTCGCGAGCAGGCTCGCTCCGACAAGGGCTGGGTTGCGACATAAAAACCATAAAAACAAAAACAGGTACCTTGCGATGCATAACCAGATTGCCAGCTTCCGCGCGGCGCTCGACGCCCGGCCTGTGTCTCGTTATCAGTGGTTGCTGCTGATTCTGCTCGCCTTGCTGCTGGTCACCGACGGTTACGATGCCCAGGTGCTCGGTTATGTAGTGCCCGCGCTGGCCCAGGATTGGGGGCTGGAAAAATCCGCGTTCGGGCCGGTTTTCAGCGCCAACCTGCTCGGTCTCACTCTCGGGTCTCTCGCGGTTACGCCGCTGGCTGATCGCTTTGGTGTGCGGCGAATTCTGCTTGCCTGCGTATTGATCTACGCCACGCTTACGATGCTGATGGTTTTCGCCGATTCGCTGAACACGTTGATGATTGCGCGGTTCATCTGCGGCATCGGCATGGGCGGCGCGATGCCCAGCGCCATGGCCTTGATGTCGGAATATTCGCCGCCGCGTCTGCGCACCTTGATGGTGACCCTGGCAGCCTGTGGCTTCTCGTTCGGTGGCGCCGCGGGCGGTTTTGTCGCGGCCGGTTTTATCGACCAGTTCGGTTGGCAGGCAGTGTTCCTCGCCGGCGGCGTGACGCCATTGCTGCTGTTTCCTTTCCTCTGGTGGATGCTGCCGGAGTCGCTTCCGCGCTTGCTGCGTGATGCACCGCCGTATGCACGGCTGCGCAAGGTCACCACGCGGATGTTGCCGGACTGGCAGCCACCGGTGGCCAGCGTCGAGCAGAACGAGCGCGAGCTGGGCAGCAAACTGACCGTGGTCGAGTTGTTTCGCAACGGCTATGGGCGGCCGACCCTGCTGATCTGGGCGACATTTTTTGTCAGCCTGATTCTGTTGTATTTCATGATCAGTTGGCTGCCAACGCTGCTGCTGGAAAGCGGTTTGAAACTTAACGAGGCCAACCTTGTTACCTCGATGTTCCTGTTCGCCGGGACCCTTGGCGCGATTTGCATGGCCTGGTTCGCCGACCGTTTGCACCGCAAGGTGCGCCTGCTGTCCGGGGTATTGGCAGGTGCGGCGCTGTGCACGACTCTGCTCGGGCTCAACCACGATGATCCGCGTTTTCTGGTGGCCTGTGTGTTTGCCGCCGGGTTCTGCATCATCGGCGGGCAATTGACGCTGAATGCCTTTGCCAGCAATTTTTACCCGGCTCATGTGCGTGCCACCGGTACCGGATGGGCACTGGGCGTGGGGCGTTTCGGTTCGATCCTCGGGCCGCTGTTTGGCAGTCTGCTGTTGGCAATGCACATACCGGTGGAGCAGATTTTCTTCTTCTGCGCGATCCCGGCGGTGATAGCTGCGCTGCTGATCATTCAGGTGCGCTCGCCGACTGAGATCCGCCGATCCAGTGTGGGAGCGAGCCTGCTCGCGAAGAACGATAACGCGGTTTGACCGGGAGACCGAGGTGCCTGCTTCGCGAGCAGGCTCGCTCCCACACAGGTTGTACGGGCCTCAAGGATGGGGGCAAGCCTGCAGAAGGTGGTTAATGGACGACGGAGTTGGGTGGCAGATGGCCGAGGCGTTCGGTCAGGCGCAGGCGCTGGATCGGGTCTTCGCTGAGCAACAGCGCGTGCTCCAGATCGAAGCGCTCAGCGTTGGGGCAGTCGAGCCGCTGGTACAGACTGGCCCTGGCCATGTAATCAGCCGCCTTGGCGCCGCCCAGTTCGAGCACCCGTTCTGCGTCAATGAGCGCGGCGATGTAATCGTCGTGGGTCAGGTGCAATTGCCGCAGGTTGCGTGACAGGCGCTGCAGCATCTGCGCCGGCGTTGCCGTCAGCAGATGCTCGGCGCTGAGCTGCATGTTCGGCCCGTACTGGCGCTGTAACAATTCGCGACAGTCATTGGGATACAACCGCCGCCCGCCGCAAGGGTCGAGCAAATGATCGGCGCCGGGAACCCGCAGCAGAAAATGCCCGGGGAAATTCACCCCGACCAGAGGAATTTCCAGGCCGTGGGCCAATTCCAGCGCAATCAACGCCAACGCCAGCGGCTGACCACGTTGAGTGTGCAAGACGCGATGCAGCAGCGCCGCCTGTGGACGCAGCGGCAGGAAATCATCCTGGGCGAAACCGAGATCGACCATGCGCCGCAACAGCGGTTGCGCCAGTTCGCTGACCGGCAGCATCGGCAGGCCGTAGCTGACCCGTAATTGCAGATCCTTGAACGTGCGCAACCAGGCTTCGGGTTCTAGGGTTTTGTCATGCTCGGCACTTATCCACAGCGCAGCTTCCAGCAGGGCTGGCGGCGAACGGTGCAGGCAGTCGAAAAAGCGTTGGCGCGGACTCATCTAAATCTCCCTCCAATGCCTCGTTTTAGCCCCGTCCGGGTGCTTCGTCCAGTGTCTGGCTCATTGAGCGCAAGTTATCGCGGCACGACATTGCCCGCTCGGCGGCTTATGCCGGCGCGCGCCAGCAATTTTCAGGGGCAAGCCTATACTGGCGTTCTACAAGAAGTGATTCGGGAGCCTGTCGATGTTCGCTCTCATGCAAAGCACTCGCCTGGAATCGCTGCACCTGAGCGTTGACCCGGTCACCGGGTTGAAGGCGGTCATTGCCATTCATAACAGCCGTCTGGGGCCAGCCTTGGGCGGGTGCCGTTACCTTGCCTATCCCAACGACGAATCTGCGGTCGAGGACGCCATTCGCCTGGCGCAAAACATGAGCTACAAAGCGGCGCTGGCCGGCCTTGCGCAGGGTGGTGGGGTGGCGGTAATCGTGCGGCCGATCCATGTCGAGAATCGCGGCGCGTTGTTCGAGGCTTTCGGTCGTTGCATCGAGCAGCTCGACGGCCGCTACATCACCGCCATCGACAGCGGCACCTCGGTGGCGGACATGGACTGCATTGCCCAGCAGACCCGGCATGTCACCAGCACCACTTCGGCAGGCGACCCGGCGCCGCACGCAGCCATGGGCGTGTTCACCGGCATTCGCGCCACGGCGATGGCGCGCCTGGGCAGCGACAACCTGGAAGGTTTGCGCATCGCCATTCAGGGCCTTGGCAATGTCGGTTATGCGCTCGCGGAGCAACTGCACGCTGCCGGCGCCGAGTTGCTGGTCAGTGACATCGATCACGGCAAGGTGCAACTGGCGATGGAACAGCTCAATGCCCACCCGATCGCCAACGATGCCCTGCTCAGCACGCCCTGCGACATTCTGGCGCCGTGCGGATTGGGCGGGGTGCTCAACAGTCATTCAGTCTCGCAATTGCGCTGTTCGGCGGTCGCCGGCTCGGCGAACAATCAACTTTCCCATCTGGACGTGGCGGATCAACTGGAACGACGCGGGATTCTTTATGCGCCGGACTATGTGATCAATGCCGGCGGGCTGATTTACGTTTCGCTGAAGCATCGTGGCGAGGAGTTGCCGACCATCACTGCGCATCTGTCGAAGATCAGTTCGCGGTTGACCGAAGTGTTCGCTCACGCCCAGGCGGAAAAACGTTCACCGGCACGGGTGGCGGATGAGTTGGCCGAAAGGGTTTTGTATCGCTGAAAAGCAAAAAATCGCAGCCTTCGGCAGCTCCTACACATGTCAATGTAGGAGCTGCCGAAGGCTGCGATTTTTTATTGGGCGCGAATTACTTCGGCGCTTTCGCTGCTTTGGCGGGCTTCGCCGGTGCCTCGTCAGGTTCTGCAACTTCGGTCTTTTCCACAGGCTCGGCCGGCGCATTGATCAGCTCCGACAGCGCATCGGGCTGGCTCTTGAACGCCCGGGCGAACACATCACGATTCTTCGCCATGTAGATCCCGGCTTCTTCCACTTGCTGTTCGGTCAGGGACGGAACGGCTTTTTGCAGCACATCGGCCAGATATTCGGCCAGTTCGAGCATTTTGTCATGACGATCAGCTTCGGCTTTATCCATGAACAAGCGCTCCAGATCTCGGCTGCTGCGGTATACCACTTCGACGGCCATTCACCACCTCACATGCCTTCACGTTAAGTTGTCTTGACGACTACTGTATCCATATACAGCGAAAAGGATAAGCGAATCCCTGCGCCATGGGTAGTGGCTTTTCAATGTAGACCGGATTTGGTGTTTGTCAGGGGGACGGTGTCGCTGCTATCGCGAGCAGGTTCGCTCCCACGGAAACTCCAGCGGTGCGACCAAACGCCACGGCGCGGGATTTGCGGCGGATCGCCATGATGCGTGGCCCTGAACCTGCATGAAAACCGTGGCTACAAGGCGCACGCGCAAAACCGTCACGTGCGATACGCATCATCCGCCCGATACGGGCTAAGGAAACTCATCGTGAAAATCAACTGGGCCGAGAAACTGCGGCGCAACGTGCATCAACTGGCCGAGTCCCTGGGCAACCTGTTCGTCGAAACCTTTCACTACCTGGCGTTGTTCGCCATCGGTGCGGTGACGGCATGGGCGGCGGTGATGGAGTTTCTCGGCATGCTCGAAGTCGGGCATATCAAGATTGATGACATTCTGTTGCTGTTCATCTATCTGGAATTGGGCGCGATGGTCGGGATTTATTTCAAGACCAACCACATGCCGGTGCGCTTTCTGATCTACGTTGCGATCACCGCGCTGACGCGCTTGCTGATCTCCAACGTCTCGCACCACAACCCGCCGGACATGGGCATCATCTACCTGTGCGGCGGCATTCTGCTGCTGGCGTTCGCGATCCTGGTGGTGCGTTACGCCTCGTCGCAGTTCCCCTCCGTGAAGATCGAGAACCCGCAGCGCAAGATCGGCACGGGCTCCAGTGAACATCCTGAAGTGGAGAAGGGCGAGCTTTAAAGGCCCGCCGCCTGGCCGGGCTGGCCTTTGACCCGTGGCGGTGGCGGGGTCAGCCCGGCGCCGTTGGTCATGGCCTCGAGAATCGACATGGCGCTGTGGCCTTGTTCGATGGCGATGCCGAATTGAATGCTTTGCACCAGCCGCTTCAGCCGCTCCGGATCGTTGCGCTGTTCGGCGCTGATCATGCGTTTGGCCACGATGCGGCCGGCGTTGGACAGGGTCAGCATGATGCTGCCGTCCAGGCCCTGAATGCTCAGATTGATCTGATAGTCCGGCGCAAAAGCATCGGTAATGATTTGAAATGGGTTGTCCATGATGCGTCACCGCCTGATTGAACGTGCAGTTGTTGACCGGCCATGATCCGATTTGGTTCGCAACACCAGACCACTGGCATCTCGTTCGCTGAGGTTCGCAATGTCCGTTTGCCTCAAGAGTGATGTAGCAAGGCGCATGCCGGAAAAATTGTCGAACAATAAACCCGGTGAAAAAAACGGCGAGCCTCGGGGCTCGCCGTTTTTTTGGGGCGCGTTTTCAGGGCAGGAATGAGTCAACGACCGCTGACGGTGCAGTCAGGTCAATCAGCACTCCACCCAGTTCACGGCCAGCCCGCCCCGCGAGGTTTCCTTGTACTTGTCGTGCATGTCGGCGCCGGTGTCGCGCATGGTGCGGATCACCCGGTCGAGCGAGATGAAGTGATTGCCATCGCCGCGCAGGGCCATTTGCGTGGCATTGATCGCCTTCACCGCCGCGATCGCATTGCGCTCGATGCACGGCACTTGCACCAGGCCGCCGACCGGATCGCAGGTCAGACCCAGGTTATGCTCAAGGCCGATTTCGGCAGCGTTTTCCAATTGCTCTGGCGTTGCCCCGAGTACGTCGGCCAGGCCGGCGGCGGCCATCGCACAAGCGGAGCCGACTTCGCCTTGGCAACCGACCTCGGCGCCAGAGATCGACGCATTTTTCTTGCACAAAATGCCGACGGCGGCTGCGCCGAGAAAGAACGCAACGACGTCATCGTCAGACGCATCCGGATTGAATTTCATGTAGTAGTGCAGAACGGCCGGAATGATCCCGGCGGCGCCGTTGGTCGGCGCGGTGACCATGCGCCCGCCCGCGGCGTTTTCTTCGTTGACGGCGAGGGCGAACAGGTTGACCCATTCCATTGCCGACAAAGTCGAACTGATCACATTCGGTTTGCCGATTTCCAAAAGGCTGCGGTGCAGTTTCGCTGCGCGGCGCGGCACTTTCAGACCGCCGGGCAGGATGCCTTCGTGGCGCAGACCTTGTTCGACGCATTCGCGCATCACCGACCAGATGTGCAGCAGGCCTTGGCGAATCTCGGCATCGCTGCGCCAGGCGCGCTCGTTGGCCATCATCAATTCGGACACGCGCAGATTGTGTTGCTTGCACAGGGCGAGCAGTTCGGCGGCGCTGGAAAAGTCGTACGGCAACACCACGTCACTGGTCGGCGCCACGCCTGACTCGGCTTCAGCGGCTTCGACGATGAAACCGCCGCCCACCGAGTAATAGGTTTGCGTGAACAACTCGGCGCTTTCGCCAAAGGCGGTCAGCGACATGGCGTTGGGGTGGTAGGGCAGGCTCTCGTCGAGCAGCAGCAGATCACTCTGCCAATCGAAAGCAATCGAACGCTGACCGGCGAGGGACAGTTGCCCGGTTTCGCGCAGTTGCTGGATGCGTGGATCGATGGTCGAGGGATCGATGCTGTCCGGCCACTCGCCCATCAGGCCCATGACGGTCGCGCGGTCGGTGGCATGGCCAACGCCGGTGGCCGACAGCGAGCCATACAAACGGATTTCCACCCGTCGCACGTCATTGAGCAGATGCTGGTCGATCAGGGTCTGGGCAAACGTCGCCGCTGCGCGCATCGGGCCGACGGTATGGGAACTGGACGGGCCGATGCCGACTTTGAATAGATCGAAAACACTGATAGCCATGCTAAACCCTCACAAGCAATGGAGTAGGAATCGCTGCCATTTTTTGTCGGACAAGCGCAATGTCGGCGATACTGCCTGCCTCGGTTCGAGGTGACCAACGAAACCTCCTAAGACAGCCTTTAGCAGGACTAAACAATGAGTCGTCAATTGCATGCCCAGACCTATGTCTGGCTGCAGGTATTTGCCTGTGCGGCCCGGCACCTGTCGTTCACCCGCTGCGCCGAAGAGCTGCACATCACCCCGGGGGCGGTCAGCCAGCAGATTCGCCAATTGGAAGAGCGCCTGGGCTTTCGCCTGTTTCATCGGCGAGCGCGCGGCGTTGAGTTGAGCGCGCAGGGGCAGCGGCTGGCGATTACTGTCAACGAAGCCTATGGCAGCATCGATGCGGAGTTGCGCCGACTGGATGCCGGGATGATCAGCGGGACGTTACGGCTGCGTTCGATTCCGTCGTTTCTCGGCAAGTGGCTGACGCCGCGTCTGCCGCGTTTGCAGCAACGCTTTCCGGACATCCAGTTGCGCTTGGTGGCGGAGGACAGCAGCGTGCCGTTGCACGAAGGCGATTTCGATCTGGCCATCGATCTCAACGATGGCAGTTACCCCGGATTGTTATCCACAGCCTTGCTCGACGAGCAGATATTTCCGGTATGCGCGCCGAGCCTGCTGCGTGGGCGACCGCCGTTGCACGGGCCGGCGGATCTGGGGCATTTCCCGCTGCTGCACGACATCACCGCCTGGCGTGGCAGTTACGAATACGCGGAATGGGAGTTCTATTTGAATGCGATCGGCTTCGAAGGCGCCGATGTGCGCCGCGGGCATACGTTCAATCGCAATCACCTGACCATCGAAGCGGCGATTGCCGGCATGGGCGTGGCAATTGCCCGGCGCACGCTGCTCAACGACGAGCTGGAACGCGGCACTCTGATCGTGCCGTTCGGCTTGTCGGTGCCTAACCATAAACGCTACGTGCTGCTGTATGCGCCGGGGGCGTTGAGCCATCCGGGCGTACGTGCCGTGCACGATTGGCTGGTGGAGGAGGCGGGGATTTTTCGCAGTCTGCACCCGCTGAATGAGCAGCAGATGTGAGTAGATTTTTCAGCGGAGCGGGTCGACCCAACTCCCGACCTTAGCAGCGCTTTGCTCGGTTGTCCGGCTTTTTTTGCGAATGAATATTTTTCTTTTTTCAGGGGTTGAAATGTTCGGCGCTCGGGCCGATTGTTGTAACCAGGAGGTCAGGAAATTCAACTCAAGGCCTCCAGCGAGCTAGCTGAAATAAGGGATGAACTATGCAAATCCAAGTCAACAGCGATAACCATATTCAAAGCAGTAAGCGACTGGAGGAGTGGGTACGTACAACTATTGAGAGCACGCTCGACCGTTATGAAGAAGACCTGACCCGTGTCGAAGTCCACCTGAGCGACGAGAACGGCGAGAAGCCAGGTCCCCATGACTTGCGCTGCCAACTGGAAGCGCGGCCAAAAGGCCACCAACCGATTTCCGTGACCCACAAGGCCGATTCGCTGGAACAGGCGATCGACGGTGCTGCCGAAAAACTCGAGCACAAACTGGATCATCTGTTCGGCAAACTGCGAGGTAAACCACGCGCCGCGGTAGTGCCATTTACCGGCAAGGCCAACGACAAGCTGCTGGCGGAAGAATTCGACGAGAACGAACAGGCAGCCATCAACAGTTGATGCGCTGATTTCACAAGTCACACAAGGAGAACGGGCCTGCTGATGCAGGCCCGTTTTTTGTTGGTAGCAGAAAAGCCCCTCACCCCAGCCCTCTCCCAGAGGGAGAGGGGGCCGACCGGGGTGTCTTGCGTGATATATCGACCTGGAAAACCGAGTCGATTATGGGTTCGGTGAAGTACTTTCAGGTCAATGAATTTCTGAAGCATCCCGCAATCAGTTCCCCCTCTCGGGGAGAGGGCCGACCGAGGTGTCTGAAGAGGTACATCGACCTGAAAGACCGAGTCGATTATAGATTCGGCAAAGCAGAATCAGGTCGGCGTACGTCGCAAGCATCCCACGATCAGTCCCCTCTCCCTCAGGGAGAGGGTTAGGGTGAGGGGCTTTTCAACCCTCAGAACGCCACAGAAGTCTGCACATAAACCGTCCGCGGTTCACCCACATACTTACCCTTGTTGTTGTCATCAAACGAGCGCGTGAAGTACTGCGTGTTGAAGATGTTCTTCACGCCTACCGCCACATTCAAATCCGCCAACTGCGGCCCGAAGTCATACCCGGCGCGGCTGCTGAACAGCATGTACCCCGGTATCTTGCCGGTGCTGCCATCGGCACTTTCCTTCGAGGTGTTGGCGTTGTCGGCGAACTGATCGCTCTGGAAACTGCTATCCAGATTCAACTTCAAAGGGCCTTCGGTGTAACCGACACCAATCGTGCCTTTGTGTTTCGACGAGAACGGCACGCGATTGCCCTTGTTCGGCCCGTCTTCGCGGATAGTCGCGTCAACATAAGCGTAGCTGGCGTAGACATCGAAACCGGCCAGCGCCGGACTCAAGTCATCGAGGGCGTAATTGACGCTGGTCTCGATGCCTTGATGACGGGTTTCACCGCGGGCGATCACCGAATCGTTGGTCTGGTTGCTTTCGTACTGGTTATCGAAGTTGATCAGGAATGCGCCGATTTCCGCGCGCAGGGCACCATTGTCATAACGCGTGCCGAGTTCCCAGGTGCGGGCCTTTTCCGGTTTCACCTCGCCGCTGCTCACGCGGTTGGGCATCTGACTGTACTGCACGCTGCCGAACGAGCCTTCGGTGTTGGCGTACAGGTTCCAGCTGTCGGTCAGGTGATAGAGCACGTTCAGCGCCGGCAGCGCGGTGTTGTAGTCGCCCTTGTATTTGACGTTGGTCAGGTTGTTGGTCTGCTGCGACTCGATCATCTCGTAACGTATGCCCGGGGTGATGGTCCATTTGCCGATGTCGATACGGTCGTCGACGAAGAACGCATTGGCCTCGGTGCCGCCACGGGTATCGCGGTCGTTGCGGCTGCTGGTGGTCGGGTATTCGTTGGCGCTGATCGGCGTGCGGTAGCGCAGTTCGTGGCCCGCCTCGTTGATGTAGCGGTAGCCGACGCCGACTTCATGGCTGCTCGGACCCAGGTCGAAGCCTTGGGCGAAGCGGGTTTCCAGGCCACGCACCCAATACTCCCGTGGCGACAGCGAAAGGAACGTGCCCTGATCCAGATAACCGCTGCGCAAAGTCTTGGTGAAGAAGGTGCTGGCGGTGAACTCGCGGCGATCTTCCTGATAGCGATAGCCGAAGTTGAACATCGTCCGGCGCCCCCAGAACTGGTCTTTCGGGCGCGTCGACTGATAGGGATCGGCATCGTAATCGGCGACGTTCAGACCGCCGGGCATGTCGGCCTTGCCTTCGTAATACTGGGCCATGGCGTTGAAACTGTTGGCTTCGTCGAGCTGGTATTTGCCCTTGAGAATCAGGTCGTCGATCTCGCTATCGCTGTGCTCACGCCAGTCACCACCACGGGTGCCGGAGTACAGCAAGGCGCCGCCCAGGCCGTTGGCGTTGGTGCCGCCGGCCAGCAGATTGGCGCTGGTCTTGAAACCGTCGTGGCTCGACGACGGGCTGGTTTCAGTCTGGAAACCACCCTTGACCGTCGGCTCGTCGGGGATTGCCCGGGTCACGAAGTTGACCACGCCGCCGACGTTCTGCGGGCCGTAACGCACGGCGCCACCGCCGCGCACCACGTCCACGGCATCCATGTTGCCCATGCTGATTGGCGCGAACGACAACTGCGGCTGACCGTACGGCGCGAAAGGCACCGGAATGCCGTCCATCAATACTGTCGAGCGCGCGGCCAGACGTGGATTCAAACCGCGAATGCCGAAATTCAGCGCCATGTCATGACTGCCGGTGCCGTTGTTCTCCGGCGCATTGACGCCGGGGATGCGGTTGAGCACGTCACGGGCCTGCGTCGCGCCCTGGCGTTCGAATTCGTCGCGGCGAATCACATCACGCGCGCCCGGGTGTTCGAAGACATTGACCTGCGCCGCATCGCCGAGCCAGTCGCCGACCACGGTCGAAGTGCCCAACTCAAGCGCGGAATCTCCCAGCGGTTGCAGGCTGAAGGCATTTTCGCCCTCGGCGCGGGCTTGCAGGCCGGTGCCTTCGAGCAATGCATCGAGACCTTGCTGCGTCGTGTAATTGCCTTCCAGACCACGGCTTTGCACACCGCTGGTGACTTGCGAACCGAAGGAGATCAGCACGCCGGCTTCACGGCCAAACTGGTTGAGCGCGGTTTCCAGCGACGCCGGGGCAATGTGATAGACCTTGGTCTCGGCGCCCAGCGCGGCGGGCAGGGCGGTGAAACTCAGGCTGGCGCCGAGCAGTAGATTGCGCAGGCTGCGGGCCAGTGGCGTAAGGCGGGTGGGCTGCATGTGGATGATCCTGAGAAGGTGGAATCAAGGGGCTTTCCTTCTCTGTCACGCCAGATCTGAAAAACGGCTCATTTTTTTTGAAAATAAAAAGATCGCAACCTTCTGTAGGAGCCGCCGAAGGCTGCGATCTCTTGATCCTGCTTTTCAAACCCGCGCTTCAACGCTCACCCAATATCGGGTAAAGCGCCTCACTTTCACTGGCAAACTGATTTCCAGCAGGTCGAGAATCCGCTCACTGTCATCCAGCGGATACGTCCCGGAAATCAGCAGATCGGCGACCTGGCTGGCGCAACTCAACTGACCGCGCCGGTAGCGGCCAAGCTCTTCGAGAAAATCGCCGAGGCGCATATGGGCGGCGACCAGCATGCCATCGGTCCAGGCGCCGCTGTTGGCGTCCAGCGGTTTAGCCTCGCTGACCGAGCTGGCAGTAAAACTCAACTGCCGCGCGACCGGCAGCAGCAGGGGCGCGCGCGGGTTTGCGGTGAGTTCGACTCGCCCTTCAAACAGCGCGATCTGCGTGCGATCGGCAAACTGCCGCACGTTCAGACGCGCCCCTTGGCTTTTCAACACGCCGTGCGCCGTGTGTATGTCGAACGGGCTCGCAGCGCTCAGGAGCATTTCGCCTTCAAGCAGACGAATCTGGCGCTGCGCGTTATCGACATCGGCGGAGCTGGCGGTATTGAGCTGCAAGGAATCGGCGCCGCCCAGGGCAATCTTGCGCCGCTGCCCGACCGGTGTGCGGTAATCGGCGAGCAGCGACGGCAGCGGCGTGTGCTCGCGCAGGCCCCAGGTCGCCGCTGAGCCGGCACCGAAAATCAGCAGCATTTTCAGCGCCTGACGACGGCTGGCGGACTTCGGCCCGTTCAACGCCGCGTGGGCCAAGGGTGACGACACGCCGCGCAAGCGCTGGTTGACCCGTTGCATGTGCTCCCACGCCCGGCGGTGCTCGCTGTGCGCATCCAGCCATTGTTGCCAGGCCTGTTGCTGGCGCGGGGTGAGCGTGCCCTGCTGCATTTCCAGCAGCCAGTGGACCGCCTGTTCGGCGACCTGAGCGGAAAATTCCGGCACTCGATTCATAAAGCGAAATAGCAGCGCATCGCCGCTTTATTCAGATGGCGTTTGACCGTGGCTATCGAGATACCCAGTTCAGCGGCGATCTGTGGATAAGTCAGGCCATCGACCTGCGCGAGCAGGAAGGCGCGTTTGATCGGCTGCGGCAAACCGTCGAGCAGCTCATCGAGTTCGAGCAACGTCTGCAGGATGATCGCTTTGTGTTCTTCCGACGGCGCGACCATCTCGGGCATTTGCGCCAGCGTCTCGAGGTAGGCGCGTTCCAGATCCTGCCGCCGGTAATGGTTGAACAGCACACGCTTGGCCAAGGTGGTGAGAAACGCGCGCGGTTCGATGATCACCGGCGGCTCGCGGGCGGTGAGCACTTTGACGAACGTGTCCTGAGCCAGATCCGCCGCGCTGTCCGGGCAGCCGAGCTTGCGTCGCAGCCAGCCGGTGAGCCAACTGTGATGGGCGTGATAGAGCGATTCGACAGGATGGGCGGGCGGCAACGAAATGACTCCGGACGCAATGCTTGCGTAGAGAACGTGCGTTAGAGAACAAGAACGGTTCGCATTGTAGGGGCTGGGGACCGTGTCCGGCAATCAGATGCTTTTGCGTATGAGAATATTTATCATTAATATTGCTCGCCTGTAGATTCGGCTTGTCGGCCGAACGTTTTTCGTTTCAGGGTCGAAACATGAAAGGCAAACTCGCCACGCTTCCCATGTCCTATCGTCTGGCCGTCACTTCGCGAGTGCTGGCGGCGGTTTTCGGCGGCTATCTGGTCGCGGCGCTGGCCAGTGTCACCCTGACGCTGTGGCTGCCGTTGAACCGCGCTGAAGCCGTGGTCACCGGCATGACCGTGTCCTTTCTCGTCTATCTGGTCGCAGTGCTCTGGTGCTTTGCCTGCCGCAGCGCATGGTCGGCATGGGTCGGCTTGCTGGTGCCGAGCGTGATTCTCGCCACCATTTCCGGTGTCGCGCGCGGTCTGGGGCTGGCATGAAAGAGGGTTTCCGCCAGGCGATGGCCTGGCTGCACACCTGGGCCGGACTGGTGTTCGGCTGGTTGCTGTTCGCGATCTTTTTCACCGGAACGCTGGCTTACTTCAAAGACGAAATCAGTCACTGGATGCAGCCGGAAATGGCTGCGCATCCACTCGATGCCGAAGCGAGCCTGACCCTGGCGCAAAACTATCTGCAGCAACACGCCACCGGCGCCTCGTGCTGGCTGATCGATTTGCCCGATGCCCGCGATCCCGGCCTTACCGTGCGCTGGCAGCAGGCACCGGGCAAGCCCGGGGAGCGCGGTCGCTTCGAATCCAGGACCCTCGACGCCCAGAGCGGGGCCGAAGTACAGGGCCGCGAAAGCATGGGCGGCGAGTTCTTCTACCGCTTCCACTTCCAGTTGCAGATGCCTTATCCGTGGGGCCGCTGGCTGGCGACCATCGCTGCGATGGTGATGTTCGTCGCGTTGATCAGCGGCATCATCACCCACAAGAAAATCTTCAAGGACTTCTTCACCTTTCGCCCGCGCAAGGGCCAGCGTTCCTGGCTCGACGGGCATAACGCGGTGGGTGTGCTGGTGCTGCCGTTTCACTTGATGATCACCTACAGCAGCCTGGTGATTTTCATGTCGATGGTCATGCCGGCGAGCATCGTTGCCTCTTACGGCAGTGACGTGCGCAAGTTTTACGACGAAGTCTTTCCCGCCTCGAAGACGCCGGAACGTGCTGATATCGCCGCGCCGCTGACCGCCATGGCTCCGCTACTTGCCAAGGCCAGCGAGCAGTGGTCGGGCGGCCACACCGCGCGCCTGTCGGTGAGCAATCCGGGCGATGCCAGCGCCACGGTGGTGCTGTCCCGCGCAGGCGATCAAGTGGTGCATGATTTCGGCCGGGCGGTGACGTTCAACGGCGTCACTGGGCAGCTTCTGAGCAGTACCCACGATCAACCCATGGCGATGGCGGTGGGTGGCGCATTCTACGGTCTGCACATGGGCCATTTCGCTGGGCCGCTGTTGCGCTGGCTGTATTTCATCTGCGGACTGGCCGGCACGGCGATGATCGGCACCGGGCTGGTGATCTGGCTGGGCAAGCGTCAGCTCAAGCACGCAAAAAGCGCAGCGCTGCCGTTCGAATTGCGTTTGGTCGAAGTGCTTAATATTGCCAGCATGGCCGGGCTGGTGTCGGGGGTGGCGGTATTCTTTTTGGCCAATCGGTTGTTGCCGGTGAGTCTGACGGGACGGGCCGACTGGGAAGTGAATGCGTTCTTCATTGCCTGGGGCCTGAGCCTGGTGCATGCGGTGTTGCGTCCGGGCCGCAAGGCCTGGATCGAACAGCTGACGCTCGGCGCCGCGCTGTTTATCGCGGTGCCGCTGATCAATGCGCTGACTACGCCGTGGAATCTTGGCGCGACCCTGATACAGCACGACTGGGCACTGGCCGGGTTCGATCTGACCTGCCTTGCGACCGGACTTTTTCTGGGTTGGGCTGCGCGCAAGATGCAGCGTGCCGGCAACCGCGTCAGCGTTCGCGAAGTAAAGTCATCGCCTCGGTCGATTACCCTTGAACAGAGTGCCAACTGATGCTGCTGGCCCTGTTACTCACCTACGCCGGCTTCACCGCATTGTGTCTGTCGATGCCTCGCCATCACGCTGAATTGCTCGGCGCCAAACCTTCGACTGGACGGCAGCGAGCGATGTCGTTGGCGGGATGGCTGTTGCTGGCGCTGTCGCTGTGGGCGGCGGTCGCAGCCAATGGCTGGAGCTTTGGTCTGGTCGACTGGTTCGCGGTGCTGATGCTCAGCGCTTTGGCACTGGTGCTGTTGCTGCCGTATCGCCCGCGTCTGGCCTTGGCACTGGCCGGGTTGAGCCTATTGGCCAGCCCGGTTGCGGCATGGGCGCAGTGCTGAAGTGCTGATCGGTCTGCCGCCGGAATCGCGTGATGATGAAGCGCGTGGCGCGCGTGCGCATTTTCTCCAGGTGTTTCTGTCCCAGCGTGCGCAAATGGAAGCGCTGGTGAGCCGGCGCGTCGGTTGTCGGGCAACGGCGGCGGATCTGGTCCAGGACCTGTTTTTGCGCTTCTGGCGGCGGCCGCTGGTCCAGGTCGAAGAACTCAGCACTTATCTGCTGCGCTGCGCCGGCAACATCGCCATCGATCATCTTCGCAGTGAAGGCACGCGCACGCGGGTCAACGAAGGCTGGCTGCCGGACGAACCCGACAGCTACGGCAGCGAACCCCAGGCCGCCCTCGAAGCCGGCAACGATCTGCGCCATGTCGAAGCCGCGTTGCGTGCGTTGCCCGAACGCACGCGGCAGATTTTTCTGCTCAATCGCATTCACGGGCGCAAGTACGCCGAAATCGCCAAGGTCATGGGGCTGTCCCAAAGTGCCGTGGAAAAACATATGATGCGCGCCCTCGAGGCCTGCAAAGCCAGCCTGCGCGACCCCGCGCCACGCCTGCCAGGGAAAGCACCGTGAAGCCATCCACTCCGATCACACCGACACCGGCCCAGGAGCAGGCCGCACTGGCCTGGCTGAGCCTGTTGCACGACCGCCCGAGCACTGGCGATCAATTGACCTTCAGCCAATGGCTGCGCGCCGATCCCGCCCACGCCGAGGCGTATGCGCAGGCGCAGGTGATCTGGGAACTCAGCGAAGCCCCAGCGCGCACGCTGGCCGATGAAGAGGCGTTCGCGTTGCAAGGTTATCTGCAGGCGATGGATGCGCCACGGCGTTCGCCATTGTTGCGTTGGTCTGGGGCGCTGGCGGTGGCCGCGTGTCTGCTGCTGATGGTCAGCCTCGGCACCGGCTGGCAAGCGCAGCGCTGGCTCGACGATCTGCGCGCCGATCATGTCTCGGCGCCCGGTGAAATCCGCACGGTGACCTTGGTCGACCAGTCGCAAGTGACGCTGGATGCTGATAGTGCGATTGCCGTGGATTTCAGCCACGGTCAGCGCCGCGTGCAGTTGATCCGTGGCGCCGGTTTCTTCAGCGTCAGCCACACCGGCGAGCCGTTTGTGGTGGCGGCGGAGCAGGGCGAAGCGCGGGTACTCGGCACGCAGTTCGAAGTGCGCCGGCAACCTCACGGCGCGCAGGTCACGGTGTTGTCCGGGCGTGTCGCGGTGACGGCGGATGAGCATGGCGAACAGCAGATTCTCACTGCCGGCCAGCAAGTTGCCTATGCCAACGGCACGGCGGAAAAACTGCATGCCGTGGACAGTGACGCACAACTGGCCTGGCGTCAGGGTTGGCTGACTTACTACAAAACCACGTTGGCTGATGTGGTCGAGGATCTGCGCCGCTATTACCCGGGGCGAATTGTGCTGCTCAACGATGACCTGGCAGCGCGCAAGGTCAGCGGCAGCTTTCCGAGCAAGGACCCGCAGGCGGTGCTGAATTCGCTGCAGGGAGTGTTGGGGTTTGAGCAGCATCGGGTGTTGGGGCACCTGATCATTTTGCGCTGAGGCAGCAAAAGATCGCAGCCTTCGGCAGCTCCTACATTGGAATGCGTTCCCCTGTAGGAGCTGCCGAAGGCTGCGATCTTTTGATCTTCAAAATTATTTTCGATTTATGGTGAGGTAACTCCGGGCCCCATCCGTGTAGTGACTGAAACTGCGAGCCATTCGCATCCGTTGCGGTTCTACACAGGTCATTGAGCAATGAAGTCCAGGGCAAAATCCGGTTCGGTCAAACAGTGGTTAAGCGTGTCGGCGTTAAGTTTTTCCGCGTTGGCAGCGTTGCCGATGAGCATGGCGCTGGCGGCAGAAGCAGTGAGCAATCAGGCGCAACAGCAATTCAATTTCGCCCTCGCCGCCAAACCGCTGCCGCAAGCCCTGAGCGATTTCAGCCGCGTGACCGGGCAAAGCGTGGTCTACACCGACGAAGCGCCGTTCGGCCTCAATGCTCCGGCAGTCAACGGGCAGATGAGCGCCGAGCAGGCCCTGCAACGCCTGCTCGGCAACTCCGGCCTGAGCTTTCGCCGCACTGACAGTCACACCCTGGCACTGGAGCCGGCACCGACCGAAGGCGCGCTCAATCTCGACGCTACAACGATCACCTCAACGCGCGATGAATCGCTGAGTTATCAGCCGCCGGAAACCAGTTCGGTGATGCGCTCATCGGCGTCGCTGCAAGAAATTCCGCAGACCGTCAATGTCATCCCGGCGCAGGTCATTCGTGATCAGGCGCCGCGCAATCTCGACGACGCGCTGGCCAATGTCAGTGGCATCACTCAGGGCAACACCTTGGGCAGTACGCAGGATTCGGTGATGACCCGCGGTTTCGGCGACAACCGCAATGGCTCGATCATGCGCGATGGCATGCCGCTGGTGCAGGGCCGCGGCATGAACGCCAGCGTGGACCGCGTCGAAGTGCTCAAGGGCCCGGCCTCGTTGCTCTACGGGATTCAGGATCCTGGCGGTGTGGTCAATCTGGTCAGCAAGAAGCCGGAACTGACCCAGTACAACGCTTTGACTCTGCGGGGTTCGACCTATGGTGACGGCAAGAACGGCAGCGGCGGCGCCTTTGACAGCACCGGTGCGCTGGGCGACTCCGGCTTCGCCTATCGCATGATCGTCGATCATGAAGACGAAGATTACTGGCGCAACTTCGGCACCCACCGCGAGACCCTGATCGCGCCGTCGCTGGCCTGGTACGGCGAACGCACCAAGCTGCTGTTTGCCTACGAGCACCGCGAATTTCTCACCCCGTTCGACCGTGGCACCTTGATCGATCCGCGCACCAATCATCCGCTGGATATCTCGCGCAAGGAGCGTCTCGATGAGCCGTTCAACGACATGGAAGGGCGCTCGGATCTGTACCATTTCGAAGCCGACCACGAACTCAACGACGACTGGAAAGCCCACTTCGGCTACAGCTGGAACCGCGAAACCTATGACGCCAGCCAGGTCCGCGTTACCGCCATCAATACCCGCAACGGCACACTGACGCGCAGCATGGACGGCACCCGGAATGCGATCAGCACCGACCGTTTCACCACCGCCAGCCTCGAAGGCAAAGTCAATGTACTGGGCATGCAGCACGACCTGGTATTCGGCGTCGATGACGAGTACCGCAAGATCTACCGCGAAGACTTGATTCGGCAAAAAAGCCTGAGCACCTTCAGCTACCTCAATCCGGTGTATGGCCGCGAAGTGATGGGCACCACCGTGAGTGCGCCCGACAGCGCACAGACCGATGAGCTGCGCAGCGATTCGGTGTTCCTGCAGGATTCGATTCACCTCAACGAGCAGTGGATTCTGGTCGCCGGAGGACGCTTTCAGGAGTACGACCAGTACGCCGGCAAAGGCGTGCCGTTCAAGGCCAATACCGACAGCAACGGGCAGAAGTGGGTGCCGCGCGCCGGTCTGGTCTATCGCTACACCGACGCTTTGTCGTTCTACGGCAGCTACACCGAATCGTTCAAACCCAACTCGACCATCGCCCCGCTGAGCGGCAGCAGCACGGTACTCGACGGCAGTATCGCGCCGGAGGAAGCCAAGTCCTGGGAGCTGGGGGCGCGACTGGAAATGCCGGGTAGCATCACCGGCAATATCGCGTTGTTCGATATCAAGAAGCGCAACGTGCTGGTGGCCAACTCCGAAGGTCCGACGACGATTTACAGTGCGGCAGGCGAAGTGCGTTCACGCGGGCTGGAAGTCGATGTCAGCGGGCAACTCAGCGAGCGCTGGAACCTGATCGGCAGCTATGCCTACACCGATGCCGAAGTCACCGAGGACCCTGAGTACAAAGGCAAGCGCCTGCAGAACGTCGCGAAGAATTCCGGGTCGCTGTCGGCGGTGTACGACTTCGGCAATGTGTTTGGCGGCGATCAATTGCGTGTCGGTGCCGGCGCACGTTATGTCGGCGAGCGGGCCGGCAACGCGGTGAATGATTTCGATCTGCCGAGCTACACCGTGGCTGATGCATTTGCCACTTACGACACCAGAGTCGAAGGGCAGAAGGTCAAGTTTCAGTTGAACGTGAAGAACCTGTTTGATCGCACTTACTACACGTCATCAGCGAGCCGGTTCTTTGTCTCGATGGGGGACTCGCGGCAGGTTTCGCTTTCCAGCACTCTGGAGTTTTAAGTCAAAGTCAAAAGCCCCTCACCCTAGCCCTCTCCCGGAGGGAGAGGGGACTGACCGTGGATATTCCAGAGGTACACCGCCTTGAACGTGATGCTTTGAATCCATAATCGATTCGGTGTTTCAGGTCGACGTATAGCGCCAGACACCTCGGTCGGCCCCCTCTCCCCCTGGGAGAGGGCTGGGGTGAGGGGAATGGGCTCACCGCAAAAACGCCTGCCGATACTCGCCCGGCGTCCCACCCAGAACCTGGCGAAACCGATTGGTGAAATGACTGGCACTGGCAAACCCGCACGCCAGCGCAATCTCGCCCAAGGGCAACGTCGTCCCGCGCAACAATTCCCGTGCCCGGCTCAAGCGCCGCGCCAGCACATATTGATGCGGTGGAAGTCCGAAGCTCACGCGAAACATCCGGGCGAAGTGGTATTCCGATAACGCGCAGAGTCCGGCCAATTGGCCGAGGCTGATTGCTTCGCTCAACTGATTGTCGATGAACTCCACCAACTGCCGGCGCTGATGCGGCGCCAGCCCGCCCTTCAAGCGCAAGCCCTGGCGCGCGCCGACCTGACTGAGCAAGGTGTGGCTGATCAATTCATGGGCGAGGCTACTGGTCAGCAGACGTTCGGCAGGCTCCTCCCAATTCAGCGTCAGCAGCTGCCGGAAGCGCTGCGCCTGCTGCGGATCTTCGAGAAAGGTCTGTTCGCGCAACTGCATCTCGCGGGGTTCGCGATCGAGCAACGTCACGCAACCGAGGGCGAATTGTTCGGCGCTGAAATACAGGTGCGCCAAGCGGATATCACCGTTGATCACCCAGCCTGACTCGTGATCGGCCGGCAGGATGCACAGCTTGTCCGGCCCGCCCTTGCGGCCCGGCTGGCCGCGCCGGAATGTACCGGTGCCGCCGGCGATGTAGCAGGACAGCGTGTGATGACTCGGCGCTTCGTATTCCTGGGCGTCGTGGTGGTTGGTCCACAAGGCCGCTGACAAGCCGTCACCGAGCTCGGCGCTATGCACGAGGCGTGCGTTCGGCGAGCGGTTGAGGGCTTGAAAGACTTGCAGGGTATCGATGGCGGCCATGTTCGGTTCTCTTCAACGCCTTCGCATCCTACTCCGTAGACGTGGCGCTGCCAGCCTGCTGGCGGACAAAAGCGCAAGATTCTGCAAGCGTGCATGGGCGATCGAGGCAGACACTCAAGGCCTGTTTGAGGAGCGTCTGCCATGAACCTGTCGTTGTACCTGCTGACCGTGCTGATCTGGGGAACCACGTGGATTGCCTTGAAATGGCAATTGGGCGTGGTCGAAATTCCGGTGTCGATTGTCTATCGCTTCGGCCTGGCTGCGCTGGTCCTGTTTGCGCTGTTGCTGCTCAGTCGTCGCCTGCAGCCGATGGACCGTCGCGGGCATCTGATCTGCGTGGCTCAGGGTTCGTGTCTGTTCTGCATCAATTTCATGTGTTTCCTGACCGCCAGTCAGTGGATTCCCAGCGGACTGGTGGCGGTGGTGTTTTCCACCGCGACGCTGTGGAACGCACTGAATGCGCGGGTGTTCTTCGGCCAGCGCATTGCGCGCAATGTATTGATGGGCGGCGCGCTCGGGCTGTTCGGTCTGGGACTGTTGTTCTGGCCGGAGGTGGCCGGGCATCAGGCCACTCCGCAAACCCTGCTCGGCCTCGGGTTGGCGTTGTGCGGAACCTTGTGTTTTTCGGCCGGCAACATGCTCTCGAGTTTGCAACAGAAAGCTGGCCTCAGACCGCTGACCACCAACGCCTGGGGCATGGCCTATGGCGCGGCGATGTTGTCGGTGTGGTGTCTGCTCAAAGGCATCCCGTTCGAGATGGACTGGTCACCACGTTATGTCGGCGCGTTACTGTATCTGGTGATTCCCGGCTCGGTGATCGGCTTCACCGCGTACCTGACGCTGGTCGGGCGCATGGGCCCGGAGCGTGCGGCTTACTGCACAGTGCTGTTTCCGGTGGTGGCGCTGAACGTGTCGGCGTTTGCCGAAGGTTACCAATGGACCGCGCCGGCGCTGGTCGGGCTGGTGTTGGTGATGCTGGGCAACGTGTTGGTGTTTCGTAAACCGAAAACGCTGTTGTCAGCAGGGCAGGGGAAGTTGGCCTGATAGAACGAGCGCTGCTGTTCAGCGCTCAACTTTCAATGTGATGTAAATCATCACCGGGAAGATGAAGTCGACAATATGTCTTGCCCAGTCTTTGGCGTTCCATGATTGCGAAGTGTCCATGTCGAACCATTCGACGCCGACCGTTTGCAGGCACACGTAGTAAATGAAGATGGCAACCAATATGCCCATGATCGAAAACTTCTTGGCTTCATGAAATTCCGCGGCCGATGCATCGACGTAGCGATATAACTGGTAAGTGCCGATCAGGCACAGCACCGTGTAAGTTACTTCCATGGTGATGATGAACCAGTAGATCCGGTGATGGATCATGGGTGAGTCAATCGCCCGGTACATGATGTTTTCACTGGCATTGGTGGTGTCCATGCTCAGGATGTGCGCGACGTAAGTGTAGTTGGACTCATAGTCGGTGAAATTGTGGATCATCACCAGCAGGCCAAAGAAACTTATATAAGTCATCAAGATGACTTTGCTGTAACGAATGAGTTTGTCGGTGGTCAGGGTGTTCACGGGATTGGCTCTCCATGGCAATTAATCAATAAGTTGATAATTCCCGAGAGCTTATAGTGCAGTTAGTTGGTATGGCTTTATTGTTCGGTTGCAAGTTATGTAGGGAGAATGAATCAAGGGCCAGCGCAACACTACGCTGGCCCCTTTTTTCAGCCGCGCCAGACTTGGGGGTTGACCAGATCCTGCGGTCGTTCGCCGAGCAGCGCGCTGCGCAAGTTGGCCAATGCGCGATTGGCCATCGCTTCACGGGTCTCGGTGGTG
This sequence comes from Pseudomonas sp. HN2, assembly GCF_020736465.1. Classification (NCBI taxonomy): domain Bacteria; kingdom Pseudomonadati; phylum Pseudomonadota; class Gammaproteobacteria; order Pseudomonadales; family Pseudomonadaceae; genus Pseudomonas; species Pseudomonas sp. HN2. The sequence goes on from NZ_CP085885.1 coordinate 1,077,325, forward strand.
GCCGAGCCGATGTGCGGCAGGGTGACGGCGTTTTTCAGCTGGAACAGCGGCGATTCGGCCAGCGGTTCTTTCTCGTAGACGTCCAGCCCGGCACCGCGGATGCGGTTGTTTTGCAGGGCTTCGATCAGCGCCGGTTCGTCAACCACCGGGCCGCGAGAGATGTTGACCAGGATTGCACTCGGCTTCATCAGCGCCAGCTCGCGATGGCTGATCAGGTGGCGGGTCTTGTCGCTGAGCGGTACTACCAGGCAGACGAAGTCGGCTTCGGCGAGCAGTTGATCGAGGCTGCGGAACTGCGCGCCGAGTTCCTGTTCCAGTTCGCTCTTGCGGCTGTTGCCGCTGTAGATGATCGGCATGTTGAAGCCGAAGCGGCCACGGCGGGCGACGGCGGCGCCGATGTTGCCCATGCCGACAATGCCGAGGGTCTTGCCGTGCACATCACTGCCGAACAGCGGCGCGCCGACACTGGCTTGCCATTGGCCGGCCTTGGTCCAGGCGTCGAGTTCGGCAACGCGGCGGGCGCTGCTCATGATCAGCGCAAAGGCGAGGTCGGCGGTGCTTTCGGTGAGCACGTCGGGGGTGTTGGTGAGCATGATCCCGCGTTCGTTGAAGTAGTCGAGGTCGTAGTTGTCGTAGCCGACGGAGACGCTTGAGACCACTTCGAGTTTGGTCGCGGATTCCAGTTGCGCGCGGCCGAGTTTGCGACCGACGCCAATGAGGCCGTGGGCGTGGGGCAGCGCTTCGTTGAACTGGGCGTTGATGTCACCAGTCTTGGGGTTGGGGACGATGACGTCGAATTCGTCTTGCAGGCGTTCGATCATGGGCGGGGTGATGCGGCTGAAGGCCAGGACTGTTTTTTTCATTGGGCTTGGGCTCGTCGGGGCTTGATTGCAAGCACGCTAACATTTTCTCGCTCGGGTTGTCTTGGCGGCCTCTGGGCCGACCATGCCTTGGGTGGTTTGGGTGTATATCCGTTTTTGCGGGTGTTGCTGATTACGGTTCCGCCCTTACGGCGGGTCACCTTTTTCAAACGCCAAAAAGGTAACCCAAAAGGCTTGCTCCTGCGTTCGGCCCTCGCAGGCTCGGGTTCCTTCGCTGCGGGATCGATCCGGGCGCAGCGGCTCCGGTTTGCTTCGCTGCACCTACACTCGCTGTGTTTGGCTGCGCCAAACGGTCGCTGCGCTCCCACCCCCGGATCAATCCCTCCACTCAGCCTTCCGAAGTCGCCCGTGGATCAAGATCAAAAGCACTCGAGCTTGCGCTCATTGTTGAGTGGGGCGGCTTCGCCGCGGGCAGCTGCGCTGCTTTGCGAGCCTGCTCGCGATGGCGGCCTGCCAGCCGACCTGTTTCTCGCTGATGTACTCGATTCAAACTGTAGGAGCGAGCCTGCTCGCGATGGCGACCTGACAGCCGACCTGTTTCTCGCTGATGTACTCGATTCAAACTGTAGGAGCGAGCCTGCTCGCGATGGCGACCTGACAGCCGACCTGTTTCTCGCTGATGTACTCGATTCAAACTGTGGGAGCGAGCCTGCTCGCGATGGCGGCCCGCTAGTCAACAAATTACTATCGAGTTCACGCGATCCAGCGGTAGGAGCTGCCGAAGGCTGCGATCTTTTGATCTTGCTTTTGCTTTTCTGTGGGGGCTGGCTAGCCAGCGATGGCGACCTGACAGCCGACCTGTTTCTCGCTGATGTACTCGATTCAAACTGTGGGAGCGAGCCTGCTCGCGAAAGCGGTTTATCTGACACCTCGAATGTTGAATGTGCCGAAGCCCTCACGGTCGGGCTCGCTCCCAGAAGGTCAGCTGCGTGACGGGGGCTGGTGGATTTCGTAATTATCCAGCACCCGGTTCACCGCCAGTTCCGCCAGCATGATTACTTGTTGGATAGCCAATATCGTGTGCCGTTGTGGGCTGTCGACATGGGCGGCGATGTCGCTGCTCATGATGCTGGCCGAGGCGAGGGATTCGCAGGCGTGGGCCAGCAGGCTTTCGTTGTCCTGGTCCGGGGCGACCTGGAACATGGTGCTGGGTTTGTGGTTTTGCTGCGTGCTGGCGGAGGGTTTGAGGTAGTGATCCAGCGCACGCTCGGCGGCGCCGTGGAGTTTTTTCGAGTCGGGGGATTGGTAGGGGGAGGTGCTTTCGGATTCGGGGGGATTGGGTGTGGGTTTGAACATGGCAAAGATCCTTTTGGATTAATGGAGCTGCCATTTTTCGTTTTCCAGGCGAAAGGGGTGGCAGCTGTACGCGGACTGGAAAAACCGGCAAAGGATCAAACCCGGCAGACCCGAAGGTCTCCCACGTACAGCCGCCATAACTGAATACCGGCGCTGAAAGAGCGCGGCATTATGTCATGCGCTGTGATCCTGCGGGTTTTCCAGACCCGGTCGCTGATTCGTCAGCAACCGCCAAATCCTAGCCAGCGCACTTCCGACGGACAACCTGCAAAACCTGTCGGAAACTTCCGTGAAAATACCGTGGTGTAGGAGCCGCCGTAGGCTGCGATCCGTTGATTTTTAAACAGCAAAATCAAAAGATCGCAGCCTCGTTGCACTCGTCAGCTCCTACATGAAGTCAGCGGTGTTTAAAGTCAGGTGGCGACGCGCGCGCCAGCCAGGCTCCCGCTCAATTCGTACGCGACCAATTCCGCCTGATGCGCCGCCAATATCTCCGGCAACGATCCACGCAAATATTCCACCCAGGTTTTGATCTTCGCATCCAGGTACTGCCGCGACGGGTAAATCGCGTAGAGGTTGAGTTCCTGGGAGCGGTAGTTCGGCATCACGCGCACCAGGGTGCCGTTGCGCAGGCCTTCGATGGCGGCGTAGACCGGCAGCACGCCGACGCCCATGCCGCTGGTGATCGCGGTTTTCATGGCGTCGGCGGAGTTCACCAGAAACGGTGAGGTGTTGATCGTGACCATTTCCTGACCGTCCGGGCCGTCGAAGGTCCATTTCTCCAGCGGAATCACCGGGCTGACCAGGCGCAGGCAGGCGTGGTTGAGCAGGTCGCTGGGTTTCTGCGCGGCGCCGTTGGCTTTCACGTAGGCCGGCGAGGCGCAGACGATGCTGTAGGTGATACCCAAGCGCTGAGAAACGAAGCCGGAATCGGGCAGTTCACTGGCGAGCACGATGGACACGTCGTAGCCCTCGTCGAGCAGGTCCGGGACGCGGTTGGCCAGGGTCAGGTCGAAGGTCACGTCGGGGTGGGTCTTGCGGTAGCGGGCGATGGCGTCGATGACGAAGTGCTGGCCGATGCCGGTCATGGTGTGCACTTTCAACTGACCGGCCGGGCGCGCGTGGGCGTCGCTGGCTTCCGCTTCGGCTTCCTCAACGTAGGCGAGGATCTGCTCGCAGCGCAGCAGGTAGCGTTTGCCGGCCTCGGTCAGGGCGATGCGCCGGGTCGTACGGTTGAGCAGGCGGGTTTGCAGGTGGGCTTCCAGGTTGGAGACCGCGCGCGAGACGTTGGCGGTGGTGGTGTCCAGTTGCACGGCGGCGGCGGTGAAGCTGCCCGCTTCGGCAACACAACTGAAGGCGCGCATGTTTTGCAAAGTGTCCATGGGGTGCTCTCAAGGGAGATGGCAAATTGTGACACGAAGTTTCAGGGGCTGAGACCCCCGACCAAGGGATTATCTCGTTAACCGTAACAAAGATTCACAGAAATCCCAGCTTATCGCCGCAGAGGCACCTCCATAGAATTGCGCCGATCCCTGGGTAGGAGCTGCCGAAGGCTGCGATCTGTAGATTTTGTTTTAAGGGAAGCAAGATCAAAAGCTCGCAGCCTTCGGCAGCTCCTGCACAAGTCCCTCGATTGATCCTTTTCTCAGGAATTCGCAGCTGTGCCGCGTCGCATCAACAGAGCGCTTTTGCCGCTCAGTGTTCTGGCTTTAACCCTGGCTCTCGGCGGCTGCATCTCCACCCAAGGCATTGCCCCACACGGCGAGGCGCTGGAGGCCGATTCACTGGCCACTGACGCGGCCATTGCCGAGGCCGCCAAAGACGCCCACTGGCCCACCGCCCATTGGTGGCAGGCGTTTGGTGATGCGCAACTCAATCGCTGGATCGACCTCGCCGTGCAAGGCAGCCCGAGCATGGCCATGGCCGCCGCGCGTGTGCGTCAGGCGAAAGCGATGGCCGGTGTTGCCGAGGCGGCCGAGGCGTCGCAGATCAACGGCCAGTCGACCCTCAAGCGGCACAACTGGCCCACCGATCAGTTCTATGGCCCGGGCGACCTGGCCAACACCACGACGTGGGACAACAACGCCGCGCTGGGCTTCAGCTACGCCCTCGACCTCTGGGGCCGCGAGCGCAATGCCAGTGAACGGGCGGTGGATCTGGCGCATGTCAGCGTCGCCGAAGCGCGTTTGGCGCAGCTGGAGTTGCAGAGCAACATCGTCCGGGCCTACATCGAACTGTCGCTGCATTACGCCCAGCGCGACATCGTTGCCGCGACGCTCAAGCAGCAACAGCAGATTCTCGATCTGGCGCAGAAACGCCTTAGCGGCGGTATCGGCACGCACTTCGAAGTCAGCCAGGCCGAAGCGCCGCTGCCAGAAACCCATCGGCAACTCGATGCGCTGGACGAGGAAATCGCCCTGAGCCGCAACCAGATTGCTGCGCTGGCCGGCAAAGGTCCTGGCGCGGGTGCGCTGCTGCAACGGCCGACGCTGTCCTTGGCGGCGCCGTTGAAGTTGCCCTCGGCGTTGCCCGCCGAACTGCTCGGCCAGCGTCCGGACGTGGTCGCCAGTCGCTGGCAAGTGGCGGCGCAGGCACGCGGCATCGATGTTGCCCACGGCGGTTTTTACCCCAACGTCGACCTGGTCGGCAGCCTCGGTTACATGGCCACCGGCGGTGGGGCGCTGGAGTTTTTGACCGGCAAGAAACTCAACTACAACGTTGGCCCGGCCATCTCGTTGCCGATCTTCGACGGCGGCCGACTGCGGAGCGAATTGGGCGAAGCGGCGGCCGGTTATGACATCGCCGTGGCGCATTACAACCAGACCCTCATCAACGCGCTGAAGAACATTTCCGATCAGTTGATCCGCCGCGAGTCGATGGACAAGCAACAGGACTTCGCCGCCGAGTCCGTCGCCGCAGCGCAGAAGACTTACGACATCGCGATGATCGCCTATCAACGCGGCCTCACCGATTACCTCAATGTGCTGAATGCGCAGACGCTGCTGTTCAAGCAGCAGCAGGTGCAGCAGCAGGTGCAGGCCGCGCGGTTGAGTGCGCATGCTGAACTGGTGACGGCGCTGGGTGGTGGCCTCGGTGCGGGTGAGGACGTGCCGACGGCCGAGCAGACCCAAGCCCCGAAAACCCCGGCGCTCCTGCGGTGAAGCCAGTTCGGGATTACGCCGATCCCTGTGGCGAGGGAGCTTGCTCCCGCTCGAGTGCGCAGCGCTCGCAAGATTTTTGCGGCCGCTGCGCAGCCCAGCGGGAGCAAGCGCCCTCGCCACAGGTTTTGTGTACTGCATAAAAAATTCTTCGATCCTCATTTATTGAGCAGGATTCAATGACTCCCTTGCCCGCATCTCTACGCTGGCTCCACTCCCTGGAATGGCGTCGCGGTTTCTTCGACTGGGCACGCAGCGATGGCGTGACCTGGGTGTATATCTTCAAGGTGTTGCTCGCTGCGTTTCTCACCCTGTGGCTGGCGATGCGTCTGGAGTTGCCGCAACCGCGCACGGCGATGATCACTGTGTTCATCGTCATGCAGCCGCAGAGCGGCCAGGTGTTCGCCAAGAGTTTCTATCGCTTCCTCGGCACGCTGGCCGGGTCGGCGATGATGGTCACGCTGATCGCTTTATTCGCGCAGAACACCGAACTGTTTCTCGGCTCGCTGGCGATCTGGGTCGGCATCTGCTCGGCCGGTGCCGCCCGTTGCCGCAACTTTCGCGCGTATGGTTTTGTCCTTGCCGGTTACACCGCGGCGATGGTCGGATTGCCGGCGTTGGCGCATCCCGACGGCGCATTCATGGCTGCAGTGTGGCGGGTGCTGGAGATCTCGCTGGGGATTCTCTGTGCGACGCTGATCAGCGCCGCGATTCTGCCGCAGACCGCCAGCGCAGCAATGCGCAACGCCTTGTATCAGCGCTTCGGTGTGTTCGCCCTGTTCGTCACCGACGGCTTGCGCGGGCGCAGCAAAGCCGAGGCCTTCGAAGCCAGCAACGTGCGCTTCATTGCCGAGGCCGTCGGCCTGGAAGGACTGCGCAGCGTGACCGTGTTCGAAGACCCGCACATGCGCCGGCGCAACGGTCGGCTGAGTCGTTTGAACAGCGAGTTCATGGGCATCACCACGCGCTTCAACGCCTTGCATCAGTTGCTTGAACGCCTGCGCGGCAATGGCGAGGAACATGTCGTGGCGGCAATCAAACCGGGTCTGCAGGATCTCGCCGAAGTGCTCGACGGCTTCAGCGGCCGCGCCCTGACCAGCCCCGACGCGGCACGTTTGGCTTCCGCGCTTTCGATCTACAAGGAAGGCTTGCCGACGCGGGTGCGCACCCTGCGCGGGATCTTCCAGGGCACCAGTCCGAGCGAAGCTGAACAACTGGATTTTCACACCGCCTACGAATTGCTCTACCGCTTCGTCGATGACCTGCACAGTTATGCCCAGACCCACGCGTCCCTGGCCGAACACCGCCACGAACGTGAACGCTGGGACGAGCCGTTCACCCCGCAAACCAACTGGTGGGCGGCGGCCGCCTCAGGGATCCGTGCCTCGTTCATCCTGGTCGTGCTGGGCAGTTACTGGGTCGCGACCGCGTGGCCGAGCGGGGCGACCATGACCCTGATCGCCGCCGCCACTGTCGGTTTGTCTGCGGCTACACCGAACCCGAAACGCATGGCTTTTCAGATGGCCTGCGGGACTTTTCTCGGCGCGTTGATCGGCTTCGTCGAGATGTTTTTCATCTTCCCGTGGATCGACGGTTTCCCCTTGCTCTGCGTGATGCTCGCACCGGTGATCGTGCTCGGTTCGTTCCTCGCCTCACGGCCGCAGTACGCCGGTGTCGGGCTGGGCCTGCTGATTTTTTTCAGCACCGGTTCGGTGCCGGACAACCTCACGATTTACAACCCTTACACCTTCATCAACGACTACATCGCCATGGTCATGGGCATGCTCGTGTGTGCCGCCGCTGGGGCGATTATTCTGCCGCCGAACAGCCGTTGGTTATGGCAGCGCCTGGAGCAGGATCTGCGCGGGCAAGTGGTCTACGCGATCAGCGGCAAGCTCAAGGGCCTTGCCTCGAGTTTCGAGAGCCGCACCCGCGACCTGCTGCATCAGGCCTATGGCCTGGCGGCCGGGCAACCGACGGTGCAGAAGAGTCTGCTGCGCTGGATGTTCGTGGTGCTCGAAGTCGGTCACGCGATCATCGAGTTGCGCAAGGAGCAGGCGATCCTGCCGGTGCATCCGGCGTACGCCGAATCGCAGCCGTGGCGCCAGGCAATCCGTGTGATGGGCCGCGCGCTGGTACGCCTGTTCCTGCAGCCGAACGCGAGCAATCTTGAGCGTGCACTGGTGGCGGTCGATCACGCCATCAGCCGCGTCGCCGCCACCGATGAACCGTTCGCGCCGCACTTCGATACCTCGGCGCTACGGCGGGTGAAAAGCTATCTGCACTTCATCCGCACCTCATTGCTCGACCCGCAATCACCCCTCGCCGAATTCGCTCCCGCCAGGCCCGAAGGACTTGCCCATGCCTCGTGAAATCGCTTTCCACGGCGTTTACATGCCGACCATGACCCTGATGTTTTTCGTCGCTGCGGGGCTGGCCTGGGCGCTGGACCGCTTTCTCTCGGGGTTCGATCTGTACCGTTTTTTCTGGCACCCGGCGCTGCTGCGTCTGAGCCTGTTTACCTGTCTGTTCGGCGCCATGGCGCTGACTGTCTACCGCTGACTCTCTCTGAAGAAGGCCCCGATGAAAAAGTTTTTCAGCCTGCTCGCGACCCTGCTGGTACTGGCCCTGGCGCTGTGGATCGGCCGCACGTTGTGGGAGCACTACATGAACACGCCGTGGACTCGCGATGGCCGCGTTCGTGCCGACATCATCAACGTCGCCGCCGACGTCACTGGCGAAGTGGTAGAAGTGCCGGTGCGTGACAATCAGTTGGTGAAGAAGGGCGATCTGCTGATGCGCATCGACCCTGAGCACTACCGCATCGCGGTCAGGCAGGCGCAGTCGCTGGTTGCCTCGCGCAAGTCGACCTGGGAGATGCGCAAGGTCAACGCCCACCGCCGCGCCGACCTCGACAACCTGGTGATCTCCAAGGAAAACCGCGACGACGCCAGCAACATCGCCGACGCCGCGCTGGCTGACTACCAACATGCCCAGGCACAACTGGAAGCGGCCGAACTCAACCTCAAACGCACCGAAGTGCGCGCCGCGGTGGACGGCTACGTGACCAACCTCAACGTGCATCGCGGCGACTATGCACGCATCGGCGAGGCGAAAATGGCTGTGGTCGATATGAACTCGTTCTGGGTTTACGGCTTCTTCGAAGAGACAAAACTGCCGCACGTGAAAGTCGGTGACGAAGCCGATATGCAATTGATGAGCGGCGAAGTGCTCAAGGGCCATGTCGAGAGCATTTCACGCGGCATCTACGACCGCGACAACCCGGAAAGTCGCGAGCTGATCGCCGATGTGAATCCGACGTTCAACTGGGTGCGCCTGGCGCAGCGCGTGCCGGTGCGGATACACATCGATGAAGTGCCGGAAGGGGTTTTGTTGGCGGCGGGGATTACTTGCACGGTGGTGGTCAACCAGACTGCTGCGAAGCTCTGACAGACCGCGTCGTCCCCTTCGCGAGCAGGCTCGCTCCCACACTGAATCCAGGCTGCACCGAAGATCCCTGTGGGAGCGGGCCGCCCTGTCTAGAGTTTCGCGCGCAAGCCGAACCGCTTCATCAACGTCGATTCCAGCAAACCCTTGGGCAGCAACGCCGCCAACAACGGCAACGCGCGGCTGCCATTGCCGATGCGGATCAAGCGTGGCGGGTTGCTCTGCTGCACAGCCTTGAGCACCTCGGCGGCAAACTCATTGGCCGGTGTCGGCTTGTCCTGCGACGCCTTGGCCCGCGCGCGAATGCCCTCACGCAGCGGAAACCACGGCGACTGCTCGTTGATCAACTGCTCGGCCTCGTGCCCGGCGTTTTTGGCAAAACTCGATTGAATCGCGCCGGGCTGGACTTCCATCACGCGGATACCGAACGGCGCCAGCTCCATGCGCAGGGCATCGCTCAGCGCATGCACCGCCGCTTTCGACGCGCAGTAGGCACCGGCGAATGGCGTGACCAGCACACCGGACACGCTGCCGATATTCACCACCAGACCTTTGGCCTGACGCAGCAGCGGAAACAGCGCGCGGGTGACGCCGACAATCGAGAAGACATTGGTCTCGAACTGGCGCTGCATGGCCGCTACGCCGCCGTCGAGCAACGGCCCCATGGCGCCGTAACCGGCGTTGTTGATCAATACATCGAGGCCGCCGTGTTGCTGGTGGAGTCGCTCGGCGAGTAGTTCCAGCGCGGCGCCATCGTTGACGTCCAGCTGGATCGCGATGAAACCGGCGGCGCTGAGCGCGGCGACGTCTTGCGTCTTGCGCGCGCTGGCCCAGACTTCGTAGCCGGCGGCTTTGAACGCATCGGCAAGGGCGCGGCCGATGCCGCTGGAACAACCGGTAATCAACGCAACGGGCATGGCGCATTCCTTGTGCAAAATAAGGTGTGGAGGAGATCAGTCGGAGAAACTGCCCTGCAAATGCTCGGCGCGAAACTCCAGGCTTTGCGGGCGATAGCCGGGGCGCAGCGGCGGCAGTGGCAAGCAGTCCTCCCAAGTGGCGCCGGCCTGCAGTTCGCCGGGGCCGCGATAACGCGGGGCTGTGTATTGATTGTCCGCCAGGTTGACCGTATCGCCCGGCGCATAGGCAGCGATGCGCCAACGCAGTTCGGTCAGCGGCACGTCGTTGCCGTTGTTCATTTTCAATTGCAGCGGACGGTCGGCCGGGCATTGTTCGGGAGCGTAAGCGATGCGCAGTTCCAGGCGCGCGAGTTGCTTGATCTCGCGGTTGTCCAGCCACACCACCCACATGGCCACAAAACCCAGCCCGATCGCCGCCGCCACCGAAACCGGCAAGGCCTTGGCCGGATAGCGCAGCAGCAGGATCAACCAGGTGATGACCAGCAGGATGCCGATGAACATGTCGGATAACCTCGCAGAGACAGAGAGGCATCCTACCTAAGCGCAGGGGAGGTTGGCGATGGGCATCGGGACTAGGGGTGTCCGAGAGGGCCTCTTCGCGAGCAGGCTCGCTCCCATAGGGGAAAGCATTTCAAGTGTGGGAGCGAGCCTGCTCGCGAAGAGGCCATTTCTGGCGACACAGAATCAAGACAAAAAAAACCCCCGCCCAGCCCGCTGCGGATAGGGGACGCAACGGGCTGGACGAGGGCTTCTTGTTTCAGCGAGCGATTACTGCGCGATGGTTTTCACCGAGACGCCGCGCTCGACCGGGGTGGAGCGGCCGTAGATATCTTCGAAACGCTCGATATCGTCTTCGCCCAGGTAGCTGCCCGATTGCACTTCGATGATTTCCAGCGGGATCTTGCCTGGGTTGCGCAGGCGGTGCACCGAGGCGATCGGGATGTAGGTCGACTGGTTTTCAGTGAGCAGGAACACGTTCTCGTCGCAGGTCACTTCGGCGGTGCCGCTGACCACGATCCAGTGTTCGGCGCGGTGGTGGTGCATTTGCAGCGACAGGCACGCGCCCGGCTTGACCGAGATGTGCTTGACCTGGAAACGCCCGCCCATGTCCACCGAGTCATACGAGCCCCACGGACGATACACTTCGCAATGGTTCTGGGTTTCGCTGCGGCCCTGCTCGTTGAGCGTGTTGACCATCTGCTTGACGCCCTGGACCTTGTCCTTGTGGGCGATCATCATCGCGTCCTTGGTTTCGACCACGACGATGTTTTCCAGACCGATTACCGAAACCAGTTTGCCGTTGCCGTGGATCATGCAGTTCTTGCTGTCCTGAATCACCACATCGCCTTTGCTGACGTTGCCGTTGGCGTCTTTTTCATTGACTTCCCACAGCGACGACCAGCAACCGACATCACTCCAGCCTGCAGTCAGCGGCACCACGCAGGCGCGCTGGGTCTTTTCCATCACCGAGTAGTCGATGGAGTTGTCCGGGCAGCAAGCGAAGGTGGCTTCATCGAAAGTGACGCTGTCGGCGTCCTGCTGGCTGCGCTCGAGGGTCAGCAGGCAGGTGTCGTAGATGTCCGGATCGTGCTTTTTCAGTTCTTCGAGGAAGCGGCTGGCGCGGAACAGGAACATGCCGCTGTTCCAGTAGTAACCGCCGGATTCGACGTACTCGGTGGCGCGCTTCACGTCCGGTTTTTCGACGAAGTGCGAGACACGGCTGACGCCTTCGGGCAGCAGCGAATCAGCGGTGGACTTGATGTAGCCGTAGCCGGTTTCCGGTTTGGTCGCCGGCACGCCGAACAGGACCATTTCGCCGTTTTCCGCCGCGACGGTGGCCAGGGCCAGGGCGCGTTGCAGGGCTTTCTGGTCTTCCAGCACGTGGTCGGCCGGCAGCACCAGCATCAGTTCGTCGCGACCTTCATTGACCAGCATCATCGCGGTCAGGGCCACGGCCGGCGAAGTGTTGCGGCCGAACGGTTCCATCAGGATGCGCTGGCATTCCAGATTGCGTGCGGCCAGTTGCTCGTTGACGATGAAACGGTGCTCTTTGTTGCAGACCACGATCGGCGTGTCCATGCCTTCGAACACCAGGCGCTCGAGGGTTTGCTGGAACAGGGTGTGTTCGCCGGTCAGGGCGAGGAATTGCTTGGGGAATTGCTTGCGCGAAAGAGGCCACAGACGCGAACCGCTACCACCTGACAAGATCACCGGAATCATAGTTTTTACTCCATAAAATCAATTTGGTTAGAGCCCTGTGGGAGCGAGCCTGCTCGCGAAAGCGCTGGCTCAGTCGACATTGATGCTGCATGTCAGACCGTATTCGCGAGCAGGCTCGCTCCTACAAGGGTTACTGCGTCAGTTCGGGAAAAGGGTTAGCGAGTCGACACCGGGCGTTTTACCCAGACTGGCGACAGGTTGCTGCCGTTGCCGGTGACGTACAGCACGGCTGCCTCACCACGCTCCAGCGCGACCGGTTTTACGTCGCCGACTTTCTTGTCGCCTTCGTACAGCGCCAGGCTGACTTTCACCGGGTTGATTTCACGTTCGCCACGGCCTTTGGCGGCGACGTTCGGCACCACTTCGGTCTTGCCGTCGGCGGTCTTCAGGGTCAGCGGCTTGTCGCTGAGGTTCTGCACGCGTACCAGGGATTTCTGCTTGTTCTTGAACGGTGGTTCTTCGATCAGTTGTGGCGCGCCGGAAGCGTTGTTGACCAGGGTGTAGTAGTGGTCACCGGCGAGTTTCACTGGCAGGGTCTGGCTGCCGATCTTGGCGCTGTAGTCGCCGCCCGGCATGAAGCTGAAGTCACTGCTGGCCAGTGGCGCGATATCGCTCAGGCTGGTGCTGCCGACAGTGGCGCTGACTTCAGCGTTGCTGGCGTTGTAGACACGTACGAAGGTCGAGCCTTTCGGCGCGGTCGGGCCGTACAGTGCAGCATCGCCACCGGCGAAGGCTGGGACGGAAAGCACGCTGAGGCCAGCAACCAGTGCGAAGCTTTTAGCGAGACGACGAGGAGTAGTAGTGAAAGTCATGGTGTACCTCTCTTTCAGTTTTGCGCCCGATCGGGCGTCTCGGATTTAGTGTTGATGGCTACGTTTTGTTGGCGGGCGCCGGCTTGTTTGAGCTCTGCGACCCACTGTGGGTCGGCGTCGCCGATTTCGTTGTTCACAGGCAGATATCGTTCAGGAAACTCCCAGATCAGCACTTGTGGCGGGCTGTTCTTGAAGTCATCGCTTTTCAGGTAGCTGAGCATTGGCAGAATCGGGCCGTGGCCGTCTTCGGCGTAGTTGACGACGTCGCTGTGCAGCGCTTGCTTGAGCGCACCGACGAAGTTCCAGTTGGGGTTGGCGCTGTAGCTGGTGCCGATCAGTGCCACCGGTACTTCGCTGTTGGCGAACAGGGCGTCGTCACCGGCAGATTGCTCGGCGGCCACGGTGTTGCGTTTGAGCAGAGGCTCAGGCGCCGGCATCATGTTTTCGAACAGCGGATCGAGCGGCAGGAACAGACGCAGATCGCCCTTGTGCGTGACCTTCTCAGCTGGCGTGGTGACGAAGCGCTGTGGCTCGCCGCTCAGCGGGAATTTCTCGGCAATGGTTTTCGCCAGCGTATTGGCTGCGATTTCGGCGCCTTCCGGGGTCCAGTGGGTGTCGGTGCGCAGGAACACTTGCTCACCGTTCTGCTTGGCCTGTTGCAGCGGGCCGAGCAGGTCAGGGGCGAGGATCTTGTCGGCAGCGACACGGGCGTGGAAATCCTGATACAGGTTCTGGTGAATGCTCGCAGGCTTCACTTCACCCAGATGCTCCGGGTACAGACGCACCTTGGCCGGCACGATCGCCATCACCAGTTTCACGCCTTTCTCTTTCAGGGTCTGGCGCACGCCTTCGACCAGCGCGTAGTTGCCTTGCAGGTTCTGCTCTTCGTTGACGATCGGATTGAATTCCTCATCGCTGTACAACCACTGGTCGCGGCCGAGCACGACGCCCGGACGACCTTCGTTGAACAGTTTGAAATCCAGCGCGGCCCAGAGGTTGGTGCCCAGACGCTTGATCGGGAATTCATCGTCATAGTGGGTTTCCACAGCTTTGGTCCAGCGGCCGTTGAGCACCGTCGCATCGGCGTTGGTGCTGAAGCCGAAGAAGCTGCGAATCGACCACAGGCCCAGGACCAACAGCGTCACCAGGAACAGGGCGATGTAGAAGATGCGTAATGAGCGGGTCATGTCAGATCCCTCAGAACTGGAAGTAAAGGAACGGCGAGAAGCTTTGCGCCGAGAGTTTGAGAATCGAGGCGATGAACAGCAGCAGGATCAGCCCGCGCATCACGTAGCGCGACCAGTCCGCGGTCCAGTAGGCCGGTTGCACCTGGGCTTCGACGCCGACGGTGTAGCCAGGTTCATGGATGCTCGCAGGATTTTCACCAGGCGCTGCCTTGATCATTCCCGGGGTCGCAGTGGCAGGGCCATCGGCTTCGACGTTGACTTCAGGTTTGGTCTTGACTGGCGGCTGATTGGTGTACAGATCACGCAGGCCGAAGAACGCCAGGGTCACGTAAGCCACCACCAGGGTTGCCACTTGCAGGCCGGTCAGACTGGCCTGATTGAGTTCCGACAGCGACCAGTCACCGAAGCTGAACATTGCACCGTACATACGGCCGGCAACGTGCAGGTTCTCGGCACGGAAGATCACCCAGCCCATCACCACCAGCAGGAAGGTCAGTGCCCAGCGGATCGGATTGAGGCTGCGCGGCGAAGTGTTCAGGCCGAGCATTTTTTCGATCGCCAGCCACATGCCGTGCCAGGCGCCCCAGATGATGTAAGTGATGTTCGCGCCGTGCCACAGACCACCGAGCAGCATGGTCAGGAACAGGTTGCGATAAGTCATCAGCGTGCCTTTGCGGTTACCGCCGAGGGTGATGTACAGATAGTCACGCAGCCAGGTCGACAGGCTGATGTGCCAGCGGCGCCAGAACTCGGTGATCGATTGGCTGATGTACGGCTGCTTGAAGTTTTCCATGAAGCGGAAACCCATCATCAAGCCCAGGCCGATGGCCATGTCGCTGTAACCGGAAAAGTCGAAATACAGTTGCGCGGTGTACGCCAGCGCACCGAGCCAGGCGTCGCCCGTGGTCGGGTTCTGCAGGGCGAAGCAATGGTCGGCGACCACGGCGAGGGTGTCGGCGATGAAGACTTTCTTGATGAAACCCTGCATGAACCGCGTGCAGCCCTCGGAGAACTTGTCGAGAGTGTGCGTGCGGTTGTTGAACTGATCGGCGAGGTCGCGGAAACGCAGAACCGGGCCGGCAATCAGGTGCGGGAAGATCGCCACGAACGCTGCGAAGTCGATCAGGTTGCGCGTCGCCGGAGTGTCGCCACGGTACACGTCGATGATGTAGCTGATCGATTCGAAGATGTAGAACGAAATACCGATCGGCAGCAGTACGTGGGTGAGGATGAACGGCTCGAGACCGAACGAGGTCATGATCGCATTGATGCTGTCGACGCCGAAGTTGGCGTACTTGAAGTAGCCGAGGATGCACAGGTCCACCGCCACGCCGAGCAACAGCCAGCGCTGCGCCGGTTTGGTCCTGACGCCGGCGGCACCGACTTTAAGGCCGATCCAGTAGTTCCACAGCGTGACGCCGGCGAACAGTGCGAGGAAGTCCACTCGCCACCAGGCGTAGAACACGTAGCTGGCGATCAGCAGCAGCAGGTTGCGATAGCGTTGCCCGCTCAAGTAGTACAAGCCGAGAAAGATCGGCAAGAACAGAAACAGGAACACGTTGGATGAAAATACCATCCCGATCTCTCCATGTTTGAACCAACAGTCAAGGGCCAAAGCCCCCCCAAACCCCCCGTGGTAGTGGAGGGGTGACACAGTGTTTGCTTGAGGTCTGGGCTGGCCGTCAAACCACGCCCCTCACCCCCCGCCCTCTCCCGGAGGGAGAGGGAGCCTGATCTCCATGGTTTTCAAAAATGGAGATCGACTCGGTATTTCAGGTCGGCGAATTTCAGAAAAGCACCTCGTCAAGTTCCCTCTCCCTCCGGGAGAGGGTTAGGGTGAGGGGCTTTTGCTCTTCGCCTTTCAAGAACCCTTGTTGCCCTTTTCATGGGACGGGTCGTAGACCTTGGTCAGGTCGCCGCCAAGGCGGAAGGTCTTGAACGGCTGCATGCCGTGCTTCTTCTCGATCACATCCGGCGCGCAGGTGTAGAGCGTGCAGAACGGTTCGAGCCAGGCGAATTTCATGTCCTCTTTCAGGTCAGTCATGTCCTGCTTTTTGCCGTTCTTTTCTTCGAACTCGTCAGGGTCCTTCACACCGGCCAGCACACGATCACCGAGACGCTTCAGCGCGCCGTTGTTTTCCTGACGCAGATCGACACCGTTGACCTGAGCGAAACTGGCGATCATCGCCAGCGGCGGCAGGGCGTAGTTGTGATAGGCGAGGGCGCGTTGCTGGCGCTTGAGTTCGTTGGGCAGGAAGCCGTCGGCGTCGACTTGATTGACGCCGACCTTGTATTCCTTCACCGCCCAATCAAACAGGTCGCGGCGGTTGGTGGCGACGGCGGTGGCCATCACCGACCAGGCGGCCCAGTACGAGTGGTTGTTGGTTTTTTCCAACGGCAGGTTGTCCCAGTCGCTGACCACCTGATCGGCCATTTTGCTGAACCAGGCTTCGATCAGCTGCGCTTCCTGCTGATGCTGGGCCAACGGATGCGAGTCGGAAAACTTCAGGCGAATGTACGACGAGGCCATGCTGCCCAGCGCCCATTTGCGCATCGACTTGCCGGTGTGGTTGAAGTCTTTCGACATCAACGCATCGGCCTTGGCCCACGCGGTCAGCCAGTTGAGCGTGCATTCGAGCTGCTCCGGGCGACCGTCGCGCATGAACTGCATGACGCGTTTGGCGGTGCCGCGCTCCAGCGTGGTGATGTCTTTGGTGGTGTCGCGAAAGGCTTTTTCCGACTGCACGTTCAGCGTTGCGCGGGCCTTGTCCGAACCTTCGTATTTGCTGCGAAATTGCAGCGGTCCGGTGTACGGCGCCGGCATGGCATCGCAGCCATCGCTGTTGTCGCCGGTCTTGAATTTATCCACCGGAGCGAAGTAGCCCTGCGGTGGACGCAATGGCGCAGCGGCCTGGGTCGCCCCGGCGAACATCGCCAGGCTCAGGAGCGTCGGTGCCAACAGATTTTTCAGTTTCGGATTTCGCATAGCAGACCTCATTGCCCGAGCTGCGCGGTCTGTTGACCAGCGCCCGGGAATACGTTGCGTTTGCAGATTTTCGCTTCGACTTTTTGTGGCGCGGCGCCAGGTCCGGCTTCAGGACCCTGGACTTCGACCGCCAGCAGGTTTTGCGAGGCCCAGTCTTCGTCCGTGCGCAGCTCAAAGGCGAAACGACCGTCGGTGTCGGAGGTTTCCGGTTTCTCGATCTTGATGTCCTCGTGGCGACCGTTCATGTACCAGAGGGTGGCTTGCAGGGTTTTCACCGAGGTGTCGGCGAAGCGGATGTCGACCTGATGACTGGCGTTCTGCAGGTTCAGGTTCTTGCTGTTGACCAGCAGTTCTTGCTTGCTGCCCGGTTTCAGCGTGGTGCTGGCGGACATCTGTGCGTCTTTGCCTTCGCAACCGTTGTCGAGCAGCGCCATCATCTGGCGATAGATGGTTTCCTGGTCGAGGCGGTACAGCGGCGAGAATTCCCAGATGAGAATCTTCGGCGGGGTCTTCTGGAATTCTTCGCTGCCCAGGTACTGCAACATCGAACCTTCCAGACCGCCGCCGGGGAAGGCCACGTTGAGAATGTCGGCGCCGATGGCTTCTTCAAGGAAACCGGCGAAGTTGTAGTTCTTGCCGCTGTGCGACGTACCGACCAGAGTGATCTGCGGATTGCCGGAATCGCCGAACAGATCGCCGTCGCCTGCCTCGCCTTTCGGCTCGGTGGTGAACTGGTCCATGTACTGGATCGCGTAGCTGGTGCCACACAGTTGCCCGGCCATGTTGTGCAGGGTGCCGGTCTTGCCCATGCGCCCGGACTTCTTGGTCTCGAATTCACGCTTGGGAATGTCGGCGAAAGCCGGGATCTGCTTGACCTTTTCCGCCACGATTTTTGCCGTGCGCTGAGCGCCGTATGGCGTCCAGTGCTGGTCGCCACGGAAGTAGAAATCGTGGGCGGGCAGGGTGTCCGGCAACGATTCGTTGGTCAGCGGCGACAGGTCCGGCACCACGTAACCCATCTTGGCGAAACGACCGAGCATGGTCTTGTAGTTGCCCAAGGCTTTCTCGTAGTCGAACGCGGCTTTCTCCTGCGGGTTGAGCTTGTTGCGGTTCACCAGGCCTCGGGTCGGCTGGTAAACGATCACCAGTTCGACGCCTTTGCTCTTGAACGCATCGTGCAACTGTTGCAGGCGCTTGTAGCCGGCCGGCGTGGTGTTGAACTCGGTGCGCAGATCTTCCTGGGTACGGAACAGCCAGTCGCCCTGCGCCTGTACCAGGGTGGTGAAGTTCTGCTGATAACGCGTGGTGTAGTTTTTTGCGTCATGGGCCGCCGGGCACAAGTTGCAGCACGGCTCGGCGTTGAACTTCGGTGGCGTGACGCTTGCGCCTTCAGCGTCGGCGCGTGCGTTGCCGGCAGCAAGAATGCCGAGAGTCAGGGCCGAGAGGCTGAGCAGTTTGATCATGTGTGGGTGCATAAAAATTATCCTCAGTCCTGCAATTCGGTCTGGCGTTCGACAGGGTCGATCAGCACGGCTTTCTGCTGGCGCACCAGCAGGTCGAGAATTTCATCCTGGCGCTCGCCGAGGATGCCGTTGAAGCTGATGCCGCTGGACTTGGTCGGCGCCAGCATCGACACGCGATACAGCTCGACGCTCAGCGGCGAGTCGATCGACAGCGGGCCGCTGCCATTGGCCGCCAGTTCGCCGCCAACCACGATCAGCGACACCTGCGCGTCGAACGGGTCGAGCTTGATGTCACGGTCGGTGTCGGTCAGGTCCTTGATGTGGCCGTAGATACCGGTCAGGCCGTTGGTCATGGCGACGTTTTCGTAGAGGCGGATGTTCACGCTGTTACGAATACGGATGCCGTGACGGGTATTGCTGATGACCTTGTTGCCCCACAGCAGGTTGTCGGCGGACTCATAGAGCGTGATGCCGTCGGTGTGGTTCTTGTAGATCTCGTTGTAGGCAATGATGTTGTTGACGCTGTTACGGTCGATCACCAGGCCCGACAACTTGTTGTCGTAACTCTTGTTGTTGAAGATGAAGCTGTCGTTGACCTCACGGGAAATGATGATCCCGTGCTTCTTCTTCGTGCCGTGAACAGTGTTCTCGGCAATGATCAGACGGTGCGAGCGGTCATGCGGGTCGATGCCGTAGACGATGTTGTCTTTGTAGGTGTTGCCCTTGACCACGAAGTCGCGGGTTTCGTAGCAGTAGAAGCCGTACCACATGTCCGAGAACTCGGAGCCGACGATCCAGCCGGTCGGTTCCGGGCGCTTGAGGACCTTGGCCATGTTCGGCGTGTACTGGGAAATACTCACTCCGTACGACTTACTGTTGGCGTAACCGAAACTGGCCATCTTGCTGTTGACGATGTAGGTCTCGGTGCCGCCCCAGGCGAGCAGGAACGGACGGAATTCCTTCGGCGAACGGAAGGTTGCCGGGCCGTTGTCCTTTTCGCGCCAGCCGGTGACTTTGGTGTCACGCACGAACAACTGACCGTCGTTGATCAGGAACGAACCGGCCTCTTGCGACAGGCGCAATTCCTGGGTCTGACCGTCGATTTCGAGGATGCCTTTCTCGCCGACCACGATCGGCAATTTGGCCAGGTACACGCCCGGCGAGGTCTCGCTGAAATACTGCTTGGGCAGTTTTTTCGCCAGATCCTTGAGGTTCATGTAGCCGTCGTCGATGAAGATCGCCTGCGGGATGCCGTGCTGACGCACAACCCATTCGGCCATCTTGTTATCGCCGCCGATGAAATCCTTCAGGGCGTTTTCCTGCATCATCCGGCGCACGCTGATCTTGCCCGGTTTGCTGCGCACGATTTTCGCCGCAGCGGCCTCGGCGGTGAAGCCGGACAGGTCGGGCAGTTTCGGCTTGGCCAGTTGCAGCGCCTCGGTCGGCGCGCTGCTGACGGTGTAGGTCTTGGCCTGTTGCAATTCCTTGGCCACGGTCGCAGGTTTCGCCGGTTCAACATTGGCGAAGGCGCCGGCGCTGGCCAGCAGCATCGCGCCGGCCAGCAGGCTGAGTGAGCCTGTTCTGGTGCTGATCATGTCGGGCACTCCCTTGGCGGTTTGCATCAGAAGCGCCAGATCACGTCAATGAATGCGCGGTGCATGTAGGAATCAACCTGGCTGCCGTAGGCATCGCCCGGTTTGAACACACCGCCACGGAAACGCACCAGTGCCGAAGGCTCGTCGATCGACTGGCTCAACGCCGCCGGCAACAGGCCTTGCTTGAAGTACTTGGTGACGACCAGGTCCATTTCCTGACCCAGGTCCTTGTTGCCATCTTCAAGCGGCAGCGAGGTGCTGGAGAGGATCGCGCCGGTGACGTCGTCGGTGTTGTTTTCCACCGCGTTGATGCCGTTGCTGCCGACCGGCTTGTTGCCGTCGACACGCCAGAACTTGTGGTAGATCAGGCTGGCGTCGTACTCGTCGTTGACCATCCACGAACCGAACAGGGTGGCGGTCTGCATGTTGTTCATTTCGCCACGGAACGCTTCGCCGAAACGGTGCACGCGCGAGCGGGTACCGGTGTAGTTGGAGCGGTTGCTCTCCAGACCGTTCTGTTCGTAATCGGCACTGGCGCGGGCGTAGGCACCGCCGACTTGCCATTGCGGATCGAGGCGCAGGCGCACGCCGACATCGGCGGCCCAGCCGCTGATGTCATCGCTGCGCTTGGCTTGTGTCGGGCGCGTGCCATCGGCGTTCAGCGCGTTGACCGTATCGCGGTCGCCGCTCATGCCGGTGATGCTGCCCCAGTAGTTGACGGTGTTGGTGTTGCGCCAGTTGTAGGCGTCGCTGTCGGCAGTCAGGCCGATCCAGCTGATGTCGCCGTTCTCGGTCTTGTCCAGCGAGTCACGCGGGACGCCCGGCTCGGCGTAATCGAGTTTGCCGTCGTCGTGAGTGTGGTGACCGCGAATGCCGACCCACTGGCCCGGTGTCCACTGGTAAGCGGCGTCGGCGTAGGCGTGCAGGCGATCCTTGTCTTTCGGTGCCAGCTCTTTGAGGTCGGTGCGGTATTCGCTGAAACGCTCGGCCACACCGGCATTGGCGCGCAGCAGAGTGGTGTCGAAGGTCCAGTTCAGCGCTTCGATGTTGGTGTCGCGCCATTGGCCGTCGTCATTGCGCAGACGCTGGCGACCGAACTTGAGGATCTCGCCAGGGTACGGCGTGAAGCCGCTGTAGCCGACCCAGAACTCGCGCATCGCCAGGTAGTTTTTCTTGGTTTCGCGATCGCCGCTGTCGGTGGTCTGTTCACCGTCGGACTGCTGCAGGGTGTCGGTCTCGATGATGTCGGTGGAGGTCACCGCCTGGCCCATCGCGTAGGCGCTCCACGCGCCGCTTTCGCCGTAGATCCACGGACGCAGGTCCAGGCCGACGCCGTTGACGTCGCCGCCACCGGCAGTGCCGAGGTCACGGTCGTCTTCGGACTGACCGGTGAGTTTCACTTCCAGACCGAAGTTCTTGCTTTCAGTCATCGCAGCCAGTGTCGGGCAAGACCAGATCAGCGCGAAGGTGAGGCCAATACCGGCCTTCACGAATGGGTTCAGCTTCATAGTTTTTCCTCGCCGTCTTCTTCTTGCAGGGCGTGCAGTTGCAGCGTGTTCGAGTTCAGGGCGCCACGGCTGGCCTGTTCCTGTTGCAACAGGCGGCGGGCTTCGGGCAGGCGCTCGGGCGGCAATTGCGCCTCGAGGGTCGCTGCCAGTTCATCGGCTTGCGGGGTGTTCTGCGCCTTGGCCAGTTGGCTGAATACGTAGGCGTTCAGCGGATCGGGCTTGGTGCCCTTGCCTTGGGAAAACAGCTGGGCGATGGCGAAGTCGGCACTGTTCTGACCGTTGCGCGCAGCGGTCAGCAGGTGGTCGAGGGCCTTCTGCGGATAGACCTTGCCGAGGTAGCCACGGCGATAGATCTGGCCGAGGTAGTAGTCGGCGGCCACTTCGCGGCCAACGGCTTTCTGGAAGTGTTCCTCGGCGACTTTGGCGTCGGCCGGAACCATTTTGCCTTCGTAGTAGACCTTGCCCAGCAACAGTTCGGCGCGCGGCTGATCGGCGGCGCGGCCATTGTCCAGGTACTTCATCATCTGGTCGACGTCGCCCAGTTCGGGGAAGTCGTAAAGCAATTGGGCGAGGGTGACCCACGACGCCGGGTAGCCCGGAGCGATCGGCTCGAGCAGCGCCTGGGCAGTTTTTTCGTCGGTCTTGCCCAGGGTCGAATCGGCCAGCACGCGGGCCACGGAATCGACTCGCTGCGCGGTGACGGTGCCACGGCTGTAACCAGCCTGCATCTGCTTGATCAGTTCGGCCTGTTGCTCCGCCTGGCCACGTTTCTGGTAGACGGTAGCCAGTTCGACATAGCAGATGTCGGTGGTATTGATTGCGGCCTTGCAGATCTTTTCCACGTCATCCAGGTGCTGGTCGTAAGTGCCCTGGGTGCGATACAGCAGCACCTGCGCCAGACCGGCTTCCGGGTAGCCCGACTTGCGCCACTGATCGATCTGCTGCTGGGCGTTGATGTTCGGGAAGCTGTGCGGGTATTGCAGGTACAGCATCGCCAGCGGGATCAACGTATTGCCTTCGCCATTGGCGGCGGCTTTTTTCAGCAGGGTTTCGGCTTCGTGGTGCTCGGCTTCGGTGGAGCCCGGCTTGGCCACCAGCAGACGACCCAGACGTGCCTGGGCACGCGGCGAAACGCTCGCCGCTGCGCGATAGGTCGCTTCGGCCTGTTTCATCTGCGCCGGGTCACGGCTGTCGACCTGGATATCGGCCAGACCGACTTGCGCCTCGCTGTAACCCAGATCGGCCAGTTGCTGGTAATTCTGCGCGGCGGTGGCGGTGTCGCCACGCTTGAGCGCTTCGTTGGCCAAACGCTGATCGGGCAGCCCGGCGCAACCGGCCAGACTCACTGCCAATGCCAGGGCACACACCGTTCCCTTGTAGGAGTGAGCCTGCTCGCGATGCAAGCGACTCGGTACATCAGACAAACCGCGGCGATCCCATCGCGAGCAGGCTCGCTCCCACAGGGTCGGCGGTGTGTTCAAGTTATGCGTAGTCACAGGCATGTCCTCGACTTAAAGACCGGCAGCCATGGCTTTGTCGATCAGCCAGTTCAGGTTCGGGCCACGGTCGCTGTTCACTTCCACCGGGCGGCCGGCGAGGCTGCTGTCGAGCGGCTCGTCTGGCTGGATCTGCACGCGGATGTCGGAGGACAGGTCGGCGCTCTTCAGGCTGGTGCTGCTGACGATCTTGCCGGTGCGGGTCTTGTCTTCGCCGGCGATCTGGAAGCTGACTGGCGTACCCGGACGCACGTCGCCGAACTGGCGATAGGAGAAGCGTGCTTCAACGTTGGCCTGGGTGTTGCGCGGCACCAACTGGAAGATCACGTCGCCCTTGCTCGCGTACTGACCGTCAGCCACCAGTTGCTGGGCCACGGTGCAGTCGCACGGCGAAGTCAGGGTGCCGGTCATTTGCTTGCCGAACAATTCTTCAACCTTGGCCGGGGCCAGTTGATCTTCGGCCAGATGGCCCTTGAGCACGTCGAGCATGCTGGTGCTGAAGGTCGCCAGCGGTGCGCCTTTGGCAGCGACGCCGTCGGACTTGACCAGACTTTGCACGGTGCCGTCGCGCGGCATGGTGATGTTCATCCCCGGCACGCTGACCAGACCGGCCTGCGCATGGCTGACGAAGTACATGCCGTACACCGACTTGAAGATGAAACCGGCAGCGACCAGGCCGACAGCGAAAATACCGGCGCTGAAGGTCACGGCTTTCAGACGGCCGAACGGGGTCATGCCGGTATCGTCGGTCTTGTTCTTGCGCGCCTTGGTGAAGTTGTCGCGCTGCAGGGTCGCCAGCACTTCGCCGATGCTGACGATGTCGCCGGCCAGGTGCGAAGTGATCAAGTGGCGCAGGGTGGAAATGTCCTGCGGTTCGAGGTTCTGGAACTGGCAGCCGGCACGGCCGGTGGCGCGATCAAAGGAGCGCACCTGCAGTTCAACGTCCATGGCCAGGCCGAGGTTGTCGATGACGAATTGCAGACGCGCCTTGTACACCTCGCCGATGGTCAGCGGCATCTGCCCGGCGTTGAACGCCAGACCGCCAGCGGACAGATCGAGGACCCGCGCTTCGAGCGGAGTCCGGT
Source organism: Pseudomonas sp. HN2 (assembly GCF_020736465.1). Classification (NCBI taxonomy): domain Bacteria; kingdom Pseudomonadati; phylum Pseudomonadota; class Gammaproteobacteria; order Pseudomonadales; family Pseudomonadaceae; genus Pseudomonas; species Pseudomonas sp. HN2. Next base: position 1,101,376 of record NZ_CP085885.1, read on the forward strand.
CAGGGCCGAAGAAACGCAGCTTGGCCGGGATTTTCACGCGAGCGTGCTGGCGCTGGGCTTCGGATTCATGCACTACGTTGACGTTGACGGCGGTATTCATAGGGGCGATTTCCTTGTTAATTCAATAGGAGCGGGTCAGACCATCATCAGCAGCACGGCGACAAAAATGCTGCCGGCGGAGAAGGTCATGGTCCGAGACGACCAGGTGTTGAACCAACGTTGAAAGCTGGCGAGATCACGGGTCAGGGATGTGGGCTGGCGAGTCCAGGATTGTTGGTCGAGGCGGAAGAACACGTAGATCTTCACCAGGGCGCCAACGATCTGGTTGTAATACAGAATCGCCGGGTAAGCAGGGCCGATGCGGTGGCCGGAACACGACAGCAACAGCGTCAGGATCAGGCGGGTGATGCCGATCCACAGCAGGTACACGAGGATGAACGCGGTGCCGTATTTGAAGCTGGCGATCAGTGCCACGGTCAGACCGAGCAGCGAGGTCCACATCGACACGCGCTGGTCGAACAGCACCACCGAGGTGAACACGCCGAGGCGACGGATACCCAGGCCCAGTGCGCGCGAGTTCTGGCGCAGGTTGTTGCCGTACCAGCGGAACATCAGCTTGCGGCTGGCCTTGATGAAGCTCTTTTCCGGCGGGTGCTCAACGGTGTTGATCGCGGCGTCCGGCACGTAGAAGGTGTCGTAACCCAGGCGCATCAGGCTGAACCAGCTCGACTTGTCGTCACCGGTCAGGAACTTGAAACGCCCCAGACGCCAGTGTTGCAGCGAGTCGCTTTCAACGTCGGCGATGAATTCCGGATTGGTCACCACGGAGGCTTTGAACACCGACATCCGACCGGTCATGGTCAGCACGCGCTTGGACAGGGCCATCGAGCACATGTTGATGTGGCGCTGGGCGAAACGCAGCTTGTGCCATTCGCTCATGATGTAGCCGCCGCGCACTTCGCAGAACTCGTTGGTGGTCAGGCCGCCGACATTGCCGAACAGCTGGAACCACGGCACGGTCTTGCGCACGACGCCTTCGCCGAGCACGGTGTCGCCGTCGATCACGGCCACCACGGCACGGTCGTCCGGCAGGTGACGGGAGATCGCGCGGAATCCGAACGCCAGACCATCGCGCTTGCCGGTACCGGGAATGCGTACGAAGTCGAGCTTGACTCGCTCCGGCGGATTCATCCGCGCCCACAGCGCCTTGACCAGCAACTCGTCGGACATTTCCACGATCGAGCAGACAATGGTGGTCGGCAGTTCGCAGTCGATGGCTTCGCGGATCACCGAGCTGTAGACCTGCGCGGTTGTCAGCGCGTCAATACGGAAGCTGGTGACCATCAGAAACACATGCGACGGGTCGGCCGCTTTACCCAGCTTGCGTACTTTGCGACGCAGGTGCGGGTAAACGATGTAGAGAAAAATCATGCCGCGCACAAAGTGCGTTGCACCCATCGAGTAGCGCCAGATACCCACGGCGCCAATCAGGAAAATGAAGTCCTTCGACTCGGAGTCGAATGTGGACGTGGGCAGCATCAAGGCCAGGCCCATCAGCAGACTGAGATAAAAAAGCCAGCCGGCTGATTGCAGAAAAAAATGTTTGAGCTTGGTCATAACCGTCATCCGAAGGTGATGGAGGCTTCAAGCCGCAAGCGTGTTGCTTTTGCTTGCGGCTTGAAGCTTGAGGCTTGCCTTACCAGCAAATGCCTTCGGTGCGGCTACCGGCGCTGGTGGCTTTGGACATGAAGCCCACCAGGTCGATGACTTGCTTGCCTTGCGGCGCTTCGTGGGCCAGCGAACGGAATTTCTCGTCGCGGTTACCGAGGATGATCACGTCGGAGTTGTTGATCACCGAATCGAAGTCCGAGTTGAGCAGGGACGACACGTGCGGAATCTTCGATTCGATGTAGTCCTTGTTCGCACCGTGGACGCGGGCGTACTCGACGTTGCTGTCGTAGATGCTCAGGTCGTAGCCCTTGCCGATCAGCATTTCCGCCAGTTCGACCAGCGGGCTTTCGCGCAGGTCGTCGGTGCCTGCCTTGAAGCTCAGACCGAGCAGGGCGACTTTGCGTTTGTCATGGCTTTCAACGATGTCGAAAGCGTTCTGCACTTGCGATTCGTTGCTGCGCATCAGCGAGTTGAGCAGCGGTGCTTCGACGTCCAGGGAGCCGGCGCGGTAGGTCAGCGCACGTACGTCCTTGGGCAGGCACGAACCGCCGAAAGCGAAGCCCGGGCGCATGTAGTACTGGGACAGGTTGAGTGTCTTGTCCTGGCAGACCACGTCCATCACTTCACGGCCATCGACGCCGACCGCTTTGGCGATGTTGCCGATCTCGTTGGCGAAGGTCACTTTGGTGGCGTGCCAGACGTTGCAGGTGTACTTGATCATCTCGGCAACGGCGATGTCCTTGCGGATGATCGGTGCGTCGAGTTCTTCGTACAGCGATTGCAGAACGTCGCCCGAGGCGGTGTCGAACTCGCCGATGACGGTCATCGGTGGGTGATCGTAGTCGGCGATGGCGGTGGATTCACGCAGGAATTCCGGGTTGACCGCTACGCCGAAATCGACGCCAGCTTTCTTGCCCGAGCAGTCTTCGAGAATCGGGATTACCACGTTGGCCACGGTGCCTGGCAGCACGGTGCTGCGTACGACGATGGTGTGACGGGTGGTTTTTTCACGCAGGACAAAACCGATCTCGCGGCACACGGCCTCGATGTAGTTCAGTTCCAGGTCGCCGTTCTTTTTGCTTGGCGTGCCGACGCAGATCATCGACAGGTCAGTATCACGAATCGCCTCGGCGAAGTTGGTCGTACCGCGCAGACGAGCGGTCTGGACGCCCTGTTGCAGAAGTTCGCCCAGGCCCGGTTCAACGATTGGCGATTTGCCGGCGTTAATCATGTCGATCTTGTCTTTGGCAACGTCGACGCCAACTACGTCATGGCCCCGTGCAGACAGGCAACCGGCACATACTGCGCCAACGTAACCCAAACCAAATATGCTGATGCGCATCGCAATTACCTCTGTATATATCTGGCCTTAGATGGCCGGAGTTAATGGTGTTCAGCGGTCACTAGTGCACTCGAAAGTGCGGCTTACAGGCGCCACAATGCCGTGTGCAGGCATACAAAGTTCCGAGTGTCTAATAAATGCACTCAAGAAGTGCGCAACTAGGCCTTGTTGTTATGACTTGCCCTGTTATGCAGCCGATCTTCCGTGCGGGAAGACTCTTGTGCAGTTATGTAGCCTGCTCGACGTCGGGTAGGGGGCCCGTAAATCAAGCAGTTAGGTGCTCAGGCGAGCACGTTTATAGGGGCGCGGCCTTGGCCTTAGTAGGGGATATTAATGGTGCGTATCTCCTGTCCTTCGATTGTTTTGAGACTCGTTAGTCACTCAGGCAAGTTGGTGTGACAACTTGGTTACATGGCTATCAGCTCTGCGTAAGTTATCTCGTACAAACTCGGCGAGAATCGTTACCGGTGGTATGAGCAACGCATTTGGACATAGTTCCAGCCCGCTCATCGTGCCACCCGAAATTTTTTGAAATATTGACCAAGATGGCACTGAGAGCAAATTGATAGCACTAGCGACTTGGGCCTTTATTGATCGGGGTGAAAACGGCGTCGATAGTTTTGTGCCACTACGGGTAAAAAATTTAGGTGCCACTACTGAAAAAAAACTTGAGTGTCGAGTGAAACTAAAATTAGAAAACAGGTCGTGGTTTTATTGGCGCCATGAAATTGGCGATATGCTGCGGGGGGATTTTGACTTCGGGCGGACTGCACGACTCCCAGAGAAAAGAGTCGTGCAAAGGGCATGCTTTATTCCGGGGCGTGGTCGCGTAAAAACACCAGATTGTCGGGTTTCGATTGCTCGGCGCTGTAGCGATAACCCTGCACATCGAACTGCTTGAGCTGAGCCGGGTCGTTGATGCGTTCCTGAATCACAAAACGGCTCATCAGGCCGCGCGCTTTCTTCGCGTAGAAACTGATGATTTTGTACTGGCCGTTCTTCTGGTCCTTGAACTCGGTGTTGATGATCCGCGCCTTCAGAGCGTTGCGCTTGACCGCGGAAAAGTACTCGTTTGATGCAAGGTTGAGCAGCACGTCATCGCCTTGCTCGGCCAGCGCCTCATTCAGCCATTCGCTGATGCGCGTGCCCCAGAACGCATACAGATCCTTGCCACGGGCGTTGGCCAGTTTGGTGCCCATCTCCAGACGATACGGTTGCATCAGGTCGAGCGGGCGCAGCAGGCCATAAAGGCCGGAGAGCATGCGCAAGTGCTTTTGCGCGTAATCGAATTGCGCCTCGCTGAAGGACTGAGCGTCGAGGCCGGTATAGACGTCACCCTTGAATGCGAGCAGGGCCTGCTTGGCGTTCTCTGGGGTAAAGGCTGGCGTCCAGCTGCCGAATCGCGCGGCGTTGAGGCCACCGATCTTGTCGGACACGTGCATCAATTCGCTGATCTGCGCCGGGCTCAGCTCGCGCAGCTGCTGGATCAACTCCTGGGAATGGTCGAGGTATTGCGGCTGGGTGAAGCGCTGGGTCGCCGGCGGTGTTTCGTAGTCGAGGGTCTTGGCGGGGGAAATCACCATCAGCATGAAGTCGTCTCCTTTAATCGTGGGGGCGATTCTAGGGGGTTGTCCTTGTTGACTCCAGCTATGAGCGTGATAGGTGATCGGTGGTGTCATGGAACAAGATCGCAGCCTTCGGCAGCTCCTACAGATTGCGCTCGAGATGAAACCGCAATGAATTCAATGGGGACAGGTAGGAGCTGCCGAAGGCTGCGATCTTTTGATCTTTGTTTTGATCCACCCGCGATATAGTGCCGCGCGGGTTTTGTTATGGAGGCATCCCTTTGCGCATTGTTCTTTTATTCACCGCGTGGCTGCTGAGCTACGCGGCCTTGGCGGCGCCCGGCGATGCGGCGACGCTGGACCGCACGACCTGGCCGGAGCAGTTGAGCAATCCGACCTTGTTCGACGTCGCGTCTCGGGCGGAAATCCTCATGTTCGCTCGCGGCCTGCTCGGCACCGAATCCATCGACGAGGCGGCACTCGCCCAGCGCCTGGGCCTGCGCACGGTCAATATCGATGCGATCAATCAGTTGCGCCAGCGTCTCTGGCAGCGCTTGCTGACCAATTACAATCACGCCCAGCAAAGCTGCGATCAGGACGCCTCGTTCTGCTTCCTCGTCGAAGACCTGCCGACTCTGCGCGAGCAGGCCGCCAAGTTCGTGGTCAGCGACGACAGTTATTACACCAAATGGGCCGAGCCGAGCCGGATCTTCCATTTGCAGTATCTGGACGAGCTGATGCGCAAGGCCGCGCTGTCGCCGCAAACCAGCAATGAATTCGATCGTTTCGGTGACTACGAGCGTAACGGCGAAGACATGCACGACCGGCTGTTTCTGCTGACTTTCGACAGCGCCGCCAACCTGCAACCGGACAACACCGACTGGCTGACCGAATATCTGCGCAAATCGAATCTGAGCGGAACATTTTTCGTCTTGGGCAAGGATATCCAGGCGCGGCTCGCCGGCCGTTCGGTCAGCAGCCTGCAAGCGAGCTTCTCCCGGCAGTGCGTTGGCGTGCAGGGCTGGGAATTCCGCTTCCACAGCCATTGGCAGGACTGGCAGGATTCGGTACGGCGCAGCGCCGATCTGGTGAAGAACAAACTGCCGGAAAACTTCGTGCCGCTGTTCCGTCCGCCGGATGGCCAGCGCCGCAGCGACGCGCAAGGTTTCTTCAATACCCAGGGCCTGCAAGTGGCGCTGTGGGACATCGATGCCCAGGACGGTGCCGGCAAGCTCAAGGGCCCGGCCAGCGCGCAGCGGGTGTTGACCCTGATGCTGTTGTGGCGTCACGGGGTGATCAATTTCAACATGAAACAGGACGCTGTGAAGACTTCGTTGCCGTGGCTGATTACCCAGACTGCGCAGAGCGGTATCGGTTGGGAAGACTGCCAGGACGCGTTTCGTTGAGAAACTAAACAAAGCCCGGAAACATTGGGCTTGGGGTGATTTTTGACGGGAATTCGATGCAGGGGGACTTCCGACTTTAGCGGTGTCTGGGGAGTCCGCCAAGGCCTTTTCGTCACTCTGCAAAATAAACTTAAAAAAACCGTCAAAGTACTTTTTTATGTCATCGGTTTTGGAGTATTACGAAGACAGACCGCCGAAACCTGCAACACAGGTGGCGTCTTCCCAGACTCCTATTGTGTGCAGTTCATCCAGGCCCTCGTGGATGAATTCGGCAGTCACCTCGAGGCGCAGCACTGTCACGGTATTGCGTCGAATGGCTCCCACATAGGTGACCGAGTATGGATGATCACGGACGCAGCCCTTCCTCCAACCAGCCAATCCTGTATGTACTCGATACCAACGTATTGATTCACGATCCAAATGCCCTGCTGAATTTCGAAGAACACCACGTCGCCATCCCGATGACCGTGCTGGAAGAGCTGGACAAGCTCAAGAGCGGCCATCACAGCGTGGCCGCCGAATGCCGCCAGGCGATCCGCCTGATCGACAAGACCCTGGGCGACGCGTCTCCCGAAGACGTTGAGCTCGGTGTGCCGATCCAGCGTGGCAAGGGCGGGCCGAAGGGCTTGCTGTCAATTCTGATGAGCAAGCAGGCCGAGTCGAATCTGATTCTGCCCGAGCACCTGAACGACAACAAAATCATCAACCAACTGATCGATCTGCACACTCGCGATCCGCAGAAACCGGTGGTGCTGGTCACCAAAGACATCAACATGCGCCTCAAGGCGCGCGCCTGCGGCATCGACGCCGAGGACTACAGCACCGACCAATTGGTCGATGACGTGTCCCTGCTGCCCAATGGCTACCACAACATGACCGGCTCCTTCTGGGACCGCGTGAGCAAGGTCGAAACCCGCCAGGACCATGGCCGCACCTGGCACCAGGTGCAGTTGATCGACAACCTGCCAGCAGTGCATATCAACGAATTCATTATCGACGAGCAGGGCTTTGTCGGCTGGATCAAGGAAATCCAGGAAGACAAACTGCTGATCCTCGACCTGCATCAGGAACCGCTGCTGCATCAGGAGGCGTGGGGGCTGAAGCCGCGCGACATCTATCAGAGTCTGGCGCTGTACGCGTTGCTTGATCCGGACATTCATCTGGTCAACCTGTCCGGCGCCGCCGGTTCGGGTAAAACCATCCTGGCGCTGGCCGCTGCGATCGAGCAGACCATGGTCAGCAAGCGCTACCGCCGCATCATCGCCACCCGCAGCGTGCAGGGCCTGGATCAGGAAATCGGTTTCCTGCCCGGCACCGAAGCGGAAAAAATGGAGCCTTGGCTGGGCGCCATCACCGACAACCTCGAAGCCTTGCACATGGATGACGAGAACACCCATGGCAGCGTCGACTACATCCTCAGCAAAGTGCCGTTGCAGTTCAAATCGCTCAACTACATTCGCGGTCGCAGCTTCCAGCAGAGCCTGATCCTGATCGACGAATGCCAGAACCTCACGCCGCACCAGATGAAGACCATCATCACCCGTGCCGGCGCCGGTTCCAAAGTGGTGTGCCTGGGTAACCTCGCACAGATCGATACCCCTTACCTGTCCGCGACCAGCTCCGGGCTGACCTACCTGACCGAACGCTTCAAGGATTTCCCCAACGGTGTGCACATCACCCTGCAAGGGGTGCCTCGCTCGATCCTGGCCGAATACGCCGAATCGCATTTGTAATCCTTCACCGAAAACCGGGCGGCCAGTCGGCCGCCCGTTTTTATGGCCTATGCAAATCAAAATGTAGGAGTGAGCCTGCTCGCGATAGCGGTCGATCAGTCGACATCAATGTTGAATACCAGACCGCTATCGCGAGCAGGCTCACTCCTACAGGTGATAGCGGTGATTTCATAATCAGTGATGCGGATATCTGACCCACAGGTTTACAATCCACGCTCCTGATCAGGAGTAATCCCGTGCTGACTCATCTCGATTCCCAAGGTCGCGCCAACATGGTCGACGTCACTGAAAAAGCCGTGACGTTCCGTGAAGCGACGGCTCAAGCGCTGGTGCGCATGCTCCCTGAAACCCTGCAGATGATCGTCAGCGGCGGCCATCCCAAAGGTGATGTGTTCGCCGTGGCACGCATTGCCGGGATTCAGGCAGCGAAGAAAACCAGCGATCTGATTCCGCTGTGCCACCCGCTGATGCTGACGGGCGTCAAAGTCGAACTCAGCGCCGAAGGCAAAGACAGCGTGCGCATCGTCGCCCGCTGCAAGTTGTCCGGACAGACCGGCGTCGAAATGGAGGCGCTGACCGCCGCCAGTGTCGCCGCCCTGACCATCTATGACATGTGCAAAGCCGTCGATCGTGGCATGACCATCGAAAGCGTGCGTCTGCTGGAAAAAGTCGGCGGCAAGAGCGGCCATTTCCAAGCGGAGCCGGCATGAAACTGACCGTGAAGTTTTTTGCCCGTTACCGCGAGGCGCTGGGCGTGGATTCAGTCGTGGTTGAAGGCGATTTCGCCAGCGTCGATGACGTTCGCGCATTGTTGGCGCAACGTGATGGCGCTGAGGTGTTGAGCGAGCAGAACCTGATGTGCGCACGCAACGAGGATCTTTGTCAGCTTGACGAGCCAGTGACCGATGGCGACGAAGTGGCGTTTTTTCCAACTGTGACCGGGGGCTGAACATGGCGATTCGCGTGCAGGCCATGCCGTTCGATCCGGGCGCTGAAGTCAATGCGATGCACGCGGCCAATGTGGGCGTCGGTGCGGTGGTGAGCTTTGTCGGTTACGTGCGCGACTTCAACGACGGGCTCGACGTCGCGGGGATGTTTCTCGAGCACTACCCGGGCATGACCGAAAAAGCCCTCGGCAAGATCGCTGTCGAAGCGCAGCAGCGCTGGCCGCTGCTGAAACTGGAAGTGCTGCACCGCATCGGCGCTCTGGAGCCGGGCGAGCCGATCGTCTTCGTCGGCGCCGCCAGCGCCCATCGCCAGGCCGCGTTCGATGCCTGCGCGTTCGTCATGGACTACCTGAAAACCCGCGCGCCGTTCTGGAAGAAAGAAAACACCAGCGATGGGCCCCGTTGGGTTGAGGGGCGGGACAGTGATCATGCGGCTGCGGATCGCTGGAAGAAGTAAGTTCTGTATTGCCCTCAAATTCGCTATCGCGAGCAGGCTCGCTCCCACAGTTGAAATGCGTTCCCCTGTGGGAGCGAGCCTGCTCGCGAAGGCGTCATCTGCAACACCGAAATCCTCCCTCTCTACCCGATTGACGATTTGTACCTGAGAGTCCAGTATGGATTTACAAGTACAAAAAAGCTTCTGTCTTGCAGCTAATAGCTTGCCGCTTGTAGCTGCTTTCTTGCCAAACCAACAACAACTTCGCGAGAGAACGAACATGAAGAAACTCCCCCTCATCACCGGACTGGCCCTCAGCCTGTTGGCCTCCGCCAGCGTCTTCGCCGCCGAGAAAACCCTGCGCATCGGCATCGAAGCGGCCTATCCGCCGTTCGCGTCGAAAACCGACAAGGGTGAAATCGTCGGTTTCGACTACGACATCGGCAATGCCTTGTGTGCGCAGATGAAGGTCAAGTGTGTGTGGGTCGAAGGTGAGTTCGACGGGCTGATTCCTTCGCTGAAAGTGAAGAAGATCGACATGGCGCTGTCGTCGATGACCATCAACGAAGATCGCAAGAAGTCAGTGGATTTCAGTCATAAGTACTACTTCACATCCTCGCGCCTGGTGATGAAGGAAGGCGCCAGCGTCGATGATCAGTACGCCAGCCTCAAAGGCAAGAATGTCGGCGTGCAGCGCGCGACCACCACCGATCGTTACGCCACCGAAGTGTTCGAACCCAAGGGCATCAACGTCAAGCGCTACAGCAATAACGAAGAAATCTACATGGACCTGGCGGCGGGGCGCCTCGATGCGATTTTCGCCGACACCATTCCGCTCAATGACTTCCTGTCGATGCCCCGCGGCAAGGGTTATGCGTTTGTCGGTCCGGAGTTGAAGGATCCCAAGTATGTCGGTGAAGGCGCGGGGATTGCGGTGCGCAAGGGCAATGCCGAGCTGGTCAGCCAGTTGAACAGCGCCATCGACGGGATTCGCGCGAGTGGCGAGTATCAGAAGATTTCCCAGAAGTATTTCCAGACCGACATCTACGGCGACTGATAAAAAGATCGCAGCCTTCGGCAGCTCCTACATGGGAATGCGTTCTCCTGTAGGAGCTGCCGAAGGCTGCGATCTTTTGCTTTTCAGCCCTTCAATTCCTTCAAATGCTTGTACACCGTAGCCCGGCCCATGTTCAGCACATTGGCCACGTAGTTCGAGGCGCTTTTGCCCTTGAACGCGCCCTCGGCGTGCAGCGCCAGCACCAGTTCGCGTTTGTGATCACGGGTCAGCAGATTCAGGCTCAACTGCCGCTCGCGCAGCCACGCGTGGAGGAAGGTGTTGATGCGTTCCTGCCAGTCGTCACGGAACAGTGAATCCGGTTGCGGAATCAGTTTGCTCGGCGACAGAAACAGGTCGAGCGCCGCTTTGGCGTTCTCGAACAGGGAAATATTCAGATTGATGCACAGCACTGCGAGCGGTCGATCTTCACTGTCGCGCAGCACAGTGCTCAGGCTGCGAATCTTCTGACCGTCCCAGTTGAGCTTTTCGTACGGGCCGATGTTTCTTTCGCTGACCTCCTCGCTGAGCATGTCTTCCAGCGAGGAGTCGTCGCCGATCTCACGCTTGGACAGGTTATTGGCGATGTAGTCGACCTTCTGCGTGCGCAGGTCGTGCAGCACCACCTCGGCATGGGGAAAGAACAGCGTGGCGATGGCATCGGCGATGGCGCGGAAGTTATCCAGCGCCGGGTCGAATTCGGGGGCGGTCATGACAGTGGAGCTCCAGGCAGCGTCAGCGCCCCATGTGCCGGGGCGCTGCGAGTGTGCCGCAATCTCTTGGGCGAGTCGATGCGATCACGCCAGTCGGGCGGGGGAGAGCATGGCGCTGTCCAGACCGAATTGCTGCAGCTGCTCGGGGAACGGCTCGCCGCGCACCAGCGCCGCACTGGCCTGACCCATCGCCGGCGACGTCTGAATGCCGTAACCGCCCTGTGCCGCAACCCAGAACAGCCCCGGCACTTTTGAATCGAAACCGCTGAGCAGATCACCGTCGGCAACGAAACTGCGCAGACCGGCCCAGGTGCGGGTCGGGCGGCGGATGGTCAGTGTGGTGGCTTCTTCGATCTGATAAATACCCATGGCGATGTCGAGTTCTTCCGGCTGCACGTCGTGCGGTTCAACCGGGTCGGCGTTGGCCGGTGAGCCGAGGAACATGCCGGCGTCGGGCTTCATGTAGAAGGATTCGTCGAGGCTGACCAGCATCGGCCAGTGATGAATATCCACGCCTTCAGGACCGGCAAAGATAAACGCAGCACGACGTTTCGGTAGCAGTCCCAGCGGCTGCGCACCGGCCAGGGCGCCGATCCTGTCGGCCCAGGCACCGGCGGCGTTGATCAGCACCGGTGCGCTGAACGTCTCGCCGTTGGTTTGCACGATCCACAGGCCATCGGCATCGCGATCCAGGCCAAGCACTTCGCAATCGGTGTGGACTTCGCCGTGGTTGCGCCGGATGCCGCGCAGGTAGCCCTGATGCAGCGCGTCGGTGTCGATGTCGCACGCCGAAGGATCGTAGATCGCACCGTGGACTTTGTCCCGGCGCAGGATCGGCAGGCGTGCGCAGGCTTCGTCGGCGCTGAGCAGCTGCATCTGCGGCACGGTGGCTTTGGCGCTGAGGTATTGGTTGTTGAGTTCGGCAGGGTCGCCGATGAAGTCGACGGTCATTTCGCCGCGTGGGGTGAGCAGCGGATGCTCGCAGAAGCCGCTGGGAGGATTGTCGAAGAACGCGCGGCTGGCCTGAGTGAGTGCGCGTACCTGGGCGGTGCCGTAGGCGGCGGTGTACAGCGCGGCGGAACGACCGGTGGAGTGATAGCCGGGATGGGTTTCACGTTCGAGCACGAACACTTTGCCGTGCGGCGCCAGCCAGAACCCGGTGGAAGCGCCGGCAATCCCGCCGCCGATGATGATGAAATCTGCGTGGTTCATGAAACTCTCCGGTGTGTACGCGATATCCAGAAATGACGTCGCCCCCTGTAGGAGTGAGCCTGCTCGCGATAGCGGTCGATCAGCCGACATCAATATCGAATGTCAGACCGCTATCGCGAGCAGGCTCACTCCTACAAGAGATTTGTGGTGAGGTGATAAACCGCATTGGCCAAGGCAATGTCTTCCAGGCCCAGACCGATCGAACGGAAAAACACATGCCGCTGGTAATCAGGGCGCGGGACTTTGTCGCTGAGCAAATCCGCCAGATCGCCCACAATCGATTCCTTGTGCCACCCATGCTGCTCAGCGGCAATCAACATCTCACCCGCCGACCCTGGCGTGGTCTGACGATAGTCGCAGAACACCTGCATGTCGTTGAGGCTGCCCGGCGGCACTTCATGTGCGCGGGGGGCGTTGGTGCTGATCGAGGTGATCAGCGCCGGTTTGCTCAATTCGGCAGGCTCGATCACCGGCCCGGCAGATGAGGTGCAGAGCATGATCACGTCAGCTTCGGCGATAGCGGCCTCGCGGCTGTCGGCAATCTTCAGTGACGGCGCGATGGTCCTCAACACGGCCTGTGTTTCAGGATCTTCCAGCAGCGATGGCGAGTACACGCTGATGCTTTGCCATTCGCGCAAGGTTTTGACGTAATGCAGATGCGCCTGAGCGACTTTCCCGCTGCCGATGATCGCCAGGCGTTGGGCATTCGCCGGTGCGAGGGCGTCAACCGCCACTGCCGTGGTCGCGGCGGTGCGCGCGGTGGTCAGTTCGCCGGCATCGCAGAGCAGCAGCGGTTGGCCGGTTTTCATCGACATCAACAATGTCCACGCCGTCACCAGCGCACCCTGCTCACGAACGATATACGGCGAAGTCTTCACGCCGTACACGCCGTCCTCGGCCAGCACGCCCAGATAATTGATGAAGTCGCCGGCGCCCTGTGGGAATTCCACTAACTGCTGAGCTGGCTGCACGGCGTGACCGGCCGCCAGATCACGGAACAGTTTGCGCAGGATCTGCGGCACGTCGATTCGCGTCAGCAGATCACGGGCTAGGGCTTGATCGATCACGTACGGGGTACCGGACATCTCGCTCTCCAGATCTAAACTTATTTTTCCATTATGGACTTTTAGTTCTGGCGGGCAACCGTCGGGCGTAAAAAAAGCACAGTCCGTTTCCGGCTGCGCTTTTTCGTATCGCGAGGCTTATTGTGGGCGCTTGCGCTCAACCGCGCGGAGCAGATGCGTCGGCGGTGTTTCGCAGCTGATCTTGCGACCGAGCTTTTCTTCGATGGACGGCAACTGATAGGAGTCGTCCTCACCGGCGAAGCTGATCGACACACCGTCAGCGCCGGCGCGACCGGTACGGCCGATGCGGTGCACGTAATCGTCCGGCACTTCCGGCAGGGTGAAGTTGATCACGTGGCTGATACCGTCGATGTGAATGCCGCGACCGGCGACATCGGTGGCCACCAGCACGCGAATCTTGCCTTCGCGGAAACCTTCCAGGGTCTTGATGCGCTTGTGCTGCGGCACGTCACCGGACAATTGCGCGGCGTTGATGCCGTCACGCACAAGGCGCTCCTCGATGCGGCGCACTTCGTCCTTGCGGTTGGCAAACACGATGACCCGCTCCCAACCGTTGTCGTTGACCAGGTTGTAGAGCAGTTTGTATTTGTCGGCGGCGGCCACGGCGTAGATGTGCTGCTCGACGTTCTCGTTGGCGACGTTGGTGATTTCGATTTCGACGATCGCCGGATCCGTGGTCCATTGCTTGGCAAGGTTCATCACGTCTTCGGTAAAGGTCGCGGAGAACAGCAAGGTCTGGCGCTCGGACTTCGGCGGGGTCTGACGAATGATCTGCCGAACCTGCGGGATGAAACCCATGTCGAGCATGCGGTCGGCTTCGTCCAGCACCATCACTTCGACCATGTCCAGGTGCACGTCGCCGCGCTGGTTGAAGTCGAGCAAGCGGCCCGGGGTCGCGACGAGAATGTCGCAATGGCGCGCTTCGAGGTGCTTGAGCTGTTTGTCGAAGTCCATGCCGCCGACGAACGTCATCACGTTGAGGCCGGTGTACTTGGTCAGGTCTGCGGCGTCCTTGGCGATCTGCACCACCAGTTCGCGGGTCGGCGCGATGATCAACGCGCGCGGTTCACCCATGTAGCGCTCTTTGGGCGGCGGCGTCTGCAGCAGTTGGGTGATGATCGAGATCAGGAACGCGGCGGTCTTGCCGGTGCCGGTCTGCGCACGGCCGATGGCATCTTTGCCGGCGAGGGTGAAGCCCAGCACCTGCGCCTGGATCGGCGTGCAGTAAGGAAAGCCCAGGTCCTGGATGGCGTGCATCAGTTCCGGGGCGAGCTTGAAATCGTGAAAGCGGGTTTTGCCTTCCTGCGGCTCGACGACGAAGTCTTCGAGTTTCCAGGGAATTACCGCCGCCTTGGGCTTCGGTTCGCGACGCGGTCTGGCCGGTTTCGGCGCTTCGCTGCGCGCAGGCTCGGCGGCAATTGGCGCGGCCGTAGCGGGTTTTTCTTCTGGCTTCGGTGTGGCTGCGGGAGCGGGGCGGTCGGCCTGTGGGGCATCGGTGCGATGACCGGGGGCGTGCGACGGCGCGCTGGAAACTGGCGCGAGCTGCTCAGCCTCGCTTTTACCGAACATCTTCTTGAGTGCTTTGAGCACGGTCATCTCATCAATTGGTTAAGGAATGTACGCCGGCCAGTGTAATGCAAGAAACGGGCGCGGCGTAGTAGGAGGGATCAAAGGGCAGGGATTGGTCGCCAATCAGCGCAGGCGCTCACTCAACCAGACGCCGATGTCGCGAATCTCTTCAGGTAACACTTCGTGCTCCATTGGGTATTCCTGCCATGTCACGGTGACACCATGCTTCACCAAATGCTCATAGGCACTGCGCCCCATCGAGTTCTGCACCACCCCATCGAACTGACCGTGCAGACACAGCGCAGGAATGCGCTGCTGACTGGCGCAAAGCTCCATCTCGTCAGTGAAGGTCGGCGCATATGTCGACAACGCCAGCACCCCACCCAACGGCCCCTGCCATTTCAGGAATGCGGTGTGCAATACCACGGCGCCGCCCTGGGAGAATCCGGCCAGAAAGATCCGCGAGGCGTCTATTCCGCTGGCGCGTTCGCTTTCGATCAGTTCGATGATGCGATCCGCCGACGCTTCCAACTGGTCACGGTCAATCGCCCGGGCCGGGCTCATGGCCTTGATGTCGTACCAGCTGGGCATGGCATATCCGCCATTTATCGTCACTGGAAGAGTGGGTGCCTGGGGCAGCACAAAACGTGTGCTCAGCAGGCTTTCCTGCAGCGCCTCGGCGACCGGCAGGAAGTCGTAACGGTCGGCGCCGAGGCCGTGCAGCCAGATCACGCAGGCATCCGCGGGCTTAACAGGCTGAAGAATCAAGGGCTCGGTCATGTCTGCTCCAAAAATGTGCGGGCGCTCTCATTGAGTGCGTGATTGAAGTGCGCGCCCGGTTGATCCGTTAACAAGATGTCGCAAGGTTACAAGTTTAGCTATTGACGTGTCGCGCAATGACTTCGGCAAGCGGTGTGGTACGGCCTTTGCTATGAAGCTTTGCGTACGAAGCATCCGTTGCGCGGCGGTAACACTATCAGTGTCAGTCGCGCGATGGGATAGCAACGAATCCGGTGATGGATGTTCGCCAATGGCCGCTACGGGCTTAGCGAACGTGAAAGGGCTACAGCCCGTTCGGCCGATTGGTGAGAAGTGAGTGATCCATGATGTGGATCTTCTCCTACTAGACTCATAGCGAAGGTCTTACGTCGGTTGACCCCAAAAAAAGCCAACACGGGTCAACAACGCCTCAAAAGGGTGCGACAGGACTCAAGCTCCGACACAACAAGAGCAAAACTGGAGGTTTGAATGAAGATGTTGAAATCCACTCTGGCGGTCGTGACTGCTGCAGCAGTACTCGGTGTCAGCGGGTTCGCTCAGGCGGGTGCAACCCTGGATGCGGTACAGAAAAAAGGTTTCGTGCAGTGTGGCGTGAGCGACGGTCTGCCGGGCTTCTCGGTACCGGATGCGACCGGCAAGATCCTCGGCATCGACGCCGACGTTTGCCGCGCTGTGGCCGCTGCCGTTTTCGGCGACGCCAACAAGGTCAAGTTCAGCCAGTTGAACGCCAAGGAGCGCTTCACCGCGCTGCAGTCCGGCGAGATCGACATCCTGTCGCGCAACACCACCATGACCAGCTCCCGTGACGCGGGCATGGGTCTGAAATTCCCGGGCTTCATCACCTACTACGACGGCATCGGCTTCCTGGTAAACAACAAGCTGGGCGTGAAAAGTGCCAAAGAGCTCGACGGCGCGACCATCTGCATCCAGGCCGGTACCACCACCGAGCTGAACGTTTCCGACTACTTCCGTGGCAACGGTCTGAAATACACTCCGATCACCTTCGACACCTCCGATGAAAGCGCCAAGTCGCTGGAATCCGGTCGTTGCGACGTGCTGACCTCCGACAAGTCCCAGCTGTTCGCCCAGCGCAGCAAGCTGGCCTCGCCGAAGGACTACGTGGTTCTGCCGGAAACCATATCCAAGGAGCCACTGGGCCCGGTCGTACGTAATGGCGACGACGAGTGGCTGGCGATCGTGCGTTGGGTCGGCTACGCGCTGCTCAATGCCGAAGAAGCCGGCATCACTTCGAAGAACGTCGAAGCTGAAGCCAAGTCGACCAAGAACCCGGACGTGGCCCGTATGCTCGGCGCTGACGGCGAATACGGCAAAGATCTGAAACTGCCGAAAGACTGGGTTGTGCAGATCGTCAAGCAGGTCGGCAACTACGGTGAAATCTTCGAGAAAAACCTCGGCAAGAGCACTCCGCTGGAAATCGACCGTGGCCTGAACGCCCTGTGGAACAACGGCGGCATTCAGTACGCACCACCAGTGCGCTAATGGTTCTATCACCCGGCGGGCCAACCGCCGGGTGATGTTCTTGTTCCATTTCTTTCGGGGCACTTCATGCAAAATTCTATCGGCGCACCAAAGCAGAGGCTCAGCCTCAGCGATCCACGAGTGCGTGCGTGGCTATTCCAGATCATCACGGTTGTGGCGGTGGTCTCGCTTGGCTGGTACCTGTTCGACAATACGCAAACCAACCTTCAGCACCGGGGCATCACTTCCGGTTTCAGCTTTCTGGAGCGCAGTGCCGGGTTCGGCATCGCTCAACACCTGATCGACTACACCGAAGCGGACAGCTACGCGCGGGTGTTTGTCATCGGCCTGCTCAACACCCTGTTGGTAACCTTTATCGGCGTGATTCTGGCGACGATTCTCGGTTTCATCGTCGGCGTGGCGCGCCTGTCACAGAACTGGATCATCGCCAAACTGGCGACGGTATATGTGGAAGTGTTCCGCAACATTCCGCCACTGCTGCAGATCCTGTTCTGGTACTTCGCGGTATTCCTGACCATGCCGGGGCCGCGCAACAGCCATAACTTCGGCGACACCTTCTTCGTCAGCAGCCGTGGCCTGAACATGCCGGCCGCACTTGCAGCTGACGGCTTCTGGGCGTTCGTGGTCAGCATCGTGCTGGCGATCGTCGGCATCGTGCTGATGTGCCGCTGGGCCAACAAGCGCTTCGAAGAAACCGGTGTGCCGTTCCACAAGTTCTGGACCGGCCTGGCAATTGTGCTGGTGATCCCGACCTTGTGCGCGCTGATCTTCGGCGCTCCGCTGCACTGGGAAATGCCCGAGCTCAAGGGCTTCAACTTTGTCGGCGGCTGGGTGCTGATTCCGGAACTGCTGGCCTTGACCCTGGCGCTCACCGTGTACACCGCGGCCTTCATCGCCGAAATCGTGCGTTCCGGGATCAAGTCGGTCAGCCATGGCCAGACCGAAGCGGCGCGTTCGCTTGGCCTGCGCAACGGCCCGACCCTGCGCAAGGTGATCATCCCGCAAGCTTTGCGCGTGATCATTCCGCCACTGACCAGCCAATACCTCAACCTGGCGAAAAACTCCTCGCTGGCCGCCGGTATCGGTTACCCGGAAATGGTTTCGCTGTTCGCTGGCACCGTGCTCAACCAGACCGGGCAGGCCATCGAAGTGATTGCCATCACCATGAGCGTGTACCTGGCGATCAGTATCAGCATTTCCCTGCTGATGAACTGGTACAACAAGCGCATTGCGCTGATCGAGCGGTAAGGAAAAGCGCATGAGTACTCATACTTTCAAACCCGACATGCCTCCACCCAACAGCAGCATCGGCGTGGTGGCGTGGATGCGCGCGAACATGTTCTCCAGCTGGCTCAACACCCTGCTGACGCTGTTTGCGTTCTACCTGATTTATCTCGTGGTACCTCCGATCCTCAGTTGGGCGATCGTCGATGCCAACTGGGTTGGCACCACCCGCGCCGACTGCACCAAGGAGGGCGCCTGCTGGGTGTTCATCCAGCAGCGGTTCGGCCAGTTCATGTACGGTTATTACCCGATCGAACTGCGCTGGCGCGTGGACCTGACCGTGTGGCTGGCGGTCATCGGCGCAGCACCCCTGTTCATCTCGCGGATGCCGCGTAAAGCGGTCTATGGCCTGAGCTTTCTGGTGCTGTACCCGATCATCGCCTTCACCTTGTTGCACGGCGGTTTCGGTCTGACCACCGTGCCGACCAGCCAGTGGGGCGGGCTGATGCTGACCCTGGTGATCGCCACCGTCGGCATTGCCGGCGCTTTGCCGCTGGGCATCGTGCTGGCGCTGGGGCGGCGTTCGAATATGCCAGCGATTCGTGTGGTCTGCGTGACCTTCATCGAATTCTGGCGCGGCGTGCCGTTGATCACGGTGCTGTTCATGTCCTCGGTGATGCTGCCGCTGTTCCTGCCCGAAGGCATGAACTTCGACAAACTGCTGCGGGCGCTGATCGGCGTGATCCTGTTCCAGTCGGCCTACGTCGCCGAAGTGGTGCGCGGCGGTCTGCAAGCGATTCCCAAAGGGCAGTACGAAGCGGCTGCGGCGATGGGCCTCGGTTACTGGCGTTCGATGGGCCTGGTGATTTTGCCGCAGGCCTTGAAGCTGGTGATTCCGGGCATCGTCAACACGTTCATTGCGCTTTTCAAGGACACCAGCCTGGTGATCATCATTGGCCTGTTCGACCTGCTCAACAGCGTCAAGCAAGCCGCCGCCGACCCGAAATGGCTGGGCATGGCCACCGAAGGCTACGTGTTCGCCGCCCTGGTGTTCTGGATTTTCTGTTTTGGTATGTCGCGCTATTCCATGCATCTGGAACGCAAGCTCGACACTGGCCACAAGCGTTAGGAGTTCTCTGTAAATGAGCGAAGCAATCAAAAAGCCTGTGGGTCCGGAAGGCATCATCCAGATGCAGGGCGTGAACAAGTGGTACGGCCAGTTTCACGTACTCAAAGACATCAACCTCAACGTCAGGCAGGGCGAACGCATCGTCCTCTGCGGCCCGTCGGGTTCCGGTAAATCCACGACGATTCGTTGCCTGAATCGTCTGGAAGAACACCAGCAGGGCCGCATCGTCGTCGACGGCGTGGAATTGACCAACGACCTCAAGCAGATCGAAGCGATCCGCCGCGAAGTCGGCATGGTGTTCCAGCACTTCAACCTGTTCCCGCACCTGACCATTTTGCAGAACTGCACCCTGGCGCCGATGTGGGTGCGCAAGATGCCCAAGCGCAAGGCCGAGGAAATTGCCATGCATTACCTGGAACGCGTACGCATTCCGGAGCAGGCGCACAAATACCCGGGGCAACTGTCCGGCGGTCAGCAACAGCGTGTGGCGATCGCCCGCGCCCTGTGCATGAAGCCGAAAATCATGCTGTTCGACGAACCGACTTCAGCACTCGATCCGGAAATGGTGAAAGAGGTTCTCGACACCATGATCGGCCTGGCCGAAGACGGCATGACCATGCTCTGCGTGACCCACGAAATGGGCTTCGCCCGCACCGTGGCGAACCGAGTGATCTTCATGGACAAGGGCGAGATCGTCGAGCAGGCAGCGCCGAACGACTTCTTCGATAACCCGCAGAATGATCGGACCAAGTTGTTCTTGAGTCAGATTTTGCATTGATGGCGGATGAGTAAAAACCAACCCGGCGATGTGCCGGGTTTGTTTTTTCTGAACGGTTCAGGACACGGAGAGGGATTCGTGTTCTTTGTGGACGATGTGCTCGAAACCTCTCAAGTCTGCACCTTCGCCGAGAGTCTTTACATCGGTTAGCAAGTACGGATAACGATCCAATAAACGCATCAACAGTATGAGCGCCTTGGGCGGCAATACATCGCCGCGCTCATAGCGGGAAAATGCGTTATGCCCACCCCCAGACAGCAGTTGTACCGTCTCTTTTTGCGTCAGGTGCAATTTGCGACGGATACGCTTCATCTCGTCACCAATCATTTGCCTCGCAGCGATAACCAACTCATCACCTGCTTTGCAATACCGCTGCGCACTATCGGTGTCGGGGTCCCATTCGATCTCACCGCACTTCTGGCATTCCCATCCAGAAAGATTATCGACACGACGCTCCATGTCTTTGACTCTCAGGGTTTCGCCGCGCCCCTGAAAATGCCTCATTCCCTCACGCGCCCCGCAGCTGACACATTGCTGGGTTTTCATGGGTTTTTCTCCTTAAAGGAGATCACCGGTGGGCTGCCGCCGGGGCGGTATGTCACCTTGATGTAAATCTCCTGATCTCGCGAATTGATGTGCTACACGTCTTGCCAGATTCGATGATCGTCATAGGTAGTCATCGATTTGTACAACATCCTGGTTTGTAGCTCGAAAACAATCTCCTGCATTTCGCTGACGTTGAAGCCGAGCTTCTCAGCTGACCTTACTGAAGTTTTGGTGAAAGCATTTTGACCCAGTCGCCTCACTTCAGACTTGATCACCGCCAAGTCGTAATGGGGTGTGTTCTTTTCCATAAGAAGCCAAAACCCTGTCCCTGAAATTACCCTTAAAGGGTAATTTTGACCAATCGAAAATGCCGCTCCATGTGTCTCCGATTGACCCTAGGTGGTTGCCGTCCTACATGAGTCTGACTAACATGTCGGAAAATTCATCCTATGATTGGATGAAAAGGCGAGGCTCATGTCCGAAATTTCCCCTTTGATCAAGCGGTCCCTGGTCGATCAGGCTCTGGACCAACTGCGTCAGCGCATCAACAGTGGTGTCTGGCAGGTCGGCGAGCGTCTGCCCACCGAGCCTGAGCTGTGCGCCGAGCTGGGCATCAGCCGCAACACGGTGCGCGAAGCGATGCGCGTTCTGGCGTTTTCCGGGCTGATCGAAATCCGTCAGGGCGACGGCAGTTATCTGCGTGCAGTGGTCGACCCGCTGGATACGCTGAAGGCGTTGTCCCGCTGTTCCCTGGAGCAGGCCCGGGAAACCCGGCACATCCTTGAAGTCGAGGCCATCGGCCTGGCGGCGTTGCGCCGTACCGATGAGGATCTGGCCGCACTGCGCGAAGCGCTCGGCACCAGCGGCAGCCATTACCACGGCGATCTCGACACCTACATCGCCTGCGATCTGGTGTTCCATCGACGTCTGGTCGACGCCGCGCATAACCCGACTCTCAGCGAGCTGTATCGCTATTTCTCCAGCATCGTCGGCGCGCAATTGCGCCAGACCCTGAATATCTCCCCGCGCCGCCAGGAAGTCTTCGACTTGCATATCGACTTGCTCGATGCGGTCGAGCAACGCGACCCGGAACGGGCCAAAGCCTTGTCGAGGCAGTTGATCAATGAACCTTGAAACCGAGAACACCATGTCCCGCACCGAGTTACCCACAGCGTCGAAACGCACCACCGAGCTGGATGAGTTGCTGATTGATGCCGAAGCCGATGACGAGCAGGTGCAGCTAAGCCACCCGTTGGTAAAACGTCCGTGGCTGTTGCTGCTCGGACTGATTCTGGTGGCATTGAACCTGCGCCCGGCGCTGTCGAGCATGGCGCCGTTGCTCAGCGAGGTCTCCAGGAGTCTCGGGCTGTCCGCGGCGCAGGCGGGATTGCTGACTACGTTGCCGGTGCTGTGCCTGGGCCTGTTCGCGCCGCTGGCGCCGATTCTGGCGCGACGTTTCGGCGCTGAACGGGTGGTGTTGGGCATTCTGCTGACGCTGGCCGGCGGGATTATCCTGCGCAGCAACTTCGGTGAGATCGGCCTGTTCGCCGGCAGTGTGCTCGGCGGCGCCAGCATCGGCATCGTCGGCGTGCTGCTGCCCGGCATCGTCAAGCGCGACTTCGCCAGACACGCCGGCACCATGACCGGTGTCTACACCATGGCCCTGTGTCTGGGCGCGGCAATGGCGGCGGGTTCGACCGTGCCACTGAGTGAACACTTCGGTAACAGCTGGGCGATGGGCCTGGGTTTCTGGGTCATTCCAGCCTTGGTGGCGGCGGTGTTCTGGTTGCCTCAGGTCGGCTCGAAGCACGGCGCGCACAACGTCGCCTATCGCGTGCGCGGGTTGCTGCGTGATCCGCTGGCCTGGCAGGTGACCTTGTACATGGGCCTGCAGTCATCGCTGGCCTACATCGTGTTTGGCTGGTTGCCGTCGATCCTCATCGGACGCGGGCTGACACCGACCCAGGCAGGATTGGTGCTGTCCGGTTCGGTGATCATTCAACTGGCCAGTTCGCTGGCCGCGCCGTGGCTGGCGACCCGTGGCAAGGATCAGCGTCTGGCGATCGTAGTGGTCATGGCGCTGACGCTGGCGGGCCTGTTCGGCTGCCTGTACGCACCGATCGAAGGCCTGTGGGGCTGGGCGATTCTGCTCGGACTGGGGCAGGGCGGTACCTTCAGTCTGGCGTTGACGCTGATTGTGCTGCGTTCGCGCGATTCCCATGTCGCGGCGAACCTGTCGAGCATGTCCCAGGGTTTCGGTTACACGCTGGCGTCGATGGGGCCGTTCGCCGTGGGCGTGGTGCATGACTGGACCGGCGGCTGGAATGCCCTGGGCTGGATTTTCGGCATTATTGGCGCCGGCGCAATCCTGGCCGGGCTGGGTGCCGGACGGGCGCTGTATGTGCAGGTGCAAAGCGAAAAGATCTGACGCTATTGAAACTGTAGGAGTGAGCCTGCTCGCGATGGCGGTGCTTCAGTCAGCACAATGTCGACTGCAAGGGCGCTCGCGAGCAGGCTCGCTCCCACAAGGGTTTTGCGTATTGCCGATAGTGTTTCTGGGCGCGGCGGATTATGGTGCTGGCAATCTGTACCTATTTCTTTGGAGATTGCCTTGAGCGAAGCCCATAGCGCCCTGATCACCCGCTTCTACCAGGCCTTTCAGCGCCTCGACGCCGAAGCCATGGCCGCCTGCTACACCGACGATGTCGTGTTCAGCGATCCGGCCTTTGGCGAGCTGCACGGGCGCGATGCCGGCGACATGTGGCGCATGCTCACCACCCGCGCCAAAGACTTCTCGCTGACCTTCGACAACGTCCGCGCCGACGAGCGTACCGGTGGCGCGCATTGGGTCGCGACCTACCTGTTCAGCCAGACCGGCAACATCGTTATCAACGATATCCACGCGCGTTTCGTCTTCCGCGACGGCAAGATCTGCGAGCACCACGACCGCTTCGATCTGTGGCGCTGGTCGCGTCAGGCACTGGGTTTCAAAGGCCTGCTGCTGGGCTGGACGCCGCTGGTGCGCAACGCCGTACGCGCGCAAGCGTTGAAGGGACTGAAGGCATTTCAGGCCGGGCGCTGATAAGATCGCCGCCTGTTTTCCTACACGTTCAGATCCCGAAGTGACCAGCCTTAGCGAACAATCCGTCGATGTTGCCGAACCCGTGAGCAAATCCTGGTTCGTCTACCTCGTGCGTGCCGCCAATGGCTCGTTGTACTGCGGGATCAGCGATGATCCGGTGCGCCGTTTCGCCAAGCATCAAAGCGGTAAAGGCGCACGGTTCTTCCTCTCCAGCCCGGCCATGGCGCTGGTTTATACCGAGCTGTGCCGCGACAAGAGCGATGCACTGCGCCAGGAACGCTTGATCAAGAAACTCAGGAAGAGCGCCAAGGAGTGCCTGGTGGCGTCTTATCAATCTGACTGATTGGTTCCCATCAGGCAGATCTGTAGGCTGCTAAGCAAATGCGCGCTAAGCTGCTGGCTCACTATCTGAGCGGCGGAGCCGAGCATGTCCGAGTTGATTCTCCATCATTACCCGACCTCCCCCTTTGCCGAGAAGGCCCGCCTGCTGCTGGGGTTCAAAGGCTTGTCGTGGCGCTCGGTGCATATCTCGCCGGTGATGCCGAAACCGGATCTGACCGCTCTGACCGGTGGCTACCGCAAGACCCCGGTGCTGCAGATTGGCGCAGACATTTATTGCGACACTGCACTGATTGCTCGACGCCTGGAACAGGAAAAAGCCCTGCCGGCGTTTTTCCCCGAAGGCCAGGAAATGACCAGCGCCAGTTTTGCGGCGTGGGCCGATTCGGTGGTGTTTCAACACGCGGTGAGCCTGGTGTTCCAGCCGGAATCGGTGGCCGTGCGTTTCGGCAAATTGCCGCCGGAAGCGATCAAGGCGTTCCTCGCCGATCGAGCGGGTTTGTTCAGCGGCGGCAGCGCCACGCGTCTGTCCGCCGAGCAGGCCAAACATCAGTGGCCGACGATCATGGCGCGTCTCGAGCAGCAGTTGCAACGCGAGCAGGGGGACTTCCTGTTTGGCGAACCATCGATTGCTGACTTCGCCCTGGCGCATCCGCTGTGGTTCCTCAAGGCGACCCACGTGACGGCGCCGCTGGTGGATGACTATCCGGCGGTTGCGGCGTGGCTGGGTCGGGTGCTGGGGTTCGGCCATGGTGCGGCAAGCGAGATGAGCTCTGCAGAGGCGCTGGAGGTGGCGCGTAACGCGACGCCGGCGGCGTTGCCGGATGAGCAGTTCGTTGATCCGAACGGGTTCAAGCCCAGGCAGCAGGTGGCGATTGCCGCTATCGATTACGGCGTCGATCCGGTGGCAGGCGAATTGCTGTTTGCCGGCAGTGAAGAGCTGATCATTCGCCGTGAAGACGAACGTGGCGGCGTGGTGCACGTGCACTTTCCGCGTTTTGGTTTCCGTATCGAAGCCAAATAACGGATCACACGCAACACTCTGTGGCGAGGGAGCTTGCTCCCGCTGGGCTGCGAAGCGGCCCCTGCTTTTCAGCGCGATAGCAGGTTTGCAGGTTTTGCGACTGCTGCGCAGTCGAGCGGGAGCAAGCTCCCTCGCCACAGGTTATGTGTTATTTCAGGGCGGCGAGAATTTCTTCCGGATCAAACCCGCGAATCAACGTGCCGTTCACATCGATCAGCGGAATCCCGCGTCCGCCCAATGCTTCATACGCCTTGCGCGCTTGGGCATCCTTCTCGATATCAAACTCCTTGAAAGGTATGCCCTTGCTGTCGAGAAAGCGTTTGGTCTGCTTGCAGTAGCCGCACCAGTCGGTGGCGTAGAGCACGACATTGGCCTGCGCGCGCGTCTGCTCCGAGACCATTTGCGAGGGATTGAACACCCGCTCGATCTTGCCCCAGTTCTGGTAGACCACGACTACCAGCAGCACCAGGGCAACCTTCTTCAACACATTGCCGAGCATCAGTTACGCCGCTTCAACTGATCAGTCAGCGAAGTCGGCAGGCCTTTGATGATCAGCGTGCCGTTCTCTTCGTCGTATTCGATCTTCGAACCCAGCAGATGCGCTTCGAAGCTGATCGACAGGCCTTCGGCGCGGCCGGTGAAGCGGCGGAACTGGTTGAGGGTGCGCTTGTCTGCCGGAATCTCTGGTGACAGGCCGTAGTCCTTGTTGCGGATGTGATCGTAGAAGGCTTTCGGGCGCTCCTCGTCGATCAGCTCCGACAATTCTTCCAGGCCCATCGGTTCGCCGAGCTTGGCCTGGCTGCTGGCATAGTCGACCAGGGTCTTGGTTTTCTCCCGGGCCGAGTCTTCCGGCAGGTCCTCGCTTTCGACGAAGTCACTGAAGGCCTTGAGCAACGTGCGCGTTTCGCCGGGGCCGTCGACGCCTTCCTGGCAGCCGATGAAGTCGCGGAAGTATTCCGAGACTTTCTTGCCATTCTTGCCCTTGATGAACGAGATGTACTGCTTGGACTGCTTGTTGTTCTGCCACTCGGAGACGTTGATCCGCGCGGCGAGATGCAGTTGGCCAAGGTCAAGATGGCGCGACGGCGTAACGTCCAGCTCATCGGTCACCGCGACGCCTTCGCTGTGGTGCAGCAGGGCGATCGCCAGGTAACCGGTCATGCCTTGTTGATAGTGGGCGAACAACACATGGCCGCCCACCGACAGGTTGGATTCTTCCATCAGCTTCTGCAGGTGCTCGACCGCCACTTTGCTGAATGCGGTGAAGTCACGGCCGCCTTCCATGTACTCCTTCAGCCAGCCGCTGAAGGGAAACGCGCCGGACTCCGGATGGAACAGGCCCCAGGCTTTGCCCTGTTTGGCGTTGTAGCTCTCATTGAGGTCGGCGAGCATGTTTTCGATGGCTGCGGACTCCGCCAGTTCAGAGTCACGGGCGTGCAGAACTGCGGGCGTGCCGTCGGGTTTTTTGTCGATCAGGTGGACGATGCAATGACGGATCGGCATGGGCTTCTCGGCTGTTGGAAGGGAGGAGGGCAGGCTCCCCCGAAAAAGCGCTCAGTGTACCGCAACCACTGGTTTTGGCGCGGGTTGCACGGCAAAACCGGGGCGCGCGCCGGGCCTTATGCGGTTTTTTACCGATTTAGCGCAATAAAGCTGACCAAATGGGTAGCTAGAGGCGGATATTTCCTTGTCGCTGTGCTAGTTTTGCGCGGTCTTACGCGAAGTCACTGCGTTAAGCGTGCATTCAGCATTTGTCAGGTCGAACCAAACCCTGATTTCGGCATCTATAACCCGACTCGTCGTGGTTATCGCCGAGGGTGCCAGATCCAGAAGATCG
Organism: Pseudomonas sp. HN2; assembly: GCF_020736465.1. Taxonomy (NCBI): domain Bacteria; kingdom Pseudomonadati; phylum Pseudomonadota; class Gammaproteobacteria; order Pseudomonadales; family Pseudomonadaceae; genus Pseudomonas; species Pseudomonas sp. HN2. The sequence continues at coordinate 1,128,348 of NZ_CP085885.1, forward strand.
GGCTCGATGGCTGACACTGCACTCTGCAATCCATATGAATTTGATAGGGAAGGAACACTACATGGCTCTTACTAAAGACCAACTGATCGCCGACATCGCTGAAGCTATCGACGCGCCGAAAACCACCGCGCGTAACGCTCTGGACCAACTGGGCCAAATCGTTGCCGATCAGCTGGAAAACGGCGGCGAAATCACCTTGCCAGGTATCGGCAAGCTGAAAGTGACCGAGCGTCCTGCCCGCACTGGCCGTAACCCTTCGACTGGCGCTGCCATCGAAATCCCTGCCAAGAAAGTGATCAAGCTGGTTGTGGCCAAAGGCCTGACCGACGCTGTGAACAAGTAAGACGCAGCGATAAAAAAACCGTGCTTCGGAGAGATCCGGGGCACGGTTTTTTTGTGTCTGCAATTCGGCGGGTATGTCACTGAACCATTGTGGGAGCGAGCCTGCTCGCGAATGCGGTGGTTCAGTCACCTTGGATGTCGACTGATAGACTGCTTTCGCGAGCAGGCTCGCTCCCACAAGGTAATCCGCAGTGTGTTAGCGTACCCAGCGCTCGCGCCGCCAGATCTGCTGCTCGGACTTGGTCTGGAAGGTCCAGGCCACGAAGCGGCTCTGCTTCTGTCCCTGGGACATCTCCACGACCTGGCTTTCCAGCACGCCGGCCTTTTTCAGCGCGGTTTCGATGGCTGGCAGGTTCGAAGCTTTTGACACCAGCGTGCTGAACCACAGCACTTTGTGCTGGAAGTTCGCGCTCTCGGCGATCAATTGCGTCACAAAACGTGCTTCTCCGCCTTCACACCACAGTTCCGCCGACTGGCCGCCGAAGTTCAGCACCGGCAACTTGCGTTTCGGATCGGCCTTGCCCAGGGCGCGCCATTTGCGCTCGCTGCCCTTGGTCGCTTCTTCCATCGAAGCGTGGAAGGGCGGGTTGCACATGGTCAGGTCAAAGCGCTCGCCCGGCTCCAGCAAGCCGATCAGGATGTGCTTGCGGTTTTCCTGCTGGCGCAGCTGGATCACCTTGCTCAGGTCGTTGGATTGCACGATGGCTCGAGCCGCCGCCACGGCCGTCGGATCGATCTCCGAGCCGAGGAAGTGCCAGCGGTATTCGCTGTTGCCGATCAGCGGATACACGCAGTTGGCGCCCATGCCGATGTCCAGCACATTGACGATTGCGCCGCGCGGGACCTTGCCGTCGTTCATGCTCGCCAGCAGGTCGGCGAGAAAGTGCACATAGTCGGCTCGCCCCGGAACCGGAGGGCAGAGGTAGTCCGCCGGAATGTCCCAATGCTGGATGCCATAAAACGACTTGAGCAGCGCCCGGTTGAACACGCGTACCGCGTCGGGGCTGGCGAAGTCGATGCTTTCCTTGCCGTACGGGTTGGTGATCACGTACTTGGCCAACTCGGGCGTGGTCTTGATCAGCGCCGGGAAGTCGTAACGACCCTGATGGCGATTGCGCGGATGCAGGCTGGCCTTCTCACGCGGCTCTACGGTCTTGGCCGGGGTCGCGGAGTCAGGCTTCTTGCGCGCAGGTTTGGGTGTGCGGGGGGCGGTCATGGGCGTGGTCGATTCGGGTATGGCTGAAAGTGGCGGGTATTGTCCCACATTGATGCGCCATACGCCGAACCCATGTAGGAGCTGCCGGAGGCTGCGATCTTTTGATGTTGATTTTTAGAAGCAAATCAAAAGATCGCAGCCTTCGGCAGCTCCTATAGGGAAATGTGGGAAACAAAAAGGGAGGCCACCTGGGCCTCCCTTTTTCATTGCGATTTACCGTTACAGGCTGGCAATCCGCGCGTGCTGCTCGGCCAGTTTGCCCAAGGCCTGTTCAGCCTCGGCCAGTTTGGCGCGTTCCTTCTCGATGACTTCGGCCGGGGCCTTGTCAACGAAACCGGCGTTGGACAGCTTGCCGCCAACCCGCTGGACTTCGCCCTGCAGACGCAGGATTTCCTTGTCCAGACGTGCCAGTTCGGCGCCTTTGTCGATCAGACCGGCCATTGGCACCAGCACTTCCATCTCGCCGACCAGTGCGGTGGCGGACAGAGGTGCTTCTTCGCCAGCCTTCAGAACGGTGATCGATTCCAGACGCGCCAGCTTCTTCAACAGCGCTTCGTTCTCGGTCAGACGGCGCTGGTCTTCAGCGCTGACGTTCTTCAGGTAGATCGGCAGTGGCTTGCCCGGGCCGATGTTCATTTCGCCACGAATGTTGCGCGTGCCGAGCATCAGGCCTTTCAGCCATTCGATATCGTCTTCGGCCGCCGGATCGATGCGCTCTTCATTGGCCACCGGCCAAGGTTGCAGCATGATGGTCTTGCCCTGAATGCCGGCCAGCGGCGCGATGCGCTGCCAGATTTCTTCAGTGATGAACGGCATGAACGGATGTGCCAGACGCAACGCCACTTCCAGCACGCGCACCAGCGTACGGCGAGTGCCGCGCTGACGTTCGACCGGCGCGTTCTCGTCCCACAGCACGGGCTTGGAAAGCTCCAGGTACCAGTCGCAGTACTGGTTCCAGATGAACTCGTACAGCGCTTGCGCGGCGAGGTCGAAACGGAACTGATCCAGTTGACGGGTCACTTCGGCTTCGGTGCGTTGCAGTTGCGAGATGATCCAGCGATCGGCCAGCGACAGCTCGTAGGCTTCGCCGTTCTGGCCGCAGTCTTCGCCCTTGTCCAGAACGTAGCGCGCGGCGTTCCAGATCTTGTTGCAGAAGTTGCGATAGCCTTCGACGCGGCCCATGTCGAACTTGATGTCGCGACCAGTCGAGGCCAGCGAGCAGAACGTGAAGCGCAGGGCGTCGGTGCCGTAGCTTTCGATGCCGTTGGCGAACTCTTCGCGGGTCTGCTTTTCGATCTTCTTCGCCAGTTTCGGCTGCATCAGGCCCGAGGTGCGCTTCTGCACCAGCGACTCGAGGTCGATGCCATCGATGATGTCCAGCGGGTCAAGAACGTTGCCCTTGGACTTGGACATCTTCTGGCCCTGGCCGTCGCGCACCAGGCCGTGTACGTACACAGTCTTGAACGGAACCTGTGGCGTGCCGTCTTCGTTCTTCATCAGGTGCATGGTCATCATGATCATCCGGGCAACCCAGAAGAAGATGATGTCGAAACCGGTGACCAGAACGTCGGTGGAGTGGAATTTCTTCAGGAACTCGGTCTGCTCAGGCCAGCCCAGGGTCGAGAATGTCCACAGGCCGGAACTGAACCAGGTATCGAGTACGTCGTTGTCCTGTTGCAGCGCAACGTCCGGGCCGAGGTTGTGCTTGGCACGCACTTCGGCTTCGTCGCGGCCGACGTAGACCTTGCCGGACTCGTCGTACCAGGCCGGAATCCGGTGGCCCCACCACAGCTGACGGCTGATGCACCAGTCCTGGATGTCACGCATCCACGAGAAGTACATGTTTTCGTACTGCTTGGGCACGAACTGGATGCGCCCGTCTTCGACCGCAGCAATCGCCGGCTCGGCCAAAGGCTTGGTCGATACGTACCACTGGTCAGTCAGCCACGGCTCGATGACCGTGCCGGAGCGGTCGCCTTTCGGCGTTTTCAGGTTGTGATCATTGACGCTCACCAGCAGGCCGGCGGCGTCGAACGCGGCGACGATCTGCTTGCGCGCTTCGAAACGTTCCAGGCCAGCGAACTCGGCCGGAATCTTGCCGTCGATGCTTTCGTTCAGCGTACCGTCGAGGTTGAACACCTGGGCTGCTGGCAGCACGTTGGCGTTCTTGTCGAAGATGTTCAGCAGCGGCAGGTTGTGGCGCTTGCCGACTTCGTAGTCATTGAAATCGTGCGCCGGAGTGATTTTCACGCAGCCGGTGCCGAATTCCGGGTCGCAGTAATCGTCGGCGATGATCGGGATACGACGGCCAACCAATGGCAGCTCGACGAATTTGCCGATCAGGGCTTTGTAGCGCTCATCGTTCGGGTTAACCGCGACGGCGGAGTCTCCGAGCATGGTTTCCGGGCGGGTGGTGGCAACGATCAGGAAGTCATTGCCCTCAGCGGTCTTTACGCCGTCGGCCAGCGGGTATTTCAGGTTCCACAGGAAACCTTTCTCTTCGTGGTTCTCCACTTCGAGGTCGGAAATCGCCGTGTGCAGTTTGGTGTCCCAGTTGACCAGACGCTTGCCGCGGTAGATCAGGCCGTCTTCATGCAGACGCACGAATGCTTCTTTCACCGCTTCCGAGAGGCCGTCGTCCATGGTGAAGCGCTCGCGGCTCCAGTCGACGGACGAGCCGAGGCGTCGGATCTGCCGGCTGATATTGCCGCCGGACTGATCTTTCCACTCCCAGACTTTCTCGAGGAATTTCTCGCGACCCAGATCGTGACGATTCTGGCCCTGGGCTTCGAGTTGGCGCTCCACCAGCATCTGCGTAGCGATACCGGCGTGGTCGGTGCCCGGTTGCCACAGGGTGTCGCGACCTTGCATGCGGCGGAAACGGATCAGGGCGTCCATGATCGCGTTGTTGAAGCCGTGACCCATGTGCAGGCTGCCGGTGACGTTCGGCGGCGGGATCATGATGGTGTAGGACTCGCCCGCGCCTTGCGGGGCGAAGTAGTTCTCGGACTCCCAGGTCTTGTACCAGGAAGTTTCAATGGCGTGCGGCTGGTAGGTCTTATCCATGCGCGGCGGGACCCTATTGGCATTTATTCAGGAAAAGCCGGGAAGTATAGCGGGGCATGGTGCCGAGGGCGAGCGGGGTGGGCCGGATGGAGATCTAAATGTGATCGCGAACTCTGTGGCGAGGGAGCTTGCTCCCGCTCGGCTGCGCAGCAGTCGTAAACACTGTCACGCAGGCTTCGCGGCAAAAAACACTGTTGAATGGTTTTGGGGGCGCTTCGCACCCCAGCGGGAGCAAGCTCCCTCGCCACAAAAAATACCGAAGGCGGGGTTATTCGTACTGGCTGAGCAGCCGCTCCATTCGTGCATCGAGGCGGCGTTTGATTTCGGTTTCGATGTGCGGAGCGAAGTCGTCGATCACGTCTTGCATGATCAGTTGCGCGGCGGCGCGCAGTTCGCTGTCCAGATGGAGAAGGGCGTCCGGGCCTTTGTCGACCGGTGCCGCAGCCTGGGCAGCCGGGGCTGGTGCCGGGGGTGGCGCGACGGCCGCCGGCTCGTTGCCGACGGAATCGAACAGCATTGGAATCTGTTCCTGTTCGCTGTCATCGACCGTGTCGGTCAAGAGCGGCGGTTGCAGGTTGTCATCGCCGAGCAACTGGCGGATCGATTCAAGATCGTCCAGCAGGTGTGCGGATTTCTGTTGCGGTTTCGGAGTGTCCATTGGAATGCTCAGAGTCGCTGTAAACGGTGGTCTTGCAGAGAATAGCCCTGTTCGCGATAGAAGCGGAAACTCTCCCGCGCCGCCGCTCGGATGGTCGGGTCTTCCACCACCACCTCCGCCACGCGGGCGAACTTGCTGGCGAAGGCCGGGACTTTCAGGTCGAGGTTGACCAGAAGATCCTGATGCTCACCGCAGTCTTCCCCGAATCCCAGCACGATCAAGCCGTTCGGTTCACTGTCGGCAGGGCCGTGGGGCACGAAGCTTTCGCCCTTGAAAGCCCACAGGCGCGCATCGAGATCGTCCCGCTGGCTCGCATCGCTGCAATGCAGGTAGATGCGATGGCCCATGCGCCAGGCTTTCTCGGTGAGCTTGCAGGCAAAATCCAGGCGCGCCGAAGGATCGGCGCTCGGCAGGATGTAGAAGTCGACTTTGGTCATTACGGTTCCAGAGCAGCGAGCGGCGTCGCCATGAAGCGACGCCGCCCCTCAGCAGGTTCAGGCTTTGGCGCGATCCAGCAGGTACTGGGTCAGCAGTGGAACCGGACGGCCAGTGGCGCCCTTGTCCTTGCCGCCGCTGGTCCATGCGGTGCCGGCGATGTCCAGGTGCGCCCAGTTGAGGTTCTTGGTGAAGCGCGACAGGAAGCAGGCGGCGGTGATGGTGCCGGCCTTCGGCCCGCCAATGTTGGCGATGTCGGCGAACGGGCTGTCCAGTTGCTCCTGGTACTCATCGAACAGCGGCAGTTGCCAGGCGCGGTCGTCGGCGGCCTTGCCGGCGCTGAGCAACTGGTCGATCAGTTCGTCGTTGTTGCCCAGCAGGCCGGAAGTATGGGCGCCCAGGGCTACCACGCAAGCACCGGTCAAAGTGGCGATGTCGATCACCGCTTGTGGCTTGAAGCGCTCGGCGTAGGTCAGCGCATCGCACAGCACCAGACGGCCTTCGGCGTCGGTGTTGAGGATTTCCACAGTCTGGCCGCTCATGGTGGTAACGATGTCGCCCGGACGCGACGCGTTGCCGCTCGGCATGTTTTCGGCGCAGGCGAGGATGCACACCAGATTGATCGGCAGTTTCAGCTCAAGCACCGCACGCAGCGTACCGAACACAGAGGCAGCGCCGCCCATGTCGTACTTCATCTCGTCCATGCCGGCGCCCGGCTTCAGGCTGATGCCGCCGGTGTCGAAGGTGATGCCCTTGCCGACCAGCGCGTACGGCTTCTCGGATTTCTTGCCACCGTTGTATTGCATGACGATCAGGCGCGGCGGCTGGGCGCTGCCCTGGCCAACGGCATAGAACGAACCCATGCCGAGGGATTTGATCTTCTTCTCGTCGAGTACTTCGACTTTCAGATCCTTGAACTCTTTGCCGAGGTTTTTCGCCTGTTCGCCCATGAACGTCGGGTGGCAGATGTTCGGCGGCAGGTTGCCCAGATCGCGGGTGAAGGCCATGCCGTTGGCGATTGCGGTGGCGTGGTTCACGGCGCGCTGTACTTCGGCCTGTGCAGCCTTGATGGTCAGCAGGGTGATTTTCTTCAGGGCGCGCGGTTCGGCTTTCTGGCTCTTGAACTGGTCGAAGGTGTAGCCGCCGTCGACCAGGGTTTCCGCCAGCAGGCGGGTCTTGCCGTAGCTGTCGCGGCCTTTGACGATGACTTCATCCAGCGCCAGCACGGCATCGCCGCCGCCCAGGCCTTTGAGGGTGTTGAGGATGCCGGCGACGATTTTGCGGAACGGACGGTCGCCCAGTTCTTCGTCCTTGCCCACGCCGACCAGCAACACGCGCTCGGCTTTCAGGTTCGGCAGGCTGTGCAGCAACAGGCTTTGCCCGACCTTGCCGGCCAGGTCGCCACGCTTGAGCACGGTGCTGATCGCACCACCGCTCGACTCGTCGACCAGTCTGGCGGCGACACCGAGTTTGCGGCCTTCGCCGACGGCAACCACCAGGGTGGCGGTTTTCAACGTTTCTGGGCTAACGCTTTTTACAACCAGTTCCATGTCCGGATCCCTAATGAATGGTCAACATGCAGGCGTTCGACGCTGTCCGCAGTCGCCTGCTTATAAATAGAAGAGGCGCAGGCCAAAGCCCGCGACAAGGGCCGCAGTTTGAACCTCGCTCCCCGCGCCTGACAACCCTAGGGGGCGTTCTCAATTGGTTTTCACACCGCGTTGTCGCCTTAAAGCCAGCCAGGCAAGGCGCAGGCCGCTGGGAATGGTTGTTCCCTTTTCAAGGCCTGCAACGCAGACTGGCCGGCTTTAAGGCACAACCCGAAGGGCCGGGCCTGCTGTTGTGCAGGGCTGCGTTGCTCGAAGCTTATCTGGAATGACCAAACCACGCTTCTCGCGCCTTGTCCTGCACAACAGCAGACCCGGCGCGGTGTGAAAACTAATTGAGAACGCCCCCTGGGTTGTACGATCAGCAAAGGATTACAGAGATGGATGAGTGTGCGCAGTGACAGGCGCACCCAATCACAGGATAATGCCGCATCTTTTTTCGACCGCTCTGCATGGCGGGCGGTCGATGTGTTTGCTTGTTTGGCCGCCTTAGCCTGACAACCCTGGAGTGTCTGGTTTGATCGTCTTCCGTTATCTGTCCCGCGAAGTCCTGTTGACCCTCAGCGCCGTAAGTGCCGTGCTGCTGGTCATCATCATGAGCGGTCGCTTCATCAAATACCTGGCGCAGGCTGCGGCCGGTCAGCTCGATCCGGGCTCGCTGTTCCTGATCATGGGCTTTCGTCTGCCGGGTTTCCTGCAACTGATTCTGCCGCTGGGTCTGTTCCTCGGGATCCTGCTGGCCTACGGTCGCCTGTACCTCGAAAGCGAAATGACCGTGCTCTCGGCCACCGGCATGAGCCAGCAGAAACTGTTTCGCATGACCCTGTTTCCGGCGACGCTGGTGGCACTGGTGGTGGCGTGGCTGAGCCTTGGCCTGGCTCCGCAGGGCGCCAACCAGTTTCAGCTGTTGCTGAACAAGCAGGACGCGCTGACCGAGTTCGATACGCTCGAACCGGGCCGCTTCCAGGCGTTGCGTGACGGTACTCGAGTGACCTATACCGAAACCCTGAGCGACGATCGAGTCAATCTCGGCAGCGTGTTCATCTCGCAGAAAAACCTTGGCGCCGACCAGAAGGATCGCGGGATTTCCGTGCTGGTTGCCGAATCGGGCCGTCAGGAAATTCGCCCCGACGGCAATCGCTACCTGATTCTCGACAACGGTTATCGCTATGACGGCAGTCCGGGTCAGGCCGACTATCGTGCCATCCATTACGAAACCTACGGCGTGCTGCTGCCCAAGCCGGATGTCAGCGAAGAAGTCACCGATCGTGACGCGATGCCGACCTCGTCCCTGTGGGGCAGTGACGACATCCGTTCGAAAACCGAACTGCAATGGCGCATGTCCCTGCCGTTGCTGGTGTTCATCGTGACCCTGATGGCGGTGCCGCTGTCGCGGGTGAATCCGCGTCAGGGGCGTTTCCTCAAGCTGCTGCCGGCGATTCTTCTTTATATGGCTTACCTGACCATCCTGATTGCCGCCCGCGGCGCCCTTGAAAAAGGCAAGATCCCGCCGGCCCTTGGCTTGTGGTGGGTGCACGCGATCTTTCTGGTCATCGGCCTCGGCCTGCTCTATTGGGAGCCGATGCGCCTGAAGCTGGCCAGCCGTCGCAGCGCCGCGCTGGAGGTGGCCCGTGGTTAAACTCGACCGCTACATCGGCAGCAGCGTATTCATGGCGATCATCGCCGTGCTGGCGATCATCCTCGGCCTGGCGACGCTGTTTGCCTTCATCGATGAAATGGGCGACGTCAGCGACACCTACACCTTGGTCGATGTGCTCGGTTTCGTGGTGTTGACCGCGCCGCGCCGGCTCTACGAAATGCTGCCGATGGCTGCACTGATCGGCTGCCTGATCGGTCTCGGCAGTCTGGCCAGCAGCAGTGAGCTGACCGTCATGCGCGCCGCCGGCGTGTCGATCGGCCGTATCGTCTGGGCCGTCATGAAGCCGATGCTGGTGCTGATGCTCGCCGGCGTGCTGATCGGCGAATATGTTGCCCCGGCCACCGAGAGCATGGCCCAGGCCAATCGCTCGCTGGCCCAGGGCAGCGGCGATGCGCAAAGCGCCAAACACGGTATGTGGCACCGTCAGGGTGAGGAATTCATCCACATCAACGCGGTGCAACCGAACGGTCTGTTGTACGGCGTGACGCGCTATCACTTCGACAAGGAGCGCCATCTGCTCAGCTCCAGCTTCGCCAAAAAGGCCGAGTTCGACGGCAACAAGTGGCAGCTCACCGACGTTGCCACCACGCTGTTCCATGAGCGCAGTACGGAAGTCGTCAATACCCCGAGCGAGCAATGGGACGTCGCGTTGAGCCCGCAACTGCTCAGTACCGTGGTCATGGCCCCTGAATCGCTGTCGATCAGCGGGCTGTGGGGCTACATCCACTATCTGGCCGAGCAGGGCCTGAGCAATGGCCGTTACTGGCTGGCATTTTGGGTCAAGGTGTTGCAGCCGCTGGTGACTGCGGCACTGGTGCTGATGGCGATCTCGTTCATCTTCGGCCCGCTGCGTTCGGTGACCCTCGGTCAGCGGGTCTTTACCGGCGTGCTGGTGGGATTCACCTTCCGTATCGTCCAGGATCTGCTGGGCCCATCCAGTCTGGTATTCGGTTTCTCGCCGCTGTTTGCGGTGCTGGTGCCGGCCGGCGTGTGTGCGCTGGCGGGTGTCTGGCTGCTCAGGCGAGCGGGCTGATGAACAAGCTTTCATTCAGCGCCTGAACCCTGAAAACGCCTCGGTCGCCAGACCGGGGCGTTTTTGCATGCGATCCGGGTGACAGGCGAACGTGACGCTTGCGCCGTGTATCAGGTACAATTCCCGGCTATTTTTCGGCGGGCCAAGCCTGCAGCCTTTTTGAGTGTTGATCCGTGAGTGATTTGAGTCATATCCGCAATTTCTCCATCATCGCCCACATTGACCATGGCAAGTCGACGCTGGCTGACCGTTTCATCCAGATGTGCGGCGGCCTGGCCGAGCGTGAAATGGAAGCCCAGGTACTGGATTCCATGGACCTTGAGCGTGAACGCGGGATCACCATCAAGGCCCACAGCGTTACCCTCTATTACAAAGCCAAAGATGGCATCACCTACCAGCTGAACTTCATCGACACCCCGGGCCACGTCGACTTTACCTACGAAGTCAGCCGTTCCCTGGCCGCGTGCGAAGGCGCCTTGCTGGTGGTCGATGCGGGGCAGGGCGTGGAAGCCCAGTCCGTGGCCAACTGCTACACCGCCATCGAGCAGGGCCTCGAGGTCATGCCGGTGCTGAACAAGATCGACCTGCCCCAGGCCGAGCCGGATCGCGTCAAGGACGAGATCGAGAAGATCATCGGCATCGACGCCACCGACGCCGTCACCTGCAGCGCCAAGACCGGCCTGGGTGTCGACGAAGTGCTCGAGCGTCTGGTCCACACCATTCCCGCGCCGACCGGCAACATCGAAGATCCGCTGCAAGCGTTGATCATCGACTCCTGGTTCGACAACTACCTGGGCGTTGTCTCCCTGGTACGTGTACGCCATGGCCGGGTGAAGAAGGGCGACAAGATTCTGGTCAAGTCCACCGGCAAGGTGCACCTGGTCGACAGCGTCGGTGTGTTCAACCCGAAACACACCGCCACCGTTGATCTGAAGGCCGGCGAAGTGGGCTTCATCATCGCCAGCATCAAGGACATTCACGGTGCGCCGGTCGGTGACACCCTGACCCTCAGCTCCACCCCTGATGTGCCGGTGCTGCCGGGCTTCAAACGTATCCAGCCGCAGGTTTACGCCGGTCTGTTCCCGGTCAGCTCCGATGACTTCGAGGATTTCCGCGAAGCACTGCAGAAGCTGACCCTGAACGACTCGTCGCTGCAGTACACCCCGGAAAGCTCCGACGCCCTGGGCTTCGGCTTCCGTTGCGGCTTCCTCGGCATGCTGCACATGGAAATCATCCAGGAGCGCCTCGAACGCGAGTACGACCTGGACCTGATCACCACCGCGCCGACGGTAATTTTCGAGCTGGTGCTGAAAACCGGTGAAACGATTTACGTCGACAACCCGTCGAAGCTTCCGGACGTGTCGGCGATCGAGGACATGCGCGAGCCAATCGTGCGCGCCAATATCCTCGTACCGCAGGAGCACCTGGGTAACGTCATCACCCTGTGCATCGAGAAACGCGGCGTTCAGGTCGACATGCTGTTCCTCGGCAATCAGGTGCAAGTCACCTACGACCTGCCGATGAACGAAGTGGTCCTGGACTTCTTCGACCGTCTCAAATCCACCAGCCGCGGCTATGCTTCGCTGGACTACCATTTCGATCGTTACCAATCGGCTAATCTGGTGAAACTGGACGTGCTGATCAACGGCGATAAGGTCGATGCCCTGGCATTGATCGTGCACCGTGACAATTCGCACTTCAAAGGTCGCCAGTTGACCGAGAAGATGAAAGAACTGATTCCTCGTCAGATGTTCGACGTGGCGATTCAGGCCGCCATTGGTGGTCAGATCGTGGCCCGGACAACCGTCAAGGCGCTCAGAAAGAACGTATTGGCCAAATGCTACGGCGGTGACGTCAGTCGTAAGAAGAAACTGCTCGAGAAGCAGAAGGCCGGTAAGAAACGCATGAAACAGGTCGGCAACGTGGAAATTCCACAGGAAGCCTTCCTCGCCGTGCTCAGGTTGGAATAATCAGGTCCTATGTCGCTAAATTTCCCGCTGTTGCTGGTCATCGCCGTGTTCGTCTGCGGCCTGTTGGCGTTGATTGATCTGCTGTTCCTGGCACCGCGTCGGCGGGCTACCATTGCCTCTTATCAAGGCAGTGTCAGCCAGCCAGAGCCTGTGGTGGTCGAGAAGCTGAACAAAGAGCCGCTGCTGGTCGAATACGGCAAGTCGTTCTTTCCGGTGCTGTTCATTGTGCTGGTGCTGCGTTCGTTCCTGGTGGAGCCGTTCCAGATTCCGTCCGGCTCGATGAAACCGACCCTGGACGTCGGCGACTTCATTCTGGTGAACAAGTTTTCCTACGGGATCCGTTTGCCGGTGATCGACAAGAAGATCATCGAAGTCGGTGATCCGCAGCGCGGCGATGTCATGGTGTTCCGCTACCCGAGCGACCCGAACGTCAACTACATCAAGCGTGTGGTCGGCCTTCCGGGTGACACGGTGCGTTACACCGCCGACAAGCGTCTGTTCGTCAACGGCGAATCGATTGCCGAGAAGATGGTCGGCGCCGAAGCGGGATCGCTGGGCAGCGCGGAGCTCTACCAGGAAAAACTCGGTGCAGCCGAGCACCTGATCCGCAAGGAAATGAGCCGCTACCGCGCCACTCCGGATCGGTCGTGGACGGTGCCTGCCGGGCACTACTTCATGATGGGTGACAACCGCGACAATTCGAACGACAGTCGCTATTGGGATGATCCGAACATTCCCAAGGATCTGCTGGGCATGGTCCCCGACCGCAATATCGTCGGCAAGGCCTTCGCGGTCTGGATGAGCTGGCCGGAGCCGAAACTCAGCCACCTGCCGAATTTCTCGCGGGTCGGTCTGATCAAGTAACTACACACGGCGCTGTTGACCACAGCGCCGAATGCATTTCTGGAGCCGATACAATCGGCTTCGCAATCGCCAGGATCTATTTTTTGAACACAGCGTTAATTGTCCCAGGCCTGCGCCGTACCCCGGCGATGGCCGTGGAAACCAGCCACGAACTCAGCGTGGGTAAACCGTGAGCGTTTCTCTAAGCCGTCTCGAGCGCCAGCTCGGTTACACCTTCAAGGACCAGGAACTGATGCTGCTGGCCCTCACGCACCGCAGTTTTGCCGGGCGCAACAACGAGCGTCTGGAATTCCTCGGCGATGCCATCCTCAACTTCGTCGCTGGCGAGGCGCTGTTCGATCGCTTTCCGCTGGCCCGCGAAGGTCAGTTGTCGCGTTTGCGCGCACGCCTGGTGAAGGGTGAGACGCTGGCCGTACTGGCTCGCGGTTTCGACCTCGGTGATTATCTCCGCCTGGGTTCGGGTGAACTGAAGAGCGGTGGGTTCCGTCGTGAGTCGATTCTCGCCGATGCCCTCGAAGCCCTGATCGGTGCGATCTACCTCGACGCCGGCATGGACGTCGCCCGTGAGCGCGTACTGGCCTGGCTGGCCGGTGAGTTCGAAGGCTTGACGCTGGTCGACACCAACAAGGATCCGAAAACCCGCTTGCAGGAACACCTGCAATCGCGCAGTTGCGAACTGCCCCGCTACGAAGTGGTGGATATCCAGGGCGAACCGCACTGCCGAACCTTCTTCGTCGAGTGCGAAGTGGTCTTACTGAATGAGAAAAGCCGAGGTCAGGGTGTGAGCCGTCGCATTGCCGAACAGGTAGCGGCCGCTGCAGCACTGATTGCCCTGGGCGTGGAGAATGGCAATGACTGATACAAACGCAACTCGCTGTGGCTATGTTGCCATCGTCGGCCGTCCCAACGTCGGCAAGTCGACGCTGCTCAACCACATCCTCGGGCAGAAGCTCGCGATCACTTCGCGCAAGCCGCAGACCACGCGGCACAACATGCTCGGCATCAAGACCGAGGGCGATGTGCAAGCGATCTACGTCGACACCCCGGGCATGCACAAGGGCGGCGAAAAGGCCCTGAACCGCTACATGAACAAAACCGCTTCGGCGGCGTTGAAAGACGTCGACGTGGTGATCTTCGTCGTTGACCGCACCAAGTGGACCGACGAAGACCAGATGGTGCTCGAACGTGTGCAGTATGTGACCGGTCCGCTGATCGTCGCGCTGAACAAGACCGATCGCATCGAAGACAAAGCCGAGCTGATGCCGCACCTGAGCTGGTTGCAGGAACAATTGCCTAACGCCCAGATCATCCCGATTTCCGCGCAGCACGGGCACAATCTCGATGCGCTGGAAAAGGTCATCGCCGATCACCTGCCGGAGAACGATCACTTCTTCCCGGAAGACCAGATCACCGACCGTAGCAGCCGTTTCCTCGCTGCCGAACTGGTGCGCGAGAAAATCATGCGCCAGATGGGCGCCGAGCTGCCGTACCAGATCACCGTCGAAATCGAAGAGTTCAAGCAGCAGGGCAAGACCCTGCACATTCACGCGCTGATTCTCGTCGAACGTGACGGCCAGAAGAAAATCATCATTGGCGACAAGGGCGAGCGCATCAAGCGCATCGGCACCGAAGCGCGCAAGGACATGGAGCTGCTGTTCGACTCCAAGATCATGCTCAACCTGTGGGTCAAGGTGAAGGGCGGCTGGTCCGATGACGAGCGCGCGCTGCGTTCGCTGGGTTACGGCGACCTGTAGGTAGCGATCTCGAGAACACCGATACCCACTGTGGGAGCGAGCCTGCTCGCGAAGAGGATGTAACATTCAGCATCGATGTTGACTGTCACTCCGCTTTCGCGAGCAGGCTCGCTCCCACAGTGGTTTTGAGTTGAATGTAAACCCGCGTTTCTTCATCGAGAACTCAATGTCGCAAACCCCGCCTCCCGCCCAACCCGCTTACGTCCTGCATTCGCGCGCCTACCGCGAAACCAGTGCACTGGTGGATTTCCTCACGCCGCAAGGGCGGCTGCGGGCGGTGTTGCGCAGTGCGCGGGGCAAGGCCGGCACACTGGCGCGGCCGTTCGTGGCGCTGGAGGTTGAATTCCGTGGCAAGGGTGAGCTGAAGAATGTCGGGCGTATGGAGAGCTCCGGCACCTCCGCATGGCTCAACGGCGAGGCGCTGTTCAGCGGTCTCTACCTCAATGAATTGCTGATTCGCCTGTTGCCCGCGGAAGATCCGCACCCAGGAGTGTTCGACCACTATGCCGCAACCCTGCTGGCCTTGGCCGAAGGTCGACCACTGGAACCGTTGCTGCGCTCCTTCGAATGGCGATTGCTTGATGATCTCGGCTACGGCTTCTCCATGAACACCGACATTCACGGTGAGCCTGTGGCTGCGGACGGTCTCTATCGGTTACAAGTGGACGCCGGACTCGAGCGGGTTTATCTGCTGCAGCCGGGCCTGTTCAACGGCACTGAACTGCTGGCCATGGCCGAAGCCGACTGGTCGGCGCCCGGTGCGCTGTCAGCGGCCAAGCGTCTGATGCGCCAGGCACTCGCGGTACATTTGGGCGGGCGTCCGCTTGTCAGTCGCGAGCTGTTTCGCAAGCCCTGATATGCTGTGCGCCGAATCTCTCAATTCAGGAGCGCATCCGTGACCAGCAGCAATCGCATTCTTCTCGGCGTGAACATCGACCACGTCGCCACCCTGCGTCAGGCCCGTGGCACGCGCTACCCGGACCCGGTCAAGGCGGCGCTGGACGCAGAAGAGGCGGGCGCCGATGGCATCACCGTGCACCTGCGCGAAGATCGCCGGCATATCCAGGAGCGCGACGTGCTGCTGCTCAAGGATGTGCTGCAAACGCGCATGAATTTCGAAATGGGCGTCACCGAAGAAATGATGGCGTTCGCCGAGCGCATTCGCCCGGCGCACATCTGTCTGGTCCCGGAAACCCGTCAGGAATTGACCACCGAAGGTGGCCTGGATGTAGCGGGCCAGGAAGAGCGCATCAGGGCTGCGGTCGAACGTTTGTCGAAAATCGGCAGCGAAGTGTCGCTGTTCATCGATGCTGACGAGCGCCAGATCGCCGCGTCCAGGCGCGTTGGTGCGCCGGCCATCGAGCTGCATACCGGGCGCTACGCCGATGCCGAAACCCCCACCGACGTGGCCGAAGAGCTCAAGCGTGTCGCTGATGGCGTGGCATTCGGTCTGGCGCAGGGCCTGATCGTCAATGCCGGGCATGGCCTGCATTACCACAACGTCGAGGCCGTGGCGGCGATCAAGGGCATCAACGAACTGAACATCGGCCACGCGCTGGTGGCGCATGCGTTGTTCGTCGGCTTCAAGTCGGCTGTGTCGGAAATGAAAGCGCTGATCCTCGCGGCCGCCAAGCAATAAGCCACACCGCAACCCCCTGTAGGAGTGAGCCTGCTCGCGATAGCGGTGTGTCAGCCAACATCAAATTGACTGACACACCGCTATCGCGAGCAGGCTCACTCCTACAATTCGATTTGTGGTGTGGGTTAGAGCGGGGCGGGCTCTTGCGTTGGCTTTGATTTGTCGATCGCCGGCACATGCAGGTTGCCTTCGGCGACCTGGTCGCCCTCAAGCTGCGGCTGGGTCACCCAGGTCAGGATGTCGTAGTAGCGCCGGATGTTCGCCACGAAATGCACCGGTTCGCCGCCGCGGGCGTAGCCGTAACGGGTCTTGCTGTACCACTGCTTCTGCGACAGGCGCGGCAGGATCTTTTTCACGTCCAGCCACTTGTCCGGATTCAGTCCTTCCTTCGCCGCCAGTTTGCGCGCGTCATCCAGATGGCCGCTGCCGACGTTGTACGCCGCCAGGGCAAACCAGGTGCGGTCCGGCTCCTGGATCGAATCGTCGAGCTGATCCTTCATGTAAGCCAGGTACTTGGCGCCGCCCATGATGCTTTGCTTGGGGTCGAGGCGGTTGGACACGCCCATCGCCTGGGCGGTGTTCTGGGTCAGCATCATCAGACCGCGGACGCCGGTTTTCGAGGTCACCGTCGGCTGCCACAGCGATTCCTGATAACCGATGGCGGCGAGCAGGCGCCAGTCGACTTTCTCTTTCTTTGCGTAATTCTTGAAGTGCTGTTCGTATTTCGGCAGGCGCTGCTGCAGGTGCTGGGCGAAGGTGGTAGCGCCCATGTAACCAAGGACGTCGACGTGGCCGTAGTAGCGGTCTTTCAGGCGTTGCAGGGTGCCGTTCTTCTGCACCTTGTCCAGGTAGGCGTTGATTTCGTTGAGCAGGCTGTTGTCTTCGCCCGGACCAACCGCCCAGCTTTGACTGCGCGCGTCGCCAAGGTCGAAGGCCACGCGGATGTTGGTGAAGTACACCTGATTCATCGCCACTTCGTTGGAGTCGACCAGGGTCAGGTCAATCTGGCCCTCATCGACCATGCGCAGCAGATCGACCACTTCAACCGCGTCGGATTCTTCGTATTCGATACCGGGATATTTCTGTTTCAGCTCGGCCAGTTGCTCGGCGTGGGTGCTGCCCTTGAGCACGGTGATCTTCTTGCCGACCAGATCCGCCGGATCGGTGGGCCGCGACTGGCCGTTGCGGTAGATGATCTGCGGGGTAACTTCAAGGTAGGAGTGGGAGAACCGCACCTGCTTCTTGCGCTCGTCGCTGCTGACCAGACCGGCCGCCGCGAGCACCGGGCCGTTCGGCTTGCCGACCTGATTGAACAGGTCGTCGAGGTTGTCGGCGGTTTCGATCTTCAGCTCGACGCCCAAATCGTCGGCAAAGCGCTTCACCAGCTCGTATTCGAAGCCGGTTTCACCGCTGCGATCCTGAAAGTAGGTGGCGGGGCTGTTGCGGGTAACCACGCGCAGCACACCGTCCTCCTTTACGCGCTCGAGTGTGTTGGGTTTATCAACACAACCACCGAGCATCAGGAAGAGTCCGGTTGCGATCAGCCATTTGGCGTATCGCGGACGCAAAGCCGTTGGGAAAAACATCTGCGCAGTATACGCAAACGGCCACGGGCGCCATATCTCGACAGCGTAGGAGTAGTCTGCTAGCGATCACAAATCCGAGCGAAATCCCTTGAATACGGGCCTTGCCGGCATTTTGTTACAGTAAAAATAAGCCGTCCCTGAACGCCCGATTTACCTGACCCTGGAGGCAGAAACACAGATCGCCACCCGAGTGCAACCGTGCGTAGCGTTTCGGGTGATGTTGAGGTCGGTTTAGGCTAGAATGCACGGCCTCAAAGCACACCCCTTCCCGAGGCTGTCCCGAAGATGTTGATCCTGCGCGGCGCTCCTGCCCTTTCTGCCTTTCGCCACAGCAAACTCCTTGAGCAACTGAGCCAGAAGGTTCCAGCTGTCAGTGGCCTGTATGCTGAATTCGCTCACTTCGCCGAAGTCACCGGCGTCCTGACCGGCGACGAACAGCAGGTGCTAGCGCGCCTTCTGAAGTACGGCCCAAGTGTTCCGGTTCAAGAGCCGACCGGTCGTCTGTTTCTGGTGTTGCCGCGTTTCGGCACCATCTCGCCGTGGTCGAGCAAGGCCAGCGACATCGCTCGCAACTGCGGCCTGAGCAAGATCCAGCGCCTGGAACGCGGCATCGCCTTCTACGTCGCCGGCCAGTTCAGCGAGGCCGAAGCCCGGCTGATTTCGGACGCCCTGCATGACCGCATGACCCAGATCGTGCTGGCCAACCTTGAGCAGGCTGCCGGTCTGTTCAGCCACGCCGAGCCGAAGCCGCTGACCGCCATCGACATTCTTGGTGGCGGCCGCGCCGCGCTGGAAAAGGCCAACACCGAGCTGGGCCTGGCCCTGGCCGAAGACGAGATCGACTACCTGGTCAATGCCTTCAACGGTCTCAAGCGCAACCCGCACGACATCGAACTGATGATGTTCGCCCAGGCCAACTCCGAGCACTGCCGCCACAAAATCTTCAACGCCAGTTGGGACATTGACGGGCAGAGCCAGGAAAAAAGCCTGTTCGGCATGATCAAGAACACCTATCAGATGCACAGCGAAGGCGTGTTGTCGGCTTACAAGGACAACGCTTCGGTGATCGTCGGCAATGTTGCCGGCCGCTTCTTCCCGAACCCTGAAACCCGCCAGTACGGCGCGGTGCAGGAGCCGGTGCACATCCTGATGAAGGTCGAAACCCACAACCACCCCACCGCGATCGCCCCGTTCCCGGGCGCATCCACCGGTTCCGGTGGCGAGATCCGTGACGAAGGCGCAACCGGTCGCGGCGCCAAGCCGAAGGCCGGCCTGACCGGTTTCACCGTATCGAACCTGCAGATCCCGGGCTTCGAACAGCCGTGGGAAGTGCCGTACGGCAAGCCTGAGCGCATCGTCACTGCGCTGGACATCATGATCGAAGGCCCGCTCGGCGGCGCCGCGTTCAACAACGAATTCGGCCGTCCGGCGCTGACCGGCTACTTCCGTACCTTCGAGCAGTCGATCAGCACCCCGCACGGTGATGAAGTGCGCGGTTACCACAAGCCGATCATGCTCGCCGGCGGCATGGGCAACATCCGTGAAGAGCACGTCAAGAAAGGCGAGATCGTCGTCGGCTCCAAGCTGATCGTGCTCGGCGGCCCGGCGATGTTGATCGGTCTGGGCGGCGGCGCGGCTTCGTCGATGGCCACCGGCACCAGTTCGGCGGATCTGGATTTTGCTTCCGTGCAGCGTGAAAACCCTGAAATGGAGCGTCGCTGCCAGGAAGTCATCGACCGTTGCTGGCAGTTGGGTGACAAGAACCCGATCAGCTTCATCCACGACGTCGGCGCGGGCGGTCTGTCCAACGCCTTCCCGGAACTGGTCAATGACGGCGACCGCGGTGGCCGTTTCGAACTGCGCAACATCCCCAATGACGAGCCGGGCATGGCCCCGCACGAGATCTGGTCCAACGAATCCCAGGAACGTTACGTCTTGGCGGTCGGCCCGGAAGACTTCGAGCGCTTCCAGGCGATCTGCGAACGCGAGCGCTGCCCGTTTGCCGTCGTCGGTGAAGCCACCGCCGAACCGCAACTGACCGTGACCGACAGCCACTTCGGCAACAACCCGGTGGACATGCCACTGGAAGTGTTGCTCGGCAAGGCGCCGCGCATGCACCGGTCGGTGGTTCGCGAAGCCGAACTGGGCGATGACTTCGATCCGTCGAACCTCGACATCAGCGAGTCCATCGAACGCGTTCTGCATCACCCGGCCGTGGCGAGCAAGAGCTTCCTGATCACCATCGGCGATCGCACCATCACCGGCCTCGTCGCTCGTGACCAGATGGTCGGCCCGTGGCAGGTACCGGTGGCCGACGTTGCCGTCACCGCCACCAGTTTCGACGTCTACACCGGTGAAGCGATGGCGATGGGCGAGCGCACTCCGCTGGCTCTGCTGGACGCCCCGGCATCGGGCCGCATGGCCATCGGCGAAACCATCACCAACATTGCCGCGTCGCGCATCAACAAGCTCTCCGACATCAAACTGTCGGCGAACTGGATGTCGGCGGCCGGCCACCCGGGTGAAGACGCGCGTCTGTATGACACCGTCAAAGCGGTCGGCATGGAGCTGTGCCCGGAGCTAGGCATCACCATTCCGGTGGGTAAGGACTCGATGTCCATGGCCACGCGCTGGAACGACAACGGCGAAGACAAGACTGTCACCTCGCCGATGTCGCTGATCGTTACCGGTTTCGCGCCAGTGGCTGACATCCGTCAGACCCTGACCCCGGAACTGCGCATGGACAAGGGCACCACCGACCTGATCCTGATCGACCTCGGTCGCGGTCAGAACCGTATGGGTGCTTCGATCCTTGCTCAGACACACGGCAAGCTCGGCAAACACGCGCCGGACGTCGATGACGCCGAAGACCTGAAAGCCTTCTTCGCCGTGATCCAGGGCCTCAACGCCGACGGTCACCTGCTGGCTTACCATGACCGTTCCGACGGTGGTCTGCTGACCTCCGTGGTGGAAATGGCTTTCGCCGGCCACTGCGGTCTGAGCCTGAACCTGGACAGCGTTGCCGAATCCGCGTCGGAAATCGCCGCGATCCTGTTCAACGAAGAACTCGGCGCAGTGATCCAGGTTCGCCAGGACGCCACCCCGGACATCCTCGCGCAATTCAGCGCCGCCGGTCTGGGCGACTGTGTGTCGGTGATCGGTCAGCCGATCAACAATGGCCAGATCAACATCACCTTCAACGGTGACACCGTGTTCGAAGGCCAGCGTCGTCTGCTGCAGCGTCAGTGGGCCGAGACCAGCTACCAGATCCAGCGTCTGCGTGACAACGCCGACTGCGCCGAGCAGGAATTCGATGCGCTGCTGGAAGAAGACAACCCGGGCCTGAGCGTCAAGCTCAGCTACGACGTCAATCAGGACATCGCTGCGCCTTACATCAAGAAAGGCATCCGCCCACAGGTTGCCGTGCTGCGTGAGCAGGGCGTCAACGGTCAGGTGGAAATGGCCGCCGCATTCGATCGCGCCGGTTTCAGCGCGATCGACGTGCACATGAGCGACATCCTCGCCGGTCGTGTCGACCTCAACGAGTTCAAAGGCCTGGTGGCCTGCGGCGGTTTCTCCTACGGCGACGTGCTCGGCGCCGGTGAAGGCTGGGCCAAGTCGGCGCTGTTCAACAGCCGCGCCCGCGACGCGTTCCAGGGCTTCTTCGAACGTAACGACAGCTTCACGCTGGGCGTGTGCAACGGTTGCCAGATGATGTCCAACCTGCACGAGCTGATCCCGGGCAGCGAGTTCTGGCCGCACTTCGTGCGCAACCGCTCCGAGCAGTTCGAAGCGCGGGTGGCGATGGTGCAGATCCAGGAGTCGAACTCGATCTTCCTGCAGGGCATGGCCGGTTCGCGCATGCCGATCGCCATCGCCCACGGTGAAGGACATGCCGAGTTCGCCAGCGAAGAAGCGCTGCTGGAAGCCGATCTGTCCGGTTGCGTGGCGATGCGTTTTGTCGACAACCACGGCAAGGTCACCGAAGCCTACCCGGCCAACCCGAACGGCTCGCCGCGCGGGATCACCGGTCTTACCAGCCGTGACGGTCGCGTGACGATCATGATGCCGCACCCGGAGCGAGTGTTCCGCGCGGTGCAGAACTCGTGGCGTTCGGAAGACTGGAACGAAGATGCACCCTGGATGCGTATGTTCCGTAATGCTCGCGTCTGGGTGAACTAAGGCCTGTGTACAAGCTGGCGTTTTTTGTTCCTGACAGTCATGTCGAGGTGGTCAAAGGGGCTGTGTTCGCTGCCGGTGGTGGGCGGATCGGTGACTATGACCACTGTGCGTGGCAGGTGCTCGGTCTGGGCCAGTTTCGACCTTTGGACGGGAGTCAGCCGTTTATTGGTGAGGCGGGGCAGGTTGAGCGGGTTGAGGAATGGAAGGTTGAGCTTGTTGTTGCGGATGAGTTGATTGTTGCTGTTGTGGCGGCTTTGAAGCTTAGCCATCCGTACGAGACGCCGGCTTATGAGGTGTGGCGGCTGGAAGATTTCTGATCTTCTTGGCTGCTTGAACGGGAAACCCGCAGATGAGGGATTGTCTGCGGGTTTTTTGTTGCCTGCGATTTGCTTTTCTGTAGGAGTGGGCCTGCTCGCGATGGCGCCCTTATAGGCGACCATGCTCTGGCTGACTGAGTGAATATCCGTTTCTTCGGGGGCTGCGGCTGGTGGTTTCGCCCTTACGGCGAGTCACCTTTTTCAAACGCCAAAAAGGTAACCCAAAAGGCTTGCTCCTGCGTTCGGCCCTCGCGGGCTCGGGTTCCTTCCTTACGGGATCGATCCGGGCGCAGCGGCTCCGGTTTGCTTCGCTGCACCTCCTTCCGCTGTGTCTGGCTGCGCCAGACGGTCGCTGCGCTCCCACGCCCGGATCAATCCCTCCACTCAGCCTTCCGACGTCGCCCGTGGATCAAGATCAAAAGCTTTACTCGAGCTAACGCTCATCGTGTAGGAGCTGCCGAAGGCTGCGATCTTTTGATCTTGCCTTTGCTTTTCTGTGGGAGCGAGCCTGCTCGCGAAGGCGGCCTGACAGCCGACCTGTTTCTCCCGGATGCCAAGATTCCAATTGTAGGAGTGAGCCTGCTCGCGATGAGGCCCATCCAGGCGCCCGAGAATTTGAGATTGTTTAAGTCCGGTACCCGATGACCAGAACCTTCCCACAAGGTTTTCAGGTTGTCCGTCGGACGTGCGATCTCTAGTCTTTTCCCGTCGCTGCGAATCAGCGATCGGGAGTGAGATCCCCGGATAGCTTGCAACTGGCGCCAGCACCACGATAATTGGCGCCAGCTCAATCTGCTGCCTGCTTTATGGCGGCTGTGTGCGGGCAGACTTCGGTCTGGCCGGTTGCCTGCTCCGGTGGATCTCACCTCGCACATAGCTGCCACCTACTCGCCGCGTGAGATCCGGCGATCGATGGCTGCTCATCAATATCAGCAGGAGTAGCACTGTGGACAAAATCGTTCCCGACCCACCCCTCGAACCCACAACCCCCCTCGAACAAGCCATCCGCGCCGACGACCTCGCCAAAAACCGCGAAGCGATCAAGCGTGCTCTGGATTTTTACCTGTGCCCGCAGCCAGGCAAACCGCATCCGCCCAGCACCATGTTTGTGATCCAGCCGGAAATCGACACCGAAACCCTCCTGGCCCACGCCTGTGAATCCCTCGCTTCAGCCAACACTCTGGCCAGCGATTTCGCCGATCAACTGGGGCGGCCACAGCGCAATACGGCGCTGGCCATTCAGCAGATCATCATGCTCGCGGAGCTGGCGGTGAATCGGGCGCTGGATCGGGTTGATCCGCGAACCTGAAACCCGGGTCCCTGGCCGTTCGCTTGCTTTCGGTCATAAAAAAAACCACTGGGCTTCCAGACCCAGTGGTTTTTACACAACGCGCAAGCGAACCGGTGTTATTTCACCTGGGTCAGTTTCACGTCGGTCACAAGCATCTCGATCAGCGTTCGCAGGTATTTGAACCCCTGGTCTTTCTTATCCCAGCGATCTATGAACAACAAGCCTTGGTCGTTGGCCTGAATCGGCGTGACGACAATTTCACCCGCTTTGGATTTATGCACCAGACGTGTTCCGCTAGTGCCTTCGTTTTCGATCAGGAACATACCGGGGTGGGTCAGTTTGCTGCGTCTGACAGGCGGCGTCGGCGCAATGTTCTTTTTGCCAGGCACCGCGATGTTCAGGGTGAAATCACTGCGCACGGCCCGTGTGTTGACCGCTTTTTCCGGAATCATTGTCGACCACGCGCCCTGTTGGATCGAGCTGGCCAGACCAGGCGTACTGTCGCGGACGTGAAGACTGACCGCGCCCAGCGTCTCGCCCAGCCCCGGAACCCCCAGACTGTAGTTGGTCTGCGTGGCGTCAACGAGGGCCATCCATTTATGCGGCCCGTGGACCAATTGGTCATTCTTGATCACTTGCGTGGCGAAATAGCTGAATATCTCTTTCCTCGACAGCTCGGGATCCGGCAGCCCTTTGACGTGGTAGCTGGCGACGCAATCGATGGCGCGGATACGGATGTTGTATTTGGCCGCCGCCTCACAGACCTCGTTGAAATTGTCGTTACCCACATAACCACTCGGGCGGTCCGCGCTCAGCTTTTGCAGATGGGCTCTGAGGCGCTCGGGCATGCGCTGCGTCAGATGAAAAATATCCAGTTCGGCCTGATGCAGATCGGTGAACATATTCGCAAGGTACAGCGTGTCATAACCCGCATCCTTGAATGCCTTCATGTGTTTCCTGAGCAGCGCCTTGCCTGACACCTCGGTTGGATTTTCTCCGATCAGCAGATTCAAGCGGCCGTCGGCCAGTTTTTGCAGAAACGTGTCAAAGGTTTCGTCGCTGGCAATCACCGGCAGCGCGTCTGGCTTCGCATGTTTGAATTCGCTGGAGGCGTCTCTGGCCGCTTTGCCCAGGCGCTGTCGGGTAGCGATAAAGGCCGTGAACAATTCACGGTCTTCTTTCGCGGGATTGAAGAAAGTGTCGAGGCCGTTTCGGTCGCGCATCAGCCTGACCACACCCTCGTGAAACGACGACGCCATGTCGTAGTCGCCCAATTGAGCGGAAGCCGCGGCCGGTGCCACTGGCTTCGGGACGGCCCTTGGTGCCTTGTACGCAGTCGGCATTTGCACAAGATAATCTCCCTTCGCGGCTGCATCACCGCTGATCGCACCGGGTGAATCGAGGCTGATGCGTGCGGATTGACCCAGGTCGATGTCTTCAATCCGCACGGCGATGGCATCGTGCAGGTCGGCCAGGCCTGGTGTCTCGTCGAAGGTGCACATGCGTGACTGTTCGGTGAGGACGATCCAGCGTTCGTCGGGGGCGTCGGCGATATCGGCAGACAGTTTCCTGTGCGAATAAAAATTTCTGATGCTGTTGCTTCGTGGGGTCAACGGCGAGGCGTCGGCCAGCGTCATGGCGCGCTCCAGTTGATAACTGGTCGAGGCGTCCAGAGCATGGACGCGCAAGTTCTTTTTCCGGGCGGCGCGCATAAGTGCCAGATAGGAGAACGGCGCCTTCTCCGTGTGCCCCAGCGCGTGGTCAACACCTCTGAGGTGGGTTTTGATGTTTTCCCAGCTGAGCTTCTTGTTGAAATTTTCCAGCTTGGCATGAAAGATGTCGTCCGCCAGATACTCGACATGCAAGCGCTTGAAACCGCTGGCAATGAGTTCGTCCAGAGAATCGATCAGCACCTGTTTGCTGGCGATGGAACCGGGTTGGGCGCCGATCACCAGGTTTTTCCCTTTGAATGCGTCGCTGTTGATCAACTGCGCAAATGAAGTATCGGCAGCAACTGCCGGGACTTCGGCGCGAGCGGGCAGGGCGGCGAGTTCGGCGAAATGACCTGTGGCATCGGTGGTGAGTTTTTCTACCTGATCCATATAGGCGGCGCGTGTCGAGGCCAGACCGTCAACTACGCCGGTCATGGTTGAGAGGGGCGAGACGCCCATGTAGTCTTGACCTCTCTTGATTACGTCGTCGCGGAATTGCGGATTCATCACCATCGCGACGCGCTCCCGGTATTTGGGCACCACGCCGTAGTCTTTGCGTGGGCTCGGTGTGTCTGGCACGGCATCGTATTTCGGCGCGCCGCCGACCATGCCACTGCGCACCATCACCCCGTCTGAATTGCGAACAACGAGGATGCCGGTCGAGACGATGTCAGGGGAGTTCGGCTTGCTGCGATAGAGCAGATAACGACCGAGTGCGTCGGGATTTTTCCCGGCAAGGTAAATCCGGCCTCTGAAAACCACCGGACGCATGTCATCCCAATCAGGTCGAGGCGCTACCTGATCGACCAAGGTCACGACATTCTGCTGTTCGTTGCCAGCACTGGCGATCGCTTGGCGCAGCGGTCGGCGCGCGAGCTTGAGTGAGCGCAGGGCGGGGCGCAGATCGGTCAGCACCGCGCCGACACTGTTGAACAGGTAACCGAGCAAATGCTGGAAAGCTTCACCGTGGTCACCCTGCCGATAAGCGTGCAGGGCGAGCATCGCGTCCTTGAAAGCCAGCAGCAGGCCGGTGCTCAGACTGAGCAGCGGGAAAGGGGCGGTGGCAATGGCCGCGAGCCATTCGACACTGGTCCAGATCAGCCCGGCGATCATCTGCGCTCGACTGGTGGTCGTGGCGTGGACGTTGTCGATCCGGCGCTGCAGCTTCATGTTGTACAGCGCCGAGCGCAAATCGCTGACGGCAGCGGTGGCGGGCGTTGAATCGTAGCGCGCCGGGCTGGGCGTAGTCTTGTCGAGGTCTTTGGGGAGCTGTTTTTTTGCGTTTTCGAGGAACGTCCGCACTCGCGTCTGAGCACTCACGCCTACCCGAGAGGTGAGGTATTCGATCATGCCGGCCTGCTGTTGGAGCAGGTAGTTGAACAGCCGCGCTTCGCGAAACCTGACACCGTCGGGTGCGTCCGGGGTATAGAGCAACACCGGGTTATCGGAATGGCTGAACAGCCACACATCCATCACCCACTCGCCATCGATCATCAATCGATGGATCGGGTATTTGGTGCGCGTCGGCCCCGAGGTTTCCTCCATGCTGGTGATGCTTTGCTCGAGCCATTGCCGATCGCTGCGGCTGATATGTCCTTGCAGCTGGCATTCCAGCGCGGCGCCCTTCATCTGGCGCTGAGTAATCGCCAGGGTCGCGTTGCGTCTGAAATCGTAGCCCTCGCTGGTCGAGCTCTGCAGGTCATCCCTGACCTTGTTGGTGTAGCGTTCGCCGATCCACACCCCGGTGACCGAGCGTGCGACGTTCTGTGCGGTCAGGTTGCTGACATCGATGCCCGGCGGCCCCTTGAAACGTGCCGAGCGGGAGAATTTCTCATCGAGAAAACCGACGCCATCGGCATAGCCGTCGCGATACAACTGGGTATACGTCAGCGGTTTCGGCGTCAATGAGGGCACGATGGACATCGGCGCGTAGGCCCAGACGGTATCCGGGTCGACATCATTGGCCGAGCGCTTGAGCAGGCGGTTCAGACTGATCTTCGCCTGTTGGTGCACGTAGTCATCAAAAGCCGGAAATTGGCTGCCGGACAAGGCGTGCTGGTTGAACCCGCGCAACGCGCCTTCGGCCTCTTCGCTCAGGGTCGAGAGTTGTCTGCGATCGGCAGCGGTGGTCGAGCGATACCACAGGGGGGTGCTGAAGTCGTAGTCATCGACGCGGGTGGCGAGCATGTGAACGGCCATCGCCTTCAGGCAGACGAGATGGTCGCCACAGTGTTCGAAAGTGACCTTCTGGTGTTCCATCGCTTCAGGTCTGAAGCTCAGGCCCGCCAGTACTTTGCGCAGCGCCGGGCGAAAGCGCATCGGTGCGCGGCTGATCAGGTAGCCCGTCATGCTGTCGGCGGTATCGCTGTGTGTGGCCCAGCCCAGCAGATGGGTCTGGCATTCAAGCTCACTGTCGAAGGCCTGGAACTGTCGCTCGCGAGGGGCCTGCGGCGTGCACAGCAAGACACGCTTGACCGCGCCGCTGGCGTCGCTCTGGCGCAAGACCCATACATCCTGCAGTTGTGCGCCGTGCACCGACAGAGTGGCGGCGCTCAGGAGCGGATCGCCGCCGCTGCGCAAGCGCTGGATCAACGACAAATCACTGTCGAGCAGGTGCCCCTGCAGGACTGCCGTATGGGCGAGGGCGACGATGCGTTGATCAAGCATTCGCTCAATGGCGGGCTTGATTGCGGCTCGGGCGTGCATGTCTTTTTGCAGGCGACTGAAGCCAACCCGCGGCTCCAGGCTTATCGCTTCCTTGACCAGCCATTGCGGTGTCAAGTCGGCATAACGCTCCGGCAAGGGCGCGCCGTCGTAGGTGAGCGTGGTGTAGCTCAGGAATTCCGAGCCCGGCAATTCATCGCCCGTGTGCGGGCCGCGCAAGGACAGATCGAGCAGATTGCATTGATGCGTATAAACGCCATAGCCCGGCACTCGGCGATCGGTGCTGATCTGCAGTTTTTCCGGCTCGAGATCGTCGATCTCCAGATCATCGCTCAGGCGTTCCAGCCATTGCTGGCGCGCCAGTGCGGTCAGACTGCCGACGGGCTCCATCAGATCGAGCAAACGTTCCCGCGCCTGCTGGTAGTTGCTCAAGTGCTGCGCCAGTTCGATCTGTTTTGTGCTGCTGGCGCTGCGGTACCAGTCCGGTGCGCTGTAGCGCAAGTGGCGTTCGAACAGGGTCAGTGCGCGTAACTCCAGGCGCGGCGTGAGATCCGGCAGGGTGGCGGTGACCGCTTTTTCCAGCGCTGTGACCAACAGCGCGGGGTCTTGTTGCGGGTTGTCGGCGAAGCTCAAGGCGCGCTCGATATCCTGCGTGCGTTTTTCGATCAGCGCGTCGTAGGTGTGTTCGAACAGGGGTTTACTGTCGATTGGCGCGAGCGATAGCGGCCAGATCCCGGCGGCACCGACGTCGTGATAGCGCGTCGGCAGCATTTGGATGAAGTCGAGACGGCCACTGCGCGAATTCAGCGACTCGCGCAGGTGACTATCGAGATCGGTCAGAGAATTGAAGAACTCGATGCCTCGTGCGGGCGTGAACAGCACGGCGTAGCCGACGTTTGAGCCGTTCAGCAGGTCGGTGACTCGCGGGCTGTCATTTTGCGTGACGACAAAGGCGCCGGCCAATTCGACGGTGGTGGCCTGATAGCTGAACTGCAGTGCATACATGGCGGGACGCAGCATCGGGCCCAGGCCGGTTTTTTTCAGCAACTCGCCGGCTTGCGGGTGCAGCAGGCGATCACTGACGGCCTGTTGTGCCTCGTGTTCGATGGCGGTGAAGCCCGCGTCATATTTGAGGAAGGTTTTTGCCGGCTTGCCGTCGATCTGGTCCCGCAGGTCCATGTTGATCAGTTGGGTGTTGAGCCTGATCTTCAGGGTTGCGATCAGCTTCTTGCCGTTTTCGCTTTGCAGGTCGCTGGTGTCCAGCTCCTGAAAAAGCAGACGGCTGCGTTGCTGATAGCTTGTCCGGTAGGTTTTCAGCTGTTCGTTGAGGCGTTTAAGGTAGGTCTGTCCGGTGGTCGGTTTGAGTTCGGGAAGCAGCGGCGTGGGTGTGTTGAACAGATAATCGCCGATCTGGTTGAGGTCGCTTCTGATCTCTTCGGGGGTGGGGGCTTTGGGGGTGGGGGCTTTGGGGGTGCTCACGGGCACTTTCTCCAGGCTGAGGATGAAGGCTCAGCATGGCGAGGGAGGTGTTTTGCGGGGTGGTATATATGTATGTGTCGGGAGCCTCTTTGTGGATGCCTGTCTGGGTGGCGGCGAGCCTGCTCGAAGAGGCCCGCCAGCGCAGATTCAAACCTGCGCGCTGACCTCCCGGCGACTGACCAACCCCTCCAGCGCCCCACTCAAACTCGCTGCCTTGTCGCCCACCAGCAAATGCCAGACCCCACCGTCCAGGCGGCTGACACCCAGGCAGCCCAGCGCTTTGAGCTGCGTCTCGGACAACGCCTTGTCATCGGCCAGTTGCAGGCGAATCCGGGTCATGGCGATGCAATCAAGCTGCAGTACATTGTCGCGGCCGCCCAGAGCATTCAGCCACTGCTGCGCCTCGTTGCTGGCAAGTGCAACGGTCTTCGGCTCCTCGACGGTCACAGCAGTGTCAACCAGCGCCCCACGGCCCAGCGCCGGCATCGCCAAGCGGATTTCATCAGCGATGCTATCGGCCAGCGGTCCGACCACGACCTGCAAACTGCCACCCTTGCCCGGGCGCACCACGGCCATCGCGCCCAGCGCTTTCAGCCCGGCGTCCGACGCCTTGTTGCGGTCGACCATTTCCAGGCGCAGTCGGGTCGTGCACGCGCCGACGGTCAGCAGATTCTCTGCGCCGCCCAAGGCCTTGATGTAAGCGCTGGCGCGTTCGGTCTGCGAAAGTACGGCTTTTTCTGCCGTGGCCACGTCTTCACGCCCCGGCGTCTTGAGGTTGAAGCGGCGGATACAGAAGTCGAACACCAGGTAATAAATGACCGCGTAAGCCAGGCCGACAGGCACCACCAGCCAGCCGTTGGTGGACTTGCCCCAGCCGAGAATCATGTCGATGAAGCCACCGGAAAAGGTAAAGCCCAGATGAATGTTCAGGCCGTTGGTGATCGCCATCGACAGCCCGGTCAGCAGCGCATGCAGGAGGAACAGCAGCGGTGCGAGAAACATGAAGGCGAACTCGATCGGCTCGGTCACGCCGGTCAGAAACGAGGTCAGCGCCATCGATAAAAAGATCCCGCCCATCACCTTGCGCCGCTCCGGCAGGGCATTGCGGTACATCGCCAGACAGGCGGCGGGGAGGCCGAAGATCATCATCGGGAACATGCCGGTCATGAACTGGCCGCCCTTCGGGTCGCCGGCGAAATAGCGCGACAGATCGCCAGTCACCAGCGCCCCAGTGGTCGGATCGGTGAAGTTGCCGAAGACGAACCACGCCATGTTGTTGAGGATGTGATGCAGGCCGGTGACGATCAGCAGGCGGTTGAACACGCCGAAGACGAACGCGCCAATGCTGCCGCTTTCCATCATCAGCGCGCCGAACGCGTTGATGCCCTGCTGGATCGGCGGCCAGATGTAGCCGAACAGCACGCCCAGCCCGACCGCCGCGAACCCGGTGACAATCGGCACGAAACGCCGGCCACCGAAGAACGCCAGATACTCCGGCAGCTTGATGTCCTTGAAGCGGTTATACAGCGCGCCGGCCAACAGGCCGCTGACGATCCCGGCGAGCATGCCCATGTTGATGGTCGAATCGAGCACCTTGAGGGTAGAGATCATCACCAGATAACCGATCACCCCGGCCAGGCCGGCGGTGCCGTTGTTGTCTTTGGCGAACCCGACGGCGATGCCGATGGCGAAGATCATCGCCAGGTTGGCGAAGATCACTTGCCCGGCATCGTGAATGATCGCGATGTTCAACAGGTCGGTGTCGCCCAGGCGCAGCAGCAGGCCGGCGATCGGCAGGATCGCGATCGGCAGCATCAGGGCGCGGCCGAGGCGTTGCAGGCCTTCGATGAAGAGTTGGTACATGGCGTATGTCCTTGTTGTTTTTGTTAGCGCAGTGGCCAATGTTGATGACAGGCGTGGCGAACGGCGGCGGCGCTGGAGAGCTTGAGCAGATCGCGGCTCAGGCGCTGGCACTCGGCTTCGTGCACCTGGCGGACGCGGTCCTTGATCTCACCGATCTGCACCGCGCTCACCGACAGCTCGGTGACGCCCAGGCCGATCAGCACCGGCGTCGCCAGCGGGTCGGAGGCGAGGGCGCCGCAGACGCCGACCCAGCGCTTGTGCACCGCCGCGCCTTCGCAGGTCATGGCGATCAGGCGCAGCAGCGCCGGATGCAGGGCGTCGACCCGCGCCGCGAGGCCGGCGTGATCGCGGTCCATGGCCAGGGTGTATTGCGACAGATCGTTGGTGCCGATCGAGAGGAAGTCGGCGTGTTCGGCCAGTTGTTCGGCCTGCAGCGCGGCGGCGGGGACTTCGATCATCACGCCGATCTCCGGGCGCTCGGCAATGCCCAGCTCAAGACACAAGGCGTCGACGCGCTGGCGAATCTGCAGCAGTTCGTCAACTTCGGTGACCATCGGCAACAGAATCCGGCAACGTTGCAACGGCTTGACCTGCAGCAGCGCGCGCAGTTGCTGATCGAGAATTTCCGGGCGCGCCTGGGCCAGACGAATGCCGCGCAGACCGAGCACCGGATTGGCTTCGGCGGGCAGTGGCAGATAGTCGAGTTGCTTGTCGCCACCGACGTCGATGGTGCGGATGATCACCGACTTGTTGCCCATGGCATCGATGACCGCTTGATAGGCGCTGCGCTGTTCTTCGACGTCCGGTGCCGTCTGGCGATCGACGAAGAGAAACTCGGTGCGCAACAGGCCGACGCCATCGGCACCGTTGGCAAAAGCGTCTGCGGCTTCGCTGCTGGAGGCGACATTGGCGACCACTTCGATGTGTACGCCATTGCGGGTTTCAGCGGGCAAATGGGCTTTGGCTTGTTGGCTTTCGCGACGCTGCTGGCGCTGGATTTGCGCCTGTTGCACTTCGCTCAGGCGCTCGGCGTTTGGCGTCAATTCGAGACGACCGCCGTCGGCGTCGAGTACCACGGCCTGATCTTGCGGTTGATCGAGCAATTGCGCACCCAAAGCGACGATGCACGGCAGGCCTTTGCCGCGCGCCAGGATCGCGACGTGCGAGGTGGCGCCGCCCTCGGCCATGCACAACCCGGCGACACCTTGCGCGCTGAGTTGCAACAGATCCGACGGCGTCAGTTCCTGCGCCGCGACGATGGCGCCGGCCGGCACCTGGTATTGCCAGGCCTCGCCAAGCAGGGCGCGCAGGACGCGCTGCCTGAGGTCGCGCAAATCGTTGGCACGCTCGGCCAGCAGCGGACTGCCGGTGCCTTGGAGCATGGCGCACTGGGCGTCGATCGACTGACTCCAGGCGTGCGTCGCCGCGGTGCCTTGCGCGATGAATTGCTGCGCGGCGTCGAGCAGGGCCGGATCTTCGAGCAGCGCCATGTGCGCGGCGAAGATCGCTTCTTCGTCGGCGTTGCTGTGCTTTTTCGCTTGGGCGAGAGTAGCGGCGATTTCGCTGCGCACCGCGTTCAACGCCGTTTCGAGAGTCTGTTGCTGTTGCACCGGATCGTGGTTGCCCATATCCGCCGGCAACGTGATTGCGTTCAAGCGAAACAACGGCCCGGCGACCAGCCCCGGCGCCGCGCAGACGCCGTGCAACACGCCAGCCTCGGCCGGGCGTTTCAGCGCCGCAGTGCTGACCGGCGCTTGCGCGTGATGATCGTCCGGCAGCGCCGTGGCCAATGCGCTGAGCAGCGCTTGCAATGCGGCATCGGCGTCCGGCCCCTGACAACTGACCTGCACTTCATCCTGTTCACCAATCGCCAGCCCCATCAAGCCGATCAGGCTGTTGCACGGCGCTGATTTGCCGTTGAAGTGCAGCTGTGCCTGGCTGTTGAAACCCTGGGCGGTTTGCCGGATCAGTGCAGCGGGGCGCGCGTGCAGGCCGCCGCGATGAGCGACCCGCACCTTGCCCCGAGCCTCGGGGCCGCCGCTTGTATCGGCATTCGCCGCCACTGCTTGGCGCGCGATGATGTGCAGCAGTGGCTCGCCGACCTTCACCGTTTTGACGTTGATCGGTCGCACCTGAAAATCCGCGCTGTTGGTCAGGATCAACAGGCTGACCAGGCTTTTGCACTGCTGGCCGACTTTGTCCAGGTCATAGCGCAACAGCGGTTGACCGAGGCTGACGCGATCGCTTTCCTTGACCAGCATGGCGAAACCCTCGCCGTTCAGCTCAACGGTGTCGAGGCCCAGGTGCAGGAGGATTTCCGCGCCGTTGTCAGCGCGCACGGTCACTGCGTGGCTGCTGCGCGCGACGTGGATGACCACGCCAGCGCAGGGCGAATACAGCGTGTCGTTTAGCGGGTCGATGGCGATGCCGTCGCCCATCGCGCCGCTGGCGAACACCGCGTCCGGGACGTTGGCGAGCGTCAGCACGGGGCCGCTGAGCGGGGCGCTGAGGGTCAGCTCTTTATTGTTGTCGGGCATGGCTGGGTCTCATCAGGTGTGCAGTCAGTCGGACTTAATGCGTGCGGGTCACTTTGCTCAAATGGCGCGGCTGATCCGGGTCCATGCCCCGTGCCACGGCCAGGCCTGCGGCCATCACGTAGAAACTCTGGATCGCCAGAATCGGGTCGAGGACCGGGTGCTCGGCGCGGGTCAGGGTCAGGTCGCGTTCGCTGACGTCATCCGGGGCGGCGAGCAATACCCGGGCGCCGCGTTGACGCATTTCTGCCGCGAGGCTCAGCAGGCCAGCCTGCTCGGCGCCGCGTGGGGCAAAGACCAGCAGTGGATAGTGTTCGTCGATCAGCGCCATCGGCCCGTGACGGACTTCGGCGCTGCTGAACGCTTCGGCCTGAATCGCCGAGGTTTCCTTGAATTTCAGCGCCGCTTCCTGGGCGATGGCGAAACCCGCGCCACGGCCGATCACCATCAGGCGCTGACAATCGCGCAGCGTTTCGATGGCGACGCTCCAGT
This sequence comes from Pseudomonas sp. HN2, assembly GCF_020736465.1. NCBI lineage: Bacteria > Pseudomonadati > Pseudomonadota > Gammaproteobacteria > Pseudomonadales > Pseudomonadaceae > Pseudomonas > Pseudomonas sp. HN2. Next base: position 1,162,712 of record NZ_CP085885.1, read on the forward strand.
CCTGTTTTGCGGCTTCGCGCAAACCTTCAGGCAGGGCGTTGCCGGCCTCGAGCAATTCGCTGTCTTCTTTCCAGTGCGCGATCAAGCGGGCGCTGGCGCTAAGGGTGGCGATAAAACTCTTGGTCGCGGCGACGCTGCTTTCAGTCCCGGCAAGCAGCGGCAGGCTGAATTCACAGGCTGCTTCCAGTGGCGAATCGGCGGCATTGACCATCGACACACTTAGCGCGCCACGCTTGCGCAACAGGCGCAGGCTGTTGACCAGATCCGGGCTCTGCCCCGACTGCGAAAACGCGAACGCGACCTGACCGCTGACTTTCAATGGCGCTTGCTGCATGGTCACTACGGACATCGGCAATGAGGCCACGGGCACGCCCAGTTGCTGCATGGTCAGGTAGGCGAAGTAGCTCGCCGCGTGGTCGGAGCTGCCACGAGCGACGGTCATCGCCACTTGCGGCGGCTGCCGGCGCAGGCGCCCGGCGATTTCGATCATCGGCGCGTCGAGCTGTTGCAGTTGGGCTTGCACGGCCTCGAACGAGGACAGCGCCTCTTCAAGCATTTTTGAAGTCAATGTCTTCTCCTTCGACCATGACGGCGGTCAGTGTGAGTGAGCGATCGAGCCGCACGCAGTCGGCCCAGGCACCCGGGGCCAGGCGCCCGCGTTCGGTAATGCCGAGGTAGTCGGCGGGAAATTGCGACAGACGTTGCGAGGCCTCGGCGATCGGCAAGCCGATCTTCACCAGATTGCGCAGAGCCTGATCCATGGTCAGGGTGCTGCCGGCCAGCGTGCCGTCGGGCAGGCGCACGCCGCCCAGGCATTTGGTCACGGTGTGGCTGCCGAGCTTGTATTCACCGTCGGGCATACCGGCGGCGGCGGTGGAATCGGTCACGCAATACAGGCACGGGATCGAGCGCAGGGCCACGCGAATGGCGCCGGGGTGCACGTGCAGCAGATCGGGGATCAGCTCGGCGTACTGCGCATGGGCGAGTGCCGCGCCGACGATGCCCGGCTCGCGGTGATGCAGCGGGCTCATGGCGTTGTACAGGTGAGTGAAGCTGGTCGCACCGGCAGCCAGCGCGGCGACGCCTTCCTCGTAGCTGCCGAGGGTGTGGCCGATCTGCATGCGGATGCCACGGCTGCTCAGTTCACGAATCAATGCATCGTGGCCGGCGATTTCCGGGGCGATCGTAATCACGCGGATCGGCGCCAGCGCCAGATATTCTTCGACTTCGGCGATCAACGCGGTATGGGCGAAATTGGGTTGGGCGCCGAGTTTTCCCGGGTTGATGTACGGGCCTTCAAGGTGCACGCCAAGCACTCGCGCGGCGCCTTTCGGACGCTGTTCGCAGAACTCTCCTACCGCTTTGAGGACGCTGGAGATCTCGGCGCTCGGCGCAGTCATGGTGGTGGCCAGCAACGAGGTGGTGCCAAAACGCACGTGGGTTTTGCTGATGGTTTCGAAGGCATCGGCGCCTTCCATGATGTCTTTGCCGCCGCCGCCGTGAACGTGCAGGTCGATGAAGCCCGGCAGCAGATAAGGCAGATCGTTATCGGCCGGATCGCAGGGCACGCCGTCGATCGACACGACCTTGCCGTGTTCGTGGATCAGCCGGCCGCGAACCCAGCCGCTGGCGGTGAGGATGTTGTCTTCGGACATTTTCGTTCTCGCTTGGGGCCGCGCTCAGCGGCGCAGCTCTGCAACAAAGTCGTAGTAATCGTTGCGGCAATAGGTGTCGGTGACTTCGATCGGCGTGTTGTCTTCCAGATAGCCGACCCGAGTCATCAGCAGCATGGCGGTGCCGGGGGCGATGCCGACCAGGGCGGCGAACTCGTCAGAGGCGTTGATCGCCTGGATGTGCTGGAGGGCGCGGACGATCGGTTTGCCGATGCCGTCGAGGTATTCGTAGAGCGAATCACCCACCGCTTGCGGTTTGGGCATGATCGACGCGGGCAGGGTACTCATTTCAATCGCCATGACCGTGTCATCGGCTTTGCGCAAGCGCTTCATCCGCGCGACTTTGTCGTTGGGCGACAGGCCGAGGCGGATCAGTTCTTCGTGGGTCGGCAGAGTGATTTCCCGCTCCAGCCACTTCGAGCTGGGTACGAAGCCTTTCAAACGCAGCATTTCGCTGAAGCCGGAAAGCCGCGACAGCGGTTGTTCCAGACGTGGGGTGATGAATGTGCCAGAGCCTTGCAGGCGGCGGATCAGACCTTGATCGAGCAAGACTTCCAATGCCTTGCGCGCGGTGACCCGGGAGATGCCGAGCTGGTCGCTGAGGTTGCGTTCGGACGGCATTGCCTGTTCGGCCTTCCACTGCCCGGCATGAATCGCCGCTTCCAGATTGCGCGCCAGCTGCAAGTACAGCGGCGTCGGCTGGGCGTCGTCGGGACGTAGGGATTGGAGGTCGTTCATGTAGGTCGTTTCCGTCGCGAGTATAGGATTGTTGTGGCTCGCTTGTGGGGCGGAAACTAATACCACTTGAATACCATGTCAACGCAGGTAAATGGCCTCTAACCTAGTGAAATGGCGGTGTTCAGGGGCGGTGGTATCAAGTGGTATTAACGATAGGCGATAAAAAGCAAAAGATCGCAGCCTGCGGCAGCTCCTGCAATTCGGAGTGGTATCACCCCTGTAGGAGCTGCCGAAGGCTGCGATCTTTTGATTTATTTTTTTACGGGTGACCAGCGGTCGAGGTTACGGGCGAATCTCGATCATGGTGCCGTCCGGCACCAGGGTCCACACTTCACGCATGTCGACGTTGCGCATGGCGATGCAGCCATCGGTCCAGTCGAGGGTGTGGAACAGCTGCTCCGGGTTGTCTTCCGAGTCCGGGGTGCCGTGGATCATGATCATCCCGCCGGGCTCGACACCTTCACGGCGTGCGCGGGCGGCGTCGCTGATGTTCGGGTAGGAAATGTGCATCGACAGGTTGAATTTCTCGCTGGTCTTGCGCCAGTCGATCCAATAGAAACCTTCGGGTGTGCGTTTGTCGCCCTCGATCAGTTTCGGCCCTTTCTTCGCCCCCTTGCCCAGGGAAATGCGATAGGTCTTCAGCGGCTTGCCGTCGGCGATCAGCTGTAGTTGGTGGGCCGATTTGAGTACCAGGACTTTTTCGATCAGCGGGGTATTCGATGGCGTCACGGTGGTCACGAATGACGCTTGCGAAACGCTGACGAACGACAGGCAGAACAGGGCAAGCAACCAGCGCATTGAAACGATTCCCCAGGGAGTGACGCAATCAGGTTTTAGGTAGGAGCTGCCGAAGGCTGCGATCTTTTGATCTTCTAGCCAACAATGACCGGCTGCACCAGTGGCGGGATCGATTCCGAACGCACCGGGTAGTTCTCGACGCGCCGATCAGCGAAGAAGCATTCTAAGGTACGCCCGACCGTGCGGAAAGCCAGCTCGTCCCACGGGATGTCGGCTTCATCGAACAACTGCACTTCAAGGCTTTCGGGGCCGGCGGCGAATTCCAGGTCGGCCAGTTCGGCGCGGAAGAACACGTGCACCTGACTGATGTGCGGCACGTCGATCAACGTGTAGATGCTCAGGTTACGCACCCGGGCGCAGGCTTCCTCGGCGGTCTCGCGGATGGCCGCCTGTTCGATGGTCTCGCCGTTTTCCATGAAGCCGGCCGGCAGCGTCCAGTATCCGAGACGCGGCTCGATGGCGCGGCGGCAGAGCAACACTTGCGTGCCCCAGGTCGGCACGCAACCGGCGACGATATTGGGATTCTGGTAGTGAATGGTCTGACAGCTGTCGCAGACAAATCGCAGCCGCGAGTCGCCTTCGGGAATGCGCTGGGTGACCGGGTTACCGCAGTGGCTGCAAAATTTCATGCTCGGGTTCCTGAATGCTGCGCCTATCTTGGCGTGCAGCGGGGCCGGTCGGCAAGTTGTCGTTTCGCGACACGACGGGTTTCGGGGGCTTGGGCGCTCGCTTTGATTGGTGCATGATGCGGAGCAAGGCACCGATCGAGAACACTCATGCTGGACGAGCTACTGCATAGGGTAAGCAACCACACACCGCGCACGCTGGAGACCGACGCACGTTTCCCCGAGGCCGCCGTGCTGGTGCCGATCACCCGCAGTGACGAACCGGAACTGGTCCTGACCCTGCGCGCCAGCGGGCTTTCGACCCACGGCGGCGAAGTCGCCTTTCCTGGTGGACGCCGCGACCCGGAAGACCCGGACCTGATCTTCACCGCGCTGCGTGAAGCCGAAGAAGAAATCGGACTGCCGCCGGGGCTGGTCGAAGTCATCGGCCCGCTGAGTCCGCTGATTTCCCTGCACGGTATCAAGGTAACGCCGTATGTCGGGGTGATTCCCGACTTTGTCGAATACCAACCCAACGATGCCGAAATCGCCGCCGTCTTCAGCGTGCCCTTGGAATTCTTCCGCAAAGATCCCCGCGAGCACACCCATCGCATCGACTATCAGGGCCGCAGTTGGTATGTGCCGAGCTATCGCTTCGGCGAGTACAAGATCTGGGGCCTGACGGCGATCATGATCGTCGAGTTGATCAACCTGCTCTATGACGCCAAAATCAGCCTGCACCAACCGCCGAAAAGTTTTATCGATACCTGAGCCGTCGTTCGAGCGGCCGTGAGCCCCGAGGAAAACAAGATGAAATATCGCCTGGGCGACGCCCGTGTCGAAACCCATCCGCAGAGCTGGGTCGCGCCCAATGCCGTGCTCGTCGGCAAGGTCCGCCTGGAAGAGGGCGCCAACGTCTGGTTCAACGCCGTGTTGCGCGGCGACAACGAACTGATCCTCATCGGCAAGAACAGCAATGTGCAGGACGGCACGGTGATGCACACCGATATGGGTTATCCGCTGACCATCGGCACTGGCGTGACCATCGGCCACAACGCCATGCTCCACGGCTGCACGGTCGGCGATTACAGCCTGATCGGTATCAACGCGGTGATTCTCAATGGCGCGAAGATCGGCAAGAACTGCATCATCGGCGCCAATTCGCTGATCGGCGAAGGCAAGGAAATTCCTGACGGTTCGCTGGTGATGGGCTCACCGGGCAAGGTTGTGCGCGAACTCACCGAGCCGCAGAAAAAGATGCTCGAAGCCAGCGCCGCGCACTATGTGCATAACTCGCAGCGGTACGCCCGCGATCTGGTTGAGCAGGAAGAATGACCAGTATCGAACGACCTGTTGCCTCGCCATGCGTGAATATTTGCGCGCTGGATGACGACGATATCTGTACCGGCTGCCAGCGTACGGTCGCGGAGATCACCCGCTGGGGCCGTATGACCAACGACGAGCGACGGGTGGTGCTGGGGTTGTGTCATGAGCGGGCGAAGGCGAGTGGATTGGTGTGGATGATTGGTAAGACAACTGGGCATTAAGATCAAAAGATCGCAGCCTTCGGCAGCTCCTACATTTGAAATGCGTTTTCCCTGTAGGAGCTGCCGAAGGCTGCGATCTTTTGATTCTACTTTGGCTGAAGTAATCTGTGCGCCAATCTGCCAGGTCGCCTCCATGATTTTCCTCATCGCCTACATCAGCAGCGTCGTGCTGATCAACTTCGCCTTTTCCACCGCGCCGCACTTGGACATCATCTGGTCGGCCTGGGGCGGGCTGGTGTTCGTACTGCGCGACATGGTGCAAACGCGCTTCGGTCATGGTGCGATCATGGCGATGCTGGCGGCGCTGGTGCTTTCCTACATTACCTCCGACCCTTCCATCGCACTGGCCAGCGCCACGGCGTTTGCGGTCTCCGAGTGCATCGACTGGCTGGTGTTCAGCATCACCAAGCGGCCGTTGCGCGACCGCTTGTGGATCAGCTCGGCGCTGAGCATTCCGCTGGATACCTTCATCTTTTTCGGCATGATCGACGCCCTGACGCCACCAGTGATCATCACTGCGCTGGCTTCGAAGTTCGCCGGCGTCACTGCCGTCTGGCTGATCATGGTCTGGCGTGATCGCAAACAGGCTGTCGCCAGCTGAAGCCAAACCGTCGGGTTCATGTAAAATGCCGCGCTTTCTCCCCATGGAAAGTGCACTTGCGTGGCTTTCCTCGATGATCCGCTTCCTTTGAGGACCTGAGATGACCCGTATCGGAACTCCATTGTCGCCAACCGCGACCCGCGTATTGCTGTGTGGCTGTGGTGAGTTGGGCAAGGAAGTGGTAATCGAACTGCAGCGCCTGGGCGTTGAAGTGATTGCCGTCGACCGCTACGCCAACGCGCCGGCCATGCAAGTCGCCCATCGCAGCCACGTGATCAACATGCTCGACGGCGCCGCCCTGCGTGCAGTGATCGAAGCGGAGAAGCCGCATTTCATCGTGCCGGAAATCGAGGCCATTGCCACCGCCACGCTGGTCGAGCTGGAAACCGAAGGCTTCACCGTCATTCCAACCGCGCGTGCGGCGCAACTGACCATGAACCGTGAAGGCATCCGTCGTCTGGCCGCCGAAGAGCTGGACCTGCCGACCTCGCCGTACCACTTTGCCGACACCTTCGAGGACTACAGCAAAGCCGTTCAGGATCTGGGTTTCCCTTGCGTGGTCAAGCCGGTAATGAGTTCGTCGGGCAAGGGCCAGAGCCTGCTGCGCAGCGCCGAGGACGTGCAGAAAGCCTGGGATTACGCGCAAGAGGGCGGTCGCGCCGGCAAAGGACGGGTGATCATCGAAGGCTTCATCGATTTCGATTACGAAATCACCCTGCTGACCGTGCGCCACATCGGCGGCACTACGTTCTGCGCGCCGGTCGGTCACCGTCAGGAGAAAGGTGACTATCAGGAATCCTGGCAGCCACAAGCGATGAGCCCGATTGCCCTGGCTGAGTCCGAGCGCGTTGCCAAAGCAGTGACTGAAGCGCTGGGTGGCCGTGGTCTGTTCGGCGTCGAGCTGTTCATCAAGGGCGACCAGGTGTGGTTCAGCGAAGTCTCGCCACGTCCGCATGACACCGGTCTGGTGACGCTGATTTCCCAGGACCTGTCGCAATTCGCTCTGCACGCCCGCGCCATTCTCGGCCTGCCGGTGCCGCTGATCCGTCAGTTCGGCCCGTCGGCGTCGGCGGTGATTCTGGTGGAAGGCCAGTCGACCCAGACTGCATTCGCTAACCTCGGCGCTGCACTGAGCGAGCCAGACACGGCGCTGCGCTTGTTCGGCAAGCCGGAAGTGAACGGCCAGCGCCGCATGGGCGTGGCGCTGGCGCGGGATGAATCGATCGAGGCGGCGCGTGCAAAAGCGACCCGTGCTTCCAAGGCTGTTGTTGTAGAGCTGTAAGCGAGTCGCGCCGATCGCGAGCAGGCTCACTCCTACAATTTGAAATGCGTTCCCCTGTAGGAGTGAGCCTGCTCGCGATAGCTATCTATCAAGCGACACGATTCAGGTCGTTGCCGCGCGTCTCCTTCAAGCACAGCACCGCAATCAGACTCAACACCGCTGCCGCCGATACATACCCGCCGACATAGCTCAATCCACCCATCGCCACCAGTTTCTGCGCAAAGAACGGCGCCGCCGAGGCCCCGACGATGCCGCCCAGGTTGTACGCCGCCGAAGCGCCGGTATAACGCACGTGGGTCGGGAACAGTTCAGGCAACAGCGCGCCCATCGGCGCAAACGTCACGCCCATCAAGAACAGCTCGATGCACAGAAACAGCGCCACGCCCCAGGTCGAACCCTGAGTCAGCAACGGCTCCATCAGAAAACCGGAAAGAACCGCCAGTACGCCACCAATGATCAGTACCGGTTTGCGCCCGTAACGGTCGCTGGCCCAGGCCGACAATGGCGTAGCCGCCGCCATGAACAACACGGCGAAGCACAACAAGCCAAGAAACGTCTCGCGGCTATAACCCAGCGTGGATACGCCGTAGCTGAGCGAAAACACCGTCGAGATATAAAACAGCGCATAGCAGACCACCATCGCTGCCGCACCGAGCAGGGTTGGCGCCCAGTACTGGCTGAACAACTCGACCAGCGGCACCTTCACCCGCTCCTGACGGGCGATGGCATTGGCAAACACTGGCGTTTCATGCAGCTTGAGGCGCACGTACAGGCCGACCATCACCAGCGCCGCGCTGAGCAGAAACGGAATGCGCCAGCCCCAACTGCGGAATTGCTCGTCATCCAGGGTCATGGCCAAGGTCAGGAACAGGCCGTTGGCCGCCAGAAAACCAATCGATGGCCCGAGCTGCGGGAACATGCCGAACCAGGCCCGTTTGCCCTTCGGCGCGTTTTCCGTGGCCAGCAGCGCCGCACCGCCCCATTCCCCGCCAAGGCCCAGACCCTGACCGAAGCGCAGCACACACAACAGAATCGGCGCCCAGGCACCGATGCTGTCGTAGCCCGGCAAGACGCCAATCAAGGTTGTGCAAACCCCCATCAACAGCAGCGAGGCAACCAGCGTGGATTTACGACCGATGCGGTCGCCGAAGTGGCCAAACAGTGCCGAACCCAGTGGTCGGGCGAGAAAGGCGATACCAAAAGTGAGAAACGCTGAAAGCATCTGCGCCGTGCCGGAGGTCTGCGGAAAGAACACCGGCCCGATTACCAGCGCCGCAGCAGTGGCGTAGACGTAGAAGTCGTAGAACTCGATAGCGGTGCCGATAAAGCTTGCCGTGGCCACGCGGGTGGCGGAATTGGTCGGCTGGGCAGGCGCGGTTTCGCGGTAAGCGGTATGGGTCGTCATGCGGTGATCCCTGACAGTCATGAGCTCCAGTGGAGCGAATTATTATGGTCGAACACCCAGGGATGTGGGGTAGGGCGCGAGCGCTGTTTCGAGTAGGAACAGTCGTCGGTTTGCAGCGGAAACAGTCAGGATCCGGGTAGTGCCGGGTAGGCACAGGGATCGACGGCGCTTGGGTAAGCGCCTCGATTATAGGAAGGGGGCTAACGATCAAACAAGCGCAAAAGATCGCAGGGTAGGAGCTGCCGAAGGTTGCGATCTTTTGATCTTTTGATTTTTATCTGGCGGGCACCAAAGCAGGAGCAGAAGAGGTGTGCCAGATCAGCACCTTGCTCACCCGGTTCTCCTCGGTCTCGAGGATTTCCAGTCGATAACGCCCGATCTTCAGGCACACCGCGCTTTCCGGAATGGTTTCCAGCGCTTCGGTGACCAGGCCATTGAGCGTCTTCGGCCCGTCGCTTGGCAGATGCCAGCCCAGGCACTTGTTCACATCGCGGAGCGACGCGGCGCCATCGATCAGCATGCGCCCGTCGGCTTGTGGATGGATATGCGGGTTGTCGAGGCTGTGTTCGCTTTCGAATTCGCCGACGATCTCTTCGAGAATGTCCTCGAGGGTGACGATGCCCAGAACTTCGCCATACTCGTCGACGACCATGCCCAGGCGGCGCTGCTGCTTGTGAAAATTGAGCAATTGCAGTTGCAACGGCGTGCTTTCCGGGACGAAGTAGGGCTCGTAACTGGCGGCCAGCAGCGCTTCGCGGGTCAGTTCGCCATTGCTCAGCAAATGGCCGATCTGCCGGGTGTTGAGCACCGCTTCGACCTGATTGATGTCGCTGTGAAACACCGGCAGGCGCGTGCGTGTGTTGTTGCGCAGTTGCTCGATGATCTCTTCGATCGAATCGTCGAGATTGATGCCGTCGACATCACTGCGCGGCACCAGGATGTCGTTGACCGTAATGTTGTCCAGCGCGTGAATGCCCGCGACCGGGTGGGCGCGAACCGGGTGCTCTGGGGCGTCGTCAGGATCGGCCGGCAAATCATCTTCGCTCTGCTGCACCACCTGAGCCGTTCGCGTGAACGGAGTCGTCAGCAAAACGCTGAGACGGCTGAGCAGCCAGGCGAACGGGTAGACGATTTTCATCGGCACGGCCAGCAGAGCGTTGCCGAACGCCAATACGGCGTCGGGATAGCGCCGGGCTACGGCGCGCGGGAAATAATCGGCGAACACCAGCAGGATGGCGCCGGCGCCAAGGCAGGCCGCCCACGGGCCGTTTTCTTCACAGAGGAAGATCGCCAGCAGCGTCGCGATGATCACCGCAAGGGCGCGGCACAGGGTGTTGCAGAGGATCAGGCTGTCGAGCGGGAAGCTCAGCCTGGCCAGCGGTTTATCGCTGGCGCGCGAGGCGACACGTTGCGCAAGCAGGTACTGCTGCGCGATTTCGACGGCGGTAAACAGCCCCGACCATAAAATCAGCAGGACAAATACCGCGAGCATCGGCCCTATGGGCAAACCGTCCATTTATGCCGCCCGTCAGATGTGCAGAATGTATTCACGAACCAGTTTGCTGCCGAAGTACGCCAGCATCAGCAGGCAGAAACCGGCGAGGGTCCAGCGAATCGCCTTGTGGCCACGCCAGCCCAGACGGTTGCGGCCCCACAGCAGCACGCTGAAGACGATCCACGCCAGGCAGGCCAGCAGGGTCTTGTGCACCAGATGCTGGGCAAACAGGTTCTCGACGAACAGCCAGCCGGAGATCAGCGACAGCGACAGCAGCGTCCAGCCGGCCCAGAGAAAACCGAACAGCAGGCTCTCCATGGTTTGCAGCGGCGGGAAGTTCTTGATCAGCCCGGACGGGTGCTTGTGCTTGAGCTGATGGTCCTGCACCAGCAGCAGCAACGCCTGGAACACCGCGATGGTGAACATGCCGTAGGCGAGGATGGACAATAGAATGTGGGCGAGGATGCCCGGCTCTTCATCGATGATCTGCACCGTGCCGGTCGGCGCGAACTGCGCCAGCAATACCGTGATCGCGCCCAGCGGGAACAGCAGCACCAGCAGGTTTTCCACCGGGATCCGCGAACAGGCGAGCAGGGTCAGGGCAATCACCGCGGCGGCAATCAGGCTCGAGGCGCTGAAAAAGTCCAGGCCCAGGCCGATCGGGGTCAACAGATGAGTGAGCAGGCTGGCGCCGTGGGCGAGCACGGCGAACACGCCGAGGCTGACCAGCAGGCGCTTGTTCGCCTTGGCGCCGGTGGCCAGGCGGGTACTTTGATAGACGGTCGCAGCGGCATAGAGCAGGGCGGCGGCGAGGGTGGTCAGCAAACTGGGTGACAAGGGGAGCATAAATCCTGTTAGGCGAGCCCGAAAGGCGCTGAGTTTGGCATAGAACCGCCACGGCACGAAAGACTCCGCAAGCTGACGGCGAGGTGTCCGCCGGCCGCAGTCTTCGCTATAATCCGCGACCTGCCCACGCCGCAGGCTCGCCGAGCACATGTTGATTCCGGTCTGGGCCGCCATTATCCCGGTCTGTACAGGGCCTGAAAGGATCGCGCAATGTTTGAAAACTTAACCGACCGTCTCTCGCAGACGCTGCGCCATGTTACCGGCAAGGCGAAGCTGACCGAGGACAATATCAAAGACACCCTGCGTGAAGTGCGCATGGCGTTGCTCGAAGCTGACGTCGCATTGCCGGTGGTCAAGGACTTCGTCAATTCGGTCAAGGAGCGCGCTGTCGGCACCGAGGTGTCGCGCAGCCTGACGCCGGGCCAGGCGTTCGTGAAGATCGTCCAGGCCGAACTCGAAAGCCTGATGGGCGCGGCCAACGAAGATCTGAACCTGAGCGCTGTTCCTCCTGCCGTGATTCTGATGGCCGGTCTGCAGGGCGCGGGTAAAACCACCACTGCCGGCAAGCTGGCGCGCTTCCTTAAAGAGCGCAAGAAGAAGTCGGTCATGGTCGTGTCTGCGGACATCTACCGTCCGGCCGCGATCAAGCAGCTGGAAACCCTGGCCAACGACATCGGCGTGACGTTCTTCCCGTCCGACCTGAGCCAGAAGCCGGTCGACATCGCCAACGCGGCTATCAAAGAAGCAAAACTGAAATTCATCGATGTGGTGATCGTCGACACCGCCGGTCGTCTGCACATCGATGAAGAGATGATGGGCGAGATCAAGGCGTTGCACGCCGCGATCAACCCGGTGGAAACCCTGTTCGTGGTCGACGCCATGACTGGTCAGGACGCCGCCAACACGGCCAAGGCCTTTGGCGATGCGCTGCCGCTGACCGGTGTGATCCTGACCAAGGTCGACGGCGACGCCCGTGGCGGTGCCGCGCTGTCGGTGCGCGCCATCACCGGCAAGCCGATCAAGTTCATCGGTATGGGCGAGAAGAGCGAGGCGCTCGACCCGTTCCATCCTGAGCGGATCGCCTCGCGGATCCTCGGCATGGGCGACGTGCTCAGCCTGATCGAACAGGCTGAAGCGACCCTCGATAAAGACAAGGCCGACAAACTGGCCAAGAAGCTGAAGAAGGGCAAGGGCTTCGACCTCGAAGACTTCCGCGATCAGCTGCAACAGATGAAGAACATGGGTGGCCTGGGCGGGCTCATGGACAAACTGCCGAGCATCGGCGGCGTCAACCTGTCGCAAATGGGCAATGCCCAGAACGCCGCAGAGAAGCAATTCAAGCAGATGGAAGCCATCATCAATTCCATGACCCCGGCCGAGCGCCGCGACCCTGAGCTGATCAGCGGTTCGCGCAAGCGTCGGATCGCCATGGGTTCCGGCACGCAGGTGCAGGACATCGGCCGCTTGATCAAGCAGCACAAGCAGATGCAGAAGATGATGAAGAAATTCACCGCCAAGGGCGGTATGGCAAAAATGATGCGCGGCATGGGCGGTATGTTGCCCGGCGGCGGCATGCCGAAGATGTAAGACGTTCTGTCTGATCCATTCTTCTTATATATGGCGAGAGAAATGGGTAAGGCGGGCACAAGATCCGCGCCGGTCGTCGCACCGGCGCAGACCCTGCAAGGAAGCAGGATCAACAGCAAACCCGCACTCGGCGGGAGCTGACTGGCCGTTTTCATCGACGGCTCTCTATGCAAATCTGCACGGCATGCCATGGGCGCCGGAAAAAGGCATTTGCAAAAGTCCGGATATTCCTTAGAATATGCGGCCTTTCGGGCACCCATGCCCGCTGTGCATTTAGATTTGCAGCACCGACTACAGGAACGATGTTCACATGCTAACAATCCGTCTTGCCCTTGGCGGCTCCAAAAAGCGCCCGTTTTACCACCTGACCGTAACCGACTCGCGTAACCCGCGTGACGGCTCCCACAAAGAACAGGTTGGTTTCTTCAACCCTGTTGCCCGTGGTCAGGAAATCCGTCTGTCCGTGAACCAAGAGCGCGTTGCCTACTGGCTGAGCGTTGGTGCACAACCTTCTGAGCGCGTTGCTCAGTTGTTGAAGGAATCTGCCAAGGCTGCGGCCTGAGCAATATGAACGCGACGCCAGCCCCTGCCGATGATTTGATCGTTATTGGCAAAATTTATTCTGTTCATGGCGTTCGCGGCGAAGTGAAGGTTTATTCCTTTACTGATCCGACTGAAAACCTGTTGCAGTACAAAACCTGGACGCTCAAGCGCGAAGGCAATGTCAAACAGGTCGAGCTGGTCAGTGGACGCGGGAGCGACAAGTTTCTGGTCGCCAAGCTCAAGGGTCTCGATGATCGTGAAGAAGCTCGTCTTCTGGCCGGTTATGAGATCTGCGTGCCGCGCAACCTGTTCGCTGAATTGACCGAAGGCGAGTACTACTGGTACCAGTTGGAAGGTCTGAAGGTCATCGACACTCTTGGGCAATTGCTCGGGAAAATCGATCATCTTCTGGAAACCGGCGCCAATGATGTAATGGTCGTCAAGCCTTGCGCTGGCAGCCTGGATGATCGCGAACGCCTGTTGCCCTATACGGAGCAATGCGTGTTGGCCGTCGACCTGGAAGCGGGCGAGATGAAGGTGGATTGGGACGCGGATTTCTGAACGTGGCTAACTTGCGCGTAGAAGTGATCAGTCTGTTTCCCGAGATGTTTTCCGCCATTGGCGATTACGGCATCACCAGTCGTGCGGTCAAACAGGGGCTCTTGCAGCTGACCTGTTGGAATCCGCGAGATTACACGACGGATCGGCATCACACTGTGGACGATCGCCCGTTTGGCGGTGGTCCGGGCATGGTGATGAAGATCAAGCCCCTGGAAGATGCTCTGGCCCAGGCCAAGGCAGCAGCCGGGGAGGCGGCGAAGGTGATTTACCTGTCCCCCCAAGGCCGTCAACTGACTCAGTCGGCGGTACGCGAGCTGGCACAATCGGATGCATTGATCCTGATTGCCGGCCGCTACGAAGGCATTGACGAGCGCTTTATTGAGGCTCATGTCGATGAAGAGTGGTCGATTGGCGACTATGTACTGTCTGGCGGCGAGCTGCCGGCCATGGTCCTGATCGATGCGGTTACACGACTGCTGCCTGGAGCTTTAGGGCATGCGGATTCCGCTGAGGAAGATTCCTTTACGGATGGTCTGCTGGATTGCCCGCACTACACCCGACCGGAGGTGTATGCGGATCAGCGTGTTCCCGACGTGTTGCTGAGTGGCAATCACGCGCATATCCGGCGTTGGCGTTTACAGCAGTCCCTTGGTCGGACCTATGAACGACGCGCCGATCTTCTGGAAAGCCGCTCGCTTTCTGGAGAAGAGAAGAAGCTGCTCGAGGAATACATCCGCGAGCGGGACGATAGTTAACAACGTATCGATGGTAGATCGAACGATTTACCTTAGGAGCACAGCATGACCAACAAAATCATCCTTGCACTCGAAGCAGAGCAGATGACCAAAGAAATCCCTACCTTCGCCCCAGGCGACACTATTGTCGTTCAGGTGAAAGTGAAGGAAGGCGATCGTTCCCGTCTGCAAGCGTTCGAAGGCGTTGTAATCGCCAAGCGTAACCGCGGCGTGAACAGTGCGTTCACCGTTCGTAAAATCTCCAACGGTGTTGGCGTAGAACGTACTTTCCAGACCTACTCCCCGCAGATCGACAGCATGGCTGTTAAACGTCGCGGTGACGTACGTAAAGCCAAGCTGTACTACCTGCGCGACCTGTCGGGTAAAGCAGCCCGCATCAAGGAAAAACTGGCTTAAGCCCAGCTTCCGATGCAGAAAAAAGCAGCCTACGGGCTGCTTTTTTGTTGCCTGCGATTTACCGGACGCCTTGCACGCGCCTCGTTTAATGAAGCTGCCTGTTTCTTGAACTGGCCGGCTATGAAAGACTGGCGCCCCTTTACTGACTATTTGCACGCCGCGCGAAAAGCAGCCTGCCCGAGCCCCCATGCCTGCCATCGACCATCTGCTGATTGATCAATTCCTCGACGCTTTATGGCTGGAAAAAGGCCTCTCCGACAATACCCGCGACGCCTATCGCAGCGATCTCGCGCTGTTCAACGGCTGGTTGCAGGAGAAGAATCTCGAGCTGATCAATGCCGGCCGAGAGTTGATCCTCGATCACCTGGCGTGGCGTCTGGAGCAGAACTACAAGCCGCGCTCGACCGCCAGATTTCTCTCCGGGGTGCGTGGCTTTTATCGCTATCTGCTGCGGGAAAAGCTGATCAGTGTCGATCCGACGTTACGCGTCGACATGCCACAACTGGGCAGGCCGTTACCCAAGTCGCTTTCGGAAGCCGATGTCGACGCGCTGCTCAAGGCGCCGGATTTGAGTGACGCCATCGGCCAGCGTGACCGCGCGATGCTGGAAGTGTTGTATGCCTGTGGTTTGCGCGTGACCGAACTGATCAGCCTGACGCTGGAGCAGGTCAACCTGCGCCAGGGCGTATTGCGGGTGATGGGCAAGGGCAGCAAGGAACGGCTGGTGCCGATGGGCGAGGAGGCGATTGTCTGGGTCGAGCGTTATATGCGTGATGGCCGTCAGGAATTGCTCGGTGGCCGCCCCAGCGATGTGCTGTTCCCCAGCCAGCGCGGCGAGCAGATGACCCGGCAGACGTTCTGGCACCGGATCAAGCACCAGGCCAAGGTCGCCGGGATCAACAAGTCGCTGTCTCCGCATACCTTGCGCCACGCGTTTGCCACGCACCTGCTCAACCATGGCGCGGACTTGCGCGTGGTGCAGATGCTGCTTGGCCACAGCGACCTTTCCACCACGCAGATTTATACCCACGTCGCCCGCGCCCGCCTGCAGGACTTGCACGCCAAACACCACCCCCGCGGCTGAACACCAAACCCTTGTAGGAGTGAGCCTGCTCGCGATAGCGGTCTGTTAGTCAAAGCCGTGTCGGCAGGACTACCGCTATCGCGAGCAGGCTCACTCCTACAAGGATTCTGCGGTGACGTTCAAATGTGTGGCGACAGGCGCATTCGGCCCTCGCGGCCTTATGTGTTAGGCTTTCCCGGTTTGCACGATGGACGGTTATGACCCGGTGTTTCGCACGGGCGTTCTGATCGTTTCATTGGCCCGCCCTCAGGAGTACTCATGCGTCTGACCCAGATTTTCGCCGCCGCCGCTATTGCGCTGGTGAGCACCTTTGCCGTCGCCGACGACGCGGCCGACAAAGCCATTCGTCAAAGCCTGGAAAAACTCGAACTCGAGGTTCCGGTCGAAAGCATCAATGCCAGCCCGTTGCCCGGCATGTACGAAGTCAAACTCAAAGGCAGTCGCGTGCTCTACGCGAGCGCCGATGGCCAGTACATCGTGCAGGGCAACCTGTACCAGTTGGAGAGCGGCAAACCGGTCAACCTGACCGAGAAGACCGAACGCCTGGGCATTTCCAAACTGATCAATGCCATTCCGGTCGCCGAAACCGTGGTCTACCCGGCGGTGGGCGAGACCAAATCGCACATCACCGTGTTCACCGACACCACCTGCCCGTATTGCCACAAACTGCACGCCGAAGTGCCCGAGCTGAACAAGCGCGGCATCGAAGTGCGCTACGTGGCATTCCCGCGCCAGGGCCTGAATTCGCCGGGCGACGAACAGCTGCAAGCGGTGTGGTGTTCGAAAGACAAGAAAGCTGCCATGGACAAAATGGTCGATGGCAAGGAAATCAAGGCCGCCAAGTGCGATAACCCGGTTTCCAGGCAGTTCGCCCTCGGTCAGTCGATCGGCGTGAACGGCACACCGGCCATCGTTTTGGCTGACGGCCAGGTCATTCCGGGCTACCAGCCTGCGCCACAAGTCGCCAAACTGGCGCTGGGCGCGAAGTAATTCGCATCGTCACGGGCAGCCGTTGACGATCGTGGTCCGGCAGCAACAACGCCGGGCCATCAACAGAGAGCCGCGAGCACGCGGTTGTTTTCCGGCCGACCCTGCGTCGGCCGTTTCATGGGGAGTTCACAGTGAATCCGGTCAAAGTAGGCATCTGTGGGTTAGGGACCGTCGGTGGCGGTACCTTCAACGTACTTCAGCGCAACGCCGAGGAAATTGCTCGTCGTGCCGGGCGTGGAATCGAAGTGGCACAAATTGCCACGCGCACGCCAAAGCCTCAGTTCCAGACGACCGGTATTGCGATTACCAACGATGTCTTCGAAGTGGCCACGAACCCTGAGATCGACATCGTCATAGAGCTGATGGGCGGCTACACCGTTGCCCGCGAGCTGGTACTCAAGGCCATCGAGAATGGCAAGCATGTGGTCACCGCGAACAAGGCACTGATTGCCGTTCACGGTAATGAAATTTTCGCCAAGGCCCGCGAGAAAGGCGTGATCGTGGCGTTCGAGGCCGCGGTGGCCGGTGGCATTCCGGTGATCAAGGCGATCCGCGAAGGCCTGTCCGCCAACCGTATCAACTGGGTCGCCGGGATCATCAATGGCACCGGCAACTTCATCCTCACCGAAATGCGCGAGAAGGGCCGTACGTTCGAAGACGTGCTGGCCGAAGCGCAGGCGCTGGGTTATGCCGAAGCCGACCCGACCTTCGACGTCGAAGGCATCGATGCCGCGCACAAGCTGACCATTCTGGCGTCGATTGCGTTCGGTATTCCGCTGCAATTCGACAAGGCATACACCGAAGGCATCACCAAACTGACCACCGCCGACGTCAACTATGCCGAAGCGCTGGGCTATCGCATCAAGCACCTCGGTGTGGCGCGCAGCACTGACGCCGGCATCGAGTTGCGCGTACACCCGACGCTGATCCCGGCCGATCGCCTGATCGCCAACGTCAACGGGGTGATGAACGCAGTGATGGTCAACGGTGACGCCGCCGGTTCGACGCTGTTCTATGGTGCCGGCGCTGGCATGGAGCCAACCGCTTCGTCGGTGATCGCCGATCTGGTCGACGTGGTTCGCGCGATGACTTCCGACCCGGAAAACCGCGTGCCGCACCTGGCCTTCCAGCCGGACTCGCTGTCGGCACATCCGATCCTGCCGATCGAAGCATGCGAAAGCGCTTACTACCTGCGCATTCACGCCAAGGACCACCCGGGCGTACTGGCTCAGGTGGCGAGCATCCTGTCGGAGCGCGGCATCAATATCGAATCGATCATGCAGAAGGAAGTCGAAGAGCATGACGGCCTTGTGCCGATGATCCTGCTGACCCACCGCGTGGTCGAGCAACGTATCAACGATGCGATCACTGCGCTGGAAGCACTGGCTGGCGTCGACGGCCCGGTTGTACGGATCCGCGTCGAACACTTGAACTAAAAGCAGCGGCAAGCTTCGGGCGGCAAGCGGCAAGAGAGAAGCAGTCTGGCTTTTACTTGCAGCTTGCAGCTTGCAGCTTGCAGCTCAAACCGAAGGTTTGAAAAAATGCGATATATCAGTACCCGCGGCCAGGCACCGGCCCTGAATTTCGAAGACGTCCTGCTGGCCGGTCTTGCGACCGATGGCGGTCTGTACGTCCCGGAAAACCTGCCACGTTTCACTCAGGAAGAGATCGCCTCCTGGGCCGGTCTGCCCTATCACGAACTGGCCTTCCGGGTGATGCGCCCGTTCGTAACCGGCAGTATCCCGGATGCCGATTTCAAGAAGATCCTCGAAGAAACCTACGGTGTGTTCGCCCACAGTGCCGTTGCGCCACTGCGTCAGTTGAACGGCAACGAGTGGGTGCTGGAGCTGTTCCACGGTCCGACCCTGGCGTTCAAGGACTTCGCCCTGCAACTGCTGGGGCGTCTGCTCGATTACGTGCTGGAAAAGCGCGGCGAGCGCGTGGTGATCGTCGGCGCCACTTCCGGTGATACCGGTTCGGCGGCCATCGAAGGCTGTAAGCACTGCGAGAACGTCGACATCTTCATCCTGCACCCGCACCAGCGCGTATCTGAGGTGCAGCGTCGGCAGATGACGACGATCTTCGGCGAGAACATCCACAACATCGCCATCGAAGGCAACTTCGATGACTGCCAGGAAATGGTCAAGAACAGCTTCGCCGACCAGAGCTTCCTCAAAGGCACGCGTCTGGTGGCGGTGAACTCGATCAACTGGGCGCGGATCATGGCCCAGATCGTTTACTACTTCCATGCGGCCCTGCAGTTGGGCGGTCCGGCGCGTTCGGTGTCGTTCTCGGTACCCACCGGCAACTTCGGCGACATCTTCGCCGGTTACCTGGCACGCAACATGGGCCTGCCGATCAACCAGTTGATCGTCGCAACCAACCGCAACGACATCCTGCACCGCTTCATGAGCGGCAACCAGTACGTCAAGGAAACCCTGCACGCGACCTTGTCGCCGTCGATGGACATCATGGTTTCGTCCAACTTTGAACGCCTGCTGTTCGACCTGCATGGTCGCAATGGTGCGGCGATTGCCGGCCTGATGGGCTCGTTCAAAAAGGACGGCAGCTTCAGCGTCGAACAAGAGCGCTGGACCGAAGCGCGCAAACTGTTTGATTCGCTGGCGGTGGATGACGCCCAGACCTGTGAAACCATCGCCGAAGTCTACGAGCAGACCGGTGAAGTCCTCGATCCGCACACCGCCATCGGCGTCAAAGCCGCGCGCGAGTGCCGTCGCAGTCTGGACATCCCGATGGTGATTCTGGGCACTGCCCATCCGGTCAAGTTTCCCGAGGCAGTGGAGAAAGCGGGTGTAGGAAAAGCGCTCGAACTACCTGCACATCTTTCTGATTTGTTTGAGCGAAACGAGCGCTGCACGGTTCTGCCGAACGACCTGAAAGCCGTGCAAGCCTTTGTCAGCCAGCATGGCAACCGCGGCAAGCCACTCTAAGCCTGAAAAAGCTGTCACATTTTGAAGCCCGTCTCCTGACGGGCTTTTTTGTTTCTGCTGCCACACTGCTCGGGTTTTCACCCACGAAGGACGGGTGAGTCGATCACGAAGGAAATGGCAATGCTGTTTTACAGAGGTTTGAAACCGGCACTGGGCTGGTTGTTTTTGTCGGCGGTGCTGGGGTGGATGCACAGCGCCATGGCAGCGCAAATGGTACTTGATCAGGCGAATGCGCCCGTCAATGTGCAGCCTGTCGAACTGGACGCACGCGAACGTCAATGGATTCGCGAAAACCCGAAGGTGACAGTGGCATCAGTGCAATACCCGCTGTATCTGTTTCAGGACGAGCACGGGCAGTGGAACGGTCTGAACAACGATGTGCTCAAGCGTGTCACCGCGATGACCGGGCTGCAATTCGAGCATCAGGAATCCTTTTCCACCGACCACATGCTCGAACGCCTGCAAAGCGGGGTTGCGGACATCAGTACGACCCTGGCCATGAGCGATGATCGCAAGCTGTTCCTTGATTTCAGCCACGCTTTCGGTGGTGCGGGCTGGGTTTTTGTCGGCCATGCGGACGCGCCAGTGGTGGACTCTTTCGAGCAACTGGCGAGGCGCGTGTTGGTGCTACCTGCCCGGCACGCACTGGAAGATGTGATTCGGCGTGATTTCCCTTCGATTGAAATACGCTCAGTGAAAACCTACGCCGAAGCCCGGGCGCTGGTTGAAAGTGGTGAAGCCTACGCCACGATCGAAAACGAAATCGGCGCGCAGCTCTATCCGCTGGGCATGCTCAAAGTCGGTGGCTTGGTGGAGGGCAAGTGGGAAGCCGATCACCTGGCTGTACGAAAAGGCATGCCCGAGCTGCTGAGTATTCTCAACAAGGCACTGGAAGCTTTCCCGGCCGCTGAGTTGCGAGCGATCCGGCTTAAGTGGCTCGAAGGCATTTCACCGGCGCCCGTGCCATCGATCTGGCAGCAGTTGGTTGAATGGGGATGCTGGGCGATGGGGGTGATCGGTGTTTTCGGGATACTGTCGCTGGTGTGGAACAGGCGTCTGGCGGCGGTGATCAAGTTGCGCTGTGAGGCGGAGAAGGAGTTGGGTGATCAGTTGGCGTTTCAACATGCCCTGATCGATTCCATGCCGGATCCGGTGTTCGTGCGCGATCTCCAGGGGCGTCTGATCATCTGCAACCGCAGTTACGAAGAGGCGCTGTCGGTGCGCCTGGACCAGATGCAGGGGCGGTTGTTGATCGAGGTCGATGCGTTTCCCGAAACGACCGCGCGGATGCTGCACGATGAGTTCATCGCGCAGCTGCAGACTCGCAAGTCGCGCTTCAGCAAGCGCGAGCTGCTATTCAATGGCGGCCCACGTGAGGTCTATCAGTGGACGGTGCCGTTTTACAGCGGTGACGGCAAATTGCGCGGCTTGTTGGGTGGCTGGACCGACATCACTCAACGCCGGACTGAGAGCGGCTGCCGATGTCTGCATTGAAGAAGGGAAATGTCCTGCAAGACGCGACTACTTTTCTGATGGGAGGCTTAAGACGCCTGGCCTAGAGTGGACGACAACTGCGGTGAGAGTCCGCGATGATCGCTCCAGAGGTCGCCCATGCGCTCGCTTAAAGTCCTGATTCTTGAACCCAATCCGTTCCAGCTGATGGCATTGCATCAAATGCTCAATGCCATCGGCATCTACGACGTCCTGACCGCCCCCTCGTTAGCGTCAGCCTTATGTTCCCTGGGACACCGCGGTGCGGTCGATATCGCCATTTGCGATCCGCAACTCAGGGGTGGGGATGGCCTGGCCCTGATCCACCATCTGGCCGCGCACCATGAGGCACGGGCGCTGATTCTGCTGGGGTCGGTCGCGCAGAGCCTGTTGACTGACCTGGAACCGGTGCTTCGCCAACAACGACTGCGCCTGCTGGGGCGTCTGCAAACGCCGGTCTCGGCAGTGTTGATGAGGGGCCTGCTGGACAGTTATCTGATCTCGCCGCCGGAACTCATCGAGGCCTGAAGGGGACGGTTATTTTTCTGTCATCTTCGCCGTGCATGCTCTGTCAGACGCAGCCCCCACGAGATTGGGGCGTGAGAGGCAGAACTTTCTTCTCGGGCCGGTGGTCATTTAATGTGAACACGCCCCAGGCACTGTGTTTTCGGACTATTGAGTGGAGATCGAGATGGAAAGTATCAGTCTATTGCTCGGTGAGGCTCTGAGCCCGTATCAGGTGACGCTGACCCCTCGCGGCAGCCATGGTGAATGTCTGGTGACGCTGAAGAACAGCAGCGGCGCCATTGTGGTGGAACGCGAATTCAATCAGGCCCAGTTGAGCGACAAGCGCTTGCTGACAGATGTGGTGGACGGCCTGCACCGCGACGTGATGATCGCCGAAGGACGGCTGGAACCCTGCGTCATCGCGGCGTTGCGCAATGCGGCACTGGACAAGCGTCCGGCCCTGTAAAGATGAAATATGTTTTGTGGGAACCTTCCTGCATCCCTGTCAGTCAGACCCCATAACAGCAGGATCAAGCATTGTGCTCCGGTGCTTGTCGCTTGCTGCTACGGGTCTCGAAGCAGACCACGTTTAACCCCGAGTCGTCTCCCCACTTCTCGGGGTTTCTTTTTGCCTGGCGTTTGCTCACGGCGCATTGGGTTGCGCGAAAACCAGAATGCTCAGCGGTGCTTAAATGGCTCCGTCTTCACGCAACCTGGCGATCTGCGCTGCGTCGTAGCCCAGTTCGCCAAGCACCTGCGCGGTGTGTTCGCCAAGCTGTGGTCCGACCCATTCCGACGAACCCGGCGTTTCGGAGAGTTTCGGCACGATGCCGGGCATCTTGAAATCCTTGCCGTCCGGCAGCTTGGCATGCAGGAACATCTCCCGCGCCAGGTATTGCGGATCGTTGAACATGTCCTCGGCGCTGAAGATCCGGCTGACCGGTACGTCGGCCTGATTGAGCAAGTCGAGAACGGTCTGCAGCGGTAAGGAATTGACCCAGCGATCAATCACGCCATACAACTCGTCGCGACGACTGTCGCGGCCGTCATTGCTGGCCAGTGCCGGGTCGTTCGCCAGGTCGTCGCGCCCGATGACCTGCATGAACCGTTTGAAGATTGCATCGCCATTGGCGCCGATCTGCACATGCTTGCCGTCGGCGCTGGTGTGGATCGAAGAGGGCGTGATGCCCGGCATGATGTTGCCGCTGCGCTCGCGGATGAAACCGAAGACGTCGAACTCCGGCACCATGCTTTCCATCATCGCGAAAATCGCCTCATACAGGGCGACGTCGACCACTTGGCCAAGTCCGCCATTGACCTCACGATGACGCAAAGCCATCAACGCACCAATCACGCCCCACAGCGCGGCAATTGAATCGCCGATGGAAATCCCGGTGCGCACCGGCGGCCGATCCTCGAAACCGGTGATGTACCGCAGGCCGCCCATGGATTCGCCAACCGCGCCGAAGCCTGGCTGATCCTTCATTGGCCCGGTCTGGCCAAAACCGGACAGGCGCACCATCACCAGTTTCGGGTTCAGCGCATGCAAGGTTTCCCAGCTCAGGCCGAGTTTTTCCAGCACGCCGGGGCGGAAGTTTTCGATGAGGATGTCGGCTTCGCCAAGCAGCTGTTTCAGGATCGCCAAGCCGTCGGGGTGTTTCAGATTGAGGGTCAGGGACTTCTTGTTGCGCGCCTGGACGAACCACCACAGGGAGGTGCCTTCGTACAACTTGCGCCATTTGCGCAGGGGATCGCCGCCGTCCGGCGATTCGATCTTGATCACTTCGGCGCCGAATTCGCCGCAGATGCGCGAGGCAAACGGCCCGGCGATCAGCGTACCCAATTCAATGACTTTCAGACCCGAGAGCGGTTTGCTGGTGAACGGCATGCGAAATCCTGTAGGACAAGGCTGAGCGGATAGAGGGTTTTAACATAGCCGGCTGTCCGACGCCGCAGCTTGATCGCCATCAATTCGATGATTGCCTGTGGCATCGGTTAGACTTGCCGACTTTCCTCGTATCAAGAAGCCCGTTCATGGCCCAGCCGTCCACTACCTACAAATTTGAACTGAACCTCACCGACCTCGACCGCAGCGTCTACGAGAGCGTCAAGCAGACCATCGCCCGTCATCCTTCGGAGACCGAAGAGCGCATGACCGTGCGGCTGCTGGCCTACGCGCTCTGGTATAACGAGCAGCTGTCGTTCGGCCGTGGTCTGTCAGACGTGGATGAACCGGCCTTGTGGGAAAAGAGCCTGGATGACCGCGTCCTGCACTGGATCGAAGTCGGCCAGCCGGACGCCGACCGCCTGACCTGGTGCTCGCGCCGCACCGAACGCACCAGCCTGCTGGCCTACGGCAGTCTGCGCGTATGGGAAACCAAGGTGATCCCGGCGATCAAGAATCTGAAAAACGTCAACATCGCTGCCGTCCCGCAGGAAGTGCTGGAAACTCTGGCCAAGGACATGCCGCGCGTCATCAAGTGGGACGTGATGATCAGCGAAGGCACGATCTTCGTCACCGACGATCGCGGTCAGCACGAAGTCCAGTTGCAATGGCTGCAAGGTGAGCGCGGCTAAGTCGCGGCACCGTCGATATTTCCCACGAATCAAAGAGAAGCCTCCGTCACCCCATGCGTATCGAACCTCGCCAACTGCCTGCCACACTGCCTTTTCTCGGTGATCTGCCGCCACTGCTGACCCGGCTTTACGCGGCGCGGGGCGTGCAGTCGGAGGCGGAGCTGGACAAAAGTCTGGCGCGCTTGATCCCGTTTCAGCAGCTCAAAGGCATCGATGCGGCGGTGGACCTGCTGGTGACGGCACTGGAGCAACGCCAGCGCATTCTGATCGTCGGAGACTTCGACGCGGACGGCGCCACCGCCAGCACCGTCGGTGTGCTCGGTTTGCGCCTGTTGGGCGCGGCGCATGTCGATTATCTGGTGCCGAACCGTTTCGAATACGGCTATGGCCTGACTCCGGAAATCGTCGAAGTTGCGTTGACCCGCGAACCGCAATTGTTGATCACCGTCGACAACGGCATTTCCAGTGTCGAAGGCGTCGCGGCGGCCAGGCGCGCCGGGCTGAAAGTGCTGATCACCGACCACCACTTGCCCGGCGATGAACTGCCGCAGGCCGACGCGTTGGTCAATCCGAACCAGCCGGGCTGCGAGTTTCCGAGCAAGGCACTGGCCGGCGTCGGGGTGATTTTCTATGTATTGATGGCCTTGCGCGCGCGCCTGCGCAGCCTCGGCTGGTACGAGAGCAAACCGCAACCGAACATTGGCGAGCTGCTGGATCTGGTAGCGCTGGGTAGCGTCGCGGACGTGGTGCCGCTGGATGCCAACAACCGTATCCTCGTGCATCAAGGTCTGGAGCGGATTCGCGCCGGGCGGGCGCGGCCGGGGATCAAGGCGATCCTCGAAGTCGCCAAGCGAGAGGCGGCGCGGATCACTTCCACCGATCTTGGCTTTATCGTCGGCCCGCGCCTCAACGCCGCAGGACGCTTGGACGACATGAGCCTGGGCATCGAATGCCTGCTCACCGCCGACGCCAATCTGGCCCGGGAAATGGCTGCACAACTGGACGGCATGAACCAGGATCGCAAATCCATCGAGCAGGGCATGCAGCGTGAAGCCCTGGCGCAGCTCAAGGATCTGCCGGTCGAATCGATGCCGTTTGGTCTGTGCCTGTTCGATCCGGAGTGGCACCAGGGTGTGATCGGCATTCTCGCTTCGCGCATGAAAGAACGCTATTTTCGCCCGACCATTGCCTTCGCCGATGCTGGTGATGGCTTGCTCAAGGGCTCCGGTCGTTCGGTGCAGGGCTTCCATATACGTGATGCGCTGAGCGTGGTCGCGGCGCAGCATCCAAACCTGATCGCCAAATATGGTGGTCACGCGATGGCCGCTGGTCTGACCTTGCCGCAGGAGAATTTTCCGCTGTTCGCCGAGGCATTCGACGCCGAAGTGCGTAGGCAACTTCGCGAGGAAGACCTCACCGGGCGCATGTTGTCGGACGGCACGCTGGCCGTCGAAGAGTTCCACCTCGAACTGGCCCGCGCCTTGCGCCACGCCGGGCCGTGGGGTCAGCATTTTCCCGAGCCGCTGTTTCATGGCGTGTTTCAGCTGGTCGAGCAGCGCGTGGTTGGCGAACGGCATTTGAAAGTGGTGCTGAAAAGCGAATGCGGCTCGGTGAAACTCGATGGCATCGCGTTTGGGATCGATCGGGATATCTGGCCGAACCCGACGATTCAGTGGGTCGAGTTGGCCTACAAACTTGACGTTAACGAGTTTCGTGGCAACGAGACTGTGCAGTTGATGATTGCTCACATCGAACCGCGCTGACGCCATTCGCGAGCAGGCTCGCTCCCACAGGTACGGTGCAGTTTTGTGGGAGCGAGCCTGCTCGCGAAAGTGTCCTTTCACACACTGAATTACTCTGAACCCTCCGTCATTCCCGGTTGTCGACTAGGCTCTAAGCACTGCTTGATTGGCCTTGTGACGTCTTGTCGAATTTTTGCCCGCGGGGGCGGGTGCTGCACCCTTTTTCTGTCACTCGTCGACTTTTCAAACAGAACCCTGGAGCCTGCCCACTGATTCGAGAGGTGCCCCATGAGTCTGCTGCTTGAACCCTTTACCCTTCGCCAACTGACCCTCCCCAACCGCATTGCCGTGTCGCCGATGTGCCAGTACTCCAGCGTCGACGGCCTGGCCAACGACTGGCATCTGGTGCACTTGGGCAGCCGCGCGGTGGGCGGTGCCGGGCTGGTTTTCACCGAAGCCACGGCGGTCACTGCCGACGGGCGCATTACCGCCGAAGACCTCGGCCTGTGGAATGACGAACAGATCGCTCCGCTGCAACGCATCACCCGCTTCATCACCGCCCAGGGCGCGGTCGCCGGTATTCAACTGGCCCATGCCGGGCGCAAGGCCAGCACTCACCGGCCGTGGATCGGCAAGCATGGCAGCGTCAAACCCGAAGATGGCGGCTGGACCCCGGTCGGGCCATCGCCGATTGCTTTCGATCCGCAGCATACGCAGCCGAAACAGCTGGATGAAGGACAGATCGCTGAAGTGATCCAGGCCTTCGTCGACGCGGCCAAACGCGCGCTGACGGCCGGTTTCAGCGTGGTTGAGGTACATGCCGCGCATGGCTATCTGCTGCATCAGTTTCTGTCGCCGCTGAGCAATCAACGCCGCGATCAGTACGGTGGTTCGTTCGAGAATCGCATCCGTCTGGTGCTGCAGGTCACAGAAGCGGTGAGGGCGGTGTGGCCGGAAGAACTGCCGGTATTCGTCCGCGTTTCGGCGACCGATTGGGTTGAAGATGGCTGGAATCCGGATGAGACCGTGGAGCTGGCGCGGCGTCTGCACACCCTTGGCGCGGATCTGATCGACGTGTCGTCGGGCGGGACTGCGGCCAACGCGGAGATTCCGGTCGGGCCGGGTTATCAGACGCGCTTCGCCGAGCGTGTACGCAAGGAGTCAGGCATTGCCACTGGCACTGTCGGAATGATCACCGAGCCTGCGCAGGCCGAGCACATTCTGCGCACCTGTCAGGCCGATATCATTTTCCTCGCCCGCGAGTTGCTGCGTGATCCGTACTGGCCGCTGCACGCCGATGATGATCTGGGCGGGCGCAAGGCGGTGTGGCCGGCGCAGTATCAGCGCGCGACCCATCGCGATCAGCCGATTCATGAGTCTGATTTGCGCGATTGATCGAAGGCTGGAAAGCAAAAGCCCCGAGCCGGTGATGGTCGGGGCTTTTCTATTCGGCACAAGTTTGCGATGTCAGGCGGGCCTCTTCGCGAGCAGGCTCGCTCCCAAAATAGGAATGCTGACCCCTGTGGGAGCGAGCCTGCTCGCGAATGACGCCAGAACAGCCGCCTTAGAACCTCAAGGATATTTACGCTTGTCCGGCGCCGGCGGGAAATACTGGTACAGCCAGGTCTCGCTCAACGTGCGATCGTTGGTGCGAATGAACAAGCGCAGTTCCACTGGCTCGACGCTGTCATTGGTCGGGTACCAATCGAACAGAATCCGATAACCCTTGATGTCATCCAGCACCAGCACGCTGAAGTCCTGCACCTTGCCGTTGGAGCAAGTGATCACGGGCTCGATCCCGGTGCCCTGTGGCAGGCGCTCGAGGCCGCCACCGGTGAAGTCCACGGCAAAACGCCGGGCCCAGACCGGCGGGTAGTGCTCACCCGGCGCCCAGCCCTCGGTGAAGCCGCCCATGCCCGAACGCGTCGCGTGCACCCGTGCCAGTGGCGTGCCCACCGGTGGCAGTGCGCTCCAGTACAGCTTGTAACCGTAATTCAGCGAATCACCGGCAGCCACTGGTTTCTTCGGCGTCCAGAACGCGACGATGTTATCCAGCGTCTCGCCGGTTGTAGGAATTTCCAGCAGATCGATAGAGCCTTCGCCCCAGGCGGTTGTAGGTTCTACCCACAGGCTCGGGCGTTTGCTGTACCAGTCGACAGTGTCCTGATAGTTGGCGAATTCGTGATCGGTCTGCACCAGGCCAAAGCCCTTCGGGTCCTTGTCGGCAAATGCGTTGAATTGCAGCGTCGCCGGGTTGTTCAACGGACGGCAGATCCACTCGCCATTGCCGCGCCACATGGCCAGGCGATCGGAGTCGTGGATTTGCGGGTGAATGGTGTCGCACATGCGCCGTTCGTGGGTGCCGCAGCTGAACATGCTGGTCATCGGCGCCACGCCGAGTTGCTCGATGGTGGTTCGAGCGTTGATGTGCGCGTCGATTTCCATGACCACGCGCTCGGCCTGGCAATCGATGTCGAAGCGATAGGCGCCTGTGGCGCTCGGCGAGTCGAGCAGGGCGTAGACCACAAAACGCGTGGCGTTTTTATCCGGCGTTTCGAACCAGAACTTGGTGAAGTCGGGAAACTCCTCGCGCTTCTTAGCGTAGGTGTCGATGGCCAGGCCGCGTGCGGAGAGGCCATATTGGCCAGTGGCGTCGACTGCGCGGAAATAGCTGGCGCCGAGAAACGACACCACGTCATGGCGATCCAGCTCCGGCGCCTTGAACAGTTTGAAACCGGCGAAACCCAGGTCGCCCTTGAGCTGCTGGGTGTCGACCGAAGTGTTCTCGTAATTGAACAGCGCCGGACGGAAATGCACTTCGCGAGCCATGCGTGTCTTCGGATCAACGCTGTACATGCGCACCGGTTGACGGAAACCCATGCCGACATGGAAGAACTGTACGTCCAGCTGGCCTTTGTTCTCCTTCCACAGGGAATGCTCGCCGTCGTAGCGGATCGCGTTGAAATTCTGTGGAGTCATTGTCGCCAGGGTCGGCGGCAATACCTGTTTCGTATCCTGATAGGCATTGCCGGCGAGCTGCTTGGCCTGACGCTTCAACGACTCGAAATCGAAGGCCTGAGCCTCGCCATCGGCGGCGCCACCATTGGCCGCCCAGGCGCGAGCGGCCAACAGGCCCGACGCGGAAAGACCGGTATAGGCCGCAATGGCCATGGACGCTTTGAGCAAATTCCTGCGGTGCATAAATACAACCTGTCGTGTGCAATCCCGCGCCTTTCCTGGCACGTGTCGGATCGGAAATTACGGTTCGGTCATGCCTTCGGCCAAACGCAACGGACTATAAACAGATGCCCGCTAGCTTAATCGGTTCGATTGTCGGGCAAAAAGGGTTGTTTGCACCGTGTCATCTGGCAATGAAACAAGACATGTCTGTAATTTTTCTGACAGGGCTCTCTGATTTAGAGGGCATATCTGCTTTTTTCGATTAATTACTCTAAAAACCACTTTTCAACGCCGATTTAATTCCTATTCTATGGGCAAGACCGGATACAAGCCTTCGTGCCGGCGGGGCACACGACGCTGCTCGAAGAGGCAGGGCGATGTGAGGTTCAGCAGTTTCTTGACTCAATAGAGAAGGACATCGTCCATGGCAAAAATACAAGGCATCACCGAAATGTTAGGCATCTTCCCTTGCTTGGGCGGCGGGCGCAGAAGACGCCGCCTCAACTCCGAGGAACTGAAACTGGTGGAACGTTATCGAGAGCTGTCAGAGAGCGATCGGATCGCCATGCGCTATCTGGTGGATGCGATGCGCAGTGTTTCGCGGTTTTAGCGCTGAAGCAGTCACCGTGAAAGCCATTTGGCTTCCACGGTGGACGGATAAATCAACCTGACCTGTGGCGAGGGAGTTTGCTCCCTCGCCACAGTTTTTTGGCAGCAGCGGGATGATGCCGTAGGAAATGGGAGTTTTTCAGGAAGGTCGTATCTGTAGGAAATGCCTGTTTTTGTGCAGGCATCAGCGTGACCACCCCTAGCAGGTGTTTTTTCCGTTATTTGTTTGATCTTGCGCGTCGCTGCAGATGCTCGGCCCTTGGTTTCAGGGCTTAAGAGATTGTCATGAATAACGGAGAATTCGATGAAAGTATCCCTCAAGCAGATCAACGGCCCTTGGGATCAGGGCTGGGCAACGATGATCGCGGACACCCATGTTTCGATGATCAGCGTACCGAGATAGGTGAGGCAACCTACCAGCTCAAGTACCAGAAGGATTGGAACCAGGTCGGCCCACTTGCTCAAGCCGTAGCGACGAATGTGTCCCCAGACTGGACCAGGTCGGGTTTGTAGTGCCTATGCCAGCTTCGAATATCCGTCAGCGACAACCGGTGACTGAGGTTGCCCTGGCGTTGGGACGAATCATCGGGCGGCCGGTTTTTTCGGATTTGCTCAGAAAGGCGGCGACGGGAAAGTCGCTCAAGGATCTGCATTCCAAAGCAGAGAAAGTTGCTGCGATTGGAAACAGTTTTAGCATCAATGATGAAATCACTACTGACGGGCGCTGGAATGTTTTGGTAGTAGATGATCTGTTTGATAGTGGGGCGTCGATGGACGCGGCCTGCGCCGTTTTACGTAAATATCCAAAGGTCGGAAAGATCTACGTAGCGGCACTAACCTGGAAATGAACTCAATGACCACTGTATTTATTGCTGGCTCTATCAACATCAAGAACCTTGATCCTAAGGTTAAAGAGCGCATCAATAATATCGTTGCGTCTGATTTTGAGGTGGTGGTGGGTGATGCGGGTGGCGCTGATAGCTCCATTCAGGAGTACCTGCTGAGTCTCGAAGCTTCCAGAACAACGGTGTTCTGCAGCGGCTCGGTGCCCAGGAATAAACTTGGGCAATGGCCCGCCAGGCCCGTGACCTCAAAACATACCAAGGGATCAAGAGCCTTTTTCACCGAAAAAGACGTGGTCATGGCCGAAGCGGCTGATTATGGCTTGATGATCTGGGATGCCAAGAGTACCGGTACGCTCAGCAATGTCATTGAACTGTTATCGCGAAAAAAGAAGTCTCTTGTATTCGTCAACAAGGAAAAGCAATTCAAAGTGGTCGGAGATGTCAGCCAGCTCGAGGAGTTGATTGCAGTCATGTCCGACCACGCCAGGCAAAAAGCCAACGAAAAAATCAGGCTGTTCGATCGTATTTCCTTGTTGAAACACGATCAGGCAGAGCTTTTGTTTTGATGATGCTTTTCGGGTTCTTATGATTTCGGCAGAGTGTGGTAGCCGGCGCGAAGGGCGTTGGCGACGCACCCGAAATACCCCCCGGGCCGGAAGACCAAAATGACGGTTTGACGCAGCGTAAGCAGCAGACGTTAACCGTCGTTGGTTTGATTGATTGGCTGTACATCCCACACGGCTGCTGGTTGAGCAACATCTCGAAGCACACTCGCGGGGCGGGTTCGGGCACTTTCGAACTAGGCTGAGGGCCTTAGATCCGGATAACCCTTGTTTGGAGACGGAACATGAACACCCGTGGATTGCTCGATCAACTGCTCAAGTCCGGGCAGGAAATGCTGCAGAACAAGACTGGTGGCGCTTCCAACAAGTCGGCTGCCAGCGGACTGGGCGGCTTGCTCGGCGGCTCGTCAGGCTCCAGCGGCCTCGGCGGGCTGCTCTCCGGCGCGGGCGGCGGCGCATTGGCCGCTGGCGCGATGGGCCTGCTGCTCGGCAACAAAAAAGTTCGCAAGGTCGGCGGCAAAGTCGCCATCTACGGCGGCCTCGCCGCGCTGGGCGTGCTGGCCTACAAGGCCTACGGCAGCTACAACGCCCAGAAAGGCAGCGCACCCCAACGCGAACCACAAACTCTCGACCGCCTGCCCCCCGCGCAAGTCGAAGAACATAGCCAGGCGATCCTCAAAGCCCTGGTCGCCGCCGCCAAGGCCGACGGCCACATCGACGAGCGGGAGCGCGAACTGATCGAAGGCGAATTCACCAAACTCGACAACGACCAGGAGCTGCAACACTGGCTCCACGCCGAACTCAACAAACCCCTCGACCCCACCGACGTCGCCCGCGCGGCCAGCACGCCGGAAATGGCGGCGGAGATGTACATCGCCAGTGTGATGCTGGTGGATGAGGAGAGTTTTATGGAGAAGAGTTATCTGGATGAACTGGCACGGCAGTTGAAATTGGAGCCGGGGTTGAAGGTGGAGTTGGAGAGGCAGGTGCGGTTGGCGGGGGCTTAAAGTTATCGTTTAAAAAAATCGCAGTGTTAGGCTGCGATTTTTTTTCCTGCGGACTGGAGGAAAGCGACAGTTGAGCACGGTTAGAAAGATCTGCTTTTTGCGCCTGTGATCACAGCTGTCTGGCTGCTGCAGGAAGCGCGAATCAAACCTCCTGCCGCCAGGCGGAGAACGTGATTACTGTGCCTTCGTCTGTTCTATTAGTGATTTCTACCTTGTAAGTTCCACCATCAATGTGACCCTCAACCAGTGCTTTGCGCTCGTTGCCGCTGACTTCGGCGTCCTTCGCATGCTGCTGATAGAAGTCGATAACATCCGCATATTCGGTAAAAGTCCTGAGAATGACCTCATATTCATGCTGAGGGCGTCCGGCTATTTTGTCCCAGTCACCGTCAATTGGCGTGTCTTCCATACCCGGTGTCGTAAATACACCGTGAGCGCCAGCGCCAATCAGGTGAGCTTGCTGCGGAAGCAATGCCAGCATCGCTTTTGGAAAATCGGACGGTAATTGAGCCGCAGTCCAGGCTCCCTGTTTCGGCTGAGTCACGATGTACTCAACGTGGGCAATCTTCTGCGCGGCGGCTCGGCGTTCTGGGTCATCACTCTCCGCCCACAGCGCCATCATAGGAGGCAGTTGCTTACTCCAGGGGATCAAAGAGTCAGCGTCAGCCTTCTTGGCGCCTTCTGGCTGGAAAATAGTCAGCACTGTTTCCGGCGCATCGTTACAAGTCAATGCTTCCTCACGAGACTTGACGGTGCAGTGGCCATTGACCAATCCTACGGCGAGCAAATGCCCCTTGTCGTCCAATAGTAATGCGCCGCGCTCAAATCCATTGTTACCGTCGTCCATGGCGGTGATCATTTTTCTGCCGGGAGGCACGCCATCAACAAACGTGGCCATCTGCGAATCGAGCGCTTCAAGAACCTGCTGCACGATCATCGTATTGTCATTGGTGTAACTTCCGGTTTGGTACCCAAAAAAATTAACGAGTGCAGAGCGAACCGCCGGGTCTTGGTTGAGCTTGGAAGCCCGTTCTGGACTGGCTTCGTTTGTGAGCAACAAGGCAGTTGTGCCGTCGGGACGTTGTTCGGATCGAAGTGACAGCGCGATTGCGCTTAGGGAGAAGGTGAAGGCTAGAAACAAGGCGAGAGTGCGGCTCAAGTGTTTCAAGATAACAGTCCTTTGGTTATTTAATCCGTGAGAGTGATCGCAGAGATTTGATCGGGTGATTATGCATTGAGCGTAAGTTTTCTGTTTTTTTCATTATTCTTGATTGGGGATTTTAATTTGACAGTGGCCTTGCAGGTCTCAGTATCGCGCCTTCCATGCTTATCAGGCGGCCCAGCAGATTTCTTCGTACAACTAATCAGTCAAGGCTTCCAGAACTCAATTCCTTCCATATGACGCTCTATGTCATCCATGTCATCCTCACCAAGAGTTGAGTCAAAATTTTTGCTGATAATTGTTCTGATTTTTGCTAGTCGCTGAGTTACGTTTTCACCGTCAATGAACTCAGTTGTAGCTTTCCGGTATTCTTCAACCGGTTTGTCGCTATAGTAACTTCCCATTTTATGTAGAGAAATCAAGATGAATTCAATATTTGCGAGTGCTTCCAGAGCATCTTCGCCAGTCAGTATGATTTTTTGTTTTTTTTTCTAACATTATTTTCTCTGATAGGGCATTGCGACAATTGGGGGCGGATTTATTTCAATGGAAAATAAATCTGTCCCTGTATGTCCAGACTGGCTCTTATTGATTTTTATCTGATTTTTTAGCTTTTTCCAAAAGGTTGTACAGCTCTGGATAATAGTCGAATTCTTCTGGCGGCAGTTGGTCAATTATATTTTGTATTTTTTCGGCATATTTTGTTTCAATTGGTGTTTCTGTCCAGTCTAGCTCTGAGGCGGCGGCGATAGATACCTCGATAAATTCGGAGTCAAGAAGTAGTTTTAAAATCTCTATGGCATCTGCTGACCGCAATTCACCCAGTGCCGCAGCACTTCGCTCTTGCCAATATTGCTCCATAGAGAGAATAGTGTCGTGCAAATGTTTCCAATCTTCCGCGTTGAATTTTTTCAATACTCCCTTAGCTACTTGCTCCGTTATGTACTCGTTCCAATTGGAGTCTTCATTCTGCCCAAGCCAGTGATTGTACTCTTCGTAAATTTTGCTGTTCATTCGCTATCTCAACTTAAGTTGATGGTGACATAGGCGCGTCGCCTGCAGGAAATGAAGACGTAATAACTCCGTCGTCCTTTAAAACCTGCCACTTCACACCGTCAACCGTTTTGGTGTGTAGGGTGGTTGTAACGCCGTCAACTTCCCGCATGAATACACCGGGTGTAGCGGCTACTTCATCTGTAACCCAAAGTATCTTGTCGTTGCTCCAGGTTTCTGGGGCTAGTGTATGTTTTCCGCCTTTCTTGGCTGACATACCGACGGTACCGTCTTTTCGTACAAGAACCATTTTGAAGTCTTGAACTTTTATCGTACCGTCTGCGTTTGTCTGTACAACGGTCATTTCGTGTTTTGGGGATTTTAAAACTTCAGAGGAATGCCCCCCAATCGGCTTATTACTGTTCGGGCTGCGCGTGCCGAACAGAATCTTATCTTGCATCTGGGCAGGCAGTGCCCCGGCGTATGGGCGATTATATGGATCAGGTGGCGCTTTTCCTTCGTCGTGTTCAGCTTTTTCCGAATCATCGGGCCTCTTACCTTTAGGTTCGTCCCCTGCGCCAGGACAGGTATTCAGCCCCAACGGATCCACCCACCCCGTTGGGTTAGGCACGTACTGGTAGCTATTCAACCCACCCGCAAGCTTGATCGGATCGGGCGTCAAGAACCGTCCAGTCCCCGGATTGTAGTAGCGGTGGCGGTTGTAATGTAACCCTGTCTCGGCGTCGAAATACTGACCCTGGAAGCGTAACGGGTTATCGATTTCGCTCACATCCAGCGCCGCGAGGTTGCCGTAGGCGCGGTATTTCGCCGACCACATGATCTCGCCGCTGTAGTCGGTGAGTTCCTGCGGCGTTCCGAGGTGGTCGAGTTGGTAGTAGAAGGGTGCCGCTCTAAGCGGGCCCTCTCCATCAAGCATGGCCAAAGGGCGGAAACTGCCCGGTTCGTAGATGTAGCTGCGATAGCGGTTCTCTCCGCTTTCAGCGATGAGGCGTTCGCCTTGCCAGAGGAATTCAATGGTGTGGCCGTCGACGGTTTTCTCGATGCGGCGGCCGAAGGCATCGTATTTGTAGGATGCGGTGCTGCCGCCTGGCAGGCTGACGCCGATCAGGCGGTGTTGGCAATCGTAGCGGTATTCGGTGACGAGTTTTTGTCCGGTGCCGCGACTTTCACGGGTCAGGTTGCCATAGGCGTCGTAATCGTAGTGGCGGTCGCCTTGCATGAGCAGGCGATTGCCTTTGACGTTGGCGAGATTCGCAACGGGCAGGTCATTTTGTCCGAGGAGGTTGCCTGCCGGGTCATGGGCGAAGCTCTCTGGCATGGCGCCGCGCACGCTGATCAGTCGGTCGAGCGGATCGTAGTGATAGCTGCGGTTGCCTTTGCGGCTGTCGTCGATGCCGGCGAGATTGCCGTTGGCGTGGTAGTGGTAGCGACGCTGGAACAGGTTTTTGTCCCGCTGGCTGACGCTGTGTGCTTGCAGGCGGCCCTGTTCATCGTATTGGTATTGGCTGAGTAGCAAGCCTTACTGGCGCTGTTGTTCGCGACCAGCGCTGAATTGGTGGCTGGTCAGGCGTGAACCGTTCAGGTCAATGCCGCTCAGCCGTCCACCGGACGAATGACGGTAATCGAGTTTGCTGCCATCGGGCAAACGGCAGTGCTTGAGTTGGCCGACGCTGTCCGTAGCGCAGAGTGCCCCAGCCCTGGTGTTCTTCGATGAGTCGGTCTTGCAGATCGTATTTATAGGCGAGCGGCCAGTGGCCGTCGTCGACGTTAACGAGGCGACCAAGCGCGTCGTAGCTGTAGTGAATCTCCTCACCATCGGGCAGCGTCTTGACCAGCAAACGGCCGGCGGTATCCCGGTGATATTCGGTGATCAGTTCGCTACCGTCATTGCCGAATTCGGTTTTCTTCAGCAGTTGGCCGTTGAGGTCGTATTCGTACGCGGTGCGGCGGCCGTCGAAGCCGGTTTCTTGTTGAATCAGCCCGTTGCCGTAGTAATCAAGGTGGTAGTGCTCGCCGCGCTCGTTTTCGATTTCACTGAGCAGCAGGCGCGAGTTGTCGTAGCGGTAGCGCAGTTGGCTGCCGTCGGGATTGATGCGGCGGCTGACGAGGTGCAGGTTGTCGGCGTATTCGTAGCGGGTGATGCGGCCGAGCTCGTCGCGTTAGGCGGTGACGCGGCCATACGGATTGTAGGTAAAGGGCTAATGGTGATCGCTTTCTAAGCGCAGATTGAAGGGCTGAACTTTGGATAGTTGTTACCATAATTTCCTATGGTATATTCGAGCTTTGACATGAGCCAGCTTTTGTTGGCTGCGTAAGTTTTTTTATAAATGTTTAACAAGTTTTTAAGGTTTTCCTGTTTAGGGTGTTATATGCGTGATTCTCTTGAAGATTCAGTAGGTTTTTGAGTTATGTGTTGCGTCACAAACCCGAGGTAATTGGCTTGCTGTTGGATGTTGAGGGGTGGGCAAGTATAGAAGGCTTAATCAAAGAAGCGGAGAGTGTAGGAAAGTTTTTAAGCTATGAAACTATTAGTAATATTGTATCGCGCAGTGATAAAAAGCGTTTCGAGAGATCCGAGAATGGGGCAAATATTCGAGCTGTACAGGGGCATTCGTCAGAATCGGTTAAGCGAAAATACTCTGCACTTCAGCCTCCTGATTTTCTATATCATGGCACGGCCACACGCTTCCTAGATTCTATTCGGAAGAAAGGACTGTTGCATGGAGCCAGGCATCATGTTCATCTGACCGAAAATGAGGTATTAGCTCACGATGTTGGGCTACGTTACGGTAGGTCTGTAGTTTTACGTATCAAGAGCTATCAAATGTTTTTAAATGGCTTTAAGTTCTTCAGGGCGGAGAATGATGTTTGGCTAACTTTGAAAGTGCCGCCAGAATTTATAGATATGTGGGATTGAATTATTTTTCTGTAAGCA
Source organism: Pseudomonas sp. HN2 (assembly GCF_020736465.1). Classification (NCBI taxonomy): domain Bacteria; kingdom Pseudomonadati; phylum Pseudomonadota; class Gammaproteobacteria; order Pseudomonadales; family Pseudomonadaceae; genus Pseudomonas; species Pseudomonas sp. HN2. The sequence goes on from NZ_CP085885.1 coordinate 1,200,201, forward strand.
TATCTATTCCTCTTGGTTCCACTCGGCGTGCATATCAGTGGCACTTCTTAGCCAGTCAGTAAAACGGGGGTACTCGTTATGTAGCTCCCACCCTTCGGATGCGTATGCATGGATTATTAAAATTTTTGGATCGCCAGAGAGATCTTCGCCATCAAAACATGCAATATCATCATTCGCGCTGAATTTGGCAAATGGTACCAGCGTGCGCTTGGGATAGAGCTCTTTCAATTTATTATGCCAACTGTTGATTTTTCCCTCTTTGTATACAAGTAACCACCATGGCTCAATGTCAATTTTCGGTTCTGCTTGTGCAAACTCGACAAATCTTTGCGGGAAAGGGTAGTTGGGTAGTTTGTCAATATCTAAATATAAGTTCATTTTTGTCCCGTCAGCTTGGGTAGTTCGTGAGATCCATATGGATTTTCGTTGCCAAATCTCTTAGGTTTTTGCTTCTGAATTCTAAGTTGCAATGCTTCTCCCCAGATATCAGGCGTTACATCATTGACTTCGAATCGCTCTTTATTACTTTGAGATAGCGGATCGTCCATCTTCCATTCTCTAGCTTCTACCTTGATACCCGCCTCGCGTGCGGCACGCACTCGAGTGTTATCCATACTGGTAAGATGACCATCAGGCATGCGCACTACATCAATAGGCTCGCCCTGCCAACCTTCCTTTTCATCGAGCTTACAAGATCATCGTAACTAAAGTTTTCGCCGGTAGCCCTGTCAATCTTATTATAAGAAACACTATTTTGGGAAAAGCGAACTTCGTTGGGATTTATCGATTTAACTATTGGACACGCACCTGGTTTGCAACTCAGCCCCAACGGATCCACCCACCCCGTAGGGTTAGGCACATACTGGTAGCTATTCAACCCACCTGCAAGCTTGATGGGATCCGGGGTCAAGAACCGTCCAGTCCCCGGATTGTAGTAGCGGTGGCGGTTGTAATGTAAGCCTGTCTCGGCGTCGAAATACTGCCCTTGAAAACGCAGCGGGTTATCGATTTCGCTGACGTCCAGCGCCGCTAGGTTGCCGTAGGCGCGGTATTTCGCCGACCACATGATCTCGCCGCTGTAGTCGGTCAGTTCCTGCGGCGTGCCGAGATGGTCGAGTTGGTAGTAGAAGGGTGCCGCTCTAAGCGGGCCCTCTCCATCAAGCATTGCCAACGGGCGGAAGCTGCCCAGTTCGTAGATGTAGCTGCGATAGCGGTTCTCTGCGCTTTCAGCGATGAGGCGTTCGCCTTGCCAGAGGAATTCAGTGGTGTGGCCGTCGACGGTTTTCTCGATGCGGCGGCCGAAGGCGTCGTATTTGTAGGATGCGGTGCTGCCACCCGGCAGGCTGACACCGATCAGGCGGTGCTGGCAGTCGTAGCGGTATTCGGTGACGAGCTTCTGGCCGCTGCCACGGCGTTCACGAATCAGGTTGCCGTAGGCGTCGTAGTCGTAGTGGCGGTCGCCTTGCATCAGTAGGCGATTACCTTTGACGTTGGCGAGGTTGGCTGTGGGCAGGTCATTTTGTCCGAGCAGGTTACCCGCTGGGTCGTGCGCGAAGCTTTCTGGTGTGGCGCCGCGTACGCTGATCAGTCGGTCGAGCGGATCGTAGTGATAGCTGCGGTTGCCTTTGCGGCTGTCGTTAATGCCGGCGAGGTTGCCGTTGGCATCGTAGTTGTAGCGACGCTGGAACAGGTGTTTGTCCCGTTGGCTGACGCTGTGCGCTTGAAGGCGGCCCTGTTCATCGTATTGGTATTGGCTGAGTAGCAGACCTTGCTGGCGCTGTTGTTCGCGACCAGCGCTGAATTGGTGGCTGGTCAGGCGCGAGCCATTGAGGTCGATGCTGCTCAGGCGCCCACCGGACAAATGACGGTAATCGAGCGTGCAGCCATCCGGCAGACGGCAGTGGCTGAGTTGGCCGACGCTGTCGTATTCGTAGCGCAAGGTGCCCCAGACTTGGTGTTCCTCGATGAGTTGGTCTGCAAGTCATATTTATAGGCGAAAGGCTAACGACCGTCGTCGACGCTGGCTAGTCAACGCGAGCTCGTCGATCCATTAAATTTTTACTTTATTCAATGTATGGTCTAACGCTTTTTCAAGATCGGCCCAGGTTTTGGCCGTTTCGGTGTATATAGGCGATGCCCAATTTTGATTTGCGATTAATGAGATTCTGAAGGCGCCGTGTTCACTGAATTCGGGATACCAACCAATATCTATTGTTTGCTCGTGCGGGAGTAGCGCTTGCAAAAGATCCTCCCTTAATTCATCTGTAATGAGCGAAATATCCGATCCGACTAGGCTGGATATTTCGTCAAAAGTTATCTTGCCACCAAGTTTTTCTATGTTTTCAAGATTCATAAATCATTTCTTCTTTTTCGTTAGTTTTCTAAACGATTCTTCTGATATTGGATGTCCATGTATTGTGTTTGCACTTAACTCCACTCTCATGTACTGAGTTTCTTTTCCGTCATTGGCGCCTATGGTTTTTCCCATGTCAATTACTTTCCATGGTTTTCCGTTGTTAACATCTTGACCATTTGCAAACGCGTGCCGCTCTAACGCTTCAATGTCCGTGCCGGGTAGATATTTAGCTGCACCTCCATTAGCGGTCGATTTTACAACAGATGGCCAAGGAGCCTTAGGCGCCACATGTTTATTGCCATGATTTGTCCATTGAACGTCGGGAGGAGGCGGGGCTCCATCGCTTACCCTGGCTTTTCCTTCAGGTATTTCAGCGCTTTGCCCCGGAACGCATTTATCTCCGCCTGGACAAGTATTCAACCCTAGGGGATCCACCCACCCCGTAGGGTTAGGCACATACTGGTAGCTATTCAACCCACCTGCAAGCTTGATGGGATCCGGGGTCAAGAACCGTCCAGTCCCCGGATTGTAGTAGCGGTGGCGGTTGTAATGTAACCCTGTCTCGGTGTCGAAATATTGCCCTTGAAAACGCAATGGGTTGTCGATTTCGCTGACGTCCAGCGCCGCGAGATTGCCGTAAGCGCGGTATTTTGCCGACCACATGATTTCGCCGCTGTAGTCGGTGAGTTCCTGCGGGGTGCCGAGGTGGTCGAGTTGGTAGTAGAAGGGAGCCGCTTTTAGCGGGCCTTCTCCGTCGAGCATTGCCAACGGGCGGAAGCTGCCCAGTTCGTAGATGTAGCTGCGATAGCGGTTCTCTGCGCTTTCAGCGATGAGGCGTTCGCCTTGCCAGAGGAATTCAGTGGTGTGGCCGTCGACGGTTTTCTCGATGCGGCGGCCGAAGGCGTCGTATTTGTAGGATGCGGTGCTGCCACCCGGCAGGCTGACACCGATCAGGCGGTGCTGGCAGTCGTAGCGGTATTCGGTGACGAGCTTCTGGCCGCTGCCACGGCGTTCACGAATCAGGTTGCCGTAGGCGTCGTAGTCGTAGTGGCGGTCGCCTTGCATCAGTAGGCGATTACCTTTGACGTTGGCGAGGTTGGCTGTGGGCAGGTCATTTTGTCCGAGCAGGTTACCCGCTGGGTCGTGCGCGAAGCTTTCTGGTGTGGCGCCGCGTACGCTGATCAGTCGGTCGAGCGGATCGTAGTGATAGCTGCGGTTGCCTTTGCGGCTGTCGTTAATGCCGGCGAGGTTGCCGTTGGCATCGTAGTTGTAGCGACGCTGGAACAGGTGTTTGTCCCGTTGGCTGACGCTGTGCGCTTGAAGGCGGCCCTGTTCATCGTATTGGTATTGGCTGAGTAGCAGACCTTGCTGGCGCTGTTGTTCGCGACCAGCGCTGAATTGGTGGCTGGTCAGCCGCGAGCCGTTGAGGTCAATGCTGCTGAGTTGCCCGCCAGGTTGGTGGCGGTAATCGAGTTTGCTGCCATCGGGCAAACGGCAGTGCTTGAGCTGGCCAACGCTGTCGTATTCGTAGCGCAGAGTGCCCCAGCCTTGGTGTTCTTCGATGAGTCGGTCTTGCAGATCGTATTTATAGGCGAGCGGCCAGTGGCCGTCGTCGACGTTAACGAGGCGACCAAGTGCGTCGTAGCTGTAGTGAATCTCCTCACCATCGGGTAGCGTTTTTACCAGCAAGCGGCCTGCGGCATCGCGCTGGTATTCGGTGACCAGTTCACTACCGTCGTCACCGAACTCGGTTTTCTTCAGCAGTTGGCCATTGAGGTCGTACTCGTATGCGGTGCGGCGTCCGTCGAAACCGGTTTCTTGTTGAATCAGACCGTTGGCGTAGTAATCGAGATGGTAATGCTCGCCACGCTCGTTTTCGATTTCAGTGAGCAGCAGGCGCGAGTTGTCGTAGCGGTAGCGTAGTTGGCTACCGTCGGGATTGATGCGGCGGCTGACTAGGTGCAGGTTGTCGGCGTATTCGTAGCGGGTGATACGGCCGAGCTCGTCGCGTTCGGCGGTGACTCGACCGTACGCGTTGTATGTAAATGCCCGTGTTGCTCCACCGGGCAAAGTAATTTGTGCCAGGCGATTCGCGGCATCCCATTGGAAGTGCGTGATGGCACCGTTTTCGTCCTGACGTGTGATCTGCCGGCCGAGTGCGTCGTAACGGTATTTGCGCTGACTACCATCGGGCAGGCGCTCTTCTAGTAGCTGGCCGAGACTATTCCAGCCCAACTGGTGCCGGCTGCCATCGGGCAGGCCGATTTCCTGCAAACGCCCCCGACGGTCATAGCTGTAGTAGGTGGTGTTGCCGTCCGGATCTGTCTGCTGGGTGATATCGCCTTGATTATTGCGCTGATATTTCCAGACTGCTTTACCGCGAACGACCTTACTTACGAACCCACGGCTATATTCATAGCCCGTTGGTTCGTCTTCTGGAGGTATGACCGCGACCAGATGCCCTGATTCGTTGTATCGGTATTCGGTGATAGCTCCGAGCGGATTTTGCTCTGCAACCAAGCGTCCCTTATCGTCATATGCTTTGAGATTTTCGGCTCCGTCCGGATCAATTTGAGCAACCAGTCGGGCCTGGTCGTCGTGGGTGTATATCTCTTCGCTACCGTCTGCGTTCGTGACAGTAACGCTTCCTTTATCATCCCAAACATAGCGAGTATCCATCTGCGAGAAGTTCGCCCAGTGATGAATACAGCGTGCAGATTTGCCCTCTTTTTCCCATTCCCAATAGAAACTGGCACCTCCGGCTAAACGGCGCTCGAGAATGACGTTTTGATCGTTATAGGCGTAACGCTCGGCTTCTCCGGCGGCGTTTTTCGCTTCAATCAAGCGATGTTGCGAATCGTAGGCATAACTGATGATCGTCTGGACAGTGGTCCATACATCTTCCAGATTGTCTGCGGGTGTGAACTGTTGATAGTCGACTGCCACAATGTGTTTACGGTCGTAGCGCAACAGCAGGGCACGACCGGCACCATTGTCGATACGTTTGATCCGACCGTGAATATCGCGCGTGACATGAAGGCGGTTGTCGTATTTGTCACTGATGGCTATCAGTGTTGCGCCTTTGCGATCGTAGCGGAAGTGATAGAACTGAGCATGCTCGCCAGCCTGAGTGAGAATAAGTTCTGAAGGATCGTCCCCGATGAAGATGGCTGCTTCCGAGAGGCTATTGGTTATCGCCGGGCGTTGGATGCTTGGAAGTGGGAAGGTGATCACCCGGTTTTCATGATCAGTCCATACCACTTCATCGGCGTTGATTTCTATCCGTTGGGCTAACGCGTGGCTCCAGCCAAAACCCAGCCCACAATCGATTTCCGCTGCGCTGGTCCGATAGAGACGAGTCCAGCTAAATGGTGCAGGCCCTCCGAGCTCTCCATCGGTCAGCGTCAGTAGCTCTTCGCCAGTGACCATGGAGACCGGGCAGCCGTTAGTGCAAGTGTTCTTTGCGCAAGTTGCGCTTTTTTCATCTGGGGTCTTGGATTGTGCAGGGGCATCGTGCCGGGTTTTCGGGGTTTCGACGGTGGTCACACGCTTCCCATCAAAACGCAACTCGGAAATCCCGTTTCTGACCTTCGCCGTCACCCCACGCGCCGCCACAGCGGTGTACTTGGCGACATACTCCATAAAGCCGTTGATGATCTTGAACACCGACTTCACGAAGCCGATGACAGCCTTGATGACGAGCTCTCCGTACTTCTTCAATCGGGCGGCAAGGTAGATGACGCCGGTACCTTCCGCAGCAACGGTCAATACGACACCGATCACGATGTCGATCGCAATGCCGACGACAATGGCCGTGGTCATCTTCGCTACATCGCCCGCCATCTTCATCGGCGGCAAGGCCGCCAGCCAGATCACCGCACTGCGCACGAGCAAAAACAAAGCGGCTTCGTCACTGGCCAGCAACATGGCTTTTTTCATGACGTCCGGCGTGCTTTTTGCCACTTTGATCAGTTCGTCCGCGCCAGCGCCGAGATCCTTCGCAAACTTTCCTGGGTCCTGAAGGATGTCGAGTACGAGACTGATGCCGTCCCATACACCCTTGATCGCTTCCCAGCCACCTTCCAGAATGCCGTTGCCGATGGCCATGGCTGTACCGGAAGTCGACAGATTCGACCATTGCGGTTTGAAGCCGACCCACTCCTTGCGCAGGAAACCTTCGAGGTCAGCGGTCACACCGCTATAGGAGCTGAAGAGGGCGTCGATCTGCGCCGGAGTCACTACGTTATGCACACGAATTTTGTAGAACTTGCCTGGCACACCGCCGGTCCATGCGGCTTTGCCTTGAGCGTCGAGTTTGACCTTGCTGACCGCACCACCGTCCACGGCCACGATTTCGACTTCGATATCGCCGACTGGAATGTCGTAAACCGATTCGAATTTGCTCTCGATCAGCAACGGCCCTTTGAGCGGGCATTGAGCCACGTTCGAAGTGAAGTTACCGTCGGTCATGCTCACCGCTTTGCTGGTGTTGCCCACCTTGATGACACGTTCCATGCCCAGCAAAGACGGCATGTCAGCGGCACGGCTACCTTTGTCTAGCGCCTGCGCGTACCAGGTTTTGGTTTGTTCCCGATACAGCTTCAGACTGTCCTTGAAGGTGTTCAGTTGGTTGTCAACAAAGGCAACGCGATCCATCAGCCTTGCTCCAGAATCAGGTGGTTTATCAAAGCTTCTTTAAGATTTTGCGGCGCATCCGGGCGGCGCACGAAGCGGGTGATTTTCAGCTTCAGATTGTTCTCGGGCCACGCGGTATAGAGGTCCGGGCGGTCTTCTTCCAGCCACTGCATCAGGTTGCTGACCAGCGTCGCCGGATTGTCCTTGCTCAACCCATCCAGCAACTCCTTCGGCACCTCCCACCACGGCCAGTCCCTGACCTTCGGCACCACCCGTGTGCCCACTTCCAGCGCTTGTCCATTAATCAGATACCGCTCAAACACCGGCAGCACCTCTCCGGCCTTCTCCCCAAGCCCCCGCAGGATCGGATAAATATGCCGCCCATCCCAAAACCGGAAAAACACTTCAGTGCCGTCCGGCATCTTCACCTGCGTCAGGCTGCGCAGATGTTCGAACACTTCGTTCGGCGCTGAACGCGATGTCGCCAGCCAGCCCCAGTCCAGCGCATCAGTTTCAGCGATCCAGGGCAGGAAGGCCGAATTCGGCTTGAGTTCGGTGAGGTAGGGCATCACCGGTTGCCAAGTGGAGTAGGGCGTGCCGCCCCAGATCGGGATGAGCTGGGCGGTGGGTTCGGTGAGGTACAGGGTTTTCAGCGCGTCGGCGTCGCTGGCCGCGCTGATGATCAGGTACAACCGCTCGCCACTTTGCAGCGGCTGTTGCGCCAGCCAGTCCTTGGGGGTGGTTCGTTCAGATGGCACAGGCACCTGCCTTGCATTTTTCGCATTCTTCACAGAATGGGGCGTTACGTTTTAGGGTGTTGATTTGCGCCGGGGTCAGGACCTGGCCAGCCTTGTCGGCATCCGCCTGTTTCAGCACGCCGGGCATCAATGGCGCGGCGCCCGTACCAACGCCGGGGCTGCCGCCGGAGTTCATGTTGATCACCGGCCCACTCATGGTCACGCCACCAGCGTCGATCTTGATGAAGCTGCCGCCGCCGATCAGCGTGAGTTCCGCACCAGCCTCCATCACCACTTTCATGCCGCTGCTCAGGTGGATTTCCTGGCCGGCGTCGATGAACTGGCCGGTGCCGATCTTGATGTGCTGGTTCACGCCGACGGTGAGGTGGTCGTTGGCGCGGGTTTCTACTTTGCGGTCGGCGTAGACGGTGTGGTGTTCTTCGGCCTTGAATTCGCTGTAGCTGTTCTGTTCGACGGTGTCGTGGCGTTCGTTGCCGACGCGGATCTTCTGGTCGTGCTCGATGTTTTCGTCCCAGTCGCGCTGGGCGTGCAGGTAGATCTGTTCCTGACCTTTCTTGTCTTCAATGCGCAGTTCGTTGTAACCGCCACCACCCATGGAGCTCAGGGTCTTGAAGGTGCTGCGGGTCTTGTTCGCCGGCAGTGGATAGGGGACGGTGTTTTCCTTGTGGTACAGGCAGCCGCTGATCAAGGGCTGGTCGGGGTCGCCCTCAAGGAACGTGACCAGCACTTCCATGCCGATGCGCGGGATGGCGATGCCGCCGTACTGGGCGCCGGCCCAGGCGCTGGAGACGCGCAGCCAGCAGCTGGTCTTGTCGTCGGCCTGACCTTCGCGATCCCAGTGGAACTGGACTTTGACCCGGCCGTATTCGTCGCAGTGGATTTCTTCGCCTTTCGGGCCGGTGACCACCGCGCTCTGACTGCCGAGGATGCGCGGTTTCGGGTGGCGCAGCGGTGGACGGTTGGGCACGTCCCACGGCGTGGCCTGAAAGCGGTTGCGATAACCCTGATGGAAATCGTCTTTCAGCGCCGTGGTGTCGCTGGTCACCGACTCTTCGAGCACCTGCGGCTGCTTGCCTTCGTGCAGGACTTCGGTGAGCAGCCACAGATCGTTCCACTTGGCTTTCGGGTGGTCGGTCAGGGCGAGGAAATGGCCGCTGACCAGCAACGGCTGATCACTCTTGCCTTCGGCGAGCTGGAAGTCGCTGCGGTGGCGTTCGAGGGCGCGTTTGGCCAAATGCTTGCCGCGCTCGCGGTCGATGAAGCGGCCCGGGTAATCGTAATCTTCAAGGTCGGGCAGGGCGTCGCCACGGTTCTCGCTTTCCAGGGTCAGGCGCGGTTTTTCGAAGTCGTAGTCGCGGCGGGTGGTGCGGCTGGTGCGGGTTTCCAGGCGCAGGTCGAAGCGCTTGATCACCGGGTTGCTGGCGACCATGCCGGAGTCTTGCTGATAGGGCACAGGCGCCAGTTTCGGAAACACCGTCTGGTCATCGCCGAACAGCAGTTTGTGGCCTGTTGTGGTGTGCTGGAAGTGGTAGTGAATACCTTCCTCTTCGCACAGGCGCTGGATGAAGTGCAGGTCCGACTCGTCGTATTGCACGCAGTAGATGCGCTCGGGATAGATCGAGCCGGTCTTGAATTCGTAGGCGTTGCTTTGGATGCCGTGCTCTTCGAGCACCATGCCGATGATTTTCGGCACGCTGAGGTTCTGGAAAATGCGCTGGTTGATGCGATGCGCGAGGTACGCCAGTCGCGGGCGCAGGGTCACCGAATAACGGGTCAGGCGCTTGCCGGAATCGCCTTGCGCGGCGCGGTAGATCTGGCCATGAATGCCGCTGCCGTCGGGTGACAGCTGCAGAAAGGCCGGTTTGTGCAGCAGGGTTTCGAGGTCCAGCGACGGCTGCTCACTGACCAGCTCCACCTCAAAGACAAAAGGCTGGCTGATGGCTTCCCGGCCTTGCAGGGTAAACACCTGAAAGTCGGCGGAAAGCCCTTCGATGGTCAGGGCAAAGTGGGTTTCATTGGCCGGCGCGAACATCCCTTGTTCCTCGTGCTGTACAGCGGCGCTCGTCGACGGCCGCAAAAAGCGGCTCAACGTACGCGAAATTCTGGAGGGGCGTAAACAACATCGACCAGCAGAGCTGGCCGATGCGTGTAACGGTCAGCCGTAATTAAACGACTGGAGCACGCCAGTCATCGGAACCCGAAGTACCGGATACTTCGTGGGTCCAGGTGATTTTGCGGTAGGTGAACTGCACTTCTTCCAGGTGGGTGAAGTGCGCGTTGCCTGGATCCTGGCAGTTGTGCATTTTGTTGTTGATGGCGACGATGATCGCGTCTTCCAGTTTGGTGGTGTAGTAGTGCTCTTGGGTGCCTTGGGCCGAAGTGCGGTACCACTGGATAACGATTTCGCTCATGCGCTCGCCGGAAGTCAGTGCGGCTTGCAGCAGAGGCGAAGCCTTGTCGTAGACCTTGGTGATCACAACTGGCTTGTGCACGCGCTGACCGGTTGGCTGACCGGATTGCGGGTCACGCGGGATGATCACGTCGTGGGTGAAAGCCTGAACCATGACCTGGTCTTCGTGGCCTTCCTGATAGGTGTTGCCAACGGAGTCGGCGGTGAACGCGCCGGCAGTGATCAGGCCTTGTTTTTCGCCGGTAACCGACATGTACGCTGGTGTTGCCATGGGGTGCTCTCCTTGCGGATAAATTGAGGGTGCCCGGAGGCGAAATCGCCCGGTGGGTGGCTGAGGGGTATCAAGGAGCGTGCCAGGTTTGGAGAGGTGCCCGGCTGGCGGGGGCGCCATGGTGGTCGGTGATCTTTCGGGGCGATTTTCAGCGGAATAATCAGAAGAAAGTGCGCAAGAAGTTGCGCAGTACTGCGCAACTTCTTGCGCACTTGGCTGCAGGCCTTGCACTGCTTGGGCTGCAGAGGATTTAGGCCCTGAAATATTACGACCTACTGCGCAACTTCTTGCGCAGTTGGGGATTTGCCGGGACCGAGGGGGTTGCTTCGCGAGCAGGAAATTTTGGTGTGCCGGAAAGCGTTAGCGCACCTCGAAACTTTCGATGGCGTGATCGCAGAATCACTATGTAAAAGCTGGATGTAGGAAGTCGAGTATTTTCGGCACGGCTATGTCTGTAGGAAATTCCTGTTTTTGCACTCGCTTCAGCGAAATGCCCCCCAAACGATGCTTTTTCCATTATTCATTCTAAGTGCACGTATCGCTGCGGATGCTCCGCTCTTCGCGGAACCTGACCGAGCCTGACGAATGACATAGGTTGTTTGCAGTGCAAAGTGCCGCAGATAGCCCATTGCTCAAAGGCCCGCGGCAAGAGTTGACCTCAACCATGGTGGTGAGCGCCTCTTCAGAGCGCAAGCAACATCTGGAAGCACACTTGAGCGCAGAGCAGAGAAATTTTCGATCCAGGCTGAAGGCTCGAGGTCCGGGTAACCCTTGTTTGGAGACCGAACATCAATACGAGTGGATTAACCCGATCGCTTACTCAAGCGGGGCCACGTTTCGGATTGTTACTGCAGTGAGATCAAGGCAATTAATAAACATATAACTCCTAGTCACTTGTTCAACGGAGCAGGTCATTGAAAAAGGATATTTCAAGCAGAATGGTCAGCAGTCATCGTTTGACTTACCTCGATTCGCTCAGGGCCTTGGCGGCGCTGACAGTCATGGGCTCTCACTATATTGAAAGAACGCCACTCCTCAGCTGGGTGGTATTCGATTACTTTCGGCCGGGGCAGTTCGGCGTCGTGGTTTTTTTTATGGTCAGCGGTTTCGTAATTCCGTTCAGTTTCAAGGATTATCCCGGAAAGAACCGGCGGTTCATGATTTCAAGGTTTTTCAGGTTGTACCCTGCCTATTGGCTCTCAGTAATATTGGCCTGCTTTGCTATTGTTTTTTTTATTTCGGGGGAGCTTGAAGAGAGCAGGGTATTGGCAAACATCACCATGGTTCAGGCAGTGTTAGGGTACGCCAACTTGTTTGGTGTGTATTGGACCTTATTTGTCGAGCTGGTTTTCTATGGTCTTTGTATCGCGCTGAGTCTATTCGGATTGCTGGGGTGCCTGAAAACAAGGTTCTGGTTGGCAATAGCACTACTATTGCTTGCGCTGACCGGAGCGGCGGCACGACATTATTACTCTGTCTCGGCCCCTGTTGGAATCCTGTCATCGCTTTCATTGATGTTGTTTGGAGGGATATGGCGCAACTATCAAATCGATCGAAATCCGTCGGGAAAGAAATACAGCATGATCTGGATCGCTATGTTTGTTACCGCATTTCCGATCATCGCACTGCTGGCTTACGATATCGATCAAGGGCTGCAAGAGAGTGCCTGGAATTTTACCGGTAGTTATTTTGCTGCGCTGGCGTTCTTTGTGTTGGCTACCACGGTGTTGAAACTGGAAAGCCGGGTGCTCGCTTTTCTAGGGACGATCAGCTATTCAGTCTATCTGATCCATCCGTTCTTCCTGGAGTTGGCTGACTCGAAGGTGCATCTGCAGAACGGTTTCAATGCTCCTGTTTTTGTTATTTATTGTCTGAGCACGCTTGTCTTCTCATCACTTTGTTATTTCTTGATAGAGAAGCGCTCGATTCGATTGGGCCAGCATATCAATGCAATTCTCGATGCGCGATTGACGAACAGCAAAGCGGCCGGCGCAGCGAAGGCATCATCGATCGAAGCGGGAGTCTGAGATCCTTGAAAATCTTACCCTTTGCTAATGACTGGGCAGGAAGTCCGGTAGATCGACTGACGCATCTGGATGCCTTGAGAGGCATCGCTGCAATGTTCGTGGTGGTAGCACACTTCATCGAACGAACCCCGCTCAAGGACTCTTTCTTCTTTGCTCATGTGAACTTGGGGCAGGTAGGGGTGGTGATCTTCTTCGTGATCAGCGGGATGGTCATTCCTTATAGTTTGAAACAGGGCCGGCATGCGCTGGCGGTTTTCGCCGTTTCCCGGTTTTTCAGACTCTATCCGGCGTATTGGTTCTCCATAGCTCTGGCGGTTGCGAGTTCGGACTGGTTTTTGTCGACGCCCGTACCGCTCTCCACAGTATTGATCAACATGACGATGCTGCAGGCCGCTGTGCAAACACCGGATCTGTTCGGCGTGTATTGGACTCTGATCATCGAGATGTTTTTCTACGTGGCTTGCGCGGCGTTATTCAGCGTCGGCCTCCTGGGTAAAGCCTGGGTGCGACTCAGCGCGGCAATCGGGTTGCTGGCAGTGGCGCTGATCTTTGCGATCACCAGGTTCTATCTGGCCAAAAAGATCCCCGTTGCGCTGCCGTTGTGCCTCTCAATCATGTTTTTCGGCAGTCTGTGGCGGGATGTCAGCCTGGGCCTGGCGCATGGGCAAGCTCACCGATACGTCGCTGTCTGGTTGGCATTATTCGCGTGTTTGCTTCCGATTATCTGCCTGCTGGCTTACAGCGCCGATCAGGGCTACAAGGAAAATCCGCTGGTTTATATGACCAGTTATCTGATCGGTATGGCCATTGCCCTTGTGGTGACGTTGTTCCTGCGCAAAAGCATCAACAGCCTGACGTTCCTGGGCACGATCAGTTATTCGATGTATCTGATACACCCGTTCTTTCTGGAGTGGGCGGCGTATGCGACAGACCTGCAGGCACAATTCGAAGTTGTGGTTTTTCTGAGCTACTTGCTGGCGACGCTGGTAATGGCCAGTGTCGTTTATGCATTGCTGGAAAAACCAGGTATTGGCTTGGCCAAGGCGATCAATTCGAAATTGCAGCGCGGCGCCAGCAAAAGAGCGCAGGCCTGAGGATCGAGAGCGTCTTATAAATGAAACACCGCCCTCGGCTATACTCCCCGCATTTCGATCAGGCACGAGGATTCACTGTGAAGAACTGGACGTTGCGCCAACGCATCTTGGCGAGCTTTGCGGTGATTATCGCCATCATGCTGTTGATGGTGGTGCTGTCCTACTCGCGGTTGCTGAAAATCGAGGCCAGTGAAAACAGCGTGCGCGACGATGCCATCCCCGGCGTCTACTACAGCTCGATGATTCGCGGCGCGTGGGTCGACAGTTATTTGCAGACCCAGGAGCTGCTCGGCCTCAAGGAAGGCCAGGGCATTTCCAGCGAAGATGCGGCGGACTACAAGGCATTCGAGGCGCGTCTGCAAGAGCAGATGGCCAACTATCGTAAAACCATGGCTACCGACGAAGACCGTTCCGAGTTCGCCCTGTTCGAGAAATATCACGATACCTACATCGAGATTCAAAACGCTGTACTGGACCTGCGCAGTCGTAATCTTGAAGCGGATGCGGTCAAGTTATTCAACGAAAAACTGACTCCGGCCTGGTACACCGGGCGCATGAAACTCAACGACATCATTGGCGAAAACAAAGTCGTCGCTGATACCGCCATGGCCAACATCGACGACGCGGTGGCGACGGCCAAAGTCAGCATGGTCATTTCCCTGCTGGTCGCGGTGCTGGCCGCGGGCCTCTGTGGGTTGCTGTTGATGCGCGCAATCATGGCGCCGATGAACAGGATCGTGACCATCCTCGACATCATGCGCACCGGCGACCTGAGCACGCGCCTGAACCTCGATCGCAAGGACGAGTTCGGCGCGGTCGAAACCGGCTTCAACGACATGATGACCGAGTTGACGTCGCTGGTCTCCCAGGCCCAGCGCTCTTCGGTGCAGGTGACGACCTCGGTGACCGAGATCGCCGCCACCTCCAAGCAGCAACAAGCCACCGCTACCGAAACCGCAGCGACCACCACCGAAATCGGCGCGACCTCCCGCGAGATCGCCGCGACCTCGCGGGATCTGGTGCGGACCATGACCGAAGTGTCCACAGCTGCCGATCAGGCCTCGGTGCTCGCCGGTTCCGGCCAGCAAGGCCTGGCGCGCATGGAAGACACCATGCACTCGGTAATGGGCGCGGCCGATCTGGTCAACGCCAAACTGGCGATCCTCAACGAGAAGGCCGGCAACATCAATCAGGTGGTGGTGACCATCGTCAAAGTGGCCGATCAGACCAACCTGCTGTCGCTCAATGCGGCGATCGAAGCCGAGAAGGCTGGCGAGTACGGCCGCGGTTTCGCCGTGGTCGCTACCGAAGTCCGGCGTCTGGCGGATCAGACCGCCGTGGCCACTTATGACATCGAGCAAATGGTCCGCGAGATCCAGTCGGCGGTGTCGGCCGGAGTGATGGGCATGGACAAGTTTTCCGAAGAAGTGCGCCGTGGGATGTCCGAAGTGCAGCAGGTCGGCGAGCAGCTGTCGCAGATCATCCATCAGGTGCAGGCGCTGGCCCCGCGAGTGTTGATGGTCAATGAGGGCATGCAGGCCCAGGCGACCGGCGCCGAACAAATCAACCATGCGCTGGTGCAGTTGGGCGATGCCAGCAGCCAGACCGTCGAATCGCTGCGTCAGGCCAGTTTCGCCATCGACGAACTGAGCCAGGTGGCCGTCGGCCTGCGCAGCGGCGTTTCGCGATTCAAAGTCTGATGAGCGAAATCATCGCCAAGCGTGGCGCCGCGCCAGTGGCGAAACCGGCGCTGTTTCTGCTGTTTCGCATCGGCAGCGAACGCTATGCCCTGCGCGCCACCGAAGTGGCCGAAGTGCTGCCGCGCCTGCCGTTGAAACCGATTGCCCGCGCGCCGCATTGGGTGGCCGGGGTGTTCGCCTATCGCGGCGCGGTGGTGCCGGTGATCGATCTCAGCGCGCTGACGTTTGGCCAGCCCGCCGAGGCGCGCACCAGCACGCGGCTGGTGCTGGTCAATTATCAGCCGGATCACTCGCAGCCCGCGCAATGGCTTGGGCTGATTCTCGAACAGGCCACCGACACACTGCGCTGTCATCCGCAAGATTTTCAGCCCTACGGCCTCGATAACCGCGCGGCGCCGTACCTCGGCCCGGTGCGCGAAGATGCGCAAGGATTGCTGCAATGGGTGCGGGTCAATGACTTGCTCGATGACGCCGTGCGCAGTTTGCTGTTCCCCGATCCGCCGCGCGATCCGGCGCAGCTTGAGGCGCTGCCATGAGTGGTGATCAGCGCTTTTTTGATTTCCTCAAGGAACGCATCGGCCTCGATGTCGCCTCGGTGGGCGCGGCGATCATCGAACGTGCCGTACGCCAGCGCACCACACTTTCCCAGGCCGCGCACGCCGACGAATATTGGCAATTGTTGCAAGGCTCGCGGGATGAACAGCAGGCGCTGATCGAAGCGGTGATCGTCCCGGAGACGTGGTTTTTCCGCTACCCGGAATCCTTCGCTACGTTAGGCAAACTGGCGCGAGCTCGGCTTAAAGAACTCAACAACATGCGCGCGTTGCGCATCCTCAGCCTGCCGTGCTCTACGGGCGAAGAACCCTATTCGATTGCGATGGCCTTGCTTGATGCCGGATTGCAGCCGCATCAATTCAAGGTCGACGGTATGGACATCAGTCCGCTCTCGGTGGAAAAGGCCCGGCGTGCGTTGTATGGCAAGAATTCGTTTCGCGGTCAGGATCTGGAATACCGCGAACGACATTTTTTTGCCGAGCAGGACGGCCACCGGGTCAACGAATACGTTCGCGAACAAGTGCGCTGGCAAGTCGGCAATGTGCTCGATCCGACGCTGTTGGCGAACGAGCCTGCCTTCGATTTCGTGTTCTGCCGCAATTTGCTGATCTACTTCGACCAACCGACCCAGAAGCAGGTGTTCGAAGTGCTCAAGCGCCTGACCCATGTCGACGGCGTGCTGTTTATCGGCCCGGCGGAGGGCAGTCTGCTCGGGCGCTTGGGCATGCGCTCGATCGGTATCGCGCAGTCGTTCGCTTTCAGCCGTCACAGTGAGCCGCACCCCGAACCACTGCCGACGCCCAAACCAGTTGCCGTACCAATCAGCCAACCACCCCGCAGCACGCCGCCAGCGCCAGTGCGCAACCGGCCGTTCGCTGCCGTGACGCCTTTGCCGGTAACGAAAAAAACTGCTAACCCCGACGCCGCGACATTGCTGGCCCAAATCGCTGCACTTGCCAACGAAGGCAAAAGCGCCGAGGCCCGTGCCGCGTGCGAACAGTATCTGCGCAGTCATGAACCGGTGGCGCAGGTGTTCTACTGGCTCGGCCTGCTCAGCGATGTCGCCGGGCTGAGCCTCGAAGCCCAGGGTTATTACCGCAAGGCTTTGTATCTCGAACCGCAACACCCCGAAGCACTGATGCACCTGGCCGCGTTGCTCCAGGCCCAGGGCGACTCGGTGGGTGCCCGACGATTGCAGGAGCGCGCCGCCCGCAGCGGGCGCACCGCCGACAGTGAGCGTAAATGATGAGCGCGTCCGACACCTTGAACGTTACCCACGAAGACGCCCGCGCCATCGACGATTGCTGGAACCGCATCGGCATTCATGGCGACAAGTCCTGCCCGTTGCTGGAAGAGCACATCCATTGCCGCAACTGCTCGGTGTATTCCGCCGCCGCCACGCGCCTGCTCGACCGCTATTCGTTGCAGCAGGACCAGCGCGACGCGGTGGTCAGCAAAGTCGAAACCGACGTCAAGACCCGCTCTTTGCTGATGTTCCGTCTCGGCGAGGAATGGCTTGGACTGGCGACGCGCAGCCTCGTTGAAGTCGCGCCGCTGCAGGCGATTCATTCGCTGCCGCACCAGCGCTCGCGCGCCCTGCTCGGCGTGGCCAACGTGCGTGGCGCACTGGTCGCGTGCCTGTCGCTGGTGGAATTGCTCGACCTTGACGGCAGCGTTGCGCCGGTCGGCGGCGGACGAGTCATGCCGCGCATGCTGATCATCGCCGCACACGGCGGGCCAGTGGTGGTGCCAGTGGATGAGGTGGACGGCATCCATGCCATCGACGAACGTATCCTTGATGCCGCGTCGCAGTCCGGTGCGCAGACCAGTGCCAGGTACACCCGTGGCGTTCTGCAATATCGCGGTCGCAGCCTGCGCTGGCTGGACGAAGAACAGTTGTTGTCCGCCGTGACCCGGAGCCTGACATGACCCCCGAGCAAATGCGCGACGCCTCTCTGCTCGAACTGTTCAGCCTCGAAGCCGAGGCCCAGACCCAGGTGCTCAGCGCCGGGCTGCTGGCGCTGGAGCGCAATCCGACCCAGGCCGATCAACTGGAGTCGTGCATGCGCGCGGCGCACTCGCTCAAAGGCGCGGCGCGGATTGTGGGCATCGACAGCGGCGTCAGCGTCGCCCACGTCATGGAGGATTGCCTGGTCAGCGCGCAGGAAGGCCGTTTGTTACTACGTCCCGAGCACATCGACGCGTTGTTGCAGGGCACCGACCTGCTGATGCGCATCGCCACGCCGGCCAACGCGCCGCAATCGACTGACATTGAAGCCTACGTGGTGTTGATGGGGCGTTTGCTCGATCCGTCGGCAGCAGCCGCTGTCGTTGCTTCGCCGCCGATGGCCGATTTGCAGATCGAGCCAGCGCCAGTGGTGTCGGCGCCGATTATTGACGAGCCCGCCGAGCCGACACCGCGCAAAAACAAACGCACCACCGAAGGCGGCGAGCGCGTTTTGCGCGTCACCGCCGAGCGCCTGAACAGCCTGCTCGATCTGTCGAGCAAATCGCTGGTGGAAACCCAGCGGCTGAAACCGCATCTGGCGACCATGCAGCGTCTCAAGCGCATGCAGAACAACGGCCTGCGCGCGCTGGAAAATCTCAACGTTCACCTGAAGGAGCACGCGCTGAGTCTGGAAGCGCTCGAATCGCTGGAAGATGCGCGACGCCTGCTCGCCGAGTCGCAGCAACTGCTCAGCGAGAAAAACGCCGAACTCGACGAGTTCGCCTGGCACGCCAGCCAGCGTGCACAAGTGCTCTACGACACCGCGCTGGCCTGCCGCATGCGCCCCTTCGCCGACGTGCTGAGCGGGCAGGCGCGCATGGTTCGCGACCTCGGTCGCAGCCTCGGCAAACAAGTGCGCCTGGAGATCGAAGGCGAGAAAACCCAGGTCGATCGCGACGTGCTGGAAAAGCTCGAAGCGCCGCTCACGCATCTGCTGCGCAACGCCGTCGATCACGGCATCGAAACCCCGGAACAACGCCTGCTCAAGGGCAAGCCCGAAGAAGGCCTGATCCGCCTGCGCGCCTCCCATCAGGCCGGTTTGCTGGTGCTGGAATTGAGCGATGACGGCAATGGTGTCGATCTGGAGAAAGTCCGCCGCAGCATCATCGAACGGCAGTTATCCCCAGCCGAAACTGCAGCGCAATTGAGCGAAGAAGAACTGCTGACCTTCCTGTTTCTGCCCGGTTTCAGCCTGCGCGACAAGGTCACCGAAGTGTCCGGCCGTGGTGTCGGTCTGGACGCTGTTCAGCACATGGTTCGCCAATTGCGCGGGGCCGTGGTGCTGGAACAGACGGCGGGCGAGGGCAGCCGTTTCCACCTGGAGGTTCCGCTGACCTTGTCGGTGGTGCGCAGCCTTGTGGTCGAGGTCGGCGAAGAGGCCTATGCGTTCCCGCTGGCGCACATCGAACGCATGTGCGATCTGGCCCCCGAAGACATCGTGCAGGTCGAAGGCCGTCAGCACTTCTGGCACGAGGGCCGCCATGTTGGCCTGGTGGCGGCGAGTCAGTTGCTCAATCGCCCGGCCAGCCAGAACGCCGGCGCTACCCTCAAAGTCGTGGTGATCCGCGAGCGCGAGGCAATCTACGGCGTGGCGGTCGAGCGTTTCGTCGGTGAGCGCACGCTGGTGGTGCTGCCGCTGGATGAGCGCCTGGGCAAGGTTCAGGACATCTCCGCCGGGGCCTTGCTCGATGATGGTTCGGTGGTGCTGATCGTCGATGTCGAAGACATGCTGCGGTCGGTGGACAAACTGCTCAATACCGGGCGCCTGGAACGCATCGCTCGCCACGGCAACCAGGCTGCCGAAGCGGCGCGCAAACGGGTGCTGGTGGTCGATGATTCGCTGACCGTGCGCGAGCTGCAACGCAAACTGCTGCTCAATCGCGGCTACGATGTCGCGGTGGCGGTGGACGGCATGGACGGCTGGAACGCGCTGCGTTCGGAGAACTTCGATCTTCTGATCACCGACATCGACATGCCGCGCATGGACGGCATCGAGCTGGTCACCCTGTTGCGCCGCGACAACCGTCTGCAATCGCTGCCGGTGATGGTCGTGTCGTACAAGGATCGCGAAGAAGACCGTCGCCGTGGACTGGACGCCGGCGCCGACTATTATCTAGCCAAAGCCAGTTTTCATGACGACGCCCTGCTCGATGCAGTGGTCGAGCTCATTGGGGGAGCGCGGGCATGAGGATCGCAATCGTCAACGACATGCCCCTGGCGGTGGAGGCCTTGCGCCGAGCACTGGCCTTCGAGCCGGCGCATCAGGTGATCTGGGTCGCCAGCAACGGCGCCGAGGCGGTGCAACGCTGCGCCGAATACACCCCGGACCTGATTCTGATGGACCTGATCATGCCGATCATGGACGGCGTCGAAGCCACGCGGCGGATCATGGCCGAGACCCCGTGCGCGATTGTCATCGTCACCGTCGACCGCCAGCAGAACGTGCACCGCGTGTTCGAGGCCATGGGCCACGGCGCGCTGGACGTGGTCGACACCCCGGCGATCGGCGCCGGCAATGCCCAGGAAGCGGCGGCACCGTTGCTGCGCAAGATCCTCAACATCGGCTGGCTGATCGGCGACAAGGCGCCACGTTCGCGCCCGGCGCCGAGTTCGCCGCGCAGTTCGCCGTCACGCCAGCGGCTGGTGGCGATCGGTTCGTCTGCTGGCGGGCCGGCGGCGCTGGAGGTTTTGCTCAAAGGCCTGCCGAAGGATTTTTCCGCGGCGATCGTACTGGTGCAGCATGTCGATCAGGTGTTTGCCGCCGGCATGGCCGAATGGCTGGCCAGCGCCAGCGGTCTCGATGTGCGTCTGGCCCGTGAAGGCGAGCCGCCGCAAAGTGGTGCGGTGTTGCTGGCCGGGACCAATCACCATATTCGCTTGTTGAAAAACGGCACGCTGGCCTACACCGCCGAACCCGTCAACGAGATCTATCGCCCCTCGATCGACGTGTTTTTCGAGAGCGTGGCCAGTTACTGGAACGGTGACGCGATCGGGGTTTTATTGACCGGGATGGGGCGCGATGGTGCGCAAGGGCTTAAGCTCATGCGCCAGCAGGGTTATTTGACCATCGCTCAGGATCAGCACAGCAGTGCGGTGTACGGCATGCCCAAGGCTGCCGCGGCGATCGATGCCGCGGTGGAAATTCGCCCGCTGGAAAAGATAGCGCCACGATTGCTGGAGATTTTCCCCAAATGAACAGGTTGATCGGCAATCCAGGCCCCCGCAGTACTCAGGTGACCGCTCATGAATGATTTACAGATCGACGACATTAAAACCGACGAGAACGCCGCCATGGTGTTGTTGGTGGATGATCAGGCGATGATCGGCGAAGCGGTGCGCCGTGGGCTGTCGGATCAGGAAAACATCGACTTCCACTTCTGCTCCGACCCGCAGCAGGCCATCGCCCAGGCGGTGCGGATCAAGCCGACGGTGATCCTCCAGGACCTGGTGATGCCCGGCCTCGATGGCCTGAGCCTGGTGCGCGAATACCGCAATCACCCGGCGACCAAGGACATTCCGATCATCGTCCTCTCGACCAAGGAAGATCCGCTGATCAAGAGCGCGGCGTTCTCTGCTGGCGCCAACGACTATCTGGTGAAACTGCCGGACACCATCGAACTGGTCGCGCGCATTCGCTATCACTCGCGCTCGTACATGACGCTGCTGCAACGCGATGCGGCCTACCGTGCGTTGCGGGTCAGCCAGCAGCAATTGCTCGACACCAATCTGGTGCTGCAACGGCTGATGAACTCCGACGGCCTGACCGGGCTGTCCAACCGCCGTCACTTCGACGAGTACCTGGAACTGGAGTGGCGCCGTTCGCTGCGCGATCAGACGCAGCTGTCATTGCTGATGATCGACGTCGATTACTTCAAGTCGTACAACGACAGTTTTGGCCACGTAGAAGGCGACGAAGCGTTGCGCAAGGTCGCGACGGCGATCCGCGAGGCCAGCGCGCGACCGTCGGATCTGCCGGCGCGTTATGGCGGCGAGGAGTTTGTGCTGGTCCTGCCGAACACCTCGCCGGGCGGCGCGCGGCTGTTGGCCGAGAAGCTGCGCCAGACCGTGGCCTCCTTGAAAATCCCGCACAACACCCCGGCGGAAGGGGCGAGCCTGACCATCAGTATTGGTCTGGCGACGATGGTGCCGCAGGCGGGTAGCGATTGTCGGTTGCTGATCTCGGCGGCGGATCGTGGCCTTTATCTGGCTAAAAACAACGGTCGTAACCAGGTCGGGATCGAATAACGGCTTTCCCTCACCCCAGCCCTCTCCCGGAGGGAGAGGGGGCCGACCGAGGTGTCTGGCGCTGTACATCGACCTGATCGACCGAGTCGATTATGGATCTTCAGGCTTGGCGATTCCGGATTCGGCAAAGCCCTTTCACGTCGGCGTACCTCTCAAATATCCCCCAATCGGTCCCCTCTACCTCAGGGAGAGGGTTAGGGTGAGGGCAAAGGCTTTAATGATCCCCACACCCGCCAGACGGGCTGCCGTCACAGCCTGATTACGTTATACTCGCCGGCTTTCAAAAGTTCGCCAACGAGTGCTGCCCGTCATGGAAATCAACCCGATCCTGAACACCATCAAGGACCTGTCCGAGCGCTCCGAAACTATTCGGGGGTATCTTTGACTACGATCAAAAGCATGAGCGTCTGACCGAAGTCAATCGCGAGCTTGAAGATCCGAGTGTCTGGAACAAACCTGAATACGCCCAGGAGCTGGGCCGCGAGCGTGCCGCGCTGGCGCAGATCGTCGACACCCTCGACGAACTGAACGGCGGTCTGGCTGATTGCCGCGACCTGCTGGAAATGGCCGTCGAAGAAAACGACGAAGGCGCAGTGGGCGATGTCGTCGCCGAGCTGGCCCGTCTCGAGGAAAATCTGGCCAAGCTGGAATTCCGCCGCATGTTCAGCCATGAAATGGACCCGAACAACGCCTACCTGGACATCCAGGCCGGGTCCGGCGGTACCGAAGCGCAGGACTGGGCCAACATCCTCCTGCGCATGTACCTGCGCTGGGCTGACAAACGCGGTTTCGACGCCACCATCATGGAACTGTCCGCCGGTGAAGTCGCCGGGATCAAGGGCGCGACCGTGCACATCAAGGGCGAATATGCCTTTGGCTGGCTGCGTACCGAGATCGGCGTGCACCGTCTGGTGCGCAAGAGCCCGTTCGACTCCGGTAACCGTCGCCACACTTCGTTCTCCGCCGTTTTCGTCTCGCCAGAGATCGATGACAAGGTGGAAATCGAAATCAACCCGGCAGACCTGCGGATCGACACCTATCGTTCCTCCGGTGCCGGTGGTCAGCACGTAAACACCACCGACTCGGCCGTACGTATCACCCACGTGCCGACCAACACCGTGGTCAGCTGCCAGAACGAGCGTTCCCAGCACGCCAACAAGGACACCGCGATGAAAATGCTGCGGGCCAAGTTGTACGAGCAGGAAATGCAGAAGCGCAACGCCGCCTCGCAAGCGCTGGAAGACACCAAGTCGGACATCGGCTGGGGTCACCAGATCCGCTCTTACGTGCTCGATGCCTCGCGGATCAAGGATCTGCGTACCAACATCGAACGCAGCGATTGCGACAAGGTGCTCGACGGCGATATCGACGAGTATCTGGAAGCCAGCCTGAAATCGGGCCTGTAACAGACGCCAAAACAGGATCGAGCGACTCGACTCGATCCCTGTAGGAGCCAGCCTGCTGGCGATCCCCGGGCCGCAGGGCCCGGGGGCAACGAACCTGATGGAATACTTAAAGACATGAGCGACCTACAACTCGACCCGCAAGCCCTGCAACAGGAAGAAAACTCCCTGATCGCCCTGCGCAAGGAAAAGCTTGCTGCCGAGCGCGCCAAGGGCAATGCCTTCCCGAACGACTTCCGCCGCGAAAACTACTGCGATGCCTTGCAGAAACAGTACGCGGACAAGACCAAGGAAGAGCTGGCAGAGGCTGCAATCCCGGTCAAGGTAGCCGGTCGCATCATGCTCAACCGTGGCTCGTTCATGGTGATCCAAGACATGACCGGGCGCATCCAGGTCTACGTCAACCGCAAGACTTTGCCTGAAGAAACCCTGGCCGCGGTGAAAACCTGGGACATGGGCGACATCATTGCTGCCGAAGGCACTCTGGCGCGTTCCGGCAAGGGTGACCTGTACGTTGAAATGACCAGCGTGCGCCTCCTGACCAAGTCGCTGCGCCCGCTGCCGGACAAGCACCACGGCCTGACCGACACCGAACAGCGCTACCGTCAGCGCTATGTCGACCTGATCGTCAACGAAGACGTGCGCCAGACCTTCCGCGTCCGTTCGCAAGTGATCGCGCACATCCGCAGCTTCCTGATGAAGCGCGACTTCCTCGAAGTCGAAACGCCGATGCTGCAGACCATTCCCGGCGGCGCCGCGGCCAAGCCGTTCGAAACCCACCACAATGCGCTCGACCTGCCAATGTTCCTGCGTATCGCCCCAGAGCTGTATCTGAAGCGTCTGGTGGTTGGCGGTTTCGAGAAAGTGTTCGAGATCAACCGCAACTTCCGTAACGAAGGTGTTTCGACTCGTCACAACCCTGAATTCACCATGTTGGAGTTCTATCAGGCGTACGCCGATTACGAAGACAACATGGATCTCACCGAAGAACTGTTCCGCGAGCTGGCGCAACTGGTTCTGGGCAGCACCGACGTGCCGTACGGCGACAAGGTGTTCCACTTCGGCGAACCGTTCGTGCGTCTGTCGGTGTTCGACTCGATCCTCAAGTACAACCCTGAGCTGACCGCCGATGATCTCAACGATATCGACAAGGCCCGCGCCATCGCCAAGAAAGCCGGCGCCAAGGTGTTGGGCTTCGAAGGCCTGGGCAAACTGCAGGTGATGATTTTCGAAGAGCTGGTCGAGCACAAACTGGAACAGCCGCACTTCATCACTCAGTACCCGTTCGAAGTGTCGCCGCTGGCCCGTCGCAACGACGACAACCCGAACGTCACCGACCGTTTCGAGCTGTTCATCGGTGGTCGTGAAATCGCCAACGCCTACTCCGAGTTGAACGACGCGGAAGACCAGGCCGAGCGCTTCATGGCGCAGGTGGCCGACAAGGACGCCGGCGACGACGAAGCGATGCACTACGACGCCGACTTCGTCCGTGCGCTGGAGTACGGCATGCCGCCAACCGCCGGTGAAGGTATCGGCATCGATCGTCTGGTGATGTTGCTGACCAACTCGCCGTCGATCCGCGATGTGATCCTGTTCCCGCACATGCGACCGCAAGCGTAAACGTTTCAGTTGAAAAGCCGCCTAAAACAGGCGGCTTTTTATTGCCTGTCTGGTACAAATGTATCAATTGGTTAATTTGCAAATAGCAGAGGAAGTGCTGTCGTGATGGGTGCAATAGCTCAAGAAGGTGCAGCGGGTATCGCCACTGCGGTCGCTGAAAGTGTTCAGTACCAGGGCCGCAAGGCCAGCCGACAGGGCAGTGAGCAGCGTCGCCAGGACATTCTCGACGCAGCAATGCGCATTGTCGTGCGCGACGGCGTGCGTGCCGTGCGCCATCGTGCGGTCGCGGCGGAGGCGGGTGTGCCGCTGTCGGCGACCACGTATTACTTCAAGGATATCGATGACCTGCTCACCGATACCTTTGCCCAATACGTCGAACGCAGCGCGGCGTACATGGCCAAGTTGTGGGTCAACAACGAAGGTCTGTTGCGTGAGATGGTGGTCAGCGCCGACGGCAGCCCCGAATCGCGCTCGCAACTGGCCGATGACATTGCGCGGCTGATGGCCGATTACGTGCACCGGCAATTGATCAACCGCCGCGAGCATTTGATGGCTGAACAGGCATTCCGTCAGGAAGCGCTGCTCAACCCGCGTCTGGCGATTCTGGTGCGTTCGCATCAGCAGATTCTGCTGCAGGGTACTTGCCAGTTGTTCCAGGTATTGGGCTCGCGCGAACCGCAGCAGGATGCCAAGGTGTTGACGGCGATTATCGGGCGGATGGAATATCAGGGCCTGCTCAATGACGCCGAGCCCCTGGCCGAAGAGGACATGCTCGGGATTCTGACGCGGTATATGCACCTGGTGCTGGCATCGGTCTAGCGTTTGACGCTACACCTGTGGGAGCGAGCCTGCTCGCAAAAGCGCTCTGATATTCAACATCTCCGTTGTCTGACACAGTGCATTCGCGAGCAGGCTCGCTCCCACAAAGGCTTAAAGTCTGAGTTTCAGCACGTCACGTTTTCTACAGGAGTTTCGGGTGGACGATTACCAGCAGACGATACGCATGTTGTCCGATCGCATTGTGCTGGCGCAGACGCCGATCCGCGTGCTCGATGCGGTCAAGTGGGACGACAACGTGCGCAAGGGCTTCCTCAAGGCCAAAGGCAAGGAAATGCCGGCGGTGGATCGCGACTACTACCTCAACCGTCCGCTGTCATTCGATTCGAGCCAGGTCAAACTGGAATTCCAGAACATCGAGCGTGACATTACCCGTCAGCTCGGCCAGTTCAACCCGGTCGGGCAGATCATGCGGCGCATGTGCAAGGAATACCGCATGGTCGTGCGCATGCTCGAAGCGCGCGGCACCGAGGATTTCGGCCTGATCTCGCAAGAGCTGTACGGCGCGGCGTCCGATGCCTTCCACGCCGGTGACCCGACCCTGGCCGATCTTGGCCTGATGATGTCCGACTACCTGAACAACATCGACGGGCGCGGCGACCTCAAGGACGAGCCGAAAATCCTTACCGCCAAAGACGCCGTGCACCTGCTGCAAACCCGACTCAACAAGGTATTCGGCGAGGCCGAGGAAACCATTCGCGTATTCGAGTCCGACGGCATCGTCGCCGACGCCGCAGCGGGCGCCGACTACATCAAGATCCGCACCGACGCGCTGTTCAACGACCGCGATGTGCGCGCACTGGAAGTCCACGAAGGCCTCGTGCACGTCGGCACCACGCTTAACGGTTTGAACCAGCCGATCTGTACGTTCCTGTCGAAAGGCCCGCCCTCGTCGACGGTAACGCAGGAAGGTCTGGCGATCCTGATGGAAATCATCACCTTCGCCTCCTACCCGAGTCGCCTGCGCAAACTGACCAACCGCACCCGTGCGATTCACATGGTCGAGGAGGGCGCGGACTTCTTGCAGATCTACGAATTCTTCCGCGAGCAGGGTTTCGAAATGGCCGAAAGCTACGGCAATGCCAGCCGGGTTTTCCGTGGCTCGACGCCGACCGGTCTGCCATTCACCAAAGACTTGTCCTACCTCAAGGGCTTCATCATGGTTTACAACTACATTCAGTTGGCCGTGCGCAAAGGCAAGCTTGAGCAGATTCCGCTGTTGTTCTGCGGCAAGACCACCCTGGAAGACATGCGTACCTTGCGGCAACTGGTGGATGAGGGGCTGGTGGTGCCGCCGAAGTATCTGCCGGACCAGTTCCGGGACTTGAACGCGTTGTCGGCGTGGATGTGTTTCTCCAACTTCCTCAACCATTTGAGCCTGGACCGGATCGAAGCGGATTACTCCAATATCCTCTAGACCCAACGCACACCCCTGTAGGAGTGAGCCTGCTCGCGATAGCGGTGTGTCAATCAACCGATATATCGACTGACACAATGCTATCGCGAGCAGGCTCACTCCTACAGGTTTGTTCTGCATTCCAACCTGAATTCTGCGAGGTTTCACCGGATGAGAATCCTCGGCATCCTTTGCCTGCTCTTGACCCTCGGTGGTTGCAGTTCGCTGCTGTTCTACCCCGAACCTGGCCAGATCTTTACCCCGGACAAAGCCAGACTCGAATACCGCACTGTCACCCTGACCACCGCCGACGGCCTGAAACTCAATGCCTGGTGGCTGCCGGCCAAACCCGGCGTCGAGGTCAAAGGCACGGTCCTGCATCTGCACGGCAACGGCGGTAATCTGCCAATGCATCTGGGCGGGAGCTGGTGGTTGCCGAAGAATGGCTATCAGGTGCTGCTGGTCGACTATCGCGGTTATGGATTGTCCGAGGGCAAGCCGAGCCTGCCGGCGATCTATCAGGACATCGACGCGGCGTTCGCCTGGCTCGACAACGCGCCCGAGGTCAAAGGCAGACCGCTGGTGTTGCTCGGACAAAGCCTGGGCGGCGCCATGTCGGTGCATTGGCTGGCGCAGCACCCGGAACGGCAAAAACAGCTCAAGGCCTTGGTGCTGGATGGCGTGCCCGCCAGTTATCGCAGTGTCGGCCAGTTCGCCCTAAGCACTTCATGGCTGACCTGGCCGTTGCAGGTGCCGCTGTCGTGGCTGGTACCCGATGGCGACAGCGCAATCAACTCAATGGCGCAGCTGACTGGCGTGCCCAAGCTGATCTTCCACAGCATCGACGATCCGCTGGTGCCGATGGCCAACGGCATTCGCCTGTATCAGGCAGCGCCGCAGCCGCGCGTGTTGCAGCTGACCCGTGGCGGTCATGTGCAAACCTTCGGCGACCCGGTGTGGCGTCAGGTCATGCTGCGCTATCTCGACGATCCCCAACACTTCGACGGCCTGCGCCGCCTCGGCGAAATCCCCAACTATCCGCCGCCTCCGAACAATGAAGATGAGACCCCGCAATGACTGAAGAACGCAACGCCATCCCGCTGATCATCACCGGTATCTGCAGCATCCTCGGCACCGTCGGAGCGCTGTGGTACTACGGCTATCTGCATTTCGCCAAGCCTGAGGATGCGTTGCTGCTGAACGAATTCACCATGCTCAAGACCGTACCGGGCGAGGACTACAAAGTCTCGCTGACCCCAGCGCCGCAAGTGGCGCAGTGTATTGATGGCGTGCTGGTGTTGTTCGATACCGAACAGAAAGGCCTGACCGGGGTGCTGGTCAATGCGCAGAAGAAAGCCGTGCGTTGCATGGGCGAAGAGACCCCGCAGAAGCCCTCACCCTAACCCTCTCCCAGAGGGAGAGGGGACTGACCGAGGTGTCTCGGGCTATCCATCGACCTGACAGACCAGGTCGATTATGGATTCAAAACAAATCTTACCCGCCGGCACATCTCACCAGCATCCCCTGATCGGCTCCCTCTCCCTCGGGAGAGGGCTGGGGTGAGGGGCTACGATGTCTGCTCCCACAAAAAAGCCCCGCCTGATCAAGTCAGGCTGGGCTTTTGCGTTACGACGTGAAGCTTAGTTCGAGCTCACCGAAGAACGCGGTGCTACCGGCTGGTTGTCGTTGGAGATGGTCACTTCCACACGACGGTTCATCGCACGGCCCGAGACGCTGCCGTTATCTGCTACCGGGTATTCCTTGCCATAACCCTGAGTGACAATACGGGCTGGATCAACGCCCATTTTCACCAGCGCTGTGCGCACGGAGTTGGCGCGGCGCTCGGACAGCGACTGGTTGTAGTTCGCGGCGCCAGTGCTGTCGGTGTAACCCTCGACGATCACTTTGCGATCCGGGTTTTCCTGGAGGAACTGCGCCAGTTTGTTGATGTTCACCAGACCGCTGGACTTCAGATCAGCCTTGTTGGTGGCGAACAGCACGTCACCGAAAGTCACCAGCGTACCGCGATCGGTCTGCTTGGCGTTGAGGCTGTCCTGCAGCTGTTTGATCTGCTGGTCACGGGCATCCAGACGAGCCTGAGCGCGCTGTGCAGCGGCGTTTTTCAGGTTGTTTTCAGCGGTGCGCAGGGCGATGGTCTGCTTGGCCACTTCGACGCGCTGGTTGGTCAGGTAGGCCAGTTGGTCAACCTTGGCCGCGTCTTCTTTATCCAGATAAGCCTTGTCGGCCTTGTCCAGGTAGTCGCTGGCGTCTTTGGTTTCCAGTGCCGCGACTTTGCTTGCCTGTGGGTTGGCCTGCAGGCCGGCGTAGTTGGTGCGCGCCTGTTCCAGGTTCGGGTTAGGCGGGGTGGAGCAGGCAGCCAGTGCAACGCTTGCGGCCAGAAGAGCGGGAATCATCAGTTGCTTACGCATAATTTGTCGTCCTTTCTATCGGTAAGAGTTTCAGCTTTGCGGTCGGGATGCGCGCTTACTGCACAGTGCGCTGGCTTTCCTGACGCAGTTCCTGAACACCTTTCTGGGAATCCTTCACAGCCTGTTCGGCCTTGGCGGCCTGAGCCTTGCGTTCAGCGACGCGAGCGTCCCATTCAGCCTGTTCGGACAGGCGACGGGCCTCGTCATACTTCTTGTCGTGCATGGCGATTTCAGCTTGTTTCAGTTTGTCCTGAGCCTGCTTCATTTCCACCGCAGCGAACTCGGTACCACCAGCGCTGACAGCGCTGTTGACGGCCGATTGGGTCACGGCGTACTGCTCGGTCGGTGGATTACCCGCGCAACCGGCCAGCACGAAGCTGGTGCCGATGGCCAGAGCGGCCAGTTTCAGACCGCGCAGGTGGGAAAACGAGGTTTGGGTTTTCATGGTCTTCAACTCCATTAGGCATCTCCTGAAAATACAACTGAATCCATCCTGGCAGAGGAGCCGAAAGCATCGCTTGTTGACGCGAATTGAAACGCTCGTTCCAGGCGTGGTTACCAGTTCCGACCGGCGGCATTTTTGAAAAGTTCAGAAAAGATGGCCTATCGCCAAAAATTAAATTGACCGATTGGACAAGGCTTTGGGACGGGAACTTTGATGGTCGGAAGCGGTACGCGCGGGGTAAATATTCAGGATGTCACGACCCATTGTAGGAGTGAGCCTGCTCGCGATAACGGTGTGTCAGCCACATATGGGGTAGCTGAAAAACGCCATCGCGAGCACGCTCGCTCCTACAGTTTTGATGTGTGTAGGGTCAGTGCTTCTGCTTGTTCTCAGCCGACGACAAGTCATGCAGATGTCGCCGCGACAGCGCCAGAAAACGCGGGGTCGGGCCGACATCTTCATACAACGGGTCACCTTCCTCATCCGTCGCCACCACCGTCGAACCCTTCACATACGGAAGGCTCGCTTCGAACTCCTCGAGCGCGGCGCCGATCAGTTCGCCGAGCAGTTCCTCGGGATGACGCTTGGGGTACATTTCGGCAATCGCCGCCAGGCGAGCAGCGGATTCCACATCCAGGTGAATCGTGTAGCCAGTGTCGGTCAGGCGACCTTTGGCGTTTTCTTCCCAATGCTGGGCGAGTTCACGAATTTTCATGATGACCTCATTTCGCGCCTGCTGCTGGCAGGCCTGGGTGAGTGTCCGGCAGCGCCGGCGGCGGGCCTTCGTACGGCTTACTGTTGAGACTGGCTTTCGCGCGCAAGGTTTAAGTCGATTCGTCGCCTGCTTGTAAGAAGCGGCGCAGAGCGGCACTCTCTGGCAAAGCATTCATTTCTGCGCTGTCCCCGATTACCGCTGGAGAACTGCTGATGACCGATATTGATGCACGCTTGCGCGAAGACGTTCACCTGCTCGGAGAGCTGTTGGGCAACACCATTCGAGACCAGTACGGCGAGGCGTTCCTCGACAAGATCGAGCAGATTCGCAAAGGCGCCAAAGCCGACCGGCGCGGCTCGATGGACGCCGAACTGAGCGCCAGCCTCAATCAATTGAGCGAAGACGAATTGCTTCCGGTCGCGCGGGCCTTCAACCAGTTTCTCAACCTGGCCAACATCGCTGAGCAGTACCAACTGATCCATCGCCGCGAGGAGTCGCAGCCGGCGCCGTTCGAGTCGCGGGTATTGCCGGAACTGCTCGCGCGCCTGCGCAGTGAAGGCCACAGCGCTGAATCTCTGGCCCGGCAACTGGCGCGGCTGGAAATCGAACTGGTACTCACCGCACACCCGACCGAAGTGGCGCGGCGCACCCTGATCCAGAAGTACGACGCGATTGCCGCGCAACTGGCCGCACAGGACCATCGCGACCTGACCAGCGCCGAGCGCGAGCAGATCCAGACCAAACTGCAGCGGCTGATCGCCGAAGCCTGGCACACTGAGGAAATCCGCCGCACCCGACCGACCCCGGTCGATGAAGCCAAGTGGGGCTTTGCGGTGATCGAGCACTCCTTGTGGCAGGCGATCCCCAACCATATGCGCAAGGCCGATCAGGCGCTGTTCGCTGCGACGGGCCTGCGCTTGCCGCTGGAAGCCGCGCCGATTCGCTTCGCCTCGTGGATGGGCGGCGACCGTGACGGCAACCCCAATGTCACCGCGGCAGTGACCCGAGAAGTTTTACTCCTGGCGCGCTGGATGGCCGCTGATTTGTACCTGCGCGATGTCGATCATCTCGCTGCCGAACTGTCGATGCAGCAGGCCAGCGCCGCGCTGAAGGCCAAGGCAGGCGACAGCGCCGAACCCTATCGCGCAGTCCTCAAGCAATTGCGCGAACGCTTGCGAGCTACGCGTAATTGGGCGCATGCCGCGTTGACCGCGCCGACCCCGGCACCCGCCGATGTGCTGCACGACAATCGCGATCTGCTCGAACCTTTGCAGCTGTGTTTCAACTCGCTGCACGAATGCGGCATGGGCGTCATCGCCGACGGGCCGTTGCTCGATTGCCTGCGTCGGGCGGTGACGTTCGGCCTGTTCCTGGTGCGCCTCGATGTGCGCCAGGATTCCACGCGGCACAGTTCGGCGATGACGGAAATCACCGATTACCTCGGCCTCGGCCGCTATGAAGACTGGGACGAAGAGCAGCGCATCAACTTCCTCACCGAGGAGCTGAGCAACCGTCGTCCGCTGCTGCCGGCGCATTTCAAACCGTCGGCGGACACCGCTGAAGTGCTCAACACCTGCAAGGAAATCGCCGCCGCGCCTGCTGCGTCGCTGGGCTCCTACGTGATCTCCATGGCGGGCGCCGCTTCCGATGTGCTGGCTGTACAACTGCTGCTCAAGGAATCCGGCGTGCTGCGGCCGATGCGTGTAGTGCCGCTGTTCGAAACCCTCGCCGACCTCGATAACGCCGGGCCGGTGATGGAACGTCTGTTGCTGTTGCCGGGCTATCGCGCGCGCCTGCACGGCCCGCAGGAAGTGATGATCGGCTATTCCGATTCGGCCAAGGATGCCGGCACCACCGCTGCGGCCTGGGCGCAATATCGCGCGCAGGAGCGCCTCGTGGAAATCTGCCGCGAGCAGCAAGTCGAACTATTGTTGTTCCACGGTCGCGGCGGCACCGTGGGCCGTGGTGGCGGCCCGGCGCACGCGGCGATTCTGTCGCAGCCGCCGGGCTCAGTGGCGGGGCGCTTCCGGACCACCGAGCAGGGCGAAATGATTCGTTTCAAATTCGGCCTGCCAGACATCGCCGAGCAAAACCTCAATCTCTATCTGGCCGCCGTGCTCGAAGCGACCTTGCTGCCGCCGCCGCCGCCGACCCCTGAATGGCGGCATCTGATGGACGAATTGGCGGCTGACGGTGTCAGCGCTTACCGCCAGGTGGTGCGGGAAAATCCGCAATTCGTCGAGTATTTCCGTCAGTCGACCCCGGAGCAGGAACTGGGACGTTTGCCTTTGGGCAGTCGTCCCGCCAAACGTCGTGCCGGCGGTATCGAAAGCCTGCGGGCGATCCCGTGGATTTTCGGCTGGACCCAAACGCGGCTGATGCTGCCGGCCTGGCTCGGTTGGGAGACGGCGCTGAGCAAGGCCCTGGAGCGCGGCGAGGGGGAGTTGCTCGGGCAGATGCGCGAGCAATGGCCGTTCTTCCGCACCCGCATCGACATGCTGGAAATGGTTCTGGCCAAAGCCGACGCGGATATTGCGCAGTCCTACGACGAGCGTTTGGTCGAAGCCGAACTGCTGCCGTTGGGCGCGCAGTTACGCGACCTATTGTCGCAGGCATGCTCGGTGGTGCTCGGTCTGACCGGGCAGTCGCAGCTGCTGGCGCACAGCCCGGACACCCTCGAATTCATCCGCTTGCGCAACACCTACCTCGACCCGCTGCATCTATTGCAGGCGGAGTTGTTGGCGCGCTCGCGGCAGCAGGAAGTCGAGCAGGGCAGCCCGGTGGAACAGGCGCTGCTGGTGTCTGTAGCGGGGATTGCCGCCGGCTTGCGCAATACCGGCTAAGGTTGCTCATCACGTCAGGCGGCATTCGCGATGAGGGTCGGATGTCGCCACGCCTGCCGTAGGAAAGTCCCGCGAGGCGACAGTTAATGTTGGGGTTGCGACTTGGGTTACCGCGTCGCGAGGTCACGGCGGGCGTCGGTTTCTCCGACTTTTGGCGTCTTGTGTGGGCGCAGCCTGCTGTGTATCTTGATCAGCCTTTGGCCGTTTGTGCGGCCACGACCCGTATTTTCAGGATCCGCCGGTTACGTGCGAATCCTTTGTTTTGTAAAGCTTTTATATAAAAAATTGAGGAGCACATCGATGCGCGTCATTCTGCTGGGAGCTCCCGGGGCCGGTAAAGGTACTCAGGCAAAGTTCATCACCGAGAAATTCGGCATTCCGCAAATCTCCACCGGCGACATGCTGCGTGCTGCGGTCAAGGCTGGCACTCCCCTGGGCGTGCAAGCCAAGAGCATCATGGATGCCGGCGGCCTGGTGTCGGATGACCTGATCATCGCGCTGGTCAAGGACCGCATCGCTCAACCTGATTGCGCCAACGGTTTCCTGTTCGACGGCTTCCCGCGCACCATTCCGCAGGCTGAAGCACTGGTCACTGCCGGTGTCGAACTGGACGCCGTGGTGGAAATCGCTGTTGAAGACGAAGAAATCGTCCAGCGCATCGCCGGTCGCCGTGTTCACGAAGCCAGCGGCCGCGTTTACCACATCGTCTACAACCCGCCGAAACTGGCTGGCAAGGACGACATCACCGGCGAAGAGCTGGTGCAGCGCAAGGACGACACAGAAGAAACCGTGCGTCATCGCCTGTCGGTCTACCATTCGCAGACCAAGCCGCTGGTGGAGTTCTACCAGAACCTGTCTGCCGCCAATGGTGGCAAGCCGAAGTACAGCCACATTCCAGGCGTGGGTTCGGTCGATGCGATCACCGCCAAGGTGCTGGCCGCGCTGAGCTGAAAAGTCTGAACCGCAGCATCAATCCACGGCCCGCTTGCGGGCCGTAGTTGTTTATACTGACGCACTTTTTCCCCACCCCTGTTTTGGAAACATCGATGAGCACCTTGCTGGCCCTGGACACCGCGACTGAAGCTTGCTCCGTTGCCTTGCTGCATGACGGCAAGGTCACGAGCCATTACGAGGTGATCCCGCGTTTGCACGCGCAGAAGCTGCTGCCGATGATCCAGCAATTGCTCGCCGATGCGGGCACCACATTGCAAGCGGTCGACGCTATCGCTTTCGGTCGTGGCCCGGGCGCGTTTACCGGTGTGCGAATTGCCATCGGCGTAGTGCAAGGTTTGGCGTTCGCGCTGGATCGTCCGGTGCTGCCGGTATCCAATCTTGCGGTGTTGGCGCAGCGTGCCTTGCGTGAGAAGGGCGTCAGCCAGGTGGCGGCCGCCATCGATGCGCGGATGGATGAAGTGTATTGGGGCTGCTATCGCGAGACGGCGGGGGAGATGCGTCTGGTTGGCGCCGAAGCCGTGCTGCCGCCGGAAGTGGCTGCGTTGCCGGCCGATGCCAGCGGCGACTGGTTCGGTGCCGGAACCGGTTGGGGTTATGGTGAGCGCATTGCGGTCAATCTGAGCGGCTCCGACGCCGGCATGTTGCCCCACGCCGAAGACCTGCTGACGCTGGCGCGTTTCGCCTGGGAGCGCGGCGAATCGATCCCGGCGGATGACGCCCAACCGGTTTACCTGCGCGATAAAGTCGCCACCCCCAAAGCCCGCTGATCTCCGGTCTGTGCTGTTCCCTGTGGCGAGGGAGCTTGCTCCCGTTCGGCTGCGCAGCAGTCGCAAACCCTGCATTCGCGATTTGACTGATGAATAAACGCGGCCGCTTCGCTGCCCAGCGGGAGCAAGCTCCCTCGCCACAAAAGCGCCCGCCGGGTATTCAGTGCCTTATCCCGAATCCAGTCAATCGTCAGTTTCTACCCCCTCGCTTAAAACCTTTTGCGCTTTCTGTGTTCTAGTTATCACTCGGCGGTTTGCTAAGTCGGTCAAGTGCCGCTAAATTGCCATCATCGATACCGAGCATGACATTATGCGTATAGACGGCGTTTCCACTCAGTCCTATCCCATCAAGCGCAAGCCCCGCAAAGGCAATGCGGCGCTGGATGAGTCCGTCGACATCATCGACGGCGAGCTGGAATTCCCGAGCGAAGAGCAGTTGGCCGCCCGTGCTGCCCAAGCTACCGCGCAACGCCTGAGCAACCTGCCTGCTCGTCAGCAAGACATGATCTACCACCGCGCAATGAAGAAAAGCGTAGCGATGGCCTTGGCCAGCTACCTGAGCACCGCCGGTTTTGTCGATTGGGATGCGGACGTGCTGGGCCTCGATCTGTATATCTGATGGATCTGCCTTACTACCTCGGATGTCCGTCCTGGAGCGAAAATGCCTGGCGCGAGTATCTGTATCCGGTAGATGCAAAAACCTCCGATTTTCTCGCTCTCTATTGCCAGGTGTTCAACGCCGTCGAAGGCAACACCACCTTCTACGCCAGCCCTTCGCCAGCCACTGTGCAGCGCTGGGCCGAGATCATGCCGGCGCACTTTCGCTTCACCGCCAAATTCCCCGGCGACATCAGTCACAGTGGCGACCTGCGCGAGCAACTGACTGCTGCCGAAACCTTCCTGCAATTACTCAAGCCGTTGGGCGAACGTGTTTCACCGCTGTGGCTGCAATTGTCGAAAAGCTTTACACCGCAGCGTCTGCCGGAACTGGTGGCGTTCATCGACGCGCTGGATTGCCCGCTTGCAGTGGAAGTACGCAATGAACAGTTCTTCGCCAAGGGCGAGAGCGAGCGCCTGCTCAATCGCCTGCTGCTGGATCGCGGCGTGGAGCGCATCTGTCTCGACCCGCGTGCGCTGTTCAGTTGCCTGTCGACTGAGTCTTCGGTGATCCACGCGCAATCGAAAAAGCCACGCGTGCCGACCCGTCCGGCGGCGTTCACGCAGTTTCCGCAGGTGCGCTTCATCGGCCATCCCGAGCTTGAGGCCAACGATGCGTTTCTCGTGCCGTGGGTGGCGAAAATCGCCGAATGGATCGAGGAGGGCCGCACCCCGTACATCTTCCTGCACACCGCCGACAACCTGTTGGCAGCGAAACTCGCGCAACGTTTTCACGCGCAACTGATGCAACGTTTGCCTGGCTTGCCCGCGCTGCCTGAGCTATACAGAGAACCCGCCGTCGAGCAGCTTGGCTTGCTCTGAGGCGGTTTTTTTCTGCCCGGGAGCCCGTCGATGAACGTCCAAGCCAGTCAGGCGCAACTGCTTAAAGCCCAAGCCTTCAAGGCCCTGCATGATCGTCAGGAGGCTTTCGTGATTCCCAATCCGTGGGACGCCGGTTCGGCGAAGATGCTCGCCAGTCTGGGTTATCCGGCCTTGGCCACCACCAGCGCCGGTTACGCGTTCTCCCAAGGCAAGGCGGACGGCGCGTTGAGTCTCGACGAGACCCTGGCCAATGTCCGCGCGATCGTCGCAGCGACTGATCTGCCGGTGGCGGTGGATCTGGAAAACGGCTTTGCCGATGACCCGGTCGAGGCTGCGCAGAGTCTTCTGCGCGCAGCCGAGGCGGGGGCGGTGGGTGGTTCGATCGAAGATGCCACGGGGCGTCCGGACGCGCCGATCTATTGCTTCGAACACGCTGTGGTGCGCATTGAAGCCGCCGTCGCCGCGGTGCGCACGCTGCCGTTTCCCTTTGTCCTCACCGCTCGCGCGGAAAACTACCTGCACGGTAATCCCGACCTCGATGACACCATTCGCCGCTTGCAGGCATTTGCCGCCGCAGGTGCCGACGTTCTTTATGCGCCGGGTTTGCGCAGCGCCGAAGAAGTGCGCGCAGTGGTGCAGGCCGTGGCGCCGAAACCGGTCAATGTGTTGATGTCTGGCGGTTTGAAACTGACCGTACAACAGCTCGAGGAAATGGGCGTACGGCGGATCAGCACCGGATCGGCGCTGGCGCTGGCGGCGTTCGGCGAATTTTTCCGCGCGGCTGAAGAAATCCAGCAGTCCGGCACGTTTGGCTTTACGTCGCAGTCGATGCCGTACGCCCGGGCCAATCAATTCTTCAAGGACTGAGCATGGGGCGCTGGCTGTTCTGGTTGGTGTTGCTGGCGATCGGCGGTGCGGCGGTCAGTGTCTGGCGCGGCTGGCTGGACGTGCCAGCGCAGTGGAATCCGTGGGCACCGCTGGACGTAAAAGCCGCGCCCAACTGGCTGACCGGTTACAAACTCATGCGCCTGCGCAGCGATCCTGAGCTGTGCGCACAGGCGCTGGGCAGCGCGGATCTGCGCGTCAGCCGCCAGGCCGACAGTCCCGGTGCGAAGTGCCCGCTGATCGGCGCTCTGCGTGTGCAGGGCGGTGAAGTGGCGCTGAGCAGCAGTTTCATCGCCAGTTGCCCGCTGGCGGTGGCCTACGCGATGTTCGAACACCACACCCTGCAACCGGTCGCGCAATCGGTGTATGGCCAGAAAGTCACGCGTGTCGACCATCTCGGCAGCTTCGCCTGTCGCAATGTCTACAACCGTGAGAACGGCGCGCTCAGTCGACACGCCAGTGCCGACGCGCTGGACATCGCCGGCTTCCGCCTGGCTGATGGACGCACGATCAGCGTGCTCAAGGATTGGCCCAAACAAAATCAGGACGCACAGTTTTTGCGTCAGCTGCGTGGCGGCGCCTGTGAGTCATTCAGTGTGGTGTTGAGCCCGGATTACAACGCCGCCCATCGCAATCACTTTCATGTCGATGTCGGGCGCTGGAGCGTGTGTCGCTGAGGGTCAGGCGGCGAGGCGCAGGTTCTGCAGAACGATCGGGCGAGCCCAGCCGTTGTCGAAGTCCAGGGCCTTCTGCTGCTCGACGATTTCTTCCGGCGGGAACGGTGGGTACGGCTTCTGCAGCAAGTCCAGGTCGAACTCGGCGATCGGCAGGTACAGCGGGCGTTTTTGCGGAGCGGGGCCTGGCTCAGGCAGCGGCTGGCCATTGTTGATCACGATCGGGCGCACCCAACTGCTGTCGAAATCCTGCTGCTCTTGCTGGGCTTTGAGTTCTTCTGGCGGGAACGGTGGGAACGGCTTGTCCAGCAGCTCCATTTCGAATTCGGCGATTGGCAGGAACAGCGGCTCTGGCGGGCGAACTTCGGTTTCAACCACATCGCACTCGCGCTGGCTGACGATGTGCGCGTGCAGCTCGCTGCCAACGGTCGGTTCTTCCGGGCTGTTCAGGTCAACCGGTGGAAACGTGCCACAGGCCGGCACCACTTCACTCGTCTGTTCGGCCAGGGCCTGGGCAAAGAAATCCTGCCACAGGTGACTGACGCCGCTCAGTGCTTGAGTGTTATGACGGCTGAAGTCGCCATGGGGCGAAACGTAGCCAATCGATGTGGGAAGAATGCCTGACATTTTTTTCGGTTGCCGCTCAGCTCTGGCAAAATGCGCGTTGAATGGTTTATCGGCGGTTTTTGTCGATCCTTAACTTTTTTGAGCGTTTTTTCATGATCGAGTCACCCGCGGCCTGCCGCATCCAAGTCCAGGCCCTCGCCCCGACGTTTCAAGCACAAGCCGAGCACTGGGCCGAGCGTCTCGGCCTGCCGCTCGGCGAGGCCGACGGCGAGTTCGCCTTGCAGGTCGGCGAGCAGGGGTTGCAGTTGCAGCAGCTTGGTCCGGACGCCCCGGGCCCGGTGCGGGTCGACTTTGTCGAAGGCGGCGCGGCGCACCGGCGTTTGTATGGCGGCGGCAGCGGGCAGATGATCGCCAAAGCGGTCGGCATCGCCCAAGGCGTGCGTCCGCGCGTGCTGGACGCCACGGCAGGGCTGGGCAAGGATGCGTTCGTGCTGGCCAGTCTGGGTTGTGAGATGAGCCTGATCGAGCGTCAGCCGTTGATCGGCGCGCTGCTCGAGGATGGGCTGGCGCGGGCGGCGGAAGATTTCGACGTGGCGCCGATCGTGGCGCGGATGAAATTGCTCAAGGGCAACTCCATCGAAGTGATGCGCAGTTGGGAAGGGGAGCCGCCGCAGGTGATCTATCTCGACCCGATGTTCCCGCATCGCGAGAAAACCGCGTTGGTGAAAAAGGAAATGCGCCTGTTTCGCCCGCTGGTGGGCGATGATCCGGATGCACCGGCCCTGCTTGAAGCGGCGCTGGCACTGGCCACGCACCGGGTAGTCGTCAAACGCCCGCGCAAGGCACCGTGCATCGAAGGGCCGAAACCGAGCCATGCGCTGGATGGCAAATCGAGCCGGTATGACATTTATCCGAAGAAAGCGCTGAAGCCCTGAGACCGCGTCGCCCCATTCGCGAGCAGGCTCGCTCCCACAGTTGAAATGCATTCCAATGTGGGAGCGAGCCTGCTCGCGAAGCGGTCTGCACAAGCACCGCAAAACTGTCAGGGTTTGTACGCCCTCATAAACAACCCCACCACCTCCCTTACATGGCGCTCTGCCGCCTCACCCGTCAGCGGCTCGCCGCAGCCATACAGCAAACGGAAATTCCCTGCGCCTTTGATCAGGCAGAAGAAATGCTCAGCGGCATTGCGTGGCTGGTCGATGCTCAGCGCGCCGCTCGCATGGATCTTCGCCAGCAAACCTTCCATGCCGTTGACCACACGCTCGGGGCCGGCCTCGAAGAAGATCAGCGACAGCTTCGGGTCCTGGCTGCCCAGCGCCATGATCAAGCGGTGCAGGTTGACTGATTCATCGCTGTTGATCAGTTGGTGGAAGCCTCGGGCAATGTTCAGCAACACATTTTCCACCGGGATGTTTTCCGGCAACTCGAAGAACAGCGGCGGCAGTTGTTCCTCGCATTTCGCGACGACGGCGGCGGAAAACAGCGTCTCCTTGTCGTTGAAATGGCTGTAGACCGTCAGTTTCGACACGCCGGCCTCGCTGGCGACCGCGTCCATGCTGGTGTTGGCGTAGCCATGACAGAGAAACAGGGTTTTCGCCGCGTCGAGGATCGCCTGGCGTTTGGCCAGATCCTTGGGGCGGCCCGGGCCGTTTGGAACTGAAAGATTGTTCGACATTCTTCGCTTTTAATACTGGACTGGTGAGTTTGCTATTAATACCATACCCGCCAGTATAAATATTCCAAGCCTCATTCGCGAAAGGTCCGTCACCATGTTCCGCCATGCGTTGTCCTTTGCCGTGCCAGTCAGTCTGGCGTTCCTGTTATCGGCGTGCGGTCAGGAAGAGGTGACGAAAGTCACCGTGCGACCGGCCATGGTGGTGCAACCCGAGCCTTCGGCGCAGGCGATGGAAAGTTATCCGGGCGAGGTTCGCGCCCGTTATGAGCCTGATCTGGCGTTCCGCATCGGCGGCAAAGTCAGCCGACGACTGGTCGACGAAGGTCAGCGGGTCAAGGCCGATCAGCCCTTGGCCGAACTCGATCCGCAAGACGTACGATTGCAACTGGAGGCCACCCGCGCGCAGGTCGCCGCTGCCGAGGCCAATCTGAACCTGGTGCGCGCCGAGCGCGATCGCTACAAAACCCTGATGGAGCGGCAGATGGTCAGCCGCTCGGCCTACGACAACGCGGAAAATCTATACCGCTCCGGCGAAGCCCGCCTTAAACAAATCAAAGCCGAATTCAACGTATCGACCAACCAGGCCAGTTACGCGGTGCTGCGTGCGCCACAGGACGGTGTGGTGGCCAAGCGTTCGGTGGAAGTCGGGCAAGTGGTCGCCGCCGGGCAAACCGTGTTCACCCTCGCCACCGACGGCGAGCGCGAAGTCCTGATCAGTCTGCCGGAGCAAAGCTTCGGCCGCTTCAAGGTCGGTCAGCCGGTCTCCGTGGAATTGTGGGCGCAGCAGAATCAACGCTTCGCCGGGCAGATCCGCGAGCTGTCGCCATCCGCCGACCCGCGCTCACGCACCTTTGCCGCGCGTATCTCCTTCACCAGCGGCAAAGTCCCGGCGCAATTGGGGCAGAGCGCCCGGGTGTTCGTGCAAGCGGCCGACAGTGTTTCGCTGTCCATTCCGCTTTCGGCGCTGACCGCTGAGAACGGCGCGACCTACGTCTGGGTGGTCAACGGCAACAACACGTTGAAGAAAACCCCGGTGCGGGTCGGCCCGTTCGGCGAGAAAAGCGTGGCAGTCCTCGAAGGCCTGAATGCCAGCGACTGGGTGGTGGCCGCCGGCGTCCATGTGTTGCTCGATGGTCAGCAGGTGCGACCGGTGGATCGCTCCAACCGTGTGGTCAATCTGGCGAACAAGGAGTAAGCCCCGATGCGCTTCAACCTCTCCGAATGGGCGTTGCGTAATCGCCAGATCGTACTGTTCCTGATGCTTTTGCTCGCCGTTGTCGGCGCGCTGTCCTACACCAAACTTGGCCAGAGCGAAGACCCGCCGTTCACTTTCAAGGCGATGGTCATCCAGACCCGCTGGCCCGGTGCGACCGCGCAGGAAGTCTCGCGCCAGGTCACCGAACGCATCGAAAAGAAGCTGATGGAAACCGGCGAGTACGAACGCATCATGTCGTTCTCCCGCCCCGGCGAATCCCAGGTCACTTTCATTGCCCGCGATTCGATGCACTCCAAGCAAATCCCCGACCTCTGGTACCAGTTGCGCAAAAAGGTCGGAGATATCCGCCAGACCTTGCCGCCGGGAATTCAGGGGCCGTTTTTCAACGATGAGTTCGGCACCACCTTCGGCAATATCTACGCGCTGACTGGCGACGGTTTCGATTACGCCGTGCTCAAGGATTACGCCGACCGCATCCAGATTCAGCTGCAACGGGTCAAGGACGTCGGCAAGGTCGAACTGCTCGGCCTGCAGGACGAGAAGATCTGGGTCGAGCTGTCCAACGTCAAACTCGCCACCCTCGGCTTGCCGCTGGCAGCGGTGCAGCAGGCACTGGAGGAGCAGAACGCGGTCTCCACGGCGGGGTTCTTCGAAACCGGTAGCGAGCGCTTGCAGCTACGCGTTTCAGGGAATTTTCAGACAGTCGATGAGATAAAGAACTTTCCGATCCGCGTCGCCGATCGTACGTTCCGCATCTCCGATATCGCCGATGTGCGTCGCGGTTTCAGCGACCCCCCGGCGCCGCGCATGCGTTTCATGGGCGACGATGCGATCGGTCTGGCTGTGGCGATGAAGGATGGCGGCGACATTCTGGTGCTCGGCAAGGCGCTCGAAGGCGAGTTCTCGCGCATCCAGAAAAATCTCCCGGCCGGGATGCAGCTGCGCAAGGTCTCCGATCAGCCGGCCGCAGTGAAAACCGGGGTCGGCGAGTTCGTTCAGGTGTTGGTCGAAGCGCTGGCAATCGTCCTGCTGGTGAGTTTCTTCTCTCTCGGCGTGCGCACTGGCATGGTCGTCGCGCTGACCATTCCGTTGGTGCTGGCGATGACCTTCGCCTGCATGTACTACCTCGGGATCGGCCTGCACAAGATCTCCCTCGGTGCGCTGGTGCTGGCGCTGGGGCTGCTGGTGGACGACGCGATCATCGCCGTGGAAATGATGGCGATCAAAATGGAGCAGGGTTTCGATCGCATTCGCGCCGCGAGTTATGCCTGGACCAGCACCGCATTCCCGATGCTCACCGGCACGTTGATCACCGCCGCCGGGTTC
The DNA here is from genome assembly GCF_020736465.1 of Pseudomonas sp. HN2. Lineage (NCBI taxonomy): Bacteria > Pseudomonadati > Pseudomonadota > Gammaproteobacteria > Pseudomonadales > Pseudomonadaceae > Pseudomonas > Pseudomonas sp. HN2. Next base: position 1,243,494 of record NZ_CP085885.1, read on the forward strand.
CTGCCGATTGCCACCGCGCAGTCCGGAACCGGCGAATATACCCGCTCGATTTTCCAAGTGGTGACCATTGCCTTGCTGGCCTCATGGGTCGCGGCGGTAATGTTCGTGCCGTATCTGGGGGAAAAACTCCTGCCGGATCTGGCGAAAATTCATGCGGCAAAACACGGCACTGGCGATGGTCAGCCGGACCCGTACGCGACGCCGTTTTATCAGCGCGTGCGGCGACTGGTGGAGTGGTGCGTGGCGCATCGCAAGACTGTGATCGTGCTGACCGTGGGCCTGTTCATCGCCTCGGTGATGCTGTTCCGTTTCGTCCCGCAGCAGTTCTTCCCGGCTTCGAACCGGCTGGAGTTGATGGTTGATCTGAAACTCGCCGAAGGCGTTTCGCTGGCCAACACCACTAGTGAAGTCAAACGCCTCGAGGCGCTGCTCAAGGAGCGCGCCGGTATCGAGAATTATGTGGCCTATGTCGGCACTGGCTCGCCGCGTTTCTACCTGCCGCTGGATCAGCAATTGCCGGCGGCGAGTTTTGCCCAGTTTGTGGTGTTGGCGAAAACCATCGAAGAGCGTGAAGCGCTGCGCAACTGGTTGATCGAAACCCTCAACGAACAATTCCCGGCCCTGCGTTCGCGGGTTACTCGTTTGGAAAACGGTCCGCCGGTTGGCTATCCGGTGCAGTTCCGCGTCACCGGCGAACACATTGAAGAGGTTCGAGCGCTGGCGCGCAAAGTGGCGGCCAAGGTTCGCGAGAACCCGCATGTGGTCAATGTGCATCTGGACTGGGAAGAGCCGAGCAAAGTCGTCTACCTGAACATCGACCAGGACCGCGCCCGTGCACTTGGCGTGAGCACCGCCAATCTGGCGAAATTCCTCCAGAGTTCGCTGGTCGGCTCAACGGTCAGCCAGTATCGCGAAGATAACGAATTGATCGAGATTCTGCTGCGCGGCACCGTGCATGAACGCACTGAGTTGTCGTTATTGCCGAGCCTCGCGGTGCCGACCGATAACGGCCGCAGTGTGGCGCTGTCGCAGATTGCCACGCTGGAATATGGCTTCGAGGAAGGCATCATCTGGCACCGCAACCGCCTGCCGAACGTGACCGTGCGTGCCGATATTTATGGCAAGGAGCAACCGGCGACGCTGGTCAAACAGATCATGCCGACGCTTGACCCGATTCGCGCCGAATTGCCCGATGGTTATCTGCTGGATGTCGGCGGCACGGTGGAGGATTCCGAGCGCGGGCAGAAGTCGGTGAATGCCGGGGTGCCGATGTTTATTGTCGTGGTACTGACCTTGCTGATGGTGCAACTGCGCAGTTTCTCGCGTACGGCGATGGTGTTTCTCACCGCACCTCTGGGGTTGATCGGGGTGACGCTGTTTCTGATGGTGTTCCGGCAGCCGTTCGGGTTTGTGGCGATGTTGGGGACGATCGCGCTGTCCGGGATGATCATGCGCAACTCGGTGATTCTGGTGGATCAGATCGAGCAGGATATTGCTGCCGGGCTCAGGCCTTGGCAGGCGATCATCGAGGCGACTGTGCGGCGCTTTCGGCCGATTGTGTTGACGGCGCTGGCGGCGGTGCTGGCGATGATTCCGTTGTCGCGCAGTGTGTTTTTCGGGCCGATGGCGGTGGCGATCATGGGTGGGTTGATTGTGGCTACGGCGCTGACTTTGTTGTTTTTGCCGGCGTTGTATGCGGCCTGGTTCAGGGTTCGCAAAGACTCCGTTTGAGTTGTGGTTGCGTGGCGGCCTGAGGGCCGACCATGCTTTGGGTGTTCTGAGTGAATATCCGTTTTTTTTGGGTGTTGCGGCTGGCGGTTCCGCTCTTACAGCGGGTCACTTTTGCAGACGCCCAAAAGTAACCAAAACGCTGGGCCCCGGCGTTCGGCCCCTCGCTGGGGCTCGGGGTTCCTTCGCTCTGGGATCGATCCGGGCGCAGCGTCTCCGGTTTGCTTCGCTGCACCTCCTCCCGCTGTGTTTGGCTGCGCCAAACGGTCGCTGCGCTCCCACGCCCGGATCAATCCTTCCACTCAGCCTGCCGATGGGGCCGGCACGGCAAGATCAAAAGCGGTACTCGAGCTTGCGCTCATTGTGTAGATACCGTCTTGAGCCTTACCGGGCAAGCGCAAGTTTCGGGTCATATGGCAGTCCTGACTTGAGCACTCCGTAAACGAAGTGCAGCAGCTTGCGCATTGCTGCGCAGATGATCTGCTTGGGAGCCTTGCCGTTGGCTTCCAAGCGTTCTTTCATCGCCTTGATCGCCTTATTGTGTTTCAGCGCCACCATGCCAGGCATGTAGAGGCCTGCACGCAGCCGTGCTGACCCTACTCTTGAGATCAGGGTATGACCTTTGAGCTTTCCTGATTCCTGCAGCTTTGGATTGAGCCCCGCAGCAGCGACCAGTTGGCGAGGGTCACTGTATTTGCGCAAGTCACCCAGTTCGGCCAGCAATCGTTCAAGCGTTTTTTGTCCGATGCCGTCGATGGTTACGATCAGATTCCGCATCTGACGCATATCCGGGTCGTCATCGATGTGTTTTTTGATCGCCTTATGCGTTTCCACGATCTCTTTTTCGATATGGCGCAGAACAGAGTTGATCGAGTCTTTGACCTTTTCGTCGGAAACGTCCAGACGATTAAGCTCCATTTGTTCCATTTCCTGAAGGTCATCCAGGCGGCGCACCATTGCTTTCAACTGGCGGTATTTCAGCGGCTCAGGCGCCCATGGGTGAAGTTTTTGATCCTTTTCCCGGGCAAAGTCGGCGATCAGTTTGGCATCACTTTTATCAGTCTTTATGCGGCGCAGTTCGCTGTCAGCGTACGCTTTGGTCGTAGCCGGGTTCACGACGCAGACCCGGAAGCCTTTGTTGTAAACGAACTCCGCGAGCTCCAAGTGGTAGACGCTCGTGGCTTCCATCACGATCAGGGCCGAACGCTCGGCGTTTTTTTCTAGCCACGCCTCAAACTCTTTAAAGCCCTTTGGGTCGTTGGCCAGCTTGGCCTTGGTTTTGTGCTTGCCGTTGGGCAGGTGTGTAGCGATATCAAAGGTGTTCTTTGCGATGTCGACGCCAACGAAACCAGACATGATCGTTTCTCCACTTGTTCCCTGTTGCGATCATCACTTCACTCTGTCCAACCTTGCGAATGCGGGCTCTCGCCGGAGGCGGGCCCAAGATACCGTGCGAACTGTACGAGTGAGTGTGGAGGGCTGGAGCACGATCTACGTCACAGGCAAAAAGCCTAAGGAGCTGCGCGGCTTCCAAGTCCCTCCCTCGATGATCAGTCGAGAACTATCGCTCCTGGCGGAGCGCTAGTCGAGATACAAGGAGCTGCCGAAGGCTGCGATCTTTTGATCTTGATTTTGCTTTCTGTGAGAGCGAGCCTGCTCGCGAAGGCGGTCTGACAGCCAATTCATTTCAACTCGCCAATTCACGCTGCCTTCCTACAGCTTTTTCAGAAACCTCCGATCTTGAGGCGCTGCCCGTCGAATGCTGTACTCCGGGTTCTGTTTTTCCGAGTCCTTGAGGCTGTCCCATGAAGAAGCCACCGACATCAAGCGGCGGAACGGATCCTGTTTTCGACCTGTTGGCCCGCTCGCCCCACAAGCAACGACTTGCGGATTATCTGGCGCTGCTCAAGCCCCTCGATGATCAGGGGCGCTATCTGCCATTCGAGGCGTTGCGCTATCGCTGGCCTGCGGGATTGGACGCCAACCTTTGTTGGGCGTTGGTGAAGAAGGCGCGGGCAGCCCAGTACATCCGTTTGTTGCCGTTGGGCGAGCCGGTGCAGTGGGGCAAATATGTGCCAACGCCGTTGGCGCAGAAAACCTTGGCTGTGGTGGATCGTCACGCCAGTACGGCCGCGCTGGATTACATGACCAGTCAGATCGGCGAACGTGTGCATTTCTCTTGTCTGCTTAATGACTTGATCGAAGACGAAGCCATCGCAAGTAGCCAGTTGGAGGGCGCGGCGACCACGACTCGTGTTGCCAAGGACATGCTCAAGCATCAGCGCCAGCCGCGGACGCCGGATGAGCGCATGGTCATGGGTAATTATCGAATGATGAATTTCGCTTGGGAAAAGCGTTATGAACCTCTGAGCATTGAGCTGATTGCAGAGATCCATCGAGTGGGTGTGGAGGGGATTGATGACGAGCAGTATTCCCCTGGATTGTTCAGAACCAATGATGAGGTGGTTGTTCAGGATGGTTCGGGCAACACCGTGCACCGACCGCCTCCTGCGGTGGGTCTGGTTTCGCGGTTGGCGAGGCTGTCCGGCTGGATCAACCAGCCCGATGCCTCGATCCTGGAAAAAAACTATTTGCATCCACTGATCAAGGCCATCACGCTGCATTTCGCCATGGGTTACGAACATCCTTTTCGCGACGGTAACGGGCGGGTTGCGAGAGCCTTGTTTTACTGGTTCATGTTCAAACATGAGTTCGCGGGCTTTCGCTACATTACGATCAGCCTGTTGCTACGCAATGCACCGGTGAAATACGGGCGCTCCTATCTGCACACCGAGGCGGATGAGCTGGATCTGACCTATTTCATCGAGTTCCAGTGTTCTGTCATTCTGCGAGCCGTGGTCGGCTTTACCGATATTTACCGCAAGAGCGTGGCAGACACCGAGGATTTTGACCGTTGGCTGATCAGCTCTGGCGTATTTGAGCAACTGACGCAACAGCAGCGCGCCCTATATCAGGTGGCTAAAAGCGGGGAAGCGAAGGAATTTACGGCGAGCAACGTCGCGGAAAATTTTTCCTGCACGGGCAGTGAGGCGAAATCGATATTGGAAGGGTTGGAGCAGTTGCAAATATTCGCCAGAAGAAAGATGGGCCGGGAGGCGGTGTATTTTTTGTGCGGGCCCGTAGAAGAAAAAAGACACGGGGTCGAATCACTTCGCCCCGCGTGATGCCCGTTTACAACGTACCAAACACCTTCTTCGCCAGACTCGTCGCCGCAGCGGCCGGGTTCTGACGAATCGTTTCTTCCTGCTTGCCGATCATCTCGAACAGGCCATTAAGTGCTTGCTCGGTGACGTAACTCTCAACATTGGCGCTCTTGGCATCAACTACGCCGAATGCCGCTGCCTGCCCGGCAAACGAATTGTACTTCTGCGCGACGCCGACCTTGTCGGTGGCTTGTTTGACGATGGGCAGGAATTTCGCGCGGATCTGTTCGCGGCTGGATTTGTTCAGGTATTGGGTCGCCGAATCGTTGCCGCCGCTGAGGATGCCTTTGGCGTCGGCCACGCTCATTTTTTTCACCGCGTCGACGAGGATTGGCTGCGCCTGGGTCACGGCGGATTCGGCGGCTTTGTTCATCGCGGTTTCCAGTTCTTCGACTTGGGCGCCCATGCCGAAGGCTTTCATCTTGCTCGCGGCTTTGCCGAGTTTGCCCGGCAGCTCGATTTTCACCTCGGGGTTGTTGCTGAAGCCGCCCGGGGTGCCGAGTTGTTTCACGGCGATCTGCGCGCCCTGGGTCAGGGCGTCCTTGAGGCCGCCGGTGGCGTCTTGCTGCGACAGGTCATTGAGCGACAGGGCCAGGGCGTTGGCAGAGATCAGCAGGCCGGCGCAGACGGCGGCGAAGCGAAGGGTAGGGCGGCGCATGGCGGCTTCCTTGTGGCGAAAAATGGATTAACGAACGGCGTCAACGCGGATTTTCAGCGGCTGCGGGTCGTTGCCGTCGAGTTGCACGGCGTGGTTTTCGGTGGTGATGAACATCAGCTCGCCGTTGACCTCGATGCGTGCGCTGACCGAGTAACGGTGGCCGGGTTTGACCTGCGCCGGATCGTAGCTCAAATGAAACGGCAGCGGCACCTGGCCTTCGATTGGGCCTTTTTGTTGGGCAAGGACCACGGCCGGCGCATCGGCCAGCGACACGTCTTGCAGGCTGACGCTCAGGGTCGCGCTCGGCGGCAGGGCGATGCGTTGCAGGTAGAAGACTTCACCGTCGAGGCTGGCCTTGCCGGGGGTGGTTGATTGGCAGGCGCTGAGCAGCATGGCGGCGGCGAGGGTTAGCAGTTTGTTCATGTAGTACTCCATTCAATTGTAGGAGTGAGCCTGCTCGCGATAGCGGTGTGTCAGACGACACTGATTATGACTGAAAAACCGCTATCGCGAGCAGGCCCACTCCTACAGGGATTTGCGTCAGGCTTCCGGCAACGCGGTAATCTGCTCCGCCGCATCTTCACTGCGGTGCAGCGCGACCTGGCGGATCGACAGGCGAATTTCCGCCGGCAACACGCGCTTGGCCGCGCCTTCGGCCAGCTCGCCAAGCAGTTCGTGGTAGCTGAGCTTGCCGGCTTCGTCGCGGCGCAGTACGTCGAGGTCGAGCAGGGTCTGGATGAAATGGCGGAACAGGCTCTTGTCGAAAAACTCCGGGGCGTTCAAGCCGTGGAGGATCGACAGGCGCTGGGCCATGACCGTGCACAAGTCTTCCAGCTCTTCGGCGCTGATGCTGTTCTGGCCGCTGTTGAGCAGCAGGGACACGGTCATGTAGAAACGCTGCAAGGTCTGCGCGATGCTTTTCGACAGCAGCGTCAGCAGCACGAAATGCCGCGAACTCGGTGCCGGACGCAGATAAACATCCTTCTCGAAACGCAGCAGGCCCTGCTCGACGAACGCTTCCAGCCATTGATCGATCACCGCGTCGAGTTCGTCAAGGCTCCAACGGATGAACAGCTCCGATTGGAGGTACGGATACAGCGCGCGGGTATAGCGCAGGATCTGCTCGCGGCTCATGCGCGAGGTGCTCTGGAAGAAACTCGCCAGCAACGAGGGCAGGGCGAAAATGTGCAGGACGTTGTTGCGGTAGTAAGTCATCAGGACGGCGTTCTGCTCGTCCAGATACAGAATCTTGCCCAGCGCATCGTTCTGCTCGGCGAGCAGATCCATGTCTTTCACATGCTCGATCAGCGCGCGGCCATCGCCTTCCGGCAAGGTGGTGTGCGGCGAATACGGGACTTTGCGCAGCAATGCCAGATACAGATCCAGCACCCGTGCCATGGCGCGATCGTCCAGGGCCAGACGCGTGGTCGACAGCAGCGCCAGCGCCACCAGATTGACCGGGTTGATCGCCGCCGCTTCGTTCAGGTGTCGAGCGACCTTCTCGCCGAGGCGGTTGGTGGTTTCGTTGAGCCACGCCGGTTTGAACTGCGGGCCGAGTTCCTGCTGGCGCCAGTCTGGTTGCTCGGCGTCGAGGAATTCCGCCAGTTTGATCGGCTCACCGAAGTTCACCGCGACCTGACCGAAGCGCTGCTTCAGCGCGCCGATCACTTTGAAGATGTCGAAGATCGACTCTTTCTTCTTGCTCGCCCCGCGCAGCTCGCCCAGATAGGTGCGCCCTTCGAGCACGCGCTCGTAACCGATGTACACCGGGACGAACACGATCGGCATCCGCGACGAACGCAGGAAACTGCGCAGAGTAATCGCGAGCATGCCGGTTTTCGGTTGCAGCATGCGCCCGGTGCGCGAGCGGCCGCCCTCGACGAAATACTCGACCGGGAAACCTTTGGTGAACAGGGTGTGCAGGTATTCGTTGAACACCGAGGTGTACAGCGGGTTGCCCTTGAACGTGCGACGCATGAAAAACGCGCCGCCACGGCGCAGCAGGCTGCCGATCACCGGCATGTTCAGGTTGATCCCGGCGGCGATGTGCGGCGGGGTCAGACCGTTGCGGAACAGCAGATACGAGAGCAGCAGATAGTCGATGTGGCTGCGGTGGCATGGCACGTAGATCACTTCGTGACCTTGCGCGACGTTCTGCACGCCCTCGATGTGGTTGACCTTGATGCCGTCGTAGATCTTGTTCCAGAACCAGCTCAGCACCACTTCGAGAAAACGGATCGCGGTGTAGGTGTAGTCCGAAGCAATCTCGTTGCCATAGCGCAGGGCCTGGGCCTTGGCTTTTTCCGGGGAGATATTTTCGCGCTCGGCTTCGTCGAGGATCGCCTGCTTGACCAGCGGCTGGTTGAGCAGGCCCTTGACCAGATTGCGTCGGTGGGAAATATCCGGGCCGATCACCGCCGCTTTCAGGTTGCGGAAGTGCACCCGCAGGATGCGCTGAGCCATACGCACGGTGCGTTCGTGGCCCTTGTTGTGATCGATCAGCTCACGCAGATGAATCGGCGCGGAAAACTGCACGCGGGTCTTACGCCCGAGGACGATGATGCTCAGCAGCCGGCGCAGGCGTCCGGTAACGGCCCAACTGTCGGCGAACAACAGTTTCCACGGGCTGTTTTCGCTGTCTGGCGACTGACCCCAGAACACGCTGACCGGAATGATCTGCGCGTCTTCGGCCGCGTTCTGCGTCAGCGCGCTGACCAGACGGGTCAGGGTCGGCGGCGCACCGCGTTTGTCCTGGCGGCCGAGCCAGTCCGGGTCCGGGGTCAGATAGAAAAACGCCGCCGGCTCGATCAACGAACCCACCGACACTGCCAGCACCGGACGCGGCAGGCCGGCCTTGGTGCACTCGGTGTCGACCACCGCCAGATCGGTCAGCGAAGGGTTTTGCAGGACGTAGAACACCGGACGACTGCGGTCGAGGTTGAGGGTGAACGACGACTGGTTGATCGTCTCCGAGCGGACCCAGAGGTACAACAGTCGGCGCAAGGTGCCAAACACAAGACGGCGGAACGGGGAACGGGTCATACGGCTTCTGCGTGAGTGAATAAAACCGAGCAAGTGCTCGGGCGGTCGATAGTGTGCCGGATTCGCTGAAAATCGGCAAAAAAGCGGCGAAGTAATCTCCTGTTGAGACTTTTCGCACCTGTCATATACTCGGCGGTCTGTCGCCGGGGCCCTTTTAGGACGTCGGACGCAGGCTGACGTTCCTCGAAGGCTTTCCTGCGAAAAGCCTGTTCAATAATAAAAAAGGAGTATGAACAGATGGCAACACGCGAAACCGGCAACGTGAAGTGGTTCAACGACGCCAAAGGCTACGGCTTTATCCAGCGCGAAGACGGGGTGGACGTGTTCGTGCACTACCGCGCGATTCGCGGCGAAGGGCATCGCTCGCTGACCGAAGGTCAACAGGTCGAGTACGCCGTGATTACCGGCGAGAAGGGCTTGCAGGCTGAGGATGTTGTAGGCCTGTAACCTTGAAGACCAAAAGATCGCAGCCTTCGGCAGCTCCTACAGGTGTACACATGACCCCGTAGGAGCTGCCGAAGGCTGCGATCTTTTGCTTTCAGGCAGTTTTCCAGGTGATCTCTTCTTCTCCGTCTGCGCTGATGCGAATCCAGCGATCGGCGGTTTCTTCACCCTCTTCTTCGACCCACGTTCCCGGTGCGCAACGCACTTCGACGTTCAGCGCGGCAAAGGCTGCGCGGGCGCAGGCGATGTCATCGTCCCAAGGCGTCTGGTCGCTTTCCAGGTACAGACTGTTCCACTTGCCCACGGCCTTCGGCAGCCAGGTCACCGGTACGTTGCCGGCCTTGCACTTGTACGTGTGGCCTTTCTGCACCCAGTCGCTGCACGGGCCCAGCGCTGCGCCGAGCCAGGCGGAAATGGCCTTGTGGTCGACGTCGGCGTCTTTCAGGTAAATCTCGATGTCCGGTTGGCGCATGGATGTCCTCACTGCGGGTCTGAAAAATCCATTCGCGGATTTAGCCGGCCCCGGGCCTGTGCCCGAGACCAAAAGTTATTGAAGAACGAAATAATCGTAGCGCATCGACACGGTGGTCTCGAACGGCTCGGCCTGTTCGATCACGGCCGCGCGACGCTCGGCACTGGCACGCCAGCCGTGGGGCGTCATCGCCAACAGGTTGGCGCGATCCTCAGGCTTGTCCAGGGTCAGCTTGAATTCCAGCGTCTCGCTATGTGCCAGCGCCATGCCGGCCGGCACCAGAGCCAGGTGCTTGTCGTCGGTGTACTCGCGCACTTCGTCGTACAGGCGCTCGCGCAGTTCCATCAGATGGCCGCTGGTCGGGCCGACTTTCATCAGACCGCCGCCGACGCTGAGCAGACGCTTGGCTTCCTCCCAGTCCAACGGACTGAAGACGCTGGCGAGAAACTGGCAACTGCCCGAAGCCAACGGCACGCGGGCCATGCTGGCAATCAACCAGGTAATCGCCGGGTTGCGCTTGCAGGCGCGTTTGACGGCTTCGCGGGAAATGTCCAGCGCATAGCCATCCGCATGGGGCAAAGCCTCGGCGATTTGCGCGGTGTAATAACCCTCGCCACAGCCGATGTCGACCCAGCGCTCCGGGGCAAAACTGGCCGCCAATTCAGCCAGACGTTTGGCCACTGGCGCGTAATGTCCGGCGTTGAGGAAATCACGTCGCGCTTCGACCATCGCCTGATTGTCGCCCGGGTCGCGGCTGTTCTTGTGCTGCACCGGCAGCAGGTTCAGATAACCCTGGCGCGCACGGTCGAACCGATGCCCGGCAGGGCAGACCACGCCGTTGTCCACCGCATTGAGCGGTTCACTGCAAATCGGACACGCGAGCATCAGGCGAGCAACTTGATCAGGGTCTGGTAGTAAATCTCGGTCAGTACATCGAGATCCGCCGCCAGCACGCGCTCGTTGACCTGGTGAATGGTCGCGTTGACCGGGCCCAGTTCAACCACTTGCGTGCCCATGGTCGCGATGAAGCGGCCATCGGAGGTGCCGCCGCTGGTCGACGCCTTGGTTTCACGACCGGTGATGTCCCTGATGCTCGACGACACCGCATCGAGCAGCGCGCCCGGCTCGGTGAGGAATGGCAGGCCGGACAGTGCCCAGTCGATGTGCCAGTCCAGACCATGTTTGTCGAGGATATCGGCAACGCGCTTTTGCAGGCCTTCGACAGTCGATTCGGTGGAAAAGCGGAAGTTGAACACCGCCACCAGATCGCCCGGGATCACGTTGGTCGCGCCGGTACCGGAATTGAGGTTGGAAACCTGGAAACTGGTCGGCGGGAAGAAGTCGTTACCATTGTCCCAGTGCTCGGCGGCCAGTTCGGCCAGCGCCGGAGCGGCGAGGTGAATCGGGTTCTTCGCCAGGTGCGGGTAGGCCACATGACCCTGCACGCCTTTGACCGTGAGCTTGGCGCCGAGGGAACCGCGACGGCCGTTTTTCACCACATCGCCGACCAGCGTGGTGCTCGATGGCTCGCCAACGATGCACCAGTCCAGACGCTCGTTGCGCGCCACCAGACGCTCGACCACCGCCTTGGTGCCGTGATGCGCCGGGCCTTCTTCGTCGCTGGTGATCAGGAACGCAACCTTGCCTTTATGATTCGGGTAATCGGCGACGAAACGCTCGGCGGCGACGGTCATCGACGCCAGGCTGCCTTTCATGTCCGCCGCGCCACGGCCACAGAGCATGCCGTGTTCGTCGATCACGGCGTTGAACGGGTCGATCTGCCACGCCGTTACCGGGCCGGTCGGCACCACGTCGGTGTGACCGGCGAAGCACAGCACCGGGCCATCGTTGTTGCCGTGGGTCGCCCAGAAGTTATCCACATCTTCGATGCGCATCGGCTCCAGGGTGAAACCGGCGTCGCCCAGGCGCTGCATCATCTGCTTCTGGCAGTCGGCGTCGACCGGGGTCACGGAGGGACGGCGGATCAGGTCGATGGCCAGTTGAAGGGTCGGCGATAGGTCGGCGTGGGCCGTCATGGAAAACTCCGAAGATCATGAATGTGGGCGCGGACAACTGTAGGAGTGAGCCTGCTCGCGATAGCGGTTAATCAGTCAACATACATATCGACTGTTACACCGCCATCGCGAGCAGGCTCACTCCTACAGGGATTGGGTTCGGTCAGTCGAACCGGGGACGCCGCCAAGCCCCGCAAAATGGCGGTTATCTTAAAGCAAAACGGCGACCGTTGGCCGCCGTTTAGTGCTGCGTTGCGGATTTAGACGACCGGTGCCGGCTCAGCCTTGGCCACAGGTTTGGGCAGCGACGACAGGAACGCCATGATCAGCGCTGCCAGATACGGCAGCGACTGCACCAGCAGCATGGTCACCCAGAAGCGCATGTCATTGCTCGGCATGCCGTTGACCAGGAAAATCCCCAGCGCCGCACCCCACAGCAACAGCATGATGAACAGCTCTTCACGCGCTTCGCTGATCGCCACCCAGAAACCGTGGTTGTCGGCGTTTTTCGGCGTGCGGAAGAACGGAATGCTGCTGGTGAAGAAGCCGTACAGCACCGCTTTGGCAATGGTGTGCGACAACGCCAGGCCGGCCAATGCCGCGCAGAACGCATCCTTCAGATTCACCCCCACCGCGCGGCGGTAGAGGAAGATGATCTTGCCGACCTTGAACACAAACAGCGCCAGCGGCGGGATTGCGAAAATCAGCAACGGCGGATCGACCCGTTGCGGGACGATGATCATTGCCGCCGACCACAACAGCGCGCCGACGGTGAAGAAAATGTTCATGCCATCGGCAACCCACGGCAGCCACCCGGCGAGGAAGTGATAACGCTGGCCGCGGGTCAGCTCGGTGTCCTTGCCGCGCAGCAGGCTGCGGGTATGACGCTTGATGATCTGGATCGCGCCGTAGGCCCAGCGGAAACGCTGTTTCTTGAAGTCGATGAAGGTATCCGGCATCAGGCCCTTGCCGTAGCTGTCGTGGTAATACGCCGCCGACAGGCCTTTTTCGAACACGCGCAGGCCCAGTTCGGCGTCTTCACAGATGCACCAGTCAGCCCAGCCCAACTCTTCCAGCACCGAGCGGCGGGTCATGGTCATGGTGCCGTGCTGAATGATCGCGTCACGGTCGTTGCGAGTGACCATGCCGATGTGGAAGAAACCTTTGTACTCGGCGTAGCAAAGCTTCTTGAAGGTGCTTTCGTTCTGGTCGCGATAATCCTGCGGCGATTGCACCACGGCGATTTTCGGGTCGGCGAAATGCGGCACCATGTGCTTGAGCCAGTTCGGGTGCACGCAGTAATCGGAGTCGATCACCGCAATCACTTCGGCATCCTTGGCGGTGTGCGGGATCAGATAATTCAGCGCGCCGCCCTTGAAACCTGCCAGCGGCGATACGTGGAAGAACTTGAAGCGCGGGCCCAGTGTTTCGCAGTAATCGCGCACCGGTTCCCACACCGCCGGGTCCTTGGTGTTGTTATCGATGATCAGAACTTCGAAGTCCGGATAATCGAGCGCGGCCAGTGCATCGAGGGTCTGTTTGACCATCTCCGGCGGCTCGTTGTAGCAGGGCACATGGATCGAGACTTTCGGCCGGTAGTCCGAGTCGCCAAGCACCGGCAGGAATTCGCGCCGGCGCTTGTGAATCCACACCGCTTCGGCCAGTTCATGGGCCTCGGTGAGCAGGACGATGAACACCCCGAGCGCACCGAGTGCCAGAAGAAATCCGACTGTGAGGCTGAACCACGTGCTGTATTGCTGGCTGTAGTCGTAACCGATGTACACCAGCACCGAACCGCACAGGAACGCGATAAAGGTCAGGAACGTCCGGCCGCGCTGGCGCAGGGCCGAGCCGTCGATCATCAGCAGGGTCAGCGACAGCAGCGCCAGCACCACCGAGCCGATCGCCAGCACGCGCCATTGCGGAATCGCTACTACCGGGCCTTCGAAATTGAATTTCTGCTGGCGCGCGGCATTGAACACGCCCCAATAGGCGCCGACGGAACCTTCATCGCTGGCTTTCCACGGCTGGTCGAAGGCTTCGATCACGAAGTAGTTGAAGCCTTGGCGATTGAGCTTGTTGACCAGTGTGCGCAGATAAATCGCTTGATCCGCTGGCGATGCATCGGCACCACCGCGCATGCGCCCGTTGCTCGGCCAGCCGACTTCGGACAGCAGCAGCGGTTTTTTCGGGAACAGTTTTTTCAGATCGCGGGCGCGGTCGAAGACGAACTGGCCGGCCTTGTCGACGGGAATGAACTCCCAGTAGGGCAGGACGTGGGCGGCGATCAAATCAACGTGCTTGGCCAGTTGCGGGTATTTTTCCCAGATGTGCCATTGCTCGGAGGTAGTCACTGGTACCTTGACGGCAGCGCGCACCCGATCCAGCAGAACGATCAACGCCTCAGGGGTGATCTCCTCGCGAAACAGTGCCTCGTTGCCGACCACTACACGCACGACGCTGCGCGAGGTGTTGGCCAGTTCGATGGCTTTAACGATCTCCCGTTCGTTGCGTTCCTGATCCGGACTGATCCAGATGCCGAGGGTGACCCGCAGGCCGAATTCTTCAGCCAGTTTCGGAATGTCTCCCAGCGAACCGTCGACCGAATAGATACGGATGTTGTCGGTCAGCTTGCTCATGATTTCCAGGTCACGGCGCATCTCGTCGTCCGACGGGTACTGATCCCTTTGGGGGTACTGCCCCTGCTGGAATGGCGAATACGAGAAGCCGGAGATCTGCTGCGGCCAGTTCGGCGCCGTGACCGGGCGATTGACCAGCGCCCAGAAACCGGTGAACAGGGCAGCGATGGCCAGCACCACCACCAGGTTGAGTCCAAATTTACGCGATGACATAGCTGTTTCGGGTTCCAAAGGCTGTGGAACGAAGATTCGGTCGGATAGACGTCCGAGGGGCGCGCATCCTACACCGGCGGTTAACCAGTCGTACAACTGCCGGGAAAATGCCTGACATTGGGCATCCGACTCTGACTTAAGTTCTTACACTTGTCGCTTGCAGCTTAAAACTTACCGCTGCGTAGCCCTATAATGCGCGCCGGTTTTTGGGGTAATGGTCATGAGTACAGAAGATCCGCGGTTTGCAGGCATCGCCCGTTTGTATGGCATCGAGGGCCTGGAACGCTTGCGCGCTGCCCATGTGGCGATCGTCGGCGTCGGTGGCGTCGGTTCCTGGGCGGCGGAAGCCATGGCCCGTTGCGGGGTGGGAGAGATCTCGCTGTTCGACCTTGATGACGTCTGCGTCAGCAATGCCAACCGCCAATTGCACGCCTTGGACAGCACCGTGGGCAAACCCAAGGTCGAGGTGATGGCCGAGCGTCTGCGCGGCATCAATCCTGATTGCACGGTGCACGCCGTGGCCGATTTCGTTACCCGCGACACCATGGCCGAATACATCACGCCGAACATCGACTGCGTGATCGACTGCATCGATGCGGTCAACGCCAAAGCGGCGCTGATCGCCTGGTGCAAACGCCGCAAGATCCAGATCATCACCACCGGCGGCGCGGGCGGGCAAATCGACCCGACGCTGATTCAGGTCTGCGATCTCAACCGCACCTTCAACGATCCGCTGGCCTCGAAAGTGCGCTCGACCTTGCGCCGTGACTACGGCTTCTCCCGCACCGTGACCCGGCACTACAGCGTGCCGTGTGTGTTCTCCACGGAACAGCTGCGCTACCCGAAACCGGACGGCAGCATTTGTCTGCAGAAGAGCTTTGTCGGCGACGGCGTGAAACTCGACTGCGCCGGCGGGTTTGGCGCGGTAATGATGGTCACGGCGACGTTCGGCATGGTCGCGGCGACCAAGGCTGTGGACAAGATTGTCGCGGGGGTGCGGCGC
The DNA here is from genome assembly GCF_020736465.1 of Pseudomonas sp. HN2. Lineage (NCBI taxonomy): Bacteria > Pseudomonadati > Pseudomonadota > Gammaproteobacteria > Pseudomonadales > Pseudomonadaceae > Pseudomonas > Pseudomonas sp. HN2. The sequence goes on from NZ_CP085885.1 coordinate 1,258,932, forward strand.
CCTGCTGACCGAGTAAAACCTCAGGCTTGAAGTTGAGGCTGAGGGCGCTATCGCGAGCAGGCTCACTCCTACAGGGGAACGCATTCCAAATTGTAGGAGTGAGCCTGCTCGCGATGGCTGCGGAGCAGCCGCTTTTATTGAGCTAACTCATTCATCCGCGTGAGCACGGCATTGAGGCCATTACTGCGCGAAGGTGACAACTGCCGCGACAACCCCAACTGAGTGAACCACTCCGGCAGATCCACCTGCTGCAACTCCGCCGCTGACAAGCCGTTGACCCGCAGGAGCAACAACGCCACCAGACCACGAATCATCCGCGCATCGCTGCTCGCCCTGAACTGCCAGTGCCCGTCGCGCAAATCCCCCACCAGCCACACTTGGCTTTCACAGCCATGCACTCGATTGGCCTCGCACTTTTGCGCGTCAGCCAACGGCGGCAGACGATCACCAAACTGCATCAGCAACCGCGCTCGCTGTTCCCAGCCCGCTGCATTCTGAAAAGTCTGCAGCGCTTCAGCTGCCTCGACCGGCAAGCTCATCGCAACAACTCCAAGGCCTGATCCAGGGCCTCGAAAAAGCGCTCGAGATCTTCCGAATCGTTGTACAGCGCCAGCGACACGCGAATCGCGCCGGCCAGTTCGAAGCTTTTCATCAGCGGCATGGCGCAGTGATGCCCGGCGCGCACGGCGATGCCCTGTTCGGTCAGCAAGTGCGCGAGATCGGCGTTGTGCACGCCTTCGACGACGAAACTGGCCAGCGCCAATTGCGGCTTGCCCAGCAGACGAATGCCATTACGAGCAGCGAGGCCGCGCAGCAGATAGTCGTGCAGCGCCGCCTCGTGGGCCGACACGGCTGGCTGATCCAGCCCGGCCAGATAATCCAGGGTCGCACCGAGGCCAATGACACTGGCAATCGGCGGTGTGCCCGCCTCGAAACCCAGTGGCGCCGGGCGAAAGCGCGAATCGTGATAGTTGGCGTCCAGCACCATCTCGCCGCCGAATTGCCATGGCTGCAATTGCTCCAGCGCAGCGTTGCGCCCGAACAGCACGCCAAGGCCATCGGGGCCATAGAGCTTATGGCTGGAGAACACATAGAAGTCGCAACCCAGCGCCTGCACATCATGGCGACCGTGCACCACACCCTGCGCGCCATCGACCACGGTCAGAGCGTTGTGCGCCTTGGCCATGCCAAGCAAAGCGGTCAGTGGCTGCCAGGCACCCAGCACATTGGACAACTGGCTGACCGCCAACAAACGGGTGCGCGAGCCGATCAGCTGCACGGCGGCGGCGAGGTCGATCAGGCCGTCTACGTCCAGCGGCAGGATCACCAGCTTCAAGTTGCGGCGTTGCGCCAGTTGCTGCCACGGCAGCAGGTTGGCGTGATGCTCCAGAGCGCTGATGACAATCTCATCGCCGGGCTCGAACAGATGCTCGAGACCGTAAGCCAGCAGATTCAACGCACTGGTGGCGCCGTGGGTGAAAATGATCTGCCCGCTGTCACCCGCGTTCAGCCACTGGGCAACCTTCAGCCGACTGTCCTCGAACGCCTGCGTGGCGTGGGCGCCGGGCAGGTGTTGCGCGCGATGCACGTTGGCCGAGCCATTGGCGTAGTAATGCGTCAGCGCGTCGAGCAGGGCCTGGGGTTTTTGCGTGGTGGCGGCGTTGTCCAGATAGGTCTGGTCTTGCCGTTGCAGCGCGGCGATAGCCGGGAAATCGGCGCGCCAGGGGGAGGGAATCATCATGGGTTCAGCCCTGTGAAATTGGGCGGGATGTACGCCAAACCTGTAGGAGTGAGCCTGCTCGCGATGACGGTGTGTCAGTCAACGTATCCGCAACGGATACACCGCTATCGCGAGCAGGCTCACTCCTACAATCGATCGTCCAGGCGCTTAGTTGTGAGCGTGCAGCGCTTCGTTCAGTTCGATCGCCGATTTGTGGGTCTTGCATTCCACAGCACCGGTTACCGAATTGCGACGGAACAGCAGGTCAGTCTGACCGGCCAGCTCACGCGCCTTCACCACCTTGACCAGATTGTTGTGTTCGTCGAGCAGCGCAACCTTGGTGCCGGCGGTCACGTACAGGCCCGACTCGACGGTGTTGCGGTCGCCCAGTGGAATGCCGATACCGGCGTTGGCGCCGATCAGGCAGCCTTCGCCGACCTTGATCACGATGTTGCCGCCGCCCGACAGGGTGCCCATGGTCGAGCAACCGCCGCCCAGGTCCGAACCCTTGCCGACGAATACGCCAGCGGAAACGCGGCCTTCGATCATGCCCGGGCCTTCGGTGCCGGCGTTGAAGTTGATGAAACCTTCGTGCATCACGGTGGTGCCTTCACCGACGTAAGCGCCCAGACGCAGACGTGCTGCATCAGCGATACGCACGCCGGCCGGTACCACGTAGTCGGTCATTTTCGGGAACTTGTCTACCGAGAACACTTCCAGCAGTTCGCCGCGCAGACGCGCTTCGAGTTGCATTTCCGCCAGTTCGCTGAGGTCGATCGCGCCCTGGCTGGTCCACGCCACGTTCGGCAGCAGCGGGAAGATACCGGCGAGGCTGACGCCGTGCGGCTTGACCAGGCGGTGCGAGAGCAGATGCAGCTTGAGGTAGGCCTCAGGCGTGGAGGTCAGTTGCGCGTCTTCGGCCAGCAGGGTGGCGACCAGCGGCTTGTGGCTTTCGGCCAGACGGGTCAGCAGCTTGCCTTGCACGGCATCGATGCCTTTCACCGCTTCGGCCAGTTGCGCAGCCTGGGCGGTGGTGAAGGTGATGGCCTGGTTGCCTTCGCTGTATCCGAGGATCGGCGCAACCGCCGCGACCAGCTCGGCTGAAGGATTGAGCAGTGGCTGTGCGTAGAACACTTCCAGCCATGCGCCTTGACGGTTCTGGGTGCCGACACCAAAGGCGATGCTGAACAGGGAATTGGACATGTGAATACCTCTACGAAGAGTGACGGGCTGCTTACTTCAGAGCGGCCGCGTAGATATCTGGCTTGAAGCCAATCAGGGTTCGGTCACCGAGATCGAGCACCGGGCGCTTGATCATCGAGGGTTGAGCGAGCATCAGTTCGATGGCTTTCGGCTGGTCGAGATCGGCTTTGCGTTCGTCGTCGAGTTTGCGAAAGGTCGTGCCGGCGCGGTTCAACACGGTTTGCCAGCCGTGCTCGTCGCACCATTGGGTCAAGTGCTCACGGTCAATGCCGGCGGTCTTGTAATCGTGAAAGTCATAGCTGACAGCGTGTTCATCGAGCCAGGTGCGCGCCTTTTTCATGGTGTCGCAGGCTTTGATGCCGAAAAGGTGCAACGTTTTACTTGAAACGGCCAAGGAATCGCCCCCTTTACAGGTGCTGGAAAAAAATGGTGACGGATTATGCCATGACCGGACGGTTTCGCGGCGCTCACGGTCGATTTCCAACGCAAAACCCTGTAGGAGCTGACGAGTGAAACGAGGCTGCGATCTTCTGATCTTGACCACAGGAATAAAAAGATCGCAGCGTTCCGCAGCTCCTACAGGAGAGTCATGCACAGAGGCTGCGACATAGGTGCAACGGTCAGCCACAGCCTAAGGCGCTAATATGGCAGTTCAACGCTGTCGATCGCCTGAGATTTCCGTTTTATGCAAACTGCTTACACCGTCCTGATCCTGCTGATGCTGGTCAGTGTCTCGCGCCTGGTCGGGCGGGTCATCCCGCTGCCGTTGCCGCTGGTGCAAATCGCCGCCGGTGCCTTGCTCGCCTGGCCGAACCTGGGCCTGCACGTCGCCCTCGATCCCGAGCTGTTCCTGTTTCTGTTCCTGCCGCCATTGCTGTTTTCCGATGGCTGGCGCATGCCCAAACGCGCGCTCTGGCAATTGCGCGGACCGATTTTGACTCTGGCGGTCGGCCTTGTTCTGTTTACGGTTGTCGGCGCCGGCTATTTCATCCATTGGCTGTTGCCGACGATTCCACTGCCCGTGGCCTTCGCCCTGGCGGCGGTTCTGTCGCCGACCGACGCCGTAGCCGTTTCAGCGATTTCGCAGAACCGCTTGCCGACGCCGCTGATGCACATGCTGCAAGGCGAGGCGCTGATGAACGACGCTTCGGGTCTGGTGACGTTCAAGTTCGCCCTCGCTGCAGCGGTCACGGGGGTGTTCTCGTTGACCAATGCCAGCCTGACGTTCGTCGCGGTGGCGCTGGGCGGTCTGGCGGTCGGCGTGGCGCTGAGCTGGCTGGTCGGGCGCCTGCGGGCGTGGATGATCGCGCGTGGCTGGGACGACCCGGCGACCCACGTGGTGTTCATGTTGCTGCTGCCGTTCGCCGCTTACGTGTTGGCGGAACGTCTGGGCGCCTCGGGCATTCTTTCGGCGGTGGCGGCGGGGATGATGCAGAGCTGGCTCGATCTGTTGCCACGCCAGACCAGTACGCGATTGCTCAATCGCAGCGTCTGGTCATTGCTCGAATTTGCTTTTAACGGCTTGATCTTCTTGCTGCTCGGCCTGCAATTGCCGGACATCATCAAAGCCGTGGTCAGCCACGAACCGACGCTGTGGCCGACGCTGTTCTATCGCTGCCTCGATGTACTGGCGATTTTCGTGGCGCTGGTGCTGCTGCGGTTCATCTGGGTGCAAAGCATCTGGCGTTTGTCGGTGTTATTGCGCCGATTGCGCGGCAAGGGCGAGCTGACGCAAGTGCCGACGGCGCGCTCCTGCTGGTTGCTGACCGTAGGCGGTGTGCGCGGGGCGGTGACGCTGGCGGGCGTGATGTCGGTGCCGATGCTGATCGGCACCGAGGCTTTTCCTGAACGCGACTTGCTGATCTTCATCGCTGCCGGGGTGATCCTGCTGTCGCTGGTCTCGGCCTGTATTGCGCTGCCCTTGCTGCTGCGCGGTATCGAAAAAAGTCCGGACGACAAGCGTCGCCAGGAAGTGCGTGATGCCTGGCGCAAGACCGCTGAAGCCGCGATTCATTCCTTGGAAACCGAAGAGGTTGTGCCGCAGGATGCTGCGCAAGCGGCGTTGGCAGCGGAGCTCAAGGCGCGGATCATGTCTGAATATCGTCATCAACTCGATGTGTTCAACGATTCCGCCGAAGCCCAGGCGCTGGCGTTCCAGATGGATCTGCTGGAGCGGCGCTTGCGGTTGAAAGCGCTAAGGGCGCAGCGGCTTGAGCTCTACAGCCTGAGCCGTCAGCACCAGATCGGTGATGACGTGTTGCGAGAAGTGCTGGGGGAACTGGATTTGAGCGAGGCGAATCTGGGGCAGGTCAAATAGCCGTTTGAACGCTTGCAGCAGGGCCGCTGCTGCAAGCGATCGCTGATCACTGCTGTCGGGTGATGAAGGCGCGAATTCGTTCGGCGGCTTCAACGCATTCAGCCAGCGGCGCAACCAGTGCCATGCGCACACGGCCGGCGCCAGGATTGACGCCATCGACATCGCGAGACAGATACGAGCCCGGCACCACGGTCACATGCTCCTGCTCGAACAGATCACGGCAGAACGCCGCATCATCGCCCTGCACATTCGGCCACAGGTAGAAGCTGCCATCCGGACGCTGCACGTCCAGCACCGGGCTGAGGATCTCCAGCACCGCATCGAATTTCTCGCGATACAGCGCGCGGTTGGCGCGCACGTGCACTTCGTCATTCCATGCGGCAACGCTGGCCAGTTGGGTTTGCACCGGCATCGCACAACCGTGGTAAGTGCGATAGAGCAGAAAGCCTTTGAGGATGTCGGCATCGCCGGCAACGAAGCCTGAACGCAGGCCCGGCAGGTTGGAGCGCTTGGACAGGCTATGGAAGACCACGCAGCGCTTGAAGTCGTTGCGGCCCAGTTCAACGCAGGCGCTGACCAGGCCCGGCGGCGGGGTTTGCTCGTCGAAGTACAGTTCGCTGTAGCACTCGTCGGCGGCAATCACGAAGTCGTACTGATCGGCGAGGGCGATCAACTTCTTCAAGGTCTCGACCGGAATCAGCGCGCCGGTCGGGTTGCCGGGCGAGCACAGGAACAGGATCTGGCAGCGTTTCCAGATATCTGGCGGAACGGCATCGAAATCCGGGTTGAAGCCGTTTTCATCCAGGCATGGAAGGTAATGCGGCTTGGCCCCGGCGAGAAACGCCGCGCCTTCGTAGATCTGATAGAACGGGTTGGGGCTGACCACCAGTGCATCGTCGCCACGGTTGACCACGGTCTGGGTGAAGGCGAACAGCGCTTCGCGGGTACCGTTGACCGGCAGCACATTGCGCGCCGGATCGATCCAGCCGCTCGGCACGCCAAAGCGGCGCTCGCACCAGCCGGCGATGGCTTCGCGCAGGGCCGGAATGCCGAGGGTGGTCGGGTACACCGCCATCTGATCCAGATTGTTCGCCAGGGCTTCGGCGACAAAACTCGGTGAACGGTGTTTCGGCTCGCCGATCGACAGGGCAATCGGACGCTTGTCCGGGTTCGGCGTGACGCTGCCGAGCAGGGCACGGAGCTTTTCGAACGGGTACGGCTGGAGCTGGTTAAGAGCGTTGTTCATCGGGGCCTCGGTCAAGGTGGGGCAAAACACCGATCCTGGACTGTTCATCAGACCTGTAGGAGTGAGCCTGCTCGCGATGAGGGCCGCACATTCAATGTCTATGCAAGCGGGTGCATCGCCATCGCGAGCAGGCTCACTCCTACAGGGATTCGATTAACAGGCTGGAATCTGAGCAATCCTTCCCACCGGGGTAATGGGTTGATTCAAATACTGATCCGCGAAAGTTTGATATCCGGTTCCTGATTGACGCTCAGCTGTTCGACGATCGCATCCTGCAAACGGCTGCACAGCAGCGGATCGGACAGCGGCTGGTTGTGCGCATCGGTGATGAAGAACACGTCTTCCACGCGCTCGCCCAGGGTCGCAATCTTGGCGTTCTGCAGCGACAGGTCGAACTCGAGGAAAATCCCCCCGACCCGCGCCAGCAGGCCCGGCCGGTCGGGCGCCGTCAGTTCCAGCACGGTCACCGGACGCTGGGCGTCGTTGTGGATCGTCACTTGCGGCGCAAAGGCGAAGTGCTTGAGCTGGCGCGGTACGCGGCGCTGGATGATCGTCGGGTAGTCGTCCGGGTTGCGCAGGGCTTCGGTGAGGCCTTCGCGGATCTGCTTGATGCGTGCCGGGTTGTCGCCGATCGATTCGCCTTCGTTGTCGAGCACGATATAGGTGTCGAGGGTGAACTGGCTGCTGGATGTGATGACCCGGGCGTCGTGAATGTTCAGGTTGAGCTGGTCCATCGCCGCCACGGTCACGGCGAAGAAGTCATGCTGGTCCGGCGCATAGATGAAGATCTGCGTGCCGCCCTCGAACTCGCGCTGGGTGGTTTCCTTGATCAGCACCAACGGCCCGCCGTCGACCGGTTGCTGCAGGATCGCGTCGCTGTGCCAAGCGACGTCGCCGGCGGTATGACGCAGGAAATAGTCGTCGCCCAGTTGCGCCCAGAGTTGCTCGACGTCGTCCGGGTCGGTGCCACCGCGCACCAGAATGTCCAGCGCGGCGCTCTGCGTCTGGCGGATCTGCTCTTCGCGATCCACCGGATTTTCCAGACCCCGGCGCAGGGCTCGTTTGGTTTCGGTGTAGAGCTGGCGCAACAGGCTGGCGCGCCATGAATTCCACAGTGTCGGGTTGGTCGCGTTGATGTCGGCCACGGTCAGCACATAGAGGTAGTCGAGGCGGGTTTCGTCGCCGACCGCCTGGGCAAAATCGTGTATCACCTGCGGGTCGGACAGATCCTTGCGCTGCGCGGTGGTCGACATCACCAGGTGGTTTTGCACCAGCCAGACGATCAGGCGGCTGTCCCACACCGGCAACTGGTGGCGCTGGCAGAACGCTTCGGCATCGACCGCGCCGATCTCCGAGTGATCGCCATGCCGGCCCTTGCCGATGTCGTGGTACAGGCCGGCCATGTAGATCAGTTCGGGCTTGGGCAACTTGGCCATGAGTTTGGCGGCCAGCGGAAATTTCTCCGAGACCTGGGTGTACTGAAGTTTGCGCAGGTGCTTGATCAGATTCAGCGTGTGCGCATCGACCGTATAGATGTGGAACAGGTCATGCTGCATCTGCCCGACGATAAAGCCGAACTCCGGCAGATAACGCCCGAGAATGCCGTAACGGTTCATCCGCCGCAGATTTCGGTGGATGCCGATCTTGCACTTGAACAGCTCGATGAACAGGCTGGTGTTGCGGATATCGTTGCGGAAGTTGTCATCGATGAGATGACGATGTTCGCGCAGCAGACGAATCGTGTCGGCGCGCACGCCTTTGATTTCCGGCTGCTGGGCCATCAGCACGAAAATCTCCAGCATGGCGAACGGCGTGCGGCGGAACACATTGTCATTGCGCGCTTCGATGTAACCGTCGTGCAACTGGAAGCGTGAGTTGATCGGTTGCGGCGGCGCTTCATCTTCCGGAGCGAGGATGACCTCCTCGAAATGCTGAATGATCAGGTCGCTGAGTTGGGCGATGCTCATCACCGTGCGGAAATACTGCTGCATGAAGTTTTCGACTGCCTGTTTGGCGTCGTCACCTTCAAAACCGAGCAGGCCGGCAATGGTGCGCTGGTGATCGAACAGCAGCCGGTCTTCCGAGCGCCCGGCGAGCATGTGCAAGGCATAACGCACCTTCCAGAGGAATTCCTGGGAGGAGGCGAGCAGGGCGTTTTCGCTCTCGACCAGAAAGCCTTCGCCAGCGAGCGCGCGCAGGTTGAGGGTGCCGTACTGACGGCGGGCGACCCAGAGAATCGTCTGAATATCGCGCAGGCCGCCGGGCGAACCTTTGACGTTGGGTTCGAGGTTGTACTCGGTGTCGTTGTATTTGTGGTGACGGGCCTTTTGCTCGGCACGCTTGGCCAGGAAGAACTCCTTGGCCGGCCACATGTGCGCGGTACTCGTCACCTCGATCATGCGCTGGCGCAGACGCTCGGGGCCGCAGATGGTGCGACTTTCCATCAGGTTGGTGACCACGGTCAGGTCGGCGCGGGCCTCTTCGGCACACTCGTCGACCGAGCGTACGCTCTGGCCGACTTCCAGGCCGATGTCCCACAGCAGCGTAAGAAAACGCTCGATGGAATCGCGGAAAACTTCGTGGTCAGCGCTGTCGAGCAGGATCAGCAGATCAATGTCGGAGTAGGGGTGCAGTTCGCCGCGACCGTAGCCGCCCACTGCCACCAGAGCGATGTCGGCGTCTTCACTCCAGTTGAACTGCTCCCAGGCCTTTTGCAGGATGTTGTCGACGAACCAGGCGCGGTCTTCGATCAGGCGGCGGATGTCGCGGCCATTGCGAAAACGCGTGTCGAGGACCTCGCGGGCCTGGCGGATCGCCTTCTTGAACGCCGCGATAGGACTCGCTTTGAGGGCCAGTTCAGCCTGGAACTGGCCGCGGTCGAAGAGTTCGGGATCCACCTGCGGCATCGATTGGCTTTCCTTCTATAGGCTGGGAGCGTTTTGTGAATCAGGCCGAGACGCGCGGGATGGTGTCATCGCTGCGCAAAGTGAAGATCTCGTAGCCGGTGTCGGTGACCAGCAGGGTGTGTTCCCACTGGGCCGAGAGCTTGCGGTCCTTGGTGATCGCCGTCCAGCCGTCGCCCAGTACCTTGGTGTCGGCCTTGCCCTGGTTGATCATCGGCTCGATGGTGAAGGTCATGCCAGCCTTCAGTTCCATGCCGGTGCCGGCGCGACCGTAGTGCAGGATCTGCGGTTCTTCGTGGAAAACCTTGCCGATACCATGGCCGCAGAACTCGCGCACCACCGAGAAACCATTCTTTTCTGCATGCTTCTGGATCACTTCACCAATGTCGCCGAGGCGGCAGCCGGGTTTGACGATCTCGATGGCCTTGTACATGCATTCCTGAGTGACTTGCGACAGGCGCTCGGCCCAGACCGGTACTTCGCCGACGTGGAACATGCGGCTGGTGTCGCCGTGGTAGCCGTCCTTGATCACTGTGACGTCGATGTTCAGGGTGTCACCGTTTTTCAGCGGCTTGTCATTCGGGATGCCGTGGCAGACCACATGGTTGATCGAAGTGCAGATCGACTTCGGGTAACCCTTGTAGTTGAGCGGGGCAGGGATGGCTTCCTGCACATTGACGATGTAATCGTGGCAGATCTGGTTGAGCTGATCAGTGGTCACGCCCGGTTTGACGTGTTCGGCAATCATTTCCAGCACATCGGCGGCCAGTTTGCCGGCGACACGCATGCCAGCGATGTCCTCGGGGGTTTTGAGGTTGACGGTCATACAGGCTCTCTCTGCGCTCGGCGGCGCTTACGGATACGAATAGGGTGGCAGGTGTGGATTGTGCGACCCTGAAAAACGCGATTCTACCAGACGGGAGGCGCAAATCCGCGCCTGCATGTCTGGCTTCTCTCTATACAATGGAGTCCGTCAGGCCGATTCCAAGGGGGCCGCGCCCCGGTCGCGGGTGCGAATACAGATTCCGGGTTCCGTTTCTGCGCACCCTGTGGTATAAAATGCGCCGCTTTCCGGGGATGCCCCGAAAAGCTTAAATCCACACACGTGTCGACACGATGACCTGGGTGCCTTGGGCTTTATGCCTCTGGTTGGTCATTGGGATACGTGGAGGCCAAACCCGACTTATCAAGGAACTATCATGTCCCAAGTCAACATGCGCGATATGCTGAAGGCCGGTGTGCACTTCGGTCACCAAACCCGTTACTGGAATCCGAAAATGGGCAAGTACATTTTCGGCGCGCGTAACAAGATTCACATCATCAACCTTGAAAAAACCCTGCCAATGTTCAACGAAGCTCTGACTTTCGTAGAGCGTCTGGCTCAGGGCAAAAACAAGATTCTGTTCGTCGGCACCAAGCGTTCCGCTGGCAAGATCGTTGCTGAAGAAGCAGCACGTTGCGGTTCGCCGTACGTCGATCACCGCTGGTTGGGCGGCATGCTGACCAACTTCAAGACCATTCGTGCTTCCATCAAGCGTCTGCGTGACCTTGAAGTTCAAGCCGAAGACGGTACTTTCGCCAAGCTGACCAAGAAAGAAGCGCTGATGCGCTCCCGTGATCTTGAGAAGCTGGATCGTTCGCTGGGCGGCATCAAGGACATGGGCGGTCTGCCAGACGCACTGTTCGTGATCGACGTTGACCACGAGCGCATCGCGATCACCGAAGCCAACAAGCTGGGCATCCCGGTCATCGGCGTTGTCGATACCAACAGCAGCCCGGAAGGCGTTGACTACATCATCCCAGGCAACGATGACGCAATCCGCGCTATCCAGCTGTACATGGGTTCGATGGCTGACGCAGTGATCCGTGGTCGCAACAATGTTGCTGGCGGTACTGTTGAATTCGCAGCTGAAGAAACTCAGGCTGCAGCTGAGTAATCGACGCCCCTGGCGTTGACTCAGTAAGCAAAAAGGGGGCTTGGCCCCCTTTTTGCCACCTCGAAAACCATTTGTCGGCGCCCACGTCTGTATTTGTCATGTGCGGCAGCCAACATGGGTGGTTCGGGAAGAATTGAACGCCCGTTCGATCGGGTGGAATGGTTGAAAACCTATCCAAGAGGAATTTGAAAATGGCAGCAATTACTGCAGCGTTGGTCAAAGAACTGCGCGAGCGTACCGGCGAAGGCATGATGGATTGCAAGAAAGCCCTGGAAAAGGCTGACGGCGACATCGAAAAAGCCATTGATGACATGCGTGCTTCGGGCGCCATCAAGGCTGCGAAAAAAGCCGGCAACGTTGCCGCTGAAGGCGCAATCGCCATCAAATCGAATGACAAGGCAGCCGTGCTGCTGGAAGTCAACTCGCAGACCGACTTCCTGGCCCTGCAAGACGATTTCAAGAACTTCGTTGCTGCCAGCGTAGAAAAAGCTTTCGACGAAAAACTGACCGACGCAGCTCCGCTGATCGCCGCTCAGGAATCGGCTCGTGAAGCTCTGGTTGCCAAAGTCGGTGAGAACGTCAACATCCGTCGTCTGGTACGCGTAGAGGGTGACGTTGTCGGCACTTACCTGCACGGTAACAAGATCGGTGTTGCTGTTGTCCTGAAAGGGGGTGACGTCGAGCTGGCCAAAGACATCGCGATGCACGTTGCTGCAAGCAACCCTGAGTTCCTGCTGCCTTCGCAAGTCTCCGACGAAGCGATCGAGCGTGAGAAAGCCGTGTTCCTGCAGCTGAACGAAGAGAAGATCAAAGGCAAGCCGGAAAACATTGTTGAGAACATGGTCAAGGGCCGTATCAGCAAGTTCCTGGCAGAAGCAAGCCTGGTCGAGCAGGCGTTCGTCAAGAACCCTGAAGTCAAGGTTGGCGAACTGGCCAAGAAAGCCGGTGCTGAAATCGTTTCCTTCACTTACTTCAAAGTAGGCGAAGGCATCGAGAAGCCGGTCGACAACTTCGCTGAAGAAGTTGCTGCCCAGCTGGCTGCCGCCAAGCAATAAGACGGTTTTTCAACTGTCGCCCGAAAGAGGCTGCCCGCTTACGCGCGCAGCCTCTTTTCAGATGGGTTACCAATTTTTATTTGGTTTCCACCCGGAACTGACTTACAAAGCCATGTTCCGATGGCGCTGCAGCAGCGCCAAGCTAGAGTGAACGCCAGCTGTAAACAGCTCGCAAAGAATTTTAAATACGCCGCAGGAGAGATTCGCAATGGCTCAGCAGGGCAGTGGTTATCAGGCTCGCTATAAACGCATTCTACTCAAGCTTAGCGGCGAGGCCCTGATGGGCTCGGAAGAGTTCGGGATCGATCCTAAAGTGCTGGACCGCATGGCGCTGGAAGTCGGCCAACTGGTCGGTATCGGTGTCCAGGTCGGTCTGGTGATCGGCGGTGGCAACCTGTTCCGTGGCGAGGCCCTGAGCAAAGCCGGTATGGATCGGGTCACGGGCGACCACATGGGCATGCTGGCCACTGTGATGAACGCTCTGGCCATGCGCGATGCGCTGGAACGTGCCAATATCTCGGCCATCGTCATGTCGGCCATTTCCATGGTTGGGGTGACCGATCACTACGATCGCCGCAAAGCCATGCGCCACCTGAACTCCAAGGACGTCGTGATCTTCGCGGCCGGTACCGGCAATCCGTTCTTTACCACGGATTCGGCAGCCTGCCTGCGTGCAATCGAGATCGACGCCGACGTTGTGCTCAAGGCCACCAAGGTTGATGGCGTCTACACCGCAGATCCGTTCAAAGACCCGCATGCCGAGAAGTTCGATCATCTGACTTATGATGAAGTACTGGATCGCAAGCTGGGTGTAATGGATCTGACTGCTATCTGCCTGTGCCGCGATCACAAGATGCCGCTGCGCGTATTCAACATGAACAAGCCCGGCGCCCTGCTGAACATTGTGCACGGCGGCGCTGAAGGGACTTTGATCGAGGAAGGCCAACAATGATCAACGAAATCAAGAAAGACGCCCAAGCGCGTATGCAGAAATCCCTGGAATCTCTGAACCACGCGTTCGGCCAGATTCGTACCGGCAAGGCTCACCCGAGCATCCTCGGCAGCGTCATGGTGCCTTACTACGGCACTGACACCCCGCTGAGCGGCGTTGCCAACGTCACCGTGAAGGACTCGCGTACCCTGCAGGTCGTGGCGTTCGAGCGCAACATGCTCGCTGCCGTCGACAAGGCGATCCAGAGCGCCGGTCTGAACCTCAACCCGACCAACCTGGGCGAGTTGCTGCTGATCCCGATGCCGGCCCTGACCGAGGAAACGCGTAAAGGCTTCACCAAACAGGCCCGTAGTGCCGCCGAAGACGCACGCGTTGCCGTGCGCAACATTCGTCGTGACGCATTGGGCGAGCTGAAAAAACTGGTCAAGGACAAGGAAATCAGCGAAGACGAAGAACGTCGTGCCATCGCTGATATCGATAAGCTGACCAAAGAATCCGAGGCCCAGATCACCAAGGCCACGGACGAGAAAGAAAAAGACCTGATGGCCGTATAAGGGTCGAGCTTTAAATGGACAAGACCAAGCAGACTGCGCCGTCCGCGGTGCCGCGCCATGTCGCGATCATCATGGATGGCAATAATCGCTGGGCGAAAAAACGCTTTATGCCGGGTGTCGCCGGGCATAAAGCGGGCGTGGATGCTGTGCGGGCGGTGATCGAGGTGTGCGCTGAGGCCAAGGTCGAAGTCCTGACCCTGTTCGCCTTTTCCAGTGAAAACTGGCAGCGCCCGGCCGATGAGGTCAGCGCCTTGATGGATCTGTTCTTCAAGGCGTTGCGTCGTGAGGCCAAGCGCCTCAACGACAACAACATCAGCCTGCGCATCATTGGCGATCGGTCGCGCTTCCACCCTGAGCTTCAGGCAGCGATGCGCGAGGCCGAGGCCATGACCGTCGGTGCCAACCGCTTTGTCCTGCAGATCGCCGCCAACTATGGCGGCCAGTGGGATATCGCGCAGGCCGCGCAACGTCTCGCACGGGAAGTCCAGGCCGGGCACCTGCGCCCGGAGGACATCACCCCGGATCTGCTGCAGACGTGTCTGGCCACCGGCGATCTGCCGTTGCCAGACCTGTGCATCCGCACCGGTGGCGAGCATCGCATCAGCAACTTCCTGCTGTGGCAGCTGGCCTACGCCGAGCTGTACTTCTCCGACCTGTTCTGGCCGGACTTCAAACACGAAGCCATGCGCACCGCGCTGGCCGATTTCGCTTCACGCCAGCGTCGTTTCGGTAAAACGAGCGAACAGGTCGAAGCTGGAGCCCGGGTTTAATGCTTAAACAACGAATCATCACTGCACTGATCCTGCTGCCGATTGCCTTGTGCGGGTTTTTCCTGCTCAAAGGTGCCGGTTTCGCGCTGTTCATCGGTCTGGTAGTCAGTCTCGGTGCCTGGGAGTGGGCGCGACTGGCGGGCTTTACCGCGCAGTCGTTCCGCGTCGGTTTTGCTGCCGTGGTCGCTCTGATGCTGTTCGTCATGTATGTGCTGCCGGGGCTTGCTCCCTGGGTGCTCGGTGCATCGGTGATCTGGTGGGCGGTTGCCACTTATCTGGTGCTGACGTATCCACGCTCCAGCGCGCATTGGTCCACGGCGGCGACCAAGCTGCTCATTGGTCTGCTGATCCTGCTGCCTGCGTGGCAGGGCCTGGTGCAGATCAAGCAGTATCCGCTGGGTAACTGGTTGATCATGGCGGTGATGGTGCTGGTCTGGGGCGCAGACATCGGCGCTTATTTCTCCGGGCGCAAATTCGGCAAGCGCAAGCTCGCGCCGCAAGTCAGCCCGGGCAAAAGCTGGGAAGGGGTTTACGGTGGTCTGGCTCTGAGCCTGGTGATTACCGCAATTGTCGGGCTGGTGCGCGACTGGACTGTGGCCGAGCTGCTCAAAGGCTTGATCGGCGCTGCGGTGATCGTCTTCATTTCTGTGGTCGGTGATCTCACCGAAAGCATGTTCAAGCGTCAGTCCGGCATCAAGGACAGCAGTAATCTGCTACCCGGGCATGGCGGCGTGCTGGATCGCATCGACAGCCTGACTGCGGCCATTCCGGTGTTCGCCGTATTGCTCTGGATGGCCGCACCGTGAGTCGTCCCCAGCAGATTACGGTATTGGGTGCGACCGGTTCGATCGGTCTGAGCACCCTGGATGTGATTGCCCGCCACCCTGAGCGTTATCAGGTTTTCGCTTTGAGTGGCTTCTCGCGGCTCAGCGAATTGCTCGCGTTGTGCGTGCGGCATGTGCCGCAATTTGCGGTGGTGCCCGAAGGCGCCGCAGCGCGCGGGTTGCAGGATGACCTGCGTGCAGCCGGCTTGCCGACTCGCGTACTGGTCGGC
This sequence comes from Pseudomonas sp. HN2, assembly GCF_020736465.1. Taxonomy (NCBI): domain Bacteria; kingdom Pseudomonadati; phylum Pseudomonadota; class Gammaproteobacteria; order Pseudomonadales; family Pseudomonadaceae; genus Pseudomonas; species Pseudomonas sp. HN2. The sequence continues at coordinate 1,274,643 of NZ_CP085885.1, forward strand.
GAGGAGGGCCTGTGTCAGGTCGCCTCCGCGCCTGAAGTCGACGCAGTAATGGCGGCCATTGTCGGTGCGGCCGGGCTGCGTCCGACCCTGGCGGCAGTCGAGGCGGGGAAGAAGATTCTGCTGGCGAACAAGGAAGCGCTGGTGATGTCCGGCGCTCTGTTCATGCAGGCCGTGCGCAAGAGCGGCTCGGTGCTGCTGCCGATCGACAGCGAACACAATGCGATTTTTCAGTGCATGCCCGCGGATTTCGCGCGCGGCTTGAGTTCGGTAGGGGTACGTCGGATTTTGCTGACAGCCTCTGGCGGCCCGTTCCGGCAGACGCCGCTGGCCGAGCTGGCGCATGTGTCGCCTGAACAGGCGTGCGCGCACCCGAACTGGTCCATGGGGCGCAAGATCTCCGTGGATTCGGCGAGCATGATGAACAAAGGTCTGGAGCTGATCGAAGCCTGCTGGCTGTTCGATGCCAAGCCGGACCAGGTCGAAGTGGTGATTCATCCGCAGAGCGTGATCCACTCTCTGGTGGATTACGTCGATGGATCGGTGCTGGCGCAGTTGGGTAACCCGGACATGCGCACACCGATCGCCAACGCCTTGGCCTGGCCGGAGCGCATCGATTCCGGCGTACCGCCACTGGATCTTTTTGCCATTGCGCGACTGGATTTCGAAGCGCCCGATGAAAGCCGTTTCCCGTGCCTGCGTTTGGCCCGGCAGGCCGCCGAAGCCGGTAACAGCGCGCCGGCGATGCTCAACGCGGCCAATGAAGTGGCAGTGGCAGCGTTTCTCGATGGACGGGTTCGCTACCTGGAAATCGCGAGTATGATCGAGGAGGTCTTGAATCTGGAGCCAGTGGTGGCGCTGAACGACCTCGACGCGGTATTTACGGCGGACGCGAAAGCGCGAATGCTGGCCGAGCAATGGTTGAGTCGGCACGGCCGATAGTTTTTGCAACACAATGGCGACACGCGACACTGAACAGGATTGCGGAGAAAGTAGATGAGCGCGCTCTATATGATTGCCGGCACCCTGATCGCCCTGGGTGTGCTGGTCACCTTCCACGAATTCGGCCACTTCTGGGTCGCGCGTCGCTGTGGCGTCAAGGTTCTGCGTTTTTCCGTGGGCTTCGGCATGCCGCTGCTGCGCTGGCATGACAAGCAAGGCACCGAGTTCGTGGTTGCCGCGATTCCGCTGGGCGGCTACGTCAAGATGCTTGATGAGCGCGAAGGCGAAGTGCCGGTCGATCAGTTGGATCAGTCCTTCAACCGCAAGTCGGTGCGGCAGCGTATCGCGATTGTAGCGGCCGGACCGATTGCCAACTTTCTTTTGGCCCTGGTGTTCTTTTGGGTGCTGGCCATGCTCGGCAGCGAGCAGGTGCGCCCGGTCATCGGTGCGGTCGAGTCCGGCAGCATTGCCGCCAAGGCCGGTCTGAATGCCGGTCAGGAGATTGTTTCGATTGATGGTGAGCCCACGTCGGGCTGGGCTGCGGTCAATTTGCAGCTGGTTCGTCGTCTGGGTGAGAGCGGCGCCATTCAACTGCTGGTGCGCGAGCAGGGTTCGAGCGCTGAGTCGCCGCGCACGCTGGCACTGGATAACTGGCTCAAAGGGGCCGACGAGCCGGATCCGATCCGCTCGCTGGGCATTCGCCCGTGGCGTCCGGCGTTGCCGCCGGTGCTTGCCGAGCTTGACCCGAAGGGCCCGGCCCAGGCAGCCGGGCTGAAAACCGGTGATCGGCTGCTGGCGCTTGATGGCCAGCCGCTCGATGACTGGCAGCAAGTGGTCGATACCGTTCGTACGCGTCCTGATACCAAAATCATGCTGCGCGTCGAGCGCGACAATGCTCAAATCGACGTCCCGGTGACGCTGGCGGCGCGCGGTGAAAGCAAAGCGCCGAGCGGTTATCTCGGCGCTGGCGTCAAAGCCATCGACTGGCCGCCGGAAATGATCCGCGAGGTCAGCTACGGCCCGCTGGCCGCGATCGGCGAGGGTGCCCGTCGCACTTGGACCATGAGCATTCTGACGCTGGATTCACTGAAGAAAATGCTGTTCGGCGAGCTCTCGGTAAAAAACTTGAGTGGACCGATAACCATTGCTAAAGTGGCGGGCGCTTCTGCCCAGTCGGGCGTCGCTGATTTCCTGAATTTCCTTGCTTATCTGAGTATTAGCCTGGGCGTTCTGAATTTGCTGCCCATTCCTGTACTGGATGGGGGGCATTTGTTGTTTTATCTGATCGAGTGGGTGCGTGGTCGCCCCTTGTCGGATCGGGTGCAAGGTTGGGGGATACAGATCGGTATCAGTTTGGTGGTCGGGGTGATGTTACTTGCTCTGGTCAACGATCTGGGTCGACTGTAACGCTTCGCTGAATTGCGAATCTGCCGCATTTTGCGGCAGTTTGTTTATTGCCAGTTGGAATAAGAAAGGACTTCATGAAACGTCTGCTGCTAACTGCGGTTCTCACCGTATTGATGATCGCCGAAGTTCACGCCGAGTCCTTCACTATCTCTGATATTCGCGTCAATGGCCTCCAGCGGGTCTCCGCGGGTAGCGTCTTTGGTGCCTTGCCGTTGAACGTCGGCGAGCAGGCGGATGATCGTCGCCTGGTGGAATCCACTCGTGCGTTGTTCAAAACCGGTTTCTTTCAAGATATCCAGCTGGGCCGCGAAGGCAACGTTCTGGTCATCACCGTGGTCGAGCGTCCATCGGTCGCCAGTATTGAAATCGAGGGCAACAAAGCGATTTCCACTGAAGACCTGATGAAAGGCCTCAAGCAATCCGGTCTGGCCGAAGGCGAAATCTTCCAGCGCGCCACCCTCGAGGGTGTCCGTAACGAACTGCAACGTCAGTACGTCGCCCAGGGTCGCTACTCGGCCACTGTCGATACCGAAGTGGTCTCGCAGCCGCGTAACCGCGTGGGTCTGAAAGTTAAGATCAACGAAGGTACGGTTGCCGCCATCCAGCACATCAACGTGGTAGGCAATACGGTATTCCCTGAGGAAGACCTGACCGACCTGTTCGAACTGAAAACCACCAACTGGCTGTCGTTCTTCAAGAACGATGACAAATATGCCCGTGAAAAACTCTCCGGTGACCTGGAGCGTCTGCGTTCCTACTATCTGGATCGCGGCTACATCAACATGGACATCGCTTCGACCCAGGTGTCGATTACCCCGGACAAGAAGCACGTCTACATCACCGTCAACGTGACCGAGGGTGAGAAGTACACCGTTCGTGACGTCAAGCTCAGCGGTGACCTGAAAGTTCCTGAAGACCAGGTCAAGTCGCTGTTGCTGGTGCAGAAAGGCCAGGTGTTCTCGCGCAAGCTGATGACCACCACTTCCGAGCTGATCACCCGTCGTCTGGGTAACGAGGGTTACACCTTCGCCAACGTCAACGGCGTGCCTCAGCCTCACGATGACGACCACACTGTGGACATCCTCTTCGCTGTCGATCCGGGCAAGCGTGCCTACGTCAACCGCATCAACTTCCGTGGCAACACCAAGTCTGAGGACGAAGTGCTGCGTCGTGAGATGCGCCAGATGGAAGGCGGCTGGGCTTCGACCTACCTGATCGACCAGTCCAAGACCCGTCTGGAACGTCTGGGCTTCTTCAAGGAAGTCAACGTTGAAACCCCGGCCGTGCCAGGTGTCGACGACCAGGTTGACGTGAACTATGCGGTTGAAGAACAGGCTTCCGGTTCGATCACTGCCAGCGTCGGTTTCGCCCAGAGTGCCGGTCTGATCCTCGGTGGTTCGATCACCCAGAACAACTTCCTCGGTACCGGTAACCGCGTCAGCATCGGCCTGACCCGCAGCGAATACCAGAGCCGCTACAATTTCGGCTACGTTGACCCCTACTGGACCGCCGATGGCGTGAGCCTGGGTTACAACGCGTTCTACCGCACCACCGACTACGATGAACTCGATGCCGATATTTCCAGCTATGCGGTAGACAGCCTCGGTGCCGGCGTCAACGTCGGTTACCCGATCAGCGAGACTTCGCGTCTGACGTTCGGTCTGTCTGCCCAGCAGGACAAGATCAACACCGGTCGCTATACCGTTGACGAGATTTTCGACTTCGTTAAAAAGGAAGGCGATCAGTACCTGAACTTCAAGGCGTCGGCTGGTTGGTCCGAGTCGACGTTGAACAAGGGTGTTCTGCCGACCCGTGGCCGTTCCCAGAGCCTGACCCTGGAAACCACCATCCCGGGTAGCGACCTGTCGTTCTTCAAACTTGACTACCGTGGTCAGCTGTTCCAGCCGATCACCGAAAACTACACCATGCGTCTGCACACCGAACTTGGTTACGGCGACGGTTACGGCTCGACTGACGGCTTGCCGTTCTATGAAAACTACTATGCCGGTGGCTTCAACTCGGTACGTGGCTTCAAGGACAGCACTCTGGGTCCGCGCAGTACGCCGAGCCGCGGTGCAGCTGAAACGGGTAATACGGGGACACTTCGTGACCCGGATCAGGATCCGCTGCCATTCGGCGGTAACGTATTGATTCAGGGTGGTGTCGAGGTTTTGTTCCCGCTGCCGTTCGTGAAAGATCAGCGTTCACTGCGGACCTCGGTATTCTGGGACGTGGGTAACGTATTCGATTCCAAGTGCGACAAGACGACCAACGCGAGCGCCGGTTCGACTTCCAGCACTCAGTGCAACGACATCAGCCTGAGCAACATGGCCAGTTCCGTCGGTGTCGGCGTGACCTGGGTCACCGCACTGGGGCCTTTGAGCTTCGCCCTGGCGATGCCGATCAAGAAACCGGATGACGCTGAAACTCAAGTGTTCCAATTCTCCCTCGGCCAGACGTTCTAAGCGTCTGACCCAAGACAACGACAATGGATTTTGTAGGAGTGCATCGTGCGTAAGTTGACTCAATTGGTTCTCCTGGCCTCCGTACTGGTGGCAGGCCCGGCGTTCGCCGACATGAAAATTGCCGTGCTGAACTATCAGATGGCACTGCTGGAATCCGACGCGGCGAAGAAATACGCCGTGGATGCCGAGAAGAAGTTCGGTCCGCAACTGACCAAGCTGAAAACCCTGGAAAGCAGCGCCAAAGGCATTCAGGACCGTCTGATGGCCGGTGGCGACAAGATGCAGCAGGGCGAACGTGAGCGTCTGGAGCTGGAATTCAAGCAAAAGGCCCGCGACTTCCAGTTCCAGTCCAAGGAACTGAACGAAGCCAAGGCCGTTGCCGACCGCGAAATGCTCAAGCAGCTGAAGCCGAAACTGGACAGCGCTGTGGAAGAAGTCATCAAGAAAGGTGGTTTTGACCTGGTGTTCGAGCGTGGCGCAGTCATCGATGTCAAACCTCAGTACGACATCACGCGCCAGGTTATCGAGCGCATGAATCAGCTGAAGTAACCCATGACCGTAACTATCAGGCTCGGCCAGTTGGCCGAGCACCTCGGCGCCACCCTGCGTGGCGACCCCGAGACGCAAATTACTGGGCTAGCCACTTTGCAAGAGGCTGGCCCAGCTCAGTTGAGCTTTCTGGCAAATCCCCAATACCGTAAATACCTGGCCGGTTCACAGGCCGCTGCGCTGCTGCTCAAGCAAGCGGACGCTGAAGGTTTCGCCGGTAATGCCCTGGTGGTGCCGGATCCTTATCTGGCCTACGCGCGTATCTCGCATTTGTTCGATCCAAAGCCAAAAGCTGCTGCGGGTATTCACCCGACAGCCGTGATTGCGCCGGACGCGGTAGTTGATCCGAGTGCCAGCATTGGCCCGTTCGTGGTCATCGAGGCCGGTGCTCGTGTTGCGGCACAGGTGACGCTGGGCGCGCATTGCGTGGTCGGCGCTCGCAGCGAGATCGGTGAGGGCGGCTGGCTGGCTCCTCGCGTCACGCTGTATCACGACGTACGCATCGGCAAACGTGTGGTGATTCAGTCCGGCGCGGTGATCGGTGGCGAGGGCTTCGGCTTCGCCAACGAAAAAGGCGTCTGGCAGAAAATCGCCCAGATCGGTGGCGTAACCATCGGCGACGATGTCGAGATTGGTGTGAACACCGCCATCGACCGCGGCGCCCTGGCCGATACCGTGATCGGCAACGGCGTGAAGCTCGACAACCAGATTCAGATCGCACATAACGTCCAGGTCGGTGACCACACCGCTATGGCTGCGTGCGTCGGCATTTCCGGCAGCACCAAAATCGGTAAGCACTGCATGCTCGCCGGTGGTGTCGGTCTGGTCGGCCACATTGATATCTGCGACAACGTTTTCCTGACCGGGATGACCATGGTGACCCACTCGATTACCGAGCCGGGCGCCTATTCTTCCGGCACAGCCATGCAACCGGCGGCCGAATGGCGCAAAAGCGCGGCCCGCATCCGTCAGCTCGATGACATCGCGCGACGGTTGAAACAGCTGGAAAAGCGCGTAGGGGAAGTGACCCCTGACGGCAATGCTTCATCTGATGGCTGATACCATTTCCATATCAAGTGTGCACAGCCTCTAGACTGCCTCCTTGATTTGCTAGAGGAGTGCGCGTCAGTCGCGCTCCCAATCTTTACATAGGCTTTCCCCTGAAATGATGGACATCAACGAGATTCGCGAATACCTGCCTCACCGTTACCCGTTCCTGCTGGTGGACCGGGTGGTGGAACTGGACACTGAAGGCAAGCGAATTCGCGCCTACAAGAATGTCAGCATCAATGAACCGTTCTTCAATGGTCACTTCCCTGCGCATCCGATCATGCCGGGCGTGCTGATCATCGAAGCGATGGCTCAGGCTGCCGGGATCCTCGGTTTCAAGATGCTCGACGTCAAACCGGCCGACGGCACCCTGTATTACTTCGTCGGTTCCGACAAGCTGCGCTTCCGTCAGCCAGTCAAGCCGGGCGACCAGTTGATTCTTGAAGCGACCTTCATCAGTTGCAAGCGCAAGATCTGGAAATTCGAGTGCCAGGCTTCGGTCGATGGCAAGCCGGTCTGCTCGGCGGAAATCATCTGCGCGGAACAAAAAGTATGAGTTTGATTGACCCTCGCGCAATCATCGATCCGTCCGCCGTTCTGGCTGACGGCGTCGAGGTCGGCCCGTGGTCGATCATCGGCGCAGGTGTGGAAATCGGCGAGGGTACCGTGATCGGGCCGCATGTGATCCTCAAGGGGCCGACCCGCATTGGTAAGCACAATCGCATCTACCAGTTTTCTTCGGTAGGCGAAGACACCCCGGATCTGAAATACAAAGGCGAGGAAACCCGCCTGGTGATCGGTGACCACAACGTCATCCGCGAAGGCGTGACCATTCACCGTGGCACCGTTCAGGATCGTTCGGAAACCACCCTGGGTGATCACAACCTGATCATGGCCTATGCCCACATCGGTCACGACAGCGTCATCGGCAATCACTGCATTCTGGTCAACAACACTGCGCTGGCTGGCCATGTGCACGTTGACGACTGGGCGATCCTCTCCGGTTTCACCCTGGTGCATCAGTACTGCCACATCGGCGCGCACAGCTTTTCCGGCATGGGCACGGCGATCGGCAAGGACGTTCCGGCGTTCGTCACCGTTTTCGGCAACCCGGCCGAGGCGCGCAGCATGAACTTCGAAGGCATGCGCCGTCGCGGTTTCAGCGAAGATGCGATCCACGCCTTGCGCCGTGCCTACAAGACCGTCTACCGCCAGGGCCTGACGGTCGAGCAGGCGCTGGCCGAGCTGGTCGAGCCGTCTGCGCAGTTCCCTGAAGTCGCCGTGTTCCGCGATTCGATCCAGGCATCGACCCGCGGCATCACCCGCTGATCATGGCCAGTCTGCGTATTGCGCTGGTGGCGGGTGAGGCTTCCGGTGACATTCTCGGCGCCGGCCTCATGCGCGCGCTCAAGGCACAACATCCGGCGATCGAGTTCATCGGTGTCGGCGGGCCGCTGATGCAGGCCGAAGGCCTGACCTCGTACTTCCCCATGGAGCGCCTGTCGGTCATGGGCCTGGTGGAAGTGCTCGGTCGGCTGCGTGAATTGCTCAAGCGCCGCAAGGACTTGATTGCCACGCTGATCGGCGCCAGGCCGGACGTGTTCATCGGCATCGACGCGCCGGATTTCAACCTCAATATCGAACTCAAGCTGCGTCAGTCCGGGATCAAGACCGTGCATTACGTCAGCCCGTCGGTGTGGGCGTGGCGGCAGAAGCGGGTGCTGAAGATCCGCGAAGGTTGCGATCTGATGCTCACCCTGTTGCCGTTCGAAGCGAAATTCTACGAAGAGAAGGGCGTGCCGGTACGTTTCGTCGGTCACACCCTCGCCGATACGATTCCGCTCGAGGCTGACCGCGCCGCTGCACGTGCCGAGTTGGGTTTGCCCGACGGCCCGCTGGTGGCACTGATGCCGGGCAGCCGTGGCGGTGAAGTCAGTCGCCTCGGCGCACTGTTTCTGGATACTGCCGAGCGCCTGCGAGGCATGCGTCCGGGCGTACGCTTTGTCATTCCCTGTGCCAATTCGGAACGCCGCGTGCAATTGGAAGCGCTGCTGGTCGGCCGCGATTTGCCGGTGACATTGCTCGATGGTAAATCGCATCTGGCCCTCGCCGCGTGCAACGCCGTGTTGATCGCATCGGGCACTGCTACCCTTGAAGCGCTGCTGTACAAGCGGCCGATGGTGGTGGCGTATCGATTGGCGCCGCTGACATTCTGGATTCTCAAACGCATGGTCAAGAGCCCCTACGTGTCGCTGCCCAACTTGCTCGCCCAGCGCTTGCTGGTGCCGGAGTTGTTGCAGGATGATGCGACTGTCGAGGCGTTGGCGCAGACGCTGTCGCCATTGATCGAAGGCGGAGAGGAACAGACCCGCGGTTTCGACGAGATCCACCGCACGCTGCGGCGCGATGCTTCCAATCAGGCGGCGGACGCCGTCCTTAACCTGATCGGCAAACCACAATGAGCAAGACAAGCATGCAGATGGGCCTCGATTTCAGCCTGGTCGCCGAAGTCGAAGAACTGGTCGCCGGTGTCGATGAAGTGGGTCGTGGCCCCTTGTGTGGCGCGGTGGTGACGGCGGCGGTGATCCTCGATCCGAACCGGCCAATCCTCGGCCTCGACGATTCGAAGAAGCTCACCGAAGCCAAGCGTGAAAAACTGTACGACGAGATCTGCGAAAAGGCCCTGAGCTGGTGCATTGCCCGCGCCGAGGTCGAAGAAATCGATGATCTGAACATTCTCCACGCCACCATGTTGGCGATGCAGCGTGCGGTCGCTGGCCTGCACGTTCAGCCGAAACTGGCGATGATCGATGGCAACCGCTGCCCGCATCTGCCGATGCGCGCCGAAGCGGTGATTCAGGGTGATGGCAAGGTTCCGGCCATCGCAGCGGCGTCGATTCTGGCCAAGGTCAGTCGCGATCGCGAGATGGCGGCATTCGAATTGATCTACCCGGGCTACGGCATCGGCGGCCATAAAGGCTACCCGACGCCCGTTCATCTGGAAGCGCTGGCGCGGCTCGGCCCGACGCCGATTCACCGCCGCTCGTTCGCCCCGGTCCGCCTGGCTTATGAGGCGCGGGAAAGCCTCACGCAGGTTTAGGCACAAGGCTGATGTTTTATTCGAGGCCCGGTACAATCCGGGCCTCGTTGTCTCTATGTAACTGGACAGGATCACTATGCCGGCTTCATTCGTTCATCTACGCCTGCACACTGAGTACTCCCTGGTCGACGGGCTGGTGCGGATCAAGCCCCTGGTCAAGGCGCTGACCGCCATGAACATGCCGGCGGTCGCGGTCACCGATCAGAACAACATGTGTTCTCTGGTCAAGTTCTATAAAAACGCCATGGGCGCCGGCATCAAGCCGATCTGCGGTGCCGACCTGTGGCTGGCGAACAAGGACCCGGATGCGCCGCTGAGCCGCATCAGCCTGCTGGTGATGAACGCTCAGGGTTATCGCAATCTCACCGAACTGATCTCCCGCGGCTTCATCGAAGGCCAGCGCAACGGCATGGTCATCGTCGAGCGCGAGTGGGTGGCCGAGGCCAACGAAGGCCTGATCATGCTGTCCGCCGCCAAAGAAGGCGAGATCGGCATGGCCATGATCGGCGGCAATCCGGCGGAAGCCGAAGTGCTGACCCGCGAGTGGATGGCGGTGTTCCCGGATCGCTTCTATCTGGAAATCCAGCGCACCAACCGTCCCAACGATGAAGAGCAACTGCACGGCGCCGTGGCCCTGGCCGACAAACTCGGCGCGCCGCTGGTGGCGACCAACGATGTGCGCTTCATCAAGCAGGAAGACTTCGCCGCCCACGAAACCCGCGTGTGTATCGGTGAAGGCCGCGCACTCGACGATCCGCGCCGCTCAAAGAATTACAGCGATCAGCAATACCTGAAAAGCGCCGAGGAAATGCTCGAGCTGTTCAGCGATATTCCCGACGCCATCGAAAACACCGTCGAGATCGCCAAGCGCTGCAACATCGACGTTAAGCTGGGCACGCACTTCCTGCCCAACTTCCCGATCCCCGATGGCATGACCATCGACGAATATTTCCGCAAGGTTTCCTTCGAAGGTCTCGAAGAACGCCTGGCGGTGCTGCTGCCCAGGGACACCACCGAAGACTACGAAGCCAAGCGTCAGGTGTATGTCGATCGCTTGAATTTCGAGCTGGATATCATCATCCAGATGGGCTTTCCCGGTTACTTCCTGATCGTGATGGACTTTATCCAGTGGGCCAAGAACAACGGCGTACCGGTAGGTCCGGGCCGTGGGTCGGGTGCCGGTTCGCTGGTGGCTTACGTACAGAAGATCACCGACCTCGACCCGCTGGAATATGACCTGCTGTTCGAACGTTTCCTTAATCCGGAACGGGTCTCGATGCCCGACTTCGACGTCGACTTCTGCATGGACGGTCGCGACCGCGTGATCGATTACGTGGCCGAGAAATACGGTCGCAACGCGGTGAGCCAGATCATCACCTTCGGTTCCATGGCCGCCAAGGCTGTGGTGCGTGACGTGGCGCGGGTGCAGGGCAAGTCCTACGGCCTGGCGGATCGTCTGTCGAAGATGATTCCGTTCGAAGTCGGCATGACCCTGGAAAAAGCCTACGAACAGGAAGAGATCCTGCGCGACTTCATCAAGGTCGATGAAGAAGCGGCGGAAATCTGGGAGATGGCGCGCAAGCTCGAGGGCGTGGTGCGTAACGTCGGCAAACACGCCGGTGGTGTGGTGATCGCACCGACCAAGCTGACCGACTTCTCGCCAATCTATTGCGACGAGGCCGGCGACGGTCTGGTGACCCAGTTCGACAAGGACGACGTTGAGGCAGCCGGTCTGGTGAAGTTCGACTTCCTCGGCCTGCGTACGCTGACGATCATCGACTGGGCGCTGAAAACCATCAACCGCGACCGCGCCAAGGTCAACGAGCCACCGCTGGATATCGCTTTTATCCCGCTGGACGACAAGCCGACCTACCAGTTGCTGCAAAAAGCCGAAACCACCGCGGTGTTCCAGCTTGAATCCCGCGGCATGAAGGAGCTGATCAAAAAGCTCAAGCCCGACTGCCTGGAAGACTTGATCGCACTGGTGGCCCTGTTCCGTCCGGGTCCGCTGCAATCGGGCATGGTGGACGACTTCATCAACCGTAAGCACGGGCGCGCCGAACTGGCCTATCCGCACTCGGATTACCAGTACGACGGCCTCAAGCCAGTATTGGCGCCGACTTACGGCATCATCCTGTATCAGGAACAGGTGATGCAGATTGCCCAGGTCATGGCCGGTTACACCCTCGGTGGTGCGGACATGCTGCGTCGAGCGATGGGTAAGAAAAAGCCCGAGGAAATGGCCAAGCAGCGCGGCGGTTTCATTGAAGGTTGCGCGACCAACGGCATCGACGCCGACCTTGCCGGTAACATTTTCGACCTGGTGGAAAAATTCGCCGGTTACGGCTTTAACAAGTCCCACTCCGCTGCCTACGGCCTGGTGTCGTACCAGACCGCCTGGCTGAAAGCCCACTACCCGGCGCCGTTCATGGCCGCGGTACTCTCGGCGGACATGCACAACACCGACAAGGTCGTGACCTTGATCGAGGAAGTGCGGACGATGAAGCTGCGTCTCGACGCGCCAGACGTGAACACTTCGGAGTTCAAGTTCACGGTGAACGACGACGGCCGTATCGTTTATGGCCTCGGCGCGATCAAAGGCGTCGGTGAAGGCCCGGTGGAAGCGATCACCGAAGCGCGTCAGGCCGGTCCATTCAAGGATCTGTTCGATTTCTGCGCGCGGGTCGACCTCAAGCGCATCAACAAACGCACCCTCGATGGCCTGATTCGCAGCGGTGCGCTGGATCGCCTCGGCCCGTATTTCCATGACGAGCAGAAAGCCTATCAAGCCAACATCGACCGCAACCGCGCGGTGCTGCTGGCGGCGATGGAAGAAGCTATCAAGGCGGCCGAGCAGACTGCGCGTACTCACGACAGTGGTCACGCCGATCTGTTTGGCGGTTTGTTCGTCGAAGAAGATGCCGACGTTTATGCATCCCATCGCAAGGCCAAGGAGCTGACCCTCAAGGAACGTCTCAAGGGTGAAAAAGACACCTTGGGCCTGTACCTGACCGGTCACCCGATCGACGAGTACGAAGGCGAGATTCGCCGCTTCGCCCGTCAGCGCATCATCGACCTGAAACCGGCGCGCGATACGCAGACTGTGGCGGGGATGATCATTGCCCTGCGGGTGATGAAGAACAAGAAGGGCGACAAGATGGGCTTCATCACCCTCGACGACCGTTCCGGGCGGATCGAGGCGTCGCTGTTTGCCGATGCGTTCCATTCCGCGCAGTCACTGCTGCAGACCGACGCGATGGTGGTGGTCGAGGGCGAAGTCAGCAACGACGACTTCTCCGGCGGCCTGCGCCTGCGGGTCAAGCGCGTGATGAGTATGGAGGATGCGCGGACCAATCTGGCCGAAAGCCTGCGCCTGAAGCTGCACACCCAGGATCTCAAAGGCGATCAGCTACGCTGGTTGGGCGAACTGCTCAAGCGTCATCGCGGCGCGTGCCCGGTGACCATGGAGTACACCAGCCCGGATGCGAAGACCTTGCTGCAGTTCGGCGAGACCTGGCGGATCGACCCGGCGGATGCCTTGATTCAAGCCCTGCGTGACCAGTTCGGGCGAGACAACGTCTTCCTCCAATACCGTTGACCGGCAAGTGCCATCATTGCGCTTGCCCGCAACCTGAATTTTTAATCTCGACCTCAGCGCGCCTCTCCCTTAAGGTAGGGCGCGAATAGACAACCGGCCGGCCCAAGCTCACTTGGGACACGACCCAAGACGGACGCCTATGAACCCGAATTTTCTAGATTTCGAACAGCCGATCGCCGACCTGCAAGCCAAGATCGAAGAGTTGCGCTTGGTCGGTAATGACAATTCGCTGAATATCGGCGATGAGATCTCCCGCCTGCAGGACAAGAGCAAGACGCTGACCGAAGACATTTTCGGCAAGCTGACCAGCTGGCAGATCGCACGCCTGGCGCGTCACCCGAAACGCCCTTACACCCTCGACTACATCGAACACATCTTCACCGAGTTCGACGAGTTGCACGGCGATCGTCACTTCTCCGACGACGCAGCCATCGTTGGCGGTATCGCCCGTCTGGAAGACCAGCCGGTAATGATCATCGGCCACCAGAAGGGCCGGGAGGTACGCGAGAAAGTCCGCCGCAACTTCGGCATGCCGCGCCCGGAAGGCTACCGCAAGGCCTGCCGCCTGATGGAGATGGCCGAGCGCTTCAAGATGCCGATCCTGACCTTCATCGACACCCCGGGTGCCTACCCGGGCATTGACGCCGAAGAGCGCAACCAGAGCGAAGCCATCGCCTGGAACCTGCGCGTGATGGCGCGTCTGAAAACCCCGATCATCGCCACCGTGATCGGTGAGGGTGGTTCCGGCGGCGCACTGGCCATCGGCGTCTGCGATCAACTGAACATGCTGCAATATTCGACCTACGCGGTGATCTCGCCGGAAGGTTGCGCTTCGATCCTGTGGAAAACCGCCGAGAAAGCGCCGGATGCCGCTGAGGCAATGGGCATCACCGCCGAGCGTCTGAAAGGCCTGGGGATCGTCGACAAGGTGATCAGCGAGCCACTGGGCGGCGCCCACCGTGATCCGGCTGCGGCGGCTGCGTCGATCCGCGCCGAACTGAGCTCGCAACTGGCGATGCTCAAGCAGTTCGATAACGAAGCGCTGCTCAAGCGCCGTTACGATCGCCTGATGAGCTACGGTCTCTAAGTCGAGCGCTACCCCCTGTAGGAGTGAGCCTGCTCGCGATAGCGATGTAACATTCAACCCATGTGTTGGCTGTCACACCGCTATCGCGAGCAGGCTCACTCCTACATTTGATTGGGGCAAAGAGAAAGTTATGGGTCAGTCCATGAGTGATTTGCCGTCGCAGCTTCTGCTGAACCTTGAGCCTTGGCGCAACGCCGCTCACTGGCGCGTCGCCTTCTCCGGCGGCCTCGATTCCACCGTCCTCCTGCATCTGCTCGCCACTCTGGCGAAAACCGAATCCCTCCCAGCGCTAAGCGCCATTCATATCCATCACGGCCTTCAGGCTGCGGCCGATGCGTGGCCGCAACATTGCCAGGCCATTTGCGAAGCGCTGGATGTTCCTTTGCACGTGGAGCGGGTAACCGTGAAGGGCGGGGCGAGCCTGGAGCGGGCGGCGCGGGATGCGCGTTATGCCGCGTTCAATTCGCTGACGCAGACCAATGAAGTGCTTCTGACCGGCCAACACCGCGACGACCAGGCGGAAACGCTGTTGTTTCGCCTGTTGCGCGGAGCCGGTGTACGTGGGCTCGGCGGTATGCCGCAGCAGCGCGCGGTGGGGCAGGGCATGCTGGTTCGACCGTTGCTCGATGTCAGCCGCGCTGAGCTGGAAAGTTATGCACAGGCACATCAGTTGCGCTGGATCGAAGATCCGTCAAACCAGGATCGGCAGTTTTCGCGCAACTACCTGCGTCATCAAGTCTTGCCGGTACTGACCGAGCGCTGGCCGCAGGCGCAGGCGAGCATGGCGCGCACGGCGGCGCATCTGCGTGAAGCGCAGGGCTTGCTTGATGAGCTGGCGCAGATCGATCTGGCGCAGGCTGAAACTTCACATGAGTTTGATTGGCTCGGCGTGCCAGCCCTGGCGCTGGCGCCGTTGGCAGCGCTGGCTGACGCGCGCCAGCGAAATGCCCTCAGCCACTGGCTCGAACCGTTGACCCGGCTGCCAGACGCTGACCATTGGTCGGGCTGGATCGACCTGCGCGATGCCAGCGCCGACTCCGCTCCGATCTGGCGGCTGGCCGACGGCGAATTGCACCGCAGCGCCGGCCGCATCTGGTGGCTGAGTGGTCATTGGCTGCGCCTGCCAGTGATCGGCGCCGACTGGCAGACCCCGACGTCAGCGCTACGCTTGGCCGATAACGGGCGCGTCATGTTTCACGGGCAAGCTCCATTCGGGCCTTTGCGCATTGCCTATCGGCAGGGCGGTGAGGTCATGCAACTGGCCGAGCGCGGTCGTCGTGATCTCAAGCGTCTGCTCAATGAGCGCGCGGTGCCGGCATTCGTGCGTGGCAGATTGCCGCTGCTGTTTCGTGGCGAAGAATTGCTCGCGGTGGCGAACCTGTCGGGTCTCGATGGTCAGATGCACGAAGGCTGGACATTGCACTGGCAGCCAACAGACGAAGATCAAGGTTTGAGCTGAAAGGAGCATTCCGGTAGACTACGCTCCCTTCTTGATACAACTTCTGTGGATTCGCCTGAATTGCAGGAGTTGCCGATTACCAAGCAGTCTTTGCTGGGCGATTCCAAAAAATGTGTAGCGAGCAACGTACCGGTGTTTCATCTGCCGGTCTGTCACAACGCGGCGGTTTTTTCGAAAGGTGCACTGTGATTAATGCAGGTGATCGGGGGCTTCGGCCTTCCTTCGCTTTCCCCGGCGGCTCGTTCCGCTTTAACGCAGACTTCTAGGGTTTTTCATGACGCGCTACATATTCGTCACGGGCGGTGTTGTTTCTTCATTGGGGAAAGGCATTGCCTCGGCTTCATTGGCGGCTATCCTGGAGGCGCGGGGGCTTAAGGTCACCATGCTGAAGCTGGATCCGTACATCAACGTCGATCCAGGCACCATGAGCCCGTTCCAGCACGGTGAAGTGTTCGTCACCCACGACGGCGCCGAGACCGACCTGGACCTGGGTCACTACGAGCGGTTCATCCGCACGACCATGACCCAGAACAACAACTTCACCACCGGCCGCGTCTACGAGCACGTGCTGCGCAAAGAGCGCCGTGGCGACTACCTGGGTGCAACCATCCAGGTGATCCCGCACATCACCGACGAAATCAAGCGCCGCATCATCAAGGGTGCCGGTGATGCAGACGTGGCGATGGTCGAAATCGGTGGCACCGTCGGTGACATCGAGTCGCAACCGTTCCTCGAAGCCATCCGCCAGCTGCGTTTCGAAGTCGGCGCCAAGCGCGCGATGCTGATGCACCTGACGCTGGTGCCGTACATCGCCACCGCAGGCGAAACCAAGACCAAACCGACCCAGCACTCCGTCAAGGAACTGCGTTCGATCGGTCTGCAGCCAGACGTGCTGGTGTGCCGTTCCGATCACCCGATCGACGTGTCCTCGCGTCGCAAGATCGCGCAGTTCACCAACGTTGAAGAACGTGCGGTGATCGCCCTGGAAGACGCCGATACCATCTACAAGATCCCGGGCATCCTGCACTCGCAGGGTCTGGACGATTTCGTCGTCGAGCGTTTCGGTCTGCAATGCGGCAGTGCCGATCTGTCCGAGTGGGACGCAGTGGTCGACGCCAAGCTGAACCCGGAGCACGAAGTGACCATCGCCATGGTCGGCAAGTACATGGAATTGCTCGACGCCTACAAGTCGCTGATCGAAGCGATGAGTCACGCCGGCATCAGCAACCGCACCAAGGTCAACTTGCGCTACATCGATTCCGAAGACATCGAAAACCAGGGCACTGCGCTGCTCGAAGGTGTCGACGCGATTCTGGTGCCGGGCGGCTTCGGTCTGCGCGGTGTGGAAGGCAAGATCACTGCCGTTCAGTACGCTCGCGAAAACAAGGTTCCGTACCTCGGCATCTGCCTCGGCATGCAAGTGGCGGTCATCGAATTCGCTCGTAACGTGCTGGGCTGGAAAGACGCCAACTCCACCGAGTTCGATCGTGCCAGCGGCCATCCGGTTGTCGGCCTGATCACCGAGTGGGAAGACGCCACCGGCGCTGTTGAAGTGCGTACCGAAGCGTCCGATCTGGGCGGCACCATGCGCCTCGGCGCGCAGGATTGCCTGCTCGAGCCGGGCTCCAAAGTGCACGATTGCTACGGCAAGGATGTGATCGTCGAGCGTCACCGTCACCGTTACGAAGTGAACAACAACCTGCTGCCGCAGATCATCGAAGCCGGCCTGAAAATCTCCGGTCGCTCCGCCGATGCTGCGCTGGTCGAAGTGGTTGAAGCGCCGGATCATCCATGGTTCGTCGCCTGCCAGTTCCACCCTGAGTTCACCTCGACCCCACGCGACGGCCACCCGCTGTTCAGCGGTTTCGTCAAAGCCGCGTTGGCTCAACACCAGAAGAAGGCGTAACCCGATGGCACAGAAGATTATCCGCGTCGGCGACATCGAGATTGCCAACGACAAGCCGATGGTCCTGTTCGGCGGCATGAACGTGCTGGAAAGCCGTGATATGGCCATGCAGGTTTGCGAAGAGTACGTAAAGGTCACCGAAAAACTGGGTATCCCGTACGTGTTCAAGGCCAGCTTCGACAAGGCCAACCGGTCTTCTGTGACCTCCTATCGCGGTCCTGGCCTGGAAGAGGGCATGCGCATCTTCCAGGACATCAAACAGGCCTTCGGCGTGCCGATCATCACCGACGTCCACGAGCCGGATCAGGCTGCGGTCGTCGCTGAAGTCTGCGACATCATTCAGCTGCCGGCCTTCCTGTCGCGCCAGACCGATCTGGTTGTCGCGATGGCCAGGACCAACGCCGTGATCAATATCAAGAAAGCCCAGTTTCTCGCGCCTCAGGAAATGAAACACATCCTGAACAAGTGCGTCGAAGCCGGTAACGATCAGTTGATCCTCTGCGAGCGCGGTTCGAGCTTCGGCTACAACAACCTCGTGGTCGACATGCTCGGCTTCGGCATCATGAAGCAGTTCGAATACCCGGTGTTCTTCGACGTGACCCACGCGCTGCAAATGCCTGGTGGTCGTGCCGACTCCGCCGGTGGTCGTCGTGCCCAGGTTCTGGATCTGGCCAAGGCCGGCATGAGCCAGTCGCTGGCGGGTCTGTTCCTCGAAGCGCACCCGGATCCGGACAACGCCAAATGCGACGGCCCTTGCGCCTTGCGTCTGGACAAACTGGAGCCATTCCTGGCCCAGCTCAAAGCTCTGGACGAACTGGTGAAGAGTTTTCCGACGGTAGAAACCGCGTAACGCTCGATTCTCCGGTAAAGTACCGCACGATTTGTCGCTCATGCCCTCGGGCGTGAGCGTTGTCGTCTGCAAGTCTGCCCGCTGTACTTCGCTTGCCGACGATAAAGATTTCCTCTAGCTGCGTCGTTTTCGTCAACTTTGGAGTGTTTACAACAATGGCAAAAATCGTCGACATCAAAGGTCGTGAAGTTCTCGACTCCCGTGGCAATCCCACCGTGGAAGCGGACGTGCTTCTCGACAACGGCATCATCGGCAGCGCCTGCGCGCCGTCCGGTGCATCCACTGGCTCGCGTGAAGCACTCGAGCTGCGTGATGGCGACAAGAGCCGTTACCTGGGCAAGGGCGTGCTCAAGGCGGTAGCCAACATCAACGGTCCGATCCGCGATCTGCTGCTGGGCACTGACCCAAGCGACCAGAAAGCCCTCGACCAGGCGATGATCAAGCTCGACGGTACCGAAAACAAAGCGACCCTGGGCGCCAACGCCATCCTCGCCGTGTCCCTGGCTGCGGCCAAGGCGGCTGCGCAGGATCAGGACCTGCCGCTGTACGCACACATCGCCAACCTCAACGGCACCCCGGGTGTGTACTCGATGCCGGTACCGATGATGAACATCATCAACGGTGGCGAGCACGCCGATAACAACGTCGACATCCAGGAATTCATGGTGCAGCCAGTCGGCGCCAAGTCTTTCTCCGAAGGTCTGCGCATGGGCACCGAGATATTCCATCACCTGAAAGCCGTGCTGAAGGCCCGTGGCCTGAGCACCGCCGTTGGCGACGAAGGCGGTTTTGCACCGAACCTGGCGTCCAACGAAGACGCGCTGAAAGTGATCTCCGAAGCCGTGGCCAATGCCGGTTACAAGCTGGGCACCGACGTGACCCTGGCGCTGGACTGCGCTGCGAGCGAGTTCTACGAAGACGGCAAGTACAACCTGTCCGGCGAAGGTCAGGTGTTCACTGCTGAAGGTTTCGCCGACTACCTCAAGGGCCTGACCGAGCGTTACCCGATCATCTCCATCGAAGACGGTCTGGACGAGTCCGACTGGGCTGGCTGGAAAATTCTCACCGACAAGATCGGCGAGAAGACCCAGCTGGTAGGCGACGACCTGTTCGTGACCAACACCAAGATCCTGAAAGAAGGCATCGATAAAAAGATCGCCAATTCGATCCTGATCAAGTTCAACCAGATCGGCACCCTGACCGAAACCCTGGAAGCCATCCAGATGGCCAAGGCTGCCGGTTACACCGCAGTGATCTCGCACCGTTCCGGTGAAACCGAAGATTCGACCATTGCCGACCTGGCCGTGGGCACCTCGGCTGGCCAGATCAAGACCGGTTCGCTGTGCCGTTCCGACCGCGTTTCCAAGTACAACCAGCTGCTGCGTATCGAAGAGCAGTTGAACGGCAAGGCCAAGTACAACGGCCGCGCCGAGTTCCGCGGTTAAGCGCAACCTGATCAAAGGACACCGGATTGTGTCGGAAAAGTCGTGACAGCGATGGATTTGCCACTAATCTGATGCCTTAAGCACAAGCCTGGATCTTTCCAGGCTTGTGCTATCAGATGCAGCAACATGATGCGTGGCTGTCTTTTTTCACTGGATACCTGATATTCGATGCGCAGTCCTTACTGGTTGTTTCTCGTTTTGCTCTTGCTGCTGGCCGGTCTGCAGTACCGCCTGTGGGTGGGCAATGGCAGTCTGGCGCAGGTCGCCGAGCTGAAACAGCAGATCGCCGATCAACATGCCGAAAACGAAGGCCTGCTGGAGCGCAACCGGGTGATGGATGCTGAAGTCAGCGAGTTGAAGAAAGGCATGGAGACCGTCGAAGAGCGGGCTCGCCACGAACTGGGCATGGTCAAGGACGGCGAAACCCTTTACCAGTTGGCCCAATGATCGATTCCCTGCCGGCCTTCTGGGCCGTGATTCCTGCCGCGGGCGTCGGTGCCCGAATGGCCGCGGACCGTCCCAAGCAATACCTGCAACTGGGCGGACGCACAATTCTCGAACACAGCCTCGGCTGTTTCCTCGATCACCCGCGCCTCAAGGGGCTGGTGGTCAGTCTTGCGGTTGACGATCCTTATTGGCCGAACCTGGCCTGTGTCAACGATTCGCGCATTCAGCGGGTCGACGGCGCAGCCGAGCGTTCCGGTTCGGTGCTCAACGCCTTGCTGCATCTGCATGCGCAGGGTGCCGACGATGACGATTGGGTGCTGGTGCACGATGCGGCCCGGCCCAATCTGAGTCGTGATGATCTCGACAAGTTGCTCGCTGAACTGGCGGATGACCCGGTGGGCGGTCTATTGGCGGTTCCCGCACGCGACACGCTTAAACGCGTTGATAAAAACGGGCGTGTGGTTGAAACGGTGGATCGCAGCGTGATCTGGCAGGCGTATACGCCGCAGATGTTTCGCCTTGGGGCTTTGCATCGGGCGTTGGCGGACAGTCTGGTCGCTGATGCGGTGATTACCGACGAGGCTTCGGCGATGGAGTGGGCCGGTCTGGCGCCGCGTCTGGTCGAAGGGCGGGCGGATAATCTCAAAGTGACCCGGCCGGAAGATCTGGAGTGGTTGCGCCAGCGTTGGGCGAACCGCCGCTGAGTTGTGCGCTGTCAGTGCTATTGCCTTCGCGAGCAGGCTCGCTCCCACCCTTGACCGCTTTTTCGACAGGTAGATGCGCTTACCCTGTGGGAGCGAGCCTGCTCGCGAAAGCGGTCGCACAGGCAACCCATCACTCAAAGCTTGTACTCTGGACGCTCCGCCAGTCCCACCTTCAAATAATCCACCAACTTGCGCACCTTCGGCGACAAATGCCGCTGCTGCGGATACAGCGCCCACACCGCCGTATTCGGCGGCTGATGCGTCTCCAGCAAGGAAATCAGCGCGCCGCTGTGCAAATGCTCGAGCACGTAATAGTCCGGCAACTGACACAACCCGACCCCCTGCAGCGCCGCATCCAGCACCGCCTGCCCACTGTTGCAGCGCCAGTTTCCCTGCACCCGCTGGGAAAATTCCCGGCCGTTCTGTTCCAGTTGCCAAATATCCGAACTGCCGATCAGGCAGTTGTGCCGACTCAACTCCGACAAACTGTGTGGGCGCCCGTACCGTTCAAGGTAGGAAGGTGACGCGCACAGGTACATGCGCCGCGGCGCCAGGCGTGTCGCGACCAACCGGGAATCCTGCAGTCGACCGAGGCGAATCGCCAGGTCCAGCCCTTCATGCACCAGGTCCAGCTGGCGATTGCTCAACTCGATGTCGATGCGCAACTGCGGATACAGGCTCATGAAGCGAGTCACCAGCGGCACGATGAAGCGTTCACCATAGGCCACCGCGCAGGTCATGCGCAGCATGCCTTTCGGTTCGCTGGTCAGATCGCCCACCGCGCGCAAGGCTTCCTCACGACCGTCCTGCAGGCGCTGGCAATGTTGCAGGAAAGTCTGCCCGGCTTCGGTCAGCGTTACGCGACGGGTACTGCGGTAGAGCAGACGCGTCTGCAAACGCTCTTCGAGCCGTACGATTTGTCGACTGATGTGTGAGGAAGAAACCCCAAGACGTTCGGCAGCGGCGGTGAATTGGTTGCACTCGGCGACGGCGACAAACTCGTCAATGCCTTCCCAGCGGTTTTCCGACACTTGGATTATCCCTGTATGGCAATAATGTTTTGCTTTCGTCCGGATTATTCCTCAGAGCGCGCTGAACTACACTGTCTGTCTGCTTTTTTATTCACTGGATTTACTGGAGAGTCAGCATGATCAAGTCACGCGCCGCCGTTGCCTTCGAGGCCAAGAAGCCCCTGGAAATCGTAGAAGTCGATGTCGCCATGCCCAAGGCCGGTGAAGTGCTGCTGCGCGTCGTCGCTTCGGGCGTGTGCCATACGGACGCCTACACCTTGTCCGGCGCAGATCCGGAAGGCATCTTCCCGTCGATCCTCGGTCACGAAGGCGGCGCTATCGTTGAAGCGATTGGCGAGGGCGTGACCTCGGTCGCCGTCGGCGATCACGTCATCCCGCTCTACACCCCTGAATGCGGCCAGTGCAAATTCTGCAAATCGGGCAAGACCAACCTCTGTCAGGCCATTCGCGCTACCCAAGGCAAAGGCCTGATGCCAGACGGCACTTCGCGTTTTTCCTACAAGGGCGAAACGATTTTCCACTACATGGGCACGTCGACCTTCTCTGAATACACCGTGCTTCCGGAAATTTCCGTGGCCAAGATCTCCAAAGATGCGCCGCTGGAAAAGGTCTGCCTGCTCGGCTGCGGCGTCACCACCGGCATCGGCGCCGTGCTCAACACCGCCAAGGTCAAACCGGGTGACACCGTGGCTATCTTCGGTCTCGGTGGTATTGGCTTGTCGGCCGTGATTGGCGCGGTGAAAGCCAAGGCCGCGCGCATCATCGCCATCGACATCAACCCGGCCAAGTTCGAAATTGCCAGGCAGCTGGGTGCTACCGACTGCGTGAACCCGAAAGACTACGATCGTCCGATTCAGGAAGTAATCGTCGACATGACCGACGGCGGCGTCGACTTTTCCTTCGAGTGCATCGGCAATGTGCAACTGATGCGCGCCGCGCTTGAGTGCTGCCACAAAGGCTGGGGCGAGTCGGTCATCATCGGTGTGGCCGGTGCCGGCCAGGAAATTGCCACTCGCCCATTCCAGCTGGTCACCGGTCGCGTCTGGCGCGGTTCGGCGTTCGGCGGCGTGCGTGGCCGCAGCGAATTGCCAAGCTACGTCGACATGGCCCAGAGCGGCGAAATCCCGCTGGATACCTTCATCACCCACACCATGGGCCTGGAAGATATCAACAAGGCGTTCGACCTGATGCACGAAGGCAAGAGCATCCGCACCGTCATACATTTCTAACAGCAGCTCCGAGCTGCAAGTTTCAAGCTGCAAGTAAAGGCATACGTGCTTTTTCTTGAAGCTTGCGGCTTGCAGCTTACAGCTAGGGAGAATCCCTTGAATCTGGAAAATATTTCCTGTCAGAAGAGTTTCGGTGGTTGGCACAAGCGCTATCGCCATCGCTCCGAAGTGCTTGATTGCGATATGGTCTTTGCCGTCTACCTGCCGCCGCAGGCGGAGCAGGGCGGCAAGCTGCCGGTGTTGTACTGGTTGTCGGGGCTGACCTGTACCGATGAGAACTTCATGCAGAAGGCCGGTGCGATGCGCATGGCCGCGCAGCTCGGTCTGATCATCGTCGCGCCGGACACCAGCCCGCGTGGCCCGGATGTCCCTGACGATGCAGAGAAGGCCTGGGACTTTGGCCTCGGCGCGGGGTTTTATCTGAACGCCACGCAGGCGCCATGGGCGCGTCACTATCGGATGCATGACTATGTCGTGAAGGAATTGCCTGCACTGGTTGAGGCGCATTTCCCCGCCTCCGACAAACGCAGCATCAGCGGCCACTCCATGGGCGGTCACGGTGCTCTGGTTTGTGCTTTGCGCAACCCCGGGCGCTATAAATCGGTGTCGGCCTTTTCGCCGATCACCCATCCGATCGATTGCCCGTGGGGCCAGAAAGCCTTTTCTCATTACCTGGGCGAAGATCGCTCGAAGTGGAAAGAGTGGGACGCGTGCGTGCTGATTGCCGATGCTGCCGAGAGGTTGCCATTGCTGGTCGATCAAGGTGATCGCGACGACTTCCTCGCCACTCAGCTCAAGCCCGAAGCCCTGCAACACGCAGCAAAACAAGCGGGGCATCCGCTGGAGTTGCGCCTGCAACCGGGCTACGACCACAGCTATTTCTTCATCTCAAGCTTCATTGACGACCACTTGCAGCATCACGCGCGCGCTCTAGGCGCCTAATGTCTGACAAAGCAGGTAGAATCACGCCCTGACAAAAATCGGGGCGTTTTTTTATGCGTATTGGCCACGGCTACGATGTGCACCGTTTCGCTGAAGGCGATTTCATTACTCTGGGCGGCGTGCGGATTGCACACGGCTTCGGGCTGCTCGCTCATTCCGACGGTGACGTCCTGCTGCACGCCTTGAGCGATGCCTTGCTCGGCGCCGCGGCGCTGGGTGATATCGGCAAACACTTCCCGGACACCGACCCGCAATTCAAGGGCGCCGACAGCCGCGTGCTGTTGCGTCACGTGGTCAGCCTGATCCACGCCAAAGGCTGGAAAATCGGCAACGTCGATAACACCATCGTTGCCCAGGCGCCGAAAATGGCGCCGCATATCGAATCGATGCGCGCGCTGATCGCGGCGGATCTTCAAGTTGAGTTGGATCAAGTGAACGTCAAAGCTACCACCACCGAAAAGCTTGGCTTTGTCGGTCGCGAAGAAGGCATCGCCGTGCACTCCGTTGCCTTGTTGCTGCGCGCATGAATGAACTGCAATTGCTCGGCCCGCGGGCCTATGGCGAGCCCCTCGGCACAGCGGTACTGAAGGCCATCGCCGAAGATTTTCAGGTCGATGAAGTGCTGGATATCCCGTTCAGCGGTGACGGCGAACATCTGTGGATCTGGGTGGAAAAGCGCGGCCTCAATACCGAAGAAGCGGCGCGGCGTATTGCCAAGGCCGCGGGCGTGCCGTTGCGCACCGTCAGCTATGCCGGGCTCAAGGATCGTCAGGCCCTGACCCGACAGTGGTTCAGCGTGCAACTGCCGGGCAAGGCCGATCCGGATCTGTCGGCAGCGGAAAACGACGCGCTGAAGATCCTCAAGACCACGCGCCATAAACGCAAGCTGCAGCGCGGCGCGCATTCGGCCAATGGCTTCACCCTGCGCCTGACTCAATTCAATGGCGACAGAGACGCGATCGAACAGCGGCTGCAACTGATCGCCAGACAAGGCATCCCCAATTATTTCGGCGCCCAGCGCTTTGGCCATGACGGCGGCAACGTTGTCGATGCGCGTGCCTGGGCCGCACGCAAGGCCTTGCCGGAACAGCGCAATGTGCGTTCGCGCTTGCTGTCGACGGCACGTAGTTATCTCTTCAACCAAGTGCTGGCGGCGCGCGTCGCCGATGGCACCTGGAATACCGCACTGGTCGGCGATCTGTTGGCGTTCACCGACAGCCGCAGTTTTTTCCCCGCCGGTGAGGCCGAGTGCAGCGACCCGCGTCTGGCGATTCTCGACCTGCACCCGACCGGTCCGCAGTGGGGCGAAGGTGACTCGCCTGCCGCTGGCGCAGTCCATGAACTGGAGCAGGCGATCGCCGCCCGCGAAGCGGATCTGCGCGACTGGTTGATTCACGCCGGCATGAGCCATGAACGTCGCATCCTGCGTCTGCCCATTGGCGGGTTGACGTGGCATTATCCCCAACCTGACATTCTGCAACTGGAATTCGTCCTCCCGGCCGGATGCTTTGCCACCGTATTGGTGCGCGAGCTCGTTGATCTGGTGCCGGTGGGGCAGACGGACAGCCCATGCGTATTCTGATTTCTAACGACGATGGGGTAACCGCACCCGGTCTTGCCGCGCTTTATGCTGCGCTGGCGGATTACACCGAATGCGTGGTTATCGCCCCGGAACAGGACAAAAGCGGCGCCAGCAGTTCGCTGACGCTCGACCGTCCGCTGCACCCGCAATACCTGGCCAACGGCTTTATCAGCCTCAACGGCACACCGACCGATTGCATTCACCTGGGGCTCAATGGCCTGTTGGAACGCGAGGCCGATATGGTGGTTTCCGGCATCAACCTGGGCGCCAACCTCGGTGACGACGTGCTGTATTCCGGAACCGTGGCGGCTGCGCTTGAAGGACGATTTCTCGAGCGTCCAGCCTTTGCATTCTCATTGGTCTCGCGTCAGGTGGATAACCTGCCGACGGCGGCGTACATCGCGCGTAAGCTGGTCGAGGCCCACGCCGGGCTCGATCTGCCACCGCGCACGGTGCTCAACGTGAACATTCCCAATCTGCCTATCGATCACATCCGTGGCATCCAGCTGACCCGCCTCGGCCATCGCGCCCGCGCGGCGGCGCCGATGAAAGTGGTCGATCCGCGTGGCAAGGCCGGTTACTGGATTGCCGCCGCCGGCGACGCCGAAGACGGCGGCCCGGGCACTGATTTTCATGCCGTCATGCAGGGCTATGTGTCCATCACGCCGTTGCAGCTCGATCGCACCTTCAATGATGCGTTCAGAAGTCTCGATGGCTGGCTGGGAGGATTGAGCTGATGCGTGAGCATGATGATCGCCTGCGCAGCGGCATAGGCATGACTTCCCAGCGCACCCGCGAGCGGCTGATCCAGCGTCTGTATGAAGAGGGCGTGTCGAACGCCAAAGTGCTGGAAGTGATCCGCCGCACGCCGCGTCACCTGTTTGTCGACGAGGCGCTGGCGCACCGGGCTTACGAAGACACCGCGCTGCCGATCGGCAACAACCAGACGATTTCCCAGCCTTACATGGTGGCGCGCATGAGCGAGCTGCTGCTGGAGGCGGGCCCGTTGGACAAGGTACTGGAGATCGGTACCGGCTCCGGCTACCAGACGGCGGTATTGTCGCAACTGGTTGAGCGGGTGTTTTCGGTCGAGCGCATCAAGGTTCTGCAGGATCGCGCCAAGGAGCGTCTGGTCGAGTTGAACCTGCGTAATGTGGTGTTTCGCTGGGGTGATGGCTGGGAAGGCTGGCCGGCGCTGGCGCCGTATAACGGCATCATCGTCACCGCTGTGGCGACCGACGTGCCGCAAGCGTTGCTTGATCAACTGGCGCCCGGTGGACGCATGGTGATTCCGGTCGGCTCCGGTGAAGTGCAACAACTGATGCTGATCGTGCGCGAAGAACACGGCTTTTCCCGACACGTTCTGGGGGCCGTCCGCTTCGTGCCTTTGCTCAACGGGCCACTGGCCTGAGCATTTGCAGACAGGCGCTGAATTCCTTTCAACGGCGCCGGTCTTACAGCGGCAGCCAGAGATTAAACGCAGCGTACTTGCCACTGGCAAACGTGTGCGTCCGGTGATTTCGCTTCATTAAAGGTAAAGCCGATTCGGCCCGTTATACTTGCGACACCTCATGCCGCGGTGCGGCATTCAGAATTTTCAGCCACCACAAAGGGAGCGGCGGGTGAGTCTCACAGTCATTGCGCAGCGTATGGGTAACACGAGCTTTCAGCGCCTGGTGACTGGCCTTGTCTTGAGCACCTTGCTGGTCGGTTGCTCCAGCACCAAATCGAGCAACGTGCGCGTTGTTGATCGCAACAATGCGGTGGCGCAACGTCCTACCGTCACCACCGGGCAGTATGTAGTCCGTCCCGGCGATACTTTGTTTTCGATCGCCTTTCGTTACGGCTGGGACTACAAAACCCTCGCCGCGCGGAACAACATTCCTACGCCGTATACGATCCATCCTGGTCAGACAATTCGCTTTGACGGCCGTAGCGGTTCAACACCGACGGCGGTGGTGAGCAACTCCAGTTCTTCACCTTCTTCGTCGAGTAAAACCACGGTAATCCGGCGCCAGGCGAATGGCACCACCACCACTACAACCACCGGTTCCAAAGGGGTTGTACCGTCCGTCGCGAGCAAACCGGCGCCCGCTCCTCTGCCTCCGGCAGGCCCGGCCCCGACCGGCTGGGGATGGCCATCTAATGGCGTTCTGATTGGAAAATTCTCTTCAAACGGTAGTTTGAATAAAGGAATTGATATCGCCGGAGATTTGGGACAGCCTGTTTTAGCTGCGTCTGATGGGACCGTCGTATACGCCGGGAGTGGCTTAAGGGGCTACGGCGAATTGGTGATCATCAAACACAGCGAAACCTACGTCAGTGCTTACGGACATAACCGCAGGCTGTTGGTTCGGGAGGGGCAGCAGGTCAAGGTCGGACAGACAATTGCCGAAATGGGGTCAACGGGTACAGACCGGGTGAAACTGCATTTTGAGATTCGCCGCCAAGGTAAACCAGTGGATCCGCTGCAGTTCCTGCCAAGACGTTGATTTGAAGGCCAGCCTGTTCCGTCGCGTAGAGGGGACAGGCTCCAGCGTTGCCAAGGATAAAGGCGTCGCTTGAGCTTGGGGTCGAACTCACCAAAGGACTATAACAATGGCTCTCAGTAAAGAAGTGCCGGAGTTTGACATCGACGATGAGGTTCTCCTTATGGAGGCCGGCATCGATTCGGAATCTTCGATGTCGAATGATGAAGGGGCTGCTCCACCTTCCGTTCGTTCCAAATCCAGACAATCCGCTTCACTTAAACAACACAAGTACATCGACTACACCCGGGCACTTGATGCCACGCAGCTGTATCTCAACGAAATCGGCTTTTCCCCTCTGCTCTCCCCGGAAGAAGAAGTTCATTTTGCGCGCTTGTCGCAAAGTGGCGACCCGGCCGGACGCAAGCGCATGATCGAAAGTAACCTGCGGCTGGTCGTCAAGATCGCTCGGCGTTACGTCAATCGGGGGCTGTCGCTGCTGGATCTGATTGAAGAGGGCAACCTCGGATTGATCCGCGCGGTAGAAAAATTTGATCCCGAGCGCGGCTTCCGCTTCTCGACCTACGCCACGTGGTGGATCCGTCAGACCATCGAACGCGCGATCATGAATCAGACCCGGACCATCCGGTTGCCGATTCATGTGGTCAAGGAGCTCAATGTGTACCTGCGGGCTGCACGGGAGCTGACGCAAAAACTCGATCACGAACCTTCACCCGAAGAAATTGCCAACCTGCTGGAAAAACCGGTGGGCGAGGTCAAGCGCATGCTCGGCCTGAATGAACGGGTTTCTTCGGTCGACGTCTCGCTGGGTCCGGATTCGGATAAAACCCTGCTGGACACCCTCACTGACGATCGTCCGACCGATCCGTGCGAACTGCTGCAGGATGACGACCTGTCGCAAAGCATTGATCAATGGCTGTCGGAACTGACCGACAAGCAGCGCGAGGTGGTGATCCGCCGCTTCGGCCTGCGCGGTCACGAAAGCAGCACGCTGGAGGACGTAGGCCTGGAGATCGGTCTGACCCGTGAACGGGTACGGCAGATCCAGGTGGAGGGCCTCAAGCGCCTTCGCGAGATCCTTGAGAAAAATGGCCTGTCGAGCGAGTCGCTGTTTCAATAAGCGCTTGCCCGACCGCCCGCAAAAAGCCCCGGCTGATTTGATCAGCCGGGGCTTTTTGTTTTTCGAGCACGGCTAATCGTGCTTTCGGCAGCCACCAGACAAGCGGTTGGCAATTTCTGAATTTGTAGTCTCGCGCTGTAAGCCTTTGCTTACTATGCCGTAAGTGTTCGTTATTTTTACACTTCGGTGGAAGGCGATTGCGTTCGCTTCCATTACGCAACCGTCTGTTTCTATTGGGTTTCATGTAAATGTTATGCGCTTATGACAGCGCGAGCGCGTGCCTGAGGCCAATTGCTCGTCTGGGGAAACTCTCTAATATCTCAACTGTGTCGACGGACAGACACGCCCTTCAAGGAAGAGGGGAACGGACATCGCAGGAGGCGATTCATCAGGACGATGAAAAGGAATACAGGGAATAGGGAAAAAATGTGGGCGGGTCATACCGCCCCTTTTTTCGCCTGCAGAAAAGTAATCTCTGCAAAAAGAAAAAAGGCCCGCAAGGGGCCTTTTCATTCGAACGCGGGGCAGATCAGCGTTCGAGTTGTTCGATCTTGTTCGGCTTGCCATCCCACTCGGCAGACTCCGGAAGGGGATCCTTGCGCTCGGTGATGTTCGGCCAGACATCCGCCAGCTCGGCATTGAGCTCGATGAAGTTTTCCATGCCGCTGGGGATCTCATCTTCCGAGAAGATCGCCACAGCCGGGCATTCTGGTTCACACAGCGCGCAATCGATGCACTCGTCCGGGTGGATCACCAGGAAGTTCGGGCCTTCGTAAAAGCAGTCCACCGGACAGACTTCTACGCAGTCGGTGTACTTGCACTTGATGCAGTTGTCGGTGACGACGAAGGTCATTTCTAATTTTCTCCTCAGGCGGCGGCAGCGTAGCCCCTTCACGGTTGGGGTCGCCAGGTTCGGGAGCGATACCTGCTGACCAGGCTATGAGCCAGCAGCATCCCGAACCGCGCGAGATTCTAACAGCTTGAAGCGATTTGCGTTATATCCGCTTCTTCAGTGCTTATATCCGGTTCTTCAGTGCATAGAGCATTTCGAGCGCACGCCGTGGCGTCATGTCGTCGAGGTCGACTTTGGCTAATTCGTCCAGCACCGGATGTGGCAGCGAGGCGAACATGTCGCTTTGCTGCGGCGTCGACGGTTTGCCCTTGGCTGCAGGTTTCGGCGCCTCGTGGGGCAGGGCGGTGTCTTCCAGCCGACTCAAATGCTCACGCGCGCGCAGGATCACTTCGCTCGGCACACCCGCCAGTTGCGCCACCGCCAGGCCATAGCTCTGGCTGGCAGGCCCGGGCAGAACGTGGTGCAGGAACACGATGCGCTCGTTGTGCTCGGTAGCGTTGAGATGCACGTTGGCTACCAGAGGTTCGGCTTCTGGCAGCACGGTCAGTTCAAAATAGTGCGTGGCGAACAGGGTATAGGCGCGCAGATGGGCCAAGCGCTCGGCGGCTGCCCACGCCAGCGACAGACCGTCGAAGGTGCTGGTGCCGCGGCCGACTTCGTCCATCAGCACCAGACTGCGTTCGGTGGCGTTATGCAGGATGTTGGCGGTTTCGCTCATCTCGACCATGAAGGTCGAACGGCCACCGGCGAGGTCATCGCTGGAACCGATGCGGGTGAAGATGCGGTCGACCAGCGACAACTCGCAACTGGCGGCCGGTACGAAACTGCCGATATGCGCCAGCAATACGATCAGCGCGGTCTGACGCATGTAGGTGGATTTACCGCCCATGTTCGGGCCGGTAATCACCAGCATGCGCGTGTTGTCGTCGAGGCTCAGATCGTTGGCCACGAACGGTGTGGTCAACACTTGCTCGACCACCGGGTGACGACCCTGGGTGATGCGCATGCACGGCTCGCTGACAAATTGCGGGCAGTTCAGATCGAGGTTCAGCGCACGCTCGGCGAGGTTGCTCAACACGTCCAGTTCGGCCAAAGCCCCCGCGGTGTCCTGCAACGGCGGCAACTGGCTGATCAGATCTTCCAGCAGCGCTTCGTACAGCATCTTCTCCCGGGCCAGCGCGCGACTCTTGGCGGACAGTGCCTTGTCTTCGAACTCTTTCAGCTCAGGGGTGATGAAGCGCTCGGCGCCTTTCAAGGTCTGGCGGCGGATGTAGTCGGCCGGCGCCGATTCGGCCTGCTTGCTCGGCAGTTCGATGAAGTAGCCGTGGATGCGGTTGTAGCCGACTTTCAGATTGGCCAGACCGGTACGGGCCTTCTCCCGGGCTTCGAGATCGATGAGGAACTGGCCGGCGTTTTCGCTCAGTGATTGCAGTTCATCGAGTTCGCTGTCGTAACCGGTTTTCAACACGCCGCCGTCACGGATCACCGCTGGCGGGTTATCGATGATGGCTTTTTCCAGCAATGCAGCCAATTCCGGATAGGTGCTGGTGGTGGCCGCCAGATGCTGCAAGTGCGGCGCCTCCAGATCGGTCATCGCCACTTGCAGTTCGGGCAGCGCGCCGAGGGCATCACGCAGACGTGCGAGGTCGCGAGGGCGGGCATTGCGCAGACCGATCCGCGCGAGAATCCGCTCGATGTCGCCGATTTCCTTGAGCTGCGGTTGCAGCTTTTCAAAGCGATAACCGTCGAGCAGGCAGCGGATCGACGTCTGGCGTGCCAGCAGCACGGTGAGGTCGCGCAACGGCCGGTTCAGCCAACGAGTGAGCAAGCGGCTGCCCATGGCGGTCTGGCAGCGATCGACCACCGATTGCAGGGTGTTATCTCGGCCGCCGGCCAGGTTAGTGTCCAGCTCCAGATTGCGCCGGCTGGCGCCGTCGAGCACCACGGTGTCGTCGAGACGTTCGTGACGCAGGCTGCGCAAGTGGGGAAGGGCAGTGCGCTGGGTTTCCTTGGCGTAGGCCAACAGGCAACCGGCGGCGCCAATGGCCAGGGTCAGGTTCTCGCAGCCGAAGCCTTTCAGGTCCTGAGTGGAAAACTGCTGGCAGAGACTTTTCAGCGCCGAATCACGCTCGAAATCCCACGGCGCGCGACGGCGTACGCCACGGCGTTTTTCTGCTGGCAGGTCTTTCGGCCAGTCATCCGGAATCAGCAATTCCACCGGGTTGACCCGCTCCAGTTCCGCGAGCAGGTTTTCCCAGCCTTTGATCTCGAGCACGGTGAAGTTGCCGCTGGTGATGTCCAGCACCGCCAGACCGAATAGACGCTCATCGCCCAATACCGCTGCAATCAGGTTATCGCGGCGCTCATCCAGCAGCGCTTCATCACTGACCGTCCCCGGCGTGATGATCCGCACCACCTGGCGCTCGACCGGGCCTTTGCTGGTGGCCGGGTCGCCGACCTGCTCGCAAATCACCACAGACTCGCCGAGCTTGACCAGTTTCGCCAGGTACCCTTCCGCCGCATGGTAAGGAATCCCACACATCGGAATCGCCTGACCTGCCGACTGCCCGCGCGCGGTCAGGGTGATGTCCAGCAACTTGGCGGCTTTCTTCGCATCTTCGTAGAAGATCTCGTAGAAATCGCCCATGCGATAGAACATCAGCTGATCCGGGTGCTGGTTCTTCAGGCGCCAGTATTGCTGCATCATCGGAGTGTGGGAGGACAGGTCGGAGACGGCTTTATTCATCGGATTGTCGGGCAACTCGTTAGAAGATGTAGGGCAAAGCGCGGGCAGTGGCCGGGCTTTTCCGCGATGGGCGCAAGGTTACCATGGGCGGTCTGCCTGACGCAGGCGCTGCGGTCGGGTGAGCCTTTACTTGCAGAGAAAAGTTGATCCATGCACGATTTATGCAAATCAGCATTTGTCTTCACGAAAAACTTCAAGCACTATGCGCGTTATGCAAAAACGCAACGTTTCCTCCGTCTTAAGAGCACTGCTCGACCAGCACGGGATCTCCCCCACGGAGCTCCACCGTCGCACCGGCGTGCCTCAATCCACGCTCTCGCGGATTCTCAGCGGGAAGATTGTCGATCCTTCGGATAAGCACATCTCGAAGATCGCTGAATACTTCAACGTCAGCACCGATCAATTGCGCGGGCGTGCGGACGTTGCATCGACCGCGGGCGGCGCCCGCGAAGACGTGCATGCGGAACTCAAGGACATCATGCTGTGGGACGATGACACCCCCGTCGAGGATGACGAAGTGTCCGTGCCCTTTCTACGCGAGGTTGAATTGGCAGCTGGATCAGGAAGATTCGTCATCGAAGAGAGCGAACGCTCCAGCCTGCGCTTCGGCAAGCGCAGCCTGCGCCACAACGGCGTGCAGTTCGACCAGGCCAAATGCGTAACGGTGCGCGGCAACAGCATGTTACCGGTCCTGCGCGATGGGGCGACTGTCGGCGTCAACGCCGGCAAGTGCGGTATTGGCGACATCATTGATGGCGACCTGTATGCGATCAATCACAACGGCCAGTTGCGCGTGAAGCAACTCTATCGACTGCCCACCGGCATTCGTCTGCGCAGCTTCAACCGGGACGAGCATCCGGACGAGGACTACAGCTTCCAGGAAATCCAGGAAGAGCAGATCGTTATCCTCGGTCACGTCTTCTGGTGGGGCATGTACGCCCGCTAACCCCTTTCGATCCAACTGAAACCTGCCGCTCGGCAGGTTTTTTTTCGCCTGCAGAAATCCATCCAGCCCTTGTCCTGCGCGGTTTCCATGCATGCGTGCAAAACAAATGCATAAATAAATGCATTTATGCATTGACTGTATATGCATCCATGCATATTCTTGCCGCCAAGCCGCTCGACAAAGCGGCTGGCAAGACAAGCTCTTTAGTTCCACAAGAACAGGCAGCGATGAACCGGCCTCAACGGTTCAGAGGGTTGGCAACTGACCCGGGTGTGCAGCGTAAAGCACCAGAAGCAGTTATCCGGCGGGCAGGGACCGCGGTCGGAAAAACAATTTGAACGGACTCGTACCGCGCCAGTAGCGCCGAAAAGTCAGCTTCCTTCTCGAACACAGGATTTGAAGGAAGGCGAAGGAGCGCATTACTGAAAAGCCCGGCGTGCAAGCGCCGGGCTTTTTGGAATGCCTGCCTTGTTCATCAGCTTCGATGAAAGGTGCGCAGATGCGCAGAACGGTATTTGCCAGTCAATCAAAGGAAAACATATATGAACCGATACGTGCTTCTTGAATCCGCCGGTACCAGCTTCTCTGTTGTCGTACAGGTCGTTGATACTGATAGCTACACCTCCCCCCCAGTGCCGGACGGGTCCACTGGTTTCTGGTTGCGGGTAGCAGAAAATACAGTCGTGCAGGTGGGATGGATTTCCCGCAACAGCGCTTCCGGACCGACATTCAATGCACCCACTCATGACGATCAAATCGCCATTGCCGCTGGCCGCGTGAGAATGCTGCTGCTTGCCGCTCTCGACTGGCTGCCACACCACACCCTGCAATACAAAGTTGAGCTCGGTGTGGCCAGCCCCGCCGAACAGGTCCTGTTGTTGACTTTCAAGCAATACGTTATTGCCCTCGATGAAGTAAAAAACCAGGCGGGTTATCCGACCGAGATCAGCTGGCCGATCGCTCCCTTCTGATTCGTCATCCTGACCAAAACAATCAAAACCAACGCACACTGGAAAGTCTGGAAATTACCGGGCTTTTGGAATGCCTACCAAGGCAGCACTGCAACGCCGGAATGCCGGCACTCAATAAGGATAATGAGCATGAAGAAGTACGCACGTGTCGTTGCTGGCCAAGTCGATAACATTTATGAAACCGCTAACCCGATCACCGATGAGTTTCCGGCGGACCAGGTCTGGGTGGATGTCAGCGCATTGCCCAAGATCGATTATTCCTGGAACGCGGTGAACACCGACGGCGTCTGGACATTTACCGATAGCGACATGTGGGGGCAACCGACCCTGTTGGCTATTCGCATGCGTAACGAACGAGTGACTCGCTTCGATAAAGTCAACTTCACCCTGGCATCGTCAGCGCTGGTACAAAAAGTCGAACTGGGGCTGGCAACACCTGCTGAAGAGGCCGCACTGCTCGCCTACAAGCAGTTCTTCATCGAGATGAGCCAAGTCAACAAACAGCCGGGCTATCCACTGAGCGTCATTTGGCCTGAAGTGCCATAAGCGACAGGGCCCGGCTGTTGGCCCACAAGCAATACTGCATCGCCCTCAGCGACATCGATCAGCAGTCGGGTTATCCGGCGAACATCACGTGGCCAGTCGCACCTTACTGATTCCAGCCCGAGTAATCGATCGGCGGGACCGCATTACTGAAAAGCCTGGCGCAAGGCCGGGCTTTTTGGAATGCCTGCCTGAAGAGACATTATTTGAACTCAATTCCCATCTATCACCCACTGCCCACGGAGGCGTGACATGACAAACGAGCAACAAGCGTTGGCGGACATGCCGATCTGGCTGGTCATCCTGCTCGCCGTGATCGGTGGGGTGTCCGGCGAAATGTGGCGCGCCGACAAGGAGGGCGCACGCGGCTGGTCGCTGGTGCGGCGTCTGGCCCTGCGCTCCGGCGCCTGCATGATCTGCGGCGTCTCGGCGATCATGCTGCTGTACGCCGCAGGCTTGTCGATCTGGGCCGCTGGCGCGTTCGGCTGCCTGACCGCGATGGCCGGCGCCGACGTCGCCATCGGTCTTTACGAACGCTGGGCGGCCAAGCGCATCGGCGTCTGCGAAGTCCCGCCGCGCGACCACCCTTAACCCTGAATATTTCTCCGTGCCGCCATTTTGGCGGCAGGGCTGCGCGTGGACGATTGAAAAGGAGGTCATCTATGCCCACACCGATCCAACAGCCGTCGCACCTGTTTACAGCCATCGCGACGACCCTGCGTAACACCACCGGTTTGAACGTCAATGTCGGCAGTCACGATGACTTCACAGCGGCGGGCGATCAGGCCTGGGTACTGATCGACTTTGACCGGAATGCATCCGGCGTGCGCGCCGCTGATGGGCGTATCGCTCATGTAATGACGTTGTCACTGCAAGTCGTCCCGGCGCTTTCTGCGACCGCTTTTGCTTCGTGCGACCTGATCGCTGTGCTGAAAAACCTGATCACCGACAATCGCTGGGGATTGCCCGGCGACCAATGCGATCTGCCCATGAATATCGACGGATTGCCCTCGTTGCTTATCCGTGCCGATCAACAATACAAGGCCTGGACCCTGACCTTCGAGCAGACCCTCTACCTCGGTCCGACCCTGCTCGACGATCCGCTCGGCGTGCCCAAATTTGCCCGCACCTGGGAAGTCAGCAATATCGACGATCCCGAGCAATACACCGCGCTGGAGGATTGACCAATGTTCGACGCATTACTGCGTATGCAGCTCGGCCCGATCATTGAGCGTCTGGCGGAAATGGAAGCGGAAATCGAAGACCTGCATCGCCGCGCCGAGAGTTTCTGCCGTATTGGTATCTGTCAGTCGGTCGATGCGGCGAGCAACACTTGCCAGGTCAGCCATGGCGGATTGCTCACGCCGGCGATCAAGTTCTTCAACCCTAGTGCCGGTACGCAAAGCGAATCGCGCATCCCGACCGTGGGCGAGCAGTGTCTGCTGTTCAACTATGGCAGCGGTGAAAGCGGTGCGCAGAGTGTCGCGTTATTCGGCTTGAACAGTGACCGTTTCCCCCCTGCGTCGACTGTACCGACGCTGACCCGTCGGGTGCATCAGGACGGCAGTGAAAGCGGTTACGACGACGCCAGCCACGCCTTGCACTGGCTGAACGGACCCACGCAATTCATCGGGTCTCGCGAGTCGCTCGAACTGAGCATCGGCCCGGCACGTCTGGCCATGACGCCACAACTGATCACCCTGCAACTGGGCGCAGTCGGCCTGAGCATCGACGCCTCGGGCGTGCACTTCAGCGGCCCCTTGGTCGACCACCAGGGCCGCATCATCAGCCCCTGATTCAAGAGCTTGCCATGATTGGAATCGATAGAGACAACGGGGCCACGGTCGACGACTGGCTGCAGTTTGTGCAGCGCGCGACCCGGGCCCTGACCACGCCGCTGGGCACCCGGCAAAAACGCCCTTTGTATGGATCGCTGATCCCTACATTGCTTGGGCAGAACCTCGGTGACGACGTTCTGCTTCTGGCGCAGAGCCACGCCGCGCAGGCGTTCTACAACCCGCAAAACGGCATCGACGATTTTCTGCCGCAAGTAATTGTCGCCAGTCGTCACGGCGACGGTCTGCTGCTGCGGTTTGCCGGCACCTGGAAAAACCGGCAACAGACTTTTGAGGTGGTGACATGAGCATGCTGATCCCTGGCCAGAATCAGTTGGCCGAACCTTCACTGATCACTGTTGAGGCCTTCGAAGACCTGCTCGCAGAGTTCAAGACTTTCGTCGTCGAGTATATCGGTGCACGTTCGCCGACCAGCGCCGAGAAACTCAAGACCAGCCTGGAAAACCAGAGCGAATTGCTGACCCTCGCGCTGGAAGCGTTCTGCGTGCGTCTGCAAACCCATGAGCGCAAATACAACGCACGCATCAAGCAGATGCTGGCGTGGTGGGCGACCGGCAGCAATCTGGATGCGCGGCTGGCGGACATGGGGCTGGAGCGGCAATTGCTCGACCCCGGCGACCCGGCGGCATTCCCGCCGGTGCCGGCAATTTACGAGAGCGATGACGATGCGCGCCTGCGCTACTACCTCGCCCCCCATGCACCGGCAGCCGGCTCGCGGATGCAGTATCGCCGCGAGGTGTTCACGCTTGGCGAGCGGCCAACGGTGCAGGTCGAATCTGCTGATTCCGGCGTGGTAAACGTCACCTACACCTTCAACCCGGACGGCCTCGCTGCGCAGGTCAAGGATGGCAACGGGCGGCGCACCGCGCCGGGGGAAGTGCAGGTCACCGTGCTTTCGCGCGAAGGCGATGGCACACCTTCCGAAGCATTGCTCGACGGCGTCCGTCAGCATTTCGCCCGCCCCGACGTGCGCCCGGAAACCGACCTCGTCACCGTCAAGGCTGCCGAGATCCAGCGCTACAAAATCCGCGTCGTCGCCAAAATCAATTCCGGCCCCGATTCGGGCCTGACCAAAGTCGCCGCGCAGCAACAATTGCAGGCCTACGCCGACAGTTGCCATCGCCTCGAAGGCCGGGTCGATCCGAGCTGGATCGACTACACGCTGCACAGCGCCGGTGCCGTGCAACTGCAGATTCTCGAACCGCTGGCGCCGATCGTGACGACGGCGTTTCAAGCGCCGTATTGCACGGCGGTCGAGGTTGAGGTGCTGACGCTATGAGTGAAAAAACTCAGCGCCCAACGCTGCTGCCGGCCAACAGTTCGGCACTGGAACGAGGTCTGGATCTGGGCTTTGGCGCCTTGCTTGATCGCATCGCACCGCCGTTCCCGGAACTGATGAATCCCGCAGAAACCCCGGTCGCCTTTCTGCCGTATCTGGCTGCGGATCGCGGTGTTGCTGAATGGAGCACCGCCGCACCTGAAGCTGAAAAACGCCTGACCGTCGAACTGGCCTGGCCCACCGCGCGCCAGGCCGGCACTCGCAAGGCGCTGGAAAACGCTGCCAAGGGTTTGCAACTGCGCCCGGAAATCCGCGCCTGGTACGAACAGACGCCGCCCGGCGCGCCGTACAGTTTTTCCGTGCGTGCCTTCAGCGAGCAACCCTACAGCGAAGAAATCGACGCCCGTCTCGACCGACGCCTGGCCGATGCGAAAAGCGAGCGGGACATTCTCACCGTGTCGGTGGGCTTGAGCGCATTCGGCAATCACGTCATCGGCGCCGCGACATTTTGCGGCGAGCTGACCACGGTTTATCCGGTGTTCATCGAAGGCCTTGAAACCTCTGGCGAGGCGTTCCTGGCCGCTGCGTTGTACACCGTCGAAACATCCACTATTTATCCTCAGGGGGCCTGAATGGCTGACTATTACACCCTGCTCACCAACGCAGGGATTGCCTACGAAACGGCGTGCAAGGCCGCGGGCGTGCCGATCAAGTTGACGCATTTTTCTGTCGGCGACGGCAATGACAAGGTCTACAACCCGTCTGCCACCGCGACCGCGCTGGCCCGTGAAGTCTGGCGCGGACCGATCAACGCACTGTTCCAGGATGAGAAGAATCCGAGCTGGCTGCTCGCCGAAGTCACCATCCCGCCGGACGTCGGCGGCTGGTACGTGCGAGAAGCCGGGTTGTGGACCGACACCGGCATTCTCTACGCCATCGTCAAATATCCGGAGTCGTTCAAACCGGTTCTCGCCAACTCGGGGTCGGGTAAAGAGTTCTACATCCGCTCGATTTTCGAGACCAGCAATGCCTCGCTGGTAACGTTGTTGATCGATGACACGGTGGTCAAGGCGACCCGTGCCTGGGTTATGAGTTACCTGGCCGAAGAACTCGGCAAGCTCGATGGCAAGCAATCGGTGCGCGTCGCTGCGACTGGCAATGTCGTACTGAAAGGCGCCCAGCAGATCGATGGTGTTGCCGTGGTTGCCGGTGACCGCGTGCTGCTGCCGAGCCAGACCCTGGCCAAGGACAACGGTCTGTGGATCGTCGCCAATGGTGACTGGCTGCGGGCGACCGATGCCAACAGCAGCGCCAAGGTTACCCCGGGCCTGACTGTGATGGTGGAGGAGGGCGTAGCGAATGGAGATTCGCTGTGGCACCTGACTACCAACGCACCGATCAACCTCGGCACCACAGCATTGACGTTCAAGATGCTCGCCGGGCGCACCGGCATTGCTGCCGGGACTTACAAGAGTCTGACGGTCGATGAATATGGCCGCGCGACTGCGGGTGCAAACCCGGAGACGCTGGCCGGATTTGGTATCAAGGATTCGTACACTAAGGCTGAAGTTGAAGCGCTGATTGCCAAGGCTTCGGCGTTGCCCGTAGGTTCGATTGTGGCCTTTCCGGTTGATGCGCCGCCACCGGGGTTTCTTGAGTTGGATAACAGCGTCAAGAGCAGCGCGACTTACCCGGACTTGAGCGCTTATCTGGGCGGCAAGTTCAACAAGGGTGACGAGGGTGTTGGGAATTTCCGGTTGCCGGAGGCGCGTGGGGAGTTTTTGCGTGGCTGGGATCATGGGCGGGGTGTTGATGGAGGTCGGGGAATCGGCAGTTCGCAAACCGATACCTTAAAGGCACACAGCCATTATCTTCCGACAGGTTCCGGCGGCGGGCAGGCTGTCGATCCTAACGGCGAAATTCCATCCGTCGTATTGAAGGATACGGCAGCGGATTGGGCGTTACGTTCCACGTTCGGAGGGGACAACGCCGAGCTGTCAATTGGTAGCGTCAGAACTTACAACTATGGTTCTGCAACAGAAACCCGCCCCCGCAACATCGCCGTGATGTGGTGCATCAAAGCCTGGAACGCCCCGGTCAATCAGGGAACCATCGATGTCGCCGCACTGGCCAAGGAAGTTGAACGGCTTAAATCCGCCGTTCCGGTGGGCGCTGTTCTGGCCTTTCCGACCGGCATCGTCGCCCCTGGATATCTGGAGCTCGACGGCAGTGTGCAGAGCGTTGCGGCTTATCCTGATCTGGCCGCGTATCTCGGTACGAAATTCAACAAGGGCGACGAGGGCGCAGGCAACTTCCGGCTGCCAGATTCGCGTGGGGAATTTTTGCGGGGTTGGGATCATGGACGGGGTGTTGATAGCAACCGTGACCTCGGCAGTTATCAGATTGACACTTTGCAGAACGTAACCGGTGTCTTTGACGGCTACCTCGACATCACTTCCGCAAGTGGAGCCTTTGAAAGAAGTAACCTGAACACAGCGCCGAATCCTGTTAGCCAGAAGAACGCTTATCACGCCGTCACGTTTGACGCCTCCAGAGTGGCGCGCACCTCTGCTGAAACACGTCCACGCAACATCGCTGTCATCTGGTGCATCAAAGCCTGGAACGCTTCGGTCAACCAGGGAAACATCGATATAGCTGCGTTGGCTGTGATGGCGCAGCAAGCGACTGAACTGAATCAAGGCACAGCAAAAGTCGCCACTCAAACCCAGACAGACGCTGGCACTGATGACAAAACTGTCGTCACTCCAAAGAAAATGCGCTGGGGATTTTCGATTGGAATTTCTGAAAACTTGGGAAGTAACTACGTTGTATTTCCAACCTGGCTTGGAGGTTTGATCATTCAGTGGGGGATGACGAACGCAATCGCATCCGGCGCAAATTACCTCCAGGCTTTCCCCGTAGCGTTCCCGTTGTTCGTGCCAGCCGTGTTTACCACTTATCCCAACGCTGCGGTAGATGCGCCGACGGGGTCGACCTATATCGGTCAGGTTCGCGCCCAGAGTAAGGCCAACGTGACTATTCGCAACATTGGGCCCACCCCTGCACAATTTTATTTCCTGGCGATCGGCCGTTGAGGCGAAGAACTGGTTGAGGATTAACTATGAAATTCGCAACATTTAGTGAGACCGGTGAATTGACCGGACGTTATGACTCGGCGCTTCACTCGGTCATTCCTGAGCAAGCGGTCGAACTGAGCGATGAACTTTTCCTGGCGACCAGAACCGATCGGACGGGCGCTTGGAAGTTGGTAGACGGGCAAGTCGTCAAAGTACCATTTGCAGTAGAAGAGCCGAATTACCCTGAGCTGTTCGCGGCAACTCGGTTCCTGCATGAAACGCGCGGTATCGCTGTAGAGGGATTGAAAGTCGAAACAACACGCGACAGTCAGGCGCTGATCGCCAGCACCTGTCTCTCGGCTGTTATTGATCCTGGATATGTCTGCAATTTCAAGACGCTCAACGGTTTCGTGAAGTTAGGCGCGACGCAGATTCTCTTCATTGCCAAGGCAGTCCGCGCACATGTGCAGGCCTGCTTTGATAAAGAATTCGATCTCCTCAGAGCGCTGGAAGCTGGCACCTACACCGACGACATGCTCAATGAAGGCTGGCCAGATTCACTTTCAGCCGTATCTGCAGGCCCGCAATAAGCGCCCCGCATCGTGGCTTTTGTTACCAACATAAAACATTGATCACCCGCCAAAGCCCCTCCCTCCGAGGGGCTTTCCCGTTTATGGAGAAACGAAAAATGGCAACCCGCCAAACCTACACCGTGCTCGTCCCATTCCCCACCGGCGGTGGGCACTGGTCGAGCGCTGGTCAAGAACTCGATCTGCTCGATGTCGAGGCCAGTGCCTTGCACTTTGCCGGTCGACTCGAACCGAAAACCCCTATCACCCAGGCCAAAAAGGCCGCTGCCAAGAAGGCTGACTGAACATGGCTGAGGTTCTGAACTTCGAGCACAACGGCATTACCGTGAATGCCAGCGAATCTCCCGAGGCCATGGGTGGCCTGGGTGACAACGTCATCGGTCTGGTCGGCACCGCGCCGAAGGCTGATCCGCTGATTCCGCGCAACGCACCGTTTCGCATCAACAGCTTCACCACCCATGCGCTGCTCGATCCGACCGGGTCGGAAGAGGGCACTCTGTATCACGCGGTCTACCAGATCCTCAAAGTGGTGAAGGTGCCGGTGTACGTAGTCATCGTCGAGGCCGGCGCGACGCCGGCCGACACGGTCAACAATGTCATCGGCGGCGTCGAGCCGGCGACCGGTCGCAAGCTCGGTCTGGCGGCGCTGGGCAGTGTCCCGGAAGACCTGACCATCATCGGCGCGCCGGGCTTCACCGGCACTAAAGCGGTGGCCGGCGAGTTCGCTTCGTTCGGCAAGCGCATCAAGGCCCGTGTAGTGCTGGACGGCAAGGATGTGTCGGTAGCCGATCAGGTGCTGTACAGCCAGGAACTGGGCGGCGCCGAGCTCGGTTTCGACCGTTGCCTTGTGGTGCACAACATGCCGGCGGTGTATTCGAAAGCAGCGAAGAAAAACGTCTTCCTGTCGCCGTCCAGTCTGGCGATTGCCGCACTGGCCAAGGTCAAGCAGTGGGAGAGCCCGGGCAACCAGGTGACCTTCGCCGAAGACGTTTCGCGTGTCGTCGAATACAACATTCTTGACACGTCCACCGAAGGCGATCTGCTCAACCGTTACGGCGTCAGCTACTACGCCCGCACCGTGCTCGGCGGCTTCTCGCTGCTGGGTAACCGCTCGATCACCGGCAAGTTCATCAGCTACGTCGGACTCGAAGACGCGATCAGCCGCAAGCTGGTCAAGGCCGGCCAGAAAGCCATGGCCAAAAACCTCACCAAGTCGTTCATGGATCAAGAGGTCAAGCGCATCAACGACTGGCTGCAAACCCTGGTCGCCGACGAAACCATTCCTGGCGGCAGCGTGTACCTGCACCCGGAACTCAACAGCGTCGAGAAGTACAAGAACGGCACCTGGTACGTGGTCATCGACTACGGCCGCTACGCGCCGAATGAACACATGGTTTATCAACTCAACGCCCGCGATGAAATCATCGAGCAGTTCCTGGAGGACGTTCTCTAATGTTTACCAACCGCGTAAGACAGGCCATCGCGGCCACCCTGCAAGGTTTGCCGTTGTCGGCGACCGTTGAGGAATTCACCCCGCCGAAAATCGAATTCGACATGGAAGAGATGCGCGGCGGGCGCTTCATCGTCGAAGAAATGGCCAAGGGCGGCAAAGCGCTCGGCGCCAAGCTGACCCTGCAAGGCCTCGGTGCCGAAGTGCTGCTGGCGCTGGGCGTGAAGCTGGGCGACGACATCCTGCTGAACGTGCGTGAGGCCGGTCAGGATCAGGACGGCAACACCTGGTTCACCTATCACACCGTCGGCGGCCAGCTGAAATCCCTTGAGGAAACCGCGGTGAAAATGGGCGAGAAACCCAAGACCAATCTGGAACTGTCCTGCCGCACCTACAACCGCCTGGAAAACGGCGTGCCGGTGATCGACATCGACGTGCGCACGCAGAAGTTCGTGCTCAACGGCGTCGACATCCTCGGTGATGCACGGCGTGCGGTGTTGATGCCGTAAGCCTCGGTTTACCGGCAAATCACAAAACCCTGTGGGAGCGAGCTTGCTCGCGAAAGCGGTCTGATGTTCAACAACGATGTTGACTGACCCGACGCCTTCGCGAGCAAGCTCGCTCCCACAGTGGATCTAACGAATCACCAAGGAATTCATACATGCCGTGGATGCCACCCCAACACGAACT
The DNA here is from genome assembly GCF_020736465.1 of Pseudomonas sp. HN2. Taxonomy (NCBI): domain Bacteria; kingdom Pseudomonadati; phylum Pseudomonadota; class Gammaproteobacteria; order Pseudomonadales; family Pseudomonadaceae; genus Pseudomonas; species Pseudomonas sp. HN2. The sequence goes on from NZ_CP085885.1 coordinate 1,319,043, forward strand.
GCTGTCGCCGATCACCGGCGATGACGGTTCGCAAATCGAAAAGATCCAGCTCAAACCGCTGTTCTACGCCGCACAGAAGGAAGCGCTGGAACGCGCCGGCGACGATGAAGACGATCAGTTCTTCGAACTGGCGCTGCTCGCCACCGGCCTGTCGGTCAAAGAGCTCGATCAACTCAAACGCCCGGATTACGTGAGCATCGCTCAGTACGTCCATGAGATGTCGACCCGGCCGAGTGCGTACTTTCTCGACCAGGTTGAAGGCGCGGAGAAATCCGACGATCCCGATCAAGTGCAATTGCTGCAACCGCTCGCCGTGACCGGCCGCACCGTGACCTCGCTGTCGCTGGAAATGCCCGTGCTGCGCGCCACCAAAGTGATGAAGAAACTGAAAACGGCCAAGGAACGCGCCGAGTTCATCACCGCTCACTGCACCGGCCTGATGATCCCCGATCTGGCCCATCTGACCGTCCCCGACTGGACGCAATTGCAGGTGCGCATCGACGATTTTTTAAACCAGCCGGCGGCCTACTTTCGGAACGCGACATCGAAGTAATCCTCGATATCGTCCCGCTCATTTACCCGGTAAGTGAGGCGGAGATTCTGGAATGGGACGCCGAAAAGGCGTTGCGCCGCTACGACATAGCGATCACTCGCCTTGGCGTGAAACAGGAGTAGAGCGGCATGGCAGCGAATCAATTTGTGCTGGCGAATGCTGGCGACAACAAGGGTGTCGCGATGGGCGATATCAGCCTGAGCGCAGCAACGCTGAGGGCAGCGAACGGACCACCTCTCGCCACAGACCAGACTGGTGGGCTCCGTCAGGTACTACTGATCGCCAGCGGCAAGATCAGTGTGCTGACAACAGCGATCGATGCGCTGAATGTGACGCTCGCCGCCCTGCGTTCTTTGCCACTGACAGCGAATACTGCGGTGAAGAGCGAAACATCCGCCACAAACAAAACGGCAGAAAAAAACTCAGCGAACGCCGAGCTTCCAGCAACCCGCAAGTCGGCACTGGCAATGGATACGGCGGCAGCCGCGCTCAGCAGTGTCGCCGAGATCTCCCGTGATGACGGTAAAGACATTGCTCAGTCCAGTCTGGTGATGGCTAGCGCCCCGTTAGTAGCCGCCGGAGGCACCACCGGGGAGGATCTGGTCAATGTCGCGAGCGTGGGCGCCAAGGCGGGAATAGGCAGCCAAAATGCCAATGCATCCGACAAAAAGCTCGAGTTGCTGACCTTTGCCAATGACGTTGCTATCACGGCGTCGGCATTCAAACTCCCAGCGCTCGAAGTCGCGGAAATGGCGAAGGTCTGGCGCACCTCCATGAAGCTCACGCGGGATCAAGCGGTTGATCTGGCAGACGCGGTCAACCACCTCGGCAAGCTGACCGGGGATGTCCAGGCAGCCGATATCGGTGCTGTCCTGCAACAGTCGGGTGAATCAGCAGTGGTCGCAGGCCTGCAACCCGAAAAGGCAGCTGCGTTGTCGGCAGCATTGCTGAATACAGGCACGAAAAAGGATGATGCCGGCGTTGCGCTGAAAAACATTGCCGATGCGTTGGGCAGAGGCGATCAAGCTTCTGCGGCCGAAGCGGCTGCCTGGCAACAATTGAAACTTGACCCAAAAGCAGTTGCACAAGCCCTGCGTGACCCGGAGCAACAGGGCACGCAACAAGGTACTGTGCTGACCGTACTGGCTGCACTGAATGCCAAACCCGTTGAGCAACGGACGGCATTGGCCCGCACGTTATTCGCGGACAGCAGCAACGCCGCCCTCGCACTTTCGCAGAACCTGGGTCTGGTCAACGAAGCGTTTTTGCAAGTCGCGGACAAACGCCAATATGCGACTTCGGAACTGGGCAACAACGCTTCGGTGAAAGCGTCCGCGCTGGCGCTCGCCAATACCCAGCAAGGACAGTTGAACATCAAGAATGCGCGAGAGGAGCGCTTGTCGGTTGCCAAGGGCAATGCTCTGGCGCCCGATATCGAAAAGCCGGGTGATGCACATTCGACTGATATGTTGAGTGAACTGGCCGAAACCTATCCGAAAACCACAGGTGCCGTTCTAACGGCGGCTGCGTGGGCTAAACCGGTGCTCGACTTCGTACTTGAATCCGTTGGCGAGGAACTGAAAGATCGTTTAGGCAAAGGCATCGTCGATAAAGCCGCCAGCCGCATTCCTGATCGCTGGAAACCCGCGGGATCAGCAGGTGCTGCGGTGAATTCGCTCACTCCAGGGGCAGTTCCCCCGATTGCCAATAGGGCTTCCGGCGCCAGCAATGGATTGAAAATACTTGAACAGGCAGCGTGGCCCAATGCTCCGCGCCTCGGCGTTGCGGTCGCTGAAATGCGGCCAGTGTCACGGATGATGCCTTGGCCTGCGAAGGTGGCAATCGGAACCGCCGATGTCATCGAAGGCGTAGCCAGCGGTGACAAGCGGAAAATTGCTTCAGGTCTTGGCGCTGCGGGCGGCGGATGGGCTGGTGCGGTGGCTGGCTCCGCCATCGGTGCGTCGATCGGCAGCATCGGGTTGGCACCAGGTATGGCGTTGGGAGGCCTCATTGGAGGACTCATCGGCGGATGGCTTGGCTCGGAGGGCGGTAGTTCGCTGGGAGAGAAACTTGTAGTGCCACCACCGGACAAGCTCTCTGCGCCCGAACAAGTCAGCAAAGAGCTGACAACTGCCCAGCTACCCGGTCAGCCCCTGACATATGCACCCACTGTCCAGGTCTACTGCAGCGATCCCGGCAGCTCGGACAAGATAGGCATGTTGGTCGCACAGCATCTGCAAAACCAATTTATGCAAATGACCCCGCTGCTGACCAACAACCCCCTCGCCACCCGCCGTGACGCAGCCCTCACCGACGGAGCCGCCACATGAAACAACAAATGGCACTGGGCACTTTCATCTTCGGCCTGTCGCGCAACTTTGCGTATCACCAGTTGCTGCGCAAGGCTGATGGCGGCTGGACCGAGATACAGATCCTCACCAGCAAACCCAAGTCCAGCCAGACTGGCCAGAAGCCCGAAACCCTGACCATCACCGGCAAATCGATGTACGCCGTAGCCATGGATCGGCTCGATGAATTGCGTGCGCTCCAGGCACTGCGTACTCCGCTGCCGTTGATTGACGGCATCGGTCGCAACTGGGGTTTGTGGCGGATCAATTCGGTTCAGGAAACACAGGGGCAGATCATCGATGACGGCACGGCGATGGTGGTCGATTGGGTCGTCGAGTTAGCGGAGTTCAACAATGCGTAAAGCACGAAGCCTGGCCGGTGACTCGGTGAATCTGCTGCTCTATCGGGAAACCGGGCGCAGTGACGACGCCGCCGAAGAAGCACTGTGGAAGCTCAACCCGACCCTGGCCGAACACGGGCCGGTTCTGCCTGCTGGCGTCTGGGTCGTGTTGCCCGAACTGGATGTGAAACCCGCCGTGATCAAGGCGGCCACGGCCTGGGATTAAGGAGGCGGCATGGCACTGGGATTCACGCCCGCAGTAAATATCTACGGGGCCAACGCGGCCCTGCTCAATCAGCGCCTGATCAGTTGGGAGCACATCGATGCCGCCGGTTTCGAGTCCGATCAACTGACGTTGACCATCGATCTGGAGGGCCTTGAAGGGTTGCCGAGTCTGGGTGGAAAGATTGGTCTGCAAGTCGGTTATCGGGAAACCGCAATGGTCGATAAAGGCCTGTTCAAAGTGACGCGTCTGACGCCGACACTGTTTCCGTTTCGCCTCACACTGGTGGCCACCGCGGCGCCGTTCAGCAAGGATGATGAAACCGGCTTCAAGCAGCGCCGCACCGTTAGTCATGGGCCAACGACGCTGGGTGGATTATTTCGCAAGCTGGTGGAGCTGCACGGTTTTTCGCCACGGGTCGCGCCTGAAATTTCGTTGATCCGGATCGAGCACATCGACCAGTCCAACGAAACTGACATGGGCTTCATCACGCGTCTGGCGAAAAAGTACAGCGTCGTTGCCAAGCCGTATGGCGATGTATACGTGCTGGCGCGGCCCGGGCAGACCAAGTCGTTGTCGGGACAGGTTCTGCCGGACGTGACCCTGTCGGTTACTCACAATAACCGACCCGGCGATCACGCCTTCATCAGCGCCACGCTGGAAGAATCTGCCCGCGAGCAGGCCAAGGGCTGCAAGACCTGTTTCTGGGATGCGGCGTCCGGGGTGTTGCGCTGGGTTGAAACGGGCGTTGCGCCGTTCAAGACCTTGCGCCAGAAGCAGCCCAGCGAAGCCGATGCGATCGCAGTAGGCGAGGGCGAAGTGCGCAAGATGCTGCGGCAGAAGTACAAGGTGAAAATCACCTGCCCGGGCGATCCACGGCTGGCCGCCGAAGGTCTGGTGTTGCTCGACGAGAGCTGGCCGGACTTCATGCGCGGGCGCTGGTCGATCGACAAGGTCACCGCCAGCGGCAGTCGAGACAACAGCTATCGCTGCCTGATTGATGCCTCCGGCCTGGATCCCAAGGCTGATTTACAAGACTGATTCCGCAGCGACCCGGTTCCTTTATAGGAGTGAGCCTGCTCGCGATAGCGGTGCCACAGCCAAAATCAATGTGTCTGATCCACCGCTATCGCGAGCAGGCTCACTCCTACAGGGGCCTGTGGTCATTTTCATAATCTGGAACACCCCATGAAGATCACCCCGATCCTCACGCAACTGCGTGGGCAATGCCCTGGGCTTGCCAATCATATTTCGGTGGGCGTTGATCTGGCGTTGCTGCAGGGCAACCCCGATCTCCCGACACCCTCGGCCCACGTTCTGCCGCTGGCCGATCTGGCCAGTGTCGGCAGCGCACAGAACCTCACCGCCCAACCGATCCGCGAGCGCTTCGAAATCGTCCTGGCGCTTGATGCCTCTGACCCTACAAAAGCGCTGGATCTGTTGCACGACCTGCGCGCCGAACTGTGGCGCGCGCTGGTGGGGTTCAAGCCCGACTCCGACTACAGCGCCATCGTCTATGACGGCGGTGAGCTGGTGTCGATCAACACCAGCCGCGTGTTCTATCGCCTGCGTTTTTATGCCGAGTTCCAGCTCGGTCGCAATCTGCCCGGTCAGCCTGCGGAGAGTTGGCACGAGCGCGAACTGGACGCTTTGTCGTCCTTTACCGGGATGACGGTGCGGGTCGACGCGATCGATCCGGCCGACCCCAACCTGCAACGCCCGGGCCCGGATGGCCGGGTGGAAATGACTTTCTCTGGAGACGTAATCCCATGAGCAACCGCATCACTGTTGTGCCCGCCACCGGCCGAGTCGTACCTGACCCGGAGGCGGGCGATCTGCTGCCGACTATAGGCCGTGAAGTGTCGGACAGCGCCTGGTGGCGCCGTCGTCTGGCGGACGGCGACATCACACTCAAAACCGCAAAAGCGGCTAAACCACAGGGAGCCAAATAATGGCGATCGGATTCAGCAACATCCCGGCGGACATTCGTGTGCCGCTGTTCTATGCCGAAATGGACAATTCGGCCGCCAACAGCGCGACGTCGGCCATGCGCCGTTTGATCGTCGCGCAGGTCAACGACAACATTGCCCCGACCGAAGTCGGCAAACTGGTGCTGGTCTCCAGCGTGGCACTGGCGAAAAGCATCGGCGGCCAGGGCTCGATGCTCGCTTCGATGTACGAGACCTTCCGCAAGGCTGACCCGATCGGCGAGATCTGGTGCCTGCCGCTGCACAACGCCGAAGGCGCCATCGCCAAAGGTGTACTGACCCTGACCGGAGCTGCGACCCAGGCTGGCATGCTCAACCTTTATGTTGGCGGCGTGCGTGTGCAGGCCACCGTGGTCAATGGCGCCACTGCTGCTCAAGCGGCCACTGCGCTGGCGCAGAAAATCAACGCCACTGCCGACTTGCCGGTGAGCGCTGCCGCTGCCGAAGGTGTCATCACCCTGACTGCCAAGTGGACGGGTGACAGCGGCAACGACATCAGCCTGCAATTCAATCGCCTGGGCAAGAGCAACGGCGAAGAAACCCCGGCTGGCCTGACCACCGCAATCACCGCCATGACCGGTGGCGCCGGTGTGCCGGATCAGATCGCCGCCGTCGCGGCACTGGGCGATGAACCGTTCGAATTCATCGCCTTGCCGTGGTCCGATCTGGCGACCCTCAACACCTGGCAAGCGGTCATGGATGACAGCACCGGACGCTGGTCGTGGGCCAAGCAGTTGTTCGGTCACGTCTACAGCGCCAAGCGCGGCACGGTCGGCACGCTGGTCGCTGCAGGCCAGGCGCGCAACGATCAGCACATGACCATTCAGGCGCTGGAACCGGGTGTGCCGCAACCGTTCTGGGTACAGGCCGCCGCGCTGGCTGCGCGCACTGCGGTGTTCATCTCCGCCGACGCCAGCCGTCCGACGCAAAGCGGCAGTCTGCCGGGCGTTGATCCGGCGCCGGCGAGCGAGCGTTTCACCCTGACCGAGCGTCAGTCGCTGCTCAACTACGGCATCGCCACTGCTTACTACGAAGGCGGTTACGTGCGCATCCAGCGCTCGATCACCACGTACCAGAAGAACGCCTACGGTCAGGCCGACAACTCCTATCTGGACAGCGAAACCATGCACCAGTCGGCGTTCATCGTGCGTCGTCTGCAAAGCGTGATCACCAGCAAATACGGCCGTCACAAACTGGCTTCTGACGGCACGCGTTTCGGCGCCGGCCAGCCGATCGTGACGCCAGCGACCATTCGCGGCGAGCTGATCGCCCAGTACGCCAAGCTGGAACTGGAAGGCCACGTCGAGAATGCCGAACTGTTCGCCGAGCACCTGATCGTCGAGCGCGACGTGCAGGACCCGAGCCGCGTGAACGTGCTGTTCCCGCCGGATTACATCAACGGTCTGCGCGTGTTCGCACTGCTCAACCAGTTCCGTCTGCAGTACGACGACGCGGCCTGATTTGCGCAGTCGACGTCAGCATTCAGCCCACCTCGCGTGGGCTTTTTATTTGAAGGGAGAAACACCATGGGTCAACTGATTGCAGGCACCTGCTACGTCAAGGTCGACGGCGCACAACTGACCATCAATGGCGGCTGCGAAGCCCCGCTGATGGCCGTCAAACGTGAAACCGTCGTGCCCGGTTTCTACAAGGAAACCGATATTGCGCCGTCCTTCAAAGTGACCGCGCTGCACACCGCCGACTTCCCGCTGAAGAAGCTGATCGAAGGCACCGATATCACCGTCACCTGCGAATTCAGCAACGGGAAAGTCTACGTGCTGGCCGGCGCCTATCTGGTCGAAGAGCCAGTATCCAAGGGCGATGACGCCACCATCGAACTGAAATTCGAAGGCATCAAGGGGACCTGGCAATGAGCGCCGCCGTGAAGCTTCAGGTAGCGATCGAAGCCCACGGCGAGCCCCTGACCGAACTCGTTCTGCGCCGTCCGACGGTGCAGGAAGTGCGAGCGATCAAGGCGCTGCCTTACAAAATCGACAAGAGCGAAGAAGTCAGCCTCGACATGGACGTGGCGGCCAAATACATCGCCGTGTGCGCCGGCATCCCGCCGTCGTCGGTCAACCAGTTGGATCTGGCTGATCTCAACGCACTGAGCTGGGCCGTTGCGAGTTTTTTCATGAGTGCGGCGTCGGCGCCATCACCGACCTGATCGCCGTCGCCTATGACCTGGCCTGGTTCTGGAAGGTTGACCCCGAACAGATGATGGCCAGGCCACTGGATGTGCTCCGCGAATCGCTGGAGCACGCGCAACGGATCAACGCGATGCAGCAGGTGCAGTGATGGCAGACGAAGAGAAGAAAACCCCGAAACCGTTGCTGATCACCGGCATCGATGAACTCTCGCCCAAACTGGGCGCCCTGCGTGTGAAGGTCGAGAGTTTCAAAAACAATCTCGAGCAGACCGGCCTCGGCAAACTGGACATCAGTGGTCTGTTCAAGGGCGGCAGTGTCATCACGCCGTTCGTGGAAGGGATCAAATCGGCGGCGGCGTTCCAGGGCAAATTGAACGAAGTCAGCGACACGGCGAAAACCGTCGATCTGCCCGCCGCGCCGACAGCCGCCGCGCAGAACATGAATGTGTTCAGTGCATCGATGGAAAAGGTTTCGGCCTCGGTTGACGCCGCGCTGGTGCCAGCCGTTGCGGCGCTGGTGGTTGGCCTGGAGCCGGTGCTGACTCAGGTCGGCAGCCTGCTCGCCGACAATCCGCAACTGGTCGAAGGCCTGGCGGCGGGGGCCATTGCCTTTTCGGCGATGCAAACCGCAGTGGCCGGCGCCACGCAAGTGTTCGATGTGATGAGCATGGTGCTGAAGACCAACCCGATCATGCTGATTGCCATGGGCATTGCCGTCGCCGCCGGTCTGATCGTGGCCAACTGGACACCGATCAGCGCCTTCTTCACAAGGATGTGGGAGGGCGTGAAAAACGCCGGGGCGAGTGCGATGGCGACGTTGCGCTCGATACTCGACTGGCGACCGATGGCTGCACTGGCGGCGCTGTGGGAGCCGCTCGGCGGATTCTTTTCGGGCATCTGGGACAAAGTCAAAGCAGTCACCGCGCCGGTGACTGACTTTTTGCAATCGGTGTTTTCCTGGTCCCCGGCCGGAATGATCATTGAAAACTGGGGGCCGCTGACCGGCCTGTTCTCGGCGATCTGGGAATTGCTCAAGGCCTTGAGTGTGCCGGTGATGGCGTTTCTCAGAAACCTGTTCGATTTCTCGCCGATGCAGATGATTACCGATGCGTGGGGTGGTGTCGTGACGTTCTTCGAACCGATGTTCACGACGCTGCGATCGGCCGTACAAAGCACCCGGGATATCCTGCGGACGCTATTCGATTTTTTCCCGATGGAAATGCTCACCAGCGCCTGGGGCGGGATTGTCGGGTTCTTCGAACCGATCTGGATGGCGCTGCAAACGTCTATGCAGCGGGTCAGAGGCTTTTTCACCAGCCTGTTCGAATGGTCGCCGCTGGAACAGATTGCCCAGTATTGGCAACCGGTCGGGGAGGTCTTTTCGGCGATCTGGGGCGTTGTATTGGCACTGTCCGCGCCGGTCGTGGATTTTCTGCACAGCCTGTTCGAATGGAAGCCTCTGGAGCAGATCATCGAGAGTTGGGGGCCGATCACCGAGTGGTTCGGCGAGTTGTGGCAAAAGCTGCAAACCGTCATCGCGCCGATCAAGGAATTGTTCGACGGCGGTTTTGCCGGATTGATCGCCAAGGTCACCGGCAAGGTTGAAACTCTCACTCAAGCACAACGCCAGACCAATGCCGAAGGCAAGGGCGAGCTGGCGCCGGCGTTCTTCGGTGCCAGCCCGGCGCCTGCTGGCAACGGCACACTGCAAAGCGGTTCGTTGCCGCAAACCTCCAGCGCGCTGATCCAGCAGAGCGCCGCCAACAACCGTACGCAACTCGAAGGCGGCCTGACCGTGCGCTTCGAAAATGCGCCGGCAGGCCTGCGCACCGAACAACCGCAAACCAATCAACCGGGCCTGGCCGTGTCTTCGCGCATCGGCTATCGCTCACTGTCGATGGGAGGTTCCCAATGAACTGGCGTGACCGTTTGTTGCCGGCATCCTTTCGCGGTGTCGGCTTCTGGATCGACCAGGCGAAAACCCCGGTCGGTCGCAAAGGGCAGTTGCATGAATACCCGCAGCGCGACCTGCCGTTTTTCGAGGACCTCGGCCAGCAGGCCAAGACCCACAATCTGACCGCGTTCATTATCGGCCCCGATTGCCTGGAGCAGCGCGACAAGCTGCTCAAGGCGCTGGAGCAGGGCCGTGGCGAACTGGTGCATCCGTGGCTCGGACGCCTGCAAGTCAAGGTCGGCGAATGCGACATGACCCACACCCGCCAGGACGGTGGGCTGGTGACGTTCGCCTTGAAGTTTTATCCCGATCAGCCGCTGCCGTTTCCGACGGCCACGGTCAGCACACAGAAAGTGCTGCTGGCCAAAGCCGACGGTCTGCTGGGTTCGGCGGTGGCGCGTTTCGAACAGGCGATGACGCTGATCAAGGCTGCGCGGATCGGCATCACCAACCTGCGCAACAGCCTTACCGGCGTCTACGAGGTGATCAAGGAGCAACTGAAACCGTTGATCGAGCAGTATCGGCAGATCACCGAACTGGTCAAAGCCGTGAAGGAGCTGCCCAGGGAAGTGGCGGCAGAATTCAAGGGTTTGCTCGGCGATATCAAGGAGCTGAAAGCGTTCGCCAAGGAAGGCTACCGTGGCGTGATTGCCGACGTGTCGCAGCAACTCGAAGCGATCCGCAAGGCCGATGCGCCGAAGATCACCACCGGCAAGGACACCAATGCCGCAGCGCAAGCGATGGTCGATCTGGTGCAAGACACGATGCTGGTCAAAGTCGCGCAGTGGGTGGCCTCGATGCCGGTGGCGACCACGCCGGTAAAACTGGCGTCGACACCGTCGGTGGCTCAACAGTCGACATCGCCGGTCAGCCGTCAGGAAGTGCCTGTCAGCGATGATATGCAAGCCCTGCGCACGGCGGTGACTGCCGCCATTGATCCGATGCTGGCGAAAGCCGGGCCTGCGCACTTCCAGGCCATCAATGATGTAAAGGAGGCGCTGGTGGCTCATCTCAAAGCGGTGGCGTCCTCCGGCGTGCGGCAAGTCAGCAAGTCGTTTCAGGAAAGCTTTCCGGCAGTGGTCGTGGCCTACAAGCAGTTCGGCGACGCCACGCGAGTCGACGAAGTGACTCAGCGCAACGGGATCACCCATCCCGGTTTCTCGCCCAATGACGTGAAAGTCTCGCGGGAGTGACGCCATGAACGAGATGGACAATCACGTCACGCTGACGGTCAACGACATGGAATACGGCGGCTGGAAAAGCGTCGAAATCACTGCCGATCTTGAGCGTCAGTTCCGCACCTTCAAGCTCGACATCACCTGGCAATGGCCGGGGCAGACCGTGGATCAAAGAATCAAACCGGGCGACCCCTGCGAAGTAAAAATCGGCAAGGACCTGGTGCTCACCGGCTACGTGTTCAAGGCGCCGATCCGCTATGACGGACGGCAGATCAGCCTGACCATTGAAGGCAGTTCGAAAACCCAGGATCTGGTCGATTGCGCCGCCCGCAACCTGCCCAGCCAATGGCAGCAACAACCGTTGCTGAGCATCGTCCGCGATCTGGCGAGCGAATATGGACTGTGGGTCGTCAATGAAATCAGCGAAACCACGCGCCTGACCAAACACACCATCGTGCCGGGTGAAACGGTGTTTCAGTCGATCGACCGGCTGCTCTCGCTGCTGCGGGTGTTTTCCACCGACAACGAACTGGGCCAGTTGGTGTTGGCCAAACCCGGCAGCGGCGGACGCGCCAGCGATGCGCTGGAGTTGGGCAAGAACATCCTCTCGGCCAATGCGCCGATGGATTTCAGCCAGGTGTTTTCCGAGTACCGGGTGATCGGCCAGCAAAAAGGCTCGGATGCGAAAAGCGGCGCGGCGGTCAGCGAAGTCGAGTCGACGGCGGCGGATCTGAGCTTCAAACGTCGGCGCACCACGGTGATCAATGAAGGCACGCAGCTGACCTTTGAGTTGGCGCAACAGCGTGCCCAATGGGAAAGCGCGACCCGCATGGGCCGGGCTCAGGCCACCACCTATCAGGTGCAGGGCTGGCGGCAGAGCAACGGTGATTTGTGGCGCCACAACACGCTGGTGAAGGTCAAGGATCCGGTGCTCGATTTCGATGGCGATATGCTGATCTCCAAGGTCACTTATTCGTTGTCGGCGCAGGGTTCGGTGACCACGTTGCAAGTGGCACCGCCGCATACCTTTGATCCTGATCCGACTCCCCCGAAGCAAACCTGAGCCTTGCACCGCCCCCTGTAGGAGTGAGCCTGCTCGCGATAGCGGTTCAACAGACACAGAAGTGTCGACTGTCATGCCGCCATCGCGAGCAGGCTCACTCCTACAGTTGATCGCGTTGTGCCCACCTTTTTGAGAAAAAACCATGAGCCTACTGACACGCCTGCTGGCGCGCGGCACTGTCGTGCTCGCCAATTCGGCTTCGAAACTGCAATCGCTGCAAATGCGCCTCACCGCCGGCGAAGTCAACGACGACCTCGAACACTTCGAGCCCTACGGTTTTACCAGCCATCCGCTGGCTGGGGCCGAAGGGATCGTCACCTTCATCGGCGGTGACCGTTCCCACGCCATCGCCCTGGTCATTGCCGACCGCCGCTATCGCTTGCAAGCACTCGCCGCCGGCGAAGTGGCGATCTACACCGACGAAGGCGACAGGATTCATTTCAAGCGCGGGCGGATCATCGATATCGAAACCGCCACGCTGAACATCCGCGCCAGCAGCGCGGTGAACTTCGACACGCCGGTCATCAATCAGACCGGCAAGATCGTTTCCACAGGCGATCAACTGGCCGGCGGTATCAGCCAGATCAAGCACGTCCATGTTGGCGTTCAGGCCGGCAATGGGCAGACCGGCGCGCCGGCAGGAGGCCAATGATGCTCATCAGCCAGAATCTCCACGCCGCACTGACCCGCGCCGTGCTCATCAGCCTGTTCACCTGGCGCCGCGCCGCCGATGACGACGCCCTCGATGACGAAGAGCGCTTCGGCTGGTGGGGCGACAGTTTTCCCACCGTGGCCGACGATCGCATCGGCTCGCGGCTGTGGCTGTTGCGCCGGGTCAAGCTGACCCGGCAGACGCAAATGGACGCCGAGTTCTATGCCCGTGAAGCCCTGCAGTGGCTGCTGGACGACGGCCACTGCAGCGCCATCGACATCATCAGCGAACGCCTCGACGCCCAGCGCCTGAACCTGCGCACGGTCCTGACCCTGGCCGACGGCGAACGTCTGGACATCAACCCCGATAACAGTTGGCAGGTGATCTATGCCGTTTGAAACCCCTACGCTGCCGGTGCTGATCAAGCGCACCCAAAGCGACCTGGCCGGCGATTCGCTGCGCCAGTCCGATGCGCAAGTGCTGGCCCGTACCCTCGGCGGCGCCGCTTATGGCCTGTACGGTTATCTCGACTGGATTGCCGAACAGATCCTGCCCGACAAGGCCGACGAGTCGACCCTTGAACGTATCGCCGCACTGCGCCTGAACCAGCCGCGCAAAGCCGCGCAAGTGGCTAGCGGCAGCGTCAGTTTTACCGCCACTCCCGGCGCTGTGCTGGATATCGACACGCTGCTGCAAGCGAACGATGGCCGCACCTACAAAGTCACCACCGCGCGCACCACGGTCAATGGCAGCAACAGCACCACGATTGCGGCGCTGGAGGCCGGCAGTCTGGGCAACGCTGATGCGGGTCTGACGCTGACCCCGGTGCAACCGATTGCCGGGATTGTCGGCACCAGCTTTGTGGTGCTGGCGCCGGGCCTCAGCGGTGGCGTGGCCCGCGAAAGCCTGGAATCGCTGCGCTCGCGGGTCATTCGATCCTATCGGGTAATTCCCCACGGTGGCGCGGCCAGCGACTACGAAACCTGGGCACTGGAAGTACCGGGTGTGACGCGGGCGTGGTGTCGTGGTGGTTTGCTCGGACCGGGCACGGTGACCGTGTTCATCATGCGCGACGACGACCCGCAACCGGTGCCGAACGATGAGCAACTGGCAGAGGTTCAGGATTACCTCGAACCGCTGCGCCCGGTAACCGCCGAAGTACATGTGCAGCGACCGGTGCAAGTGCCGGTGGTGTATCGCTTCAAGCGCGTCGAGCCGGACACCACCGCGGTACGCGCCGCCGTCGAAGCGCAACTGCGTGACCTGCATAACCGCGAGGCCGATCTGGGTGTGCCGCTGCTGATCAGCCATATCCGCGAAGCGATCAGCAGCGCTGGCGGCGAGTACGACCACAGCCTCAGCGCACCGGCGGCGGACGTGCCGGCCGGGCAGAGCGAACTGCTCACCTTCGGAGGCTGCGTATGGGAGGCATAAGAACCGCCGCGCAATATCAGGCGCAACTGCGCGCCTTGCTGCCCAGCGGCCCGGCATGGGATCCGGAACGGGTGCCGGAACTCGAAGAAGTGTTGCAAGGCGTCGCCGTCGAACTGGCCCGCCTCGACGCCCGCGCCGCCGATCTGCTCAACGAAATGGACCCGGCCGGCGTCAGCGAACTGGTGCCCGACTGGGAACGCGTCATGCAGTTGCCCGACCCGTGCCTGGGCACCACGCCGCTATTCGACGACCGCCGCCTCGCCGTACGCCGCCGCCTGCTCGCAGTCGGCAGCCAGGCTGTCGGCTACTACCTCGACATCGCCAAAAGCCAAGGCTACCCCAACGCCAGCATCACCGAACACGAAGCACCACGCATGGGCCGTGCACGTTTCGGCTCGGCGCATTGGGGCACCTGGGAAGCGCAATTCATGTGGACGCTCAACACCGGCGGCCGCCTGCTGCTCGGTCGGCGTTATGGCGCTAGCTATTGGGGGGAGCGCTTCGGCGTCAACCCCGGCTCGGCGCTGGAATGCCTGATCCACCGCAGCGCGCCGGCGCATACCAAGGTGCATATCAATTATGACTAGGGAGAAATAGCAGATGGACTATCCGATCAGTGTGCCCAGTGCCGGGCTGGTGAATGGCAGGTTTGTCGACGAGAACCCCATAACAGGGACGCCGGGGTCGTTGATTCCAGCGGACTGGGGCAACGGGGTTACCCAGGAAATTCTCAATGTGATCAAGGCGGCAGACCTGACGCCGGACGAGAAGAAATACGATCAGTTGTTGCAGGCGATTCGCAGCGTTTCGGCCAAGGGCTGGAATCTGGATTCGGCGTTGCCGATCGGTTCCTTGCCATTGCCGACCGTCGCGAATGCAGAGGGCCGATTGGCCGTCACTGCCAATGCGTCGGCGACCAGCGGAGGCAAGGTTTCGGTGCCGCCGGGTATACCGGTGAGCATCGCTCAAGAGGTCGTGCCTGGCCAGTTGGGCAGGTCGCGCACGTTTACCACGTCGAACTGGACCAGCGCCGAATTGTTGCCTAATACGGGTTATTTTCTGCGTGCTCAAGTAGTCGGCGACGCACTGATTTTTTATGTACAGCGCGGCGCGCCGACTGACGCAGCCCCGGCGTCCCTGAAAGGCATGGCGGATGGCGTGGGCGGTGGCGGATTTTGCTCGACCAGCCTGGACATGTGCGTTGCCTGGATTCTCACCGGAGCGGTGGGAACTGTCCCTCTGGTACTCGCAATCTATAACCGGGCCCGGCTCACCTGGAGCCAGACCGTTAGTGGGACCGGTGTGATTTATCTGCCACTGGACCCGCATGCGCGTTCGGCCCGGTTGATTTTCAGCAATGCGACGCCTTCAGCCAGCCTGCTGACCAGCGTAGGGTTCTCGGAGGCCAATTGGTTGGGCTCCAGTTACACGTTTACGAGCCCTGGCGTGCAGATCATCGGTGGCAACCCATCAGGATGGACAGCCAAAAATCCAATCGTGATCTGTTCCAATAATGCGGTCGGAGACGTGTCCGTATCGACCTTGACCGCCGGGTTCGATCACACGCAGCTTCGCTCGTTGTGGCAGACATTTCAGTCTCAACATGGTCTCGGCTCGATGGATGCTTCGAAGGACGAAGCGCTGCATGGCATCGGCATCAAAACTCACCCTGTTGCCGATTACGCCTCCGGTATCGCAGTGAATTTCAGTAACGCCGTCAATATTCATTTTTTGTGGGAGTTGATCCGATGAAGGTGATTCAGGAGCTTCATCAATTTGGCGACGAACTGCGCCCGCCGCAGCCTTCGCTTGCACACGAGTGGGATGGACAGCAATGGCTGGCAGACGCATCAAAACTGGCGACGCTGGAACATTTGGAAGCCGAGCACCTGTGCGCGAAAGTCGATGCCGCCGCTGACAACGCTCGCAGCGCACTGGCAGGCGACCCGCTCAAAGCCATGGAGTACGCACAGGCAGCCGCAGACGCTCAGGCTTTTCGGGACGCCGGTTACCCGAAAAAAGAAGTCCCTCTCGCAGTTGCCGCGTGGGTCGTCAAAGGTCGCACGGCCAAACAGGCGGCGGAGCAGATTCTCGCCAAGGCCGAACAGCTGACTGACCACTTGCTCACCCTACGCACTCTGCGCCTGAAGGCCAAGGCGCAGATCCGCGCACAGGCGGGCAAGGGCAAGATCGATCTGGCGCGCGGCGCGGCCGATGAAGCCTTGATTGCCATTGGCGAACTTGCCAGCTAACCGATCTTTCGTCCTGCCTCACCCAAGCCCACTTCGATGTGGGCTTTTTATTTTCCGAACCAGACCTGTGTCTGCCAGTGCGCAGGCATGGCTCATTTGTCATTGCACCGGAACGAACAATCCATGGACTATCCAAAAAGCGTCCCCAGCGTCGGCCTGGTCGACGGCCGTTTCGTCGATGAAAATCCGGTGGCGGGGACGCCGGGTTCGTTGATTCCGGCGGTGTGGGGTAACAGCGTGACTCAGGAAATCCTGAGTGTGATTACCGGCGGGGGCTGGAGGCTTCCGAGGCGGACAACGGCCAGTTGTTCAAGGCGATTCGGGCGATTGTCGGCGGCGCCAGTCCGATGCGTTCGGTGATTACCCGACTGGCTGCTTCGAAAGCGCTGACCGAACAGGAACTCGGGCTGTTGTTGATCGATGGCAGCCCCGGTAGCGTCACCTTGCTGTTACCTCCAGCCGATGCCGCCCTCGGTGTACGCGATGTCATTGTGCGTCGGGTGGACAACAGCGGCAGTCGCATGGTGATACAGGCGGTCGGCACTGACCGAATCCGTTTCCATACTCATCTCTCGCCGAATGGTTACGCGTTTTTCGTACTGATGGGGGGCGGCGACTGGTGGCATTTGCGCAGTGACGGTGCTGGCAGTTGGTGGCCGGTGGGGCGACTTGATACCAGTGCCTTGGGTCGGCCATTTTTCGAAACGACCACTCTGCTCAACCCGGGTGGCTACGGTATTCCTAACGGCGACCTGTTCAAGCGTGCCGAGTGGCCATGGCTGTGGGATTTCGCCCAAGCGTCTGGCGCGTTAACCACCGAGGCTTTACGCGCTGGGAGAGAGGGAGGCTGGACCACTGGCGATGGTGCTTCGAACTTTCGTATTCCGGAAATTCGCGGTGAGTTTTTGCGAGTGCTAAGTGAAAGCAGGAACGTGGACAGCGGGCGAGCTATCGGCAGCCTGCAAATGCATTCCTTGCAAACCCACAACCATTTTCTTCCTACCGGAACCGGCTCTTCTTTCCGTCCGGCGCCTGCTATCCCAGATCCTGTGTGGAACGTTGCCACTGATGTGAATTTTTCTCCGACGTCTTCAACCGTGGCGACGACCTACCCTAATCCTGCATTCGACTCCGATACCTTCATCGGCAATATCGGTAACTTTTCTGGCGAAACCCGTCCTCGAAATATTGCCTACCCCGCCCGAATCAAACTGATCTGAGGTGCACATGTTCAATTATCTGATAGATGACAGTGGCGCGTTGTCAGGACCGGTCGAATTTCCGTTGGTACCGGGTATCGGCGCCCAATTACCAAGTAATGCCGTGACCCTGAGCATCGAACTGGCCCCGGCTCCACGGGGATATGCCTGGGTTTATGACAATGGTTCGTTACAACAGCAAGTTGATCGTCGCGGCAATGTTTATCACACCGATACGGGGTTGAGAGAAAGCTGGACGAAGCTGGGCGATTTGCCGGAAGGCCTCACCGAATTGCCTTGGCCAGGCGGCTTTCACGCTTGGATCGATAATGCCTGGCAGCTCGACGAAGTCGCGCGACTGGCTGATCTGAAGCGTGTCGTTCTGGCTCAGCGCGATGTCCTGCTCGGCAACGCCTTACTCCGCATCGCGCCCTTGCAATATGCCGAAGACGCCGGTGATGCCAACCATGACGAACAGTTACAGCTGCTCGAATGGAAGCTCTACAGCGTGGAGTTGAACCGCATCGACAAGCAGCCCGGTTTTCCTGAGGCGATCAATTGGCCGGTTTTGCCTGCCTGACCGCTTAATTTTTCACAAAGAGATATGCAATGGATTATCCAAAAAGTGTGCCCGGTGCGGGTTTGGTAAATGGAAAGTTTGCGGATGAAAACCCACTCACCGGTGTCCCCGGGTCATTGATTCCGGCAAGTTGGGGCAATGGCGTTACGCAAGAAATCATGGAAGTCATCACGAGTACCGGGGCCACCGCTGATGAAAGTGACAACACTCAGCTCAGGGTTGCAATCAATACCCTGATCTCCAGGAACCAGAGCGAAAGCCTGGCTACTCAGGAAGACGCGGAGTCGGGTTCAAGTTCGACAAAACTGATGACTCCGTTGCGAGTCTTCCAAGCCATTGGCAAGAAAGTTTTGCAAGCAACCGAGACGATCACCGGGACAGCAAGAGTCGCTTCTCAAGCGGAGGTCAATGCTGGCACCAGTGATTCGGTTATGGTCACTCCCAGGAAACTCCGACTCGGGTTCATGGTGAGACTCGGTCCCTCTGGGTACCTGGTATTTCCGTCCTGGATGGGCGGTCTGATCATCCAATGGATCAACGGAAGTGCCAGTCAGACCGCTAACAATAACAACGGTGAACTCAATTTGTGGCCGTTGGCATTTCCCAATGCATTGTTCCTCGCGGTTGCAACCCATGAGGGGACGTCAACGGCGACATTTCTCACTTGGAATGCGGTGTCCTCGGTAAGTCGACAAGTGGGCATCAATGTGCGTTGCCCTGATTACGCTAATGTCTCGATTTCCGCACGAATCATCGGCGTGGGGTATTGAATATGTATTATTTTTCTCCGCAAACCAGCGGCTTTTATCATTCGCAACTGCATGGCCTGAACATACCGGCGGACGCTTATGAATTAAGCGAAGGCGAGTATTGCGCGCTGATATCAAATGCACCCAAGGGAACAATTCTTTCTCTCGATAAAGACGGACGCCCGGAACGAATCCTGATGGCCGAGCAAACTGCCGCCTCCCTTGAGCGTGTGTGGCGGGACCACCAGTTGCAGCTGACTCAGTGGTTGGTGATTCGCGATATGGAAGAGTTGGAAACGGGTGGCGGCACGACACTGCGTATCGAGGAATACAGACAACTTTTGGCTTATCGACAAGCGTTGCGCGACTGGCCTGATGATCCGGAGTTTCCGCAGAGTCTCTCGCGTCCGCTGGAACCCGATTGGCTTGAAATAGCGATGCGCGCAAACAGCTGAGTTACGCGCCGAGAAAGCGCAGCGCACAAAGAATCTTCAAGGAATACTCACGTGGATTATCCCAAAAGCGTCCCCGGCTCTGGTCTGGTCAACGGCAAGTTCGTTGATGAGGACGCCATTGCTGGTACGCCCGGCTCGCTGATTCCAGCGAGCTGGGGCAACAGTGTCACTCAGGAAATACTCAGCGCAATTACCGCAGCAGGGTTGAGCCCGGATGAGCAGCAGACTGATCAATTGGCTCAAGCGATCCGGCAACTGTCCAGGCCAGATCCGCTGCAACAGTTTCCGGTGCAGGTGTATCGCCGGAATCTGCTGATCAATGGCGGATTCGATATCTGGCAACGCGGGACGACCAATCAGGCGCCAAATGTCGGCGGGTACGTGGCTGATCGTTTCCGTTGTGACTGGAACGGCAATGCTGCCGTGAATATCTCTCGCCAGGATTTCGCGCCAGGCCAATCCGAAGTGTCAGGCGAGCCCGCTCATTTTTTGCGTTGGCAGCAGACAACAGCCGGCGTCGGTTCCACTGAACACAAAATTTCCCAATATATCGAGTCGGTCAGGACACTGGCCGGTAAAACCGCCACCATGACCTTTTGGGCGCGCTCCGATGCTGCGCGGCCGCTGAAGGTATTCATAACCCAGTACTTCGGAACTGGTGGCTCGGAGCCGGTGATGAAATCGGTCGAGGTCTTTCAATTGACCACGGCTTGGTCCAGGTACACGACCACCTTTCAGGTACCTGTAATCGCCGGGAAAATGCTCGGTGCCAATGATTGTCTGAGGCTGAGTTTCGATCTTCCGCTGAATGTGATTCAAACGGTTGACCTGGCAAGAATTCAGCTGGAAGAAGGGCCGGTTTCTACCCCCTTCGAAAGCCGTCCGGCCGCGGAAGAGCTGATGTTATGTCAGCGCTACTTCGAAAAGTCTTTTGCAAGCCGCTTGCCCATTCGGGCAAACAACGGCCCAAGTACCTGTATCGCCACGTTCACCCAGGCCGCTGCCGCGAAGTCCCCCCAGTCCGGGATGGCGGTAACCCTGCTGGTTCAGAAGCGCGTACAGCCTACGATCAAGATGTATTGCCCCGGCGAGGCCAGCGGTGAAATCTGGAATTATTCACTTATAAAGGCATGTACTGGATCCATCGTGCAGAGTGTGACCGAGCGCAGTTTTGCCTTTGGCACGACGACGCCCGTCGACAGCGTTCCGGGACAGATACTGCAGATTGAATGGACTGCGGATGCCGAGCTCTAGGAGTAAGCAATGAGTTATCAATTGACTACATGCGGCGTACTAAGGCTGAGCGATGTAGCTTATATCCCGCAAGATCCAACCAATCGCGACTGGCTTGATTATCAAGACTGGCTTTTATCTGGCGGCAAGGTAATGCCGGCAAACGATTCGTTTGAAACTGCCCTGGACAGCCCCCTGAAAACTCTGGCAAATAAATGGCTGGCAAGCATCAGCCGCCAACCGTGATTCAATCGGGACAACATCCAGGGAGGATCAAGCATCATGCAGTTAACTGAAAAACACCTTATCGACATCATGCCCAACGCCCGCTCCCAAGCGGGCGTTTTTATTTCGCCACTCAACGCCGCCATGGCCAGGCAGCGCATTGATACGCCCAAGCGCATTGCCGCGTTTCTGGCACAGGTCGGTCACGAGTCGGGCCAATTGCGTTACGTGCGCGAACTGGGCAACAACCAATACCTGAGCAAATACGACACCGGCACCCTGGCGCTGCGTCTGGGCAATACGCCCGAGGCGGATGGCGACGGGCAAAAATACCGAGGGCGTGGGCTCATACAAATCACCGGTCGCGCAAACTATCGCCAATGCAGCCTCGGCTTGTTTGGCGATGAGCGTCTGTTGGCATTGCCCGAATTGCTCGAGCAACCGCAATGGGCAGCCGAATCGGCGGCGTGGTTCTGGGCGCAGAAGGGCTTGAATGAACTGGCCGATGCGGACCAGTTCAACATCATTACCCGGCGCATCAACGGCGGGTTGAACGGCTTGCAGGATCGTCTCGAGATCTGGGCGCGGGCGAGGGCGGTGCTATGTCCGGCTCCTGGCGGGTGATTGGCCTGTTGTTGATGGTGGCCGGGGCTTTTGCTGCGGCGTGGCAGTTTCAGGACTGGCGCTACGGGCAGCAATTGGCCGAGCAGGCGCGGTTAAACGCCGAAACGCAAAACCAACTGACACAAGCTGCCGCGAACGCGCAACAGGCCGAGCAGGATAAACGCCTGGCACTGGAGCAACGGCTCGCGGCCAGTGAACACACCCATTATCGAGCGCTGAGCGATGCCCAACGTGATCAGGATCGCCTGCGCGATCGTCTTGCTACTGCCGATGTTCGGCTGTCAGTCCTTCTCGACGCCGGCGACGTTGCCCACGGCTGTGCGGTGCCAGCCACCGCCGGCACCGGCGGCGTGGATTCTGCAACCGTACGCGCCCGACTTGACCCGGCGCATGCTCAACGAATTATCGCCATCACCGACACCGGCGACCGCGGACTGATTGCCTTGCAGGCGTGTCAGGCCTACGTCAGAGCGTTGGCGCCCGAACATTTTGAATGATTCTGTGTATTGAAAGCGCGTCCGGCTCGTGTACGGTGAAGACATTCCACACGATCCGGAGCTCGCCGTGAAAGAGACCACCCAACTGGCCGCCGAACTGGGCCGACGTCTGCAAGTGCTCAATGCCCACGTCACCACCGCCGAGTCTTGCACCGGCGGCGGGATTGCCGAAGCGATCACGCGGATTCCGGGCAGTTCGGCCTGGTTTGAGGCCGGGTACGTGACGTACTCCAACCGGCAGAAAACCCGCCAGCTGAATGTGCCGGGTGATTTGTTCGAGACAGTAGGGGCGGTCAGTCGCGAAGTGGTCGAGGCCATGGTGCGCGGTGCGCAGCAGCACAGCCTGGCGCATTTTGCCGTGGCGGTCAGCGGTGTCGCCGGTCCCGACGGCGGCACGCCGAACAAGCCGGTGGGCACGGTATGGCTCGCCTGGGGTGTGGGCGACGCGGTTTACAGTGAGGTTCAGCACTTCCCCGGCGGCCGTGATGAAGTCCGCCGACAAACGGTGAAGGCCGCGCTAGAGGGGCTTGTGCGACTAGCGGCACGAGAAATCGAAAATCAGGGGTAGGCGATCTTCGAGCGCTGTGGAATAATACTGGCTACTTATACAGGTGTTGGCCGTCAGGCCTTATTGATTACGTGAGGACTTTAATGGACGACAACAAGAAGAAAGCCTTGGCTGCGGCCCTGGGTCAGATCGAACGTCAATTCGGCAAGGGTGCCGTAATGCGTATGGGCGATCAGGACCGTCAGGCGATCCCGGCCATCTCTACTGGCTCTCTGGGTCTGGACATCGCACTCGGCATCGGCGGTCTGCCAAAAGGCCGTATCGTTGAAATCTACGGTCCTGAATCCTCCGGTAAAACCACACTGACACTGTCGGTCATCGCCCAGGCGCAAAAAGCCGGCGCGACCTGCGCATTCGTCGACGCCGAGCACGCCCTCGATCCAGAGTACGCCGGCAAGCTGGGCGTCAATGTCGACGACCTGCTGGTTTCCCAGCCGGACACCGGCGAACAGGCCCTGGAAATCACCGACATGCTGGTGCGCTCCAACGCCGTTGACGTGATCATCGTCGACTCCGTGGCGGCACTGGTACCGAAGGCTGAAATCGAAGGTGAAATGGGCGACATGCACGTCGGCCTGCAAGCACGTCTGATGTCTCAGGCGCTGCGTAAGATCACCGGTAACATCAAGAACGCCAACTGCCTGGTCATCTTCATCAACCAGATCCGTATGAAGATCGGCGTGATGTTCGGCAGCCCGGAAACCACCACCGGTGGTAACGCGCTGAAGTTCTACGCTTCGGTTCGTCTCGACATCCGCCGTACCGGCGCGGTGAAGGAAGGCGACGAAGTGGTCGGCAGCGAAACCCGCGTCAAGGTTGTGAAGAACAAGGTGGCTTCGCCGTTCCGTCAGGCCGAATTCCAGATTCTTTACGGCAAGGGCATCTACCTCAACGGTGAGATGATCGACCTGGGTGTGTTGCACGGTTTCGTCGAGAAGTCCGGCGCCTGGTACGCCTACGAAGGCACCAAGATCGGTCAGGGCAAGGCCAACTCGGCCAAGTTCCTGGCGGACAACCCGGAAATCGCCGCGAAGCTCGAGAAGCAACTGCGTGATAAGCTGCTGTCGCCAGCAGTGATTGCAGACTCCAAGGCCTCGGCGGTCAAAGAGACCGAAGACGACCTGGCCGACGCTGACCTCTGATCGCAGCGATGACCACCGCCGTACTGGATACCCTCGTCGCGGTGCGGCGAACCGCCATGGACCTGCTCGCACGCCGCGAGCATGGTCGCGTCGAGTTGACGCGCAAGCTGCGTCAGCGCGGCGCCGACGCGGAGCTGATCGAAACAGCCCTCGACCGTCTGACGGAAGAGGGACTGCTTTCAGAAGCGCGATACCTTGAAAGTTTTGTTTCCTACCGAGCCCGTTCCGGCTATGGCCCATTGCGAATTCGTGAGGAGCTCAGCCAGCGGGGCTTGCAACGTACCGATATCGAAGTCGCCCTGCGCGAAAGCGGTATCAATTGGCAGGCGCAGCTTCAGGACACGTGGCAACGCAAGTTCTCCGGGCATTTACCGATTGATGCGAAAGAAAGAGCCAAACAAGGCCGGTTTCTGGCGTATCGGGGGTTCTCGATGGAGATGATCAACCGATTGTTCAGCGGTCGAGAGATGGACGATTAAATCGATTCAACAAAAAACGGCCCGCTATTTTTAAAAATAGCGGGCCGTTTTTTTTTTGCCTTCAGATCACGTTGGAAGGTTCGCGCGAGCGTTGTGCGGTGGGCGGTTTTGAGTCTGCCCAGTTTTCCGGCAGGTTGATAAAGTCCACCAACTCTCTCAGACGACCATGGGTGCGGCCGTTGAAGGCGAACGCCAGCCGCGCCAGATGGCTGAACTGTGCATCATCATGTTCTTCGCCACTGTAGGCGTGTTGATGAAACTGGTCGCTCAGGCACAAGTCAGCAAATTCCTCCTGCATCTGCGCCAATGCCTGCTCGCGGAGCTTGTGGTTCATGCGTATCACGAACTGCCGCTTGAGCCAGCGGGTGGAGTGAAAGTTGCTGTAGAACTGATTGATCTCTTCCACCGCGTCTTCAACGCTGTAGACCAGCCGCATCAGCTTCATATCCGTCGGCAGGATATAGCGGTTGTCTTCCAGTTGGTTGCGGATGAAATCCAGCGCGCCTTGCCAGAACGTCCCGCCCGGGACATCCAGCAACACCACCGGCACCAATGGGCTTTTGCCGGTCTGGATCAGCGTCAGCACTTCCAGCGCTTCATCAAGGGTGCCAAAACCGCCCGGGCACAGCACCAGCGCATCGGCCTCTTTGACGAAGAACAGTTTGCGGGTGAAGAAAAAGTGGAAGGGCAACAGATTGTCGGTGCCATCGACGGTGGGGTTGGCATGTTGTTCGAAGGGCAGGGTGATGTTGAAACCCAGGCTGTGATCTCGCCCGGCCCCTTCGTGGGCGGCGGCCATGATGCCGCCGCCGGCGCCGGTGATGACCATCATGTCCGCACGGGTCAGCGCTGCGCCGAGTTCGCGGGCCATCGCGTACAGCGGATGTTCCACTGGCGTACGTGCCGAGCCGAATACGGTGACTTTGCGCCGGCCCTTGAATTGCTCAAGCACGCGAAACGCCTGCTCCAGTTCACGCAGGGCTTGCAGGGTGATCTTGGCGTTCCAGCGGTTGTGGTCTTCCTGAGCCATACGCAGCACAGTCAGGATCATGTCGCGGTAGATGGGGATGTTCGGGCTGTTGGGGGAAACATGGTCGAGTTGGGCTTCGACCTGGCTGATGAGGTCGCCGCGTTCCTGAAAATGACGGCTCAAGAGGTCGTTCGGTTGATAGGGCATTCAACGTCTCCTTCTGCACAGAGCGAGTGACTCTGACGAGAACGTCCGAGCCGCACTGCAAAAACACACAGGGCCGGCAGTTCCATTTCTGCCGTTAACGAATGATCGGGAATACTCTGAATCTAGACCCTCCCACGCATTCGTGCCGACTTGAACAGTGCGCTGTAACGTTTTGCGTGGCAACCGCTTACTGGATTGCAACAAAGCCTCGCCGCTCGTCTGAACGTGTCGCGAAGGGCCATCACTCTGATTTACTCAAATACAGATGTCGCAAGACAACCTTGCGTTTGCGCAAGGCCGGCAATTCATGGATTCGTGGGTGGCAAGGAGGCGGGATGCATGGCCAGAGTGGTTCTGGAGATCGATACGCAACTGTATCGAATGTTGCAGGAGTCGGCCAAGACCAATCAATTGAGTCTCGAGGAAGAGTGCTGCCGACGATTGGCTGGCGGCGAGCGTCGCTCGCGTTATCTGCAGGCGCTGGTGGCGGAACTGCGCGCCGAGGATGAACAGCGGCGCGCTAACGCTTCACGCTGATTACTTTTTCTTGGCGGGCGCAGTTTTCGGGCAATCGGATTCCTGATAGCTCGCCGAGCCGATCGCTTTGTTGGTTTTCACTTCGGTGAAGTCGTAACGCATGATCGCGCCCTTGGCCATCAGCTTGCGGTACGACGGGTTATTGCAGACCGACGCGCCCAACTGAAAGTACACAGCCTTGGGATCGGCGCGCATCTTGTCGGCGTGGCTCTTCTGCACGCTCAGATGGTTGATCAACTGCGTGCCTTCGACGGTGTAGCCTTGATCAAGAATGTCTTCATTGATCGCCCGTGGCGTGCCGACGCTGCTTTGGGCGGCGACGTTGCGCAGCTCTCGGTTCAGATTCTGCTCACTCAGGGACGCAGCCTGAGCAGTAAAGGACGACGCCAGCAGAATGGCAGCGGTGGGAACGATAAGGCGCAGCATGAAACTCTCCTGATTCGGTGACTGGTGGTTCGACCCGTCACGGGGCGGTGCGTTCAGTGGCGGCGAATTATAGGGGAGCCGGTCTGGACGGTACAGGCTTGTAGCCGTCGCTCTGGTAAACTGCCGGCCTTTATTGCCCTGCCGAGTGTCGTTCGTGTCGAGTTTCCCTGTCTGCCGGTGTCGCCTGCGATGAACCATGCCCCCAACGCCGTGGCCCGCCTGCGCGATCAGCGCGAAGATGAAGGCATCAAGCCGATTCAGGCGCGCGGGTTCCGCTCCGAGCGCTGCCGTGATTGCCGAGTGATCATCAGCCATTGCCTGTGCGCGTGGCGGCCGAGCGTCGACACCCGTTCCGGCGTGTGCCTGATCATGACCGGCAAGGAAGTGTTCAAGCCCAGCAACACCGGCTGGCTGATTGCCGACGTCGTGCGCGACAACCACGCGTTTATCTGGTCGCGCACCGAGCCTGACCCGCAGATGCTCGCATTGCTCAACGATCCGCAATGGCAGCCGTATCTGGTGTTTCCGGGTGAATATGTCGAGCCGTCGCGGGTAACCAACACGGTGAGCGTCGATAGCAGCAAGCGTCCGTTGTTCATTCTGCTCGATGCGACCTGGACCGAAGCGCGCAAGATTTTCCGCAAGAGTCCGTATTTCGATCGTTTGCCGATTCTCAGTCTGCTGCCCGACAAACTCTCGCGCTATCGCTTGCGCCGCTCGACTCGCAGCGAGCATTTGTGTACCGCTGAAGTCGCCGCGTTATGTCTGGAACTGGCCGGTGACAGCGATGCGGCATCGGCACTGGACGCCTACTTCGATGTGTTCAGCCAGCATTACCTGGGTGCCAAGCAGCAACTGGACGTGAATGAATCAACTCCCGCTCACGCCGAGTTGTTGCCTTATATACGAAAGCCGCAGCCGGAGTTGGCCCGATAGTGGCCCATACTGTCGACAGCGCTGGCCATCTTGCTTGACCACCCCGGCTTCGCTGGGCATGCTTGGCGCCGATTAGGGTGCGGCCAAGGTTTGAAACGCCGTTTTTGCAGTTGATTGGCGTTGAACGTGCCCCTGTGGATATCGCTTCAAAAGCGACATCTTGAGTTGTTTTGGCCAGACCGGAATGCACCGGGTCTGCCATCAAAAACAGGATCATTTGAAAAATGGCCACATACGACATCCTGATTGCCGATGATCACCCATTGTTTCGTAGTGCCCTGCATCAAGCGGTGACGCTGGGCCTCGGCCCGGATGTTCGGCTGGTGGAAGTGGCGAGCATCGCCGAACTGGAAGCACGCCTGACCGAAAAGTCTGACTGGGACCTGGTCCTGCTGGATCTGAACATGCCCGGCGCTTTCGGGTTTTCCGGGTTGGTCATGCTGCGCGGACAGTATCCGCAGATTCCGGTGGTGATGGTCTCGGCCCAGGAAGAAGCTTCGGTGATGGTCAAGTCCCGCGAGTTCGGTGCCAGCGGCTTTATTCCCAAGTCCAGCGACTTGAACGTGATCCAGCAAGCGGTGCGCAAAGTCCTCGATGGCGATGTGTTCTGGCCGCCGCAAGCCTTCGAAGCGGTGAGCGTGTCGGATGAGGCGAAAGCCGCCAGCGATGGTCTGGCCAGCCTGACGCCGCAACAGTTCCGCGTGCTGACCATGGTCTGCGAAGGCCTGCTGAACAAGCAGATCGCCTACGAGTTGAGCGTGTCGGAAGCGACCATCAAGGCTCACGTCACGGCGATCTTTCGCAAATTGAATGTGCGCACTCGCACGCAAGCGGCTTTACTGCTGCAACAACTTGAGTCAATTCCGAGCCAGTGATGGCTGGCTGTTTCACGCTTTTTTGACTTTCGTTGATCTAGCTTCCCCACTCCTTTTTGGTTGGTTTCTTCTTTATGTCACCTTTCAAGGGCCAGACCGGCCTGAAACGCATCCTCAACGCGTCCGGCTATTCGCTTGACGGCTTGCGTGCCGCCTTCACCGGCGAAGCAGCGTTCCGCCAATTGGTGCTGCTCAACGTGGTGCTGATTCCGCTGACATTCTTCCTCAATGTCAGCCGAGTCGAGCAGGCAGTGTTGATCGCTGTTTGTTTGCTGGCGCTGATTGTCGAGCTGCTCAATTCGGCGGTGGAAGCGGCCATTGACCGCATCTCGCTGGAATTGCATCCGCTGTCGAAAAATGCCAAGGACATGGGCAGCGCCGCGCAGTTCGTGGCATTGAGCATGATCGCGCTGGTGTGGGCGGTGATTCTGCTTTAAGCGATGGTCGGCAAGACGATCTCGTCGCTGCGCTGCACCCCGGCGGTAAACGCGCGGCACAGGTCGAGAAACTCGCGCATGGCCGAGGTCTGGTACTTCTGTTTATGCCAGATGAAATAGAACTGCCGGGCGAGGTCCAGATCCGGCGTCTCGACCGGCACCAGGCTGCCGCGGCGGAAGGCATCGCGCAGCGCCAGCCGCGAGATACAGCCAATCCCCAGGCCTGACTCTACCGCGCGTTTGATCGCTTCAGTGTGTTCCAGCTCCAGCCGAATGTTCAGCGCACTGCGGTGGTGGCGCATGGCTTGATCGAAGGTCAGGCGCGTGCCGGAACCCTGTTCCCGCAGAATCCACGCCTCGTGGGTCAGCTCTTCCATTGTCGCACTGCCGCGTTTGGCCAACGGATGCTGTGGCGCGCAGAACACCACCAGCTCATCTTCGACCCAGCTCTGCACTTCGATGTCGGGATGGCTGCAATCGCCTTCAATCAGACCCAGATCAATTTCGTAATGCGCGACTTGTTGCACGATATTCGCAGTGTTCTGCACGTGCAGCTTGACCTGACTTTCGGGGTGGCGCTGCATGAAACTGCCGATCAGCAGGGTTGCCAGATAGTTGCCAATGGTCAGCGTCGCCCCCACTGATAAAGAGCCGAAACCGGATTTGCCGTTGAGCAGGTCTTCGATTTCCTTGGCCTGATCGAGCAGGGCCACCGCTTGCGGCAACAGCTGTTTACCGAGGGCGTTGAGACTCAGGCGCTTACCGGCGCGGTCGAACAGCTGGCAGCTGGACTGGCGCTCGAGCTCGGTGATCGAAGTGCTGGCCGCCGATTGCGAGAGGTTGAGCAGACCCGCAGCACGGGATACGCTTTCCTGCTGGGCGACGGCGACGAAGACTTGCAGTTGACGGAGAGTAAATCGCATATCGATATAACCGATAACCCTTATCTTAATAATCCAGTTAACAGATATTGTCGTCGCTATTAGAATGCGATGCAATTGCGCACGTTAAGCCTCATCGAGCCGCGCAGACCAATCTCCAGGAGTCAAACGTACATGAGCAACATGAACCACGAGCGTGTCCTCAGTGTTCATCACTGGAACGACACTCTGTTCAGCTTCAAGTGCACCCGCGATCCGGGCCTGCGCTTCGAGAACGGTCAGTTCGTGATGATCGGCCTGCAACAACCCAACGGCCGCCCGCTTATGCGCGCTTACTCGATCGCCAGCCCGAACTGGGAAGAGCATCTCGAGTTCTTCAGCATCAAGGTACAGGACGGTCCGCTGACCTCCCAGCTGCAGCATTTGAAGGAAGGCGACGAGATCATCATCTCGAAGAAGCCTACCGGCACGCTGGTTCTTGATGACCTGAACCCGGGCAAGCACTTGTACCTGCTGAGCACCGGCACCGGTCTGGCGCCGTTCATGAGCGTCATTCAGGACCCGGAAACCTACGAGCGCTTTGAAAAAGTGATCCTGGTTCACGGCGTGCGTTACGTCAACGAAGTCGCCTACCGCGAATTCATTACCGAGCACCTGCCGCAGAACGAGTTTTTCGGCGAGGCGCTGCGTGACAAGCTGATCTACTACCCGACCGTGACCCGCGAGCCGTTCGAGAACCAGGGCCGCCTGACCGACCTGATGCGCAGCGGCAAGCTGTTCAGCGACATCGGCCTGCCACCGATCAACCCGCAGGACGACCGCGCGATGATCTGCGGCAGCCCGAGCATGCTCGACGAGACCAGCGAAGTGCTCGACAGCTTCGGCCTGAAGATCTCGGCGCGGATGCGCGAGCCGGGTGATTATCTGATCGAGCGTGCGTTCGTCGAAAAATAACACCCCTTGTAGGAGTGAGCCTGCTCGCGATAGGGCCGCGTCAGTCGAAATCCATCTTGACTGATCCACCGAAATCGCGAGCAGGCTCACTCCTACAGAAAAGCAAAAAGCCCGCGTAGCCTGAGAAGGCAGCGCGGGCTTTTTCGTTTGCGGGTGTCATTCGCCAGCCGGGATGACTTCCAGCACGCAAATCTGCGCAGGCGTCGGGTAATGCCAGCGCACGTCCAGATCCCAGAACTGCGCGCCATATTCCCGTTCCGGCGCCGGTGTCTGATACGCCGGCCGTGGATCCTGCGCCAGACACTGCTCAATCAGTTCTACCAGCGGCTCGTCGAGGCGCTGTGCGTGTATGTGCGCCTGTTGCAGCGCCGAATCCGTCCACTGCACATCGATCAAGTGCGGCGCCGCGCTGGCGATGTGGTTGGTCGCCCCCGGGATGATATCGGCGTATGGCACATACGGCTTGATATCCAGCACCGGGGTCCCGTCGAGCAAATCGATCCCGGAAATGAACAACCGATGGGCTTCAACCTTGTCCAGCTTCACCACCGACTGACCGATGCCGTTCGGTCGGTGTGTGGCGCGGGTGGCGAATACGCCCATCGACTTGTTGCCGCCCAGCCGGGGCGGACGCACCTTCAGGCGCGGCTTTTCTTCCAGGGCTTGATGAAACAGGAACAACAGCCAGACGTGGCTGACCTGTTCCAGGCCCTGCACGGCGTCACCCTGATCGAACGGTGCGACCAGCTCCAGCACGCCCCGGGCAGCCGGGGCCAGTTGGGGCTGGCGGGGAATGGCGAACTTCTCCTTGAAGCAGGAGCGCACGAAGCCGATGGGGGAAACGCTGTAGGTCATGGTTTGGGATCGAAGCGGGGTAGGGCGGGCATGATAACCCGGCAGACCTTATGGCAGGTGGCGACTGGGCTGACGCCATCGCGAGCAGGCTCACTCCTACAGGGTCATGGGTGTACACAAAATCTGTGCTCGCTGAAAATCCCTGTAGGAGTGAGCCTGCTCGCGATAGCGTCACCGCCGATCTTAGAGGCTGAACCCACCATCCAGCGGAATGATATTCCCCGTCATGTAGGCCCCCGCCGTACTCGCCAGGCTGATCGCCAGCGCCGCCATCTCTTCCTCACGCCCCCAGCGCTTCATCGGAATCAGCGCAGTATCGTCAGCCAACGCCTGCTCATCATTACCAATGTGCTGCGTCATCCTGCTCGGAAAGCGCCCCGGCGCAATTACGTTGACGTTGATGTGCTGGCTCACCAGTTCCCGGGCGAGAATTCGCGACAGCTGATGCAGCGCGGCTTTGCTCGGCCCATAGGCGTAAGCCTGCTCGCCAAACGAAGAAATTCCCGCCACCGAACCGATATTGATGATCCGCGCCGGATTCGCCGCCGAGCCAGCCTTGCGCAACAACGGCAGAAACTGCTGGATGCAACTGAACACCGAGGTTACGTTGAGCTGCATGACTTTCTCCCAGCCCTTGACCGGGTAGCTCTCCAGCGGCGCCCCCCAGGTGGTGCCGGCGTTATTCACCAGAATGTCCAGATGAGTGATCTGCTCCCCCAGGCGCGCAGCCAGCTCCTGCACACCTTCTTCCGTCGTCAGGTTCGCCGCCACGCCGTGGCACTGGCCCAAGGCGCTGAGTTCTTCAGCCGTTTGATGGCAGGCTTCAGCGTCGCGAGAGCAGACGTAGACACGGGCGCCGGCCTCGACAAAGGCCCTGGCGATCATTTTGCCGATACCACGGGTGCCGCCGGTCACCAGAGCGGTGCGGCCTTGAAGGGAAAAGTAGGGATGCATGGCGAGTCCTGAAGATTAGGGATCAATACACCCTAGTCGCCAGCCGCGAAAAGCGGAGCCACTATTTTCAGAGGGAATGAGCGGTTATGCGCTGCGGTGGCGACCATCAGTCGCCACCGCAAAAGGGCATCAGGCCGGGCGAACGCGCAGCGTGAGCCCTTTGAGAAAGTTGCGCAGCAATTGGTCGCCACACGGGCGGTAGTTGGTGTGGCCAACCTTGCGGAACAGCGCGCTCAGCTCAGGCTTGGACACCGGAAACTCGGCGGCCTTGAGAATCGCGTGCATGTCGTCTTCTTTCAGTTCGAAAGCCACACGCAGCTTTTTCAGGATGATGTTGTTGGTCACCGGCACTTCGATCGGCTGCGGCGGACGGCTTTCGTCCTTGCCGCGTTTGAAGATCACCAGGCCATCAAGGAAGTGGGCGATGACTTCGTCGGGGCAGCGCACGAAACCTTCTTCGTCTTCTTCTTTCTTGTCCAGCCAGGTGATTACATCGGCGAGCGTGACGTCGAGGCCGCCGAGCTTGATGATCTCGACGACTTTCTTGTCGCTGATGTCGAGCATGTAGCGCACGCTGCGCAGTACGTCGTTATGAACCATGTCGGTATTCCTGATGCGTTGTGGGCAGCGCTCGCGAGCGCTGCCGGAATGTGGGACGGCGGTGGAAGTGTCAGAACTTCTCTTTGCCGGACAGGTAGCGCCATTGGCCGAGCGGAACCTTGCCGATCGAGACGCCGCCGATGCGGATGCGGCGGATGCCGATGACCTTGAGACCGACCGCCTCACAGAACTGCGCGATGATTCCCGGCTGCGGGTTTTTCATGGCGAAGCGCAGACGGTTTTCGTTCTGCCAGCTGGCCTTGACCGGTGGCAGCTCCTTGCCCTTGTGGGTCAGGCCGTGCTGCAGGCGATTGAGGCCGTGGGCAGCCATCTCACCCTCTACTTCAACAATGTATTCCTGCTCGATCTTCGCGGCGTCGGCAGTGAGTTTGCGCAGGATTTTCCAGTCCTGGGTGAACACCAGCAGGCCGCTGGCCTTGGGCTGCAGGTCGGCGCTGGCGGTGAGCCGCAGGAAATGTCCGCGCAACGGTCGTTTGCCGTAGCGGTGCTCTTCGCTGAGGGTTTCGGCGCTGAGCGACTGCATGGCGCTGTCGACATCCATGCCGGCGGGGGCGTTGAGCAGGATGGTCACCGGCTCCGGCGCGGTGGCCTTGGCGTCCTTGTCGAGCTCGACCTTTTGATCGCCAACCTTGAATTGCGGCTCATCGATGACTTCGCCGTCCACGGTAACCCAGCCGCCCTCAATGAACAGCTCGGCCTCCCGGCGGGAGCAACCGACCAGTTCGATGAGGCGTTTGGAGAGGCGAATCGGGTCAGTCATGACAGGGCCGTAACAAAAAAGGGGTGGGCATTGTACCTGTGTGGAAGCGGTTAAGCCCGGTTCCATTTCGGTATCGTTATTTGTAGGAGTGAGCCTGCTCGCGATTGCTTTATGACATTCAGTATTGTTGTCGGCTGGTCTGGCGCTATCGCGAGCAGGCTCACTCCTACAGGGTTGTGGTGTGTCAGCCGTTGCCTGAGCGCTGCTGGGACTGCCGCAGGCGCATATGCAGCAACGGGTAGGGCTGGCCCATGCCATCGACCTCGGAGCGTCCGACCACCTCGAAGCCCTGTTTCTCGTAAAACCCCAGCGCCTGCGGGTTCTGTTCGTTGACGTCGAGTTCATCGGCGTTCAGCCGTTCGATCGCATATTTAAGCAGCTGTTTACCTAAACCACGGCCACGATGATCGGGATCGATGAACAGCATTTCAATCTTGCCCGCCGCCACTCCGGCAAACCCGGTGATGCGCTGCTGGGCGTCTTTGGTGCAGATCAGCATCACCGCATCGAGATAACGGGTAAGCACCAGATTGCGCAGCAGCTCGATGTAGCTGTCCGGCAGGAATTGATGAGTCGCCCGGACCGAGGCCTCCCAGACCAGGGTCAGTTCTTGGTAATCGCTGATTTTCGGTGTGTGAATGACCGAATGCTGACGCATGTGCGTGTGCCTCTTGTACGTTTCAAGGGAGTCCGTCCCCCGCTAAACGATAGCCGCAAAAAAGCCCCGTATCTCGGAAAAGAGCGGGGCTTTTTGTTTTTGTTGCGGTGTCTGGCTGGCTATTTCTGTCGCCGGCAAGAGCTCTCCCCCTCACCCCAACCCTCACCCCAACCCTCACCCCAACCCTCTCCCCAACCCTCTCCCCCAAGGGGGCGAGGGGGAAGGTGATCTGGCTTAATGATTCTGGACACCCCTAAAGGGCGGTAATCTACGCCCATAGACGAGGTGTGATTTGACCAGACGATATTTTTCGACAGATTTCAAACGGGATGCGGCTTGCCTGGTTTTGGATAAAGACTATTCGGTGAGTGAAGCCTGCGAAGCAATGGGCGTGGGCCCTACAGCTCTGCGTCGCTGGGTTGAGCAACTGCGTGCGGAGCGCAGCGGCAAGACGCCTGAGAAGTCCAAGGCCATGACCGTTGACCAACAACGCATCCAGGAACTGGAAGCAACAATTCGACGGATTGAGCGCGAGAAGGAAATTTTAAAAAAGGCTACAGCTCTCTTGATGTCGGATTCCCTCGATCGGTAAGGCTGGTCGAGGAGTTAAGCGAGCAATATTCAAGATCCGAGTTGTGCGTTGTATTTGGAATCAACCGCAGCAGTTATTACGAGCGTCTGAAACAGCGGGCGAAAGTAGATGACGGGCGCAATCGCCTAAAGATCAAAGCTGCTGAATTACATGAGCAAAGTCGCGGCTCAATGGGCGCGCGCAGCCTGTCAAAGGCGCTATGTAACGAAAAAGAGTCGGTGGGTCGTTACATGGCTCGTAGCCTGATGCGCGAGCTCGGGTTGAAGAGTCAGCAACGGCGCAGGCATCGTTACAAACCCAGCGGTGCGGAGGCGCAATACGCCCCCAATCATTTGGAGCGTAAATTCAATGTCGAGGTCCCCAATCGAGTGTGGTGTGGCGACGTGACTTACATTTGGGCCGGTACTTACTGGGTTTATCTGGCTGCTGTACTTGATCTGCATGCCCGGCGTATCGTCGGCTGGGCGATGTCCAGAAGCCCGGATTCAGCTCTGACCTGTCGAGCGTTAAAGATGGCTTTCGAGTCGCGAGGACGCCCTGAAAACCTAATGTTCCATTCGGATCAGGGCTGTCATTACAGCAGTAAAATATTTCGTGAAATGCTGGCGGACATGCGCATAAAACAAAGCATGAGTCGACGAGGAAACTGCTGGGATAACGCCCCGATGGAGCGTTTCTTTGGCAGTTTGAAATCTGAATGGATACCCAAGGCTGGCTACCGAAACGAAGATGAGGCTAGTACCGATGTGTTGCGCTACCTGACCCATTATTACAATCGGATCAGGCTGCACAGTCACAACGGATATCGGACTCCGGTAGCAATGGAAGCCTTGGCAGCATGAGAAATGACCTAAACCCTATAACCGTGTCCAGTATCGTTTGACCAGAACAAGGGAGCTGATCTTTGTGCTGTTCAAAACCTGAGTTCGACTGGATGGCTCAGGTCGGTGAAGCTCGCGAGAACACCTCAATCAGTCCCCTCTCCCTCTGGGAGAGGGCTAGGGTGAGGGGCTTTTGATCTTCAGATCAGATCTGCTCAGCCCACAGATCATATTCGTCAGCGTCAGTCACCTTGCACCAGACCTTGTTGCCCGGTTTCAGATTGCTGCCGTTGTCGATAAACACGTTGCCATCGATCTCCGGCGCATCGAAGAAGCAGCGGCCGACCGCGCCTTGCTCGTCGACTTCGTCCACCAGCACTTCGATCTCGCGACCAATGCGCATTTGCAGACGGGCCGAGCTGATCGCCTGCTGGTGCGCCATGAAGCGCTCCCAACGATCCTGCTTGACCTCGTCCGGAACAATCTCCAGATCCAGATCATTGGCCGGAGCGCCGTCCACTGGCGAGTACTGGAAGCACCCGACGCGGTCGAGCTGGGCTTCGGTCAGCCAGTTGAGCAGGTACTGGAAGTCTTCCTCGGTTTCGCCCGGGAAGCCGACGATGAAGGTCGAACGGATGATCAGGTCCGGGCAGATCTCGCGCCAGTTCTTGATCCGCGCCAGGGTCTTGTCTTCGAACGCCGGGCGTTTCATCGACTTCAGCACTTTCGGGCTGGCGTGCTGGAACGGGATGTCCAGGTACGGCAGGATCTTGCCGGCGGCCATCAGCGGGATCAGCTCATCGACGTGCGGGTACGGGTAAACGTAGTGCAAGCGGACCCAGACGCCCAGCGTGCTCAAGGCTTCGCACAGTTCGGTCATGCGGGTTTTCACCGGCGCGCCGTTCCAGAAACCGGTGCGGTATTTCACATCAACGCCGTAAGCGCTGGTGTCTTGCGAAATCACCAGCAGCTCTTTGACGCCGGATTTGACCAGACGCTGAGCTTCGTCGAGCACGTCACCCACCGGACGGCTGACCAGTTTGCCGCGCATCGACGGGATGATGCAGAACGAGCAGCTGTGGTTGCAGCCTTCGGAAATCTTCAGGTACGCGTAGTGGCGCGGGGTCAGCTTGATGCCTTGTGGCGGCACCAGGTCGATCAGCGGGTTGTGATCCTGACGCGGCGGCACCACTTCGTGCACGGCGTTGACCACTTGCTCGTACTGCTGCGGACCGGTCACGGCCAGCACGCTCGGGTGCACGTCGCGGATATTGCCTTCTTCCACGCCCATGCAACCGGTGACGATGACCTTGCCGTTTTCCTTGATCGCTTCGCCGATCACTTCCAGCGACTCAGCCTTGGCCGAATCGATGAAACCGCAGGTGTTGACGACTACAACGTCGGCGTCCTGATAAGTGGACACCACGTCATAACCTTCCATGCGCAGCTGGGTCAGGATGCGCTCGGAGTCGACCAGTGCTTTCGGGCAACCCAGAGATACAAAGCCAACCTTGGGATTGGCCGGCGCAGGAGTGGTGGACATGTCTAACCTCGGTGTTTTGTGACGTCGCTTGCTTGATGCGCAAACCGACGGATGGGCGCTTGGGGCGCGCCTCTGATCAAAAAGTGCGCAATTCTAGCGGCGGGCAACGCACTTGACCAGCTTTATACGGGGAAATACGACGAGTGCTGCGCTATGCTTCGCGCCGTTGAGCTTTACCGATTTCTTGCAGTCAATCATTGGTCTGTAACAACAGGTAAAACAGCGCATGCTGCAATACAAAGCATAGTGCTTCCTTCTAAGAAGCCGGTATCAAGATCAGGAGTGTTGGATGGGTCAGGCAAGTAGTCATGCGGCGGGCGCCGAGGGTTCGGCGAGCAGACCGCTGAGCATGCTGGTCGCGGCGGTCGGGGTGGTTTATGGCGACATCGGCACGAGCCCGTTGTACACCCTCAAGGAAGTGTTTTCCGGCGGATACGGTGTGCCGGTCAATCACGATGGCGTACTCGGCATTCTGTCGTTGATCTTCTGGTCGCTGATCTGGGTGGTCTCGATCAAGTACATGATGTTCGTGCTGCGCGCCGACAACCAGGGCGAGGGCGGCATCATGGCCCTCACCGCACTGGCACGGCGGGCAGCGTCGGGGCGCAAGCGCCTGCGTACGTTGCT
This sequence comes from Pseudomonas sp. HN2, assembly GCF_020736465.1. Classification (NCBI taxonomy): domain Bacteria; kingdom Pseudomonadati; phylum Pseudomonadota; class Gammaproteobacteria; order Pseudomonadales; family Pseudomonadaceae; genus Pseudomonas; species Pseudomonas sp. HN2. The sequence goes on from NZ_CP085885.1 coordinate 1,356,583, forward strand.
GGTGGTCTGCGGGCTGATCGGCGCGGCGCTGTTCTACGGCGACAGCATGATCACCCCGGCTATCTCCGTGTTATCAGCGATCGAAGGCCTCGGCCTGGCGTTCGACGGCATTGATCACTGGGTGGTGCCACTGTCCCTGGTCGTGCTGGTCGCGTTGTTTCTGATCCAGCGCCACGGTACCGCGCGGATCGGCATCCTGTTCGGGCCGATCATGGTCACCTGGTTTGTCGTCCTCGGCGCCCTCGGCGTGTATGGCATCAGCCATACCCCGGAAGTGCTGCACGCGATCAATCCGATGTGGGCGGTGAATTTCTTCATCGTGCATCCGGGCATGGGCGTGGCGATTCTCGGCGCCGTGGTGCTGGCGCTGACCGGCGCCGAAGCGCTGTACGCCGACATGGGCCACTTTGGCCGCAAGCCGATCGCTCGCGCCTGGTTCTTGCTGGTGCTGCCGGCGCTGGTGCTGAATTACTTTGGCCAGGGTGCGTTGCTGCTGGAAAATCCTGACGCCGCGCGCAACCCGTTCTATCTGCTGGCACCGAGCTGGGCGCTGATTCCGCTGGTCGGCCTGTCGACACTGGCCACGGTGATCGCCTCGCAAGCGGTGATTTCCGGCGCATTCTCCCTGACCCGTCAGGCGATCCAGCTCGGCTACATCCCGCGCATGTACATCCAGCACACCTCCAGCGACGAGCAGGGCCAGATCTACATCGGCGCGGTGAACTGGGCGCTGATGGTCGGCGTGGTGCTGCTGGTGATCGGCTTCGAATCCTCTGGCGCACTGGCCTCGGCTTATGGCGTGGCGGTGACCGGCACCATGCTGATGACCACCATTCTGGTGTCGGCGGTCATGCTGCTGCTGTGGAAATGGCCACCGATTCTTGCGGTACCGGTGCTGCTTGGCTTCCTGCTGGTGGACGGCCTGTACTTCGCCGCCAACGTGCCGAAGATCGTTCAGGGCGGCGCCTTCCCGGTGATCGCCGGTATCGCCCTGTTCGTGCTGATGACCACCTGGAAGCGCGGCAAACAACTGCTGGTCGAACGCCTCGACGAAGGCGCGCTGCCGCTGCCGATCTTCATCAGCAGCATCCGCGTACAACCCCCGCATCGCGTACAGGGCACGGCGGTGTTCCTCACTGCCCGCTCCGATGCCGTGCCGCACGCGCTGTTGCACAACCTGCTGCATAATCAGGTGCTGCATGAGCAAGTGGTGTTGCTGACGGTGGTCTACGAAGACATCCCGCGTGTGCCGCCATCCCGTCGCTTCGAAGTCGAAGCGCACGGGGAGGGCTTTTTCCGGGTGATCCTGCACTTCGGTTTCACCGACGAGCCGGACGTGCCGCAGGCGTTGAAGTTGTGCCACCTCGAAGACCTCGACTTCAGCCCGATGCGTACCACTTACTTCCTCAGTCGCGAGACGGTGATCGCCTCGAAACTCGAGGGCATGGCGCGTTGGCGTGAGGCGTTGTTTGCGTTCATGTTGAAGAATGCCAATGGCAATCTGCGGTTCTTCAATCTGCCGCTGAACCGGGTGATTGAGCTCGGCACGCAGGTGGAGATGTAGCCTGCGCCTCAACTGAAAAGCCCCCGTCAGCCTTGTGGCTGGCGGGGGCTTTTTTGTGCCTGCACATAAACTGTCAATCCACCGCATATCTCCTGTGGGAGCGAGCCTGCTCGCGAAGGCTTAGTGTCAGTCGAAGCATGTGGTGGCTGAACCACCGCATTCGCGAGCAGGCTCGCTCCCACAGGGTATTGGGTTGAATCAAGAGGTGCGTTCAGACAGGTCAGCTTTAGATTCAGTCTTCGTCCGCGCAGGTCGTGGCATCAACGCCTGAATTACATCATCAATCAAGGCTTTGCCCATCACCGTCAGGTAATGCGCGGCCCAGGCATGACGGTCGGTGTCACTGTTGAAGGCTGCGTCTTCTGCGAAGGATTTGGCGAGGGATAGCAGGTCGGAGGATTGGGACAAGGCATTGATGATCGGGATGCCGGAGCGGACGTTGAAGAACGCTTGATCCGAGTTATAGAGGAAGGGGGTGAAACCGATGGTTTTAAGATCAGATGGATTGTTCATGGTCAGTTCCCTTGATTTCGAGAGCTGCCGCATCCGATACCAAGCGAATGGGTGGCAGCTGTGCGCAGGTTGGTAAACCGGGGAACCAAGGAAACCGGCACGCTCGAAAGCGTCCCACACACAGCTGCCATAACACAGGGGCTCGGACGGGATTTCGCCTGAGTCGTGTCGGGTGCGCTGTTGCGCCTTATTCCACCGGGTTACCAAGCCCGATCGCTGAATGGGTCAGCGACGTCCGGAGAGTATCCCGTCGAAAAACAGCGTAATAGAGCGGCACAGCGCCCCAACAAGAGTTTCGGAGTTTGCCTACAAGGTCCGTGGGCGTCATCTGATATTGCGAGACCAGACGTAAACGAAACTAAACGTCGGACACTTGTTTCCCTGTAGGAGTGAGCCTGCTCGCGATAGCGGTGTGTCAGTTGGCAAATAGGTGGCTGACACTCCGCTATCGCGAGCAGGCTCGCTCCTACAGGGGATTGGGGTGATCCACGCAAATGTAAAAAGCCCCCGCTATTGTGAGATGGCGGGGGCTTTTGTAGTCGGCGGCTCAGATCACTCTTCGGCGACCGAATCCTTGCTCTGGCGCTTCTGAATCAGCTCCACCAGACGCTTGGCCAGCGCCGGGTAGTTCTCATCGAAGTGATGACCACCTGGCAGTTTCACCGCTTCGCCAACGGCAGTCTTGTCGGTGCAGCCACTCTCATCGGTTTCTTCTTCACCATAGATGCACACAACCTTGGCCGCTGGCAGTTTGGCCATTTCCGGGCCGGTGGCGGCTTCTTTGCCGGCGTTGCCGAGCCAGCCTTCGACTTCGATTTCGAAGCTGCCAGTGCGGGCGAAGGCGAGCAGGATGATCGCGTCGACGCGCTGATGTTCGTTCTCTGGCAGGCGGTTGTAGATCGCTGGCAGGACGTCCGCGCCGAACGAGTAGCCGGTGAGGATGAAGCGCTTGGTGCCCCATTTTTGCCGGTAATGCTGCATCAGTTCGGTGAGGTCGAGGGCGCTTTGTTCCGGGCTCTTGTGCTGCCAGTAGTAGCGCAGGGTGTCGATGCCGACGACCGGGTAGCCGATCTTGGCCATTTCCCCGGCGACGTCGCGGTCGAGGTCGCGCCAGCCGCCGTCACCGGAGAGGAACAGGGTCACGGTGTCGTTGGCCTGACCGGCCGGAACTTCCACTACCGGGATCGCCAGGCCGCCGTTGGCCTTGTCGCCGCCGACGAGGATTTTGCGCAGTTCGTTGTTCAGCACTTGCGGCAGGTTGATGTCGTAGTCGCTGATGCTGGTTTCGGCGTTCGGCTGATCGCGGACGAAACCTGCGCTGGCGTCGTCCGGGTTGTCGTTCCACGCCACCAGCCAGTGGCCGTGGGCGGCGGATTTTGGCAGCAGGTGAGTGCAGCCGGGCTTTTCCAGGGCCAGATCGACGGAGATGGCCTGGGCCTTGTCGTCTTTCTGTTCCGCCAGCCAGCGCCACGCCAGCACAGCGCCCGGGCCGATACCGCTGACCAGAGTGGCCGGGCCGTTCAGTTCGCGCAGGCCCGATTGCAGTGCGCGGCTTTGCAGCAGGCAGTCCTCGGGCAGAATCACTTGAACGATCTGCGCCGAAGCGCTGCGGCTGAGGGTGGTCAGTTGTTTCTCGGAGAGCTTCTGTTCGTCGGTGACAGCCACCAACACCTGAGCCTTCGGCTTGCTGCCCGGAATCACCCGGGTCATGGCCGCGCCATCGACGGGTTTGAGCTGTTCGACGGTCGGTTCCGGTGCCGGGCGTTTCAGGTACCAGTAACCGCCGCCGGCAATCACAGCCAGCACCAGCAGGGCGGCCAGGATGTACTTCAGGGAGCGTTGAATCATCAGCGTTTCACCAATCCAGTCAAGCCGCCCGCGATCAGGGCAGCAGTGTCGGCCAGCGCCACGAGCGGATCGAGTCCGGCGGGCACGGCCATATAACGGGGTTCCCAGTCAGGCTGGAACTTGTCTTTGAAGCGGCGCAAGCCTTGGAAGTTGTACAGCTGCTCACCACGGCGGAAAACCATCGAGCCCAGACGCTGGGTCAGTGGCGCACCACGGCGGGGTTGCAACCCCGACAACGGCACCATGCCCAGGCTGAAGCGCGCGTATCCGTGACTCTTATAGTGTTGAATCAGGCCGACCATCATGAATTCCATGGTCAGCTTCGGCGCTTCCGGGTGCGCGCGCATCAGGTCGAGACTGGCCAGATCGTGGCTGTAAGTCTCAAGCAGATTGGCGAACGCCACCGGACGGCCTTCGAAGCGAATCACCGCGATGCGGAAATGCTTCAGGTAATCGTCGCTGAAACGGCCGAGGGAGAAGCCTTTCTCGCGCACGTTCTTGCCGGTCAACCAGGCATCGGAAATGACCTTCAGCTCATCCATCGGCGCCTGACCCGGCTCATGGATTTCCAGCGACAGACCGTCGCGGGTGCCACGGTTCCAGGTGTAGCGCAGGTCTTTCATCTCCTTGCCCTTGGCTTCCAGATCGAAGCGCCGCAGATCGACCCGGGCTTCTTCGCCGAGTTTGATCGCGGTCAGGCCGATGTCCATGTAGTACGGCAGATTCTCCGCACGTACCTGATAGAACACGGGGCGGGTGTGATGGATGTCGCAAAGGTCGCGGAACTGCCAGATCATTTCCGCGCGTTGCTGGCTCGGCCCGATCGGGTCGTACAGCGCCACCAGACTGCGGCCACGCCGGGCGTACATCAGAAACGCCTCGTCGTTGGGATGAAACAGCAGCGCCTTGTCACCGGTCAGCGCGAGGCCGCCATCGGGTTGCGACGAGGCCATGAGGATTTTCGCTGCGCGGTCGAGTTCGTCCGGCGTCGGCAAATGAATCACCGGGCGCGCGGTGCGCAGCAGCCAGGTCAGGGAGATGATCACCAGCAACACCGCCGCGCCGAGCAGCGAGCGCAGGCCGCGCGGCGCGTCAGCGTCGAGGGTGAACTGCCACCACAGTTGATGGCTGTAGGGCACGTCCTGATAGGCGAACAGCAGCAACCAGGCCGAAGCGCCCAGCACGCACAGGCTGGCGACCAGATACAGCGGCGAGAACGGCAGCTCGGTCAGGCGGCTCGGGCGGTAGAAGGAGCGGCGGAACACACCCAGCAGTGCCGCCGTCAGTGTCATCAGCGTGGCTTCTTCCCAGTCGAAGCCTTTGAGCAGCGAAAGCAGGGCGCCGACCAGCAGCAGAATGGTAGTCAGCATCCACGCCGCCGACAGGCGCCGACGCAGGCCTTGGGCGAGCAACAGGCACAAAACGCCAATCAGGCTGGCGCCGAAGTGCGAGGCGTCGACCAGACGATGGGGGATCAGAAAACCGATGTGCTCCAGGCGCGTGTCGATCTCCGGGGTCGCGCCGGAAAACAGCAGCACCACTCCCGACAGGAACACCAGCACCGCCAGAATCGGCGCCGCCAGACCGGACGCGGCGCGCATGGTCTGGGTCTGAAACAGGCGCTGGCCTTCGTTGATCAGCAGCAACACGCAGGCGACCAGCAGCGGCAACACCACGTAGATCAGGCGATAGAGCAGCAGGGCAGCGGCCAGCGGCGCGGCGCCGAGCTTATCGGCAAACGCGGCAAGCAGAATCGCTTCGAACACGCCAACGCCGCCCGGCACATGACTGAGCACGCCCGCGGCCAGCGCCAACAGGTAGACCAGCAGGAATGGCGCAAACGGTGGCGCTTCCGGCAGCAGCAAATACAGAACGGTGGCAGCAGCCGCGACGTCGAGAGCGGTGATCAGCAGTTGCAGAAGGGTCAGGCGTCGACCCGGCAGGCGCAATGTCCGCCGACCGGCGCGAACCAGCAGATTGTCGGGGTAGGGTTGTTCCGGCAGACGACGGCGATAGATGCCGATCGCCAACACTGCACCGAGGATCAGTACGGCGGCGGCGACCGAACCAAGCAAGATTTCCGACAGTCCCAGCGCTTGCGAGGCGGCGGGCAGATTGCTCAACGTTGCCAGTGCAGCCAGCGGCGGCAATGCGCAGCCCAGCGAGAGGCTGGCGAACAGCGTCATGTGCGCAACTTCTGACGCACCGACACCCAATCGCGCATATAAACGATAACGAACCGAGCCGCCGGACAGCAGCGACAGGCCAATCGCATTGCCGATGGCAAACGCGGTGAAGCCGCCGAGGGCGAGCGTGCGCGGCGGCAGGTTCACGCCAGCGTAGCGGCTGGCCGACCATTCATAGCCGAGCAGAATGATGAAACCGATCACGGTCGCGCCGATGGCGCCGAGCAGGGCCGGTTTCGGTACGTCGAGAATCGAGTCATGCAACGCGTCGAGATCGAGCTCGGCGAGCAGATGGCGGCAGGCAATCAGGGCAATGGCAAACAGCAGCAACGTCACCGCCAGACCGATCGGCTGACGGTATTTGCTTAACCGATCCAGCCAGCGCAAACGCTGGGGTTTGATCGGTTGTTCTGCTGTAACGGTGTCTTGTGGATCAGACGAGTTGGCGCGCATCAATCACCTCTTGGATTGTGCGCGACAGGATGGAGGTATCCAGCCAAGTTACCAATCCCTGTAGAAAAAAATAATCACAAAATACTACGCCTCTCGTCGGGCATCGGCGAGGGCAGTTCCTGGATTGCAGAAAGCCTGTCTGCGACTCAAGCATAGTCGCAACACAGCAGTTCTGATGATCCCCAGCGGTTCACTGCACAGTGACAGATCATTGTTGCGAAAGGACTTTTTCGACAGATACAAAAAAGGCCACTCTTTCGAGTAGCCTTTTTTGATGTTTGGTTGCGGGAGCCGGATTTGAACCGACGACCTTCGGGTTATGAGCCCGACGAGCTACCAGACTGCTCCATCCCGCGTCTGTGTGGCGGCATTCTACAGGCGAACGGCGAGGTGTCAACCGCTAATCCCGGAATGGGTCAAATAACTGCGAAATCGCGGCAAACGGTCGCAGGCGCGCGTTAAGTTTCGGAAATCCAAAGAAATCCTGTTTTTCCCCAACCTGTGTCGCACGATGCTGGTTGAACAAAACAGACGCGCACAAAAAAGGCCACTCTTTCGAGTAGCCTTTTTCGATGTTTGGTTGCGGGAGCCGGATTTGAACCGACGACCTTCGGGTTATGAGCCCGACGAGCTACCAGACTGCTCCATCCCGCGTCTGTGTGGCGGCATTCTACAGAGGTTCGCGAGTGTGTCAACCTTCGATCAGGATAAATCTGTTGAGGTTCAAGCGCTTAGGATCTTTTCGGAATCCGGTGATCGGCACGCAGGGCAGGCCGCGCAAGGCTTTCAGCTCTATTGGTCGGCGATCCTTGATTGAGAAAATAAATTCGTCGGAAATATCCTACGGTCGGAAAACAACATTCAACCACTGGTGCTATATACAGGTGCCAATGAGATACTGCCGCTCCGGCCTGCCACGTTGCTTTTTCCGACATGACCCAGCGAAAAATCATCCACATCGACTGTGACTGTTTCTACGCCGCCATCGAGATGCGCGATGACCCGCGTCTGGCCTGCAAGCCACTGGCGGTGGGTGGTTCGGCGGACCGGCGCGGGGTGATCGCCACCTGCAACTATGAAGCGCGCGCCTATGGCGTGCGCTCGGCAATGGCCTCCGGGCATGCGTTGAAGCTGTGCCCGGACCTGACCATCGTCAAGCCGCGCATGGACGCTTATCGGCAAGCGTCGAAGGAAATTCATACGATCTTCGCCGACTACACCGATCTGATCGAGCCGCTGTCGCTGGACGAGGCTTACCTGGATGTGTCCGACAGCGCGCATTTCGGCGGTAGCGCCACGCGCATCGCCCAGGACATCCGCCGCCGGGTTTCCAATCAACTGCACATCACCGTTTCCGCTGGCGTCGCGCCGAACAAGTTTCTGGCGAAGATCGCCAGCGACTGGAAGAAACCCAACGGCTTGTTCGTGATCACCCCGGATCAGGTCGAGGATTTCGTCAGCGGTCTGCCCGTGAGCAAGCTGCACGGCGTCGGCAAGGTCACCGCCGACAAGCTCGGCAAGCTCGGCATCGTTGACTGCCAGCACTTGCGCGAATGGGGCAGGCTGGCGCTGGTGCGTGAATTCGGCAGTTTTGGCGAGCGATTGTGGAATCTCGCCCGTGGGATCGATGACCGCCTGGTGCACAACGACAGTCGGCGTCAGTCGATCAGTGTGGAAAACACCTACGATGTTGATCTTCCGGATTTGCGCGCCTGCCTCGATAAATTGCCCGAGCTGCTCGACACCCTGAAAAACCGCATGGCGCGGATCGACAGCAGTTACCGACCGGGCAAGCCGTTCGTCAAAGTCAAATTTCATGACTTTACCCAGACCACACTGGAACAGGCCGGGGCAGGGCGGGACCTGGGCAGTTATCAGTTGCTGCTGACTCAGGCGTTCAATCGCGGCGGCAAGCCGGTGCGGTTGTTGGGAGTGGGGGTGAGGCTGGAGGATTTGCGCGGCGGGTTTGAGCAGATGGAGTTGTTTGAGCGGTAGATCGTCAAAGCAAAAGATCGCAGCCTTCGGCAGCTCCTACACCGGGATGGTGTACACCCTGTAGGAGCTGCCGAAGGCTGCGATCTTTCAAGGCTTAATTCGGCCCCGGATCAGCCACTAAACGCCCGGCATCCTTGGCCAAAGACTTGAGAAACTCAGTCTGCAACTCCGGATCATTGCGCGTCAGTTCGATCAGGCTTTGTTCCAGTTCGCTGGCTTCCTCTTCCAGGCCCAGTTCCGACAGGCGTTTGACCCGGTGCACCCACTGGCTCACCTCGTCATCTTCCAGATCGTCATAAATCAGCCCGTGCGCTTCCAGCAACTTGCCGCGCAGGTGACCGCTGAGCATCAGTGTCGAGTCGGAGTGCACGTCATCCTTGGCGTCTTCGACACTGATCTGCAAGCGGCCGATATGATTGAGGTCATGTTCGGCGAAAGGACTGTCGAGCAGGTTCAAGCGCAGCACGCCGTTGCGGTCGGTGGTCATGTCGAACGTCTGCTTGCCGGCCTTCACCTGCACCGGGCGCTCGCTCCATGGCAGGCTCGAATACTCCGTGCGCTTGTCGCGCTGGACTTCGTCGATGCCCGCGAGGTTCTGCTGCGCGCGACCGTTGGACTGCGCGTTCATGAACGGGTTGAGCCCAGCGAAACCGTAGCTCAGCCAATCCTTGGTGACGCTGTCCGGCAGGTTGCCGAGCGCGAACACGTTGACCACGTTCGCACCGACACCACCGACCACGGCCACCGCGCCCAGCGGAATCTCATAGACTTCGCGCCAGGGTTGGTAAGGCGTGTAGCGGTCGTAACGGCGGGTGACTTCGAACTCGGTGACTTCGAAGGTCTTCTGCTCGTTGATCTTCACGCGTCGCTGCGGCAGCTCGAGCACCTTGGGCTCGCCGACATCGATCTGCAGGCTGTGATCGAGCAACTTTCGCTCGACCCGCTCTTCGTGCTCGCTGCGTTGCGACATGTGATTGGCGCAGCCGCTGACCAGCAGGGCGCCGCACAGGGCGGCGCCACCGAGGCCTAAGGTGTTTCGCTTGAACATGACGTCTCTATCTGGTTTCAGCGGCGGATACGGGCCTGAAGGAAGGACACAACATCGGCCACCGGCAGCGCTTGCGCCTCTGCTGCGGAACGACTCTTGTATTCCAGGTTGCCTTCGGCGAGGCCGCGGTCGCTGACCACGATCCGGTGTGGAATGCCGATCAGCTCCATGTCGGCGAACTTGATGCCCGGGCTGGTTTTCTTGTCGCGATCGTCCAGCAGCACTTCGAAACCGGCCGCCGTCAGTTCGGCATACAGCTTGTCGGTGGCTTCGCGAACCTGCTCGGTTTCATAGCGCAGCGGTACCAGAGCGATCTGGAATGGCGCCAGCGTGTCGCTCCAGATGATGCCGTTGGCGTCGTTGTTCTGCTCGATCGCAGCGGCAACCACGCGGGATACGCCAATGCCGTAGCAGCCCATTTCCAGGGTCACCGGCTTGCCGTTCTCGCCCAGCACTTCGCACTTCATCGCCTTGCTGTACTTGTTACCCAGCTGGAAGATGTGGCCGACTTCGATGCCGCGCTTGATTTCCAGCGTGCCTTTACCGTCCGGGCTTGGGTCGCCCGCAACGACATTGCGCAGGTCGGCAACGGTCGGAATCGGCAGATCACGCTCCCAGTTCACGCCGAAGTAGTGCTTGTCGTCGATGTTCGCGCCGATGCCGAAGTCGCTCATCATCGCGACCGAACGGTCGATGATGATCGGGAGCGGCAGGTTCAGCGGGCCGAGCGAGCCAGCGCCGGCGCCGATCGCATCACGCAGTTCGGCATCGGAGGCCATCACCAGCGGGCTGGCCACGCCTGGCTGGTTGGCAGCCTTGATTTCGTTCAGTTCGTGGTCGCCACGGATGACCAGCGCGATCAGCTTGCCTTCTTCTTCGGCATGAACGATCAGGGTCTTGATGGTCTTTTCAATCGGCAGATTGAATTTTTCCACCAGCGCCGCGATGGTTTTGGTGTCCGGCGTGTCAACCAGGCGCAGCTCTTCGGTTGGCGCAGGGCGCGAGGTTTCCCGTGGCACCGCTTCGGCTTTTTCGATGTTCGCTGCGTAGTCGGAACCGTTGCTGAAAACGATATCGTCTTCGCCGGACTCGGCCAGCACGTGGAACTCGTGGGAGCCGGCGCCACCGATCGAACCGTTGTCGGCTTCAACCGGACGGAATTTCAGGCCCAGACGCGTGAACACGTTGCAGTACGCCTCGTGCATGCGGTCATAGGTGATCTGCAGCGACGCCTGGTCGGCGTGGAAGGAGTAGGCGTCCTTCATGATGAATTCGCGGCCGCGCATCAAACCGAAGCGTGGGCGGATTTCGTCACGGAATTTGGTCTGGATCTGGTACAGGTTGATCGGCAGCTGTTTGTAGCTGCTCAACTCGTTGCGCATCAGATCGGTGATCACTTCTTCGTGGGTCGGGCCCGCGCAGAAATCACGACCGTGGCGGTCTTTGATGCGCAGCAGCTCAGGGCCGTATTCTTCCCAGCGCCCCGACTCCTGCCACAGCTCGGCCGGTTGGGTGCTCGGCATCAACACTTCCAGAGAACCGGCAGCGTTCATTTCTTCGCGAACGATGGCTTCGACCTTGCGCATGACTCGCAGGCCCATGGGCAGCCAGGTGTACAGGCCCGAGGCAAGCTTGCGGATCATGCCGGCGCGCAGCATCAGCTGATGACTGATCACGACCGCGTCGGAAGGCGTTTCTTTCTGTGTGGCGAGCAAAAATTGACTGGTGCGCATGGTTGGCCGTTGTCGGTTGCTATGACTGGAAATGACGGAGCAGTGTACCGGCGAGTTTTGCTGACGTACAGAAGTGTGGCCGGCGCAAAGGTCCGGTGGCGGGATTCCTCCCGTCACCGGCGAAGTGTCCTACGATTCTTCGGTTGCGGGCGTCGGTGCGGGTTCGGGCGTCGGTGTCGGCCCTTCGCGGCGGCGCTCCTGAAACCAGTGCAGCGCAATCAGCAGCAGCGTCGGCACGCCGAGCAGGGCGGTAATGAGGAAGAAGCTGTGATAGCCGAACTTCTCGACCAGCACGCCGGAATAGCCGCCCATCAGGCGCGGCAGCAGCAACATGATCGAGCTGAGCAGGGCATATTGCGTGGCCGAGAATTTCAGGTTGGTCAGGCTCGACAGGTAGGCGACGAACGCTGACGTCGCCAGGCCCGAACTGAAGTTGTCGAGGGAAATGGTCACCACCAGCATCTGCAGGTTCGGCCCCATGTCCGCGAGCATCACGAACAGCAGGTTGGTCGCCGCCGAAGCCACGCCGCCGATAAACAGGATCGGCAGGATGCCGAAGCGCACGATCAACAGGCCGCCCATGCCGGCGCCAACGAGGGTCATGATCAGGCCGAAGATCTTGCTGACGCTGGCAATCTGATCCTTGGTGAAGCCCTGGTCGATGTAGAACACGTTGGCCATCACGCCCATCACCGTGTCCGACATCCGGTAGGTGGCGATCAGGCCCAGCAGCAACAGCGCCTGCCAGCGGTAACGCAGGATGAAGTCATTGACCGGCGTCAGCACCGGCGCCAATCCACGCCGGCCCATGGCCGACAGACACATCCCCGTGAGTAGCGTATAGAGAATGGCGCGAAGGAAAGCGCGGTCTTCGAGCAGCAGGTCGAGCGGGCTCATGTCGCCGAACAGCACGCCAGCGAAATCAGTGTTGTACAGCTGGGTGAACATCGCCGGTACGGAAACCAGCAAAACGATCAGCACGAACACCGACATCAATTGATGCATGAACGTATAGCGCCCGGCCTGCAACTGCGTGCGCAGCGGCACCGGCGGCTCACGCATGAACAGCGTGGTCAGCAGCGCGGGCACCATCAATGCGCCGAACAGCACATAGGTGCCGGTCCACGCCGCGTGCTTATAGTTGAAACCGGTGGAGCCGAAACCTTCGGCGAAGAACAGCGCGCCGGCGGTGGCGAGCAGGGCGGCGACGCGGTAACCGGACATGTAACTGGCGGCGAGGGCGGCCTGGCGGCTGTCATCGGCGATTTCCAGGCGATAGGCGTCGACCGCGATATCCTGCGTGGCTGAGGCAAAAGCGACGACGACGGCAATCGCGATCAGCCAGGACAAGTGCTTCTGTGGATCACAGAAACCCATGCCGATCAGGCCAAGAATCACCAGTGCCTGAGAGAGCACCAGCCAGGAACGGCGACGACCGAGTTTGCCCAGCAAGGGCAGGCGCCATTGGTCGAGCAGCGGTGACCAGACCCATTTGAACGCATACGCCAAGCCGATCAGGCTGGCATAGCCGATGGTTTCACGGGCTACGCCCGCTTCACGCAGCCACACGGAGAGCGTCGAGAACACCAGCATGTACGGCAGGCCGGCGGCAAAACCGAGCAACAACAGCACGAGCGTCGAAGGACTGGCATAGGCGGCGAGCGCGGCGCGCCAGGTTTTACGGGGCATGGGCTGAAGTCTGCCTCAAAATTGCGAAAACAAAGCGCGCACTCTAACCGCTGTGCTCTACCGGACGCCAGCCATGGCGCCGAATATCCACACGATTGTTCTGGATGGTGATGCCTTCCATGCGCAATCGCGCGCGTTGTTCATCACCGGAGGGGGTGCCGACCGGCAGGCTGATGCGTCCGCCGGCACCCAATACGCGGTGCCAGGGCAGTCTGGTGTCGCCGGGCAACTGGCTCAAGGTGCGCCCGACCCAGCGCGCGGCGCGGCCCAGTCCGGCCAGTTCGGCCAGCTGTCCATAACTGACGACTTTGCCTTCGGGCACTTGCGCGAGCGTCGAGTAGAGCGCCGTGCGTCGGATTTGCGCATCGTTTTCGACGCTGTCGAGCGGGTCTTTCACGTACGCGGCTCCTGAGCATTGGCGTGACAATGGTGACAAGGGTAATCGCTTGGGGCGCAGTTGAGAAATGAACTCAATTGAAATAGTCCGGTCAGTCCTTGTCATGGGCAAAATCCTACGGATAATGCCGACCCTTTTCGCCAACTCTGAGCCCCCGGTCTGCTTATGTTCCCCAGAACCTTGTTGTGCCTTGCTGTTTTCAGCACGTCCACGCCCCTGCTTGCCGACACCGTCTGGTTGAAAAACGGCGACAAGTTGAGTGGCACTATCACGGTCTTCGACGGCGGCAAGCTGTTGATCCAGACCAAATACGCCGGTGCCGTGGCAATTGACTGGAAAGAGGTCAAGACCCTCGACAGCGATCAGCACTTGCTGGTGAAGCAGGACGCCTATGCTGGCGAAGTGTCGAAATCGCTCACCGCGGCCGACGACGGCAAGGTCACCCTGGCCAATGGCGAGGCGCCGAAGACAGTCGAGCTGGCGAGCATTCAGCAGATCCTCAAGCCCAAGCCGATCGTCACCGACCTGGTGTGGAAGGGCAACGTCGACCTGGCGCTGGACTATCAGCGCGCCGAAAAGGACACCGACGATTACGATGTTGGCTTCAAGACTTCCGCTCGCCATGGTCGCTGGCGGCATATTGCTGAGGGCGAGTACAACCGCGAAGTGCAGGATGCGGAAACCACCACCAACAACTGGCGCGCCGAATACTCCCTCGACCGCTTCCTCACCGATCAGTGGTTCTGGCAGGGGCGCATCAACTACAAGCGTGATCACATCGAAGAGCTGGCGCGTCAGCGTGTGGTCGGTACCGGTCCGGGCTACCAGTTCTGGGACGACGAACTGGGCGCGTTCTCGCTGGGTTCGTTGCTTAACCGCACCGACTATGAATACCGCGATGGCAGCAAGGACAACTTCTATTCCGTCGCGATGAAGTGGGACTACAACCGCTACCTGATCGGCAAGAAAGTCGAGTTCTTCACCAATGGCGAAGTCGGCAAGCCGTTGTCGGGCGTCGCCGATTACGCACTGGATGCCGAGCTGGGCCTGCGCTACAAGGTCACCGAATGGGCCTCGCTCAATCTCAAGGCCGAGCGCGACATCATCAGTGGCACCAACGATGCCGATTTGAACAAGACCCGCTATACCGCAGGGTTTGGCGTGGCCTGGTAAAAGCTTAAAGCAAAAGATCGCAGCCTTCGGCAGCTCCTACGGGGTGTACATCAATCCTCTGTAGGAGCTGCCGAAGGCTGCGATCTTTTTTACGCTCAAAAACAAGCGCCCACAAAAAAGCCCCGCTTTTAAGGGCGGGGCTCTTTTCTAAAGAAGCTACAAGTTAGATAACTTGTACTTCTTCAGCTTGCATGCCTTTCTGACCGCGAGTAGCGATGAAAGAAACCTGTTGGCCTTCTTTCAGGCTTTTGAAGCCGTCGGATTGGATAGCTTTGAAGTGAACGAACAGGTCGTCACCGGATTGTGGAGTGATGAAGCCGAAGCCTTTTTCATCGTTGAACCACTTAACGGTACCGGTTTGGCGATTAGACATGGTGTAACTCCTTGAACAAAGATAACTGCGACTCAGGAAGAACCCTGGCCGAGACTGAGTGCAAAGAGCAGGAAAAATTCTTGTAGATGGTTGGATCGAAATTCAACATATCGTGTAGAGATTCTCAGTGACACAAGCAACACAGTGACGCCACCTTAACCCTTTTTCCGGAACGTGCCAATGTTTCTTGCAAAGGATTCTGTGTTTTAGGGATCGGCGGTGCGGCTGTTCGTCGCCACATCTCGTAAATACGGGGTGTTCGCCGAGAATTGCGTTGCGCACTTTGATCGCGGCGACGCGCCCGGTAAGATGCCGGACAGAATTTTTCCACCTCGCTATTCAGGACAACCCCGCCATGAGCATCAAATCGGACAAGTGGATTCGCCGCATGGCGCAGGAACACGGCATGATCGAACCGTTCGTCGAGCGCCAGATGCGCGGCAGCGACGACAGCCGGGTGATTTCCTACGGCGTGTCGAGCTACGGTTACGACGTACGTTGCACCAACCACTTCAAGGTGTTCACCAACATCAACTCGGCGATCGTCGACCCGAAGAACTTCGACGCCGGCAGCTTCGTCGACATCCACAGCGACGTCTGCATCATCCCGCCGAACTCCTTCGCCCTGGCCAGCACCGTCGAGTACTTCCGTATTCCGCGCAATGTGCTGACCATCTGCCTGGGTAAAAGCACCTACGCGCGCTGCGGCATCATCGTCAACGTCACTCCGCTCGAGCCTGAGTGGGAAGGTCACGTGACCCTGGAATTCTCCAACACCACCAACCTGCCGGCGAAAATCTACGCCAACGAAGGCGTGGCGCAGATGCTCTTCCTTGAATCCGACGAGGAATGTGAAGTTTCCTACAAGGATCGTGGCGGCAAGTATCAGGGCCAGCGTGGCGTGACCTTGCCACGTACCTGATCGACCATCCGACGGATGTCGGGAATTCTTTGGCGGGCAGACACTCTATGGGGTGTACTGCCCGTTTTTGTTACACACAAATTCGGGCCTTCACTGAGGAGTGCCCTATGAAGATCGACCCGCGAATCAGCGCTGAACTGGCAAGGCTTGAGCCCAATCAGATAGGCGTACTGGCCTGGTCGCTACTGGCGAATCCGTCGTTAAGCCTGTCCGGCGGCGTGCCCGGCCAGCCCGATCCTGATACTCCCAACGAACAACCGACCGAGCCAGGCGAACCAACGCTGCCGGACGAACCGCCTCCGGCGCCAGTTGCCTGACCCTACTCATGAATATGGCCCGTCAACCCGATCGATCTGCGATCTAGCTGACGGGCCATATTTCGTTGTCGCCGATCACGAAGACTTTACAGCTGTCGTCGCGCTCGACCTGATAGCCGCCGGTAAACGCACCGAACGCCGGCATCAGGCTGATGCGCTCACCCAACCTGAAACAGGCCAGGCGCAAGCTCTGCCGGCCTCTGCCGTGCAATCGATAAACCGGATGAACATGTCCCGCGAGCACGTGCCGTTCGGGATGCGGATCGGGTTCATGTTGCAAGGCGAATGGCCCGAGCAATAGCGGCTCGGGTACCACGCGGATATTCAGCGAGGAGGGTGGGTCGCCAGCGCGTTTGTCGTGGTTGCCGCGAATCAGCGTCATCGGCAGGTCAGCGTGCCGCGCGCGCCATTCTGCCAGCGCATTCAGTGTGGTCGGGACATGGGAGCCAGGCCCATGCAGAAAATCGCCGAGGAAGATCAATTGGCGACACGGCAGTCGCGCCAGCAGCGCGTCGATCACTTCGATGTTGCTAGCCGTGGTGCCATGCGGCACCGGCTGGCCGAGGCTGCGATAGGCCGCCGCTTTGCCGAAATGCACGTCGGCGATCAGCAGCGCCTCCTGCGCGGGCCAATACAGGGCTTTCTCCGGCAGTAACCACAATTCTTCGCCGGCCAGGCGCACCGGGTAGGCGCTCACGACGATTTACCGTTATCAGCAGTTTTTTCCAGGTCACCGACCATTCTTCTGATCCTGTCAGCCAGTTTTTCCGAACTCATGCTCTCGCGCATCCGCTCCACCAGCAGCGGAAAGCCCAGCGGTGTAGGACGTTTAACCTGATGCACGTCGAGTTTCATCTGATTGATGCGCGCCAGTGTCTGTTCCAGGCGGCGAATATCCAGTTCTTCGCGCAGGACTTCTTCCCCGGCCTGGGCCAAGAGCAGATTGTCGGCGTCGTATTGTTTGAACACCTGGAAAAACAAGCCACTCGACGCCTGCACCTGGCGCGTACTCTTCGGTGCGCCCGGATACCCGGCGAACACCAGTCCGGCGATCCGCGCGATTTCACGGAAGCGGCGCAACGCCAGTTCGCCGGCATTGAGACTGGCCAGCACGTCCAGCAACAGGTCATCGGCATTGAACAGGTGTGCGTCGAGATGGGTGGCCCAGTCCACCGGCGTGGCGCTGAGCAATTCCAGGCCGTAGTCATTCACCGCGATCGAGAAGGTCACAGGCTGGCGCTGACTGACGCGCCACGCCAGCAGGCTCGCCAGCCCCAGATGCACTTGGCGCCCGGCGAATGGATAGAGGAAAAGGTGCCAGCCTTCGCGGGATTTCAGCACTTCGGCCAGCAGATTTTCCGTGGTGGGCAACCCAGACCAGCGTATCTGCGTTTCCAGTAGCGGCCGCAGCGCGTGCATTTCCGGGCCGTTGAAATGACCTTGAGCAGCGGCGCTGAAACGCGCCACCACCGCTTCGGCCAGTTCGTTGGATAACGGCATGCGCCCGCCATTCCAGCGTGGCACGGCGGCTTTTTTCGCGGTGCTGCGTTTAACGTAGGCGGTCATGTTTTCCACCCGTACCAGCTCCAGCAAGCGGCCGGCGAAGAGGAAACCATCGCCGGGTTTCAGTCGCGCGATAAAGCCTTCCTCGACGCTGCCCAACTGTTTGCCGCCGCCACCCTTGCTCCAGAATTTCAGGTTGATGCTCGCGTCGCTGACGATGGTGCCGATGCTCATGCGATGGCGCCGCGCCAGACGTGCATCCGGCACACGCCAGACGCCGTGTTCGTCCGGCTCGACCCGGCGGTAGTCCGGGTACGCTGTAAGAGACATCCCGCCGTGGCGTACGAAAGCCAATGCCCAGGCCCAGTCCGCCGGTGTCAGGTCGCGATAAGCCCAGGCGCCGCGGACTTCTTCGTACAGATCCTCAGGAATAAAGCCACCGCCGAGGGCCATGCTGACCAAATGCTGGACCAGCACATCCAACGGCTTGTGCGGCGACAGGCGTGGCTCGATGCGCCGTTGCTCGACGGCATCGCGGGCGGCGACCGCTTCGATCAGTTCAAGGCTGTGGGTCGGCACCAGCGTCACCCGCGAGGTGCGCCCCGGTGCGTGGCCGGAGCGCCCGGCACGTTGCATCAACCGCGCGACCCCTTTCGCCGAGCCGATCTGCAGCACGCGCTCGACCGGGAGGAAATCCACGCCCAGATCCAGGCTTGAGGTGCACACCACGGCTTTCAATTGGCCATTCTTCAACGCCTGCTCGACCCAGTCGCGGGTGTCGCGGGACAGTGAACTGTGGTGCAACGCGATCAACCCGGCCCAGTCCGGCCGCGATTCCAGCAGCGCCTGATACCAGATCTCCGACTGCGCGCGGGTGTTGGTGAACACCAGGCTGCTGGCGCAGGCGTCGAGTTCGGCCACCACTTGCGGCAGCATCTTCAGGCCGATGTGTCCGGCCCACGGAAAACGCTCGGTGGCCGGTGGGAGCAGGGTATCGACCTGCAGGGTTTTTTCGCTTTTACCCTGGACACTGACGCCGCCGCCCTGTGGGATCAGCACTTGCTCGGCGTGAGACTGATTACCGAGGGTGGCGGAAACGCCCCAGACGATCAGTTCCGGCTGCCAGTGACGCAGACGGGCGAGGGCCAGTTGCAGCTGCACGCCGCGTTTGTTGCCGAGCAACTCGTGCCATTCATCAACGACGATCATGCGCAGGGTCGACAACGCCGTGCGCGCGTCGGCGCGGGCGAGCAGCAGGGTCAGGCTTTCAGGTGTGGTAATCAGGGTGGTCGGCAGGCGCCGGCCCTGACGAGCGCGTTCGCTGCTGCTGGTGTCGCCAGTGCGCAGACCGATGCTCCACGGAATCTGCAAATCATCCACCGGGCTTTGCAGTGCGCGGGCAGTGTCGGCGGCGAGGGCGCGCATCGGCGTGATCCACAGTACCGTCAGCGGTTCAGCCGGCGGTTTGCGTTTGCGTGGCGTGGCCACGGGCGGCTGCAAGCGGGCGAAGCGATTGAGCGCGGCAAACCACACCGCATAGGTTTTGCCGGCGCCGGTGCTGGCGTGGAGCAAGCCGGATTCGCCGTTTTTTACCGCCGCCCACACCTGTTTCTGAAAGGCGAACGGCTTCCAGGCGCGAGCGCTGAACCAGGTTTTTGCAAAGTCGGGGGATTTCGCCATGCCGGCTGCGTGCGCTCTGGAGGTGTTGTTTCAGAGACAGCGAAGCGTGGCGACAAGTTTGATTTTTGTGGCTTGCGCGGTCCCCTGTAGGAGTGAGCCTGCTCGCGATAGCGGTGTGTCAGTTACATCAATGTTGGATGTGATGACGCTATCGCGAGCAGGCTCACTCCTACAGGGGAGATGTGCACGGCGTTATTTAAGGTTACCGCTGAGGAACTGCTTCAGGCGTTCACTCTTGGGATTGCCCAGCACCTCTTCCGGCGCGCCTTCTTCTTCCACCAGACCCTGATGCAGAAACAGCACCTGATTCGACACCTTGCGCGCAAAACTCATTTCGTGGGTGACCATGATCATCGTCCGGCCTTCTTCGGCCAGACCCTGAATCACTTTCAACACCTCACCGACCAGTTCCGGGTCGAGTGCCGAGGTCGGTTCGTCGAACAGCATCACTTCCGGCTCCATCGCCAGCGCCCGGGCGATCGCCACGCGCTGTTGCTGGCCGCCGGAGAGAAACGCGGGATATTGATCGGCCACCCGCGCCGGCAAGCCGACTTTGTCCAGATAACGTCGGGCGCGATCCTCGGCTTCCTGTTTGCTGCAGCCCAGCACCCGGCGTGGGGCCATGGTGATGTTTTCCAGCACGGTCATGTGGCTCCACAGATTGAAATGCTGGAACACCATCGCCAGCCGTGTGCGCAGGCGTTGCAGTTCATTGGCGTCGGCGACGTGCATGCCGTGGCGGTCGGTGACCATGCGGATCGCCTGGCCATCGAGGCTCATGGCGCCGTCGTTCGGTTGTTCAAGAAAATTGATGCAGCGCAAAAACGTGCTTTTGCCCGAGCCGCTGGCGCCGATCAGGCTGATCACGTCGCCGGTCCTGGCCTTGAGCGAAACGCCTTTGAGCACCTGATGATCGCCATAGCTTTTGTGCAGGCCTTCAACGGTCAGTTTGTACATGGACGAGCATCCTCAAGGCGAAAGTAGGTAGCCGCTGCGATAGGCTTCGGCGCCCGCGACGTGGGCGATGACCATGCCGGCGGTGGCCATGCGTCGCAGCGAGCGCGCGTACAGCAGGCCGGCGGCGGTGCAATGAATGGGGGTGACCTTGTCGTGGATCGGGTCGATGATTTCGGCGATCTGCTGCCCGGCTTCCAGATATTGGCCGGGCGTTGCGCAGTACACCAGCAGGCCGCCGACGGGCGTGGTCACCGGTTCGACACCGGCCAGCGGCGTGGCCGGGTACGGCAGCGGCGGTTGCGGCTTGGTTTCGCCGACGATGGCGTCGAACTGGATCAGGTAATCGATCAGCGCCTGACAGTCGCGGCTGGCCAGCGGGTGATTGACGTCGCCCTGGCCGCGCAACTCGACGGTCACCGAGAAACTGCCCAGGGGAATCTCGAAGTGCTCACCGAAGCGCTCGCGCAATTGCCACCAGAGCAGGGTGAAGCATTCGTCGAACGACTGGCCGCCGGAGTCGGTAGCGAGCAGGCTGGCCTGGGCTTCGATATAGCGCGCCAGCGGCTCGACCTGCGGCCACGCCTCGGGCGTGGTGTACAGGTGGACCACCGATTCGAAATCGCAGTGCAAGTCCAGCACCATGTCGGCATCGCAAGCCAGGCGTTGCAGGGTCAGACGCTGGGATTGCAGTTGCGTGGTCGGCGTCTGACGGGCGAGGGCGTTGCGCAGGCTGGCCCGGATCAGTTCAAGGTTGTGCTGCGCATCGTCGTTGAGTCGGCCCTCGATGGTGTTGCCGATTTCTTCGCTGAGGTCGACGAACCAGCGATTGAAATTCTGCCCGCTCTCCAGGTCATAGCGGCCCAGCGGCACGTCCATCAGCACTTGTTCGAGGCCGACCGGGTTGGCCACCGGCACCAGAACGATTTCGCTGCGCAGGCGACCGGCGGCTTCAAGCTCCGCCAGACGCTGCTTGAGGTGCCAGGCGACCAGCATGCCCGGCAGTTCATCGGCGTGCAGCGACGCCTGAATGTAAACCTTGCCCTTGGCCTGCTGTGGGCCGAAGTGGAAGCTGTGAATCTGCCGTGCGGTCCCCGGCAGCGGGGCCAGCAGGTCATGGATCTGGTGGCGCATTGTTATCTCTTTATTGTCAAACCGGTGCTAGTGAGTCGGCCCGAGGAAGGCCAGCCAACGGCGTTCGGCGAGGCGAAACAGGCCGACCAGCGCAAAGGTGATGGTCAGGTAGATCAACGCGGCAATGCCGAACGACTGGAACGTCAGGAAGGTCGCCGAGTTGGCGTCCCGTGCGACTTTCAGGATATCGGGAATGGTCGCGGTGAACGCCACCGTGGTCGAGTGCAGCATCAGGATCACTTCGTTGCTGTAGTAAGGCAACGAACGGCGCAGTGCCGACGGCATGATCACGTAGGCATACAGCTTCCAGCCGGTCAGGCCATAAGCCTTGGCCGCTTCGACTTCGCCGTGGTTCATGCTGCGAATCGCCCCGGCGAAAATCTCCGTGGTGTACGCGCAGGTGTTGAGGGCGAAGGCGAGGATCGTGCAGTTCATCGCATCGCGAAAGAAACTGTCGAGGATCGGCTGTTCGCGCACGGCGGCGAGGCTGTAGATGCCGGTGTAGCAGATCAGCAACTGGATATACAGCGGCGTGCCGCGGAACAGGTAGGTGTAGAACTGCACCGGCCAGCGGATGTAGAAGTGCGGCGATACCCGTGCAATCGACAGTGGAATCGAGACGATGAAGCCGATGCCGATCGACGCGGTGAGCAGCCACATCGTCATCGCCAGCCCGGTGATGTTCTGGCCGTCGGTATATAGGAAGGCTTTCCAGTATTCCTGCAGGAGTTCGATCATCGTACGGCCTCCCGGGCACCGGCGGCGTAGCGGCGTTCGAGCCAGCGCAGGATGAAGTTCGAAGCACTGGTGATCAGCAGATAGATCAAGGCGGCGAGAACCAGGAAGTAGAACAGTTGATAGGTGCTTTTACCGGCGTCCTGGGCGGCCTTGACCAGATCGGCGAGGCCGATGATCGACACCAGTGCGGTGGCCTTGAGCATGACCATCCAGTTGTTGCCGATGCCCGGCAGGGCGAAACGCATCATCTGCGGAAACACCACGTAGCGAAACCGCTGGCCGCGTTTGAGGCCATACGCGGTGGCGGCTTCGACCTGACCACGCGGCACCGCGAGGATCGCGCCCCGGAAGGTCTCGGTGAAATACGCGCCATAAATGAAGCCCAGCGTCAGCACGCCGGCGCTGAACGGGTCGATCTCGATGTATTCCCATTCCATGTAGTCGGTCAGCGTGGTCAGCCAGGTTTGCAGGCTGTAGAAGATCAACAGCATCAGCACCAGGTCCGGCACGCCGCGAATTAGCGTGGTGTAGAGCTGCGCGGGCAGGCGCACCAGTTTGACTTTCGACAGTTTGGCACTGGCGCCGAGCAGGCCGAGCAACACGGCCACCAGCAGCGACATCGCCGATAATTTGATGGTCATCCAGGTGCCTTGCAGCAGCAACGGGCCGAAGCCCTGCAGACTGAACGAGGCCAGCCCCAGATTTTGCAGGAGGGTTTCAAACATAAATCAGCAACCTGAGCGGATGGAAAAGGCGCCCATCGAGGATGGGCGCCGGGGCATTATTTGCCGCTGTACAGATTCAGGTCGCCAAAGTGTTTCTTTTGAATCTCGGCGTATTTGCCGTCGTCGTGTAACGCTTTGATACCTTTATCCAAAAGCGCCTTCAGCTCAGTGTTACCTTTCTTGATACCGACAGCCGTTTTCGCTGGCAGCAATTCGCTGTCGACCGGCTGGCTGATTTCGTAATCGGCGCCTTTCGGCGACTTCAGAAAGCCCAGTTCGGCTTGCAGCATGTCCTGGATACCGGCGTCGAGACGGCCGGAGGTCAGGTCGGAGTACACCTGATCCTGGTTCTGATAGGCCTGGGTTTTCACGCCAGCCTTGTCCAGTACGGCTTTGGCGTAGGCTTCCTGAATCGTGCCTTGCTCATAGCCAACGGTTTTGCCCTTGAGCGAAGCGACGTCGGCGGTGATGCCGGAACCCTTTTTGAACACGTAAGCGGTCGGGCCGGAAAACAGTTCGCTGGAGAAGTCGATGACCTTCTCGCGCGCCGGGGTCACGGTCATCGACGAGATCACACCGTCGAACTTGTTGGCCTTGAGGCCCGGAATCATGCCGTCGAAATCGCTTTCGACCCACTTGCACTTGACCTTCAGTTCGGCGCAGATCGCGTTGCCCAGGTCGATATCGAACCCGACCAGGCTGCCGTCGGCCGCTTTCGACTCGAACGGTGCGTACGAAGGGTCAACGCCAAAGCGCAGCTCTTTGTATTCCTTGGCCAGCGCGGAGCCGGCGGCCATGCACAACGCCAGTGCAGAAAGGGTCAGCAATGCTTTTTTCATTATTCAATCCCTAAGAACCAATATGAGCGCTTGTGGCGCAGAATTATTGTTACTGCAACGCTTACGACCTATAGAAAGTAGCAATTTCCGAACCAGAGTGCCGAACAGGTGTTTTAAAAGGTTCAGTAAGGAGGGGCAAGGGCAACCGGATGCCCGGAAACGGGCGCGGCGTTTTTCCTGCACCGTTTGCGAGCGCACGTTGAGTTGGTGGCAGCCATTACCTGTGGCGAGGGAGCTTGCTCCCGCTGGAGAGCGAAGCACTCCCCGGCGCTTTGCCTGAGAAATCGGCGGTGCAGGCTTTGCGACTGCAGCGCAGCCGGGCGGGAGCAAGCTCCCTCGCCACAGGGTTTCGCTCAGGCGAGCAGATCCTGGAGGGTTGCGAGGCTGTCGGCTTCTTCGACGGTCTTGTCCTTGCGCCAGCGCAGCATGCGCGGGAAGCGCACGGCGATGCCGCTCTTGTGGCGGCGCGACAGGGCGATGCCCTCGAAGCCGAGTTCGAACACCAGACTCGGTTTCACGCTGCTCACCGGGCCGAATTTTTCGACTGTGGTCTTGCGCACGATGCTGTCGACCTGGCGCATCTCTTCATCGGTCAGCCCCGAATAGGCCTTGGCGAACGGCACCAGCGAGCGCTGGCTGGATTCGGGTGGACCGTCCCACACGGCGAAGGTGTAATCGCTGTACAGACTGGCGCGGCGGCCGTGTCCGCGCTGTGCGTAAATCAGCACGGCATCAACGCTGAACGGGTCGACCTTCCATTTCCACCACACGCCCATGTCCTTGGTCCGACCGACGCCATACAACGAATCGCGGGCCTTGAGCATCATGCCTTCGACGCCGAGTTTGCGTGATGCCTCGCGCTGGCGCCCGAGATCGAGCCAGTCTTCGCCGGTCAGTACAGGGGAGGGCAGCAGCACCGGGCTGTTGCAGCGCGCGATCACTTCCTCTAGTTGCGCACGGCGCTTGGCTTGCGGTTGATTACGCCAGTCCTCGCCCTGCCATTCCAGCAGGTCGTAGGCGAGCACCACCACCGGCACTTCTTCGAGAATCTTCTTGTCGAGCGTTTTGCGACCGATGCGTTGTTGCAGCGAGGCGAAAGGTTGCACAGCTGGCGGCTCATCGGATTGCGGATCGAAGGCGTCTTCGGTGGTCGGATGAGTGCTCTTCCACACGACGATTTCACCGTCGATCACCGTGCCGTCGGGCAAGCCGTGCACCAGCACATCGAATTCGGGGAAGCGCTCGGTCACCAGTTCCTCGCCGCGGGACCACACCCACAGCTTGCCGTCACGCTTGACCACTTGCGCGCGGATGCCGTCCCACTTCCATTCCACCTGCCAGTCGCTGGCCGGACCGAGCAGTGCTTCGAATTCCTCGACCGGTTGCGCCAAGGCGTGGGCGAGAAAAAACGGGTAGGGCTGGCCGCCGCGCTGGGCGTGCTCATCAGCGGATTCGGGGGCGATCAGTTTCAGGTAACTCGCGGCGTTGGGCCGGTTCGACAGATCGGTGTACCCGACCAGACGCTGGGCCACGCGTTTGCTGTCAAGCCCGGCCATCGAGGCGAGGGCGCGGGTGACCAGCAACTTCGACACGCCGACCCGGAAACTGCCAGTGATCAACTTGATGCAGAGCATCAGGCTCGCCCGATCCAGCTCCGCCCATAACATTGGCAGTTGCCGCGCCAGGTACTCGGGCGTTTCACCGCGCATTGGCAGCAGCTTGTCTTCGATCCATTCGGCGAGACCGGCCTCGGAGCTGTGCGAATTTTCCGGCAGCACCAGAGAAATGGTCTCGGCCAGATCGCCGACGGCTTGATAGCTCTCTTCGAACAACCACGGCTCCAGCCCCGAAACTTCCACCGCCAGCTCACGGAGGATGCGCACCGGAACCAGTTGTCGCGGCCGCCCACCGGAAAGGAAATACACCGCCCAGGCGGCATCTTCCGGCGCGGCCTGCGCGAAGTAGGCCTGCATCGCCGCCAGCTTGGCGTTGCTCGACGTGGTCGCATCGAGTTCGGCATATAACTCGGCGAAGGCTTTCATGGGGAAGTCTCGGCAACGGTGGGTTCGACGGCGATGTCTTCTTCGTCATCGCCGTATTCAGTGGTGAAGCCTTGGGCATCGAGGCCCTGTTCGCGCAAATGGCGCACGAGCACGCCGATCGAGCCGTGGGTGACCATGACCCGTTCGGCGCCGGTCTGGTTGATCGCCCAGAGCAGGCCGGGCCAGTCAGCGTGGTCGGACAGGACGAAACCACGATCTACACCACGCCGACGTCGAGTGCCGCGCAGGCGCATCCAGCCGCTGGCAAAGGCATCGCTGAAATCGCCGAAACGGCGCATCCACGTGCTGCCGCCCGCCGACGGCGGGGCGATGACCAGCGCCTGACGCATGATCGGATCGCTTTTTTTCACGTCGCCCGCGTAGATCGTCGGCGGCAGGTACACGCCAGCGTCGCGGTAGACGCGGTTCAACGGTTCGACTGCACCGTGGCTGAGGATCGGCCCGAGGGTTTCGTCGATGCCGTGGAGAATCCGCTGGGCCTTGCCGAAGGAATAGCAGAACAGCACGCTGGCCTTGCCGGCGGCGATATTGGCCGCCCACCACTGATTGATCTCGTCGAAAATCTGCGCCTGCGGCTGCCAGCGATAGATCGGCAGGCCAAAGGTCGATTCGGTAATGAAGGTGTGGCAGCGCACCGGTTCGAACGGGGCGCAGGTGCCGTCCGGCTCAACCTTGTAATCGCCCGACGCGACCCAGACTTCGCCGCCGTATTCCAGACGCACCTGCGCCGAACCGAGGACATGCCCGGCGGGATGAAAGCTCAGAGTGACCCCGTGGTGAGTCAGACGCTGGCCATAATCGAGAGTTTGCAACTGGATATCCTGACCGAGGCGCGCGCGCAGAATCCCGGCGCTGGCGCTGCTCGACAGGTAATGCTGATTACCGGTCCGCGCGTGATCGCCATGGGCATGGGTGATCACCGAACGCTCGACCGGTCGCCAGGGATCGATATAGAAATCCCCGGCGGGGCAGTAGAGACCTTCAGGTCGGGCGATAACAAGATCCATGTCGTGACCGGAATGGGGGGCTTGTTAGCTATGAGGCGGGTGTCAGGCTGGAAGTTCGATTGGCTTTAAAGCGCTACCCTCACCCCAGCCCTCTCCCGGAGGGAGAGGGGGCCGACCGAAGTGTCTGGCGAGGTACATCGACCTGAGGGACCGAATTGAATATGGATCCGGCACAGCCTTGAGCCTGGTCCAATGTTGGATTCAGCGCCTCTCTTTCAGGTCGGCGCAAGACCGAAGCATCCCCCAATCAGTCCCCTCTCCCTCCGGGAGAGGGCTAGGGTGAGGGGCTGTTGATCTTTGCTTTACTTGCCGGGAGTCAGGGTCAAACGAGTCTTGCCATACACCCGATCGAAATTCTGCGGCTGCATCGGCAAGCCGATGTACTGACCCTTGAGCCATGCATCGATCCCGTTCAAATAATTCGGACTCAGCGGATTGCCCGACTGACCCGTGCCGTTCTGCGCCATCAGCGGTTCGCTCTGGCCGAAGTCGACGATAAAACGCATCGCCGGCGCACGGGTCGTGACGAAGTCCTGGCCCCAGGCAAACGCCGAAGTGTTCAGGGTGGTGTGATCGCCACCGGCCGCCAACGGCCCGCGAACGGTCTGGCCATTGCTGTTCTTCCACGCATAGCTGTGCAATTTGCCCCACTGCCAGGCGCGGTGGTCGCCGCCCAATTGACTGTCACCGGCAGTGATGGCCGCCGCGAGGCTACGGGCGAGAATCACGCTTTTGTCTTCCTTCTGCGGCGTACGGACATCGTCCCAGAACGGACTGTCCTCACGCCCCAGCAGATGATCGGCCTGCGCTGCGTAGGACAGATCGCCATTGGCGACAAAGGCCTTCCACGCCGGGCTCGACTCAGGCCCCAATTCGTCGAGGAAAATCTGCTTCATGCTTTCCTGCAGAAACAACTCATAAATCGCTGCATCCGCAGAGGTCGGGCTGAGCTTGCCGTCGAAGGCCATCAAGCGCGTGAAGGCTTCGCGGGCCTTGCTGCGTTCGGCTTCCGGCAGGGCATCGATCGCCTGTTTCAGCGGTTGCTTCATGCCCGGTGCTTCGAAGACTTTTTTCAGCTTGGCGGCGAAGGTGGTGGTCTGGTCGTACTGCATGGTGATCACGCTGCGGCTGTCGTGCTTGCCGCTGCCGGCCATTTCCGCCAGGCGTTCGCCGCGCTCCGGTGCCGCCCAGGATTTCGACAACTGCATGCCGTAACCGTCGGGGATGACGCGCTGGTTGGCGGTGCCGAGCCAGCCTTGTGCCGGGTCCTGATCGTAGGGGTGCAACATCGGGTCGGCGTAACCGTCCCAGTCGTAGCGACCGTCCCAGCCCGGCGAGGGCAGCAGGCCTTCGCCTTCGCGGCGGTTGGGGAAGCGGCCGGTGACTTGCCAGCCGATATTGCTCGCATCGGCGAATACCAGATTCAGGGTAATGGCGCGGATTTCGCGGCTGGCGTCCGAAGCGCGCTCGACGTTTTGCGCGCGGGTCAGATCGAAGAAGGCATCCAGGGTTTTGTCGTCGGTGAAATTCGGTGTCTGCAACGCGAGGCCGAAGCCGCTGCCTTGCGCCGCTGCCTGGGCACTGTTGAGCAGCGCGCCGTGGCGGGTTTCGTAAACGGCTTCGCGAATCGGTCGCTGGCCTTTGACGAAGTAGGTCTCGTTGCGCACGCCCAACGGCTGCCATTTGCCGTTGACCTCATAAGTCAGGCTGCTGCCCTGACGGCGGATTTTCTCGAGGAACAGGTCCTGATTGTCGCCGAGCACGCTGGTCATGCTCCACGCCACTTTGCCATTGAAGCCGCCGAGCACCATCGGCAGGCCGGCAACCGTGACGCCAGCGGCCTGATATTTCGGCGCGCGGATCTGCACGAAACTCCACAACGACGGCGCGGCGAGCGGCCCGTGCGCGTCGCTGGCCAGCAGACTCTTGCCGCTACGGCTGCGTTGCGGGGCGATCGCCCAGTTGTTCGCAGTCGGTGTGGCGAGCAGGTTCAGCGCCGACAGCTGCTGGCTGGCGCTGCTCAGTTCGGTCAGGCCCGGAATCTGCCCGTTGAGCTTGAGGCCTTGCAGCTTGTCGGCTTCCGCCACCGGTAGATTTTCATCGGGCGCCGACGGGCTCAGCCAGGCGAGTTTGTCAGTGGTCACGGTTTGCGCGAGCACCAGTGACTGGATTTCCTCCGGCAGGTTGGCCGACTGGCTGAAATTCAGCAGGGCAAAGATCAGCGCCGAATCTTCCGGTTTCCAGTATTCCGGTTTGTAACCGCTGGCGGCGAGGTCGCCCGGCAACTTGTCGGCGTAGCGGAACAGGTAGGCGTTGACGCCCCGTGCGTATACCTCGAAGAAGCGTTTGAGGCGCGGCGACGAGGCCTTGTAGAGCTCGCCGGCGCTCTTCTTCAGATTGACCGCGCGCATGTAGCGGTCGGCATCGAGCATCGACGCGCCGGACATTTCCGCCAGCCGGCCCTGGGCCAACAGACGCAGGGTGACCATCTGATTGATGCGGTCGCTGGCGTGGACATAGCCGAGGCTGAACAGCGCGTCATGGAAGCTGTTGCTCTCGATCAACGGCATGCCCATCGCATTGCGCCGCACCGACACGTTCTGCGCCAGGCCCTTGAGCGGTTGCACGCCGGAGGTCGGCGGCAGGCTGTCCTGGGCGTTCCAGGTCTGGCAACCGGACAAACCGAGAACACCGGCCACTGCTGCGGCAACGCCGAACCGGGGAAGAAAATGTGTAAGGGCTGGCGAGGCCATGGCGAAGCTCCTGCGGGGGTATAAGGCTGGGGGCGCAATAAAGCCGCTACGTTAGTGAGGGCGCGAGGGCCGCGCAAGCGGGGCGAGTGGTTATTTGTGCAGTTGTCGGCTGATCGGTCACAGGCGTGAGAGTTGCTTGTGGGAAAGCGCTGATGTTGAACTACGGAATAAGTCCCGAGACCTGTCAGGAGAAAGATCGCTATGGCGCTTCAAAGCAACGCTGCGCTGATCATCATCGACCAGCAGAAAGGCATTCTGCATCCGCGTCTGGGGCGGCGGAATAATCCTCAGGCCGAAGACAGAATGCTTGAGTTATTGGCGCTGTGGCGCCTGCGCGGGCGCCCGGTGATTCACGTGCAGCATTTGTCGCGCTCGCCTGACTCGGTGTTCTGGCCCGAGCAGGCCGGAGTGGAGTTTCAAGAGCGATTTGTGCCTCAGGTCGGGGAATGGCTGATCCAGAAACAGGTGCCGGACGCGTTTTGTGCCAGTGGGCTGGAGGCGCAGTTGCGTGAGGCTGGGATCGGGCAACTGATCATCGTTGGTGTGGCGACCAATAACTCTGTTGAGTCGACGGCGCGCACTGCGGGCAACCTGGGGTTCGACACATGGGTGGCAGAGGATGCGTGTTTTACCTTCGACAAAGCCGATTATTTCGGCACGCCACGTACCGCTGAAGAGGTGCACGGGATGTCGCTGGGGAATCTGCATGGGGAGTATGCGACGGTGGTCAGTAGTGCGCAGCTGTTGGCGGCAGACTGAAGTTTTTAGGTGAATGGACCGACGCTTTCGCGAGCAGGCTCGCTCCTGTAGGAGTGAGCCTGCTCGCGAAAGCGTTTGATCAGTCGATATCAATTTCGGATGTGCCGGCCCCATCGCGAGCAGGCTCACTCCTACAGGAGATCGGTACGCGGTCACTGTGGGAGCGAGCCTGCTCGCGAAGACGGTGTGTCAGGCGAAGCAGGTCTCCGCCCGAACCATCAAGCGCCGTGGCACTTCTTGAATTTCTTGCCGTTGCCGCACGGGCAAGGGTCGTTGCGGCCGACGTCTTTCAGGGCGTTGCGCACCGGTTCCTGGTGGGCGTGGCCGCAGTTCGGGCCGTGGACATGACCATGGTCGTGATCGTGATGGTGGTCATGATCGTGGTTGCAGTCAGGGCCATGGACATGAGGTTGCTGGGTCATCGAGGTCACTCCGGAGTTAGATCGGCGGGGATTATCACGCCATTGCGCTCAAGGTGCACGTAGTGGGCGATGAATAAACCGGTTTCCATTTCCCCCTGCAATCGATAGGGAATCTGCTGATTCGGATTTTTCAGCAGTTTCACCACCTGTTTGATCTTCGGCCACAGGTTGGTGCGGATCGGCACTTTGAAATAGGCGCTGCGCTTCGGCCCGACGGTAAACCAGTGCTCATGCTCGCCCTCGGTGAGCAGCATGTCGGCCAGATGGATGCGGTATTCCAGACCGCGTACGGTCAGGTCGCTGTCGTTGGGATTGTCGACGCGAAAGTGCAGGATGAATTTCTGCTCGAGCAGTTTGGCCCGTACCACCTCGACTTTCACCAGATGCACGGCGGGTTCGACGCTGTCATCACTGAACCACGAGGCACAGCCGCCGAGGTTTACGATCAGCATCAACAGCAGAAAATTTAATGTGCGCCGGCGACCGAGCATGGTTGTACTCCCTTTATTGCCAGTCTAGACGCTAAAAGATCGCAGCCTTCGGCAGCTCCTACAGAATGAACGCAAATCCTGTGTAGGAGCTGCCGAAGGCTGCGATCTTTTGATCTTCAGCTCAAGCGCCGAAATAACCCGCACAGCACTTCTTGAACTTCTGCCCGCTGCCGCAAGGGCAGCCGTCATTGCGCCCCAATTTCATCTGCACCGTCGGATCGATGAAATACCAGCGCCCGGCGTTCTGCACAAACGAGGAGCGCTCGCGGTGGCTGTGCTCGCCCTGGCTGTCGTGCCAGCGCGCAGTGAAGGTGACGAAAGCATGTTCCGGCTGACCGCCGAAGACTTCCGAGCTTTCGACCTCAAGACCGAGCCAGGTGCTTTGCGCACTCCAGTCGCTGATCGATTGTCGGTTCAATCCCGCTTGCTGGGCGGGCAGGGTGGTCGCCACCAGATAGTCGATCAGCCCCAGCACATAAGCGCTGTAGCGCGAGCGCATCAAGGCTTCGGCGCACGGTGCCGGGTGGCCGTCATGATAAGGGCCGCAGCAGGCATCCAGCAGATTGCCGCTGCCGCATGGGCAAATGGCTGTACTCATTGCATTACCACCAGTATTTCCCGAAATTTTCCGGATTGGCCCAGAAGCGTGAATTGAGCCAGTCGGGGACTTGTTTGTAGTCAAGCAGATCGTAAGTGAACAGCGTCAGCACCTGCTCGTCGCGCTGGAAACGCTCGCTGGCCTGCAGTGCCAGCGAATAGAAATCGGTTTCCTGCCAGCCACTGGCCGCGAGATCAGCCAGCACCGCGATGCGACTGGCGTTGAGATTGCGGATGCCGCCCAACAGGTTCAGGCCGTCGCGCTTGGGCAGATGTTCCAGGCAATCGACTACCAGCGCCAGATCGAAGCGTTGCGCGGCCAGTTCGGCAGGCAATGCGCCGGGCGCGGCGTGGGCCACCAAGGTGTCAGGGTGCGCCTGCTTGAAGGCGTCCAGGGCTGGAAATGCGCTGGCGCCGATCAGCAGCAGACGAGCCGGGGCGTAGCGATCCAGCAAAGCGGCCAGCGCCTGTTGCGGCGTGCGCGAAGAAATGGCGACGTTCATCGAAGCTCCTCAGTCAGACCGCCAAGACTAGCCTGCCAGACTGCGGCGGCAAAGCGCCCGGTTGCGTGGTTTTCCTTAAAAGTGGCAAACCCCTGTGAACACGGTCGCAAACAGCGGTGGCCTATTGCTGGCGGAGATTAAAACTCCGGTCTTTAATCCCTGAATCGGTTTCAAGCCGATCCCTCAGGAGAAAACTAGATGAGCATAGTTCGGACAGCATTACCCTTGGTTCTGCTAACCAGTGTGTTGACTGGTTGTGCAGGTTTGCAGAAAACCGACTGGCCGACCTGTGCGGCAGTCGGTGGTGTGGTCGGTGCCGGTCTCGGCGCGACGGAAAGCGCTTCGTGGGCCGGTTATGGTGCGCTGCTGGTTGGCGGCACGGCGGCGGCTTATTGCTGGGTGCACGGTGATGGCGATGAGGACGGCGACGGCGTGCCGGACAGTCGCGACAAGTGCCCGGGCACGCCAAAAGGTGTGCAGGTCGATGCTGACGGTTGCCCACCACCGACGCCTGCGCCAGTGGTCGAAGAAGCGGTTGTGGTCAAGGAGGAAACCATCGTCATTCGTGATGTGCACTTCGAGTTCGACAAAGCCACGCTGACCGGCCCTGACAAGCAAGTGCTCGACAAAGTCGCCGATCGCCTGAAACAGGAGTCCTCCACCGCGCAACTGACCGTGACCGGTCACACCGACAGTGTCGGCAGCGATGCCTACAACAAGAAACTCTCGGATCGGCGTGCGCACTCGGTGGTGGAATACCTGATCCAGCAGGGCGTACCGCGTGCCAGCTTCGTTTCGGTGTCGGGCCTTGGTGAAAGCCAGCCTGTCGCTGACAACAAGTCGGCCGATGGTCGCGCGCAGAACCGTCGCACCGAAATCAAAATCGTCCGCTAGCCCCTCTCGCATCCGCGGCTTGTGCAGTCGCGGATGCGGGTCTTTACTCCTGTGTAACCGGTATGGGCCGGTACACAGGAGCGTTCACAAATGCGTGTTTTCTCAAGGTCCGTCTTGCCGGTGCTGCTGCTTGGCAGCTTGCTCACCGGTTGTGCCACTCACAGCGATGGCACCGCCCCCCTCAATCAACGTACGTGGCCGATCTGCAGCCTGCTTGGCGGCCTGGTCGGCGGCGGTCTTGGTGCCATTGAAAGCGCCGGCTGGGCCGGCGGCGGCGCGGCATTGGGCATCGTCACCGGTGGCCTGATCTGTTATGCCCAGGATGGCGACGAAGACAGCGACGGCGTGTTCGACCGCCGCGACCGCTGCCCGGACACGCCGGAAAACACCGAAGTCGATCACCGTGGCTGCCCGCGGCCGCAATATCCGGTCGCAGTAAAACCGGTCGAACCGGCGCCGCAAACCGAAGTGATCACCCTGAGCGATGCCGGCAACGTGTTGTTCGATTTCGACAAATCCGATCTGACCCCGGCAGCAAAAGCCCAGCTCGACACTTTGATGGACAAGCTGCGCAATGCCGATGTGGTCAGCATCAAAGTCATCGGGCATACCGACAGCAAAGGCTCCGATGCCTATAACCAGGCATTGTCGGAACGCCGTGCCAGCAGTGTCGCCGCGTACCTGCTCAGTCAGGGCCTGGCGCCGAACAAGCTCACCAGCGAAGGGCGAGGCGAGAGTGAACCGGTGGCCGATAACGCCAGCGATGAAGGTCGCGCAGAAAACCGCCGCGTCGAGCTGCACATCAATCGTTAGGAAAGGTCTGTAGTCCGCAGGCTAGAGCTGCCGGGCCGAAATCATCGGCTCGGCAGCCTTTTACCCGGTGTTTGTAGAAATTTCATTTTTCCCTCTGGCTTATCCCCCGCAGAAGCCGGTACTGTGCGTGCAAAGAATAATTCGCAACACGGGGGAGCGTATGAAGGTGTTCTGGGGGCTGGGGCGTTTGCTGACCCTGCTGTTCTGCTGCGTGGTGCTGGCCAATCAACTGGTGCCGTTCGTCCATCCGCTGCATCTGCTGGTCAATCTGGCTGGCGCTCTGTTGTTGCTGATTCACGTACTCGAAGTGCTGCTGTGCAATCGCAGTCTCAAGGGGCGTCCGCATCCTTGGCGTGATCGTGGGCGCATTCTGTTGTTCGGCGTTTTCCATCTGCAAACCATCCCGGCCCCGGCCGCTCCGGAGGCTTCTTCCCATGCGTAAACTCTGCCTGCTCGCTGCATTCATCAGTCCACTGGCCTGCGCCCAAGTGGTCAACGTGCAAAGCAATTCGCTGATGCGCTTGCCCAACACCACCAGCACCCTGCAACTGGAGAAGCTGGAAGTTGCCGATTACGGCACCTTGCTGATCCCGTCCAACGTGACCGAATTGAACATCGATGAACTGCGCCTTGGCCATGAAGCGCGCATCGCCATCGTGCCGGCGGAACAGGCGCTGGAGCTGAAGGTCAACCGCGCCGAGTTGAGCGACGGCAGCCAGATCACCGCACGCGGCGCCCCCGGCACTTATGAAAAGGCTGCCCGCGCCGGGCGCAATCTGAACCTGCAATTTCAGGCCCTGAGCGCGCCGCAACTGACCGTCGATGCCCGTGGCGGCACCGGCGCACCGGGTTTCGTCGGCCTCGACGGCGGCAACGGTGAAGATCCGGGCTGCACCTATGGTTCGGCTGGCCACGGCGCCGATGGCAGTGACGGCAGTGATGGCCAGCCGGGCGCGCCGGGTGCGCTGGTGCGCCTTGCCGTGCCACGGGATTTCCCGGCCGAGCTGATCAAGGTCAACGTGGCTGGCGGTGCCGGCGGCCCGGCGGGTGTCGGTGGTAAAGCGGGGAAGGGCGGCAAGTCCAAGGGCTGCCTGGTGTATCGCGCCGATGGCGGCAAGAACGGCAAGGCCGGGGCTGATGGGCAGCCTGGGCCGACAGGGGCGGCGGGTGCCGTAACCGTGCAGCGTCTCTAAAGGCAAGCCCTCACCCCAGCCCTCTCCCAGAGGGAGAGGGAGCCGACCGAGGTGTCTGTCGCTATCCATCGACCTGAAAGACCAGGTCGATTATGGATTCAGCGAAAATCTTCCAAGTCGGCGTAACTCCTCAATATCCCCCAATCAGTCCCCTCTCCCTCTGGGAGAGGGCTAGGGTGAGGGGCTTTTGATCTTTGAGTCGCAGATTGTCAGAACATCGGCCGAGCCGCAGCCACCGCCACCAACACCAACCCGACCAGCAGATTAAGCCCCACCACCCGCCGAATCCGCCCCAGCACCGCCGCACCCGCCGGCCAGTCCTTTGCCTCGACCGCCTTGCGCAACTCCGGCAGCATCAACCCCTGAATGCGGATGAACAGCGCCGTCATCACCACATACAAACCGATCATCACCTGCACATACTTCGGTGCGGTCTCAAAGCCGACCTGCTGCAAGTGCAACATGCCTACGCCGCTGATCGGCAACAGAATCACCGCGACCCAGACCCAGCGGAAAAAACCTTGAAACACTTCCACCCACAGGGTCAGGCGAGCGGGGCCCTCGAGAGCCTTCACAGCCCCAGGGCGCAAGACCATCCAGGCGAAAAACATGCCGCCAACCCACACCAGAGCGGCGAGGACATGCAGGGGATAAACGAGGCTAAAAGGTGTCATTGGGTCACTCCGTTCTGCGCGGGATCGATTAGCGGGGTATGATAGCCGCCGAACCAAACTACTGAAAATTTATCCAGCGTTTTGCGCCCGACACTCAATGATCAGCACTGAACTCAAAACCACGATCCAGGGCGCCTATTCGCGTTTTCTAGAGGCCAAGAGCCTCAAGCCGCGTTATGGCCAGCGCCTGATGATCGCCGAAATCGCCAAGGTACTCGGCGATATCGACACCGACGATGAAGGCCGGCGCAGTGGCGACCCCGCGATTGTCGCGGTGGAAGCCGGCACCGGTACCGGCAAGACGGTGGCCTACAGCCTGGCGGCGATCCCCACGGCGAAACTGGCTGGCAAGCGTCTGGTGATTGCCACCGCGACCGTCGCCCTGCAAGAGCAGATCGTCTACAAGGATTTGCCCGACCTGATGCGCAACAGCGGGCTGAATTTCAGTTTCGCCCTGGCCAAGGGCCGTGGCCGCTACATGTGCCTGTCCAAACTCGACATGCTGCTGCAGGAAGGCCACGCGCAGACCGCCACCGCGCAGCTGTTCGAGGAAGAAGGCTTCAAGATCGAAGTCGACGAGGCCAGCCAGAAGCTGTTCACCAGCATGATTGAAAAGCTCGCCGGCAATAAGTGGGACGGCGACCGTGACAGCTGGCCGAACGCCCTGGAAGACGCCGACTGGGCGCGCCTGACCACCGATCACAGCCAGTGCACCAACCGGCATTGCCCCAACTTCGGCCAGTGCGCCTTCTACAAGGCCCGCGAAGGCATGGGCAAGGTCGACGTGATCGTCACCAACCACGACATGGTCCTGGCTGACCTGGCTCTGGGCGGCGGCGCCGTGCTGCCGGATCCGCGCGACACCATTTACGTGTTCGACGAAGGCCACCACCTGCCGGACAAGGCCATCGGCCACTTCGCCCATTACACGCGCCTGCGTTCCACCGCCGATTGGCTGGAAACCACCGCGAAGAATCTGACCAAACTGCTCGCCCAGCACCCGTTGCCGGGCGATCTCGGCAAGCTGATCGAGCAGGTGCCGGAGCTGGCGCGGGAGATCAAGACCCAGCAGCAGTTCATGTTCACTGCATGCGAGCAGATCGCCGATTTCAAACCCGGCGAAGACGTCGAAGGCCGCGAGCGCCCGCGTCACCGCTTCGTCGGCGGGGTAATTCCCGAGGATATGCGCGAGATGGGCATCGAGTTGAAAAAAGGCTATTCGCGCCTCAACGACCTCTTCCAGCGTCTGACCGATCTGCTCAAGGAAGGCATGGATGGCGAGGTCAATATCGGCATTGCCAGCAATCAGGCCGAAGAGTGGTATCCGCTGTTCGGCAGCCTGTTGTCCCGTGCTTCCGGCAATTGGGAGCTGTGGACCGCGTTCACCGCCGAAGACCCGGAAGACAGCCCGCCCATGGCGCGCTGGCTGACCCTGGCCGAAAGCGGCTCGCTGTTCGACATCGAGGTCAACGCCAGTCCGATTCTGGCGGCGGAAACCTTGCGGCGCAGTTTGTGGAACGTCGCTTACGGCTGTCTGGTGACCTCGGCGACGCTGACGGCGCTGGGCACTTTCGATCGTTTCCGCATGCGCGCCGGCCTGCCGAAAAAAGCCGTTACGGCGGTGGTGCCGAGCCCGTTCCATCATGCCGATGCCGGCGTGTTGCGCGTGCCGGATCTCAAGGCCGATCCGCGCGACGCCGCCGCCCATACCGCGGCGATCATTCGCGAACTGCCGGATCTGGTCGAAGGTTCGCGCGGCACCCTCGTGCTGTTCTCCTCGCGCAAGCAGATGCAGGACGTCTTTGACGGCCTCGACCGCGACTGGCGCAAACAAGTGTTCATTCAGGGCAACCTGTCGAAACAGGAAACCCTCAACAAGCACAAGGCACGGGTCGATGGCGGTGATTCCAGCGTGCTGTTCGGGCTGGCCAGTTTCGCCGAGGGTGTTGATTTGCCGGGGGCTTATTGTGAGCACGTGGTGATCGCCAAGATTCCGTTCTCGGTGCCCGATGATCCGGTCGAGGCTGCGTTGTCGGAGTGGATCGAAGCGCGCGGCGGCAATCCGTTCATGGAAATCTCCGTGCCCGATGCCTCGCTGAAACTGGTTCAGGCCTGCGGCCGTCTGCTGCGTACCGAAGAAGACCGCGGCACCATCACCTTGCTCGACCGGCGTCTGGTCACCCAGCGCTACGGCAAGGCGATCCTCAATGCGTTGCCGCCTTTCCGTCGTGAAATATCCTGAGACACGGGTGGGCCGATTGGCCCGCCGCGTTGTCTATCTCTCTGCTAGCACTTTTCCACTGGCCTTGACTGGTCGTTAGGGAGAACTCCGTTCTTATGATCCGCCGTTCGTTGCCCGCTGTTTTCGCCTTGATCTTTGCCGCGCCGTCGCTGGCCGCGCCCGCCGGTCAGCAGACGCTGTTCAACTTCGTGCGCCCGGCCGATGTGGTCAAGGTCGCCACGGAAAACGCCGACCTGCCGCAGGCAAATGCCGAACAGACCGCGGAAGGCGAAGTGCTGCGTCGGGTGACGTTCAACCCGGTCGCCCGGCCGACCTTGCGCCTGACGCCACAGACCGGCGCCTGGGACTGGTCGCAGTCCGGGATGATGACCCTGCGCCTGCAGAGTTCGATGAACTGGGCGGTGACGGTTTATGTGCAGATCCAGAGCAACGATGGCCGCACTTTGCTCAGCCGCGTCGATCTGCCGGCCGGCCCCGCGCAAACCTTGCTGGTGCCGTTGGTGGCTTCGACGCCGCTGAGTCAGGGCATGAAAGCCGGGCCGCCGATGCCGATGACCGTTGACGGCCAGCGCATCCTGCTGGCCAGCAGCACGGGCGAGATCGACCGCAGCCAAGTGGTTTCGGTGAGCCTGTCGATGGATCAGCCGAAAGTTGCGCAGAGCCTGCTGCTCGAGCGTTTCGGCGTGCAGGACGGCGAGTCGGTGACGCAGGCGGTGTACGGCAATCTGGTCGATGCTTACGGGCAGTCGACCCGCAGCAAATGGCCGGAAAAAGTCAGCAGCGACGAGCAACTGAAAAGCGCCGCCAGCAAAGAACAGCAACAACTGAACAGTTGGCTGGCCGAGCGCGAAAAGTCCTCGCTGGACAAATTCGGCGGCTGGAACAAGGGCCCGGCGTTCAAGTCCAGCGGTTTCTTCCGCACGGAAAAACGCGACGGCCGCTGGTATCTGGTGACCCCTGAAGGCCATCCGTTCTACTCGCTTGGCGTCAACACCGTCAGCCCGCAAGTAAACCAGACTTACGTAGCGGGTCGCGAATACATGTTCGAATCACTGCCGAAGAACGGCGACCCACTGGCTGCGCATTTCGGCGAGGGCCACAACCGTGGCGGTAACGGCGTCGATCAGGGGCGTGGCTACGGCAACGGCCGCTGGTACGACTTCTATGGCGCCAATCTGCAACGCCTGTACGGCGAACCGTGCCAACCGGACAGCGACAACAAGGCCGGGATCGCCGAAGCGGCGAAGGCAGGCGCGGCTGAGGCCAGTTCGGTGCAGGCGGCTGAGTCTGTGGCGGCGCCTGCCGAGCCGAAGTCAGGTATCGCCGAAGCGGCGCAGACCGACGCGGTGCAAACGTCCAGCGCGCAAGCCGCTCCGTGTACAGCCACGATTGATGAGGAACGATGGGCTCGGCATACCCTCGACCGCCTGCAAGCCTGGGGTTTCAATACGGTTGGCAACTGGAGCGCGCCGTCGCTGGCGGACGCTGAGCGCGTGCCGTACACCTTGCCGCTGTCGATCGTCGGCGATTACGCCAGCATCAGCACCGGTAGCGACTGGTGGGGCGGCATGCCGGACCCGTTCGATCCGCGTTTCGCCATGGCCACCGAGCGCGCCGTAGCCATTGCCGCCCGCGATCACCGCGACGATCCGTGGCTGATCGGTTACTACGCCGATAACGAGCTGGCCTGGGCCGGCGCCGGTGACGATCCGAAGGCTCGCTACGCGCTGGCTTACGGCACCTTGAAAATGACCACGGACGTGCCGGCCAAACGCGCCTTTCTCAAGCAATTGCGCGACAAGTACCGCAATCAGGCCGGACTGTCCAAGGCGTGGGGCATCGAGCTGCCGGCGTGGGAGTTGATGGAAGACCCGGGCTTCGTGCCGCCGCTGCCCAATCCTGAGCATCCGGAGATCGAAGCGGACTTCAAATACTTCCAGAAGGTCTTCGCCGACACCTATTTCAAGACCATCTCTGATTCGCTGAAATGGCACGCGCCGAACCAGATGCTGCTGGGCGGTCGCTTCGCTATCAGCACGCCTGAGGCCGTGGCGTCCTGCGCGCAGTATTGCGATGTGTTGAGCTTCAACATGTACACGCTCAAGCCGCAGGACGGTTACGACTTCGCCGCGCTGGCAGCGCTGGACAAACCGGTGCTGATCACCGAATTCAACTTCGGCTCGGCCGACCGAGGCCCGTTCTGGGGCGGCGTGACGCAATTGGCCAAAGAAGAGGATCGCGGCCCGGCCTATGCCAACTTCATCAAACAGGCGCTGAGCGAGCCGTCGATTGTCGGCGTGCACTGGTTCCAGTATCTCGACCAACCGGTGACTGGCCGGTTGCTCGACGGCGAGAATGGCCATTTCGGACTGGTCGGCGTCACCGATCTGCCGTATCAGGGATTTGTCGAGGCAGTGCGCAAAAGCAATCTGCAAGCGCTGGAGCAGTTGGGCAAGGAGGCGCAGAAAACGCCGAATACCGAGGCTGAAGGCGGGCGCAAGGCCGAGGCTGGCAAAGCGCCGGGGGCTGCGCAAGCGGGCGGGCATTCGGGGAATGGTCACTAGGTTTCAGACCGCGTTATCGTTCTTCGCGAGCAGGCTCGCTCCCACGGGGGATCTTCGCTGCTGTTGAGATCCAGTGTGGGAGCGAGCCTGCTCGCGAAGGGATCAACACAAATTGCCGATCAACCGTCTGGCCCGCGCCTGTTCCCAAATCCCTCAAGGGCTGGAACAATGCGGACCACTTTGTAGAGCGTTTTCGCGGGGGAGTTGCGGGTGCAGATTCAGGGACATTACGAGCTTCAATTCGAAGCGGTGCGCGAGGCTTTCGCCGCACTCTTCGACGATCCCCAGGAACGCGGCGCAGCCCTGTGCATCAAGGTCGGTGGAGAAACCGTCCTCGACCTCTGGTCTGGTACCGCCGACAAGGATGGCACCGAAGCCTGGCACAGCGACACCATCGCCAATCTGTTCTCCTGCACCAAGACCTTCACCGCCGTCACCGCGCTGCAACTGGTCGCCGAAGGCAAGTTGCAACTCGATGCCCCGGTTGCCCGCTACTGGCCGGAATTCGCCGCCGCTGGCAAAGAATCGGTGACCCTGCGCCAATTGCTCTGCCATCAGGCCGGCCTGCCGGCGCTGCGCGAATTGCTCGCCCCTGAAGCCCTGTACGACTGGCAAACCATGGTCGACGCCCTTGCGGCCGAAGCGCCGTGGTGGACGCCGGGCACCGGTCACGGTTATGCCGCGATCACCTACGGTTGGCTGGTCGGCGAATTGCTGCGCCGCGCCGACGGGCGTGGGCCGGGCGAGTCGATCGTCGCTCGGGTTGCCAAGCCGTTGGGGCTGGATTTCCATGTGGGCCTGGCCGACGAAGAGTTTCATCGCGTGGCGCACATCGCCCGTGGCAAGGGCAATGCCGGCGACGCCGCGGCGCAGCGCCTGCTGCAAGTGACCATGCGCGAACCGACTGCCATGACTACCCGCGCCTTCACCAATCCGCCGTCGGTGCTGACCAGCACCAACAAGCCGGAATGGCGCCGCATGCAGCAGCCTGCGGCCAACGGCCACGGCAATGCGCGCAGCCTCGCCGGGTTTTACGCCGGCCTGCTCGACGGCAGTCTGCTCGAAAGCGAGATGCTTGAAGAGCTGACCCGCGAGCACAGCCTCGGCGACGACAAGACCTTGCTCACCCGCACCCGTTTCGGCCTCGGCTGCATGCTCGATCAGCCGGACGTGGCCAACGCCACCTACGGCCTCGGCCCGCGCGCGTTCGGCCATCCGGGGGCGGGCGGCTCGATCGGTTTTGCTGATCCCGAGCGCGATGTCGCCTTCGGTTTCGTGACCAATACTTTGGGGCCTTACGTTTTGATGGATCCGCGCGCGCAAAAGCTGGCGCGGGTGCTTGCCACTTGTCTGTAAAGCTTCGACTGAGGTTCCAGGATCGGAACCTCGAAGGGATTTTCGTTTCAAAACGGCTGTTTATCCGGGCGAAAGTGCTCTGATTTTTCATTACTTCATTTTGTGGATTTTCAATGTCATCTAAAAAGACCCTCGCCCTGGCCCTGTGTGTAGCGATCACCGGTTGCGCACAGAACCCGAAAAACGACGCGGACGGCGGCAGCTGGTGGCCGTTCGGTTCTTCCGACAAAGTCGCGGCCAAAGATCCGGCTCCGGCCCCAGCTCCGTTGAAACCGGCGGCGACCGCGCCAGTGGCCAAAACCGAGAGCAGCAACCCGTGGTACTGGCCGTTCGGTTCCAGCGATGAAGCGGTAAAAGCTGATCTGAAAGCCGAGGTCAAACCTGAAGCCAAACCGGTCGAGATGGCCAAGGCCGAGGCCGAGTCCAATGGCAAATGGTGGTGGCCGTTCGGCGGTAAGGATCAGCCAACCGCCAAAGCCGTGCCGATGCCGGATCCGAAGGTGACTCAAGCCTGGCTCGACGACTACGAACCGCGTCTGCGTGAAGCGGTGAAGGACAGCAACCTGCAACTCGAACGTCGCGACAACGTGCTGGTAGTGACGGCGCCGGTAGAAGGCTCGTTCAACCCGGACCGTCCAGCGATGCTGCTGCCTGTCACCCTCGGCCCGTTCACTCGCGTGGCGAAGATCCTTGAAGCCGACCCGAAAACGGCGGTGCTGGTGCTCGGTCACAGCGACACCAGCGGCGCTGCGCCGGCCAACATCAAGCTGAGCCAGGAACGTGCGCAATCGGTGGCAGCGATCTTCCGTCTCAGCGGCTTGCAGCGTGACCGCCTGATGCTGCGCGGCATGGGTTCGGAAGCGCCGCGTGCGGCCAACGACAGCGTTGAAGGCCGGGCCTTGAACCGTCGTGTAGAGCTGCTGGTCACCCCGCAAAACACCATGGTGGCACTGCTGAGCAAATACAACATGCCAGCGCCGAAGCCTGTGACGATGGTCGCCGCGCAAGACGTCAAGCCAGTGGCCAAACCAGCCACCCCAGCGCCTGCGGCGAAGAAAGCTGCTGTGCCGGCGACGAAAAAGGCGCCAGCCAAGAAAGCTGCCGCCAAGGCTCCAGCGAAAAAGGCTCCGGCCAAAGCTGCGGCGAAAAAGACTGCGCCAGCCAAAGCCGCCGCGACCGACAAGAAAGTCGCCGCAGCCGACGCCGCGAAGAAGTGATCCGCTAACGAAAAGGAATCCGCCATGACCCAGGCTCTGGCCGATATGCGTCGCGATTACACCCGTGACGGTTTGACCGAGGCGCAAGCCCCGGCCGAGCCGTTTGCGTTGTTTCATCAGTGGTTCGCCGATGCGGTGAAAACCGAGCAGGCGCCGGTGGAAGCCAATGCCATGACCCTGGCTACGGTCGATGCCGACGGTCGTCCGCATTGCCGCATTCTGTTGCTCAAGGGCCTGGACGAGCAGGGCTTCACCTTCTTCACCAACTACGACAGCGCCAAGGGCCAGCATCTGGCAGCCAACCCGTTTGCCGCCATGACGTTCTTCTGGCCAACTCTGGAGCGCCAGGTGCGCATCGAAGGGCGGGTGGTTAAGGTCACGCCGCAAGAGTCCGATGCCTATTATCAGGTGCGTCCATTGGGCAGCCGCCTGGGCGCCTGGGCGTCACCGCAGAGCCGCGTCATCAACGGTCGTGGCGAGCTGGAAGATTTGCTCAAGGCCACCGAGCAGCGCTTCAGCGACAGTCAGCCGCACTGCCCGGAACACTGGGGCGGTTACCGTTTGTTGCCCGAGCGCATCGAGTTCTGGCAGGGCCGTTCGAGCCGCCTGCATGATCGCCTCAACTACCGGCTGCAGGGCGCCGAGTGGATTCTTGAACGTCTGGCACCCTGAGCAGTCTACCGAGCGGGATGAAGGGCGATGGCGGATCGGTGATTTCACGCTACTTTAAGTGAACGCTCGCGGCATCTGTACCCAGCCTGAATGGAAGCCAATTTTATCCGGAGGGTGTCGTGACAGACGCCAGGCCACGGAGTTTAATGAACACATGTTCTTTTGGAGTTGATGCTATGCGTAAGTCTGTTCTGCTGGTTGCTTCCTTTTCCACGATGGCGATGTTGCTGACCGGCTGCCAATCGAGCCTCACCGGCGACTCCTACTCCCGTGACGAAGCCCGTCGTGTGCAGACGATTCGCATGGGCACCATCGAATCCCTGCGACCGGTGAAAATCGAAGGCACCAAAACCCCGATCGGCGGCGCAGCAGGCGCAGTGGTCGGCGGCGTCGGCGGCAGCGCCATCGGCGGCGGCAAGGGCAGCATCGTTGCTGCGGTCATTGGCGCAGTGGCCGGCGGCCTGCTCGGCTCCGCCACCGAAGAAGGCCTGACCCGCACCCAGGGCGTGGAAATCACCGTCCGCGAAGACGACGGCAGCATGCGCGCCTATGTGCAGCAGGTTCAGGAGAATGAAGTGTTCCGCGTTGGCGAGCGGGTACGGATTTCCACCGTTGGCGGGACCAGCCGCGTTTCGCACTAAGC
Organism: Pseudomonas sp. HN2; assembly: GCF_020736465.1. Lineage (NCBI taxonomy): Bacteria > Pseudomonadati > Pseudomonadota > Gammaproteobacteria > Pseudomonadales > Pseudomonadaceae > Pseudomonas > Pseudomonas sp. HN2. Next base: position 1,401,230 of record NZ_CP085885.1, read on the forward strand.
GGGAAGCCGGGTAAAGAAAACCCCGATCAGGTGACTGGTCGGGGTTTTTCTTTGCTTGTGAGTGGGTCAGTCAGTATTTGACGCAGGTCCCCATGAAGTATTCGAGGCCCTTTGGGAAACTGACGCTGAGCAGATTTTCCAGTGCGGTTACCTGATCCTGAGTCAACAACAACTCGCCGGGTTCCACCTCACCCAAGGGCTTGGATTCAATGAGCTGGGCGACTCTTTCATTCATCTCGCTGCCTGTGATATCCAGCTCGAACTGCAAGGAGTCATCTTGAACTTCGTCAGGGAAGAATCCGGTAATCGAAAGAAAGCGCATGTTTCAATCCTTAATTTCTGGAGGTTTTTCGTTTTGGATCGGCGGGTCCCGTTTGTTCACCTGTCAAGTGATTGAACTCACCTAAATGAGTCGTTCCTAATTTGTCGTATTTTTCTACGGCGTTGCTTTTGTAATCCCATTCGTAAATTCGACCTTTGCGGTCTACCCAACGTGCTCGCTGTTTTCCACCATCTTGTACTGACGACTTCGATTTCACTTTGACTGCATCAGGGAATGCGGGCAGCGTTTTTGGATGGCCGTAATAAGCATGGTCGCGAGCACGGCTGAGCACAACATAGATCGGCCTCACGCCAGAATCTGCCGGAAACACCAGAATAAAATCCCGATACTCCGGCGGATAAAGCGGATTCACCAGTATCCCGTCCGCCGCTTTCGTCGGTGGATAGACCCAGATATGCGGTGCCTGCGGGGCAGCCTCCAGCGCCGGAATGCCGAGGATGTCCGAGCCATCCACCGCCGGGGTCCAGAGCAGTTCGACGCCTTCACCCAGATCGGCAACGAACCGGTCGCCGCGTGCAGTGAACTGCACGACATCGACCATTTCCCAATCGCGGTTCTTGCCGGTGTAGAAGCCGTAACCCTTGAGGCTGCCATTGGCCTGTTGCTCGACGCGCAGGCGTACGCGTGTTCTGGCTTGTTTGAGTGTGCTCAGTTGCTCATCGGTGTAGAGCGCGCTGTCGCTCACGCTTGACGGGATCAGCAGCGCAACCAGCCCGATCAAGGGCGCAGCCACCGCACTGGAGACGAGCGCCGGCAGCGCTTCAAAAGCCGAGCCTGCCAAGGCCAGACTGCCAAACCCGATCGGGATCGCATTGGCGCTGATTTTCTTGAGTGGAATGCCGCCGCTTGCGTCGGCTTCGCGAGCGCCGAGCAGGATCAGCTCGCCGTAATCCTTCAGGCTGTCGGTCGGGACCATGCCGGAAGGATTGCTGTAATCGATGATCGCATCCGGCAACTTGCACGACTTGGCGAATACGCACCCGGCACGCACAGCTTCAGGTTTTTTCGCCGCCACTTCCCGGCTGCGCTCGAAAGCCTCCTGCCGCGCCAGCATCGCATCGTAGGCATTTTGCCCGGCTTCGCGCTCGGCCAGTTCAGCCGCCGTCATATAGCGCCAGGTAACGTGATGTCCGTCGCCCTCCGGTGGGTTTTGCACCCGGGGAATGTCCTTGTACCGCGCCACTGATCGTCCCTTCGTTCACCATCGACAGCCCCTGGAGAGGGGCTGCACGACGTTATCGAAGCGGGGAAAGCGCGGCTGTAGGACGCGTCGCTAAAGACGTGGGGATTGTTCGCTGCTTAACTGAGAGGCGAGGAATCTGTGGCGAGGGAGCTTGCTCCCGCTGGGGTGCGAAGCGCCCCCAAGAAGTGGGCGTGCTGCGCAGTTCAGCGGGAGCAAGGGTTATTGCAGTTGTGAATTCTTGCGACTCGCCGCCGCCGTCACCGCATAACCAATCAGCGCCGCGAGAATCGAGCCGGTGAGGATGCCCATCCGATCCATTCCTGCGTAATCACTCACGCCGGGTTCGAAGGCCAGCGAGCCGACGAACAGGCTCATAGTGAAGCCGATGCCGCAGAGGATCGCGACGCCGAGGACCTGGCCCCAGTTGGCGCCTTGGGGCAGGGCGGCGATGCCGATCTTGACCGCCAGCCAGGTCAGGCCGAACACGCCGATGGTCTTGCCCAGCAGCAGGCCGATGGCGATGCCCATCGGTACGTCGTGGGTGAAGCTTTCGACGGTGACGCCGCTCAGCGACAGGCCGGCGTTGGCGAAAGCGAACAGCGGCAGGATGCCGTAGGCGACCCACGGGTGCAACGCGTGTTCGAGGGTCAGCAGTGGCGACGGCTCGGCATTTTTCGTCCGCAATGGGATGCAGAAAGCCAGGGTCACACCGGCCAATGTGGCGTGGACACCGCTCTTGAGCACGCAGACCCAGAGGATCAGGCCGATGATCATGTACGGCCCGAGCTTGACCACGCCGAGCCGGTTCATCGCCACCAGCGCGGCAATGCAGGCCGCCGCCAGGCCCAGCGAAAGGGTCGACAGTTCGCCAGAGTAGAAAATCGCGATGATGACGATGGCGCCGAGGTCATCGATGATTGCCAGGGTCATCAGGAACAATTTCAGCGAGACCGGCACGCGCTTGCCGAGCAGCGCCAATACGCCGAGGGCGAAAGCGATGTCGGTGGCGGTCGGAATGGCCCAGCCACTCAGGGCGGCGGGGTTGTCGCGGTTGAGGAACCAGTAGATCAGCGCCGGCACCAGCATGCCGCCGATCGCCGCAGCGCCGGGCAGGACGATCTGCGAGGGCCTGGACAACTGACCGTCGAGCACTTCGCGTTTGACTTCCAGACCGATCAGCAGGAAGAACAGCGCCATCAGGCCGTCGTTGATCCACAGCAGCAGGGGTTTGGCGATTTTCAACGCACCGATCTGCGCCACCACCGGAGTGTCGAGCAGGCCGGTGTACAGCCACGACAATGGTGAGTTGTTGATGATCAGGGCGAGAATGGCTGCGGCGATCAGTAACAGACCGCTGGCAGCTTCCAACTGAAAGAAACGCGTGAAAGTGCTACGCAGAGGCAAGGTCGCTCTCCATCGATTGGTGAAAAAGGTGGGCTACCCTAACCCGTACCGTTAGTTGTTAAAACAAAAGTTATATTCTTTTTTGTTATATGGCGTTACAGGCTGTCTGGCTCGGAAGCATTGAGCCTAGCAGTTGCCTGACACATTGAGACTCAGCTGTATCTTTGCCGTCTGCGGGATATTTCCTAAGCTTGCGCAAGACCTTTTTCAGGAGACCCATCTCCTGTCCGATTCCATGAGAAACGAGACCATGAGCGACAACCGACAGTGGGCCCGCGAAGCCATCCGCATCATCGAGGCGGATTTCCAGCGCAGCGCCGACACCCACCTGATCCCTTTGCCGCTACCCGGTTTTGCCGGCATCGAGTTGTATTTCAAGGACGAATCCAGTCACCCGACCGGCAGCCTCAAGCATCGCCTGGCCCGTTCGCTGTTCCTTTACGCGCTGTGTAACGGCTGGCTGAAACCCGGCGCGCCGGTGATCGAAGCGTCCAGCGGCTCGACGGCGATTTCCGAAGCGTATTTCGCGCGCATGCTCGGTTTGCCGTTTATCGCGGTGATGCCCGCGACCACTTCGAAAGAGAAGATTGCCCAGATTGCGTTCTACGGTGGCCAGAGCCATCTGGTGCAGGATCCGACGCAGATCTACGCCGAATCCGAGCGTCTGGCCCGCGAGCATGGCGGTCACTTCATCGACCAGTTCACCTACGCCGAACGCGCCACCGACTGGCGGGCGAACAACAACATCGCCGAGTCGATCTTCCAGCAGATGCGTTTCGAAAAACACCCTGAGCCGACTTGGCTGATTTCCAGCCCCGGCACTGGCGGCACCACCGCTACCCTCGGGCGTTACGTGCGCTATCGCCAGCACTGCACCCGCGTGTTGTGTGCCGATGCCGAGCGTTCGGTGTTCTTCGATTTTTACCAGAGTGGTGATGCGAGCCTGCGCCTGGACTGCGGCTCGCGCATCGAAGGCATTGGCCGGCCTCGGGTGGAAGCATCGTTTCTGCCCAAGGTCATTGATGCGATGGTCAAGGTGCCGGACGCCTTGTCGCTGGCCGCCATGCATTATCTGGCGCAGCGTTTGGGGCGGCATGTCGGCGGGTCGAGCGGGACCAATCTGATCGGCGCCCTGATGGCGGCGCAGAAGATGAAAGCGGCGGGGCATTCTGGGTCAATCGTGGCGATCCTGTGCGATGGCGGCGAGCGGTATGCCGACACGTACTACGATCAGGATTGGCTGAAAGCACAGGGGTATGAACTGGGTGATTTGATTGCAGCGGTGGCGGCGAGTGCCGAGCGCGGGGAGGCGCTGCCGACCTCGGTGTTGCGCGCCAATATCTAACACGCCCCAATCAAATGTAGGAGTGAGCCTGCTCGCGATAACGGTGTGTCAGACGCCATAAATGCTGACTGACACGCCGCTATCGCGAGCAGGCTCACTCCTACAAGGGTTTTGTATCAGTCAGTAAGGCCGAGGATATCGCGAGCCACGGCCTCGGCAATGCGAATCCCGTCCACGCCCGCCGAGAGAATCCCGCCGGCATAGCCCGCGCCTTCCCCGGCCGGGAACAGACCCTTGACGTTCATGCTCTGCAGCGACTCGTTGCGGGTGATGCGCAGCGGCGACGAAGTGCGGGTCTCGATCCCGGTCAGCACGGCGTCGTGCAGCGAATAACCGCGAATCTGCTTTTCGAACGCCGGCAAAGCCTCACGGATTGCTTCAATGGCAAAATCCGGTAGTGCCAGAGCCAGATCACCCAGCGCCACGCCCGGCTTGTACGACGGCTCGACTTCGCCCAGTTCGGTCGAAGGCTTGCCGTTGATGAAATCGCCAACCAGTTGCGCCGGGGCCTTGTAGTCGCTGCCGCCAAGGATGAACGCGTGGGATTCGAGGCGTTCCTGCAACTCGATACCGGCGAGCGGGCCGCCCGGGTAATCGACTTCCGGGGTGATGCCGACGACGATGCCGGAGTTGGCATTGCGCTCGTTACGCGAGTATTGGCTCATGCCGTTGGTGACCACACGATTGGGCTCGGACGTCGCCGCGACCACGGTGCCGCCCGGGCACATGCAGAAGCTGTAGACCGAACGGCCATTCCTGGCGTGGTGCACCAGCTTGTAATCGGCAGCGCCGAGTTTCGGGTGGCCGGCGTATTTGCCCAGACGTGCACGGTCGATCAGCGATTGCGGGTGCTCGATGCGGAAACCCACCGAGAACGGCTTGGCTTCCATGAACACGCCACGGCCATGGAGCATGCGGAAGGTGTCGCGGGCACTGTGGCCGAGGGCCAGGACCACATGTTTGGAATGCAGGGTTTCGCCGCTGGCCAGTTGCACGCCGAGCAGTTGGCCGTCTTCGATCAGCACGTCGGAAACGCGCTCCTGAAAGCGCACTTCACCGCCCAGTTCACGGATCTGCTCGCGCATGTTTTCGACCATGCCGGTCAGGCGGAACGTACCGATGTGCGGCTTGCTGACGTAGAGGATTTCTTCCGGCGCGCCGGCCTTGACGAACTCATGCAGAACCTTGCGCCCGAGGAATTTCGGGTCCTTGATCTGGCTGTAGAGTTTGCCGTCGGAGAATGTACCCGCGCCGCCTTCGCCGAACTGTACGTTGGACTCGGGATTGAGCACGCTTTTACGCCACAGGCCCCAGGTGTCCTTGGTGCGCTGACGGACTTCGGTGCCGCGCTCGAGAATGATCGGTTTGAAGCCCATTTGCGCCAGCAGCAGACCGGCGAAGATACCGCACGGGCCGAAACCGACGACGATCGGCCGCTGGCCGAGATCGCTCGGTGCCTGGCCGACGAATTTGTAGCTGACATCCGGCGCCACGTTGACGTTACGGTCGTCGGCGAACTTGGCCAACACTCGGGCCTCATCGCGTACGTTGAGGTCGATGGTGTAGATGAAGCACAGTTCGGAGGACTTTTTGCGCGCGTCATAGCTGCGCTTGAACAAGGTGAAATCGAGCAGATCATCGCTGGCGATGCCCAGACGCTGCACGATGGCGGCGCGCAGGTCTTCTTCGGGATGGTCGATTGGCAGCTTGAGTTCGGTGATTCGTAACATGGCGGGATCCGGATTCGCGGGGCGCACAACTGCGCCAGGGCGTTTGAAGGCGGCGATTATAAGCCGCCGCGAGCGGATCCGTGGGGGAAAAACGATCAGTCGTTGCGCGCGCCGCCGAAATAGCCGCAGCCGCGCTGGACCTGACCGTCGATGCGCAACTCGGCGCTCATGTGCTGCACGCTGCCGGTACTGCTGTCGACGCAGCGCTGCGGCGCGACCCATAATTCGATGCGCTGGTTGTTGGCTTCGCTGCTGAGATTGAAGCGGCCGTCGCCCAGTTGCTCTTCCACATAGGGCACGGCGAGCGGGGGCTGGCCGTCGCGCTCGATGACCATACCTTTGCCGCTGACCTTGGCGTTCCACTCCGGGCCATGGCCGGCGGCGCGCAGGATCAACAGTTTGAAATTCGGGTCATCGCAGGCTGTGCCGGAGCGTTCGACGCGATACAACTGGCCCAGGTCGAGGCGATCGCCGGAGACCTTGCCGCGCACATCGGCAAACAGCTTGCCTTGCTCGTCGGCGAGGGTGGCGGCCTCTTGCAGGACGCTGGTGCCGCCGATGTCATTGACCACCAGTTGCCGCTGCTCCTGACACGGCTGGAACACCAGTTTGCCGTCGGCGGCGGTCAGTTGCCCCTGCATCCGCGTCTGCCCGGCATGGGACACACTTGCACGCTGGCCGTCGAACAACTGGCAGGCGGCAAACAACGGCAGCAGGGCAACGAGGACGAACGAACGGGCAACACGCATCTTTGGCTCTCCAGACAAGTGCTGCCACGTTACGCAGCCTGACCCCCAAATGCAAAAGATCGCAGCCTGCGGCAGTTTCTGCAGGGAACCATAAAGTCCTGTGCAGGAGCCGCCGAAGGCTGCGATCTTTTGCTCTTAACCGACGTGAAACGTCTGCCCGGTTTGCAATCCCTCGACACTTTTCGCGTAGGCCAATGCGACGTCCGCTGCAGGAACCGACTTGAAGCCACGGAAATAGGGCGCGTATTTGCCCAGGGCCTCGGTCAGGACGGTCGGGCTCACCGAGTTCACCCGCAGGCCCCGCGGCAGTTCGATGGCGGCGGCGCGGACGAAGCTGTCGAGGGCGCCGTTGACCAGTGCTGCCGAGGCGCCGCTGCGAATCGGGTCGTGGCTGAGCACGCCGGTGGTGAAGGTGAACGAGGCGCCGTCATTGGCGTACTCGCGACCGATCAGCAGCAGGTTGACCTGGCCCATCAGTTTGTCTTTCAGGCCGAGGGCGAAGCTGTCTGCAGTCATCTCGTCCAGCGCTGCGAACGTCACGTTGCCCGCCGCGCAGATCAGCGCATCGAACTTGCCGGTCTGTTCGAACAGCTTGCGTATCGACGCGCTGTCGCTGATATCCACTTGCAAGTCACCGCTGTTACGACCGATACGGATGACTTCGTGGCGTTGCGACAATTCTTTGTCCACCGCCGAACCGATGGTGCCGCCGGCGCCTATCAACAGAATCTTCATCGAGCTGTACCCCAAGTGAGTGAATGAGGTTTCAGTCTAGAGTGGTTTTTTCCGCGGATAAGCGCACTAATGGGCAACCTTTGGTTTTCAATTGGAAACAATCCATGAGCGAAATGGATGACCTCGCCGCATTCGCCGTACTGATCGAGGCCGGCAGTTTCACCCTCGCGGCGCAGCAGTTGGGCTGCAGCAAGGGCCAGTTGTCCAAGCGCATCAGTCAGCTCGAAGCGCAGTTCGGTGTGGTGTTGCTGCAACGCACCACCCGCCGTTTGAGCCTGACGGCGGCGGGGGCGGCGCTGCTGCCGCAAGCGCAGGCACTGGTGGTTCAGGTTGAACGCGCACGGCAGGCTTTGGCGCGGTTGAAGGACGACATGGCTGGCCCCGTGCGCATGACCGTTCCGGTGTCGCTCGGCGAGACCTTCTTCGATGGCTTGCTGCTGGAGTTTTCCGGGCAATACCCCGAGGTGCAGATCGAGCTGGAGCTGAACAACAGTTATCGCGATCTGTCTCGCGACGGTTTTGATCTGGCGATTCGCGCCGAAGTCGCCAATGACGAGCGGCTGGTGGCCAAGCCGCTGTTGGCGTGGCACGAAATGACCTGCGCCAGCCCGGCCTACCTTGAGCGCTTCGGCGAACCGGCGGCGCCGCAGGCCTTGGCCGAGCATCGCTGCTTGCTCAACAGCCATTACAGCGGGCGCGAAGAGTGGTTGTATCACCAGCAGCATGAGTTATTGCGGGTGCGGGTGTCAGGCCCGTTCGCCAGCAACCATTACAGCCTGCTGAAAAAAGCCGCGCTGTCCGGCGCCGGCATCGCCCGTTTGCCGTCGTATCTGCTGCAATCCGAACTGGCTGACGGCCGCTTGCGCTGGCTGTTGCGCGATTACCAGACCCGACGGATGCCGATGTACCTGGTGCACCCGTATCAGGGCGGATTACCGAAACGCACGCAGGTGTTGGCGGATTATCTGATGGGCTGGTTCAAGCGCAGTGGCGAGGCGCTGGATCGACTGCAGCGCTGACACCGAACCTGTGTAGGAGCTGCCGAAGGCTGCGATCTTTTGATTTTTAGAAGCAAGATCAAAAGATCGCAGCCTTCGGCAGCTCCTACAGTTTCAGGTCAGCCTTGGAGGCGGCGAGCAATCAGGTGATCAATCGACAACTTGCCCGGGCCGGTCGCCATCAGGTACAGCAGCACCGCCGCCCAGGTGCCGTGGGTCGGGTAGGCATCCGGGTAGACAAACAGTTGAATGGTCAGGGTCATGCCGAGCAACGCCAGCGCCGAAAACCGTGTGGCGAGGCCGAGCAGGATCAGCAGCGGGAACACATGCTCGGCAAACGCCGCCATGTGTGCGGCAATCTCCGGCGACAACAGCGGCAGGCTGTACTCGCTCTTAAACAGCGGAACCGTCGAATCAGCCAAGCGCGGCCAGCCAAGTTCAAATGTGCCGTCAAACAAGTCGACGGCCAGCCCTTCGATCTTGGTTTGCCCGGATTTCCAGAACACGGCGGCGATGGAAAAACGCGCGATGAAGGCAATCAGACTGTTGGGGATTTTTTCGAACGACGCGATGACGCGCAGGATCAGGCTGTTCATGGCAACTCCTTGTAATTGAGCCGGGTGATCGCGTTATGCGCAATCAACAGCGCGAGGGTTTGGGCGAGATCGAACGGCGGACTTTTCTCTGCTGCCACCAGCAGTGGTCGCCCTCCGGCAAGGTGACGAATAAACACGCTCGCCGCGGTCTCGAGAGCAAACACTTCAACATCGAGACCGTTGCGCAGCACCAGGGCGTGTTGGCCTTGATTCAGGCCAATGCCCGCCAGACTTTGCTCCTGCTGATGCGCGGCCCAGATCGCAACCACCGCATAGGCGGAGTCGAGCAAATGCAACGAAGGATGTAATTCGAAACACAGCTCGCTCAGCGACTGCGGATCGGCCAGCGCGGCGCTGACTTGCTCCGGCCGGATCGGCTGCGCATCGGCGGCGTGATAGGCGAGGGTGCGCAAATATTCGAGTCGGGCGACATCGGCCACATAAGGCACGCCGGCGATGGGTTCGAATTGCCCGATGAAGTCAGCGAAGCCCTCGCCGTAGCGGCTCATCAACGGACTCTGTGGCGGCTGACTGCGTACGAAAATCGCCGCCATGGCGCGGAAAAATTCCTCACCGACCAATTGCTGCACCACCGGATAACTGTCGGCCAGGGCATTGATCAGCGAGCTCTGCACGTTGTTGCGATAGACCGCGAAACGCCGTGACGGATCGGCGCCGTTGCGGCTGCACAGGCCCTTGGGATACGGCAGTTGCACATCGAGCAGGGCGGCGGCGAAGTCCGCTTGCGTGCTCATGCCGCACGCTCCGCTCGGCGCAACAGCGTATCGGCGTGCTGCGCTTCGGCAAGCAATACGTCGAAGGCCGGCAGGTGATTGTCACGTTCGATCAGCGTCGCCACCGGGCCGATCCGACGCAGCACTTGCCGGTACAGATCCCAGACAGCCTGATCAATCGGCGCGCCATGATCGTCGATCAGCAAGCGATCGCCGAGGTTGTCGCGATCTTCAGCGAAGCCGGCCAGATGAATCTCGCCGACTGCTTGCAGCGGTAACGCATCGAGATAGGCCAGTGGATCGCGCTGATGATTGATGCATGACACGTAGACGTTGTTGACGTCGAGCAACAAGCCGCAACCGCTGCGGCGGATCACTTCGGCGATGAACTCGGCCTCGTCGATCGTCGAATGCTGAAACGCCAGATAGGTCGCCGGGTTTTCCAGCAGCATTGTTCGTTTCAAGGTGTTCTGTACTTGATCGATATGCGCGCAGACGCGGTTCAGGGTCGGCGTGTCGTAGGCCAGTGGCAGCAGATCATTGAGGAACACCGGGCCATGGCTGGACCACGCCAGATGTTCGGAAAAGGCTTGTGGTTGATAGCGCTCGATCAGCTCGCCGAGGCGTTTGAGGTGCTGGCTGTCCAGCGGGCCTTCGCCACCGATCGACAGTCCGACGCCATGCAAGGACAGCGGGTACTGTTCGCGAATCACACCAAGAAAATGATGAAACGGGCCGCCGGCCACCATGTAGTTTTCGGCGTGGACTTCGAAGAAACCGAGGTCCGGTACGGAGCCGAGCACTTCGAGGAAGTGCCCGGTCTTGAGCCCCAGCCCGGCGCGGGCAGGAAGCTCGGTGCGAGCGGCCTGAGTGCGCGGCAGGGACGGTTCGTGATGACTGAACATGGGCGTCACTCAGGCAGGCCTTGAATCAGGACTTGGCTTTGAAGGCTTCGAGCTGGCCGAAGCCGGTCGGCGAGGTTTTGCTTTCGGTGGTAGCGCAGGTGCCTTTAGGAACGAGTTTCCAAGCGTTGGCCTGATAGTCCGTTTTCGCCGTGCCAGCGCAGGTGGTGCCGGCACCTGCAGCGCAATCGTTCTTGCCTTTGAGGGCCACGCCGAAGCATTTTTCCATGTTGGCATCGGCGGCCTGGGCGGTGGAGACAGTGGCGATGCTCAGAGCGGAACCGAGGGCCAGAACCAGGGCGGTGGCGGACAGGGTGCGGGTAGTAGCAGTCATGATGTTTCTCCAGTTTTTATCAGGGTTTCTGCAAGCGGTTTGCGCTTGCTTGTCCCTCTAGAGAACGGGTGGCGGGATGCGTTACACGCGGGGCTGAATTTTTTATAAAAATCTTCAGACCACCGCGTCCCCTGTAGGAGTGAGCCTGCTCGCGATGGCGTTTTGTCAGTCACTGCCGTTGCGACTGATACACCGCTATCGCGAGCAGGCTCACTCCTACAGGGTATTTGTGGTGGGCATGAAAAAACGGCCCGAAGGCCGTTTTTTTGTCCAGCGATAATATTCAACCGCCGAGGTACGCCTCGCGTACTTTCGGGTCGGTCAGCAGCGCTTCACCGGTGCCTTGCATGACCACACGGCCGTTCTCCAGCACGTAGGCGCGGTCGGCAATTTTCAGCGCCTGGTTGGCGTTCTGCTCGACCAGGAACACCGTCACCCCGTCCTTGCGCAGCTGTTCGATGATGTCGAAGATCTGCTGGATGATGATCGGTGCCAGGCCCAGCGACGGCTCGTCGAGCAGCAGCAGCTTGGGCTTGCTCATCAGCGCACGGCCGATGGCGAGCATCTGCTGTTCGCCGCCGGACATGGTGCCGCCGCGCTGGTTGAAGCGCTCTTTCAGGCGTGGGAAAAGTCCGAGAACCTTGTCCATCTGTTCCTGATAGTCGCCCTTGTCGGTGAAGAATCCGCCCATGGACAGGTTTTCTTCCACGGTCAGGCGGGCAAATACCCGACGACCTTCCGGGACCACGGCGATGCTCTTGCGCATGATCTGCGACGAGTCCTGGCCGACCAGTTCCTCACCCATGTAGCGGATGCTGCCGCTGTGCGCTTGCGGCGAACCGCACAGCGTCATCAACAGCGTGGATTTGCCGGCACCGTTGGCGCCGATCAGCGTCACGATCTCGCCCTGACGGACTTCGACGTTAACGCTGTGCAGGGCCTGGATCTTGCCGTAGAAGGTGGAAACGTTTTCGAACTGCAGCATTTACGCTTCCCCCAGGTAGGCTTTGATCACTTCAGGATTGTCGCGGATCTGTTCCGGCGTGCCGTCGGCCAGCGGAGTGCCCTGGTTGATCACGACGATGTGGTCGGAGATGCTCATGACCAGTTTCATGTCGTGCTCGATCAGCAGCACGGTGACGTTGTGCTCTTCACGCAACACACCGATCAGCGCCTTGAGGTCTTCGGTTTCCTTCGGGTTCAGGCCGGCGGCCGGTTCATCGAGCATGAGGATCCGCGGGCGGGTCATCATGCAGCGGGCGATTTCCAGACGCCGTTGCTGGCCGTAGGCGAGGGTGCCGGCGGTGCGGTTGGCGAACTCTTTGAGGTTGACCTTTTCCAGCCAGTACTCGGCAAATTCCATCGCCTCGCGCTCGCTTTTGCGGAACGCCGGGGTCTTGAACAGGCCGGACAGGAAGTTGGTGTTCAAGTGACGGTGCTGGGCGATCAACAGGTTCTCGACCGCGGTCATGTCCTTGAACAAACGCACGTTCTGGAAGGTACGCACCACGCCTTTAAGGGCGATTTTATGCCCCGGCAGGCCCTGGATAGGCTCGCCGTCCAGCAGGATGCTGCCGCCGGTAGGCTGATAGAAGCCGGTCAGGCAGTTGAACACGGTTGTCTTGCCGGCGCCGTTCGGGCCGATCAGTGCAACCACCTGTTTTTCCTTGACGGTCAGCGCCACGCCGTTGACCGCCAGCAAGCCGCCGAAGCGCATGCTCAGATTTTCGACTTTAAGGATCTCGCGGCTCATTTGCGCAACTCCATGTGTGGGCGTTGCATCGGCAGCAGACCTTGTGGACGCCAGATCATCATCAGCACCATCAGCGCACCGAACATCAACATGCGGTACTCGCTGAACTCACGCATCATTTCCGGCAACAGGATCATCACGATCGCCGCCAGGATCACGCCCAGTTGCGAGCCCATGCCGCCCAACACGACGATGGCGAGGATGATCGCCGACTCGATGAAGGTGAACGATTCCGGGGTCACCAGACCCTGACGCGCGGCGAAGAAGCTGCCGGCGAAACCGGCGAACGCAGCACCCAGGGTGAACGCGGAGAGCTTGATCACAGTCGGATTGAGGCCCAACGCGCGGCAGGCGATTTCGTCTTCACGCAGTGCTTCCCACGCGCGACCGATCGGCATGCGCAGCAGACGGTTGATCACGAACAGCGCGGCCAGTGCGAGCAACAGCGCAACCAGGTAAAGGAAGATCACCTTGTTGATCGAGTTGTATTGCAGGCCGAAATACTCGTGGAACGTCTGCAGGCCTTCGGCGGCCTTGCGCTCGAAGGTCAGGCCGAAGAACGTCGGCTTCTCGATGTTGCTGATGCCGTTCGGGCCGCCGGTGATGTCAGTCAGGTTACGCAGGAACAGACGGATGATCTCGCCGAAGCCGAGGGTCACGATCGCCAGATAGTCGCCACGCAAACGCAATACCGGGAAGCCCAGCAGGAAGCCGAATGTCGCCGCCATCAGGCCGGCAATCGGCAGGCAGATCCAGAAACTCAGGCCGTAGTAGTGCGAGAGGAGCGCGTAGCTGTAGGCGCCGACGGCGTAGAAACCGACGTAACCCAGGTCAAGCAGGCCGGCCAGACCGACGACGATGTTCAGGCCCAGGCCGAGCATCACGTAGATCAGGATCAGCGTTGCGATATCCACCGCGCCACGGGAACCGAAGAACGGCCAGACCAGGGCGATCAGAATCAGCGCAATGATGAAATAGCGCTGGGTGGTCGGCAGGGTCAGGAAGTTGCTGGCCTTGGCCGGGATCAGCGGCATGCCCGGCGAGGAACGCCAGGCCTTGCTGATCTGCTGGTTGAACAGCACGCGCAGAAACATCAGCACCGAGCAGATCGCGATGGTCGCGAGTACCGCCGGGCTGGTGTTGTGCACTTCCAGATTGATGCCGACGATGGTCAGTTTCAGTCCGAGTACCGGGTAGGCCACCGCCCACACCAGCAAGGCACTGAACAGTGCCTGTTTAAGATTCCTAGTCATACTTTCTCAACCTCCGGACGGCCCAGAATGCCGGTCGGACGGAACAACAGCACCAGAACCAGCAGGCCGAACGCGACGACGTCCTTGTACTGGTCGCCGAAGATATCGGCACCGAACGCTTCTGCTACACCGAGCACCAACCCACCGAGCATGGCCCCTGGGATGCTGCCGATGCCGCCCAGTACCGCGGCGGTGAAGGCCTTGAGGCCGACAAGGAAACCGGCGTTCGGGTTGATCACGCCGTATTGCATGCTCAGCAGCACCGCCGCCACGGCGGCCAGCGCAGCACCGATGACGAAGGTCAGGGCGATGATGTTGTTGGTGTTGATGCCGAGCAGGTTGGCCATCTTGATGTCCTCGGCACAGGCGCGGCAGGCGCGACCCAGGCGGGAACGGGAGATGAACAGGGTCAGGCCGAGCATGGCGATCAGGGTCACGACGAACACCACGATCTGCATGTAGGAAATCAGCACTTCTTGTGCGCCACCCGGACCAAAGGCGAAGTTGCCCGGGATCAGGTTGGGGATCGCTTTGTCCTTGGAGTCTTGCGCCAGCAGAACGGTGTTCTGCAGGAAGATCGACATACCGATGGCGGAAATCAGCGGGATCAGACGGTTGCTGCCGCGCAGCGGGCGGTAGGCGATCCGTTCGATGCTGTAACCGTAGGAACTGGTGACGACGATGCTGGCGATGAACGCCGCGGTCATCAACAGCGGGACACTGTCGAGTCCCATCATGGTCAGCCCGGCGATGGCGATGAACGCCACGTAGGAACCGATCATGTACACCTCGCCGTGGGCGAAGTTGATCATTCCAATGATGCCGTAGACCATCGTGTAGCCGATGGCGATCAGGGCATACATGCTGCCAACGTTGAGGCCGTTAACCAGCTGTTGGAAGAAGTGATAGAGGTCAGGCATTACAGCGCTCCTAAAAACCTGTACGCATTTCACTGGTGGAGTCATTTTCCCGCCCGGCCCCGTGGATCTCTATCCACTTCGAATCCGGGTTTTGCCAGCGAACCGCTGATGACGGTTTTGAGATTTTCAGGTGGGCAGACTGGCGGATCACGCCAGCGCGGCCCTTACATTCGCAAAACAAAGCCCACGGCACGCCGTGGGCTTTATTGGCAGTCAGTCGGGCAAGGCCTTACTGAGGCGAAACTTCGGTTTTTGGTTTGCCGTTGTGCCACTCGTACACGACAAATTTGAAGTCCTTCAGGTCGCCCTTGTCGTCGAAGCTCAGGTCGCCGGTCGGGGTCTTGAACGAACCGGCGTGGATGGCTTCAGCGACTTTGGCCGCGTCTTCGGACTTGGCCGCCTTGATGCCTTCGGCAATCACGGTCACCGCCGAGTAGGACGGGAACACGAACGGACCGCTCGGATCTTCCTTCTTGGCTTTGAAGGCGTCAGCCAGAGCAACGTTGGCCGGATCCTGGTCGAAGGACTTCGGCAGGGTCACCAGCAGGCCTTCGGAGGCGTCCTTGGCGATCTGGGTGATCGAGTCGTTACCCACGCCTTCCGGACCCATGAACTTGGCTTTCAGGCCTTTTTCCTGAGCCTGACGCAGAATCAGACCCAGCTCCGGGTGATAGCCGCCGTAGTAGACGAAGTCGACATTGGCTTGCTTGAGCTTGGCGATGATTGCCGAGAAGTCCTTGTCACCAGCGTTGACGCCTTCGAAGACGGCAACCTTGGTGCCTTTCTTCTCGAGGGTCGATTTCACGGCGGTGGCAATGCCTTCACCGTACTGCTGTTTGTCATGCAGCACGCCAACCACTTTCGGTTTCACGTGATCGGCGATGTAGTTGCCGGCGGCAGGACCCTGGGCGCTGTCGAGACCGATGGTACGGAAGATCATTTTGTAGCCACGGGCGGTGATGTCCGGGCTGGTGGCAGCCGGGGTGATCATGATCACGCCTTCGTCTTCGTAGATGTCCGAAGCGGGCTGGGTGGAGCTGGAGCACAGGTGACCGACCACGAACTTGACGCCATCGTTGACGACCTTGTTCGCTACCGCTACCGCTTGTTTCGGGTCGCAGGCATCGTCGTATTCAACGGCTTGCAGTTGCTTGCCGTCGACGCCACCCTTGGCGTTGATTTGCTCGATGGCCATTTTTGCGCCACTGAACTGCATGTCGCCGTACTGGGCTACTGGACCGGTTTTAGGACCGGCGATACCGATTTTGATGGTGTCAGCTGCGAACGAATGGCTGGCAACCCCGGCCAGAACCATAGCGGCAAACAGTTTGGAAATCTGCTTAGTAGCCTTAGTCATAGTGCTCCACTCTTACTGTTGTAATTTTTTTGAGTTCTGGCGCCGTAGCAGCAGAACCGGGTCAGATATCTTTGCGATACCCTCCGGAAATGCCCCCGGCAACTGTACCGGTACAGTGTAGAGCGCCGGTTGTCAGCCTGGGAAGCGGGCGCCGAGGGGCAAAACTTGGGGGTGTCGCATTTTTGAATGAAAAAGACAGAATTGCGGCGGGGCGTTCGTGGGCATATATCCCAATCGGCAGCATTCCTTGGCGTTCCTGCTCTTTTCGTTCGGTGCAGCCATTTGCAACCGGGTTTTTCTGACGGACCACCGACGTTATCATTCGCGTCGATTTCTTTTCCGGACAGCTCCCATGAATCAAGAACCTAGCACCCTCTATGCCAAGCTGCTTGGTGAAACGGCATCAATTACCTGGAAAGAGCTGGAGCCGTTCTTCGCCAAGGGTGCCCTATTGTGGGTCGACCCCGACCTTGATTTGATCGCTGCCGCTGAGGCCGTAGCATCGGACGAGGGCGAGAAAGTCGCGGCCTGGCTGGCCGAGGACAAGGTCGCCAAGCTGTCTGAAACGCGGGCGCTGGATATTTTCGAGCGTGATCCGCAACTGTGGGCCGTGGTGGTTTCGCCGTGGATTCTGATCCAGGAAAGGGCGGCGATTTGATTGGTTGCACCGTTTTAGTGCTTCCATCGCCGCGCCCCAAGTGTGTAGCGGAGTAGCGTGATGGCACCTTGCCGTGGAGAAATGCCACGCCTCACGGTGACGTAAACGTAACGGGAACAGTTTATTGAGCGGCCGGACGGTCGCTTAATTGTTTCTGGATGTTGGTTAAGCAAAAATTTTCGGTGTTTGTAGGGCCTCATCGCGAGCAGGCTCACTCCTACAGGGGAACGCATTCCGAAATGTAGGAGTGAGCCTGCTCGCGATTGAGACGACCCGGTCTTTGATCAGACCGAGTAAGTCTTCCCGGTATGGTTATTCAGCGAAATCACCTTGGTCTTGCCAATCCGGTGGCGGTAGATTTCGCGCAAATACTTGATCGACTTCTTCACGCAATCACGCGACAGGCGGATGTCATTGATCGAGACAAACTTGTCTTTGTCGTTGATCAGCTCGCGATACTTTTTCTCGTACATCGGTTTGATCGCGTACCAATTGGTGTCGAGGATCTTCGCCGGGTTTTCGAATTCATTGAGCAGGTCGTCGATACGCGCTTCGTCGAAATCTTCCTGAATGATGAAGTCGAGAATCGAGTTGTCCAGCGTCTCGTCGAAACGGTACGGGTTCTTCGCGAAACAGCGCTTGATGAACGCCACGATCAAGGTCAGGAAATCGTCCGACAGGCATGGGCTCTTGGCGATCAGCGTGGTCAGCGACAGGTTGGCCGAAGCGCCGATCACCAGCGCGTAGCGCTTGAGCGTGGTGTTGGGGAACAGGCTGTTGAGGTGGGTCTTCAACCGGTTCAGGTCCATGTACGACAGCTTGTAGTCTTTCGGCAGCGAGACGATCGAGACCACCGACGAGCAGTTCTTGAAGAAGTGCAGATCGTGCAGCGCTGCCGCGTCGTAACCGGAGTTCTTGTACTGCTCCAGCGAAGCACGATAACGCTTGGACTCGATCGGCAACAGACTGATGCCTTCGATCGCCTGAGTGACCTTGTTGAAGTGCGGCAGGTCGATCGAGCGGAAGAACAGGTCGTCGATGTTCAGGCGCTGCGGCTCTTTATCGAAGACCTTGAACTTGTCGCTGCTCGGCGGCGGCGTTTCCGGGACCACCGATTCGGCGTAGGCAATCGCCACCGGGCCGGCCAGACTCATGAACAGGTCATTGGCATCCAGGCGGATGGTTTCGCCGATGTCGATGCCGGCGCGGCGGAAGTAGTTCTGGTCGTAGTCCGTGGTGACTGCCTGCGCCGTCAGAATGTTGAAGATCTGCTGCGAGATGTACTGGTTGGCGTGCTTCTCCATGGCATTGACATCAATGTTCTGGATATTGCCGTCATCGCTTTCTTCGGCGTATCGCATGATGTCGTTGGAGATCAGCATCATCGCGTTCCACGGGCGGATACGCCCCATGACGCTGGCTTCGCTGCTGTCCTCGTTGGCGAAGTTGTAGGAGAAATCCCATTCCTCCGACAGGTATTTGCACAACAGGCGCCCGGCGTTGATGTGCAGGGCTTCGGACATTTCGCTGCGGTGATCGGAAATGTTCGGCAGCACGCAAATGCCGCTGGTGAAGATCGGTTCGAACACAAACGAATGGCCGCTCTTGCCGTCGTGCTCATCCATCGGCTTGGTGTCGAAGGTCTTGTTCATGTACGAGTGCTGCTGCGCCAGACCGAACTCCGAGGCCATGCCGGAACCGGTACCGCCGCCGGCACTGAAGATCGAGAAATACAGGCGCGACTGGTTGGCCTTGATCCCGCAGCTGTCGATCAGGTACGAGTGGATCATTTTCCAGTCCGGGCTGGAGAAGCGCTGGGTGTCCTTGTTGAGGATGATCTTCGCCAGGTACTGGCCGAGGATCGGCGCGTTACCGGCGCCACCGGCGTGGACTTCGGACAAGTCCATGATCTTCATTTTGCTGTAGTCGCGCAGGAAGCCGCTTTTTTCGCCCTTGCGCGAGAAACGGATGCGCCCGGCGATGTCCTTGTCGAGATCGCCAAGCATCACCAGCGGTTCGACCAGGAATACCGGTTTGGTCGATTTGCTGGTGCCGATGCGCAGGTTGTTCTTGATCCACTGCGCCGGGCTGTAGCCCTTGTCGGCCAGACGCCGGTCAGCCGGGCGGTCTTCGTTGTTGAATTCGTTGAGGTAGAACTTGCGCGCGTTGTACACCAGCTCCGCCACGTCGAGGGCGATGTTGGAGCCGCAGCGACCGAGGCCGATCAGGCACACCGAGGGGAATTCCTGGTCGTTGTGCTGTTCGTTGTCGCCTTCCTGATGCGGCGGGCGCGGGAATACCGAATCGCGCAGGCCGTCGAGGTTATCGAGGATGCGGTCGGTGTTGGTTTCGGTGAAGTACAGATATTGCTGGGTCGACAGCGGGCGTGAAGGCTGCGCGGGTCGGGACAGTGACGCGCTGTTCGCGGCGGGGCTCAGGGTCAGATCGGCTGTTGCACTGGCGGGATTGTTTTTGGAGGTCATGGTGCGCCATTTACCTGGACTGGGTTGGCTCGCCGCACAGTGCCGGCGAACCTCACGGAATTAGATCTCGCGTCTTGTGTGCGCGAATACGGCCCGGGCGTCGTGGTGCTGGCTGCTTTGGTCGCCGGGCGGAATCCTTTCCTGATCGTTGATGAATCGGCCATGATTCGGTGATCTTTAATGGAAAAGAGGCAAAATGATGTCAACGCTACCTTCGTTGGGGTTTGCCGGAATCGGCCTGATGGGCCTGCCGATGTGCCAGCGTTTGCTGGCGGCGGGTTATCCGCTGACCGTGTGGAACCGCAACCCGGACAAGTGCGCACCGCTGGTTGCGGTCGGCGCCCGGCAAGTGACGAGCCCCGCCGAACTGTGTGCGCACGCTGACATCGTCATGCTGTGTCTGGCCGATACTGCCGTGGTGCGTGACGTGGTGTTTGGCGCTGGCGGTATCGCCGAAGGTGCGAAAAACGGCCAGCTGTTGGTGGATTTCTCCAGCCTTGAACCGACCGCGACTCGCGAGATGGCCGCAGCGCTGGCCGAGAAAACCGCCATGGCCTGGCTCGATTCACCGGTGTCCGGCGGCGTGGCGGGGGCCGAGGCCGGCAGTCTGGCGATCATGGTCGGCGGTGCGGCGGCGGATCTCGAACGGGTACGCCCGGTGCTACTCAACCTCGGTCAGCGCGTCACGCACATGGGCGGCATCGGCGCCGGGCAGGTGACCAAGGCGTGCAACCAGATGATCGTCGCCTGCAATGCGCTGGTGATCGCCGAAGTGGTGGCGTTGGCCGAGCAGGCCGGGGTCGATGCCCGTCTGATCGCCGAAGCGCTGGCCGGTGGTTTCGCCGATTCGAAGCCGTTGCAGATCCTCGCCCCGCAAATGGCCGAGAGCCGTTTCGAGCCGATCAAATGGCACGTGCGCACGCTGCTCAAGGATCTCGACACGGCGGTGAAATTTTCCCGCGAACAGGGTTCGGCCACGCCAATCAGCGGATTGGCCGCACAATTGATGCGCCTGCATGGGGCGCAAGGCTTTTTAGCGCAGGATCCAGCGACACTGGTGCAAATGTATCGCGGGCCAGACTCAGAGGATTGACCCCGAGTACGGGTTTGCGCTGGTTGATTTCATCGAGCACCGCGCGCAGCTCGTCCAGCGGCACCGGGCGGCTGAGCAGATAGCCCTGAATGAAATCGCAGCCCGAACGCTCGAGAAACTCATATTGCTCCAGGCTTTCGACGCCTTCTGTGACCACTTGCAGATGCAGGGTGTGCGCCATGACGATGATCGCCTGGACGATCTCCATGTCCGCCGTGGCGGTGGGAATATCGAGGATGAACGAGCGATCGATCTTCAGGGTATTCAGCGGCAGGCGCTTGAGGTAGGCCAGCGATGAGTAGCCGGTGCCGAAATCATCGATCGACAGCGACACGCCGAGGGCACGGATCTGTCGCAGCAGTACCAGGGTGTTGGCGATATTGCCCATCAAAGCGTTTTCGGTAACCTCCAGTTCAAGGCGTTCCGGCGCTACCCCGGCGGTGTGCAACGCGTGTTCGATCTCCTCGGCCAGCTCTTCCCGCGCCAGATTCAACGGCGAGCAGTTCCAGGCGATTTTCAATTCTGCACAACCATGCCGCGACAGTTCGCCAAGATCCTTGCAGGCGCGGCGCAGCACCCAGTTGTCCAGTTCGGCGATCAAACCGTTGTTCTCGGCGATACCGATAAAGCGATCGGGCGTGAGCAAGCCGTGAAGCGGATGCTGCCAGCGGATCAGTGCTTCGAGCTTGGTCACGCGCCCGGTTTTCAATTCGAAGATCGGCTGGTAGTAAAGCATCAGCGCGTTGTCTTCCCGTAGCGCGCCGCGCAGTTCTTCTTCCAGTTGCAGCTCACAACTGGCGCGGGTCTTCAGGCTGGAATTGAAGAAATGCAAGCCATTGCGCCCGGCGCCCTTGGATTGGTACAGCGCCAGGTCGGCGTGCTTGAGCAGCTCTTCGCAGGTGGTGCCGTCTTCTGGAAACAGGCTGATGCCGATGCTGGTGGTCATCACCATGCGCCGCCCCGCCAGTTCGATCGGCTCTTTCATCTTGTGCATGATGCGCTGCGCCATGCCGCGTGCCTCTTCGCGGTCGCGCAGGCTGATGAGGATGCAGAATTCGTCGCCGCCGAACCGCGCGACCACATCTTCGTGGCTGCGCACCGAGCTCTTGATGTGTTGGGCGATGACTTTGAGCAGCGCATCCCCAGCATCATGGCCGAGGCTGTCGTTGATGCGCTTGAAATGGTCGATGTCGAGAAACATCACCGCGAGCATGCCACCCTCGCTGGTCTTCTGGCTGAGCTTCTCGGCGAACATCTGGTTGAAGCCACGGCGGTTGATCAGGTTGGTCAGCGCGTCGTAATTGGCCGCTTGCTGCAGGGACATGCGCGCCTGATCGAGCTGGCTGAGCAGGGCGTTGACCCGGCGCAGATCGTTGTCCTTGTTTTGCAGTTTCTTGTCGGCGAGCGCGGCGCTGATCGCACTGCCGAGGATCAACAGGATGATCAGCGCCACGGTCAGGCCCAGTTGCAGATGCCCGGTTTCGGCGCCGCTCGCTGCCAGAGCGCCTTCGGGAAGCACCAGATCCAGGGCAGCCATGCCGGTGAAGTGCATGCTGATGATGCCGGCACCGAGGATCAGCGCCGCGCTGTACTTGAGCAATTGGTGCGCGACCCCGCTGCCTTCGCTCAGATAACGCGCCACCCACAGCGCGGCGAAACTCGCGCCGATAGCAATCAGCACCGACAGCGCGAACAGTCCTGGCTGATAGTAGGCGGTGGCGCTCGACTTCATCGCTGCCATGCCGACGTAATGCATCCCCGCGATGCCCAAGCCGATGACAAACGCAGTTTTGAGACAATGCAATGCGCTTGGCTGGACCTCGCTCAGGGTGTGCATGGCCAGCCATGAGGCGAGCAGGGCGATCAGCAAAGAGAAAAGGGTGATGCCGAGGTCGTACTGAATGTCGATCGGTGTCTGGAAAGCCAGCATGCCAATGAAGTGCATGGCCCAGATGCCGCCGGCCAGGCAGGTCGCGCCGATCCAGCGCCAGATCCGCCGCGATCCCGGATCTTCGGCATGCACGACGCGCTCAGCCATGTCGAGGGTGGCGAAGCTCGCCGCGCAGGCGACCAGATAGGCCACCAGCACCAGCAAGGGATTGTGACTGCAATCGAGGAGTATCTGCCCGCTCGCCGGCAGCTCGGCAACAAACTGCAAACCAAGCCACTCCATAGCGTGCCCCGTCTCGGATTCATCTGGCCCATGCGTCAATCCAACGCAGGCGAATGCAAGGAGTATAGAGGCGGTTTCCAAGCTGCAAGGCGTAGTGGCACATTGGTGGTAACGATTTTGCCATTAGCCTCATAGCGATTCGCGCTAAGGCTCAGGCAATGCGCTCCAGCGGCAGGTCGTTCCAGTGTGGCGGCAAGGGTGGCAAGCCGTGGGCGGCGCGGGCCTTGTCGCAGTCGGGGTTGTGCTCGCCGTTCTCCCATGACGCCTCGAACTCGCGGCAGGTGCTCGAGCGTTTGTCATAGATCGTGCAGGCCACAGCGCTGCCGACCTCGCCCGCCAGAGACGTGCAACGCGCCGGCTTGCGGTCGGTGCCGATCATCGCCACTCGGCTCGGGGTGATCTGTGCGACCAGTTCATCGGGCACCGTCCCGCCAGCGGATGAGCACTCACCCCAGAAAAAAGACACGCGAAAATGGGAACAGCAGGCACCGCAATTCAGACACGGACTGGCTTCGGACATGGGCGGGGGTATCAAAGGGATTGATCGGAAGATCCGGACGGATCCGGCGGCCATTCTAGGCGTTGCCATGGCGTTGGGAAGGGGGGCGCGAAACTATTTTTTTGTCGCCGGATTTTGCCGGAAAAGCCCCGTATGGCGGGGGATTCCAGACTTATCAAGGGCTTACGTTTCGTTACAGTGCGATGGGCCGATATCAGGCTGACGAATGATGACAGACAGCCCCCGCGCGGCTGACTAGATTGCAGGTTCCGGGCTCGACGCGCTGGCAGTGAAGCCCTCATAACAATAAAGAGACGGACCCATGCAGAACTCGACCCAAGCGGCGAATGCCTGGCGCATTCTGTTCCTGCTGTTCCTCGCCAACCTGTTCAATTTCTTCGACCGCACCATCCCGGCGATCATCATCGAACCGATCCGCATGGAATGGCACCTCAGCGACTTTCAGCTGGGCATCATCGGCACCGCGTTCACCGTGGTTTATGCGATCGCCGGCCTGCCGCTGGGGCGCATGGCCGACACCGGTTCGCGCAGCAAACTGATGGGCTGGGGCCTGGCGACGTGGAGCGCGCTGACCGCCGTCAACGGTCTGGTCGGCAGTTTCTGGAGCTTCCTGATCGTGCGCATGGGCATCGGCATCGGTGAGGCCAGTTACGCACCAGCGGCGAACTCGCTGATCGGTGACCTGTTTCCCGCACACCGTCGGGCACGGGCGATGGGCATCTTCATGCTTGGCCTGCCGCTGGGGCTGCTGCTGGCGTTCTTCACCATCGGCGCGATGGTCAAGGCTTTCGACAGCTGGCGCGCGCCGTTCTTCATTGCCGCCGTACCGGGGCTGATCCTCGCGGTTTTCATGTTCTTCATCAAGGAGCCGAAACGCGGTGCGGCTGAAACCGTGCAGGTCTCGCAAGAGAGGGTCGACAAGCCGATCCGTCGCGTCCTCGCCGTGCCGACTTTCCTGTGGCTGGTGATGGCCGGGCTGTGCTTCAACTTCGCCACCTATGCCTGCAACTCGTTTCTGGTGCCGATGCTGCAGCGCTATTTCCTCATGCCGTTGCAGGAGGCGGCGGTGGCCACCGGATTTATCGTCGGCGTCACCGGGCTGGTCGGGCTGACCCTCGGCGGCTGGATCGCCGACAAGATTCATCAGCGGTTCGCCAGTGGGCGCCTGCTGTTTGCGGCGTTCAGTCTGATTATCTCGACCTTGTGCACGGCGTGGGCGCTGCATGCCGGACGCGTCGAGATCGGCGTGTTCGTTGCGGTGTTCAGCGTCGGCTGGCTGTTCGCCTACAACTTCTACACCTGCGTGTACACGGCGATTCAGGACGTGGTCGAACCGCGCCTGCGGGCGACGGCGATGGCGTTGTTCTTTGCCGGTCTGTATTTGCTGGGGGGCGGGTTAGGGCCGGTAGTCGTCGGTGGGCTGTCGGATCACTTCGCACACACGGCGATGCTGTCGGCGGGCGCTGAGCAGATGACCGAAGCGTTCAAGGCAGTCGGCCTGCATGACGCGATGTACCTGATTCCGGTGGCGCTGTTTTTGACCATGGTCTTTCTGTTTCTGGCATCGCGCTGTTTCGTGCGGGATGCGCAGCGGATGAAGGACGGGTTGGTGGCGGTGGTTGAGCCAGAAATTTCTGCGGCGACTGCTTAAGATCAAAAGATCGCAGCCTTCGGCAGCTCCTACAGGAGGAACGCATTCTCCCTGTAGGAGCTGCCGAAGGCTGCGATCTTTTGCTTTTTGCTTCTGAAATAAAAAAGGCCCGCATCACTGCGGGCCTCTTTGGTTTCAGCGGTGGAGCAGGCGGTTAGCCCGCCACCAGCACCCGAATCGCTTCCAGGCGCAACGCCGCTTTGTCCAGCATCGCCAGACCCTGTTCACGCTGAGTGCGCAAGGCTTCCAGTTCGCTGTCGCGCACGGTCGGGTTGACCGCTTGCAACGCGGTCAGGCGCGCCAGTTCTTCGTCGGTGTCGGCGGCCAGACGGCGGCGCGCTTCGGCCACACGTTCGGCGTGACGCGGGGCGATCTTTTCTTCGCCGGCGTTGATCCGAGGTGTCAGCTGATCGCGCTGGGCCTGGATGAACTTGTTGGCGCTGGCGCGCGGCACGCTTTCCAGCTGGTCGTTGAGGGTTTCGAAGGAGACCCGTGGCGACAGGTCATTGCCGTTGGCGTCGAGCAGGCAGCGCAGTGCCGCCGGTGGCAGGTAGCGCCCCAGTTGCAGCGAACGCGGTGCGACCACTTCGCTGACGTAGAGCAATTCCAGCAACACGGTGCCCGGTTTCAGCGCCTTGTTCTTGATCAGCGCGACCGCGGTGTTACCCATCGAGCCGGACAGCACCAAGTCCATGCCGCCCTGCACCATCGGGTGTTCCCAGGTGATGAACTGCATGTCCTCGCGCGACAGCGCCTGGTTGCGGTCGTAGGTGATGGTCACGCCTTCGTCGTCGCCCAGCGGGAAACTGGCGTCGAGCATCTTCTCGCTCGGCTTGAGGATCAGGGCGTTTTCCGAATGGTCTTCGCTGTCGATGCCGAACGCGTCGAACAGGGTTTCCATGTAGATCGGCAGGGCGAACTGGTCGTCCTGCTCGAGGATCGCCTCGACCAGCGCTTCACCTTCGCCAGCGCCGCCGGAATTGAGTTCCAGCAGACGGTCGCGGCCGGTGTGCAGCTCGGCTTCGAGACGTTCACGCTCGGCACGCGCTTCGTCGATCAGCGCTTGCCACTCGCCGTCGTCCGCTTCTTCGAGCAGCGGCAGCAGGCGCGGGCCGAACTGATGCTGCAAGGCGTTGCCGGTCGGGCAGGTATTGAGGAACGCGTTGAGCGCTTCGTGGTACCACTGGAACAGGCGCTGTTGCGGACTGGTTTCCAGGTACGGCACGTGCAGTTCGATGATGTGCTTCTGGCCGATCCGGTCGAGACGACCGATGCGCTGCTCGAGCAGGTCCGGGTGCGACGGCAGATCGAACAGCACCAGATGGTGAGCGAACTGGAAGTTGCGACCTTCACTGCCGATTTCCGAGCAGATCAGCACTTGTGCGCCGAACTCTTCGTCTGCGAAGTAGGCGGCGGCGCGGTCGCGCTCAAGGATGTTCATGCCTTCGTGGAACACCGTGGCCGGGATGCCGGAACGCACGCGCAGGGCGTCTTCCAGATCCATAGCGGTTTCGGCGTGGGCGCAGATCACCAGCACTTTGGTGCGCTTGAGCATTTTCAGCTGATCGATCAGCCACTCGACGCGCGGATCGAATTTCCACCAGCGCTCTTCTTCACTGGCGTCCGGCTGTGCCTGGAAGCTGACTTCCGGATACAGCTCGGCGTGTTCGCCCAGTGGCAGTTCGAGGTATTCGGCCGGGCACGGCAGCGGGTACGGATGCAGTTTGCGCTCCGGGAAACCCTGCACCGCGGCACGAGTGTTGCGGAACAGCACGCGGCCGGTGCCATGGCGATCAAGCAGTTCACGGACCAGGCGCGCACTGGCTTCTGTGTCGCCATCGTTGACCGCGGTCAGCAGCGCTTCGCCTTCGTTGCCGAGGAAACCGTGAATGGTTTTGTGCGCTTCGGCCGAGAGACGGCCCTTGTCGAGCAGTTCCTGCACGGCTTCGGCCACCGGGCGATAGTTCTCGCTCTCGGCGCGGAACGCGGCCAGGTCGTGGAAACGGTTCGGGTCGAGCAGGCGCAGACGGGCGAAGTGACTGTCCTGACCGAGTTGTTCCGGGGTCGCGGTGAGCAGCAGCACGCCGGGAATCACTTCGGCCAGTTGTTCGACCAGCGAATATTCCGCGCTGGCCTTGTCTTCGTGCCACACGAGGTGATGCGCTTCGTCGACGACCATCAGATCCCAACCGGCGGCGAACAAGGCGTCCTGCGCCTTCTCGTCATCGACCAGCCATTCCAGCGCAACCAGCGCCAGTTGCGTGTCTTCGAACGGGTTGGTGGCATCGCTCTCGATGAAGCGCTCTTCGTCGAACAGCGCGACCTGCAGGTTGAAACGGCGGCGCATCTCCACCAGCCACTGATGCTGGAGGTTTTCCGGGACCAGGATCAGCACGCGATTGGCGCGGCCCGAGAGCAACTGGCGGTGGATGACCAGACCGGCCTCGATGGTTTTACCCAGGCCCACTTCGTCCGCCAGCAGTACACGTGGGGCGATACGGTCGGCGACTTCACGGGCGATGTGCAACTGGTGCGCGATCGGCTGCGCCCGCACGCCGCCCAGGCCCCACAGCGAGGACTGCAACTGGCGGCTGGTGTGTTCAAGAGTGTTGTAGCGCAGGGAGAACCACGGCAGCGGATCGATCTGCCCGGCGAACAGACGGTCGCTGGCCAGGCGGAACTGAATGAAGTTCGACAGCTGGGTCTCCGGCAGAGTGACGACTTCGTTCTGCCCGTTGAGGCCGTGATAGACCATCAGCCCGTCGACGTCGTCGACCTGCTGCACAGTCATCTTCCAGCCTTCGAAGTGGGTGATGGAGTCGCCGGGCGAGAACCGCACACGGGTCAGGGGCGCATTCCGTAGCGCGTACTGGCGGGTCTCGCCAGTGGCCGGGTAAAGCACGGTCAACAAGCGGCCGTCCTGTGCCAGAACGGTGCCTAAACCAAGCTCTGCTTCGCTGTCACTGATCCAGCGTTGCCCCGGTTGATACTGCTGCGCCATGCTGCCTGACTCCCACCTTGAAAAAGCGGGCTATCTTAACGGAATGACGGCTTCAGGGCCAAAGATTACTGGCGTAGGAGCTGCCGAAGGCTGCGATCTTTTGATCTTTGGGAACACTTGGGTTTTGCGTTGTCCCATGAAAGATCGCAGCCTGCGGCAGCTCCTACGGGTGCGAGGTGCATCACACAATTACGACAGGCGGCTCAAGGCGCCTGCACCCCAGCCGATAGCCTGCAGACAGGAGACCTTTATATGTTGCCACCGATGCTCCCCTTGAGCGCTGTGCCGATCACTTCCCAGCAGGATCCGATCCGCCAGCGGCCGGACATTCCGCCGGTGGTGCCGGTGCAGGAAAGCTCCAACGAAAGCACGATCGATCTGCAGAAGCGTGATCCGGAAGAGGATCGGCTGCTGGCGCGCGAAGAACAACGTCGCCAACAGGAACGTGATCGTCGGCGCCGCGAGGCGGATGAAGATCCTGAAGAGCATCTGGCGGTGCCGGGCACTGAGCTGAATGCTGACAATACCGTGCCAGTGGTGCCGCTGATTGACGATCAGCCGCGTCAGGGACTGTGGGTCGACATCGAGATTTGAGCTGTCACTGGTCAGCGCCAGCGCCACGCGGCATGATTGGCGCAATCCTGCCGGTGATCGGCAGCTGTGATCTCTTTTGCGATGTGCCGAACGCCATGAGCCAAGACGACAAACTGATCGACCTCAACACCGAACGCGCCAAGCGTGTGCATGACCTCAACGAAAAGCGCCTGAACGAAGTGCGCAACGCCTTCGAGCAGGCGATGCCGTTGGGAAAAACCAAGAAAAAGTCGAAGAACAAACCGAAAAAGCGTTGATCTCCCGCCGCATCAATTGATGCAGGTCAGTTATTTCCCCTCCTTTGATTCCCTTCCTTGCGGATATTGATCCTGGTCAATGTGCGCGCCTGTGTGTTTGCTAATTTGAACCCATCGCAGCAAAGCAGGGCCAGGAGGCCAGTCATGTTTTTCGATAACGTGGTGTTTGCCGGGGTTCTGACGGTGGGGCTCATGGTGCTGTTTTTTGCAGGGTTTGGATTTTTTATCTGGAAGGATGCGCATAAGCGGCGCAAGTGAGTTCTTCTGGATTTGATGGGCACGCAAGGCATTTTGGGGCGACTTCGGTTGCCCCTTTTTTTTGGGGCCGTGGCGGCCTTTGGGCCGACCAGGCTGTTGGGGTTTTGGGGGTATATCCGTTTCTGCGGGGGTTGCGGCTGGCGGTTTCGCCCTTACGGCGAGGCACTTTTTCCAGACGCCGAAAAAGTACCCAAAAAGGCTTGCTCCTGCGTTCGGCCCTCGCAGGCTCGGGTTCCTTCGCTGCGGGATCGATCCGGGCGCAGCGGCTCCGGTTTGCTTCGCTGCACCTCCTTCCGCTGTGTCTGGCTGCGCCAGACGGTCGCTGCGCTCCCACGCCCGGATCAATCCCTCCGCTCAGCCTTCCGAAGTCGCCCGTGGATCAAGATCAAGAGCACTCGAGCTAACGCTCATTGTTGAGTGGTTAGAAGCGTCGCATGGCTTGGGATTTTCGGTGGATTCGCCCCTCACTCCAGCCCTCTCCCGAGGGAGAGGGAGCCAATTTGCGGGTTTTTCAGAATCTGCATTCGACTCGGTATCTTACGTCAGCGTATTTCGCCTAAACACCTCGGTCAGTCCCCTCTCCCTCCGGGAGAGGGCTAGGGTGAGGGGCTTTTGATCTTGTGCGTATTTGCATTCGACTCGATATCCCAGGCCGGCGTGCTTCGCCCAATCACCCCGTTCAGTCCCCTCTCCCTCCGGGAGAGGGTTAGGGTGAGGGGCTCTTGATCTGGCTTTTGCTTTGCTTCGGCTCTTGATCTTTTGCCCCTTCGGCAGGCTTCGTTACGGGATTGATCCGGGGGTGGGAGCGCAGCGACCGTACGACGCAGTCGTACACAGCGAGTGTAGGTGCAGCGGAGCAAACCGGAGCCGCTGCGCCCGGATCGATCCCGTAACGAAGATACCCCGAGCCCCAGCGAGCGGGCCGTACGCCGGGGCAAAGCCTTTTGCTTACTTTTCGGCGTCTGGAAAAGTGAGTCGCTGTAAGAGCGAAACCGCCAGCGGCAGCACCCCCAGAAACGGATATGCCCCCAATCCCAATCCCAATCCCAAAATGAAAAAGGCGCGATTCCAAAGAATCGCGCCTCCTTCACAAGCAGCAATCGATCAACTACCCAAAGCCTTCGAAGCCAACCAGAACAACCCGGCCGACAGCGCCACAGTCGCCGGCAGGGTCAACACCCAGGCCAGCAGAATAGTCTTCACCGTGCCACCCTGCAGGCCGCTTTTATTGGCAACCATGGTCCCGGCGACACCCGAAGACAGCACGTGAGTGGTCGACACCGGCAGGCTGAAAATATTGGCCATGCCGATCAGACTGGCCGTGGTGATCTGCGCCGACATGCCCTGCGAATAGGTCATGCCCTGTTTGCCGATCTTCTCGCCAATGGTCAGTACCACGCGCTTCCAGCCCACCATGGTGCCCAGGCCCAGCGCCAGGGCGACCGCCAGAATCACCCAGAACGGCGCGTATTCGGTGGTGGTGGTCAGGTCCTTGCGCAGCTTGTCGAGGTCAGCCTTTTCACGGGCTTCCAGGCCAGGCAATTTGCCGACTTTCTTCGCCGTGTCGTCCAGGCAGAGCAGGTAGCGACGCACTTCGATGCGGCTTTCCGACGACAGCGAATGGTAGTCCGCTACGCCTTTAAGCGTGTGCAGCAGAGCGGTGATGGTCGGTTCGGTCTGCTGCGGGTTGCAGCGGAATTTCTCCGGCAGGTCGCCTTCCACGCTCTTGCCCAGGGCCAGGAACTCACCCAGCGAATCGGCGTTGCGCTGGTAGAACTGGCTCAGGTGCAGGGTCGCGTCGCGGGTGCGTTCGATCTGGTAGGTGGTGCTGTTCAGATCGAGCACGAACTGCGCCGGCACGATACCGATCAGCACCAGCATGATCAGGCCGATGCCTTTCTGGCCGTCGTTGGAACCGTGCACGAAGCTCACGGCCATGGCCGAGATCACCAGGACCAGACGGTTCCAGAACGGCGGGTGTTTCTTGTCGTCGATCTTGCGGCGCTGTTCCGGCGTCTTGTGCATCTTCGACAGCGGGCGCCACCACTTCAGGCCGATCAGCACCAGCGCGGCGATGAGGAAGCCGGCCATCGGCGAGAACACCAGCGAGGCGCCGATATCGATCGCTTTCTGCCAGTTCACGCCATCGGCCAACGGGATGTCGTTGATCAGCGCGTTGGCCAGGCCGACACCGAGGATCGAGCCGATCAGGGTGTGCGAGCTGGAAGCCGGGATACCGAAGTACCAGGTGCCCAAATTCCAGGCGATTGCCGCGGCGAGCAACGAGAACACCATCGCCAGGCCATGGCCGGTGTTCACATTGATCAGCAGCTCAACCGGCAGCAGATGGACAATGGCATACGCCACACCCACGCCGCCCAGCAGCACGCCGAGGAAATTGAACACACCGGAAAAGAACACCGCCAGGTGCGGCGGCATGGCTTTGGTGTAGATAACAGTGGCTACCGCGTTAGCGGTGTCATGAAATCCATTGATGAACTCGAAGGCGAGGACAAACGTCAGGGCGAGCAAGAGGCTCACAAGCACCCAAGCATCCAGTCCGCTGAATAAATCGATCATGAAGGTTTTCTGACCCGGTCGTAAGGGGGCGCGATTATGCCAGAAAAGACAGGAAATCGATGCCCCGTCTGCTCACTGGTCTCACCCTTGTTCGATTTAATTTGTTGCAGGGCGTGAAAACCAGGCGTCACGAAGGGTTTTTCAACTATTTGATTTTTCTAGGGAAAATTGATTTTCAAGAGTGTTTTTCCGGCGCTTTGGCGCCTCAAACGTTTGTCTGAAATATCTCTGAAACCTGTGGGACGTTCGTTCTTGAGCCACACAATAGCGATGCAGCCGCTGCCCGCGGGTAGCGGGCGCGCGAGGTGTCGTCTTGCCACCGCGCTGATGCTCGGGTGGACGCCGACTCTGGAATGTTCAGCAGCCGTGGCTCATGGCTCTTCGGCTTTGAGTTCCTTCTCGATTTTTTCGATTTCCTGCTTGAACACCTGATCCTGAACGGTAGGGCGCTTGCGCCATGCCTTGCGTTCCGGTTCCGGCTGAGCGGCGTAGGTGGTGACTTCCCCGCCGTAAACTTCCTTGTAACGTTGTTCCTGGCGCTCTAGTTCCGCGCGCAGTTCGTCTTTCGTCACGGTGTTACCTGTATGAGTTGAATTGAATATCCGGTGAAACACACTGCAACGAGTCAATTGAGCGAACCCGTCAGTCATCCACAGCCCGATCAGGCAGGGTGACATTGGAGAGGCGATCAAGACTTCCGTGTTACAGGCGGCTACGGCACCAGATAAAAACTGACGCAGCATCAGTTTCCTGTTTCAGCGAGCGCTGGCGTTGCATGTGTAATGGGCGCCGGGCGCTGGCCGGGGCTGAGACGAAGGGCCTCGTTCAGCAAGTCGCGGGCTTTGGATTAAAGCGCCGCGACTAGGGTGCATTATAGCGGTCGATTCGGGAATGACTATCTTTGCCAAGTTAAAAACGGTTCTGAATGTGTGACGGGTTTGTTGCTGGCAACTTTTGCCCATAGTTGAGTGTAACGACAGCGTTATAGAAACAGGCGTTCTGTTTTTGGCGCCATTAACTAGAACAACCAAGTTGTGAGCAGAATCGATAAAGGCGACTAAGGGCAAGGGAAGGGGGCGCTGCGCTGGATTGCGATTATCGGTCGGCGGTTCGATAATCGCCCAATGTTGGTGCCCCGGTGCTTGTGCATCGCGCGGCGAGCCGTTTGACTAGGCATTGATGCGTGCCGGACAAGGACAAGAAATGAACGATCAAATGCGCAACTCCTTCACGTCGGTGGCGCCGCCCATCGTCGCCTCGCCGGCCAAGCGCATTCAGGCGCTGACCGGTGATCCGGATTTCATGACCTCGCTGGCCCGTGGCCTCGCGGTGGTGCAGGCATTTCAGGAACGCAAGCGTCACCTGACCATTGCACAGATCAGCCATCGCACGGAAATTCCCCGCGCCGCCGTGCGCCGTTGCCTGCACACGCTGATCAAGCTCGGCTACGCCACCACCGACGGCCGTACCTATTCGTTGCTGCCGAAGGTGCTGACCCTCGGCCACGCCTATTTGTCCTCGACGCCGCTCGCCGTTTCCGCCCAGCCCTATCTCGACCGCATGAGCGAGCAACTGCACGAAGCCTGCAACATGGCGACGCTGGAGGGCGATGACATTCTCTACATTGCCCGCTCGGCGACCACGCAGCGGTTGATCTCGGTAGACCTTTCAGTCGGCGGGCGTCTCCCTGCGTATTGCACGTCGATGGGCCGGATTCTGTTGGCAGCGCTGGATGACACGTCGCTGGGCGAATACCTCGACCACGCTGAACTCGTCGCCAAGACCAGCCGCACCATTCACACGCCCGACGCTTTGCTTGAGTGTTTGCAGCAAGTGCGTCAGCAGGGCTGGTGCATTGTCGATCAGGAACTGGAACAGGGCCTGCGCTCGATCGCCGTGCCGGTGTACGACGCCTCCGGGCAAGTGGTCGCGGCGCTGAATGTCAGCACCCACGCCGGCCGGGTCAGTCGCGCCGAGTTGGAGCAGCGCTTTCTGCCGGGCCTGCTCAGCGCCAGTCGCGACCTCAGCGCGCAGTTGTTCGCCTGAGGAAGCTGTTCGATAAACGCACAGTGTTGCGTTTATCGAATTGACGCTAAAACCCTCGGATCATTAATGTCGCGGCAGCGTCATCCGGTGCTGACGTGTATGAGCCCGCCGGACTGTCGACCACGATAATAATGACAAGAGGCAACTCACCATGCGCCCGATCCCCGTCTGTCTGTGTTTCACCCGTTGTTGCCGGGTCCCGCGCAACGCCTGATTACAACCTTCTTTTCTTGTGACCGTGCCGTGCTCTGGCCGGCCGCCGTTCGACTGCGTTTTTTTGCGTGGAATAAAAATAATGAACCAGCCTCAGTCCGCTGTGGGTAACTGCCTCGATGTGCAGACCTTCATCAACGCTCAACCGATCTCGCGCTATCAGCGGCGGGTGGTGATCCTGTGTTTCCTGATCGTATTTCTCGATGGTCTCGACACTGCCGCCATGGGCTTCATCGCCCCGGCGCTGTCGCAGGACTGGGGTATCGATCGCGCCAGCCTCGGCCCGGTGATGAGTGCCGCGCTGATCGGCATGGTCTTCGGTGCCCTCGGCTCCGGCCCTCTGGCTGACCGCTTCGGACGAAAAGTCGTACTCGTTGGCGCGGTGATTCTGTTCGGCGGCTTCAGTCTGGCCTCGGCGTACAGCACCAACGTCGAACAACTGCTGGTGTTGCGCTTCCTGACCGGGCTCGGTCTCGGTGCGGGCATGCCCAACGCCACCACGCTGCTCTCGGAATACACCCCGGAGCGCAAGAAGTCGCTGCTGGTGACGAGCATGTTCTGCGGCTTCAACCTCGGCATGGCCGGCGGTGGTTTCATCTCGGCAAAATTGATCCCGGCGTTCGGCTGGCACGCCTTGCTGATGATCGGCGGGATCCTGCCGCTGATCCTCGCGGTTGTGCTGCTGTTCTGGCTGCCGGAATCGGCGCGTTATCTGGTGGTGCGCAACCGTGGCACCGACAAAGTGCGCAAGACCCTGGCACCGATCGATCCGATCACCGTCGCTCAGGCTTCGAGCTTCAGTGTGCCGGAACAGAAAACCGTCAAGGCGCGCAATGTCTTCGCGGTGATTTTCTCCGGCACTTACAGCACTGGCACGCTGCTGTTGTGGCTGACCTATTTCATGGGCCTGGTGATCGTCTACCTGCTGACCAGTTGGTTGCCGACGCTGATGCGCGACAGCGGCGCGAGCATGGAGCAGGCTGCGTTTATCGGTGCGTTGTTCCAGTTCGGCGGCGTGTTGAGTGCGGTCGCGGTGGGCTGGGCGATGGACCGCTTCAATCCGCACAAGGTCATCGGCATTTTCTACCTGCTGGCCGGAATATTTGCCTACGCGGTAGGGCAGAGCCTGGGCAACATCACCTTGCTGGCGACGCTGGTGCTGGTGGCGGGCATGTGTGTGAACGGCGCGCAATCGGCGATGCCGTCGCTGGCAGCCCGCTTCTACCCGACTCAGGGCCGCGCGACCGGGGTGTCGTGGATGCTCGGCATTGGCCGCTTTGGCGCGATCCTTGGCGCGTGGATGGGCGCGACCTTGCTCGGCCTGGGCTGGAATTTCGAGCAGGTGCTGACCGCACTGGTGATCCCGGCCGGTTTGGCCACGGCGGCGGTGCTGATCAAGGGCATGGTCAGTCACGCCGATGCCACCTGATATTTTCATTTAGAGCGAAAAGATCGCAGCCTTCGGCAGCTCCTACAGGGGAATGCATTTCAAATGTAGGAGCTGCCGAAGGCTGCGATCTTTTGCAGGCGACACGAACCGATAGGGAAGCAACAATCCGTTCGATAAACGAACACTCAGTCGATTATCGGATTGTTTGGCGATTTTCCCAGGCTTAATCTTCAGTGACTCCGGCGCTGAACCTCGCGCCTTTTTATCACTGGCGATTCCTTACAAAAGAACAGGAGCCTGCTCCATGGCTGAGATCCTTTCGCTGCACGACGCGGTGAAGCAATTCGTCAACGACGGCGATACCGTCGCCCTCGAAGGCTTCACTCACCTGATCCCTACGGCAGCGGGTCATGAAATCATTCGTCAGGGCAAGAAAGATCTGACGCTGGTGCGGATGACGCCGGACCTGATCTACGACCAACTGATCGGCGCCGGTTGTGCGCGCAAACTGATTTTCTCCTGGGGCGGCAACCCGGGTGTGGGCTCGCTGCACCGTCTGCGTGACGCGGTCGAGAAGCAATGGCCGCACGCCCTGGAAATCGAAGAGCACAGCCATGCCGACCTCGCCAATGCCTATGTCGCTGGCGCGTCCGGCCTGCCGTTCGCGGTGCTGCGTGCCTACGCCGGTTCCGACCTGCCGAAGGTCAATCCGCTGATCAAAACCGTGACCTGCCCGTTCACCGGCGAAGTGCTGGCGGCAGTGCCATCGGTACGCCCCGACGTCACCGTGATTCATGCACAGAAGGCCGACCGCAAGGGCAATGTTCTGCTCTGGGGCATTCTTGGCGTGCAGAAAGAAGCCGCGCTGGCGGCCAAGCGCTGCATCGTCACCGTGGAAGAAATCGTCGACGACCTCAACGCACCGATGAACGCCTGTGTACTGCCGACCTGGGCCTTGAGCGCGGTCTGCCATGTACCGGGTGGCGCGCATCCGTCCTACGCCCACGGTTACACCGAGCGTGACAATCGTTTCTATCAGGCGTGGGATCCGATCGCCCGTGACCGTGAGACGTTTACCGCGTGGATCAACGAATACATCCATGGCTGCGCTGATTTCAGCGAATTCCAGGCCAAGTTGGCCGCTGCTTCGGAGGCCAAGTAATGACTTACACCACCAATGAAATGATGACCGTCGCTGCGGCCCGGCGCCTGAAGAACGGCTCGGTGTGCTTCGTCGGCATCGGCCTGCCGTCGAAAGCCGCCAACCTTGCGCGTCTCACTTCATCGCCGGACGTGGTGCTGATCTACGAATCCGGCCCGATTGGCGCCAAGCCGAGCGTGCTGCCACTGTCCATCGGTGACGGCGAGCTGGCCGAAACCGCCGACACCGTCGTGCCGACCGGTGAGATTTTTCGCTATTGGCTGCAGGGCGGACGCATCGACGTCGGTTTTCTCGGCGCCGCGCAGGTTGACCGTTTCGGCAACATCAACACCACCGTGGTCGGCGACTACCACGCGCCGAAAGTGCGTCTGCCGGGTGCCGGTGGCGCGCCGGAGATTGCCGGTTCGGCGAAAAGCGTGCTGATCATCCTTAAACAGTCGGCGCGTTCGTTTGTCGACAAACTCGATTTCATCACCTCCGTCGGTCACGGCGAGGGTGGCGATTCGCGCAAACGTCTGGGCCTGCCGGGTGCCGGGCCGGTGGGGATCATCACCGACCTGTGCATCATGGAACCGGAGGAGGGCACTAACGAGTTCGTGGTCACCGCGTTGCATCCGGGCGTGACCCGCGAGCAAGTGGTCGCCGCCACCGGTTGGGCGATCCGTTTTGCCGAATCCGTTGAAACCACTGCTGAGCCGACCGAAGTCGAGCTGACCGCGCTGCGTGATCTTGAAGCGCGCACCGCCGCCGCCCACGGTCAGGCACCGGGAGAAGCATGATGCGTGACGTGTATATCTGCGACGCGATTCGCACCCCCATCGGCCGTTTCGGCGGCGCACTGTCCGCCGTTCGCGCCGATGACCTGGCCGCCGTGCCGATCAAAGCCTTGATGGAGCGCAATCCATCGGTGGACTGGAATGCAGTCGATGAGGTGTTCCTCGGCTGCGCCAACCAGGCCGGCGAAGACAACCGCAACGTTGCACGCATGGCGCTGCTGCTCGCCGGTCTGCCGGACAGCGTGCCCGGCGTGACCCTCAATCGTCTTTGCGCTTCGGGCATGGACGCCATCGGCACTGCGTTTCGTGCGATCGCCAGCGGCGAAATGGAGCTGGCAATTGCCGGCGGCGTCGAGTCGATGTCCCGCGCGCCGTTCGTGATGGGCAAGGCTGATGCGGCGTTCTCGCGCAACATGAAACTGGAAGACACCACCATCGGCTGGCGTTTCATCAACCCGCTGATGAAGGCGCAGTACGGCGTCGATGCCATGCCGCAAACCGCTGACAACGTCGCCGACGACTACAAAGTCTCGCGCGAAGATCAGGACGCCTTTGCCCTGCGCAGCCAGCAACGTACCGCCGCCGCTCAGGCCGCCGGTTACTTCGCTGAAGAAATCGTCGAAGTGCGCATCGCTCATAAAAAGGGCGAAACCGTGGTCAGCCAGGACGAACATCCGCGCGCTGACACCACGATCGAAGCGCTGGCCAGACTGAAACCGGTCAACGGCGCGGACAAAACCGTCACCGCCGGCAATGCCTCTGGCGTTAACGATGGCGCCGCGGCGCTGATACTTGCCTCGGCTGAAGCGGTGAAAAAACACGGCCTGACCGCCCGCGCGAAAGTGCTCGGCATGGCCAGCGCCGGCGTCGCACCGCGGGTGATGGGCATCGGCCCGGTGCCAGCGGTGCGCAAACTGACCGAGCGCCTCGGCGTAGCGGTCAGCGATTTTGACGTGATCGAACTCAATGAGGCGTTTGCCAGCCAAGGCTTGGCGGTGCTGCGTGAGCTGGGTCTGGCGGATGACGCTGCGCAGGTCAACCCGAACGGTGGCGCGATTGCCCTCGGTCACCCATTGGGCATGAGCGGCGCACGACTGGTGCTGACTGCCCTGCATCAGTTGGAAAAGACCGGTGGCAAGAAAGGTCTGGCGACCATGTGCGTCGGTGTTGGCCAGGGTTTGGCCCTGGCCATCGAACGCGTCTGACGCGCTGCGGCACTTACAAGAATTGAGGAAAGCGAAATGACTGACAAGCCTGGTTACCGTCGCCCACAGGCAGGCACTCAGCCTGACTACCTGCACCCGACTTATCAATCCACCAACCTGCGCTCGCCGTCCAAGCCTTTGGTGTATCTGCCCCATTCACTCTCGGAAATCACCGGTCCGACCATCGGCGCCGAGCACGTTGCCGAGAAAGACAACGACCTGACCGCGCAGCACGCCGGCGAGCCGTTGGGCGAGCGCATCATTATTCACGGCCGTGTGCTCGATGAAGACGGGCTGCCGGTGCCGGGGATTCTCGTGGAGATCTGGCAGGCCAACGCCGCCGGTCGCTACAACCACGCCCGCGACCTGCACGACGCGCCGCTGGACCCGAACTTCACCGGCACCGGCCGCACCGTTACCGATGCCGACGGCTGGTACCAGTTCCAGACCATCAAGCCCGGGGCTTACCCGTGGGGCAACCACCACAACGCCTGGCGCCCGGCGCACATCCACTTTTCGCTGTTCGGGCCGAGCATCCTTACGCGTCTGGTCACGCAAATGTACTTCCCCGGCGATCCGTTGCTCGCGTATGACCCGATCTACAACTGCGTGCCGGACACCTCGGCCAAGGAACGCCTGATCGCCAGCTTCGATCTGGAAAAAACCATTCCGTCCTACGCCCTCGGTTACCGTTGGGACATCGTGCTGCGCGGGCGTGAAGCCACGCCGATGGAGAAATAAGATGACCCTCTATGCGACCACGTCCCACACCGTCGGGCCGTATTACCACATCGGCCTGACCTGGCTGAACCGCGAAACCCTGGCCAACGAGCTGACCCTTGGCGAGCGCGTGGCGATCACCGGCCAGGTGGTCGACGGCAATGGCGATGTCGTCAACGACGCCATGCTGGAAGTCTGGCAGGCCAACGCCGTCGGCAAATATGACCACCCGGAAGACCAGCAGGACAAACCGCTCGATCCGAATTTCGAAGGCTTCGGTCGGGTGCCGGTGGACGCCGAAGGGCGCTTCCGTTTCACCACGATCAAACCCGGCACCGTGCCCGGCTTGAAAGGCTCGACCCAGGCGCCGCATCTGGTGGTGCTGGTGTTTGCGCGTGGCTTGGTCAAGCATCTGCTGACCCGTATTTATTTTGAAGGCGAAGCGGCGAACGTTGCTGATCCGTTGCTGGAGTGTGTGCCGGCAGAGCGTCGCGCAACGTTGCTGGCGAAGCAGGATGCGTCCGGTGTTTACCAGTGGAACGTGATTCTGCAGGGCACTGATGCCGAGACGGTGTTCTTCGATTATTGAAAGAACACCATCAATCCCTGTAGGAGTGAGCCTGCTCGCGATGGCGGTGTGTCAGATTTAAATGGTCTGAATGACACACCGCCATCGCGAGCAGGCTCACTCCTACAAGGGAACTGTGTTGCAGATGGAACTGTGGAACGGGACTGTTGCAAAGTATGTCTAGACTGTGACTGTCCCTATCGAGTGAAAAAACAATGACAACGCCCACCTCCCATTACACCGGTGAAGAGCGCAGCAAGCGCATTTTCGCCATTGTCGGCGCTTCGTCCGGCAACCTCGTCGAATGGTTCGACTTCTACGTCTACGCCTTCTGCGCGATCTATTTCGCCCCGGCGTTTTTCCCCTCCGATAACCCTACCGTGCAACTGGTCAACACCGCTGGCGTGTTCGCTGCCGGGTTCCTGATGCGGCCGATTGGTGGCTGGGTTTTCGGCCGCGTTGCTGACAAGCACGGGCGCAAGAATTCGATGCTCATCTCGATCCTGATGATGTGCTTCGGCTCGTTGCTGATCGCCTGCTTGCCAACGTACAAGGACATCGGCGTCTGGGCGCCGGTGCTGTTGTTGTTTGCGCGCTTGCTGCAAGGCCTGTCGGTCGGCGGCGAGTACGGCACCACCGCGACCTACATGAGCGAAGTCGCGCTCAAGGGCCAGCGTGGTTTCTTCGCTTCGTTCCAGTACGTGACGCTGATCGGCGGGCAACTGCTGGCGGTGTCGCTGGTGGTGGTGCTGCAACAGTTCCTCACTGAAGAAGATCTGCGCGCCTACGGCTGGCGCATTCCGTTCGTGGTCGGTGCGGTGGCGGCGCTGATTTCGCTGTTCCTGCGTCGTTCGCTGAAGGAAACCACCAACGAAGAAACCCGTGCACACAAGGATGCCGGGAGCATCACCGCACTGTTCCGCGATCACAAGGCGGCGTTCATCACCGTGCTCGGCTACACCGCTGGCGGCTCGCTGATTTTCTACACCTTCACCACCTACATGCAGAAATACCTGGTGAACACCGCCGGCATGCACGCCAAGACCGCCAGCTACATCATGACCGGCGCGCTGTTCCTGTATATGTGCATGCAGCCGCTGTTCGGCATGCTTGCCGACAAGATCGGCCGGCGCAACTCGATGCTCTGGTTCGGCGCCCTCGGCACGTTGTTCACCGTGCCGATCCTGCTCAGCCTGAAAAGCATCAGCAGTCCGTTCCTCGCCTTCGTGCTGATCACCCTGGCGCTGGCGATCGTCAGTTTCTACACCTCGATCAGCGGTCTGGTGAAAGCCGAGATGTTCCCGCCGGAAGTGCGCGCCCTGGGTGTCGGCCTGGCTTACGCGGTGGCCAATGCAATCTTCGGCGGCTCGGCGGAATTCGTCGCCCTGAGCCTCAAGGCCGGCGGTATGGAAAACGCCTTCTACTGGTACGTCACGGCGATGATGGCGGTGGCCTTCCTGTTCAGTCTGCGGTTGCCCAAGCAGGCGAAGTATTTGCACCACGATCTCTAACCCGAAGTGCGCGGGCCGTTCTGGCCCGCGCCGGCAAGGACTGTTTATGACTCAGCGACCGGGCAATCAATTGTTCGATGCCTACTTCACCGCCCGCGATATGCGCGAGGTGTTCTGCGATCAGGGCCGGGTGCAGGCGATGCTCGATTTCGAAGCGGCGCTGGCCCGGGCCGAAGCGCGGGTCGGGTTGATTCCTTCTTCGGCCGTGGCACCGATCGCCGCAGCGTGCGATGCGCACCTGTATGACTTCGCCGCATTGGGTGAGGCGATTGCCACGGCCGGCAATTCGGCGATTCCGCTGGTCAAGGCGTTGGGCAAACAGATCGCCTCGAGCGATGCCGAAGCCGAGCGCTATGTGCATCTGGGCGCGACCAGTCAGGACGTGATGGATTCCGGGCTGGTCCTGCAATTGCGTCAGGCGCTGGCGCTGATCGAAGACCAACTGGCGCATCTGGCCGACTCACTTGCCGCCCAGGCACAACGTTTCGCCACCACACCATTGGCCGGGCGCACCTGGCTGCAACACGCGACGCCAGTGACGCTGGGCATGAAGATCGCCGGTTGGCTGGGCGCTATGACGCGCAGCCGCCAGCGTCTGCGAGAACTCAAGCCACGGCTGCTGGTGCTGCAATTCGGTGGCGCGTCCGGCACGCTCGCGGCGCTGGGCGAGCAGGGGTTGCCGATTGCTCAAGCGCTGGCCGAAGAACTGCAACTGAGCCTGCCCGAGCAACCGTGGCACACCCAGCGCGATCGCATCGTCGAGTTCGGCGCGGTGCTTGGCTTGATTGCCGGCAGCCTCGGCAAATTCGGTCGCGACATCAGCCTGTTGATGCAGACCGAGGCGGCGGAAGTGTTCGAACCCGCCGCACCGGGCAAGGGCGGTTCGTCGACCATGCCGCACAAGCGCAACCCGGTCGGCGCGGCGGTGCTGATCGGCGCGGCAACGCGGGTGCCGGGGCTGGTATCGACACTGTTCAGCGCCATGCCCCAGGAACACGAGCGCAGCCTCGGTTTGTGGCACGCCGAATGGGAAACCCTGCCGGAA
Organism: Pseudomonas sp. HN2; assembly: GCF_020736465.1. Classification (NCBI taxonomy): domain Bacteria; kingdom Pseudomonadati; phylum Pseudomonadota; class Gammaproteobacteria; order Pseudomonadales; family Pseudomonadaceae; genus Pseudomonas; species Pseudomonas sp. HN2. Next base: position 1,443,470 of record NZ_CP085885.1, read on the forward strand.
ATCTGCTGCCTGGTGTCCGGTTCGCTGCAGCAGGCGCGTTTGCTCGCCGATGGCCTGGAGGTCGACGCCGCACGCATGGCCAGCAATCTTGAACTGACTCAAGGCCTGGTGCTGGCCGAAGCGGTGAGTATCGTCCTCGCGCAACGAGTGGGCCGCGACACCGCGCATCATCTGCTCGAACAATGCTGCAAGCGCGCGGTGGCCGAACAACGCCATTTGCGCGCCGTACTCGGTGACGAGCCGCAAGTCACCGCCGAACTCAGCGGTGCTGAACTCGATGATCTTCTGAACCCGGCGCATTACCTCGGTCAGGCGCAAGTCTGGGTCGAGCGCGCGGTGGCCGAACACAACGCTTTGACTGTCTGAAGGAGAGGGCTGTGGCTTTCGTTCAACTCGCCGATGGCGAACTGCATTATCAAATAGAAGGCCCGGCCGATGCGCCGGTGCTGGTGCTGTCCAACTCGCTGGGCACCGACCTGCACATGTGGGATGCGCAGATGCCTGCGTTCACCGAGCATTTTCGCGTGCTGCGTTTCGACACTCGCGGCCACGGACAATCGCTGGTCACCGAAGGGCCTTACAGCATCGAGCAACTGGGCCACGACGTGCTTGGTCTGCTGGATGCGCTGCACATCGAGCGCGCGCATTTTTGCGGACTGTCGATGGGCGGGCTGATCGGTCAGTGGCTGGGTATTAACGCCGGGCATCGTTTGCACAAGCTGATCGTCTGCAACACCGCAGCGAAGATCGGTGATCCGTCGGTGTGGAATCCACGCATCGAAACCGTGTTGCGCGACGGCCCGGCGGCGATGGTCGCGCTGCGTGATGCCTCGATCGCGCGCTGGTTTACTCCGGACTTTTCGGCGGCGCATCCCGAGGCGGCGAAGAAGATTACCGACATGCTCGCCGCGACCAATCCGCAGGGCTATGCGGCCAATTGCGCGGCGGTGCGCGATGCCGATTTCCGTGAACAACTGGCTTCGATCAATGTGCCGTTGCTGGTGATTGCCGGCAGCGAAGATGCGGTGACGCCGCCGTCCGGCGGGCATTTCATCCGCGACCATGTGCGCGGCGCCGAGTACGCCGAGTTCTATGCGGCGCATTTGTCCAACGTGCAGGCCGGCGCCGACTTCAGCGACCGGGTGCTGGCGTTTTTGCGAGCTCAGTGAGGAAGATTTTGTGGACGAGAAACAACGTTACGACGATGGCATGCAAGTGCGCCGCGCGGTACTGGGTGATGCCCACGTCGATCGCAGCCTGACCACGCTGACCGAGTTCAACTCGGAATTTCAGGAAATGATCACCCGCCACGCCTGGGGCGACATCTGGACCCGCCCGGGCCTGCCCCGGCACACCCGCAGCCTGATCACCATCGCCATGCTGATCGGCATGAACCGCGAAGGCGAACTGAAACTGCACCTGCGCGCCGCGGCCAATAATGGCGTCAGCCGTGGCGAGATCAAGGAAGTGATCATGCAGAGCGCGATCTACTGCGGGATTCCGGCGGCGAATGCGACGTTTCATCTGGCGGAATCGGTTTGGGATGAATTGGGTGTTGAATCCCGGGATTGATGTTGCCTGAGCCATCGCCTTCGCGAGCAGGCTCGCTCCCACAGTTGGAATGCGTACCCGTGTAGGAGCTGCCGAAGGCTGCGATCTTTTGATTTTGATTTTTTAAAAACAAGATCAAAAGATCGCGGCCTTCGGCAGCTCCTACAAGGGCCGGTAGTTAGAGCAGGCTGATCGGGTAGCTGACGATCAAGCGGTTCTCATCAAACTCGTTATTGCTGAAATCCCGGCGCATGGTCGAGTTGCGCCATCTGACATTCAAGTCTTTCAACGTGCCGCTCTGCACCGTGTAACCCAGTTCCGATTCGCGACCCCATTCCTTGCCGTCGGTAATCGTCCCGGTGTGCACGTTGTCGCCGCTGATGTAGCGGTTCATCAGGGTCAGACCGGGGATGCCCATGGCGGCGAAATTGTAGTCGTGGCGCAGTTGCCAGGAGCGTTCCTGAGCGTTGTCATAACTGGCGTTGTAGCTGTCGTTGGCGAGGGTGCCGCCGCTGGTGCCGTTGACCCGCATCCACGCGCTGTCGCCGGTCAGTTTCTGCAGGCCGACGTAGAACGTGTTGCCGCCGTATTTGGCGGAAAACATCCCGTACCAAGTCTTGTTGTCGAGATCGCCGGCGCGGGCGCTGCCATCTTCCTTGCCATAGAAAAAGCCGAGGTTGGCGCCCAGCGTCCAGTCGCCGAGCGGCTGGCTATGCAGCACGTTGAGGTACTGCTGGCTGTAGATGTCCTTGAGCTGCGCGTTCCATAAGCCGATCTGCGTGCGCTTGTCGTTGAACAGGTATTCGCCGCCCTGGAAGTTGAAACGGTCAGAGGTGAACGCGGCTTTGCCGGTCATCGACATGTCGCTCATGCTGCTGTCGTCGCGCGGGCTGTTGGCGCGGACCTGGCCGCCATAGAGGGTCAGGCCAGCGATTTCCTTCGAAGTGATCTGGCCGCCACGAAAAGTCTGCGGCAACGAACGACCGTCGTCCGAACGCAGGATCGGCAGCACTGGCATCCATTCGCCAACCTTGACCTCGGTCTGCGAGAGTCTGGCCTTGAACGCGACGTTGGTGCGACCGAAGTTGTCCGCCGGGCGACCGTCATGGTCCAGTGGCAACAACTGCGTACCGCCCGTGCCTTTGCCGCCGTCAAGCTTGACCGAATACAGCCCGAGCACGTCCATGCCGAAACCGACGGTGCCTTGGGTGAAGCCGGATTTCGCGTCGAGGATGAAACTCTGCGTCCACTCCTCAGCCTTGCCCTGGGCCTTGGTCGGATTGGTGAAATTGCGGTTGATGTAGAAGTTGCGCAGGTTGAGGTTGACCTTGGCGCCTTCGACGAAGCCACCTTCTTCGGCGCTGGCTGGCAGGGCCAGACCGGCGACGGCCAGGGCGATCACACCGGGCAATGCATAAGGCACAGGGAAAACTGTCATGGACTTGGGTCTCTCTTGTTTTTTAGGCCGAACGGCTGCGCTGTCGCGGCGGGTGCGGCGCAGGCAAAGTGATGCGAGTCTGAGGTGGAGCGTGGCGGTCAGCCGGGCGGGGCAGGGCGCTGGAGCATGGGGTCGAACCTTGTTGTTATTGGTTTTCTGGGTCGAATGGTGCGGGGCGCGGATGATTGGATTCAATTGGGAAAAGCGGGTTTTGGGCGGTTATCGAACGCAAGATTCCTCCGGATTAGGGGTGAGTGTGAGGTCCTCTTCGCGAGCAGGCTCGCTCCCACAATTGGAATGCGTTTCCCTGTGGGAGCGAGCCTGCTCGCGAAGAGGCCAGTTCGGCCGCCAAACCTTTCCGACAGGCAACAAAAAGCCCACCAATAAGGTGGGCTTGATGTATTCAGCCGATGATCAGAACAGCTTCATCTTCGGCGCTTCTTCTTTCAGCGGTTCGTTCTGCGCGGTCTGCGCATTCCAGCCACCGCCCAAGGCCTTGTACAGGTTGACCGCACTGGTCAGCTGCGCGAGGCGGTCGGTGATCAGTGCCTGTTGCGCGCTGAACAACTGACGCTGGGCATCGAGGAAGGTCAGGTTGCTGTCGACGCCGATGCGGTAGCGACGTTCGGCCAGGCGGTAGTAATCCTGGTTGGCCTGGACGAAGTCACGCTGCGCTTGCAACTGCTCGGTGTAGGTCTGGCGTGCAGCGAGGCCGTCGGCGACTTCCTGGAAGGCTGTCTGAATCGACTTCTCGTAATTCGCCACGCCAATGTCCTTCTGGATCTTGGCGTAGTCGAGGCTGGCGCGCAGGCTGCCGGCGTTGAAGATCGGCAGGTTGATCTGCGGCTGGAACAGCCACGTCCCCGAGCCGCCCTTGAACAGGCCGGACAGATCCGGGCTCAGGCTACCCGCGTTGGCGGTCAGGCTGATGCTCGGGAAAAACGCTGCACGGGCCGCGCCGATGTTGGCGTTGGCCGCCTTCAGGTTGTACTCGGCCTGCAGAATGTCCGGACGACGTTGCAGCAGATCCGAAGGCAGGCCGGCCGGCACGTCGCTGAGCAGGTCGTCGGCCAGCGGTTTGGCCGCTTGCAGATTGGCCGGAATACCGGTGCCGAGCAGCAGGGTCAGGCTGTTTTCGTCCTGCGCGACTTGGCGGGTGTAACGCGCCAATTGTGCCCGGGCGTTTTCCACGGAAGTGCGCGACTGCGCCAGATCCAGCGCCGAAGCCACACCGACTTCGTTGCTGCGGCTGGTCAGCTTGTAGCTTTCTTCGAAGGCACCGAGGGTGTCCTGAGTCAGCTTGAGCAGTTCCTTGTCCGCCTGCCAGGTGAGGTAAGCATTGGCGACGTTGGCCACCAGACTGATCTGTGTGCTGCGACGTGCTTCTTCAGTGGCGAAGTATTGTTGCAGCGCTTGCTCGCTCAGGCTGCGCACTCGACCGAACAGGTCGAGTTCGTAGGCGCTGACCCCGACCGTGGCCGAGTAGGAGCTGCTGATAGTCGACTCGCCGGTCTGCGAGGCACGGGCCGGCAGACGCTGGCGGCTGCCGGCGGCAGTGGCCGACACCGCCGGGAACAGGTCGGCGCGCTGGATGCGGTACTGCGCCGCGTAAGCGTCGATGTTCAGCGCCGCGACACGCAGGTCGCGGTTGTTTTCCAGGGCGACCTGGATCAGCTGCTGCAGGGCAGGGTCATGGAAAAACTGCTTCCAGCCCTGTTCGGCCGCGGCTTGCGCCGGAGCCTGGGCCGGCGAATACGCCGGCCCCTGCGGGTACTGGCCTGCGACCGGAGCCTCAGGCTGCTGATAGTCAGGTATCAGCGAGCAACCGCTCAGCACGAAGGCGGCGACTGCGATGGAGAGTAGCGACTTGCTCATTGGCCAGCCTCTTTAGGAGTTTCAGTAGTCTCATCCGCGTCGGTCTTTTTGCGCTGACCGATCGACGACACAGTAACGAAGAACAGTGGGACCCAGAAGATCGCCAGGATCGTGGCCGTGAGCATACCGCCAATCACGCCGGTACCGATCGCATGTTGACTGCCTGAACCGGCGCCGGTGGAAATCGCCAGCGGTACCACGCCGAGGACGAAGGCCAGCGAGGTCATGATGATCGGGCGCAGACGCATGCGGCAGGCTTCGATTGCCGCTTCACGCAGGGTGCGTCCCTGTTCATGCAGTTCCTTGGCGAATTCGACGATCAGAATGGCGTTTTTAGCCGCCAGACCGATGGTCGTCAACAGGCCTACCTGGAAGTACACGTCGTTGGACAGACCGCGCAGACTGGTCGCCATCAGTGCACCGATGATCCCCAGCGGTACCACGAGCATGACCGCGATCGGAATCGACCAGCTTTCATACAGCGCCGCCAGACACAGGAACACCATCAGCAGCGACAGGGCGTACAGCGCTGGCGCTTGCGAGCCGGACAGACGTTCCTCGTAGGACAGACCGGTCCAGGAGATACCGACACCGGACGGCAGCTTCTTGGCAATCGCTTCGACTTCGGCCATCGCTTCACCGGTGGAGTAGCCCGGCGCCGGAGCCCCGAGGACCTCGACCGCTTCCACACCGTTGTAGCGCGCCAGTTTCGGCGAACCGTAGACCCACTCGCCCTTGGCGAATGCCGAGAACGGAACCATGGTGCCTTCGGCGTTGCGCACGTACCACTTCTTCAGGTCTTCCGGGCTCATGCGCGAGTCCGGTTGGCCCTGCACGTAGACTTTCTTCACCCGACCACGGTCGATGAAGTCGTTGACGTAGCTACTGCCCAGCGCGATCGACAGGGTGTTGTTGATGTCGCTGATGGTGATGCCGAGGGCACTGGCCTTCTCGTCATCGATTTCCAGCTGGAACTGCGGTTCATCGTTCAGGCCGTTCGGACGCACCTGGGTCAGCACCTTGCTTTGCGCCGCCATGCCGAGGAACTGGTTACGCGCTTCCATCAGTTTTTCGTGACCGATACCGGCACGGTCCTGCAGGAACACGTCGAAACCGGTGGCGTTACCCAATTCCAGAACCGCTGGCGGGGCGAAGGCAAACACCATCGCGTCGCGGAAGCTGAAGAAGTGTTGCTGGGCACGCGCAGCGAGATTGAACACGCTGTTATCGGCGTTACGTTCGCCCCACGGCTTGAGCATGATGAACGCCATACCCGAGCTCTGCCCACGGCCAGCGAAGTTGAAGCCGGTCACGGTGAACACCGAAGCCACCGCGTCCGCCTCACCGCCGTCCTTGTTGGGACGCAGCAGGTACTCACGCATTTCGTCCACGACCACTTGTGTGCGCTGGGCACTGGAACCGGCCGGGGTCTGCACCTGAGCGAACAGAACGCCCTGGTCTTCTTCCGGCAGGAACGCGGTCGGGATGCGGGTGAACAGCCAGATCATGCCCACGACGATCAGCAGGTACGCCAGCAGGTACGGAGCCTTGCGGGTCAGCATGTTGCCGACGCCGCGCTCGTAGCTGCGTACGCCACGGTCGAAGTTGCGGTTGAACCAGCCGAAGAAACCTTTCTTCGGGGTACCGTGCTCGCCTTTCGGAATCGGCTTGAGCATGGTCGCGCACAGCGCCGGGGTGAAGATCAAGGCAACCAGTACCGACAGGGCCATGGCCGACACGATGGTGATCGAGAACTGCTTGTAGATCACACCGGTGGAGCCGCTGAAGAATGCCATCGGCAGCAGTACCGCCGAGAGCACGAGGGCGATACCCACCAGCGCGCCCTGGATCTGTCCCATGGACTTCTTCGTCGCTTCCTTCGGCGACAGGCCTTCTTCGCTCATCACCCGCTCGACGTTCTCCACCACGACGATGGCGTCGTCCACCAGCAGACCGATGGCCAGCACCATGCCGAACATGGTCAGGGTGTTGATGCTGAAACCGGCAGCGGCGAGGATGCCGAACGTACCGAGCAGTACCACTGGCACGGTCATCGTGGTGATGACGGTGGCGCGGAAGTTCTGCAGGAACAGGAACATCACCAGGAACACCAGCGCGATCGCTTCGACCAGCGTGTGCACCACGCCTTTGATCGACTCGGTCACCACCGGGGTGGTGTCGTACGGGAACACCACTTCCATGCCTTGCGGGAAGAACGGCTTGAGGCTGTCGATGGTGTTGCGCAGTGCTTTGGCGGTGTCGAGGGCGTTGGCGCCGTTGGCCAGTTTCACCGCCAGACCGGACGCCGGGCTGCCGTTGAACTGGGCGCTGATCGCGTAGTTCTCACCGCCAAGACCGACTTCAGCGACGTCTTTGAGGCGAACCTGCGAGCCGTCCTTGTTGACCTTGAGGAGGATTTCCTTGAACTGCTCGGCGGTCTGCAGACGGGTCTTGCCGATGATCGTCGCGTTCAGTTGCTGGCCCTGCACAGCAGGCAAGCCACCGAGCTGACCGGACGAAACCTGAACGTTCTGCGCGGCAATGGCGTTTTTCACGTCGACCGGGGTCAGGTTGAAGTTGTTCAACTTGGCCGGGTCGAGCCAGATACGCATCGCGTACTGCGCACCGAAGACCTGGAAGTCACCGACACCGGCAGTTCGCGAGATCGGGTCCTGCATGTTCGACACGATGTAGTTGGACAGGTCGTCCTTGGTCATGCTGCCGTCACGCGACACCACGCCGATCACCAGCAGGAAGTTCTTCACTGCCTTGGTCACGCGGATACCCTGTTGCTGCACTTCCTGCGGCAGCAGCGGGGTGGCCAGGTTCAGCTTGTTCTGGACCTGAACCTGCGCGGTGTCGGAGTTGGTGCCTTGCTCGAAGGTCGCGGTGATGGTCATGCTGCCGTCGGAGTTACTTTCCGACGACACATAACGCAGGTTGTCGATACCGTTGAGCTGTTGCTCGATGACCTGGACCACGGTGTCCTGCACGGTTTGTGCGGACGCACCTGGGTAGGTCACCTGGATCGCAATGGCCGGTGGCGCAATGCTCGGGTATTGGTTGATCGGCAATTTCAGGATCGAAAGTGCCCCGACCAGCATGATCACCAGGGCGATCACCCAGGCGAAAATCGGACGGTCGATGAAGAATTTTGACATGGGTTACTCCCCTTTGCCGCCGGCGGCTTTGTCAGCTGCCTGTGCGGGGGCCGGGTTCTTGGTGCCGACGTTCGTCGCCTCGGTCGCTTTGACCTCGACGCCCGGTTTGACGTACTGCAGCCCTTCGGTGATCAGACGATCGCCGGCTTTCAGGCCGTCTTCGATCAGCCACTGGCTGCCGACGGTGCGGCTGGCCTTGAGCTGACGCAGCTCGACCTTGTTGTCAGCGCCGACCACCAGTGCCGTCGGGGTGCCTTTGAGGTCGCGGGTCACGCCTTGCTGCGGCGCGAGAATCGCTGCGCTGTTGACGCCGGCCTGCAGCTGGGCGTGAACGAACATGCCTGGCAGCAGGGTGTGATCCGGGTTCGGGAACACCGCGCGCAGGGTCACCGAGCCAGTGGTCTGGTCAACCGAGACTTCGGAGAATTCCAGCTTGCCGTCGAGCTTGTACTGGCTGCCGTCTTCCAGGGTCAGCTTGACTGCCGCGGCGTTGTCGCCGGCCTTCTGCAGACGGCCGCTTTCCAGTTCGCGGCGCAGCTCCAGCAGTTCCACCGACGACTGGGTGACGTCGACGTAGATCGGATCGAGCTGTTGAATCACCGCCATCGCGTCGGCCTGACCATTGCTGACCAGTGCGCCTTCGGTCACCGAGGAACGGCCGATACGGCCGGAGATCGGCGCATAGACCTTGGTGTAACGCACGTTGATCTGCGCGCTCTGAAGGGACGCTTCCGATTGCAAGCGGTTGGCCAGCGCAGTGTCGTATTCCTGACGGCTGACGGCCTGCTCATCGACCAGTTGCTTGTAGCGGTCGGAGATCGACTTGGTCGAACGCAGCTCGGCTTCGGCGCTTTTCAGCGTCGCTTCATAGACCGACGGATCGATCTGATACAGCTGCTGGCCGGCCTTGACGTCGGCGCCTTCCTTGAACAGACGCTTGAGAATGATGCCGTTGACCTGCGGGCGAACTTCGGCGATGCGGAACGCACTGGTGCGGCCCGGCAGCTCGGAGGTGAGGGTAAAGGCTTGTGGTTGCAGAGTGACGACGCCGACCTGAGGGGGCGGAGCGGCAGGGGCCGCTTCTTCCTTTTTACATCCGCTGAGCAGCGATGCCAGGGCGACGGCAGTGACCAGAGCGGTAACAGCTGGCTTGAATTGCATGAAGATCCTCGGGTCAGGCGCGCGAGAAGCGCACAAGAAGTGTGAAAGAGTAAAAATCGGGCACCGGGTGGATAAGTAGCTTGCTAAGTAATATACTTACGTTCATGGTTGTTTGTAAACACCTGCGCCGCGTATCCACCCTGTTACAAAAGTCGTCGCAAGGTTTGAAATTGTAGGCCGGGGAGTCGATTCACGAGAGATCGCCCCCTCTTTATTCAGCGGATATTCAGCCATCCCTGAAACATCCTGTTTGAGGTTTTACTGCCATGGTCCGTCGTACCAAAGAGGAAGCTCAGGAAACCCGCAGCCAGATTCTGGAAGCGGCCGAGAAAGCCTTCTATGAAAGGGGGGTTGCCCGCACCACCCTGGCGGACATCGCGACCCTCGCCGGCGTGACGCGTGGCGCCATCTACTGGCATTTCAGCAACAAGGCCGATCTGGTGCAGGCCATGCTCGACAGCCTGCACGAACCGCTGGATGAACTGGCCAAGGCCAGTGAAAGCGAAGACGAGCCAGACCCGCTCGGTTGCATGCGGCAATTGCTGATTCATTTGTTTCATCAAGTTGCACTGGACCCGAAAACCCGGCGCATCAACGAAATTCTTTTTCATAAGTGCGAGTTCACCGATGAAATGTGCGATCTGCGCCAGCAGCGCCGGACGGCCAGTCTCGATTGCAACCTGCGCATCGGCCTGACCCTGCGTAATGCGGTGAATCGCGGCCAATTGCCGGAAGATCTCGACACTGCCCGCGCGGCCATCAGCATTCATGCCTACATCGACGGCCTGCTGTACGGCTGGCTGCTGGCCCCGGACAGCTTCGAATTGCACGCCGAGGCTGAACGCTGGGTCGACACCGGGCTGGACATGCTGCGCCTGAGCCCGAGCCTGCGCAAATGAAACAAAATGCGCAATTGCCCGGGGAGATGTCAATCAGCCGCCATGGCTGATGATCGCGGCGGGGAGTTTAAACGCAGCGAGCCATGCATTTTGTAGGGAAATTGTGTAGCTCTTGTGAAACCGTGTTTCGCCGCTTTCCCCTCACCCTGGCCCTCTCCCAGAGGGAGAGGGGACCGACCGGGCTGCTCTTACAAGATACGCCGACCTGGAATATCTCCGCCGAACTCAGGTTCTGAAAGCTCTGCAAATCGGCTCCCTCTCCCTCGGGAGAGGGCTGGGGTGAGGGGCTACGCGTCGTGCCACGCAACAAATCTGAAGCCGAACAACAAAAAGCCCCTGACTCTCACAAGTCAGGGGCTTTCTTATTTCTGCGCTACAGCGTGATTACAACGTCGGATAGTCGATATAACCCACCGGACCCTTGCCATAGAAAGTTTCCGGATGCGGCTCGTTCAACGGCGCATCAGCCTGCAAACGGGCGGGCAGATCCGGGTTGGCAATGAACGGCACGCCGAACGCCACCGCGTCAGCCTTACCGCTGGCCAGCCACTCGTTGGCGCTTTCCTTGGTGAATTTTTCGTTGGCGATGTACGGGCCGCCAAAGGCTTCTTTCAGTTGCGGGCCGAGGCTGTCGGCGCCTTCTTTTTCCCGTGAGCAGATGAACGCGATGCCGCGCTTGCCCAGTTCACGAGCGACATAGGTGAAGGTCTCAGCGAGGTTGTCATCGCCCATGTCGTGGGAGTCGGCACGCGGTGCCAGGTGCACACCCACGCGGCCGGCGCCCCAGACGTCGATCGCGGCATCGGTTACTTCCAGCAAGAGGCGCGCACGGTTTTCCAGCGAGCCACCGTACTGATCGGTGCGCTGGTTGGTGCTGCTTTGCAGGAACTGGTCGAGCAGGTAACCGTTGGCGCCATGGATTTCCACGCCGTCGAAACCGGCGGCTTTGGCGTTTTCTGCACCGGTGCGGTAGGCGTCGACGATGTCGGCGATTTCAGCGGTTTCCAGGGCGCGCGGGGTTGGGTAGTCGGCCAGTGGGCGCACCAGGCTGACGTGGCCCTTTGGCTGGATGGCGCTTGGTGCAACCGGCGTTTCACCGTTCAAGTACGAAGGATGGGAGATGCGGCCAACGTGCCACAGTTGCAGGAAGATCTTTCCGCCGGCGCCGTGAATCGCCTTGGTCACATTGGCCCAGCCACGCACTTGATCGTTGGACCAGATGCCCGGGGTGTCCGGGTAGCCAACGCCCATCGGCGTTACCGAAGTGGCTTCGCTGAGGATCAGGCCGGCCGAGGCGCGCTGCACGTAGTATTCGGCCATCAGCGCGTTCGGCACACGACCTTCGTCGGCGCGGCAACGGGTCAGCGGGGCCATGATGATGCGGTTGTTCAGCTCGATGTCGCCAAGTTTGATCGGGTCGAAAATAGTCGCCATGTCTAAAAGTCTCTCTTGATAAGGAAGTTGATCAGTGGGAAGCAGCGGCCAGCTCGGCATTGCCGTTCTGGCGGAAAGTAATCAGGGTCACCAGCAGGGCCAGTACGGCGAGTGCGGCGGCGGCCAGTGGCACGCTGGTCAGGCCGTAGCCGTGGGCGATGACGCTGCCGCCGACCCAGGCGCCGAGGGCGTTGCCGACGTTGAAGGCGCCGATGTTCAGGGTCGAGACCAGATTTGGCGCAGCCTTGCCGAAGGTCACCACATTGACTTGCAGCGCCGGCACAGCGGCGAAACAGACGGTGGCCCAGAGGAAAAGGGTGATCTCGGTCGGGATCAGCGCAACGCTGGTCCAGCTCAGCACCGTGGAAACCACGGCCATGCTGATGAACACGCCGATCAGCGTGGCGGCCATGCCTTTGTCGGCGAGTTTGCCGCCGATGATGTTGCCGACGGTCAGGCCCAGACCGATGAGCATCAGCGTCCAGGTCACGCCACGCGGCGACACGCCGGTAACTTCGCCGAGCAGTGGGGCGACATAGGTGAACAGGGTGAACACCGAGGCGGCGAACAGTGCGGTCATGCTCAGCGACAGCCAGATGCCGGCGCCCTTGAGCGCGGCGAGTTCAGCGCGCATGTCGAGTTTCTCTTCATCACGCTTGGCCGGCAGGAAGCGGATCAGGCCGATCAGCGCGATCACCCCGATGACGGTCACCGCCCAGAAGGTCGAACGCCAGCCGGCTTCCTGACCCAATGCGGTGCCCAGCGGCACGCCCAACACGTTGGCCAGGGTCAGACCGGTGAACATCAACGCCACCGCCGAGGCACGTTTGTTCGGCGCGACCAGACCGGCGGCCACCACTGAACCGATGCCGAAGAACGCACCGTGACACAGCGCCGTGACCACCCGGGCAAACATCAGCACGTTGTAGTCGCTGGCGATGGCGCAGAGCAGGTTGCCGACAATAAAGATGCCCATCAACGCCACCAGCGCGGCCTTGCGCGGCAGCTTCGCGGTGGCCAGCGCCATGAACGGTGCACCGATTGCCACGCCCAGGGCGTAACCGGTGACCAGCCAGCCGGCACCGGGAATCGATACGCCGAGGTCCGCCGCCACGTCGGGCAGCAGGCCCATGATGACGAACTCGGTGGTGCCGATGGCGAAGGCGCTCAGGGCGAGGATGAGGAGCGAAAGGGGCATGCAGTTTTCCTTGTCGGCTGGCTGACGTTAAGGGTCAGAGCTCTTTACTGAGGGTGCTGAGAAACGCCTGGATGACGTCCTCGTTACGTTTGAAGAAATGCCACTGCCCGGCCTTCTGGCTGCTGATCAGCCCGGCCCGCTGCAGGGTCGCCAGGTGTGCCGACACGGTTGATTGCGACAGGCCGCAACGCTGATCGATCTGCCCGGCGCAAATACCGTATTCGTGGTTGTGCAACTGCTCGGGGAATTCGTTTTTCGGGTCTTTCAGCCAGTTGAGGATGTCTCGCCGTACTGGGTGCGCCAGGGCTTTTATTATTTCGTCGAGGTCGAGGTTCATGGCGTGGGCTCGTGGGGGCAGTAGCGATATATCGCGATGAGGTGAACTTTAAATCGTTGGATCGCGATATACCAATATGAAAACGGTCTGAGCATCTTGTAAATCGCTATATCGGGTTATAACGATACAAGGGTGCTGAATGTTCGAACCCAGTGCTAAGCTGCGCCCATGAACTATCTCGCGCATTTGCATCTCGGCGGCCAGCGCCCCGGTCAGTTACTCGGCAGCCTGTATGGCGACTTCGTCAAAGGTCGTCTGCAGGGCCAGTTCGACCCGGAGGTTGAAGCGGCGATTGCGCTGCATCGGCGGATCGACGTGTTCACTGATCGCCATCCGCTGGTGGACATTGCCTTGGGGCGGTTTACCGAAACGCGGCGGCGCTACGCCGGGATCGTCCTCGATGTGTTTTTCGATCACTGCCTGGCGCGGGACTGGCGTTTGTATGCCGATCAACCGCTGGAACAGTTCACCGCAGACGTCTATCGGGTGCTGTCCCGCGAACGGCAATTGCCGGAACGGCTGGCGAAGATCGCGCCGCACATGGTTGCCAATGACTGGCTGGGTTCGTATCGCGAATTTGCCGTGCTGGAGCAGGTCCTGCGCGGGATCTCGCGGCGCCTGACGAGGCCTGAAGAGTTGGCGGGAGCGATGCAGGAGTTGCGACGATTGTATGAGCCGCTCAGCGAAGACTTCAGCCTGTTCTACCCGCAATTGCAGGATTTCGCCCGGCACGCCAAACCACCGAAAATCTAATGTAGGAGTGAGCCTGCTCGCGATAGCGGTCTGTCAGGCACAGTTGCATCCACTGACAGACCGCTATCGCGAGCAGGCTCACTCCTACAATGGAAATGTATTTCAGGCAGCAATTGCCGGGCGCATTGGCGATTGTCGGCTTTCCGGAATCGATCCAAACAACACCTTCTGCACCGCCTGCTGCGCTTCGAACGCCAGCGCCGCGCGCTCGCGGCCCTGACAGGCAATCGGTTTGAGCAGATGCACTTCGACATCGCCGCAGTCATGGCTGAACAGGCGCATCAAGTGCGAGAGCAGATCGTCGTCACCAATGAACGGCGCCAGCGTGTCGATTTTGCCCTCGCGCAGGTAACGGATCGCCACCGGTTGCAGCATTACCTCGGAATCGATCGCTGCCGACAGCAGGCGACCATGAAAAGTGCGCAGCGAACGGCCGTCGGTGGTGGTGCCTTCAGGGAACATCAGCAGTGAATGTTCGGTTTGCAAATGACGGGTCATCTGTTTGCGGATCAACTGGCTGTCGCCCGAACCACGGCGGATGAACAGACTGCCGGCCTTGGCCGCGAGCCAACCGGCCACCGGCCAGGTGCGCACTTCCGCCTTGGACAGAAACGACAGCGGCGTGAGCATGCCCAGCAGCGGAATATCGGTCCACGACACGTGATTGCTGACCCACAGCATCGGCTGTTTCGGCAGCTCACCGTGCACGCTCACGCGAAAGGGCAGGGCGTTGCTCAGCCGCGCCATGAAGAAGCGCGACCAGCGCTGGCGCCGCTCCATCGAATGGGCCAGACCGATGCGTTCGAACACGCCGAAGACGCTGGCCATGGTCAATCCCAGCGTCACCACCAGCAGCACTCGCGCGATTCGCGCGTACACCCGCAACCGGCTCATCACACCGCCGCCTTGAAGTGCCTGGCGTAGCGCGGGCAGAGTTCGTCGCGCTTGAGCAGGATGAACACGTCGGCGACCTGGAAGTCTTCGTCCCAGCACGGCTCGCCGCAGATCTTCGCACCGAGGCGCATGTAAGCCTTGAGCAGCGGCGGCATTTCGGCGATGACGTTGGAGGGGATATCCAGCGTCGGCAGCGGATTTTTCGGCTCGGCCCGCAGGTGTTCGGTGCACAGATAACGTTCGCGCAAACGCTGCATGATTGCGTGGGCCTGAATGCCGCCGTCCTGCATCGGAATGCTCGCGCAACCCATCAGATAGCTGTAGCCGCCCTGATTGAGTACTTCGGCCAACTCGCCCCAGAGCACGGCGATGGTGCCGCCGTTGCGGTACGCCGGGTCGACGCAGGTGCGGCCGATTTCCAGGATCGGGCCTTGCAGATGCGCGAGCCCATGCAGGCTGAATTCTTCTTCGCTGTAGAACTTGCCGAGGCTGCTGGCAGCGGTGTGATCGAGCAAACGCGTGGTCGCGACCAGACGCCCGGTGTTCAGATCACGCACGCCGATGTGGCTGCAGTGAACATCATAATCATCCATGTCCAGACCCAGTTCCGCGCCTTTCAATTTGGCGTTGAACTCGCCGCTAAAGACGGCGAAGCGCAGGGCCTGGGCTTGCTGCAAGGCTTCGGCGCCGATCAGGCGTTCGGCTTGCAGGCGGCGTTCATTGCCGGTGTCGCTGATGCGGGCGATTTGCGTCATGTGAATCTCCGTACGGGCCTTTAACCCGTCGTGGGTTGCAGCCGATCGACTTTCTTTATGCAGCCGTGTTGTGCAAAGTCAGGCTATGTAGCCCCGGTGTCATCGCCATGAACGTTCGGTGATGCTTATATGACAGCCCACAAGGAGGCGCCCGTGCCCTGGACAGAACTGCTGCACCGCCGTGAACGCCTGCCCGCCGCTGCTGATCTGGCCGAAGGTTTTGCAACGTTGTCGCAGGCGCTGGGCAACGTCACGCCGTTCGAATGGCGGTGGCCGGCGGGGGCAAGGGCGAAGCGCCTGGAAGGCTCTGGCGCACGTCTGACTGGCCCTTTCGCGAGCAGGCTCGCTCCCACAGGGGGACCGTGTTTCTTCAGTTGAAACACTGTCGAAATGTGGGAGCGAGCCTGCTCGCGAAGGCGGCCTCAAAAACACACACATCTGTCATCAACGCCACCTAATCTCAGCAGACCAACCCCAGAGCCTCAACCATGTTCAAAGGCCTGTCCCTGTTCCTGCTGCTGATCAGCCTCACCGCTCACGCCGAACAATGGCCGAATGAGCAATGGCCAATCGGCTCGCCGATCGCGGGCCCCGCCGTCGAGGCACTGGAAAGTTACGCCTTCCCGCCCCGTGACGACGCCACCCGTAAGGGCATCCGCACCGACGCCTTGTTGATCATCCGCGACGGCCAGATCGTCTACGAACGCTACGCCGGCCCGACCACCGCTCAGAGCCCGCATTTGACCTGGTCGATCAGCAAAAGCCTGCTGGCTACGGTGCTCGGTGTGGCCTACGGCGAAGGCCGGTTCAAACTCGACGACCCGGCCCTGAAGTTCTACCCGGCGCTGGAAAAACACCCGGCGATCAGCCTCGGCCATCTGCTCAACTGGGCGTCCGGTCTGGACTGGCAGGAAGACTACGAATACGCCCCGCTGAAATCTTCGGTGGTAGCGATGCTCTATACCCGGGGCCATCGCGACATGGCGGCATTCACTGCGAACCACGACGCTTATGCCGCACCGGGTCAGGCTTTCCGTTATTCCAGCGGCGACAGCAATCTGCTCGCCGCCGCGCTGAAAACTATCGTGGGGCCGCAGCGTTATGCCGACTATCCGTGGACAGCACTGTTCGAACCCTTGGGCATCCGCCATGCCGTGTGGGAAAGCGATGCCCGCGGCACCTTTGTCGCCTCGTCCTATGCTTATCTCACTGCACGGGATCTGGCGCGGGTCGGTCTGCTGATGGCGCGCGGCGGGCGCTGGAACGATCGGCAGTTGCTGCCCGAGGATTGGCTCGCGTTCAACCTCACACCGTTTGCCGGCTACAAGGCGCATCAGGACGAAGCCGTGCCGGGCGGCCATTGGTGGCTCAATCGTCCTGTCGATGGCGCAGCATCACCGTGGCCCGACGCCCCGCCCGACACCTTCGCCGCCCTCGGCCACTGGGGCCAGGCGCTGTATGTGATGCCCAGCCGGAAGCTGGTGATCGTGCGTTACGGCGATGACCGCGATGGCAGCTACCGGCACAACGAACTGCTCAAACTTGTGTTGCAGGCGGTGCGGCCATGAAGCGTTTTTTGCTGGTGCTGCTGTTGTTACTGCTCGGCTGGGGCTGGTATGAACGCGAGAATCTCTGGGCGTTTGCGGACATCATCAGCGCCTACACCGCCAAGGAATATTGCTCGTGCCGGTATGTGATGAACAACGATGCCGGGTATTGCCGCGGCTATGTGAAGCAGTGGCTGCCAACCAGCGGTTTTACCGATGACCCGTCGAGCAAAACCATTACCGTCAGCGGCATGGGCCGCAGCAACAGTGCGCAATGGCTGAGCGAACGCCAGGGCTGCCGCTTACAGCCTTGAAAGATCGCAGCCTTCGGCAGCTCCTACTTTGGAATGCATTCCCCTGTAGGAGCTGCCGAAGGCTGCGATCTTTTGATCTTGATGTTGCAATAAACCCAAGGGCGGTTAAGGTTCGTGCAGGTTTATCGCCCCCACGAGTGTTCAATGTTCAACCGCTCCCTCTATACAGTCTTCGCCAGCCTGCTGTTGACCGCCGCTGCACTGCCGGCCCAGGCCAATTGGTATCTGGACGGCGAATCGTCGCGGCTGTCGTTCGTCAGCACCAAAAATGCCAGCGTCTCGGAAGTGCAGCGCTTTCTGGTGCTGCACGGCAAGGTCGATCCCAACGGTCGCGCCGAAGTCGAAGTCGAGCTCGAATCGATCAACAGTGGCATTCCCCTGCGTGATGAACGCATGCGCAAAGAGCTGTTCCAGATCGAGCAATTCCCCGCAGCGACCATCACCACGCAGATCGACCTGCGCCCGATCAACGATCTGGCCCCCGGCGCGCAGCTGGAATTACGCCTGCCGCTGACCGTCAGCCTGCACGGCAAGCAGCACGAATACCCGGCCGAGTTGCTCGCCACGCGTCTCGATGATCGGCGCTTTCAAGTGGTGACCCTGGAGCCGCTGGTAATCAACGCCGAGGATTTCGATCTGGCGTCGGGCCTGGAAAACCTGCGCAAACTCGCCGACCTGTCGGCCATCAGTCTGTCGGTGCCGGTGGGTGCGGTGCTGATCTTCACGGCGCGCTGACATGCGCGGTGCGGTGTTCCCCTGGCGTGACGGCAACCGTTTCGAACTGTTGATCGACGGCCCGCAATTCTTTCCGCGCATGCTCGAGCACATTGCCCTCGCCAAAGAGCAGATCGAACTGGAGCTGTATCTGGTCGAGGCCGGCGCCTGCGCCGAAGCCATCGTCCAGGCTCTGGTCGCGGCGGCCGAGCGCGGTGTGCGCGTCCGGTGCCTGTTCGATGATTACGGCAGTCTCGCGTTTACCCTGACACTGCGTCAGCGCCTGACCGAGGCGGGCGTCGAGCTGCGTTTCTACAATCGCCTGAGCTGGCGGCGCTGGGTCGGCAACTTCTACCGCGATCACCGTAAATTGCTGCTGGTCGATCAATGCCTCGCGGTGGTCGGCGGCACGGGCGTGACCGATGAATTCTGGACGCCGGGCCATGATGTCAGCGAGTGGCACGAAGTCATGGTCGAGATCAGTGGCCCGTTGGTGCTCGATTGGCAATTGCTCTTCGATCGGCAGTGGATTGCCAACCGTTACCGCCGCGCCTGGCGCCCGGCCGCGCATTTCGGTTTGCCGCGTCTGCCCCGCGTACCAGACAAGGGCGAGGGCATGGGCCGTGTGGCTTACGCCGATGCCCGTCAGCACCGCGACATTCTGCAATCACTGTTCCGCGCCTTGAACAGCGGCCAGCAACGCATCTGGATGGCCACGCCGTACTTTTTGCCAACCTGGCAAATCCGCCGCTCCTTGCGCAAAGCCGCGGCACGCGGTGTCGATGTGCGTCTGTTGCTGACCGGGCCGCGGACTGATCACCCTTCGGTGCGCTACGCCGGGCATCGCTACTACCCGCGCCTGCTCAAGGCCGGGGTGCAGATCTTCGAATACCAGCCGTGCTTCCTGCACCTGAAAATGGTTCTGGTGGACGATTGGGTGAGCATCGGCTCGTGCAACTTCGATCACTGGAATCTGCGTTTCAATCTGGAGGCGAATCTCGAGGCACTGGATCCGGCGCTGACGGCAGCGGTGGAGGCGAGCTTTGTGAAGGACTTCGGCTTGAGTCAGTTGGTGAGCCTGGAGCAATGGCAGCGCCGGCCGTTGTGGCGGCGGGTGAAGCAGCGGGTGTGGGGCTGGGTGGATCGGTTGGTGGTGAATATTCTCGACCGCCGCGGTTGAAGCAAGATCAAAAGATCGCAGCCTTCGGCAGCTCCTACAATGGCAGGGTGTACACCCTGTAGGAGCTGCCGAAGGCTGCGATCTTTTGCTTTCATGGGTTACAGCAGTTCAAAGCTCTGCTGCGTCACCGCCTGCGAATCCAGGCCGATCTGTACGTTGAACTTGCCAGGCTCGGCTGCGTATTTGAGCTGGGCGTTGTAGAACTTCAGGTCGTCCTCGGTGATGGTGAAGTGCACGACTTTCTGTTCGCCGGCCTTGAGCATGATCTTCTGGAAGTTCTTCAGTTCTTTCACCGGGCGGATCATCGAGCCGGTGACGTCCTGGATGTACAACTGCACCACGGTTTCGCCATCACGCTTGCCGGTGTTCTTGACCATGACGCTGGCGTCGAGCTTGCCCGTGGCATTCAGCGTGGTCGATGACAGCGCCATGTCGCTCAGGGCAAACGTGGTGTAGCTCAGGCCGTAACCAAACGGAAACAGCGGGCCGGTGGTGTCATCGAAATATTGCGAAGTGTAGTTGCCCGGTTTGCCCGGCGTGAATGGCCGGCCGATGCTCAGGTGGTTGTAGTAGGTCGGGATCTGGCCCACGGAGCGCGGGAAAGTGACCGGCAGTTTGCCCGACGGGTTGTAGTCGCCGAACAGCACGTCGGCGATGGCGTTGCCGCCCTCGGTGCCGCTGAACCAGGTTTCCAGAATCGCGTCGGCCGACTGGTTCTCTTCGAGAATCGTCAGTGGACGGCCGTTCATCAACACCAGCACCAGCGGTTTGCCAGTGGCTTTCAGCGCGCGGATCAATTCGCGCTGGGTTTGCGGGATGTTCAGGTCAGTGCGGCTCGAGGATTCGTGGGACATGCCACGGGACTCACCGACAGCCGCGACGATCACGTCAGCATCCTTCGCCGCTTTCAGCGCTTCGTCGATCAGCACATTGGCCGGGCGCGGGTCATCGACCACTTCCGGGGCGTCGAAGTTGAGGAAGTTGAGGTAATCGAGGACCTTCTTGTCGCCTGTGATGTTGGCGCCACGGGCGTAGATCAGGTTGGCCTTGTCGCCAATCACCGCACTCATGCCATCGAACAAGGTGACCGATTGCGCCGGACGCCCGGCGGCGGCCCAACTGCCCATCATGTCGATCGGCGCCTTGGCCAGCGGGCCGACCAGGGCGATTTTCGCGTCTTTCTTCAGCGGCAGGGTTTCGTTCTGATTCTTCAGCAGCACCAGACTGCGACGCGCCACCTCACGGGCCTCGGCGCGGTGCAGGCGGTTTTCGGCGTAGGTGTCGGCCGGATCATCTGCAGCCTTGCCGATGCGCAGGTACGGATCCTTGAACAGGCCCATGTCGTACTTGGCCGCGAGCACTTCGCGCACGGCGTTGTCGATGTCTTTCTGTTCGATTTCGCCGGACTTGAGCAGCCCCGGCAGCTCTTTGCCGTAGAGGGTGTCGTTCATGCTCATGTCGATGCCGGCCTTGATCGCCAGCTTCGCCGCTTCACGACCGTCGCGGGCGACGCCGTGCTTGATCAGTTCGAAGATCGCGCCGTGGTCGCTGACCGCCAGGCCCTTGAAGCCCCAGTCCTTGCGCAGCAGGTCGTTCATCAGCCAGGTGTTCGCCGTGGCCGGAATGCCGTTGATCGAGTTCAACGCCACCATCACACCGCCAGCGCCGGCATCGATCGCCGCGCGGTAGGGCGGCAGGTAATCCTGGTACATCTTCACCGGGCTCATGTCGACGGTGTTGTAGTCGCGCCCGCCCTCGACCGCGCCGTACAGGGCGAAGTGCTTGACGCTGGCCATGATGCTGTCGGCGGCGCTCGGGGTTTCGCCCTGATAGGCCTTGACCATGACTTTGGCGATGCGCGAAGTCAGGTAGGTGTCTTCACCGAAACCTTCGGAACTGCGGCCCCAGCGCGGGTCGCGGGAGATATCGACCATCGGCGCAAAGGTGATGTCGAGACTGTCAGCGGCGGCTTCTTTCGCCGCAACCCGACCGGACTGGCCGATGGCGTCCATGTCCCAGCTCGACGCGAGGGCCAGCGGAATCGGGAAAATCGTACGGTGACCGTGGATCACGTCGTACGCGAAAAACATCGGGATCTTCAGGCGACTGCGCATGGCAGCGTCCTGCATCGGACGGTTTTCCGCGCGGGTGATCGAGTTGAAGGTGCCGCCGATGTTGCCGGCGGCGATCTCCTTGCGGATCAGCTCGCGGGGCATTTCCGGGCCGATGCTGATCAGGCGCAACTGGCCGATCTTCTCGTCGAGGTTCATTTGTTTCATCAGATTGCTGATGAAAGCGTCCTTGTTCTCCAGGGGTACCGGGGTCGTGGCGGCCAGTACCTGATGACTGGCCAGGCTGACGAACAGACCCAGCAAACACAGCTTCTTCATGAATTTTTTCTCAAGGGCCCAAACGGTGAGGCAACACCGGCCAGCCAAAATGTAGGGAGCGACTATTGTTGTTCGGGTACCGGCGCAAAACCCTGAGCCGGAAAACCGCAGCCGACCGCGGCAATGTGAACACGAAGGGCACTTTTTAGCCGATTAACCCGTCGCATGCCAGTGGCGGCGCCGATTATGCCCCAACCGCTGGCCGGGAATGCCCAGCGCTCGGTTTTTAAATCAAATGTGTCATGGAGCATCACTGCAATGAATATCAGCCCAACCTCTCGTTCACGGCTACAGATCGCCACGTTGCTGGTGTTCGCCACGCTGTTGACCGCGTGCGGCATCAACAATATCCCGACCCTCGATGAACAGGCGAAAGCCGCCTGGGGCCAGGTGCAGAACCAGTACCAGCGCCGCGCCGACCTGATTCCCAATCTGGTGGAAACCGTGAAGGGCTACGCGGCCCACGAACAGGAAACCCTGACTGCAGTGATCGAGGCACGGGCCAAGGCAACGTCGATTCAGGTCGATGCCAGCACCCTCGACAATCCCGAGAAGCTCAAGCAGTTCCAGCAGGCGCAGGATCAACTGACCGGCGCGTTGAGTCGTCTGATGGTGGTCTCCGAGCGCTACCCGGATCTGAAGGCCAACCAGAACTTCCTTGCCCTGCAATCGCAACTCGAAGGCACGGAAAACCGGATTGCCGTGGCGCGTCGCGATTTCATTCTGGCGGTGCAGAAATACAACACCGAGATCCGCACCTTCCCCGGTCGCCTGTGGCACAGCGTGATGTACAGCGATCTGCCGATGCGCGAAACCTTCGAAGCCACCACGCCCGGCGCGGAAAAGGCCCCGGAAGTGAAATTCTGATTCGAGGTTGCCCATGCGTGTGTTGAAACTGGGCCTGGTGCTGATGCTGTGGCTGTTCGCCGTCAGCGCCCGGGCCGAATTGACGTTTCCGCCGCTGAGCGGACGCGTGGTCGATCAGGCACAAATGCTCGAGCCAACGGTGCGCGCGCAACTCAGCCAGCAATTACAGGCGCACGAACAGGCCACTGGCGAGCAATTGGTGGTGGTCACGCTGCCGGACCTGCAGGGCACGACCATCGAGGATTTCGGCGTTCAGCTCGGTCGGCACTGGGGCATCGGCCAGAAGGACAAGAACAACGGTGCGCTGCTGATCGTCGCCCGTGACGAGCGCAAACTGCGCATCGAAGTCGGCTATGGCCTGGAAGATCGCCTGACCGATGCGCAGTCGTCGGTGATCATCCATCAGGTCATCACCCCGGCGTTCAAGACCGGCAACTTCAGCAAAGGCATCAGCGATGGCGTTGCGGCGATGCTGGTGGTATTGGGCGGCAATCCGCTCGATGAGCCGTCCACGGTGTACGAATCCAGCGGCGACCCGGCGGATGATTTCATCTCGCGGCATCCGGCGCTGTTCATGTTTCTGGTGATGTTGTTCATCCTGACGGTGTTTGTCTGCCAGATGCTCGGTATCCTGCCTGCCGGTCGGGGCGGCTCCGGAGGAGGGGGCGGTTTCGGCGGTGGCGGCGGCTTTGGCGGCGGTGGCGGCGGCGGTGGCTTCAGCGGTGGCGGGGGCAGTTTCGGCGGCGGCGGTTCGTCCGGCGGCTGGTGAGATCAAAAGAATAATGAGCAGGCACTTTTCGACATGGCATTACTGACTGAACACGAACAACGCAAAGTCGCCGAGGCCATTGCCCGGGTCGAACGCGACACCGACGCCGAACTGGTCACGGTGCTCGCTGCCCGCGCCGACGATTACGCGTACATCCCGCTGCTCTGGGCCAGTCTGCTGGCGCTGGTGTTGCCGGGCATCGTGCACTACCTCACGGGCTGGCTGACCCTGCGCAGTCTGTTGCTGGTGCAGTGGGGCATGTTCATCGTCCTCTGCCTGCTGTTTCGCCTGCCAAAGATCACCACCCATCTGGTGCCGCGCCGGGTGCGCCACTGGCGTGCCTCCAACCTGGCGCGGCGGCAGTTTCTTGAGCAGAACCTGCACCACACCGTGGGCAGTACGGGCATGCTGATTTTTGTCTGCGAGGCTGAGCGCTATGTGGAGATTCTGGTGGACGAGGGGATTTCCAAACGGCTGGATAACAGCAACTGGGATGCGATTGTCGCGGCGTTTACCGAACAGGTCCGCCAGGGCCGCACGCTGGAGGGGTTTGTCACCTGCGTAGAGGCCTGTGGCGAGTTGTTGAAGGTGCATGTGCCGGTGACGCAGGTGCGGAACGAGTTGCCGAATCGGTTGGTGGTTCTGGGCTGATATTCCTTCTCGCTTGAGATCCAGACCCTCACCCCAGCCCTCTCCCAGAGGGAGAGGGA
Organism: Pseudomonas sp. HN2; assembly: GCF_020736465.1. Taxonomy (NCBI): domain Bacteria; kingdom Pseudomonadati; phylum Pseudomonadota; class Gammaproteobacteria; order Pseudomonadales; family Pseudomonadaceae; genus Pseudomonas; species Pseudomonas sp. HN2. The sequence continues at coordinate 1,467,417 of NZ_CP085885.1, forward strand.
GCCGACCGAGGTGTTCTGTCGAGTTCCGCCGACCTGAAATGCCGAGTCGAACTCAAATCCTGACAGCCATAGTCGACTCGGTCGTTCAGGTCGATGTCGAGCGCAAGACACCTCGATCGGCCCCCTCTCCCTCCGGGAGAGGGCTGGGGTGAGGGGCTTCTGGACCGTTGGGTAAATAAGAGGGTGTCCCCAATCCCCATCCCCCCTAAAATACCCGCCATTCCCGATTCCGCCCGTCCGAGGCCGTTTGTCCATGTCCGTTTCCGCACCTTCCGCGCCGTCCGCCAGACCGGCCCCAGATCACCACGCCCAGTTCATCGAGCTGCTGCAAACCAGCCTCGACGACAACGGCTTCATCAAACTGGTGCTGGCCAAGTACGTCGGTGAAGAGGCGGATCTGCAGCGGGTCATCATCAAGCCGGTGACGGTCAAGGCGCAGCCGTGCCTGTCGTTCGTTTATCGCTACAAGACCCGCGACATCACCAAGAACCTGCCGCTGAGCGAGGGCGTGGCGCTGATTGCCGGGCTGCTGCCAACCTCGTTCAAAAATGCCCACTTGCTGGCGCTGACCGACGAAGCGCAGCTGGAATACAGCAAAAAGGGCAAGAGTTCGCTGTTCAAGAGCAAGCCTCAGCAATTGCGCGAAGCGCCGTCCGCCGAGCACAACCGCGAGAAAAACCGCTTCCTCGAATTGAGCCGCCCGTTCCTCAAGGACCTGGGCGTGACCAACGCTCAGCATGAACTGATCCCGGCGATGTCGCGCAAGTGGAAGCAGATCAACAAGTTCATCGAAGTGTTCAGTCACGCCTTGACCTCCTCGCCGCTGGCGCTGGACAAACCGGTGCGGGTCGCCGATTTCGGTTCGGGCAAGGGCTACCTGACGTTTGCCATTCACGACTACCTGCGCAACACCCTGAAGGCCGAGGGCGAAGTCACCGGCGTCGAGTTGCGCGAAGAAATGGTCAACCTGTGCAATGCCGCAGCGGCGAAACTCGAGCACCCGGGGCTGGTGTTCAAATGCGGTGACGTGCGCACGGTGGCGCCGAGTGAGCTGGACGTGATGATCGCCCTGCATGCGTGCGACATCGCCACCGATTACGCGATCCACACCGGCATCCGCTCGGGCGCGTCGATCATCATGTGCTCGCCGTGCTGCCACAAACAGATCCGCCTGCAGATCCAGAGCCCGGCGCTGCTCAAGCCGATGCTGCAATACGGTCTGCACCTCGGCCAGCAGGCGGAAATGGTCACCGACAGCCTGCGCGCGCTGTTCCTCGAAGCGTGTGGTTACGAGACCAAGGTCTTCGAGTTCATCTCGCTGGAACACACCAACAAGAACAAGATGATTCTCGCGGTGAAACGCACCGAACCGGTCGATCCGTCGCAGCTGTTGGCGAAGATCGAAGAGCTCAAAGCCTTCTACCACATCAGCGAACACTGCCTGGAAACCCTGCTGCGCGCCGACGGCTATATGCCTTGAGAGGCAGCTGCAAGCTTCAAGCGGCAAGCTGCAAGTGAAGCATGACGCTGGTGTGCCTGATTTGGGTGATCCTGCTTTTTCTTGCAGCTTGCAGCTTGCAGCTTGCAGTCGGCTCAGGCGACAGATCGCAGGTGCTGGTCTTTACTCTGAAGCGCGAGATCTCGCAATCGCCCCCAAGGAGGAACAGGCATGTCCGGATGGTACGAAGTGAGCAAAAGCAGCAACGGCCAATTCAGGTTCGTGTTGAAAGCGGCGAATGCCGAAACGATTCTGACCAGCGAGCTCTACAGCACCCGCGCCAGTGCCGACGGCGGCATTGCTGCGGTTCAGAGCAACAGCCCGCTGGATGAGCGCTACGAGAAAAAGTCGACCAGGGATGGCCATCCCTACTTCAATCTCAAGGCGGCCAATCACCAGATCATCGGCAGCAGCGAGTCGTATTCATCGGATGGCGCCTGTGACAAGGGCATCGCCAGCGTGAAGGCCAACGGCCCGACCACAGTCATCAAGGACAAGACCCTGCCGGTCCTCTGAGGGTACCGAATTCCCTTGTAGGAGTGAGCCTGCTCGCGATGAGGCGATCAGATCCAACTCAGATGTCGCCTGTCGGACCGCTATCGCGAGCAGGCTCACTCCTACAGTTGGAATACATTCCATTGTGGGAGCGAGCCTGCTCGCGAACGCGTCAGCCCGGCCAATATCAAACCTCAACCGGTACCGACAATTTCGGATCACCGAGGGCATGGCTCTTGGCATCAAAAAACCGCAACTCAACCCCGGTACCTTCAAACACCTTGGCGTAGTGACGCTTCTGATGCTGGATGAACGCCGCGCTGCGCGGATAAATCGAGATCGCCACGCACTTCGGGTTAGCCAACCGCAGCGCGCGTACCAGATGCGCATCCTGCTCGCCCAGGGCATGGCCGAAGATGCACAGGCTGTCGCCATGGGCGAGTAATTGCTCATAGCAAAACAACAGATAATCCGAGCTGCGAATAGTCTTGAGCTTGTCGGCGCTCGGTCCTTCGGTGACGAACAGCGGCACGTCATCCAGCGTCTTGATCGTATTGTTGATCGCGAAACTGCCGAGCAGAGTGCCCTCGGTCGAAGTCAGTTTGCGCGCGGTGCCGTCCTGATTGCGCACCAGATGCAGACCACCGTGCAGGTACAGCAGGCGCGGCTTGTCCGTGGCGCTTTGGCTCAGGTCGAAACTGGCGTCCGCGCCGTTGAACAGATCGTCGATGGCTTCGCCCGGGTGTTGCAGCGCCCAATAGTTGAGCAGGTCGTAGTTGGTGGTGAACACCGTGCGATAGCGCGCCAGTTCTGCATTGAGCACCGTCAGCGTCGAAGGCTGCACCAGCCGCCACGGGATGTGCACCGCGTGCACGGTGTTGATCAGCGCTTCCTTGATCGCGTAATAGCGATTGCGCGGCGCCGCCGAGCTGACCGCCAGGGCCTTGTTGACCCGGCTGGTGGTTTTCAGGGCGCCCAGCACTTGCTCGAAGCTGCGGGTTTGCAGCGCGTCGAATACCGCCAGTTCCGATGGGCTCAGCGGTTTCTCTTCGACCGTACGGGCGTTTTCGAACAGCGAGTCGTAGCCGAAGTCATCCCATACCGCGCGACTGGCGCCGTTGCCCACCAGCAAACCGCTGAAAGCGGTCGTGGTGCGCAGGGCATTCCAGTCTTCGAGGGTGGCGTCGACATTGAGAAAATCGGTCATTGCGTGGGCGGTCTCAAAACAAAGGGCAGATGGACGGCGACTTTATCACGAGCGGACATTGAGCCAGATCAACATTGCTGGTGACCGATCGGTCGATGCTGTGTGCACCCGCCGAATCGAGGCAGTCGATCCGGCTCCAGTCAGGAGACACACGATGAGCAGCACCTTCTTCATTCCGGCGGTCAACATCATGGGCAGCGGCTGCCTCGATGAAGCGATGCTCGCGATTCGCAATTATGGCTTTCGCAAGGCGCTGATCGTCACCGACAGCGGGCTGGCCAAGGCCGGCGTGGCCGCAATGATCGCCGAGAAACTGGCGATGCAGGATATCGATTCGGTGATCTTCGATGGCGCCAGACCGAACCCGAGCACGGCCAATGTCGAATCGGGTCTGGGGCTGTTGAAGGAAAGCCAATGTGATTTTGTCGTGTCACTGGGCGGCGGCTCGCCGCACGATTGCGCCAAGGGCATTGCCCTGTGCGCGACCAATGGCGGGCAGATCGGCGATTACGAGGGCGTTGACCGCTCCAGCAAACCGCAACTGCCGCTGATCGCCATCAACACCACCGCGGGTACGGCCAGCGAGATGACCCGCTTCTGCATCATCACCGACGAATCACGCCACGTGAAAATGGCCATCGTCGACCGCAACGTCACGCCGCTGCTGTCAGTCAACGACCCGGAGTTGATGGTTGCGATGCCCAAGGGCCTGACCGCCGCCACTGGCATGGACGCACTGACCCACGCCATCGAAGCCTACGTTTCGACCGCCGCCAACCCGATCACCGACGCTTGCGCGCTGAAGGCCATGAGCCTGATCAGCAGCAACCTGCGTCTAGCGGTGCGCGACGGCAGCGACCTGGCGGCGCGGGAGAACATGGCTTACGCGCAATTCCTCGCCGGTATGGCCTTCAATAATGCGTCGCTGGGTTTCGTCCACGCTATGGCGCATCAACTGGGCGGCTACTATGACTTGCCCCACGGCGTGTGCAACGCCGTACTGTTGCCGCATGTGCAGAGCTTCAATGCGCTGGTCTGTGCTGATCGACTCAGGGATGTCGCTCACGCCATGGGCGCGGATATTCGTGGTTTCAGCGCGGAGGAGGGTGCGCAAGCGGCGATCCATGCCATTCGCAGCCTCGCCAAAGACGTCGAGATTCCCGGCGGACTGCGTGAGCTGGGCGCGAAGCTCAGCGACATCCCGGTGCTCGCCGCCAATGCCTTGAAAGACGCCTGCGGACTGACCAATCCGCGAGCTGCGGATCAACGCCAGATCGAAGAGATTTTCCGTAATGCGTTTTGAGTGAGGGCGCGAAGGCGAGCGACGCCGAGTAGTTCATCGCCTGTTCGTGCCGCGACGGTAAATGTCCGCACACGGCCCCAATCTGAAGTTTCGCCGGCAATGTTGTGAACAGCGGATATCCGGTACTGCCCGACCGGTAAGCGGTGCTCAGCCGAGGTTGCCCATTTTTGGTCGCTTTCGACCCCGGCCCGGGCAATCTCCAGGCCGGTGTCCAGATCGAAAATACTGACGAAACCTTCGGCCCGAGTGACATCTCCCGAGAACACCGGAGGCGCGTCTACCTGTGCTCCCTCTATCGGTTTGAGAACGAGCGGGACGTCGATGGCGGGCCGCAGTCGCACCTCATATGCGCGCTCGTCACTCCATTGCGACGTGTTGCCTGCGTATGTCTGGTGTGCGTGAATCCTTTGCTGGCCCTGAGCCTGAGCGCCGCTGATGCTGAATGCCCATCGTCCATTTGCGCTGACCTTTCCTGCGCCGAGCGAATGGGTATTTTCAATGTTCCAGACCTGCACAAGCGCATCGGGTATGCCGCTGCCGAGCAACAGTGTTGCAGGCCCGGTCGTGCTGCCCTGTTCTGGATAGGTGATGGTCGGGGCCGGTGGCGGTTGTGAAATTTGCTCGTCGCGAGTGCTCATCGTTCTTCTCGTCTACGGCGGATATGAACGCTGAGGTTGGCATGACGTGCCTGACTTAGAACCTGTAAGAACTACCAGTCCTTCAGGCTTTTTTGATCGGTGAGTAATTTCGTTTTCTTCTGAAAAACTGTCATTTATGTCAGTTGTCTGCAATGGCTTCTTCAGGTCGAATGCTCCGGACAAGGGGATCGAGTCGATCTCTTCAAGAGCATACGAACATGTCGAACTCCGCCGCGGCAAACTCACCAAACGCGCAGTCAGCCGGGGAGCTCGATGAGCTGTTTGGGCAACGAACGCTCGAATTTCCCGGCGCGAGCAAAACCATTGGCAGAGGCGTGGCGATCACCCCGTCGGGGCAGATCATGGTCAGCGCAACGGTCGAGCAGTCGGGCCATTCGTACTACGGCCTCGCGCGTCTGGATGGCAATGGAAATCCGGATCCGGCCTTTGGTGATGGCGGCTATCTCTGCGGCCAGTTCGGTACCGGCCTGCTATCGCAAGGCGGATCCTTGATCGTTGATGCGCTCGGACGGATCTGGATGTGCGGTGTGGTCGGCGTGGTCACAGACAAGGCTTTGGAATACCAGCAAGTCATCGCCCGGTTTTCCCCCGACGGCTCGCCGGACATCGAGTTCGGCGGCGACGGAAGCGGCTATCGGATTGTGCCCATGCGTATTCCATCGCTGGGCGGTGCCACGCATGGGCATCTGATCCTGGCGAAATCTGTTCCACAGGTGGCCGAGCCGGACAGACTGCTGTTTGTCACCTCGCAAAAGGGCAGTGGCTTGCTCACGCGGCTGCATTTCGACGGCTCGGACGATTTGACGTTCGCTGCCAACGGCTGGATGCCCCTGACCCTGCCGAGGGTGGCCATTTCCTTGCTCGGGATCGTCCAGCTCGGCAGTGGGCTGATTCTTGTGCACGGCAAGACAGAAATAACCAACCAGGGATTGGTCATGGCGTTCGATCACAGCGGCAACCTCGCAAAAGCATTCGGCGACGAGGGGATTTTGCTGCTGAATATCCAACGGGATGGCAAGCCGCTTGAAAGCAGCGTGGCGGAGATTGTTGTGCAAACGGCAGCGCGACTGCTCCTGCTTGGTTCGGCGGTCGAGTCATCTGAAGGTGAGAAACTTCAACATGCGTTCATCAGCGGTATCACTTACACCGGTGCGATGGATGAAACGTTCAATCGCAAAAATCCTGTGATCACCCCAGCGACAGGGGCTCTGGACCTCAGGCAATGGCAAGCGGGTTTCGCGCTGGACGATATCGATGGCCAACGAATCGTTGCGGTCGGACAGACCTCGGGCAGCACGCGTGGCTTGCTGACGGCGGGCTTTCTGGTTGACGGCGCGGAGGATGATTGTTTCGATGTCGACGGCGCGAAGGATATTTCGTGGCCCGCCATCGATGCCTGTGCGCAAGGCTCTTCGATCCTGGTATTGGGTCGCAAGGACGACAGCGCGAAGTTGGTCCGCTTGCTGACCGCCTCTGCGACGAAACGCCGTGACAGCACTGGCCTTTGAGCAGGCACAGGTAAAACCGGGCTATCCTGCCGACTCGAATGAACCTGTCTTCGAGTCTCCCATGCTGCAAAAAAGCCTGATCCGCCGCCTCGACCTGATCACCCTGCAACTTTTTGTCGCCGTCCACGAGGAAGGCACACTGACCCGTGCGGCCGCGCGCGAAGCCATTGCGGTGTCGGCGGCGAGCAAGCGTCTGATGGAATTGGAGGAGGCGCTGGGCATCGCACTGTTCGTGCGCCAGGCCAAAGGCATGGTCCTCACCGCGGCCGGTGAAACCCTGTTGCACCATGCGCGACAGATGCTTTTCAACGTGGAAAAAATGGGCCTGGAGCTGGGTGAGCACAGCCACGGGGTGCGCGGTTACGTGCGCATGCTGGCCAATCTTTCAGCAATCATTCAGTTTCTGCCCGAAGACTTGCGTGACTTCTCTGCGCAGCATCCGCAGGTCAAGACCGACCTCGAAGAACGGCCCAGCGCCGGGGTGATTCAGGGCGTGCTCGATGGCGTCGCGGACCTCGGCATCTGCTCCGATGACAGCGATACCAAAGGCCTGCACAGCGTGTTGTACCGCCAGGACAAACTGGTGGTGGTGATGCTCCCGGAGCATCCATTGGCGACGCGCGAATCGGTGACCTTCCACGAAACTCTCGACAGTGACTACGTCGGTTTGCACGCGGCCAGTTCGATCAACATGCGCACCCATGCGGCGGCGCGACAGGCCGGCAAAGTTCTGCGCATCCGCATTCATGTGCCGGGATTCGATGCGGTGTGCCGGATGGTGCAGGCGAACATGGGCATCGGCATTCTGCCGCAGCGAGCCTATGAGTTATTTGGTCAGGCACTGGGATTGCACGCGGTGCCGCTGACCGATGCCTGGTCGGACCGTGCGCTGATAGTGGTGGTGCGCGATGAAGCGGGATTGTCGCCGGTGAGCCGAATGTTGTTTGAGCATTTGCGTGCGCCGTAGATCTTCATTGCGGCTGATGGCCTCTTCGCGAGCAGGCTCGCTCCTACAGGGGATTTGGGTGAACTCAAATCTGTGGGCGACGCAAAACCTGTAGGAGTGAGCCTGCTCGCGATGGCTGACCTGAGGTCACCGAAACTTTCTGGAGCATTCGCATTTCGCGAACGCTCATTGCCGAGAGACGGCTGGATTGTCCAATCATCGTTCCTCTAGCCTTGGCCACCTATTCCAAGAACAAGAGGTACCCCGCGATGACTGCCCCTTTGAGTGCGATCAAAGTGATCGAGATCGGCACCCTGATCGCCGCGCCGTTTGCCGCGCGCATGCTTGCCGAGTTCGGCGCCGAGGTGATCAAGATCGAAGCCATGGGCCAGGGCGACCCGCTGCGCAAATGGCGCAAGCTGCACGAAGGCACGTCGCTGTGGTGGTACCTGCAATCGCGCAACAAGAAATCCCTGGCACTCAACCTCAAATCTACTGAAGGCATCGAACTGGTCAAGCAACTGGCCGGCGACGCCGACGTGATCATCGAAAATCTGCGCCCCGGCGCGCTGGAAAAACTCGGTCTGGGTTGGGACGTGCTACATGCGCTGAATCCGAACCTGACCCTGGTGCGTATCTCTGGCTACGGCCAGACCGGCCCGTACCGCGACCGGCCCGGTTTCGGTGCGATTGGCGAGGCCATGGGCGGCATCCGCTACACCACCGGCAATCCCGATTCGCCACCGGCGCGGGTCGGCGTCAGCCTCGGCGATTCGCTCGCCTCGCTGCACGCGGTGATCGGCGCGCTGATGTCGTTGTTGCGGGTCAAGACCGGGCAGGGCGGCGGGCAGATTGTCGATGTGTCGCTGGCCGAAAGCGTGTTCAACGTCATGGAAAGTCTGGTGCCGGAATACGACATGCTTGGTCATGTCCGCGAACGCAGCGGCGGCGCCTTGCCGGGTATCGCGCCCTCCAACACTTACCTCACCGCCGACGGTGCCTACGTGGTGATCGCCGGCAACAGCGACCCAATCTACAAGCGCTTGATGCACACCATCGGCCGCGCCGATCTGGCCGACGCAGAAGAATTCGCCCACAACGACGGCCGCGCCGCCAAGAGCGGATTGCTCGATGCGGCCATCACCCACTGGACCAGCAGCCTGCCGATCGACGAAGTTCTGGCTGCCCTCGAAGCCGCCGAAGTGCCGGCCGGGCGCATCTACTCGGTGGCCGACATCGTCGCCGATCCGCACTATCAGGCGCGGGACATGCTGCTCAATGCCCAATTGCCCGGTGGCGCAACAGTGAAGATGCCCGGCATCGTCCCCAAGCTCTCGGAGACCCCCGGCGGGGTGAACTGGTCCGGGCCGAAACTGGGCCAGCACACCGACGCTATTCTGGCCGGGCTGGGCCTGACTGAACTCGATATCGAACGCCTGAAAGGCCAAGGGGTCGTGCAATGATCACTGACTATTCGCACCAGCTGATCGTCCAGGAAGTCTCGCCCCGCGACGGTTTGCAGATCGAGCCGACCTGGGTGGAAACCGCTGACAAGATCGCCCTGATCGATCAACTGTCGCAGGCCGGATTCAGCCGCATCGAAGCCGGCTCGTTCGTTTCGCCCAAAGCCATCCCGGCCCTGCGTGACGGCGAGCAGGTGTTCACCGGCATTCAGCGCCAGCCGGGGGTGATCTACGTGGCGCTGATCCCCAATCTGAAAGGCGCACAACGGGCAGTGGCGGCGAAGGCCGATGAGTTGAATCTGGTGATGTCCGCCAGCCAGACCCACAACCTCGCGAATATGCGCATGCGTTGCGAGGATTCGCTGGCAGCGTTCGCTGACATCGTCGCGTTTGTCTGCGGCTCGGGTGTACGCCTCAACGGCAGCATCGCCACCACCTTCGGCTGCCCGTTCGAAGGCAAGATTGACGAGGATCGCGTGCTGCAGATCGTCGACGCTTATCAGGAGCTCGGCATTCAGGGCATCAGCCTCGCCGACACCACCGGCATGGCCAATCCGCGTCAGGTGGATCGTTTGGTACGGCGTGTTCTGCAGCGGGTTTCGCCGGCCGATCTGACCCTGCATTTCCATAACACCCGTGGCCTCGGTTTGTGCAACGTGCTGGCCGCTTACGAGGCCGGCGCACGGCGCTTCGATGCGGCGCTCGGTGGTCTTGGTGGTTGCCCGTTTGCGCCGGGGGCGTCGGGCAATATCTGCACTGAAGACCTGGTGAATCTGTGCGAGGAAGTCGGCATTCCCACCGGGATCGATTTGCCGTTGCTGCTGAAACTCTCGCGCGGCTTGCCAGATCTGTTAGGCCACGAAGTCCCCGGCCAACTGGCCAAGGCCGGGCGCAACTGCGACCTGCACCCGATCCCCACCTGATACACATCAATCCCTTGTAGGAGTGAGCCTGCTCGCGATAGCGGTGTATCAGGCGCCGCATAGGTTGCCTGACACACCGCCATCGCGAGCAGGCTCACTCCTACAGTTGAAACCGCATACCAGACAACAAAAACAATCGGACGCCCATCGGCAGTCCGCCTGGAGAAAAGCTATGAGCCTCAATGTAATGGAGGCGGGCGTGAGTCCGTCCGTCGATCACGACGCCGAGAAAGCCCTGGTCAGCAAAGTCGCCTGGCGCCTGATGCCGCTGATCATGGTCTGCTACCTGTTCGCCTTTTTCGATCGCATCAACATCAGCTTCGCCAAATTCCAGTTGCAGACCGACCTGAGCCTGAGCGACACCGCGTACGGCCTCGGCGCCGGGCTGTTCGTGGTCGGTTACGTGCTGTTCGAAGTGCCGAGCAACATGATGCTGTACAAGGTCGGCGCACGGCGCTGGATTGCGCGGATCATGATGTCGTGGGGCGTGGCAACGGCGGCGATGGTCTTCGTCAACAGCGAATGGCAGTTCTATGCGCTGCGCTTCGTCATCGGCGCGATGGAAGCCGGTTTCGCCCCCGGCGTGCTGTATTACCTGACGCTGTGGTTTCCACAGCACTTCCGTGGCCGCATCACGTCGATGCTGTTTCTCGCCTCGGCATTCGCCGGACTGGTCGGCGCGCCGTTCTCCGGGCTGGTGCTGCAACACCTCGACGGCGTATTGCAGATGCGCGGCTGGCACTGGCTGTTCCTGCTCGGTGGCGTGCCGTGCATCGCGCTCGGTTTTCTCGTGCTCACCCAGCTCAAAGACCGCATCGAGGATGCGCACTGGCTGACCGCTGACGAGAAGAAATTGCTTTCCAGCCGCATCGCCCATCACGAGCCGCACAAAAGCGGCGGCTCGTTGCTCGCGGCGCTGAAAATCCCCGGTTTCCTGACGTTGGGTTTGATTTACTTCCTGATCCAGGTCGCGTCCTACGGCCTGAATTTCTGGGCGCCACAATTGATCCGCAGCGCCGGCACCGAAAGCCCGGTGATGATCGGCCTGCTGACCGCCATTCCCTACATCTGCGGGGCGATCAGCATGGTCGTGATCGGACGCTTGTCAGACGCCACCGGTGAGCGGCGCAAGTTCGTCGCCGGGCTGGTGATCGTCGGCGCGATCGGCTTCTTCAGCGCGGGGATCTTCGCCAGCCACACGACATTCCTGATCGTCGCGCTCGGGCTGCTCGGTGCGGGCATCATCGCTTCGATCCCGAGCTTCTGGACCCTGCCACCGAAGTTGCTCGCAGGTGCCGGTGCCGGCGCGGCAGGCGGGATCGCGGTGATCAATACCCTGGGGCAGTTCGGCGGGATCGTCAGCCCGGTCATGGTCGGACGCATCAAGGACCTCACCGGCAGCACCACCCCGGCGCTGTACGTCATCGGCGTCGCCGCGCTGATTGCTGCAGCATTGCTGTTGTGGGGCTTGCCGCAGAAGTTGCGGACGCTGGACAAGTATTGAGATTGGCGGCGTCCGTGATGACGCCTTCGCCAGTCGGCTCGCTCCCACATTTGGAATGCGCTTTCCTGTGGGAGCGAGCCTGCTCGCGAATTCCGACTTCAGACGCATGAGAAGACTGGCTGGCCTGATCTGTTGAATCCTCCGATGCAGAAAGGGATAGTGCTCGCCTGGAAATATCTTCAAGGAGCAGGAATTGACAATGAAGTCCATGTGGATCAGCGCTGCGGTGCTCTACGGATGGTTAATGACTGGGCAGGCGTGGGCCGATTGCACGCCGCCTGCGATCAGCGGGGAAGCGGATTTTTCTCTGTGCAAGGACTGGCCGGCTTATTCGCAGTTGACGATTACCGCGCTGTCGACGTTCGTGCCCGATCCCGTCAATGCCGACGGCGGCAGGGTGGGTTCATACAATCTCGATTTGGCCGTCATCTCGGCAGGCAGTGCCCAACCGCTGGCGACCTATCATCAGCCGTCGGCGTTTCTCTCCGATGCCATCGCGCTGGAGAGTCTGGAACTGGATACCGCGCGCTATAAACTCACGCCCGACCTGCGTGCATTCGGCGTACGCGCCCATTTCAAAGGCTCCTCACGCGTCAATCCGCTGGATGAAACGTTGCTGTCGCTCTATGTGAAAGAGGGCGACAAGTTGCGCCCGGTGCTGGATCGCTTGGTCGTCTACAGCTTCAGCGGCGAATGGGATGGCAACTGCGCGGGCGAGCGCTCGGAGACGGTGCGCACGCTCGAGATGGGCAAAACCGGTGCCCATGGTTATGCCGATATCATTGTCCGCTCAGTCACCACGGGCCTGGCCGGTGAGGGACCACCTGACAGCTGCGAAATGAAGACCACCCACGAAAAGCCAGTGCTGACCACGTTGCGCTACGACGGCAAAACGTACGTGTTGCCGCAAGGTTTCAAGGGCATGTGACTGGCGTTTTCACGACGCGCAGTGATCGGACGTGATCGCCTGATATAGACTTTGTGCCACGTATTCTGGCGCTTGCAGGTTTTCCATGACTCCATCATTGCTGTTGGCCGTTCTGGCATCGGGTTTCATCTACGGGATCACGCCGGGGCCGGGTGTGCTGGCGGTGTTCGGGATTGGCGCGGCGCACGGGCGGCGGGCCGGGGCGGGGTTTCTCTGTGGGCACCTGCTCGGCGATGTGATCTGGTGCAGCACCGCGCTGGTGGCGATTGTTGGCGCGCGGGAAATCGGCAGCACTGCATTTGATGTGCTCGGCGTGCTTAGTGCGGTGTACCTGTTCTGGCTCGGCTGGCGTGCGGTGCGTGCCCAGCGTCGCAATGGCGACGAAGCGCAGGGCGCGGCGCGCCAGCCGTTCTGGCACGGCATCGTCTTCGGCCTGACCAATCCCAAGGCGTACCCGGTAGCGGTGGCGACCTTCACCGCGCTGCTGTCGAGCCGCGCCGAATTGCTCAACTGGTCAATGCTGCCGGCGCTGATCGCCCTGAGTTTCATCGGCGGTGCGCTGGCTTACGCCATTCTTATCGGTGTGGTTGGCGCGCAACGAGTGCGTACGGTGTATCAGCGTCACGAACTGCTGATCACCCGTTTGTGCGGCGTGATGTTTATCGGTTTTGCCATCAATGCGCTGGTGCACGCGCTACCGGGGTTGATGCCGAACAAGGGCTGATGCTGAGCAAGCACCGTTCGTCGCGCCTGGGGCAGTTTTTCTAAACCTTTGACCGTCAAAGCATTACTAACTGAGGCGGACGCTTGTCCGCCGCGATATCTTGAGCAGCGGGAGAAACACGGCCCGCTTGAATTTTCCACGAAGGAGGGCGCGACCATGAGCCGGATGGCCACCCGTTTACGTAACGTCAGTTTTGCAGCCCTGCTGGGCCTGTGCGCCAGCACTGCATTCGCCCAGTCGCCTGCCGAATTCATCAACGATGCCTCCGCCAAAGGCATGGCCGACATCGAAGCCAGCCGTCTGGCCCACGGCAAGACCGAATCGAAAGAGGTCAAGGATTACACCATCGTCGTCATCAACGACCGCACCACGGCCAACCAGCATCTGGCGAAAATCGCCAAGAAACTCGACCTGCCGGTGGCGCCCCGCGAGGAACTAGCCGACAAGGCCAAAGAGTTGATGCCGCAAGTGAAGGACGGCGCAACCTTCGATCAGGCCTATGCCGCCAGTCAGGTCAAAGCCACCGAAGAGGCGATTACCCAGATCGAACAACAGGCACAGACCACCGACGTGCCTGAGATCAAAGCGTTTGCCGATGAGACCTTGCCGAAATTGCAAAGTCATCTGGAGAAGGCCCGCGCGTTGCAGGCCAGTCGCTGAGTTCGCTGCATTATTGCAACGCGACCGAGACCTTCAGTTGAAATGCGATGCGTGCCCTGTGGGAGCGAGCCTGCTCGCGAAAGTTGTGTGTCAGTCAATGAGGTTTTGACTGACCATCCATCTTCGCGAGCAGGCTCGCTCCCACGAGTGTGTTTACACCCTGGATTTGTTCAGCACTCGTTCAAATCCTGCTTGGGCTTGCTCTTGTCACCCAGCCCCTCTAGATCAAACACCTGATTCTCACCCAGTGCGCGGTAATGCCGGCGCAGCGCTTCCAGCTGTTTCAAATCCAGCGCCTCCAGCCCGAGCATCGCGTTCTGCGCCTCCTTGTTCACCCGCAGCAGCTCATCGAGTTTCAAATGCAGAATGTCGGTATCGCGGTTCTGCGTGTTCTGAATCAGGAACACCATCAGAAACGTGATGATCGTCGTCGAGGTATTGATGATCAGCTGCCACGTGTCGTTGTAACCAAAAATCGGCCCGCTCAACCCCCACAACCCGATCAGAATCAACGCCCCCATGAACGTCTTCGGGCTACCGGCCCACAGGGCAAGTTTCTGGGCAATCTTGGCGAATTTCATGATGGAAGTCCTTGTTTTGGGAGCCTGAAATTCAGACATCGGCGTTGCGCTGAAAATTCTGTTTACAACTTCCTCGCTCACTCATACGTCGGGCAGGACTCGCCAATCCAAGGCTTCTATATGGACACCTTTCATTGTGGAGGTTTGAGACTAGTATCAAGTGGCAGTCAAACTGCCATTAGCTCATTCCACGGATAGAAACCCGTAAGAGGCGCCTCATGGAATTCTTCGAAAAGTTAGCCAGCCTAGCCGCAAAAGTCCGCTTGCAGAGCGCTGCGATCCAGACTGAGGAGGCAACGAAAAATGCATTCGTCATGCCATTTATCAGCACGGTTCTGGGTTATGACGTTTTTGACCCGACCGAGGTGACCCCCGAGTTCGTCTGCGATATCGGCACCAAGAAAGGCGAGAAGATCGACTACGCGATCATGAAAGAGGGGGAGGTGCAGATTCTGATTGAATGCAAAAAAATCGGTGAACCGTTGCACATCAATCACGCCTCACAGTTGTTCCGCTATTTCCATGTCACCAGCGCTCGAATCTCCATTCTTACCAACGGCCAAGTCTATAAGTTTTTCACCGATCTGGATGCGCCGAATAAAATGGACGAGAAACCGTTCCTTGAATTGGATTTGTTGGACATTGATGAGTATTCAGTCCCCGAGTTGGTGAAGTTGACGAAGTCAGCTTTTGATGTTGATTCCATCATCAACGCAGCGGGGGAGTTGAAATATGTCAGCCAAATCAAAAAGGTCCTCGCCGCGCAGGTCAGCAAGCCAGACGATGACTTTGTAAAGGTTTTCGCTTCTCGGGTTTATGACGGCGTGATCACACAGAAAGTGCGCGACCAGTTTCACGAGCTGACCAGAAAAGCTGTCGGGCAATTTTTGAATGACCAGATCAATGATCGGCTCAAATCGGCAATGAGCGGCGCTATCCAGCCAGCGCTGGCCTCCCTCCCGTCAGTTCCTGCCGGAACTGATCCGGTAGATCCGCGTGACGAATCAGATGATAAGGTTTTAACGACGCTGGAAGAGCTGGAGGGCTATCACATCGTTCGGGCGTTGGTTCGATCTGTCGTTGATGCCAAGCGCATTGTTCAGCGCGATACGCAGAGCTATTTCGGTATCTTGCTGGACGATAACAATCGCAAACCGATCTGCCGTTTGCATTTCAATCGATCACAAAAGTATCTCGGCATCTTCGATGAAGAAAAAAACGAGACCCGGCATGCGATCAATTCGGTGGATGACATCTATGAGTTCTCGGATCATCTGAAAAAAACTGTCGGCTATTACGATTGATGGAGAGTCGACCATTCACTCAGACACCTCTTGCAACGCTCGCACTGGAATTGCTTTTCATGCTGCCTGTATCGTGAAAAGCAATTGAACGCCCCGACAGGAGAACGCAATGAGTTGGTCTGCCAAGCAATACGTCGCTTTCGAAGATGAACGCACCCGCCCGGCCCGTGATCTGCTGGCGGCAATACCCACGGCGCAGGCGCGGGCGGTGGTGGACATTGGTTGCGGGCCGGGCAATTCCACCGGGTTGCTGGTGCAGCGGTTTCCTGAGGCAAGGGTCAGTGGCCTCGACAGTTCGGCAGACATGATTGCCGCCGCGCGCAAGCGCTTGCCAGATTTGCAGTTTCAGGTGGCCGAGATCGACAAATGGGCTGACCAAGGTCCGTTCGATGTGATCTTCGCCAATGCGGTGTTGCAGTGGGTGCCTGATCACCATTCGTTGCTGCCGGCTCTGGCGAGCAAGCTTTCAGAGGGCGGCAGCCTGGCGATCCAGATGCCGGACAACCTCAACGAACCGTCCCACCGCTTGATGCGCGAAGTCGCTGCGGATGGACCGTGGGCGAGCAAGCTTGCAGGCGCTGCGGGACAGCGTACCGACATGGCAAGTGCCAGCGAGTACTTTTCGATGCTGCGGCCGCACTGCACGCGGGTCGATGTGTGGCGCACGACTTATCATCATCCACTGGCGGACGGAGCGGCGGGGGTGGTTGAGTGGTTCAAGGGCAGTGGTTTGATTCCTTTTCTGAGCCCGTTGACCGAGGAGGAGCGGGCGCAGTATCTGCAGCAATATCTCGCGGTGGTTGCAGAGGCTTATCCAGAGCTGGCCGACGGCTCGGTGCTGTTGCCGTTTCCGCGTTTGTTTATTGTTGCGACTCGCTGAATCACGCCTCTAAGTTTCTTGAGTTCGCCACGTTATCTCAGGTCGGCGCATCTCTCGAAAGCAACCCGGTCGGTTCCCTCTCCCCCGGGAGAGGGTTAGGGTGAGGGGCCTTTCGGAGCATGAAACCCGATCATCGCTGCACTGCCACCAGCATCATCATCGGCCGCTCGCGTTCTTCGGCCAACGCCGGTTGCGCTGCGACCTCTTCGTCACTCGGTCCCCACTCATTGACGTGACGAATATTGAAACCCGCTGCGATCAACGTATTGAGCAACGTGCCCACGGTCCGATGCTGCTTGATCACGCCGTCGGCCAACCAATTCGTCACCCGCTCGCCTTCCATCTGATAGCTTTCCAGCGGCCAGCGCTTGCGACCTTCGTTGTCGATCAGCCAACCCGGATTGCGTGGCGCCATGAAAATCGGATGTTCAATTGAAAAGACAAAATGCGAACCCGGTTTGAGTGCGGCATACAGCTGCGCGAACAACCCCGGGAGATCTGTTATGTAGTGCAGTGCTAGCGAGCTGTAGGCGAGGTCGAAACTGCAGGCGGGCAAGGCGAGGTGTTCGAGGTCGGCGCGTTCATAGCGCACATTCGCGACGGTCGTCGATTGCCGTGCGCGGTCGAGCATCCTCTCGGAGACGTCCAGCCCCAGCACGCTGGCCGCGCCTTGCTCGACTGCCCAGCGGCTGAACCAGCCATACCCGCACCCCAGATCAACCACATTCAGACCGTGCATGACCGGCAGCAATGCCTTGAGCGCTGGCCATTCCGGGGCGGCATCGAGGCCGCCGATCGAGCGATTCATCTGGCTGTAGCCGTGGAAGAACTCGGGATCATCGTAGATGTTTTGCGTCATGTTGACGGTGTCCTTTCAATCCGTTTGCGTTGAATGTGTCGGAGAAATTTCTCTTTTCCCAGCGCTTTTACACGTGGTGCGCCATGGCTGTTTAAAGTCGAATCGCGTTACGTCCCGATGCCTACAAATCCTTGCGCCGCTGCCTACCGGTACGCCAGAATCCGCCGGCTTGTGCGCCTGGAGGGCGGTCGGTAACTTGGTTCGCGTCACTGATTTCCAGTGATCGGGTTTAGCAGCCCGGCCAGCATTGACCAACGGTTGCACATGTACCTTCCAGTCAGGCTTCGCCTGCACTTGATGGTGGCTGTGCGCATGGCACCCTCGGGTGCGCCGGGTTTTGGACTTCCTACCGGTCTGCTAACTTGCGTACAGCTGCCACCCTTTCGTATAGCAGCGGGATGGTCGCAGTTACCACTACAGGAAGATTCCATGTTCAAGGTAACGCCAAATCCGCCGGAAACCGACCCGGCCTCTCCGTACGAGTCCCTCGACTCAAAAAAACTCCACGAAGCCGCCGGACGCGCCCTCGACCACTATCTCATCCCACCGAAAACCACTTCACCGCCGTACCAGACCAGCAGCATGTTCCAGGTCAACCCGAGCACCGACACCGAGTCGCTATTGGTCAATGCCAGCGAATCCCTCGGCTCGGCCAGCGTCATGCTCGGCGATTTCGCTGCCTTGCTCGACGGCAGCCAGCGCAAAACCCTGCTCGGCATCGCCCAGGTCGTCAAGCTGGGCGAACTGGCGGTGAATCAGGTTTTGGATAATGTGGTGCCGGTGGGTTAGCCGGCGTTGATTTCCGGGTAAAAAGAAACCGGTCGTTGCGACCGGTTTTTCGTGCGATATATTTTCTTCAGACACTGGCGAGCAGGCATTCATAAGGAATACGCAAGCCATCGTGCAGACGTTTGATCATCGCCAGACTCAGCTTGCGTTTGCGGTTCAGCACCTCCGAAACGCGGCCACTTGTGCCAATAAAGGGCTCAAGATCCCGCGGTGTCAAACCTTGCTGATCCATACGAAATTTGATGGCTTCAATGGGATCAGAAGGCGGCATCGGAAAATGCTGCTCCTCATACTTTTCGATCAGCAGAGCGAGAATTTCCAACTCATCGCCCTCCGGCGAGTCGATTTCTGCACCCCACAGCTGTTCCATGCGCAGCAATGCTGCGCTCAGGTCTTCCGGGCTACGAATGGGTCTGATGTTCATAAAACGGTCTCCGCGTTGATCTGGTCGTATTGAGCGTGAGTCCCAACGAAGCGAATAAAGCCGAGTTGCCGTTGGTAGTCGATCGCCAGAATCACTCGATATTTATTCCCGCCGATGTTGAATAGCACCCTGGCTCCCTTGAGGACGCTCGCAAGACGCTCGCAGAAAAGGCGGGGGTTTCCGAATCCACCATCAAGCGATTCGAAGCGACCGGGCTCGTGACGTTGGAGGCTTTGATCCTGATCGCCACTGCGCTTGATGAACTCGACGCTGTGACCAAACTGTTCAAACCTGAGCACCCGGGCTCGCTGGATGAGCTGAAGAATGCCAGGCGCAAGAGAGGGATGCGCTGATGATCAAGCCGTTCAAACAAACAGAAGCGCTGAATGTTTTGAAAGACGGCGCCAAGGTTGGTGAGCTGAATAAAGTCGCGGGCCGCTGACTTCGGTGGCCGCGCAAGCGGATCATGGAGATCTGCAGGGATTACTAATACCTCAAGGCCGAAGAATACATCGAGCAGACTCTCGCTGCGCTCGCCGACTGGAGGAAGGTATTCACTCGACTGAATGTCCCACACAAAGCCGGGGAACCGATCTTTAACGTACTGGCGAAGCTGCATCAGGATTTCGAGAAGTAAACCCAAGAGGTAGGGCTCACACTTTCCACGAAAGTCTTTGCCGCGAATACGCGTGAAATCCCGCGCACAAAAAAACCGGTCATCAAGGCCGGTTTTTCTATTCCTGCATCCCCCGTCAGACAACCCAACGCGAGATCAATATTCGGTGGAGCGGGTAGAGGGAATCGAACCCTCATCTAAAGCTTGGGAAGCTTTCGTTCTACCACTAAACTATACCCGCTCAGAGCGGCTGACTTTGTACCAGACTCGGCCACGGATTTGAAGTTTTCTTTTCTTCGTCATGGCTTTGCCACGCAGAAATCAGTCGATCGCGAGCAAGTGGTCCGCCGGTGCAGTAAGGCACCTCAGGCTTGCAGCCTTGCCCGCGATGACGCGGTTTCAAATGGCCAGTGCATGTTGATCCTGCACAAACGAGTAGCGCGTTCGGCTGGCTTGCGGCGCGGGTTTCAGAAAGCCGAGCAGGGCGTTCTGGCTGTCGCGGCAGGCGGCTTTGTGCTCCATGTCGAGGAAGTGCCCGGTGGCTTGCAGGGTGGTGAAGCTGCTGTGGGCAACGTGGTTGCCGAACAGTCGCGCATCCTCGGCGGCGGTGTATTCGTCCCATTCACCGTTGAGAAACAGCACCGGCACGTTGATCTTTTTCGCCGCATTCAGATAGCACTGCCGGTCGCTGTGCAGCACGTCGTTGATGTGAAAGTGCATCTGCCCGTATTCATGCTCGGCGAGGCTGCTGACGTGGCGATAGTTGAAGCGTTTGAACAGCGACGGCAGGTGTTTGCCGATGGTGTTGTTGACCAGATGGCCGACCCGGTCGCCGTCGCGGCTGCCGAGGTAGTCGACGCCGCGCTCGAGGTAATCAAGCATGTGCGCATTGATCACCGGTGAAAACGAGCTGATCACGGCTTTTTCGATACGCCGGGGCTGCTGGGCGAGGGCGACCAATGTTGCCGCACCGCCCCAGGAGAAGGACAGCACGTGCTCGGCAGCAAAGTGGTCGATCAGCTCAAGAAGAATCTGCCCTTCGACTTCCTTCGTCAGATGTTTCTCATGCCGGTTGTGGGCTTTTGACCGGCCCGCGTAGGGCTGGTCGTAGCAGACCACGTTGAATTGCGGGTGCAGGTTTTTCACGGTCTGTGCAAACGACGCAGTCGTGGCCATCGAGCCGTTGACCAGAATGATGGTCTTTTCTGCGGCGTCTGCGCGATAGAACTCCGTGTAAACCCGATACTGACCCTGTATATCCAGCACAGCGATTTCTGGCCTCATGTCATAAGACTCCTGGCAAGCAAGCGGGTATGCGCGCAATCGAGATTGCACGAGCTTTGTGACAGGTAGGCATACGCCTGGAATGTGCTGGCCCATGTCGATCCGGTACGGCAGGTCGACGGGTGTTGTTATTGGCGGGCAGATTGCCGGCTGAGGCGCAGCCCCTAAGGGCAGACGACCGACAAAAAGTTTCTTGGAAGTATGTGGTGACTAATCGGTCACATTTCGCCCGACGTCCTGATTCAAGCAGGGGAGCCAGGATCACGCAAGTGCGGTTGGTAAATTGTTCGACAACTTCGGCTGAGCGGTAGCGGGCTTAGAACAAATGGATCTCTTCGGTGCGTAAAACGCGGTACTCGCCCGGTTTTAGCGCGTGGTCGAGGGCCAGTTCACCGATGGATTCGCGATGCAGGCGCAGCACTTTGTTGTTGAAGAAACCAAACATGCGCTTGACCTGATGGTAGCGGCCTTCAACGATGCTCAGCCGCGCCGAGCGTGGACCGAGCAGCTCCAGATGCGCCGGTTGCGTGGTCAGATCCTCGAAAGCGAAGTAGATCCCCTCGGCAAATTTCAGCGCGTAGCCTGCGTCGATGTCCTGCTCGGTTTCGACGTAATAGACCTTCGGCATTCTGGTTTGCGGCTGCGTCAGTCGCCGCGACCAGGCGCCGTCGTTGGTGATCAGCATCAGCCCGGTGGTATTGAAGTCCAGACGCCCCGCGATGTGCAGCTGTTCCTTGTCCGGTTCATCGAGCAGGTCGAGCACGGTCGCATGCTGCGGATCGCGGGTGGCGCTGACGCAACCCGGCGGTTTGTGCAGCATGAAATAGCGCGCCTGTTTGCCGCTTTGCAGCACCTCATCTTCGACTTCGACCCGGCTGAATTCCAGCACCTCACTGTGCGGGTCGCTGACGATTTTTCCGTCAATCCGCACGCGCTTTTCCACCAGCAACAGGCGAACCTGCTGACGGTTGTAGCGGGGCAGATTGCTGAGGAAACGGTCGACGCGCATGGTCAGAATTCAACGGAAAAAGGGTCGCGCATCTTACGGGATCGGCCGCCGGCCTGCTTGCAGTTGCGCTTCGACCTGCGCGCAGCGCGGGCACAGGCAGGCTTGATTGCGCAGCTCGACCGGCAGCGCCTCGAGCACTGCCGGATCGATGGTTACGCCGTAACACCAGCATTCGCGGTCGGCGGTGCGCGGGTCGGCGAGGCTGCAATCGTTGCGGGCACCGCAGGCCGGGCAGTGGTCGGGTTTGACGTCGAGATCAGGCATAAGTCGAGTGCGGCATTTCCATGCAGGTGCGGTTGCGCCCGGATTGCTTGGCGCGGTACATCGCATGATCGGTCCGGGACAGCAGGCTGTGCAAGGTGTCATCGCGTTGCACGGTGGTGGCGCCGATGCTCACCGTCAGATGCAGGCTGTGGCCGTCGTAGGCATATTCGTGTTGCTCGACGTGCTGACGGATTTTTTCGGCGATTTTCTGCGCGGTCTCGCCGTCGGTGTCTTTCAACAGAACGATGAATTCTTCACCGCCCCAGCGGCAGACGATATCCGCGTGGCGCAGGCAACTTTGCAGATCGCGGGCGAACCCGATCAACACCTGATCGCCGGCCATGTGCCCGTAAGTATCGTTCAACGTCTTGAAGTGGTCGAGGTCAAGCAGCAAAGCGGTCAGCGGCCGGGTTTCGCGTTGAGCCTCGTGCAGTGCCTGTGCGGCAAGAATGTCGAAGCCGCGTCGATTCGGCAGTTCGGTGAGGCTGTCGAGGGTGGCATGCGCCTGAATCTTTGCCTGGAAGCGTTTGATCACCCGATTGAGCAGCGCCAGCACTATCAGCGTCACCAGCAGGCAGATCAGCAGGTTGAGATACAGCGACTGGCGGATTTCGCTCAGCGCGCCGTCCTCGCGTTTATCGACGAACAGGTACCAGTTCAACTCGGGAATAAACCGCACGTTGAGAAAATGTCCCTGGCCGTGGGTGGAGTATTCGTAACTGCCGCTGTGCGGCTTGGGCAACTGGCTGACCAGACTTTTCATGCTTTCCAGTTCGCCGAGGCCCTGGCCGATGTGCGCGCCTTCCGGGCCGCCCTCGGCACCGGTCAACACGAGACGGCCGAAGGTGTCGACGAAGTACACGCTGCGTTGATAGCGCTGTTGATACTTGTCGATCAGCTTGATCACCGCATCCACGGTCAGGCCCACACCCGCGGCGCCGATGAAGCGGTTGTGGTAGTCGTAGACCTTGTAGTTGATGAAGAACGTCAGGTTGTCCTTGTTGGCCAGATCCGGGTCGACGTTGATCTCGTACGGATCCCGCATGTCGCGTACGCGGAAATACCAGGCATCGCGCGGCTCTTCAATTTTGACCTGCTTGAGCACGCCTTTGGCGTGGTAGTAGGTGAGCGTGGCATTGGAAACGAAGAATGCGGTGTAGGCGCCGTAATGGGTCATGACTTCGTCGAGGTAACGGGTCATCTGCTCGGGGTTCTGTTCGCCGTTGACCACCCAGTCGCGCATGAACGTGTCGCGGGACATCATCGAAGAAATCAGGATCGGCCGGACCAGATCTTTCTGGATTTCCGAATAGACTGTGTCGGAGGTCAACGGCAGTTCGGTGTTGACGATGTTGTCGCGGATCGACGCGCGGGACGCGAAATAGCTCAACAGCGAGGTGGCGAGAAACCCGGCGCCGAGCAGGGCGACCAAGGTGAGCACCAGGGAACGTTGCGAGTACAAGGGAGAACGAAGCGGCATGGCAGATCCGTTGGCAGTGGCCCGATGGGATGCATTCTAGTGGGATGGTCGGGAAAACACTGCGGGATTTGTGCCTGAAATGGCGGGGGATATGACTCGGCGGTGTGTCAGGGAAATCGCATCCGTCTACCGGATAGAAAAGCTGATTGTGGTGATGGCGAAATTGGTGATCGGCTCGGTATCAGTCAAATGATCGCCTCTGAAACTCATCTGCGTCAGATAAACAGGATTTCATAATCACTTGTTTCAACTTGTTGCAGGAACGCACCAGATTCGGAAAACGCTGTCTGATTTTTCGACAGTCACAGAATTGTTGACTGTCGCCTGCCAGCGTCGCTGGTGTGGCCAACCCGCGGTCCAGGAGGCCGCCATGTATCGCCGAATCGTACTGCTTGCCGTGATGCTTTTTTCCCTTGGCGGATGCGTCCCATATTCATACGGAGACAGCTATTACAGGTCAGAGGTCTACACATCACCCGCACCGGCCTATTACAGCGGTGGCGGCTCCTATTACCGTAGCGGCGGCACCTATTACACCCAGCCGCGCTATTACCAGCCAGCGCCGCGGTACTACCAGCAACCGCGTTATTACCAGGCCCCGCGTCACTATCAACCGGCTCCGCGCTATTACGAAAGCCGTCGCTGGCATGGCAATGATCGCGGACGTTGGGACGGCCACCGTCGCGGCGGTTGGGACAACGACCACCGTGGCCGCGGCAACTACGATCGCCACAGCGGTCGCCGTGACTACAACGGCCGTGGCAACCGTTGGTAATTAACCGTAAACAAACAAGCGGCGCATCAGGCGCCGCTTTTTTTTGCCCGTCGAAAAGTCGTTTCATTCGCCTTCTCCCAAGGGATTCCCGGAAGCGTCCTACAGTTTCATTTCGTGGCATTTGTTAGCGTTTGTGGATGCCGAACGACGTGAGAGATCCTCAGCTCAATAGCGGCGAAAAATGGACGTTAGCGCTATGAAGCTTCTGGTTATTCACCAAAATTTTCCGGGTCAGTTCCGCCATGTGGTGCTGGCGGCGATGGCCCGGCATGACGAGGTTGTGGCGATAGGCCGGGACACGGCACCGGGCGTCGTCGGGGTGAAAATCTATCGCTATCGAGCGACCAGCCGAGCGCCCGGCAATATGCACCCCTATCTGATTCGCTACGAACAAGCCGTGATGGATGGGCAGCAGGTTTTCGCAATCCTGAGCAGGCTGAAACGGTCGGGTTATCGACCAGACGCGATTCTCGCTCATCCCGGATGGGGAGAGACGCTGTTCGCCAAGGACGTCTATCCCGATACGCCGCTTATCCACTATTGCGAGTACTACTATCGAGCGCAGGGCGCCGATTCCGGCTTCGACCCCGAGTTTGCGCGGGCCACGGCGGAATCGTCACGGCTGCGGGTGCTCAATTCGCTGCATCTTTTGAATCTTGAACAATGTGATATCGCAATTTCGCCTACGCAGTGGCAGCGCAGCCTTTTTCCGGCCGCTTACCGGTCGGCTATTCGGGTCATTCACGAGGGTGTCATACAAGGTTCTGATAGGGCGAAAGTCGGGGCCGTCAGGTTGCCTGACGGAATCGAGCTCAGAGCCAGGCAGCCGATCGTTACCTTTGTCGCGAGAAACCTTGAGCCTTATCGCGGCTTTCACAGCTTTATGCGAGCGATCCCGCGTATTCAGGCTGAGTGCCCGGGTGCGCAAATCATCGTGGTTGGCGGCGATAGCGTCAGTTATGGGAGTAAGCCGGTCGGGTATGCAAACTGGCGCAGCAGAATGGAGGCGGAAGTAAGTTTTGATCACTCCAGAGTGCATTTCACCGGAAAGCTTTCTTACCCGACTTACCGGGCGGTTCTGCAGTGTTCGAAAGTTCATGTCTATTTGACGTATCCGTTTGTTTTGTCGTGGTCGTTATTGGAGGCGATGGCGTCTGGTTGCGTGGTCATTGCGTCGGATACGGCCCCGGTAAAGGAAGTGATCGTTGATGGGATTAATGGAGTGCTGGTGGATTTCTTCGATCATCAAGAAATTGCCAAAAATGTATGCAAGGTTTTGAAATCGGCGGGTGAGTACGATGGTCTTGCCAGCGCTGCGAAGTTGACGGCAAGTCGGTTCAGTGTGAAATCGGGCGTGAGCCAATACTTTGAGATTTTTGAAAGGGCGATGTCCGGGCATGACGATATATCAACCGTTCCGCAGTTTGATCGGGAGGGTTGAAATGTCCAGGAAGTGGCGTAAGCAGGCGATCAAGTGGTTCAAAAGGTTATTGAAGTATGGCCTGTTGGTGTATGTCTGTTACTGCGTAGCGGAATTTTATATCCAAAAAGAACAATCCGCCGAGTCGGCGGCTATTCACCAGGCAACCGAGAAAGCCTGTCAGAACAAGCTGGCGAGCATGAAGCAGGTGCCGATATTAGGCGGTGCCTATGTGGATAAGACGCTGGTCCCGGAGTTTTACGTTGGCATGCCTGAAATGGTGAATAAGAAAGCTTGCCTGGCAATTGCTCTGAAGGGGTTTTTCTGGTGGACCGGCGCGGGACTGCACCGTTACCAGGATCTGCGCCTGGAGCCGATACCCAAAAGTTGGCGGCTTTATAAATTGAATGCCGGACTTTTTACCAGAAAAGAAACCACCGAGCCTCATGAGCGCGGTTATCGGCACGTCAACTGGCCGGATGAGTTGATTGTGAAATTGAAAAATTATCCGGGGCTGGAGATTTGGCTGGATGCACCTCCGCCGCATTTCAAGAATGAAGATTCGGTCAGAACGTTTGTCATTACTGGCTGGCCGCGGCGAGATGGAACCCCTCGGTTGATCAACTGTGATGGCTTGATTCGTCCGGCTTCGGAGGAACAACTGACTGACGAGAAACTGGCACGGTTCAGCCGAGCTGAATTGGAAAACCTTGATTTCGGAAAATTGAATTTTTTCTGCACTATCAATCTGGATAACTTCGACTTCGCTGGGGGACACGGGAGCGTAGGTCTCGGACTAGCGTCATTACGCGAAGCACCTGAGATGCTCAAGTACCTCAGTGATTATCTTTCACGCTCTGTTATTACAAGGAAGTAACAATGAGTTATGTTTTTAGCGATATGGAAAAAACAGAAATTTTCAACGCAGCCAATATTTGCAAAGGAATGAGGCTGCGCTCAAAACAAATTCAGTACGATGCGCTGGAACTAGCAGGAGCCAGCTGCGCTCCTCTGTATCAAAAGCTGTTCGATATTATTGGCGAAAAAGTGTCTGAGGTTTTCGCTGTCGATAAAGAGGCTGGAGAAGTGCTGAAAAACGCCAGGCTCTGGCTGGCCGTGGCTATTGATGCCAACGGTGGAAACGGTGCCTACTCGGCGCTGATTCGTGGTTACACCTCGCGGCAAGGTGAACTCAGACTGAATACAATTTTCAGTGAAGACCTGATGCAGCTTTCATCTAACCAGGTTGCCGTCAATTTCATCAATACCCTGATCAACGGATCCCTCGCCGGTCAACTGGCGCCCTGGACCGTTCCGTCGATCAGCCAGATCGCAGAAATCGATGCCAGCGCGATTGGCGAGGCACTGTTCAAGGAGGTTTGCGGGGAGGACGATACCGCCGTGAAACGCAATTCCGGTTGGTCCGGAACGGTCGGCTTCAGCCTGTTGGGCGGTAAACCGCCCTATGAGACGTGGAGATTGATCTCTGCCGGCGAACAGGATGCGGAAGATGACGGCCCACCCATTCAGGCAAAAGCCAACCGGCTCGACGACTATAAAAACATTCTCTTCGCCATCGATTCCTACAGCGTCGGCCTGCGAGCGGCGATCAGCAATTTCGGCATCAACCCACTGCAAAGTCTGCTTTCAGTGGTGCCGGAGCAGATCAACATTGCTCTAGCCAGTGGCAGTGTGAATCCACTGATCCAGCATGTAGTGAAAGGCACACCTGTCGCCGCCGTGGTCGACCTGATTTTGCGCTACGGCCAGAATGAATTTCTCGACATGTTCAGGCGCACTTACGACGGCGATTCTGCTGCTTCACCCACCTCCAACGAGACCTTCGCCAGCAACGCTTACGCATTCTTCTCAGCACTCTCCCCAGAGCAGTCGCAAAGCATCGTCACCCGAACAATCGGCGAGTTTGGCAATGCGAGTGCATGGGCGAAACTGGCAGGCGAGGAGACACCGCTCGGCCTGGCGTTGCGCAATTCCTTACAGCAACTCAGCGAAGTCGTCATAGAGCGAACCGACGGTTATCCCGGCCGCAAATTTGAACTCTACGATCCGTTGACCGGCGAAGGTTTTATCACCGCGCAGTGGCTGGCGGATCGTGCGCAGATGCTGGCGCGGTTGATTGCCCGGACCCAAGGCTCGTTTGGGGAACACACGCTGCAGAAGTATTCCTACGCCGATCTCGCCTCAGGCAAACAGGCGCCGATGACCACCGGTGTGTTGAACCCGCTGGTCACGTTCGGTGATGACGATGGGCGATCTTTCGCCGGCGGCACCAATGCCGATCATCTGTATGGCGGCGTGGGAAATGACTCGATCGCCGGATTGGCGGGTAACGATGTCATTGAAGGAGGCCGCGGCAATGACTCGCTAAGCGGAGGCGATGGCAATGATGCGCTGTACGCAATGGGCGGTGATGATGTGCTGATCGGAGGTAAGGGCAACGACACTTTGATCGGAGGCGAGGGCAGTGACCGCTACGAGTTCTTCAGCGGCGATGGCATTGATGAGATTTTCGATGCCAACGCCAATGGGCAGCTGTGGATCAACGGCGCGCCGATCCCCACGCTGAAGCGCCGCACACCTTCGAGCAACATTTGGTCTACCGAGGATCAGGCAATCACCCTGACGCTCATTGAAGACACGCTCAACATCAAATACGGCCAGAGCGATCTGGTGGTGATCAAGAACTTCCAGCCCGGGATGCTTGGCATCCGACTCCCCGACCATGAGCGGCAGCCGGTCAGCGTTGCAGATCTGACACTTCAGGGCGACTGGAAAGCCAAAGACGCTGATCCCACTACCCCCGGCGATCAACCCTCCTTTGATGAGCTGGGCAACGTTGTGCTGCTGCCCAAGGTAAAACAGCGCAACAAGGCCGACGTACTTTACGGTTCCGCTGCAGACGACGTTATTCTCGGCCTGGGTGGTTCTGATCGATTGTTCGGCAAGGCTGGAGACGATCGATTATTCGGCGACAAAGAGACCACAATCGAAAAGGCCATGGCCGACGGTGACGCCAAGGGCAAGGCAAGTCGCGGCGACTGGCTCGACGGCGGGCAAGGCGACGATTTGCTTATCGGGACGGCATCGCGAGACGTTCTGCTCGGTGGCAATGACCGGGATACCTTGATCGGTGGCGCTGGCGACGACGTTTTATCCGGAGACGAAACCACCGGTGCGCTTGAGCAGGGTTGGGCGGTCAAGCGCGCTGACGTCCCCATAGCTGGCGGTGTCACCAGTCATCGAACGGTCTATTCAAAGGCCTCGACAAACAGCGCCTCCGAGGGCGGTGATGACGTGCTGTATGGGCAGGGTGGCAAGGACTTCATCAACGGCGGCTGGGGTCAGGACCTGCTCGACGGCGGGGCTGACGACGATTTGCTCGAAGGCGAGCAAGGGAACGACACCCTGGCCGGTGGCAGCGGCGATGACACGATGCTCGGTGACAATCTCGATTGGGGCGGTGGTCTACCCAGCAAGCATCATGGCAACGATGTGCTGGACGGCGGTAGCGGTGATGACTTGCTCGCCGGTAACGGTGGCAGCGACGCGTTGTATGGCGGCCTTGGCAACGACACTTTGCAGGGTGATGACGACGTAATCGACGGCGTCAACGGTAACGCCGCAGATTTTTTTGGCGATGATCTGCTAGACGGTGGTCCCGGTGACGACAGGCTCTGGGGCGGCGGTGGCGATGATCTGCTCTTCGGCGGCGAAGGTAATGACGATCTGATCGGCGATAGCCCTGACCATCCTGTTGGTTATCACGGTAACGACTTTCTCGATGGCGGCGCGGGGGATGACACCCTGCGCGGCATGGGGGGCTCGGACACGCTGCTGGGAGGGGCAGGAGCGGATTTCCTGGATGGCGATGTGTCTGACCTGCAGCCGGGCGGAATCAACAATGACCTGCTTCAGGGCGGCGAAGGAAACGATACCTTACAGGGTGGCTTCGGTGCCGACACACTGTACGGCGGCGCGGGTGACGACATTCTTGCCGGCGATTACGAAAATAGCGCTGAAACCGAGCTGAATGCCGATTATCTGGACGGTGGCTCAGGTAACGACACGTTGCTCGGTGGCGCCGGCAACGACACGTTGCTGGGCGCAGAAGGCACGGACTACCTTCGCGGTGATTCCGGCGACAACGTGTTTGATGGCGGTCCCGGTCACGACGTGTTGGACGGGCTGGAGGGTGCTGACATTTATTATTTCGGCACTGGCGATGGCCTGGATGTTGTTACCGATTCTGGTGGCCGCAACATCATCAGGTTCGGCGCAGGGTTTTCTGCGCAGAGTCTGCAAGCCGACATTATCCAAGTTACCGTCGGCACGGTGTTGCGACTGGCCAATGGCACGGGCGACGCGATACTCATCAAGAATCACGAGAAGTGGAAGGACTCCACATTCAGTTTCAGCGACGGCGTGGTACTGGGTTATGACGATGTCTTGCACAAAACATTGCCGCAGATGGAGGTGCCTGAGTTACCCGTACCGGAAGGTGTAAGCGCCTCAGGAACCGTTGAAAGCAGAGTTGAGGACCCGCTTCAGTCAGACGATGTAACTGCTCCGAAGCCACGCCCAGTGGCATCTGTTCAAACGGTTGACTGGACCGAGGAATTCCTCGCGCAAATCAATTCAAAACGCTCCGCCCGCAGACACGCCACTGGTTTTACCCTGAATGAACAAGGGGTCTGGGTTCGCAGTCATATCACCACCAGCGGCACCGGTTACACCACCCACACTGAGCTGATCGATCACAGCGTCGAAGCAGGTTCACTGTCTGTAACGCCGCAGTGGATGAAAGCTGATGGCGGGCGAGCCGTAGTCAGTGAAAGGCAGTCGAAAACCACAACGCGGGTCGAACATAAACAGGTGAAAGCCGAGGGAACAATGCCCTCCTCAAGCTTGGCGCCTCGCTATTATCGATCCGGTTCTGCCAACGGTTTTTCATTCAATATCGCAGATGTATTGGTTGAAGACCGGCAGGAGTCCGGCGCCCTTGAAGGCTGGTACGTTTATCCGGCGGCAAGTTTCAGTTCGAGCGAAACCGTGCGCAGGGAATTCCGTTGGGATGCCGAGAGCACAACGATCAAAAACAAAATCGTCCAAGGCGACGACGTCGGTGGGCGAGTCAATATCGAAGTGGAGAACGTTTTTCACGGCGGTGCGGGAGATGATCTGATCGTCGCTTATGCAGGCTCCCCACTCGACTACGGCACTGTCGGTGACAGAACACCGGGCGCGTATTTATCCGCAGGGGCAGGGGACGATACCTTGCTGGGCTCCGAGGGCGCCGACTATCTGCTCAGCGGCTCAGGTGACGATTGGCTCTACGGCGAAGACGGCGCCGACACCTACATCGTCCAAGCGCACGCCGGAGCGACAACCACGATTGCGGATGTACCGAACCCGGTTTTCCACCGAGCAGAAGTTGGCGCTGCGGGGTGGAAAGACGAGTTCGGATCGATCGATCAGGACACGGTCGTTCTGCCAGCAGATGCACAGCGCGATGCACTGCACTTGAGCTGGGGTGCTGCGTTGATAGAAACCACCCATGTCGAGCTGGAACCCAACCCAGGTCGCGCGGCTTACCGCAATCCGCCGAGGGCGAAAATGCTCCATCCGACTCTCGATATCCAATGGGGCGGGACGCAGAAAGTCCGCATCGTCTTGCCCCTCAACGGTGAACTTGAGGGGGCCGGGATTGAGCTCGTAAAGTTCGGCGATGGGTCGGTCGTAAGTGTGAAGCAACTCTTGGAATCAAGTCAGCTGAGCCCCGCGCCCGACACTTCTCATACTGGCGTCATCGTCAGCAATCCCACGCGTTTCACTGCCTTGCGAGACGGACGAGCACTTCCCTTGGTGGGCGGTCGTGGCAACGACACGATAACCGGCGCCGGAGAGATTCGCGGCATGCAGGGTGATGACATGCTTACGGGCAGCCCCGGTGATGATCTGCTGCTGGGGGGGGCGGGCAACGACACGCTGTCCGGCGGCGCTGCAAATGATATCTACCGATACGATGGCCTCGGCAGAGATGTGATCATCAACAGCGGAGGTGGCCTGGATGGAATCGATTTTTCCGAGCGCAGGCTGACTATCGACAACCTGAAATTTCACCGTGATCGCGATGATCTGGTGATCGTGGTGGATTACGGCATGGCACCGAAAATCCGGGTTTCCAATCATTTCGCCGCAGGTGAAAGCGCTATCGGCTTCATAAGAGTCAGCCAAGGAGCGACGATTCAGGACTACACCGCAGGGCAAATTGCTGAACGTCTGCACCCGCTTTCGCCACTGAGGGATGTCGAAGACATTTTGATAAAGGGCGACGATGAAGCGCAGCGGGCGATGATGGAAATCATCCAGTTTTACGAGCTGAATGTCTGAGTCGTATGGCGCCCGATTGAGCCAGCTCGCGATGGAAAGCCAGTCGCCATCGCGAGCAACGCGTCAGCTCAATACCGGGTCAGATCCGCCAAGGGATGTCGCCCCTCCCAGACTTTATGGAAGTGCGCCTCGACCACCGCATCCGGCACGTTATTGATATCCGGCCAGTGCCAGTGCGGCTTCTGATCCTTGTCGATCAAACGTGCGCGCACGCCTTCGCTGAATTCCGGGTGCCGGCAGCAGTTGAGGCTCAGGGTGTATTCCATCTGGAATACTTCGGCCAGCGACATATGCCGCGCGCGAAGGATCTGTTGCCAGACCAGATGCGCGGTCAGCGGCGAGCCCTCGGCCATGGTTTTCGCCGCGCGGGCAATCAACGGATCGCTGCTGTCACGGTGCAGGCTGATGGCTTTCCACGCACAGGTGACGTCGCTGACGTCGAGCAATTCGTCGATCTGCTGGCGACGCGGCAGCCATTGCGCTTCGGGCATTTGCTCAAGAGCCTCCTGCTGCAGAGCCTTGAGCAGGCTGTTGAGCTGCATGGCGGTCTGTTCCTGCCAGTTCAATTGCAGCAGGCCTTCGATCAGTTGCGGTTGCTGTTCGTCGAGCAGGAAGCGGTCGGCCAGATCCAGATCCAGCGCATCGCGACCGTTGATGTGCGCGCCGGTCAGCCCGAGGAACAAGCCGAGCCTGCCCGGCAGCCGTGCGAGAAACCAGCTGGCGCCAACATCCGGATACAGGCCAATGCTGATTTCCGGCATCGCCAGACGGCTGCTCGGCGTGACGATCCGCGTGCTGGCGCCCTGCAACAGACCCATGCCGCCGCCCAGCACGTAACCGTGGCCCCAGCAGATCAGCGGTTTGGGATAGGTGTGCAGGCTGTAATCCAGGCGATATTCCGCGCTGAAAAACTGCGCGGCCAGTGGCGGCACTTCGCCGGGATGAGCACGGCAGGCTTCGACCAGGCTGCGCACCTCGCCGCCGGCGCAAAAGGCCTTGGCACCGTTGCCGCGCAGCAATACGCAGACGATTTGCGGATCATCGGCCCAGACTTTCAATTTGTCGCTGAGGACGTTGATCATCGGCAGGGACAGCGCGTTCAGCGACTTTTCGGCATCCAGGCTGGCGATGCCGATGCGGGCGCCGTCGGTGCCGGTGCGTTCTTCGAAGTGCAGATTCATCGTGACCTCGATCGGAAATGTGAGCGATCAGTATGATCGCTGTGGGGGAAAGTGCCGGATCTGCGTCAGATCAATTGACAAGCGTGGCCGGCTTTCCTAGGGTTCGCCCCATTGTTTTTGCCGGAAATGACCATGACTGCTGACGACCGTATCAAACTCGAACCGAGCTGGAAGGAGGCACTGCGTGCTGAGTTCGACCAGCCTTACATGGCAGAGTTGCGCAGCTTTCTGCAGCAGGAGCGGGCGGCCGGCAAGGAGATCTACCCGCCTGGGCCGTTGATTTTCAATGCGCTGAACTCGACGCCGCTGGACAAGGTGAAAGTGGTTATCCTCGGTCAGGATCCCTATCACGGCCCGGGCCAGGCCCATGGTCTGTGCTTCTCGGTGCAACCGGGCGTGCCGGCGCCGCCATCATTGGTCAACATCTATAAAGAGCTGAAGCGCGACCTCAACATCGACATTCCCAACCACGGCTACCTGCAGAGCTGGGCCGATCAGGGCGTGCTGCTGCTCAACACCACCATGACCGTCGAACGCGCCAACGCCAATGCGCACAAGGACAAGGGCTGGCAACACTTCACCGACCGCATCATCGAGGTGGTCAGCGAACGGCAGCCGCATCTGGTGTTCATGCTCTGGGGCGCCCATGCGCAGAGCAAGCAGAAGCTGATCGACGCCACCAAGCACCTGGTGCTGACCTCGGTGCATCCATCACCTTTGTCGGCCTATCGAGGGTTTTTGGGCTGTGGGCATTTCAGCCGGACCAACAAGTTCCTCGAACAGAATGGCGAGACGCCGATCGACTGGCGCCTTCCACCAATCTAAAAGCATCGCGAGCAGGCTCACTCCTACTTTGGAATACATTCCCCTGTAGGAGTGAGCCTGCTCGCGATTGGGGCGACTCGGTCTTAAGACTCATGCGGCATTGCGATTCCAGTACCTGAACAACGGCTCCGCCAGAAACAGCACAAACAGCAGCCGCATCACCTGCAGCGCCGTCACCAGTGGCACCGACAATTGCAGTGTCTCCGCCGTCAGACTCATCTCGGCAATCCCCCCCGGCATCATGCCCAGAGTCAGCGAACGCAGATCCAGATGGGTCAGCGCACTCAAGCCCAACGCCGACAGCGACGCGATCAACATTGTCAGCGCCGTGCCGATCAACGTCCGGCCCATGAACGACGGCGCGCGTCGGAAGAATTGCCGATTGAAGTGACAGCCCAAACCGCTGCCGATCAGCCATTGGCCAATCTGGCTGCCGCCGTTGGGCAAACCGATGTGCAAATCCCAGGTGATGCTCACCGCCGCGCTGACCAGCAACGGCCCGAACAGCCATGGATTGGGTTGGCGCAGACGCTGCCAGAGCCAGGCGAGCAGGGCACCCGCCGGAAACAGAATCGCCAACCAGCGCCAATCGACGCTGCCGGCATGAGAAATCGGCGTGCCGTCACCGAGCAGATACTTGAACGCCGCCGGCACGCACAACACCACCACCAGTACCCGCAGACTTTGTCCCGCCGCGACATGGCTGAGCAAAGCACCGTTGCGCGCGCCGAGGTTGACCATCTCTCCGGAACCGCCGGGCATGCTCGAGAAAAATGCGGTGGCGCGATCTTCGCCGGTGCGGCGCATCAGCCACACCCCGACCACCGCCGACAGGCTGGTGACCAGCGCACCGAAGAAGATCAGACCGAAATGACTGAGCACCTGCTCCATCACCAGCGGGGTGAAGTGCAGGCCGATACCGATGCCGACGAT
The DNA here is from genome assembly GCF_020736465.1 of Pseudomonas sp. HN2. NCBI lineage: Bacteria > Pseudomonadati > Pseudomonadota > Gammaproteobacteria > Pseudomonadales > Pseudomonadaceae > Pseudomonas > Pseudomonas sp. HN2. Next base: position 1,502,270 of record NZ_CP085885.1, read on the forward strand.
CCACTGCCCGCACTTGCGCCCGCTAGGGATTTCCGCCAGTTGCCACGGGGTCAGGCAGCGCACGAGGATGATCGCCAGCAATGAGCCGACCATCCACGGCAGTGGCCAGCCGATCTGACTGGCGATGAAACCGCCCAGCAGACCGACCAGCGGGGTGCCCCACCAGGCTTTCAGGGACGAGCGATCAGACATCGGCGATAGCGCGACGAGCGACCGCGCGTTTGCGCCAGATGCGAATCAGCGGGAACAGCAGCATCAGCGCGGTCAGCACCCACACACCGAAAGTGATCGGGCTCGACCAGAGGATTTCCAGCGCACCGTTGGAAATCGACAGCGCGCGACGCAGGTTCTGCTCCATCAGACCGCCGAGGATGAAGCCCAGCAATACCGGCGACAACGGGAAGTCGAGCTTGCGCAGGATGTAACCGAAGATGCCGATGCCGACCATCAGGAACAGGTCGAAAGTGGTGGCGTGAACCGCGTAGACGCCGATCCCGGTGATGATCGCGATGACCGGCACCAGTGCCCAGTTCGGCACGGCGAGGATGCGCGTGAAAATGCGGATCATCGGGATGTTGAGGATCACCAGCATGATGTTGGCGATGAACAACGACGCGATCAGGCCCCAGACGATATCCGGTTGTTGCTGGAACAGCAGCGGGCCTGGGGTGATGTTGTACAGCGACAGCGCGCCGATCATCACCGCCGTGGTGCCCGAACCCGGTACGCCCAGTGTCAGCATCGGCACCAGCGCGCCGCAGGCCGAAGCACCGATCGCCGTTTCCGGTGCAGCCAGGCCACGGGCATCGCCCTGGCCGAACTTGCCGCTCGCACCGGCGATGCGTTTCTCGGTCATGTAGGCCACGGCGCTGGCCAATGTCGCGCCCGCACCCGGCAACACGCCCATGATGAAACCGAGCAGGCCGCAACGAATGTTCACCACGAACACCGAAGCCGCTTCCTTGAAGTTGAACATCATGCGCCCGGTCGCTTTTACCGCTTCCTGGCCGCGATGGGTTTTTTCCAGCAGCAAGAGGATTTCGCTGATCGAGAACAGACCCAGCACCAGCACCACGAATTGAATGCCGTCGGTCAGGTGAATGTTGTCGCCGGTAAAACGGTACACGCCGCTGTTCGCGTCGATGCCGACGCTGGACAGGAACAGGCCGATCAATGCCGCGATAAAGGTCTTCAATGGTCGATCACCGGCCATGCCGCCGAGACAGACGATCGCAAACACCATCAACACGAAATATTCCGCCGGTCCGAAAGCAATCGCCCACTTCGCCAGCAGCGGCGCAAACAACACCATCCCGCACGTGGCGATGAACGCGCCGATGAACGAACTCCACGCCGACAGCGACAACGCCACACCGGCCATGCCTTGGCGGGCCATCGGGTAGCCGTCGAGGGTGGTCATGACGGTGGATGCTTCGCCAGGAATGTTCAGCAGGATCGAGCTGATCCGGCCGCCGTATTCGCAGCCCAGATACACCGCCGCGAGCAGGATCAGCGCTGACTCCGGCGGCAAACCGAGCGCGAACGCGATCGGGATCAGCAGCGCCACGCCGTTAATCGGGCCGAGGCCCGGCAGCAGGCCGACGACGGTGCCGATCAAGGTGCCGGTCAGCGCCGTGACCAGGTTGTACGGGCTCAGCGCGACGCCGAAGCCTTGACCCAAATAACCGAGGGTATCCATATCAGTTCTCCAGCACGTCGAGCAGGCCAAGGGGCAGCGGGACTTCCATCACCCGATCGAACAACAGGTACAGACCAATGGCCATCAGCGTGGTGACGACGATGCTCGGCACCCAACGCCCGCCGTACAGGCGTGCCATCGGAATGCCGATCACGATGCTGCTGAGGATGAAACCCAGCGGTTCGAACAGGCCGGCGAACACCAGCAACAGTGCGACGCAGATTGCAATCTTGGTCAGGGTTTCGCGGTCCAGCGGCGGCTCGTCTTCACTGTGTTTGATCGGCGCCGGGCGGAACACCATGTACAGCAGCGCCAGGCCCATCAGGCCAAGCATCAGCAGCGGGAAGGCACGTGGGCCGACCGGTTCGTAGGAAAAAGCCGCCTGGTACGGCCACGCCATCAGTGCCAGACCGGCGCAAACCAGCAGCAACACCGAGGCGAAAATGCGTTGAATAAGCATGAGAACTCCTGTGCCGCGCCCCCGAAGCGGGGAGCGCGGCCACTAGACAGAGACGATCACTGGATCAGGCCGAACTCTTTGGCCAGCACTTTGTAGTCGGCGACCTGCTTCTTCACATAGGTGTCCAATTCCGCGCCAGTCATGGCGAACGGGAACAGTTCACGCTGATCGCGCAGGGTGGCGAACTCGTCGGAGGCCAGCAGTTTGTCGAACGCGTCTTTCCACCAGGCGTAGTCTTCGTCGCTGACTTTCGGCCCGAGGTAGAAGCCGCGCACCACCGGCCAGACGATGTCGTAGCCTTGCTCGCGGGCGGTCGGGATGTCTTTCATTTCCGGCTCGTCGAGACGCTTGTCGGCGAACACCGCGAGCAGGCGCATGTCACCGCTCTGGATGTGTGGCATGGAGTCGGAGATGTCGGTACTGCCGACCTGGATGTGACCGCCGAGCAGAGCAGTGGCGATTTCGCCGCCGCCTTCGAGTGCCACGTAACGCAGTTCGCGCGGGTTTATCCCGGCGGCCTTGGCGATCAATGCAGTTTGCATCCAGTCCTGGCTGCCGACGGTGCCGCCGGAGCCAATGACCACCGAGCCTGGATCTTTCTTCAAGGCCTGCACGAGATCGTCGAGGGTCTTGTAGGGCGAATCGCTTTTCACCGCGATGGCGCCATAGCTGGTGCCGACCGCCGCGAGCCAGCGCACGTTGGTTTCATCGAAGCGACCGAACTTGCCCTGAGCCAGGTTCAACAGCGAACCGCTCGACCAGGCGACCAGCGTGCCGGCATCCGCCGGACGTTGCGCAACCACTGCGTTGTACGCCACCGCACCGACACCGCCGGGCATGTAGGTCACGCGCATCGGCTTGCTCAGCAGCTTCTGGTTGACCAGTGCGCTCTGCACCAGTTTGCAGGTCAGGTCGAAACCACCGCCGGGGGAGGCGGGGGCGATGCATTCAGGCCGTTTCGGCTCGGCCAGCAGTTGCCCGGCAAACAGCATCGCGCCAGCGGCGAGCGCAACTTTACGCAGTGATAAGTTCATCTGAGTCTCCTTGGGAGTTGTTGTTATGGACGTGCAGAATTACCAAAGGGCAACGCTTTGCTCAGCAGCGGGCGCAGGTGTTCGTTGCGCGGACGCATTGACTGGAATATCGGAAGGAAAAACGGCGTAGCCCGTCACGGAAAAACCGGCGAGGGCGGGGTTGCAGCGAAGGGTGTCGGCCTGTGAGAAAGCCCGGGTGTGCATGTACGACATGCGGGGTACTCCGATTATTGTTCTTATTGGTCGAAAACGCTTCGTGGCGTTTTGCGTTGCGCTGTGTGGCAGCAGCGGCGACAGTCGAAACTGTCCGTGAACCGACTCTAACCGGCTAACCTTTCAGCAACCTTTCAGTTGTCTTTCACGGTTTTCAGGCTTCACAGCGGCGGTTGCGGCTGTAAACTCCGCGGCAAAGCGCGGCGTCGGCCGACTCTGAACGAGGTAACAATCCATGCGTGTCCTGCTCGTCGAAGACCATCTGCAACTGGCCGAAAGCGTGGCTCAGGCGCTCAAGAGCACCGGTCTGACCGTGGATGTGTTGCACGATGGCGTGGCTGCCGACCTGGCGCTCGGCAGTGAGGAATACGCCGTGGCGATTCTCGACGTCGGCCTGCCGCGCATGGACGGTTTCGAGGTACTGGCCCGTCTGCGTGCCCGCGGCAAGAACCTGCCCGTCCTGATGCTGACGGCGCGCAGTGACGTTAAGGACCGCGTACATGGTCTCAATCTCGGTGCTGACGATTATCTGGCCAAGCCGTTTGAACTGACGGAACTGGAAGCGCGGGTCAAAGCCTTGCTGCGCCGCAGTGTCCTGGGCGGCGAGCGTCAGCAGCGCTGTGGTGTGCTGGCGTATGACCTCGACACCCGACGCTTCACCCTCGGCGAAGAATTGCTGACCCTGACGTCACGCGAGCAAGCCGTTCTCGAAGCGTTGATCGCGCGGCCGGGGCGAGTGATGAGCAAGGAACAGCTCGCCGCCCAGGTATTCGGCCTCGACGAAGAAGCCAGCCCCGACGCGATCGAAATCTACGTGCACCGCTTGCGCAAGAAGCTCGACGGCCAGCCCGTGGCCATCGTGACTTTCCGCGGCCTCGGCTACCTGCTGGAAAGCCGCGATGCATAAGCCCAGCAGCCTGCGCTGGCGGTTGCTGTGGAACCTCGGATGGTTGCTGGTGGTGCTGATGCTCGCCAGTGGCTTGAGCGCTTACTGGAATGGTCGCGAAGCCGCCGACACCGCGTATGACCGCACACTGCTGGCCTCGGCGCGAACCATTGCGGCGGGGTTGTCGCAGCGCGATGGCAGCCTCAGCGCCGACGTGCCTTACGTGGCACTGGACACCTTCGCCTACGACAGCGCCGGGCGCATCTATTATCAGGTCAACGACATCCACCAGAAGCTGATTTCCGGCTACGAGAATCTGCCCGGGCCACCGCCCGGCACGCCGCGCACGGATAGCTATCCGGCGCTCGCCCGCTTCTATAACGCCAAGTACAACGGCCAGAACGTACGCGTGGTCAGCCTGCTCAAAGCCGTGAGTGAGCCGAACATGAACGGCATGGCGGAGATTCGCGTGGCCGAAACCGACGAAGCGCGCGTCAGCATGGCGCGCAGTCTGGCGGCGGATACGTTGCTGCGTCTGGGCATGCTGGCCGTGGGTGCGTTGTTGCTGGTGTGGTTCGCAGTGAGCGCGGCGTTGCGCCCGCTGGAGCGCTTGCGCACCGCCGTCGAAGAGCGCCAGCCCGACGACTTGCGGCCTCTGCCGCTGGTCGAAGTCCAGCATGAACTCGGGCCATTGGTTCGCGCGCTCAACCATTTCACCGAGCGCCTGCGCGGCCAGTTCGAGCGGCAAGCGCAGTTCATCGCCGATGCTGCCCACGAATTGCGTACGCCGCTGGCGGCGCTGAAAGCTCGGCTGGAATTGGGCCTGCGTTCAGACGAGCCGGAGACCTGGCGTACAACCCTCGAATCATCCGCACAAAGCACTGATCGCCTGACGCATCTGGCCAATCAGCTGCTGTCGCTGGCCCGCGTCGAAAACGGTGCGCGGGCGATCGCCGAGGGCGGCGCGCAACTGCTCGATCTGAGCCAATTGGCGCGCGAGCTGGGTATGGCCATGGCGCCTCTGGCGCACAAGCGCGGCGTAGCGCTGGCCTTGGAGGCGGACGAGCCGGTGTGGCTGCGTGGCGAACCGACCTTGCTCAACGAACTGTTGAGCAATCTGGTCGATAACGCACTGGCGCATACCCCGCAGGGTGGCAATGTGATCTTGCGGGTGACGGCACCGGCAGTGCTTGAGGTAGAAGACGACGGGCCAGGCATTCCGCAGGAAGAGCGCGATCGCGTGTTCGAGCGGTTTTACCGGCGTAATCAGCAGGTCGCCGGATCAGGCCTGGGCCTGGCGATTGTCGGCGAGATCTGCCGGGCGCATCTGGCGCAGATCACCTTGCATGACGGTGAGCAGGCGGGGTTGAAGGTGCGGGTGAGTTTTATCGCTGGGTGATCCTCTTTGCGAGCAGGCTCGCTCCCACATTGAAAATGCATTTTTCCTGTGGGAGCGAGCCTGCTCGCGAAAGCCGCGCCTCGGTCCCGGATCAGTAAAACATCGACCGCGACTCTTCCAGATCCGCGCAAAACTGTTTGTTCTCCGGATCAATCCCCAGCTTTCTGAACGCTGGAACACTCAGCGGATCAATCCGCGCGAAAGGATGGTCGGTACCCTTGCGGCAATACAGGTTCGCTACTTGCACCAAATCGACGTAATCGATTTTGGCCGAGTCGCGCTGAAAGTCCTCGTACAGCAATGGCAGTTGCACCAGCCGTTCGGGAAACTCCCAGACCCGCAGCAACTTCTCGCCCAGCAATGGATGAATCTGCTCGATCACATGAGTGAGGCTGACCGCATCCGAGAGCAACTCGTTGTGGTCTTCGGCGTAGGTCAAAATCGGCAACACACCAATCTGATGCACCAAGCCGCCGAGCGCCGCCTGATCCGGCTTGAGCTGAGTGTGACGACGACACAGCGCATAACTGACACCGGCGATCTCCAGGCTGCTGCGCCAGACTTCGCGCATCTTCTGTTCGACCACTTCGGAGCGGGCGTTGAAGATCTGCTCCATGACCAGACCGATCGCCAGGTTGCTGCTGTAGTTGATGCCCAGGCGGGTGATGGCGGTGTGCAGGTCAGTAACTTCCTGCGCGGCGCGTAGCAGCGGGCTGTTGACCACTTTGATCAGGCGCGCCGACAGCGCAGTGTCACGGCCGATGACTTTGCTCAGATCGCTGACGCTGATTTCCGGATCCTCGGCGGCCTTGCGGATTTGCAGGGCCACTTCCGGCAACGTTGGCAGAACCAAGTCATCGTTATCGATGGCCGCAACCAAATCCTGTTGGACCTTTTCCGCCAGTTCGCTCATTTGGACTCTCTAGGGTGTCGCAACAATGCTGCGATCAGCGCTGGATTTCGCGGTCGCGATCCAGTTCGTAAGGCAGGTCGAGCAGATGCAGCGCGGGGCCTTCGAGGGCGCCCAGATGCAAGTCACCGGCTTCGGCAGCTTCGGCCTGCAACACGGCCAGGAGTTCAATGTTTCCCTCGGCATTGGCCGCCAGCACTACTTCGCCGATCGAGCTGCTGTGGCTTGGGGCGAACAACTGAGTGCCGGGCTCCGGCAGCTCAGCCGTGTCAAGGCGCAAGCGATACAGGCGACGTTTGAGCTTGCCCAGGTACTGCATGCGCGCAACGATTTCCTGGCCGGTGTAGCAGCCTTTCTTGAAACTCACGCCGCCGACCGCCTGCAGATTGAGCATCTGCGGGATGAACAGCTCGCGGGTGCTTGGCATGACCTGACCGATACCGGCGCGGATCTGGCCGAGCAGCCATTGATTCAGATCGCCCTCGGACAGCGTCGTGGACAGTTGGCTCTGGATGTTCTGCGCCTGGGCGGCGGGCACCCAGAGTTCGGCGCGCTCGGGCGAGACGCGAATCGCAATCAGGCTTTCGTGGCGCACGACGCTATCGGTTTCGGCCGGCAGTGCCAGACCGAGGCTGGTCAAGGCTGCGTCGCCATGCTCCAGGCCGAAGCGCACCCAGGCGGCGCTTTCATCGGTCAGTTTCGATTTGGAGAACACCGCGTACTTTTTCAGGTCGGCCAGTTGTGGCTCGAGCAGCTCGCTGGCCATCGCCATCACCACACCGTCACCTTCCAGCAGGATACGGAAGCTCGACTGCATCCGGCCTTTCTGCGTGCAGCGGGCGCCGAGGCTGGCGCGGGTGTCACTCAGGTAATTGATATTGCAGGTCAACTGGCCTTGCAGGAATTTTCCGGCGTCCGCACCGCGAACCGCGAGTACGCCTTCATGAGACAGGGTGCAGAAAGAAGCAGAATCGGCCATGGGTCATCGCAGGGTAAATAGACTGGGGCACATCATAAGGGGGCAGGGTTGAAATGGGTAGTTGATAAAGGATCAAGGGTGCCCGACCAAAGCCGACTGCGCGGCCCGCGCCGGGGCTGTATACTGCCCGGCAAATTCGAGGAGGGCTCCATGGTCGAACAAGTTGAACTGAATCGCCTCTTTTGGCACAGCCGTCGCGGGATGCTTGAGCTTGACGTGTTGCTGGTGCCGTTCGTGCATGAGGTTTATCCGCACCTCAATCAAGTGGATCGTGATCTGTATGTGCGTCTGCTGACCTGTGAGGATCAGGACATGTTCGGCTGGTTCATGGAGCGCAGCGAGTCGGAAGACGCTGAGCTGCAACGCATGGTCCGGATGATTCTGGATCGTGTTCAGCCCAAGTAATACGTTCGAATGCCGCTGGCATGCCTCACGGCAGTTGCTGGCGGCGTATCTGTTGGCCCAGGCGTTCGCCGTGGGCTCGTTGTGTCTACTGTCGATTCCGCTGTGGGCCAGTCTGGCCGGTGTTTCCGGCTGTCTGTTGCATGGCTTTTGGGTGATGCCCCGGCAGATTCTGCTGAGTCATCCGAATGCATTTTGCGGATTGCGACGCGACGGCGATGGCTGGCAGGTCTGGAATCGCGCGTGCGGTTGGCAGGCCGCGCAGTTACGACCGGACAGCCTGGCGCTGCCGCTGATCGTGGTTCTGCGTTTTCGCTTGCGCGGGGAATGGCGGGTCAGATCGATCTGCGTGCCACGGGATTCGCAGGCGGCGGATCTGCACCGACGCCTGCGAGTGCGGCTCAAGTTCAGCCGGCGTAGGTGGGCGGCACCAGAATAGTGTCGAGCGCTTCCGGCAGCAGGTCCGGGTAGTCGAGGGTGTAATGCAGGCCGCGACTTTCCTTGCGTTCCATGGCCGAGCTGATCATCAACTCGGCCACCTGCGCCAGATTGCGCAGCTCGATCAGGTCACGGCTGACTTTATAGTTGCTGTAGAACTCGTCGATCTCGTCCAGTAGCAAGCGCACCCGATGCTGTGCCCGTTGCAGGCGCTTGTTGGTGCGCACGATGCCGACGTAGTCCCACATGAATCGACGCAATTCGTCCCAGTTGTGCGCGATGATCACGTCTTCGTCCGAGTCGGTGACCTGGCTGGCGTCCCAGACGGGCAGGGCGCTCGGCGCCGCAACATGATCCAGCTGCGCGAGAATGTCTGTCGCTGCCGAACGGGCATAGACGAAGCATTCCAGAAGCGAGTTGCTGGCCATGCGGTTGGCGCCGTGCAGACCGGTGAAGCTGGTTTCGCCGATGGCGTAGAGTCCGGGCACGTCGGTGCGACCGTGCTGATCAACCATCACACCGCCACAGGTGTAGTGCGCCGCGGGAACCACCGGGATCGGTTGACTGGTGATGTCGATGCCGAAGCCCAGGCAGCGCTCATAAACAGTCGGGAAGTGGCTTTTGACGAACGATTCGGGCTTGTGACTGATGTCGAGATAAACGCAGTCGATGCCCAGGCGCTTCATTTCATGGTCGATGGCCCGCGCGACGATGTCACGCGGCGCCAGCTCGGCGCGTTTGTCGAAGCGGTGCATGAAGCGCTCGCCGTTGGGCAGCTTCAAATGCGCACCTTCGCCACGCAGGGCTTCGGTGATCAGGAAGCTTTTGGCTTGCGGGTGATAGAGGCAGGTCGGGTGGAACTGGTTGAATTCCAGATTGGCCACCCGGCAGCCGGAGCGCCAGGCCATGGCGATGCCGTCACCGCAGGCGCCGTCCGGGTTGCTGGTATAAAGGTAGACTTTGGCGGCGCCGCCCGAGGCGAGGATCACGAAGCGTGCGCCGTAAGTATCGACTTCGCCGGTGGCGCGGTTCAGCACGTAGGCGCCGAGACACCGCTCGCCTTGCAGGCCCAGTCGGCGCTCGGTGATCAGATCGACGGCGACACGCTGTTCCAGCAATTCGATGTTCGCGCGCTCTTTGGCCCGGGCCAACAAGGTCTTGAAGATCGCAGCGCCGGTGGCGTCGGCCGCGTGGATGATCCGCCGATGGCTGTGGCCGCCTTCGCGGGTCAGGTGAAATTCGAAACCGCCATCCTCTGTGCCGGACTTTTCGTCACGGGTAAACGGCACGCCCTGGTCGATCAGCCATTGAATGGCTTCGCGGCTGTGCTCGACGGTGAAGCGCACGGCATCTTCGTGGCACAAACCGCCGCCGGCATTAAGGGTGTCGTCGACGTGGGATTCGACAGTGTCAGTGTCGTCCAGCACGGCGGCGACCCCACCTTGAGCCCAAAAGGTCGAGCCGTTGGCGAGATCGCCCTTGCTCAATACGGCAATGCGCAGATGACCGGGCAAGGTCAGCGCGAGACTCAAACCGGCAGCACCGCTGCCAATCACCAGAACATCGTGTTGGAACTGTTGGCTCATTTCAGGATTCCGCTCAAAGCGACCCGGATCGGGGTTGGCGCAAGACAGCTGGATCGGCGAGTCAAGACAGCCACACAGCCCACTAGTATATAGAGGGGTTGGACGGCACAATAGCCGGGCCCAGATGGCATTGTGAGACTACAGCGGGGTAAAAAGCGCTGTGCTTCGTCGGAAGATTTTTTCCCAGTGTGTGGGAAAAGACACCTGTATCGGCGCTGAAACAGACTTTTCCGCCCACGGTTGCGCAATGTCAGGTGGGTCCGGCTATAAATAATTGGAACTTTTGCCAAAGGCCCAAGATCAATAGACGGTGCCAGAAACCAGGGACAGTGTCGGCTTCAGTGCGGAATCTGCGTTTGGATTCCTGCCGGCGAAACCGATAACAAGATTATTCGCGCAGCCGGTTTATCCCGCGCTGCGTTTTTCGTGCGTGCCAAATCAGAGCCCGCAGGAAACTTGCTTGGAGGGGGAGAACTTTTGCGAAAAGCCCGAGTCTATGTTTGCAAGTCTGGTCGTTTAGTAATGCAAGTCTCCTCCGGGCTTATCGAGGAGTGTTCATGCTAACCCAGGAAGAGGATCAGCAGCTGGTCGAACGCGTTCAGCGTGGCGACAAGCGAGCTTTCGATCTGCTGGTGCTGAAATATCAGCACAAAATTCTCGGGTTGATCGTGCGTTTTGTGCACGACACCCATGAAGCCCAGGACGTTGCTCAGGAAGCCTTTATCAAGGCGTATCGGGCACTTGGAAATTTCCGCGGTGACAGTGCGTTTTATACGTGGCTGTACCGTATTGCCATTAACACGGCGAAGAACTACCTGGTTTCCCGCGGCCGTCGGCCGCCGGATAGCGATGTAAGTTCGGAGGATGCAGAGTTCTACGATGGCGATCACGGCCTCAAGGATCTCGAATCACCAGAACGTGCGTTGCTGCGGGATGAGATCGAAGGCACTGTCCATCGGACCATCCAGCAACTGCCAGAGGATTTGCGTACGGCTTTAACTTTACGTGAATTCGATGGTCTGAGTTACGAGGACATTGCGAGCGTCATGCAGTGTCCGGTGGGTACCGTGCGCTCCCGGATTTTCCGCGCTCGGGAGGCCATCGACAAAGCCCTGCAACCGTTGTTGCAGGAAAACTGAGACAGCGGCGACAGCCAAGAGAGGAACGCCATGAGTCGTGAAGCCCTGCAGGAATCGCTGTCCGCAGTGATGGATAACGAAGCGGACGAACTGGAATTGCGTCGAGTGCTCAGCGCACTGGATGATGTTGATACCCGTGAGACCTGGGCTCGTTACCAGATCGCTCGGGCAGCCATGCACAAGGATTTGCTGCTTCCGCGTCTGGATATCGCTGCGGCAGTGTCTGCTGCGCTGGAAGACGAAACGGCTCCGGCCAAAGTATCCCGCAGCCCATGGCGTAACCTGGGTCGCCTCGCTGTTGCCGCTTCGGTGACCGTGGCCGTACTGGCCGGTGTTCGCCTGTACAACCAGGACGAAATCGCTGGCGTCGAATTGGCGCAGCAGTCGAATCAACCAACTCTGGCCACTCCACAGGTCAAGGGTCCGGCAGTTCTGGCTGGTTACAGCGAAAGCTCGGAAGCGACTGGCCCGATGGCCAATGGCGTTCTGCAAGGTCAGCCAGGCTGGCATGATCAGCGTCTGCCAGGCTATCTGCGTCAGCACGCTCAGCAGGCTGCACTCAAGGGAACTGAAAGCGCGCTGCCATACGCACGTGCTGCAAGCCTGGAAAACCGTTAAGGAGGATCATGCGCGCCATCCCTCTACTTTCGCTTCTGCTCAGTGGCTGGTTCGTTGTTCCAGCCCACGCTGATGAGGCCCAGGACTGGTTGATCCGTCTGGGCCAGGCCGAGCAGCAGCAAAGCTTCAACGGTACTTTCGTTTACGAGCGCAACGGCAGTTTTTCCACGCACAACATCTGGCATCGTGTCCAGAATGGTCAGGTCCGCGAGCGGCTGTTGCAGCTCGACGGCTCGGCTCAGGAAGTCGTGCGCATTGATGGCCGTACTCAATGCGTCAGCGGCACCCTGATTGCGGGATTGGGTGATTCACCCAACGCTGCTGCCCGTGCGCTGGATCCCAAAAAGCTGAAGAACTGGTATGACCTAGCGGTTATCGGCAAGTCGCGCGTTGCCGGCCGTGACGCGGTGATCGTGTCGCTGACCCCTCGTGATCAGCACCGTTACGGTTTCGAACTGCATCTGGACAAGAAAACCGCGCTGCCGCTCAAGTCGTTGCTGTTGAACGATAAAGGTCAGTTGCTCGAACGTTTCCAGTTCACCAGTCTCGACACTGATGAAATCCCTTCTGACAAGGAATTGCTGGCAGACGCCGATTGCAAGCCGATCAATATCGGCAATGACAAGGCTTCCGCAGCGAAGACCGTGCAGAACTGGCGTTCGGACTGGCTGCCGCCAGGCTTCGAGCTGACCAGCAGCAGTTCGCACAAGGATGCGCAGACCAAGACCCAGGTCAGCAGCCTGATGTACGACGATGGCCTGGCGCGGTTCTCGGTGTTTCTTGAGCCGTTGAACGGTGCAACCGTCACCGACACCCGTACTCAGCTGGGTCCGACCGTCGCGGTATCGCGTCGCCTGACCACGCCGCAAGGTGAAATGATGGTCACGGTGGTGGGCGAAATCCCGATTGGTACTGCCGAACGAATCGCTCTATCGATGCGTAACAACGATGGCGCTGCGACCAGCAAGCAGTGAGCTGATTTCAGTCATTTCCACTTCGTCGTCGAGACGTCGAAATGTTTGCTGAGCATTTTCATTTGCAAAACCCCTGAAAATTTTTTATAGGTCAGAGCCTCACGGCTCTGGCCTTGTTTGTTGTTCCCGGAACAAAAATGCCGGTCTGTGGTTTCCGGTGTTCCTTTGCTCCATATCGCTTAACCCTGCTCGTCGTAACGGGAGCTGTATGTCGATACCTAGTTTGAAGTCTTACCTTTCCATCTTCGCCACTGTGCTATTGCTCGGTCAGGCGGTCCCTGCTGCGCAAGCGGCCGATCTGCCTGATTTCACCCAGTTGGTCGAACAAGCTTCGCCAGCGGTGGTGAACATCAGTACCACGCAGAAACTGCCGGACCGCCGCGTCAATCAGCAGATGCCGGATCTGGAAGGCCTGCCACCGATGTTGCGCGAATTCTTCGAGCGCGGCATGCCGCCTCAACAGCGCTCGCCACGTGGCGACGGGCGCCAGCGTGAAGCGCAATCGCTGGGCTCGGGTTTCATCATTTCGCCGGATGGCTACATTCTCACCAACAACCACGTGATCGCCGATGCCGACGAAATCCTCGTCCGTCTGGCTGACCGCAGTGAGATGAAGGCCAAGCTGATCGGCACTGATCCACGTTCCGACGTGGCATTGCTGAAAATCGAAGGCAAGGATCTGCCGGTGCTCAAACTCGGCAAATCCCAAGACCTGAAAGCCGGCCAGTGGGTCGTCGCGATCGGTTCGCCGTTCGGCTTTGACCACACCGTGACCCAAGGCATCGTCAGCGCCGTCGGCCGCAGCCTGCCGAACGAAAACTATGTGCCATTCATTCAGACCGACGTGCCGATCAACCCGGGCAACTCCGGCGGTCCGCTGTTCAACCTGAACGGTGAAGTGGTCGGCATCAACTCGCAGATCTACACCCGCTCCGGCGGCTTCATGGGTGTGTCGTTCGCGATCCCGATCGACGTGGCGATGGACGTTTCCAACCAGCTCAAGAGTGGTGGCAAAGTCAGCCGCGGCTGGCTGGGCGTGGTCATTCAGGAAGTGAACAAGGATCTGGCCGAGTCGTTCGGTCTGGACAAGCCGGCCGGCGCCCTTGTTGCGCAGATCCAGGATGACGGCCCTGCGGCCAAGGGCGGCCTGCAGGTTGGCGACGTGATCCTGAGCATGAACGGTCAGCCGATCGTCATGTCGGCTGATCTGCCGCATCTGGTCGGCGCGCTGAAGGCTGGCGCCAAGGCCAATCTGGAAGTGATTCGTGAAGGCAAGCGCAAGAACGTCGAGTTGACTGTCGGCGCGATCCCGGACGAAGACAAAGAGCTGAACGCGTTGCCGAAGTCCGGCGCTGAAAGCAGCAGTAACCGCCTCGGTGTTGCGGTCGGCGAATTGACCGCTGAGCAGAAGAAAACCTACGACCTTAAAGGTGGTGTGGTGATCAAGGAAGTGCAGGACGGTCCTGCGGCGCTGATCGGTCTGCAGCCGGGTGACGTGATCACCCACCTGAACAACCAGGCCATTGGCTCGGCGAAGGAGTTCACCGACATCGCCAAGGCGTTGCCGAAGAACCGGTCGGTGTCGATGCGCGTACTGCGTCAGGGTCGTGCCAGCTTCATCACCTTCAAACTGGCTGAATAAGCCCGCAACAGGGTAAAAAGAAACCGCCTCGAAAGAGGCGGTTTTTTTGTGTCTGCACTTTATGTCTTGCGGGAAGACTCAGCCCAACATGTCCTTGACCATGCGCTCCTGCTCCATCAGCTCGCGCTGGCGGGCATCGATGCGCGAGGACAGCGGGAAGTTGCTGCCGGCCTTGCGCTTGGCGAAGTCCAGTTGCTGAATGGCCTGCCGATAGTCGCCGACCAGCGCAAAGTATTCGGCCCGCGCCTGATGCAGGCCGATGATGTTGCCCGACAGGCCGCGGGTTTCGGCAACCTGATACCAGACGTCCGGATCATCCGGGCGTGACTTGAGCAGACTGTCGAGCGCCTTCTCGGCATCGGCGGCGCGATTCTGTTTCAGCAGCAGATCGACGCGCACCTGGTTCAGCGGATAGTTGCCCGGGTATTGCGTGAGCATGCGGTCGACTCGCGACTGCGCATCGGGCAGACGATTGTTGGTGATGTCCAGATCGACCTGCGCGAGGTTGTAGATGATCTCGTTCGGCGATTTGGTCAACAACTGCTTGAGGTTCTCCCGTGCTTCGTTGAGTTGGCCACCCTTGATCTGGGCGATGGCCAGGCCGTAACGGGCGACATCGTTTTTCGGATTCTCATCGAGCAGGGCGCGGAACCGCTTGGCACCCAGCCCCGGGGTTTCCTCGTAGATCAACTGCACCCGCGCGCGGATCAATTGGTAGCGCATGCTGTCTTCGATGCCGCCCGGTTTCGCCTGTTCGGCGCGGTTGCGGGTGTCGGCGATCCGCGATTCGGTAACCGGGTGAGTCAGGAGGAATTCCGGCGGCTTGGCGTCGAAGCGGTACTGGCGCATCAGGCGTTCGAACATGGTCGGCATCGAGCGCGGGTCGTAACCTGCCTTCTCCAGGTTGAGAATGCCGATGCGGTCGGCTTCCTGTTCATTCTGCCGCGAGAAGCGCCGTTGTTCCTGCAGCGCCGCAGCCTGAGTGCCGGCGATGGTAGCGATGCCGGCATCCCCACCACCGGCCGCCGCAATGACAATGCCGGCCAGCAGCGCGGCCATCATCGGCACCTGCATGCGTTGTGAGGCTTCCACTCCGCGAGCAAAGTGACGTTGCGACAAGTGCGCCAATTCGTGAGCGAGCACCGAGGCGTATTCGCCTTCGGTCTGGGCGTTGAGGAACAGGCCGCCATTGACCCCGACCACGCCGCCCGGAGCGGCGAAGGCGTTGAGTTGCGGGCTGTTGATCAGGATGAATTCCAGGCGTCGGTCGGAGACCTGGCTGGTCTCGACGAGCTTGTACACGCTGGATTCAACGTAATCCTTGAGCTGTGGATCGTTGAGCTGGGAAACCTGACTGCGCAGCATGGCCAGCCAGGCGCGGCCGAGCTGGTATTCCTGTTGCGGCGAGACGATGGCAGAACTGGCGTCGCCAAGTGACGGCAGATCGTCGGCAAAGCCTGGTGAGGCGAGCAGGCAAGCGAGCGTCAGCAGGGTAGGGCGCAGAAAAGTCATGCACAAAGCCTTGAAGGACAAAGACCTTACTGTAGCCGGACACCGAAGCCGCGACCAGATATTCTAGGCAGCTCGATAACCCGAACGGAGTGACGCAATGACTGACGCTGTAGACCATGACGTGGAACTGGACGCCAGTGGCCTGAACTGTCCGTTGCCGTTGCTCAAGGCAAAAATGGAACTCAATAAACTGCCAAGTGGTGCCGTGCTCAAGGTGATCGCCACGGACGCCGGTTCGCAGCGCGACTTCCGTACCTTTGCCAAACTGGCCGGTCATGCGCTGCTGCGTGAAGAGGGCGAGTCCGGGATCTACCGTTACTGGTTGAAGAAAGCCTGAAGCGACCGCGTTAACAATCGAAGGGATTATTGATGTTCAAAGTGTTACGCGACTGGATTCAGCGCTACTTCTCCGATGAAGAAGCCGTGGTACTGGCGGTGCTGCTGGTTCTCGCCTTCACCGCCGTGCTCACCCTCGGTGGCATGCTCGCCCCGGTGCTCGCCGGCATGGTGCTGGCGTATCTGATGCAAGGCCTGGTGGTCACGCTCGAGCGGCTGCGCGTGCCCGGCGGCGTGGCGGTGGGGCTGGTGTTCGCGCTGTTCATGGGCGCGCTGATGCTGTTTATCGTCGTGGTCCTGCCGCTGTTGTGGCACCAGTTGATCACGCTGTTCAACGAACTGCCAGGCATGCTCGCCAAGTGGCAGTCGTTGCTGCTTCTATTGCCGGAGCGCTATCCGCATCTGGTGTCCGACGAGCAAGTCTTGCAAGCGATCGAAGCGGCGCGGGGCGAGATCGGCAAGTTTGGCCAGTGGGCGCTGACGTTCTCGCTGTCGAGTTTGCCGCTGCTGGTGAACATCATGATCTACCTGGTGCTGGTGCCGATTCTGGTGTTTTTCTTCCTGAAGGATCGGGCGATGATCGGCGAGTGGGTGCGCGGCTATCTGCCCCGCGAGCGCGCGTTGATCACCCGCGTAGCGCAGGAAATGAACCGGCAGATCGCCAATTACATCCGTGGTAAAGGCATCGAGATCGTGATTTGCGGCGGCGTGACCTACATCGCTTTTATCGCGCTGGGTCTGAACTATGCGGCACTGCTGGCGTTGCTGGTCGGCTTGTCGGTGGTGGTGCCGTATGTCGGCGCCGTAGTGGTGACCGTGCCCGTGCTGCTGATTGCGCTGTTCCAGTGGGGCTGGAGCGATCAGTTCATTTATCTGATGGCGGTCTACGGAATCATTCAGACGCTGGACGGCAACGTGCTGGTGCCGCTGTTGTTCTCGGAAGCGGTCAACCTGCATCCGGTGGCGATCATCTGTGCGGTGTTGTTGTTTGGCGGGTTGTGGGGATTCTGGGGCGTGTTCTTTGCGATCCCGCTGGCGACGCTGTTCAAGGCTGTGCTGGATGCCTGGCCGCGCAAGGAGCCGGTGGTGGCGCCGTTGCTTTAGCGGTTGATCCGGATTTTGCAGAGAGGCTATTCGCGAGCAGGCTCGCTCCCACAGTTGATGGCATTCCAACTGTGGGAGCGAGCCTGCTCGCGAAGGCGTCTTCAAAGACGCAACAGAAACCTCAGGCTTTATTCAGAGCTTCAGCTGCCGCCAGCACGGCATCAACATGCCCCGGCACTTTCACGCCACGCCATTCCTGACGCAGCACGCCGTCCTTATCAATCAGGAATGTGCTGCGATCGACGCCCAGGTATTCCTTGCCATACAGCTTCTTCAGCTTGATCACGTCGAACAACTGGCAAACCGCCTCGTCCTTGTCGCTGATCAGCTCGAAGGGGAATTGCTGCTTGTCTTTGAAGTTTTCGTGCGACTTCAAGCTATCGCGGGAAATGCCGAAGACTTCGGTGTTGGCAGCCTTGAAAGCCGCATATTGATCACGAAAGCCCTGACCCTGAGTGGTGCAGCCTGGGGTGCTGTCCTTCGGGTAGAAGTAGATCACCACTTGCTTGCCCTTGAGTTCGGACAGGCTGACGGTCTGCCCGCTGGTCGCAGGCGCGGTGAAATCCGCAACCGGTTGGTCGATGACAACGGCCATGAAAGCTTCCTTACATTGGGTTTTGTGGGCGCCAGGGCTCGATCAGGGCATCCAGGTTCATTGCGTCGGCGAAGTCGAGGAACTGATCGCGCAGCCAACTGATCTGGGTGCCGGCCGGCAGAGTCACGGTGAACGTGGCGTTGAGCATGGTGCCGCCGGTCTGGGGCGCCTGGTAGGTGTCGCAGGTGAGGTTTTCCAGTTCGACGTTGTGGTCCATGAAGAACTGGCACAGCTCATTGATGATGTCCGGGCGATAGGCCGAGCTGACGTACGCCACGTAAGGCAGGGCCTGCGGACGATTTTCCAGGGCCGCGCTGCGCACCACGTTGACGGTGAACGCATGACGCTTGGCCAGCAGCGGCAGGCTGCCTTCGAGGCGCGCCAGGGCGTCCCAGCTACCGGAAACTTCCAGCACCAGGGCACTGCACTCGCCGTGGCGGGTCAGGCGGGAGGTGACGACGGCGCAGCGGTTTTCATGGCTGGCGCGGCACAGGACGTTTGTCAGCTCCATGGGGTTGGCGCCGAGGGCACTGATGACAAGGAATTGTTCGCGAACTGTGGGGGTGGACATGCAGCATTCCTAAAGCGATGAGCGGTCGGTAGGTTGACGGGCGTTGCTGGTCGGGAGTGCCTGTTCTGGCGGTCCGTATAAAGAGACCCGGCCTGCACTCGCGGCTCGCTCCACTGTGCGGGAGCGCGTCGATGCGACGCAGGAACGGGGCCTGGGAGGCCGAAAAGGGAGGCTGGAACCCGGCGTACAAGCTGATCTGTACCGATCAAAGTCTGAAGGGTAGCGAAAAGCGGCGCCAAGGGGAATGGCGGCGGCGCAGTACTTCGCTTGTGCAAGCATCTTGGCGCCAGTACCATTACCGCTCTCTTTTTCCGGCAGGAGCGGTTTCATGATTGCGGGCAGTATGGTGGCACTGGTCACTCCCATGGATGCACAAGGGCGTCTTGACTGGGACAGCCTCAGCAAACTCGTGGACTTCCACCTCAAGAACGGCACCCATGCCATCGTCGCCGTCGGGACTACCGGCGAGTCGGCCACCCTTGATGTAGAAGAGCACATCGCCGTCATCAAAGCCGTGGTCAAACAGGTTGCCGGGCGCATTCCGGTCATCGCTGGCACCGGCGCCAACTCGACCCGCGAAGCCGTCGAACTGACCCGCAACGCCAAGGCCGCCGGCGCCGATGCCTGCCTGCTGGTGGTTCCTTATTACAACAAGCCGACCCAGGAAGGTCTGTACCAGCACTTCAAGCACATCGCTGAAGCGGTCGACATTCCGCAGATTCTCTACAACGTTCCCGGCCGCACCTCCTGCGACATGCAGGCCGAGACCGTGATTCGCCTGTCCAGCGTGCCGAACATCATCGGCATCAAGGAAGCCACTGGCGATCTGAAACGCGCCAAAGCGATCATCGATGGCGTGAGCAAGGATTTCATCGTGTTGTCCGGCGATGATCCGACCGCAGTCGAGCTGATCCTGCTCGGCGGTAAGGGCAACATCTCGGTCACCGCCAACGTCGCCCCGCGCGAAATGGCTGACCTGTGTGAGGCCGCGCTGAAAGGCGACGCCGACACCGCACGCGCAATCAACGAAAAACTGATGCCGCTGCACAAGGACCTGTTCATCGAAGCCAACCCGATTCCGGTGAAGTGGGCTTTGGTCGAAATGGGCCTGATGCACGAAGGCATCCGCCTGCCACTGACCTGGCTGAGCACTCCTTGTCATGAAACGCTGCGCTCGGCCCTGCGCCAGTGCAGCGTCCTGGTTTAATTGAGGAAGTACAACGCATGAAGCGAATGGCCGGACTTTCCGCACTTGCCTTGATTATCTCCAGCACCAGTGGCTGCGGATGGGTCTGGGGGCCGGAAGGTTATTTCCGCGACCGTGGAAGCGATTACCTGCAAGCGCAACAGACTGCACCGATGCAATTGCCACCGGATGTGAGCACTGCCAAGCGTCTCGATCCGCTGTTGCCGATCCCGCGCAACGTGGCCGACGACACCGCGACCGGCGAATACGTGGTTCCGCGTCCTCAGCCGCTTTCGGCGGTTGCCGATGCCACCGATTACTCGCTGCAGAAAAGCGGTGATTCGCGCTGGGTCGTGGCTCAGCATCCACCGGCCGAAGTCTGGCCAGTGGCGCTGCAGTTCTTCCAGGACAACGGTTTCCGTCTGGATGAACAGCGTCCGCAGACCGGTGAGTTCACCACCACCTGGCAGCACTCCGACGAACTGTCCGCTTCGATGGCCAAGCGCCTGAGCGCGGCCGGTATCGCCAGCGACAGCGAAACCCGCGTGCGCGTACGCATCGAGCCGGGCGTGCAGCGCAACACCAGTGAAATCTACGTGGTCAGCGCCGAGCGTCCTGCCGGCAGCACCGCCGACGTGGCTTTCACCAACCGTTCGGTCAACACTGGCCTGGACGCTGCGCTGGTCGACGACATGCTCGCGAGCATGAGCCGCACCTCCGAGAAGGGTGGTTCGGTGTCGATGCTGGCCTCGCGTGATTTCGATGCGCCGAGCCGCGTCAGCCTCAGCGAAGACGGCAGCGGCAACCCGGTGTTGAACGTCGGTACCGATCTGGACCGCGCCTGGTCGAGCGTCGGCCGTGCGCTGGAACAGGGCGAATGGCGCGTTGAAGACATCAACCGCAGCCTGGGCCTGTACTACATCAACCTGGCCGAAAAAGCCGAGAACAAAGACGACAAGCCTGGCTTCTTCAGCGGCCTGTTCGGCAGCGCGCCGAGCAAGGAAGAAGTCGAAGCCCGCGCCGAGCGTTATCAGGTTCGCCTGAGCAAGGTGGGCGAGAACATCCAGGTCACCGTCGAAAAGAACATCAACACCGTCGCGCCGGCCGATGTCGCGCGTAAAGTGCTGAGCGTGATTCAGGACAACCTGGGCTGACCCGATATGCGTTTTGCCGTTCTCGGCAGCGGTAGCCAAGGGAACGGCACGCTGATCGCCAGTGCCGATACGTACGTGCTGGTGGATTGTGGTTTTTCCCTGCGGGAAACCGAAAGACGTCTGTTGCGCCTGGGTGTGCACCCGGCGCAACTGAGCGCGATACTCGTGACCCACGAACATGCCGACCACGTGCATGGCGTGGGTTTGCTGTCTCGGCGCTACAATCTGCCGGTGTACCTCAGTCGCGGCACGCTGCGCGGGATGCGCAAACCGCTTGAACCGGCAGGCTTTCTGGCCGGCGGCGAGCAGATGCAGATCGGCGCACTGAACGTCGGGGTCATTGCCGTGGCCCATGACGCGCAGGAGCCGACCCAGTACGTCTTCAGCGATCAGGAACAGCGGCGCTTCGGCCTGCTGACCGACCTGGGATCGTTTTGTGAGCGGGTGCTGGATGGCTACCGGGACCTCGATGCATTGATGATCGAGTCGAACCATTGCCGCGACATGCTCGCCCGTGGTCACTACCCGTACTTTCTCAAGCAGCGGGTGGGCGGCGAACGCGGACATCTGAACAACCATCAGGCGGCATTCCTGGTGGCCGAGTTGGGCTGGCAGGGCTTGCAACACCTGGTCCTGGCCCATCTGAGCAGCAAGAACAACCTGCCGCAGCTGGCCCGGCAATGTTTTGTCGACACCCTCGGGTGCGACCCGGACTGGCTGCAACTGGCCGATCAAGATTCAGGGCTCGACTGGCGCCACATCGCCTAGCCCACCTACTTAGCAAGCGGAGCCCATCATGGAAAAACGTGAAGAACTCTACCGCGGCAAAGCCAAATCGGTTTACAAGACCGACGACGCTGACCGCTTGATCCTGCTGTTTCGCAACGACACTTCGGCGTTCGACGGCAAGCGCATCGAACAGCTTGATCGCAAAGGTATGGTGAACAACAAGTTCAACGCCTTCATCATGCAGAAACTCGAAGCGGCCGGCGTACCGACCCAGTTCGACAAACTGCTGGGCGACAACGAATGCCTGGTGAAGAAGCTCGACATGATCCCGGTCGAATGCGTCGTGCGTAATTACGCCGCCGGCAGCCTGGTCAAGCGTCTGGGCGTCGAGGAGGGCATGAAGCTCAACCCGTACACCTTCGAACTGTTCCTCAAGGACGACGCCAAAGGCGACCCGTTCATCAACGAATCCCACGTCGTGGCGTTCGGTTGGGGCACCGCCGAGCAACTGGCGCGCATGAAGGAACTGTCGCTCAAGGTCAACGAAGTCCTGAGCAAACTGTTCGACGACGCCGGCCTGCTGCTGGTCGACTTCAAGCTTGAATTCGGCGTGTTCAGCGACGGCTCCATCGTCCTCGGCGACGAGTTCAGCCCGGACGGCTGCCGTCTGTGGGACAAGGACACCAAGAAGAAGATGGACAAGGACCGCTTCCGCCAGGGCCTCGGTGACGTCATCGAAGCCTACGAAGAAGTCGCCGCTCGTCTGGGCGTACCGCTTTAATCGACGCAAGCATCTGATAGCACGGAAAAAATTTCGTTTGGGGGGTTCGCAACCAACGAAAGTGTTGTTATGATGCGCGCCGTTGGAGAGATGCCAGAGTGGCCGAATGGGACGGATTCGAAATCCGTTGTACCTTCACCGGTACCTAGGGTTCGAATCCCTATCTCTCCGCCATTATTGAACAAGACAAAGCCCCCGTAATCATTGCTGATTACGGGGGCTTTTTCGTTTCTGGCGTTTTGTTCGCGACGCTTTTCGGGTACAACCTGCCGACTGCACAAAAGGACAGCTCGATGAGTGAAGTTCAGCCGTTGGCGGGTGGTGGCGAGGTGAAGCCGCAGGCCGTGAGTTTGCGCGAGGCGTTCTGGTTCTGGTTGAAGCTGGGGTTTATCAGTTTCGGCGGGCCGGCCGGGCAGATTTCGATCATGCACCAGGAGTTGGTCGAGCGGCGGCGGTGGATTTCCGAGCGGCGTTTTCTGCATGCCTTGAACTATTGCATGTTGCTGCCCGGGCCGGAGGCGCAGCAGTTGGCTACCTACATTGGCTGGTTGATGCATCGAAGCTGGGGCGGGATTGTGGCCGGTGCGTTGTTTGTGTTGCCGTCGCTGTTCATCCTTATTTTCCTCTCTTGGCTGTACATCGCTTTCGGTGAAGTACCGGTGGTGGCCGGTTTGTTTTATGGGATCAAGCCTGCGGTAACGGCCATTGTTGTGCAGGCGGCGCATCGCATCGGTTCGCGGGCGCTGAAGAACAATTGGCTGTGGGCGATTGCGGCGGCGTCGTTTACCGCGATTTTTGCGCTCAATGTGCCGTTCCCGCTGATCGTGCTGGGCGCGGCGGTGATCGGCTACTTCGGCGGTCGACTGGCGCCTGAGAAGTTCAGGGTCGGCGGGCATAGCGCGGCGAACAAGTCTTTCGGCCCGGCATTGATCGATGACGACACGCCATCGCCAGCACATGCCCGATTCAGTTGGACGAAACTGGCGATGCTCGCCGTGATCGGCGCCGCGCTATGGGCATTGCCGATGGGCGTGTTGACTGCGCTGTTTGGCTGGCATGGCACGCTGACGCAGATGAGCTGGTTCTTCACCAAAGCTGCGCTGCTTACCTTTGGCGGGGCGTATGCGGTGCTGCCCTATGTCTATCAGGGCGCCGTCGGTCACTACGGCTGGCTGACGCCGACGCAGATGATCGACGGCCTGGCGCTGGGCGAAACCACTCCCGGACCGCTGATCATGGTAGTGGCGTTTGTCGGGTTTGTCGGGGCTTATGTGTCGCAGGTGTTTGGCGCCGATCAGGTGTTTCTCGCCGGCGCGGTCGCCGCTGCGCTGGTGACGTGGTTCACCTTTCTGCCCTCATTTCTGTTCATCCTCGCCGGCGGTCCGTTGGTGGAGTCGACCCACGATGAACTCAAATTCACTGCACCGCTGACCGCGATCACCGCCGCGGTGGTTGGGGTGATTCTCAATCTGGCGTGTTTCTTCGGCTACCACGTGCTCTGGCCGCAGGGCTTCAGCGGCCGCCTGGATTGGCCGTCGGCATTGATTGCCATTGCCGCGGCCATTGCGCTGTTTCGCTTCAAGCGCGGGGTGATTCAGGTGCTGCTGGGCTGTGCGCTGATCGGGTTGCTGGTGCATTTGCTGCGTTGACCCAGGTGGGCCCAGCCAGTTCGAATCGCGGACTGACAACCCGATCTTTTGTCATTGGTTCCATTTAACCAAGTGCGAGTCGTACCAGCGGCAAGCCGCCGTTTCACTTGCCCGTACGGTTCGAACCATTTGTCCTGTTACCGCAAATTTTTTGAAATTTCCCCAAAGACAATGCTTCACAAAAGGGTAGGCAGGCTTTCACCCGACGACTTGCCACGCTTATCCGACTGAGGAGATTTGTCATGTTTCTACATAACAAGCGACTTCAATACACCGTTCGTGTTGCCGAGCCCAATCCGGGGCTGGCAAATCTGTTGCTCGAGCAATTTGGCGGCGCACAAGGTGAACTGGCGGCGGCTTCGCGCTATTTCACTCAAGCCCTGGCCGAGGAAGATCCGGGACGCAAAGACCTGCTGATGGACATCGCCACTGAAGAACTCAGTCACCTGGAGATCATTGGCTCGATCATCGTCATGCTCAACAAAGGCGCAAAAGGCCGGATGGCCGAAGGCGTCGAGCAGGAGGGCGAGCTGTATCGTTCGCTCAATGGCAACGGCAATGACTCGCACATCACCAGCCTGCTCTACGGTGCCGGTTCACCGTTGACCAACTCGGCCGGCGTGCCGTGGACAGCGGCGTACGTCGATACCATCGGCGAGCCCACCGCCGATATGCGCTCCAATATCGCTGCGGAAGCACGGGCGAAAATCGTCTATGAGCGCTTGATGAACGTGACCGATGACCCCGGCGTGAAAGAGGCGCTCGGCTTTCTGATGACCCGCGAGATTGCCCACCAGTTGTCTTTCGAAAAAGCCCTGCACTCGATCCAGCCCAACTTCCCGCAAGGCAAGCTGCCGGGCATGCCGGAGTTCACCAACGTGTACTTCAACATGTCGCAAGGCACCGAAAGCATGCGCGGTCCGTGGAACCAGGGCGACGATTGGGAGTTTGTCGAAGACCCGACGCCAGCAGTCGACGGCGGCGATGGTCTGGCCACCGTGCAACTGGACAGCGCCGACGAAGCGCTGCTGGAAAACATGAAGATGCGCACCATGTCCGACCCCAACAGCGAGCCCGTCACTGGAGCGGATCTGGGCTCCGGCGCGCAAGCCAAGCCTGGGTTGTGAGGCACGTGGGGCGCGCCTGACATGCGACGGCGCGCCCCGGTTGATCATTGGGAAATCATCAAGAAGAGGACTCGACAATGGCTACTCCACAGGAAAATCTGCTCGACTGGCTGCGTGACGCCCACGCCATGGAGCAACAGGCCGAGCAGATGCTCAAGGCGCAGTCCAAGCGTCTGGAGCATTACCCGAAGCTCAAGGCGCGCATTGATCAGCACATCGAAGAAACCCTCGGCCAGCAGAAACTCATCGATGAATGCCTGCAACGTCTGGGCGGGGATTCGTCGACGATCAAAGACCTGGGCGGCAAGCTGATGGCGTTCGGTCAGGCCGTCGGCGGCTCCTTGATGAGCGACGAGGTGATCAAGGGCGCCATGGCCGGTTATGTATTCGAAAACATGGAAATCGCCAGTTACACCGTGCTTATTGCAGCGGCGAAAGCGGCGGGGGACAAGCAGACACAGAAGGCCTGCGAAAAGATTCTGCCGCAGGAAGTGGCCATGTCCGAATGGCTGCTCAAGCACCTGCCGCAACTGACCGAAGCGTTTCTCGAACGCTCGGCGGATCCGGACAAGGAAGCCAAGAAGTAAACCCGCGTGCCAGCGTCCGCCTGTCAGCCGGGCGGACGCGGTAGCGGATTATGGCGCGACCTGCAGCGGTTTGCGCTCAGTCGCCACCGGCTGCAAATGTCCCGACCGATCCAGGTGATAACGCTGCAGGTCACGCGCCAGAATCAGTTGGCCGTGATACAGCGACGCCGCTTCACTACGCACATCTTCGATCGACGGACTCAAAGCCGGATTGGCCTGATAGCGGGCGCTGAAATGCGTCAGCACCAGATTGCGTACGCCGGCGGACTCGGCAAAACCGGCGACAGCGGCGGCGCTGCTGTGGCCGTAACTGGCGCGAGCGCGGTCGATCGCTGCTTGCACAAATGTCGCTTCATGCACCAGCACATCTGCCGATTGCGCCACTTCGGCCAGCAGTGCCGGGCGATCGTTATCGCCGCAGACAATGATGCGCCGATCAGGTCGTGAGCTGAGCAAGTAATCCCGCGCATGCAACAACTGACCGTTGTGCTCTACGTCCTGACCATGGGCCAGCTGACCCCAGAGCGGGCCGCGCTCTATGCCTTCGGCCTCGAGGCGCTGCACGTCCAGACGCGGCTCCGGATCGGACTCGGTAAATACATAACCATGACACGGCACACGGTGGGACAGCTCGACGGTCTGCACTTGAACGTTGACGTTGCGCCACTCTGTGAGCGTTTCCACGGCGTGCAGGTTGATCTCAAAGGGCAAGTGCGATTGCGTCACCTCAAGGCTCATTCTCAGCCACGGATGCAGCGCTGTCGGCAGCACAATATCCAGCGGCCGCGTGCGCCCCGACATGCCCGTGCTCGCCAGCAACCCCGGCAGGCCGAGGCAGTGATCGGCGTGCACGTGAGTGATGAAAATCCCCCGCAGCTCGCTCAGCGACAGCGGTGTGCGCAAAACCTGATGCTGGGTGCCTTCACCGCAATCGATCAGGTACCAGCCCTTGCCCGCAGACGCGATCAATGCCGTGGCGCTGACATTGCGCTGGCGGGTCGGCACGCCGGCTGACGTGCCCAGAAACAACAAATCCACGGTGGTTCTCCCTGGCGGTTCGGATTTGACTATGCAGGCTGCCGAACGCGATAACCGCGTGCAGTGCTCGGTGTGCTTTCGACAATCAGCGACACGCTTCGGATCCCTCGACAGTCTGCGGCAACTCATCGGACACCTGCGCTGCCGGCGTTCGATCGCGGCACTCCGATCGGTGATGGTGGTCTCAGCGAAACGGAAGTAACTCAGCGGAGGTCAACTTGCCTAGAAATTCCAGGCCGATCGTCGACCGAGCCGATGTGGCGGTCCTTTCGCAAGAGCGCAAAGATGTGTTCTTCGCGGCGGTGCAGGTCAGCCGCATGGCCATGATCGTCACCGATCCTGCGCAGGCCGATGATCCCATTATTTTTGCCAACAATGCCTTTCTTGAACTCAGTGGCTACGAGCGGGAAGAGGTGCTCGGGCGCAACTGCCGATTTCTGCAAGGCGAGCAGACCGATCGCGCCGTGTTGCAACAGGTCAAACAAGCGTTGAAACATCACCACGAAACCTGCGTGGAAGTGCTCAACTATCGCAAGGACGGTTCATCGTTCTGGAACGAGCTGTTTATCGCGCCGTTATTCAACGAGCGCGGGCAACTGGTGTATTTCTTCGCCTCGCAAATGGACGTCAGCCGACGCCGTGACGCCGAGGACGGTTTGCGTTACAGCGAGAACATGGAAGCACTGGGGCAGTTGACCGGTGGCATCGCCCACGATTTCAACAACCTGCTGCAAGTGATGATCGGCTACATCGAGCTGATCCAGCACACCGCTAAACGCCCGAGCATCGACCCGCAGCGCATCGTGGTCGGCGCTGGTCACGCCCGTGCGGCGGCGGAAAAAGCCCGTCTGCTGACTCAGCATCTGCTGGCGTTTTCCCGGCGGCAACGGCTTGAGGGCCGGGTGATCAATCTCAATGCCTTGCTCGAGCGGTCAACGCTGCCGGCGCCGGAATCCTGCGATCCGGAGCCGCAATTCGAGTTGGCCGAGGATTTGTGGAATTGCCGCCTCGACCCGGCGCAGGCGGAGATGGCGCTGAACCATTTGCTCTCCAACGCCTGCGATGCGCTGGTTGACCAGCAGCAACCTACGATCACCGTGCAGACCCGCAACGTCGATGTACCGGATCCGACGGATCCGCATCAGGGCGGACTGGCGGCGGGGCGTTACGTCTGCATCGCGGTTGCCGATAACGGCGTGGGCATAGCCGCCGACGATCTCGACAAAGTGATGGAGCCTTTTTTCACCACCAAAGAAGAAGGCAACGGTGCCGGTCTCGGGCTTTCGATGGTCTACGGCTTCGTCAAGCAATCCGGCGGCGTGGTCAAAATCGAATCGACGCCGGGACTCGGCACTACGGTGCGCCTGTTCTTCCCGGCGGACGACAGTCAGCCATCGGCAAGTGGTGCGCCTTACGCCGCCGAAAACCTTAAGGGCACCGAGCGCATCCTGATCGTCGAGGACCGCGCCGAAGTCGCTGAACTGGCGCGCTTTGTATTGTCTGAACAGGGTTATCACACTGACCTCGTTGCTGATGCGAGCGAGGCACTGGCCGTGTTGCAGAGTAGCGAATACGACCTGGTATTCACCGACCTGGTCATGCCCGGCGAGATGAACGGGCTGGCACTGGCGCGGGAGGTCAGCCAACGCTATCCGGCCATTAAAATCCTGCTCACGACCGGGTACTGCGCGGACGAGTCGACGCCGGATGTGCTGACTGACAATGAATTCGAATTGATCGCCAAGCCCTACGCACCGGTGGACCTGTTGCGCAAGCTGCGCTCGATGCTCGATTAAAAAAACGAACTGTCGTCGTGCGGCAGGCGTCCATCCTTAAGACCCCATTGAGCAACCAGTGAGGGGACTGATCCCCGAGGAGATGTTGGTCATGAGCGATTACCCGATGGACGAAACCGATTCCGATCACCGCAACCGTCAGTTCGGCCAGGCGCTGGGGCTGGACGCCGACGAGGTCGAGCTGTGGGTCAGCGCGATCGAGGAGGACGGCAGCGGCATGGGCTATGTCGTGCATTTTTCCAGCGAAACGCCGGTGGATGTGCTGGCCAAGGTGCAGGGGCTGGGTGACGACCTGATGATCAATATCGGGCCGATTGACTGAGCGTCAACGAGGACGGTTCATGCAGGAGCAACCTTTGGTGGTGATAAGCGGCGCCAGTGCTGGCGTCGGGCGCGCAGTGGCGCATCGGTTTGCCGCTGGCGGGTATAGCATCGGCTTGCTGGCGCGCGATCCCGCAGGATTGGCCGCTACGCAACAGGAGCTGGAAATGTATGGGGTCGAGGTGGCTGCCGTCAGCGTCGACGTTGCCGATGCGCTTGCCGTGCAGGAGGCCGCGCAGCAAATGGAAGCGAGGCTCGGGCCTTTGACGGTCTGGATCAATGCGGCGATGGTCACAGTGCTCTCGCCGATAGAGCAATTGTCCGCCGCCGAGATTGAGCGCGTCACCCAGGTGACCTATCTCGGCACCGTCCACGGCACGTTGGCAGCGCTGTCGTTGATGCGCGCGCGCAACAAGGGGCTGATCATTCAGGTCGGCTCGGCGCTGGCATATCGCGCCATTCCGTTGCAGGCCGCTTACTGCGGGGCAAAATTCGCCGTGCGCGGTTTTACCGACGCGTTGCGCTGCGAGTTACTGCATGAGCGCAGCGGTATCCGCGTGTGCATGGTGCAATTGCCGGCGATCAACACGCCGCAGTTCGACTGGGCACGCAACAAATTGCCCAGACGCCCGCAACCTGTGCCGCCGATCCATGACCCGGACGTGGCAGCGCGAGCGATTTTCAGCGTGGTCAAACACCCGCCGCGAGAGTTGTGGCTGGGATGGTCGACGATCAAGGCGATCGTTGGCCAGTCGGTCATGCCAGGTTTGCTGGATCGTTTGCTGGCGCGCAGCGCCTGGACCGGTCAGCAGACCAGTGAACCTGAGGACAACGAGCACCCGGACAACCTGTTCGAAGCGCAGCCAGGTTTACATCAGACTCGTGGCCGCTTCGTCGGCCGTTCCAAGGAGGCGGCGCTGGCGTTCACCTCGACCCAAGTGATGGCGGTATCTGCGGTAATCGCCGTATTGGTGGGTGTGATTCTTTTGCAGTTTTGATCGTTCCGCGGTTCGCTCAAGGGTTGACGGACTTGAGCGCGCCCGCTGACGGTTTGAGTTTTTCCTGCAGATCCCGAGCAGTTTTCGCCTGTTTCTCAATGCCCGGCAAGGCTGCTTGAGCGAACGCCTTGAGCTGCGGATCTTGCGACGACATGGCTTCTTTCTTGAACAGCATCAGCTTTTGCTCGAGGGTTTCGGCTTGGCTGTCGATGTAGATGCGATCGAAGGAATCGTCCCGAGACTCGAGGCGCAGTTGCTTGGCTTTCGAGGCTACTGAAGGTTCTGTCGGCACCGCCATGCGTTGGCTCTCCCCCAGCTGCCGGAGCTGTTTATCGAAACGCTCATGGTCGGCAATCATTTGTCTGGCGAACGCTTTGACCTCGGGCAGGGTGGCTTTTTCCAGCGCGATATGTGCGCTGTTGTTCTGGAACAGGCTCTGCTGGGCCGCTTCTTCGACGAAAGCATCGAGGGTGTCCGCGTGGCCGGGCTGGGCGCTCAGGGCCAGTATTGCAAGGCAGATTGCGGCAAGTGATTTCATCGCGCGTAACCTCTGCGGGATCAATGGACGGTCAGGTGCATGGCAGCAACAATTGCAGCACATGCACCTTTGATGAGCATAGCGGATGAGTATTCAAGCAACCGTTCTGAATGGCGACCAACGGCCCGTCTTTCCAGAAACAACAAGGACCGTCGCCTGGCTCAAATCTCCTTGATCGGCGTCTCGCCCTGTACGGCTTTGATCAGGTTGATCACATGCAGGCAATCGGCCTTGTTCACGTACGACTCACCACTGGCTACCGTCTCGTGGTTGCGCGCACGCAGGCGCCAGCGCCATTGGCCTTTGCCGGTGCTCGGGGTGCCTCGGGTTTGTCGGTAGATTTCGAAATACATACGGTTCGCTCCCTGCGATCGATAGGCGCGCCAACCTGTGTGGCGCATCGACGCAAGCCTAGCGCAGAGGGTTTTTTTGGCTATCGCGGATTTGTTTCCAATCGTTCGCGGATGTTTCTGCAACGCTGTCTCGGAAACGTTTATGGACGCAATGCCCAAGGCCTTTCTACACTGCCGCTATTCCGGGGAGCAGGGGCAGTGGATGAACCGCAATGAACTTCGCAAGGCCGACATCAACCTGATGGTGGTGTTCGAGACTCTGATGCTCGAACGCAACGTTACCCGCGCCGCGGAGAAGCTGTTCCTCGGCCAGCCGACCATCAGCTCGGCGCTCAACCGTTTGCGCACGATGCTCAACGACCCGCTGTTCATCCGCGTCGGTCATCGCATGGAACCGACGGCCCGTGCCGAAGATATTTACCGCCATCTCAAACCGGCACTCGACTCGCTGTCGGCGGCGCTGAGCCTGACCCGCGATTTCGACCCCGCCACCAGCACCATGACCTTTCGCATCGGCCTGTCCGATGACGTCGAATTCGGCCTCCTGCCGCCGCTGTTGCGTGCTCTGCGCCAGGAAGCACCGAACGTGGTGTTCGTCGTGCAGCATGTCGATTACTGGCGGATTCCCGATCTTCTCGCGGCTGGCGATATCACCGTCGGCATCAGCCAGACCCGTGGCCTGCCGGCCAACGCCAAACGCAAACTGCTGCGACATATCCAGCCGAGCATCCTGCGCGCCGACGCCTCTGATACGCCGCTGACTCTCGACGAATATTGCGCTCGCCCGCATGTACTGGTGTCGCACACGGCCAATGTCAGTGGCTATGCCGATGAATGGCTGGCGGAGCTGGGCCGGACGCGCCAGGTGGTGTTGTCGGTGCCGCAGTACAGCGCGCTGCCGGCGCTGCTGGCGGGCACCGACCTGATCGCCAGCCTGCCGGACTACACCGCAGCGGCGATGGCGGCGTCCGGGGCGCTGTTCCAGGAACCGTTTCCGTTCAAGACGCCGACGCTGGACCTGTCGATGGTCTGGCTCAGCCATGTCGACAGCGACCCGGCCGAACGCTGGCTGCGTTCGCGACTGGAAGCATTCATGAGCGAACGGCCAACTGAGCGCCACGATCCCTTGTAGGAACTGTCGAGTGAAACGAGGCTGCGATCTTTTGATTTTGATCTTCAAATGAAGGATCAAAAGCTCGCAGCCTCGTTTCACTCGACAGCTCCTACAGAAAGTCCGCTCAGCGGCATGTGTTATACGTACGCCCCCGCACCCCCTGACTGGAGATCCGCAATGCCACACCTGCACATGGAATACACCGCTAACCTGACGCAGTTGAACGCCGACATTGCCCTGATCAGGCTCAACAACACCCTGGTCGGCTCCGGTCAGTTCGGGGCGGAGTTCGATATCAAGAGCCGCGCGATCAAGGTCGAACACTTCAAGGTCGGCACGGCTCTCGGCGAGCGTGCCTTCGTCCATGTGAAGCTGGCCTTGCTCAGCGGGCGCTCGGCAGAAATCAAGAAGCAGTTGTCGCAAAGCCTGCTGGCGGTGTTGCAGGAGCTCTGCGAATGGCCGGCCGGGCTCGAAGTGCAACTGTGCGTCGAACTGCTCGACATCGATCGCGAGTCCTACACCAAGACCGTGATCGGCATCTGAGGCTCAGGCGCTTTCCAGCTCGCTGCACACCTGAATCACCTGCTCGCGCAGCCAGACATTGGCGCTGTCCTGATCGACGTTCTGGCTCCACTGCATATCGAGGGTGAAGCCCGGCAAACCGTTGGGTGCCTCGCAGTGTTTGAATACCGCGTCGTTGGTCAGCAAACGCTGGATGCGCCGGGGCAGGGTGAGGATGAAGTCAGTGCCGGTGATCATCTTCAACGCGGCGCTGTAGCTGTTCGATCGCGCGACGATCTGGCGTTTCTGCGCCTGGCGCGCCAGCCAGCCGTCGACCATGTTGGTGCTCGATGTCCACGGCGTCGGGAACACATGCCGACGCTCGGTAAATGCTTGAAGGCTCAAACGCGGTTGCAATGGCGTGGCGCGCTTGTCGAAGACGCAGACCAGGTCATCTTCAAGCAACATCCGTGATTTCAGATCCGCATGCTGGCGGTGAAAGTGCGGGCCGAAACTGATCACCAGGTCGAGTGAGCCGTCGCGTAACTCATCGGCGGGCACGTCGGTTTCGAACTTGTGCATGTTGACCATCACCGGCAAATCGTCGAAGTCGAAGCGCTTCAACAGGCGCGGCAGGATCAACTGCTCGAAATATTCCGGGGCGCAGATGTTGAAGGTCACCGCCTGCCGGCTCGGGTCGAAGGCCGGTGCTCCGGCGTGGCAGAGGTTGATGCTTTCGAGGATCTTCTGCACATGGCCGTACATGCTGCAGGCCTTGTAAGTCGGGCGCATGCCCGTGCGGGTGTTGATGAACAATTCGTCTTCGAAACTGGTGCGCAGTTTCTTCAGGCAATAACTGACAGTGGACTGACTGACAAACAGGGTTTCCGAGACATCGGTGACACTGCTCTGCTCATACACAGCAACAAATACCATCAAATCCTGCATGTCGAGCTTGCGAAGCAAATTACTGTTCAGCATGAGTTCCGTCTCGCTGTGCCCCTTGCGCAGAATTCGCGCAAACGTGTGCGTACGATCCTAGCGGAACGATGGTGCCAGGAGAAACCCTCGTAGGACATTTCACGGACACATGTGGGACAGAAACTTTTAGTAACACGACGTTGCCTATTTCGTGCGGAAAAGATGGCCAGAGGCCTCTAGCCCGGGCAAGGCAAGTGACGTGTGTAATGGCGAGGATTGAAGCGCACGACCATCAGCAACATGCTCACCATCACCACAGTCAGCGCCCACCACGCGCCTTCAAAACTGCCCAGCCGATCACGAATTGTCCCTGCCAATAGCGGCGAGAGGCCAGCGATCAGGTAACCGATACCCTGCACAAATGCAGTGAGGCCACCGGCCTGCTGCGGGTCGTCGCAATGATCGAGCGCGACGATCAGGCTCATCGGAAACAGACCGCCAATACCCAGTCCCAACAGACACGGCCAGAGCAGGGCCAGCTGCGCCGGTGCGAGAATCAGCCCGCAGAAACCGCCGATGATCAGTAACAGCAGAGCCGCCAATATTGCGCGTCGATCACGGCTTCGGTTGGCAATCGCAGGCACCGCCAGGCCGGAAATGACCTCCATCGCTGTGAGAAAACCCAACAGCAGCCCGGCGTGTTGTTCGCTCCAGCCCTTTTCCACGTAGTACGGGGCGAGCCAGGCGAGGACACAGGTGTAGGACGCCGTACCGAGGCCAAAGAAAATCGCCAGCAACCAGGCGCGACGGCGGGTGATAACAGACTCCCGCTTGATCCCTCTTGATATGGCACGCGCGGGCTGTAGACACCAGACCAGCAAGGCGAGCACCGCCAGCCCGGCCCAAACGGCCAGCCCTGCGCGCCAGTTGCCGGTCTGCACCATCACCAGTGGCGCCAATGATGCGGCAATCGCCGCGCCGCCCATGATCGACGTCACGTAGACGCCCATGCATAACGCTACTTTGTCGGGAAAGCGCGACTTGATCAGCGCCGGCATCAACGCTTGAATCATGGCGATGCCGATGCCGGCCACTATGGCGCTGAGGATCAGCGCAAGAGCTGAATCGATAAACAACCGCGACAGCGTCGCCAGCCCGATGATCAGCAACGACAGCAGCACCGTGCGCTGTGCGCCGAAGCGCTGGCTGACGCTCAGGCCGAAGAACATCGCCAGCCCCATGGCCATGACCGGCAACATCGTCAGCAGGGAGGCAGCGCTGAAGCTCAACGGGATATCGCCACGGATCGCCGACAGCAACGGTCCCACGGCGGCCATTGATGGGCGCAGATTAAGTGCGACAAGGATGATCGCGAACATCAGCCAAGCGGCGGGGCGGTGATGATTCATCAGCAGGCCTTCGATTGCGGAAGCTGATGATTAGGCGTCGCGTCGCGCAGATCGGCAAATCAGAAAATCCCGCGCCAGACCTGAAAACTCGATAACACCGCATCCCCCTGTAGGAGTGAGCCTGCTCGCGATAGCGATGTATCAGATGAATAAATATTGACTGACACACCGCTATCGCGAGCAGGCTCACTCCTACAGGGGGCGTAGGTGGGCAATTAACTGAATGAAACCTGAACCATTCGCAAATACGCGCAAACTTCCAGAACAATGCCCGAAGGCAACTAATCATTAGCATATTTTTCACGAAAAATTGATCCATGGCTGCCTAAAGTTTGTCATGCCTCGGTGAATGAAATTTTCACAAGTGACGAGGCTCTTCTTTCAGGAACAGTCACTCATCATGTTGAAGTTAAAAGCCGTGCGCCCGGAATGGGTGACGTTGTTCGCCAGCGCCTTTTTGTTGCTCGGTTTCAACCTGGTGCTCTGGCAACATCTGTTCGAGATAACCGCTGCGGATGGCAAGGGCAGCGCCCTGCGCCTGGCGTTCGGCGTAATGATCTTCGCCGCGTTCAATATTGTCCTGACGTTGTTCGCTTTCCGCCCCCTGCTCAAACCGTTATTGACCCTGTTGTTTTTAATCAGCGCTGGCGTGGCTTATTTCATGAGCCAATACGGCGTGATGATCGATGCCGGCATGTTGCGAAACTTCGCTGAAACCAATGCGACGGAAGTGCGTGATCTGCTGTCGTTGAAGTTGTTTGCTTATATTGTCTTGCTGGGTGTTTTGCCCTGTTTGTTGTTATGGAAAGTGCCGGTCACTTATCGGCGCTGGCATCATGAGTTGTTCAGCAAAGTTATTGTCAGTGTCGCCTCTGCGGCGGTGATCGGTGGCGTGGCACTGGCCAACTATCAGGGGTTGTCTTCGTTGTTTCGCAACCATCATGAAATTCGCCTGATGCTGGTGCCGAGCAATTACATCGGCGCGTCCCTCGGCTACCTGCAAGAGCAAGTCGTCTCGGCGCAGCAGCCGTTCATCAAGATCGGCGTAGATGCCCAGCGCAATCCCGACTTGCAATTCCAGCCCCGCAAATCGCTGACCGTGCTGGTGGTCGGGGAAAGTGCGCGGGCGCAGAACTTCGGCATTCTCGGTTA
Source organism: Pseudomonas sp. HN2 (assembly GCF_020736465.1). Classification (NCBI taxonomy): domain Bacteria; kingdom Pseudomonadati; phylum Pseudomonadota; class Gammaproteobacteria; order Pseudomonadales; family Pseudomonadaceae; genus Pseudomonas; species Pseudomonas sp. HN2. The sequence continues at coordinate 1,538,121 of NZ_CP085885.1, forward strand.
CGACCGGGACACCACGCCGCAACTGGACAAAGAGGCGGGGCTGATCGCCTTTACCGATGTGCATTCCTGCGGCACGGAGACCGCGGTCTCGGTGCCATGCATGTTCTCCAACATGGGCCGCAAGGATTACAACGCCAGCAAGGCCAAGAATGAAGAGGGTTTGCTCGATGTGCTCAAGCGCGCCGGCATCGATGTGATCTGGCGCGATAACCAGTCCGGCTGCAAAGGCACTTGCGACCGGGTCACGGTGCAGGATGTCAGCAAATTGCAGGACCCGGCGTTGTGCGCCAACAGCGAATGCCGCGATGAAATCCTCCTGCAGGGTTTGCAGAGCTTTATCGATCACCTGGATAAAGACACGGTGCTGGTTCTGCACCAGATGGGCAGTCACGGCCCGGATTACTTCAAGCGTTATCCCAAGGAGTACGAACACTTCACCCCGGTCTGTGAGAGTAACGCGCTGAATAATTGCAGCCGCGAAAGTATCGTCAACGGTTACGACAACACGCTGGTCTACACCGACCATGTGCTGGCGAGCCTGATCGATGTGCTGCGCAGCAATCAGGACAAAGTCGACACCGCCATGCTCTATCTGTCGGATCACGGTGAATCGCTGGGCGAATACAACCTGTTTCTGCACGGCACGCCGTACATGCTGGCGCCCGAGCAGCAGAAGCATGTAGCGATGCTGGCGTGGTTCTCCGACAGCTATCAGAAAGCCTACTCGGTCGATACGCATTGCCTGCAACTGAGCCGCGACAAGCCGCTGAGTCAGGACAACTTGTTCCACTCCATGCTCGGCCTGCTCGAGGTGCGCAGCAGCGTGTACCAGCCGGCGCTGGACATGTTTGCCGGCTGTCGCGGCGCGGTGATCGACGGCGTACTGGCCAAGCAGTGAGGCATTTCCTGCCCGTCGCGCTGATGCGACGGGCCTTTCTGTTTCCGCTGTCAGACTATTCTTGCTGGCAGGCAAGACATTTCCTTACAGCTCTTGCCCTTCAAAGGCGCGTAAATCGCCAGTGGCGATATATACTGCGCGCCATTCTTCAAGGGAGAGCCGTGTGGCTATCGATATTCACTGGATTCGCGACAACGAAAGCCTCGCGCAGTTTTGCGCTGAGTGGCAGCAACTGCCGTTCGTTGCCCTCGACACCGAATTCATGCGGGTCGACACCTTCTACCCGATTGCCGGCCTGTTGCAGATCGGCGACGGCAAACGCGCCTACCTGATCGATCCGCTGACCATCAACGCCTGGCAACCGCTGGCCGCGTTGCTGGAAAACCCGGCGGTCCTCAAAGTCCTGCACGCCTGCAGCGAAGACCTCGAAGTGCTGTTGCGCCTGACCGGCAGCCTGCCGGCGCCGCTGTTCGACACGCAACTGGCCGCCGCTTACCTGAACCTCGGTTTTTCCATGGGCTACTCGCGATTGGTGCAGGAAGTGCTCGGCATCGACCTGCCCAAGGGTGAAACCCGCTCCGACTGGTTGCAGCGTCCGTTGTCCGAAACCCAGATCAGCTATGCCGCCGAAGACGCCGTGCATCTGGCCGAGGTGTTCGTCGAGTTGCGGCCCAAGCTGTCCGACGACAAGTTCGCCTGGGTGCTGGAAGATGGCGCCGAACTGGTCGCCAACCTGCGCCGCGAAACCGATCCTTACGAGGTCTATCGCGAGGCGAAACTGGCGTGGAAGCTGTCCCGCGCGCAACTGGCCGTGCTGCGTGAGCTGTGCGCCTGGCGCGAAAAAGAAGCCCGCGCCCGTGACTTGCCGCGTAACCGCATTGTTCGTGAACACTCGCTGTGGCCCTTGGCCCGCACGCAGCCGGATAACCTCGCGGCGCTGGGCAAGATCGAAGACATGCATCCGCGTACCGTGCGTCAGGACGGCCAGTTTCTGCTTGATCTGATCAAGCGCTCTGGCAGTGTGGGCCCTGATCAATGGCCACCGGCAGTGCCGGAGCCGTTGCCGATCGAAGCTGCTGCGTTGATCAAGCAACTGCGCGCGCTGGGTCAGGCCGAGGCCGAACGCCTCGGGATCGCCCCGGAACTGATGCTGCGCAAGAAAACCCTCGAAGCCCTGGTCAAAAGCGGCTTCCCCGAGGGGCCTTACCAATTGCCCGATTCGCTGCGTGGCTGGCGCCGCGAATTGCTCGGTCAGAAGCTGCTCGACAGCCTGTCCACCGCCGGAGAACAGCCTTGAAACGTATTTGCTCCATCTACCAAAGCTCCAAGCGCAGCGGCATGTATCTCTATGTGCTCAAGAGCGATGCGCTCGAGCGCGTGCCGGAAGCGCTGATGACGGCTTTCGGCAAAGCGAAGCATTCCTTCGATCTGGTGTTGTCGCCCGAGCGCAAGCTGGCCAGCGAAGACATCACCGTGGTCCTGGAAAACCTCGACAAGCAGGGCTATCACCTGCAAATGCCACCGGCCGAGGACGAGTACATCGAGCACTTGCCCGAAGAGTTGCTGCGACGCAACGACCCGGTCTGACCCGCGAGGCCCTGTCCTGGGCCTCGGTTAACCCTGGAACTGTTTTTACCGCGATGGCCGGCTCGATCCCGGCGGCCGTCTGCACGGTTTGCGAAAGGTTTGAAGATGCGCGTTCTGATTGCCGAACACGACCACGCGATATACGCCCGACTGCTGCGTCAGGCACTGCCCGAGCTTGAAGTCCTGACCAGCGGCGACTCCGCCGAACTGGCGCGTCAGGCCGCCGATTGCCCGGTCTGGCTGGGCCAGCCGGACCTGCTGGCGACCCTGCTGCGCCAGGGCCATCAACCGCAATGGCTGCAATCGACCTGGGCCGGTATCACGCCGCTGCTCGCCGACGGCTTGCGCCGCGATTATCGCCTGACCCGTGCGGTGGGGATTTTCGGTCAGGTCATGGCCGAATACGTGCTGACCTACATCCTCGGCCATGAGCGCGAAGTGCTGGCGCGGCTGGTCAGCCAGGTCGAGCGCAAGTGGGACAACCGCAGCGGCCAGAGTCTGGTCGGGCGCAAGGTACTGATCGTCGGCACCGGTGACATCGGCCAGAGTGTCGCGCAATTTCTCCTGCCATTCGGCGTCGAGTTGTACGGCATCGCCAGCAGCGCCCGCGAACAGGCGCCGTTCGTCGAAGTCGGCGCGCTGGCCGATCTTCCGCGTCTGGTGGGCGAGGTGGATTACGTGGTCAACCTGCTGCCGAACACCGAACACACCCACGATATCTACGACGCGGCGCTGTTCAAGCAATTCAAGCCGACCGGGTTGTTCATCAACGCCGGGCGCGGTGTCGCGGTGGTCGATGCCGATCTGGTCGAGGCCTTGAAGGAAGGGCACCTGGCCGGTGCGGTGATTGACGTCTGCCGTCAGGAGCCATTGCCGCAACGCCATCCATTCTGGACCGCGTGGGGCTTGCTGCTGACCGGGCACAGCTCGGCACCAACGTCGCCGGCGCTGATGGTGGATTTGTTTGTCCAGAACCTGAAGGCGTATGAGGCGGGTGAGGCGTTGCGTGGGGAAGTGGATTTCACCCGCGGTTACTGATTCTGCGCGGTACCTCTTGTAGGAGTGAGCCTGCTCGCGATAACGGTGTCAGTCAACATTGATGTCGACTGACACGGCGTCATCGCGAGCAGGCTCACTCCTACAGTGGTTTTATGGCGTGGCTTATAAAGTGAAATCGCCCTCAGCCACCAGCTCGCTCAGCGGACGACGCGGGCTCGGCGTTTCGCGGGCTTGCAGGTACTCGGCCAGGGTTGCCTTGTCACCGAGCTTGCCCACCGCCACCGCCGCATGCAGGGCATATTCCTCAGGAATGTTCAGCTCCTTGCGGGTCAGCTCCTGATCGAAACCGGCCATGCCGTGGGTGTGCCAGCCGCTGAGGCTCGCCTGCAGCGCCAGATGGCCCCACGCCGAGCCGGTATCGAACGTGCTCCAAAGTGCTGGGGTTTCCTCGGTGGCTCCCGGTGCCACGAAAGTGGTCTTCGAAATCACGATCACCAGCGCTGAAGCATGCTGCGCCCAGCTGCGGTTGAATTCGTTGAGCAGGCCCAGATAACGCTGCCAGTTCTGCGTATCGCGGCGTGCATAGAGAAAACGCCACGGTTGCGAGTTGTACGCCGACGGCGCCCAGCGCGCGGCTTCGAAGAAGCTCAGCAAGGTCTCTTCAGGGATCGCTTCGCCGTTAAAAGCGCGGGGCGACCAGCGCTCGGTGAACTGCGGGTGAATGGCGTAATCGGCAACGCGAGGGTTGGCACTCATGCACGGATTCCTTGCAACGGATGGGGAGAAGTTCGCTGCAAAACCCTACTGGGCGGCGCTGGGGCTGACAAGCGGATTTACCGACAGTCGCCAGCGCTTGGCCACCGCGCCCGCTGGCACTAGACTGGCGGCCTTTTCACCACCTTGATGTTGATGCTTGAACCATGGCCGCCATAGTCGAACCGTTCTGGAAACGCAAAACCCTCGATCAACTCGATCACGAGGAGTGGGAATCGCTGTGCGACGGCTGCGGTCTGTGCTGCCTGCAAAAGCTCGAGGATGAGGAAGACAACAGCGTCTATTACACGCGCATCGCCTGCAAACTGCTGGATCTGAAGACCTGTCAGTGCAGCGATTATCCGAACCGGATCAAGTTTGTCCCTGACTGCATCCAGCTCACCCCGGGGCAGGCGGAAGAGTTCAAGTGGCTGCCGCCGACCTGCGGTTATCGTTTGGTCAGCGAGGGCAAGGATCTGCCGTTATGGCATCACCTGGTGTGCGGTGATCGCGATGCTGTGCACCACGAGCGAATCTCCCAATCCGGACGCATGCTCGCCGAAGGCAGCGTGCCGGAGGATGACTGGGAAGATCACCTGATTTTTCGCGCGGGCTGATGGTGAAGCGATTCGAAACCGCTATCGCGAGCAGGCTCACTCCTACAGGTGAACGCGTTTCAATTGTAGGAGTGAGCCTGCTCGCGATGGCGTAATTCGCCTCAACGCATTATTTGGATCAAACGCCGGCTTTCGGCGAGGTCAGCGAATCATTGCCGGTAACGGTCGCCGTTTCCGTGGCAACTTCGGCGTTGGTCTTCAGCTTGCTCAGTTCTTCCCCGGCGCGTTCGATCTTCGCCCGTACGTTGTTCATGTCCTGACGACCTTTCTCCAACAGGCTTTTCGCCGAGCAATGGCCGGTGATGCCGCGGGCCACGGCCATGCCGCCGAGCGCCACTTGAATCAGGCCGAACACGCCGCCACGGCGCAGGCCCTTGCCGACCATCAGCACGCCGCCGGTCAACGAGCCGACGCGTTCCCAGCCGTGCACGTTCTTGTGCGAAGGCGACTGGAACGGGGTGGATTCGATGCGTTCTACGCGTTTGAGCTCGCTCATGATCTATCTCCAGGCAGGGTGCGATTGATAGATAAGCTGACTGCCGCGGCGGTCAGCTTGTTCCATCGAATGTGCGACGCTTCAGCGGAATTTCGGCCCGGAGCGGGTGTTCAGGCCTTTGGCCATGCGGTCGTAAAGCACGACGTTGACCGTAGCGGCGAGGTTCATGCAGCCGGTGGTCGGGATGTACACGACGTCTTCGCACCAGTCGCGAATCTCCTTATCCAGCGAACCGTCTTCCGGACCGAAGATGTACAGCGCGCGGTCGGGATGGGTGTATTCCGGCAATGGGCGGGCGCCTTCCACCAGTTCCACAGCGACGGGCACGCAGTTGAGCGGGAGGATTTTTTTCAGGTCGTCGATGCCGATCAGCGGGATGTCGTAGTGCACGCGCTTGGTGTCGGTGACGAAATCGGCGGCGCGTTCATAACGCTTGCCGGTGTAGAACACCGAGGCCACGCCATAACAGCCTGCGGCGCGCATCACCGAACCGACGTTCTCCGGTGATTTGGGGTTATACAAACCAATGCAGCTGTACCGTTTGTCTGCCACGAGCGGGGTGCCTTCGGGAAAAAGAGGGCGATTATACGGGGATAAGATCAAAAGATCGCAGCCTTCGGCAGCTCCTACAGTCTAATGGCGTACACCGTGTAGGAGCTGCCGAAGGCTGCGATCTTTGCTTTTAATCTTCTTTTTTCATCAGGCCAGCGAGGGCCGCAAACGGGTTATGCGTGGCCTTGGCGATTTTCGGTGTGCTCAGCGAGCCGTCGCCGAAATACTGCTGGTCGGTGTAACGCGAATGCTCGTTGTCGTGGCAATACAGGCACAACAGCTCCCAGTTCGAGCCGTCCTGCGGGTTGTTGTCGTGATTGTGGTCGCGGTGGTGCACGGTCAGTTCGCTCAGGCGTTTGCCGGAGAACTCGCGGGCGCAGCGACCGCAGACGTGCGGGTACATCTTCAGGGCTTTGTCGCGGTAGCCCATTTCCTTGTCGCGCTGGTTGTCGGCGAGGATGCGGTCCAGCTTCGACGTGTTGGTGGGGGTGGACGAACTCATGGGTTCACCTTTGTAAAAGACTGATGACGGTTATGCGCAGAGTTTAGCTCAGCCCTTGAGCTTCTCGGCAATCCAGATCGTGTGGCGGGTGCCCTTGTTGCCGTGGGCGAAGACCTGGACTTCTTCGGCCTTGAAACCGGCCTTCTTCAATTTGTCGGAAAACTGCCGATCAGCGCTGGCCGACCACACCGCCAGCACGCCTTTGGGGCGCAGGGCCTTGGCGCAGGCACTCAGACCAGCGGCCGAGTACAACCAACTGTTGGCTTTCTGGGTCAGGCCTTCAGGGCCGTTGTCGACATCGAGCATGATCGCGTCGAACCCGTTCGGCTCGCTTTGCAGCACCTTGGCCACGTCTTCCATGCGGATCACCGTGCGCGGATCGAGCAATGGCCGGCCGGACTTTTCTCCGAGCGGGCCGTGATTCCACTCGACCACGCCGGGCACCAGCTCAGCGACCACCACTTCGGCGGCCTTGCCCAAATGCTTGAGTGCCGAGGCGAGGGTGAAGCCCATGCCCAGGCCACCGATCAGCACGCGCGAATTCGGCCGGCCGGCGACCTTGCGGCAGGGAATCTCGGCCAATGCGTCTTCGGAACCGTGCATGCGCGTGTTCATTAATTGCCCGCCGTCGCCGCCCTGGATCTTGATGACGAAGTCCTCGCCATACTCGAACAGGCACAGGGCACCGCCGTTTTCGGGGATCGGGGTGGTGTCGAGCAGAACGAAACGTTTCATGGAAATCTCTAAAGGGGGGGAAGGCAAGCAGGCGCGTTGGGAGTAGCCTGAGCACAGACTAAAGGCCAAACGGAGCCCTTGATGAAGCGCACCATTCTAACGGTCATTACCCTGGCCGCGCTCGCGATTACTGCTGCGCAGGCCCAGCAGAGCATTCCGGTCAGTCCGACGCCACAACCCGGCTCGCCCGGCACCGCGACGCCGACGCCGTATCCGCAGATCACCCCGATTACCCTGCCCAAGTCGGGCGCCGGCAGTGGCAGCCCGCCGCTGGTGCCGATCGAAATGCCCAGCCCGCCGAGCAAGGATCAACCGGTGCCGGGTATCGAGCCGAACGGCAACAAGGCTAAATCCCCCGGCGGTTAAACCTGTTGCGCAGCCAGTTGACCGTCGGCCATGCGCAGGCGTTTGGACAGCGAGACGGCGAGGGCGCGGATGATCTTTGCGGCGATTTTTGGTGCGTCGTTGAGCATTTTTTCCAGCGAGTCCTTGCCCAGGTTCAGCAACTGACAGTTGCTTGCCGCGATGCACGTGGCCGAACGCCGTTCGCCATCGAGCACGGCCATTTCACCGAAGGCACGGCCGCTGCGCAGGGTGGCCATGGTGATGACCTGACCGTCGACGCCGGTTTTCTGCACGGCGACCTGGCCGGTGTGGATGATGCACATGAAACTGCCGGCATCGCCCTCGCGAAAAATCGCTTCGCCTTCAGCCACGGTGCTGATGCTGAAGTAGCCGGAAGCTGCCGCGAAGTCGGCGAGCTGCAATTGATCGAACAGGCCACAGTCCATCAGCCAGTCGCGGATTTCGTTGTTCAGGAAGGTCGGTTCGGACATGTCGATGCGGTCTTTTTGTTTTCACATTTTCCGGGTATCACACGTTCCTTGTGTAGGAGCTGCCGGAGGCTGCGATCTTTTGATCTTGCTGTTAAAAAATCAAAAGATCGCAGCCTTCGGCAGCTCCTACACAGGGGAATCGGTGGAGGCGTTGAGTCTGCTGTTAAGACCCAGGCCACCCGCAGAGTTCCTCAGGCAATCTGCAAAACCTTGAACACAAACGCATATTCGAGTGCTACGTCACGTAATCCCTGATAGCGCCCGCTCATGCCGCCATGCCCGGCGCCCAGTTCGGTCTTGAGCAGCAGCAGGTTGTCGTCGGTCTTGGTCGCGCGCAATTTCGCTACCCACTTGGCTGCTTCCCAATATTGCACACGGCTGTCGTTGTAGCCGGCGATTACCAGCAGTGGTGGATAAGCCTGCGCGGTGACGTTTTCGTACGGCGCATAAGCCTTGATCCGATCATAGACGTCCGGTTCTTCCGGGTTGCCCCATTCGTCGTATTCGGTGACGGTCAGCGGCAGTTCTGGGTCGAGCATGGTGTTGAGTACGTCGACGAACGGCACTTCGGCAATCGCCACGCCGAACAGGTCCGGACGCTGATTGAGCACCGCGCCGATCAGCAGGCCACCGGCGCTGCCACCGCTGATCGCCAGTTTGTCCGCCGTGGTGATGCCGTTGAGCACCAGAAACTCAGCGCAGGCGATGAAGTCGGTGAAGGTGTTGGGTTTGTGTTCCTGCTTGCCGGCGCGATACCAGGCTTCGCCCAGCTCGCCGCCGCCGCGTACGTGGGCGATGGCGAAGGCCATGCCGCGATCGAGCAGGCTCAGGCGCGCGTGGGAAAACCACGGATCGAGACTGGAGCCGTAGGCACCGTAACCGTACAGATACAGCGGCACGGGTTTGCCGACCATCTCGCGCTTCATCACCAGACTGATCGGCACCTGCGTGCCGTCCGGGGCGGTGGCCCACAGGCGCTGACTGACATAGGCGTCGGCATCGAACGGGCCGAGCACCGGGGTTTCCTTGAGCACCGTTTGCTCGCCCGTGGCGAGAATCAACTGGCGCACCTGGGCCGGGCGATTCAACGCTTCGTAGCGCAAACGAATGCGATCGCTCTCGAACTCCAGGCTGTTTTGCACATGGAGGCTGTAGGCCGCATCGGGCAGTTGCACGCGATATGAAGCTTGGCCCTGCGGATGAACTTCGATGATCGGCAGACCGCCTTCACGCAGGCTCAAGGTCACCGCCTCGGTGTTGAGGCTGACGCCGTCGAGCATCACTTCATCGCTGTGCGGGATCAGGTTCTGCCAGTCGGCCTCGCTCGGCGGTACGCCGGTATCCGCAGCCTGATACAGGGCGAAGTTGATGCCGTCGCGGTTGGTGCGGATGAACCACGTCCAGACGCCGTCGAGCAGGCCGTGGTCGACGTCGTATTCGTGATCTTCGACCCGGGGCGCCAGACAGGCGAACGGCAGGTGCGGCTGATTGGCGTCCAGCGCCCAGACTTCGCTGGTGGTCTTGCTGCCCAGCGACAGCAGCAATTGCTGCTCGGAGCTGGCTCGGTAGCAATGCAGGAAGAAACGCCCGTCCGGCTCGTGAAAAACCTCTTCGGCGGCGGTGCCATCGAGTCGATAGCGGAACAGTTTGTGCGGGCGATGGGTGTCGTCGAGCACGCCGAAGAACAGGGTCAGACTGTCGTTGGCCCAAGTCATGCTGCCGTCGCAGTCTGCGAATTCGAGTTCGCTGACCTTGTCGTTGGACAGTTCCTTGACGAACAGCGTGTAGATCTCATCGCCCGAGTCATCGACGCTGTAAGCCAGGCGCTGGTGATCGGGGCTGATGCTGAAAGCACCGAGCGAGAAGAAGCCGCCATTGGCCAGCGCATTCGGATCGAGCAGTAGCTGTTCGCGGCTTTCGTCGAGCGTCAGGCTGTCGTCCGCCGGACGCGGGCAGCGGTAGTGCCGGGCGTATTCGTCACCGGCGGTGGTGCGCGTGTAATACAGATACGGGCCCCAGGGCGAGGGCAGGGACAGGTCGGTTTCCAGAATCCGGCCCTTGATCTCGTTGAACAGGCTTTCGCGCAGTTCGGCCTGATCAGCGGTTTGCGCTTCCTGATAAGCGTTTTCGGCCTTGAGGTAGTCGAGCACCGCGTCGGTATCGCGCTCCTGCAGCCAGGCATACGGGTCGGCGCCGGGCGCCCGGTGGGCAATCGGGGCTGGGATGACATTGGCGGATTGGGGCATGGAAGGCTCTCGGACAGATATACAAATAGGGTTTTTCGCAGCATTTGAAACTGCCGCAATCCCTGTACGAGTGAGCCTACTCGCGATAGCGGTGTGTCATTCAAAATGACTTTGACTGATCAATTGCTATCGCGAGCAGGCTCACTCCTACAGGGGATGTGTCTATTGGGACAAGCCGCATGGGCGAAAAGTCGTTACTATAAGCGCCTCTTTGCCTGCCTTGCCATGGACACCATGACCGAGAACGACTATCTGATCGCCTGGGGCCTTTACGCCTTTGCCGCCGTAGGCTGCCTGCTGGTATGGATGCGCCTGACCACCTGGATGTGGCGCTGGCTGCGCGAGCCGCTGCGTGTGCTGATGGCGGTGTTGCTGTTCAGCCCGACCATCGTCGATCCAGTGAAAGCCAAGGTTGCGCCGGCCATCGCCATCACCGCGCTGGACACGCTGTTCAAGGTCGGCAACAACGCCTGGCGCGCGGTTTCCGATCTGTTCATGTACGGCATGATCGCCTTCGGGGTCTATCTGGTTTTCGTCTTGATCCGTATGCCGATCGAGCGTGCTTCGACAGCCCGACGCGAACGCGCCGAGGCCGCCAAGGCTGCGGCCCGTGCCGAAGAACGCGAAGATGATCAGCCGTTCGGCGGCGCCGGTGACGACCGCTACGGTCGCCCGCCCGTGCCGAACAATCCGCAGCGCATGCGGGTCGAGCCGCGTCTGTAACCCGAGAGTCCGCACATGTGTGAATTACTGGGCATGAGTGCCAACGTGCCGACCGACATCGTGTTCAGCTTCACTGGCCTGATGCAGCGCGGCGGCCGCACCGGCCCGCACCGCGACGGCTGGGGCATTGCCTTCTATGAGGGCCGGGGCTTGCGGCTGTTCCAGGACCCGGCGGCGAGCAGCGAGTCGGAAGTCGCCAATCTGGTGCAGCGTTATCCGATCAAGAGCGAAGTGGTCATCGGCCATATTCGCCAGGCCAACGTCGGCAAGGTCTGCCTGTCCAACACCCACCCGTTCGTCCGCGAACTGTGGGGGCGCAACTGGTGTTTCGCGCACAACGGGCAGCTCGCCGACTTCACCCCGATCAAGAGTTTCTACCGCCCGGTCGGCGATACCGACAGCGAGGCGGCGTTCTGCGATTTGCTCAACCGTGTGCGCGCAGCCTTTCCGGAACCGGAGGATATCGAAGTGCTGCTGCCGGATCTGGTCGCCGCCTGCGCCGAATACCGCAGCAAAGGCGTGTTCAATTGCCTGCTCAGCGACGGCGACTGGCTGTTCTGTTATTGCTCGACCAAACTGGCCCAGATCACCCGGCGCGCACCGTTCGGCCCCGCACGGCTCAAGGATGTCGACGTGATTGTCGACTTCCAGGCCGAAACCACGCCCAACGACGTGGTCACGGTGATCGCCACCGAGCCTTTGACCGAAAACGAAACCTGGACCCGCTACGAACCGGGCCAATGGAGCCTGTGGCGACGCGGCGAATGCGTCAGCCAGGGCAAGACCGAATAAGGATTTGCACCCATGTTGCTCAGTTATGTACGGCTGGTGTTGTTTGCGGCGGGCCTGTTGATCGGTGTCCAGGTGCCGGGGTTCATCAACGATTACGCCCAGCGGGTCGAAGCGCATCTGATCGAAGCGCAGACCGGCCTGCGCGGCTTTCAGGGCACCGCCGATCAGTTTTTCAAGGGCGACATGCAGGCGCTGGTCGCGCATTACCGGGCGAGCGAAGACCCGATTTTTCGCAGCGATGCCGACAGCCTGAACACCTTGCTCACTCGCCAGGTCGCGCTGGATAAACAATTCCAGGCGATGCAAGGCCCGTGGTACGTGCGCTTCCTGCAAGTGGTGCTGGCCGCCGATCCGGACATTCGCAAGGAAACCTGGAATGGCTACAGCTATCAGATCCTGCTGACGCCAGAGGCAATGATCTGGGGCATGAGCGGGGCGTTGCTGCTGTCGTTCGGCATCGAATGCCTGTTCCGCCTGATCGATTGGGTAGTACTCGGCGGCCGCCGTCTGCGCCAGAGCCGGCCGATCGAAGATCGCGACGTACGAGGCCTTTGAGATCGCTCATTTCCCCTGTGGCGAGGGAGCTTGCTCCCGCTGGAGTGCGAAGCGCTCCCGTCCATTTATTCTGAACGAGCGCAGGTAACGATTTTACGACTGCTGCGCAGCCGAGCGGGAGCAAGCTCCCTCGCCACAAGTGTGCTCAGTCAGTGAGGGTGATGCAGTCCTTGCCCACCTTTTGCGCATACCCCGCCAAGACCTGCTGACACAACGTCACTATCTCCTCGACCCACTCAACCCCGACCCGCCACGACACCACCACCGGCAGATTCGCCGGCCGCTGCGCGATGTCGAGCAGGGTCAGTTCGCCGCGTGCCAGTTCCTCGGCCACCAGCACCGGTGGCAGCGCGCCGATACCGAAGCCGTCACGCAACAACCGGGTGATCGCTGACACCGAGTTCACGCAATTCAAGCGTGGCGCCATGACGCCGTTGGCCTGCATCAGCGCGACGATATCCTGATGCGGTCGTGAGTTTTTCGAGTAAGTGACGATCCGCTCCTGCGCCAGTTCGGCGAGGTCGGCGTAGTCGCGGTTGTAGATCGAATTGCTCGCGACGATCCAACCCAACGGATGGCTGGCCAACTCCAGACTACGCACGCTTTCGTGACGGATCAGATCGGTTTGCAGAACCAGATCGAGGAAGCCTTTTTGCAGCTGATCGCAGAGATTCAGCGCCGTATCCGCGACCAGCTCGATTTCCACTCGCGGGTACAGATCGGTCATCTGCGCCACCAGCGGGCTCAGCCAGGTATGGATCACCGTATCCATCACGCCGATCCGCACCCGCCCGACCTTGCTCGAACGAGTCTCGATCGACTGTCTCAGCGCCGCCATGGTGTCGAGCATCTGTTCGGCATAATCGAGCACCTTCAGACCTTCCGGGGTCAGGCTGACGCCGCGTGAGTCGCGTAGAAACAGCTTCACTCCCAGCTCGCCTTCGAGCACTGCGATGCGGCTGGAAATCGACGCCTGAGTGGTGAACAGCTTGTCGGCGGTCAGGCGAAAACTCTTCAGGCGCGCGACCCAGACAAAGGTCTCGAGAAACTTCAGGTTCATGGGCAAGGCTCGGCTGACAAATTTTTCTTATGCCTAAGGCGGGTTTTTATTCGTTGGACGGCGCGGGGCAGGCGACGAAAAATCGGCGCATCCGGTTCCCACGATAGGCGTCGTCGGAGCTTCGAACAAGACCAATAAAAGCCCTGCGGAGATTTGCCATGAGTGCTCCTGACACCCTCCCTTTATCCAAGCCTGCGGCGCGGCCCGGGCCGTTCGACTGGTATCGCAACATCAACCAGCAGGAGCGCCGCACGTTCTGGAGCTGCAAGATCGGTTACGGTCTGGATGGCATGGACACGCAGATGCTCAGCTTCGTCGTGCCGACGCTGATTGCGATGTGGGGCATCACCACTGGCGAAGCGGGGCTGATTCACACCAGCACCCTGATCGCGTCGGCGATCGGCGGCTGGGTCGCCGGGATTCTCTCCGACCGCATCGGCCGCGTGCGCACCCTGCAACTGACAGTGCTGTGGTTCGCCTTCTTCACCTTCCTCTGCGGCTTCGCGCAAAACTATGAACAACTGCTGATCGCCCGGACCTTGATGGGCTTCGGTTTCGGCGGTGAATGGACCGCTGGCGCGGTATTGATCGGCGAAGTGATCCGCGCCAGGGATCGCGGCAAAGCGGTGGGCATGGTGCAATCCGGTTGGGCGCTGGGCTGGGGGCTGACGGCGATTCTGTATGCGCTGCTGTTCTCGGTATTGCCACCGGAAGATGCCTGGCGTGCGCTGTTCATCCTCGGCATCGTGCCGGCGATATTCGTGATTTTTGTCCGACGCCTGGTGAAAGATCCGGAAATCTATCGCGAAGCCAAAGCCGCGCAAACGCCAGAAAACCCGGCGAAGTTCTACGAGATTTTCGCACCGGGCATGCTCTTCACCACGTTTCGCGCGTCGTTGCTGACCACCGGTGCGCTGGGCGGTTATTACGCAATCACCTCCTGGTTGCCGACCTTCCTCAAGAACGAACGCGGTTTGAGCGTGCTTGGTACCGGTGGTTATCTGGCGATGGTGATCGTCGGTTCCTACGTCGGTTACGTGATCAGCGCTTATCTGACCGATCTGCTGGGGCGGAAAAAGAATTTCATTTTGTTCGCGGTCGGCTCGTTCACCATCGTTCTGCTGTACACGCAGATGCCGGTCAGCAACGGCGTGATGCTGTGGCTGGGGTTTCCGCTGGGCTTCTTTGCCTCGGGGATTTTCAGCGGCATGGGTGCGTTTCTCACTGAATTGTTCCCCACGCGGATTCGCGGCTCGGGCCAGGGTTTCTGCTACAACATCGGCCGCGCGCTGGCGGCGTTGTTCCCGCTGCTGATCGGCCTGCTCAGCCAGAAAGTGCCATTGAGCATGGGCATCGGTGCCTTCGCGGCGGTGTCCTACGGCGTGGTGATTATTGCGGCGTTGAGCCTGCCGGAAACCCGCGGCAAACAACTCGACGCGCAGTAACTGATAACCTGCTGGGCAGTGTCCTACAGATAAAAAGACGAGCAGCTACAGGAGTGTTCACCGTGAGCCGCCTGCTATTGAATTGCGACATTGGCGAGAGCTTCGGCAGCTGGACCATGGGTCTGGACGCCGAGGTCATGCCCTTCATCGATTGCGCCAACGTTGCCTGCGGTTTCCATGCCGGCGACCCGAGCATCATGCGCAAGACCGTGGCGCTGGCCCTTGAGCACGGCGTACAGATTGGCGCGCATCCGGCCTATCAGGATCTGGTCGGATTCGGCCGGCGCTCCATGGCCTATTCCGCGCAGGAGCTGCAAGACATCCTGCATTACCAGATCGGTGCGCTCGATGGCATCTGCAAGGCGCAGGGCGGGCGGGTCAGCTACGTCAAACCCCACGGCGCGATGTACAACGACATGATGGCCAACCCGGCGCAACTGCGTGCGGTAGTGCAAGCCGTGGCCGCGTATGACCGCAATCTTCCGCTGATGCTCATGGCGACCCGCGACAACGCTGCGGCGCAGCAAGTCGGCGATGAATATGGCGTGACGCTGTGGTTCGAAGCTTTCGCCGATCGCGCTTACGACAGCGCCGGCCGGCTGGTCTCACGGCAGTTGCCGGGCGCGGTGCATCACGATCCCGAGAAAATCATCGAGCAAGCGCTGACCATCGCCCATGGCGGCGAGCTCACCGCTAGCGACGGCAGCGCCTTGATCCTGCGCGCCAACACCTTGTGCGTACACGGCGACAACGCCAGTTCGGTGGCCGCCGTGCAGCGCATTCGCCAGGCCTTGCAGCAGTCGAGTGCGTCATGAATCCACGGATTGAAGTGGTGGCGCTTGATTGCCTGATGCTGCGTCTGTTCGATGAAATCGCCGAAGCCAACATGCCGTGGATGCTCGCCGCCACCGAGCGTTTGCGCACGGCGTTTGGCGCCCAACTGATCGATCTGGTGCCGTCCTATACGACGTTGATGGTGCATTACGATCTGACGCTGCTGAGTCCGGCTCAGGCGCGCGAATTGATCGCCGAAGCGCTGGTCGATCTGTCGCCGAATGCGCGCAGTGCCGGACAGTGTCACGTCTTGCCGGTCTGGTACGACCTCAGTGTCGGCCCGGAACTGAGCCTGCTGGCTGAACGTAGCGGGCTCGCTGTGGCGGAGGTGATCCGTCGGCACAGCGCACGGGAGTATCAGGTATTCGCCCTTGGTTTTGCGCCGGGCTTTGCCTTCATGGGCCTGGTCGAAAAGATTCTCGCCACGCCGCGCTTGAGCACACCGCGCAAAAAAGTCGCCGCCGGCAGCGTCGGTATCGCCGAGCGGCAGACCGCGGCTTATCCGGTCGTTTCACCCGGCGGCTGGAACCTGATCGGCCGCACCCCGGCGAAACTGTTTGATCGCCATCGCGACGGCTACAGCCTGATGCAGCCCGGTGACACGGTACGCTTCGAAGCGGTCGATCACGCCGAATTCATTCGTCTGGGCGGTGACGACACACCACTGGAGGCGCTGGCATGAGTCGACTGACGATCGAAGCCAGCACACCGCTGTGCCTGTTGCAGGATGCCGGGCGGTTTGGCGTCCGGCACCTGGGCGTGACCCAGGGCGGCGCGGCGGATTGGTGCTCCATGAGCTGGGCCAATTGGCTGCTTGGCAATGAGCTGGATGCTGCGGTGGTTGAAATCACCCTCGGCGGGTTTGCCGTGGTGGCTGAAGAGGATTGCCTGCTGGCGCTGGCCGGGGCGGATCTCGGCGCGCAGGTCGATGGACAGCCAATGACGCCGTGGCGCAGTTTCAAATTGAATAAAGGACAGAAACTGCAATTCACCCAACCCTTGCTTGGCGCCCGGGCTTATCTGGCGGCTCCCGGCGGTTTTGCCGCGCCGTCCGTGTTGGGCAGTTGCGCGACGGTCGTGCGCGAAGAGCTCGGAGGGCTTGATGGTCTGGGCGTGCCGCTGACAAAAGGAGCGATCCTGAGTTATCACGGCGAACCCCGGCCGGTGCGTGACGTACCACAGACGCAGCAACCGGACCTGCGCTCGGTTAAACCGCTGGATCTGGTGATTGGTGCACAGATCGGCCAGTTCAGCGGGCAAAGTCTGTTTGATGTCTTCAACAGCACCTGGACAATCGACAGCCGCGCCGACCGCATGGGCATCCGCCTGCAGGGCGCGACGTTGCACTATCAGGGCGCGGCGATGATTTCCGAAGGGATTCCCTTGGGCGCGGTGCAAGTGCCACCGGACGGGCAGCCGATTGTGTTGCTCAATGATCGCCAGACCATCGGCGGGTATCCGCGGCTCGGCGCGTTGACGCCGCTGGCACTGGCGCGGCTGGCGCAGTGCTTGCCGGGAGCGAAGGTGAGATTGCGGCCGGTGGTGCAGGACGTCGCGCACCGCGAGCATGTCGAATATTTGCAGCGCTTTAAAGATCGCTAAAAGCTTCGCGAGCAGGCTCGCTCCCACAGGTAAAAGCATTCCAATGTGGGAGCGAGCCTGCTCGCGAAGGCGTTCGTCGGGTTAACGATTATTTGGAAAGAAACCGCATCCCTTCCTCAAGCCCGCGCAACGTCAGCGGATACATCTGATCCTCGATCAGGTCGCGGACAATGTTGGTCGACGAGGTATAGCCCCACGTGTCCTTCGGATACGGGTTGATCCAGATGAGTTTCTTGTATTTCTCCATGAAGCGCTGCATCCACACGTAGCCCGGCTCTTCGTTCCAGTGCTCGACACTGCCGCCAGCCTGGGTGATTTCATAAGGCGCCATGGCGGCGTCGCCGATGAAGATCACTTTGTAGTCGGCACCGTACTTGTGCAGCAGATCCTGGGTCGAGGTGCGCTCGGAAGTGCGGCGCATGTTGTTCTTCCACACTGATTCATAAATGAAGTTGTGGAAGTAGAAGTACTCCAGATGCTTGAACTCGGTCTTGCAGGCCGAAAACAATTCCTCGCAGATCTTCACGTGCGCATCCATTGAGCCGCCGATATCGAACAATAGCAGCAGCTTCACCGTGTTGCGCCGTTCCGGGCGCATCTGGATATTCAGCAGGCCGGCATCCTTGGCGGTGTGGTCGATGGTGCCATCGATGTCCAGTTCTTCCGCCGCGCCCTGTCGAGCGAACTTGCGCAGACGACGCAAGGCGACCTTGATATTGCGGGTGCCCAGTTCCACTGAATCGTCGAGGTTCTTGTACTCGCGCTGATCCCAGACCTTGACTGCCTTGCCCTGACGCTTGCCGGCATCGCCAACCCGGATGCCCTCCGGGTTGAAACCGCCGGAGCCGAACGGACTGGTGCCGCCGGTGCCGATCCATTTGTTGCCGCCGGCGTGACGTTCCTTCTGTTCTTCCAGACGCTTCTTGAACTCCTCGATGAGCTTGTCCAGCCCGCCCAGGGACTGGATCTGCGCGCGTTCTTCATCAGTCAGCGAGCGCTCGAACTCCTTGCGCAGCCAGTCTTCGGGAATCAGCGCCTGCAAGTGGTCGTCGAGTTTTTCGAGGCCATTGAAGTAAGCGCCGAATGCACGGTCGAACTTGTCGAAATGACGTTCGTCCTTCACCAGAATCGCCCGCGACAAATAATAGAACTCGTCCATGTCGGCGAAGGTCACGCGCTGTTTCAGCGCGTTGATCAGGTCGAGCAGCTCACGCACCGACACCGGTACCTTGGCTGCACGCATTTCATTGAACAGGTTGAGCAGCATGGCAGCAGCCTCTTAGCGGGTGCCGCGACGGCTCATGAACGCCAGGCGCTCAAGCAGTTGCACGTCCTGTTCGTTCTTCACCAGCGCACCGGCCAGCGGCGGGATGGCTTTGGTCGGGTCGCGCTCGCGCAGCACCGCTTCGCCGATGTTGTCGGCCATCAGCAGTTTCAGCCAGTCGACCAGTTCCGACGTTGAAGGTTTTTTCTTCAGGCCCGGTACCTTGCGCACGTCAAAGAACACGTCGAGCGCTTCGCTGACCAGATCCTTCTTGATGTCCGGGTAGTGCACGTCGACGATTTTCTGCAGGGTAGTGCGGTCGGGGAAAGCGATGTAGTGGAAGAAGCAGCGGCGCAGGAAGGCGTCCGGAAGCTCTTTCTCGTTGTTGGAGGTAATGATGATGATCGGGCGCTTCTTGGCCTTGATGGTCTCGTCGACCTCGTAAACGTAGAACTCCATCTTGTCGAGTTCTTGCAGCAAGTCATTGGGGAACTCGATGTCAGCCTTGTCGATTTCGTCGATCAGCAGAATCACCCGCTCCTCGGACTCGAACGCTTCCCAGAGCTTGCCTTTCTTCAGGTAATTGCGCACGTCGTGGACTTTTTCATTGCCCAACTGCGAGTCGCGCAAACGGCTGACCGCGTCGTACTCGTACAGGCCCTGATGGGCCTTGGTGGTGGACTTGATGTGCCAGGTGATCAGCTTGGCACCGAACGACTCGGCCAGTTGCTCGGCGAGCATGGTCTTGCCGGTGCCCGGTTCACCCTTGACCAGCAGCGGCCGCTCCAGGGTGATGGCGGCGTTGACTGCCAGCTTCAGGTCATCGGTGGCGACGTAGGCCTGGGTGCCTTCGAACTTCATCTGCAAATCCTCGAACGGTAACGCCAACCTTACGGGCAGGGCGGGAGCGAATAATCGGATGCCCGACTATAACGCGCACGCCGCTCGACTGTGAACGCAGACGGCGTATTCAGTCTCTGAATGGGGCGTCACATGTTGACTCAGTCTCGGCGGATGGCCAGTATTCCGGTATCGCCGATTTGGCGATAGCCTTTCTTACTTGGTAGATAAAAAGGCAGAAAATCGATGTTACCCATGAAACGCCCGCGTCTGCGATCTGCGCACGTCCTGTCGGATTTCAGGTTGGCGCTGACATTTATCAATGGTCAGGAACTGACAGTTGATCTGGGGATGGATATCCATACTTATCCAGGTCTGCGGCCACTGCTTGATCGCGAAGTCTTCGCGACTGCCGTAGTCAGTGACGATGGCTGGATCGTCGAATGGCTAGAGCCCGACATACAGATTGGCGCAGACACCTTGTACATGGATGCGCTGGCGCAAAATGCCCAAGACGAGAACACGCGCATTTTTATCGACTGGCGCGCCCGTACGGGACTTTCGCTCAGTGAGGCGGCCGAGGCGCTGGGTGTGAGCGCTCGGAGCATCAGCCGTTACAGCAATGGGCGTGAGGCAGTGCCACGTTCTTTGGCGTTGGCCTGTCTGGGCTGGGATTCGCTGCAACAGCGCTCATCGATCGCGGCCGAAGACACTGGTAGATATGTCGTCAACCGCAAAACTTAACCCTCATCCGGCTTCGGCCTTTCATACCGCGCATTGAAGGCCTGGATAAACCCGTTGCGCAAAATCTGCAAAAACGCCTCGAACGCGTTGACGTTCTGCTGGTGCACATTGCCACTGAGTTGGACCCGGGTGGCGAACTGGTTTTTGTTCTGGTTTTTCAGAACGGTCTCGGTGCCGCCGACCAGTGCTTCCCAGACCGAGCGGAACAGGCCTTTGTTCTTGTTCTCGACGTCCTGCTGCCAGTTGAAAACGTCGACGTCGCGCAGCAGGGGTTTGATGTAGCCGGTGAGTAGGGCTTTCTCTGCCTTGGCTTCGATGACCACATCGCCGTGGCCGGCGTTGAAGTCGAACTTGCCATAGGCCGAGGCGAAGTCGTTCATGCGTTTGAGCTCAATGTCGCGGGCACGCAGGCGGAATTCGAAGTCTTCGAAGTTGCTCAACGGATCGAAGGTGGCGGTGGTTTCCAGTGGCGCGTGGCCCAGCAGCAGCGCCTTGCCTTCGAAGCGGGCGTCGCGCTTGCCTTCCTTGTCGACCACGTTGGTCAGGTTGTAGATGCTGGCGTTGACGTTGCTGGCATTCATGTTCACCGGCGGCTTGGAATTGAAGTTGCGAAAAGTGATACGGCCGTCGTTGATCTGCACTTCATCGAGGGTGATCGGCAGCAGCTTGCCCAGTTGCTCGCGCCAGTCGGTGCCCTGACCGGTCTGCGAGTTCTGCTTGTTGGGGCCGCCGTCGACAAAGTTGATTTCGGGATTGAGGAACTGCACCTGCGCAACCACGGCATGGTCGTACCACAGCGAATGCCAGCTCACCGAGAGGTCGATCAACGGCGCATCGACGAACGGCACCGGCACCTTGCCGTCGACCTTGACGATTTTCAGACCGTTGATTTTGTACGCACCGCGCCACAGTGCGAGGTCGACATCGGTGATCTGGCCACGGTAATCACCCATGTCCGCGAGCTTGTCATTGAGGTAGTCGCGTACCAGATAGGGCAGGGCGAAGTGCAGAGCGACCAGCAGCACCACGACACCCGCCAGGGTCCAGAGCGGCCAGCTGTAACGACGTTTCATGCCATTGTTCCTTCAAGAGTGTGCCTTGACGATTCAAAGCGATTGACTGCGTGCGTTCGCAGACGTTCGCCCCGACTGGACTGTGATCGGTAACAGGCTTACCTTGAAAGGCTGAATTCAACGCTGCATAAGGACCCAGCCATGAGCCGTATCTACGCTGACAACGCCCACTCCATCGGCAATACGCCGCTGGTCCAGATCAACCGCATCGCGCCGCGCGGGGTCACGATCCTGGCCAAGATCGAAGGGCGCAACCCCGGTTACTCGGTCAAGTGCCGGATCGGCGCCAACATGATCTGGGACGCCGAAAGCAGCGGCAAACTCAAACCGGGCATGACCATTGTCGAGCCCACCTCCGGTAACACCGGCATCGGCCTGGCCTTCGTCGCTGCTGCGCGTGGCTACAAACTGATGCTGACCATGCCGGCGTCGATGAGCATCGAGCGCCGCAAGGTCCTCAAGGCCCTGGGGGCGGAACTGGTGTTGACCGAGCCGGCCAAGGGCATGAAGGGCGCCATCGAGAAAGCCGCGGAAATCGTCGCCAGTGATGCCGACAAATATTTCATGCCGGCGCAATTCGATAACCCGGCCAACCCGGCGATACACGAAAAGACCACCGGTCCGGAAATCTGGAATGACACCGATGGGGCCGTCGACGTGCTGGTGGCTGGCGTCGGCACCGGCGGAACCATCACCGGCGTCTCGCGGTATATCAAGAACACCGCCGGCAAACCGATTCTGTCGGTGGCTGTGGAGCCTGCGTCTTCGCCGGTCATCACCCAGGCGCTGGCCGGTGACGAGATCAAGCCTAGCCCGCACAAGATTCAGGGCATTGGCGCCGGTTTTGTGCCGAAGAACCTGGATCTGTCGATGGTCGATCGTGTCGAGCAGGTGACTGACGAAGAATCCAAGGCCATGGCTTTGCGCCTGATGCAGGAAGAGGGGATTCTGTGCGGTATTTCCTGCGGTGCCGCCATGGCGGTGGCAGTGCGTCTGGCGGAAACCCCGGAGATGCAGGGCAAAACCATCGTCGTGGTGCTGCCGGATTCGGGTGAGCGTTATCTGTCGAGCATGTTGTTCAGTGACCTGTTCACCGAGCAGGAGAACCAGCAGTAATCCTGTTGATTCAGGTCAGCCGAGGTTCAGGCGCTGCATGTTAATAAAGGCTTTGTTGCGCGATGCATAACACTGAATCTTGTATCAGGCGGGTTTTTCCCGGAGCCGGTAGTGTTTATCATGGCCGGCTGCCATGCCGGGAAATGGGCATTGCGCAGCGTTGTCTTTATTCAAGGAGTCGTTGATGACCGTTTCGTTTGCCGCCAAGGCGTTTGTGCTGTTGCTGTTTCTGGGCAGCACGCTCTATGTGCATTTGCGCGGCAAGGCGCGTTTGCCGGTATTGCGCCAGTTCGTCAACCACTCGGCGCTGTTCGCCCCGTACAACGCTTTGATGTACCTGTTCTCCGCAGTGCCGTCCAGACCGTATCTGGATCGCAGCAAGTTCCCGGAACTGGATGTGCTGCGCGATAACTGGGAAACCATCCGCGACGAAGCCATGCATCTGTTTGACGAGGGCTATATTCGCGCCGCCGAAAAGAACAACGACGCCGGTTTTGGCTCGTTCTTCAAGAAAGGCTGGAAGCGCTTCTATCTGAAGTGGTACGACAAACCGCTGCCATCGGCCGAAGCCCTGTGCCCGAAAACCGTGGCACTGGTCAGTGCCATTCCCAACGTCAAGGGCGCGATGTTCGCGCTGCTGCCGGGCGGCAGTCACCTCAATCCGCATCGTGACCCGTTCGCCGGCTCCCTGCGTTATCACCTCGGTCTGTCGACACCTAATTCTGACGATTGCCGGATCTTCGTCGACGGTCAGGTTTACGCCTGGCGCGACGGCGATGACGTGATGTTCGACGAGACCTACGTGCACTGGGTCAAGAATGAAACCGATCAGACTCGCGTCATTCTGTTCTGCGACATCGAACGCCCACTGAGCAATCGCCTGATGACCCGCATCAATCGCTTCATCAGCGGCTGGCTCGGCCGCGCCACTGCGCCGCAGAACCTTGATGATGAACGCGTCGGCGGCATCAACCAGGCTTATGCCTGGAGCAAGAACTTCAGCGACCGTTTCAGCGGCGTGGTCAAACAGTGGAAACGCCGGCATCCCAAGGCCTACCGCGTCATGCGCCCGGTGCTGGCGGTGCTGGTGCTGACGTTGTTGGGGTATTGGCTGTTTGGTTGAGGCTGGATCAGGCAATGAAAAACCGCTCTTTGGGAGCGGTTTTTTGTTAGCGGAAGGAAAAGGACGACCCGGCTAATACGCCGCTTGGCTCTTCAACGGCTGGATTGGCCAGTGCATTCCTGATGCGATGCATGTCGGTTTCAGATAACTCAACAGATGGCTGCTTTTTCTCCATCTTTCTGGATTTGGAGTTTGATGCTTTCTTTTCAACGACAGCTTTCATGGGATCTCCGACGTTGATGAGTAAATGAGCAGGTGCTCAGATACTAGACTTGGTCAATGCGCTTCACAAGACGGCCCTCAGAGTCGAATTCGAAACCCAGTTGACGGTATAGAGGTATAGCTCCCGAAAGAGGCTCCTGAATTTCGATCTGCTGGCTGCCGATGATACGGGCGAAGTGAGTGACCGCAGTCAGGGCGAAGGTCGCTATGCGGCTCTTGAGTGGGTGTTCGTCTGGCTGCCCCTCAAGACGCACAATCCTGACTCTCAGCCGGCTTTGGTTCGGATTGGCGAAACAAAGTCCGCACAGTTCACGATCAAACCAGATTGCCAAATCGAAGCTCATTGGTTCTTTGGCTTTCCATCGGACAATTTCCTCCCAGCAGAAATGCGGATCGAGCCATTGCTCATAAGCTTTCATGGCGGACGCATCAATCGCCTCGAAGTGAACCCTGGAATAATCAACGTCAACAATTGCGCGCGTCTCAAGTTCGCTGTGTAGCTTCGCAAATGTAAGTGCGGCCCGCTTCCTGGCCTCTGACCGATAAACCTGATACCGCAAATACGTCCGTTCCCTTGGCATATGATCTCTTGCATTCCATGTCTCCTGACAATCCATTGCCACCGCCAATCACCCTAATCATCCCGCCCCAAACTGTCGCTGCCGGCCCTTTGCCCAAGTCATTGCAATCTGTGTCCCGGGCTGGTTATAGTCAGCCCGCTTGAGCGCCGTGCTCACGCTTTCATTTCCTCAATAAAGATCTGCCTCCATGCCTGCATCCCTCATCAATGCGGTAGTCGATTCAGCGGTCAACGCTGGCGTCGTGCCGTGCGGGAATCAGCAGCCTGTGCAGATCAGTCATTACCCTCCACCTGTCAGTAGCCCGCCGGTGTGCGCAGTTGTATCGCCGCCGGGCGTTGGTGTTCGGGGCTGATCGGCAGTTTCTGCTGACCCCTGCGCCCGCCAGAAAAAACTACTGGATTTCAGCTTCGGCTGAGTTGGCTTCTTGCCTGACTACAGGTGGTATTCATGTTTGTCCTTTCGAAACAATCCGTGCTCGCGGCGGCGTCCACGAGCCTGTTCGTTCTGCTGTGGAGCAGCGGGGCGATTTTCTCCAAATGGGGCCTGGCCCACGCTTCACCCTTTGCCTTTCTGTTGATTCGCTTCGCCATCGCCCTGTGCGGGCTGTTGCTGCTGGCGCCGCTGCTCGAGTTGAAGTTGCCCAAGGGCGGCAAACCGATGCTGTTTGCGATCACCACGGGGTTGGTGTTGCTCGGGGCGTATCAGATTTTTTATCTGTTGGCGCTCGACTGCAAAGTCACGCCGGGGGTGATGGCGACTCTGATGGGGGTACAGCCGATCCTCACGGTGGTGCTCATGGAGCGTCAGCGTTCGGCGAGCCGTCTATTCGGCCTGGGGCTGGGGCTGGCCGGGTTGATCATGGTGGTTTATCAGGGCATCGGTCTGGCCGGAATGTCCTGGGCTGGCATGTTGTTCGGCTTGCTCGCGCTGGCGAGCATGACCCTGGGCTCGATCATGCAAAAACGCATCACCGACAATCCTCTCGGCACGCTGCCAGTGCAGTATCTGGCGGGGCTGTTGCTGTGTGCGATCTTCGTGCCGTTCCAGCCGTTCCACTTCGAGCACAGCACAGGTTTCATCGTGCCGGTGTTGTGGATGGGCCTGGTGGTCTCGGTGCTGGCGACGTTGTTGCTGTATCGGCTGATCGCGCGGGGCAATCTGGTGAACGTCACCAGCCTGTTCTATCTGGTGCCGGCGGTGACAGCGGTGATGGATTATCTGATTTTCGGTAATCGGTTGGCCGCGTTGAGTGTGCTGGGGATGCTGCTGATCATTATTGGATTGGCTTTTGTGTTCCGTAAAACCGGATAAAAGAAAGATAAGCGGTGGCTGTTCGGGCGCCATCGCGAGCAGGCTCACTCCTACAGGGGAACGTATTCCAACTGTAGGAGTGAGCCTGCTCGCGATAGCGATTTTGCCAACAAAGCGGATTACCGATTGATCATCTCACCAGGCTTCACCACCGCCGGCTTCAACACCAGCCACAACGCCGCTGCAATCAGCAACCCGCCATAAATGTGCGCCATCGACAACGGCTCATCCAGCAACAACGCCCCCCACAACACGCCGAACGGCGGGATCATGAAGGTGACGGTCATCGATTTCACCGGGCCGATCGAGCTGAGCAGGCGGAAATAGATGATGTAGGCAAACGCCGTGCAACCCAGACCCAAGCCAAGTAGCGACAGCCAGAGGTGCCAACCGCCCCAACTGACCGGCGGTGCAGTGATCACGCTGTAGGCGAACAGCGGAAGCAAGAACAACGTCGCCCCGAGCATGCTGCCCAGTGCCGACAAACGGCTGTCCAGCCCACCGGCCTGATCCAGCCAGCGCCGCGCGAGAAATCCGGCAAAGCCATAGCAAGTAGTTGCCAGCAGGCAGGCAACCGCGCCCATCAGCAGTTGCAGGTCGAAGGCCACGGGACCCGCCCGCGTCAATACGCCGACGCCGAACAGGCCGAGGAATACGCCGCCCAGCTTCGCAATCGTGAGTTTTTCGCTGAAGAACAGACCACCAATCAACACGCCCATCAGCGGCGTGGTGGCATTGAAAATCGCCGAATAGCCGGCCGGTAGCACTTGCGCCGCCACCGAATACAGCGTCGCCGGGATCCCCGAGTTGATCACCCCCAGCAGCATCACGGTTTTCAGCTTGCCCTTGAAATCCCAGCTGATGCGCATCAGCCCAAGGATCACCAGCAACCCGGCGGCCGCAATCGACACGCGAAAGAACCCGGTCGGGATCGTGCCGATCACCGGCGCAATGATGCGCATGAACAGAAAGCTCGCGCCCCAGATAGCGGCCAGCGACAACATACGGAAAATATCGACAGGGCTCACGGCGGGCTCCTTCCTTGATCGGGACGAGAGTGTTGCCGAGCGTCCGGATCATGGCAACCGCTATTCGGGCTTTTAATTTTGCCTGCCGATGCATCGGCTAGAGAAAGCGCGTCAACGGTCAGCCCTGTATCGGTTTTGGCAGAAATTGCGCTTTTCCTGCGAGCCGTTCCGTGACTAAGCTCAGACGAATCGAATTCCCGCCGAGGTTTCCTCTATGTCGCAGCAATGGCCAGCCACCGAGATCGCCCGGATGATCCTCTCCGGCTTCGACGATTACCGCGAGCATTTCCGTCGCATCACCGATGGCGCGCGGGAGCGCTTCGAGCAGGCGCGCTGGCAGGAGGCGCAGGCCGCGTCGGCGGCGCGGATCAGTCTGTATGAGGAAAAGGTCGGCGAAACCGTTGCTCGCCTGCGCGAGTATTTCGACGAAGAAGCGCTGATGAACGTCAGCTGCTGGCCGCTGGTGAAAAGCGCCTATATCAGTGTTATCGATCTGCGCTTCGACGATGAGCTTTCCGAGACCTGGTACAACTCGATTTTCTGCGGGTTGTTCAGCCACGACCTGATCAGCGACG
The DNA here is from genome assembly GCF_020736465.1 of Pseudomonas sp. HN2. Taxonomy (NCBI): domain Bacteria; kingdom Pseudomonadati; phylum Pseudomonadota; class Gammaproteobacteria; order Pseudomonadales; family Pseudomonadaceae; genus Pseudomonas; species Pseudomonas sp. HN2. Next base: position 1,565,230 of record NZ_CP085885.1, read on the forward strand.
GCTGCATGTTCATCCATACCACGCGCCCGAGCCTGCGCCGAGCCCGCGCTGCGCAAACCCGCACGTACAAGCCGCAGGGCCAGTTGTCCGCCATGCTCGCGAGCATTTTTGCCGATTACCGCTTCAGCGAGGATTACGCTGATCTGCCCGGCGACTTGCTGCGGCTCGAAGCGCAGTTGCGCGAAAACCTGCCGGACTGGGTGTGCAAGGACCCGGAGCTGAGCGTCGAGCTGTTTTCCTCGGTGCTTTACCGCAACAAGGGCGCCTATCTGGTCGGGCGCATCTACACCCGCGATGAGCAATGGCCGCTGGTGATTCCGCTGCTGCACCGCGAAGGTCGCGGCATTCAGATCGACGCGTTGATTACCGACGAAGCCGATGTGTCGATCATCTTCTCTTTCACCCGCTCTTATTTCATGGTCGATGTGCCGGTGCCGGCGGAGTTCATCGGTTTTCTGCGACGCATTTTGCCGGGCAAGCACATCGCCGAGTTGTACACCTCGATCGGCTTCTACAAGCACGGCAAATCCGAGTTCTACCGCGCGCTGATCAATCACCTGGCCAACACTGACGACCAGTTCATCATGGCCCCGGGCGTGCGCGGCATGGTCATGAGCGTGTTCACCCTGCCGGGTTTCAACACCGTGTTCAAAATCATCAAGGACCGTTTCTCACCGTCGAAAAACGTCGACCGCGCCACAGTGATCGAAAAGTATCGGCTGGTGAAAAGCGTCGATCGGGTCGGGCGCATGGCCGATACCCAGGAGTTTGCCGACTTCCGTTTTCCTCTGAGCAAGTTCGATCCGGCGTGTCTGGAGGAATTGCTAGAAGTCGCGCCGTCGACGGTGTCGGTCGAGGGCGAAACCGTGCTGATCCGCCACTGCTGGACCGAACGCCGGATGACCCCGCTCAATCTCTATCTGGAAAATGCCAACGACGCCCAGGTACGTGAAGCGCTGGAGGATTACGGCCTGGCGATCAAGCAATTGGCCGCGGCGAATATTTTCCCCGGCGACATGCTGCTGAAAAACTTCGGCGTCACCCGCCACGGGCGAGTGGTGTTTTACGACTACGACGAAATCTGCTTTCTGACCGAGGCCAACTTCCGCCACATCCCGGCACCGCGCACGCCGGAGGACGAAATGGCCTCCGAACCGTGGTACTCGATCGGCCCGCTGGACGTGTTTCCCGAGGAGTTTCCGCCGTTTCTGTTCGCCGATGCCGGGCAACGCAAATTGTTCGATCAGTTGCACGGCGAGTTGTATGACGCCGATTACTGGAAGAGCCTGCAGGAGGCGATTCGGGCGGGGAAGGTGATTGACGTCTTCCCATATCGGCGCAAAGGGCGCGATAGCGAATAACAGCAGCGGCAAGCGCCAAGCTACCAGCTGCAAGTCACAACGGCTTCTTACTTGCGGCTTGTAGCTTGGCGCTTGCAGCTGCTTTTCTGCGACAATCCGCCCCCTGCATAAATAGACGACCGAATTGCCTACCCGATGACCGACGAATCGCCCTCCATCGACAAACTGCTGAAAAACCTCGATCACGCCATGCTCGCCGACCGTCACCGGCTGCGGCGGCAGTTGCTTGAGCTGCGCAAGAAGCCCGACGAGGCCAAGCTGGCCCAGTGGGTGGCGCGGATGCAGGCGTCCTGTGATCAGGTGCTGGCGCGCCGTGCCAGCCTGCCGGTGATTCGCTACGACGACAGTTTGCCGATCGCGGCCAAACGCGACGAGATCAAAAAGGCCCTGGAGCAACATCAGGTGCTGATCATCGCTGGCGAAACCGGCTCGGGCAAAACCACTCAGTTGCCGAAAATCTGTTTGGAAATCGGTCGCGGCCAGCACGGTCTGATCGGCCATACCCAGCCGCGTCGGATCGCCGCGCGCAGCGTCGCCAGCCGCGTCGCCGAAGAACTCGGCACGCCCCTCGGTGCACTGGTCGGCTATCAGGTGCGCTTCGAAGATCAGAGCGATGCCAACACCCTGATCAAGCTGATGACCGACGGCATTCTGCTGGCGGAAACCCAGAACGATCGTTACCTCGAACGCTACGACACGATCATCGTCGACGAAGCGCACGAGCGCAGCCTCAACATCGACTTCCTCCTCGGTTACCTGAAAACCCTGCTGCCGCGTCGCCCGGATCTGAAAGTCATCATCACCTCGGCGACCATCGATCTTGAGCGTTTCTCCAAGCATTTCGATGATGCGCCGATTGTTGAAGTGTCCGGTCGCACGTTCCCGGTGGACACCTGGTATCGCCCGCTGACGCTGGAGCAGGACGAGGAGGGCAACCGGGTCGAGGACGACCTTACCGTCGATCAGGCGATCCTCGCCACCCTCGACGAAATCGCCGCCTACGAGCGCAGCGAACGTCGCAGTCCGGGTGATGTGCTGGTGTTCCTGCCCGGTGAGCGCGAGATTCGTGATGCCGCGGACATGCTGCGCAAGGCCCAGCTCAAGCACACCGAAATCCTGCCGCTGTACGCGCGTCTGTCGCCGGCCGAACAGCAGCGGATTTTCCAGTCGCACCCGGGCCGTCGTGTGGTGCTGGCGACCAACGTCGCCGAAACCTCGCTGACCGTTCCGGGTATTCGCTATGTGATCGACAGCGGCACCGCGCGCATCAGTCGCTACAGCTATCGGGCCAAGGTCCAGCGCTTGCCGATCGAAGCGATTTCCCAGGCCAGCGCCAATCAACGCAAAGGACGTTGCGGGCGAGTCGAGCCGGGTATCTGTGTGCGTTTGTACAGCGAAGAGGATTTCCTCGGTCGTCCGGAATTTACCGCCCCGGAAATTCTGCGCACCAACCTCGCCGCCGTTATTTTGCAGATGCTCCATCTGCGTCTCGGCGAAATCACCGCGTTCCCGTTCATCGAACCGCCGGACGGCAAGGCCATCAGCGACGGTTTCAACCTGCTGCAGGAGCTTTCGGCGGTGGACCGCAACAGCCAGCTGACGCCGCTCGGTCGACAGTTGGCGCGCTTGCCGGTCGACCCGCGCATGGGCCGCATGCTGCTCGAAGCGGCCAAACTCGGCAGCCTGCAGGAAGTGCTGATTGTCGCCAGTGCGATGTCGATTCAGGACCCGCGCGAGCGTCCGCCGGAGCGTCAGCAAGCGGCGGATCAGGCCCATGCGCAATGGAAGGATCCGGATTCGGACTTCGCCGGGCTGGTCAATCTGTGGCGTGGTTTTGAAGAACAGCGCCAGGCGCTGACCGCCAATCCGCTGCGTAACTGGTGCCGGAAGAATTTCCTCAATTACCTGCGCTTGCGCGAGTGGCGAGATTCCCATCGTCAGTTGAGCCTGATCTGCCGCGACATGCAGCTGAGCCTGAACAAAGAGCCGGCGGATTATCCGAAACTGCACAAAGCGGTGCTGGTCGGCTTGCTCAGCCAGATCGGCCAGAAAACCGAAGACGGCGATTACCTCGGCGCGCGGCAGCGGCGCTTCTGGATTCATCCGTCGTCGGGCATCGGCAAGAAGCGCCCGCAGTGGCTGATGACCGCCGAACTGGTGGAAACCACCAAGCTTTACGCGCGCATGGTCGCCAAGATCGATGCCGACTGGATCGAACCGCTGGCCGGGCACCTGATCAAGAAGAACCACTTCGAACCGCATTGGGAAAAGAAGCGCGGCCAGGTCGTGGCCTACGAGCAGATCACCCTGTTCGGCCTGATCGTCGTCGGTCGCCGCCCGGTGCATTACGGCCCGGTCGATCCGGTGGTCTCCCGTGAGCTGTTTATCCGCGAAGGGCTGGTGCGCGGCGAGATTCAGTCGCGGGCCAAATGCCTGAGCGCCAATCAGAAACTGCTCGAGCAGCTCGACGAACTCGAGGCCAAGGCGCGCCGTCGCGATATTCTCGCCGACGAGGAAACCCTCTACGCCTTCTACGATGCGCGTCTGCCGGCGGAAATCCACCAGACCGCGACGTTCGACAGTTGGTACAAGGTCAACAGCCAGAAAGACCCGCAACTTTTGATCATGCGCGAAGAAGACGTGCTGGCCCGCGAGGCCAGTGAAGTCACCGCCCGTGATTACCCGGACACCCTGCACATCGGCGATCTGGAGCTGGCGCTCACTTACCATTTCGAACCGAATCACCCGCGCGATGGCGTGACCTTGCGCGTGCCGGCGCCGCTGCTGCCGATGCTGCCACCGGAGCGTCTGGAATGGCTGGTGCCGGGCCTGATCGAGGCCAAGTGCATTGCCTTGGTGCGGAACCTGCCGAAAGCCCTGCGCAAGAATTTCGTGCCGGTGCCGGACTTCATCAAAGCCGCGCTGCAGCGCATGACGTTCGCCGAAGGTTCGCTGCCGCAAGCGCTCGGTCGCGAACTGCTGCGCATGACCGGCGCACGGGTCAGTGATGAGGCGTGGGCGGAAGCCGCGCAACAGGTCGAAAGCCATCTGCGCATGAACCTGGAAATCGTCGACGGCCAAGGCAAGTTTCTTGGCGAAGGTCGCGATCTGGCTGAGCTGACCGCACGCTTTGCCGAGGCCAGTCAGGCCGCGCTGGCGGTGCCGCAGAGTGCGAAAAGCCAGCAACCGGTCGAGGCGAAGGTTTTCGCGCCGGTGGCGGAAAAGACCCAGCAGAAGATCGCCGGGCTGTCGATGACGGTTTACCCAGCGTTGGTGGAAGAGGGCGGCACGGTCAAGGAAGGGCGGTTCTCGACCCCGGCCGAAGCCGAGTTCCAGCATCGTCGCGCCTTGCAGCGCTTGTTGATGCAGCAACTGGCCGAGCCGGCCAAGTTCCTGCGCGGCAAGTTGCCGGGGCAGACTGAACTGGGCTTGCTTTATCGTGAGCTGGGCCGCGTCGATGCGCTGGTGGAAGACATTCTGCTGGCCAGCCTCGACAGTTGCATTCTCGAAGGCGAAGACCCGCTGCCCCGGGATGGTGCCGGGTTGGCGGCATTGGCCGAGCGCAAACGCGGCAACTGGACCGAGCACGCCGAGCGCGTGGCGCGGCTGACCCTGGAAATCCTGAAGATCTGGCACGGTCTGCAAAAACGCTTCAAGGGCAAGATCGATCTGGCCCAGGCCGTAGCGTTGAATGACATCAAGCAGCAGATCGGCAATCTGGTCTATCCGGGCTTCGTCCGTGAAACGCCGATGCAATGGCTCAAGGAGTTGCCGCGTTACCTGAAAGCGGTCGAGCAACGTTTCGAGAAACTCGGCGCGCAGGTGCAGAAGGATCGGGTCTGGAGCGGCGAACTCGCGGGCCTGTGGGCGCAATACCAGAGTCGCGCGGCCAAGCATGCGCAGGAAGGCAAGCGCGACCCGCAACTGGAGTTGTACCGCTGGTGGCTGGAGGAATACCGCGTCTCGCTGTTTGCCCAGCAGTTGGGCACGAAAGTGCCGATCTCCGACAAGCGCCTGAGCAAACACTGGAGTCAGGTCGAACCCTGACCTTCAGAGTTTGTGTAATCCCCTGTGGGAGCGTGCCTGCTCGCGAAAGCGTCATGTCTGGCACCCTTTGTGTGACTGACACACCGTCTTCGCGAGCAGGCTCGCTGCCACATCGGGAATGGCGGAATGTCGGGAATGGCGCCAAAAGCCTAGGTTTATGGCAAACTTCGCCCCCATAACCCGCCGTTTCGCGACCCAGAGCCTTCGGCCGTGTCGCGCTGCGGAATAAAACGATGCCAGGTTTGCGTCCCCCGGATGGGAATAGACCCTTTGCGTGTTGGTACGACGGTTCCAGCACTTTCTGCCTGAACAGATTAGAGAAACGACCATGCATAACGTCGTCATCAGCGGCACCGGCCTGTACACACCGGCCAACAGCATCTCCAACGAAGAGCTGGTGCAGTCTTTCAATACCTACGTCGCCCAGTTCAACGCCGATCACGCCGAGGCCATTGCCAGCGGTGAAGTCCAGGCCCTGACCGAATCCAGCGCCGCATTCATCGAAAAAGCCTCGGGCATCAAGAGTCGCTTTGTCATGGACAAGGACGGCATCCTCGATCCGCAACGCATGGCCCCGCGCCTGCCGGAACGTTCCAACGACGAATGGTCGGTGCTCTGCCAAATGGCCGTCGGCGCGGCTGAACAAGCGCTGCAACGAGCCGGCAAAACCGCAGCCGACATCGACGGCGTCATCGTCGCTTGCTCGAACCTGCAACGCGCTTATCCGGCCATCGCCATCGAAGTCCAGGAAGCACTGGGCATCGAAGGTTTCGGTTTCGACATGAACGTCGCTTGTTCTTCGGCCACCTTCGGCATCCAGGCCGCCGCCAACAGCGTGCAACTGGGCCAGGCGCGGGCGATCCTGATGGTCAACCCGGAAGTCTGCACCGGGCACCTGAACTTCCGTGACCGCGACAGCCATTTCATCTTCGGCGATGCCGCGACTGCGGTGATCATCGAACGCGCGGATCTGGCGACCTCGCCGTACCAGTTCGACGTGGTCAGCACCAAATTGCTGACCAAGTTCTCCAACAACATCCGCAACAACTTCGGCTTCCTCAATCGCGCTGCCGAGGAGGGTGTGGGCGCCCGCGACAAGCTGTTCGTGCAGGAAGGCCGCAAGGTGTTCAAGGATGTCTGCCCGATGGTTGCCGAGCTGATCGGCGAGCATCTGGAAGAGAACCAGCTCAACGTCGGCGACGTGAAACGCTTCTGGCTGCACCAGGCCAACCTGAGCATGAACCACCTGATCGTGCGCAAGCTGCTCGGCCGCGAAGCCAGCGAAGAAGAAGCGCCGGTGATTCTCGACAGCTATGCCAACACCAGCTCGGCCGGTTCGGTCATTGCCTTCCACAAATACCAGGATGACCTGGCCTCGGGTTCGCTGGCGGTGTTGAGCTCGTTCGGTGCCGGTTACTCGATTGGTAGTGTGTTGCTGCGTAAACGCTGAAACAGGTTAATTTCCCCTTAATCGCGTCGATCTTTCCTACATTCGAAGCGAGTGAAACGCTGTAATTTTTCGGACGTCGCGGCAGGTGAATACCTGCCGCGTTCATTTTCGAAGTCCGGACAAGGGGATTGATGGATGGCGGCTGATGACACCCAACTGCTCGCGCGCTTGCTGGCGGGGGAGCAAAAGGCTTTCAAGGAACTGGTTACTACCTATCAGAGCGCCATGCGCGCGGTGGCTTACGCGATTGTCGGCCAGCGTCATGTCGAGGAAGTCGTGCAGGATGCGTGGCTGTCGGTGGTGCGCCATCTGGGCAGCTTCGAGGGCCGTTCCAGCCTGAAGACCTGGTTGCTGACCATCACCGCCAACTCGGCCAAAAGTCGCTACAAGCTCAATCGCCGGGAAGTCCTGCTCGATGACCTGCCATCGCCGCACGGCACCATCGGCGACGATCGGTTTTCATCAAGCGACGGTCACTGGCTGGTGGCGCCGTTCGCCTGGCATCAGGACACCCCCGAAGCGCTGCTCACCGAAAACGAACTGCGCGAATGCCTCGAACATACGTTGCTGAGTCTTTCCGAGTTGCAGCGCAGTGTCTTGCTGTTGCGCGAACGCCAGGGCCTGGAGCTGGAAGAGATCTGTAATCTTCTGGAGATCTCGCTCTCCAATGTCCGCGTGCTGCTGCACCGGGCACGCTTGAAGGTTTTTGCGACCGTGGAACATTTTGAGGAGACGGGAGAATGTTGACCTGCAAGGAGCAAGTGGCACGATCCAGCGATTATCTCGACGGCCAACTGAGCTTTCGCGAGACGCTGATGGTGCGTCATCACCTGTTGTTCTGCCCCAACTGCCGGCGTTTCCTGCGGCAGATGCGCTTGATGCAGGCGACGCTGAAGGCGTTGCCGGAACAACCGGACGAGCATGTCGATGCGTTGGCCGAACGCCTCGCCGATCAACGACGAAAAGATAACCCCCTGTAGGAGCTGCCGAGTGAAACGAGGCTGCGATCTTTTGATCTTGTTTTCAAGATCAAGATCAAAAGATCGCAGCCTTCGGCAGCTCCTACAGGGGGTTCTGCATCCTGCAGAGACAATCCGGCGCGGATGAAACGAACGGATGATGGGGATCGTCCCGCCCGCACCGGGCTATCACTTTTTAGAACTTCGCTTCAGCATCCAGCTGCAGGGTGTTGGCATCTGCATCGCGCTGGCCGCGGCTGGCGAAGTCGGCCTTGGTCAGGAAGTACGTGGCGCCGACGGCGAAGTTCTTGTCGATGTCGTAACCGACCTTGAACTTGTGCCCGCGGGAACCGGTGGTGCCGTTGGCAAAGTCGGAGTCGGTGAAGGCGCCGACCACGGCGTTGCGCTGCACGTCACGGTAGTTGTAGTCGAGGTTGAAGCCGAAGACTTTCGACTTGGCACCGAGCAACCACGCAGTGTCCTGATCGGTCACGGCATCGTTGTTCTTCACGTACTGGCCGTAGAACGACAGCGGCATTGGCAGGCCGCCGATATCGATCTGGCTGAACCCTTCATACAGACGGAATTCGTTGTTCGCCGAGTTGCCGTTGACTGCCAGCGCGCACGGCGTCGAGGTGCCGGTGCAGCGGCTGTCTTCGTCGTTCTGGTAGGCGTAGACGCTACCGCCCAAAGTCATCTTCAGGTTATCGGTGATGTTGAAGCGGCTGCCCAACTGGCCAGCGGTCAGGCGCAGGTCGTGACGGAATTGCACGCCGTCGCCGTCAACGTTGTCCTTGAGGTTGTAGTTACCCAGGCTGCCGAACAGTTCGGCGCTGCCGCCCAGTGGGTACTTGTAGGTAACGGCCAGACCTTCCGGGTTGATGTCGCTGTCCCAGATCACGTCGCCCATGCTCACCCACGGTTGCAGCATCTTGCCGCCGATCACGTGCAGGTTCTTGATCTGATCAGGGTGGTAGTCGATGTAGCCCAGATCGAGCCAGATCTGCTTCTTGTCGAAGTAGTTGTCCTGGTCCTGGTTGGTCGAGCGGGCATCGTCGCCGCCGCCAGTGGCGATGCGGATGCCGGTGTCGACCTGTGGGTTGATCTCGGTGTAGGCGCCCAGACGTGCACGGATGCGCTGGCGATCCTTGTCGCGGCCACCGTTGTTCGGCTCGCCGTCGATCTTGATGGTTTCCTGACGGATGCGCACGTCACCCTTGAACTGGGTCTTGGCCGCCCAGGCCAGTTTCTGGTCGAACAGGCTCTGTTCGTTGGTCTTCTTCGCGACCGCTGCCACTTGTTCGTTGGTTTCCTGCTGCGCCTGTTGGGCGATTTGCTGAGCCTTCTGATCCTTGGCCAGTTCTGTTTGCAGCTCGATGTACTGCGCCTGGGAAATCGACCCGTTGGCCTTGAGCATGTCGAGCAGTTTGGCGTCGACTGCAGCACTGGCCGGAACGCTCATGGCCAGCAACAAGCCGCCGCACAGGGCCGCTGCAGTTTTCGTGGAAGCAAGACGCATAGCAATCTCCGAAGATGAAGGGGATGGCTGAACCATCCTGGGCACAACCGACCCGAAGGCCGGAAAACTGTGTCCGGGTTAGAACCCGGCGCTCTAAAAACAGGCGCCAGTATCGCGATGGTTTATGACAGAGCGGTGGCACAGTGATGGCAGGTTGATGACGATGCATATCCGGCGTGAACTATCGAGTTAGAGCGCTGTCGGCCGATTGAGCGTGTGCAACCGGGTCGCGATCAGCGATACTCGCCGGGCTTTGTCGCCAAGCTGTGGAGTGCCAGTGAATGCCGTTGCAACGCCTGCAAGACCTGTCAGAAATCGCCCCGGCCACTTGGGATGCGCTGGTCCCGGACAACCAGCCTTTTCTGCGCCACGCCTTCCTCAGTGCGCTGGAAGACAGCGGCAGTGTCGGCCCTCATTCAGGCTGGCAGCCCGAGCATTTGCTGCATATCGAAGATGATCGACTGATCGCCGCGCTGCCCAGTTATCGCAAGTGGCATTCCTACGGCGAGTACGTGTTCGATCACGGCTGGGCCGACGCCTGCGCACGTGCCGGCATCGATTATTACCCCAAGCTTTTGACGGCTGTGCCATTCAGTCCCGTGAGCGGCCCGCGCCTGCTGGCGGCCAGTGTCGAAGACGGTTTTGAACTGCTCAAGAGCCTGCCCGGCTATCTGGAGATCGAAGGGCTTTCCAACGCGCACATCAATTTCACTGACCCCTTCACCGACGCGGCGATGGCCGAGCAACCGGGCTGGCTGCAACGCATTGGCTGTCAGTATCACTGGCAGAATCGCGGTTACCGCGACTTTCAGGATTTCCTCGACGCCCTCAGCTCACGCAAGCGCAAGCAGATGCGCAAGGAACGCGAGCAGGTGGCGGGGCAGGGCTTTGACTTCGAGTGGCTGCAAGGGCGGGAACTGGACGAGGCGCAGTGGGATTTTGTTTACGCCTGCTATGCCAACACCTACGCGGTGCGGCGTCAGGCGCCGTATCTGACCCGCGAGTTTTTCAGCCTGCTGGCCGAGCGCATGCCCGAGGCGATTCGCGTGGTCTTGGCCAAACAGGGATCACGGCCGGTAGCAATGGCTTTCAGCCTGGTCGGCGGCGACAGTTTCTACGGGCGTTATTGGGGTTGCCTGGCCGAGTTCGATCGGCTGCATTTCGAGACGTGTTTTTATCAGGGCATGGATTACGCGATTGCCCATGGCATCCAGCGCTTCGATGCCGGGGCGCAGGGCGAGCACAAGTTGATTCGCGGCTTCGAACCGGTGATCACCCATTCCTGGCACTACCTGCGCCATCCGGGGCTGAAAGCGGCGGTGAAGGATTTCCTCCAGCAAGAGCGCGCCGGCGTTCTGGCCTATGCCGAAGAAGCGAGAACGGCGTTGCCCTATCGCCAGGCCTGACCTCTGTGGGAGCGAGCCTGCTCGCGATAGCGGTATGTCAGTCAATGTTATCAATGCTGACACTCCGCCATCGCGAGCAGGCTCACTCCTACAGGGGAATGTGGTGCATTAGTCGATGCCGACAAAGCCTCCGGTCTGGTGCGCCCACAACCGCGCATACAGGCCGCGATGCGCAAGCAATTCGGCGTGGGTGCCGCTCTCGGCGATCTTGCCGTTCTCCAGCACCACCAGGCGATCCATCCGCGCAATGGTCGAGAGACGATGCGCGATAGCGATCACGGTTTTGCCCTGCATCAAGGTCTCGAGGCTTTCCTGAATCGCCGCTTCCACCTCAGAGTCCAGCGCTGAGGTGGCTTCGTCCATGATCAGGATCGGCGCGTCCTTGAGCAGCACCCTTGCAATCGCGATGCGCTGGCGCTGACCGCCGGACAGTTTCACCCCGCGCTCACCGACGTGCGCATCGAAACCGGTGCGGCCTTCAGCGTCGGACAGCAGCGGGATGAACTCATCGGCGCGGGCCTTGTGCACCGCCTCCCACAGTTCGGCGTCGGTGGCGTCGGGTTTGCCGTAAAGCAGATTGTCGCGGATCGAGCGGTGCAGCAGCGAGGTGTCCTGAGTGATCATGCCGATCCGCGCACGCAGGCTTTCCTGGCCGACTTCGGCGATGTTCTGCCCGTCGATCATGATCCGCCCACCCTCTACGTCGTACAGGCGCAGCAACAGGTTGACCAGGGTCGATTTGCCGGCGCCGGACGGGCCGATCAAGCCGATTTTCTCGCCCGGTTTGATCGTCAGGTTGAGGTCGCCGATGATGCCTTTCTTCTTGCCGTAGTGAAAATCCACGTGTTCGAAACGCACTTCGCCCGAGGCCACGGCCAGCGGTTTGGCCTGCTCGCGGTCGGTGACGCCGACCGGTTGCGAGATGGTGCGCAGACCGTCCTGAACCATGCCGATGTTTTCGAAAATGCCGGTGACCACCCACATGATCCAGCCGGACATGTTGACGATGCGGATCACCAGACCGGTGGCCAGGGCAATCGCGCCGACGGTAATCAGCGACTGCGTCCACAGCCACAACGCCAGCGCCGTGGTGCCGACGATCAGCAGGCCGTTCATGGTGGTAATCGCCACGTCCATGCTGGTGACCACGCGACCGGCCAACTGTGCTTTGACGGTCTGTTCTTCGATGGCTTCCTTGGCATAGTGCTGTTCGAAGTTGGTGTGAGCGAACAGCTTCAGCGTGGCGATGTTGGTGTAGCCGTCGACGATGCGCCCCATCAGTTTCGAGCGCGCATCCGAGGCTTCCACCGAACGCTCTTTCACCCGCGGCACGAAGTAGTACAGCGCGCCGATGTAGGCGACGATCCAGGTCAGCAGCGGGATCATCAGGCGCCAGTCAGCTTCGGCGAACAGCACCAGCGAACTGATCGCGTAGATCACCACGTGCCACAGCGCGTCCACCGCTTGCACGGCAGAATCTCGCAGTGAATTGCCGGTCTGCATGATGCGTTGGGCGATGCGCCCGGCGAAATCGTTCTGGAAGAAATTCAGGCTCTGCTTGAGCACGTAGCTGTGGTTCTGCCAGCGGATCATGCTGGTCATGCCGGGGCTCAGGGTCTGGTGCACCAGCAAGTCGTGCAGACCGAAGAAAATCGGTCGCAGCACCAGGGCGACCACCAGCATCCAGGTCAATTCGAGGGCATGGTCGCTGAAGAAATTCGGGTTGGGCGTGCCTTGTGCCAGGTCGATGATGCGGCTCAGGTAACTGAACAGCGCTACTTCGATCAACGCGGCGAACAGGCCAACCACGAGCAGGGCGGCGAAACTCGGCCAGACCTGCTTCAGGTAATAGGTATAGAAGGGCCAGACACGGTCCGGCGGGGACGCCGTCGGGGCGTCGCGGAAGATATCGATCAGTTGTTCGAAACGGCGATAGAGCATCAGATAACCGCCCGGGATACGGGCTCTCCTTTTATCAGTGCGAGCGGCGCAGGCTCAGCCCGGCGCCGCTCGGTATGCCCGGCGAAACTCAGTCGATGCGCTTGGCCGACTTGATGATCACAGGGTCGGAAGGCACGTTTTGCATGCCTTGTTTGGTGATGGTCGGCGAGTTGACGATGATATCGACGACATCCATGCCCTTGACCACTTTGGCGAACACCGCGTAACCGGCGTCACGGCCCGGATCGAGGAAGGCGTTGTCGGCAACGTTGATGAAGAACTGACTGGTCGCCGAATCAGGGTTGGAAGTGCGCGCCATCGACAGGGTGCCACGAACGTTGTGCAGGCCATTGCTGGCTTCGTTCTTGATCGGCGCCTTGGTTTCTTTCTGTTGCATCTGCTGGGTGAAACCGCCGCCCTGAGCCATGAAGCCCGGGATCACGCGGTGGAAAATGGTGTTGTTGTAGAAGCCGCTGTCGACGTATTCAAGGAAGTTCTTGGTGCTGATCGGCGCTTTGACCGGGTCCAGTTCGATTTCGATCTGGCCGTTGGTGGTGTCCAGCAGCACGTGGGGCGCCTTGGCCGGGGTGGCAGCCATCAGGTTGGCGGCAAACAGTACAGAGCCGGCGGCGAGGGCGAGTTTTTTCAGCATGGGTCAGTGATCCTGAGAGTGAAGGTCGGCTGTGGCGAGAAAATCCAGCAGCGTTTGATTGAAGCGTTCGGGTTGATCGAGCGGGGTGGCATGGCGCGAGTCGGCGATGACCACCAGCCGCGCATCCGGCAGCAGTCTTACATAGGTTTCCTTTAACGCCACCGGTGTGTAATCACGGTCGGCGCTGATGACGAGCGTTGGACAGGACACCCGGGAAAGTCGTTCCTGAACGCCCCAGCCAACAATTGCATCGAAGCTGGCGAGATAAGCACGTTTGTCGTTTTTTGCCCAGCGTTCAGCCATTTTCCGCCGCAGATCAGCCTGTTCCGGCTTGGGAAAAAGTTTGCCGCCGAGGGCTTTGCCGATGGTCTCCAGACTAAGCAGGCGCATCAGGCTCCAGCGCTTGAACCACTGCCAATAATCATCGCGCGTGCGCAATTTGACCTGTGGCGCGCTGTTGACGATGGTCAGGCTCTTGAGCGCTTGCGGCTGATCGACGGCCAGCTGAAAACCGATCATCCCGCCCATCGACAGCCCTACGTAGTGCACCGCGCCGAGGCGCAGGTGTTCGATCAAGGCCAGCAGGTCGGCGCTGAATGCGGCGATGCTGTAGCGCTCGCGGGGTTTGTCCGAGCGCCCGTGGCCGCGAATGTCCGGGACGATCACCCGGTACCGCGCGGCCAGCGCCGGGATCTGCATTTCCCAATCCAGCGTGCTCGAGCCGAGCCCGTGAACCAGCAGCAACGGCGTACCGTGGCCATATTCCTCGTAGTGCAGGTTGCAACCTTCGTGCTCGAAATACGCCATCGGTGAACTCCGTGTCAGGCTTGCTCGGGGGCGGCGAACGGGGCATCCAGCGGCAAGGTGTCGAAGGTGCGCAACAACTCGATGAGGATTTGCGTGGCCGGGCCCAGGGGTTTGTCCTTGTTCGAATACAGATAGAAACTGGAGTTGCGGCTGCCGCCCCGATCCAACGGTAGCAGCTTGAGCGAGCCATCCTTCAATTCCCGGTCAATCATGTGTCGCGGTAGCCAGGCAAAACCCAGGCCGCTGCTGACGAAGGTCGCGGCGGTGGCGAGGCTGCCGACGGTCCAGCGCTGTTCGGCGCCGAGCCAGCCGACATCGCGCGGCTGCTGGCGACCGGAGTCGCGGATCACCACTTGCATCTGGGTTTCCAGGTCCTGAAAGCTCAGCTCGCGATTGAGCCGATGCAGCGGGTGATCAGGATGGGCGACGGCGACGAATTCGACATCGCTCAACTCCGCGCCGAGGTAGCCCGGAATGCTCAGGCCGGTGATGGCCAGATCCGCGACGCCTTCGAGCAGCACTTCCTCAACGCCCGACAATACTTCTTCGCGCAGACGCACGCGGCAGCCGCGACTCTGCGGCATGAACGCGGTCAGGGCGCGGACGATCCGCGCACTCGGGTAGGCGGCATCGACCACCAGCCGCACTTCGGCTTCCCAGCCTTGCTCCATGTGATGGGCCAGATCTTCCAGCTGGCTGGCCTGTTTCACCAGTTGCCGCGAACGGCGCAGCAACACGCCGCCGGCCTCGGTGAGCACGGCTTTACGGCCGTCGATGCGCAGCAACGGCACGCCGAGCTGGTCCTGCATGCGGGCGACGGTGTAGCTCACCGATGACTGCGAACGGTGCAGGGCCTCGGCGGCCTGGGCGAATCCGCCGTGGTCGACCACGGCCTGCAACGTTCGCCATTGATCAAGGGTCACGCGGGGCGCTTTCATCAATAGCTCCTCTTGTCCTAAGCTGGCCGTCCCTCATGGAGACTGCCGAATGAAAAAATTCTGTTGTGTGGTGCTGGCGCTGCTGCCGTTGACCGCGTTTGCCTATCCGATCGATGTGCAGAAGGATCTCAACGGCATGAAGATCGACTACGAGACCTTCGACACCGATAACGACATCGGCTCGATCCGCGTGGCCAACTACGGTGATGTCGACGCGACCTGCCGGGCCGTGTTCAGCAACGGGCCGGAAGCACCACGCACGCGCAGCATCGATGTGCCGGCCGGCACGCACAAAAACGCCACGGCCAAGTTCACCCGCGAAATCATCAAGCTGCGCATCAAACTGACCTGCACCCCGAAATAACGGGTTCCACTTGTAGGAGTGAGCCTGCTCGCGATAGCGCTGTGTCAGTCGACATGGGTGTATCTGATACACCGCTATCGCGAGCAGGCTCACTCCTACAGAGCTATGCGTTAGCTTATAAACGAATTTATCGATGGGTTACAGCGGATATTTGCGCTTTTTCATCGATTCGACTCTGTTTAACCTTCACTCCATCGACTTACAACATTCTCGGATGGAGGCTACACACCATGTCCCGCGTTCTGATCATCGAAAGCAGTGCCCGCCAGCAAGACTCGGTTTCCCGTCAACTGACCCAGACCTTCATCGCTCAGTGGAAAGCCGCGCACCCTGCCGATCAGATCACTGTGCGTGACCTCGCCGTGAACCCGGTGCCGCATCTGGACGCCAACTTGCTGGGTGGCTGGATGAAACCCGCCGAACAGCGCAACGACAGCGAACAAGCGTCGCTGGATCGTTCCAACGAATTGACTGATGAGCTGCTCGCCGCCGACGTGCTGGTGATGGCTGCACCGATGTACAACTTTGCAATCCCGAGCACGCTCAAGGCCTGGCTTGACCATGTGCTGCGTGCCGGAGTGACCTTCAAGTACACCGAGACCGGGCCGCAAGGCTTGCTCAATGGCAAGCGTGCCTTTGTGTTGACCGCTCGCGGTGGCGTGTATGCCGGTGGTCCGGCGGATCATCAGGAACCGTATCTGCGTCAGGTGATGGGTTTCATCGGGATCAACGACGTGACCTTTATCCATGCCGAGGGCATGAACCTTGGCGGTGACTTCCAGGAGAAGGGGCTGAATCAGGCCAACGCCAAATTGTCTCAGGTCGCTTGATCGGTTAATCGCCAGATAATCGCTGGATGGTCTAGTGACCTGGCGCAACCCCTTCAAGGTTCCACGCGCATCGAACCTCCCTTTGCACTTTTGCTCCTGAGTGCTGTAGCCCGATTGAACGCTTTAGCGAGATCGGGCTTTTTTTTGTCTGGGTTTTCTTGGCGGCCTTTGGGCCGACCAGGTTCTTGGGGTTTTGGGTGAATATCCGTTTCTGCGGTGTTGCGGCTGGCGGTTCCGCTCTTACAGCGGGTCACTTTTTCAAACGCCAAAAAGTAACCAAAAGGCTGTGCCCCAACGTTCGGCCCGCTCGCTGGGGCTCGGGGTTCCTTCGCTGCGGGATCGATCCGGGCGCAGCGGCTCCGGTTTGCTTCGCTGCACCTACACTCGCTGTGTACGACTGCGTCGTACGGTCGCTGCGCTCCCACGCCCGGATCAATCCCTCCGCTCAGCCTGCCGACGGGGCGGGTGGATCAAGATCAAGAGCGGTACTCGAGCTTGCGCTCATTGTGTTGAGTGGTGGAGGGCCGGTTTTTGGCTTTTTTGGATTCGATGCGGTATTTCATGTGCGTAGCTTGCCCAAACACCTCGGTCAGTCCCCTGTCCCTCCGGGAGAGGGCTAGGGTGAGGGGCTTTTGATCTTTGCAGGACCCGCATTCGGCTCGATATGCCACGTCGGCGTTTCTCGACCAATCCCCTCGGTCAGTCCCCTCTCCCTCCGGGAGAGGGCCAGGGTGAGGGGCTTTTGATTTTTTCAGGCCTGAGTTCGATTCGATATCCCAAGTCGGCGCAGCTAGCCCAAACACCTCGGTCAGTCCCCTCTCACTCTGGGAGAGGGCCAGGGTGAGGGGCTTTTGATTCCGGCGCCGTTTGCTGTTGGAGCCCATCCGAAAAACCGCTATCGTCGCCGCCATTCGATTTTCGAGGCGAGCATGGGCTATCTACTTTTTGTCACGCTGATCCAGGCGTTTTCCTTCAGTTTGATCGGCGAGTACCTGGCCGGGCATGTCGACAGTTACTTTGCGGTGCTGGTGCGTGTGGTGTTGGCCGGGCTGGTGTTTATTCCGTTGACGCGCTGGCGTTCGGTGGAGCCGGCGTTCATGCGGGGCATGTTGCTGATCGGCGCGTTGCAGTTTGGCGTGACTTACGTCTGCCTGTACCTGAGTTTCCGTGTGCTGACGGTTCCGGAGGTGTTGCTGTTCACCATTCTCACGCCGCTGCATGTGACGCTGATCGAAGACGCGCTGAACCGTCGCTTCAACCCATGGGCGCTGGTTGCCGCGCTGGTGGCAGTCGGCGGTGCGGCGGTGATTCGTTTCGACAGCATCAGTCCGGACTTCTTCATGGGCTTCCTGCTGCTACAACTGGCCAACTTCACCTACGCCGCCGGGCAGGTCCTGTACAAGCATCTGGTGGCCAGGCACCCGAGTGATCTGCCGCATTACCGGCGCTTCGGTTATTTCTACCTCGGCGCATTGGCGGTGGTGCTGCCGGCGTTTCTGTTGTTCGGCAAATCGAATTTTCTCCCGGAAGCACCGCTGCAATGGGCGGTGTTGCTGTTTCTCGGGCTGGTGTCGACGGCGCTGGGCTTGTACTGGTGGAACAAGGGCGCGTGCATGGTCCACGGCGGGACGCTGGCGGTGATGAACAATCTGCATGTACCGGTAGGGTTGTTGTTGAATTTGCTGATCTGGAATCAGCATGAGGAACTGGGGAGATTGTTCCTCGGCGGCAGTGTGATTCTGATGGCGGTGTGGATTAGCCGGTTGGGTATTCGCAAATCCCAGG
Source organism: Pseudomonas sp. HN2 (assembly GCF_020736465.1). NCBI lineage: Bacteria > Pseudomonadati > Pseudomonadota > Gammaproteobacteria > Pseudomonadales > Pseudomonadaceae > Pseudomonas > Pseudomonas sp. HN2. The sequence goes on from NZ_CP085885.1 coordinate 1,583,289, forward strand.
CCACTGCATAACCCCGTGTAGGAGCTGCCGAAGGCTGCGATCTTTTGATCTTGAAAGTCAAAAGATCGCAGCCTTCGGCAGCTCCTACATGTGATTCGTGGGTTACATCAGGTGTTTTTCCGGCTCCGGAATATTCGCCGTGCCCAACACCGCCGGCAGCAACCCCGCGCGCAAATCCCCGCCACTTGGCTGCTGATACAAACTCAGCCCAAACTCCGGCAAAACCGCCAGCAGATAATCGAAAATATCCCCCTGAATCCGCTCGTAATCGGCCCACACCGTGGTGCGGGTGAAGCAGTAGATTTCCAGTGGAATGCCCTGGGCGGTGGTCTGCATCTGCCTGACCATGCAGGTCATGTTCGGCTGAATCTCCGGGTGACTCTTCAGATACGCCAAAGCGTAGGCGCGAAAGGTGCCGATATTGGTCATCCGGCGGCGGTTGGCCGACATTGCGGCGACATTGCCCTGGGCTTCGTTCCAGGCCTTGAGCTCGGCTTTCTTGCGGCCCATGTAGTCGGTCAGCAGGTGCACTTGCGAAAGCTTTTCTTCCTCGTCGTCGCGGATGAAGCGCACGCCGCTGGCGTCGATGAACAGGCTGCGCTTGATCCGCCTGCCGCCGGACTGCTGCATGCCGCGCCAGTTCTTGAACGACTCGGACATCAAGCGCCAGGTCGGGATCGAGACGATGGTTTTGTCGAAGTTCTGCACTTTGACCGTGTGCAACGTGATGTCGACCACGTCGCCATCGGCGCCGACTTGCGGCATTTCGATCCAGTCGCCGACCCGCAGCATGTCGTTGCTGGTCAGCTGCACACTGGCGACGAATGACAGCAGGGTGTCCTTGTAGACCAACAGGATCACCGCCGACATCGCACCCAGGCCCGAGAGCAGCAACAGCGGCGAACGGTCGATCAGGGTGGCGACGATGATGATCGCGCCGAACACGTACAAGACCATCTTCGCCAGTTGCACATAGCCTTTGATCGAGCGCGTGCGCGCATGCTCGGTGCGCGCGTAGATGTCGAGCAAGGCATTGAGCAGGGCGCTGACCGAGAGCAGCAGGAAGAGGATGGTGAAGGCCAGCGCGACGTTGCCGAGAAAATTCATCCCGGTCTTGCTCAGTTCCGGCACCAGGTGCAGGCCGAACTGGATCACCAGCGACGGCGTCATTTGCGCCAGTCGTTGAAACACCTTGTTGTGGCGCAAGTCGTTGATCCAGTGCAGCGCCGGTTGGCGGCCGAGCATGCGGCTGGCGTGCAGGATCAGATAACGCGCCACGCGTCCGAGTACCAGCGCGATGACCAGCAGCACCAGCAGTGCCAGTCCCGATTGCAGCAGCGGGTGCTCTTCGAGTGTGCCCCAGAGGTCCTGGGCTTTGAGCCAGAGCTGTTTGATATCCATGAGCGAAACGTTTCTTCTGTAAGACGCGAGGGCCGATTAGAGCATTTAAGACGCTGTGTATTGCAGCGAGTGACAAATCGGGCAACAAAAAAACCACTGATTGTCGGCGTTTGCACAAAGAAACTCGGCCTGAGCGCTCGAAACCGGTAACCTATGCAGCTGTTTTTTTGCATATCTTCGAGGTAGCACCCGTGTTTTCCCAATTCGCCCTGCACGAACGCCTGCTCAAAGCCGTGGCCGAGCTGAAATTTGTCGAGCCAACGCCTGTGCAAGCCGCGGCCATTCCGCTGGCGCTCCAGGGGCGTGATCTGCGGGTGACGGCGCAAACCGGTAGCGGCAAAACCGCCGCTTTCGTTCTGCCAATCCTCAATCGCCTGATCGGCCCGGCGAAGATTCGCGTCAGCATCAAGACGCTGATCCTGCTACCGACCCGTGAACTGGCCCAGCAGACTTTGAAGGAGGTTGAACGCTTCGCGCAGTTCACTTTCATCAAGTCCGGCCTGATCACTGGCGGTGAAGACTTCAAGGTACAGGCCGCAATGCTGCGCAAAGTGCCGGACATCCTCATCGGCACCCCGGGGCGGATGATTGAGCAGCTCAATGCTGGCAACCTTGACCTCAAAGAAGTCGAAGTGCTGGTGCTCGACGAAGCCGACCGCATGCTCGACATGGGTTTCGCCGAAGACGTGCAGCGTCTGGTCGATGAATGCCCGAACCGTCAGCAGACCATGCTGTTCTCCGCCACCACCGGCGGTTCCGGTCTGCGCGAAATGATCGCCAAGGTCCTGAACAACCCGGAGCACTTGCAGCTCAATGCGGTCAGTCAGCTGAACTCGACGACTCGTCAGCAAATCATCACCGCCGACCACAATCAGCATAAAGAGCAGATTGTGAACTGGTTGCTGGCCAACGAGACCTACCAGAAGGCCATCGTCTTCACCAACACCCGCGCCATGGCCGATCGCATCTACGGCCGCCTGGTGGCTCAGGAATACAAGGCGTTCGTGCTGCACGGCGAGAAAGACCAGAAGGACCGCAAACTGGCGATCGATCGTCTGAAGCAGGGCGGTGTGAAGATCCTCGTTGCCACTGACGTTGCGGCCCGTGGTCTGGACGTCGACGGTCTGGATCTGGTGATCAACTTCGACATGCCACGCAGCGGCGACGAGTACGTGCACCGCATCGGTCGTACCGGCCGTGCCGGCAACGATGGTCTGGCGATCTCGCTGATCTGCCACGGCGACTGGAACCTGATGTCGAGTATCGAGCGCTACCTCAAGCAGAGCTTCGAGCGCCGCACGATCAAGGAAGTCAAAGGCACCTACGGCGGCCCTAAAAAGGTCAAGGCCTCGGGCAAAGCCGTCGGCGTGAAGAAGAAAAAGACCGACGCCAAGGGCGACAAGAAGAAAACCGCCGCCAAGACGCCGACCAAGCGCAAGAGCGTCAACCGTCCGAAGCCGGATTCTCTGGTGAGCAGCGACGGCATGGCCCCGCTCAAGCGTCGCAAGCCAGCAGAACCTGCGGCTGAGTAAGCTTTAGAACGCGCATAAAAAAACCGGACATTGTCCGGTTTTTTTTCGTCCTCAACTTTCGGCCTTTTTCTCTGCCGAACCCAGTTCCTTCAAACGCTGGTCGATCAACTGGCACTTGTCGGGCACATCAGCGCTGGCCGTCTCCAGATCCATTTTCTGCAACTCGGCGTTGATCTCCTTGGCCTTTTCCGGATTCTGTTCGGTGAGCTTCGAGACTTCCTTGGCCAGTTGTTCGCGTTTGATCGTCGCCTCTTCTGGCGTACAGGCCCAGACGGGCAGGGCGCAGGCGAGAGTGGCGGCGAGGGAGAGCTTGATCAGGGTCTTCATGGGCAGGCCTCAGTTCCGGTTAAGGCGGGTTAACCGGTTGAGGGCTGAAGCCTGGCAAAAGTTCAGAAACTGTGGGGTCAGCGTTGCGCTCAATCGGCATGACAGCAACTCGACTTTGTCGCACCTTCATACCGATCATGATGCCGCACCCATCCCATGATCTCGTCCTCGTTCCTGCCCTTGGGCGTCAGATCAAGATAGTGGTAAGCGCCAACCAGCATGTCCAGACCGCGTGCGTATGTGGAATAGGTGTGGAAGATCTCGCCTTGTTCATTGCGATAGAACACGCTCAGCCCCGGCATTTCTTCCTCGGCGCTGTCGGTTTTTTCGTAATTGTAGGTAGCCTTGCCCTCAGCGACATCTTCAGCCCGGGCGCAGACGCCGAAGTCGTAGTTGAAGTCGCAACCTTCTGACGAGACCCAGTCGAATTTCCAGCCCATGCGCTGTTTGAATGCCTGAAACTCGTCGAAAGGCGCGTGGGAAACGGCGACTACCGCGACATCGTGGTGGGCCAGATGCTGATTGGCGCCGTCGATGTGATCGCTGAGGAACGAGCAGCCCTGGCAGCCTTCCTTCCAGCCTTTGGCAAACATGAAGTGGTAGATGATCAACTGACTGTGGTTGCCAAACAGGTCGTTGAGCTTGAGCTCGCCGTTCGGCCCCTTGAAATGATAGTCCTTGTCGATTTTTACCCAGGGCAGGGCGCGGCGCTCGGCGCTGAGGCGGTCGCGTTCGCGGGTAAAGGCTTTTTCGTGAGCCAGATGCTGTTGACGGGCGGCGAGCCATTCTTCGCGTGATACCACCGGGTGATTTGCAACGTTCATGACGATGTCTCCTGCGGGATGAGCCGGCTGTTTTGAGACTAGTCGTTCAACGGGCAGGGGAATCGACACACCGCCGGTCGGTCGGCGTGACAACATGCGGCTGAACGGCTGCGCGGCGCTTGGGTCACAACCTTGAACGCGGCACAAATCACCCGCACCGGAGGTTGAATCAGGATGACGACTTATAACTGGGATTTGATTGAACGTTTGCTGCACGAAGTGCAGAACAGCGCGGGCCACAGCTTCGCTCCCCGCGCTTATGCCGAGGACCATGCGGCCGAGAAAGCCAGCGCCGGCGAGCCGATCGAGAATCTCGATCACCTTAAAACCGTGGCCTGCGGTTACGAGAAGCTCCTGCTGGAACGTGGATTCATCGAGCCGCGTGCGGAGCATGAAGGCAGTACCGGCAATAACTTCAGTCTGACACCGCGTGGCTCCAGCCTGCTGAGCCTGATCGACAGCAGCATTCCCGGCAATGACCACCCGCGGCAGGTGCTGGATGAGCAGGAAGATGCGCTGGATGAAGCGACGTTTGATGAAGTCGCCTCAAAAGCCCAAATTGCCTGACTGACCAACGCCCTCCTGTAGGAGTGAGCCTGCTCGCGATAGCGGTCTGTCAGTTGAATATGTGCTGAATGGATAACTGCTATCGCGAGCAGGCTCACTCCTACAGGGGGATGTGTAATGTCTTAAGGTTTCTTCGCGGCCTTCAGGCATTTCAGGTCATTGAAATCCTTGCGCACGCCTTCGATCTTTTTCAGCAAGCGCTCACGTTGTTGCGGCGTGCTCTCCGCCATCAAGTCCACAAACAACGAGCGCGCCTGGGCTTCTGTGTTGGCGTAGGCCTTACGGTAATCCGCTGTCCACAACCGCTCCCGATTGACCAGAAGCGTCTCGGTACGTTGTGGGAATTCCGGACTTTTGCGTTGCGCAACGGCGGCACTGAACTGTTGCTGCCAATGCGCACGGTTGGCGATCCATTGGGTGTTCTGATCGCCCAAAGCGTTGGTCCAGGCCACCACGCGTTGTTTTTGCGTGTCGCTCAACGGACCCAGCCAATCGTTCAAGCGCTTTTCCATGCGTTCGCCGCGTTCCTTGATTTGCTGGGCCAAGGGTGGTTTTACGTATTCCTGCTGGCGTTTGCGCAAATCCTTGGCAAACGCGTCATTCATTTCCGCCACCTGTTTGTCGTCCAGACCCTGCAGCAGTTCGATCGCCGACGGGGTGATCTCCCGGGCGGTTTCGGCGATTGCCTGTTTGGCTTCGGCGGTGCGCTCCTGCAGCGCGGCGTCGGTGACCTGGTTGCTTTCGACCATGGCCTGCAAACGGTCCAGCCAGTCCAGGTAACCGGGTAACTGCGTGGTGCAGTGCCAGCTCAGGTGTTCCTTCAGTCGTTCGTTGAACCAGTCTTTCTGCTCGCCGTTCATGTCCACGTAGTCGCCGAGCGACCACGGAATGATTACGTCGAGGTTGCGGTAGGCCAGGCCCACGCGGCTGCAGGCGCCGAGGGCGAGGGTGAAGATCAGCAGGGCGGCAATCTGTTTGAACCAGCGAGACATGGGCAAATCCTTGCGAGAGCCTGGCGTCGGAAATCTGATTCTTATGTGATGCGGGAAGCGCGCAGCAGTTCAGCCGATCAATAGAACGTGCGTACGGCCTTGAGCGTGACCAGGCCGTCGCACTCGCTGTTGTGCCCGGAATAGGCCGAGCAATCGCTGCCACTAAGGCTGGAATTGCTGTAGATCAGATCGAGATCGACGCCCATGAACGGCCGCGACAGTTTTACCGACCAATCGGTGAAACTGCTGACATAGCCTCCGTCCACGGCCACCGGGGTGTTCAATTGGTGGGTAGTGTATTTCATGCTCACGCCAATGCCGAACGGCTGGTTGCCACTGAGATCGGCAAACAAGGTGTTGTTCTGTTTATCCGGGTCGTTGCTCAAGGCGATGCCAAAGCGACTGCCGAGCAGGGTCAGGCCACCGAACAGCTCTTGGCTGTCGAGCGTGTCGACGCGGGGATAGCTGTAGTGAATCATCCCGACTTCATAGCCGAGCACCTGATCGAAAGGTTGCTTGAAGCCGACGTAGGAATCGATCTCGAGGTTTTTGCCCGGCGTGATGCCCATGCTCGGCGCGTACTGGCCGAAATACACGCCGCTGTCGTGGCTCAGATCGAGGCCGCCATGGAACGAGCCGACCGCCGCCGGTTTGACCAGTCCCTGGGCCATGCTGCGGCTGGGCGTGGTGCCGAGCTTGAGATCGAAGTCGCCCAGTTGACCCTGAAAAACCTGCGCGTGCGCGGTCGCGCCTGAGAGCAGGCTGACGAACAATAAACCGGGAAATGGGCGCATGCGTCACTCCATGAACCGCGAGCGCAGGGCGAATGCCTGCTGAAACGCTTGATCTAGACGCGTGCAAGCATACCGGCGAATGCTCGGCATTGATGGCCGTTCGTCGATTTTCGGGGATATTTGTTTAAAGCGAAGGGGGGTGGTGCGGTGCCAGTCCAGGCGCTTCGAAGCTCAAAGCGCCTCTGGACGGGGTAAAACCGGTATTACTTCTTGCCCAGGCTGATCTGCTTGGACGGGCCGAACGTCTGGCCACTGACGCCTTTGGCAATTTGCTGGATCTCGCCGCCGGACTTGAGGAACGCTGCGATCTGATCGTTGATCGATTCGCTGGTTTCAACGGCTGGAGCTGGCTTTGCTTTGCTGGTGGATGCTTTTACACGCATGGCGGCCATTAACCTGTAGAAAAGTAACTCGGCCAGGCATCGTACAGGAATAACTTGACAATAGCTTGGTAAATATCCCCGGGAATAACCAGGCTCAGCGCCGCATTAATGCCGGGTCGATACTATTAATATGTCGCTAACCCGCTGTTTTAAATAAGAACATCTGCTCAGACCGAGGCAAATGCGCACAGCAGTGAGCCGCCTCGCCGGACTGACGAGCGGCACCTCACGGGGCGGTGATCAAGCAAAATCAACGCGTTGAAGCAGATTTCCCGCTGCGAGGATCTGCCGCCCGACGTTCGCGGCAAAAACGGGTAGAATGCCGCCCACGTATTGAGGGTTTCGGAAATGGCTTTAGTCGGGCGTTACAACAGTTTGCAAGTGGTTAAACACACTAACTTCGGTTTATATCTGGACGGCGGTGCCGATGGCGAAATTCTTTTGCCCAACCGTTATATCCCTAAGGATATTCCCAGCGAAGATGAAGACTGGCTCAACGTATTCATCTATCTGGACAGCGAAGACAAACTTCTCGCCACCACGGAAAAACCCAAAGTCCAGGTCGGCGAATTTGCCAGCCTGAAAGTGGTTGAAGTGAACAGCATCGGCGTGTTTCTCGACTGGGGCCTGCCGAAGGATCTGTTGCTGCCGTATTCGGAAGAAAAGCGCCAGATGACCGCTGGCGAATATTGCGTGGTGCATGTCTACCTCGACAAACACACGCGCCGCATTACCGCCACCGCGCGCCTCGATCGTTATCTGGACAAGACCCCGGCCACCTACAGCCCGGGCCAGGAAGTGGATCTGCTGGTTGCCGAGGCCACCGACATGGGCTTCAAGGCGATCATCAACAACAAGCACTGGGGCTTGATCCACAAGAACGAGATCTTCAAGTTCATGCGTTCAGGCATGCGCGAGAAAGGCTTCATCAAGGAAGTGCGCGCCGACGGCAAGATCAGCCTGAGCCTGCAACCGGTTGGCCAGGAAGCCGCCAGCAGCCTGAGCTCGAAGATCCTCGGCAAGTTGCGCGAAAACGACGGCACCCTGGCGGTCAGCGACAAGAGTGATCCGGCGTTGATCAGCAGCCTGTTCGGCGTCAGCAAAGGCAACTTCAAGAAAGCCATCGGCTCGCTGTACAAGGAAGGCAAGATCGTCATCCACGCCGATCGCATTGAACTAACCTGACTCACCGCAGGCCCATGGTAGGAGCTGCCGAAGGCTCGGGCCGCGTTCTGACGATCTTTTGATCTTGATCTTGAAAATCGGCGGCTCCCACATCTAAAGGGGTGAGCCAATGAAAAAGGCGCTGATCGCATACGTCTCGACGCTACTGACGTTTCTTCTGCTCGACGGTATCTGGCTCGGGCTATTGATGGCTCCGACCTATCGCGAACTGCTCGGTTCGCTGATGCTGGACAAACCGCTGCTGTTCCCCGCAGCGGTTTTTTATGGCCTGTACGTGATCGGCTGCGTGGTGTTCGTGGTGTTGCCGGCGCTGCGCTGGCAGCGAGCGGCGAAGCTCGGTGCGCTGCTGGGGCTGGTGGCCTATGGCACGTATGACCTGACCAACTGGGCGACCTTGCGCGGCTGGTCGGCGCAGGTGAGTTTGCTGGATTGGGCGTGGGGCACAGTGGCGACGGCGGTTGCCTGCACGGTGGGTTATCTGGTGGCGAAGCGATTCGCCTGACTGATCCAAAAGCTTTATCGCCAGTGCTGGCCTCTTCGCGAGCAAGCTCGCTCCCACATGTTCACCGAACCCTCTTCGCGAGCAGGCTCACTCCTACATGTTCACCGAACCCTCTGTGGGAGCGAGCCTGCTCGCGAATGACGGCGCAGCCGTCAACCATTCAGCGCTGACGTCACTGACCAACTGAATGTCTTTTCCAGACGCCTTTCTCTGCTCATCTGGTTGATAATCCCCGACACTGTTTTCTGACCAATGGATGGCCTGCCATGTTGTGCGTGTTCGAGGTGTTACGGTGAGTGCCGAGCGGCGCAATGCCGACGGTTTTGCCCTGCAAGTGATGATCGGCCTGTGCCTGATCTGGGGTGTCCAGCAAGTCCTGATAAAGTGGGCGGCAACGGACATCGCGCCGGTGATGCAAGCGGCGGGGCGCTCGGGAATTTCCGCGTTGCTGGTCGGCTTGCTGATCTGCTGGAAGGGCGGTTGGGATCAGGTCCCCAGTACTTGGCGCGGCGGGCTGCTGGCCGGTGCCCTGTTTGGTCTGGAGTTCCTGTTCATCGCCGAGGGCCTGCAACTGACCACTGCCGCGCACATGTCGGTGTTCCTCTATACCGCGCCGATCTTCACCGCACTCGGCGTGCATTTCCTCCTCGCCAGCGAGCGCCTGCGCCCATTGCAGTGGTTGGGGATACTGCTGGCTTTCATCGGCATCGCGATTGCCTTCGCCGGCGGTGTGTCGTGGGACAACCTCGACCGCCGCATGCTCCTGGGCGATGCCTTCGGCGTGCTCGCGGGCGCCTGTTGGGGCGCGACCACTGTAGTGGTGCGCGCCTCGCGATTGTCGGAAGCGCCGGTGACGCTGACCTTGTTTTATCAATTGCTGGTCAGCTTCCTCGGCCTGCTGCTGATCGCGCTGTTCAGCGGCCAGATCACGCATGTCAGTCTGACCACGGTGGCGGTAGCCAGCGTGCTGTTCCAGGGCCTGGTGGTGTCGTTTTTCAGTTACCTGGTGTGGTTCTGGCTGCTGCGTCGTTATCTGGCGGCCAACCTGGCGGTGTTCTCGTTCATGACGCCGTTGTTCGGCGTGACCTTCGGCGTGCTGTTGCTCGGTGAAGCGTTGAGCCTGAACTTCGTCATCGGCGCCGTGCTGGTGCTGCTCGGCATCACTTTTGTCAGCGCCGAGCAGTGGCTGCGTCGGCGTTTGCGCAAGGCGCTGGGTCAGTAGCTTTTACCTGCATTGCCAGCGCGCCTGCCACCAACAGGCCTGCGCCGGCGATCAGCAGCGCCGGTTGCAAACCGCCGCTGAAATGGCTGCTCAGCGCCGCCAGCAACGGGCCGCTGAGCTGGCCGACGGCGAAGCACGCCGTGAGCATTCCAGCATTGCGTTGAGTGGCGTGGGGTGCCAGTTCCCGCGAGCGCTGCATCACCAGTTGCATGCAGGCCAGAAACGGCGTGCCGCAGAGGATCACCCCCAACGCCAGGCCGAGGCCGCTGCCCAGCAGACAGGCGAACACGCCGGCCGCTTGCAGCCATAACGTCGCCATCAGCCAGTGCCGTGTGGTCTCGGGATCATGCCGACGCAGGCTCACCAGCCACACACCGAGCGCCGCGCCGAGGCCGAAGCACGGCCAGAACAGATCCGCCTGCCACTGGCCATGAAACTGTGCGTTGGCCATCTGCGCCAGAAACGTCGCCGGAATGATGTAGCCGATGCCGTAGAGCGCATACACCAGTGCCAGTCGGCCAATCCCCCGGTTCGCTGATGTCGCAGGGGCGATCGCCGTCTCCTCTATCGCCGCGGGCTGCGGCAACAACCGCCAGACGCCAAGCATCATCAGCAATGCGGCGGCTGCGTAAATCAGCCACAGCGTCGCTGATGTCTGCTGCAACCGATGTGAGACCAGTGCCAGCAATCCTGTGAGAAAAATCCCCAGCCCCGGCCCTGCGAAAACCAGAGCGCCCCAGCGCGGACGACCCGCTGCCGCCGCCAGCGGCTGGCTGAGCGAAGTGATCATTACCACCACCCAGGCACTCGCCACCCCGGTACCAAAGCGCAACAGCAGGTGCGACCAGAAACCGTTGGCCCAGAAAGACGCCAGTGTCAGCAGCACGCACAGCCACAGCCCGCCATGCAGCCGTCGCTGCACCTGTCGCGGACGCTGCGCGAACATCGCATCCAGCGCCCCGAGCAGATAGCCGAGATAGTTGGCGGCTGCGATCAGACCGGCGGCGGTGAGGTCGATCTGCCCTTCGCTGAGCAGGTGCGGCATCTGGGGCGTCAGGGCGAAACGGCCGATGCCCATGGCCAGCATCAGGGCGACGAAGCAGGCAGATAAACGTATCAACGGCGACATGGTCGGGCTTCCGTCTGAGGAACAATGACCGTCAGGCTAGGACTGATTGACTTTCTTTAAAATTGAATAATAGTGAGTAACTTGTTCTGTTCAGGAGAAAGCAGGTGGAATTCAGTCAGTTGCGGATTTTTCAGGCAGTCGCCGAAGAAGGCTCGATCACCCGCGCTGCCGAGCGCCTGCATCGCGTGCCATCGAACCTGTCGACGCGGCTGAAACAGCTCGAAGAGCAGCTGGGTGTCGAACTGTTCGTCCGCGAGCGGCAGCGCCTGCAGTTGTCGCCGGCGGGCAAGGTTTTGCTCGACTACACCGGCAAACTGTTTGCCCTGCGCGATCAGGCCAGCGCGGCGGTGATGGGCGGGCAACCGGCCGGTGACTTCGTGCTGGGCACCATGTACAGCACGGCGGCGATCCATCTGCCGGCGTTGCTGGCGCGTTATCACAAGCAGTACCCGATGGTGAATTTGCAGGTGCAATCGGCGCCGACCGGCGAATTGCTCGAAGGCTTGCTCACCGGCCGCCTCGACGCGGCATTGGTTGACGGGCCGCTGGAATTGGCGGGGCTAGATGGCGTGCCGCTGTGCGAGGAACGCTTGGTGCTGATCACCGAAATCGACCATCCACCGGTGCGCAGTGCGCGGGACGTAGAAGGGCGTGCGGTGTTCACCTTCCGTCAGGGCTGCTCCTACCGCATGCGCCTGGAGGCGTGGTTTTCTCACTACCATGCGGCGATGGGCCGGCCGATGGAAATCGAGTCGTATCAGGGCATGCTCGCCTGTGTGATCGCCGGCAGCGGTGTGGCACTGATGGCCGAGTCGATGCTCGCCAGCCTGCCGGGCCGCGAAAGCGTCGCCGTGCATCCGCTGGCCGAGCCGTTCGCGGGTGCGACAACGTGGCTCATGTGGCGCAAGGGCATGGCCGGGGCCAACCTGAACGCCTGGATCGACGTGCAGCAAGCGGTCTATCCCGTGGCTTTGGATGAAGTGCGTGAAACAGCGTGAACCAATCGCCGCGGATCCTGTTCAATTCAGTAACAGATCATTGCGGATTTGGCCGAGCATTGCGTAGGACTTCGGACTATTATCAGTGCGAAGCGGCCTCAGAATTCCGGCCGCTCAGCACCACCCTGAAGGGGGCATGACGATGAAAGAGAAAATCCAGAACTGGCTGCACGATTTGGGAGTTGCCCTCGGTTTGATCGAACCGCCTCTGCAACCGGTACCGATTCGCACGGACGACGAACAGCGTCGGCGCCAGCCACGTCGGCGTTAATACCTCCGATCAGAGATTTCAAGATCGCAGCCATCGGCGGTTTCTACAAAAGTAGAAGCTGCCGAAGGCTGCGATCTTTTGCTTTTCGCCAGGCGAAAAAAATGGGCATGGCCACCGACGCCATACCCGCTGAAGAAAACATCAAAGCGTTACCGCCGGTTCACACCGCAGTCGCCACCACTGCCGGGCGACGGGACATCAGGCTGACCACGACAAAACTCACCAGACCCACAGCCAGGCTGTAGTAAATCGGCGTATTGGCATCCAGACCATCCTTGAACATGAACAGCAGCGCCGTGGCAAAGCCCAGGCCCATGCTGGCGATCGCGCCGGCGGTGGTTGCGCGCTTCCAGAAAATCGCCCCGATCAGCGGAATCAGCATGCCACCGACCAACAGGTTGTAGGCGAGGGTGAGGGCGCTGATCACGTCATTCACCACCAGCGCGATTCCCAAAACCACTACGCCAGTCAGTAGAGTGAACAAGCGGTTCACGCCCAGGCTCGACTGTTTGCCGCCACGCAGTTTCGGCAGCAGATCTTCGGTCAGTGTCGTGGCTGCGGCGAGCAGGCCGGCGCTGGCGGTGGACATCATCGCCGCCAGTGCAGCCGCGATAACCAGACCACGGATGCCATCGGGTAGCGACAGTTTGACGATGGCCGCAAAGGCATTGTTGACGTTGTCCAGATCCGGAATCAGCACGTGCGCGGCCATGCCGATCAACGCGCAGGCCAGGCCGTAAACGATGCAATAGATGCCGGCGATGCTGCCGGCGTATTGCGCGACTTTTGCAGTCTTGACGGTGAACACCCGTTGCCAGATGTCCTGACCGATGAGGATGCCGAAGAAGTAGATCATGAAGTAGGTGATGATCGTGTCCCAACCGATCGTGGTGAAGTTGAACGCGGTGGCCGGCAGTTTCAGCACCAGTTCGTCCCAGCCGCCGACGCGGTACAGGCAGATCGGCAAGAGGATGAACATCAGGCCGACGGTCTTGATGATGAACTGGACGATGTCGGTGAGGGTCAGCGACCACATGCCGCCGATCGCCGAATAGATCACCACCACGCCACCGCCGAGCAGTACCGAAATCCAGAACGGCAGGCCGAACAGCACTTGCAGCACGGTGCCGATCGCGAGGATGGAGGTCACGCCGATCATCAGCGCATAAGCCAGCATGATCGCCGCGCTCGCCGAGCGGGCCATCGGGTTGTAGCGTTTTTCCAGGACCTGGGTGACGGTGTAGATCTTCAGTTTCAGCAGCGGCTTGGCGAGGAACAGGTTCAGCGCAACGATGCCGCAACCCAGTGCCGCACACAGCCAGAAACCGGAAATCCCATGCACGTAGCCCAGACGCACGGTGCCGACGGTCGACGCACCGCCCAGCACGGTGGCGGCCATGGTGCCCATGTACAGACTCGGGCCGAGGTTGCGCCCGGCAACGAGAAAGTCCTCGTTGGTCTTGGCCTTGCGCATGCCGAAGTAGCCGAGCAAGAGCATGCCGGCGGCGTAGATGAGGACGACGAATAAATCCAAAGCCATGATGGCGTGTCTCCGATTGTCTTTTTTATATCGAGGCTGAAATCAGTTCCCTTGTAGGAGTGAGCCTGCTCGCGATAGCGGTCTTTCAGTCACATCGATGGCGAATGTGCTGCAGTCATCGCGAGCAGGCTCACTCCTACAGGGTTTTGTGTGTAATCAGGCGGCCTGACGTAGTTCGGGTTTTATGGCGGCTTCGCTGCGCACATCGCTCGGCCCGAACACTTCGCGCGGTTCCGGGAACAGCTTGAGCAGCGTCAGATAAACCACCGAGGCCAGGCCCAACGTCACCGGCAGGCTGATGTCGATGCCGCCGGCCATTTCGCCGAGCGGGCCGACGAACTGACCCGGCAGGTTGACGAAGCACAGGCCAACCAGCGCGCTGGGGATCCATGCGCCGAGACCGCGCCAGTTCCAGCCGTGGTTGAACCAGTAGCGTCCGCCCTGTTCGCCGCGGGTGAACACTTGCAGGTCATCCGGGCAATAGAAGCCGCGCCGCACCAGCAGGCCGATGATCATGATCACCATCCACGGGGTGGTGCAGGTGATGATCAGCACGGCGAAGGTCGACACGCTCTGCACCAGATTCGCCGCAAACCGGCCGATGAAGATGAAGGCGATCGACAGCACGCCGATCAGCAAAGTCGCTTTGACGCGGGAGAGGACGCGGGGGAACACGCTGGACATGTCCAGTCCGGTGCCATACAGCGACGTGGTGCCGGTGGACATGCCGCCGATCACCGCAATCAGGCACACCGGCAGGAAGAACCAGCTCGGTGACACCGCCAGCAAGCCGCCGACGTAGTTGTTCGCGGCGATGTAGTCCGGTGCCTTGATCGCCACGATGGTAGCGGTGGCGAGGCCGAACAGGAACGGGATCAACGTTGCCAGTTGCGCAGCGATCACCGCCAGCATGATCCGGCCTTTCGGTGTCTCACGCGGGATGTAGCGCGACCAGTCGCCGAGGAATGCGCCGAAGGAAATCGGGTTGCTCATCGCCACCAGCGCCGCGCCGATGAATGCCGCCCAGAACCCCGCCTGACCGAGCGCCACGCTGCCGGCGTACTGGCTGTCGAAAGCAGGGGCGAAGGCGAAGATGCCGAGCAGGAACAACAGGCTCGCGGCCCACACGGCGATGCGGTTGACCCACAGCATGATGCGAAAACCGTAGATGCACACGGTCAGCACCAGCAGCGCGAAGAGGCCATAGGCCAGGCCGAGAGTCAGGTCGGTTTCCGGCAGGTCGACGAGGCGTTTGGCGCCGCCCACCAGCGCATCGCCGGAGCTCCACACCGACAGCGAGAAGAACGCGATCGCCGTCAGCAACGACAGGAACGAACCCACAATCCGCCCGTGCACGCCGAAGTGCGCACCGGAAGACACGGCATTGTTGGTGCCATTGAGCGGGCCGAACAGGCCCATCGGCGCGAGGATCAGCGCACCGACCAGCACACCCAGGACAATCGCCCAGACGCCGGCCTGAAACGACAGGCCGAACAGTACCGGGAAACTGCCGAGCACAGCGGTGGCAAACGTATTGGCGCCGCCGAAGATCAAGCGAAACAAGTCGCTGGGTCGGGCGTCGCGCTCATGATCCGGGATCTGTTCGACCCCGTTTGTTTCAATGCTGCTAAGGCTTTTTTCGTTGTTGTTGTTATTCATGATCTGCTCCGATCATCAGGCGCGCTCATCGTGCGTGAGCGTCACCATTGGCTAAGGGGGTGGCAGCCCTTCCGGCATTGCGGACAAATGTTCGTGACAGGCCAGCCATAGGCCTTGTTGTTCTAGGCTCGACGCTTGTTTTCTGAAAACAATCGTCTCGCGCTCCTGGCTGAAGTGTTGCTCCCCTTGCATGCGCAGCTCGGTGGCCACGTCATGGATGAAAACCGCCACGTCACCCTGCAGGCTGACGAAGGCGTTGCTCGAGGTGCACGACAGCACCTCGAAACCGTCCTCGGCACGCCAGCTATCCCACAAGGCCTGATAGGCATCGCGCGACAGCAATGGCTGATCGAGGGTGTAGAAAACGAAACTTGCATCGGCGCTGAACGCGCCGAAATAAGCTTCGCGATCGTTACGGGCGAAGGCGGACACCAGATCGGCGGCCGCTTGCAGAACCTGATCACGTGCGTGCATGACCCGACCCTCAGCGATGAACCACGCCAGGCAGTACGCAGAGCATTTCGTACAGCAGGTTGGCGGCCAGCAGCGAGGTGTTGCCGGTGGTGTCGTAAGCGGGCGAGACTTCTACCAGATCGCAACCGATCAGGTCGAGGCCCTGACAGCCACGGATGATTTCAATCGCCTGAATGGTGGTCAGGCCGCCGATTTCCGGGGTGCCGGTGCCGGGCGCCCAGGCCGGGTCGATGCCGTCGATGTCAAAACTCAAATAGACCGGACCGCCGCCGACTTTTTCGCGCACTTCGGCCATCAGTGGCGCCAGCGATTTGTGCCAGCACTCTTCGGCCTGGACCACGCGGAAGCCTTGGTCGCGGCTCCAGTTGAAGTCGTCAGCGGTGTAACCCTGAGCACGCAAACCGATCTGCACCACGCGCTCGCAATCGAGCAGACCTTCTTCGACGGCGCGACGGAACGTGGTGCCGTGGGCGATTTTCTCGCCGAACATGTGGTCGTTGACGTCAGCGTGGGCATCGATGTGCACCAGGCCAACCTTGCCGTGCTTTTTATGGATCGCGCGCAGGATCGGCAGAGTGATGGTGTGGTCGCCACCCAGCGTCATCGGAACAACATTGTGCTCGAGAATGTTGTCGTAGGCTTCTTCGATGATGCGCACGGCGTCGAGCAGGTTGAAGGTGTTGATCGCCACGTCACCGATGTCGGCAACCGACAGCGAGTCGAACGGCGCGGCTCCGGTGGCCATGTTGTACGGGCGGATCATCACCGATTCGGTGCGGATGTCGCGCGGCCCGAAACGCGTGCCGGGGCGCAGCGAAGTGCCGATGTCCAGCGGCACGCCAACAAAGGCAGCGTCGAGGCCGGCAGCGGTCGGTACATGGGGAAGTCGGAGCATGGTGGCGATGCCGCCGAAGCGCGGCATTTCGTTGCCGCCCAGTGGTTGGTGAAGAATCTTGTCCACGGGTAGGGCCTCATCGTCGTTGTTTTATTTATGTCGGCGCGCCGTTGAGCACAGGTCGCACGCCGCTGTGGGGCCGATGATGCGAAATGCAGTGGCGGGGAAGAATCGCTACGGGCAAAAACTTAGTTCAGATTTTTCTAAACTAATACTGAAGTGCGGGATAGACTCGTTGGCCATGTGTATATGAACCTGTGGCGAGGGAGCTTGCTCCCGCTGGACGGCGAAGCCGGCCCGAAACCATTCGACTCGGTACTTCAGATGAACTGTATTCACCGGGTTTGCGACTGCTTCCCAGCCGAGCGGGAGCAAGCTCCCTCGCCACAAGGGATGTGGTGTTCCAGATCTTTTTGTGGAGTCTTTGATGGCCAACGCTTTACCCGACCTGAAACTCTTGCGCATTTTCGTCAGCGTCGTACGCCATCAGGGTTTCGCCAATGCGCAGCAGGAACTCAATCTCTCGACCTCGGCGATCAGCACCTACATGAGCCAACTCGAGGCCGCGCTCGGTCTGGTGCTGTGCCATCGTGGGCGCGGCGGGTTCAGCCTGACCAGCAAGGGCGAATTGTTCCATCAGGAAACCCTGCGCCTGCTTGCCGAGCTTGAAGGCTTCGAGCAATACGCCGCCGCGCTCAAGGGCGAACTGCGCGGCACGCTCAACCTCGGGGTGATCGACTCGACGGTCAGCGACAAGGCCTTGCCGTTCGCCGAGGCCATCGGCGCCTACAGTCAGGAACACCCGGCGGTGCATTTGCACCTGTCGGTGATGAGCCCTTATGAGTTGCAACTTGGGGTGCAGGACAA
The DNA here is from genome assembly GCF_020736465.1 of Pseudomonas sp. HN2. Taxonomy (NCBI): domain Bacteria; kingdom Pseudomonadati; phylum Pseudomonadota; class Gammaproteobacteria; order Pseudomonadales; family Pseudomonadaceae; genus Pseudomonas; species Pseudomonas sp. HN2. The sequence goes on from NZ_CP085885.1 coordinate 1,600,851, forward strand.
TCGCCTCGATCTGGCCATCGGCGCGTTTTCCACGCGCATGAGCGGTCTGGTCTACATGCCGTTGTACCGCGAGCAGCACTGGCTGTATTGCAGCAGTCGTCATCCGCTGTTCAACGAGCGGCGCATCCCCGAGCAGGTCATCACCCAGCAACGGATGGTCGGGCGCGGTTACTGGAGTCAGGCGGAACTGGCGCGGCACGGTTTCAAACACAGCGCCGCGACCGTGGAAAGCATGGAAGCGCAGCTGATTCTGGTGCTCTCCGGCGCGTACATCGGATATCTGCCGGAACACTATGCGCAGGCCTGGGCCGACAAGGGTGATCTGCGTGTCTTGCTGCCAGCAACTTTCGGTTATCAGGCGCCGTTTTCGATGATCATGCGCCGCGGTCGCAGTCGCGAGCCGCTGATCCAGACTTTCCGTGATTTGCTCAAAGCGCAATTGAATCAGGCTTAACCCATCATGTCCCGACCCCAATGCCCGCGCTGCCTGCGCCCCCTGACCCATTGTCTGTGCCCGTTGATTCCGCACCTCGACAGCCGCACCCGGGTATTGCTGCTGCAGCACCCGAATGAGGTCAGTCACGCGCTCAATACCGCGCGCCTGGCGGCGCTTGGCCTGAGCAATGCCGAGCTGATTGTCGGTGAAGTGTTCGAGGATTTGCCGACGCTGCTGAACCGGCCGGGTTATCAAACGCGATTGTTGTTTCCGGCTGAGGACGCACAGCCGTTGCAGGCCTACACCGCGTCAGACGAGCCGCTGTTGCTGGTGGTGCCGGATGGAACATGGCGCAAGGCGCGCAAGATGTTGCACCTCAATCCGCTGCTGGCGGCGTTGCCACGGGTGACGTTGGCCGAAGGTGGCGTGTCGCGCTATCGCTTGCGCAAGGCACCGGGGCCGGGGGCGTTATCGACTATCGAGGCAATTGTGCAGGCGTTGGAAACACTTGAAGCGCCAACGACGTTTGCGCCGTTACTCAAGCCGTTTGAGGCGTTGATTGAAGGGCAGATTGCGGCGATGGGGGAGGAGACTTATGAGAGGAACCATGGGCCGCAATAGGGGGCGCTGTGGCGAGGGAGCTTGCTCCCGCTGGGCTGCGCAGCAGACCCAAGACCCTTCACCTGATTGAGTCAGGCAGACTCCGCCAACAGGTTTTACGACGGCTGCGCCGTCGAGCGGGAGCAAGCTCCCTCGCCACAGGGTTGAGTCGAGCCCGGCTCAGCGCTCCCGCATCGCCTCGGTCCGCGCCTTCAACACCGGTTTGAGCAGGTAATCCAGTACGCTTTTCTCGCCGGTAATAATGTCCACCGTCGCCACCATCCCCGGGATGATCAGCAGCGGTTTCACATCGCCGCCCAAGTGATTCTTGTCGGTGCGCACCTGAATCAGATAGAAGCTGTTGCCCTTGTCGTCGGTGATCGTATCGGCGCCGATCAGCTCCAGTTTGGCGCTCAGCCCGCCGTAAATCGTGTAGTCGTAAGCACTGAACTTGACCATGGCTTTCTGGCCCGGATGCAGGAACGCGACGTCCTGCGGGCGGACCTTGGCTTCGATCAGCAGGTTGTCTTCCAGCGGCACGATTTCGACCATGTCGCTGCCCGGCTGAACCACGCCGCCAATGGTGTTGACCTTCATCTGCTTGATCACCCCGCGTACCGGCGAGGTCACCGTAGTACGGCTGACGCGGTCGTCGATGGCGATGCTCGAGGCGGTGATTTTCGACAGGTCGGTGCGTTTCTCATTCAGCTCTTTTGCCGCTTCCGAACGGAAGGTTTGCTCGGATTCGTCGATCTTGCTGCGGATCTCGGCGATGGCTGATTCGGCGCGGGGAATCGCCAGCGTGGTGGCGTTCAGCGAACCACGGATCTCCACCGCGCTGCGTCTGAGCCGGAGGATTTCCACCGGTGACACGGCGCCGGTTTTCACCAGCGGTTCGGACATGTTCATCTCTTGTTGCAGCAGCGCCAGGCTCGAGCTGAACTGGCCCTGCTTGGAGCGAAATTCGGCCAGCTCCTGGGTTTTCTGGCGCAGCTGTTCGCTGAGGGTGCGCTGTTCGCTGGCCAAGCGGCGCTGACGCTGTTCGTGCAGCGAGCGCTCGTCCTCGGCGACTTGCGGTGCCTTGGCGATTACTTCGGCAGAAAGCTTGAAGGGGCGTCCTTCGGCCTCTGCTGACAAGCGTTCGACCTGCGCCGTCAGGGCGTAACGGTCGGCTTCGCTTTCACCCTTGTTCGAGCGAAAGCGCGTGTCATCCAGACGCAGGAGGGTGTCGCCCTTGCCGACCATCTGACCTTCGCGGACGAAAATCTCGGTGACGATGCCGCCTTCCAGGTTCTGGATCACCTGAACCTTGCTCGACGGAATCGCCTTGCCTTCGCCCATGGTCACTTCTTCGAGCACGGCGAACTTGGCCCAGACCAGGGCGGCGATCAGCAGCGCTGCCGCCAGCCACACGGTGATCCGCGATTTGCGCGGCGAATCCTGCAACGCCGCGCCGGCGGTTTCCGGCATGAACTCGGCTTCGGCGCTTTTGCCGAAACTGTCGAAGTAGCCGCGAGGCTGGTTTTCTGAAGCAGCGGACATGGGGCGGTCCCCCTCTTAAAAGATCGTCAAACTGAGTACTCCGTGGCGAGGGAGCTTGCTCCCGCTTGGGTGCGTAGCGCCCACAAAATCCTTGGGGCTGCTGCGCAACCCAGCGGGAGCAAGCTCCCTCGCCACAGGGGGCGTGTAGATCATGAGTCGAGTGAACGTATCTAAACTGCCGCCGAGCCGACTCGGCCCTTGCGCAGTGCATCGATGACCGCTTCTTTCGGGCCGTCAGCGACGACCCGGCCGTTGTCCAGCACCAGCAACCGGTCCACCAGGCTCAGCATCGAGGTGCGGTGAGTGACCAGCAGCAGGGTTTTGCCTTGCACCCAGCCATGCAGTTTCTGCCGCAGCGCATCTTCGCTGCTGTTGTCCATGGCGCTGGTGGGTTCGTCGAGCAGCATGATCGGCGGATCGAGCAGTAATGCCCGGGCCAGCAACACTGCCTGGCGCTGGCCGCCGGAAAGCAGTTGCCCGCGTTCGCCCACCGGCCGGTCGAAGCCTTGCGGATGTTGCCTGGCCAGTTCGGTGACGCCGGTCAGTTCGGCGACTTCGAGCATGCGTGAATCGCTGATGTAGCGCGCACCCAGGGTCAGGTTGTCGCGCAGGCTGCCGGCCAGCAGCGGCAGGTCGTGGGCGACATAACCGATCTGCTGGCGCAGGTCAGCCACGTCCAGTTGGCGCAGGTCGAGGCCGTCGAGCAGCAACTGGCCTTCCTCCGCTTCGTAGAAGCCCATGACCAACCGCGCCAAGGTACTTTTGCCCGAGCCGCTGCGGCCGATGATGCCGACCCGCTCCCCGGGTTTCAGGCTGAAGCTGACCTCGCTCAGCGCTGGCGCATTCTGGCCGTGGTAATGAAAGGTCACGCCGCTGACATCCAGCGCACCCTGCAACTGCGTGCGCTCCAGTGGCCGTTGTTTGCCGTCGCGTTCCTGCGGCAGGGCCATCAGCGCATCGGTGCTTTTCATGGTCAGTTGCGCTTGCTGGTAACGGGTGATCAGCCCGGCGATCTGGCCGAGCGGGGCGAGCACACGGCTGCCGAGCATGTAGGTGGCGACCAGTGCGCCGACGCTGAGGTTGCCAGCGATGATGCTGTAGACCCCGGCGACAATCGTCGCCATCCCGGAAAACTGCTGAATGAACAGGGTGCCATTGGTGGCCAGCGCCGACAGGTTGCGCGCGTGGCTGTCGAGGCGGGTGAGGGCGCCGTGGGTGCTTTCCCATTTGTGCTGGCGCTCGCTTTCGGCGCCGCAGGCCTTGAGGGTTTCCAGGCCGCCGAGGGTTTCGATCAGCAGCGCCTGACGCTCGGCGCCGAGGCTCAGGCTTTTCTGCACGGTGTCGCGCAGGCGCACCTGAATCGCCATGGCGAAGATGATCGTGATTGGAAACGCCAGCAGCGGAATCACCACCAGCCAGCCGCCGAGCAGGCCGATCACCACCAGCATCAACACCACGAAGGGCAAGTCGATCAGGCTGGTCAGAGTCACGGCGGTGAGGAATTCACGCAGGCCCTGAAAGTCATGAATGCTCTGGGCGAATCCGCCGATGGTCGCTGGCCGCGCTTTCATCGACATGCCGGTGATGCGCTCGAACAAAGTGGCCGAGAGGATCACATCGGTTTTTTTCCCGGCGGTGTCGAGCAGGTGTGCACGCACCACGCGCAGCACCAGTTCGAAACCGGTGCCGATCAGCAAGCCGATCGACAGCACCCACAAGGTCGAGGTCGCTTGATTCGGTACCACGCGGTCGTAGGTCTGCATGACGAACAATGGCACCATCAGGCCCAACAGGTTGATCAGGAAACTGGCGAGGATCGCATCGCTGTACAGCCATTTCGACAGTTTCAGGGTGTCGCGAAACCACGCATGCACCCGTGGCACCAGCGGCGCGCGCAGGTCTTCGAGTTCATGTCGCGGGCGGGCGAACAACGCCTGGCCGCTGTAGTGCTCGTTGAGTTCTTCGCGACTGACCCATTGCTCGCCGCCATCGGCTTCACTGGGCAGCAGCAGGGCTTTGCCGTCCTCGCCAAACCGGCGCAGCACGGCGGTGCGGCCATCGTTGAGCAGCAACAGGATCGGCAGGTTCAGCGGCGAAATGTCTTTCAAGTCACGCCGTAATAACCGCGCCTGCAACCCGGCCCTCGCCGCCGCACGGGGTAGCAGATCCAGGCTCAGGCGTTGTTTGTTCAACGGCAGCCCGGCACTCAGGCTGGCACGACTGACCGTGGCGCCGTGCAGCTTGCAGAGGATCAGCAGACCGTCGAGTAACGGATCATCGAAGCTCAAGCGCGGATCGACCCCGGTGGCGCCGGGTTCCATGCTGGTCATAGTGATTGCCTCTCCTGAAGACGACTCGATAACTCTGTGGCGAGGGAGCTTGCTCCCGCTGGGCTGCGCAGCAGCCCCAGACTTCAGTCATGCGCAAAGAATGAGCGCTGCGCACTCAAGCGGGAGCAAGCTCCCTCGCCACAATTGATCGTTTCCACGCTCTGCGTGGGAACGATCAGAGATCGCAGCCTTCGGCAACTCCTGCACGGATCTACTTCAACTCGGGCAGGCGCGCCTGGTTTTTCACTTCGGTGGTGGCAATCGCATCAGCCGGCAGCACTACGCGTTGTTTGCTCAGCAGTTGGCCCATGTTCGCCAAGACGCGGTACATCGAGTATTCCTCGGTGTAGCGGATTTCGGTGTAGCGACGGTTGGCGTTGTACAGCTCGTTTTCGCTGTCGAGCAGGTCGAGCAGGGTGCGTTGGCCAAGGCCGAACTGGTCCTGATAAGCGGCGCGTACGCGTTTGGTGGTCTCGGCGTATTCGCGGGCGGTCGGCGTCTGCTTCTTGGCGTTTTCCATGGCGTTCCAGGCCAGACGGATGTTCTCGTTGAGCTGACGCAGGGCGTTGTTGCGGATGTCCATCGCCTGGTTGATGTCGTGGGCATTCGCGGCCAGACGTGCCTTGTCGCTGCCGCCACGGAACAGGTTGTAGTTCATCACCACGCCAACCCGCCATTCGTTGTCGTGGCCTTCATCGCCCTGCACGTTGTTGTTGGCGCCGACTGCCGCCTCCGCGTCAAAGCGTGGATAGAACGGCGACTTGGCCACTTCGTACTGGCTCTCGGCGGACTGCACGTCAGCCTGGGCCGATTTCAGGTACGGGTTGTTGTCGACCATGCTCTGCTGCGCTTCACGCAGGTCCGGCGGCAGTTCGCCACGGGTCGAGGCCGGGGTTTCCAGCTCGTCGGGCATGCGTCCGACCACACTGTAGAAATTCGATTCGGCATCGGCCAGATCGACCTCGGCGGTGTCGAGGTTGTTCTGCGCCAGCGCACGACGGGCGACCGATTGATCGGAGTCTGCGGTGCTGCCAATGCCGCGCTCGGTGCGCAGGCCGATCTGATCGTTGACCCGCAAGTGCGCCTGCAGGTTGTTCTTGGCCAGTGTCACCAGCTCACGACGCTTGAGCACTTCGAGGTAGACCTCAATGGTGCGCAGGGCCAGATCCTGTGCGGTGCCTTGCGCGTAATAGGCGCGGGAGTTGGACACGCCCTTGGTGCGCTCGACCTCGTTGGCGGTGTTGAACCCGTCGAAGATCATCTGCCGCAAGCGCAGCTCCGATTGGGTGTAATTGAGAATTTCGGTGTTGTGATTACCGAAGGCGCGGGTGTTGGTGTTGTCGCTGTAGCCGCGACCGTAGGCAGCGTTCAAGTCGACCGACGGATAGAACCCGCCCTTGGCCACTTTCACCTGTTCATCTGCCGACAGGCGAGCGTCCACGCGCGAAGCCAGTTCCGGGTGGGTGGCGATAGTGCTTTGAATCGCCTCGGTGAGGTTCATCGCCTGGGCTTGGGAAGTGCAAGCCATGGCCAGCAAAACCGCGCTGCAGAGGGGGGTTAAAACGCGCATGGGTGCATCTCCCTGGATCTCAATGTTGTGTTACCGTCGCCAAATATTTGACGTAAATTTAGGGTGTAAGCGTTTCACTCTTGTAACAACAGAGCTAAGAACATCCTAGAGCGTAGCTAAGAAAAAATTTTCATAAGGCTTATTCCAAAAAAAACTTATGCGGTTTTTCAAAAGCAGCACATTGTTCAGCTCGAAAGCCTTTGTTTTATGCGCTTTAGGGAGCTCGATAAGGCTTGAGGAAAGTTCCATTCACTTTGCGAGACACTGCGAAGTACTGCTGAAGGGGAGGGACGCGTAGCGGCAAATGAGCGACAGATTTTTGTCACTTGGATGAGTCACCGCCGTTACGTAGCGCTAGTGGGTCGATGAATTGAACAGGGTTGGCAAGTGCTTAATAGCGCTGACAATCCTCTTCAAAACGGGCCTGCGAAACGAACTGTCGAGGGTGCGAGCGTCGCCCCCGGCAACCCGATTGAGCCATGGGCTGCTTCGCGAACGAGTGCCGACGGTGGTCGGCAGCGGAGGATTTCACATGGCAACGCTCATCGGTACGGTCACAAAAGTCATTGGTCAGGTGTTCGCTCAGGCGAGCGATGGCATCAAACGTCCGCTGTTCGAAGGCGATCGTTTGTACGCCGGCGATCAACTGATCACCGGCGCGGAAGGCGCGGTGGCGGTGAAACTGCAAAATGGCGAGGAATTGACCCTCGGCCGTGGCAGCAGCATCACCATGACCGGGCAACTGCTGGCCGATCAGGCTGTGCCGGTGAACGTCGACGAAGCGCAGACCCCGAGCCAGGCGCAACTGACCGATGTCGAGCAGATCCAGAAAGCCATCGCCGCCGGTGAAGACCCGAGTAAAACCGCCGAAGCCACCGCTGCCGGCCCCAACGCGCCCACCGGCAATACCGGTGAACTGGGCGGCGGGCACAGCTTCGTTCTGCTGACCGAAGTCGGCGGCCGGGTCGATCCGGTGATCGGTTTCCCAACTGCCGGTTTCAATGGCATCCCCGAATTTCCCGATTATCGCCGCGACGCGGACAACGACACTGGCGACGACACCCCAGCGCCGGTCGTGGTGCCACCGCCAGCGGTGAACAACCCGGTCATCCTCAATGGCCTTGACGCAGCGGGCGGCGAGCTGAACCTCAATGAAGCCAATCTGCCTGACGGTACAGCGGCCAATCCGGGCGCTCTGACCCAGAGTGGCAGCTTCAGCGTTTCGGCGCCGGATGGTCTGAACAGCCTGAGCATCGGCGGCATCAACGTGATCGTTGGCGGCGTGCCGATCGCCTTTCCGCAATCGATCACTACGCAGCTCGGCAACACCCTGACCATCACCGGCTACAACCCGGCGACCGGCACGGTCAGCTACAGCTACACCCTCACCGGCAACGAGACCCATGCGGCCGGCGATGGCGTGAACAACCTCAGCGAACAGTTCACCGTGATCGCCACCGACAGCAATGGCGACAGCGCCACTGGCACGCTGGACGTGAACATCACTGACGATGTGCCCAAAGCGTTTGATGACGCCAACGGCGTTGCCTCGGAAACCTTGCTGACCCTGACCGGCAACGTCCTCACCAATGACATACAAGGCGCTGACCGTGTGCCCACCGGCCCAGTCACGCCCGGCACCTTCACCGGTACTTACGGCACTTTGGTTCTGAACGCTGACGGCACCTACACCTACACCCTCAATACCAACGACGCCGATTTCAAAAACCTGCACGGCGGCGGCAACGGCACCGAGACTTTCGCCTACACCATCACCGATGCCGACGGTGATACCAGCAGCGCCAATCTTGTTCTGCAAATTCATAACAACGACGACCCGGTGACCATCGACGGCCTGAACGTCGCTGGCGGCGAGCTGACGGTTTACGAGAAAAACCTCAGCGATGGCAGCACTCCGGATGCTGGTGCGCTGACGCAAAACGGCACGTTCACCATCACCGCACTCGATGGCGTCACCACGCTGACCGTTGGCGGTATCGCCGTGGTCACCAATGGCGTGGCCGCAGGCTTTCCGCAGTCGATTACCACACCACTGGGCAGCACGCTGACCATCACCGGTTTCAACGCGGCAACCGGTGTGGTCAGTTACAGCTACACCCTGGCCGACAACGAAGCGCATCCGAATGCCAACGGCGCGAATAATCTGCCTGAGCAGTTCGCGGTCACGGTAGTCGATGACAACGGCACGACGGCCACCGGCACCCTCGACGTCAACATCGTCGACGACCTGCCGAAAGCCATCGACGACAGCAACGGCACCGCGTCAGAAAGCCAATTGACCCTGACTGGCAATGTCCTGACCAATGACACACAAGGCGCTGACCGGGTGCCCACCGGCCCAGTCACGCCCGGCACCTTCACCGGTACTTACGGCACTTTGGTTCTGAACGCTGACGGCACCTACACCTACACGCTGAATACCAACGACGCCGATTTCAAAAACCTGCACGGCGGTGGCAACGGCACCGAGACCTTCGCCTACACCATCACCGATGCCGATGGCGATACCAGCAGCGCCAATCTTGTTCTGCAAATTCATAACAACGACGACCCGGTGACCATCGACGGCCTGAACGTCGCTGGCGGCGAGCTGACGGTTTACGAGAAAAACCTCAGCGATGGCAGCGCCCCGGAGGCTGGTGCGCTGACGCAAAACGGCACGTTCACCATCACCGCACTCGACGGCGTCACCACGCTGACCGTCGGCGGTATCGCCGTGGTCACCAATGGCGTGGCCGCAGGCTTTCCGCAATCGATCACCACGCCACTGGGCAGCACGCTGACCATAACCGGTTTCAACGCGGCAACCGGTGTGGTCAGTTACAGCTACACCCTGGCCGACAACGAAGCGCATCCGGATGCCAACGGCGCGAATAATCTGCCTGAGCAGTTTGCGGTTACGGTCGTTGATGACAACGGCACGACGGCCACCGGCACCCTCGACGTCAACATCGTCGACGACCTGCCGAAAGCCAACGATGACAGCAACGGAACCGCGTCAGAAAGCCAGCTGACGTTGACCGGCAATGTTCTGACCAACGACATACAAGGCGCTGATCGCGTACCCACAGGACCAGTCACGCCCGGCACCTTCACCGGCACTTACGGCACTTTGGTTCTGAACGCTGACGGCACCTACACCTACACGCTGAATACCAACGACGCCGATTTCAAAAACCTGCACGGCGGCGGCAATGGCACCGAGACTTTCGCCTACACCATCACCGATGCCGACGGCGATACCAGCACTGCCAATCTCGTATTGAACATCCACAACAACGACGACCCGGTGCTGCTCAATGGCCTCGACGTCAACGGTGGCGAGCTCACCGTCTACGAGAAAAACCTCGGCGACGGCACCAGCCCCGACACGCCCGCGCTGACCCAGAACGGCACTTTCACCGTCAGTGCTCTCGATGGTCTGCAGACCCTCACGGTTGGCGGCATCGCGGTGATCACCAATGGAGTGGCCGCAGGTTTCCCGCAATCGGTGATCACGCCGCTGGGCAGCACCTTGACCATCACCGGTTATGACCCGGCGACCGGCGTGGTCAGTTACAGCTACAGCCTGGCTGACAACGAAGCCCATCCAACCGCCAACGGCGCCAACAGCCTCACCGAAAACTTCGACGTCGTCGCGACCGACACCGATGGCAGCAACGCCAGTGGCCAGATCAACGTCAACATCGTCGACGATTTGCCGACCGCCCATGCGGACGCGGCTTCGGTGACGGAGGGCGGCACCGTCAGCGGCAATGTGCTCAACAACGATATCGGCGGCGCGGATGGCCCGGCGGTTACCGGTGCAGTGGTCGGCGTGCGCGCCGGTGCCGACACCTCGACGTCGGCCATCGGTGGACTCAATTCGCAGATCAACGGCACCTACGGCTACCTCACCCTGGATGCCAACGGCAACGCGGTTTATCACAGCAATCCCAACACGGTGAACGGCCCGGGCGCGGTGGACATATTCACCTACACCGTGCGCGATGCCGATGGTGATGAAAGCACTACGACGATCACCATCGATGTCTACAACAGCTGCCTGAAAGCGTTCAGCGACACCGACGTCACCGTCTACGAAAAAGCCCTCGACCTGAACCAGGACGGCCAGGATCTGGCGGCGGGCAGCGTGGTCGGCAGCGATCCGAACAGTACTGGTGAAACCGCCTCCGGCACGCTGGTCGGTTCGGTCACTGGCGCGGTCGGCGCGATCAGCTATGCGCTGGTCGGCAGCGCCACCGGCAATTACGGACAGATCGTTCTCAATGCCAATGGCACTTACACCTACACCCTGACTTCACCCGCGACGACCACGCCGCATGCCGACGACGGCGCCAATAGCCTGAGCGAAACCTTCACCTATCAGGCGACCGATTCGCTGGGTAACGTCGTCACCAGCAGCATCGTTGTGAGCATCGTCGATGACGTGCCGAAAGCGCTGAACGACAGCAACGCCAATAACGCGACCGAAGCCCAGTTGACCCTGACCGGCAACGTCCTCGACAACGACGTGCAAGGCGCCGACCGCGTCGCCAGTGGCCCGGTGACCGCCGGCACCTTCACCGGCACCTACGGCACGCTGGTACTCAACGCCAACGGCACTTACACCTACACGCTGGATGCCAACGACGCTGACTTCAAAAACCTCCACGGCGGCGGCAACGGCACGGAAACCTTCGCCTACACCATCACCGATTCCGACGGTGACACCAGCACTGCAAACCTGGTGCTGAACATCCACAACAATGACGATCCGGTGTGCCTCGATGGCCTCAACGTGAAGGGCGGCGAGCTCAGCGTCTACGAGAAAAACCTCAGCGACGGCAGCACTCCCAATGCCTCGGCGCTGACCCAGAGCGGCAGCTTCACCGTGACCGCTCTCGATGGCCTGCAAACCCTGACGGTCGGTGGTATTGCCGTGATCAGCAACGGCGTCGCCGCCGGTTTGCCGCAGTCCGTGGTCTCGCCGCTGGGCAGCACCTTCACCATCACCGGTTACGACCCGGCTACCGGTGTGGTCAGTTACAGCTACACCCTGGCCGACAACGAAGCCCATCCGAACGCCAACGGTGCCAATAGCCTTAGCGAGAATTTCGAGGTCGTGGCGACTGACACCGATGGCAGCACGTCCAGCGGTCAGATCAACGTCAATATTGTCGATGATTTGCCCACCGCGCATGCGGACGCGGCTTCGGTGGCGGAGGGCGGCACCGTCAGCGGCAATGTGCTGGACAACGACATCGGCGGTGCTGACGGCCCGGCGGCCACAGGCGCAGTGGTCGGCGTGCGCGCCGGTGCCGACACCTCGACGTCGGCCATCGGCGGACTCAATTCGCAGATCAACGGCACCTACGGCTATCTGACCCTGGATGCCAACGGCAACGCGGTCTATCACAGCAATCCCAATGTGGTGAACGGCCCGGGCGCGGTGGATGTGTTCACCTACACCGTGCGCGATGCCGATGGCGACGAAAGCACCACGACGATCACCATCGACGTGCACAACAGTTGCCTGACTGCCGTCAGCGACACCGACGTCACCGTCTACGAAAAAGCCCTCGACCTGAGCAAGGATGGCCTGGATCTCGCCCCCGGCACAGTCACCGGCAGTGATCCGGGCAATACCGGCGAAACCGCCTCCGGCACGCTGGTCGGTTCGGTCAGCGGCGGCAGCGGCGCGATCACGTACACCTTGGTCGGCAACGCCACCGGCAGCTACGGACAACTGCAGCTCAACGCCGACGGCACCTACACTTACACGCTGACCTCGGCGCCGAAAACCGCGCCGAACGCCAACGACGGGCCGAACACCCTCAGCGAAACGTTCACCTACAAAGCCACCGATGCGCTGGGCAACGCCACCACCAGCACCCTCGTGGTGAACATCGTCGACGACGTGCCGAAAGCTGTTGCCTCGGATCGTTCGGTGACGGCGGTGGAGATCGATTCCAACGTGCTCATCGTCCTCGACATCTCCGGCAGCATGGCCGATGCCTCCGGTGTACCTGGTCTGTCGCGGCTGGCGCTGGCCAAGCAGGCCATTGGTGCCCTGCTCGACAAGTACGATGATCTGGGCGATGTGAAAGTGCAGTTGGTGACATTCAGCAGCAATGCCGCCGACCGCACCACGGTGTGGGTCGATGTCGCCACCGCCAAGACGCTGCTTGCGGGTCTGAATGCCGGCGGCGGCACCAACTACGACGCTGCCGTGGCGGTGATGCAGAACGCGTTCAACACCTCAGGCAAACTTACCGGGGCGCAGAACGTCGGCTACTTCTTCTCCGACGGCAAGCCCAACGAGGGCGACATCGGCAGCGCTGACGAAGCCGCGCTGAAAAACTTCCTCGATGCCAACAACATCAAGAACTACGCCATTGGCTTGGGCAACGGTGTGAGCAACGCCTACCTCGATCCGCTGGCCTACGACGGTATCAGCCACACCAACACCAATGCGGTGGTGGTCACCGATCTCAACCAGCTCAACTCGGTATTGTCCGGCACCGTGCAGGGCGCGCCGGTCACCGGTTCGCTGCTGGGCGAGGGCGGTTCGTTCGGCGCCGATGGCGGTTTCATCAAATCCATCATGGTCGACGGCACCACCTACACCTACGATCCAAAAGCCCTCGGTGGCCAGGGGTCGTTGACCGCGAGCGGCGGCGCCAACCACGGCACCTTCAACACGGCGAACAACACCGTCAGCATCGCCACCAACAACAGTGGCACGCTGGTGATCAACCTGGATACCGGCGAATACAGCTACACCTCGCAGAAAACCACCGCCGTGGTGATCACCGAAAACATCGGCTTCAGCGTCAGCGACAACGACGGCGACCTCGCCAGCTCCACGCTGACGGTGAAAGTGATTCCCAACGCGCCGCCCGTGGCGATGGACGATCACGTCATCACCAACGTGCTCTCGGGCAACATCGTGGTGCCGGGCGAGCTGTTGCTGGCCAACGACACCGATCCGAACGGCGACGCCCTCAGCGCGACGCCAACCAGTTTCAACACCGGGTGGGTGTCGAAAGCGGCGGACTTCACCGGTACCGGCCTGATCGGCTTCACCGGGCAGACCAATAACTCGGCCAACCAGAACCTGGCCAATGTGCGCAGCGCCTTCAGCGCCAATGCCGCGACCATGACCGCCGTGCTGGTAGTCAGCGGTTATCTCGGCATGGTGAGCAACAGCAACGCCAACGATGAAGACCGCATCACCGTCCACCTGCGTCAGGGCGAAACCCTCAATCTGGATCACAACCTCGCTGCCGGTCATGTCGGCATGGAGTACTCGCTCAACGGCGGCGCCTGGATGGCGCTGGCGGACGGGCAAACCCTGACCGCGTCGGCCGATGGTATCTATCAGATCCACATCACCAACATTGCCAATCCTACGGGCACCGGCAACCCGAACGCGGGGGAAAACTATCAACTGACCATGACCCTCAACTACGCCGGGGCCCATGACATTACGCCGGACTATCACAGCACTTACACCGCCAACGACAACCACGGCGGCAGCGACACGGCCAACGTCAGCATCAGCTATCAGGACGGCCACACTCTGACCGGCACGGCTGGCGACGATGTCTTGGTGGCGGGCAGCGGCAACAACGTGATCAATGCCGGCGATGGCAACGACGTACTCAGCGGCGGATCCGGCAACAACGAAATGCACGGCGGCGCCGGCAACGATTTGCTCTACAGCGGCGCCGGCAATGACCTGCTCGACGGCGGCACCGGCAGCGACACCGCCAGCTACGCCCACGCCACGGCTGCGGTCACCGTCAACCTCGGCCTGCTTGGTGCGCAAAACACCTTCGGCGCCGGTACCGATACGCTGACCGGCATCGAAAACCTGCTCGGCTCCAACTTCAACGACAGCCTCACCGGCGATGGCAACAACAACGTGATCAACGGTGGCCTCGGCAACGACTTCCTCAACGGTGGCGCTGGCGATGACTTGCTGATCGGTGGCATGGGCAACAATACACTGACGGGCGGGGCAGGGGCCGACACCTTCCAGTGGCTCAAGGGCAACAGCGGCCACGACCTGATCACCGACTTCACCCCCGGCACCGACAAACTCGACCTGTCGCAACTGCTGCAAGGCGAAAACACCAGCACCGCGTCGCTGGACGACTACCTGCACTTCACCGTCAGCGGCAGTGGTGCTTCGGTGATGACCAGCATCGACATCAGCGCCATGGCCGGCGCCACGCCGAACCAGACCATCGACCTCGCTGGCGTCAACCTCGCCAGCCACTACGGCGTGACGCCGGGGGCGGGTGGGATGGTGGCTGGCGGGCATGACACGGCGACGATCATCAGCGGAATGCTCAATGATCATTCGTTAAAGGTGGATACGGTGTAAGCGCAGTTTGAAACGACAAAACCCGCCGTCCCGTTCAACCGGGGCGGCGGTTTTTTTCTGCCTGGAGGCAAGGCGTTGTATTCCGTCAGTCTTCGCGAGCAGGCTGATGCGCCTTGATGTTGGGCGGACGGTCAAATCCGATCACTGATTCGTCAGCGACCGACCCTCAATATAATCCGTCCCCCAAGCGCACAGCCGGCGGATTCTGGCGTAGCTGCAGGCAGTGAAGCAAGGTCGTGTAGCTCGAAATCCCCGTCTGCGAGACAACTGACCAACATTCCGTTTAATGGGACTAAGCCGGGAGCTAATTCCGACAAGCGGTAGCGAAACCTGTAATTTCTGACAGTAGGCAGCACCCGCCATTGCGCATTAAATCGAACCCATGCAGCAGCGGTATCAACGTGTCGATACCCGCACACCAGCGTTTGATCAATTGTCGCGGAGCGTCCTACATGCAGCCCCCGGAACACACACAAGGCCCGCACAGTGCAAATCCGCAACCATCAGGGGTCACCGCTTTGCCGGTTCCGCAAGTGCCGGTCATTCTCAAGGACGAACACGGTGCAGAGAGTCCCGACGGACTGTTGCCGCGTACGGAGTTGAACCGTGATCTGCAGTTGATTGTTCCAGCGTGGAACTTCTCAACCGATCCTGATCTCGGACCTGATGTGATCAAAGTGGGATTCCGCCCTTTTGGGGATGCCTTTCGCGAAGTCAATGAATTTAAATTTCCAGTTCCCATCGACCCTGGGAACAAGATCGTATCAGTGCCCAGAGACTATCTGGACAATGGCATCTACGACCTGTCTTACATCCTGATCCAGGGGGGCAACCCTGCTGAGTCCGAGAAAAAACGTATTACTGTGGACCGGGTGGCCCCGGATGATGGTCAGGAACCCGCCGTGCTGGAAATGCTGGATGTCGTCGGCAATATTACCGACGACTACTTGAAGGAACATGGACAGGTTCGTTTTCAAGTGCGCAGTTATGTGGGAATAAAAGCCCGGGACAGAGCCATTTATTTCTGGACCGATACGGATAAACCTTCCGATTCGGAAACCGAGATTGACGAACAGGAATTCAGTCAGACAGACATTGACCGTAACGAACTGTTTATCACCATGCGCGAACAGGACATTCGTGATCGGGGTCAGGGAACCCGTTATATCTATTACCGTCTACGAGACTGGGCGGGTAATAAAGGCCCCAGATCAGAACTGTTGGAATTGTATGTCGATCTGCTCCCGGCGCCCGGAAATCTCAAACCGCCTCGCGTGCCGTTGTCGGATCGAGGGTTGATTGACCGTCAGCATGCCCGTGAAGGTGCGGTGGCTCAGGGTGCCGTGACGGTAGAAATCGATCGTTATGACAATTCAGGCAGTGACAACGAAATCCTGCTCGACTGGAATGGCACACTGCTAGCGCCGGCGCCGGTTGATCCTTCCGGCTTTCCCGTGGTCGTGCCGGTGCCTTGGTCAGCCCTGACAGCCAAGGGGCTGGGGCCCTTGACGGCTTCGGTGACTTACAGAGTGCGGCGTCCTTCAGGCACCACGCCATCCTCTCTGGAAACCCGGGTCCCGGTAGATTTGACCCTCGCCGGCCAGGACCATGCCAATGCCCCGGCATTACTCAACCCTGATCTGGCAAAAGTGGAAATATACGGCGTCAATTCGAAACTCCTCAACACGCTGACGTCGGATGATTTTGGCGAGCCCGCCGAAGGAATTCTCGCGCTGTTTGATGCGCCACTTGCCGGGCAGACAATCAGCCTGTTCTGGGGAGCAATCACCACCCCTGCCGCACAATATATCGTCCAGCCCGGTGATGGAGCCGGTAAGCGCGTGCCGTTCACCATTCCCTGGACGATCATTGACCAGGACCGGGATAACCCTGCATTACCGGTCTATTACACGACCAGCAACAACGTCAATCTGCAACAGGCTCTGCCAACGTCAGTCAATGTATCGATTGTGGTAATCGAAAACCTGAAGGAGCCATCCTTTCCACATGCAACCAGGGATGGTGTTCTTGACTGTTGTGCATGTCCGCGACTCTGGAAAGGGGTCTGGGTGAAAATCGAGGGGAATGCCGCCTTCGACAAAGATGATGAAGTGACTGTGCATTGGCAAGGATCTGAAGGACTGAATGGCTCTGAGCCTATTCCCGGAGTGACAGACAAGTTCCTCACGATATTGAGCGAGGCGCAAGCGCGTGACGGTTTTGAAGTGCATGTCGCGGACTTTGAACGTTTGATTGCCCCTATGGTGAATGATGGCTCTGCACTGTGTCATTACACACTTAAGAAAGCCAAGGGCGGCGTGGGCAGTTCAAAAGAGGAGCTCGTCATTATTAATAGAACCCTGCCCAGCGGTATTGTCTGTTCCGAGAAGGAGGGCGAGGATTACTGCGGTTCGCCCTGCGAGAATTCCGGATGGGGTCAAAAGTTTGCAGAATACTTGTCTGCGAAGTTGCCAGGCTTGTTGAAATAAGCAGTTCCTGAATTTCACGTTTTCGTGTCTGACTTGAGTAATGCCTTTCGATTGCAAGAAATTCAACCAGTGTTAAACGTATGCCTGCGTGGTTGCGTATGCGTGGGCGTTCTCTCTAGGAGCGATAAAATGACCGTTTATAAAAAACTCACCCCTGCACAGCAAAGTCGGCTGGAATATAAGCGAATCCGTCTTGCAGCCCCGAATATGGATGCAGAGCCCCCTCAAATACACCCTGATAATCCCGTGCTGCCTCCTCTAGGTGATGATAAAAATCAGCTTCCGCTTTCATTACAGGGCTTGCCATTAAAAGTAAATGTGCCTCGGCCTCCAGAAGCAGGTAATTTTCCCCCAGTGGATGGGTTTATTGAGTTGATGTGGAATGGCACGAGGTTGCCACTCACGCGATTTAACTACAAAACGCCTCTTGACGATGACATTAAGTTGATCTTGATGGCGCTGCCGGCCAACCTGACCGACAAAGAGGGATCACATGAATTGAGCTACTTCCTCAATCAAGGTGGGAACATCGGTCAAGTAACACCCGTGGAGATTAATGTTGACAGACGTGCGCCGCTGCCGATAACAGAGGTCATTGTTCCCGCCGACGTAGAGCGTGACGGTATCACTAAAAAATATCTCGACGATAATGGTCATGTGCTGATAACTGTTGAGGAATATGTCGGCAGCATGCTCGATGATGTAGTCGAGTGTTTTATTGGCACTTCCGTACCTTTGCCGACCTTGATTGGAACAATTATTCGTAAGGATCTGACTACGCCTCTGGAATTTCAACTGACCGCGGCAATGCTGGACGATGAAGAGGGATTAAGGGCTATTTATTGGCAGGTGACGGATCGCAAGGGCAATAAAAGCCTTCATTCACCTTATAAACGCTTGAACGTCACGCTGACAGATCCACCAGCAGATTTGCTGCCGCTGGATATTCCCCTGTATAGCGATAACCTGATTGATCTGGCGGATGCTCAGCAGCCGATTGGTGTGGGGATTAAAGAGAAATACACCAACTTTATTGAAGGCGATCAGTTGGAAGTCACTTGGGATAGCCAGTTACAGTCGGCTCTCACGATTCCCGGGTTTCCCTTTTATGTCGATGTGCCATTCCGCAATGTCTTCAACGACAATGCGGGCCCGAAGACTGTTACAGCCAGTTATCAGATAAAGCGCAAGGGTGTCGCTCATCCTCTTCTTCCGATCGAGCTGAACAACATCAGCGTGGATTTGCGCAAGCCAGGCGAGCCAATTGATCCAGACAAGCCAGGCAACCCTAACCCCGATCTGCCAAGAGTGACAGTACAAGGCGACTCTGGCGGGGCTCCAAATCAGTTGAGGGAGGCGGATAACACTGGTCCGGTAGTTGTGACGGCTCCGCTCTATACCGGGGCCAAGGAGAATGATGAGGTACAACTTTACTGGAAGGGTGAGCCGGTAGACGCCGGAGACGGCGGGGTTGTAACAATCGGTACTACGCTTCCAACCGAATTGGAATTTTCTGTTGAATGGCGCGTTTTCGACGGCGCAGGTAACGGTAATCCGATCAAGGCCCATTATGTAATCGGCCACGATGTAAACGATAACGTCGATGTTTCGATGCCGACCGATGTTGATGTGCTTATTCGTCCAGGTGTTGTCCCGGAAGTGAAGTTCCAGCACCTCGACCAAGACTTAGGCTTGCTCAATTGCTCGTCTTTGCGAAGGCATGACGTTGCCGGCGTAGTAGTCGAAGTATTGGTGGCGGGGGGCGAGTCTCAATTGGCAGAACAGGAATTAACGTTCACTTATCAAGGCTACAGTGACGCCGCAGGTACAATTAAAGACGATACCGAAGCCAAAGTTACCTATACCCCCTCCGGTCAGGAGGCAGCCGACGGGTTCATTGTAAGGATCCCCTATGATCCGGCTGTCCTGACCACGGGAAACGCGTGGGGAGGTATACGCTACTCGGCTCTTATCGATGGGCGCGACACACCCTCTGCAGAACATTCGGTAAGGGTTTATATGGTTAATCCGTCGGGTGGTTCATGCCCCCTGCCTTAAAAAAGTACTGAAGTCGCCAGGGAAGGTACTGCATGTACCTTCCTTTTCAAATATGTAACGAGTAGCCAGTGGAAAATTGTTAGGAATTATTTAAGGAGTTTTCACCTGCGTATTTCAGAAAAATCCTACGTTGGTTGGGTTGTGGCAATCGGTATCGTTCGACGCTGAATTGTCTGGCTGGCAAACAAATTTGCCGGAGTTAATTAATCGAAGGATAGTCAATCATGAAACCCGAAGTCTTTTCATTCCGCAGAGTCGCTTCCACCGGAAGCTTTCGAATGCTGGTAGCGATACCGGCATTTTTTATGTTGGGTTCACCCGCGTTGGCGGTCATCGTCGATAACCGTACGCTGGATGTGGACTCGACAGTGCCGCCCACTGATTACCTGGTGCGCAATAGCGGAGTACTGAATCTTGCCCAGGCCATGACTCATACCCTGAATGTGATTTCCGGATCGACACTGAACATCAATGGCGCGACGGTGAATGCTGAAAGTGGCATTGAGGGGATTTCCATCACGGCCAGTCAAGGCAATCTTGTGCAGGCCGATGTCACCAGCGACTCGATAGGAATGATGGTCAATCGGTTTTTCTCTTCGACGCAAGGGTCGACTGTCACCGCGACTGACAGTCAATTCAGGGGGGGCGAAGCCGGGATACAGATAACCGCGTTAAGCAACCTGACACTGATCGGCAGTGAAGTGACGGGACAGGCCGCGGGCAGTGTCGGCCTGAATATGATCGGCGGTGAAGTGCACGCTACAGACGGTACTCGTATCAGCGGCGACCGGGCGGGTGTGCGGATGGTCAATGACTCGTCCGTTTCAGGCAGCAATGCGCTGGTATTGGACGGTGCCAGTGTAGAGGGGCGCAATGGGCCGGCGATAGAGGTTGCCGGTGGTGCAAACGTCAGCATCGAGGTGCTGAACAACTCCACTTTGCAAGGTAGCGATAATCAATTGCTGGCGGTTCGAGAGGCTTCGACCGCCGCTGTAACGGTTGGCAACAGTACGTTGATTGGTAACTTTTCAGTGACGGGTTCCAGCACGGCTGATTTCATTTTCGACCGAGGCGATATGACCGGAGACGTGCTGGTTGAGGACGGCTCGACGGCCAACGTCACCCTGCAGGATCAGTCGCAATTCACCGGTCGTCTGGACAAGGTCGCCAGCGTCAACATCAATGACAATTCAAACTGGACCCTCACTGGCAATGACTCTGTTGGCGCAATGCGCCTGGAGGGCGGCCGGGTTACTTTCGGCGCAGCCCAGGCACCCACGACCTACTATCAACTTACGGTCGGCACACTCGCCGGTACCGGCACGTTTGAGATGAAAGGGGATTTTGCCAACGGGCAGAGTGATTTCCTCAATGTTCTTGGTCAGTCAGAGGGGCAGTTCGATCTCGCGGTGCAGGCTTCGGGGCTGGATGCGGCGTCGCCTCAGCAATTGACGCTAGTGCGTACCGGCACAAGCGATGGAGCGAACTTTGCGCTGGCCGGCGATCAGAGAGTGGATGTCGGCACCTGGTCGTACGGTTTGGCCAGTCGGGAAATCGCGGGGGGAGCGAAGGAGTGGTTTCTCGACCCGACCACCGAAGTCATCAGCCCGGGCGCGCGCTCGGTACTGGCCTTGTTCAACACAGCGCCAACCGTCTGGTATGGCGAGCTGTCGTCGTTGCGCAGCCGTATGGGTGAGTTGCGTTTGAACGGTGGCGAGGGCGGAGGGTGGAGTCGTGTTTACAGCAACAGACACGACGTCGCTGATGGGTCAGGTGTCGGTTATCAGCAAACACAACAGGGATTCTCCCTCGGCGCCGATGCGCGGGTGGGCGAAAGCCAGGTGCTGGTCGGGGTGCTCGCCGGCACGAGCGAATCCGATCTGGATCTGAATCGCGGAACCTCGGGTACGGTGAAAAGTTACTACGTCGGTCCCTATGTCACGTGGGTCGACAGTGACACCGGTTACTACTTCGACGGCGTGCTCAAGTTCAACCGGTTTCGTAACGAGTCCAAAGTCAACCTGAGCGATGGCAGCCGCACCAAAGGCGATTACGACAACTGGGGTGTAGGCGGTTCCGCCGAGTTCGGTCGGCATATCAAACTGGCCGACAACTACTTCGTCGAACCGTTCGCGCAACTGTCGGCGGTGCAGATCCAGGGCAAGCACTACACGCTGGACAACGACATGGACGCCGACGGCGATCGCATGCGCTCACTGCTCGGCAAGGCCGGGGCCACGGTGGGGCGAAACTTCGGTTTCGACGACGGTGCTGTTGCCCAGCCTTATGTACGTGCGGCGATTGCTCACGAGTTCGCTTCGAACAACGAAGTGAAAGTCAACAACAACGTGTTCAACAACGATTTGTCAGGCTCCCGGGCGGAGTTTGGGGCGGGGGTGGCTGTGGCGATGTCCGAGCGGTGGCAGATGCATGTCGATCTGGACTATGCCAAAGGGGAGCATATTGAGCAGCCTTACGGGGTGAATCTAGGGTTACGGTATTTTTGGTAAAGAGCCATCGGGATGACCCCAAGTGAAGGCGCCCCACGATTTGTGGGGCGTTTTTTTATCCCTAAGGGTCAATGCCCACTCCCAAGCCGGATCCGTAGTACTGGACGTGCGCTTCTGCACCATTGACCAGGTTTTTTAACCAGTACCGGGCTGGCCAGCCACCTGCGGAGTCAGCGGCCCAGTACCAATAGTCACCCATCGGCCAACGACCACCCCAAGCGTTATGGATTTCCCGCAACTCACCCATTGATGGCAATCGCTTTCCTCGGGCTGCTGCCCTGTCTCTGATCGTGTGCCAGTTTCCACCGTCCAGTCCCACAACGAATTTTACCCCTGTGACATGAACGTTGTAGCCCTTGGACTGGCTTGCGTTGTCGATGACAGTGATTGTTGCGACTCCATTACCTCTGACAGTCACCAACCCTGAACCGTCTACCGCGGCGACGTTGTTGTTACTCGACGTGTAACGATAGGGAAAAACTCCGCCGCTTGCCGTGTGCTGTACATATGTGCCAGGACCGAAGTTTGGATATGCAGCCCAGTCAGGTATGAGGTAACACCTGCCACTCAATGTCACGCTGCCCGTGTTGAAATGCAACGGCGGAATCGGTGAGATCACAGTGAAGGTTCGCGTATTTGAATCCTGCCCGGTACTCAACTCTTTTACTCTCAGCGAATGTCCGCCCAAACCAACCGACAAGGTAGTGTTCCAGGCGCTGCCCACGGCAGTCACCGTGTGCCTTGGGTTGTTGTTGTCGTAAATCTGGACCTGACGATTCGGTGTGACCGTACCGCGCAGGGTCACCGAAGTGCTTTTGGTTTGCCCGCCATTGCCTATTTCACTGATGCCGTCATGCACAGACGTCAGCGTCGGCGCGATGTGGGCGGCGACGTTAAAGGCTCTCGCCGGGCTCTCTACAGGAACCACGTCATACATGGCCAAGGCAGTCAGGCTGTGCGAGCGGATGGCCAGACCGGTGACAGACGTTGTCCATTGTTTATCGGCATTGACGGTGACCGGCGTACCAACGGGGGCGCCATTGTCGTACATCTGGATCTGCTCGCGCGGGGTGGCTTCGCCTTTGACGGTCACTGCGGTGTCATAGGTCGTTTCGTTCTGTCCCACCGTGCCGACCGAGTCGGTGACTGTGGTAATCGTCGGTGAAATAAAGGCTGCAACTGTAAAGACCCGAGGGGGACTGGACTCCGGATTGCTGCCGTAATCGCCTCTCGCGGTCAGGCGGTAAGTGCTCAGGTTCAGGCTGCTGAAAACATATTGCCAATCGCCTCTGGCGTTGACACTCACCGTTTCGACGGCCGCACCGGCATTGAGCAGAATGATCTTTTCGTTTGGACTGGCCTTGCCCGTCAGGGTGACGGCCCGGTAGTAGGTCGTACCATTGGCGGCGACCTCACCGCGCAGGTCACTCACACGGGAGATCGTCGGTGTGACCGCTTGCGCCACGACGAAATCCCGCGGCGGACTGGTCGCAGGGTCTATCTCGTACAACGCCTCGGCAGTGAGGCTGTAGCTGCGAACTTGCAGATCGTTGAGGCGGTGGTTCCAGTCACCCTTATCGTCGACGTCAAGGGTAATGAGCGACTGTTTGTTTTCCAGCAATTTGATCTGCAGGTTTGGCGTCGCGCTGCCGGCCACCAGCACGCTGTTGTCATAGGTGGTTGCCCCATGGGCGACGTCCCCCCGTGAATCGCTGACCACAAGAATTTCCGGCGTCTGTGCGAATTTCACGTTGAATGTTCGCGGCTCGCTGGACACCGGGTCGGCGTCATAAAGAGCCTTGGCGCTGATGCGGTAAGACTTCTCGGTCAATGGGCCGATCTCGCAGCTCCAGGTGCTGTCGGCGTCCACTTGCGCCGTACCCATTGATGTCGTCGTTCCATCGAACAGCTCAACCGTTTCGCCACGCGTGGCCGTGCCGGTGACGGTGACTTTTTCGTCACGGGTTTTGCCGCCTTCTTCCACCTCGCCCCGCGAATCCGTCACACCGGTGATGACCGGTTGCACGTAGTCGTAGCGGGTTCTGATGGTCAGGGGCAACTGTGGAAATATGCAGGCAGTGTCCTCTTTTTCACTGCCATCGAATGCCACTTTGCAAATCACAGTGGCGGGCGTGGAGTGACCCAGTTTCATCAGTTCGCTTCTCAGCAAGCTTTCGTTGAGTCCGCTGCTGACTTGGGTCGGGGTTATTTCCTGGCCGGTGATTAGCGGGATCGTATGGGACGCGCCTGAACTTGTTTGTCCTGTCAGGTAGAACCAGGGGCGCTGTTTCAGTGCAATGTACGGCCATATAGCGAGGACAGCTTTTGCATCGCCGCTGAATGTCATCAGATCCAGGACATTGTTCTGTGCCTGAGGCACATGCGGGTGGGGCAGTTCGTTTTCTGGGTCCTGGAAGTCTGAAACATACAGGTCGAGCATTTGTGAGGGCGTTGTGAGGGTATAGCGGGTTACTTCGTATTCAACCGACACCGTTTTCGCAATATTGGCGCCAATCACCGAAGGTGGTAAATGGAATTGAACGGTGCCAGTGGGACTGCCTGGCAGCTCCAGATCATCAGAGGTTCCCGCGCCGGGCGCTCCTAACCACTTTAAACGGATCTTGTCCCGGTCCGGGTTCATGCTGGAGTAACTGGCGTTGATGTCTACGCCACTCAACCCATCCATTGGGTTGAGCGTCTTGTCGGGTGCCTGTACCACCTCGGGCGGCGGCAACTCGCCGACGAGTTCGCCTATGAGCAAATTGAGCGTGGCCGAGTGCTCGTATTGTTTGTTCGACGCCCGCAACACCGAGTAGCGCACTTTCACATACTGGCCAATGTTGGGCGTCACGAATTCAGCGTCCACCTGAAAACGTACAGGTTGGCCTTCAGTCACTGTGGTGATGGGCAACCAGTCGCTGGTGCTGGCGAAGGGATTGGGACTGCGCCAGTAATACGTAAGAATATCGCCCCTGAGGGTCTTCGCCTCGCTGATATACACATGCACCTTATCGAACACCTTGGACGGGTCCAGCACATCCCCCGGCGGATCGGCCTCTTCCACTTCGGGGGCCGGCAGCGTCGCGCGGACCTTTTCAATCCTGGCCAGCAGCCGCTCCGACTCTCTTATGTCGAGGAGGCCAGGTGCATCGTTTGCCACCACGTAGAACAGGTCGAGCGTGCCGTTTTCAAGCACTTTGATGTGCTCCGCGTCGATGTAGAGCGTCACCAGCCCGTCCTTGGCTTCGTTCTCGCTGACGATATGGGAAACCTCATGCAGATAGGTGTCGCCATCGGACTTGATGCCAGACCATCTCAGGCAGATCAGGTCGCCATTTTTCATCGCGTAGCGCACGTCGACCGTAGCGTAAGGCTCGTCCGGTTCGAGGGTATCGCCGATCAGCTCACGAATGTTCGGCTCGGGGAGCATGTTGACGTCGCCCTCTACCCTTGCAAAGGCACGCTTTGAAGACAGCGGGTCGTCCCCGTTTTTT
Source organism: Pseudomonas sp. HN2 (assembly GCF_020736465.1). Classification (NCBI taxonomy): domain Bacteria; kingdom Pseudomonadati; phylum Pseudomonadota; class Gammaproteobacteria; order Pseudomonadales; family Pseudomonadaceae; genus Pseudomonas; species Pseudomonas sp. HN2. The sequence goes on from NZ_CP085885.1 coordinate 1,626,275, forward strand.
TTGTAGAGAATGTAAGACGCATCGGCGCGCCCTTGGGCGATGGCCCTGACCAACTCATAGGGCACGTTGATGTCCAGCACGGAAGGGATGTTGTCGATGTCGCGGGTTTCACTGCAGATGATCGGTTCACCGTTATTCGGCGGTGTGCCGATGAAGGTCATTTTCACGCTGTCGCCCAAGCCGAAGTACTGGCCGCTGACGAAGATCTGAATAGTCACCGGCTGCTTGTTCAAATCCCTGATGGTAATGACGCCGTTGACGGCTTCCTTGATGATCGGTGGATCCAGGCGCCAGCCCCCGGCGTCCACGTCGATGTAGGTGCGTTTGGAGTGGCGGTCGGCCCAGTTCCAGACTTCGTCATTGATGTCGTATCTGATTTCCCGTTTGAGCCCGTCACCGGCGCCGAGAATGGCGTCCTGATCAATAAGGATCTCGATCGGCTGCAGACCTTCGGCTTGCTCCGGCGTGATGCGGTGCGCCGGAAGCCGGTATTCGCCCAGCTGTAAACGGACCTTGTCGTTGCGCGTGCAACACACATAATGAGGGACCGTCGCCAACACGCCATTTTTGGCCCATTCGGCGTCTATCACGCCCTGTTCGACCAGCTCGGGCGGCAGTTGCACGATGTTCAACTCTGAGTGGCCGTCCTCCTTATGAGGTTCCCTGTCAAAGTTCCCCGGCTTGTACAGTTTGATCAGCACCCGCAAGGATGCCGACGGCGGGTCTGGTTCGGTTTCACCCACTCGGGTCAGCACATAATGGCAGTTTTCGACCCAGCCGGACTCTTCAGGCGTCGGCAAGTAGAAGAACACCCGCTGATTGACCTCGTCGGCCTTCACGAAGCGTTCGAGCACTTTCTCGTTGTTCCACCAGATATCCAGCCTGTCCCTCTCGCTCATGAGGCCCAGATAAGGATTGATGACGCACAGCACGCCATCGGGGTCGTCGGTGGCTACCTGGATACTGATCCCGCCATCGCCGTCCTGCACCGGCTCGACCATCCCCGGAATCAGCAGGGGGCGCAGCGCCAGTGTGTTAGTGCCTTCGGTGAGGGGAGGGAAGCGGAAGTTCTTGTGAGAAGGCATCAGGCAAGTCCTCTGTAAGCGAATTCAGGCGTTTTCTGGTGACGACCGGTGCAGTCGGACTCGGTGAGAATCAGGTGAGATTCAGGCTTGAGATGGTTAACGACACGGGAATGCACTCCAGCCGGGTGATGGAGTGATTGAACCTGCATTGACGGGTTAGCGCACCTGTCAGATCTGACAGGTGGGTGGGGGTATCCGACGAGTGGTATTAACGGGGTGCCCTGTTTCGCTCTCGTTCAAACACGGTTCAAGGCTTGTGCAGCGTCTTCTGCCGCAAGATATAAACCGTCACCAGCACCGCACTGGTCAACATGAACCCTCGAGCCCAAACCAGGGGCACCAGATAACACGAGAACAGAATGCTCACCCACATCAGCCCGATCGCGTAGACCTTGCCTTTGAGTGGAATGCCATTGCCTTCGAGGTAGTCGCGAATCCATGGACCCAGCCGTGGATGTTCGACCAGCCAGCGATAGAAGCGCGGAGAGCTGCGCGCGAAGCAGGCTGCGGCGAGCAGGAGGAAGGGGGTGGTGGGCAGGACCGGCAGGAAAATGCCGATCACCCCCAATGCCACGCTGAGCCAGCCGATGGCCAGCAGGACGTAACGCAACATCAGGGGGCGGTTGCCTATGGGGTTGTCCATAGGCCAGGTCTTAGTGGTGGCGTGGCTTGAGGATCGCCGGTTTTTCGTCGGGCGCCTGGCACAGCAGGTACAGCGCGGTCAGGGCTTCCGGAATCTGAACGATCATGTCGTCCATCAGGTTGGCGTCCTTGGCGATGTCTTCAAACTCCGGTTGTTCGTCGAACAGGCCGGAACCGACCATGATCGGCAGGAGCATCTCGCTGACTTCTTCTTCGGCGGTTTCGAACCAGGCCGCTTCGCGCAGGAACACGCCTTCCATGAAACCAATGCACCAGCCGCGCAGTTCGGAATCGTCCGGCTCTTCGCCCAGATCCAGTTCGCACGGCAATTCGAATTCTTCATCCGAGGCCAGTTGACGAGCGATGTGGGCCTTGAGGCCGATCAGCGTGGCTTCGATTTCGGCACGCTGGGCTTCGTCGCTGTAATGCGGCTCTTCGGCGAACAGCGCATCGATCCACTCGCGCTCGGGGACGTCTTCGGAGCAGATCGACAGTGCGGTCAGGTAACCGTGGGCGGCGACGTAATCCAGCGCCTCTTCGTGCAGCTCGTCGGCGTCGAGGAAGACTTGCAGGCGGGTCAGTTGCTCAGCGAAGGACATTACGGGGCTACCTTGGGGAATAAACAATGCGGGAATTCTAGGCCTTCTTGCGCGCTCTAGCCAGCCGCTTGGCAGATTTGCCGGTCGCAACACAAAACCCTGTAGGAGTGAGCCTGCTCGCGATGCGGTATACCAGTCACTTCAATGTCCGATGTGCTGACGCGATCGCGAGCAGGCTCACTCCTACAGGGGGCATATGTTGCAAGTCGGGCGATGTCTTCTCAGCGGCACCCTCTGCGGCGAAGGCCTCGGGTATACTGCCGCGTTTTGCGATCCCTGCCGGCGCTGCGCTGGTCATGCAATGTGTTCTTACGTTTTGTTTAAGCAGCCGAGGCTGCTCTGAACCAGCCTGAGCAGGGATGTATCGGTAGATTTTTGGAGTTTTTATGCTCGAACAGGCTCAACGCGTCCTCAAGGACATCTTCGGCTACGACAGTTTCCGTGGCCGTCAGGGTGCGATCATTGAGCGCGTGGCCAGCGGCGGTGATGCGCTGGTGCTGATGCCTACCGGTGGCGGCAAGTCGTTGTGCTTTCAGGTACCGGCGCTGCTGCGCGAAGGCCTGGCCGTAGTGGTATCGCCGTTGATCGCACTGATGGACGATCAGGTCGCAACCCTCGAAGAACTGGGCGTCGCCGCTGCTGCGCTGAACTCCACGCTGAGCGCCGAGCAACAGCGTGATCTCGCCGTGCGGATCAAGCGCGGCGAAGTGAAAATGCTTTATCTCGCCCCCGAGCGCCTGGTGCAGCCGCGCATGCTGGCGTTCCTGCAAAGCCTGGAAATTGCCCTGTTCGCCATCGACGAAGCGCATTGCGTATCGCAATGGGGCCACGATTTCCGCCGCGAATACCTGCAACTGGGCCAGTTGGCAGAGCTGTTCCCCCACGTTCCGCGCATTGCCCTCACCGCGACCGCCGACAAGCGCACCCGCGAGGAGATTGTCGATCGCCTGCACCTGCAGAACGCCGAACGCTTCCTGTCGAGCTTCGACCGTCCGAATATTTTCTACCGCATCGTCCCGAAGGAGCAGCCGCGCAAACAGTTGCTGGCGTTCCTCGCCGAACGGCGCAGCGACGCCGGCATCGTGTATTGCCTGTCGCGCAAGAAAGTCGAGGAGGTCGCGGCATTCCTCAGTGAACAGGGCTTCCCGGCGCTGCCGTACCACGCCGGTCTGCCCAACGATCTGCGCGCCTATCACCAGAAGCGCTTCCTCAATGAGGAAGGGCTGATCATGGTCGCCACAGTGGCGTTCGGCATGGGCATCGACAAACCCAACGTGCGCTTTGTCGCGCACCTCGATCTGCCGAAATCCCTTGAGGCGTATTACCAGGAAACCGGGCGTGGCGGCCGTGATGGTCTGCCGGCGGATGCGTGGATGGCCTACGGTCTGCAAGACGTGGTGATGCTCAAGCAAATGCTGCAGAACTCCGAAGGCGACGAACGGCATAAACGTCTGGAGCAGCACAAGCTCGACGCCATGCTCTCGCTGTGTGAAGAGACCCGCTGCCGGCGTCAGGCGTTGCTGGCCTATTTCGATGAGGACATGCCCGAGCCGTGCGGCCATTGCGACAACTGTGTCGACGGCGTACAGACGTGGGATGCGACAGAGCCAGCGCGCCAGGCCTTGTCGGCGATTTTCCGCACCGGTCAGCGATATGGCGTCGGTCATCTGGTCGACGTGTTGCTGGGCAAGGACAACGAAAAGGTGCGCAGCTTCGGCCATCAGCATTTGTCGGTGTTTGGCGTTGGCAAGGCGTTGAGCGAGAGCGAATGGCGCTCCCTGTTCCGCCAACTGGTGGCGCGCGGGCTGGCTGATGTCGATCACGAGGGGTATGGCGGTCTGCGCTTGAATGACAGTTGCCGACCATTGCTCAAAGGCGAAGTGAAACTGGAGCTGCGCCGCGACCTGAAACCGCAAGTCACCGCCAAGACCGGCAGCAAGAGCCAGGCCAGCCAACTGGTGCGCGGCGAGGAGCGCGAACAGTGGGAAGCCTTGCGCGCACTACGGCGCAAGCTCGCCGAAGAACACGGCGTACCGCCGTACGTCATCTTTCCCGACTCCACGCTTTTGGAAATGCTCCGCAGCCAGCCGACCTCGCTGGCGGAAATGGCCCGGGTCAGCGGCGTCGGCGCACGCAAGCTGGAACGTTATGGCGAAGCGTTCCTCGAGGTGCTCGGCGGCGAGGCCGAGGCGCCGAAGGTGGTGGCCGATGTCCGTCACGAGCTGATCACCCTGGCCCGCGCCGGCATGACGCCGCTGCAGATCGCCGGGCAGCTGCAGTGCTCGGAGAAGAACGTCTACGCGATGCTCGCCGAAGCCATCGGCAAGCAGCAATTGTCGCTGGAGCAAGCGCTGGACTTGCCAGAAGAGCTGATGGGTGAAGTGCAGGACGCGTTTCTCGATGGCGAGGGCGAGTTGCCGTCCGTCGCCGAAGTCGCCGAATTGTTCGCCGGGCGAGTTCCTGAAGGCGTGCTTTATTGTGTGCGGGCGGCGTTGCAGTCTGAATTCGAGATGTAATCTGGCCCGACCCCTCACCCCAGCCCTCTCCCCGAGGAGAGGGCTGGGGTGAGGGGTCTGGTGTCATATGTCGACCCGCAAAATCGAGTCGATTATGAATTCAGCACAGCGCTTTGACGTTGGCGAATTTCAAAAGCATCCCCCACTCAGTTCCCTCTCCCTCTGGGAAAGGGCTAGGGTGAGGGACTTTTGATCTTTGCGCAGTTGTAACGATTCAGTACAGAGCGACTCTTGCCTATAACTGCCACCCATGCTTAGCTGACTAATAATTAGATTTTCCGTATTTTCAGTCTGACCGTGAGTGTTTTATGCCGTTAACCGATCAACATCGCTTTGGTATGCAACTGGCCCAGATGTCCCGTGGCTGGCGTGCCGAACTGGATCGCCGCCTCGCCGGGCTGGGCCTGTCGCAGGCACGCTGGCTGGTACTGCTGCATCTGGCGCGCTTTGAAGAAGCGCCGACCCAGCGCGAACTGGCGCAGAGTGTCGGCGTCGAAGGCCCGACTCTGGCGCGCTTGCTCGATAGTCTGGAAAACCAGGGACTGGTGCAACGCCAGTCGGTGATGGAAGACCGTCGGGCGAAAAAAATCGTTCTCTGCGCACCTGCGCTGCCGCTGATCGAACAAATCGAAACCATTGCCACACAACTGCGCCACGAATTGTTCGAAGGCGTCGACGAGGCGGATTTGAAGGTGTGCATGCGCGTTCACGGGCACATTCTGGCCAATCTGGAAAAATCTTGAGGCACATCCCGACGGCGATTTTTTGAGAGATCGCGCTGAGCCGACTATAAGAACTACTGGGCAATATCGTGTTCGTACCGGATGTGCGAACGCTTAGAAACCGGTTTTGCTTATTTAAGGGATGCTCATGCTCGCAAGTCGGCACATGCTGCGCGGGGGCGCCAAATGGCTGCTCGCTGCCGGTGTATTCAGCTATTCGACCTGGTCGATGGCATTGGGGTTGGGCGAAATCACTGTTCACTCAGCCCTCAATCAGCCGTTCAAGGCCGACATCGCACTGGTCGATGTCGGCACGTTGACGCAAAACGATCTCTCGGCCAGCCTGGCCTCGGCGGATGAATTCGGCCGCGCCGGCGTCGAGCGGGTGTTCTTTCTCAACAACCTCAAGTTCACCCCGATCCTGCGTGGCAATCGCCAGATGATCCGGGTGACGTCGGGCAAACCGGTCAACGAACCCTTCCTGAATTTCCTCGTGCAGCTCGATCAGCCCAACGGCCGTCTGCTGCGTGAATACACGGTATTGATCGACCCGCCGGGTTCGCCGGGCATCGTGCCGGCCACCAACGAGCCGGATCCGCGCCCGCAATCCTCCGCTTTTCCCACCGTCGAACCTGTCACCGCAACGGCCCAGGCGCCTCAGGGCAAACGTGCTGAGGCGTCCTTGCCGCCAGCGCCGGCCGCGCCTGCGAATGACGCGCAGGCCGAACAATTGGCGGCCAGCGTGCTGCTGACCCAGCAACTGCAAAAGACCCTCGACGAACAGAACCTCAGACTGCAAGAACAGCAAGTGCAAATAGCCGACGGCAGGAAGCAGGTGGAAGATTTGCAAACCCGTCTGGCCGAATTGCAGAAAGCGCCGCCGCCGGTGGTCGCGCCGGCCCCGACCCCTGTTTCAGCCCCGGTCGAGTCAACCGACGACGGCCTGAACTGGCCACTGCTCGGCGGGCTGATAGTGCTGCTGGGCGCGCTGGCCGCTTTGTTCATACGCCGCCGTCAGCAGCGTTCGACCGTCGATGGCACGCCGCTGCCGCTGTTGCCTGTGAGTGCCGACGACGTCGATGAACCCGAACTGCAACATGCCGTTGGTTCGCACGCGGCCGCCGATCATCGCGACGAACCCGCTGCCGGCGACGTGCTGGAGGCCGTGGGGATCTATCTGGCCTACGGCCGACTCAGCGAAGCTGCGGGGTTGCTGCGTGATGCGTTGCACAAGGAACCCGAGCGTACCGATCTTGGTTTGCAGCTCCTTGAAGTACTGGGGCGGCAGGGTGACAGCGCCGCTTTTGAGCAGCAGGAAAACCATCTGCGCGCGCTCGGCGTTGATGATCACGCACTGGTTGAAGCCCGCGCTCGCCACCCAAAACTGGCAGGCGTTGCACCGGCGGCGTTTGCAGCAACGGTAAACGCGCCCGAGCTGCCCGCGGCCCCGGTAGCGACTGTAGCCGCGCCGCTTGCATCGACGCTCAGCGCTCCCGAGGATGATTTCGAATTGAATCTGGGCGAGCTGTCGATGGATTCGAACTGGGATCTCAACGACAGCCGCACTGATTCCGCCGCACCGCCGATCAACGATCCGCAGCTGGGCACCAGCCTGTCAGTGCTGCCGGTCGATTTCGAACTGCCACAGGCTGCGTCTGCCGAAGAAGCCGAGCTTGAATGGATTCCCGAACCCGACGCTCAGCCGCTCGACGATGACTTCCTCAACGAGTTCGGCGATCCCGAGCCGTCACTGGTGTTGCAGCCTCTGGATCTGCAATTGCCCGAGTCCAGCGAAACGGAGGCCGCCGGCAAGCTAGAACAGGCGCAAACCTGCATCGACGACGGCGACATCGACAGTGCGATCGCGCTGCTCAATGAATTGCTCAAGGAAGGGGATGAACCGTTGAAGCAGACAGCACGGACGTTGTTGGCAGGGATTCGCTGAGTGTCGACGAATACCGGTTCATCCAAGAGCGCTTTCGCGAGCAGGCTCGCTCCCACAATGAAATTCGCTGTACCTGTGGGAGCGAGCCTGCTCGCGAAGGCGCCAGATCGGCCAACGCCGGTTTCAGGTCAGAACGTCTGCCCCAGATTCAGATAAACCGCCTGCTCATCCGCATCATTCAACCCATAAGTGAAATTCAACGGCCCCAGCGGCGTATCGAAGCCGATGAACACACTCGCGGCATTGATGTAGCCGCTGTCGAACTCATTGTCGTTGTTCCACGCCCGACCGCGTTCCAGTGAAGCGCCGGCGTACAGCGGGAAGTCCAATGGCAGATAGGAGCGTGGTGTCAGGCGCCGGTAATACACAGCGCGCATCAGGCTGACGTTCTGCCCGGACAGCGCGTCCTCACGAAACCCCGACAACTGCCGCGCGCCGCCGAGCAGGAAGCTTGAAGTGACTACGTTGGCATCGTCCAGTGTGCGACCATAGCGCCCGCCCAGAATCAGTGTGTCGGGACCGTGGCTCATGGCCTTGTCGAACTTCGCTTCCCATTGGCGATAGCGGTTGTCTGAACCCAGACCTGGCTCGAACTGGGCGAACGTCAGGCTGACGTCCTTGCCCTCGTGCGGAAAGTACACGTTGTCCAGCGAGTCGTAGGAATACTTCACGGTATAGAAACCTTCGTTGAAGCTCTCGCTCGGCAGATCCTGATCACCGATGCGCACGTCAGCCTTGCCCCAGGCCTGGCCGACACCGAAGCGCACTTCGCCGTTGTTGCCGATCTGCCGACCGAGGTTAAGACCGAAACCGTAACGCTCGACGCGATACTGCGCGATCGGATCGTTATCCAGCACCGAGTCAACGTTCTGCGCCTCGAACGACGCGTAGGGCGCGACGAAGTAGCGCGAGCCAACGTCCAGCGGCTGATAGAACTCGCTGTACAGCTCCTGTTTGTCGCCGATCTGCGCGCGGGTCAGCCATTCCGCGCCGAGGCGATTGATGCCGTTGACGCGGTAACTGGCGCCGAGGTTGAAAGCACTGTCGCCGCGCATGTCGTCCGACAGATTGAGGCCGACCCGCAAGTAATCGGTACCGCTGCGCTTGCCGCTGGCGCTGATGACCAGGGTGTGATCCTGGCCTTTGTGCACCACGCGGTAACGCACTTGATCGAAGTAATCGAGGCCGTACAACGTGCCCATGTCCGAGTGCAGGCGCCCCAGATCCAGCGGTTCGCCGATCGGCTGGCGGATGTAATAGCGAATCACGTCATCATCGACTTTCGAATCGTTCTCGACGCGGATTGCGGTGATGATCGGCGTGCGCTGACCAGGTTGGCGGGCGGCGTTGAGTTCGGCGTCCTGGGTTTGCGCCGGCTTCAGTTGCGCCAGCCGCGCGTCGAGGATTCGCGTGGCGCGGTAGCCGGCATCGATCATCTCCTGAGCCTTGCCGAAATCGGTCCCGCCAAACGCTGCCAGCGCAGGTTGAATCAACACGTCATCGGCATGCAGAGTCGCCAGTTGCTCTTCGGAATTGCGCCGGGTCATCAGGGTGATCGACTGGTTGAGCACATCCACCACCGTGGTCAGCTGCTTGCGGTTGCGCAGCGGCGTGCCGATATCGACGACGATGGCGATGTCGACGCCCATTTCTCGTGCGACATCCAGCGGGATGTTGTCGGTCATGCCGCCGTCGACCAGCAGGCGCCCGTCGAGCTCGACCGGGGCGAACACCGCCGGGATCGACATGCTGGCGCGGATCACCTGCGGCAGGTGACCTTTGCGAAACACCACTTTTTCGCCATTGGCGATGTCGGTGGTCACGGCGCGAAACGGGATCGGCAGCTTGTCGAAGTCGCGGGTGTCGCTGGTGTGGGCCAACAGGCTTTCCAGCAACAGCGCGAGGTTCTGGCCCTGAATCACGCCCAACGGCAGGCCGAGGCTGCCGTCGTCGCGAAAGCTGAGTTTCTGCTTCACCAGAAAGTCGCGGTCATCCTGCTTGCGCCGAAATGGCACGTCCTCACGCGGCGGCGCGTCGGACAGTGCCGCCTGCCAGTCGATGCTCAGGGCGAGTTTTTCCAGCTCGTCGATCTTGTAACCCGAGGCGTACAGGCCGCCGACCACCGCGCCCATGCTGGTGCCGGCAATCGCATCGATCCTGATGCCTTGTTCTTCCAGCGCCTTGAGCACGCCGATGTGCGCCAGCCCGCGCGCCGCGCCACCGGACAGCACCAGGCCGACTTTCGGTCGTGGCGCGTCACTGGCGTGAACCAGCAGGGGAAGGAAACCAAGCAGCAGGCAGAACAGCAAACGGCGCATTGTGAGTCTCGGGGCAAGCGGTAAAGCCGGCTATTATAGCGGCGCCCTCTGTCTCAGGAGTTTCAGCGATCATGACCGTTGCCAAAGCCGAAGTTGTCATCACTTATTGCACCCAATGCCAGTGGCTGCTGCGCGCGGCGTGGCTGGCCCAGGAACTGCTCAGCACTTTCGCTGACGACCTGGGCAAAGTGTCATTGGTGCCGGGCACCGGCGGGGTGTTTCACATCACCTGCGCGGGCGTGCAGATCTGGGAGCGCAAGGCCGACGGCGGCTTCCCGGAGGCCAAGGTATTGAAGCAGCGGGTGCGCGATCAGATCGATCCTGAGCGCGACCTCGGCCACAACGAGCGCACTCAGTGAGAAGCTGCCTCGGCAGCGACGGTTTTCCTGTCGCTGCCGCCTGACATCCGCGCCGACACCACGATCGCCACGATGATCAGCGCGCCACCGATGAGCATGCGCAGGGTCGGTGTTTCACTGAACAGCAGCCAAGCGATGGTAATGCCGTAAACCGGCTCCATAGCAAACACCACCGCCGCCGTGCGCGCCTTGATCACTGCCAGGCTGGCGACGAACAGGCTGTGCGCCACGCCCGTGCAGAACACCCCGAGGAGGGCGATCCACAGCCAGTCCAGCGCGCGCACCGCGCTTAGCTGCGGCGCCGCGACCGGCAACAGACACAAGGCCACGACGACGTTCTGACACAACGCTGCCTGCACCGCCGGGATTCGCCCGGAGCTGGCGCGATTGGTCAACGATAATAGGGAAAACAGCAGGCCGGACAGCACGGCCCAGAGCAAGCCGATGGTCGCGCCGCTGCCCAGATCGAACGCCGGGGTCACCAGTACCAGACCGACGCTGACCAAGACCACCAGCACGATTTCATTGGCGCGGATGCGTTCGCGGAAGATCAGCCCTTCGAGAATCACCGTGAACGCCGGGAAACTGGCAAAGCCCAACGTCGCGATGGCCACCCCGGCGACTTTCACTGATACGAAAAAGCTCACCCAGTGCCCGGCCAGCAACACGCCGCTCAGCGCCAGGCGTCGCCAGTCCACCGCTTGCAGCTTTTGCCAGCCGCTCTGGCTGGCGAATCGAGCAAAAAAGGCCAGGGCAACCACGGCGAAAGCAGCGCGGCCGAACACGATGACCGCCGGCGACGCGGCAGCGAGTTTGCCGAACACACCGGTCAGGCCGAACATCAAAGCGCCGATATGCAGGGCGCCGAGGGCGGTACGCGGAGTCATTGCAATCCTTAATCCAGACACAATTTTCTGTAATCGATCGTTCCCACGCAGGAGCGTGGGAACGATCATCAAAAGAGCGCCAGTCTAAAGGGCTGGCGCCGTCGCGTCTGTCGTCCGATTCGTCAATCAGCTGAAGACAATGGCTGTCACACGACTGACGCGCATCTGTCACGGTCGATTAACGGTGCGCGCGCAAGCTGGCGAAAACATCGCAGAGGGTTGCCCATGACCAGCGCCGAGCTCGCCAGACCCAGTCGCAAACAACGGGTGCGAACCCTATGGATCTCCGATGTGCACTTGGGCACGCGGGATTGTCAGGCCGAGCATTTGTCGCAATTCCTCAAGGGCTACCACGCCGACAAGATTTATCTGGTCGGTGACATTATCGACGGCTGGAAACTGCGCGGTGGCATGTACTGGCCGCAAGCGCACACCAACGTCATCCGCCGGCTGCTGACCATGAGCAAGCGCGGCACCGAGGTGATTTATGTCACCGGCAACCATGACGAATTTCTGCGGCGCTATTCGAAGCTGATTCTGGGCAATATCCAGTTGGTCGACGAGGCGGTGCATGTCACCGCCGATGGCCGGCATTTGCTGGTGATTCACGGCGATCAGTTCGATGTGATCACTCGCTATCACCGCTGGCTGGCCTTTCTCGGTGACTCGGCCTACGAATTCACCCTGACCCTCAACCGCTGGCTCAACCACTGGCGCGCCCGTTACGGCTACGGTTACTGGTCGCTGTCGGCGTATCTGAAGCACAAGGTGAAGACCGCCGTCAGTTTCATCAGCGACTTTGAAGAAGCCATTGCGCACGAATGTGTGAAGCGCGAATTGCATGGCGTGGTCTGCGGACATATCCATCATGCCGAGATTCGCAAGGTCGGCGAGGTGGATTACCTCAATTGCGGCGATTGGGTTGAATCGTGCACGGCGTTGATCGAGCATTGGGACGGCACGATCGAGCTGTATCGGCTGGCGGATGCCCAGGCGCGGGAGGCGGAATTGAAAGCTGCCAAAGTTGCCGAGATCGCCTGAGCGAAAGAGATACCCTGTGGGAGCGAGCCTGCTCGCGAAGGCGTAGTGTCAGACAAAACTTCTGTGCCTGATACAGCGCTTTCGCGAGCAGGCTCGCTCCCATATGTGTTTTCAGGCTGGGCTATGTTCTTGCATCGCGGCTTTGTAAATCGAGTTCTTTGGCTGCGCAAACAGCCTTTCCATCATCGGCTCGAAGAAACTCAGCGGCAACGTGTCGTACCCCGGATCAAACGCCGCTGCGTCGTATTTGGCGCAGAATTCGGCGGTGGCGTGAAACTGCGGATGGTCCTTGAACTGCTCGCGCAGGTGTCGATCCATGCCCAGGTGATGAAAGAAGTAATAGCCCTGAAAGATCCCGTGTTTCTCCACCATCCACAGGTTTTCCGCACTGACGAACGGCTTCAGAATCGCTGCGGCGATGTCTGGATGATTGTACGAGCCGAGGGTGTCGCCAATGTCATGCAACAGTGCACAGACCACGTATTCCTCATCACGCCCGTCGCGAAAGGCACGGGTCGCGGTTTGCAGCGAGTGGGTCAGGCGATCCACCGGGAAACCGCCGAAGTCGCCTTCAAGCAGTTGCAAATGCGCAAGGATCCGCGACGGCAGTTGCTTGGCATAGGCACTGAAATCGGCGGCGATGATCGCCCAGTCTTCCTCGGTGCCGTCCTGCATATGGGTGAAGCGAGCATGGGCATTCATTGGCAGACCCTCATTCAAAACGCCACGCGACCGAGAATCATGTCGCGGTACATGACGAAATCGCCGAGCAGGCTGTACAGCGGGTGCTGAAAGGTCGCCGGGCGGTTCTTCTCGAAAAGGAAATGGCCGATCCAGGCAAAGCTGTAACCGGCCAGCGGCAACGCCAGCAACAGCAGCCACGCGCCCTTGGCGATGCTCAGGGCGAGAATGAAGATGACCAGAGAGGTGCCGATGAAATGCAGGCGACGGCAGGTGCTGTTGCTGTGCTCGGCGAGGTAATACGGGTAGAACTCGGCGAAGCTGTTGAACCGCTTGATGTTTTCCACGACCGCTATCTCTGTGGTGATTATTCTGGCGACAAGTTGTTCGGCGGGGAGCTTATTTGAGTCTAGAGTGATCATTGGCGTGGGCCAGTGACAATCGGCGCCACTTTAGTATCCTTCGCAAATAGGGCGGTCACCTGCAGCCCGTCATGTAAAAGAATAACAACCATGAGCGAACGAACGACCTCTGCAAGCTGGGCGATGGGGATAGTCAAAGCACTGGAAATGGACGGCCTGGATTGCCGGGTTCTGTTCAAGCAACTGGGGCTGGATTTCAGTGCCCTCGACGATCCGGATGCGCGTTTCCCGCAGGACTCCATGACCCGGCTCTGGCAGCGCGCGGTGGAGGTCTCCGGCAACCCGGCGATCGGCCTGAACATGGGCAAGGTGGTGCGCCCGGCCTCGTTTCATGTCGCCGGCTACGCACTGATGTCGAGCAATACGCTGGTTGAAGGCTTCCAGCGCCTGGTGCGCTATCAACGCATCATTGCCGAAAGCGCCGACCTGAGTTTTCGCCTGCTCGATGAGGGGTACGCGCTGATACTCACCGTGCACGGCGATCATCTGCCGCCGACCCGGCAGAGTGCCGAAGCTTCACTGGCCTGCGCACTGGCGCTGTGCGGCTGGCTGACCGGGCGCCCGCTGCATCCGCTCAAAGTGCTGATCCAGGGCAATCAGCCTGCCAATCTGCAACCTTACAAAGAAGCCTTCCACGCGCCATTGGTGTTCGACGCGCCTTACGATGCGTTGATCTTCGAACGTGCCGATATGGAGGCGCCGCTGCCAACCGCCAACGAAGCCATGGCGCTGTTGCATGACCGGTTTGCCGGGGAGTATCTGGCGCGGTTTTCCGAGAGTCGCGTGACACATCGGGCGCGGCAGGTGCTGTGCCGCTTGCTGCCTCAGGGCGAGCCCAAACGCGACACCGTTGCGCAGACCTTGCACCTGTCGCAGCGTACTTTGCAGCGTCGTTTGCAGGAGGAGGGCACGAGTTTCCAGCAGTTGCTCGATGACACTCGCCGCGAACTCGCCGAGCAGTATCTGGCGCAACCGAGCATGACCCTGTTGGAGATTGCTTACCTGTTGGGCTTTGCCGATCCGAGCAATTTCTTCCGCGCTTTCCGTCGCTGGTTCGACACCACGCCCGGCGACTACCGGGCGCGGTTGCTTAAGGCACCGAGCCCGGTCAGTGACGCCAGAACGCCGGAATACACAGCACAAACACAGTAATGATCTCCAGTCGGCCGAGCAGCATGCCGAACGACAGAATCCACTTGGCCGCATCCGGCAGGGTGGCGAAGTTGCCCGCCGGGCCGATGGTTTCGCCCAGGCCCGGACCGACGCCAGACACGGTGCTGGCGGCACCGGTCAGCGCGGTCATCCAGTCGACACCCAAGAGCGACAGCAGCAGGGCGATCACGCAGATGGTGATAGCGAAGAAAAACGAGAAGGTCAGGATCGAGCGGACGATTTCTTCGTCGAGGCGGTGACCGTTGTACTTCTGCTTGATCACTGCGCGCGGGTGGATCAGCTGATTAAGGTTGGCCTTGAGCAGGATGTAGGCGACCTGGAAACGGAAAATCTTGATTCCGCCTGCCGTCGAGCCGGAGCAGCCGCCGACAAAGCCCAGATAGAAAAACAGCATCAGCGAGAAGTTGCCCCACAAGCTGTAGTCACCCAGGGCAAAACCGGTGGTGGTGACCACCGAGGTCACGTTCAGCGCCACATGCCGCAGTGCTTCCAGCCAATGCAGCTTGGTGGTCCACCAGTACCAGGTGCCGAGCACCAGCCAGGTCACCAGCAACATGGCCAGCAAGCCTTGGACTTGTTGATCACGGATCAACGCCTTGCGATTGCCGCGCAGCGTGGCGACGTACAGGGTGAACGGCAGGCTGCCGAGAATCATGATGACGATCGCCACCCAGTGCACCGCCGGTTGCGTCCACTTCGCCAGCGACTGGTCGGAGGTCGAAAAACCACCGGTGGAAATCGCCGACATTGCGTGGTTGATTGCATCGAACGGACTCATCCCGGCCCACCAGAACGCCAGGCCGCCGAGAATGGTGATGCCGACATAGGCCGCCACGATCAGCCGCGCCACCATGTGCGAACGCGGCATGACCTTTTCCGAGCGGTCGGAAGATTCGGTCTGGAACAGGCGCATGCCACCGATGCGCAGCAGCGGCAGAATCGCCACCGCCATACCGATAAAGCCGATGCCGCCGATCCAGTGCAGCATCGAACGCCACATCAGGATGCCCGGGGACATGCTGTCCAGATGATTGAGCACGGTGGAACCGGTGGCGGTGATGCCGGACATGCTTTCGAAAAACGAGTCGGTGTAGCTGATGTGCTGGGTCAGCAGAAACGGCAGCGCAGCGAAAATGCACACCACCAACCAGCTGCTGACCGTCAGCAGATACATGTCCCGCGGGCGCAGATGCACGTGTTCCGGTCGACCGGGAATCACCAGCGCGAGGCCGGCGACGAAGGTGATCATGCTCGCCCAGAGGAACGACGGCAGGTCGCTGGTGCGCTCGAAAATCACCAGCGTGGCCATCGGCACGACCATCGCCACAGCCAGGGTGATCAGGAAAATGCCGATGATGAAACCAATGGTCCGTAAGGTCGGCAACGCCATGAAATCCGCTCGGGCTGGTGGAAGGAGGGCGCCATTCTACCTGCGAGGCAAGGCATGTAAACCGGCAGGCGTTGTGCAGTTGCAGCTAGAATAGCCGCACATTTTTCAAAGGAGGTGGCCGATGCAGGCTCTCGACGCGTTGCTCAACCGTGTTTCCGTACCCCGACTGGTCGAACCGGCCCCCACTGCCGAGCAGCGCGAAGCCCTGTTCGGCGCAGCGTTGCGCGCCCCGGATCACGGGCATCTGCAGCCGTACCGCTTTTTGACCGTCGAAGGCGCGGCACGTGAACAAATGGGCGAGCTGCTGGCCGAGGCGGCTCGCCAGCAGGGCGGCGAAGTCACTGAAGCGATGATCGACAAGGCCCGCAATGGCCCGTTGCGCGCGCCGCTGGTGGTTGTGGTGATCGCGAAACTGCAGGAACACGTGAAATATCCGAAGGCTGAGCAATTGCTCACGGCGGGCTGCGCCGCCCACGGCATTCTGCTGGCGGCGTACGCGCAAGGGATTGGTGCGGTGTGGCGCACCGGGGATCTGGCGTATTCGAAGCATGTCGCCGAAGGTTTGGGGCTGGTGGAAGGCGAGGAAGTCATTGCGTTTCTCTACCTTGGTACGCCGCAGAAAGAGCCGCGCGTGGCAGAGAAGGTCGATCTGGCCGAGTTCGTCAGCGCCTGGCCCGGTAAGGCTTGAAATCAAAAGATCGCAGCCTTCGGCAGCTCCTACAGGTGTTCACATGACGTTGTAGGAGCTGCCGAAGGCTGCGATCTTTTTTGTCTCACCGTAAAGCTACGGCTGAGCGATAACTCCCGGTACGAGGGGCAATTCCAGACTCGCCACAAACCCGCCCTGCGCATGATTGGCCAGCGTCAGCGTGCCGCCATGCCGTTCCGCCGCCCGTTTGGCGATCGCCAGTCCCAAGCCATGCCCGGCGGCCGTCTGCCCTGGCGCTCGGTAGAACGGCTCGCCCAGCTGACTCAGATGCTCCGCCTGCACGCCCTGCCCGTGGTCGCGCACGCTAATGACAATCCGTTCACCCTGCCGCGAGGCCTGCAGTTCGATCGGCTGATCGCTGGGGTTGAAGCGCTGGGCGTTGCGCAGCAGGTTATCCACGGCGCGTTCGATCATCGTTGGCCAGCCTTTGAGATTCAGCTGCGGCTCGGCTTGCAGGCGCACGGTCTGTTCGGGCGAGCTCAACTGCGCATCCTTTTGCAGCGTGGCGAGCAACGCATTGAGGTCCACTTCTTCAGCGCTGGCATTGTCGGCATCGACCCGCGCCAGCACCAGGATTTCACTGATCAACGCCTCCAGCCGATCGCATTCGCGGGTCAGCCGTGGCCACAGTTTCTCGCGTTCTTCAGGATTGGCGCGTTCGGCCAAGGCCAAGGCAATACGCAGGCGCGCCAGGGGTGAGCGCAATTCATGGGAGACATCGCGCAGCAGCTGCCGCTGACTGCCGATCAGGCTTTGCAGACGTGCGCCCATGCGGTTGAAATCGGTGGCGAGCACGCCGAATTCGTCGCGTCGGTTGGCCAGTTTTGCCAGGCTGTTCTGCTGATAAGTGGTCTGTCCCAGATCATGCACCGCGCCACGCAAGCGACTGAGCGGGCGGGTGATGGAGAAGGTCACGAGCAAACTGAACAGGGTCAGCACCACCAGTGCAATGCCCAGCGCACTCAGCGGCCAGAGCAGGCTTTCGCGGTGCCAGGCGTCGAGTTCCGGGTGTGGGATGCGGTAGATGAACAGGTAGGTGTCACCGGTTTTTTCACTGGTGATCTCGTCAGTCAGACGCCGCCACGGCAGACGGCGATCGTCGTTGTTCTGCCGCGCTTCGAACGCGGCGGCGCGACGCGGGAAGGTGCCACGCACCACCGGGTCGCCGGTTTCGTTGAGTACCTGAACGTCGATGTGATACTGGCGTTTGCGTTGTTCAAGAATGTCCTGCGCCGCTTCTTCGCCCTGGGCCTCGTAAGTCTGCGTCCATTCTGCCGCCAGTGTGTTGAGGCCGGGATGGCGGCTGAGTATCCACGCGTCCTGATTGAGCATGTGCCCAAGCAGGATCGACAGCCCGGCTACCAGAGCGATGGCCAGCCAGAAGCTCGCAAGAATCCGCCAGAACAATGAACGCACAGAAACTCCTCAAAAAACACAAAACCCTGTAGGAGTGAGCCTGCTCGCGATAGCGGTGGGTCAGACAAAAATCTGTCAACTGACACACCGCTTTCGCGAGCAGGCTCACTCCTGCATTTGGATCGATGAAAACAGGCCCGACGATTTGAGTCGTCGGGCCCAGGGTCAAGCCATTATTGCGCCTTTTGTGCCTGCTGCGCTTTCCAGGCCTTGAACTCGGCCCATTCGGCGCGGCGTTCGGCGCGTTTTTTCTGGATCTCGTCGAACTGCTTCTGTTGCTCGGGTTTCAGCAGTGCGCGGACATCGGATTCGGCTTTCTTGTGGTTGGCCGCGATCTCGTCCTTCATCGCTTTCTGGTCGGCCGGCGAGAGTTTTTCCAGGTACTTGTCGACCACCTGCTTACGCTCATGCATCTGCTCGCCCATGATCTTGCGGATCTGCTCGCGCTGTTCGCGGGTCAGGTCGAGCTGGCTGTACGGGCCTTTGCCGTGCATGCCGCCGTGCATCTGACCGCCGTGGCGCGGGCCATCAAGCGGACCACCCAGCGGACCGCCATCCTGCGGCATGGCCATGGCCACGGTTGGCAGAGCGGCAGCGAACATCAGAGCGATAAGAGTCTTGCGCATGGTGTATCTCCTTGTCTCGTTCCCGGTACGTTCCGGATGAGTTCAGATTACGCAGATCAAGGTCAGCGGCGGTCAGCGCAGCGTAAAGCTTCGGTAAAGAGGTGTTGTCATCGTCCTGACATACCACTATCGCCAGCAGGCTCCCACACGGTTTGCAGCCATGCTCAGCATGTCGACGGGCTCGAAAATCAAAAGCCACGTCAAAAGCCCCTCACCCTAGCCCTCTCCCGGAGGGAGAGGGGACTGACCGTGGTGAATGCCATCGATACGCCGACGTGAGATACCGAGTCGAATGCGATTTCGAAGTCAACGCAGATTGGCTCCCTCTCCTTGGGGAGAGGGCTGGGGTGAGGGGTAGCCTCACCACGAATCCAAAGCCAGCCGCCCGCTTCTAACCACCCAACAATGAGCGTGAGCTCAAGTGCTTTTGATCTTGCCTCACCGGCGACGTCGGAAGGCTGAGCGGACCTTGAGTAGCCGTTACCGCAGCAACGGATATATACGCAAAACCCTCGACCAAACGAACACCATCCCGGCGGGCCCGACAGGAGAAGTGCGCTGGTTCAAAGGCTGTAGTAGTAACCACGGCTACGCAGCGCAACGATGCGCGGGCGGCCGTCGGGGTGGGGGCCGATTTTCTTGCGCAGGTTGCTGACGTGCATGTCGAGGCTGCGATCGTAAAGGGTCAGCTTGCGGCCGAGGGCCAGTTGCGCCAGTTCCTGTTTGTCCAGCGGCTCGCCGGGCTGCTTGAGCAGGGCTTCGAGCAGGCGGCTCTCGGAGACGGTGAGGGTCAGTTCTTTTTCGTCGATGCTGACCACGCCGCGCACCGGGCTGAAACTCAGATCACCCAGCTCGAGCTGCGTCGATACGGCCGCCGGGTGGCTGCGGCGCAACACGGCGCGCAGGCGTGCAGTGAGTTCGCGTGGGTCGCAGGGTTTGGCCAGATAATCGTCGGCACCGAGTTCGAGGCCGAGGATGCGGTCCAGCGGTTCGCCACGCGCCGACAGCATCAGCACCGGCAGGTCCGCATGGTCGTTGCGCAATTGCTTGAGCAGTTCCAGACCGCTGCCGTCGGGCAGCATAACGTCCAGCACCACCGCCGCCGGGGCGGTTTCGGCCAACGCCTTGCGGGCGCTCTGGCCATCGTGGCAGGCGCGCACCTGGAAGCCTTCCTGGCTCAACCAGCTACTCAGGAGTTCGCACAACTCCTGGTCATCATCAATCAGTAACAGCTCGCTCATGACTCACTCAATTTAGCCATTGCCGACGTTTTCGGCTTGCACCACTGGCAAAGATACCGCAGAGCAGCGCCAATAGCGCTACCCCGGCGCCAGTGACGAACCACTGCTGTTGATCGGTCAGCAAACGCGGCAGCGGGCTGGCCTGGGCTTCCTTGAGTTGCAGCTTCAGACGCTGGTTCTCCTGGCGCAACCGGGCAAGCTGGGCGCTTTCGCGAGTGTTGTCGGCATTCTGCAGTTGTTTGTTCAGTTCTTCGCGCTGCTGTTCACTGGCCTTGAGCCGCTGTTGCAGCTCGGTGATCTGGCTGCCGGCGCTCAATGACAATGGCGTGGAGCTGCCGCTTTCGGTGGTTTCCTCACCATGGGCGGGCGCCATGATCGACAACGTGAGCAACATCAGACACAACGGACCCTTGCGCATCGCGACACCTGTTTCCAAATGGATATTGGGCAGGTTGTCGGCAGGCAAACGAGAATAATGAGCGATTGAGAGCGTGATGAACCGAGAAGGTTCAGTGCCGCGAGTAGTACGAAGGGATGGCACATATTGAAACTGTGGCGAGGGAGCTTGCTCCCTTGCCACAGGTTTTCTCTTGCTTCTTAAGGCAGGACTTGCTTGAACGGTTTGACGGTCACGTTGGCATAGACGCCGGCGGCGATGTACGGATCGGCGTCGGCCCAGGCCTGGGCAGCGCTGAGGGACTCGAACTCGGCGACGATCAGGCTGCCGGTGAAACCCGCTGCGCCCGGATCATTGCTGTCGACCGCCGGATGCGGACCGGCCAGCACGATGCGGCCTTCGCCCTTGAGCGCTTGCAGGCGTTCCAGATGCGCCGGGCGCGCGGACAGGCGGGCTTCGAGCGAGTTGGCAACGTCGGTGGCAATGATGGCGTAGAGCATGTCAGTCCTCGGTTTTTGGCGTTGTGGTATCGGTGTCATGCAGATGACGCGACAGGTAGATGCCCTGTGCAACCAGGAACAGCACGGTCATGCCCAGGCTGCCGAACACCTTGAAGTCGACCCAGATGCTCTGGAAGGTGAAGGCGACGAACAGGTTGGCGGCGCCGCAGAACAGAAAGAAGGCGATCCAGGCGATGTTCAGACGGGTCCAGACTGGATCCGGCAGGGTCAGCGCGTGGCCCATGATGCGCTTGATCAGCAGGCGATCACCGATGAAGTGGCTGCCGATGAACGCCGCAGCGAACAGCCAGTTGACCACCGGCGCTTTCCATTTCAGGAAGGTTTCGCTGTGGAAGGCCAGCGTCAAACTACCGAATACCAGGCAGGCGATCAGCGTCAGCCATTGGCTCTTTTCCAGCTTGCGCTGCTTGATGAACAGCGCGCCGTACACCACCAGGGAGCTGATGATCAGCATCGCCGTGGCGCTGTAGATACCGCCTACGGTCACTTGCTGGCCGGCAATGTCGACGACCCGTGGATCAAGTTTGTAAACGATGAAGAACAGCAGAAGCGGGATGAAATCGATGAATTGTTTCACAGTGAGAGCCAGAAGCTGGATGTGGCGGCATAATAACAAACATACGGGCGCGCGATAGCGCCAGCTGATTTGAGGTTACAACTCCCCGTGAATGTTGATTTGCACTGCCACAGCACGGCCTCCGACGGCGCCCTGGCGCCCGCGGTTCTGGTTGCGCGTGCGTTCGAGAACGGCGTGCGGGTCCTGGCGTTGACCGACCACGACACCCTCGAAGGCCTCGCCGAAGCGCGGACGGCGGCCACCGCGCTGGGCATGCAACTGGTCAACGGCGTCGAATTGTCCTGCACCTGGGGCGGGGCGACCATTCATGTGTTGGGCTACGGTTTCGACGTCAACGCCGCGCCGTTGGTCGAGGCGATCGCGAAACTGCACGATGGCCGCTGGCTGCGGTCGGAAGAAATAAGCCGCAAGCTCGCCCTCAAGGGCATGCCCGGCGCCCTTGAGGGCGCCCGGCAGATCCAGCAGGAACTGGGCGACAGCGGCAACGCGCCGGCCCGTCCGCATTTCGCCGACTGGATGGTGCGTGAAGGTTTTGTGAAGGATCGCGCCGAGGCGTTTCGCAAATGGCTCGGCGCCGGCAAGCTCGGCGACGTCAAGCTGCACTGGCCGACCTTGGAAGACACCGTCGGCACCCTGCGCGCCGCCGGTGCCTGGGTCAGTCTGGCGCATCCCTGGCACTACGATTTCACCCGCAGCAAACGCCGAAAGCTGATTGCCGACTATATTCAAGCAGGCGGGCATGCAATCGAGGTGGTCAATGGCCACCAGCCCGCGGAACAGGTGGGCAGCCTGGCGATCCTTGCCCGTGAGTTCGGTCTGCTGGTCAGCGCCGGCAGTGACTTCCATGGCCCTGGCGGCTGGTCCGAGATCGGCCAGTACCGGCCGGTTCCCGAGGACCTTCCACCCCTGTGGTGTCGGTTCAAACATGACACAGATATTGCCGCCGTCTGAACAGGTAGAGAATGTGAGTCAATTTTTCCAGATACATCCGGAAAACCCGCAAGCGCGCCTGATCAAACAGGCGGTCGAGATCATCCGCAAGGGCGGGGTGGTGATTTATCCCACGGACTCGTCCTACGCCATCGGTTGCCAGATCGGCGACAAGACCGCCATCGAGCGTGTGCGACGTCTGCGCCAGCTCGATGAAAAGCACAACTTCGCGCTGATCTGCAGCGACCTGTCGCAACTGGGCAACTACGCCAAGATCGACACCGGCACCTTCCGCATTCTCAAGGCGCATCTGCCGGGGCCTTACACTTTTATTCTCAACGCTACCCGCGAAGTACCGCGCCTGTTGCTGCATCCGAAGAAACGCACCATTGGCCTGCGCGTGCCCAGCCATCCGATTGCGCTGGCGCTGCTGGCCGAACTCGGCGAGCCGCTGATGAGCGTGACGCTGATCATGCCCGGCGACGAAGACCCACTGAGCGATCCGTACGAAATGCGCCAGTTGCTTGAGCATCAGGTCGATCTGATCATCGACGGCGGTTTCGGCGGCATCAAGGCGTCGACGGTGATTGACCTGACCGGCGATGACCCGCAAGTGGTCCGCGTCGGTTGCGGCGATCCGACGCCGTTCATGGTCGAGGCCTGAATGTCCGCAGTGGAAACCGTGGTCGATCCCCAGGCTGGCGCCCAGCAGGAACTGCCATTTGCCATGGTCTATGGCCAGGCAGTCATGGAAATGCCGCTGGACCTGTACATCCCGCCGGATGCGCTGGAAGTCTTTCTTGAAGCCTTCGAAGGCCCGCTCGACCTGCTGCTGTACCTGATCCGCAAACAGAACATCAACATCCTCGACATCCCGGTGGCGGAAATCACCCGCCAGTACATGGGCTATGTCGAGTTGATGCAGTCGGTGCGTCTGGAGCTGGCCGCCGAGTATCTGGTGATGGCGGCGATGCTCGCCGAGATCAAGTCGCGCATGCTCCTGCCGCGCGCGGAAACCGTCGAAGACGAAGAAGACGACCCGCGCGCCGAACTGATCCGCCGCTTGCAGGAATACGAACGCTTCAAGGCTGCCGCTGAAGGTATCGATGGCCTGAGCCGGGTCGGTCGCGATGTGATCGTGCCCAAGCTCGATGCCCCGGAAGCACGGGCGCGTAAACTGCTGCCGGACGTGGCGCTGGAAGAAATCCTGATGTGCATGGCCGAAGTGCTGCGCCGTGGCGACATGTTCGAAAGCCACCAGGTCAGCCGCGAGGCGCTGTCCACCCGCGAGCGCATGAGCGATGTGCTGGACCGGCTCAAAGGCGGCGGCTTCGTGCCGTTTGTCGAGCTGTTCACCGCTGAAGAAGGTCGCCTGGGTGTGGTGGTGACCTTTATGGCGGTCCTTGAACTGGTCAAGGAATCCTTGGTCGAGCTGGTGCAGAATGAGCCGTTCGCCGCGATCCACGTGCGAGCCCGAGCCGAATAACGAGTCCCTACATGAACCTGACTGAACCCCGCGAGCTGGCGCCCCTGCTTGAAGCCTTTCTGTTGGCCTCGGGAAAGCCGCAATCCCTTGAGCGCTTGTTTGAACTGTTTGAAGAAGGCGAGCGGCCGGAGCCGGCGGTCTTCAAGAAAGCCCTGACCCTGCTCGGCAAGTCCTGCGAGGGCCGAGCGTTTGAGCTCAAGGAAGTCTCGTCGGGCTATCGCTTGCAGATCCGCGAGAAGTTTTCGCCGTGGGTCGGCCGGCTGTGGGAAGAGCGCCCACAGCGCTATTCCCGTGCTTTGCTGGAAACCATTGCGCTGATCGCCTATCGCCAACCGATCACCCGTGGCGAAATCGAAGACGTGCGTGGCGTCGCGGTCAACAGCAACATCGTCAAGACCTTGCTTGAGCGTGAGTGGATCCGCGTCGTCGGCTATCGCGACGTGCCGGGCAAACCGGCGATGTTCGCCACGACCAAGGCGTTTCTCGATCACTTCAACCTGAAAAACCTCGAGGACCTGCCGCCGCTGGCCGAACTGCGCGAAATGGAAGCCGAGCCGGTGCTCGATTTCGACGACGCGCCGGTGCCGCAGAGTCTGCAGGAACTGGCCGACGCCAGCGCCGAGCCCGAGGAGGCAAAGGAAGAAACCAGTTTCCATTCCCTGCTGCTGGAACTGGACAGCATGGAAGAGGGGATCAAGACCGACTTCGACGATTTGCTGCGCGATGCGGCGGATGGCGAAGCGCCGGTGCCCGAGCCTGAGATCATCGAACACGCGATTGAAGTGGAACTTGAGACCGCGCCTGACGCCGAACCGGAAGACGACATTCTCGGTGTCGCCGAGGCCCGCGAGAAACTTCTGGCCGCTGTCGCCGCTCTCCAGCAGCCGGAACCCGAACTCAGCGAAGAAGAAGCCGAAGCCCGCGCCCTGGCCGAAGCGATCGAAGCCGAACGGCGCGAATTCGACGATTGACCCGATTCCCGGAACACCGCCATTCCCTGTAGGAGTGAGCCTGCTCGCGATAGCGGTGTAACTGACAAGATGATGTCGACTGACCCACCGCTATCGCGAGCAGGCTCACTCCTACAATGGATTCGTGTTTTTCCGGAGACCTCGATGAGTTCAACCAAAGACCCCTGCATCAGCCTCTGCAAATTCAGCGACGACATCTGCCTCGGCTGTGGCCGCAGCAAGCGCGAGATCAAGGCCTGGAAAAAGCTCGACAAGGACGACAAGCGCACTGTGCTGGCCGAAGCCGCGCTGCGCCTGATCAAACTCGGCGGTGCCGGTCGGCGGAAAAAGAAATAACTGGCAATCGATCAGCTAGTCTCTGATGCGCGACGGCGCACATCCGCGTATGATTCGCGACCCTTCGCCGATCCCTTCGGCCGAATACCGAGATTTCAATGCTTCAGGCGTCGCCTGAACAGACCACACCGGGAGGTGCCCAGATGAGTGACATCAATCAGAAAGACGACCAGGAAATCGGCCCAGCAGGCGAAAAGCTGCAGAAGGTCCTCGCCCGTATCGGCGTCGGCTCGCGCCGTGACGTCGAAGCCTGGATCAGCCAGGGCCGGATCAAGGTCAATGGCAAAGACGCCACCCTTGGCCTGCGTGTCGACATGCACGACGCCATCACCATCGATGGCAAGGTGATCAAGCGCGAAGAGGCCGCCGAATCGGTACGCCGCGTGATCATGTACAACAAGCCCGACGGCGAGATCTGCACCCGTGACGACCCGGAAGGCCGTCCAACCGTGTTCGACAAGCTGCCGCGCCCGAAAGAGGGGCGCTGGATCAACATCGGCCGTCTCGACATCAACACTACCGGTCTGCTGATGTTCACCACCGACGGTGAGCTGGCCAACCGTCTGATGCACCCGTCCTACGAGATGGACCGTGAGTACGCTGTGCGTGTACGCGGTGAAGTCGACGACGAGATGATCGAACGCCTGAAAGCTGGCGTGGTGCTCGAAGACGGTCCGGCGCGTTTCACCGACATTCAACAGGCCCCGGGCGGTGAGGGCTTCAACCACTGGTACCACTGCGTGGTCATGGAAGGGCGTAACCGCGAGGTTCGGCGTCTGTGGGAATCGCAGGGTCTGGTGGTCAGCCGTTTGAAGCGCGTGCGTTTCGGTCCGGTGTTCCTCAACTCCGACCTGCCGATGGGCCGCTGGCGCGAAATGAGCCAGTACGAAGTTGACGTGCTCAGCGCCGAAGTCGGCCTGACGCCGGTAGCAATGCCGCAGCTGAACGCCAAGAGCAAGGACAAGCTCGAGCGCATGCAGCGCAAATCGTCGCGACCAATGGCCAAGACCGAGCGCGTGCGCACCCTGCGCCCAGCCGCTGGCGCACCGACCGGGCCACGCCCGGGCCGCGAGCCGCAGATCGAAGGCGAGCGTCCAGGTCGCAAACCGGTTGCCCGAGACGGCGAGCGCGCACCGCGTCCAGCCATTGGCCGTACTGAGCGTGGCGAACGCGGCGCTCCTGCCGGTCGCGGTACGCCAGTAGCGGATCGCCCGGCCGACACCACCAACAAGCGCCCGGCCAAACCGGCGCCGAAGCGTCCGGGGATCAAACTGGTCGACGGCGACAAGCCATCGGGCAAGCGCCGCGGCGCACCGGCCGGCTCGGGCCAGCGCCCGGGTTTCGGACGCAAGAAGCCGGAATAAGGCAGCTGTGAGTTTCTAGCTGCAAGCTGCAAGCTGAAGAAAAAACGCCAACCTCAGGGTTGGCGTTTTTTTTCTGGCTCTCATATGCGGTGCGCTCACTCGTCAGCTCCTACAGGGCTCATGCGGAGGCTGGAACACGAATCGTCCGTCGAACACCGGCCGATAGCAAGCTAGCTACCGTCAAGACGCAGACATCCTTCAGAAATTTCTGATTCGGAAAATTTACGTTACGGGTTGTAAAGAAAAGCTGACGGTTCGGTGCGATCTATACGGTGCTTTCACGCGTTGCGTGCGGTTGTAAGGAAAAGCTTCCGTACGCCGTTCGATGTGGTGCTGCGCGAGGCTCTGGGGCGCTTGTTTCCGTTGTTCAGGCGAGGTGTGATGCGCGGCATGCCTGTCGTGCAGGCCAATAACAAGAAGGAGGCGCAATGAACGCCGCGACTGATTTCCACTTCTCCCCGTGGGACGGTTTTCTCCTCGTCCCCGTCGATGGCCCGCAAAGGCCTGACTCATATTTTGCAGCCGCTCGGGACTGTCGAGACGGACACACGCAATTCCGGCAACCGACACGCTGATCAGGCGGGTCTGGCAGCAGGGGGTTAGCGGTGTACAATGCGCCGCGTTTTAACTGTGACCCTCTGCGTAATCGCAAAAATCTCGAGGCTACCCGCCTTGTTCACTCCGCCGCGCCACAAGCGTGCCGGGTTCGATTTCGTCACAGATAAAAACAAACAGGTGACGCATGACCGTTGTAAATGAGCTGAACTCCTGGTGCCTGCGCTGGGGTTTGATCGGGGCTGCCTGAAATCGCAACCTTGCAGCAACGTCTACTGAACATCATCAAACCTTGCGTGAGACCTTTTTCATGAGTGGACAACCCTCGCAATCAGGCGAGCTTAAGCGCGGCCTGAAAAATCGCCATATTCAACTGATCGCCCTCGGTGGCGCGATCGGTACCGGATTGTTCCTTGGTTCTGCCGGGGTACTGAAATCCGCCGGCCCGTCGATGATCCTCGGCTACGCCATCTGCGGCTTCATCGCCTTCATGATCATGCGCCAACTCGGCGAGATGATCGTCGAAGAGCCGGTGGCCGGTTCCTTCAGCCACTTCGCGCACAAATACTGGGGCGGTTTCGCCGGCTTCCTCTCGGGCTGGAACTGCTGGATTCTGTACATTCTGGTGGGCATGTCCGAGCTGACAGCGGTTGGCAAATACATCCATTACTGGGCGCCGGATATCCCGACCTGGGTCTCCGCTGCGGCGTTTTTCGTACTGATCAACGCGATCAACCTGGCCAACGTCAAAGTCTTCGGTGAAGCCGAGTTCTGGTTCGCGATCATCAAGGTTGTGGCCATTGTCGGCATGATCGCCCTTGGCAGCTACCTGCTGGTCAGCGGCCACGGCGGCCCGCAGGCCTCGGTGAGCAACCTGTGGTCCCACGGCGGTTTCTTCCCCAACGGGGTGAGCGGTCTGGTCATGGCCATGGCGATCATCATGTTCTCCTTCGGTGGTCTGGAAATGCTCGGTTTTACCGCGGCTGAAGCCGACAAGCCGAAAACCGTGATCCCGAAAGCGATCAACCAGGTGATCTACCGCATCCTGATTTTCTACATCGGCGCACTGGTGATCCTGCTGTCGCTGACCCCATGGGACAGCCTGCTGGCAACCCTTAACGCGTCCGGCGATTCGTACAGCGGCAGCCCGTTCGTGCAGGTGTTCTCGATGCTCGGCAGCGACACCGCTGCGCACATCCTCAACTTCGTCGTGCTCACCGCCGCGTTGTCGGTGTACAACAGCGGCACCTACTGCAACAGCCGCATGCTGCTGGGCATGGCCGAGCAGGGCGATGCGCCGAAAGCGCTGGCGAAGATCGACAAGCGCGGCGTGCCGGTGCGTTCGATTCTGGCTTCGGCGGCAGTGACCCTGGTTGCGGTGCTGCTCAACTACCTGATCCCGCAGCACGCGCTGGAACTGCTGATGTCGCTGGTGGTTGCAACGCTGGTGATCAACTGGGCGATGATCAGCTACTCCCACGTCAAATTCCGTCAGCACATGAACCAGAGCAAACAGACGCCGCTGTTCAAGGCGCTGTGGTACCCGTACGGCAACTTCGTCTGCCTGGCGTTCGTGGTGTTCATCCTCGGCGTGATGCTGCTGATCCCGGGGATTCAGATCTCGGTGTACGCGATTCCGGTGTGGGTGGTGTTCATGTGGGTCTGCTACCTGATCAAGAACAAGCGCAGTGTGCAGCCGGTGGTGGCTGCAACGGCGAAATAACAGCGCATGCAGTAACGACAAACCCGGCCAGAGTGCCGGGTTTGTTGTTTCCAGGGTTCATGCAAAACCCCTGTAGGAGTGAGCCTGCTCGCGATAGCGGAATGTCAGGAACATATTTGTCGACTGACACCCCGCTATCGCGAGCAGGCTCACTCCTACAGGGGGTCTCCAGCAGGATTGCGATGATTTTCAGGTTATCCTGCACGCTCTGATTACGGACGCTTTTCCATGCTGGTGATTTCCAACAATGTGCATCTGCCGGATGCCGAGATCGAGTTGACCGCCATCCGCGCGCAAGGCGCCGGTGGGCAGAACGTCAACAAGGTTTCCAGCGCCATGCACCTGCGCTTCGACATTCCCAATTCGTCCTTGCCGGAGTTCTACAAGGAACGCCTGCTCGCACTGCGCGACAGTCGCATCACCAGCGACGGCGTGCTGATCATCAAGGCGCAGCAATATCGCACCCAGGAAGCCAATCGCGCCGATGCGCTGGAGCGGCTGGTCGAGCTGATTCTCAGCGCCACCAAAGTCGAAAAGAAACGCCGCCCGACCAAGCCGACCCTCGGTTCGAAGAAGCGTCGGCTGGAGTCGAAAACCAAGCGCGGCAGCATCAAGGCCGGACGCGGCAAAGTGGATTTTTAAGCCTCGCGGTATTTCGCCGTGTGCTTGTACAGATAGACACTCAAGCCAAGTCCGCTCAGCGCCGCGAATGCGGCAAACAGGAAGATCGAAGCAAAGCCGAACCCGGCGGCAATCGCCCCGGCCAATGGCCCGGTGATCCCCAGCGACAAATCAATGAACAGTGAATAGGCACCGACCGCCGCACCACGGCTGGAGGCCGGCACCAGATTCACTGCTTCGACGCCCAACGCCGGGAACACCAGCGAAAAACCAAAGCCGCTGAGCGCCGCACCGGCCAGGGCCCAGTGCGCATCCGGCGCGATCCAGAGCAGCAACAACCCCAACGTTTCCACCGACAGGCAGGCGATCGCCACGCGGAAACCGCCGAGGCGGTTGATCAGGTTGCCGAACAGCAGCCGCGCGCCGATGAAGCTGGCGCCGAACAGGCTCAGGCACAGCACCGCGTTATCCCAATGCTGGGTCGCGTAGTACAGGGTGATGAACGTGGCGATGGTGCCGAAGCCGATCGAGCCCAGCGCCAGTCCGCAGCCGTGAGGGAAGACTTTGCCCAGCACATGCATGAACGGCAAACGCTCACCAGCGACAATCGGCGCCGCGGTCTTCGGCCATGCCAGCGCCAGACCGAGCAAGGCGAGGAGGATGATGCTCACGCCCATGCTCCACAAACCCAGGCGGCTCACCAGCCACACGCCGAATGGCGCGCCGATCGCCAGAGCGCCGTAACTGGCGATGCCGTTCCAGGAAATCACTTTCGCGGTATTCGCCGCGCCGACGCGACCGATGCCCCAGCCAATCGAACCGGAACCGACCAGACTCTCGGCGCTGCCCAGTACCAGGCGGCCGATCAACAGGCTGATCAGGCTGAGCAGCGGCAGGTTCGGTGTCCATGCGGAAATCAGCATGAACACACCGCTCACGCCACAACCCGCGAGGCCAATCATTACCGCGCGCTTGCTGCCCTGATTGTCGATGATCTTGCCGGCATACGGACGGCTGAGCAGGGTGGCGAGGTATTGCACGCTGATCACCAGCCCGGCGATCACCGCGCCGAAACCGAGGTCACTGTGAACGTAACCCGGCAACACGGCGAGCGGGATGCCGATGTTCAGGTAACCGATGAAGGTGAAGAGGACGATGGAAACCACTTGCAGCGTAACCGCCAGCGGGCGCTGGGGCTCGGATATAGACGACATGGGTAACGATCCACGGGAGCAGCAGATTGGATAGGCTGCTCATGATACCGGCGTGAACCGTTCAGGGGCGGGGAAAAGTAAAACTATTTGCCGGGCGGCGCTTTCAGGATTTTGCCGGGGCGACCAGTTGCGTGGTGACGAGGGCGGCGAGGGCGTTCTCTTCGCTGCCGAAACGTTCGAGCAGGGCAGCTTGCTTCTCGGGCGAGAGGCGATTCCAGATCTCGATCATTTTCTCGGTGGCGCCGATCAGTACGGCAGCTTGGCTTTCGGAGAATTCGTCGGTCATGGCGGGCTCGGGTTTCAGGCAGTGTGGAAAGCGCATGTTAGCGCTTTCCACACGGTCTGTACGGCGGGTCTTACTCTTCGCTGTCGGCTTTGCGGCTGTCAGCGGCTTCTTGCGGCTCGGGCTTTTCAGCGCCGGCGTGTTGCGGGGTCGTCTGCTCAGGTACGTGCAGGCTCGGGAAGGGGAGATTGGGAATCTCGTGCATGGTTGCGCTCCTCGCTAAGTCTGTTGATAGATCAGGTGCTCCGCGCTTTACAAAGCCTGCGCAGGATACAGCAGGAAAAATGACAATCAGACTTTTAATTCAAATTAATGCGACAGATGGCCGCAGGGGAGGGCAACCCCCAAAGGTCACCACAAAACAAATGTGGGAGCGAGCCTGCTCGCGAAGGCAGTGTGTCAGGCAACATTTTCGTTGAATGACACGCCGCTTTCGCGAGCAGGCTCGCTCCCACAGGGTTTTGTGTTGCAGTAACTATTTGCAGGCGTCGGCGATGGCGTCGGCCAGCGAGGTGAGGCGGGTGGCGTCGATGCCGGCGACGTTGGCCCGGCCGGAGCTGACCATGTACACGCTGTGCCGTTCGCGCAGGTGCTGCACCTGTTCCGGCGACAGGCCGGTGTAGGAGAACATCCCGCGTTGCACGCCAATGTGCGCGAAACGCTCGCGCAAACCGTGCGGTTCCAGCGCTTCGACCAGACCGCTGCGCAGCTGCGCGATCCGCAGACGCATGGCTTCCACTTCATCGGCCCAGCGCGCTTTCAGCTCTGGATCGGCAAGGATGGTCGCGACCACTGCCGCGCCGTGATCCGGCGGCGTCGACCACAGATTGCGGGCGATGTTGGCCAGTTGGCTGCGGATGTCGGTGAGCTTGTCGGCGTTGTTGGCGCAGACGATCAGCGCACCGGTGCGGTCGCGGTACAGGCCGAAGTTCTTCGAGCAGGAACTGGTGATCAACAGCTCCGGCACCTGTGACGCGAACAGCCGGGTCGACCAAGCGTCCTGTTCGAGGCCATCACCAAAACCCTGATAAGCGAAGTCGATCAGCGGCAGCAGATCGCGGCTGCGCACCACTTCAAGCACGCGCTTCCAGTCGTCATGGTTCAGGTCGAAACCGGTCGGATTGTGGCAGCAGGCATGCAGCAGCACCACGTCGCCCTTCGGCACTTCCCTGAGCACGGCGAGCATCGCTTCGACGTCGAGGCGGTTGTCGCTACCGACGTACGGGTAGTGGCTGACCTTGACCTTGGCTGCGGCGAAAATCGTTTCGTGGATCGGCCAGGTCGGGTTGCTCAACCACACACCTTTGCCCGGCAGGCATTGCGCGATGAAGTCGGCAGCCAGACGCAGGGCTCCGGTGCCGCCCGGGGTCTGGGTGGCGCCGGCGCGTTGTTCGGCGATCAACCGCGAGTCGGCACCCAGTACCAGCTCATTGATGACCTTGTCGAACAGCGGGTTGCCGTGGCCACCGATGTAGGTCTTGGTGTCCTGGCTTTCGACCAGCCGCGCTTCGGCGATCTTCACCGCTTCCGGGATCGGCGTCAGACCCTGGGCATCCTTGTAGACACCAACGCCGAGGTCGAATTTGCGCGGATTGGCATCCTGCGCATAAGCCTCCATCAAACCGAGGATCGGGTCGCCGGGGACCCGGCCGATGGCGTCGAAGTGCATTACTTGCGTCCTTCTGCGGTCTTCGCCACTTCGTCAGTGCGCGCAGCCATGATGAAGTCGTTGCGGTGCAGGCCTTTGATCGAATGGCTCCACCAGGTCACGGTGACTTTGCCCCATTCGGTCAGGAGGCCCGGGTGGTGACCTTCGGCCTCGGAAATCTCGCCCACGGCGTTGGTGAAGGCCAGCGCATGTTTGAAGTTCTTGAACAGGAAAACCTTCTCCAACTGCATGATGCCGTCGCGTACTTCGATGTTCCAGTCAGGGATCTGCTTGATCAGGATCGGCAGTTCTTCATCGCTGACTTGTGGCGCATCGGCGCGGCAGGCTTCGCAGTGGGCTTGGTTCAGAGTCGACATGGTGTATTCCTGAAATCGAGTGTGTTTTTTATTAAAGCGCATGTGCCGTCATTGCCGTCACGCTAAAGCAAAGCGGCGGCGACGCACAGACGCAATTGTCAGCAAAAGTCGGGGTTCAGGCGGCTTTCGGTTTCGGCGGAAATTTTGGCGCGTGCAAGCCCAACTGCATGCCCTGGCGAACCATGGCCATGATGTCTTCATGGGCGACATCGAACAGGCGCTTGAGATTCGGCAAGACGAAGTACAGCGGTTGCAGGATGTCGATGCGATACGGCGTGCGCATGGCTTCCAGCGGATCGAACAACTGATGCTCAGGCTCGTCCGACAAGCAGTAAACGCTTTCTTTCGGCGAGGACAGAATCCCGCCACCGTAAATGCGCTTGCCCTGCGGGGTGTCGACCAGACCGAATTCGATGGTCATCCAGTACAATCGCGCCAGGTACACGCGCTCTTCCTTGGTCGCCTGCAGACCGAGCTTGCCGTAGGTGTGGGTGAATTCCGCGAAATACGGGTTGGTCAGCAGCGGGCAGTGGCCAAAGATCTCGTGAAAGATGTCCGGCTCCTGCAGATAGTCGAGTTCTTCGCGGGTACGGATGAAGGTAGCGACGGGGAATTGCTTGCTGGCGAGCAATTCGAAAAAAGTCTGGAAAGGAATCAGCGCCGGCACCCGGGCGACCTGCCAGCCTGTGGTCTCGCCAAGGACTTTGTTGATCTCGGCCAGTTGCGGAATGCGGTCGTGGGGCAGACCGAGTTTTTCGATACCGTCCAGGTATTCCTGGCACGCACGACCTTCAATCACCTTCAACTGGCGAGTGATCAGCGTGTTCCACACCGCATGTTCTTCGGCGGGGTAGTCGATAAAACCTTGCGCATCGGGCTCGCGAGCCACGTATTGCGTCTGCTTCATGCTGCTCTCCTGCTAGGGGAATCTGGTTTTTGTTATGTCCAGCGATAGCTACAGGAATACCCGAGAGTGTGATGGCGTGCAGCATGTTGACCCGCAGGTGCGTAGGAAAATTCTGCTTGTTTCGTAAAGTTATCGTTACGGTTTGTCGGCTAGAGCGCATTTACGGCGATTGGTGGGTTTGAAAAGGGCAGGGGCTGTCACATAATCTTGACAACTATCTGCGTGCCTCGACAGAAAATCGGGCGCCGTTCCCCTGTAG
Organism: Pseudomonas sp. HN2; assembly: GCF_020736465.1. NCBI lineage: Bacteria > Pseudomonadati > Pseudomonadota > Gammaproteobacteria > Pseudomonadales > Pseudomonadaceae > Pseudomonas > Pseudomonas sp. HN2. Next base: position 1,660,216 of record NZ_CP085885.1, read on the forward strand.
GAGTGAGCCTGCTCGCGATAGCGGTGTGTCAGTCGATGAATATGAACTTGATAGACCGCTATCGCGAGCAGGCTCACTCCTACAGGTTTCTCTTCGTTCAACCGGGCCTTTTTTTATGCGCATCAAAGTCCACTGCCAGAACCGCATCGGCATCCTGCGCGACATTCTCAATCTGCTGGTGGCGTACGGAATCAACGTTGCCCGCGGTGAGGTGGGTGGTGAGCATGGCAATGCGATCTATCTGCACTGTCCGAACCTGATCAACATCCAGTTCCAGGCGCTGCGGCCGAAGTTCGAGGCGATTGGTGGAGTGTTCGGGGTCAAGCGTGTCGGGCTGATGCCCAGCGAACGCCGGCATATGGAATTGAATGCGTTGCTCGGCGCGCTGGAGTTTCCGGTGTTGTCGATCGACATGGGCGGCTCGATCGTTGCGGCCAACCGCGCGGCAGCGCAATTGCTCGGGGTGCGCGTCGATGAAGTGCCGGGGATTCCGCTGTCACGTTATGCCGAGGATTTCGACCTGCCGGAACTGGTGCGCGCCAACAAGTCGCGGATCAACGGCATGCGGGTCAAGGTCAAGGGCGACATCTTTCTTGCCGACATCGCGCCGCTGCAATCGGAGCACGACGACAGCGAGGCCATGGCCGGCGCGGTGCTGACCCTGCACCGCGCCGATCGCGTCGGCGAGCGCATCTACAATGTGCGCAAACAGGAACTGCGGGGCTTCGACAGTATCTTCCAGAGCTCGAAAGTCATGGCCGCCGTGGTCCGCGAAGCGCGACGCATGGCGCCGCTGGATGCGCCGCTATTAATAGAAGGCGAAACCGGCACCGGCAAGGAACTGCTCGCGCGCGCCTGCCACCTCGCGAGTCCGCGTGGGCAATCGCCGTTGATGGCGCTCAACTGCGCCGGGTTGCCGGAGTCGATGGCCGAGACCGAACTGTTCGGCTACGGCCCAGGCGCCTTCGAAGGTGCGCGGGCCGAAGGCAAGCTCGGCCTGCTGGAGTTGACCGCTGGCGGCACGCTGTTTCTCGATGGCGTTGGCGAGATGAGCCCGCGTTTGCAGGTCAAGCTGTTGCGCTTTCTCCAGGACGGTTGCTTCCGCCGTGTCGGCAGCGATGAAGAGGTCTATCTCGACGTGCGGGTGATCTGCGCGACGCAGGTGGATTTGTCCGAACTGTGCGCACGCGGCGAGTTTCGCCAGGATCTCTACCACCGCTTGAATGTGCTGTCGCTGCACATCCCGCCGCTGCGCGAATGCCTCGACGGTTTGACGCCGCTGGTCGAGCACTTCCTCGATCAGGCCAGTCGGCAGATCGGCTGCCCGCTGCCGAAACTCGCCCCGGCGGCGATGGAACGTCTCAGCCATTACCACTGGCCGGGCAACGTGCGGCAACTGGAGAACGTGCTGTTCCAGGCGGTTTCGTTGTGCGACGGCGGTAAGGTCAAGGCCGAACATATCCGCCTGCCGGATTACGGCGTGCGTCAGCCGCTTGGCGATTTTTCCCTCGACGGAAATCTCGACGAGATCGTCGGGCGCTTCGAGAAAGCGGTACTGGAACGGTTGTATTCCGAGCACCCGAGCAGTCGACAACTGGGCAAGCGGCTGGGTGTTTCGCACACCACGATTGCCAACAAGCTGCGTGAGTATGAGGTGGGCAAAGACGCGGCCGAATAACCTTGTGGCGAGGGAGCTTGCTCCCGCTGGGTTGCGTAGCAGCCCAAAATCCATTCAGCCGGGTGAGTCAGGCACACCGCACTCACCGGGTTTACGACTGCTTCGCAGCCGAGCGGGAGCAAGCTCCCTCGCCACAGGGACTGATTTCACTCGTAATCAGGGATTGCCGCGAAGCGGCATGACACCGCCGGTTTTTCGTCTTCTGCACATTTCAGATTCCCCCTCTATCCCCCTCAAGTCCCTTGTTTACCGGGCCTTCGTCCGCCAATAAAAAGTTGGTCTGCAAATTGCTTATGGCTGAGCAGTACAGCGGTGGGCGGCAAACGTCCGGCATGCAGAGGAAACACAGTGGACAAGTACCTTTATGTGGCAATGACCGGCGCCAGCCAGAACGCACTGGCGCAGCGGGCGCATGCCAACAACCTGGCGAACATCTCCACCAACGGCTTTCAGCGCGACCTCGAACAGGCGCGGTCGATGCCGGTGTTTGGTGACAGCTTTCCGGCGCGCGCGTTTGCCATGAGCGAGCGTCCCGCCACCGATTTCACCCCGGGCTCGCTGGTGCAGACCGGTCGTGAACTCGACGTCGCGGTATCCGGCAACGGTTTCATCGCCGTGCAGAACCCCGGTGGCGGTGAAAGCTACGTGCGCACCGGCAGCCTGAACATCGACGCCCTCGGCGTATTGCGCGCCGGCAACGGCATGCCGGTAATCGGTAACGGCGGCCCGATCGCTGTGCCGCCCGAGCAGCAGGTCGAAGTCGGTGAAGACGGCACCATCAGCATCCGCGCCATGGGTGAAGGCCCGCGCGTGATGGCCGAAGTCGACCGCATCAAGCTGGTCAACCCGGACATCAAGAACATGAACAAAGGTCTCGACGGTTCGATTTACACCAAGGACGGCCAGCCGGCGCAAGCCGACGCCAACGTCAAACTGGTCTCGGGTTTCCTCGAGTCGAGCAACGTCAATGCCGTGGAAGAAATGACCTCGGTGCTGGCCCTGGCCAAGCAGTTCGAGTTGCACGTCAAGATGATGAACACCGCCAAAGACGACGACCAGGCCATGGCTCGGGTCTTGCAGATCAGCTAATTATCAGAACGTCGCGCCGTAAAACAGGCGCACGAGGAGAATCGAATGCTTCCGGCTCTATGGGTTGCCAAAACCGGTCTGTCCGCCCAGGACACCAACCTGACCACCATTTCCAACAACCTGGCGAACGTCTCGACCACGGGTTTCAAACGTGACCGTGCCGAGTTCCAGGACCTGCTGTATCAGATCAAGCGTCAGCCAGGTGCTCAGTCGACCCAGGACAGCGAACTGCCGTCGGGTCTGCAAGTGGGTACCGGTGTGCGCATTGTCGGCACCCAGAAGAACTTCACCGCCGGCAGCCTGCAAACCACCGAGCAGCCGCTGGATATGGCCATCGACGGTCGCGGTTTCTTCCAGATCCTGCAGCCGGACGGCACCACGTCCTACACCCGTGACGGTACGTTCCACCTCGACTCCAATGGCCAGATCGTCAACGCCAGCGGTTTCGCTCTGGAGCCGGCGATCATCATCCCGAACGATGCGCAGACCTTCACCGTCGGCCGTGACGGCACCGTGTCGATCACCATCGCCGGCAACCCGGCTTCGCAAGTGATCGGCAACCTGCAGACCGCCGACTTCATCAACCCGGCCGGCCTGCAAGCCGTGGGCAACAACCTGTTCCTCGAAACCGCTGCTTCCGGCGCGCCGCAAATCGGCACTCCGGGCCTGAACGGTTTCGGTACCACGCTGCAGAACACCCTGGAAACCTCGAACGTCAGCACCGTTGAAGAGATGGTCAACATGATCACCACTCAGCGCGCCTACGAGATGAACTCCAAGGTGATCTCCACCGCCGACCAGATGCTCTCGTTCGTAACGCAGAATCTGTAATCCAGTCTATGGGGCGGCCTGAGGTCGCCAGCAACACCGTGAGGTAGGGTCATGAAGCGCTTTGTATCTGTTCTGGCATTGGGTGGGGTCGTCTCGCTCGCGGGCTGCGTCGCTCCGGCGCCCAAGCCCAATGACCCTTACTACGCCCCGGTGTTGCCGCGCACACCGTTGCCGGCGGCCGCCAATAACGGCTCGATCTATCAGGCCGGCTTCGAGCAGAACCTGTATAGCGACCGCAAGGCGTTCCGGGTCGGTGACATCATCACCATCACCCTCAACGAGCGTACCCAGGCGAGCAAGAACGCCAACTCGCAGATGGACAAGAACAGCGACAACAAGATCGGTCTGACCTCGTTGTTCGGCTCCAGCCTGACGACCAACAACCCGATCGGTGGCAACGACCTGAGCCTCAACGCCGGCTACAGCGCCGACCGTTCGACCAAGGGCGACGCCAAGTCCGGGCAGAGCAACAGCCTGACCGGCTCGATCACCGTGACCGTGGCCGACGTGCTGCCCAACGGCATCATCGCCGTTCGTGGCGAGAAGTGGCTGACGCTCAACACCGGTGACGAACTGGTGCGCATCGCCGGCATGGTCCGCGCCGATGACATCGCGACCGATAACACTGTGTCGTCGACCCGCGTCGCCGATGCGCGCATCACCTACTCGGGTACCGGCGCGTTTGCCGATACGAGTCAGCCAGGCTGGTTCGACCGTTTCTTCCTCAGCCCGCTGTTCCCTTTCTAGGTGGCTACGTTGAATCTGAAAAGCCTTATGGTGGCCGCATTACTGATGTCTGCGGCTTTCACCGCACACGCCGAGCGGCTGAAAGACATCGCCAGCATTTCCGGCGTGCGCTCCAACCAGTTGATCGGTTACGGCCTGGTGGTCGGGCTTAACGGCACCGGTGACCAGACGACGCAGACTCCGTTCACCCTGCAGACCTTCAACAACATGCTCTCGCAGTTCGGCATCAAGGTACCGCCGGGATCGGGCAACGTGCAGTTGAAGAACGTCGCGGCGGTGTCGGTGAGTGCCGATCTGCCGGCGTTTGCCAAACCGGGTCAGCAGGTCGATATCACCGTGTCCTCGATCGGTAACTCCAAGAGCCTGCGTGGCGGCACCTTGTTGCTGACCCCGCTCAAGGGTATCGACGGCAACGTCTATGCGATTGCTCAGGGCAACCTCGTGGTCGGCGGTTTCGATGCCGAAGGTCGTGACGGTTCGAAGATCACCGTCAACGTTCCGTCGGCCGGTCGCATCCCTGGCGGTGCGTCGGTGGAACGTGCGGTGCCGAGCGGTTTCAACCAGGGCAACAGCCTGACGCTGAACCTCAACCGCTCCGACTTCACCACCGCCAAGCGCATCGTCGACAAGGTCAACGACATGCTCGGTCCTGGCGTCGCCCAAGCCATCGACGGCGGTTCGGTGCGCGTGACTGCGCCACTGGATCCGAGCCAGCGCGTCGACTACCTGTCGATCCTGGAAAACCTCGAAATCGATCCGGGTCAGGCGGTGGCGAAGGTCATCATCAACTCGCGCACCGGCACCATCGTCATCGGCCAGAACGTGAAAGTGTCGCCAGCCGCCGTGACCCACGGCAGCCTGACGGTAACCATCACCGAAGACCCGATCGTCAGCCAGCCGGGGCCGCTGTCCAACGGCCAGACCGCCGTCGTGCCGCGCTCGCGGGTGAATGCTGAACAGGAAGCCAAACCGATGTTCAAGTTCGGCCCGGGCACCACCCTCGACGAGATCGTCCGTGCGGTGAACCAGGTCGGCGCGGCGCCGGGTGACTTGATGGCGATTCTTGAAGCTCTGAAACAGGCCGGCGCATTGCAAGCCGACCTGATCGTGATCTGAGGCCGACCACCATGGATATGCGCAAAAGCGGTCTGGTCAGCAGCAGCGATTCGGGTTCCTACTCGGACCTCAATCGTCTGAACCAGCTCAAGGTCGGCGACAAGAACAGCGACGAAAACATGCGCAAGGTGGCGCAGGAGTTCGAGTCGCTGTTCCTTGGCGAAATGCTCAAGTCGATGCGTTCGGCCACCGAAGCGCTCGGCCAGGACAACCCGCTGAACACGCCAGCGGCCAAGCAGTACCAGGAAATGTACGACCAGCAACTGGCGGTTTCCATGTCCCGCGAGGGCGGTGGTATCGGCCTGGCTGACGTGCTGATCCGGCAGATGTCGAAGAACAAACCGATGGCGCCGGGCGAGGCTGCGGCTGCGTCCGCCGCCAAGCAACAGGAAGCGCTGGCCAAGGCCGCCGCCGTGCCGACACCGATTGCCGCCGGCACCGTCGCCACCGGTCCGCTGTCCCGCGTCAACGGCGAGCGTCCGTTGTGGGCATCGCGCTCGGTGCATGCGCCGAACACCGATATTTCCCATCGCAACGACATGGCGCTGATCAATCAGCGGCGTCTGGCGCTGCCGCCGAAACTGGCCGATCGCTTGCTCGCGGGCCTGGTGCCGTCGGCGCCGAGCGCTGCCACTGCGACCACCACGACGGCCGCGACCAACGCCTTGCCGCAACGTGCTGCGACCACCGCCATCAGCGGTTCCGGCGCGTTGTACAACGGCGACTGGCTGGCCCGTGCCGAAGAGCAGAAAGCCGCCGGCGGGCAGATGCAGGTCTACGGCCGCGCCATGGCGCAGATTCCGCTGGCACCGGCGAAGAAGGCCTTCAGTTCGGCCGACGAGTTCGTCAACACCATGCTGCCGATGGCCAAGGAAGCCGCCGACCGCATCGGCGTCGATCCGCGTTATCTGGTGGCGCAAGCGGCACTGGAAACCGGCTGGGGCAAATCGGTCATGCGCGCCCAGGACGGCAGCAGCAGCCACAACCTGTTCGGCATCAAGGCGAGCAGTAACTGGAAGGGCGATTCGGCCCGCGCGATCACCAGCGAGTTCCGCAATGGTGCGATGGTCAAGGAGACCGCGGAGTTCCGTTCCTATGCCTCGTACAAGGACAGCTTCCACGATCTGGTGACGTTGCTGCAGAGCAACAATCGCTATCAAGAAGTGCTTAAGTCTGCCGATAACCCAGAACAGTTTGTACGCGAGTTGCAGAAGGCCGGTTACGCCACCGACCCGAACTACGCGACGAAGATTTCGCAAATTGCCAAGCAGATGAACAGTTTTGAAAACTACGCTGCGGCGGGTGTCTCCACCACGCCTTTATAAGGCACCAGGTAATAAGGTCTGAACCATGAGTTTGCTCAATATCGGGATGTCGGGACTGTCGGCCAGCCAGTCCTCTCTGGCTACGACAGGCAACAACATTGCCAACGTCGACACCGCCGGTTATTCACGTCAGCAAACCGTGCAGGGCACCAAGTCCTCGCAGCAGTACGGCAGCGTTTTCATCGGCACGGGCACGACCCTGGCCGACGTGCGTCGGGTGTACAACTCGTACCTGGAGTCGCAGCTGCACACCGCGACTTCCCTGGACAGCGAATCGGCCGCGTTTCTCAAGCAGGCGACGCCGCTGGATTCCATTCTGTCGGACACCAACACCGGCCTGACCGGTGTGCTGCAGAAATTCTTCACCTCGATGCAGGGCGTATCGACATCGGCCACCGATGACACTTCGCGTCAGTCGGTGTTGACCGGTGCGCAGGCGCTGACCAGCCGCTTCAATACCCTGGCCAAGCAGCTCAACGATCAGAACACCACGATCAACGGCAGCCTCGGCGACATGACCGCCCAGGTGAACAAACTCGCCACGTCGATCGCCAATCTCAACCAGAAGATCGGCGAAATCTCCACCAGTGGCGGGGCGCCGAACGACCTGCTCGACAGCCGTAACGAAGCGGTGCGTCAGCTGTCCGAGCTGACCGGCGCCCAGGTCGTCGAGCGCGGCACCAGCTTCGACATTTATGTCGGCAGCGGTCAGCCACTGGTCATCGGCAACACCACCAACAGCCTGAGCATGGTCGCGAGCAAGACCGACCCGTCGCGCATGGCGATCCAGATGGATCGCGGTTCGAGCACCATCGACATCACCTCGGTGATCAGCGGTGGCGAAATCGGTGGCCTGCTGACCTATCGCAAGGAAGTCCTCGACCCGTCGCTCAACGAGCTCGGTCGCGTGGCCCTGGTGATTGCCGATCAGATCAACAGCCAGCAAGCCCAGGGCATCGACAAGAACGGTGACTTCGGCGCGGCGATTTTCAACAACATCAACAGTGCCGCACTGATCAGTCAGCGCAGCATTGCGAAGGATGGCAACAGCGCCGGTTCGGGCAACCTCGATGTGACCATCAAGGACACCGGCAAGCTGACCACCAGCGATTATCAGGTGACCTTCACCAGCGCCACCGATTACACCGTCAAGCGTTCCGACGGCACCGATCTGGGCGCGTTCAGCACCACGACCAACCCGCCGCCAGTGATTGACGGCTTTACCCTGGCCTTGAATGGCGGCGCGCTGAGCGCGGGTGACTCGTTCAAGATCACGCCGACCCGCAACGCGGCGGCGAGCATTCAGACCGTGCTCAGCGATCCGAAGAAAATCGCTGCGGCAGGTCCCTTGACCGGCGTCGCCAGCGCCAACGGCCTGGGCAATTACACCCAGCCGACGCTCAGCGACAAGATCGACATCTACAACCCGACCGCCCAGGCCGACATGCAGGCGGCGTTGAAGAATTCGACGCCGGTCAAACTGGTATTCGGCGCAGCCAGCGGCGGCAGCCAGTCATACAATCTGGTGGATGCCAAGGGCGCGACCATCGGCACCGGCACCATCGTGCCTGGCCAGTCGAACACGCTGAACCTGAAAGTCGGCATCGTCGATGCCAGCGGCAACCCGGTGATGGACACTACCGTCACGCCGAACGTACAGAAGACCTTCACCGTGCAGACCACCGTGGGCGGCACGCCGAAATCCGGCGAGACCTTCACCATGAACCTGACCGGCGCGGCGTCTTCGGACAACCGCAACGCCCAGGCACTGGTCGCGTTGCAAACCAAACAAACCGTGGACACCGGTTCGGCGAGCAAGGGCATCAGCCTGACCGATGCCTACAACACCCTGGTGACCAACGTCGGTACCAAGACCGCCCAAGGCAAATCCGACAGCGCCGCGACCACGGCGATTCTGGAGAACGCCAAGGGTGCCCGCGATTCGCTGTCCGGGGTCAACCTGGATGAAGAAACCGGCAACCTGGTCAAGTACCAGCAGTACTACACAGCGTCTTCGCAGATCATCAAAGCTGCGCAGGAAACTTTCGCCACGCTGATCAACAGCCTTTAAGGAGTCGTAATTCATGCGCATTTCCACCGCCCAGTATTACGGAACGCAAGCTTCGGATTATCAGCGTAACTTCAACAAGGCCGTCGCCACCGCGAGCGAGGCGAGCAGCCTGCAGCGCATCAACACCGCCGCCGATGACCCGATCGGCGCCGGACGTCTGCTGCAGCTGGGTCAGCAGGCAGCGATGCTGGATCAGTACAAGACCAACGTCGATACCACCAAAAGCGCGTTGAATGTGCAGGAGTCCACGCTGGACTCGATCACCACGGCGTTGGCCCGTGCCAAGGAACTCGCGCTGGCCGCGAACAACGGCACGATCACCGACAAGGATCGCCAGGCTTACGCCTCGGAGATGGGCGAGATCCAGCAACAAGTGCTGGGCCTGATGAACGCCAAGGACGCCAACGGTAATTACCTGTTCTCCGGTTCGAAAACCGATACCGCGCCTTACTCGAAGAATTCTGACGGCACATTCACCTACAACGGCGACCAGACCACCATCAATCTGGGCATCGGCGACGGCATGACCGTGGGCACCAATACCACCGGTTGGGACGCGTTCCAGCAGACCATCAACACCGGCCGCACCAACACCAAAATGACTGCGCCAGCCGTCGATGACGGCCGTGTCGTGCTGTCCAACGGCACCGTCGGCACTGTTGCCACCTACGATGCCAAGTTCACTGCCGGGCAGCCGTACACCGTCGATTTCGTCAGCAGCACCCAGCTGAAGATCACCGATGCCTTGGGCAACGACGTGACCGCCGAGGCCAGCCAGAATGGCCTGATCAGCAACAGCAGCGGCGCCAACCAGACTGTCAGCTTCCGTGGCGTAGACCTCAAGCTGAACGTCAACCTGAAGGCCGGCGATACCAATCCGGACGCGGTTATCGCAGGGCACAGCTTCCAGCTGTCGGCCTCGCCGGACTCGTTCACCACCACGCGCAATCCGGGTAACCCGTCGACCAGCGTGATCACTGGTTCGACCATCACCGATCAGGCGGCCTATAACGCAGCGTTCCCGCAGGGCGGCGCGGTGCTCAAGTTCACCAGTGCCACCGATTTCGATCTGTATGCCGCGCCGGTGACGGCCGACAGCAAGCCGGTTTCCTCGGGCACGGTAGTGGGCGGTAACGCGACGGCTGCCGGTGTGACTTTCGCCCTGGGCAACACGCCGGCAACGGGTGATCAGTTCTCGATCCAGCCAAACAATCACCAGACCCAGAACGTGCTCGACACCCTGGGCCAGATGATCTCCGCGCTGAACACGCCGGTCGATGGCGATCCGGTTGCCAAGCAGAAGTTGCAGGGCGCGATGGAGGCAGGCCTCGGCAACATCGACGCCGCCGCCAATCAGATCGGCACCGCAGTCACCACCATTGGTGCGCGCGGCCAGGCGCTGGACATGCAGGCCATCACCAACGACAGCCTGACCACGGCGAACAGCACGACCCAGGGTTCGATTCGTGATTCCGATCCGGCTGAAGTCATGACCCGTCTGACGCTGCAACAGACCATGCTGCAAGCCGCGCAACTGGCGTTCAGCAAGATCAGTCAGTTGGGTTTGTTCAATAAGATCTGATGGTTGGCGGGCGCGTGAGCGCCCGCTAACGTTGTCCCTCTGTTAATGATTTTTTGCGGTATCAAGGGCTCGTTTTTCCGAGCGGGCTCGTACCGCCTGTGAGCCCGCCGTGAATTCACTTCCTCTCGTCAGCATCGCTATTCCTGCCTTCAATCCGCGCTTCTTCGAGCGGACGCTGAGCAGCGCCGTCAGTCAGACTTACGGCCATCTGGATATCGTCGTGTGCGATGACAGCTGTGGCGACCAGATCGAGTCCATTGTCAACGCGGTCGTGGAGCAGACGGGCGTGATGGTGCGTTATGTGCGCAATCCTCAGACGCTCGGGCTGGTAGGCAATCTGAAGGTCTGCCTCGAGCAGGCGCGTGGCGAGTTCATCAAGTTTCTGTGTGACGATGACTTGCTTTATTCGGCCTGTATCGAACAGCAAGCCCATGAGCTGCAACGCGAAGAAGTCAGTCTGGTAATCGCGCAGCGGCTGTTGTGGGACGCCAACGACATCATTCTGCCGGGGCGTCTGGAAAACAGTTCGTTGTCGCCGGTCAGTGGGTTGCTCAAGGGGGACGATCTCCTGAGCATCTTCGAAAAATTTCCGGTCAACGTCCTCGGCGGCTTCAGCAGCGCGTTGTTCCGCCGTTCCGACGTTGGCGAGCTGTTGCCGGCCCTGACGGAAGAGGGCGCGTGCTTCGTCGCCACTCTGGATTTTGCCTTGTATGTCTGCCTGCTGCGGCGCGGCAACATGGTCACCTCCAACAATGTACTGAGCGCCGAGCGACTTTATCCTGAGCGTCTGAGTGCGCAGCAGGCGATGAAGGACGCGGCGGAAACCGAGCGCGAGTGGATTTCGCAAATGCTCAAGGTCCGCAGCGGTGAGTCGGCACCCGCACCAGGCTGGGTTCGCTTTGTGCGACTGACCAGGGCGGACGAGTCACCGCGCATTTGGGAAGAGTTGCCGCTGAGCCGTACCCTTGGCACCAAGCAGAGCCGTCAGGAGTTGGGCGTGGGTGTCGACAGCTTCAGTTTCGGCGAGCTCTATGCGCAGTGGCTGGCGTGTCGGGTGCTCACCGAGGCGCAGCGCAAATGGCTGCCAGAAACCCTCGCCGGCTGGCCGCATCAACCCCGAATCGTACCGATCATTATCGACGTGCAGGGCAGTCGCGATGCTCTGGAGCGCACCTTGGCCGCGCTCGCCGCCCAGGACTATCCGCCGGAACTGGTGCTGGTGTTGTCCGCGGCCTGTAGCGAAGCGCAGTTGCAGGAAAGGGTGTTCCATATGCCGTTGCAGGATGACGGTCTGGAACAGATCAACACGCTGCTGCCGCAACTCGAAGGCGCCGACTGGTTCTATCTGCTGCAACCGGGTGATTGCCCGGTGGCGCCGGCGTTGCTGGTGATGGCCGACCGCATTGCGCATTCGCGGTCGCTGACCTGCCTGTACAGCGACGAAGGCAGTCTGCGCGACGGCGAATCGGCGGAGCCGGCGTTCAAGCCGGATTTCAACCTCGACCTGATGCGCAGCTATCCGTACGTCGGCCGTGCACTGGCATTCCAGCGTGAACGCTTTCTGGCGCTCGGCGGTTTTGCTCCGGCGTTCGCCGAACTGGCACCCCACGATGTGCTCTGGCGGATGGTCGAAAGCGATGGCCTGCAAGTCGTCGGGCATATCGCCGAGGTGTTGCTGGAATCGAAATTCGACCTGTCGCAATGGCTCACTGAGCCGGGCGTCGTCGAACAGAGTCCGCGCATTCTCGAGGCGCATCTGCAGCGTCTGGGAATTGCTCACGACATCCGCCGCGGCAGCCGGGAACTGCTCAACCGTGTCGACTACCATCACCCACGGCGCCCCTTGGTTTCGGTGATCATCGTCACCCAGGATCAGACCGCAGCCTTGCAGCGTTGCGTCGAGACGTTGCTGGAAAAGACCGCTTACAGCGAGTACGAATTACTGCTGGTCGACAACGGCAGCGAAAGCGCCGAAGCGTTGGCCTGGCTGGATGGCATGGCGCAATTGGGTGGTGAGCGCATTCGCGTGCTGAGGTATCGGCAAAAGGGCAATGCTGCTGCCGTGCACAATTTTGCCGTGCAACAGGCGCGCGGTGAGTACGTGCTGATGCTCAATGCCTTCGCTGTGATCACCCAGGCTGACTGGCTCGATGAATTGCTCAATCATGGGCAACGACCGGAAGTCGGTGTGGTCGGTGCCAAGCTGTTCAACCCGGACGGCGGTATATTGCACGCCGGCCTGATTCTCGGATTGAACGGGCCGGTCGGGCTGCCGTTCTATGGCCAGCCGATGCAGTCGGAAGGTTACATGTACCGCTTACAGGCAGTGCATGACCTGAGTGCCGTAGGCGGTGATTGCCTGATGATTCGAAAGTCGGTGTTCGACGCCGCTGGTGGCCTGGATGAGCAGGATCTCAAACAAACGCTGAATGTCGCAGACTTGTGTCTGCGCGTCGGCCGCGACGGTTATCTGGTGGTGATGAATCCGCACGCCGTGCTGGCCGTTGGCGCACGGCCAAGTGCGGCGACCACCCCGCAAGAGGAAGCGCAGCACGCCGAGGAAAAAGACACGTTTTATCAACGCTGGTTGCCACTGGTTGCCCGTGACCCGGCTTACAATGTCAACCTAACGTTGCAGGGTGTGGGCGCCACCAATTTCAGTCTGGAACCGGGTCTGCGCACCGGCTGGAACGCTTTCTCCACGGCCCTGCTGCCTAACGTGCTCGCGGTGCCGATCAACGCTTCTGCCATCGGCCACTACCGGATCAGCCAGCCGATGATCGAGCTGGAAGCAGCCAATCGGGTAGAAGGGCGCATCTGCTATGGCTTGCCGTCGATCATCGATATCGAACGGCAGTCACCCGATGTGATCGTTCTGCAGGGGCGTTACTCGGAGCACACCATCGATGAAATCCCGCCGCTGAAAAAGTTTTTCAACGCGCGACGGATCTTCGAACTCGACGATTATGTCATCGACGTTCCCCATCGCAACGCACACATCCGCAATATGCCGGGCAAGGCGGACATGGAGCGCATGGTGCGCCGGGCGATCGGCCTGTGTGATCGCGTGGTGGTCTCGACTGCGCCGCTGGCCAACGCATTGGCGGACATGCACCACGACATTCGTGTGGTGCCGAACATGCTGGCCAAGGATTTGTGGGGGCACCTGCGCAGCCAGCGTCGCACCTCGAAAAAACCGCGCGTCGGCTGGGGCGGCGGCACCAGTCACCATGGTGACCTGGCGGTGATCGCCGACGTAGTGCGGGAATTGGCCAACGAGGTGGACTGGGTGTTCTTCGGTATGTGCCCGGATGATTTGCTGCCGTACATGCATGAGTTTCATGGCGTTATTGCGCTGGATGTCTATCCGGCAAAACTGGCCAGTCTGAATCTGGACCTGGCGTTGGCGCCGTTGGAGTTCCACATCTTCAACGACTGCAAAAGCAACCTGAGGCTGCTCGAGTACGGCGCCTGCGGGTTTCCGGTGGTCTGTACCGATACCGAGGCTTATCGCGGCTACCTGCCGTGTACGCGGGTCAAGACAAACACGACCGATGAATGGCTACAGGCTATCCGCATGCATTTGGCTGACCCGGATGCCAGTTATCGCATGGGCGATGAATTGCGTGAGGTGGTGCTGCGCGACTATGTCTTGCGGGGGGATAACTTGCGGCATTGGGAATATGGGTGGTTGGCGGATTGATTGGAATGCAGTCGTGACCATACGAACAGGTGCCTTTGACAAAAGCCGCCTGTTTTTTCTAGCTTGTTATTTACGCTTCTCTCGAAAGAATTTCTGTTCACGGCTAAAGCTTTAATCATTTGCTGTCGGTATTTACCTAATCGTCTGTCTTCAACGTTCGCTGCAATGACCTGTGATCACCACACGAACCTGTACCGATTCACAACAAGGCAAGGAAGAAAAATTGGCGGTCATAAACGGAACAAACGGCGCGGATACGCTGGTGGGTACTGCCATGTCATTGCAAAGGACGAGGGTGGGCGATGACCTGATCCTTAATGACTCCGGCAGAACCGATCAGGGAGTCAAGCTGCAGGACTGGTTCGCAGGCCAAAACACTATCGAGTACTTCGAGGCGGCCAACGGCGATGTTCTGCCAATCAATGATGGGTTCAGTATGTTTGGCTAGTTTTCCGACTCGTCTGAGTAATTGAATGAAAGGGATGAATCCGCCAAAGGATTCATCCCTTTTTTTGCTCTACGGCCCATCCAATACGGAAGCCATCGAGCTGGCGCGTTTCCTGCAGGCTCCCCTCAAATCGCCATAAAACGAGCGCTCGCGGTCATTCCTCCTGCGCCCGGATCGGCAGAAGGTTCAGCGAGAAGGCCCGCAACGCTCAACAAAGCAGTGCGCAGCGCGGTGAACGTACGAGAGGGGAGATGATGAAGGCAGTTATTTTGGCGGGTGGCCTCGGCACGCGCATCAGTGAAGAGTCGCACCTCAAGCCCAAGCCGATGATCGAGATCGGCGGCAAGCCAATTCTCTGGCACATCATGAAGCAGTATTCCGCCCACGGGATCCACGACTTCGTCATCTGCCTGGGCTACAAGGGCTACGCGATCAAGGACTTCTTCGCCAACTATTTCCTGCACACCTCCGACGTCACTTTCAACATGCGCGAGAACCGCATGGACGTACATCAGAACTACAGCGAGCCGTGGAGCGTCACCCTCATCGACACCGGCGAGGAGACCATGACCGGTGGCCGTCTGTTGCGCGCCGGCCGTTATCTGCAGGATGAAGAGGCGTTCTGCTTCACCTACGGCGATGGCGTTTCCGATTTGAACATCCGTGAATTGGTCGATTACCACAAGGGCCATGGTCGTTTGGCTACCGTCACCGCCGTGCAGCCGCCGGGGCGTTACGGCGCGCTTGAGCGTCAAGGCGATCAGGTCCTCGGCTTCACTGAAAAACCCCGTGGCGACGGCGGCTGGATCAATGGCGGCTTCTTCGTCCTGTCGCCGAAAGTCTTGCCCTACATCGCTGGCGATGAGACCACCTGGGAAGCCGAGCCATTGGCGCGTCTGGCCCGCGAGGAGCAATTGAAAGCGTTTGAACACGACGGCTTCTGGCAACCGATGGACACCCTGCGCGACAAGAACCATCTCGAAGCGCTGTGGC
This sequence comes from Pseudomonas sp. HN2, assembly GCF_020736465.1. NCBI lineage: Bacteria > Pseudomonadati > Pseudomonadota > Gammaproteobacteria > Pseudomonadales > Pseudomonadaceae > Pseudomonas > Pseudomonas sp. HN2. Next base: position 1,675,799 of record NZ_CP085885.1, read on the forward strand.
AGACCGGGGAGGCCCCATGGAAGCAATGGGCCTGAATGCGGATTTCTGGCGTGGCAAACGCGTGCTGGTCACCGGACACACCGGTTTCAAGGGCAGTTGGCTGACCCTGTGGCTGCAAAGCCTCGGCGCGCAGGTCAGCGGTTTTTCGCTAGACCCATCGACCGAACCGAGCCTGTTCGAACTGGCGCGCGTACACGAAGGCATCAACGACCAGCGCGGCGATTTGCGTGACCTCGGTGCCTTGCTCGAGATCATCGCCGAGACCGAGCCGGAGATCGTTCTGCATCTGGCGGCGCAGCCCTTGGTGCGCGAGGGCTATCGCGATCCGCTCGGCACCTATTCCAGCAACGTCATGGGCACGCTGAATCTGCTCGAAGCGATCCGTCAGGTCGGCGGCGTGCGGGCATGCGTGCTGGTGACCACCGACAAGGTCTACGCCAACAAGGAATGGCTGTGGCCGTACCGCGAAGACGAAGCCCTCGGTGGCCACGATCCTTACAGCAGCAGCAAGGCCTGCTGCGAATTGCTCGCGCAGTCCTATGCCGCGTCGTTTTTCCCGGCGGACAAACATGCCGAACACGGGCTGGCCCTGGCTACCGCACGCGCCGGCAATGTGCTGGGCGGTGGTGATTTTGCACCGGAGCGACTGATCCCCGACGTACTGAAAGCCTGGACCGCCGACGAGCCGGTGACTCTGCGCTACCCGCAAGCCGTGCGCCCGTGGCAGCACGCGCTGGAGCCGCTGGCCGGATATCTGCAACTGGCTGCCGCGCTGTACGAATACGGCCCGGAATACGCCGGTGCGTGGAACTTCGGCCCCGGTGAGGCAGACATGTGCAGCGTCGGTGAAGTGGTTGAACTGCTCGCCAATCGCTGGCCGCTGGCCCGTGGCTTGCGCATCGAACCGAGTGAACTGCACGAAGCCGGTCTGCTGCGTCTGGACAGCAGTCGCGCGCGGCAGGTGCTCGGCTGGCAGCCGCGCTGGTCGTTGCAGGCTTGCTTGGCGCAGACCCTCGATTGGCACTTGGCGTGGCAGAACGGCGATGACATGCGCGCCGTAACTCTGGGCCAATTGAATTTGTACCGAGGCGCGCTGTGAGCGAGTTTTCCCTGAAAGCGTTGCCGCTGGCCGGTCTGTTCTGCGTTCAGCACAAGCGCTTCGAAGATCAGCGCGGGCACTTTGCCCGGTTGTTCTGCGAGGGCAGCCTGAGTGCGTTTGGCAGCGCTTTCCACATCCGCCAGATCAACCATTCCTGCACTCGCGAGAAGGGCAGTGTGCGGGGCCTGCACTATCAGAATGCCGACGCCCCGGAAGCCAAACTGATCACGTGCCTGCGCGGTGAAGTCTGGGATGTCGCGGTGGATCTGCGTCCTGACTCGGAAACCTTTTTACACTGGCACGCCGAGCACTTGAAGGCGGGCGATGGCCGCAGCCTGTTGATTCCGGCCGGTTTCGCTCATGGCTTTCAGACGCTCACCGACGACGCCGAATTGCTCTATCTGCACAGCGCCGATTACGCGCCGGAACACGAGGGCGGCTTGTCGGTAAACGATCCTCGACTGGCGATTGCCTGGCCGTTGCCTGTCAATAATTTGTCAGCGCGTGATTCCAGCCATCCCGCGCTCGATCAACACTTTGCTGGAGTGCGTCTATGAATTGCCGTGGGTGCGCCGCACCGCTGAGCCTGCCGCTGATCGACCTCGGCACTTCGCCGCCGTCCAACGCCTATGTGCATGCCGATCGCCTGGAGCAGGCCGAGCAATGGGTGCCGTTGAAGGTTGCCGTGTGTGAGCAATGCTGGCTGGTGCAGACCGAGGACTACACCAGTGCCGACAGCCTTTTCGACGCCGAATATGCCTATTTCAGCTCGTTCTCCAGCACTTGGCTGAATCACGCCGAGCGCTATGTCGCCGAGATGAGCGAGCGCTTCGGTCTCAGCGCCGACAGTCGCGTGGTCGAAGTCGCCGCCAACGATGGTTACCTGCTGCAATACGTCGCCGCGCGCGGCATCCCGTGCCTGGGTGTCGAGCCGACCCGCAGCACCGCGCAAGCGGCACGGAAAAAAGGCCTGGAAATTCGCGAGCTGTTCTTCGGCCGCGACACCGCCACGCAATTGCGCAGCGAAGGCTGGAGCGCTGACCTGATGGCCGCCAACAACGTGCTCGCCCATGTGCCGGACATCAACGATTTCCTCGCCGGCTTCGCGACGTTGCTCAAGCCGACCGGCGTCGCCACCTTCGAGTTTCCGCAACTGCTGACGCTGATGGCTGGCGCGCAGTTCGACACGCTGTATCACGAGCACTATTCCTACCTGTCACTGACCGCCGTGCAGACCTTGTGCGAGCGCAATGGCCTGGAAGTGTTCGACGTCAGCCAGTTGAGCACCCACGGCGGATCGCTTCGCGTATTCGTGCAACGCAAGGACGGCCAGCGTCGTGCTGTTCTTCCGGCAGTGCAGCAACAACTGCAGGCCGAACTTGCTGCCGGGGTGAAAACCGCCGAGTACTACGCGACCCTCGCGCCGGCTGCCGAACGCATCAAACATGACCTGCTGCGCTTCCTGTTGCAGGCCAAAGCCGACGGTAAACGTGTGGTCGGATACGGCGCGGCGGCCAAGGGCAATACCTTGCTCAATTACGCCGGCGTCAAAGCTGATCTGCTGGCCTGGGTGGCCGATGCCAATCCGCACAAGCAGGGCAAATTCTTGCCGGGCAGTCGCATTCCGATCGTGGCGCCGGCGCAGATCGAAATCGACAAACCGGACTACGTGCTGGTGCTGCCGTGGAACCTGCTGCGAGAAGTCAGTCAGCAACTGGCGCAGGTGCGTCAGTGGGACGGGCGCTTCGTCATCGCCGTGCCTGAGTTGAAAGTACTGTGAAGGTTCTGGTTACCGGTGCTACCGGTTTTGTCGGTCGGCATCTGGTTGCTGCATTGCTTGAACGCGGCTGCGAAATTCGTGCGGTGGCGCGCAACGCAGAAACGGCGCGAAGCATGCCGTGGATCGATGACGTGGAGTTCGTCAGCGCGGATATTCACGCTGCTGATCTGAATGTCGTCGCGCTGACCGAAGGCATCGACGCACTCGTGCATCTGGCCTGGCCGGGGCTGCCGAACTATCGGGCGCTGTTTCATTTCGAGCACAACCTGATGGCCGATTACCGCTTTATCAAAAGGGCGGTCGAGGCGGGCGTGCAGCAGGTTCTGGTGACCGGCACCTGTTTCGAATACGGCATGCAAAGCGGCCCGCTCAGCGAGTCAACCGAGCCACGTCCGAGCAATCCTTACGGTCTGGCCAAACACACGCTGCACCTGTTTTTGCAGAACCTGCAGCAGGAGCGGCCGTTCACTTTGCAGTGGGCGCGGTTGTTCTATCTGCATGGTGAAGGGCAGAACCCCAACAGCCTGTTGGCCGCGCTTGACCGGGCGATCGATAGCGGTGAGCCGAACTTCAACATGTCGGCCGGTGAGCAGTTGCGCGATTTTTTGCCAATCGAAAACGCGGCGCAATACCTCGCCTCGATACTGCAAGAACGCGGTTTCAACGGCGTTATCAACTGCGCCAGTGGCCAACCAGTGTCGGTGCGTGCGCTGGTCGAACAGCGCTTGCGTGAGCGTGGCGCAACGCTGGATTTGAACCTCGGCCATTACCCCTATCCGACCCATGAGCCCATGGCGTTCTGGGCTGTGGTGGAGCGGTTACAACAATTACTCGAGGCCCAGCGCAGCAACTGATGCGCCTGCCGCGAAGGCCTTTTGGCCATGTGCAAACCCAATGAATTTTCAGTGAGACCGGACAATGAGCGATAACCTGATCAAGACCTTCGAAGCAGAGTGCCAGGCTGAAGTGGTTGCCCAAGGCCAGAACCAGGAACTCAAGGCGTTGGCCCAGCAGTTTTATAACGAGTCGGCCAAGCACAAGTACACCTATCACTTCTCGTGGATGGGCCGACCGATCATTCAGTTGCCGCAAGACATGATGGCGATGCAGGAACTGATCTGGCGGATCAAACCGGACTTGGTCATCGAGTGCGGTATCGCCCACGGCGGTTCGATCATTTACTACGCTTCGTTGCTGGAGCTGCAGGGCCATGGCGAAGTGCTCGGCATTGATCGCGATATCCGCGCGCACAACCGTGAGGCCATCGAAAGCCATCCGATGATCAAGCGCATCAGCATGATCGAAGGTTCCAGCCTCGACCCGGCGGTGGTCGAGCAGGTTCGTCAGGCGGCTGCTGGCAAGAAAGTCATCGTGGTGCTCGACTCCAACCATACCCACGAACACGTCCTTGAAGAGTTGCGTCTCTACGCACCGTTGGTGTCGGTGGACAGCTATTGCGTGGTCATGGACACCGTCGTCGAGGACATGCCGGCCGATGCTTTCCCGGATCGTCCGTGGGGCCCTGGTGACAACCCGAAGACTGCGGTGTGGGCTTATCTCAAGGAAAACGCTGATTTTGAGATCGATCAGCAGATGCAGGACAAGTTGCTGATCACCGTTGCTTCGGACGGTTATCTGCGTCGGGTTCGTTGACAGTTTTTTCATTACAGCGTTTTCGCACGGTTTGATCGCGGCAGGAGAAGTTATGCAAGGCAAGTACGGTTCTGAAAACACGCTGCCATTGAGCGAGTTGCTGACAGTGGTACTGATCACCCACAACCGCCCGGCTTTTTTGCGCCGAGCGCTGCAGTACTACAGCAGCCTGCCTTGCAAGGTGCTGGTGCTGGACTCTTCCCCCGAGCGCCCGGAAGGTGATTTTTCGGCGGTCGATTATCAGCACTTGCCGCAATTTGCCTACTGGGGCATGCAGGCCAAACTGACTTACGGCGTTGCGCAGTTGACCACGCCGTACATGGTGTTTGCCGCCGACGACGACTTCATCCTGCATGAGTCGCTGGCCGAATCGGTCAGGTTCCTCGAAGCGAACCGTGACTACGGCCTGTGCCACGGTTACTGCCTGATGTACCTGGCGCTGGCGGGCAGCGTCAGCTACTACCGTCGCGACAAGAAGATCTGTGAAGACTACGCGTCCGAGCGCGCCGAGGATCGCGTCCTCGATTTCATGCATCAGTACGTACCGCCCTTTTACGGCGTGTGCCGTACTTCGATAATTCAGGACTGGTACGCCGCTTTGCCGGCGGGCACCAGTTTCCAGTGGCAGGAAATCGGCCATACCTATTATCTGCTGGCGAACGCCAAGGCGCGGATCCTGCCGATCCCGTACGTCGTACGCGAAATCAACGTCGGCTTCTCCGATCACAACACCGATGTCTACCACTCGCTGTCTTATACCGACGCCAAGTCGGTGGCCGAGCGGGAGGCCTTCGCCGAATTCCTCGCGTCCTTGCCGACCGCTATTACCGGCCTTGATCAGGCGCAGCGCAAGGCATTTGTCCTGAAAAGCTTCGAAGCCATGACCGACAGTCTGGTCTCCGGGCGGGCATTGACCAACGAGCTGATTTTCGAGTCGACCTGGAATCAGGTCACCAAAGAGCCAGAGCGAAAATTCGGCCCACGGCAATACGTCGAGATGCCGTTTTACAACCAGCACTTCTTCGACTTGCTGACCCAGTTCGAATTCCTCCTGCATGCGATGCCCGCCGGGCGTATTCAGCTTGAGAAGCTTGAAGGCGTCTGGGCCCGGCAGGAGTATCTGTTGCAGGCGCGAAATAACGACACTCCGGAAAGCGTCATCGACCGGCTGTGGCAAGCCCATGACAGCAACGCGTTCAACCGTCGCGTGGTCAAGCGTCTGGCCGAGCAACTGCAGTCGGCTGGCGAGGAAGCTCCAGCGCAGGAAATGCTTGAGTGGGGCGCGCGTCTTCAAGCCGTGTCGAACCTTGATCACTACCCGGTCTTTGGCAAGATGCGCTCGGGGCGTTTGCTCGATTGGCTGGCGGCGCGCAAGCCTGACGCCGAACAATCTGCTTCAATCGCTGCCCGTCTGGCCGCCAGCAACGGCGGACCGCAGTTCGGTATTTTCCTGCTTGACCTGGATGACAGCGTCGAGAAGCTGCAAATTACCCTCGACAGCCTCGTCGAAGGTGTCAGCAAAGCGTTCAAGATCGTGGTCTTCACCACTGGCGAACCGCAGACCGCGACCACCGCGCAAAACACCTTGCACTTTGTTCGGGTTACCCCGGGCAATCTCGTCGACAAGCTCAACCAGAGCGCTGCGCAGTCGCCTTGCGACTGGTTGCTGCTGGCGAACGTGGGCGACGAATTCACACCGGCCGGCCTGGCGCGCGCCGGTTTGGAACTGATGGCGGCCAGCGGTGTTCGCGCAGTAGCGACTGATGAAATTCAGCGCACTGCCGAAGGCGCACTGGTCGACTTATTCCGCCCCGGTTTCAATCTTGATCTGCTGCACAGCGTGCCGTCGCTGATGGCGCGGCACTGGCTGATCCGCCGCGAAGTCCTGCTTGAAGCCGGCGGTTATCAGGCCGACTTCAGCAAGGCGCTGGAATTCGATCTGTTGCTGCGCATCATCGAACAGGGCGGCCTCGACGGCCTGGCGCATCTTGATGAGCCGCTGCTGATCACCGAGCAGGCGCCTCTGGAAGAAAACGCCCATGAGCGTCTGGCGCTGCTGCGTCACTTGGGCAATCGCGGTTACAAGGCCAAGGTCACCTCGGCGCTGCCGGGTACCTGGCAGATCGATTATCGCCATACCGAACAACCGCTGGTGTCGATCATTGTGCCGGTCATTGATGATCTGCCGGCACTGCGTCGCTGCCTCGAAGGCGTGCTGCTGCGCACCCGTTACAGCCGCTACGAAGTGCTGCTGGCCGCCAACGGCAATCAGTCGGCCGAGGTCAACGATTGGCTGGGCACGCTGCGCCACGCCAAGGTCAACGTACTGCGTGCCGATCAGCCGCTCGGCGAAATCGCGTTGTATAACGCCGCCAGCGAGCAGGCGCAGGGTGAATACCTGGTGCTGCTGGCCGCCGACAGCGAAGTGGTCAACCCGAACTGGATCGATTCGCTGCTCAATCACGCCCAGCGTCCGGAAGTCGGCGTCGTCGGCGCCAAACTCGTAGATCGTGATGGCAAGGTTGCCCAGGCCGGTCTGATTCTCGGCCTCAACGATGGCGTGGGTTCGCCCTTCATCGGCGAGAAACACAAGGCCGAGGGTTACATGCAGCGTCTGGCTGTCGAGCAGAATTACTCGGCGGTGTCCAAGGTGTGCCTGATGATTGGCAAGGACATGTTCAATGCCCTTGGCGGCCTGGACGAGGTGACCTTCGCTGCGGGCTATGCCGATGTCGATCTGTGCCTCAAGGCCGGTCAGGCCGGTTACCTCACCGTGTGGACGCCACTGGTGCAGGTGCTGCACACCGGCGAGCTGCCACAGGCGCCAGCGGCATTGGCGGCATTGCGTGAAAAATGGCCCGACGCCTTTGCCCAGGATCCGGCGTACAACGCGAACCTGGCCCTGAGTGGCAAAGGTTTCACTCTTGGCGAAAACGCCTCGATCAATTGGGCGCAGTTGCTCGCCTGAGCAGGCCGGACAGGAATCACCACATGTTCAACGGACAATCGATTTTCATCTCCGGCGGCACTGGCTCGTTCGGCCGTAACTTCATTCGCCGCTTGCTCGAGCAATACCAGCCCAAGCGCGTCGTGGTGTTCTCTCGCGACGAGCTGAAGCAGTACGAGATGCAGCAGACGTTCAACGCGCCATGCATGCGTTATTTCATCGGTGACGTGCGTGACGCCGAGCGCTTGCGTCAGGCCATGCGCGGCATCGATTACGTCGTCCATGCCGCTGCGTTGAAGCAGGTGCCGGCGGCGGAATACAACCCGACCGAATGCATCCGCACCAACGTCAATGGCGCGGAGAACATCATCGCCGCCGCCATCGACAATGGCGTGAAGAAGGTCGTCGCGCTGTCCACCGACAAGGCGGCCAGCCCGATCAATCTGTACGGTGCGACCAAGTTGCTCTCGGACAAATTGTTTGTCGCCGCCAACAACATTGCCGGCGAGCAGCAGACCCGTTTCGCTGTGGTGCGCTACGGCAACGTCGCTGGCTCGCGCGGTTCGGTGGTGCCGTTTTTCAGCAAGCTGATCGCTGACGGCGCGCAGGAGCTGCCGATCACCGACGAGCGCATGACGCGGTTCTGGATCACCCTCGATCACGGCGTGCAGTTCGTCCTCGACAGCTTCGCGCGCATGCACGGCGGTGAAGTGTTCGTACCGAAGATCCCGTCGATCCGCATCGTCGATCTGGCGCGCGGCATGGCCGAGCATCTGCCGCACAAGAACGTCGGCATCCGTCCCGGCGAGAAGCTGCATGAGCTGATGGTGCCGCTGGACGATGCGCGCATGACCCTTGAGTTTGACGACCATTACACGATCCAGCCGTCGATTCGTTTTACCAGCGTCGACGTCGATTTCGCCGTCGATAAACTTGGCGAACGTGGCCGTGCCGTGGGCGAGGATTTCGAGTATCGCTCGGATACCAACCCGCATTTTCTTTCGGTCGGGCAGATCGCCGATCTGCACGCGAAGCTGTCGGTATGATCCCTTACGGTCGGCAGAGCCTCGATCAGGCAGACATCGATGCGGTGGTCGAGGTGTTGCAATCGGACTGGCTGACTCAGGGGCCGACCATCGAACGCTTCGAGCAGGCCATGGCCGAGCGCTGTCAGGCGGATTTTGCCGTGGCGTTGTGCAATGCCACGGCGGCGCTGCACATTGCCTGTCTGGCGGCGGGTCTGGGGCCGGGCGATCGCTTATGGACTTCGCCTAATACCTTTCTCGCCTCGGCCAATTGCGGGCGCTACTGCGGCGCCGAGGTGGATTTCGTCGACATCGATCCGCTGACCTGGAACCTCGATGCGTTCGCGCTTGAAGCAAAGCTCGAACAGGCGGAGCGCGACGGCACGCTGCCGAAAGTCCTCGTCGCCGTTGCCTTCTCCGGGCAGAGCTGTGACCTGCGCAAGATTGCCGATCTGGCGGTGCGCTACAACTTCACCGTGATCGAAGACGCCTCCCACGCAGTGGGCGCGAGCTACGCCGGGCGTCCGGTCGGTTGTGGTGAATTCGCGGCGATGACGGTGTTCAGTTTTCATCCGGTGAAAATCATCACCAGCGCCGAGGGCGGCATGGTCCTGACCAATCGCCCGGCGCTGGCCGAACGTCTGCGACGCCTGCGCAGCCATGGTATGACCCGGGATGCAGAACAGATGACCGAGCCCAGTCACGGGCCGTGGTATTACCAGCAGGTCGAGCTGGGTTTCAACTATCGGATTACCGATCTGCAAGCGGCGCTGGGTCTGTCACAACTGCGCAAGCTCGACGAATTTGTCGCACGGCGCCGCGAACTCGCAGCGCGTTACGATCAGTTGCTCGCCTACCTGCCGCTGACCTTGCCGAGTGCGCAGCCGGAGGCCGAATCGGCGTGGCACTTGTACGTGGTGCGTTTGCAGGCCGAGCGCTGCAACCTCAGTCATCGCCAAGTGTTCGAAAATTTGCGCGCCGCCGGCATCGGCGTAAATCTGCACTATATTCCGGTGCATCTGCAGCCGTACTATCGCGAGCTGGGTTTTGCCGAGGGCGATTTCCCCGAGGCCGAGCGCTATTACGCCGAGGCGATCAGCTTGCCGCTGTTCCCTTTGCTCAGCGAAGTACAACAGGATCAGGTGGTCGAGCAACTGCGCCGGCTGCTGCTTGAGGAGTAAGGCACCGTGAGCTGCGTCGCGATCATCCCCGCCCGTGGTGGCAGCAAGCGCATCCCGCGCAAGAATCTCAAACCGTTCGACGGCGTACCGATGATCGTCCGCTCGATTCGCACGGCGCTGGAATCAGCGCTGTTCGACGCCGTGGTGGTCAGCACCGACGATGCGGAAATTGCCGACGTCGCACGGGCGCACGGCGCCGAAGTGCCGTTCATGCGACCGGCCGATCTGGCGGATGATTTCACCGGTACCGCTGCGGTGATCGTGCATGCCCTGCAGCAGCTGCCGGCATTCGATTACGCCTGTTGCCTGTATGCGACGGCGCCGCTGTTGCAAGTGCGCTACCTGCGTCAGGGCCTCGAATTGCTCAAGCAGCATCCGCACAAGGCGTTTGCCTTTTCGGTGTGCGGCTTCGGTTTCCCCGTGCAGCGCGCCCTGACCCTCAACGAGGAGGGCGCCCTGATGTCGCTTTATCCGGAGTTTCGCACCACCCGTTCGCAGGATCTGCCCGAAGCGTTTCAGGATGCCGGGCAGTTTTACTGGGGTCGCAGCGAAGCGTGGTTGCGCGGCGAGACGCTGTTCTCGCCAGCCAGCCTGCCGGTGATCCTACCGCGCCATCTGGTCCAGGACATCGACACCCCCGAAGATTGGCAACGCGCCGAATACCTGTACGCCGCGCTCAAGGCCGGCGGAGAACTGCCATGAGAGTGCTGATCCGTGCCGACGCTTCGCCGGCCATCGGCAGCGGCCATATCGCCCGCTGCCTGACGCTGGCGCGAGTGTTGCGCGGGCAGGGCAGTCATGTTGCGTTTGCCTGTCGGCGCTTGCCGGGACATCGACTCGAAGCCTTGAATGCCGAAGGCTTCGAGACCTTCGCGCTGCCCGAGCGCTATCGTGATGAAGACCCGCTGCAGGCCATCGAATCGATGTTGCCGTGGCAGTTCGACATTGATGCGCTGGGTCTGATGCTGGATGGGCAAGCGCCGTTCGACTGGATCATCGCCGACCACTACGGCCTAGACCATCACTGGCAAACCGCTGCCCGGCGCTGGGCGCATCGAATCGCCGCAGTGGATGATCTGGCGACGCGGCGCTACAGCGTCGATCTGCTGCTCAATCAGAACCTGTCCGGCTTAAGTGAAAACTACGCGCCGCTGCTGCCGCCGGGCTGTCGCACCTTGCTCGGCCCGCGCTACGCCATGCTCCGTGAAGAATTCAACTGCGAAGCCATCGAGATCAAACCGAAGGCGCGGCGGGTGCTGGTGAATTTCGGCGGTTTCGACGCGGCGATGCAGACTCATCACGCGATGTTGGCGCTGGCTGATTTCACTGAGTTGCAGGTTGATTTCGTCGCGGGCGCCGACAACCCGGCGTGGGCGCAGATGCAGGCCTTGGCCGAGACACGGCCGAACTGGCGCCTGCACAGTTTCGTCAGCGATTTCCATCAACGCATGACTGAAGCCGATCTGTTTATCGGCGCCGGCGGCGGCACCAGTTGGGAGCGTGCGGCGCTCGGCTTGCCGACCATCTGCATCGCTGTGGCGAACAATCAGCAGGCCAACGGTGAAGTCATGGCGGCGGCCGGCGCGCATGTGTTCATGGGTGCGCGCGAGCAGGTCAGCGTCGAGCAACTGCGCGATGCGGTCGGCTTTGTGATGGACAATCATTTTCTGCGCCAGAGCCTCGCCGAGCGCTCGCGGCAACTGGTCGACGGACGCGGTGCCGAACGCGTGGCGGCGGCGCTGGCCGGCGCGGTGCTGAAACTGCGCCCGGCGACGCTGGACGATGCGCAGTTGCTGTTCGATGGACGCAATGCCGAGCCGGTGCGGCGCTGGTCGCTGGAATCCGGCGTGATCGATTGGGCGCAGCATCTGAACTGGTTGATGGCAAGTTTGCGCAATCCGCAGCGGCTGCTGTTGATCGCCGAGGCGGATGACGGCCCGGTCGGGGTGCTGCGCTACGACTTGCGCGGATTCGAAGCGGAAGTGTCGATCTATCTGCTGGAAGGGCGTTTCGGCCTCGGTTGGGGCAGGGCAGTGCTCAGCCGTGGCGAAGCGTTCGTCGCTGCGCACTGGCCGCAATTGACGCGCATCAATGCCCGGGTCATGCCCGCCAATCAGTCTTCATTGAAAGTCTTCCGCGACGCCGGGTTCATCCAGGAAACCTGCGCGTTCAGCCGTGTTTTGAAGGATCACTCGCATGTCTAGTTTCAAGATTGGCCACCGCACGATTGGTGCCGACGCGCCGCCGTTCATCATTGCCGAGATGAGTGGCAATCATAACCAGTCTCTCGATGTCGCCCTGCAAATCGTCGAGGCTGCTGCGAGGGCTGGTGCGCATGCCTTGAAGCTGCAAACCTACACCGCCGAAACCATGACCCTGGATCTGGCCGAAGGCGAATTCTTCATCAAGGATCCCGGCAGTCTGTGGGCCGGCACTTCGCTCTACGATCTGTATGAAAAAGCCCACACACCATGGGAATGGCACGCGCCGATTTTTGCTCGAGCCAAGGAGTTGGGGATGCTCGCGTTCTCGACGCCGTTCGACGACAGCGCGGTGGATTTTCTCGAAAGCCTCGAGGTGCCGGCGTACAAGATCGCCAGTTTTGAAAACACCGATCTGCCGTTGATCCGCCGTGTCGCCGCCACCGGTAAACCGCTGATCATCTCCACCGGCATGGCCAGCATTGCTGAACTGGATGAAACCGTGCGCGCCGCACGCGAGGCCGGCTGCAAGGATCTGGTCCTGCTCAAGTGCACCAGCACTTATCCGGCCACGCCCCTCAACAGCAACGTGCGCACGATCCCGCATCTGCGTGAGTTGTTTGGCTGCGAGGTCGGGCTGTCGGACCACTCGATGGGCGTTGGCGTATCGGTGGCGGCGGTGGCGCTGGGCGCGACGGTGGTGGAGAAACACTTCACCCTCGATCGTTCGGCCGGTGGCGTCGACGCGAGCTTTTCCCTGGAACCGGCGGAACTGGCCAGTCTGGTGGTCGAAACCGAACGTGCCTGGCAGGCCATGGGGCAGGTGCATTACGGCGTGACCGAGGCTGAGCGAAAATCGCTGGTCTATCGCCGTTCGCTGTACGTCACCGCTGACATGGCCGCCGGTGAAGCCTTTACCGGGGACAATCTGCGCGCCATCCGTCCTGGCCTCGGTCTGCCGCCCAAGCACACCGATGCCGTTCTCGGACGCCGCGCGCGCACCGCGATCAAGCGTGGTACGCCACTGGATTGGTCGCTGATCGAATAAGCCAATCTGCCATCGATTCGGCAAAATAGCGTGACCTGCGAGTCATAACGCGCATCTTCACTGTATTGTATTGACCGGGGAGATGGCGCCTGGCCCGTTTTGCGGTTCCAGTGATAGCCCTTTGCGCTTCCCGTGGCTGCCCGTTGTGGCGGCCGTTTTCTGTTTGTCGGCGCCCCTCGAATCCTTGCGAGCGGTGGTTTTGGGCTGTTTTTTATTGGGAAGCCGTAATGATTGGCATAAAAAGCATTGCGAGCTACGTTCCTGTAGCCGGCGTGGACAATTACGCACAAGGTGCAAAATTCGAGAAGGATGAAGAATTCATCCTTGGCAAGATCGGTTCGGCGTTCCTGCCGCGCAAAGACGCTGAGCAGGAAACCTCCGATCTGTGCGTGGAAGCGGCCAATGCGCTGTTTGCCAGCAACCCTGAACTGAAACGTGAATCCATCGATGCTCTGATCGTCGTCACCCAGAACGGTGACGAAGAAGGTCTGCCGCACACCGCTGCCATCGTCCAGGACAAACTCGGCCTGCCGACCAATGTTGCAGCGTTCGACATTTCTCTGGGCTGCTCCGGTTATGTCTACGGCATTTACGCGATCAAGGGCTTCATGGAAGCCGCCGGCCTGAAGAACGGCCTGCTGATCACCGCGGACCCGTATTCGAAAATCGTTGACCCGGAAGACCGCAACACCACCATGCTGTTTGGCGATGCCGCCACCGCCACGTGGATGGGCGAAAACCCGACCTGGGCGCTCGGCAAGGCCAAGTTCGGCACCGACGGTTCCGGGGCACCGCACCTTAAAGTCAGCAACGGCGTGTTCTTCATGAACGGTCGTCAGGTCTTCAATTTCGCATTGCTGAAAGTCCCGGCGCACTTGCATGAACTGCTTGACGATTCGGGGCTGAAAGCCGATGACATCGATGCATTCTGCATTCACCAGGGCAGCGCGGCGATTGTCGACGCCGTGGCGCGACGCTTCGAAGGCGAGCCGGAGAAATTCATCAAGGACATGGTCGAGACCGGCAACACCGTGTCGTCGAGCATTCCGCTGCTGTTGGAAAAGCACGTGCTCGACTCCGACTGGCAGCGCGTTGCGCTGAGCGGTTTTGGTGTTGGCCTGTCGTGGGGCTCGGCGATCATCTATCGTCCGTAAACTGCAGCAAAAACCACTGATACAAAAATAGCGTTCAAGGTTAACCTTGAACGCTATTTTTTTGCCCGAGAAGGAGCGCGAGGCGCCATGAGCGAGTTTTTCCAAGCCAATGCCGAGGTGTTGCAACGGCGCTGGCCGGCGCTGTTCGAGCGATTGATGGCTGAAGACAGCGCGTCCGTGCAGGCCGAACTCGTGCAAGGGCTGGGCTCGACGCTGAGCGTCGACGGCATTCAGCTCACCAGCCGCCATGATCGCCTGCATGAGGCGAAGATTCAGGCGGCGAGCCTGCCGGAAAAACCGCAACTGCACGTCTATGGCACTGGCTTGGGCGACTTGCCCGGTGTGCTGCTCGAGCGCGCGGGGCTCGAGCGCCTGTACGTACACATCCTCAATGGCGCGCTGTTCGCGCTGGTGCTGCAACTGCTCGATCAGCGCCAGTGGCTGCAGGACCCTCGGGTCGAACTGTTTTACGCCGGCGATCACCCGGACTTCTTCACGCCGTTCTTTGCCCTGCCGGCCGAGATGCTGCTGGCCGATGACTTCAATGCGAAGATTCGCGACCGGCTGATCAATGAAGTGCACCTGACATTCAATAACCGCGATTTCGATCCGCAGTCACCAGAAATCCGGCAGCGCTTGCAGGAAAGTCTGCCAGTGTTGCTCGGCGATGGCGATGTGGCGCAATTGTTCGGTAGCTGCGCTGGCCGCGAAGTCTACGTAATCGCCACCGGGCCGACACTGGAGCAGCATTTCGAACGTCTCGCGGCGATCCGTCAGCTTGCCGAGCGACCGGTGTTCATCTGCGTTGATACGGCCTACCGACCATTGCGCGAACACGGCATCGTGCCTGATCTGGTGGTAAGCATCGATCAACGCATCGGCTTTCGGCATTTGCCCTTCGAGAAGTCTGACGGCATTACGCTGGTGTACCTGCCGATGAGCGATCCGCAGATATTGAAGGCATGGAAGGGCAAGCGCTATGGCGGCTATTCGGCCAGCCCGATCTATGCCGAGCTGAAAGAACAGTATCCACGCGGCGAGCTGCACGTCGGCGGCAGCGTGATCCATCCGGCAGTGGATCTCGCGGTAAAAATGGGTGCGAGTCGAATCACTCTGTTCGGCGCTGACTTCGCCTTCCCGATGAACAAGACCCACGCCGGGTGGGGCGATGGCGATTTGGGTCCGCCGCTGGCCCAGGCGCGGCATTGGGTGCGCGATGGCCATGGTCAGCGCGTCAGTACCCAGCTGAATTTTCGCGGCTATCTGTGTGTGCTCGAGCGTTATATCGCCGCGCATCCACAGGTCGAATTTCTCAACAGCAGCCGCGCCGGCGCGCTGATCGCCGGCACCGCTTTCAATCCGGAGTTCGTGCAATGAGTGCGCTGAATCACAGTCAGGATCAGTGTCGCCAATGCGCTGCATTGTTTCGGCTGGGGCGTGACGTAGAAGCGGCGTTGACCATGGTCGATGTGTTCGAACAGGCCCAGCAATGTCTGTCGTCTGCCCCAATAGAGATCCAGCAGGCGTGGGCGCAGGTGCTCATGCAAATGCTCGATTGCCAGGAGCGCCAGGACTGGTTGGGACTGGCCGACTCTATGGAATACGAACTGGTTGAATTGCTGGAAAGTGCCAGGCGCTGAACTGCTGCGCAGCACTGGCCCGCGGCTTTGCGTGACAGGCAGTTTTATGACGTCATTTTTATGCGGTTGAAGTACAGCTAAGTCATTGTTTTCTCGGGGGTGGCGTGGTGATGGCAAAATTTTTTCAAAAAGCCCTCAAGCAACCTGCAAACCCGACGATAACTATTACGAAGGTTCTCTAGGCCATACCCGGCGGTTGCCAGGGCCGGAAGCCGCAGTACCCAACCAACGAGGAATTCGTCATGGCTTTAACAGTAAACACTAACACCACATCGTTGAACGTTCAGAAAAACCTGAACCGCGCTTCCGACGCTCTGTCCACCTCGATGCAGCGCCTGTCTTCCGGCCTGAAAATCAACAGCGCCAAAGACGACGCCGCTGGCCTGCAGATCTCCAACCGTATGTCTTCGCAGATCCGCGGTAACACCCAGGCCATCCAGAACGCCAACGACGGTATCTCCGTTGCCCAGACCGCTGAAGGCGCTCTGCAAGCCACTACCGACATCCTGCAGCGTATGCGTGAACTGGCTGTTAAAGCCCGTAACGGTACCAACGGCACCGCTGACCAGACCGCTACCAACTCTGAATTCGCTCAGATGTCGGACGAGATCACCCGTATCTCCGCTTCGACCAACCTGAACGGCAAGAACCTGCTGGACGGTTCGGCTGGTACTGTGACTCTGCAAGTTGGCGCAAACACTGGTTCGGCTAACCACATCGACCTGGTACTGAGCTCCAAGTTCGACGCCGTCAGCCTGTCGGTTGGTAGCGGTACTCTGGCCCTGACCGGCGCCAGCCCGTCTGACGCAGCCGTTGCCATCGACAGCGCGATCACTGCAATCGACGCCGCTATCGCTGCAATCGGTGCAACCCGTGCCAGCCTCGGTGCTTCGCAGAACCGTCTGACCAGCACCATCTCCAACCTGCAGAACATCACTGAAAACACCACCGCTGCTCAGGGTCGTGTACAGGACACCGACTTCGCCGCAGAAACTGCTAACCTGACCAAGCAGCAAACTCTGCAGCAAGCTTCCACTTCGGTTCTGGCCCAGGCCAACCAACTGCCTTCCGCTGTACTGAAACTGCTTCAGTAATTCGGAACAGGTTTGAGCGGGGGAGTGCGCTGGTCGTGCTCTCTCGCTTTTTTTCGTTAAGAGGTGATGGGCATGGACATGAGCGTGAAGCTTAACGTGTCTTATCCGGCTCCCAAGCCAGTGCCACCGGTTGCTGACAAAACGTCAGAGCTGCCTAAAGTCCAAAAGACTGAAGCGCCGGTCGCTGCCAAGGATCAGGATTCGGACGGCGCCAAGTTGAAACTGGCGGTGCAAGAGATCGAAAAATTCGTCCAGTCGATCAAGCGTAATTTGGAGTTCTCGATTGACGAGCATTCCGGCAAGGTCATCGTCAAGGTGATTGCGAGCGAGACGGGTGAAGTTGTTCGACAGATTCCTTCCGCTGAAGCCCTCAAACTGGCGGACAGCCTCGCCAACGCAAGCCACGTGTTGTTCGACGCCAAAGTCTGATAAATGGCATGAATAGTGTTTGTTCGTTCTCAAGACGCCTGTAACGGTCAAAAGAATGGCAACAATCTGAAGGGAGATGCACATGGCAAGTCCAATTCTACCGGGTTCCGGACTGGGTTCCGGCCTGGACATCGGCGCGATCGTGACCGCGCTGGTCAACGCCGACAAATCGCCGAAGCAGACGCAAATCGATTCTGCGACCAAAACCAACAGCCTGAAAATTTCTGGTGTCGGGTCGTTGAAGAGTGCGCTGACCGCATTCCAGACCGCGATGACCAATCTGAGCAGCAAAACCAATCCTGCGTTTGCCGGCTTCACGGCGACTTCGGGTAACGCGGATATCCTCAGCGCCACGTCCGACAGCACCGCAGTTTCGGGCAAATACAATGTTGTTGTGAGCAAACTGGCCACGGGCTCGAAAATTGCCAGTGCTTCTTTCGCCGGCGGTGCCGCCAGTGCCATTCCGAGTGGTACCCTGAAAATCAGTCAGAATGGCACTGATTACAACGTCGATATCCCGGCTGGCGCGACCTTGCAGAGCACGCGTGACGCGATCAACAAAGCTCAAGGCGCTAACGGAATCTCTGCGAACATTGTTACCGACAGCAGCGGGTCCTCGCGCCTGGTGATCAGCTCAAGCAAGACCGGCGCCGGTTCTGACCTTACCGTCAGCGGCATTGCCGGTCTGGAAATCGATGGCACTCAGCCGCTGGGAACCAGTCCGGCGGCAGGCGCTTCGGGTGCTGTCAACGGCGTAGCACAAGACGCCCAGCTGACCATCGACGGGCTGACAGTAACCAGCAAGAGTAATACGGTGAGCGGCGCAATCAGCGGGCTGACCCTGAATCTCACTTCGGTCACGCCAGCCAATGGCGCGCCTACTGTCGTCAGTGTTGATGCCAACACCAAAGGGTTGCAGACATCGATCCAGTCGTTTGTCGACGCTTACAACACGCTGAAGAAAACCATCGATACCCTGTCCAAGGCGACGCCGGACGAAGACGGCAAGCTGACCGTGCAGGCTGCATTCACGGGCGATTCGCTGCCGCGTACACTGATAGCCGATATTCGTGCTGAACTGACGGCTCCGGGTGCAGGCGGCCCCCTGTCTGTGCTGTCGCAATTGGGTGTAATGACCGACCGCACCAGCGGTAACCTGACCTTCGATACCGCTGCCTTCAACAAGACTATGGACCAGCCCGGAATGACGGGTCAGGTTCAGCAGTTGTTTACCGGGACCAACGATACCAACGGTCTGTTGGCGCGCATGAGCAAGGCGGTTGATCCGTACCTCAAGGCGCCTGTGGGCGGCAAGGTCACAACCGGTTTGCTGGATCAGCGCCTCGCCATTCTGAATAACAACACACGCAATCTGACCAACCAGCAGTTGGCGCTGGATCTGCGTGTCGCCAACCTGACCAAGACATTGACCGCCAAGTACAATGCCATGGACTTGCTGGTCGGGCAGATGAAGGCAACGGCGAGCAACATCACCTCGTTCTTCAGCTCGCTGAACGCGCAGCAGTCGGCGAAGTAACAGTCAGTCACGACAAAAACCCGGCTACGCTTTATCGGCGTGCGCCGGGTTTTTGTCTTTTGATCTAAAGTTTTCGGACCGGTTGGCGATACACTGGTTATACGAGTCAACGTGGCAATGAGGTAGAACATGAACCCGATGTTAGCCCTTCGGCAATACCAGAAAGTCGGCGCCCATGCGCAGACGTCCGAAGCGAGCCCGCACCGCCTGGTGCAAATGTTGATGGAAGGCGGCCTCGCCCGTATTGCTCAGGCAAAAGGTGCCATCGAGCGCAAGGACATTCCCGGCAAATGTACGGCGATCAGCAAGGCCATCGGCATCGTCAGTGGCCTGCGCGAAGGTCTCGATCTCGAAAGTAATGCAGAGGCACTGGCCGATCTGGATGGCCTGTACATCTACATGATGAAGCGCCTTGCCGAAGCAAATATCAGCAGCGATCCACGTGTCCTCGACGAAGTGGCCGGTCTGCTGACAACGGTCAAAGAAGGCTGGGACGCCATCGCGCCTGTGCCGGCTCCGCAGTTCTGAAGGAGATCACCATGAGTCTTGTATTGCAGCGAATAGCCGATACCCGTGAAGCGTTGGTCGGTGCTCTGGCCGAGCGAAACTGGGAAGCCATTGGCGAGCTGGATCTGGCTTGCCGTTCCTGCATGGAAGACGTCATGGCGGAATCTTCGATGGATGAAGTTGCGCTACGCGACAACCTTGAGGAGCTGCTGCATGTGTACAAAGAGCTTCTTGAGGTGGCAATGGGCGAGAGGCAGGCGATAGCCAACGAGATGTCGCAGATCACCCAAGCGCAAAAGGCTGCAAAGGTTTACCATCTGTTTGGTTGATTAACCGTCAGTTGAACCGGAGATGTGCGCCATAAATTTGACTGTGCACGGTTTTTTGACTTAACTAGTGGCTATTATCAGGTTTAGGGCGTCTACAGGCACATGGTGTCCTGCAAGCGTCTCGCTTGCCTTATTTTTCGGGCATTGAGTTGACTAGGGAAGTTGCTATTGCATGTGGCGTGAAACCAAAATTCTGCTGATCGATGACGATAGCGTCCGCCGCCGCGACCTGGCGGTGATTTTGAATTTTCTTGGCGAAGAAAATTTACCCTGCGGCAGCCATGACTGGCAGCAGGCAGTCGGCTCTTTGTCGTCTAGTCGTGAGGTCATTTGCGTACTGATCGGGACCGTCAATGCTCCTGGCGCGCTTTTGGGCTTGCTAAAGACACTCGCAACCTGGGATGAGTTCCTTCCGGTTTTGTTAATGGGCGATAATTCTTCCGTTGACCTGCCTGAAGACCAGCGTCGCCGCGTCCTTTCGACCCTGGAAATGCCGCCCAGCTACAGCAAATTGCTCGATTCGCTGCACCGCGCTCAGGTCTATCGCGAGATGTACGACCAGGCCCGTGAACGCGGCCGTCATCGCGAACCCAATCTTTTCCGCAGCCTCGTCGGCACCAGTCGTGCGATTCAGCATGTCCGTCAGATGATGCAGCAGGTGGCCGACACCGACGCCAGCGTGCTGATCCTTGGCGAGTCCGGCACTGGCAAGGAAGTGGTCGCGCGCAACCTGCACTACCACTCCAAGCGCCGCGACGCGCCGTTCGTCCCGGTCAACTGCGGGGCGATCCCTGCTGAGCTGCTGGAAAGCGAACTGTTCGGCCACGAGAAGGGCGCCTTCACTGGTGCAATCACCAGCCGTGCCGGACGCTTTGAACTGGCCAACGGCGGCACGCTGTTCCTCGACGAAATCGGCGACATGCCGCTGCCTATGCAGGTCAAGCTGCTGCGCGTGCTGCAGGAACGCACCTTCGAGCGCGTGGGCAGCAACAAGACCCAGAGCGTCGACGTGCGCATCATTGCCGCGACCCACAAGAATCTCGAAAGCATGATCGAGATCGGCTCGTTCCGCGAAGACCTCTACTATCGCCTGAACGTGTTCCCGATCGAGATGGCGCCGCTGCGCGAGCGTGTCGAAGATATCCCGCTGTTGATGAACGAACTGATCTCGCGCATGGAGCACGAGAAGCGTGGTTCGATCCGTTTCAACTCGGCGGCGATCATGTCGCTGTGCCGTCACGGCTGGCCGGGCAACGTCCGCGAACTGGCCAACCTCGTTGAGCGTATGGCGATCATGCACCCGTACGGGGTGATCGGCGTGGTCGAGCTGCCGAAAAAATTCCGCTACGTCGACGACGAAGACGAGCAAATGGTCGACAGTCTGCGTAGCGATCTTGAAGAGCGCGTGGCGATCAATGGCCATACTCCGGACTTCAGCGCCAACGCACTGCTGCCGCCGGAAGGTCTGGACCTCAAGGACTACCTCGGTGGCTTGGAGCAGGGCCTGATTCAGCAGGCGCTGGACGATGCCAATGGCATTGTCGCCCGTGCCGCTGAGCGTCTGCGTATTCGTCGCACCACGCTGGTCGAGAAGATGCGCAAGTACGGCATGAGCCGGGCTGGAGGAGACGAACAGGCGGATGATTGACGCCTGTTTTTCAACCGCTTCATTTATAAGCGGTTTTTTTTAGGCACGGGTATTGCTATAGCCCTCGCAACGTTCCGTTTCACTGACGGTCAGCCAAGCGAGAGAGCCCAATGCCCCAAGCCGCCCAGATCTCTTCTGCCTCCAATATCGTGGGGCAACCCTCGTCCGTAGAGCAGGCAAGCCGTCAGGGACTTGAGCAGGCCTTTCAGCTGTTCAACCAGATGTCGAGCCAGCTGACCGACTCTTACAGCCTGCTCGAAGCCCGCGTCACCGAGCTCAAGGGTGAGCTGGCGGTGGTCAGCGCCCAGCGCATGCAGGAGCTGGCGGAAAAAGAACGCTTGGCCAATCGTCTGCAAAACCTCCTCGACCTGTTGCCCGGCGGCGTGATCGTTATCGACGGCCACGGTCTGGTGCGCGAAGCCAACCCGGCCGCCATCGACCTGCTTGGCTCGCCACTCGAAGGCGAACTCTGGCGCCATGTGATCGCACGCTGCTTCGCTCCGCGTGAAGACGACGGTCATGAAATCTCTCTTAAAAACGGTCGACGCCTGTCGATCTCCACCCGCTCGCTGGACGCCGAGCCGGGGCAGTTGGTGCTGCTCAATGATTTGACGGAAACCCGTCATCTTCAAGATCAACTGGCACGGCACGAGCGGTTGTCTTCGCTGGGGCGCATGGTCGCGTCTCTGGCCCATCAGATTCGCACGCCGCTGTCCGCCGCTTTGCTTTACGCCAGTCATTTGACTGAGCAGCAATTGCCGGTGGAAACCCAGCAGCGCTTTGCCGGACGCCTGAAAGAGCGTCTGCACGAACTCGAACATCAAGTGCGCGACATGCTGGTGTTCGCCCGTGGTGAATTGCCCCTGACTGATCGCCTCACCCCCGATGCCTTGATTCAGTCGCTGCAGGCCGCGGCGCTGACCCACGTGCAGGATCTGCCGATTCGCTGGCAGTGCGACAGCCATGCCGGTGAGCTGCTGTGCAACCGCGATACGCTGGTCGGCGCATTGCTGAATCTGATTGAAAATGCCATCCAGGCCAGCGCCGGCGAAGCGCGGCTGAAAGTGCATTGCTACACCAGGGGCAACACCCTGCGCGTGTGTGTCAGCGACAGCGGCAGCGGCATTGAGCCGACAGTTTTGGCGCGCCTCGGCGAGCCTTTTTTTACTACCAAAGTCACCGGGACCGGCCTTGGCCTGACCGTGGTCAAAGCGGTGGCGCGTGCCCATCAGGGAGAATTGACCCTGCGTTCGCGGGTCGGGCGCGGTACCTGCGCGCAGGTCAGCCTGCCGCTGTTTTCCGCTGCACAGGGAGTTGAATGATCGTCATGGGCATCAAGGTGTTGCTGGTCGAGGATGACCGTTCGTTGCGCGAAGCGCTGGCCGATACGCTGTTGCTCGCCGGCCACGACTATCACGCCGTCGGCAGCGCCGAAGAAGCACTGACGGCCGTCGCGCAGCAAGCCTTCAGTCTGGTGGTCAGCGACGTCAACATGCCGGGCATGGACGGCCATCAATTGCTTGCCCTGCTGCGCGCGCGCCAACCGCAATTGCCGGTGCTGCTGATGACCGCCCACGGCGCAGTCGAGCGTGCGGTCGATGCCATGCGCCAGGGCGCGGCGGATTATCTGGTCAAGCCGTTCGAACCCAAAGCGTTGCTTGATCTGGTGGCCCGGCACGCGTTGGGCAGCATTGATGCTGGCGAAGCGGAGGGCCCCGTTGCTGTCGAGCCGGCCAGTGCGCAGTTGCTTGAACTGGCCGCGCGGGTCGCGCGCAGTGATTCGACTGTCCTGATCTCCGGCGAGTCCGGCACCGGTAAAGAAGTATTGGCGCGCTACATTCACCAGCAATCGCGGCGGGCCAGTCAGCCATTTATTGCGATCAACTGTGCGGCGATTCCCGACAACATGCTTGAAGCGACACTGTTCGGGCATGAGAAAGGCTCGTTTACCGGCGCTATCGCCTCGCAGGCCGGCAAGTTCGAGCAAGCGGACGGTGGCACCATTCTGCTCGATGAAATTTCCGAAATGCCGCTGGGTCTGCAAGCCAAACTGTTGCGGGTCCTGCAGGAGCGCGAAGTCGAGCGCGTGGGCGCACGCAAGCCGATCAGTCTGGATATCCGCGTGGTCGCCACGACCAACCGTGATCTGGCTGGCGAAGTGGCAGCGGGGCGCTTCCGTGAAGACCTGTTTTACCGCTTGTCGGTTTTTCCTCTGGCCTGGCGTCCACTTCGCGAGCGTACTGCCGATATCCTGCCGCTGGCGGAAAAGTTGTTGGCCAAACACGTCAATAAAATGAAGCACGCTGCGGCGAAGCTTTCCCCCGAAGCACAAGCCTGCCTGACCGAGTACCCGTGGCCGGGCAACGTGCGGGAGCTGGACAACGCCATTCAGCGCGCGCTGATTCTGCAGCAGGGCGGCTTGATCCAGCCGCAGGATTTCTGCCTGAGCGGTGCGGTGACATTTGCCCCGTTGCCGGTCGCGGCACCGGTGATTCGCGAGGTGGAAATCGAGGCGGATTCCACCGGAGCCCTGGGCGACGACCTGCGCCGCCGGGAGTTTCAGATGATCATCGACACCCTGCGCGCCGAGCGTGGCCGCCGCAAGGAAGCTGCCGAAAAGCTCGGCATCAGCCCCCGCACCCTGCGCTACAAACTGGCGCAAATGCGCGACGCCGGGATGGACGTCGAAGGCTATCTGTTCGCCACCTGACGGAAGCTGCAAAACATTCCAGATGCTTTTCTCAGAAGGGTGCCCATGAGCTGGCACCCTTGTTGCTAATACCTGTGTACCCGCCGAGTGAGTGTCAAAAAATTGCGGGCCGCCCAAGAGAGTAGACCATGAGCCAAGGTATTGAATTTAATCGGTTGATGATGGACATGCAGGCCATGAAAGTGGATGCCATGTCTGCGCGTAAATCGACTGCCGCTGTCCCTGAAATTGCCGGCAGCAGCTTTTCCGACATGCTCGGTCAGGCGATCAATAAAGTCAGCGATACCCAGCAGGCGTCGACTCAACTGGCCAATGCGTTCGAGATCGGCAAGAGCGGTGTCGACCTGACCGACGTGATGATCGCATCGCAAAAAGCCAGCGTGTCGTTCCAGGCTCTGACCCAGGTGCGCAACAAGCTGGTCCAGGCTTACCAAGACATCATGCAGATGCCGGTTTAAGGGCGAAATAAGTCATGGCAGAAGCAGTCGCTGATAACGTTCCGGCCAAGGCCACCCCGATCGACGGCAAACCGCCGCTGTTCGGCCTGTCCTTTCTGGAAAACCTTTCCCAGATGACCGTGCTGCGTCAGGTCGGCCTGTTGGTCGGCCTGGCTGCGAGCGTGGCGATTGGCTTTGCCGTGGTGCTGTGGTCGCAGCAGCCGGATTACCGTCCACTGTACGGCAGCCTTGCCGGCCTGGACGCCAAGCAGGTCATGGAAACCCTGGCCGCCGCTGACATTCCCTACAACGTAGAACCCAATTCCGGCGCCTTGCTGGTCAAGGCCGACGACCTGTCCCGTGCGCGGATGAAACTCGCTGCCGCTGGTGTCACTCCCAGCGACGGCAATATCGGTTTCGAAATCCTCGACAAGGAACAGGGTCTGGGCACCAGTCAGTTCATGGAAGCGACCCGTTATCGTCGCGGCCTCGAAGGCGAACTGGCGCGCACCATCTCCAGCCTGAACAACGTCAAGGGTGCCCGCGTGCACCTGGCAATTCCGAAGAGCTCGGTGTTCGTCCGTGACGAGCGCAAGCCGAGCGCTTCGGTACTGGTCGAGCTGTATAGCGGGCGTTCGCTGGAGCCGGGTCAGGTGGTAGCGATCATCAACCTGGTCGCGACGTCCGTGCCGGAGTTGAGCAAATCGCAGATCACCGTCGTCGATCAGAAGGGCAATCTGCTCTCCGATCAGGCGGAGAACTCGGAAATGACCATGGCCGGCAAGCAGTTCGATTACAGCCGCCGCATGGAAAGCATGCTCACCCAACGCGTGCACAACATTCTGCAGCCGGTATTGGGCAATGATCGCTACAAAGCGGAAGTCTCCGCCGACATCGATTTCAATGCCGTCGAATCGACTGCCGAGCAGTTCAACCCGGACCAACCGGCGTTGCGCAGCGAACAGTCGGTCAACGAACAACGCACCGCCAGCAATGGCCCGCAAGGTGTGCCGGGTGCCCTGAGCAACCAGCCACCGTCGCCAGCCTCGGCGCCGCAGACCACCGGTGGCACCGCCGCACCGGCCGGCATGATCCAGCCGGGTCAGCCACTGGTTGACGCCAACGGTCAGCAGATCATGGACCCGGCCACCGGCCAGCCGATGCTCGCGCCGTATCCGGCCGACAAGCGTCAACAATCGACGAAGAACTTCGAACTCGACCGTTCGATCAGCCACACCAAACAGCAGCAGGGCCGTCTCAATCGCCTGTCGGTGTCGGTGGTGGTCGATGATCAGGTCAAGATCAACCCGGCCAACGGTGAAACCAGCCGTGCGCCGTGGAGCGCCGACGAATTGGCGCGCTTCACGCGTCTGGTGCAGGACGCCGTCGGTTTCGACGCCAGCCGTGGTGACAGCGTCAGCGTGATCAACATGCCGTTCTCCGCCGAGCGCGGTGAAGTGATTGCCGATATTCCGTTCTACTCCCAGCCATGGTTCTGGGACATCGTCAAACAAGTGCTGGGTGTGCTGTTCATCCTCGTGCTGGTGTTTGGTGTGCTGCGTCCGGTGCTCAACAACATCACCGGCGGTGGCAAAGGCAAGGAGCTGGCCGGTCTGGGCAGCGACGTGGAACTCGGTGGCATGGGCGGCCTGGACGGCGACCTGGCCAACGACCGCGTGAGCCTCGGTGGTCCGCAGAGCATTCTGTTGCCGAGCCCGAGCGAGGGTTATGACGCGCAGCTGAATGCAATCAAGAGTCTGGTAGCTGAAGACCCGGGTCGCGTGGCTCAGGTCGTAAAAGAGTGGATTAACGCAGATGAGTGATAACCGAGCCGCCGCCGTCAAACTGACCAAGGTCGACAAAGCCGCGATTCTGCTGCTGTCCCTGGGTTCGACCGATGCCGCGCAAGTGCTGCGCCACATGGGCCCCAAAGAGGTTCAGCGCGTTGGCGTGGCCATGGCGCAGATGGGCAACGTGCACCGCGAGCAGGTCGAGCAGGTGATGAGCGAGTTCGTCGACATCGTCGGCGATCAGACCAGCCTCGGCGTCGGTTCCGACGACTACGTGCGCAAGATGCTCACCCAGGCCCTGGGCGAAGACAAGGCCAACGGCCTGATCGACCGCATCCTGCTCGGTGGCAACACCAGCGGCCTCGACAGTCTGAAATGGATGGAGCCGCGCGCCGTCGCCGACGTCATTCGTTACGAACACCCGCAGATCCAGGCAATCGTGGTCGCGTACCTCGACCCGGATCAGGCCGGTGAAGTGCTCGGCAACTTCGACCATAAGGTGCGTCTGGACATCATCCTGCGCGTTTCGTCGTTGAACACCGTGCAGCCGGCAGCCTTGAAAGAACTCAACCAGATTCTCGAGAAACAGTTCTCCGGCAACTCGAACGCCTCGCGCACCACCCTGGGTGGCATCAAGCGTGCGGCCGACATCATGAACTTCCTCGACAGCTCGATCGAAGGCCAGCTCATGGACTCGATCCGCGAAGTCGACGAAGACCTGTCCGGTCAGATCGAAGATCTCATGTTCGTCTTCAACAACCTTGCCGACGTCGACGACCGTGGCATTCAGGCACTGTTGCGCGAAGTCTCTTCCGATGTGCTGGTACTGGCCCTCAAGGGCTCGGACGAAGGCGTCAAGGAAAAGATCTTCAAGAACATGTCCAAGCGTGCCGCCGAACTGTTGCGCGACGACCTCGAGGCCAAAGGCCCGGTGCGCGTCAGCGATGTCGAAACCGCGCAGAAGGAAATCCTCACCATCGCCCGTCGTATGGCCGAAGCCGGCGAGATCGTGCTCGGTGGCAAGGGCGGCGAGGAAATGATCTAAGCCCATGGATAAGCCTGACGAGTCTGTGACGGATCTGATCCGCGCCCGCGATGTTCGTGGCTTCGAATCCTGGGCGATGCCCAGCTTCGATCCGCCAAAACCGGAACCCGAACCTGAGCCGGAACCCGAACCGCCGGAAATGGAAGAAGTGCCGCTGGAAGAAGTCCAGCCACTGACTCTGGAAGAGCTCGAAAGCATCCGTCAGGAGGCTTACAACGAGGGCTTTGCCATTGGCGAAAAGGAAGGTTTTCACAGCACCACGCTGAAGGTGCGTCAGGAAGCCGAAACAGCGCTGGCGGCAAAAATCGCCAGCCTTGAGCTGTTGATGGGCAACCTGTTCGAGCCGATCGCCGAGCAAGACACACAGATTGAAAAGTCGCTGGTCGACCTCGTGCAGCACATCACCAGGCAGGTGATCAAGCGCGAACTGGCCATCGATTCGACGCAGATCGAACACGTCATGCGCGATGCCCTCAAGCTGTTGCCGCTGGGCGTGGAAAACGTCCGCCTGTACGTCAATCCGCAGGACTTCGCCCAGGTCAAAGCCCTGCGCGAACGCCACGAAGAAACCTGGCGCATCGTCGAAGACGAGTCGCTGTTGCCGGGCGGCTGCCGGGTTGAAACCGAGCACAGTCGGATCGATGCCAGCGTCGAATCGCGGGTGACTCAGGTCATGGCCAAACTGTTCGACCAGTTGCACGAACAAGCGTTGCACCCGGCAACGCCTGACCTGAGCCTGGAAATTCCTCAAGACACCCCAGCGCCTGTCGACTCCGACGAGCCGCGCGTGGACGCCAGCGATGCGCCTTGAACGCACCAGCTTCGCCAAGCGCCTGAGCACCTACGCCGAGGCCACCGAGATTGCCGGCGCGCCGATCCTTGAAGGTCGGCTGCTGCGCATGGTCGGTCTGACCCTGGAAGCCGAAGGGCTGCGCGCCGCCATGGGCACCCGCTGCATGGTGATCAATGACGACAGCTATCACCCGTCCCAGGTGGAAGCGGAAGTCATGGGTTTTTCCGGCAGCAAAGTATTTTTGATGCCGGTGGGCAGCGTCGCCGGCATCGCCCCGGGCGCCCGCGTGGTGCCGCTGGCCGACACCGGTCGGCTGCCGATGGGCATGAGCATGCTCGGCCGAGTACTCGACGGCGCCGGCCGCGCGCTGGACGGCAAGGGCGGCATGAAAGCCGAAGACTGGGTGCCGATGGACGGCCCGACAATCAACCCGCTCAACCGTGACCCGATCAGCGTGCCGCTGGACGTCGGCATCCGTTGCATCAACGGTTTGCTGACCGTCGGCCGTGGCCAGCGTCTGGGTCTGTTCGCCGGTACCGGTGTCGGTAAATCGGTGCTGTTGGGCATGATGACCCGCTTCACCGAGGCAGACATCATCGTCGTCGGCCTGATCGGTGAACGTGGTCGCGAAGTTAAGGAATTCATCGAGCACATCCTTGGTGAAGAAGGCCTCAAGCGTTCGGTGGTAGTCGCCTCGCCAGCGGACGATGCGCCGCTGATGCGTATGCGCGCGGCAATGTATTGCACGCGCATCGCTGAGTATTTCCGCGACAAGGGCAAGAACGTTCTGCTGTTGATGGACTCGCTGACTCGTTTCGCCCAGGCCCAGCGGGAAATCGCTCTGGCCATCGGCGAACCGCCGGCGACCAAAGGCTATCCGCCCTCGGTGTTCGCCAAACTGCCGAAACTGGTGGAGCGCGCCGGTAACGCGGAGAAGGGCGGCGGTTCGATCACGGCGTTCTACACCGTTCTGTCCGAAGGCGATGACCAGCAGGATCCGATTGCCGACTCGGCGCGGGGCGTGCTCGACGGCCACATCGTGCTGTCGCGGCGCCTGGCTGAGGAAGGTCACTATCCGGCGATCGACATCGAAGCCTCGATCAGCCGGGTCATGCCGGCGGTGGTTTCGCCGGATCACATGCAGCGTGCGCAGTACTTCAAGCAGTTGTGGTCGCGCTATCAGCAGAGCCGCGATCTGATCAGCGTCGGCGCTTACGTCGCCGGCGGTGATCGCGAGACCGATCTGGCGATTTCCCTGCAACCGCAACTGGTCAGGTATCAGCGCCAGGGCCTCAACGACAAAATCACCATGGGTGAAAGCCAGGCCTACCTGGAAACCCTGTTCGCCCCAGCGGCGGGCGGGTAACCGGCCGTGGCCGTCAGCCGAGCAGCGCGCCTGGCGCCGGTGGTGGAAATGGCCGAGAAGGCCGAAAAAGCCGCCGTGCAACGACTGGGCTATTTCCAGGGTCAGGTCAAAGTTGCGGAAAGCAAACTGGCCGACCTCAATGCCTTTCGTCTGGATTACTCGCAGCAATGGATAGTGCGCGGCAGTACCGGCGTGACCGGGCAGTGGCTGCTGGGTTTTCAGGGCTTTCTGGCGCAACTCGACACCGCCGTCGATCAGCAACGGCAGAGCCTGGTCTGGCACCAGAACAAGCTCGACAAAGCGCGTGAGGAATGGCAACAGGCGTTCGCCCGGGTTGAAGGGCTACGCAAGCTGGTGCAACGTTATCGCGAAGAGGCGCAACGCCTTGAAGACAAGCGCGAGCAGAAGTTGCTGGATGAACTGTCGCAGCGGTTACCGCGGCAGAATCCGTTCTAAGATCATGCCGCGGAAACACTGGTTATTTTTCTTCTACAAAAAAGTTCAAATCGTGGGATTGGCCCGGGATCGGGGTGCCGTTCCTGGAAACAGTGAAGTAAGCCACTGCGTCATTTCCCTGCAACTGCCAATCCCGAGTTGGGTCGAGCTTTATGCCGACTTTCCCCTGCTCTACACCTGAGGGTGTCACGCTCGCCGATCTCGAGTATTCAGGGTTGCTACCGCCTCGGATATTAAAGGTCACGGCATCATTCAGTTCGAAAATGTAAAAAGCCATCAATGTCGCTTTGGCGTCCTCGAATTCTTTTTTTGTGACCCTGTTTGGGCTGGATGTTCCTTCCAGGGAGATTTCAAAGGTTTTACTGGTCATGGCAAATTTTCTCCATCCTGTGTGAGTGCTGGCGGCCTGCCAGTCACACGCAGTAGGCGTCGAGGCGAGTTGTAGCTTCCACTGTCAGATCTGACAGTCCCGACGGACGGTAAATGGTGACTTGTGAGTCGCCGATCGACATCCTCCTGCGGTAGTCCGGGTTGCTGCGCGCTTGATCAAGTGCTAAACCTTGTACAGGTTCGTCAATGACAAGGAAGCCAGTCAATGTCAGTCGTTACACAAGTATCACCGGATGGTCACAAGCTGACGATCTCGGTCAAAGGGCGCTTCGATTTCGGTCGCCATCAGGAATTTCGCGAGTCGTATGAGCGACTCGACAAGAAACCCGAATCCATCGTGGTCGATCTCAAAGAGGCCACTTACCTCGACAGCTCGGCGCTGGGCATGCTGCTTCTGCTGCGGGATCACGCCGGCGGCGATAACTCGGATGTGCGAGTCGTCAACAGCAACTCCGACGTACGCAAAATCCTCGCGATTTCCAACTTCGACAAACTCTTCGACATCAGTTGACGCCCATGCAGGCGCAAGAGCCGCTGACCATTCTCATCGCCGAAGACAGCGCCGCCGACCGGTTGCTGCTGTCGACCATCGTCCGTCGTCAGGGCCATCAGGTACTGACGGCCGCCAACGGTGCTGAAGCGGTCGATACGTTCCAAAAGCAGCAACCCGATCTGGTGCTGATGGATGCGCTGATGCCGGTGATGGACGGCTTTGAAGCGGCGCGGCAGATCAAGGCGCTGGCGGGCGAAGCGCTGGTGCCAATCATTTTTCTTACCTCGCTGACCGAGAGCGAAGCGCTGGCCCGTTGTCTTGAGGCCGGCGGCGACGATTTTCTGGCGAAGCCGTACAACCAGGTGATCCTGGCCGCCAAAATCAAGGCGATGGATCGCTTGCGCCGGCTGCAGGCGACGGTTCTGCAGCAGCGCGACTTGATCGCCAGACATCACGACTATTTGCTCAACGAACAGCGCGTGGCCAAAGCGGTGTTCGACAAGGTTGCGCATTCTGGCTGCCTGAGTGCGCCGAACATCCGTTACCTGCAATCGCCGTACGCACTGTTCAACGGCGATTTGTTGCTGGCGGCCTACACGCCGGCCGGTGACATGCACGTCATGCTCGGCGATTTCACCGGGCATGGCTTGCCGGCGGCAGTCGGCGCGATGCCTCTGGCCGAAGTGTTCTACGGCATGACCGCCAAGGGCTACGGTCTGGCCGAAACCCTGCGCGAGATGAACGCCAAGCTCAAGCGCATCCTACCGGTGGACATGTTCTGCTGCGCCACGTTGCTCTGTCTGAGTTTCCAGAGCCGCTCGGTGGAGGTGTGGAACGGCGGCATGCCCGACGGTTACTTGCACCGCATGGCGAGTGGCGAGCGCGTGCCGCTGCCAGCGCGGCATTTACCGTTGGGAATTCTCAGTGCGCAGGCCTTCGATGACCGTACGGATGTGTATCCGATGGCCGTTGATGATCGGGTGTTTCTGTTATCGGACGGGGTGATCGATACCTGCGATGCCAATGACCAGTTGTTCGGTGTCGAGCGTTTGCAGCAGGTCTTTGCCGCCAATAGCGAGCCGGATCGGCTGTTCGAGGACATCGAGCAGGCGTTGCGCGATTTTCGCGGACAGGCCCGTGATGACGTGAGCATGGTCGAGGTCAGCCTGCTCGAGTCGACGCAGGCCCACGGCGCGGCACCGGTGTATTCCGACAGCGGCCAGTCGTGCCCGCTGGACTGGTCGGCCAGTTTCGAGTTTCGCGGTGCCACGCTCAGGCGCTTCAATCCGCTGCCATTTCTCTTGCAGTTGTTGCTTGAGGTGCACGGCCTGCGCTCGCAAAGCGGAGCCATGTACAGCGTACTCGCCGAGTTGTATTCCAATGCGCTGGAGCATGGCGTGCTCGGGCTCGATTCCAGCCTCAAGCGCGATGCGGCCGGGTTTGCCCGCTACTACGAAATGCGTGCGGCACGCCTGGAGGCGCTGCAGGAGGGTTTCGTGCGGGTGCATCTGCAGGTGCAACCGCGAGGCAAGGGCGGGCGTCTGGTCATCCGGGTCGAGGACAGCGGCAAGGGTTTCGATGTGGCGCGGGTCATGCAGCGGCCTCTGGACAATGTCCGCCTGTCGGGACGCGGCATCAGCCTGGTTCGGCAACTGGGGCACAACGCCAGCTGGTCGGACCAAGGTCGTAGTGCCAGCGTGGAGTTTTTCTGGGAGATTGAGGCATAATCCGCCCATTCTTGATCAAGGAGTGAGCAAGTGACTGACCCAAGTGTAGATCGCGACGTTCTCGATACCTTGCGCGAGGTAATGGAGGGCGATTATCCAGAGCTTCTGGATACTTTTCTGAATGACTCTGAGGAGCGCTTGAGCAACTTGCGCGCAACCAAAGACGCCGATCAGCTAA
This sequence comes from Pseudomonas sp. HN2, assembly GCF_020736465.1. NCBI lineage: Bacteria > Pseudomonadati > Pseudomonadota > Gammaproteobacteria > Pseudomonadales > Pseudomonadaceae > Pseudomonas > Pseudomonas sp. HN2. Next base: position 1,708,456 of record NZ_CP085885.1, read on the forward strand.
TGAGTTGTGCCCACAGTTTCAAAGGCAGCGCCTGCAACATGGGCGCGGTCCGACTCGCTGAGTTGTGCCAGGACCTGGAGTCGAATGCCAAGGACAAAAGCCCGGAAGCACTCGCTCAGCTGGTTGCCGACATCCATTCCGAGTTCGCCGACGTACGCCCCGTGTACGAAGACGAAAAGCACCACGCCCATACCCACTGAAGCCGCCTTCCGGCGTTTTTCGCAAGTGCCTGGCCAAACTGGCCCGGCACTTGCAGTCATCTTGCTCAACTGTACCTACGATCCCAGTGCAGCGGAGACCGTGTCATGCCTGCGACCCCCAACATTCTTCTTCAGACCGCCGCCCAGGCCAAGGCGCAAGCCGCCTCTGCCAAATCGTCGGCAATGGCCGCAGACGCCGGGGACAAGGCTTCGAGCTTCGCCAAAGTGTTCGCCAATCAAGCGCCGGCCAAGCCTGCCGCCAGCGCCGATAATTCAGTCAAACCGGCACGCGACAAGGTCGCTGACAACAGCGGCAAAAAGGATATCGGCAAAGATCAGTCTGCCGCGCCCGAGCCAGCAGTTGCCGATAGCGGCAAAGCGTTGCCTGCGGACAAAGCGGCGGCGAGTGACGACGCAGCTGCCACTGCCGATGACACCGCTGAAACCGCACAAACCCCTGTGGTCGATACCGCGCCTGTAGACCCGGCGCTGGATCCAGCCCTGGCTCAAGTCGTCCAGCCATTGGTCGCCGCGCCTGTCGTGCAAACCCCGGTAGTCGCAACGCCAGCTCAGCCGGAAGCTGAAACGCCTGCTTTGGCCGCCGTGCCGGGCATGGTCAAAGATCCGGCGGCTACCGACAGCGATTTCGACCCCTCGGCCGACCCGCTCGACTCGATGCCGGCCGTGCGCATGGCGATGGAGCAGGGCGGGCATATTTCTGCCGCCAGTCAGGCACAACCGAAAGCCTCTCCCGCCCAGGCTCAGGCCGACGGCGAATTGTCCGCTGCGCAGAACTTTGCCGCCGGCATGGCCAGCATGCTTGACGTCCAGGCCGACAAGGACAGCACCAGCCAAGGTGGCGAAAAAGCCTTCAGCGGGCTGATCGATGATGGTCTGAAAGATCTGAAATCAACCACCAGCGATACCCGCGTCGACGACTTCGCCAACCGTCTGGCGGCACTGACCCAGGCCGCTACGCCAAAAACCGCGAATGCGCTGCCGGTGAATCAGCCGATCGCCATGCACCAGAGCGGCTGGACTGAAGAAGTGGTCAACCGCGTCATGTATCTGTCCAGCGTCAACCTGAAGGCCGCCGATATTCAGTTGCAACCGGCTGAACTGGGGCGCCTGGATATCCGCGTGAACATGGTTCCCGATCAGCAGACCCAGGTGACCTTCATGAGCGCGCACCCGAGCGTGCGTGAAGCGCTCGACAGCCAGATGCATCGCCTGCGCGACATGTTCAACCAGCAGGGCATGGGCCAGGTCGACGTCAACGTTTCCGACCAGAACCGTGGCTGGCAGGGCCAGCAAGGTCAGGAACAGGCGCAGCAGGGCCACACCGGACGCACCAGCGCCGCCGGCGGGCGTCTGGATTCGGCGGATGAAGAATTGGCACCGGCCACTGTGGCTGAAGTGGCGGCGCAGACCACCAGCGTCATCGGTACCAGCGCGGTCGACTATTACGCCTGATAAAGCACAGCCCCCCCTGTAGGAGTGAGCCTGCTCGCGATTGCGGTGTGTCAGTTAGCGGACTCGTTGACTGACACACCGCAATCGCGAGCAGGCTCACTCCTACATTTGTTTTATGTCGCCCTCCCTTCAGCCTCCGACACTTCTGGCATAACACTTGCTCTTGCCTTGCCGTGCGACTGTGAAACCCCCGATTAGTGACGGATTATTGGCATGGCGAAGAGCGAAGCTGCAGCAGTAAAAGACCCCGCAACCAAAGGCAAACTTAAGCTGATCATCGTGATCGTGCTGGCGTTGCTGGTGGCCATTGGTGCATCCGTCGGGGCGACCTGGTTCTTCATGCACGGCGCCCAGAGCAAGCCTGCCGAGGCCGCTGAAGCAGCGCCGGTCGGCAAACAGGCAGCGATTTTCGAGCCGATGGCGCCAGCCTTCGTTGCCAACTACAACCAGAACGGCCGTCAGCGCTACATGCAGGTGAGCATCACCATGCTGGCGCGTAACCAGGCCGATCTGGACGCGCTCAAAGTGCACATGCCGGTTATCCGCAACAACCTGGTGATGCTCTTCTCCGGTCAGGATTTCGCCACACTGGCGACCCCGGTCGGCCAGGAGATGTTGCGCCAGAAGGCCACCGCCAGCGTCCAGGAAGTGGCGCAGAAAGAGCTGGGCAAAGTGGTTATCGAACAGTTGCTTTTCACTAATTTCGTACTGCAGTAGGAACACGACATGGCCGTGCAGGATCTGCTGTCCCAGGATGAAATCGATGCGCTGTTGCATGGCGTCGATGATGGTCTGGTACAGACCGATAATGCTGCCGAACCCGGCAGTGTCAAAAGCTACGACCTGACCAGCCAGGATCGCATCGTCCGTGGACGCATGCCGACGCTGGAAATGATCAACGAGCGTTTCGCCCGCTACACCCGCATCAGCATGTTCAACATGCTGCGCCGCTCGGCGGACGTTGCCGTCGGTGGCGTGCAGGTGATGAAGTTCGGCGAATACGTGCACTCGCTGTACGTGCCGACCAGCCTCAATCTGGTCAAGATCAAACCGCTGCGCGGCACTGCGCTGTTCATCCTCGACGCCAAACTGGTGTTCAAACTGGTGGACAACTTCTTCGGCGGCGACGGCCGTCACGCCAAAATCGAAGGGCGTGAATTCACCCCGACCGAACTGCGCGTGGTGCGCATGGTTCTCGAGCAGGCCTTCGTCGATCTGAAGGAAGCCTGGCAGGCGATCATGGAAGTCAATTTCGAGTACATCAACTCGGAAGTGAACCCGGCCATGGCCAACATCGTCGGCCCGAGCGAAGCGATTGTCGTCTCCACCTTCCACATCGAACTCGATGGCGGTGGCGGCGACCTGCACGTGACCATGCCGTACTCGATGATCGAGCCGGTGCGGGAAATGCTCGACGCCGGTTTCCAGTCCGACCTCGACGATCAGGACGAGCGCTGGGTCAATGCCCTGCGCCAGGATGTGCTCGATGTCGACGTGCCCATCGGTGCCACCGTGGCCCGCCGCCAGTTGAAGCTGCGCGACATCCTGCACATGCAACCGGGCGATGTGATCCCGGTCGAGATGCCGGAAGACATGATCATGCGCGCCAACGGCGTGCCGGCCTTCAAGGTCAAGATGGGCTCGCACAAAGGCAACCTCGCGTTGCAAGTGATCGAGCCGATCGAGCGTCGCTGAGGCGGCGCCTTTCACCCCCGTATTTAACCGAATTGTTGCCCGCCGAGGACACATGATGAACGACGATATGAACGCGCAGGACGATCAGGCACTGGCCGATGAATGGGCTGCGGCCCTGGAAGAAACCGGTGACGCCGGCCAGGCTGACATCGATGCACTGCTGGCCGCCGACGCCGGCACTTCCAGCTCCAACCGTCTGTCGATGGAAGAGTTCGGCAGCGTGCCGAAGAACAACGATCCGGTGACCCTCGACGGTCCGAACCTGGACGTGATCCTCGATATTCCGGTGTCGATTTCCATGGAAGTCGGCAGTACCGACATCAACATCCGCAACCTGCTGCAACTCAACCAGGGTTCGGTGATCGAGCTCGATCGTCTGGCCGGTGAGCCGCTCGACGTGCTGGTCAACGGCACCTTGATCGCCCACGGCGAAGTAGTGGTGGTCAACGAGAAGTTCGGCATCCGCCTGACCGACGTGATCAGCCCAAGCGAACGCATCAAGAAGCTGCGCTGAGTGAAAAGGTTTCTCTGGGTTCTGCTGGCATTGCCGTTGAGCGTGCTGGCGGTCGAGCCGAGTGCAACCACGGCTGCGCCTGCCGCCACCGCGCCAATGGTCAACAGCGGCGTGGCCGGGCAGTTGACGCAACTGGTGTTCGGTTTGCTGCTGGTGCTGGGCTTGATCTTCTTCCTCGCCTGGCTGCTGCGCCGCGTGCAGCAGGCAGGGCCGGCGGGCAAGGGGCAGGTGATCGAGTTGATCGGTTCGCGCGCGCTCGGCCCACGTGACCGATTGATGCTGGTGCAGGTCGGCAATGAGCAGATCCTGCTCGGCCTCAGCCCCGGCACCATCACCGCGCTGCATGTGCTCAAGGAACCGGTCGAAGTCCCCTCCGCCAGTGAAAAAGCGACGCCGGAATTTGCTCAGCATCTGCTGAAAATTCTCGGCAAGGATCAGAAGGATACGAAGTAATGGGTGCGCTCCGCATCGTCTTGACGCTGGTCCTGTTGCTGGCCGCGCCGCTGGCGTTGGCTGCCGATCCGTTGTCGATCCCGGCGATTACGCTGGGCACCAATGCCGACGGCGCGCAGGAATATTCGGTCAGTCTGCAGATCCTGCTGATCATGACCGCGCTGAGCTTTATTCCGGCGGCGGTCATTCTGATGACCAGTTTCACGCGGATCATCATCGTCTTCTCGATCCTGCGTCAGGCCCTCGGTCTGCAACAGACGCCGTCGAACCAGATCCTCACCGGCATGGCGCTGTTCCTGACGCTGTTCATCATGGCGCCGGTGTTCGACCGGGTGAACAACGACGCATTGCAACCGTATCTGGCGGAGACCCTCACTGCGCAGCAAGCGGTGGAAAAGGCTCAGGTGCCGATCAAGGACTTCATGCTCGCGCAGACCCGCACCAGCGATCTGGAGCTGTTCATGCGCCTGTCCAAGCGCACCGACATCGCCACCCCGGATCAGGCGCCGCTGACCATCCTGGTGCCGGCGTTCGTGACTTCCGAACTTAAAACCGCGTTCCAGATTGGCTTCATGATCTTCATCCCGTTCCTGATCATCGACCTCGTCGTGGCGAGCGTGCTGATGGCCATGGGTATGATGATGCTCTCGCCGCTGATCATCTCGTTGCCTTTCAAGATCATGCTGTTCGTGCTGGTGGATGGCTGGGCGCTGATCATCGGCACCCTGGCCAGCAGTTTTGGAGGTGTTTCGCCATGACGCCGGAAGTCGCGGTCGATATCTTTCGTGAAGCGCTGTGGCTGACCACCATGATGGTCGCCATCCTGGTGGTGCCGAGCCTTTTGGTCGGCCTGCTGGTGTCGATGTTCCAGGCCGCCACGCAGATCAACGAACAGACCCTGAGCTTCCTGCCGCGTCTTCTGGTGATGCTGGTGACCCTGATCATCGGCGGTCCGTGGATCGTGCAGACGTTCATGGAATACATCATCCAGCTGTACAAAAACATCCCGATGGTCATCGGCTAAGCCATGCAGTCGCTGCTTCAGTTGACCGACACCCAGATCAGCACTTGGGTGGCGTCGTTCATGTTGCCGCTGTTTCGCGTGGCGTCGATGCTGATGGTCATGCCGGTGTTCGGCACCACCCTGATCCCGCGCCGCGTGCGCCTGTATTTCGCCGTGGCGATCACCGTGGTCATCACCCCGGCGCTACCGCCGATGCCCGCCGTCAGCCCGCTTGACCTCAGTGGCCTGCTGTTGATCGGCGAGCAGATTCTGGTCGGCGCCGTGCTCGGATTTTCCCTGCAACTGTTCTTCCAGGCCTTTGCCGTTGCCGGGCAGATTGTCGCGGTGCAGATGGGTATGGGCTTCGCTTCGATGATCGACCCTACCAACGGCGTTTCGGTGGCGGTGATCGGTCAGTTCTTCACCATGCTGGTGACGCTGCTCTTCCTGTCGATGAACGGCCACCTGGTGGTGTTCGAAGTCCTGACTGAAAGCTTCACCACGCTGCCGGTCGGCGGCGGTCTGATGGTTGAGCATTACTGGGAGCTGGCCGGCAAACTCGGCTGGGTGCTTGGCGCCGCGTTGCTGCTGGTGCTGCCAGCGATCACCGCGTTGCTTGTGGTCAACATCGCCTTCGGCGTGATGACCCGCGCCGCGCCGCAACTGAATATCTTCTCGATCGGTTTTCCGCTGACCATGGTGCTCGGCCTGTTCATCGTCTGGGTGGGTCTGGCGGACATTCTCAACCAGTATCAACCGCTGGCCAGCGAGGCCTTGCAGTTGCTACGCGAACTGGCACGGGCGCGCTGAGTCATGGCAGAGAGCGAAAGCGGTCAGGACAAAACAGAAGACCCCACGGACAAACGTAAAAAGGATGCCCGAGAGAAGGGTGAGATTGCCCGTTCCAAAGAGCTCAACACCCTTGCGGTGATGATGGCCGGTGCCGCTGCGCTGCTGATTTTTGGCGGCATGCTCGCGCAAGAACTGATGGACGTGATGCGCCTGAACTTCACCCTGTCCCGTGAAGTGGTCATGGACCAGGGCGCCATGGGCCGTTTTCTGTTGGAGTCAGGGTTGATTGCCTTGCTGGCGATTCAGCCAGTCATGATCACCCTGTTGCTCGCCGCCGTGATCGGCCCGATCTCGCTCGGTGGCTGGCTGTTCGCCGCAAGCTCCCTGGCACCCAAATTCAGCCGGATGAACCCGGCCGCCGGCCTCAAGCGCATGTTTTCGTTCAAGGCTGTGGTCGAACTGCTCAAGGCACTGGCGAAGTTTCTGATTACCCTGGGCGTGGCGTTGGTGGTGCTGTCCGCCGACGTCGATGACTTTCTGCGCATTGCCCACGAGCCACTGGACATGGCGATCATCCACAGCGTTTTGCTGGTGGGCTGGAGCACGCTGTGGCTGGCCTGCGGCCTGATCATCATCGCCGCCGTCGACGTGCCGGTGCAGCTTTGGGAAGCGCACAAGAAACTGCTGATGACCAAGCAGGAAGTGCGCGACGAACACAAGGATCAGGAAGGCCGCCCCGAGGTCAAGCAGCGCATCCGCCAGACCCAGCGCGAAATGTCCCAGCGGCGGATGATGGCGGCGATCCCCGAAGCCGATGTGGTCATCACCAACCCGACCCACTACGCCGTCGCCCTCAAGTACGACTCGGAGAAGGGCGGCGCGCCGGTGCTGCTGGCCAAGGGCAGCGACTTCATCGCCCTGAAAATCCGCGAAATCGCCGTCGCCAACAACGTCATGCTCCTCGAATCGCCGGCGTTGGCGCGGTCGATCTACTACTCCACCGAACTGGAGCAGGAAATCCCCGGTGGTCTGTATCTGGCCGTAGCGCAGGTATTGGCTTACGTCTACCAGATCCGCCAACACCAGGCGGGCAAGGGTAAACGGCCGGATCCGCTCAAGGATGATTTGCCGATTCCGCCGGATCTGCGGCGCGATTCCTGACGGTTACCGTCTGTCTGGAAAACCTCTGAACCTGTCAAGTCTGACAGTAGACGGCTGCGCCCGTCGGCGCTCTCATTGCCATGGGAATTCTCCCGGCATTTCCCTGCATTGGTCGCTCTGATCATTTGATGCGAGTACCAGGGAGCGGCGCCTGCATCGGGTTTCAGAGGAAGCAATCATGGCAGACCAGCCCTATATAAAGTTGCAAGGTATGGAGGTTGAATTCGTCTCGGGAGTGTTGGAACAACGTACAGCCGATCGCGCAATCGGTTACACCGTGACTTTCAAGTTGATGCTGGACTTCACCCATTTCAAGCAGATGGCCAACGCCTACAGCGCCAATTACCTGGAGGTGTCGAGCAACGCGATTCGGCCGGAGCTGGAGGGTTTGGCGTACCACAATCACTACAGTGTGATTGGTGGTTCTGCAGGAAAAATCGTCAACAGTGCGATGCTTTTCGAACTCTTCACCGATCCGGATTTGTACCTGGATGGCTGGATCAACGATGAAATGGAGAGGCGATTTGGTAAGCCGGAATTCGTCCTAGAGGGAAGTGCGCTTTTGATGACGGCGCGGCAGGACTTTCGTTGGGAAGATCCGGAGCGCGAAATCAGGATCGAAGACCTCCCCATCATTTGGTTTGATTGGGCACTGACCCTCATAGAGCAGCGGACAAAAGTGTCTTGGGGGCTGCAGGAGCGTACGACGCCGGTATCGGTGGTGACGTTTATGTACACGCAGGACGCGGTCGTCGTTATCGAGGGTACGGAGCTGCTCAAGGGCGCGCGCTATATCAACGGCAAGAATCTCGGTTTCGGCCCGATTACCCCTGAACAGGTTTTAACGGCGTAGTGATCTGCAACCCGCCGCCCCGATTGAAAGGGGGCAGCGGGCTTTTTTTGCCTCAAGGTTTTGTGTTGCGCCTTAGCCAGTATTCGCGCTCCCACGTTGGAAGCCGTTCAACGGTGGGAGCGAGCCTGCTCGCGAAGGCGTCAGAATTGACGCTGGATCAATCAACTGGTGTCCCCAATGCCTGCGTCAACCCGGCAACTCCAGATTATCCAGCACCCGATTAACCGCCAATTCGCCGAGCATGATCAACTGCGCGATGCCCATCAGCGTCCGGCGCTGGGATGGTTTGACCAGTCCGGCGAATTCCTGGGCGATGGTTTTGGCCGAGGCGAGGGTTTCGCAGGCGTTGGCCAGCAGGTCTTCGTTTTTGGTGTCGGCGGTGACGGCGTACATGGCGCGAGGGCTGAAGGGTGGTGGCGTGGAGCCGGGTGGGCAGAGGTAGTGGTCGAGGGCGCGGTCGGCGGCTTGGTGGAGTTTTTTGGAATCGAGGGATTCGTAGGGGGAGGTGGGGTCGGTTTCGGGTGGGTTGGGTGTTGGTTTGATCATGGTGAAGCTCCTTTGAAGTGGAGCCGCTACAACCTGTCGCTAAACAGGAGGGTGGCGGCTGTACGCAGGTTAGCGAACCGGTCAAAGGCACCCGGCAGACCCGAAGGTCTCCCGCATACAGCCACCATGACGAAATCGCGAAAATACAGATCCGCAACGAAGCCTGGAACGCCGATGCACCTTTGACTTGAGTTCGAGTCGCTAAACCCGATCGCTGATTCGTCAGCGACCGCACCACAATAGAACCCGCCCCCAAGGCGCACAAGCCGGCGGATTCTGGCTTGGCTGTAGGCAATGGCGCAAGGATTTGTAGCCTTGAAGGCGTGACTGGAGGTGTCTTTTAAACGCCTGAGTTTAAAAGGCGATTTGCGCTGACTTCACTGGCCCCTTCGCGAGCAAGCTCGCTCCCACATTTGGAATGCGTTTTCCTGTGGGAGTGAGCTTGCTCGCGAAAGGCCACCCCGGTCAGCAAAACAATCTCGATCAAGACCCGCTGCTCAAATCATTGGTTAAATAAATCTGTCCCCCTTTGTTCCTTTGGTTTATATGGTGAATTTAAAATGGTCGATGTATATCGCATTTAGCTGTGTTGATTGGGGTGCTCTTTTAATTGATAGTTTTTTGATTCCGGTCTTGGAAAACAATATCTGGTCGAGAGCTTTGTTATGTACAATTTGCTTTGCTTCTAAGATATTCCCCTGTGAGTCGTAGGTGATGAAGCTTATGTGTTGGGGGAAAGTCGGATCAGAACTGTAGATCCAGAAGCTTACGCTTGAATATGCAATGTTAAACTCATAATTAACCTCCGGATCATCGTAGTAAGAAAAAACCAACATTTTGCCTTCCATTTTGTTTGGAATCTCAGGGCTGCTTAAGGGGTCGAATATATTGGTGTTTCTATTGCCCTTGATTAACCTTAACTTCCCGCTGCGAAGTGTATAAGGAAACCAACTGTTGTTATCGACACCTTCAAAGTCTTCACCTAATTCCAGCACGGTCAGTGTTCTGGCTGCCGATACGGCGCCGGAGCCATACAAAGCCTTGGCGGTAAAGCTGTGCGCTGCCACAGCCAGGGCACTGACGAGCAGCGTCCAGCCACCGGTTGTGGCATGTGCCCTTGCCTGACCTTTGGAGACCGTGCCGTCAAAGATTTCGACCTTCTGGCCTTTGGCGGCAACGCCTCTCAGTGTCACGGTAGTTTCCATCGTAAGGCCGCCGTGAGGGATTTCATCCCCGCTGGGTGAGCCTTTTACCGAATCCAGGGTCGGCACAACGTTTTCGTAGGCCTTGATCCTGTAAGTCCGTAAGGCAAATGTCACGGCCTCTGTCTCGACTTGACTGCCGCCAAAACCTGCCTTGAACTCCAGTTCCAGGTCTCTGCCATCTTCCAGGCTTTGCAAGTCCGGCAGCGGAAATGTGTGGGTGTAAAAACCCTGGTCGATCCACGTCGCATTGGTTTGCGAACCCGGCGGTTGCCAGAAGGTTTTCGAGTAGTCGCCCCCACCTTTTAATGTCCCTTTCGCTTTCAGCCAGACATATTGTCTCAACGCAATATGCGGGTAACTGTTCGCGCGAAGGGTGGCGTTGGTGGTCAATTGACTGACGTCCAACTCCGGCCCTTCGCCTTGTTCGGAGGCCTGCGTGATCAGCGGCCCGGGCAAATCGCTTTGCGCAATGGGCGACACCGCCAGCGCACGAATCCGCGACTCTTTCGGATCCTGGGTGCCGCGCGTAACCGTGTAATCCAGCGTGATGGACTTGGCGAGGTTGAAGGCGAGCACCGAGACGGCCAGCGGTATTTCCTGCGGGCCGACGGTGGTGACGGGCCATGGCTCGGTGGTGTGCGAACCGGCAGCCGGCGTTCCGGGGGCGCCGGTCCAGCGGACGATAATCTTGTCGCCGACGAGCATGCCGTCATAGTTGATCACCGAGGTCAGGGCGTTCTGGGCCTCCAGCGGGTCAAGGCTGGTGTCGTTCGGGGCTTGCTTGATTTTTGGCTCGTTCAGATCCAGCGCCACGCCGACACCGAACTTCAACGGCTCGGCATAACTGGTCCTCCCATCCGCACGCTTGATTTCGTACCTGGCCACCACCGTTCCGCCTTCGTTGCCCTTGATCATCGCGGCCGGGATGGGGAACGGTACTTCCTTACCGGCGGTAAATTCGTTCAGCTTGATCGAGTCGGGATACTCACCGGTGATCGAGCCGACCCAGAACATGAACACTTCATCGCCTTTGACCGTTTCCGTGTAGATGACCGTCGCGGTGGTGCCGGGGGTGTCGGCGGGCAGGACGCCGCCCACCACGCCGGCCACCACCGGTTCGGGCAGTTCCCGGCGTGGTTTGCCGACTCGCAGGATGTCGGTGTGGATCGACTCGCGAATGGCGCGGGAGGCCAGGTACGCGTCCAGCTTGGTGAACGCCGCGCTCGGGATCAGGAGTTGGTAGTAGAACTCCGCCGTGCCGCCGTTGACCGGGGTCAGGTGGTTGCTGTCAATGCTGTACGACAGCGGTTTGGCTGCCACGATGTCGTTGTGGGTGATGGGGCGCGTTGGCAGAGCAGGCAGGTACGGCTTCAGGCCGGAGGTGGTGCCGAGCATGATCGGCTGCAGGACATGGCCTTCGACGAAGGAGGTATCGAATGGAATGTCCATGAGTACCACGTCCAGCGGTGGGTTCAGGGCACCGGAATCCTCGTCCAGCATGATCGGTTCGGCCAGCCGCTGGACTTCGCCGATGGCGCGGATGAATTGGCCGTTGGATATCAGGTCGGCGCTGCCATCGGCTTTTTTCAGGCGGTAAGACACGGTGATCTGGGACTTGGCCAACTGACGCAGCACGGCATTGGGGGCCTTGGTTTCAACAACGCTCGGCACGCTGATCAACGGGAGGCCTGCTATTTCCAGATCAATCGGTGGACCTTCGACCGGCGTGCCCTTGATCTTGATGAACGGGATGTCACCGATTTTGAAGTGGGCATTGTCTGTGGCGACCACTTGCACGGTGCCATCGGCGTCGCCCAATTGGTCGACGTCCAGCACGTTGTTTAGCGCCTCCTTGAGCAACGGCGCGCCCAGCCGGGTCGCATGAACGGCCACCACCACACGCTGTTCAGGACTCCAGTCCTCGGAACGGTTGAAAACCTTGTCGTACACCTCGAACACCACGGCCACTCCGGGGATCCCTGGACCACCGGCATCACCCGCTTCACGGATGATATCTTCTTTGATTTTCACGATGATCGGCGCCGTGCCTTCGGCCTGGTCCTGGGTCAGTGGAGCACTGAGCACGAAGATTCCACCCCAACTCACGCGGCAAATATCGCCGGCCGCGGCGAAGGGATAGGGGGGTGTGCCGTCGGCCTTGCCAATGCTGATGTCCACGCCAGCGGCCACGTTGTTCTTGTGGATGCCGCCGTCAAGAATCTCCTGCGCAATGATCATGATCAGCTTGGAATGGCCGTCGTCACCGTTGTTATCGTGGCCACCCGGGCGCGTCAGCTTGACCAGCACCTGCATGACTTCGGACGGTTGATCTGTGCCGCCCAGCGGCTTGACGGAATAGGACACCGCAAACTCGCCGTCGTCCATGTGCCGCGAAGGCACGAACATGCGCAGTTGCGTATCGACCTCATCCTTGAGGACGGTCTGGGTCAGCACGTTGTGCCCGGTGCCCCAAAATATCGTCAGCCTGTCGCCGCTCGCCATGTTGCCCCACGGCCCCGCCTCGCACCGCAGGCCATGATACGGAAAGTTGTCCAGCGCGGCGGCGATGTTGATACCCCAGACATCGGGATCCTTCGACACCGGGTCCTTGCTGCGACCAGGAATGCCGAGTTCTGCGAGTAGCAGAGGTTTTTGGGGAGTGGACATGGAGACGGCTCCGACGGGAAGTGACGGAACGAGTTAACGCGACTTGGCGTGAATGCACACCTGTCAGACTTGACAGGTGTGCAGTGATATCCGACGAGCGGTCGCCTTTCCGGACGCTGCGCCCGGGAAAGCTTCGTCGGTTGCAAGCGCCTTACGGCGGTGACGGCGTCCATAGATCAGGGCTTAACGGTGGTTGCGTGGAGTCGGGTGGGCAGAGGTAGTTGTCGAGGGGCAGCTATACGCGGGTCGTAGACCGGGACTCTAGAACCGGCAGACCCTGGGGTCTCCCACGTACAGCCGCCATAAAAAAAACGGGTGTTGTGCGTCCAGAGATCGACGGGCTGCGAGACCCCGATCGCTGATTCGTCAGCGGCCGGACAACAATAGAACCCGCCCCCAAGGCGCACAAGCCGGCGGATTCTGGCTTGGGTGTAGGCAATGGCGCCAAGGATTTGTAGCCTCAAAGGCGTGTCCTGAAGTGTCTTTTGAACTCCTCGGTTTAAAGGGCACTTTGTGCTGATTTCACTGGCCCCTTCGCGAGCAGGCTCGCTCCCACAGTCTGGAAGGCATTTCAATCTGACATCTGGAATGCGGTCCCCTGTAAAAGTGAGCCTGCTCGCGATAGCGGTCTGTCTGATGTAAATGCATTGACTGAAAAGTCCTCATCGCGAGCAGGCTCACTCCTACAGTGGTCGCGTTCACCACCCTGTCTGTTTCAACCAATCGCGAAAGTTGGAAAGCTTCTTGCAGTAGCCGCCCTGCGCCCGTTCGGGGCGTCAAAAGTTTGCTTTAAAGGAACGGGGAAAACCGGTGGATCGCACTCAGTTATTCAATACAGCACGCACCAACGTTGCCGACCTCAGTCGAGGCAATCTGGGCGTGCCGTTGTTGCTGCTGGTCATGCTGGCGATGATGATGTTGCCGGTGCCGCCGTTCCTGCTCGACGTCTTCTTTACCTTCAACATTGCCCTGTCGATCGTCGTCCTGCTGGTCTGCGTATATGCGCTGCGGCCGCTGGATTTCGCGGTGTTCCCGACCATTCTGCTGGTGGCGACGCTGCTGCGCCTGGCGTTGAACGTGGCCTCGACGCGGGTGGTGATGCTCCACGGTCAGGACGGCCACGCCGCGGCCGGTAAGGTGATTCAGGCCTTCGGTGAGGTGGTGATCGGCGGTAACTACGTGGTCGGTATCGTGGTCTTCGCGATCCTGATGATCATCAACTTCGTCGTGGTGACCAAGGGTGCCGGGCGGATTTCCGAGGTGAGCGCGCGTTTCACCCTCGATGCGATGCCCGGCAAACAAATGGCGATCGACGCCGACCTCAACGCCGGCCTGATCGACCAGAACCAGGCCAAGGCGCGCCGTCAGGAAGTTGCCCAGGAGGCGGAGTTCTATGGCTCGATGGACGGTGCCAGCAAGTTCGTCCGCGGTGACGCCATCGCCGGTTTGCTGATTCTGTTCATCAACCTCATCGGCGGCATGGCCGTTGGCATCTTCCAGCACGGCATGAGCTTCGGCGACGCCGGCCGGGTTTACGCGTTGTTGACCATCGGTGACGGTTTGGTGGCGCAATTGCCATCACTGTTGTTATCGACAGCGGCGGCGATCATGGTGACCCGTGCTTCCGGCTCGGAAGACATGGGCAAGCAGATCAACCGCCAGATGTTCGCCTCGCCGAAAGCGCTGGCCGTGGCCGCTGGTTTGATGGCGGTGATGGGCCTGGTGCCGGGCATGCCGCACTTCTCCTTCCTGACCATGGCAGCGCTGGCCGCGGGCGGCGCGTACCTGTTCTGGAAGAAGCAGAACGTCGCCAAGGTCGTGGCGCTGGAAGAGGTCAAGCGTCAGCAGGAGCTGCTGCCGTCGCCGGCTCGCGCCATGGAAACCAAAGAACTGGGCTGGGACGACGTCACGCCGATCGACATGATCGGTCTGGAAGTCGGCTATCGCCTGATCCCGTTGGTGGACCGCAATCAGGGTGGGCAATTGCTCGCGCGGATCAAGGGCGTGCGCAAGAAGCTCTCGCAGGACCTGGGCTTCCTGATGCCGACCGTGCACATCCGCGACAACCTCGATCTGGCGCCGAGCGCTTACCGCCTGACCCTGATGGGAGTGATTCTCGCCGAGGCCGAGATCTACCCGGATCGCGAACTGGCGATCAACCCCGGCCAGGTCTACGGCTCGCTCAACGGTATCAACGCCAAAGATCCGGCTTTCGGCCTTGAGGCGGTGTGGATCGAAATCAGCCAGCGCGCCCAGGCGCAATCGCTCGGTTACACCGTGGTTGACGCCAGCACCGTGGTCGCCACGCACTTGAACCAGATTCTGTACAAGCACTCCAGCGAGTTGATCGGCCACGAAGAAGTGCAGCAACTCATGCAATTGCTGGCCAAGAGCTCGCCGAAACTGGCTGAGGAGCTGGTGCCGGGCGTGGTTTCGCTGTCGCAGTTGCTCAAGGTCCTGCAAGCGCTGCTCTCCGAACACGTGCCGGTGCGCGACATTCGCAGCATCGCCGAAGCGATCGCTAACAACGCCGCCAAGAGTCAAGATACCGCCGCTCTGGTCGCCGCTGTGCGGGTCGGCGTATCCCGCGCCATCGTCCAAAGCATTGTAGGCACTGAGTCCGAGCTGCCTGTGATCACATTGGAACCAAGGTTGGAACAGATATTGCTCAATAGTCTGCAGAAGGCAGGACAAGGCTCGGAAGAGGGCGTTCTGCTGGAGCCAAGCATGGCCGAGAAGCTGCAACGTTCGTTGATCGAAGCGGCCCAGCGGCAGGAAATGCAAGGCCAACCGGTGATCCTGCTGGTAGCAGGCCCGATTCGCGCGATGCTCTCGCGCTTCGGCCGCCTCGCAGTCCCTGGGCTGCATGTGCTGGCCTACCAGGAAGTACCGGACAACAAGCAAGTGACCATCGTTGCGACAGTAGGGCCCAACGGCTGAGGTAGTGGTTTATGCAAGTTAAGCGTTTTTTCGCCGCCGATATGCGTCAGGCCATGAAGCTGGTTCGCGATGAGCTGGGCGCTGATGCCGCCATCATCGGCAACCGCCGCATCGCCGGCGGCGTCGAGTTGACGGCGGCACTGGATTACAAGTTGTCGGCGCTGGCGCCGCGGGTTCCGAACATGGAGCTCGAAGACGAACTGCGCAAGACCCAGTCGCGCATCGTCACCGCCCAGGCCGAACTGAGCCTGCGTGGCGAAGCCGACGGCAACACCAATCAGCAATTGTTCGCCGGGCTGCCATTGACCGCAGGCCTGCCGCTGACCGCTGCCGAGCCGCTGAGCGAGCCGACCTACGCTGCCCCGGCGCGTCCGGCCGCAGCGCCTGCGCAGGCCTCGGCGGGTGTCGATCCGCGTGCGCTGGATTCGATGCGTTTTGAATTGAATAGCCTGCGCGAGCTGATGGAAGTGCAGCTCGGCACCCTGGCCTGGAATCAGCTGCAAGGCAGCCGTCCGGCTCAGGCCAATCTGTATCGCCGTTTGCAGCGCATCGGCCTGTCGGGCCCGCTGTCGCGTGATCTGTTGGCGCTGATCACCGATATCGAAGAGCCGCGTCAGGCCTGGCGCATGCTGCTCGCGCATCTGGCGCGGATGATTGCCGTACCGGAAGTCGAGCCGCTGGAAGAGGGCGGTGTGATTGCCATGGTCGGCCCGGCCGGCATGGGCAAGACCACCACGCTGGCCAAGCTTGCCGCGCGTTATGTGCTCAAGTACGGCGCGCAGAACGTTGCGCTGGTGAGCATGGACAGCTTCCGCATCGGCGCGCAGGAACAACTGAAAACCCTCGGGCGCATTCTCAACGTGCCGGTGACCCACGTCGATCCGGGCCAGTCGCTGGTTCAGGCATTGGATCCACTGCTACGCAAACGCGTGGTTTTGATCGATACTGCCGGGCTGCAAGCCAGTGATCCGGCGTTGCGCATGCAGCTTGAGAGTCTGGCCGGGCGTGGCATTCGCTCGAAAAATTATCTGGTACTGGCAACCACCAGCCAGAAACAGGTTCTAACCGCCGCTTATCACAGTTACAAGCGTTGCGGGCTGGCCGGTTGCATCCTGACTAAACTGGATGAAACGGCCAGTCTCGGCGAAGTGTTGAGCCTGGCGATCAGTCATGAATTGCCGGTCGCGTACCTGACCGATGGCCCACGGATTCCGGATGATCTGCATCTGCCGCGCCGTCATCAACTGGTCAGCCGCGCCGTCAGCGTGCAAATGCAGGAAGAACCCAGCGAAGAAGCCATGGCTGACATGTTCGCTGATATCTATCACAGCCCGACCAAGCAGGTTGGCTGAGGTAATCATGAACAGTTTTTGTACCTACATCGATGGTCTGCCACGCATTGTTCCGATCGGGAACGCGCAGCCAGTAATGTGGCCTCCGTCTATGCAAGACAAGGTAAAGAAATAACATGGGCAGCATGCATCCCGTACAGGTGATCGCGGTGACCGGCGGCAAAGGTGGCGTCGGCAAGACTAACGTGTCAGTGAACTTGTCGCTGGCGCTGGCAGAGCTTGGCCGTCGGGTCATGCTGCTGGACGCCGACCTGGGCCTGGCCAACGTCGACGTTCTGCTGGGGCTGACGCCCAAGCGCACACTGGCTGACGTGATCGAAGGCCGTTGCGAATTGCGCGACGTGCTGTTGCAGGGCCCGGGCGGGATTCGCATCGTGCCGGCGGCCTCCGGCACGCAGAGCATGGTGCACCTGAGCCCGGCGCAACACGCCGGCCTGATCCAGGCGTTCAGCGACATCGGCGACAATCTCGACGTGCTGGTGATCGACACCGCTGCGGGTATTGGTGACTCGGTAGTCAGTTTCGTTCGCGCCGCGCAAGAGGTGTTGCTGGTGGTCTGCGACGAGCCGACTTCGATCACCGACGCTTACGCGCTGATCAAGTTGCTCAATCGCGACTACGGCATGAACCGCTTCCGCGTGCTGGCCAACATGGCGCAGAGCCCGCAGGAAGGGCGCAACCTGTTCGCCAAGTTGACCAAGGTCACGGATCGCTTCCTCGACGTCGCCCTACAATACGTCGGCGCCGTGCCGTACGACGAAAGCGTGCGCAAGGCGGTGCAGAAGCAGCGCGCCGTCTACGAAGCCTTTCCCCGTTCCAAGTGCGCGCTGGCCTTCAAGGCCATCGCCCAGAAGGTCGACACCTGGCCGCTGCCCGCCAACCCGCGCGGTCATCTGGAATTTTTCGTCGAGCGTCTCGTGCAGCAAACCGCAGGGCCTGTGATATGACCGCCAGTGGCATGAATCTTTACAAAAAGTCGGCGCGTGACGCGCAATACGAATTGATCGAGCGCTACGCGCCACTGGTCAAGCGCATTGCCTATCACTTGCTGGCACGCCTGCCGGCCAGCGTGCAGGTCGAAGACCTGATCCAGGCCGGGATGATCGGTTTGCTCGAAGTGTCGACCAAATACGACGCCAGCAAAGGCGCCAGTTTCGAAACGTACGCGGGCATTCGAATCCGCGGCGCGATGCTCGACGAAGTGCGCAAAGGGGACTGGGCGCCACGCTCGGTTCACCGCAATACCCGGATGGTCAGCGACGCAATTCGCTCGATTGAAGCTAAAACCGGCCGTGACGCTAAAGATCACGAGGTTGCGGCCGAACTCCAATTGAGTCTCGACGATTACTACGGGATTCTGAATGACACCTTGGGCAGTCGCCTGTTCAGTTTCGACGACCTGTTGCAGGACGGCGAACACGAAGGGCTGCACGAGGATGGCGCCAGTGCGCATATGGAGCCGTCACGCGATCTGGAAGATGAACGCTTCCAGGCGGCGCTGGCGGACGCGATTGCCAATTTGCCGGAGCGTGAGCGACTGGTGTTGGCGCTGTACTACGACGAAGAGCTGAACCTCAAGGAAATCGGTGAGGTCCTTGGCGTCAGTGAATCGCGGGTCAGCCAGTTACACAGCCAGTGCGCGGCCCGCTTGCGGGGGCGTTTGGGGGAGTGGCGAGCGCGCTGAAGGCAGTGTGGGGACACTGCGAAACGAGGCTGGTGCGGTGATGAGCGGCGCCGGTCTCGATCCGTTGTGCTCCAGACAAACTTTAAGTGCTGCGCCGATTGATTGAAGTGGCGCGTCCAGGTGCTGGGCGCGTTTAAGACTGCTTGGAGGTCGAATTGAACAAAGACATGAAAATCCTCATCGTTGATGACTTCTCAACGATGCGGCGGATCATCAAGAACCTGCTGCGCGATCTTGGGTTCACCAACACCGTCGAGGCCGACGATGGCACCACTGCCATTCCGGTGCTCAACAGCGGCAGCATCGACTTTCTGGTAACGGACTGGAACATGCCGGGCATGACCGGTATCGACCTGCTGCGTCACGTGCGTGCCGATGAAAAACTCAAGCACCTCCCGGTGTTGATGGTGACTGCCGAAGCCAAGCGCGAGCAGATCATCGAGGCCGCACAGGCCGGTGTGAACGGTTACGTGGTCAAACCTTTCACGGCTCAAGCGTTGAAAGACAAAATCGAGAAGATTTTCGAACGCATCGGCTGATGAATGCGCGGGGGAGCTATGGAGCATAACGAATCTTCACAGGGCGATTTTGAATCGACCCTGAAAAAACACGCGGTCGAACTGGTCGAAAGCCTTGAAAAAGGCAGGTTCGGCGACGCGGTGCAACTGATCCATGAGCTCAATCAGACCCGTGACCGCGGCCTGTATCAGGAAGTGGGCAAGCTCACACGTGAACTGCACAGTGCGATCGTCAATTTCCAGATCGATCCGCACATGCCGCAGGCCGAGGAAGTGTCGCAAATCACCGACGCGACCGAACGCCTGGGCTACGTGGTCAAGCTGACGGAAGCCGCGGCCAACCGCACCATGGATCTGGTGGAAAGCGCCACGCCGGTGGTCAACAGTCTGGCTGATGAAGCGCAGACGTTGAGTGCCGATTGGGGTCGCTTCATGCGTCGCGAGGTCGGGGCTGAAGAGTTCCGCGAACTGGCGCGCCGGGTCGACGGTTTTCTGTCACGCAGCAGCACGGACAACCGTGCGGTGTCGAGCAATCTCAACGACATCCTGCTGGCTCAGGATTACCAGGACCTCACCGGTCAGGTGATCAAGCGCGTGACCCAACTGGTCACCGAAGTCGAAAGCAATCTGCTCAAACTCGTGCTCATGGCCAGTCAGGTCGACCGCTTCGCGGGCATCGAACATGACCGCGCCGCAATGCTCGCCGAAAAAGATCCACAAAAACATCTCTCGCAGGGTGAAGGTCCGCAGATTCATGCCGATAAACGAGAAGACGTTGTGTCCGGTCAGGACGATGTGGACGATTTGCTATCCAGCCTTGGATTTTGAAGTTAGGTTTTTAGACCTGTTAGGAGCACCCCATTAATGAGCTTCGGCGCCGATGAAGAGATCCTTCAGGATTTCCTGGTTGAGGCCGGCGAGATTCTTGAGCAACTGTCCGAACAACTGGTCGAGCTGGAAAGCCGCCCGGATGATGCAGATCTGCTCAATGCAATTTTTCGCGGTTTCCACACTGTAAAAGGGGGCGCCGGCTTCCTTCAGCTCAATGAGCTGGTGGAGTGCTGTCACATCGCCGAAAACGTGTTCGACATCCTCCGTAAGGGTGAGCGTCGCGTTGATGCAGAACTGATGGACGTTGTGCTCGAAGCACTGGACGCGGTGAACAGCATGTTCAGCGAAGTCCGTGAGCGCGCACCGATCACCGCCGCCACGCCGGAACTGCTGGCCGCGCTGGCGCGTCTGGCCGAGCCGCAATCGGCGGATGAAGCCGTGGCCGCACCGGTGGAAGTGGTCGAAGAACCGGTCGCCGAAAGCGCATCGGAAGACATCACCGACAACGAATTCGAACAACTGCTGGACTCGCTGAATGCCGTCAAGGCGCAAGCCGAGGCCCCGGCCGCTCCTGTGGCATCCGCGCCGGTTGCCGACACGGCGGCCAGCGATGAAATCACCGACGCCGAATTTGAATCGCTGCTCGATCAACTGCACGGCAAAGGCCAGTTCGCTGTCGATGCAGTCGCTCCGGCGCCAGCAGCAGCGGCTCCGGCCGCGCCTGCTGCGGGCGACAGCTCGGACATCACCGACGACGAATTCGAAGCGCTGCTCGATCAGTTGCACGGCAAGGGCAACTTCGCCGTAGACGCGCTGGAATCGGCGATCGCTTCGGCGCCGGCAGCCCCTGCTGCACCGGCCGCCGCTGCGGCCGGTAGCGACCTGATCAGCGATCACGAATTCGAATCGCTGCTCGACGAATTGCACGGCAAAGGCAAGTTTGACGCCGCTGCGGCGACTGCCGGCTCCGCATCAAGCGTCGCCACGCCAGCCGCGAAAGCTCCGGCCGCCGCTGCTGCGCCGAAACCTGCGGCCAAGCCTGAACCGAAAGCCGAGGCGCCGAAACCGGCCGCCGCTGCTGCTCCGGCTCCGGCCCGCGCGCCAGCCGCTGCACCGGCAGAAAAACCGGCCAGCGAAGCAGAAACTACCGTGCGCGTCGACACCGCGCGGCTCGACGAGATCATGAACATGGTCGGCGAGCTGGTGCTGGTGCGTAACCGTCTGGTGCGCCTGGGCCTCAACAGCGGCGACGAAGCCATGTCCAAGGCCGTGTCGAACCTCGACGTGGTCACCGCTGACCTGCAGACCGCCGTGATGAAGACGCGGATGCAGCCGATCAAGAAGGTCTTCGGGCGCTTCCCGCGTCTGGTTCGCGACCTCGCGCGGCAACTGAAGAAAGAGATCAACCTGGAACTGGTGGGTGAAGAAACCGACCTCGACAAAAACCTTGTCGAGGCTCTGGCCGACCCGCTGGTCCACTTGGTGCGCAACGCTGTCGACCACGGCATCGAGTCGCCGGAAGAACGTGAAGCGTCGGGCAAGGCCCGTGGCGGTCGCGTGGTGCTGGCGGCCGAGCAGGAAGGCGACCACATCCTGCTGTCGATCTCCGACGACGGCAAAGGCATGGACCCGAACGTCCTGCGTTCGATCGCGGTAAAACGCGGTGTGATGGACAAGGACGCAGCCGATCGCCTGAGCGATACCGAGTGCTACAACCTGATTTTCGCCCCGGGTTTCTCGACCAAGACCGAGATCTCCGACGTGTCCGGCCGTGGTGTCGGCATGGACGTGGTCAAGACCAAGATTTCCCAGCTCAACGGTTCGATCAACATCTACTCGACCAAGGGCCAGGGCTCGAAGATCGTCATCAAGGTGCCGCTGACGCTGGCGATCATGCCGACGCTGATGGTCATGCTCGGCAATCAGGCGTTCGCGTTCCCGCTGGTCAACGTCAACGAAATCTTCCACCTCGACCTGTCGACCACCAATGTCGTCGACGGTCAGGAAGTGGTGATCGTGCGCGACAAGGCGCTGCCATTGTTCTACCTCAAGCGCTGGCTGGTCAGCTCCGCCGCTCACGAAGAGCAGCGCGAAGGCCATGTGGTGATTCTTTCGGTGGGCACTCAGCGGATCGGCTTCGTCGTCGATCAACTGGTCGGCCAGGAAGAAGTGGTCATCAAGCCATTGGGCAAAATGCTCCAGGGCACTCCGGGCATGTCCGGCGCCACCATCACCGGTGACGGCCGCATTGCGCTGATTCTCGATGTTCCAAGCATGCTCAAGCGTTACGCCACAAAGCGTATTTGAATCCGGGACGGCGGCGCGATGACGCGCCGCTGCACCTAATGGAGTGTTTATGGCAGTCAAAGTCCTGGTGGTGGACGATTCGGGTTTTTTCCGCCGCCGCGTCTCGGAAATTCTTTCGGCGGATCCGAGCATCCAGGTGGTCGGCACGGCCACCAACGGTAAAGAGGCGATCGATCAGGCCATGGCCCTCAAGCCTGACGTGATCACCATGGACTACGAGATGCCGATGATGGACGGCATCACGGCGGTGCGGCACATCATGCAGCGCTGCCCGACCCCGGTGTTGATGTTCTCCTCGCTGACGCACGAAGGCGCCCGGGTGACCCTGGATGCGCTGGACGCCGGCGCGGTGGATTTCCTGCCGAAGAATTTTGAAGACATCTCGCGCAACCCCGAGAAGGTCAAGCAGTTGCTGTGCGAGAAAGTCCACAGCATCTCGCGCAGCAATCGTCGTTTCAGTGCCTACAGCGCGCCGGCTCCCGCCGCTGCGCCAGCGCCGACGCCTGCCCCGGCAGCGTCGAGCTACAGCAGCCAAAGCAGCCCTGGGCCGGCGCGTCCGGCGCCAGCGCCTGCTCGTGCATCCGCTGCCAGCGCTTCGTCGTCGGCCCCGAAACGCAAGGCCTACAAACTGGTTGCCATCGGCACCTCGACGGGCGGCCCGGTTGCGCTGCAACGTGTACTGACGCAACTGCCGGCGAACTTCCCGGCGCCGATCGTGCTGATCCAGCACATGCCGGCAGCGTTCACCAAGGCCTTTGCCGAACGTCTCGACAAGCTCTGCCGCATCAGCGTCAAGGAAGCCGAGGATGGCGACATCCTGCGTCCGGGCCTGGCGCTGCTGGCGCCGGGTGGCAAGCAGATGATGATCGACGGCCGTGGCGCGGTGAAGATTCTGCCGGGTGACGAGCGTCTGAACTACAAGCCGTGCGTGGACATTACCTTCGGTTCGGCGGCGAAATCCTACGGCGACAAAGTTCTGGCAGTGGTCCTCACCGGCATGGGCGCCGACGGTCGCGAAGGCGCGCGTCTGCTCAAGCAGGGCGGCAGCTCGGTGTGGGCGCAAGATGAGGCAAGCTGCGTGATCTACGGCATGCCGATGGCCATCGTCAAAGCCGATCTGGCTGACGCCGTGTACGGTCTGGACGATATCGGCAAGCACATCGTCGAGGCGTGTATCTGATGGATGTTCTCAGCCTTATCGGCCTCATCATGGCGTTCGTCGCCATCATCGGCGGCAACTACCTTGAAGGCGGTCACCTCGGCGCGCTGGCCAACGGCCCGGCGGCGCTGATCGTGCTGGGCGGCACCGTCGGCGCCGCGCTGCTGCAATCGCCGATGAGCGCGTTCAAGCGCGCGATGCAGATTCTCGCGTGGATCTTCTTTCCGCCGCGTGTCGACCTGGCCGGCGGCATCGACCGCGTGGTCAATTGGAGCCTGACGGCGCGCAAGGAAGGCTTGCTCGGTCTCGAAGGCGTGGCCGACGCCGAACCCGACAGCTACTCGCGCAAGGGCCTGCAACTGCTGGTCGATGGCGCAGAGCCGGAAGCGATTCGGAGCATTCTCGAAGTGGATTTCTACACCCAGGAATCCCGTGATATCGAAGCGGCCAAGGTCTTCGAAAGCATGGGCGGCTACGCGCCGACCATCGGTATCATCGGTGCGGTGATGGGCCTCATCCATGTGATGGGCAACCTCGCCGATCCGTCGCAACTGGGTAATGGCATCGCCGTGGCTTTCGTCGCGACTATCTACGGCGTGGCCAGTGCCAACCTGATCCTCTTGCCGGTCGCCGCCAAGCTCAAGTCCATCGCGTTGCGGCAGTCGCGTTATCGCGAAATGTTGCTGGAAGGAATTCTGTCGATCGCCGAAGGTGAAAACCCGCGCTCTATCGAGCTGAAGCTTCAGGGCTTCATGGATTGATGGGGGATATGGATCATGGCTCGTCGCAGGCATCAGGAAGAACACGTTAACCACGAGCGCTGGCTCGTGTCGTACGCGGATTTCATCACTTTGCTGTTCGCGTTTTTCGTGGTGATGTACTCGATCTCGTCGATCAACGAAGGCAAGTACAAAGTCATCTCCGAAGCGCTGATCGGCGTGTTCACCGATTCCGATCGCTCGCTCAAACCGATTCCGATCGGCGACGAGCGGCCGAAGACCGTGACCCCGGCCAAGCCGCTGGTCAAGGATGCCGAGCAGGTCGACGCCGGTATAGCCGGGGCCAGCGATCCGCTGAAAAGCATCGCCGATGACATCAGCGCCGCGTTCGGTGACTTGATCAGCTCCAACCAGATGACCGTGCGCGGCAACGAGTTGTGGGTCGAGATCGAACTCAATTCCAGCCTGTTGTTTGGCAGCGGTGATGCGATGCCGAGCGACATCGCCTTCAACATCATCGACAAGGTCGCAGCGATCCTGAAACCGTTCGACAACCCGATCCACGTTGAAGGCTTCACCGACGATCAACCGATCCGCACCGCGCAGTACCCGACCAACTGGGAGCTGTCCTCGGCGCGCTCGGCGAGCATCGTGCGCATGCTCGCCATGCAGGGTGTCAACCCTGGGCGTCTGGCGTCGGTGGGCTACGGTGAATTCCAGCCGGTGGCGAATAACGCCACGGTCGAAGGCCGGGCGAAGAACCGTCGCGTGGTGCTGGTGGTGTCGCGCAACCTCGATGTACGCCGCAGCCTCACCGGTACCGGAACCGCCAATGCGCAACCGGACGCGGCGTTGAAGCGCGCTGGCACACAAACTGCACCGACCCCGGTCAAGACGCCGGGACGCGAGAGTGCCGTCAATTCTCCGTCGCCCGCATTAACACGCTGAAGCATGTCTCGGTCAATCAACCTGGCCGGGAGGAACGAACTGAATGAGAGTCTGGGCAGTCGCCAATCAAAAGGGTGGTGTCGGTAAAACCACATCCTCCATCGCTTTAGCCGGATTGCTGGCCGAGGCGGGCAAGCGCGTGGTTGTGGTCGATCTCGACCCGCACGGCTCGATGACCAGCTATTTCGGTTACGACCCCGACAGCCTGGAACACAGCAACTACGACCTGTTCCTGCACAAGGGCAGCGTGCCGCAAGGCCTGCCGGGGCAGTTGCTGCTGTCGACCAGCGACGAACGCATTTCCCTGCTGCCGTCGAGCACTGCGCTGGCCACCCTTGAGCGGCAGTCGCCGGGGCAGAGTGGCCTGGGTCTGGTGATCGCCAAGAGTCTGGCGCAGCTGTGGCAGGACTTCGATTACGCGATCATCGACAGCCCGCCGTTGCTCGGCGTATTGATGGTCAACGCCCTTGCGGCGAGCCAGCAACTGGTGATTCCGGTGCAGACCGAGCACTTGGCCGTGAAAGGTCTGGAGCGCATGGTCAACACCCTGGCGATGATCAATCGTTCGCGCAAACAGCCACTGCCGTTCAGCATCGTGCCGACCCTGTTCGACCGCCGCACGCAGGCGTCGATGGGCACCCTGCGCGTGCTGCGTGACAAATTCCCCGACGATATCTGGCACGGCTACATCCCGGTCGATACCCGCCTGCGCGATGCGAGTCGCGCCGGTGTCACGCCTTCGCAATTCGACGGCAAGAGCCGTGGCGTGCTGGCCTACCGCGCGCTGCTCAAGCACCTGCTCGCGCAGCAACTTGTTCCGCAGGTGGCCTGAACATGATCTTTATTCCTGTAGGAGCTGCCGAAGGCTGCGATCTGTTGATCTGGCCTGTCAGTGCTCCTGAAAAGATCAAAAGATCGCAGCCTTCGGCAGCTCCTACAGGGAGTCGCGCATGAACCGGCCGGTTAAGCTGACGTCACGTCCGCAACAGGCCTTGCAGTCCTATCTGGAAGACCTGCTGCTGGACCTGCCCGAAGACGTGCCGCCACCAGTCGAAGCGCAGCCGCCAGTCGTCGAACAGGCGCAGCCTGAAGTGATGGAAAGCGCCGAGGCCATGGACGAGTTCCAGGCGGCGGTGCTCGAAGAGCAGGCTCGCGACGCGCAGAAAACCGTCAGCCCGGTTGCCGCCCCCGCAGTTGCGCCTGTGGCGAAAGCACCAGTCGCGCTGATCGACGAACCGCGCGCGCCGCTGTCGACGCTGGCGCCGCTGCTGCAAACACAGTTATTGACCGTTCCGGAACCAGAACCCGAGCCAGAACCAGCGCCGCCAGTGGCAGAGCCGCAGGTGCTGATTCCGCCACTGGTCGAAGTGCACCTGCCACCGAACGACCCGCCGCCACCGGTTGAACCCGATGGCCGTCCGGCCTGGGCTGCTGAAGCTTTCGAGTGTCTGTTGTTCGATGTCGCCGGGCTGACGCTGGCCGTGCCGCTGGTGTGCCTGGGGTCGATCTATTCGCTGGCTGGCCATGAGCTGACGCCGCTGTTCGGTCAGCCGGAGTGGTTCCTCGGAATTCTGCCGAGCCAGGCCGGCAACCTGAAGGTCCTGGACACCGCGCGCTGGGTCATGCCGGATCGGTACCGCGATGATTTCCGTCAGGGCCTGCAATACGTGATTTCGGTGCAAGGTTACGAGTGGGGGCTGGCGGTGCATCAGGTCAGCCGCTCGTTGCGCCTGGACCCGAATGAAATCAAATGGAGAAGTCACCGGGGTCAGCGGCCATGGCTCGCCGGCACGGTGATCGAGCACATGTGTGCATTGCTTGACGTATCCGCGCTGGCCGAGTTGATCGCCAGCGGCGGGGCAAAGCACTTGAGCGGCAATAAGCCGCTACATAAACCGACATAGCAGCCGACATAACAATCAGGCGATGGCATTTTTCAATGCCACCACACAGAACACACACCGCCCAGGGCGGTTTTTTCGAGGGGTCAGGGTATGAGTAGTCAGGCGTCGAATGCAAAAGGTTCTGAAGATCCGATCCTGCAATGGGTGACCTTCAAACTGGATAACGAAACCTACGGCATCAACGTGATGCGCGTGCAGGAAGTGCTGCGCTACACCGAGATCGCCCCGGTACCGGGTGCGCCGAGCTATGTGCTGGGCATCATCAACCTGCGCGGCAACGTGGTCACCGTGATCGACACCCGTCAGCGCTTCGGCCTGCACAGCGGCGAGATCAGCGACAACACCCGTATCGTCATCATCGAAGCCGACAAGCAAGTCGTCGGCATCATGGTCGACAGCGTCGCCGAAGTGGTTTACCTGCGTCAGTCGGAAATCGAAACCGCACCGAACGTCGGTAACGAAGAGTCGGCCAAGTTCATCCAGGGCGTGTGCAACAAGAACAACGAGCTGCTGATTCTGGTCGAGCTGGACAAGATGATGAGCGAAGAAGAATGGTCGGAACTGGAGAGCATCTGATTTGATTCTCGAGGTTGCGGTAATTGTTCTGTTCCTGTTCTGGGCCGGCACGCTGGCGATGTTCGTGTCGTACATCAAGGCGCAGCGGGTGATCGCTGCGCAGCAGGCCCAGGGCGATGCGCTGCGTGATCAGCGCATCAAGGAACTGGCCAAACGCGTCGACGATTACCAGAACGGCAACGTGCGCATGGGCGAAGCCCTGCACGAGTTGCGCGCGGTGGTGAGCCCGTTGCCGGACAAGATCGTTGCACTGGAACAACGCGACCCGTCGAGCCTGTCATTCGCCCAGGCGGCGAAACTGGTGGGCATGGGCGCGAGCGTCGATGAACTGACTCAGTCGTGCGGCTTGACCCAGGCTGAGGCGGAGTTGATGCGCAAACTTCACAAGAGCAGCTAGAAGCTTCAAGCAGCAAGCAAGATCAAAAGATCGCAGCCTTCGGCAGCTCCTACATTGGATTCGCATTTCCCTGTAGGAGCTGCCGAAGGCTGCGATCTTTTGCTTTTAAGGCTTAATAATCATCGCCGCGCAGGGTCACATCTTTCTCGACCATCGGCGCGTTCGGGTCTTGTCCTTCGGGGAATTTGCCCTTCAGATTCCACGCAAACGCGATGATCTCGGCGATCGTGCGGTAGAGCTCTTCGGGGATGCTGTCGCCCAGTTCCATCCGCGCCAGCAGGCGCACCAGTTCGGCGTTCTCGTAGATCGGCACTTCGTAATCGCGGGCGATGCGCAGGATTTCTTCGGCCAGTTCATCGTCGCCCTTGGCGGTGAGGGTCGGGGCGTGGTTGCCGTCGTATTTGAGGGCGATGGCCTGGCGTGGGGCAGTGGAATCGTTCATGCGGTTTCGTCGACCCAGCGGTGTTCGAGGCGGGTTTGGTTGCCTTGCGGCGGGGTGCCGTGGTGGCAGTCGAGGTCGCCGACGTTGAGCCCGGAATCGAGCAAGCGCTGGCGCAGTGCAAACAGATTGCTTTCGATCAGGTCGGCGGTGTACGGCCGCTCGGCCCACAGCTGACTGGACAGGCTGCCAGCAATCAGTTGCGCCTGAATCTGCATCGGCCCGAGGGGTTCCAGATCGAAGGCCAGATCGACCCGCCACAGTTGCTGTTTGGCTTCACGCTCGTCGCGGCGTTCGTGGGGTTGCGGTTCGCGCTCCGGCGCTTCTTCACGCTGAAACTTGACCTGCAGCGGCACGATGTCCTGCAAATTGCGCATGGGGATTTCCAGCTGCCAGGTGCTGAGCAGGCGGCCATCGTCGGTGACGCCAGTCTGTTCCAGGCTCGACAACTGATGGCTTTGCAGGCGCGACACCGCAGCGGCGGCGAGGCGCAGCAGCTGTTCGAGATCGCCTTCGCCTTCCAGTTTCGCCAGCAGCCGTTCGGGTAACGGAAAGCTGCTCGGCAGCGGTTTGGCGCTGACCTGACCGAGGGTGCCCAAGGCATTTCGAACGAAACTCGGCAAGGCCTGCGCCAGGGTGTTGGCGGCGATGATCGCGTTGAAATTGGTGTTGCTCGGCAGGCCGGGGGTCAGTTGCGCGATCAGCTTGAGCAGGTCGGCCTTCATGTCCGGGGCAAGCGCCGGGTTTTGTCCGCCGAGCAATTTGGCTTCGAGGAACGCGCCGCTGTTGGCCAGGGCGAGTGCCACGCCTTTGGCCGTGCTCATTTGCTGCACGTCCGGCAGGCTGGCGAGCAGCTTGTCGACCACTGCGCGCAGATCGGCCGAGGTCTGATCGGTGGCCGGCGGCAGATTCTGCAGCAATTTCAGCAAACCATCGAGCGAGCCCTGGCGACTTTGCTGACCGAGCAATTGCTGACTGACCGCCAGTTGCTCCTGACGGCTGCTCAACGGCACGAATTTGAGGGTTTGCGCGTCCTGCACCTGCGCCGACAACAAGGTGCCGATGCGCAGCGGTTGCGGACTGTCGACGGTCAACGTGCTGCCGCTCAACGCAGTGTTGAGCAGGGTCACCATCGAACGGAACACCGCCGCTTGTCCTGGGGTTTGCGGCAGAGCCTGCGAGGTCACGACTTTGCCTTGCAGCAGGGTGCCGGCCGGCAACTGCGCGGTGTCGATGCGGGTGAGGGTGGCGACGCTGCTGGCAATCGCTTGCTGCACGGTGATTGCCAGATTCCCGGCCGATGGCTGGGTGATCGCCAGGTTGGTGCCCTGTGGCAACGGCAGATTGCTGCTGGCCTGCACGGTGGTCTGGCGACCGCTGTCGAGGGTCACTTTGAGCAGCAATTCAAAGGTCTGATCGGCCTGCTTGAGCGACAACACCTCGGCCTTGGCGCTTTGCCCCGCGCCTATCAAGCCCTCGACCGGCGTCAGCAGCTTGAGCAGTTCACCCATCTGCGGGCGAGCGCTCGCCGGCACGGTGGGCGGCAGCGGGAGGATGTTCATTTCGCCTGTCATACGCGGACACAACCTGAGGAAATTGCACTCTTGAGAGTAAGGCACGGCATGTATAATGCCGCGCGTCGTGCGCTTCGTTCAAAAAACCTAGCAATTGTTTGATCCAGCTCGCCAGATCGAGCGATCAAAGCATCTATGCTGCTTCTCTTTAACGGCCGCGCCAGAGCCGACTTGAACCGTATAAGGCCCGTGATCCCTTGACCAGTCCTGTCCTGCAAACCGTTGCCCTGGCGTGTGAACGCGATCTGCGGCTGCTGTTCGAACACCTCGAATTGCGCCTGGTCAGCGGTGACATGGTGCAGATCAGCGGTCCCAACGGCAGCGGCAAGACCAGTCTTTTACGTCTGCTCGCCGGTTTGATGCAACCCACCGATGGCCAGGTGCTGCTCAACGGGCAACCGCTGGCCGAGCAGCGCAGTGAGCTGGCGCGCAATCTGTTGTGGATCGGCCACGCCGCCGGAATCAAGGATCTGCTCACTCCCGAAGAAAACCTGTCGTGGCTCTGCGCCCTGCATCATCCCGCCGAGCGCGAGGCGATCTGGCAGGCACTGGCAGCGGTAGGATTGCGCGGTTTCGAAGATGTTCCCTGCCACAGTCTTTCCGCCGGTCAACAGCGCCGCGTAGCGCTGGCGCGGTTGTATCTGGACAGCCCGCCGTTGTGGATTCTCGACGAACCTTTCACGGCGCTGGACAAGCAGGGCGTCGCGCAACTGGAAGAACATCTGGCCGGGCATTGCGAGCGCGGCGGTCTCGTGGTCCTGACCACGCACCATACGCTGAGCCGCATGCCGGCCGGTTATCGCGACATCGATCTGGGGAAATGGGCGGTATGAGTGTCTTCGGCCTGCTGCTTGCCCGCGAATCGCGCCTGCTGTTCCGCCGCCCGGCGGAGCTGGCCAACCCGCTGATTTTCTTCGCCATCGTCATTGCACTGTTCCCGCTGGCCGTCGGCCCGGAAACTCAAGTCTTGCAAAACCTGTCCCCGGGGTTAGTCTGGGTGGCGGCGTTGTTGTCGGTCCTGCTGTCGCTGGACGGATTGTTTCGCAGTGATTTCGAAGATGGCTCGCTGGAGCAGTGGGTCCTTTCGTCGCACCCGCTGCCGCTATTGGTCCTGGCCAAGGTGCTGGCACACTGGCTGTTCTCCGGTCTGGCACTGGTCCTGCTGTCGCCATTGCTGGCGTTGATGCTCGGTTTGCCGGCCGCCTGTCTGCCGGTCCTGCTGCTGTCGTTGCTGCTGGGCACGCCGGTGCTGAGCCTGCTCGGCGCAGTTGGCGCGGCGCTGACGGTCGGCCTCAAGCGCGGCGGTCTGTTGCTGGCGCTGCTGATTCTGCCGTTGTACATCCCGGTGTTGATCCTTGGCAGCGGCGCGTTGCAGGCCGCGCTGCAAGGCATGCCGGCGACCGGATACCTGTTATGGATGGCCAGCCTCACAGCGCTGGCGATCACCCTGACACCCTTTGCAATAGCCGCTGGCCTGAAGATCAGCGTCGGCGAATAATAATGAGGCCTGGTCAAAAATTGACCACTTCTTCCAGAAGAAAGGCATGACCCTCTGCCAGCTCGCGATGATGAGCGGCAACCGTGATGGAAACAGTATGAACTGGACCTGGTTTCACAAGCTCGGCTCGCCCAAGTGGTTCTACGGCATCAGCGGCAAGTTCCTGCCGTGGTTGAGCATCGCAGCGTTGCTGCTGATTGGCGTTGGTGTGGTCTGGGGGCTGGCGTTCGCGCCGCCGGATTATCAGCAAGGCAACAGCTTCCGCATCATCTACATTCACGTGCCTGCCGCGATGCTCGCCCAGTCGATCTACGTGATGCTCGCGGTGTGCGGCGTGGTCGGGCTGGTGTGGAAGATGAAACTGGCCGACGTCGCTCTGCAATGTGCTGCGCCGATCGGTGCGTGGATGACTGCGGTGGCGTTGGTTACCGGGGCGATCTGGGGCAAGCCGACGTGGGGCTCGTGGTGGGTCTGGGATGCACGCCTGACTTCGATGCTGATTCTGCTGTTCCTGTATTTCGGCGTGATCGCGCTGGGCAATGCCATCAGCAACCGCGACAGCGCCGCCAAGGCCTGCGCGGTGCTGGCGATCGTTGGGGTGATCAACATTCCGATCATCAAATACTCGGTGGAGTGGTGGAACACCCTGCATCAGGGCGCGACGTTCACCCTCACCGAAAAGCCGGCGATGCCGGCGGAAATGTGGCTGCCGCTGCTGCTGACGGTGCTGGGCTTCTACTGCTTCTTCGGCGCTGTGCTGTTGCTGCGCATGCGCCTTGAAGTGCTCAAGCGCGAAGCCCGCGCCAGTTGGGTGAAAACCGAAGTGCAGCAGAGTTTGGAGGCGGCGCGATGAGTTTTGCTTCATTCGGCGACTTCCTCGCCATGGGCCATCATGGCCTGTATGTCTGGTCGGCCTACGGCATCTGTCTGGCGGTGCTGGCCCTCAACGTGGTGGCGCCGATTGCGGCGCGCAAGCGTTATCTGCAACAAGAGGCGCGTCGTCTGCGCCGGGAGAACGGCCAGTGAATGCGCTGCGCAAAAAACGTCTGATCATCATTCTGGCCATCCTGGTCGGGGTCGGCGCCGCTGTCGGCCTGGCCCTGAGCGCGCTGCAGGAAAACATCAATCTGTTTTACACGCCGACGCAGATCGCCAACGGTGAAGCGCCGCAGGACACGCGCATCCGCGCCGGCGGCATGGTCGAGGCCGGTTCGCTGCAACGATCCAAGGATTCGCTGGACGTCAAGTTCGTCGTCACCGATTTCAACAAGTCCGTGACCATCGCTTATCGCGGCATCCTCCCGGATCTGTTCCGCGAAGGGCAGGGCATTGTCGCCCTCGGCAAACTCAACGCCGACGGCGTGGTGATTGCCGATGAAGTGCTGGCCAAGCACGATGAGAAGTACATGCCGCCGGAAGTGACCAAAGCGCTGAAGGACAGCGGTCAATCCGCGCCAACGCCTGTGAAGGAGGGTTGATAGATGGCAGCCGCACTGTTTATTCCTGAGCTGGGCCATCTGGCGATGATTCTCGCCCTGTGTTTTGCGCTGGTCCAAGCGGTGGTGCCGATGCTCGGCGCGTGGCGCGGCGACCGTTTGTGGATGAGCCTGGCGCAACCGGCAGCGTGGGGTCAGTTTGCCTTTCTGCTGTTTGCCTTTGGCTGCCTGACCTACGCGTTCATGACCGACGATTTCTCCGTCGGCTATGTGGCGATGAACTCCAACAGCGCGCTGCCGTGGTACTACAAATTCAGCGCGGTGTGGGGCGCCCACGAAGGCTCGCTGCTGCTGTGGGCACTGATCCTCGGCGGCTGGACTTTCGCCGTGTCGGTGTTCTCCCGGCAGTTGCCGCAAGTCATGCTCGCTCGCGTGCTGGCGGTGATGGGCATGATCAGCACCGGTTTCCTGCTGTTCCTGATTCTTACCTCGAACCCGTTCTCGCGGATCCTGCCGCAGATTCCCGCCGATGGCCGCGACCTCAATCCGTTGCTGCAGGACATCGGTTTGATCGTGCATCCGCCGATGCTGTACATGGGTTATGTCGGTTTCTCCGTGGCCTTCGCATTCGCCATCGCCGCGCTGCTCGGCGGTCGTCTCGACGCGGCTTGGGCGCGTTGGTCGCGTCCATGGACCATCGTCGCCTGGGCGTTCCTCGGCATCGGCATCACCCTCGGTTCGTGGTGGGCGTATTACGAACTCGGCTGGGGCGGCTGGTGGTTCTGGGACCCGGTGGAAAACGCCTCGTTCATGCCATGGCTGGTCGGCACTGCGTTGATCCACTCGCTGGCGGTCACCGAAAAACGCGGCGTGTTCAAGAGCTGGACGGTGTTGCTGGCGATTGCCGCGTTCTCGTTGAGCCTGCTCGGCACCTTCCTCGTCCGCTCGGGCGTACTGACCTCGGTGCACGCGTTTGCCTCGGACCCCGAGCGCGGCGTGTTCATCCTGATTTTCCTGCTGTTCGTGGTGGGCGGTTCGCTGACCCTTTTCGCCCTGCGCGCGCCAGTGGTGAAAAGTCAGGTCGGCTTCAATCTCTGGTCACGTGAAACCTTGCTGCTGGGCAACAACCTGGTGTTGGTCGTCGCGGCGTCGATGATCCTCCTCGGCACCTTGTATCCGCTGATTCTCGATGCCATCAGCGGTGCCAAGCTGTCGGTCGGCCCACCGTATTTCAATGCGCTGTTCATTCCGTTGATGGCGTTGCTGATGCTGGTCATGGCGGTCGGTGTGATCGTGCGCTGGAAGGACACGCCGGTGAAATGGCTGGCGAGCATGCTCACCCCGGTGCTGCTCGGCAGCGTCGCACTGGCCGTGGTGGCCGGTGTGGCCTATGGCGATTTCAACTGGGCGGTGATCGCGACGTTCCTGCTCGCCGCGTGGGTGCTGCTTGCCGGCGTGCGCGATCTGCTCGACAAGACCCGCCACAAAGGCCTGATCAAAGGCTTGCCGACGCTGACCCGCAGCTATTGGGGCATGCAGATCGCCCACCTCGGCATCGCTGTGTGCGCGCTGGGTGTGGTGTTGTCGAGCCAGAACAGTGCCGAGCGCGACCTGCGACTGGCGCCGGGCGAGGCGATGGACCTGGCCGGCTATCAGTTTGTCTTCGAAGGCGCCAAACACTTCGAGGGGCCGAACTTTACCTCGGACAAAGGCACCATCCGCGTCATTCGCGACGGCCAGGTAATCAGCGTGCTGCATCCGGAAAAACGTCTGTACACGGTGCAGAATTCGGTGATGACCGAAGCTGGCATCGATGCCGGTTTCACCCGCGATCTCTACGTCGCCCTCGGCGAGCCGCTGGATAACGGCGCCTGGGCCGTGCGCGTACACGTCAAACCGTTTGTGCGCTGGATCTGGTTCGGCGGCTTGCTCACCGGATTGGGTGGTTTGCTGGCGGCGCTGGATCGGCGTTATCGGGTCAAGGTGAAAAGCAAAGTGCGCGAAGCGCTGGGCATGACGGGAGCGGCGGCATGAGGCGTTGGTTGATGTTATTGCCGCTGGCGATTTTTCTGCTGGTGGCGGTGTTTCTTTATCGTGGCCTGTATCTCGATCCGGCGGAGTTGCCGTCGGCGATGATCAACAAGCCATTCCCGGAGTTTTCCCTGCCGAGTGTGCAGGGTGACAAGACGCTGACCAAGGCCGACATCCTCGGCAAACCGGCGCTGGTCAATGTCTGGGG
Source organism: Pseudomonas sp. HN2 (assembly GCF_020736465.1). Lineage (NCBI taxonomy): Bacteria > Pseudomonadati > Pseudomonadota > Gammaproteobacteria > Pseudomonadales > Pseudomonadaceae > Pseudomonas > Pseudomonas sp. HN2. The sequence goes on from NZ_CP085885.1 coordinate 1,743,539, forward strand.
CACCTGGTGCATTTCCTGCCGGGTCGAGCACCCGGTACTGAACAAACTCGCCGAGCGCGGCGTGGTGATCTACGGCATCAACTACAAGGACACCAACGCCGATGCCTTGAAATGGCTGGCCGAGTTCCACAATCCATACGCGCTGGATATTCGTGATGACGAAGGCTCGCTGGGCCTCAACCTCGGTGTCTACGGCGCGCCGGAAACCTTCTTCATCGACGCCAAGGGCGTCATCCGCGACAAGTTCGTCGGGGTAATCGACGAGCAGGTCTGGCGCGAGAAACTCGCGGCCAAGTATCAGGCGCTGGTCGATGAGGCCACGCCATGAAGCGTTTTCTCGCAGCAGTGCTGTTGGGCTTGAGCCTGGCCGGTGTCGCCCAAGCGGCCATCGACACCTACGAGTTCGCCAACGAGGGCGACCGCGAGCGTTTCCGCGAGCTGACCAAGGAACTGCGCTGCCCCAAGTGCCAGAACCAGGATATCGCCGACTCCAACGCGCCGATCGCCGCCGACCTGCGCAAAGAGATTTTCCGCATGCTCGGCGAGGGCAAGGACAATCAGCAGATCATCGACTTCATGGTCGATCGTTACGGTGATTTCGTCCGCTACAAACCGGCGCTCAATGCGAAGACCGCGCTGTTGTGGTTCGGCCCGGCCGGGCTGCTGCTCGGCGGTTTCGTAGTGATCGTGCTGATCGTGCGCAGGCGTCGCGGGCAACGTGCCGAAACCCCGTCATCGCTGTCTGCCGAAGAACGTCAGCGCCTCGACCAACTGTTGGATAAAAACCAAGAATGATTGATTTCTGGCTCGCCGCAGGGCTGTTGCTTCTGGTCGCCCTGAGTTTTCTGCTGATCCCGGTGCTGCGCGAACGCCGCGCCCAGCGTGAAGAAGATCGCACCGCGCTGAACGTCGCGCTGTATCAGGAGCGGGTTGCCGAACTGCAAGCGCAGCAGGCCGAAGGCGTGCTCGATGCCGCGCAACTGGACAGTGGCCGCGCGGAAGCTGCACGTGAATTGCTCGCCGACACCGAAGGCGTCACCGCACCGCGTGTCTCGCGCCTTGGCAAGCCGTTGCCGCTGCTGGCCGCCGTGTTGGTGCCGGTGCTGGGCCTTGGTCTGTACCTGCATTTCGGCGCCGCCGACAAAGTCGAACTGACCCGCGAATTCGCCCAGGCACCACAGTCGATGGAAGAGATGACCCAGCGTCTGGAGCGTGCGGTCGCCGCACAACCGGATTCCGCCGAAGGTCTGTATTTCCTCGGCCGTACCTACATGGCTCAAGACCGCCCGGCGGATGCGGCGAAGATGTTCGAGCGCGCCGCCAACCTCGCCGGTCGCCAGCCGGAACTGCTTGGCCAGTGGGCGCAGGCGCAGTATTTCGCCGACGGTAAGAAATGGTCAGAGAAGATTCAGGCACTGACCGACGAGGCGTTGAAGGCCGACCCGAAAGAAGTCACCAGCCTCGGCCTGCTTGGCATCGCCGCGTTCGAAGGCGAGCGGTATCAAGAAGCAATCGACTACTGGAATCGCCTGCTCGCGCAACTGCCGCCGGAAGACAACTCGCGCGCTGCGCTGCAAGGCGGCATCGAGCGTGCCGCCGAACGCCTGAAGGCCAGCGGTGGTCAGGTTGCCGAGGCACCGGCGCCGAAAGCTGCATTGCTGAAAGTCAGCGTTGATCTGGCCAGCGAACTCAAAGGCAAGGTGCAACCGGGCGACAGCGTGTTCATCTTCGCCCGCGCCACTTCTGGCCCACCGGCGCCGCTGGCGGCCAAACGCCTGACCGTCGCCGACCTGCCAGTGACCGTCGAACTGGGCGACGCCGATGCAATGATGCCGCAGTTGAAACTGTCCAACTTCCCTGAAGTCCAACTGGTTGCGCGCATCTCACGGGCCGGTCAACCGACTGCCGGGGAGTGGATCGGTCGCAGCGGCCCCTTGGCCAGCAGCACCACTGCGCCACAAAAACTGACCATCGACAGCCCGGACCAGTAACCGGACCCAACAGGAAAGCACCGCCATGCACACCATCGCCCGCATCACAGTCCTCACACTGGCCCTGGGCTTGAGTGCATGTGCGGTACAACGCCCGGAACCGACCACCAGCCTGCCGCCGATTCCGCCGTCGCAACCGAGCCCGACCCCGTCGACCTCGCCGACCCCCGGCAAAAGCATCCCGGCAAAACCGGCCAAACCGGTCCCGCGCACTTCGGCCAGCTTCGCCCCGCCACCGGGCGGCAACAGCCACTGGGACCAGAAACTCGGCGTCTACGTCCTCGACGACCAGACCAACACCTTCTACCGCCAGCGCACCTACTACCGCTGGAACAACGGCTGGAGCCGCTCGGTCAGCCCCAACGGCCCGTGGGAAGACACCAACATCCACGGCGTACCGCCGGGGCTGGGCAAGCAGTTCGGGCAGTAAGAGAAACGGCGATCCTGGGATCGCCGTTTTTTTGCGTCTGATTCTCAGAGAATCGCACGATAGTTACCTAACGCCTTTACCGATTCGACCAAGCCTTGCCGCTGGAGAAAGCCAAGATATTTGTCCACCTCCACAGTGGGCGTTTTCAATTGCCGTCGCTGGCTTTGAGCCGCAGCGACGACGGCAGCCGAATCAAGATGAAAAAGGTTTTCCACAAACTCATCCGGGTGCTGAGCTTCGATGCCATATGGCGCGAGGTGACAGGAGGGGAAATCTTTCAGGTTGAACGTCACTATTACATCGGCACCGCATCGGATAGCGGCCGCCAGAACATGGCGGTCGTTCTCATCAGGCAGCGTCAGACCTGACACCAAGTCTTCATAGCCATCGATACACGCATCTGGAATGGCCAGGTCCATCAATTGCGATGTGCGATCGAGTTGTTCGAGGGTCAGGTCGGACCTGTTCTTCAATAAGTTACGCTTCCATTGTGGTGTATTTCCTGAGTCCAGCGAGCTCGATACAGCCCAGACAACGCGAGCCACATAAGGAAGTCTCTCAAAGGGGCCGGGTATAAGACGCATGCATCATATACAGCAGTGAAAGAGGAATGCCTCACTCGTATCCTGTCCTTAGCGCCTGTGCCTGCTCCGCGAGAAGCGTCATTGCCTGCTCGCTGGCGGTGTCTCGCCGGGTTTTATATTCCATCAGATCGGCAAAACGCACACGTCGGTGCTTGCCTGTTTTGTGGTAGGAAATCTCACCGCTCTCCAGCAGTTTGATCATGTGCGGACGTGAGACGTTGAGCAGATCGGCAGCTTCTTGAGTGGTCAGCTCGGCATGGATCGGCACGACCTTCACAGCGTTGCCCTCCGCCAGCGCTGCGAGGATATCGCTCAGCAAGCGCAATGCCGACGTTGGCAGCTCGACGCTGTGGGCTTCATTCTGCTCATCAAAAATCTGGATTCGCTGGGTATCGAAACCTGTGGCGAGGAAAGCGGTGAGGGTGCGCTGGCCTTCAATCGCGGCTTTGACTTCGCGTTCAACTGGCAAATTTATAGTGGAAGGAATTGGAGTGGGCATAAGACTGTTCCAACATTCTAAAGACGATGCGCGAAAGCTATTCGAATTAAACGCAAATCGCAATAAACGAAACTGGCGCCAGGAATACTTTGCAAAACTACCCACCATCACCCCGTCCCATTCTGTGCTTGAGTAAAGATAACTCTAGAGTTACTTTTAATGGGCCAGGCCAAGGAGGCGGTTGGTGCAGAGCAGGCTATTGATGAAGGAGCTGGAGGAGGCGGGCTGGACGTTGGATCGGGTTGCCGGCAGTCATCACATTTTCACTCATCGTTACAACCCGAACACGATTGCCGTCCCGCATCCGAAAAAGGATTTACCACTGGGGACAGTCACAAGCATCAGGCGGCGCGCGGGGTTGTTCAGCCCGCCAACCCGTCATGAAGGAGATCCGTAATGCAATATCCCATCTGCATCGAGTGGGGTGACGAGAACACTGCCATCGGTATTCAGATCCCCGATATTCCCGGCGCAGTCACGGCCGGGGACAGCTTTGAGGAGGCTTATAACGCGGCCGTGGAAGTCGCGCACCTGATGCTGCAAGAAATCGCGGCGGCCGGGCAGGCGATTCCGATGCCGACTTCGGCAGCGGAGCATCGCAGCCATCCGGATTTTGCCGGGATGGGCTGGGGCATGCTGGAGCTGGATATCTCGCCGTATCTGGGCAAGACCGAGAAGGTCAACGTTACGCTGCCCGGCTATGTGATTCAGCGCATCGACCGCTATGTACGCGAGCACAACGTCAAAAGCCGCTCCTCGTTTCTGGCGGATGCGGCGATGGAGAAACTGGTTCGGTATTGAGGGTCTACGCGATTGTGGGAGCGAGCCTGCTCGCGAAGGCGTCAGGTCAGGCACTGATTTGCGGCAGACACACCGCCTTCGCGAGCAGGCTCGCTCCCACTGTAACAACGTTTCAGGACGCGGCTTTTCGTTGCGCCAGAGAGGTGTTTTGCGATGCACTCAAAAACCGCAACAACGCCAGCAACGGAAACACGCTGCCGACGATCACGATCCACAGCCAGCCGCCATGCTCGTACACCGCGCTGGCTACCGACGAGCCGAAGGCGCCGCCGATGAAGATGCTGGTCATGTACAGCGCGTTCAAGCGGCCGCGACTTTTCGCGTCCAGCGAGTACACCGCGCGTTGGCCGAGGACCATGTTCATCTGCACGCAGAAGTCGAGGACCACGCCGGTCACGGCCAGGCCGATGACGCTGTAGACCGGGTGGATGAAGGCGGGCAGGAAGCTCAGGCTGGCGAAGAGCATGGCCAGCAGCGAGGCGATGCGTGTGTGCCCGGCATCGGCGAGGCGGCCGCTGATCGGTGCGGCAATGGCACCGATGGCGCCGACCAAGGCGAATATAGCGATTTCGCTTTGCGACAGGCCATGGTTGCGCGCCAGTTCCAGCGGCACGGCGGTCCAGAACAGGCTGAACGTGGCAAACATGCAACCCTGATAAAACGCCCGCTGACGCAGCACGGGTTGTTGGCGCAGCAGTGTCCACAGCGAGCCGATCAATTGGCCATAGGTGGCGCTGTGATCGGGCTGGCGCTTGGGTACGGTCAGTGCCAGTACCACGCTGATTGCCGCCATCAACGCTGCGGCGATCATGAACATGGCACGCCAGCCGAGGTGGTCGGCGACCACGCTCGACACCGGTCGCGCCAGCAGGATACCCAGCAGCAGACCGCCCATGATGCCGCCGACCACGCGGCCACGGGATTCTTCCGGCGCCAGATGCGCGGCCAGCGGAATCAGGATCTGCACCGACACCGAGCTGAAACCGACCAGCAGCGAGATCAGCAGGAACACGTTGGGCTGCTCGGTAAACGCCGCGCCCAGCAGACTGGCGATCGCCACCAGCGTGGTGATGATCATCAGCCGCCGGTTTTCCAGCAGATCGCCCAGCGGCACCAGAAAGAACAGGCCCAGCGCGTAACCGATCTGGGTCAGGGAGACGATGAAACTGGCCATGGTGTCGGAGAGGCCGATGTCCGGCGCGATCAGGCCGATGATCGGCTGTGCGTAGTAGATGTTGGCAACGATGGCGCCGCAGCAGAACGCGAACAGCAGGACCATGCCTCGGGTCATTGCGTGAGGAGTGGTGGTCATAGGGGATCTCGGGTCGGGCACAGGAAAGCGGAGAGGCTAATGGACAACGTGGACGGGCAGAAGACGTTTTCGGATGATAACTGTTATTACGTTGTGTAATGACTTCTGGATGGTTACGGGGGAAGGCTGGATGTGTTTGTTCATTCAACAAAAGCCCCTCACCCTAGCCCTCTCCCGGAGCGAGAGGGAACTGATTGGGGGATGCTTGGGATATGCGCCGACCTGAAGGTGCGACAGTGAATCCATGATCGTTCCAAACCATAATCGACTCGGTCCTTCAGGTCGATGTTTGACGCGAGACGGCTCGGTCGGCCCCCTCTCCCTCTGGGAGAGGGCTGGGGTGAGGGGCTTCTGGCTCAACAAAAAGGCGACCTTGGTGGGTCGCCTTTTGATTTTTCAGATCAAGCCTTACTGCCCGCTATAAATCTGATCAAACACCCCACCATCATTGAAGTGAGTCTTCTGCACCGTGCGCCAGTCACCAAAAGTCTTCTCCACCGAAAGGAAATCGACTTTCGGGAAACGGTCGGTGTACTTCGCCAGCACCGCCGGGTCACGTGGGCGCAGGTAGTTGGCTGCAGCGATTTCCTGACCTTCCGGCGACCACAGGTACTTCAGATATTCATCCGCCGCAGCGCGCGAGCCTTTCTTGTCGACCACTTTGTCGACCACGGAAACCGGCGGCTCGGCTTCGGCGGAGACGCTTGGGTAGATCACTTCGAACTGATCGCGACCGAATTCGCGGGCGATCATTTCCGCTTCGTTTTCGAAGGTCACCAGCACGTCGCCGATCTGGTTGGTCATGAACGTGGTGGTAGCGGCGCGGCCACCGGTATCCAGCACTGGCGCCTGCTTGAACAGTTTGCCGACGAAGTCCTTGGCCTTGTTCTCGTCACCGCCATTCTTCAGCACATAACCCCAGGCCGACAGGTAGGTGTAACGGCCATTACCCGAGGTTTTCGGGTTGGGCACGATCACTTGCACGCCATCCTTGAGCAGGTCCGGCCAGTCTTTCAACGCTTTCGGGTTGCCCTTGCGAACGATGAACACCGTGGCTGATGTGAACGGCGCGCTGTTGTTCGGCAGGCGCGTGACCCAATTGTCCGGGACCAGTTTGCCGTTGTCGGCGAGGGCATTGATGTCGGTGGCCATGTTCATGGTGATGACATCAGCCGGCAGGCCATCGATCACCGAGCGTGCCTGCTTGCTCGAGCCGCCGAAGGACATCTGTACGGTGATGTTTTCCTTGTGCTCGGCTTGCCAGTGTTTCTGGAACGCAGTGTTGTAGTCCTTGTAGAAATCGCGCATCACGTCGTAGGAAACGTTAAGCAGCGTCGGTGCTGCCTGGGCGATGTTGGCCAAGGTCAGGCCGGCGGCGAGAAGTGAGGCGCCAAAGAGTTTTTTCACTGCGCATTCCTTATTGGTTATCGATGTAGGAGCTGCCGAAGGCTGCGATCTTTTGATCTTGAAAACAAAGTCAAAAAGATCGCAGCCTTCGGCAGCTCCTACAAGGGGGTGATGTTCAATTGCCAGCGACTATAACGGGCCACGCATAGGCGCTTAAAGATTAAAAAGCTCTGTGCTTATTCCACTTTCTTGAACAGCTGGCTGCCGCATCGCGAACAGAACGCCGCGCTCTGCTCGTGGGTCTTTTTCTGACACCCCGGACAGTCATGTTGCAGCTGCTCGCCGCGCATGGCATTGGCCAGCTCAGCGGTGAAAATCCCCGTGGGCACAGCGATGATCGAATAACCGGTGATCATCACCAGCGAGGAAATCACCTGGCCCAGCGGCGTCTTCGGCACGATGTCGCCGAAACCCACAGTGGTCAAGGTCACGATCGCCCAATAGATGCCCTTGGGAATGCTGGTGAAGCCATGCTCCGGGCCTTCGATCACGTACATCAGCGTGCCGAACACTGTCACCAGCGTGCACACGCTGACCAGAAACACGACGATTTTCTGCTTGCTGCCGCGCAGCGCCGACATCAGATAGTTGGCTTGCTTGAGGTACGGGCTGAGCTTGAGCACGCGGAAAATCCGCAGCATCCGGATAATCCGGATAATCAGCAGGTACTGCGCATCGCTGTAATACAGCGCGAGGATGCCCGGGACGATCGCCAGCAGATCCACCAGCCCGTAAAAGCTGAAGGCATAGCGCAGCGGCTTGGGCGAGCAGTACAGCCGCAGGATGTACTCACCGAGGAAGATCGCCGTGAAGCCCCACTCTATATAGGCCAGTACGTCGGCGTAATTGCGGTGAATGCTGTCGATACTGTCGAGCATCACGATCACCAGACTGGCGAGGATGATCAACAGCAGGATGCCGTCGAAGCGACGCCCGGCCGGGGTGTCGCTCTGGAAAATCATGACGTAGAGCCGTTCGCGCCAATTGTTGCTGCTGTCCATGGATAACGCCTGAATCGAAGATCAGCGCAGCCTAGGGTGATTGTCCTCGTGAGCGCAAGACTCATGCGCGAGCGAAGCTTTGCCCAGCATCTGGATGCCGGCGCGAATCAGCCAGCAGGCGAGGATGAACGGCGCGGTCAGCGTCGCCAGTCCCGCAGCAGCAAACAGCGGCGTCACCAACAGCGCCAGGACAATCCCGAGCAGTGGCAGCCACGGATCTTGCCGTTGGGCGCTGAAGGCGAGGGCGGCGAGCAGGGCGTTGTAGCCACCGAGGCCGAGCAGCGCGGCGGATGTCTCGTGGTGCAGCAGACTGGAGCCGAGGCCGATCGCCGACGCCAACAGCGCCCAGCAGAAAGCGCGGCGATCGGCGAGCAGCAAACCGCTGGCGATCAACGCCCCGGCCAACGGATGGTCGAGGAACATCACCTGGCCAAAGCCGCGCAGTTCAGCGGCCAGCACATTCGCCGTGTTCAGATCGATCGACGCCGCCGGCGCGGACGGTTCGGCGAACACCAGCAGCAACCAACCTATCGCCACGAACGGCGAGGTGTACGCCGGTATGGAACGGCTGCGATACACATGTTTGAGCCATTGCTGAGTGAGCATCGCGCTCAAGCCACCGGCCGCGAGAATCAGCGGCGGCAGCAGCGGCGACCAGGGGAAATACAGGCTCAACAGCAGACCGAGCAATACGCCGTTGTAGCTGAACAGCCCGGCCTGGCGATCAGGCTTGGCGTAGTTGCGCCGCTGCGCGGTGAGCAGACCGGCGACGCCACCGAGCAACGCCCCGGCAAAGAGCACCGGCGCCGTCAGCAGAATTGCCAACAGACACAGCAGGCCGCACAGCGGATGGCGCTGGAAGAAAATCTGACTGAAACCGTTGAGCAAAGCCTCGGCCCAGTCGGGGCAGTGGGTGTTGAAGTGATTGGCAGGCATGGCAGTTCTGAAAGTCAGGGAAAACCGAGGCGCCTGCTTCGCGAGCAGGCTCGCTCCCACATGGATCTGCGTCCAGTCTCGGTTCTGTGATCGACACAGAACCAATGTGGGAGCGAGCCTGCTCGCGAAGAGGCCGGTACAAGCGCTAAATCAACGTCTCGATGCGCAGCGAATTGGTCGAGCCCGGCTGGCCGAACGGCACACCGGCGGTGATCAGCAATGTGTCGCCACGCTCGGCCATGCCTTGCGCCTGAGCAATCTCCAGCGCGGTCGAGCAGACTTCGTCGACCTGACGCAGGCGATCGTTGACCACCGAATGAATGCCCCAGGCCACGCTCAAGCGCCGCGCGGTTTGCAGGTTGGGCGTCAGATTGAGGATCGGTGCTTTCGGCCTCTCCCGCGATGCACGCAGCGTCGAGGCGCCCGACTCGCTGTAATTGACCAGCACCGCCACCGGCAGCACGTTGCTGATACGGCGGATCGCGCAGCTGATCGCATCGGAAACAGTCGCCTCGGCTTTCGGTCGGCTGACGTCGAGCTGGGTCTGATAATCCGGGCCGTTTTCCACCTGGCGGATGATCTTGCTCATCATCTGCACGGCTTCCAGCGGGTATTCGCCGGAGGCAGTTTCCGCCGAGAGCATCACCGCATCGGCGCCTTCGGCCACGGCGTTGGCGACGTCAGTCACCTCGGCACGCGTTGGGGCAGGGGAGAAGCGCATCGACTCGAGCATCTGCGTCGCCACCACCACTGGTTTACCCAGTGCGCGGCAGGTGGTGATGATGTTTTTCTGAATCTGCGGCACGCTTTCCGCTGGCACTTCCACGCCAAGGTCTCCGCGCGCGACCATGATCGCGTCGCTCAGCTCAGCGATTTCATGCAATTGCTCGACCGCCGAAGGCTTCTCGATTTTTGCCATGAGAAACGCCTTGTCGCCGATCAATGCGCGCGCTTCGACGATGTCTTGCGGACGCTGCACGAACGACAGCGCAACCCAGTCCACGCCCAGCTCCAGACCGAAGCTCAGGTCGCGGCGATCCTTGGCGGTCAGCGGGCTCAAGTCGAGCACCGCTTGCGGCACGTTCACGCCTTTGCGGTCAGACAGCTCACCGCCATTGAGCACGGTGGTGTCGATTGCATCGGCGTACTTGGTGACCACGCGCAGGCGCAGTTTGCCGTCGTCGAGCAGCAGGTCCATGCCGGCTTCCAGCGCAGCAATGATCTCTGGATGCGGCAGGTTGACCCGGCGTTCATCGCCCGGTGTCGCATCGAGATCGAGACGGAACGCCTGACCGCGATGCAACTGCACCTTGCCGTCGGCGAACTTGCCGACGCGCAGTTTCGGCCCCTGCAGATCCATCAGAATGCCCAGCGGGTAGTTGAGCTGGCGCTCGACTTCACGGATCCACTGATAGCGTTTGGCGTGGTCGGCATGATCGCCGTGACTGAAGTTCAGGCGGAAGATGTTGACCCCGGCCTCGACCAGCTCGCGAATATCGTCAATGCCATCGACCGCAGGGCCGAGGGTGGCGAGGATTTTGACCTTTTTATCAGGCGTCATGATTTGCAGTTCTCAAGGATCAGAATGGCGCGGAAGTCGTTGACGTTGGTGCGGGTCGGCTCGGTGACGATCAGCGCATCGAGCGCCTGGAAGTAGCCGTAGCCGTTGTTGTTATCCAGCTCGTCGCTGGCGCTCAGACCGAGGGCGGCGGCGCGGGCGTAGCTGTCCGGGGTCATGATCGCGCCGGCGTTGTCTTCCGAACCGTCGATGCCATCGGTGTCGCCGGCCAGCGCGTAGACGCCGGGCTGGCCCTTGAGGCTGTCGGTCAGGCTGAGGAGGAATTCGGCGTTACGGCCGCCGCGGCCATTGCCGCGCACGGTGACCGTGGTTTCGCCGCCGGAGAGGATCACGCACGGCGCCGCCAGTGGCTGGCCGTGGTGGATGATCTGCCGGGCGATGCCGGCGTGGACTTTCGCCACTTCACGGGATTCGCCTTCGAGGTCGCCGAGAATCAAGGTGCTGAAACCGGCCTGCCGGCATTTCACCGCCGCCGCATCCAATGATTGCTGCGGCCGGGCGATCAATTGGAAATGGCTGCGTACCAGGGACGGGTCGCCGGGTTTGACGGTTTCCGATTCCGGACTCTGCAGCCACGTGCGCACGGAGGCGGGGATGTCGATGCCGTAGCGCTTGATGATCGCCAGCGCCTCGGCCGAAGTGCTCGGGTCGGCCACGGTCGGGCCGGAGGCGATGACGGTGGCGAGGTCGCCCGGTACGTCGGAAATCGCATAGGTGTAAACCGTCGCCGGCCAGCAGGCCTTGCCGAGGCGGCCGCCCTTGATCGCCGAGAGGTGCTTGCGCACGCAGTTCATCTCGCCGATAGTCGCGCCGGATTTCAGCAAGGCTTTGTTGATCGCTTGTTTGTCAGCAAGGGTGATGCCTTCGGCCGGCAGGGCGAGCAGGGCAGAACCACCACCGGAGAGCAGAAAGATCACGCGATCGTCTTCGCTGAGGTTGCTGACCAGTTCGAGTACGCGTTTGGCCACGGCCAGCCCGGCGGCGTCCGGCACCGGGTGCGCGGCTTCGACCACTTCGATTTTTTCGCACGGAGCGCCGTGACCGTAGCGGGTCACCACCAGGCCGGTGACTTCACCCTCCCAGCAACGCTCGACCACTTGCGCCATGGCGGCAGCGGCTTTGCCGGCGCCGATGACGATGACTCGACCGCTGCGATCGGCAGGCAGATGGGCTTCGAGGACTTGGTTCGGATGCGCCGCGTCGATGGCTGTGGCAAACAGCTCGCGCAGCAGTTGTTGCGGATCGACCGACATGGCGGGCTCCCGGAATTCTTGTTATTCGAAAGGGCGACTCAGATCCCTTGTGGGAGCGAGCCTGCTCGCGAACGCGGTATGTCAGCCAACATGGATGTTGAATGTGAAGTCGCTTTCGCGAGCAGGCTCGCTCCCACAGGGTTTTGTGCAGGCTTTATTTATTGTCGCGGATCGAGAAATTGGCCATGTGCTCAAGGCCCTTGATCAGCGCCGAGTGATCCCAATTGCTGCCACCGATGGCCGCGCAGGTGCTGAACACTTGCTGGGCGTTGGCGGTGTTCGGCAGATTGATGTTCAGCTCCTTGGCGCCTTGCAGGGCCAGGTTCAGGTCCTTCTGGTGCAGGCTGATGCGGAAGCCCGGGTCGAAGGTGCCTTTGATCATGCGCTCGCCGTGCACTTCGAGAATCTTCGAAGAGGCGAAACCACCCATCAGGGCTTCACGCACCTTGGCGGGATCGGCACCGTTTTTCGAGGCGAACAGCAGCGCTTCGGCAACGGCCTGGATGTTCAGGGCAACGATGATCTGGTTGGCGACCTTGGCGGTCTGGCCGTCGCCATTGCCACCGACCAGGGTGATATTTTTGCCCATGGCCTGGAACAGCGGCAGGGCGCGTTCGAAGGCATCGGCGTCGCCACCGACCATGATGCTCAGGGTCGCGGCTTTGGCACCGACTTCACCGCCGGACACGGGAGCGTCGAGGTATTGCGCGCCTTTCTCGTTGATCTTCGCCGCAAAGGCTTTGGTGGCGGTCGGCGAGATCGAGCTCATGTCGATGACCACTTTGCCCTTGCCGATGCCGGCGGCAACGCCGTCGGCGCGGAACAGCACGTCATCGACCTGCGGGGTATCCGGGACCATGACGATGATGAATTCGGCTTCCTGCGCCACTTCGCGCGGGTTCGCCAGGGCAACGGCGCCAGCGGCGACCAGATCGGCCGGGGCCGCGTCGTGGTGTTGCGACAGGAACAGGCTGTGACCGGCTTTCTGCAGGTTCGCCGCCATTGGGTGGCCCATGATGCCGGTGCCGATGAATCCGATTTTAGCCATGAGAAAATCCTCTTGTTTTTGTCGTGCGCAAGCAAATAGGGGAGCTGCATTTCTGTAGGAGTGAGCCTGCTCGCGATAGCGGTTTGTCAGGCGAGATGGATATTGAATGTGCCGGCCTCATCGCGAGCAGGCTCACTCCTACAGAGGATTTGCTGTGTTCTCAGATTGCGTTGTGGGTTTTCAGCCAGCCGAGGCCCGCTTCGGTGGTGGTCAACGGCTTGTATTCACAGCCGACCCAACCCTGATAACCGATGCGGTCGAGGTGTTCGAACAGGAAGTGGTAGTTGATTTCACCGGTGCCCGGCTCGTTGCGCCCCGGGTTGTCCGCCAGTTGCACATGGTTGATCTCGCCCAGGTGCGATTGCAGGGTGCGGGCCAGATCACCTTCCATGATCTGCATGTGATAGATGTCGTATTGCAGGAACAGATTGGCGCTGCCGACCTGCTCGCGAATCGACAGGGCTTGCGCCGTGTTGTTCAGGTAGAAACCGGGAATGTCGCGGGTATTGATCGCTTCCATCACCAGTTTGATGCCCGCCGCTTGCAGCTTGTCGGCGGCGTATTTGAGGTTGGCGACGAAGGTTTTTTCCACCGTGGCATCGTCAACGCCTTGCGGACGAATGCCGGCCAGGCAGTTGACCTGGGTGTTGCCCAGCACTTGTGCGTAGGCAATCGCCAGATCGACCCCGGCGCGGAATTCTTCGACCCGATCCGGCAGGCAGGCGATACCGCGCTCGCCCTTGGCCCAGTCACCGGCCGGCAGGTTGAACAGCACTTGGGTCAGACCGTTGGCCTCGAGTCTTGCCTTGATTTCGGCGGAGCTGAAGTCGTACGGGAACAGGTATTCCACGCCACTGAAACCGGCCTTGGCGGCGGCGTCGAAACGGGCAAGGAAATCCTGTTCGGTGAACAGCATGGACAGGTTGGCTGCGAAACGCGGCATGGTGGTCTCCTAAAAACTGATGAGGCACGGTAGATCAGACTGAACGCGATCAGTCCCCTCTCCTTCGGGAGAGGGCTAGGGTGAGGGGAGATCCTGAATCTGATCCCGATTGTACGAGCACCGCAAAACCTTTCCCTCACCCCAGCCCTCTCCCAGAGGGAGAGGGGGCTAAAAGCAATCAATCAAGCAACGAAATCGCCGTCGGCGCGTCGTTGCCGACCAGCGCCAGGTCTTCGAATTCGTTGACCGCGTTGATCTCGGTACCCATGGAGATGTTGGTCACACGCTCCAGGATGATCTCGACGATCACCGGCACCTTGAACTCTTCGATCATCTGTTCGGCCTTGCGCAGGGCAGGGGCGATTTCCGACGGTTCGAACACGCGCAGCGCCTTGCAGCCGAGGCCTTCAGCGACTGCGATGTGGTCAACCCCGTAACCGTTGAGTTCCGGCGCATTCAGGTTATCGAAGGACAGCTGCACGCAGTAGTCCATTTCGAATCCGCGCTGCGCCTGACGGATCAGGCCCAGGTACGAGTTGTTCACCACGACGTGGATGTACGGCAGTTTGAACTGAGCGCCGACCGCCAGCTCTTCGATCATGAACTGAAAATCATAGTCCCCCGACAGGGCCACGACTTTCCGGCTCGGATCGGCCTTGACCACGCCCAGCGCTGCCGGAATGGTCCAGCCCAACGGGCCGGCCTGGCCACAGTTGATCCAGTGACGCGGCTTGTAGACGTGCAGGAACTGCGCGCCGGCAATCTGCGACAGACCAATGGTGCTGACGTAGCAGGTGTCCTTGCCGAACACCTGATTCATTTCCTCGTAAACGCGCTGCGGTTTGACCGGCACGTTGTCGAAGTGGGTCTTGCGATGCAGGCTGGCCTTGCGCTGCTGGCAATCCTGCAGCCAGGCACTGCGGTTTTTCAGCTTGCCGGCGGCTTGCCATTCCCGCGCCACTTCAATGAACACGGTCAGCGCGGCGGCGGCGTCGGAGACGATGCCCAGATCCGGGGTGAACACACGGCCGATCTGCGTGCCTTCGATGTCGACGTGAATGAACTTGCGACCTTCGGTGTACACATCAACCGAACCGGTGTGACGGTTGGCCCAACGGTTACCGATGCCCAGCACCACGTCGGATTTCAGCATCGTCGCGTTGCCGTAACGGTGCGACGTCTGCAGACCGACCATGCCGACCATCAGCGGGTGATCGTCAGGGATGGTGCCCCAGCCCATCAGGGTCGGGATGACCGGGATGCCGGTCAGTTCGGCGAACTCGACCAACAGATCGCTGGCGTCGGCATTGATGATGCCGCCACCGGCGACCAGCAACGGACGCTCGGCCTGATCCAGCAGCGCCAGAGCCTTCTCGACCTGCACGCGGGTCGCGGTCGGTTTGGCTAGGGGCAGCGGTTGGTAAGCGTCAATATCGAATTCGATCTCGGCCATCTGCACGTCGAATGGCAGGTCGATCAGCACTGGGCCCGGACGGCCGGAGCGCATTTCATAAAAAGCTTTCTGGAAGGCGTAAGGCACCTGGCCCGGTTCGAGCACCGTGGTCGCCCACTTGGTGACTGGCTTGACGATGCTGGTGATGTCGACAGCCTGGAAGTCTTCCTTGTGCATCCGGGCGCGGGGTGCTTGCCCTGTGATGCAGAGAATTGGAATCGAGTCGGCCGAGGCGCTGTAGAGCCCGGTGACCATGTCGGTACCGGCCGGGCCGGACGTGCCGATGCACACGCCGATGTTGCCGGCCTTGGTGCGGGTGTAGCCCTCGGCCATGTGCGAGGCGCCTTCAACGTGGCGAGCAAGGACGTGATCGATGCCACCGACCTTTTGCAAGGCGGAGTACAGCGGGTTGATCGCTGCGCCCGGGATGCCAAAAGCGGTATCAACCCCTTCGCGGCGCATCACCAGAACGGCGGCTTCGATTGCTCTCATTTTGCTCATGGTTTTGTGCCTCTTTACGTTTTGTAATTGTATACAAGTGGCTTTGCGCAGAGTGTATTCACGGCGGACGGCGCAGGTCAATCCATTTTCTCAAGCGTCTGTTTCATTCGTCGGAAGCCGCTTGTGCTGTGGCTTTTCGTCGCATGCGGCGCTTTTCGAGAATTATTGTATACAAAAAACTAACTCATTGTGTTCTATTTGTTGCATCGGACTGTGGCAGAAACGCGCAGTCCCACGACTTTCCCTATAACAAAATGAGGACGGCACCATGAGCGCTTTAACCTTGAAAGTCGCAGTCAACCTGGTCAGCGAAGCCATCAGTGCGGGGCGCGGCATCAACGCCGCGCCACTGACCATCGCGGTACTCGACACCGGCGGCCACCTGATCGCCCTGCAACGCGAAGACGGCGCCAGCCTGCTGCGCCCCGACATCGCCATCGGCAAAGCCTGGGGCGCCATCGCCCTGGGCAAAGGCTCACGCCTGCTCGCCCAGGACGCCCAACAACGTCCGGCCTTTTTTTCTTCGTTGAACAGCATGGGGCAGGGCAGCGTTGTGCCGGCACCGGGTGGTGTGTTGATTCGCAATCAGGCGGGTGAAGTGCTGGGCGCGATCGGGATCAGCGGGGATTTGTCGGATGTGGATGAGCAGGTGGCGATCAAAGCGGTGGAGGCGCTGGATCTGAGGGCGGATGGGGGGGTGGTTGCTTGAATTTGCGGTGATTGAGCTATCGCCATCGCGAGCAGGCTCACTCCTACAGTGGATCTGGGTTCAGACACAAAATGTCGGAACGCCACAAAACCCCTGTAGGAGTGAGCCTGCTCGCGATAGCTATCTTCCGGACACATCCTGCCAACAGTCTGCCCACTCCATTTGCATCCCCGGTACTAGCCTCTTATGACTTGATCACAGGAGGCAAAGGAATGCCAGATCTACCTGCTGCACATAAATTGCGAGTCGGGCGATATGCCGAAGTCAGCCGAATCTATCTGTTAACCAGCAACACCCATGAACGAAGGCCGGTTTTCAAGGATTTTGCCTTGGGCAAGCTGGTCGCTGATCAATTCCAAAATGCCCAGGATTCCGGGCTGGTGCATTCACTGGCCTGGGTCGTCATGCCTGATCATTTTCACTGGCTGATTGAATTACGGCGGGGCTCATTGAGTGAGCTGATGCAGAAAACCAAGTCGATGAGTACCAGATCCGTAAGACAGGCTACCGGAGATAACAGTGTTCTCTGGCAGAGAGGTTTTCATGATCGGGCGTTGCGGCGGGAGGAGAACCTGGTGAAAGTGGCGCGGTATGCAGTAGCCAACCCATTGCGGGCCGGGCTGGTGGAGAAGCTTGGCGACTATCCACTATGGGGTGCGATTTGGGTTTGAGTGGGGACCGTATCGCCTCGATCGCGAGCAGGCTCACTCCTACAGGGGAACGTATTCCAAATGTAGGAGTGAGCCTGCTCGCGATTGCGTTGCTGCGGTCTTTCAGTCCGGCTCACATCCCTTCAACACCAACCGGATAATCGTCTGCGCGGCCGCTTCATAATCGGCTTCGTCGAGCTTGTCTTTCCCGGTCACCGCAGATATCTGCCAGTCGAAGTCGGCGTAGGTCTGGGTGGCGGCCCAGATGCTGAACATCAGGTGGTTGGGGTCGATCGGGGCGATCTGGCCGCGGTCGATCCAGCTCTGGATGCAGGCGATGTTGTGCTTGGCCTGGGCGTTGAGCTGCTCGACCAGGTCGGCGCTCAGGTGCGGCGCGCCGTGCATGATTTCGCTTGCGAATACCTTGGAGGCGTAGGGCAGGTCGCGGGAGATGCGGATCTTCGAGCGGATGTAGCCGCTCAGCACTTCGCTCGGCACGCCATCCGGGTTGAACGGGGTCGAGGCCTGCAGAATCGGCTCGATGATGCTTTCCAGCACCTCGCGGTAGAGGTTTTCCTTGGATTTGAAGTAGTAGTAGACGTTGGGCTTGGGCAATCCCGCCTTGGCGGCGATGTCGCTGGTTTTGGTCGCCGCAAAGCCCTTGTCGGCAAACTCTTCGCTGGCGGCGCGCAGGATCAGTTCTTTGTTACGCTCGCGGATTGTGCTCATAAACCCGGTGGTTCCTTGCCTGTTCTGGCGGTGGCGCATGGTAGCACCGGCCTTGAGCGGCGCTCAACAATGCAGCCTGTGGCCGGCGGTCGCGTTATGCTTGGCAACATTCATACACAGAAGGAAACAGGATTCATGGCAGGAAGCAGTTTGCTGGTGCTGATCGATGACATCGCCACCGTTCTGGATGACGTTGCATTGATGACGAAAATGGCCGCCAAGAAGACTGCCGGCGTGCTCGGTGACGACCTGGCGCTAAACGCCCAGCAGGTCTCGGGCGTGCGCGCCGAGCGGGAAATTCCCGTGGTCTGGGCGGTGGCCAAGGGCTCGTTCGTCAACAAACTGATCCTCGTGCCGTCGGCGCTGGCAATCAGCGCCTTCGTGCCATGGCTGGTGACGCCGCTGTTGATGGTCGGCGGTGCGTACCTGTGCTTCGAGGGTTTCGAGAAACTTGCGCACAAGTTCCTGCACAGCAAAGAGGAAGACGAAGCTGGGCACGCGCAGTTGACCGAGGCCGTCGCCGACCCGACCACCGATCTGGTGGCGTACGAAAAGGACAAGATCAAAGGCGCGATCCGCACCGACTTCATTCTTTCGGCAGAAATCATCGCCATCACCCTCGGCACCGTGGCAGATGCCTCGCTGACCCAGCAAGTGGTTGTCATGTCCGGCATCGCCATTGTCATGACCGTCGGCGTTTACGGTTTGGTGGCGGGCATCGTCAAACTCGACGATCTGGGCCTGTGGCTGACGCAGAAACCCGGGCAGATGGCGAAAAAAATCGGCGGCGGCATTCTCAGCGCCGCGCCGTACATGATGAAAACCCTGTCGGTGGTCGGCACGGCGGCGATGTTCCTGGTCGGCGGCGGCATCCTGACTCATGGCGTGCCGGTGCTGCATCACTGGATCGAAGGTGTCGGCGCAGCGGCGGGCAGCGCCGGGTTCGCCGTGCCGATGCTGCTCAATGGTGTCGCGGGGATTATCGCCGGCGCCGTGGTGCTGGCGGTAGTGACTGTCGTGGGCAAGCTCTGGCGCGCAATCAAAGGCTGAATACAGCCCCCTGTAGGAGTGAGCCTGCTCGCGATAGCGGTTTGTCAGCCAGACAGGTGGTGACTGGTACACCGCTATCGCGAGCAGGCTCACTCCTACAATTTGATCTGTGTGATGCCATGAAAAAGGGCCATTCGACTCGCATCGAATGGCCCTTTTTTGTACCCGCCGAAATTACTCGGCGATCTGCAACTTGCGTGCTTCGGTGTAGACGTAGCGCACTTTCTCGTACTCGAACGGCGAGTTCATCTGACCGTAGCGGAAGCTGGTCTGGTAGCGCTTGTCGATCGCACGCAGTGCCCAGACTTCCGGATGGTTGGAGCTGACTTCCGCGACATTGAGGAAGTTGATCGCAGTGTCGGCGGTGTAATCCACGGCAAGACCTGCAGTGTCGCGAATGTTCGACGGGCCGAAGATCGGCAGTACGAAGTAGGCGCCGCCCGGCACGCCATAGAAGCCCAGGGTCTGCCCGAAGTCTTCGTTCTGGCGCGGCAGGCCCATGGCGGTCGCCGGGTCCCACAGGCCGGCGATGCCGATCGTGGTGTTGAGCAGCAGGCGCGCGGTGGTTTCCATCGAGCGCTGGCCCTTGAACTGCAGCAGGCTGTTGACCAGGTTCGGCACGTCACCAATGTTGTTGAAGAAGTTGCTCACCCCGGTACGCACAAAGCTTGGCGTGATGTAGCGATAGCCATCGACCACCGGCAGGAACACCCACTGGTCGAAACGGTAGTTGAAGTGATAGACCCGGCGGTTCCACGATTCCAGCGGGTCATAGACGTTCAGCGCATTGAGCGTCGAGCGCTCGAACTCGCGCTGGTCCAGGCCCGGGTTGAATTTGAGTTTGGTCAGCGGTTCCTTGAAGCCGTCGCTGTCGACCACCACCGGTGCGTCGGCTTTACTGTTGTCGGCCTGGGCCACGCCTGCACAGAGGAACGCTGCAATCAGCAGGAGATATTTAGCCACGGAAGAACTCCAGCATGGCGTCGCTGTTGACGCGGTAGTTAAGGTTGCCGCAGTGGCCGCCCAGTGGATAAACGGTCAGGCGATCACCGAAGGTTTTACGCAGGAAGCCCAGGTCGCCAGGGCCGAGGATGACGTCGTCGGCGTTGTGCATCACGGCGATTTTCGGGCTGTCGTGCAGGTAATCCTTGAGCGCATACAGGCTGACCTGATCGATCAGTTGCAGCAGGCTGCCGCCGTCGGTGCGGGCGCGCCACATCGGAATGACCTGTTCGGTGATGTAGCAGTCGAAGTCGCATTGCAGCGCACGCTTGAGGAACGGCGTGAGGCTGGTGCCTTCGGTGATCGGGAATTTCGGCGGGGTGATCAGGCCGCGACGGTTGACCAGGTCAGAGGTGTAGGCAATGTCGGCGGCCGAGAAGCGGAACGACGTGCCGATGAGCATGGCCATCTGTTCGTTGGTCAGATGCTGCTTGGACTGCTGGAAGTCATACAGCAGCGCATCGTTGAGGTCGATGTAGCCTTTCTGCTGGAAGTAGCGGGTCAGTTTGGCCAGCACCAGCTCATAGAAAGTGGTGCTGTTGTTGATACCCTTGACCTCGGTCTGTACCAGCTTGTCGAGGTTGGTCACCGAGGTGTACAGGTTGACCGGCGGGTTGAGCAGCAGGACTTTCTTGAAGTTGAAGCTGCGGCGGGTTTCGTCCAGATGCGCGACGAACGCAGCATCCAGGGCGCCGAGGCTGTAACCGGTCAGGTAGTACTCGGTGACCGGCAGTTTCGGGTTCTGCGCCCGCACGGCCTGCATCACCCGGTACATGTCTTCGGCATCTTCCTTGGTCACGCCCGGGGTGGCGAAACGCGAAGCGGCGCTGATGAAGTCGAAACTGGTCGGCGAGGACAACTGCACGACGTGGTAGCCGGCCTTGTAATACAACTTCTTCAGGTATTCGTTGAGCGTGCTGTCAAAGCGCGCGCCGGTGCCGGCGATCAGGAAGATCAGCGGCGCCGGTTTGTCTTGGGTGGCAATGCGGTAGGTGAGTTTTTTGACTGCCCAGAAATTGTCCGGCAGCTGGAATTCACGCTCCGGGCGCAGGGTAAGGCTGCGATCCGACTGAGTGATGTCGTCGTCCAGCGGCAACTCCGGACGCAGGTCCGGTGGTGTCGTGGCGATCGTCGCCTCGAACGGGTTGGTCAGCGGGTAGCCATAACTGGCGGCGTCGATATCCACCGCCAGCGCGGACGCACTCAAAATTAGGCCGCTGAACAGCGCGGCGAAGCGCAAGGAACGGAGCATGACTAGATCCCTTAGAGGAAGGTGCCGATTGAAGTTCGCAGGCTATGACCACCGGCCAAGCGCCAAAGTGCCATGCTGCGGCACCAAACAGGCGGAATTCGGGGTAATAGTAGCTGGACGATACACGTTGCGAGGGCTCGCTGAACAGTTAACAGTTGTTAGTGCTTGCGAATGCCGGTCGGCAGATTAAGCTGGCCGCCGATTTCCGCAGATTGGAGTGCTCCATGTCCCGCCGCTTGCCCGTGATTGTGCTGCTTGTTTTGTTGCCGCTGTGGCTGGCCGCCAGTTATGCCGCGCGTTACGGCTTCATGGAAGACGGACAGTGGGTGGGCATCTGCGTCGACGAGGCCAGTCGCTGGGAATGCGCGGTGCGGTCGAACCTCGGGCTGCTGATTCATTTCAAGGTGCTGGGCTGGGCGGCGGTAGGCGTAGCGCTGTTGGGATTTGTCGTGCCCGGACGGGCAGGGTGGTGGCTGGCGGTGCTGGCGCTGGTGTTCGGGTTGCCGGCCCTGGCCTTGTACAATACGACGTTGGCGGTGTTTGCCGTGGTGATTGCCGGGTTGCGCTTGGTCAGATCCTCACGCAACGCGTGACAGAACAGATCGCAGCCTTCGGCAGCTCCTACAGTTGCACGTCGTACACCTGTAGGAGCTGCCGAAGGCTGCGATCTTTTGATCTTGCTCAGCCGTTGCGAACCCGCAGACAGCGCCACAATGCCACCACCATCAATCCACTGACCAGCGCCCATCCCCAGGCCTGCTGATTCTGCAATCCTTCCTGATACAACTGCGGCACGATCCCCGCACCGACCATGAAAGTCAGCAACGCAATCTCCCGGCGCGGCACACTCACCGGGCGGCACAGGTAAACCAGCGCTGGCAGCACGAACGCCATGCTGGCAAAACTGCGATAACGCGGATCGAAGACCATTTCCAGCATCATCACCGCCGCGGCAAAACCAGCCGCTGCGACCAGCCAGCCGGCGCGATGCTCAAGGAAATCGAAAGCTCGCGCGCGCCATCCGCTGCGCGCACTCAACGTCAGCGCGGCATGGGCAAGCACCAACAGATTCAACCCGGTCAGCAAACCGACGCACAGCCATTCGCCGGCAAACCGTGTGGTCAACCGCGCCAGATCGCCCCAGGCTCCAATCGAGCAAGCAGCGACGGCGCCCAGCAGCGGCAGCAGCAGCGCCGAACGTGTGGACCGAACGCGACCACCGAGGATCAGCGTGCCGAGCAGAATCACAGCACCGACCGCCAGCCATTCTTTCCAGTACGGCACATTGCTCACCGGCCCGGCGAGTACACCCTTGTCCTGGCGATCGGCATCGAACAGCCCCCAATAGCCGCCAACCGCGCCCTCACTGCCGCGCTTCCACGGTTGATCGAAGGCTTCGATCAGGTTGTAGCGCCAGCTTTCCTGCTCGGCCATCGCCACGAATCCACGAATGAATTTTGCCTCGTTGACCCTGCTCGGTACGGCGGTTTCGCGTTGACGGCCTTCGCTCGGCCAGCCGGTTTCACCGATCATCACGTCTTTGGGCGCGAACTTGTTGCCGAACACCTGACGCACATCCGCCACATGCCGCAGCGCCACGTCGATGTTCGACGGATCGTCTTCCCAGTATGGCAGCAGGTGAATGGTCAGGAAGTCCACAGCGGGCGCGACTTCCGGGTGCTTGAGCCAGAATTCCCAGACGTCGGCGTAGGTCACCGGTTGCTTGACCTGGCTTTTGACCTTGTTGATCAGCCGCGCCAGTTGCGCTCCGGTGACCTCTTTGCGCAGCAGCGCCTCGTTACCGACGATCACCGCCGTCACCACGTCGGGGTTGGCGTTGGCGGATTTGATCAGCAGCTCGACTTCCTGCTCGGTATCGACGGGGTTGCTGTTGACCCAGGCGCCGATCATCAACTTCAGACCGTGCTTGCGCGCCAGATCGGGCAGAGCGTCGAGGCCGGTCATCGAATAGGTGCGGATACATTCGAAGCGCGTCGCCAGGAGCGCGAGGTCGGCGTCCATGCGCTCCGGGCGCAATTTGAACGGCACGTCGAACGGCGACTGGTCCTTGTCGAACGGCGTGTACGAGGCGCATTGCAGCTTGTGCGTCGGCGTTGCAGCGTCCGGCAGGATCACCGGTTGGCCGAGGCCGTACCAGAAACCGCCAAGGGCCAGCAGCCCGAGCAGGCAGGCGAACAGATAAGGCAGAAAAGGAAATCGGAACGTAGCGGACATGGTCGGGCCGAGTGGCTGCAAAGCGACGCATGTTACCTGCATTTATAGAGCGGCAGGGGGCTTGCAGGCGTTGTACATGCAAAGTTCGGGCGGATTGTCTGGCGTCAATTAATCTTGGTTGATTAATGGCTTTCTGATGTCGTTTCTCGTTGCCTTGAGGTCGCTGACAGAGCAGGTCGCTTGCAGCTTGAGGTTGATGATCAAACCATCAGTACCCTTTTTGAAAAATCGGCTGATGTTCGGTGTGTGAGGTCCGGCGTGATGGGGGCGCTGTGCACCATAACAATACGTTGACGATGCCCGGCATCCGTCGGGCGCAGCATTTCGGGGAAGTAAACGATGAAGATGCGACGACTTTTAGGCGCAGGTGCCGCTCTGGTGCTTGCGATGAGTTCCACTTTCGCCAACGCTGAAAAACAGACCCTGAACATCGGTTACGTTGACGGCTGGTCCGACAGCGTCGCGACCACCCACGTGGCGGCCGAAGTGATCAAACAGAAACTCGGTTATGACGTGAAGCTGCAAGCCGTCGCCACCGGGATCATGTGGCAGGGCGTAGCCACCGGCAAACTCGACGCCATGCTCTCGGCCTGGCTGCCCGTGACCCACGGTGACTACTGGACGAAAAACAAGGATCAGGTCGTCGATTACGGCCCGAACTTCAAGGACGCAAAAATCGGCCTGATCGTGCCTGAGTACGTCAAAGCCAAATCGATCGAAGACCTGAAAACCGACGACACCTTCAAAAACCGCATTGTCGGCATCGACGCCGGTTCAGGCGTGATGCTCAAGACCGATCAGGCGATCAAGGATTATGGTCTGGACAAGTACAGCCTCAAGGCCAGTTCCGGCGCCGGGATGATTGCCGAGCTGACCCGCGCCGAGAAGAAAAACGAATCCATCGCCGTCACCGGTTGGGTGCCGCACTGGATGTTCGCCAAGTGGAAACTGCGCTTCCTCGACGACCCGAAAGGCGTGTATGGCCAGGCTGAAACCGTCAACAGCATCGGCAGCAAAGGCCTGGAGGCCAAGGCACCGGAAGTGGCCAAGTTCCTGAAGAACTTCCAGTGGGCCTCGAAAGACGAAATCGGCGAAGTGATGCTGGCGATTCAGGACGGCGCCAAGCCTGATGCAGCGGCCAAGGACTGGGTGGCCAAACACCCGGATCGCGTGGCTGACTGGACCAAATAATTTAAATCCCGCCATACCCCTGTAGGAGTGAGCCTGCTCGCGATAGCGTTCCGTCAGTTGAGAGAAATGTCGACTGACACGACGCCATCGCGAGCAGGCTCACTCCTACAGTTGTTTTGGGTGTCCGGAAAATGGCAGAAGGATCATGGCCATCTACTACTAAGGTCGTCTGGAACCTCTCTCGCAGCCGCATACATTAGCTACGTTCCAACAATAATTTGTGCTGCGAGGATAAAAACAATGAACGACAGCATTTACCTCTCGATTCAAAACAGTCCCCGATTCAAGGAGCTGGTTCAGAAAAGGGAACGATTCGCCTGGATTCTCTCGGCAATCATGCTTGGGCTCTACTCCGCATTCATCCTGCTGATCGCCTACGGGCCGCACGTGCTCGGGGCGAAACTCAGTCCTGAATCGTCGATCACCTGGGGCATCCCGATCGGTGTCGGCCTGATTCTCTCGGCCTTCGTCCTGACTGGCATCTACGTGCGCCGCGCCAATGGCGAGTTCGACGACCTGAACAATGCGATTCTCAAGGAGGCTCAGCAATGATCCGGCGTCTACTGGCTCTTCTGAGCGTTGCCGCGTTCGCACCCGGCGCCTGGGCGGCTGACGCCCTGACCGGTGCGGTGGCCAAGCAACCGCTGAACATCCCGGCGATCCTGATGTTCGTGGCCTTCGTCGGCGCGACCCTGTACATCACTTACTGGGCGTCGAAGAAAAACAACTCGGCCGCCGACTACTACGCGGCTGGCGGCAAGATCACCGGTTTCCAGAACGGCCTGGCGATTGCCGGTGACTATATGTCGGCGGCGTCCTTCCTGGGCATTTCCGCGCTGGTGTTCACCTCCGGCTACGATGGCCTGATCTACTCGATCGGTTTCCTCGTTGGCTGGCCGATCATTCTGTTCCTGATCGCCGAGCGCCTGCGCAACCTGGGTAAATACACCTTTGCCGACGTCGCGTCCTACCGCCTCGGGCAAACCCAGATCCGCACGCTGTCCGCTTGCGGTTCGCTGGTGGTGGTGGCGTTCTACCTGATCGCGCAAATGGTCGGTGCCGGCAAGCTGATCCAGTTGCTGTTCGGCCTCGATTACCACGTTGCGGTGATTCTGGTCGGCGTACTGATGTGCATGTACGTGCTGTTCGGCGGCATGCTCGCGACCACTTGGGTGCAGATCATCAAGGCAGTGCTGCTGCTGTCCGGTGCTTCGTTCATGGCGCTGATGGTGATGAAGCACGTCGGCTTCGACTTCAACACGCTGTTCTCCGAGGCGATCAAGGTGCACGCCAAGGGTGAAGCGATCATGAGCCCGGGCGGTCTGGTCAAGGATCCGATCTCGGCGTTCTCGCTGGGTCTGGCGCTGATGTTCGGTACCGCTGGCCTGCCGCACATTCTGATGCGCTTCTTCACCGTGAGTGACGCCAAGGAAGCGCGCAAGAGCGTGCTGTACGCTACCGGTTTCATCGGTTACTTCTACATCCTGACCTTCATCATCGGCTTCGGCGCGATCCTGCTGGTCAGCACCAACCCGGCCTTCAAGGATGCAGCGGGCGCCTTGCTCGGCGGCAACAACATGGCGGCGGTGCACCTGGCCAACGCGGTCGGCGGCAGCATCTTCCTGGGCTTCATCTCGGCGGTGGCGTTCGCGACCATTCTCGCGGTGGTCGCCGGTCTGACGCTGGCAGGTGCCTCGGCGGTATCCCACGACCTGTACGCCAGTGTGATCAAGAAGGGCAAGGCCAACGAGAAGGATGAGATTCGCGTGTCGAAGATCACCACCATCGCCCTGGCAGTGCTGGCGATTGGTCTGGGCATTCTGTTCGAAAGCCAGAACATTGCGTTCATGGTGGGCCTGGCGTTCTCGATCGCGGCGAGCTGCAACTTCCCTGTGCTGCTGCTTTCGATGTACTGGAAGAAGCTGACTACCCGTGGCGCGATGATTGGCGGCTGGCTGGGGCTGATCAGTGCCGTGGGCCTGATGATCCTTGGTCCGACCATCTGGGTGCAGATTCTGCATCACGAGAAGGCGATCTTCCCTTACGAATATCCGGCGCTGTTCTCGATGATGATTGCGTTCATCGGGATCTGGTTCTTCTCGATCACTGACAAGTCGGCGGCTGCGGACAATGAGCGGGCGCTGTTCTTCCCGCAGTTTGTGCGTTCGCAGACCGGGTTGGGGGCGAGTGGCGCGGTTTCGCACTAAGAGATCAGCTGCAAGCTTCAAGCTTCAAGAAAGCGCCCTGGTTGAGAGATCGGGGCGTTTTTTTGTGGGCGGTTATCGGTTGGTTTGGTGTGTGTATCCGTTGCGATCAATCCCTCCACTCAGCCTTCCGACGTCGCCCGTGGATCAAGATCAAGAGCACTCGAGCTAACGCTCATTGTTGAGTGGTTAGAAGCGTCGCATGGCTTGAGATTTTCGGTGGATTCGCCCCTCACCCCAGCCCTCTCCCGAGGGAGAGGGGGCCGATCTGTGTGGTGTTCAAAACCTGCATTCGACTCAGTATCTCAGATCGGCATACTTCGCCTGTACAACTCGGTCAGTCCCCTCTCCCTCCGGGAGAGGGCTAGGGTGAGGGGCTCTTGATCTGGCTTTTGATCTTTTGCCCCTTCGGCAGGCTTCGCTACGGGATCGATCCGGGGGTGGGAGCGCAGCGACCGTACGACGCAGTCGTACACAGCGAGTGTAGGTGCAGCGAAGCCAACCGGAGCCGCTGCGCCCGGAGCGATCCCGTAACGAAGGTACCCCGAGCCCCAGCGAGCGGGCCGTACGCCGGGGCAAAGCCTTTTTGGTTACTTTTTCGGCGTCTGGAAAAAGTGACCCGCCGTAAGGGCGGAACCCTAAGTAGCCTTCACCGCAGCAACGGATATGCCCCCAATCCAATAAACACCACCAGAAACAAAAACGGCCTCTATATAAGAGGCCGTTCCTGACACACCACTAATCCATCACAAAAAAGCAAAACCCTTATTTGCGATCTTCCAGCGAGGTAATGTCACGCGACTCGTAACCCGTGTACAGCTGGCGCGGACGGCCAATCTTGTACGGGCTCGAGAGCATTTCCTTCCAGTGCGAAATCCAGCCGACAGTACGCGCCAGCGCGAAAATCACAGTGAACATGCTGGTCGGAATGCCGATCGCCTTGAGGATGATCCCCGAGTAGAAGTCGACGTTCGGGTAGAGCGAGCGCTCGATGAAGTACGGGTCGGTCAGGGCGATCTCTTCCAGGCGCATGGCCAGTTCGAGTTGCGGATCGTTGTTGATGCCCAGTTCCTTCAGCACTTCGTCGCAGGTCTGCTTCATGACGGTAGCGCGCGGGTCGCGGTTCTTGTAGACGCGGTGACCGAAGCCCATCAGCTTGAACGAGTCGTTCTTGTCCTTGGCCTTAGCGATGAACTTGTCGATGTTCGACACATCGCCAATCTCGTCGAGCATGGTCAACACGGCTTCGTTCGCACCGCCGTGGGCAGGGCCCCACAGTGCGGCGATACCGGCGGCGATACAGGCGAACGGGTTGGCACCCGAGGAGCCGGCCAGACGCACGGTGGAGGTCGAAGCGTTCTGCTCGTGGTCGGCATGCAGGATGAAGATCCGGTCCATGGCCTTGGCGAGTACCGGGCTGATCGGTTTGATCTCGCACGGGGTGTTGAACATCATGTGCAGGAAGTTTTCCGCGTACGTCAGATCGTTGCGCGGGTACATCATGGGTTGGCCCATGGAGTACTTGTAAACCATCGCTGCCAGGGTCGGCATCTTCGCAACCAGACGGATCGCGGAGATTTCGCGATGCTGCGGGTTATTGATGTCCAGGGAGTCGTGGTAGAAGGCCGAGAGGGCGCCGACTACACCGCACATGACGGCCATCGGGTGGGCGTCGCGACGGAAGCCGTTGAAGAAGGTTTTCAGCTGCTCGTGAACCATGGTGTGGTTTTTCACGGTGCTGACGAACTGGGCCTTCTGTTCTGCGGTCGGCAGTTCGCCGTTGAGCAGCAGGTAGCAGGTTTCCAGGTAGTCCGACTTTTCAGCCAGCTGTTCGATCGGGTAGCCGCGGTGCAACAGAATGCCGTTGTCGCCGTCGATATAGGTAATTTTCGATTCGCACGAAGCGGTCGACATGAAACCCGGGTCGAAAGTGAAGCGGCCCGTGGCCGTCAGGCCCCGAACATCGATTACATCGGGACCAACGGTGCCGGTTAAAATGGGCAGCTCGACGGGGGCTGCGCCCTCGATGATCAACTGCGCTTTTTTGTCAGCCATGTGGCCTCCTATTTATGCTTGAACCATCAGACAGACCCCCCACGCAGGGCCCGCACCACTATAGTGAGATAAATTCGAATGTCAATTTGCCTAAAGTCTTGCTCCAGAAGGCTTTAAGCCGACTTTTTCCTCGAAATTGCCTGCCATTTACGCCTTTTATGCAACTTGTGCAATCCGCTATTGGGGGTAGGTGAACGCGTTGTCATTAGTAGCCTAACTGTCTATACTCGGCCACCGACCGCCAAGGGCTTTTGGGCTTGCTTTCATTGGGGGTCGCATCCCTGGGTGGTGGTTACCTGACCAGTGCACTCCCCAACAACTTTGCCCTGATTGTTAGGGGCTCTTCAGTGTGAAAAAAAAGCCGTGAAAAGCCAACGACCTGTAAACCTAGACCTAAGGACCATCAAACTCCCAGTCACTGCTTACACGTCCATTCTTCACCGTATCTCCGGTGTCATCCTCTTCGTGTGCCTTGCCATCATGCTTTACGCATTGGACAAGTCGCTCAGCTCCGAGGAAGGCTTCGGTCAGGTGAAAGCGTGTCTGA
Source organism: Pseudomonas sp. HN2 (assembly GCF_020736465.1). Taxonomy (NCBI): domain Bacteria; kingdom Pseudomonadati; phylum Pseudomonadota; class Gammaproteobacteria; order Pseudomonadales; family Pseudomonadaceae; genus Pseudomonas; species Pseudomonas sp. HN2. The sequence continues at coordinate 1,772,901 of NZ_CP085885.1, forward strand.
CCAGTCCGCTAGCCAAGCTAGTGATTTGGGGCATCCTGTCCGCTCTGCTGTATCACCTGGTAGCCGGTGTGCGCCACTTGATCATGGACATGGGCATCGGTGAGACGCTGGAAGGCGGCAAACTGGGCTCGAAAATCGTTATCGCCGTTTCCGTGGTGGTAATCGTTCTGGCAGGAGTCTGGATATGGTAACTAACGTCACTAACCTGTCGCGTTCGGGCCTCTATGACTGGATGGCACAGCGTGTGTCTGCGGTCGTTCTCGCGGCTTACTTCATCTTTCTGATCGGATACATCGTCGCCAATCCTGGCCTCGAGTATGCCCAGTGGCATGAACTGTTCGCTCACAACGGAATGCGTATTTTCAGCCTGCTGGCCCTTGTTGCTCTGGGCGCTCACGCCTGGGTCGGCATGTGGACCATCGCGACCGACTACCTGACGCCGATGGCGTTCGGCAAGTCCGCAACGGCGATACGTTTCCTTTTCCAGGCAGTATGCGGCGTTGCGATGTTCGCTTACTTCGTCTGGGGTGTGCAGATTCTCTGGGGTATCTGATTCATGGCTAACATTCCAACGATTTCTTTCGACGCCATCATCATTGGTGGTGGCGGTGCCGGCATGCGCGCTGCGCTGCAGCTGGCACAGGGCGGCCACAAGACTGCGGTGATCACCAAGGTTTTCCCGACCCGTTCGCACACTGTTTCCGCTCAGGGCGGCATCACTTGCGCCATCGCTTCCGCCGACCCGAACGATGACTGGCGCTGGCACATGTACGATACCGTCAAGGGTTCCGACTACATCGGTGACCAGGACGCTATCGAATACATGTGTCAGGAAGGCCCGGCTGCCGTGTTCGAGCTGGACCACATGGGTCTGCCATTCTCGCGTACCGAGCAAGGCCGCATCTATCAGCGTCCGTTCGGTGGCCAGTCCAAGGACTACGGCAAGGGCGGTCAGGCTGCACGTACCTGCGCTGCGTCCGACCGTACCGGTCACGCGCTGCTGCACACCCTTTATCAGGGCAACCTGAAAGCCGGTACCACGTTCCTCAACGAGTACTACGCTGTCGATCTGGTGAAAAACCAGGAAGGCGAATTCGTTGGTGTGATCGCGATCTGCATCGAAACCGGCGAAACCTCTTACATCCGTGCCAAGGCCACCGTTCTGGCGACTGGCGGTGCAGGCCGTATCTACGCGTCGACCACCAACGCCCTGATCAACACCGGTGACGGCGTCGGCATGGCTCTGCGTGCAGGCGTGCCGGTGCAAGACATCGAAATGTGGCAGTTCCACCCGACCGGTATCGCCGGCGCTGGTGTACTGGTTACTGAAGGTTGCCGTGGTGAAGGTGGTTACCTGATCAACAAGCACGGCGAGCGTTTCATGGAGCGTTATGCTCCGAACGCGAAAGACCTGGCTGGTCGTGACGTGGTTGCCCGTTCGATGGTTAAGGAAATCATCGCCGGCAACGGTTGCGGTCCGAATGGCGACCACGTAATGCTCAAGCTCGACCATCTGGGCGAGGAAGTGCTGCACAGCCGTCTGCCAGGCATCTGCGAACTGTCGAAGACTTTCGCCCACGTTGACCCGGTGGTTGCGCCGGTTCCGGTTGTTCCGACCTGCCACTACATGATGGGCGGCGTTGCCACCAACATTCATGGCCAGGCGATCACCCAGAATGCCGAAGGTCAGGACCAGATCATTCCTGGCCTGTTCGCAGTAGGCGAAGTGGCTTGCGTATCGGTACACGGTGCCAACCGTCTGGGCGGCAACTCGCTGCTCGACCTGGTGGTATTCGGTCGCGCTGCCGGCCTGCACCTGGAAAAGGCGTTGACCGATGGCATCGAATACGACGACGCTACCGAGTCCGACATCGAAGCTGCACTGTCGCGTCTGAACGCGCTGAACAACCGTACCGACGGTGAAGACGTTGCCACCCTGCGTCGCGAGCTGCAAAGCTGCATGCAGAACTACTTCGGTGTATTCCGTACCGGCGAATACATGCAGAAGGGCATCGCTCAGCTCGCTGACCTGCGTGCTCGCATCGCCAACGTGAAGATCAACGATAAGTCGCAGGCGTTCAACACTGCACGTATCGAAGCGCTGGAACTGCAAAACCTGCTGGAAGTGGCTGAAGCTACCGCCATCGCGGCCGAAGTACGTAAAGAGTCCCGCGGCGCTCACGCCCGTGAAGACTTCGAAGACCGTGATGACGAAAACTGGCTGTGCCACACCCTGTACTTCCCGGGTGACAAGCGCGTCACCAAGCGTGCCGTGAACTTCTCGCCGAAGACTGTTCCGACTTTCGAACCTAAAGTCCGGACTTATTAAGGGTGACCGCCATGTTGCAAGTCAGTGTTTATCGCTACAACCCTGATCAGGACGCTGCGCCGTTCATGCAGGATTTCCAGGTCGATACCGGTGGTAAGGACCTGATGGTGCTGGACGTGCTGGCCCTGATCAAAGAGCAGGACGAAGGTTTCTCCTATCGTCGCTCCTGCCGTGAAGGCGTCTGCGGCTCCGACGGCATGAACATCAACGGCAAGAACGGCCTGGCGTGCATCACGCCGCTGTCCGCTGTTGTAAAAGGTAACAAGCTGATCGTTCGTCCGCTGCCAGGTTTGCCGGTTATCCGTGACCTGGTCGTCGATATGAGCATCTTCTACAAGCAATACGAGAAGGTGAAGCCTTACCTGCAGAACGACACGCCGGCTCCGGCCATCGAGCGTCTGCAGTCGCCAGAAGAGCGCGAAAAGCTCGACGGTCTGTACGAGTGCATCCTGTGCGCCTGCTGCTCGACCTCTTGCCCGTCCTTCTGGTGGAACCCGGACAAGTTCCTCGGTCCAGCTGCGCTGCTGCAAGCCTACCGCTTCCTGGCAGACAGCCGTGACACCAAGACCAGCGAACGTCTGGCTTCACTTGACGACCCGTTCAGCGTTTTCCGCTGCCGGGGCATCATGAACTGCGTCAACGTATGTCCGAAAGGCCTGAACCCGACTAAGGCCATCGGTCACATCCGTAACATGCTGCTTTCGAGCGGCGTGTGATTCAGCTGCTGTAACCGTTGCACCGTAGAGGCTGTGGCGCGGGCTTCAACCCGCGTCATGGCTATAACCAGAGCCGTAGCCATAAGCTGCAGCTCTTCTTTTGAAGAAATGAGACAAGCAGGGGCATCCGGGCTGGTACCCGGACTATCAGTGTGATCCTAGGTGGCTTGTTTTAGTCGCTGCATTCGGACTTCTGCAAGTTTGCTCGGTGTCGACACCGATGGTGTTCCCCTAACCGAGGGTGACCAAGCATGCAAGAAAGCGTGATGCAGCGCATGTGGAACAGCGCCTACCTTTCAGGTGGAAACGCTGCCTATGTGGAAGAGCTTTATGAGCTCTACCTGCACGACCCTAACGCTGTGCCAGAAGAGTGGCGCACCTACTTTCAGAAGTTGCCAGCCGACGGCAACTCTGCCACTGATGTTTCGCACTCGACGATTCGCGATCATTTCGTGCTGCTGGCAAAGAACCAGCGCCGCGCCCAACCGGTTTCCGCCGGCAGCGTGAGCAGTGAGCACGAGAAGAAGCAAGTTGAAGTGCTGCGATTGATCCAAGCCTACCGTATGCGTGGCCACCAGGCAGCCCAGCTTGACCCGCTGGGGCTGTGGCAGCGTCCTGCACCTGCAGACCTGTCGATCAATCATTACGGCTTGACCAATGCCGATCTTGATACGACCTTCCGTGCCGGCGACCTGTTCATCGGCAAAGAGGAAGCGAGCCTACGCGAAATTCACGAAGCGTTGCAGCAGACATATTGCCGCACCATCGGCGCTGAATTCACGCACATCACCGATTCCGAGCAGCGCCAGTGGTTCCAGCAGCGTCTGGAAAGCGTGCGCGGTCGTCCGACGTACTCCGCCGACATCAAGAGCCACCTGCTTGAGCGCGTGACTGCCGGTGAAGGCCTGGAAAAATACCTCGGTACCAAATACCCGGGCACCAAGCGTTTCGGTCTGGAAGGCGGCGAAAGCCTGATTCCGATGCTCGACGAACTTATCCAGCGTTCCGGCTCGTACGGTACCAAGGAAGTCGTCATCGGCATGGCCCACCGTGGCCGTCTGAACGTGCTGGTCAACACCTTCGGCAAGAACCCGCGCGAGCTGTTCGACGAGTTTGAAGGCAAGAAGAAGGTCGAGCTCGGTTCCGGTGACGTGAAATATCACCAGGGCTTCTCGTCCAACGTGATGACCACCGGCGGTGAAGTTCACCTGGCCATGGCGTTCAACCCGTCCCACCTGGAAATCGTTTCCCCGGTGGTCGAAGGTTCGGTGCGCGCCCGTCAGGACCGTCGCAACGACCTGACCGGCGAGAAAGTCCTGCCGATCTCCATCCACGGTGACGCGGCATTCGCCGGTCAGGGCGTGGTCATGGAAACCTTCCAGATGTCGCAGACCCGCGGTTTCAAGACCGGCGGTACCGTGCACATCGTGATCAACAACCAGGTCGGTTTCACCATCAGCAACCCGCTGGACTCGCGTTCCACCGAGTACGCCACCGACGTTGCCAAGATGATCCAGGCGCCGATCCTCCATGTGAATGGTGATGATCCGGAAGCCGTGCTGTTCGTGACCCAGCTGGCCATCGACTACCGCATGCAATTCAAGCGTGACGTGGTGATCGATCTGGTCTGCTACCGTCGTCGCGGCCACAACGAGGCCGACGAGCCAAGCGGCACCCAGCCACTGATGTATCAGCAGATCACCAAGCAGCGCACCACCCGTGAGCTGTACGCCGAACGCCTGACCCAGGCCGGTGTGCTTGACGCTGAACGCGTTCAGGCCAAGGTCGACGAATACCGCAACGCGCTGGACAACGGTCTGCACGTGGTGAAATCGCTGGTCAAGGAGCCGAACAAAGAGCTGTTCGTCGACTGGCGTCCGTATCTGGGCCATGCCTGGACAGCGCGTCACGACACGCGTTTCGATCTGAAGACCCTGCAAGAGCTGTCCGCCAAGCTGCTGGAAATTCCGGAAGGCTTCGTGGTTCAGCGCCAGGTCGCGAAGATCTATGAAGACCGTCAGAAGATGCAAGCCGGCGGCCTGCCGATCAACTGGGGTTACGCTGAAACCATGGCGTACGCGACCCTGGCGTTCGAAGGTCACCCGATTCGCATGACCGGTCAGGACATCGGCCGCGGTACGTTCTCGCACCGTCACGCTGTGTTGCACAACCAGAAAGACGCGGGCACCTACATTCCGCTGCAGAACCTGTACGACGGTCAGCCACGTTTCGACCTGTACGACTCGTTCCTCTCGGAAGAAGCGGTACTGGCATTCGAATACGGTTACTCGACCACCACGCCAAACGCGCTGGTGATCTGGGAAGCCCAGTTCGGTGACTTCGCCAACGGTGCACAGGTCGTGATCGACCAGTTCATCACTAGCGGCGAGCACAAGTGGGGCCGTCTCTGCGGTCTGACCATGCTGCTGCCACACGGTTACGAAGGCCAGGGCCCTGAGCACAGCTCGGCACGTCTTGAGCGTTACCTGCAGCTGTGCGCCGAGCACAACATTCAGGTGTGCATGCCGACTACCCCGGCGCAGATCTACCACTTGCTGCGTCGTCAGGTGATTCGTCCGCTGCGCAAGCCGCTGGTCGTGCTGACGCCGAAGTCGCTGCTGCGCCACAAGCTGGCCATCTCGACGCTGGAAGATCTGGCCGAAGGTTCGTTCCAGACCGTGATCCCGGAAATCGACGCACTGGACCCGAAAAAGGTCGAGCGTGTGGTTCTGTGCAGCGGCAAGGTCTACTACGACCTGCTGGAAAAACGCCGTGCCGAAGGCCGCGAAGATATCGCCATCGTGCGTATCGAGCAGCTGTATCCGTTCCCTGAGGACGACTTGAAAGAAGTCCTGGCTCCGTACACCAACGTCAAGCATGCCGTCTGGTGTCAGGAAGAGCCGATGAACCAGGGTGCCTGGTACTGCAGCCAGCATCACTTGCGTCGCAGCATCGCCAACCTCGACAAGACTCTCGTACTCGAGTACGCGGGCCGTGAGGCGTCGGCTGCCCCAGCTTGTGGTTATGCATCGATGCACGCCGAGCAGCAGGAAAAACTGCTGCAAGATGCTTTCACTGTTTAACGCCTTCGCGCTGACTGAAACCGAATTTTAAGGACCCACAGATAATGGCTATCGAAATCAAAGCCCCGTCATTCCCGGAATCGGTTGCCGATGGCACCGTTGCCACCTGGCACAAGAAACCAGGTGAGGCCGTCAAGCGTGACGACCTGATCGTCGACATCGAAACCGACAAGGTCGTGCTCGAAGTGTTGGCTGAAGCGGACGGCGTGCTGGGCGCAATCGTTGCCGAAGAGGGCGCTACCGTTCTGTCGAACCAGGTCCTGGGCTCGATCGAAGAGGGCGGCGCTGCTGCCGCTGCTCCAGCCGCCGCTGCTGCTCCGGCTGCTACTGCCGCTGCCGCACCAGCTGCTGCCGATGGCGAAGATGATCCGATCGCAGCACCGGCTGCACGCAAACTGGCTGAAGAAAACGGCATCAACATCGCTTCCGTTGCCGGCACCGGCAAGGGTGGTCGTGTGACCAAGGAAGACGTGGTTGCAGCTGTTGCTGCCAAGAAAGCCACTCCGGCTGCCGCGCCTGCCAAGGCTGCCGCTCCTTCGGCCGCTGCGCCTGTGTTCGCTGCCGGCGACCGCATCGAGAAGCGCGTACCGATGACCCGCGTACGTGCCACCGTGGCCAAGCGTCTGGTTGAAGCCCAGTCGAACATGGCGATGCTGACCACGTTCAACGAAGTCGACATGACTGAAGTCATGGCTCTGCGTTCGAAGTACAAGGACCTGTTCGAGAAGTCGCACAACGGCGTACGCCTGGGCTTCATGTCGTTCTTCGTGAAAGCGGCCACCGAAGCGCTGAAACGCTTCCCGGCTGTCAATGCGTCGATCGACGGCGGCGACATCGTTTACCACGGCTACGCGGACATCGGCGTTGCCGTTTCCAGCGACCGTGGCCTGGTGGTACCGGTTCTGCGTAACGCCGAGCTGATGAGCCTGGCGGAAATCGAAGGCGGCATCGCAACCTTCGGCAAGAAAGCCCGTGACGGCAAACTGTCGATGGACGAGATGACCGGTGGTACCTTCACCATCACCAACGGTGGTACCTTCGGTTCGATGATGTCGACGCCAATCGTCAACCCGCCGCAGGCAGCGATTCTGGGCATGCACAACATCATCCAGCGTCCAATGGCCATCAACGGTCAGGTCGTGATCCGTCCGATGATGTACCTGGCACTGTCCTACGATCACCGTCTGATCGATGGCAAAGAAGCTGTGACCTTCCTGGTGACCATCAAGAACCTGCTGGAAGATCCGGCTCGTCTGTTGCTGGATATCTAAAAAGCAGCTGCAAGCTTTTAGCTACAAGCCTCAAGCTCAAGGCGAGCGGGTGGGCTTGCAGCTTGAAGCTTGCGGCTTGTAGCTTTATTGCTAAAGAGGATTTTTTGAATGTCGCAGAAATTTGACGTAGTAGTGATCGGTGCCGGCCCTGGTGGCTATGTAGCGGCCATCAAGGCTGCGCAGTTGGGCCTGACCACTGCCTGCATCGAGAAGTACACCGACGCAGAGGGCAAGCAAGCCCTGGGCGGTACCTGCCTGAACGTGGGTTGCATTCCTTCCAAGGCGCTGCTCGACAGCTCGTGGAAATACAAGGAAGCCAAAGAGAGCTTCAACGTTCACGGTATCTCGACCGGCGAAGTCAAAATGGACGTCGCTGCGATGGTTGGCCGCAAGGCTGGCATCGTCAAAAACCTGACCGGCGGCGTTGCCACCCTGTTCAAGGCCAACGGCGTTACTTCGATCCAGGGCCACGGCAAGCTGCTGGCCGGCAAGAAAGTCGAAGTCACCAAGCCTGACGGTTCGGTTGAAGTCATCGAAGCGGAAAACGTCATCCTCGCGCCAGGTTCGCGTCCGATCGACATCCCACCGGCTCCGGTTGACCAGAAAGTCATCGTCGATTCGACGGGCGCTCTGGAATTCCAGTCCGTACCCAAGCGTCTGGGCGTGATCGGCGCTGGTGTGATCGGTCTGGAACTGGGTTCGGTATGGTCGCGTCTGGGCTCCGAAGTGGTTGTTCTGGAAGCGCTGGACACTTTCCTGATGGCAGCGGACACCGCTGTTTCCAAGGAAGCGCTGAAAACCCTGACCAAACAGGGTCTGGACATCAAGCTGGGCGCTCGTGTTACCGGTTCGAAAGTCAACGGTGAAGAAGTTGTCGTCAACTACACCGATGCCAACGGCGAACAGACCATCACTTTCGACAAGCTGATCGTTGCCGTTGGTCGCCGTCCGGTGACCACTGATCTGCTGTCTGCCGACTGCGGCGTGGAAATCGACGAGCGCGGTTTCATCGCGGTCGATGACCACTGCGTCACCGCCGTACCGGGCGTCTTCGCCATTGGCGACGTGGTTCGCGGCATGATGCTGGCCCACAAGGCTTCGGAAGAAGGCATCATGGTTGTCGAGCGCATCAAAGGCCACAAGGCTCAGATGAACTATGATTTGATCCCTTCGGTTATTTATACTCACCCGGAAATCGCGTGGGTTGGCAAAACCGAGCAGGCGCTGAAGGCCGAAGGCGTTGAAGTCAACGTCGGCACCTTCCCGTTCGCCGCTTCCGGCCGTGCCATGGCTGCCAACGATACCGGTGGTTTCGTCAAGGTCATCGCCGATGCCAAGACCGACCGCGTATTGGGCGTGCACGTGATTGGCCCGAGCGCTGCGGAACTGGTTCAGCAGGGCGCGATCGGTATGGAATTCGGCACCAGCGCTGAAGACCTGGGCATGATGGTTTTCTCCCATCCGACCCTGTCCGAAGCCTTGCACGAAGCTGCTCTGGCAGTGAATGGCGGCGCCATTCACATTGCCAACCGCAAGAAGCGTTAAGACACACAATAAGAAACCACGGCGGTAGCGGCCCGTCGTGAGCCTTGCGAGCAAGACTCACCGCGGAATGTCCCCCGGACGCAGTCTTGCGTAGCTCAGCTACGCAAGCAGCAGTCACAGGTGGCGCGGCACTCAAACGAGCGCAGCGCCGAATGCGCAGTACCTAACGAAGACGGTAAAAAGCATGAATCTTCACGAGTATCAGGGTAAGCAGCTGTTCGCTGAATACGGCCTGCCAGTTTCCACTGGTTACGCAGTAGACACCCCGGAAGCAGCAGCAGAAGCTTGCGACAAGATCGGCGGCAACGAGTGGGTCGTCAAAGCCCAGGTTCACGCCGGTGGTCGCGGTAAAGCGGGCGGCGTAAAGCTGGTTCGCAGCAAAGAAGACGCCAAGGCCTTCGCACAGCAATGGCTGGGCAAGCGTCTGGTGACTTACCAGACTGACGCCAATGGCCAGCCAGTCACCAAGATCCTGGTTGAATCGTGCACTGATATCGCTAAAGAGCTGTACCTGGGCGCTGTCGTTGACCGTTCGAGCCGTCGCATCGTGTTCATGGCTTCCACCGAAGGTGGCGTGGACATCGAGAAAATCGCTCACGACACGCCAGAAAAAATTCTCAAGGCCACTATCGATCCACTGGTTGGCGCTCAGCCATCCCAGGGTCGCGAGCTGGCATTCCAGCTGGGTCTGGAAGGCAAGCAGGTCACTCAGTTCGCCAAGATCTTCGTAGGTCTGGCCAAACTGTTCAAAGACCACGACCTGGCTCTGCTGGAAGTGAACCCGCTGGTGATCAAGGCTGACGGCGATCTGCACTGCCTCGACGCCAAGATCAACATCGACGCCAACGCCATGTACCGTCAGCCTAAGCTGAAGGCTTTCCACGATCCGTCGCAGGACGATCCGCGCGAAGCGCACGCTGCCAAGTTCGAACTGAACTACGTAGCCCTGGAAGGCAACATCGGCTGCATGGTCAACGGTGCCGGTCTGGCCATGGGTACCATGGACATCGTCAACCTGCATGGCGGCAAGCCAGCCAACTTCCTCGACGTAGGTGGTGGCGCAACCAAGGAACGCGTTACTGAAGCGTTCAAGATCATCCTGTCCGACCAGAACGTCGCGGCAGTACTGGTCAACATCTTCGGCGGCATCGTTCGCTGCGACATGATTGCCGAAGGCATCATCGGCGCCGTGAAAGAAGTCGGCGTGAAAATCCCGGTTGTTGTTCGCCTTGAAGGCAACAACGCTGAGCTGGGCGCTAAAGTACTGGCAGAAAGCGGTTTGAACATCATCGCTGCTACCAGCCTGACCGACGCTGCTCAACAAGTTGTCAAAGCTGCGGAGGGCAAGTAATGAGCGTCCTGATCAATAAAGACACCAAAGTTATCTGCCAGGGTATTACCGGTTCGCAAGGTAGTTTCCACACCCAGCAAGCCATCGAATACGGCACCAAGATGGTTGGTGGCGTAACTCCTGGCAAAGGCGGCACCGAGCACCTGGGTCTGCCAGTGTTCAACACCGTCAAAGACGCAGTAGCTGCCACCGGCGCTACCGCCAGCGTGATCTACGTTCCTGCTCCGTTCTGCAAGGACTCGATCCTGGAAGCGGCATTCGGCGGCATCAAGCTGATCGTCTGCATCACCGAAGGCATTCCTACCCTGGACATGCTGGACGCCAAAGTTAAGTGCGACGAACTGGGCGTAGTCCTGATCGGCCCTAACTGCCCAGGCGTGATCACCCCAGGCGAATGCAAGATCGGCATCATGCCAGGTCACATTCACTTGCCAGGCAAGGTCGGTATCGTTTCGCGTTCCGGCACCCTGACCTACGAAGCTGTGAAGCAGACCACTGACGCCGGTTTCGGTCAGTCGACTTGCGTCGGCATCGGCGGTGACCCGATCCCGGGTTCGAACTTCATCGACATCCTGAAACTGTTCCAGGAAGACCCGAAGACCGAAGCGATCGTAATGATCGGCGAGATCGGCGGTTCGGCTGAAGAAGAAGCGGCTGCCTACATCAAGGCAAACGTAACCAAGCCGGTTGTTTCCTACATCGCTGGTGTGACTGCTCCTCCGGGCAAGCGCATGGGCCATGCTGGCGCAATCATCTCTGGCGGCAAAGGCACTGCAGACGAAAAATTCGCTGCGCTGCAAGACGCAGGCGTGAAAACCGTGCGTTCGCTGGCAGACATCGGCAAGGCCCTGGCCGAGCTGACTGGCTGGGAAGTGAAGAAGTAAGCCACGGCTGACTTTTTAGCTCCAGCAACAAAGGCCACCCTCGGGTGGCCTTTGTCGTTTCAGAGCAGCAGCAAGCTCCAAGCGGTTAGCTGCAAGATGGAAGCTTGCAGCTTGAAACTTGTAGCCTGCTGCTGCTTTTCTTATGTAAACGCGACACTGAAACGTCGCGTATCGGATAGTTCGCCCTCTAACAGTGCGTTTATCAGCCGAATTCGTTAGGCTGGCAGCCATTTTTGCGTCCGCCGCCCACAAGGCAGCTACGCGCTTTAAGGGTCAGTCCCATACGGATCGACAGCATTTCCCTAATCCAACAGGGCAATCCCCCTCTAAATTCCGATTTCAGTAGTGTGGTATTACCTTAATGAAAGTTTTGAAAGGTCAGGACATCCTGGCACTTGGTTTTATGACGTTCGCCCTGTTTGTCGGGGCCGGTAACATCATCTTCCCGCCGATCGTCGGCTTGCAGGCCGGGCCTCACGTCTGGATGGCTGCATTGGGCTTTCTGATCACCGCGGTAGGTTTGCCGGTGATCACCGTGGTGGCGCTGGCCAAGGTCGGCGGCGCCATGGATGCGTTGAGCAGCCCGATCGGCAAGATCGCTGGCGGTATCCTCGCGGCGGCGTGCTATCTGGCGGTGGGTCCACTGTTCGCCACCCCGCGTACCGCGACCGTATCGTTCGAGGTGGGTCTGGCGCCGTTGACCGGCGAAAGCCCGCTGGCGCTGTTTCTCTACAGCTCGGTGTACTTCCTGCTGGTGTTCTTTGTTTCGCTCTACCCTGGGCGTTTGCTGGATACCGTCGGCCGCTTCCTCGCGCCGCTGAAAATCATTGCGCTGGCAGTGCTGGGTATCGCAGCATTCGTCTTGCCGGCGGGTGACATCGGTCACGGCACGCCGGAATATGTGGCGGCGCCGTTCTCCCAGGGCTTCATCAATGGTTACCTGACCATGGATACCCTCGGCGCGCTGGTATTCGGCATCGTCATCGTCAACGCGATCCGCTCCCGTGGCGTCGAATCACCGGCGTTGATCACCCGTTACGCGATCATCGCCGGGCTGATTGCCGGTGTCGGTCTGGCGCTGGTCTACGTCAGCCTGTTCCGCCTCGGTTCCGGCAGCCATGAAGTCGCGGTCGGCGCCACCAACGGTGCGGCGGTGTTGCATGCCTACGTGCAACACACCTTCGGCTCGCTGGGCAGCGGTTTCCTCGCTGTACTGATCTCGCTGGCGTGTCTGGTCACGGCGGTCGGCCTGACCTGCGCCTGCGCTGAGTATTTCAGCCGTGTGCTGCCACTGTCCTACAAGACTCTGGTGGTTATCCTTGCGGCGTTTTCGCTGCTGGTCTCCAACCTCGGTCTGACCAAGCTCATTGCCTTCTCGATTCCGGTGCTCACTGCGATCTACCCGCCGTGCATCGTTCTGGTTGCGCTGAGCTTCTGCAAGGATTTCTGGCATGAGCACGCGCGGATTCTTGGCCCGGTGATGCTGGTGTCGTTCCTGTTCGGCACCATCGATGCCTTGAAAGGCGCCGGTCTGGCCGACTGGATGCCAACTCAGCTTACCCATCTGCCGTTGAGCGAGCAGGGGCTGGCGTGGCTGGTGCCGTGCGTGATGACCCTGGTGGTCGCCGTGGTGTGCGATCGCCTGCTGGGCAAGCGCAGCGAAGTCACTGCCTGACGTGATATGACCCGCCACAAACGGGTCAGGCACGGTTAAACAGAAATGCCCCGTATCAATCGATACGGGGCATTTTTTATGCGCGTGAGGCAGTGTCTTTTTTGCTGAGCTAACGTCGAAGGGTTGCTTAGCTTTTATGTAGCAGTGAGCCTGCTCGCGATAGCGGTTCGTCAGTCAACACCGTGCTGACTGACGAACCGCTATCGCGAGCAGGCTCACTTCTACAGGTGTACAGCGTTTACATCTCACAGGGAATTGCATGTCGTTCATCCAAGCCAATCTGATCCACCTGCTCGCCGCTGTCTGGTTTGTCATCTGCTGGGGCGGTTACACCCGTTATGCCTCCTGGAAGGCCCGCGACACGGCGTGTCTGGCCAGCGTGTTGCACCTGTACCGCGAAGACTGGATGCGGCGCATGCTCCTGCGTGACAACCGTATCGCCGACGCCAGCGTGATCGGCAATCTGGAACGCAACGCCTCGTTCTTCGCCTCCAGCACGCTGATCATCCTCGCCGGTATCCTCACCGTGCTCGGTGCGTCCGAACGGGCCGTGTCGTTGTTGGCGGATATTCCGATGGTGCAGCAGGCGTCGCAGGGCATGTCGGAGATCAAATTGCTGTGTCTGGCATTGGTGTTCGTCTACGCGTTCTTCACGTTCAGCTGGTGCATGCGGCAGTACAACTTCGCCGCGATTCTGGTCGGTTCGGCGCCGATGATCGGCGAGCGCCAGGTCACCGAGCAAGAGCGCAAGGCGTTCGCATCGCGGGCGGCGCGGGTGATCTCGATGGCGGCCAACCAGTTCAACTTCGGCCTGCGTTCTTACTACTTCGGCATGAGTATGCTGGCGTGGTTCGTCAGCCCGTGGTTATTCATGATCATGAGCGCGGGCGTCGTGGTGGTTCTGTATCGCCGCGAGTTTCATTCCGACGTTCTCGATGTCATGGTCTATACCCCTACAGAGGCGCCCGTCCCTGAGGCAAACAAAGAGGCTGTTTGATGAGTATTCCGTTCTGGTGTGTGTTTATCAGTGCTTTATTGATTTATGTGGCGCGCATGCCGGTGGCCAAGGCCATGAAAGAGCAGGGTGGGTATGACAATCATCAGCCCCGTCAGCAGCAGGCACAGTTGACCGGCTTCGGTGCGCGAGCGCTGGCGGCCCATCAGAACAGCATCGAAGCCTTCATCCTGTTCGCCGTCGGTGTGCTGATGGCGCACACCACGCAAACCGCAGGCTGGCTGATCGATGCGCTGGCGATCATCTTCGTGATCTCGCGAATCCTCTATCTGTGGTTCTATCTGGCCGACCTGGCGAAGTTACGCAGCCTGATGTGGCTAGTTGGCTTCATCTGCTCGTTGTTGCTGATGATTAGTCCGACTTTTAGAACCGTGTTGCTATAACCGGTAAATCGCAGGCAAAAGAAAACCCGCACTTGGCGGGTTTTCTTTTCACACCAGAAAGCTTATTGCTTTTTGGCGGCTTCTTCTTGAGCAGCGGCGTTCGATTCAGCCTGAGCTTTGGCAGCTTCGGCGTTTTCTTTTGCTGCGTCGTTCACTTTATCCTGAGCTTTGTTCATGTCTTGCTGAGCCTGCTCAGCATGTTGGTTGGCATCTTGAGCTTTGTCCTCGGATTTTTTATCGCAGGCAGCGAGACCGAGGGAAGCGGTCAACATCAAGGCAATAGCTAAAGTCTTACGCATGGGGTGTATCTCCTTATGGAAAATAACTACTGGCCTTAAGAACTCGGCGCTACGGGTTAAGTTCCTCATTTGTTTCAGATATATAAGTTTGTTTTATCACGGAACTTTTGCCGCTTTTCTCACTACTGGCACAAGGCCCAAACGCGAGTAATTATCACATGGCCGAAAACCCCGTTTTTGAGCGCGCCACGCGTTTTTTATCGGCATTGCGTCACTGTCAGGTCTTGGGTCTGCAGGTACACAGTGCCTCCAGCGAAGGCATGACAGTGATCCTGCCCTATAGCGAAAAAATCGTTGGTAATCCCGAAACCGGAGTCATCCATGGCGGCGCCATTACGTCGTTGATGGACACCGCCTGCGGTATGTCGACCTTGTGCGTACTGCCGGAGTTCGAAGTCTGTCCGACCCTTGATCTGCGCATCGACTACATGCACGCCGCTGAACCGAACAAAGCCGTGTACGGCTTTGCCCAGTGCTACCGCGTCACCACTGACGTGATCTTTGCCCGTGGTTTCGCCTACCAGGACAATCCCGAGCAGCCGATCGCCCATGTCGTCGGCACGTTCATGCGCATGGGCATCGGTCTGAAGGGCAGCAGAGGATTCGCGGGCGCTATAAAGGGAGGCGGGAAATGAGCGTCGACCTCAGGGAACAGCTGCAACAGGCCCACGCGCAGGGCGATTACGCGCCGCTGCTGGTGTTGATCCCTTATGCCGGGCTGATAGGTATCGAATGTTCGCGGGTCGGCGATGAGCTGCTGTTCAAGCTACCGGCGAACAAGGACAACATTGGTAACCCTTTATTGCCGGCCATCCACGGCGGGGTGATTGCCGGCTTCATGGAGCTGGCCGCAGCCCTGCATTTGCTGATTTTCACCGGCACGCCGGGTGTGCCGAAGATCATCGATTTTTCCCTCGATTACCTGCGCGCCGGGCAGTTTCGAGACACTTGGGCCAGGTGTCAGGTCTGCCGTCAGGGCCGGCGCGTGGCCAACGTCGCGGTCACTGCGTGGCAGAGTACCGAGGGCGAACCGATCGCCACCGCCCGCGCGCACTTCAAAATCGATGAGCCCTTGAAATCCTGAACAGCGCCCCCAACTCAGATGACAACCCGCCGCAGACCATTCGGGTCGCGGCCAATGCCATCTGATTGGAGTTTGATGACCATGAGTGTGGAAACTCAAAAGGAAACCCTGGGCTTCCAGACCGAGGTAAAGCAGCTGCTGCACCTCATGATCCATTCGCTGTATTCGAATAAGGAAATTTTCCTGCGCGAATTGATCTCGAACGCCTCTGACGCTGTCGACAAGCTGCGCTTCGAAGCCCTGGCCAGGCCTGAGTTGCTCGAAGGTGGCGCTGACCTGAAAATCCGTGTGAGCTTCGACAAGGACGCCAAGACCGTCACCCTCGAAGACAACGGTATCGGCATGAACCGTGACGATGTGATCACCCACCTGGGGACCATCGCCAAATCCGGCACCGCCGATTTCATGAAAAACCTGTCCGGCGATCAGAAAAAAGATTCGCACCTGATCGGCCAGTTCGGTGTGGGCTTCTACTCGGCGTTCATCGTCGCCGACAAGGTTGATGTCTACAGCCGTCGCGCCGGCACCGATGCCAGCGAAGGCGTGCACTGGTCGTCGAAAGGCGAGGGCGAGTTTGAAGTCGCCACCATCGACAAGCCAGAGCGCGGCACCCGCATCGTCCTGCACCTGAAGTCCGGTGAAGACGAGTTCGCTGATGGCTGGCGTCTGCGCAATATCATCAAGAAGTATTCCGATCACATCGCTTTGCCGATCGAACTGCCGAAGGAAGTTACCCCGGCCGAAGGCGAAGAGGCTCCTGCCGTTGAATGGGAAACCGTCAACCGCGCCAGCGCCTTGTGGACCCGTCCGCGCACTGAGGTGAAGGACGAGGAATACCAGGAGTTCTACAAACACATCGCTCACGATTTCGAGAATCCGCTGTCGTGGAGCCACAACAAGGTCGAAGGCAAGCTCGAGTACAGCTCGCTGCTGTACGTACCGGCCCGCGCGCCGTTCGACCTGTACCAGCGTGAAGCGCCGAAGGGCCTGAAGCTGTACGTGCAGCGTGTGTTTGTAATGGATCAGGCCGAGTCGTTCCTGCCGCTGTACCTGCGCTTCATCAAAGGCGTGGTCGATTCCAATGACCTGTCGCTGAACGTGTCGCGGGAAATCCTGCAGAAAGACCCGATCATCGATTCGATGAAAACCGCGCTGACCAAACGTGTGCTCGACATGCTGGAAAAACTGGCGAAGAACGAGCCTGAGCAATACAAGGGCTTCTGGAAGAACTTCGGTCAGGTCATGAAAGAAGGCCCGGCAGAAGACTTCGCCAACAAAGAGAAAATTGCCGGTCTGCTGCGTTTCGCATCGACCCAGGGCGACGACGGCGAGCAGGTTGTCGGTCTGGCTGACTACCTGGCACGCGCCAAGGAAGGTCAGGACAAGATCTACTACCTCACCGGCGAAACCTACGCGCAGGTCAAGAACAGCCCGCACTTGGAAGTCTTCCGCAAGAAAGGCATCGAAGTGCTGCTGTTGACCGACCGCATCGACGAGTGGCTGATGAGCTACCTCAGCGAGTTCGACGGCAAGACCTTTGTCGACGTGGCGCGTGGTGACCTCGATCTGGGCAACCTGGACTCGGAAGAGGACAAGAAAGCTGCAGAAGAAGTCGCCAAGTCCAAAGAAGGTCTGGTCGAGCGTCTGAAAACTGCGCTGGGCGATTCCGTGGCTGAAGTCCGCGTATCCCATCGTCTGACCGATTCGCCGGCCATTCTGGCCATCGGCGAACAGGACCTGGGCCTGCAAATGCGCCAGATCCTCGAAGCGAGCGGGCAGAAAGTCCCGGATTCGAAGCCGATCTTCGAATTCAACCCAAGCCACCCGCTGATCGAGAAACTCGATGGCGAGCAGAGCGAAGAGCGTTTTGGCGATCTGTCGCACATCCTCTTCGATCAGGCCGCCCTGGCTGCGGGCGACAGCTTGAAGGATCCGGCCGCTTATGTGCGCCGTCTGAACAAGCTGCTGGTTGAACTGTCGGTTTGATCACGTTGTAGGAAAAACCCGCTTCGGCGGGTTTTTTCGTTCTGGTGTCTACCCAATCAGGAGTCAGAAATGAGCCAAGTCACTGTACGTTCCGTGGTCTATCAGATCGACGGCCAAGCCTATGAAGGTCGCCTTGCCTTCGACGCCGAGCACAAGGCCGCGCGCCCGGGTTTGCTGATGGCGCCGAACTGGATGGGCGTCAGCGCCGGCGCCGAAGACATCGCCAAAGCGGTGGCCGCCGAGGGTTACGTGGTACTGATCGCAGATGTCTACGGCCAGACCGTGCGTCCGCAGAATGCTGATGAGGCGCTGGCAGCGATGATGCCGCTCAAGGACGACCGTGCGCTGCTGCGCAAACGTCTGCAAATGGCCTTCGAGCAATTGCAAAGCCAGGGCGAAGCAACGGTTGATACGTCGAAACTGGCGGTGTTCGGTTTCTGCTTCGGTGGTTGCTGCGCGCTGGACCTGGCTCGCACTGGCGCGCCTGTGAAAGCGGCGGTGTCATTCCACGGCACGCTGGATTCGCCGAATCCGGCGGATGCGCAGAACATCAAGGGCTCGGTGCTGGTGCTGCATGGCGCATCCGATCCGTTGGTGCCGAAGGAGCAACTGCCGGCGTTCGAAGATGAAATGAACGCGGCGAACGTCGATTGGCAACTGCTCAGCTACGGCGGTGCGGTGCACTCGTTTACCGATCCGCACGCCAACGTGCCGGGCAAAATGATGTACGACGCAAAGACCGCCAAGCGCGCGTTCAAGTCGATGCATGATCTGCTGGATGAAGTGTTCAACGGCTAAAAGCGAAAAGCCCCTCACCCTAGCCCTCTCCCGGAGGGAGAGGGGACTGATTGGGGGATGCTCGGGAGTGACGTCGATCTGAACGTGAATAGGCGAATCCATAATCGCCGGGATTTTTCAGGTCGATGTATAACGCAAGCCAGCTCGGTCGGCTCCCTCTCCCTCTGGGAGAGGGGGCTGATTGGGGGGTGCTCGGGAGTGACGTCGACCTGAACGTGAATAGGCGAATCCATAATCGCCGGGATTTTTCAGGTCGATGTATAACGCAAGCCAGCTCGTTCGGCTCCCTCTACTTCTGGGAGAGGGGACTGATTGGGGGGGCTCGGGAGTGACGTCGACCTGAACGTGAATAGGCGAATCCATAATCGCCGGGATTTTTCAGGTCGATGTATAACGCAAGACACCTCGGTCGGCTCCCTCTCCCTCTGGGAGAGGGCTGGGGTGAGGGTAAGCGGCCTAGCGCGGTAGTTCGATCCGCTCGACTTCCCCCGGCACCGTCGGCCAGTCCTTAGCCGCCCACTTCCGCCTGGCTTCATCAATCGCCGCCGGATCACTGGCGACGAAATTCCAGTTGATCCGTCTCGGACCGTCCAGCGGCGCACCGCCGAACACCACCGCGTGTACATCGCTTTCAGCAAACAGACTCATTTCTTCGCCAGCGGGCAACACCACCAGCGCATGCGGCTCAACCGCCTCGCCATTCAATTGCGCATCGCCGCTCAACACATACACCGCGCGCTCTTGATGCTCGGTCGGAATCAGCAGTGTGGTCGCAGTCTGCATTTTCACTTCGGCATACAGCGTAGGAGCAAGCACCGGCACTGGCGATTCCAGGCAAAAACCTGACCCGGCAATCATCCGAATCTGCACGCCAAGGTTATCGCTGACCGGAAGTGTCGCAGCCGGGTGATGGCTGTAATGCCCCGGGCCCTGTTCGTATTCCCTGGGTGAGGCCAGCCAGACTTGCAAGCCATGCAAGGTGAAGGTCTCGGCAAGCAGCGGCGCAGGGGTGCGCTCGACATGGGCGATGGCGCTGCCAGCGGTCATCCAGCTGACATCGCCAGCACCGACCACCTGATCGGAGCCAAGACTGTCTTTGTGCTGCAGTTGCCCTTCGAACAGATAGGTCAGGGTCGACAGACCGATGTGCGGGTGCTGTCGGATGTCCATCCCTTTGCCCGTCGGATAAATCGTTTCGAGCATGTGGTCGAAAAACACGAAAGGCCCGACGTTGCGGCATTTGGCTGACGGCAGCGGGCGCAGGATCGGCTGGCCTTCGACGTCTTCGGCGCGTGGGCGGATGATCAGGAGTGGCATGTCCATGGTGCATTCCAGGCTGAGCGGGTGATGCCAGAAGCATAACCCGCCGCTGGCATCGGGAGGATTATTGGCTGTCGAAGCCTTGTGGCGCGTGGGTTTCGATGCTGACTTCGCTGGTGGTCATCAGCTTGTGAATCGGGCAGCGATCGGCCACACGCAGCAGTTCCTCGCGCTGGGCGTCGGTCAGTACGCCTTTGAGCGTCAGGGTGACGTGCAGGGCGTATTTGCCTTTCTGCTCTTCGCTGTTGTCGCGCTTGACTTCGACACCCACGCCGGTGAGCGGGATGTCTTTTTTCTTCGCGTACATTTTCAGGGTCAGCGCTTTGCAGGCACCGAGAGCGGCATCGAAGTAGTCGTGCGGCTCCGGCGCGGTGCCTTCACCGCCGGCGGTTTTCGGTACGTCGGCAAACAATTCGTGATCGTCGATCTGGACGGTATGACGAAAACCTTCGGCAGAGACGGTATTGACGGTGACAGTCATGGAAACCTCACAGGCGGCAGGAAAAATCGTTCGATCAAAACAGACCTTGCAGTTATAGAGCATTCCCGGCAGTTGGCGTTCCGCTTTTTGGCAGGGATGAACCCTTGTCGTTCGGGCGCGGTCTAGGCTATGCCCATCTGCCGGAGATTACTTGTGTCCTTGTCTCGTCTGAGTCTTGCCTGTCTGCTGCTGTTCGCTGGAAGCGCGGGCGCCCGCGAATACACCTACAGCGATGCGCACCTGCATTACGTGGATTTTTTCCAGGAAAGCGCCGGCATGCAGAAATTGCTTACGGCCATGAAGGAAAACTCCATCGAGCACGTGATGATTTCCGGCATTCCCGTGGCGAAGAAATGGCATGAAGACGAACCCAAGCGCCCGCGTTACTACGCCGGTGATGATGCCGATGCCTATTGGTACAGCGCCACCGACGTGATCATCGCCGACGCGGTGCAAAAACTCGCGCCGGAGCAGCGCCAGTACTTTCATCCGTTCCTGTCCGGCTTCAATCCCAACGACAAAAACTCCGCTGCGCACATCCAGCGCATGCTCGACCTGTATCCGGGGTTGTGGCAGGGCATCGGCGAGGTGTTTACCCGGCACGACGATCTGACGGCGCTGACCTCCGGCGACACGCCCCGGGCCAACAACGAGGCAATGACCAAGATCTATCACCTCGCCGCGGAAAACGATCTGCCGGTGATGCTGCATTCCAACATCACCTCCAAGCGTGAGAAAAATCCGCTGTACCTGAAGGAAGTGGAAGAGCCGCTGCGCAATCACCCGCACACACGATTCATCTGGGCGCATGCCGGTACCAGCGCCGAGATTCATCGGCATCAGACCCAGTTGCCGTTTCTCTTGCCGACCCTGACGCGCATGCTTGAGGCCTATCCGAATCTGTTTATCGACCTGTCGTGGAGCATGCTCACGCCGTACCTGTTGGACGAGCAGGGCAAGCCGCGCGCGGAATGGCTGGCGCTGGTGGAGAAATACCCCGAGCGCTTCATGCTTGGCTCTGACGTGGTAGGACGATTCAACAAGCTCGGTAAGGAGATGCACGCTTACCGCCCGTTCCTGGATGCCTTGCCGGAAGGGGTGGCGCGTAAAGTCGCTCGTGACAACTTCCTGGCCATACTGCCCCGCGATCCAGGCAGAACCGCTAGTCAGCGCTGAAACGTCAAGGCCAGGGGTTCGAACTAGCCGCTCGTCTGCCTATCGCCTTTTCGTCTTACGCAATTTTCTTGCAATGCCGATACCTTCTAAAGCAACCCGCTGCAGGCTGATGCAGCGCTTTTTGGAAGGAGCCAGTGTCATGAATATCCGTAGTCTCAATATTGCCCCGCGCGCCGGTCTGGGTTTCGGCCTGCTGGCCTTGATGGTGTTCGCCCTTGGGGCGTTCGCCTTGCTGCAAATGTCGAACATGCGTGCGCAGTCCGATGAAGTCGACAACAACTGGCTGCCAAGCGTGATGGCGGTCGGGGAAATGAGTCAGGACATGCTGCGTCTGCGCGCATTGACCATGCGCCTGTTGCTCAACCGTGACCCCAAGGCACTGGAGCAGAACGTCGCCAAGCTCAACGAACTGCGCAGTGGCTTGAGCGAAGCGCAGCAGCGCTATGACCGGTTGATCGCCTTGCCTGAAGAGCGTGCGCTGTTTGATCGCTTCAAGGTTGCCGAGCACAAATACCTCGAGCTGCAGGCACAAGTCCTACAGCTGTCAGCGCAGAATCGGGTCGCTGAGGCCTCCGCGATTCTCAATGATCAGATGAGTCCACTGGCCGATGAGATTGCCGTGACTCTGCGCGATCTGGTCGAGATGAATAAACACAACGCCAACCTGGCCACCGAGGCTGCACGGTTGGTGTTCAGTCAATCGCGGGTGTGGGTCGGGGTGATGATCGCCATGGCCGCACTGATCACCATTGGCCTGGCACTGCTGCTGACACGCAGCATCGTCGTGCCATTGTCGCAATCGCTCAGCGTGGCTGAAGTGGTGGCCAGCGGGGATTTGACCGGTGATATTCACATCGCAGGCAAAGACGAACCGGCGCGCTTGCTGCAAGCGCTGAAAAGCATGCAGCACAATCTGCGCGACACGATCCGGCGCATCTCCGAGTCGTCCACGCAACTGGCCTCGGCGGCCGAGGAGTTGAGCAGTGTCACTGAAGACGCCACGCGCGGTCTGCACCAGCAAAGTCAGGAAATCGAGCAGGCCGCCACGGCGGTCAATCAGATGACGGCTGCGGTGGAAGAGGTGGCGAACAACGCTGTCGCCACGTCCGAAGCTTCCCGCGAATCCGACCGCATCGCTCGGCAAGGTCGCGAGCAGGTGCAGCAGACGGTGACGTCGATCGAGTTTCTCGCCGGTGACGTCACCAACAACGCGGCGCAGGTTGAAGCGTTGGCGCAAAAGGTTCATGGCATCAGCAAAGTGCTGGACGTGATTCGCTCGATTGCTGAACAGACCAATCTGCTCGCCCTCAACGCCGCGATCGAAGCGGCCCGCGCCGGCGATGCCGGGCGTGGCTTTGCGGTGGTTGCCGATGAAGTGCGCGCGCTGGCTCATCGCACTCAGCAGTCGACTCAGGAAATCGAGCAGATGATCGGCGGGATCCAGCAGGGCACCGATTCGGCTGTCAGCTCAATGCAGCAAAGCAACGCACGGGCGCGTTCGACCCTGGAATTAGCCAAGAGCGCAGGTTCTGCTCTGGAGGAAATTGCCTCGGCGTTCACCTTGATCAACGAGCGCAACCTGGTGATCGCCAGTGCCTCGGAAGAACAAGCCGCGGTGGCGCGCGAGGTGGATCGCAATCTGATGAACATCCGGGATCTGGCGATGCAGACCTCGGCGGGGGCCAATCAGACCAGTGCTGCGAGTCAGGATCTGTCGCGTTTGGCAGTGGATCTGAATGGGATGGTGGCGCGGTTTTCTGTCTGAGTTTGACCTTCAAAAGCCCCTCACCCTAACCCTCTCCCGGAGGGAGAGGGGACTGATCGTGCGATGCTTTGCAATCCATATTCGACTCGGTTTCTCAGGTCGATGGATAGCGGCAGGCACCTCGCTCGGCTTCCTCTCCCTCGGGAGAGGGCTGGGGTGAGGGGTAGGGCCGCCGCGCAGTATCGTTGAGCAGATAAACAAAAGCCCCGCATTCGCGGGGCTCTTTGTTCTGCTATGGATCAGCTGCCTTTGACAGTCTTGCCGTTGACCGTGCCGTCCTGGAGCATGATGTTGTACTCCTTGCCGTCAGTCTCGACCTGCTGCAGACGCACCAACAGGTAATCCCAATCCTTGGCGAACCACAGCACGGTGATGCGCTTGCTTTGTGTCGGGTCGCGCACGCGTTCGACCTTGATCGCGTCGATCTGGCCGGCCTTGGTGTCGACCTTTTCCGAACCCAGTACGCGGAAGTCGTAGGTATCGACTTCGCCATCATCGACGACCTGATAGCTCATGCTTTTCTTGCCGGCGGCGACGTCATGTTGCAGCGCCAGCTGGTAGGTCGACTTGTCGACCATGCCACGGTTCAGCGGGATCTTCACCGCGTCGCCACGGTCGGTGCCGGTCACCAGCTTATTGGCCCAGTCGAAGTCCAGATCAGCCTTTTTCGCTTTGCCCAGACCGCCGCGTTCGAAGTGGTAGGACTGCGGCAGCAAGGTGTCCTTGTCCAGCTTCAGGGTGCTTTCTTCGGTCAGGCTGGCGATCATCATCGACGCCTTGAAGCTGAGTTTCCAGACGCCGTTGGCTTCCTTGGTCAGGCTGCGTTCGGCGGTGCCGCTCATGGGCAGCTGCTTCCAGTCGGCGGTGTAGCTGGCGGAGAACGGTTGAAGGTCCGCTGCCTGCGCGAAGGGCAGGGCGAGCAGAGCGCAGGCGAAGAGCAGGGCGCGACGCATAATATCTCCTAGTTTCGAATCAAGTGGCCGCTGGCGGCGAGTAGCTGGCCGTCGAGTAAAGCACCCTGGTCTCCGAGTGTCAGTCTGCCTTCGGCAAACCAGCGTACCGCCATCGGATAGATCAGGTGTTCCTGAGCGTGGACTCGTTGCGCCAGACTCTGCGGCGTGTCGTGCAACTCTACCGGTAATACTGCCTGTACGACCAGTGGTCCGCCATCGAGTTCCTCGGTGACAAAGTGTACGGAGCAGCCATGTTCCGTGTCGCCGGCCTCCAGCGCGCGCTGATGAGTGTGTAACCCTTTGTATTTGGGCAGCAACGACGGGTGGATGTTGAGCAGGCGACCCTGATAGTGGCGAACGAAATCAGCGCTGAGAATGCGCATGAAACCTGCCAGTACCACGAGTTTCGGGTTGAATTGATCGATCAGTTCGATCAGCGCGGCATCGAAGGCCTCGCGGCCCTCGAATGCCTTGTGATCCAGCGAGCGGGTGGCGATACCCGCGTCGCGGGCGCGTTGCAGGCCGTAGGCGTCGGCGCGGTTGGAAATCACCGCAGCGATGCGGACCGGGCTGTCGCCGGTCCGCGTGCTGTCGATCAGAGCCTGCAAGTTACTGCCGGTGCCGGACAACAGCACCACGACATCACAGGGCTTTGGCATCAGTGGGCCTTGAGGTTCTTCAGCTCGACCTGCGCAGCGCCTTCGGCGGCCACGGCGATCTGACCGATGACCCAAGGCTGCTCGCCGGCGTCACGCAGGGTGTTCAGGGCAACTTCGACGTGCTCCTGAGCCACGCAGATGACCATGCCGACGCCGCAGTTGAGCACGCGGTGCATCTCGGTTTCGTCAACGTTGCCTTTCTCTTGCAGCCAGTCGAACACGGCCGGGCGAGTCCAGCTGGCAACATCAACTACAGCCTGAGCGCCTTTTGGCAGTACGCGCGGAATGTTGTCGAGCAGGCCGCCACCGGTGATGTGGGCCATGGCCTTGACCGCGCCAGTGTCTTTGATCAGCTTGAGCAGTGGCTTGACGTAGATGCGGGTCGGGGCCATCAGCAGGTCGGTCAGCGGTTTGCCGTCGAGCTGGGTGTTCTCGATGTCGGCGCCGGAGACTTCGATGATCTTGCGGATCAGCGAGTAGCCGTTGGAGTGTGGGCCGGACGATGGCAGGGCGATCAGCGCGTCACCGGTGGCGACTTTCGAGCCGTCGATGATTTCCGATTTTTCCACGACGCCAACGCAGAAGCCGGCCAGGTCGTAGTCTTCGCCTTCGTACATGCCTGGCATTTCAGCGGTTTCGCCGCCGACCAGCGAGCAACCCGACAGTTCGCAGCCAGCGCCGATGCCGGTCACAACCTGGGCAGCGGTGTCGACGTTGAGTTTGCCGGTGGCGTAGTAGTCAAGGAAGAACAGCGGCTCGGCGCCGCACACCACCAGGTCGTTGACGCACATGGCGACCAGGTCGATGCCGATGCTGTCGTGCTTGTTCAGGTTCAGCGCCAGACGCAGCTTGGTGCCGACGCCGTCGGTGCCGGAGACCAGCACCGGCTGCTTGTAGCCGGCCGGGATTTCGCAGAGGGCGCCGAAACCGCCCAGGCCGCCCATGACTTCCGGGCGCGCAGTGCGCTTGGCGACGCTCTTGATGCGTTCGACCAATGCTTCACCGGCGTCGATGTCTACACCGGCGTCCTTGTAGCTCAGGGAGGGTTGCTTGCTCATGATCCAGGCCTTTAGGGGAGGGGATTCAGGGGGTAACGACCGAGTCCAGCGGGAACGTCGAACTCGATGGGCGATCGCCTCACGCGAGTTTCGAGGGGCCCGGCTGTTGCCGGTCTGCGAAGGCGCGCGATTTTATCAGGCTTGAGGGGCAGCGGCCATCCTCGCACCGACGGGCAGGGCCATATCGGCGGAAATTTTTTGCAATCGCAGGGGATGACTGCCTGTATAAGGTGTGGCGATTAACCGTCTATCGTTAGGACTGTGCAAAAACTTACCGCTACCGTGTGAATGTTTTGCCCGAGGAGGGGGTCACAGCCTTGCTCAAACGGTTCACGCGGCGTGTTCCAGCCGCTCCTGTCGACGGGAATTTTCCATGCGTTTTTGTAAATTTTTATTTGTGGGCTGCCTGACACTGGTCAGCCTGGCGAGCCATGCCGAAAACCTCAAAGGCCTTTATCAGGTGCGTCAGCCGGTCAACGGCCAGGCTGCGCAAGAGCGCGATCGCGCCACGCAGGCAGCGCTCGATACCCTGGTGCTGCGCCTGACCGGCGACCCGAAAGCCGCGCAGAGCCCGGGGCTGGCACCGATCCGCAAGGACCCGCAGCAGATCATCAGCCAGTTCGGTTTCGATGCCGGCCCCCCGGAAGTGCTGAAAGTCGATTTCGATCCGGCAACCACCGAGCAGGCGTTGCGCCGCGCCGGGCTGCCGGTGTGGGGCGCCAGTCGGCCGTCGATTTTGAGCTGGTGGCTGAACGATTCGACTGAAGGTGCGAGTCTGGTCGGTGACGGTCAGGCCGCTGCCTCAACGTTGCGCACGGCTGCGCAACATCGCGGTTTGCCACTGCGTCTGCCGCTGGCGGATCTCAGCGAACAACTCGTCGCCACTGCGCCGGCGCTGGAAAGTGCTGATCCCGCGCCCCTGCGCAGTGCTTCGGAACGCTACAACGCTGACGCCTTGCTCGCGGTGCATGCCCGTGAAGAGAGCGGGCAGTGGCAGGCGAAATGGCGGCTGTGGCTCGGCGATCAGAAAGAGGCCGGCAGCGTGCAGGGCGCCGACCAGGCTGCGGTTGCCGATGCGGTGATGCTGGCGGTGGCCGAGCGTCTGGCGCCGCGATTCGTTGCCAAGCCCGGCGCATCGGGTCAGCAGACTCTGGAAGTGCAGGGCATGAATCTGGAGCATTATGCGGCGCTGCTGCGGTTACTCGAACCGTTCGGCGTGCGTCTGCAGAGCGTGCAGGGCGATCGCATCGTCTATCGGGTCAATGGCAGCGCCGATCAGTTGCGCGCGCAATTGTCGCTGGCGAAATTGCAGGAGCTGCCTGCCGAAGCGGCGGTTCCAGCGGCACCTGTGCAGCCAGCCGTCGAGGGTGCGCCGGCGGTTGCAGCGCCAACCCCGGCAGCGGTGGCACCGTCGTTGCGGTTTCGTTGGTAAGTCTTTTCCTTATATAGAAGCATCAGGAGTGGTAAATGGCCGATACGCGGCGTTGGTTCTGGCTCGGTGGGGTAATCCTGCTTTGCGCGTTTGTATGGTTGCTGCACCCGATCCTCACGCCGTTTCTGGTCGCGTTGTTGCTGGCTTATCTGTTCGATCCGCTGGTGGATCGCCTGGAGCGGCTCGGTTTGTCGCGAACTTGGGGCGTGATTGCCGTGTTTGCCTTGTTCACCCTGATCGTCACCGCGTTGATGCTGGTGCTGGTGCCGATGCTCGCCAAGCAATTGCTGCGTCTGTACGAGCTGGCGCCGCAGATGCTCGACTGGTTGCAGCACACCGCTGTGCCATGGGCGCAGGCGAAACTGGGCCTGTCGGACGGTTTCTGGAAGTTCGACAAGGTCAAAGCCGCAATCAGCGAACACATGGGCCAGACCACCGACATCGTCGGCGTGGTGCTGAGCCAGGCCACGGCCTCGAGCCTGGCGCTGATCGGCTGGCTGGCGAATCTGGTGCTCATCCCGGTAGTCAGCTTCTATCTGTTGCGCGACTGGGACGTGATGATGGGCAAGATCCGCAGCCTGCTGCCGCGTGATCGCGAAGAACGCGTGGTGGCGCTGGCGGGTGAGTGCCACGAGGTACTCGGTGCATTCGTGCGTGGCCAGTTGCTGGTGATGGTTGCGCTGGGGGTGATTTACGCGGCTGGCCTGATGATCGTCGGTCTGGAACTGGGGCTGTTGATCGGCCTGATTGCCGGTCTGGCGGCGATCGTGCCGTACATGGGTTTTGTCATCGGCATCGGCGCGGCATTGATCGCCGGGTTGTTCCAGTTCGGTGGCGATCTCTACCCGATGGTCGGGATTGTCGCGGTGTTCATGGTCGGTCAGGCGCTGGAAGGCATGGTGCTGACGCCGCTGCTGGTCGGGGACCGAATCGGCCTGCACCCGGTGGCGGTGATCTTTGCCATCCTCGCGGGTGGCGAGCTGTTCGGGTTCACCGGCGTGCTGCTGGCGCTGCCGGTGGCGGCGGTGATCATGGTGCTGGTGCGGCATGTCCACGTTCTGTACAAGGATTCCGAGATCTACAGCGGCGTTGACGAACCCGAGCTGTGATGTCGCGGGCGGCCGGGCCTTTGGCCGGGCTGCCCGGTGTCGTACGGGCGAGGGCGCCAGAGAATCCGTCACAAAACCAGTGCTTCAACGCAAACCTTTGATTTTGCTTGGAGTCTGTCGCATTGTGCGCTCAGCCTCACGGGTATAAACTTCGCAAACTTTACACAGAGGCCACTAACGGTTCCTTTGAGAACTGTTCAGTCAGCATGAAACCGATTCAGCTGCCCCTAGGTGTGCGTCTGCGTGACGACGCCACCTTCATCAACTACTACCCAGGCGCCAATGCCGCTGCACTCGGCTATGTCGAGCGTCTCTGCGAAGCCGACGCCGGGTGGACGGAGAGCCTGATCTACCTGTGGGGCAAGCACGGTGTCGGGCGTACGCATCTGTTGCAGGCAGCGTGCCTGCGCTTCGAGCAGATGGGCGAACCGGCGGTGTATCTGCCGCTGGCCGAGTTGATGGACCGCGGCGTAGAAATCCTCGACAACCTTGAACAGTACGAACTGGTCTGCCTGGATGATTTGCAGGTGATTGCCGGCAAGGCGGACTGGGAAGAGGCGATGTTTCATCTGTTCAACCGTCTGCGGGACAGCGGCCGGCGCCTGCTGATCGCTGCATCCACTTCACCACGCGAATTGCCAGTGAAGCTGGCTGACCTGAAATCACGCCTGACCCTGGCCCTGATTTTTCAGATGCGCCCGCTTTCCGATGAAGACAAATTGCGTGCGCTGCAATTGCGCGCCTCGCGTCGCGGTCTGCACCTGACCGATGAAGTCGGGCATTTCATTCTGACTCGCGGCACGCGCAGCATGAGCGCGTTGTTCGATCTGCTCGAGCAGCTCGATCAGGCCTCTTTGCAGGCGCAACGCAAGCTGACCATTCCCTTCCTCAAGGAAACTCTGGGCTGGTGATGGTGGGCTTTTGCCAGCTTTCAGGCGCCAGAAAATCCCCCTGCGAGCGACGATTGGCTGGCCAGGCAAGTTAAGCGCTTAGATGTAAACGCGAAACCGGGAAGTCACATAAAGTTCGATTGAATTTGCAAATGAGGACGATAGCGGGCATAGTCTCGGCTTCTTTACAACTATCAGCCACGGTCGTGCCCATGCTAAAGCGCTTCGCACCCCTCGTGCCTCTCGCACTCGTTACCCTGTTATTCGGTTGTGCTGCTCATTCTCCGGTTCAAGAGCCGCCGCAACAGGTCAAGAATTCTGCCACTGCCCAGTCTTCCGTTATTTACCAGGAAGAGCTGGACACCGAAAAAGAACTCAACCAGTTCAACGGCAGCAAGCCTTATCAGCTGCCTGTGCTGGCTGACAGCATCCTCGAACGCGGCATGTCCCTGATCGGTACACGTTACCGTTTCGGCGGTACCTCTGAAGCCGGTTTCGATTGCAGCGGTTTCATTGGTTACCTGTTCCGCGAAGAGGCGGGCATGAACCTGCCGCGCTCCACCCGCGAAATGATCAACGTTGACGCGCCGCTGGTGTCGCGCAGCAACCTTGAGCCGGGTGATCTGCTGTTCTTCGCCACCAATGGTCGTCGCGGTCGTGTCAGTCACGCCGGTATCTACCTGGGCGACAACCAGTTCATCCACTCCAGCAGTCGTCGCAGCGGCGGTGTTCGCATCGACAGCCTGGGTGACAGCTACTGGAGCAAGACCTTCATCGAAGCCAAGCGTGCACTCGCCATGGCGCCGACCGTGGTCACTGCTCGCAAGTAAGCCCGATGTCGCTGCGTTCGCGGCGACAATACGGTCCGGCAACGGAGTAGACCTAAACTTTACAAGGTGAAGTTAAAGTCTTACTTGAAGTTTGCCGCGTAGCCGCTAGAATCCTGAATCTATATTGATGGCAAACCGCCTGCGTCATGACGCAGGCGGTTTTGTTTCTGTCCATTCGGCAGAGAAAGCCGCAGCGAGATCAGGATGTTCTGCTTATGACGATGTCGGCCCGCCTCACCTTGATTCTTTGCGCCGCGCTGCTCAGCGCCTGCGCCAGCCGCACACCGCCGCCAGCCCCCGTGGTTCGTGCGCCGATCGTGTTCGCTCCCTCGCAAGCCTTTTCTCCCGCCGCGGAAGACGTGCTGTTCCGTGCCCTCGGCCTGGTCGGTACGCCGTATCGTTGGGGCGGCAATACGCCGGATTCGGGTTTTGATTGCAGTGGCCTGATCGGTTTCGTCTACCGCGACGCGGCGGGGATTTCCCTGCCACGCTCGACCCGCGAAATGATCGTCATGCAGGCGCCGAATGTCGGCAAGGAAGGCTTGCAGACCGGCGACCTGATCTTCTTCGCCACCAATGGCGGTTCGCAGGTCAGTCATGCGGGTATTTACGTGGGCGAGGGGCGCTTCGTGCATGCACCTGCCACGGGCGGCACGGTCAAGCTCGACAGCCTGTCGAAGGCCTACTGGCAGAAAGCGTATCTGAGCGCCAAGCGGGTGTTGCAGCCGGGGCAGTTGGCGCATAACCCCTAGCTCGCACACATAACGAACTGGGGAGCGAGCCTGCTCGCGAAGGCGGAGTGTCAGTCGACTATGATTTGACTGATATACCGTTTTCGCGAGCAGGCTCGCTCCCACATTTTTGCGTTGCGCTCAGCTTATTTACTGGCCGAAACGCGCCACACCTTGTTGCCCACATCATCCGCCACCAGCAAACCACCTTGCTGATCGATCACCACGCCCACCGGGCGGCCGAGCGCGTTCTCGTCCTTGTCGAGGAAACCGGTCAGCACATCCACCGGTTGACCGGTCGGCTTGCCGCCAGTGAACGGTACGAAAATCACTTTGTAGCCGCTGTGCGGTTTGCGGTTCCACGAGCCATGCTGGCCAATGAACGCGCCTTCCTTGAATTGCGCCGGCAGGCTGTTGCCCTCGGCGAAGGTCAGGCCCAGCGAAGCGGTGTGCGGGCCGACGGCGTAATCCGGGGCGATGGCCTTGGCCACCAGATCGAGGTTCTGCGGTTTGACCCGAACATCGACGTGCTGGCCGTAATAGCTGAACGGCCAGCCATAGAAACCGCCGTCCTTGACCGAGGTGATGTAGTCCGGCACCAGGTCGCTGCCGATTTCGTCACGCTCGTTGACCGCCGTCCACAGCGCGCCGCTGGTGGGTTCCCAAGCGAGGCCGTTGGGGTTGCGGATGCCCGAGGCGAAGATCCGGTGATTGCCGGTTGCGCGGTCGACTTCCCAGATCGCCGCGCGGCCTTCTTCCTGATCCAGACCGTTTTCGCCGACGTTGCTGTTCGAGCCGACCGTGACGTACAACTTGTTGCCGTCCTTGCTCGCAATAACGTTTTTGGTCCAGTGGTGATTCAGCGTGCCACCCGGCAGATCGACGACTTTGATCGGTTGGGTTTTGATCTCGGTGGCGCCCGGCTCGTAGTTGAAGCGCAGCAGGCGATCGGTGTCGGCCACATACAGGTCGTTGCCGACCAGCGTCATGCCAAACGGCGAGTTGAGGTTTTGCAGAAACACCGTGCGGGTTTCTGCGACGCCATCGTGGTCGGCATCACGCAGCAGGGTGATGCGGTTCGGGCTCGGCACGCCAGCGCCGGCCTTGCCCATGACTTTCTTCATGACCCAGCCGCGAATGCCTTTGCTGTCATCGGGTTTGGGCGGCGCGTTGGTTTCCGCCACCAGCACATCGCCGTTGGGCAGCACATACAGCCAGCGCGGGTGATCGAGGCCTTCGGCAAACGCGGCGACCTGAGTGCCGGCCGCTGCGGTCGGTTTCGCACCTTCCGGCCAGCCCACCGCCGGGGCGATGTTCACTGTCGGGATCAGCGTCTTGTTCGGTTCGGGCAGTTTCGGTGACGGGCCGGTGCCATCGGAGACTTGCAGGCTGGAGGTTTCACCGCAGGCGGCGAGCCCGCCGGCGACGGCGATGATAAGAGCGAGTTGGGCCTTGCGCATTGCTGATCTTCCCTATGAATGCATTCCTAATCATAGAGGAGGGCGCAGGCCCGATGGTTCAACTGCTCAGCCGCGGGCTTCCTTGAACAGCACGGCGATGCCTGGATGATAGTTGCCCGCTTCGCTGTGCAATTTGCGATAGGCGTAAGGGAAATACCAGGCTACGGCGCAGGTGTGCTCTTTTTGCAAGTCGTCGACCATGTCCTGCAGCTCTTCGGGGCTGGCGCTGTGCTGGGCTTTTTGCGGGGCGACGAAGAGGCAGCCGAGCTTCAGGTCGCTGGCGTAGCTGATGCGCCTGGCATCCACGGTGATGTCGAGCAGCGCCTGGGTCAGGTTGAGGTTGTTGACCCGTGGCCAGCGTTGCGTGGCCTGAATGTACGCGCGGTCTTCGCTGCCGGCAATCAGCAGATCGGCGCGGGCATTGCGCTCGCCTTCTTCGCTCTGTTTACGCGTGGCCGTGTCGTTTAGCGTGACCATTTCAGCCATCCACGCCGCCGCTGAAAGCAAGCCGAGGTTGGCTTTTTCGTCGTGCCAGTACGGCGCGTCATTGTCGCCGCGCACGCTGTTGTAGCGATCGATACAGTCAAGCCAGCGTT
The DNA here is from genome assembly GCF_020736465.1 of Pseudomonas sp. HN2. Classification (NCBI taxonomy): domain Bacteria; kingdom Pseudomonadati; phylum Pseudomonadota; class Gammaproteobacteria; order Pseudomonadales; family Pseudomonadaceae; genus Pseudomonas; species Pseudomonas sp. HN2. The sequence continues at coordinate 1,805,780 of NZ_CP085885.1, forward strand.
CCAGCACCGGGCGCAGAAATTCCAGGCGCGGGTTGCTGATGATCATGCCTTGCATCGTCGTCATCCTTATTGTTGTGGTGAGATTGTCGAGAAAAGCATGGCTCTTTGATATCACTTGTCACAGTCTGGCACAATATTGCCGCTGCACAATGGATCAGCGGCAGTTATTCGCGCGCAAAGCGCCTCTTCAATTGACGCTCCACCCCCAACCCTCTAACCTTCGCCGCTTGTTTCAGGTGCTCTGTGGCCCAGTGTCGACAGAGTGAAACAGGGAAGCCGGTGAGCGTGGACTTCAAGCGAAGCCACGACGATCCCGGCGCTGCCCCCGCAACGGTAAATGAGTGAAGATTGCGTGAAATGCCACTGCTCAAAGCGGGAAGGCGCGCAGTCCGGCGAAACGCCGCTCATGAGCCCGGAGACCGGCCTGATCCATCTCAGCGGCATCACGGTGGGCGATGCCAGGCTTTTTGCCGTCTATTCTTGTGCCTGCCCGCCGTTATCCAGCCTCAACGGAGAGCTCCCCATGACTGATTCCCCCGACCGCGACGAGCGCCATCTGGCGCGCATGCAGCGCAAGAAAGCCGTGATCGACGAACGCATCGCCAATTCGCCCGACGAGTGCGGCCTGGTGCTGGTGCTGACCGGCAATGGCAAAGGCAAGAGCAGTTCGGCGTTCGGCATGCTCGCCCGTGCCATGGGCCACGGCATGCAGTGCGGCGTGGTGCAGTTCATCAAAGGCCGCAACAGCACCGGCGAGGAATTGTTCTTCCGCCGCTTCCCCGAGCAGGTGCGTTTTCACGTCATGGGTGAAGGCTTCACTTGGGAAACCCAGGATCGCCAGCGCGATATCGCCGCTGCGACTGCGGCCTGGGACGTCTCCCGCGAATTGTTGCGTGATCCGTCGATCGGTCTGGTGGTGCTCGACGAGTTGAACATCGCCCTCAAGCACGGCTACCTCGACCTCGATCAGGTGCTCAGCGATTTGCAGGCGCGCCCGCCGATGCAACATGTGGTCGTCACCGGTCGCGGCGCCAAGCCGGAAATGATCGAGATGGGCGACACGGTCACCGAAATGGGCATGCTCAAGCACGCTTTCCAGGCCGGGATCAAAGCGCAGAAAGGCGTCGAACTTTGAAGCAACCACGTCACTGCCCGGCGGTGCTCATCGCCGCGCCGGCCTCCGGTCAGGGCAAGACCACCGTCACCGCCGCGCTCGCCCGTTTGCATCGCAACCAGGGGCGCAAGGTGCGCGTGTTCAAATGCGGCCCGGACTTTCTCGACCCGATGATTCTCGAGCGCGCCAGCGGTGCGCCGGTGTATCAATTGGACATGTGGATGGTCGGCGAGCAGGAAAGTCGCCGGCTGTTGTGGGAAGCCGCCGCCGAGGCTGATCTGATTCTGATCGAGGGCGTGATGGGCCTGTTCGACGGCACGCCGTCCAGTGCTGATCTGGCGCGGCACTTCGGCGTGCCGGTGCTTGGCGTGATCGACGGCACTGCCATGGCGCAGACCTTCGGCGCTTTGGCGCTGGGCCTGGCGAAGTATCAGCCGGACTTGCCCTTTGCCGGTGTGCTGGCCAACCGCGTCGGCACCTTGCGCCACGCGCAATTGCTCGAAGGCAGCCTCACCGAAGGTCTGCGCTGGTACGGCGCGTTGTCCCGCGAGACCGGTATCGAATTGCCAAGTCGTCACCTCGGCCTGGTCCAGGCCAGCGAATTGAATGATCTGGATCTGCGCCTCGATGCGGCCGCCGATGCACTGGCCAGCAGCTGCGAAGTCGCGCTGCCACCGGCCGTGGAATTCGCCGCGCCTGACGTTATCGCTGCCGAGCCTCTATTAAAGGGTGTGCGCATCGCCGTCGCCCGCGACGAAGCTTTCGCCTTCACCTATGGTGCCAGCCTCGATCTGCTGCGGGCGATGGGTGCCGAGCTGCAGTTCTTCTCGCCGATCCGCGACACGCAATTGCCCGCCGCCGACAGCCTGTATCTGCCGGGCGGTTATCCGGAGTTGCACCACGTCGCGCTGGCGCAAAACACCTCAATGCTTGCAGCCATCCGCGCGCACCATGCGGCGGGCAAACCGTTGCTCGCCGAATGCGGCGGGATGCTTTATCTGCTTGATTCGCTGACTGACGTGGAAGGCACCCGCGCTGAACTGGTCGGTTTGCTCAAGGGCGATGCGGTGATGCAGAAGCGTCTCGCGGCGCTGGCGTTGCAGGCGGTTGAATTGCCGGAAGGTTCTTTGCGTGGGCATACCTATCATCATTCGCTGACCACCACCGAGCTGACGCCGATTGCCCGTGGACTTAGCCCGAATGGCGGGCGCGGGGCCGAGGCGGTTTATCGTGAGGGGCGGATGACGGCTTCTTATGTGCACTTTTATTTTCCGTCGAATCCGACTGCGATGGCCGCATTGTTTGCGCCAGATCGTGAGGTCGCCTTCGCGAGCAGGCTCGCTCCCACATTGAATGGTGAGCTTCCTGAAGAAATGAGATCCCCTGTGGGAGCGAGCTTGCTCGCGAAAGGGCCATGACCGACAACATATTCTCCGAAGCCGAACGCGCTGCGGTCTACAAGGCCATCGCCGAACGCCGCGACATGCGCCACTTCACCGGTGGCAGCGTCGAGCCGCAACTGCTGCGACGTTTGTTGGAAGCCGCCCACCAAGCCCCAAGCGTCGGCCTGATGCAGCCCTGGCGCTTCATTCGTATCAGCGATCGCGCTCTGCGCGGGCAGATCCGCGATCTGGTGGAAGCAGAACGCATCCGCACCGCCGAAGCCCTCGGCGAGCGCAGCGATGAGTTCATGCAGCTCAAGGTCGAAGGCATCAACGATTGCGCCGAAGTGCTGGTCGCGGCACTGATGGACGATCGCGATAAACACATCTTCGGTCGGCGCACGTTGCCGGAAATGGACATGGCCTCGTTGTCCTGCGCGATCCAGAATCTGTGGCTGGCGTCCCGTGCCGAAGGCCTGGGCATGGGCTGGGTCTCGCTGTTCGAGCCGCAGGCCCTGGCGGACTTACTCAAGTTGCCGGCCGGTGCCAAGCCGCTGGCGGTGCTGTGTCTGGGCCCGGTGAAGGAATTCTATCCAGCGCCGATGCTGGTGCTCGAAGGCTGGGCGCAGGCGCGGCCGCTGAACGAGTTGCTGTATGAAAATTATTGGGGAGTGAGTCAATGAGTGTGGCGTTGCTGAGTGTCGCTGCGGTAGCGCTGGATGCGCTGCTCGGTGAACCGAAACGCTGGCATCCGCTGGTGGCGTTCGGCAATTTCGCCGGGCGCATCGAGCAACGCTTCAACGCCGGCGGTCGTGGCTGGCGCAGCCATGGCGTGACCGCGTGGGTCCTCGCGGTGCTGCCGCTGACCTTGCTTGCCACGGCATTTTCCTGGGCGCCCTACGTGGGCTGGATTGTCGAGATTCTCGCGCTGTATTGCGCCCTGGGCATGCGCAGCCTCGGCGAGCATGTCGCGCCGGTCGCGGCGGCGTTGCGCGCTGATGATCTGGGCGAGGCGCGCAAGCGTGTCGGTTATCTGGTCAGCCGTCAGACCGATGAACTCGACAGCACTGCCGTAGCCCGCGCCGCCACGGAGTCAGTGCTGGAAAACGGCAGCGATGCGGTGTTCGCTGCGCTGTTCTGGTTTGTCGTCGCCGGCGCACCGGGCGTGGTCCTGTATCGCTTGAGCAATACCCTCGATGCGATGTGGGGTTATCGCAACGAACGCTTCGAGCGTTTCGGCTGGGCGGCGGCGAAGATCGACGACGTGTTGAACTACATTCCTGCGCGTCTGGTGGCGTTGACCTACGCGCTGCTCGGCAAAACCCGACTCGCGCTCAAATGCTGGCGCACCCAGGCGCCGCAGTGGGATAGCCCCAACGCCGGCCCGGTGATGGCGGCAGGTGCCGGTGCGCTGGGCGTCGAACTGGGTGGCCCGGCGATTTATCACGGCGAACTGCACGAGCGCCCGCAACTGGGCGAGGGCGCCCCGGCGGACGCCGACTCCATCGACCGTGGCTGGCAATTGGTCCAGCGCGGCGTATGGTTATGGCTGCTGATGCTTTGCCTGGGGGCGGAATTTTATGCTTGAGCACGGTGGCCGGCTGCGCAAGGCTGCACTCGATTACGGAATTGCCGAGGCTGACTGGCTCGACTTGTCCAGCGGCCTCGCGCCGTGGCCATTTGCGATCCCGGAGATCCCGCTGCGCGCCTGGGCCCGCCTGCCGGAAACCGACGACGGCCTGGAACAGGCGGCCTGCGACTACTACGGCGCCGCGCAGGTGTTGCCGGTCGCTGGTTCGCAAATGGCCATCCAGTTGCTGCCGCGTCTGCGCCGGGCCGGCAAGGTCGGCGTGTTGTCGCCGTGCTATGCCGAGCATGCCGAAGCGTGGCGGCGCAGCGGTTATATCGTCCGTGAAGTGCTGGAGCAGGAAGTCGAGTTCTTTCTCGACAGCCTCGACGTGCTGGTGGTGGTCAACCCGAACAATCCGACCGGCCTGAGCCTGACCCCGGCGCGCCTGCTCGACTGGCATGCGCGGCTGGCGCAACGCGGCGGCTGGCTGGTGGTCGATGAAGCATTCATGGACAACACCCCGCAACTGAGCCTGGCGCCCTATGCGCATCAGGTCGGGCTGGTGGTGTTGCGTTCGTTCGGCAAGTTTTTCGGTCTGGCCGGGGTGCGCCTCGGTTTCGTTCTGGCCGAGCGCAAGTTGCTCAAACTGCTCGCCGAACAGGTCGGGCCGTGGGCGGTGAGCGGGCCGACGCGAGTGCTCGGCACGGCGTGCCTGCAAGACACCGAGGGCCACACCCGTCAGCGGATTCGCAGTGACCAAGCGAGCGAGCGCTTGGCGGCGTTGCTGACCCGTTGTGGCTTCGCGCCGCAAGGTGGCTGCGCGCTGTTTCAGTGGCTGATCACCGAGCGCGCCGAAGCGCTGCACGAGTTCCTCGCCCGGCGCGGCATCCTCCTGCGCCTCTTCACGCACAACAGCAGTGTGCGCTTCGGCCTGCCTGCCGATGCCGCGCAAGAACTGCGCCTCGAACAGGCTTTGCAAGCTTTCGCCAAGGAAAAACCATGACCACGCTGATGGTGCAAGGCACCACCTCCGACGCCGGTAAAAGCACCCTGGTGACGGCGCTGTGTCGGTGGGCCACTCGCCAGGGCGTGGCGGTGGTGCCGTTCAAGCCGCAGAACATGGCGCTCAACAGCGCGGTGACGGCTGACGGCGGCGAGATCGGCCGGGCGCAGGCGGTGCAAGCGCAAGCGGCGCATCTTCAGCCGCACACTGACATGAATCCGGTACTGCTCAAGCCCAACAGCGACACCGGCGCACAAGTGATCATTCATGGCCGCGCCGTGACGACGATGAACGCCGTTGCCTATCACGATTACAAAGCTATCGCGATGCAAGCGGTGCTCGCTTCCCACGCGCGGCTCAGCGCGACGTATCCGCTGGTGATGGTCGAAGGCGCGGGTTCGCCAGCAGAGATCAACCTGCGCGCCGGCGACATTGCCAACATGGGCTTTGCCGAAGCGGTGGATTGCCCGGTGCTGCTGATCGCCGACATCAATCGCGGTGGCGTGTTTGCGCATCTGGTCGGCACGCTGGAATTGCTTTCGCCAAGCGAACAGGCGCGGGTCAAAGGCTTCATCATCAACCGCTTTCGCGGCGACATCGCCTTGCTGCAACCGGGCCTCGACTGGCTCGAACAGCGCACCGGCAAACCGGTGGTCGGCGTGTTGCCCTACGTGATGGACCTGCACCTTGAAGCCGAGGACGGCATCGACCAACGCCAGACCGACAAGGCCGAGCAGGTCTTGAAAGTCGTTGTGCCGGTGCTGCCGCGCATCAGTAATCACACCGACTTCGACCCGCTGCGTCTGCATCCGCAGGTCGATCTGCAATTCGTCGGCCCGGGGCAGGCGATTCCACCTGCCGATCTGATCATCCTGCCGGGCTCGAAAAGCGTGCGCAGTGATCTGGCTTATCTGCGCGCCAACGGCTGGGACGCAGCGATCAATCGGCATCTGCGCTACGGCGGCAAGGTGCTGGGGATTTGCGGCGGTCTGCAGATGCTCGGTGAGCAGGTGCACGACCCGCTCGGCCTTGAAGGTATTGCCGGCTCCAGCGCGGGTCTGGGTCTGCTGGCGTTTGAAACGCAGCTTGAATCCGAGAAACAACTGCGCAATGTGCATGGCCGGCTGGCGCTGGAAAACGCTGAAGTCAGCGGTTATGAAATTCATGCTGGCGTGACCACCGGGCCGGCGCTGGAGAACCCGGCGGTACATTTGGACGACGGTCGTTGCGATGGTGCGCAAAGTGCCGATGGCCAGGTGTTCGGCACCTATCTGCATGGCTTGTTCGAATCCGCCGAGGCAAGCGCGACGTTGTTGCGCTGGGCCGGGTTGAGTGATGTGCAAGAGGTCGATTACCACGGCTTGCGCGAGCGCGATATCGAACGATTAGCGGATCTGGTGGAGAATCATCTGGATACCGATTTGTTGCGTCAGCTCTGTGGGATTTGAGTTGTCCGGGCTGGCCTCTTCGCGAGCAGGCTCGCTCCCACAGGGATATGCGATCAACGGTGGGAGCGAGCCTGCTCGCGAAGGGGCGGTTGTCTCACCACACATTTTTGGATGAACCCATGCTCCAACTGATCCTCGGCGGCGCCCGCTCCGGCAAAAGTCGTCTGGCGGAAAAACTCGCCAGCGACAGCCATCTCGCCGTGACCTACATCGCCACCAGCCAGCCGCTCGACGGCGAGATGAACCAGCGCGTCGCCCATCACCGCGCGCGCCGACCCGCCGAATGGTCTCTCATCGAAGAACCCTTGGAGCTGGCCCGCGTGCTGCGCGAATCTGCCGACGCCGAGCGCTGCCTGCTGGTTGATTGCCTGACCCTGTGGCTGACCAATCTGCTGATGCTCGACGACGCCGAGCGTCTCGCCGCCGAGCGTGAAGCCCTGCTTGACTGCCTGGCCGCGCTGCCGGGTGAAATCATTTTTGTCAGCAACGAGACCGGAATGGGTGTCGTGCCGCTGGGCGAATTGACTCGCCGCTACGTCGATGAAGCCGGTTGGCTGCATCAAGCTCTGGCCGAGCGCTGTCAGCGAGTAGTGCTGACCGTCGCCGGCCTGCCCCTGACTTTGAAAGGACCTGCATTATGAGCCCGACCTGGTGGCTGAACCCGTGCCAAGCCGTGAATGCCGACATCGTTACGCAAGCGACCGAGCGCCAGCAGCAATTGACCAAACCGGCCGGTTCGCTCGGGCGTCTTGAATCGGTGGCGGTGCAACTGGCCGGTCTGCAAGGTCAGCTCAAGCCGACGCTCGATCAGGTCTGGATCGCGATTTTCGCTGGCGATCATGGTGTGGTGGCGGAGGGCGTTTCGGCTTATCCGCAGGAAGTCACCGGGCAGATGCTGCTGAATTTCGTCAGCGGCGGCGCGGCGATCAGCGTGCTGGCGCGTCAGCTCGGCGCGCAACTGGAAGTGATCGATCTGGGCACAGTGAATCCGACGCTGAATCTGCCCGGCGTGCGCCATGTGAACATTGGCCCGGGCACGGCGAATTTCGTGGCGGGCGCGGCAATGACTCAGGCTCAGGGCGAACTGGCCTTGCAGGCCGGTCGCGACAGCGTGTTGCGCGCGAAAGCCGCCGGGGCGCGGTTGTTTATCGGCGGTGAAATGGGCATCGGCAACACCACGGCGGCGAGTGCGCTGGCCTGCGCCTTGCTCGACTGCCCGGTGGCGCACCTGACCGGTCCCGGCACCGGGCTGAATGCCGCTGGCGTCAGCCACAAGGCGCAAGTTATCGAACGTGCGCTGGCGCTGCATGCCGCGCAGCGCGGCGATGCCTTGCAGACGCTGTCCAATCTCGGCGGTTTCGAGATTGCCGCGTTGGTCGGCGCTTATCTGGCCTGCGCGCAGGAAGGCATCGCGGTGCTGGTCGACGGTTTTATCTGCACGGTCGCGGCGCTGGTCGCGGTGCGCTTGAATCCGGCGTGTCGCGAGTGGCTGTTGTTCGGCCATCGCGGCGCCGAGCCGGGCCATCGCCATGTGCTGGAAACCCTGAGCGCCGAGCCGTTGCTGGAACTCGGCCTGCGCCTGGGCGAGGGCAGCGGCGCGGCGTTGGCGGTGCCATTGTTGCGCCTGGCCTGTGACCTGCATGGGCAGATGGCGACGTTCGCCGAAGCGGCCGTGGCGGATCGCCCGGCATGAGCCTGCGCCTCGACCTGCTGCGCCACGGCGAGACGGAACTGGGTGGTGGCTTGCGCGGCAGCCTCGACGACGCACTGACCGAAAACGGCTGGGTGCAGATGCGTGCGGCGGTGGTCGAAGGCGGGCCTTGGGATCGCATTGTCAGCTCGCCATTGCAGCGTTGCGCGCGTTTCGCCGCCGAACTCGGCGAGCAACTGAAGCTGTCGGTGCATCTCGACCAGGATCTGCAGGAATTGCATTTCGGCGCATGGGAAGGGCAGAGCGCGGCGGCGTTGATGGAGACGGATGCCGAAGCGCTGGGGCTGTTCTGGGCTGATCCCTATGGTTTCACGCCGCCGCAAGGTGAGCCGGTCAGCGAATTTTCTGCGCGGGTGCTGGCGGCAGTCGCGCGCCTGCATGCCGCCTACGCTGGTGAACGGATTCTGCTGGTCAGCCACGGCGGCGTGATGCGCTTGTTGCTGGCCCAGGCGCGAGGTTTGCCCCGTGAACAATTGCTCAACGTCGAAGTCGGTCACGGCGCGCTGTTTGCGCTGACGGTCGGGGCTGACGGCGCGCTCAAGGAAGGTCACTGAGATGCTGGCGCTGTGGATCGCTTTGCAGTTTCTCAGCAGCCTGCCGATTCGTTTGCAGGGCATGCCCGAGCCGCAACAGCTCGGCCGTTCGCTGCTGTTTTATCCGCTGGTGGGATTGCTGTTCGGGTTGATCCTCTACGCTTCGAATCTACTGCTTGGCGGCACACCAGTGTTGCTGCATGCGGCGCTGTTGTTGACCGTGTGGGTGCTGCTCAGCGGCGCGCTGCATCTCGATGGCCTGGCCGACAGCGCTGATGCCTGGCTCGGCGGCTTCGGCGATCGCGAGCGCACGCTGACGATCATGAAAGATCCACGCAGCGGGCCGATTGCGGTGGTCGCGCTGGTGTTGGTGCTGCTGCTGAAATTCGCCGCGCTGTTGGCGTTGATCGAACAAGGGCAGGGTATGGCGCTGATCATCGTTCCGGTGCTCGGGCGGGCAGCGTTGCTGGGGTTGTTTCTGACCACGCCGTATGTGCGTAAGGGTGGGTTGGGCCAGGCGCTGGCCGATCATCTGCCACGTAAAACGGGTGGGTGGGTGCTGGGGCTGAGTGCGCTGGGCTGCGTGTTGATCGCCGGGTTTGGTGCGGTGCTGATTTCGCTGGGAGTGTTTGTCTGGCTGCGGCGGGTGATGATGCGGCGGTTGGGCGGAACCACCGGCGATACGGCGGGGGCGATGCTGGAGTTGCTGGAAATGGCGGTGTTGGTTGGCCTCGCGTTGGTCTGAAGGATCTGCGTTGATGATGCCGGCCCTTCGCGAGCAGGCTCACTCCTACAGTTGAAATGCGTACCCCCTGTAGGAGTGAGCCTGCTCGCGATAGCGATTTTTCAAACAGCAAAAATGTTATGGGCAATACATCTGTAACTTGATTTAACACACTCGCGGGTATATACACGCATCATGCTTCCTTCTCAGTGTTTGTGCACCAACCTGCGTCGCGCCGCGCGTGGCGTCAGCAGGCATTACGACGGCGCTCTCGACGGCTTCGGGATCAACGTTGCCCAGTATTCTCTGCTGTGCAATCTGCAGCGACTGGAGCAACCGAGCATCTCCGAACTGGCCGAAGCCATGGGCCTGGATCGCAGCACCCTCGGGCGCAATTTGCGTGTGCTTGAGGGCGAGGGCCTGGTGACGCTGGCCGAGGGCGAGGACATGCGCAACCGCATCGTGCGCCTCACCGAAACCGGTGTGCAACGCCTGGCAGCTGCATTGCCAGCGTGGGAAGCGGCGCAACAGCGGCTGATCGACCGTCTCGGTGCCGAGAAGCGCGAAACCTTGCTCAAATTGCTCGACGAGCTGGCCTGACGGCCGTTTCTTCGAGCTCAAGCGGGTATATACCCGCGACTGGAGAATAACAATGACAACAATGTGGCGTACGTGCGGTTGGGTGTTGCTGGGGAGTGCGCTGATCCTGGCGTTGTCGTTGGGCGTCCGCCACGGTTTTGGTCTGTTTTTGTCGCCGATGAGCGCGCAATTCGGCTGGGGGCGCGAGGTGTTTGCCTTCGCCATCGCCCTGCAGAACCTGATCTGGGGCCTGGCGCAACCGTTCACCGGCGCGCTGGCCGACCGCTTCGGCGCGGCGAAAGTGGTGCTGGTCGGCGGTGTGCTCTACGCGTTGGGTCTGGTGTGCATGGGCTTGTCCGATTCGCCGGTGACCCTGTCACTGAGCGCTGGTCTGTTGATCGGTATCGGTTTGTCCGGCACCTCGTTCTCGGTGATCCTCGGCGTGGTCGGTCGCGCCGTACCGGCCGACAAACGCAGCATGGGCATGGGCATTGCCAGCGCCGCCGGCTCGTTCGGCCAGTTCGCCATGTTGCCGGGCACCCTCGGGTTGATTGGCTGGCTCGGCTGGTCGGCTGCGCTGCTGGTGCTGGGCTTGCTGGTGGCGATGATCGTGCCCCTGGTGAGCATGCTCAAGGACAAGCCATTGCCGCTACTCGGCCACGAGCAATCCCTTGGCGAAGCACTGCGCGAAGCCTGCTCACATTCAGGGTTCTGGCTGCTGGCGTTCGGCTTTTTTGTCTGCGGCTTTCAGGTGGTATTCATCGGCGTGCATCTGCCGGCGTATCTGGTCGATCAGCATCTGCCCGCGAGCGTCGGCACTACGGTGCTGGCGTTGATCGGACTGTTCAATATTTTCGGCACTTACACTGCCGGCTGGCTCGGTGGGCGCATGTCCAAGCCGCGTCTGTTGACTGCGCTGTATCTGCTGCGCGCGGTGGTGATCGTGCTGTTCCTGTGGCAGCCGGTGACGACCACATCGGCCTATCTGTTCGGCATGGCCATGGGCTTTCTGTGGCTGTCGACGGTGCCGTTGACCAACGGTACGGTGGCGACCTTGTTCGGCGTGCGCAATTTGTCCATGCTCGGTGGCATCGTCTTTCTGTTCCATCAGCTCGGCTCGTTTCTTGGCGGCTGGCTGGGCGGGGTGGTGTACGACCGAACCGGGAGTTATGACTTGATCTGGCAAGTGGCGATTCTCTTGAGCCTGTTGGCGGCGGCGCTTAACTGGCCGGTGCGCGAGCGTCCGGTGGCACGCCTGCAAGCCGCTGCGAGCGCGACATGAGCCGAATCTGCACGCGCCTGGTCGTCAGCGCACTGGCTGCGGCGCTGTTGGCGCTGGTGTGGTGGGGCTGGCAGCGCGGCGGTCTGGCGCTGATGCAGTTGGGCATGAGCATTTGCTAGATGGCAGCGTGGCGAGTAACGTCGAAACCTGATGACTGCCCAAGGAAGTTCGACATGTTGATGCGCTGGTGTGCTGTTCCCGCGTTGCTGATGGCGTTGACTGGCCTGGCCCAGGCCGCCGATTGTCCTGACCTGTTGCAAGGCTCGCTGCCGAAGTTGCGCGCCAAGGAATCCATCGATCTGTGCAAGCAGTACGCCGACAAGCCACTGGTGGTGGTCAATACTGCCAGCTTCTGCGGTTTCGCTCCGCAGTTCGAAGGACTTGAAGCGCTCAACAAGCGCTACAAGGCGCAAGGGCTGGAGATGCTTGGCGTGCCGTCGAACGACTTCAAGCAGGAATCCAGGGACAGCGCGGAAACCGCCAAGGTCTGCTACGCCAACTATGGCGTGACGTTCAACATGACCGAACCGCAGAAGGTTCGCGGTGATGACGCCACGCATCTGTTCCAGGTGCTGGCGGCGCAGAGCAATGCGCCGAAGTGGAATTTCTATAAGTACGTAGTCGATCGGCAGGGCAAGGTTGTGGCGAGTTTTTCCAGTTTGACCAAACCGGATGATCCCGAGTTTATCGCCGCGATCGAAAAGGCCATTGCCTCCAAACCGCTAAAGCCCTGATTAACGTTGTTCCATGTGGGAGCGAGCCTGCTCGCGAAGCGGTGTGACAGGTCAGCACATCAACATCTGACATACCGCCTTCGCGAGCAGGCTCGCTCCCACAATGGAAATTTGTCGTTTCAGTGAAAAGTTGCAGGCACGAAAAAGCCCCGCCTCTGCAAAGAGAGCGGGGCTTTTTCGTGGGCGAGGATTGCGCCTCGCCACGGTGCATCAGAAGCGGTAAGTCGCGCCGACACCGAAGCCGTTTGCCGAGTTTTCATACTTGGCATCGTAGCTCTGGCCACGCGCGTTTTCGTTGCGGATCTTGACCGACTCTTCTTTCAGGTACGAGTACGCGACGTCGATGGTCAGGTCGTCGGTCGGGCTCCAGCCGGCACCGATACTGAAGATGGTGCGGTCGCCAGTCGGGATGCGTGGCGAGCGGTCTTCGTTGTTAGTTGGCGACTGGTCAAAGGTCAGACCGGTACGCAGTACCCATTCCTTGTTCAACTGGTACGAGGTACCCACCGCGTAGGCCCAGGAGTCATGCCAGTTCTGGTCTTCGTTGATCGAACCGAACTGACCGGCCAGCAGAGGCTGCACGCCGGAGTTCTTCACGGTGATCTTGTCCAGCTGGCTCCAGCGAGTCCAGGTGGTACCGGCGTAGACGTTCCAGCGATCGTTGATCGCCTGGGTGACCGAGAAGTCCACGGATTCCGGCGTGGTGATCTTCAGCGAAGCGTCGTACTTCTGATTGGCGCCTACGCCCACGAGCGCCAGTGCGCCGTAGTTGACCTTGGTGTTGCCTTCGAGTTTGTAGTCGACCTTGGAGTGATAGGTCAGGCCCAGGCGGGTGGTGTCGGTGGCCTGGACCAGCAAGCCTACGTTGTAGCCCAGCGCGGTGTCGTCACCCTTGATCTTGACCTTGCCGTCCGGCAGTGCCTGGGTGATCGAGAGGTTGGATTCCAGCGAGCCGTCGATGCGGTTGATCGTCGGGCCGAAACCGATCGATACCTTGTCGTTGAAGGCGTAGCTGACGGTTGGCTGGAAGGTGATCACCTGTACTTCGGACTTGCTGCCGAAGTAACGGCCGGCGAAGCCTTTTTCGTAATCCGTGATCAGGCCGAACGGCACATAGACACCCAGACCAAAGGCCCAATGGTCATCGATCGGTTTTACATAGAAGCCCATAGGTACGGCGGTGAAGGGCACCATGTCGCCTTTGTTGCTGCCGCCGTTCGGGCTGGAGCTGGCGTTGCTGATATCGGTGTGTGCATCGACAACGGCGACGCCGCCGGTGACTTGTTCGCGCTTGATGCGCGCCATGCCGGCCGGGTTGCCATAAACAGTGCTTGCGTCGTCGGCAGAAGAAGATCGCCCGGCAAAACCTGTCCCCATCCCACTGATGCTTTGTTCGTTGAGGGCAAAACCTGCCGCGAAGATCTGCGTGGAGGCAAGGGTAACGGCGAGGCTAAGGGTGGTTTTGAGCATGACTTTTTTCATTATTAGAACTCCTGGTGATCACCGGGGCGAAAATTACCAACATTTTCGTCCCAGCGCTATAGCCCGTATGCCTTGAGTTAGAGCGGTTTTGTAGGACAATCCGACCAGAATGGCGGCCTGTTGCGAGAACTTGTGGAACCGCACGGTCAGCAAGCGACCTGATTCAGCGGTGAAACACAGGTTTGCCAGGCATAGGTGAAGTCACGCAGACGACCTTGCGGTTGAAAGGTCTGGCGCCAGATGCGCGCCATCCCGAGCAGGTCGGTCGAAGCGGGGAGGGTGGGGTTCTGTTCTTCTACCAGCAGCCAGGCAATGGCAGTGGCGTAACGCAGGTTGACGGTCAGTTCCAGGTGCGGGCCGCTGAGAAATGCGTGCTGGCTGGCGAGGCCGCGCACCAGGCTGGCGCGCTCCGGATCGAGCGCCAGATAATCGTCCCACAGTGCCTGATGCCGATGCTCGGCGATCCGGTAGAGGCCGTGGCCACGGCGGTCATGCAGGGCAGACCCGAGGGCGGACTGGCTGGCGGCGATGCCCAGCAGCAGGGATTCGGCGGTTGCGCAGTGGCGTCCCAGATAGATCAATGTAGGACGGATCACATAGCGGCACAGTTCGCTGGCAGCGATACCCATAACACCCTCGTTTCCTGTTGTGGAGGGCGAGTCCTGAAGGGGGCTTTGGCAGCAGTGGATCGACTCAGGCTCGCCGCAAGCGGGTCACGCCGCTTGAGTTGAAGTGTAGTGTCATATTCAGCGTGTAAAGGCCTGTTTTTAAAATATTTCCGCTATCGCATCCCGAGCGTTAGATCGGAACATGCTTAGCAGCGCAGCGCTAACAGTGAAATATCAGGCAATAAAAAGCCCCGCTTTTCAGCAGGGCTTTGCTTTTGCAGCCTGGTCGGCTTTCAGGCAACCAGTGCCTGACGTGTACGCTCGATCACGGCCTGCAGCGGTTCGGCGCTGGAGTATTGATCGGGGTACAGACGCTCGCTGTGACGAGCGATGCCGTGTTCATTGACCACGGTGAAGCTGAAGCAGCCTTTGCGAGCGGCCATGATCAGGCAGTTCATTGGAGCAAAAGCGTTGGTTAGGGTGCGAATGGCATCCTGAGTCTGGATTTGAGTAGACATAGTTATTAGGTGTTCCTACAAATGACACGGATAAGAACCGTGCAACGTTAAAACGTTCCAGTAACGTTGATCACCATTGATCGAACGAAGAACCCGACTGGAACAAAGCAGCCAGTTTGAAGCGCTGATAAATGAGCGCGCTTGGGCTGGCAGGTAGGTACTTAGGAGGACAGGCATCACAGCGAGGGCAGAGGTTCTGGGCCCGGGGTGAAGATCCTGATCAATTTGCAGGTTGGTTCGGTCAGAGTAAGTGTTCTTCGCAACGCCCTTTGCTTTCATTCAAAGGCAGCGTCGTCGCAAGATTTACCTGGAAACCATCGAGGGGTCGGTCCCGCTTTTTTCGGATATTTCTTCCTGTTGGAAGATTGACCGTGGGAGATGTTCGACCGGAATTGACTTTCAGCTTGGTACTAACGCCGCGGATAGTAACGGATCCATCGAGACGAAGCAAACCCCGCAATGAAAAAAAGCCTGAAGGGACGTGGCTGCACGTGACCATCCGTCGGAGCGCGGGCTTTCTCGCAAAGACGCTTGGCCTCTTCCGCTGCATAAAACGACCCGAAAAAGCGCACGCATATAACCGTCTCACAGGTACTTGTGCACATTAGTTGCACAGGCCGTAACGTCACTGTCACATCAATCCTGACTCCAGCCGCTGCCTGTATCAAAAGTTTAAGTCAATGAAAAATATCGCCTTTTTTTGTTGGTGAAAAAATCGTCAGTTTGACTGCGAGCCCCATTCCACAAGGCTTTGCGAGGATCACAGAGGGGTTGTCCACTGACTTATCCACAGCTTCTGTGGATTGTCCCTAGCGCTTGCTCTAGGACGGGCGTGCCGGGTTTTTTTCGACTTTACCTGTAAGAAAAAGAGAGTAAAGTGGCGCGCCTTCCGATCTGTCCCGCAGTGCTTTATGAAGTTTCGCTCAGTATCAGACTCTGTTACCTCAAACCCGAATCCTGTTACCCCGCCCAAGCGCTTCTCCGTGCGCGTGGCTGAATGGTTGCTCGATGCCCCGCGCCTGAGCGATAGCCCCAGCGCCAAGCATCTCGCCGGCCGTCTGCTCAAGCAACCGGCCCGTGAAGGCGTGGTCGCCGCGCAAAGCCGTCTTGGCCAACTGATCTGCCGTGAATGCGGCAACGCACGTGACCGGCGTATCGGTCAGGAGCTGCTGCGTCAGGCCGCCCGTGCCGGTGACCGGCGCGCGCAGCAGGAACTCGGTCTGATCGAAGACTGAGCTGTCCAAGCCCTGACACCTTGGTTAACCTTCAGGCTTTATCCGATTGGCAGGAGTCGCTATGGCTATGGACTTGACCAGCTTATTGCTTGGTCTGGCGGCAGCAGGGTTGCCGCTGCTGGCGTTGGCCTGGCAACTGCAGCGCCGGGCCAGCGGCGCCCAGGCCGATCTGGCCTTGCTCGAAGAGCGCCTGGCCATGGCGCAAATGGCTCAGGACGGCCTCAACGCGCAGCTTGAAGCCAGCCGCGATGAGATCGCCGACCTTGGCCAGGCCAACGCCGCCAAGCAGGCAGACCTCGCCGCGCTGCGCCGCGAAGTCGAGTTGTTGCAGATCGAGCGCGACGACGCCCGCGATGCGTCCCACGCCTGGAACCTCGAACGCGCCAACAAGGACGCCGAATTGCGCCGTCTCGACGCCCAGGCCGCCTCGTTGAGTGCCGAGTTGCGCGAGCAACAGGAAAGCCATCAACAACGCCTCGACGACCTGCAAGGCTCGCGGGATGAATTGCGTGCGCAATTCGCCGAGCTGGCCGGCAAGATCTTCGATGAGCGGGAGCAGCGTTTCGCCGAAACCAGCCAGCAACGCCTCGGCCAGTTGCTCGACCCGTTGAAAGAGCGCATCCAGTCCTTCGAAAAACGCGTGGAGGAGAGCTATCAGGCCGAAGCCCGCGAGCGTTTCTCGCTGGCCAAGGAACTGGAGCGTTTGCAGGCGTTGAATCTGCGTCTGAGCGACGAAGCGACCAACCTGACCCGCGCCCTCAAGGGCCAGAAAACCCAGGGCAATTGGGGCGAACTGATTCTCGAGCGCGTTCTTGAGCATGCAGGTCTGGAGAAGGGCCGCGAATACCAGACCCAGGTCAATCTCAAAGGCCCGGACGGCGAGCGCTTCCAGCCCGATGTGATCATTTACCTGCCCGGTGACAAGCAAGTCGTGGTCGACTCGAAAGTCAGTCTCACGGCCTATCAACAATATGTGGCGGCCGACGATGACACGTTGGGGCAGATCGCGATCAAGCAGCACGTGCTGTCGCTGCGCAATCACGTCAAAGGCCTGGCCGGCAAGGACTACAAGCGCCTGGAAGGCTTGCACAGCCTCGATTTCGTTTTGCTGTTCGTGCCGATCGAAGCGGCGTTTTCCGCTGCGTTACAGGCTGAGCCTTCGCTGTTTCAGGAAGCCTTTGACCGCAATATCGTGATTGTCAGCCCGACCACGCTGTTGGCTACGTTGCGGGTGATCGACAGTCTGTGGAAGCAGGAACGCCAGAGCCAGAACGCCCGGGAAATCGCCGAACGCGCGGGGTGGCTGTATGACAAGTTCGTGCTGTTTATTCAGGATCTGGATGAAGTCGGCAATCGTCTGCAGCAACTGGACAAGGCCTACAGCTCGGCTCGTAACAAGCTGACAGAAGGGCGCGGTAATCTGGTCAGTCGCAGTGAGCAGTTGAAGTTGCTCGGTGCGCGGGCGAGCAAGAGTTTGCCGGCGGATTTGCTGGAGCGGGCGATGACTGATGTTGATGGGTTGGTTGAGTTGCCTGAGTAAAGGTCGTTTTTTTGGGCTGATTGGGGGCATATCCGTTGCTGCGGTGATGGCGGCTGGCGGTTTCGCCCTTACGGCGAGGCACTTTTTCCAGACGCCCGGAATGCCGGCCCAGAAAAAAGTACCCAAAAAGGCTTGCTCCTGCGTTCGGCCCTCGCAGGCTCGGGTTCCTTCGCTCCGGGACTGATCCGGGCGCAGCGGCTCCGGTTTGCTTCGCTGCACCTACACTCGCTGTGTTTGGCTGCGCCAAACGGTCGCTGCGCTCCCACCCCCGGATCAATCCCTCCGCTCAGCCTTCCGACGTCGCCCGTGGATCAAGATCAAAAGCACTCGAGCTAACGCTCATTGTGTAGGAGCTGCCGAAGGCTGCGATCTGTGCTTTTGCTTTTGCCTTTCTGTGGGAGCGAGCCTGCTCGCGAAGGCGTCGGCGAAATCACCGGCTACAGCGGCAGATAACGACTCAACAGGGCCCGCAAGGCCGCGGGCTTCACCGGTTTGGCCAGATAATCCAGTCCCGCCGCGTGCACTTGCGCCACCGTCTCCGGGCGCCCATCCGCACTGATTACCACGCCGGGCACCGGTTCACCCAGACGCGTACGCAACCAGGCCATCAACTCCGTGCCGGTGTCGCCGTGATCGAGGTGATAGTCGACCAGGGCGAGTTGCGGCCGTACGCCCTCATTCAATATCGCGGCGCATTCGTCGCGATTGCGTGCCGTCCACACCTGGCAGCCCCAGCGGCTGAGCAGGCTGTTCATGCCAATCAAAATGCTGTCTTCGTTATCGATGCACAGCACCTGCGCGCCGCTAAGCAATTTACCGTTCAGTTCCACGGCTGCGTTCGCGGGAGGCGTTTGTGTGTGCGCCAGCGGCACCGTCACGCTGAATACGCTGCCACGGCCCGGCCACGAACGAACGCGCAAGGTATGCCCGAGCACCCGGCACAAGCCGTCGGCGATTGCCAGACCCAGGCCCAGGCCTTTCTCCGCGCGGGTCTGGTGGCTGTCGAGGCGCTTGAATTCTTCGAAGATCACCTGCTGCTTGTCTTCCGGAATGCCCGGCCCGCGATCCCAGACCTCCAGACACAACTCGCCGTCACGCCGGCGCACGCCCAGCAGCACCGGGCCCTTGGCGTAGCGGAAAGCGTTGGTGAGGAAGTTCTGCAGAATCCGCCGCAGCAGCTTGATGTCGCTGTCGATGCGCAATTGACTGCCGCGCACCCGGAACGTGAGCCTCTGCTCTTGGGCAAGCGCTTTGAATTCCGCACCGAGGGTGTCGAACAGTTCATTGACCGCGAAGGGCTTGCGATCCGGGTTGATCTTGCCGTTTTCCAGCCGCGAGATATCCAGCAGATCGCTGATCAGGTCTTCGGCTGAACGCAGCGAGCTGTCGAGGTGTTGCACCAGTTGTTGCGCCTCGGCGCTCAAGCCTTCGTTTTGATGGGAGAGGGCGGCGGAGAACAGCCGTGCGGCGTTCAGCGGCTGCATCAAGTCATGGCTGACGGCGGCAAGAAAGCGGGTTTTCGACTGGTTCGCCGCCTCGGCGGTGCCCTTGGCTTCGGTGAGGGCGACGTTGAGTTGCGAGAGTTCCTGGGTGCGCTCGCTGACCCGTTGTTCGAGGCCTTCGTTGGCCTCGGTGAGCGCCTGTTCGGCCTCGCGGAACGCGGTAATGTCGGTGAAACTCATGACGAAACCGCCGCCGGGCATCGGGTTGCCGATCAGCTCGATCACCCGGCCATTGGGGAACAGCCGTTCGGAGGTGTGCGCGCGGCCCTGGCGCATCCAGTGCAAGCGGCGCGCAACGTGCACTTCGGCCTCGCCGGGGCCGCATAGGCCACGTTCGGCGTTGTAGCGAATGATGTCGGCAATCGGTCGGCCGACGCTGATCAAACCGTCGGGGTAGTTGAACAGTTCCAGATAACGTCGGTTCCACGCCACCAGTTTCAGCGATTGGTCGACCACGCTGATGCCTTGCGTGATGTTCTCGATCGCGCCTTGCAGCAGCGCACGGTTGAACTGCAGCACCTCCGAGGCTTCGTCGGCGATGCGGACTACGTCCTCCAGCTGCATTTCCCGACCTTCGATGGCGGCTTTTACGACGGCGCGCGTCGAAGAGGCACCGAGGACACCGGCGAGCAAGCGTTCGGTGTGAGCAATCCATTCGCTGTCGGCGTTCTGGTTGGGGTTGAAGCCCTTGCCCTGGCGGTAGGCGAAACGAATGAAGCTCTGTCGCGCCCGTTCTTCGCCGACAAAACGCGCCGCCAATTGCAGCAGATCGTCGATCTGCACCGCCAGCATCGAGCGACCATTGGGTCGCGCGCTGATTTCCTGACCGATGAAACGACCGGCCTGCCAGTGTTCCGAAACCCGCGTGCGCGACAGCACCGAGACCCAGGCAAACAGGGTGAAGTTACCCGCCAGCGACAGCACCACGCCTTGGGTCAGCGGTGTGATCGGCAGGTTCAGCGGATTGCTGTGCAGCCACGCCAAGCCGGGGAAGCTCGCCAGCGACCAGCCGAGACTGTGCGCGGCAATCGGCAGCACCAGCGTGTAGAACCACAGGAAAGTGCCGGTGGCGAGACCGGCAAACACGCCACGGCGGTTGGCCTGTTTCCAGTACAACGCGCCGAGCATCGCTGGCGCCAGTTGCGTTACCGCCGCGAAGGCGATCTGGCCGATGGTCGCCAGGCTCGCGGTCGAGCCGAGCAAGCGATAGCTGACGTAGGCCAGCAGCAGAATCACCACGATGCTGACCCGGCGCACCGAGAGCATCCACTGGCGGAACACTTCGAACGGGCGCTCGGCGTTGTTGCGGCGCAACAGCCACGGCAACAGCATGTCGTTGGAGACCATGGTCGACAGCGCGACGCTGGCGACAATCACCATGCCGGTCGCTGCCGAGGCGCCGCCGATGAATGCCAGCATGGCCAGCGCCGGATGCGCCTGGGCCAGCGGCAGGCTGATCACGAAGGAGTCGGGCAGCACGTGGCTGGGCAGCAGCATCTGACCGGCGAGAGCGATCGGGACTACGAACAGTGCGGCCAACGCCAGATAGGCCGGGAATACCCATTTCGCCAGCCGCAGATCCTGCGGGTCGATGTTCTCCACCACGGTGACGTGAAATTGCCGGGGCAGGCAGATGATCGCCATCATCGCCACGCCGGTCTGCACCACCATCGACGGCCAGTTGATGGTTTCCTTCCAATAGGCTTCAAGGCGCGGGGCGAGCATCGCCTGATTGAACAGGTCGTCGAAACCGTCATACAGGCCGTAAGTAACGAAAGCGCCGACGGCGAGAAAAGCGAACAGCTTGACCAGCGATTCGAAAGCGATCGCCAGCACCATGCCACGGTGGTGTTCGGTGGCATCAAGGTTGCGCGTACCGAAGACGATAGTGAACAACGCCAGCACCAGCGACACGATCAGCGCCGTGTCCTGAGCGCGGGTGCCCATGGCGTCGGCGCCGGCGCCGATCAACAGGTTCACGCCGAGGACAATGCCTTTGAGTTGCAGGGCGATATAGGGCAAGACGCCAACCAGGCAGATCAGCGCCACGACCACAGCCAGCGATTGCGATTTGCCGTAGCGCGCGGCGATGAAGTCGGCGATGGAGGTGATGTTCTCCTGTTTGCTGATCATCACCATTTTCTGTAGGACCCACGGCGCGCCCACTAGCAACAGAATCGGCCCGAGGTAGATCGGCAGGAACGACCATAGTTGTTCCGCCGCCTGTCCCACCGCGCCGAAGAACGTCCAACTGGTGCAGTAAACCGCCAGCGACAGGCTGTACACCCAGGCACGCACCCGCGGCGGCAACGGCGTGCTGCGACGGTCGCCGTAGAAGGCGATGGCGAACATGATGGCCATGTAGGCCAGGGCAACGACGGCGATCAGCCCGGTGGACAACGACATGCAGCACTCCCGACAAAAGACTCCCCGGCACTCCTGCCCGGGCGAACAGTCTCGCACGGGCGCGGCGCTTAGTCAGTGTCGACCAAGGTCGTGGCGCGGCGGGGTGTCGCAGGCGGGGTACCGGGTGGTTTTTATGGTAACCGGGCTGGCCTCTTCGCGAGCAGGCTCGCTCCCACGGTTGGAATGCATTCCCTTGTGGGAGCAAGCCTGCTCGCGAAGGCGTCAGTCCAGACGCAGCGCGATATCGATCAGGCGATGGAGCTCTTCAATCTCCAGCGCCGTCGCCGAAAACAGAATCCGGAATACCACCGGCGCTACCACCAGATTGATCAAGCGATCCACGCTCGGCGCCTTCTCATGCGCATAGCGATCGACAATGGTCTGCAACTGCGCACCAATGATTGCCACGCAATAGCCCGGTGTAGCGCTCGCCTGCACGTCACGCATCATGTTGCGCCCGACCTCCGAACTCATCTCGTCGAGATACTGCTCGGCCCACGCGCGGATATCGCCGCGCAGACTTCCAGTGTCCGCCGGTTCGCTGTCCGGGCGCATGCGGGCGAGGGCGACGTCCGCCAGCAACGCCGCCAGATCACCCCAGCGCCGATAGATCGTCGACGGCGTAACCCCCGCGCGGGCGGCGATTTGCGGGACGGTCACGGTGGAACGTTCCTGCTCTTGCAACAGCGCATTGACAGCCGAATGGATCGACTCTTGCACCCGGGCACTGCGGCCACCGGGGCGTAAACCTTCTTTAATAGCCATGGTTCAGACCTTAACACAAAGAATTTGCTTTAAGCGCGAGGCGGTAGCACACTGCGTAAAAGCAAAAAGTTAGCTTTTGCGGAGTGTCCCTATGACCAGCTCTTTGAACAACGTTGCTTCCCATCGATCCAGCCTGTGGTTTCTGGCGATCACCTTACTCAGTTTTCTCGCCGCTTCCACCGCGCCGACGCCGTTGTATCACCTGTATCAGGACCAATTGCATTTCTCGTCAGCGATGCTGACGCTGATCTTCGCCGTTTACGCCTTGAGTCTGTTGGCGGCGTTGCTGACGGTCGGTTCGCTTTCCGACCATTTGGGCCGCAAGCCGGTGATCTTCAGCGCGGTTCTGCTCAATGCCCTGGCGATGCTGCTGTTCATTTATGCCGACAGCGTCGCCTGGTTGATCAGCGCGCGGGTGCTGCAGGGTTTCGCCACCGGCATGGCCACCGCCGTTTTGAGCGCAACATTGCTCGACACCGATCGCCAGCAGGGGCCGTTGATCAACAGCGTCGCGCCGTTACTCGGAATGGCTTTGGGCGGTTTGGGCTGTGGCTTGCTCGCAGAATTCGCACCCGCGCCGTTGCAGCTGACCTACTGGTTGCTGCTGGCGTTGTTCGTGTTGCAGGGCGTGTATGTCTGGCGCTTGCCGGAAAGTGTTTCGCGACAGAGCGGGGCGTGGGCGTCGTTGCGGCCGACCTTGCATGTGCCGGTGCAGGCGCGTTCAACATTGTGGCGAGTGTTGCCATTGAATACTGCAACCTGGGCGCTCGGAGGTTTTTATGCCTCGCTGGCACCGTCATTGGTACGCACGGCCACCGGCTCGACCTCCAACCTGATCGGCGGCGCGACGGTGGCGGCATTGACCGTGACCGGCGCGTTGATGATCTTCACCATGCGCCACCGCCCGGCTGCTCAAGCGCTGCTGCTGGGCGCGAGCTTGCTGCCGGTCGGGCTGATATTGATTTTGCTTGGGGTACACGGCGCCAGTCTGTCGCTGTTTTTCTTTGGCACGGTGGTCGCCGGTTGTGGCTTTGGCTCGGGTTTTCTGGGTGCGGTGCGCACTCTGGTGCCGATGGCCTTGCCCCACGAGCGAGCCGGGTTGATGTCTGCGTATTACGTGCTCAGTTATCTGGCGTTCTGTCTGCCGGCGCTGCTGGCCGGGCATCTGGCGCGCAGCTTCGGATTGCTGGCGACCACCGACGGTTACGGCGTTGTGCTGATCGTGCTGGCCGTGGCTGCGCTGCTGCTCAGTCTGCGGCCCCAGGCGGGTAAAATTTGCAGTACTCCTTGAGCGCCGCGGTTTCGGTTAGCCTTGGCGAACTTCTCTCACGGATCGACTCATGAAGATTATCCGCAGCAAATCGTTTACCGCCGAACGCGCCTGGGGTGCCTTGGACATCGCCAACATGAACGGCATCACCACGCGCCTGCACTGGACCGATCAGCCCTACAAATGGCACGTCAATGACGGAGAAGAAGTGTTCGTAGTGCTCGATGGTCGGGTGCAGATGCATTACCGCGAGGGCGGCGAGGAGCGGCAGGTTGTGTTGGACACAGGCGATATTTTCTATGCCTCGGTCGGCACCGAGCACGTCGCCCATCCGCAAGGCGAGGCGCGGATTCTGGTAATCGAATCGGAGGGTAGCGTTTAGCTGTTTATCTGGGAAACAGATAACAGTTAGAGATATTACCCGTTATATCGATATTCGATTCGGATCTACCATGAGCTCAACCTCACCAGAGGACAGGAGCTCATGATGATTTGCCCCAACAGTGTCACTCCCGGCTTCAAGCCTTTCAGCCAGCTTCACCATCCCCGCGAAGTGATTCGTCAATTCACGCCAAACTGGTTTGCAGCGACCATGGGCACCGGTGTGCTGGCATTGGCGCTGGCACAGTTGCCGCTGGCGATTCCCGGATTGCGCGCCGTGGCTGAAGGGCTGTGGCTGTTCAACATTGTCTTGTTCACGCTGTTTAGTGCTGCCTATGCCGCCCGCTGGATGTTGTTCTTCGATGAAGCACGACGGATTTTCGGCCATTCAACCGTGTCGATGTTCTTCGGCACCATTCCCATGGGCCTGGCGACGATCATCAACGGTTTTCTGCTGTTCGGCGTGCCGCGCTGGGGTGACGGAGTAATCCAACTGGTTGAAGCGTTGTGGTGGATCGATGTGGCGATGTCGCTGGCCTGCGGCGTGCTGATTCCCTACATGATGTTCACTCGTCAGGAGCACAGCATCGATCAGATGACCGCGGTGTGGTTGCTGCCGGTAGTGGCGGCGGAAGTGGCTGCGGCCAGCGGCGGCTTGCTCGCCCCGCATCTGACGGACGCCCATGCGCAACTCATCGTACTGACCACCAGCTACGTGCTCTGGGCCTTCTCCCTGCCGGTAGCGTTCAGCATTCTGACCATCCTGTTGTTGCGCATGGCCTTGCACAAACTGCCCCACGAAAACATGGCCGCGTCGAGCTGGCTGGCCCTCGGGCCGATCGGCACCGGTGCGTTGGGCATGTTGCTGCTGGGCGGTGAGGCCCCAGCGATTTTCGCCGCGAATGGTCTGCCCGGTGTCGGCGAAATCGCCTCGGGTCTGGGCCTGGTGGCGGGAGTGACGTTGTGGGGTTTTGGTCTGTGGTGGATGTTGATGGCCCTGCTGATCACCGTGCGTTATCTGCGTGACGGCATTCCGTTCAACCTCGGCTGGTGGGGCTTCACCTTCCCGCTGGGCGTGTATTCCCTGGCGACGCTGAAGCTGGCGAGCATCCTCAACCTGACGTTTTTCAGCGTGTTCGGTACGGCGCTGGTGATTTTGTTGGCGGCGATGTGGCTGATCGTCGGCAAGCGCACCGTGCAGGGCGCGTGGCGTGGCGAGCTGTTTGTCTCGCCGTGTATCGCAGGTTTGAAGAAATAAACTGAAAAGTTTAGGTAAGGTGTGGCCTGGATCGTGGTGCGGCATTCCAATAACAAGCACCCAGGCCCCTCTACCCAACATCAGGAAACACGGAAGATGAGTCACCCCTCACAGTTCAACCTGTTGCGTACCCGGCGCTTTTTGCCCTTCTTTATTACCCAGTCGCTCGGCGCGTTTAACGACAACGTATTTAAACAGTCGTTGATCCTCGCCATCCTCTATCGGCTGACCATCGAGGGTGACCGCTCGATCTGGGTCAACCTTTGCGCTCTGCTGTTTATCCTGCCGTTTTTCCTGTTCTCGGCACTGGCCGGGCAATTCGGGGAAAAATTCGCCAAGGACGCGCTGATCCGCCTGATCAAGCTCGCAGAAATCGCCATCATGGCCGTAGGATCGATCGGCTTTCTCTTCGATCATCTGTCACTGATGCTAGTCGCGCTGTTCGCCATGGGCACGCATTCGGCATTGTTCGGCCCGGTGAAGTATTCGATCCTGCCGCAGGCCTTGCGCGATGACGAACTGGTCGGCGGCAACGGTCTGGTGGAAATGGGCACGTTTCTGGCGATTCTCGCCGGCACCATCGGCGCCGGGATCATGATGTCGACCGAGCACTACGCGCCGGTGGTCTCCGCAGCGATCGTCGGCATTGCCGTGCTGGGTTACCTGGCCAGCCGCAGCATTCCGCGTGCGGCGGCATCGTCGCCGGAAATGCGCCTGAACTGGAACATCTTCAGCCAGTCCTGGGCGACGCTGAAACTCGGCCTGGGCCAGACGCCAGCGGTGTCGCGCTCGATTGTCGGCAACTCGTGGTTCTGGTTTGTCGGGGCGATCTACCTGACGCAGATCCCGGCCTACGCCAAGGAGTGGATGCACGGCGACGAAACAGTGGTGACGCTTATTCTGACGGTGTTCTCGGTGGGGATCGCGCTGGGTTCGATGCTCTGCGAAAAGCTCTCGGGGCGCAAAGTCGAGATCGGTCTGGTGCCTTTCGGCTCGTTCGGCCTGACCGTGTTTGGCCTGTTGCTGTGGTGGCATTCCGGGGGAATCCCGGACAGCGTCACCGGTCATAGCTGGATTGCCGTATTGGGCTTCGTTCACACCTGGGCGGTGTTGATCGATATTCTTGGTCTGGGCATTTTTGGCGGCTTCTATATTGTGCCGCTGTACGCGCTGATCCAGTCGCGCACGGCTGAAAACGAACGGGCGCGAGTGATCGCCGCCAACAATATTCTCAACGCGCTGTTTATGGTGGTGTCGGCGATTGTTTCGATCGTTTTGTTAAGCGTCGCCAAGCTGTCGATCCCGCAACTGTTCCTGGTGGTGTCGCTGCTGAACATCGGCGTCAACGCCTACATCTTCAAGATCGTCCCCGAATTCAGCATGCGCTTCATGATCTGGCTGCTCAGCCATTCCATGTACCGCGTCGAGCATCGCAACCTTGAAGCGATCCCGGACGAGGGGGGGGCGCTGCTGGTGTGCAATCACGTGTCATTCGTTGACGCCTTGCTGATCGGCGGGGCAGTGCGTAGGCCGATTCGCTTTGTCATGTACTACAAGATCTACAACCTGCCGGTGCTGAACTTTATCTTCCGCACGGCGGGCGCGATTCCTATCGCCGGACGCCAGGAAGACATCCAGATCTACGAAAAAGCCTTCACGCGCATTGCTCAGTATCTGAAGGAGGGCGAGCTGGTGTGCATTTTCCCGGAAGGAAAGTTGACCGCTGATGGCGAGATCAATGAATTCCGAGGTGGGGTGACGCGCATTCTCGAGGAGACGCCGGTGCCGGTGATTCCGCTGGCGTTGCAAGGGTTGTGGGGGAGTTTCTTCAGTCGCGATCCGAACAAGGGCTTGTTCCACCGTTTGTGGTCGCGGGTGACGCTGGTGGCGGGGACGGCGATTACCGAAGGGACGGAACCGGCGAAGTTGCAAGGGTTGGTGGGGGAGTTGCGCGGATCCGTCAGATAGTCGGTGCATCAAAAGGCCCCTTCGCGAGCAGGCTCGCTCCCACAGGTGACCGTGTTCCAATGACGGAATGCGGTTGAATGTGGGAGCGAGCCTGCTCGCGAAGACGGTAGTGGCTTAAGCGCTCACTTTAAGGCCTATCAAACCCGTGACGATCAACGCCACACTGGCCAGCCTGATCAGCGCCATCGATTCACCAAACAGAATGATCCCGGCGATCACCGTACCCACGGCACCGACGCCGGTCCAGATCGCATAAGCCGTACCCAATGGCAATTCCTTCATCGCCAGGCCCAATAGACCCAGGCTGATAGCCATGGCGGCAACGGTCAGGGCGGTGGGGAGCGGGCGGGTGAAGCCGTCGGTGTATTTCAGCCCGACGGCCCAGCCGACTTCGAACAGGCCGGCGCAAAACAGAATGATCCAGGACATGCAGGACCTCCATCGATTGACGGGGTCGTCCCCAGGTTAATGACTCGATCGAGCCGCAGGGTCGTCCCCGCGTTGCGCAATAGTGACGAGCATTAACCCGAGGATCAAGTTTCAGGTCAGTCGGCGGCCCGTTGCGCAAGATTGTCGCGGTCTTCCTTTTCACTCATGCGCCGGAAGTACGTCGACAGCAGCGCCCCGGAAATATTGTGCCAGACGCTGAACAACGCGCTCGGCACCGCCGCCAGCGGCGAGAAATGCGCACTGGCCAGCGCCGCACCGAGGCCCGAGTTCTGCATGCCGACTTCCAGTGCCAGCGATTTGCGCTGAGCCAGAGGCAAACCGAACAAGCGCCCGGTGAAGTAGCCGAGCAGATAGCCGAAGCTGTTGTGCAGCATCACCACGGCCATGATCAACAGCCCGGACTCGGCGATTTTCGCCTGACTCGCCGCCACAACAGCGGTGACAATAATCACGATGCTGACCACCGACACCAGCGGCAACACATCCACCGCATGCCGCACCTTGTCACCAAGCAGACGCTGCGCGACTACGCCAAGAATGATCGGCAGCAGCACCACTTGCAGGATCGACCAGAACAGCTCCATGAACGACACCGGCAGCCATGCTGAGGCCAGCAGCCAGATCAGCGCCGGAGTCAGCAACGGAGCGAGGAGGGTGGTGACCGCGGCGATCGCCACGGAAAGCGCCAGATCACCGCGCGCCAGCCAGGTCATCACGTTCGACGAGGTGCCGCTCGGGCAGCAGCCGACCAGAATCACCCCGACGGCGATTTCCGGCGGCAGGTGAAAAATCTGGCAAAGCAACCACGCCACACCGGGCATGATCACGAAATGCGCGACCACACCCAGCGCCACTCGCCACGGATGGCGAGCGACGGCGGCGAAGTCGTCGAGTTTGAGGGTCAGGCCCATGCCGAACATCACCAGACCCAGCAGCGGTACGATCGCGCTTTTCAGGCCGATGAACCACGCCGGTTGCAGGAACGCCACGACGGCGAATATCAGAACCCAGTAAGCGAAGGTATTGCCGACAAAGCGGCTGAGTGCAGCCAGTGCGCGCATGGCTTGATCCTTGTTATTAAAGAACAGCACAAAACAAATGTAGGAGTGAGCCTGCTCGCGATAGCGGTCTATCAGTCAACATATTCGTTGAATGTCAGTCCCTCATCGCGAGCAGGCTCACTCCTACAGTTTGGACCTCGCAGGGCTTTAGATCCCCTGCGGCATCTCTTCCCCGCCCAACGCTTCAACCAGCGCCGGCAGGAAGTCGCCGAAGGTCAGCATCATCAAGGTGAAGCTGGCATCCAGTTGACCCAACGCTTCATCGCCACCGTCCTGTTCCGCCTGATCCTGCAGCAGATCCTCGAACTTCAGGCGCTTGACGGTCATCTTGTCGTCGAGCATGAACGACAGTTTGTCCTGCCAGGCCAACGACAGCTGAGTGACGACTTTGCCGGTGCTCAGGTGCAGCTGGATTTCTTCGCTGGTCAGGTCCTGACGCTTGCAACGGACAATGCCACCGTCTTCATGGGTGTCGCGCAGTTCGCACTCGTCCAGCACATAGAAATCGTCGGCGGCTTTCTGTGTGGTGACCCAATCGGTCATCACCGCAGTCGGCGCCATTTTCACGGTCAGCGGACGGACGGGCAGGGTGCCGATCACTTCGCGCAGGGTCGACAGCAAATCCTCGGCGCGTTTCGGGCTGGCCGAGTTGACCAGGATCAGGCCCTGTTTCGGCGCGATGGCAGCGAAGGTCGACGAACGACGAATGAACGCGCGCGGCAGGAAGGCCTGGATGATTTCATCCTTGATCTGATCGCGTTCCTTTTTATAGACCTTGCGCATCTGCTCGGCTTCGATCTCTTCGACCTTTTCCTTGACCGCGTCACGCACAACGCTGCCCGGCAGAATACGTTCTTCTTTACGGGCAGAGATCAGCAGGAAATCCCCGCTGACGTGCACCAATGGCGCATCTTCGCCCTTGCCGAACGGTGCGACGAAACCGTAAGTGGTCAGCTCCTGGCTTGCACACGGCCGCGCCAGTTTGGTCGCCAGTGCAGTCTCCAGCGCCTCGGCATCGACAGGCAGGTCTTGGGTCAGGCGATAGATCAGCAGGTTCTTGAACCACATGGGGTGAGTCACTCCTTTATACAAAGGGGGGCATTATTGTCTTCGCCGGGGCATAGGCCAACCCTTCTCTAAGCCTTTGGAAGGCCTCGGAAAATTATTTAAAAAAGTGCTTGCCAGAGGTTGGGGTGCTCCGTAGAATGCGCGCCACACCGAAGCGAAGGGTGATTAGCTCAGCTGGGAGAGCGTCTGCCTTACAAGCAGAATGTCGGCGGTTCGATCCCGTCATCACCCACCATTCGTTTCAAGTGTTTAGCGCAGCGGTAGTTCAGTCGGTTAGAATACCGGCCTGTCACGCCGGGGGTCGCGGGTTCGAGTCCCGTCCGCTGCGCCATATTCGGTAACCTGGACCACTGAACGCCAGGTCACCACGGAAAAACCCGCTGAGGCGGGTTTTTTTCTGTCTCAAGGTTGTACCCGCGGGATGTGTCGTTTCACCGGTTTTCAGATTTTTTTGAAAAATATTCAATTAAATCAACACTTTACGAAAACTTGTGGCATAATGCGCCCCGTAACGAAGCGAAGGGTGATTAGCTCAGCTGGGAGAGCGTCTGCCTTACAAGCAGAATGTCGGCGGTTCGATCCCGTCATCACCCACCATTCGTTCAAGCGTTTCGCGCAGCGGTAGTTCAGTCGGTTAGAATACCGGCCTGTCACGCCGGGGGTCGCGGGTTCGAGTCCCGTCCGCTGCGCCATATTCGGTATCTGGAACTGAACGCCAGAAACCACGGAAAGCCCGCCTTGTGCGGGCTTTTTGCTGTCTGCGATTTATAAAATCGCCGCGCTACTGCGCCGCATTGCGGGCATGCCGATAATCGCTCACCGCCTCGTACACCGCCTTGCGCAGGCGATTGATCCCGCCGATCGGCCGATGCGCTTCGATGCCGAACCACGGATTGAACGACAGGTTGTCACATTGCAGATTCAGCGCCGGCGTGTCGAAGTCCTGCGCGGGCAAAGTGATCCGCGCCACCGTTTCGAACGGTGCATCCTGCTCACGCCACTCGATACTGGTGTCTTCGATAGGCATGTACTTGTGCGCGTCCTGGCGCTGGATCTGCAGGACGAAACACGCCGGCACCCGATCCGTCGACAACTGCTGATTAAGTGCGCTGCGCAGGAAATTCGGCAGGTCGTGATTCTGTTTGGGCAGGGTATACGCCGGGCAACTGTCCGGATCCGGCGCTACGCGGAATTTCGCATTGGCCTCACCGAATTTGTAGGGCGATACCGAGAAGTAGGTGGTCGCGGTCGGGCTGTCCGGCGGCGCTGACAGCGTAGCCAGCGCGATGAATAGATGGCGGACCTGCCAGGTACGCGGATCCCATGTCGGAAAAAACGCCATGACCTTCTTGCCGTCAGCCTGCGCCGCCACATTCTGACGGTACTCGGCGACATCGCTGACAAAGAAGTTCGGGTGGCTGAACATCACGAAATCCTGTTCATGCCGGTCACCGCTATCGCTGAGCAATTGCTTGCCCGGTACGTCGAGAAGCTTGATCGCCATCCCTCGAGCGTCGCGGATGCTGTCGAATTGCGGATACGCATTGCCGTTGGACAGCCGGATCAGCGCCTGCCAGGTCTTGCCCGGCTCGCTGAACACACCTTGCCGAAGCGACTGCTCCAATTCTGGTAGCACCTGGAGTTGCGCCTTCACGCGGCCATGCGCCTTGGCGTGGGCATCACGCAGATAACGCGTGCTTTCGCGGTGTTGGTCGACGATCCGCACTGCGGTTTGAATGATGTCCTGCGTCATCGCCGCTTCGCCGGTGGGAATCTGTTCCTGGGCCGACACCGGCCCGCGGTGCTGCCAGGCAAACCACGCGGTGGCGATGGCCCAGCCGAGCAGGGCGATGACCAGCACGATCAGCAGCATCTTGCCGAGCAAACGCCCCAGCCATAGCCAGAAGCGCGCCAGTGGCGGCAGTTGTTTTTTGAATGTCGGCATGATCATGGCAACTGCGCCTCCAGTGGTCCGCCCAGTACTTTCAGGTATTCGAGCAACGCCCAGCGCTCCTCGGGTTGCAGGAGGCGGCCGATCACCCCGTTGTCGCGAGCGCCGGCGCGGAATTCGTGGCCGCTGTTGTGATTGCCGCTGATGCGCGTGTCGAACAGGAACGCGTTGGTGAAGGCTTCGGTGCGATAGCCGAGGTGGCGCGGGTCATATTCGAGCGTGCCTTTATAGAAGGTCGTTGCGCGCTCATCCTGCGGTGACAACAACTGATAGAGGCTCGGCACTGAACCGTTGTGCAGAAACGGCGCAGTCGCCCATACGCCAGCCAGCGGTCGGGCCTTGTAAGCGACTTTCTCGCGCACGCCGATCGGCAGGCCAAAGCCATCCATTCGCGGCTTTTCCTCCGGCGTGATCTTCGCTTCGCGATAGGCGCGGTTTTCCACGAACGCGGTGACGTAAGCCAGGCCCTTGGCCACCGATAGTTGGCTCGGATCGAGCGACTCTTTGGGTTCGGGGTGCAGCTTGACGTCCATCTTTTCCAGCTCTTTGACATCCCATTGCAGTGCGCTCAGGTCGAAACGGTGGCTGGCAATGTTGTTGGCCGCGTTCGGATCCGTGCCGATGACATTCACCGGAATCATGTGCAAGTGCTGCACCCAGCGTTCGCCTTCCCGGGATTGACGCGGGACATGACAGCCGGCGCAGTTTTCGGCGAACAGCACGCGGCCCTTGGCGGCCAGCGGCTTGTCGATCGCACCGAGCAGATCCTCGGGCCAGGTTGGCGGCTTCAGTTGTTGCAAGGTTTCTTCGATGGCGTGCAGATCGCGCACGCGTACGCTGGAGGGGTAGCGCTCAGCGCCTTGCAGGGGTTGGCCGTTGGCGTCAAAGAAACTCAGTGTGGCGCCGACACCGAGCGCTTCGCCGATATTGCGCGCCATCGGCTGCTGTGCCGAGCCGTTCCACTGCACCCAATCGAACGTCCACATGTCCCACAGTTGCGGGTAATCCACCGGCGCATCGGCCACGCGGTAGTTGGCAGGAGAAATCGCATCGCCAAACGTCGCGTTGGCAATCCGGCCGAACGCGTCGGTGCGCCCCGGGCCTTCCTCGGTCGGGTAGAGGCCACGATGGGTATCGTTCCAGGCCACTTTGAGGAAAGTGTTGAGCGAGGTTTTGAAGTCTTTGCGCAATTGCTCGTGGCGCGCATCGTAATCGGCACCGAGGACCTGGCGGGCGAAGCGTTCGAATTTCCACGGGTTGTAGTAGGTCGAGGCCAGACTTGCGACCAGGGCCTGGCCGAAACTGCCGCCGCGCAATGTGGGAACGCTGGAAGGCAACACATGTTGCGCGGTGCCGCCATCGATGCGCACGGCCTGACCTTTGAAGCGCAACTCGCCGGTGTGGCAAGCGGCGCAGGTGATGTCCAGATAGTGCTCGGAAGCATTGCCGGGATTCTGGTGCCGGGCGAAACCGACTGGCAGGTTGCCCGGGTTGCTGGCGCTCGCTTTCTGCTGCGGATCGACCAGGAAACCGAAACGGGCGAGGTACTCGGGGGAGGCGAAGCGCTGTTCTGAGAAGGGCAGTTCCAGCGCCTCGAACCACTCGTAACGCAGGCCTTTGACTTGCGTACCTTGCGGCGTGAAGTAGTAGGTCTGCCGTTGCTCTGCGCTCCATTGATCCAGGTAGCGCACCTGTTGGGGTGGAGCGTAGAAGGGCAATTTCGGATTGGCGACGTAATAGACAATCACCGCAACGGCGATTACCGCCAGTACGATCACCAGAGTGAGAACGCGGAATAGGAGGCGCAAGTTAAACATCCTTGTCGAATTGTTGCGCTGTTATGCCTGAGCCGTGACTGCTGGGCAAGTGGCCATTACGCCAGAGGCTGTGGCAAGTGCCGACGACCTTTGTCGTCCGCGGATGACAGAAGCTTCATCCACACGTTGCGCAAATGCGTTTTAATCCCTGAACTTATCAGAAGATTCCTGCTCTCATGCCGGTAGCCATTGGTCGTGGCGGCCTGATAAGCTCGCGGCTTTACTCGATTGCCCATTCGGCGCATGAACAAGGAAATAGCATGAAACAGCATCGGTTGGCGGCGGCGGTAGCCCTGGTTAGCCTGGTACTCGCGGGTTGTGACTCGCAGACCAGCGTAGAGCTGAAAACCCCGGCGCAAAAAGCTTCCTACGGCATCGGCCTGAACATGGGCAAAAGCCTTGCCCAGGAAGGCATGGATGATCTGGACTCCAAAGCGGTAGCCCAGGGCATCGAAGATGCCGTTGGCAAGAAAGAACAGAAGCTGAAAGATGAAGAACTGGTCGAAGCCTTCGCGTCGCTGCAAAAGCGTGCTGAAGAGCGTATGGCCAAGATGAGCGAAGAGTCGGCAGCCGCCGGCAAGAAATTCCTCGAAGAAAACGGCAAGAAAGCCGGTGTAACCACCACCGCTTCCGGCCTGCAGTACGAAGTGGTGAAGAAAGCCGATGGCCCACAGCCTAAGCCGACCGACGTCGTCACTGTGCACTACACCGGCAAGCTGACCAACGGCACCGTGTTTGACAGCTCCGTCGAGCGCGGCAGCCCGATCGATCTGCCAGTCAGTGGCGTGATCCCGGGTTGGGTAGAAGGTCTGCAACTGATGCACGTTGGCGAGAAGTACAAACTGTACATCCCTAGCGATCTGGCTTACGGCGCTCAGTCGCCAAGCCCGGCAATCCCGGCCAACTCGGTTCTGGTTTTCGACCTGGAATTGCTGGCCATCAAGGATCCAGCCAAAGAAGACGCCGCTGCCAAGTAACAGGCAACGGTATCGACAACAACGCCTCGCTTATGCGGGGCGTTGTTGCATCTGAAGGCTGGCAAAGGTAAACAGAGCGAACTGACGCCCGTCGACACAGTCATAGCTTTGAGGCTGCTCGCGCTAGCCGCCCTGAGCCGCCAAGTCAATGAAATATTGGGCTTTTTTATGTGAGTAAAAAACGCCCGATCTGAGCGCAGCCCTTATGAAACGGGGCTCTCAGCGCTGAAATGCAGCTCTGTTCACAAGGTTATCCACAATTTGTGTGGATAACATTTCAACGGGAAGAATAGATGAAAGCTCCATGGAATTTTGCTCGATTCCTGCCCTTGGCCGGTCGCCTGCTGGCCCGTGGACGTCTGCCAACCCTATTGTTCGCCGTGGCCAGCAAGGGTGCCGCGCAAGGCAATCGTCTCGGCAAACTCAAGGATGATCTGCGCTTGCTGCAGTCGCTGTGCCTGGCCTACTGGAGGGGTGAATACCGGGCGATCAGTGCCAAGTCGCTGATCTCGGTGGTCGCGGGCTTGATGTATTTTCTCAGCCCTGTCGATGCGATCCCGGATTTCATTCCCATGTTCGGCATGCTCGATGATATTGCCGTTCTCGCCTGGCTGATGAAAACCCTCGATGACGAGCTCAATGCCTTCCGCCTGTGGCGCAGGCGCCAGCAACCGGAGAAGCTGGCGGTGGTCGAACGCCTGCCCGACACCCCTGAGCAATTGCAACTGCAAGGCCCGAAAAAGCCTTGACTGACAAAGTCTGCCTGTAGATAGATACCCCCCGCGACCTTGGCCGCTGTTAGGATTACACTTCTAGGGAAAAGTGCCGACTCGCTAAGTGTTGTTGTCCTACGGGGTAGTCATGGATATTCAGATAATTGCACGCGATGGCGAACCCGAATACGCGGTTCTGCCGTGGGCTCAATATCAGGCTCTACTGAAAGCAGCAGGGATCAACGCAACACCGGCGCAGCAGCCCGCAGTGCCGCTCGCCACTTCACCAGAGCCGATTCTTCCGGGTCTGGATCAACTACGCAGTTTGCGCGAAGGGAAGGGCATCGCCATCGAGGCGCTGGCCCGCACGGTAGGCATCAGCCCGTCTTATCTGGCCATGATCGAAAGTGGTGAGCGTCAACCCGACGCCGCGATTCGCCGCAGCCTGGCCTGGGAACTGACGGTGCCAGGTTGGAGGGATGAATCGTGAGCGTACGCATCAGCCGTCAACATTGGGACGGATTGCTGGGGGAACTGGATCAGGCGCGCCGCCAGCGCCATCTTCTGACTTATCGAGCCTTGCTTGAGCGTTTGCAGCTGCCGACTCCGGCGATGCAGACGCTGACGGCGGCGCTTGAGCATCTGGCCGCACTGGATGCCAAAGCCGAGCAGCCGTTGCGCAGTTCGCTGGTCATCAGTCAGGGTGCGAGTCGTTTGCCGCGTACCGGTTTTTTTGAATGTGTCGAGCGTCTGGGTCGCTTTTCCGGGCCGTCGGATGGCGTGGCGGCGGCGTCCTGGCATGCGTCAGAAGTGGTGCGCGTCTTCGAATACGAGTACCCGGAATCGGCGGAGGCCTGAGTGTTTCTGCGCCTCAAGGCGCGGGCCGGATATTGGCTGGCCCGCAGGCTGTTTCATTGGTCGTGGTTCGTTCGCCAGCCGCGCGGCTGGCGCTGGCTTGAAGGCCAGTTTGCGCGCATGGCCAACCTCGGCGATGTCGGCGCGCAAAGCTTTTACGGGCACATTCTGACCTTTCGTGGCGTCGGTCTGGGCGCGCGTGAAGAAGGCGTGCGTTTACTGCGTCTGGCGGCGTTGGCCGGCGACGCTAAAGCGGCCTATCAAGTCGGCGTGATCAGCCTCGCCGGTACCCCGAGCAAAGCACCGGATCCCGCTGAAGCCGTTCGTTGGTGGAGCATGGCCGCCAAGGCCGGGCATCCGTTGGCCGAGCTGAAGCTGCAACAGCTGAAAGCTGGGGATTCAACGCTGTAATTCCAGGTATGTCTTTCAAATAAACGCGGCGTGAGGTTTTCCTCACGCCGCGTTTTGCGTTTTTGCCTGCGCGTTTTGCGAGATGCGGGATTGCAGATTAGTCCTACATCCTTTGCCTACTCGCCTGACTTCTTTCCTTTCTGATCCCCCGCACAGTTCCCGCGACTAATTTCTTGCGCGAGGGACCGCTCATGCTTCAGCCCGTTTTTCAGCTCACCTTGTCTGCCTGCGTGTGTTGATGGAAGCCATCGCTCGCATCGAGCAGGAACTCGACAGCTTTCCGCAAACGCTCAACCTCTATCGCAAACAGCTCGATCACTGGCTCAGTCGGAGCGCGGACCAGATCAGCGAGGCCGCGGACCTGCCGTCGCTGGTGGGCATGGAGCGGATCATTCGCTTCGGTGATCGCAGCACGGCGGTCAGCAGCAGCGACGAGGCGTTTTCCTCCAGCGTCGTCCAGTGCCCGCAGGGCGGGCTGATGCAGATCGAGAGCAAGTTCGAATCGGTCTACGACATCCCGCTGGGTAACATCACCGTCGATGTGGTTGACGTGGCGGGCGGCAAGATCACCCCGATCACCCTTGATCAGCACGGCAAGGGTGAGTTCAGAGGCGGCGAGGGCAAGTTCTACCGCGTTCTCGTGCACAGCGCTGTCACCTCCAAGCAAGTCGCCGAGCTGTTCAAATCCTATGACGGTTTGACCGGCGAACTGGACAGTTGGCTGCGCAGCGAGTGGCAGGGCTTCAAGCCACAGTGGTCACAGTCGGCGGCCACAGCGACCAGCAACGGCATGCTCGCCGGCAGTTGGGCGGCTATAGAAGGCGTGTGGGACAGCCTCGGTCTGCTCTCGGAAATTCTTCAGGATCCCGGCAAGTTTGCCGAGCGTTTGGGCAGCGGCGCAGCTGAACTGATCGAGCTGGCGCAGACCGCACCTGAGCTCATGGAAAAGCTGCAACTGCTGGTCAGTGACGAGGCGGCGATGTGCTTGTTGCTGCGGTCGTCGAGCCTGTGGCTGGACATGCTGCCGCCCAGCGAGATTGCCGGCAAGTCCGCTGAAATGGCGTCGATGATGATCGTGCAACTGATCATCGATGTCCTGATCAGCGTGGTGCTGACCTTTGTCGGAGCGGGGGCGGGGATCGCTTATCTGACGCTGCGTCTGGCCGACCGTGCAGTTCAGTTGTTCAACGTGGCCAAGCGTCTGGTCAAAGCGCTGTTCAGCATCATCAACGCCTTCATCGGATACGTCGACCGCTACAAAGCCGTCGCCGCACGCGGCATCGCCGCCGGGGTGAAAAAGGGTCGGATGCAATTGCGCTGGGACGCCAAGCGCAACGCCATGTTGAAGAAAGACGAGCCTCACGACGACGCCCCCGACCAGGCGAAAAACCCCAACGGCGATGCCGCCGACTGCGTGCCCAACACCTGCACCAACGGCTGTCCGGTGTCGATGGTCACCGGCGAAGAACTGCTGACCCTGACCGACGCGGTGCTCGATGGCGTACTGCCGTTCGAGTTCACCCGTTTGTATCGCAGCAGCGCCGTCGAGATCGACATCGGCCTGGGCTTCGGCTGGAGCCACACCCTGGCCCATCGCCTGGCTTTCGACGGCGATGGCGTGATCTGGATCGACCACGAGAACCGCCGCACCCGCTTTCCCCTGCCCAATGTCGCGCGCCCGGCGATTCACAACAGCCTGTCACGGGCGGCGATTTTTTTGGGTGATGAACCGGAAGAACTGATCCTCGCCATGGCCGGCGACAGCGCGCGGTTCTATCACTTTCGCGCCGGCCGGCTGACCGCAATCAGCGATGTCTACGGCAATCGTCTGACCCTGCAACGCGATCGCTCCGACCGCATTCAGCGTCTGGACAACGGCGCCGGCCGCTCATTGCTGTTGCGTTATGACCGGGCGCAACTGGTGGCGGTCGATTATCAGGTGTTCGTGCAGGGTGAGTGGAGCACCCAGCAAAACCTCGCCACCTACCGCTTCGATGCCCGGCAACGGCTGCTGACCGCGACCAACGCGGTTGGCGACAGCGAGCGCTACGACTACGACGACCACCACGTCATCCTCCAGCGCCAGCTCACCGGCGGCGCAAGCTTTTTCTGGGAGTGGCAACGCGAGGGCAAGGCGGCGCGCTGCGTGCGCCATTGGGCCTCGTTCTCGCAGATGAACACCCGCTACGTCTGGAACGATGACGACACCAGCGTGACCGTGCATTACGTCGACGGCACCGAAGAAGTCTACGTCCACGACGAGCGCGCGCGGCTGGTGCGTCAGGTCGCGGCCGATGGCGGCGAGCAGCTCAAGGCCTATGACGAGCAGGGCCGCTTGATCGCCGAGCAGGATGCTCTGGGCG
Organism: Pseudomonas sp. HN2; assembly: GCF_020736465.1. Taxonomy (NCBI): domain Bacteria; kingdom Pseudomonadati; phylum Pseudomonadota; class Gammaproteobacteria; order Pseudomonadales; family Pseudomonadaceae; genus Pseudomonas; species Pseudomonas sp. HN2. Next base: position 1,844,459 of record NZ_CP085885.1, read on the forward strand.
CGGTCACCGAATACCGCTACGACGAGGTCGGACGGCTGATCGCGCTGATTCCGCCGGACGAGGCGCCAACGTCCTACGAGTACCGCAACGGTTTTCTCTACAAGCGTTGCCGAGGCGACGCGGTGTGGATCTATCGGCGCAACGCCGAAGGTGCGGTCACCGAAGCGGTCGATCCTGACGGTCAGGTCACCCATTACTACTACAACCTGCGCGGCCAGTTGTTGTCGCTGCGCTACCCCGACAGCAGCCGCCATCGCTGGGTGTGGAACGAGCTCGGCCAGCTCATCGAAGAAACCCTGCCGGACGGCGGCGTGCGGCGTTTTTCCTACGATGCGCTGGGCCGGCGGATTACCACCCAGGACGAATTTGGTGTCGTCAGCCGTCAGCAGTGGGACGCCGCCGGCCGACTGATCCTGACGACTTCTCCGACGGGCAGCACCCGCGCCTACAGCTACGGCGCCTACGGCCAGATCACCGCCGAACGCGACGAACTCGGGCGCATCACCCGCTACGAATATGACGACGACCTGCATCTGGTCTCGCGGCGCATCAACCCCGACGGCACCCGCGTGCAGTACCGCTATGACCATGCGCGGTTGCTGCTGACCGAGATCGAAAACGAGTCGGGGGAAAAATACCGCCTGGATTACACGCCGACCGGATTGATCCGACAGGAAACCGGGTTTGATGGGCGGCGTACCGCGTACGTTTACGACCTCAATGGCCATCTGCTGGAGAAGACCGAGTTCGGCGAGCAGGGTTTATCGCTGATCACCCACTACCAGCGCGACAAGGCCGGACGTTTGCTCGTCAAAACCCTGCCCGACGGGATCAAGGTGCGTTATGACTACGACCGCCTCGGCCGCTTGGTTGCCGTCGATGACGGGCAGAACCATCCGCTGGCCTTCGAGTACGACCGTCAGGATCGGCTGATCACCGAGCATCAGGGCTGGGGCACCTTGCGCTACGCCTATGACGCCTGCAGTCAGCTCAAACGCCTGCGCCTGCCGGACAACAGCAAGCTCGATTATCACTACGCCAAGGGCGGCGCGCTGAGTGCCATTGACCTCAACGGCACGCCGCTCACGCGCCACGTCTACCAGTCCGGTCGCGAGCAGCAACGTCAGCAAGGTCTGCTGCTCAGCGAATATGCCTACGACGATCAGGGCCGACTACTTGCTCACGCCGTAGGCCATCGCGGCGCCTCGCTGTACCGCCGCGATTATGCCTACAGCGCCAACGGCAATCTCGAGCACATTGCCGACAGTCGCCACGGCCAGCGCACCTACGGCTACGACGCCCTTGACCGATTGATTCGGGTTCGCCATTCGCGCGACGAACTGCCCGAATCCTTCGCCCACGACCCGGCCGGCAACCTGCTGATGCAGGACCGCCCCGGCCCCGCGCAGATCAAAGGCAATCGCCTGCTGATGCAGGGCGATCACCACTACGACTACGACGCCTTCGGCAACCTGATCCGCGAACGCCGAGGCCACGGCCAGACCCTCGTCACCGAATACCGCTACGACTGCCAGCACCGCCTCATCGGCCTGACCCGCCCCGACGGCCAGACCGCCAGCTACCAGTACGACGCCTTCGGCCGGCGCATCCGCAAAACCATCGATGGCGCAGTCACCGAATTTTTCTGGCAAGGCGAGCACCTCGTCGCCGAAAGCAGCGCGACGCAATACCGCAGCTTCCTCTACGAACCCGGCACCTTTCGCCCGCTGGCGCTGCTCGACGGCAAAGGCCCGAAAAAAGCCTGCCCGTTCTACTACCAACTCGACCACCTCGGCACCCCGCAGGAACTCACCGACTACAGCGGCGAAATCGTCTGGTCCGCGCAATACGACGCCCACGGCAAAGTCGCCGCCGTCACCCTCGCCGGCGAAGACTACCTCGACCAGCCGCTGCGTTTTCAGGGGCAGTACTTCGATGTTGAAAGCGGCCTGCACTACAACCGCCATCGGTATTACGACCCGAGGTTGGGGCGTTACCTGACGCCGGATCCGGTGAAGCTCGCGGGCGGGTTGAATCAGTACCAGTACGTGCCGAATCCGACGGGGTGGGTGGATCCGTTGGGGTTGAGTAATTGTCCGGACGACAAATGCAACAAACCAGTATTCCAACCGATCGATCCCACGAAAGGAATACAGGGAGGTGAAGATCATCCATCTCAGTCACTACCACAACAAGCCTACTTATATCGGGGGGCAGCAACAGATCCGTCTGAAGTTTTCGAGAATGGATTCAAAAGTAAGGGAGATAGCAACGATCTATTCCTACATTCGATCGATAGTGACTTTCCCCCTAGTAATTTCATCAGCACCTCTTTATCTCGTGATATGGGTAAAGCATTCGCTACCAGCTATTTTACGAGGCCGGGATTTCTCTACACCCTCAAGATGATTCCTGGTCGAGACCTCAAAAAAGAGTTGGGTGCAGCATATAATTTTAGTCAAGAGCAGGAAATTGCTATTCCCGGTGAAATTAAGCGAGAGGATATTCTTGGCGCTACGCTAATAATCGATGATGGTAGAGAGTTTGGCTATTCTATTCCTAATCCGTACAGGAGGGTTGGTAAGTGAAGACACAGTTTTCGGTTGTCGTCGTAAAAGATGGCGAAAAGCAGAAGGTCAATCTCGTATGCGATGATGAAGAGATATCTATTGCGATTGCGAATATTTGCGGACGGAAAAAAACCTATGTTGAACGTGATTTTTATAAGTGTTTTGCATTGTTGAGAAAAGATAATCCTCAGCTGGATTTTTACTGTAAGGGAGCGAAGTTGAATGTTCATCCCTCAAGCATGTCGTCGCAAATGTCTCTGGGTCTTAAAGCTTACGAGTTGGAGGTTGGCAGGGAGCCCACTGTGAACGATCTGGTTTTTATATTTGACTATGAAGATCAAGGTTTAACAAAAAATCCAGACGAGCAACGATTATTCTATCTAGCCTGGATGGGAGCTTGAGGTTGTTGAAGGATTTTGTATCTATCAGCTCACATGATATCGGTTCTTTGCGTGTAACTACGCCCGCACAGGATGGGAACTGGCTGAGTAGGCTTTCCTTCAGTGATTATGTAATGTCAAGTAAAACTGTCTAAGGTACGAAAACAATATGGTTGATATTTTGATGAAGTCCGATTGCTATGTTGAATCTTCTGCGCAAGAAAATGAGTTTAGAGGTGTGTACGGTTCTAGGTTCCTAACTCACCGAGCGCAGATGAACGCTTATCAAGAATCGCTGACGAGGGAGGCGAGAAATATGCCGCGATTTACGGGTGAAGACGCTATGGGGAACTTGGTTGTTCGTATGCCGGCAGAAAACGTTGGAGAAGGATACGAGCCTAACCCATCGAATCCTTCAGAGCCCCGATTCATCTCTAAGATGAGCGGGTTCGAAATGAAATTTGACTTTGAGACTTTGCAGCCTTTCGCATTGTATCCGGTGGAGACCGTCTGATGTTAATGCATCCCTATCTCGATGCTCCATACAATCCGCAATTGAAGCATTTTCTTGGAGGGTTCGATATATATGATCGCGAGGAGACCTTGGGTGCTGAGTTGGAGCAGTATGATCCTGAGTGTCCTATAGACAGAGCCGAGTTAATTCGCAGGTTTATAGTGAAAAGATTTTCTGGTTTGACTCCTCGGCACAAGCTTGTCTTGGTTTCTGTATTGAGACGGTCTCTTGATGGCGAAACAAGTAAGCTTTCTGACGTTTTTAAACATGATCCTTTCTCGCATTCGTTGCTCCCCCTCGGATGGAATGAAATGAAAGATCCGCGGGGTTTTTTCGAACATGTGTACTCTATCCTGACCGAAGTTTGGGCTAACGAGTTATCTCTTGCCAAACGATAAAAGTGCTGAGCGTTTGCCGATGATTCTCGGTAAAGCTCAGAATGGCCTTTTTTAGACACTTTCTCCAGTAAACCCGCCAACGTGATCCGCATCGTTAGCTGATCAACGTTGGCCGATTAGCTGTGTCGGCTGAAGGATAGGAGCGGTGCCAGTTTCCAACAAATAAACACTAAACCCCACAACCCCCTTCGCATGATGCTTCGCCTGCGAAGCCATCTCCGCAAGCTGGCTGGCATCAAGCGTTGCGCAAGCTTCAGGTCGCAAATGCACCACCCCGATCGATAACGACAACAGCGCAAACTCCTGCCGCACGCCTTGGCGATTGGGTGCAACGAAGCAGCCGGCTTCCAGATGTTCGGGGCGGTAGAAGCGGCGGCATTGGCTCTGGAAGTCGTCGAGGAGTTGGTTGAGGCGTTTGCGCCAGTCTTCGGGGCCGAGGACGAGGAGGAAGTCGTCGCCGCCGATGTGGCCGACGAAGTCGCGGGTGGGGTCGATGCGTTCGTTGAGACATTGGGCGAGGCAGAGCAGAACTTCGTCGCCGCGGCCGTAGCCGTAGATGTCGTTGAAGGGTTTGAAGCTGTCGATGTCCACGTAGCAGATGATCGACTCGCGGGCCTGTTGCAGCAGGCGGGTGAGGCATTGCTGGATCGGTACGTTGCCCGGCAGCAGGGTGAGTGGATTGGCGTAGCGCGCCTGTTGGATTTTCAGTTCGGTGATCAGTTTCAGCACGTCGATGACCCGGCCGAGGCCTAGGTAGCCGCCGTTGAGAGTGATGATGAAGTCTTCTTCGATGCGTTGGCGGGCGCGGCTGGTGATCAGGCGGCTGACTTGTTGCAGTGACTGGCTCATTTCCACGGCGAGAAAATCATCGTTCATCAGGCGGCTGATCGGTTTGCGCGCAAACAGGTCGGTGGCAAACGGTTTGAGCAGGGCGTCGGAAAGCGAATGGCGATGGACGATGCCGCAGGGCTGGCCTTGTTCGTCGAGCACGGCGAGTGAATTGAGGTTGGCCTGGCGACGGAAGGCTTCCAGCACGGTGGCGGTCGGCGTATCACGCTGCACGGCGGGCTGGTCGTTGAGCAGGGCGCTCAGGTCGCTGCCTTCGTCGTTCAGCGCGACGGCGCTGCTGTCGTGTTTGGGCATCATGGCGCGGGCGTCGCGGGATGGATGTTCCTGCGGACGGCCGAGCAGGTAACCCTGTACCAGATCGACGCCCATTTCAGTCAGCACCGCGAGTTCTTCCGGTAGCTCGATACCCTCGGCAATGACTTGCGCGCGGGACGCCTTGGCTATCTGCAGAATTGAACCGACAAACTCTCTTTTCAAGGCATCCTGATGAATGCCATCGATAAAGTGCCGGTCGATCTTCACATAATCCGGACGCAACTCCGACCACAGGCGCAGGCTTGAATACCCCGCACCCAAATCATCCAGCGCGATGGAAAATCCCATCGCCCGGTAATGGTGCAGAGCGGTTTGCAGCAAATGGAAGTCATCGATTGGCGTCTGCTCGGTGAGCTCGATCACCACTTGGCTTGGCGCGATGCCCAAGTCCTGCAGCAGTTGCAGGGTGCGCCCCGGTTGGTGCGCGGCTTCGAGCAGGGACTCCGGGGAAACGTTGAGGAACAGTTTGCCCGGCAACTGCTGCTCGTTGAAGCGACGGCAGGCGCTTTGTCGGCAGGCGATTTCCAGTTCGCTCAAGCGACCAGCCTGCCGGGCTACGGCGAACAGGGCAATTGGCGAGTGAAGAGGGCTGTTGGACGGGCCACGGGTGAGGGCTTCGTAGCCGAGAATGCGGCGTTCGGAGAGGCAGATGATCGGCTGGAACAGACTGTGTAAACCGCTTTGAGTCAGGATCGAGCTCAAGGCGCTCAGCTGTTCGGTCGTGGTCATGGCAGTCTCTGGCGATAAAAAAAGGACCGGGAGCGATTGCTCCCGGTCCTTTATTGCACGACAGAATGATGACTGTTTGATGACGATCCGAGGATCGTCATCACTAAATTGCCATCACTTACTTCTTGGCCACCTGATTGCTCAGTTTCAGGTAATCCAGCAATACGCGCCCGGTTTCGCTCAGGTAGGCATCGTCTTCCGGCTTGACCTTGTCCGGCTCGGCAGCGGCCAGTGCGTCTTCGTCTTCTTTCTTCAGCTCTTTGAGCGGCTCCTCGCCTTTGGCCTTGCGACGGATGTTCTCCATTGCCAGCTGCTTGGCGTCGATGTCGGCGTGCTGGGCACGACGATCGGCTTCGTTGAGGCTGACGGTTTTTTCTTCCATCAGTTTCTGCGCCAGGGCCAGCTTGTCGCGAATGAACACGAACTCGGCATCCTTGTTGGTGCGCGCGTCATGCTCGGACTTCAGCTGGGCGAGGAACGGCTTGAACGGATCGGCGGCCGGTTTGATCGCCGCGCGGATGGTGTCCCACGGCATGGCCTCTGGCAGGGCGCTTTCGCCGATTTCCTTGGTGTCGATCAGCGACGGATAGTCGATGTCCGGCAGCACGCCCTGATGCTGGGTGCTCTGCCCGGAGACGCGGTAGAACTTGGCCAGGGTCAGTTTCAGTTCGCCATGGTTCAGCGGCTGAATGGTCTGCACGGTGCCTTTGCCGAAGGTCTGGCCGCCGATGATCAATGCACGATGGTAGTCCTGCATGGCGCCGGCGAAGATCTCCGAAGCCGAGGCGGACAGGCGGTTGACCAGCAGTGCCATCGGGCCTTTGTAGAACGCACCCGGGTTTTCGTCTTCAAGCACGTCGACGCGGCCATCGGCGTTACGCACGAGTACGGTCGGGCCTTTGTCGATGAACAGGCTGGTCAGCTCGGTGGCCTCCTGCAGGGAGCCGCCGCCGTTGTTGCGCAGGTCGATGACCACGCCGTCGACTTTGTCTTTCTGCAACTCGGTGAGCAGCTTCTTGACGTCGCGAGTGGTGCTCTTGTAATCCGGGTCACCGGCACGGAACGCCTTGAAGTCGAGGTAGAAAGCCGGGATCTCGATCACGCCGAGTTTGTAGTCCTTGCCGTCCTGTTTCAGGCTGAGGATCGACTTTTTCACGGCCTGGTCTTCGAGCTTCACCGCTTCACGGGTGATCGGCACGATCTTGGTGGTCTGGTCATTCGGCGCATTGCTCGCCGGGATGACTTCCAGACGCACCACGGTGCCTTTCGGACCGCGAATCAATTTGACCACTTCGTCCAGACGCCAGCCGACCACGTCGACCATTTCCTTGTTGCCCTGGGCAACGCCGATGATCTTGTCCGCCGGAGCGACCTGCTTGGTTTTGTCCGCCGGGCCTGCCGGTACCAGACGTACGACTTTCACTTGATCGTTGTCGCTCTGCAACACGGCACCTATGCCCTCGAGGGACAGGCTCATGTTGATGTCGAAGTTTTCCGCGTTATCCGGCGACAGATAGTTGGTGTGCGGGTCGTAGGACATGGCGAAGGTGTTGATGTACGCCTGGAAGATGTCCTCGGCACGGGTCTGGTCGAGGCGCGCCAACTGGTTCTTGTAGCGCTTGGTCAGGGTTTCCTGGATCTGCTTCGGCTCTTTGCCGGCGATCTTCTGGCGCAGCACTTCATCCTTGACGCGTTTGCGCCATAGGTCGTCGAGTTCTGCGGTGGACTTGAGCCAAGGCGCGTCCTTGCGATCGATCAGCAAGGTCTCCTTGGTATTGAAGTCGATCTTGTCGACGCCCTTGTTCAGCTCGGCAAGGGCGAAGTCCAGACGCGCCTTGACGCGGTCCAGGTAGCGCTTGTAGATGGTGAATCCGGCATTGAGGTCGCCGCTTTTGAGGAAATCGTCGAACTGGGTTTTCCACTTGTCGAATTCGGCAATGTCGCTGGCCATGAAATAGCTGCGGGACGGGTCGAGCAGCTTGATGTAGCTGTCGTAGATGATCACCGAGCGCGCGTCATCGAGCGGCGGCTTGCTGTAGTGGTGACGCTTGAGCAACTCGACGACGTTCAGGCTGGCGATGACTTCATCGCGATCAGGCTGCAACTTGTCCCAGCTGTTGGCTGCGAATGTGGTGCCCGACACCGGCAACAGACCGATACCGATGAAAAGAGCGAGGGCGGTGCTGGGGAGCAGATGCTTCATGCTGATTCGACGCGGGGACAATTGATAACGCATATTAGGCCGTCTTTGAAGTCGCCGGTTCTTTGAGAGCCGGTCGCATAATGCAAAAAGCCCGGCGCTACAGCTTCGGGCTCAGTCCAGACTCACTATGGAGGCACTGTGAAGGCATTGCAAGGCGTTGAAGGTCAAGTGGCATGGGTTGAAGAGCCGAGTCCTACATGCGATGTAGGACAAGTCCGCATCCGTGTGGCGGCAGCCGGCCTCAATCGCGCCGATTTATTACAGAAGGCAGGGCTTTATCCGCCGCCGCCCGGGGCCAGCCAGGTGCTCGGTCTTGAGTGCTCGGGCGTGATCAGCGAGGTCGGCGCGGGCTCGGCCTGGCAGGTCGGCGATCGGGTCTGCGCCTTGCTGGCCGGGGGCGGCATGGCCGAAGAAGTGGTCGTCGACGGACGGCATGTGTTGCCGGTCCCTGAAGGTGTTTCGCTGATCGAGGCAGCGGCATTGCCCGAGGTTTACGCCACCGTCTGGCTGAATGTGTTTCAACTTGCAGCGCTGAAACCCGGTGAGAAAATTCTCCTGCACGCCGGCGCAAGTGGAATCGGTTCAGCGGCCATTCAGCTGTGCAAAGCGTTTGGTAACCCGTGCTGGGTCAGCGTCGGTACCGCCGAACGCCTGGCTTACTGCGAAGCACTGGGGGCTCAGGGCGGCGTGGTGCGCACCGATGATATCGAGGGCCTGCGCGACTTCGGGCCATTCGACGTGATTCTCGATCCGGTGGGCGGCAATTATTCGGCGTTGAACCTCAAACTGATAGCGCTGGACGGACGTTGGGTGTTGATCGGCTTGATGGGCGGCCGCGAGGCAAAACTGGATCTGGCCCAGGTGCTGGGCAAGCGCGTGCAACTGCTCGGCTCGACGTTGCGCAGTCGTAGTGATCAGTTCAAGGCGGATCTGCTCAGCGATCTGGGCCAGCACGTGTGGCCGTTGTTTGCCGAGGGCCGCTTGCGTGCGCAATTGGCCAAAGCGTTTGCGGTGAAGGATGCCGAAGCGGCGTTCGCCGAGCTGGCGAGCAATACGGTGGCGGGCAAGTTGGTGTTGGTGATTAACGACAGTCTCACCTGACATCACCAAGCCTTGTGGCGAGGGAGCTTGCTCCCGCTGGGTCGCGGAGCGGCCCCAATCAGTCAATGCGCTGGGGCAGTTCATACCGGTTGCATCGATTTGCGACTGCTGCGCAGCCGAGCGGGAGCAAGCTCCCTCGCCACAGGTAGCGTGCACACTGGATCTTCGGTTATTTCCAGTGATGGATCGGCCAGCCGGCCTTTTCTGCGTGCTCCAGCAGCACCGGATCCGGGTTGACCACGTGCGGGAAATCCACCTTCAGCAGCAGCGGCAGATCATTGCGTGAGTCGGAATAGAAACTCGCGCCTTCGAGGTTTTCCTCTTCGGCATCGAGCCATTCCAGCAAGCGGGTGATCTTGCCTTCGCGGTACGTCAGGGTGCCGACGGTGTTGCCGCTGTACACGCCATGGGCGACTTCAAGTTCGATGGCCAGTATCTCGTCGATGCCCAGACGATCGGCGATCGGACGAACCAGGTGCGTACCGGACGCCGAGATCACCAGAATCCGGTCGCCGGCCTTGCGATGGGCGGCGATGGTTCTCGTCGCGTCGCTGAAAATGATCGGCTCGATGAAGTCTTCAACCCAAGGCCCCACGAGGTGCTCGACCTCTTCCGGGGTACGCCCGATCAGCGGTTCGAGGCTGAAATCCATGTACTCTTCCATGCGCAATTTGCCATGGCTGTAGGCGTCCATCAGCTCATTGTTGCGACGCATGAACGACTCGGGATCGACCCAGCCCAGGCGCCCCATCTGCTCGCTCCAGAGGGTCGCGCAGTCGCCGTGGATCAGCGTTTCGTCCAGATCAAAAATTGCCAAAGCCATCGGGTTCTCTCCGAGAACAGCTGCAAGCTACAAGCCTCGAGCTGCAAGAATTAAAATCAGGTGGACCGAAGTCTACAGCTTGAAGCTTGTAGCTCGAAGCTTGCAGCTGTTTTTAAGCTACTTCGCACAAGGCCGTCGGATCGATGGAAAGTGCCAGGCGCTGTCCGTCGGGATGCAGATCGGCGGCCGAACGGTTGAGCACATCGACCACCAATTCCACACCGCGCGCTTCGACGCGATAACGAATGACGTTGCCGAGCAGGCTGTGGCTGCGGATCTGTGCGTCCAGTTCGCCGTCGAGGCTCAGCTCGATGGCTTCCGGGCGGATGGCGATGCGGTGGTTGACCGGCCGTTGCAACAGCTTGGAGGCGGCATCGGCGTCGAGCAGGTTGTAGTTGCCGATGAAGCCGGCGGCGAATAAATCCACCGGCGCGGTGTAGAGGGTTTCGGCGTCGCCGCTCTGGACGATCTTCCCCTGGTTCATCAGGAAAATGCGATCGGACATGGTCAGCGCTTCTTCCTGATCGTGGGTGACGAAGATCGTGGTCAGGCCGAGCTCCCGCTGGATCTGGCGGATCTGCTCGCGCAGGTGCTTGCGAATCCGTGCGTCGAGTGCTGACAGCGGCTCATCCAGCAGCAACAAACGCGGGCGGGTCACTAGCGAACGGGCGAGGGCAACCCGTTGGCATTGGCCACCGGACAGTTGATGCGGATAGCGGCTGGCGAAGTCATGCAACTCAACCAGTTTCAGCACTTCAGCGACGCGCTTGTGACTGTCATCGGCATTGACCTTTTGCATGCGCAAGCCGAAAGCGACGTTCTGCTCGACGGTCATGTTGGGGAACAGCGCGTAACTCTGAAAAACCATGCCAATGCCACGTTTTTGCGGGCTCAACGGCACGATATCGACGCCGTCGAGGAGGATCTGGCCGCCATCCACCGGGGTCAGCCCGGCAATGCAACGCAACAGCGTGGATTTGCCGCACCCGGACGGGCCGAGCAGGGTGACGAACTCGCCCTTGTGGATTTCGCAATCGATATCGCTGAACACCGTGGTGCCGGCATAACTTTTCTGCAGGTGTTGGACGCTGACATAGCTCATTCGCTTTTGTCCTTGTTCAAGATGTTGGCGATCCAGGTCAGGACCAGCACGAAGAAGAAATACGAGATGACCAGCGCACTGGTGAAGTGACCGCTGCTGTTGCGCATGTTGTTCAGATACACCTGCAGGGTTTCGTAGCGGGTGCCGACGAGAATATTGGCGAATACGAACTCGCCGAAGAGGAATGAGAACGACAGCAGCAACGCCACCATCAGACCCTTGCGCAAATTCGGCAGCACCACCAGGAACGCCGCTTGAAAGGTGCTGGCGCCGAGCAGTTGCGCGGCGTCCATCAGGTCGCGCAGGTTGATCGCTTGCAGGTTGTTGGTGATCGCCCGGTACATGAAGGGCAGCGCCACGGTGAAGTAGCAGCCGATCAGAATCCACGGCGTGCCGACCATCGCCATCGGCCCGGAACCGTAGAGCTGCAACAACCCCACCGAGGACACCACTGGCGGCACCGCGAAGGGCAGCAGGATGAGGATGTTCATCAGCGCATCGAGCCTGGGAAAGTAGTAATGCACGACGAACAGCAGCGGCAGGATCAGCACCACCGAGAGCACCAGGGCACCGACGCAGACGATCAGCGACTGGCCGAAGGCGTGCAGAAAGCGCGGATCGCTCCACAGCTGGATGTACCACTTGAAGGTGAAGCCGCTGGGCAGAATCGTCGCCGACCAACTGCTGGCGATCGAGTAGACCAGTGTGCCCGCCAGCGGCAACAACAGGATGGCGAACAGCAGGTAGACCACGACGCGGTGGTAGAGGCCGGCCGGGCCGGATTCAGCGCGAGACATGGTAGCTCCTCTTCAGCAGCAGTTGATGCACGACGGTGACGATGGTCATCAGCGCCACGAGCACCACGGCCAATGCACTGGCCAGGTTCGGATCGAGGGAAATGTCCCCGGACACCATCGCTGCGATACGGATCGGCAGAACGTTGAAGTTGCCGGTGGTCAGCGCATAAACCGTGGCGTACGCGCCAAGGGCGTTGGCCAGCAGGATGACGAAAGTGCCGAGCAGTGCCGGGGTCAGCACCGGCAGACCGATGTGCCGCCAGAACTGCCAGCCGTTGGCGCCGAGCAACGCAGCGGACTCGCGCCAGTCTTCACGCAAGGCGTCGAAGGCCGGGTAGAGCAGCAGCACGCCGAGGGGAATCTGGAAGTAGGTGTAGAGAATGATCAGGCCGGTTTTCGAATACAGGTTGAAGTCCTGAATGATCCCCGACTGCTTGAGCATGATGGTGATGCTGCCGTTGAAACCGAGCAGGATGATGAACGCAAACGCCAGCGGCACGCCGGCGAAGTTGCTGGTCATGTTGGCGAAGGCATTCACGAAGTTGCGCAGCTTCGAATCGACTCGGCGCAATGAATATGCGCCGAGCACGGCGATGATGATGCCGAATAAGCTCGACCAGAAACTGATCTCGAGGCTGTACTGGATCGCCTGCCGATAGAATTTCGATCCAAAGACCTTGCTGAAATTGGCCAGGCCCCAACCGGACTCTTCCGATTGCAGGCTGTTGATCATCACCCAGACCAGCGGGGCGATTTCGAAAACGATGAAGAACAGCGCGAAGGGCACCAGACACAGCGCCGCGAGCCATTTGCCGCGAGTCATGGAGTTCACTTGAGCAGCTCCCGGCACACAGGTTTGTCGTGGGGCACGCCGAGCAGTTCGCAGACTGTGCCGCAGAGCTCGGTCTGTTTCGGTGTGGCGTCAGGGTTGAGGCTGAACGCATCGCCGAGGACGAACAGCGGCACCTGACGTTCTTCCACCAGCAGGCCGTTGTGCGAGCGATCGTTGTTCATGCCGTGGTCGGCGGTCACCAATGCCTGATAACCAGCGTCGAGCCAGGTCTGCAGATAGTCGGCGAGGATGATGTCCGCTGAGCGCGCGCTGTTGCGGTATTGCGAGCTGTCGAGGCCGTGCTTGTGCCCGGCATCGTCGATGTTCATCGGATGGATCAGGAGGAAATTGGGCGCGTGACGCAGTCGCAGGTTTTCCGCGTCGGCGAACAGGTGCGAATCCGGATAATGATCGTTCCAGTAGAAATGGCCGTGCTGGATCGGCAACGTCGGATCGTCGGTGTGGCGGTCGCGCGCCGCCACGAACGGTGAGCGGTTATACAACTCGCTGACCCAGTGGTACGCCGCAGCGGCGGTTTTCAGTCCGGCATCGCGGGCGTAGTGATAGATGCTGCGCTGGCTGGACAGGCGCGAGACGTTGTTGTGGACGATGCCGCTGTCGATCGGCGGCACGCCGGTGAGAATGCACTCATAGAGCGGCCGGGACAGGGCGGGCAGTTCGCACTCCAGTTGATAGAGCGCCGCGCGTCCTGCGCCGACATAAGCCTGCAGATGCCCCATGGCGTGACGCGCAACCTCGTAATTGAGGCCGTCGAGCACGACAAGGATGACGTTGTGCTTCATAGGGGCAAGAACTCCGCGAAACAGGAAAATTCAGATCCAACCGAGATCCCCTGTAGGAGTGAGCCTGCTCGCGATGGCAGTGGTTCAGCCAACATCGTCGTTGAATGTTCGACCGCTATCGCGAGCAGGCTCACTCCTGCATGGGGATTTGTTTCAGGTCACATAGTGGTGATCAGGTTTATTTCATCTCTACGATGACTTCCTCGTTCCACTGCTGCGGCAGGGCTTTGGAGGTCTTTTCCCACGCGTCGGCATCCTTGACCGGCGTGACCTTCTTGTACTGCTCGTTCGGCAGCAGTTTGGCTTTCACGTCTTCCGGCAGTTGCAGGTGTTCGGCGCGGATCGGACGGGCGTTGCCGCGGGCGAGGTTGGTCTGGCCGGCGTCGCTGAAGATGTATTCGCGGGTCAGCTTGGCGGCGTTGGGGTTTTTCGCGTATTTGTTGATGATCGTGGTGTAGCCGGAAATCACCGAACCATCGGACGGGATCAGCACCACGTAATCATCCGGATTGGCCATCTTGGCTTTGTAGCTGAGGCCGTTGAAATCCCAGACCACACCGACTTCGATTTCGCCTTTTTCCATGGTGGCGATGGTCGGGTTGGCCATCGACAGGCGACCCTGTTTGGCGAGGTCGGCGAACAGCAGCAGGGCTGGCTTGATGTTCTTCTCGTCACCACCGTTGGCCAAAGCCGCAGCGAGCACGCCGTTGGCGGCCTGGGCGGCGGTGCTGACGTCGCCGATGGAGACCTTGTACTTGCCGGTTTTCAGATCCGCCCATTTGGTCGGCACGTCGGAGCCATGCAGCAGCTTCTTGTTGACGATAAAGGCGATGGTGCCGGTGTAGGCCAGCGCCCAGTTGCCGTCCTTGTCCTTGGCCCAGTCCGGAACCTGATCCCAGGTGCTCGGCTTGTACGGTTGCACCACACCTTGCTTGACCGCGATCGGGCCGAAGGCGGCACCGACGTCGCCAATGTCGGCAGTAGCATTGTCTTTTTCGGCGGCGAACTTGGCGATTTCCTGGGCCGAACTCATGTCGGTGTCGATGTGTTTCAGGCCGTATTTCTTGGCCAGGTCTTCCCAGGTGCCTTTCCAGTTGGCCCAGTCATCGGGCATGCCGACGCTGTTGACGGCGCCTTCCGCCTTCGCAGCGGCTTCGAGGGTTTTCAGATCGGTGTCGGCCGCCATCGCGGCGGTGCACATTGCGATGGTCGAGCCTAACAGTGTTGCCAGGAAAAGCTGTTTCATTCCGAAGCTCCTTGGTCGTGTTCAACGCTGCGATTGCGGTTGTGTTGGTCTAGGTCAGCAATACCTGAGCCAATTTAGGCGGGCTGGATGACACTTTGATGTCGATGGCCCTGTGGCAGGTCGTTTGCCTGGCCGGGATCGGTGGCTGCCAAATAAGCGTAGACCATGGCGCAGGCCCGGCGGACATGGGACTTGGCCGATGTATTGCAAGCCGTGAACGCGACCGTTCGGCAGTTTTGTCATCTGTCGGTCATCTGCACTGCCTAGGCTTGCAATCTACGCAAGCGCTTTGATCGGCGGTCAGTTACGCCCCGAAACAGTGCTGGTCTAGTCCAGATAGGTAACGTTGATGCGCGACGAGGCAACGAAAGCGGTGACAACCATTGGCCAAGTGCTGCAGGAGCAGATTGATCATGGTTTGCTGGCGGCCGGGAGCAAATTGCCGGCCGAGCGCAAGCTCAGTGAGTTGTTCGGGACCACGCGGATCACTGTGCGTGAGGCGTTGTTGCAACTGGAGGCGCAGGGGCAGATTTATCGCGAGGAGCGGCGCGGCTGGTTCGTGTCGCCGCCGCGTCTGGCTTACAACCTGATGCAGCGCAGTCACTTTCACGCGATGGTCAGTGCGCAGGGGCGCGAGCCTTCGACCGAGGTGATTTCGGCGCGCTTGCAGCCGGCTTCGGCGGCGGTGTGTGCGTGGTTGCAGTTGCCGGCGTTGTCGAGCGTCATTCAGATTTGCCGTTCGCGGCGCATCGATGGGCGGTTGGTGTTGTATGTGGAGCACTATTTGAATCCGCAGTTTTTTCCGGGGATTCTTGATTTTGATTTGAATCAGTCGATTACCGAGCTGTATGCCGGGCATTACGATTTGCACTATGGCCGGGTGCGGTTTGAGATTGTGCCTACGTCTTTATCTGTCGATGCGGCGGCGGCTTTGCGGGTGTCGGTGGGGAGTCCGGGGTTGCGCATTGCGCGGGTCAATTATGATCAGCATGGGCGGTTGATTGATTGTGATCTGGAGTTTTGGCGGCACGATGCGATTCACGTTGGGGTTGATGTGGTTTGACCTTTTTTGACCTTGGCGGCCTCTGGGCCGACCAGGTTTTGGGGTTTTTGGGTGTATATCCGTTGCTGCGGTAACGGCTTCTTATGGTTCCGCCCTTACGGCGGGTCACCTTTTTCAAACGCCAAAAAGGTAACCGAAAAGGCTGTGCCCTGACGTTCGGCCCGCTCGCTGGGGCTCGGGGTTCCTTCGCTGCGGGATCGATCCTGGCGCAGCGGCTCCGGTTTGCTTCGCTGCACCTACACTCGCTGTGTACGACTGCGTCGTACGGTCGCTGCGCTCCCACGCCCGGATCAATCCCTCCACTCAGCCTGCCGACGGGCCCTGAGATCAAGATCAAAAGCTACTCGAGCTTGCGCTCATTGTTTTGAGTGGTGAAAAGCATGCGGTGTCTGGCTTCGGTTTTGTGGTGGATTTTCCCCTCACCCCAGCCCTCTCCCGAGGGAGAGGGAGCCGATTTGTGAGTTGTTCAAAATCTGCATTCAACTCGGTATCTCAGGTTGGCATACCTCATCCAAACAACCCGGTCAGGCCCCTCTCCCTCTGGGAGAGGGCTAGGGTGAGGGGCTTTTGACCTTCAGGATTCCAGCCATCTGGGTTTACTTGCCCAACCCCGCATTCCCATACAGATAATCCGTGGCCAACGAAGCCAATGTCCTGACCCCAACCACCAGCGCCGATTCATCCACGAAGAACCCCGGATTATGATTCGGCGCGGCTTTGCTCATGTCCTGATCCCGGGGCGTCACTCCGAGAAACACGAACAACCCTGGCGCCTCTTTGGCAAAGAACGAGAAATCTTCCGCACCACCCACCAGTGGACCCTGCACCACATCATCCTTGGCGGCCCACTTCAGGGTCGGCAGCATCTTTTCCGTCAGTGCCGGGTTGTTGATCGTCGGGTCGTACTTTTCGATGATGGTGACGTCGGCTTTGGCGCCGCCGCTTTCGGCGATTTTCTCGATGGTCTGGCGTACGTCGGCATGCAGTTTCTGGCGGATGCCGTAGTCGTAGGAGCGGATGGTGCCGGTCATGTCGAGTGATTCGGGGATGATGTTGTAGCGGGTGCCGCCGTTGATGGTGCCGATGCTGACTACCGACGGGTAAGAGGAAATGTCGGTGCGACGGCTGACCACGGTTTGCAGGCCGACGATGGTTTGCGCGCCGACGGTGATCGGGTCGATGCCGTCCCACGGGCGGCCGGCGTGGGTTTGTTTGCCGTGGATCTTGATCCGCAGGTCGTCGGAACTGGCCAGGGTCGGCCCGGGGCGGTAGGCGATCTGGCCGGCGGGAACGCCGGCCCAGACGTGCAGGCCGAACACTGCGTCGGGTTTCGGCGATTTCATCACGCCTTCTTCGACCATCATTTTTGCGCCCCACGTGTTTTTGCCGTCGGGAATGAAATCGCTCGGGCCTTCTTCGGCGGGCTGGAAGTAGAACACCACGGTGCCGGGCAGGCTGTCGCGCATGCCCGTCAGAATTTTCGCGGCGCTGAGCAGGATCGCGGTGTGGGCGTCGTGGCCGCAGGCGTGCATGACGTCGACTTCCTTGTCGAGATACGTGCCTTTGGCTTTCGAAGCGAACGGCAAGTCGGAGACTTCCTTGACCGGCAGCGCGTCCATGTCGGCGCGCAGCGCCACGGTCGGGCCGGGCAGGGCGCCCTTCAGGATGGCAACCACACCGGTGCGGGCGACGCCGGTTTTCACTTCCAGGCCCATGGCTTGCAGCTGTTTGGCGACCAGCTCAGCGGTGCGTTTTTCGGTGTTGCCGAGCTCCGGATGAGCGTGAAGGTCGCGGCGGGTTTCCAGCAGCTCCGGTTCAAGCTTTTGCGCCTGCTCGGCGATCTGTGTGCGGGCGCTGTCCATCGTCGCGGCGCCGGCGTGGCTGGCGATCAGCGTGAGCAGGATGGTTTGGGCAATGCGCGTCAGATGCATGGGGTTCTCCTTGATTATTGTTGTCAGGCTTCCTTGCCTGTGACTGCAACCACGCGCTTGAGTGCTATTCCTTCGGTTGGCCGCCGCCGGCAGTAATCACCTGCACACTCATCCGCGGTGTCGCCAGATCCAGGCCCGCCTCATCCAGTTGCCTTTTCAGCGACAAGTTGAACGCCCGGGAAACCTCCCACTGTTTGATCGGCGCAGTCTTGAAGCGTGCGCGCAGGATCGCGCTGCCGGATTCGAAACTTTCCACGCCCTGGATCTCCAGCGGCGACCAGATGTTGCGGCGTTGCAGCGGATCGCTGCGCATCTTCTGGCCGACGTCGCGCATCAGTTTGATCGCGTCGTCGATTTCCATGTTGTACGGCACGGCAACGCGGAAGATCGCGTAGCCGAATTCCCGCGAGTAGTTCTTGATGCTTTTGATTTCGCTGAACGGGATGGTGTGGACGATACCGTCGATGTCGCGCAGGCGGACGGTGCGGATGGTCAGCCCTTCTACAGTGCCGAGGTGGCCGCCGACGTCGACGTAGTCGTCGATGGCCAGCGAGTCTTCGATGATGATGAACAGGCCGGTGATCAAGTCAGCGACCAGCGACTGCGCGCCGAAACCGATAGCCAGACCGATCACACCGGCACCGGCGAGCAGTGGCGTGACGTTCATGCCCATGTTCGCCAGAGCGACGATCAGCGCGATGATGAAGATCGCCACGAACAGCACGTTGCGGATCAGTGGCATCATCGTCTGCGCGCGGGCGTTGGCCAGGCCTTTGCGCGAGCGGGTGAGGGCGTGGTGCACGGCGGTGTCGGCGAGGATCCAGATCAGCCAGGAGAAAATCAGCGTGCCGATCAGGCTGAACAGTCTGACGCTGATGTCATGGCCATCACCTTCGGCGAACGCGATCAGCGAATGGCCCCAGACACGCAGGCCCAACTCGATGAAGATCAGCCACACCAGCAAATGCGCGAGGGTATAGAAGAAGTTCTTCAGGCGCTCCGAGTACAGCGCATGGCGTTTCGGCCCGCGTTGCGGCTTCAACGAATGACGACGCACGAGGCCGTTGATGACCATGCACAACACCAGCAGAACCGTGCAGATCAGCGACTGCCGCAGCGCGGTGCTGGTGTCGCCGGCGGAGACGAACGTGGCGAACAGCGAGATGCCGACCAGCACCAGCGCCGGCACGTACCAGAAGGTGCCGAGGATCTCGATGGTGTCGCTGAGGGCGCGGCGGGTCAGGCGGCGCGACAGTGGCTGGTTGCGGATCAGGTGCGCGATCGGCCGGCGGAATCGCAGAATGAACAGGCCGGTCGACAGTGCCGCGAGTACGTTGGCGGTGGTCGCTGCAGTGTGGGCCAGATGCACGCCCAGGCTTTCCACCAGACGCGGATCGCTCAGCGCTTCACCGAACGCAGCAAAGCTGCCGATCAGCCACAGTGGCCGGAACGCCTGATGACGAAGAATGTACAGCGCGCGATGGCGGTGCGGGCCGTCGAGCAGAGAGAAGGCAATCACGCAGATCGCCGAGAAACAGGTGCCCACCACCAAGGCATACGCCAGCACCATCGCCAGGCTCTTGCCCAGCGATGACGGCAGCACGTAGCTCATGTAGACCGTCATCACCAACGCGATCAGCCACGGCCCGAGCTTGCGCAGGGCGAAACGCAGCATGTCGAGGGCCTTGGGGTGTTGCGGCAGTTCTTCGGTAAGGCCGAAGCGCATACGGACGCGGTGGCCAAGCCAGATCAGCGCAGCGGCGAGGAGGCTCCAGACCATCAGGATCACGGCGAAGCCGAAGATGATCGGCAGCCATTCATTGGCCGGCAGCAGCTTGCTGGTCAGTTCGTCCTTGGCCAGGTCGAATTCGTTGGACCAGCGGGTGAGCGGGCTGTCGGCGCCGGAAAACTGTTTTTCGAAGTTGGCGAGGGTGCCACCGATCAGGCCCAGCACGCCTTCTTCCGGGGTGGCCTGGGCCTTCTTCGTGGCGTCGCGCAGCTTCTTCAGATCGCTGAGCAACTGTGCGCGTTGCTTATCGTTTTCCAGTGACTTGATCACTTCGTCCAGCGACTGGCCGAGGGGTTCCTGGGCTTCGGGCTGCGGCTTGGAAGTGTTGAGCAGGCCGGGCAGACCGACCGCTTGCGCGGGCGCCAGCGGCAGCAGCGTCATGATCAAGACAAGCAACAGACCGGGTACAGCAAAAAGACGAGCGAACACCAGAAGACAACCTCGCGATAGGCGGATGCGCTGGAGTGTACGAGGCCCTCCGGCGCAATGCGAGCCGGGCGCGGTCATTCGTTGAGTTTGGCGAGGATCTTGTAGACCACGGTGGCGAGGATCATCAGCATGCCGATCCACATGGCCAACACCCCGGCGTTCTTGTCACGGAAGTTGAAGCCGATGGCCAGCAGGATCATTCCGCTGAGGATGGGAATGAGCATGGCATGGAAGGAGGACATCGAGATCATGGAGACTGCCTTGTCTGGTGGGATCCGTTGAGTCTAGGCAGGTTTTCGAGGCGGGGTGTGATGTGGCTCGGGAATGCATCGAGTCAGAGAGGATTCTGCTGCCTGCACAGGCGCTTTCGCGAGCAGGCTCGCTCCCACAGGTTGGAATGCTACTCAATGTGGGAGCGAGCCTGCTCGCGAAGTTTTTCAGCCTTTACGGCAACTCACGACTGGCATAAAACGCGCTGAGCACTTTCACCAAATGCGCCAGGTCATGGCTGCCGCACAGCTCGCGGATCGAGTGCATGGCAAAGGTCGGCAGACCGATGTCGACGGTGCGAACCCCCAGGTGGCTGGCGGTGATCGGACCGATGGTCGAGCCGCAGCCCATGTCGCTGCGCACCACGAAACTTTGCACCGGGACTTCTTCAGCCATGCACAGATGGCGGAAGAAACCGGCGGTTTCGCTGTTGGTGGCGTAGCGCTGGTTGCTGTTGACCTTGATCACCGGGCCGGCGTTGAGTTTCGGGCCGTGATTGGCGTCGTGTTTTTCCGCGTAATTGGGATGCACGCCGTGGGCGTTGTCGGCCGACACCAGCAGGGATTTCTGGATGGTGCGGACGAACTCGTCACCTTCCGGCAGCAGGCGGCGCAAAGTCTGCTCGAGCATCGGGCCATCGGCACCGCAGGCCGAGCAGGAGCCGACTTCTTCGTGGTCGTTGCACACCAGCACGCAGGTTTCGTCGGTCTCGGCGGTGAGCAAGGCTTGCAGGCCGGCATAGCACGACAGCAGGTTGTCGAGACGCGCACCGGCAATGAAATCACCGTTCAGACCGATGACCGCTGCGCTTTGCGTGTCGTAGAAACTCAGCTCGTAATCGAGCACGACGTCGGCATTCAGGCCGTGTTCGCGGGCCAGTTGATCGGTGAGCACGGCGCGGAAATCGACGCGCTCGTCACCGGCGAACTGGGCGAGGATCGGCGGCAGTTCGGTCTGCGCGTTGATCGCCCAGCCCTGATTGGCTTCACGGTTGAGGTGAATGGCCAGGTTGGGAATGATCGCGATCGGTGCCTTGAAGTCGATCAACTGGCTCTCGACCTTGCCGTCACGGCGGAAGGTGACGCGGCCGGCCAACGACAGATCGCGATCAAACCACGGCGCCAGCAACGCGCCGCCGTAGACTTCAACGCCCAGTTGCCAGAAGCCCTGACGCTGCAGTTCCGGCTGTGGCTTGACCCGCAGGCACGGGCTGTCGGTGTGGGCGCCGACCAAGCGGATACCGTCGTGCAGTGGCGAATTGCGGCCCATTTTGATCGCGACGATCGAGGAGTCGTTGCGGGTGACGTAATAGCGGCCGTTGGCCTCGGTGGACCATGGCTCGCGCTCGTCGAGGCGCACATAACCGGCGGCCTCCAGACGCTGCACGAGGCTGGCGGTAGCGTGGAACGGGGTAGGAGAGGCCTTGAGAAAGTCGATAAGGCCCTGGTTCAACTCTGCGCGCATAAGAAACTCCAGACAGCAATGGGCGGGAGTTTAACGTATTGGCCGGGGAATTGAATCCAATGCAGATCCCTGTAGGAGTGAGCCTGCTCGCGATAGCACTGGGTCAGTCAACTGATACTTATCTGACACACCCCTATCGCGAGCAGGCTCACTCCTACATTAAATCGTTGTGGCCGGTCAGAACGGGGCGGGGCACTCGAAGCGCAGGCGTTCGCCGGTTTGCGGGTGGGTGAAGCTGAGCATGCTGGCGTGCAGGCACAGCCGTGGCCAGGCCGCCAGCGCTTGCTCGTGGGCATAGAGCCCGTCACCCAGCAGCGGATGGCCGATCGACAACATGTGTACGCGCAACTGATGGGAGCGACCGGTGATCGGTGTCAGTTCGACGCGGCACCAGTCGCCGCAGCGCTCCAGTACTTTCCAGAACGTCAATGCATGCTTGCCGAATTCGTGATCGACCACGTGACGCGGCTTGGTCGGTGGGTCATAACGCAGGGGCAGGTCGATGCTGCCGCTGTCGAGTTCCGGCTGACCCCAGGCCAGAGCGGTGTAGGCCTTTTCGGTTTCGCGGTCATGAAACTGCCGCGACAGCTCGCGATGGGTGTCGGCATCACGGGCCAGCAGGATGATGCCGGAGGTTTCCCAGTCCAGGCGATGGACGATGCGCGCTTCCGGGTAGCCATTTTCCTGCAGACGGGTAATCAGGCAGTCCTTGTTGTCTTCGGCGCGGCCGGGCACCGAGAGCAGCAGGGTCGGTTTGTCGACCACCAGAACGGCGGCGTCCTCGTGGATGATGCGGATGTTGGACAGCGGCATTAAAACAGCCTCGTAACAAATGCCAACGGCGGTTCAGGGCCATTCCCGCATGGGGATGGCCCTGAACCGCCGTCGTTCCTGCCGGATCGACTCAGCGATCGGGCAGGGTGATGTTGAGTTCCAGAATCGAGCAACTGCCCTGGCTTTCCAGTGCAACGTGTACGTCGTCGTTGCCGATGTTGACGTACTTGCGGATCACGTCGACCAGTTCCTTTTGCAAGGCTGGCAGGTAATCCGGCGTGCTGCGCTGGCCGCGCTCATGCGCCACGATGATCTGTAGACGCTCTTTCGCTACCGAGGCGGTACTTGGCTTTTTGTTGGCACGAAAGAAGTCAAAAAGGTTCATTACCTACCTCCAAACAGGCGCTCGAAGAATCCCTTCTTCTCGACATCGAGGAATCGGTGGGCTTTTTCTTTGCCCAGCAGGCGGTCGACGGTATCGCTGTAAGCCTGACCGGCATCGCTCTGGTCGTCGAGAATTACCGGCACGCCCTGGTTGGAAGCCTTGAGCACTGCCTGGGATTCCGGGATGACGCCGAGCAGGGTTACCGAGAGGATTTCCTTGACGTCTTCAACGCCGAGCATCTCGCCCTTTTCAACGCGCTCCGGGTGGTAGCGGGTGATCAGCAGGTGTTCCTTGATCGGATCTTCGCCACGTTCGGCGCGACGCGATTTGCTCGCCAGCAGGCCGAGCATGCGGTCCGAGTCACGAACCGAGGAGACTTCCGGGTTGGTCACGACGATCGCTTCATCGGCGAAGTACATGGCCAGGTGCGCACCTTTCTCGATGCCCGCCGGGGAGTCGCAGACGACGAACTCGAATTGTTCCTTGAGCTCCATCAGGACTTTTTCCACGCCTTCGACGGTCAGCGCGTCTTTGTCGCGGGTCTGGCTGGCCGCCAGTACGTAGAGGTTTTCCAGGCGCTTGTCTTTGATCAGCGCCTGTTGCAGGTTGGCTTCGCCGTTCACGACGTTGACGAAGTCATACACCACGCGGCGCTCGCAACCCATGATCAGGTCGAGGTTACGCAAGCCCACGTCGAAGTCGACGATCACTGTTTTGTGGCCGCGCAGAGCGAGACCGGTACCGATAGCGGCGCTGGTGGTGGTCTTACCCACACCACCCTTGCCGGATGTAACCACGAGAATCTTGGCCAAGGTGTTTCACCCCTAAGGAAGAAGGACTGTTCAGCCCCTGAAAAACATCTCTTGAAAACTACTGCAGTCGGACAGCCTTGGCTGGAATTTGGCTTTAGGCCTTTTTCCTACTTCGTTTGAGCCGTTTTCGCTACGTTTTAGAGATGCTTGGAAAATGCGGCAGTATCCGTTAAAGCCGAATGATGTTCAACACGTCGCCCGACAGGCTGACCTGGACGCCCGAGCCCCACATCGGATCGCGACGCAGATCCTCAGAGACCTTGTAATGACCGGCGATGGAGATCAGTTCAGCGCTCAATTGCTGACAGAAAATCCGTGCCTTGGTGTCACCTTTGACGCCGGCCAGTGCACGGCCGCGCATCGGGCCGTATACATGGATGTTGCCATCGGCGAGAAGTTCCGCCCCCGGACTGACCGAGGAGACCACGACCAGATCGCCACCCTGGGCGTATATCTGTTGGCCACCACGTACTGGCGTAGTGATCACGCGGGTCGGTTTGACGGTCGGCTCAGGCGGTTTTTCCGGCTTCTTTTTGACCTCGACTTCCGGCGTCTCCAATGGGCGCTCGCGGGCGCCGGAGGGTGGCAGCACGGGAATGTCGATGGCGATGGCGGCGGCGATGTCTTCGATGCGGCTGGCACGGATCGCCAGGGTGCGCAGGCCATGCTGGCGGCAGACACGCATCAGCCCCGGCAGGTCGACTGCGCCCTGGTTCGGCGGCAGTTTGTCCAGCGCCAGAACCAGCGGTGCATTGCTGAAGAAATTCGGCGCCTGGGCGACTTTGGCGGCCAATTGCCGATCGAGGCTTTCGAGGTCGTTACGGGCCAGTTCCAGCACAGTGATGGCCAGCATGCTGCCCTTGAGCTGGAATACGGGATCTTGGTCTAACGGGTCGGTTTGGCTCATGTCGGCATACAACGGCTTGTCACTAAAAGTGCCGAGACTTATAACGAGAACGCCCGCGAGCCGCAAGCCGGGTCGAACGATGTAGAATGCGCGGCCACTGTATTTACGGAAGCTTTAATGGATCGCCCGCGTTTTCGAAAAGCATATCTTGCTCCGCGCTTCTGGCCGCTCTGGTGCGGCCTGGGGCTTTTGTGGCTGATCGTGCAGTTGCCGTATCGGGCGCTGCTGACCATCGGTCGAGTTTTGGGTGCGTTGATGTATCGCGTCGCCAGTGACCGGCGAACCATCGCCCGGCGCAATCTGGAATTGTGCTTCCCGGAGAAATCCGCCGCCGAGCGCAAACGCCTGCTCAAGGAAAACTTCGCCTCCACCGGCATCGCCTTCTTCGAAATGGCGATGAGCTGGTGGTGGTCGCGGGAGCGACTGGCGAAACTGGCGCATGTCGAAGGCCTTGAACATCTGCAGAAGGCCCAGCGCGAAGGCAAGGGCGTGATCCTCATGGCCGCGCATTTCACCACCCTGGAAATCGGCGCCGCGCTGCTCGGCCAGCAGCACACCATCGATGGCATGTACCGCGAGCACAAAAATCCATTGTTCGACTTCGTTCAGCGCCGTGGCCGCGAGCGACACAATCTGGATTCGCTGGCCGTGGAGCGCGACGACGTGCGCGGGATGCTCAAGCTGCTGCGCTCGGGCCGGGCGATCTGGTACGCACCGGATCAGGACTATGGCGCCAAGCAGAGCATCTTCGTGCCGCTGTTCGGCATCCAGGCCGCCACGGTCACCGCAACGACCAAATTTGCCCGCCTGGGCAAGGCGCTGGTGGTGCCGTTCACCCAGGAACGGCTGGCCGATGGCAGTGGTTATCGGCTGGTGATCCATCCGCCACTGGAGGATTTTCCCGGCGAGAGCGAAGAGGCCGATTGCATCAGGATCAATCAGTGGGTCGAGAGCGCCATGCGTGCCTGCCCCGAGCAGTATCTGTGGGCGCATCGGCGCTTCAAGAGCCGCCCGCCGGGCGAGCCGAAGCTTTATCCCAAGCGCCGTTGATTCACCCGTCCTGACAAGCATCCCGGAGTGTTGCGATGAGTCCTGCTGAACCGGTCACAGGTTTGATTCTTTCCGGCGGCGGGGCCCGGGCGGCTTATCAGGTCGGGGTGCTGGCGGCGATTGCCGAGCTGCTTCCGGCCGGCGCGGACAATCCGTTTCCGGTGATCGTCGGCACCTCGGCCGGGGCGATCAATGCGGTCAGCCTGGCCAGTGGCGCCACGGATTTTCGCGCCGCCATCGAACGCCTGACCCAGTTCTGGCAAGGCTTTCGCAGCCACCGCGTATTGCGCAGCGACTGGCCCGGAGTCATCCATCAAGCCAGCCGTTTCGTCAGCCACAGCCTGCTCGGCCTCGGTCGACAAATGCCGGTGGCGCTGCTCAACAGTTCGCCACTGCGCGAACTGCTCGAGGAAAAACTGCACCTGCCCGGCATCGCCGAATCCATCGCGCGCAAGCAACTGCATGCAGTAGCGGTGACTGCGTTCGGCTACGAGTCGGGACAAGCGGTGACGTTCTATCAGGGTGGCGGCACCATCGACGCATGGCTGCGGCATCGACGCATTGGCATGCCGACCCAACTGTCGGTCGATCACCTGTTGGCCAGTTCGGCGATCCCGCTGTTGTTCGCGCCCGTGAAAATCGGTGAGGAATATTTTGGTGACGGCGCGGTGCGTCAGTCGGCGCCGATCAGTCCGGCGTTGCACTTGGGCGCCAGTCGCGTGCTGGTGGTGGGCGTCAGCGGCAACCCGCGCCGCCTCGATCCGCAGCAGCCGCTGGAGCGCGCCTACAGCGGCCAGCAACCGACGCTGGCGCAGATTGGCGGGCACATGCTCAACAGCACGTTCATCGACAGTCTGGAGAGCGACATCGAATTGCTGCAACGGCTCAACCAATTCAGTCATTTGCTCCCGGCCGGCACGCCAACCCGCGCGCTGGGTGTGGCGCCGGTGGAGGTGCTGGTGATTGCGCCGAGTCAGCCGATCGATGAGATCGCGGCACGCCATCGCCAGGAATTGCCAGCGGCGTTGCGTTTGTTTCTGCGTGGGCCGGGAGCGACCAAGACGAGTGGGGCAGGGGTGTTGAGTTATCTGCTGTTCGAGGCGGGGTATTGCAGCGAGTTGATCGAGTTGGGGCGGCGGGATGCGTTGGCCAAGCGCGAGGAGCTGTGCCGGTTTCTGCGGATATCCGAAGCAGTAGCTCCCGCCTGAAATCCGCGGTGAGGCCTTCGCAAGCAGGCTCGCTCCCACATTGGAACTCGGTCGAATGTGGGAACGAGCCTGCTCGCGAAGCTTTTGAGGTCAGAAGTGGAACTTCACCAGGAAGCTCGTGGTGCTCTGATCGGTCTTGAAGTACTGGCTGTCCTTGATCCCGTACTTGTCCGACCAGTAGTCGTATTCGACACCGACATACAACTGCTTCTCGCCGAAATTCAGCGCCTTGCCCAGGTCGTATTTGACCTGCGGGTTGAAGTGCAGGTTGGCGTGGTAGTCGCCTTTGGAGTTGGAGTCGTTGTCGACCACCCAGTCCATGAAGCCGTCGATGAGGATGTTCGATTTGCCCACCGGGATGGTGTAGGACCAGACGGGGGTGATCTGCCAGACATTGTCACCGGCGCGGGCGCCCTGGGTGTGACGCTGGTAGAAGTTCAGCTGGAAGTAATCGAAGCCCGGAATCGCCAGGTCGAAGCCTGGACCGATCAGGTAGGCCTCGGTATCGCCTTCACCGAATTCGTAGGTCATGGCGACCAGGACGTCCTTGACCGGGCCGAACTCGATCTTCTGGTCGAGCACCTTGCCTAGCGAGATGCGTGGGCTGAACTCACCGTAGTAGGTATTCGGGCCGTTGCTGAAGTCTTTGCCACCGTTATAGAAGATCTTGTCGAAGAAGAAGAAATTATCCCCGTACGTCCACGCATCGGCGTGTTCGAAAGTCACGGTCTGCTGAATGCGCGGGTTGACCTGGAAGTCCTTGCCATACAGATAGGTCAGGCTGTTGTTCTGCCACTGCAGCAGGCCTTCGGCCATCGCCTGGCCGCCAGCGAACATCGATCCGGCCAGCATCAGGCTGGTGCACATGCGTTTCATTCGGTTGCTCCCAAAATAGGTGTTCCACGTTATTTTTTTAAGTTCGGCGCTCTGATGTGGCGCCTTTTTTCGTACCGCAAATTTCATCCGATCGGTCAGCTTTGGATGCTGGTAGCAAAAGCTGCGCCAAGGCTTTCGAAAAACCAAAAAACGCCCGTTCGGCTGCTGAAAAACAGTCGACGAGCGTGTTTTCGGGAGGCCTCAGGACTGACCGTGGCCGGGATAAGTTGGCTTTTCGGTCAGAAATTGAATCCGGGCTTTTTTTTACAGCGAATGCGGAAGGCCGCGGAGAATACTGACTCCTCGGCCAGCGCTCAAGTGCCCCGCAACAGAGCACCGACAACAGGCATGGCGCACGGTTGCGGGCCATCTCAGAAGTGCACCTTCAGCAGCAGGCTGGCGGTGTTCTGGTTGGTGTCGAAGGTATGGGTGTTTTCGATGCCGTATTTGTTCTTCCAGTAGCTGTATTCGGTGCCGACGTACACCTGCTTCTGGCTCCAGCCCAGGGCTTTGCCGAGGTCGTATTTGATCTGCGGATTGATGTGCAGGTTGGCGTGGTAAGTGCCGCGCGAGTTCTCGTCGTTGTCGACGACCCAGTCGAGGTAGCCGTCGATCAGCACATCGGAATTGCCGAGCGGGAAGCTCCACGACCACGCGGGGGTGATCTGCCAAACGCCATCGCCGGGGCGCGGGCCTTCGGTGTGGCGGCGGAAAATGTTCAGCGTGAAGTAGTTGAAACCGGGCACTTTCAGGTCGAAGCCGGGGCCGATCAGGTAGGCCTCGCTTTCGCCTTCGCCGTACTCGTAGGTCATCGCCAGCAGCACGTCCTTGATCGGGCCGAACTCGAGCTTGCGGTCGAGGATCTTGCCGAAGGACAGGCGCGGGGTGAACTCGCCGTAGAAGGTGTGCGGACCTTTGTTCGCATCTTCCTTGCCGTTGTAGAAGATCTTGTCGACGAACAGAAAGTTGTCGCCGTACTTCCATTTGTCGGCGTGTTCGAAAGTGACTGTCTGCTGGTACGACGGGTTGATCGCGAAATTCTTGCCGTACAGGTAGCTGAGGCTATTGCTCTGCCACACCAGCAGATCGCCGGCCATGGCCTGACTCGCGGCCAGCAGGCCGCCACTCAACAGAACGTTGCCTTGCGTGCGGATCATCTGTTGCTCCCTTTTGTTTTTATTTTCAAGGCACAGAGTTGCGATCCCTTTGTAGGAGTGAGCCTGCTCGCGATAGCGGGATTACATTCAACAAATCAGTTGACTGAAAAGACGCAATCGCGAGCAGGCTCACTCCTACAGGGGGAATTGGTGAGGCTGTCAATGAGCATGGCAATCGTTGATCGCCGCACGCTCCTTGCCGCCGAGGATGTTGAACAGCAGGTTCAGGGTCAGCGCGCTGAGGGTGGCCATGGCGATGCCGCTGTGGGTGATCGGGCTCATCCACATCGGCAGATGAGCGAAGAATTCCGGACGCACCACCGGGATCAGGCCCATGCCGATGCTCACCGCGACCAGCAACTGATTGCGCCGGTCACCGATGTCGGCTTCTTGCAAGATCTTGATGCCAGTGGCCGCGACCATGCCGAACATCGCAATCGCCGCGCCGCCCAACACCGCCGGTGGAATCGATGCCACCAGAAATGCCGCTTTCGGCAGCAGGCTGAGGACGATCAGCAGACCGCCGGCGACGATCGTCACCGAACGGCAGCGCACGCCGGTCATCTGCACCAAGCCGATGTTCTGCGCGAACGAGGAGTGGGTGAAGGTGTTGAAGAAACCGGCGAAGAACGACGCGCCGGCATCGCACAGCAAGCCGCGACGGAGCATGCGCGGGCAGACTTCCTGGCCGGTGATCTTGCCCAGCGCGAGGAACATCCCGGTGGACTCGACGAAGATGATCACCACCACCAGACACATCGACAGAATCGGCGCGAGCTCGAACTTCGGCATGCCGAAATGCAGCGGGGTGACAAACTGAATCCACGGTGCGCTGGCCATGCCACTGAGGTCGACCATGCCGATCACGCCGCACAATACGTAGCCCAGGCACATGCCGATCAGCACGGAAATGTTCACCCAGAATCCGCGCATGAAGCGGTGGACCAAAAGGATGGTGGCCAACACCAGCGCAGCGATGGCCAGATAAATCGGCGAACCGAATTGGGCGGCGTCGACACCACCACCGGCCCAGTTCACGGCCACGGGGAACAGCGATAAACCGATCGAGGTGATGACCGTGCCGGTGACGAGCGGCGGGAAGAAACGCACGACCTTGGACATGAACGGTGCGATCAGCATGCCGAAGAAACCGGCGGCGATCGTCGCACCGAAGATGCCTTGCAGACCGATACCGGGCATGCCGGCCATGGCGACCATGCTGCCGACCGCGGCGAAACTGGCGCCCATCATCACCGGCATACGAATGCCCATCGGGCCGATGCCGAGCGACTGCACGATGGTGGCAATCCCGGCGACCAGCAGATCGGCGTTGATCAGGAAGGCGATTTCTTCACGACTCAGGCCAGCGGCCTGTCCGATGATCAGCGGCACCGCGATGGCACCGCCGTACATCAGCAGAACATGTTGCAGACCGACCAGGATCAGTTGCAAAAGGGGCAAACGCTGAATGGCGGGTGCGTCGGGGATGCGCGCTTTGGACAGCTCGGACATGCAACACCTCGGATCTTTTTTATTCTTGTGATTAACAGCTGCCGGGTTGCTCACAGCTGTTTATTTGCATCAGGTCTTGTGGCGAGGGAGCTTGCTCCCGCTGGGGCGCGAAGCGACCCCTCTCTTCAGAAGAGCAGGGCCTGCTGCGCAGTCCAGCGGGAGCAAGCTCCCTCGCCACAAAAGCCTGCTTTTACACAGGCTTTTGTGTGGCTTAGTTGGTCTGCGCTCCCTGGGCAATCCAGGCACCGATCAGGTCACGTTCCTGCTGGGTCATCTGGGTGATGTTGCCCAGTGGCATGATCTGCGTGGTGATGGCTTGCGCCTGAATGCGCGCGGCGTTCTGGCGGATCTGCTCGGGGGTGTCGAACATCACCCCGGCCGGGGCTGCGCTGAACAATGGACTGGTCGGTTTGGACGAATGGCACACCGTGCAACGCTCTTGAATCACGTTGTGCACTTTGTCGAAACCGGGGCCGGCATTGGAGGCTTGCGCCGGGGCGGTTGCAGGTGCAGCAGGTGCCGCCGCTTCAGCCGGTTTTGCACCACCGCCCAGTGCCGTTTCCGGCAGCGGTTGGTATTCGATTTTGGCTGGCGCCTTGGCCACTTCAGGTGCGTTCGACATCGGCGTCGGGCCGGTGACGTAGGCCAGGCTGATCATGCCCACCGCTGCGACCGGCAGGGTCCAGGCAAACTTGTGGCTGTCGTGACGGGTGTTGAAGTAGTGACGCACCAACACCGCCAACACCGCGATCCCGGCCAGGATCAACCAGTTGTACTGGCTGCCGTAGGTGCTCGGGAAGTGGTTGCTGATCATGATGAACAGCACCGGCAGGGTGAAGTAGTTGTTGTGCCGCGAACGCAGCAGACCCTTGGCCGGCAGTGCCGGATCCGGCGTGCGGTTCTCGGCGATCGCCGCGACCAGTGCCCGTTGTGCCGGCATGATGATGCGGAACACGTTGCCGACCATGATGGTGCCGATGATCGCGCCCACGTGCAGGTACGCACCCCGACCGCTGAACACTTTGCTGAAGCCATAGGCCGCGGCAATGATCAGGACGAACAGGATGAAGCCGAGCAGGGCGGGCTTCTTGCCCAGGGCCGAATCGCAGAGGAAGTCGTAGACGAACCAGCCGACGATCAGCGAGCCGATACCGATGGCCACGCCTTCAGGGCCACTGAGGCCGCTGCCGGGTGCCACGAGGTAGAGCACCGGGTTGGAGTAGAACACCACGCACAGCAGCGCGATCCCCGACATCCAGGTGAAGTAGGCTTCCCACTTGAACCAGTGCAGGTTGTCCGGCATGGACGGTGGGGCCAGTTTGTATTTTTCCAGGTGGTAGATGCCGCCGCCGTGGATCGCCCACAGATCACCGGCCAGGCCGGTTTTCGGGTTGACGCGGTTGAGGTTGTTCTCCAGCCAGACGAAGTAGAACGACGCGCCGATCCAGGCCACGCCAGTGATCATGTGAACCCAGCGCACGCTCAGGTTCAGCCATTCCAACAGATGTGCTTCCACAGTCTTTACCTCTCGCCTGTCACTCTTGTTGTCGAGTGATCAGACCTTCTCTTATTGGTGGGGGGCGAGGATCAGACGCTCATCCTCTTTGAAAAAATGCTCATCGCAGTTATTGCCTGTGCCACTGCGATCAACCACCAGGAAGTCATCCCGCTTTTCGATCGTCAGCACCGGGTGGTGCCAGACTCCGCGATGGTAATTGATGCCCTGCCTGCCGTTGGTGACGAAGGCGCGGACCAAGCCTGATACAGGTGCATCGCCAATTGGCGCGACCACGATCAGAAAGGGGTTGCCGAGCAGCGGAATGAAAGCCTGGCTGCCCAGCGGATGGCGTTCCAGCATGCAAACGGTCAGCGGCATGTCCTGCGCATCCGCGCGGAAAATGCTGATGATTGCGTTGTCCTCAGGCGTCGCGGTTTCGACCGTCGCCAGTTTGTGGAAGCGCATGGTCGAACCGTTGTTGATCATGAAGTGATCGCTGCCGTCGGTTTCGATCACGTCACCGAAAGGGGCGAAGGCTTCTTTGGTCAGCGGTTCAATCGTCAATGTGCGCATGCTGTTCTTCTTATCCAAAATTCTGTGTTGTTCGGTTCAGCCTTTGTGGCGAGGGAGCTTGCGCCCGCTGGAGTGCGTAGCGCTCCCGCCTTTCCTGGGGCCGCTTCGCAGCCCGGCGGGAGCAAGCTCCCTCGCCACAGGGTGCGGTGTTATTTCGCGACCTTGCCCAGTACACGCAAGCGACTCACGCCACCATCCGGGAACACGTTCAGGCGGATGTGGGTGATCGGGCCCAGCGCTTTGATCTGCTCGACGAAGGTGTGCTCGGCGTGCATTTCCAGCTTCTGGCTTGGCAGCAGTTCGCGCCAGAACAGCGACTGGGTTTCGATCTGGCTGTCGGTGCCACCCTTGACGAACGCGCCCTGGATCGAGCAGGTGTCCGGGTAGTTGCCTTTGAAGTGCAGGGTATCGACGACGATCTTCTCGATCTCGCCCGGATGACCCAGGGCGACGATCACCCAGTCATTGCCCGGGGTGCGACGACGCGCGGTTTCCCAGCCATCGCCCATGTTGATGCCACGGCCCGGGTTGAGGATGTTGCTCATGCGGCCGAAGTGTTCGTCGGAGCAGGCGAGGGCGCGGCCACCGTTCAGGGCTGCGGCCAGATCGACTTGCTCGTTGTCACCCACTGCCGACCAGTCGCGGAACGGAATGCCGTACACACGCAGACGCGCGACGCCGCCGTCCGGGTAGATGTTGAAACGCAAGTGGCTGAAGGCCTGGTCGTTGCTGATTTCGTGGTAGTGGTGGCTGTTGCCCTGCAGCTCGACGGCCGACAGCACTTCAGTCCACTGGGTGTTCTCATCCGGCTCGCCCGACGCCAGGAAGCAGGCTTCCAGCGAGGCCGATGGCGGGTAGTTGCCGGTGAAGAATGAAGTGTCGATGTCCACGCCTTTGATCGAGCCCGGTACGCCCAGACGGATCACCGCGCTGTCGTAACCTTCGAAGCGCTTGCGGCGCGACTCCCAGCCGTCCATCCACTTGCCGTTGTCATCGAACACGCCCTCCTTCCATACGGCCGGGGTCGGCTGAAACAGACGATTGGCGTCTGCGAACCAGTCATCGGTGACCGAAATGATCTTGGTGCCCAGACGGGCGTCGGCCAGGTTGACGTATTTTTCGAAAGGTACGGCGTAAGCTTTCATTCTTCTTGTCTGCCTTTGAATTAGTGGCTGGGGATGCTTGCAGGGCCCTGGGCGTTACGCGTTCATTCACGCTCGGGCCAAGCTTGCTAAAGGGTCAGTAAACGGAACAGGGCAATCTTGTTGATCTCCGCCAGCGCACATTTGAATTCGGCTTCCACCGAATTGTTGATGCGCGTTTCGAACGCCGCGAGGATCTGATGCCGGTTGCTGCCTTTTACCGCCATGATGAAGGGAAACTTGAACTTGGCCTTGTAGGCGTCGTTCAGCTCGGTGAAGCGCTGGAACTCTTCGGCCGTGCATTGGTGAATACCGGCGCCAGCCTGTTCATTGGTGCTGGCTTCGGTCAGTTGGCCCTGGACGGCGGCTTTGCCGGCCAGGTCCGGGTGAGCGTTGATCAGGGCCAGCTGGCTGGCATGATCGGCGCTCAACAGGATATCGCTCATGCGCTGGTGCAGGGTTTCGATCTCGTCGATCGAAGCATCCGCACCGAGGTCGTAGGCCTTTTCGGCCACCCATGGCGAGTGTTCGTAAATGTCGGCGAAAGCGTTGACGAAAGCGTCGCGGCTCAGGGTCGACGGTTGCAGGGTTTGAAAGCGGCTCATTTTGCAGTCCCTTGGTACGGGTGGGTTTGCTGCCAGTGACGCGCGATGTCGACGCGACGGCTGAACCACACCTGTTCATGACTTTTGGCGTATTCGATAAAGCGCTTGAGCGAAGCGAGGCGACCGGGGCGGCCGATCAGACGGCAATGCAGACCGATCGAGAGCATTTTCGGCGCCTCGGCCCCTTCGGCGTACAGCACATCGAAGGCGTCTTTGAGGTATTCGAAGAAATCGTCACCCTTGTTGAAGCCCTGCACTTGCGTGAAGCGCATGTCGTTGGTGTCGAGGGTGTACGGGATCACCAGATGCGGCTTGCCGGTCGGGTTGTTCGGTTCCCAGTAGGGCAGGTCGTCGTCGTAGGTGTCGCAATCGTAGAGGAAACCGCCTTCTTCCATGACCAGGCGACGGGTGTTCGGCCCGGTGCGACCGGTGTACCAGCCCAGCGGACGTTCACCGGTGAGTTCGGTGAGGATGCGGATCGCTTCGAGCATGTGCTCGCGCTCCTGCGCTTCGTCCATGTACTGGTAGTCGATCCAGCGGTAACCGTGGCTGCAGATCTCGTGGCCGGCTTCAACCATCGCACGGATCACATCCGGGTGACGCTGGGCGGCCATGGCCACGGCGAAGATGGTCAGCGGAATGTCGAATTCCTTGAACAGCTTCAGAATGCGCCAGACGCCGGCACGGCTGCCATACTCGTAAAGCGATTCCATGCTCATGTTGCGCGCGCCTTGCAGCGGCTGAGCGGCGACCATCTCGGACAGGAAGGCTTCGGATTCCTTGTCGCCGTGCAGAATATTGCGCTCGCCGCCTTCTTCGTAATTGAGCACGAAGGACAGCGCGATCCGGGCATTGCCCGGCCAGTGTGGGTGAGGAGGGTTACTGCCGTAACCGATCAGGTCGCGTGGGTAGTCAGCGCTCACTGCAGTCTTCCTTCTTGTACGTTGACAGATTGGTGTGGCGGCCTGGCAGGCTGGCGTCACAGCGATGGGCTGATTGTATACAACTTTATTTACATTTTGTAAGCCTGAATTTTCGCATTTTTCACCGGCCGTCATCTTTTGCTGTTAACGGTTCAAGCCTGCAAGAAACCTGCCTGACCAGTCAGCTAATGAATAGAAGGTTCAATGAGCAGGCGCTTTACTTGCAGTTTGGCGATAAACGCCCGGATGGCGGGGGTGAAGCGAAAAATGTCGTTTTTATTGTGTACAATTTTTTTGAAAAGTGTCTTAATCAGTCGCTCGCCGCAACTTTTCGTGCTCCGAATCGGTGCGGTCTCCTTTCACCTGACTTCGGGAGGCGCGAAGTCTGATCGCCCAGGGCGGCCAGGCGCGCAGAATCAATGGGACGTTTGACAACACACGTTTTAGACGCTGCACACGGTTGCCCGGGCAGCTCGATCAAGGTTGAGCTGTACCGCGTTGAAGGATCGCACCTGGAATTGATCGCCAGTGCGACAACCAACAGCGATGGCCGGGTCGATGCACCGCTGCTGCAAGGCGACGATTATCGCACTGGCGTCTATCAGGTGCAGTTCCATGCCGGCGATTACTACCGCGCCCGCGGTGTGCAACTGCCCGAGCCAGCATTTCTCGACGTGGTGGTGCTGCGTTTCGGTATCTCTGCGGAGCAGGAGCACTACCACGTGCCCCTGCTGATTTCGCCTTACAGCTATTCCACGTATCGCGGCAGCTGACCCCCAAGCAGCAGCCCCACCGGGAAGCGACTGCGCATATAGCTTCTTTGGTCTTTCGCCCGCTCACACTGCGGGCTTTTTTTATTGCTGCAAGATGCCCTCCTGACCGCCGTTCGAGGGCGATGCTCAGCGCTCGCGGATGATGAACACCGAGTCAGGCTTGCCGGCAACTTTCAATACACCTCCGATCAGCCACACCACTTTGTGTTGCGCAGCGGCCTCGGTGAGAACCTTGAAGGCGTCCTGCCCGATCCGCGCGGGCAAGCTCGGTTCAGTCAGTTCATTGCCGGGCACGTGAGTCAGGCCCGCCTGGTCGATCGCTCCCAGTTTCAGCAGGAAAACCTGATCGTGATGGGCTCGTCTGAACACCAGCGTCGGCATGCGATGTTCATGCGTCAGCGGGAATATGTCGTAGCCGCTGTTTACCAGCAAGGAGCCGAGCAGACGTCTCAGGTTGAGGTCGGAGGGATAGGTTTTGTAATGATTCCAGGCCAAGGGAAAACGCTGCGGATCGAAGGTCAGCCGTTGCAACTCACTGGCCTCCTCGGACGGCATCCGGATCAGCCTTTTGCTGCCGAGATCGATATCAGGCGCCACGGCCAGCATGCTGATCGGGTGGGCCAGTGTCGGCGTCGTCGAAAGTTGCGGGTGCAGCCACTGATGCAGCGCGGTGTGGATATTCATCAGCCCGGTGCCGGTAATGGTCGGCGAGTGATCTGCCAGCTCAAACAACCGTCTGGCAACCGCACGTGCAGTCACGGCGGAGAAATCAGGGAATGCACGAGCAACAGACTGGCTGATCGGCTCTTCGAACAAACGTTTTCCCTTAGGGATTTTGCGCGGATCGCTGTCGGTTCGAAACGTTGCCACGGGCTGCAGCGCGGGCGTGTGGGCCAGCATGTTTTCGAAAGCCTCAAAGTGTGCCGGCACAAACTCCGGGTGACGCAGGAAATACACACTGGGCGCGAGGTTCGAGCCGATTGGCACGATGGGATAATGCAGCCAGCCAAGCTGCACCGACTCGATGCCTGCAAGCTTGTTCATTTGGCCCCATGACAGCCAGAAGTACGGGGCCTGCTGATCAGGCTCGGCTGCCGCGTGCGTTGCCGCTGGTTCGGCTGCGGTTTCCAGCCGTGGCCGTTTGCTCGGCCCGGCCATCGGTTCGTCTGCGTCAGCGATCGGTTGGCGGCCGGACGACGGCGTGTCGTCGAGCTGTGTGCGGCTGGTTTTCTGCCGCCAGAACACGGTGCCCGGGATCTGCTCAAAATAGATATCAGGCGCCTCGTGGCTTGACGCAAATGCCTGCTGATATTCCCCGGCCTTGTTTTGGCGGACCATCACCGTGCCGTCCGCCGTAGTCACAAAGGTCTGTTTGAGCTTGTTGTAGCGGATGCCATCGGTCGCGAGGTCTGCTTTG
This sequence comes from Pseudomonas sp. HN2, assembly GCF_020736465.1. Lineage (NCBI taxonomy): Bacteria > Pseudomonadati > Pseudomonadota > Gammaproteobacteria > Pseudomonadales > Pseudomonadaceae > Pseudomonas > Pseudomonas sp. HN2. Next base: position 1,881,679 of record NZ_CP085885.1, read on the forward strand.
GTCAGCCCGCTGGCTTGCGAGGGTGTCAGATAGGTCGGGCGGAGTGGGTCAGTTGAGGCGGGCCGGATCGATTGCCTGTCAGGGCGCTGGATGCGCCAGCTTGGCTGTCCTTCGTTGCGCACCAGGGCAGGGCCGTGGACGCCGGGTGCGAAGGTCAGCGGCAAATGGTAGTGACCGTGCTGATCCCGTTCGACCTCAAACCGTCCTTGGCCGGCGATTTGTGCATAGGTGCGCTGATCCGGACCGGTGAACAGTCCATTGTCGTCCGACAGCGGAACCAGCTCGTGAATACGTTCCTGCGGCCAAGCGCTCGCGCTGCGTGCCGTGCCGGAATTATCCACTGGCGGCGGTATCTCGTGAATCCTCACGGTAGGCATGCTGTCGGCTGCTGCAGGGCTGTTCGCGCCACGGCGGACGGGCGTCGGGTCAATGCCCAGCAACAGCGCGTCAGGCATGTCGAGCCCGACGCTGTTCCTGCGTGTTGGTGCACCTGCACTTGAAGTGGCGGGCGCGTCGGCTTTTGTCGTGACAGAGATTTTTTTCGGTGGTCTGGCCATTGTGAAAACTCATGAGGTGAGGCGCAGGCGCGCACAGGCGCCTGGCTGAAAGCACTATTCGCTAAGGGATCGATAGACGATATTTCGACGTCAAGCGGGTGGAACGTCGCTCTGTGGCGCGGGTATGAAGATGCCGGATTGGTGACTGCAGCGATTCGTCACCCGCACCTCACAGGCTTCAACGCGTGACTTGTCGGTACGCAGTACCCAGCCGTGGGCGGCGAAGTTGTAACTGAGCGCAGTTGTCCCATCGAAAATCCACTCGGCGTTCCTGACCTTGACCACATTGGCAGCCAATGAGGCGAGCGCTGCTGGTAGCGGTTTCGCAGCATCGGGTGCTTCGAAGAAGCGTGCATCCAGGCCATCCGGGTAGACCCGATCGAACACCAGATCGACCGTATGCACTACGCCGTTCGCAGTGATGACGCGGATCTGATCGATCAGGTCTTCGCTTTCATACACTGGTAGATGAATGGTGCAGGTGCCGATGGATAACCGGTTGTCGGTGAGTCCGATATCGACCGTACCAAGCTTTGTGGCGTCGAGTTCCCACGTGGAGGAATTCGCTAGCCGCACGCTCGCTTCGGCGAGTGCACCGGGTGTCGAAAGTTTAAGGGTCGTGTCGGCAACGAGATGAATCAGGTACGTCGAGCCTTCACCGATGAGGCTTTCCATGGCGGTTTGCACGGTCAGGGCAGTGAGCGTGGCACAGGAGTGTCGATTGCCCATTTCGTGCGCCTGGTTTTCCGGCAATGCATAACTGTAACGCCGTGAGCGAAAAGCCAGGGGCAGGGTCATCGGAGTAATCCACTCCCTTGCCACCGCGTAATCGGAAAACGCCGGCAGGGCATCGGTTTCATCCGTGAGGCCGGCATTCAGGGCAACACCGTCCTTGAAAATCAGCACATAGCGAAAAAACGGCCGGCCCGCCATGGTGCGCAGAATTTTAGTCAGATTGTCATGGTCATCTTCATTACGAGCGGCGGCGAAATAATTCAACTTGATACGTTTATCGCCGAAGTGATAAACGAGATGGCAACCTGCAGTCAGCCGATAGGATTCATGTTTGACGGCAAAGAAATGCGCCTCGGCTTTTGTCAGCTCATCGCTGTTGTAGTCCAGATGGATTTTACTGACTATTCCAGGACGAAGTACCGAGTAGAAGGTGGTCATGTTATTAGCGCGCGGCAGGTAGTAACTCGCTTCCTGCTGATGTCTGATCCAGCATTCATCTGCGTAAACGATGATGGGTCTTTGCGGCTGGCCGAGCTTGATAATGGTTTCGGAAAAATCGGCGGTCTTTTCCTCGGTGACTTTCTCTGGCAGATCAAGTGTGAACTGGTAACCGTCGCGGGTGATGAATGTCAGGTTTTTATTGATCAGTTTCCGTTCATCCGCGTCTTCTTCGTAAACGTCATGGATGGTCAGGATATTCTTCGGGATGTCATCGAATTCGAATCCGGAAGTGATGATCAAGTGGTTACCTGCAATTTGCCAGGAATCAATCAGCTCTTTCTTCCAGTTCAATACGATGTAACTCGGCTGTTTGCCATCTTCGAAGATCGAGAAGCGCCCCGCCACGTGAGCGATGAAGTACTGGTCGGCGCCGGCATCGCCGCAGGCCTGAGCGTCCTTGTGCGACAGGTAAATCTGGTCGTCCCCGGCGCCGGCGTTGATGACGTCGCTGCCGCGCGCCTTGATGATGTTGGGTTGTGCTGTGCCGGTCACGATGCTCGCCGCGCTGTCGACGGTTTCAACGTTTTCGATGCTGTCTATCAAGCTGTGCAGGACATATTGCTTGCCCTGTTCGGCAGATGGATCGGTTGAGATGATCTGCAGCGTACCGGCCAGCAAGTCGACGTCATAACCGGTTTTCGCTGTGCGGAAACTCGAATAATGGCCGCCGAGGACCAGTGTGTCGTTGCCATCCGCGCCTCGAAGTGTCGAATAGTGCGTGGCATCCGTGCCTTGTTTGAGAAAGTCCGCCGCATTGTCGAACACGAATTGATCGTCTTTCTCGCCGCCAGCCAGGTTCTTTTTTCCCGACTTGTAATGAAAGACATTCGGTTTCTTTTCGACCCCCTTGATCGAGTCGTCGCCTTCGGTCAGCAGCCAGAGAACGCTCTTGTTCTCCGCTGCAGTGCCCAGGTGCGCACCGGGCGTGTCCTTCGTTACCCCTGCGCGCGCATCGATGGTGTCGTCAGTGCCTACTATTTCCGGGACATGTACCGATTCCCAGGCATCCTGTTTGGTCCACCAGTTCCGCTTCCAGACCTGGGTCGGCCTCAGGCGCACCTCGAACTGACCGTTGACGATGGCTTCGGTGGTGTCCTTGAGAGGGCCATCGAGCAGTTGCCTTGCTGTCGCCTTCAACTTGGCGGAGTGCTGCAGCAAGGTCTTGGCCTTGACGTAGCGATCTTGAATGTTCTGATCGATATCCAGCATGCAGAACGCAAACCATCCGGTGCGCCACCGCTCATCGAGGGTGAGCTCGATGTAGTCATCAATGTCGTCGACGATGCGCACCGCACCATAAACCTGCGAGCCGATAGCGAGAATCGCCCCGGCAGCCAGCCCGACCGGGCCGGCGAACGAAAATCCGGCCATCGCCGCAGTCCCAAGGATCACGGTCATGGCCGCGCTGGTAATGCTCAGGCCGGCGCTGACATAGTGATCCATCGCCTCCTTGCCCGTCGCATTCTCGGCGGCATTCATGGATCGCACCGCGGTGTAGATATCGAATGGCAACGTCAAAGCGCCACCGATCAGGCCGCCCGAACGTCCCAGCCTGACCGCCATTCGCGTCCTGGCGAAGTCGCGGTAGGCGTGCTGCCCGGCGGTGAGCATCTGCGTGGCAATTTTACTGACGGTAACGTCGACAGCGATCGAACCCAGTTCGGATGCGATTCCCACGCTGTTTATCGCGATTTCCGTGGTGTTGTCGGCCTTGATCGCATCGACGACTCCGCGCAGGCCCATGAAAATCCCGAAGCCCTGAATGCCGACACTGGAGCCGAGTGCTGCGTAGCTTTTGGTCAATGTTTTCCAGCGCGGATGGTGCTTGGGCAGATGCACATGCTGCAGGTCGAGTGCCTGCGCGGCGTTGGCAAGTTTCAGGAGTTTGCGGCGGTAGTTACCCGGACCACCTTCGTCGGTGATGGCTTCGCTGAACAGTGCCGGCGCGGTCAGAGGACGGTGACTGGCCATTTCAAACAGCAGGTTCGGCAACAAGTAAGTATCACTGCCAGTGGCGGTCTTCATCGCGTGTTCGACTTTGTTCAGGTCGAATTGCAGGGCATTGATAAAAGAGCGTTTAAGTACTCGACTGAAAGTACTGCGACCATTTAAAGGTTTGCCATCGACCGTCGCGCCCAAGCGGTCCAGCGCTACTCGTGTTATTGATATGTCGCCAATCTGCAAAGGTCCGAATATGTTGTCTGCGAACTTCAACTGGTTCGGCTTGGATGAATCTTCAGGTGCGTCAATGGTTGCAGGCTTGCGCTCGTTGCTCTCGAAACGCATATCCGTGACAACAACCGTGTCGGTAACTTTGTGGTTGTTCGGGGCAATTGCCGGATCGGTTTGAATTGATGCTTCATGTATCAAAGTGGCCATGAGAACTTCCTTGTTCAGGCTGTCGTTATCGAATTGCGGCGGATATTAAGGTGCTCTTTTCAGCGCTGTACATAAGGCGGTTGTTGCCATGTATTGCCTGTCAATGATTACAGGCGTGGTGCGCGGTGATTAATTGAAAACAGCACCCTCCCGATTTGAATCCGTTCAGTCGGGAGGGTGGGCCATACGATGTCTTAATGGCTGCTGAGCAATGATGTCGCGCCGGCACCGCCAAACAATCCGGCACTGATTCGGTTGAACCAGCTCTGCCCCTTGCCACTGCGCAGATAACGCGCTGCGCCATGGGCGCCCAGGCCGTAAGCCAGTTTGCAGCACAGATCGAGTACTACCCAGGTCGCGATCATGATCAGCAATTGCGGCAGGAACGCTTGGTTCGCGCTGAGGAACTGCGGCAGAAACGCGGCGAAGAAGAGGATGTCTTTCGGATTGCTCGCGCCCAGTACAAAAGCGCGCCCGAATAGCGTGCGAAAGCGTGGCACCGGTGCGGCTTGGGGCACCTCGGCTGCCACTGAAGGCTCACGCGATTGCTGCCAGCTCTGCCAGGCAAGATAGAACAAATACAATGCGCCAACGATTTTCAATGCGCTGAACAGTTGCTCCGAGGCCAGCAACAAAGCGCCAAGCCCCAGTGCCGAAGCGCTGAGCAGGCAGATAGAGGCAATCACCCCGCCGAGAAACGCCGGGTACGAGCGGCGCAGACCGTAATTCAGACTGTTGCTGATCATCAGCAGCGACAGCGGCCCCGGGATCAGGATTACCACCAGTGCAGCACCACTGAACAGCAGCCAGGTTTCCAGACTCATCGTTTAGCTCCTTTGTTGTTATCGATATGTGCAAAAGCCCCACCGGTGAGGGTGAGGCTGGTTTGAAGCGTGAACCGCGCAGCGCTTACAGGAAGATGAACTTGGCGATGAAGATCGCGCAGAGCACCCACAGGCTGACGGAGATTTCCTTGTACTTGCCGGTGCCGGCCTTCAGCGCCACATAAGTGATGAAGCCCAGCGCGATGCCGTCGGCCACCGAGAAGGTCAGCGGCATCATGATCGCTGTGACGATCGCCGGAATGGCATCGGTCGCTTCGTCCCATTCGATGTGGGCCATGCCGCCCATCATCAGCATCGCCACGTAGATCAAGGCACCCGCCGTCGCATAAGCGGGAATCATGCCAGCCAGCGGGGCGAAGAACATGGCCGCTATAAATAGCACACCGACTGTGACGGCGGTAAGACCAGTCCGACCACCAGCAGCCACGCCAGCGGCACTTTCCACGTAACTTGTCACGGGCGGCACGCCGACCACGGCGCCGAATACGCTGGATGCGCTGTCAGCCTTCATCGCTCGGGAAAGGTTCTCGATACGACCGTCAGCGGCGACGAGGTTGGCCCGCTGAGCCACGCCCATCAGCGTGCCGGCGGTGTCGAACATGTGCACGAAGAGAAAGGCCAGCACGACGCTGATCATGCTGACGTTGAACACGCCGGCGACGTTCATTGCCATCCAGGTCGGCGCCAGGCTCGGCGGCGCGGACATGATGCCCTCGTAGTGCACCAAGCCCAGACCCCAACCGGCGAGTGTGACGGTGATGATGCTGATCAGGATTGCACCGAACACGCGGTGGTAACTGAGGATCGCGATCATCAGAAAGCAGATCGCGGCGAGCAGCGGGCCGGGTTCACGCAGCGAGCCGAGCTTGATCAGCGTTGCCGGGCTGTCGACGACGATACCGGCAGTCTTCAGACCGATCAGGCCGAGGAACAGACCGACACCGGCGCCCATCGCAAACCGCAAACTGACCGGAATACTGTTGAGCAGCCACTCGCGAATCCGCGAAAAGGTCAGGAACATGAACAGCACGCCCGAGACGAACACCGCGCCCAGCGCCGTTTCCCAGTTGTAACCCATGGTGCCGACCACGGTGTAGGTGAAGAACGCGTTGAGGCCCATGCCCGGCGCCAGGCCGACCGGCCAGTTGGCATAAAGGCCCATCAACAGGCAGCCGAGTGCGGCAGCGATACAGGTGGCGACGAAGGCCGCACCGTGATCGATGCCGGCATCGGCCATGATGTTCGGGTTGACGAAGATGATGTAAGCCATGGTGATGAAGGTTGTCAGACCGGCAATCAGCTCGGTCTTCACCGTGGTGCCATGCAAGCTGAGTTTGAACAGACGCTCCAGCAGGCCATTGCGTAATGGCGGCGTGAGCTCGAGCGGCGGTGCTTCGGATTTGCGGCTTTCCACAGCGAGTACTCCTCAAGAGTTTTATTGTTATTTCCAGGGCCGGACCCATGAGGGGTGGCAGCGGCCCTTTGAGGCATACGCGAATTTGTTGACCGTGTAGTCAGGAACTCGCACGCAGTGGATTATGCTTTTGTGTACAAATAAAGCAAATATTGTTTTGGGTTTTGTCGACGATTTTTTTGCCGATAGGGATATATGGCTATCAAGCCATTCGCTAGCAGGCTCGCTCCCACCTTTGTATTGCGTTCACATGTGGGAGCGAGCCTGCTAGCGAAAGCGCCTGTTGATTCACTCAAGAGTTTCCAGACTGCCACCCAACGCCAGATTCACCGCCAACCAGCCTTTCACCGCCGCTTCGCCAGCCTCGGCAAACACCCGTTCCAGCAATTTCACCTGTTCCCGGCGCAGTGCCTGCTCGAACTTCGCACCTTCCGCCGTCAGCTCCAGTAGCCGCTTACGCTTGTCCGTCTGTGAAGCGACACTGTCGACCAGATGCATTTCCTGCAACTGGCGCAGCGGCATGTTCAATGCCTGTTTGCTCACGCCGAGTAAAGCCAACAACTCCTTCACGCTCAGGTTCGGATAGCGCGCGATGAAAAACACAATGCGCTGATGCACCCGTGAGAGGCCGCGGCGCTCGAGCATTTCATCAGCCTTGGCCGTGAACGCCTGGTAGCCGAAGAAAAACGCTTCCATGGCCTGTTGCTGACTGGTGGGATTTTTAAGGTCAAACATATTGACGTACTCGCTCACGCTGTCGTAATTTCAGTCAAGCAGTTTGACTCATTTTCCGCATGCCTTGCTACGGTGACCTCAATGGCTTTTTCCGAACGTGTCTCACGCCTCAAAAGTTCCTTGATCCGAGAAATCCTTGCGGCGGCCCAGCGTCCGGAGGTGATGTCGTTCGCTGGCGGTTTACCCGCTGAAGCGATGCTGCCGAAAGTGGACTGGGCCGAGATGCCCATAGCGCTGGGCCAGTACGGTATGAGCGAAGGCGAGCCGGCATTGCGCGAGGCGTTGGCGGCAGAGGCGAGGGCGCTGGGCCTTGAATGCCAGGCGAGTCAGGTGCTGGTGGTCAGCGGCTCCCAGCAAACCCTCGATCTGGCAGCCAAGCTTTATATCGACAAAGGCACGGAAATTCTGCTGGAGGCGCCGACGTATCTGGCCGCGTTGCAGATCTTCCAGCTGTTCGGCGCTGATTGCCTGACCGTGCCGCAAGAACCCGACGGCCCGAACCTGGCGCAACTGCGCAGTCGTCTCGAGCGGCATCGTCCAGCATTCATTTACCTGATCCCGACCTTCCAGAATCCATCCGCCGTGCGCTACAGCGAGGCCAAGCGCGCCGCGGTTGCCGCATTGCTTGATGAATTCGGCGTCACTCTCATCGAGGACGAGCCGTATCGCGACTTGACCTTCGACGGTGGCAGCGCAACACCAATTGCCGCCCGCCTGAAAAAAGCCAGTTGGATCTACACCGGTACCGTGTCGAAAACCTTGCTCCCAGGCTTGCGTGTCGGTTACCTGATTGCCAGTGCGGATCTTTTTCCGCACCTGCTCAAGCTCAAGCAATCGGCTGATCTGCACACCAATCGCATCGGTCAGTGGCAGGCGCTGCAATGGATCGGCTCCGAGAAGTATCAGCAGCATTTAAGCGAATTGCGTGATTTCTATCGGCAGCGGCGTGATGCGTTCCAGTTGGCGCTGGAACAACATTTTGCCGACCTGGCTGACTGGAACATGCCCCAGGGCGGGCTGTTTTTCTGGCTGACACTGAAGCAACCGCTGGATACGCGGACATTGCTCGACGAGGCCTTGGCTAACGACGTGGCGTTCATGCCCGGTGAGCCATTCTTTCCCGAGCCGGACAAACATCATGGGCATCTGCGCCTGAATTTCAGCCACATCAATCCGGCTCGGCTGGATGAAGGGTTGAAGCGATTGGCGGCGGTGGTGCGGCGGGCGCAGATTGAGAGGGCGGCGTGAATATAAATGAAACGGCACAAGGACCGGTTTTTTGTCTGAGATTATGGGGGCCTGTAATGGCCTCATCGCGAGCAAGCTCACTCCAACAGTTGGAATGCGTCCCACTGTAGTAGTGAGCCTGCTCGCGATAGCGCTTACGGCATTCCCCGGAAATGTCAGACAGCAGCAAACCGCTTATCCAGATAATCAATGATCACCTTGGATTCATACATCCAGGTGGTCTGCCCATTCTCTTCGATACGCAGGCAAGGCACTTTGATTTTGCCGCCCTGTTCGAGCAGCGTCTGGCGATCCTGCTGGTTGTTCTTCGCGTCTCTCAACGCTACCGGCACGTTCAAGCGATGCAGGGCGCGGCGGGTTTTCACGCAGAACGGGCAGGCGTGGAATTGATAAAGTGTCAGATCTTTCGCGGCGGCGTCGACTTGCGCCTGAGCAGCGGCGGGGCGTTTCTTCTTGGCCGGCCGAGTGATGAAATCGATGAAGACAACCAGTTGGCCGAGGCCGACACGAAGCGCTTTGACGAACACGTTGAAAGCCTCACGGTGCAAATGAAGAAAGGCGCGCAGCTTACCCGATTTTTCACGGGCGAAAAAAAACCGGCGATCAACGCCGGCTCTTTTCTGTTGCGAATTACTTGATGAGGCTGAGGAATTCGCTACGGGTTGCTGCGTTTTCGCGGAACTCACCGAGCATCACCGAGGTGATCATCGAGGAATTCTGCTTTTCGACGCCGCGCATCATCATGCACATGTGCTTGGCTTCGATCACTACAGCGACGCCCAGCGCGCCGGTGACTTGCATCACCGCATCGGCGATCTGCCGGCTGAGGTTTTCCTGAATCTGCAGGCGACGGGCGTACATATCGACGATCCGCGCCACTTTCGACAGGCCCAGCACTTTGCCGCTCGGAATGTAGGCGACATGCGCCTTGCCGATGAACGGCAGCAGGTGATGTTCGCACAACGAATACAGCTCGATGTCCTTGACCAGCACCATTTCGCTGTTGTCGGAGCTGAACAGGGCACCGTTGGTGACCTCTTCGAGCGTCTGTGCATAACCGCGGCAGAGGTACTGCATGGCTTTGGCGGCACGCTTTGGCGTGTCGAGCAGGCCCTCGCGGGACACGTCCTCGCCCAATTGGCCGAGAATCGCGGTGTAATTCTGTTCCAGGGACATGAAACTACCTGTGGGGATTTTCGCAAAGGGCAAGGGTACGGTGGCGGACACAACCCTGCAAGTTCGGTGTGACGGCTTTATTCGTCGCGACCTTCCATCATCGTCCGTTTAAGCATCACATAAACGGCGCCGGCGCCGCCGTGGCGGGCCTGGCAGGAGCAGAAGCCGAGGACTTGGGCGTGCTGGCGCAGCCAGGTGTTGACGTGGCTTTTGATCATCGGCCGCTTGCCATCCAGGCGCACCGCCTTGCCGTGAGTCACGCGTACGCAGCGGATTTCGAATCTGGTGGCTTCGGCGAGAAACGCCCAAAGCGTTTCCCGGGCCTTTTCCACGCTCATGCCGTGCAGGTCGAGGCTGCCTTCGAACGGGATTTGCCCGACCTTGAGCTTGCGCATCTGGCTTTCCTGCACGCCATCGCGGGACCACATCAGCTCGTCTTCCGGGCCGACGTCGATCACGAACTGGTCGGACAAGCCGTCAATGATAGTGGTGTCGCTGCGCACGGTGGCGGACTGACGCAGCTTGGCGATCTGCGCGCGGTCAGCCTTGGGTTTGCCGGTGTCGGCGCGGTCGTGCTTGATCGGCTTGACGCCCTGGATCGCACTTTTGAACAGAGAAAAATCGTCGTCTTGCATGTCAGCCTCCGCGAAGGGCGGCCAGTTTACCCAAGTCGACACGAAACGGCCCGGCAAAAAGCCAGGCCGTCGGTCAGTCGTGTTTTTTCATCAGGTGCGGGGACATGTTCAGTTCCCGCGATTGCCGTGCGCGACGGCGGCAGCGGCGCCACAGGGCAACGCCGAAGTACAGGAACAGCAAACCGACCGCGAGCATGATTGCCGAGCCCAGCGGTGATGCGTTCAGGTCACCCAGCGCCGGCGGGCGCCCGAGCAGGCTGGCTGCGCCGGCCATCGCCAGCAGCACGCCGAACGTCGCCAGAATCGCCGAGATCGCCGCGCCAAATCGAAAACGCCAGTTGCTTTGGCCCTTGGGCCGCAAACGGCGTGCGTCAAATCCATCGGATAACTTCATTCCGACCTTCCTCAATGGTATCGGCCCTTCGACCGGGAGTTGACCGGGTTGTTCCTGAGGCTATGGCATTTGCGGCAAATCAGCGGATATAGCGGATGAGCGGCGCCAACGCACCGCCCACAAGGGCAGGATCAGATCAGCTCCTGGGTCTTGGCCAGCGTGGCAAAGTTGTCGGCCATGATCGCCATTTCCGCTTCCTGGACGCGTTCAGCACTGAGCACGCCGCCCTTGAACGGCAGATCGCGGGTCGCGCAGGCATCTTCGACCAGGGTGCAGCGGAAACCGAGGTTCTTCGCCGCGCGCACCGTGGTGCTGACGCTGGAGTGACTCATGAAACCGCAAACGATCAGGTCGAGCGAACCGAGGTTCTGCAGACGCTCGAGCAATTCGGTGCCATGGAACGCGCTCGGCAGCAGTTTGCCGATAATGGTTTCATCGCCCTGCGGTTCCAGGCCGGGGATGAATTCGCCACGTTCGCCCTGCGGGTCGAACAGGCCACCAACGGTGCCGAGATGACGCACGTGCACGATCGGCCGACCGGCGGCACGGGCTGCGGCAACCACTTGTTTGATGTTCGCGACGGCCGCGTCCATGCCGCTCAGGGCCAGCGGGCCACTGAGGTATTCCTTCTGGGCATCGATGATGACCACGGTGGCATGGCTCAGTGTGGCCGCTGCGTAACCGCGGCCGCTGAGTTGAAACATCGTTTTTGGAACGGACATTCTGGGGCTCCTCGGGGTGGGGCTTTTGCGACATTGTCCTCTGGCTGAGCGGTTCTGTGAATCGCTACCATCGTAGGCACCGTCGTTCTTGGCCTGCAGCCTTGTCAAGTTACACGTTCCGTTCAATGCCTGATGCAAAAAAAAGAAATCTCCTACCGTCGCCGCACGGTTTTTCCTGCGTCGTCGTCGGGCGTTTTGGCTGCTAGAATCGCCAGTCGTTTTTTCTGGAGCTCTACGCCGTGATCACTTCCCGACTTCGTACCCTGCGCGACCACATCCGTTGGGCCGTCAGCCGCTTCCATGGGGAGGATCTGTTTTTCGGCCATGGCACCGACAACGCCTGGGACGAGGCGCGCCAACTGGTACTGGGCGCCTTGCACCTGCCGTGGGAAATCGCCGACAGCTACCTCGATTGCGCACTGGAAGATGACGAACTGGTCAGCCTGCAACGGCTGCTCAAGCGTCGCATCGAAGAACGCATCCCAACCGCCTATCTGCTCGGCGAAGCATGGTTCTGCGGCATGTCGTTCATCGTCGACCAGCGCGTGCTGATCCCGCGTTCGCCGATCGGTGAGCTGATCGAAAACCGCTTTGCGCCGTGGATCGGCGACGAGCCGGCGCGGATTCTCGATCTGTGCACTGGCTCCGGCTGCATCGGCATCGCCTGCGCCTACGAATTCCAGAACGCCGAAGTGGTGCTCGCGGATCTGTCATTCGAAGCGCTGGAAGTGGCCAATCAGAACATCGAGCGCCATGGCGTCGATGAGCGCGTCTACACAGTGCAGGGCGATGGTTTCGATGGTCTGCCGGGGCAGCGCTTCGATCTGATCGTGTCGAACCCGCCCTACGTCGACGCTGAAGATTTCGCCGACATGCCGGACGAATACCAGCACGAGCCGGAACTCGGTCTGGCCTGCGGCGATGATGGTCTGAATCTGGTCCGGCGCATGCTCGCCGAAGCGGCGGATCATCTGACCGAGAAGGGTTTGTTGATTGTCGAAGTGGGCAACAGCCAAGTGCACGTCGAAGCGTTGTACCCGGAAGTCGATTTTGCCTGGCTGGAATTCCAGCGCGGCGGGCATGGCGTGTTCATGCTGACAGCGGAGCAGTGCCGCGCGCATCAGGCACTTTTCGCAGCTCGCGTCTGACCGGTTAAAAGCTTCGCGAGCAGGCTCGCTCCCACAGGGTAATGCATTCCAGGGTGGGAGCGAGCCTGCTCGCGAATAGCCGCGCCGCGGTCTCAAGCCATCAGCGGTGCGTCGCAATCCAGATCAACAACCCCGCCTGAAACACCGCAAACGCCACCAGACAGGTAATGGTGAAACGCAGTCCGGCGTCCTCACGCTTGAACTTGCTGACTTTCTCTTCCTGCTTCTTCAGCTTCACTTCCTGTTCGGCCAGATTCTGTTCGGCTTGCTGCAACATCTGCGCGGCCTCAAGAATCTCGACGATCTGCAGCTTTTCGCTGTTCCAGTCACCCAGCAGATCGCCGACCTGCACAGCCTTGATGCTGCCTTTCAAATGCTGGGCATCGGCATAGGCTACGTCGAAGCCGTGCACGCGCAGAAAATGATCACGCCGCAAACGAGTGTCTTCGTTGAGCGCGTCCTTGTTGTTCAGGTCCATGCCGTCGACGGTGTAACCGGGCCAGCGCTTTTTCGCCCAGTTGATGCCTTGCGCGGCCATGAAGCGGCCGATGCCGCGGTTCAGCGGCTCGATTTGCAAGCCGCTGTCGGGACCGAAGCTCACCCGTTTGGTCGCGTGGTCGACCCACACATCAAGATGATTCTGCTCTTTGCGCACGCGCTGGTTTGGCAGCTTGATCGCCATGCGCATCAGGCTGCGCTCTTTGCTGTTGCGCTCGGCGTAACCGAATTCGACGAAGCGCAACGGCCGGCCACCGGTATTGCGATCGGTCTGCAGCGGCGCGAGGCGGAGCATCTTGTGGTGCTCGGCCTGCACGTCCGCCCACGGCAGTTCGACCGCTGGCGGAGCGTCTTTTTCGGCGGTGGTGTCGGGTGAAGTCTGGGTGTCAGTCATAACGGCGAGATCCTGTCCAAGCCCTGCTTGCCGCCAGACGTTGCGCTGGCGACAAAGGCTTATCGGCCGTTTTCTGCCGGACTGGAGGGCAAACAGCAGTTAACTCGCGCGAATTCCGTCAATAAATTCGATGACGGCGGCGCCCAGTTCGGCGGCCAGTGGCAAATTCGGGTCCTTGTAGGAGGCCAATTGCCGCTTCATATCGTTGTGCACGATGCGCAGCACATGATTCATGCCTTCGATCACCGTCAATTGCGCGTCCGGTTTTGCCGTCTTGAGCAGCTTCGCGTCTTCGGTGCCGACCTGAATGTCGTTGCTGCCCTGGACGATCAGCGCCGGCATTTTCAGCTGTGCAAAGGCTTGCGCCGGGTCCTGGCGGAACAGCGAAATCAGGTACGGCTGGACGCTCGGGCGAAAAATCACCTGCAACGGTTGCGGCACATTGTCATCGGTGTGTCCGGCCTTGAGGCTGTCGAGCAGTTCGTTGCTGCGCAGCATCAGCGGCGGCGGCAGGCTGCGGGCCAATTGCTCGCGGATCACCTGATCGACCGGCCGTGCGCTGCCGGACAGCGAGATCACCGCCGCTGCGTCCAGCTTCGGCGCGGCGAGGCTGGCAATCAGTGCGCCTTCACTGTGGCCGAGCAGAATCAGTTTGCCGAAGCGCGGATCAGCCTTGAGCTTCTGCCCCCACGCCACCGCGTCCGCCGCATAGCCTTCCACTGACAGATTACGTTCATCGGGAGCCGCCGCCAGGCTCGCCGCGACGCCGCGCTTGTCGTAGCGCACGCTGGCGATGTTGTGTTTGGCCAGCACCCAGGCCAGACGCTTGAGGCTGTCATTGCGCCCGCCGTCCGGGTTGTTTCCGTCGCGATCTGTAGGACCCGAGCCAGAAATGATCAGAACAATCGGCACCGGGCTGTCGGACTTGGGCAGCAACAGCGAACCGAAAAGTTCGCCGCTGCCGGTGTCCAGAGTGACCGGGCGTTGTAGGACTGTCGCTTGGGCAAAGCCGGTGAAGAGGGTAAGACTCAAGATAAGAACTCGCAGCATCATCACGCCATCATTGGTCAAGGTGCCGGTTGGACTCGCCAGCACCACTAAGGTTCGAGGATGAACTACTCGGTTAGCCTGCGTATACTGGCGCGCATCAAGAATTCGGGTTTGATTTCACGGAGCGTCCTGCATGTCCGGCAATACCTACGGCAAGTTGTTCACTGTCACCACCGCTGGCGAAAGCCATGGTCCGGCGTTGGTCGCCATTGTCGACGGCTGCCCGCCGGGCCTGGAGATTTCCCTGGAAGATCTGCAGCGCGACCTCGATCGCCGCAAACCGGGCACCAGCCGCCACACCACCCAGCGTCAGGAAGCCGATGAAGTCGAAATCCTCTCCGGCGTGTTCGAGGGCCGCACCACCGGTTGCGCGATCGGCCTGCTGATTCGCAACACCGATCAGAAGTCCAAGGACTACTCGGCGATCAAGGACCTGTTCCGCCCGGCCCACGCCGACTACACCTACCACCACAAATATGGCGAGCGCGATTATCGCGGCGGCGGCCGCAGTTCGGCCCGGGAAACCGCGATGCGTGTGGCGGCCGGGGCGATCGCCAAGAAGTATCTGGCCAGTCAGGGCATCGTCATACGCGGTTACATGAGCCAGCTCGGTCCGATCGAGATTCCGTTCAAGACCTGGGATTCGGTAGAGGAGAACGCCTTCTTCAGTCCCGATCCAGACAAGGTGCCGGAGCTGGAAGCCTATATGGACCAATTGCGCCGCGATCAGGACTCGGTGGGGGCGAAGATCACCGTGGTCGCCGAAGGGGTGATGCCGGGTCTCGGCGAGCCGATTTTCGACCGCCTCGACGCCGAGCTTGCCCACGCGCTGATGAGCATCAACGCGGTCAAGGGCGTGGAGATCGGCGCCGGTTTCGCCTGTGTCGCCCAGCGCGGCACCGAACACCGCGATGAACTGACGCCGGAAGGTTTCCTCAGCAACAACGCTGGCGGCATCCTCGGCGGTATCTCGTCCGGTCAGCCGATCGTTGCGCATCTGGCGTTGAAACCGACCTCGAGCATTACCACGCCGGGGCGTTCGATCGATGTGAACGGCAACCCGGTCGATGTGATCACCAAGGGCCGTCACGACCCGTGCGTAGGCATCCGCGCGACACCGATTGCCGAGGCGATGATGGCCATCGTGCTGATGGATCACCTGTTGCGCCACCGCGGGCAGAACGCCGATGTGCGGGTGAGCACGCCGGTGCTGGGCCAGCTCTGATGGCTGCGCTCGAAGCCGTCGCGGCATAACCGGCGTGGCGGCGCTCCCGTACTGGCGGCTGTCCAGTTTCTATCTGTTCTATTTCGCCTTGCTCGGTTCGACGGCGCCGTTTCTGGCGCTGTACTTCGATCACCTCGGCTTCAGCGCCGCGCGGATCGGCGAGCTGGTGGCGATTCCGATGCTGATGCGCTGCGTGGCGCCGAACATCTGGGGCTGGCTCGGCGATTACACCGGCAGACGCCTGGCCATCGTGCGCTTTGGCGCGGTCTGCACGTTGCTGACCTTTTCGCTGATCTTCGTCAGCCAGACCTATGCCTGGCTGGCGATAGTCATGGCTCTGCATGCGTTTTTCTGGCACGCGGTGCTGCCGCAGTTCGAAGTCATCACCCTCGCGCATCTGCAGGGTCAGACCTCGCGCTACAGTCAAATTCGCCTGTGGGGCTCGATCGGCTTCATCATCACCGTCGTGGTCTTGGGGCGGTTGTTCGAATGGCTGAGCCTGGACATCTATCCGGCGGCACTGGTGCTGATCATGGCCGGCATTGTTCTGAGCAGTCTGTGGGTGCCGAACGCGCAACCCGCACAGGGCAATCGGCCGGCGGGTGAGGGCTTTCTCAGGCAATTGCGCCATCCTGGCGTGTTGGCATTTTATGCTTGTGTGGCGCTGATGCAGGTCAGCCACGGACCGTATTACACCTTTCTGACTTTGCACCTCGAGCGCCTCGGTTACAGTCGTGGCGTCATCGGCATGCTTTGGGCTGTTGGCGTCGTCGCGGAAGTACTGATGTTCATGGCCATGAGTCGCATTCTGGCGCGGTTTTCCCTGCGCCGGGTGCTGCTGGCGAGTTTCCTGCTGGCGGCGTTGCGCTGGGTGCTACTCGGGTCGTTCGCTGAATTTCTCTGGGTGCTGTTGTTCGCCCAAGTGCTGCACGCAGCGACTTTTGGCAGCTTTCATGCGGCTGCCATCGCTTTCGTGCAACGTAGTTTCGGCGCCCGCCAGCAAGGTCAGGGCCAAGCGCTGTATGCGGCACTGGCCGGTACCGGCGGGGCGCTCGGCGCGCTGTATTCCGGCTACAGCTGGAATGCCCTCGGCCCGACATTGACCTTTAGTATTGCCAGTCTCGCAGCGCTCGCCGCTGCCGTTATCATTGCCACCCGTATGCAAGAGGACAGGCCATGAGCCTTAGCCGTGAACAGCTCGCCCAACAGATCGTCGACGCCGGGCGTTTTCTATATGGCCGCGGCTGGTCGCCAGCCACCAGCAGCAACTATTCGACACGCCTGTCGCCAAGCGAAGCGTTGCTGACCGTGTCGGGCAAACACAAAGGCCAGTTGAGCGTGGATGACGTGCTCGCCACCGATTTGTCCGGCAACAGCCTGGAGCCGGGCAAGAAACCCTCCGCCGAAACCTTGCTGCACACCCAGCTCTACAGTTGGCGTGCGGAGATCGGCGCGGTGCTGCACACCCATTCGGTGAATGCCACGGTGCTGTCGCGCCTGACCCCGGAAGCCTTCATCGAGTTTGAAGACTACGAACTGCAAAAAGCTTTCAGCGGCATTTCCACCCACGAATCACGGGTGCGTGTGCCGATTTTCGACAATGATCAGGACATTGCGCGCCTCGCCGCCAAGGTGCAGCCTTGGCTCGACGCCCATCCCGACTGCGTTGGTTATCTGATTCGCGGGCATGGCCTCTACACGTGGGGCGCGCAGATGAGCGACGCACTACGGCAGATCGAGGCTTTCGAATTCCTGTTTGAATGCGAGTTGAAAACCCGCAGCGTCATGAACCGCCAAGGCTGAGTTCACCAGAAACAGCCCGTTTGCCTGATGACATGCTGCGCCCGACCGGTCTTGAAGAGCCGGACGGCGCCGCCGCTACCGAGGAATTGCCCATGAGCAGCCTGTCCGTTTATCACGTTTCCAGCCCTGAGATTCCCAACAAGGTGCTGACCCATTTCGAAGACATTGCTTCGACGCTGGCCGAGCAGGGCGTGCGTTTCGACCGCTGGCAAGCCGCCGCGAAGATCCAGCCCGGCGCCAGTCAGGAAGAAGTCATCAGCGCTTATAAAGAGCAGATCGACAAGCTGATGACCGAGCGCGGTTACATCACCGTTGATGTGATCAGTCTCAACAGTGATCACCCGCAAAAAGCCGAACTGCGCGCCAAGTTCCTTGAAGAACACCGCCATGGCGAAGACGAAGTGCGATTTTTCGTCGCAGGTCGCGGCTTGTTTACCCTGCACATCGACGATTACGTCTATGCCGTGCTGTGCGAGAAGAACGACCTGATCTCGGTTCCGGCGGGCACCAGGCACTGGTTCGACATGGGCGAGCATCCACATTTCGTGGCGATCCGTCTGTTCAACAACCCGGAAGGCTGGGTTGCCAACTTCACCGGCGAAGACATCGCTGGCCGCTTCCCGCGTCTGGAGGACTGAAACCGTGTCGATCAAAGCCATCCTCACCGACATCGAAGGCACCACCAGCGCGGTGAGTTTCGTCTTCGATGTGCTGTTTCCCTACGCCGCCAGACACTTGCCGGATTTCGTGCGCCAGAACGCTTCCCGCACCGACGTCGCTGAGCAACTCGACGCCGTACGCCGCGACAGCAATGAGGCGCACGCCGACGTTGAACGCGTCGTTGAAATCCTCTTGAGCTGGATCGCCGAAGACCGCAAGGCCACGCCGCTCAAGGCATTGCAAGGCATGGTCTGGGAACAGGGCTATCAGGCCGGGCAACTGAAAGGTCACGTTTATCCGGACGCAGTCGAAGCGCTGCAACGTTGGCATGCGGCCGGGTATCAGCTGTTTGTTTACTCGTCCGGCTCGATCCAGGCACAGAAGCTGATCTTCGGTTGTTCGGAGGCGGGCGATCTGACGCCGCTGTTCAGCGGCTATTTCGATACCACATCAGGGCCCAAGCGTGAGGCGCAGTCCTATCGCAATATTCAGCAGGCGGTGGGTGTTGAAGCAGATGAAATCCTGTTTCTGTCGGACATCGTCGAAGAGCTCGATGCTGCGCAGTCAGCCGGCCTGAAGACCTGCGGCCTGGCGCGTGAAGGCGGGGAGTTGCCGGGGCACGTCACGGTGGACAGCTTTACCGGAATCGAACCGGAAGCATTCTGACCCTACAGTGGAAATTGTAGGAGCGAGCCTGCTCGCGAAAGCGATGTGTCAGTGAAGTAATCTGTATCTGACAACACCGCATTCGCGAGCAGGCTCGCTCCCACAGTAGATATGTCGCAGACATAAACAAACAGGCCGTGAAGCGCATGCTCCACGGCCTGTTTTTGTTTAAAACAACTTACAGCGAGTGATACGTCGGCAGGGCAAAACGCTGCTGGCTCTGCAGCATTGCGATTTGCGGCAACTCGCTGGCTTGTTCGGCCAGGTCACGGCGGATCGCGCTGATCGCCCAGGACAGTTGGTCACCGGCGTGCAGTTGCTGATACGAGAGTGCGCGTTTGAAGACTTTGCCGTCGCTGCTACGCAGAGTGAGCAGGATGCCACCGTCAGGACGTGGGGCAGTGCTGACTTCGTAGTTGGAGAACAGCGATGTAAATTTTTCTTGAATCAGGCTCATGTCATCAGCTCCGTATGTACTTGAATGGCAAGCATGCGGAGGTAGTTGCAGCGTTTGTGCCAGTATTGATGCGAATAAAATCCCTTTAAAATCAACATGTTAAAAGCATTGCATTTTGCAGGTGTCGTGCAATCTGCATGAATGGCCATCGTGCATCCTGCATTTTGCGTGATTTTTCTCTGTGCTACGGAACCAAACGTCCGTACCAGAATCGACGCCCACCTCGTCGGTGCGACGGGATACAAATCATTGCAAAAACCGCGTGTACAGCCCCGCGAGCGCTGACGTACTTTCCTTCTCGACCCTCGACATAAACGCGTCGGTTGCAGCCATACCCGATAACAAGAACAGCGATCCGCACGCCCGGGTCGAACGGGGAGCTTTCATGCGTCACGCACCGAGCGACACGATTACCTGGAGCATGATGCTCCGCAAACTGCCGATGATCGCCAAAGCCATCCCACGGGTGGTCAAAGGCATGAAGGTGGCCAACGTCACGGATCCGACCCAAGCGTGTGGCCTCGGCTGGACCTTCGAGCAAGCGGCGCTGCGCAATCCGGACGGCGTGGCGTTGATGCAGGATGAGGTTGCGCTGACCTACACGCAGGTCAACCAGTGGGCCAATCGCATCGCGCATTATCTGAGCGAGCAGGGCATCGGCAAGGGTGATGTGGTCGCGGTGTTCATCGAGAACCGTGCGGAATTGCTGGTGACCATTCTCGCGCTGGCCAAGCTCGGTGCGGTCAGTGCGCTGCTCAATACCTCGCTGATACGCGACACGCTTATCCACAGCATCAACCTGGTCGCACCCGTGGCCATCGTGGTCGGCGAAGAGTTGACGGCGGCCTATGCCGGCGTGCGTGATCAAGTTTCTATCGCTGCACCGCGCACATGGTTTGTCGCCGATCACGACACTTACAGCCATCCGGGCATCGCGCCCGACGGTTACGTCAATCTGATCAGCGCCAGTGCCGACGCCAGCAGCGATAACCCGCCGAGCAGCGCGCAGATTTTCTTAGACGATCCTTGTTTCTATATCTACACCTCCGGCACCACCGGCCTGCCCAAGGCCGGGGTGTTCAAGCACGGCCGCTGGATGCGCAGCTCGGCGAGCTTCGGCATGATCGCCCTCGATATGCGCCCGGACGACGTCGTCTATTGCACCTTGCCGCTGTATCACGCCACCGGCCTGTGCGTGTGCTGGGGATCGGCGATCAACGGCGCTTCGGGTTTTGCCATCCGGCGCAGATTCAGCGCCAGTCAGTTCTGGAATGATGTGCGTCGCTATCGCGCGACCACTATCGGTTATGTCGGCGAGTTGTGCCGCTATCTGGTCGAGCAACCGGCCAGCGCCGATGACAGCTGCCACGACGTACGCAAGATGATCGGCAATGGCTTGCGTCCCGGTGCCTGGGCCGAGTTCAAGACGCGTTTTGCCGTCGAGCACATCTGTGAGCTGTACGCGGCGAGCGACGGCAATATCGGTTTCAGCAATATCCTCAATTTCGACAACACCGTCGGTTTTTCGCTGATGGACTGGGAACTGGTTGCCTACGATCACGACAGTGGCGAGCCGTTGCGCGGCGATGACGGTTTCATGCGCAAGGTCGGCAAGGGCGAGCAGGGCCTGCTGCTGGCTCGGATCGACGACAAGGCGCCGCTGGACGGTTACACCGATCCGCAGAAAACCGCCCGCGTCGTACTGCACGATGTGTTCAACAAGGGCGATCGTTTTTTCAACACCGGCGACCTGCTGCGCAACATCGGTTTCGGTCACGCGCAGTTCGTTGATCGCCTCGGCGATACCTATCGCTGGAAGGGTGAAAACGTGTCGACCACCGAAGTCGAGAACCTGTTGCTGCAGCATCCGTTGATTTCTGAAGCGGTGGCGTATGGCGTAGAAATTCCCAATACCAACGGACGTGCGGGGATGGCTGCAATCACGCCCGCCGAATCCTTGGCCACGCTGGATTTCGCCGAATTGCTGAGTTTCGCCCGGCAGCGTATGCCGGCCTACGCCGTGCCGTTGTTCCTGCGGGTGAAGGTGAAAATGGAGACCACCGGAACCTTCAAATACCAGAAGACCCGCCTGAAAAAGGAAGGCTTCGACCCCGGTCTTACGGGCGATGACCCGATCTTCGCCTGGCTGCCGGGCAGCGCAACCTATGTGCATGTCAGTGAGGAAATCCTCGCTGAAATTCAACAGGGCAAACATCGGTATTGAGTGTGGCTATCGGGCCGCTCGGAAAAAACCGAGTGACAGCCACCGTCGCGCTCGGGAAACTGTCGGCTTTCCGATAGACCGAAATGGAGTGCCACATGTCTGACCAAAGCCGCCAGATGACCCCTGAGGAAGCTGCCGAATTCACCGAGCAGGTTTTCAACAAGGCGCGCGACGGTGATGCCGAGATGCTCGATCGCCTGGTGACTGCCGGGCTGCCAGTGAACCTGAAAAACAGCAAGGGCGACACGCTGCTGATGCTCGCCAGCTACTACGGCCATGTTGATGCGGTGAAGGTCCTGCTTAAACACAAAGCCGATCCGGAAATGCGCAATGGCAACGGCCAGAGCCCGATTGCCGGCGCTGCGTTCAAAGGCGATCTGGCGGTGGTCAGAGCGCTGGTCGAGGCGGGCGCCGAAATCGAAGGCTCGTCGTTCGACGGCCGCACGGCATTGATGATGGCGGCGATGTTCAACCGCGTTGAAATCGTCGATTACCTGATCGGCAAGGGTGCCGACCCGAAAGCCAAGGACGCCAATGGCGTCACCGCGCTGGATGCGGCCCGGACCATGGGCGCAGTCGATACCACCGCGCAGTTGGAAAAGTTGTTGGCTTCATAAACGTCAAAAGATCGCAGCCGGTCCGCAGTCACGCGCAGAATCTGTGGGAGCTGCCGAAGGCTGCGATCTTTTGCTTTTCTGCGCTATTCTTCGCGCCCGCAAAATCTGCCTCCATCACAGGATCCGCCTCATGAAAGCCGCACTCGTCGAACTCATCAGCAAAATCAGCTCCGGCTGCATGGGCGAGGACGAGATCCTGAAAGTGGCCGACGAAGCCGCGCAGGCCTACGCCGATGCCGATGCTTTTCTGACAGCCAACCCGGACATCAACTACGACGACACTTTCCCGATTCCGCTGGGTGAGTGGGTGGTGGTCGGCAGCCTGCCGGAAACCGTATTGTTCCAGGCCGACACCTACGTCGATCTGTTCGCACAAATCGTTGCCTCGTTCGGTCCGGGTGTGGATTTCAACCTCAAGCCCAAGCAACTGGCGAAGACCGAAGCGCTGACCGCACTCAACCGCATTCAGGTGCAGATGAGCAGCCTGAACAAGGAAAACGGCGGCTACACGCTGATGAACTTCAGCCAGTTGCTCGACGATGAACTGCAAATGGTCCTGGTCTACGGCAACGATGTGCCTCGCGTGCTCGAGTTGTGCGCCGGGATTGGCATCGTCGCTGCGCCGGCACTGGAGGCCTTGAAGGTCGCCGTTCACGTCTGAACGCAATAAAAGGGAACCCTGCGCGCGACCGTCTATCCTAAAAGTGCATGCCACTATTCTGGAGCGACACCATGGGTTCCACGTTCAATGGTCTGATTGGCCTGATCATCCTTGCCCTCGACATCTGGGCAATCATCAACGTGCTGAAAAGCGGCGCCTCCACCGGGATGAAAATCGTCTGGGTGTTGCTGATCATCCTCCTGCCGGTGCTGGGCCTGATCATCTGGGCGATTGCCGGGCCACGGGGCAACGTCCGGATCTGAGCTGATTTTCGATCACACTGTCATCCCTGTGGGAGCGAGCCTGCTCGCGAAGACGTTGTGTCAGTCGCCATCACCGGCAACTGATGCTGCGCTTTCGCGAGCAGGCTCGCTCCCACAGTGGTTTGCGGTGGTAAAAAACGAGCTGAGGTTCGACCTGTCATCTTCGGCAACGTAGAATGCGCGCCTTTCCCGGGCAATCGTCCCCACGATGGCGCCCGCGCATTTATCGGAGCACTTGACCATGACCGTCACCAAGACCAGCGAGTACCTGGAAACCCTCTACGAAGGCTACGGCCAGCGTTTTCGCATGGAAAAACTGCTGCACGAAGTGCGCACCGAGCACCAGCATCTGGTGATCTTCCAGAACCCGCGCATGGGCCGGGTGATGGCGCTGGACGGCGTGATCCAGACCACAGAAGCCGACGAATTCATCTACCACGAAATGCTCACCCACGTGCCGATCCTTGCCCACGGCACTGCCAAGCGTGTGCTGATCATTGGCGGCGGTGACGGCGGCATGTTGCGCGAAGTGACCAAGCACGCCGGCGTCGAGCACATCACCATGGTCGAAATCGACGGCACCGTGGTCGACATGTGCAAGGAATTCCTGCCGAACCATTCCGCCGGTGCCTACGACGATCCCCGCCTGAACCTGGTGATCGATGACGGTATGCGTTTCGTCGCTACCACTACTGAAAAATTCGACGTGATCATTTCCGACTCCACCGATCCGATCGGCCCGGGCGAAGTGCTGTTCTCGGAGAACTTCTACCAGGCGTGCCACCGTTGCCTGAACGAAGGCGGCATCCTCGTCACCCAGAACGGCACGCCGTTCATGCAGATCGACGAAGTCAAAACCACCGCTGGCCGCCTGCGCAGCCTGTTCCCGGACTGGCACTTCTACCAGGCCGCCGTGCCGACCTACATCGGCGGCTCGATGACCTTCGCCTGGGGCTCGACCAACCCGGCCTACCGCAAGCTCAGCCGTGAAACCCTGCAACAGCGCTTCATCGGCAGCGGCATCGTTACCCGCTACTACAACCCGGAAATCCACATCGGCGCATTCGCTCTGCCGCAATACGTGCTGCAAGCGGTGAACAAGCCGAGCAACGACTGAACCGTCACCGCAAGACCCCTGTAGGAGTGAGCCTGCTCGCGATAGCTTTTTCCCAGTCGATGTATCTGTGACTGGCAGACCGCAATCGCGAGCAGGCTCACTCCTACAATTCACGATCATCGGCTGTAATCCTTTTGAACCAACTCTCGCGGAAAAAAGTCGAGATAAAGGTAAGCCCATTTACGGGTTGATCGAGGAGGCACTGATGCAAAAGTGGAAAGTCACTTTCGTGGATGATCATGGTGAAATCGTTGATGAGATCTTCGAACGTGAGGAATGCCCGTCCGATGATGAAGCCGCGCGGCTGATCAAGGAGCGGCTTCTTCCGGTCGCCGCCCAGCTGGATCTCAATGATCTGGAAGGGCGCACCGCCGATGCCGGGGTGAAAAACCTCAAGACCCAGAACGGCATCGAAATCCGCAGCATCACACCTGTCTGAACACATCCTGTCATCTCGTAAACCAGGCCTTGGCAGCGGCGCTCTCTTGGGGCTACTCTGCAAGCGAGATCAGCGAATGGATCGCTAAGGTCTGGTCTTGTCAGCTACATGCTTGTTTCCCGCGCGCAACCACGTTGCCGTAGTACTTAGGCCAAAAGGCCCGGGGCGGGAATACGGAAAGTCTATCCATCAATCGAGGGGGACGATTCATGAGCACAGCCTATCAAGAAGACATCAGCAGCAACGTTCTGCGCCGCATGAAAGAAGGCGGTTTCGATTTTTCCCGGTTCCATCCCATCGAGTTCTACGCGATTTTCCCGGACGAGGAGCGGGCGCGCAGGGCAGCAGGCAAATTTCGCGGTGAGTCCATCAATGCCCAGGTCAGTGCGCGCGACGACGGCGCCTGGTCGCTGGAATTGAGCAAAGTGATGTACGCAACCTACGACGACATTGGCGATTTCGAGCAGGGCTTTTCCGCCGTGGTCGAGCCGCTGGGCGGCATTATTGAGGGTTGGGGCGTGAAGCAGGAGGTGCGCAATCGTTACCGCCTGAATTGAGCTTGAGCATTTTGTATCGGGCAACGGCTGACCTTCGGGTCGGCCGTTGTCGTTTTAAAGATCAAAAGATCGCAGCCTTCGGCAGCTCCTACAGGTGATCGTGTAGGAGCTGCCGAAGGCTGCGATCTTTTGCTTTTGCATTCAAAATATTTCAGAAAACCAAAAAAAAGCCACCGGAGAGGGTGGCTAAAAGGGAAGACGGATATGCAGTGGAGTCTTTGCGGGGCGGGGCTGCCAAGGCAGTCCAGGTCAATTCGGCGGGCAGCTTTGCAGCGCCATGCCGATAAAGTTTTGCAGCGAATGCGCGGATTATCCGCAGTCGCTGCCGGGCAGTGAAATCAACTCTGACTATGCTGGTGATAGGCGATGCAGTGCGTCGCAATGAAGCGGGGGCAATCGGGTCGGGGCATTTGCCGCACAGGAATGGTGCGCTGCCTTTGGCGTGGATCCACAACCGATTGAATTCAAAGCGTTTATGCCGATGGCACGGGCCTTGCGAAGGCCTGTATGTCCGGAGTGACAAGGAGTACGGCATGATCCGCACCTGTTTTGACGAGATGTACGATGCTGGCGGACTGGTTCGCCCGCATTACCGGGAATTTGCCCGCTGGCTGGCCGAGACGCCCGACGAGTTGCTTGCGCAACGCCGACGCGAGGCTGATCTGCTGTTCCATCGTGCCGGGATCACTTTCACGCTTTATGGCGACGAGCAGGGCACCGAGCGCCTGATTCCGTTCGACACCATTCCGCGCAGCATCCCCGCCAGTGAGTGGCGAATCGTCGAGCGCGGTTGTATCCAGCGGGTCAAAGCGCTGAACATGTTCCTCGCCGACCTCTACCACGAGCAGCGCATCATCAAGGCCGGGATCATTCCCGCCGAACAGGTGCTGGCCAACGAGCAATACCAGCTGGCAATGCAGGGCCTGGATCTGCACCGCGACATCTATTCGCATATTTCCGGCGTCGATCTGGTGCGCGATGGCGATGGCACTTATTACGTCCTCGAAGACAACCTGCGCACACCCAGCGGCGTCAGCTACATGCTCGAAGACCGCAAGATGATGATGCGGCTGTTCCCCGAGCTGTTCGCCGCTCAGCGCATCGCCCCGATCGATCACTACCCCAATCTGCTGCTCGACACCCTGAAAAGCTCAAGTCCGATCGACAACCCCAGCGTGGTGGTGCTGACGCCGGGGCGCTTCAACAGCGCGTTCTTCGAGCATGCGTTTCTCGCGCGGGAAATGGGCGTTGAACTGGTGGAAGGCGCGGACCTGTTCGTGCGCGACGACAAGGTGTTCATGCGCACAACCGACGGCCCGAAAGCGGTCGATGTGATTTATCGCCGCCTCGATGATGCCTTCCTCGATCCGCTGGCATTCAACCCGGATTCGATGCTCGGCGTGCCGGGGCTGCTGTCGTCCTATCGCTCCGGCAATGTGGTGCTGGCCAATGCCATCGGCACCGGAGTGGCGGACGATAAATCGGTTTACCCGTTTGTCACCGACATGATCCGTTTCTACCTCGACGAAGAGCCGATTCTGAAGAACGTGCCGACCTGGCAATGCCGCAACCCGTCCGAGCTGTCCCACGTGCTGGCCAATCTTCCGGATCTGGTGGTCAAGGAAACCCAGGGCTCCGGCGGTTACGGGATGCTGGTCGGGCCGGCCGCGACGAGCGCGGAAATCGATGCCTTTCGCGAGCGCATCAAGGCCAAGCCCCATGCCTACATCGCGCAGCCGACGCTGTCGCTGTCGACGTGCCCGACCTTTGTCGAAAACGGCATCGCGCCGCGCCATATCGACCTGCGCCCGTTCGTACTGTCCGGCCGCGAGACCCGGGTCGTGCCCGGAGGTTTGACCCGTGTCGCGTTGCGTGAAGGCTCCCTGGTGGTGAATTCCTCCCAGGGCGGCGGCACCAAGGACACCTGGGTAGTCGAGGATTGAAGGAAGCTTGCCATGTTAAGTAGAACTGCCTCGGATCTGTACTGGATGTCGCGTTACCTGGAGCGTGCGGAGAACCTCGCACGCATGCTCGACATCAGTTATTCACTGTCGCTGATGCCGCAGGACGGGCGCGGCGATGGTCTGCACGAACTCGCCATGCCGTTGCTGATTACCGGCACTCTCGATGATTACCATGACCGCCACGGCGATCTGCACGCCGAACGCCTGCTGCATTTCTTTGCGCTGGACGCGGCCAACCCGGCGAGCATCTACAGCTGCCTCGGCGCGGCGCGGGCCAGTGCCCATGCGGTGCGCGGGCGAATCACCGCCGACATGTGGGAAAACATCAACGCAACCTGGCTGGAAATTCGCGGCATCGCCGAACAGGGTCTGAGCCGCTACGGCATGAGCCGTTTCTGCGAATGGATCAAGGAGCGCTCGCATCTGTTTCGTGGCGCGTCCTACGGCACGATCATGCGCAACGACGCGTTTCGCTTCATCCGTCTGGGCACGTTCATCGAGCGCGCGGACAACACGCTGCGCCTGCTCGATGCCCGCTACGAAATGGCCGGCGATCAGGCCGAAGCGGTCAGCGATGGCACGGCGCACGCTTATTACCAATGGAGTGCGCTGCTGCGGGCGTTGTCGTCGTTCGAGGCCTACACCGAAATCTATCGCGATGCGCCCGGCGCCCGGCACGTCGCCGAATTGCTTTTGTTGCGCGCCGATGTACCCCGTTCGCTGCGTGCCTGTACCGAAGAAATCGACCAGATCCTCGCGCAACTGCCCGGCGCCAACGGCCGCCCGGCACAACGCCTGGCGGCGGAAATGGACGCGCGCCTGCGCTACACCGGCATCAACGAAATCCTCGAAGAAGGCCTGCACGCCTGGCTGACCGAATTCATCCCGTTGGTGCGCCAGTTGGGCAACGCCATTCACAGTTCCTACCTGGAGGCTGCATGAGACTTTCCATAAGCCACGAGACCACCTATCACTACGAAGATCAGGTGCGCGCGAGCATCCAGTACCTGCGCCTGACGCCTCACGACAGCGAGCGTCAGCACGTGCTCAGTTGGCAGCTGGATTTACCGCGCCCGGTGCGTGCGCAACTCGATCCGTTCGGCAACATCCTGCATGTATTGACCATGGACGAGCCCCACGAAGCGATCATCATTGGTGCCCGTGGTCAGGTCGATATCGATGAATTGCGCGAGGCCGAACATGAAAGCCAGTCAGCGCTGCCGTTCCTGCGCTTCACGCGCATGACCGAAGCCGATGAAGCCTTGCGCGAGTTTGCCGGGAAAAACTGCAAGCAACGGCGTGATCGCACCGCGCTGATCGATTTGATGTGCGCATTGAATCAGCACATGACCTACACGCCGGGCTCGACCGTGGTCGACACCAGCGCCGCCGAAGCTTTCGCCGGGCGCGCCGGGGTCTGTCAGGATCATGCGCACGCCTTTCTCGCCTGCGCGCGGAGCCTCGGCATACCGTCGCGTTATGTCTCGGGTTATCTGTACAGCGAGGATTGCGAGCATCTGGCCAGCCATGCCTGGGCGGAAGCGTGGCTGGATGACGCGTGGTACAGCTTCGATGTGACCAACCAACTGGCGCGCCCGGAGCGACACCTGAAACTGGCGGTGGGCCTGGATTATCTCGATGCCTGCCCGGTACGCGGCATGCGCCGGGGCGGCGGCTGCGAGCAGATGCATGCGAAAGTGTTCGTCTCGCCGACGCCGATCATATCCGTCCAGCAACAATAAGGATCTGCACAATCCCCTGTAGGAGTGAGCCTGCTCGCGATGGCGGCGTGTCAGTCACATCTGTATCGCCTGACACGCCGCCATCGCGAGCAGGCTCACTCCTACAAGGAATTGGTGTCAGGGCTTAATCTTGCGACCGGCCATGTGCCTGAGATAGCCCACCAGCATTTGCAGATCCCCGTCCGGCAACACCTGCGCCGAAAACCCCGGCATCTTCGCCTGCGGCCACTGGCGCAAACTCTGCGGATCGCGGATGTAGCGCTTCAGGAAGTCCGCACCAAAATACTCGGTCGGGCTGTACGGAATATTCAGATCCGGCCCGAACTGCGCATCACCGGCACCATTCAACCGGTGACACGCCAGGCAGTTTTTCTGAAACAAGGCAAAGCCCTGGTTCACCGGATCTTCGGCCTTCAATGCCGGATCGGGCAGCAGGGCAGGGAAACGCTGGGCCACCGGCGCCATCAACTTGATGCTGGCGACTTCGAACGGCCATTGCTCGGGGCTGATCTTGCCGGCTTGCGGATCGGTCCAGACCAGATAGAAAGGCCCGGCGCTGTGCTTGCCGGCGGACAACGGTGGCCATGGCCGTGCCGGATCCTCGATTGCCAGCCATGCGCGTGCGCCGTTCTTGTTCAGCAAAGGCGCAGCGGCCAACTCGGCGGCAAAGCCGTCCAGCGCCACCGCTTGCAAGTGGTCCTCAGGTCTGACGCCCGTCAGCAACGCGGCCAGGGGCACGACCTGATAGGTCATGTCCTTCTTGTAGGAGACATCATTGTTGATCATGAGGGTTTGCAGCTGAGGATGCTTGAGCAGTTCCTCGGTCTGCCAGGTGCGGCTGTTTGCGCCCAACTGCAGATCCAGTTGTGCCGCAGACAAGGGCAAGCTCAGCAGCAAGGCACTGAGCGCAATGAGCGTTTTCAAATGACCGCCGTCCATGTCGTGTAAGTGCGCAAAGGTTGGCACAACCACGCTGGCCCGGGTAGCGGGCCAGTCACATTTTCAGCGGCGATGTACAGCACGCGGCGCTTGAATCAGCCGATGACCTTGGTCAGATTCGGCAAGATCAACAACAGCGTCGTGGCGAAAAGAATGAGTCCTGCTTGACGTACTTTCGGTTGTTTGAACATGGCTTGACCGCCTTTATTGTTATTTCCTGAGGCGTGCCTGACTGCAGATCCATGACGGCACGCGTTGCACTTCCTGTTGGAGGACGCCCGTCTCGGCAAAACCCGACGACGATGGCGTACATGTTCACCTTAGGGCCCACGTCCGCGTTGGCTTAGATCCATTTCATATGGAGCGCTCGAAAAAAGCTTTAAAAAAGGCATGAGGCGTATTGCCAGCTTCTTTGCCGCCCGCTGGCTAGACAACTCGGTGACCTGAACCGGTTCACCTGAGGTCCGATGACCGTCCGTCTGAGCGCGTGCGTCAAGCGCTTTGAGCAATGTGGTCATTGCTTGCCAGACTGCGCAGCGCGAAAGTGCAACGACACCGAATCACGTTCGAGGACGTCATGACTGAAGCTTTGATTTTCGATGCGTTACGCACCCCGCGTGGCAGAGGCAAGGCCGACGGCGCGCTGCACAGCGTCAAGCCGGTCAATCTGGTGGCAGGTTTGCTGAGCGCCTTGCAGGCACGCACGGCGTTGGACACCAGTCAGGTCGATGATGTGGTCCTCGGCTGCGTCACGCCGATCGGCGATCAAGGTTCCGATATCGCCAAAACGGCGGTGCAAGTAGCCGATTGGGACGTCAGCGTCGCCGGTGTGCAGATCAACCGTTTCTGCGCTTCAGGTCTGGAAGCGGTGAATCTCGGCGCGATGAAAGTGCGTTCGGGTTTTGAAGATCTGGTGGTGGTCGGCGGCGTCGAGTCGATGTCGCGGGTGCCGATGGGTAGCGATGGTGGCGCCTGGGCATTGGACCCGCAGACCAACCTGCACAGCCACTTCACCCCGCAAGGCGTCGGCGCCGACCTGATCGCCACCCTCGAAGGCTTCAGCCGACAGGACGTCGATGCCTACGCGCTGCATTCGCAGCACAAAGCTGCACGGGCGCGAGCTGATGGCTCGTTCAGCAAGTCGCTGGTGCCGGTGCAGGATCAGAACGGCATCATCCTGCTTGACCACGATGAGTTCATCCGCGCCGAATCGACCCTCGAAGGCCTGGGCAAGCTCAAACCGAGTTTCGAAATGATCGGGCAGATGGGCTTCGATGCCACGGCGTTGCGAGTCTACAGCCATGTCGAGCGTATCAACCACGTGCACACGCCGGGCAACAGTTCCGGGATTGTCGACGGTGCGGCGCTGATGCTCATCGGCTCCGAAGCCAAGGGCCGTGCGCTAGGGCTGCAGCCACGGGCGCGCATCGTCGCCACCGCCGTCACCAGTACCGACCCGACGATCATGCTCACCGGCCCGGCGCCGGCAACCCGCAAAGCGCTGGCCAAGGCCGGACTGCGCGTGGAAGACATCGATCTGTTCGAGGTCAACGAAGCGTTTGCCTCGGTGGTGTTGAAGTTCATCAAGGACATGGCCGTCGACCCGGACAAGGTCAACGTCAACGGCGGCTCGATCGCCATGGGCCACCCGCTGGGCGCCACTGGATGCGCGATCCTCGGCACGCTGCTCGATGAACTGGAAGCGCGTCACCTACGCTACGGCCTGGCGACACTCTGCGTCGGCGGCGGCATGGGCATTGCCACCATCATCGAACGCCTCTGAGCCCCGACTTCAAGGAACCCTGTTATGAGCGAAGCGATTCGTTACGAAAAAGGTCAGGACGGTATCGTCGTGCTGACCATGGACATGCCGGGCCAGAGTGCCAATACCATGAACGCAGTGTATCGCGAGGCCATGGCCGCTTGCGTTGCGCGTTTGTCAGCGGAAAAAGACAGCATTGCCGGGGTGATCATCACTTCAGCGAAGAAAACCTTCTTTGCTGGCGGCGACCTCAATGAATTGATCAAGGTCGGCAAGCCCGAAGCCAACGCCTTCCATGACATGGTGCTGACCCTCAAGGCGCAGTTGCGCAGCCTTGAGACCCTCGGCAAACCGGTGGTTGCGGCGATCAACGGCGCTGCGCTGGGTGGCGGCTGGGAAATCTGCCTGGCCTGCCACCACCGCATCGCTGTGGATGATGCGTCGGTGCAACTCGGTCTGCCGGAAGTGACGCTGGGCCTGTTGCCGGGCGGCGGCGGAGTGGTGCGCATGGTGCGCATGCTCGGCATCGAAAAAGCCCTGCCGTATTTGCTCGAAGGCAAGAAGGTGCGCCCGCAACAGGCGTTGCAGGCCGGGCTGATTGATGAACTGGCGGCGGATCGCGATGAGCTGCTGGCCAAGGCGCGCGCCTGGATTATCGCTAATCCGACTGCGGTGCAACGCTGGGACGTCAAGGGCTACCAGATTCCTGGCGGCACGCCGTCGAATCCGAAAGTGGCGCAGATGCTGGCGATTGCGCCGTCGATTCTGCGCGCGAAGACTCAAGGCACGCTGCCAGCGCCGGAGAAGATTCTCTGCGCGGCGGTGGAGGGTGCTCAGGTCGATTTCGACACGGCGCACCTGATCGAAACCCGCTACTTCACAGAACTGACGACCGGGCAGATCTCGAAAAACCTGATCGGCACGTTCTGGTTCCAGTTGAACGAGATCAACGCCGGCGGTTCAAGACCGCAAGGTTTTGCGCCTTATAAAACCAAGAAAGTGGGTGTACTCGGCGCTGGCATGATGGGCGCGGGCATCGCGTTTGTCAGCGCCTCGGCCGGTATCGACGTCGTGCTCAAGGACATCAACCTCGCCGCTGCCGAGAAAGGCAAGGCGCATTCCGCGGCGCTGCTGGATAAAAAAGTTACCCGTGGCCAGATGACTGTCGAACAGCGCGAGGCAGTACTGGCGCGGATCGTTGCGAGCGAAAGCGATGCCGATCTGGCCGGTTGCGATCTGATCATCGAAGCGGTATTCGAAGATCGCGAACTCAAAGCCAAGGTGTCTGCCGCCGCGCAACAGGTGGTGGGTGGCGAAGCAGTGATCGCTTCCAATACGTCCACTCTGCCGATCACCGGCCTGGCGACGGCCGTGCCCGATCAAAGCAAATTCATCGGCCTGCATTTCTTCAGTCCGGTGGAAAAAATGCCCCTGGTGGAAATCATCAAGGGCGCGCAGACCAGCGACGAAACCCTCGCCCGCGGTTTCGATTTCGTCCTGCAAATCAAGAAAACTCCGATCGTGGTCAACGACAGCCGTGGCTTCTTTACTTCGCGGGTGTTCGGCACGTTCACCAACGAAGGCATTGCCATGCTCGGCGAAGGCGTCAGTGCGCCGATGATCGAGACTGAAGCCCGCAAGGCCGGGATGCCGGTCGGGCCTCTGGCGATCTCCGACGAAGTTTCCCTCAGCCTGATGAGCCATATCCGGCAGCAGACGGCCAAGGACTTACAGGCTGAAGGGAAACCGCTGATTGAGCACCCGGCCTTCGCCGTGATTGACTTGATGCTCAATGAATTCAAGCGACCAGGCAAAGCCGCCGGAGGCGGGTTTTATGAATATCCAGCGGCTGCCCAGAAGCATCTTTGGCCGGAGCTGAAAACGCGTTTCGAGAAAGTCGACGGACAGATTCCGGCAAAGGATGTGCGCGATCGTCTGTTGTTTGTGCAGGCCATCGAAACCGTGCGCTGTGTGGAGGAGGGCGTGCTGACCTCAACGGCGGATGCCAACGTCGGGTCGATCTTCGGCATCGGTTTCGCTGCGTGGACCGGCGGTGCGCTGCAGTTCATCAACCAGTATGGCCTGAAGGATTTTGTCGCGCGTGCGCAGTATCTGACCGAGCAATATGGCGAGCGTTTTACGCCGCCAGCGCTGCTACTGGACAAAGCCGCGAAAGGTGAAATGTTCTAGGGCTGGCGAACATGTCGGGGCTTGCCTTGGCCGGGCGTTTCAAGGCAGGCTCTGGGGTGTTCATTATTCCCATCACGTGTCAGGTATTTTTTATGTCGCTGCGCATCTGCATTCTCGAGACCGACATCTTGCGGCCTGAGCTGATCGATCAGTATCAGGGCTATGGGCAAATGTTTCAGCGCCTGTTTTCACAACAGCCGATTGCCGCTGAGTTCACTGTCTATAACGTGGTGAATGGCGAATACCCAAGCGACGAGCAGACGTTCGATGCGTATCTGGTCACCGGCAGCAAGGCCGATTCGTTCGGCACTGATCCGTGGATTCAGACCCTCAAGACATATCTTCTGAATCGCTACGAACGCGGCGACAAACTGCTCGGCGTGTGCTTCGGCCATCAATTGCTGGCGCTGCTGCTTGGCGGAAAGAGCGAGCGCGCATCCCAGGGTTGGGGCGTCGGTACCCACAACTACAAGCTGGCGGCCAAGGCGCCGTGGATGAGCCCGGTGCGCGAAGAGCTGACACTGTTGATCAGCCATCAGGATCAGGTGACCGAGCTACCGGAAAATGCCACGGTGATCGCGTCGAGCGATTTCTGCCCGTTCGCGGCTTATCACATCAACGATCAAGTGCTGTGCTTCCAGGGCCATCCGGAATTCATTCACGATTACTCGCGCGCGCTGCTCGATCTGCGCCAGGAAGCCCTGGGTTCGCAGATTTACAGCAAAGGCGTGGCCAGCCTCGAGCAGGAGCATCATGGCGCTACGGTTGCGGAGTGGATGATGCGGTTCGTCGCGCACAAGCCGGAAGCGGCTCAACGCTGAAATGGCCTGCTCCCACAATCCCTGTGGGAGCGAGCCTGCTCGCGAATCGCCGGGGCGACGCGGTCCCGGCTACAACCACCCCGACCGTTTGAAACTCGCCCACAAACTCACACACCCCACCGCAATAAACCCCAGCACCGCAAAATAACCGTAATGCCAAGTCAACTCCGGCATGTTCTGGAAGTTCATCCCGTAAATTCCCGCCACTGCGGTGGGGAACGCCAGAATCGCTGCCCACGCTGCGAACTTGCGCTGCACCACGCTTTGCCGCGATGCCTCAAGCAACACACCAATCTCGATGGTCTGGCTGGCAATGTCCGCCAGCGTGCTCAGGTCTTCCATCTGCCGCGTCACGTGGATCTGCACATCGCGAAAGTACGGGCGCATGTTCTTGTCGATGAATGGAAAGCTTAGTTTTTGCAGCTCTTCGCCGATTTCTACCATCGGCGCCGCATACCGACGCAAGCGCACCACGTCACGGCGCAAACCGTGGAGCTTCTGGATGTCACGCTCGTTGAGGGCACTGCACAGCACGTTGCGCTCCAGCTCATCGATCTCCGCGTGGATCGCTTCGCCCACCGGCTGATAGTTCTCGATGACGAAATCGAGCAGCGCATACAGGACGAAATCCTCGCCATGCTCCAGCAACAGTGGACGCGCCTCACAGCGTTGACGCACCTGGGCGTAGGACGCCGAGTGGCCGTTGCGCGCGGTGATGATGTAGCCCTTGCCGGCGAAGATATGC
Organism: Pseudomonas sp. HN2; assembly: GCF_020736465.1. NCBI lineage: Bacteria > Pseudomonadati > Pseudomonadota > Gammaproteobacteria > Pseudomonadales > Pseudomonadaceae > Pseudomonas > Pseudomonas sp. HN2. Next base: position 1,916,962 of record NZ_CP085885.1, read on the forward strand.
GTTTCGATGAACTGCAAAACGCCGTGTTCACGAACGGGGGAGTAGGTGACGATAAACAGAGCGTCACCAAAGGTTTCCAGTTTTGGCCGGCTGTGTTTTTCCAGCGCATCTTCGATGGCCAGCTCGTGCAGATTGAACTGGCGTTGCAGGTTGGATAATTCCTGTGCGTCCGGTTCTTCCAGACCGATCCAGACGAAATGGCCCGGCTTGGCCGCCCAGGCCGCGCCTTCATCAAGCGTGATATCGGTGACTTTCTTGCCTTCGCTGTACACCGCAGCAGCAACAACTCGACCCATGGTGGTGATTCACTTCTTCTTGGCAGATGGCAGGGGAACAAGGCTTCAGCTTAGCCGTGTCGCTGTTTAAGAGTCAGTGAAACTTCTACAGTTCAGCCGGCAAAAGAAAACCCGCACAGGGCGGGTTTGTTTTTCACGCGGCTCGCAGTTGCCGATCCATGGATTCGATACATTCGCGCATTTGTTCGCGGCATCGCTCGATGAGCATGGGCATGTCATCCATGGTCAATCCGACTGTAGGAATCGCCGGCAGCGAACGTATGAGAACGTTGCCGCTGCGCCAGCGATTCAGACGCATGTGCTTGACGTAACTGCTCACGCACACCGGAACGATCGGCACGCCGGCGGCAATCGCCATCTGGAACGCGCCTTTCTTGAACGGCAACAAATCTTCGCCGAGGTTGCGGGTGCCTTCCGGGAATACCCAGATCGAGGTGTCTTCATTCTGCAGGGTGTGAGTGGTCGTCAGCATCGACTGCCGCGCCTTGTGCGCATTGCCACGGTCGATCAACACATTGCCGGCGAGCCAGAATAACTGACCGAACAACGGCACCCACTTCAGGCTTTTCTTGCCGATACACACGGTGCGGCGCGGGACGACGTTGCCGAACACGAACAGATCGTAATTGGACTGGTGGTTAGCGATGATCACGCAGCTGTCAGGCTTGTTGATCAACCCGTTGACCTCAGACTTGACCCGCAAACGCAGGATACACATCGCTGGCAACGCGTAGAGGCGGGCGCAGAGTCGGCTGTTGTCCGGATTGAAGGGGCGGCACAGGCCAAGGATCACGCCCAGCACGCCGGCGAGAATAAAGTGCAGGCCCATCAACAACATACGAAACACGAACAGCATTTTTGCAGGCCCACCGGGACAAAAGGTGGCGCAGTGTACGGATGTGCACTGTTTTCGGCAATTGCCCCTATAGAGTCCGGAGATGGCCGATGTTTAAGCGCATGTTTCAGCGCTGCCTGTCAGGTGCATCCTAGAGCTGTCAGGGAATCATCAACACCGAACGTAAGAAAAAGCCCGACACGAGGGTCGGGCTGTTCTCAACGGCCAAATCCTTCAGGAATCAGCCCAGATGTTGCTGATCCTGCAGGATGGCATCGTCGAGGGTTTCCAGCAGTTGTTTGCGCACTTTCAGCTTGGTGTTCTTGTGCGCGAGCATATTGATTTGCTTCAACTGACGCGCGGCAGCCAAGGCGGAGCCCTGCAATTCTTCTGCAGTGACGACCTTGTCGAGGAAGCCTGCATCAACGGCACTTTTCGGATCGAACATTTCGCCATTGATCACTGAGCGATGGAAAGCCGAACGCCGCAAGCGATCACGCGCCAGCTCGATACCGGCATGGTGCATGGTCATACCGATCTGCACTTCGTTCAGACCGATGCTGAACGGGCCATCGACACCGATGCGGTAATCGGCGGATAACAGCAGGAAAGCGCCCTTTGCCACGGCGTGTCCCGGACAGGCAACGATCACCGGAAACGGGTGAGAGAGCAGGCGACGGGCCAGCGTCGAACCGGCTGTCACCAGCGCAACGGCCTCTTTCGGGCCGGCCGTCATCACCTTCAGGTCATAACCTCCCGAGAGAATCCCCGGCTGGCCGGTAATGATCACCACAGCCCGATCCGCGACCGCTTGATCCAGTGCCGCGTTAAACGCCGCAATCACATCGGGGGAAATGGCGTTGACCTTGCCATTGTTCAGGGTCAGGGTCGCGATGCCGTCTTCGAGGTGGTAGGCAATCAACTCGCTCATGACGCTATTCCTTATTAGAAAGATGGGCAGACGTTACCCACCGCCGCAGGCCAGGTAAAGCGCCGTGACTGACCTGCCAGTCACCGTTTTGCGCTTCAGCCAGCGCTGCGCGCCTCTTGCCTTCCATAAGGAAGCACGTCGGTTACCCGAGATTGGCGGGTTTGCCATCCTCCGCCTGGCCCAGTGCAGTCCGCTCTCTTAAGCGCATGAAAATTCTGAAAAAAAGTTTGCCATCGGAAAAGCTTTCGACTACATTAGCGCGCCTCGACAGACAGAACATGTCTGCAGAGATACGGTGAAGTGTCCGAGTGGCTTAAGGAGCACGCCTGGAAAGTGTGTATACAGGAAACTGTATCGAGAGTTCGAATCTCTCCTTCACCGCCACATTCAGTAAACGCAAGCCCCTGATTTTCCTAGAGAAAGTCGGGGGTTTGTGGTTTTTGGTGTCCGAAAAATGGGCATATGGGACAGATCTGGGACAGATGCGCCATTTCGGTCCGGAAATGAGCCTCCAGGATTGAGTGCCTGAGCTACCCTGTATTAGCTGCGCAAATCAGTCTTCCGAATATTTGATCCAGGGACGATCAACATGCCAAGTAATGCAGATTTCAATATCACCACTGCCGATGCGCTGACACTGTTGTTGCACAACCAGCATGCGCTGGGTGCAGCGATAGAAGAGATTACACATTGGATATCGGGAGCTGGTGCAGATGATGTTGCCGATAACGCAATCGTGCCCTTGGCAACGCTGGACACTAACGCAGCAGCGATCACAGACGCGATCATGCGGCTACGGAAGGTTTAAGGGGAGGTCTGGCGGCACGCGGTCTAAACGCAAAGTTCAGTCCGCGAGCTCCAGTAACTTAGACGGCGATCACCGTCGCAATCTAGACATGGATTCGGCTGGCCAGCTTTCTCGGGCCGTAGAGTCACACTATGTGCTTACGTGACGACGTGAAATAAGCCGTTCCATCGCTGATCGCCGGGATGACCCCAGCGCACACTGCGTCTACGATGAGCTGTCGGGTAGCCTTCACGTCGAGCGTCTTGCCTACATTCTTTTGCATGAGTTGCCTGCTAATAAAATAGCGGCCACAGGCAGAACAGTCGATGACCTGCCAATCCCCCACTTCATATTGAAGCTCTGCATTTTCCCAACAAATCCAGCACATACATTTCATGAATTCCCTCCGTGACCAATGGATTGCGCCAGAAAAAGGCTGGTTCAATTCAGAGGGGCGACTGGAATAACCGTTGGTCGTGTTTAAGTGCGCAAATGCACGAAACACTAATTATGACCTATCGCGGCTATTAGCCACTAGTGGATGGAACGCCGTTTATGGTCAATCGGCCCCCACGCCTGGCCCAGGTGTGGGGGCCTTTTTCATGCGCCGTGGAAACCAGACGTCCCAGGACTGGTCTACCATCCTCCTACCGCTTGGCTTGCTGCAGCCACTCATTATTTGAAGGATGCCCATGTGCTTTTATGAAGGTCTGGCCACCGTCACCGTGTTGGCCCGCTATCAGGCGCGGGAGCCGGCCGAGCTAACCAGTCTCGAATGCCCGGTGCGCCTCATTCATGTGGGCTCCGGTCGCGTCCGCGTTGAACTGCAGCATTACCTGCAAGGCCCCAAGGAGGCCAACGCGCTGCGGGTGATGCTGCCGCATGGAACAATGGTGCAGGGGCTCTTGATCGACGGGTCTAACCAACCCACCGGCGGCTGGCTGCTGATCGACGTCGAGCAGTACGATTTGGTGCTTGAGCAACCGGGGACCCTGAATGGATGGCAATGGCAATGATTGACCACGACGAATTTGCGGCACTTAACCTGCCGCGTTCTGTGCATGCGCAAGCACTGAAGTTGCTCGCTGGCATCGTCCAGGCAAGCACCCTAGCCGACACGCTGCATGCCGCCGACCGAGCCGAAGGTTTCACCCTGGGCATTGAAACGGTGAAAGCACTCAACCTCGGGGCCATCGAAGGGCTGTATCTGATATTCGACCGCGCTTTACAGGCGCGTCAGCGGGAACTGAATAGATGATCGGCGAAGGCATTCACGAAGACGTATTGCGCGCCCTGGTTGAACAACACGCGGTGCGTGAATGCCTGGTCGCCAAAGTCGATGGCGGCCCCGACTGGGGCCTGTCGATTCGTCTGGGCGGGAGCAGTGCACGCTGGGTGCCGGTGCGCTCGCGACGTGAGCGCCTGCGCACCTGGGCGAATTTGACCGCCGTGGGCCGTTTTGCCGAAAGCGTGGGCATTAACGGTTTCAGTGTGGAGCTGTGACCGGCGTCAGCTTTAACGCCATTTGCAGCATGCCGACCACGTCCGGTCCGTCTTCATTGATCCACGTTCCGTAATGCTGACGGATCATGTTGCCGTTGGTGTGACCCATCTGTTCCGCAATCCAGTCGATCGACGCCACACCGGTGGTCAACAACTGGCTGGCGTAGGTGTGCCGGCATTGACCAGGGCCGCGGTAGCGGACGCCGGCCGCCAGTAAGTGCGCCTTGAAGAAACGATCGCGCACAACAAAATCGTTGGCATGCGGCAGGCCGGTTTTGGTGTTCAGGAACACGAAGTGCAGTTTGTGTTTTCGCACCGTCTTGTTGTCCCGCTCGACGACCTCCACGGTTTCCGCTTTCCTGTTGCGGTTCAGCGCATCGATCTTGCGCAAGGCGTCCCACGCCGGTGCCAGCAGGCGCACCCGCCGCGTCGATCGGCGGGTTTTTGTCACACGATAAGCGCCGCGCACCTTCGACCGGCGAAAGGTCACCGTGCCTTGCGCCAGGTCGACGTCCTCCCAGGCCAAAGCGATGGTTTCCGAGACCCGCGGGCCGGCCCATAACATGAACTGCACCATCAGCAGTTCCTGCGTGCGGTGGGTTGGGGTCTCGAGGATCTGGCGGATTTCGGCGCGGGTAAACGGGTCCGGCGCTTCGGGATCGGGCAGACGCACCATTAGCCCTTCGGTCGGGTCATGCGCGACTTTCATCCGCGTGCGGTACAGGCGGAACACCTGGCGCACGTTGCTGATGATGTCGCGGATGGTCTTGTTCTTCAGGGTTTTCGACAGCGTGTCCTGAATCCACTCCTGCAGGTCGAGATGGTCGATCTGGTTAATCTGGACCTTGCCCCAGCGCGGGCGCACATGCACCTCGGCCTTGTTGGCGTAGCCGCGATAGCTGGAGGCGGCGACGCTGTTGGCCTTGATCTTCAGCCACAGGTCCAGGTAGTGACCAAAGGTGTTTTCCACCAGCCTGGAGGAGTGCGGGAAGTGCCGCGCATAGTCGAAGGTGCCGGTCTGGATTTCGTACTCGATGATGTCGACCAGGCGTCGGGCCTGCGCCACGATCGCTGGTGTGTTGCCGCCCGGGATCGCTTCCCGGCATTTTTCCCCGTTGTATTGAAAATAGATTCTCACGGACTTTCCGCGAGCTTCGACCCCACTCATGTAAACCCCTAACGCTGTACTCGTATTACAACAGTCTGACGATCGGAAACAAAAAGGCCCGTTTCCGGGCCAAGTATCTTCAAGCGCGTCTTCTGGTGGACGCGGCTTATGGCCTGGGCATGGGATGGCGCAGATGAGCGTTCAGCCGCTGCCGGCGGCGGCTGCATTTCTCATGACTACCCTGAACGCGCCACTTGCCGCACTGGTCGCAGACGCTGGTGTAGTCAATGTTCCAGGGAAAGCGGCGCACCGGTGTTGCGGCCGGGTCATTGCGCATGGTGCGAATCTCCGTGGAAGACAGGGACGGCGAGCAGTTGGCGGATCACCGCGGCATCCGTGGCGCTCAGGTCACCCAGACTGCTCGCCATCTGGCTCAGGCTTTCCAGGCGCGTACGGGCCTCGGGGGTTTTGTGCACCAGGTAGCCGATGACGGCGGCACCGATGATCGCAGTGGCCACCAGGTGCCGCGCCGGTGTGGTAGCCTTCGCGCCGCTGCTGCTGTGGTTCTGTGCTTGCATGGTAGGGTCCTCAGAAGTGGTCGGGTGTCGAGGAGCTGCAACTCCTCGACACTGTTTTTTAAGTTCAGTCCTTGCGAGCCAGGTGAATCACCAGGCCATCAAAATCCGGCTCATGTTCAACACATGACTGCCATTCCAATACCCGCAAGATCTGCTGCCTGCTGCAGTCGTCGACGAGGATTTCGCGCTGGCCAGCGGCTGCCCGAACTTCCAGCATCTGCAGCAAACCTTCCTCTGCGTACGCACCGGCCTGAATGATCGGCGCGCTTTGACCTGCCAAATCCAAACGGTCTTGCACCGACTGGAGCTTGTTGGTTTGGCCGTCGCCGGCATTGCCCATAAACACTTGGATCTGCATCGGTGTTGCTCTCCTTTACGCTTTGAATGTCCAGCACTTGACGGTGGTCGGCCGGGGTTGGGAAACGGGGTTGCGATGATTGAAGGCGGCGCGCACGGCGCTGTGCACGGCCTTGTTGCTGTCGAGGAACTTGCGCGAGCGAGACTCTTTGAGCAGGTCGCGCAACGTGGCCACGTCGGCCAGCTTCTGTTTGTGTTCGGCGGCGCGCTCGCAGAATTCATTGAGGTTGATGGCGATGACGGTCGGGTCGCTGCTGTGGTCGACCACCGGGTCTTCACTCAAGGATTCGAGGTAGTCGTAGACCTCCCAGAATTCGGCGACGGCCGGATGGTCGGAGCTGATCGAGGCCTGACGCTCGATCGCCATCCGCACGATCTGCCGCTGCGTAGCGGCGACCTGCGGATCGCTGAGTTTCAGCACTAGGCGCAGGCCATCCAGCAGCGACAGCAGTTGCGCGTGGTTCTTGCTGATGCGCTCCACGCGGATGTAACCGCGCAGGTCGTAGCCGCAACTGCTGCAGTTGCCCTGGTCACTGGTGTAAGCCGTGCCGCAGGCGAAACAGTGCGTGTGCAGGCGGCGCAGCTTGGCTTCGTGTTCGGGCATGCGCTGAGCGAATAGCTCGAGCACGCCAGACTCCTTTCCCACGGCGCGCAACAGGAAGTGGCTGAGGGTGTTGCCGTCCAATGCGTTAAGTTGATCAGCAGCCGCACGGCTTTCCGGGGTCACGATCGGGCGCACGAAGTGCAGTTTGACGATGCGCGTCATGATTGCTTCGTGAGCAACCACCGCCGCGTTCTGGCTGATCGCGATCGTTCCACGAAAGGGTGGTTCGTAGGTTTCGTTGCCCGCCGTCTTGACGCCTTTGGTTGCCAGCGTGCCGCCACCGTAGAAGTCTTTCAGTTCGTCCCATTCGAAGGTTTTAGCGTGCGCTCGATCGTCGCTGTGGCGATCGGCCTCGAGAAACACCACTGGCATGCCGGAAACCTGACCCATCAGGCGCGAACGTCCGGCCTTGGTCGATTTCATCGGGTCGAAGCCTTCGTAACCTTCGCGGCCGAGCAGTTTCCACAACAGGTTGAGCAGGGTGGTCTTGCCGGCGCCGGCTTCACCGGTGGCTTCCAGAAAGGGGAAGGATTGATAACGCGCACGGATCTGCTCGCAGAATAGCGAGCCGAAAAAGAACACCAGCGCGACGAAGCCTTGGGCGCCGAAGCAGGTCCACAGCAGCTGCACCCACTGCTCGTTGAAATCTTTGCCGTCACGCTGCAGCTTGATCGGCACACCCTTTTGCAGGGTTTTCAGGCGCAGCTTGCCGAACTCAAAATAGTCTTCGCTGTTGACCTTGTAAGTGGTGCCGTCTTTGATCGCGAGGTCGCCGTAGACGTAGCAGGCGTATTCCTTGCTGTAGCCGACGTAGTCGATCGTCGATACGGTTTTGATGCCGAACAGCTGATCCTTCATCAGCTTGTCGAGCTGCTGGCCGCTGCCGGTGAACATGGCGCCGGCCGCCATGCCGAGCAGGCGTTTTTTGAATTCACTGGCGGCGGACAACTGGCCGCTGGTGAAAGTGTTTTTCACACTCTCGGAGTCGTGGGGGAAGTCCACGCGCAGGTAATACCAGGACTCGTCCGTGACTTCGTTGCGCTGGAAGTAAAGGGCTTGTGGGTAGCAGTTGGCAATCTCCACGACGATGCCGGACTGCTGCAGCGCCTTTTCGCGCTGTTGCGCCTGGTTGAGCAACTGGTCGTCGTGGTTCTCGCTGTCCTCGATGTCGGACATGGCGCGGTTGAACTTCTCCATGTCCAACTTGAACCAGTACAAACGGTTGCCAAAGCCCAGGTGAAATTCCCCGCGCTTGTTCCAGTCGTACATGAGCAAGGCCTTTTCCGCTGCGCTCTCTGCCAGCAGCAGCGCGCCTTGATGGCGAGCCTGTTTGAGGTCCGTAGCGATCTGTTCGGCGCGCTTGGTGTCATCCTGAATAAAGCTCCAGCGCTGGTGCAGGTCGTTCCAGTCCGCCTTGCGGCCATCGCGTTGCGGTATCAGTGCCGCTTCGCAGATGAACCCCAAGGCGCGAGCATCGCGAACCCAACGCCGCGTATAGACGTTGGCGCTTGGCTCGTTGTCCAGCGCCCAGACCAGCTTGGGCAGCTTGCCGCCGTCACGGTTTTTGATCAGGGCCTTGAGCGAGTCACCAGGGAACGCGTTAGACGACATGGCCGATACGGCCGCGATGTCGTTATGCACCAAAGCGATGGCATCAAAGATGCCTTCGACGATCCAGATTTCCTTGACCTCGAGCAGGTCGACGCACGGCGGGCACCACCAGACACCGCGATAGCTGTCCTTGGACTTGAAACGCGCCTTCATTTTGCCGAAACGGTGCGGCTGATCGATCAGACGTTCCCACCAGCCTCCTTTTTCCAGCGCAAAGCGCACCGTGGCGCTGCCGGCGTTGTGTTCAGGCGAGTAGAAGCTTTCCTGGGTGAACCAACCTTGGATCAGCTCAAACCGAAAGCCCCTGGCGAACTCCAGATAAGCCCGCGCGGTGGCGTTAGGGTGTTGGTCCGTTGCCGGTGCACGCTTACTCCAATCCTCAAACAGATCGTCGTACAGCTCTTTGACGTGCAAGGTGTGGCCACACTTTTCAGGGCGGCCGCAGATCACCATCCATGGGGTATCGAAACGCGAGTACAGCTCCTTTTTCTTGCATTTGGGGCAGGTGCCCCCGCGCATGTAATCGGTGCCTACGCGATGCTTCAGTCCGAAGTCGAACTGGAGGCGTTGTAACACGTCGTGGCGGAGATCTTCTTTCATGATTACTTCACTGCTTTGAGGCTGAGGGAGAGGGCCGCCATCAGGCGTTTCTGAGCAGCCATCACCGGAGTTCTTTCGAGGATCGAGCTGTGCCGTTTTTCTTGCGGGACGTACCGGTATTCATCTGCGTACCAGTAGTCGTTGAGGCTCAAGCGGTACTGCTCGCGCATCGCAGCCAGTAGTGCTTCGGCCTCCGCTGGTGGCAGCTGAGTGGTCAGAATTACGGCGTTTCCCATCTTGAAACCTCGATTTCGGGCGCAGCTCACCCAAACCCACGGAGTGCGGGACAGGCGTTTGTCTGAGGGTTGGTGTTACGAGTTGGCTAAGCGAAAGCGGCCAACGTCTGGCGCGTTGATGATTCGCTCATAGATGAGGCTGACCGGTACGGCCCATTGTCGGCCGGTCACCGGATCAACGATCACGGTGTGCGTCGACGTGCTGCTCTGGATGTTCAGGCGTTGCCGATCGCGAACGGCGACCATGGTGGTGCCTGCCAGGTGAACGATTTTTTCAGCGACCTGCGTTTGAACGTCATAGTCTGCAACCAGGTGTTGAACAGCCCGGCTGAACAGTTGCTGATCGTCGCTCAGGTGTTCGCAGTGGTGACGCTCAAGAAACGCCAGCGCGGCGCTCTGCAGGACATCCTGGTATTCCGGTACTGCAGACAAATTGTTCATTGAGCCTTTCCTGCGCGGTAGAGAGCGATTGCAGCCAGCACTTCTGCATGCCTTGCTGCTACGTGGAGGTTGTGCGCGTCCATAATGAATTCGGCTTCTTCATCACTGATCGAACCGTCTTCAAGAGCGGCGGCGATTGCTTGATCAACACAGCCTCGCTTTGCGGAAACCTGCACGGAGCGGGCGTAAAGCTCGACATTGTCGAGGGTTCCAGGATCAGCCATCGGAACGAACAGTCCTCCATACATCGAGGCAATGTAATTGGGTAAGTGATGTGTCCCGCAGTCCTGCTCGAGCAGGAAAACTTGGGTATCGCTGAGAGGACTGCAACCGGCGTTTTCATAGGCATGGTTGTCGAATTTTTTGAGCTTCAGACCCAGGCGTGCTGCTGCAGCCTCACGTCCACCGTTATAGCTGCGGATGATCTCGCTCATGACTTCTTTACGGGTGTCTAGGATTGGACTTTTCAACTTCTACTTTTCCCTGTGGAGCGCCGCTATTACTGTTCAATCACGCCGTCTTTTATCCCCAGTAAGACGGCGGCTCGATGTGCCTCCCCTCGGCGACCTTTGATCCGACCGTTCAACAGGTCGCTGACTAAATTTTTGTTCAGTCCATGCTTCCGACTGAATTCCGCAATGCTTAGTCCCTTTCGATCGAGAGCCGCCCGGGCTTGCTCGTGCGTAACGGTGGCGGGCATAGTGTTCCCTCTGTTCGTTTGTGTTTGTTTGCGTTTGTCTGTGGTGATTCTTGGTCAAAAAAATGATCAAGTCAATGGTGGTGACTAAAAAAATGCTCATAGCGGATCGTGTCGGTGAACGCCTCAGGGAAGAGCGCGAGCGCTTGGGGTTGAATCAAACAGATTTTGGCGTCCTACTCGGTGTCAGTAGGGGTACGCAAAAAAACTACGAATTGGGAGCTAGTTCTTTAGATCTTCGGTATGTAACCGCTCTGGAAGAGAAGGGCGTAGACGCGGCGTATGTACTCACTGGAAGGCGTTCAACTCCGCTGGGTCAGCTCTTTAGTCCCTCAGAAGAACTGTTGATCAAGCAATTCAGAACGATTTCTGACGATGACCAAAAAGCGATTCGTCGATTTCTAGAAGCCATGGCAGACGACGCGGCTCGGCATCGGTCTTAACTCGCAACAATCCCGTACAGTCATTGGGGTATCTCTTATTCCAATGCACTTGCTTACCCCCCATAAAGTCCGTTCAGCAATGCACTTTATGGAGTAGTTAGAATGTTGGATCGCAAGAAGAACGATCACATCGCCCTCGAAAACGCCGAGTCGGAAGCTGCCGTACTCACGGAAATCGAGCGTCGACTGATCGATCTGTATCGCCGGCTCACCCGCGTAGAACAGCAGCAAGTTCGCCGAGTGGCCGAGATACTGGCAATCAACCCAAAGGAGAAAGTAGAGGGCTGACCGTCATTCTTTGAATGATCCCGATCGCCGACGCTGGCACGTCGGCGGTTTGTAACTACGCCACCGCCTGCGATCCCAACTGCTCGAAAAGCTCCCGCTGCTTCGCTCTGGGCATTTCTCGTAAGCGATCGATCAGCATCCGCTCGAACGTCTGCGACGACGGACTGAGCGTGTGCGAGAACGTCAGATTGGCCACCCATGTGTGCCCGCACGTTGCGTCCAGGCACTGGCAGTATAGTTTTACGAAGGCTGTCGTTACCTCTTCCCGCGAGGCAATTCGGCCCTTGTGTCCGCAGTTGCATACAACTCTCATTTTGTCCCTCCCCAGGGGCAGCTGATCGCCACCATTTTGCCACAATCTGTAGTGGTTTTCTTTCTGTTCGGCACTTCATGTAGTGATATCCGCTGCTTCTGGCGCAGCCTTCCAGCTAAATCTCCTATCCTCTCGGAGCCTGTCATTTAGCTGATTGAACAACTGACAAATCGGCCGAATCTCGTTGCTCGTGTAAACGCGATCGATCTTCTCGATGTCGCCGAAACCACCGGTGTTTTCCGGAATGATGCCGGCCAGTGCCGGGTTCATGCGCCATGCAGCGATGACGTCGTTTCGGGTGATGTTCTTCACCTTCTCCAACTCGTCTTTGGCTTGGAAGTCCCCCACAGGGATGATCTGAATCGCGTTTTCCTTGCCGTTGGGGATGTTGACGAACATGGAGCGGAAGTTGCCCACGCCCTTGCTCGCGCTGATCTGCGCGCGCAGCTCGTCTTCGTCCTCTTCAGTCAGGTCGGGATCGTTGGTGTAGAAGATGTAACCAGCGTGCGCGCCGTTGCTGTAGTAGCGCCGGCGGAAGAGGGTAGCCGCCTCATTGAGCAGCAGCGCCTGCAGGCCGCCCAGGTAATCCGGGATCCCGTAGATGTTCTGTTCCACGTCGTAGTCCAGGACATGAGAGATTTCGTGCTGTCCGAACTCCATTTCTTTGTTGTCGGGCATCAACATCACGTAACCGCCGTCGACCTTTACCCGCATATTGATGGCCGGTAGGTGCTGCAGCTCGAGAACCTGGCCAAATGCGTTGGTGTCGTTATAGAAATACGCTTCGCCAAACACCATGTAGTCCAGCCCGGCGCGGCCCATTGTTTCCGTGCTGCAGCCGGCCGAGGGGATGAACTCACGCAGCAGCAGGTTGCGTTTGAACTTCGGAATGGCGCCGTGGTGGGCATTGGCGCGCAGCAGCTTGGCCAGGCCAACCCGCGAAACCGGCGGCTTGTAAATCTTGCCGTCGTCGCTGGGGAACACACCCACGTACTCGCCGATGTTGCCGGATAACACCTGTTCCGGCTCCCCGAACGTAAACGAGCGCATGGGCTGCTGCGGTGGTTGGGCTATGTGTTGCTTTCTGCGTTTGCGGTTGGCCATGGCTGGTCTGGTTACTCGTGACGTAGCGGCTACGACGCCGCTTGTTGGTGTTCAAAGGTTCGTTTGCCAGCGCGTGCATCACGGCCCAGGCAATGTCGGCGTGGCCGGTGGCGTCGGTGCGTGATGCGCTGTAGGTGATCTGGCCGCTGTTGGTGGCGCCGCGCTTGATCGTCAGGAATGCCTGGGCGATGTCCGTCCACCCGGCGTCCCACTCGATGCGACTGCCTTGGATCGTGTCCTGGGCTTTGAGCACCAGGGCGTTTTTCGCCTCGAGGCTGTAGTGAATTGGCGTCGCTTTGGCGTAGAAGTCGCGCACCAGGTCGAACACGCCGTAACCCACGCCGGTGACATCGATGCCGATGTGCTGAACGTTGAAACGCTCGGTCAGTTTCTTGACCTGAGCGGCCTGATAGGTGAACGAATGGCCACGCCAGCTGTGCTTTTCCAAAATGCGGAATTTCGCGCCTGGCTCGAGCGGCGGCGCGATGACCACGCAGGTAGCGTCGTCGCGGGTGCGGCTCGGGTCGTAGCCCAGCCAGACCGGACTGTTGCCGAACGGCCTTTCGATGTCGGGGTTGTAGTCTTCCCACACGGAGAGATCCGAATAGCACCTTTCCAGATCCTTGAGACTGAATGCGCTTTGGGTGCTGTCGATGAACTTGCAGTAGAACAGCTGCTGAAATTTGTCTTCGTCGTACTCCAGCTGCAGCTGCTCCAAGTCAAACAGATCGCAGCCGCCGGCAATCGCATCGTCCAAGGTGATCGTCTTGCGCCACTGGCCGTCCGGACACAACGCACCCTGCGTGTAGGCCGCTTCGCTGGGCCACACGCCGCTGGCCTTTTTGCCGCGCTTGCTGTTGCGGAACTCCTCACCTGACCAGAATGGGTACGCCTGATGCGATACCGCGCTGGGCGTCGAGAAGTAGGTTTTGCGCCACTTCTTGTGGGTACCCATGGCGCTGGCCACGGTGCTGAGTTTTTCGAAGTCGCGAATCCAGAAATATTCGTCCACGTAGACGTGGCCGTGATAGCCCTGGGCGGTACTGCTGTTGGTGCTGAGAAAACGCAGTTCGGCGCCGTTGCTGAGCGTGATCGGGTTGCCCGTCAGCTCGATATCAAACCACTGCTTGGCGAACTGAATGATGTAACTGCGGAAGATCTCGGACTGTGATCGGCTGGCAGACAGGAACACCTGGTTGTCACCGCTCAACACAGCGTCCATGAACGCTTCGCCGGCGAAGTAGTAAGTCAGGCCCACCTGCCGGCTTTTGAGAATGTTCCGGACACGGCGTGTCAGTGGGTTCTGTTTCGCCTCGAACAGCTCTTTCTGATAGCCGTACATCTTCGAGATGAACTTATCGAGGAAATCAACTTCGGTCAGGCCGCTGATGTCGTTCTTGGCCTTCTTTTCCCGCTTCTTGGCGCCGCCTTCGCCTCGCTCACGGCGTTGACCAGGTTGCCGTTCGCGAGACTCGTCCGGACGATCTGATTGCGCCGCCGGTGAGGATTTCGCGGCCAGTTTTTTCAGGCGCTCAAGTAGGCTCGTCAGCCGCTCCAGTTCGTCCAGTTCGGCTTTCGTCAGCGGCTCGATCTTTTCCAGAATTAGTGTGATGCGCCGATTGACCGCGCTTAATGGTTCTTCATCCGTAAGCATCTCGTCCCAGCCGCCTTGGCGGATCCAGTAATAGACGATTCGGATGTTGGGCAGCTTCAAATGCGCCTGTATTTCCTTCACCGAACAGCGGCGCAGGTAAAGGCGTTTTGCGGCTTCTTTAACTTCGGTCGGGTAGTTCATGCGTCGCAGTCTATGCGGCGAAAACCCTAGAAACGCGGGGTTAAATACTGCGACTCGCCTATCTGGTTCAAATAGGAGAACGCTGAATTTCAACCGTTTGTTTGGCGGCAAACGGCTCCCTATCGTGGCGGCTCATTCAACGATTGAGCGCAGTCACCCCTCATGCCCCGTTCCCTTGTCTCCTATTGGAAACGTGTTGCCACCAGCGGCCCGACCGTCGATGGCCGCGAGATTCTTCCCCAGGAACTGCGCGATATCGCCGAGACCTACACACCAACCAAATACACCGCTGTGATCTGGTGCGACCACGAGCGCTGGCCTGGCTCGCACGGCACCGTATTCGCTGTGCGCCTGGTTGAAGAGGGCGAAGATCTGGAGCCAGGACAAATTGCGCTGGAAGCTCAGTTAAAACCGAACGATCGCCTGCTGTACCTCAACGATCAAGGCCAAAAGCTGTTTACCAGCATTGAAATCACTCCGAATTTTGCCGGTAGCGGCAAGGCCTATCTGACCGGTCTGGCGGTAACCGATTCGCCCGCAAGCCTCGGCACCCAGGAACTCTATTTCTCTAACCGAACCAGTCGCGCCGCTTACTACGCCGCGTCGCTGGAACTCGGCCCACTGCGCGAATCCGAGCCGCAGGGCGAGATCGGCCGTCTGGCTGCAATGTTTACCCGCCTGTTCAAGCGTTTCGGCATTGACGACACCGCCGCCGAAACCACTCCGCAAACCCCAACCGAGAGCAAACCCCCAATGGATGAAGCTACCGCCACGGCTTTAAAAGCCCTGCTGGCCCAGCTGCTGGTCGTCGCCGCCGGCATTCAGGCCGTGATCGAGCCTGCCGCCGAAGACGCACCGGAACCCGATCAAGCCCCGATCGATGATGTCACTGACGCGGTGGACGAAATCGTGACCACGGCCGAAGAGGAACGCGAATTCAAGCGCACCGGCGGCGGAAACAAAGCAGTGCTGGCGGCATTGGCCAACCTGCAGAAGCAGTTCACCGAACTGAAAAACACCAGCAACGGCCGTCAGTTGCCACGCAATGCTGGTCCCGCTGACAAATCCAAAGCGCGGGTACTCTGACTATGGCCCGTTCCCTGAGCGCCTACGGCGCCAAGATGTACGCCGAAATGCAGCTGGCGATCGCCGAGACTTACGGCGTCCCGTTGTCCAGCAAGATGTTTTCCGTTGAACCGTCGATCGCCCAGGAGCTGAACGACGCCATCACCGCGAAAGCTGATTTCCTGCAGCGCATCAACGTCATTCCGGTGACCGAGATCAAAGGCGAGAAGGTGTTCATTGGCGTGTCCGGTCCTGTCACCGGCCGCACTAACACCAAGACCACCGATCGCGAAGCCAAGGATGCGTCGGAGCTGGAAAACAGCACCTACGAGTTGTCGTCAACCGAATCCGATGTGGGTCTGCCGTACGCAAAAATCGACGCCTGGGCGAAGTTTCCAGACTTCCATCAACGCTATTCCGCCGCGGTGCAGAAACAGATCGCCCTCGATCGCATCATGGTCGGCTTCCACGGCTTGAAAGCGGCTGCACAGACGGATATCGAAACGTATCCAATGCTACAGGACGTGAACAAAGGCTGGCTGCAGCAGCTGCGCGAGCAAGCCCCGCAACAAGTGCTGAAGGAAGGCAAGGAAGCGGGCAAGGTGACCTTGGGCCCGAATGGCGATTACGCCAACCTGGACGCCCTGGTTCATGACACCAAGCAAATGGTGGATGAACGTCTGCGCGACGGCGGCGATTTGATCGCCATCATCGGCACCGACCTGTTGGCGGCTGACAAAGCGAAGCTGTACGCCAAGCAGGGCGATACGCCAACCGAAAAAGAACGCATCGAAGATGCTCAAGTGATCGCCACCTACGGCGGCTTGCCAAGCTTCAGCGTACCGTTCTTTCCGGTCAACGGTGTGCTGGTCACCAGTTGGGACAACCTGTCGATCTACTTCCAGGATTCCAGCTGGCGCAAGCAAACCGTGGACAACCCGAAACGCTCCCGTGTCGAGGATTACAACAGCCGCAATGAGGGCTATGTGATCGAGCAAATGGAGAAAATCGCGCTGACCGAGAATGTGGAGCTGCTGAAGTGAGCCTGGCTCTCGCGCACAAGCGCCGCACCCTTGCCCAAGGCAGCGCTGCAGTAATTGCTGCGGCCGCGGCACCGCTGGCGTATTCGCCGGCGGAAGCCTTGAGCAGTCCAGCCAACGCGAAAAAACATCTGCTGCTGATGGAAGCCTCGCTGGATCAGGATCTGCAGCGCCTGAGCGACATCAAGGGGCTCGCCGGGCGTCAGGCACTCAAGCGCGAGGAGCTGTTGCCCAAATACCAGGACTTCATCCAGCGCTACATGGATTCGGGTTTGGTCATGCCGAACCGTGTTCTTGTCCAGGTCATGGTCTGGCTGTTCGACACCGAGCAATTTGAGGATGGCCTGGCGCTGGCTGACTTTGCGATCGAGCAGGGGCAAGAGATGCCCGAGCGGTTCAAGCGCCGTGATGTGCAGACCTTCGTCGCGGACGCCGTGATCGACTGGGCTTATGCCGAATACAACGCGCAGCGCAGCCCGGAGCCGTACCTGTCCAATCTGCTGCCACGTGTCGACGGTGAATGGGAGCTGACCGAACAGATCCCGAGCAAGTACCACAAGTTGATCGGCATGCGCGCCATGGAGGCCGAGCAGTGGGAAACCGCGCTCCAGCACCTGGAACGCTCCACCGAGCTGTACGCGAAAGCCGGCAATGAAACGCGCATTTCGAAGTGCCGCAAGGCGATCGCAAAACAAACACCCGCCGTGACCGGCGCCCAATAACCGACTACCCCCCCCAGCGGGGAACTGTGGACGTGTGTCTGCCATTCATGGCCAGCCCCACGAAAAACAGTCTCCCCGCCCTATTCGAGCGGTCAGCAATGAGCTTTTCCGGGAAACCCACCACCTTTGTGGAACAGATCATCGAGAACGACGGCTTCTGGCCGGATCTCTCCGTGTCTGAGTTTCAGAAAGGCTATCGCCTGCCGGCGGAGTTCCTGGGCGACTTGCTGACCGACGCGCTGAGCATCGCCATGGCTGAGGTCAACGACGACCTGGCCAAGCTCAAATCCAGCTGGCTCACGGCGGGCATTGCGACGGTGGAAAAGGCCGATCCGATGCTGCTGCCGGAGCGTGCCTGGAAAGCGAAGTTGTACAAACGCGCCGTTTATTGCCGTGCGAAGGCCAGCGCGCTGCAGCAGTTCGCCACCGTGACCCGCCGCGAAAGCGCCGAAAACACGGGAAAGGAAGCACCAGAGCGTGAGGATACGTTTCTAGCCTTCAGTCAGTCCGCTGTACGCGCCCTGCAGGGCCGTGGCCGCATCACGGCGAAGTTGCTATGACCAAGCTGCAGACGCTGACCGCGTATCTGTTAGAACGCCGCCTGGTTGAGCCTGAACAACTCGACAGTTTCACCGAGCAGGTGAAGCTTGCACTGATCTGGAAACCCGACGTCGACGGGATGCACCTAGGCGACATGCACTATCGCGCCGCGATCGTGCTGGAGCGCTTCGCCGACCATCCGGCGCGCTTGATGGCACTGGTGGGCAGTTGGTTGGAAAACAACGATGCCAACCGGGACCGCCACGAACTGCCGGCGCCGGAATTTCTCGTGGAGCCGGTGGATAGCGACCTTTTCGAGGTGGAAATCACGTTGGAGTTTGTCGAGCCGCAGTATCTGGCCGAAGACCCTGCCGGGGAGATCGAAGCCTTCGGCAAGAGCTGGGCCTTTGTCCCGTTTGATCTGTGGATTGCAGAGCGCGGCGAGGTGGCCACCGATGGCGGGGCGTAGCACGTTCGAACTCGACATTCGCGGTCGCTTGGGCGTACGCGAACAGTTGGCGTTGCTGAGCCTGCCGCCGCAATTGCGCCGCCGCTTGCTGAACCAGGTCACCAAACGCGTGCGGACAATGAGCCGCAAGCGAGTACGTGAACAAAAGAACCTGGACGGCACGCCCTTCGCTCCACGCAAGGGCGACAGCAAAGGCAAAAAGAAGATGGAAGCCGGCCTGGCCAAGTTGATGGTGGTCACCCGAGTGTCCGCTGATGAAGCGGAGTTGGGCTGGAAAAACGCCCTGACCCGATGGGTGGCCGCGCAGCAGCACAACGGCGTCAGTGAGCGCCGCACCGCCCAGCAGATGCGCCGATGGAACAAGACCCCACCGGGTTTGGCAGCAACCGAAAAGCAAGCCAAGCGCTTACGCCGGTTGGGATTCCGTGTGCGCCAAGCGGGAAAAAAGACGCTGACCCGGCCCTCGGTAGCGTGGATTCAGGAGCATGTGAACTACGCCAAGGCGGGGCTGCTGATCCGGATCCTGGACGACCAGCGCCGCGAAAGCACCGGAGCGCAGAGCTGGGAAATCACGCTACCGAAACGCCAATTCATCGGCGCCGAAACTGAACGCGACACCAACCTGCTGATTAACCAGGTGTTGCAACAAATTCTGAACTCACCCCGCTAACGAGGCACTGCATGGCACTCGGTCAAGTCACCGTCGACAATCTCAATCTAGGCCAGGGCGCCGTGACAGAGGTTGAGCGTTACTTTCTTTTCATCGGCCCCGCCGCCAAAAACGTCGGCCAGATCATTCCGTTGAACACCGACAGCGATCTGGACGCCGCCCTGGGCGTCCCGGCGAGCGATCTGAAAACCCAAATCACCGCCGCACGTTTGAACGGTGGCCAGCGCTGGGCCTGCATGGCGGCCCCGATCGGCCCCGAAGGCGACTGGGCCACCGCTCTGGAGAAAACCCAGCAACAAGGGGTGTCGGTGGAAGCGGTAATCGTCACAAAGCCTGTCGCCAAGGGTGACGAACTATCGGCCATGAATGACGCGGCCGTCGCCCTGAACAACACCTACGGCCGTCGTGTTTTCTTTCTGGCAAGCACCGTCGGCATCGCCGTCGACCAGACCTGGGCACAGTACCTGAGCGAGCAAAAAGCGTTGGTAGCGGGTTTGGCAGCGCCGCGCGTTTCACCGGTGCCGCAACTGCACGGTAATGACCTGGGCGTGCTGGCTGGCCGCTTGGCCAATTCGGCAGTCAGCATCGCTGATAGTCCGATGCGCGTGGCCACCGGCCCGGTGTTGGGACTTGGCGACGTGCCTATCGATATGGAGCTGATCCCGCTGCCGTCCGCTGTGCGCAGTGAACTGGATCGTGCGCGGTTCTCCGTCACCCAGACCTACCCCGACTACCCGGGCGTGTACTGGGGCGACTGCAACATGTTGGACACCCCGGGCAGTGACTTTCAGGTCGTGGAATACCTGCGCATCACCGACAAAGCCGCTCGCCTGATTCGCCCGCTGCTGATCCGCCGTGTAGCCGATCGCCGCTTGAACAGCACGCCCAACAGCATGGCGGTGAACACCAACCAACTGATGGCGCCACTACGCGCCATGGCCAAGTCCATCAAGTTCAACGGCGAGGTGTTCCCCGGTGACATCGAGCCGCCGAAAGACGGTGACCTGGTGCTGGAATGGCTCAGCAAAACCAAGGTTGCGGCTTACATCAAGCTCAAACCCCTCAACTGCCCGAAAGACCTCACGGCGAACATCGCTCTGGATCTTTCTACTGACAAAACGGAGTAACGCCCCATGGCAAAAATTGGCGGCAAGAACTTCGACGTGAGCCTGGGCGATCTGTCGCTGCACGTCGAGAGCTGCACCCTGGACATTACCGACAACTCGGCTGTGGCCCAAACCCGGGGCGTGCCTGACGGCTACGTGGAGGGTGACGTGGCCGCTGCCGGCGAACTTGAACTGGACAGCTCCAACTTTCAGTTGCTGATCGACGCGGCGCGATCGGCGGGCAGCTTCCGCAAGCTCAAGGCGTTTGACGCGGTGTTCTTCGCCAAGGCCGGCGAAGACGAGGAACTGCGCGTGGAAGCCTTCGGCTGCAAGGTGAAGATCTCCAGCTTGTTGTCGATCGATCCAAAAGGCGGCGAGAAGACCAAGCACAAAGTGCCGTTTGACGTGACTAGCCCCGACTTTATCCACATCAACGGCGTTCCGTACCTCGACGCTACCGAGATCGAGGGGATCCGTTAATGGTGGACTGGTTCGACCGCGCCCAGGAGCTGGAGCAACGCCAACGTGACCAGGCGATCAAGGCCCAGCTGCTGACGCCTGTGCCGGTCGGGCCAAGCCTGACCCATTGCCAGGACTGCGATAACGAGATCCCGCCGGCGCGGCAGGCACTGGGCGGTAAAACGCGGTGCGTCCCGTGCCAATCGGGCTTTGAGCAGAGTAAACGCTGATGACGACTGACGCCGCACGCCTCGGAACGCTGGAGCAGAGATTCGCCGTATTTGAACACCGGCTCAGCGAGTTGGAAGACCGCCACGAAACCGTGCCTACCCGCGTGACCAAGTTGGAACAGGGGTTCGAACACATGGCCGGGCAGCTGTCGGAACTGAACGCTGGCCAGCAGACGCTGACGGTCGCGGTGAATGACATCGGTGCCAAGGTCGGCCGCTTGCTGACCATTCTCACGGTGGTCGCTTCTGTGCTGCAGATGGTTGTGCCGGCACTGTTGCGGGTGTGGTTCCCATGAGCCTGCGCGGCAGGATTCAAGCCGGTGTGATTGCGCTGGCCAGCGCTCCGTTGGTGATCTTCCTGGGCACTTGGGAAGGCCGTGGCCAGAACACCGTTTATGCGGACAAGTTGGCCGGCGGACTACCCACCGTCTGCAAGGGCATCACCCGGCACACCAGCCCGTTTCCGGTCGTGGTGGGTGACTACTGGTCGCCCGAGCGTTGCGCGGAGGTGGAGCAATTGGTGATCCGCAAAACCCAGCTGCAGCTGGCCGACTGCATCACCAACCCGGACGTGAGCCAGAACACGTTCGACGCACTCACCAGTCACGGCCACAACTTCGGTGTGACCAGCACCTGCGCCAGTCGAGCGGTCGCGCTTATCAACGCCGGCCGCATCGCCGAGGGCTGCAAAGCTCTGGCATGGGCGCCGGACAGCAAGACGCCGGTATGGGCCTTTGTGACTGACGCCAAGGGCCAGAAGCGCTTTGTGCCGGGCCTGCACAACCGCCGGCTGGCCGAATCCCGGCTGTGTGCGGAGGGCTTGTGATGCTGCGCCAAGCCTTGTTCCTGGTCGTGTTGTGCCTGGTCGCCTGGATCGGTTTTGACTCGCTCGAAGGCCAGCGCGACGAAGCCAGACGCGAGCGTGATAGCGCGAAATGGGAGGCCAGCGGCCTGCGGGAAGCGGCACGCATCAGCGGCGAAATGCTCGCCGAGCGGGACGCGATCGACCAACGAAACACAAAGGTATTGAGCGATGCACTCACTGAAAACGAGCGCCTGCGCCGCGCTGTTGGCGATGGCACAGGCCGGTTGCTCGTCCGCGCCACCTGTCCCGCCACCGGATCTGTGCCCGCCACCGCCGGCACCGCCCGCGTGGCTGATGCAGGACGCGCCGAACTCGCAGCAGACGCTCGACCGGATTATTTCACCCTCCGGAATCAGCTCGCCCTAAGCCGGCAAATGATTTTCGGACTGCAGCAATACGTCCGTGGCGTGTGCCGGCGATCGCCAGCGCACCAGGACACCACTTTTTCCAACCTCAACAAGAGATCAACCCCATGAGCCAACAGAACAAAACCGAAATCACCCTGGAAGTCGGCGAACAGGAATTCACGTTCAACCTGACCCCGGCTGACGTCACCAAGTATTTCAACGCCCTGACCCAAACCAACAAGGTCGCCCCGGGCAACAACCTGTTGATGACCACCGTCAAGCAAGAGGAAAAAGCCACGCTGAAACCGTTACTGGGCAACCCGGTGATGGTGATGCAGATCGCCGGCGCGCTGCTCGAGGAGTACGCGCCCAACGTTGAGGTGATCGTAAAAAAGCGCTCGAGCACGCTGAGCGCCTAAGCGAAAACGGACTGGGCCAGTTGATGGCCCTGACGAACCGCTGGCTTCCTGGTGCCGAACCCACGCCCGAGGCGATGGGGACGGCCAAGTGGCTGGAGGACGAACACTGGAGACGCATGGAGTTCGCCGTGGCTAACGGCATCGCCCTTGCGCTGAACGGGTAACGACTTTGGCAGACCGTAGCGCCAGCCTGGCTTTCATTCTCAGCTTGCAGGACAAGGTCACCGCGCCTCTGGGCAAGGTGAAAATGGGCTTTTCCGAGCTTGCCGATCAGAGTGAAAAACACATAAAGACGATCGGGCTTGGCCTGGGCGGCGTGACCGCTGCTGTGGTCGGGATCCGGGAGTCCATGGAACCGGCGCTTGAGGTCAATCGCGCCCTGGGCGACGTCCGATCGTTGGGCGTGGCTGAGGATGCGTTATCGGCACTCAATGCCAAGTCGCTGCAGTTCGCGGTGAGCTATGGCGAGAACGCCAAGGATTTTGTGGCCTCGGCTTACCTGATCGAGGGCGCCATTAAGGGGCTTGCCGGCAACCAGCTCGCCACGTTCACCAACACCAGCAACTTACTGGCGAAGGCCACCAAGACGGACGCCGAAACTATGGGCGAATACGTCGGCACGCTCTACAACCTGCAGAAGTCCCAAGCGGATGCGATGGGGAAGGGCGCGTGGGTGGAAAAACTCGGCGGGCAAACGGCGCTGGCCGTGCAGCTGTTTCGTACCAGCGGCGCCGCGATGAAAGACGCCTTCAAGGAGGCCGGCGCGATCGCCACCACATCCGGCGTCGACCTTGCCGAACAGATGGCGGTAATCGGCACGCTGAGCAGCACCATGGAGGGCGGCGACGCCGGCGGACGCTACAAAGCGTTTTTCGAGAACATCGGCGCCGCATCGGAAAAGCTCGGCATGCAGTTCACTGATCAGCAGGGCAAAGTCCTGCCGATGATGGCGATTCTGGACAAGCTGCAGGGCAAGTTCGGTGATCTGACCAGCGCGTCGGCCGGGGCCAAGTTAATGGAGGCCTTCGGCGGCGAAGGCGCCCAGGTGATTGGCGCGCTGGCCAAGGACACCGATCGACTGCGCAACGGCATCGAGCAGTTGGGCAAGGTGCGCGGTCTGGAAAATGCCGAGCAGATGGCCAGGGCGATGGTCGATCCGTGGCAGCAGTGGGCGTCTCTGGTCGAGGTCATGCGTGTGGTGTTTGGCCAGGTGCTGATCCCGGTATTGACGCCGTTCATGAGCAAGATGGTCGGCATCGGCAAAACCCTGGTGCGCTGGTCGCAGCTGTTTCCCAACATCACCCGTGTGATCGGCATCACCGCACTGACCATCATGGCCATCGTCGGCGCCATGTCGTTGTTGACCGTGGTGGTCGGGGTTGCGCGGATGACCTGGCTGGGCCTGTTATCGGTGTGGAAGGTTGTTCAGCTGCTCAACCTGCGCACTGTCGCCGGCTTCGTCCTGCAGAAACTGGCGATCCTGGCGTACATGGCCGTGATCTATACGCTCAGTGCCGGCCTTGCCCTGGTGCGCGGCGCCATGCTGCTGTGGCAGGGAGCGATCTGGCTGGTCAACGCGGCGTTGTTGGCCAACCCCATGGTGTGGATTGTGGTCGGTGTTCTCGCTCTGGTGGCCGTCATTGTTGCGGCGGTCTACTACTGGGACGAATGGACATCTGCACTGATGAACACGGCCGCGTTCCAGTTCGTCGCTGACAAGCTGCAGAAGCTATCCGACTGGTTTAACTCCATGGGCGGTTGGTCAGGCATGGCCAAGGCCGCATGGGACAGCATCGTCGGCATTTTCACCAAGGCCGTAAGCGGCGTGATCGAGCTGCTGAACAGCATCCCGGGCGTGAACATCGAAGCGCGTTTCGGCGGCATGCCTGAAGTGCCCGGCGTTGATGCCGCGACCAATGCCGCCGACACCGCCAACGCTGCGCAGAAAGCCCAGCAAACCATCAACGCGGCAATCCCCAGCCTTTCCCCGGCACGCCCTTCGGCGGTGCCACCCGGCGGCTTGCTGACCAGCATCCAGAACAACAACAGCAGCCAGAACAAGGGCACACATGTGGAGAACGTGAACATTCACACCAGCAAACCAATGAACCCGCTGGAGGTGGAAAACATGGTGGCTATGGCGGTCGGCGGATGAGCGAGTACGTAGACGTGTTGATCGTGAACAACGACCTGGCACTGGATCCATCCCACCAGCCGCTGTTGGTCGATGACCGCGCCTGCATCGCCCAGGACATCGCTCACATGATCCGCGACAGCGGGTTGCTGGTGACGATGGTGGCCGAGCGCGATCGGCTGCGGCAGCGCGACTGCATCCAGCAACTGGAACTGTTGGTGGAGGACGACCAGCGCCTGGTGCCGGGCACGGCACGCATCACCCAGCAGGAACCAGGCGTGTACCTGGTCACTGCGAAAACCCTGAAATTTGGTTCGATTGAGGTAAGTCTGTGAGCCAGGTCGATTTTAAAAAGGTGATCGCCGACGCCGGCATACCGACCACCGAGGCCGGATTGAAGGCCGCGTGGGAAAAGGAAGTCGAAGCCCAAGGCGCGAAGGTGGCCAACACCAGCAGTTATTCGCCGTTCTGGCGAGTGATGACCGCGCTGGTGACCAAACCGGTTTTGTGGCTGTTGGACTTTCTGTGCCTGACGGTGCTGCCTAACTTCTTTGTGAAAACGGCGGTGGACGCCTGGCTGGACATGCTCGCCTGGGCGGTCAACGTCGAGCGTAAAGGCGCCACCAAAGCGCAAGGGAAATTGCTGTTCACCCGCGCCTTACCGGACGGCGTCATGGAGCTGGAAAAAGGCATTGTGGTGCAGTCGGCCGCCATCAACGGCAACGTGTACAAACTGATTACCACGGCGCCGGCGACGTTCGTAGTAGGCCAGCTGCAGCTGGAAGTCCCGGTGGAGGCGATCGAATCCGGCAGTGGCTTCAATCTCGCCCCGGGTTACTACGCCATCCTGCCCGTGCCCATCCCAGGCATCGTCCAGGTAGTGAACAAGGACGGTTGGCTGGAATCACCTGGTGCGGATCCGGAGCCGAACGACCAACTGCGTTTGCGCGTGCGCAATCAGTTCTCGGCGGTGAACCAGTGGCACACCGACGCGGTGTATCGCGCCATGATTTCCGCGTTCCCAGGCGTTCGTCCGGACGGCGTCTACTTCGAACACGGCGCACCTCGTGGGCCGGGCAGTGCGAACGCGTTCGTGTTGTTTGATGCGGGCGTGCCGGCGGCGACTTATCTGGAGCAAATCAATTCGCACATCCGCGACCAGGGCAACCATGGCCACGGCGATGATCTGCTGGCCATGGTGATGCCAGAGGTGCCTATCAGTTTCGAAATGGATCTGTGGCCGCAACCGAACCTAAGCGCCGAGCAGATCGACACGCTGATGAGTGAGATCGAGCTGTTCATACGGGCCGCGTTTCGTGAAAGCACGCCCCGCGACTATCAGCCGACGCTGACCTACCCCCAGTCGCGTTTCAGCTTTAGTCGACTGGCTGAGGAATTGCACCAGCGGTTTGCCGATATCGCCTCACTGCGGTTTACCCCCGGCGTCGACATCACCAGTGGTTTGGACATCCCACGCCTGACGTCGCTGAAGGTGAACGTGCAATGAACAAACTGAAACTGCCGTTCTGGCTTGGCGGTACCGAGCTTTCAAAACTGGTCGCTGCTGCACAGGCGTGGTGGGAAACCGTCACCGGGTGGCTGCGCTGGCCCTACTCGCAGATCGATCCCGACAGCTGCCACATGAGCATCCTTGAGCTGTGGGCCTGGCAGCGGGACGTGACGCGCTTCAAGGGAGAACCCGAGTCCTTGTTTCGACTGCGCGTGAAATACGCGTTTATCAACTCGGTCGACGCCGGCAGCACCGCCGGGTTGAAACGCATTTTCGAGCGACTGGGCGTGGGTTACGTCGAGATCGAGGAACGCCAGCCCGACCGCGATTGGGACGTGGTGCTGCTGAAGTTCAGCAACGCTCAGTTGTCGCTTAATCCCGAACTTCTGCGCGTGCTGATCCAGCAATACGGTCGAACGTGCCGGCGCTACGACTTCGTCACCATCACCCCCGTGGGGCTGCAAATTGCCCTGATCGACTTCAACGACGACCAGCAAACGCTGGTTGCCAGCCTGTAGGAGCGCACCGTGAGCGCCAGTATTACCTTGGCCGGCGAAAGCCAAATCGCCCTTAAACAAAGCCAGCAAAAGCCGCTGATCGTCAGCCGATTCATCTTTGCGAATGTGCCCGGGCTTGATCCGACCGCGCCGCTCGATCGCGCTGCAGGCAAGCCACCGGCTGCGCAGATCGTTCACGTCTACATGATCCCGGAAAAGAACGCGGGTTACGTGAACCCGAACCAGGTGGTGTACAGCGCACAGCTGGGGTCAGACGTCGGGGATTGGGACTTCAATTGGGTAGGGCTTGAGGACGCCGACGGCATTTTGTTCGCGGCGTCGTCAGTGCCGCTGCAACAGAAACGCAGAAACATCCCGCCGGAACAGATCGGCAACAACGTCACCCGCAATTTTCTGGTGGCCTTCGACGGCGCCATGAAACTGACCGGTGTAAAGATCGATGCCAGCACCTGGCAGCATGACTTCACGGTGCGCCTGGCCGGCATCGATGAGCGCGAGCGTCTGAGCAATCGCAACCTCTACGGGCGTGCGTTCTTTTTCAGTAACTCGCTGATGTTCGAAAAGACAGACGCCGGCTACTACCAGATCAATGGTGGCACGGCCTACGTCGAAGGCATCCGCGTGGCAATTGCGAAGTCAGAAGCGGTCCCCGGCGCCATTCCAGTAGGTAAGGTCTGGTTGGACGTTTGTCTTGAGCGTCAATTGAACGATCGGGTGGCTGTGTGGAAAGTGGTATTCGGTGAACAGGCCGATTACACCGATGCCGCCGGCGTGCGCCATTACTGCGTGCCGATCGCTGATTTCATTTCACCCAGCACTATCGTGGATTTGCGGGACGCCGAGCCAGTCGGCGGTGCTTTGATCAAATATCTGGCATCCCGTACCGGCGACTATCCGCTGCTGCGTGCCCGGGCCACGACCAAAGCAGACGTCGGACTGGGCAATCTGCCCAATGCAATCAGCGACGATCCAGCAACCAACAGCAGCGAGATCGTGGCGTCGACCGCCGCCCTGAACAAGCTACAAAAACAGGTCGGGGATTCGATGACCGGCATGGTGGCAGCGTTCGCAATGACCGCTGCCCCGGCGGGATGGCTGAAATGCAACGGTGCGGCGGTTTCCCGCACGACATACGCACAGCTTTTTGCCTGGCTTGGGACGCACTACGGCGCCGGCGATGGTTCGACCACGTTCAATTTGCCTGACATGCGCGGCCTGTTTCCTCGTGGCTGGGACGACGGGCGCGGGCTGGATCCTGGCCGAGCGTTCGGGGTGTACCAGGACATGATGATCCACTCTCACGCGCACTCGGCCTCAGCGGCATCAGTTGGAGACCACCTGCACGCGGCATGGACAGATGCGCAAGGCAACCACATCCACAGTGCCTGGACTGATGCTCAAGGCAACCATGACCACGGTTTTCGCGTAGTCGATAACGGCGCCGGTGTGAACGTCGGCTATCCGGCCGGCGGCAGCGTATGGACGGAGCTTGAAATCGGTGGCGGTAAAAACGCCGATGGCCGGCCGATGCGCACTGACTACCAGGGCAACCACGCACACAACATCGGCGTCGGTGCCGCTGGTCAGCATGCGCACAACGTGGGTGTTGGAGGCGGCGGCGCGCACACGCACGCAATTGTCGTAACTGCTTCGGGCGGCACCGAAACCCGGCCTCGAAACATGGCCCTTAATTACTGCATCAAGTATTGAGATCGAGCATGACTGAAAAACTCGTGTATCAAACCGATCACCGCGGCATTTTCGTCGGTACGGTATTGGCTGACGAATCGCCTCTGGAGGCGGGTGTTTACCTGATTCCTGGCGGCTGCGTCGAAGCAGAGCCGCCTGCGGTACCGGAACACAAAGCCGCATGGTGGAACGGCAAGGCCTGGCAGTTGGTGGACTACTTCGGTGGCGTCGTGGTGTACAGCACGGACACCGGCGAGCCACGAACATTGGAGGGCTTCGAAGCAGTGCCTGCGGGCTTTACCATGGAGAAGCCCGGGCCGAACCAGATCTGGAAGAATGGCAAGTGGGTAGATGACATCGACGCCGTGCTGGCGGCTCTTCGTGACCAGAAGCTGCAGACGATTACCACTGGCTGCGCGGACTACGTTGCGGGCGGTTTCACTTCCAGCGCCCTGGGCGAACCATATCGGTACAGCAGCGCGATCGACGACCAAGTGAATTTAAACGGCCAGGTGCTGATGGGTCTGGACGACGTCTACCCATGCTATGACGTCGATCAGATGTTGGCCTTCCGACCGCACACTATCGAACAACTGCAAAAAGTCAGCCTCGACCTGGTGCGCTTCCGGCAAGCGGCGCAGCAGCACGCGGAAACATTACGCCAAGCTGTGGCGAAGGCCCAAAAAACCAAAGATCTGAAGGCAATGAAAGCCATCACCTGGACGCCGCCGGCATGACCTGGGCACCGGTGACGATGCGCTGGCCGGAGCAGGCCACGCAGTGGTTGGGCGGACTGTCAGCGGCCAAGGATCTGGCAGGCGGCGAACTGGCAAGCACCGCCCAGCGCCTGGCTGGCCTGAGTGGACTGGCCAATACCAACCCGGGGCCGGTCGGTGATGCAGCAAAAGGCGCGATTGCGGCCGGACGCGCAGCGCTGGCCGAGCAGTTGGGCCAGGTGCCGGCTTGCCTAGTGGTGACACCGTTCCAAAGCGGTGTTGGCCAGGGTGCGGGTTATCAGCGCTTTCTGTCTGCGCCTAACGCCTTGGAACATCTCGCCAAGAAACTGGAAGACGCCAGCGACAGCGGGCGCCCGACCGGGCCGCAACACGCACTGTCGATCCTGTTCCTGGGCACGCGGCTGGAACAGCTGGCCAGCAGCTTGGCGCGATTCAATGCACTGCTGCCGATTCCTGATCTGGTGCGCACCGAGCGCAGGGCGCAACACCTGGTGAAACTGGAGAGCGAAAAGTGGGAAATCCCCGGCGCCGGAACTCTACCGCGTTGGCAGGGTTTGCCGCTGGAGCGTTGCACGGTGGTCAAAGCTGCCAAACAGTCCATGGCGGGGCAGATAGCCGTGCTGGAAGGCTACGCCGCTGACAGCTCGCCGTTGGCCGATCTGGCAGCGCTGGCAGCTCGCAAGAGCGCCCAGCAGCAGGGGCGAGATAAGCAATTGGCTGACCTGAAAGACCTGCTGGCCGGGGGCAATCCTGACGTCAGCATGCGCGCGCGGATGATCGGCCCAGGCACTGCCGGCGAATTACGCCGCGAACTGTTGGCCGGCGATGCCCCGGGCCACGAATGGATTCAGTGCGCCGGAGTTCTGTTGGTCGGCAGCAAAGAAGGATTGAGCTTTGTGCGGGAACTGGTGGGCCTATGACGCTGCTACTCGACGGACAAAAAGTCCAGGGCAAGAACCTCAAGGTCACGGCCAACCTGCGAATCGAAAGCGGCGACATGTCCGGCCAGACCAGCAACACCGACAAGGCGCACAAGGGCTTCAAGCCCAAGACGCTGGCGGTCTCGCTGATGATTCCCTTTGTGGATAAAACCCAGCTGACGGATCTGTTGCGCATGGCTGAAGCCACCGCCGGCGGCGGTCAGTTGCATCTGTATCGGATTGTGAACGACACGGCCGAAACCTTCGGCGTGCGTCAGGTGGAGTTCTCCGACGGCGTCAGTGCGCGGGAAGCCGACACACTGAAAGCCTGGCTTGTGCAATTCACACTGAGCGAACGCGAATCGAACCCGGAGAAAGTCGAAGGCCGGCGCGCCAGCAACAAGGTAGACGCCCAAGGCGCCCCGGGCAGTGCGGTCGGCGAAGGCGGCGCCGGCAACGGTGATAGAACCAGCGATAACCCCGCGCTGAGCGGCTTTGAAAAAGTGCTGGGACGGGTGGATAAGTGGCTGGGCGGGAGTGAGCAGACGTGAAACTGCACAAGATACTTTCCATCAACGGCGCCCCGATCGTTCTCATCAAGGAGGACGTCAGGCTGGACGCTACCAGCCCCGGCCGGGCGAACTTCACAGTTCAATCCTCTGTGCCGCTGAAAGGGCTGGTGACGCTGGATATCGGCTACAACGAGGGCACGCTGCAACGGCACTTTATCGGCTACGTCGAGCGCTGCACGGCCGCTAACGCGGTCGAACAGGTGCTGTTCTGTCGTGAGCTGGCCGCCGTGCTGGCCAACCCGTTGCCGTTGAACCTGCGTCATGTGGATCTGCGCGCTGTGTTGGCCGAGGTCAGCGAACAAACCGGGCTGCGCTTCCGCGTTCCGGATCAACCATACGCCAGCGTGAAGGCGCCGTACTTCTACAGCCTCGCCGCCGGTTACCAGGCGATGGACAGTCTGGCCCGGGTATTCAGCATTCCCGACTTCACCTGGCACCAGCTGGGCAACGGTGAAGTGTTCACTGGCAGTTGGGCTGACAGTTTTTTCGGCGCCCGTGCGCCGCTGCAAATCCCCACGGAGCTGTTCGACGGCTACCAAGGTAACCAGAGCGCAATGGTCGCGGCCCTTCCCGGCGTGCGACCAGGTGCAACGATCAACAACGGCGCGCGTATCACCACGGTGGCGCTCGCCAATGACCAGATGGCCATCCGATGGACGACGCAATCCGGCGCGCTGTAGAGCGCCAATTCCCCGAACTCACCGGTGGTTACCACCTGCCGCGTTTTGCCCGGGTTACCGCCGTGGCCGACGCGCCGGCGGACGCCGGACTGTGCGACGACTTCCGTCCGCGCTACGCCGTCGACATCGAGGTGCTTGGCCCTGACGATGAACCAGACCCAGCCATGCCGCCGCTCTCTGGTGTTCCGTTACCGCTGCCCACCGGTGGCGAGGAAATGGGCATTTATGCCTTTCCGGAGGAAGGCACGCGGGTGGTGGTGTGCTTCGCCTACGGTCTGCCGAACAAGCCCTACATCCAATCGATTTTGCCGCACGGCCTGAGTATGCCCAAGGTGCCGAAGGGAGATCAGGTGTGGCAGCACAGCGAGGCCGCCCAACAACGTGTCGACGCCGACGGCAATTGGCTGCGCCAGACTGATGGCAAGATCCGAGATCAGGCAATCGAGCGCGAAGTCGAAGCCCTGGACAACCGCGAGCAGTTCCAGAGCCACACGCAGACGATTGATGACCACTCGACCGAGTCGGTAGGAGGAGTGAAGACCATCGAGGCGCTGGGCGCGCTCAAGCTGATGTCGGGCGGATCCGCGAACTTGGCGGCAGTGAACGATTTGCACCAGGCAACCGGGCGTGACCTGAACCTGGTGGTGGGTCAAAAGCATAACACCACGGTCGGTGGCGACATGGAGGAACGGATTGAAGGATTACGTCAAAGCTTGTCTGGAATTGGTCAGAGGCTAGAGGCACCAAAAAACTGGATCGGATCGGAGGATGTCAATTTATTCAGCATAGTATGCGAAGCCTTGGAACTACTTGAGAATATGAATTTGCAGTTATCAGTACATACCCACGGGCCAAGCCCACTGCCCTCAAACGCAACGTACTTCGTTGATAAAGCCGCCCACGCGACGACTCTAGGGGGGGAATTAAAGGCCATCACATTCTAAATGAGCTAAAGGTTCTTTTTTTACAAGGTTTGGATAGATCAAACTCATCCAAGAAATAGGTTTTTCGGCAGTGTGGAACTTTAGATACTCCCTTATGGCATTTATTTTTGGAAAATTTTCAGCGGTAGAATTGAGTTGTGCGATTGCCATCGCATGATCGCCTGTTATTCTATATTTTTCAGCGAGAGCTAAGCCTAGGCCTGCTTCCAATCTGTGTGGAAGTCTAAATCCAGTTTTTTTGAATCGGGTTTTATAATATTTCTTAAATTCTCTTTCTTGAATTGTAACAGGCCATCCAGTATCTACCCCAAAAACCATAGCCATGATCAATACTTGGATTGATGGTGATTCAGAAAGTTTGTGATCGATTTTGGTCAGCTCTATTATAGGTCTGAATCGTTCGGCGATGAGAGCGTTAAACAATGCTGCCAATGTCACAATCGAAGTGCGCTGAGCTTGAGAGAGATTTTCTTTGATAGCAAACCCTTTTTCTATGACATTCTTGACGTCATAAAGCGTACCTGCGGGATATTTGTAAAAAAAATCATCTAAAAGTGTCACAAATCCAGAAAAATACATGCTGCACGTATCTTTGCCTATCCCATCTGCTCTGGTGATCCAGGTAGAAGGACAAAGTTTCATTCTGGCTATGTTGGGGTTGTCAATGTTGTAGTCGCAGGGTTCGTGCTCAACTTTTTTTTGTTTGCGAATGAATTCCTTTATTACAGCTCTTGCCAATCGAGTTAAGCCTTGTATAGTCAGGATGGGCTTTTCATCGATGAGAGTAATTTCCCCAGTTCCAGAGAAATGGCTAAATTCTCGAGGGAGGGCTTTAAGCTCGTGGACGTACTTCGATCTTGTTCCGTACAAATTAGATAATGCGCTTTCTAAGTCAGCCTTCCCAATCGGGTTTTCTTCTTTGTCAGCGTAATGGGTGAAGTACGCTGCGGGAATATGACTCAAAATGAAGTGATTGAATTTTTTTGTGAGCGACAGGTGTTCGCTTTCGACAATGACGCGCTTCAAGTTTTCTGAGGTTTCTTTGTCGAGCGCTCCTAAAATTGCCTCAAGCTTCGTTCTTTTTCCTTCTTCTACATCGCTCCATTGGGAGGTATAAGCTCCGGAATCTTGGACTAGTGCTTCAATTGACATTACAAGTAGAGTATAGGCAAGATCTAGGTTTTCGCTAAGACGATGAGTGGCGGTAATGTACGTTCTAATCGCTTTTATCGCTTTTAGATAATATTTTCTTTGAAGTCCATGTAGTTCTGTTGTGAGTTTTTTTAGTTCATCAATTTCCGCGCTTGTTATATGGATGTCTTTTTCAAATAGCCTTTTTATAAGCTTTTTTGGCGGCGTCGAACCTGGTCGAGGATTCTCGTTTAATAGTCTGTTTGCGAGTTCTACATCAGGAGTGCATACGGTGTTGAGAGAAAATGCAAGAATGTCTGCGAAATCGCCAAGGTAAATGTCAATGGTATTCGAATATAATATCCCAGGCCCGGGACCGAAATATTCAATATTTTCCTTTATTTCGCACGATATTACGTTCGGCTGTCTTTGCATGGAAGTTGGGTATATTCTTCCAAATACCGTTTCGATTTCGCTTTCGACATGAATTGTCATGTTGGTGTAAAGAACGCCACGCAACAAGTTCGAATGGCTAATATGATTGGTGAAAAGCTTGCCGGTGCTTGCTTGTAACATATGAAGTCCTTGGGCATAAATGGTTCATGTCGTTAAGAATTTTATGTGGTCCTCGTTATTTTAATCTTTATTGTCGTCCTCTAAGTCGTCGGGTTTTTTAGGTTTTTTATTAGGTTTAATTTCGCTTAAAGAGTCGGTTATTTTTTTGCTTTGATCTTCAAGGGCTTTTAGTGCGGCCGACATCTGTTCGCTCGGGCGATTTATGGCCTCGAATGCTTTTATTAGTTCGGTGTTGGGTTTGTCCAGATTGCTGATGGCTTTAACTAACTCTGCATTAGGCTCGTTTAATTTCTCCATTGCTTTAGAGAGTTCTTCAATTGGCTGGGTCGCTACCTTTAAAGCTTTTGCAATCTCCGTGGCTGGACTGATGATTGTGTCTAGTGCTTTTATTGCTTCGATGCTTGGTTTGTTGGCAGCTTGTAAGCTTCGAACAAATTCTGCTGTTGGGAGATTGATCCTGTTTAGTGTGTCGGCGACTAGCATGCTTGATGATTTAATGTTTTCAAGTGTTG
Organism: Pseudomonas sp. HN2; assembly: GCF_020736465.1. Classification (NCBI taxonomy): domain Bacteria; kingdom Pseudomonadati; phylum Pseudomonadota; class Gammaproteobacteria; order Pseudomonadales; family Pseudomonadaceae; genus Pseudomonas; species Pseudomonas sp. HN2. Next base: position 1,951,344 of record NZ_CP085885.1, read on the forward strand.
CTTTAAGTTCTGAAGAAGGTCCAAAACTTGTCCTAATCATTTTGAGTGCGTCAGAAGGGTCCGACAACGATCTCGGTACGTAAATGTCAAACATTGCACGAGATAGTAAGGCGTTTTTTGTGTGCGACTTATTCTTTTCTTTAATGTTGTCTACACTACTTTGAAGGGAATCAATGGTTGAAGCCGGTGCTTGTCCCTCCGTTCTAAGTTTGTCAATTTCTGACTGTAGTTTTTCTATGTCTGAATCTTTGGCCGCTAAAGCTTCGGCACTTTCCGTCATGGCAGAAGTAGTAGTTTCAATAAGGCTGTTAAGTTGAATAACAAACGAGCCCATATCATCTGCAGTACCAGCTAGGCCATTGAATACGCCAAGAAAGTATTTTAGCGTTTCATTATCAGAAAAATCGGGGTATTTTACCTTGTGATCGATTTCACTCCAGCCTTCTTGAAATAAAGTTCTGACTTGAAGTTCAATTAATATCGGATCTTTCTCCGCTTTATAATCATGCGAGTAATGTATGGAACGGTACCCGTCGTCGTGAAGCTGCTCTTTCGCGCCGAGTTCTATTATCTCGGTAAGCTGTGTGTCACCAAGTCGTTTGAATATAGTTACGTCATATACATTCCAGATTTCGCGTATCTGCTGGTCGATTCTAATACAATCATTCTTTAAAAGATGTAAGGCTCGTACGCCAACTAAATCCGATACCACTGACCGGTAGTTTGAAACGCTAATAGTTCTCCACTCAGGTTTTGATTTTGGATCAAGATTTTTTCGAAGTATTTTTTTCAAAAGGCCAAATGTGTCTTTCACCCGCCACCTTACCGAATGCACTCCCTCAAATTCCTGGATTCGATTTGCGATGGCGCTCCCATGCAATACTAATGATTTGCGTGCCGCCTCGTGACTCGTTGCGATAGCAAGGAGTTCATCCCAGTCGAGCGCCGACTGCGCCCATTCATTTTCCGTGTAACCGGCCTCAATAAGAAATTCTTCTAGGTTCATTTTGAAAGACATTGCTCGCTCCACTTTCAGATTGAATGGACTATAGAGCAGTTTTGAAACTTTATCGGGGTCGACTTCCATTATGAGCATTGCTGAATCTTCTCCTGCTGGAGAAAAAACCTTCGAAAAAGCACTTATCCCCCTCCCGCCAACGGGCCTTACGTACACTTTTTGTGCAAGTCGAAAATAGTGCAAACGATCCTCCAGCCCAAGCCAGCCGCGGGCGGGGAGGCATGCTTTCACATTTCACGGTTTGCAAATCTTGGAAGAAAGATGCAGCCAGCTTGCATAGCGGGTCCATGGATGGCCTTGGGCTGGCAGCCGCTGTAGCGCCCGGTTACGGCTGGGCCAGATAAAGCAAATCTAGATTTGAGCGAGTTTTCGATTTTTTGCTTGTTCCGGTTCGGGGCGTATGGACGGTTCTCCTGAGCCCGAGCAATCCAGCTGCAATACCCGGGAGCCGAGCGCTGCGGCCCTTCCCTGATGGTGGGAAGGCTTTCAAACAACTGCACTCGAATCGACCAGGTAAGCGGTCCTGATCCGGCATTAAAAAATTAGCTGAGCGGTCAGCGTTGTTTTTTCACGTACTCAACATGCCTATTTTCAGATGAGGGCTGGGAAAAAGGTAATTTTGGTAAGCGACGTATAGAAGCGGCCTGCAGCCCTTATGGCGCTTGGCTTTCCGTCATTACCTCAGAAGGTAATTTTAGGTAAGGCTGAAGGTAAGATTTTCTGAAGTGCCCGATTTTACTGGGTTTGACGCTGATGGAGGATTACCAAGTTGAAAGGTAATTTTCTAACCTATTCCTTACCTGATTATTACCTTTACTGAAACCTGCCAAAGCCGCTGCTTTAAAGGCTTCCAGCGGTTCCCAGTGCCCACATTACCAATATTACCTTTTTCCCATGGCTCAACATAAATCGCAAAAACGCCCGCTGCGAACCGTTTCTGCGCCCTGACGTGTTTTCTCTCTGGGACAGCCATGGGACAGATCTGGGACAGATTCTGGACAGGCGACCGGGCTGCAGCCCTTATAAACCGGGGGGGTAGGTTCGAAAAATCGAAAACGGGTAGTTTCGAATCTCTCCTTCACCGCCAAATTGAATAGCAAAAAACCCGACTTCGAAAGAAGTCGGGTTTTTTGTTTTCTGCGTGTTCGAAAATTGCTCGGGCATCATCTGCTGCGCGTCGATCGGCTCCGCGCGGGGGCCGGAATCCGGTTTTGTTGGCGTTGAACTATTGTACTGACCAGTTAGAATGGCCGCACTCATGGCTCTGCGTCACTCGCTGCATCAAAAAGGGTCGAGATTTATATTTCTGAGGTAGAGAGTAGTGGAACCGCTATTTGCAGTCGTTGCGACCACAGGATATTTGCTCCTCGTCGAGGTGCATTCCAGAAAAGTTATCCCGCTCGAGAACGAACGCACTGAATATTACGGCGTTTCATGGTTTCCGGGCGGCAAGGATTTTGTGCTCAGCCATTCTGGGCTGGATAACGTAAAGCTGAAGGATATCCAGACCTACGCTACCTCTGAAGTGGGATTTCTTTCGCACGGTAGTTTCCATTCCGAAACCTTCCTCTCGGAACCACACCAGTTGCTCTGCGCATCTGACGGTCGCGTGGTGTGTACCAACACCGGACGTAACGCGATCACTGTGGTCGACCTGGAAAAGCCCGGGCATTTTCAGGAAAAGCGGCTGAGCAACGTTCGCTGGGATCGTCTTTCACTGGAAGAAATCACCGGCGATCATCTGAATTCCGTATTCGAAAAAGATGGTCATCTTTATGTCATCGCTCACGGCCACCATAACGGTTCGTTAATGGCAGTACTGACTTATCCGGCGTTGGAGCTGGTCAGTGTCAAGCCCATTGAGCGACGTACGGGCCTGCACAATGTGTGGGTATCGGACGAGGGGCAGAAAATTGCCTGCCACAGCAATATCGGTGCGCTGATCGATCTGGAAAGCAATGAAGTTCTCTGGGAGTCAGGGAGTCCAATCTATACGCGAGGCCTGGCGGTCTCGTCCGATATCATGTTGGTGGGAGAAAGCCAGATGACCGGACGTGATTTGCGCCGCAGTTCCATGAGCGGTTTATGGGTTCTGGAACGGGGCACCTATAAAGCACTGGACTACATTTGCCTTGGTCCTTACGGCGCCGTCAACGAAGTCCGCCTGTTGAACGTAAAAGACTATGCACACCACGGTCATACTTTTCCGTTTGTATCGGAGTTGTTCGAGCGAAGTCTGTTCAACCGTAAGTCTGAAGAGCGTCTGGCTGCTTGCCAGCGTTCGAAAAACATTCAGCAGGAATGGGCGGGCGTCGAACTCGTCTATGGCGTGCCGAAGACACTTGAAGACGGCGGCAAAGAGGCCATCCTCGGTAACCTGTGTCTGATCAAGAAGATTGAAGACGTTTCGCAAGCACAACGTAGCCTGGCGTTCAGTTATTCGTTGGACACGCCATCTACCGATTCCCACGTTGCGGTGGTGACTTATCAGGGCAGTGGCGGTGACACGGATATGAACGCACTGCTGATACAGCCTATCAATGATGTCGAGGCCGGACTGGTACTTTGGACAAATGATGGCGCGCACTGGAATCCCGAGCCCGACGTGCAGATCACGGGACTTCCTCATAGCGGGGACATTCGCGTGGTAGCGAGTGAAGCAGGGCTGGAATTTTATCTGAATGACGAATGGCGTCTAACGGTAGACGCAGCCAGGCTGCCTTTTCTCGAGGGGTCATTGGGTATTCGCTGGATCGGTTCGACTGTCAGCCGGTTTATCGAATAACGGTCGATCATGATGTCTGGCCCGATCCATGGCTTTTGAGCGGCGAGTTGCCGCTGAAGACTAACGTGTTTGAACTCAGACTCTACGCGAGATGAGGATGCGTATGACAAGCGAAAAAAACAGCGTGCCTGAGAATGTCGTTTTGCACCCCACTCAAGTTGCTCCCAGTGATCGAGAGCGTGTCGTGGCGCAGAAGCCTTTTACCATTTGGTTTACCGGATTGAGTGGTTCAGGCAAATCGACGCTGGCGTTCGCTATTGAAAAAATGCTGATTGAAAGTGGCAAGCCTGCCTTCGTGCTGGATGGCGATAACGTTCGCCACGGACTTTGCAGCGACTTGGGTTTCAGTGCTGAGGATCGCTCCGAAAATATTCGCCGTATCGCTGAAGTAGCGCGTTTGATGAATGACGCGGGTATCACCGTGATGGTGGCATGTATCTCTCCGACCAGAGTGAGCCGTGAAAAAGCCCGATCCATCATTGGCGACGAGCGTTTTCTCGAGGTCTATCTGAATACGCCACTCGATGTATGTGAGCGGCTGGATCCGAAGGGGCTTTATCGCAAGGCCCGCGCTGGTCTGATCCCGGAGTTTACGGGGATCAGCGCACCCTACGAGGTGCCTGAATCTCCCGCATTGGTTCTCGATGCAAGCAAAATTTCAGTCTCGGCCTGCGTAGAGGAAATCGTCTCCAAAGCCAACGGTCTTGAGCGATAGGGCTCCAATTGTGTCACTGGGATGGGATCTTCCGCTCGTCGGAGATCATGCTTTGTGTACGGCTAGTCCCGGAATGACCGGCTAGTCTCAAAATCCTCGGAGGTCGATATTTTTTCAGGCAAAACAGTTTTGCCGGTATCGGCCCGGTTCCGCAGGGGAGAGGCTATGACAGGTCCGTATATCGAAGACGATGGCGCTGAGTTTTCATTCAACAACTGTGTGCGCTGCGGTCAGACGGAGTATCAGTCGGGTTTTGGCGAAGATCCGGTGAGCATCGGGAGAATCAAGTCCACAGCCCCTAAAGGGCCAAAAGCGAAATTCCTGCCCAAGGTCTCGGCAAGGGCGAGAAAGTGATTTCATCCCGTACCCCGTCACTGAACGGGGTTTTTTATGTGCGCAGGATTGCCTGCTGGAAATGCCTGCGGGGCGTTGACATTAATGTCGGTTTTTTTTCACAAACTTTTCACGTTGGTCAACGTAGGGTGAAGCCATCCGTTAGAAAGCAAGTCTCCAGCCCGTCTCCCCAGCGGGCTTTTTTTTGGCCGGCATAAAACCTTTTCCTTGATCGCGGTCCAATCGACGCTGTTGCCCGCGTCTGGACTTTCCTGCGCCGAGCGCATTAAATCCCGCTCCTTCTCGTCATCCCGTTTATTTGAGGTTTTCGTCATGCGTTTAACACTGCCTGCTCTGGTTCTTGGCCTTCTGGTTGCTCAAGGTGCGATGGCTGCCGGTGATGGCACCGCTGCGCTGGGCGGCGGCCTGGGTGGCGCGCTGGGCAACGTGGTCGGTCAGAAAATGGGCGGCAGCACCGGCGCCGTCATTGGTGCTGGCGTCGCGGGCGCAGCGGGCAGCGCAGTCGCCGCACGCAAGGGCAGTCGCACCAAAGCGGCGATCGGCGGCGGCGTCGGCGCGGCCGGTGGTTCGGTGATCGGCAACAGCCTGGGCGGCCGCAACGGCGCCACTATCGGCGCGGGCCTAGGCGGTGCAGCCGGCGGTGCCGTCGGCAGCAATCTGGGCAAAGGCCATAAGCGCCACTAATCCCGAACGCTGTCAGAAGAGGCCCGACTCGATATCGGGCTTTTTCATGGCTGAACGTTTCGTCCGAAATCATCTCCAATCTGCATACGCCCCGCTTGGGCGGACTGTCCCGATTCGGGAACTGCGAGGTTCATATGCGATTGTCATTATCTGCACTGTTTTTCGGCTTGGTCGTGGCGCAGGGCGCCATGGCGGCCGGAGATGGCACCGCTGCCGTAGGCGGTGGTCTCGGCGGTGCGCTGGGTAATGTGGTTGGTGGACAACTCGGCGGCAGCACGGGCGCCGCGGTCGGCGCGGGTGTCGGCGGCGCGGCCGGCAGTGCCGTCGGCGCGAACAAACGCAACCGCACCGAAGCCGCAATTGGTGGCGGTCTTGGCGCAGCAGGCGGTTCGGTCGTCGGCAATAGCCTCGGCGGCTCCACCGGTTCCGCTATCGGCGCGGGCCTGGGCGGCGCAGCGGGCGGGGCGGTGGGTAACAATCTGGGTGGCGATGACGATGGACATCATTCCGGGGGTCACAAGCACAAGAACAAACACAAAAATAAACATCGTTGATTGATCAACGAAAACCCGGCCTGGTGCCGGGTTTTTCGTGTCTGGCCGTCAGGAAGAGGAACGATTGGCGATAGGGCGTCTCGAACGTCATACATTCCATGCGATCAAGAGGTTCGCCATGACTCCTGAAACTGAAGGCAAAGAAGAGAAGGGCCCGAATGGGCTGCCGTTTATCAATGATCCAGGCAGTGAAGATCCTGGATCGGTGACGGATGATGCGAGGGTACCGTTGAATGATTCGGATGAGGCGGATATGGAGTATGAGGAGGATGGGGATGAGCAGTGAGAGGGGTTGAGTGTTTGAATGATGGTTTAAGGGCCTGACTCAGCAGGCCCTACAGAAAATCAGTTCCCCAGAACGGGACGTCGCTTCTTCGTGCTCTGATTTTTACAAAGTGATCATTGAGGTGCGGAAAATCGAAGTGGATATCTTGATCCGCAAATTCTTTCAGAGGTTCGAGAAGATCAGTGAGGTTTTTAAGAGTTGATCTGCGGCATAAAGGCCTGAGTCAGCAGGTGCTTAAGTCTCGTCTTAAGAGATTTTCCGGCGGGTCGATTAATACATAGAGGTCATCGGATGGCGACATTTTTTTGATTCTGCCTGAGCCTATATAACACTTGAACTCGCTCTCAAGAAAATTTATGTCAGTGTATTTTTTGTACTCTTCAGGCCTGTCGGCGGCGTACATATAAAGACGCCACACGTCAAAGCCGTCGATCATGTTGTTTGGACCGTAATCGAAATCTACTAACTCTGTGGGAAAATGGATAGCACTGTTGTAGCAGCATTGTTCCTTCTTCGACTTTGCTGAGGAAGCCTTTGATCAAGTCCTCAAGAGACAAAATGTCACCTGCAAAAAAGCTTTTGATTATTGAAAGCTCTAGAAAGGTGATTCTGTCAAGTACACACTTGGCTCTCTCAACCTTAATGATGATGTAGTGAATTTTAACTCTGACGACTTGGATGTGGCGTAAACAGAGTACCTATCCCCAATGAGTTGGATGGATAGGTTTAATGTTTCTTGCGTCGGGATGTTGGATGTTGTCAAACCTTTGACTTCACTGCACGTTATTCCGATCCGGCAAGCATTGTATCCTATGAGATTCCATTTCCTCGGAGGGGTATCTGGGATTTCCCTGATGTCAAATGCCAAGGTCAGCGTTGAAAGGTTATTGTCTATGTTCAGAGCGAATAACTTAATCTCTGAGATAGGTATATGTCTGCTGAATACCATATTAAAAAGTTTGCTGCCCTCTATTTCGTTCCAGTTTTTCACGGTGATCTCCTGAATGGGTAATGATCGCTTGTGTTTTTTACCTTGCCGTTCCGCCTGTCATCTGCAGGTCGCACATTTATGTGAGGGCCTTGATCTCCCCGGTTATTTATGTCCCCGTATTTATGGCCCGCGGAATGATCTTGGAGGATCAATATAAATCCATCCTCTCTGGTGTATTTATATTCTCTAGTTATGATTGGCATTCCACTACTGTCCAGGATGTTATTGCCTTTCCTATCCGTCATGTTGGCATAAGTAAATTGCTTCTGCTTGCCGCTGACCTCATCGATTTGAATGTCGGGCTGCTGCACTTTTGGTATTCCCGAATCAAGTTTTGCCTGCCTAAACGCGCCTCGCCGAGAAACCAGCGGGGGCTCGACTTCATTAGGTTTTGGACAGCCGATTGTTTTTCGGCCTTTTGAAGGGCAATTGGACGTCAACCCCAACGGATCCACCCACCCCGTCGGATTCGGCACGTACTGGTACTGGTTCAACCCGCCCGCGAGCTTCACCGGATCCGGCGTCAGGTACCGCCCCAACCTCGGGTCGTAATACCGATGGCGGTTGTAGTGCAGGCCGCTTTCAACATCGAAGTACTGCCCCTGAAAACGCAGCGGCTGGTCGAGGTAGTCTTCGCCGGCGAGGGTGACGGCGGCGACTTTGCCGTAGGCGTCGTATTGCGCGGACCAGACGATTTCGCCGCTGTAGTCGGTGAGTTCCTGCGGGGTGCCGAGGTGGTCGAGTTGGTAGTAGAACGGGCAGGCTTTTTTCGGGCCTTTGCCGTCGAGCAGCGCCAGTGGGCGAAAGGTGCCGGGTTCGTAGAGGAAGCTGCGGTATTGCGTCGCGCTGCTTTCGGCGACGAGGTGCTCGCCTTGCCAGAAGAACTCGGTGACTGCGCCATCGATGGTTTTGCGGATGCGCCGGCCGAAGGCGTCGTATTGGTAAGTGGCGGTCTGGCCGTCGGGACGGGTCAGGCCGATGAGGCGGTGCTGGCAGTCGTAGCGGTATTCGGTGACGAGGGTCTGGCCGTGGCCTCGGCGTTCGCGGATCAGGTTGCCGAAGGCGTCGTAGTCGTAGTGGCGATCGCCCTGCATCAGCAGGCGATTGCCTTTGATCTGCGCGAGGCCGGGGCGGTCCTGCATCAGCAGGTTGCCGGCCGGGTCGTGGGCGAAGGATTCGGGCAGTTCGTCGCGCGAATGGCGAACCCGAATCAATCGGTCAAGGGCGTCGTAGCCGTAGGTGCGCTGGCCGTGGCGGCTGTCGGCAATGTGCTCGAGATTGCCGTTGGCGCTGTAGGCATAATCGCGGCGGTACAGCGAGGCGCCGCGATGGCCTACGGCGTGGGCAAGTAAGCGGCCCTGATCGTCGTAGGCATATTCGCTGAGCAGCAGGCCTTGCTGACGTTGCTGCTCGCGACCGGACTGGTAGACATGGCGCGTGAGCGGCGTGCCGTTGAGGTCAATGGCCGACAGCGCACCGCCCTTGGCGTAGTGATAATCGAGCTTGCTGTTGTCCGGCAGGCGCAGGCGTTTGAGCTGACCGCAGGCGTCATAGGCGTAACGCAAGGTGCCCCAGCCCTGGTGCTCGGTGATCAAGCGGTCCTGACGGTCGAACTCGAAGGCCAGCGGATGGTTTTGCCCGTCATCGACGGCAACCAAGCGGCCGAGGCGGTCGTAGTCATAACGCACCTTGATCCCGTCGGGCAGGGTTTTGACGAGCAAACGTCCGGCCTTGTCGCGCTGGTAGTGGGTGATCAGCGATAAACCCTGCTCGCCGAACTCGGTCTTCTCCAGCAGGTGGCCATTGAGGTCGTAAACGTACGCGGTACGCCGCCCATCAAAACCGGTCTCCTGTCGGATCAATCCGGTCGGCGTGTAATCCAGGCGGTATTTTTCCCCCGACTCGTTTTCGATCTCGGTCAGCAGCAACCGCGCATGGTCATAGCGGTATTGCACGCGGGTGCCGTCGGGGTTGATGCGCCGCGAGACCAGGTGCAGGTCGTCGTCATATTCGTAGCGGGTGATGCGCCCGAGTTCGTCGCGTTCGGCGGTGATCTGGCCGTAGGCGCCGTAGCTGTAGGCCCGCGTGCTGCCCGTCGGAGAAGTCGTCAGGATCAGTCGGCCGGCCGCGTCCCACTGCTGACGGCTGACGACACCAAATTCGTCCTGGGTGGTAATCCGCCGGCCCAGCGCATCGTAGGAAAAACGCCGCACGCCGCCGTCCGGCAGGGTTTCTTCGATGAGCTGGCCGAGCTCGTTCCACACCCAGCGATGGCGGCTGCTGTCGGGGTAGCGCAGCGACAACAACTGGCCGCGCAGGTTGTAGTAGTAATGGGTGACCTGACCGTCAGGATCGACCGCTTCGGTGACCGCACCTTCGGCGTTGCGCCGATAGATCCACACCGCGTCGCCTCGGCAACGCTTGTAGAGAAAACCGTTGCGGTACTCGTAGGACGTTGGCGCCTCGTCCGGCGGAATCAGCGCGATCAGCCGTCCGACCTCGTCGTAGCGGTATTCGGTGACCGCGCCCAGAGCATCCTGCTCGGCGATCAAGCGGCCCTGCTCGTCATAGGCCTTGAGCTGCTCGCCGCCATCGGCCGCGACCTGACGCACCAGCCGTGCGCGCTCGTCGTGGACGTAGACTTCTTCGGTGCCGTCGACGTAATGCACGGTCACGCTGGCGTCGTCATCGTTCCAGACGTAGCGGGTGTTCATCTGCGAGAACGAGGCCCAGTGGCGCACGCAGCGCGCCGCCTTGCCCTCGCGTTGCCACTCCCAGAAAAAGCTCGCCCCACCGGTCAGCTGGCGCTGGAGGATGACGTGGTGGTCGTCGTAGTCGTAGCGCTCGCTGTCGCCCACCGCGTTGGTCGCGGTCAGCAGCCGTTGCCGGGCATCGAAGCGGTAGGTGGCGAGGTTCTGCTCGGTGCTCCACTCACCCTGCACGAACACCTGATAATCGACCGCCACCAGTTGCGCCCGGTCATAACGCAACAGCAATGAGCGCCCGGCGCCGTTGTCCAGACGCTGAATGCGGTCGGAGCGATCGCGTTGCAGCGTCAGACGATTGCCGTAGACGTCGCTGATCGCGGTCAGCCGGCCGGCGCGAAAGTGATAGAACCGTGCGCTGTCGCCGGCCATGGCGAGGAGCAGTTCTTCCGGTTCATCACCGAGAAAGATCGCCGCCCGCGACAGGCTGTTATGAATTGTTGGCCGTGCGACATTGGGCAGGGGAAAGCGGGTGCGGCGGTTCTCGTGGTCGATCCAGATCACGCCATCGCCGTCGAAGGCCAGCCGATGGGCCAGGGTATGGCTCCAGCCGAAACCCAGGCCGATGTCGATCTCGACGGCGCTGCTGCGGTACAAGCGGGTGAACTCGAAGGGCAGTACGCCATCGAGCACCGCGTCGGTCAGGGTCAGCAGTTCTTCGCCGGTGACCATCGACACCGGACAGCCGTTGGTGCAGGTGTTGGGAACACAGTCGGCGGCATCACCGTTGGGGTTTTTCGCCTGGTCGGGGGCGTCGTCGTGAGGCTCGTGGCGCTCAAGACGCGCCATGTTTCGGGATTTTTCCCGCGCGAGTGGCGCCGGGTTCGGCACGCTCAACATCACCGCGTCGGCTTGGCGAATGTTCAGCGGAATCGACGGGGTCGGCTTCAGCTGAACGTCCCGGGCATGAAACATCAGCGGCTTCAGCGTGCTCGCGTGCTGCTTGAGTTCCGGCGTCGAGGTCAGTTCAGCCAGGCGTAAAGCAGAAGCTGCGAGCCATTCCCGCGCCCGTGGCGACTTGATCCTGGCCAATACCTTGCTGCTCAGACTCAGCGATACGCCGGCACCGCCCGCCACGCGCATCAACAGGAAACTGATCAGCAACTCTGTGCGGACTTCGGCAACCACTTCGGCGAGGTATTGCGGCGGCAGCATCTTCAGCCAACTGGTGAACGCGGCCAGATGAATGAACAGCAACGGCTCGTCGCTGAGCATCAACAAGGCGTTGGCAATCGCCTCGCTGGAAGCCGCCAGCAGCGCCTCAAGCTCGACTTCGCTCAGGTATTCCAGGAGTTTTTCGCTGTGCGCCTGCAGATCGGCGAGGAGGGCAAACAGCTGTTGGATGTCATCCCAGACCCCGTTCAGGGCTTTTTCCAGACCGCGCCAGTCGGCCCGTTGCAATTGCCCGTAACGATCAAGAAAACCGGCGCTGGAAAACTCCATCCATGGCGGCTGGAAGCCTGTCCATTCGCCGCGCAGCCAGTTTTCCAGACCGGCGATGACACCTTCATAAGAGGCATACAGCGCGCGGACATGGGCGGTGGAAACATCGGGGAAGAAGGTGATGCGGTAGCGCTGGCCGCGCGTGCAATCGGTCACCTCGAGAATCCCGCTCGGGCCGATCGTATGGCGCAGTGGTTCGCCGAAGGTCTGCACGCCGTCGACTTCGCTGAGCAGCGGTTCGAGGGTTACCGGGGTGTCGCCGATCGGCACAAAGCGCGCCGCTTCAAACATGTGTACCAAGGTCAACGGCCCGTTGGCCGGACACATGACCACCGATGAACTGATGGGTGCGCGCGAGGTAATCGGCGCCCTCAGTTGCACGTCATTGCCAACCTTGAACACCTGCTCGATGTCCAGCGCCGTCCCGCTCCAGAACTGCTCGGCCCAGGTCTCGTAGGTGTTCCGGCACAGGCGGAACTCATCGATCAGCGCTTCGAAATCTGGCTGCTGGGGATTCAGGGCGGCCACCACCAGCAGTCCGATGCTGTTGTTCAGGGCCAGGAGCCGATCGGGTTGAAACATTCGCAGTCGCTCGCGCATAGGAAGAAACGGGAGCGCGGACTTTGCGGGGGATCAAAAATGAAAGAAGTCGGGGAAGTAGGCAGTGTCTGTAGGAGGTTTCGCTAAATGCGAAGAGCGCGTCGACGGGATTGCCCGTTGCTCAATGTCCATCGGCCTCGCTATGCTGCTGAACCCATTAATCAGATCCGCGTTGCGGCACGTTGCCTGTCGCCCGGGATGTCTTTGTTAACGGATCCGATGATGAATGCACCGCTGAAGACGTTCGGCCCGATCAAGGCCGTGATATTCGATATGGACGGTTTGCTGCTCGACACCGAGGGCATTTACACCGAGGTCACCTCGATGATTGTCGGGCGCTACGGGAAAACCTTTGACTGGAGCATCAAGCAGAACATCATTGGTCGCGGTGCCAATGACCTGGCCAATTACGTTGTGCAGGCGCTGGAGCTACCGATTACCCCGGAAGAATTCCTGCAGATCCGCGAGCCGCTGATGCGCGAGCGTTTCCCCAAGGCGCAGGCGATGCCGGGGGCCGAAGCGCTGGTGCGTCATCTCAAGGCGCATAACATCCCGATCGCGGTCGGCACCAGTTCGTCACGGCAGTCGTTCGGGCAGAAAACCACTTTGCACCGCGACTGGTTCGCGCTGTTCGATTTCATCGTCACGGCGGACGATCCGGAAGTCGGCGCGGCCAAACCGGCGCCGGACATCTTCCTCACCGCCGCCCGGCGACTGGGCGTTGCCCCCAGGGATTGTCTGGTGTTCGAGGATTCACCGTTTGGCGTCACTGCGGCGAAAGCGGCAGGCATGACCGCAATCGCCATCCCCGACGCCGCGATGGCCGATGAGAAATATGCTCACGCTGACGGCATTCTTCGCTCGCTGAAAGACTTCAGATCAAGCGCTTTTGGCCTGCCGACGCTGGAACTGGCCTGATCGCCCAGATAAAAACGCCGCCCTTCCTATAAAGAAGGGCGGCGTTTTTTCTTGCGGGTCTGTCAGGCGCCGAAACCGCCGTCGATGGTCAGGCTGGCACCGGTGATGTAGCCGGCTTCCGGCCCGGCGAGGTAGGCGACGAAGCTGGCGATTTCATCGGCAGTGCCGTAACGACCCACGGCCATCAGCGGGATCAGGCTCTCGGCGAAGTCGCCGTGGGCCGGGTTCATGTCGGTGTCGACTGGGCCAGGTTGCACGTTATTGATGGTGATGCCCCGTGGACCGAGGTCGCGGGCCAGACCTTTGGTCAGGCCGACCAGTGCCGATTTGCTCATCGCGTAGACGCCGCCACCGCCGAAGGGCATGCGGTCGGCGTTGGTGCTGCCGATGTTGATGATCCGCGAGCCTTCGCCCATGTGCTTCGCCGCTTCCTGCGAAGCGATGAACACGCTGCGCACGTTGATGGCCAGGGTCTGATCGAAGTCTTCCAGTTTGAAATCTTCCAGCGGCGCGATGGCCAGCACGCCGGCGTTGTTGACGAGAATGTCCAGACGCCCAAACGCTTCGACCGTGGCGCTGACTGCCTGGCGGATCGCGCCGGCATCGGCGCTGTCGGCCTTGATCGCCAAGGCCTTGCCGCCGTTGCCAGTGATGCTGTTCTGCAGTTCTTCGGCTTTTGCGGCGGAGCTGACATAAGTGAAAGCGACGGCGGCGCCTTCAGCGGCCAGACGTTTGACGATGGCCGCGCCGATGCCGCGCGAACCGCCTTGAATCAGAGCGACTTTGCCGCTGAGGTGTTGAGTGGTCATGTTCGATCTCCAAGTGTTCAAGGCGGAATGCCTTGGTGTTGGTGCCGAGTATCGGCGTGGCATCGACAACCGGGTAGACCATGATTGCTATAGTCTGTGTAAACCAGAAGTTTATAGTGGTGATCATGGAAACGTTCAGCAGTATCGAATGCTTTGTGCGCAGCGCCGAGGTCGGCAGCTTTGCCGAAGCCGCGCGGCGCTTGAGCCTCACCCCGGCGGCGGTAGGCAAAAGTGTGGCGAAACTGGAAGCGCGGCTTGGCGTGCGGCTGTTCCAGCGTAGTACACGCAGCCTGACGTTGACCGAAGCGGGGCAGCTGTTTTTGAGTGAGGTCAGCGCCAGCCTGACCACCATCCAGAATGCCGTGGCCAATCTGGCCAGCGCTGGAGGGCAGCCGGCCGGGACGCTGAAAGTGAGCATGGGCACGGTGTTCGGTCGTCTGTATATCGTGCCGCTGCTCGGCGAATTCTTGCGGCGTTATCCGGCGATCAACCCGGACTGGCATTTCGATAACCGTCAGGTTGACCTGATCGGGCAGGGCTTCGACGCGGCGATTGGCGGCGGCTTCGAACTGCCACAAGGCGTGGTTGCGCGCAGACTGACGCCGGCGCATCGGGTGCTGGTGGCGTCGCAAGGTTATCTGCAGAACCATGCGCGGATCGGCCATCCCGATGACCTCAACCTGCACGACGGCATCCTGATTCGCTCACCGCAGACCGGGCGTGTGCGCTCCTGGCAACTCACCCACCGCGATCAGCAACACAGCCCGCTGACGTTGCGGGCGCGGATGACCATGAGCGATTCCGAGGCGGCGTGCGCGACGGCGATGCAAGGTTTGGGCATTGCGCTGGTCAGCATGCCGTTTGCGGCCCTGTATCTTCAGGCAGGGACATTGCAGCGGGTGCTGCCGGACTGGTTTGTCGATGACGGCAACATTTCGATCTATTACGCCGAGCACAAATTGTTGCCGGGCAAGACCCGGGCGTTTGTTGATTTTGTGATTGAGCAGTTTGTTGAGCAGGGACTGGCGCGGCGGTTTAGTGCTGTCTGAGCCAGGCGTCAAACCGAGTTGCGGCTATCGCGAGCAGGCTCACTCCTACAATTGGAATGCGTTCCTCTGTAGGAGTGAGCCTGCTCGCGATGAACGATAACGCGGTCTATCGAGCAAACCGCTGCGCCCAGCCAATAATGTTTTTCGGCCGTGGCGTCGCATAAGTGCGCACCTTCGACGTGGACAACTTCAAGCGCACCAGCGATTCGGCGATCGTCACCGCCGCCGTAACCCCATCCACCACCGGCACGCCGGTGCGTCGGCGAATCTGCTCGTCCAGTCCGGCCATGCCGCCGCAGCCCAGGCAAATCACCTCGGCCTTATCCTGTGTAACCGCCAATTCCGCCTGCTGCACGATCGCTTCCAGTGCGCACTGCGGTTCATGTTCCAGCTCGAGAACCGCCAGACCACTGGCGCGCACCGAGGCGCAGCGATCCCACAGGCCGGACAATTTCAGCCTGTCCTCGATCAACGGCACGGTGCGATCCAGCGTGGTCACCACTGAATAGGCATGGCCGAGAAACATCGCTGTACTGGCCGCCGCATCGGTGATGTCCACCACCGGGACGTTGAGCAATTCCTGCAAGCCTTCGCGGCCATGCTCGCCGTAGCCGGCCTGGATCACGGCATCGAACGGTTGATCGTAGGCCATCACCCGGTCCATCACGGCGATGGCGGCCAGGTAGCTTTCGAAATTGCCTTCGATCGATTCGGCGCCGAAGTACGGCGTGAGGCCGACGATTTCGGTACCGGGGGAGGCGACGGCCTGCGCCGAGCGGGCGATGGCGTCGGTGATGGATTCGGTGGTGTTGACGTTGACCACGAGAATACGCATGGAAAATCCTTATTGCGGGCAGTGGTGCGGCCCGAAAACCGGGCCGCGAAGGGATCAGTGGCTGACGTTATCCACAGCGATGCATTCGCCGCTGACGTCGGCGTAATGCGTCTGGCGTTTGGCGATGATCAGGTAAAGCATGCCGGCGATTGCGGCACCGATCAGCCAGGAGAACGGCGAAACGCTGTGGAAACCGGGCACCAGCGCCAGGACGATGGCGATCAGCGCTGCAGGAATAAACGCCGCCACCGCGCGGAAATTGATGCCGCGGCTGTAGTAATAAGCGCCATCGGGGTCTTCGCTGTAGAGCTGCGGCACATTGATCCGGCCTTTGCGGATCAGCCAGTAGTCGACCATGATCACCCCGTACAGCGGGCCGAGCAGGGCGCCGAGGCCCGAGAGGAAGTAAACGATCACCAGCGGGCTGTTGTAGAGATTCCACGGCAGGATCAGCACGGCGATGGTCGCGCTGATCAGCCCGGCGCGGCGGAACGTCAGGTATTTCGGCGCGAGGTTGCTGAGGACGAACGCCGGGGCGACGAAGTTGGCCATGATGTTCACCGCGACGGTGACGATCAGAAAGGCCAGACAGCCGAGCACCAGAAAGAAGGTGTTGGGGATCGAGGCGATGATCTCGGTCGGGCTTTCGATGATTCGCCCGTTGATCTGGAACTGCGCGCCACAGAGCAGCACGGTAATCGCCGCGAAGACCAGAATGTTCACCGGCAAGCCCCAGAAATTTCCCACTTTGATGGTCTTGCGGCACGGCGAAGAACGGGCGAAGTCACAGAAGTTGAGGATCAGCGTGCCGTAGATCGCCAGCCACAACGCGCCGCCGGCAAAAATGTTGCGCCACATCTCGGCACCGGTCAGCGGCTCGCGGATCGACCAGGCGATGGTTGCATTGGCCTGGAAGTACATCCATGCGGCGAGCGCGGCGACCGTCAGCAGAATCACCGGCCCGGCAAACGCCTCGTAACGGCGCACCATCTCCATGCCGTAGGCGAGGATCGCCAGTTGCACCAGCCAGATCGCCACGAAGCACGCCCAGCCCAGGCTCGACAGGCCGAGAATCGAGTTGTGATCGTATTCGGCGAAGCCCGGATGCACGGCGGTCAGCAGGACGCGGAAGACCACTGAGGCGAGGTACGTCTGAATGCCGAACCAGGCGATGGCGATAACCGCCCTGATCAATGCAGGAATTTGCGCACCATGGATGCCGAAACTGATCCGGCTGATCACCGGAAACGGCACCCCGGTTTTCTGCCCCATGTAGCCGGACAGGTTCATGAAGAAGTACACCAACGCCGCGCCGATCCCCAGCGACAGCAGGATTTGCCAGCCGCCCAGGCCCAAGGCGTACAGGCCGATGGCGAACGAGTAGTTGGCAATGTTGTGCACGTCATTCGTCCACAGGGCGAAGATGCTGTACTGGCCCCAGCGCCGGCCCTCGGCTTTGGTCGGCGCCAGATCGCTGTTGTGCAGACGCGGGCTCAGTTGCAGAGGCTCGCTCAGTCCGTCGTGGGGCAACGGTCGGTCGAGCGTGGAGGAGGGCAGATTCAGCGCGATGTTATTCGAAAGACTTGTACGCATTCCGGCAGGCTCCTGACGTTCACCGCCGCGATGACTGTGCATGAGCACTCAGGCTCGACAAATCTTCGGCGCGGCGGTGAAACCATCACTAATTACGGGGCATCTGCAGCCTGTACGGGATAGGGCGCTTCAGGCTTGCGGATCGAAAGTGTGCATGTTCTGCAGTTTTGTATACAAAACATGTATGCGATAAAGCCAGATTTGTGCCAGATGCAGATCTAGCGGTAGCGCGGCTCATTTCGAATAGTTATCGATGGGTCATAAGTCGCTGAAAAAACGACGATATAAATTGATCGACTGGACAGGTATTTTTTTCAGGGGAGGGATTTTGCAGAAAGGCAGGCAGAGGGGATTCTGTTGGGGAATGTAACTTTTCAGGGCGTGAAAACTGAAAGTGCACACATAAATGGCACCGATGGTGACATTTCTGTGTACACATTTTTTCGAGTCGCATCAGATAACGGTAGGAGTGAGCCTGCTCGCGATAGCGGTGTGTCAGCCAATAAATTCTTCGACTGATATACCGCTATCGCGAGCAGGCTCACTCCTACAAGGGGACTTCATTCAGCAGGGGATCAAACCTTGCTCTTGCTGATGATATTCCCCGCATGCAGCCCGCATTCTTTCTGCGTGGCTTCTTCCCACCACCAGCGGCCTTCGCGCTCGTGCTGGTTCGGCAGCACCGGGCGGGTGCAGGGTTCGCAGCCGATGCTGATGAAACCGCGCTCGTGCAAGCTGTTGTAAGGCAGTTCGAGCATGCGGATGTAACCCCAGATCTCTTCGCTGGTCATCTGCGCCAGCGGGTTGAACTTGTACAGGGTGCGTTCCGGTGTCGAGAATGCCGTGTCGATTTCCAGTACCGCCACAGCGCTGCGAGTGCCCGGGCTCTGATCGCGGCGCTGGCCGGTGGCCCAGGCCTTGACGTCGGACAGCTTGCGCCGCAGCGGCTCGATCTTGCGGATGCCGCAGCATTCGCCATGGCCGTCCTTGTAGAAACTGAACAGGCCTTTTTCCTTCACGAACGGTTCGAGTTTCGTGTAGTCCGGCGAGACGATTTCGATGTCGATCTGGTAATGCTCGCGCACCTGCTCAATGAAGCGGTAGGTCTCCGGATGCAGGCGACCGGTGTCGAGGCTGAACACTTTGACGTTCTTGTTCAGCTTCCACGCCATGTCCACCAGCACCACGTCCTCGGCGCCGCTGAAAGATATCCACAAGTCATCGCCGAACTCGGCAAAGGCGAGTTTGAGGATGTCCTGCGCGGATTTGTTGGCATAGGTCGTGGCGAGTTCCACGACGTCGAACGTTGGGCTCATCAGGGCGGCTTCCTACAGGTCAGTGGCGCTCGGGCGCTCTATACGGGGCCGATGGTAACAAAAAGCTGCCGCGCCCGGGGCGTCCTCTGCGTTGCGCGCCTTATGTTCTAAGGCTAGAGTTCGGCCTCGCTCGACCCAATAATCACTACAAACGGGAGTGTCCTGTGGAAATTGCTTGCCTGGATCTTGAAGGGGTACTGGTACCGGAAATCTGGATCGCCTTCGCCGAAAAAACCGGGATCGACTCCCTCAAGGCCACCACCCGGGACATTCCCGATTACGACGTATTGATGAAGCAACGACTGCGCATCCTCGATGAGCACGGCTTGAAGCTCTCGGACATTCAGGAAGTGATCGCCACGCTGAAACCGCTGGACGGCGCGGTGGAGTTCGTCAATTGGTTGCGCGAACGTTTCCAGGTGG
Organism: Pseudomonas sp. HN2; assembly: GCF_020736465.1. NCBI lineage: Bacteria > Pseudomonadati > Pseudomonadota > Gammaproteobacteria > Pseudomonadales > Pseudomonadaceae > Pseudomonas > Pseudomonas sp. HN2. The sequence goes on from NZ_CP085885.1 coordinate 1,970,482, forward strand.
TGATTCTCTCGGACACTTTTTATGAGTTCTCGCAGCCGCTGATGCGCCAGCTGGGCTTCCCGACTCTGCTTTGCCATCGCTTGATCACTGACGAAACCGGGCGGGTGACCAGCTATCAGTTGCGTCAGAAAGATCCCAAGCGTCAGTCGGTGCTGGCGTTCAAGAGCCTGTATTACCGGGTGATTGCGGCGGGCGATTCGTACAACGACACGACGATGTTGGGCGAGGCGGATGCAGGGATTCTGTTTCACGCGCCGGACAACGTGATTCGCGAGTTCCCGCAGTTCCCGGCGGTGCATACGTTTGAAGAGCTGAAGCAGGAATTTCTCAAGGCTTCAAACCGCGACCTGAACTTGTAACCAATCCCTGTAGGAGCTGCCGAAGGCTGCGATCTCTGCTTTTAAAGATCAAAAGATCACAGCCTTCGGCAGCTCCTACAGGGGTTGTGTCATTCAGAGGTTTTGCAGGGTATCGAGCAGGATCCGCACTTTGGTCATCGACTCCTGATACTCCGCCTGCCAGTCCGAGTCGGCGACAATCCCGCCGCCGCCCCAGCAGCACACCTGTCCATCCTTGACCAGCAGACTGCGAATGGCGATGGAACTGTCCATCTCACCGCGCACGTCCAGGTACAGCAACGATCCGCAATACAAACCGCGCCGGGTCGGCTCCAGCTCGTCGATAATCTGCATCGCCCGAATCTTTGGTGCGCCGGTGATCGACCCGCCGGGGAAGCTGCCGGCGATCAGATCCAGCGCATCACGCTCTGCCGCCAGTTCACCGGTCACGCTGCTGACCAGGTGATGTACATTCGGATAGCTCTCCAGACTGAACAGCTCCGGCACGCGCACCGAGCCGATGCGGCAGGTGCGCCCGAGGTCGTTGCGCAGCAGGTCGACGATCATCAGGTTTTCCGCGCGATCCTTAGGGCTGGCCAACAGTTCGGCGGCGTTGGCGGCGTCTTCGGCTGGGGTCTGGCCGCGGGGGCGGGTGCCTTTGATCGGACGGGTTTCGACCTGGCGCTGGCTGACTCTGACGAAGCGCTCTGGTGACAGGCTAAGCACCGCGCCAGCGTCGGGCAGGCTCTGGAAACCGGAGAACGGCGTCGGGCAGGCTTGGCGTAATGCGCAATAAGCCAGCCAAGGATCGCCCTGGCATTCCGCGCGGAAGCGTTGCGCGAAATTGACCTGATAGCAGTCGCCAGCCTGGATGTAATTCTGAATACGCTCGAATGCCTGGCGGTAATTGTCAGCCGAGAGATCGGCCGTCATTGGCTGGTTGAGTTTGAACGGGGTCAACGTCTCAGCTGTGGGCCGGGTGAACAGAATCACCAGTCGTTGCCGTTCACTGTCAGCAAGCGATGGATGAAAGACCAATTGGCTGGTTTGCGCCTGGTGATCGCTGACCAGCGCCCATTCATACAAGCCGAAACGCGCATCGGGTAACTGCAGGTCATCCAGCGCCTCGCTTGGCAGGTTTTCCAGATGCCTGCCGAAGTCGTAGCTCAAATAACCGATCAGTCCGCCGGCGAACGGCAATTCGTACCCGGCAGGCAATTGTGCCTCACCCAAGCGGCTGAGGTTGTCGCGCAGGCGCTGGAGGAAGTGCGCACCGCTTTCGTCCGGCAATACCGCCAGTTGTTCCAGCGGCCAGGCGCTGAGCAAGTCATAACGCCCGCGTTCGGCGCTCGGCCGGCCGCTGTCGAGCAGCACGGCGCCGGGGGCGTTGCGGATGGCCGCGAAATAGTTGGCGGGATTGGCGCGGTAGGGCAGCGGATGTACGGAACAGGTCAACATGGGTGGGGCAGATCGGCCGTTGAGGCGGGGTGGGGATTGTAGTCCTCTGCGGGAATTGCTCCTAGAGGGGACGTCGGGTATTGGCAGATTGGCGGCAGGGTTGAGGCTAGTGTTGGCAGGAAGTCCGACTTCGCGAGCAGGCTCGCTCCCACAGGGTGGAATGCATTCCAATGTGGGAGCGAGCCTGCTCGCGAAGGCCGCGACCCGATTCTGGGTCAGCCCTCGACGGCAGGAATATGCCCAAACATCTCCTGAGTAAACGCCACCCGCTCCTCAGCCGATTCCGTCACGCCACGCGCCTTCAGCTCTTCCAGTCGCGCTTCCACCGCATGGGTGCGCAAAGTCAGTCCGCAATCGTTGGCAATCTGGATATTCAGCCCCGGCCGCGCATTCAGTTCGAGAATCAGCGGGCCTTTTTCCTGATCGAGCACCATGTCCACGCCGATGTAACCCAGTCCGCACAGCTCATAGCAGCCGGCGGCGAGTTTCATGAAACCATCCCAGTAGGGCAGTTGCACGCCGTCCACCGCGTTGGTGGTGTCGGGGTGTTTGGTGATGATGTTGTTCAACCAGGTGCCACGCAGCGTAAGGCCGGTCGCCAGATCCACACCAACGCCGATGGCGCCCTGGTGCAGGTTGGCCTTGCCGCCAGACTGGCGGGTCGGCAGACGCAACATCGCCATCACCGGGTAACCCATCAGCACGATGATGCGGATGTCCGGCACGCCTTCGTAGCTGATGCTTTTGAAGATCTGGTCCGGGGTCACGCGGTATTCGATCAGCGCGCGGTCGCGGTGACCGCCCAGCGAGTACAGGCCGGTGAGGATGCTCGAGATGTGGTGCTCCAGCTCTTCGTGGGCGAGGATCTTGCCCGACACCGTGCGGTAGCGACCTTCGAAACGGTCGGCGATGACGATGATGCCGTCGCCGCCTGCACCCTGGGCCGGTTTGATCACGAAGTCGCTGCGCCCGCCAATGATCTCGTCGAGCTTGTCGATTTCCTTCTCGGTGGAGATCACCCCGTACAGCTCCGGCACGTGAATGCCGGCGGCGATGGCGCGTTCCTTGGTGAGGATCTTGTCATCGACGATGGGGTACAGGCTGCGCTTGTTGTACTTGAGCACGTAATCCGCATTTCTGCGATTGATGCCCATGATGCCGCGCGCCTCGAGGGCCTTCCAGGTCTTCCAGAAACCGAACATCAGGCGTCAGCCTTCTTCAGGAAGGCCTTGAAACGCACCAGTTCGGTCAGGCGGTAGCCGCGATAGCGACCCATCGCCAGCATGAAGCCGACCAGAATCAGCAGGATCGCCGGGAACGTGAAGACGAAGTACACCAGCTCCGGCACGGTCATGATCAGGTGCGCCAGGGAGGCGGCGAACAGCGTACCGATCGCAACTTTCAGTGCATGGTTGGCGCCGCGTTCTTCCCAGGTGATCGACAGGCGTTCGATGGTCATGGTCAGAATCACCATCGGGAACAGCGCCACCGACAAGCCGCGTTCAAGCCCCAGCTTGTGGCTGAACAGACTGATCGCCGCGATCAACACCACGACAAAGGTCAGCACCACCGACAGGCGCGGCAGCATTTGCAGCTTCAGATGTTCGAGATACGAGCGCAGCGACAGGCCCAGCGCGGTGATCACCGTGAACAGCAGAATACCGAAGCCCAGCTGCGTTTCGCGGAAGGCGAGGGCGATCAGCACCGGGGTGAACGTGCCCAGGGTCTGCAGGCCGATCAGGTTGCGCAGGATCAGGATCACCAGCACGCCGATCGGGATCATCACCATGATCATGAAGGTTTGCTGGGTCTGCAGGGGCAAGCCGTACAGCGAGTAATCGAGGAAGTTGGCGTCAGTGTTTTCGTCGGTCAGCTTGGCCAGACGGATCGCGTTCATCTCGCTGTTGTTGAGGCTGAAGGTCACGTTGGCTTTCTTGCCGCCGTCGACGGTGATCAGGTTTTCGTCACCGGTCCACCACAGCAGGCGATCGGTCGGCAGGCCTTGCTCGCCGGTTTCCGGGTTGAAGTACAGCCAGTCGTTGCCGTTGAAGCTGCGCAGCCACAGTTCGGGTGTTTGTGGCTGATCGGCGACGAGGCGGATGGTGTGGACTTTCTCTACCGGGACGTGGGCAATGGACAACAGCAATTCAACAATTTTGGCTTTGTGCGAGGTCGACGGATCGCCGGCCAGCAGCAACTTCACATTATCGTCGTTGACGTTGTTGACCCGCTTGATCGCCTCGCCAATAAAGGTTTCGACGTCGGCCGAGTGTTGGCGGATCGGCGCGAGCAGGGCTTCGGCGGCGATTTTTTCCGGGCCTTCGATGACCATGCTGTCGCGGAAGGTCGGGCCTTTGACCTTGGATTTTTCTGCGGTATAGCGCTTGGTCAACACCAGGCGGTAATACAGGGTCTGGTTGCCCTTGGCACGCCGGGCCGACCAGGTCACCTTGCGGTTGCCGTCGACGCGGTTTACCGCGACTCCGTAGTTATTGGAAATGAAGCTTTCGTTGAGGCTGACGTAATCGCGGCTCAACGGCGGCACGAACATCTGGATTTTCACCGGATCCTTGGTGCTGGCAACGAACTCGACCTTGGCGTCGATGTTCCACAGGTCGTCGGTGGCGTCTTCGGTCACCGGGATGCCGAGCACGAAAATCTGATAGGCCGTAACCGAAACGCCCAGCAGCACCAGCACGGCGATCAGGATTTTCAGGTGGAAGGTTAGAGAACGCATGGAAATTACTCGGCGGTATGAGCGGCGATGGTGCAGGCAGGTTTGCCGGCAGCGTATTTAAGACTGGGGTCGACCAGCGCGTCGAAGCGTTTCAACGCCTCGGAGCCGATCAAGAGCGGGTATTGGAACGCACTTCGGTCGGTGAGGTTCACTTCGATGCTGCGCAATGCCGAGCCCATGCAGATATCCAGCTCGATCACCGGACGGGCGGTGTACTGCTTGCCTTCTTCCGGGTCGTAGTCGCCGGCGCGGCGCTTGATCTTGCTGACCCGCGCGAGCGGCCGTTCGATGGGGTGCGAATGCGCGGCATCGATCGCCAGGTAGAAACGTACCCAGGATTCACCGTTGCGTTTGAAGCGTTTGATGTCACGGGCGCTCAGCGAGGCGGTTTTCGCCCCGGTGTCGAGCTTGGCCGCGACTTCGAGATTGATGCCGTCAAGCGAAGCGTATTCGTTGAGGCCGTACACGGTTTTTTCCCCCGCGGCGGCGAGGCCGGGCAGGCAAAACAGAGCAAAAAAGGTGGGGAAAGGCTTGAGTCTCATAAATCCTGGTGCGCAGCGTTCCGTTATCGGTTCAGGTGCCCGCACAACCGTGCGCAAGCCCCCGCGTGTGCCTGGCAGCTTTTTATGGCAAGCCGTAGAAAGACCCGCAAATGCGGGCGGCATTCTAGCACGGTGGTTTTATGGCGCCAGCGCTTGGGGCAGCGTGTAGCAAGATCAAAGGATCGCAGCCTTCGGCAGCTCCTACAAAGGGGTGGCCTGCATTCTGTAGGAGCTGCCGAAGGCTGCGATCTTTTTAGGTTATTAGACGATTGTCGACAATACCTATTTATCCTTTGACTGATCACGCGATATTGGCTAGTTTTTGCCGCATTGGATTTAGAGGTGTCGACAATCATGCTGGATCAACTCGATCCCCCCGTCATCAGCGGCGACGATTCCGAGACGCTCTCGGAAAACGTTTTCCGGCGCATCCAGGCCGCTATCGTCAAAGGCGAAATCGCCCCCGGCAGCAAGATCTCCGAGCCGGAGCTGGCGCGCACCTATGGCATCAGCCGGGGGCCGTTGCGTGAGGCAATCCACCGTCTGGAAGGCCAGCGCCTGCTGGTGCGTGTGCCGCACGTGGGGGCGCGGGTGGTCTCGCTCAGCCATGCCGAATTGATCGAACTCTACGAGATCCGCGAATCCCTCGAAGGCATGGCCTGCCGCCTCGCTGCCGAGCGCATGAGCGTCGCGGAAATCGACGAGTTGCGCCGGGTTCTGGAAACCCACGAGCGCGATGCGGCGTTCCAGGCCGGCGTCGGTTATTACCAGCAGGAAGGCGATTTCGACTTTCATTACCGGATCATCCAGGGCAGCGGCAATCGCACGCTGACGCAGATGCTCTGCGGCGAGCTGTATCAACTGGTGCGCATGTACCGCATCCAGTTTTCCACCACGCCGAACCGCCCGCACCAGGCCTTCGCCGAACACCACCGCATTCTCGATGCCATCGCCGACCGTGACGGCGAGCTCGCGGAACTGTTGATGCGCCGCCACATCGGCGCCTCGAAACGCAACATCGCCCGTCACTACGAAGACGGCGCCCACAACCAGACAGCCACTGAACGAGGTGACTCATGAGTTCCAACCTGAACACGCCGGGCCAGCGCTTCCGCGATGCGGTCGCCAGCGAGCATCCTTTGCAAGTGGTCGGCGCGATCAACGCCAACCACGCGCTGCTGGCCAAACGCGCCGGTTTCAAGGCGATCTACCTGTCCGGTGGCGGTGTGGCCGCGGGATCTCTTGGCGTGCCGGACCTGGGCATTACCGGGCTGGATGACGTGCTGACCGACGTGCGGCGGATCACCGATGTCTGCGACCTGCCGCTGCTGGTGGACGTGGATACCGGCTTCGGTTCATCGGCGTTCAACGTGGCTCGAACGGTCAAGTCGATGATCAAGTTCGGCGCGGCGGCGATTCACATCGAGGATCAGGTCGGCGCCAAGCGTTGCGGCCATCGCCCCAATAAAGAAATTGTCAGCCAGCAGGAAATGGTCGATCGCATCAAGGCGGCAGTCGATGCGCGCACCGACGACAGCTTCGTGATCATGGCGCGTACCGATGCGCTGGCGGTGGAAGGGCTGGAGTCGGCGCTCGATCGCGCGGCTGCGTGCATCGAGGCCGGCGCTGACATGATTTTCCCGGAAGCCATCACCGAGCTGGACATGTACAAGCTGTTCGCCAACCGCGTGAAAGCGCCGATCCTCGCCAACATCACCGAGTTCGGTGCGACCCCGCTGTACACCACCGAGCAACTGGCCGGCGCCGACGTTTCCCTGGTGCTGTACCCGCTGTCGGCGTTCCGCGCGATGAACAAGGCAGCGGAAAATGTCTACACGGCGATCCGCCGCGATGGCACGCAACAGAATGTCATCGACACCATGCAGACTCGCATGGAGCTCTACGATCGTATCGATTACCACACGTTCGAGCAGAAGCTCGATGCGTTGTTTGCTGCGAAAAAATGATTGAAAGATCAAAAGATCGCAGCCTCGTTTCACTCGACAGCTCCTACAGGAACGCGGTCGATGTAGGAGCTGCCGAAGGCTGCGATCTTTTGCGAACAACACCGTAATTGCAGATTCCCTAACAAATTCAAAAAATTGGAGATAGCAATGGCCGAAGCAAAAGTACTCAGTGGCGCCGGACTCCGGGGCCAGGTTGCCGGGCAAACCGCTTTGTCCACCGTGGGCCAGGCCGGTGCCGGGCTGACCTACCGCGGCTACGACGTGCGTGAACTGGCCGCCGACGCGCAATTTGAAGAAGTCGCCTATCTGCTGCTGTACGGCGAGCTGCCGACCAAAGCGCAACTGGGCGACTACCAAAGCAAGCTGAGCAAGCTGCGCGATCTGCCGCAAGCGCTTAAAGAAGTGCTTGAACGCATCCCCGCCGACGCGCATCCGATGGATGTGATGCGCACCGGTTGCTCGTTCCTCGGCAACATCGAGCCAGAGAAAGACTTCTCCGAGCAGCGCGACAAGACCGACCGTCTGCTCGCCGCGTTCCCGGCGATCATGTGCTACTGGTATCGCTTCAGCCACGACGGCAAACGCATCGATTGCGTCAGCGACGAGCCGACCATTGGCGGCCACTTCCTGCATTTGCTGCACGACAGGAAACCGAGCGAACTGCACGTCAAAGTCATGAACGTGTCGCTGATCCTCTACGCCGAGCACGAATTCAACGCCTCGACGTTCACCGCGCGCGTTTGCGCCTCGACGCTGTCGGATCTGTACTCGTGCGTCACGGCGGCGATCGGTTCGCTGCGTGGTCCGTTGCACGGCGGCGCCAACGAAGCGGCGATGGAAATGATCGAGCGCTTCTCGTCGCCGGAAGAGGCGATCAAGGGCACCCTCGGCATGCTCGAGCGCAAAGACAAGATCATGGGCTTCGGCCACGCGATCTATAAGGACAGCGATCCGCGCAACGAGGTGATCAAGGGCTGGTCGAAAAAACTCGCCGACGAGGTCGGTGACAAGGTGCTGTTTGCGGTTTCCGAAGCCATCGACAAGACCATGTGGGAACAGAAGAAGCTGTTCCCGAATGCCGATTTCTACCATGCCTCGGCGTATCACTTCATGGGCATCCCGACCAAGCTGTTCACACCGATCTTCGTCTGCTCGCGCCTGACCGGCTGGGCTGCGCACGTGTTCGAACAGCGTGCCAACAACCGCATCATCCGTCCAAGCGCCGAGTACACCGGCGTCGAACAGCGCAAGTTCGTGCCAATCGAACGTCGCTGAGTGGTGAGCTGACCCGATCCTTGAAACCACCGCAAATCCCTGTAGGAGTGAGCCTGCTCGCGATGACGGACTGACATTCACCATCGATGTCGACTGATCCACCGCTATCGCGAGCAGGCTCACTCCTACAAGGAACGGTGCGATCTTGAGTCTGGCGTCAGCTCACCCTTTGAAATCACCGTGACCCGAGTCCTGACCCGATGAACACAGAATTCCGCAAAAACCTGCCCGGCACGCCGCTGGATTACTTCGACACCCGCGCGGCGGTCGAGGCGATTGCGCCCGGCAGCTATGACACCCTGCCGTACACCTCCCGCGTGCTGGCGGAAAACCTCGTGCGGCGCTGCGACCCGAGCACGCTGACCGCTTCGCTCAAGCAACTGATCGAGCGCAAGCGTGATCTCGATTTCCCGTGGTTTCCGGCGCGGGTGGTCTGCCATGACATCCTCGGCCAGACCGCACTGGTCGACCTCGCCGGCCTGCGTGACGCCATCGCTCTGCAGGGTGGTGATCCGGCGCAGGTCAACCCGGTGGTTCCGACGCAACTGATCGTCGACCACTCGCTGGCCGTCGAGGCGGGCGGTTTCGATGCCCAGGCCTTCGAGAAGAACCGCGCCATCGAAGACCGTCGCAACGAAGACCGTTTCCACTTCATCAACTGGACCAAAAAGGCCTTCAAGAACGTCGATGTGATCCCGCCGGGCAACGGCATCATGCACCAGATCAACCTGGAGAAAATGTCGCCGGTGATTCAGGTGCGCGAAGGCGTGGCGTTCCCCGACACGTGCGTCGGTACTGACAGCCACACCCCGCACGTCGATGCGCTGGGTGTGATCGCCATCGGTGTCGGCGGCCTCGAAGCCGAGAGCGTCATGCTCGGCCGCGCGTCGTGGATGCGTTTGCCGGAAAGTGTCGGCGTCGAACTGACCGGCAAGCTGCAACCGGGCATCACCGCCACCGACATGGTCCTGGCCCTGACCGAATACCTGCGCAAGCAGAAAGTCGTCGGCGCCTGGCTGGAATTCTTCGGCGAAGGCGCGGCGGCGCTGACCCTCGGCGACCGCGCGACCATCTCCAACATGGCCCCGGAATACGGCGCCACGGCGGCGATGTTCTACATCGATCAGCAGACCATCGATTACCTGAAACTGACCGGTCGTGAAGATCAGCAAGTGCAGCTGGTCGAGCAATACGCCAAATTGACCGGGCTGTGGGCCGACAGTCTGAAAGGCGCGCAATACGAGCGTGGTCTGAGCTTCGATTTGTCCTCGGTAGTGCGCAACATGGCCGGCCCGAGCAACCCGCACGCCCGCGTTGCGGTCTCGGAGCTGGCGGCCAAAGGCATCTCCGGGCAGTGGGATGACGTGCCGGGACAAATGCCTGACGGCGCGGTGATCATCGCCGCCATCACCAGTTGCACCAACACCAGCAACCCGCGCAACGTCATCGCCGCTGGCCTCTTGGCGCGCAACGCCAACAAGCTCGGCCTGACGCGCAAGCCGTGGGTCAAATCCTCGCTGGCGCCGGGTTCGAAAACCGTGGCGCTGTACCTCGATGAAGCGGGGCTGACCACTGAACTTGAACAGCTCGGTTTCGGCGTCGTGGCGTTTGCCTGCACCACTTGCAACGGCATGTCCGGCGCTCTGGATCCGGTGATCCAGCAAGAGATCATCGACCGCGATCTGTATGCAACCGCCGTGCTGTCCGGCAACCGCAATTTCGACGGGCGCATTCACCCGTACGCCAAACAGGCGTTTCTCGCCTCGCCGCCGCTGGTGGTTGCTTACGCGATCGCCGGGACCATCCGTTTCGATATCGAGAAGGATGTGCTGGGCGTGGTCGATGGTCGGGAAATTCGCCTCAAGGACATCTGGCCGAGCGACGAAGAAATCGATGCGGTGGTGAAGTCGTCGGTCAAGCCTGAGCAGTTCCGTCAGGTCTACATCCCGATGTTCGCCGTGCATGAAGACACCGGGCCGAAAGTCGCGCCGCTGTACGACTGGCGCGAGATGAGCACCTACATCCGCCGTCCGCCGTACTGGGAAGGCGCACTGGCCGGCGCCCGCCCATTGAAAGGCATGCGTCCGCTGGCGGTGCTGCCGGACAACATCACCACCGATCACCTGTCGCCATCCAACGCGATCATGCTCGACAGCGCTGCCGGCGAATACCTGGCGAAAATGGGCTTGCCGGAGGCGGACTTCAACTCCTACGCCACCCACCGTGGCGACCACTTGACGGCCCAGCGTGCGACGTTCGCCAACCCGAAACTGTTCAACGAAATGGTCGTGGAAAACGGCAAGGTCAAGCAGGGTTCGCTGGCCCGCGTCGAGCCGGAAGGCAAAGTGATGCGCATGTGGGAAGCCATCGAAACCTACATGGAACGCAAGCAGCCACTGATCATCATTGCCGGCGCCGATTACGGTCAGGGTTCGTCCCGCGACTGGGCGGCGAAGGGCGTACGTCTGGCCGGTGTCGAGGCGATTGCCGCCGAAGGGTTCGAGCGTATTCACCGCACCAACCTGGTGGGCATGGGCGTGTTGCCGCTGGAATTCAAACCAGGCACCAACCGCCACACCCTGGCCATCGATGGCAGCGAAACCTACGACGTGATCGGTGCGCGCAAACCGCGTGCGGACCTGACGCTGGTGATTCATCGCAAGAACGGCGAGCGCGTGGAAGTGCCGGTGACCTGCCGTCTCGATACCGCTGAAGAAGTGTCGATCTACGAGGCGGGCGGCGTGTTGCAGCGCTTCGCTCAGGACTTCCTCGAAGGGGCGGCGGTAGCCGTTTAAACAGGTTCAGCGGCCAATGTGTTCAGTCCCTTGGCCGCTTCAAAGGAGCAATCATGGCTCACGCACCACAGATCAAAATCCCTGCCACCTACATGCGCGGCGGCACCAGCAAAGGCGTGTTTTTCAGCCTCACTGTTCTGCCCGAAGCCGCGCAGGTGCCCGGCCCGGCCCGCGATGCGTTGCTGCTGCGGGTGATCGGCAGCCCCGACCCGTACGACAAGCAGATCGACGGCATGGGCGGCGCGACGTCCAGTACCAGCAAAACCGTAATCCTGTCGAAGAGCACCCGCGCCGATCACGACGTCGATTACCTGTTTGGCCAAGTGTCCATCGACAAGCCGTTCGTGGACTGGAGCGGCAACTGCGGCAACCTCTCGGCCGCGGTCGGCTCGTTCGCCATCAGCAACGGTCTGGTCGACGCCAGCCGCATTCCGCAAAACGGCGTGGCGGTGGTGCGCGTGTGGCAGGCCAACATCGGCAAGACCATCATCGCCCACGTGCCGATCACCAACGGCGAAGTGCAGGAAACCGGTGATTTCGAACTCGACGGCGTGACCTTTCCGGCGGCCGAAGTGCAGGTCGAATTCATGGATCCGGCGGCAGAGGAAGAGGGCGGCGGTGGCTCGATGTTCCCCACCGGCAATCTCGTCGATGAGCTGGAAGTGCCGGGTGTCGGCACGTTCAAGGCGACCATGATCAATGCCGGGATCCCGACAATTTTCGTCAACGCCGAAGACATCGGTTACACCGGCACCGAGCTGCAAGGCGCGATCAACGGCGATCCGAAAGCGCTGCTGATGTTCGAGACGATTCGTGCCTACGGTGCGTTGCGCATGGGCCTGATTTCCAATCTGGAAGAGGCAGCGAAACGGCAGCACACGCCGAAAGTCGCGTTTGTCGCCAAGCCTGCGGATTACGTGGCGTCGAGCGGTAAAGCGATTGCCGCGGGTGATGTGGATCTGCTGGTACGCGCATTGTCGATGGGCAAACTGCACCACGCGATGATGGGCACGGCCGCGGTGGCGATCGGCACAGCGGCGGCGATTTCCGGCACGTTGGTCAATCTTGCTGCGGGTGGGATTGAACGCACTGCCGTGCGTTTCGGCCATCCGTCGGGAACGCTGCGTGTGGGCGCTGAGGCGACGCTGGAAAACGGCGAGTGGGTGGTGAAGAAGGCCATCATGAGCCGCAGTGCCCGGGTGCTCATGGAAGGTTACGTCCGCGTGCCTGCTGACTCGTTCTGACTCGACATTTTACCCTCACCCCAGCCCTCTCCCAGAGGGAGAGGGGGCCGACCGAGGTGTCTTGCGTGGTACATCGACCTGAAAGACCGAGGCGATTATGGATTCAGCAGGGAATCGGCGATCTGGGGCGAGGAAGAAGTATCTACTGTGATTCGTCGACCACGCAGGTTGGCGATTATGGATTCAGCGATGGACTTTCAGGCCGGTGAACCTCCCCAGCATCCCCCAATCGGTCCCCTCTCCCTCGGGAGAGGGCTAGGGTGAGGGGCTACCCTCTGACACAACACAAAGAAACCAGACATCACCAACCATAAACCAGCCAAGCCCTTGAGGAAGACCCAACCACTCATTTCCCCGAACAGGAGAACCACCATGAGCGCCAACGTCGACCTGAACAACCGCCCCGACTACGACCATGTCCTGCAGGACATCGCCGATTACGTCCTCACCTTCAAGCCCGAATCCGCCGAAGCGCTGAACACCGCGCGCAACTGCCTGATCGACACGCTGGGCTGCGGTCTGCTGGCTCTGCGTTTTCCCGAATGCACCAAGCATCTTGGACCCATTGTCGAGGGCACGATCGTGCCGTTCGGTGCGCGAGTGCCCGGCACCAGTTACCGGCTCGACCCGGTCAAAGCCGCGTGGGACATCGGCTGCATCGTCCGCTGGCTCGATTACAACGACACCTGGCTCGCCGCCGAATGGGGCCATCCGTCGGACAACCTCGGCGCCATCCTCGCCGTGGCCGATCACCTGTCGCAGCAACGCATCGCCAACGGTGAAGCACCACTGACCCTTCGCGATGTGCTGGAAGCGATGATCATGGCCCACGAGATTCAAGGCGTGATCGCCCTGGAAAACTCTTTCAACCGCGTAGGACTCGATCACGTCATTCTGGTGAAAGTCGCTTCAACCGCCGTCAGCGCCAGACTGATGGGAGCCAATCGCGAGCAGCTGTTGGCGGCGCTGTCCCATGCCTTCGCCGACGGTCAGGCGCTACGCACCTATCGGCATGCGCCCAACGCCGGCTCGCGGAAATCCTGGGCGGCGGGGGATGCGGCGAGTCGCGGTGTAAGGCTGGCCGACATCGCCATGCGCGGTGAGATGGGCATTCCCGGGGTGCTGAGCGCGAAGCAGTGGGGCTTTTATGACGTATCGTTCAGCCACACCAACAACGATCTGGCGCTGAAGCCTGAGGGCAAACGCGCTTTCAGCTTTTCCCGGCCGTTCGGCAGTTACGTGATGGAAAACGTGCTGTTCAAGATCAGCTTCCCCGCCGAGTTCCATGCGCAGACCGCCTGCGAGGCGGCGGTAACCTTGCATCCGCAGGTGCGCAATCGCCTGCACGAGATCGACCGCATCGTCATCACCACCCACGAATCGGCGATCCGCATCATTTCCAAGGTCGGCCCGCTGGCCAACGCTGCCGACCGCGATCATTGTCTGCAATACATGACCGCCGTGCCGCTGGCATTTGGCAATCTGGTGGCCGAGCACTACGAAGACGACTTCCACAAGGCGCACCCGATCATTGATGTGTTGCGCGAGAAAATGGTCATCGTCGAAGAACCACGGTTTACCCGCGAATACCTCGAAGCCGACAAACGCTCGATTGCCAATGCCGTGCAGGTGTTTTTCAAGGACGGCAGCAGCACCGAAAACGTGGTGGTGGAATACCCGATCGGCCATCGCCGCCGTCGCGCCGAAGGCATTCCGTTGCTGGAGGACAAGTTCAAGACCAACCTCGCCACGCGTTTCGCTGGCCAGCGTTGCGCTGAGATTTTTGCGCTGTGCGAGGATCAGGCGCGGCTTGAAGCCACGCCGGTGCATCGATTCATCGACCTGTTTGTGCTCTGACAGACCGCGTTATCGTTCTTCGCGAGCAGGCTCGCTCCCACAGTCGTTACGATGCAGGTCCATTGTGGCAGCGAGCCTGCTCGCGAAGGCGCCAGATCAGGCGACGCCGGACTACTTGAACCGCCGCTCAACCCCTTTCTCCACGAGAATCTTCGCCGAAATCTCTTCCACGGAAAAATGCGTGGAATTGATGTGCGGGATGTTCTCGCGGCGGAACAGGTTTTCCACTTCGCGCACTTCGAATTCGCACTGGGCGTAGCTCGAATAGCGGCTGTTGGGCTTGCGCTCGTTGCGGATCGCGGTGAGGCGATCAGGGTCGATGGTCAGCCCGAACAGCTTGTGCTGGTGGGCGCGCAGGGCGGTTGGCAGGGTCAGGCGCTCCATGTCGTCTTCGGTGAGCGGATAGTTGGCCGCGCGGATGCCGAACTGCATGGCCATGTACAGACACGTCGGGGTTTTGCCGCATCGCGACACGCCCACTAGTATCAGATCGGCTTTGTCGTAATAGTGGGTGCGCGCGCCGTCATCGTTGTCGAGGGCGAAGTTCACCGCCTCGATGCGCTCCATGTAATTGGAGTTGTGCCCGATGGAGTGGGACTTGCCCACGGTGTAGGAAGAATGCTCGGTGAGCTCCTGTTCGAGCGGCGCGAGGAAGGTCGAGAAAATGTCGATCATGAAACCATTGGACGTTGCGAGAATCTCACGAATGTCCTGATTGACGATGGTGTCGAAGATGATCGGCCGAAAGCCGTCGGTTTCAGCGGCTTTGTTGATTTGTTGTACCATGGCCCGCGCTTTTTCCACGCTGTCGATGTAGGGCCGCGTGAACTTGCTGAAGGTAATGTTTTCGAACTGCGCCAAGAGGCTTTGACCCAGGGTTTCGGCGGTAATGCCGGTGCCATCGGAGATGAAGAAAGCAGATCGTTTCATTTGCACCTTGGGCCTTAGACTAATGAGCATTCTTGGATATGATAGGCGCGATTTGCCGGCCGCCATTGGCCCGCATTCTCACTTATTTTCCAGGTCCAGGCCATACAACCGGCCAAGGCTCCCCCGGGCCGCCGGTTTCTGAGCTTTTCCAACACAGTTAGTGGAGAGATCACCTTGGTAGAGTACGTAGTTTCCCTCGATAAGCTCGGCAAACACGATGTTGAGCATGTGGGGGGCAAGAACGCATCCCTGGGCGAGATGATCAGTAACCTGGCAGGCGCCGGTGTTTCGGTCCCCGGCGGCTTCGCCACGACGGCTCAGGCCTATCGTGACTTCCTCGAACTGAGCGGCCTGAACGATCAGATCCACAAGGCCCTCGACGCGCTCGACGTCGACGACGTCAATGCCCTGGCCAAGACCGGCGCACAGATCCGCCAATGGATCATGGACGCCGAGTTCCCGGAAAAACTCAACACCGAGATCCGCACCGCGTTCGCCGCGCTGTCGGCCGGCAACCCTGACGTGGCCGTGGCCGTGCGTTCTTCCGCCACCGCCGAAGACCTGCCGGACGCTTCCTTCGCCGGTCAGCAGGAAACCTTCCTGAACATCCGTGGTGTGGAAAACGTTATCCGCGCCGCCAAAGAGGTGTTCGCTTCGCTGTTCAACGACCGTGCGATTTCCTACCGCGTGCACCAGGGCTTCGACCATAAACTGGTCGCCCTGTCCGCTGGCGTGCAGCGCATGGTGCGTTCGGAAACCGGCACCGCCGGCGTAATGTTCACCCTCGATACCGAATCGGGTTTCCGTGACGTGGTGTTCATCACTGGCGCCTACGGCCTGGGCGAAACCGTCGTACAAGGCGCGGTCAACCCGGATGAATTCTATGTGCACAAGGGCACGCTGGAGGCCGGTCGTCCGGCCATCCTGCGGCGCAACCTGGGCAGCAAAGCCATCAAGATGATCTACGGCGACGAGGCCAAGGCCGGTCGTTCGGTCAAGACCGTCGACGTCGACAAGGCCGAACGCGCGCGTTTCTGCCTGACCGACGCCGAAGTCAGCGAGCTGGCCAAACAGGCGATGATCATCGAGAAGCACTACGGCTGCCCGATGGACATCGAGTGGGCCAAGGACGGTGACGACGGCAAGCTGTACATCGTCCAGGCGCGTCCGGAAACCGTGAAAAGCCGCACCCAGGCCAACGTCATGGAACGTTACCTGCTGAAAGAAACCGGCACTGTGCTGGTGGAAGGTCGCGCGATCGGCCAGCGCATCGGCGCCGGCAAAGTGCGGATCATCAAAGACGTTTCCGAGATGGACAAGGTCCAGCCGGGCGACGTGCTGGTCTCCGACATGACCGACCCGGACTGGGAACCAGTGATGAAGCGCGCCAGCGCCATCGTGACCAACCGTGGCGGGCGTACCTGCCACGCGGCGATCATCGCCCGTGAGCTGGGCATTCCGGCGGTGGTCGGTTGCGGTAACGCCACCCAGTTGCTGAAGGATGGCCAGGGCGTGACCGTATCCTGCGCCGAAGGCGACACCGGTTACATCTTCGAAGGCGAGTTGGGCTTCGACATCAAGAAGAACTCCGTCGATGCCATGCCGGAGCTGCCGTTCAAGATCATGATGAACGTCGGCAACCCGGATCGCGCTTTCGACTTCGCGCAGTTGCCGAACGCCGGCGTCGGTCTGGCGCGTCTGGAATTCATCATCAACCGCATGATCGGCGTGCACCCGAAAGCGCTGTTGAACTACGATGGCCTGCCGCAGGACATCAAGGACAGCGTCGACAAGCGCATCGCCGGTTACAGCGACCCGGTCGACTTCTATGTCGACAAACTGGTGGAAGGCATCAGCACCCTGGCTGCTGCGTTCACGCCGAAAAAAGTCATCGTGCGCTTGTCGGACTTCAAGTCCAACGAATACGCCAACCTGATCGGCGGCAAGCTCTACGAGCCGGAAGAAGAAAACCCGATGCTCGGCTTCCGTGGCGCTTCGCGTTACATCAGCGAATCGTTCCGCGACTGCTTCGAACTCGAATGCCGCGCGCTGAAGCGTGTGCGCAACGAGATGGGCCTGACCAACGTGGAAATCATGGTGCCGTTCGTCCGGACTCTCGGCGAAGCCAGCCAGGTGGTCGATCTGCTCGCCGAAAATGGCTTGAAGCGCGGCGAAAACGGTCTGCGCGTGATCATGATGTGCGAACTGCCATCCAACGCGATTCTGGCCGAGGAATTCCTCGAATTCTTCGACGGTTTCTCGATCGGCTCCAACGACCTGACCCAACTGACGCTGGGTCTGGATCGCGACTCGGGGATCATCGCTCACTTGTTCGACGAGCGTAATCCGGCGGTGAAGAAGCTGTTGGCCAACGCCATTCAGGCGTGCAACAAGGCCGGCAAGTACATCGGCATCTGCGGTCAGGGTCCTTCCGACCATCCGGATCTGGCCAAGTGGCTGATGGAACAGGGCATCGAAAGCGTGTCGCTGAACCCGGACACCGTGCTGGAAACCTGGTTCTTCCTCGCCGAAGGTCAGGCGCAGGCTTGATCAACATGTGAACGGGCCGCGTCCCCTGTAGGAGTGAGCCTGCTCGCGATAGCGTCATGACAGTCAGCAGTGATTCGAATGACACACCGCCATCGCGAGCAGGCTCACTCCTACAAGGGGCCGGGCCTTGAGATTGAAGTAGGGCGGGCTCCATCGGATGCCGCCCTTTTTTGTGCAAGAGCATTATGCAAAGCAGCAGCAACCTGTTTCCTGTCGCGCTGATCAGCGCCGAGCGGCGCGGCGATCTGAGCGAAGACGTCTATCGATTGAAACCCGGCAATAGTCCGGACTGGTCCGTGGAGATCGCTGTCACCCGCCTGGGCATGGCCGATGACTCGGCGCCACGCGGCGTGCCGGTGATCCTGTTGCATGGCAGCTTTTCCAATCGGCGTTTCTGGTTTTCCCCCAAAGGCCTCGGGCTCGGCGCGTATCTGACGCGGCTGGGCTTCGACGTGTGGATCCCGGAAATGCGCGGTCACGGCCTGTCTCAGCGTAACGAAGACTACCGGCGCAACCGCGTGGCCGATTATGCCCGCTACGATCTGCCGGCAATCGCCGCGTTTGTTCGCGAGCAGAGCGGACAGATCCCGCACTGGATCGGCCATTCTCTGGGTGGCATCACTCTGGCGGCCGCACTCGGTGGGGAATACCTTGGCGAACCGGCAGTGGCCTCGGCGGCGTTTTTCGGGACGCAGGTCAGCCGCACCTATTGGCCACTGAAGATTCCACCGGTGGAGTGGGGCGGGCGCTTTATTCTCAAGCGCTTCGCGCAATTGTCCGGCTCACGCCTCAAACGTGGCCCGGAAGATGAGCCGATCGGTCTGGCCATCGAAAGCATGCGCTGGTACGGCTTGTTCGGCCGCTTTGGCGACAAGGACAAGGATTGGTGGGCCGGGCTCGCCGAGGTTCAGGTGCCGGTGCTGGCCGTGACGGCAGCGGGGGATCATCAGGATCCGGCGTGGGCCTGCCGCAAGCTGTTCGAGCAGATCGGCTCCGAGCACAAGCAGTTCATCAACCTGGGCCGTGAGCAAGGCTTCTCGGATAATTTCGGCCACGTCGAAATGCTGGTAAGCAAAGCAGCGCAGGCTGAGGTGTGGCCGCTGGTGGCGCGCTGGCTGAGCGATCAGCAGACACCGTTGCCGGGGCAGGCAGCGAATCTGGCCGCTGCCGTCTGAGGGGCGTTCCGTTCGGCCTGGCTTGCGGCTAAGATATGACGCATTGTGCGGTTCCGGTCATATTTCGTGACTGTTTAGCGATTACGTTTCAGGGTTTGTTCAGGTTGCGTCAGCGACCATGGCATGGACTAAGGTAAACAGCGACCGCCGGAACTCGTCTCATCAGCATGCGGCATCCTTGATCGTCTTCCTTTTTACAGGAGTTTTTCGATGGAACATTACCTTACGCCTGATCTGTGCGACGCCTACCCGGAGCTGGTGCAGGTGCTGGAACCGATGTTCAGCAATTTCGGCGGCCGTGATTCCTTCGGCGGCGAAATCGTGACCATCAAGTGCTTCGAAGACAACTCGCTGGTCAAGGCGCAGGCCGATCTCAACGGTAAAGGCAAAGTGCTGGTGGTCGATGGCGGCGGTTCGCTGCGCCGCGCCCTGTTGGGCGACATGATCGCCGCCAAGGCCGCGCAGAACGGTTGGGAAGGGCTGGTCATCTACGGTTGCATCCGTGATGTCGACGTCATTGCGCAGACCGATCTCGGCGTGCAGGCGCTGGCCAGCCACCCGATGAAAACCGACAAGCGCGGCATTGGCGACCTCAACGTCCCGGTGACATTCGCCGGCGTGACGTTTCACCCGGGCCAGTACATTTATGCGGACAACAACGGCGTGATCGTTTCGCCGAGCCCGCTGAAAATGCCTGAATAAGATTTTCGACAAGGGATGCGGATGTTCGAGGAAGAAAACGCGCAGTGGGGGCTGGTGCATGCCCTGGTGCTGGACGGTAAGGGCGGTGCGCGTTCGATAGCCCGGACTGAACTCGACGATTTGCAACTGCAGGCCCATGAAAGCCTGTGGCTGCACTGGGATCGCAGCCATCCGCAGACCCGGACCTGGCTGCGCAAATCCAGCGGGCTCAATGAATTCACCTGTGATCTGCTGCTGGAAGAGAACACCCGGCCGCGGCTGTTGCCATTGCCGGACTCCGAGCTGCTGCTGTTTCTGCGCGGGGTCAATCTCAATCCAGGCGCCGAGCCGGAAGACATGGTCTCGGTGCGGATTTTCGCTGCTGCCCAACGCGTGATTTCCCTGCGTTTGCGCCCGTTGCGCGCAACCGATGAGTTGCTGGCGCTGCTGGGTGAGGGCAAAGGTCCTAAAACGTCCTCCGAATTGATGCTGTATCTGGCGCAGTTCCTCACCAACAAAGTGCAGGATCTGGTCACGTGCCTGTCGGAAGTGGTCGATGAAGAGGAAGAAAAACTCGACGCCGACGAACGGTACACTCCCGAGCATGGCGCCATTTTGCACATCCGTCGCAGAGCGGCCGGGCTGAAGCGTTTTCTCGCGCCGCAGCGGGATATTTTCGGACAGCTGACGCGGATAAAACTGCCGTGGTTCGTCGAAGACGATGCCGACTACTGGAACGAATTGAACAACAGTCTGACCCGCTATCTCGAGGAGCTCGAACTGACCCGAGAGCGCGTGGGGCTTGTGCTGGAGGCCGAAGACCGGCGTTTGAGCGTGCACATGAATCGCACCATGTACCGCTTCGGCATCATTACCTGCATCTTTTTGCCGATGAGTTTCATCACCGGTCTGCTGGGTATCAATGTCGGCGGTATTCCGTTTGCCGAAAGCCCTTATGGTTTCCTGATTGCCTGTCTGACGGTGCTCGCCCTGGCGTTCGGCCAGTGGTGGTTGTTCCGCCGTTTGCGCTGGGTGTGAACATGGCGCATGTGACCCGAGCAAATCTGCCCGCGTCTTTCACAGACATCACGAGAGGTGCGTATGCACGATCCGTTTGAACAGTCTCTACGCGACATGCTCAACGCCTCGCCGTCCAGCCGCGACGACGATGCGTGCCTGGGCCGCGTACTCAAAACCGCCAACCGCCAGGTCGGCGCCGGTGATCTGTTCAGCCTGCTGGGCCGCTGGCTGCCCGCGCTGATGATCGCCCTGAACAATGGCTCGGCGCATGTCTCGCCGGTTTCCCGTCTTCGTAAAACCACTGCTCGCACTGCTGATAAGGCTGATTGAATATGGAACTTGATCTCTGGACTCAGAGCCTCGTCACTGCAATGACTGCGTTGTGGACCAAAGTCGCTAATTTCATTCCGAACCTGTTCGGCGCACTGGTCGTGCTGCTGCTGGGTTTCGTCGTGGCCAAACTGCTCGACACCTTGCTCTCGAAATTGCTCGCCAAACTGGGCCTCGATCGGCTGATGGGCGGCACCGGATTGACCAAATTGATGTCGCGCGCCGGGCTGCAGGTGCCAATCTCGACATTGATCGGTAAAATCGTCTACTGGTTCGTTCTGCTGATTTTTCTGGTTTCCGCGGCAGAATCCCTTGGCCTTGAGCGAGTTTCAGCTACGCTGGACATGCTGGCGTTGTATCTGCCGAAGGTTTTCGGCGCCGCGCTGGTGCTGCTGGTCGGTGTCCTGCTGGCGCAATTGGCGAACGGACTGGTGCGCGGGGCGGCAGAAGGCGTAGGCCTGGACTACGCTTCCGGGCTGGGACGCATTGCGCAGGGGCTGGTGATCATCATCAGTATCTCGGTTGCGATCAGTCAGCTTGAGGTCAAGACTGACCTGCTGAACCATGTCATTGTCATCGTATTGATTACCGTTGGTCTGGCAGTTGCGCTGGCCATGGGATTGGGAAGCCGGGAAATCGCCGGTCAGATTCTTGCGGGAATCTATGTGCGTGAGCTGTACGAGGTTGGGCAACAAGTGCGTGTTGGCGAGGTCGAAGGCCAGATCGAAGAGATCGGCACGGTTAAAACCACATTGCTGACCGATGAGGGTGAGCTAGTCTCTCTCTCCAATCGGATCCTGCTGGAACAGCATGTGAGTAGCCGCTAAACCGGCAAACCCTGCTAATGTATGCCGCCGCAAAATGCCAGCCGAGGCTGGTTGTGGCGGACATTGACCTGACTGTCGGCACGACTTGTTTTGAATAAAGCCCAACCGCTATCCACGCGCTACGACCCCCGCGAGCTCTCTGATGAGGAGTTGGTCGCGCGCTCGCATACCGAGCTGTTTCACGTAACGCGCGCCTACGAAGAGTTGATGCGGCGTTACCAGCGAACATTATTTAACGTCTGCGCGAGATATCTTGGGAACGATCGCGACGCAGACGATGTCTGTCAGGAAGTGATGCTGAAGGTGCTGTACGGCCTGAAGAACTTCGAGGGGAAATCGAAGTTCAAAACCTGGCTTTACAGCATCACTTACAACGAATGCATCACGCAGTATCGGAAGGAACGGCGTAAGCGTCGCTTGATGGACGCTCTCAGTCTGGACCCTCTTGAAGAAGCGTCTGAAGAAAAGGCGCCGAAGCCGGAGGAGAAGGGTGGGCTTGATCGCTGGCTGGTGTATGTGAATCCGATTGACCGCGAAATTCTGGTGCTACGATTTGTCGCAGAGCTGGAGTTTCAGGAGATCGCAGACATCATGCACATGGGTTTGAGTGCGACAAAAATGCGTTACAAACGCGCTCTAGATAAATTGCGTGAGAAATTTGCAGGCATTGCTGAAACTTAGTTCAGCGCAAATATCTCTTACGTGTAGGCAAGTTCTGATAGACTTGCCGCCGAGTTGTCCCCCGGTTTGCGGGACTGCTTCACAATCACCAGATGGGGATTTAACGGATGAAACTGAAAAACACCTTGGGCTTGGCCATTGGTTCTCTGATTGCCGCCACTTCGTTCGGCGCTCTGGCACAAGGCCAAGGCGCAGTTGAAATCGAAGGCTTCGCTAAGAAAGAACAATTCGACAGCGCTCGTAACTTCAAGAACAACGGCAACCTGTTCGGCGGTTCGATCGGTTACTTCCTGACCGACGACGTTGAACTGCGTCTGGGCTACGACGAAGTGCACAACGTACGTGCCGACGATGGCAAGAACGTCAAAGGCGCTAACACCGCTCTGGACGCTCTGTACCACTTCAACAACCCAGGCGACATGATTCGTCCATACGTTTCGGCCGGTTTCTCTGACCAGAGCATCGACCAGAACGGTTCGAACGGTCGTAACCGTTCCACCTTCGCCAACGTTGGCGGCGGTGCCAAGCTGTACTTCACCGAGAACTTCTACGCCCGTGCCGGCGTTGAAGCTCAGTACAACATCGACCAGGGCGACACCGAGTGGGCTCCTAGCGTCGGTATCGGTGTGAACTTCGGTGGCGGCTCCAAACCAGCTGCTGCTCCAGTTCCAGCACCTGCTGAAGTCTGCTCCGACAGTGACAACGATGGCGTTTGCGACAACGTTGACAAGTGCCCGGACACCCCAGCCAACGTAACCGTTGACGCTGATGGCTGCCCAGCAGTTGCTGAAGTTGTTCGTGTTGAGCTGGACGTGAAATTCGACTTCGACAAGTCGGTAGTCAAGCCTAACAGCTACGGCGACATCAAAAACCTGGCTGACTTCATGAAGCAGTACCCATCCACCACCACTACTGTTGAAGGTCACACTGACTCCGTCGGTCCTGACGCTTACAACCAGAAACTGTCCGAGCGTCGTGCAAACGCCGTTAAGCAGGTTCTGACCAACCAGTACGGTGTTGAATCGTCCCGCGTTCAGTCTGTTGGCTACGGCGAATCCCGCCCAGTTGCTGACAACAAAACTGACGCTGGCCGCGCTGTAAACCGTCGCGTAGAAGCGCAGGTCGAAGCTCAAGCTAAGTAATTAGCTGCCGCTGATGGAAAAGCCCGGCTCAGGCCGGGCTTTTCTTTGTCCGCGATTTGGTTACGGAGCTTAAAGCGCTTGCACGCCGTACGCCGTGCAGGAGCTGCCGAAGGCTGCGATCTTTTGCTCTTGGGCAACAGCCGCCACTGCACCAATCACCAGAATCGCCGGGCTCTTCAACTCGAACGCTGAGGCATCCTCAGCCATCGCGCTCAGATCACTGCGACACTCCCGCTGATGCGCCAACGAGGCATTTTCGATCATTGCCACCGGCGTATCCGCCGCCATCCCTCCCGCCAACAGCTGGTCGCGAATCTCGCCCAGTTTGGCCACCCCCATATAGATCACCAGCGTCGTCCCGCCTTGCGCCAATGCCTGCCAGTTCAACTGGCTGTCATCCTGGGTGTGCGCGGTCACCAACGTCACCCCGCGCGCCACGCCCCGCAACGTCAGCGGAATATCGCACTGTGTCGCCCCGGCCAGCCCAGCGGTGATGCCGTTGACCAGTTCCACTTCAACACCGCGCTCGCGCAACCACTGCGCTTCTTCACCACCCCGACCGAAAATGCACGGGTCGCCGCCCTTGAGCCGCACCACGCATTTACCCTGACGGGCATAACGCAACATCAACCGATGGATAAATGCCTGCGGTGTCGAGCGGCAGCCGCCGCGTTTGCCGACGGCAATGACCCGTGCACCGGGGCAGTGCTCGAGCACGGCCTCGTTGACCAGATCATCGATCATCACCACAGCGGCTTCGCGCAGCGCGCGCACTGCCTTGAGCGTCAGCAATTCCGGATCGCCAGGGCCTGCGCCCACCAGCCAGACTTTCGCATTCATGGTGTTGTCCTCATTGAATGACCGCGACCGGCCGCGCTTCGGCAGCCAGCAGACGCTTGATTTCCGGCACGCAGGAACCGCATTGCGTACCGCATCGAAGAGTTTTTTTCAGGCCTTGCAGATCCAGGCCCTGGCGGATGCCGGCGCAGACTGCGTTGAGGCTGACGTTTTCGCAATTGCACAGCGTCTTGTCAGTCGCGATGGCGCCGACAGCGCCCGGCGGTGCGCTCATTGGCGCGAGGAGCCAGCGCCGCAGTTGCTGGTCGGCGCGGCCCTCCAGCCAAAGGCTCTGCAGCCAGTGCTGCGCCAGGGTTTCGCCGGCCAGGCGAATGGCGGTGATACGGCCATTTTCGATGCGCACCCGCTTGCCAATAGCGCGACGCGGATCGTCGTAAGCCAGAACCGGGCCATCCAGCAGCGACAGGCACCGGTCGATCTCGCCCAGTAACTGCGGATCCGGTGCCTCGGCGTGTGCCGCGCGTATCAACAACGCCGGCCGCTCCCGACCGACAAGGCTGAGGCTGACGTAGGAAAACGCCTCGCACAGCGGTCGTAGCGTCTCGAAATGCCGTTGAACATCACCCTCGATCAGAGCGAACAGTTGCCATGGCAGGTTGACTGCCTCCAGACGCACGCCGCTGTGCTTGAGCTCGGGTTGCTTGGACAGCGGATCGAATGCCGGCTGGGTCAGGTTGTTAACGCCGCCCTTGAGATAACGGTCACCCCAATGCATCGGCAGAAATGCCTGGCCCGGACGCACGCTGTCATCGCTGCCGACCGCGACAATCACAGCGCCACGACGGCTTTTCAGATTGATCAGATCGCCGGGCTGCAAACGATGCCGGCGCATCTCGTCCGGGTGCAGGCTCAGCACGGCTTCGCTGACGTGACCGAACAACTGCGCCGCGGTGCCAGTGCGGCTCATGCCGTGCCACTGGTCGCGCAGGCGCCCGGTGATCAGGGTCAGCGGGAAGCGCGCATCGCGTTGTTCCCTGGCGGCGCGATACGGCTCGGCAATGAACTGCGCGCGGCCATTGGCAGTGGGAAAAATGCCGTCGCCGTACAAGCGTGGCGTGCCTTGGCGGGCGCCGGCGGGGAAGGGCCATTGCTGCGGGCCGATCTCGTCGATCAACGCATGACTGATGCCGGAAAGGTCCATGTCGCGGCCTTGGGTCAGCCATTTGAATTCATCGAACAACTGCGAAGGCTGGTCGAAGGCGAACAGGCTCGGCTGCTGAGGACGCAGACGTTTCTCCAGACGCTGTGCGAAATCCACCGTGATCGCCCAGTCCGGCCGCGCTTCGCCCGGTGCGACAACCGCTTTGCGTACGTGGGAAATGCGCCGCTCGGAGTTGGTCACCGAGCCTTCCTTCTCGCCCCAACTGGCGGCGGGCAATAACAGGTCGGCGAACGCGGCGGTCTCGGTGGTGCGAAAGGCTTCCTGCAATACCACAAAGGGACAGGCCGCAAGCGCTGCGCGAACTGCGTTCTGATCCGGCATCGATTGCGCCGGGTTGGTACAGGCAATCCACAGCGCCTTGATCTTGCCGCTGCGCAGGTTTTCGAACAGTTCGATGGCGCTCAGCCCCGGCGCCTCAGGCAAGCTTTCCACGCCCCAATATGCCGCCACCTCGGCGCGATGTTCGGGGTTGGCGGCGTCGCGATGGCCCGGTAGCAGGTTGGACAGACTGCCGGTTTCCCGCCCACCCATGGCGTTTGGCTGACCGGTGAGAGAGAAAGGTCCTGCACCGGGACGGCCGATTTGCCCGGTGGCCAGGTGCAGGTTGATCAGCGCGCTGTTTTTCGCGCTGCCGGCGCTGGACTGGTTCAGGCCCATGCACCACAGCGACAGGAAGCTCGGCGCGGTGCCGACCCATTCCGCGCATTGCTGCAACTGCTCGATGCTGATGCCGCACAGCTGCGAAACCATCTGCGGGGTGTAGTCGCGCACCAGCGTTTTAAGTTCGCCGAGGCCTTCGGTGTGCGCCTTGATGAAATCGCGATCGACCCAGTCTTCCCACAGCAGCAGGTGCAAAATCCCATGGAACAAAGCGACATCGGTGCCCGGAAGAATCGCCAGATGCAGGTCAGCCAAATCGCATGTGTCGGTGCGACGCGGGTCAATGACGATGACTTTCATCTGCGGACGACGGGATTTGGCTTCCTCCAACCGGCGAAAAAGTACCGGATGGGCGTAGGCCATGTTACTGCCGACGATCATCACGCAGTCGCTCAGTTCTAGATCTTCATAGCTGCACGGCGGGGCGTCGGCGCCGAGACTGCGCTTGTAGCCGACTACCGCCGAGGACATGCACAGCCGCGAATTGCTGTCGATATTGTTGGTGCCGACCAGCGCCCGCGCGAGTTTGTTGAAGGCGTAGTAGTCCTCGGTGAGCAACTGCCCGGAAATGTAGAACGCCACGCTATCCGGGCCGTGCTCGGCGATGGTTTCGGCGAAGACGTTGGCGGCGTGTTCCAGTGCGCTGTCCCAGTCAGTACGGCTGCGCGCCAGGCCTTTGCCCAGACGCAGTTCCGGGTACAAGGCGCGGGCGGCGAGGTCGCCGGTCAGGTGCAGCGTCGAGCCTTTGCTGCACAGTTTGCCGAAGTTGGCCGGATGCGCCGGATCGCCGCTGACGCCGAGGATGCGCTCGCCGTCATGCTCGATCAGCACGCCGCAGCCGACCCCACAGTAACAGCAGGTCGAGGCGGTCGTCTGGCGGTTCATCAGACGGCGTCCCGCAGGGCCAGTTGCACCCGACCGTTCTCGACTCGCGCCGGATGGTGGTGGGCACAGCCGATATCCGGTGCCTGGGCTTCGCCGGTTTCGAGGTCGATCTGCCAGTTGTGCAGCGGACACGCCACACGTTTGCCGTAGATCAGGCCTTGCGATAGCGGCCCGCCCTTGTGCGGGCAGCGGTCATCAAGGGCGAAAACCTCATCGTCGCTTGTACGAAAAATCGCGATGTCACCTTTCGGCCCGGCAATGATCCGCGATCCGAGGGCGTTGATCTCTTCCAGCGCGCAGATATCGAGCCAGTTCATGCCGGCACCTCCAGGTTTTTCACAGGGATCACGTCGAATTCTTTCTTCAGTTGCGGCTGCGCCAGGCGTTCTTTCCATGGGTCCTGTTCGAACGACAGGGAGAATTGCAGGCGCTCGTTCAAGGCCTTGCGCCGCTCGGCGTCTTCGAGCACGTTTTTCTTGATGTGCTCCATGCCGACCCGTTGCAGGTAGTGCACGGTGCGCTCGAGGTAGAAGGCTTCTTCGCGGTAGAGCTGCAGGAACGCGCCGTTGTATTCGCGGACTTCTTCGGCGGTTTTCAGTTTGACGAAGAACTCGGCGACTTCGGTCTTGATCCCGCCGTTGCCACCGATGTACATCTCCCAGCCGGAGTCTACGCCGATAATTCCTACGTCCTTGATGCCCGCTTCCGAGCAGTTGCGTGGGCAACCGGACACCGCCAGCTTCACTTTGTGCGGCGACCACATGTTGAACAGGTCGTGCTCGAGCTCGATGCCCAGCTGCGTCGAGTTCTGTGTACCGAAGCGGCAGAATTCGCTGCCGACGCAGGTCTTCACCGTGCGGATGGATTTGCCGTAGGCGTGGCCGGACGGCATGTCGAGGTCTTTCCAGACGCCGGGCAGGTCCTGTTTCTTGATCCCCAGCAAGTCAATGCGCTGACCGCCGGTGACCTTGACCATCGGCACGTTGTACTTATCGGCCACATCAGCGATGCGCCGCAGTTCCGACGGGTTGGTCACGCCGCCCCACATCCGTGGCACCACCGAATAGGTGCCGTCCTTCTGGATGTTGGCGTGGGCGCGTTCGTTGATCAGGCGCGATTGCGGATCGTCCTTGGCTTCGCCGGGCCAGGTGGAAATCAGGTAATAGTTGAGCGCCGGGCGGCAGGTCGCGCAGCCGTTCGGCGTGCGCCAGTTGAGGTAGCTCATGGTCTCGGCGATGGTCAGCAGATGTTCCTGGCGGATCGCCTGGCGAATCTGCCCGTGGTTGAGATCGCTGCAACCGCAGATGGCTTTTTCGCTTTTCGGTTTGACGTCCGCCGCGCCACCCACGGTATTGATCAGGATCTGCTCGACCAGCCCGGCGCAGGAACCGCAGGAGCTGGCGGCCTTGGTGTGTTTTTTCACTTCATCGACGCTGAACAGACCGTGTTCCTGAATGGCCTTGACGATGGTGCCCTTGCACACACCATTGCAGCCGCAGACTTCGGCGCTGTCCGCCATGACCATGGCTTTGTCCTGGCCCTGATGTCCTACGTCGCCTAAAGCGTTTTCGCCGAACATCAAGTGATCGCGGATCTCACCGATGGCGTGATTCTCACGAATCTGCCGGAAATACCAACCGCCATCTGCCGTATCGCCGTACAGACAAGCGCCGACCAGCACGTCATCCTTGATCACCAGTTTTTTGTACACGCCGCCGATCGGGTCCGAGAGGGTGATGGTCTCGGTGCCTTCGCCGCCCATGAAGTCGCCGGCGGAAAACAGGTCGATACCGGTGACTTTCAATTTGGTCGAAGTCACCGAACCTTGATAGCGAGCGAAGCCGAGTTGAGCGAGGTGGTTGGCGCAGACCTTGGCCTGTTCGAACAACGGCGCAACCAGGCCGTAGGCGATGCCGCGATGGCTGGCGCATTCGCCGATCGCGTAGATGCGCGGGTCGTAGGTTTGCAGGGTGTCGTTGACCAGAATCCCGCGATTGCACGGGATGCCGGCCTTTTCCGCCAGTTCCGTGTTGGGGCGGATGCCAGCGGCCATCACCACCAGATCCGCAGGGATGATGTCGCCGTTCTTGAACTGCACCGAGCCGACCCGGCCATTGCCGGCGTCGTGCAGGGCCTGGGTCTGTTCGCACAGGCGGAAATGCAGGCCACGGGACTCCAACGCTGATTGCAGCAACTGGCCGCTGGTCTTGTCCAGTTGCCGCTCCAGCAGCCATTCGCCGAGGTGCACCACGGTGACGTGCATGCCGCGCAGCATCAGGCCGTTGGCCGCTTCGAGGCCGAGCAGGCCGCCGCCGATGACCACGGCGTGTTTGTGGGTCCTGGCGGTGTCGATCATGGCCTGGGTGTCGGCAATGTCGCGGTAGCCGATCACGCCCTGCAAAGTGTTGCCGGGGATTGGCAGAATGAACGGGGTCGAGCCGGTGGCGATCAGCAGGCGATCGTATTCGGCCTCGGTGCCGTCCTCGGCGATTACCCGGCGTTTGACCCGGTCGATCTCCACGACTTTGCGGTTGAGCAGCAACTTGATGTTGTTTTCCAGGTACCAGTCGAGGTCGTTGAGGACGATCTCTTCGAATGTCTGCTCCCCGGCCAGCACTGGCGACAGCAGAATGCGGTTGTAGTTGGTGTGCGGTTCGGCGCCGAAGACGGTGATGTCGTAGAGTTCGTCGCTCAGCTTGAGCAGTTCTTCCAGGGTACGCACCCCGGCCATGCCGTTGCCGATCATCACCAGTTTGAGTTTTTTCATCAGGTTCTCCGGGAGCTGCGGCTGGCCTCTGGTGGGCCGTCGGGCCTTGCTCGACAAATTTCGCGCAAACAAAAAAAGGCGTCCCGCTAGTTGCCTAGCGAGGACGCCTTTGTCCTGGTCCCGTTCTCTCGGGAAGCGCAGCCTTCGTCGTTGAAGGTTGGGCTTTATGTGTGGTGATTGGGGTAATGCAGTGGTTGTGCCAACTTGGGGATGCGCGGATTTATTGGGCTTTTCCTACAGCTCACGTACGTTTTCTGCACCGAATCGAGGCGTATTGCTCGTTCGTGGCGCGTTATCTATGGAGGGTTTGCGCTGCCAAGTCGGGCGCCATCGCGAGCAGGCTCACTCCTACAGGGGAACGCATTCCAAATTGTAGGAGTGAGCCTGCTCGCGATCGCCGCAACACGGTCTCAGCCATGAAACAACAAAACCAGCAGCACGATATTCCCCAGCAACGCCACCAAAGCCATGCTCCGCCAGACCTTCAACGGCTCCCGCTCCAGTAAAGGCCGGGGTCGCACGCTCAGGCTGCGGCGCTCACCCTGTTCCAGCACCAACAACCACTCTTCAGCGGTTTCAAAGCGTTGCTGCGGATCGGCTGCGACGCCGCGTTCCAGACTCTGCGCCAGCCATTCCGGCAAGTCCGGTCGATAGCGACTGGCACTGACCGGCACGCCAAACCGGGGCCGCTGGAAAGCTTCGATCTCGCCGTAGGGAAAATGCCCGGTGAGCAGGTAATAAAGGGTGACGCCAACTGAATACAAATCCTGCTGTGCATTCGGTGGTTCGCCGCGAAACGCTTCCGGAGCAATGAAGCTTGGCGTTCCCGGCAATGTCGCCGGCGCGTCTTCCGACAAGCCCGGGCAATAAGCCAGCCCGAAATCCAGCAAGCGCAGCTCGCCATCATCACCCAGCAGGAGGTTTTCCGGTTTGATATCGCGGTGCAGAATCTGCCGCCGATGCAACAGCCCCACCGCGCGCAGCAGGCGCTCGGCGATGTCCTGCCATTGCGCCAATGGCAGCGGGCCGCCGTGTTGAAACGCTACGGCCAACGTCGTCCCGGCATATTCGCGCATCACGTAGTACAAATGCTGACGCTGGGTGCAGGCATGGATTTGCGGAAAATGCCGGCCGGCCACGCGCTTGAGGAACCATTCCTCGGACAGCAGCGCTTGCCCGGCCTGTGGATCGTCGGCCAGGCGCGTCGGCAAGGTCTTCAACAGCCACCGCTGGCCGTGGCCATCGAGCACGCGATACAGCAGCGATTGCTGGCTCTGGCCGACGATGCTCTGCACCTGCCAGCCTTCGAACGCTTGTCCGGGTTTCAGCGCTGGCGGCAGCGGCCATTGCTGCAGTTGCACCAGCGCATCGCCGATGTTCGATTCGCCCAGCGCATCGACGCGCACCAGCAGGGCACTGGCGTTGTCCTGACTGCCGGCCAGATGCGCGGCGTTGACCAGAGTGTGCGCCGCGCTGTGCAGATCCGGCTGATCACGCAGAACCGCCGCGATTGCGGTATCGCCCAAGGTCGACCAGACGCCGTCGCTAAGCAGCACGAAGCTTTCGCCCTCACGCAGTTCGCCGTCGAGGAAGTCCAGCACCAGATGCTGATCGAGCCCGAGCGCACGTTTGAGCACATGCTGCATGCCCGGTTGCTCCCAGACGTGATCCTCGCTGATGCGCTGCAACCGCTCGGCATGCCAGCGATAGACCCGGCAATCGCCGACATGCGCGAGGGTGAAGCGCCGACCGCGCATCACCAGCGCGCTGACCGTGGTCAGCAGCGGTTGCCCGCCGCCATTGGCCTGCAGCCAGCGGTTTTGCGCGAGCAGCAATCGATCCAGCGCCTGGGCCACGCTCCAGGTTTCCGGCGTGGCGTAGTAGTCCAGCGCCAGCGCTTGCAAGGTCGAACGCGCGGCGAGGCCGCCGTCGGCGCATTGACTGACGCCGTCGGCGATGGCGAACAGAAAACCCTTGCTCAGCGCCAAGGCCGGCGCCGGTGTCACCGAACGCAGGGCGTCCTGATTGTCCGCGCGCGGGCCGATGGCGCTGGCTTCGGCGAAACTCAGTTGCAGGGCCATTGAAGCCTCAGACTCGCGCCGCCGTTACTGCCGCCGAACCCCAAGTGGTTCTCCAGCGACGCTTGACGCCGTGCAGGCCAAACCACGCCAACACACCGAGGCTGGCGAACAACCACAGCGCCAGTTGATAACTGCCGGTGCTTTGCTTGATCGCGCCCATGCCCGCCGCCAGGGCGAAGCCGCCAATACCGCCGGCCATACCGATCAGCCCGGTCATCACGCCGATCTCCAGACGAAAACGCTGCGGCACCAGTTGGAAAACCGCACCGTTGCCTGCGCCCAAACCGAGCATGGTGCAGACGAAAAGCGCCAGCGCCGCGTAGGAACTTGGCAGGTTGAAGCCGACGGCGGCGATGCAGATGGCGGCAACGGTGTACATCGCCAGCAAGGTGCGGATGCCACCGAAGCGATCGGCCAGCGCACCACCCAACGGCCGCATCAGGCTGCCGCCGAACACGCAGGCCGCGGTGTAGTAGCCGGCGGTCACCGGGCTCAGACCGTATTGATCGTTGAAGTAACCGGGCAGGGCGCTGGCCAGGCCGATGAAGCCGCCGAAGGTGACGCTGTAGAAAAACATGAACCACCAGCTGTCGCGATCACCGAGGGCCTTGAAGTAGTCGGCCATGGCTTTCGCTTTCGGCCGTTGCGGAGCGTTTTTCGCCAGCCAGGCAAACAGCACCAGAGTCAGGACCAGCGGGATCAGGGCAAATCCGAAAACGTTGCTCCAGCCGAACGCGGCGGCAATTACTGGGGCGAGCAGTGCGGCGAACACAGTGCCGGAGTTGCCCGCGCCGGCGATGCCCATGGCTTTGCCCTGATGTTCTGGCGGGTACCATTGCGACGCCAGCGGCAGGGCCACGGCAAACGACGCACCGGCCATGCCGAGGAACAGACCGAGGATCAGCGCCTGTTCATAACTGTGGATACCCAGTTTCCACGCGCCGAACAGTGCGCAGATGACGATGACCTGGCCGATCAGCCCGGCGGTCTTCGGCGACAGGCGATCGGCGAGCATGCCCATGGCAAAGCGCAACACCGCACCGGCCAGAATCGGCGTGGCGACGACGAGGCCGCGTTGCTGGGTGGTCAGGTGCAGATCGGCGGCAATTTGCACGGCCAGCGGGCCGAGCAGGTACCAGACCATGAAGCTCAGGTCGAAATACAGGAAGGCCGCGAACAGGGTCGGGGTATGGCCGGATTTCCAGAAGCTTGAATTCATCGCGCACCTCGGCTGAAAAGAGTCTCGAAAGGAGTCATGCACAGCAGGTGGAGCGCCTCACGGCCGCACCACCGGCCCCGTTCACTGGGGCCAAAACGCAAAAACGCCGCTACCTGATTCGCCGGAGGGCGAACGGGGTGAGCGACGTCTTTGTCGTAGGTGGGGCAACCGCCGTTGGTTACCTGTGCGGATTACATAGCGAGATTTGTGCCAAAAGCTGAAAAGCAAAAGCCCCTCACCCTAGCCCTCTCCCAGAGGGAGAGGGGACTGACCGAGGTGTCTGACGTCAAACATCGACCTGAACGACCGAGTCGATTATGGATTCACAAAAGAAATTGCAGGTCGGCGTATTTCCCGAGCATCCCCCAATCGGTTCCCTCTCCCTCCGGGAGAGGGCTAGGGTGAGGGGCTCTTCAGCGGTGAGAACGCCTCAGCCCAGCAACTCACTCATGGCAATAATCTGCTCCGCCACCTGAATCAGCTTCTGCTGCCGGCTCATGGCCTGGCGGCGCATCAGGGTGTAGGCCTCTTCTTCGTTGCAGTCCTTCATTTTCATCAACAAACCCTTGGCCAGTTCGATGCGCTTGCGCTCGGCCAGTTGCTGGTCACGGGCCTGCAATTGCGCGCGCAAGGCCTGGTCACTCTCGAAGCGTGCCATCGCCACATCGAGAATCGGCTGCAGACGCTGGGCGTGGATGCCTTCGACGATGTAGGCGCTGACCCCGGACTTGATCGCCTGACGCATCACGCCCGGGTCATGTTCGTCGGTAAACATCACGATCGGCCGTGGCTGGTCGCGGCTGACCAGCACCACTTGCTCCATGACATCACGGCTCGGTGACTCGGTATCGATCAGGATCACGTCCGGGCGCACCGTTTCGACGCGCGCCGGCAAGTCGATGGTCAGCCCTGACTCGTCGATCACCTCGAAGCCGGCCTCGGTCAGCGCCGCTTTCAGGCGGCCGACTTTTTTCGCAGTGTCGTTGATCAGCAGAATGCGCAACATGTTGGCGTCTCCTGTCAGCGCTGGGCGAGAAGGGGGGCGGCGTCGTTCAGGGCATGCAGTTTGAAACTGCGAGCATAGCCCGCCGGATCGCTGCCGTCCCAGACCTTGCCGTCGAGCAACTGGCTGCTGCGCAGGTCTGCATGGGCAGTTGCCACACCGACAGCGCTGGCGGCCTCGCGGTACAGATCCAGACGCTGAACCTTCCGGGCGACGGCCAGATAATCCGGATCCTCGCGCAGCAGACCCCAGCGGCGGAACTGGGTCATGAACCACATGCCGTCGGAGAGATAGGGCAGATTGACCTCGCCTGCGCCATGAAAGCGCAGCGCGTGCGGGTCCTGCCAGCGATTGCCGAGGCCGTCGGCGTAGTCACCCATGAAGCGCGGTTCGATGCACGCGGCCGGGGTGTCGAGGTATTCGGCGGCACTGAGCAATTGCGAGGTGCTGCGGCGATTCTCCGGGCTTTGTTCGATAAAGCGGCTGGCCTCAAGAATGGCCATGACCAGCGCCCGCGCTGTGTTCGGGTATTGCTCGACGAATTCACGGGTGCAGCCGAGGACTTTTTCCGGGTGGTCGGGCCAGATGCTCTGGCTGGTGGCTAAAGTGAAACCCAGATCCTGCTGCACCGCGCTGGCTGCCCACGGTTCGCCGACGCAAAAACCGTCGATGCGCCCGGCTTGCAGGTGCGCGACCATTTGCGGTGGCGGCACCACCACGCTGTCGACATCCTGCAACGGGTGAATGCCCTGGCTCGCCAGCCAGTAATAAAGCCACATCGCGTGGGTGCCGGTGGGGAAGGTCTGGGCGAAGGTCAGTTTTGCGCGGCTTTGGTGCACATGCCGATCCAGCGCTTCAGGACTGTTCACGCCAGCCTGCTGTAGACCATGCGAGAGGTTGAGACTCTGGCCATTCTGGTTCAGGCCCATCAGCACTGCCATGTCGGTCGGGGCGATCCCGCCGATGCCCAGGTGCACCGCATAAATCAGCCCGTACAGGCTGTGGGCGGCATCCAGTTCGCCGCTGACCAGTTGGTCGCGCAGGTTGGCCCACGACGCCTGCCGCTTGAGGTTCAGCGTCAGCCCGTAGGGCTGGGCGAAGCCCTGGGTGGCGGCGACCACCACCGAGGCGCAGTCGCTCAGTGCCATGAAGCCGAGATTGATCGCGCTCTTTTCCGGCGCATCGCTGCCATTGACCCAGGCCAGAGGCCCCATGGACGTTTCGTTCATACGCTACCTCAAAAAAAACGTCGTCCCGGATTCTGCGCAGGCAAAACCCGAGGACGACGCCATTGTCCTGGTCTGCGCGCCGTCATTGGTCGGCAGACTGATGAACAGGGCGGTGCAAGGCATATGCCAGTCACCTGATTCGTGCAGGCGCCTCGCGCCGGGGGACGATGCCCGGCTATAATCGCCGCCTCTTTTCGCCGCCCGAGTCATTGCCGCCCATGTACACCCTGGCCCGTCAGCTGTTGTTCAAACTTTCCCCGGAAACCTCCCACGATCTGTCGCTGGATCTGATCGGCGCGGGCGGACGTTTGGGTCTCAACGGCTTGCTGAGCAAGGCACCGGCGAAGATGCCGGTGACCGTCATGGGGCTCGAGTTCCCGAACCCGGTGGGGCTGGCGGCAGGTCTGGACAAGAATGGCGCGGCCATCGATGGCTTTGCGCAACTGGGTTTCGGTTTCGTCGAAATCGGCACCGTGACCCCGCGTCCGCAGCCGGGTAATCCGAAACCGCGGATCTTCCGCCTGCCGGAAGCCGAGGCGATCATCAACCGCATGGGTTTCAACAACCTCGGTGTGGATAACCTGCTGGCGCGGGTCGCTGCGGCGAAATACCAAGGCGTGCTGGGGATCAATATCGGCAAGAACTTCGACACCCCGGTCGAGCGTGCGGTCGACGACTACCTGATCTGCCTGGACAAGGTCTACGCCCACGCCAGCTACGTCACCGTCAACGTCAGCTCGCCGAACACTCCGGGCCTGCGCAGCCTGCAGTTCGGTGACTCGCTCAAGCAATTGCTTGCGGATCTGGCCACGCGCCGCGCCGAACTGGCGTTGCGTCACGGCAAGCATGTGCCGCTGGCGATCAAGATTGCGCCGGACATGACCGACGAAGAAACCGCGCAGGTGGCCCAGGCGCTGCTCGAAACCGGGATGGACGCGGTGATTGCCACCAACACCACCCTGAGCCGTGTCGGCGTCGAAGGCATGGAACATGGCGACGAGGCGGGCGGTCTGTCGGGGGCGCCGGTGCGTGAGAAGAGCACCCACACCGTGAAAGTGCTGTCGGGCGAGTTGGCCGGGCGCTTGCCGATCATTGCCGCGGGCGGGATTACCGAAG
Source organism: Pseudomonas sp. HN2 (assembly GCF_020736465.1). Classification (NCBI taxonomy): domain Bacteria; kingdom Pseudomonadati; phylum Pseudomonadota; class Gammaproteobacteria; order Pseudomonadales; family Pseudomonadaceae; genus Pseudomonas; species Pseudomonas sp. HN2. The sequence goes on from NZ_CP085885.1 coordinate 2,007,011, forward strand.
GCAAGCACGCGGCGGAGAAAATCACTGCTGGCGCGAGCCTGGTGCAGATCTATTCGGGCTTCATCTATAAAGGTCCGGCGCTGATTCGTGAATCGGTGGATGCGATCGCCGCATTGCGCTGATCCGTAGACACCACTGTTCCCTTGTAGGAGTGAGCCTGCTCGCGATGGCGGTCTGTCAGTCGCTGATGAAGTGACCGAAAGAAAGCTATCGCGAGCAGGCTCACTCCTACAGGTTTTGTGTATGGCACAAATAATGTAGCAGGCATAAAAAAGGGCTCCTCGAAGGAGCCCCTGGGCCGTAGCCCGCCGTCCGGGAGGGACGTGCGTGGTTAATTCAGTGCAGATTCAGATTGTCGTGTCGGAATAAATGCCCTGTGTCAGCCGACGGCGTGAAGTTCGTTGAGTCTGTGGATTCCCGCAGTGCCGGTCATACCGTCCCAGTTGTCGCCGCGTCCTTCTCGCCAGCCGTTGATCCAGGCTTGGCGTACCGACGGTAGAGTAAATGGGCAAAGCTCACGGGATTTGCCACCAACGCCATATTGATATCCGCGCAAAAATGCTCTTTCCAACGGATCACGCTTAAGTCTTCTCATAGGGTGTTTCCCTCACTTGTTGACTGTAGTGTCGCGTTGACCTCAATTGAGGTCTGGCAGAAAAAACCTGCCATCGTTCGGCTCGCTGCCGGCGTGGCGAGCCAAGGTGTTGACGCCGTTGCGACGTCAACCTGTGCTCAGTTCTAACCAATGAGTCACATCGAGGGAATGATCGTTTTGTCATAAGCACGTAACGGAAAGGATGCTATGGCGATAAGTAACCGCGTATTTATTCAACGATCAACGCGCAAACCCCGGTATGATCGGCGCCCCGCTGACCCGGCGGGTTAATCTTCAAGTGAGAATGACCCACGTTTGCGCTTGGGTACTATTCGACGAAGGGTCGCTTTCAGTCTTTTTGTTTCACCAACTTTTTTATCTGTCCCGGCATCTAAGCTCTTTTAACCCGAGCAGCGGGGATGGAACGGCACACCTTCGTGCCACGCGGGCGCTCTTTCAGAAAAGCGCCTGATTGAAAACCGGGTCGGCAATGCGTTGCCGGCCCACTAGCCAAAGGCTCTGGAATTACCATGTCCGATCGTTTCGAACTCTTCCTCACTTGCCCCAAAGGCCTTGAAGGCCTGCTCATCGAGGAAGCCGTCGGGCTTGGCCTTGAAGAAGCGCGCGAGCACACCTCCGCCGTGCGTGGCATGGCAACCATGGAAACCGCCTACCGCCTGTGCCTCTGGTCGCGCTTGGCCAACCGTGTGTTGCTGGTGCTCAAGCGTTTCCCGATGAAGGACGCCGAAGACCTCTACCACGGCGTGCTCGACATCGACTGGCAGGATCACATGCTCAGCGACGGCACCCTGGCCGTCGAATTCAGCGGCCACGGCTCGGGCATCGACAACACCCACTTCGGCGCGCTGAAAGTCAAAGATGCCATCGTCGACAAACTGCGCACCCCGCAGGGCGACCGTCCGTCGATCGACAAACTCAACCCGGACTTGCGCATCCACCTGCGCCTGGATCGCGGCGAAGCGATTCTCTCCCTCGACCTCTCCGGCCACAGCCTGCACCAGCGCGGCTACCGCTTGCAGCAGGGCGCGGCGCCGCTGAAGGAAAACCTCGCCGCCGCTATTCTGATTCGTTCCGGCTGGCCGCGTATTGCCGCCGAGGGCGGCGCGCTGGCTGACCCGATGTGCGGTGTCGGTACGTTTCTCGTTGAAGCCGGGATGATCGCCGCCGACATGGCGCCGAACCTGCGCCGCGAGCAGTGGGGCTTTACCGCGTGGCTCGGCCACGTGCCGGCGCTGTGGAAAAAACTTCACGAAGAAGCCGTCGAGCGCGCCGCTGCCGGTCTGGCCAAGCCACCGTTGTGGATTCGTGGTTATGAAGCGGATCCGCGACTGATTCAGCCGGGTCGCAACAACGTTGAGCGCGCCGGCCTTAGCGAGTGGATCAAGATCTACCAGGGCGAAGTGGCGACCTTCGAGCCGCGCCCGGATCAGAACCAGAAAGGTCTGGTGATCTGCAACCCGCCGTACGGCGAGCGTCTGGGTGATGAAGCCAGTCTGCTGTATCTCTACCAGAACCTCGGCGAGCGTCTGCGTCAGGCCTGCCTTAACTGGGAAGCGGCGGTGTTCACCGGTGCGCCGGATCTGGGCAAGCGCATGGGCATTCGCAGCCACAAACAGTATTCGTTCTGGAACGGCGCGCTGCCGTGCAAGCTGTTGCTGATCAAGGTCCTGCCGGATCAGTTCGTCACTGGCGAGCGGCGCACCCCGGAACAGCGTCAGGCCGAGCGCGAGCAAGCGGCCTACGACCAGACCCCGGACGAGCCGCAGGAACGCAAGTTCAACAAGAACGGCAACCCGATCAAGCCGACGCCAGCCCCGGCGCCGGTGATCGAGCAACCGCGCCTGAGCGAAGGCGGGCAGATGTTTGCCAACCGTCTGCAAAAGAATCTCAAGGCGATGGGCAAGTGGGTCAAGCGCGAAGGCATCGATTGCTACCGCGTTTACGATGCCGATATGCCGGAATACGCGATGGCCATCGACCTTTACCACGACTGGGTGCACGTTCAGGAATACGCCGCGCCGAAATCCATCGACCCGGAAAAAGCCTCGGCGCGTATGTTCGATGCGCTGGCGGCCATTCCGCAGGCGTTGAACGTCGACAAGAATCGCGTAGTGGTCAAGCGCCGCGAGCGGCAGAGCGGCACCAAGCAGTACGAGCGTCAGGCCGCCCAGGGCAAGTTCGTCGAGGTCAATGAAGGCGGCGTGAAGTTGCTGGTCAATCTCACCGACTACCTCGACACCGGCCTGTTCCTCGATCACCGTCCGATGCGCATGCGCATTCAGAAAGAGGCCGCCGGCAAGCGCTTTCTCAATCTGTTCTGCTACACCGCGACCGCCAGCGTGCACGCGGCCAAGGGCGGTGCGCGCAGCACCACCAGCGTCGATCTGTCGAAAACCTATCTGGACTGGGCTCGTCGCAACCTGTCGCTGAACGGGTTCTCGGACAAGAACCGCCTGGAGCAGGGCGATGTGATGGCCTGGCTGGAAAGCAGCCGCGACGAATACGACCTGATCTTCATCGACCCGCCAACGTTCTCCAACTCCAAGCGCATGGAGGGCATCTTCGACGTCCAGCGCGATCAGGTGCAGCTGATCGACCTGGCGATGGCGCGTCTGGCACCGGGTGGCGTGCTGTATTTCTCCAACAACTTCCGCAAGTTCCAGCTGGAAGAGAACCTCGCCGAGCGCTATGCGGTGGAAGAAATCAGCGCGCAGACCATTGATCCGGATTTCGCCCGCAATACCAAGATCCATCGCGCCTGGAAAATCACGGCTCGTTGACGTTTTGTCCCATTGGATCCACAGAGCCTTGATTTTTAAAGGCTCCGTGGATCCTGCGGTGCTGGCTAAATTAGTGGCTAATAGCTATAACTCACACACCGCCAATGGGGTTTTTCCCGGGAATCTGGCGTAGTGAGTTGTGCTTATGCCGTTGCACCCCGTGCGCCCGAAAATTCTCGGTTTTATCAGCGAAGACGTCTCAGCCTGGCTGGTCGCTTTGCTGGTATTGCTTGCCGGCGGGATTCTCACCGGGTTGCTTGCCTGGGGCACCCACAATCAGTTCCAGCAACAATCGCGTCAGCGCTTTCAGCTGCTGGCCAACGAACGCTACAGCCGCATCGCCGAACGCTTTCAGGACCAGGAGCAACGTCTCGATGGCCTGCGCCGGTTCTTCACCAACTCCGAATCGGTGTCCCGCGCCGAATTCGACGGTTACTCCCGACCTTTATTACTGCGCACCCAAGCCTATACCTACGCACCGAAAATCAGCGGCGCTGAGCGGGAGGCGTTCGAACAGCGTGTGCGTGACGAAGGCCTGAGCAATTTCACCATCCGCGAGCTGGACGCCAAGGGTGATCTGCAGCTGGCAGCACCACGCGACGCATACGTGCCGGTGCTGTACACCCAGACTCAGAGTCGACTGGCGCCGCCGCTGGGCTACGACTTGCTCGCCCAACCCTTGCGCCGTGAAACCCTTGAACGCGCCGACCGTCTCGGCAACCTGGTCGTGTCGCAACCGATGCATCTGGTCGGGATCGAGCCGGCCTATGCGCGTGGGGTGTTGTTGCTGGCGCCGGTCAATCGATCAGGCGAGTCACAGCCGTTCGGCTATGTGATGGCGGTGATCAGCATGCGCCAGTTGCTTGCCGACGGTCTACCCGATGCCCTGCACGATTACCTGTCGGTGCGCATTCTGGATCTGTCGACGCCTGATCAACATGAGGAGCTGTTCGAATCGACCAACGAGGCGGTGCCCGGCGATCTGGCGGCGACGCGTTTGCTGCGCATGGCCGATCACGACTATCAGGTCGATATCCTGCCAAGCTACGCGTTCATGCAGGCCAACCATTCTTCGGTGGGCAGTGTGATCATTCTGGGCGGCTTGCTCAGCGCGCTGCTCAGTGCCTTGCTATACGTGCTGGTCAGCCAGCGTCAGCGCGCGGTGCGTCTGGTCGAGGTGCGCACCCAGGAATTGCATGAGCGCGAGCAGGAACTGCGCGGCACCCATGGGCAGCTGCGCGGTGTGCTGAATGCCGCCACCCAGGTCGCGATCATCGCCACCGATCTGCGCGGAGTGATCAACACCTTCAACCCCGGCGCTGAACAGATGCTCGGCTACAGCAGCGCCGAAGTGGTCGGGCGCATGACCCTGGAAAACCTGCATTTGCCCCGAGAGCTGGCGGCGCGTTCGGCGGAGCTGAGCGCGCGCTACGGCAAAAGCATTCCGACCTGCCACGCGATGCTGGTCGAGGGCGGCGAAGTCGGCGGTCATGAAGCACGCGAATGGACGCTGGTGCGCAGCGATGGAAGTCATCTGCCAGTCAACATGCTCGCCACCCCGGTGCTCGACGAGCAGGGCTTGTGGGTCGGTCATCTGGCAATCTGTATCGACATCACCGAGCGCAAGCGCGTGCACGAAGTGCTGGCAGCACGCGACACGTTGCTGAAGAAGCTCAGCGCCCATGTTCCCGGTGGCATCTACCAATTCAAGATGGAATTCGATGGGCGCTTCAGTGTGATCTACGCCAGCGATGGCATCCGCGAGATCTATGAACTGGAGCCGGATGTCCTGCTGCTCGACTCCGAGGCGATCTTTAGCCGCATCCACCCGCAGGACGCGATTCGCGTGCGCTCATCGATCCGCGAATCGGCGGAGAATCTCAGCCCGTGGCGCGAGGAATACCGCGTGCAACTGCCTGAACGAGGCCTGCGCTGGGTGCGCGGCGAGGCGACACCGGAGGAGCTACCGGGTGGCGGGGTGCTGTGGCACGGCTACATCTCGGACATTTCCGACCTCAAGCGCGTGGAAGAAGAACTGCGTGCGTTGTCGATCACCGATTCGCTGACCGGCATTCACAACCGCCGCTATTTCCAGGAGCGCCTGACCACGGAAATGGCCCGGGTCGAGCGGGGCGGCGGCGAGTTGTCGGTGATCATGCTCGACATCGACCACTTCAAACGCATCAACGATCATTACGGCCACGCCGTCGGCGACCGGGTGCTGCAAGCGGTGTGCGAGCGCATTGGCCATCGCCTGCGCCGCACCGATGTGTTCTGCCGCTTGGGCGGCGAAGAGTTCATGGTGCTGTGCCCGGACATCGACGGCGAGCACGCGTACATGCTGGCAATGGAATTGTGGGAAGGCCTGCGCAGTACGCCGGTGGACGTGGTTGGCGTGGTCACCGCCAGTTTCGGCATCGCCAGCTGGCGCCCGGGGGAGGGTGCGGATGCGTTGCTGTTGCGCGCGGACTCAGGGGTTTATGCGGCCAAGCAGAATGGCCGGGATCGGGTTGAGCGGGAGATGACCTGAGCCGTCACATCGATCCCTTGTAGGAGTGAGCCTGCTCGCGATAGCGTCCGTCCAGACACATGTCAGCGTCTGATACACCGCTATCGCGAGCAGGCTCACTCCTACAGGGGTTTCAGCGTCGGTCAGAGGACCGAAGCGGTCTGCGGCAGTTTCGGCTGTTTGTACAGATCCAGCAGCACCTGATCGAGCACCGACGAGGCGCCAAACGGGGCCTTGTCGTTGAGGATCGCCACCACCGCCCAAGTATTGCCGTTGACGTCACGGCTGAAACCGGCGATTGCGCGCACGGTGTTCAGAGTACCGGTCTTGACGTGGGCTTCGCCGCGCATCGCCGTGGTTTTCAGACGTTTGCGCATGGTGCCGTCGGTACCGGCAATCGGCAGCGAGCTGATGTATTCGGCGGCGTACGGGCTGTGCCAGGCGGCCTGAAGCATATTGGCCATCTCACGCGCACTGACTCGCTCGGCCCGCGACAGACCAGAGCCGTTCTCCATCACCAGATGCGGGGCGGTGATGCCTTTCTTCGCCAGCCATTGACGGACCACGCGCTGCGCCGCCCGGGCGTCATCACCGTCGGCGTCGTTGCGGAAACGCTGGCCAAGGCTGAGGAACAGCTGCTGAGCCATGGTGTTGTTACTGTATTTATTGATGTCGCGGATGATCTCGGCCAGATCCGGCGAGTAAGCGCGGGCGAGCAACTTGGCGCTGCTCGGCGTCGGCGCCAGACGGTCCTTCCCCTGAATGCTGCCACCCAGCTCCTTCCAGATCGCGCGCACGGCGCCGGCGGTGTAGGTGGCGTGGTCGAGCAGCGACAGGTAGGTCTGCGAGCTGCAACCTTCACCCAATTGACCGCCAACGGTCACGGTCACGCTGCCATCGGCCTGCGGCACCGGGTTGTAGCGCACGCCGCCGGTGCATTGCTTGGAGGGCAGCGCCTTGACGGTGTTTTCGATACGAATGCTGGCAATCGGCGGCTCCACCGAAATCAACACGCGGCCACCGTCATTGCGTGCAACGAAGCGCAGGGCCTTGAGGTTGACCAGCAACGAATCGGGCTTGACCAGAAACGGCTTGTTATCGTCGTTGCCGTCATCGTTGAATTCCGGCAATTGCGGCTGCACGAAGAAGTTGCGGTCGAGGATCAGGTCGCCGGTGATCTGCGTGACGCCGTTGGCGCGCAGGTCGCGCATCAGCAGCCAGAGTTTCTCCATGTTCAGCTTCGGGTCACCGCCACCCTTGAGGTAGAGATTGCCGTTGAGAATGCCGCCGCTGAGGTCGCCGTCGGTGTAGAACTCGGTTTTCCACTGATGGTTGGGGCCGAGCATTTCCAGCGCCGCGTAGGTGGTGACCAGTTTCATCGTCGAGGCCGGGTTGACCGACACATCGGCGTTGAACACGGTCGGCGTGCCCGGACCGTCGAGCGGCACCATCACCAGCGACAGCGCAGTGGGCTGCAGCTTGCTGGCCTTGAGGGCTTTTTCGACGTTCGGGGTGAGGGAAGTGTTGATGGTGGCAGCGGAAACGGGCAGGGCCAAAGGCAGAAGAAGGCCAGCGAGAAACAGTGGACGCAACGATTTGATCATATGCAATAAAACCCTGCTGAAGAGGGGGAAAAAGACGAGGACATGGATGAAAAGGCCCTCAGTGGTCATGAAAGTGTCGGCATTATGCCCCAAGCTGTAACAGCTTGTGCCGTGTCAGGGCCGGCCAAGGGGTTATTTTTTTACAGGCGGTCGGCCGCAGCGGCCAGAGAGTCGGGCAATCGCCGGCTTAAACTGGTAAAGTGCCGGCCGTTATTACTTAAGAGGATTGTTCCAATGGCGACTAACCGTTCCCAGCGTCTGCGCAAAAAACTGTGCGTTGATGAATTTCAAGAGCTGGGTTTCGAACTGAACCTGGACTTCAAAGAAGACTTGTCCGAAGAAGCCATTGACGCTTTCCTCGAAGCATTCATCAAAGAAGCAATGGAAGCCAACGGTCTGGGTTATGTTGGCGGCGACGACTTCGGTCTGGTATGCCTGCAGAAGCGTGGCTCGGTCAACGAAGAGCAGCGCGCTGCCGTTGAAGCCTGGCTGAAAAACCGCTCCGAGCTGACCAAGTACGAAGTCAGCCCGCTGCTGGACGTGTGGTATCCGGAAAAGCCAATCAACGCGGCTAAGTGATACTGAAAAAACGGCGACCTTCGGGTCGCCGTTTTTTTTCGTCTGGGGTTTGGGTGTTCGACTTGGATTCAGTGGTGAATTCACCCCTCACCCCAGCCCTCTCCCGAGGGAGAGGGAGCCGATTTGTGGGCTTTTCAAGATATGAGTTCGACTCGGTACCTCATGTGGCGCACCTCTTCCAGACACCACGGTCAGTTCCCTCTCCCTCCGGGAGAGGGCTAGGGTGAGGGGCTTTTGATCTTAAGCTTTACGCCAATTCAAAATCACCAGCGTCACCACCCCCGCCACAATCCCCCAGAACGCCGAGCCAATGGAAAACAGCGTCAGCCCCGACGCGGTGACCATAAAGGTGATCAGTGCAGCTTCCCGTTCCTTCGCCTCGCTCATGGCGATGCTCAAACCATTGATGATCGAGCCGAACAGCGCCAGTGCGGCAATCGACAGCACCAGTTCTTTCGGCAATGCGGCAAACAGGGCCGCCAATGTGGCGCCGAACACCCCGGCAATCCCGTAGAACACCCCGCACCACACCGCGGCGGTGTAGCGTTTGTTGCGGTCTTCGTGGGCATGCGGGCCAGTGCAGATCGCCGCGCTGATCGCCGCGAGGTTGATGCCGTGGGAGCCGAACGGCGCCAGTAACAACGAGGCGATGCCGGTGGTGGTGATCAGTGGCGAGGCCGGGACGTTATAGCCATCGGCACGCAGCACCGCGATGCCGGGCATGTTCTGCGAGGTCATCGCCACCACGAACAGTGGAATGCCGATGCTGATGGTCGCCGCCAGAGAGAAATGCGGCGTAGTCCAGACTGGCGTCGCCACTTCCAGATGAAAGCCGCTGAAATCCAGCAGCCCCATGAAGCCCGACAGCGCGGTGCCGATCAGCAGCGCAGCGAGCACGGCATAACGCGGCGACAGGCGTTTGACCAGCAGATAGGTGAAGAACATCCCCAGCACCAGCCCGGTGCGGTGTTGCGCGGCGACAAAGATTTCGCTGCCGATCTTGAACAGAATCCCGGCGAGCAATGCCGCCGCCAGGGAAGCCGGGATCTTTTTCACCAGCCGTTCGAAGCTGCCGGTCAGGCCGCAAATCGTCACCAGTACCGCGCAGGTAATGTAGGCGCCGATCGCCTCGCCGTAGCTGACACCGCCCAGGCTAGTGATCAGCAACGCCGCGCCGGGGGTCGACCAGGCGATGGTGATCGGTGTGCGATAGCGCAGCGACAGACCGATCGAGCACACCGCCATGCCGATCGAGATCGCCCAGATCCACGAGGAAATCTGCCCGCTGCTCAGCCCGGCCGCTTGCCCGGCCTGGAACATCAGCACCAGCGAACTGGTGTAGCCGGTCATCATCGCGATGAAACCGGCGACGATGGCGGAAGGCGAAGTATCGGCCAGCGGGCGCAGGCGGGCGTGGGTGGCGTCGGTCATGACGGCGGTGTTCCTTATAACAATGGAGATGTCCCCTTCGACGCAATCCCCCTGTAGGAGTGAGCCTGCTCGCGATGGCGGTGTGTCAGTCGAATTATCGCTGAATGACACACCGCCATCGCGAGCAGGCTCACTCCTACAGGGGATAGTGCGTAGAAGGCGGATTCTGCGATCAAGCCTAAACTCAAACGTAACCTGCCGTTGCAATACAGCCGAAGTCGCAAACAGCCGTACAGTCGTGTTGCCACCATTCATTGTGTACAATCGCGCTGTTTTTTACGCGATACTTGCCAGCGACCTACTGTGCCGTATTACAGTCACGGTCTATTCGCCGCAGTTTTCCCGACTCGAGTGCCCATGAACGAACAGTTGCAACCCCTCAAGAAACAACCGCGAGCAGGCAAAGCCGGCCGCAGCGGGACCCAGGACGATATTGTCTACGCGCATATCTTCGAGGCCATCCTCGAACAGCGTCTGGCGCCCGGCACGAAATTGAGCGAAGAAGCGCTGGGGGAAATCTTCGGGGTCAGCCGCACCATCATTCGCCGCGCGCTGTCGCGTCTGGCCCATGAAGGCGTGGTGCTGTTGCGGCCAAACCGTGGCGCGGTGGTCGCCAGCCCGAGCGTTGAAGAGGCGCGTCAGGTTTTCCTCGCCCGGCGTCTGGTCGAACGCGCCATTACCGAATTGGCCGTGCAACACGCCACCGCCGAGCAGATCGCCGAACTGCGGCAGATGGTCAATGACGAACGCGACAGTTTCTCCCGTGGCGATCGCGGCGCCGGTATTCGTCTGTCAGGCGAATTCCACCTGAAACTGGCGGAAGCGGCGATGAACGCACCGTTGATCAGTTTCCAGCGCAGCCTGGTTTCGCAGACTTCGCTGATCATTGCCCAGTATGAAAGCGGCAACCGTTCGCACTGCTCGTACGACGAACACACTCAACTGATCGACGCGATCGAGAAGCGCGACGGCGAGTTGGCGGTGAACCTGATGATGCATCACATGGATCACATCGACAGCAAGCTCAATCTCGACGAGGAAGGTGCGTCGGATGACCTGCATGCGGTGTTCTCGCATTTGTTGCAGACCAAGAAGCCGGGTCGCTCGAGCGCCAAGCTCTGATCTGAAACCGAGTCGCGGCTTTCGCGAGCAGGCTCGCTCCCACAGGGGAATGCATTTCAAAGGTGGGAGCGAGCCCGCTCGCGAAGACAATCTGACCGCCAACAAAAATCCCCCGGGGCGTCCACCACCGGGGGATTTTTTATGCTTTGAAAAAACTCAGCGCTGATGCACCAACGCCCCCGCCGCATACGTCTGCGCAACCGTGCGGTCATCCCCCAGCGTCATCAACACGAACAACGTCTCGGCAATGTTCTTGGACTGCTTCAAGCGATAGCTGAGCAGCGGCGTGGCGTTGTAATCCAGCACCAGGAAGTCGGCATCGGAGCCCGGCCGCAGATTGCCGATCCTGTCTTCCAGGCGCAGCGCCCGCGCGCCACCCAGGGTCGCCAGATACAGCGACTTGAACGGACTCAATCGCGCGCCCTGCAGTTGCATCACCTTGTAGGCTTCGTTGAGGGTTTGCAGCAGCGAGAAACTGGTGCCGCCGCCGACGTCGGTGCCGAGGCCGACATTGAGCTTGTGCTTTTCGGCCATCGGCAGGTTGAACAGGCCGCTGCCGAGGAACAGGTTCGAGGTCGGGCAGAACGAGATTGCCGAGCCGGTTTCCGCCAGTCGCGCGCATTCGTCATCACACAGGTGCACGCCATGAGCGAACACCGAGCGCTCGCCGAGCAACTGGTAGTGATCGTAGACGTCGAGGTAGCCTTTGCGCTCCGGGAACAGCTCCTTGACCCATTCGATTTCCTTGAGGTTTTCGCTGATGTGGGTCTGCATGTACAGATCCGGATACTCCGTCAGCAGTTGCCCGGCGAGGGTCAGTTGTTCCGGGGTGCTGGTGGGGGCGAAGCGCGGCGTCACTGCGTAATGCAAACGGCCCTTGCCATGCCAGCGCTCAATCAGCGCCTTGCTGTCGACGTAGCTGGACTCGGCAGTGTCGACCAGATAGTCGGGGGCATTGCGGTCCATCATGACCTTGCCGGCGATCATGCGCAGGTCAAGCTTCTCGGCGGCCTCGAAAAACGAATTCACCGATTGCGGATGCACGCTGCCGAACACCAGCGCCGTGGTGGTTCCGTTGCGCAGCAGTTCCTTGATGAAGATGTCGGCGACTTCGTCGGCGTGGGCCTTGTCGCCAAACTGGCTTTCGCAGGGAAAGGTGTAGGTATTCAGCCAATCGAGCAATTGCTCGCCGTAGGAACCGACCATGCCGGTTTGCGGCAGATGGATGTGCGTATCGATGAAGCCCGGTGTAATCAACGCATCCTGATAATGGTTGATCTCGATATCCGCCGGCAGGGTTGGCAGCAGTTCGCTGGCGTGGCCGACGGCGCTGATCTTGCCGTCATCGACCACCAGCAGGCCATCCTCGAAATATTCATAGGAGGTTTCAATGCCGACCTCGGCAGGGTCGGCAATGCTGTGCAGGATGGCGGCGCGGTAGGCTTTGCGAGTCAGAGGCATGAGGGTTCTCTAATCAGTTTGAGGCTTTGAGTTTGGCCGCCTGACTGCGGCGCGAGGCGGGCAGCAGTCGGGCAATCGGTTCAGCGCGGGCACTGTGCTGGCCGAAATTGGCGTTGTAGGTGGCGATGATTTCGCCGGCGATGGAGATGGCGATTTCCACAGGCAATTTGCCTTTGACTTCGCCGATGCCCATCGGGCAACGCATGCGTTGCACTACGCTCGGGTCGAAACCCCGATCGCGCAGGCGGTGTTCGAATTTGGCGCGCTTGGTTTTCGAGCCGATCAGGCCGAACCAGGTGAAATCGTTGCGCTTGAGAATCGCCGCGGTCAGCTCCAGATCGAGCTGATGGTTGTGGGTCATGACGATGCAGTAGCTGCCGGCAGGCAGGTCATCGATTTCATCCACCGGCTCTTCGCTGACGATTTTACGCACGCCGTGGGGGATGTGTTCGGGGAACTCGGCCTCGCGCGAGTCAATCCAGCGCACCCGGCAGGGCAGGCTGGCGAGCAGCGGCACGAGGGCGCGGCCGACGTGGCCGGCGCCGAACACGGCAATCTGCGCCTGCACCTGGCCCATCGGTTCGAACAGCAACACCGTGGCGCCGCCGCAGCACTGGCCGAGGCTGGCGCCAAGGCTGAAGCGCTCCAGATGCGTGTCCTGCTTGCCGCTGGCGAGCATCTCGCGGGCGATCTGCATGGCTTTGAATTCCAGATGCCCGCCACCGATGGTGTCAAACAGGCGGTCGGCGCTGACGACCATTTTCGAGCCGGCGTTGCGTGGCGTCGAGCCGAGTTCTTCGATGATCGTCACCAGCACACAGGGCTCGCCCTGGTTCTGCAGGTCGGCGAGGGCGTCGATCCAGTTGTACATATGTCACCCCTACAACATCGTTGTCTGTTCGGGCCTCTTCGCGAGCAGGCTCGCTCCCACATTGGCAATGCATATCCCTGTGGGAGCGAGCCTGCTCGCGAATGGCCGCGCCTCGGTCCTAGAGCGGAGCCAGCTCGGTCTCGGCTTCTACAGCCTTTACCGCCTTCAACTGACGCATCTGCTCACACCCCCACAACACTCGCTCCGGCGTGGCCGGTGCGTCGATTTTCGGCTGATGCTGATAATCACCGAGGCTCGCCACCGCGTCCTTGATCGCGCACCACGCGGCGATGCCGAGCATGAACGGCGGTTCACCGACAGCCTTGGAATGGAACACCGTGTCTTCCGGGTTCTTGCGGTTTTCCACCAGCTTCACCCGTAGATCCAGCGGCATGTCCGCCACGGCCGGGATCTTGTAGCTGGCCGGGCCGTTGGTCATCAGCTTGCCTTTGTTGTTCCACACCAGCTCTTCCATGGTCAGCCAGCCCATGCCCTGGATGAAGCCACCCTCGACCTGACCGATATCGATCGACGGGTTCAGCGAGGCGCCGACGTCATGCAGGATGTCGGTGCGCAGCATCTTGTATTCGCCGGTCAGGGTGTCGACGATCACTTCGCAGCACGCTGCGCCGAAAGCGAAGTAGTAGAAGGGACGGCCACGGGCCTGACTGCGGTCGTAATAGATTTTCGGCGTCTTGTAGAACCCGGTGCTCGACAGCGAGACCTGATTGAAATACGCCTGCTGGATCAGCGCTTCGAACGTCAGGATCTGCTCGCGCACACGCACGTGGCCGTTGCGGAATTCGACGTCTTCTTCGCTGACCTTGTAGTGCCGCGCGGCGAACTCGATCAAGCGTTGCTTGATGGTCTGCGCTGCGTTCTGCGCAGCTTTGCCGTTCAGGTCGGCGCCGCTGGAGGCAGCGGTCGGCGAAGTGTTCGGCACCTTGTCGGTGTTGGTCGCGGTGATCTGCACACGGTCGATTTCCACCTGGAACACTTCCGCCACGACCTGGGCGACTTTGGTGTTCAGGCCTTGGCCCATTTCCGTGCCGCCATGATTCAGGTGGATGCTGCCGTCGGTGTAAATGTGGATCAGCGCACCGGCCTGATTGAGGAAACTCGCCGTGAAGGAAATCCCGAATTTCACCGGAGTCAGCGCCAGGCCTTTCTTCAGGATCGGGCTGTTGGCGTTGTAGCGACGGATCGCTTCGCGCCGCTCGGCGTACTGGCTGCTTTCTTCCAGTTCGGCGGTCATCTCTTCGAGCATGTTGTGCTCGACGGTCTGGTAGTAGTGGGTGACATTGCGCTCGGTCTTGCCGTAGTAGTTGGCCTTGCGCACCGCCAGCGGGTCCAGCTTCAAGTGCCGGGCAATCGCGTCCATCACTTCCTCGATGGCGACCATGCCCTGCGGGCCACCGAAGCCGCGATAAGCAGTGTTCGACGCGGTGTTGGTCTTGCAGCGATGGCCGTTGATGGTGGCATCGCCGAGGTAGTACGAGTTGTCCGAGTGGAACATCGCCCGGTCAACGATCGACGCGGACAGATCCGGCGAGCAGCCGCAGTTGCCGGCCAGCTCCATGTTGATCCCGTGCAGACGCCCGCTGCTGTCGAAACCAACGTCGTACTCGACGTAGAACGGGTGACGTTTGCCGGTCATCAGCATGTCTTCGACCCGTGGCAGACGCATTTTGGTCGGCTGGCCGGTGAGGTGCGCCACCACTGCGCACAGGCAGGCCGGGCTCGCGGCCTGGGTTTCCTTGCCGCCGAAACCACCGCCCATGCGGCGCATGTCGACGACAATTTTGTTCATCGACACGTCGAGCACTTCGGCGACCAGTTTCTGTACTTCGGTGGGGTTCTGCGTCGAGCAATAGACGATCATGCCGCCGTCTTCGGTGGGCATGACTGAGGAGATTTGCGTCTCCAGGTAGAAATGTTCCTGGCCGCCGATGTGCAGCGTGCCTTGAATGCGATGCTCTGCGGTGGCCAGCGCCGAGGCCGAATCGCCGCGCTGGTGGGTGTGGCTGTCGAGCACGAAGTGACGTTTGCGCAGGGCTTCGACGACATCCAGCACCGGTTCGAGATCTTCGTATTCGATGATCGCCGCCATCGCCGCTTTGCGGGCGGTCTCCAGGTCTTTCGCCGCGACCGCCAGCACCGGTTGGCCGACGAACTGCACGTCATCGATCGCCAGCAACGGATCGCCCGGCATCAGCGGGCCGATGTCTTTCAGGCCCGGCACGTCTTCGTGGGTGATGACAATGCGCACGCCTTCGAAGGCGTAGCACGGCTGCGTGTCGATGCTGAGGATTTTCGCGTGGGCGCGGTCCGACAGGCGTGCATACAGGTGCAACTGGTTGGGGAATTCCAGGCGGTCATCGATGTACTGCGCTTCACCGGACACATGCTTGGCGGCGCTGTCGTGCTTGACGCTGCGGCCGACACCGGTGGTCAGGTCCTGGGCGAACAATTCGGCCAGCTCAGCCTGGGTCTTCTCTACGACGTGATGGTTAGACATAAGCGGTCACCCGAGTCTCGATGTGCGGTGTTTGCAGTTCGATGAAGTATTTGCGCAGCAGATTCTGCGCGCTGAGCAGGCGATATTCCTTGCTGGCGCGGAAGTCCGAGAGCGGTGTGAAATCTTCGGCCAGCGCGGCGCAGGCACGCTCGATCACCGCGTTGGTGAAGGGCGCGCCTTGCAGCACGGCTTCGCAATGCGCGGCGCGTTTGGGGATCGCCGCCATGCCGCCGAAGGCCACGCGGGCGTCGGCGATCACCCCGTTTTCCACGCGCAGGTTGAACGCGGCGCAGACGGCGGAGATATCGTCGTCAAGACGCTTCGACACTTTATAGGCGCGGAACAACTGCTCGGCGCTGGCGCGCGGGACGATGATTTTTTCGATGAATTCGCTTTCCTGGCGCGCGGTGACGCGGTAGTCGATGAAGTAATCTTCCAGGTTCAAGGTGCGGCGGGTTTCGCCTTTGCACAGCACGATCTGCGCGCCGAGGGCAATCAGCAGCGGTGGCGAGTCACCGATCGGCGAGGCGTTGCCGATGTTGCCGCCGAGGGTGCCCTGGTTGCGGATCTGCAACGAGGCGAAGCGGTGCAGCAGTTCGCCAAAGTCCGGATACTCGGCGTTCAACGCTTCGTAGCAGTCGGAGAGGGCAGTGGCGGCGCCGATTTCGATGCGGTCGGCGAAGGTCTCGATGCGCTTCATTTCGGCGACGTTGCCGACGTAGATCATCACCGGCAGGGTGCGGTGGAACTGGGTGACTTCCAGCGCCAGATCGGTGCCGCCAGCGAGCAGCCGGGCTTGTGGGTAAGCATCATAGAGATCGGCCAGATCAGCGACGGTCAGCGGCACTAGGCAACGCTTGTCGCCGCTGTTGAGTTCTCCGATATCGGTCGGCGCGATGGACTTGAGGCGGGCGATGGTTTCGGCTTCACGGGCGTCGAACTGATCCGCTGGTTTGGCGCAGCAGGATTGTTCGGCGGCGGCGAGGATTGGCCGGTAGCCGGTGCAGCGGCAGAGGTTGCCGGCCAGCGCTTCGTGGGCCTTGGCCTGGTCCGGTGCATCGCTGTTCTTTTGCAGGGCGAACAGCGACATGACAAAGCCGGGGGTGCAGAAACCGCACTGCGAGCCGTGGCACTCGACCATGGCTTTCTGCACGCTGTGAAGTTCGCCCTTGTGCTTGAGGTCTTCGACGCTGATCAGTTGTTTGCCGTGCAAGGACGAGACGAAAGTCAGGCACGAATTGAGGCTGCGATAGCGGATGTGTTCACGTCCCGTGTCATCGGTCTGCAACTCGCCAACCACCACGGTGCAGGCGCCGCAGTCGCCGCTGGCGCAACCTTCTTTGGTGCCGGGCTTGCCCACGTGTTCGCGCAGGTAGTTGAGCACAGTCAGATTCGGGTCCAGGGCGTGCTCGCTACGGAGTTCCTGGTTAAGTAAAAACTGGATCACGGAAGGCCTCGCAGACTCATTATTGTTGTTAACCGACGTGGACCGAATTTAGCAGGTCTGACTTTTCGGTCAATGGTTTTCTGACTTAAAGGTCAGGAAAATCCGTTTCGTCGATCAACAGCGTGTCTATTCAGTATTGACCTTCATCGGTCACCGCGCTTTTTTGCGGGATTCGTGCCAAAAACCGCTGAGTGGGCACTCCGCCATGACCGTGCATTTGCGCTACACTGCGCCGCTTGTGCAGATCGATAGAGTTTGAAGGACAACCATGACGTTCAAGGCGCCGGACAGCCTCGCCGAGCAAATCGCTCACCACCTCGCCGAACGCATCATTCGTGGCGAAATGAAGCCGGGAGAGCGCATCCAGGAACAGAAGGTCACGCTGGCGCTCAACGTCAGCCGCGGTTCGGTCCGCGAAGCCTTGCTGATCCTTGAGCGCCGTCACCTGATCGCGATCCTGCCGCGTCGTGGCGCCCACGTTACCGAGCTGACGCCGCACAAGGTGCAGAGCCTGTGCACGCTGATGAGCGAGCTGTACATCCTGCTCGGCAATTCCGTGGCCAACGGCTGGCAAGTGCAGTCGGACATGGCGCCGTTCGTACAGATCCAGCAGCGCCTGACCGCCAATTACGAGCGCGGCGATATCCGCAGCTTCGTCGATGACAGCTTCGCGGTGATGCGCGCCGCCTATCCGTTTGCCAACAATCCGTATCTGCAGGAAACCGTCGAGAACCTCCAGCCGGCGATGAGCCGCGCCTACTTTCTCGCCCTCGAACAGCGCAAAGCGGAGATGAGCGAGTTCCTCGAGCTGTTCGAACGCTTGCTCGCTGCCGTGCTCGCCCGTGATTTGCCGCAGATCCGCATCGTGCTCACGGCGTACGCCCAGCGCAGCTGCGATCTGGTGGTGTCTGCGCTGACGGTTGCCTGAGCGTGCGGCTAAAGTGCATCAAACTGGCGGGGTTCAAGTCCTTCGTCGACCCGACCACGGTGAACTTCCCCAGTAACATGGCGGCGGTCGTCGGGCCGAACGGTTGCGGCAAGTCGAACATCATCGACGCCGTGCGCTGGGTGATGGGCGAAAGTTCGGCGAAGAACCTCCGTGGCGAGTCGATGACCGACGTCATCTTCAACGGCTCGACCAGCCGCAAACCGGTGAGTCAGGCGAGCATCGAGCTGGTGTTCGATAACTCCGACGGCACGCTGCTCGGCGAATACGCCGCCTACGCGGAAATTTCCATCCGCCGCAAAGTCACCCGCGACAGCCAGACCACTTATTACCTCAACGGCACCAAATGCCGTCGGCGCGACATCACCGATATCTTCCTCGGCACCGGCCTCGGCCCGCGCAGCTACTCGATCATCGAACAGGGGATGATCTCCAAGCTGATTGAGTCCAAGCCTGAAGACCTGCGTAACTTCATCGAAGAAGCCGCCGGCATCTCGAAATATAAAGAGCGCCGCCGCGAGACCGAGAACCGCATCCGCCGCACCCACGAGAACCTCGCACGCCTGACCGACCTGCGCGAAGAGCTGGAGCGCCAGCTCGAACGTCTGCACCGTCAGGCCGAGGCGGCGAAAAAGTATCAGGAACTCAAGGCCGAAGAGCGTCAGCTCAAGGCGCAACTGTCGGCCCTGCGCTGGCAGGATCTCAACGAGCAGGTCGGCCAGCGCGAGTCGATCATTGGCAACCAGGAAGTCAGCTTCGAAGCGTTGGTCGCCGAGCAGCGTAACGCTGATGCGGCCATCGAACGCCTGCGCGACGGTCACCACGATTTGTCCGAGCGCTTCAATCTGGTGCAGGGACGTTTCTATTCGGTCGGCGGTGACATCGCCCGGGTCGAGCAGAGCATTCAGCACGGCCAGCAGCGTCTGCGCCAGTTGCAGGACGATCTGAAAGAAGCCGAACGCGCGCGTCTGGAAACCGAATCGCACCTGGGCCACGACCGCACCTTGCTGCTGACTCTCGGTGAAGAGCTGGACATGCTCACCCCCGAGCAGGAAGTCACCAGCGCCGCCGCCGAAGAAGCCGCCGCTGCGCTTGAAGAAGCCGAAACCACCATGCACGGCTGGCAGGAGCAGTGGGACGCCTTCAACCTGACGGCTGCCGAACCGCGCCGTCAGGCCGAAGTGCAACAGTCGCGGATCCAGCAGCTGGAAAGCAGCATGGAGCGCTTGGCCGACCGGCAGAAACGCCTCGGCGAAGAACGTGCGTTGCTTTCAGCCGATCCGGAAGATGCGGCGATCATGGCGCTCAACGAGCAGCTCGCCGAGTCCGAAGCGACCCTGGAAGATTTGCAGACCAGCGAAGAAGCGCAGGTCGAAAAGCTCGAACAACTGCGTCAGGAATTGCAGCAGGCGTTGACCGCCCAGCAGCAGGCGCAGGGCGATCTGCAGCGGCTCAACGGGCGTTTGGCGTCGCTGGAAGCCTTGCAGCAGGCCGCGCTCGATCCCGGCACCGGCACTGCTGAGTGGTTGAAGGAACACAACCTCGCCGAGCGTCCGCGTCTGGCCGAAGGCCTGAAGGTCGAGGCCGGTTGGGAGCTGGCGGTGGAAACCGTGCTTGGTGCCGATCTGCAAGCGGTGCTGGTCGACGATTTCAGCGGCTTCGATCTGTCCGGTTTCACCCAAGGCGATTTGCGCCTGCTCAGCCCGGCCAGCGATGGCGTGCGGGTGGCGGGCAGCCTGCTGGATAAGGTAGAGGCGCAGATCGATCTGTCGCCGTGGCTTGGCCAGGTCCAACCGGTCGACAGCCTTGAGCAGGCGCTGGCGTTGCGCGGTCAGTTGAGCGCCGGGCAAAGCCTGATCAGCCGCGACGGCTATTGGGTGGGGCGACATTTTTTACGCGTTCGTCGCGCCAGCGAAGCGGAAAGCGGCATGCTCGCCCGCGGCCAGGAAATCGAAGACCTGCAACTGGAGCGCGAAGAGCGCGAAGCCACGGTCGAGGCCATGGAAACCCGTCTGCAAACCTTGCGTGCGCAACAGCGCCAGCAAGAAAACGGCCGCGAACATTTGCGTCGTTTGCTGCAAGACGAAGCGCGCCAGCAAGGCGAATTGAAAGCGCAGCTGTCCGCCGGCAAAGCCAAGGCCGAACAACTGACATTACGTCGAACCCGTCTTGATGAAGAACTGGTCGAGCTCGCCGAACAGCGCGAGCTTGAGCACGAGCAGGTCGGCGAAGCGCGCATGAATTTGCAGGAAGCGCTGGACGCCATGGCGCTCGACACCGAGCAGCGCGAGTTGCTGCTGGCCCAGCGCGACAGCCTGCGCGAACGCCTCGATCGCGTGCGTCAGGAAGCGCGGCAGCACAAGGATCATGCCCATCAACTGGCCGTGCGTCTCGGCTCGTTGCGCGCCCAGCATGACTCCACGCGGCAGGCGTTGGAGCGTCTGGAAATGCAGGCCGAACGCCTGACTGAAAAGCGCGAACAGTTGAGTCTGAATCTGGAGGAGGGCGAGGCGCCGCTGGAAGAGCTCCGCCTCAAACTCGAAGAGTTGCTCGACAAGCGCATGACCGTCGACGAAGAACTCAAGACTGCGCAGATCGCCCTGGAAGATGCCGATCGCGAATTGCGCGATGCGGAAAAACGCCGGACCCAGGCCGAACAGCAATCGCAGCTGATTCGCGGCCAGCTCGAACAGCAGCGCATGGAGTGGCAAGCCCTGACCGTGCGCCGCAAGGCCTTGCAGGACCAATTGCTTGAAGATGGCTACGATCTCAACGGCGTGCTCGCGACATTGACGGCGCAAGCCAGTGAACGCGAAGCCGAAGAAGAACTCGAACGCATCAACGCGCGGATTCAGCGCCTGGGCGCGATCAACCTCGCCGCCATCGATGAATACACGCAACAATCGGAGCGTAAACGTTATCTGGATGCGCAGGACGCCGATCTGGTCGAGGCGCTGGAGACCCTGGAAAACGTCATCCGCAAGATCGACAAGGAAACCCGCAACCGTTTCAAAGATACCTTTGATCAGATCAATGGCGGTTTACAGGCACTTTTTCCAAAAGTTTTCGGTGGTGGACGGGCGTATTTGGAACTGACGGGCGAAGATCTACTCGATACAGGGGTGACGATCATGGCGCAGCCGCCCGGGAAGAAGAACAGCACCATCCATTTGCTCTCCGGTGGCGAAAAAGCCCTGACTGCATTGGCCCTGGTTTTTGCCATCTTCAAGTTGAATCCGGCGCCGTTCTGCATGCTCGACGAGGTTGACGCGCCACTGGATGACGCTAACGTTGGACGCTACGCACGGCTGGTCAAAGAGATGTCGCAGACCGTGCAGTTCATCTACATCACCCACAACAAGATCGCCATGGAAATGGCCGAGCAGTTGATGGGCGTGACCATGCATGAACCGGGTTGTTCGCGGCTGGTGGCGGTGGATGTCGAGGAGGCGATGGCGATGGTGGACGCCTAGCGGCGGTGCTGCAGGTGACAAGCTCCAGGCTGCAGGTGGACGGCTTGTGGCTTGGCGCTTAAAGCTTGTAGCTGCGAAGCCTTTGATCGTGCTAGTTTAATGTCAATTTTTCGTATACGTGGGCAAAACGCCTGTCAGAACATAGAGTTGGCGCCACGTTTTAAAGCGGTTTACGCAGTGTAAACCCCTTATTTTTCAGCATTTTTTATAGAGGCACGGGATTACATGGAAATCGGTCTGCGCGAGTGGCTGATCGTCATCGGCATCATTGTGATAGCCGGTATTCTTTTCGATGGCTGGCGCCGTATGCGCGGCGGCAAGGGAAAGCTGAAATTCCGTCTCGACCGGAGCCTGTCCAATCTGCCGGACGAGGACACCAGCGCCGAGCTGTTGGGCCCGGCCCGCGTGCTGGACACGCACAAGGAGCCGCAACTGGACGAGCACGATCTGCCGTCGGTGAGCATGCCCAACCGCGAAGCCCGCGAGCCGCGTGAATCCGGTTCCAAACGTGGCAAGCGCGGCAGCAATGGCCCGGCGCAGGGCGACCTGAACCTCGACCTCGATCTGGACGGCGGTCCGAGCTTCAGCAGTCGTGATGACGATTTCGCCGAAGACAGCAAGCCTGCACCGGCCGTGGCGGAAAAAGATCAGCCGCAAGCCGAAGAGGTCCTGGTGATCAGCGTGATCTGCCGCGATCCGGCTGGCTTCAAGGGTCCGGCGCTGCTGCAGAACATTCTCGAAAGCGGTCTGCGTTTTGGCGAGATGGATATTTTCCACCGCCACGAAAGCATGGCCGGCAACGGTGAAGTGCTGTTCTCCATGGCCAACGCGGTCAAGCCGGGCATTTTCGATCTGGACGACATCGACCATTTCAGCACTCCGGCGGTGAGCTTCTTCCTCGGTCTGCCAGGCCCGCGTCATCCGAAACAGGCTTTCGACGTGATGGTCGCGGCAGCACGCAAGCTGTCCCAGGAGCTGAACGGCGAACTGAAAGATGACCAGCGCAGCGTGCTGACCGCACAGACGATCGAGCACTACCGTCAGCGCATCGTCGAGTTCGAACGCCGCGCGCTGACCCAGAAGCGCTAAGGCCAGAGCGCAGTTGTGGCGAGGGAGCAAGCTCCCTCGCCACAAGGTCTACCACCTTGAGCGACTATGATTAGACACTGGAGCAGCCTCGGCTGCTCTTTTGCTTTGTGAGAGAACACCCATGACCGCCGCCAAAACCCGCATTCTAGAGCTGCGCGCTGAGCTGGATCAGCACAACTATCGCTACCATGTTCTCGACGAACCGAGCATTCCGGACGCCGAGTACGACCGCTTGTTTCACGAGCTCAAAGCACTGGAAGCAGCCAACCCGGAACTGATCACCAGCGACTCGCCGACCCAGCGCGTCGGCAGCATGGCGCTGACTGCGTTCACTCAGGTGCGTCACGAAATCCCGATGCTCAGCCTCGGCAACGCCTTCGAAGAATCCGACATGCGCGAGTTCGATCGTCGCGTCAACGAAGGTCTCGACGTGCCGGCCGGCGATCTGTTCGGTGGTGGCGCGGCGGTGGAATACAGCTGCGAGCCGAAGCTCGATGGCCTGGCGGTCAGCCTGCTGTATCAGGACGGTCTGCTGGTACGTGGCGCCACCCGAGGCGATGGCACCACTGGCGAAGACATCAGTGTCAACGTGCGCACGGTGCGCAACATTCCTCTGAAGCTGCACGGCGAAGGCTGGCCGGCGACGCTGGAAGTGCGCGGTGAAGTGTTCATGTCCAAGGCCGGTTTCGAGCGACTCAACGCCTCGCAACTGGAGATCGGCGGCAAGACCTTCGCCAACCCGCGCAACGCTGCTGCGGGCAGTCTGCGCCAGCTCGATTCGAAGATCACCGCCAACCGGCCGCTGGAATTCTGCTGCTACGGCATCGGTCAGGTGTCCCACGACATTTCCGACACCCACATCGGCAACCTCAAGCAGTTGCAGAAGTGGGGCATGCCGATCAGTCACGAACTGAAGCTGGCCAAGGGCATCGACGAGTGCCTGGAGTACTACCACGACATCGGCGCACGGCGTAATGCACTCGCTTATGAAATCGACGGCGTGGTGTTCAAGGTCAACAGCATTGCCGACCAGCGTGAACTGGGCTTCCGCGCCCGCGAACCGCGCTGGGCGATCGCGCATAAATTCCCGGCGATGGAAGAACTCACCGAGCTGCTCGACGTTGAATTCCAGGTCGGCCGCACCGGTGCGGTGACTCCGGTGGCGCGTCTGAAACCGGTGAAAGTCGCCGGCGTCACCGTGGCCAACGCCACCTTGCACAACATGGACGAAGTGGCACGTCTGGGCCTGATGATCGGCGACACGGTGATCATTCGCCGCGCCGGCGATGTGATTCCGCAAGTGGTGCAGGTGGTCACCGAGCGTCGTCCTGATAACGCGCGCCCGGTCGCCATCCCTGAAAGCTGCCCGGTGTGCGGCTCGCATGTCGAACGCACGCAACTGGTCAAGCGCAGCAAGGGCAAGGAAACCTTCAGCGAAGGCGCGGTGTATCGCTGCGTCGGCCGGTTGGCCTGTGGCGCGCAACTCAAGCAGGCGATCATTCACTTCGTTTCGCGCCGGGCCATGGACATCGAAGGTCTGGGCGACAAGAGCGTCGAGCAACTGGTCGACGAAGGTCTGGTTAGTTCGCCAGCCGATCTGTATGCGCTGAAGTTCGATGACATCGTCGATCTGGAAGGCTTTGCCGAAGTCTCGAGCAACAAGCTGCTGAAAGCCATCGAAGACAGCAAGCAACCGAGCCTGGCACGTTTCATCTACGCCCTCGGCATTCCCGATGTCGGCGAAGAAACAGCCAAGGTGCTGGCACGTTCTCTGGGTTCGCTGGAGCGCGTGCAACAGGCCTTGCCGCACGTCCTGACCTACCTGCCGGATGTCGGTCTGGAAGTGGCGCACGAGATTCACAGCTTCTTCGAGGATGCGCACAACCAGCAGGTCATCAGCGAATTGCTCGGCCATGGTTTGCAGATTCAGGACCAAGGGGAGCTGGGCGCGGAGTTCGCCGCCAGTACCACGCTGGGCGGCTTGCTCGACAAGCTGCACATTCCTTTCGTCGGCCCCGGTGGTGCACAGAAACTGGCGGACCGCTTTGGCTCGCTGGAAGCGGTGATGAACGCTGACTGGCTGGACATGCGTCAGGCGCTGCCGGAGAAGCAGGCCAACTCGGTGCGCGAGTTCTTCGCCTCGCCCGAGAATCGCCAACTCGCCGAGCAGTCTGAGCAACAACTGCGCAATTTCGGCATGCATTGGCAGAGCGAGAAGAAAGTCGTTGAAGGTTTGCCATTGTCCGGCGAAACCTGGGTGCTGACCGGCAAGGTCGAACTGATGAGCCGGGATGTGGCCAAGGATCATCTGGAAAGCCTTGGTGCCAAGGTTGCCGGTTCCGTGTCGGCGAAAACCCATTGCGTGGTCGCAGGCCCCGGTGCCGGCTCGAAACTGACCAAGGCCAATGAACTCGGGGTCAAGGTCATGGACGAAGAAGCGTTTATCGCCTTCCTCAAAACCCACGGCGTCACCGTGTAAGGGATGCGCCGCTCTTGTGGCGAGGGAGCTTGCTCCCGCTGGGCTGCGGAGCAGCCCCAAACCCTTGCAGGCAAACCGCGGATGCTGGATTTGCGACCGAGCGGGAGCAAGCTCCCTCGCCACAACGGCGGTGTCATCGGGTAG
The DNA here is from genome assembly GCF_020736465.1 of Pseudomonas sp. HN2. Taxonomy (NCBI): domain Bacteria; kingdom Pseudomonadati; phylum Pseudomonadota; class Gammaproteobacteria; order Pseudomonadales; family Pseudomonadaceae; genus Pseudomonas; species Pseudomonas sp. HN2. The sequence goes on from NZ_CP085885.1 coordinate 2,032,080, forward strand.
CGCGCGGTATTCGGGAACGATGTTGTCTTGAGGATGATCTAGTCTTGGCCAGTCCCAGGGAGAGATCGCCATGCACCGCTTTTTCGAGCAGCTCAGTTCCCGCATCATCGCGCCGTTCGTGGCCGGATCCTCACGCAACAGCAAAGTCTGGCCGTGCCGTTGCGGCCAGTCGCTGTTCTTTCGCAACAGTCAGTGCCTGGCCTGTAACGCCTTGCTCGGTTATCAACCTGAACAAAGTCGCCTGACCTCGCTGCAGCCTGGGCCGGAAGAGGGCACCTGGACACTCGACGTCGATCCCGACGCCGGCCTGTTCCGCCGCTGCGCCAACCTCGACATGCCCGCCGCCTGCAACTGGCTGCTGCCGGCCAACGATCACGACACTTTGTGCATCGCTTGCAGCCTCAACCGCACCATCCCCGACCTGTCCGTCCCGGAAAACCCCGAGCGCTGGCGCAAGGTCGAGATCGCCAAGCGTCGACTGGTCGCGCAATTGATCACCCTCGGCCTGCCGGTGATCGCGAAAACCGTGGATGAAGAAACCGGGCTGGCGTTCGACTTCATCGGAGTCGACCTGCAAGGCAACGCACCAATGACCGGTCATGCCAACGGTCTGATCACTCTCGACATCCAGGAAGCCGACGATGCCCATCGCGAGCAGGTCAGGGCGCAGATGCACGAGCCCTATCGCACGCTGCTCGGGCATTTTCGCCATGAGGTCGGGCACTATTATTGGGATCGCCTGATCGCCAACGGCCCCTGGCTCGGCGCATTCCGCAACCTGTTCGGCGACGAGCGCGCCAGTTACGCCGAGGCGCTGGACCGGCATTATCAGCAAGGCGCACCGCTGGACTGGCCGCAGCATTACGTCAGCGCCTACGCGACCATGCACCCGTGGGAAGACTGGGCGGAAACCTGGGCGCATTACCTGCACATGATGGACGCCGTAGACACTGCGCTGGGTTTCGGCATGAGCGCGCGGGAAATGGACTTCGATTACCAGCCGTTTCCGACCAGCACCCTGTACGACCCGGAGCACCCCGGCGGGAGCGCGTTCCTGTCATTCGTCAACGCATGGATCGAACTGGCCGGCATGCTCAACGAACTGTCGCGCAGCATGGGCCAGCCGGATTTCTATCCGTTCGTACTGCCGGCCGCGGCGATCGCCAAGCTGCACTTCATTCATCTGGTGATCCAGCAGGCGGGCGGTCGTGCAGACGAAGTTCTGGCCCTGTAGGAGCTGCCGAAGGCTGCGATCTTTATGTCCTTGAACCCGTTCATGTTTTTAATCTGCAACCAACGGTTGTAACTTCATCTCAGACAGGTACAATGGCGCGGCTCGCCGACAGGCAAGCGTCGTTATGGTGACCCCATCGGTCCCCCCGCAACGATTACCCGTGAACCTGGTCAGATCCGGAAGGAAGCAGCCACAGCGGGAACATTGTGTGCCGGGGTGTGGCTGGTGGGGGCACCACCTTAACGAACCACCGAAGGCTTCAGACAGAACTGCATGGGTTTCGCCCACTGCGGTTTTTTTATGCCTGTGATTTGGCTTTTGGCGTTGATCTGCTATCAGAAACGCTCAGATCAGCAGCGCAGCGTCCCGTTGGCCGTGCGGCTGTCGAAGCTGAACAGTGGCATACTCCCTCGCCTGGCATCGAGAGGTAAGGCAAGTGGGTGAAATTGACGATCTGACTCGGGAAAAACTGCGCGAATGGCAGTTGCGTCGCCTGGAAGTCAAGGAACAGATGCAGGAACAGCCCGAGCGAACGCTGGAGCTGTCGCGCTTGCTCGACCTGATGGATGAAGAGCACGCCGCGATTCTGGCGGCTTCGACCGTGTTCAACGCGGTTGAAGAAACGGCGCAGCCGGTCGCGGTGCAGGACCAGCCCGCCGCTGAACCGAGGGCCGGCCAGTACGACCTGCAATTGCACGCCAGCGCTCAAAGCCCTGAACACTTGCGCAAACTGCTCGAAATGGCGCTCTACGAAGTGCAGGCACAGATCGATGCGGGCTCGATGACTGACTGCGCAGCTCGACGCGGCATGTCCGGCACGCTGGGCGACTACTCCTTCGAGCTGCGGATCCACCCCGAGGCCGGCAGTGAGGGATGCTTGCCGCCCACCCATGAACTGCGCGACGAGAATGACCAGGACTGATCTGGTGTTGTGTCAAAGCCCAGGCGGCGAGGTTGTATGCACCCGGAACATTTTGATTTGGCCACCCCGGTACTTCTACCGATTACCCATGATGCATGTACGGCGTTGTTGCAGCCCGAGGGTGAAGCGGCACTGGCCGATCTGACTGACCCGGAACTGGCGGCGGTGCTGGTTATCCAGAACCTCGCCCAGGCCACGGAGCAGGATTTGAGCGCCAGCGCGGCAGAGAAAATTCTCGCCAGACTCATTGACTGGTCCGTCACCTCCCGGCGCTCTGGATCGACGGGACTGATTTCAGAGGCGCGGCGATTGTTCGATTCGCGCAAACTGTATTTCGGCCTCAATGCGCTCAAAGGCTTGAACCTGCGGTTTCTCATGGCTGACGAAGTCACTGCGCAGGAATACCTGTTGCCTGACGGGCAATGGGATGTCGACTACAAGATTCGCCATCAGAAACAGAACAACCCGTTCAGTCAGCAAATGGTCACGCCTCGTGAGCGTGAGCACTGGTTAAGCGCCGCGCAGGACAAGCTGCTGCGGACCTTTCGCGCCAATCTCGACGAAGACCTGCACGTGCAGGGCTATGCGGGCATCGGCAAGAGTTACATGATCAGTACGCTGATCGAATGCCTGCGCTCGAAACGCACCCTGGTGCTGGCGCGCACCCCGGCGAAACTGGCGACGTTGCGCAAACACATCACGCAAGTGCACAACACCGAGATCGGTCAGACGTTTTTCGACTTTGCCCAGGCCCAGCTGCTTGGCCCACGGATGCACAGGGCCGGGACGCCAGCACGGATCCCGAGCAAGCAGGCGCTGGCGCAGGAACTGAATATTTTTGGTTTCCGCCACCATGATGGGCCGGGCACGCTCGAGGTCTGTCTGCGCGTGCTGGAGCTGTATTGCGCGTCAAGATACCACACGCTGTCCGCCAGGCATCTGCCACATTTCCAGCAGCCCTTGACCGCCGCAGACTCGCAGGCACTGCTGGAGTATTCCAGTCGCCTCTGGGTGTATCTGGAGGCCAACCCGGCCTGGGCCAGCCAGAGCGGTTTTCAGACGTTGTTGATGATCAAGCGCGCCAGTCTGGCCGGTTGCCGCGTCCCGCCGCGCTACACCCATGTGATCATCGACGAAAGCCAGGATGTGCCGGCGTCGCTGCTGCAGATTATCGAACGCGGGCAGCAGGTGCTGATCACCCTCGGCGATGAATATCAGCAGGCCAAGGGCGAGCCGCTCAAGCGCAAGCGTGAGGTCCGCCAGAGCGATATCTGCTATTCGGTGCGCTCGGGACGCAACGTCGAGCGCCTGGTCAACCCGCTGATTTCGCGCCACACGCAGAAGAGCAAAGTGCCGTTTGAAGGTGCTCGCCATGCGGACGTCGATATCGAGTACTACCCGCAAGCCTTCGTGCCGCCGGAGGGTTGCGTGGTGCTGACTGCGTCACCGTGGGACACGATGATGTGGGCCATCCACCTGCATGATTCCAGTTGCGCCTTTAGTTTTCCCGACAGGGAAGCGCAGGACGACATCAAGCATTTCATGACCACCGCCATCGAGCTGTTCCGCCGCGATTTCTACAGCGCCGGGTCCAGCGAGAAAGGGCCGCACCCGTTTTTCAGCGACATGGCCGACTGGCAGCAGGTGCGTGAGACCCATCGTTTCGACGAGGCGTTTTTGTGGATCGAAGCGCAACTGCAAGAAGGCTTCATGATTGCCGACCTGACTCGACTGAGCCAGAAGATCATCGACCCAGGCAAGGCCTGCCTGTTGATGATGGCCGAACGGGCCGGTGGCATGGAGTTCAAACGGGTGCTGTTGACGCGGGCCTTGCTCAGCAATGAGAAATTCAAGGACGCCTATGAGTTCGATCAGCGCATCTGTGCCGTCTACATCGCCATCTCCCGCGCCCGACAACAGCTGTACCTGCCTTACGACGTGGTCGAGTGGATCGACTTTCACGATTACCAGAAATTCCGCGAATCGCACGGCTATTGATATCCACCTGTAGGAGTGAGCCTGCTCGCGATAGCGTCCGGCCAGCCAATCATCATTTGACTGATACACCGCTATCGCGAGTAGGCTCACTCTCACAGGGTTATGGGGTGTGTTCGGAGGTGCCGGTGTAGAGCCGGATGATCTCGTCTATCTCGCCGGACATTTTCATCCGCAGCAACGTGCGCAGAATCCGCTGCACCGGCACCTTCGGGTCGTTCCTCACATAGCAGCCGATATGCTGTTCCTGCAGCACCGCGACCCCTCGCAACTGCTGCTCCGGCAGCAGGCGCTGATTGATCCAGTCCAGCGTCCACTGATTGCTCACCGCGTAGCGATAACGGCCGGCGAGGAGCTTTTCCAGCACCTGTTCCTGATTGCGCGCGTCTTCGCGTTGCAACCGGTCGGTGTTGAACAGTGGTTGCAGGGTCGGGTAGCTGTAACCGAGGACGGTGCCGATGGCCTGGCGCGGCAGATCGGCGGGATTGATCTGCGCCGATTGATCTTCGCGGCTCACCAGCAGGTCGCGCTGAAACCACAACGGCACGCTCCAGATGTAATCGCCGGACTGATTCGGCAGCCACGACTGTGCGGCATAGCAGCGCACGTCAATGTCGCCGTGTTCCATTGCGCTCTGGACCCGCGCGCGCGGCAGGACGATGAACTGCGCCGGCGCGCCGACCTGGGTCGCCAGGCTGAGGAGGATGTCGTGCAGGATGCCCTGGGTCGGCCTGCCGCTTTCCAGTTGCACCATCGGCATCGCCCAGCTGTCCGGCACGGCGAAGCGCAACGGCGCTTGCGCTGCCATCGCGTTGAGGCTGATTCCCAGCAATGCCCCCAGGGCCCACCGCATAAACGCTCCGGTCATTCGCCGTCCCGAGCCGATAAAAGCCTCTGCTGATGCAGCTTAGCCATATTAGACGAGGACACCGGATGCAATTTTGCCCTTGCTCCGCTAGCATTAGCCGCTTCTGCTTCCTTCGCTGCGACGGTTTTCGATGAGTTATCAGGTTCTTGCACGTAAATGGCGTCCGCGCTCGTTCCGCGAAATGGTCGGCCAGACCCATGTGCTCAAGGCTCTGATCAATGCCTTGGACAGCCAGCGGCTGCACCACGCCTATCTGTTCACCGGGACGCGCGGGGTCGGCAAGACCACCATCGCGCGGATCATTGCCAAGTGCCTGAACTGCGAGACCGGTATCACCTCCAGCCCCTGCGGCGAATGTTCGGTGTGCCGCGAGATCGACGAAGGCCGTTTCGTCGACCTGATCGAGATCGACGCCGCCAGCCGCACCAAGGTCGAAGACACCCGCGAACTGCTCGACAATGTGCAGTACGCGCCAAGCCGTGGGCGCTTCAAGGTCTACCTGATCGACGAAGTGCACATGCTTTCCAGCCATTCCTTCAATGCGCTGCTGAAAACCCTTGAAGAGCCGCCGCCCTACGTCAAGTTCATCCTGGCGACCACCGATCCGCAGAAACTTCCGGCAACGATTCTTTCGCGCTGCCTGCAGTTCTCCCTGAAGAACATGACGCCCGAGCGTGTTGTCGAGCATTTGACCCACGTGCTCACGGCGGAAAACGTACCGTTTGAAGACGATGCACTGTGGCTGCTTGGCCGCGCTGCTGACGGCTCGATGCGCGACGCCATGAGCCTGACCGATCAGGCCATTGCCTTCGGCGAAGGCAAGGTTCTGGCTACTGACGTACGGGCGATGCTCGGCACCCTGGATCACGGTCAGGTCTACGACGTCCTGCATTCATTGATCGAGGGTGACGCCAAGGCGCTGCTCGAAGCCGTGCGGCATCTGGCCGAGCAAGGTCCGGACTGGAACGGCGTGCTCTCGGAAATTCTCAACGTGCTGCACCGTGTGGCCATCGCTCAGGCGCTGCCGGAAGGCGTCGACAACGGCCACGGCGACCGTGATCGGGTGTTGGCTTTGGCCCAGGCGTTGCCGGCCGAGGACGTGCAGTTCTATTACCAGATGGGCCTGATTGGCCGCCGCGACTTGCCGCTGGCGCCGGACCCGCGCGGCGGTTTCGAAATGGTCCTGCTGCGAATGCTGGCGTTCCGCCCGGCGGATACGGCGGACGCGCCGAGGCAACCGCTAAAGCCAGTGGGGATCAGCCAGGCCACAGTTGATTCCGCAAACTCCGTGGCTGCCGCGCCGAAGCCTGCGCCGGTGGTCGCTGCGGTTGTTGCGCCAGCGCCCGTGGCTGAGCCTGCGCCGGTAACCGCGCCGACTGCCGAGCCGGAACCTGTTGCGCCGGTTGTCGCAGCGCAACCGGAGCCTGAGCCGGTCGCCGTCGAAGCCGTGGTCGATCTGCCGTGGAACGACCCGGTTGAAGCCGAGCCCGAGCCCGAGCCGGCGCCGGCACAGCAACCTGCCGTCGAGCCGGTGCTGGAAACCGCTGGCGAACAGCCCGAGCTGCCGCCAATGCCGTTGCCAACCCCGGACAGCGTGGTGCCGGACGCGCCGGAGTGGGCCGCCGCGCCGATTCCCGAGCCGTCCGTCGCTGACGTCGATGCCGCCACGCCAGGCATGGACATGGACGACGAACCGCCGCTGGACGAGGACTACATCGAGCCGGACATGGATTCGGCCTACAGCTATCTCGACGAACTGGCCAGCGAACACGCCGCCGATCCCGAACCTGAGCCCGAGCCGGAACCTGCCGCCGCGCCGGCAACCGGTCTGGCCCTTCAGTGGCTGGAGCTGTTCCCGAAACTGCCGATTTCCGGCATGACCGGCAGCATCGCCGCCAACTGCACCTTGATTGCGGTCGACGGCGATCATTGGCTGATGCACCTTGATCCGGCTCACAGCGCACTGTTCAACACTACGCAACAGCGTCGTCTCAACGACGCGTTGAACCAGTTCCACGGGCGCACGCTGACGCTGACCATCGAGCTGATCAAACCCGAACAGGAAACCCCGGCCCAGGCCGCTTCCCGTCGCCGCGCCAATCGGCAGCGCGAGGCGGAGGAATCGATCCATGGTGATCCGTTCATCCAGCAGATGGTTCAGCAGTTCGGTGCGGTGGTGCGAAGCGATACTATTGAACCTGTCGACGCCTTGGTCACCCAAGGCTAATAACTGAAGGCGCTCGGCCGCGATGGCCGGGCGCTGTTTTATCCAAGTACGTTTGAGGTGATTCCCATGATGAAAGGTGGCATGGCCGGCCTGATGAAGCAGGCGCAGCAGATGCAGGAAAAAATGGCCAAGATGCAGGAAGAACTGGCCAACGCCGAAGTCACCGGCAAGGCCGGCGGCGACATGGTCACCGTGGTGATGACCGGTCGTCACGACGTCAAGAGCGTGAGCATCGACCCGAGCCTGGTCGAAGGCCTGAGCGAAGACGACAAAGAGATGCTGGAAGCCGTGGTCGCCGCCGCCGTCAACGACGCCGTGCGCAAGATCGAAGCCAACAGCCAGGAAAAAATGGGCAGCATGACCGCCGGCATGAACCTGCCAGCGGGTATGAAACTGCCGTTCTGATTCGCCACTGCGCGGCAGATGAGCTACACAAAATGCCAGGCATCGCGCCTGGCATTTTTGTTTCTGCATGATGGGCATGTGCCGGCAGGACTGGCGCTTTCGCGAGCAGGCTCGCTCCCACACTTGGAAATGCAATCCCTGTGGGAGCGAGCCTGCTCGCGAAGGGCGCGCCTGGGTCAAAACTGAAGAAACATCGAACACACCACCGCCACCAAGGTCTGCTCCCTATACACCGAATTCCCCATTCACAGGAGACGCTGACATGTCCGACCCTCTCACCCTCAACCAACGCTTCGTCCTTGCCTCGCGCCCGACCGGTGCGCCGACTCCGGAAAACTTCCGTCTCGAGCGCGAGGCTTTGCCGGATCTGCAGGACGGTCAGGTCTTGCTGAAAACCCTGTACCTGTCGCTCGATCCGTACATGCGCGGACGCATGAGCGATGCACCGTCCTACGCCGCACCCGTGCAGATCGGCGAAGTCATGACCGGTGGCGCGGTCAGCCGGGTCGAGCAATCCAATCATCCAAAATTCCACACCGGCGATCTGGTAGTGGGTGCGACTGGCTGGCAGAGCCACAGCATCAGCGACGGCCGCAATATCATGCCGATTCCTGCCGGTCTGCCGAGTCCGTCGATGGCTCTCGGGGTGCTGGGCATGCCGGGCATGACCGCGTACATGGGCCTGATGGACATCGGTCAGCCGAAAGAAGGCGAAACCCTCGTGGTGGCCGCTGCGTCCGGCGCCGTCGGCTCGGTGGTCGGGCAAGTGGCGAAGATCAAAGGCCTGCGTGCAGTTGGCGTGGCTGGCGGTGCCGAGAAGTGCAAATACGTGGTCGAGGAGTTGGGTTTTGATGCCTGCATCGACCACAAGGCCGACGACTTCGCCGAGCAACTGGCCAAGGCCTGTCCCAACGGCATCGACATCTACTACGAGAATGTCGGCGGCCATGTATTCGACGCGGTCGTGCCATTGCTCAACCCCAAGGCGCGCATCCCGTTGTGCGGTCTGATCGCCGGCTACAACGCCGCCGAGGCACCCACCGGCCCGGATCGCCTGCCCATGCTGCAACGCACGCTATTGACCAAGCGTGTGCGCATTCAGGGCTTTATCGTCTTCGATGACTACGGTGATCGTCAGCCGGAATTCATCAGCCACATGGTGCCGTGGGTACGCGACGGCAAGGTGAAATTCCGCGAGGACGTGGTCGAAGGCCTGGAGCAGGCGCCCGAGGCGTTCATCGGTCTGCTGGAAGGGCGCAACTTCGGCAAACTGGTGGTCCGGGTCGCCCAGGACTGAGGATTTGACGCTGGCCAGAGGCGCGGGTATAAACCGCGTCTCGTTGTTTAGTCGGACTGTTTACCCATGAGCTTCAGCCCTTTGATTCGCCAACTGATCGACGCCCTGCGCACCTTGCCGGGCGTGGGTCAGAAAACCGCTCAGCGCATGGCGTTGCAGTTGCTCGAACGTGATCGCAGCGGTGGCACTCGTCTGGCGCAGGCCTTGAGCCAGGCCATGGAAGGCGTTGGCCACTGCCGCCAGTGCCGCACGCTGACCGAAGACGATCTGTGCCCGCAATGCGCCGACCCGCGCCGTGATGACACGCTGCTCTGCGTGGTCGAAGGGCCGATGGATGTCTATGCGGTGGAGCAGACCGGATTCCGTGGCCGCTATTTTGTTCTCAAGGGGCATTTGTCGCCGCTGGATGGTTTGGGGCCGGAGGCGATCGGCATTCCGCAATTGATGGCGCGGATTGAAGAGGCGGGGACGTTTACCGAAGTCATTCTCGCCACCAACCCGACGGTCGAAGGCGAGGCCACCGCCCATTACATTGCGCAGTTGTTGCAGAACAAAGGCCTGATCGCCTCGCGGATTGCCCACGGCGTACCGCTGGGCGGTGAGCTGGAGCTGGTTGATGGCGGCACGCTGGCGCATTCGTTTGCCGGGCGTAAACCGATTTCCCTCTGATTATGCGGTGTCTGTTTTGACGCCTTCGCGAGCAGGCTCGCTCCCACATTGGTTTTGTGTCGTTTACAAATCCCCTGTGGGAGCGAGCCTGCTCGCGAATGGCGCGCCGCGGTCTATCTGATTCACACAATTTCATTGAAAGCCAAGCAAGCGCTCGGTTAACGTCGGCGAACCCTTCCGTGGAGCTCGCCCATGCCTGCCTTTCAGGAATACTTCGACCCCAGCCACCAATTGGTCCGTGACAGCGTCAGACGTTTCGTCGAACGCGAGATCCTGCCGGACATCGATCAGTGGGAAGAAGCCGAAAGCTTTCCTCGCGAGCTTTACCTCAAGGCCGGAGCGGCGGGCATTCTCGGTATTGGTTATCCCGAAGCGCTCGGCGGTAGCCATGAAGGCGATCTGTTCGCCAAGGTCGCCGCCAGTGAGGAGTTGATGCGCTGTGGCTCTGGCGGCCTGGTAGCGGGCCTTGGCTCGCTGGATATCGGTCTGCCGCCGATCGTCAAATGGGCACGCCCGCAAGTCCGTGAGCGGGTCGTGCCGCAGGTGCTCAGTGGCGCGAAGATCAGCGCCTTGGCCGTGACCGAGCCCGGTGGCGGTTCCGACGTCGCCAACCTGCAAACACGCGCCGTGCGCGACGGCGATTGCTACCGGGTCACTGGCAGCAAAACCTTTATCACCAGCGGCGTGCGCGCGGATTTCTACACCGTCGCGGTGCGTACCGGTGCGCCGGGGTTTGGCGGCATCAGTTTGTTGCTGATCGAGAAGGGCACGCCAGGTTTCAGCGTCGGTCGGCAACTGAAGAAAATGGGTTGGTGGGCGTCGGATACCGCTGAATTGTTCTTCGACGATTGCCGCGTGCCTGTAGGCAATCTGATTGGCGCAGAGAACATGGGCTTCGCCTGCATCATGGGCAATTTTCAGAGCGAAAGGCTGGCGCTGGCGCTGATGGCCAACATGACCGCGCAATTGGCGCTGGAGGAGAGCCTGAAGTGGGCGCGCGAGCGTGAAGCGTTCGGCAAACCCATCGGCAAGTTTCAGGTGATCAAGCATCGCCTCGCCGAAATGGCCACAGCGCTGGAAGTGTCGCGGGAGTTCACTTACCGGCAAGCGGCGAAGATGGCGGCGGGGCAGAGTGTGATCAAGGAAATTTCCATGGCGAAAAACTTCGCCACCGACACCTCGGACCGGATTACGACGGAGGCGGTGCAGATTCTTGGCGGCCTCGGTTATATGCGCGAAAGCCTGGTGGAGCGGCTGTACCGGGATAATCGCATCCTGTCGATTGGTGGCGGGACGCGGGAGGTGATGAATGAAATCATCAGCAAGCAGATGGGGCTTTAAAGTCAAAAGATCGCAGCCTTCGGCAGCTCCTACAGGGAAACGCACATCCCAATGTAGGAGCTGCCGAAGGCTGCGATCTTTTGCTCTTGATTATTTATCAGTCAACGCAAACTGCGTCAGGCAGAAAGTCGGGATGCCCATATCCTCAAGACGCTGCGAACCTTGCAGCTCCGGCAAATCAATGATCGCCGCGGCCTCATGCACCCGCGCGCCCATGCGGCGAATCAGGTTGGCCGCCGCGATCAGCGTGCCGCCGGTGGCGATCAGGTCATCGAACATCACCACCGAATCGCCTTCACACAGGCTGTCGGCGTGCACTTCCAGAAACGCTTCGCCGTATTCAGTCGCATAACCTTCGGCGAGCACGTCCGCCGGCAGCTTGCCTTGCTTGCGGAACAGCACCAGCGGTTTGTTCAACTGATAGGCCAATACCGAACCGATCAGGAACCCACGGGCGTCCATTGCGCCGATGTGGGTGAAATCGGCTTCGACGTAGCGATGGGCAAAGCTGTCCATCACCAGGCGCAGGGCGGTCGGCGACTGGAACAACGGGGTGATGTCGCGAAAGATCACGCCCGGCTTGGGAAAGTCGATCACGGGGCGGATCAGGGATTTGATGTCGAAGGAGTCGAAGACCATCGGGGTGTCCTGGCAGGGCTGCAAACGGCGCAGTATACCCGCGGCTGAAACGATTCGCTCAACCGCGGGTCGTGATCAGCCTTCGATCGAACCGCCGGCCAGCGCGCACAGCTGGATCGGATCGAGAATGTGGATCTCCTTGCCCTCGGCGGCAATCAGCTCGTTCTGCTGGAAGCGCGTGAACACCCGCGACACGGTTTCCACCGCCAGGCCCAGGTAATTGCCGATTTCATTGCGCGACATGCTCAGGCGGAACTGGTTGGCCGAGAAGCCGCGAGCGCGGAAGCGTGCCGACAGGTTGACCAGGAAGGTGGCGATGCGCTCGTCAGCGGTCTTCTTCGACAGTAGCAGCATCATTTGCTGGTCGTCGCGGATCTCGCGGCTCATCACTCGCATCAACTGGCGGCGCAGTTGCGGCAATTGCAGGGCCAGTTCGTCGAGGCGTTCGAAGGGGATTTCGCAGACCGAAGTGGTTTCCAGCGCCTGGGCTGACACCGGGTGTTTCTCGGTGTCCATGCCCGACAGTCCAACCAGTTCGCTCGGCAGATGGAAACCAGTCAGTTGCTCTTCGCCGGCATCGCTCAGGCTGAAGGTTTTCAGGGCGCCGGAGCGAACTGCATAAACCGAATCGAAGGTGTCACCCTGGCGAAACAGAAACTCGCCTTTCTTCAACGGGCGGCCGCGTTTAACGATTTCGTCCAGCGCATCCATGTCTTCCAGATTCAGAGAAAGTGGCAGGCAGAGCGGGGCCAGGCTGCAATCCTTGCAGTGGGCCTGGTTGTGAGCGCGCAGTTTGACTGGCTCGGACATTTCTTCAATCCTTGTGGGAAAACACACATAAGACGTAAGGGTAACCCACCCAAGGACATTCAGGCCAGCACGCGGCGATGTTGTCCCACAGACATAAAGCCGCAGCACCGGCGGCCGATAAACAGCTATCAGCATTCATCCACGGAAGGTTCCTATGACCGCCATTGGCACGCTAGGCCCCGGTAGCAGCGGCGTTGCTGCCGCGCCGGAGTTAAACAATACCGACGCTGCGAGCGACCGCGTCGACGACCTGTCGATAACGGCAAGCCCGACCTTGGTCGAGGGCGTCAAAGTGTCGCTGTCCGGCGCGGCCATCGCCAAATCCGCCGCTGTCGGCGGCGAAAACAGCGACATCGACAACAGCGGCCTACCGGAGAACATCCAGGAATTGCTGAAGATGATCCGCAAAATCCAGAAAGAAATTATCGAAAAGAAAGCGCGCATGGCGGCGGTGATGTCCGACAAAACCCTCTCCAATGAAGAAAAGATCAACAAGCTCGCTGCGTTGCGTGGCGCCATCGCCGCCCTCAACAGCGGCCTGATCACCGCCAACCTGGCTTTGTCGAAAGTGATGAACCAGTCGGCGCTGAGCCCTGATCAGAACCTCAAGGTCGGCTCGTTGCTGACCAAGCCTTAGATCACCCGCGAGAAACGCTGGCGGTTCTGCTGCTCAAGGTACGCATCGAAGACCATGCACACCGAGCGCACCAGCAATCGGCCCGCTGGCAATACCTCGATCCCGTCGCGATCAATCCTGATCAGGCCATCCTCGGCCATGCCCTGCAATTGCGGCCACAGCGCGCCGAAATAGCCCTGGAAGTCGACATTGAACTGCTGCTCGATTTCAGCGAATTCGAGTTTGAAATTACAGATCAGATGCTGAATCACCGCGCGGCGCAAGCGATCGTCGGCGTTGCACATCAGGCCGCGACTGGTCGCCAGTTGCGCGCTGGCGAGGCTGTTCTGATAAGCAGCGAGGTCGCTGCTGTTCTGGCAGTACAAATCGCCAATCTGGCTGATCGCCGACACGCCCAGACCAATCAGATCGCAATGGCCGTGGGTGGTGTAACCCTGGAAATTGCGTTGCAGGGTCTGTTCCTCCTGGGCAATTGCCAGATCGTCATCGGGCAGGGCGAAGTGGTCCATGCCGATGTAGCGGTAACCGGCAGCGATCAGTTGTTCGATGGTGCGCTGCAGCATCTCCAGCTTGTGCGCGGGGCTGGGCAATTCGCTGCTGTTGATCCGCCGTTGCGGCATGAAACGTTCCGGCAAGTGCGCGTAGTTGAACACCGAGAGGCGATCCGGTTGCAGGCTGATCACTTCGTCGACGGTGCGGGCGAAATTGTCCGGGGTCTGCTTCGGCAGGCCGTAGATCAGATCGATGTTGATCGAGCGAAATTGCAGGGTCCGCGCCGCGTCGATCACCGCGCGGGTTTCCTCCAGACTTTGCAGGCGATTGACCGCGCGCTGCACCGCCGGATCAAGATCCTGCAGACCGATGCTGACCCGGTTGAAACCCAATTCGCGCAGCAGGCCCATGGTCGACCAGTCGGCCTCGCGCGGGTCGATTTCGATGCCGTAATCACCGGAGTCGTCATCGAGCAGATTGAAATGCTTGCGCAGGTGGGCCATCAGCTGGCGCAGTTCGTCGTGGCTGAGAAAGGTCGGCGTGCCGCCACCGAAATGCAGTTGCTCGACTTTTTGCGCCGGGTCGAGGTGGCAGGCGATCAACTGGATTTCCTGCTGGAGCCGTTGCAGATATGGCTGCGCGCGACCGCGATCCTTGGTGATGACCTTGTTGCAGGCGCAGTAGTAGCAAATGTTCGCGCAGAACGGCACATGCACGTACAGCGACAACGGCCGCTGGGCCTTGCGGCTGTCGCGCAGGGCGTGGAACAGGTCGAAGGTGCCGACCTGCCCGTGAAATTTCACGGCAGTCGGGTACGAGGTGTAGCGTGGCCCCGCCAGATCGTAGCGGCGGATCAGATCAGAGTCCCAACGAATGGCGTCGAGCATGCGGGCATTCCCCCGGATAGGCTGGCAGTGTGGCGAGTCTATCGGGGTGCGGCGATGGGGCTGTTGATTTGCATCAACAGCACAAGGTCAAAAGATCGCAGCCTTCGGCAGCTCCTACCTTGGAATGCGACCTCCTGTAGGAGCTGCCGAAGGCTGCGATCTTTTGCTTTTAATGGCCCATGAGCCAATGCTGATGCGGGCCGGGGAGGGTCCATAAGCCGAACAGAATCACCAACAACCCGCCGGCCATACGCACGCTGCGTTTGCGCAGGATCGCGGTGACCCGTTCAGCCGCCAGCCCGGTGGCGAGCAGCACCGGCCAGGTGCCGAGGCCAAACGCAAGCATCAACAGCGCACTGTCCAGCGCATTGCCCTGACTCGCGCTCCACAACAGCGTGCTGTAAACCAGTCCGCACGGCAGCCAGCCCCACAGCGCACCGAGCAGCAAGGCGCGCGGCAGGCTGGAAACCGGCAGCAAGTGGTTCGCCACCGGTTGAATGAAGCGCCACAAGCCACGCCCGAGCGCTTCGATACGGGTCAGCCCGCTCCACCAACCAGCCAGGTACAACCCCATGGCAATCAGCAGCAGCCCCGCCAGCACGCGCATGAACAGCGCCGCCGGGCTGTTGGCGACGGCCCAGCCGGCCAGGCCGATGAGCAATCCCGCCGTGGCGTAACTGAGAACCCGACCGAGGTTGTAAGCCAGCAACAGGCGAAAGCGCCGGCTGCGCTGTTCCTTGGGGATCGCCAGGGTCAGCGCGCCCATCAGACCGCCGCACATGCCCAGGCAATGGCCGCCACCGAGCAGGCCGAGGATCAGTGCCGAAACGAGCAGGGGCGCCAGCTCAAGCATGGGGTGGCGCCTTGTCGTCCGGTTTGCCGGCGTTGGCTTCATCCACCGCGGCGGTGTGGTTGGGGTCCTGATCGTCAAAGAGGATGCTGTGCGCGGGGCCGTCGAGGTCATCGTACTGACCGCTGTCCACCGCCCAGAAGAAGATGTACACGGCGATGGCGACGATCAGCAAGGCAGCGGGAATCATCACGTAGAGAGCTGGCATCGGTAACTCCAGGCCCGCGCGGCTCAGGCCGGCAGCGGGCGGGTGTGGGTCGGGCTGCTGGCGGCCGGCGCGCTCGGCAGGCGAGTCAGGCGCAGGGCGTTGAGCACCACGGTCAGCGAACTGATCGACATGCCGACCGCCGCCCACACCGGAGTGATCCAGCCGAGGGCGGCGAACGGCAACATGAGGCCATTGTACAGCGCCGCCCACAGCAGGTTTTCGATGATTACCCGGCGCGTACGTCGCGCCAGCGTGAAAGCTTGCACCAAGGCGCCGAGACGGTTGGACAGCAACACCGCATCGGCGCTGGTTTTTGCCAGATCGGTGGCCGAACCCATCGCCACGCTGATGTCGGCCGCGGCCAGCACCGGCACGTCGTTGACGCCGTCGCCGAGCATCAGCACCTTGCGACCTTCCTTGTGCAGTTGCTGCAGCACTTGCAGTTTGTCATCGGGGCGCAAACCGCCGCGGGCCTCGTCGATACCCAGTTCAGCGGCGACACTGGCGACCATCGGCGAACTGTCGCCGGACAACAGCAAGGTGCGCCAGCCCCGCGCTTTGCAGGCCGCGAGCAGGGCGGGGGCGTCGTCACGCAGGCGATCATCGAGGACCAGCCACGCCAGCGGGCCGTGGGTGTCGGCGAGCAGCAGCCATTGCCCGGCCTCGTCGGGCATCGACGGCAGTGCCGCGCCGCTCAGGGCACAGGCGAACTGCGCCTGACCGATACGCAAGCGTCGTTCACCGACCATTCCTTCAAGGCCCAGTCCCGGGCTGCTGTGCACCTCTTCAGCGGCCAATGGTGCGCGGCCGAAAGCCCGGGCAATCGGGTGTTCCGAACGGTTTTCCAGCGCGGCGGCGAGGCTCAGGCATTGCTCGCTGTCGAGCGCGCCGAGCGGGCGAATCGAACGCAGTACCAAGCGCCCTTCGGTGAGCGTGCCGGTCTTGTCGAAGATTACCGTGTCGATCTGGTTCAGCCCTTCCAGGACGTGGCCGCGGGTTAGCAGCAGCCCGAGTTTGTGCAGCGTGCCGGTGGCGGCGGTGAGTGCAGTCGGAGTCGCCAGCGACAGCGCACACGGACAGGTCGCCACCAGCATGGCGAGGACGATCCAGAACGCCCGCGATGAATCCAGCTGCCACCACAGCAGGCCGATCGCTGCCGCGGCGATCAGCGACAGCAGCAAAAACCACTGCGCGGCGCGGTCGGCGATTTCTGCCAGACGCGGCTTTTCCGCCTGAGCGCGATCGAGCAGGCGCACGATCGCGGAGAGCCGCGTGTCCTGCCCCAGCGCCTGCACTTCCACGGTCAATGCGCCTTCAACGTTGAGGGTACCGGCGGTGACCGCATCACCCAGCGCACGCGGTTGCGGCAGGTATTCGCCAGTCAGCAGCGATTCGTCGATGCTCGATTGGCCATCGATGATCTTGCCGTCAGCCGGCAGAATCGAACCGGGCGGCACCAGAATCCGCTCGCCGAGACGCAGCTCGCTGAGCAGGATGCGTTCGCTCTGACCGTTGCTATCCAGGCGCAGGCACGAGGCCGGCAACAGGTTCACCAGTTGCGCAGTGGCAGCGGCGGTGCGCTCGCGGGCGCGGCGTTCCAGATAACGCCCGGCGAGCAGAAACAGCGCGAACATGCCGACCGCATCGAAGTACAGCTCGCCGACCCCGGTGATCGACGTCCAGATCCCGGCGATATAAGCGCTGCCGATCGCCAGCGACACCGAGACGTCCATGGTCAGGTGGCGGGTACGCAAATCGCGCATCGCCCCTTTGAAGAACGGCGCGCAGCTGTAGAACACGATCGGCGTGGTCAGAAACAGCGCGACCCAGCGCAGGATCGTGTGCAGCTCGGGGCTGAGGTCAATATTGAATTCCGGCCAGGTGGCCATGGTCGCCATCATCGCCTGAAACCACAGCAGCCCGGCAACGCCGAGTTGGCGCAGGGCCAGGCGATTCTCGCTGGCCAGTTGTTCGCTGGCGCGATCGGCGTGATAGGGATGGGCGGCGTAACCGATGTGGCGCAGTTCAGCGAGGATCTGGCTCAGCGGCAGTTGAGCGTCGGCCCAGCGCACGTGCAGGCGATGGTTGGACAGGTTCAGCCGCACTTCGGCGACGCCGGGCAGGGTGCACAGGTGTTTCTCGATCAGCCAGCCGCAGGCGGCGCAACTGATGCCTTCCATCAACAAGGTGGTTTCGGCCAGATCGCCTTCGTGGCGGACGAAGGGTTGTTGCACGTCGGCGCGGTCGTACAGCGCCAGTTCATCGGTCAGTTGCACCGGCAGCGCTTCGGGATTGGCCGAGGCTTCGCTGCGATGCTGGTAATAACTTTCCAGCCCTGCGGCGACGATGGCCTCGGCCACCGCCTGACAGCCCGGGCAGCAGAACTCGCGGGCCTGCCCGAGGACGACGGCGGTGAAGCGACTGCCGGACGGGACGGGCAGGGCGCAGTGGTAGCAGGCAAGTGGGGTGGTCATGGCATCGTTGAGGGTGTGAGCCCTTGCATTGGGTGTATCCGCTTGCCCTCACCCCAGCCCTCTCCCGGAGGGAGAGGAAGCCGATCGGTGTGAGCCGGAAAAGCGGCTTCAGTCGCCGACATTGTCACTGTCATACGCCACGCTTCCAATCAGCCGAGATCAGTCCCCTCTCCCTCAGGGAGAGGGCTAGGGTGAGGGGCTCTAGACCTTGATTCACTTCTTCAGGTCTTCCGCACCCTGCAATGGCTCATCACCCAGCAGCAGTTCCTTGTCATGGCTGACCAGTTCTTCTTCAAACATGCGCCACACGTGTTCATCCTGGCTGCCGAGCAGCTCGACAAACCGCCGCCCCTCAACCTTGTCACTCAGTTGGCCAATGTAGCGGCCGGTATCGCTGTCACTGCGGGTCAGCACGATCTTGCGATCCTTCTCCGGTTGGGTCGGCGAGATCAGGTTCAATTCGAGGGTTTGCGGCTGGCTGTCTCCGCTCAGGCGCAGATCGACTTCGCCGGTCACGTCATCCAGATGCACCGCCGCACGCAGTTTCAGGGTTTGCGCCAGCAGTTCACGGTCCAGTGAGCGGTTGATGCCTTTGCCCGCTTCGTAATAGTTGTCGTTGACCAGATTGTCCGGGTTGTTCACCGCGATGGTCACCATGGACAGGGTCAAGGCCACCGAGCAGGCGAGGATGGCGATGATGATCCACGGCCAGAGGTGCTTGTACCAGGGACTTGCGGCGTTTGCAGCGGGCATGTTCAAAATTCTCTCAACGGATTTGTGGGCCGATGAATCGGCTCTTGGCTTCAACGTGGACGCTTTCGTCATCGGCGTCCTTGAGGATGAATTTCACCTCGTTGGTGCTCGATGGCAGTTGTTCCGGTGCGCTCGACAATTCGACCGGCATGCTGACGATATCCCCGGCAGCCACCTTAATCTCGCGCTTGCCTTGCAGGCGCAGGTCCGGCAGGCCCTCGGCTTGCAGCAGGTAAGTGTGATCGCGCTGATCCTTGTTCATGATCTTCAGGCTGTAGACGTTCTCGATCCGGCCTTCGGCGTTTTCGCGGTACAGCACGCGGTCCTTGCTGACATCGAAACCGACCAGCGAGCGCATGAAGAACGCGGCGACCAACAGGCTGATCATCGCCAACAGCACCACGGCGTAGCCGATCAGGCGCGGGCGCAGTTTATGGGTTTTCTGCCCGGAGAGGTTGTGTTCGGTGGTGTAGCTGATCAGCCCGCGCGGGTAATCCATCTTGTCCATGATGCTGTCGCAGGCGTCGATGCACGCGGCGCAGCCGATGCACTCGATCTGCAGACCATCGCGGATGTCGATGCCGGTGGGGCAGACCTGCACGCACATCGTGCAGTCGATGCAATCGCCCAGCCCCAGGGCCTTGTAGTCGATGCCTTTCTTGCGCGGCCCACGGCTCTCGCCACGGCGCGGGTCGTAGGAAACGATCAGCGTGTCCTTGTCGAACATTACGCTCTGGAAACGCGCATACGGGCACATGTAGATGCACACCTGCTCACGCAACCAACCGGCATTGCCGTACGTGGCGAGGGTGAAAAAACCGACCCAGAAATACGACCAGCCATCGGCCTGGCCGGTGAAGAATTCGATGACCAGTTCGCGGATCGGCGAAAAGTAGCCCACAAAAGTCATGCCGGTGACAAAACCGATCAGCAGCCACAGCGAGTGCTTGGCCAGTTTGCGCAGGAATTTGTTGGCGCTCATCGGCGCCTTGTCGAGTTTGATGCGCTGGTTGCGGTCGCCTTCGGTGACCTTTCCGCACCACATGAAAATCCACGTCCACACGCTCTGCGGGCAGGTGTAACCGCACCAGACGCGTCCGGCGTAGACCGTGATGAAGAACAGGCCGAACGCGGCAATGATCAACAGGCCCGAGAGCAGAATGAAATCCTGTGGCCAGAAGGTGGCGCCGAAGATGAAGAACTTGCGCTCCGGCAGGTTCCACCACACCGCCTGGTGCCCGCCCCAGTTCAGCCACACCGTACCGAAGTACAGCAGAAACAGCGCTGCACCGCCGAGCATCCGCAAATTGCGGAACAGGCCGGTGAAGGCGCGGGTGTAGATTTTTTCTCTTGAGGCATAAAGATCGACGCTGTTGTTCGCGTTCTTGTTCGGCGGCGTGACGTCGTGTACCGGAATCTGATTGCTCATCATTGCATCCCACGGCAGTGGAAAAATGCCCCGGTCGATACGTGCCAACCAAGGTCAAAAAGGGCTGTTGCAGTAGCGCGATGATACGCCTGCCGCTCTGGCTCAAGGGTGCGACCTTTGGTCGCGTTGGGTAAAAAATCCGAATGGTGTAGCGATTGCGGAAAAGCCTGACGCAGATCAATTGACTTGTTGAGTATGGACGGTTTTGCCGAAGCGGCTAGTTCATCTTTTTTAATCGCTTGTTCACACCACAGCCATTGATTCGGCAAGTTTGATTACAAGTAATCGGTGGGATTCTTTGACGGTGCCTGGCCCGGCACTAAGCGACAGGTTTCAGTTGATATGTATGTTGTAAGTTGTTTGGTCTGAAATATATTCACTTGATTGTTGTTTGCAAGAGCTTTGAAGTTTTCGTTGTGTTCGAATAAGTTGGCTCCTCGCGAAGCATGTTTCGCGTTTAAATAATCAATCTAAATGGAATTTAACGTATGGTTTTCAATAATCTTGTGCGCATTTATATAAGTGCTTGCTTGCTGGTTTCGGCTATTACCGCTCACGCGGCTACTGGCCTGCCCAAACACATGGTCTTTGCTTCGGATACCCAATATCCGTGGACAGACAAGACCGATAGCCGCGAACCGGAATCGGATTCGGAATTCAAGGAGCGCTCGAAATGGCTGGTTGAAAGCCAACTTGCGAGCATTGCCGAATTCAGAAACCAGCACGGCTCTCAAGCGCAGGTACCTCTGATGATCAATGGCGATATCACCGCTTTTGGTCATGGCTGGCAGCGGTCTTATATGAAGGCGGCATTGAACAAGTATTTCGGTGGTGACTACTTGTACGGGCTGGGCAATCACGACTATGAAAATAATGTCGATGACTGTTTCAGTAACAGCTGTGCAGCAGGCAGCATCGTCGAGTTCAAAGAACATCATGAAGGTAAAGTCGATAACTTCGACCTGGAGATTACTGGCGGCTTTCTGAGCAAAACGTATTCCGGCAGTCTCGCCTATTCGAAAAATGTCGGGGAAGTGCATTTGGTCCAGCTCAATAACGAGCCGACCTACACCACACGGATTGCCCATGCGCTGAACCCGACGACATTCGAAATCAACGACGCACTGGACTGGCTTGAGACAGATCTCAGGTTAGCGCGAGCTCAGGGCTATGCAATCATCATCAATATGCATAAGCCGCTGAGGCACAAGGGCAGCCCCGAGCAACTGAAGCGTTTCCGTGACATGGTCAACAAATACCAGGTGACGGCGATCTTTGCCGGCCATTTGCATACAGATGGCGGTGACGCCTACTGGCAGGGCAGTGTGCCGATGTACCTGAGCGGCAGTACGTCCCAGCAGACCTATCTGACTGCGAGCTTTACCGAGGATCGCAAGCAGTTGCAGATCTATCTGGTAGAGAACAACCAATGGCGTGAGCGGACTCTGATCGACACCACGCCAGTGCATTCGGTTTTTGCCCAACGCCCATGAAAAAGCCCCGCCGGTGATAGGGCGAATTCGATTTCAGCCGCATTCGGCATCGCCAGTAGCTCAACGATGCTGGTCTGGCAGCCGGTCAGTTTCTGGTACTCCTCAATGCTGAGCAATACGTGGGCAGGCCTGCCTCGGTCAGTAATGATTACTGGACCTTGATCTGTGGCTTTTTTGGCTGCACGGGTGTCGTGATTAAACTCGCGGCTGGAAATGTCCATCGAGCAAACGTTTCGAATCATGAATGCCACCATGAAAAAAGGCCCCGCCAATCTGATTGGCGGGGCCTTTTATGCTTCAAGCGTTGGACTTATTCAGCCTTTGCCTCCGGTGCTTTTTCACCGTGGGACAAGCTGTATACATACGCCGCCAGCAGGTGAACCTTGTCATTGCCCTGCAGTTGTTCCTGCGCCGGCATCTGGCCCTGACGGCCGTAACGGATGGTCTGTTGCAGTTGCGCGAAGCTCGAGCCGTAGATGAATGCGCCCGGGTGGGTCAGGTCTGGCGCGCCCATGGCCGGGGTGCCTTTGCCGGCAGGGCCGTGGCAGGCCACGCAGTTGGCGGCGAAGAGTTTGCCGCCATTGGCCGGGTCGGCCTTGGTGCCTTCCGGCAGTTTGCGCCCGTCGAGGTTGGTCACCACGAAGGCCGCCACGTCGGCCACGCCTTGCTCGCCGATCACTTCCGCCCAGGCCGGCATCACCGCGTGGCGGCCGCCCATGATGGTGGTCTTGATGGTTTCCGGCTCGCCGCCCCAGCGCCAGTCGGCGTCGGTCAGGTTGGGGAAGCCGTAGGCGCCCTTGGCGTCGGAACCGTGGCACACCGAGCAGTTGGAGGCGAACAGACGGCCACCCATCTTCAGTGCTTGCGGATCCTTGGCAACTTCTTCGATCGGCATCGCCGCGAACTTGGCGAAGATCGGACCGAAGCGAGCGTCGGAACGGGCCATCTCCTTTTCCCATTCGTGGACGCCGGTCCAGCCGGTCTGGCCATTGGCGAACGCGGTCTGCTTCTCGGTATCGAGATAGTTGTAGCCCGGCAGCAGACCTTTCCAGTTGCCCAGGCCGGGGTACAGCACCAGGTAACCCAGGGCGAACACGATGGTGCCGACGAACAGCATGAACCACCATTTCGGCAGCGGGTTGTCGTACTCCTCGATCCCGTCGAAGGAGTGGCCGACCGTCTCGTCCGTCTGTTCGCTGCGCTGGCCCTTGCGGGTCGACAGCAGCAGCCAGGTCAGTGCGAAGATCGTACCGAGACTGAGGACTGTGACGTACAGACTCCAGAATGTAGTCATTCTTTGTTACTCCTAGAAGCTTGCTCGACGTGCTTGATGGCTTCGGGATCATCTGCAAAAGGCAACATGGTCGCGTCGTCAAACTCCGACTTGCGCTTGGGGCTGAACACCCACAAGGCCAGACCGATGAAGGCCACCATCACGACAACGGTGCCCAGGCCTCGAATCATCCCGATATCCATCAGATTCACCGTTTGCTTTTGATGATGGTGCCCAGGCCTTGCAGGTAGGCCACCAGCGCGTCCATTTCGGTCTTGCCCTTCACGGCCTCCTGAGCACCGGCGATGTCTTCGTCGGTATAAGGCACGCCGAGGGTGCGCAATACTTCCATTTTCTTCGCGGTTTCCTTGCCGTCGAGCTTGTTTTCCACGAGGAACGGGTAAGCCGGCATTTTCGACTCGGGGACCACGTTGCGCGGGTTGTACAAGTGCGCACGTTGCCAGTCATCGGAGTAACGACCGCCCACACGGGCCAGGTCCGGACCGGTACGTTTGGAACCCCACAGGAACGGGTGGTCCCAGACGCTTTCACCGGCAACCGAATAGTGGCCATAGCGTTCGGTTTCAGCGCGGAACGGGCGGATCATCTGCGAGTGGCAGCCGACACAACCGTTGGCGATGTACACGTCGCGGCCTTCCAGCTCCAGCGCCGAGCGTGGCTTCATGCCCTCGACCGGCTTGTTGGTGACGTCCTGGAAGAACAGCGGAACAATTTGGGTCAGGCCACCGACGCTGACGGCGATGACCATGAAGAAGGCCAGCAGGCCAATATTCTTCTCGACAGCTTCATGCTTCATCAGTGAGCTCCAACGACGGCAATCTTGGCGGCGGCTTCGGCTTCAACCGGATCCGACGCACGAACGGTGCGGTACACGTTGTAAGCCATCAGCAGCATGCCGCTGGCAAAGAAAGCACCGCCCAGCGCACGGACGATGAAGCCCGGGTGGCTGGCCTGCAGCGCTTCGACGAACGAGTAGGTGAGGGTGCCGTCATCGTTGATTGCACGCCACATCAGGCCCTGGGTGATGCCGTTGACCCACATCGAGGCGATGTAGAGCACGGTGCCGATGGTCGCGAGCCAGAAGTGCGCGTTGATCAGCCCGATGCTGTGCATCTGCGCCCGGCCGAACAGTTTCGGGATCATGTGATAGATCGCGCCGATGGAAATCATCGCCACCCAGCCGAGTGCGCCGGCGTGTACGTGGCCGATGGTCCAGTCGGTGTAGTGCGAAAGCGAGTTGACGGTCTTGATCGCCATCATCGGCCCTTCGAAGGTCGACATGCCGTAGAACGCCAGCGATACCACCAGGAAGCGCAGGATCGGGTCGGTGCGCAATTTATGCCAGGCGCCCGACAGGGTCATCATGCCGTTGATCATGCCGCCCCAGCTCGGCGCCAGGAGAATGATCGACATCGCCATGCCCAGCGATTGTGCCCAGTCCGGCAGGGCGGTGTAGTGCAGGTGGTGCGGGCCGGCCCAGATGTACAGGGTGATCAGCGCCCAGAAGTGCACGATCGACAGGCGATAGGAATAGATCGGACGTTCGGCCTGTTTCGGCACGAAGTAGTACATCATCCCGAGGAAACCGGTGGTCAGGAAGAAACCCACCGCGTTGTGGCCGTACCACCACTGGATCATCGCGTCAGTGGCGCCGGAGTAGGCCGAGTACGATTTGAACAGGCTGACCGGCAACGACATGTGGTTGACGATGTGCAGCATCGCGGTGACGACGATGAACGCGCCGTAGAACCAGTTGCCGACATAGATGTGCTTGGTCTTGCGCTTGGCGATGGTGCCGAAGAACACCAGACCGTAGGTGACCCAGACAATGGCCAGCAAAATGGCGATCGGCCATTCCAGTTCGGCGTATTCCTTGGTGGTGGTGTAACCCAGCGGCAAGGTGATGATGGCGCCGACGATGACCGCTTGCCAGCCCCAGAAGGTGAAGGCTGCGAGGCTGTCGGAAATCAGTCGCGTCTGGCAGGTTCGCTGCACGACATAGTAGGAGGTGGCAAACAGTGCACAACCGCCGAAGGCGAAAATCACCAGGTTTGTGTGCAACGGGCGCAGGCGTCCAAAGCTCGTCCACGGCAGACCGAAGTTCAATTCCGGCCAGACCAGTTGCGAGGCAATGAAGACACCGAGCCCCATGCCAAGGATCCCCCAGACCACCGTCATGATGGCGAACTGGCGGACTACCTTATAGTTATAAGCAGTCGGACTGATTGCTGTGCTCATTCTAAGGTTCCACGGTTTGGGTGTTTTATTAGGATTGGAATCGGCCGCAAGTATGCAGAGAGCAGGGGGTCATTGCAACGCGCCATGACCTGGGTCAATGCTTTCCAGCGCTGATTCTGCGGCCTTTCCATGCGCCGTGTAGGGTCAAAACGGCCCCTGTCAAAATGTCGCTGTGAGTGAAGAAAACGCGGAGTTCGGATGGCCATCGACGGCGTCTTTTTCGACGTCATGATCGGGGGACGAAAGGCATTCGGCGCAACAGCCGTTATCTACCTGCCCTTGCGGCGAATCCGTCAGCCGGTTCAGCGGCCGCATCGCGCGGGAGTGATCTGAAACTGTCACGCACCAATCCGCTCTTGAACAAGCGTAGACCTGAATCAGGCGAACCGAAAGGTGAGGTGGGAAGGGGTGCGACAATGCGTCGCAATGGGGCGGGAAACTGCCGCAACGAAAAAGTCGCGGCAGTTGTGTACGCAGGTTTTATTTCTTTGCGTCTTCAATTGCCAGGATTTCTGTATTCAACCTGTGGCTCAGGCTGTACACGTAAGCGGCCAGCAATTGCACCTTATCATTGCCCAGCAACTCACTCTGCGCCGGCATGTGTCCTTGGCGGCCATGGCGAATGGTCTGTTCCAGTTGGGTCAGGCTGGTGCCGTAGATGAAGCCGGTCGGATGGGTAAGATTCGGTGCGCCCATCGCGGGAGTGCCTTGGCCAGTTGCGCCGTGGCACGCCACGCAAGTGGTGCTGAACGCTTGCTGCCCGGCTTGCAGATCCGCCTTGCTGTCGGCGGGTAGCGGCAGGCCGGCCAACGCGTGGCGCACGTAGGCTGCGACGTTTTTCACCCCGGCTTCACCGAGCACTTCGCCCCAGGCCGGCATCGCCGCCATCCGTCCGCCCAGGATGGTGGTCTTGATCGTCTCGGCCTCGCCGCCCCAGCGCCAGTCGCTGTCGGCGAGGTTAGGGAACCCGAATGCGCCCTTGGCGTCGGAGCCGTGGCACACCGAGCAGTTGGAGGCGAACAAGCGACCGCCCATTTTCAGCGCCTGCGGATCTTTGGCCACTTCTTCCACGGGCATGGCAGCGAATTTGGCGAAGATCGGCCCGAACCGGGCGTCCGCCTTGTTCATCTCCTTTTCCCACTCGTGCACGCCGGTCCAGCCATCCTCGTAACCGGGCAGGATGCCTTTCCAGTTGCCCAGGCCCGGATACAGAATCAGATAGCCCACCGAGAACACCAGTGTGCCGGCGAACAGCATGAACCACCACTGCGGCAGCGGATTGTCGTATTCCTCGATGCCGTCGAAGCTGTGGCCCATGGTCTGGTCGACGCTGCCCTTGGTTTCGCCCCGGCGCGTGCCGATCAGCAGCCAGGTCAGGCCGATCAGGCTGCCGAGGGTCAGGACGCAGATCCACGTACTCCAGAAGGTGGTCATGGCCGGGTACTCCTTGTTTCAGGGGCGGAAATGGTTTCGGGTTGAGGTTCGTCGGCGAACGGCAGCAGGCGTGCTTCGGCGAACTCGGCGGTGCGCTTGCGGTTGAACACCCACAGGGTCAAACCGACGAAAGCGACGAACACTACGACCGTGCCGAGGCCGCGGATCAGGCCTGCACTCATTTCAATGACCATGGCTCACCTCTTGCTCTTGATTGCAGTGCCGAGCACTTGCAGGTAGGAAACGAGGGCGTCCATTTCAGTCTTGCCCTTGAGGCTGGCGACCGCGCCGCTGATGTCGTCGTCGGTGTACGGCACGCCGAGGGTGCGCATGGTTTTCAGCTTGGTTTCGGTGTGGCTGCTGTCGACAGCCTGGGTGACCAGCCATGGATAAGCCGGCATCTTCGATTCCGGCACGACGTTGCGCGGGTTGTACAAGTGCGCGCGGTGCCAGTCATCCGAGTAGCGCGCGCCGACCCGGGCCAGATCCGGCCCGGTACGTTTCGAGCCCCACAGGAACGGGTGATCCCAAACGCTTTCGCCCGCTACCGAGTAGTGCCCGTAACGCTCGGTTTCGGCGCGGAACGGGCGGATCATCTGCGAGTGGCAACCGACGCAGCCTTCGCGGATATAGATGTCGCGGCCTTCCAGTTGCAGCGCGGTGTAGGGCTTCATGCCCTCCACCGGTTTGTTGGTGACGTCCTGGAAGAACAGCGGGACGATCTGGGTCAGGCCGCCGATGCTCACGGCGAACACCATCAGCAGCATCAGCAGGCCGACGTTCTTTTCAATGGTTTCGTGTTTCATGGCGGACTCCTCAGGCCATCTGCGCGGCAGCGACGACTTCAGCAGGCTGCGAGGCCCGCACGGTGCGCCAGGTGTTGTAAGCCATCAGCAACATGCCGCTGAGGAAAATCGCCCCACCGATCAGGCGCACGACAAAGCCCGGATGGCTGGCCACCAGGGTTTCGACGAAGGAATACGTCAGCGTGCCGTCCTCGTTGACCGCGCGCCACATCAAGCCCTGGGCGATGCCGTTGACCCACATCGAGGCGATGTAGAGCACGGTGCCGATGGTCGCGAGCCAGAAATGCGCGTTGATCAGGCCGACGCTGTGCATCTGCGTCTTGCCGAAGATTTTCGGGATCATGTGGTACAGCGCGCCGATGGAGATCATCGCCACCCAGCCGAGCGCGCCGGCGTGAACGTGGCCGATGGTCCAGTCGGTGTAGTGGGAGAGGGCGTTGACGGTCTTGATCGCCATCATCGGCCCTTCGAAGGTCGACATGCCGTAGAACGCCAGCGACACCACGAGGAAGCGCAGGATCGGGTCGCTGCGCAACTTATGCCAGGCGCCCGAGAGGGTCATCATGCCGTTGATCATGCCGCCCCAGCTCGGTGCCAGCAGGATCAGTGACATCACCATGCCCAGCGACTGCGCCCAGTCCGGCAGCGCGGTGTAGTGCAAGTGGTGCGGGCCGGCCCAGATGTACAGGGTGATCAGCGCCCAGAAGTGCACGATCGACAGGCGATACGAGTACACCGGACGCTCGGCCTGTTTCGGCACGAAGTAATACATCATGCCGAGGAAGCCGGCGGTGAGGAAAAAGCCCACAGCGTTGTGGCCGTACCACCATTGCACCATCGCGTCGGTGGCACCGGCGTAAACCGAATAGGACTTGGTGAAACTCACTGGCAACTCAAGGTTGTTGACGATGTGCAGAATCGCCACGGTGATGATGAACGCGCCGAAGAACCAATTGCCGACATAGATGTGTTTGGTCTTGCGCTGCATGATCGTGCCGAAGAACACAATGGCGTAGGCGACCCAGACGATGGTGATGAGGATGTCGATCGGCCATTCCAGCTCGGCGTATTCCTTGGAACTGGTGTAACCCAGCGGCAGGCTGATCGCTGCCAGCAGGATCACCAGTTGCCAGCCCCAGAAGCAGAACGCGGCGATTTTCGGCGCGAACAATTGCGTCTGGCAGGTGCGTTGCACCGAGTAGAAAGAGCTGGCGAACAGCGCGCAGCCACCGAAAGCGAAGATCACCGCGTTGGTGTGCAGCGGGCGCAGACGGCCGAAACTGGTCCATGGCAAATTGAAGTTGAGTTCCGGCCAGACCAATTGCGCCGCGAGAAAAACCCCGAGGCCCATGCCGACGATGCCCCACACCACCGTCATAATGGCGAATTGGCGGACCACCTTGTAGTTGTAGGCGGTACTGATAGAAGTGTTCATGGTTCCCCATCCACGGTTCAGCCGAAGTGAGCGCGCGCAAACGGCGCGAATCCTTCGCCTGGAGTTATAGGCAGACTAAAAGCGAGGCAAGCATGGACAAACAGCACAAGGCCAGTATTGACGGGGATCAATGGGCGCAATGTGTGCGTGATCATGGGTGGCTGTGGGATGCCGCTGGTGGCGAGGCTTTTGCGACTCTGATACTTGCGCATGGAGCGGGGGCGCCGATGGATAGTGACTGGATGAATGACATGGCTGGGCGCCTGGCGGGGCTTGGGGTGAATGTGTTGCGGTTTGAGTTTCCGTATATGGCGCAGCGGCGGGTGGATGGGGTGAAGCGGCCGCCGAATCCTGCTGGCAAGCTGCAGGAATGTTGGCGGGAGGTGTTTGCGGTGGTGCGGCGTCATGTCGCTGGGCCGTTGGCGATTGGCGGCAAGTCGATGGGCGGGCGGATGGCGAGTCTGGTGGCGGATGAGTTGGGGGCTGATGGGTTGGTGTGTCTGGGCTATCCGTTTTATGCGGCTGGGAAGCCGGAGAAACCGCGGGTGGAGCATTTGGCTTCGTTGCGCACGCGGACGCTGATTGTGCAGGGGGAGCGGGATGCTCTGGGTAATCGTGAAGCTGTCGAGGCTTACACTTTGTCACCGAGTATTGAGGTGATGTGGCTGGCGGCGGGGGATCATGATTTGAAGCCGCTCAAGGCTTCTGGCTTTACGCATTCCGATCATTTGGCGGGTGCTGCGCGGAAGGTGGCTGAATTTCTCCGTGACTGATTTTGAGCCGGGCCGGGATTTTGCGTTGCATGAAGATCTGCTCCCTTTCCCCCCTCGCCCCCTTGGGGGACAGGGTTGGGGTAGCTGTTGATCTTGCTTTTGGGGGCATATCCGTTGCTGCCGTAACGGCTCCTTAGGGTTCCGCCCTGACGGCGGGTCACTTTTTCCAAACGCCGAAAAAGTAACCAAAAAGGCTTGCTCCTGCGTTCGGCCCTCGCAGGCTCGGGTCCCTTCGCTGCGGGATCGATCCGGGCGCAGCGGCTCCGGTTTGCTTCGCTGCACCTCCTTCCGCTGTGTCTGGCTGCGCCAGACGGTCGCTGCGCTCCCACCCCCGGATCAATCCCTCCACTCAGCCTTCCGACGTCGCCCGTGGATCCAGATCAAGAGCAGGCGAGCTGACACTCGGCCTATTGAGTGGTGAAAAGCGTGGATGTTCGGCTTTTGATTTGTGTTGTTGCTGCCCCTCACCCCAGCCCTCTCCCGAGGGAGAGGGGGCCGATATGTGTGGTTTTCAAAGCCTGAGTTCAACGCGGTATTGCACGTCGGCGTAGCTCTCCCAAACACCTCGGTTCAGTCCCCTCTCCCTCCGGGAGAGGGTTAGGGTGAGGGGCGATTTCGCTGACACGATAAAGAGCCGGAAGCGTGCTCGGTCCGGCATTTCCTGTGTGTAAACATGATTTTGTTCGCGCGTTTAAACTACACGATCCGTTACGCCATCCCGGCTACAACTCCTTGCGCCGTTGCCTACGCGTACGCCAGAATCCGCCGGCTTACACGGCTAAGAGGTTGGCTATATCGTTTCTCGGTCACTGAAAAAAAGCAGTGATCGGGTTTGGTAGCCCGTCTCTAAGCGTCATGACGCCATAGGCAGTCTCTATAGAGACTCGATTTATGGTGGCCATGCGTGGGGCTCCTTCGGGAGCGCCGGGTTTCCTGCTTAGACCGGTCTACCAACCTGCGTATGGTCGCCACCCTCGTTTGGTAGCGAGAGTGATGACTCCTCATTTTCTAAGTAGGAGCTTCATCTATGTTCAAAGTAACCCCCAACCCGCCGATCCCCCACGACCCCGCACTCGATCCGCAAAAAGTCCAGGAAGCCACCGACCGCGCCCTCGACTACTACCTCAAACCCGAAGATCTGGCCGCTCCACCAAGCTCGCCAAAATATCGCCCCGTCTATGTTGTAGACCCCACGCTGGATGACGAAACCCTGCTGGTCGAGGCTTGCGAGTCGCTTTCCTACGCCCATGCCATGGCCGGTAACATCGCCAACTCGATAGGCGGCCCGGAACGCAAACCACTGCTGGCGCTGCAACAGGTAATCATGCTCAACGAGCTGTTGGTCAATCGACTGTTGGATAAGCTGAAGTTGCCTCAGTAATTTCGCCGGCTGTTATGGCCTCATCGCGAGCAGGCTCGCTCCTACAAGGGATTGTCGTTGGACACAAAAGCTGTGGTCACCGCAGATCCCCTGTAGGAGTGAGCCTGCTCGCGATGGCGGTCTGCCAGATGCCATTGATTTCACATAGGCAACAAAAAACCCGGAAGCTTTCGCCGTCCGGGCTTTGAAGATCAAAAGATCGCAGCCTTCGGCAGCTCCTACAGGAACATGCATTCCAATGTAGGAGCTGCCGAAGGCTGCGATCTTTTGCTTTTAGCGGTTAAACCGCTCCACCAACGAATATTGCGTATTCGCCGTCTTGGTCAGCTCTTCACTGAGCAACGCCGAGTTGTGCGCCTGTTCCGAGGTCTGATCCGCCAGTTCCGAGATATTGCTGATGTTGCGGCTGATTTCTTCAGCCACGGCACTTTGCTCTTCGGTCGCGGCAGCAATCTGTGTGGTCATGTCGGTGATGTTGGCCACCGCTTCACTGATCCCGACCAGGGCCTGATCCGCCTCCAGTACCCGAGCCACGCCTTCTTCGGCCTGACGATGTCCGGCTTCCATGGTTTGCACAGCGCTGGACGCGGTCTGTTGCAACTTGGCGATCAGCGCGTGAATCTGCCCGGTGGATTCGCTGGTACGTTGCGCCAGTTGACGAACTTCATCTGCCACCACGGCGAAACCGCGGCCCATCTCGCCGGCACGTGCAGCCTCGATGGCGGCGTTAAGGGCAAGCAGGTTGGTCTGGTCGGCGATGCCTTTGATCACGTCGACCACGCCGCCGATTTCGTCGCTGTCCTTGGCCAGTTGCGTCACGGTCAGGCCGGTTTCCCCAACAACCACGGACAAACGCTGAATGGCTTCGCGGGTTTCCCCGGCGATGTCGCGGCCACGGCCGGTCAGGCGGTTGGCTTCCTGGGTGGCGTCAGCGGTGCGTTGTACGTGGCTGGCGACTTCCTGGGTGGTGGCGGCCATCTGGTTGACGGCGGTGGCGACCTGTTCGGTTTCCACGCGCTGGCGTTCCAGGCCGGTCGAGCTGTTGTGCGCCAGGGCATCAGACTGCTTGGCCTGATCGGTCAGGTGTTCGGCGGTGTCCTGCAGACGGGTCAGGCAGGTTTTCAGGCGCGCTTCCTGGCTGAGGATCGACATCTCCAGACGCGCCTGGGCGCCACGGCTGTCGGTGTACATTTGCGCGATCAGCGGGTCGGAGGTGGTCTGCTCGGCGAGGCGCAGCAGGCGCTTGAGCCCGCGTTGCTGCCATTGCAGGCCCATCAGGCCCAGCGGCACCGACAGACCGGCGGCAAGGGCGAAGCCCCACTGCGAGTTCAGCGTCGCGCCGATCATGAAGCTCAACTGGCTGACCAGAATGAACGGCAACCAGTCCTGCAGGATCGGCAGCCATTTGTCCGTCGAAGGAATCGCCGACTTGCCCTGGTTGATGCGTTGGTAGAGCGCTTCGGCGCGGCGGATCTGTTCGGCGGTGGGTTTGACGCGCACCGACTCGTAACCGATTACCTGGCTGCCATCAAACACCGGCGTGACGTAGGCGTTAACCCAATAGTGGTCACCGGATTTGCAGCGATTCTTGACAATGCCCATCCATGGCAAGCCTTGTTTCAATGTGCCCCACATGTGCGAGAACACCGCCGACGGCACGTCAGGGTGACGGACCAGATTGTGCGGCGCCCGGATCAGCTCCTCCCGCGAAAACCCGCTGATTTCAACGAACGCGTCGTTGCAGTAGGTGATCACGCCCTTGGCATCGGTGGTGGAAATCAACCGTTGCTGAGCTGGAAAGGTCCGCTCGCGTTGTGTAATGGGCTGGTTGTTACGCATGGTTTTTCAATCCGCAAGGCTTTGAAAGGTTGTCGGCGCTGACAGGTTTTTATTGAAGTTTTTTTTCAGAATTAAGTACGGCGTCGCAAAACGGCGCTTGCGTCAACTGGCCAGCATCGGATAGGTGAACAGGCCGAAGTGCAACAGGTTCAAGCCGAAATGCGTGGCGATCGCCGCGCCCAGTCCGCCGAAACGGTAGGCCAGACCATAGCCGACCCCGGCCAGTCCCGCCAGCAACACCCAGGTCCAGCCGGCGCCGGCATGCACCAGACCGAACAACAGTGAGGCCGACAGCAGCGCGAGGTTGTCGCCATACGGCAAGTGCTTGAGACGACGGCTGAGTCCGCCCTGTATATAGCCGCGAAACAGCGCTTCCTCGACCAGCGTCACCAGCAGCAGATTGTTCAGCACCCAGAGCCAGGCCTGATCCGGCCACTTTGGCGCCCAGGCAATCACGCCGAGCAGCAGCGCACCGCCGAGGGCGAGAATCGCGCACAGCGTCAGGGCGAGGGCGGTGGCGTAGACCGTCAGTCGCAACGACCGCCGCGCAACGATCCACGGGCACACCAGCAGCAGCCAGAAACCCACCAGCGGTTTGTCGAGATTGAGGTACATCGCGAACGGCACGGCGTTTTCAGTGAAACGTTGTGGATTGATCGCGCGGCCGTTGGCGAAACCCGGCAGCCAGTGCAGCGCCAGTGCCAGGGCCAGGACGACAAACAGGCCGTGGCCGAGCCAGCGCGCGACCGGCACCTGTTGCTGGCGCACGGCGAACGCGGCGAACAGCAAAAGCCCCACGGAGATCAATGCCAGCCAACCGAGTTGGCCGTAGCTCAGGGCCAGTCCGTAACCGAGGCCGAGCAGCGCAAGATAGAGCCAGGGCAGCGCCTTCATCGAAAGTCCTTGTGCGAAATTCTGGAAGGGGCTTTCTACACGGGCGAGGGGGTGGGGACAAGTGAAGGGCAGCGAGAAAACCGCCGCTGATAATTTCACACCGACCTGTAGGAGCTGCCGAAGGCTGCGATCTTGAGGCTGTGGGACGCGGAGCGTCCCCGGCTGCATTCCCACGCAGAGCGTGGGAACGATCAGACATCACGGCAAACCCCGGATCCCCTGTAGGAGTGAGCCTGCTCGCGATAGCGGTGTGTCATTCCGCGCAGATGTTGGCTGATCGACCGCTATCGCGAGCAGGCTCACTCCTACAAGGGTTTTGCATTCGGCTGCAGATCAGCGCAGATTCAGTTTGGCCGCCGCGCGCTCGGTAATCTCGGTACGCAGCTTCAACGAAGGCGCCGCGCGCAACCGTGCTTCGTCGACAACTGCACTCGGTGCCACGTCCGGGCTGCCGGCATTGAACGGCGGCGCCGGGGCGTATTCCAGCTGCAACTGCACCAGCTGCGCGGTATCCGCATCAACCAATTCAGCGGCCAATACCAAGGCAAAATCGATCCCGGCGGTGATGCCGCCACCGGTAAACAGATTGCCGTCGCGCACCACCCGATCCTTCACCGCAATCGCCCCCAGCTTCGGCAGCAACTCGTGATACGCCCAATGGGTGGTCGCGCGTTTGCCTTGCAGCAGACCCGCCGCGCCAAGTACCAGCGAGCCGGTGCACACCGAGGTCACATAACGTGCCTGGGCGGCCTGGCGCCTGATGAAATCCAGCGTCTGCCGGTCTTCCATCAACGGCCCGACGCCGCCACCGCCGGGCACGCAGATCACGTCCAGATCCGGGCAATCGTCGAAGGTTATCGTCGGTTTCAGCAGCAGGCCGGTGCTGGACGTCACCGGCATCAGGTCCTTCCAGACCAGATGCACTTGCACGCCGGTCAACGAGGCGAGTACGTCGTAGGGGCCGGTCAGGTCGAGTTGCTGAACCTGCGGGAATAACAGAAAACCGATCTGCAGCGTCATCGTTTTTGCTCCGTTGAAAGAAGTGGACGACTGCACTGTAGGCGCGTAGGTTCTGGCGCATACGCCAATCACCCCACGAATTACGCCAAATGCCTAAAGCCATTCACGTCCTCGCGTTTGCCAACATGCAGATCCTTGATGTCACCGGACCGCTGCAGGTGTTTGCCTCGGCCAATGATCTCGCCCGCCAGCGCGGGTTGCCGACGCCCTACGCGCCGAGCGTGATCGCCAGCGGTGGCGGGGCGGTGCTGTCGTCGGCGGGGTTGGCGGTGCTCGCCGAACCGTTGCCGCAAACACCCAGCGACACATTGATCATCGCCGGTGGCTGGGGCATTTATGCGGCATCGGAAGATCGGCAACTGGTCGACTGGGTGCGTGAATATGCGCATGGCTGCCGGCGCGTGGCTTCGGTGTGCACCGGGGCCTTTCTGCTCGCGGCCAGCGGCTGGCTCGACGGCCGCCGCGTGGTCACGCACTGGACCCGCTGCGAACAATTGGCCGAGCAGCATCCCAATCTGCGCGTCGAAGCCAATCCGATCTTCATCAACGACGGCCCGGTGTGGACTTCCGCCGGGGTCACGGCGGGTATCGATCTGGCGCTGGCGATGGTCGAAGAAGACCTCGGTCGCGACATTGCCCTCGACGTGGCCCGGCATTTAGTGGTGTTCCTCAAACGCCCGGGCGGGCAGTCGCAATTCAGTGTGACGCTGTCGCTGCAACAGCAGGGCAACCGCTTCGATGAGCTGCACGCCTGGATCGCCGAGAACCTGACCTGTGATCTCGGCATCCCGACCCTCGCCGAACAGGCCGGCATGAGCGAACGCAGCTTCATCCGCCACTACCGCGCCGACACCGGCCAGACCCCGGCGCGGGCGATCGAATTGATCCGCGTCGAAACCGCCCGGCGACTGCTCAGCGATACCGGCCTGCCGGTCAAACGCATCGCCGCCAATTGCGGGTTTGGCAGTGAAGAGACACTGCGGCGCAGTTTTCTGCGGGCTATTGGCGTGACGCCACAGGCGTATCGCGAGCGGTTTTCAGTCAGCGCTGTAACAGATCCAGTATCGCCTTGAGGGTTTCCTGCGGCGCTTCCTCGGGAATGTCATGGCCGACACCCGCGAGCACCCGCCGCTCATAAAAGCCGCTGAAATGCTCGGCATCCTCATCAATCACCGGAGGCGGGCCGACGCCATCATCGGCGCCGCACAGCGAAATGCTCGGCACGCTGATCGCCGGCTGTCTGGCCAGCGCTTCTTCCATCCACTCCAGGGCCGGATCGCCCGAGGCATAGCCGAAACGATGCCGGTAGGAATGAATCACCACATCGACGAAATCAGGATTATCAAACGCGCCAGCGGTCAGCGGGTAGCGTTCGTCCCTTCGCGACCATGTCGGCGACCACAGCCGCCAGAGCAACTGACACAATGCCCGGCGATTTTGCCTCAAACCTTCGGCGCCACGCGGCGTGTGGAAGTAGTACTGATACCAGAGCCGATGCTCGGTCTCAGGGTCCAGTGGCTGAGTCGAATGGGGAATGTCTTGAAGGTTATAGCCATCGCCGGTCACCAACCCGCGTACCCGCGCCGGAAACAACGCCGCGACAATACACGCCGCCCGACCGCCCCAGTCGTAGCCACAAAGCGTCGCCTGTTCGATGCCCAACGCGTCCATCAGATCGAGCAGATCCTGCGCGAGCGCAGCTTGCTGGCCTGAGCGCGGCGTTTGCGGACTGTTGAACCGGGTCGGCCCATAACCGCGCAAATATGGCACGATAACGCGATAGCCTTGCGCGGCCAGCGCCGGGGCGACTTCGTCGAAGGCGCGGGGGGAATAGGGGAAGCCGTGGAGCAGAATTACCGGCGCGCCGTTGTCCGGGCCATGATTTTCGTAGGCGATGGTCAGGGTTGGGGTGAGGGCGGACTCGATCATGACTAACCACTCCGTTTGAAACGCATGCAGATACTCTGGACCCGCGCACGGACTGCCCGGCTCAACTCATCCGACGAGACGCATGCCTGGCGCGCCACTAGGCCTCAACTTCCGCCACCTGATTGAAATACTTCGTCCGGTCCGGGGTAAACGTCACCTTCATCATCGTCCGTGAGCACGTCAGCGAACGCTCCTGCACCAGATCAATATCCAGATCCTCGCCACGCAAGCCTTGCCACTGCGCGAGATATTTCAGCGAACCGTATTTCTCGTTTTTCTTCAGACTGCGGCTGACGCCACCCTTCCAGCCAAGCACCGGCAATTCACCGGCCAGGCAACGCTGCGCCAGTTCGGGGAAGCGTTCGGCGCGCTGGCGGCCGATTTCCCAGCATTTGATCAGGCCTTGGTCGGCAGCTTCCCAGAGCTGGGTGCGGCTCAGTCCGGTGCGAAGAGGGGAGTCGATGCTGCGCTGGACATGGTGAGGCATTCCGGTTCCTTGAATTCGGGGGTGGTTGGACAGCTCCGCTGTGCCCGTTGCGTTGGATGGTAGGTGTGGATGTAACGGCTGGCAACAAGGTATTTCGGCGTGTAAGCGTACGTTGCCGGGTAGGTCTGCGTAGGCTCTGTTTAACCAACACGGCAGCGGCCCACGCTTGAAACTGTGGCGAGGGAGCTTGCACCCGCTCGGCTGCGCAGCAGGCGCAAAGCCAGTGGCTGCGGGGGCTTTCAGTCAGTGGGCAGTCAAGTGACGGGTGCGCTTCGCGACCCGGCGGGAGCAAGCTCCCTCGCCACAGAGGCTGGGAGCAGTTGCCTGTTTGCGTGGCGTCAATTCCACAATTCGGCGTTGATCAGGGCTGTTTCCTACAGCCCCTGATGTCAATTACGGCTGCCAGGAACTCTTCTCGCCACTCAACTTGCGATCAAGAAAACTCGCTGCACTGATCAGCGCCAGATGCGTCAGCGCTTGTGGCGTATTGCCCAGATGGCGGCCATGGCTGTCGAACTCTTCGGCGTACAGCCCCAGCGGGTTTGCGTAACGCAGCAACTGCTCGAACTCCAGATGGGCTTTTTCCACCTGCCCGGCGCGCGCGAGGCATTCGACGTACCAGAACGAGCATGCAGCGAAGGCGCCTTCGGTGCCGTTGAGGCCATCGATGTTGGCGTCTTCGTTGCGATAGCGATAGACCATGCCGTCGCGCACCAGGGTTTTTTCGATCGCTTCCAGAGTCGAGAGCCAGCGCGGGTCCTTGGCGCTGACGAAACGCACCAGCGGCATCAGCAGCATCGAGCCGTCCAGCGCGGTGCCGCCCTTGTACTGAACGAAATGCCCGCGTTCTTCATCCCAGAAGTTGTCCCAGATGTCGGTGTAGATCGCTTGCCGGGTCTGATCCCAACGGGCGAACGGCGCCGGCAGCGAACGCTTGGAAGCCAGACGGATCGCGCGGTCCAGGGCCACCCAGCACATCAGCCGCGAGTGCAGGAAATGATGGGTCTCACCGCGCATTTCCCAGATGCCGACATCCTCGGTCTGCCAGTTCTCACAGACCTGATCGACCACTTCGCCGACGTGCCGCCAGCCTTCATGGGAAATCGCGTCACCGTATTTGTTGACCAGGTACACGGCGTCCATCAGTTCGCCGAAGATGTCCAGCTGGACCTGCTCGTAGGCACCGTTGCCGATGCGCACCGGTCGCGCGCCGCCGTGGCCGGCCAGGTGCGTGAGTTCGGTTTCCGGCAACTCCTGCTGGCCGTCGATGGCATAGAGGATGTTGAGCTTCATCGGTTTGCCGCAGCAATCGCTGACCCGTCCGCGCAACCATTGCATGTAGTGGTTGGCCTCGTCGACGAAGCCCAGGCGCATGAACGCATAAACCGTGAACGACGCATCGCGAATCCACGTGTAGCGATAATCCCAGTTGCGCTCGCCCCCGGGGGTTTCCGGCAGGCCAAAGGTGGCGGCGGCGAGGATCGCACCTTGGCGACGGGAGGTCAGCAGTTTCAGGGCAAGGGCGGAGCGATTGACCATTTCCCGCCACCGGCCGCGATAGTTGGATTGGCCGATCCAGCCGCGCCAGTATTTCAATGTGCGCTCCATGCACAGCTCGGCAGCGCCCTCGGTGAAACGCGGATCATCAATGCCGCCGAGCATGAACGCGGCGGTTTCATTGTGCTTGAGGGTGAATTGCGCGACGGCTGCCTGTGCGCCGACCTGCAGGGTTTGATCTGAAGCCAGGCGTAGCGACGGCTGGCCAGCGGCATGGAACGTTACGTCCTTTGCGTCCATCTCTGCCTGGGTTTCGGCGCGGCCGTAGTCATGGCGTACCGCACAACGCAGATTGAACGTCGCCGAGCCGCTGACTACTCGCACGCGGCGCATCAGCAACGGCAGGGAATCGACATCGTCACCTATTGGCAACAGATCGGTGATTTCCACCACGGCGTGTTCGCTCAGCCAACGGGTCTGCAAGACGTTGGTGTCGGGCAGATAAATCTGTTCCCGGCGTGCGTCTGGCAAGTCCGGCGCGAGCTGGAAAATGCCTGCTTCAGGGGTATCGAGCAGCGAGCAGAAAATCGTCGGGCTGTCGAACTCCGGCCAGCAGAAAAAATCCACGCTGCCCTTGTCGTTGACCAGCGCGGCGCTGCGCATGTCGCCGATGATTCCGTGAGCACCGATGGCGCTCTGTTGTTCCATTTCAGGCTCAGCCATTGCCACGAAACTCCGGATAGAGGCTCATCCCGCCATCGATGAACAGGGTGGTGCCGACGATGTAATCGGACAGGTCGGAAGCGAGGAAGACCACTGCATTGGCAACGTCCTCGACGTCACCAATGCGTCCGTAGGGAATCAGTTCGAGAAGCTTTTTGCCGGCTTCGCCTGCGGTGGCGTCAGCGTTGATCGCAGTGCTGATCGCACCGGGCGCGATGCTGTTGATGCGGATGCGCTGGTGGCTGACTTCCTGGGCGAGGCTCTGCATCAATTGATCGACGCCGCCTTTGGACGCCGCGTAGTTGACATGCCCGGCCCATGGGATGCGCTGGTGCACCGAGCTCATGTGAATGATCTTGCCCGCCGCGCGCGACACGCCTTCGCGCACGCCCTGACGCTGGAAAATCCGCAACGCTGCACGTGCGCAGAGGAACTGCCCGGTGAGGTTGACGCCGATCACCGTGTTCCAGTCGTCGAGCGTCATGTCCACGGCGGCAGCGTCTTTTTGCAGGCCGGAATTGGCCACCAGAATGTCCAGCGAGCCGAACGCGTCGACGGTCTCTTTGAACAGCCGCTCGACCTCGTCCTCTTTCGAGACGTCGGCACCGATAGCCAGTGCTTTACCGCCCTCGGCGTTGATTTGCGCGGCCAGTTCTTCAGCGGGTCCGGCGCTGCTGTTGTAGTTGATCACGACCGCAGCGCCGGCCGCGGCGAGTGCTTTCGCGGCGCCATGGCCGATGCCGGAGCTGGCGCCGGTGACCAGTGCCACCTGATGAGCGAGGGAGATCTGCATGACG
This sequence comes from Pseudomonas sp. HN2, assembly GCF_020736465.1. Taxonomy (NCBI): domain Bacteria; kingdom Pseudomonadati; phylum Pseudomonadota; class Gammaproteobacteria; order Pseudomonadales; family Pseudomonadaceae; genus Pseudomonas; species Pseudomonas sp. HN2. The sequence continues at coordinate 2,072,257 of NZ_CP085885.1, forward strand.
ATTCACGCCTTGGTTCCAGAGACTTAAGTAGCTGACTGATGGCCGGCGGCGAGAGTTCATCTGCAACCATGAAAAGTTCGCCAGCGTCAGACCTGATAGCGGCCACTGCTGCGATGCCATTCGACGTTGCCGGCCAACCAGCTCTTGATTCCGCGCAGGTAGCGTTTGAGTCGCGGCGAGGCGTGCGGCAACAATGCTCGTTCTGCCGACTCATACAGATGCATGATTTCATCGTGAACGGCAGCACTTTGTGCCATCGCCTGCGCGGGCGAGCAGCCCTGTTCGCGGATCAGCAACAAGGGCAGGTTGAAATCGCCGATACCCGCCTGCTGTTCCTTCAGCGCGGAAAACAGGTCATTGGCAATGATCGTGGCGCTGGCGGCCAGCGTCGTGACGCGCCTCACCGCGGATGAACAGTAGACATTGGCGGGCAATTCATACCCGCCGATGATGTCGATCAGCGCCAGGCACGGCAGGAAACTGTTGACCTGCCGTTGAGCCAGATATTCCCAGAGCGCGGGCGTGATTCCTTCGATACGCCAAGCCGCTTCGGCGGTCATGGTGACGAACATGGCAATGATTTCATGGCGTAGGCGGGCAACCTGCGCCGCTGTCGCGAATGCCTCGACCCGCGCCAGCCAGGCACGCAGGGCGACCAACACCGGATCACTGTTCAATGCCTGCTCAAGCCCCGGGCGAAATCGTTCGCTCAAGTGAACCGGCTCCAGAGCTGCCAGCGCCAGAGAGAGGCGCGGCCCGACCATGCTCGGCTCGGATCCGGTTCGCTCGTCGTCGCAGTAGTAATCGTCCACGGCAAACAGCGCGGCGAAACATTGTGCCGCCAGCAACAGCCGATCGGGCTCATCGGTGTCGGTATGACACAGCATGGCGAAGCGCCCGAAAGCCATGGCGCGGACCTTGTCGTGCCGCCCCGGAAAAATCCCCACCTGCTCGATCCACGGCATCAGCCGATCATCCACTGCAGCCGCCAGCGCGGCGTCGTTGCGAAAGGGTGCCAGTCCATACAGGGCGGGCACGGCCCACGGCGCCTTTTCCGCTTCGGGTAAGACGAGCATTGACGATTCGTCCATGGCCAGGCTCCTGAGTGTGGTTGCAGGGTTCCAAGGTGATACGTGAAGATCAACGGCCTCATCAGAGCGCAAACCACAAGGGAGCGCACCTGTCAGGTCTGACAGGTCAACGCGCATTTTCGACAAATGGGCATCGTCGTCAGTGCTGGAGAGATCAGCTGGCTTTCACACTCCACCAACAATTGCGCGCTTCCACGGCATTCAAGCCTATGGCAACTTGGCCGCCCCTGATGAGGCTGCAATCGATGGCAAACCCCTACCGCGAATTGTTCACCGCCCCCGGTGCCCGGGCTTTTGTAATGGCCGGGATGCTGGCGCGCATGCCGATTTCGATGACCGGCATCGGCCTGATCACCATGCTCGCGCAGTTGAACGGCGGCTATGCGCTGGCGGGTGCGGTGGCGGCGACGTTCGCCCTGGCCACGGCGTTTTGCGCGCCGCAGGTGTCACGGCTGGTGGACCGCTACGGTCAAGGGCGGGTTCTGCCAATCGCAGCGCTGACCGGTGGCGGCGGGTTGTTGATGTTGCTGCTGTGCACGCGTCTGCAGGCGCCGAACTGGACGTTGTTCGTGTTCGCCGCGCTGGCCGGTTGCATGCCGAGCATGTCGGCGATGGTGCGGGCGCGCTGGACCGAAATCTACCGGGGCCAGCCGCAGTTGCAGACGGCCTATGCGCTGGAGTCGGTGCTCGACGAAGTGTGTTTTATCGTCGGGCCGCCGCTATCGGTGGGCCTGTCCGTTGCAGTGTTTCCCGAGGCCGGGCCCTTGGCGGCGTTGTTGGCGCTGGCCGTCGGCGTGACGGCGTTTGTCGCCCAGCGCAGCACCGAGCCGCCGGTGCATGCGCAGGAGTCGCAGCATCAGGGCTCGATCATCCGCTCGACCGATGTGCAATGGCTGCTGGCCTTGATGCTGGCGATGGGCGTGATCGTCGGAGTCATCGACGTGGTCAGCGTCGCCTTCGCCCAGCATCAGGGCCAGCCGGCAGCGGCGAGTATTGTCTTGTCGGTATACGCGATCGGCTCATGCCTGGCCGGCATCGCCTTTGGTGCGATGCGCTCGAAATTGCCGCTGCCGCGCCTGTTTCTCTACGGCGGGCTGGCGACGGCGGTGACCACGCTGCCGCTGCTCTTGGCGAGCAATATTCTCGGTTTGTCGGTGGCGGTGTTCATCGCCGGCCTGTTCTTTTCGCCGACGCTGATCGTGGCGATGGCGCTGATCGAACGCATAGTGCCGCCGGCCAAACTCACCGAGGGCCTGACCTGGCTGGTGACCGGGCTGAGCATCGGCGTAGCGATCGGCGCCGCCGGTTCCGGCGCGCTGGTGGATGCGTTAGGCGCGCGCAGCGGGTTTTGGCTGGCGATCGCGGCGGGGGCGGTGGTGCTGGTTTCCGCGTTCCAGAGCTACCGCCACCTCCGGGTAGGAGCGTAGGAGCTGACGAGTGCAACGAGGCTGCGATCTTTTGACTTTGACTTTGGATTTTGAAGATCAAGATCAAGATCAGAAGATCGCAGCCTCGTTGCACTCGTCAGCTCCTACGCTCCTACAGGAAATCGGGTTACCAGCCTCGTCCTGAGTTGACCCAGAAGTTGACTGACAACGAGGTCGACACCGACTCCACCTGATGAAACCACCCCTCTGGCAAAAACAGCAGATCCCCAGCCTCCAGCGTCACGCGCAAAAATGTCACCTCCCGCGCTGCCGGGAAACGCTCGTAGTCCGGCGCATCCGGGTTGAAATCGCAGCCATCCAGACCACCCTTGGGCGCGGTCGACCAGGTGCCCAGCGCCTCGCGATGATGCGGTGCGGCGAGGGTGAATTTCTTCTGCCCCCAGACCTGGGCGAACAGGTTGTCGGTGTCATCGCGATGCAGCGGCGTCAGCGTGCCCTTGGGGCCGATCCAGATGCGCGGCGGGATGAACAGCGAGGTGTCGAAGTAGGGCGGGTACTGGATCTGTTGCAGCAATTGCGCGGGCAGAATGTTGTTGCCCATGTACGCCGGCGGCTCGCCGTCCGCGACCTTGACCGCCGGGCTGTCCAGCGAGGCGATGAACTCTGCCATCGAGGTCGAGCGGAAATCCCGCTCGGTGGAAAAGGTCTTCTTCACGTAATCGCCATGGCGGGTGATGCCTTGCAATTCGGCGAAATGCACCAGCGACTCTTCGCGGCTCAGGCTGAACAACGGCCAGTCGTGCAGGGCGTTGCTGATCACCAACGGAATGCCATTGGGCAGATAACGGGTTTCGAATTCATGTCGGCTCAATTCGGCGCGCGTGCGACGTTCGACGCTGGTCTGCCGAGGCAGTGCGGCAGTGAGCTTTTCACTGAAGCGCGGCGGGGTCGGGTAGCGCTTGTTCATGTCGACCTTTTCCACCGTGCCGCCTCCCTGGCGGGCGTGGTCGATGATCTGCGGCAGCATTGTCGCCAGGCCCATGTTGCCGCCGATCTTCAGCCGACCGCTGGCGAACAGTTCCTCGACATTGACCACTCCGGCCATGATCCCCAAAAAGTCCTTTTCTGCCACTTCGATGGTCACGTCCGGGCTTGGGTGGCGCCCGAGCTCCGTGCGCTGGCTGGTCTTGATGTCGTACCAGTACGCCTGTTGCGCACTGAAGATGAACTGGAAAACGCCCTCGATGCCGACCGCGCCGGCGTTGGCGAACAACTTGCCCAGAATGCTCTGCAGGTCCACGGTGATTCCCTCGCGATTGTTGTTTTTTTCCTGAACAGGCAACGAGCGGCCGGCGGGGGAATTTAGCGCTCGGTGACTAATTTGTCCGGTCATTGATCCGTCTTTCTTGCAGACACATTTTTCAAGGAAAGCGCGGTGACCAAGCTGACATTGCTGTGCCTGCCCTATTCGGGTGCCAGCGCCATGGTTTACAGCCGCTGGCGGCGTCAACTGCCGACGTGGCTGCAATTGCAACCGGTGGAACTGCCGGGGCGTGGCGCGCGGTTCGACGAACCTCTGCAAACCGACATGCGCGCGTTGGCGCGGCAACTGGCGCGCGAACACAAACCGGGTCTGCAAGGCCCGTATGCGTTGTTCGGGCATAGCCTCGGCGCGTTGCTCGCTTGCGAACTGGCCCATGCCTTTCGCGAGCTCGGCGCGCCGGAGCCGCTGGCGCTGTTCGCCTCCGGCACCGCTGCGCCGACCATGCGTAGCGACTACGACCGCGGCTTTGCCGAGCCGCGCAGCGATGAGGAGCTCATCGAACAGCTGCGCACCTTTCAAGGTACCAGCGAAGAAATTCTCGCCAATCAGGAATTGATGAGCCTGACCCTGCCGGTGCTGCGCGCCGATTTCATGATGTGCGGGCGCTTCACGCCTGCCGAGCGGCCCTTGCTCAATTGCCCGGTGCACGTGCTCGGCGGCAAGGAAGACCGCGCCACCACTGAACAACTGATCGGCTGGAGCAAAGAGACCCTGGGCAGTTTCTCGGTGGACATGATGACCGGTGGGCATTTCTTCATTCATGAACATGAAGCGCGGGTCATTCGCACGATCAAGAGCCATCTGGAAGTGCATCACCGGCGCCTTGCGCAGGCCGCGCAACCGGCGTTCTGAGAAGCGACTCATCCATCACGCATAGTCAGGAGGCCAGTCATGGCTGTTGCTTTGGGATTTTCCGTTCGGCCATTGCTGCCGCAGCGCGGACGCTTGCCGCTATTGATCGAGGCGAGCGATGCCGACACTGATCTGTTGGCGGTATTCGATGAATTGAAGGAGCTGGTCGACGAGCATCTGCTGCGCGACGGTGGTGTGCTGTTTCGCGGTTTCCGCCTCGATGGCTCCGAGCAGTTCCGCCAGTTCGCCGCAAGCTTCGGTCATCCGCTGCTGAACTACGAGTTCGGCTCGACCCCGCGTACCAACGTCACCCAAGGGGTGTACACCTCCACGGAATACCCGGCGCACCAGAGCATTCCGTTGCACAACGAACAGGCGTATTCCCGCGACTGGCCGATGAAAATCTGGTTCTACAGCATGATCGCGGCGAAGTCCGGCGGTGAGACGCCGATTGCCGACAGCCGCGAAGTCTACCGGCGCATTCCGGTGGCGATCCGTGAGCGTTTCGTCAGTAAAGGTCTGATGTATGTGCGCAACTTCGGCAACGGCCTCGATGTCGCCTGGGAAGACGTGTTCAACACCGAAGACCGCGAGGTCGTCGAGGCGTACTGCAAGGCCCACGGCATTGTCTGTGAATGGAAGGACGACGGCGAGCTGCGCACGCGGCAGACCTGTCAGGCGGTGGCGGTGCACCCGGTAACGGGCGATCACGTCTGGTTCAATCAGGCGCACCTGTTTCACATCTCCAACCTGCAAGCGGAAGTGCGCGAAAGCCTGCTCGACATCGTCGACGAAGAAGACCTGCCACGTAATGTCTACTACGGCGATGGTTCGCCGATCGAAGACGAAGTGCTGGCGCAGATTCGCGCGGTGCTCGATGACTGTGCGATCAGTTTTCCGTGGCAGGAGGGCGATGTGCTGATGCTCGATAACATGTTGTCAGCGCATGCTCGCTCACCGTTCGAAGGGCCGCGCAAAGTGATTGTGGCAATGGCCGAGGGGCATTCGCAGGACGCGCGCTGAGCGGATCGCAACGCTTCAATTTGAATGCCGAAGCCGGGCCTGTACCGGGCTTCGGCATTTGTCTGTCTGGCGTTCGTACCGTCGGGCTGCGATTGCCGCTGGCGCGCTAAATCGTTGCGCGGGCCATTCGTTCTTGTTGATACGACCGGGTCTCCAGGTCACGCCGCCGATCAGCAAGGACTCCACGCATGAATGCCGCAGACGCACAGAAACTAGCCCGCCGCTTTATCGAATTGCCCCAGGACAAACGTCGTTTGTTCCTCGCCGGCATGGCCCGCGAAGGCATCGATTTTGCGCAGCTTCCCATGACTGCCTGCGACGGCATCGCTGAGCGCGACGGCCTGTCTTACGCGCAGCAGCGCATGTGGTTTCTCTGGCAACTGGAGCCGACCAGCGCAGCCTACAACCTGCCGATGGCGGTGCGTCTGGATGGCGATCTGCAAGTCGAGGCACTGGAGCAGGCCTTCAGCCGTCTGGCGGCACGCCACGAATGTTTGCGCACCACCTTCGGCCAGGACGGCGAGCATGCCTTCCAGCGTGTGGCCGAGCCGCAGCCACTGAAGTTGCCCGTTACTGACCTGGGCGGGTTGCCCGAAGCACAGCGCTGGCCGCTCGCGCAGCAGCACATGATGGCCGAGGCGACCCAGGCCTTCGACCTGCAGAACGGCCCGCTGCTGAGTCTGCGTCTGTTGCGCCTGGCCGAGCGGGAACATGTGCTGCTGCTGACCCTGCATCACATCATCGCCGACGGCTGGTCGATGAACATTCTGATCGATGAGTTCATGCGCACCTACGATGCGCTGGTGGCCGGGCGCGAACCGACGCTGGCGCCGCTGACCGTGCACTATCGCGACTACGCGCTGTGGCAGCGCAGCTGGCTGGAGGCTGGCGAGCGTGAGCGGCAACTGGACTACTGGCGCACGCAACTGGGCGACGAGCATCCGGTGCTGGAATTGCCCACCGACCGCGCCTATCCGGCGCAATCCAGCCATCAGGGCGCGCGCCTGGAAACGGTGATCGATGCAGCCCTGCGTGAAGAGCTGAAAAGCCTTGCCCAGCGTCAGGGCGTGACGTTGTTCGTGGTGCTTTTGGCGGCGTTCAAAACCCTGCTGCATCGCTACAGCGGCCAGACCGATATTCGTGTCGGCGGACTGATCGCCAACCGCACCCGCAGTGAAACCGAAGGCCTGATCGGTTTCTTCGTCAACACGCAAATCCTGCGCAGCGCGGTCACTGCGCAGACGCCCTTCACTGAGCTGCTGCAGAGCCTGCGCCAGGCGGCACTAGGTGCTCAGGCCCATCAGGATCTGCCGTTCGACGCCCTGATCGAAGCCCTGCAACCGGCGCGCAGCCAGAGCCACAATCCGCTGTTTCAGGTGATGTTCAACCATCAGCCGCTGGTCACCGATTTGCATCAGGCGCAACTCGCTTCAGGCTTGCGCGTGGGCTATCTGAGCGAAGAACAACTGGCCGGCAGCGCTCGGCAACACGCGGCCACCAGTGACCTGATGCTCGACACCCGTGAGGAGGGCGAGCAACTGTTTGCCGCCTTCACTTACGCCACGGATATTTTCGACGCCGCGACCATCGCCGCGCTGGCCGGGCATTGGCGCAACATTCTCCAGTCCGTGTGCCGCGACCCGCAACAGTTGATCGGCGACGTGGCGATGCTCGCCGCTAGCGAACGGCAAGCTCTGATTCAGTCCACTGCGCCTGCGCCTCGTTTCACCAGCGTGCAAAGCCTGTTCGAAGCGCAGGTCGCGCGCACTGGGCAAGCGCCGGCGGTGCGGTTGGCCTCTGCGCCTGCGCCGGCATTCAGCTACGACGAACTCAACACTCGCAGCAATCGTCTGGCCCATCAGTTGCGCGCATGGGGTGTCGGTCCGGACGTGCTGGTCGGCGTCGCGCTGGGGCGCTCGCTGGAACTGGCGGTGGCGCTGCTGGCGGTGCTCAAGGCCGGTGGTGCCTACGTGCCGCTGGACCCGCAGACCCCGGCCGAACGCTTGCGCCATGTGCTCGATGACAGCGGTCTGAAACTGTTGCTCAGCGACCGGCAAAGCCTCGCCAGCCTGCCGCCCCTCGATGGTGTCGAGTGCCTGTGTCTGGAGCAATTGCCCGACAGTGAGCAGGCCGACAATCTGCCGGTCACGGTCGAAGCCGACAACCTCGCTTACGTGATCTACACCTCTGGATCCACCGGGCGGCCGAAAGGCGTGGCGGTCAGTCATGGCGCACTGAGCGAGTTCATCGCCCGCGCCATCGATTACAGCGATCTGCACGAAGGCGACCGGGTTCTGCAATTCGCCACCAGCAGTTTCGACGGTTTCGTCGAGCAGTTTTTCCCGCCGTTGTGCCATGGCGCCAGCGTGGTCATGCGCGACGCGCCGTTGTGGGACAGCGCGACGCTGCATCAGGTCATCATCGATCAGGGCGTCACTCTTGCCGACTTGCCGGCGGCCTACTGGTATTGGCTGGTGCAGGAATACGCGGCGAAACCGCCGGCAAGTTTCGCCGCGCTGCGCCAGGTTCACGTTGGCGGCGAAGCCATGGCGGTGGACGGCTTGCGCTTGTGGCAGCAGGCCGGGCTCGGCCATGTGCGCCTGCTCAACACCTACGGTCCGACCGAGGCCACGGTGGTCTCGACGATTCATGACTGCACCGGGCTGACCGCGCAGGACGTGTCGTGGCGCGGCATGCCGATCGGCAAGGGGCTGGCGGCGCGGCGCCTGTACGTGCTCGACGATGACCTGAACCTGCTGCCGCAAGGCGCGGTGGGCGAGTTGTACATCGGTGGGCCGGGACTGGCACGGGGTTATCACCGTCAGCCGAGCCTCAGCGCCGAGCGTTTCATTGCCGACCCGTTCGCCGACGGTCAGCGCCTGTACCGCACCGGCGATCGTGCGCGGCTGCGCGGCGATGGCGCGCTGGAGTACGTCGGCCGGGTCGATCATCAGGTGAAGATTCGCGGTTTCCGCATCGAACTGGGCGAGATCGAATCGCGCCTGCAGCAATGTCCCGGGGTTCGCGAAGCGGTGGTGCTGGCGGTGCCGTTCGCGGGCGGTACGCAACTGGTCGCCTACGTGGTGACCGAACCGGCAGCGCTCGCCAGTGCGGCGACGCAAGCGCTGTTCCGTCAGCAGACCCGCGCCGCGCTGCAAGCCAGTCTGCCGGATTACATGGTGCCGGGGCATCTGCTGTTGCTGGCGAACCTGCCGCTGACGCCGAGTGGCAAGCTCGACCGCAAGGCCTTGCCAGCGCCGGATCCGGCGCAGTTGCAGGGCGATTACCGTGCCCCGCAATCGGCGGCCGAGCAGTGCCTGGCGCAGGTATGGGCCGAGGTGCTGCAGGTGCCGCGTGTGGGGCTGGACGATCACTTTTTTGAACTGGGCGGCCATTCGTTGTTGGCCGCGCAGGTGATCGCGCGAATCAAGGAGCAGATGGGTGTGGTGCTGCCGCTGCGCAGCCTGTTCGAAAAACCGCTGCTGGCGGATCTCGCCGAGGTGCTCGGGCAACTGGCCGAGGCGAGCGGCGACGACGACTGGTCCGACATGGATCAGTTCATGAATGCTTTGCAAGGAGAAGAAGTATGAGCGGCACGATGGCGGAACGTATTGCGCAAAGATTCGTCGGCCTGCCGCTGGAACAGCGTCGGCTGTTTCTCGCCAGGCTGCGTGAGGAGGGCAAGGATTTCAGCCTGCTGCCGCTGCCGGTCAGCCGCCACGACTGCGCGTCGATTCCCCTGTCGTTCGCCCAGCAGCGCCTGCTGTTTCTCTGGCAACTGGAACCGCACAGTGCCGCGTACAACATGGCCGCCGGCTTGCGTCTGAAGGGGCTGCTGGACGAGTCGGCATTGAGCCGTTCGTTTGATCATCTGCTGGCGCGCCATGAAGTGTTGCGCACGGTGTTCCACACTGACGGCGATCAGCCCTATCAGGTGATTCTCGAGCAGCAAAGTATTGCCCTGGAACGCTTCGACCTGACGGGCATCGCGGCGCAAGAGCGCGAGCAAGTACTCGCGCAACACGTGCAGGACGTCACCGCGCAACCGTTCGATCTGCGCCATGGCCCGTTGTTGCGCGCCAGTCTGTTTGCCTTGGCCGACGAAGAGTTCGTGCTGGTGGTGAGCATGCATCACATCGTCTCCGACGGCTGGTCGATGGACGTCATGGTCAAGGAATTCTTCCAGTGCTATCAGGCTTTCAGTCTGCAGCGCGAGCCGCAGTTGCCGGCGTTGCCATTGCAGTACGCCGACTATGCGATCTGGCAGCGACGCTGGCTGGAAGCAGGCGAGGGCGAGCGCCAGCTCGACTACTGGCGTCAGCAACTGGGCGACGAGCATCCGCTGCTGGAAGTGGCGCCGGACTTTGCCCGACCGCTGACCCAGAGTTTTGCGGGGCAGACCCTGAGCTTCGATTTCGGTGCCGACCTGTCGCGCCAGCTCAATGCTTTTGCCCGCAGCCAGGGCATCAGCCTGTTCATGCTGGTGCTGGCCGGGTTCTCGCTGTTCCTCTCGCGTCTGGCCGGCGAGCGCGACATACGTGTTGGCGTGCCGAATGCCAACCGTGGCCGCGCCGAAGTCGAAGGGTTGATCGGTTTCTTCGTCAACACCCAAGTGCTGCGTTGCCAGGTCGATGAGCGCGGCAGTTTCGCGGATCTGCTGGCGCAGGTGCGGGAAGCGGCGTTCGGCGCGCAGGCGCATCAGGAATTGCCGTTCGAGCAACTGGTCGACGAATTGGTCGCCGAACGCACCCTCGGTCACAACCCGTTGTTCCAGGCCAAGTTCAACCAGAACGTCGGCATGCAGAAACAACGCTCGATGGCCTTGCCCGGTCTGACCGTCAGTGAATACCCGCTGGCCAAGGACGGCACGCATTTCGATCTGGCCCTGGACATCACCGACGACGGCGCGCTGATCCACGGTCAGATGACCTACGCCAGCGATCTCTATCGGGCGGAGACGGTCGCCGCTTTCGTGCCGATGTTGCTCGACCTGTTCAGCCAATTGCTCAATGCGCCGCAGGCGCCGCTGCACACGGTCGCCACGCAACGGCCTGCGGCGCTTGCCATTCAACGCGAGCCGGCGTTGACGGTGTTGCAGCACTGGACCCGTGAAGTGGCCCGCCAGCCGCAGGCGCTGGCCGCCCGCGATCTTCAGCAGACCATGACGTTCCAGGCACTGGATGAGCAAGCCAATCGTCTCGCCCATTATTTGCGTGCGCAGGGCGTCACCGTGGGCGAACCGGTGGCGGTGCTGCTGGAGCGTTCGCTGGACTGGCTGACTTGCGTGTTGGCGATTCTCAAGGCTGGCGCGGTGTACATGCCCCTCGACGTCAAGGCACCGAGCGCACGCCTGCAACAGATGCTCGGGGCTGCGCAGGCACGGGCTTTGATCGGTGCCGAAGGCGATGCGCGGGTCAGCGAACTGGCGGTCGAGAGCTGTCAGGGTCTTGAATTTGCCCCGGAGCAATGGCAGTCGCTGCCAGCGTCCGCGCCTGAGCTGACGCTACATGCACAATCGCCGGCCTATGTGATTCACACCTCCGGTTCCACCGGGCAACCCAAGGGCGTGCTGGTCAGCCACGGCGCGCTGGGCAGTTATGTGCGCGGCGTCCTCGAGCGTCTGGCGCCTGCGCCCGAGGCGAGCATGGCGCTGGTTTCGACCATCGCCGCCGACCTTGGCTTCACCGTGCTGTTCGGCGCGTTGTGCTCGGGTCGCCTGCTGCATGTGCTGCCGGAAGAGCTCGGTTTCGACCCGGACCGCTTTGCCGACTACATGGCCCGCCATCGCGTCGACGTGCTGAAAATCGTTCCCGGCCATCTCGCCGCGCTGTTGCAGGCGGCCCAGCCAGCCGACGTGCTGCCGGAACACGCATTGATCGTCGGCGGCGAAGCCTGTTCGCCGGCGCTGGTCGAGCGCGTGCAGCAACTGAAACCGGGCTGTCGCCTGATCAATCACTATGGCCCGAGCGAAACCACCGTAGGCGTGCTGACCCATGAGGTCGAAGCACTTGCCGCGCAAACGCGCAGCGTTCCGGTCGGCACGGCGTTGGCCGGTGCCCATGTCTATGTGCTCGACGATGTGCTCAACCCGGTGGCCGATCAGGTTGCCGGTGAGCTGTACATCGGCGGCGACAGCGTTGCCCTGGGTTACCTGAATCAGCCGGGGCTGACCGCCGAACGTTTCCTGCCCGACCCGTTCGGCGCAGCCGGCGCGCGGGTGTACCGCAGCGGCGACCGGGTCCGGCGCAACCGCGAGCAGGCGCTGGAATTCATCGGTCGTGCTGACGATCAAGTGAAAGTGCGCGGCTACCGCGTCGAGCCGGCGGAAGTCGCGCGGCTGTTGCTCAGCCTCGACGGCGTCAGCGAAGCCGCGGTGCTCGCGTTGCCACTGGATGACGATCCGGCGCGCCTGCAACTGCTGGCCTGGTGCGTGCCGCTAGCGGGTGCGAAGGTGCAGGCGCAGGCGCTGCGCGAGCAATTGCAGGCGCGGCTGCCGGACTACATGGTGCCGGCGCAGTTGCTGTTGCTGGAAAAGCTGCCGCTGACTGCCAACGGCAAACTCGACAAACGCGCCTTGCCCGTGCCCGGCGTGGTCAGCCAGCAGTTTGTCGCGCCGGTCGGTGAGATCGAAGAGAAACTGGCTGCAATCTGGGCCGAGGTGCTCAAGCTCGAGCGGGTCGGCAGCAGCGATAACTTCTTCGAACTGGGTGGCGACTCGATTCTCAGTCTGCAGATCATCGCCCGGGCCAAGCGCCAGGGAATCAAGCTCAGCCCCAAGCAGTTGTTCGAAAAACAGACCATCGGCCAACTGGCCGCCGTGGCCAAACTGATCGAGGCCAAACCGGCTGCCGCTGCCGCACCTGTGGCACGCGGGCCATTGCCGTTGCTGCCGATTCAAGAGCGTTTCTTCGAGACGCCGATTGCCCAGCGCCAGCATTGGAATCAGTCAGTGATGTTGCAACCGACCCTGGCGCTGGACGCCGTGCACCTGCGCAAGGCGCTGGCGACGTTGGTCGAACAGCACGAAGCACTGGCCTTGAGCTTTGTGCAGTCGGGCGATCGCTGGCAGGCATTGCCGCAGTCGCAGGGTGATACCGAATTGCTCTGGGTCCGCGAGCTGGACAGTCTCCACGCCTTGCCAGCGCTGGTCGACGCGGCGCAGCGCAGCCTGGATCTGCAACGCGGGCATTTGTTGCGCGCGGTGCTGGTCAATCTGCCGAATGCCGAGCAACGTCTGCTGCTGGTGATCCATCACCTGGTGGTCGATGGCGTGTCGTGGCGCATTCTGCTGGAGGACTTGCAGCAGGCCTATCACGCCCTGGCGGCGGGAACGGCGCTCGCGTTGCCGGGCAAAAGCAGTTCGCTGCACGACTGGGCCGGGCAGTTGCATCGTTATGCACAGAGCGAAACGTTGGCGGCCGAAAGCGCTTATTGGCGCCAGACCCTTGAGGCCGACAACGCGGCCCTGCCACGGGATTTTGCCGAGGACAGCCAGACCCGCGCCGAGGCCGCCCGCGCCAGTACGCGCCTGAGCCAGACACTGACCGACAAGCTGCTGAAAGTCGCCCCGGCGGCGTATCGCACGCAGATCAATGATCTGTTGCTGACTGCATTGGCGCGGGTGCTGTGTGACTGGAGCGAGCAGCCTTCGGTGTTGATCCAGCTCGAAGGTCATGGTCGTGAAGACCTGTTCGACGACATCGACCTGAGCCGCACAGTCGGCTGGTTCAGCAGCCTGTTCCCGGTGCGCCTGACCCCGCAGACGAACCCGGCTGCGTCGCTGTGCGCGATCAAGGAGCAACTGCGTGCGGTGCCGGGCAAGGGCATCGGGTATGGCGTGCTGCGTTACCTCACGCGTTCTGCCGAGTTGCAGGCGCTGGCGCAACCCCGGGTGACCTTCAATTATCTCGGCCAGTTCGACGGCGCGTTCAGCGTTGAGCAAGGCGCGTTGTTCGTGCCAAGCGCTGACAGCACCGGAGCCAATCAGGATGAGCAGGCGCCGCTGGGCAATTGGCTGAGTGTCGACGGTCAGGTCTTCGGCGGTGAGCTGGAATTGACCTGGACCTTCGGCACCGGCATGTACCGCACCGCGACCATCGAGGCGTTGGCCGAGGCCTATCGCGTCGAGCTGGAGCGCCTGATCGAACATTGCTGCGAGAGCGGTGCCGGTGGCGTGACACCCTCGGACTTCAACCTCGCCAACCTCACGCAGGCGCAGCTGTCGGCGCTGCCGATCGCGCCGCGTGACATCGTTGATCTGTACCCGCTGTCGCCGATGCAGCAAGGCATTCTGTTCCACAGCCGCAACGAGCCGGACAGCCCGGCCTATACCAATCAACTGCGGGTCGACGTGGAACAACTCGACGCCGAGCGCTTCCGCCAGGCCTGGCAGCAGACCCTCGAAGCCCACGATATCCTGCGTACCGCGTTCGTCTGGCCGCAGGATGCCGCCGCGCCGGTGCAGGTGGTGCGCAGCCGTGTGCAGATGCCGTGGCAGGTGCAGGACTGGCGCGGTCGCGATGGCCTCGATTCAGCGCTTGATCATCTGGCCACTGAAGATCTGCACAACGGTTTCGATCTGCTCGAAGCACCGCTGTTGCGCGTGACGCTGGTGCGCACCGATGAGAACACTCATCACCTGATCTACACCTGTCATCACATCCTCATGGACGGCTGGAGCACTTCGCAGTTGTTCGGCGAAGTGCTGCAACGCTACGCCGGCATCACGCCGAGCGCAGGGCAGGGGCGCTATCGCGATTACATCGAATGGCTTGGCCAGCGCGATCAGCAGGCCAGTCGGCAATTCTGGAGCGCGGCGCTGGCGGAACTCGCAGAGCCGACGCGACTGGCCAGCGCCATGCCGGTCCGGCAGCGCGACGCAAGCGGTTATGCCGATCATGAGCATGTGTTCAGCGAACAGCTGACGGCCGAACTGAACCGCTTCGCCCGCGAACAGAAAGTCACGCTCAACACGCTGGTGCAAGCGGCGTGGCTGCTGCTGTTGCAGCGCTATACCGGGCAGGATCACGTGGCGTTTGGTGCAACCGTGGCTGGGCGGCCGACGGATTTGCCGGGCGTCGAGCAGCAAATCGGCCTGTTCATCAATACCTTGCCGGTGGTGGCGGCGCCATCGCCGGAGATCGGCGTCAGCCAATGGCTGCAACAGGTACAAGACCTCAACCTGGCGTTGCGCGAGCACGAACACACGCCGCTGTATGACATTCAGCGCTGGGCCGGCACGGGTGCCGGGGCGTTGTTCGACAGTATTCTGGTGTTCGAAAACTATCCGATGGCTGAAGCGCTGGCGCAGGGCCCTGAGACGGGCCTGAAGTTCTCGGCAATCCGCCGGCAGGAGCAGACCAACTATCCGCTGACGCTGGTCGCGGTTACCGGCCGCGAGCTGAGTCTGGGCGTGAGTTACGATCAGGCCAGTTTCGACGCTCCAGCGATCAGTGTGTTGAGTGCGCAGTTGCAAGGTCTGCTCGAGCAGTTCCTCGCCGACGCCACCCAGCCGCTGGGTGCGCTGCAACTGCTCGCCGAGCCACAACGGCAACAAGCGATCGCGTGGGGCAAGGCGCCGGTGACCGCGCCGGATCAACGCACGGTGCTGGCGCACATCGCCGCGCAGGTGCAGCGACAGCCACAAGCGAGCGCGGTGCGGTTCGCTGAGCAGTCCATCGATTACCAAAGCCTCGATACCCGGGCCAATCGTCTGGCGCACAAGCTGCAAGGCATGGGCGTCGGGCCGGAGGTGCGCGTCGGCGTGTGCATGCGCCGCACGCCGGACATGCTGGTCGCACTGTTGGCGATCCTCAAGGCCGGTGGCGCCTACGTGCCGCTGGACCCGGATTATCCGCAGGAGCGCTTGCTGCACATGCTGGACGACAGTCGCGCCGCCGTGCTGCTCACCGAACCGGCGGCGTTGGCGATGCTGCCCGACACCTTGAGTGCGAAGGTGCTGCTGGTGGACGCGAGCGTCGCCAGCGAATGCCCGGTCACTGCGCCGCTGGTTAACCTCGCTGCAGACAATCTGGCGTACGTGATCTACACCTCCGGCTCCACCGGCAAACCGAAAGGCGTGGCGATCAGTCACGGCAATCTGTCGGCACTGATTCAATGGTCGGCGGGGGGCTATCGCGAAGAGCAATTGCGCGGCGTGCTGGCCTCTACCTCAATCTGCTTCGATCTGTCGGTGTGGGAAATCTTCGTCACGCTGGCCTGCGGTGGCTGTCTGGTGCTGGCCGACAACGCCCTGGCGCTGGCCGATTTGCCGGCGCGCGAGCAGGTCACCCTGATCAACAGCGTGCCGTCGGCGATTGCCGCGTTGCAACGGGCCGGGCAGATTCCGGCTTCGGTCGGCACCATCAATCTGGCCGGCGAACCGCTCAAGCAGAGTCTGGTCGACAGCCTCTATGCCAGCACCCGGGTGCAGCAGGTCTACGACCTCTACGGGCCGTCGGAGGACACCACCTATTCGACCTTCACCCTGCGCACGCCGCAGGGGCGGGCGAACATTGGCCGGCCGCTGGACAACACCGTCGCCTACCTGCTCGACAGTCAGTTACAGGTGCTGCCCGCAGGCGTGCCGGCCGACCTGTACCTCGCGGGCGCCGGAGTAACCCGCGGCTATCTGCGCCGCGCCGCGCTGACCGCCGAACGCTTTGTGCCGAATCCTTACGCGAGCAATGGCGAGCGTCTGTACCGCACCGGCGATCTGGTGCGCGAGGGCGACGACGGCAATATCGAGTACATCGGTCGCGCCGACCATCAGGTGAAGATTCGCGGTTTCCGTATCGAACTCAGCGAGATCGAAGCGCGCCTGCTGGAGCTCGACGATATCGGCGAAGCGGTGGTGCTGGCGCAGGACGATGCCGCTGGCAAACACCTGCATGCCTATCTCGTCGCCGCGCCGGACAGCGAGCGGTCGACCCTGACCGAGCGGGTGCGCAGTGCGCTGGTCAGCCGCTTGCCGGCGCACATGGTCCCGGGGCATTTGCACCTGATCGACGCGATCCCGCTGACGCCCAACGGCAAGCTCGATCGCAAGACGCTGATGGCGTTGGCCGAGAGCCCGATGCAGGAGCAATACCAGGCGCCGCAAAGCGACCTGCAGTGGGAGGTCGCAACGATCTGGCAGGAGGTGCTGGAGGTCGAGCGGGTAGGGCTGGCGGACAACTTCTTCCAGCTTGGCGGGCATTCGCTGCTGGCGACGCTGGTGGTGACCCGGGTGCAGGAGCGCCTCGGCGACAAGGTGCCGCTCAAGGCGCTGTTCGAAACCGACACGCTCAAGGAGTTCTGCGCGCGGATCGAAGCGCTGCGCGTCGAAATGTCGCCCGTTCAGGATGAATTGGCTAAATCACTGGAGGCCCTCAAACGTCTATCCCTCGATGATCTGGAAAAACTGATTTCTTGAGAGGGAAAAACGCGTGCAAGAGTTAATCGAGTCGGTAGGACAACTTTCGGCTAAGCAAAGAAAGGCTCTGGCGGTTCTGCTCAAGCAGAAAGGCGTCAACCTCTTTGACATTGCCCCGGTTTTCAAGCGCACGGCTGAAGAGCCGTTGCTGCTGTCCTACGCTCAGCAGCGCCAGTGGTTCCTCTGGCAGTGGGCACCGCACAGCGCGGCCTACAACATTCCGACGGCCCTGCGCTTGCAGGGCCCGCTGGATGTGCCGGCACTGGAACGCAGCATCGCGGCGCTGATCGAACGCCACGAAACCTTGCGCACGGTATTCACTCAAGACAGTGCACAACCCTTGCAAGTGGTCCTGCCCGCAGGACCTTTTGCGTTGGAGATTCATCACCTGAGCGCTGATCTGGCGAACGACCCGGACAGCTCGATCCAGGCCTTCGTCCAGACCCAGAGCCAGAAGACTTTCGACCTGCAGCACGGCCCGTTGCTGCGTGCCGCACTGCTCCAGGTCAGCCCCGTTGAGCATGTGCTGGTGCTGACCCTGCACCACATCGTTTCCGATGGCTGGTCGCTGCAAGTGATGATCGAGGAACTGGTGCAGCTCTACGCCGGTTTCAACCTCGGTCACGACGCCGGTTTGCCCGCGCTGCCGATCCAGTACGCCGATTACGCCTTGTGGCAGCGCCAGTGGATGGAAGCCGGGGAGCAGGAGCGCCAACTGGCCTACTGGCAGGAAAAGCTCGGCGGCGAACAGCCGGTACTGGAGCTGCCGCTGGATCGCCCGCGCGCGGTCGAGCAGAGCTTCGCCGGCGCCAGCCATAACCTGATTCTTGACCCGGTGCTGAGCAATGCCCTCAAGGCCTTCGCCCGGCAGGAAAACGTCACGCTGTTCGTGTTGCTGCTGGCTTCGTTTCAGGCCTTGTTGCATCGCTACAGCGGGCAAAGCGATATCCGTGTCGGCGTGCCGGTGGCCAACCGTGGCCGGGTGGAAATCGAGCGCCTGATCGGCTTCTTCGTCAATACCCAGGTGCTCAAGGCGGATGTCGACGCAGAGCTGCCATTTGTCGAGCTGCTGCGTCAGGTCAAACAGACCGCGCAGGAGGCGCAGGCGCATCAGGACTTGCCCTTCGAGCAACTGGTCGAAGCGCTGGAACCGGGCCGCAGCCTCAGTCACAGTCCGCTGTTCCAGGTCATGTTCAACCACCAGGCCGAGCGCCGTGCGAGCGTTGCGACGCGCCTGAACGGTCTGAACATCGCGCCGCTGGAATGGCAGAGCCAGACCGCGCAATTCGACCTGACCCTCAACACCACCGAACAGGCCCACGGCATCGAAGCGGTGCTCAAGTACGCCACCGACCTGTTCGACGCGGCGACTATCGAGCGTCTTGCGCAACACTGGACTGCGCTGTTGCAGGCGATCGTCGCCGAGCCGACCCAGCGCATCGGCCAATTGCCGATACTCGACGCCGGCCAGCAGCAACAGCTGTTGGCGCAATGGAATCCGCCGCGGGTCGAACAACCGCTGACCCAGTGCATCCAGCAAGCCATCGAAGCCCAGGCCGCGCGGCATGCCGACGCGGTGGCCGTGACCTTTGCCGGGCAATGCCTGACCTACGCTGAACTCAATCGCCGCGCCAACCAATGGGCGCATACGCTGATCGAGCGGGGTGTCGGCCCGGACGTGCGCGTCGGCGTTGCAGTCGAGCGTTCGCTGGACATGATCGTCGCCATTCTCGCGGTGCTGAAGGCCGGCGGTGCCTATGTGCCGCTGGACCCGAGCTACCCGGATGATCGCTTGAGCTACATGATCGACGACAGCGGCATTCAATTGCTGTGGACCCAGGGTCATTTGCTCGGGCAGTTGCCGATTCCGTCGGGGCTGGTCTGCCTCGATCTGGATCAGGCGCCGGAACATAGCATCGAAAGCAACCCGCCATGCCTGATCACGCCGGACAATCTGGCCTACGTCATCTACACCTCCGGTTCCACCGGTAAACCCAAAGGCGCGTTGCTGCCGCACGGCAACGTCATGCGCCTGTTCAGCGCCACCGAGCAGTGGTTCGATTTCGGCCCGCAGGACAGCTGGACGCTGTTCCATTCCTACGCGTTCGACTTTTCGGTGTGGGAGATTTTCGGCGCGCTGTTGTATGGCGGCAAACTGGTGGTCGTGCCCCACGATGTCAGCCGTTCGCCGGAGGATTTCTACACGCTGCTCTGCGATGAAAATGTCACGGTGTTGAACCAGACGCCGTCGGCGTTCAAGCCGTTGATGCAGGTCGCCTGTGACTCTGCGCGCAGTAATGCCCTGCGTTACGTGGTGTTCGGTGGCGAGGCGCTGGAAGTGCAGAACCTGCGCCCGTGGTTCGAACGTTTTGGCGACCGCGCGCCGACGCTGATCAACATGTACGGCATCACCGAAACGACCGTGCACGTGACTTACCGGCCGTTGTCGCTGGCGGATCTGCACAGCAACCACAGCAGCCCGATTGGCGCGCCGATAGTCGACCTGTCGTGGTACTTGCTCGATGGCTCGCTCAACCTGGTGCCGCAAGGCTGCATCGGCGAGTTGTACATCGCCGGTGCCGGTCTGGCCCGTGGTTATCTGAATCAGTCCGGCATGAGCGCCACCCGCTTCGTGCCCGACCCGTTCAATCGCAAGGCAGGCGAGCGCCTGTACCGTACCGGCGACCTTGCACGGCTGCGCGGCGACGGGGTGATCGAGTACATCGGCCGTATCGACCACCAAGTGAAGATCCGTGGCTTCCGCATCGAACTGGGCGAAATCGAAGCGCAACTGCTCAAGCATCCGCAGGTGCGCGAAGCGGTGGTGCTGGCGGTGGACGGCCTCAGCGGCCAGCAACTGGCAACCTGGGTCGTACCCGTCGAGGCAGTGAACGCGGACGAGCAGGGCGCGCTGCGCGATTCGATCAAGGCGCACCTGCGCGAAACCCTGCCGGATTACATGGTCCCGGTCAGTTGGGCGTTCCTTGAGCTGCTGCCACTGACCGCCAACGGCAAACTCGATCGCAAGCAGCTGCCGCAGCCGGACGTCGCCCAGGTGCAGGAGGCGTACGCCGCACCGCGCAGTGAACTGGAACAGCGTCTGGCCGAGATCTGGCAAGACGTGCTCAAGGTCGAACGGGTAGGGCTGCACGACAACTTCTTCGAACTGGGCGGCGATTCGATCATCTCGATTCAGGTAGTCAGTCGCGCGCGGCAGGCCGGCATTCGCTTCACGCCCAAGGACATTTTCCAGCACCAGACCGTGCAGCGTCTGGCCACCGTCGCGCAACAGAGCGACGCCGTGCAAACGGAGCAGGGCGAGGTGCTCGGCGACGCGCCGCTGACGCCGATCCAGCATTACTTCTTCCACAGCGACATCCCGGCGCGCCATCACTGGAACCAGTCGATCCTGCTGACCCCGGCAAAAACCCTGCAAGCCGCTGCGCTGCAACAGGCCTTGGCACAAGTGCAAAAACAGCACGACGCCTTGCGTCTGCGTTATCGCCAAACCGAACAGGGCTGGCAGCAAAGCCATGGCGCGGCGGATCAGCCACACGACTTGTTGTGCAGCTTTACGCTGGACGACAGCGCGGCCTTGCCAGCGCTGTGCCTGGACCTGCAGCGCAGCCTCGACCTGCAAAACGGCCCGCTGATCCGCGCGGCGCTGGTCGACTTGCCAAACGCCAGTCAGCGTCTGCTGTTGGTCATCCATCACCTGGTGGTCGACGGCGTGTCGTGGCGAATCCTGCTGGAAGACCTGCAAAGCGCCTATCAGCAGATCAGCAGCGGACAGAGCGTGCACCTGCCGGCGAAGACCAGCGCGTTCAAAGACTGGGGCTTGCGCCTGCAAGAGCATGCGCGCAGCGCGGCGCTGGACAGTGAACTGGCCTACTGGCGCGAGCAGTTGCGCGACGCCCCGCTCGGTTTGCCGCTGGACAATCCGCAGGGCCAGTTGAACAACCGCTTCGAGCGCAGCGTCGACACGCGGCTGGACGCCGAACGGACCCGCCAGTTGCTGCAACAGGCCCCGGCGGTCTACCGCACCCAGGTCAACGACTTGCTACTGACCGCACTGGCGCGAGTGTTGTGTGAGTGGACCGCCAGCGACAGCGCGCTGGTGCAGCTCGAAGGGCACGGCCGCGAAGACCTCTTCGACGACATCGACCTGAGCCGCACCGTGGGCTGGTTCACCAGCATGTTCCCGGTGCGCCTGACGCCAAACGCCAGTCTGGAAACCTCGATCAAAGGCATCAAGGAGCAACTGCGCGCGATCCCCAACAAGGGCATCGGCTACGGTTTGCTGCGTTATCTCGGCACGCCCGACGCACAAGCGGCGTTGCATGAACTGGCGCAACCGCAGGTCACGTTCAACTACCTCGGGCAGTTCGATAACAACTTCGACGAAGACGCTTTGTGGCGGCCGGCCACCGAAGACAAGGGCGCCGGTCAGGACGAAAACGCGCCGATGGCCAATTGGCTGACCATCGATGGCCGGGTTTATCAGGGCCAGTTGAGCCTGACCTGGACCTACAGCAGCGACGTCTTCGAAGAGGCGACCATTGCCGCTCTGGCCCGCGCTTACGAAGTGGCGCTGAGCGAGTTGATCGACCACTGTCTCAGCCACTCGGGTGGCCTCACGCCGTCCGACGTGCCGCTGGCCGGTTTGTCCCAGGCGCATCTGGACAGCCTGCCGATCGCCGCCCAGCGCATCGAGGACATCTATCCGCTGGCGCCGATGCAGCAAGGCATTCTGTTCCACAGCCTGTACGACGCGGACTCCAGCGCCTACGTCTATCAGATGCTGCTGGACATCGACGGCCTCGACGTCGCGCGGTTCCAGCAAGCCTGGCAGCGCGTGGTCGATCGCCATGAAGTGCTGCGCGCCGGTTTCATCTGGGGCCGCGATGGCCTCGACGCGCCGTTGCAGGTGATCAACCGCCAACTGACCCTGGAAATGCCGGAAATCGATGTGCGCGATGTCGCCGATCTGCCGGCGGTGCTTGAAGCACGGGCGCAGGCTGACCGTGAACGCGGCTTCGATCTGCAGAATCCACCGCTGTTGCGCCTGTGCCTGCTGCGCACCGCCGACGATCGCCATCGGCTGATTTTCACCTGCCACCACATCCTCATGGATGGCTGGAGCAACTCGCGGATGTTCGGCGAAGTGCTGCAGGATTACGCCGGCCAGCCTGTGCCGAGCGCGCAGGGCCGCTATCGGGACTTTCTGGTGTGGCTGCAGGGCCAGGACAAGGTGGCCGCGCAGGATTTCTGGCGCGGGCAATTGGCCGAACTCGACGAGCCGACCCGACTGGCGTCGGCCTGCCACGGACGCACCGTGCCGGGGCCGGGCAAGCAGATGCATCGTCTGCACTTCGACGAAGCGTTCACTCAGCGTCTGAACAACTTTTCCCGCCAGCAACAGGTAACGCTCAACAGTCTGGTGCAGGCGGCATGGCTGCTGGTGTTGCAACGCTACACCGGTCAGGCCACCGTGGCGTTTGGCGCCACCGTGTCCGGGCGTCCGGTGGAGCTGCCGGGCATCGAGGAACAACTGGGGCTGTTCATCAACACCTTGCCGGTGATCGCCAGCCCGCAGGCCACCCTCAGTGTGGGTGACTGGGTGCGCAGCGTGCAGGACAAGAACCTGCTGCTACGCGATTACGAACAGACGCCGCTGCAGGACATTCAGCGTCTGGCCGCCTTGAGCGGCGAGGCGTTGTTCGACACCTTGCTGGTGTTCGAGAACTACCCGGTCTCCGAAGCGCTGGAGGCCAATCCGGGCGGGCTGCGTTTCTCCGGCCTGGAACATCGCGAGCAGACCAACTACGGTCTGACCCTGATCGCCGGCGCCAGCGAAGTGCTCAACCTCGATTTCAACTACCTCACCGAGCATTTTGCCGAACGCAGCGTGCTCGGTCTGGCCGGGCATTTGCGCGAAGTGCTCGAGCAATTTATCCAGGCCCCGCAGCGGGCACTCGGCGAGATCGGTCTGCTGCCGCTGGCCGAGCGTCAGACGCTGGCGCAGTGGAACGACAATCACGCGGCTTATCCGGCCGAGCGCCTGATCTCGCAGAGCTTTGAAGCGCGGGTGGCGGCACATCCGCAGGCACTGGCGTTGAGTCATGCCGGCGTGGCCTTGAGCTACGGCGAACTGAATCGGCGTGCAAACCAGTTGGCCCGACACTTGTTGACACTCGGCGTGACGGCCGAGGTGCGCGTCGGCGTGGCACTGCCGCGTTCGGCGGAACTGGTGATCGCCCTGATGGCAGTGCTCAAGGCCGGGGGCACCTATGTGCCGCTGGACCCTGACTACCCGGCCGACCGCGTGGCCTACATGCTCGACGACAGCCAGGCGAAAGTCCTGCTGACCCAGCAAGCGTTGCTGGCGCAATTGCCGTCGACAGAAGCGCAGGTGGTGCTGGTCGAGGCCGGCGGCGAGGCGTTTGCCGCGCAGGCACCGGACAACCTGCCGGCGCGCGCTGACTCGGCCAATCTTGCCTATGTGATCTACACCTCCGGTTCCACCGGCAAACCGAAAGGCGTGGCCATCGCCCATCGCAACGTGCAGGCACTGATTCACTGGTCCGCCGAGGTCTACAGCGAAGACGACCTGCAAGGCGTGCTGGCCTCGACGTCGGTGTGTTTCGACCTGTCGGTCTGGGAGATTTTCGTCACCCTGGCGCGTGGCGGATCCATGGTCATAGCGCGCAATGCCCTGGAGCTGCCGGACTTGCCCGAGCGTGATCAGGTGCGCCTGATCAACACCGTGCCGTCGGCGATTGCCGCGCTGCAACGCATCGGCCAGATCCCGCCGGGCGTGCGCATCATCAATCTGGCGGGCGAGCCGCTGAAGCAGGCGCTGGTCGACACGCTGTACCGCGAGACCTCGGTCGCCCACGTCTACGATCTGTACGGGCCTTCCGAAGACACCACGTATTCGACCTGGACGCGCCGCGAACCCGGCGGTCAGGCCAACATCGGCCGGCCATTGCGCAACACCACTGCGTACCTGCTCGACGAGCAATTGCAGGCAGCCCCAATCGGCATCGCCGCGGAGCTGTATCTGGCCGGCGACGGCATCACCCGTGGCTATCTGTTGCGCCCGGGCCTGACCGCCGAGCGCTTCGTGCCCAATCCGTTGGCGAGCAACGGCGAGCGCATGTACCGCACTGGCGACCTGACGCGCTGGCTGGATGACGGCCGAATCGAATACGTCGGCCGCATCGACCATCAGGTCAAGGTGCGCGGCTTCCGTATCGAACTGGGGGAAATCGAAGCGCGTCTGCTGGCCCAGGCCAGCGTGCGCGAAGGCGTGGTGCTGGCGGTGGACGGCGTTGGCGGCCAGCAACTGGTGGCTTATGTGGTGCCGGCCGAAGCCGATCAAAGCCTCGCGCAACTGGACGCGCTGAGTGCTGAGTTGCAAACCGCGCTAAAGGCGGATCTGCCGGACTACATGGTGCCGGCGCAGTGGCTGTTCCTCGAGCAATTGCCGCTGACACCCAACGGCAAACTCGATCGCAAGGCCTTGCCGGCAGCGGATGCCAGTCAGGCGCAACGCGATTACGTGGCACCGTCGACGCCGCTGGAGCAGCAACTGACTGAGGTCTGGCAGGACATTCTGAAGATCGAGCGGGTCGGCGTGACCGACAATTTCTTCGCCCTCGGCGGCGATTCGATCATCTCGATTCAACTGGTCAGCCGCGCGCGGCAGCAGGGCATTTGCTTCACCCCCAAGGACCTGTTCCAGCAGCAGACGGTGCAGAAACTGGCCGCAGTGGTTTCGCTTGAAGACGCGCAATCTGCCAGCGCTGCCGATTACCCGTTGGCGCAGCTGGATCAAGCGCAGCTCGATGCCTTGCCGGTGCCGGCGGAGCTGATCGAAGACGTCTACCCGCTGTCGCCGATGCAGGAAGGCATGCTGTTCCATACGCTGTCGGATAACGGCAGCAGCCTTTACGTGCAACAGGTCAGCCTGCCGATCAAGGGTCTCGACGTGGAGCGTTTCCGCCGGGCCTGGGAATTCGTCATCGTCCGGCAGGCGATCCTGCGCACCAGTTTCCATTGGCAGGATGGGTTGGCCAAGCCGTTGCAGGTCGTGCATCGCCATGCGCCGCTGCAGATGCAGGTGCTCGATTGGCGTGGGCAGGACTGCAGCGAGGCGGCGATTGCCGATTTCGCCAGCGCCGACCGCGCATTGGGTTTTGATTTGTCCGAAGCGCGTTTGCAGCGCGTGACCTTGCTGCATCTGGGCGACGAGCAGTACCAGATGATCTGGACCAGCCACCATATTCTGATGGACGGCTGGAGCAGTTCGCGGCTGTTCGGCGAGGTCTTGCAGTATTACTCCACGGGCCAGGTGACTGGCGAAAATGGCCGCTATCGCGACTTCATTGCCTGGTTGCAGGCACAGGATCAGGACGCCCAGGAGCTGTTCTGGAAAGCACGTCTGGCGGTGGTCAACGAACCGACCGCGCTGAGTCAGGCGATGCACCCGCGCCACAGCGCCGACGTTACCGGCCACGATGCGCTCTATTCGAATTGGGACAAGGCGCAGACCGCGCGTCTGCTGGAGTTCTGCCGTGATCTGCGCATCACCCCCAACACGCTGATCCAGGGTGCGTGGCTGCTGCTGTTGCAGCGCTACACCGGCCAGCAAACGGTGACCTTCGGTGCCACCGTGTCGGGGCGTCCGGAAAATCTGCCGAATGTCGGCAACATGCTCGGCCTGTTCATCAACACCTTGCCGATCATTCAGACCCCACAGGCCGATCAGCGTCTGGCCGACTGGCTGGGCGAAGTGCAGGCCTACAACCTCGACATTCGCGACTACTCCCAGGCACCGCTGGCGGATGTGCAGCGCTGGTCGAACCTCGGGGGGCAGGCGCTGTTCGACAGCATCGTGGTGTTCGAAAACTTCCCGATCGACGAGCGCTTGCAGGAAGAAACCGACACCGAGCTGACCTTCGGCAAATCCATCGGCCATGGCGTGACCAACGTGCCGATGGACCTTGCGGTGATGCTCGGCGACGAGTTGTCGATCGAATACCTGTACCTGCGCAGCCACTTCAGCGCCGAGGCGGTGCAAGGCATTCGCCTGACTCTGGAAAACACCCTCGCGGCGATGATGGCCGCGCCGTATGAGCGATTGGGTAATCTGCAGCGTCTGTCCGCCGAACAATGGCACGCGGCGCAGGCCTGGAGTGCCGAGCCTTCCCACCGCCACGCGCCGCAGTTGCTGCCGGAGCTGATCAGTCGTCATGCGCAACAGCAACCCGACGCGATCGCCGTGCAATGCGCTGGCGAAAGCCTGAGCTACGCTGAACTTGAGCGTCAGGCCAACCGACTGGCGCAGTGCCTGACTGCCCACGGTGCCGGGCCGGAAGTGGTGATCGGCGTGGCGTTGCCGCGTTCGCTGGAAATGCTGGTGAGCTTCCTTGCCGTGCTCAAGAGCGGCGCCGCGTACGTGCCGCTGGATATCGATTATCCGCCAGAGCGCCTGGCCTACATGATCGAAGATTCGCGCATGGCTTTGCTGCTGACGCAAACCAGCCTGCGCGCGACGATGCCGACGCCGCAGGGCGTGCTGCGTCTGGAAATCGATCAGCTCGATCGCAGCCTCTACAGCGACGCTGCTCCGGTTTGCGATGTTCATGAGCAGAGCCTGGCCTATCTGGTTTACACCTCCGGTTCCACCGGGCGGCCGAAAGGCGTGGCCGTCACCCAGGGCCCGCTGAGCATGCACTGCCAAGCCATCGCCGAGCTGTACGAAATGGACGCCAGCAGTTGCGAGCTGCACTTCATGTCGTTCGCTTTCGACGGCGCTCATGAACGGTGGCTGAGTACGTTGTACAGCGGCGGTCGTCTGGTGATCCGCGACGGTTGCCTATGGACCCCGGAGCAGACCTATCAGGCCCTGCACGATTACGGCGTGACCATCGCCTGCTTCCCGCCGGCCTACCTCAAGCAACTGGCCGAGTACGCGGCAGCCAGCGGCATCGCGCCGCCAGCGGTGCGCATCTACTGCTTCGGTGGCGATGCGGTGCCGGAGCAGACCTTCGAACAGGTCAAAGCCGCTTTGCGTCCGCAGTACTTCACCAACGGCTACGGCCCGACCGAAACCGTGGTCACGCCGATGCTATGGAAAGTCGCCATCAGCCAGCACTGCGAAGCGGCGTACGCGCCGATCGGCCGCGCCGTCGGTGCGCGTTCGCTGTACGTGCTCGACGACGATCTGAATCCGCTGCCGCCAGGTTTTGCCGGTGAGTTGTACATCGGCGGTTACGGTATTGCTCGCGGTTATTACGGGCGCCCCGATCTGAGCGCCGAGCGCTTCGTGCCCAACCCGTTTGCCCCGGGCGAACGCCTGTACCGCAGCGGCGATCTGGTGCGCCGCCGCCCGGACGGTGTGGTCGATTACGTCGGGCGCATCGACCATCAGGTCAAGGTGCGCGGCTTCCGTATCGAGCTGGGTGAAGTCGAGGCCAGCCTGCGTCAATTACCAACGGTCAGTGATGCTTTGGTCATCGCTCGGGACAATGCGTCCGGCAAGCAACTGATCGGTTACGTGGTCACCGCCAGCGGTGAAGACATCGGCGATGAACTCAAGGCCGGGCTGCGCGCCTCGCTGCCGGAATACATGGTGCCGGCGCAGATCGTCTGCCTCAGCGCATTCCCGGTCACGCCCAACGGCAAACTCGATCGCAAGGCACTGCCTGAACCGCAATTCAAAAGCGACGAATACCTTGCCCCCCGCACTGAGCAGGAAAGCCTGCTGGCGCAAATCTGGGCGCAGGTGCTGCAGGTCGAGCAGGTGGGTATCAGCGACAACTTCTTTGAACTGGGCGGCGACTCGATCCTCAGCCTGCAAGTGATCTCGCGGGTGAGAAACCATCCGACCCTGCAGATGGAGCTGAAGCTGCGCGATCTGATGCGCTATCAGACCATCGCCGGCATCGTCGAGCAGCAAGTGGCGAAGGAGGGCGCTGGGCAAGCGCTGCCGGACCTGACCCAGGTGGCCGCAGAAGGCGCGTTCAATCTCCTGCCGATCCAGGAATGGTTCTTCGCCGAAGGCATGGCCGAGGCGCATCACTACAACCAGTCGTTGCTGCTCAGCGCACGTCAGCCACTGGATCTCGATGCTCTGGAACAGGCACTGGGCTTGATCGAACAACATCACGATTCGCTGCGTTTGCGCTTTTCCAAGGACGGCGGGCGCTGGTTGCAGCGCTACAGCACCAGCGCATCCGACGAGGCTGTGCTGTGGCGCCGTGAAGCGCAGAACAGCGACGAGGTCGAAGCCCTGGCCAACCTTGCGCAGCGCAGCCTCAAACTTGATGACGGACCGGTCTGGCGGGTCATGCATGTGGCCTTGCCGGACGGTCAGGCACGCTTGCTGGTGGTGATTCATCACTTGGTGGTCGACACCGTGTCGTGGCGGATTCTGCTCGACGATCTGAAAGTCGCTTATGAGGCATGCGTGCAGGGGCTGGCGCCGCAACTGCCGATTCGCACCAGCAGTTATCGTTCGTTTGCCGAGGCATTGCAGGCGCAGGCGCCGGTGATTGCCGAGCAGGAATTGAGCTATTGGCTGGAGCAACTGGATCAACCGGGCGTCGATCTGCCGTGCGACAACCCGCGCGGCAAGAACCTTGTGCGGCAACAGGCGCAGGCACGGCTCAAGCTGTCCCGCGAGCACACCGAACAACTGCTCAAACAAGCCCCGGCGGTGTACGGCACGCAGATCAACGACCTGCTGCTGTCAGCGCTCAGCCGCGCCCTGTGCCGCTGGAGCCAGCAACCGTCGGCGCTGATTCTGCTTGAAGGGCACGGTCGCGAAGACCTCTTCGAATCGATCGACCTGAGCCGCAGCCTCGGCTGGTTCACCAGCATGTTCCCGGTGCGTTTGCGCCCGGACAGTGACGACATCGGCCGGTCGATCATCGATGTGCAGGCGCAACTGGCAGGTGTACCGCAGAAGGGCATCGGCTACGGCGTGCTGCGTCATCTGGCCGGCCCGGACATCTGCGCGCAACTCGCCGGTTTGCCGCAGGCGCGGGTGACGTTCAACTACCTCGGGCAGTTCGACCAGAGCTTCGATGAACAGGCGTTGCTGGTGCCGGCACTGGAAGAAACCGGCGACAACTACAGCCTCAAGGCGAACCTGGGCAACTGGCTGGAAATCGTCGGCCAGGTCTATGACGGGCAACTGGCCTTGCGCTGCATCTACAGCAACCAGCGTTACCGCGCCGGCACCATGGATGCGCTGATGAGCGATTACCAGCGTGAGCTTGAAGCGTTGATCGAGCACTGCATGGCACGGGCGGGTTGATCGCTCTTTTGTGCGGGCGCTGCCGAGGCGCGCCCGGTTTTTTTGCGGATAAAGGATCTTATCGATGTCGTTGCACCCTGATCTGGAAGCGTTTCTCGACCTGGCTCAAGACAGCCAGGACGCCGGCCTGCCGGCCATGCACCAACTGACCCCGGGCGAGGCCCGCGGCACATTCGAACAGACCACCGCGCAGTTGCGCTGGCCGGCGCCGCAAGACCTTGAAGTCAGCGAGATTGCAACACTGACCCGGGACGGCGCGGCGCTGGCCTTGCGGTTGTATCGGCCCAACGGTGTTGCTTCACCGCTGCCGGTGCTGGTGTATTTCCACGGTGGCGGGTTTGTGGTCGGCAGTCTGGATTCCCACGACGGTGTCTGCCGTGAGTTTTGCCAGCGCACGCCGTATGCGGTGCTCTCGGTCGGTTATCGGCTGGCGCCGGAGCATCGCTTTCCGACGGCGCTGGAGGATGGCGAGGACGCGTTGGCGTGGCTGGCCGAACAGGCTGCGAGCCTCGGCCTGGATTGTTCGCGGGTAGCCTTTGGCGGCGACAGCGCGGGCGCCACGCTGGCGACGGTGCTGGCGATTCAGGCGGTGCGGCAGCCGCACACGGTGGCCATCGCACCCAAGGCGCAGTTGTTGTGTTATCCGGTGACCGACGCTTCGCGAGTGCATGATTCGCGGCTGTTGTTTGGCGAGGGGTATTTGCTGGAGAACGACACGCTGGACTGGTTTTATCAGCACTATGCGCGTGGGCCGGAGGATTATCTGGATTGGCGTTTTTCGCCGTTGCTGGCGGAGGATTTGCGCGGGGTTGCGCCGGCCATTGTGGTATTGGCCGGGTTTGATCCGTTGCTGGATGAGGGGCAGGCTTATGTCGACAGGCTGCGTGGGCAGGGGGTTGAGGTTGAGGTCGAGGTTTGTGGTGGGTTGACCCATGATTTGTTGCGGTTGGGGTCGGTGGTGCCTGGGGTTCTGGAGGTTTATGCGCGGGTTGGTGGGGCGCTTGCGCGGGTTCTGGTTTAGTGTGCATATCCGTTGCTGCGGGGGTTGCTGATTACGGTTCCGCCCTTACGGCGGGTCACTTTTTCCAAACGCCGAAAAAGTAACCAAAAAGGCTTGCTCCTGCGTTCGGCCCTCGCAGGCTCGGGTTCCTTCGCTGCGGGATCGATCCGGGCGCAGCGGCTCCGGTTTGCTTCGCTGCACCTCCTTCCGCTGTGTCTGGCTGCGCCAGACGGTCGCTGCGCTCCCACGCCCGGATCAGTCCCTCCACTCAGCCTTCCGAAGTCGCCCGGGGATCAAGATCAAAAGCAGGCGAGCTGACACTCGGCCTATTGAGTGGTGAAAAGCGTGCGCTTGGCTTGAGTCTTGTATTGGATTCGCCCCTCACCCCAGCCCTCTCCCGAGGGAGAGGGAGCCGATTTGCGGGCTTTTCAGAATCTGCATTCGACTCGGTATCGCAAGTCGGCGTACCTTGCCCAAACACCTCGGTCAGTCCCCTCTCCCTCCGGGAGAGGGTTAGGGTGAGGGGCTTTTGATCTGATTCAGGATCTGAGTTCGCCTCGGTATTTCAGGTCGGCATAGCCCAGCCAAACAACCCGTTTTAGTCCCCTCTCCCTCTGGGAGAGGGCTAGGGTGAGGGGCTTTTGATCTGGCTTTTGCTTCTGCTTCTGCTTTTGCTCTGGCTTTTGATCTTTTGCCCCTTCGGCAGGCTTCGTTACGGGATCGATCCGGGCGTGGGAGCGCAGCGACCGTACGACGCAGTCGTACACAGCGAGTGTAGGTGCAGCGAAGCCAACCGGAGCCGCTGCGCCCGGATCGATCCCGTAACGAAGGTACCCCGAGCCCCAGCGAGCGGGCCGTACGCCGGGGCAAAGCCTTTTGCTTACTTTTCGGCGTTTGGAAAAGTGAGTCGCTGTAAGAGCGAAACCGCCAGCGGCAGCACCCGCAGCAACGGATATGCCCCCAACCCCAAAAACAAAAAGCCCCGCCAAAGCGGGGCTTCCACACAACTAAGACCAATCAGAAATCAGCCTTCACTGACATCACAAAATTCCGCGGTTCGCCGTAGAAGTTACCGAACCCCTCGGTCCCGATGGTCGCGTAATAACGCTTGTCAAACAGGTTGTTGCCGTTCAACGCCACCGACCAGGTGTCATCAATCCGATAACCAATGCGACCGTTCCAGACCGCATAACCCGCGCCATCGACATTGTCCCCGCCCAGAGGCGAAACCCGGTAGGTGCCCGTCTGCGCATTGACACCCGCACCAATCGTCACCCGATCCAGCGGCCCGCTCAGGGCGTAATCACCCCACACACGCAACAGATGACGCGGAACGTAAGAGTTGTAGACCGCGCCATCCTGAGTCGCATCGGCATCTTCCAGCACCTTGGTCTGGGTGTAGGTATAACCGGCCAGCAATTGCAGGCGCTCGATCACTTCACCGCTGACTTCAGCTTCAAAGCCCTGGGCGCGGACCTTGCCCGAGTTGATCTGGCACGAACTGTCTTCGCAGCGCAGGTCATCCTGGGCCGCATCTTTCTGAATGGTGCGGAACAGGTTGAACGTGGTGTTCAGACGACCGTCGAACCACTCACCCTTGATCCCCAGTTCGTAGCTCTGGCCAATCAGCGGCTTGAGCGTGCTGCCATCGATGGTCTTGTACGAGCCTTGCGGGGTGAAGATGTCGGTGTAGCTGGCGTAGGCGGTCAGGTTGTCGTTGAGGTCGTAGAGCAGGCCGGCGAACGGCGTGACCTGGCCGGTTTCGGTGGACTTGGTGTTGACGTCGGTGCCTTCGCCGCGGAAGTACTGCACCGAGTCAGTGTCGGATTTGTACCAACTGACCCGGCTGCCCAGCACCAGTGTCATCGGGTCGGCGAGTTTCAGGCGGGCGATCGAGTAAGCGCCGTATTGCTTGATGTGCATGTCCACCGGGCCGCCACGGGAGGCGTTGGCCAGGTAGTAGCTTTCATCCGGCTGCGGGATGTTGTGGTTCGGGTTGAAGACGTTCTGGCGCTGTGGCAATGCCGCCACCGCGTAGAAGTCATCCTTGTGCGAACGGCTGGCGTTGGCGCCGACGATCAGTTCGTGCTGCTGGCCGAAAGCGTCGAATTTGCCGTCGACGTAGGCATCGAAACCGTAATCGCGCTGGTCGTAGTCATAGGTACTGCCGAGCATCAGCGTATTGGTGGCGGTGGCGCCCAATGGCACGGTGCCGCTCGGGAAGGAATATTCCATGTCCTGGGTGTTGCGCGAGTAGACACCGGCGACTTTCAGCGACCAGTCGTCGTTGAACTGGTGTTTGACGTCGGCGAAGTAGGTGGCGCGTTTGCTGCGCTGGTTGTTCCACGAGGTGTTCAGGCAAGTGGAGCGTTTCAGGTGCAAGTCGGAGCCGTCGGCGTAGCGCGGCAGGCCGCCCCAGCACGGGGTGGCGTCGACGTCTTCATAGGCCATGCCCAGACCGAGGGTGGTGTCGGGGCTGAGATCGAAGTCCAGCGCACCGTAGTAGATCTGGTCGCGGCGTTCAGCTACATCGTAGAAATACTGCCGGGTCTGCTGGGTGACGACGGCGCGACCACGCACGGTGCCGGCGTCGTTCAGCGGGCCGCCGGTGTCGACCTGGCCGCGGTAGTTGTCCCAGGTGCCCGCCGACAGCGACAGCTGCGTGTGCGGGGTGTCCTGGCCGCGCTTGCGCACGAAGTTGACGCCGCCGGCGGTGCCGCCCGCGCCCTTCATCATGCCGGCCGCGCCGCGAAGGATTTCCACGCGGTCATAGATGGCCATGTCGCTGTTGAAGCTGTCCGCCTGCACGTAGCTGCTGCCGATGTCCAGCGGCACGCCGTCGTACTGGTACTGGCCGGTCATGCGGAAACCGCGCGAGTAGAAATACTTGCCGCCCATGGGCGAGTCGTAAACGGTGATGCCCGGGGTCTTCTCCATCACCTGTTCGATGGTGTTGAGGTTCTGGTCGTCGAGCATCTTGCGGGTCATCACCGTGACCGACTGCGGTGTTTCCTTGAGCGAATGCACGCCCTTGCCGATGGTTACGCCGCCGGTGGTGTAGGAGTTGCTGCCCTCGGTGGTGGCGCCGAGGCGGTTGGCGTTGACGTTGGTCGGGGCCAGTTCCATCGCACTGCCGCTGGTGGCCGGGCCGAGCACGGTGACGGTGTTGCCGTCACGCTGATAACGGATACCGGTGCCGCTGAGCATCGCCTTGAGTGACTCGTCGTCCTGATAGCGGCCGTTGAGGGCGCTGGAACGCAGGCCTTGCAGGCTCTCCGGGCTGTAGACGATTTGCAGGCTGGTTTGCTGACCGAGGGTCTGCAGGGCCTGGGCCAGCGGTTGGGCAGGGATGTTCAGGGTCCATTCCTGCGCCTGGACATAGGGCGCCGCCGCGAGGGTCAGTGCCAGACCCAGGCCGCTACCGGCCAGGCGAGTGCGGGTCGCGCCGTGCATCAGCAGGGCTCGAGTCAGAGGGCGAAGCATGAAACGGGATGCGGACATGAGGTTAAGACCTTGGCAGGTATAGTTGTTAATGGTTCTTATTCATCTCATTAAGACGAGGAAGCCGCGGCAAACCGGAAAAGTTTTTTCTCCGGCTCGTTCGCGGCTGCCTCGATCAGGCGGGTTGCAGTTCGCTTTTGACCTTGCCGGCCTCCATGCGCACGAGCTGATCAGCGACGTCGAAGTAACGGTCGTCGTGGGAAATCACAATGATGGTTTTGCCCAAGCGCTTGAGGTCGGGCAGCAGCTCGGTATAGAAGATCCGCCGGAACGTCGGATCCTGATCCGCGGCCCATTCGTCGAACACCAGCACCGGGCGCTCTTCGAGCCAGGCATTGACCAGTGCCAGGCGTTTGCGTTGGCCGGTGGACAGGTCGGTAGTGCTGAAGGCGCCATCGCGCACGCTGACTTTGTGCGCGATCTCCAGGCGCTCGAGGTAGCGGGTGGCATCCTGTGGCACTTCACGATCGCCCTGAATCAGGTCATCGAACAGGTAGTAGTCGGCGAAAATCGTCGTGAAGTTCTGGCGGTAATCATCGCGGTTGACCGCGGTGATCGGCTTGTCGTTGACGCGGATTTCGCCCTCGGTCGGCGCATACAGGCCCAGCAGCAATTTGATCAGTGTGGTTTTGCCGCAGCCGTTCTCACCGACGATGAACACGATGTCGCCCTGTTCGATGCGCAGGTTTACCGGGCCAAGGCGAAACGGTTCGCTGCCTTCCACGGCCGGGAAGGCGTAGCGTACGTTGCGCAGTTCCAGGCTCTCGACGGCGGCAGGCTTGTTGCCCTGGTCCAGCAGCAACAGGTGCGGCTCCGGCGAGGAGAACTGTTCGCTGAGTTCGGCGATGCGGCGGAAGGCAATCTGCGCGCGGCTGATGATCGGCAGGGTGCTGATCAGGTGTTCCAGCGGCCCCTTCATGTACAGCAGGACCAGAACAAAGCCGCTCATCACCGCTTTGTCGGCGCTCGGCCACAGCGATTGCAGGGCCAGAGCCATGCCGATGACCACGAAGAACAGCATCGAGCCAAACGACTTGGCGATGACAAACGTGTTGATCGATTTGATCTGGGTGTCGCAGATCTTTTCCGCGGTTTTCTGAATGCCGGCGACGAACATGCGCTGGCGGCGCGGGCGGTGGATGCGCAGTTCCTTGGCGCCTTCGGCGATCGCGTTGTAGTGCTTCTGCAGTTCGTCTTCGGAGTCGCGGGCGGCATAGAAACCGCGCATGCCCTTGGCCCGCGCAATCGCCTGAATGGTGGTGCCGATGGCGATAGCGACCAGCATCATCAGGAACATCGGCCACGACAGCATGGCCAGATAGCCGAGGCAGCCAAGGGTCACGGTCATCGAGATCGCCAGCGGCGCGAAGGCGAAGGCGAAGTCGCTGATGGTGTCGACGTCGTGGGTCAGCACCGGAATCAGGCGATGGCTGCGGTAGCGTTCGATCTGGTCGATCGGCGCCGAGAGGACTTTCTCCCCGAGCTCTTTGCGCAGTTTGGCGATGATGTGCTGGCCGACATAGTTGGTGCCGATGTCCGAGAGGATCGTCGTCAGCAGGGCGAGGGCACAGAGTCCGGCGAAGATCATCACTACCGTGCGGGTCAGGCCGTCATCGGAGTGCAGGGCGTTGTTGATGGTCGCCAGCAGCACGGTGACGCTCAGGCCGCCGAGCATGCCGAGCACGATGGACGCCGAAACGATCAGGCGGAAGGGCTTGAGCAGGGCGAACAATTCGTTGATCGCCCCACGCGTAGGCTTGGTCATGGAGGATTCCTGCTTCGATGCGGAGGGAGTGCCGGTACTTAAGGAAAACGAATGGTCGCGGAGTTTCTTTAAACGAGCGCAGACGGGCTGCGCTCGTCGAGGGCAGTGTCAGAGGTCGCGCACTACGCGAAAGCCCAGCCAGTCGCCCTTGCTGGTCGGCCAGCTGCTGTTGCGGTTGCCGGAGCGGGAGAAGATCGGCGCCTCGCCCCAGTCGTTGCCGCGCATGACCTGGCGCTCGCAGTTTTCCTGGGTCCACGGGCGACCGTCGGCGGGCACGCCGGAGTAGTCCGGGTGGTAGCAGTCGGCGGTCCATTCGTAGACGTTGCCGTGGGCGTCGAACACACCAAACGCGTTGGCCGGGAAGGTGCCGGCCGGCGAGGTGAAGTTGTAGCCGTCGGCCGCGCCGTAGGTGTTGGCGTGTTTGGCGATCTGGTAATCCTTGCCCTCGTCGAACGGGAACGGGAAGGGCCCGGTGCTGCCGCCCCGGGCGGCATATTCGCGGATCGATTCGCTTTGCAGGCGATAGGCGTGGCCGGTCTTTTTCGACAGCCAGTCGATGTAGCCCTGAGCCTCAGCGACGTTCATGCACACCGCCGGGTCGCGGGGCGTCTGTTTGAATTCGGGCTTGCCGGCGGTGCAGCGGCGGCCAGGGCGGTCATCGAAGTCGTAGGGCTTGTTGCCGGTCTCGCGCACATAGGCGTCCCATTCGCCCACCAGCACCTGCGAGCGGCTGATGGCGAACGGTTTGCTGAAGGTCACCGTGTGCAACGGGCCTTCATCGGGCTGACGGCCGACTTCATCGTCCGGCGTGCCCATGGTGTAGCTGCCGGTCGGCAGCACGACCATTTCCGGGCAGTCCTTGCAGTCCTTGAACACTTTGCCCGCTGCGGGCGCGGTCGCCGCCAGCGCAGTGCCGGGCATCAGTGCGCCGCAGAGCGCGCTCAGCGCCAGTGCGGGCAGGGCTTTGGAGAGGAGTGACGCGTGAGGCTTTTTCATGGGTCGTCTCTTTGAAAGGAAAACGGCAGTCGAGGATCAGGCGCGCAGCTTGTTGCCGAGGATGTTCATGAAGCGATCCACCTCGGCCTCACTGTTGAGCAAGCCCGGCGCGGTACGAATCACCGGCCCGACGTCGCGGCTGACCGCGTCGCAGATCACCCGGTTCTGCATCAGCCAGGCAGCCACTGCATCGCTGTCCTGGTCCTTGATCCGGAAGAAGGTGAAACCGGCGGAAAACTGCGGATCGAGCGGGGTCACCAGTTCGATGTTGCGGTGCTCCTGCAGACGTTGCTTGAGGTAGCTGTTGAGCTGGTGAATGCGCATCTGCACCTCGGCCTTGCCCAGTTGCAGGTGCAACTTGAAGGCTTCGTCCAGCGCCCAGCGATGCTCGAAGGCGTGATAGCCGCCCGGGGTCATGATGGTCGAGAAGGCTGTGGCCTCGGAGAAGGTCGGCACGCTGGGGCTGACGTATTTCAGTTCTTCGGTGCGGCTGCAGACGATGCCGGTGCCACGCGGGCCGAACATCCACTTGTGGGTGCCGGCGATGAAAAAGTCGCAGTTCATCTGCGGGAAACTCAGGTCGTCGACGCCGAAACCGTGCACGCCATCGACCACATAGATCAGCCTGTCCTTGTCGTCGCGCTGACGGTTGTGCTCGTCGACCAGATGTGAGATCTCGCTGATCGGCAGCTTCACACCGCTGCCTGAATGCACCCAGGTCATGCCCAGCACGCGGGTCTCGGGGCGGATATTGCGGTTGATCGTGTCGAGCACCTGATCCAGAGAAATGCTCTGCGGGGTGTCGAACAGCTTGAGTTTGCGCACCTGGGTGCCGTCACGACGGCTACGGAAATCGAGGATGTTGCGCGTCGAGTAATGCTCGTGAACCGTGGTGAGAATTTCCTGATCCGCGCGCACCTGCACGCTGCCGTAGATCATTGCCAGACCTTCGGTGGTGCTGCCGGTCAGGGCGATCTGCCCCGGTTTGGCTTGCAGGTACTGGCCGGCCCAGTGGCGCACGTTTTCTTCGCGTTTCTCGGTGACGCCCAGATCCCAATCCATCGCCAGACCCGGATTCAGATCCAGCGCCGCGCGATGGCGTTCGATGGCTTCGCGCACCGGTTTGGGGTGCGAGGTGACGAGGAAATTGGCGAAGTGAATCGCCTGGGGATCCTGATCGAACAACTGACGCAACTGCGCCCATTTATCCCGCGGCGCAGCGGCCGGCGCAGCGATTGCCGCCGGCGCAGTGAGGCTGGCGCCCAGGGGCAGGGCGGCGGCGAGCAGGCCGGCGTGTTTCAGAAAAGTGCGGCGATCAGTCATGGCCGGGCCACCTCCTGGCGCGACGCCAGTGCCGGTTTCGCGGCTTGCTGCACCTGATCCCAGACGCGCATGAAGTTGCCGCCCCAGAGCTTGGCAATGTCCGCTTCGGAGTAGCCGCGCTGCAGCAGTTCGGCGGTGACGTTGCGAATTTCACCGACGTTTTCCCAGCCTTTGATCCCGCCACCGTCGTTGAAGTCCGAAGCGATGCCGACGTGGTCGATACCGATCTTGCGCACCGTGTAATCGATGGCGTCGCCGAAGTCCTTGAGGGTGGCTTTCGGCTCTTCTTCGAGGATCGCGTAAAGACCGCTGGCGTACTGGCCGAGCTTCTGTTCCGACCAGGCAGTGATGATCGGATCGCCGGGCATCAGCGCCATGGCCAGATTGGGCAGCGGCGGCAGATCGAAACGCGCACGCAACGCATTGAGTTTGTCCTGGGTGCCTTGGGTCAGCGGTTTCAGGTACTGCGAGAAGGCGACGACCTGCACCACGCCGCCACTGTTCTTGATCAGTTGCAGCTCTTTGTCGCTGAGGTTGCGCGGAATGTCTACGGCCGCCCGGGGCGCCGAGTGCGAAGCCACCAGCGGAGTGCGGCTGAGTCCGGCGACTTGCTCGAGGGCTTTGGTCGACATCTGCGAAACGTCGATGATCACGCCCAGATCGTTCAAACGTTGCACCGCTTGTTTGCCGATCTCAGAGAGCCCGTCGAGGGCGTCGGGCGAGTCATTGAAAAACGGCAGCGGTCGCGACGAGTCGGCCCAGCTGTTGTTGCCGATGTAACTGAAACCGAACATGCGCATGCCGCGCCCGGCCCACAGGTCGAGCTTGCTCAGGTCGTTGCCCAGCGGGTAGGCGTTGAGCATGCTGATGAAAATCGCAAACTTGCCCTCGCCGTGCAGCCGGCGGAAATCATCCGGCGTGTAGGCGATGCCGGCCTGATTGGGGAAGTCGCGAACGATCCCGGAGATGATCTTGTAGCGCACTTCCTGCTGGTTGCGCGCCTCTTCGACAAAACCCTCGGTCGGGCGATGCGGGGCGTTCGGGCCGTTCCACATTTCCGGCCAGCCGAACACCGTCAGCGCCGCACCGGACAGGCGCCCGCGATTGGCCTTGACCAGGTCGAACTGGCCCGAGCCATCCTTGTCGGCTTCGTGGTCGTGGCTGCCGAAACTCAGCGGCACGGTGATGTGGCTGTCGAACGACAGCAGGCGATCCTGCAATTCGGTCGCCTGTTTCATCACCTTCACCGGGTAGCCGGGGTTGTTCCAGTAATCCCAGGCCAGAAATCCTGCGCCGGCGCTGATCGCCAGGGCCAGTGGCAGGCCGATGAATAGAGCCTTTTTCCAACGCGGTTTTGTCATTGCCATCTCATTCAGGTTCGCCGTCGAGGTACAGGCGCAGGGGCCTTTGCTATCTGGGAAGAACGAGTGGCCGGGTGGCTAATTTAGGCGGCGTTACAAATGCCCGGCGCCGCCGTCGCGATGTTTTGCCGGCAGCGTAAATTTCCCCGTCGAGCAAACGTTCTAGCTTGGATAAAGCCTGCTTCATGGCTGACACAGGTAGGGCAATGACGATCTCTCGACGCTGGTTCATGGCGGGCATGGCACTCACGGGCGCCGCGCTGCCTGCCGCTTTTTATGCACATCGTGAACTGACTCGCGAGGAGTTTCCGATCACCCCGGGCGAGGCCACGGTCGATCTGGCGGACACCGCCGGGCAACAACTGGCGGACAATCTGCGCGGGGTCTGGGACATTCGCTTTACCGGTGCGGCGGCCGGGCTCGATGGCTTGCCGGCGCAAGGCCTGGAGCTGTTTCTCGACATCGCTCACCGTGGCCGTGGGCTGCGCGGTTATCTCGACACCGGGACCAATCTGCGTGCCGAGGGGCCTGCGCGTTATCAAGTGATCGGTGATCTGGCGCCGGGCAACGGCGCCGAGATGTATTGGCGCCTGCTGCGCACCGATGCGCCGTTAGCGCCACCGGTGTATGAGTTCAAAGTCAAACTGGATGAAGTCTGGGCGGCATTCGGCAATGCCGGCAGCGCCACGTTCACCGGGCAGGTCTTGCGCCTGGATCGGCCGTTGGCGTTGCCCGAGCTGGACAATCAGTTCATCGCCATCAAGCGACGCTTTCCCGAAGCCCGCGAACGCACCGGGCTCAGTCCGCAACTGTTGGCCTGGCTGGTGGCGCCCGAACATCGGTTGTTCCATCAGCTCTGGCACGCCACCCGCGACAAGTGGCACAAGCTCTCGGAGAAAAAACGCGAAGCGCTACGCGGTATCGGCTGGCAGCCCGGGCCGCGTGACAAGGAGCGCGATGCCCGTGGCCCACGCAAGGATCGCAATGGCTCCGGCGTGGACTTTTTCTTCATGCATCGGCACATGCTCGGCATCGCCCGGTCGATGCAGGATTTGCCGTCGTGGCCAGCGTTCCCGCAGCCGCAGCCAGAGCTGGAACGTGACCGACAGGGCTTCGCCCGCTATTTCGACAATCACGACGGCAACTCACTGCCGCCGACCTGGCTGGCCGAGGGCGATGACGAATACACCAAATGGGTCAGCGACATCAAAGCGGCGGAGACTTTCCAGAGCAATTTTCTGGTCTGGGAATCGCAGTACCGTGATCCACGTTATTTATCGAAATTGACCCTCGGCCAGTTCGGTTCTGAAGTCGAATTGGGCCTGCACGACTGGCTGCACATGCGCTGGGCTTCGGTGGCGCGTGATCCGTCCAACGACATTCCGGTGCCGATGGCACGCGATCAGGCGGATTTCGCCGCGCGCTGGTATGCACCGGAAAACGACTTTCTCGGCGACCCGTTTTCCTCCCATGTGAACCCGGTGTTCTGGCGTTTCCACGGCTGGATCGATGATCGCCTGGAAGACTGGTTCCGCGCCCACGAGCGCTTTCATCCGGGTGAGGTGACCCGTCTGCAGGTCAATGGCGTGCCGTGGTTTGCACCGGGGCGCTGGGTGGAAGTCGC
This sequence comes from Pseudomonas sp. HN2, assembly GCF_020736465.1. Lineage (NCBI taxonomy): Bacteria > Pseudomonadati > Pseudomonadota > Gammaproteobacteria > Pseudomonadales > Pseudomonadaceae > Pseudomonas > Pseudomonas sp. HN2. Next base: position 2,113,246 of record NZ_CP085885.1, read on the forward strand.
CGACCCCTGGCTCGGCCCCGACACCCACGGTTGCAGCACCGTGCCCGGCCTGCAAGTCGGGCGCTCGGTGGAGATGGACCCGGAAACCATGAAACTGGCGCTGCGCATCACCTTCGGCGACGAAGACAACATGACCGAACTGTTCCGCAAAGTCCCCCGGCGACCGTGGTATGCACGGCATCTGAAGGTCAAGGGCCGACAGCTCTAGATCGGTTCAACACATACTCTGAATTGATCGCAATCCCTTGTAGGAGTGAGCCTGCTCGCGAAGGCGTCAGTCCAGTCGCCGCGTCGCTCTCAGATCTCTTCCCAGCCCCCCCCCCAGCGCGTTGTACAGCGCAAGCACCGCATTCAGCGTGCCCTGGATTTGCACACGGTGGACACGATATCCGTGTAGGAGCTGCCGAAGGCTGCGATCTTTTGCTCTTGCATTTAAGGATCAAGATCAAAAGATCGCAGCCTCGTTGCACTCGTCAGCTCCTACCAGTCACCCCCCAACGCTTTGTACAGCGCAATGCTCGCCTGCAGCCGCGACTGGCGCAGTTGCACGTTCAGATCCTGCGCGGCATACAGCGTGCGCTGGGTTTGCAGGACGGTGAGCAGGTCTTCGGCGCCGGCCTGGTAGCGGCTCTGGGCGATGTCGAAGGCGGTTTGTGCCTGGGTCAGTTCTTCGCTTTGCCATTGCCGCTGTGCGTCGAGGCCGCGGATGCTGCTGAGGGCTTTTTCGACGTCGGCGAAACCGTTGATGATCGCCCCGCGATAGGACTCCAGCAGTTCGTCCTGGCGGGCCTTGGCCTTGTCGCGTTCGGCGCTGAGGCGGCCGTTGTTGAAGATCGGCGCGGTCAGTCCTGTCGACAGGTTGTAGAACGTCGTGCGCAGCAGGTCGGCGGCCAGATCGGCGCCGCTGCCGAGGCTCGCCGTCAGGGTGATTTTCGGCAGCATCGCGGCGCGGGCAACAGTGACATCAGCCTGCGCCGCTGCCAGTCTGGCTTCAGCGCTGGCAATGTCCGGGCGGCGGCTCAGCAAGTCGCTCGGCACGCCACTGGCGATGTCCGGCCAGTGCAATTGGGCGAAGGATTGCTCGGGCAACCGCAACGCCTGCACCGGCTGGCCGAGCAGGGCGGCGAGGCTGATCTGTGCTTCGCGGGCCTGCTGCTGCACCAGCGGCAGGCGACGTTGTTGTTCGGCCACCAGACTTTTCTGCTGGGCCAGTTCCAGCGCGGTGGCGCTGCCGGCGTCGAAACGGGTCTGCACCAGATGCAGCACGTTCTGCGCATTTTTCAGATTGAGTTCGGCAATGCGCGCCTGCTCACGCAAGGCGAGGGCCTGGGTGTAGCTGTTGGCGACGCCGCTGAGCAAGGTCAGTTCGACGGTGGCGCGGTCGAACTCGCTGGCCTGCACAGCGAACACGGCACTGTCGCGCGCGGCACGATTGCCGCCCCAGAAATCGATTTCGTAACTGGCGCTGAGCTCGGCATCGTAATAATCCAGCGAACGATTTTCCGGGCTGACATCCAGTTGGCTGTAGCCCTTGCCGTGGATCAGTTTCTGCCGGTTGGCATTCAATCCGGCCTTGAGTTCCGGCAGCAGCGGCGCGCCGGCGATGGTTGCGCTGGCCTGGGCCTGTCGGACCCGCGCCATCGCGGCGGCGAGGTCGTAGCTGCCCAGCCGCGCCTGTTCCACCAGCCGCTCCAGTTCAGGGCTGCCGAACTGCGTCCACCATTGCCGATTGCTTTGCAACGCGCCGTGGCTGTCGGCGGACTGCCACGCGCTTGGTGGCTGCACGCCGCTGTCGAGGCGCGGCGCCGGGCTGCTGCAGGCCGCCAGCAACAGGCTGGCGGCGAGAAACGTCAGTCGCACTTTCATAGGTCGATCATTCACTGGTAAGGGCCGTGACCGGGTCGAGCCGGGCAGCTTTGCGGGCCGGCATGAAGCCGAAAATGACACCGATGACCAGCGCACAGGCAAACGCGCCGATCACCGCCAGCGCTTGAAAGGCAACCGACACACCGCTGAGCAACAACACGCCGCCGACCAGCAGCGCCAGGCCGATCCCGGCAATACCGCCGACCACCGAGAGCATCACCGCTTCAGTGAGGAACTGGCGCAGGATGTCGCGCTGGCGTGCGCCAGTGGCCATGCGAATACCGATCTCCCGCGTACGTTCGCGCACGGTCATGAGCATGATGTTCATCACGCCGATGCCGCCGACCAGCAGGGAAATCGCCGCAATCGCACCCAGCATCAGCGACAGCGTGCCTTGCGTGCGCGCCTCGGCCTGGATCATGGCGGCATTGTTGGTCAGCTCGAAATCCTTCTTGCCATGGTGCCGCCGCAGCATCGCCTGCTCGATCGCCTGTTCGGCGTCCTTGACCTTGCGCGCATCCTTGGCGGCGATCACCACGTATTGCGGATTGCGACTGCCGAACAGGCGCATGCTCGCCGCCGAATAGGGCACGGCGATGCGGTTGTCACTATCCGAGTCGCCAGAGCTGGCGCCTTTTTCCGCGAGCACGCCGAGGATCTGGAACGGCACGTTTTCGATGAGGATGTATTGACCGATCGGGTTGGCGACATCCTTGAGCAACTTGTCGCGGACCTTGGTGCCGATCACCGCGACAGCGGCGGCGCTGTCTTCATCGGCCTGGGTGAAATAGCTGCCCTGGATCACCGGCCAATTGAAAATCACCGGGAAATTGGTGTCATTGCCGCCGACGTAACTGCTGTGGTCGGCATTGCCAAACCGCACGCCGGCGGTCGAGCCGTTGACCGGCATGATCCGCTCCACCTGGGGCAGGGCGGACAGTTCGGCGACGTCGTCGAGGGTGATGATGCCCTCGGGCGTGCGCGGGTTCGGTGCCGAGCCGCTGAGGTAAATGATGTTGGAGCCGAACGCACCCATTTGCGCCATGACCTGGCGCTTGCTGCCTTCGCCAACGGCGAGCATCACTACCACTGAGGCCACACCAATAACGATGCCCAGCAGTGTCAGCGCCGTGCGAAAACGGTTGATCCACATCACTCGCCACGCGGCTTGCACGGCGTCGACCAGTTCACCTTTCCAGGCGCCGGTCTGGCTGCTGCCACAGCTCAGGCGCTGGCGCAGGTCGACCGCTTGCAGCGCGCCGGGATTGGCCGAAGAGGGCGTGGATGCATGCCCGGCGCTGTCACTGATGATCAGACCGTCGCGGATTTCGATGATGCGCTTGGCCCGTTGCGCCACTTCGCGGTCGTGGGTGATGAGGATGACGACGTGGCCCTGATCGGCGAGTTCGTCGAGCAGGGTCATGACCTCGGCGCCGCTGTGGCTGTCGAGAGCGCCGGTCGGCTCGTCGGCGAGGATGATGTGGCCGCCGTTCATCAGCGCACGGGCAATCGACACCCGCTGTTGCTGACCGCCGGAAAGCTGATGCGGACGGTTGCCGGTGCGACTGCCGAGGCCAAGACGTTCCAGTAGCGCAAAAGCGCGGGCATGCCGCTCGGCGGCCGGGGTGCCGGCGTAGATGGCCGGCATCTCGACGTTTTCCTGCGCCGAGCCGGAGGGGATCAGGTGATAGCCCTGAAAGACAAATCCGAATGCTTCGCGGCGCAGCCAGGCCAGTTCATCGCTGTCCAGCTGAGCGACATTTTCCCCGGCGAAGCGATATTCGCCGCTGGTAGGCCGGTCAAGGCAACCGAGGATGTTCATCAGCGTCGACTTGCCCGAACCGGAGGCGCCGACAATGGCGACGAACTCGCCGGCGTGGATCGACAGATCGATCCCGCGCAGCACTTCCACCAGCGGGCTGTCATCGCCGCCGTAGGCTTTGCGGATCTGTCGCAGGTCGATCAGAGGCGTGTGCATTCAGCCCCCATGACCGCTGGCCGGCGCGCTGAGAATATGTTCGCCCTCGGCAAGACCTTCCAGGACTTGGGTGCGCAGGCGATCGCTGATACCGGTGCGCACTTCCCGCGCCTGAATATCACCGTTGGCGGCGACGATCTGCGCCCGTTGCCACTGTGGACGCGAGCCCGGTTGCAGGGCGGCGCTCGGCACGGTCAGGGTGTCCTGCGCCTGTTGCGCGACGAAGAACACCTGGGCGGTCATGTCGGTCATCAGGCTGTGATCGGCGTTATCGACGTCGAGCAGCACGGTATACAGAACCACGCGTTCGCTGCCGCTGCGGCCACTGGTGGGACTGCCGCCCTGATTCTGTTCGAGCGGGCGCGGCGGCACCGGCAGGATCTGCCGCACGGTGCTGCTCCAGCGTCGGTTGCCGCCGCTGAGAGTAGTGAAATAGGCGGTCATGCCCGGTTTGACATGGCCGATGTCGGCCTCTGAAACCTCGGCCCACACCGTCATCGGTGAAAGCCTGGCGATGCGCAGGATCAGCGGGGTCTGTTGCTGGGCGTTGAGGGTCTGGCCTTCGCGCGCACCAATGGCCACCACGGTTCCGCTCATCGGTGCGTAGATGCGCGTGTAGCCGAGCTCCGCCTCGTCGCTGCGCAGGCTGGCCTGGGCCTGACGGATTTGTGCCTGGAACATGTCGATGCGCGCCTGGGTCGCTCGGACCTCGGCGCGGGCGGTCTGCACGTCTTCCTCGCGGGTGGCGCCACCGGCGGCCAGTTTCTGCTGGCGCTGGTATTTCTGCTGCGCCAGATCGTGCTGGGCACGTTGCTCCTGCAGCTGCGCCTTGAGATTTTCGATGGAGAAGCGTCCGGCATCGAGCTTGGCTTTCTGCGTTGAGGGGTCGATTTCCACCAGCAGTTGGCCTTCCTTGACCGTGTCGCCGGCCTCGACGTGAATCTTCTGAATCTGCCCTGAGGCCTGCGCGCCGACATCCACGTAGCGGCGCGGCTGCAGGGTGCCCAACGCCGTCACGCTGTTTTCGATATCGCCCCGGCTGACCTGCACGGTGGCAACGGCGTCGCGACCGGGCGGCAAGACCTGCCAGGCAGCAACGGCGATCACGGGAATCAGACAGAGGGCGGCGAACAGCGCGCGACGGGCGGAGCGGGGACGATTCATGCAGGGTTCCGGCCAGTGGTTGCGGCCCGTCGCAAGGCACGACAGACACAGGGGCTGTCCTGTAAACGAGGCATGGGCCATGGAATTTAGCCGCGGACACATCGCGTTGCCGCGCGCCGGACTACCACTATTTGTCCGGTATATGGAATCAGCTCTTTAAATCTATATGAGAATTACTATAAATTACGCACTTCAAGTTGCCACTATCTTGCTACTGCGTTATCCGCAGGCCGGATCAGTGCGCTCAAGGACAGAAACGGCATCGATGCGGTCGGGAGTCATGTTGGAAAACTACTATCGTGAGCTGGTGTGTTTCCTCAACGCCAGACTGGGCAACCGTCAGGTCGCCGAGGATGTGGTGCATGACGCCTATGTACGCGTGCTGGAACGCTCCAGCGAAGTGCCGATCGAACAACCGCGGGCCTTCCTTTATCGCACCGCGCTGAACCTGGTTATCGACGATCACCGCCGCAACGCGCTGCGCCAGGTTGAATCGCTGGACGTGCTGGATAACGAAGAGCGCTATTTCACTCCCTCGCCTCATGGCACCCTCGATCATGGTCAGCGTCTGGAAATGCTCCAGCGCGCGCTGGCCGAATTGCCGCCGCTGTGTCGCGACAGTTTTCTGCTGCGCAAGATCGAAGGCCTGTCCCACCCGGAAATCGCCCAGACCCTCGGCATCTCCCGGGCGCTGGTGGAAAAACACATCGTCAACGCCATGAAGCATTGCCGCTTGCGCATCCAGCAATGGGATGGCCAGTGATCCGCGCCGGTTAAATTTCCTCTCATCGTCCTCGTTCCTACTCAACAGACGACCTGCTGACCTGATTCAGGCCGGTCAGGCCACCCAGGCTTTTTTCCCCGCGTTGAGGGGTTCATCCAGAGGACACTGGAAATGACACAGGCAAATGCATCGCCCATCGTTCACGACCTGATCGGCGTCGGTTTCGGCCCTTCGAACCTGGCACTGGCCATCGCCTTGCAGGAACGCGGCGCGACCCAGGGCGAACTGGATGTGCTGTTCCTCGACAAGCAGGCCAATTACAGCTGGCACGGCAATACGTTGTCGACGCAGAGCGAATTGCAGATTTCCTTCCTCAAGGACCTGGTGACCCTGCGCAATCCCACCAGCCCGTATTCCTTCGTCAACTACCTCAAGCACCACGGACGGCTGGTCGATTTCATCAACCTCGGCACCTTCTATCCATGCCGCATGGAGTACAACGACTACCTGCGCTGGGTCGCCGGGCAGTTCACCGAGCAGAGCCGTTACGGTGAAGAAGTGCAGTTCATCGAACCGGTCCTGCATAACCAGCAGGTGGAAGCCTTGCGCGTGATTTCCCGCGGCAGCGACGGCCAGCAGTTCGTGCGCACCACGCGTTCGGTGGTGGTCAGCGCCGGCGGCACACCACGTATTCCGGAGGCATTCAAGGCGCTCAAGGGCGATCACCGGGTGTTCCACCATTCGCAATACCTGTCGCAAATGGCCCGCCAGCCCTGTGTGAACAATCAACCGATGAGCATCGCGATCATCGGTGGCGGGCAGAGCGCGGCGGAAGCCTTCATTGACCTCAATGATTCGTTCCCTTCGGTGCAGGTCGACATGATCCTGCGCGGCTCGGCCTTGAAGCCTGCGGACGACAGCCCGTTCGTCAACGAAGTGTTTTCGCCGGAGTTCACCGACCTGGTGTTCCAGCAGAACAGCGTCGAGCGCGAACGGCTGGTCAACGAGTACCACAACACCAACTATTCGGTGGTCGACATCGACCTGATCGAACGCATCTACGGCATCTTCTACCGGCAGAAGGTTTCCGGGATTGCCCGCCATGCCTTCCGCACCCTGACCACCGTCGAGAGCGCCACTGCCACGGCAAACGGCATCGAGCTGGCGGTGCGCAACAACGCCACAGGCGAGCTCACGGTGCGCATTTATGACGCCGTGGTGCTCGCCACCGGTTACGAGCGGCAGATGCACCGCAAATTGCTCGCGCCGCTGGAGGAGTACCTCGGCGAATTCGAAGTCGATCGCAATTACAAATTGATCACCGACGAGCGCTGCAAGGCTGGCATTTATATGCAGGGCTTCTGCCAGGCCAGCCATGGCCTGAGCGATACGCTGCTGTCGGTGCTGCCGATCCGCGCCGACGAAATCGCCGGCTCGCTGTATGAGCATGGCAAACAGCGCGGGCATAGTCGCTCGGTGGCGGAGTTGCTGTTGGCGACTGCCAGCTGAGTTCTGCGTCGCCTGTCACACCGCTATCGCGAGCAGGCTCACTCCTACAAGGATCTGCGTACGCAGGACAAATGTAGGAGTGAGCCTGCTCGCGAAGGAGCCTTTGCCAGCACCGCAAAGCTGAATCCTGAACCCTTCCTGAACACCCGCCACATTCCCCGCCAACACCTCTTCCAGCCATTTCGCTGCGGGCGTAAGCTGCGCGCGTTTTCATCAATTGCGGAGACCCACAGTGGGTACTTGTTCGAGTGACAGTTGTCGGCCGGTCTTGAACACCGGCAGATTCTCGGCAAGATAACGCGCAGTCTTTCCCTGCCGTTGTCTCGCCGTAACAGCGAGCAGCGGCATCCCGTGCATGGCCAGTCCTGGGCCATGTCTCGACGTCCCTCTCATCGACACTGAACCAAGCGTGCTGACGACCTCAGTCGTCATCGCCGCCTATCGACGCGCCTGTCATTGCCGACCGGCGCGCCACGCCTTGCCGTGCCGGTTTGTCCCGGTGCCGGGGCGTGGCGGTACCTGCTCGACGGTTTCCCGGCTGACCACAGGGGACACAGCCATGAAACTGAAGCTCAAGGAATTTTTCGCAGGCTTTCTGCGCAGCCGCCATATCGCCCGACACTTTCGTCGTCTGGCGCTGCTGGACTCGATCAACGACACCACGGTCAGCCGTGAAGTGCCGCCGACGCTCGCCAGTAAGCTGGTCGCTGCCGCCCATGAGGATAGCGCTGCGTTGCTGTCGTCACTGGGCACCCACGGCGAGGGGCTCATCGATGTCGAGGCCGATGCACTGCGCGCGCGACATGGCCTCAATGAGGTTGAACACGAGCAACCGCTGCCGTGGTGGACCCATCTGTGGTACTGCTACAAAAACCCGTTCAACCTGCTGCTGACCTTGCTCGCGGTGATCTCCTGGCTGACCGAAGACCTCAAGGCGGCCGTGGTGATTTTCTCCATGGTGGTGCTGTCGACGCTGCTGCGCTTCTGGCAGGAGAGCAAATCCAATCAGGCCGCCGATGCGCTCAAAGCCATGGTCAGCAACACCGCCACGGTACTGCGCCGGGATGGCCCACGCCGGGAAGTGCCGATCAGGCAACTGGTGCCCGGCGATCTCATCGTCCTGTCGGCCGGCGACATGATTCCCGCCGATTGCCGCGTGCTCAGCGCCAAGGACCTGTTCGTCAGTCAGGCTGCGATGACCGGCGAATCGATGCCGGTGGAGAAATTCATTCATCAGGCGGATTGCGACACGCGCAATCCGCTGGAGCTGGACAACCTTCTGTTCATGGGCACCAACGTCGTCTCCGGCAGTGCTGTTGCGCTGATTCTCACCACCGGCAACAGCACCTATTTCGGCGCGCTGGCACAACGGGTCGGCGCGACGGACCGGGCGGTGACCTCGTTCCAGCAGGGCGTCAACAAGGTCAGCTGGCTGCTGATCCGCTTCATGTTCGTCATGGCGCCGCTGGTGCTGTTCATCAACGGTTTCACCAAGGGCGACTGGACCGAAGCGCTGCTGTTCGCGCTGTCGATCGCCGTCGGCCTGACCCCGGAAATGCTGCCGATGATCGTCACCTCGACCCTGGCCAAAGGCGCCGTGTTTCTGTCGCGCAAAAAGGTCATCGTCAAACGCCTTGATGCGATCCAGAATTTCGGCGCCATGGACGTGCTGTGCACCGACAAGACCGGCACGCTGACTCAGGACAAGATCTTTCTCGCGCGCAACGTCGACGTCTGGGGCGAAGACAGCGACGAAGTGCTGGAACTGGCCTACCTCAACAGCTACTACCAGACCGGCCTGAAAAACCTGCTGGATGTAGCGGTGCTGGAACACGTGGAAATCCACCGTGAACTGAAAGTCGGCACGGCGTTTCGCAAGGTCGACGAGATCCCGTTCGACTTCAATCGCCGGCGTATGTCGGTCGTCGTGGAGGGCCGCGATCAGCCACATCAGCTGATCTGCAAAGGCGCGGTCGAGGAAGTGCTGGCGGTGTGCAGCCGCGTGCGTCATGGCGAAGTCAATGAAGCCTTGAGCGATGAATTGCTGACCCGGATTCGTCAGGTCACCGCAGCATTCAACGCTGAAGGCTTGCGCGTGGTGGCCGTGGCCGCCCGCTCGATGTCCGAAGGTCGCGACACTTACAGCCTGGCTGATGAAAATGAACTGACCCTGATCGGTTACGTGGCGTTCCTCGATCCACCGAAGGACAGCACCGCGCCGGCGCTCAAGGCCTTGGCCGAGCATGGCGTAGCGGTGAAGGTGCTGACCGGCGACAACGAACTGGTCACGGCGAAGATCTGCCGCGAGGTCGGCCTCGCCCAACAGCGGTTGCTGCTGGGCAACGACCTCGAGCGCATGAGCGATGCCGAACTGGCCGTGGCGGTCGAGAGCACCAATGTCTTCGCCAGACTCACGCCGTCGCACAAGGAGCGCATCGTCCGTGTGCTCAAGGGCAACGGCCATGTGGTCGGGTTCATGGGTGATGGCATCAACGACGCGCCGGCGCTGCGCACCGCCGATATCGGCATTTCCGTCGACAGCGCGGTGGACATCGCCAAGGAAGCGGCGGACATCATTCTGTTGGAAAAAAGCCTGATGGTGCTGGAGGAGGGCGTGCTCGAAGGGCGGCGCACCTTCGCCAACATGCTCAAGTACATCAAGATGACCGCCAGTTCCAACTTCGGCAATGTGTTCTCGGTGCTGGTCGCCAGTGCGTTCATCCCGTTCCTGCCGATGCTGCCGATGCACCTGCTGGTACAGAATCTGCTCTACGACATTTCGCAGATCGCCATTCCGTTCGACAACGTCGATGAGCAGATGCTGAAACAACCGCAACGCTGGCAACCGGGGGACGTCGGGCGCTTCATGCTGTTCTTCGGCCCGATCAGTTCGATTTTCGACATCACCACGTTCGCTTTTATGTGGTACGTGTTCGATGCCAACACCGCGGATCACCAGACGCTGTTCCAGTCCGGCTGGTTCGTGGTCGGGTTGCTGACCCAGACGCTGATCGTGCACATGATCCGCACGCCGAAGATTGCGTTCCTGCAAAGCCGTGCAGCCATGCCGTTGATGGTCATGACCGGGATCATCATGGCGGTGGGAGTTTTACTGCCGATGGGACCGCTGGCGCACTACTTCAAATTGCAGGCGCTGCCGCCGCTGTATTTCCTGTTTCTGCCGCTGATCCTGCTGGCGTACATGGCGCTGACCCAGGCGGTGAAGGGCTTCTACATCCGTCGGTTCGGCTGGCAATAATGCTGCCCCCTGTAGGAGTGAGCCTGCTCGCGATAGCGGTATTGCAGTGACATTGAAGTTGACTGACACACCGCCATCGCGAGCAGGCTCACTCCTACAGGAGTACCGGTGCGTCCGTCAGTGCGGGGATGCCCGGATGAATGGCCGGATTTTTAGGAAAAGTCCTACAGAGCTAGCCTCGGCGCTTGCGTAGTCTTGCCCTCCCCAAACCTCACCGGGAGAATGACCATGAGCAACAAAGCGTTGCGCATCCTGATCGCCGACCCGCAGCATTTTCATCGAATGAAAATCGAGCGCCTGTTCAATGAGCTCGGCTACTACCGCGTGGCCCCGGTGCAGAATCTCGGCGAATTGTTGACCCTGGTCGACTACGGCTGCGAGCCGTTCGATGTACTGGTGATCAATGCAGAACTGGCGGCAGGCTCCCTGGACCTGCTGGGCTTTCTGCTCGATAACCCACAGGTTCGCCACGCTCTGATCTACAACGAACAGTCAGCACCGTTGCAGGCACTGGCAGGCTTCGCTCAGGAAAACGTGCAGATCAGCCCGGCGCCACTGCCCAATTCACAGCTCGTCGGGCAGGTGATGGCAAGGGTCGAAGCAGCCGGCGAACGCCGGCAAGCACCTGACTCACACTGGTTGTTGCGCCATGCCAATGCATAAAAATCCAGACTGCACAACTGTCAGACCTGACAGGTGATTCCCTTGTCCATCCATGTAACAGTGCCGGCGCAGCCACCGACTCCGAAACGGTCTGGTGCGGTGTCTTTTACGATTGTGCAGGAGTGCCAATGAAGTCAGCGCTGATCGTTGATGATCACCCCGTAGTGCGCGCGGCTATCCGAATCGTCCTGCAGGCTCAAGGTTTCACCCAGATTCATGAAGCGTCCAACGGCAATGAAGTCGTGCCGTTGATCCGCGAGCATGATCCGCAACTGGTGGTGCTCGATCTGGGGCTGGGCTCCATGGACGGGCTGGAAGTGCTGACGCGCATCCAGATCAAGGCGCCGACGGCGCGCTGCCGGGTCCTGGTGTTCAGCATGCATGAGCCCACGCATTATCAAGAGCGCTGTTTGCGTGCCGGGGCGATGGGCTACGTGACCAAGAGCAATCAGTTGACCCTGCTGCACGAAGCCATCAAGGCACTGATGTCCGGCCATACCTATTTCTCCGCGTTGCCTAATACCAGCGGTCTGTACAACGCTGTGCAACGCACTGAAAAGGAGATGATCGATCAACTGTCCGATCGAGAGTTATGTATTTTCGTGCAATTGGCGCTGGGCAAGCCGAACAAGGCCATTGCCCAGGAAATGCACTTGAGCCACAAGACCGTCAGCACCTATAAAACCCGCATGATGGCGAAACTCTGTCTGGGGTCACTGGTGCTCCTGCGCGAATTTGCCAAGCGCAATCACTTGATCTGAGTGTCCGACATGACGCAGGGACTGCGGATTCTATGGCTGTGTCTGGGACTTGTAACATCGGTCTGCGCCGGTGCACCGCCGCAGATACTGGAGGTGCTGGCCCGCCCCGAACCGGGCAACGTCCAGGTTCGCCTCGACGAGCGGGAACGCCAGTGGCTGCGTGAGCATCCGCTGTTGCGCATGGGCATTTCAGGGCGGGACTATCCGCCGTTCGAGATCACCCGCAATCGGCACGAGCTGGAGGGGCTCACCGCCGATTACGCCGCTCTGGTGGCGCAACTGCTCGGCGTCGAACTCCAGGTGCAGCGCTTCTCCGATCGCCCTGCGGTCATGGCCGCACTCAAGCGCGGCGAGATCGATCTGCTGGGCACATCGAACAGTTTTGAAGTGGCTGACCCGGCTTTTATCCTCTCGCGCCCTTACGCTGAAGATCAGCCGATGCTGGTCACCCGCCACGACGAAAAACTGCCCGCCGATCTGGCGGCCAAACGCATCGCCCTAGTCGAAGATTACCTGCCACTGGCTGCTGTTCAGGCGTTCTACCCCGACGCACAGGTGCAACTTTATGCCTCGGCAATGGATGCACTCGGCGCGGTCGCTTTCGGTGCCGACGATGCCTATCTGGGCGACTTCATAAGTGCCAACTACCTGATCAACAACAATTACCGCAACGACCTGCAATTGGCCGGGCCGTCGGGGCTTGACGCCAATCCCTTCGCTTTTGCGTTGTTGCGCAGCGACGTGGTGCTCAAGCGCCTCGTCGACAAGGCATTGCAGGCCGTGCCCATGGAGCGCCGGCATCTGATCGAACAGCGCTGGAGTGTCGGCCTCGCCGAAATGGCCGAACAGTCCCGGGTGCAGCTCAGCGCCGCCGAGCAGCAGTGGCTGGAACAGCATCCGACGGTGCGGGTGGGCGCTGTCGAGGACTTTGCGCCCCTGGCGTTTTTCGGTGCCGACGGGCGTTTCAGCGGATTGTCGGCGCAGTTATTGAGCCTGATTGCGCAGCGCAGCGGGCTGAATTTCGAGATCGTGCGCGGCGCTTCACTGAACGATCAGTTCGAACAACTCCAGGCCGGTGAGCTCGATGTATTGCCAGTGGTGACGCCCAGCACCGAGCGTGAAGCGCAGCTGCAATTCACCCGCGCCTATCTGAACAATCCGTTCGTGCTGGTCAGCGCTGCGCATGGGCCGCATCCACTGCCGCTGGAGGCGCTGGCGGGCAAACGCCTGGCCATCTATCGCGGCCACCCATTGCGCGATTACCTGCTGCAACGCGTGCCCGGTCTGCGTCTGGTCGAGGTCAAGAGCCCCGCCGAAGGCATGGCGCTGATTGCCAGAGGACAGGTCGACGTGACGGTGAGCTCATTACTGGTGGCGCGTTTTCTGATCGCCCGGCAGTACCGCGACCGCCTGCGGATCACCGGCACCGTTGGCGACCAGCCGGCGCGCATCGCTTTGGCCACGGCGCCGCAATCGGCGTTGCTGCATTCGATTCTGAACAAGGCGTTGCTGAGCATCGCGCCGCAGCAGATGGATGAACTGGTCGAGCGCTGGAGCCACGATGTGGTGGTCGAGGACAGCTACTGGCTGCGCCACCGTCAGGAGATTCTGCTGGGTTTCGCCGGCGCAGCGGCCTTGCTCCTGCTGGCAATGCTCTGGATCGGCTGGCAGCGTCGGCAGATTCACCAGCGTCAACAGTGGTTGCTGCAGCTGCAACAGGCCAAGGATGTCGCAGACGAGGCCAATCGGGCCAAGAGTACCTTTCTGGCGACCATGAGCCATGAGATCCGCACACCAATGAACGCGTTGATCGGCATGCTCGAACTGGCCCTCAAGCGTGCGGAGGAGGGCGTGACTGACCGCTTGGCGATTCAAGTGGCCTCGAATGCCGGCCAGCAACTGTTGGCGCTAATTGGCGATATTCTCGACATCGCCCGCATCGAGTCGGGGCATTTGTCCCTCGCCCCCGAGCGGGCCAATCTGCGCGAGACCGTTTCATCGGTGTGCCGGGTGTTCGAGGGGCTGGCGCGGCAGAAGCGTTTGTTGTGGCGCATCAAACTCGATCCGCGCACCGACATGGACGTGCTGATCGATCCGACGCGCTTCAAGCAGGTGCTGTCGAATCTGCTGAGCAATGCGATCAAGTTCACCGAGGCTGGCGAGGTCAGCCTGCAACTGCAGATCGGTGCGATATTGGACGAGCAGGTGAATGTGCGAGTGCTTATCGAAGACAGCGGCATCGGTATCAGTGCCGCCGATCAAAAGCGCCTGTTCAATCCCTTCGTTCAAGCAGGCAATAGTCCACAAGCGGCGCGCAGCGGGTCCGGTCTGGGGCTGGTGATCAGTCGCAACCTTTGCGAAATGATGGGCGGCACGTTGCGTCTGGACAGCGATCCCGGGCAAGGCACACGCGTGGAAATCAACCTGCAGTTGCCACTGCTGACCGCGATGGCGACCACCGCGGCAACCCCCGACGCGGCGGCCGCCACCTGTGTATTGAACGTGCTGGTGGTGGACGATCACCCGGTCAACCGCTTGCTGATGTGCTGGCAACTGAGCGAACTCGGGCATCGCACGGTAGACGTCGGCGATGGTGAACAGGGGCTGGATCGATGGCGAACCCAGGCCTTCGATGTGCTAATCACCGACTGCAACATGCCGCGACGCAATGGCTATGAACTGGCCCAGGCGATTCGCGACGAAGAAGCCGCCACCGGACGCAGGCGCTGCCTGATTCTCGGTTTTACCGCCAACGCGCAGATCGAAGAGCGCCTGCGGTGTCTGGATGCCGGCATGGACGGCTGCCTGTTCAAACCGATTCGCTTGCACGATCTGGCGCAAGCCCTGAGCGGCGCCCACTCTTGCGAGCCGCACAAAGATCACCCGCCCGCCGCCGAGCCTGTCGAGATCGATCTGAGTGCCCTGGAACAGATGGCCGGTGCCGACCACTCGTTGATCGAACGCTTGCGCAAGGAAGTCGGCAACAGCCTGCGCGACGATCTCCAGGCTCTGGATCAATTGCAAGCGAGCGACCGCGAAGACTTGCGCGAGTTGGCCCATCGCATCAGGGGCGGGGCGCAGATGGTCGGGGCTGCGCGGGTTGTTGCGGCGTGTGTCGAGCTGGAAACGGCTTGCCGAGACAGGGATAACGGGGTCATCGACCGCACCATCGACAGGTTGCGCGAAGCCATGCACAGCCTGGCGCGCTGTCTCTGAGCCCATGCCGCCTCCTGTAGGAGCAAGCCTGCTCGCGAAAGGCGCTACCGGGCCATTGTTCTGTCTATGGAACACTCAGGCCGATTTGCACCCTCTAGTCGAATATTCGATATGCCTTTAGGCTGAATCCAATGCAATGACACATTGGAGACCCCATGAAAAACATCATCGGCATCTACACCAGCCCGCGCGGCCATTGGGTCGGCGATGGTTTCCCGGTGCGCACGCTGTTTTCCTACGACAACCTGGGTAAGCACATCAGCCCGTTTCTGTTGCTCGATCACGCCGGACCCGCCGAATTCACCCCGACCACAGAACAGCGTGGCGTCGGCCAGCACCCGCACCGTGGGTTCGAAACCGTGACCATCGTTTATGACGGTGAAGTGCAGCACCGCGACTCCACTGGCAGTGGCGGCACCATCTGCCCGGGTGACGTACAGTGGATGACCGCAGCGTCCGGCATCCTCCATGAAGAGTTTCATTCGGAGAACTTCGCCAGAACCGGCGGCAAGCTGGAAATGGTCCAGCTGTGGGTCAACCTGCCGGCCAAGGACAAAATGGCCGCGCCGGGTTACCAGACCATTCTCGATCGGGATATTCCGAACATCGCGCTCAAGGACGACGCCGGCAGCCTGCGTCTGATCGCCGGTGAATTCGCCGGGCACACCGGCCCGTCGCGGACGTTCACGCCCATCGACGTCTGGGATCTGCGCCTCAATGCCGGCAAGTTGCTGACGCTTGATTTGCACGAAGGACGCAACACCGCGCTGGTGGTGTTGAAGGGCGCGGTGCAGGTCAACGGCGCGGAATCGGTGGGAGTGGGACAGTTGGCGCTGTTCGAACGCGACGGTGATCGACTCACCCTGCAAGCCAGCGAAGACGCTGTGGTATTGCTGCTCAGCGGCGAGCCGATCGACGAACCGATCGTCGGCCATGGCCCGTTCGTGATGAACACCGAGCAGGAAATCCACCAGGCCTTTGCCGACTTCCAGTCCGGGCGCTTTGGCCAGATGCACGCCTGACGCTGAGCTTTACTGGCAACTGAAACGCCCCTGTGGGAGCGAGCCTGCTCGCGAATGCTCTGATTCAGTCTAAGGGGTAGTGACTGACAGGACGCCTTCGCGAGCAGGCTCGCTCCCACAGGTTTTTCAGCGTTTTCGAGACGCTGGTCATTCGCCGAAATCAATTGCTCCTACACTGTGCCAATCTGTGCGATCTTCTCGCGATTGGCCTTTGTCGGAGTTGTTTGATGCTGTCTCTGCTGACCGAACATCCGTTGTTTTGCGCATTGATCCTGATCCTGCTCGATCTGGGCCTGTGGCGGCTGATCAGCTCTCGCGGCAGCGAATGGAAACTGCTGGTGCGGGTGCTGATTTTCGCCCTGTTCAGCATTGTTCTGTTCAACGAAGGCCTCAACCCGATGGAGCCGGCGCCGTGGGCCGACAACGTGCCGTTGCATCTGGCGGCGACCGGGTTGCAGATCGGTTGGTGGCTGTTCGGCGCGCGCACCCTGACGGTGTTGATCGGTGCGGTGATGATGCAACGGGTCGGCCACACCGGCCGATTGTTGCAGGACTTGCTCGGCGCGGTGATTTTCCTCATCGCGATCATTGCGGCGCTGGCATACGTGCTCGATCTGCCGGTCAAAGGCGTGCTGGCGACCTCCGGGGCGTTGGCGATCATTGTCGGTCTGGCCTTGCAGAGCACCTTGAGCGACGTGTTCTCCGGGATCGTCCTCAACACCACCAAGCCCTATCAACTCGACGACTGGATCTCGATCGACGGCACCGAGGGCCGCGTCACCGACATCGACTGGCGCGCCACGCGTTTACAGACCAGCCAGGGCAGCATGGCAGTGATTCCCAACTCGCTGGCGGCCAAAGCCAAGATCATCAACTTCAGTCGCCCAAGCAACATGTTCGGTGTTTCGGTCAGCGTGCCTGTCAGCCCCCATGCCCGGCCCAGCTCGGTGATCGACGCGCTGGAGCGGGCGATGCAGGGCTGCCGGCAATTGCTCGACACACCCGCGCCCAGCGTGGCGCTGAAAAGCTCAGCCAGCGGTGGCGCGGAATACGAGATCAGCGGGTTCGTCGCCTCGATGGGCGAGAAGCGCGTGGTGCGCAATCAGCTGTTCGACCTCGCTTACCGACATTTGCAGGCGTCCGGGGTCAATCTGCTGTCGAGCACCGAAACCAGCGCCGCGCCGCATTTGTCGCGGCCAAGGGCGCTGCTGGAAAGCTCGCCGATCTTCTCGACCCTGCGCGAAGAAGAGAAAGACACCTTCAGCCAGAACATGACCCTGCAAACTTTCCGCGCCGGCGAGACGATTCTGGCGGGCGGGGAGGTCAGCGATCATTTATTCATCATTGAATCCGGCGTGGTTTCCGTGACGCTCAAACGCCACGGCGCGCCACTGGAGTCCGGACGCATGGGGCCGGGCGAGGTGATCGGCGAGGCCGGGATCCTCTCGGACACCGCGCTGCCGGCGGATTTTTCCGCGAAGACTTTCTGCGCCCTGTATCGCATCGAGAAGTCCTACCTGAAACCCTGCCTGGACGCGCGCCACGACATCCACGATGCCATGCAGGCATTGCTCGATTTCCGCCTGCACAAGGCGCAATCGCTGACCGAGGAAGCGCCCGTAGTCGCGCCAAAAAGAGGCTTTCTGCAGTGGTTGCGTAATCGCGTGTGAGCTATCTCTGCGTCATTCGATGCAACCTGGGCGGCGCTCGCGGGGTCACAATTTTCAATCCCACCGGGCAGGAGTTGCGGACGATGAAAAACCTGCGAATCGCCACCTTCAACGTCAACGGCATGCGTGCGCGGCTGCCGAATCTGCTGGAATGGCTCGAGCGCGAGCAGCCGGATATCGCCTGTCTGCAAGAACTGAAATCGGTGGACAGCGCGTTTCCCGCCGCAGAACTGGAAGCCGCCGGTTACGGGGCGATCTGGCAAGGCCAGGCGTCATGGAATGGCGTGGCGATTCTGGCGCGGGATGCGCAACCTCTGGAAAGTCGGCGTGGTTTGCCCGGCGATCCCGATGACACCCACAGCCGCTATATCGAAGCGGCAGTGCATGGTGTGTTGGTCGGTTGCCTGTATCTGCCCAATGGCAACCCGCAGCCGGGGCCGAAATTCGATTACAAACTGGCCTGGTTCGAACGCCTGATCAGATACGCCAAAGACTTGCAGAGCAGCGATCATCCGGTGGTGCTGGCCGGTGACTTCAATGTCGTGCCCACCGACATGGACATCTACAACACCCGCTCGTGGCTCAAGGATGCCTTGTTGCAACCGGAAAGCCGCGAGTGCTACCAGCGGCTGCTGGATCAGGGCTGGACCGATTCCCTGCGCCACGTGTATCCCGAAGAACGCATCTACACCTTCTGGGATTACTTCCGCAATCATTGGCAAACCAACTCCGGCCTGCGCATCGATCATTTGCTGCTCAACCCGGCATTGGCTCCGTATCTGCATGACGCCGGCGTCGACGCCTGGGTGCGCAACGAGTCGCACGCCAGTGACCATGCACCGACATGGATTCGTATTGGCTCGCGGAAAAAACGCTGAGCGGGCGATTGGCGAAATCAATTGTCGCAAGCCGTGCTCGATCCCGTATACAGGGCAACATTCACGCAGTGTTCTGCGGCCCCATGCATAAGGACTGAGCAATGAGTGCGCCACGGCTGACCAATACCAATCTGTACTTGCAACGCCTGGGATTCGACACAGCGCCGCCGCCGACGCTGGACACGTTGCGTCAATTGCAGCTGCGCCATACCGCTGAGTTTGTTTTCGAAAATCTGGCAACCATCAGCGGAGTGCCGGTGTTGATCGACCTGGTCTCTATCGAAGACAAGGTGCTACGGCAAGGGCGGGGCGGCTACTGTTATGAACTCAACCATTTGTTCTATGCGCTGCTGCTTGAACTGGGTTTTGAAGCGCGCGGCATCAGCGGTCGCGTGGTGATGAATCAACCGGAAGGCAGTTGCACGGCGCGCACGCATCGTTTGAGCCTGGTCACCATCGACGACACTCGCTATATCGCCGACGTCGGCTTCGGCGGCATGGTGCCAACGGCACCGCTGCTGCTCGACAGCGAAGATGAGCAATCCACTGCGCACGAACCCTACCGCATCGACAAGCAGACCGATGGCTACTTGCTGCGCGCCAAGGTGGCAGGAGAGTGGCGACCTATGTACCTGTTTGATCTGCAACGCCAGGAAGACATCGATTACACCGTCGGCAACTGGTACGTCTCGACCCATCCAGAATCACCTTTCGCCCAGCGCCTGATGGTCGCGCGTACCGGCGATGGCTGGCGCAAGACCCTGAACAACGGCAGTTTTGCCATTCACCCGATGGGGGCAGAAAGCCAGCGGCGCGAAGTGGCGGACGTCGACGAGTTGATGGGGTTGTTGCGGCATGAGTTTGATCTTCAGTTGCCTGAATCACCCGGCGTGCGCCAAGCGCTGGCTCGGGTAATCGCGCCAGTACCGGTCTAGGGCTTCACGTCAGGCTCCAGCACGCGACGGATTTCGCCGATGGCTGCCGAGAGCTTTCGCTGGAGACTCTTGAGATCGGTAGCGGTGATGCCTTTCTTGAATTGCCCCGTTAAACCTGAATCGTCAGCGCGCTCCGGCTGGCGTGCGCCATCAAGCAGAGCATGGCGAAGGGTATTGTTGATCACAGTCTGGTAGCCAAAGCCTTCGGTTTCTGCGGCGGTGCGCGCCGCTTCGATCACCGCGTCATCAAGCATGATGGTGATGCGCGTCTTGCCCTTGCTCGGCGCTACTGCGCCGCGTTTGCCTGCAGAAAAGTCATATTCGTCTTTCATCGGTCAAGCCTCCTTAACTCCCGTCGTTAATAAATCCCACTGATTTCACTATGCATACATTATATGCATAAAAAAGAGCGCGACTTTACCGTCGGTCGCCGTGAACACTTCAGCCTGGTGGGCACTGGCGCGAACGCAGCGTGGATGTGTTGCCGGGTTTGTGGGGGCGAAAGCCGCGGGCCAGAAGCTTGGGTGGCTACCTAACCATTATGTGACCGATAAGTTGTATACAACTCTATGGACATTTGTCCTGATGATTGAATACAGTGTGCGCATAACAAAAACCAGGGAACCCCCCACCATGAAAACGCCCCATGTTTCACACCAACGGCCCGAGGACGAAAACCTCGGGGTCGGCGCGAATATGGCTTACGGCCTGCAACATGTTCTGACCATGTACGGCGGTATCGTTGCGGTGCCACTGATCATTGGCCAGGCGGCCGGTCTGTCGCCGGCGGACATTGGTCTGTTGATTGCTGCTTCATTGTTTGCGGGGGGGCTGGCGACATTGCTGCAAACCCTGGGTCTGCCGTTTTTTGGCTGTCAGCTGCCGCTGGTTCAGGGCGTGTCGTTCTCCGGCGTGGCGACCATGGTCGCGATTGTCAGCAGCGGCGGGGAGGGCGGTTTCCAATCGGTGCTGGGCGCGGTGATTGCCGCTTCGTTGATCGGCTTGCTGATCACGCCGGTGTTCTCGCGTATCACCAAGTTCTTCCCGCCGCTGGTCACCGGCATCGTGATCACCACCATCGGCCTGACGCTGATGCCCGTTGCCGCACGCTGGGCAATGGGTGGCAACAGCCACGCGCCGGACTTCGGCAGCATGCAGAACATCGGCCTGGCGGCGGTAACGCTGGTGCTGGTGTTGCTGCTGAGCAAGGTCGGCAGTTCGACCATTTCGCGGTTGTCGATCCTCCTGGCCATGGTCATCGGCACGGTGCTGGCGGTGTTCCTCGGCATGGCGGATTTCTCCAGTGTCACCACCGGCCCGATGTTCGGCTTCCCGACGCCGTTCCACTTCGGCATGCCAACCTTCCATTTCGCCGCGATTCTGTCGATGTGCATTGTGGTCATGGTGACCCTGGTGGAGACCTCGGCGGACATCCTCGCCGTGGGTGAAATCATCGGCACAAAGGTCGACTCGAAACGCTTGGGCAACGGCCTGCGTGCCGACATGCTGTCGAGCATGTTTGCGCCGATCTTCGGTTCGTTCACGCAAAGTGCTTTCGCGCAGAACGTCGGGCTGGTGGCGGTGACCGGGATCAAGAGCCGTTTCGTGGTCGCCACCGGCGGCGTGTTCCTGGTGGTCCTCGGCCTGCTGCCGTTCATGGGCCGGGTGATTGCCGCTGTGCCGACGTCGGTACTCGGCGGCGCGGGAATCGTGCTGTTCGGCACCGTGGCCGCGAGCGGCATCCGCACGTTGTCGAAGGTGGATTACCGCAACAACGTGAACCTGATCATCGTTGCCACCTCGATCGGTTTCGGCATGATCCCGATCGCCGCGCCGAACTTCTACGATCATTTCCCGAGCTGGTTCGCGACGATTTTCCATTCGGGCATCAGCTCGTCGGCAATCATGGCGATCCTGCTCAACCTGGCGTTCAACCACTTTACGGCTGGCAACTCGGATCAGCAGTCGGTGTTTGCCGCAGCGGAAGAGCGCACCCTGCGTTATCGCGATCTGGCCGCGCTGCGCGAAGGCGACTACTTCAGCGACGGCAAGCTGCATGATTGCGATGGCAAGGAGGTACCGGTGATCGAGCCGGATGACCACGACCATGGGCATGGCGCGCCGAAGGTGCAGGTGAAAAGCAGCGAACATGTCTGACTGCTGCTGAAGACAGAAGGGCCGATCTGGTTGTACAGATCGGCCTTTTAGTTTGCAGATTAAAAGATCGCAGCCTTCGGCAGTTCCTACATCGGGATCAGCGTTTCCCTGTAGGAGCCGCCGAAGGCTGCGATCTTTTGATCTTTTCAGGCGCCCACAAAAAAGCCCCTGAACCTTGCGATTCAGGGGCTTTGCTATTTGGCTCCACAACCTGGACTCGAACCAGGGACCCAGTGATTAACAGTCACTTGCTCTACCAACTGAGCTATTGCGGAATTAGTGCGTATGTTACTGATTCAAAAAGAGAAGTCAAGCGTCGCCTGGCGTTTTTTGCGTTTCGCCTGGACAGACGGTGTTTTGTCAGCGATTGGCGGTTACCAGAATGGCCTCAGAGGTCTACCATGGCAGCCCGGAAGTGGTCACACGCGCTGCCGGCCATTCGCCGCAAAGGTACGCGCCAATGATTCAAATCACTCGCAACACCGAGGTGCTCGCATGAGTACCGCACAGATCAGCCTGCCCAAAGGCATCGGCCCGCACGCCGAGAAACTTTTCGATGCCATCACCGGCGCCAGCACCGCCGAAGAATTGAATCGTGCCGGCGGCAAGGCCGAGGGTTTCGTGCTCGGCCTCGAAAGCAGCAAGGCCATCAAGAGCCAGATCGCGGAATCCCTGTATGTGATTTACGACGCCGCCGCCGCTCAGCGCTCGGCCGAACTGGCTTAACTGCCGAAGGTGATCGTGCCGAGCATCAGCTTGGCATAGGCTGCCGTCGCCGCCAGTTGCACCAGCCACAGGGCCAGGCCGCCGAGGAATACCCCAGTGGCCACTTGCAGCACCAGGCTCTTCTCACGCTTGGCCGGGGCGCGCGGGATGAAATCATCCAGATCGTCACGGTCAGCGCGCAGGTCGTCGTTTTTCATGTGGGTTCTCTCAAAATTCTCGGGTGTACACAAAACCGGTAGGAGCTGCGGAACGCTGCGATCTTTTGATCTTGATCTTGATCTTAAAAAACAAGATCAAAAGATCGCAGCCTCGTTTCACTCGTCAGCTCCTACGAGCTCCTACAGTCTGATTTGTGTGCAGTCTAGAGGGTGTGGACATCATTCCGGGACAAATAAAAACGGGAAGCCGTTCAAGGCTTCCCGTTTTTTGATCACGCGGCGAAATCAGATGACCTGCACGATCGCGTCCGTCACAGCCTTGATGTTGCTCTGGTTCAGTGCGGCCACGCAGATGCGGCCAGTGTCCAGGGCGTAGATGCCGAACTCGTTACGCAGGCGATGCACCTGTTCGGTGGTCAGGCCGGAGTAGGAGAACATGCCGCGCTGACGACCGACGAAGCTGAAATCGCGGCCCGGGGCTTTCTCTGCCAGCAGGGCAACCATCTGCTCGCGCATGCCGCGAATGCGCAGACGCATCTCGGCCAGCTCGGCTTCCCACTGCGCACGCAGTTCCGGGCTGTTCAGCACCGCAGCAACGATGCTGGCGCCGTGGGTCGGCGGGTTGGAGTAGTTGGTGCGGATCACGCGTTTGACCTGCGACAGCACGCGCGCGCTTTCTTCATTCGATTCGCTGATGATTGACAGTGCGCCAACACGTTCGCCGTACAGCGAGAACGACTTGGAGAACGAGCTCGAGACGAAGAAGGTCAGACCGGATTCGGCGAACAGGCGCACAGCGCCGGCGTCTTCATCGATGCCGTCGCCGAAACCTTGGTAAGCCATATCGAGGAACGGTACGTGTCCCTTGGCCTTGACAACGTCCAGCACGTTTTTCCAGTCCGCCGGGGTCAGGTCGACGCCGGTCGGGTTGTGGCAGCAAGCGTGCAGGACAACGATCGAGCCGTTCGGCAGGGCGTTGAGGTCGTCGAGCATGCCGGCACGATTTACGTCGTGGGTGGCAGCGTCGTAATAACGGTAGTTCTGCACCGGGAAACCAGCGGTTTCGAACAGCGCGCGGTGGTTTTCCCAGCTTGGATCGCTGATCGCCACGACAGCGTTTGGCAGCAGTTGCTTGAGGAAGTCGGCACCGATTTTCAGTGCGCCAGTCCCGCCGACCGCCTGAGTAGTGATGACGCGACCGGAGCTGATCAGCGGCGAGTCGTTGCCGAACAGCAGTTTTTGCACGGCCTGGTCGTAGGCAGCGATGCCATCGATCGGCAGGTAACCGCGCGAAGCGTGTTGAGCGACGCGAATCGTCTCGGCTTCGATCACCGCGCGCAGCAGTGGAATTCGCCCCTCTTCGTTGCAGTACACGCCCACGCCCAGGTTGACCTTGGTGGTTCGGGTATCGGCGTTGAATGCTTCGTTGAGGCCCAGGATTGGATCGCGGGGTGCCATTTCGACAGCGGAGAACAGGCTCATTATTACGGCGGCTCTGAATGGAGAGTGGAGGGACGTGTCGCGCTCCAGCCGAATGCACTAGAGCGGTGCACAAACGGGGAGCTAGTATAGAGGCCATCACCGCGCGATGGCGACAGGCGAATCGGCTTTTGCGGTAAGTTTTTCCGATTATTTCTTGACCGTTAGTCGATTGACTTTGTCAGAGTCTTTACCGGATGTAGGACGTTTGCCTTGAAAGGTCAGGCAATCGCCACCACATTAAGCACAATCCAGGTTTTTTCTTGCGCGACATCGGTCGTTTGCGGTCGTCCTCGTGGTGCTCCGTCTGACGCGGAACGCCACGATTCCAGAGGTGTGTATGTCGGAATTCCAGCTAGTCACCCGCTTCGAGCCTGCCGGCGATCAGCCGGAAGCCATTCGCCAGTTGGTTGAGGGCATTGATGCCGGGCTGGCGCACCAGACACTGCTCGGTGTGACCGGCTCGGGCAAGACCTTCAGCATCGCCAACGTCATCTCGCAGGTACAGCGTCCGACGCTGGTGCTGGCGCCGAACAAGACCCTGGCCGCGCAGCTGTACGGGGAGTTCAAGGCGTTCTTCCCGAACAACGCGGTGGAATATTTCGTTTCCTACTACGACTACTATCAGCCCGAAGCGTATGTGCCGTCGTCCGACACCTTCATCGAGAAGGATGCGTCGATCAACGACCACATCGAGCAGATGCGGCTGTCCGCGACCAAAGCGTTGCTGGAGCGCAAGGACGCGATCATCGTCACCACGGTGTCGTGCATCTATGGTCTGGGCAGCCCGGAAACCTATCTGAAAATGGTCTTGCACGTTGATCGTGGCGACAAGCTCGATCAGCGTGCGCTGCTGCGGCGCCTGGCGGATCTGCAATACACCCGCAACGACATGGATTTCGCCCGGGCGACGTTCCGCGTGCGTGGCGACGTCATCGATATCTTCCCGGCGGAATCCGATCTGGAAGCGATCCGCATCGAGCTGTTCGATGACGAGGTCGAGAGCATTTCCGCGTTCGATCCGCTGACCGGCGAAGTCATTCGCAAGATGCCGCGCTTCACCTTTTATCCGAAGAGTCACTACGTGACACCTCGTGAAACCCTGCTCGACGCCATCGAAGGCATCAAGGTCGAACTGCAGGAGCGTCTCGAATATCTGCGCAGCAACAACAAATTGGTAGAGGCCCAGCGCCTGGAGCAGCGTACCCGTTTCGACCTCGAGATGATTCTCGAACTGGGTTACTGCAACGGCATCGAGAACTACTCGCGCTACCTGTCCGGGCGGCCATCCGGCGCGGCGCCGCCCACGCTTTACGACTACTTGCCCGCCGACGCGCTGTTGGTAATCGACGAATCTCACGTCAGCGTGCCGCAGGTTGGCGCGATGTATAAGGGCGACCGTTCGCGCAAGGAAACCCTGGTCGAGTACGGTTTCCGCCTGCCGTCGGCGCTGGACAACCGGCCAATGCGTTTCGACGAATGGGAAGGGGTCAGCCCGCAGACCATTTTCGTATCCGCAACCCCCGGCAACTACGAAGCCGAGCACGCCGGGCGCGTGGTGGAGCAGGTGGTACGGCCGACCGGTCTGGTCGACCCGCAGGTTGAAGTACGGCCGGCGCTGACCCAGGTCGACGACTTGCTCTCGGAAATCACCAAGCGTGTGGCGATCGAAGAGCGCGTGCTGGTCACCACGCTGACCAAGCGCATGGCCGAAGACTTGACTGATTACCTCGCCGACCACGGCGTGCGCGTGCGTTACCTGCACTCGGACATCGACACTGTCGAACGCGTCGAGATCATCCGCGATTTGCGCCTTGGCGTGTTCGATGTGCTGGTCGGGATCAACCTGCTACGTGAAGGCCTCGACATGCCGGAAGTGTCGCTGGTAGCGATTCTCGATGCCGACAAGGAAGGCTTCCTGCGTTCCGAGCGCTCGCTGATCCAGACCATCGGCCGCGCGGCGCGTAACCTCAATGGCCGGGCGATTCTCTACGCTGATCGCATGACCGGGTCGATGGAGCGGGCGATTGGCGAGACCGAGCGCCGTCGTGAGAAGCAGATCGCCTTCAACCTGGAAAACGGCATTACTCCGAAAGGCGTGTTCAAGGACGTCGCCGACATCATGGAAGGCGCCACGGTACCGGGCTCGCGCAGCAAGAAGCGCAAAGGCATGGCCAAGGCCGCCGAAGAGAACGCCAAGTACGAAGCCGAACTGCGCTCGCCCAGCGAAATCACCAAACGCATCCGCGCACTGGAAGAGAAGATGTATCAGCTGGCGCGGGATCTGGAGTTCGAAGCGGCAGCGCAGATGCGCGACGAGATTGCCAAACTGCGCGAACGATTGCTCACCGTTTGATTTTCATCGCCTGACCGGCCTCTTCGCGAGCACGCTCGCTCCCACAGAGCAATTGCCTGTCCCTGTGGGAGCGAGCCTGCTCGCGAATGGCCTTTACACAATCGCAAGGCCTTGGGGCATCTGGCTTAAATACCCTGCCCGCTGGAGCGGGGCCGGTGTCGCCTGTTACCATTCGCCGCTTGATTGTTCTGCTCTTCATTTTTTCGAGACATGCCATGACCACCGTCCGCACTCGCATCGCGCCATCGCCTACCGGGGACCCCCACGTAGGTACCGCTTACATCGCATTGTTCAACTACTGCTTTGCCAAGCAGCACGGCGGTGAATTCATCCTGCGCATCGAAGACACCGATCAGTTGCGCTCGACCCGCGAGTCCGAACAGCAGATCTTCGACGCCCTGCGCTGGCTTGGCATCGACTGGAGCGAAGGCCCGGATGTCGGCGGCCCGCACGGCCCATACCGGCAGAGCGAGCGCGGCGATATCTATCAGAAGTACTGCCAGCAACTGGTCGACATGGGCCATGCGTTCCCGTGCTTCTGCACCGCTGAAGAACTCGATCAGATGCGCGCCGAGCAAATGGCTCGCGGCGAAACCCCGCGCTACGACGGCCGCGCACTGCTGCTGTCGAAAGAAGAAGTCGCCGCGCGCCTGGCTGCTGGCGAACCGCACGTGATACGCATGAAAGTGCCGAGCGAAGGCGTCTGCGTGGTGCCGGACATGCTCCGTGGCGACGTCGAGATCCCGTGGGATCGCATGGACATGCAAGTGCTGATGAAGACCGACGGCCTGCCGACGTACTTCCTCGCCAACGTCGTCGATGACCATCTGATGGGCATCACCCACGTCCTGCGTGGCGAAGAATGGCTGCCATCGGCGCCAAAACTGATCCTGCTTTACGAATACTTCGGCTGGGAACAACCAGAGCTGTGCTACATGCCGCTGCTGCGTAACCCGGACAAGAGCAAGCTGTCCAAGCGCAAGAACCCGACCTCGGTCACGTTCTACGAGCGCATGGGCTTCATGCCCGAAGCCATGCTCAACTACCTCGGCCGCATGGGCTGGTCGATGCCGGACGAGCGCGAGAAGTTCTCGCTGCAGGAAATGGTCGACAATTTCGATCTCAAGCGCGTTTCCCTCGGCGGGCCGATCTTCGATATCGAGAAATTGTCGTGGCTCAACGGTCAGTGGCTGCGCGATCTGCCGGTTGAAGAGTTTGCCGCCCGCGTGCAGAAGTGGGCGTTCAATTCCGAATACATGATGAAAATCGCGCCCCACGTCCAGGGTCGCGTCGAAACCTTCAGCCAGGTCGCACCGCTGGCGGGATTCTTCTTTGCCGGCGGCGTTAACCCGGATGCCAAGCTGTTTGAATCGAAAAAGCTCTCCGGCGATCAGGTTCGCCAGTTGATGCAGCTGATCCTGTGGAAGCTGGAAAGCCTGCGTCAGTGGGAGAAGGACAGCATCACCGCGACGATCCAGGCGGTGGTGGAATCCCTCGAATTGAAACTGCGCGACGCGATGCCTCTGATGTTTGCCGCGATCACCGGCCAGGCCAGTTCGGTGTCGGTGCTTGATGCGATGGAAATCCTTGGCCCGGACCTGACCCGTTTCCGCTTGCGCCAGGCGATTGACCTGCTGGGTGGCGTGTCGAAGAAAGAAAACAAAGAGTGGGAAAAGCTTCTGGGCGCCATCGCTTGATTGCTTTTGCTTCTCTGTAGGAGCTGCCGAAGGCTGCGATCTTTTGATCCTGCCTTCGGCGTTTCTCCCGAATTTACGGGGGAGGGCGGTAAGTGATTGTTATCCCGACAAAAAATTTTGAAATTTTTCAAAAATAAGTTTGACAGGCTTTCGATACGCCCTTAAGATTCGCCCCGTCCTCAGCGATGAGGGGCTATAGCTCAGCTGGGAGAGCGCTTGCATGGCATGCAAGAGGTCGACGGTTCGATCCCGTCTAGCTCCACCAATTTACACTTCGAGGTCTGGCCACACCGGCCTTGAAGCGATCAACACTCAGCGTTGATCAGTTGTATAGAAGGGTTTGCGTCCCCTTCGTCTAGTGGCCTAGGACACCGCCCTTTCACGGCGGTAACAGGGGTTCGAGTCCCCTAGGGGACGCCAGTTTTACAGAAGTGATGTTGCAAGAGATCACTCCGCCGCGAGGCGAAAAATCCGGGGCTATAGCTCAGCTGGGAGAGCGCCTGCATGGCATGCAGGAGGTCAGCGGTTCGATCCCGCTTAGCTCCACCAATTTTACAGTTCAAGGTCTGGCCACACCGGCCTTGAATCGATCAGCTCTCAGCACTGATCAGTTGTATAGAAGGGTTTGTGTCCCCTTCGTCTAGTGGCCTAGGACACCGCCCTTTCACGGCGGTAACAGGGGTTCGAGTCCCCTAGGGGACGCCACGATTACCCGCTCTGCGGGATTTTATAAGGGTCATTCAATTATTGAATGGCCCTTTTGTTTGTCTGGCGTTTGGCCAACTCTCCATTTTCCTTACACTGTGCTTCAGACCAGCGGTCATATTCATGACTTGCGGAATATTATTATGCGAATAATATTCTAGTCGTAATATTCGGAGGCAACGATGAACGATAAAAAAGCTCAAACCCGCGAACGCATCCTCAAGGCTGCCAGCGCCGCACTGATCCAGCGTGGCCCGGCCGACCCGAGCGTGGGCGAAGTGATGGGTGCAGCCGGCCTGACCGTCGGTGGCTTCTACGCGCACTTCGAAAGCAAGGACGCAATGATGCTCGAAGCGTTCAAGCAGTTGCTGGGCCGGCGTCGCGATCTGATCGCCGACATGGATGCCGACCTGACCGGCGAAGAACGTCGCGCCTTGGTGGCTGCGTTCTACCTGTCGCGCAAACACCGGGATTCCAGCGATGCGGCGTGCCCGATTCCGGCCTCGATCGGCGAACTGGGGCGTTTGCCGGAATCGTTCCGCATTGCGCTGAACGAGCATCTGGAGCTGATGGTGGCGCAACTGGCTGCCAGTCCTGAAGACACCGACAAGGCCCTGGCCGATGTCGCGCTGATGGTAGGTGGTCTTGCGCTGGCAAGAGCGCTGGGTCCGGGAGAGTTATCCGATCGACTGCTGCGCGCTGCCAAGTCGGCGGTGCGTTGACCTGAAGGCAACAAGCCTGAGGAGAGAGCGATGAACGCGTTGAAGTGGGTTCGTGGCGTTAACGGTACCTTGGGCTGGTTTGCACCGAAACTGGTGGCGAGCAAAATGCGCCTGGCGTTCATGACGCCCCGCGCGCTTCCGCTGCGGGACTGGGAGCTGCCGCTGCTGGCGAGTTCCGAGCGCATCACTTTGCGCTTCGGCCTGTCGGCGCTGCGTTGGGGGCAAGGCCCTACGGTGTTGCTCATGCATGGTTGGGAAGGGCGGCCAACGCAGTTTGCTTCGCTGATCAATGCGCTGGTCGACGCCGGTTATACGGTCGTCGCACTCGACGGCCCGGCCCATGGTCGTTCGCCCGGGCGCGAAGCCAACGTGGTGCTGTTCGCACGCGCCATGCTTGAAGCCGCTGCCGAATTGCCGCCGCTGCAAGCGGTGATCGGTCACTCCATGGGCGGCGCCAGCGCGATGCTCGCCGTGCAATTGGGGTTGCGCACCGAAACCCTGGTCAGCATCGCCGCACCGTCGCGCATTCTCGGCGTACTGCGCGGATTCGCGCGCATGGTCGGCATGCCGCCGCGTGCGCGCTCGGCGTTCATTCGTCAGGTCGAGCAGGACGTCGGCATGCGCGCCGCGACGCTTGACGTTGCCCACTATCAACTGGATATGCCCGGCCTGATCGTGCACGCCGAGGACGATAACTTCGTCTCGGTCAAGGAATCGCAACTGATTCACGAGGCCTGGTTCGACAGCCGTCTGCTGCGCCTGGAGAGTGGTGGCCATCAGCGGGTGCTGGCCGACCCTCGAGTGATTGATGGCGTGTTATCACTGCTCGCCGGTCGCAGCCTTCAGGCGCGCCAATCGGCCTGAGCTCCGTTACACTGCCCCGGTTGAAAACTTTGACCGGGAGTGGGGCATGGGCTGGGATCGGGCAACGCCGTTTACCATTGATCTGCAAGTAGGCGCCGAGGACATTGACGGGCTCGGGCACGCCAATAACGCCGTGTACGTGACCTGGCTTGAGCGCTGCGCCTGGCGCCACTCGCAGCGCCTCGGCCTGGACCTGGTCGAATACCGGCGTCTGGATCGAGCAATGGCTGTTGTCCGCCATGAAATCGATTATCTGGCCGCAGCCTATGAGGGTGATGAACTGCAACTGGCGACCTGGATCGTCGATTGGGATCAGCGCCTGAAAATGACCCGGCATTTCCAGCTCAAACGCCCCAGCGACAACGCCACCCTGTTGCGCGCGCAGACCACGTTCGTCTGCATCGAGCTGTCGACCGGCAAGCCCAAGCGGATGCCGGCCGAGTTCATCGAAGGTTATGGCCCGGCAATCCATATCCCGGAATCTGCTCAAATCTAACCTGTAGGAGTGAGCCTGCTCGCGATGGCGGTGTATCCGCCACGTATGCATCGCCTGGCACACCGCTATCGCGAGCAGGCTCACTCCTACAAGGGATCTGCGGTTTTGCGCGTAATCCAGTAAACTGCCGCACGTTTTTTCCTCAAGTAGTGTTTCCCCATGCAAATTGCTCTGGCGCCCATGGAGGGGTTGGTCGACGACATCCTGCGCGACGTGCTGACCCGCGTTGGCGGCATCGATTGGTGCGTGACCGAATTCATTCGGGTCAACGACCAGTTGCTCACCCCGGCGTACTTTCACAAGTTCGGCCCCGAGCTGCTCAACGGCGCCCGCACCGCGTCTGGCGTGCCGCTGCGCGTGCAGTTGCTTGGTTCCGATCCGGTGTGCCTGGCGGAAAACGCCGCGCTGGCCTGCGAACTCGGTTCTGAAGTGATCGACCTCAACTTCGGCTGCCCGGCCAAGACCGTCAACAAATCCCGCGGCGGTGCCGTGCTGCTGAAAGAGCCGGAGCTGCTCAATCAGATCGTCGAGCACGTGCGTCGCGCCGTACCGGCGCACATCCCGGTCACCGCAAAAATGCGCCTGGGTTTCGACAGTCCCGACGGGTCGCTGGTCTGCGCCACGGCGCTGGCCGAAGGCGGGGCGGAGCACATCGTCGTACATGCGCGGACGAAAATGGACGGCTACAAACCGCCGGCACATTGGGAGTGGATCCCGCGCGTACAAGACGTGGTCAAAGTGCCGGTGTTCGCCAACGGTGATATCTGGAGCGTCGAAGACTGGCGCCGTTGCCGCGAAATCAGTGGCGTCGAAGACATCATGCTCGGTCGTGGTCTGGTCTCCCGCCCGGATCTGGCCCGGCAGATCGCTGCCGCCCGCGCCGGCGAAGAAGTCGTCGAGATGACCTGGGCCGAGCTGATGCCGCTGATTCAGGACTTCTGGCTGCAGGCCAAAGCGCAGATGACCGCGCGCCAATCGCCCGGTCGCCTCAAGCAATGGCTGGCCATGCTGACGCGCAACTACCCGGAAGCCGCCGAGCTTTTCACCGTTCTGCGCCGCGAAACCGAGCCTGATCACGTCTCGCGTTTGCTCGGATTGCCGCTCGTCGATGCCGCGTAAAAAATCTGAAAATAATCTCTTGAAATCAAAACAGCGGTCCCTATCTAAGGGGTACGCGATGCCGAATTCGGGTCGCGGAGACAAAAAACCTTGCTGATTGTTTTCAGGAGATTTGAATCATGAGTACTGCATTTTCCCTCGCGCCACTGTTCCGTTCCTCGGTAGGTTTCGACCGTTTCAACGACCTGTTCGAAACCGCGCTGCGTAACGAGCCAGGCAGCAGCTACCCACCCTACAACGTCGAAAAACACGGTGATGACCAATACCGTATCGTCGTTGCGGCCGCCGGTTTCCAGGAAGAAGACCTGGACCTGCAAGTCGAGAAGGGTGTGCTGACTATCAGTGGCGGCAAGCGCGACACCGACGAGAACGTCACGTTCTTGCACCAGGGCATCGCTCAGCGAGCCTTCAAGCTGTCGTTCCGTCTGGCCGATCACATCGAGATCAAGGACGCTGCCCTGCGCAACGGCCTGCTGAGCATCGACCTGCTCCGTGTGATCCCGGAAGAAGCGAAAGCCAAGCGCATCCCGATCAATGGAGCGCAACAGCCTGTCCTGCAATAACGTCGGGCAACAAAAAGGGCGCCAGTGATGGCGCCCTTTTTTGTGTCCGCTATTCGAGCAGTTTTTTCAGATCCTCCAACCCTACCGGCCGGCTGTGCAGATAGCCCTGATACAAATGGCAGTCCAGCCCCTGCAAAAACGCCAGTTGGGCCGACGTCTCCACGCCTTCGGCAATGACTTCCAGCTCGAGACTGCGGGCCATCGCGACAATTGCGCGAATGATCTCCGCGACATTGGAGTCGGTGGTCGCATCGCGGATGAACGACTGATCGATTTTCAGCGTGTCGACCGGCAGGCGTTTCAGGTACGTCAGCGATGAATAACCGGTGCCGAAATCGTCCATGGCGAAGCTCACGCCAAGTTTTTTCAAACGGCGCATTTTGCTGATGGTGTCGTCCAGATTCTGGATGACGATGCCTTCGGTGATTTCCAGTTTCAGCAGCGAACAGGGCAGGCCGTGGCTGGTCATGCTGTGTTCGATGCGTTCGACGAAATCGTTCTGGCGGAACTGCCGCGGACTGATGTTCACGCACAGGCTGAAGTTGAGCGGGTCGACGAGTTTCAGCGCGATCAGTTGTTTGAAGGCGTTGCAGGCTTCATCGAGAATCCAGGTGCCGACTTCAAGGATCAGGCCGCTGTCTTCCAGCACCTTGATGAACTCGGTGGGCGATTGCGCGCCGAGTTCGGGATGGTTCCAGCGCACCAAGGCTTCGGCGCCGATGATGCGGTTGTCGCGGGCATCGACCTGCGGCTGAAAATGCACATTGAACTCGCCGCGTGACAGCGCCAGACGCAGGTCGGTCTCCATGCGCAGGCGTTCGCTGGCCGCTTTCTGCATGGTGTTGTGGTACATCTGCGTGGTGTTGCGCCCGGAATCCTTGGCCCGGTACAGGGCGATGTCGGCGCGTTTGAGCAGGTCGGTCGGGGTCGAACCGTGATCGGGAATCAGTGCCACGCCGATACTCGGTGTCACTTGCAGGCGCTGGCCGTCGAGGAACATCGGCTCCGAGAGCAATTCGCGAATGGTGTCGGCCAGCGCGCGGACCTGCTCGCTGACTTCACTGCGCGAACCTTCGAGGCCGCTGAGCAACACCACGAACTCATCGCCTCCGAGGCGCGCCACGGTGTCTTCCATGCGCACGCTGGCTTCGAGCCGCGCGGTGATGATTTTCAGCACGGTGTCGCCGACCGGGTGGCCGAGGGAATCGTTGATGTGCTTGAAATGATCGAGATCGAGAAACAGCAAGGCGCCACGCAGATTGTGGCGCTTGAGCAGGGCGATCTGCTGACTCAGGCGATCCATCAGCAGCGCGCGGTTGGGCAGGTTGGTCAGCGGGTCGTGATAGGCCAAATGACGGATCTGCGCTTCGGCGTTCTTCAGCAGGCTGACGTCGCGCGCCGTAAGCAGCAGGCACGCGGTTTCGTTAAGGGTGATCGGTTCGACCGAAACCTCTACCGTGAGCAATTCGCCGCGCTTGTTGCGCCCGAGCATTTCCTGATGATGCACGCGGCCCTTGATCTGCAGTTCGGCGAGTAGCGTCGAGCGCTGTTTTTCTTCGGCCCAGATCCCTACTTGATAAACGGTTTTGCCCACCACTTCGTCGGCGCGGTAGCCGGTGAGGCGACAGAAGCCGTCGTTGACCTCCAGATAACGCCCGGTGTCGCGCTCGGTGATGGTGATGGCGTCGGGGCTGGAGTGAAATGCCTTGGCGAACTTTTCTTCACTGGCCTTCAGCGCCGCTTCCGAGCGCTGTTGTTGGGTGATGTCACGCAGGGTGGTGACGATGCACGGCTGATCGCCGACGCTGATCTGCCGGCTGGAAATCACGCAGGTCAGCGACTGGCCGTCCTTGTGCTGAACCAGAATCGCCACGTTGCTCAGGCCTTGTTCACGAATCACCCGTTCGATGCGTTGCAGGCTTTTGGCCGAGGCGTCCCACAGGCCGATTTCTTCGGCAGTGTGGCCGATGACGTCGGCGGCGCTCCAGCCAAAGGTCTGGCTGAAGCTGGAGTTGATCTCGATGAATTCCCCGGTTTCCTGGCGCGTGACGCAGATCGGATCAGGGCTGACCTGAAACAGTGTGGCGAATTTCTCTTCCGAAGCCACCAGGCGCTGTTCGCGCTCGACCTGATCGGTGATGTCCAGCAGCGTGCCGGCCATGCGCAGCGGCGCGCCATTGTCGTCGCGATACAGGCGCGCGCGGCTTTCCAGATAGCGCGAGCTGCCATCGGGCAATTGCACGCGATAGGTCAGTTGATAGTTGCCGGCCGGACCTTCGCGCAGGCTGCGGTAGGCGTCGCGCATGGTGTCGCGTTCCTCACCGGGTACCCCTTCGAAAAACTCCTCGAATGATTCATGGAATGGAATCGGCTCCAGCCCGTGCAATTGCGCGGCGCGCGCCGAGCCGTAGAGCATGCCGCTGGGGATGTGCCAGTCCCAGGTGCCGAGTTGCGCCGAGTCCAGCGCCAGGTCGAGGCGTTCCTGGCTGTCCTTCAAGGCCAGTTCGGCGGCTTTGCGTTCAGTGGTGTCGAGGAACGTGCTGAGCAGATAGGGCTGGCCTTCGAGCTCGACCTTCTGCGCGCTGAGGATGCCGTCATGCACCTGACCGTTGCTGGCGCGGAACTGCACTTCCATGCTGATCAGCTCGCCTTTGGCCTTGGTTTTTTTCACCAGTTCGGCGCGTTGTTCGGGATGCACCCACAAGCCCAGTTCCAGCGTGGTGCGGCCGATCGCGCTTTGCACCGGCCAGCCGAACAGGCTTTCGAAATACTGATTGGCTTCGCTGATCAGACCGTCCTCCTGACGGGTCAGCAGAACCATGTTAGGGCACAGGTGGAAAAGTGTAGCGAAACGTTTCTCCGAGCTGCTCAGGGCCTGCTCGCGCTGGCGTTGGTGGGTGATTTCGCGAATCACCCCGATCATTCGGGGCCGGCCGTTCTTGTCCGGCAACAGGCTGCCGCTGATTTCCAGCCAATGCAGGCTGCCGTCGGGCCAGCGAATGCGGTGATGCATCGCCTGTTCCAGCGGGGCGCCGGCGATCACCGCGTGGAAGGCGCGCACGGTTTTCGCGCGGTCTTCCGGCGGCAACAGGTCGAGGTATTCCAGATCGGCGGGTAATGGCTGCCGTGGATCAAACCCGAACAATGCCTGAGTGCCCCGCGACCAGCTGATCTGCCCGCGCTCGATGTCCCAATACCAGGCACCGAGCCGCGCGCCGTTGAGCGCGGCGAGCAATTGCGGCGCGCTTTCCCAGCTCTGCTCGGAATGGCGCGGATCAACAGCCTGGATTCGCGGCATCGGCGGAATTCGGTCAACAGATTTCGGCATTGTCAGCGGGCCTTGAGCTGAGTGGCGTTAGGCACAGGGGGCGGCTCTATAGGATTAGCACAAGTCAGGCCGGAGTCCCTGGCCGATCGATTTGTGCATCCAGCAGGGCCATGAAGGCTCTTGCTGCATTCGATAGCGTCCGTTCGGTGTGCAAGATATAGCCTAGCTGGCGAGTGAGCTGTATGCCCGGCAATGCGATGCTTGCCACTTGCTCATCGAGCATGGTGCGCGGCAGCACGCTCCAGGCCAGGCCAATGGAGACCATCATCTTGATGGTTTCCAGGTAGTTGGTGCTCATGGCGATGTTCGGCGTCAGGCCCTGGGCTTCGAACAAGCGCTGGACGATGTGATGGGTAAACGTGTTGCCACCGGGGAAAACCGCCGGATGGCCGGCAATGTCCGCCAGGCTGGCGGCGCCATTGTTGATCAGCGAGTGCTCCGGGGCCACGACGAAATCCAGCGGGTCGTCCCACACCGGCGTGGCTTTGACCAGGGTGTGCGGCTCCGGCGCCAGGGTGATGACCGCCAGTTCCGCGCGGCCGTGGAGAATTTCCTCGTAGGCCACTTCCGAATCGAGGAACTGAATATCCAGCGCAACCTGTGGGTAGCGGCGAGTGAACTCCCTTAAGAGAGGAGGCAAGCGGTGCAGGCCGATGTGGTGACTGGTGGCCAGGGTCAGGCGGCCGCTGACCTCGCCGGTCAGGTTGGTCAGGGCGCGGCGGGTGTCGTCGAGCACATTGAGAATCTGATAGGCCCTTGGCAGCAGGGCGCGACCCGCCTCGGTCAGACCGACTTCGCGACCCAGTCGATCAAACAGGCGTACCTTCAATTGCTGCTCAAGCCCGGCGATGCGCTTGCTGATCGCCGGTTGTGTCAGATGAAGGCGTTCGCCGGCGCCGGAGAAGCTGCCGGTCTCGGCGATGGCAATAAATGCATTGAGGTTAGCCAGGTCCATGTCGCATTCCAGTTGGTTATCCAAAGCATGAAAAATATGAATTTGAGTTATTTAATCTAACCCCATAGGATCGACCTCACAAGCCAAAGGGTCATTGATAAGCCCAAGGCATAGAAACAAGCTGATGAGGAACCGTCTGATGGCCGGCAAAACGCTCTACGACAAGCTCTGGGATTCGCATTTGGTCAAGCAGCGCGACGATGGCTCGGCGCTGATCTATATCGATCGTCACATCATTCACGAAGTGACTTCGCCGCAAGCCTTCGAAGGCCTGCGTCTGGCCGGGCGCAAGCCTTGGCGCATCGATGCCAACATCGCCACCCCGGACCACAACGTACCGACCACCCCGGAGCGCAAGGGCGGCATCGAAGCCATTGCCGACCAAGTCTCGCGTTTGCAGGTACAGACCCTCGACGACAACTGCGATGAATACCGCATTGTCGAGTTCAAGATGAACGACGTTCGCCAAGGCATCGTCCACGTCATCAGCCCGGAGCAGGGCGCGACCTTGCCAGGCATGACCGTAGTCTGCGGCGACTCGCACACCTCGACCCATGGCGCATTCGGTGCATTGGCCCACGGCATCGGCACTTCCGAGGTCGAGCACGTGCTCGCCACGCAATGCCTGGTGGCGAAGAAAATGAAAAACATGCTGGTGCGCGTCGAAGGCCAACTGCCGTTCGGCGTGACCGCCAAGGACATCGTCCTCGCCGTGATCGGCAAGATCGGCACTGCCGGCGGTAACGGCCATGCCATCGAGTTTGCCGGCAGCGCGATCCGTGATCTGTCCGTCGAAGGCCGCATGACCATCTGCAACATGTCCATCGAAGCCGGCGCCCGTGTCGGCCTGGTGGCGGCGGATCAGAAGACCATCGATTACGTCAAAGGTCGTCCATTCGCGCCGAAGGGCGAGCAGTGGGACATGGCCGTCGAAGCCTGGAAAGATCTGGTCTCCGACGCCGATGCCAAGTTCGACACCGTGGTCGAGTTGGACGCCGCGCAGATCAAGCCGCAAGTCAGCTGGGGCACTTCCCCGGAAATGGTTTTGGCTGTTGATCAGAACGTGCCGGACCCGGCGAAGGAAATGGATCTGGTCAAGCGCGACTCAATCGTCCGCGCCCTGAAATACATGGGTTTGACCGCCAATCAGGCGATCACCGACATTCAGCTTGATCGCGTGTTCATCGGTTCCTGCACCAACTCGCGCATCGAAGACTTGCGCGCGGCTGCGGTCATCGCCAAGGGTCGCAAGGTCGCCTCGACCATCAAACAGGCGATCGTCGTGCCGGGCTCGGGTCTGGTCAAGGCGCAGGCGGAAGCCGAAGGACTCGACAAGATTTTCCTCGAAGCCGGTTTCGAGTGGCGTGAGCCGGGTTGCTCGATGTGCCTGGCGATGAACCCGGACCGTTTGGAATCCGGCGAGCATTGCGCATCGACTTCCAACCGTAACTTCGAAGGCCGTCAGGGCGCCGGTGGCCGTACCCACCTCGTCAGCCCGGCCATGGCGGCGGCAGCAGCGGTGAACGGCCGTTTCATCGACGTTCGTGAATTGATCCAAGGAGCACAGTAAAGATGAAGGCATTTACCCAGCACACTGGTCTTGTCGCGCCTCTGGATCGTGCCAACGTCGACACCGATCAGATCATTCCCAAGCAGTTCTTGAAGTCGATCAAGCGCACCGGTTTCGGTCCGAACCTGTTCGACGAGTGGCGTTATCTGGATGTTGGCCAGCCATATCAGGACAACTCCAAGCGCCCGTTGAACAAGGATTTCGTCCTCAACGCCGAGCGTTTTCAGGGGGCCAGCGTGTTGCTCGCCCGCGAGAACTTCGGCTGCGGTTCGAGCCGTGAACACGCGCCCTGGGCGCTGGAAGAGTATGGTTTTCGCAGCATCATCGCGCCCAGTTATGCCGACATCTTCTTCAACAACAGTTTCAAGAACGGTCTGCTGCCGATCATCCTCAGCGATGCAGAAGTTGATGAACTGTTTAAGCAGGTTGAAGCCGAGCCGGGTTATCAATTGCAGATCGATCTGCAAGCGCAGACCGTGACCCGCCCGGATGGCAAAATCTACAGCTTCGAGATCGACGCGTTTCGCAAGCATTGCCTGCTCAATGGTCTGGACGATATCGGCCTGACCCTGCAGGACGGCGATGCGATTGCGACGTTCGAGGCGAAGCATCGGGTTAGCCAGCCGTGGTTGTTTCGCGACGCCTGATTTGCGTATGGCGAATGGCGCTATCGCGAGCAGGCTCACTCCTACATTTGAAATGCGTTCCCCTGTAGGAGTGAGCCTGCTCGCGATGGGGCCCTCCAAAGCAACACAAAATTGAACAGGATGTCCCCATGACCAGCACCACCCAGCACTCCCAGGTCGTCCAGACACAATTCGGCGAACAGGCCGCCGCTTACCTGAGCAGCGCCGTTCACGCCCAAGGCAGTGAATTCGCACTGCTGCAGGCCGAGCTGGCCGGGCAGGGCGCGGCGCGGGTGCTGGATCTGGGTTGTGGCGCCGGGCATGTCAGTTTTCATGTCGCACCGCTGGTCAGGGAGGTTGTGGCTTACGACCTGTCGCAGCAAATGCTTGATGTGGTTGCCGGCGCTGCCGTCGATCGCGGCTTGAGCAATATCGTCACGGTCAATGGCGCTGCCGAGCGCCTGCCATTCGCCGAGGGCGAGTTCGATTTTGTGTTCAGCCGCTATTCGGCGCATCACTGGAGCGACCTCGGTCTGGCCCTGCGCGAGGTGCGCCGGGTGCTCAAGCCGGGCGGGGTGGCGGCGTTCGTCGATGTGTTGTCACCGGGCAGTCCCTTGTTCGACACTTACCTGCAAAGCGTTGAAGTACTGCGCGATACCAGTCACGTCCGCGACTACTCCGCCGCCGAGTGGCTGCGCCAGGTCAGCGAGGCCGGTCTGCATGTGCGCAGCACCACCCGGCAGCGCCTGCGTCTGGAGTACAGCAGCTGGGTCGAGCGCATGCGCACGCCTGAAGTGCTGCGCGCGGCGATTCGCCAGTTGCAGCAGTCGATGGGCAGCGAAGTGCGTGAATATTTTGAAATTGATGCCGACGGCTCGTTCAGTACCGATGTGATCGTACTGATGGCTGAGCGATAAGCATTTTTCCGGGCGCGCCGTTCAGTGGCGCACCGCTTGAAGACACGAGGAAAGCATGAGCAAGCAGATTCTGATTCTCCCGGGTGACGGTATTGGTCCGGAAATCATGGCCGAAGCGGTCAAGGTGCTGGAACTGGCCAATGACAAGTACAGCCTGGGCTTCGAGCTGAGCCACGACGTCATCGGTGGCGCGGCCATCGACAAGCACGGCGTGCCGCTGGCCGATGAAACCCTCGATCGCGCCCGTGCTGCCGATGCCGTGCTGCTGGGCGCGGTCGGTGGCCCGAAATGGGACACCATCGAGCGTGACATCCGCCCTGAGCGTGGTCTGCTGAAAATCCGTGCGCAACTGGGTCTGTTCGGCAACCTGCGCCCGGCAATCCTGTATCCGCAACTGGCCGACGCGTCGAGCCTGAAGCCGGAAATCGTCGCCGGCCTGGACATTCTCATCGTCCGTGAGCTGACTGGCGGCATCTACTTCGGCGCGCCGCGTGGCACCCGTACGCTGGACAACGGCGAGCGTCAGTCCTACGACACGCTGCCGTACAGCGAAAGCGAAATCCGCCGCATCGCCCGTGTCGGTTTCGACATGGCCATGGTCCGTGGCAAGAAGCTCTGCTCGGTGGACAAGGCCAACGTCCTGGCGTCCAGCCAGTTGTGGCGTGAAGTGGTAGAGCAGGTTGCAAAGGAT
This sequence comes from Pseudomonas sp. HN2, assembly GCF_020736465.1. Taxonomy (NCBI): domain Bacteria; kingdom Pseudomonadati; phylum Pseudomonadota; class Gammaproteobacteria; order Pseudomonadales; family Pseudomonadaceae; genus Pseudomonas; species Pseudomonas sp. HN2. The sequence goes on from NZ_CP085885.1 coordinate 2,154,020, forward strand.
TACCCGGAAGTCGAACTGAGCCACATGTACGTCGACAACGCCGCCATGCAACTGGTGCGTGCGCCGAAGCAGTTCGACGTGATCGTCACCGACAACCTGTTCGGCGACATCCTCTCCGACGAAGCGTCGATGCTCACCGGCTCGATCGGCATGCTGCCGTCGGCCTCGCTGGACTCCAACAACAAGGGCATGTACGAGCCGTGCCACGGTTCGGCCCCGGACATTGCCGGTAAAGGCATTGCCAACCCGCTGGCGACGATCCTGTCGGTGTCGATGATGCTGCGTTACAGCTTCAATCTGCACGATGCTGCCGATGCCATCGAAAAAGCCGTCAGCGTCGTGCTCGATCAGGGCTTGCGCACCGGCGACATTCATTCCGCCGGTTGTACCAAAGTCGGTACGCAGGAAATGGGCGACGCAGTAGTCGCCGCGCTGCGGAATCTGTAATCTCTCGGGCCCGCTGCGAAATTCAATACAAAGCAGCGGCCCACTTTTCAAGAAGGTGTAGTTGCGATGAAACGTGTAGGTCTGATCGGTTGGCGCGGGATGGTCGGTTCCGTGCTCATGCAGCGGATGCTGGAAGAGCAGGATTTCGATCTAATCGAGCCGGTGTTTTTCACCACGTCCAATGTCGGTGGCCAGGGCCCGTCCGTGGGCAAGGACATTGCTCCGCTCAAGGACGCTTACAGCATTGACGAGCTGAAGACCCTCGACGTGATCCTGACCTGCCAGGGCGGCGACTACACCAGCGAAGTATTCCCCAAGCTGCGCGAAGCCGGCTGGCAGGGTTACTGGATCGATGCGGCGTCGAGCCTGCGCATGAACGATGACGCGGTGATCATTCTTGACCCGGTCAACCGCAAGGTCATCGACCAGCAGCTGGACGCGGGTACCAAGAACTACATCGGCGGCAACTGCACCGTCAGCCTGATGCTGATGGGCCTGGGCGGTCTGTTCGAGGCCGGTCTGGTCGAGTGGATGAGCGCCATGACCTATCAGGCGGCCTCCGGTGCCGGCGCGCAGAACATGCGTGAACTGATCAAGCAGATGGGTGCGACCCATGCCGCTGTTGCCGATCAACTGGCCGACCCGGCCAGCGCGATCCTCGACATCGACCGCCGCGTGGCCGAAGCCATGCGCAGTGATGCGTACCCGACCGAAAACTTCGGCGTACCGCTGGCCGGCAGCCTGATCCCGTGGATCGACAAGGAACTGCCGAACGGCCAGAGCCGCGAAGAATGGAAGGCCCAGGCCGAGACCAACAAGATCCTCGGTCGCTTCAAGAGCCCGATTCCGGTCGACGGCATCTGCGTGCGCATCGGTGCCATGCGTTGCCATAGCCAGGCGTTGACCATCAAGCTGAACAAAGACGTGCCGATCGCCGATATCGAAGGGCTGATCAGCCAGCACAACCCTTGGGTCAAACTGGTGCCGAACCAGCGCGAAATCAGCATGCAGGAGCTGAGCCCGACCAAGGTCACCGGCACCCTGAACGTCCCGGTCGGCCGTCTGCGCAAGCTGAACATGGGTTCGCAATTCGTTGGTGCCTTCACCGTCGGCGACCAGCTGCTGTGGGGCGCGGCTGAACCGCTGCGCCGCATGCTGCGGATTCTGCTGGAGCGTTGATCGCTTGAGGCGATGAAAGAGCCCGCGCCTTGCAAGAGGTGCGGGTTTTTTTATGCCTGAAGATGCGGTGCCTTGCCTGGCATCTTCGCGAGCAGGCTCGCTCCCACCTTTGAAATGCATTCTCCCTGTGGGAGCGAACCTGCTCGCGAAGAGGGCGGTACAGGCACCCCCGAATTGCCTGCATGGCAGTCAGCCGGTAAAGTGCCGCTCCCCCCGTTTTGCCAGAGGTAGCTCCATGACCCAGACTTTCGATATCGCCGTTGTCGGCGCCACCGGTACTGTCGGCGAAACCCTCGTACAGATTCTCGAAGAGCGCGACTTTCCGGTCGGCAACCTGCACCTGTTGGCCAGCAGTGAATCGGCTGGCAGTTCGGTGCTGTTCCGCAACAAGAACGTGCGCGTGCGTGAGGTCGACGAGTTCGATTTCAGCAAGGTCAGACTGGTGTTCTTCGCCGCCGGCGCTGCGGTGTCCCTGAGCTACGCGGCGCGCGCCCATGCCGCCGGTTGCTCGTTGATCGACCTGTCCGGCGCCTTGCCGGCGGATCAGGCGCCGCAGGTGGTGCCGGAGGCCAATGCCGAAGTCCTCGCCAGTCTGAAAAGCCCGTTCCAGGTCAGCAGCCCAAGTCCGTCGGCCACGACCCTTGCGGTGGTGTTGGCGCCGCTGCTCGATCTGATCGACCTGCAGTACGTCAACGTCACCGCCAATCTGGCGGTTTCTGCGCAAGGTCGTGAGGCGGTCACCGAACTCGCGCGGCAGACCGCCGAACTGCTGAACATGCGTCCGCTGGAGCCGACGTTCTTTGATCGGCAGATGGCGTTCAACCTGCTGGCCCAGGTCGGCACGCCGGATGCGCAGGGCCATACGCTGCTGGAAAAACGCCTGGTACGTGAGCTGCGGCAGGTACTGGCGAAACCTTTATTGAAGATTTCTGCCACTTGCGTTCAAGCCCCGGTGTTTTTTGGCGATAGCTTTAGCGTGACCTTGCAGTCAGGTAGTGCTGTTGACCTGGAAAAGGTCAACGCAGCGCTCGAAGCTGCGCCGGGCATCGAGCTGGTTGATGCCGGCGATTATCCGACCGCTGTCGGCGACGCAGTGGGGCAGGACGTGGTCTATGTCGGGCGCGTGCGCAGCGGCGTCGACGACCCGGCGGAACTAAATCTTTGGCTGACGTCAGATAACGTACGCAAAGGCGCGGCGCTCAATGCCGTGCAACTGGCTGAGTTGTTGATAAAAGACCTGCTGTAAAAGATACTTGGCAACAATTTGTCGACTGATTCTAGGTGCGCGCTATGCTTGCCCGAAGCGATCGATGACGAGTCACTCTCCGGGACTTTCCGGGGCAGCACAGAAATGATCGCGCGCGGCGACTTCCGTCGTCGCGCGCAATGCCTTACGGCAGCGGTATTCAAAAGCTTCTCGCTGGCCGAGGAACGTTCAAACAAAGGATGAGGCTATGGTTCAAGTTCGCAAACTGGTGTTAGCAATAGCGGCCGCCTCGGCGCTGTCCTCCGGTATGGCGCATGCCCTCGGGCTCGGGGAGCTGACCCTGAAGTCGACCCTGAACCAGCCGTTGGTGGCTGAAATCGAGCTGCTCGACGTCAAGGATCTCACCGCCGCCGAGGTGGTGCCGAGCCTGGCTTCACCCGAAGATTTCGCCAAGGCCGGCGTCGACCGCCAGGCGTTTCTCAATGATCTGACCTTCACCCCGGTGCTCAACGCCAACGGCAAAAGCGTGTTGCGCGTCACCTCGAGCCAACCGTTGTCGGAACCGATGGTGAAGTTCCTCGTGCAAGTGATGTGGCCCAATGGCCGCTTGCTGCGTGATTACAGCGTGCTGCTGGATCCGTCGAAGTTCTCGCCGCAGACCGCTGACGCTGCCGCGCAACCAGCGCCGTCGCAAACCATCACTGCGCCAACCACTGGCGCCACCCATCGCAATCAATACACCACCACACCGCGCGACACCCTGTGGGAAATCGCCGCGAAGGCGCGCAATGGCGGCTCGGTGCAGCAGACCATGCTGGCGATTCAGGCACTCAATCCGAATGCCTTTATCGACGGCAACATCAACCGTCTGAAAACCGGTCAGGTGCTGCGTCTGCCGGACTCGGTACAAAGCACGGCGCTGCCACAGTCAGCAGCCATCGCTGAAGTGGCGGCGCAGAACGAAGCCTGGCGTCAGGGCCGTCGTTACGTGGCCAAGCCAGGCACCGGTCAGCAGCAACTCGACGCGACCAATCGCGGCCGTGGCAACACGGGGGCTGCGCCCAACACCCAGGACAACCTGAGCCTGGTCTCGGCGGAAAACGCCAAGCCCGGGGCGAAAGGCCCGGCAGGTGATGCCAAGGCGCTGAGCAACAAGCTGGCGATCACTCAGGAAAACCTCGACACGACCCGTCGTGACAACGAGGAACTGAAAAGCCGCATGGCTGATCTGCAAAGTCAGCTGGACAAGCTGCAGAAGCTGATTGAGCTGAAGAACAATCAATTGGCGAAGATGCAGGCCGATGGTGCCGGTGTCGCGCCGGGCGCTGCGCCTGGCGCCAACGGTGCTGTGCCGCCGGTGCCGGCGATTACCGCCGAACTGGCCGCGACTCCGCCGGCGACTCCGGCGGACGCCGCAGCGGCTTCGCCCACCCCGGAGTCGGCCATTGCGCCGCCGGCGGAAACGCCAGTGGAGCCGGTTGTAGAACCGGTGGTCGAAACCACACCGGCTGCTGCTGACGATGACAAGGCCTTCAACGACCTGCTGACCAATCCGATCCTGCTCGGCCTGATCGGTGGCGGTGCGGTGGTTCTGCTGCTTCTGTTGTTGCTGCTGGCGCGTCGTCGCAAAGCCCAGCAGGAAGCTGAAAAGCATCTGCGCATGGCCCGCGCCCTGGCTGAAGAACAAGAGTTTTCCGCCGAGCATGATTTGCCGGAAAGCAGCTTCTCTGGCCTGGAAACTCCCGCGGCGAGCGTCAAGCTCAACACGCCTGCTCCGGCACCTGCGCCAACGCCCGCACCGGTTGTCACTCCGGTGGTGATGGCTGCGCCGATCGCCGCGCCGCTGGTGGCCCCGGCCGGCGAGCGCTCGGATGACGTGCTCGACAAGGCGCAATCGCACATCAATGCCGGTCGCCTGAACCAGGCCGCCGCGCTGCTGGAAGAGGGCGTCAGCCTCGAGCCGGAACGCAGTGATCTGCGCCTGAAACTGATGGAAGTCTACGGCCAGCAGGGCGACCGCGATGCGTTCGTCGCGCAAGAGCGTCAACTGGTGGCCAATGGCGATAACTTCGCCAAGGTCGAAGCACTGAAAAGCCGCTTCCCGGCCATGGCCGTGGTCGCTGCCGGTGGGCTGGCGGCGGCGGCCGTTGCTGCCGAACTGGACGCGCAATACGTCAAGGATCTGTTGCAGGACGAGCCGCAAGCGCCTGAGCCTGCGACTGATGATCTGGACACGGCGTTCGATTTGAGCCTGGATGATCTCGACAACATCACTCCGGTCGACCCTGCACCAGCGGTTGAGCCAGAAGCGCCGGTCGAGCTGGATGAATTCCCGGCTGAAGACGATTTGAGCTTCGCCTCGGTGCTGCAAGAGCAGACCGAGATGAAAGACAATCTCGACGATCTGTCGGACTTCGATCTGGACATGGACCTTGGCGCCGAACCATCGCCGGCCACTTTGGCTGAAGATGACTTCTTGCTGGATCTGGACGAAGGCGTGAAAGATCTGCCTGCGGTCGAGACGCCGGCAGTGGCTGAGGTGCCGCAGGATGATCTGGAGTTGCCAGCCGATTTCGACCTGTCACTGGCCGACGAAATGGACACCAATCCAGCCGCCGAGCCGGATGCGTTCGCGGCTGAACTGGACGACGTCAATGCCGAGCTCGATCGCCTGTCGCAAAGCATGGCCGAACCGACCTTTACCGAAGCGGACGCAGCGCTGGGTGATGACCTGGGCGAAGATGATTTCGACTTCCTCGCCGGTACCGACGAAGCGGCGACCAAACTCGATCTGGCCCAGGCTTACATCGACATGGGCGACGCCGACGGTGCGCGTGACATCCTCAACGAAGTGTTGACCGAGGGTGACGAGAAGCAGCGGGGCGAGGCCAAGGAAATGCTTTCCAACCTGGTCTGAGTTCAGCAACAAACAAAAACGGCAGCCCGGTGAGGCTGCCGTTTTTGTTTGTGCCCGTTTCTGCGGTGTTCAGAAAATCGCTATCGCGAGCAGGCTCACTCCTACAGTTGAAATGCGTACCCCTTGTAGGAGTGAGCCTGCTCGCGATTGGGGCCGAACTGGCGACAGAGAACTCTGGCATCCCCGGCCCGCCGCCTTATAATGCCCGCCTTTGCAAATCAGCAGGCTGTCCCACCTTGGCAAACATAGATAACCCGGTCGCCGAAATGGCGCCCGACGGCTTTTACCGCGTCGCGCTGGGCGTTGAGTACAAAGGCTCGCGCTACAGCGGCTGGCAGCGGCAGTTGACCGGCGTGGCGACGGTGCAGGAAGAGCTTGAAAAAGCCTTGTCGAAAGTCGCCGATTCGCCGGTGTCACTGCAATGCGCCGGGCGTACCGACGCTGGCGTGCATGCCTGCGGCCAGGTAGTGCACTTCGACACTCAGGTTGATCGCTCGCTGAAAGCCTGGGTCATGGGTGCCAACATCAATCTGCCCCACGATATCAGCGTCAGTTGGGCGAGGGTCATGCCCGCGCATTTTCACGCCCGCTTCAAAGCCATCGCCCGGCGTTATCGCTATGTGATCTACAACGATCAGATTCGCCCGGCGCACCTCAACGAAGAAATCACCTGGAACCACCGTCCGCTCGACGTAGAACGCATGGCCGAGGCCGCGCAGTACCTGATTGGTACCCACGACTTCAGCGCGTTCCGGGCTGGTCAGTGCCAGGCCAAGTCGCCGATCAAGAAGATGCATCACCTGCGCGTAACCCGTCACGGCAAGATGATCGTGCTCGATATTCGTGCCAACGCGTTCCTGCACCACATGGTGCGCAATATTGCCGGTGTGCTGATGACCATCGGTGCCGGTGAGCGCCCCGTGGAGTGGATGAAGGAAGTGCTGGAAAGTCGCGAGCGTCGCTCGGGCGGGGTCACGGCGCATCCCTACGGGTTGTATCTGGTGCAGGTCGAGTATCACGACGAATTTCCGTTGCCCGAGCGCTTTATCGGGCCACATTTCCTTACGGGTTTCTCCGAACTTGACGGCTGACGCCCTCGAACGCTTTTGTTACCATCCGGGACGTTTTCGGATTTTGCCTTGAGGTTTTCCTGACATGTCAGCCGTTCGCAGCAAGATCTGCGGCATTACCCGCATCGAAGATGCGCTGGCCGCCGTCGAAGCCGGTGCCGACGCGATCGGCCTGGTGTTTTACGCCAAGAGCCCGCGGGCGGTGAACGTGCAGCAGGCGCGGGCGATCATCCAGGCACTGCCGCCATTCGTTACCACCGTGGGGCTGTTCGTCAATGCCAGCCGTTGCGAGCTCGGAGAAATCCTCGATGCGGTGCCGCTGGATCTGCTGCAGTTCCATGGCGACGAAAGCGCGCAGGAGTGCGAAGGCTGGCATCGTCCGTACATCAAAGCGCTGCGGGTCAAGGCGGGTGATGACATTGCTGCTGCCTGCGATGCCTTTCCCGGCGCCAGTGGCGTGCTGCTCGACACCTATGTCGAAGGGGTGCCCGGTGGAACCGGCGAGGCGTTTGACTGGTCACTGATTCCGCAACGCCTGAGCAAACCGCTGATTCTGGCCGGAGGCCTGACGCCGGAGAACGTGGCGGACGCGATAGCGCGGGTCAAACCTTATGCGGTGGATGTCAGCGGCGGGGTAGAGGCGAGCAAAGGCATCAAGGATCACCACAAGATTCGCGCATTCATCAACGCGGTGCGCGGCAATACATCGTCGATGTGACGGCTGGCAGTCTGCCGCCGTCCATCAATGCACTTGCACAAAGCAGGCGCGGCTGAGGGTTGCTGAATCGTATGCGAGTCATGTTTCGCGCTGACCGCGACCGTTCCCCAATCATCGCCACACACATGAATTTAGCTCAAGGGCATACGCGGGGCTGCGAACCAGAGCGTTCGGGCCGCCGGTACTGGAGAAAGAAAGCATGAGCAACTGGTTAGTAGACAAACTGATCCCTTCGATCATGCGCTCGGAGGTCAAGAAGAGCTCGGTGCCTGAAGGTCTGTGGCACAAATGCCCGTCCTGCGAGGCGGTGTTGTACCGTCCAGAGCTGGAAAAGACCCTGGACGTTTGCCCCAAGTGCAACCATCACATGCGCATCGGCGCACGTGCGCGTATCGACATTTTTCTCGATCCGGAAGGCCGCAACGAACTGGGCGCGGACCTGGAGCCGGTTGACCGCCTGAAATTCCGCGACGGCAAGAAGTACAAGGATCGTCTGGTTGCCGCGCAGAAGCAGACCGGCGAAAAAGACGCGCTGATCTCGGTCAGCGGTACCTTGCTGGGCATGCCGGTGGTGGTTTCGGCATTCGAATTCAACTTCATGGGCGGTTCCATGGGCGCCATCGTCGGTGAGCGCTTCGTTCGCGCTGCCAACTACGCACTGGAAAACCGCTGCCCGATGATCTGCTTCGCCGCTTCCGGTGGCGCGCGCATGCAGGAAGCGCTGATCTCGCTGATGCAGATGGCCAAGACTTCGGCCGTGCTGGCGCGTCTGCGTGAAGAAGGCATTCCGTTTATCTCCGTACTGACCGACCCGGTCTACGGTGGTGTTTCTGCCAGTCTGGCGATGCTCGGCGATGTCATCGTTGGCGAGCCGAAGGCCCTGATCGGCTTCGCCGGCCCGCGTGTGATCGAGCAGACCGTGCGCGAGAAACTGCCGGAAGGCTTCCAGCGCAGCGAATTCCTGCTGGAGCACGGCGCGATCGACATGATCATTCACCGTCAGGAGCTGCGCCCGCGTCTGGGTAACCTGCTGGCGCAGATGACCGGCAAGCCGACGCCGAAGTTCGTTGCCGCGCCGATCGAGCCGATCGTGGTGCCGCCGGTGCCTGCCAACGTATGACCCAGCGCACCCTTGGTGAATGGCTCGCCTACCTCGAGCAGTTGCATCCGTCGGCCATCGACATGGGCCTGGAGCGTTCGCAACAGGTCGCGTCCCGCATGGGGCTGGGCCAGCCCGCACCTCGGGTGATTACGGTCACCGGCACCAACGGCAAAGGTTCGACCTGTGCGTTCGTGGCTTCGTTGCTGCGCGCGCAGGGCCTGAGCGTTGGGGTCTACAATTCTCCGCACCTGCTGCGTTACAACGAGCGGGTGCAGCTCAACGGCGTCGAAGCCACTGACGCCCAGCTGTGCGAAGCCTTTGCTGCGGTCGAGGCTGGCCGCGGCGACACTTCTCTGACTTACTTCGAAATGGGTACCCTGGCGGCGTTCTGGCTGTTCCAGCAGTCCGCGCTTGACGCTGTGGTGCTTGAGGTGGGGCTGGGCGGACGTCTGGATACCGTCAATGTGGTCGATGCCGATATCGCACTGGTCACCAGCATTGGCGTCGATCACGCCGATTATCTGGGCGATACCCGCGAATCCGTGGCTTTCGAGAAGGCCGGCATCTTCCGGCAAGGGAAACCGGCCCTGTGTGGCGATCTGAATCCCCCGCAACCACTGCTGGATAAAGCCCGCGAGCTGGCTTGCCCGTTTTTCCTGCGTGGACGCGATTTCGATCTCGGCATCACCGAGCAGCATTGGCAGTGGCGCGGTACCGATGCACAGGGCCAAGCGGTCGAACTGCGCGACTTACCACTGCTCGATCTGCCGATGGAAAACGCCGCGCTGGCGCTGCAAGCCTATCTGCTGACGGGGTTGCCATGGAATGCCGAACAGATTGTCGCTGCATTGCAGGCGACGCGCGTGGTCGGACGCCTTGATCGTCGTTCATTCGAGTGGAATGGCAAGCGTCTGAATCTGTTGCTGGACGTCGGTCACAACCCGCATGCCGCCGAATACCTTGCGCGGCGTCTGGCCGCACGGCCGCCGGTTGGCAAGCGCCTGGCGGTGTTCGGCCTGCTGGGTGACAAGGATCTCGATGGTGTTGTTGGCGAATTGAATGCTAGTGTCGCGCATTGGGCTGTCGCGCCGCTGGATTCGCCACGCGCGCGCCCGGTCGCAGAGTTGCAGGCAGCGCTGCAGAACCTTGGCGCTGCGGTCGCGTCCTACGACAGCGTCGCCGCTGCTCTGGAAGGCCAGTGCGCGGTAGCGACCAGTGATGACGAGATTCTGTTGTTCGGATCATTTTATTGTGTCGCCGAGGCCCTTGAATGGCTGGCCCGGCGCTCCACGGAGGAAGCGGCAAATGGCTTTGCTGGATAAAGCGTACAAGCAGCGCATGGTTGGCGCGCTGGTGCTGGTGGCGCTGGCGGTGATCTTCCTGCCGATGCTGTTTTCCCGCCAGGACGAGCAGCGTCAGGTGACGGTCGAGGCCCCGGCGGCGCCGCAAGCTCCGACGATGCCGCAAGTGCAAATGGATCCGGTCGCCGTGCCTGAACCGCAAGCCCTGCCGCAAGAGCCGGTGCCGACGGACGAAGAAGTCGCTGAAGAAGCCGCCCCGGCTGCTCCGGCAGCCCCGGCTGCGCCAGCACCGACCATCCCTGCGCAGATTGCCCGCCCGGCAACGCCGCCACCGGTGGCCAAGCCGATCCCGGCGCCGGCCCAGCCGATCACCTCGGCAACGAGCAAGCCCGATACCACGCAGAGCCGCGTCGATGCCAACGGTCTGTCGGTGAGCTGGTCGGTGCAGCTGGCCAGTCTGTCGAGCCGCGCCAGCGCCGAAAGCCTGCAGAAAAACCTGCGCAGCCAGGGCTACAACGCCTATATCCGTTCGGCTGATGGCAAGAACCGGGTGTTCGTCGGTCCGCTGATCGAGCGTGCCGAAGCCGATCGCTTGCGCGATCTGCTGAGTCGCCAGCAGAACCTCAAAGGCTTCGTTGTCCGTTTTCAGCCTGAACGTGGCTGAAATCTATCACCTCGATTGAAAACCACTGACAATCGCAGCTTACCGACAGCCATGCGCTCTGCTAAAATGCGCCGCCTTATCCGTCTGTAGGCTGCACTGTGCCATTTACCTGGGTTGACTGGGCGATCGTTGCAATCATCGCCATCTCCGCTTTGATCAGTCTGAGCCGCGGCTTCGTAAAAGAAGCTTTATCGCTGCTGACCTGGATCATCGCAGGAGCGGTTGCCTGGATGTTTGGTGGCTCACTGTCCGAGTACCTCGCCGGATACATCGAAACCCCATCGGCTCGCGTGATCGCGGGCTGTGCCATCATGTTTGTCGCCACACTGATCGTGGGCGCAATGATCAATTATCTTATCGGCGAGTTGGTTCGCGTCACCGGGTTGTCCGGAACCGATCGATTCCTCGGCATGGCCTTCGGTGCAGCGCGTGGCGTGTTGCTGGTGGTCGTGGCGGTCGGGCTGTTGAGCCTGGGGCCGGTACAGCAGGACGGGTGGTGGAAAGAATCACAGCTCGTGCCCAAGTTTCTATTGGTCGCCGACTGGTCCAAGAACCTGATATTGGGGTGGAGCAGTCAGTGGCTTGCCAGCGGAATCAGCGTACCCGCTGAGATTCCGTTCAAGGAGCAGCTCTTGCCGACGGCGAAAACGCCTCAGTGAGTGTTGTTCAGTTCAGATCCATTAAGTAGGGGTTGCGTCGCATGTGTGGCATCGTCGGTATCGTCGGTAAGTCGAACGTCAATCAGGCGCTGTATGACGCGCTAACCGTGCTCCAGCACCGCGGCCAGGACGCTGCCGGTATCGTGACCAGCCATGATGGCCGGTTGTTCCTGCGCAAGGATAATGGCCTGGTGCGTGACGTGTTCCAGCAGCGTCACATGCAGCGTCTGGTCGGCCACATGGGTATCGGCCACGTCCGTTACCCGACTGCCGGCAGCTCGACGTCGGCCGAAGCCCAGCCGTTCTACGTCAACTCGCCGTACGGCATCACCCTGGCGCACAACGGTAACCTGACCAACGTTGAACAGTTGGCCAAAGAGATCTACGAATCCGATCTGCGTCACGTCAACACCAGTTCCGACTCGGAAGTGCTGCTCAACGTGTTCGCCCACGAGCTGGCCCAGCGCGGCAAGCTGCAGCCGACCGAAGAAGACGTGTTCGCCGCCGTGACCGATGTGCACAATCGTTGCGTTGGCGGTTACGCCGTTGTGGCGATGATCACCGGTTACGGCATCGTCGGTTTCCGCGACCCGCACGGCATTCGTCCAATCGTGTTCGGCCAGCGTCACACTGACGAAGGCGTGGAGTACATGATTGCCTCGGAAAGCGTTTCGCTGGACGTGCTCGGTTTTACCCTGATCCGCGACCTCGCACCGGGCGAAGCGGTGTACATCACCGAAGACGGCAAGCTGCACACCCGTCAGTGCGCGACCAATCCGTCGCTGACCCCGTGCATTTTCGAACACGTCTACCTGGCGCGTCCGGACTCGATCATCGACGGCGTATCGGTGTACAAGGCGCGTCTGCGCATGGGCGAGAAACTCGCCGAAAAGATCCTGCGCGAGCGTCCTGAGCACGACATCGACGTGGTCATCCCGATTCCCGATACCAGCCGTACCGCGGCGCTGGAACTGGCTAATCACCTGGGTGTGAAGTTCCGCGAAGGCTTCGTCAAGAACCGTTACATCGGTCGTACCTTCATCATGCCCGGCCAGGCTGCGCGCAAGAAATCGGTACGCCAGAAGCTCAATGCCATCGAGCTGGAGTTCCGCGGCAAGAACGTGATGCTGGTCGACGACTCGATCGTACGCGGCACCACCTGCAAGCAGATCATCCAGATGGCTCGCGAAGCCGGTGCGAAGAACGTCTATTTCTGCTCGGCGGCACCCGCGGTGCGCTTCCCGAACGTCTACGGTATCGATATGCCGAGCGCGCACGAACTGATCGCGCACAACCGTTCGACCCAGGACGTGGCTGATCTCATCGGCGCCGACTGGCTGATCTATCAGGACTTGCCTGACTTGATCGAAGCGGTCGGCGGCGGCAAGATCAAGATCGAAAACTTCGATTGCGCGGTATTCGATGGCAAGTACGTGACCGGTGATGTCGACGAGGCTTACCTGGACAAGATCGAACAGGCGCGCAACGATGCCTCGAAGGTCAAGACCCAGGCAGTCAGTGCGATCATCGATCTGTACAACAACTGAGTTTCCACCGGCCCTGAGGGGCCGGTTTTGTATCTGACATTTTTTCGAGAACACAGCAAGGAGAGACAGCATGAGTCAGGAATGGGATGCCGGTCGGCTGGACAGCGACCTCGAAGGCGTAGCGTTCGATACCCTGGCCGTCCGTGCCGGTCAGCACCGCACGCCGGAAGGCGAGCACGGTGATCCGATGTTCTTCACCTCCAGCTACGTGTTCCGCACCGCTGCCGATGCGGCGGCGCGGTTTGCCGGCGAAGTGCCGGGCAACGTTTATTCGCGTTACACCAACCCGACCGTGCGCGCGTTCGAAGAGCGCATCGCCGCGCTGGAGGGCGCCGAGCAAGCCGTCGCCACGGCAACCGGCATGGCCGCGATCATGGCGGTGGTGATGAGTCTGTGCAGTGCTGGCGATCATGTGCTGGTGTCGCGCAGTGTGTTCGGCTCGACCATCAGCCTGTTCGAAAAGTACTTCAAACGCTTCGGCGTCGAAGTTGATTACGTGCCGCTGGCCGATCTGTCGGCATGGGATGCGGCGATCAAATCCAACACCAGACTGCTTTTCGTCGAGTCGCCGTCCAACCCGTTGGCCGAGCTGGTGGATATCGCCGCGCTGGCAGAAATCGCCCATGCCAAGGGCGCACAACTGGTGGTCGACAATTGCTTCTGCACCCCGGCGCTGCAACAGCCGCTGAAGCTCGGCGCGGACATTGTCGTGCACTCGGCGACCAAGTTCATCGACGGTCAGGGCCGTTGCATGGGCGGCGTTGTCGCCGGTCGCGGCGAACAGATGAAGGAAGTGGTCGGTTTCCTGCGGACCGCCGGGCCGACCCTCAGCCCGTTCAACGCGTGGATCTTCCTCAAAGGTCTCGAGACGCTGAACCTGCGCATGAAAGCTCACTGCGCCAACGCCCAGGCGCTGGCCGAATGGCTGGAGCAGCAGGACGGCATCGAGAAAGTCCATTACGCCGGTCTCAAGAGCCATCCGCAGCACGAGTTGGCTCAGCGCCAGCAGAAGGGCTTCGGTGCCGTGGTCAGCTTCGAGGTCAAGGGCGGCAAAGAGGGCGCGTGGCGCTTTATCGATGCCACGCGGTTGATTTCGATCACTGCCAACCTCGGCGACAGCAAAACCACTATCACCCATCCGAGCACCACCTCCCACGGCCGTCTGGCGCCCCATGAGCGTGAAGCAGCAGGCATTCGCGACAGCCTTATCCGCGTCGCGGTCGGTCTGGAGGATGTGGCTGACCTGCAAGCTGATCTGGCGCGCGGTCTGGCGGCATTGTGATCGAGTTGTCCACACCGGCGGCCAGTACCCATGGCCGCGTGGCGCTGGTCACCGGCGCTGCACGCGGGATCGGTCTGGGCATCGCCGCCTGGCTGATCAGCGAAGGCTGGCAGGTGGTGCTGACCGATCTCGATCGGGCGCGTGGTTCGAAAGTGGCGAAGGTGCTCGGCGAGAACGCCTGGTTCATCGCCATGGACGTCGCAGACGAAAATCAGGTCGCGCTGGGCGTGGCCGAGGTGCTGGGGCAGTTCGGTCGCCTGGATGCCCTGGTCTGCAACGCAGCGGTGGCCGATCCGCACAACATCACCCTGGAAAGCCTTGATCTTGCCTATTGGAATCGGGTGCTGGCGGTGAACCTGAGCGGGCCGATGTTGCTCGCCAAGCACTGTGCGCCCTATCTGCGTGCGCACAACGGTTCGATCGTCAATCTGGCCTCGACCCGCGCCGCGCAGTCGGAACCGGATACCGAGGCTTACGCTGCAAGCAAGGGCGGGTTGCTGGCGCTGACCCATGCGCTGGCAATCAGCCTCGGGCCGGAAATTCGTGTGAATGCTGTCAGCCCGGGCTGGATCGATGCGCGTGATCCCTCGGTGCGTCGCGCCGAACCATTGGCCGACGCCGATCATGCTCAGCATCCGGCGGGCAGGGTGGGGACCGTCGAGGACGTGGCGGCGATGGTCGCTTGGCTGCTGTCGCGCAATGCCGGGTTTGTCACCGGCCAGGAATTCGTCGTCGATGGCGGTATGACGAAAAAGATGATCTACAGCGAATAACAAGCGAAGCCGCGTCCTGTGGGAGCGAGCCTGCTCGCGAATGCGGTCTATGGGTCGATGGCTTCTTCAGGAATGAAGCAATTTTGTCTTTTTCAGAAAAACTCCAATCCTGCTATTGACTTAGCTTCGCCACCTGCGTAAATTTCGCGGCCTCGGAGATGCAAACGGGTGATTAGCTCAGCTGGGAGAGCGTCTGCCTTACAAGCAGAATGTCGGCGGTTCGATCCCGTCATCACCCACCACTCCCGAGAAGCTTGCGCAAGCAAGAGAGTAGGCTGAAAGTGCCTGCACCGACGCGCAGCGGTAGTTCAGTCGGTTAGAATACCGGCCTGTCACGCCGGGGGTCGCGGGTTCGAGTCCCGTCCGCTGCGCCATATTTTACGAGTCAGATTTATCTGATTCGCGATTGCCAGGCACCGAAGCCTGCGATCAACACGAGTTACTTGAGCGCAAGCTCAAAGCGATACGCAGCGGTAGTTCAGTCGGTTAGAATACCGGCCTGTCACGCCGGGGGTCGCGGGTTCGAGTCCCGTCCGCTGCGCCATATCTGCCTCAAGGACCACTGAACGCCTTGAAGCGCCGAAACCAGCCACAGGCTGAATCGGATCGATAGCAAAGACCCTGGTCGAAAGACCGGGGTTTTTTGTGTCTGAAATTTGGCTATCCCTCTCTCGAACTCCTGCACAAATCCTTCCGTAGGAGTGAGCCTGCTCGCGATAGCTATATTCCAGTCGCCGGTATCCGCAACTGACACACCGCCATCGCGAGCAGGCTCACTCCTACAAGGATTTGATTCCAAACCAAATTGCTGCGATCCCACGTCGCATTGATTTTTTTGATTATTTAGTCAGGTTTTTGTAACTGGTTGTTTGCTGCGGGCGCGGAAACCTTTAAAGTTAACCTTTCGGTCAGCTTTGCACTGTCAACACAGCTCTTTGCTTCGCCAGAAAGAGCTTCTGCACGACTCGAGATCCCCAGTAGATAACCACAAGGGCGGACCTATAACCGCCCAGAGGATGATCCATGTCCAACCGTGAAATATCCCGGCGCTCGTTCCTCCAGGGCGGGCTGGTGGCGGGTGTGAGCGTTACGCTTACGCCGCTCAGCAGTCAGGCGCTGGCTGCCTTGATGGAAAACAGCGTCACCGTGCCGTCCGAGAAATGGCTCGGCAACAATGGCAAGGCGCGGCAACGCAACGACGCCCTGTCCAAGGTCTGCGGCAGCAAAGTCTTCGCCCGTGACATCCGTGCCAAGGACATGCCCGGCTGGCCTGAGCAACAGGGCCACGCGATGCTGCTGAAAACCATCAAGGCCGACCGCATCTATGCAGGCTACGACCTGTCGTGGCTCGGCGCCGAGCTGCAGCCGGATCGCATCGTCACCGCTGCCGATCTGGACAAGGACGGCATCGTCTTCCCCGAAGAGCACGCTCCCGATCCATTGCTTCCCGAAGGCAAAGTGCCGATGTTCATCGGTCACCCGGTGGCCATCCTGATCTGGAACGATTTCGAGCGTTTTCGTCAGGCCAAGAACCAACTGAAATTCAATGACAAAGCGATTCGTTACGGCGCCAAAGTGCCGTTCTACGAAGGCGATCCCTACGGCAGCTTCCGCTACGTGCGCGTCGGCGGCGCGACCTCGGCGGACGAAGACGAATTCGCCAGCCTGAAGGATTCGATCCTGTTCCCGATGCTGAAGAACCGCCGTCCGGTGTGGAATGCCTCGCCGAACCTGCACGGCAACCTCACCGAGCGCGGGCTGTTCTACGCCGACCGCATGAAGCAGGAGATCGACACGCCGCCAGACAACTGGCTGGTGTTCGATGAGCGCTACAAAACGCCGTCGATCGAACCGGCCGCACTCGAGCCCGATAACGGCAACGGCTGGTACGACCCGAAAACCAAAACCCTGCATTTCGTCGTGGCGACGCAGTGCCCGCTGGAAGTCGCGACCGAGACTGCGAAAATGATCGGGCCGTCGCGTTTCGGCCTGGCCAACCTGAACATGCACCCAGGCTATACCGTTGGCTATGGCTCCAAAGACCACAACATTTTTGTCTACTACGCAGCCTTGGCCGTGCTGTACGGCGGCGGTGTGCCGGTGCGTCTGGCCAACGACCGCTACGAGCAGTTCCAGAGCGGCATCAAGCGTCACCCGTTCGACATCCGCTACCAGTTGGCCGTGGACAAGAACGACTACACCTTCAAGATTTTCCGCGCCGAGATGAGCGTCGACGGCGGTGGCCGGGTCAATTACAGCCCATCTGTGGCAGCAGTGGGCGCCACCGCAGCGCAGTCGATCTACTACATGCCACAGAACGATCTGCAAGTCACCGCGTATCACTCGCGGGCGGTAGAGGCAGGTTCGATGCGTGGTTACGGCACCCTGCAAAGCATGGCGGCGACCGAAATGATGGTCGACGAGATCGCCAATCGTCTGGGTGTCGACGCGATCGATTTGCGCCGCAGAAATGCGTTGCGTTCCGGCATGAAAAACACCCAGGGTGCGATTCCGGCCGGTGCGTTGCGTCTGCACGAAATTCTCGACAAGGCCTCGGTGCACGAGGTCTGGAAAAACCGCGACACGATCAAGCAGCAACGTGAAGCGGCCGACCCGGATAACTGGTACGGCGTCGGTTTCGCCATCTGCCAGAAAGACTTCGGCACCGGCTCCGAAGCGCCGATGGCCAGCATCGAATTCACCGCGGACGGGCGCATCACCCTGCGCCACATCGGTATCGAAATCGGCACCGGCATGTCCACTTCGCAAGCCTTGGTCGTCGCCGATTTCCTCGGCAGCCCGGCGCACGATGTGAAGACCGGCGAAACCGAATGGCAGGAAATGCAGCTGATCACCAGCGGCAACCCGTACATCATGAGCCAGGCCGAGCAGGACAATCTGCTGCGCAACCCGCGCTGGGTCGGCAAGCTGGCCTCAGCGTCGTCGGCGACCAACTCCGCCTATTACTTCAGCCATGCAACCCGGGAAGCGGCGCGCGTGCTGTTCAACCACGGTTTATGGCCGGCGGCACTGGAGATCTGGCGCCAGGGTCCGTACGGCGGCCAGGCCAACCCTTACGTAGTGCGCCGGGAAGATGCGCATTGGGTCGACGGCAAGCTGACCGCCAACGGCATGCAGCCGCTGAGCTTCGAGGAACTGGCCAAACGCGCCCACGAACGCGGTCTGGTGACGGGCGCCACGGTGCATGGTTTCAACCGCTGGAGCTGGGCCGAGGCCGAGTACAGCATCGACGGCGTGCGCGAGCGCCTGCCGCTCGACGGTCTGGCGGTGAAGTACGGTGATGGCGCGCCGCAAGCGAAGAAGGCGCAGATGAACAGCGCTGGCTTCCACCTGCTCGATCGGCAGAACGTCAATTACCCGGTGGTGCAGTTGAACAACGCCGCCGTGACCTATTACAGCCCGGTCGCCACTCTGGTCGAGCTGAAGGTCAACAAAGGCTCGGCGGAAGTCGAAGTGCTCAATCACCATTCGTGGATCGAGTGCGGCCGCGTGCTGGTGGAAGAATTGGTCAAGGGCCAGCTCGAAGGTGGCATCGCCATGGGTATTGGTCATGCGCTGATGGAAGAGATGCCGTTGTATGAAGGCGGTCCGGGGGAGGGTGACTGGAACTTCAACCGTTACCGTCTGCCGATGGCTCGTCACGTTGCGGTGTGGAAGCAGACCGCGGAAATCCTGCCGCCGCTGTCGCCGAGCGATCCGTCCAAAGGCATCGCCGAAGTGGTGATGATCCCGATCGTCGGTGCCATCGGTAACGCCGTGGCGCATGCCATCGGTAACCGTGTTCGTGACCTGCCTATCACCGCTGCGCGCATCAAGGAGGCCCTCAATGGCTAACCGTCCGCTTCAACTGACCCTCAATGGTCAATCCGTCGGTCCGGTGGACATCCCTGATGACCTGCCGATGATCGACTACCTGCACGAATACAAAAACCTCACCGGCTCGCGTCTGGGCTGCGGCCAGGGCATCTGCCACGCCTGCGTGGTGATCGTCGATAACCCCGACGGCACCAGCGAAGAGGTGCGCACCTGCATTACCGGCGCGCATTACTTCGAGGGCAAGAAAGTCCGTACGATCGAAGGCCACGCCAAACGCGACGAGCAGGGCCAAGTCACTGAGCTGAACCCGATCCAGCAGCGCTTCGTCGACGAGTTCGCCTTCCAGTGCAGCTACTGCGCGCCAGGCTTCGTCAACGCCGCGACGGTGTTGGTCGAGAAGCTGCAACGTCAGCCGATCGTCAAAAGTCAGCTTGAACAGGTGATCGAGGACAGTCTTGGCCACCACGTCTGCCGCTGCACCGGGTACGTGCGTTATTACAACGCCACGCGCAACGTGCTGAGCGATCTCGGCCTGGTCAAGGAGGGTTGAGCATGAAGCGTTTACTGACCCGCATGGCCCTAGCGGTTGGCGTCGCTGCGCCAGCGTTTTTTGCCCACGCCGACGATCAGGTCAAGCGCGGCGAATACCTCGCTCGCGCCGCCGATTGCATGGCGTGCCACACCGCACCGGGTGGCGCGCCCTATGCCGGCGGCCTGCCGATCGTTTCGCCATTCGGCACGATCTACGGCACCAACATCACCCCGAGCAAAGAGCACGGCATCGGTCTGTACAGCGATGACGAGTTCTTCGCTGCCTTGACCGAAGGCAAGCGTCGCGACGGCGCCAATCTCTATCCGGCGATGCCGTACACCTCGTATCACCTGATGCCGCGCGCCGATTCCGACGCGATTCACGCGTATCTGAAAACCATCGCGCCGATCGAACGCGCAGCACCGGTAACCAGCCTGAGCTTTCCGTTCAACGTGCGTCTGGGCCTGACCGGCTGGAACATGCTCTATGGCAAAGACGTCAAGCTTGAGCCCGCCGAAGGCAAAAGTGAGGCTTGGAAGCGCGGCCAATATATGGTCGATGTCCTCGGTCACTGCGGTGAATGTCACACGCCACGCGGCCTGCCCGGCGCGATGCAAATGGACAAGCGCATGACCGGAGGCATCCTCAATGGTTATCTGGCGCCGAGCCTGTTGGCCACTGACCTGGCCGCGCGCGGCTGGAATCAGCAGGATCTGAGCACGTTTCTCAAGCACGGCATGAGCGCGCAAGGAACGATGTTCAACGAAATGTTCCCGGTGTTTCACAACAGCACTCAGGGTTTGAGCGATGCTGATCTGGCGGCAATGGCGACGTTCCTGCTTGGCGAACAACCGCCGGCAGCCAAAGAGCTCGTCGAAGTGCCGCTGGACAAGCTCAGCCCGAGTGCCCAGCGCGGCCGTCAGGAATACCTCAACGTCTGCGCCGGTTGCCACGCGGCTGGCGGTGAGGGCAAGCCGCACATCGCAGTGGCCATGCGCGGTAACACCACGTTGCGTCTGGACGATCCGCGTAACCTGTTGCGAGTGATCGAAGATGGCATTGGCGAACAGAAGTTCTCCGGGTTCGAGCACATGCAGCCGATGCCGGGTTTCGCCGACAAGCTCAGTCCTGAGCAACTGACCGATCTGCTCAACTACCTGCGTCAAGGCTGGGGTGGTCAGAGTGGTGAGCTGGCGGTGAGTGACGTGCAGAAGCTGCAAGCCGACGCGCCGAGCGTCGAGCACAAGGCCCACTGATATGCAGCATCTCGATCTGCAAGTGGTGCGCCGGGCGCTGGAATGGTCGGTGGCCGGGCAGCGAATCTGGCTGTGCACGGTGCTGAGCACTTACGGCTCGGCACCGCGCGCGCCGGGTTCGCTGCTGGCGGTGAACGACGGCGGGCAGTGGATCGGCTCGCTGTCGGGAGGTTGCGTCGAGGAGGATTTTCTTCAGCGCGTCGCCGAAGGTGCGTTTCTCGAGGCGGTCAGCGTCGTGCGCTACGGCGAAGGCAACGATCCACGATCGCGGGTCAGCCTGCCTTGTGGTGGCATTCTCGATGTGTTGGTAGAGAAACTTGACGCCGACTGCGAGGTGCAGGCGCATCTGCGTGAACTGGAATCGGCGCTGCTGGGGCAGCGTCGTCTGCTTCGCGAAGTCGATCTGACCAGCGGTGCGCGTACTCTGTTTGCTGACCGTGAGCAGGGCGCGCGGATCGAGCGTGAGATCGACCGGGTGCGCATTCGTATCGGCGCAGCACAGCGCTTGTTGCTCGCTGGCTATTCCAGTGTGGCTCAGGCCTGTGCCGGGTTCGCGGTAGGGCTTGGCTTCGAAGTGATTCTCTGCGATCCGCGCGATGAAGTGCTCGAAGGTGTCGTGCTCGATGGCGTGGAGATCCGTCGGCAGTTGCCTTCGGTGTTCATTGCCGACGGTGGCTCTCATCGCGACACCGCGGTGGTGGCGCTGACCCACGATCCGCGTATCGACGATCTGGCGATGATGGAAGCGGTGCGCACCGAGGCGTTCTACATCGGTGTAATGGGGTCTCTGCAAACATCGCAGAAACGCTTCGAGCGCTTACGCCGCATTGGCGGTCTGGGGGAGGTGGAGCTGGCGCGGATTCACGCGCCGATCGGCCTGAACCTCGGCAGCAAGACGCCGGCGGAAATCGCTTTGGCGGTGCTCGCGGATATCCTGAGGATTCGCAGCGGAATTGCTCGGGATCAGCTCTGAGTTCCGTGTGTAAATGAAAAGGGCCGCACTACGCGGCCCTTTTTTACCTCCCGAATTTATCGCGCAGCCCGTAGTACCACGCGCCCAGCGCGGCAAACGGTGTGCGCAGCAGTTGCCCGCCGGGGAAGGGGTAGTGCGGCAGGTCGGCAAAGGCATCGAAACGCTCGGCCTGACCGCGCAACGCTTCGGCGAGGACCTTGCCCGCTAAGTGCGTGTAGGTGACACCGTGACCGCTGCAACCCTGCGAGTAATAGATGTTGTCGCCCAAGCGTCCGACCTGCGGCAGGCGGGACAGGGTCAGCAGGAAGTTGCCGGTCCAGGCGTAATCGATCTTGACGTTCTTGAGTTGAGGGAAAGCCTTGAGCATCTTCGGGCGAATGATCGCCTCGATGTTCGC
This sequence comes from Pseudomonas sp. HN2, assembly GCF_020736465.1. Taxonomy (NCBI): domain Bacteria; kingdom Pseudomonadati; phylum Pseudomonadota; class Gammaproteobacteria; order Pseudomonadales; family Pseudomonadaceae; genus Pseudomonas; species Pseudomonas sp. HN2. The sequence goes on from NZ_CP085885.1 coordinate 2,175,881, forward strand.
CGGATCGCGAGCGCCATAAACCACGCCGCCGCCGAAGATCAAGCGCTTGTCGGCGGTCAGGCGATAGTAGTCGAGGAGATAGTTGCAGTCCTCCACGCAGTAATCCTGCGGCAAAAGCGCCTTCGCCAGCTCATCGCCCAAAGGCTCGGTGGTGATCACCTGAGTGCCACACGGCATTGATTTGGCCGCCAGTTCCGGCACCAGATTACCGAGGTAGGCATTGCCAGCAACGATGATGAACCTGGCCCTGACCTTGCCTTGCGGCGTATGCACGACCGGATTGGCGCCGCGCTCGATGCGCACGGCGGGAGATTGCTCGTAGATGGTGCCGCCGAGAGACTCGACCGCCGCCGCTTCACCGAGCGCCAGATTCAGCGGATGGATGTGGCCGCCACTCATATCGAGCATGCCACCAACGTATTGATCGCAACCGACGACTTCGCGGATGCGGCGTTGGTCCATCAGCTCCAGCTGCGTGTGTCCGAAGCGTTCCCACAGGCGTTTCTGCGATTCAAGGTGACCCATCTGTTTGGCGGAGAGGGCGGCGAACACACCGCCGTCCTTCAGGTCGCACTGGATGTTGTATTTCGCCACGCGCTCGCGAATGATCCGGCCGCCTTCAAAGGCCATTTCACCGAGCAGTTGCGCTTGCCTGGGGCCGACGCTGCGCTCGATGACATCAATGTCGCGGCTGTAGCTGTTGACGATCTGCCCACCATTGCGCCCCGAGGCACCGAAACCGACCTTGGCGGCTTCCAGTACGGTTACGCGAAAACCGTTCTCCAGCAGGAACAAGGCGGAAGACAGCCCGGTATACCCGGCACCGATCACACAGACGTCCGTCTCCACATCATCCTGCAGCACAGGACGTGGCGGTACGGCAGTGGCCGACGCGGCGTAATAAGACTCTGGGTGTTCGCCATCCTGCCGCCTCTGTTTAATATATTTTACGAGTGCGTCGATCCTACCCGAGTTGAAAAACCTCCGCCAGCCACCGGAAATCTTCGTTGCTAAGCCGAAATTAAATATTTTGCATATTCATAGGGTTAGGTGAAAAAAAGGTGTTGACACCCCTCCGGAATTCCGTAGAATGCCGCCTCACAGCAGGCACGTAGCTCAGTTGGTTAGAGCACCACCTTGACATGGTGGGGGTCGTTGGTTCGAGTCCAATCGCGCCTACCAAACAAAATCCGCTCTGCTGGGCGGTCTGAAAGGGCTCACCGAAAGGTGAGCCCTTTTTTGTTGTCTGGGATTTGCGCAACGCTTGCTTCTGGTAATCTCGCCTCGCTTTGTTCAATTCCGCCTCATTAGTGTTTCCGCAAAACGATCAAGCGCCATTCTGGTGCGCTCCGCTTCCGATCCGTCGTGGAAAAACGCCTGCATATTTAAAGGCTTACAGCTTTTTTCCTGCAACCGGCTATCGAAAAAACCTTGTTGGTGATTGTGAATTTAAGTAACATCCATTCCGCGTTCACCACCACGGTTTATGCATTTTTAAATCCCAAGCTTCCATCAGCTGCTTGGGATTTTTTTTGCCTGCGATTTGGCATTTGGCTCCTGTCCCTCCCTGACCTCCAGGCGAGGCCCCGCTTTTTCGTCTACTACTGACTGGCCGATATTCAACTCTTTGTAAGGGAGTGCGTCGATGCTGAGTCAGTGGGTTCTTGCGGCTGTTCATCTATTCGCGTTTGCCCTGGCTGTCTGGGCGGTGCTGACGCGCGGCAGAGCGTTCAGCCAGCTCGCAGCGGGTAATGAACACGTTACGCGGGTTCTGCTCGCGGATAACCTGTGGGGACTTGCGGCTTTGACACTGCTGGTCACGGGCGGGATGCGTGCGTTTGGCGGTTACGAGAAGGGCTCTGACTATTACCTGCATCAGCCACTGTTTCATCTAAAGATGACGCTGTTTGTGCTGATCCTTCTCATGGAGCTTGCACCGATGATAACCCTGATCAAATGGCGCATCGCATCCTCGCGCGGCGCAGCGCTTGATACCGGACGGGCGAGGTTGTACGCGCGGATCAGTCACGTTGAAGCGCTGCTTCTGGTTTTGATGATGGTCGCGGCCACAGGCATGGCTCGTGGGGTGATATTCGCTTAGAGGGCGAAATTCTCCGCTCTGTATCGGAAACGTCCGACAGCCAGCTCCAGGAGTGAAAGGTAATATCGGCGCAAGGGAGTTAGAGGGGGCAAATCAAGACAGTCAGCATGCTTCAGGCGCCGTGCCCAGCGGGGGGAAATGCGGATGGCTAAACGGCGCGTGAATCTTTAGCCAGTCTTGCGCGGCGGCAAAGGGACTGGCTACGTGATGCAGTGTGGCTCAGGGCGTTTGCGGCTTGTCCGGAGCGGTCAGGCCAGCCTGGATGCGTTGGTAAATTTCTTCACGGTGCACTGCCACGTTTTTCGGAGCGTTGATGCCGATGCGAACCTGTTGGCCGCTGACTCCGAGGATGGTGATCGTGATGTCATCACCAATGTTTATGCTTTCACCGACTTTGCGGGTGAGTATCAGCATGGTCTTCTCCTTGATTGCTTTGTAGGGCACCTGATTCAGACAGTGCAGAGGTCGGTGGTATCTATAGATTAGTGCGAAGTCTCACGGTTTGGGTGCCTCTTTCTGACGCGCAGATGCGGCATTAATTCCCAGGGCGTAACTATACAGAGGCTGCAATCATCATTCTCGTTGTTTTGTGCCCATTTTGCGGGGCTCGCGAAGTATTTATGAATGATAAGATCGCCGCTTTACGAATTCCGAGGACAGCGTTGTGCGCAAATTGGTTTGGCTGGTAGCGGCACTGGCATTGGCAGGCTGCGGTGAAGGCAAAAATGTAGATGCGCCGAAGCCCGAGACGAAGGTTGCAACTGCGCCGGCGGCTGCCGCGCCACAGTGGGATCTGGAAGTGCGTGGCGAAACGCCTCAGGCCGTCAGTGACCTGAGCGGCTGGTTGATCGAGCACGCTTTCGTTCCGACGGTCGTCAAGGATGGCAGCGGTAAAACACGAATCCTGATCGGTCCGTTCAACTCTCAGGCCGAGGCCGAGGCGCGCAAGGTGCAGGTGGATGCAGCGTTGGTAAAAGCCAAGAAACAAAATATTGAATCGGTGGTGATTGAGCATCCGCTCACGCCATAAGCGAAGCGCTTTCAACCCAGGTAAAACGCCGGACATGAAAAAGGCCTCGAGCATAACGCTCGAGGCCTTTTTTATTCGCGCTGCGATCAGCCGCAGGCTTTCAGATTTACCGAGCCGACAAATTCATTGCCGCGTCCCATCACGCACGCCACGCTCTGGTTGCGCTGACGTTCCCAGTCCTGTACCGGGTAAGTCTTGTCCCACGCCTCGTACAACTGCCGATCCTGCTTCGACAATCGCAGTCCGTATTGTTTGCTCATATAAAAATAGGTGCGGGCGATCATGCCGCGAATCGAAGGGCGGGGCATGACCTTCTTCGCCTTGAAATCGACCTGGGTCAGGCAGGATCCGTACTGGCCGGACTGTACCGGCAACCAGCCATAGCTGAAGTTGCTGCGGTCACCGTTTACATTCTTATCCGATTGGGCCCTATATTGACATTTTGAGTTATTTTTCAAAAAAGCCTTTATAATCAATATGATATATGATTTTTTATATTCGATAAGCCCTAGAAAATCGTGTCAACGTTGACATTTTCGGTAGTCAGAAAAGGTTGGATTTTTCCCGACGAACGGTATGTGCTTTGATAGCTTTTGTAAGCGCAAAAACTCAGGCGCCTCACCTCCATCACTTTCAAACAGCCTCAGTTGCTTCGAGAGCTGATCTTCTCGATGGCCTTCACATTCTCTCCGCCTGTTTGCCCCGCAGCTTGTTCATTCCCCATCTAGGCAGTGATTGACACGTCATCCAAATACTGGCTGCTTGCCAGCCTTTACGTATATGCTCCGATCACTGCATCTCTACCAATCCTACGTTTTCGGGCATGGATTCGGCCTCTGCAAGGCTGCAACGGATGCGGCACTGCCGCCTCTATACCTGCTGAGGCGAGCCACTTCTCCTACCGTATAGGAGGGAGCTACGACATGGAGATTGCATGAGCTTTTTTTCGGACGAAGAAATCGATTCACTCAAGATCACTCGGATGATCCTGCACGTGGTGGGTACCAAGAACTTCGAGGCACTGCCGGAGCGTGCGCTGGAGGAGGAAGCGTTCTTTATCGGTAAAATTGTGGATATGGCTGCTGCGCCAGTGTTCATGTTCAAGGCTGTCTCCACGACGCGGAATGAAATTGAAGCGATTGCAGTCGGGGCCACGTCGTTTGTGATAGGTGCTCAGAGCCTGGCTGCTAGCTTCAATCGGGCTCACGTCCTCGGTAGTGCTGACGGGGTGTTGTTGATGTTCGAGCTGTCGGTCAAAGACCCCAGCGTGAAGATCTATAGCTTGATCAAGTACGACTACAAGCTGGCGCTGGAGCAAAACGACGGAGCTCCGGGCAATAAGCTGCGCCGAATCGTGAACGCCTTGGTAGACGAAAAGAAAGCTATCCAGAAGACGGCGCTCGTCCGTGTGGTTAATGGTGTTGCAGACAAGAATGTTTCGGCCACTGATCGTACGAAGCATGGCGTAGATCTGGCAGATTACTTCACCGACTTTCTGTCGGTGACTAGGGATGTCTCCGACACGGAGTTGAGCGAGCTTACCCGTAAAGTGCTCAAAGGGGCGCTTCAAGCCTGTATCGAGCACCTTCCTGGCAAAAATGTGGCCAAGGCCCTAAAGAAAGCACAAGCAAGCCTTGGGAATCGGGCTCTGATCGATGAAGATGCGATCGTGGAGGCGGTGATGCTGGCTGCTGGTCACCCAGGGGATGACAAGATTGCTGGTCGCCTTGAGAAAGAGACTCGCACGCGCGTTAGAAAAAGCAAGTTGCATGAGCTCAGCTTCAAGCCTGATCGCAAGATCCTCCGGCAGCCGTATATGCGCAAGATCGTTACGACCGAAGGCGTCACCATCCTATTCCCCGACAGGGCTGAAAACCCGAACGTAAAGGTCGTGGAGCTGGAAGGGGGCAAGGTGCAAATCATCGTGGATACCGACAGAGTCACGGAGGACAGCGTTGTCACACCAAAAGCTGGCCAACCTACTTAACGACCTATCGCGTAAAGGTCAGGCGCTGATCACTGAGGGTAATGCAGCCCTTATCGTGTCTAACCTGTCTGCTGATGCTGCTCGGTCGATCGTTCAAGTTGCCTCTGCCGCCTGGTCGATCACCACGTACGACAGCGCCGGTGGCGAAACCGAGGTTGAAGAGGGGGATGAGGCTTTCGGGCCATTTCGTGCGGAGCTCTTAAAACCGTTACCAGAGCAGCACGATCAGACTGCGGCTTTGTACATAGCCACAGAGGCAGGGTTTAAGGCTTTCCTCGACAACGGTCATTCCGCATCACGATGGCACATCCTGGGACTGCAGAAGCCCTTCAACACTCGTGCTCGCGCGTATAGCGACTGGGGCTTAGACGAGCCCTATGTCGAATCTCAAGCGACAAAGTCGCCCCGGCTTTTAGTAAAAGAGTCAGCCGACGTCCGCACCGTGCCCGAGGATGTTCGCCACTGGTTGCTTGCAGATGGTCATGAGCTCGATGAGACTGACCCGCTGCACATTGTCTGGGCAACCAAAGCCTTTGACGCCCTAAGCCGGTGTTTCGCGAACGAGATTGATGCGACCGGGAGCAAGCTCAGTTTCAGAGGGCCACCTAAGCTAAACCTCACACTCCCGAAAGCGATCAATGGCGCCCCGCAGATCACGCTGAACGACTTCAAGGTTGTACAGGACGCTGCGGTTTGGGTGTTCGACAATGCGCGCGAAGCCGAAGTGAAGCACATCCTGCTGTCTGCTGAGATCGCTCGATCGGGTAGGGCGGATGGAGAGGCACTTCAGTACTTCAGAGATAACCTTTCTGCGGCGCTGGATTGCGGAAAGATCGCCTATCAGATGGCTGTCTCGGAGATCACCAAGGATACCCTCAAATCCCTAGGAGACCTTCGCAAGGCAGTCACTGAAGAAACTTCCAAAGCGACAGATGCGACCCGTCAGGCGATCGCAGCGATTTCGACAGCGCTGACTGTGGGCCTGGGCTTGATCGCTGCGCGACTAACTCTGCAGATCAACCCATACCTTATTTCACTCGTGATGGCGGTTGCATTCGGCTACACGACGCTGAACGTGATGTCGGGTCGTAAATTCATAAATATTCAGCGGCAGTTACGCCAGGATTGGCAATCGAAACTGTATCGTTTCCTCTCGGAGTCCGAATACAAGAAGATGGTCGGCGATCCTATTGAACAGGCCGAGAGCTTTTTTTTCAGGATCAGTTACCAAGGTCTTACGATGCTCGGGGCTGCAGCGATGGGTATTGCAGTCTTCGCCTTCCTTTACGCCACGCCTCCTTTGGCATCGCCGGTAGCAACTCTGGCGCCCCCTATTTCAGCGCCCGTACCTGCAAACCCGCCACCAACAATTAGCGAGCCGATATCCCAGCCTAAGCTAATGCCAGAACATTCAGCTCCGACGAATCCAGCTGAAAAATAAGAAGCGACTATTCGAGCGTTGACCGAAAGATTTTTGCTCTGGCCCCAGTGATAAGCGAGGCGTGAGTGCTGGAGTGGCGAGGTTTCTAGCGCGATAGGTTTTGCAAGATTTCCTGGGTTTCTTGAAATTGACACCGTCCCTCCTGGTCAAGCGCTTATGCAGAATGACGGGATCCCTCATGTCTACTGATGCATCATTTTCGACTACGAGGTGATGCCATCTGAATGACCCTCTTCGTTCAGATCGATATCGCGTCCGTACATCGGATGAACCTTCTCCAGTTTTTATTTTTTCGGCAATCGGCCAGCCTAAGTGCATCGCTGTGTATAACGGAGTTTGTTAAGTCCGGGAGCACGTGCGAAAGGATTGGGGTGACCAATGCGAAGTTTGAGCATGATACAGACGATATTGGGCCAACCGCTCAGCCACTTCAGTTCTGCTGGCAGTATGCTACCTTTGGCTTCTCTCACGGATGGCGAGGACGAAAGCAATGGTCATAGGCAAGTCAATCAACAGCGTCAACAGAATCATCGCGCACTCGCATGGTGCTCGCGAGATGCTGTTTGTGATTGAGCGAGACAAAGTCGATCCAGTCGTTCAGGCGCGGCTGGCGATTGCTCACCTCGAAAAAGACGGTGATTCGATCCTTCCTTCGGTGATTGGAAAAATCAGCGAATTCAATGCTCGCGGCAAGGAGATTAAACGGCGAGATCTCCCGCTAATCAAAAAATCAGTCCCGCAATACCGGAGCTGGAAAGACTGGCATGGTCAAGAGCACAGCGGTGTGCAAATTCGAACAATGGATGTGTATCCCGTCGACTTTGTTCGCCCGCCCATGGAGCATCTTTCTCTCGGCGTCATCGATGGGAAGGAGTACATCGTGACTCGCCGGGTGGAAGTCGATGAGCCGCCCGCAGCGCTTGTTCACCTGGCCAACCTCATGCTCGAGTTTTTCCAGGAATTTGAAATCTTCGACGTTGAGCGTCAGCGTATCGCTAAGGTGCACGCACGACAGTTGCAGTGGGATTTGCTCCCCCCTGGGAAATACCCTTGGAAGAGCGCTGAAGCCATCGTAAAACCCTATCTGGCCGGTCTGCGGGCGTCAGAGCAGGGAGTGATCGAACACAGGATCAGAGAGATCACTCGGTTCGAGCCTGATTTCTTCGCGACGGGCCGAGGGGGATATCAAGGCTACTTCGTCTTTGGTTTTTCCAAGCGTGGGATTTATCTCCTTGAGAGCTCACATTTGGATAACGCCACCTATAAGTTTGGTGAGGATTGGGAAGTCCTATCGACCCTGACCAAGGACGAGATCATTAATGGCGATCACGACCATCAACGTTTCATCCACGATAAAACCTGGGGGCGCAAGATCCGCCAGATGCTCGCATACGCTTAGCGGCAGACGAACTTTTGTCATGTCCCACAAAGAAAAAGCCCCCGAGCCGTCGTAATGGCCTCGGGGCCATTGGCCGCTGTATGTGCTCAATCGTATCTGTACTACTTGCGCGATCGCGCTCGCAATGTCCCGCTGGATCGATTGAGCGTCTGATTGCGACTGGAGCGTAGTTCCTCCCGCACCGCTGGCCCCACAAGGAAAGGATTCTAATTTGAAGCTTCAGTTTGTTCGCATCTGTGGTTTTCAGTCGTTTGGTGCGGAACCAGTCACCGTTGATTTGGCCGACCTCACATTTCTGATCGGGCCCAACGGCTCCGGCAAAACAGCGACTCTCCAAGCGCTTTGTCGTCTCTTTTCGTTTGACCCCAATCAGCGGCGATTGCGTAAATCGGATTTCTTCGTCCCGCACGATGAAGTAGAGGCTCCAGATCAGCGAGCGCTTTGGATTGAGGTTGAGTTCATCTTCCCCGAGCTTAGTGACGACGAGAACGAACACCCGACAATTCCTAGTCATTTTGGGCATATGCGCCTTGATACCCCTGATGGTGTGCCCCGCGTGAGGTATCGTCTGGATGCAACGATTGGCATTGACGATGAAATCGAGCAAAGCCTTGTGTACGTTTTAGATGTTGATGAAGATGACGTTCCGGTCGACATCGCCCCGGTGCCCAGAGACGAGCGAAACTTTATTCAGGTTCACTACCTTCCAGCTCGCCGGGATCCGGCTGACCACATCGCCTATGGTGCAAACGCCTTGCTCGGGCGTTTGCTTCGAGCTGTGAACTGGACTGAGCAGCGCGAGACGATCCAGCAGCTCACTACGGATATTTCCCAGAGCCTGACTCAAAATGAATCAGTGCTCAGCCTCAGTGCCGGCTTGACCAAGACTTGGAAAGAGCTCCACAAGGGACAGTTTTTCACGCAGCCTAGCGTTACATTCATGGCCAACGAAATTGAGTCGCTGTTGCGTCATCTTTCGGTGTCGTTCTCCCCTGGTCATGGCGAGCAGTTGGTCGATTTTTCAAGACTCAGCGATGGCCAAAAGTCGATGCTTTACCTCTCGCTGGTTTTGTCGTCCCAGGCTGTCGGGCGAGCGGTGCTGCATGGCAATGACGACTCCTTTGACGCTGAGAAACTTCGCCCTGCGGTGTTCACCATCGTTGCCCTGGAAGAGCCAGAGAACAGCCTGTCGCCTCATTATCTGGGGCGAATTGTGTCATCCCTCAAAGGGTTGGTCGGTGACGCCAAATACGCCGATTCCCAAGCTCTGATTGCGACACATGCGCCTTCGATGCTTCGCCGCGTAGAACCTTCAGCCGTTAGGTATCTGAGGTTGGACGAGTCGCGCTGCACCGTGGTGACGAAGATACTGATGCCACCGAATGAGAAGGGCGAGGCATACAAGTTTGTGAGGGAGGCAGTGCAGGCCTATCCAGAGGTTTATTTTTCTCGCCTGGTGATCTTGGGGGAGGGCGACAGTGAGGAAATAGTCCTGCCCCGGCTGCTCGCAGCAAAGAAGCTCGAAGTCGATGAGGCAGCTATTACCATTGCCCCGCTAGGTGGTCGTCATATCAACCACTTCTGGAGGCTACTCAGTGGCCTCAAGATCCCTTACGTCACCCTCTTGGATTTGGATGTGGCGCGCTTCGGTGGGGGATGGGGACGCATCAAATACGTCGCGACAGAGATGAAAAAGCATCGCCCAGGCGATCTTTACCTGACTGACGATGAGCTCAAAAATCTACCTGCATGGAATGATCAGACCCACAAACTTCTGCAGATTGAGAAGGATCCGAAATACAAATCCTGCATAGCGAATTTGGAGCCGCTGGGCGTATTTTTTTCAGCGCCAATGGATCTGGATTTTTCCATGCTTAGGGCTTATCCCGCTGCGTACGGGGTAGCCTCTGAAGATCTGGTTGTTCCGAAACTGAGCCAAACCAAGTCCGTGCTGGGCGATAGTCATCACGATCGTTTCCAATACTCATTGATCGAGCGAAAGCACTTTGTCGCCTACCACAAGCGCTTCAAGCTCGATAGCAAGCCCAAGTCGCATATCGAAGCGCTTTCCAAGCTTACTGACGATCAGTTGATAACCAAGATGCCCGCATCTCTTAATCGTCTAGCAGACTTCGTCATCGCCAAGATCGAAGGGCTTTCGGAATGACCTCTCCGGAAAATTGGAAACCCTCCGAAGGCATTATTTTGGAGCCAAATGCGGAGGTAGCGGTCAGGGAGGTCAAACGGTGCGTGGCGTTGACTGCAGGCCCGGGCGCCGGTAAGTCTGAGCTGCTTGCCCAGCGTGCTGACTTTCTGCTGACCACGGGGGCATGCCGTTATCCAAGGAGGATATTGGCCATTGCCTTCAAGGTGGATGCGAGCAATAACCTCAAAGAGCGGGTATGGCGGCGATGCGGGCCCGACTACGCCAGCCGGTTCGACAGCTACACATTCCATGGCTTCGCGAAGCGAATTATCGAACGATTTCGGCCTGTTCTCACCGGCGACGATGCGCTAGACGCGGGTTTTCGAGTGGTGCCCAAAGGGAAGGCGCACCCTGTCCAGACCGAGTTCGGACTTCTGATCCCGTTGGCTCTGAAGATCCTCGACGTCTATCCCATGGCAGCTAATGCCATCAGGCAAACCTACAGTGATGTGTTTCTCGATGAGTTTCAGGACTGCACGGACGAGCAGTACGCGCTGGTCAGCAAGATTTTTGGTGGTACGGCGCGCCGGATCACTGCGGTCGGGGATGTGAAACAGAAAATCATGGGCTGGGCCGGCGCGCTTGACGGCATATTCGGAAAGTTTGAAGCGGATTTTGCAGCCAATCATCTAAACATCTACCGCAATTTTCGCTCTCAACCTCAGCTTCTTAGGCTGCAGAACGACCTCATCAAAGTGCTCGATCCCGGTTCTGAAATGCCCGCAGAGCTTTTGGGTGGCGAGGGCGGTGAGATCCTGCTTCAATCTTTCAAGGACTGCACCGACGAGGCCTTCAGTCTTGCCCATCAGATCAACACTTGGATCAACGTCGAGGGTGTGGCACCCTCCGAAATTGCGGTGTTGGTCAGGAGTTATCCTGAGGCCTACACCGTCCGATTGACCTCTGCGCTTGATGGGCTGGGTATCGCCTATCGCAACGAAAATCAAATGCAGGACATCACCACCGAGCCCATTGCCTTGGTCGTCGTGGACTTCCTGCTGTGCCTTTATGGTTCGCGGGAGCCAAAAGCCTGGACGCGGTTGTTGAGGCGGATCATTCCAGCCGATGATGACGACTATGGGGGCTCCGTGCGAAACGATTGGAACAGGTTCATCAAGGAAGCACGCAAGACTGCTGCCGAAGATCTCGCCGCAAAAAACTATGCCCAGAGGTGGACGCTACTAAAAGAGTTTCTGTCCATGGTGGGTGTGAGCCTGCTGACGGGCCTTTCCCATGATTACGAGTCGCGTGATCGTTTGAAGGAGGTCATCCGTGATCTCAAGAAGCATATTGATGCTGCACTAGACCAGGAGCCTGACCTGCACAAGGCCCTTGCCCAGCTGTCTGATGACCAGTCAATTCGCATCCTGACCGTTCACAAGAGCAAGGGCCTTGAGTTTGATTCGGTCATATTGCTAGGTCTGGAGAAAGAGGCCTATTGGGGCAATGACACCCATGAGGTTCGATGCACTTTCTTCGTGGGTATTTCCCGCGCCAAGAGGCGTCTTGTGGTCACAACGGCTAAGACAAGAGACAAGCTTGCCGACATAAGCAGCTGGAAAACCGTGCGTAAGTCACATGAAGAGTTTCTTGGCTACGTTGAGAAATGGCAAGCACCTGCGGGGTGACTGCGAAGTACACACGAGAAATGGAGCCCCCAGTTCAAACGTCTTCAAGTGAAAAATATGACCCGCTGCGAGAGCCCACTCTGGATTAGATACTCATCTCCTACAAGTTACGGATAATAGCTCAGGTGCCCCGGAAAGTCGGCAGGGTGTCCTGCGACCGCTCGACCTTTGAGGTAAGGCATGTCGAGCAAGGTGCCGAGCGTTGTTAGCAGTGTGAAATCCAAGACTTCATAAGTTGGCAACGTAAGCCGGGCATGTAGATTGATATGTCCGAGTGGCTGCTTGTTCCTAATCAACCGTTTCAGTTCCGCTACCTCCGTGTGAAAGATGGGCCCTTTTCCGTCTTCCTGTACATATCCCAAAGTGTAGAACAAAGGAACGGCAAGCAGTTCTTGGAGAGGCTCCTGCAGGCTACTTGTGACCTCGAAGCACTTCTGGGAGAAGTCCTCATAGCCACAGCCGTCTAGCTCAGAAATCCCACACTCTTGAATCAGGGGCATCACATCTTCGATCCCAGTGGGAATTCCGTTCGGCTGCGTCGAAACATTTGAGGGTGTAAACCTACTTTTTGATCTGTAAACCACAGCGGTTAACAGTTAATAAAAGTGGTTAACAGGGGCACCCATGCTGTTTAGTTGTGAGCGTTTCAGTCGCCTCGTCGTGGCTTGCTCGACTTGGTGGCCACGCCCGAAATGCCTTTTTGACTGACTCCGGGTATGAGACTTTGCAGGAGTTGCTGGAGCAGCGGGAGGAGGGTGACCGTCTGGTGACGTCATCATCCCGCATCAGCGTCGCGGTTTTCTGCGATTCATCGATAGCCTATCTGAATTTCCGAACTATCGCTGGGCTGCCAGTCACGGAGCGCGATGTGGAGGAGAGAGTTGCCACCGCCGTCGAGATCTTCCTGACGGGAATAACTTGTGAGTAATGAGGTTTTGGCGGGCCTGCGCATCCGACAAGAAGATCGTAACCTAATAGTCAATAGTCTGAGCTACCGAGTTGTCCTAATCTCGTTGTTTACGCCGACCAGCGCGTCAAAGATTGCGCTCATCGGAGCTCAGATTCCGGCTGAAGAACTGGGCCTGTCGGGCGCAAGCAGCTCAGCCTGACGGATACAGCCGCGCCCCCTTTTAGGCTCAAATTGAGCCGAAGCTCATCCCGGCAATCCCCTCTTCGCGTGATCTGTGTTCGGTTACCCGCGTCAACCTTGACTAACAAAATTAACAATACGTTCACTAATATAAAACTAGGGGAATAAATGTCGGCTGGAGGAATGCGAAGTCCTCTAGATTAATCCAATTGGAATCCGTGTCTAAAAGATGGATTTGCCCAATTTGATACTACAGCAATCGGTTTTTTGAGATCTATTTTTTTTGATAATTTCAAGGCGACTTTAGTCGCACAGCTATATTCAGAGATATTGGCGTAGCTTTAATTAGCGAGCCGTTCAGTGGCTCTAGACTGCGTCGTGTTCTTAGACCGCCGCAGATTGTTTGCTGGCGAGTATCTAAGGAAGACGCTTGTATGCGGAAAAAGTTTTCAGCAGAAATTGAAATTTTTATTCGTCGGTACGTTCGGGATTTGAATGAGGGTGTTGCCGCAGTCTTCGCGGGGGCCGGGCTTTCTCGGGACAGCGGCTATGTGAACTGGCCAGAGCTGATGCGAGAAGTGGCGGAAGAACTAGGGCTTTCGGTTGACAAAGAGCACGACTTGGTCTCGCTCGCCCAGTTTCACGTTAACGAGCGCAGCGGATCAGGTGGACTGGCGCGTCGCATCATTGATGAGTTCTCCGAGCATGCGGAGCCCTCGCAATCGCACCAAATTCTGGCCCGGTTGCCGATCAGAACATACTGGACGACCAACTACGACCAGCTTATTGAAGGCACGCTGCGTAAAAATCAGCGGGTTCCGGATGTAAAGCATCAGGTTTCTGACCTTTTGACCACGCGGCCGAAACGTGATGCCGTGGTTTACAAAATGCACGGCGATGCCCTGTCTCCCAACCAAGCCATTCTTCATAAATCTCAGTACGAGCAGTACTACAAGACGCATGAAGCATTTGTCACCGCTTTGAGCGGTGATTTGATCTCCAAGACCTTCCTGTTCATTGGCTTCAGCTTCACCGATCCGAACCTTGACTATGTATTGAGTCGACTGCACGTGCCACCGCATGCGCGGCGGGAGCACTACTGCTTCTTGCGCCGCGAGCCCTCCACTCCGTATGAAAAGGAAGATGCTGAGGCAGTCCGCTACCGCCGGCGCAAGCAGGAATTGCACATCCAAGACCTAAAGCGTTTTGGAATCCAAACGCTCCTGGTCGAGGAGTACGACGACATCCCCAAGATTCTGAGAGCCATTGAGGAGCAGTTCCTCAAGAAAACTATCTTTATTGCGGGTAGCGCGGAAGAATACGGTGATTGGGAAAAGAATGATGCGCTGAACTTCATCCACACACTCTCATCCAGCCTCGTTCGAGCCGGTTACCGGGTGGTGAATGGATTTGGTTGGGGGGTCGGAAGCGCCGTGATCAACGGTGCCTTGGACGCCATCTACTCAAATCCAGAGAAGTATTCAGAAGATCAGTTGGTCATGAGGCCGTTTCCCCAAGTGGCATCGCAAGGCCAGGATTTGGGGGTGTTATGGCAACAGTACCGCGAGCGCATGATCTCGCTGTCAGGCATTGCGTTGTTTGTCTTTGGCAATAAGGTTGGCCAAAACGGCATCGAAAACGCCGGGGGTGTCCAAAAGGAATTTGACATCGCCGTTGCCCAGGGCGTCGTTCCGGTACCTATTGGCGTGACTGGCTATATGGCGAAGGAATTGGCCGAGAAGGTGATTGCAGACCCCGCTACATATGTGCCTGAAGATCTTTGGCTGGCTGATGAATTGAAGAAACTAAACGATCGTTCGACTGGTGCCAAAGCTATCGAGGATACAGTGCTCAGAATCGTCAAGAAACTGGAGGGGGCGTGAACCATGAAACGTAATATTTTTTACAGCTTTCATTTTGGCAAGGATGTATTGCGCGTCCAGCAGATTCGTAATATGGGTGTTATCGATGGAGATGAACCGGTCAGCCCAAACCGCTGGGAAGAAATCAAGCGTTCGGATGAGGGAGTGAAGCGTTGGATCACCGAGAATCTCCAACGTAAGACCTGTCTGGTGGTTTTGATCGGAGCGGAAACCGCGAGCCGTAAGTGGGTGCGATACGAAATCATGAGGGCTTGGGAGCTCGGTATTCCAGTGCTAGGTATTCGTATCCATAACCTCAAATGCCCGAACGCTGGCATCGGGGTATATGGAACTAATCCCTTCAGCACCTTGACTCTGAAGCGGGCCAACGGAACCGTCTATACACCTAAGGTGTACGATCCAAGCTCAAATGACGCCTACGGGGTCATCAAAGCAAATCTGCCTACCTGGATCGAGACGGCTATCAATGAGTGCGCGTGAGCGCACCCCCTCATTCTTAAGAGGTGTTAGATGGCTTTCTTCACCAAAGAGCAGGCGAGGGCTGCTGCACGCCGCTCGGAAAAGCCGCTCGACCAAGTCGCAGGACTTGAGTCCTACTCGGATGAGCGGTTCGACGTGTTTTTGTCCCATTCGATGCTGGATCAAGATCTGGTAAAAGGCGTGGCAACGCTGCTTAAAGAGCAGGGGTACAGCGTTTACATTGATTGGGTTGAAGATGAAGAGCTGGATCGAGAGCGTGTCGACAAGAAAACGGCGGAGCGCTTGCGTCAGCGCATGCGCAACTCCTCAAGCTTAGTCTACATAGCGACTGACCGATCTGGGCTTTCAAAATGGATGCCTTGGGAGCTGGGCTATTTTGACGGCTACAAGAAAGGTGGTGTCGCTATCCTTCCCTTGGTAGATGCTGTGAGTTCCGGATTCGATGGGCAGGAATACTTAGGTTTGTATCCCGTGATCAATCAGCTGGATCAGCGATTGTACGTAGAGGGTTCATCTGAAGATCGCTCAGATTTTTGGGCTTTTGTAAATGAACCGTATCGATAGGGGGCTTACCCCGACCTCTGGAACCGTTAGTAAGCAATTAATGGCTGAGTAAAATGGCTCGCAATGTCACCAGAACCGAATTAAAAAATATAGCTGCCAATGCTTCTCGGAGCCGCCATTTCACGAAATCTTTGGCTGCATCAGCGCACAACCTGACATTTATTTCACATTCCAGCAAAGACGGGGAGTTAGTGGAAGGGGCCATCGAGGTTATCGCTAACCACGGGGGGCTACCTTATATCGATGAGGTAGACCCGGCTATGCCGAGTCACACGTCGGAAGAGACGGCCCAGTTATTAAAGAAGCGGATTTTTGAGTGCAAACGATTCGTGCTCCTCACAAGTCCCAATAGTAAAGATAGCCGATGGGTTCCGTGGGAGTTGGGCGTCGCCGATGGAAAAAAGGGGATTCACGCAATCGCCATTTTCGGTGCTTCTGATTCTGCGGGTGATGATGGCTGGTCATCTTGGGAATACATGGGTTTGTATCAAAGAATCATTTGGGGAAGGCTTGGGGGCTACGCAAATGAGCTATGGATGGTTTATTCACAAAAAACGAATTCAGCCGTAACTCTTGAGTCTTGGCTGTGCAGTTGAGTTCCAGCCCTATAGCTGGTGTTCGAATTCTCGTGAAAAAGATAGAGGGCAATATGTATCTCGGTTTTGAACTTGAACACTACGAGCCGTTCGAGATGATCAGTAATGCGGCTATTGAAAGTTACCGTAAGCAGGCCCGCAACGCAACGGTCAATGACTTGGCTGACTATATAATAGGTCAGATTGATAAAAAGGACGTGATCGACGCGAAGAAGCTCGCTAAAAAAATATTCCCACAACAGCAAGCTCATGTGTTCCTGTCGCATTCTCATCGCGATGAGCGTGAAGCCATCGAGTTTGCGCTCTCCCTGGAGAAACGAGGTGTTGAAGTCTTCGTAGACTCCTGCGTGTGGGGCTATGTGGGCGATTTGCTATTGAAGATCAATGCTCATTACTCGGACAAGGAAGAGGCGGGCGGCGTTACTAACTTCTCCTACGATAAATGCAATGAGGTGGCGGCGTCTCTGTTTTTGATGCTAAATGAGGAGTTGCATCGAATGATTGATGCAACGGAGTGTTTCATCTTTTTCAACACTCAAAATTCCGTGAGTATCAAAGGGCATGAGGGGTTCGCTGAAGGAGATCGCACGCTTTCTCCCTGGATTTATTCAGAGTTGGCTTTTAGTGCTAAGACGCGATACCAGTTGGAGCCTCGCGAGCGCCTGCCGAGAGGCATTGTAGGTGCGATGGAGTCACATAAAGTGCAAAAGGCGATGGCATCTGCATCTTTCGCATTCGAGATCATAAATTTACACTTGCCTAAGCTCAGCGGTAACGATATGAAATCGTTGGCTGATAAGACGCCCCATTCTGGGTTTTTCTGGCTAGATGCGCTGTATTACGAGCATGATTTGGAGAGTGAGTTCATTAATAGATGTCATACCGCTGTTCTAAAAAGCTAACTATGATTTCCCGCTGCAGGTGGTCGAACCAGGAACTGACTCGACTTACTCTGTTTAGCAGCACAAAGGTTGGATGGATAATTGATCAGGGAATAAAGGTAGGTTATGGGAGCAACAGGCAGTATTTCGGGTAATCAGTACTCCGAAGCAGATATCTTAACTGAACGCTATCTCAGGATGAGGGAGGAGCCACTCTTCAACGCTGACGACGAGTTGGTAGTGCCAGTTAGAAACATCAATCGCCCGCATTTTCGTCGGGTGGGACGAGCATCATTTGGCGCGAGAGTTGGAAGGAGTGAAAATAATCCAACTCATAATGAATGCGTGGATCTTATTTTTGAGCGCTTATCAAACAATGACCGCGCCAATCGCTTGATTACTTATGTGTTTGCGCCTAATACTCCGCGCTCGGAGCAGGTTTTTTTCGCTCCGGGTGTTACAAGCGATTATCGCTGGTATAAGGAAAGTGACGCGCGCATCGCCTTCGATGACGGTACGTATATTCAGCCAGATCTGGCTGGTCGAGACGCTAATCGGTTCTTTCCACGCGCTAATTGTCCCAACATCATCATTGAGGTAGTACGTACACACGCGCCTGAGGTAGAAACATTCCGGCGGCTGTACGAGGTGTCCTTGGCGAATACGATCGTGGTGTTTTATTTCGTCGCCCAAGACAAGGTCAGTGGGATTTTAAATCACATGACGGTGACCGAAGCGCTTTTCACCTTGCGAGTTTCCCATTACATGATGGGCGGGCAGCTGTACAACAATGGCGAACCAGCTTGTGCCCGTCGTGAGGATGAGGAGTTAGGGCATTGGTTCCGCTACCTGCAAGGAGCGTACTTTGAGCCAGCAATGCGTAAGGCCTAGAAGGCCGTAGCATCCGGGCTACATGGCATCGCCAATCCACTAGCTATCAATGGCCACGGTGGCTCTGTTAATTCGACATCCTCATCGCGAATGTGCGAGCGACACTCGGTAACAGCCCTGATGATTGTTTCCAACTTGTGGAGGAGGTGCTTACAAGGGTGGAAGTCCCTGCTCCGGTTGCTACCTTAAAAGCGGCTCTAGGCTATCTATGGCTCGTTTCACGTTTCTTGCGATGGTTGCTCTGTGTTTCGCCGACCCCTCCCAAAACCCTCGGAGATGCGCAATCGAAAGCGCCACTTCGACGTCCCCTCCGTCTAACGCGGTACGAAGTTTGGACTCGGCGAATTCGGTATGTCTAAGAAATTCCTTTTCAGCAGCTTCCAAGGCATCAGCATAGCTTCTATGAATGCCAGATTCGCAGAGGTCTTCTATGAGGAAACACCATTGATTTGGAGACACTTGGCCGATCTCAGCGTTTCTATGCTCCTCGACGGAGATGAAAGGTAGGGTCGGGTGGGGAAGTCTGTGCCTGGTCATACGCTGCCTTTTATTTTTCTTGTTCGATTTCCTTCAGTATTCATGCTGAGCACGATGGCGTGCAAGGCTCCGTATGATGTCAGTCCGACAAGTGCCGGGTTAACTTTCCTTCGGGCAAGCGTTGTCCCCATGGTCGGTAACAAGTCCTGCTTGCGTGATCAGCTGCAACTACTAACTCCTCAATTTCTTTCAAAAGCCCTGGCAATTGAGTCGTCATGCCAGGGCCGAGAAGTAGTCGAGCCGTTACGTCTCGCGACCCAGAAGGCAGATGGTGGTAAATGTAGGGGCCAGCAGAACTGTGATCTAGCGCCATTTACTGGGCGTGGATTCGAACCGTTGGCGATAGTCGAGACGTTACTCGCAGCTAAGGTGGTTCAGCACCTACTCCACCGGAGTTCGTGATGGAAAGAGCACGGCGACCCTCAAGAGGCCTAAAAAGAACGTGTTGCATCCCAACGAACAGAATGCCCGCTCGCTTTCAGGTTTTGCAGACAAAGTTTTCGACAGGCACACGTACACCCCGTCTCAAATTGCAGATCATATTGCAGGATGTGTGGCAAACTTCCGACTTAGTCATGCTTGGAGTTGGCCAGGGCCGCAATGGATCGGGGTGACTATCGAGCGGCGTTGCAGTCGTCACGGCAGACGCTGAAAATGCTAACACTGAAAGCCCGTAAGTGGCCCTGCATGCAATCAGTGTGTTTTCACCGCCCAACTTGCCAGGATGGTGATCACCCCAAAACTGAGCAACCTCTGCGGTTCTATTTTGTGCGAAGCTTCGTGGAACCAACACATTCGAGCATGCGGACAAACAGTCGCTGATCGATGCTCTGGCCCGGATTCTTGGATTTGGCCGGCATACCTTGGTCTGACGGTTCTTTAATCAGAGACTGGCCTTCGGGTTGGTAAACCACAAGAAGATTTCCTCTAGCTATTGGGTAGTCGATTTGAAATTAAGTACTGATGGCCTGACGTTAAGTCGCTATGAGACGAGAATTATTAGAACGTGTTGCGGTTGTAGCAGGGAATACCGCATCCATGATTATAAGGGAATGAGCGAGCGGCATTTTTACAGGCCAACCAACTATAAGAATGGTTGTGAGCGGAACTGTCTGGAGTGCTGGTTGGGTGTCTCTGACCTGGAAGATGCACTCTTATCAAAGAGTGAAAGCTTGGCGATCGAGGTCGAAGCGGTTCGTGACCATAGGCATTGGTATGATGTATCAATTTGTCAAGCGACTGATCAGGGCGACCTCTCTGCGACTTACAGCCCATACTTCAATAAGGGCTGTCATTTAGCGATACTTCCGCTGTCGCGACTGGTTACTGATCGCTCGGTTTTTCTACCCTATGGCGTCATGATCTACCCCCAGGGCCGATTGAATTTGGATGCTATAAATCTCAATAATAAGCAGTTGACCAAGCCAGCCTCATCTCAGGTCGGTGCTTCTGGAGTAAGCCTTCAGGAATTCAATAAATATCCTCTTCTGGTGGTGCCATTAAGGTTTTCTTGGGATTCGCTCGTACTCGGGAATCACCAAAGTCACATGGAGTTGATAGTAAGCATATCCGAAATCGTAGATGCCTTGTCTTTCGACATGATCAATTACATGTACTGCAAGCTGGAGCACCTATCCTCTGAAACCATGCCGGCGTCCCCTGGACAGTTATCGTCCAAGCCAATGATGTCGGGTGCTGTGCTGGTGAAGTCTGGTGGGATGGATTCCGTTCTCCTAGCAGGGGCGGCTTTCACCCATACCATAACCAAGGGCCTCGGGCTTGACCTACGGCCGCCTGAGTGGGATAGATTCCCTGTGGGTGGAGACGTCGGCATTATTGCAGCACATGCGTTGTCGTTGTACTCCCAAATGCTTAAGGTGCAATCTGCAACTTCGAAGTTTGTGCAAGCACTCAGTTTGATCGAGTTTTTAGCCTACCCCAAAGAATATCAGCCCTTCAAAAAGATAAAAACTGTGGTATCGAGGTACGTGGCTGATAGCATGGGAGAGCGTAAACGAGTACTTGACAGATTCGAAGTGCTGACCAGTAAAGTAGATGAAGTTACGGGGGAGCAAATAGGCCTTCGTACAAGGATCGTTCACATTGGTTCGCGACTTGAGCAGTTGGTTAAAAGTCGTCGTGAGCGAGAGAAAATATTTGCTGAACTCGATAGTTACATTCGGAAGATGATTGACCACATGATCGAGCACTCTCGTATGACTTGGGATGAATACGAGGCTGTTAAGGCATCCATGTGAGGCCTTCGCGTCAGTAGGGCACGGTGCTTGCTGGGTGATCGCAACCACGCTGGCATCCAGCCGAACAGGTTCCCAGATTGGTAGGGATCTGAACTCTAGTTGAGGCCAAGGACAAGTGGCATTTGGTGACGCCAGTCTTGTCGCAATGTCTGGTGAGTCGCTTAAGTGCCAAGCTCCGGCGTAAGCGTCCGCTGAATACGCATTGCGTATCAGCAACTATTGCTTCAGCCCACTGATACCAGCATTCCCCTGACAACTGTATCCCCATGCTGCTTGGCAAGCGCCTGGAGGTCGGGGGCATAAGGACTGGCTAAACCGAACATTTCTTGAAATAGCGCGCCGGCAACCATGGGGCCCAGCACTGAAAAAGCGTACAGGGTCGGGTCACCAGGCCGAACCTCACCGCGCTGCTGCGCTTCGGCGATGATTCCGGTCATCAACCGCAGCATCTGTGCAACAACATTGTCGTGCCAAATCGTCGCCAGATCAGGAAAGGTTCGACTTTCGCCTATGACGAGTCGGGCAAGAGCTGGAACTCGACTATCCCCCATCCGACCGGCTGCAGCGTTGAGGATCAAAGGTACCAGTTCACGAAGCGTCCCCCGAAAACCGGTAGCTATCAGTTCGATACTTTGCAGGTTGATTGAAACGGCGTGCTGGACGACTGCGCGAAACAGGTCTTCTTTCGTGTCAAAATAGCGGTAAAGCGTACCTTTTACCACGCCCGCTCTCTTCGCCACATCGCCCAACTTGGCAGCAGCGAAACCACTTTCCGAAAATATATCCAAGGCCGCCTCGATTATCTCAGCAGGCCGCGCCTCCTTGCGCCGGTTCCATTTGGGTTTGGTATCTGTAGAGTCCATCGACTAGCCTGATCTCTTAAATTCGCACGCCCATTTTCCACGGATATGACGCTCGACAGTGAAGACGCCCGGTGTGTAGTCGAGTTTTCGCTGGCATCTTCGCCAATACGTTTGATGGCACAGCCACATTGGCAGTGGCTGTTGTCCGACTCGTGATGGATCAGCGTGCGTGGAAATTGCGGTGGCAGTGGTACGCGCTTGGGTTGCTGACGAACTTTGGTTTCGACAGCTGCTGGTTGCAGCGCCTCAAGCTGCGCTTGGATAGCCGCGATATCGGTGTCGATCAAATCGTCGAGCAAGCTGGCCTGATCCGGACTTAGCTGCTCGCTGCGCTTGGCAAATTTGAAGCGCTTTAGAAGCGCGATCTCGTGAGCCAGTTTCTCGTTGACCGACTTGTGGTGGGTACCCACATGTGACGAGCACCGCCATTGGCTTTTGCCTGGTTCATGAGTTGGCTGTCGATTGTCACAAGCGCCATGCGGTACTGCTGGCAACCTCCAGAAGGCGCGTGTGGGCTGTCTGAGCCATGAACTGCTTCCGCTTGAAGATGTGCGCCGAAGCCCCGTCAAAAGTGAATGATGCAAGTAAATCCCCCTGCAGCACTGAACTACCGTCAGGAAATATTTTCTTTCCTACGGCGCGATCACCCTCGATTTTTTGCAGGATACGCTCAGCATTGCGTCCTTGTTCGGTCAGCTGAGTACGCTGGTCAATCAAAGTCGTATGGCCTCGGCGAACAGCACCGGCACATTATGCTTGATGCGGATCTTCGTGATGATGTCGGGGTACGCAAGGGAGCACTCCGGCATCAATCAACACCTTCTGAATTTTCGGTTCCGTCATAAGGCCCAAAGCATGTCGAGATCACCAAGGTGAATCAGACTCTGAGCTCCCAACGAAATAGCTACATGCCAGAACTTTTTTGTGGTGGCTAAGTGATTCTAGGTGCCACAGGCTTTGCGATCTTTCCTGATATGGTTATCAGGTCGCGCATCTGCCAACTGCTTCTTCTCGCTTACTTCTTAGGCTTGGTATGCCCTAGCGTGTTGCAAGCCTCCCGCTGAGTCAGCCTTCAACTGGTACCGACCGTTCCCAAAGAAACCCCACGGTTGATCGACTCATCCCCAGCCTTCTGGCGGTCTCTGCCTTGCTCAAGCCAATCTCTTTGCACTCCAGCACATTTTTCAGCTTGATCAGATTCACCGGTCGAGCGGCAGGCCGCTTCACTAGATCAAATCCAGCAAGATGCGCGGCGATGTCAGCATCACTGACGCGTTCTTGGAGGGTTTCCAATTCCTCGGCGGCTTTTGCGAGCAAAGTAGAGGAGGGCGTCTTGTTATGAGTCGAGAGAATTAGTGCCATGAAAGCCAAAGGGCTCATGCCAAGAGCCTCGGCAAGTTCTACAAATTTATCAATAGTGGGGCTGCTTTCGGCGTTCTCGATTTTGCTCAGGTATGTGCGCGATGCTGCATGGGCAAGATTTTCCTGAGTGAAGCCTAGATTCCCTCGAACTGCTCGAACGACCGCTGCCAGTGCTGGCTTCAACAAGATGATGTCCTCAAAAAAGAGGATGT
Organism: Pseudomonas sp. HN2; assembly: GCF_020736465.1. Taxonomy (NCBI): domain Bacteria; kingdom Pseudomonadati; phylum Pseudomonadota; class Gammaproteobacteria; order Pseudomonadales; family Pseudomonadaceae; genus Pseudomonas; species Pseudomonas sp. HN2. The sequence goes on from NZ_CP085885.1 coordinate 2,199,290, forward strand.
AGCCATGTTGCCGTGTACAGTTACACGTCATATGATGTATAAAACTGGACGACGTGCTGGCGGTGATCTCGCTTGCGCTGGCCGGCGCACCAATCAGCAGCGTGGTAGGACACGGCGGGCTCAGCATCCACAGCCTTGGGTACAGTTTGCGTACGCAGCGTGACTGCGGTTGGAGGCTCACTCAATTCCTCCAATTATTTACTAAATCGCACTGGGTACTGGGGGTCTACTGGAAGGCAGGTCGGAGTAATCGCTCGTCGTTCGTATAGTTTCATCAATTGTCGAGAATCAAGCAGATGTTCAATTGTGATTGTGCGCGAGACCGCTGGATGGCCGAGGAACACCAGAGCGCTTTACAAGGCTTGCCTCCAGAAGTCGTCCGGGCTCAGCACGTCGACTGGTCGGTCGGTGTCGACGCATTCCTATTCGGCGCCGCGAGAGTGGGGGAGCGCTATGTCGCGCTTGTCTACAGCGACCAATCGGGAGTGTCGAAAAACGGTATGACAATCGCGACACCTCCCGTGCGGTGTATCGTCGAGAAGGACGGCTTCAAGCTGGTTCGCAGTGTCGGAGGAGATCATTACGTGATCACAAGCGAGCACGATTGTTGAAGCCTAAAGGCCCCGACTGTCTTCAGCCCGATCGGAGACGAAAAGGACAGTAACCCCAACTTCGTTTTCAAACATGTGCCGCTTGAACGACGCCATCACGAAGCGTTTGATGGGTATTCATATAGCCGCGCCTGCCGAAAACCGATGCGCTTAAGGATGAAAAATGGCTGACCTCGAAAAAATAACCGTGACTATCAAGAATTATGACGTCCAAGCGCAAGGCGATCTTGATGCTCTTTACAGTCGAGTGAGACTTGAAGATGTAAATGGAGAAACATTCTATTTTAAACAGGTGGTTGTTCCGAAATACCTGAAAATTCACGGTGCGATGGCGACCGAGACTCCACGAACCTGGTATTTCAAAAGAATCTCCAAAAAGACCATTGTGGTGCTCGCTTTTGAAAACAAAGCCGGAAAAGTTGAATACGATCTGGATGACATCCGATTGATCGCTAGATCGACAATATTGAAAGGTGTTGTGTTCTCGCTAGGCTCAATTCCTGCCGCCATTATTGCTGCTACGGCCACATTTGGGCTTGGGTTAGTGATCATGCCTATGGGCCTCTGGTACGGATACAGGAACATTTTCAAGCTACCTGCAATGCTGAGTCGCAAGACACTCCTTAACGATTTTGCGCAGCACGGAATAATAGTTCGTTAATTTCCAGGAATGTCGTTTGGACATGCGTTTCTGCTGCGGTAGTCGAGAGGCTGCTAACTTATGAAGCTGAACTCCCTGTCTCCCGTCCGACCTTCGCTTGGGTGGCGTAGCCTGGGCTTGCAATCTATGGATAAGGCTAACGGACAACTGCGCAGCACCCACTCAACTAACCATGAGTACTTACGTGCTCTCAGGGCGTCGTAATGAGTGATATCTGGTTACGAGAACGGGAACGAAGGAAGGCGCTATGGCAGCTCGCTGAACTGGTACCAGGTGATCAAAGCGCACGATCGATCCTGAAACGATTGGATGAGCTTGAACGACTTGATCATGAAGTTCCATTGAGCGCCTGCCATCTTGACCACGCTGAACTGGTTCGGCTGCCTAGGGAGGCTCATCCCGTAGGGTGCTGGATTATTCGGGACGCGGACATCCCAGAACCTTGGAGATCCCGCTTCGCGGTGGCTCTGGGGCCAGCAGGTCGCGTGGAGGCAGGATTCTACTGGCATGATTGGACTGATTTTCTAGAGGCTTGGGCGCGCGAAGTCGCGCACGTGGAACAACATCGATTGGCACTCGATGACGAGTAACAGCAATTTCCTGAATGCCCGCGATGTTGCTCCAGTGGATCAGAGTGGTCTCTTGAACGTGGGAAGCGGGAAACTAGTCCGCAGGCGGAGAATGATGGAGCAGCACGTAAGAACGCTGGGCCGTGACAACCTGTCAGACCTCGAATCTGTTGAACGACTAGTAGCGTCAATCGGGCCAGCGGCGTTCGAGGCCGATGTACGTTTTTTATCGAGCCTGCACACCGTCGATACCGAGTCAGCTATCCAATCGATCAACCGCCTCACCCATCCCTCCCTAATCGGGATGAGCGAGACACCCTTCCGAATTTTCCAACGGCTGTGTGACGAACTGGTGTTACGAGCGCCGGCGTTGCTTCAACGCCCAAGTTACCGTTGCAGAAATGGTGATACTACTGCAGTCCCTTTCGAGCTCTGGTTGGCTATCGTCCGGCATGCCCGAGAGTTTTTTGACCCAGCAGGGTTGGATGCGGATTTTATGGTCGCGAGGATGCGGGAGGGACGTTCGAGCGAGGAGGCCTTCGATGCCCTTATTGCTTCGAAACGCCTCAAGTGATGGCAGACATCGACACCAAGCGATAAGCCCCCGATGCGCGTCTCGCCTCCACTCCATCACCAAGCCTCTGTGGTTGATCAGGAAAGGTTATCTCTCGCGTTGCAATGGCGTGATGACGATTCCCCAGAGTGCCTCCGCAGCACCTTCTTGAGACAGCTTCTGGTCGTGTCCGGAAAAGTGGGACATGCCCAGAGTTTTCAAGTACAGGGTCTGATCATCAGCGTTTACCGAAAGTGACTCGTTGTAGCTGTTGCCCGCGAACGAATCGCCTTGGCTGTAAAAAATCCCGGCACCCAGCTGACCTCCCGTAAACACCGTCCCCCTAGCGACGTCCCGTCCGTCCTTATAGATGACCGCAGAAAAGCGATTGGCGTCGATTCTACGATACACACCTTCATAGCCAGGATTACGAGCTTGAAGCTCTTGCAGGGAGTTCTCGAAGTAGCGAGCGATGTATTCGAAGGTGTCCAGCAAGAACTGATCTTTGTCCCGCTGGGTGAAGCTCTTGGCAACTCTAAGGTACTCGACCGGGGGCCAGTGGCCGGTAGCGGGGAGGGCGGCTGTGGAATAGTTGGCGCCGAGCGCGCGATTTGCGGTGCAGGAATGGGCACATCCTTGCGGCATCGTTCTGCAGCTTTGCGTACTGCCTGCGCTACTTGCAGGAAAGCTACATCGCGGTCAGGCCACAGGGTGACGGGTTTACCATCCTCAGGCGTGGCAAGCAGCTTACCGAACGGAGCATGATGCCAATCACACGCGCGCAAAATCACAGGGATCACGATCGCTTCCTTCGCGACGTGGCGCTCCATGGCGCGAGTCATCTCGATGTTGTAGCAATAATCAGAGGCGATGAAGTCCGGGCTGACCAGGAGAAGGATGATTTCGTCGCTGTTGATATGGTTGTCGATGGCCGCATCGATTTCTTGACCAGCGCCGATCCTGCGGTCATGCCAAGTGTCGATAACGCCCTGGCGCTTGAGCATCGATAGCTGCTTTTCCAGCTGATCACGAAGCGCCTCATCGGCATGGCAGTATGAAAAAAATACGCTTGGCAAGATCGGCGCTCCATGGATTGGTGGCGGCTTAGATCTTATGGGTTGTCCGATGCTTAAGTACAGGCTTTAACTTTCCCGTGTAGGACAACGTGCAGTGTGTCGTGCGATTCATAAAGCGCAAATTTTCATAGCTCTGGGAATCGATATTGGCAGGGATTCTTAGTCACTTCGGTGCGTTAGCTTCGAGTAGCGCTTCTTTTAGAGCTGCGAGAGCGCACTCCAAACGGCGATCTTCCCTAGGGTCGCAGCTTGCAGGTTTGTGCGATTGACAGTGGTGTAAGAGGGCCTCAAGGTCGTTTTGGTTAAGGTCGAATTCGATTTGCATCAGCTTGCTCTCTATAAGTGAAGGGCGACGGGTTGAAAGCTGGGCAGTGCCCAAGGAAATTAATGAGATTAGCGTGCAGGATGAAGTAGCGAAGCTGCTTTGGGAACAGTCGTGGCAGGTCTTCGGCGAATCTCTGAGCAAGGTATTAAGTGAGGCCTTTGCTAGCTACAAGCGCAGCGCCGGCTACGATTAGATGCAGCGCGTGTACCCGCGCGCGGTAGGTGACGAGGCTTTTCAAGTTTTGAGACAAGCGCTAATACAGCAGTGGCCCAAGGGCAATGGTGAGAGCTCGCACGCTTATGTTGAATTGCGTGGTCTTCAGAGTCTCCATTCGTGCCTTCATGCCGAGGCGAAACAGCTTTTGTTGGCAAGGAATAGTCATGAAATCATCCGTGACAGGTGGAGAGTAACCAGCGTTCGGCTACAGTTCATCGACCGCAGGGAGTGACGTATGAACTGTTCAATTTGTGGGGCGTCGGCTCGGGTGCTTGAAACCAACTTTCATGGTGCGATAGTTGATTGCGTTGAGTGTGGTAGCTACGTTGTCAGCGCCGAGGTTCTCAAAAAGAAGGAATTCTCGGGCAAGGTAGTAGCTGTCCAGGCGACTAGGCTGTGGCTCGTTAGTCAGAGGCTAGGGCACAACTATAGGCCGGTAATTACTGCCGATACCGTTCGCTGGGAAAAATAATTCCTACCGAAGACGCTCTCGTTTTGATATTGCTGATGGCTATCTTTTCTGCTTGGCCACTTCAGGCCAACAATGGCCCGGTCAGCACGAAAGCGTTGCCAGCTACAGCGCTTGTCTGAACTCAAGATTGCTCATATCGGTGGTTGTAAACCGATCACAAGGCTGGGAGGCTGGCGTGACATTTACCATAAGGGACATGCCGAAATGAGCTCAAGGAAAATCCTCGTCACAGGTGCGGCAGGAACGATCGGCACTGCTTTTTGGCAAGAGCGCGACGATAAATCCGATTTGCGTTTGGCCGATCTAGACGTAACTCACCTTCCGGACTCGGCACAGCGTTTCGCTCTGGATGTCAGGGATCAAGCCAGTTGCCTTCGAGCTTGCGAAGGTATCCATACCGTCATCCATCTTGCCGCTGACCCTGACCCAGATGCCGATTTCATGGACTCATTGCTTCAAGTGAACATCGTGGGCACTTACAACATGCTTTTCGCCGCAAAGGCACAAGGTTGCAAGCGCTTCATATTTGCAAGCAGTGCCCAAGTGATTGAGGGATATCCAACGGATGTTCAGATCCAGGAATGCATGGCACCTAAACCTGGCAATCTCTACGGAGTCAGCAAGGCGTTCGGAGAAGCTTTGGCTTCGATGTATGCAAACGATGGACAGATGACGACCATCGCAGTCCGTATTGCCAACGTAGCCAAATTTCAACAAGGGCAAACCCACAGTCCCAGAGACGTTGCGGCCTTTATCAGTTTTAGAGATGTTGTCGCACTTCTCAAGAATTGCGTTGAAGCCGAGCTGAAGGGTTTTCACGTTATCCATGGGGTCTCAGATAACCGATATAAGCGTCTCTCTATTGATCAGAGCAGAAAAGTTGTCGGGTATGCCCCCGTTGATGACGGGTTTCAGATATTGGAAGGAGGAGCTCAATCTGATTGAACGCAAATTACTCCTAACCCGTTACAAGGGACGGACTGTACCGGTGAAGTTAGGCGTTTTGCTCGGAGCCGTTCTATTTTTTGAGTGACTGCTTCTGGCCGAAAGCTGACGGCCACGCCTGACCGTCTTATGGCCGATTGCTGCCTGCAAAGGCAATATTAGGACTGCCGTATCCGCATAATCGCATCTGTGATTGCTTTTGCATTTGTGTCTAAGGTCTCTATTGCCATCACAGCGTTATCTGCAACCACCTCCACGCCAGTGGCTGAAAGCCAAACGGCGACCTCCTCGATTGCCGCCGCCAGTGCATGCTGGTTGTGCAGAAGCAATGTCAGCGCGTCCGCAGTGGCGATATTGGAAGCCGAGTTACTTGGCATGCTATCCATCCTGTAAATGGGGGTTTGCAAAGCCTAACTCATGCGGCCGCAGTTGAGTGGTTTAGATTTGCATCATTGGAGCCAGCAGCCGTTTTCGACCCTTAGCGGCCGCTCGGATATCACAGAATGCAGATTGTTAGTGGCTTAACGACCTCAGCACGTCGAATAGCCAGTTTCGTTTACCATTGTCAAGGCCTTCCTAGCCAAATCACATAATCCAAGGGGTTAACCCTTGGTTCATTTATTTCCTCGATCTCTACAGCTCCTAACTCAATTAGAACATTGGTATTTGCTGTGTTGGCCGTTGACGGATTTTTAATGTGGGCTGGTGGTAAAAATCCAGCCATTAAGAATGCGCCATAATCAAGCGGCGAGTTATAACCTAGTGGAAGCGGCTCTTCTCTTGTTGCTCTCAATACGAGTTCGAGGTGCTCAGTTATAAGTACAGAATCAATGGAAGGAAAAGTTACAGGGTTTCCGGTCACGTCTTTGTAGTATGAGTTCGCTGTTAACAGTCCAGACATTCCATTTATAAGGGGGGAGGTTGCTTCAAATAGGTGTTCCGTCCAAGCGATAATTAAGATGGAGGTGATTGATGGATCAACCGCTTTGAATGGAGAGAATTTTGATTCTGCACTAACGAGAAAATCTTTTATTTTGTTGTCTAGTGGTCTTGTTGCTTTGCCGGAATTTGCGAGTTTATCAAAAAAATCTATTTCGCCTAGCCTGGCGCCTAACTGTGTGTCATTGTTCTGTGCGTCTTTCATGTGCTTAAATATGGATGGGCACTTTATCTCGATGAGAGTTTTCCATTCGCCGCCCTCTAATAAAAGCTCAGGGTTTTTTTCTGAGGATTGCGTTACAGGCTCCCACTTGAAAGTTACATTGCTCGCGAGAAAGCCTTCAGCAAGTCTGTAGAAAATCACGACTTCTACCAGTAACTGAATAATCTGCTCGTAATGTGGTTCGTATTTTTCTCTTCCGGAATAGGATGCAAGCCGATTAATCGTCTCTTCGGAAAATCCTGGGATTTTGTATTCAATAAGAGCCAGCTTGTTAAGAAAGTCAAAAGAAAACTCAGTATGTTTTCCATTAGGAAGACCACGAAAGTGATACTGTAGCCAGTGCCATTGGCTGAATATCCTTGAGTTCAGAATTTGGTCAATATGTTTGGACATGGAGTGGTTAATCCTAATTATTAATTTTGTGCCAATTTTTTTATCTAATACAGACCCTCGCCATTTGTCAATCCTTGTACGGCTTGGGTGTCGTGTCAAATTATTATTGAGGAGAGGTAAAAAGAGCATGAGTGGCGTACATTACCGGAAGCATTAACTGGGTGTCCATGGACTACTTTTGACCGATCCCGGACTATCGTGAAGGGCCCAGATCGGCCCGAAACATGCGCTACGGGCCGATTCGTACCCCCGAGATCTGACAAGCCTCCACCCCTAGTACGCTTTCTATGTATGCCTCGACATCGATAATTTGGTCGTAGTTGTCGGAGTTTTAAAATTAGATACTATCTAACATGAAGCGCCCTCATTCCTTTGACAATATAGAACGTGCGCCACATTATCAGCTTTTAGCTGACAAACAACGTTTACCAGTGTCCGCTGTTGGCCGAACTGCCCCATTCGTGGAGAGCAGAAAAAGGCCAATAGGGGACAAGGTATTTAATACAATGTAGCATTCAGATGTCGAAAAAGACGGGCCGGTATGGTTAGTCCGGCCGTTCCCTCGGCAACTCTGTGTTGGCATCAGTCCAACCCCACGACCTTCACCTGACTTCACGGGCTCAGGATGGTGGTCGTGTTTCCACTGCACAGCGATCCCGTTTGGTGATGTTCAGTCCTTTTAAATTGGAGAACGTCATGCAAGCTAGAATTTCTGTTCTTACCCTCGGCGTACGAGATCTTGAGCGCTCCGTCAGGTTCTACCGCGACGGGCTTGGCCTTGTCACGGAAGGCATTATTGGTACTGAGTTCGAGAACGGTGCCGTCGCACTTTTTGATCTGCACGGTGGAATCAAACTCGCCTTGTGGCCGACGAAAAGCATTGCCTCGGATACTGGAATACCGTTTCTGGACGGGAATGTTTGCTCAACCATAGGGCACAACGTTTCTTCCAAGGATGAAGTCGATACGGTTCTAGAAGAAGCGAGGAAAGCCGGAGCGCGGATTGTCAAGCTGGCGGCAGAGACGTTCTACGGAGGGTATGCGGCCTATTTCGCTGACCCGGATGGGCACTTGTGGGAGATCGTGTTCAATCCGCAAATGCTTCCAATGCTGTAGTAGGTTGGCTGCTGAGTGGGACAAGTTCACCACTCATTACGAAGTGGAGATCGTCGTTCGTCCATGTGCGATTCGGATCGAAAACGGCCACTTATGAACCGCTGCTTCTGGCTGATTGCTGCCCGCTACGACAGGCAGAAATCGGCCAAAAGCAGAAATATAAAGAGTCTACTAAACGTGGGGCGATTCAGTCCGGCAGAGCACACATACCAGAACTCTCATTTTTTGTAGTCTACGTACAGCGTAGATGACAGTGGATTTTTGCCGATCTCGTAATCGGGATTCAGTGTCGCGAGGTTGTGAGCGGCGATGCCAACACCGGCCACCAGACCTACGGCAAGCGCTCCTAGCGCCACTGGTGCACCGACAATGCTCGCTCCGGCAAAACCTGCAAAACTCCCCATCGAGAGGTTGCGAGCCATCATATAAATCCTGACAGACATGCCTTCTGATTCAATAGCGTTCTCCAGCCACGTCAAAGTGTTTGAGTACCTGTTGAATTCGCCGCACTCAAGAACAAAACTCTGATGTGACTTTATTTTATTTAAGACAAAATCATTAGTCACATCTTCAATTTTATAAACATTAACATCCATGACGCTTTCTCCAGGTTAACACTACAGCTCGCTATCGGCAGAGTCCAGCAAAGCTTTAGAGCTAGCGTTTAAATACTGCATGAATGGTTTATGAACTAGTAACTAAGAACGATGAATATTTTGAATCACTCCTGATTCTTTAGAGCATTGAATGACTGCTTTTGGCCGTAAGCAGCCGTTCAAGGCTGCTCATTTCTGCAGCGGTAAGTGCCCGTCTCGTGGTCGCTACTTGGCTCTCACCGTCCACAACTGATCTAGTTTTGTTGTGTAGCTCTGGCTCATCAACTCCCGACGCATCGCCCAACCAGGTGCCGCCGAAACGCTGGCTAATCGAAGAACTCCCTTTCCCCAGCGACCATTAATCTCATCCAGCACACCCATCACCTTGTCTGCCATCGCCGGCTGGGATTGCGCGAACAGGTCATCAGTGAATTCGCCATGCTGCCGCAGATCCATCAGCAGGACTTCCGCCTTGCTGTACTTGTAGCCGGGACGAAAGAGACGATTGACCGCTTCGGTCGCAGCCTTCGTCATCAGCCGCACGTCGTTGGTCGGGTACGGTAACTCGACCAGCGCTCCATTCGCATACTTCGCTTCTTCAGGGTTGAACATGCCGGTGCGAATGCTCACGCGGATTTTCTTGCAAAGCGAGTTTTGTGCTCGGAGTTTTTCTGCCGCACGTTGGGTGTAGGTGGCGACCGCCTCCTTGATCGGCTCAATCTGCGTGAGTCGCGTGCCGAACATTCGGCTGCAGCAAATCTCCTGCTTCGGTGGATCAGCTTCCACCAGTTCCAAGCATGGGGTACCGGCCAGCTCGCGAGCAGTCTTCTCAATCACCACGCTGAATTTCTGGCGAAGCATCCACGGATCGGCTTTCGCTAAGTCCATGGCGGTCTTGATGCCCATTGTTTCCAGGTGTGCCTTCATGCCCTTGCCAATGCCCCAGACTTCGCCGACGTCGGTGTTGCGCAGCGTCCAGTCGCGTTTGAACGGATCGCACAGATCCACTACGCCGCCGGTGATATCGAGCAGCCGTTTGGCTGTGTGGTTGGCGAGTTTGGCCAGCGTCTTCGTGCGCGCGATCCCCACCCCGACTGGAATGCCTGTGCGCTTGAGAAGGGTGGAGCGCATGTGCCTGCCAAGCGCGGACAGATCTCCAGGCATGCCAGTCAAATCAGCAAATGCTTCATCGATGCTGTAGACCTCAAGTGCCGGAACCATCGATTCGATGGTCGTCATGACGCGTTCGCTCATGTCTCCGTACAGAGCGTAGTTACTGCTGAAAGCCACGATCCCATGCCGGCGTAGATGGTCTTTGATCTGGAAGTACGGCTGGCCCATTTTCACGAAAGGCTTGGCGTCATAGCTGCGCGCAATCACACAGCCATCGTTGTTGGACAGCACCACGATGGGCGTCTTGGCGAGGTCGGGTCGGAAGACGCGCTCACAGCTCGCGTAAAACGAGTTGCAGTCGATCAGGGCGAAGACAGGCTCACGTATTGTCATGATCGCGGACGCTGTATTTCACGACTCCCCAGATCACCAGCTCGTCACCTTCCATGACATGTCTCGCCGGGTATTTCGGGTTTTCCGATAGGAGAATCACGGCGTTCTCGCGCAGAAGCAGGCGCTTGCAGAACGGTTCCGAATTCAAAGCGGCGATAACGATATCGCCACTGACCGCTTCGATGCTCCGATCGACGATCACCATATCCCCGGAATAGATACCCGCGCCTTGCATGCTGTCTCCATCAATCTTTACCAGGTACACGTGCGGAGCTCGGATATCAAACAGCTCATCCAGGGAAATGTGCTTTTCGATGTGATCAGCCGCAGGAGAGGGGAAGCCCGCCGGTACCTTGGATGAATAAAGTGGCAGCTTCTTACCGCCAGTAGCGAGTGGGCCGAGGAGGGTAATGCTCATGATGCAAGCCTTACAAGGTTAACTGTACATGCATACAGTTAACGATTTGGTTCGCTTGCGGTCAATCTCATAGGTACGACAATTCGACGGATGACAGCATGTGCGGACGCTACTCGATCTACGAATCGATGGATCACTACCTCAAAGAGCTTGCGCCAAAGCAGTTGGTGATCAATGGCTATGACCTCTGGCCAGTCGAGCGGTACAACGTCGCACCGTCAACGCGGGTGGAAATCATCCGGCCGGTGGAAGAGGGCCTGAGCATTGATAAGGTCAAATGGGGATGGGCGCCATTCTGGGCGAAGGGAAAGCGTCCTGACCCGATCAACGCGAGAGTCGAGACCGTCATCACCGGCAAGTTCTTCAATCAGCTCTGGCCAAACGGACGCGTACTCGCGCCAGCGAATGGCTGGTTCGAATGGGTCAAGGACGAAGATGATCCGAAGAAAAAGCAACCGTATTTCATTACTCTGAAAGAGCAAATTCCGATGTTCTTCGCAGGGTTGGCCGAGGTGCACGAAGGTATGGAGCCGGATGATCGCGACGGCTTTGTTATCATCACCGCTGCGAGTGACGAAGGCATGGTCGATATCCACGATCGCAAACCCCTGGTTTTATCGCCTGAGCGTGCCCGTGAATGGGTCGATCCCGACACTTCACCTGAACGAGCTCGCGAACTCGCAATGGAGCACTGCAGGCCTGCTACGGATTTTCACTGGTACAAGGTTGGCAAGGATGTGGGGAATGTTCGTAATCAGGGCGCGCACCTAATTCAGCCGCTATCTCCGGCTTCGGATGTTGACGACTGACTAAAACCGAGAGTCGACAGTATTCGTCGGCGGAACGACGAGCTCTCCACAATTATTTGGAATTATGGTCGAGCTATCATTATCGCTAGTTAAGAATTTTCCCTAGCCCGGTTACGAAGCGGGCACGAAATGCAGAACTGCAATACACTCTTAATCACCTATCTAATCGAGACCTGTCATGTCCAAACTCGCCGAATTCCGCCAACTCGAAAAACACCTCGCCGAACAGCTTCAGGCTCTGGAAGCCCTCAAGGGCGACGCGGGCCTCAAGAAAGAAATTGAGTTCGAAACAAAACTGCGTGATTTGCTCGCAAAATACGGCTACAGCTTGAAGGACGTGATCAATCTCCTAGATCCGCAAACTGGTCGTCGCGCTCCAGCTGTCGAGCCCAAAGCGGGCAGCCGCAAGCCTCGCCAATTGAAGGTTTATAAAAATCCTGAAACGGGCGAAGTCGTAGAGACCAAGGGCGGGAATCACAAAACGCTCAAGGAATGGAAAACAAAGCACGGCGCCGCGACAGTTGAGTCCTGGCTGAGTAACTAATTACCTTCGAGAGAAGGCCCTTATAGGGCCTTTTTGCTCATCTTGGTACGTGCGGAACAGCTTCATCGCTCGCTGGATAGTCAGAGTAGTCAGGCTGATATGGTTATAGAAGACCTGAAAATCAGATGGTTGACTTAAATCTTTGGCGATACTCATTCGGGGTCACGCCAAAAAACTTACAAAATTTCCGTATCAAGCTTGCTTCATGTCCTAAACCGGTCAGGTACGCAATTTCCTTAAGAGGGCATTCCGTGCTCACAAGCAGGTGACGCACCGCATCAATTCTTAATTTTTCGACCATCTTGCTCGGAGTCTGGCCTGTAGTAGTCTTATACCTTCTTACGAATGTACGCTCGCTCATGTTCATTCTCTTAGCGAGAGTGGGAATTGATAGATCTTCTACAAGATTTTCATTCATCCACGCGTGCAGATCTGAAAAAGTTGAGCTTCTGGTTTGCATGTCTAAGCTAGAACTGAATTGATTTTGATCGCCAGGCCTCTTCAAGAAAACAACCAAGTGCTTGGCCACTTTCAAAGCAAGGGCGTGTCCTAAATCAGATTCAACGAGTGCTAATGCTAAGTCGATACCCGAGGTGACGCCGGCTGATGTCCAGATACGTCCGTCGTTGACAAATATTGGCCCACGATTGAGTAAAACATCGGGATGGTTTCGCTCAAGCTCATCATACGCAGACCAGTGCGTCGTCACCTCACAGCCTGAAAGCCCTCCCGTTGCGGCTAAGGCGAACACCCCGGTGCATACGGAGACCAGTCGTGTAGCTCTTCCAGCGTGTCTCTTAAACACAGTATCGAAGCGCGGATTTTTGCAGAAGTCATATATCCCTAACCCACCCGGGACAATCAATGTGTGCGGGGCAGGTGTGTTCTGATCTAAAGGTATTGAGTGGAGGTGCGTGCCAGGAAGGACAGTCGAGATACTATCGAGCGAAGCTATCGATAGATTGTAAGGTAGGGCTTTCGGATCCGAAAAATAGTTTGCTGTTAAAAATACTTCAAGGGGCCCTGCGAGGTCGATTAGGTTCGCATTAGAAAATGCCATGAACTGAATCGTTTTAGTAAGCATTCAGCGTCCCCTGCACGCATTAATGTAGGGCGTATGTATTCATTTTTGGCGTAAATCGTCAACCTATTGTCATTTATTTTAGACGAAATGATAGCGTAATATCATCACGCCGGCGATTTCTCGCTGCCGATTAAACATCGGAATATCTGATAGTTTTGACAGTGTTGATTCACTTTCGCAGGCAGTCCTGGATCGAGCGTAGGTATACCTCGGAAGCGAAGGAGACTAGGCAAAGCAGTTCTGGCTCAGCTTTAGTGTGCTCATCGTAATGGAATACAAAAACAATAATTCCATAACAGCTAACGAACATTGCTGGTCTACTATTATGTCAAAATTATATAACTATGTTGAAGCAACTAAGAAATGCGAAGAGCTCACCATGCAAATGGTGGAAGACGTTGGCGGCATTGTTTTCTCAGTGAGAGCACTGGAACACACCTTCTTGCTTGCTAACCTTGAGGTTGAAAAAGCCGCGCAAATTGATGTTAGTGACTCCGGCAAAGCTACATCTCTGCCGTCTTATATGCTTGCTAGGGAATTAAAAAAGCTTAACTTTTCTCTAGAGGCTTTGAAGACGACAATCAAGCGTAACATTGGCGAAAGTCTCAGTTATCTAAACTCCGTCACAACTAGTCTCGAAATTGATATCCATGAAGATCCGGATGATCCACTTTCAGAGGCGTTTTGTGAGTATAAGAGAGTGTTGATTAAAAGTATTCGTACTTTGAAGAAGCTTGATGATGAATTGTTCAATGCAGAGATTAGTCTCGTAGATAATAAGCAGTGATCAGTTTGCAGGCTTTATTCGTGGCGAGCAGATATCAGCTTTTGAAAAAGTTGTGCTTCGCATTACCAAATAATATTTCTATGAAAAGTCATCCGCATCCTGAGTGTTTCGCTCGCGATGAAAAACGACTGTCGGAGTCACTATGTATTTCAGAAATTTAAGTATCTCTAAAAAAGCTACTCTATGCTTTGGGATTATCACTGCTATTCTAATCGCGCTGGGTGGGTTTTCTTATATTCAGTTATCACATCTGCGGGCCGCTGGACAGCAGTTGGCAGAGAATGCGCTTCCAAGCACGCAAACTATTGATGATATCCAAATCTCTTTGCTAAATGCTCGCTTGGAAAGCATCAGAATGCTCGCGAATTCAACGAACGTAGCGGGAAAGCTGGCGGCAGAGTCTAAAGTCCAAAATGCTGTGCAAACTTTAGAGGCTCGAAGTGAATATTATCGAAAGAACCTAATTTCCGACGATCAAGACTTGGCTCGTTTTGACGCCGCAGACCAAGCAATGAGGATTTACATTGCAGGACTCGAACAATTAACTAAGCTTGATTCATCTGAGCATGAGCGCGCGCTAGCTTTCGCCAATACTACTCAAGCGGATAATGCCAATTTATTTCAGGATAAACTAAACGTAATTAGGCAGTTCAATGCAGAGCAAGCTAAAGCCCTGGGTGTCGAAGCTGGCGAGGTTTATGAAAAGAGTGTTGAAGTACTTGCTGCTGTTGTTCTTGTATCTTTGTTGCTCACGGTCGTATTAGCTATAGGGTTGACACGTAGCATTGTAAGACCAATAGGAGATTCGCTCAGGTTGGCAGAAGAAATTGCATCAGGAGATCTGACCCGTCGCCTTGAGATTTCAGGATCGGATGAAGTGTCTAGGCTTATGGTCGCACTCAATTTAATGTCAAAAAATCTCCAAGGGACAGTTTTGGAAATTTCAGAAGCCTCCATGCAGTTAAGTTCAGCCGCCGTCGAAATGACGTCTATAACCGAGGCTGCGGATCGACTTCTTCAACAACAAAATAGCGAAATCGAACAGGCTGCTACGGCTGTCACAGAAATGACTTCAGCGGTGGAAGAAGTTGCTCGTAATGCCACCTCAACCTCACAAGCTGCCCAAGAGTCTAGTGAGTCAGCTAAGCGCGGTAACCTCCGTGTTTCTGAGACCTTGAGCGCCGTTGAAACCCTGACAGATCTCGTAGAAAGTTCGTCTTCTCAGGTGGTTAAGCTGGCAGCGCAGGCGGAAGATATAAGTCAGGTTGTGGGAGTTATCCGAAGTATAGCGGAGCAAACCAACTTGTTGGCCTTGAATGCAGCTATCGAAGCCGCGCGCGCAGGCGAACAAGGGAGGGGGTTCGCTGTTGTCGCTGATGAAGTCAGAGCACTTGCTCATCGAACTCAAATTTCCACTTTGGAAATTGAAAAAATGATAGCAGCCATCCAGAGTGGGTCATCAACTACTGTCGAGTCTATCCGTAAGAGCACTGAGGAGGTTTATAACACCAAACGGACAGCTGAGGGCGCGGGCCAGTCTCTGCAGCAAATCACTGACTCCGTTCTTCAAATCAACGAGCGTAATTTGCAGATCGCGGTGGCGTCAGAGCAACAAGCTAATGTCGCGAGGGACGTTGATAGGAGTTTGATCAGCATTCGATCTTTAGCCATCCAAAGCAGCGAGGGTGCGAATCAAACAATCACCGCAAGTAATGAACTAAGTCGGCTTGCGGTTAACTTGAACAGCCTCGTTCAAAAATTCAAAGTTTGACATGAGTGCCAGATACATCAACAGGCCTTAGCTTCCCTTCACAGCTTGCTTTTTGTAATGCGCAGAGGAATTGTACGGATGCTGATCAAAAATTCGATCAAGTCTCGCATGCTTATAATGGTGGGGGCGTGCCTTGGCTTGATAGTCGTATCTCTCGTTACGATTGCTATCTATAGAGCTGACGTTAATACACGCTTAGTTAGCGCGGAGGCCCAAGGTCTTCTAAAGGACGCAGCCGACAAAATATTGGTGGCTGAAGCTGGGCTTCAAAGCGCAGCTGTTCAGAAATATTTCCAGGGCGCGTATCAGAGCGGGCTCGACATTTCGACCAGTGCGGTTCAAGTCCGCAAAATGATAAGGGATGGAAGTCTGGAGTCGCTAACGGGAAGGATTGAACTAATAAATTTAGTTTCGGATAATCTAAAGTCGCACCCTGAACTGCTCAGTTTTTATATCATTTTCGAGCCTAACTCACTCGATGGGAATGACAAGTTATTTATGGGAAGGGATGACCTTGGGAGCAACGAGGTCGGTCGATTTTCGTTCTATGCGGCGCAGCAGGACGGACGCCTTGTTGTTCAGGCGACACCTGAGTCTGTTATCTCTGATACGGCCCTGACACTTGATGGTACTGAGTTCAATCGTTGGTATACCTGTCCCCAAACATCCGCTAAGCCGTGTTTGTTATCTCCTTATTTTGACGACTCGTCGGGTCGGAAAACATTGATCACCACGCTTTCGTTTCCTCTTTTGGATGGTCAAAAGGTACTTGGAGTGGTTGGTATGGATATTAGCTTGGAGTCGGTGCAACAGTTGGTACAGGAAGGTAACACGAAGCTTTTCGAAGGAACGGGGCAAGTGAGTATATTCAGCCCAACCGGACTCTTGGCGGGCCACAGTGCAGATTCAAAAAAACTGGGATTGCCCTTGGTTAAGGCCGGCATTGATGATGCGATGGAGCTACTGAACTCCGTTAGAGGCGGCTCGACGTCTGTCGCTTTGCTGCATGGCAACCAGCGGGTGTCTCTCCCGGTGCAGCCTATTCCAGACTCCGCTAATTGGGGCGTTGTGCTAGACGTTCCTAATCACGTTGTAATGCAGCCAGCCCATGCTTTGACGGCGAAATTGGTTGAGCGCAATTTCTCTGATGCAGTTTGGTCAACACTTTATGGAGCCGTCGCTCTAAGTTTGGGATTATTGATAGTTTTCTTGATTGCTCGAAGAATCGTAACTCCGATCCACCAAGTTTCGGAAATGCTTAAAGAGGTTGCAGGTAGTGGGGGTGATCTTACAAAACGACTGCACTATTCCCGTAAGGATGAACTAGGCGTTCTGATGATGTGGTTCAACACATTCCTCGGTAAGCTTCAGCCAATGATGTCCGATTTGAAGCGACTGGTATTAGAGGCGCATAGCAATGCCGATAGATCAGCAACCATCTCGGATAAAATCAGCGCTGAAATGCAGCAGCAATACCGGGAGATTGACCAAGCGGCTACCGCGTCGAATGAAATGAGCTCTTCAGCTCAAGAAGTGGCACATAGCGCGACCAGGGCAGCCGATGCTACAGGTGAAGCTGGAGTCGCAACGCAGGATGGGCAGCGAATTATCAAGGCGACATGTGACACGATTGAGGGTTTGGCGAAGGAAATATCGACGGCCATGTTAAAGATCGAAGGGCTAGCCGGCAGTAGCGATCGTATCGGCAGCGTACTCGAGGTGATCCAGGCAGTAGCTGAGCAGACTAACCTTCTCGCTTTGAATGCGGCTATTGAGGCTGCAAGAGCGGGAGAGGCGGGCCGGGGCTTTGCAGTTGTGGCTGAGGAGGTTCGCAACCTCGCGAGCAACACCAGTGATTCCATTGAAGAAATTCGCGACGTGATCCAGCAATTGCAGAGAAATACGCTCGAAACAGTCAGCGCAATGAAAAAAGGGGTAGCCCAGGCTCAAGTAGCAGTAACGCATGTGGGCGATGCTTCAAAAGCATTTGATCGGATTAATGAGTCTGTGGGCGTCATTAACGATATGAATTTTCAGATTGCCTCTGCAGTTGAGGAGCAGAGCAGAGTGGCAGGCGAGGTTAGCCAAAACGTGATCACAATTCGGGATGTTACGGAATCGCTTTCAACGCAGGCGCGAGAGTCTCAAGAAGTCAGCAGAGCAATTAATTCGTTGGCCATTCAGCAACAGGCACTGGCCAACCAGTTTGTTACGTAACTAGCCAGGGTGGCACCTAGCGACGCCGATAATGTTGTCGTTTCGTCTCACAATACAATTAGAACTGTCTCTTTTGATGCTAATAACAAGACGGCTTGCGTGTCTACACTGTTCACGCAAGCCGTTATTTTTTAAGCGTAAATCAGACGAATGATGTCCTTGGTGGTTTCAATGTAGCCGTTGACGTCCTCGTCTGTCATCGGGAGTGTGAGACCCACTTGGCCCCGGTGTACCGGGTAGTAGCCCCGAGTCGCCATTTCGAGTGCGTAGATACCCATGCTGTTTTCATCGATTTTATGCCAATAGTCACGATGTGTGTTGATAGTCTGGCCAAGCTCTTTTGTGAATGCGTATGCGAATACCGAAAAGGAGCCGAAAACGGTAAATGGATATTCGGACTCTTTGGCCCAATCATTCAGTTCGGATTTGATCTTCGCTGCCATTTCGTTGAGTCGTCGATAAGCATGCTCATCCATGGCTTTAAGGCAGGCAATGCCAGCAGCACAGGCCAATGGATGCCCATGGTGGGTGCCAGAAATCATAACCTGGTTTTCCTCGATAACGCGGAAGACCTCTTTGCTGCCGCCAACTGCTCCGATGGGTAGGCCACCACCGATCATTTTCCCGAGGACTGTCAAGTCCGGCTTAATTTGATACTCGCTTTGCAGCCCTTTGAAATTCGCACGGAGTGTAATCGTTTCATCAGCGATGAGAAGGATGCCCAGCTCTTCAGTAAGAGCTCTAAGCTTTTGTACGAAGTTTTTATCTAGCTCTACAATTCCGCCCGCACAAGTTTGTAATTCCATGATCAAACATGCAATTTCGTCTGCGTTGCCACGAAGAACTTTTTCGCAAGACTCGAAATCATTTTGAGTCAGAACGATTACGTTGTCGCTTTTGTAGGCAGGAATTCCGTCGGAATCTGGAAGCGCTTTTGGATTTGAGTCGGGGCCGGGAAAATTGTTTGGATTAGGGTGGGCGGAAATGGCCAAGTCATCCGAAAAACCGTGATATCCCCCCTCAAATTTGGCAATTTTTTTACGGGCTGTATAGCCTCTGGCGATACGGACGGCACTCAAGCATGCCTCGCTAGCGGAGCAAAAAAACTTTACTTGCTCAACGGAATCGATGCGCTCACAAATCAGCTTTGCCAGATCGAGTTCATGATTGGTAGGATTACCGAATGAGAAACCATTGGGTAGTGTTTCTTGGATTGCATTTATTATCGCTGGGTGATTATGGCCCAGTACATTGGTTGCAAAATTATTATTGAGGTCGAGAAGTTTTTTACCTTCGATGGTATGAAGATACTGAGCTTCGCCTTTATCTACGAAAATTGCATGCGGGCCATAGCCAAATGTGCGCCTGCTAAAACCTCCTGGAATATATTCCTTTCCTTTCGAGGTTTCTTCTTTGGAAAGAGAAAAGGCTTCAGAGAAATTTTTAAGCGATTGCTGGTAATTAAGCTTCATGGCTATTTCCAAATGTACTTAAATTATGGTTGTTTTGAATTATCTCAGACTTTGCCAATATTTTTATGCACATTACGAATTAGATCTCGACACCAGAGTTGACGCTCATGAGGGTTCGTAGTCTCCTCATTGATACAGCTTCGGCTTCTGTGCACTTGACGAAAGCTAAGGTCATATTATTTTCACAATAAGTATGGGAGCAATGGGGGTTTATAGATCGTTTGATCAGCATTTGTGATTGCTGATTTTTTTCAAAAACTGCGAGTTCTATGTAGATTGGCCTTTCAAATCCATACGCAGTGAGATCCATTGTTCAGACTCGAATGGAATATGGCCGCCAAATGAAAAGCATGGCACCCTACATGGTTGAATAGTAAGGGCCGGAATCGCAGTATTTTAAAGTGTTACCTCTCAAAGCGATTGTTACGGTCTGCGCCCTGGCTGCCCGCTATCAGGCGGGTTTTTCGTTGAGTCGCCGAGCATTCGCAGCTTTTGGGAAATAAGCTACAGGGTCGCTGTGTGAACTGGGGGGACTACAAGCTTCATCCAGATCCTGTATTGACATAAATTTGAGCGTTCTGCACTGATTGGGTGCATCATTCAATCAGCCAGCCGAGGCGGGATCCGCAGGTCGGGTAGAGCTTCGATGCTTTTTCGCGAATGCAGTAATTTGCATGATATTTGCAAGGGATAGCTCTTCCACACGCTCCGTGAGTAGCAGGTACCCAGCAATGGACACAAAACAGCTTCTCTTGGCAACCCGGCTTGCTGAGACCCTCCATTTTGGTAAGGCAGCCGAGATCGAGAACATTGCCCAATCGGGCTTGAGTGCTCAAATTGCTAAGCTTGAGAGTGAGTTGGGATTCAGATTATTTGAACGTACCAGTCATCGCGTTTCCCTGACTGAGGCAGGTCAGACATTCATAGATCAGGCTCGCACGCTCTTGGGGAGCATGAACAATACGATCCTAGAATGCCGAGCCCTGGCTGAAAATAGTCGTGGTGTCCTGAAGTTAGGTTTTTTTGGAGATGCTGCGGGTGAGCTTACCCACCTTATTTTCACGCTCTATCAACAAAGCAATCCTGGTATTCGGTTGGTGTTTACTGAGCTGTCTATGACAAATCAGGTGCAAGCGCTCATTTCTGGCAAAGTAGATGCTGCGCTCGTTAGATTACCGATTTGCGATCCGCGTCTTGAGCTCGATGTGATGTTTGATGAGCCACGAGTCGCTGCCGTACCGGCGAACCATGAAATGGCACATGCCTCGATCCTCTCTATTTCAGACTTGATCGAGCAACCTTTCGCGGTAGCGGGTGAGGGGGCTCCCATAGAGTGGGCTGATTATTGGAGTTTGGGATCGGAGCGGCATGAGGCGTGCCGGATAGGAGCGTATGTCCAGTCGATTCCTGAGAGCTTGGCTGCTGTCGCCTATGGTGGTGCGTTTGACACGTTCCCGCTGACAGCCACTCGCTTATTCAGTCACCCAGGAGTGCGCTACGTACCCCTAGCTGACGCTCCACGCAGCTCATTGGCTTTGGCAACACTTGCTGGTAACAGATCGCCATTGGTTCGATCGCTTCGACGCTGTGTGGCAGAGACACTGGAGAGCTCCCTTTCTTGCATTCCTGAGGCTCGTCGCAGCGAAGTTGCCTAATTGCTCGCGAGCCCCAAGAGTGTGCGCTTACCCCTCCAGCCAGTTGGCAAACTGGAGGGTGTGTGCTTAGAAGGGATAGTGCCGGGGGTGCCGCTGAACGGATACCCATTGAGTGGTTGTGAACTCATCAATTGCCCAGTCGCCATTGAATCTGCCTAGGCCCGAGTTCTTCTCCCCGCCAAAGGGGACGTTAGGCGCATCTGCAACCGGCATGTCATTCACGTGGGCCATACCAGAATGAATGCGTCGAGCAAATTGTACCCCGCGTTCGATGTCACCCGAAAAAACCGCAGCGGATAATCCAAAACGGGTAGCGTTAGCCAGCTCCAGTGCGTGATCGGCATCACGCGCACGCATTATCCCAGCGATAGGCCCGAAAATTTCTTCGTAAGCCAATTCCATGTCGGATGTCACTTCAGTGAAAACGTGAGGTGCGAATACGAGTCCTGCAGATTCGCCAGCATAAGCCAATGTTGCGCCATCCGCTTTGGCCTGTTCAACCTTATCGACTAAGCCGGCAAACTGTTTGCGATTGATCACAGGCCCAACGGAGGTTGCCGGGTTCTTAGGATCACCGATAACTAAGTTACTAACGCGCTGAATGAACAAGGAAACAAATGAATCGTAAATCGGCTCCTCCACAATGATTCTATTGATAGCCATACAAATTTGGCCTTGGTGCAGAAATTTGCCTACAACAGCCGCGTGAACTGCTTGCTTGAGATCCGCATCAGCTAGCACCACAAAAGGGTTGTTACCGCCTAATTCCAACGCCACATGTTTCAAATAGTCGCCGCTACCAGCTTGGCGGGCGATATTTTGGCCAATCGGGGTTGATCCTGTAAAGGAGATAAAGCTTGGCGCAGGATGGAGAACGAAGTCATCGCCAATCTCAGATCCAGCGCCCACTACCACGCTGAGAACTCCTTCTGGCAGTCCTGCTTCTTCGAAAATGCGCGCAAGCAGTAAGCCTCCAGTGACCGGAGTGTCGCTGGCAGGTTTTACAACTACCGCGTTGCCAAGAGCCAACGCCGGTGCCAGCGACCGCTGGGTAAGATGGAATGGGAAATTCCACGGGCTTATCACCCCAACAACGCCGAGTGGGCGTCGGTAAACACGGCTTTCTTTATCAGGGACATCGGATTCCACGATTCGGCCATGAACTCGACTCGGAAATGAAGCTGCCTCCAGAGTGATAGCTTTAGCTGACGCCCACTCGATCTCTGCTTTAATCCGCGTGCTCCCTGACTCGGAAATGATCCACTCAACTAACTCGTCATGGCGATCATCAAAAATCTGAGCAGCTCTTAGGAGCACTTTCGCTCTCGTAGATGGCCCTATTGCTGCCCAACCGGGCTGTGCCGCTTTCGCTTTAGCATAAGCTTCATTCAAGTCGTCCTTATTAGCCAACGCAATTTCAAGCAGCGTTTGCTGGGTGAAGGGGTCGCTGACAGTCATCGAACGCCCTGTCCGACCTTCGCGCCAAACTCCGCCAATGAGCTGCAGGTTAAGGTCGCTGTAAGGATGATTATTGTGCACATTATTCTCCGAATTTATGACGACCGTACCTTGGATTCTGGGTCGCTTGCCATACCGGGGCGGCACCACAATTGAGCACCACCCGTCTATAATTTCAATGTTTGCTAGTGGGCAGGTAGTCGCTTCAGGAAATCGCCGGTGTCACAGGGATATCCCGTTTGGCTCGGAATCCATTAATGACCCCAAGTAAAGCTGCTATTACAACCAACCAGGGAAGAAGCGTTGCGATACCTTCCTTCGCACCAGTCAGTTCGTCAAAATTCGCTACCGCAAGGACAACGGCAGTTGCCAGTCCACATCCGCCTAGGGTTGGAGCGATTACGCCCTGCCATTTGCTGCACTTATTAGTCTTGAAAGTGAATCCAACGACAGCTGCAGCACCCAAGGTCTGTAGGGCTAGGACTGCTAGGGTGCCAAGCCCAACCATCCACAGATAGAGATGCTGTATCGGGTCGGCATTGGTGAGCATGAAGACTCCGACCGCGATGACGGTCGTGATCGAGAGCGCAACGCTTGCAACATGTGGGCTAGCGTGTTTCGGATGTACTTGGCTGAGCTTTCGAGGTAGGAAGCTGCTGCGAGCCAGTGCGAAAGTATAACGACTCAGGGCATTGTGGAAAGAAAGTAAAACCGCGAATACACTTGTGACTACTAAGACTTTCATTATTTCTGTGGAAAGCGCGCCAACATACTTCGTGTTGGCATTGAACACGAAGTTGATCATGTCAGCGCCGGCGACACTCTGAACATCGCTATTCGCATATGCCAGGCCGAGGCACCACGTCGTAAGCGTGTAAAAAATACCGATGATTGCGATGGCGACATATGTAGCCAGGGGAACGGTGCGACTTGGATTCTTAGCTTCTTCCCCATAAATGGTTGTGGACTCAAACCCTACAAAACAGCAAAACGCGAACATCAGTGCAACCCCAAGACCAGGAGTGAATATCTGAGAAGGCATGAAGCCATTCCAAGAGAAATTCTTAGCATTCGTTTGCGCGAAGACCGCAATGTCAAAGATAAGAAGGATTAGGATCTCGAAGATCATCAGCACGCCTAGCACCTTGGCTGATATCTTAACGTCCATATAGCCGAAAATTCCTACCAACCCAATGATGAGGAGGGCAATGACGCGCCAGTCCACATGCAATCCTGCCATCGAAAGAGCCAAGTCTGCTCCGAATGCGGCGAATTGACCGTAAATTCCCGTCAACATGGCGATATACGCAAGCAGCGCAATTCCGCCAGCTGCATTGCCGGCTGCTCGTCCTAATCCGTGGGTCACTAGCTCAGCGAAGCCCCCAGCGCTGATCACGTGACGACTCATCGCTGCAAAGCCAATAGCGAAAAGGAGCAACACAAGAGAGGCGATCAGATAGATGCCTGGTGCGCCCGCACCTCCCATAGCGAAAACCACAGGGCCTGCGCCGAGGGTAGCACCAAGCGGGGCCGCAGCTGCAATTACAAAAAAGACGATGTCTGAGACACCTAAGGATTTGGGCTTAAGCCCTTGTTGTGTCGGCTCAATTTGCATATAGGCCTCCCCTTACAGCAAGACGGGATTTGAATTGTTATTGGTAACTCGATTTTTCTCCCAGCGGTTCAGCCTGGCAATCCTCAAACGCTGATCGTTCGATCATAGCCGGTGATTGAACCAACGCTTTCCGGCTTATTCATGGGCGGGTGCACGCGGGCGACGGATGTTTTTTGAGTTGGCGCCCCTTGATCGGAAGTAGCGATTGTTCGATCAGTAAAACGCCATTGCCAAAAATATCTTGAGTGCAAAAAATCATCCTCCTGAAGTTGAGTTGGTGGCCGATCGGTTCTGGCAATGTTATGCGCTACCTACCGTATAGCCGCGATTTGGGAAATATGGTCGGCAGTGTTTTAGTATTGATTTTTCGTAAATTCCGATAATAAATATAAAATTAGGGATTAATTATGTTGATTAAATATGAAGCTCAAAAATTTGGATACACGTCGATAGCTTTCGCCGTGGGTGTATTGACATTTTCTTTAGAATCCCGGGCTTACGAACTCTACAATCAGCATTGCCAGATACTTAACGCAAAGGTCGACGCAGTATTTGCCTCGATGCACAGTGACGAGAATTACGCAACAACTGGTACGAAGGATTCAGGTTCTTCAAACTGGCGAGAGGGTTTCATCAAATATGGTCTAAATGGAAGCAGCAAATTTCAAAATCATTCAAGTCTATACGGTGCCTTCAGCCTCCTAAGTTCAGGGACGTGGGGTGATGGGGATGCAGCGGGCTTTACAAAAGGCTCCGAGCGGCGGACTGCCGTCGAAGATGCCTATCTTGGCTGGCGTTCTGGAAACCTTTTTTCTGGTCTTGGCGAAAACGGTATTGAAATTTCTGCCGGTCGCCAAGAGGTAGTCGTTGGGGATGGTTTTTTAATTAAGGGTGATGCACTTAGTCTAGGCGATGTCGATCTTGGTAATAACTTTGATCGGGGCGGCGCTTATTATTTGGCTCCTCGCAAAGCATTTGATGGAACTGCTGTGCTCCGTATTGGTGGAGAAAAAGGTTGGAGGGGTGACCTGATGTGGCTGGGCTCAGATAATCGAGCTCAAGCCGAAACAAAGTTAGCTGTCGCTACTTTAGAGCGTGTGGCCGATGAGGGGACTTTAGGCCTCACATATATTAAAGGTCTGGATGTAAATGAACGTTTTGCTACTCCATTCCAATCAGAGCGTGACGGTATGCAAACCGTTAGCCTACGAGGTGCAGGTTCTTTAGGAATAGAGAATTTTAATCTAGCTGTCGAGTACGCGATTCAAGACAGAAGCAGTGGTCGTGAAAAGGCGTGGTATATGGAGGGCAGTTGGACTTTTGCATCTGTTCCATGGTCACCCAAAGCCACATATCGTTACAGTCGCTTTTCTGAATATTTTGACCCACTGTTCTATGGCAACAGCCGAGGATATGGCACTTGGTTTCAGGGCGAAGTGGCATCTAATTACGCAGGCCCTTTCAATAGTAATACTCGTGTTCACCACGTCGGGTTGAAGGTCTCTCCACGCGAAAACCTCACAATAGGAGCGCTTTACTTTGACTTTGATCCAATTGATCGCAGCCTAGCTAACCTCGGTGGAAGAGAGGTCGATATATATGCTGAGGTGGCGGTTACGGATCATGTCTTCATCAGTCCGGTATTGGGGTTCTATAAACCAGAGAAAGCTGCCAGCCAAGGAGGTTCGCAGTTAGGTAGTGAAAATACTAATACTTACGTACAGCTCATCGTGGGTACTTCCTTCTAGATTGTCTCGTTTAAACGCGTCTAGTTTGATGAGTTGCTTTATGTGAGTTCGGCATAAAGCATTTTACAGAACTGAAATAAGAAGAATCGCCATGGTGGCATTCACCCGCTTAGGACAAAAAAGATGAGAACAAAAGTTGCAATCATCGGAGCTGGCCCTTCTGGTCTCTTGCTTGGTCAACTGCTCCTAAAGGCTGGCATTGATAATGTCATTATCGAACGGCAGACCCCTGATTATGTCCTTGGGCGTATTCGTGCGGGCGTGCTTGAGCAAGGGACTGTCGATTTGCTGCGACAAGCGGGTGTTGCCGAACGAATGGATCGCGAAGGTCTCGTTCATGACGGATTTGAATTAGCGTTCGATGGGCGTAGTGAGCATATAGACCTTAAGGGTTTGACCAATGGTAAAACTGTAATGGTTTACGGTCAGACCGAAGTTACTAGGGATCTAATGCAGGCTAGAAGCTCCAGCGCAGGTATTACTTACTACAACGCCACGAACGTACAGCCGAAAGATATAAAATCCACGGCGCCTTACATCACCTTCGATCATGATGGATCGACTGTTCGCTTGGACTGTGACTACATCGCAGGCTGCGATGGATTCCATGGTGTGTCGCGAAAGACTATCCCGGATGGGGTTCTTAAGGAGTTTGAGCGTGTCTATCCATTCGGCTGGTTAGGGGTGTTAGCGGATACACCTCCCGTGAGTGCTGAACTCATCTATGCCAGCCATGAACGCGGTTTCGCTTTATGCAGTATGCGATCACCTACTCGCACCCGCTATTACATTCAGGTACCTAGCGATGAAAAAGTCGCAGCTTGGTCTGACGATCGTTTCTGGCAGGAGTTGAAAAAGCGGCTCCCTGCAGAAACCGCTGACAGGCTCATAACTGGCCCGTCTATTGAAAAGAGTATCGCTCCACTTCGCAGTTTTGTCGTTGAGCCTATGCAGTACGGAGCCCTTTTTCTGCTGGGTGATGCGGCGCATATTGTGCCTCCAACCGGCGCAAAAGGCCTTAACCTTGCGGCCAGCGATGTGAGCACACTCAGCCGCATTCTTGTGAAGGTTTATCAAGAAGGCCGTACAGATCTTCTCGAACGCTATTCTGAAGTTTGTTTGCGTCGAATCTGGAAGGCTGTGCGTTTCTCATGGTGGATGACTTCAATACTGCATCGCTTCCCAGGAAATGATGATTTTGGGCAGCGAATTAAGCAGGCCGAGCTCGACTATTTTGTACGCTCTGAGGCGGGGCGTCGGACTATCGCAGAAAATTACGTGGGACTCCCTTACGAGGCTATTGAGTAAGTAAAGAAAGTCTGAGGTATCCCAAGTCACCCGCTTCATTTGTTGGGATAAAACTGGACGATCGTGAACTACCCTCGTGAGCTTGGAGTGTACAAGGCATCAAAGTGAGTCGAATATTGGTTATCAGTACTTTTGACCAGATACGCTACGCTCACGTTTTGGCAGTAACGCCATCGCGACACCTCCCAGTACGATGCCTGAGATCAACAATAGGTGCAGCGATATAGGCTCATTCAAAACCAGTATACCTCCAAGCGAAGCGATTATCGGAACGCTTAACTGGAGAGTGGCGGCCTGTTGAGAGCTAATGTGCTTGATTGTGCTGTACCAGAGCGCGTAACCGCAGCCTGATGCCAAGACACCTGAAGCAAGTGCATACATCACTCCAGGAGCGCTGATCTGAAGGGCGCTTCCATACAACATGGCTGTACCAAGTATGAGCATGAATGGAAGACACCTCACAAAGTTGCCGGTGGTCTGGGCAAGTGGATTCGCAGCTCCCTTTCCCAGCAGCGAATAGGCACCCCATGCCACACCGGAAATTGTCATTAGCAGCGCACCATCCCAAGGAGGGGAGCTGGTGCCAGGTAGCAACAACATGAGCAAACCGGAAGAAGCAATCAGCATGCCGATCACCACCCTCTTATGAAAGCGTTCTCCTTGAATCCACGAGAAAATAAACATTGTTACCTGCACTGCACCGAACAAAATCAGAGCGCCCATACCTGCACCTAACTGAACGTAAGCGATTGAGAAGAGATAGGCATATACGAAAAGGGACAGGCCTCCCTTCCAACTTCCACCGACAGTTAATCTAGAACTGCGAATCTTGGTTAGCATCAGCAAAAAAATCCCACCGCTGAGCAATCGAATCATCGTAAATGACTCAGGGTCAATCTGCCCCTCCATCAATGCTTGTCTGCAGAATACTGAGTTTGCCGCGAATGCCACTAAGCACAGTATTACTTGAATCACCCAGCGAGGATTATTCACACGGTCTCCTATTATTTTTTCTAGTTACTTTTATTGCGTCCAGACCTACTTGATGGGAAATCGGACGTGTCTCTTAATGCCATTAGAAAGGGGATGAGCTCTGCGCAGTGTTAAAATTCATTGCTTGCCCCATACGCGTCTGGGCTCCTTGCATTCCAAAATCGATAGGAGGAGGGAATCCTTCGTTTAATCTCGCGTAGTACTGTAGGAAACGACAAGGGGCCCTAGGGCCCCAAGACTTACAGTCGCCTAGTCAGGCCAATAGATACTCGTCCACTGACTGAACAGTGGCGTAGCCGAACTCGAACGCGGCCATTATTGCCGCATGCGCCAGGGGGGCAGGTACGGAAACACCACGAAAGGTGAGATCCAATGTGGCGCACGCATCATGCAACACAGTCACCTGATAACCCATGTCCGCAGCTGCACGTACCACCGCGTCAATGCACATGTGGCTCATCGCACCTATGACCACGATTTCTTGGACATCAGCCGCTTCTAATTGCTGCTTCAGATCCGTTTCCCTGAATGCGTTGATATGTTTTTTTACGATTACAGGTTCGTTACCTTGCGGAACTACGTCTGGTTGAGTTTCCGCACCAGTCGATCCCTTGGCGAAGATCGGAGCATCATCAGCGGACTCATGCCGAATGTGAAAAACAGGAACACCCGTATCGCGCGCGTGGCTGATGACCCGGATAGCATTCTCTACAGCTGCGTCGATGCCGGTTAAAGGCAACTTTCCGGTTGGTAGATATTCGTTTTGTAGGTCAACTACTACAAGGCCTCGTTTCATGAGGGTCTCCCGTCGATTATCCAATGATTTGAATATTGAGCTGGGATCGCGCTTAAAGAGCTTTAATCCCGACGCAAGAGGGTTTAAGTCAAAATTTCAGCGAAGCGCCGTCCTCTGGAATATCTACGCGATTTTCGATTCCTTGCTCCTTGACGTAGGTTCGTAGTGCTTCACGTGTCAGCGAGGTATGGTTGATTGCATTCATATGCACGGCGACTATCTTCGCTGTTGCCGCCGCTTGGGACGCATGCAGGACGTCGTCTTCACCCATGATGATCGCACCATCGAATCCATTCACCTTTGCTTTACCTGTATTGAGCACGATGACTTCTGGATGGAATTTCTGAATGGTCTGATCAACCTCCTTACGCCAAATGGTGTCACCGGCAAGGTAGACGGTCTTGTAGCCAGGGGCTTGAAAAACAACGCCCATGGCCTCACCCAAAAGCTTTGCGAGTGGGGGCACTGCATACATTTCGTCTGTACCGTGCTGTCCGCCTGCCTTGGTGAGTTTCACTCCACCGAATTCAGTTTCATCCTTCAGTACCTTCACATTTGTGAAGCCTTGGGAACGAACCAGCTTGGCATCGTCTTCGTGTTGCGTGAACAGCGGGATGTCTTTAGGCAGCGCTTTCTGCGCAGCTTCATCCCAATGATCGAGATGGGTATGGGTGAGGATGACCGCATCTACACCAGCGATAACTTCGGCTGGCGATTCGGTGAGATCGACCATTGGATTACGGAGATTGCTACGGTAGGTATTTTCAAATCCTGGGTAGGCTCCTTTTTTTGCAAGCATCGGATCGACTAGAAACGTGGTGTCCCCATAAGTGATTTTGACCGTTGCGTTACGAATTTGCTGCAAGTCCACTTTGTGGGCTGTGATTGGTGCTGATGAGACATCTGTATTGGCGAATGCCCATGTGCCGGCGGTAGCGCAAGCGAAGCTGAGGACAAGGGGAAGTTTTCTTAAAATCATTGGACTGATCCTATTAATGCATCGAGAGATTCATTCTTGCCGACTGCGAAGGATCACAACAGTGGCCTGAATGACATATTCCGATATAATTGGGCCAGCCGATCAGCGAAGACGTAAGATGCGGCGAATGAAGCGCTTGCTGCTCGAATGCGCGCTTATTTAGGCGGTCAACCTAAGGCTATTTTATGCAATCCATACGCGTTGCTGTTCTGGCTTTTGAAGGCGTCAGCCTGTTCCATCTTTCCGTTCCTGGAATGGTGCTGGGCACTGCTCAATCCGCACCTGGTGAGCCTCAGTACGTAATAAATTATTTCGCTGAGAGCACGGGAATGGTGACTAGCGACCAAGGCATTGACCTTGCTGTCACTTATGGATTGGAACTGATGGAGGAATCTGACGTAATCGTCGTTCCAGCATGGGGCGATCAATTAGAAACTGCATCCGCGCAACTCGTGAGGGCGCTCCAGCGCGCCAGTTCCCGAGGCAAGCTGATAGTCGGTTTATGTTTGGGCTCATTTGTCCTTGGAGATGCCGGTTTGCTTGATGGCAAGGAAGCAACCACCCACTGGGCCGCCCGAGAAGAGTTTGCGCGACGTTTCCCTGAAGTGCGCTTTAGACCTGAGGTTCTATATGTCAGTGCCGATAACATCATCACCTCGGCGGGTACCGTGGCAGCAATTGATTGCTGCCTTCATCTGATACGGCAGCGGCTCGGTGCTGACGTAGCGAATCGTACGGCGAAGATGCTTGTGACTCCGCCGCATAGGCAGGGAGGCCAAGCGCAGTATGTTGAGCACCCAGTGCCCCAACTATCTAGCGAGGCGCATCTGTCTGACGTGATGGTGTGGGCCCGAGCGAACCTCTCTAATGATCTGTCACTCGACGTATTGGCTGACATGGCCAAGATGAGTAGGCGCACATTTACTCGGCGGTTCAGGGAGGCGACCGGCAGCACCGTCACCAAATGGTTGAACGCTCAGCGGGTTGCCAGAGCACAGGAGCTATTGGAAACCACTGACCTGCCTGTCGAATGTATTGCCGGTGAAGCTGGATTTGGTACGCCGTTATCGTTTAGGCAACAATTCAGCATTCAACTCGGCACGTCGCCTTCTGAGTATCGGCGAACATTTTCCGCGAGATGAATTTGGATCTAAAAGAATTTCAACGAGGACGCAACCGAGCTTTTGCTGTGGAACTATTGGGAGATAATTTTCTCGCTCGCAGTTATCAGGTAAGGACACTCACCTCCCGATATCCCACTCTGTTGTCTGACTCGGCGAACGCCGAGGCGGCTTTTCCAAAATTCAGTTATGAGTATTTAGCGCTCAAATGATATCCAAGGGGAGGTTAAATATCCCCCCGGACGTCTCGGCGACTCAGCGAATGCTCGCCCGGACTTTTTCTCTGAAACTGTTCTCGATCCCATCCTGGATTTTCAGTTTCTCAGCGAGCGATGGAACCAAATGGCGGCTGATGACGATAATTCCGTCTCTATCCCCCAGAATGGCATCGCCTGGATTACACACAACGTTGCCGCACGCTACTGGTGCACCGACTTGGCCTGGGCCATATTTGGACGGGCCGGCTGGATTCACGGAGCGCGCATAGGTCGGAAGCCCCATAGCAGTCAGCTCCTCCACATCTCGAACCGCGCCGTCTATGACCACCGCTGCAACCTTGCGGGCCAGACATACTTCACCCAGCAGATCGCCAAAGACCGCACGGTTAGTTTCACCGTTGCCGTTGATGACTAGAACATCACCTGGCTTCGCATCATCCAACGCCCTGTGAATGGCCAAGTTGTCACCCTCCCAAGTGAGGATAGGCAGCACCGTTCCGTAGAACGAAGCTTTACCTGCCACATGGTGGATAGCGGAGGCCATCATTCCCAGGCGCTGCAGGACATCGCCGATCAATGCGACTGGGTAATGCGATATCTCTTCAATTTGTTTAAGGGACGCGCGCTCCCAATCTCCGCTCACGGTGATGCTTTCATCAGATACATTGATAAACATGGTGACCTCGGCGTGAATCCGTTTAAAGCGCTATTAGTTGAACGTCTTGGATACAGGTTTGTTGACTGGGTGCAGTGGAGCTTCGCCGCGCAAGACTGCGGAGATCGCCTCTACCGCGCTCATGCCAACGCGCAGCAACGACTCATTGGTTTGCCCGGCAACATGGGGCGTCACGAGCAGGTTAGGTAAGTCGGAAACGGGGAATGTGTTGCAACTGAAAGGTGTGATCATGTCGATGTTTTCCGCCGCCAGCACATCCACACCTGCCCCCCCCAGCTTGCCGCTGCGAAGCGCTTCGGCAACCGCCGCTTCATCGATCACTCCACCACGGCTGGTGTTGATCAAGATGGCACCTGTTTTCATTTTCTCGATTTCAGCCCCGCCAATGAGGTTCTCAGTGCCTAGCTGCAGAGGCACGTGGAGGCTGACCACGTCTGCATGTTCTAACAAGGTATCGAGATCAACCAACCGTTTATCGAAGCTCGAATCATAGGCAGGGTCAGTCGCAAGAACCTTCATACCGAAAGCTTCCGCAACTGGCGCAACGTGCCGGCCAATGTCGCCAAATCCAATCAAACCTAAGGTTCGGCCTTCGAGCTCTATACCAGTGAGAGACAGTCGATCTGCCGCCCAAATATTATTTCGAGTCTGATCAGTTGCTAGTTGAATCTTGCGGCTGATACCCAGCAGTAATGCAAACACGTGCTCGACGACGCTTCTTCTGTTTGCGCCTGGTGTATTGGTCACCCAGACCCCCAATTCGGCGGCTGCTTTATAGTCAACGTTGTCGTATCCCGCGCCGTGTCGGGCGACGATGCGCAGCTTCGGGGAGTCGGCAATCATTTCCGCAGAGATGTGGCCACCGCGCAAAAATACGGCATCTACCTGTTGTTGGATTTCGGCATAGGAAACTGCATTCGGGCCGTAGCCGAGTCGGACTTCACCAAGAGGTGAAAGGGCTTCCAGTACGTCTGGATGGATCGGGCTTGTCACATAAATCAAAGGCATGATCATCACCTTAGGAGAATTGATGGGTGTTGGCGTCATCGCCCGCCGCCGGTGCATTTTTACGAACGGTCGAGATAACGATCAGACCCAAGAGACCTGAAACGCACAAAATGAATGCGGGCGTGGATTGATTACCGGTCGCGCCGATCAGCCAGGTGGCTAGGAACGGGCCGGAACCCCCGCCAATAACAGCGCCTACGCTGTGGCCAAATGCGACGCCAGTGTGGCGAATATGCATCGGGAAAAATTCAGGCATCACCGAATAAGTACCCGCTTGGCAGAGGGCGTACGGAATCATTCCGAGTGCGAGCCCTACCATCGCCAGATTTACCGAGCCTTGCTGCATCAGCATGAAGGACGGTATCGACACGACGGCGTAGGCCAGGTAGGAGTAGCGGAGAATGGACTTTCCGCCGCGATAAGACCCGAGTTGGCCGGCGAGAGGGATCAGGAATGCAGCAAGAATTACGGCAATTAGAACGATGGTGGAGGCTTCGCCTTTCGAGTACCCCAGAATTGAACTGAAATACGCCGCGATGAACACGGTGCCGATGTACGTGCCGATGTTCTGAACCATCGCAATCATGATCACTTTGACCAAAGGCATGCGGTAGTCACGAATCAACTCGGCGAAGGGCTGGCCTTTTTTGACCTCGGCATCGTTTTTCTTAGAAGCGAACTCCGGGCTGTCTTCAATGCTTAGGCGCATGTAAAGACCAATAATCCCGAGCGGCAATGCCAGCAGGAATGGAATACGCCAGCCCCAGGACAGCATCTCTGGATCGGTGAGCGACGCTGCAGCTAAACCTGCAATCGCAGCTGCCAAACCTTTACCGAATTGAGCAATCGAGGGCAGGAAGGAGATGTACAAGGCGCGGCGTTTAGGCGGAGCCCACTCGCGAATGTAGCTTGCAGCGCCACCAATTTCGCCACCAGCGGAAAAGCCCTGCAGCATGCGTAGTACGACAAGAAGTATCGGCGCCCAGACACCAATCTGTGCATAGCCGGGCAACAGACCAATGAGCGTGGCAGCAGCCCCCATCAAGGTAATGCTCGCGATCAGACTGAAGCGTCTGCCTACCTTGTCGCCGAGCCAGCCGAAGGCAATGGCGCCGAGCGGTCTCACCAAGAAAGCAGAGCCGAACACAAGGAAAGTGTTCAGCAGGCCGGTCGTTGCATCATCTGAAGGAAAGAACACCATGGCGAGGGTTGCAGCGACATACCCGTA
Source organism: Pseudomonas sp. HN2 (assembly GCF_020736465.1). Lineage (NCBI taxonomy): Bacteria > Pseudomonadati > Pseudomonadota > Gammaproteobacteria > Pseudomonadales > Pseudomonadaceae > Pseudomonas > Pseudomonas sp. HN2. The sequence goes on from NZ_CP085885.1 coordinate 2,233,396, forward strand.
AACGCTGAAGTCGTAATACTCGACAAAGGTTCCAAATACAGCGGCCCTCGTGGCTTTCTTGGCTTTCCTCGTCTGCTCCGTCTCTTCAACGGTCTGAACGATAGGCTCGGCCATAACGTTATTGTTGTTCATGGGCACCTCGGGTTGGCGGACGTTCGCCCCATCAAAAAATGGGACGGCGTCCTGCTTTTGTTTTGTCTAGCTTCTAGAACGCCGGGGTGGTTGTCAACAGCTTGGTATGATTTGCCGTTGGCCAACGTTTGACCCCAGAATGGAGGCCCGAACCAACCGATCTGACTTGTGATGCCTCAGTCAAACCGCTCTAGCACAACACCTCCCACTACCGTCCCTGCGTCCAGCCACACCCGGATGATTCAGGTGATGGACGCGCTTGTGAGCCGAGCCGGTGCCGAGCCTTGGGGGGTTCGAGAGCTCGCGGCAGAGCTTTCAGAGAGCCGAAGTACCGTTAATCGGATTCTTGTTTCCTTGGTTGAGATCGGTCTGGCTAGCGAAGTCGGGGTCGGTAAATACAGCATAGGGCCGAGAATTGATGTACTTACACAAACGCTCACTGACTCAAGTGTGCTTCTGGGCCGCAGTGGTGAATCGCTCAGTGAACTTGCCGACGCCTCAAAGTGCACAGCGCTCGTTTCTGTTTACTGCCCGCGTATCAACGGCTATTTCATCGCGGCCTGCATCGAAGCCAAGGCAACACTGACGTTCAGGCCTGAGCTGGGGCTGGTCTATCCACTCACATTTGGAGACATCGGACGCAAGTTTGCGGAATTTATTGGCGCTAATACTTCAAGGCTGAGAACGTCAGTCGCGGTAGGGGGTGATGACTTTATCTTCCCCGATCATGATTCCCTTGGCCTTATGTCGGAGTCGGAATTTCCCAGCGCTCTATCGATAGTTGTGAGCGAAATAAAAAGTGGGCTTCTCGTTTCTGTCTCTTTTCACTCAGCTGGAAGTTCAGGCCATAATAGCCTTTGTCATTTAGATAAAGACATCCAACGCGTTATTGAAAAGTTGCAGGCTGATATAGAGCCCAAGAGCGTTGACAGGCTTCAGGTTATTAATAGTGTCTGCGCACAAGATACCAAATCCACAGTCAGTCGCCTTGAACGACTGCTGCTATTAGCCTGCGTTTTTCCGCAGGGTATAAAAAACTCTAAAGGGTTGCACGATCAGCTTTTGTGCAATGCAGCCACGGCCAAACGACTTATAGAATCCGGGATTCAGGCGGAGCTTGTAAGGGTGGTTGAAACTACCTTGTATCCAGGCCCAAGACTCTATAAATGGGCCGCGCGAGTTAACTCAGCCCATCGCGACCTCGCCGATATTACCCGTAAAATCCTGTCGTCTTTAGTCCAGGAAACCGGTGAGACGATAGCCCTCCTTTCGTACGATGAAACCACTCAGAGGGCTGAATTTCTTGATGTGATACAAGGTTGGAGGCCTATCCAATACAAGCTTCAGGTGAACGTAGATGTTCCTCTGTATGCCGGTGCCGCAGGCAAGGCTGTATTGGCCTATTGTGATCCACAATTGGTCGACTCGCTCAAGCTTGAACGAATTACTGAGGCGACAATCACTTCTCGTAACTTGCTTAAAGAAGATCTGAAAGAGATCAAGGGACGCGGGTGGGCGACTGGTGAGGGCGAACGGGTATTAGGGGCGTTTGGTTTGGCAGTCCCTTTTTTTGTCGACGGTAAAATTAGGGGGTCAATATCGGCGACGATTCCCCAGTATCGTAAAAATGAACGTGACTTACCGACGTTATCTGCACTTATGCGTGAAGCTACTGAAAAAATAGAGCGTCTTTTATCTTTAGGTATTAAGTTCGAATAATTTTACAGTCAGCTGTAATAAGTTAATAACTACATAGCGCCAGGGCCACGCGGCCCCGGCAACTATTTGGATCAGAAGTCGAAAGTAACTCCGGTATAAAGCGCCCGGCCATCACCTGGAGAATGCAGTGATGATTGGGCGCCGTCAGGGTCGTACCAGACATATTCGTAATATCGATTCGTGAGATTCTTCAGCTGCAAGTCGATACTTACTGATTGCGTCACCTTATAGGTTGCGCCAAGGTTCATTAGCACGTAACCGCCGTAAGTACCTTTCGTATTTTCCCGCTCCAGATAATAGTTAGTTTGGCCGTTCATCCAAGCGGTCAGCTGTAATGCGGGTGTCGCGTCATAGCTGATGCCGGCGTTATACAGGTGATGCGGGATGTGATCGATTTCCTGACCTTTGCTGTTAGGCAGCGCGGCGCTCGGCTTGAGAATTTTCGAATACTGCCAAGAGTAAGCCATCCATATAATGGTGCATTCATTCGGATACAGATTCATCTGCAAGTCGTAACCCCAACGCCGTGTTTCACCGACATTATCGGATTCGCCGCTCGGGTCGTTCAGCCGGCGACTGACTTCCCCCGAGGCCTCTTGCTGCCAATAGGCGACGCGTCCATCCACCCAGTCAGCCGGCGTGAACTTGATGCCTGTTTCCCAGCCCTCGTTGATCGAAGGGGCTAGGTCAGTATCTCTGGGTGGAATCTTGTAAGCCGCTGCCCCGGTGCCCACTTGAAAGGTACGCCCCCAGTTCGCATAGAAGCTGGCAACGTCCCACGGAGAGTAGACAACGCTGATCTTCGGCTGCTTGATCAGCCCGTAGTCGTTGATGTCGTAATCTGTGCCGGTCATTTCGTTAGTAAAGTCGCCTTGGATCTTGTCGACCCGGTAGGCCGGTACGATCTTCAGTGATTCGAAAGGTTTGATTTCGGCCTGGACGTAAGTGCCGTAGGTGTCGAAGTCGAACTGCTGGTCGCGGGTGGTAGCTAGACGCATACGGTCTCTAGTGCGATAGCGCTCACTTTTGTTTTGCTGCTTTTGTACGTCTGCACCACCTTCCAAGGCGAAGTCGTAAAGCCAGCTGACTTCCGGTCGCCAGGTCAAGGAGGTGAGGGCGCCATATTGCGTCTCGTAGGCGTCGCGTTCCTGCTGAGCGCTTGTACTCCAGTATTGTGTCCAGCGCCTGTCATCGAAGGTGTTGACGTAGGTCTTCGCTGACCAAGCGAGGGTATCAGCCAAGTCTGTATCGAAATGCAGACTGACCTGGTTCATACGACGCGTACCCTTGTCAGTAGCGTTGAAGCTGTTGGTCATTTCCGGATGATGACGTCCATCTTCTTCACTTAGATAACCTGGCTCCTGAGCCTCTGTTTCATAGTGACGAGCAATAAGGCCGATACGATAGCTGTCATCGTCCGGCGTGTAGAACCATTTGCCCGACATCGAGAACTTGTCTGCTTCGGCATGATCCCGGTAGCCATCGGATTCTTGATAGGCGAAGAAGTAACTCTGAGTCCAGTTGCTGCTCTCAATGCCCTTGGCAAGTTGTGCTTCTTGGGTATTGAAGCTGCCATAACGCAGCCGCGCCTTGTTGTAGTTGCCACCCGTACGGGTCAACATATTGACGTTGCCGGCAATGTTGTTCAGGCCATAGCGAGCATCACTGGTACCACGTACGACCTCGATGCTGTCCAGCTCGAGGGGGAAAATCATGTCCATGTACGGCATGTTGCCGTCGTTGCTGTTGCTTGGTATTCCGTCGATCAGCAATTTGACAGCATTCACTTCTCCTTCGCCGTTGAAGCCTCGGAAGGAAATTTTGCCGGAGGTGGTGCCTTGGTTGAACTCCGTGAGCATCACTCCGGGGGCTCGGCTGAACAGTTCCCAACTGTAGTTGACCGGCATCTTTTCGAGGATATCTCCTCCCAGGATATCCACCGAGCTGAGTACGCTGCTGGTTCTTAAAGGGCCACTGGCCGTTCCCTGCACATTTACCGTGCCGAGGGTCAAAACCGAGTCTTCAACTTTAGAAGCGTCGGCCAATGCAGAGCACAAAGGGCTCATTGCGAAGACACCAGCCGACACCAGTGGCCACATGGAGCGGGACACAGATAAGCGCTTTGCAAGACGCAAAGTAATTAGAGCAGGCATAGCATGCACTTCCTGATGATCAAGAAACTTTAAGGGCGTTCAGCGTCCCGTCGCAGGTCGCTAAAAGAATTTAAAGAGGGCAGCACCGCAGGTTTTCAGCAGTGTTGTGATCAGGCGAAAGGAGAGGCGCGTGGACTTAGACTGGGCCAACGAATCCTTGGATGCAGCGTCGGTAGTTGAGAGTTTTCGAGGGCGGTATCGGGTGTGTATTGCGGTAGGAAATGGCGATAGTAATCAGAGGGTAATGCTGCCAATCCTGCATGCCCACAGCAGCAGTCGCCGTGTTGCATGACAGGTTTCGATTGGGGTGACCGCAAGGCATCAACCACCTTGCCGAGATCTTTAGGAACGGCACTCGAGTTCCCTCCCGAACAGAACCCGCCCCAAAGCATCAGGCTAACGTCCGGCGTCTGCATCGCACGACTCAGCGGCATGGCGAACAGGTTCAGCAAGACGGCCAGGCAGGCAATCCAGGGGCGGATGCGTTTCAACGAACTCATAAATGAAGTCGCCGCGAAGGGGCGGCTATTTAGCCCGCTTTAAAGAGTGAAGTAAATTTCCACGGGGTGCGCTATTTCGTCACAGGTCATATTGGATCGCAGGGAAGATGTCTGCGTCCGAACAAGACGCCTGCACCAACTGGTAAGCTCGCTCATCAACTTGTTGGATGATGGCTATGTCTCTACGCGCACTTCGAACACTGCTTGCTATTGCCCAACACGGTTCTTTCGTCAGAGCAGCGGACGCCGTGCATCTCACCCAGTCAGCGGTCAGCCTGCATGTTCGGTCATTGGAGGAGGATTTCAACGCGCTCCTGTTTGACCGTTCACGACGGTTGCCGGTGCTAACGGATGCGGGCCATATCGCCGTGGAGCGCGCGAGAGAAATTCTAGCCTTGTACGACGGCATCTCCTCTGAGATCGGCGGCGACAGCGAGTTACGCGGCAGGCTTAGAATCGGGGCCATCCAAACAGCACTGGCAGGTGTTTTGCCCCTCGCACTGTCTGCATTGCGCGCCCAACATCCGCACCTGCGCATCACTGTTGCGTCGGGCATGTCTGCTGAGTTGGCCACGCGCGTGGAAGCGGGCGAGCTTGATGTTGCTATCACCACAGAACCGGTAAAACCACACCCTTATGGCCTGGCGAGCGCGGTGCTTTACGAGGAAGGATTCTGGATTATCGCGCCGGTGTCCCTCGCGCATGAGGACTTGCAGCTTCTTCTCAAAAGTCAGCCGTTCATTCGCTTTGATCGTCGTGCCTGGGCGGGTCGAACCATTGAGCGAGAGCTTCGCACTATGCGGATGCGGGTGCAGACCAGCATGGAGCTTGATAGCCAAGATGCGATTATCCAGATGGTTTCAAGCGGACTTGGAGTATCCATCATTCCTCTCGCTCAGCAACAAGTCGAAAGCCTGACAACACTCGCCTTTGAGCCGTTCGGCACACCTCAAAAAACCAGGCGCGTGGTATTGCTGGAGCGCGAAGACCGTCCGCTTGGGCGACTGGCTTCAGCCCTGGCGAACGCCGTGAAAGCTTATTCTCCGCACGGCGACCCATGAGTGATACTTGTTGTTTGCTGAATTTTAAATCGTTTTTATTTTAGCGTCAGAATTCTTATCGTGGTGCCCATCCAGACGATTTCTCAAGGGCGACATGAGCACTCCACCTACCGCAGACAATATCCTGCAGTCTCCTATCCTGATCATGGCAAAGCGAGCGGCGTTGATGCGAGCGCAGGGCAGGGATGTCATCGATCTGACATTGGGCGAGCCGGACTTCAACGCGCCGCCACACGTTCTTGAAGCTGCGCACGCTGCGCTCAGCGGTCGCCTGACCTACTCACCGTCGAACGGTATTGAGCCACTTCGTCACGCGATCCGCATGCGCATGAAAGACATTCGAAACCTCGATTACGCCGATGGCCAAGTTACCGTCGGCTGTGGCGCCAAACAAATCATCTACAACGCTTTTCAAGCGACCCTCAAAAGTGGCGACGAGGTGATCGTGCCTGCGCCGTATTGGGCGAGTTATCCCGCCATGATAAAGATGTGCGGCGCGCGACCGCTGATCGTGTCGACCACGAGAGAGGAAGGTTTTCGCCTCACCGCAGAGCATTTGGAGGCAGCGCTTCGACTGGCAAAGTCGCCCAAGTGGGTCGTCTTGAATGCGCCGGGCAATCCTTCCGGTTCGCTCTACTCGCGCAAGCAACTGTTGGCCATCGCCGAAGTGCTGCGTCGATACCCAGGGGTGATGGTGCTATCAGATGACATCTATTCAGAAATTCGTTACACGAATGATCCCTATCAGACATTGGCGGCGGTGGCGCCTGATTTGAGAGACCGTATTCTGATCGTGGATGGCGTGTCTAAAGTTTACGCAATGACCGGCTGGCGGGTGGGGTGGGGGTGTGGGCCAACGCCTCTGATCACGGCGATTAGCTCAGTTCAGTCACAGAACTGTACTCAGACCAGCACCCTGAGCCAGTTGGCGGCGGTGGCTGCGTTGAATGGGTCTCAGGCACTGGTGAAAGAGAGAAATGCTATTTATCGCCAGCGGCGTGATTCCGCTCTAAGCGTCTTGGGGGCCTGCGAAGCGATTGATGTCGCATGCCCGGAGGGTGCGTTTTACCTGCTGCCTCGAATTAGAACGATCAAAGATGATCAAGCTTTCGCGCTCATCCTACTCGAAGCAGGCGTAGCCACGGTTCCAGGTAGCGCTTTCGGGATTCCTGGTCATCTCAGGCTTTCATTCGCCACTGATGAGTCAATCCTGATCGCGGGCTGTGAACGGCTGGTGCAGAAAATCAAGGCAAGTGTATGACCCTCTCTTTGTTGACGGCCTTGTTGCCCATCGCATTATTGATAGTGCTGGGCGCATGGCTCAAACGTCGTCAATTTCTGGCGGATGACTTTTGGGCGCAGGCAGAGCGCTTGGCATATTACGTACTGCTTCCTTCTCTTTTTTTTCACGGACTGGCGACCGCCAAGCTAGATGGGGTGCCCTATCAAAGCATGGTCTCGGTGCTCGTCGTGTCGACTGTTGTGGTATCGCTGATGCTGTTGAGCGCGAGAACGTTGATCACTCAGGACAATGCAGCATTCACTTCGGTTTTTCAGGGTGGCATACGCTTCAACAATTACGTCGGCGTTTCTGCAGCGGCGGGCTTGTTTGGAGTGCACGGCATAGCCCTGGCCGCCGTCGCGAACGCGGCGATAGTGCCAACAGTGAACATCCTTTGCGTGCTGGTTTTCGCGAAGTACGGATCAGGCGGCAGGATGCCTTTCAGCAAAGTCCTCAAGCAGTTGGCACTGAACCCGCTTTTACTGGCGTGCTTCGCCGGCGGCCTCATGCGAGTCTTGGGATGGGGACTACCTGCTGGTATTGAGCCGATGTTGCGAGCCTTGGGCCAAGCGTCACTGCCGCTCGGCCTATTGTGCGTTGGTGCCGCGCTTGAGTTCGGAAGCATAAAGCAATGGCTTTGCCCGGTTGGTTACTCGTCGATGGTCAAGTTCTTAATCATGCCGATCGTTACGCTCCTAGCCTGCCATCTGTTTGAGCTCGAAGGAAAGGCCGCTGTTGCAGCGCTCCTATTCCAGACGCTGCCCACAGCCTCGTCCTCCTACATCATGGCGAGGCAGTTAGGTGGAGATGCACCGCTTATGGCAGGGATCATCGCTTGCCAGACCTTGTTGGCGGGCGTCGCACTTCCCGCTGTTGTCCTTGCATTGTCCCGGTGGGTTTGAATTTTGTTAATCACGCAAAGTGTTCGGGCTGATGTTTCCTAGCCGTAGGCATTGATTCTCTACAGACATTAGGCCGTAATCGGGTTCTTCGACTGGGCGCGGGGCTACTCCAAACGGGATAGTCGTCATCTACAGCGCGGTGTTGTGAGCGCAATTGACCAGATGTCGTGGTTACACCGAGGGCAGTCTGCTCGTTGAGCCTCCGAAATGTGCTGAGAGAACCCGCAATTTACACAGCAATACAGTGCCGACGCAGGCGCAGTTTCAAACTCAGCACGATGCTCTAATGGTAGGACGGACAGCCCAGGGCGGAGGTCTTTCTGCTCGAAAAAATAAAGGCTGACGTCGCCGTCGGTCTCAACTAGACCGAGCCTTACTTGTCCGAGATGTTCAACCCCTTGCTGTCGTAACTCCATCAGCAATTCGTTAGATGAGATGTTCAGCGTTTCTAAAGATCTGAGCTCATAAAGCCCGTCGCGGATGACGGTTACCGGAAGCCCATCCATCCAGGCTTCGAACTTTTTGCTCTTTGTCATCACCATGACGGTGAGGCGGTAAAGAAGCAGGAGCGTGAGAAATACTACGGCGACCGGGAGTAGGGGAACGTCATGGTAGAAGGACACATCTCCTGCTGCTGAGCCCAATGTCAGAATCACGACCAGCTCAAAAAGTGAAAGCTGTCTGATCCCTCGTCGACCGCTGGATTTCAAAAAAAGAAACACTGCGAGGAACGCGAAAGTGGCCCTGAAACCTACCTCCAGCAAAAACGTTAAGGGAAATTCGTCTATCAGCATCCGCTGGATATCGAAAGGCGACATCGTGACCTCGATTGTATTTTCAGAGTGGACGACGGATCGAATCAGCGTTGGTTTCAAAAGCTGATGTCGGAATATTCAGCGGATAATCGGACTTTGTGGGCGGTTACGACATGAAGCGGATTCATCAATAGCCCGCGCCATACCACGCACTGCTACGTTGAGCTGGCTCGCCAGGTGACATCGGTAATGCCAAATCTTTCGGCTTGAGGTTTGGACACCATCTTCAGCGGCGGGCGACCAGGTCTGGGAATGGGTGCTACACCCGCATCGCAACTAGCCCAGTGCCAGGCATCAGCGTTTTGCATCGATTTGCTACGGATGATGAAGGACTTGGGCGCACCGTGAAGCTTGTAATTGATGACGAATAGATTGTTTTCCATGACTTACTCCGTCTGCTCTGATCTAACGGAGTCATCGATCGCGGAAAAATTCAAAAAATTCAGGGACTTCACCCCTTGTATTGATTCAGGGCAGTGGAGATCCACCTTCATCCGCTGAGCACCAACCAAATCCGGCATGGCCTCACGATTTCAAAGCCAGGCTTAGCGTTTACTTATGGGGTTTCCGGGCTGCAGAAGCTCCGCCACTGCCACCACCATCTCATCCAGCGACCAGGGCTTGTGAAGGTAAATAGTTTGAGCTGGCACTGCGGTGCTCTCGATCAGATAACCCGAGGTAAGTATCGCAGCGATGTGAGGCCACCTGCCTTTGACCATCTCTATGAACTCGATGCCTTGGACTTGCCCGGGGACGCCGTGATCGGCGATCACTAGGACGCATTCACCATGTGCTTCGAGCAGGTAGGTCAACGCATCATCCGCTGTCGCGAACGGGACAGTCTTCGCACCAATCTCATCCATGATATCGGTCATGAGCGACTGCAGAGTTGGGTCGTCCTCAATGACGATGACCTCGCCGCGAATCGGCAGCAATCCTTCCCAATTTACGTTCAAACAATCCTCCTCTAAACAGAGAGCCCGACCGCCCAAACAAACGGAACGGTGCATGAGTGTAAGCGAAAATGCCGCGTGTGCCGTGAAAACGCGTGGAGCTCCCGGGACGCTCGACGCAGGTCAAGTCCCCACAGATGTCCTCGCAGCGTATTGAAAGAGCGTGTGGCGCCTCGCTTTCTGATCTCCCGCGCTAGCATGGAATTCATCTCCAGTTGTGCGCTTGAGGCTATGAATGCTGCGTAGCAATCCCTTGATCTAGATCAAACATTGCTCAGTTTTTCGAACCTTCCTTCAGAGGTATCTATCGAAACTAGGAACAGGGTAAGCGCATCACCGAGGAAGATCGGCAAGCACTTATCGCGAATTAGTTGAGGCAGATGAGTCAAATTCGAGCGTGCAACAGCTAGCAACCAGGATCGATCCATGCAGCAAGAAAACCACAACCACCCAGTTATAGTCATCGGAACGTCCAGCGGCGGACTCGCTGCACTGCGTGAGTTTCTTGCCGAGCTTCCGTCTGATTTTAATGCGGCTGTCTTCGTCACGATGCACATCGGAGACCAACCTAGTGCTCTCCCTAGCCTTCTAATCCAGTCGAGCCAATTGCCCGTCGGCTTCGCTTTGAGCCAAGAGCAGGTAGTGACGGGTCGTGTATACATAGCCCCTCCCGATAAGCATCTCCTTGTCAAAAAAGGAGCTATTCAGATCACTCGAAGCGCCAAGGAGAACCACTCGCGGCCTGCGATTGATCCGATGTTTAGATCGGCTGCCATTAGTTATGGAAGTAATGCCATAGGGGTGTTGATGACCGGCGAGCTTGATGACGGTGTAGTGGGGCTTCAGGCGATAAAGGCATATGGCGGACTGGCCTTCGTACAAGATCCTGAGACTGCCGAAGCGCCCTCAATGCCGACGAATGCTCTCCGGCATGTGAGTGTGGACGGATGCCTGCCGCTTACTGAGTTGGCGAAGAGGCTAGTGCAGATCATCAATCAACGTACAGCGGAGACGACAGCACCTTCTGCATCAAACCGTATCGAGCCATTCGCTACGGAGAATGATCTGGCTGAGGATTTCAGTAAAGGTGGTTCCTACGCGCTAAATGAGATCGGCCAGGTCGCAGGCATGTCCTGTCCGGAATGCGGAGGCGCTCTGTGGGAAGTAGCCGCATCCTCTCCACGGTTTCGCTGCCATACCGGTCATGCCTATACCGCCGCCGCATTGTTCCATGCCCAGAATGAAACGATTGAGGAGGCACTCTGGGTGGCCATTAGAGCCTTGCATGAAAAGCAGTTGCTCCTGGCGCGGCTCATGCAGAGCAGCAAAGATGCCGGGCGCCAGGGCGCGTTACGAGAATACGAACTTGCAAGCGATGGACTCGAAAGTCATAAGGCTACTCTTCGAGCATTGCTTACCTCGTTACGTCCGACTTGAGAAAAGAAGCCGAATTGCGTTCGTCTTCTCGCATCGCTCAGACACTTCAGCGGCTGCGTTTGAGGGTACGCTGGTGAGCTGACCCCTTTGATTGCAAAGCGCCGGAAGCGATGCTACTTGATCCCGTGCCATTTCAACGCCAATGCTCGGAAACGTGGGGCATATCCAATTGCTTCAGGAGTTGCTCCGTTTTGAGCGATCCAGCTAAATACTACCCCGCAGCAAGAGGCGGTTTGTTGGTTCAGACCATAAAGGTCAGCGAAATCAAAACCGCCATTTTCGGGTGCGCTCTACCAAGCCAAGAGAAAATTTGCCACCTTGCTCGATTGCGTGGTGTCCCGCTCAGCCAATGCCAGCAGATGTTCCAACGCCGACCGGGTGGCCATATCCATAGCCGGATTAGAATCCGCACTTTTTGCGAAGGGATGGATGGGAGCTGCAGAGCCTAGTTCTGGAAGGGCACGCAGGCGTTTGTCCGCTGAGTCACCCCATAACCGTCCGGCATCAACCGAATCCTCTGGGCTTATAAGCCCTCGGGCGCTGAGCTCACGAAGGAAGTTGAGGCCCAAGTCCAACGCCTCGAACAACCTGTGCCGATTAGGCGCATTTTGAATTTCATTCAAATGTGAAAGTGATTGCGAGAAATAAGGTTCAGGTAGGTCTCGGAAGCAGGGTGCGCCGGACATGAATAACGCCTCGGGTTGATCGTCAATGAAGTCTTTATACGGTCGATTTCAGCGCCTGGCATTGGTATGCGCGAGCCTGAACAACCTTGTGTAGCAACCTTCCGAGAACATCAGGCTTGAGTGATGGTCTGGTAGATTATTGCAGAACATGCTGGTGCAAGGATGCACTTTCAAAATGCGGAGCGCACATGGATTACATCGATTTGATTCAGTGGCCAGCGATGGGTGTCACAGTCGTCTCAGCCTGGTTCATCGGCTCGCAACGAGCTTACCGCCGGATGATCGCTTTTTGGGGGTTCATCCTCAGCAATGCGCTTTGGGTGACTTGGGGACTTCATGCCGAGGCCTATGCGCTGATTGTTCTTGAATGCGTGCTGTTGGGCATGAATGCCCGAGGATTCAAAAAAAACTTCGACGGGCAGCGTCATTCTTAACTCTGCCGTGGTTAGCTCTTCAAATTTTTCCTCAATCCACGAAGGTTCATCAGAAAAAGGCAAATCTGCAATATGATCAATGCATAAGCGCCCGCGTAGGCGCCCCAGATGACCCACAACACGTTGCTCACGCTGAAGCACACAAACCCTGTCATTCGCCTTTTTGGTCGCTGCGATCCGATGAGCCATGCGGCCAGAACGGTGACGACCATCGCTGGCCACTGAATCCAATCCCAATAAGACAAATTATCCTCTCAATACAATATCGTGAGCCGGAGTGCTGTTTGGATGCCAGGCTGATCAGTCAGGCTTCTCATCGTGGGATAGGGGTTTCGATTTGCCGAGAACGTAGCAGGGATGGAGCTGACACATTAGGATGTGTTGTCACAACAACAGATATTAGTGACCACCCCTCAGCGAGCTTAACGTTTACTTCATTGGTCGAAAGCGCTTCCATGATTTGCGTTGCCTCGGACATATGCATTTTATCTTTCTCATACTGAGGAGTTCATCTCTTAGGCGCCCGTCCCGGATGAGGGTTCCTCTAGCTAAGATCCTGGCCCTGAATTGCCTGATCACCAAGCGTTTGAACCTTTATCAGAATGTGTTGGGCCTAGACAAACATTGAGGGGTTAGGAGGACAGGCGGTGGTTCGAGAGCCTCATAACTGCTCGTCTACACTGCTTCACGGATGACGGAGGAGGAGTCCATGCCGAGCCGAAAGATGACCGTTAAAGACTTGCAGGTGAATGTCTCAATCGCCGGCCAAGGCCCACCGTTACTCCTACTCAACGGTCTGGGAGGTTTGATCAAAACCTTCGATGCTTTGCGCAACGAACTAGGCGACTACACGACGATCACGTTGGACGTGCCTGGTGTCGGCAAATCGCAAATGCCCCGCTGGCCGATGCGATTGCCAAGTCATGCCGATCTGATCGCCGAAATGCTCACACAATTGGGTTTCGACCATGTTGATGTATTCGGCGTGAGCTGGGGCGGTGCATTGGCGCAAGAGTTGGCTCTTCGTCATCCCACCATGGTAAGAAGGCTTATCTTGGCGGCGACCTCTGCGGGCCCGGTTCTACTGGTGAAGCCCGCTGACATCCTGGAGTTCATTAGAGGGAGCGCAGGCGCCAAACAGCGGAAACGAGATGGTTCAGTCAATTCGACACAGGCGCTGCTGCGTTTCGGTGTTGTAAAGCGAATGCTAACCGTACGCCTGCGAACCTATCATCACCAGCTAGCCGCTTTGGTAGGCTGGACAAGTCTACTGCGGTTATTCCGTCTGCATTCGCGCACGCTTATTCTGATCGGCGACCGTGACACCCTGGTTCAGCCTTATAACGCGCATATCCTGCGACGCTCAATTCCACAAGCTGAACTACGCGTGCTCAAGGGCGAGGGGCATTTTTTCGTAGTGACCAGTGCCCGGCGAACTGCTGCCTTGATACGCGAATTTCTTTGTAGGCAGCAGAACGGTGAAGGCCCAGTGCCGGAGATCGCTAACCGCGCTGGTAAGCAACGCTTGCAGCGAGCTAAGACTGTTTAGCTTTGCCATGCTAAAGCTCTTACTGCTGTGTAGCGGCTACAGCCCCATGCTTCGGGCGTTTGGCCCACGTCCCGAGGAAACTCAGAGGATTTCCGTAAGCATCCAGAATGCCGCCAATCCTTTCAAACTCTTCGGGTTTCCTACGGTCAACCTGACAGGTATTGATCGTCATGTCAGAGGTGAGCTAATGGATAACTATCACATCAAAAAAGCGGAAAAACTCTGGGAGCTCGTCAAAGAGGGCGCGCAACGCGCCTCCAAGACCGCATCTACCAAAGCAGAAATCACCGAGATAGCGAGCGAATTTCTTCAGGGCAAGACAGCCTCTCTCAAAATCCACAAAGAGGACGGCACGATCCAAGAGGAGCGTACATTTCCTCGTTCAGCGGATCCTAGACAAACGAAAGGTTAAACAGATCATTTGCCCAGAGAGGTGCGGTGCCCATTGCGCCGCAATGCTGTGAACGCGGCCGACCGGAGGTCTCGCCGCATTTCAAGTGACTTCATTTCTAACTCAGGTACAGATCATGGTAATCGCATGTCTCGGATGGGGATCACTAATTTGGAAGCCGGACACCTTACCGCTCGCAAGCGAGTGGTTTATGGACGGCCCCGTGTTACCCATCGAGTTCGCGCGGGTCAGTGATAACGGAGACCTCACGACAGCTATCTGCGCAAACGCACCTGGGTGCAAAGTGCTTTGGGCGGTATTGGATCTGGACAACCTTGATGAGGCACGCGAGGCTCTTAGAGTTCGGGAGGGGGTTCCTCAAGACCGGGAGGATGGCATTGGTAGTTTTGTGGTCGGCACGAACGCAGCGGGAATAATCGCTGAATGGGCGATCGCCCGCCGATTGGACGCGGTAGTTTGGACTGGACTGCCACCAAGATTGGGAGGCGTTGAGGGACTCCTCCCCGCAGCAGAGGACGCTATTGCCTATCTCGCCGGCTTAAGCGGAGAAACACTTGAGAGCGCGCGCGACTACATCAATCAAGTGCCGTCGCAGATCGATACGCCTTACCGGCGAGAAATCATTTCAAGGTTAGGGTGGCAGTGACCTGTGCTGAAAGCCTGGAACGATTCCCGCAATCATGCTCATCCGTGGGTTTGCGTTATCCAAGACGGTGATCCTCCTATGATGAAGAACGTGGGAGTCGCTGCGATTCGCAGTCTTCAATCGATAGGTTTATGAAGCATCTAGGTGTGTAGGTGGGAATCTGCGGTGGGGTATGTGAAGAAATAACGCCCGCCTACGCAGAGTTTTCAGAGATTCCGAAGCTGCGGGTGAACGCTTTAATTTCCATGCCGGTATAAAAATTGCTCGCTTAAGCCCACCGCTAATTTGAAGACGTATATATGACGCTCTCCTTACCGATCTACGCAAGGCTGACACCTAAAGCGCTGTCCCTTTCGCTGATTGGTTTCGTTCTTCTAGTTTGTTTATCGTTGTTCCTTGCTACTGCTTGGCAGATTGTGCAGTCGTCCGGTGAGCGAGTAGAAGCGGCCAAAATAACTGTTTCGAACATTGTACTTGCCGCTGAACAGCAGGCCCGTGACACGATGCTGCAGGCCGACAATACCTTGCGAGATCTTGCTGAGCGTGTGGCGCACGATGGAAGCGGCCCTGATCAACAGGAGCGGTTGGCGAAGCTGATGGCCCGCCAGGTTAACGACATTGAAGGCGTTCAGGGCCTATTCATCTTCGATGCTCAAGGCAATTGGATGGCCAATTCGTTTTCCGAAGGTTTGCAAACCAAAAACAACGGCGACAGAGCTTACTTTCGATATCACCGTGAGCACGATGACCAGTCCATCCATGTTGGCTCGATAGTGGAAAGTCGAACGACAGGGGATATGGTGATCCCTATAAGTCGGCGTATCCAAACAGCCGATGGAGCGTTTGCGGGGGTTGCGTTAGCCACGGTTCCGGTTTCATATTTTCAAAGCTTTTTCAAACGTATGGCCGTGGACGACGAAGGGGTAATTTTCCTAGCACTCGATAACGGCGAACTCCTCGCGCGACGCCCGACCGTCGCAGCATTGATGACAACTAATCTTTCCAAAGGCGAAATTTTTAGCCGGTATCTACCTGAGAGCGATAGCGGGACTGCAGTCATAAAATCTATCGTGGATGGTATCGAGCGGATTTACGCCTATCGTCGTCTGGCTGGGCTGCCTATCGTCGCAGCAGCTGGCGTGTCGTACGAGCATGTATTTGCCCCTTGGTGGTCATATGTTTACCAATCGGTTGCACTGGTAGGTACCATCATACTGGCGTTGGCAATTTTAGGTAGCTTGCTATATCGCCAGATCCAACAGCTGCTAGTTGCAGAGTACGAGCTAAAAATAATCCGAAAAGAGTTAGAAGTGATAGCCCATACAGATAGTCTTACTTCTCTAGCCAATAGGAGAAGCTTTGACTTGGCTATGGATAAAGAATGGAAGCGTGCCACGAGAAATCAGACAAGCATATCCGTAATCCTTTTGGATATAGATCTGTTTAAACAATATAATGACCGTTACGGTCATCTTAGCGGCGATGATTGCCTTGTACGCGTAGCGAGCATTATTGCAGCCAACGTCAACAGGCCAGGTGACTTCGCTGCACGCTACGGTGGGGAAGAGTTTATAGTTCTGCTTCCGGATACTGAACTTGCAGGTGCGGTCATGGTTGCAGAAAACATAAGGCTTTCCCTGTTGAATGCAAACATTCAACATTCAGCGAGTCCATTCGGGATTGTCACGATAAGCTCAGGTGTTGTCTCGACCTCTGAAACATTAGGGGAGAGTCCAAAAGAATTTCTGATCAAAGCTGACCGTTTGCTGTACGCGGCGAAATCTAAAGGGCGGAATAGGGTAGAGTTTTAGTTTCGTGATTTGAGCGTGCATTGATCACATCCGGCTTGGGCGGGCACGCCTGTCCCCGTTGATTTTAAAAGGATTCGCTTACAATATCTGAAAACATCATCAGCGTGCCGGCTAAGAAGATTGCGCTACCCAATAAAAATGTAGGTCGATGTTGCGTCACTTCCGAGTCCCCACATTTGTCCCGGTGCTAGCCATTGCGTCGTGTCTCGTGCTGTTGGGTCAGCAGAATTGGGAAACGTGGATGCGGGCAGGTGTATTGATCATCGTAGGGATGCTGCTGCACGGATGGTCTCGTCTCAACCTCTCGCCCATGAGCAAGCCTGGCTAGCGCACCGCACCTACCACGCTGGGCTTACTGGTAGCTAAGAGCTTCAGAAACCGTTTGTCTGAAGCACGACCGCCAAGTCGAAATAAATGAAACGGCTCCTGTTTCCTTACCCTCCAACATACATGCCTGCCACGGCATTGCAGGCTGCTCATGTAAATTCTCCTTTTGCCCGCACGCTGTGCGGGCTTTTTAACTCTTCCGCGCGAGTGAGTTCTTGTTTGCGGACGTGTTGGGAGGCAAGGTGCGCGATGAGGCCCGCAACCGAACTGAACGAATCAGCGAATAAGTGTATCCACCCGTATATCCGCAAGGGGTATTACCTCGGGATACCAAGTGACGTTTATGCGTGCGTGATTTGTGGTGAGCAACGCCTGCAAACTGCTGGGATGAGTTTGAGCGACGCCGAACGCCGCCTGGTGGCCTGCTCAATAAGAAATAGCCGTTCGCCGATATTTTATACGCCGTAACGCTTGTTCCCGCCTGAGGTGATGCAATATCTACCACCTCTTGGGCCTATGCAGACGTTCCCGGAAGAGCATGGACAAGAAGAACTATATTCAGTGGCAGGTCGATATGCAGGTTGTGGCGCGGGTCGTAGTCGCTTCGGCTGGGATTTGACGTAGCAGTTCGATCCGCTGCAAAGACTTTTAGAGGAAAGCCATCTAGCCGGCTGGCCATCAATGCTTATGCGTACCCACTCGTTTCGTTTTTCAAAGACCTGCACCTTATCTCCGCGCTGAAGCTTCGAAATGACTTTTCCGCCGGGTTGATCCCGGATGTTGAGCTTGTCGGTGCTCACGTACTGGTCGGCTGGTGCAGCTATTGGCGAGGTAGATGCAGCCGGTGCGGATGTCGATTTACCCGGTGTGCTGAGGGCTGCGGGCTGAGTCTGAGATGTAGGAGTTTCCTTTTTCCCGATGGCCCACAGCACGGCGAACAGGATCAAAAGCGGGACAAACCAAGATCGAGGTTTCTTGCGCATATCCATTGCTCTCAGAGGAAACGATACATCAGGTATTTTGCCATGGGACTAATTCTAGCGACCCACCGTGAGCTTAGACGTGTCTTCGTTATTTGCTTCAAATATTGACTGGCAAACTGTATTTCGATCGTCGAATTACCCAGAGCAATTATTTCAGGCGCTCAGTCAATAATTTTTATCGATCGGCTGCAAAACGCTTTCGCCTAGGGTCAACGGGAGCGCAGCGGCTATCGTTGCTCGTCGTTCCTTCGGGCACGGCCCGGCTCAAGACTCTTTTTACGCTCTTCAACGCACGCAGCTAGGTGCAACGTTTCAGCGGAGTAAGCCCTGAAACTCCTTGTCGAATAATGGCTCTAGGAATCTTTGACTCCTGCCCCATTTAGGCAACAATCAAGGCACATCGCTCCTAGGAAGACCACCATGATCTCCGCTCTTGAGCTCCGACACATTATTGAGTGTGGCTTCCTGCCGCTCTCCTGCTCATGCACGTTAAACGTGGATGGTTCATTGATGATAAAAGTAATTGAGCCTTCTACAGGCAGCGTGGAGCTGTTGGTCACAGGAGTGTCGACGACGCAGCTGACTTCGAGTCGTGCGATTGCCAATCTGATAGGCGAACTTCGGAGTGAAATGGCTTCCCGCAAAACCGACTTTGAACCGAGTAGAAGTAGGGCACAAGGGTAGTGAAGGGTAGGAAACGAGGACTCAGCCTGAAGGGGCTTCGATCTCAAACTGATATCGGCTCATGCTGCGGTTTCATTGTCATGGAGCAGGGCACGTGTCCTCAGATACAGCATTGACCACAGGTACCTGCTGCCGGGAGTAGCCAAGTTGCCTCCAACCTACAGGGCGTCCCCGCTCCCATGAATCACGTTTTCACAGTCCCGACACCAGAGCGAACCCATAGATTAGTCATGTACGCCATGGTCTACGATCCTGGCCCGAGCATAAATGCGCGTTGAAGACGGTGATGGGAATTTGGAGTCGTGAAGCGGGCATTACTCTGACTCACAATGGGAGTCTGGTGGACTGCTCGCCAGCTTTCGAGCTCCACTCTCATCAGTATCACGTCAAAAGCTCTTCCTGGATTCACTGCTAGCAAACGCTTGCTAATTTTGTATCGACCACAGCCCAGACAAACGATGTCCTCCCAGTCGCCATAAGTCCCAAGCAACCAAGCATCACCCCAGCAGATCCGACATGCACACTTCATGTATTGACTCCCACTTTGCATCATTGATGCGAGGTTTAAGGGGGAGTTCAGACATAGCTGAGCTATGCCGACCAAGGGACAGCGTCGCCAAATCAACTAATGGATTACTGAGAGGCTAGCCATGCTTCGAGTCTTTGCAGGCGACCAAGCTCGAGTAGTTTTTGTTTCCCCAGGCTCAAAAGTGCGAAGAGTCGCTGTCGGTCAGCATGCGTGGGAAACCAATCAGCTATTTCAACATTGCAACATGTCGAATCGCTGAGAGCCCATTTGATAATCATGTCACCGGCGGCGCGGTAATGGTCTGCGATGAAGACGTGCCTGCCCTCCAGTTCCCATCCACGCACTGAAAGCTCGTCGGTAACGTCGATGATCCAGCGTCTCCAAAAAATTCGGCGGTATCTGGATAGTGGATGCCTGCCAACGACACTTTCGCTACACCCGTATCCCGGTCGAAGTAGGACAGAAAATGCCACCCACCAGTGGTGCTTTCGGGGTGCGGGAAGTTGATGGCTGCTTTTCCAGTTATGTAATGCTCAAACGAAACGCGTTTGAGATCAAAATCAAAGAGCGGCTGCTTCATGGGAGCTTTTTGAGCCGGGCTAACTCCTGCTTGATGTGCCCAGCATTCTCACCAATTGCCCACAAAGCACCTCGGACGTTATCCCCGACTTCAGCACTTCCCTGGGCTTCGACATGGAGCGTTAACTCCATCAGCGCCGCCTCCAGGGCGAGCTGATTTTGGTACATCCTCTCCAGCACATCTGATAACTAGTATTCGCCTGCCATTTTCCTTTTCCTCTCCTTGGATTCACCTGAGCATAGCCCTCTGCAGCATCCTACGGATCAACCGCATCTTAAGTAATCTGTCGAAGGCCGCCCAATTGTTGTTTCGCCACCTGCCGCGCGTCCGTTATATCGGTGAGTCTGTCCCACTGCACCTTTGTTCTCGGAAACACAAAAGGGCGATTGGTTTGTTTGCAAATCGAGGCATAGACGGCGAGGGCGGTTGCCATGTTCATCATGTTGCCCACGTCAGCTCCAGTGACGGTAGGGCCTTCCCTGTGTTCTAGGGAGGGTGGACTCCAAACTCTTGGATTCGCAGACGTTTTCCTGGGCGGGGGGTATTCTAGCTAATGGCCATCCCTGACGCAGTGATTGCTCCTTCTGGGCTCCATGTCAACGCCATGGCATTGGGGGGCTCTCGGTGGGGCTCAGAAAGAACTAATCCCCTGGAATGAACATGCCATCAGGGCGGAGGGGGTGGTTGGCATCCAGGGTCTGGGGAAGAGGCCTTTGCTCTGGCTTGAGCATTGGCGTGGTGAGGGTTTCTCACCGCTCGTCGACGGCATGAACATCTCGGAGGAGCGGCGTTGTGCTCGCTGGAAACAGGCGTAGATTGATGAGCTCACAATGAGCTATTGAGGAGAACTGGCCATGACTCAGAACCTAGATCTTCGCATCTTCACCCCCGATCAGCTGCAAGCCCACGATTTGAACATCGCCACGAAGGTACACCAAGCGACCGTCGCTAGCGTCATTCGCAAAGTGAACGTTATGAACCCGGGACAGGTTCTGAACGCCTCTAGGGAAAACGGTAAAGAGCTCCTTTGGCCAAAGGAGAAGTTGGAGCAGGTACTCAAGCACATTGAAGAGTCGTAATCGCAGGCACCAGTGCGGAACTGGCTCGACTAGTCGAACTGGAGGCATTGAGAAGGGCTCGTAGCCTGAGATGCGAGCCCTGCTCATTGTGCAATTTACTTCAGTCGAGGACGGCTATAGGACGGCTCGGGGCTGAGGAATGTGGGCACCTCCGAGAGCATCAGATCACACTCCACCAACGCAGAGCCGTGCCAGAACAGTGTCCAGCGTTTGTAGTCTTCCTTCGTCTCGATCATGTATAGCGTTTCTTCTCTGGTCTCCCTGAAGACACGGATGAACCATGCGGGGTTGATCTGAGAGGGAACCCGGAGCTCATAGCCGTCATCCGACCACCCAACCCAATGGCTAAAGAAGCTGCGCTCAAAGAAATCGTGCAACTGGACAAAGTAGTAGGATTTGCTTTCGTCGGCTGACGCCGCTGCGCAGCGGTCTTTACCGTGGTCGCGCCACGATTTGAAAGCATTCTTGAAGGCCTCGAAGCAGTTTTTCCACGACTCAAAGCCGTAGCGGCGCGCGACGATCGATAAGCAAGCTTTATGTCGCAAAGCCTTCTGGCTGTTCCGTTTCAAGATCTTGGCCTCGCGCTTAATCTGCTGAAGAAGCTCGGGGGTGAGGGGCTGTGTGGGGGTAAGAGATTTGGACATAGCTATCCCATAAATCCAATACGGAGCTCTGGCCCGCTCAGGCCCAAGATTTGTGGGTAGTCGTCAGATTTTTGCTATCAGTGTTCTCACTTGGGCCAGCGGGCGGCTCAGGCACCTGTAGTCGTACCTATAGCCGAAATGGTGCGGTAACTCTTGCGAAGCTGTCAAGGCGTCGGTCGTTCTGGTCATCTCCATCTGTGTTCTCTGCAACGCGTTTTCGCGTCCATGTACGTACCCCGGTGGCCCTTCACATGGGCGTGAAGCTCAGCGTCTTCTGGTGCTCTCTACCAGATTGTTGAGGTCGCATCAGGGAGAGGCGCTTGATACTCTTGGATGACCTGATCAGTCATGGGCAGCATGCCTCTAAAGGTTGGCCAGGCTGGAGTCATGGTGCTCTTCCTGGCTGCATGACCTTCCGTGATCACAGAACAGACCAGGCTCGCACGATGATGGCGAGCTCGGAAGTGCGAGGTGGCGTGTGCAAAATTTAGATGCGGTGTGGCAGAAAGCTGAGCAAGTTTTTGGCGACAAGGCCAAAGCCTCAGCATGGCTGTCGACGCCTAGTCAGTTATTCGGTGCCGAGGCACCTATCGACTTTGTGAAAGACCAACAAGGCTTGGAGCGGGTGATTGAGGTGCTGACTCAGATCGAGCATGGGTTTGCTTGTTGAAAGCTGAATTCACTGCAGGTGGGGAAGGACTGATCACTCGTCAATTTGGGTGCTGCTTGGCTCAGGTCGGGTGCTTGGCACTGACCGCTGTTAGGACATACAGTAGTCCCCTAAGGCAGTCAGTAGGCGACAGTTTGGGGGATCATTATGAAGGTGTTCGTGAGCTCCGTTGTCGGAGGGTTCGAGCAGTACCGGGCTGCAGCTAGGAAGGCGATCACACTGCTGGGGCACACTCCAGTCATGTGCGAGGACTTCGGTGCACGTCCTTACTCTTCGCAGCATGCATGCATGACGGAGATCGAACAAGCTGATGTCGTGGTACTGATCCTTGGCGCGAATTTCGGCTACGAAACTGCCACTGGTGAGTCAGTCACTCAACAGGAGTTTCGGCGAGCGAAGACGACCGGCAAGCCTATCCTGGCTTTTCTCGAAACTGTGGAGATGGAAGAGCGCCAGAAGGCATTTTCCTGGGAGGTATCGGACTACCTTGATGGCCTGTTCCGGCTGACATTCTCCGATCAGTATGAGCTTTCAGACGGCATCGTTCAGGGCCTGAATCAACTCTCCGTGAGTCGTAAGGCTATCTCGGAGCAAGAGTTCGTACAGCGCTTGCAGCAGAAAGATGGCAATGGCCGGCGGGGTGGCTATGACCACGAAGCTCGCCTGGAGGTAGCGTTCTTGCCGCAGCCTGAAGCCCTCGGCACTTTGCGCGCCGCCCATGCTCAACATGATCCGTTCTTTCTCAAGCTGTGCCAGGCAGGGCTTGGCTCGATCAAAAGCGGCTACAAAGACTTCAATAGCGCCGATCAGACGGGAATTGATACCCCGGACGTGAAGTGGCGACACCATGAGAGTGGTTTGTGCTGGTTGTCGATTTCACTGGCCAACGCTTCGACGTCGCGAGGCATCATGGATTCGTATTACCTATCGCCATCCAGGGTCAGGGCAGGCGCTGATGCTGCGTTCGGGCTGCTGTGCGAAGGGAAGAGTGGGTGGTTCCAGATCAGCCTGACTGGGGTTGACCACAAGCTCTTCGCTGAGCCCCCGGCGTCATCTTCCAGCAGCATCTCGTTGCCGTTCCGATCTGAGCAGAAGCTGGAAGAGCGGAGCTTGTTGATTCCTGCCACGCCGGCTGCGTACCGTCATTGGTTGGACGAGGTGATGTTTAGGTTTGAGCGCAAAATGTCCATGTGATGATGTACATGGGCCAATGAGTGCAAACGAGCCTATAAGGCAGGCCGTCTGGTTTATTCATCGTGGGACGCGGGCGGTCGCGTCGATACCACCACCAAGGAGAGCTTCGCCGCTCACGACCCTGTAAACCTTTTTTTTGATGTGTAAACCGCGTTGGTTAATAGGTCAAAAATTTAGTTTACAGGCCGAGGTCGAGGGCGACTAGATGGAGAAGGAAGACCAAACGAATGCTCATTTTTCTTCGTCAGTACTGTTCATATCAGAGGTTGGGGCTGTATCAATTATCAATGCCGCTCGGTGGCAGGCGCTTGGGCATGTCACACTCCGAGCCGAACTGACGCACCTGATGTCAGGCGCAGGTCGGGCAGGGCGTTGGCTATCAATAGATGGCCGCGAGCGTCGATGCAGGCTGGCTACAGTTGCGACCATGGCTTGAAGTCTATGCATTCGTCGGGCACACCGAAATCGATGAGGCACGCTGCTTTGCTCGTGTTCTCATTGAGCGACCTGACCGCCACCGTCCAACGCGGGCTAGCCTGCAAGGCTTCAACGAGCGCCAGGAAATACGCCTCATCCACCTTGGAAAGGGAATGGCCGAGGACGACGACCTGAGTGATCGATTTCAGTCCTTCGAAGTAAAGCTTTTGCTGCTCGATGATCTTGACGCTCGGTTTGAAAGTCTTCTCGAACTAGTCATCCAGGATGCCCATCGCCTCCGCAAGCCGGGTATCAGTGTTCTCGTCCACTCCGTCTTGGAGCGACGAGCGATCAGCGACTGCCCGTGCATGACCAAGCACCAGGTCAGAGCTTTCGTCTTCGCCCTCACCATGGATGTGCAGAATGTTCTCTGGAGCAATGTCGTACAGTTTCGTCAGCGTGCTGGTGTAGTTGAATGTCAGGTAGGCGGCATCCTTGTCCAGGGAGGTCAGCAGTTGGGGAACCTGATCGCGGCCAGGCATCGGGATGGATCTGATCCAGTTCGCAAAGTGTTGCTGCAACCCAGCCGACAAACCGGTCGCGACCTTTTCCACTTCGTACTGAAAGTCGTGATGGCCAGCATCGCTCCAATCCTCAGCCGAGTAGGGAACGAGGAAGCCCTCCAGTTCGGTGACAATGTCCTCGGTGTCCAGGTCGGCAAGCGAAAGTTCAAGCTCCGCCCAGTCTTCGTCGATGGCGATATAGCTTTCGACCCAGTCGAACACCTCACGATCCACTTTTTCCAAGTAGTTCTTGAATTGCCAGTACTGCGTCGGAAGGCGATGGTGAAGATCAAAGCCGTTGCCAATGATGTAAAGGGTATTACTGGTCATGAGGGTTCCTGATGCATGCGTACGTTGGCTTTTGCGGCGCCCTCTGTGCCGTGAAGGTCATTGATCGATTTTGGAAACTTGAGCCTTCAGAACTAGGTTCAAGGTCAATCTGCGCTTGGCGAGGGTTTTGAAGCGTCCCTGTCTGGGCGATTTCTCGGGTGCGGTACTGGAGTGCTTCCACATGCCCAAGACGACGATCTCATCGTCCTTCTCAATGCCTTTAATCCAAGCCGGATCTTTGGCCCGAATGCTGACCTCAAGGCCGATGCCATTTTCAGAGTCGTCGGGGTCGGCCCGGAATTTGTTCATTTGCAGATTGATGACGTTCTTGGATTTTTCACCTCTGATTTCAGTCCTTACGCTGCTCACGGCGCCCTGAATCGCGATGGGGTGTTGAACGGTGTTGTGCGACACTGCGTAATACGCCTCTGCGTGACGCTCAGTCTCGAAATAGAATTGATTCCAGGCGACCTTCACGTTGCCTTCAAACACCAGCTCTAGGTGCTGTTCGATGTCTTGGTCATTGTCACAGAGCGCGCGAAGCTTCAGGGCTCGCTTGGCGGAGTTGATGTACGCAGGTAGGAGGCCGGGGTTGTGCGTGTAAGTTCTACCGGCTGTCGCACGGGCACCGCCGTCATTGCCAGAGGGGCGTCCGGCTTTCTCCAGGGCTTCCTTGATCATGACCAACCGCATCCGGTAACGGTTGTGCTGGATGCTTTCGATTAAGTCTTCAGAAGTGCTGGCAATTTCATTGATCTCCTCATCCACTCCGAAGCGACAGTTCGCGGCGTGAGCGCCCTTAGGATAGAGACGAAAATAGCCCTGGACGAAAACCGGCTTGTCATACATCTCTTTGGTGTAGGGAGGATTGTGAGCGACTGGAGTGCCGCATTGGCACTGTAGAGGTTCGGCGCCAGTTCCCTTCGTGTACGTGTCAGCTTCCCAACGATCGCCATTCTGGTCGAAGGCGTGATCCATCTTGATGCCCATGCAAACCCCTCATATCAAAGGTGGATTAAATCCAATCCTCATATCGGGCATGAAACCACGGTCATCCTGCCGACGACTGCGTGGTAGCCGATACGGTTGCGCTCCATATGTTACGGACAGCTCTAGCGTTCTGGTTTATAGCTATGGGCCATCAGTCTACCAATCGAGGGCTGGCCTACAAGCATGGGGGTTCCTTATACCGAGCCGCTTTACACCCCGGCAACCCTCGGTTCGATGGCGTCACGTTGGGGGCCGCGTTCGGGAATGTTTTTTCGGCCTGCTGGTTTTCCAGTCGCACCAGTCTCGCCTCGCACTGCGGCCCCTGATGACTTTCGGCCTCTGATAAACTCCCTGTTTTTTGCGGTGTGGTTGGCGGATGACAATGGAATGGCGACCTTCTTTTCTATCGCGTCTTTTCAGAAGGGCGGCCTCTTGGCGTCTGACCATCGAAAATGATGAGCTGAGCGTCACGCTGGGCAACCAAACGTATCCGATAGCTCTCGAAGCGTTCTCCTCACTGCGCTTTCATCAGCGCCTGCTGTGGACGAACGTGACTGTCTGGATTGGTCATGAAGTTCATCTTGTTGGTTTGCCTCACGCAGCCCGTAGCACCCTGGATCACCAGCTTCTAGCGGTAACGAGCAAGCAGCACTTTCGGGCTTATTACGCCAAGATCACGGGCTGGCTGAAAGAGGTCGAACGGGTCGCGGCTACAGCAGATGCAGAGCATCGCTGGCTGACACACGACATGCAGCAGGAGCTTCTCTCCAAAAAGGGTGCCCTGGGGATCGATGCTGCAAAGCTCAAGGCGTTGTTTGATTCTCCAGTCATCCAGGCAGCGATGGAAGATAACCAGTCGCGCGTGCAGGGACGGTTGCGTCAGTGGTCTCAGGACTGGACTGAGCATTGGAAAGCTCGTAATCACGTACACATGATCCGAGAGCTCGATGCTTGCTCAGATCTTCTGGATAATGTCGAGTCACGAGAGCTCAATGATGAGCAAGCAAAAGCCGTTGTTTGCTTCGACAACCGGGTTCAGCTTATTGCCTCCGCCGGCTCCGGCAAGACTTCTACGATGGTTGCCAAGGCGATTTACGCGGTTCATCGCGGTTTCGTGGCCCCATCCGAGATCATCATGCTGGCCTTCAACAAGGATGCTGCACAAGAGCTGCAGGAAAGGGGCGCTCAGTCTCTCGCACGGCTAGGTATGGCCGGTGTCACGATCAATGCGCTCACGTTTCACTCACTGGGCCTCAAAATCATTGGCGGCGCTACAGGCAAAAAACCAAGCGTCCCGAAGTGGGCTACCAAGGCGGATCTCGGGCTGGAGAAGCTTGGGGTGATTGTCGATACGCTTAAAGACCGGTCAGATGAGTTCCGCACCAAGTGGGATCTTTTCCGTCTGGTCTTTGGACGAGATCACTCCGCTGCGCCGCTAAGAGATGTAGCGGAGGCCTTCGACAGGGAAGGGGAGGCTCGGCTAATCACACTCAATGGCGAACATGTCGCGAGCCAGGAAGAGCGTTTGATCGCCAACTGGCTCTTCTACAATGGTGTTGAGTACGCCTATGAGCGACCCTACGAACACGACACTGCAACCGCCGATCACCGTCAGTATGTGCCCGACTTTTACTATCCGCAGCTGAATCTCTATCACGAGCATTTTGCCTTCGATGCAGAGGGTCAGGCACCCGCGCATTTCGTGAATTATGCGGAAGGAGCCGATTGGAAGCGGAAGACGCATGCCAGCTACGGCACGCAGCTGATCGAGTCCACTTCACACCAATTGCGGACGGGTGAGATCTTCGCTTTTCTGTCCCACGAGCTGACGTCGCGGGGCGTGGAGCTAGATCCAAACCCCGACCGTCCGATCCCGGACTCCGGCCTGGTACCGCTGGATCATATTGATCTGGTGAAGGTGCTCCGATCGTTCATCTCTCATTACAAAAGTAATAGCCTGACGGCGACGATGCTGTACGAACGGTACGATGCTCTTCCGATCAGCGTCTTCAAGTTCCGGTACAAAATGTTCCTGGAACTCGCGATCCCGGTGATCGAAGGGTGGGATGCCGCCCTGAAAGAAGACCGTGGGATCGATTTTGAGGACATGATCAACCTGGCCGCAGATTGTCTTGAACGTGGTTACCCGTCGCCTTATCGCTTGGTCATGGCTGATGAGTACCAAGACGCCTCGCGCGCGCGTGCGAGGCTATGCCGGGCGTTGGTTCAAGAGCCTCACAGTCACCTGTTCGCTGTGGGAGATGACTGGCAGTCGATCAACCGGTTCGCAGGCGCCGATGTGAGCGTAATGACTGGCTTCGTGGAATGGTATGGTCACGGAGAGGTATTCCGGCTTGAGAAAACTTACCGGTGTCCACAGGCCATCTGTGATGCCTCCAGCCAGTTTGTGGCTAAAAACCCGGCTCAATTGCAGAAGACTGTGATCTCTGTGACGGAGCCCATCGGCCCTGCATTCCAGGCGTTTCAACTGTCCAGTAGGGATCAGGTTCGGGATGGCTTGCGGCAGTACCTGGACGACCTTTACCAGCAGTTGTCGACCGGCGTCACCCCAGGAGCCAGCGGTAGGTTGATATCGGTCTTCGTCCTTGGGCGCTACAAATCCGATGCTCAGTTCATCCCCCAGGGATGGGAGCAGCGCTACGGCGACAAGCTTGATCTCAAATTCAAAACCATCCACACCTCAAAGGGCGACCAAGCCGACTACGTATTGCTGCCAGGGATGATGGTTGGAGGGTTCCCTAGCCTGAAAGGAAATGATCCTGTCTTTAACCTGGTGATGCCGGAGGGTGACACTTACCTGCATGGAGAGGAGCGGCGGCTTTTCTACGTTGCGTTGACTCGAGCGCGCAGGTCGGTCGCCATGTTCACCGTGACAGCCAGAAATTCGCCGTTCTTGGCCGAACTGGTGAAAGACGGTGTGGTTATGGTTACGGACATGAAGGGCGAACCGATCCAAGAGGAACGATGCCCCGTCTGTCAGCAAGGGGTCGTGCTTCAGCGCACGGGTAAGTTCGGTGATTTCAAATCCTGCTCGGGCTTTCCTCGTTGCAAATACAAGCCTGAGAAGCCGAGACGGCAGGGAGCCCAACAGCCAAAGTTGACCCGTCGCCGGTATTGATTCCGTCGGCTGGATCTTGGCTCGACCGCGTCCAGGGTCAAAAATGGGGACATACATAAGCGTCGCTCTGGACGTTCTGAACAAGGCAGCACTTTTTGCTGGGTGGCAGGCATCTGCATGCTCGCCCTGTTTAACCTCGTCATGGTTGATTTGATTGTAAGAAGAGCTGATCGTCCCGCGCTTCGAGCGATTCTTGGTAACAGAGAAGCAAGTTGATGCAATGCCCATTACCCATGAAGGGGCAGGCTCAGGGCGCGATATATCGAGCGTTCATGGGGCGTAACCCTATAGGCGGATAACTGGAGGGGAAAGATCGTGGTAGACGACTCTCACGATTTTGGCGAGATAGCTGCTCAATTGGATCACCTCACAAACACTGATCCCCATGAGGCATTGAAGCAGGCGAGAACGCTGAGCCTTCAGGGGCGGAATCGGCTCAACAGCATGCAGTTGCGCGCAGCCACATTAGTCAACGCTGGAGTGCAATGCCAGCAGCAAGATGCGGTCGATGACGGGCTAGCGCTCTATCGTGAGCTCCATAGCCAGCACCCTACACCGGATACCATCTTCAACTTAGGTACTGCGATTGTCAGCTCGATTGGCTATTCGCCCAACGGTAACGGGTGGTTGGATCATAAGGAAGACACGAGACACCTGCGCTCAGAGGCCAGAGCATGTTTTTGGAGTGTGGCTCAGGATGCTGAAGCGAGCGCTTCAGCACGAAGTCAGAGCTGGACGAATCTCGCTAATCAATTGGCAGATAGCCAGCGTTTGAGCGAGTGTCACGACGCGCGACTTGCAGCTTTAGCGCTAGATCCAAAAAACGGCGTTGCTGCTCACGCAGCAGCTCAGTACCTGATTTACAGCTACCAAATAGGCCTATGTTCGGATCTGGCCGTACTAGAGGCCGCTGCGCATGCCAAGGTGGGACGAGAAAACCGAGATCGAATCATTGAGTACGCAGGACTGCAGGCAGCGGATGGCATGCTTGGCTTCCTCAATCGCTTCCAAGAGCCTCCACCCAGGGCGCCGCACAATGACCCCTTCGTTGCTTGGGTTGAGAAAGAGCGACTGACTCTTGGCCCGTCCGTTGAGCTTGTAGATCCGGAAATGGGCAAGCTTGATTGGTTGCGGCTGCCGGGCATTCTGGAGAGAGAGGCTGGAAAAGGATCAACGCCCCCGCCGATATTCGCGATGTTCAACCAGATGAAAGGCGATTTCATCCTGGCCCGTGATTTGGCCTGGCGCTCTCGGGATGAAGCGGGGTGGCCTACCTCAGGATGCTTCGATGACACCCTTGATTACGCCCTATACGGCCCGGCTACGTCTGCATTGATCCTTGCGCACCGCACAGCCA
This sequence comes from Pseudomonas sp. HN2, assembly GCF_020736465.1. Taxonomy (NCBI): domain Bacteria; kingdom Pseudomonadati; phylum Pseudomonadota; class Gammaproteobacteria; order Pseudomonadales; family Pseudomonadaceae; genus Pseudomonas; species Pseudomonas sp. HN2. Next base: position 2,263,374 of record NZ_CP085885.1, read on the forward strand.
TCGACCTTTTGGACAAGGTCGCCGCCGCCGCGAATCACTATTTCGAACTTGGCCTGAAACCCCAAGACATCTTTTTCGGAAAAATCTGGCGCGTGCGACCAAACAAGGCAGGTGAAACCCCACTGACTCCCAAGGTCGAATCCATAGTGCGCCAGGGTGTGCATGCTATTTACGGTTTAGTCGAGCTTGCCGATGACTATGAGGCCAGAAGCGGAATTCTCCGCCCCCTGAAAAACCTGCGAAACGCCGGCACGCACCGCTTCGTGGTCTTGCATGATCTAGGCGATATCACCCAGTGCAGAGAGGCTGCTGAAGTCGAGCATCACGACTTTGATAGATTTACTGCAACGGCCCTGGCTGCGCTTCGTGTAGCCAGGTCAGCCATTCAGATGCTTGCGCTTGCAGTCAGTGAGAAAGAAGAGCTGTTGAAGAAGTCGAAGAAGGGACTCATTGGCACCTTGGAGGTGTTTGATCATAATTGGATTCGAGGACGGGATGAAGATTTCGAGTCGGACGATTCTGGTGAGATCGATGAGATTGATGAGCCTCCTAGCCTCGATGACTAGGGGCCATCTAGTGAGCAATGCTACGGGCTATTTCACATTAGCATTGCTCGGCAACCCATCTTTGCCGGACAAGGCTGTGAAGGCCTCTAAGTGCCATTCTCCGCATCGGTGTCGATTCAAGGTGCGGCGCTCGCGCTGGACACTGTGTTGGCTTGGATAGGTGGCAAATCTTGGCCATTGCTCTCCATTAGGCTGATAGATTGCAGCTACCTGCCAGCAACCCCAGACCGCTCGCCACTGCCGCACGTTGGGTGCCCAGCATGCCGCACTTAGCGACCTGGGTTGTTCCTGGTAATCACAGTTGGTGTATCTGCATGAGCAACCGCTAGAGGTGTTCAGACGGTACATCCAGGTGGGGTTTGACTCAAAGGAGGCGGGTGGAATTTTACTTGGCCATGTGCGTGGCGAGCATTTAGAGATCATCGAAGCAACTGAGCCCTCTTTCTGCGACAGGCGATTCAAATTCCTTTTTGAGCGCACGCCTATTTTCACTACGAGCACGCCATAAGGCGTTGGAAAGAAAGCCAAGGCTTGATGCGATATGTTGGAGAGAGACATACCCATCCGCAAAATCATCCAACGCCGTCTTGGAGCGACCTGAGTGAGTGGAAGATGATGGCTGCTAACCGGCGCGACCCCCGCCTCCTACTGGCCTTGATCGTTGGGTGCAAAGGGCTGAACGTTGAGACATGTTCAGCACTAGAAAGCGATGTATCCTCGCGCAGATAAATATGCATACTGTACTTGGGTGATTGATCGGTGGAGTCGCCTTAGCTTCGTAGACACCTGGAAACCTGCCTGTGATGAATATGCTGGAGCAGTTAGATCATGGATCTTTATCTTTAAATTCCGACAGGTAGCTATGGCTCACTCTATACTTTGCTGGCTGATTCTCGCCATTTGAAATGGACTTTAAGAAAATGACCAATAACGCACTTTATTTTCCTTTTATCAGCCTTCCTCACGATGCTTGGAGCGTACGAGCATTACTTTACTGGGACGAGCTATCAACAATCGTTCCGATGATGACTCTGGAAGAACCGGACGAACTTAGTTTTTTTATGCAGGGGCTTCTATCTGAAGGGCTCGTACGGCCTGTTGTTCCTGGGCACTATCTACATCGGTGCCCTAATTTTTCGGAAAACTTCATCACTTATATTGACAAAAAATACATGGGTGGTTATTTCGCAAGTCAGACCCCTCAACTCGGATACAAACGTGTTCATGCGGAAAAGCTGGAGGATGTGCCTAATTTTCTCTGTAAGCAAGGGCTCGCTTTTGAGGTTGATCGGGGATGGTATGATCTGCGGGAAGACATTGCTGACGATTTCATGTTTTATCTTGCAGGCTGTTTGGGCGCAATGAAGGGAGTGGATGCAATACCACTGACGGACGGTAAAGGATTCGCTCGACGCAATTGGAGCAATCCTTCAACCGATGCAACTCCTCATCTCAATAAGGCGCGGCAGGTCATTTTGAATAACATTTTACCCGCTCCTGCTGAGAGTGTAACCGTCGAGCAATTATTAAGATTTAGACAAAAGCATGGTCATCTTTTGCCAAAGTTTCGCTACGCTGTGGAGAAACATTGCATTGATGTAGCTGGCATGTCGAACGCTTCTTTACGTGCGGCAAGTACAGTGAGTTTTATAGAAGAGTGCAAGTTTGACTTAAAAGAAATTGAAGAGGCGATGAAGCCGTCCTTTGGGAAGATAGTGTTCACTTCACTACTTCCTCTCCTCTCAGCAGGTGTCTGCTTCAATGGTGAAGGTGGGGCTCGCGATTATGCAGCGGGGGTAATGACATTAGCCACGGCGATTTACGGAACTGTCTCTGTCGTGAAAGAAGCTAGGAAGCTCAGTCCTTTGCAGCCACTCGCGTACGTTGCGAACGCCCGTGAATTTTTTGAAAATCGATCTTACGTTCCAACCTAGGTGAGTCACCCCTGATTTCCATTCATTCTTGATGCTCGCGGTGTGGTGCTTTTCAAGCTCTACGGGTGACAGCTATTGTTGAAATGTGACGACGCCTTATCAGAAAGTTGTGCTTGGCCCGTTGGCCATTCTCAACTCTGATATAGCGCAGATTGGCCGGATACTTGAGAGCCAGATGGCTCGGAGAGGAGCATCATTCACCGGCGGTCAGACCAAGTGCTGGAGCGCCTTCGCATCGATGTTCAAGGATGATGGTGTACTGCCCGCTGACCTGTGTGGTGAATGGGGCTTCGTCATGTCGTAGTCCAATACCGTTTAACTCAACGGCTGGCCTTCGCCCTTTGCCCCTAAGGGCTGCCCGGCCTGAATCTCGCGATCACGGGCCGAGAGTTTTCTTAAGATATAGTGGTCAGCTCTAACTCGTCCATTGCATGGGCGGTGGCACTGGGCCTGCGAACCCGAATGACGCGAAGCTCCTGTGTCCTGATTGACCTTTGGCGGGTCTTAAAATTTAAGCTGCCTCAAGTACGTTAGCATTTAACTCACATTTCTTGATCGGGAAACCGCTCACACAGCCGGGCATCACGTTTTCTTGCAGTTACCCGCCAAGCGAAAATTCTGATTAACCGCATCTGCTTCACTATCGAAAGACACGCGGTTTTTTTCTGACACCGCATCATATGACGGGCAATCCGGGCGGTGATAAACCAAGGTTTTCCGGTTGCCAATAATGGCGACATTGACTGATTTTTTGTTTGTCCCAGCTTGAACTGGCGTAGCGCTGATCTCTACCTGGCGGGTTGTAATTGACGTCGAGCCTTTGCCTCCCTTGCTGAGGTCGGCATTTAGAAAAATGGGTGCATGATCAGATACGCTGCGTCGACCCTGAGTATGGGTCAGGCCCAAGTGCTTTGGATAGTCGAACACCTGCACCGAATTGACCTTCATTGTAGAGTCCTTGCTGACAAAAATGTTGTCATAGAGATTGGCGAATTTTCCGTCCGTGGTGGAAAGGGTGGTTGCGCCATTCAGTACAAGTGGTCTTGCGCTTGAGTCCAATCTATCCCAGGCAGGGGAGGTAGGCGGGGTGTTGAAATCACCCATCAGCATGATCTGGCTGTTGCCTGGGTAGGTATCTTTCAGCCACGACCAATAATTCGAGAGCGCCACTATCTCTGAGGCACGGTCGGCTTGGCTTTTGCCGTAGAGAATGTGGACTGTGGCAACGACGAAATAGGAATTGTCAGTGAGCGATTTAAATCGAGCAGAGTAAGGCTCTCGTTCAAATGTATCCTTTCGATCGAGATAGGTCACAGCCCCGTCTTCATACGCGATAGCCTCATCCTTCCACACGAAGCCGTACATTTCTTTGTAGGTCGATCGACCCACAGCGTGCGAAGCCATGAAGCTCCATTGCTTGCCGGTTTGTCTGGTCAGTTCCTTGGCCAATGCGGCGAGAGCCTCTTCACTCATCAATTCCTGAACGGCAAGAAAATCGACTTTCTTTGCAACCTTCGCTATTGCGACAAAATCCTTCGTGTCCCGGATGCTGAGATGTTCGAGGTTCCAGGTACCTATGCTTGTAGCCGCGAGGGCGTTGGTGCAGCAAAGTAAAAGACAAACAGCGATGTAGCGGAAAAACTTAAGCATTAGGAACTCTATGGCAAAATTTGGTAGGCATCAGTTTTTGATGGCCTTCATCATCTGGCGAAGCTGCTTACTCAGTTCACTATTACGCAACTGAAGCTCGGCGTTCTCAGCTTTAAGATACTCGATGGTGCTTACGAGGCTTCTATGGCTATCGACCATCTGGTTTCCAATGGCCGCAGTGAGCGCCTCCGAAAGACGAAGATTGGTTAGGCGTTCGATTTCAGCTGTTTGGGAACGAAGCTCGTTCTGTATGACCGCCTTCGTGCGCTTTATTCTCGGTCGGTATTGGGTGGCTGAAAGGCTTTTCCACAGTTCTTCAAGTTCAGCATTCTTTTGGAGGATCAACTCATTGAGTTCAGGCTGACGGCGTTTGTTCAGCAAGCTGTCATGGACACCACTGTCTTTGGCAATGTTGCGAGCTACGATTCTTCTTTCTTTGACACTGAGTTTTTCGCCCGCCTCCATGGACGCCTTGATGCGATCAAAAGCCTTACATACGTGCAAGTAAAGGTTCCGCTTCGTGGTGGAAGTCACCCATGCAGGTTCTTCAAGGGCTTCAGGAACATTGGAATACTGACCAAGGCTGAATTTCATGTCGTTACCTTCTCTTCCAGTCGGCGCTCGATTTTCCGAACGACTTCTCCACTCATATTCCCGAGAGCCTTGAGAGGATGATTTTCTGCAATGAATTGGTGTGAGATCGCTGTGCGCTCAAGCGCTTCTGCAGGTTATTGTTCATACTGTGAGGGCATCCGGCGCAGACTTCCGGCGTGCTGCGTTGATCTACGTTCGGCGTACCAGTCTTAGGGTCATGGCACTTCGCGATATGCTGCTCATTAGCGCGCAGTGCGCAATAGCCCCATTCGAATGCGGTAAACCGCTCAAATTCATTAGCCAAGGCACTGAGGCGCTCATCGAATTCATCTCCTGTGAGCACGGAAATTTCTGCCATTTCTTTGTCAATGCGTTTGGCCGCTGGCCCATAGAAGCGATCGTCCAATTTGCCATGTGCAATCCGGCCCATCACTTCTTTGGCGTAGTCGCGCTCCATGCTGATACGAACAGACTCGCTCAGTTTCTCGCGGGTATAGCGCCTGGTATGGAAAGAGCCATATGAATGGCGGAAATGCTCCCGGATCTTTTCCATGACATTCCCATCAAATCTGCGCAGTGCAAACTCTGCAAAGGTATGACGGGCTTGGTGAGGCGAGACCTCACTATGAATCTTGCCAGCATCGGGGTACTTTTCTGCGACATGAGTCTTATAGAAAGACTTGAACCAACCCCTCAATGCGAATAGACCGTAGCCTGCGTCTGCCAACCATTGCTCATCGCTAAATTTGCCAGTGCCACGGGCGACAAGAAAAGCTTCTGACCTGTAAGCTCTATGGAGTAACGGCAGGTTGAACTTCTCCGTATCCACCGCCGACAGGTTTTTCATGAGTGTTGCTGCTTCTGCGGCAAGTCCGTGTAACGATCTTGGGTGCGCGAGCCCTGATTCTGATTTGTAGTTTTCGGATGTAAACCACCAAGAACCGTCCGGTTCTTGCTCGTAATCTGCAAGTCGCATTCCATTGATTTCCGAAATGCGAAATCCGCTCAATAATGTGATGACGGTCAAGGCTGCCTTAGTAAGCTCACAACAAAAATCACTGAGCGCGCCTTGGTTTTTCCATGGCAAAGATGCGTGGTGCCCTATGGTTGCTGCATCGATTGCGTTACCAAGCTTTATCGCAGACGGCGCCCAGTCTCGTTCAAAACGTGACAATACGTATCCCGGCGTCTGTATCCTTCTGTAAAGGGCGAGGCGATCCTTTTCACCAAACCAGCTTGTGATTTTCGTCTTTTCGCTACGCCATTGAGTAAAAAATATAGCCGCGATTTTTGCTTCATCTGATTCTATTTGGGTGATCGCTTCAGCGAGCATCAACGAAGCACAAGTCATAGGGATTGAGCCGTAGCTCCCGCCTTTACGCCATACCGCGTATTCTACTTCCAGATGTTTAAGCAAGGGCTCCATTGTGCTTTTTTTGAAAGCTCCGGTCATTCGGTGCACGACACCGTCTACGAGCTTTCCGGAATGGAGCATGGTATAAGTTTGTTCTAGGATCTTACAGAACATTGTCATTGTGGAGGGGCCAAGAATGAGGTCGCCGTCCTGATTATTCTCCTTTTTTACCATTAAAGCGCGGAGCATTGTTTGTATCTCAAGCCTAGACAGAGATTGGAGCGCTCGATCTGCAAAGTTTATCTCCCAGTACTCACAAAAGTCGCGTAAGTAAGCGATTTCTTGGCGTGCACTTGAAAGACTACTTACAACGATGCGTCCTTTCTCGTCTGCATGGCCCCGTGAAATATCCCCTTTCAGGAAACACATCTGTGCATAGAGCCTTTTTTGCATGGAGCATTTCCAGGCAAAATTGATTATGTAGAAAAGGCCTGTAATAGGATCCTGAATCTGGAAAGAATCATCACCAAGTTTATTCGCGATGGTTGGCGACTCAGGTGACATGGTAAACAGAGCGGATGGGCTTGGATTGATTTGCATGGCTTGTTTACCTTACGACAGGAACGGGGAAGGTGTAATTCTTAAGTATGTCCTTGCCTTGAATAATGGTTTTTTGGTCAAACTTCTCGAGTGCGTCCTCTATGTATGCCGCTTGCATTGCAATTGCAACGGCTTTTAACTCATCTTCGACGGAGAAATACTTTAGCTGGTTAATGCACTCGTTGCGGTAGCTCAGAAGTAGGGCGGCTGTAATGCCGTTGGTAATGATGAATTTTTTACTTTCTTTCTCAAGCTGTCCAAATGGAGAAATAGTGAAGCCTGCTCGTTGAGCAGATAATAGCAACTCATCAAATTCTTCCAATTCGGCAGTGTCGGATTTTGTCTGCGACCAACCCAGCATCAACTTTAGGTCTGCCACACTAATCATTACTTCATCACGAATAGCCGCTTGCACCTTGCGCGCGTCCTCTACCATGAGGTGGCCAACGTTAGATGCAAACAATGCTCTTTTTTTCAAGCGATACTTTGTCTCGCTCGCGTGCATATATACAACTTCTTTTACGCTTGGAGAGTGCGCGGTCGCATCTGCTCCAACAACCTCTTGTGAATATTTTTCAAACGCTTCATTGCCTGGATTGCCGCCGTCGGTGTCTATGATCGCCCGCGATTGGGCAATGGCGGTAACGCTAATTGTTTGACGTTTTACTGGGGTAGGGCTTTGGCCCGTGATACCGAGCGCCGCATTTTCGCGCCGTCGCTTTTTATTGTTCCAGATGGGGCGATTATTCAAAGCGACACGGCGGATGATGTCGGCGAAGGTTTCAATGTTAGTATCCGCATCATAGAGCGCTTGGTATTGCAGTGTGCTTTGGAAAGCGGCCATTACCAATGGCCGATACAACACGCTGTCTACACTCTGAAGGTTACCAGTGACGGGTAAGTTGAACAGCAGATCACCAGTCTCAGGAAAGCGTTTGTAGAAGCTATTTTTCAGATCCTCAAAATCAGCATATGCGCGGTATTGCAGAGACTTTGAGTAATGCATCGGTACCTCGCGAATTGGTTGCTCGCTTCGGTTTTTAGTGTAAATGGGGGAAGCAACGCTTGAGGTTATTCTTAGATCCCCCTGCCGCATATCCAAAATTCCGGATAATTGAACCCTGTCAGTAGCCAGCAGCCAAGCAAACGCCACCTCTTCGCTAGGTGTGTGCTTTAGAAGGTATAGGTAATCAATATTATGGAAGTAAAGTTTGTGGTCGCTATTCTCGGGGTAAATATCCAATGCTCCCGAGTCACGAAGGCCTGCGCGAATTAGGCGGTTTGCCTCATCAATCGTCAAAGGCGAGGAGCTTTCGATCTGGGCGTAAGCAAAGTCAGCACTGTTGTGGAGGAGTCGCTCCTTCAATCGCAGGTTTTCGCTTTTGAGTATGGCCCCTGCGAGTGCTTTGTAAACAGTACTACGATCTGTCTTGCTGGTGCTATATCTAAGCTGTTCGTAATCTCCTTTACACTTTTCAAGCAGGTTAGCGACTTGTTGCTTCACACCTTCATCACGGAGTAACTCTAAGCGCTGCTCATTCATTTCCTTGAGAAATTGACAGCAAAAACGTATTGTCGATCTCACAATCTTCAGTTCGTCTTTTTCGGGCTGGTTAGTGATTTGCCCTAAACTCGGAGTTGCCTGGCCAGACCGATTGGCAACGGATGGGATGAACGCCAAAGCTTCTCGAACAGCTGCAGCCGCGTCGGCTAGTGCGGGCTTGCCATATGCTTGGTTGAGAAAGCCGTCGAATGCCGTCCGATATACTGACATATAAACGCATACGGTATTCAGCTTAGACTTCTTTTCAGTGCGTAGATAGCGCGTGAAGTCTTCCATTACCGCCGCTGGTAATAATTGCGCGTGCGGATATTCTGTGATTGCCCAGTCTGCAAGAGCGTTGAACCGTAAAATCCTTGTATAGGCATCAATTAGCGAATTGTTTTTACATTCTGCACTGTTGAAATATCGCAATAGAGCGCGAAAGATTGGGCATTTATGATATTGCACTGGTATTTCAACGCGGCGCTGCTCGACTTTGCTACCCTTATTGACTTGCATCGAAACAATGGCGAAAGTATCTGATGGGCTGAAGTTGTGGATAGGGGTTGGTGCAAGCGTGGACAAGCTCGCAGGGGCGTCCGCAACAGCATCAGTAGTATCAGTCATCATGATCATCGTTCAAAGCACGCCTAATTTTTTCACGACGGTGAAGTTTTCCGTCGAAAATCACATATTTTTTAGTGGTGGCTTCATCTTCATGCCCCATTTGCTCGGGAACATATTGCCACGGGTCGTATCCGTGTTTGTAACAGAAATCAACTAGGTTGGTGGCATAGGTGTGTCTTAATGCATGGAAGGTTAAATTGAGAAAGCTGGACTTTGTCACAAAGTGTAAGTGCGGATTTTTCTCATGAAGTTTAGCTATTATTTGAGCAATATTGATTGCGGCTGCGGCGCGTGCTGCGTTGAATGTATTAGTTGCATGCCCCTCGAACATGGCTGTTCCACGACGGGTGCATATCAACGGCCCGTCCGAAATAGACTTCCGCCTTCCTTCCAAAAAGTTTTTTATTTTTTTGAAAGCTTTGGGCGGGATGTCGACTTGCCGGAGCTTCTCGCCCTTACCAGTAATCGGTACTGTTATTGTTTGGTCATTGGCCTTTTCGGCCTGAGCTATGCGTTTTCTTAAATCACTCGTTTGTAGATTTCTGGAATCGGTCACCTCGGCAGAGCGTAGGCCGCAGTAGTAACCAAGATGCAGAACTAGCTCGTCTCGTTCTTTTTCAAATGCGGATTGGGACTTGATGCCGCCCAGTAGCGTCTCGAAGATGTCTCTCTCGACGTACCTGTTGTACAAGTCAAAGTTGACTCGCTTCTTCCCCTCACCCTGTTTCTTTTGCTCATCCGAAATGTAGTGGTAGGTGAAGGATACGGGAGCATCAAGCATCCCAATTTGCCAGGCATGCGCGTAGAACAATTTGAGCGTAGAGATGTGGCGATTGATCGACTTGTTGGAACACGACCTAGCCATTTTTAGGTGGCCATACAGATAGCCCGACATGTCTGCGTCTGTGAGCAGCCTCCAGTCCTGTGCGTGTGCTCGCAGTGCCTCGAAGAAGCTTCGTAGGTCATGGGCGCAGGAGCGAATGGAATTTGGCTGCTGGCCTTCTTGGGCGAGGTGTATCAGGAAGAGAGTGGGCGCTGGAACGATGCTCTGTTCTGCGAGTTGGCCGTCATCGAGGATGGCGTAGGTGCTGAGGGGGCCGCCTGACCAGTTGATCTCCTTCACATATTTGATTTTCACCGCTTAGCGTCCCGATCTCGTGAAGCACCATTCGCTTCATAAAGCCAAGCTAATCAACAGGTTATCTTGCTGTCAATGTGCCATTGGAAAGAATGTCAACGTTTCTGAAAAACGGGACTCTCTCGGATAAACCTCTCCAATGCTCGGCACCAGATTGTGTAAATCAGCTTCGGCCTTTTGATAAACCGGGTCGTAGCGTGTGCAATTCTTGCGTCCGCCTTGCTGCCAGCATTGTCGCTGGTGACCGATCTGCCAGGCCGGCACGATGTGCTCCCATTCGATTCTCGATGCACGCTTGGCGTTCTTGCGCGGCACGTAACCGCAAGCCTTCAGATCGACCTTGTTGCCGGTGTACTTGCAGCCGCAGTAAAACTCCGTGGACTGCGGTGCGTAGAGTTTCCACGCCGCTTTCTTGGCTTCCGAAAAGGTGCGTGGGGCGCCAGCCTGGGCGCCCACGGCAAAAAATAACAACAGCAAAGCAACACAGCGGACACTCATTGAATCAATCTTCCTTCGGCACAACCCAAAAAATCTGCACGCCACCGTCATCGCGATAGGCGAGGGTAACGTTGTCGTTCTCGTCGATTTCCTCGAGCAAACGCTCCCAGTCATCCATCGGCTCATCCGGCAAACGGAAAATCAGTGCGGCTTTGGCTTTTTGTGCGGTAGGGGAATTGATGATTTTCTGAACGCGCATACCCATGCGTTCGTAGGCGTCAGGAGCAGCAGGAGAGGTGGCCACGAGGTTATCCTTATTAAGCTGTACGTGCATACAGTATTTAACTGTAAGCGATTTCGCAACTGCTTAAAATTCAAGAAAATCCTCTGACAGCAGGTTTCCGATTTTGGTGTAAGGCTCGTCGAGTTTTTTGTGGGAAGAATGCTTGAAGCGTGTGAGGGAGCCACCACCCGCCGAGTCCGGCAGGTGGTGAGCAATTGCCTGATCGAGAGCTGATCAGGCGAAGGTCAATCAATATTCCCAGAACATCCGCTGCAGTTCTTTGCTGTCGTTGGTCTTGGTCAGTGCGACCATCGCCAGGATGCGGGCTTTTTGCGGGTTCAGGTCGTGAGCGACAACCCAGTCATATTTGTCGTCAGGCTGTTCGGCGTTTCGCAGGACAAAACCGCCGGCATTGACATGGGACGAACGAATGATCTGCACGCCATCCTTGCGCAAGGCTTGCAGGGAAGGGACCACGCGAGAGGATACCGAACCGTTGCCAGTGCCGGCGTGGATGATTGCTTTGGCACCGGATTGGGCGAGTGCCTTGTAGGCGGTATCGCTGACGTTGCCGTAGGAGTAGGCGATTTCGACGTCAGGCAGGCTCTTGATGTTCTTGATATCGAATTCCGAATCCATGGTGTGACGCTTGGCCGGCAGGCGGAACCAGTAGGATTTTCCTTCGACGACCATGCCCAGCGGGCCCCAGGCACTTTTGAATGCTTCGGTCTTGATGTTGATCATTTTGCTGACGTCGCGACCGGACTGGATCTCGTCGTTCATGGTGACCAGCACGCCTTTGCCGTGCGCTTCCTTGCTGCTCGCCACGGCTACAGCGTTGTACAGGTTGAGCATGCCGTCTGCCGACATCGCGGTGCCCGGACGCATCGAGCCGACGACGATGATTGGCTTGTCGGTCTTCTCGACGAGGTTCAGGAAGTACGCGGTTTCTTCCAGGGTGTCGGTGCCGTGGGTAATGACGATGCCGTCGACGTCCTTGCTGTCCGCCAGTTCGGAAACGCGACGGCCCAATTGCAGCAGGTTGTCGTTGGTGATGCTTTCCGATGCGATCTGCATGACTTGTTCGCCACGCACGTTAGCCAGTTTGCTCAACTCGGGAATGCCGGCGATCAGTTGTTCGATACCGACTTTCGCTGCCTGATAGGTGGCGCTGTTTGCGGCGCTCGCACCGGCGCCGGCGATCGTGCCGCCCGTAGCGAGGACAACGACGTTGGCCAGTTTGGTCTGGGTTTCGACTTCTTTTGCCTGAAGGGCAGTGGGCAGGAGCAGCAGTAGGGCCAATGCGCCCGGAACCAAGGTATTGAAAGCAGATTTCATTATTTTTCTCTCTAGTCGTGAGACGGTGCTGATGCAGGTTCATCTAGATGCGCCCCAAGCCGATCTGAATGCTTGGGGTGCAGGGAGGGGAGCAGGATTCATACCATGGGTAATGTGCCCGCGGAAAATGTTTAACCCGATGATTTAAATCAATATTTGTCGAGAGACGGAATGTTCTTGCGGACTGTTCCATCCGGGATTCCGAACGACGGACGGATTCGTGTTCGGCTCACCGATAGGCAATCGCTTAACGCCTGCTGAATAGCAAATACCCGCTAAAGAAATGTGCTCTCAGGCCGATGCGTCCTCAAGGAAACCAAATCTTAGGAGTTCACATGTCACTGACGGTCGGTTTTGCCAATCCCGCTGCAGTCACCATCGGCGGTAAAACTGCAGCGACGATCAACACCCTGAACGACGCGACCAATGAGGCAGCGGCGCAGGCGCTGGGTACCGAGAAGACCGAAACAAATCAGGTCAGAACCGGTGGCGGTCCTGTACAGCAAGAGAGCAAAACCGAGAGCGGCGGCAACCAGAGCGTCACCGTCAAGACGTTGCTCAAGCGCATGCAGGAGTTGCAGAAGCAGCTTCAGGAACAGCAGCAGCAATTGGCCGCAGCGCAGGCTGCGAGTTATCCAACGCCCGAAGCCAAGTCCCAGGCCATCATGTCCATTCAGGGGCAGATCGCGCAGACCAGCGCGGCAATGACGGAAGTCGCCGGTGCACTGGTCAAGGAAATGTCCAAGGGCGCCAGTGGTGGCTTGGTCAACACCACCGCGTAATGTGTCGTAGGGGCGAGTCAGCGATTCGCCCTACAACAAATGACGATTTCTGATTGTTGACAAAAGTCGGCGGGATTCTCATAGTTCGGTCTACGCAAACGTTTGCGCGGCTTCAACAGGGCTGATGCACACTGCCGTGATGTAGCTTACGTCAGCGCAAACGTTGCTCACAATAATCATAAGATCGGAGTGAACCCATGAAGCTGCCCTTCGCCGCACGTCTTCTTGCTGTCGCTATGCTGGCTACTACCGCCGCTGCACTACCTGTCTCTTCGGCGTTCGCCGAATCTGCGGAAAAACCAAAGGTCGCGCTGGTCATGAAATCCCTGGCCAATGAATTCTTCCTGACCATGGAAGACGGCGCCAAGGCCTATCAGAAAGAACACTCCGCCGATTTCGATCTGATTTCCAACGGAATCAAGGACGAAACCGACACCGCCGGGCAGACCCGCATCGTCGAACAAATGATCCTCGCCAAGGTGAACGCACTGGTGATCGCGCCTTCTGACTCCAAAGCCATGGTGCCGGTGATCAAGAAGGCTGTAGACGCCGGTATCACCGTAATCAACATCGACAATCAGCTCGATCCCGCCGTGGTAAAAAGCAAAAACATCACCGTGCCGTTCGTAGGGCCGGACAATCGCAAGGGTGCGCGTCTGGTTGGCGAATACCTGGCCAAACAACTGAAGGCGGGCGACCAGGTCGGCATCATCGAAGGCGTGTCCACCACCACCAACGCGCAGGCGCGCACGGCCGGTTTCAAGGACGCGATGGAAGCCGCGCAGATCAAAGTGGTCTCGCTGCAATCCGGTGATTGGGAGATCGACAAGGGCAACAAGGTTGCGGCTTCGATCCTCAGCGAATACCCGGACGTCAAAGCGCTGCTGGCCGGTAACGACAGCATGGCGGTCGGCGCCGTTTCCGCGGTCCGTGCCGCCGGCAAGGCGGGCCAGGTTCAGGTCGTCGGTTACGACAACATCAACGCGATCAAGCCAATGCTCAAGGACGGTCGCGTGCTGGCTACGGCTGACCAGTTTGCTGCCAAGCAAGCCGTGTTCGGCATCGAAACCGCGCTGAAGATCATCAAGGGCGAAAAAGTCGACAGCGGTGCCAACGGCGTGATCGAAACACCGGTCGAGCTGGTCACCAAGTAAGTCATCTGGCGATACAACGGCGCTCGTCCGTCCGGGCGAGCGCGTGGAGATTCCTATGTCAGTTTCCGCTCCGAACGCTGTCCTCTCGGTCAGCGGTATCGGTAAGACCTATGCGCAACCGGTGCTCACCGGCATCGATCTGACGCTGATGCGCGGTGAAGTACTGGCGCTGACCGGCGAAAATGGTGCCGGCAAAAGTACCCTGTCGAAAATCATTGGTGGTCTGGTCACGCCCACCACTGGCCAGATGCAATTCCAGGGCAAGGACTACCGTCCGGGCAGCCGTACCCAGGCTGAAGAGCTTGGCGTGCGCATGGTCATGCAAGAACTCAATCTGTTGCCGACGCTGTCGGTCGCGGAAAACCTCTTTCTGGATAATCTGCCGAGCAGCGCTGGCTGGATCAGCCGCAAGCAGTTGCGCAAGGCGGCGATCGAAGCCATGGCGCAGGTCGGCCTCGATGCGATCGATCCGGACACGCTGGTCGGCGAACTCGGTATCGGTCACCAGCAGATGGTCGAAATCGCGCGCAACCTGATCGGCGACTGCCACGTGCTGATCCTCGATGAGCCGACCGCTATGCTCACGGCGCGAGAAGTCGAAATGCTCTTCGAGCAGATCACCCGATTGCAGGCCCGTGGCGTTTCCATCATTTATATTTCCCACCGCCTCGAAGAACTGGCGCGGGTGGCACAGCGCATTGCTGTGCTGCGTGATGGCAATCTGGTCTGCGTCGAGCCGATGGCCAACTACAACAGCGAGCAACTGGTCACCTTGATGGTCGGTCGCGAACTGGGCGAACACATCGACATGGGGCCGCGCAAGATCGGTGCTCCGGCGTTGACGGTCACCGGCCTGACGCGTTCGGACAAAGTCCGTGACGTCTCCTTCGAAGTGCGTGCCGGAGAGATTTATGGCATTTCCGGGTTGATCGGGGCAGGGCGCACGGAATTGCTGCGGCTGATCTTCGGTGCCGACACGGCCGACAGCGGAACCATCGCGCTCGGCTCCCCGGCCAAAGTTGTGAGTGTTCGCTCGCCAGTGGATGCCGTGCGCAATGGCATTGCCCTGATCACCGAAGATCGCAAGGGCGAAGGGCTGCTGCTCAGTCAATCGATCAGCGCCAACATTGCCTTGGGCAACATGCCGGAAATTTCCAGTGGCGGGTTCATCAACGACGGCGACGAAATCTCCCTGGCACAGCGTCAGATCGAGGCCATGCGCATCCGCAGTTCGAGCCCGACGCAATTGGTCTCGGAACTGTCGGGCGGCAATCAGCAGAAGGTCGTGATCGGCCGCTGGCTGGAACGCGACTGCTCAGTGCTGCTGTTCGACGAGCCCACTCGCGGTATCGACGTCGGCGCCAAGTTCGACATTTACGGTTTGCTCGGCGAACTGACCCGTCAGGGCAAAGCGCTGGTCGTGGTGTCCAGTGACTTGCGCGAGTTGATGTTGATCTGCGACCGGATCGGCGTGCTCTCGGCGGGGCGCCTGATCGACACCTTCGAGCGCGACAGCTGGACCCAGGATGATTTGCTTGCCGCCGCATTCGCCGGCTACCAAAAACGTGATGCGTTGCTCAACGAAGCAGCGCCTAGGGATCTCCCATGAAAACTGCATCCTCTGCCAGTAAACGTAGTGGCAATTTTTTCGGCCTGGGTACTTACCTGGGCCTGGCCGGTGCCTTGCTGGCGATGATTGCGCTGTTCTCGGTCCTGAGCAGCCATTTCCTCTCGTACAACACGTTCAGCACCCTGGCCAACCAGATTCCCGACCTGATGGTGCTGGCAGTGGGCATGACCTTCGTGCTGATCATCGGCGGCATCGACCTGTCGGTTGGCTCGGTGCTGGCGCTGGCTGCATCTACGGTCAGCGTTGCGATTCTCGGTTGGGGCTGGAGCGTTTTACCGGCAGCCCTGCTCGGCATGGCCGTAGCGGCTCTGGCCGGGACCATCACGGGCTCGATCACCGTGGCCTGGCGGATTCCGTCGTTCATCGTCTCCCTCGGCGTGCTGGAGATGGCCCGCGGGGTGGCCTATCAGATGACCGGCTCGCGTACCGCTTACATTGGTGATGCGTTTGCCTGGCTGTCGAATCCGATCGCGTTCGGTATTTCCCCCTCGTTCATCATCGCCTTGCTTGTGATTTTCATCGCGCAGGCGGTTTTGACCCGCACCGTTTTCGGTCGCTACCTGATCGGCATCGGCACCAACGAAGAGGCGGTGCGTCTGGCCGGGATCAATCCCAAGCCCTACAAGATTCTGGTGTTCAGCCTGATGGGTTTGCTGGCGGGCATCGCTGCGCTGTTTCAGATTTCGCGTCTGGAAGCGGCTGACCCGAACGCAGGTTCGGGCCTGGAGTTGCAAGTGATCGCGGCCGTGGTCATCGGCGGCACCAGCCTGATGGGTGGTCGCGGTTCGGTGATCAGCACTTTCTTTGGCGTGTTGATCATTTCCGTCCTCGCTGCCGGACTCGCACAGATTGGTGCGACGGAGCCGACCAAGCGCATTATTACCGGTGCGGTGATCGTCATCGCCGTGGTGCTCGACACCTATCGCAGTCAACGCGCCAGTCGCCGGGGCTGAACCATGGCAACGATCAAGGATGTAGCGGCACTCGCGGGCATTTCCTACACGACCGTGTCGCACGTGGTAAACAACACCCGCCCGGTGAGTCAGGAAGTGCGGCGCAAAGTGGAGGCGGCGATCAAGAGCCTCGACTACGTACCCAGTGCCGTGGCGCGCTCGCTGAAAGCCAAAACCACGGCGACCATCGGCCTGCTGGTGCCCAACAGCCTCAACCCGTACTTCGCCGAATTGGCGCGGGGAATCGAGGATTATTGCGAGCGTAATGGCTACTGCGTGATCCTCTGCAACTCCGACGACAACCCGGAAAAGCAGCGCAGTTATTTGCGCGTGTTGCTGGAAAAGCGCATCGACGGCTTGATCGTTGCCTCCGCCGGCGGTGACAGCGGTCTGGCAGAAGGGCTGGCGGGCGTGAAGACGCCGATGGTGATCGTCGACCGTGGCCTGGAGGGTGTGAATGCCGATCTGGTGCGCATCGATCACGAATACGGCGCTTATCTGGCGACGCGCCACCTGCTTGAGTTGGGGCATCGCGACATCGCCACCATCGGTGGTCCGGCGAGTACCAGCGTGGCGCAGATGCGTCAGGCCGGTTATTGCCGGGCGCTGCAAGAGGCGGGAATCGAGGCGCGCGCGGAGCGCATGCTTGAGAGCGACTTCACCAGCACCGGTGGTTACAACGCCGCCGCACGGCTGCTTGAAAGCAATCCGCCGAGTGCGATTTTCGCCGGTAACGACATGATTGGCATCGGTGTGCTGCGTGCAGCGGCCGAACGTAACGTGCGAGTGCCGGCCGAGTTATCGGTGATCGGCTTCGATGACATTCAAATGAGTCGTTATGTCTATCCGGCGCTGACCACGGTCGGCCAGTCGATCCTGCAACTCGGCGAAATGGCTGCCGAAGTGCTCTTGCGAAGAATTGCTGCGCCTGATTCTGGTACCGATCAACGCATCGTGACTCCCAGCATTGTCCTGCGCGAATCGACCGCGCCGCTGTCCGGCGTGTTCACCGAATATCGCTGAAACCGAATTGATGAGTAGTGATGTATGCCAGCAAATGTAGTGGTAATAGGCAGTCTGAACATGGACCTGGTCACCCGGGCGCCACGGCTGCCTCGCGGCGGTGAAACACTGATCGGTCATACCTTCGCCACGGTTTCCGGCGGCAAGGGCGCCAATCAGGCAGTTGCCGCAGCGCGCCTGGGCGCGCAGGTGGCGATGATCGGTTGCGTCGGAAATGACGACTACGGTGTGCGGTTGCGCGATGCGTTACTGGCCGAGCACATCGATTGCCAGGCTGTCAGCGTCGTGGAGGATTCCAGTGGCGTAGCGCTGATTGTGGTCGATGACAACAGCCAGAACGCCATCGTGATTGTCGCCGGTGCCAACGGCGCGATGACCCCGGCAGTGATCGACCGTTTTGATGCGGTGTTGCAGGCCGCCGATGTGGTGATCTGCCAGCTCGAGATTCCCGATGCGACGGTCGGACATGCGCTCAAGCGTGCGCGTGAACTGGGCAAAACCGTAATCCTCAACCCGGCGCCGGCCAGTCGCCCGTTGCCGGCAGACTGGTTCGCCGCCATCGACTATCTGATTCCCAATGAGAGCGAAGCAGCCGCATTGAGCGGTCTCTCTGTCGACTCGCTGCAGTCGGCAGAAACGGCCGCCACTCAATTGATTGCCATGGGCGCGGGCAAAGTCATCGTCACGTTAGGCGCGCAGGGTTCGTTGTTCGCCGATGGCAAAGGCTTCGAACATTTTCCCGCACCGACCGTGAAGGCGGTGGACACCACGGCGGCGGGCGACACCTTTGTCGGTGGTTTCGCTGCAGCGCTGGCCAATGGCAAGTCTGAGGCGGAGGCGATTCGCTATGGCCAGATTGCTGCTGCACTGTCGGTCACCCGTGCCGGTGCGCAACCCTCCATTCCAACCATGTCCGAAGTACAGGCGTTCAGACCCGCATGAAAAAGACTCCTTTGCTCAACGTCGCGCTGTCGCGACTGATCGCATCTCTTGGCCACGGTGACATGGTCGTGATTGGCGACGCCGGTTTGCCGGTGCCGCCGGGTGTCGAATTGATCGATCTGGCGCTGACCCATGGCATCCCTGATTTTGTCAGCACACTGAAAGTCGTGCTCAGCGAAATGCAGGTGGAAAGCCATGTGCTGGCCAAGGAGATCTTCGACAAGCAACCGACGGCACTGGCGGATCTGGACGCATTGAACGAAGAGGGTGCCCTGGGCCGTAGGGATCTGCTCACCCACGAACAGTTCAAGGTGCTGAGCCGACAGGCCAGGGCGATCATTCGTACAGGAGAATGTCAGCCGTACTGCAACATCGTTCTGGTCGCCGGGGTTACATTCTGATTTCCGATTCACCTGCACAAGGAATGCGCCATGCAACGCTATGCTGAAAAACTTCACCAACTGATCCGGAGCCTGCTGCTTGTGTCCGTGCTAACTGCGACCGGCGCTCAGGCGGCGGAAAAGATCGACCTGATCATCGACACCGATCCTGGCGCTGACGACGTGGTCGCCTTGCTGTTCGCTCTGGCGTCGCCGGATGAATTGAATATTCGCGCGCTGACGACGGTGGCCGGCAATGTGCGCCTGGACAAGACTTCGCGTAACGCGCGATTGGCTCGCGAATGGGCGGGGCGCGAAGACGTACCGGTTTACGCCGGCGCGCCGAAACCGCTGATGCGCACGCCGATCTACGCCGAGAACATTCATGGCAAGGAAGGCTTGTCGGGCGTTACGGTTCACGAACCGAAAAAAGGCCTGGCGAAAGGCAATGCGGTCAATTATCTGATCGACACCCTTAAATCGGCCAAGCCACACAGCATCACCATCGCCATGCTCGGTCCGCAGACCAATCTGGCGCTGGCGCTGATCCAGGAGCCCGAGATCGTTCAGGGCATCAAGGAAGTGGTGATCATGGGCGGGGCGCATTTCAACGGTGGCAACATCACCCCCGTCGCCGAATTCAACCTGTTCGCTGATCCACAGGCTGCCGAGGTGGTGCTCAAGAGCGGGGTGAAGCTGACGTATCTGCCGCTGGACGTGACGCACAAGATCCTCACCAGTGATGCACGCCTGAAGCAGATTGCCGCGCTGAACAACAATGCAAGCAAGATTGTCGGCGACATTCTCAACGAATACATCAAGGGCGATATGGAGCACTACGGCATTCCCGGCGGCCCGGTGCATGACGCGACTGTGGTGGCGTACCTGCTCAAGCCTGAGCTGTTTACCGGTCGGGCGGTCAATGTCGTGGTGGATAGTCGGGAAGGTCCGACATTCGGCCAGACCATTGTCGACTGGTACGACGGTCTGAAAGCACCGAAGAATGCGTTCTGGGTCGAAAATGGCGACGCCCAGGGATTCTTTGATCTGCTGACCGAGCGCCTGAAGCGCCTCAAATAAGTCCGCTGACCCGCAGGCCCCTGCCTGCGGGTTTCACTGGGCGTGTTCGGCCGATACGGTCGGGTATCGTTCGAATACCTGATTGATGAATTGCTGCGCCGCCTCGATTCCCAGCTCCTTGACCAACAGGTCGATGCCGATCAGCGCCAGCTCTTCCGTCGTACCAGGACTGTAAGAGCTGTGTCCGTCTGCCCATTTGGCTTTTATGTCGGCGTCGATGCTGAGGCTGGTCATGAGAAGGCTCGAAGGTCAGGGTGTCTGTTTTTCGAGTTAACCATTTTGCGCGGCGTTTGGCACTGCGACTTAGGCATGAGCGGAGTGCTATGCGACACTTGGTCTTTTACGGCCTACCAAGGACCCTGTTGTGCAGATCGATCTGAATACCCCTGACGGCCTCACGCTCGACGCTGTGCGCCAATTGCTCGCCGCGGGCAGCGACGACGAACATACTCAATTGCGCGTGACCAAGGGCGGCATCGCCTATTTGTCCAGCGTGACTGGCGGGCAGGATATCGACGGTCTGCTGTTTCGTCTTGAAACCTGGGCGAAGGGCTCGGGCTATGTCGGCAAGGTCGCGGCCAGCGATGAAGTCTGGGTCATGCAGATTTTCAACGCGCTCAGGGACAACTGGCCGAATCCGCCCTTTGACTACATCGACGTTTATTAAGCGTCGTTAATATTCAGTCACGATTGTTTGATGAGCCGGGCAGGGCAGCTCAGGCACACTCGGCATTTTTCCGCTCGTGGGGCAGGGCATGGCTCTGGCCGTGAAACCAAACGCCGAGATGGCGGTCGCACGATCTCTGCTTAAACATTTGAAAACAAGGAGGCTTCATGCCTTTGAAGTTCGCGACACTGGGTGCACTTATGGCCGCTGCTCTATTGGCCGGTTGCAGCACAACCTCCAGCGAGTCGGCAAAGGAGCCCGTGGCGGCTGAGTCCGGAAATAGCCGCTGCGAAGCATCGGCAGCACAATTTGCCGTTGGCAAGAAAGCATCTCCTGAGCTGCTGGATCAGGCGCGTGCCAAGGCTGGAGCGCAAAATGCGCGTTTCCTCAAGCCGAACGACATGATCACGCTGGAATATCGCTCCGACCGCCTGAACCTGAACACTGACAACAACCTGGTGGTTACCCGCGTCAACTGCGGCTGAGTGCTTTTGTGTCAGGCATAAAAAACCCCGTCACCTGGACGGGGTTTTTTTAGTGCGCCGAGAAATTACTCTGGGCGAACCTGTGCAGCTTGCATACCCTTTTGGCCTTTCTCAGCCACGAAAGAGACGGTCTGGCCTTCTTTCAGGCTTTTGAAACCGTCGGATTCGATAGCTTTGAAGTGTACGAACAGGTCGTCACCGCCACCTTGAGGAGTGATGAAGCCGAAGCCTTTTTCATCGTTGAACCATTTAACGGTGCCGGTTTGGCGATTAGACATGGTGTATCTCCAAGAAACATATATTTTCAGTAGTACTGTGCTGCTCAGGCCAACTGGGCACACCCGGGTATCATAGTCGAAATGTTCGCTTTGGTAGCCCCCCGGACGTGCTGTTTGCCAATCAGTCGTGTTTTCTTTACCGCCTGTTTCTGCTGAAAGCCCCGGTTTGAAAGGCTTGCAGCGAAACGTAAAGACGATAAAAAAACCTGTAAAACCTGCATAAATCGTCCAAAAAGGCTCATTTCCAACACTTTTTTCGGCCTTTCAAGCGATCAGGATGCTCGGTTTTGTTATTTTTTCGCCGGGGTATTTGCCTTGCATTTGGCGATCTGACCAAGGGCTTTCTGCTGCAGTTCCGGAGCCGCCTTGTTGTCCATCAATGCCTGAATATCGCGGGCAGGATAGGACTTGATTGCGTCAGCACCGCAAGCGCAGTGCGATTTCGCTGCAGCAGCACCGATTTGTGGGGTGGCAGCCTGGGTGCACTGGGCCATGTACTTCTCGCGCTCGCCCTTCGGCCAGTCGGCATGGGCGCTCAGTGGCAGCAGCAGAACGACGGGGGCGACGGCGGCGAATAAGCTTTTCAGACGCATCGAGGATGCTCCTTGTGGGTCAATGTCTTGTTATCTGAGGGCGCAAAGGCCGATCAAGTTCAGCACTCTGGCATAAAAACGGACATTTGGCCTTCTGCCAAATCAGGGCGTGAGCGACCGCTCATCTGTGCTAGCATGCCGGGCTCAAGCGTTCTCAGGCTTCGGATGACCTTCAGTCCCGAAGCGGTCGGCGTGCGAATTTTTCCGATTTGAATCCCAGTCACTCTGGTTCGGTTTTCCGGTTGGCCGCAAGGCTCCTGCCGCTGTAAGGCAGGCGTTCGTCATTGAATGGCCTGGATCGGATCTTGTACTGGCTCATCCCAACCCACGTGACCTTTGGTAGGGGTCACCACTAGGAGAGGAGGCGCCATGCCAACTATTACTCTTCCCGACGGCAGTCAACGTTCATTCGATCACCCGGTTTCCGTAGCCGAGGTCGCCGCATCCATTGGTGCAGGCCTGGCCAAAGCCACGCTCGCCGGCAAGGTCAATGGCCAACTGGTCGACGCCAGCGACATCATCAGCAGCGACGCGACCCTGCAAATCATTACGCCAAAGGATGAAGAGGGGCTGGAGATCATTCGCCACTCTTGCGCGCACCTGGTCGGCCACGCGGTCAAGCAGCTGTACCCGACCGCGAAAATGGTCATCGGCCCGGTCATCGACGAAGGCTTCTATTACGACATCGCCTACGAGCGTCCTTTCACGCCGGAAGACATGGCGGCCATCGAACAGCGCATGCAGCAGCTGATCGAGAAGGATTACGACGTCATCAAGAAAGTCACTCCGCGCGCCGAAGTGATCGAAGTGTTCAAGGCTCGCGGCGAAGACTACAAGCTGCGCCTGGTCGAAGACATGCCGAACGAACAGACCATGGGTCTGTACTATCACGAAGAATACGTCGACATGTGCCGCGGTCCGCACGTGCCGAACACGCGCTTCCTGAAATCCTTCAAGCTGACCAAGCTGTCGGGTGCCTACTGGCGCGGCGACGCCAAGAACGAGCAATTGCAGCGCGTTTACGGCACCGCCTGGGCTGACAAGAAGCAGCTGGCAGCTTACATCCAGCGCATCGAAGAAGCCGAGAAGCGCGATCACCGCAAGATCGGCAAGCGCCTGGGCCTGTTCCACACCCAGGAAGAGTCTCCGGGCATGGTGTTCTGGCACCCGAACGGCTGGACTTTGTATCAGGTGCTCGAGCAGTACATGCGTAAGATCCAGCGTGACAACGGCTACCTTGAGATCAAGACCCCTCAAGTCGTTGACCGCAGCCTGTGGGAGAAATCCGGGCACTGGGCCAACTACGCCGACAACATGTTCACCACTCAGTCGGAAAACCGCGACTACGCGATCAAGCCGATGAACTGCCCGTGCCACGTGCAGGTGTTCAATCAGGGCCTGAAGAGCTACCGCGAGTTGCCGATGCGCCTGGCCGAGTTCGGTGCCTGCCACCGTAACGAGCCGTCGGGTGCGTTGCACGGCATCATGCGCGTGCGAGCGTTCACTCAGGACGACGCGCACATCTTCTGCACTGAAGAGCAGATGCAGGCCGAGTCCGCTGCGTTCATCAAGCTGACCATGGACGTCTATCGCGATTTCGGCTTTACCGAAGTCGAGATGAAACTGTCCACTCGTCCGGAAAAACGCGTTGGTTCCGACGAACTGTGGGATCGCGCTGAGGCCGCATTGGCTGCAGCCCTTGATTCCGCTGGCTTGCCGTACGATCTGCAGCCGGGCGAGGGTGCTTTCTACGGTCCGAAGATCGAATTTTCGCTGAAAGATTGTCTCGGTCGCGTGTGGCAGTGTGGTACCTTGCAGCTCGATTTTAACCTGCCTGTCCGTTTGGGCGCTGAATACGTCTCCGAAGACAACAGCCGCAAACACCCTGTGATGCTGCACCGGGCGATCCTCGGCTCGTTCGAGCGTTTCGTCGGGATTCTGATCGAGCACTACGAAGGTGCTTTCCCTGCGTGGCTCGCGCCAACCCAGGCGGTGATCATGAATATCACTGATAAACAGGCAGATTTTGTTGCAGAGGTTGAAAAAACTCTCAACGAAAGCGGATTTCGTGCCAAGTCCGACTTGAGAAATGAAAAGATCGGCTTTAAAATCCGCGAGCATACTTTGCTCAAGGTTCCCTATCTTTTGGTTATCGGAGATAAGGAAGTCGAGATGCAGACTGTCGCTGTGCGTACTCGTGAAGGTGCTGACCTGGGCTCGATGCCCGTCGCCCGGTTCGCTGAGTTTCTCGCGCAAGCGGTTTCCCGGCGTGGTCGCCCAGATTCGGAGTAATTATTATTAAGCGTGAAATGAGACAAGATAAACGAGCTGCACCGAAAGCCCCGATCAACGAGAATATCTCGGCACGCGAGGTTCGGTTAATTGGCGCTGATGGCGAGCAGATTGGCATCGTCTCGATTGATGAAGCGCTTCGTATCGCTGAAGAAGCAAAGCTTGATCTGGTGGAAATTTCCGCAGACGCAGTCCCGCCTGTTTGCCGGGTGATGGACTACGGCAAGTCGATCTTCGAGAAGAAGAAGCAGATTGCCGCGGCGAAGAAAAACCAGAAGCAGATTCAGGTTAAAGAAATCAAGTTTCGTCCAGGGACGGAGGAAGGGGATTACCAGGTAAAACTGCGCAACCTGGTACGTTTCCTGAGTGACGGGGACAGGGCCAAGGTATCCTTGCGATTCCGCGGCCGTGAGATGGCCCACCAGGAGCTGGGGATGGAACTTCTCAAGCGGGTTGAACAAGACCTGCTCGAGTACGGTTCGGTCGAACAGCATCCTAAGATGGAAGGACGCCAGCTGATCATGGTCATCGCCCCGAAAAAGAAGAAGTAATCAACAGGGCACGGCAGGCCTTCTGATTATGTTTATCAACTGAATGCGGAGTATCCGAACATGCCAAAAATGAAAACCAAAAGTGGTGCTGCCAAGCGGTTTCTGAAAACTGCTAACGGCATCAAGCACAAGCACGCTTTCAAGAGCCACATCCTGACTAAAATGTCGACCAAGCGTAAGCGTCAACTGCGCGGTAGCAGCTTGCTGCATCCGTCTGACGTGGCAAAAGTCGAGCGCATGCTGCGCCTTCGTTAATTTAGTCAAGAATAGAGGAAGTAACTCATGGCTCGTGTAAAGCGTGGCGTCATTGCCCGTAAGCGTCACAAAAAAATTCTGAAACTTGCTAAAGGCTACTACGGCGCACGCTCCCGCGTATTCCGTGTTGCCAAGCAAGCGGTAATCAAGGCAGGCCAATACGCCTACCGTGACCGTCGTCAGAAAAAACGTCAGTTCCGCGCTCTGTGGATCGCTCGTATCAACGCTGGTGCTCGTGTTAACGGTCTGTCCTACAGCCGTTTCATCGCTGGCCTGAAAAAAGCGTCCATCGAGATCGACCGCAAGGTTCTGGCTGATCTGGCAGTGAACGAAAAAGCGGCGTTTGCTGCGATTGTCGAGAAAGCTAAAGCCACCTTGGCTTAAGTACCCCCGACAGTCACCCGGCCTCACCTCTGTGGGGCCAGGTGTTAAACGTCATAAATAGGGGAAGAGCCTTCAAGCTCTTCCCCTATTTTGTATCTGGAGTCTGTACATGGAAAACCTGGATGCGCTGGTCTCTCAAGCACTAGAGGCTGTGCAAAGCGCTGAAGATATCAATGCCCTGGAGCAAATCCGGGTTCAATACCTTGGCAAGAAGGGCGAATTGACTCAGGTGATGAAGACCCTGGGGAATCTGCCGGCCGAAGAGCGTCCGCAAGTCGGTGCGCTGATCAACGTTGCCAAGGAACGTGTTACAGGCGTTCTCAATGCGCGCATGGCCCTGTTTGAAGAAGCCGAACTGGCTGCCAAACTGTCCGCCGAATCCATCGACGTGACATTGCCGGGCCGTGGCCAGACCTCTGGTGGTCTGCATCCGGTCACCCGGACTCTGGAGCGTGTCGAGCAGTTCTTCACCCGCATCGGCTACGGCATCGCCGAAGGCCCAGAGGTCGAAGACGACTATCACAACTTCGAAGCGCTCAACATCCCAGGCCATCACCCGGCCCGGTCGATGCATGACACCTTCTATTTCAATGCCAACATGTTGCTGCGCACCCATACCTCGCCGGTACAGGTCCGCACCATGGAATCGAAGCAGCCGCCGATCCGCATCGTCTGCCCTGGCCGCGTATATCGCAGCGACTCCGATATCACCCATTCGCCGATGTTCCACCAGGTCGAAGGCCTGCTGGTTGATCGCGACATCAATTTCGCCGATCTCAAAGGCACCATCGAAGAATTCCTGCGGGTGTTCTTCGAGAAAGAACTGGCCGTACGTTTCCGTCCTTCGTACTTCCCGTTCACCGAGCCATCCGCCGAAGTCGATATGGAATGCGTGATGTGCAGCGGTAAAGGCTGCCGCGTCTGCAAGCAGACCGGCTGGCTGGAAGTGATGGGCTGCGGCATGGTTCACCCGAACGTGCTGCGCATGTCCGGCATCGACCCGGAAGAATTCTCCGGCTTTGCCTTCGGCATGGGCGTCGAGCGTCTGGCCATGCTCCGTTACGGCGTGAACGACTTGCGTCTGTTCTTCGACAACGACTTGCGGTTCCTCGCGCAATTTCGCTAGTCGTAACGAATTCTTAGGAGAGCAGGATGAAATTCAGTGAACAATGGCTGCGTGGCTGGGTTAGCCCGCAGGTAGATCGCGACGAGCTGGTTGCCCGTCTGTCGATGGCCGGTCTTGAGGTCGATAGTGTTACTCCGGCCGCCGGTGTATTCAGTGGTGTCGTGGTGGGCGAGGTGCTGAGCACCGAACAGCACCCGGACGCCGACAAGTTGCGCGTGTGCCAGGTCAGCAATGGCGTAGAAACCTTTCAGGTTGTGTGCGGAGCGCCAAATGTGCGCCCGGGCCTGAAGATTCCATTCGCCATGATCGGCGCAGAACTGCCGGGCGACTTCAAGATCAAGAAAGCCAAGCTGCGCGGCGTCGAGTCCAACGGCATGCTGTGCTCGCAAGCCGAGTTGCAGGTCGGTGAAGGCAACGACGGTCTGATGGAGCTGCCGGCCGACGCGCCAGTGGGCGAAGACTTCCGTGTGTACCTGGATCTGGAAGACGCCAGCATCGAGGTCGACCTGACCCCGAACCGCGGCGATTGCCTGTCCCTGGCCGGTCTGGCCCGTGAAGTCGGCGCGCTGTACGCCGTGCCGGTAAGCCGCCCTGCGGTGGCTGCGGTTGCAGCGGTGCACGACGAAGTGCGTTCGGTCGAGGTGCTGGCGCCAGCCGCCTGTCCACGTTACTTGGGGCGGGTCATCCGTAACGTCGACCTGTCGAAGCCAACCCCGCTGTGGATGGTTGAGCGTCTGCGTCGCGCTGACGTACGCAGCATCGACGCTGCGGTCGACATCACCAACTATGTGATGCTCGAACTGGGTCAGCCGCTACACGCCTTCGATCTCGCCGAAATCAATGGCGGCATTCGTGTGCGCATGGCGGAAGAGGGCGAGAAACTGGTGCTGCTCGACGGGCAGGAAGTCAGCCTGCGTAGCGATACGCTGGTGATCGCCGACCACACTCGTGCGCTGGCGATCGCTGGTGTCATGGGTGGCGAGCACAGCGGCGTTTCCGCAACCACGCGTGATGTGTTCCTCGAATCTGCGTTCTTCGATCAGATTGCAGTGGCTGGCAAGGCACGTTCCTACGGCCTGCACACCGACGCGTCGCATCGTTACGAGCGCGGGGTTGACTGGCAGCTGGCCCGTGAGGCCATGGAACGAGCCACTGGCCTGCTGCTGGAAATCACCGGCGGCGAAGCTGGCCCGATCATCGAGGCCGTCAGCGAGCAGCATCTGCCGTCGATCGCGCCGATTACTCTGCGTGCCCAGCGCATCACTCAGATGCTCGGCATGGAAATGGATTCGGCACAGGTCGAGCGTCTGCTCAGCGCCCTGGGCCTGAACATTACCGCTGACGGAGAAGGGCAGTGGCGCGTCGAAGTGCCAAGCCATCGCTTCGATATCAGTCTCGAAGTCGACCTGATCGAAGAGCTGGCTCGTCTGTACGGCTACAATCGTCTGCCGGTTCGCTACCCGCAAGCGCGTCTTGCGCCACAAGCCAAGGCCGAAGCGCGTAGCGATCTGCCTGAGCTGCGCCGGTTGCTGGTCGCCCGTGGTTATCAGGAAGCGATCACCTACAGCTTCATCGATCCGAAGCAGTTCGAGCTGTTCAATCCAGGCGTCGAGCCGCTTTTGCTGGCCAATCCGATCTCCAACGACATGGCTGCCATGCGTTCGTCGCTGTGGCCAGGTCTGGTCAAGGCTCTGCAGCACAACCTCAACCGCCAGCAGGACCGTGTGCGTCTGTTCGAGAGCGGCCTGCGCTTCGTCGGTCAGCTTGAAGGCTTGAAGCAGGAGCCGATGCTATCCGGGGTTGTCTGCGGTAGCCGCTTGCCGGAAGGCTGGGCGCAGGGTCGCGATACCGTCGACTTCTTCGATGTGAAGGCCGATGTTGAAGCGGTACTGGGTTTCGCCGGTGCCCTGGACTCGTTCACCTTCGCACCGGGCAAACACCCGGCGCTGCATCCGGGTCAGACTGCGCGCATCGAGCGTGACGGTCGTGAAGTAGGCTTTATCGGTGCTATTCACCCTGAGCTGTCGAAAACACTGGGTCTGGATCGTCCGGTATTTGTCTTCGAGCTGGTTCTGGCGGAAGTGGCGCTCGGTAAAATGCCGAAATTCCACGAGTTGTCGCGCTTTCCTGAAGTGCGTCGTGACCTTGCACTGATCGCGCACAAAGACGTCGCGGCCTCGGCTGTGCTGGACGTAATCCGTGAAAATGCAGGCGAATGGCTCACAGAGCTCAGGCTGTTTGACGTGTATCAGGGTAAAGGTATTGATCCTGATAGAAAAAGCCTTGCAGTCGGCTTGACCTGGCAGCATCCATCGCGCACTCTTAATGACGATGAGGTGAATTCGACGACGCAAAATATCCTCACCTCGCTCGAACAAAGGTTGAACGCCACGTTAAGGAAGTGACGTATGGGGGCTTTGACGAAAGCTGAGATGGCGGAACGTCTGTATGAAGAGCTGGGCCTGAACAAGCGGGAAGCCAAGGAATTGGTTGAGCTGTTTTTCGAGGAAATCAGGCACGCTCTTGAAGACAACGAGCAGGTCAAATTGTCCGGTTTCGGCAATTTCGACCTTCGGGACAAACGCCAGCGGCCTGGCCGCAACCCGAAAACGGGGGAAGAAATCCCGATCACGGCTCGCCGTGTGGTCACCTTTCGTCCAGGGCAGAAGTTGAAGGCCCGAGTTGAGGCTTATGCTGGAACCAAGTCATAACGACGAACTACCCGTCATCCCGGGCAAGCGCTACTTCACCATCGGTGAAGTCAGCGAGCTGTGTGCCGTAAAGCCACACGTGCTGCGCTATTGGGAGCAGGAGTTTCCTCAGCTCAACCCCGTCAAACGCCGCGGAAACCGCCGGTATTATCAGCGCCAGGACGTGCTGATGATCCGGCAGATCCGCGCGCTCCTTTACGATCAGGGTTTCACCATCGGCGGCGCGCGTCTGCGCCTCTCCGGCGACGAAGCCAAAGACGACACCACCCAGTACAAACAGATGATTCGGCAGATGATTGCCGAACTGGAAGATGTGCTTGTGGTGCTCAAGAAATAAAAAGCTGCGTTTGAATACTTCCAGTTTTCAAAAGCTTGCGATATATTCTTGAGCGTTCTTCGAGATGAAGAACGAAATGCAACATCAGTCGGGGCGTAGCGCAGTCCGGTAGCGCACTAGCATGGGGTGCTAGGGGTCGAGTGTTCGAATCACTCCGTCCCGACCATATTTTTCAATGACTTAGGCCAATGTTCAAAGCATTGGCCTTTTTCATGTGCGTGAGATTTGCGAATGGAGTCGAGTCATGGATAAGGCGTTCAAACAGCCAATGTTTGTTGTTGGGCTGCCACTTGCAATTTGCGGCTTTGTTTTCGGCCTTAATGGTCTTCTCGTCAGCGGAACCTTTGCGTACGTCGCGCCGGGCCTATTGATACCTGGCTTGGCTTTCATGTTGATAGGTTGGCTGCAACGGAATAAATGATTTATCGGACACTCGGCCTCGTTGTTGCACGGGGCTTTTTCATGTCCGCTCGTCGAGCAGATCGCACGCCGAATCCGCGCACCTCCTCTCAACAATAAGCGCAACCCCTGCGCCACTGACGGGAGAGAATGATGATCGACGACAACAACGGCCCGGAAGCGCCATATCCGGGACCAGGCGAGCAAACACCTGACTCTGGCGAGGGTCATGACTCCGGTCTGGAGCAAGCTGACTCTGAGCCAAAGCAGGGTACCGACGAACGACCAGAGGACTGGAATCCGCCACCCGGAAATCCTGGCTCTGATCAAGATGCCCAGACAGGCCGAAATAACGGCGGTGCGAAATAGCCGCCATCGATCGATATCGACCCGGCCATGGTGCCGGGTTTTTATTGCCATCGAACATGCTACCAACGTAGCCGGGATGGATAGGGAGAAGGTCATCTAGGCGTCAGGGGCGAATGCGAGCGGCGCCGGCGGCTGGATGCTTCGATCCAGGCGCCGGCAACAAGCATGTTCACTCTACGATGCAAATCCAGCGGTGGTTGTATCGGTAAGGTGCGCGGGTGAAATGGACGTCTGAGACCATCTTCATGCCGCGCTCTTGAAGCGCTTCGGTCAGTTGTACGAGTGTCTCTGCCTGGATAGTCATTGCTGTCACCTCGTCAGATTTACTACGTTCATAATTCTTGACCGAGAGATCAGCCGGCTAATTCATTTTTTCTACGGTGATCATTTAACGTGTGTGATCAGAGGCGCTGTGCTTCTTCGTGCCTGCGATCTCAGCCCATTCAAGCCCGAAGCGCCCCAAATACTTCCTCAGCCGATCAGCATCATTGGGCTGCGCTTTGATCTGCCGGGAAACACCGAACAGCTGTCGACCGGCATCCGACAGACTATTTGCCTGTCGGCACACCTCAAGAACTGCCTTCAGTTGCAAACGGTCGAACAAGTCCATCTGCTCGCCATCTCCCGGCAACTCGTCTGACACCGCAGTGGGTTGCGCCAGGCCCCACGCAAACCGCAATCGATCAATCTCATCGTCCACCTGCTCTTCATTGATGCGCCCGCTGTCGGCCAAAGTCGCCATCCGCGTGATCGATGCGGACAGTTCGCGAAAGTTGCCCAGCCAGGCTGCTTCGCGTGAACTGGCGAAGTCCAGGTAGCGTCGGCGCGCTTCGAGATTGAAACGCACCCGTTGTCCATGTTCGCGAGCGTGGCGTTCCAGTTCGAAGTCGATGTTCGGCTCGATATCTTCGCGGCGGCCGGCGAGGCCGGGCAGGTCGAACGTCCACAGGTTGATCCGAGCGTACAGGTCTTCGCGAAACATTCCCTCGGCGACTCGGCTGCGCAAGTCGCGGTGGGTGCCGGCGATGATCAGGAAATCACTCTCCACTTCCTTGTCCGAACCCAGCGGGAAGAAGCGTTTCTCTTCGATGGCCTTCAACAGCATTGCTTGTTCGTCTGCGCCAAGCTCGCCGATCTCGTCGAGAAACAACATTCCACCATTGGCAGCGCGCAGCAGGCCTTCGCGAGCGTTCTGTGCCCCGGTGAAGGCACCTTTGACGTGACCAAACAAGGCAGACATTGCGCCGTCGCCCCGCAGGGTGGCGCAATTGACTTCGACAAAGCGTCCCTGCATCTGATGGCGATTGCGTTTGAGTTCGTAGATGCGTCGGGCCAGGAAGGATTTGCCGGCGCCGGTCGGGCCAATCAGCAACATCGGTGCTCTGGAGCGCACCGCTACGCGCTCGATCTGCTCAATGGAGCGGTTAAATGCAGCGTTGCGCGTGGCGATACCGGACTTTAAAAACTCTAGGCCTTCGAGGCGCTTGCTGGCGAAGCGTGAGGCGATGCGATCATAGCGCGACAGGTCGAGATCGATCAGCGCATGGGTGCCGCAGGCGGGCTCGTTATCGCTGTTGCGCTTGGCGGGGGAGGTCTGGATCAGTCGGGCCGGCAGATAGCGCGCTTCGGTGAGCAGGAACCAGCAGATCTGCGCGACGTGGGTGCCGGTGGTGATGTGTACAAGGTAATCCTCGGTCTCAGTGTCGAAGCTGTAAGCAGTGGTGAAATCGTGCAGGGCGCCGTAGACCTCCTCGAAATCCCAGGGATCGCGCAGCGACATTGGATGCAGGCGCACTTCGGTGCCTGGAGATGTCTGCTGAATATCAACAGTAATGCGCTCCGCGAGGCTCACGTCGCGGGCATCGAGGCCGTGGATCAGCTCAAGTCGATGAATCGGCAGATCTGTTTGCTGGCACAGGCCTACTGTGGGGCGCCAGTGGGTCCAGCGGTTGCCAGCTTTGCTGACGCGATCGAGGGTAGTTCCGATAAATCCAATGGCCACCGTGCGTTTGCTGGACATGCTTATCTCATAAGATAAATGACGATATTCAATGATAATTTTCCAAGGCGTGTTTGTCTCTGATGGGTTTCAAGTCGCCAGTTACAATTCAGATAAACCGTTCAAAAACATAGACTTAGAAAAAATGTAGAGAGAAAGTCATGAGCTGGCACAGCGGCTGCAATGCTGATGGAAACGAACAGGACAACAAAACATGAAAGATCAGAGCTACCAGCTTCTAGAAGTTGCCAACGGCAAACCAATCAAACTCTGGACCGAAGGCGTCCCGGTTGAAAACGAAGCCCGCGCACAGTTGATGAACACGGCGAAAATGCCGTTCATCTTCAAGCATCTGGCAGTGATGCCGGACGTGCACCTGGGCAAGGGATCAACCATCGGCAGCGTAATTCCAACGGTTGGCGCGATCATTCCGGCTGCCGTGGGCGTCGACATTGGTTGCGGCATGATCGCCGCGCGCACGTCGCTGACCGCAGCCGATTTGCCTGACAACCTGCACGGGTTGCGCAGTGCCATTGAACAGGCGGTTCCCCATGGCCGCAGTTTGAGTCGTTCGCGGCGAGACAAAGGCGCTTGGGACGAGATTCCGCAGCAAGCCGATCAGGCTTGGGCGGGCTTGCAGCCGCGCTTCAAATTGATCACCGACAAGTATCCGAAACTGGCCCACACCAACAACCGTGGGCACTTGGGAACTCTCGGTAGCGGCAACCACTTCATCGAAGTGTGCCTGGATGAAGCCAACCGGGTGTGGTTCATGTTGCACAGTGGTTCGCGTGGTGTCGGCAACGCCATCGGCAACCTGTTCATCCAGATGGCCCAAGCAGATATGCGTCAGCACATCGCCAACCTGCCGGACCGTGACCTGGCCTATTTCGAAGAAGGCAGCCGACATTTTGATGACTATGTGGAGGCGGTGGGCTGGGCGCAGGATTTCGCCAGACAGAACCGCGAACTGATGATGTGCGCGGTGATCCAGGCCACGCGGCAGATTATCCGCAAGCCGTTTGAAGTCGCGCTGGAGGCGGTCAACTGCCATCACAACTACGTGCAGAAGGAGCGGCATTTTGGTCATGACGTACTGATCACGCGCAAGGGCGCGGTGTCGGCGAAGAAAGGTGAACTGGGGATTATTCCGGGCTCGATGGGCGCGAAGAGCTTCATTGTCCGCGGTCTCGGCAATGAAGAATCGTTCAGTTCCTGCAGCCACGGCGCCGGACGCACCATGAGCCGCACCAAGGCCAAGAGCACGTTCACTGTCGCCGATCAGATTCGCGCCACCGCCCACGTGGAGTGCCGCAAGGACGAAGCGGTCATCGACGAGATTCCGATGGCCTACAAGGACATCGACAAAGTCATGCACGCCCAGCGCGAGCTGGTGGAAGTGCTGCACACCCTGCGTCAAGTGGTCTGCGTCAAAGGATAAGGGACTGCAGTGCTGGTGAGAGCGCTTACCGATGGCATCGTGCGGCACTGCACTGGTTTATCGCGGGCGAACCGAGCCGCGAAGTACCAACATTACTCAGAACTCAGAAAGACTCGCGGCGGCTGGATCGGTACCTCAGGGACACTGTCGTGCTGTACGCGTAAGGAAGTGCAATGACACAGGATGTAATTGAACTGGACGGCGCGATCGGCGGCGGCCAAGTGTTGCGCAGTGCGCTGAGCCTGTCGATGGTGACAGGCCGGGCGTTTCGCATTAGACAGATACGCGCCAGACGCAGCCGTCCGGGACTGTTGCGGCAGCATCTGACAGCCGTAATGGCGGCGGCGGAGGTTTGTGGTGCAC
This sequence comes from Pseudomonas sp. HN2, assembly GCF_020736465.1. Taxonomy (NCBI): domain Bacteria; kingdom Pseudomonadati; phylum Pseudomonadota; class Gammaproteobacteria; order Pseudomonadales; family Pseudomonadaceae; genus Pseudomonas; species Pseudomonas sp. HN2. The sequence goes on from NZ_CP085885.1 coordinate 2,297,633, forward strand.
GGATCTGCGGGGCGCATTTGGATTCGCAGGCCTTGAGCTTCGAACCGGGCGTAATCCGCGCAGGCGATTTCAAGTTCGCCATCGGCACGGCGGGCAGTTGCACGCTGGTTCTGCAGACGTTGCTGCCAGCCCTGATGCGGGCACCGCAGGCCAGTCGAGTGACGATCTCCGGTGGCACGCACAATCCGCTGGCGCCCCCGACTGATTTCCTCTCGCGCAGTTGGCTACCGCTGCTGCGGCGCATGGGCGGCGATGTCGAGCTGGACTTGCTGCTTCATGGTTTTGTCCCGGCCGGCGGTGGTGAGATTGCAGTTCGAGTGCAGCCTTCGAACCTGATGCGACTGGATCTGTGTGAGCGCGGGGAGGCGATTTCACGACAGGCTTTGGCGCTGACTGCCGGACTTGCGCCTACCGTTGCTCAGCGCGAACTCAGTCATGTGGCCAAGCGTTTGAACTGGCCATCGGATGCGCTGCAACACGTGACAATTGATCCGGCACGCGGTCCGGGAAATGTGTTGTTGTTGGAATATGCTTTTGAGCACGTGACTGAAGTGTTCAGCGCGTTTGGCCGGGTGTCGTTGCGTGCCGAGAAGGTAGCCGATGCCGCGATCAATCAGGCAGCCGATTGGTTGCGCAGTGATGCCGCGGTAGCTGAACATCTCGCCGATCAGTTGTTGTTGCCAATGGCGCTGGCCGGCGGCGGATCGTTCACCACGCCGCGTATGACGGATCATCTGCGCAGCAACATTGAAGTCATCCAGCTGTTTTTGCCGGTGCGTATCGATTGCCAGGAGGAGGGCAGTGATCGCTTGCGCCTGGAGATTTCACCAACCGCTTAGCAGCGCCCTGCAATCCTGAAGGCATTTGCAAACGTTGACCGAGAGCGCCGCTAGCCTTCAGCCATTAGCACATCCGACCTAATTGCCCCAGTTCCGGCTCGACTTTAAAGTCGTTTCGCTTGGCAGCTTATTGCCAGAATTTCTCCGGTATGAAAATCAAAAAGGTCGATCTGCAATGAACTCATCAAGGACTATCCCGGTTCTCGCTTTATTCGCAACATTGGCGCTCGCGGTCACTGGATGCCAGACCGTCAAGCCGGGGGAGAGCGATCTCAAGAATCGAGCACAGACCACCATCGGCAAACCCGTTATCAAGGTTTCCAACATTCGCAGCGACTTCAATACGACCTTCTACACCGCTCAAACCGAAGGTGGTGAATACACGTGCGAGCTGCCAAGCGGCCCGATGGTTGCTCTGGGTTCCATGGGCATGGGGCTGGGCGCTCAATGCACCAAGCAATGACGAAGCAGTTCTCTCAGAACTGAAATAAAAAGGCCAGTGTCGATGACATTGGCCTTTTCGTTTATCGAAGACTCTACTGAGCGGTTTTTTTCTCAAGATCTTCGGAGTCGCTCGACGTCGCCGCATCCTTTTCCGTCTCATGCGGCTCTGAGCCCGCGTTGGCGCCTGACGACTCTTCGCCTTTCTTGTTTGCCTTCTCATCATGATCGCGAGAGCTTTCTGCGTGATTGACGCCGGGCAGGGCGGTGGCAGGGGTGGAGGCGCCCGCTGTCGTTTCGGCTGCCCAGCCATGGAGCGGACCGATCAAGCACAGGCTGAAGAACGACAGGGCGAGAATTTTCTTGTTCATCTCGTGGGCCTTCTACTCGGGGATGTACTGCTTTGGATAGGCCCGCCTGCCAAAGGTGCGCGGTAGTGGACGAGCGGCGATGCCTGTTTTGTGCTCTCCCTGATAAAAAATCTCTCGACAGCAGGCAAATTGCTGGCCCCCAGAGGTAATTCGCCCCGGCAAAATCGCCTTTTTTCAAAAGGTTAGGTTGGCTATATGCGGACGATTGTCATCACCGTTGCGGCGCTTTCCCTGGCTTTGATCGCTTCGGGAGTGCAGGCGAGAGAGTTGAGCAAGGGCCATCGCTTTGCCTGCACCTGGGGCTCGGACATTGCTGCCGGTGCGCAGCAATCCAAGCTGTCCGGCGTTTCGCTGTACGGCGCTCGCAAGCAATTGCAGGTTCGCCGATTTCAGCAGCCCTGGATGCGCATGACGGCAATGGGGATTACCGAGCAGACCTATAACAGCAGCTCGAAGCTCAAACCGGCAGCGGTCAAGCAGACCTATTATGAACAATGCGTGCGCCACGAATTGGCCCGGCGCTGATGCTGTTTTACCGAAGCTGTTTACATGATTCAGGAGTCGCGAGAACCCTTGCCCAGCGCCGGTCCCGCAATCCGCGGCAACGGTTTGGTCTGCATCAACGTATCCAGAGCCTTGCGATAACCCTGGCCACCCAGGGCCATGCTGTTGTTGTGCGTCGCCCCGGGCACCAGGAGCAGGCGTTTGGGCTGCTCAGCGGCATTGAACAATTGTTCGCTGAAGCGCGGCGGCACAAAGGCATCAGCCATGCCATGCACCACCAGCAGCGGCATGTGAATATCGGCAATCTTGTCGATGGAGTCGAATTTCTGCGACAGCAACCAGCGCACCGGTAGCGAGGTCTTCGCCACGGCGGCGGCCACATCGGCCAGCGAGGTGAAGGTCGATTCAATGACCAGCCCGCGCACCGGCAGAGGCGTGTGGTTGCGCGCGGCATTCTTCCCAAGCTCAGCGGCCAGATCGATCGCCACTGCGCCACCGAGGGAATGGCCGTAGATCAGGCGCTTGTTCGGATCGGGTTGCAGCAGCTGGAAGCGCTCCCAAGCTACGCGGGCATCTTCATAAACACTGCTTTCGGATGGTAAATCGCCCTTGCTCTGGCCGAACCCGCGATAGTCGATAGCCAACACCGAATAACCCGCCGCGCGCAGCTGTTCGATGCGAAACAATTGCCCGGTCAGGTTCCAGCGCACGCCATGCAAATAAAGGATTGCCGGGGCATTGGCACGTTCCGCCGGCCACCACCAGGCATGGATGTTCTGCCCGGCCTTGAAGCTTTTCGGTTGCAGATCGAGTTCCTGAACGCTGCCGGGCAGACCACGATACCAGCCCGCGGTGCCGGGTTCGATGCGGAACAGCAGTTTGCGCTCAGTGTGTTCCAGCACGGCACAACTCGTCGGCACGCCAACGATCAGCGCAGCCATCAAGGCAAACACCAGACGGCGGCGTCGCAGACGAGTCAGGAAGGACAGGGACATTAATCGTTTCACCACGGCGCAGACAAAGAACGCTTTTTACCAGATGCCTCGGTCTGCGCGTGACTGTTTTTCGACCACCGTGCATGCGCAACGATTACAAGATGCTGCAATCGCTCACGCCACCTGCAGCACGATCTTGCCGATATGGTCGCCGCCCTCCATGCGGGCATGGGCCTTGGCCGCTTCAGCGAGCGGGTAAACCTTGTCGATGATCGGCAGGCAGCGCCCGGCGGCGAGGGCAGGCCACACCTGGTCGCGCAATTGATCGGCGATTGCGGCTTTCTCCGCAGCGGTACGCGCGCGCAGCAGCGATCCGGTGACCACCGCGCGTTTGCCGAGGATCGCCAACAAATCAACGTCATTGGCGCGGGCGCCGCCGAGGAAGCCGAGCATTACCAGACGCCCGTCCATTGCCAAGGCGCTGATGTTGCCGTTCAGATACGAGCCACCCATGATGTCGAGAATCACGTTCACGCCCTGATCTGCCGTCTTCTCGGCAATGACCTTGGCGAAATCTTCTTCCCGATAGTTGATCGGTTGTCCGCCCAGCTGACTGATTGCCGCGCATTTTTCAGCGCTGCCAGCGGTAGCGAACGCCTCGATGCCGAATTCACGACAGAGCATCAGCGCGGTGGTGCCGATGCCGCTGGTTCCGCCGTGAATCAGCACGCGCTGGCCGGCCTTGGCACCGCCGAGGCCGAACAGGTTGGCCCATACGGTGAAAAAGGTTTCCGGAATCGCGGCGGCCTGGACCCAATCGATTCCGTCCGGCACGGGAAGCGTTTGCCCCGCTGGAACCGCGCAATATTCGGCGTAGCCGCCGCCATTGGTCAGCGCGCAGACGCGATCGCCGACTGCGAACCGCGTTACTCCGGCCCCCAGTGCAACCACTTCGCCAGCCACTTCCAGGCCGGGAATCGGGTCCATGCCGGGTTTCATCGGATACTTGCCGGCACGCTGCAGGGCGTCCGGGCGATTGATACCGGCGGCGTGAACGCGGATCAGCACCTGGCCTTCGGCAACGGTTGGCAGAGGCACGCGCCTGGCTTGCAATACGTCAGGGCCGCCTGGTTCAGTGATTTCGATACGGGTCATTTCATTGGGCAGTGACATGTCGATTCCTGTGAAAAAGGTCGTGTAGATGGGAGCGCCGGCAGTGCGCAATGATTCCCTTCAGTTTGCCGCGCAACGGGTTTCAGTCGCAGAGGGCAGCCAGCGCATGGCTTGCTCCAGCAGCAGAGCCACTGCTATTGCGCCTGCTGCGATCACAAACAGCAGCTTGTGCTGCCCACCCGAAGCGTTGAACAGTGCGGAGTAGGCAAACCCGGCCAGCGCCTGAAAGGTGGCGAACGACACGGTGGCGCGGCTCCAGGCAATCTGCTGGCGGTGATGGGATGGCACCAGTTCATGCACCCGGGCCAAGGCCAGCGGCACAATGCCCGGCGGGAACGAGCCGAGAATCACCGCTAGTAAAGCCAGTGCCAGAAACGAATGGCAGACGGCCAGCAAACCGAGGGCAATGGCTTGCACTACCAGCACCACGCGAATGCCAGTGCGTGCGCCAAGCTGGTCGGCCAGAAAACCGTAAGTCACTGGCCCGACAATCGCCCCCAGCCCATACATGACCCAGACCATTGCGCCGGTATGTGCCCCCGCGCCCAGTCCGCGAGCCACATAATCCACCAGAAACACCATGGCGGGCACGAGGCCGGCCGCCATGAACGCGTATTGAGCGAACAACAGGTACACGCCCGGCGGTGTCGGCTCATCAGCCGACGTTATGTGCGCAGCCACCGGATGCGCGGTATCCGCAGGCCAGCCGAACCAGCTCAACGCGGTCAGCAACAGCGCCAACGCGCCCAGTCCCAGCCAGGTGGCCTGCAAGCCGAGGCTCAGCAGCGGCGGCACGAGGGTTCCCGAGCCGGCAATCCCGAGGCCGATGCCAAGGAAGATTGCGCCACTGGCCAAACCTCTGCGCGCCGCCGGAACGTGGGGCAGCACGGTTGCCGCCACCAGCACCATGATCGCGCCACCGGCAACGCCGGACAGCAAACGCCAGCCGAAGAACCAGCTCACCGACAGCGGATAAGCACAGGCAAAAAATGCTCCCGTGACCGCCAGCATCATCAAGCGCAAGGCATTGCGATTACCCAAACGATGAGCCATGGGCCGCCCGAGCAGGGCGCCGATCAAGTAGCCGACCAGATTGGCCGCGCCGAGGTAGACGACATCGTTGGCCGAAAACCACTGCGCCTGAATCAGCGAAGGGATCAATGGCGTGTAAGCGAAACGCGCCAGGCCAATGCTGACCAGACTGGCGCAAAGTCCGGCGAAGATCGGCAGCCAGATGCCGGAAGAGTTTGCAGTACGCATGATAGCGATCTCATCAGAGGTGTATGGCGCTCAGCTTATCGGCTATCGTTGCTGCGTATACGCAGCGATTAAGCGGCAGAGTGATGCAAAAATGCTTCTGGGAGAGCCGGCATGAATTGGGATGATGCGCGAGTATTTCTGGCGGTCTGCAGGGAGTCGACCTTGCGCGGTGCGGCGCGTGTTCTGGGCGTTGACCAAGCCACTGTTGGACGGCGCATCACCGCGCTCGAAAAGTCTTTGAGCGCGACGCTGTTCCTGCGCACGTCTGACGGCTATGCGTTGACGGCCGTAGGTGAAGCTGCACTCAAAAGCGTGGAAAAAATGGAGCATTCGGCACTGGAACTGGAGCGGCACATCCACGGGCTGGATGACCGGCTGACCGGTAATGTACGGATCAGCACCACTGACTCGCTGGCCATCGACTTCATTATCCCGGCGATGGCACGCCTGCATGATCAGCATCCGGATGTGCAGATCCAGCTGGATGCGTCGACGCAGATTCTCAGTCTGGCCAAGCGCGAGGCGGATATCGCGGTGCGCAATACCCGGCCGGATAACCCGGATCTCATCGCCCGGCGAATCGCCCGTTGGCCTGTAGGACTTTTCGCTGCGCAGGCCTATGTTGATCGCAACGGCGAACCGCAGCCCGGCAGTGCTTTCGAAGGCCACGATCTGGTGGTCTATCAGCCTTATTTACAGAGCAAAAAAGACCTCACGCTGGTCTCCGAGCCGTTAGGCCGAGGGCGCATTGTTGCCACGCTCAGTTCCAGCCTTTTGGTGCGTCGCTCCCTTGCTGCCGGCCTCGGCGTAGGGGAGATCCCGGTGTACATGGGCGAGCGCGACCGCCTGGTCAGACTCTGGCCGGAGCGGACCCGGCCGTTGCCGTATGAAGTGTGGCTGGTCACCCACGCCGACCTCCGTCACACCGCGCGAGTACGTGCGGTCATCGAGCAAATCGTTGAGGCTTTTGCGCTGGAAAACCAATAGTGGATTCAGGGTTTTGCCGAGGCTACAACGTCTGACGAAACAGCCTACGTCCGAGGCAGAATGGGCCGGCTTGTCGTCGCCAGTGATGAATTCTATTGTGACTGCAGTTCGATGCAGACCTCAGGCCTGCATCGAAACGAAGCGCCAGGGAAGGCCTCGGTAGCCACACAAAGGTGTCGAATTGAAAATCAGGGAAGTGAATCAATATGCAGTCACGGACAGATCGGACGCAGGTCGGGACAGGCAAATCATGAGCACCTTAAGCCGCGAAGAATTCGATGCCAGGATAGAAACCATCGAGACGAGAATGGACGGTCGCGTAGCAGAAATGCGCGCCGACATTCGCGGGTTCCTCGCTGCTCAGGCAGAGCAGAACAAGGTCTATCTTGAACGGGACAGGGCCCTACAGGAACGGGACAAGCGTTATGACCTGATGTGGATGGGCGTGCAGAAAATTGCCGACGAATCGCGGGAAGCGATCAGGCAGGCATCAACGGTAAAGGCCAACTATTGGGCTGCCACCACCGTGCATTTCCTCGGCGTGGCTTCGTTGCTGGTAGGCGCGCATTTCGCCAATCAGGCGGCGGTGTTGACCACAATACAAACCACGCTGGCGGCGATTCAGATTGGCAAGGAGGTGTCCGTCCCCCAACCAGTCGCACGACCCACAACGGTGCCGCCGCAATGAAAAACGGCCTTCATTGGAAGGCCGTTCTGCATCGCGCCAAATCATGGCATTTCAGGCAACTCCTGTGGGCGCAGGTCGAACACCAGCACTTCGGCATCGACACCGTTGCTCAACGTAAGCAGCTGTTCTTCACGAACCCGCACACCGTCGCCTTCCTGCAGGGACTGGCCGTTGAGTTCGACGCTGCCGCGCGCAACGTGCACGTAGGCGTAACGATTGGCCGGCAATTTCAGCGTGGCACTTTCCTTGCCGTCGAATAACCCGGCATAGACCCGCGCATCCTGGCGGACCTTCAGAGAGCCGTTGTTACCGTCCGGCGAGATGATCAGTTGCAGGCGACCGCGTTTTTTCTCCGCGCTGAAGTGCTCCTGCTGATAGCGCGGTTTGGCGCCACTGACATCCGGCACGATCCATATTTGCAAAAAGTGTACGGGCTTGGCGGCTGAGTGGTTGAACTCACTGTGCGCCACGCCACTGCCAGCACTCATCAATTGCACATCGCCGGGGCGGATCACCGAGCCAGTACCGAGGGTGTCCTTGTGTTCCAGCGCGCCTTCGAGCACATAGGAAAAGATTTCCATGTCGCGGTGCGGATGCTGGCCAAAACCTTTGCCGGCGGCGACCCGGTCATCGTTGATCACCAGCAGGTCGGAAAACCCTTGTTCACGCGGGTTGCGGTAACTGGCGAAAGAGAAGGTGTGAAACGACTTCAACCAGCCGTGATTGGCGAGGCCGCGATCGGAGGCTTTGCGAAGAGTCAGCATCATGAAATCTCCTGGCGGGACGTGAATTCGTCCGAGTGAGGAGAAGGTTACTGGTTACCGGACAAGGCAATAAGTAGATGGAAATTGAAAGACTGTCCGGCTCAGGTTGACAGTTTTGCGTTATGGTTCACCCATTCGTGTGCGCTGATTACGCCTGAGTTGGCCATAATGCCCGGGTTGCAGCGTGCGTATTTACCCCTGAAATGTGTGATGCCTCCCATGAAAACCGTGGCAATGGTGCTGTTTCCTGACTTTCTGATGCTCGACATGGCCGGGCCGCTGGAAGTGTTTTCAGTCGCCAACCGTTATCTGAAACCGGATTTGCATTATCAACTGACGACGTTAGGCACGGAGCGCGGGTTGCTGAGGGCGTCCAATGGCGTGCAGGTTCAGGCTGATTTGCACATCGACCAAGCCGCCGAGCGCTATGACCTGCTATTGGTGCCCGGCGGACCCGGCGCTTACAACCAGAGATTTCCGGAGCTGTTCACCTGGTTGAAAAACGCCGTGCCGCGCGCCGAACGCTATGGTTCGATTTGCACTGGCGCATTCATCCTCGGTCATGCCTGTCTGCTGGACGGTTATCGCGTCACCACGCACTGGAATTACACCGAGCGGCTGATCAAGGCCTTTCCGAAAACCACGGTGACCACCGATCAGATCTACGTCGAGGATCGTAACCTCATCACTTCGGGAGGCGTTACCGCCGGCATCGACCTGGCACTGGCGGTGGTTGCCCAGGATCACGGCAAGAAAATCGCCCAGGACGTGGCCAAGGTCTTGTTGGTGGTCATGAAGCGCCAAGGCGGACAAGCGCAGTTCAGCCCTTTGATGGCGGCAGTCTCTCCGCAAGAGACGCCCATCACCCGCGCGCAGAATTACGTGCTTGAACACCTGGAAGAAGCTTTCACCGTCGAGCGCATGGCCGGTTTGGCGAACATGAGCGCACGCCACTTCGCGCGTCTGTTTACTCGTGACGTCAACATGACGCCGATGGAGTTCCTGCAGAACGCCCGCATTGACTGCGCGCGAAACCTGTTGGAAACCAGCGATCTGCCCCTCAAAACCATTGCCTATAAAAGTGGCTTCGGCAGTGTCCGGCACATGCGCTCGCTGTTCGCCGAAAAGCTCGGTCTTACACCGTTAAAATACCGGGAACAGTTCAGCTAGAGCGGTTCTGTCCGTCTGGCGCAGCCGGATGTCCGTACTGTGTCGGCTGTGGCGGTTGTATCGTCACGCAAGGGTGCCAAGATGTCTGGCATGAATAATCACAACGACACAAACCAGGGTTCGGTGCTGCGTTTTGGCCCCTACGCCTTTCATGTGCGCCAGCGTCTGGTCCTTGAAGGAGAGCAGCCGCTGCGCATGGGCGGGCGCGCCATGGACATTCTGCAGGTGCTGCTCGATAACGCGGGCGAGGTTGTCAGCAAAGAGCAATTGATTGCTCAAGTGTGGCCGACGTCGATCGTCGAAGAGATCAATCTTCGGGTGCACATTGCGGCATTGCGGCGCGCACTGCGCGACGGCACCAACGGGCAGCGTTACATCGTTCACGTGGCGCAATGCGGCTACAGTTTTGTCGCCCCGGTGCAGCGGCACACAAGTGATGCGCTGCCCACGCCCGTCGCCGCGCTCACGCCTGTGCACAATCTTCCGGCACGACTGACGCCAGTCAGCGGGCGCGATGCCTTGGTCGGTAGTCTGGTTCGACAAATGCCGGTGTGCCGCTTGATGACAATTACCGGTGCGCCGGGAGTGGGCAAAACCACTGTGGCATTGCGCGTGGCGGAATTGCTGCTGCAGTACTTTCGCGATGGCGCCTGGTGGGTCGACCTTGCCGGCGTCGAAGATGACATTCCATTGCTCGAGCACCTGTTGCGCACCCTGAACACGGACTTTTTCACCCTGACCGGCCGGCACGCCTTGTTAATAATGGATAACTGCGACCACCAGCGCGACAGCTGCGCGGCTCTGGTAGAAACCCTGTTGCATGCTGCGCCCGGCCTGTCGATTCTGGTCAGCGCCCGCGAAGCCTTGCACGTCGCTCAGGAGACCGTGCATTACGTCCCGCTGTTGGCGATTCCCAAGCGCTCGGCATTGAACACCGTCGAAGAAGCCATGGGCTATCCGGCGGTGCAGTTGTTCGTCAATCGCGCGCGGGCGCGGCAGCATGGCTTCACTTTGCGTGTACAGGATTTGCCAGGCGTGCGCGAGATCTGCCGTCAACTGGACGGTCTGCCGCTGGCGATCGAACTTGCGGCGGCGCAGATCGATGCGTTGGGCTTGATCGGCTTACAGGCCCAGGTTGAAAACGGTCTGCAGTTGCTTGGCCAAGGCCGGCGCACCGCGGAACCGCGCCATCAGTCGATGGCTGCTGCTATCGATTGGAGCTATCAATGCCTGACAGAAATGGAGCAGCAAGTGCTGCTGCGTCTGTCGGTGTTCAGCACGGGCTTTACTCTGGAGGCCGCACTGAGCGTGATCAGCAGCGTGGATCTGGCCGGCTCCAGGCTGAGCGCGATAATCGAAGGGTTGGCACGCAAATCGTTGCTGATCCAGCAACCGATCCATGCAACGGTCCGCTATTGGATGCTCAACACCGTGCGTCGCTATGCTCGTGATCAATTCGAGCGCAGCGACGACAAGCTCGAACTGGACCATCGCCATGCGCGCTATCTCAGCCGAACGCGCAATGCGTCAGGCCGGGCACTGGTCGCGCAGGCGGTCGAGTAGCCGGCGTACTTTGCACAAGTCCGGAGTGGCGTAGCCTTCGGTGAAGCGCTGGTAGATCGGGTTAAGCAGATCCAGGGCATCGCGGTAGCGCGACTGGCGGTGCCATAACTCTGCGAGGTCCGTGGCGCTGCGCAGTTCCCAGGCCAGCGCGCCTTGGCTTCTGGCGATGGTCAAGGCTTGTTGCAGGGTTTGTTCGGCTTCTCGGGTTTCAGCGGTGTCCGAGAGGGCCGATTCGCGAGCCCGCTCGCGAAGGGGCTTCTCTGAACCCATCAACAGTGCCGCCGCGCGCGCGCGCAATATCTCTGCCGCACTCCAACCCGCATCGCCATTGCGCGCTCGCTCAACCAATGCGTCATCCACGAAACGTTCATCCAGCGTAACCATCACCTCCCGGATCAGCCCGCTGCTTTGCGCTGACACGGGCGCGGCATTGTCAGGATCAATGACCTGCGCGTAATGCCGGCCCCAATTATTGAACAGCAACACCGAATGCTTCTGCGACTGCTCCAGCAGCAGCTGCAGCAGCGCGCGGGCGCTTTCGCGGTCGCCGTTGTAATGAGCGATCAGGCAACTGGCCAGTGCCAGGGTGTAGCAGATCGAGGTGCCGTGGTTGATCTGCACGGCGATGTCCAGCGCCTGCCGTGCCGCGCGCCATGCCTGTTCGGGCAGACCTTGCAGCCACAGCACCCGTGCCAGCACCGTCAACGAGGCTACGCTCTGGTCGTATTGCACGCCGAAACCATGAGTGAAACGATTGAGATGGCCGCTGTGGGCCATGCGTTGCAGCACTTGCTCGGCATGCGCGCGCGCCTGCGGTTGGTCGCCGGCGTAATGCAGGGCCAGCACGCGCAAGCGATGTGTGCTCAGCGAGAGCAGTGGCTCGCCGTGTACGCCGATGCGGTCGAATTGCTCACTCTGGGCCAACGCCATGCGGTAATGCCCGCAACTCAGATTGACCGCCATGTGCCCCGATATCGCACGCAACTGACCAGCCAGATCGCCCTGTTCTTCGGCCAATTGGCAGGCATCGATGAAGGCCTGGATGGTTTGTGGCGTACCGCCCCAGGTGTGATAGCTGGCACTGCCGAGCGCCAGTTTCAAGGCGATTTGCAGGCGAGGGCAGGGCGCGGTCGTTTCCTCAAGCAGGCTTAGTGCGCGGCGCACATAGCGGCTGTAATCGCGCAGCAGCGACAGTTCCTGCCACAACGGCGCCGAAGCGGCTGCCAGTTGAACGCCCAGCTCATCCGGTCCCGGCCCATTGAGGCTCCAGTCCAGCGCCGCACGCAAATCTTCCAGACCCCGGGCATAGCGCTCCAGCCACAGCACGGTCGGGGTGTTGTCCCAATCCGCTTGTGCCTGCTGCATCAAGGTCAGGCAACGCTCGGCGTGGCGTCGGCGGGTTGCACTGAGCTCATCGGCCTGTTCGAGTTTTTCCAGTGCATAGTGGCGGGTGGTGTCGAGCAAGCGGTAGAAAACATCTTCGTCGCCCACTTCGACGCTAAGCAGGGATTTGGCCACCAATTGCGTGATTGCGTTGAATACTGCGCCGGGATCGATCTGTTGGCCGATGACCACTGCCGCCGCTGAGGCGAGAGTGAAGCTGCCGCGGAAAATGCCCAGACGGCGCAGACAGGTTTGCTCACAGACGTTGAGCAGGTTGAAACTCCAGTCCATTGTTGCGCGCAGGGTCAGGTGGCGCTCGGCGCTGCTGTGGTGGCTGGCTGAGAGCGGCGGCAAACCCTCGCGCAACTGTTTGAGCAATCCGTCCATGCCCAATTCGCTGACCTGCGCGGCGGCGAGTTCCAGTGCCAGCGGAATACCGTCCAGGCGCTGGCAGATCTCGATCGCTTGCGGCAGCTCGGCGTGGCTCAGTTGAAAGCTTTCCCGCGCCGCCGTGGCGCGTTCGACGAACAATTGCAGCGCAGCAAAGCCCAGCGCCTGGGCCGGCTCCATCGCGGTCGACATGGACGGGCATTCGAGTGATTCCAGACGCTGCACGAACTCGCCCTCGGCACGCAGGCTCTCGCGGCTGGTCGCGAGGATATGCACCCTGGGCGCGCCACGCAGAATCTGCTCGCTGAGCGATGCGACCGCATCGATCAGGTGCTCGCAGTTGTCGATCACCAGCAGCATCTGCCGTTCACGCAGGCCATCGACCAGGCAAGCCTGCGCATCGCCTTCAGGCGCGGACAGATCGAGCAGCGTCGCCAGATGCGAGCCGATCAGTGCGGGATCGGCGATGGGCGCCAGATCTACCAGGCGGATGCCGTCGCGATACTGGCCGATCAATTGTTCGGCGACACGCAGGGCGACGGTGGTCTTGCCAATGCCGCCGGGGCCGACCAGGGTGATGCAGCGTCGGCGCGGCAGTTGCGCAATCAAATGATCGACCACGGGCTGGCGGCCGATCATTCGCGTGCGACGCAGCGGCAGGTTGTGCCTGGCGACGGGCATTGCAGGCTTTTGTTCGATGCTGTCGAGCACAATCGGTGCGACAAAGCTGTAGCCGCGCTGCGCCACGGTGACGATGTAGCGCTGTCCGTTCTGTCCGTCGCCCAGCGCCTTGCGCAGCGCCGCCATGTGCACGCGCAGGTTGATGTCTTCAACGACACTGTCTGGCCAGACGCCAGCCATCAGTTGCTGTTTGCTCACCACTTCGCCGGCGTGGGCCAGCAAAATCAGGAGGATGTCCATCGCCCGCCGTCCCAGGCGCAAAGGCTGTTGGCCTTCAATCAGCAGTCGTTGCCCGGGATGAATCCGATAGGGGCCAAACGCAATGGCCTGATTCGGGGAAAAGCTCAACAGCGCGCTCCTGCGGTAATGCGGCGAACAGGGCGAACCAGTGCCTGGCGCGTGCGCAGGCCGTCTGATCCGGGGTGTCCGGGCATAATCCTCAGGTTTGAGCATCAGTGCAACGGGTGGCGTAACGGCAGCAGTCAAAACACCGCAGGCTGCGCTGCGTTGTTTTTCGGTTTGCCCATGACTCGACAGCGCCAGGCGAACGGATTGATCCCCTCGCTGCGGGTGAACATGTGGCAGAAGTGTGCCTGATCGCAGAACCCGCATTCCAGGCTGATTTGCGTCAGGCTGAGGTCGGTGTGCTGGATCAGCAGCTTGGCCCGGGCCAGACGCTGGGCGCGAATCCAGTCCTGTGGCGACAGGCCGGTGCTGCACTTGAACGCGCGGGAGAAATGACTGCGTGACAGCGAACAGGCGCGGGCCAGTTCAGCTACTTCGAGACTTTCGCCCAAGCGATCGAGAATCAACTGTTTGATCTGGCGTTCGCGCTGTGGACTGAGTCCGCCAGTCGCGTTTTTACGCGGTTCGCAGGCAGGGGCGAGGGCGACGGTTTGCTGTGGATAAGCCATGGCCTAGGTCCGTGTCGGTGGGGAAGGCACGGTCGGCGCATTCCCTCAGGTCAAAAAAGCAACGCTGCGCAGAGGACTTCATTGTTGGGCGAGGGCGTAAGCCTGACGAGTTAATCGTTGTTAATTTCATGGCTCGGGCTGGAACTCAGCACATCCTTGCAAGTCAGCGCCTGGCACTTTGCGCGACGATGTCGATAAAGCGCGGCCGCCGTCGGCCAGGTTCAAGGGGAATGCAATGAAAGTCTTGGTGAAAGCAGCGACGACCGTGGCGGTCATGCTGGCGATGTCCGGCGCGATGGCGCAGGCGCCGCAGGTGGGCACTCAAGCGCCGGGTTACTTCCGGCTGGCCGTGGGCGATTACGAAGTCACCGCGTTGTTCGACGGTTACAACGATTTGTCGCCGAAGTTGTTGCAGGGCATGAGCCAGAGCCAGATTCGCGCGCTCCTCGCCCGCCGTTCGATTGAAACCCCAGGGGTGCAGACCGCGTTCAATGCGTTCCTGGTCAACACCGGCAGACAGCTGATTCTGGTGGATACCGGCGCCGGGCAGTGCATCGGCGCCACCGCCGGGCAGCTTTCGGCCAACATGCAGGCCGCCGGCTACAAGCCTGAGCAGGTCGACACGATTCTCTTGACGCACCTGCACCTCGATCACGTCTGTGGTCTGGTCGATGCAGAGAAAAAACCGCTGTTCGCCAACGCCACCGTGTATGCGGCCAAGGCCGAGGCCGATTACTGGCTTGATCCTGCTGCACTGGCCAAGGCTCCGGCCGGCGCCAAGGAGTTTTTCAAAATCGCCCAGGATTCCACCGCAGCCTACGTTGCTGCCGGTCGCTTCAAGACTTTCGCCCCCGGGCAGTCGCCGCTGCCAGGCTTGGTCGAAGCCACCCTCGAAGCCGGGCACACGCCGGGCAGCACGACGTACCGCTTCACCTCGCAGCAGCAGAGCATCGTGTTCATGGGCGATCTGGTGCACAACCTGGCGGTGCAGTTTTTGCACCCGGAAGTGTCGATCGGTTTTGACGTCAACAGTCAGCAAGCGATCAGCAGTCGTCAGGCCGTGTTCAGTGCCGCGGCAGCAAGCAAGACCTGGGTGACCGCAGCACATCTGCCGTTTCCGGGCATCGGCCACATCACCGCCGAGGGCAAACATTTCCAGTGGGTACCGGTGGAGTACGGCCCGTACAAACGCGCGGCGAAAGTGCCATTGATCGAGTAAAGTGCCCAGCGCCAGTGGCAAAAAGCGTCTGACACCGATAAGGAAACCACGCCCATGAACCGTAACGATCTGCGCCGCGTCGACATGAACCTACTGGTGATTTTCGAAGCGCTGATGTTCGAAAAGAACCTGACCCGCGTTGCCGAAAAACTGTTCATGGGCCAGCCCGCGGTCAGTGCGGCGCTGGGGCGCTTGCGCGATCTGTTCGACGACCCGTTGCTGCTGCGCAACGGTCGCGGCATGGAGCCGACGGCGCGGGCGCTGGCGATCCTCAAGGAGCTGCAACCGGCGATGGACGTGATTTCCGGTGCGGTCAGCCGCGCCAAGGAATTCGAACCGGCGAGCAGTTGCGACGTGTTCCGCATCGGTCTGTCGGACGACGCCGAGTTCGGTCTGTTTCCACCGCTGTTGCGCCAGCTCCAGCAGGAGGCGCCGGGAATTGTCGTGGTGGTGCGCCGCGCCAACTATCTGTTGATGCCGGCGTTGTTGGCTTCGGGGGAAATCTCCGTGGGTGTCAGCTACACCACGGATCTGCCCGCCAACGCCAAGCGCAAGAAGCTGCGCGACATCCCCTGCAAAGTGCTGCGCGGCGATGATCGTCCGGGGCCGCTGACGCTGGACGAATATTGCGAGCGTCCGCACGCGATGGTGTCGTTCTCGGGTGACCTGAGCGGCAATATCGACCTCGATCTGGCGAAGATCGGCCGCTGCCGCCGGGTGGTTCTCGGTGTGCCGCAATTCAGTGGCTTGCGTGCCTTGCTCGCCGGTACCGAGATGATCGCCACCGTGCCGGATTACGCGGCCTGTGCACTGGTCGAAGGCTGCGCCCTGCGTGCCGAAGATCCGCCATTCCCGATTGATGCCGCGCAGTTGTCGATGGCGTGGAGCGGGGTGCACGACAACGACCCGGCGGAGAAGTGGCTACGCTCGCGCATCAGCCAGTTCATGGCGGCACCGCTGGACATACCGTCACCTTGAGCCCTCCGTTCGTCGGAAACTGCTCTGCACCTGTCAGATGTGACAGGTGACGATTTACTGTTTCTGGCTGTTAATCACTCCGTCGCCTAATCCCTCGGCAGGAGTGTTTTGTCATGCTTTTGAAACTCAAGAAACACGTCGCAACGCTGGCACTTCCTGAGCCGGATATCACCGGTCGCATGCTTCCCATCCTTCCCTCGGGAGAGTGGGGGATCAATCGGGCCGCGGCGCAAGGGGTCTATCCGGACGATGGATTGCAGGTCTACCTCAGCCCATGGACGACCAAGAATAAAGGCGACCTGGTGGTGCTCAGGAAAGGCTCTGTCGAGGTGGATCGGTACATCATTCGTGATCAATCAGAATCTGATCAGCGTGCGACCCTGTTCGTTGCTCCACGGCATCTTGCTTCGGGATCCCATGAAATCGACTATTGGGTAAAGCGTTTAGGCCTGGATCCCGCCGAGACGTATGCGCCGCCATTGAAAATATTCGTCAAGCTGGAAATTCCCGGCGGACAGGATACGGAGGAGGGGCCGGGGCATTCCAATCTATACATGTTCATCCCGCCGGAGTTCGTCTCTGGTGGAGTTGACAGCGGGAACGCTCCGCCGAAGGAGGATCCGGATGATCCGGATCCGACAGTAGGTTTGCCTATCGTCATTCGAAACGCATCCGGTAGCGGCGAACCCTATCCTGGTATTGCGGTGGGCGACCAAGCTGAGCTCAGTTGGGGGGGCATTCTGATCTTGTCCGACCCGGTGACGGCGGAGCAAATCAGTGATCCGGTGAAGAATCCCATCACTGTTTACGTCAAGCGGGCAGTTATAGAAAAGGCAGGTGATACCGATGAGGTGGGCCTGGCCGTGAGCTTTCGCGTGCGGGATATCGTCCACAATTATTCGGAGGACTGGTGTAGAGAAACCCGGATCAGGGTTTCGCTCAACACCAATCGGCTGGTTGCCCCTATTGCCAAGGATGCGCTCAACAATGTCCTGGACCTTGACCGGTTGGGTGATAAAAACGTCGTTGTTCAGGTCTGGGCAACTTCGAGCGAATTCAAACATCAGGACTGGATTGAAGTAAAAGTCAGCGGTACCACAGTGGACAGTCAAACCGTCACGTTCACTGCGCCCAGGCAGGAGGTCGACAATCTTCCCCACACCTATGAATTCGATTTCGAAAATGCCGATCTGCGCAGGCTTGTCGGAACCCAGGTGATTTTTTCTTATGAGGTCAAGCGTGAAGGAACTTCCGATCTGCAATCCAAAGGTCAGTTCGTGCAAGTCAACGGTGAGGCCACGCGCCTGGATGCCCCTGTTGCTGAGGATGAAAACCAGGGTGCCATTGAACCTGACCTGGCATATACCCGGGTTCTGATTCGCTCTGATTCGCTGTTCAACTATGGCGATGCGTTTGAACTGGTGTGGTTCGGTAAACGTTCGGAAGGCAGCGTCTATGTCCCGGAATTCGAAAGGTATATACCGAGCCGGGAGGAAATCGCCGACCCGATCGGTTTTTTCCTCACTGTCGAAGGCTTGCACTTGAAGTCCATTGAGGGCGGAACACTGGTGTTGTCATATGTCCATCTGAGTGTGGATGGGAACGGCGCCATTGTCAGGCGTGTGTCACGTCCCGCGGCAACGCTGAGCGTGGGCGAGCCAAAATTCGAGCTGGTTAAACCGATCGTGCTCGGAGAAAGCAATGGCTCACTGGAGCCTGCTGATTTACCCAACGGCGTTGGTCAGCTGACTGTTCCCAAACCCATCGTCACACCGACGAAACGCGGCGATAAGGTGACTTACAAATGGGATGGGGAACAATCAGGCAAGACCGGCGACTCCATCGACATTACTGCGCTCAACGAGAACAGCGACGTGCCATTCCGGCTCAGCGACAAGTTTGTGGCCGAGCATATCGAGCCCAATCGCGGTGCCACGATCACGGCCAGTTACGAAATCTGGCGCAAAGAAACTGACACGATCAGTTATTCCAACCCCCTCGTGTTCTCCGTCGGCGAGTCCACGCAATTGCTGGATCCGGCCCGCGTTGTGCAGGCGGCCGATGACATACTCGATCCGGCCAATACTCCAGACGGAGCGACAGTCGAGATACCGGCCAATGATCCCGAGAATGCCGGCGATCACTTCTATATGACCTGGACATCATCGGATGGAGTGGTCAATCACACCGATGACAAAGCGGTCAGTGGCAACAACAAGGGCAAGCCGATCGAGTTCACTGTTGACCTGTCCGTTGTGCAGGCCAGCTTGAACAAAAAAGTGACTATCGATTATCGGGTCGAGTTGTTTGACGGCGGCGAGGCCGACGGCAAACCTTATGACTTCAACGTGCAAGCGCAAGAGATCCGGCTACCGGTTGCCACCTTCAGGGAAGCCACGGGGGCGCAGAAGGATCAGTTGAACCCGGACGATGTCTACCCCAGCGGCGCGACGGTGGTGATCCCGGCCACCGCGCAATTGAAGACCGACGATGAAGTTACCGTGACCGTGGTCGGTAAAACCACCACTCCTTACACCCACAGGGTTCTGGCAGCAGAGGCCGACAAAGAACTCAGCGTGGTCAAGGTGGCCCATACGGTCATCAGCGCCAACCTCGATGACAGCATCGCGTTGAGTTATGAGGTCAAGCGCAAGGCGGGAGGGACCGATGGCCCGTCGACGCCGACGGTTTACGATGTCCGCCGGGTTATTGGCAGCGGTACCTTGAAGATCATGGGCGCGCGCTATAACCGCAGTACTTATCGCGCGTCCAGTGCCACGCGTGTGCTGAGCGCATTCAACGCCACCACGGGGCAGCCGCTGCAAGCGCAGTGGAAGTACGCTTCGGACACAGAGTGGATGACCGCTGCCATCTGGCGCGACACCGCACCGCAGCAGCTGCTGCAGGTGCGCACTGCCGATGATCTGGTCACGCTCAACTCGGCGAATATCATTGGCAACGGGATCGACACCACGGTCACTGGTTTCGCTGCCTTCGTCGCTCACCGGGATGTCGGGGATGTCGCCGGTTGGGGCAACGCTGCTTACGGCGCCGATATTCCTCCGACCATTATCACCATGGATGACATCGTTGAGGTGAGCTGCACGCGCAGCGCTTATGCGGCTCGCCGCGCCAATAGTGCAGTTGTCGCCTGGGGAACCGCCGCCGAGGGCGGAAGCATGAGCGGTATAGATCCGCTGGGTTTTGTCGAAGTCATCGGTAATGCGACTGCGTTCACCGGGTTGAAGACGACCGGGCAGGTGGTTGCCTGGGGCACACCTGACGATGGAGGTAGTATTCCCATAGAGATCAGCGCGCTGACGGATATTGTACGAGTGGTGGCGGCGGGTCAGGCTTTTGCAGCAAAACGATCCGCCGGGAATGTTGTGGCTTGGGGCTTGGCGGCAAATGGTGGGGTGGTTCCCGGTGAAATTGCAGGCCTCACCGATATCGACAATCTGATCGGCAGCTATGGTGCCTTTGCCGCGCATCGTGGCAATGGGCGACTTGTCGGCTGGGGCGACGCCACCTATGGCGGCGTTGTGCCGGCTGAAATTGCATCTCTGACCGACATCATCGAATTGAGCTGCGCCAATGCGCAGGCCTTCGCTGCAAGGCGTGCCACCGGGCAGGTGGTGGCGTGGGGAACGGCCGCGTATGGCGGGACGATCGACGCGCTGATTGGCGGGCTCACGGACATTGTCGAGGTCAGTTCCACTTGGCGCGCATTCGCAGCGCGCCGAGGCAACGGTCATGTAGTGGCATGGGGCACTCCCGCGGAGGGTGGTCTGGTGCCTGCCGAAATCGCGGCGCTCGATGACATTGTTCAGGTGTGTGGTTCCTCCATGGCTTTCGCCGCGTTGCGCAAGAACGGCACAGTGGTCGCCTGGGGGGATGCGACCGTAGGTGGCGACACCTCGACGGTTGTCACCGAGCTGACTCAGGTACAAGCGCTATACGACAACACTCATGGATTTACTGCGCTCACCGCTGACGGCCGCGTCGTGACCTGGGGACATGCCGATGGCGGCGGGGACAGCAGCGCCGTACAGGAGCGGCTGAGGGGCAAGGTTTCTTATCACGCTACACCGACCTCCAGAGGCCGGGCACTTCTGGCCAGTCGCTGGGCCGAGCTGAATACCGAGCGATGAACGCTTGCCCCTGAGCCTTGCTTCAACCCGGGAACACGGCGCTCGACCGAGCGCCGTGTGAGGTCTCACCATGCACAAAACAACAAACATCCCGCTCAAACCGTCAGTAGACGAAGCGGAGAACGATGTACTCGATCCTGCAAATATTCCGGCCAAAGGCGTGACTGTCAGAATCAAACCTTATGACGGCATGGCCTACCGTGATTATGTGTAAAGGACACGTATTGGCAGGGCCTCGGGGTTAGCGCGACTCAAGTGAAGCGGTGCGTCATTCAAAGTATTTTTTGACTGACCTGACGCCTTCGCGAGCAGGCTCGCTCCCACCTTTGTTTGTCGTTGGCGGCAGACGATCTGGGCATGGAAAGCAACTAAGCACACCCATCCAATTTCTCCCGCCCCGGCCTTGGCATCATTCCCTCAATGACATTCAAAGGGTCGGGTCATGATTGCTACGAGGGATGAACAGGCACGCGACATCGGGTTGCTGTTCCTGCGGGTCAGCGGCGGGTTGTTTCTGTTGTGGGTACACGGCTTGCCCAAGCTGCTGGACTTCACCGCGCAACTGCAACTGATCGAAGATCCGTTCCACCTCGGCGCCCACCTGACCCTGATCCTGGCGATCTTCGCCGAAGTCCTCTGCCCCCTACTGATCGTCGCCGGCGTGCTGGCGCGATTGGCCTGCTTGCCTATTCTCTTTGTGCTGCTGGTGGCGTTGCTGGTCGTACATCCGCAATGGAGTGTGGCTGAAGGGCAGTTCGGCTGGTTGCTGTTGATTCTTTTCACCACTGTATTGATCGCCGGGCCTGGACGGCTGGCGATTCCTGTTCGTTTGCCCGGAGTGCTGCGTTATGCCTGAAGTCCTTAATCAACAAGCACCGGGGGCCGATGAGACTGTCACGTTGATCATCAAACACTCGGTCAAGGCCGGTTTCGAATCAGCGTATGAAGCGTGGCTGCGCAACATCGTGCGCGTTGCCGGGCAGCGCGAAGGGCATCTGGGTGTGGACGTGGTGCGTGGCAAGCGCGGGCGTCTGGATTTTTACACCTGCGTGCTGCGCTTCAGCTCCACCGAGGCCATGCAGGGTTGGCTGGAATCCTCCGAGCGTCAGGCGCTGGTCGCCGAAGCTGCGCCGATGCTGGCCGACGGTGATCAGACTGAAGTCGCCCCGGTCAACGAGTTCTGGTTCTCCCCCCTGGCCGATGCCGCTTCGCCGCCGCCGCGCTGGAAGCAGGCCGTGGTTTCGCTGCTGGTGATTCTGCCGCACACCTTGCTGGTGCCGCTGATCTGGGGGCCGCTGCTGGCGCTGCATCCGCTTCTGTCCAACTACGTGGTCGCCACGTTCCTGATCACCCTGACCATCGTCCTCTCGGTGGTGTACGTGGTAATGCCGCCGGTCACCCGATTGTTCACCCCGTGGCTGGAAGCCAGCCAGGCCCATGAACACCTCGATTCCCAAGAAACCTCGCCGCGTTGAGCGGGGTTTGCTTCTTTTCACTTTTGCTTGAGGAACTGCGATGAGCGCCGATCTGATTTTATTCAATGGCCAATTTCATACCGTAGACCGGGAAAAACCACTGGCCAGCGCCGTGGCAATCAAGGACGGCCGCTTCGTTGCCGTCGGTAACGATGCCGAGGCCATGGCCCTCAAGGGCAGCGCCACGCAAGTGGTCGACATGAAAGGCCGCTGCGTCATCCCTGGCCTCAACGACTCGCACTTGCACCTGATTCGCGGCGGTTTGAATTACAACCTCGAACTGCGCTGGGAAGGCGTGCCGTCGCTGGCCGACGCGCTGCGCATGCTCAAGGATCAGGCCGATCGCACACCGACCCCGCAGTGGGTGCGCGTGGTCGGTGGCTGGAACGAATTCCAGTTCGCCGAAAAACGCATGCCGACCCTGGAAGAAATCAACCAGGCGGCGCCGGATACCCCGGTGTTCATCCTGCACCTCTACGACCGTGCGCTGCTCAACCGCGCCGCTCTGCGCGTGGCCGGTTACACCCGCGACACGCCGAACCCGCCAGGTGGCGAGATCGTCCGTGACAGCAACGGCAACCCGACCGGCATGCTGGTTGCGCGGCCGAACGCGATGATTCTCTACTCGACACTGGCCAAGGGGCCGAAGCTGCCGCTGGAATATCAGGTCAACTCGACCCGCCAGTTCATGCGCGAACTCAATCGCCTCGGCCTGACCAGTGCGATCGACGCCGGCGGTGGTTTCCAGAACTATCCGGACGATTACCAAGTGATCGAGCAACTGGCCAAAGACGACCAGTTGACCGTGCGCATCGCCTACAACCTGTTCACCCAGAAGCCGAAAGAAGAGCTGACCGACTTCCAGAACTGGACCGGCAGCGTCAAATTGCATCAGGGCGACGACTACCTGCGTCACAACGGTGCCGGCGAGATGCTGGTGTTCTCCGCCGCCGACTTCGAAGACTTCCTCGAACCGCGCCCGGACCTGCCACAGACCATGGAGCAGGAGCTGGAGCCGGTGGTGCGCCACTTGGTCGAGCAGCGCTGGCCGTTCCGTCTGCACGCCACGTACAACGAATCGATCAGCCGCATGCTCGACGTGTTCGAGAAGGTCAATCGCGACATTCCGTTCAATGGTCTGCCGTGGTTTTTCGACCACGCCGAAACCATCACCCCGCAAAACATCGAGCGCGTGAAGGCGCTGGGCGGCGGCATCGCGATTCAGGATCGCATGGCGTTCCAGGGCGAATACTTCGTCGATCGCTACGGCAAAAAAGCCGCGGAAGCCACGCCACCGATCAAGCGCATGCTCGCTGAAGGCGTGCCGGTTGGCGCCGGCACCGACGCCACGCGCGTATCGAGCTACAACCCGTGGACCTCGCTGTACTGGATGGTCAGCGGCCGCACTGTTGGCGGTCTGGCCCTGTATGAAGAAGGTCTGCCACGCAGCACCGCGCTGGAACTGTTCACCCACGGCAGCGCCTGGTTCTCTTCGGAGCAGGGCAAGAAGGGCCAGATCCGCGTCGGTCAACTGGCTGACCTGGCGGCGCTGAGCGCGGACTTCTTCAGCGTCGAAGAAGAAGCGATCAAGTGGATCGAGTCGGTGATGACCGTGGTCGGCGGCAAGATTGTCTACGCCGCCGGCGACTTCGAAGACCTTGGCCCGCGTTCGATTCCGGTGCTGCCGGACTGGTCGCCGGTGGTCAAGGTTCCGGGCCACTGGCGCCCGAACTCGCCACTCCAGGCGCAGGTTCACCAGTGCAGCGGGCCGTGCGCCGTGCACACCCACAGCCATGAAAAAGCGCGGATGTCGAATGCACCGGTCAGCGACTTCGCCGGTTTCTGGGGCGCGTTCGGCTGTTCCTGCTTCGCGTTCTGAGTTCGAAAAAAGCGCCGGTCATCAGGGCCGGCGCTTCACGCAACAACCATCCATCCAGGAGTTTTGCCATGAGCGTTCCTTACAAGCGTCTGAACAAAGATGATGCCGTCGTCCTGCTGGTCGATCACCAGACCGGTCTGATCTCGCTGGTGCAGGATTTCTCGCCGAACGAGTTCAAGAACAACGTGCTGGCACTGGGTGACATCGCCAAGTTCTTCAAGCTGCCGACCATTCTGACCACCAGCTTCGACGCAGGTCCGAACGGCCCGATCGTGCCTGAGCTGCTCGAGCAATTCCCCGACGCGCCGTTCATCCAGCGCCCAGGCCAGATCAACGCCTGGGACAACGAAGACTTCGTCAAAGCGATCAAGGCCACCGGCCGCAAGCAACTGATCATCGCTGGTGTCGTGACCGACGTCTGCGTAGCTTTCCCGACCCTGTCGGCGATTGCTGAAGGCTTCGAAGTGTTCGTCGTGACCGATTCGTCGGGTACCTTCAATACCACCGTGCAACAAGCGGCGTGGGCGCGGATGTCCGCCGCCGGTGCCCACCTGATGAACTGGTTCGCTGTGGCTTGCGAGCTGCAGGGCGACTGGCGCAACGACATGGAAGGCCTGGCGCACCTGCTGTCCGAGCGTCTGCCTAACTATCGCAACCT
Source organism: Pseudomonas sp. HN2 (assembly GCF_020736465.1). Taxonomy (NCBI): domain Bacteria; kingdom Pseudomonadati; phylum Pseudomonadota; class Gammaproteobacteria; order Pseudomonadales; family Pseudomonadaceae; genus Pseudomonas; species Pseudomonas sp. HN2. The sequence goes on from NZ_CP085885.1 coordinate 2,322,056, forward strand.
GATCAACAGCTACACCAAGTTCACCGCCAAGTAATTTGGTCGAACGTCAAAAGCCCCTCACCCTAGCCCTCTCCCGGAGGGAGAGGGGACTGACGGCGTTGTTTGCTAGAGTTGCATGGACCTGCGATACCGAGCCGAGCTCCGCTCTTGAAACGCATGGAGATCGGCTCCCTTTCCCCCTCGCCCCCCTTGGGGGGAGAGGGCTGGGGTGAGGGGGGTAAGCTCTTGATTTTCAAGCCCTCGAATCAGCGCTTCTGCAACCAACCCAAGAACCCGCCTTTTTTCACCGCCACCGGTTTGGCCATCAACGCGAGGCGACTGTTCTGCTGACGTACCGCCTGCAACTTGTTCAAGGCCCGGCCGACTTCGCTGCGCTTGTCCATGCACTCACGGGTCAACTGCTTGTCGAGGCGATAGATGATGCTCGACGTCAGCGCCGTGAACGTCGCCTGCGACGGCGTATCGGCAAGGATGCTCTGCTCACCCATGACTTCGCTCGGCCCCATGCGGCCGGCCTCGGTCTGACCATTGCCGTCCGGCACCGTCGCGCTGACCACGCCCGTGGCAATCACGAACAGGCTGTCCGGCACTTCGTCCAGATCCAGCACCACCTGACCCGCCGTGTACTGTTGCGCAACCATCGACTCAGCGAGGCGATCGCGTTCTTCACTGCTCAGCGAGCGGAAAATCTTCACTTCATCCAGCAACGCACGAGCACGGCTCGACGGTTCGATTACGCCGTCGGGATGGCGCGAAATGCCCGCCGCTTCGAGATGGCGGTGGGCGAGATCGAACAGCTGATTGCGCACTTCGCTCTTCTTGCCCAGCTCGGCAATGAAACCGCTGGCGACGTACTCGGACATGGTTTCGCCCGCGTCTTTGAGCACGGCTTTCGGCGCTGGGCTGAGCAACAGCGAACTGCTGCCCTGCAAGGTGCGATCGAGGGCATCGAGCACCCGTCGCGGGCGAATGTGGTTGGGCACCTGGATGCTGATCGACACGCCGTGCATGTTGCTCGGCCGACTGAGGTTGACGATCTTCGCCTTGGCCGCCACCGAGTTCGGTACCACCGCCATGGTGCCGGCGCTGGTCAGCAGGTGCGTGGCGCGCCAGTCGATATCGAAGACCTTGCCTTCGACGCCGTCGATCATCACCAGATCGTCCACCTGATAGGGCTTGGTGGTGTTGAGGACGATGCCGGAAAACACATCGGCGAGAGTGCTCTGCAGGGCCAGACCGACAACGATGGCGACCACCCCGGAGGTGGCCAGCAGGCCTTTGACTGGCAGCTCCAGCACGTAGCCGGCCGCCGCAACAATGGCGACCAGAAACACCAGCGCGCCGATGACGTCCTGCAGCAAGCGACCGCTGTGACCGATGCGGCGCATCAGCGCCAGGCCAATCACTTCGGTCAGCACCCGTGCTGCGTACAGCCACCAGAGAATCCCCAGCGCCGTCGCTCCCAGTTGTGCCACACGATCATCAGCGAATATCGGAGCCTGCAACGGGCTGACACCGGCATTGATCACCAGCGCGCTGAATGCCAGAAACAGCGCCAGACGCACACCGACTCGCGGCGCGCGATGGGTGAAGGGCGAGAAATGCCAGAGTGCCGCGTCGAGCAGCAACAGGACGGCACTCCAGGACAGCAGGTGGGCGTAGAAAAGAGTCATGACCGGTACTCCGCGACGCTAGTGAGAAAAAAGATCGCAGCCTGCGGCAGCTCCTACCGGAAATGGTATTCCAGGGTAGGCGCTGCCGAAGGCTGCGATCTTTTGCGGTTAAGGCTGCAAGTGGGTTTTAAGTTCAGCCGCAGCCTGACGCACCGCCGCTTTGACTTCCGCAATCTCGCTCAGCGGATTGAGCAGGCCGAAGTCATGAATCATCCCGTTGTAACGCACCGAGGTCACCGGCACACCGGCTGCATCCAGATGCCGCGCATAGCCTTCCCCTTCGTCACGCAGCACGTCGAACTCGGCGGTCTGCACCAGCGCAGCGGGCAGGCCCTTGAGCTGTTCGGCGCTGGCGTTGAGCGGCGAGGCGTGGATCTGCGCACGCTCGGCCGGGTTGGTGGTGTAGTTGTCCCAGAACCACTGCATCATGCCCTTGGTGAGGAAGTGACCCTCGGCAAATTGCTGGTACGAGCCGTCGTCGAATTGCGCGTTGGTCACCGGCCACATCAGCAGTTGGAAGCGCAGCGCCGGGGCTTTCTGTTCCTTGGCCATCAACGCCACGACCGCCGCCATGTTGCCGCCGACGCTGTTGCCGGCCACCGCCAGACGCTTGCCATCGACACCGATGTCCTTGCCGTGTTCGGCCACCCATTTCGTCGCGGCGTATGCCTGATTGATCGCGGTCGGGTACTGCGCTTCCGGCGACGGCGTGTAATCGACATACACCGCCACAGCGCCGGAGCCGACCACCAGATCCCGGATCAAACGCTGATGCGTCGGGAAGTCACCCAGCACCCAGCCGCCACCGTGGAAGAACATGAACACCGGCAACTCACCTTTGACCTTGGCCGGGCGCACCACTTTCAGATTGATGGTCTGGCCGTCGACCTTGATAGCTTTGTCGCTGACTTCCACACCGGACAGATCAACCTTCACCGAAGCCTGCGCACCGGTCAGGACTGCACGGGCGTCCTTTGGGCTCAGCTGTTCCAGCGGGCGACCACCGCCAGCGGCGAGGGCGTCGAGGAATGCCTGAGTGTTGTGTTCGACGCCGGGACTGCCAGCGGCAAAAGCGCTGCTGACCGACAGGGCGAGGAGGGAGGCGGCGAGGGTTTTCTTGACGATGTTCATAGGTGGAAATCCTTTTGAATAATTTTGATTGTTTGCCTGAGTTTCGGGCTGCTGTGGCACTGGGTTTGCGGCCTCAGCAACACCGTGAGCACAGATTAATGGGCTGCTGAAAAGCGAAAAAGCGGCTATAAAGCGTTTAACTGTCCACCAGAGAGTGACAATGAACCCGTTTGAAGACATGCGTATTTTTTGCCAGGTCATGGACTCCGGCAGCTTTACCGCTGCGGCCGATCAGTTGGGCCTGTCCAAGCAGTTCGTCAGCCGCCGTCTGATGCAACTGGAAGAGCGCCTCGGGGTGCGCTTGTTGAATCGCTCGACCCGCCGCCTCGACGTCACGCCGCTGGGGCAGAGCTATTACGAATCGGCGCTGCGCCTGCTGGGTGAGGTGGAGCAGGTCGAGCAGGGCATCGCCGGCGAAACTGCCGAGCCGCGCGGCACGATCCGCCTGAGCGCGCCGCTGTCGTTTGCCGTGGCGCATCTGGGTTGTCTGTTGCCGTTGTTCTTGCAGCGGTACCGCGAGGTTACCGTCGAAGTCGACTTGAGTGATCGCCCGGTCGACTTGCTCGGCGAGGGCTACGACCTCGCCCTGCGCATCGGCGTGCTGGAAGACTCGACACTGATCGCCCGACGCATTGCCAGCATCGAACGGGTGTACTGCGCCAGCCCGGCGTACCTTGCCGAACGCGGCACGCCACTCAAACCCGAAGACCTGCACAGCCACGACTGCCTGCCTTACGGCCACGGGCGCTCAGTGCAATGGCGCTTCAACGAAGCACCGGGCAAACCGCTGCTGATCAACGTCACCGGGCGCATGCGGGTGAACAACGGCGAACTGCTGCGGGACGCGGCGGTGCAGGGGATGGGGATTACTTATCTACCGACCTTCATCGTCGGCGCAGCGCTGAAGGACGGGCGGCTGGTGCCGGTGCTGGATGATCTACGCCCGGAGCCACTGACCTTGTCGGCGGTTTATCCGCAGCATCGCCAGGCTTCGCGGCCGGTGCAGGCGCTGGTGGAGTTTTTGCGCGAGCGGCTTAACCAGAGTCATGTGAATCTTTGATAGTGGGGCCTCCTAGGCAAACGGCGTGTTATCGATCGGGCGACGTCACACCGTTTTTTCCTGCGATGTCTTTATGGATATTCCTGTCGGGTATGCAAAACGCTAAGAATCTCGATTCGATCCGTCACCTCATGAATCACTACGTAATTAGGATGTCCAACGATTTCCCGGGTGCCGGGAGATCGACCTTTACGGTAGAGATGGGGATGAACGGAGAGTGAGGTTGTGGATTCTTCGATGGATTTCGAGAGACTCACTGCGGCTGCAAAGTTTCTCTCGCCAATGTATCTGAGGATGTTTGATAGCTTTATTGCGACGGCTGGCCTAATCGCGAGCAGGCTCGCTCCCACATTGGTTTCGCGTACGGCGACTGTCCAGTGTGGGAGCGAGCCTTGCGACCGCTACAAAATTCAGGTAGCGGCGTGATTGACTACGTGCCCCGGCTGCGCATAAAGATCAATGCCCAACGCATGAATCACCTTCAACACTGTGTCAAAGCGCGGCTTCGCTCCGGGAGCAAAAGCTTTGTACAAACTTTCACGACCCATGCCTGAATTCTTGGCGATCTGCGTCATTCCTCGCGCTCTTAAAACGTAACCGATTGCGCGAAGGAATTCTTCGCTGTCTCCGTCTGCAAGCACCTGTGACAGGTACTCACTGATGGCTTCATCACTGTCGAGCAGCGCGACCATGTCGAAATTCGTCAAAGTCTGGCTCATGGTTAAACCTCCTTTGCCATTTTTTGTGCGCGTCGGATGTCTGCGCTTTGTGAGGATTTGTCGCCTCCGGCAAGCAGAATGATTACTGCGCCATTGCGGATTGTGAAATACACCCGGTAGCCCGCGCCAACATCCAGACGCATCTCAGAGACTCCATCGCCCACCGATTTGGCGTCGCCGAGATTACCTGTTGACGCCCGATCAATACGCCGGGCGATAGCCACTTTGGCGCGCAAGTCTCTAATCGAACGGTGCCAAGCGTGGAATATTGCGGTTTGCTGGATAAGATAAGTCATTAGTCGACTGTATCCAAGTGGATACAGACAAACAGTCGGCCAAGTCTTTTCCGAATGTTGGAAGTGTCGTCACAGTTTGTAGGCAACCAGCCAATCGCTTGTGAGAGCTGCGGGTGCAGCTACTGGCCTAATCGCAAGCAGGCTCGCTCCCACAGGGACGCATTCCCGGTAGGAGCGAGCCTGCTCGCGAAGGCGGCATCAAAACCGCCGCAAATATCCAGAGCGGATCAAGCCTGTGCCGGCGCAATGACCACCGGTCTTTCCGGCTTGCGCAGTGCCTCCAGCCTTGACTCGCTGTAGCGCGTTTCGCGGAAGAAGCGCCAGTGGCCGAACAGGTCGTAAACATGGGTGATCCGCCCTTGTTCCTTGTAGCCCAGGCGCACATGCATCTTCAGGGCCGGGATATTGGCGTTGTCGCAGATATCCACCACTTTTTTGTACCCCCGGGCGTCCATGACTTGCCAAAGTGCGGTCTGTGCGTCGACGGTCAAGGTGCTGCCGAAATAGGGCCGGGCAATTTCGGCACCGAACTGGAAGTACTCACCGGGCTGGATCGTGAACGTGTAGCGGTAGAAGTGGCGGTCGTAATAGTCGCGAGTGCTGGCCCAGACGAACCCGACGGTGTGACCTTCCTGGTCCAGGTACATGTGCCCGGTGTGCCCTTCAACGGCCAACTCGGCCATGGTCTGCACACGGTCACCAAAGTACTTGCTGAAAGCCTTGGCATTGTCCTCGGTGATGTCGACTCTGTGTAAACCTTCACAGGGGCGCAGTTTGTTCGGCGCTATCGGCGTGACCAGATCGCGCTCCATCCACAGCAATTCACGGTGAGCGAAGACGTAACGTTTGCCGAAAGCGCCAACGGTGCGGCGCAGGCCTTTTTGTTTGATGCGCAGAAGCAGTTTGTCGATGACGTTCATGATGCTCTCCGAGGCCCTAGCCCAGGTGTGGTGGATGATGTTGCCGGTTGATTTACGGATGTAATTGCCGCTGTCGGTCTGCCGGCACGCTGTGCGCGCCATTTCTGCAAGGCCGGTTTGACGCAGTACCAAAGACGTAGCCCCAGGCCCAGCAGCAAGCCACTGGGGCGCCATGAATAGAAGCTCCAGCGCCAGTGTTCCAGTTGCCCGGTCATGCGCTCGTGCAGTTGATGGCTGGAGTTTTCCAGGCTGACCCGCGATGCATCGATCCAGTGCCATTGCTCGTCCAGGCCCCAGCGAATCCATTCCTCCAGCAGTACGCGGCCGCTGCCCAGATCGGCATGCTGCGGCAGAAATGCAAGGTTGTAGTCGTAGAGTCGGCCCTGTTCGAGCAGGCCCAGCCGATAGCTGATGCAGCGGCCGTCCAGCTCCAGCGTCACGACCCGCACCAGCCCTTGAGCGGCGAGGGCGGTGAACGCGCTTTCTATCCACTGACGACTGCGATCGGTGGCGAAAATCCCGACGCCCTCGTCACCTTTCCAACTGACCGACTCGACTGCCTGCAGCGCTTGTAAAATCGTAGGCATCGACTGCGCGTCGGGGGTGATTCGCCTTACCTGGGCACCGCACGCGGCAATCCGTTTGCGCGCCCGACGCAGTTTGTAGCGCGGGTCGCCGGAAACTTCCTGATGGTCGGCGTCGCTGATCAGATGCACCGGCACCCGGCAACTCAGGCGTCGCTCAGCCGTGGAACTGCGCGCCATCCATTCAGTGAGCGCACTTTCTTCGCCGGCAGGTTCCGACAGTTCATTGAGTTGCAGCAGCGCATGGGGCAAGTGCTGGCGGATCAGCAGCAGCGCCTTGTGCATGTCTTCACTGTCGAGCAATGACAGCAGGGCCAGCCGATCGGCCAGCGGATAACCCAAGTGGCGCAAGACGCGAAATGGCACGCCGGCGTAGCGTTCGGGGCCGGCCACCATGGGCAGGCACAGTCGCAGTGATTCTGCTTCCCAGCCGAGCAGAATGTGCAGACGCTGATCCTCGCCCAGCGCCTGTTCCGCCGCGCACAACCAGCCGAGGTTGTTGAACGGCGTGTGATCGGTCACGCGCAGGCGCAGTGCCTCATAGGCCTCTGCCGGGAAGTCGGCAGCGCGCAGCGACGTGCGCCATTCGAATCGCATCGCCATAGGTTCAGGCCGCCGTTGCTGGGACAGGTGGACGGGAAGCTTTGCGTAGCGCTGACAGGCGCGAACCGCTGTAACGGGTTTCGCGGTAGAAGCGCCAGCGGCCAAACAGCGTGTAGATATGAGTGATCCGCTGTTGTTCGGTATAGCCCATGCGCAGGTGCAGCTTGAGCGCCGGGATGTTGCTGGAGTCGCAGACATCGACCACTTTGCTACAGCCTTGCACGGCCATGGCTTTCCACAGGCGCACTTGCACATCGACTGACAATTCGGTGCCCCAGTAGGCGCGGGCCATTTCGCCACCGAACTCGAAGAACTCGCCGGGTTTCACCGGGAACCGGCAACCGTAGTAATGCCTGTCGAAATAATCGCGCGGCGTGCCCCAGATAAACGCCACGGCATCGCCGTGCTCGTCGACATGCATATGCCCGGTGTGACCTTCATTGGCCAGCTCGGCCATGACGCCAACACGGTCGCCAAAGTAACGGGTGAAGGCGCTGGCGTTGTCTGCGGTGATCTTCAATACGCGCAATGGCGGGTACGGTTTGAGGTTGTGCGGCGGCACGGGGCTGACCAGATCCCGCTCCATCCACAGCAGTTGCCGATGGGAAAAAATGTACATTCTGCGGATCTTCGCCAAGGTCGCTCGCAGGCCTTTGCGACGGATATGTCCGCTGAGTTTTTGCAAAATATCCATGGTCTCTTCTCCTGATGAAGGTGCCGCGCGCAGCATGACGCTCGCAGGGCAGAAGGGCGGTTCATGAAGCGTTCCAGTTCAGGGCAAACAGGGTTTGCCCGGGTAATTCGAAACGCACGCGCCCGTTTTCGCAGGCAAACGGTGCGTCGCGGGCGCGATTGTCAGCGCCGAAGAAATGCAGGGCGCCTTGCTCAAGCGGGCACTTGGCGCCGTTCAGATCGACGCGTTGCAGGCGGGTGCCTTTGTTCACCCCAAGCAAAGTGCGCTGCTCGTCGCCGGCCATCGCCAGCACATCCACTTCGAAAGCGTCGTTGTCCAGTTGCAGGACTTGCGGCAGCCAATGCCGAGCGATGAATTGCTGGGCCAGACCCACCGGTTTCAGTTCGAAACGATCGCCGCCCAATACGCGCACCATGCCCTTGGCATAGGGGGGCTCGTCGGCTGCCTGAAACCAGTTGAGCATGCTCAGCACGCCGTCCTGAGAAGCATTGATGACCACCGAGGCCCACCACAGCGCGGCGTAGTGAGTGTCCTGGTCGTACGGGCTCAGGCTCGAGCCGCTGGACAGGTTGGTCTGATCGAGCAGCAAGGCCTTGCGCGGCTGACCCTCGGCGTCGAGGCCGACCAGTTGCGCGGCGCGGCGCACGCTGTCGCGGTAGACGCGGGTGGCGAGCAGGTCGCGGATCATCCATTCGTGCCAGGCCAGCGCGTCAATCTGATCGGGCGATTCACTGAGCAGACGCCGGGCCCAGTCGATGCCGCGCTTGCCCGCCGCGTTGCGTGTGAATGGCCCGTTGACCAAGCGTGAACTGGCCGGCATGGCGATGCGCACGCCGGCCTTGGCATTGGCCGGATCGCTGCGTACCTGGCGGGCCATGCTGACAAAAATCGCCTGGTAATCCTCGTAGCTCGAATAGTTGAGGTTGGGCTCGTCGGCGAAGCCGATGTAATGCGTACCTTGACCACCCAGTGCGCGCGTGCTGGCGAGCCAGGCATCGAGGCCGTTGCTGCTTTGCACGTCAGCGCGCAGATTGGCCTGACGCCCGGTGCCGGCGAGCAGGGTGATGTCCTGGCGGATGCCGAAGCGCGTCTGGTAGAGCTGACGAACCGGGTCTTCGAAACGGGCATTTTTCGAAGCGACGTCAACGTAGCTGTAATAACTCGCCGCCCCCGGTTTCAACGCATCCAGTGCGGCATGACTGCTCGCGGGTGGCATCAGATTGGGCAGCGCGATGCCAAGATCCGGGGTGCGCCCGAGCACCTTGTCGTGCAGGGTCAGGCGGACCTCACCCGACTCTTCACGCAACGGCTGGAGCTGCTGGGGATTCTGCGCAAACAGGTTGGCCGTGCCGTCGAGCCAGAACGCCGCTTTGCCGCTGCCCTGCAGGCGCAAGCGCCAGATCTGGGCCCGGTCGCTGACCGGCAAGGCGACTTGATCGAATTGCCAATAAGCGCGGTAGGGCTTGAGGGCCAGCGACAGCTGTTGTCCATCGTCCACACGCTGTGCTTGCAGTGCGTTGACGCCGCCGTGATATTTGCCGTTCAGCACTGCGTGTTCCCCAGGTGCGACCTGGAAAAACAGCTCATCGCCCTTGCGGCTTTCGACACTGAAATGCACCTTGGCCGGACTGAACAGCGCCACGGTTTTATCGTCATGCTGGACGCGGTAGCTGCGGAAGCTGTAGCCGGGAATCTCCAGGCGATAACCGGCAGTTCCCGGCAGCAGCGGCCAGCTTTGCGAACCGCGGACTTCACTGGCCTTGATGAAGCGGTCACCTTGCAAGCGGCCATGGCCGTCGAGCAGATAGATATGCTCTTCATTGGCCTCGGCCTGCCACGCCGGATCCCAGCGCACGGTGACGGTATCCGGGCGATCGGCTTGCAGATACAGGCTGCCGTCGCGGATGTCGCCCCACTGCATGGGCGCAGCGAAGACGTTCAGCGTCAGGCCGAGTCCGCACAGCAGGGCCAGGCGCTTCATGCGGCTTTCCTGCGCTGCAGCATCAGCCACATCGGGCTGAGGTCACCGGGCAGAATGAACAGCGTCTGCCAGAACGGTACGCCGCTGAGTCTGCAGTAAAGCACCAGCATCGCCAGGGTCACTGCCAGATAGGCAATCGAGGATGCCGCTGCTGCGCCGACGATGCCGTAGCTTGGGATCAGCAGCAGGTTCAGGGCCAGATTGAGCAACGCCCCCACCCCCATCATCAGCGAGACGGTTGCAGGGCGATTCTTGCCGATCAGGTCCAGGCGCAGAATGCTTGCGTAGCACAGGCCCAACAGCCCCGGCAGCAAAGCCAGCAGCGCCGGGTAGGCCGGTTGGTAGGCGACGCCGAACAGGGTGACGATCAGCCATTCGCCGATCAGCGCCATTGTGACGCAGGCGCCGAGCATCACCGTGGCGGTCAGGCGCAGCGCCAGCGGCGTGACCTTGTCCATGCCCTTGTCCTGTTGCAGCAGGCGTTTCATCAGCGGTGTGGTGACTGCTTCCGGCACGATCAGCAACAGTTCGGCGGCGGCGCTGGCCATGGCGTAATGGCCGAGCGCGCTGCTGCCCAGCAGGGCGCCGATAAACAGGTAATCGGAGCGCAGAATCACTTGTTGGAACAGCAGGTCCGGATGACTGCGCGCGCTGAATTTCAGCAACTCCTTCTGGCTCGCACGATCCCATTGCAGTTGCAGCGGCTGTGCACGTTTGAGCCACATCCAGCCCACCAGCACCACCAGGCTGATACCGGCCAGCCAACTGATCAGTGCCGCTTCGAGTGCCGCCTCTTTCCACATCCAGAACAGCGCAACAAACAGCAGCAGTGGTGCCAGCGATTCGATCAGGCGCAGGACATTGAAGGCGACTACGCCGCCCGACGCGTTGTGCAAGGTCAGCAGGCCGCTTTTGAGCACGGTCAGCGGTACCGCCAGCAGCAACAGCCAGGCCAGCAGACCGAGCTGCAGGGTGACATCGAGTTCGCTGCCAAATTCTCGCGCCAGCGCCACCACCAGCAACGTCAGCAGCCCGGCCAGAAGACAGCCGAACACCAACACCTGAGCGAGCAACACCCCCATCGGCCGCTGGTTGGCCGCCTGATAACCGACCGCTGAATTCAAGCCGCCGCTGGTGGCCGCACTGATCAGATCCGGCAGGGTGCTGAGCAGGGCGAACAGACCGCGTTCGCTCGGCCCGAGAATCCGCGCCAGCAACACATTGCGCAGCAGGCGCAAGGCGATCATCGCCAGTTTGGTGCCCATGCTCAGGGCCAGATGCCGGATGTAGCTGCCGCGACTCATGGCCGTGCCCCGCGAAAGATCCGTAACGACAGCAGTTCCGGATTGCGCGCGGTGCGTTGGCTGACGCCGAAGCGCGGCAGGTTCAGAGGATCGCCGGCACCGCGATAGAGTCCGGTGGCCGTGCCAAGCGCAAACGGGTAATCGTGATTGGCGACCTGCTCGCGCACGCGCTCATCGTTGTCGCCGTTGGGGTAGCAATACACCGGCAAGGGCCGATTGCAGCCGTTGTGCAGGGCGTCGCGGCTGCGGCTGATTTCCTCGTGCAAGCGCACATCATCCAGGCCGGTGAGGATCGCATGACTGGCGCCGTGGGGGCCGAAGCGCACCAGACCGGACGCTTCCATGGCGCGCACCTGATGCCAGTCGAGAGCTTGCGGCAGGGAATCCGGCGGACACTCATTGGTCAGACGTTCGAGTTCCTGCGGATCGAGGCTCTTCAACCCTTGCAGGTAATGCAGCAGCGCCAGGCTGCGCCGGTCGACATCGATATCGTCGAGCAGCACCGGCAGCGGATGGCCGGTGATGCGCAGGTGTTCGATCAGGTGCATGCGCGCCTTTTCGCCATGGCTGCCCCACAGCGTCTCACCGACGCTTTCCCACCAGAAGCGTTGCCGGCTGCCAATGAAATCGGTGGAAAGAAAAATGCTCGCCGGCACCTGATATTTCTGCAGCAGCGGATAAGCATTGACCGCGTTGTCACGCCAACCGTCATCGAAGGTCAGGGCCACTCGCGGGCGCTCGGTGCGCAGGGCGTTGGGCTGCAACAACTCCATCAGCGGCACGCAATCGAAATGCTTGCGCAGCCACATCAGCAAGTGTTCGAACGCCTGAGGGCCGACGCACAGTTCGTTGCGGTGCGGCAGATTGGCGGCCCGGTCGTTGGCCAGCACCCGGTGGAGCATCAGGATGACCCCGGCCCCGTGCAACTGGTTACGCCCTACGGACGAGTTGAGATAGAGCCAGCCGCTGGTGCGTTTTATCAATTGTTTGATCGCCATGGCATGCGTCCTCTCAACGATTCTGATCAGGATTCCACTGTGCGTAACGTTGCCCGCGCAGGAACTGCCACAGTCCGACGCTCATGCCTGCCAGTGTCACCAGCAGGAATGCCGCGAGGCGGAACGGTTTGGGCAAACGGTGTTGCGAATCCAGCAGGCCGGCGGTGGCAATCGAGTAACCGAGCAATTGCGCGACCAGACTCAGGCGATAGAAACCGTGTTCGTTCCACAGCCAGAAATTGCTCAGCAGCAGCGGCAGCAACAGCACCGGCGCCAGTCGACGAATCAGCTTGTGGCTGATCAGCGCGATCGAATACAGGCCGTGCTTGAAGGGGTTGAGCAGTTCACGGCGTTGCGCCAGGCTCTGCAGGCCACCGACGGTCACCCGCTGGCGGCGACGCCATTGCTTGTCCGCTTCGTCGACACCCTGATCGATCACCTGCGCCTCGGGCACATAAACGATGCGTTTGTGCGCCACCGGTGCGCAGGTACTGATGAAGAAATCGTCGTTGACCTCGGCCGGCACGTTCTGGAACAGTTCGCGGCGCAAGGCGAGCAGGGCGCCGTCGGCGGAGACCATGCAGCCGGTGCGATTCTCGACCCGGCGCAACCAGCCTTCGTAATGCCGATACAGACTGTCGCCGATGCTCAGGCCGCCACCGGTGACTGGTATCACCATGTGCCCGGCGCAGGCGCCGACCTGCGGATCGCTCAGCGGCGCGAGCAAGTGGCCGAGGGTATCGCGCGACCATTGGTTGTCGGCATCGGTGAACACCAGAATGTCGCCGGTACTCAGGGCGGCGCCGGCATTTAACGTGGCGGCTTTGCCCTGACGCGGCAGGTCGAGGACGGTGATGCGCGGATCAATCACTTTGTGCGCGCAGGCCACGGTGTCATCGGTCGAGCCGTCGCTGGCCAGAATGATTTGCAGCGCGGCGGGCTGATAATCCTGGGCCAGCAGGGTGCGCAATTTGTGCTCGATGTGCCGCGCCTCATTGTGTGCAGCAATGACGATGCTGACGTTCAGTGGCGGCGCGGGGGTATGTCGCCAGGCCGGGAACAGTGGCGCGAGCAAAGTCAGCAGCAGCGGATAGCCGATGTAGGCGTACGCCGGCAGCAGCAGGCACAGGCAAAAAATGAGTTCAGCCACGGGCAGGCCTCCTTGCATTCCAATGACACAGACCGAGAATCAATGCCGCGCTGGCCAGGTGCAGGCGCACCCAGTGCAGGCCCCAGAGTTGCAAGGTCAGGCTGAGGTCATGCTGGCGAATGCTTTGCCGCACGCTGAGCAGCAGACTGGGCAGCAGGCCCGCCATCAGCAGCATCAGCGCCTGCTGCGCGTGGCCGCCCAGCAATGCGACGATCGCCAGGACATCGAGCAACCACACCAGCAATGACAGCAGCGGAAACCGCAGCAGGCGCAGGCTCATGCCGTGGGCGCGGAGCAATTGCAGGTGACTGCCCTGACGCCACAGTTCCTTGCCGATCCATTCGCGCCAGCTCATTTCGTAGCCCCAATGCAGGGCAACGCTGGTATTGACCGACAGCAGGCGAGCCCCGTGTCTGTGCAGACGCAGGGTGTATTCCTTGTCCTCGCCGGTGCGCAGGGTTTCGTTGAAACCGCCAACCTTGTCGAACCACTGTTTGCGCATCAGCAGGTTGGCACTGGGCAGCCATTGCACGGTGCGTGTGGCGCGGCCCGAGGGGCGCAAGGAGCGGCGCTGCCACGCGGCGGCGAACCATGGCGCGGCAGCAGGGGTGTGCAGGTCGAGTCCAAAAACGTCGCCCTGGTCGCCTGCTGCTAAGGCAAACATCTGCTTCAGCCAGTCTTCCGGCATCTCGATATCGGCATCGATGAACGCCAGCCATTCACCGCGAGCAACCGTTGCGCCACGATTGCGCAAGGCGCCGATCAGCAGCCCGGGCGCCAGCAGAACCTGCGCGCCGAATGCGCGGGCGATCTGTGGCCCCTCGTCGCTGGAGCCGTTGTCGACCACGATCAGTTCACAGTCGATGTCGGCTGCGTGCGCGGCTTTGCTCGCCGCCAGCAGCGTGCGACCGATGTGCCGGGCTTCGTTGTACATCGGAATGACAATGCTGATCCGGCTCATACTTTGGCCTCCGTCAGCGGTGCCTGCTCGGCTTTCAGGCGCAGCACCCAGGTCAGCGCCAGCATGATCCACAGGTACTTCAGGTTCGGCGCGCTGAGGAACATCAGGAACAACGTCAATGACAGAAAGCTCATGCCCAGATGGGTAACCATGCCTGCGTGCTGCCATTCGCGCCGTTGCAGCCACGTGCGTCGTGCGCGGATCAGGTTGTAGAAACCCTGCACCAGCATGCCGACAAACAGCAGGCCGGCGGGAATCCCCAGTTCGCTGAAGATCTCCAGATAAGTGTTATGCGCCCGGCGATACAGGTCGCCGATTTTGCGGTTGGCGGAAAACGCCTTGGCGTAACCGGTGGTCGCGTAGTGCAGCGGGAAAGTGCCCGGGCCGGAGCCGAGCAGCGGATGCTCGCGGATGATCTGGCTGCCGACGACAATGTAGGAGGCGCGACGGCCGAGGGATTCGTCCTGGGCCTTGGCCCCGGCGCTGAGAATGCTCAGGGACTGGATGCGTGCCAGATAACCGGCCGGCATCGCGTAGATCGCCAAGGGCAGGATGATCGCAGCGCCGAGCATGGCGAAGCCGAAGTGCCGTGGACGAATGCGGGTCAGCTGCTGGCGGTAGTGCCAGACCCCGATTGCCAGACTCAAGGCCAGTACCACCAGCCCTGAGCGCGACTCGGTTTTGGTCATGCCGCCGAGCAGTAACAGGCAGCAGCCAGCCCAGAACAAGCGGTGCAGCAGGTTCGGGCTGCGAATCACCAGCAGCAGGCCCATCGGCACGGCGAAGGCGATCAGCAGGGCAAAGGCGTTGGGGTCTTCGAGCAGGCCGGCGGCGCGGCCCTTGTCCTGGAATCTGCTGGAAAACATCGCCATGGCGCAGGTCGCACTGACGCTGAGCGTGACCAGTCGGGCGAACAGATCAAGATTCAACTCACGGCCGATCAACAGGGTGATCACGAACAGCACCAGACCCACGCTCAGTTCACGCAGATGAGTTTGCGACATGCCCAGATTGTCGCTGGCGAACAGGCTCAGCAGGTACAGGGCCATGAAGCCGATCAGGTAGCGCCACAGGTTGCTGCGCAGGCGTTCGGACGGAATCTGATGCAGCGCCAGTTGCAACATCACGATCACCGCCAGCGAGGCGCCGAGCAACTTGCTCCCGGACACAGAACTGTCCTTGAAGAATCCTTCGAACGGCACCAGCGCGGCAATGCCGAGCAGGCCCCAGGTCGGCTTGCGGTACAGGACGGTGAAACCGACCAGGCCAATCACTGCCCCCGGCGCCAGATACGGCCAGGGACTGGCCAGCAAACCGAGGCTCACCAAAGCGAACAGACTGACGATCGAGAGCGGGAAAATCATGTGCGTGCCTCCCGTGCCGTGTGGATGTACAGCTGCGACCAGCGTTCGGCCAAAGCCTTGAGGTCGTAGCGTTCCTGTTGTGTACGTCTGGCGTTGTCGCGCAACTGCGCTGCCAGTTTCGGTTCGGCCAGCAGTGTGTCGAGCTGGCGGGCGAGGGCGGCGGTATCCGTCGGCGCGGCGAGCAGGCCGTTGTGGCGGTCCTGCAGGACATCGGGAATGCCGCCGACCGCGAACGCCACCACCGGCACCCCGGCCTGCATTGCTTCGAGCAGAATCATCGGCGTGCCCTCGGTGCGCGAGCTGATCACCAGCGCATCGAGTTGCTGCCACCAGCCTCGCATCGCGGTCTGATAGCCCGGCAGGCGAATCCGCGGCTGCAAACCGGCAGCATCGATGCGCGCCTGCAAGGCCTCGCGTTCCGGGCCGTCACCGAGCATCACCGCGTCCAGTTGCGGATGCTGGTGACACAGGCCGATCAGCGCATCGAGAAACAGGTCCGGGCCTTTTTCACTGCTCAAACGACCGACGTACCCAACCAGCCAGCGTTGCCGGTCTGCCACCGACTGCATCGCCGGCGCGGCTGGCAAACCGTTGGGTATCACCTGCAACTTCTCCGCGCGGACGTTGGCCTGGAGGTGCAGCGTGGCGATGCTTTGCGCCACGCAGACCACCTGCTTCACCGACGCCGTGCGGCACAGTTGCAGGCTGAGCCAGGTGTAGAACTTCTGCTTGCGACTGCGCGGGGTGAAGCCGTGCTGAGTGATCACCAGCGGCAGGCGCAACAGCGTTGCGCCGATCCAGCCGAACAGCAGCCCTTTGAAGTTGTGGGTGTTGAGCAATGGTTTGTCGCCACGGCGCTGACGCAAGTGCCGCAGCAGTCCGCCGAGCCCGGCACAAGCGCGAGCGTCCACCCCGGCCTCGCGAAAGCGCGCGATCAATTCTGGCGGCGCGTCGAGAAACAGCACCTGGTGCTGTCCCGGCGTTGCCAGGCAATGATCCAGCAACATCCGCTCGGCCCCGTAGAAGCCGCCGCTGCTGAGCAAGTGAATGATCGGCAGGGCGACGATTGGGGTGGACACCGCGTTCAATTGCGCACCCAGTGAACCAGGCTTGGCATGGTCCAGTTCCTGTGTGGATTGCCCGCCTGCGGCGTTTCTTCGTTGAGCACCAACAACACGGGCACGCCCAGCTCATGGCTGATTTGCGCCGGGTGCTTGAAGCGATGGTCGAAGAACTCACGTACGTAGACGAACGCGATCGCTAGCAGCAGCCCGGTGAACAGCCCGAACGGAATGATCAGCATCGGCTTGGGAAAAGCCGCCTCGGTCGGCTCGAACGGTGGGCTCAATACCCGGGCGTTGGACAGGTCGTTGTCCAGCGCGCGTGTCGTGCTGCTTTCGGCAAAGCGTTGCGCGTAGGTGGAAAACGCTGCGTGCAACGCGCCGATCTCGGTGTCCATCTGGCGCAGCTTGCTTTGGGTCTGCTGCAGCTGATGGATGCGATTCTTGAACTCGGCAATGCGCGCGGTTTTCTGTTCGATGACCTGGCTCACCACCGACAGGTCGGTTGTACGTTCCTGAATGCGGTTGTTGACCACTTTGAGGAACTGCTGGCGGGTGCGGGCAATTTGCTCGCGGGCCAGCAACATCGGCTCGCTACCGGGCTGAAATACCGCCAGGTCATTCATGTAGCGACTGACCTGAGTGGTCAGCGCCTCGCCCATCTGCCTGATCTCGCGGTCTTCGAACGCGATGTTGTCCACCGTCGTGGTGAAGGTGAACGGGAAGGTGTAGTCGTTAAGCTTGTTGGTGTTGGCGGCGGCCAGGCTGGTTTTCAGGTAATCAAGCCAGCGCTGGCTTTGCAGCAAGCGATCGCGATACAGGTTGAGTGCCTGCTCTTCGGTGTTGATCGCGTTGAGGCGAAAGGTGATTTCCTCTTTCGGATCGGAAGAACCGACGCTTTCCAGCAGGCTCAGCCGCGCGCCTTCCAGACCATCGAGCCGCACCTGATACTGATGCTTCTTGGTCTCGTAGAACGAGTGCGGCAGCTCGATCGATTGCAACGCCTGACGATCGACCAGATAGTTCTGCAGCAACGCGGCAACGAACGTTGTGCCCTGGGCCGGATCGGGGAAGCTGTAGACGATCGAGATCACGTTGGAACCCGGCAGGGTTTCGATCTTCAGATTGTCGATGGCGTCTTGGGTCAAGCCGTCCAGTGCCGTGTCGCGCACCGGATCGGTTTGCATGCCCAGCGCGTCACGCAGCGGATTGATCACGTATTCGCGCAGTGGCGTGCTGACGTAACGCTTGAACGGTTCGCCGGCCAGCTTGCTGAGCATCCCCGGCGGCGGGTTGTACTGGCCCTGGTCGCGCAGTTCGCTGATGGTCTGACGGATCAGTGCCGGCGAACGGAGGATATTGCTTTCGGTTTCCATGTCCGCCAGCGATGGCGGAATGAAAGTGGCGTTGTCCTGGGTCAGCGAGGTGGTCGCGTCGCCCTGAGACAGCTTTTTCGACTGCACGATGACCTGCGCGGTGATATCGAAGCTCTGTTTGAGCAGCAACGGCAGGAGTAGGGCGATCACTGCAAAGGTCAGAAAGATGCGCTTCACCGTTTGCTTGTTGGCGAAGAAAATCCTGAAGAACTCGTGCAGGTAATTTTCTTTTGGGTTCATGTCGGTCACCTGAGAGTCAGTTGTCACTGCCTTTGTTGTCGACGCGGTAGCCGAAGCTGAAACCGACGCCCTGGAACAGCACCACATCGGCCAGTTGGCGGGCGAGTTCGCCGGCGCTGGCCAGTTTGGTTTTTGGCACGTAGAGCATGTCGTCCGGCTGCAGATAGGCGATTTGTGGCGCGTCACCGGACAAGGCCTTTTCGACGTCGTAGTTCATCGCCTGCACCTGATTGCCGTTGCGCCGCATGATCACCACCGAATCCAGCCGCGCCTTGACGTTGGTGCCGCGCGCCAGGGTCAGCGCCTCAAGCACCGACACTGGCCGGCGGATCGGGTACGAGCCCGGTTGCGCGACTTCGCCGAGCACGTAGATCTCGTTGCCGGCGGTGGACTTGAGCAGCACGTCCACGGTCATCCGCCCCGGCAGTTGCGCGTACTTCTGGTTGAGGAAAGTCTCCAGTTGATTGACGGTCATGCCTTGCAGCGGCACGGCGCCGATTTCCGGAAAACTCGCGTAGCCGTCGGTGCCGACGGTGATCTCGCGGCTCATGCCGGTGGCTGGGTGGTTCAACGCGCTCTTGAGGTTCTGCTCGTTGCTCAGCGGGCTGAGAATCTGCACGGCGAGCTGATTGCGGTTGGGCTGGAACAGTTGTTTGCGCTCATACGCACGCTGGATTTCCTGGCGCGCTTCTTCGCTGGTCAGCCCGGCAATTTTCACCGAGGTGTTAGCGCCCGGCAGTTCGATGGTGCCGTCGGGCAGCACCAGTTGCGTACCGTTGAGCTGGCTGGCGGCGGTAAAATTCAGGCCGATCTGGTCACCTGATTGCACGCGGTAAGCGTCCGAACCGCTGGTGCTGATGTGGAAAATCACATCCAGCACATCTTTCGGGCGCAGGGTCTGCTCGACCCGCGGCATGTCGGTGGCCTGGGCGTTGGCCGGTGTGGCGGTGAGAATATTCACCGGCATGTTGCGGGTGTCGGAATTGCTGGAGCAGCCCGCAAGCGGCAGCAACAGCAGGACAAGCATTCTGGCGTTCATGGCGTCATCCTTTGCGTTCGCTTACAGGTTTTTGTAAAGCCATTTGGGCATGTAGTACTTGCGCCGGTTGAACACGCTGCCGACCACGTTCGCTCCGGCCTGAGTCAGGCGTTGCACAGCGGCCTGGGCGACTTCCCAGCGGGTGTCTTCGGCGCGGACGACAAACACCACGCCGTCGACCTGAGTGCTGATGACCAGGGTGTCGGCGGCGGAGTACACCGCGTCGCCATCGATCACCACGAAGCGGTACTGGCTGCCCAACTGGTCGAGCAACGGGCTCAGGCGCTCGGCAGTCAGATGCTCCAGCGTGCGGATCGGCCGGCCGTTGGGCAGCACATGGAAAGGCAGGCTCGACAC
Source organism: Pseudomonas sp. HN2 (assembly GCF_020736465.1). Lineage (NCBI taxonomy): Bacteria > Pseudomonadati > Pseudomonadota > Gammaproteobacteria > Pseudomonadales > Pseudomonadaceae > Pseudomonas > Pseudomonas sp. HN2. The sequence goes on from NZ_CP085885.1 coordinate 2,341,567, forward strand.
CTGCACCACGCAGTCCTGCAACAACGGCGGGTTGTCCGGGTTGAAGAGCAGGTCGCGCAGGCCGCGCTCCTTGCCGAGGTTCATCTGCTGGGTGAGGTTGTCCGCCGACTGGCTGGCGTCCACCAGCAGCACCTGGCCGCTGCTCATCTGCGCCAGTTGACTGGCCAGTGCCAGCGCGCTGGTGGTGGTGCCGGCGCCGGGATTGGCGGCGGTCAGGAACAGGATCCGCAGATCGAGATCCAGCACGGTCGACGTCAGATTCGATTCGCTGGGGCTGGCGATGCTCAGGCTTTTATTGGTTGAACCGTCCATTAGCTTGCTCCGTGGCCGCTGAATACTTTAAAGGGGGTTTTCAACAGAATCTTCAGATCAAGCAGAAGGCTCTGCTCGGCGATGTAGCTGAGGTCCAACTCAACGCGCTGGTCGAAGTCGATGTTGCTGCGTCCGGAGATCTGCCACAGACCGGTCATGCCGGGGTAGATCGCCAGACGCGCGAGGTGATTGTCCTTGTAGCGGTAGGCATTGAACGAGGTCGGACGAGGGCCGACCAGGCGCATGTCGCCGGTCACCACGTTGATCAGGTTCGGCAGTTCGTCGAGGCTGGTACGGCGCAGAAAGCTGCCGATGCCGGTGACCCGCGGGTCCTTGTCGATCTTGAAATCGATGGCGTCAGCGCCGTGCTTGTTCAGGTGACGCAGCGACTCTTTGAGTTCTTCGGCGTTGCTGACCATGGTGCGAAACTTGAACATGCCGAACTTGCGCCCGCGATAACCGGTGCGCTTTTGGACGAACAGCACCGGCCCCGGGCTGGTGAATTTGATCACCAGCGCCAGGCCCAACAGCAAGGGCGAGATCAGCAGCAGAATGGTCAGCGCACCGAGGCAGGCGACCACTCGATTGGTCCGCGACAGCTGCCATGGGCGGCCACCATCGCGGCCGCTGAGCCAGCCGCGACCCTGGCGATGAATCGCTGCGTCGAGACGCATGCGATGTTCGGGGTCGACGCGCTTGTCAGGGCGCATCTGTGCAATCGACACACTTTTTTCATGTCCAGTCATGGCGTCCTCCGCATTCATTCAGCCGCAAGCGGCGCACGGGCAGTGGGGTAGTAGTCGCGGAACCAGGCAATGAAGCGGCCCAGTCCTTCATCCAGTTCTATCCGGGGCTGGAATCCGGTGGCCTGGGCCAGATCGCTGGCTTCGGCGCAGGTGTTGAGCACGTCGCCCGGTTGCAGGGGCAGCAGCTCGACAATGGCTTTCTGGTCGAGGTGTTTTTCCATCAGCGCGAGGTAGGTTTTCAGCGCGACCGGCTGCTGCCCGCCGATGTTGAACAGGCGCCACGGCGCCATGCTGCTGGCGGGGTCGGGCTGCTCGCGATCCCACTGCGGGTTGGCCTGCGGTGGCTGATTGATCAGGCGGGCAATGCTTTCGATGATGTCGTCGATGTAGGTGAAATCGCGCTGATGCTCGCCGTAATTGAACAGCTTCAGCGGCTCGCCTTCGCTGATCGCCCGGGCGAACTGGATCGGCGACATGTCTGGCCGGCCCCAAGGCCCATAGACGGTGAAAAAGCGCAGGCCGGTGCAGGGAATGCCGAACAGATGGCTGTAGCTGTGCGCCATCAGCTCGTTGGCTTTCTTGGTCGCGGCATACAGCGACAGCGGATGGTTGACGCCATCCTTGACCGAGTAAGGCGTGTGCTGGTTGGCGCCGTACACCGAACTCGACGAGGCGTAGATCAGGTGTTCGACCGGGTGATGCCGGCAGCTCTCGAGAATGTTCAGGAAACCGTTGAGGTTGCTGTCCAGATAGGCCCGGGGATTGTCCAGGGAATACCGCACCCCGGCTTGCGCGGCCAGATGAATCACCACTTGCGGCTGCTCGCGGGCAAACAATGCGTCGATGGCTGAAGCGTGAGCCAGATCCACAGTGGCGAGCTGAAAATCGCCAACCTGCTCGCGCACCCACTGCACGCGGTCATGCTTGAGTTGCGGGTCGTAGTAGTGATTGAAATTGTCCAGGCCAACCACCGAATGCCCGTCGCGCAGCAAGCGCAGGACGCAATGGGCACCAATGAAACCGGCGGCACCGGTCACCAGAATCTTCATGGCCGTTGCCCTTCAGGGGCAATGTGGCGCAGGCCGATGCCGCTGTAATGCAGACCGGCGGCAGCCACTTGTTCCGGGTTGTAGAGGTTGCGGCCGTCGATGATCACCTTCGAACGCAGCTTCTCGGCGAGCAGCTCGAAATCGACCACGCGGAAGTTTTTCCACTCGGTGCAGATCACCAGTGCGTCGGCGTCTTCGAGGGTGTCGTCGCGGGTGGCGCACAGGTGCAGGTCGTTGCGGTAGCCATAGAGGCGCCGGCATTCGGACATGGCTTCCGGATCATAGGCCTGCACACTGGCGCCTTCGGCCCACAACGCGTCCATCAGATAACGGCTGGGGGCTTCGCGCATATCATCGGTGTTCGGTTTGAACGCCAGGCCCCAGACCGCAATGGATTTGCCGGCCAGGCCCTGCGGAAACTGCGCGCGCAATTTGCTGAAGAGGATGTGCCGCTGGCTGTCGTTGACGTCGGTGACGCTGCGCAGCAGTTTCAACGGCATGCCGTTGTGTTCGGCGGTGTGCAGCAGCGCCCGCAGGTCCTTGGGAAAGCACGAGCCACCGAAGCCGCAGCCCGGATAAATGAAGTGGTAGCCGATGCGCGGATCGGAGCCGATGCCTTTGCGCACCGCCTCGATATCGGCGCCGAGCAGTTCGGTGAGGTTGGCCAGTTCGTTCATGAAACTGATGCGGGTGGCGAGCATCGCGTTGGCCGCGTACTTGGTCAGTTCGGCGCTGCGGTTGTCCATGAACATCAGTTTTTCGTGGTTGCGGCAGAACGGCGCGTACAGCTCGCTCATCTGCTCGCGGGCAGCGTCGTCGCGGGTGCCGATGATGATCCGGTCCGGGCGCATGCAGTCGGCGAGGGCGCTGCCTTCCTTGAGGAATTCCGGGTTCGACACCACGCGTACCTGCAGCTCGGTTTTGCCCCGTTGCAGCAATTCGCTGGTGGCTGCGGCCAGAACCTGATCGGCAGTACCGACCGGCACGGTGGATTTGATGATCAGCGTGCGATCGGCTTCCATCAGTCCGGCAATCTGCCGGGCGACGTTGAGCACATGGCTGAGATCGGCGGAGCCATCCTCGTCCGCCGGAGTGCCGACGGCGATGAAGATCAGCTCGGCGTGAGTCACCGCATCGCTGGCCTGGGTGCTGAACGACAGGCGCCCGGCCTTGATGTTTTCTTCAAGTGTTGCGGACAGGCCTGGCTCACTGATGGGCGGCACCGCTTGTTGCAGTTGTTTGATCTTGTTCGGATCAATATCAATGCATAAAACCCGATGGCCGACATCGGCAAGTGCGGCGGCTTGTATAAGTCCGACATAGCCAGTGCCAAATACGCTCACGTCCATCTGCGCACCTCAAATAAAACCAGAAAAGTTAACTACGGGATGAGATTGTTAAAGGGGTATAGCGCAGGGTTGGAAAAGCGTGTCAGCAAAATGACATGTTGCACGGGTATAACACTTGAGGGCTTTTTGGCGATTGGCCATCAAGTCATTGCTGCGATTGAATTTGTTGTATTTTTGCAGATTTGTTCAGATTTAAAGTAACCGACAAGCGGTCGAAAGTATTGGTTTTAAAGGGGTTTCCAGATTTTGTGTGTCAGATTTGAGGCACCGTTTTTTTGACGGTCAATCCGGCTATCAGTCAATTCTTGCGCTTTTAGGGGTGGGTGCTAGTGTCAGGGTCTGACCGACAAAGCTTTGACATCCAGCCATTTCTGCCCGCCCGGTATCGCCATGTTCAGATATGCCAAAGAACTCCTTTTAGTTGTCTTTTTGCTGTTGTATTCCGACTATTACCTGGAGCGGTTAAATGCTATCGGGTGGAGTTTGAATGCACTTGTTTTTGGCGCGATGTTTTTGGCGCTGACTTTAGCGTTATATTTGGCTGCCTATATAAGGCAAGCTCTCGTTCGACATGCATTCGCATTAACGATGTTTGCGGCGGCGGTTTTTTTCGATGTCTATACCCGGGTCACTGCGGATTACCTGAGGTACAGCGATTTTGTCTCGCTGGTGTATTCCGGTGGCTTCATTCAGGAAGCCGCCTATCAGTATCGCGACGCGATCCTGCGCGCGGTGCTCAGCGGCTTGCTGCTGTTGTTCGGCATCGGGCTCAAGCCGCGTCATCCACTGGTCGTACCGAACACGTTGCGGATCGCGGCGCCCATCGTCGGTGTGTTGATGCTCAGCGCTCTGTTGTTTTTACGTGCGGGAGAGGGCGCCCGGGGCCTGCCGATCATGTACACGCCTTTGGCCTATTTGAATCTGTTTGCCTATGAAGCGCTGCACGACACTGTCGGCCCGCGTGAGACGGTCACACTGGCGCGCGCCGCGCCTGCCGTCGGCTACGACATCGTGCTGATCATCGATGAAAGCATTTCCGGCAATTACCTCGACATCAACGCGCCGTTCGGCGTGCACAGCAACCTCAAGCAGGCGCCGGCCGGGGTCGATGTCTTCAACTTTGGCTACGCCGCGTCCATTGCCAATTGCAGCGCCGATACCAATGTCACCTTGCGCTACGGCGGCACTCGCGCCGATTACAGGCGCATCAACAGCACGCAGCCGTCGATCTGGCAGTACGCGAAAAAGGCCGGGCTCGGCACGGTGTACATCGACGCCCAGCGCACCGCCGGCAACCTGCAGAACCTGATGACCGCCGCCGAGAAAAACGACATCGACAGCTTTGTGCAGTTCGACCAGACCAGCGTCCGTGATCGCGACATGGCGGCAGCGGCGAAGCTGATCGAATTGCTCAACGACGAGCGTCCCGAGCTGATCGTGATCAACAAGGTCGGGGCGCATTTTCCGGTGCACGACAAATACCCGGACGCGTTCATGGCTTACCGGCCAACGCTGCCACGCGGGCAGTTCACCGAAGTCGCCGACACCGGGGAACGTGCCGGTTTCAACGGCCAGCCGGATGACTGGGTGCTGTATCGCAACGCCTACAAGAACACGCTGTTGTGGAATGTCGGCGAGTTCTTCGCCCGGGTCTTTGCCCAGGCTAATCTGCGCAACGCGCTGCTGATCTACACCTCCGATCATGGCCAGGATCTGCATGAACGCGGCAACCCGGGTTTGAATACCCATTGCGGCGGCGACCCGGTGGAAGAGGAGGGGCTGGTGCCGTTGGTGGTGATTCAGGGAAGTGGGCTGCAGACGCCGGACTGGGCGGCGAATCTGCCGGCCAACAAGGACCGCTCCAGCCACTACAACATTTTCCCGACGCTGTTGCAGGTGATGGGTTACGACCTGGCGGGGATTGAAGCGCTGTATGGCAAACCGCTGAGCGTACCGACGGCGGATGAGTTCACTTTCAACTACCGCTTCAATGCGCGGTTGGGGGCCAAGCCTGAGTGGAAGCATATTGATCTGAGCAGCATCGTTACCCCGGAGCGGGCGCCTGCCACTGTGGCTTCGGGGCAGTGAGTTTCAGGTCACTCGGGCGGGTCTCTTCGCGAGCCTGCTCGCGAACAAAAACAGCACAGCCAGCGAGAATCTCAACCCTTGATGAACCGCGCCCGATATACGCCCGGCGCGCACCCCAGCCAGCGCAGACACGCCCGGTTGAATCCCTGCACATCGCTGTAACCCAACCGATCCGCCACTTCCACCAATTCCAACGCCCCGGCCTGCAACAGGTCCTCGGCCCGGTAGTGGCGATACTCATCAAGCAGTTCGCTGAAGGTCCAGCCCAACGCCTTCAGGCGCCGTGCTGCCGTGCGCTCGAGCACATGCTGCGTTGCGCAGAATTGCTGCCAGTGCGCCGTCGCCAGATCCTCGATCAGGTAATCGCTGAGCTGTTCCAGCAAGGTCGGTTCACTGTGACGGCGGGTCTGCTCCAGCAAATCGATCAAGGTTGCTTCCAGCGCCGGATTGCCCGGCGTCAACGGCATTGCGAACAGCTGCGGATCCAGTTGAATCGCGGCGCATGACTGCTCTGCGCTCACCGGGGCGCGGAACGCTGTTTCGTGTTGTTCGCGGCTTGCCGACACCAGCGCCACACCCAGCACCGGGTCACCCTTCAAACCGCTGGCGAGCAACTTGCGCCGCACCAGGCTGCACAGGCTGACAAGGATGTAATCGGTCAGCGCTGCCGGAGCACCGAGACTGCCCGTCTCGAGCAGACGCAGCGTGACCCCACGGTGTTCACGCATGATCTCCATGCGCAAATGCCCGTTGAAAAACGCAAAATACTCGGCGAAAAACTCGCAGGCACGTTCCAGCGACACGGCGACATCGAACAGATAGGTCAAACCGTTGGTGGCGGTCGAAACAAAGCGTTTACCCGCCGCCAGACCGATCGACGGATCTCCGCTCTGCTCCACGGCGAACGCCCAGAAACGCCGCGACATCAGCAGCGGCATGCGCATGAATGGCGTGCGCAGATCAGACAGGCTGCGGCGCAGTTGGGCTTCGATTGCAGCTTGGGTAATGCCGCGCGCGAGCAATTCTTCAATGGCCGGCAACAGGGTCGGCGCGTAAAAGGCATTGGCGGCGAACGGCGTGAATTTGCTCATCGTGCGCAGGCTCTTGCGGTCATTGATTGGCGGTCAGCAAACGTTGATCGACGCTAAGGATCGCCTCGATCATCGCCCGCGCGGCAGGCGTCAGGGTATAGCCGGCGCGGCTGACGATGCCGTAACCCAATTGCAGTGCCGCCTCGTCGTGCGGTACGTCGACAAAATCGAGCAACTCGATCAGGCCCTCGTCGAGCTGTTCACGCAAGGCCTCAAGCGTCGCCAGACCCACGGCATCAGAGCGCAGGACCACACGCTGGATGGCGTCGAACTGTGCACACTCCACGCTCGGCGTGAAGTCGGACTCACCGAGGATATCGGCGAGCACCTTGCGGATCATCGGTGGAATGCGCGTGCCGACGATCGGGTAATCGAGCAGGGCGCGCAAGCGCAGGTCTGCCTGCGCGACCAGCGGATGCCCGGCGCGACAGAAAAACCGGCCCGGCCGCCTCCGCAACTGGTGCACCTGATACTGCGGATCACTGACGAAGTGCCGCGCGTCCGCGACGAAAAACTCGATCTGCTGCTCACGCAACCACAGCGACAATTGCTGCCAGTCGCCTTGATGAAAGCGTGTGCGAATCGCCGGATGCGCCTGAATGAAATCGGCCAGCGCTTCGGGCACCAGCACTTGCGCCGGATACGGGCCGCAACCGAATTGCAGTTCGCCGCCGGTGAGGCCGTTGTATTGCGTCAATTCATTGTGCAGTGCCTGACTGCGGGCGAGCAGGCGCCGCGCGTGCTGCAGCACCAGTTCGCCTTGCCCGGTCAGGCGGAATTCACGGCTGCTGCGCTCGACCAGCGCGCAATCGAGGTCGCGCTCAAGCGTCTGGATGCTGCGGCTGAACGCCGGTTGGCTCAAGTTGATCGCCTCGGCGGCGCGGCCGAAATTGCGACAGTCTGCGAGGGCGACCAAGTGGCGAAGCTGGCGAAGGTCCATCATGCGTCTCCTGCATTTTGCGGATACTTTTAATGCATTGGATCGATAGCACGTCCGCTGGCATAAGTACACGCCTGGTCTTCCATGGCACGCCTTCATGTCCCAGCCTGTGTTCGCTTCCAGCGCTTTTGTCCGCACGATTCTCGCTCATGCTCGGCAGTCCGGACTGTGCCCGCAACACTTGATGGCGCGCGCCGGGATTTGCCCGTCAGTGCTCGCTGGGGCGCATCAATTGATCGCCGCACGATCGGTTGAACAGTTGTGGCGTGAGTGTGAGTGGGCGGGGGTGGCGCCGACGTTCGGCTGTGAACTGGCCGACGGGATGGCGACCGATTGCCTGCAGGGACTGAATATTCTCCTCGACTCGGCGGCGACCTTGCGCGCCAGTCTGAAGTGCTTCATCGACTGCTTGCCACGGGTGATCAACTACGTCGCGGTGGAGTTGGTCGAGGCGGGCGACGTTGCTCATTTGCGCCTGCGTTCGCTGCAGGGGCCGCTCCATCATTTCGCTCTGGATGCGGCGGCGGTAACGCTGGTGCGCAATATTGCCCGGCGGTCGGGCAGGGCGCCGGGAGATTTGTTTGTGAATGTCAGCTTGCGCGCTGCGCAAATGGCCGGAAGCTGGCTGCGTGAAAGTGGTGTTGCGGTGGAGCAGGGCGAGCACCTGCGCCTGTCCTTGCCGCGCTCATGTCTCGATCAGGCCTTGCTTGGCGCCAATCCGTTTTTGCACCAAAGCGTGCTGCGCCACTGGCACGCTGAAGCCTGCGCACCTGCGCGCCAGGACAATCTGACAATGGCGAGCCACTGGCTGACGGCGGGCGATCAGCCGATCGAGCGCATAGCCGAACGGCTGGGCTATCGGCAGCCCAGTAACTTTATCCGCGCGTTCCGCAAACAGTTCGGGACTACGCCGAAGCAGTTTCGGCTGAACACCGGGCAGGTCTGTTGAACGCAGGATCGAGGTGTTTGATCGTCATTGAGGGTGTCAGCAAGATTTCCCCCCTCACCCCAGCCCTCTCCCCCAAAGGGGGCGAGGGGGAAAGGGAGCCGATTTGCGTGTTATTCATAATTGAATTCAACTCGGTATCCCAAGTTGGCGTACCTCGTCCATGCAACTCGGTCGGTCCTCTCTCCCTCCGGGAAGGGGGCTTATGACTCATGGGAGCCGATCTGCGTGTTATTCAAAATTGCATCAACTCGTTATCCCACGTCGGCGTAGCTCGTACATGCAACTCGGTCGGTCCTCTCCCTCCGGGAAGGGGGCTTATGACTCATGGGAGCCGATCTGCGTGTTATTCAAAATTGCATCAACTCGTTATCCCACGTCGGCGTACCTCGTACATGCAACTCGGTCGGTCCCCTCTCCCTTCGGGAGAGGGCTAGGGTGAGGGGCTTTTGACTTACGGCGTGACGATATTGAACTGCGGTCCGAATGTATCCAGGCTGCCCATCAACAGCCCGAATTTCTGACCATTGCCCTGCAACTTCACCAGTCCTTTCTGCATCGCCGTCGGGAAGTCCAGTTGCTTGAGGCTGATCTTTTCCAGCGTATCGCGGCTGAGGCTGACACTGGCATCCGCCGCCGGATTCAGGCCGGCGCGGTGAGTCAGCACGCCGTTGCGCAAGGTCAGGGTGAAATCCCTTTGCACATCGTCGAACGTCCAGTTCAGCGTCAGGTCATTGGCCACGGCTTTGTCGCTGTCCAGGCGTACCGCGAGGTAGTCGAAGAACATTTCCGGACTCATCGCCCGCACCATGTCCGCCGACACGGAATTGGCTGATCGCGGCGGCACGCCGTCGCGCAGTTCCATCGCCCCGGTCAGGTACATGTTGCGCCAGGTGGCGTTTTCGCTTTGATAACCCAGCTGCTCCAGGGTCTCGGCCTGAGCCTTGCGTGCATCCGCGTTGTCCGGATCGGCGAACAGCAACTGGTTGCCCAACTGCGCGGCCCATCGGTAGTCAGCGCTGGCCATCGCACTGCGCATTTTTTCCAGCACCGACGTGGCACCGCCCATGGCCTCGACCGAGCGTTTAGCCGCATCGACCGGCGGCAGCGGGTTGAGGTTGGCCGGGTTGCCGTCGTAGAAACCCATGTAACGCTGATACACCGCGCGCGTATTGAAACTCAGCGAGCCGTAATAACCACGGGTGTACCACTTTTGATCGAGCGAGCCGGGCAGTTTTTTGATTGCTTCGGCAATTTCCAGCGGCGTCAGGCCCTGGTTGAGCAAGTGCAGAGTGCGGTCGTTGATGAAGGCGTACATGTCGCGCTGATCGGCAAGCAGAGTTCGAATTCGCTCGCCGCCCCAGGTCGGCCAGTTGTGCTGAGCGAACAGCACGTCGGCTTTGTCACCATAGCGCGCCAGGCTGTCATCGAGGTATTGCGACCAGGCCTTGGCATCACGCACTTGCGCGCCGCGCGGAGTGAGGATGTTGTGCATCATCTGCGTGGCGTTTTCGGCCATGCACAAGGCTTTCAACTCGGGGAGATACAGGTTCATCTCCGCCGGCGCTTCGGTGCCCGGGGTCAGTTGAAATTCAACTTGCAGGCCAGCGATGGTGCGAGTTTCCAGCGGCTCGGCGATCAGGTCGGTGGGCGCGATCAGCGTGACCGTCCCGCCGCTGGGCGCGCTCTTGCCAAGGCCAGCGTCGACCTGACCTTTTTCACTGCGCGGCAACAGACTGCCGAACTGGTACTGCGCGCGGCGGCTCATGGCATTGCCGGCCATGACGTTCTCGCTCATCACGTGTTCCATGAAACCGACCGGCGCATAAACCTTGACCTTGCCGGCCTTGACGTCGGCCTCATTGATCACCCCGCGCACCCCGCCGAAGTGGTCGACATGAGTGTGACTGTAGATCACCGCTACGACTGGTTTGCGCGGTCGGTTGGCGTAGTACAGATCCAGCGCAGCCCTGGCGGTTTCGGCGATGGTCAGCGGATCGATGATGATCAGCCCGTCGTCACCTTCGATGATGGTCATGTTGGCCAGGTCGAGGCCGCGCACTTGATACAGCTTGGGGCTGACCTCGAACAGACCGGCGTGGGCATTGAGCCGGGCCAGTCGCCACAGGCTCGGATTGACCGATTCCGGCGCCTTTTCTTCAGCGAGGAAGTCATAGGCGTTGACGTTCCAGATGACTTTGCCGGCTGCATCCTTGATCTGGCCCGTGAACGGTGCGATTAAACCTTTGCTGACGGATTCGAAATCGGTGCGGTCGCTGAACGGCAGGGTGTTCAGGACGCCAGCGTTGCTCGCGGCGGTTTGCGCGCTGGGCGCAACCGGGCTGTCAGCGGCGAGCAGCGACTGACTCAGGCAAGCGGTGATCAGGCAGGTCAGCAGGCCGCGCGGGCTCAAAGTGAAACGGGGCATGGGTGTCTCCGGTTTTTTATCGTTATGGCCGAACAACCGGCAGCGTAGGACGCGGCGCAAGGTTGGCGATGATCATCAGCGGACAAAAAACATTCAGGGCCGCTATCCTAGGTCCAGGTTCACTGATCGGGTTTGCCCATGCTTGAGGTTCGCGACGTTTTCAAAAGCTATGCCACGCCACAGGGAGTGTTGCCGGTACTGCAAGGCGTCGACCTGACGCTGGCGGCCGGTGGCAGCCTGGCGCTGATGGGCGAATCGGGCAGTGGCAAAAGCACGCTGCTGCATCTGGTGGCGGGGCTGGACAAGGTCGACAGCGGCAGCATCCGCAGCGGCGAACATCGCCTGGAAGCCATGAGCGAAGCGCAACTGGCCAATTGGCGCCGCACGGAAATCGGTCTGGTATTTCAGCAGTTCAACCTGATCGGCAGTTTGCGCGTGGAAGACAATCTGGCCTTTCAGGCGCGCCTGGCCGGGCGCCATGAGCCGCGCTGGCAGGCGCATCTGGTGCAGCGTCTGGGTCTGGGCGATTTGCTCTCGCGGTATCCCGAGCAACTTTCCGGCGGCCAGCAGCAACGGGTGGCGCTGGGCCGGGCATTGGCTTCACAGCCGAAATTGCTGCTGGCCGATGAACCCACCGGCAGCCTCGATGAAGCGACCAGCGATGAAGTGCTACGGCTGTTGCTGGAATTGCTCGATGACACGCCGACGACCTTGTTGATGGTCACCCACAGTCAGCGCGTCGCGGCGCGATTGGCCCAGCGTGTGGTGTTGTCGAACGGGCGGGTCGCCTGATGATCTGGCGGCAAACCCTGCGCGCGCTGCTCAGCCACTGGCGGCGCCATCCCGTGCAGTTTTTCAGTGTGCTGACCGGACTGTGGCTGGCCACCAGCCTGCTCACCGGCGTCGAGGCGCTGAACAGCCAGGCGCGCGACAGCTATGCGCGGGCCAGCCAGATGATCGGCGGCGAACCGCAAGCCAGCCTGAGCACGCCGAACGGTGCGCCGTTTCCCCAGCGCTGGTTCATCGAGCTGCGCCGTCAGGGCTGGCCGGTGTCGCCGGTGCTGCAGGGCCGGCTGACACTCAAGGGCCACGAAGACCAACGCATTCAGCTGATGGGCATCGAGCCGGTGTCGCTGCCGACAGACTCCGCAGTGGCCGGGCAGGCGATGCCGATCGAGCGGATCGTCGAATTCTTCAGTCCGCCGGGCAGCACCTGGATTTCTCCGGACACCCTGCAAATGCTCGGCTTGCACGAAGGTGATACACCGCAAACCGTAAACGGCCAAACCCTGCCGCCGCTGCTCGCGCAGAAGGACATGGCGCCGGGCCTGTTACTGGTCGACATCGGCGTAGCGCAAAGACTGCTCGACCAACCCGAGCAACTGTCGCGATTGCTGCTGCCCAAGGACTTTCATCAAGATTTACCGGCCAGTTTCAGCGATCGCTTGCAGCTCAAAAGCAGCGGTGAAGAAAACAATCTGGCGCGGCTGACCGAAAGCTTTCACCTCAATCTCGATGCCTTGGGATTTCTGTCGTTTCTGGTCGGTTTGTTCATCGTCCACGCCGCCATCGGCCTCGCTCTGGAACAGCGCCGAGGCCTGCTGCGCACATTGCGCGCCTGTGGTGTCAGTGCGCGAACGCTGATCGCGTGTCTGGTGGTTGAACTGGGCGGGCTGGCACTGATCGGTGGGCTGCTCGGTGTGATCAGCGGCTATTGGCTGGCCAGCGTGCTGCTGCCGGACGTCGCCGCCAGCCTGCGCGGTTTATATGGCGCGGAAGTGGCGGGGCAGTTGCGTTTGAGTCCCTGGTGGTGGTTCAGCGGCATCGGTTTGAGCCTGTTCGGCGCGTTGCTGGCCGGGGCCAACAGTCTGCTGCGGGCGGCGCGTCTGCCGTTGCTGGCGGTGGCTGATCCGCAGGCCTGGCATCAACAGTATTCGCGCTGGTTGCGTCGGCAGGGTTGGCTGGCGACAGCGCTGCTGGCGATTGCGCTGGCCGCGCTGATCTGGGGTGACAGCCTGAGCAGCGGTTTCGTGCTCATGGCCGGGCTGTTGCTCGGTGCCGCGCTGGCCTTGCCGGTGCTGCTCAGCGCGTTGTTGAACCCGTTGCTCGGGCGTAGTCGGTCGGTGCTCGGCCAGTGGTTTCTCGCCGACTGCCGCCAGCAACTGCCAGCCCTGAGTCTGGCGCTGATGGCGCTGCTGTTGGCGCTCGCCGCCAATATCGGCGCCGGCAGCATGACCGCCGGTTTTCGCCAGACCTTCAACGACTGGCTCGAACAACGCCTGAGCGCCGAGTTGTACATCAACCCGGCCAACCCGGCGCAGGCCCGCGAGATGCACAGTTGGCTCAAGCAGCAGCCCAACGTGACCGCTGTGCTGCCCAACTGGCAGGTTTCGGTGACGCTGCAAGGCTGGCCGGCCGATGTCTACGGCATCATCGACCACCCGCACTATCGCCAGCACTGGCCGCTGCTCGACAGCAGTGGCGGAGATCCGTGGGGAAAACTGGCCACGGATGATGCAGTGATGCTCAGCGAACAACTGGCGCGACGCCTGAAACTCAAAGCGGGCGAGCATCTGCGCATCCCCACGCCAAACGGCACGTGGTCGCCGCGCATCGTCGGCATCTACGCTGACTATGGCAATCCGAAAGGGCATGTGCTGATCAGCAGCGATCACCTGCTGCGAGGCTGGCCGCAACTCACGCCGAACCGCTTCAATCTGCGTATCGATCCAGCGCAGATTCCGGCGCTGCTCAACGTCTTGCAGGCGCGCTTTGAGCTGGATGACAACCGCATCATCGATCAGGCGCGGCTCAAGGGCTGGTCGGTGCAAGTCTTCGAACGCACCTTTGCCGCGACGGCGGCGTTGAACAGCCTGACGTTGGCCGTGGCTGGCGTGGCGCTGTTCATCAGTCTGCTGACCCAGAGCCAGAGTCGGCTCAGTCAACTTGCACCGCTGTGGGCATTGGGCGTGACACGTAAACAACTGATGCTGCTCAACCTCGGTCAGACCTGGCTGTTGGCGATACTGACTTTGTTGCTGGCATTACCGCTGGGTATCGCGCTGGCATGGTGCCTGGATGCGGTAATCAATGTGCAAGCGTTCGGCTGGCGACTGCCGTTGCGGGTGTTCCCGTTGCAGTTGTTGCAACTGATGGGCCTGGCGTTGCTTGCGACTTTACTGGCCTCGGCATGGCCGCTGTATTCGTTGTATCGCACGCAACCGGCGGATTTGCTGAGGGCGTTTGCCCATGAGGATTAACGGCGTCGTGCTGATGCTCGTGTTGCTGCTCGGTGGTTGCGATCAGCCCGCGCCCGAGGAGAAAGGCTTCGCCGGCATGGGCGATCAGGCGCAATCGTTCACCCCGGTGGTGCCCGGTCGGGTGTTCAGTTTCCCTGCCGATCACGGCGCGCATGATGGTTTCCGCATCGAGTGGTGGTACGTCACCGCTAATCTCAAGGATCAGCAGGGCAATGATTTCGGCGTGCAATGGACGCTGTTTCGCAGCGCCCTGAAACCGCTCGCCGAGCAGGCCGGGTGGGGCAATCAGACGATCTGGCTTGGTCATGCGGCGGTCACCTCGCGTTCGGTTCATCACGCCGCCGAGCGCTACGCCCGCGGCGGAGTAGGGCAGGCCGGGGTGCGGCTGGCGCCGTTCGAGGCGTGGATCGATGACTGGATGTTTGCCAGTCAAGCGCAGGATCCGCTGAGCGATATGCAGCTCAGCGCCCGCGATAAAAATTTCGCCTATCAACTGCGCCTCACCTCCAGCCGCCCGCTGGTGCTGCAGGGCGACAGCGGCTTCAGCCAGAAATCCGAAGAAGGCCAGGCCTCGTACTACTACAGCCAACCTTTTTTCCAGGCCAGCGGCACGCTGCAGATCGACGGCCAGACATACACCGTCAGTGGCCCGGCATGGCTTGATCGCGAGTGGAGCAGCCAACCGCTGACTGCCAACCAGACTGGCTGGGACTGGTTCTCCCTGCACCTGGACAGCGGCGAACACGTGATGCTTTATCGCATGCGGCAGAAGGACGGCGCACCGTACCTGACCGGCACCTGGATCGCCGCTGATGGCCAGATCCAGACGCTGCGCAGCGAGCAGATCAGCCTTGTGCCGCAGGACACGGCCAAGGTTGCTGATCGGCCGATGCCGGTGAAATGGTCTATCCGTATTCCCGATAAGAAGCTGGACATCAGCGTCGATGCAGTCAATCGCAATGCCTGGATGGATTTGCGTATTCCCTATTGGGAAGGGCCGGTGAAGATCAATGGCAGCCATCCCGGCCAGGGCTATCTGGAAATGACCGGGTATTAACGGCAGACGCTGTCTCATTGTGGGAGCGAGCCTGCTCGCGAAGGCTTTTTGTCGGGTGCTGAGGATTTTTGGCTGAGTACATATCCGTTGCTGCGGTAACGGCTGCTTAGGGTTCCGCCCTTACGGCGGGTCACCTTTTTCAAACGCCAAAAAGGTAACCCAAAAGGCTTGCTCCTGCGTTCGGCCCTCGCAGGCTCGGGTTCCTTCGCTGCGGGATCGATCCGGGCGCAGCGGCTCCGGTTTGCTTCGCTGCACCTACACTCGCTGTGTACGACTGCGTCGTACGGTCGCTGCGCTCCCACGCCCGGATCAATCCCTCCGCTCAGCCTTCCGACGTCGCCGGTGGATCAAGATCAAAAGCAGGCGAGCTGACACTCGGCCCAAGGGCGAACGCTCATCATGTAGGAGCTGCCGAAGGCTGCGATCTTTTGATCTTGCTCTTGCTCTTGCTCTTGTAGGAGTGAGCCTGCTCGCGATAGCTATCTCAAAGACACCGATGAATAGCAGAGTTACCCAATCCCTGTGGGAGCTGGCTTGCCAGCGATGGCGTCCGTGCCTTCACCGCTGAGCGAACTGACTGGAACTCTCACCGGCGCCCACCGCTCTACCAGAAACCCGCCATTTTCGGACTTAACCATGAGCGACGACCTGCAACTCCCAGACCTCGAAACCTGGCAGCGCCTGTTCGACGATCAGACCCTTTGGCAGCAATCGCCTGACGCTCACTATTTCGATCTGCAGCGCACCGCCGATGACCTGCTCGGCCAAGGGGCGATTGACCTTGAGCAATGGCAGTTGCTGCGCGCCAAAGCCGACGATTTGCACAAGCAAACGCCCGAGGTCAACGTCGCCCGCGAACTCGACGATCCTGAAGCCTGAGGAACACTGCCGTGAATACAACCGTCAACCAAAACGACAATCCCGATGAGCCACGCCCGGCCGGCGAAACCGAACGCGACAATGACGCACTGCGCCCGACCGATCCCAAGCAGCGGCAGGACAGCGGCAAAGGTACAGCGAGCGGCGAATCCACCGCCCAGGAGACCGCCAAGCCACACACTCGCGGGCCACAAACCCAAGTCAAGCCCTGAACAGCGTCTATGCTCACTGGCACGCCCGCCGCTGAAGTCGATTCGGCAGCGGGCGTCGCCACTTCATCACAGGGAAAGTAATGCATATGAAGCTCGACGCTCTGGCCAAGGCCATCACCCTCGCAACCCTCCTTTCGGTCTCCAGCTTCGGCGCTATGGCTGCCGATATCCCATTGTCTGCCACCGTTGAGGCCGATTCCGTTACCACTAAGGTGCTCGCCGTCGACCCGGCCAACCACCAGGTTGTGCTGGAAGGCCGCGAGGGCCGTCAGGTCCATGTGCAGCTCAGCGAGAAAGCGAAAAACCTTGCCAATCTCAAGGTCGGCGATCTGGTGAAGATCGAAGTGCAGCGTTCAGTTGCCGCTTATCTCGACACGGATGTGGATAAAGGTCTGCCAGGCACCACCGAACGCACCGGCGAACTGCGCAAGGCCCCGGGTAGCGACAACCCTGGCGGCGAGGCCTATCGCCAGGTTCAGGTGCAGCTGAAAATCAGCAAAATTGATTTGAAGACCCACCAGGTCACCCTCGAGAATCCATCCGGACAATCGAAGACGCTCGATGTGAAGAAGCCGGAGATTCAGGCCAGGTTGAAAGATCTGAAAGTAGGGCAGAGCGTAATTGTCACTTACACCGATATCCTGAAAGTGACCAGTCAACACGATAGTTGAGTATTAGCTCTACAGCTTTCTTGCTCTTGTACAACTTTATGTATGAGAGCAATCATATAAAAGTTTCTGTCGGAGAATTCTGGGGAAATATCGGAAAGGACGGTCTTTAACTTTTCAGTACAAAAATTTCATATTTCTACCTGACGACATATTCACAGGATTGAATTAAAATCCTCGGCGTTCGCCCAGTGTCAGGGCTCTTTACCGGTGCATGGATTGCCAGGCCGTAACACTGGGCGAACTCCAACGACGGTAGTTGTATACAAAAGTTAAGAACAAAAAAGGGCGACTTTGAAGTCGCCCTTTTTGTTGCCTGGACTCAAGCCGAAGCCTGCATGCCAGACTTGTCTCGCTGCCCCCGTAAGCGCTTGAGCGTTGCCTGATACATCTTCGTGCGGCGATGGTCCTTGCCATACGTGCCTGCCGCCGCGACGGTGCCGGCCTGGATGTGATCCAGATAGCGGAAAATCGTCCGTGGCGAGAGAAACCTGACGCCATAGCCCAACTTGATCATTCGATCCTGCAGCGTATAACCCGGCACCCTATCATCCATACAGAAGTGCAAACCTTGCGACTTCATCAAACGCACATTCCACAGCGTACAAAAACTTTTAAGATGCGTTTCTTTATACGGGCGTGGCGGTTTCGAACGCAGCCCGAAATGAACTTTGAGCCGGCGAACATGGTGTTTGCAGAATCTCGAAGTCAACCGCCAGGTATCTCGCAATAACCCACGATCAAGTTGCTCCACACAACCGACCGCCGCCATGTCTGCACTTTTCGTGCACTCGCGCATCATCATCCCGAACACTTCCATGTCGTAGACAAAGGTGTCGGTGTGCAGCAGAAACAAGTAGTCGGTCTCGACTTTAGCCAAGGCCAGATCCAGCGCCTTGCCATGGGCAATATGACCCGCTTCCTTGCCTGGCGACGGCCGCTCGATCAGATTGATCCAGTCCAGCGAACGCAAGTAATCAAGGCTGGCATCCGCCGAATCGTTATCCACCACCCACACTGGAATGCCCTGCGCCTGAACATGCTCGCGCAACAGCTCCAGGCACATGCGGGTGATATCCGGGGTTTTGTAATTGACCAGCGCGAGGCTGAAGTTGGATTGCGGCTGGGAGGGTAGATCGAAAGCTTTCATGTCGGAGGGACTCATCCACGGCTCAAGACGACGGGGTTCATGGGCCGGGATGCTAGCGGGGGAAGCTTAGGTGAAGCTTAATTTGCGGATCAGATTGGTTGATCAAATCAAGCGGGGTTATTCAGATCCGACATTGCTTTCCGATACATGCTGCGACCAATTGGTTTTGTCGTGTGCCCAGAACTCCGGTCATCCGCAAAACCTGTGGGAGCGAGCCTGCTCGCGAAGGCGGCTGTTCAGGCAAATCATTGGCGACTGACAGACCGCTATCGCGAGCAGGCTCACTCCTACAGGAGAGCGGCGCAAAGCTCAGGTCAGGTTGATACCCAAAGTTTCGGCACATTCTTCAAGCGAACGCCGCTGCGTCTCGGCATACAACTCCAACTCATCAATGGTCGAGCGCCCCAGCGCCTGTTCGAATGCCTGGCGATTGGAATGTTCGGCGTAATGCGTCTGCGCAGAATCACCAAGGTTCGACTGAAAAATCCCCGCCGCGCTCACCGGCAGGAAATCTTCGTACACCAGCGGCTCCGCTTTCACGTAGCCATCGCGCAGCAAGTCCTCCAAGGACGACTCACCAAGTCCTCCAGCGGCCAAACCCTTTTCCGTGGCGAAATAACGAAAGTACGCCAGCCCCTGTTCGCGCATGCCCTCGACGCTGTCAGGAAATTCCGCAAAGTGTTGAGTCATCAGCGCGTTGTAACGTGCAGCATTGGCTTCGTTGGGAAAATCGCCCAGTTCATCGCGGGCGGCGTTCAGCAGGCGGTCATACAGCGCGCGCCCCTTGGGCGTCAGGGCAGCGCCGCGTTGTTCGATTTCGCCGAACCGGGCGCTGTGGCTGCCAAGGGTTTCAGGCTGGTCGGTGAAGGCGATCGGCTCGTCCAGCGCCTTGAAGCTGGTCTGGCGCAGCAGGATCGGGCACTTGCGGCGCGGTGGGCCTTCAATCACCGCTTTGGGTGTGATGCCATGGGCGGGCATCTGCTCCTGCACGGTGTCGATGTCCAGCGTACGTGGCGTAAGGTGATTGATGTGCGGGCCCTTGAACGCCACGACGTCGGCGACCAAACGGTGCTGGGCGCTGAGTTTCTGGTACTGCGCGCCAGTGACGGTGGCGCTGTGGTGCCAGCGAAAAGTCTCCAGTACCTGTCGGACAAATTCTGCGGCGTCAGCTTCGTTCAGCCCGCCCGCTGTTTCCGCCTGTTCAATCAGGCGCAACGCGGAGTCGGTAAAAATCGAACGACGGGCCAGCACCGACTCGGCAAAAGAACGCAGTTCAGGGGCTTCAATCAGCTCCAGGCGCAGCAACGAGGTGAACACACGAAACGGGCTGATTCGCAGCGCCTCTTCATGCACCGCGCGAAACGCCGTCGAATGCACCGGCACGCCCGCCGGCGTCAGGTCGTAATAACCCACCGGCTGCATGCCCATCACCGCGAACAGGCGGGCGAGGGTGGCCAGTTCGCTCGCCGTGCCGACGCGAATGGCACCGTGGCGTTCCATGTCCAGCCGCTCGATTTCGCCGGTGCGCCTGAGGTGCCCGGCAATCTCAGGCTGACGTGCCAGCACGTCGCGGTTGGTGTTCTCTACCAGTTCCATCAGCGCGCCGTACAGCGGCACCTCTTCACGGTACATGTCGGACATCGCTCGGGAGAAGCGTTGGCGGATCAGGTCGGGGTTGACGAACGGCTGCACGGTCATGAAAAAAATTCCTGCCACGGTCACGGAATGGATGCCGGAAAAGATCGCAGCCTTCGCCCACGCGGGCAAACGAAGAATCCTACGAACCTCATTCTGCCAACGACTGATCCACCAGCTCGATCCAATGCTTGACCGGCGTGCGCCCGGCGCTGGCCAGATGGCTCTGGCAGCCGACGTTGGACGTGACGATCAATTCCGGCCGGCCACTTTCGAGCGCGTTGAGGCGCTGGTCGCGCAGTTGCCGCGCCAGCACGGGTTGGGTCAGCGAGTACGTTCCCGCCGAGCCGCAGCACAAATGGCCGTCCGCTACCTGAGTGAGGTTGAAACCGAGTCGGGTCAGCACTGCTTCCACCGCGCCGCCGAGTTTCAGTGCGTGCTGCAAAGTGCACGGGCAATGCACGGCGATGCGCCGTTCGCTGGCGGCGCACACCTGTTCCAGCGGTTCCGCCGCGATGACTTGCACCAGATCCCGAGTCATTTCGCTGATCCGCCGTGCTTTCAACGCATAGACGGGATCGCCCGCCAGCAAATGCCCGTAATCCTTGATGAACGCGCCACAACCACTGGCTGTCTGCACGATGGCTTCGGCACCGTTCTGCAGATGCGGCCACCAGGCATCGATGTTCTGTCGAGCGCGGTCGAGGCCCTTGGCCTGGGCGTCGAGGTGATAGTCGAGTGCGCCGCAACAACCGGCCTCGCTCACCGGCGTCACGCTGATGCCCAAGCGATCGAGGACCCGCGCCGTCGCGTCATTGGTGTTCGGCGACAGCCCCGGTTGCACGCAACCTTCAAGCAACAACACCCGGCGCGCATGCCGTGGAGCGGGGCGTGTACTCGTAATGGCGGCGTGCTGCGGCAGTTTGCTTTCCAGCAGGCGCGGCAGCAGCGGTCGAAAGGTCGCGCCCATTCGCAGCAATCCCTTGAACAAACCCGGATTCGGCGCCAGCGCGCGCAAGCTTTCGCGCAGCAAGCGCTGGGCTGCCGGGCGCGGCACCGCGTGATCAACCACCGCGCGGCCAATGTCGAGCAGGTTGTGATAATCGACCCCGGACGGGCAGGTGGTTTCACAGTTGCGGCACGACAGGCAGCGATCCAGATGCAGCTGCGTCTGCTCGGTGGCCGGCGCGCCTTCCAGCACTTGCTTGATCAGATAAATGCGCCCGCGCGGCCCGTCGAGCTCATCGCCGAGCAATTGATAGGTCGGGCACGTCGCGTTGCAGAAGCCGCAATGCACGCAGGTGCGCAGGATTTTTTCCGCCTCGGCGGCGCGGGGTAATTGGCGCGATTGCTCGCTGAGCGTGGTTTGCATGGCTAGACCTCCGCGTACATTCGCCCGGGGTTGAACAGCCCTTGCGGGTCGAGTTGTGCCTTGAGTTGCCGGTGGTAGCGGAGCAAGGTCGGCGCCAAAGGTTGAAACGGCGAATCGGTGGCGCCGTGCGTAAAGCACGTCGCATGACCGCCAAAGGACTGGGCGAGGGCGTGAATCTCGGTGCTATCGGATTTGAGCCAGCGTTGTGCGCCCGCCCAGTCGATCAGTTGCTCGCCGGGCAGCTCGAGCGGGCCGAGATTGTTTGGCAATGACAGGCGCCACAGCGGCAAGCCTTCGTCGAAAAACCTCAGGCGCTGTTCGTTGAGATCGCGCCAGAACACCGAATCCAGCGGTTCGCCGCCGAGGCGTTGATGCGCCGCTGTCACCGATCCTTCGCCACCTTCCAGGCGCAAATACAGACTTTGGCCGTCGTGACACGCGGCGCTGATCGGCAGCGGTTGCTGACCCCACTCGGCGAGTTTGCTCAAAGCGCGGACACAATCGATGTCGAGGCGAATGCTCAGGCACTGGCGTGGTTTCGGCAGTACTTTCAGCGACACTTCGGTCAGCACGCCGAGGCAGCCGAAACTCCCGGCCATCAGTCGCGACAGGTCGTAACCGGCGACGTTTTTCATCACTTCGCCACCGAAGCGCAAATGCTGACCGAGACCGGTGATCACCCGCGTGCCGAGGACGAAATCGCGTACCGAACCGGACCACGGCCGGCGTGGCCCGGACAAACCTGCGGCGATCATGCCGCCGACCG
The DNA here is from genome assembly GCF_020736465.1 of Pseudomonas sp. HN2. Taxonomy (NCBI): domain Bacteria; kingdom Pseudomonadati; phylum Pseudomonadota; class Gammaproteobacteria; order Pseudomonadales; family Pseudomonadaceae; genus Pseudomonas; species Pseudomonas sp. HN2. The sequence goes on from NZ_CP085885.1 coordinate 2,363,515, forward strand.
TGGCACTGTCAGCGAAGGACGGCGGTTCGCAGGGCAGCATTTGCCCGGCGTCATCCAGCGCCGCGAGCAGCTCGGACAATGGCGTGCCGGCGCGCACCGTGACCACCAGTTCCGTCGGATCGTACTGGACGATGCCGCGATGGGCGCGGCTGTCGAGCACTTCGCCGGCCACCTCGCGACCAAGAAACGCCTTGCTGTTGCCGCCCTGAATCTTCAACGGCATGGCATTGGCCCGCGCAGCATTCACTTGGTCGAGCAGGGCCTCGGCGGCATCGAAATCAGCCATCAGAATCGCTCCAGCTCGGGGAAGGGCAGTTGCCCGGCGTGGATGTGCATGGCGCCGAATTCGGCGCAGCGGTGCAGGGTCGGAATGTTCTTGCCGGGGTTGAGCAGGCCCTGCGGGTCGAATGCGGCTTTGACCGCGTGAAACAGCAGCAACTCGTCGCTGTTGAACTGCGCGCACATCTGATTGATTTTCTCGCGCCCGACGCCGTGCTCACCGGTAATGCTGCCGCCGACCTTCACGCACAGTTCGAGGATCTTGCCGCCCAATGCCTCGGCGCGATGCAGCTCGCCCGGCTGGTTGGCGTCGAACAGGATCAGCGGGTGCATGTTGCCGTCACCGGCGTGGAAAACGTTGGCCACGCGCAGGCCAAATTCCTCGCCGAGGCTGGCGATACCTTGCAGCACAGCGGGCAATTCGCGGCGCGGGATGGTGCCGTCCATGCAGTAATAATCCGGCGACAACCGACCGATCGCCGGGAAGGCATTTTTGCGCCCGGCCCAGAAACGCACGCGTTCGGCCTCGTCCTGAGCCTGGCGCACCTCAGTGGCCCCGGCTGCTGTCATCACTTCGCGCACGCGCTGGCAATCGTCGTGCACGTCGGCTTCGACGCCGTCGAGTTCGCACAGCAGAATCGCCTCGGCATTGACCGGGTAACCGGCGTGGATAAAGTCTTCAGCGGCGCGAATGGCCAGGTTGTCCATCATTTCCAGACCACCGGGGATGATCCCGGCGGCGATGATTTCGGCGACCGCGCGGCCGGCCTTTTCCACTGAATCGAAACTGCCAAGCAAAACCTTGGCGACTTGCGGTTTGGGCAATAACTTCACCGTGACTTCGGTGATGATGCCCAGCAATCCCTCGGAGCCAGTGAACAAGGCGAGCAGGTCAAAACCGGCTGAATCGAGCGCCTCGGAGCCCAGTGTCAGGCGTTCGCCCTCGATGGTCAGCACTTCGATTTTCAGTACGTTGTGCACGGTCAGGCCGTACTTGAGGCAATGCACGCCACCTGCGTTTTCCGCGACGTTGCCGCCGATCGAACAGGCGATCTGCGATGACGGATCGGGCGCGTAATACAGGCCGAACGGAGCTGCGGCCTGGGAGATGGCGAGGTTGCGCACGCCGGGTTGAACCCGCGCGATACGTGCGGCGGGGTCGATATGCAGGATGTTGTTGAAGCGCGCCATCACCAGCAGCAGGCCTTTTTCCAGTGGCAGCGCGCCGCCAGACAATCCCGTGCCGGCACCCCGGGCGACCACCGGCACATTGTTCCGATGGCAGAGTTTGAGCAGGGTTTGCACTTGCTCGATTCGCCGGGGCAGGGCGACCAGCATGGGCGTGGTGCGGTAGGCGGAGAGGCCGTCGCATTCGTAGGGCTTGAGTTCATCCTCGCGCCAGAGAATGTCCAGATCCGGCAGGGCCTGCTGCAGGGCCTTGAGCAGTTCGGCCTTGTCCACTTCGGGCAATGGACCGTCGAGGCGTTCGTCGTAAAGGATGTTCATCGCCCACCGCCGATGTCTTGGGGTTGAAATACCCACCTGTGGCGAGGGAGCTTGCTCCCGCTGGGGCGCGAAGCGGCCCCTCTGCTACCAATGCGCGTCTGATTCAACGCGCCGGGATTGGGTCTGCTGCGCAGCCCAGCGGGAGCAAGCTGCCTCGCCACGAGGTAAGCGTTCATTTTTGCGATCCCAGGAATTGCTGATACCGCCGCGCCGTGTTCGCCGGCTGTTCGACCATCGGCATGTGCCCGACGTGATCCCACACATCCACTTCAAGGTTGGCAATGCCCTTGCTCCAGACCGGCACGCTGCTGACGTCGATCAAGCGATCCTTGCGCCCCCACAGCAGCAGCGCCGGACATTGGATGTCGGCCAGTTTCGGCTCCATCGGCGGGCTGGCATGGAAGTCGCGGAAGATTTCTTCGAGCTCGTCACGTTGTTGCTCGTAGCGCTGGGCGACGGCGTCCAGCACCAGTTTCGGCACCCACGGCGGCGACTCCATGGTCATGGCGTAGAAACGCTGGAATTCTTCACGGGAGTTGATCAGGAACGGATTGTGCCCGCGTGCCAGGTGGCGCTCCATGTCGCTCGGCTCTGGTGCGGTGACGCCGGCCGGGTCGATCAAGGCCAGCGAAGCGATCCGCTCGGGATAGCTCGCCGCGAGCCACGCAGCGATGTAGCCGCCCATGGAGTTGCCGATCACATGGACTTTTTCCACGCCGCAGACATCGAGTAGCTGAATCATGCGTTTGGCCTGAACAGCAATGTCATAACCGCCGCCGGCCTTGAAGCCGGTTTCGCCGTGGCCGGCCAGATCCGGGATGATCACCCGATACTCGCGTACGAAATGCCGGGCGCAGCGCAGCCAGAGATTTTTGTCGGCGCTGAAGCCGTGCAACATCAGAATCGCGCTGGACGCCTCGTATGGCCCGCCTTGCCAGGTCGACACGGTCATCTCGGCGATCGGCACTTCGATCTTGTGCAGTTTGTACAACCTGGCCTCGATGGCCATGGCCAGGTCGTACAGCCAATGGCCGACCGCTGGGTAACTCAACCAGCTCCAGGCCACAAAAACCGCGAGGGCGACAAACAGCAAAAGCATCGACGTCTTCCTTATACGTGTTCAGGACAAAATATGGTCGGCCGGTTTCAGCGCTCGGGTCAGCAGGTGATAGCTGAAACTGAAGCCGGGAAACATCGCGATCACATGGCCGCTCTTGCTCTGGTACCAACTGTGGCAACCGCCGGACTTCCACACGGTGCGCTGCATTTCCCGGTGGATCATTGCAGTGTAGGTACGTTCCGCGTCATGACGCACTTCGATGCTGCGCAGGCCTTTGGCCTGCACGGTGCGAATGCAGTCAAGGATGTAGTTCATCTGCGATTCGATGATGAACAGCGCCGAAGTGTGGCCAATACCGGTGTTCGGCCCGGTGACGATAAACAGGTTGGGGAAATCCGGCAGGCTGGTGCCCAGGTAGGCGCGCGGATATTCGGCCCAGACATCTCTGAGTTGCACCGCGTTCTTGCCGCTGACCGGGTAGGAAATCACCCCGTCAGTGGCGTCGTAACCGGTCGACCAGACGATCAGATCAACATCGACATGCTCGCCGTCCACCGTGTTGATCCCGCTTTCGTCGATCGAAGCGATGCCATGCTCGCGACTGTGCAGCGTGACGTTGGCGCGGCTCAGCGCCGGGTAATACGTGCTGGAGACCAGCACCCGCTTGCAGCCGATGGTGAAATCCGGGGTGAGTTGCTGCCGCAGCACCGGGTCTGGAACCTGGCGCTTGAGGAACCGCAGCGCATGTTGCTGGACCAGGTGAATCGCCGGTTTCGAGTATTTGAAGGCGATCACCCGGGTTTCGAATTGCCAGTAGATCAGCCAGCGCAGCAGCTTGTACGCCGGCTTCAAGCCGAGCAGCCAACGCTGGAAGCGGCCGAATTTGCGATCGGCACGTGGCAGCACCCAATGCGGCGTGCGCTGGAACACATGCAGGTGTTCGACCTGGGGTGCAATTGCCGGAATCACCTGGGCCGCGCTGGCACCGCTGCCGACAATCGCCACGCGTTTACCGCGATAGTCGTAGCTGTGATCCCAATGGTTTGTATGAAACGTCTTGCCTTGAAAGCGATCCATCCCGGGGAAGTGTGGGATGACCGGCTGACTTAACGGCCCGGAGGCGTTGATCAGGAACTGCGCGTGAAAGATGCCTTTGGCACGGGTGTACACCGTCCAGCATTTATCCGCTTCGTCCCATTCGACGCGCACGACATCGGCTTGCAGCTCCACGCGGTCGCGCAAACCGAACTGCTCGATCACCTGCTCGGTGTAGCGCTGCAGTTCTGCCTGTTCGGCAAACATCTGTGACCAGCGGTAGGGTGCGAACGAGAGCGAATACAGCGGCGACGGCACGTCCACCGCTGCCCCGGGGTAGGTGTTCTGGCACCAGGTGCCGCCGAAAAAGTCGCGTCGCTCCAGTATGCGAAAGTCATCGATCCCGGCCTTGAGCAGGTTGACCGCCGCGCACTGGCCGCCGAAACCGCTGCCGATGATCAACACATGGTAGGTGTGCATGGGCCCCCTTTTTATAGTTGTTTTTCCTTTTCCCCTGTTTCATTTATAGCCAACTCTGGGCTTCGTGTGCGGCGCTGATAGCGCTCTATTCAGGACGCTGGCCGGTGATGGCTATTTAGCGGCGCCCTGATAGACTCCGAACACATCCGTGTTGGGGTGAAACCATTGCAGCGCGCGGTCGAGGCCCTTATGGGAAATACGCGGGGAAAGGGACTTTCACTGGCCAGGAGGCTGTACAGGTCGCGGGTGTTCGGGCTGCTGCTCGGGCTCATGTGCGTCAGCGTGGCGATGTATTCCCTCGATCCGCCGCTGTGGGTGTGGGGCCTGATGCTGTTCAATGGCCTGATCTGGCCGCATCTGGCGTTTCAATGGGCGCGCCGCTCGAGCGTGCCGTTCCGCGCCGAACACCGCAACTTGCTGATCGATGCATTCATGGGTGGCTTCTGGGTCGCTGCCATGCAGTTCAATCCGCTGCCCAGCGCAACCACGATTTCGATGATGGCGATGAACAATGTCGCCATTGGCGGTGGCCGATTCCTGCTCGCCGGGACGGCGGCACAGTTATTGGGTATCGGCGTCGGGCTGGTGGTGTTCGCACCAGCGTTCATCCCGCCGACTTCGCCATTGCAGCTTTACGCCTGTTTGCCTTTGTTGTTGCTGTATCCGCTGGCGCTCGGCTGGATCTGCTTTCGTCAGGCCTCCACCCTCGGCCGGCACAAGCGTGAGCTGTTGGCGTTGAGTCGCACCGACAGCCTGACCGGGCTGCTCAATCACGGCGCGTGGAAGGATCAACTGAACCTCGCATTCCAGCGCTGTAAACTCCAGCAGCAAGGCGCGGCGATTGCGTTGATCGACATCGATCACTTCAAGGCGATCAATGACACCTACGGCCATGTCGCCGGCGATATCGTCCTGCGCCAGTTGAGCAAACTGCTCAAGCAGAATCTGCGCGCCACCGATGTCGCCGGGCGCTACGGCGGGGATGAGTTCTGCGTGATTCTGCCGGAACTGCCGCTGTTCAATGCCGCTCAGGCCATGGAAGCCTTGCGCGAACGCTTCGTGACGCTGGGCTATGAGCAGAATCCGGCGTTGAAGGTCAGTCTGAGCATTGGCCTGGCCGCGTATGACCCGAGCCATGCCGACGCCACGCGTTGGCTGGACGATGCCGATCAGGCCTTGTACGAAGCCAAGGCGGGTGGGCGCAATCGGGTGATCTGTAACAGCGACAACAAGCCGAGGCAGGCGCTGCTGGATTCGGTCTGAGGGACACCCCGCCGATTGAAGCTGTAGGAGTGAGCCTGCTCGCGATAGCAATCTGTCAGTGATTTAAATGCTGACTGATACAACGCTATCGCGAGCAGGCTCACTCCTACAGGTTTGTTCGGTGTCGGTCTGGAGAGTGTCGCATTCGCTATAGAGCCTTGCGTCAATGTCGGTTACGGTTGAATCCCTCCGACACGAAACAAGGACTGCTTCATGACGTTCTCATTTCCCCGCTCTCTGCTGGCCGCCAGCCTCGGTCTGTCCCTCGCATTCTCGGCCGCAAACGCCGCCGAACCGCACAAACAAGTGCTCGCCGATGCCGAGCAGTATCAGCCCGAAGCCCTGAAATTGTTGGAGCAGCTGGTCAATATCGACTCCGGCTCAGGTTATGAGCCGGGCCTGAAACAGGTCAGCGACATTGCCATCGATGAACTGAAAAAACTCGGCGCCACCATCGAACTGGTGCCCAACACCCCGGAAAAATCCAGCCACGTGCTGGCCACGCTCAAAGGCACCGGCAAAGCGAAGATCCTCCTGATGGCGCACATGGACACGGTGTTCAAGGAAGGCTCCGCCGCCGAGCGGCCTTTCCACATCAAGGACGGCCGCGCCTACGGGCCGGGTGTAATGGACGACAAGGGCGGCATCGTCGTCGGCATCTACGCATTGAAAGTGCTGAAGAACCTCGACTTCAAGGATTACGCGCAGATCACCTTCCTGCTGGATGCCAGCGAAGAAACCGGCTCGGACGTCGCCACCGACCTGATCAAGAAAAACCGCCAAGCAGCACGACGTCACCCTCAACCTCGAACCGGGGCGCCCGGCCGATGGTCTGGTGGTGTGGCGCAAGGGCAGTGCGACGGCGCTGGTCGAAGTCAAAGGCAAAGCCGCCCACGCCGGGGTCGCGCCAGAATTGGGTCGGAACGCGGCGATGGAAGCGGCGCACCAGATTCTGCAACTGGGCAAGCTTGGCGATGAGGCGAAGAAGACCACCATCAACTTTACCGTGCTCAAGGCCGGTGATCGCACCAACGTAATCCCGGACCAGGCCACGGCCAAGGCTGACGTGCGCGCGGCGGTGCCGGAAGAGTTCGATCGCATCGAGAAGGATCTGGCGCGGGTCTCGCAGGACAAGTTGATTGCCGAGACCGAAGTGAAAACCTCCTTGCAGCGCGGTTTGCCGCCGATGCCGCAGACGGCCGAGTCGGATCGCCTGATGGCCATGGCTCAGGGGATTTACGGTGAGATTGGCCGCAAGCTGACCGAGGAGGGCAGCGGTGGCGCGGCGGATGCCAGTCTGTCCGCAGGCGTTGGCACGCCGACGCTGGATGGCTTCGGGATCGTCGGCGGCAATATTCACACGCCCGAGGAATACGCCGAAGTGGCGAGCGTGGCGCCGCGGATTTATCTGTTGTCGCGGATGATCATGGAGTTGGCGAAGCCGCGGTGATGGGATTGGTGGTGTGAATGTTTGGGGCGGGGTGTCAGTTGACTCACCCCTCACCCTAGCCCTCTCCCCCAGGAGAGGGGACTGACCGTGTTGTTTATAGTCAATGCGCCAAGCTTGAGATTTTCTGCTGAATTCAATTTCGCATTCAACACGGTCCACCACGTCGGCGCAGATCCTGAGCATCCCCCAATCGGTTCCCTCTCCCTCCGGGAGAGGGCTAGGGTGAGGGGCTTTTATAGTCTCGGTTCGCAGATAACTCTGCGACGATCTTGGCCGGTCGAATACAGAACCTGACCTTCCTGGAGTGAACTCGGGCCGCCTGTGCGATGCACCGGTTTGTGGTCGTGCGCGATCTGGCCGATACCTTTGCCAGCCTTAACCTCAAGGGCATTTCCGATTGTGATTCAGGCGCGGGCGGCGCAGCGGGAGGAGGGGTATAAGACGCCGGTTTAGCGGTGCCGCAATAGACGCTTTCGCGAGCAGGCTCGCTCCCACAGGGGACCCCATTTTAACTGTGGGAGCGAGCCTGCTCGCGAAGGGGCCGGTGCAGCGTGTGCATCACTCCTTGACGCTCATGTACTCCTTGGCCCAGAGAATGTATTCCTCCGGCTGGGTATAGGTGTGCGTCAATTCGGTCGCGCTCAGGTCGGCGGCCTGGGTGAAGATCTGCCGCTGTTCGCGCAGGCTGTCGTAAGTCGCTTTGATCGCAGCGAAGTAAGCGCCGTGGCCGTCGATGGTCACGCGTACGCCGAGTTCGGCCAGGCGTTTGTCGTCGCGCAGGGCCGGGTTGCCGTAAGTGACCAGCATCAGCGGCACGGTGAGATGCTCGGCGATCTGTTCCAGTTGATCGAAGTCCTGCACGCCGACCATGCAGATACCGTCAGCGCCCGCCGCCTGATATTGGCGGGTGCGGCTGATGATTTCCTGGTTCGGCAGAATGCCGGCGTTGGTGCGGGCGATGATCGCCATTTCCGTGTCGACCCGCGCTTCCAGCGCCGCGCGGATCTTGCCGACGCCTTCGGCGACGGTGATCAGGTCGGTGGATTTGCGCCCGAATTGTGCGGGCAGCAGGGTGTCTTCGATGGTCAGTGCCGCGACGCCGGCGCGTTCCAGTTCGACGATGGTGCGCATGACGTTAAGAGCGTTACCGTAGCCGTGATCGGCGTCGGCGATCACTGGCAATTGGGCGACGCGGCCGATGCGCGTGGCCTGTTCGGCGAATTCGCTGAGGGTGATCAGGGCGAAGTCCGGGGCGCCGAGCACCTGCAGGGAGGCCACGGAACCGCCGAGGATACCCACTTCAAAACCCAGGTCAGCGGCGATGCGGGCGGACATCGGGTCGAACACCGAAGCCGTGTGATAGCAGGTGTCGGAGGCCAGCAACTGACGGAAATTACGGCGCAAATCTTGATGGGAAAGCCTGGTCATACGAGTTCCACCAATACATAAGGAATGGAGAGGCTTGAGCAAAGGTGTCAACGCCGAAGAATGAAAAGGCTATCACGCGAATGGGTCAGGAATCATGACGAATTTGCGCGGCAGGACTGGCGGCTGAAAGGTTTAATCTCTCGCGCCGGGCATATCAGGCCGCCACGGCGTGTTGCTGTTGATGGGGCAGGAGCACCGCACGCACCGAATTACCCGGCTGAAGTTGCAGGCGCTTGGCGGTGAGACGATCGACCATCAGGCTGTTGCCCACCAGTCGACCGGGCGCCACGGTGATGCGGCAGTTTTCCAGGCGACGGTTGTGAATCAGCCACAGCGGCGCCTGCTCGTCCGGGATGCCGAGGCTCAGGGTCAGTTCGAGACTGTCACGCACCGTGCGAATGCTGCGGATCGGCGCTTCGATGACCGGGCCACCGTCGAAAATGTCGATGTAACCCTGGTGCGCAAAACCTTCAGCCTGAAGGATTTTCAATGCCGGTTGGGTGTTCGGGTGAGTCTGGCCGATCGCCGCCTGTGCCTGTTCGGTCAGAAGGCAGGTGTACAGCGGCTGACGTGGCATCAGTTCGGCGATAAAGGCTTTGTTGCCCAGCCCCGACAAGTGATCGGCGTGGGTGAAATCCATCTGGAAAAAGTGTCGGCCAAGGCTGTCCCAGAACGGCGAGCAACCGTTTTCATCGGCACTGCCGCGCAGTTCGGCGATCATCTTCTCGCCAAACAGATGCGGAAACTCGGCGACAAACAGCAGGCGCCCCAGCGACAACAGGCGGCCATTGCTGCCGCTGCGCTGGTCATGGCGCAGAAACAGCGAGCACAGTTCTGATTGTCCGGTCAGTTCATTGTTGAGGAACAACGTCGGAATCTGCCGCTGAATGCCCAGGTCCGGCGCCGAACTGACGGTCACGCCGAGCCGGTAGTTGTACCAGGGTTCGCGCAGGCCAACGGCGCCAGCCATCGCGCTGACACCGACCACGCGCTGCTCATCATCCTCGAGGACAAACAGATAATCGGCATCGGCCCGTTCCACCTGTTCGGCGAACGCCCGTTGCGCCCAACGCACCCGGTGCGCGAGGCGGTCCTCGTTGGCAGGAAGGGTGGTGAAGCCCGGCCCGGCCTGTTCGACGAGAGTCATCAAGGCAGGCAGGTCGCTGACTTTTACCGGACGGACAATCATGCTCCTACTCCTTCTGCGTACCGATTCAGGCACCAACGGCGAATGCGCCTCACAGAGCGACCAACCGTATCGGGCTGCCCTCGCTGACCTTCAGTGCCGCGCAGAGAGCGGGCGTCAGGGGCAGCGGTTGATCGGGCTGGTAGTCGAGCTCGGTGACAATGGCGCGGTAGTCATGCAAGGCGTCGTTGCTCACCAGGTAACGGCCTCGGGCGTCTGTCGACGCCTGTTGCCGGACAGTGGCAGTCTGGCTGCCAACGATCGAGCGAATGTTTGCGGTACGCGCATACAACGTAGGGCCGGCGTCGAACAGGTCGATGTAGCTGTTGGTTTCGAAGCCTTCACGCTCGAGGATGTCGAACGCCTCCTGGCCGTCCGGGTGCACGCGGCCGATGCAGTCCTGCGCCGCTTGCGGCAGCATCGGTACGTATATCGGATATTGCGGCATCAGTTCGGCGAGGAACGTGCGGCTCTGCAACCCGCACAGACGCTCGGCTTCAGCGTAGGGCAGGTCGAAGAAATGCTTGCCCAGTGCATCCCAGAATGGCGAGTGGCCGTGCTCATCGCTGTAGCCGACGATCTCGGTAATCACCGCCTCGGAGAACCGCTGCGCATGGGCGGCAATGAACAGCAGGCGCGCCCGCGACAACAGTTCGGAAAACGGCGTGCGCACCAGCGTGGCGTCGATGTGGAACCCGCGCAGCAGGGTATGCCCGCTAAGGTCATGGCACAGCGACAACGCCGGCACGCCATGCTCGATGTTTAACTCCCGCGAGGCGCTGGTGAAATGGCGATTGCGCAAGCTGTAGAACGGTTCCTTGAAACCGGCGGTGGCAAGAATTTCCGAGCAACCGAGCAGTTGCTGGCGTTCGAGGTCTTCCAGCACAAAGAAATAGTTCTCCGGCCCCTGCGCCGTGGCGGCGCTGTCGAACGAGGCGCGCGACCCGGCGATTTTCTCGCGCAGGTGCTCGCTGTCATCCGGCAGCGAGGTCACGCCGATCAGGCTCTCGCGGGCCAGGCGCTGTAGCTGGGGCAGATCATTCTGCTCGACTGGGCGTAAGACCAGCATGGATGTACTCCTGTATCAAAAGGTTCGGCCCGTTCGCCGAACCTGACTATCACTGTCGGTTTCCACGCGTTAAATCGGCGGTCGCCTGATTTGTTGTCAGACGCCGCTCTTTTTCTTGTCAGCCATTGCTCGGATCGGGCAACACCGTGCTGGCGCCGAGCTTGTTGAGGAAGAACAGATAAACCAGACCCAGGGCAATCCAGATCAGGCCGAGTTTCTGCGCATCGACGCCCATGTTGTACATGATGGCCGCGACGATGATGAAGCCGATCACCGGGCAGAGCAGATGGCGCACAACCTGTCCCGACTTCTGCCGACGCCAGTAGTGGTTGATCACGGTCAGGTGCAGGAGCATGAATCCGCTCAGGGCGCCGAAGTTGATCAGCGAGGTGAGGATGTCGACCGCCTCGATGAACAGGTAGCAGATCAGCAGCGACAGCACCGCCACCAGATAGATGCTCAGGTACGGCGTGTTGTGTTTCGGATGGACCTTGGCCAGCACCTTCGGCAATTTGCCGTCGCGGGCCATGCCGAACAGCAGGCGCGACACGGCGGCCTGCGAGGTGATCGCCACGGCCACGCCCCAGGCCAGCGCCGTCGCCACTGCGGTCAGGGTCGCGAGCCAGCTGCCGGCGGCGATTTCAGCGATTTCATAGAACGCGGTGTCGGCGGACTTGAAGCCCATGCCCGCTGCCAGATCGGTGGCGATCCACGTCTGCACCACGAAAATCGTGCCCATCACCGCCAGGGTGATCAGCGCCGCTCTGCCGACGCTGCGGCCCGGGTCTTCCTTGATTTCTTCGGCAAGGGTCGAGATCGCATCGAAGCCGAGGAACGACAGCACGGCGATCGACACCGCTTGCATCAACAAGGCGAAGTTGAAGGTCTCGGGGTGATACAGCGGCGCCAGTGTCAGCTCGCCGTTGCCGCCGCCGTTGTGCAAGGCATTCCAGGCGTAGAACAGGAAGATGCCCAGTACCACCAGTTGCGCCAGCAGGAACAGGATGTTCATCCGCGCGGTAAAGGTGATGCCGCGCAGGTTGACGAACGTTGCGCTGACCAGGAATGCCAGGATGAAGCCAACCTTGGGAATATCCGGGTACAAATGGTTGAGCGCCATCGCCGCATACAGGTACAGCAGCGGCGGAATCAGCAGGTAGTCGAGCAGCATCAGCCAGCCAGCGATGAAACCGACGTGTTGATTAAGGCCGCGTTGCGCGTAGGAATACACCGAACCGGCGATCGGAAACGCCTTGGCCATGCTGCCGTAACTCAGCGCGGTGAACAGCATCGCCACCATGCCGATGATGTAGGCCAGCGGCACCATTCCGGGTGCCTCGGCGTTGACATAGCCATACACACCGAACGGGGCGATGGGGATCATGAAAATCATCCCGTATACCACCAGATCGGTCAGCGTCAGGCTACGTTTCAACTCTTGCTTGTAGCCGAATTCTTCAATTTCCATGAAGCGCAACTCCTTGTCAGCCATCGGTCGTTTTAGTTGTTCTGTCGGTCGATCATTTACCGCGATTCTTACAGCAAAGGTGCCAGGTAGCCGGCCCAGCGCGAAACCGCTTCGGGGCTGCGCAGCAAGTCATTGCGCACTTCGATCAGTACGGCCTCGAGGCCTCGGGCATCGCCGTGCACCGGTACGGTCATGTCGCCCAGCGGATCGATTCTGTACGGCTGGTTGCCCGCGACTTTCAAAGGATGCGCTTGCAATCCGTCGAGCAGGCGCTGGGCATAGGCTTTGGCCTGGCCGAACAACACGCCGATTTCCAGTGGTCGCGGCTGGCCGTAGTACACCGGCGTAAAACTGTGAATGCCGACCACGCGCACCGCTTGGCCCTGGGCAATACGCTCGTCGATCAGCGTCTGCAAACGTGCATGAAACGGCTTGAACAGGGTCTGCCGACGATACTCGCGAGCCGCCTCATCCAGCTCGCGGTTGCCGGGAATCTGGTAGATCTCGCTTTGCACCGGGATGCTGTCCGGCGCATGGCGCGGGCGGTTGAGATCGATCAACAGCCGTGAGTAATTGGCGCTGAGCAGGGTGGCACCGAGTTGTTCCGACAATTGTTCGGCCAGTTGCAGCGCGCCGATGTCCCAAGCGATGTGTTCGCGCGCGGCAGTCTCGTCCAGGCCCAGGTTGTTCAGGGCATCGGGGATGTAACGACTGGCGTGTTCGCACACGAGGATCAACGGATTCGTCGAGTCCTCGCGGCTCAGGTTATAGACCGGGCGGTTGAACAACCCCAGTTCGGCGGATTCAGTACAGGCGTGCATAGTGCTCACACAGGTCAGCGGGCGAGAGCTGTTCCGTCAGCGCCAGTTCCTCGGTTTTCAGGGCGTACCAGGTGTCGAGCAGCGGCTTGGGCAGCCATTCATTGAAGGCTGCACTGTCGCGCAGGCAATCCAGCGCCTGCGCCAGCGAGGCGGGCAGGGCGACAATGCCCCGGGCCTTGCGTTGCTCGTCATTGAGTGAATCGGGAATTTCATCGGTGATCGCGTTCAGCGCCAGACGCTGTTCGATGCCCAGTCGCCCGGCGATCAGCAGCGCCGCCATCGCCAGGTGTGGCGAGGCGGTGGCGTCCATGGCGCGGAATTCCAGGTTGAACTGCTGCGCGGCAGACTTGCCGCCCAGGGTCACGGTCGGGCAGATGCGCAGCGCCGCTTCACGATTCTGCTGCCCCAGGCACGCATAGGACGCGCTCCAGTGGTGCGGCTGCAAACGCTGGTACGAGAGCGGCGTCGGCGCAGTGAACGCGCAGAGTGCCGGCAGATAGTGCAGGACTCCGGCAGCCCAGTGCTGGCCGATACTCGACAGGCCGTTGCTGGTGCCGGCGTCATACAGCATGGGCTGGCCGGCCAGATCGAGCAGGCTGACGTGCAGATGCACACCGTTGCACACCGCCTCGGGAGCGGTCTTCGGCGCGAAACTCAGCGCCAAGCCCATCTGCCGGGCGATTTCCCGGGTGATTTCACGCACATTGACCGCACGATCCGCCGCCGCCACGCCAAGGGTCGGGCGGCAGGTGATTTCGTATTGGTGCTTGCCGTATTCCGGCAGGAACATTTCCGGCTCGACCCCGCCGGCGCGCAGGGCGCTGAGCAGCCAGCCGGCGAATTCGGCGCCCTGACGCTGCGCTTCGAGAGAGAACGCTGCATGTTCGGCCTCGCCAGCGTGCAGGTTGAATTCATGTTCGAACGCGGCATTGACCTGCAAACCGAGCTCATCGTGATAGCGCTCGATTTCATCACGCAGCAATGTGCGTGGGCAGGCGCCCCACGCCTGGCCGTCGGTCTCGCGGATATCGGCGTGGATGAAATCCAGCGCCGGCGCGTTCGCGTCCGGGCCGTTGCCGACGGTGACGCGGCTGTTCAGATCGGGGATCAGCCGCAGGTCGCCGTACGCGCCCCACGGATTGCTCGAGGCGATGATGTCTTGTGGCGTCAGCGCGCTGTTGGCCGGGACCCAGCCGCAACCCGCTGCCTGATAGTGCTCAAGCTCGTCGGTAGGGAACGAGCGGCCACGGGTGATGCCGATCAGGTCAGTGGTCACCAGAGTGGTCATCGGCAGAGGCGTCAGGCGTGCGCTCATGGCTGCATCTCCTGCAAACGACCGAGCACGGTGTCGGTGTCGGTGATCCAGCAGTAACCCTTGATTGCATTGAGGCAGGCGTGGTGGCGTTCGGCTGTATAAGTGGCGCAGGCGTCCTCCACCAGCGTCACCAGATAGCCCCGGTCGGCGGCATCGCGCACGGCCATGTCCACGCACTGATCGGTGACGATGCCAGCGATGATCAGATGACGGGTCTGCAAGTTGCGCAGCACGTAGTCGATGTTGGTCGAGTTGAATACCCCGGAGGAGGTCTTAGGCAGCACGATTTCGTTCTCGGCCGGGGTCAGTTCAGCAATCACCTGAGCTTGCGCGCTGCCCTTGGGCAGGTGCATGTCGGACAGCTTGTGATCCAGCGAGCGGTCGCGACCGTCGGCGGTCAGGCTTTCGATGATCGTGTGCAGCACGTTTTGCCGGGCCTGACGAAAGGCGCCAAGCAGCCGTTGCTGATTGGGCACCACCTGGCTGCGCGCACGCTGGAGGAAATACTCGGCATCCGGACCGCTCAGGTGCGGGTCGAATTGCGGCTCGAGCCAGGCGCGCTGCATGTCCACCAGCAACAATGCGGTGTGATCGAACACAAACGGCAGGTCCCGTGGCGAGCGGTGGGGAAGGCTGAACATCCTTATTTTTCCTCCAGCAGGTGAGTCGCAAAGTCGTTGCGCAGGGCATCGATGCCTTCCAGGCGATCGGCAGGGTCGGGCACGCGCAAGGTCAGGCAGGCGATAAGCGCCTCGACCTGCGCCAGCGCCGGCACCATGGTGTCGAACGGCGACGCCGATTCCACCGGGGCGCTGATGATCAGGTCGGCCATCTCGCGCAGCGGCGAGGCGTAGACATCCGTGAACAGCACCACCCGCGCGTTGTTGTTCTTCGCCGCGGTGGCGACGCGCAGGGCTTGGGTCTGGTAGCGCCGATAGTCGAACACCAGCACCACGTCCTGGCGTTGCAGATCGTACAGACGGTCAGGCAACAGGGCGTTGTCTTCCAGGGCGAAGCAGCCGGGGCGCAGCAGGCGCAGGTGGTTAAGCAGGTAATTGGCCAGCAGGATGCTGAAACGGCCTCCGAAGCAGTAGATCTGATGGCGGCTGTCGAGCAGCCATTCCACGAGGATCCGTACGTCTTCGGGTTGGGTCAGCGCTTGAGTGTCAACCAGCAAGCGATGGCTGTCGGCCAGATAATGGGCCCAGGCATCGTTCTTGTTCTGCTGCGAGCGCGGCTGCAATAGCGTGCGTGGTGAACGCAGGCGATGATCCATGTCGCTGAGCAGGGCTTCCTGGAAATCGGCGTAACCGCCAAAACCGAGCTTTTTCACCAGACGCACGATGGTCGGATCGCTGACACCCGCATGTTCGGCCAGGCGCGCCATCGGCCCCAGACCGTTGCGGGGATACTGATCGAGCAGGGCGCGGACGACTTTGCGCTCTGACGGCGTCAGATCCAGGCCGGGGTCAGTGATCAGGTCTCTGAGAGGGGGCATCCGGGCTCCTGCTGGATGGGGGTGTCGAATTCATTTCACAATCCGTTAAAAGAGTATTTATGTAATGTGTGCTACATGTCTAGCGAATTTTTGTACAGGTTTGCCAGGCACCAAAAGTGTGCAAGGCGTCCGTGTAACAAGGGCTACGCTGAAGTAGCGTCGGCTTGTAGTCCTTTGCCTGTCACAGTGTCAGACATTGCCTATCCAAGGTTCAGCGGCTGGCGGGCGGGCAATCCTGAAAAATCCGGTTTTACGGCACAATGGGCCGCTAACGAATTTCGAACCGTTGCTTTTGATATCTTTCGTCCGAGTACCTGCCTGTGCCAAGTAGCCGTTTGATACTGGTTTGCCATGCGCGAACCATCGCACAAAAATTGGCGCGTTTTCCTACGAACGAGCCTGTTGAAGAGTTGCCCGTGGCGTCTGACGCCATCCGGTCGCGATTCCCGGCGACGCGGCGCCTGGTATGCGGGCCGGAGCTGCGAACCCGGCAGACAGCAGCGTGGTTGGGTGCCGATGGCGAAATCGACCCGGCCCTGCGCGACTGTGACTGGGGGCGCTGGCACGGCCAGTCGATCAAGGATTTGCAAGCCCACCACGCCGACGCGTTGTCAGCCTGGCTGGCTGCTCCAGACGCGGCGCCCCATGGCGGCGAATCGGTCGGCCAACTGACACAACGGGTGGCGCAGTGGCTGGCTACAGTCGCCGCGACGCCCGGGCATGTGGTGGCAGTCACCCATCCGTTTGTCATGCGTGCTGCATTGATGCAGGTGCTGCACGGCAACGCGTTCAATGCGATCGATGTCGAGCCGCTGTCGGTGATCGAGCTGCGCTTCAACGGCATCTGGCGTCTACGCTTGCCGGGCATGGACCTTGAAGAGGAATTCTGATGAAACAGCTGCTGGTCATCGGCATTGGCGCCGGCAATCCGGACTACATCACGATGCAGGCAGTGAAAGCGCTGAATCGGGTCGATGTGTTCTTTCTGCTGGATAAAGGCCAGAGCAAACAGACGCTGATCGATCTGCGCCGCGAGATCTGTGAGCGCTACATCACCGATCACGCTTATCGCTTTATCGAAGCCAGCAGTCCTGAGCGCGAGCGGGGCGATGTCGACTACACGGCAAGCGTCGATGCACTGAACCGCGCCAAGCAGCAGACCTTCGAGCGGCTGATCAATGAGGAATTGTCCGACGGTCAGTGCGGCGGTTTCCTGGTGTGGGGCGATCCGGCGTTGTACGACAGCACGCTGCGCATCCTTCAGGCGATTCAGTCATCAGGCCGCTGTGAATTTGAGTACGAAGTGATACCGGGGATTACCAGCGTTCAGGCCCTGGCTGCGCAGCACAAGATACCGCTGAACACGATCGGCCGTTCGGTGGAAATCACCACGGGACGGCGATTGGCGGCAGGGCAGGTGAGTGAAGCGGACAGTCTGGTGGTGATGCTCGATGCCGAGGATTCGTACCAGCAGGTGACGGATCGCCAGACCGAGATTTTCTGGGGCGCTTACCTGGGCACACCGGATGAGATTCTGCTCAGCGGAAGACTGGCGGATGTCGCCGATGACATCGAACGGGTGCGCAAAGCGGCGCGGGCGGAGCATGGGTGGATTATGGATACCTATCTGCTGCGCAAGCCTTGAACGGTTGGCGCCTGAACAGGCCCCCTTCGCGAGCAGGCTCGCTCCCACATTTGGAATGCGTCCCCCCTGTAGGAGTGAGCCTGCTCGCGATGACGGTGGTACATCCAATACGAATTTCGGACAGGCAAAAAGAAACCCGGTACACCGCAAGGCGCACCGGGTTTTTTGTTGCCGGCCAACGGCGGATGTCGTGGATCCGCCGTCAACCTTGAACTCCGTATCAGGCGCGTTCCAGCGCCAGCGCTACACCCTGGCCGCCGCCAATGCACAAGGTCGCCAGACCTTTTTTCGCATCGCGCTTGAGCATTTCGTGCAGCAATGTCACCAGCACGCGGCAACCCGATGCGCCGATCGGGTGACCAAGAGCGATGGCGCCGCCGTTGACGTTGACCTTGTCCAGGTCCCATTGCAGGTCCTTGGCGACGGCCAGCGATTGCGCGGCGAACGCTTCGTTGGCTTCGATCAGGTCGAGCTGGTCGATGCTCCAGCCGGCCTTGTCGAGGCAGCGGCGGGTGGCAGATACCGGGCCGATGCCCATGATCGCCGGATCGACGCCCGCGTTGGCGTAGGCAGCGATTCTGGCCAGAACCGGCAGGCCCAGGGCTTTGGCTTTCTCGCCACTCATCAGAATCACGGCGGCGGCACCGTCGTTCAGCGATGAAGCGTTGCCAGCGGTGACGCTGCCGTCCTTTTTGAACGCCGGGCGCAGCTTCGCCAGGGATTCGGCGCTGGTGTCGCCGCGTGGCTGCTCGTCGATCTTGAAGGCGACCGGATCGCCCTTGCGCTGGGGAATCAGGATCGGGGTGATTTCATCGACGAAGCGCCCGGCTTCAATGGCGGCGGCAGCTTTCTGCTGGGAAGCGGCTGCGAAGGCGTCCTGCTGTTCGCGGGTGATCTGGTATTTATCGACCAGATTTTCTGCGGTGATGCCCATGTGGTAATCGTTGAACGCATCCCACAGTCCGTCGCTGATCATGGTGTCGACGATTTGCGCGTGACCCATGCGCAGACCGGTGCGGGCGCCCGGCATGATGTAGTTGGACAGGCTCATGTTTTCCTGGCCGCCGGCAATGATCACCTCGGCGTCGCCACAGCGGATTGCCTGCGCACCCAGATGCAGAGCCTTGAGGCCGGAACCGCAGACCTTGTTCAGGGTCATCGCCGGTACCGCGTGGGGCAGGCCGGCCTTGATCGCGGCCTGACGCGCCGGGTTCTGTCCGGCGCCGGCGGTCAACACCTGGCCCATGATCACTTCATCGACCTGCGCACCGTCCAGGCCGGTCTGCTCGAGCAACTGGCGGATCACCGCCGCGCCCAGATCGACCGCGGATACGTTGGCCAGGGAGCCCTGAAAACTGCCGATCGCGGTACGCGTGGCGGCAACAATGACGACGTCTTGCATTTTCGAATTCCTCACTCGGCAGCGAACTGCATTTCCGGTACGTGATCCGGGACGATCAGTTTACCAGCGGTTTTGGCAACGATTTCTTCAACGCTGACGCCAGGTGCGCGTTCCTTGAGGACAAAAGCGCCATTTTCGATTTCCAGATAGGCGAGGTCGGTCAGCACGCGCTTGATGCAGCCGGCGCCGGTCAGCGGCAGGCTGCATTTGGCGAGCAGCTTGGATTCACCGTCCTTGGACGCGTGGGTCATGATGACAATGATGTTGTCGGCACCGGCCACCAGGTCCATGGCGCCGCCCATGCCCTTGACCAGTTTGCCGGGGATCATCCACGAGGCAATATTGCCTTCGACGTCGACTTCGAACGCGCCGAGCACGGTCAGGTCGACATGGCCGCCGCGGATCATCGCAAAGGATTCGGCGGAGTTGAAAATCGATGCACCGATCCGCGCGGTCACCGTTTGTTTGCCGGCGTTGATCATGTCGGCATCGATGGTTTCTTCGGTCGGAAAAGGTCCCATGCCGAGCAGGCCGTTTTCCGATTGCAGCATGACTTCCATGCCTTCGGGGATGTAGTTGGCGACCAGGGTCGGAATGCCGATACCGAGGTTGACGTAGTAGCCGTCCTGCATTTCGCGGGCGACGCGCTGAGCCATTTGTTCGCGGGTAAGTGCCATGTTGTTGTTCTCCGTAGGCCTGAATTATTTGCGGATGGTGCGTTGTTCGATGCGTTTTTCGAACGTGCCGCAAATGACCCGGTCGACGTAGATGCCCGGGGTGTGGATCTGCGTCGGGTCGAGTTCGCCGGGTTCGACGATTTCTTCGACTTCGACCACGGTGATCTTGCCGGCGGTGGCCGCCAGCGGGTTGAAGTTCTGCGCGGTGTGGCGGTAAACGACGTTGCCGAAATGGTCGGCCTTCCAGCCTTTGACGATGGCGAAGTCGCCAGTGATGGATTCTTCCATCAGGTACTTGCGACCTTTGAATTCACGCACTTCCTTGCCCTCGGCGACTGGGGTGCCGACGCCGGTGGCGGTGAAGAATGCCGGAATGCCGGCGCCGCCCGCGCGCATCTTCTCGGCGAGGGTGCCTTGCGGGGTGAGGATGACTTCGATGTCGCCCTTGAGCAGTTGCTCTTCGAACAGTTTGTTTTCGCCGACGTACGAGGCGATGACTTTGCTGATCTGGCGGTCGGTGAGCAGCACGCCAAGGCCGAATCCGTCGACGCCGCAGTTGTTGGAGACGACAGTGAGGTCGCGGGTGCCCTTGCGCTTGATCTCGGCGATCAGGTTTTCCGGAATGCCGCACAGACCGAAGCCACCGGCGATGACGGTCATGCCGTCTTCCAGTCCGGCCATCGCTTCCTCGTAGGAACTCACACGCTTGTCGAAACCTGCCATAGGCACCTCTTTTATTATTTGCGGGCGGCTGGCTAGCCGAATGACTGGAGTGTCTCTCCGTGGAATATATTTGTTAAGTTGATTTTTACGGTTGATTGATTGATAAACATCAATAATCAATGTTTCGGCGATCTCCTGCAGAGGGCATCACATCACGGCTTGCAGCTTGCAGCTTGCAGCTCGCCGCTCGCAACTGGAGCAAAGCGACCATGACCATCAAACAGATTCGTGCCTTTCTCGCCGTGGCCCATAGCCTGAGTTTCGCCGTTGCATGCGAGCGCCTGCACCTGTCCCAGTCGGCGTTGAGCCTGACCATCAAGGCGCTGGAGGAGGGCCTGGGCGGGCGGCTGTTCAGCCGCAATACCCGGAATGTCGCGCTGACCCCGGAGGGCGAATCCCTGCTGCCGCTGGCGCGCCGGTTGATCGCCGACTGGGACAACGCTGAAGACGAGATGCGTCAGCGTTTCAGCCTGCAACGCGGGCGCGTGACGCTGGCGGCGATGCCGTCGTTTGCCGGCAATCTGCTGCCGCCGATTCTCAAGAGCTTTCGCGCCCGCTATCCGAACGTCAACGTCACGGTCAACGACGTGATCAACGAGCAAGTGCTGGAAATGGTCCGCGACCGGCAGGTGGAACTCGGCGTGGCGTTCGCGCCGATGCAGAGCACGTCGATGACGTTCACGCCTCTGTATGTCGATCGCTTTGTCGCCGTGGTGCCAGCGGATTCAGCGCTGGCCGGCCGCGCCGACATCGATTGGCAGACCTTGCTGGAGCAACCGTTCATCACCCTGCAACGGCCGTCGACGGTACGGGTGATGCTCGAAGAGCATTTGCACGCGCGCGGGATGAAGTTGCCAGTGGAGTTCGAGAGCCATCAATTGGCGACGGTCGGCCGCATGGTCGCCAGCGGGCTCGGGGTCAGTGCGGTGCCGGCGTTGTGTGCGGGGCAAATGCGCGAGCTGGGTGCACATTGCCTGACCTTGAACGATTCGGTCGAGCGGGCAATCGGTGTGCTGACCGAGCCGGGCAATGAACTGTCGGCGGCGGCGCAGGCGTTGTTCGAGATTCTCAAGGCTGAAGATCTGCAGCGCCAGTTCGATCTCCCCCTCAGCCCGGAAGCGCGGGAATAGAGCGTCGAACACTGATTCAGTGTGGGAGCGAGCCTGCTCGCGAAAAACGATAACGCGGTCTAGACCTTGGCCACCCGCCACAGATACCAGGCGGCCACTGTCCGATACGGGCTCCACGTCCGGCCGATCTCGATCATCTGTTTGCGCGTCGGTTGCACGTCCAGCCCCTTCAAACGCCGGTAACCCTCACGCACACCGAAGTCATCAGCCGGCAGGATGTCCATGCGTTCCAGGCTGTAGATCAGCAGCATCTCCACGGTCCAGCGACCGACGCCGCGCAGGCTGGTCAGACGTTCGATCAGGGTTTCATCGTCCATGGCCTGCGCAGTCGGGTAATCCGGCACCACGCCGTCCAGCGTCGCCTGGGCAATCCCCTGGATCGTCGCGATCTTGCTGGCTGAAAATCCGCAAGCGCGCAGTCGCTCGACCTCAGTCGCCAGAATCTGTTCCGGACGCGGAAATGCCTGTCCGGGAAACAACCCCACCAGACGTCCGAGAATCGCATCGCCAGCCTTGGCGTGCAGTTGCTGATAGGCAATCGCGCGCACCAGCGACTCATACGGATCGCGCGCCGGGTGCGGCTGATGCAGGCAGGGGCCGACGGCGCGGATATGGCGCTGCCAGTCAGCGTCTATTACGGCCAGAAAGGCGCTGGCCGCGTCGTACACGTCAGTCATGCGGCCGTGAGTCGAGCGTAATCATCGAAATCCCTTCTCGCTGGATGAGTTGCATGTTTCAGAAAGCCAATTGTTGAGTCATTTGCAGCGCAGCGTTCTCCAACCGCAGCAGAAACGCCTTGCGCGGTTGCCCGCCACCATAACCGGTCAGCGAACCGTCTGCGCCGATCACTCGGTGGCAGGGCACTACGATCGATAGCCGATTGTGCCCGTTGGCCAGACCCACCGCACGACTGGCGCCGGGTTTGCCCAGTCCCGCGGCGATGGCGCCGTAGGTGCTGGTGTGGCCGTAGGGGATTTGCAGCAGCGCCGCCCACACCTCGCGGGCAAAAGCGCTGCCGGGCAGGTGCAGCGGCACGCTGAACTGAGTGAGTCTGCCGGCAAAGTACTCCGCCAGTTGCACCTCGATCTGCTGTAAGTGCGCGTTGTGTCCCGGCGCGACGGCGTAGCCATAACGGTTCTGCAGCGCTTCGACTTCACGGGTCAGTGCCGGGCGATCAAGGAACTCCAACAGCACCAGCCCACGGCGCTCGGCCATGGCGATCATTGGCCCCAGCGGCGTGGTCAGGCGGGTGAACAGCAGCGGCTCACTGTTGGCGGCGCGGCCCGGGGTAATGTGGAAGGATTTCTGAAAAGCGTCGCGAAAACCGCTGAGCGACTCGTAGCCGGAGTCGAACGCGGCGTGATCGATCGACGCGCCTTGCCTGATTCCTCCCAGGGCCATGCCGAGGCGACGGGTGCGCAGCCAGGCATGGAAAGTCATGCCGAAATGCTGTTTGAACCAGCGCCGCAGCTTCAATGGTTCGATGCCTTCAGCGAGCAATTGTGCATCGCTCCAGCGCCGTTCGGGATCGGCGTCTACCGCGTTGAGCAGGCGCTGCACCCAGTCCGGGGCGATCGCCGCGGCGTCCAGCGGTTTGCAGCGCAGGCAGGCGCGGTAACCGGCGCACAGGCATTCGTCGGCATGGGCGAAAAATTCGACGTTCTCCGGTTTCGGCTTGCGCGCCGTGCAACTGGGGCGGCAGAAGATCCCGGTGGTTTTCACCGCCGTGAAGAACACGCCTTCATAGGCAGTGTCGCGTTCGAGCATGGCGCGAACCATTTCGGCGTGGGGTGGCAGGACAGCGGCTGGTATGTTCATGGGCTGAGAGTAAATCCGCTTTGTCGATGGCTCCACCGAAAAATCGACAGTGAATTTTTTCGCTGGTGCAGCACAATGAGCGGGTCGCCGCTTTCAAGGAAGCTCACCCATGCATCCGTTTTCCATTCAGCGCATCGATCATGTCGTCCTGCGCGTAGCCGACCTGCAACGCAGCATCGATTTCTACGGCAAAGTGTTCGGCGCCGAAGTGGTCAGGCATAACCAGCCGCTGGGGCTGGTGCATTTGCGGGCCGGCACCTCGATGATCGATCTGGTCGACCTGGCGGGCGAACTCGGGCGCAAGGGCGGCGGCGCGGCGCAGGCGCAGAAACGCAATGTCGACCACTTTTGCCTGCGCATCGAGCCGTTCGATGAAGCGGCGCTTGTCGCTCATCTGGAATCGTTTGGTTTGATGGTGGAGCAAGCCGCCAGACGTTTCGGCGCCGAGGGCTACGGCCTGTCGCTGTACTGTTTCGACCCGGACGGCAATCAGGTCGAACTAAAAGGCCCGTCCGAAGGCGCTCAGCCAGACGTTTCCTGAAGCAACAGTTCGGTCACTTGCGCCAGCGCCAGTTGGCCGTTTTGCGGTTGCTCAGAGGCCAGGTTGAACAGCGCCAGTTGCCGATCGGCGCTGTTGCCGCTGTCAATGATCGCCCGCGCACGTTCGAACAACTGCGCCGCGCCCAACGCCTGCGCGGTCTCGGCAAAACGCTGCTCGGCAAGTTCAAGCCACTGCGCGATCGAACAGTCGCCGTCGATGCCCTCGACCAGAAAGCGCGCATGAGTGCCCTGGCGTTTGGCGCGCCAGCGGTTCTCTTCCAGCATCGAGCGCGCGGTCTGGTCATACAGCAGACCGGGGCGCCGCTGTGCACTGGCATGAGCCACCAATACGCGAAAAAACGCCGCGAGCGTCAGCGCATCATCGACCCGAGGGCAGGCGTCAGTCATGCGCAGCTCGAGCGTCGGAAAGCGCGCCGCCGGGCGCACACCCCACCAACACTCGCTCGGCTCAGTGATCGCGCCGATGCGCGTGAGAAACGCCAGGTGATCGTCGTAATGGCGCTGATCGGCAAACAGCGGCGGGATACCCATGCGTGGCCACTCGTCACACGCTGTCTGCCGGTAACTCATGAAGCCGCTGGCGGCGCCATCCCAGATTGGCGACGAACAGCTCAGCGCCAGCAGGAGGGGCGTCCACGGCAGCACTTCGTTCATCACCGCAATACGATCCCGCGGCTCGATCACTTCGACGTGCACATGCAGGCCTGACAGCACGCTGCGCCGCGCGACATGGCCGTAGCGTTGGAACAGATATTGGAAATGTTCCTCGTCGGTCGGCACCTGCTCGCGCCAGTCGGCCAGCGGATGGCTGCCGGCGCTGAGCAGGGCCAGGCCAAACGGTTCGAGGGCTGCCCCCAGGGCCTGACGGCTGCCGCGGAGAAAATCGCCGGCGTGCAGAAAGTCGCTGAACACCGGCGAGGCCACCTCGATCTGCCCTTGAAACATCTCTGTGGCAAACCACACGCCCAGCGCCGCCCGGCATGCCTCGATCGCCTGGGGTGGCGGGCTGCCGACCATGCTCAAGGTCTGCCGATCAGTGAGGAAATACTCTTCCTCGATACCGAATCGCGGATGGCTCATGGCGGTGCTCGAGTGAGTGTTTCTCTTCAGAACCCCCCGCAGCAATGGTGGTTCAAGCGAGGCGACCAGTGCCGCGAATGCACCGTTGGTCTTGTCCATTGCACTTGGGCGGCGAGGGCGTTTCCAAACAAGTCCGATCAACGTTTTCTGGAGGCAGACATGAGCAACCCATCCAGCAACGACAAGGCTCTCAATGAGACCGGCAATCCCAACGACGACGGCTTCGCCATCGGCACGGCCGGGCGTGATGAAGATCCCAACGCCACCACCGACTGGGACGTCAGCCGTGACAGCGAAGATGTCATGACAGCGGACGATACTCGTGGTTTGCCCGGTTACCCTGGCGCCGAACACAGTAACCCGTCAAAACGCGTTCCCGACACCAGTGTGCCAGCCAACGGTGATCCATCCGTGCAGAACGACAGCGGCGCTGACTGAGGCGGTCGAGGATGGCAGGATAATGGCGTCGGTCGAACTTTTTCGATCCGGCGCCACTCTGAACGTGTCATAGGGTCGAGGTTCGGCAGAAAAAAACGCTTCGGCAGTCAGAAAAAGCTGCGTGGCGTGATAAATTCCCACTCCACGCCGTGCCCACCCAGAATGGCCCCTGCCGGGTCCCACCAAGAGCGATCTACATGCAAGCAAAGGCCCGTGAGGTTTATGTGCCACCGGTGCTGCAAGATCTGCGGGCCGGTACAGCCGAACTGCACATCGCACTGGAAAAACGCCTTCCTTTTTTCTCCGACTCCCTCGATAACCGCGCTTTCGAACGCTTGATGGCGGCCTATTACGGTTTCTATCAGCCGCTGGAACGGGCGTTGCTGGCCAGCGGGGCGGTGCCGGACGATTTCAATCTGACGCCTCGTCTGAAGGCCGACACCTTGCACGCCGACCTGCGCGCGCTGGGCGCGAGCGCCAATGACTTGCCGCTGTGCGAGGACTTGCCGGTGATCGACTCCAGCGCTGCCAGCCTTGGCGTTCTGTACGTGCTCGAAGGCGCCACCCTTGGCGGGCAGATCCTGCGCCGGGAAATCGCCGCGCGGCTGAATCTGGATGCCGACAACGGCGCTGCGTTCCTGGATGTCTATGGCGCTGCCACCGGGCGGCGCTGGCGCGAGTTCATCGAATACCTGAGCAACCGGCCCATGGATGCCAGCGAACGCGCGGCCGTGGTCAGCGCAGCACAAACCACATTCAGCTGTTTCGAGCAGTGGCTCGAGCGCCAGGAGGTACTGGCATGAACCTGCAAGACCAACAAGCCTTTGAAGAACTGCTGGCCAACTGTGCCGACGAGCCGATCCGCTTTCCCGGCGCGATTCAGCCCCATGGTTTGCTGCTGACCCTGAGCGAGCCGGCGCTGCAGATCATTCAGGTCAGCGCCAACGTCGAAACCCTGCTGGCCCGCGCGCCGGAATCGTTGATCGGCCAGCCGCTGCACAGCCTGATCGGCGCCGAACACACCGCGCAAGTGCAGGAAACCTTGCAGCAGGCGACGTTCTCCGAGGCGCCGCCGCTGCGTTTCGAGCTCAACGGCACCTCGTTCGAAGGTTTGCTGCATCGCCATCAGGGTGTGCTGATTCTTGAGCTTGAGATCCACGTCAAGAATTTCCAGCCGCGCAACGTTGCCGGGGTCAACACCCATCTGGGTCGCATGCTCCAGCGCCTGCAAGCGGCGACCACGCTGCAGGCCTTGTACGACATCAGCGTCAAGGAAATCCAGGCGATGACCGGTTACGACCGGGTGCTGATCTACCGCTTCGAGGAGGAGGGCCACGGCCAGGTCATCGCCGAGGCGTCCGACCCGTCGATGGAAGTGTTCAATGGTCTGTTCTTCCCGGCGTCGGACATCCCCGAGCAGGCGCGCGAGCTGTATCGCACCAACTGGCTGCGGATCATCCCCAACGCCGATTACCAGCCGGTGCCGCTGGTGCCGAAGTTGCGCCCCGACACGCAAACGCCGCTGGACCTGAGTTTCGCCACCCTGCGCAGCGTCTCGCCGATCCACTGCCAGTACATGAAGAACATGGGCGTGCTGTCGTCGATGAGCATTTCGCTGCTCAAGGGCGACAAGCTCTGGGGCCTGATCAGTTGCGGCAATCGCCAGCCGCTGCACGTGCCGCATGAGTTGCGCATGGCTTGCCAGACCATCGGTCAGGTCCTGTCGTTGCAGATCAGTGCGATGGAAACCCTGGAACTGACTCGCCAGCGCGAGGAGAAGGTCGAAGCGCTGGCGCGGCTCAACCAGGCGATGATCGATTCGCCGCAAAACGTGTTCGACGGCCTCGCCCAGCAGCCGGCGACGCTGATGGCGCTGGTCAATGCCGGCGGCATCGCGATCATCGAAGACAAGCAATTGCACCGTTACGGCAACTGCCCGGCGCCGGAAGAAATTCGCGCCCTGCACAAATGGCTGCAGGAGCGCGGCGAGCCGGTGTTCGCCAGTCATCATCTGTCCAGTGTTTATCCGCCGGCGGCGCAGTATCAGTCGGTGGCCAGCGGTGTGCTCGCCATGAGCCTGCCCAAACCGGTGGACAATGGCGTGCTGTGGTTCCGTCCGGAAGTGAAGGAAAACATCAACTGGAGCGGCGACCCGCGCAAACCGCTGGACCTGGAAAACTCCGACGCCGGCCTGCGCCTGCGTCCGCGCACCTCGTTCGAGATCTGGAAAGTCGAGATGGCCGGGATCTCCACCAAGTGGAGCCACGGTGATCGGTTTGCTGCCAATGATCTGCGTCGCTCGGCGCTGGAAAACGATCTGGCCCGCCAGGTACGGCGCGAGCAGGAGGCCGTGCGGGCGCGGGACGAACTGGTAGCGGTGGTCTCCCACGATCTGCGCAACCCGATGACTGTGATCTCCATGCTGTGCGGCATGATGCAGAAAGCCTTCAGCTCTGAGGGGGCGCACACCTCGCGGCGCATTTCCACGGCGATCGATACCATGCAACAGGCCACGGCACGCATGAACACGCTGCTCGAAGACCTGCTCGACACCTCGAAAATCGACGCCGGGCGCTATTCCATTACCCCGCAGGCGCTGGACGTCGGGCTTATCTTCGAAGAAGCGCAATCGCTGCTGTCGCCGCTGGCCCATGACAAGGACATCAGCATTTCCTTCCAGGCCGATCCTGACCTGCGCATCCACGCCGACCCTGAACGGCTGTTTCAGGTGCTGTCCAACCTGGTCGGCAACGCAATCAAATTCACCCCGCGCATGGGCACCGTTGGTGTGCACGCCAAGTCGGTGGGCGATGAGATTGTGTTCATCGTGCGTGACAGCGGCGAAGGCATTCCCAAGGAACATTTGCCGCATGTGTTTGATCGCTACTGGACAGTGAAGGAAGGCAATCCGACCGGTACCGGCCTTGGTTTGTACATCACCCAAGGCATCGTCGAAGCCCACGGCGGACAGATCGTCGCCGAGAGCGAGCCGGGGCAGGGTAGCGAGTTCCGTTTCACCGTGCCGCGCCTGGCCTGATCGCCCTGTAGGAGTGAGCCTGCTCGCGATGGCGTCCGTCCCGTCAGCGCTGTTCTGACTGATCCACCGTTATCGCGAGCAGGCTCACTCCTACAGGTCTTGCGGTGGGCTCTGCAATTTGATTTCACACAAAACCCTGTGGGAGCGAGTCTGCTCGCGAAGCCGTCAGCCCAGCCAACACTGGGCTGACTGAACCACCGCTCCTACAGAAGATTCGTATCCTCAGGGTCATTTTCTTCAATACCGCAAACCCCGTGCTCGCTACCGTAGCCACCTCGTTCCTCGATTTGAAGCAGGTGTGCAATGAGTCTGATTCTTTCCATGGCGGCGTTTGCCCTGGCCGCTTCCATCACCCCCGGGCCTGTCAATATCGTCGCCTTGAGCTCTGGCGCGCAGTACGGCTTTCGTGCCAGCCAGCGACATGTTGCAGGGGCGACGCTGGGGTTTGTGCTGTTGCTGGTGCTGATGGGTCTGGGACTGCATGAAGTCCTGCAGTTGTGGCCGTTCATGACTCGCGTGGTGCAGTGGGCCGGGGTGGCGTTTCTGCTGTTCATGGCCTGGAAACTCGCCAGCGATGACGGCCAGTTGCACGCCAGCGAGTCCGGCCGCGCGCCGTCGATGCTCTATGGCGCGGTGATGCAATGGCTTAATCCCAAGGCCTGGCTTGCTTGCGTGGCCGGGATGGGCGCCTTTGTCGCCGACGGCGAGGCGCGGCTGGTCTGGCAATTTGCGGCGGTGTATCTGGTGATCTGCTATCTGTCGGTGGGGTGCTGGGTGTATGCCGGGACGTTCTTGCGTGGCTATCTGAGCAACGCGGCGGGGATGCGCTGGTTCAATCGGCTGATGGCGTTGTTGCTGGCGTTGAGCGCGGTTTATCTCCTGATCACCTGATTTCCTGACCGCATTCCCCGTGTAGGAGCTGACGAGTGCAACGAGGCTGCGATCTTTTGATCTTGCTTTTAAGGATCAGGATCAAAAGATCGCAGCCTCGTTGCACTCGTCAGCTCCTACAGGGGATTTGTGTGTTAGCAGAGATTGGGTTCAGCCGCGATACTGGCCCGGCGTTGCCGCCAGATGCTGTTTGAACGCTCGCTGAAAATGCGCCTGATCGGCAAATCCGGCCTGGAGCGCGACATCGGCAATCAACTGGCCGCGGCGCAAGCGTTCGCGAGCGAACTGGATGCGCTGATTGACCAAAAAGGCATGGGGCGTCATTCCGTAACGCTGCTTGAACGCGCGAATCAGGTACGACGGCGACAACTGCGCCGCCGCGCAAATCGCCTCGAGGCTGAGCACTTCGGTGCAATGTGCACGAATGAAATCAGCGGCGCGTTCCAGCTTGAAGTTCGGCTCACGTACAGGCTGATCAGCCGGATTCAGGCGCAGTTGCAAATCACCGAAAAACTCCACCGCCGCGCTGTGTTTCGCCAGCGCCTCCAACTGTTCGTCGATCAACACCTCATACAACCCCATCAACCTGCCGAACAGCTCGGCATCAGCCAGGTGCGTGTCCGAAAAACGCCGGAATTCCAGCTCCGCCGCAAACCCCAACTGGTGCTGCAAATCCGTCAGCCACGGCGTTTCGACATACAACATCACATAAGACCACGGCTGATCGTCGATCGGATTACAGGCATGCACATCGCCGGGATTCATCAGCACCACGGTGCCGGCCGCCACCGCAAACTGCGCTTGCTCATGCACATAGGTGCTGCGCCCGGCGGTGATCGCGCCGATGGAAAAGTGCGCGTGGGAATGCCGCGCATAACAGACCTCGCGACCATCAGCGATGGCTCGCGCCTCAATGAAAGGCAGGGCGTCGTCGCGCCAGAAACGCGGGGCTTTCTCGGGGTTCTTCGCAGCAGCGTGTTTCATCGTGATCGTCCCGGCAGGTCAGCGCTTGAGTGTATTAGCTCTGGCCGGCGAATGCCCGTCGCGATTTGCGCGTTGTGCGGATCTTGCGACATCTGCAGCAATCCCCCTCGGCAGGTCGAAAGCAATGATGCAAGCTGCAATAGGCTGCATGGCGTAACACTGCGGTTCTTCGAAGCCTATCTGGATTGTGTTTATCAAAGTGCGAAGGAGCTAAACCATGAAGACATTCACTGGCGGCTGCCTGTGCGGCGCTGTGCGTTTTCAGGTCACGGGCGAGCCTTATCGCGTCGGGCTGTGCCATTGCCTTGACTGTCGCAAGGTGCACGGCGCGTTGTTTCATGCCTCGGCGATTTTTCCTCAAGACGCGGTGACGATTACCGGCGCAACCCATGACTACCAAGGGCGGCACTTTTGCCCGCGCTGTGGCTCGTCGGTGTTCAATCGCAGTGGTGATGAGGTCGAGGTCAACCTCGGCGCGCTGGATGCGCCGGATCAGTTAAAGCCGACCTATGAGAGCTGGATTGTGCGGCGTGAATCATGGCTGCCGGATTTTCCGTTGGCCAAGCATTACCGTGGTGATCGTGAAGGCAAGGGGCGCGGAGAGGGGTAGAGGACTTATCCCCATCTCGCGCACACCGACGATCCCTGTAGGAGTGAGCCTGCTCGCGATAGCGGTATGCCAGTCACTCTTGTATTGACTGATCCACCGCTATCGCGAGCAGGCTCACTCCTACAGGGGATCGCGTACGTTCGTGATATTACCCGCGGATAAACGCCAGCAAATCCGCATTGATGGTCTCAGCCTGCGTCGTCGGCATGCCATGCGGAAAACCCGGATACGACTTCAGTGTGCCGTTGGGCAGCAGTTTCGCCGACAACGGTCCGGAGTTGGCATAAGGCACGATCTGGTCGTCCTCGCCATGCATCACCAGAACCGGCACCGTGACTTTTTTCAGATCCTCGGTGAAGTCGGTTTGCGAAAAGGCGACGATGCCGTCGTAGTGCGCCTTGGCGCCGCCGATCATGCCTTGCCGCCACCAGTTGGCGATGATCCCTTCCGACGGCTCGGCGCCGGGGCGGTTATAGCCATAAAAAGGCCCGCTCGGCACATCGCGATAAAACTGCGCGCGATTCGCCGCCAACTGTGCCTGAAAGCCGTCGAACACCGATTTCGGCAAGCCACCCGGGTTGCTTTCGGTCTGCACCATCAATGGTGGCACCGCGCTGATCAACACCGCTTTGCTGACCTTGTCCTGACCATGCCGGGCGATGTAATGGATGACCTCGCCGCCCCCGGTGGAATGGCCGACGTGGACAACGTTGCTCGTACCCAGATGATTGACCACCGCCAGCACATCGTCGGCGTAGTGGTCCATGTCGTGGCCGTCCCAGACCTGACTTGAGCGCCCGTGTCCACGCCGATCATGGGCAATCACCCGAAAGCCCTGCGCGAGAAAAAACAGCATCTGCGCGTCCCAGTCGTCCGAGCTGAGCGGCCAGCCATGGTGGAAGTGGATCACCGGGGCGTCGCGCGGGCCCCAGTCCTTGTAGAAGATGTCGACGCCGTCTCGAGTGGTGACAAAGCCCATATTCGTTACTCCTGACCTGTGATGGACAACCGCGAGGCTCGCGGACCGGTTGCGCAGAGATACGACGACTCAGTGCGAGCCGTTATCAACTGTAGGAGCAACGCCACGGTCTGCATGACCGCTGGTCACAACGTCTGGCTTCAAGCGTAATTTAGGCTTTGCTGAAAGGGATAAGCGCGGGCGTGCGTAGTTTCTGCCGCCACAGCGACGCCCCTGCGCAACACCGTAAGCCTGAGGAAATCACCCGATGCTGACCCTGAATATCAATGGTAAGGATCAGGAACTCGATGTCCCCGCCGACATGCCGCTGCTCTGGGTTCTGCGCGATGTCGCGCACCTGACCGGCACCAAGTTCGGCTGTGGCATGGCCCAGTGCGGCGCATGCACCGTGCACGTTGACGGCGCGCCATTACGCTCCTGTATCACCCCGGCGACTGCCGTCGCCCACGGGCAGAAAATCCTCACCATCGAAGGCTTGTCCACCGATGGTTCGCACCCGGTGCAGCAGGCCTGGGCGGAACTCGACGTGGTCCAGTGCGGTTACTGCCAGTCCGGGCAGATCATGTCCGCCGCCGCGTTGCTGGCGAAAATTCCCAACCCCACCGACAGCGATATCGATCAGGCGCTCTCCGGCAATATCTGCCGCTGCGGCACCTATCCGCGCATTCGCGCAGCGGTCAAACGCGCCGCCGAAATCGGCTGATTCATTCTGTGGGAGATAGACGATGAACAGTCCGGTATCGCGTCGGGGGTTTCTCAAGGGCAGTGCCGTGTTGGGTGGCGGCCTGATGGTGGCGTTTGTGGTGCCCGGGGCCAACCGCTTTGCCCGGGCGGCAGAAAATGAAAACAAGACGTTCGCACCCAACGCGTTTTTGCGCATCGCGGCGGACAACAGTGTCACTGTCCTGCTCGGTCATTCGGAAATGGGCCAGGGCATCTGGACCGGCCTGACCATGCTGATTGCCGAGGAACTGGACGCCGATTGGTCGAAAATCCGCGTCGAGCACTCGCCAGCCTCGGCGGCGGATTACGGTTTGCCGGCGTTTGGCGGCATGCAGATCACCGGTGGCTCAACCTCGACCTGGATGGAATTCGACCGTTACCGACTGGCCGGGGCGACGGCGCGGCAGATGCTGGTGGAAGCGGCGGCGAAACGCTTCGACGTCGCGCCTTCGACGATTCGCACTGAGTCCGGCGTGGTGATCGCCGGGGACCAGCGCGCGACCTACGGCGAACTGGCCGATGTCGCCGGGCAACTGCCGGTGCCGGATCCGAAAACCATCACCTTCAAGGAGGCCAAGGACTGGAAAGTCATCGGTAAACCGACCAAGCGGCTCGACACCCCGGAGAAAATCACCGGCCGCGCCAAGTTCGGCATGGATGTGCAGTTCGAGGGCCTGATGACCGCGATGGTCGCCCGCGCGCCGGTGTTCGGCGCCACGGTCAAATCCTTCGAAGGCGCCGCAGCGCTGGCGATTCCCGGTGTGCACAAGGTGCTGCAGGTGCCCAGCGGGGTGGCGGTGGTGGCCGAGCATTTCTGGGCGGCGAAGCTGGGGCGCGATGCGCTGAAGGTCAATTGGGATTTGGGCCCGCTGGCCGACATGAGCAGCGAAAAACTGCTGGAAAGCTTCCGCAAACTGGCGGCGACCCCGGGCACTTCCGCCACGCAGGCGGGGGACGCCAAGGCCAATTTCGCCAAGGCAGCGAAGAAAATCGAGGTCGAGTACAGCGTGCCGTATCTGGCCCACGCGCCGATGGAACCGCTCAATTGCACGGTGAAGATCAGCGCCGGCAAATGCGAAATCTGGACCGGCACGCAGTTCCAGACCCTCGACCAGATGGTCGCCAGCAAGATCACCGGGCTCAAGCCTGAGCAGGTCGAGATTCACACGGAATTCCTCGGCGGTGGCTTCGGTCGCCGCGCCAATCCGACCTCGGACTTCGTCGCCGAAGCCGTGCAAGTCGCGAAAGCGGCAGGCCTGCCGGTGAAAACCGTGTGGGCGCGCGAGGATGACATTCGCGGCGGCTATTACCGCTCGATGTACTTGCACAAGGCTCAGGTCGGGCTGGGTGCCGATGGCCTGCCGCTGAGCTGGCAGCATGTGCTGGTCGGGCAATCGATCATGACCGGAACGATGCTCGAGGCGGCAATGGTCAAGAATGGCATCGATGCGACCTCGGTCGAGGGTGTGGCTGACAGTCCGTACATCAAGGATCTGCCTCATCACCAGGTCGACCTGCATTCGCCGCAGACCGGCATCAACGTGCTGTGGCTGCGTTCGGTGGGCCACACCCACACGGGGTTCGTCATGGAATCGCTGATCGATGAACTGGCCACGGCGGCAGGCAAGGATCCGGTGGAGTACCGGCGAACGCTGCTCAAGGCGCATCCGCGGCATCTCGGCGTGCTCAACCTGGCGGTGGAGAAGGCCAACTGGGGCGCGGCGCTACCCGCCGGGCATGCCCTCGGCGTGGCGGTGCACGAGTCGTTCGGCAGCTACGTGGCGCAGGTTGCCGAGGTGTCGCAGGACAATCTGGCGATCCGCGTGCATCGGGTGGTGTGTGCGGTGGACTGCGGCATTGCGGTAAACCCGCAGAGCATCACTGCGCAGATGGAATCGTGCATCACCTTCGGCCTCGGCATGGCCCTGCACAGCAAGCTCACCGTGAAGGACGGCGGCGTCGTGCAGTCCAACTACCACGATTATCAGGTGTTGCGGCTCAACGAAATGCCGGTGGTCGAAGTGCACATCGTCCCCAGCAGCGAAAAACCCGGTGGCATCGGCGAGCCCGGCGTGCCACCGACCGCGCCGGCGGTGGCCAACGCGGTGTTTGCCCTGACCGGGCAACGTCTGCGCGAACTGCCACTGCAACTGTCGGGGGTGTGAGATGAAACGACATCTGGTATTGGGCACCGTCGTTTTGCTGGGCTTTGGTGGCTATGCCTCGGACCTGTTTGCCGAGGATCAGCAGGCATTGAAAGCGTTCGGCACGGTGCGGAAAGTCTTCCAGAGCCCGCGCTGCCAGAACTGTCACATTCCCGGCGATTCGCCGTTGCAGTTCGACGCCGGTATCCCTCACGCGATGAATGTGGTGCGCGGCATGGACGGCAAGGGCGCCGCCGGTTTGCCTTGCGCCACCTGCCATGCCGAAAGCAATCCGCCGGCCAGTTACGGCCCCCATGCGCCGCCAGGCGCGCCGCACTGGAGCCTGCCACCGGCGGCACACAAAATGGCCTGGATTGGCCTGCCCTCGGACAAGCTCTGCGCGATGATCAAGGACCGCGCGAGCAACGGCGATCGCGATTTCGCCGCCCTGTTAAAACACGTCAGCGAAGACAAACTGGTGCTCTGGGGCTGGAATCCCGGAGCAGGGCGCGCACCGGTGCCGGTGCCGCACGATATTTTCGTCGAGCAATTCAAGCTCTGGGCCGATGCCGGCGGACCGTGTCCGGTGGCGGGCGGCTGACGCTGAGCGGTGTCGCCCGGTACAGGGGTACGCAACCTGCGAGTTTAGTCCCGCAATCATCCGTTCGCACCTGTCATATCTGACAGGTGCGAACGCCCGGATTTTGCGGTTTCATGGCTTCCGCATTCCCCCAGTCCCGGAGCCTGCCCATGAACACCCTCGTGACGACAGACGAAACGCAATCGCAACCCGTCGAACCGCTGGCGCTGAGGCCACCGGTTTTTTCCAGCATCCGGACGCCCGTCGAGGGCTACGACGGGGGCTTCGGTGTAGGAGCGGTCGAAGGCGGCTTGCGTTTTGCGATCAATCCTTGGGGCGTCATGACGGCGGGGGATGAAGTCAGGGTTTACTGGGGCAATCCGACTGATGAGGTGTGGAGCCACACGCTGTTGACCGGCGAGGAGAACAAGCCGTTGCACGGCCGCATTCCCAGCGGTCATGTGGTACGGGGTGACGTTTACCCGTTGTTTTATTCGATCAAGCGGCTTCATCAGGACTGGGAAGATTCCACCCCGAAACTGAAGGTGCTGGTCAAGCTCGACCGTCCCGGCGGGTTTGATGATGACTACAACGAGGACGGTCATTCACACCTGCTGTACTCCATTCCGCAAGCCATCATCGACCATGGTATCGGCCCGGTCGAAGCGGATGCGGGGGTGAATGTCACCATCCTGCCGTATCCTTTCATGCAGATGAATGACTCCATCCACCTTATCTATGGCTCCAAGCGCCTTATCGAGCGCGTCACGCGCGAGCACCTTGAAGACCCGATCAATCATCCACTGATCGTACACATTGACAAGGCGAGCATTGGAGAAGTCGGCGATGGCACGCGGATCAGCGTGCACTATCAGGTGGTCGACGAGGTTGGCAACTATCCTGACGAGCGCTCACCCTGGTCGGCTACCACCTATTTGCTGGTTGATCTCAAACAGAACCGGCTAGGCGCGCCCATCGTGCTGGAGGCTGACCCGGTGACGGGTGAAATCAAGCTGGAAACATTGGGAGAAAAGGATGTCACCGTGCTGGTCAACACTTCGGAAGACCATTTCAGGACTGGGGATATAGTCGTGATGACCTGGACGGGGACCCCGTCCGAAGGATCGCAGGTGGTCCACGGGCCGATCGAATTGCCCGTCGTTCGCGTCGGCCTGCAAGTTGTCTTTCTGATTCCCAACGCCAAGGTCAAGGCCATCGCCATGGGGTCGGCATTGGTGGCGTATACCTTGAAACGTGATGGCGTCCCTGACCGCCCCTCGAAAAACGCGAGTGCCAGTGTCAAGGGCGAGATCAGCAGTTTGCAGGCTCCACAAGTGGTTGAGGCTTCCGGCGGCCACCTGCCCGCGGACGCGCCACGCGCTTCGGTGTCGGTGCCGTATTACCAGGCGCGCCGCCCGGGCGATCTGATCACGGTGCACTGGGAGGGCAAACGTCTCGGCGGCGGCGATACGTATTACCCGATCCGCATCATCGTCGCTGACGAACCGGAAGGCACAGCTATCGTACGCGAGGTGCCGGCGAAGGAAATCCTGCTACTGGACGGTGGTACGGTGAAAGTCCGCTACACCGTTGCCAATGACGATGTGATGCTCAACAGCGTGCGTAACTCGCTGCCGCTGAACCTCACTGTTGGGGATGCCCTGCCCGATCTGCAAAAACCGGATGTGGCTCAGGCGGACGACGAGGACATCCTGCTGCCGGAAGACGCGCCCAATGGCGCTGACGTGACCGCACCATTTGTCGATACGATGAAGGACGACATCGTCGGTCTGCGGTGGGTCGGCTCCACCAGCGGACCCCACCCCAAATATGAAATTCCACTGAGCACGCACAGTGCCGGTTACCCCGTGCCGTTTCACGTGCACCTCGCGCACATCGAGGCCAATCGCAATGGCAAGGTGGACGTGAGCTACTACGTCATTTTTGCCTCGGGTCAGCCGACGCGCTACTCGCAGACCCGCACCCTGAGCATCGGCGAGCCGAAACCGCAATGGGACGCGCCCACCGTGCTGGAAGCCCTCGGCGGACAACTCGACCCCAATGCCCATCAAGGCGGGTTCACTGTAAGGGTCGACACCACCGCGATGCACGACGGCGATGGCATCGATCTGATCATTGAAGGGCGTGCAGGGGAGGGATCAGTTCGGCCGGAGCGGCGATATGTCACGGGAGCAACGCCCATCGACTTTCCGATTGCTGCCTTGATTACCGCCGCAAATCTCGAGAGAGAAGTGAGTATTTGTTATGACGTGGTACGCGGCAGCGGGCCGACGCCTTCCAAAATCTTGCCGTTACGCATCGGCTCATTGCAGAACTTGCCGATGCCGCAACTGGAAGCTATCGATGGCGACTCGTTCAATCCTGCATCCATTCGCGACACCACCCGTGTGATGTGCAACCAATGGCCGTTTCAGTTGTATGGCGCGCTTGTGTGGGTGAGTTACATCGAACAGCTTAGCGATGGGACAACGCGGCAGTACATACCATCTGCGGGCACGCCGAACAATCAGGTCGATGGACTGGCCATGGCGGCCGAAGTGCAGTGGTTGCGGGAGTGCCAGGAAGGTTCAACCCTGAGAGTCGAGCTGAGAGTCGGACTGTTCAAGGCTGCCACGCTAGCGGACGCTGTGAATTGTCCGGTGCGGGTATATGCGGTGAAAAATTTGTTTGATGATTTGACGACGTTTACTCGATCAGAACGAAATGGCTGGTGCGACACAGATCCAAAATACTATCTAAGTAAAATTACTGAAGGAGGTGGTGATTATTATCTGGAATATATTGAATCTCCCGTTATAACTATTTTAAAGAAATTCGTTGGGCTCGCGGTTGGTCAATGCTTTGAACTAAGCTTTGACTATTTTATAAATGGTCAATCCAATATAAGAATAACGAGGTCCGAGTATCCCGATCTGAAAACTGTAGTTTCTCCAACGGGTGGTTGGGAGAGTTTTAAGCTCGAATATGTAAATAGCACGGCGAGCCCAAGCATTAACATATATATAGGGGGTGGACACCCGAAACTTGATAATATCCGTATGAGACAGCTTTCATGACGATTTACATCTATTACCAAAGCTCCATTGCACCCAGCCAACAACCTGTTTCGGGCAGTTAGTGGCGTTGAGGGTGAGCCATCGCGCATTTAGCGCTACTCTAAAGGCGATTGATGCCAATGGAGCATGTGATGCTGGTACCCGGAAAACCTGCCAATGAAGCTGCACGGATCGACGCGCTGCACGGCCTCAACCTCGACGCGGCGCCTGAAGAGCGTTTCGATCGCCTGACGCGTCTGGCCAAGCGCTTGTTCAATGTGCCGATTGCTCTGGTCACGCTGATCGACAAGGATCGCCAGTGGTTCAAGTCCTGTGTGGGGCTGGATGTCAGCGAGACGTCGCGCGATGTCTCGTTCTGCGGCCATGCGATTTTGCAGAACGAACTGATGCTGGTGCCCGATGCGCGGGAAGATCTGCGTTTTCATGACAATCCGCTGGTCACCGGCGCGCCGAATATTCGCTTTTACGCCGGTTATCCGCTGACCGTGCCGGACGGCAACAAGTTGGGCACGTTGTGCCTGATCGATACCAAACCCCGCAACCTCGACGACGAGGAGCGCGCCTTGTTGCGCGACCTCGCGGAGATGGCCGAGCAAGAGCTGACGGCGGTGCAAATGGCGAGCATGGATGAGTTGACGTTGCTGTCCAATCGCCGCGGTTTCAAGCAACTGGCCCAGCATGCGCTGGATGCCTGTGTGCGTCTGAACCG
This sequence comes from Pseudomonas sp. HN2, assembly GCF_020736465.1. NCBI lineage: Bacteria > Pseudomonadati > Pseudomonadota > Gammaproteobacteria > Pseudomonadales > Pseudomonadaceae > Pseudomonas > Pseudomonas sp. HN2. The sequence goes on from NZ_CP085885.1 coordinate 2,402,581, forward strand.
GCCGGCGACGCTGCTGTTTTTCGACCTTAATGACTTCAAGCAGATCAATGACCTGTATGGCCATGCCGAAGGCGACAGCGCGCTGAAAACCTTCGCCGATGTGTTGCGCATTGCCTTTCGCGAAAGCGATGTGGTCGGGCGCCTGGGTGGCGATGAGTTCGTCGCGTTGCTGACCGGATCGAGTCACGTCGAAACCACGCGCATCATGGCGCGGCTCAAGGAAATCCTCGAAGAGCGCAACGCCACGCTGCACCGCGGTTATGCGATTCGCTTCAGCGTCGGCCAGATCGAATACGATCCCGCGCGACACGAAACCGTGGACCGGCTGCTGGCCGATGCGGATGGCGCGATGTATGCGCACAAGCAGGCGTTGAAAGGCTGTTAGCGCGGGCGCAATTCATCTGTCGGAGGGAGCCTGCTCGCGATAGCGGTGTGCCAGGCAGCGTGTGCAGTCACAGACAGAACGCTATCGCGAGCGGCCTCACTCCTACAGGATTTGCCGGTGTTGAGTTCCCGCAATGCGCGCCAGGACTCAGCGTTTCGGTGGGCTCAGCTTCTGATAAAACCCCAGCCATTTCTCGTGGCAGGCTTCAGCATCCTTGAGATCAGGTGCAACGAGCGCCTCTTGCAAGGCTTTCGCTTCATAAGCTTCGAACAGGTGACGTACTGCCGTCCTGGCGATGGCGTCGACCTTGTTCGACGAAAACGTATCGGGCACTGCGGTGCGTGGTTGTTCCTCCAGCGGTGCGCCTTGGATATCGAGGCGGGTGAGAAATGCTTTGCAGGTGGCGTTTGCGCGGGGCAGGGTACCGTGCCGGTAGGCTTCGGCATCGAGGGCCAGCGATTTCGCCGCTTCTTTTGCCAGCGATGGCTTGAGAAGGGTGATATCGATATCACGGCGCAACACCACTTCATCCCTGCAGGTGAAGATCTCGAATACCCTGGCTGGCCGGCCATGCAGCAGCGCCAGCACGCCGAACGCTGCGGTTTTGGCGACATCAGGCTTGTCCGTGGCTGCCGATACCGGCCGCACGGCAAGCAATTCCAGCTCATGGTCCTCGACGTCGACTCGTTGCGCGAACGGTAAACGACAGAACGCCTCCTTCAGAAACGCGATATGCGCATCCTTCATTTGCTTCAAGCGCGCAGTCAGTGCCGCATGGAAGAAGCTGGCTACGTTGTGCAGCCTGGGCAACGACGCAATCATGGGCGCCAATTGCAGCTGCTTATTGCTCGATTGCCATCCCTGCATGTCGCCTGTCAGCTTGCCGGCGATATGCAGATCGCTCAGGGAGTAATGCGTTACCGATGTTTCAGCGTTCAAAGCGGGGACGAACAGCACCTTCGCGGTCAGGTGTGGGTTATCAGCGAAGGCCTTGCGCAGATCCGTCAGGGCAATAGTGGCGGGCGTAGGCGGTGACGACAGGAAGGCCCGGCGATAAAAACCCGATAGCAGACGATTGTGATTGCGAAAGACCACATCGGCCTGCTTCAGCGTTGCGCTGTCATAAACGGTCACTGCGCATTCCTCATCACGCTGGATCGCACCTCTTGCGACCGCCCAGTCGACAAGGACCGAGGCACAGGAGTCCTCGCGCAGAAACGTGTAGAAGTCCGCCGGTGCCGGGCCTTTCGTCAGTTGGCTCAGTTGCTCGTAGGTCATCAAGCGTGCCACGCCCGGCAGCCGGCTTTCGATATACAGCACGACTTGCTTGAACCTTACCCATTCAAGACAACTCATGTAAGAAAGTGACCCCGGAATGTCACGTATCAGAAACTCCGGTGCTATCCCGGACAGTAACAGGTGGGTCGCCAGTGTCTTGTTCTTGACCCCGACGAGTTGGGGCTGGCGATCGATGAACCGGCGCACTTCCTCATAACTGTCGCCCCAGAAATCATGGCCTTCCAGACGCTGGGCGACGATTCGGTTCAAGTCCTCGCCGGCGCTCGGCTCCAGGCTGAGAATCAATGCTGCGAGCAACAGACGGTCGCGGTTGGTGGCCAGAAGGCGTTTCTTGTGCGCCGCTGCCCCCAGGCTCTTTACTAATTGATTGCCCAGCGTCCGGGCGCGTGGCGTGATCAGGATGCAACCGATCAAGTAGTCGGCTTTTGCCTTGAGCGTATTGAGCGGCAGATCGGTGTCGATTCCCTCACTGAGGTAATCGATCAACGGCGGCGAGCCCTCGGGCAAATACGATTGCGTGGTGTCGATGATGCTTTGACGTTGTTGCGCGGTGAACCGCTCCGTTTGAGTCCAGGGCTGACCTAACAGGTACCAGTGGTTCATAAGCCCGGGACTCATGTGCAGATTGACTCTGTACCATTTCGCCAGGGCGAGGGCTTGCTCGACAGTTTTCGGCAAAGGGAGATCGTAGAAGCGCAGCATCTGCCCGAGCGTGACGTTGCCGTCCGAGCGCAAGACCCCGCCAGCTTTGCTTGCCTTGGCTTTAAGCTGGTCGCGATAGAGTTTCAGATCCGAGTGCTTTTCCACCTGTGCGGTCAGCGTTACCCAGCCTTGCGGGCTGGCCGTGCCGACGTGACCGGATTCGCTCAAGAGCAGTGGACTGTCGATGGGCAGGCCTTGCTGCCGCAGGATGGCCTGAAAATCAGGGTTGGCACTCAAGACCTGCAATCCACGCTGGCCGAGCGCAATCCACTCTGCCAGCGCAGAGTCCGGATGGGGCTCGCTGAATTCCTCGTAATCGATTCGGGCCGTGGGTGCCTTGTTCCAGCTCAGCGCTATCAGGCGCCGAACGATATGCCTGCCGTCTTCGAGATCGGCAAAGCTTTCGCGATAGCTGCGAATGGGGTCGCCGGTCTGCACATAATCACTGACATAGGGCAACGCGGGCCATGTGTGCCGGCGCAAATCCTGCGCCAGTGAGCGGGCGTCGGCCGCATTCTCCGGAACTGGCATGCCATAGCGCGTCAACAGCTCGCCGATTTTGAGCGCCGCACCGGCGGAGGTAGAGGAAGCGGAGGAGGACTTGAGCGATACCAGCGCATCGGCAAGACCTCGTTGCTCGAACGGATCGCTGTCGGTTACCACCTCATCGATTTTCTTCGCGATGCGCTGGAAATCCTCCAGTTGCCCGTTGCGTTCGCTGACAACCGCTGAGGTGGTAAGGCCTTGCTCATCCATTGCGGGCAAGCCACGGGTCTTCAACTCGGCGACGATCACTTTTGCCTGCGCCTGGTTCTGCGGTTCCGGATAGCCGTAAAACGCCAGGACCACTTCACGAGGGAATCGGTAGAGCGGGTTGGCAGACTTGCCACCTATGTAAGGCAGACCCAGGCCTGACGAATCGATGCGCTGTGAGATCGACAGCAGCAATGGCGCCATTTGCCACCAGCCGGAATCATCGTCCAGGGTGAATGTACGCACGCGGGTGGCGCCGTTCGATTGCGTGCTCGCCTGCAGTGTGTCGCCCTTCAGACGCAGCGTATCCAGATCGATGTGGAAACGGCTGGCCCAGTCGAGAAATTCCGGGCGTTCGAGGGCTGTCCAGTACAGCTCCATCCATTCGCGCAGCAGGCAGCCGCGGGGGACTTCGAGGGTGCGCGACGGGGTCTCGGGCGTGACCACCGGGACTTCGGTCAACTCGGCAATAAGGTTCTGGATCAGCGTCTGTACATGTACCGGTGTGTCGTTCATCTGCGCCTCCCAGGCGGTTGATAAGCATCAAGCGACGAGTATTGAAGGAGGGGCGCGGTGGCTGGCGGTAGATATGTAGTGCGATGAGTTTTTCCGCGGGCATAAAAAAACCCGCCGGATGCGGCGGGTTTTTCCTGACTACATGAAGATCACTCTTCGATGTTGCCCATGGCGGTGGTGTTGAAACCGCCGTCGACGTACATGATTTCACCGCTGATGCCCGACGCCAGGTCGGAGCACAGGAAGGCGCCGGCGTTGCCGACTTCTTCGATGGTGACGTTGCGGCGCAGCGGAGTCTGCGCTTCGTTGGCGGCCAGCATCTTGCGGAAGTTCTTGATGCCGGAAGCGGCCAGGGTGCGGATCGGGCCAGCCGACACGCAGTTGACGCGGGTGCCGTCCGGGCCCAGGGAACCGGCCAGGTAACGGACGCCGGCTTCCAGCGAAGCCTTGGCCATGCCCATCACGTTGTAGTTCGGCATGGTGCGCTCGGCGCCCAGGTACGACAGGGTCAGCAGGCTGCCGTTGCGGCCTTTCATCATTTCGCGACCGGCCTTGGCCAGCGCCACGAAGCTGTAGGCGCTGATGTCGTGAGCGATGCGGAAACCTTCACGGGTGGTGGCTTCGGTGAAGTCGCCGTCCAGTTGGTCGCCCGGTGCGAAGCCGACGGAATGCACGATGCAGTCCAGGCCGTCCCACTTCTTGCTCAGTTCTTCGAAGACCTTGGCGATTTCTTCATCGCTGGCCACGTCGCACGGGAAGCACAGCTCAGGGCTCGAACCCCAGCCTTGTGCGAATTCTTCGACGCGACCCTTGAGTTTGTCGTTCTGATAAGTGAAGGCAAGCTCAGCGCCCTCGCGATGCATGGCGGCAGCGATGCCGGATGCGATGGACAGCTTGCTGGCGACACCGACGATCAGTACGCGCTTACCGGCGAGAAAACCCATGTGTTGCTCCTCTTTCAGGTTATTGCGCAGTGGCTGGTGCCAGAAAAGCGGCTTCCAGCAACTGCTGTGTATACGGATGTCGGGGGGCGGCAAAGATACTTTGCGCGTCTCCCTGTTCGACCACTTGGCCATGCTTGACCACCATCAGTTGGTGGCTCAGCGCTTTGACGACAGCCAGATCATGGCTGATGAACAAATACGTCAGGTTGTACTTGGCTTGCAGTGAACGCAACAGCTCCACCACTTGCCGCTGCACCGTCCGGTCGAGCGCCGAAGTCGGCTCGTCCAGCAGGATCAGCGCCGGTTTCAGCACCAAAGCCCGGGCAATGGCGATTCGCTGCCGTTGCCCACCGGAAAATTCGTGGGGGTAGCGGTGCCGGGTTTCCGGATCCAGACCTACCTCCTTCAATGCCGCGATGATCGCCGCTTCCTGTTCGGCGGCGGTGCCCATCTTGTGTATCCGCAGGCCTTCGCCAACGATGTCATTGACGCACATGCGTGGGCTCAGGCTGCCAAACGGGTCCTGAAACACCACCTGCATTTCCCGGCGCAGCGGACGAACCTCGCTTTGCGTCAGGCAGTCTAGCTGCTTGCCTTCAAAGCGGATCGCGCCCTGGCTGCCGATCAGGCGCAAAATTGCCAGACCGAGGGTGGATTTGCCGGAACCGCTTTCGCCGACAATCCCCAGGGTCTGACCCTGAGGCAGGCTGAAATTGATGCCGTCCACTGCCTTGACGTAATCCACCGTGCGCTTGAGCAGGCCTTTCTTGATCGGGAACCAGACTTTCAGGTCCTCGACTTCGAGCAGCGGCGCACCGATTGCATTGGTTGCCGGGCCGCCGCTGGGCTCCGCGCCGAGCAATTCCCGAGTGTACGGATGCTGCGGCGAACGGAACAGCTCTGCGCACGATGCCTGTTCGACGATGCAACCGCGCTGCATGACACATACGCGATGCGCAATTCTTCGCACCAGATTCAAATCGTGACTGATCAGGAGCAGCGACATGCCCAATCGAGCCTGAAGATCCTTGAGCAAATCGAGGATTTTCAGCTGAACGGTCACATCCAGCGCGGTGGTCGGTTCGTCGGCAATCAGCAATTCCGGCTCATTGGCCAGGGCCATGGCGATCATCACGCGCTGGCGCTGGCCGCCGGACAATTCATGGGGCAGGGCCTTGAGGCGCTTGTGCGGCTCGGGAATGCCGACCATTTCCAGCAGCTCAAGGGTGCGTCTGGTCGCAACTTTGCCGCTCAGGCCCTTGTGAATGCCGAGAATCTCGTTGATCTGCTTCTCGATCGAATGCAGCGGATTCAGCGAGGTCATCGGTTCCTGAAAAATCATCGCGATGCGGTTGCCACGAATGTGGCGGATGGTCTTTTCGCTCAGATCCAGCAGATTCTGCCCTGCATAGTTGATGCTGCCGGCCGGATGCCGCGCCATGGGGTAGGGCAGCAGGCGCAGGATCGAGTGTGCGGTCACCGATTTGCCCGAGCCCGATTCGCCGACCAGCGCCAGGGTTTCGCCACGCTTGATGTCGAAGCTCACGCCCTCGACCACACGATGCACCCGCTCGCCGAAACCGAATTCGACGGCGAGGTCGCGCACTTCGATCAGATTGTCCTGATTCATTTCACTTCCTCGGGTCGAAGGCATCGCGAGCGGACTCGCCGATGAACACCAGCAAACTCAACATCAATGCCAGCACGGCAAACGCGCTCATGCCCAGCCACGGCGCCTGCAGGTTGGATTTGCCCTGGGCGACCAGTTCGCCCAGCGACGGGCTGCCCGCCGGCAAGCCGAAACCGAGGAAATCCAGTGCGGTGAGGGTGCCGATAGCGCCGGTGAGAATGAACGGCATGAAGGTCATGGTCGAGACCATGGCGTTGGGCAGGATGTGGCGGAACATGATCGCGCCGTTCTGCATGCCCAGCGCCCGCGCGGCGCGCACGTACTCCAGATTGCGCCCGCGCAGGAACTCGGCGCGCACCACGTCGACCAGGCTCATCCACGAGAACAGCAGCATGATCCCCAGCAGCCACCAGAAATTCGGCTGGACGAAACTGGCGAGGATGATCAGCAGGTACAGCACCGGCAGCCCCGACCAGATTTCCAGGAAACGCTGGCCGGCCAGATCCACCCAGCCGCCATAAAAACCCTGCAGTGCCCCGGCAATCACGCCGATGATCGAGCTCAGCACGGTCAACGTCAGCGCAAACAGCACGGAGATGCGGAAACCGTAGATCACCCGCGCCAACACGTCGCGGCCCTGATCGTCGGTGCCCAGCAGGTTGTCCGCCGAGGGCGGCGCCGGCGCCGGGACTTTCAGGTCGTAGTTGATGCTCTGGTAGCTGTAGGGGATCGGTGCCCACAGAATCCACGCGTCCCTGGCCTTGAGCAGCTCACGGATGTACGGGCTCTTGTAGTTGGCTTCCAGCGGGAATTCGCCACCGAAGGCGGTTTCCGGGTAGCGCTTGATCGCCGGGAAGTACCAGTTGTTGTCGTAATGCACGACCAGCGGTTTGTCGTTGGCAATCAGCTCGGCGCCCAGACTCAGGCCGAACAGGATCAGAAACAGCCATAGCGACCACCAGCCACGCTTGTTGGCCTTGAACAGTTCGAAGCGCCGACGGTTGAGAGGGGACAGGTTCATCTCAATGCTCCCGGCTTGCGAAGTCGATGCGCGGATCGACAAAGGTGTAGGTCAGGTCGCCGATCAGTTTCACCACCAGCCCGAGCAAGGTGAAGATGAACAGCGTGCCGAACACCACCGGGTAATCACGGTTGATCGCCGCTTCGAAACTCATCAGGCCGAGGCCGTCGAGGGAGAAAATCACTTCCACCAGCAGGGAGCCGGTGAAGAAGATGCCGATGAACGCCGACGGGAAACCGGCAATCACCAACAGCATGGCGTTGCGGAACACGTGGCCGTAGAGCACGCGATGGCGAGTCAGGCCCTTGGCCTTGGCGGTGACCACGTACTGTTTGTTGATTTCATCGAGGAAGCTGTTTTTGGTCAGCAGGGTCATGGTCGCGAAGTTGCCGATCACCAGCGCGGTTACCGGCAATGCCAGGTGCCAGAAATAATCGAGGATCTTGCCACCCAGGCTCAGCTCATCGAAGTTGTTCGACGTCAGGCCGCGCAGGGGAAACCAGTCGAGATAACTGCCGCCGGCGAACACCACGATCAGCAGGATCGCAAACAGAAATGCCGGGATCGCATAGCCGACGATGATCGCCGAACTGGTCCAGACGTCAAAGTGGCTGCCGTGCCGCGTGGCCTTGGCGATGCCCAGCGGAATCGACACCAGGTACATGATCAGCGTGCTCCACAGCCCCAGCGAGATCGACACCGGCATCTTTTCCTTGATCAGGTCGATGACCTTGGCGTCGCGGAAGAAACTGTCGCCGAAATCCAGCTGCGCGTAGTTCTTGACCATGATCCACAGACGTTCCGGGGCCGATTTGTCGAACCCGTACATGTGCTCGATTTCCTTGATCAGCGCCGGATCCAGCCCCTGCGCGCCACGGTAGGACGAGCCGGCCACCGCCACTTCGGCACCGCCGCCGGCAATCCGGCTGGTGGCGCCTTCGAAACCTTCGAGCTTGGCGATCATCTGCTCGACCGGCCCGCCGGGCGCGGCCTGGATGATCACGAAGTTGATCAGCAGGATGCCGAACAGGGTCGGAATGATCAGCAGCAGTCGCCGAAAGATATACGCCAGCATCTGATTACTCCGTGCCCGCAGGGTCGGCTTGCAGTTGGGTTTCGACTTCTACGGCCGGTTTGGCGTCAGGCTTGACCCACCAGGTGTTGATGCCGATGTCGTACTTGGGCGAGGTTTTCGGGTGGCCGATGTGGTTCCAGTAGGCCACGCGCCAGCTCTTGATGTGCCAGTTCGGCACCACGTAGTAGCCCCATTGCAGTACGCGATCCAGCGCGCGGGCGTGGGCCACCAGGCTTTTGCGCGAGTCGGCGTTGATCAGGCTTTCCACCAGTTGGTCAACGGTCGCATCCTTCAGGCCCATGCTGTTGCGGCTGCTCGGTTTGTCGGCGGCGGCGCTCATCCAGTACTCGCGCTGTTCATTGCCCGGCGAGTTGGACTGCGGAAAGCTGCCGACCATCATGTCGAAGTCCCGCGAACGCACGCGGTTGATGTACTGCGAGACGTCGACGCGGCGGATCACCAGGTCGATGCCGAGGTCGCTGAGGTTGCGCTTGAACGGCAGCAGCACGCGTTCGAACTCGGTCTGGGCGAGGAGGAATTCGATCACCACCGGTTTGCCGGTGGCGTCGACCATTTTGTCGTCAACGATCTTCCAGCCCGCCTCTTGCAACAGTTGATACGCCTCGCGCTGCTGGGTGCGGATCATGCCGCTGGCGTCGGTCTGCGGATTTTCAAAGGCTTCGCTGAACACCTGGGCCGGCAGTTTGCTGCGGAACGGTTCGAGGACGGCCCGCTGATCGGCATCGGGCAGACCGGTGGCGGCCATTTCCGAGTTTTCGAAATAACTGCGGGTGCGCACGTAGGCGCCGTTGAACAGTTGCTTGTTGGTCCATTCGAAGTCGAACAGCAGCCCGAGCGCCTGACGCACGCGCACATCCTGGAACAGTGGGCGGCGCAGGTTGAAGACGAAGCCCTGCATGCCGGTCGGGTTGCTGTTGGGGATCAGTTCCTTGATCAAACGGCCCTCGGTGACCGCCGGAACGTTATAGGCGCTGGCCCAGTTCTTCGCGGTCATCTCCAGCCAGTAATCGAATTGCCCGGCCTTCAGCGCTTCGAGGGCGACGGTGTTGTCGCGGTAGTAATCGGTGGTCATCGTGTCGAAGTTGTAGAAGCCCCGGTTGACCGGCAGGTCCTTGCCCCAGTAATCCTTGACCCGCTCGTAACGTACCGAGCGTCCGGCCTTCACTTGGGTGACCTTGTACGGGCCGCTGCCCAGCGGGATTTCCAGATTGCCCTTGTTGAAGTCGCGACTGGCCCACCAGTGTTTCGGCAGGACCGGCAATTGGCCGAGGATCAGCGGCAGTTCGCGGTTGTTGCTGTGTTTGAACTTGAACAGCACTTTCAACGGGTCTTCGACGATGGCTTCGGCGACGTCGTTGTAATAGCCGCGAAACATCGGCGAGCCTTCCTTGGTCAGCGTCTCGAAGCTGAACACCACGTCTTCGGCGCGTACCGGGTGGCCGTCGTGGAAACGCGCTTCCGGGCGCAGATAGAAGCGCACCCAGCTGTTGTCGTCGGCTTTTTCGATCTTGCTGGCAATCAGGCCATACTCGGTGAACGGCTCGTCGAGGCTGTGTTTGGTCAGGGTGTCGTAGATCTGCCCGATGTCATCGGCGGGCACGCCTTTGTTGATGAACGGGTTGAGGCTGTCGAAGCCGCCGAAACCGGCCTGACGAAACACGCCGCCCTTGGGCGCATCGGGGTTCACGTAGTCGAAGTGCTTGAAGTCGGCCGGATATTTCGGCGGCTCGTTGTACAGGGTCACGGCGTGTTGCGGGGCAGCACAGGCCAGCCCGGCGAACAGCAAGCCGCTGGCCTGCACGAGCAGGGTGCGAACAGGGTTCATCGATCTTTCTCCGAAGACTTCAGCCACCATGCGCTCAGGCCCAGGGTGTAGGGCGGCGTGGTGACAAAGGCCAACCGGTTGCGGTAGGCCAGACGGTGATAATTGAGGTACCAGTTGGGAATGCTGTAGTGCTGCCAGAGCAGCACGCGGTCGAGCGCCTTGCCGGCGGCGACCTGCTCGTCGCGGGTGCGCGCGGCGAGCAATTGTTCAAGCAGATGATCGACCACCGGATTGGCGATGCCCGCGTAATTCTTGCTGCCCTTGACGTTCACCTGGCTGGAGTGGAAGTACTGCCACTGCTCGAGGCCCGGGCTCAAGGTCTGGCCCAGTGTCATCGAGATCATGTCGAAATCGAATTGATCGAGGCGCTGTTTGTACTGCGCGCGATCGACGGTGCGCAGGCGCGCGTCGATGCCGATACTGTTGAGGTTCTCGATATACGGCTGGTAGAGACGCTCCAGGCTCGGATTGACCAGCAGCAGTTCGAAGCGCAGCGGTTGGCCTTGGGCGTTCTGCAAGCGCTGACCATTGAGCTTCCAGCCGGCGTCCGCGAGCAATGCCAATGCCTTGCGCATGGTTTCCCGGGGAATGCCGCGACCGTCGGTTTGCGGCAGGGTGAATGGCTCGGTGAACAGCCTTGCCGGAAGCTGATCCTTGTACGGTTTGAGCATCAGCCACTCGTGCCCGACTGGCAGGCCCGAGGCAGTGAATTCGCTGTTGGGGTAGTAACTGGTGGCGCGCTTGTAGGCGTCGCTGAACAGCGCGCGGTTGGTCCACTCGAAGTCGAACATCAGGCCCAGCGCTTCGCGAGTCTTTACGTCGGCGAACGTCGCGCGGCGGGTGTTCATGAACAGGCCCTGAGTCTGAGTCGGGATCTGATGCGGGATCTGCGCCTTGATCACCTCGCCACGCCGTACGGCAGGGAAGTTGTAACCGTTGAGCCAGTTCTTCGCCTGATGCTCGATGTAGACGTCGAACTCACCGGCCTTGAAAGCTTCGAAGGCCACATCGCTGTCGCGGTAGAACTCGACTTCCATGCGATCGAAATTGTACTTGCCGCGATTGACCGGCAGGTCCTTGCCCCAGTAATCCTTGACCCGTTCGAAGATCAACTGCCGCCCCGGCGTGACCGAAGTGATGCGGTACGGCCCGCTGCCCAGCGGTGGTTCGAAGGTGGTGGCCTTGAAGTCGCGATCTTTCCAGTAATGCTGCGGCAGCACCGGCAATTCGCCCAGACGCAGGATCAGCAGCGGATTGCCCGAGCGTTTGAACACAAAGCGAATGCGCTGCTTGTCGAGGATGTCGACCCGCAGCACTTCCTGCAGCGCCGTGCGATACAGCGGATGGCCTTCCTTGAGCAGCAGGCGATAGGAGAATGCTACGTCGTAGGCGGTGATCGGCGCGCCGTCATGGAAGCGCGCCTCGGGGCGCAGATTGAAGACGACCCAGCTGCGATCTTCGCTGTACTCCACCGATTGTGCGATCAAACCGTAGCTCGACGCCGGCTCGTCGCCGGAAGGCGAATACTGCCCGGTGCCGACCATCAGCGGCTCGTTCAGCTCGTTGATACCGTACTGGAGGAAGTTCGCTGTGGTGACCGGGCTGGTGCCCTTGAAGGTGTAAGGATTGACCGTATCGAAGGTGCCGGACGCCATCACCCGCAACGTGCCGCCCTTGGGCGCTTGCGGGTTGACCCAGTCGAAGTGGGTAAATCTGGCCGGGTACTTGAGCGTGCCGAACTGCGCATAACCATGACTTTCGGTAATCGTCGCGCTTGCGGTAGAGCTCAAGGCCAGGCTGATCAGGAGCAGGGAGAGGGCACGCTTCAAGTCAGATCCGATCCAGCGGCTTGGGCTTTGTGGGCCGTACAGTAACAGCTTGTCTGGACAGGAAAAAGATGCGGGTTAAAGAGCCCCTCACCCTAACCCTCTCCCGGAGGGAGAGGGGACTGATCGTGGTGTCAGGGCGAATTGCACCGACGTGCGAAACCGAGTCGAACTCAGATTTTGAAAAGCCTGGAGATCGGCTCCCTTTCCCCCTCGCCCCCTTGGGGGAGAGGGCTGGGGTGAGGGGGATGGATCTTCAGGGCGCGACAAAATTTCATCCAAAAAAAGCCCCCGAAATCTCAGGGGCTCTTCTGTCAGTGCGGCTGATAAACCGTCAGCATCTGCCCAGGCTTGAGTGCCTTGCCCGCACCCGGGTTCCAGCGCTTGAGATGTTGCATCTCGACGTTGAAACGCTTGGCCACCACATACAGGGTGTCGCCGCGCTTGACCTTGTACTGGGTCTGCTGCTTGCTCTCGTCCTTGCCTTTGGTCTTGGTATTCGCCGCGACCACGGTGTTTACCCGACCGGACTTGCGCGCCGGGGCACGCTTGGTGTTGTCCTGCATGACCAGGGTCTGGCCGACCTTGAGGTTCTTGCCGGTCAGCTTGTTCCAGCGCTGCAGATCCTTCACCTCGACCTTGTTGGCTTTGGCGATGGAGCCGAGGTTGTCGCCACGCTTGACACGATAAGCGCGCTTGAGTTGCGCGACTTCAGACGGATCGGCGCCTTCGAATACCGGCTTCAGCGAGCGCGGGCTGATCAGCTCGTCCGGGCGCATGGTCTGCAGACTCGCGGTCAGCAGTTGCGCCTTGGACGTCGGCACCAGCAAATGCTGCGGGCCATCGATGGTGGTGCGCTGTTTGAAGGCCGGGTTGAGCTGGAATAGCTCGTCCTCGTCGATGTTCGCCACCGCAGCGACCTTGGACAGGTCCATGCGCTGGTTGATTTCGACGACCTGGAAGTACGGTTCGTTGGCGATCGGGTTGAGGTTGACGCCGTAGGCTTCCGGCGCCAGTACCACCTGCGACAGTGCCAGCAGTTTCGGCACGTAGGCCTGGGTTTCCGCTGGCAGCGGCAGGTTCCAGTAGTCGGTGGGCAGGCCGAGCTTTTCGTTGCGCTCGATCGCCCGGCTGACCGTGCCTTCACCGGCGTTATAGGCCGCCAGAGCCAGCAGCCAGTCACCGTTGAACATGTCGTGCAGACGGGTCAGGTAGTCCATCGCCGCTGTGGTTGAAGCGGTGATGTCGCGACGGCCATCGTAGAAACGCGTCTGGCGCAGGTTGAAGTAACGCCCGGTGGACGGAATGAATTGCCACAGGCCCACGGCATCGGCACGGGAATAGGCCATCGGGTTGTAGGCGCTCTCGATCACTGGCAGCAGGGCCAGTTCCAGCGGCATGTTGCGTTCTTCGAGGCGTTCGACGATGTAATGAATATAGAGGCTGCCGCGTTCGCCGGCATTCTCGAGGAAAGAGGGGTTACTGGCGAACCACAGGCGTTGTTGCTCGATGCGCGGATTGACGCCAAGGCCTTCCTGCAACTGGAAGCCCTGGCGCATGCGTTCCCAGATGTCCTGGGGCGCCACGGGAGTGGGCTTCTCGGTCAGCCAGATCGGCTTCTGCTTGGCTCGCGCAGCAATGTTCGGCGTGTGCGTCGCTTCAGTCTGCGGAGCGTGGCTGGAACAACCCGCCAGCGTGGCGGACACAGCCACCGCGATGGCTTGCGCCAGGCGGGTCAAAGCATCTGAATTGACGGACTTACGTATGGATGACGACATTGGCTGGAAGTAAGTTCCGGGCAAAAATGTCGGGCGATTCTAGAAAGCGCACCCCCTGCGGTCAACCATTGAGAATTTCCGTGCCCGCCAGCCGCTTGCTCAGAACGTGTCTTTCCAGGCTCGCAACACTGCAAACACCTCGCTCGGCGCCCGGTTTTGAGCGCCTTCCCGTTCGTCCACTTTTTGTGTAACCAATGTTTCAGAAGTGCGTAAAAACGGATTGGTGAGCTTTTCCAGGGCCAGCGTCGACGGCAGCGTCATAACGCCGTTCTGCCGTTGTTGAGTAACCTTTTCCAGACGAGCGGCAGTGTGCGGATTGCCTGGCTCGACGGCGGCGGCAAATTTGAGATTGCTCAAAGTGTATTCATGGGTGCAGTAGACCAGCGTATCTTCCGGCAGGGCCGCGAGACGGCTGAGCGAGTGATACATCTGCTCGGGTGTGCCTTCGAACAGCCGGCCGCAACCGGCGGCGAACAGGGTGTCGCCGCAGAACAGCAGACCATGGTGGTAATAGGCGATGTGCCCCAGGGTGTGGCCGGGCACCGCATACACATCGAAGTCCCAGCCGAGCACGCTGACGCTGTCGTTGTCTTTCAGCGCTACGTCGCGCGCCGGGATGCGTTCGCTGGCCGGGCCGTAGACTTTGGCACCGGTCGCCGCTTTCAGGCGCTCGACACCGCCGACATGATCATGGTGATGGTGGGTAATCAGGATGTCGCTGAGCACCCAGTCTGGATGCGCGTCGAGCCACGCCTGCACCGGGGCGGCGTCGCCCGGATCGACCACCGCACAGCGCTGGGTCTGATGATCCTGTAACAACCAGATGTAGTTGTCGGTGAAGGCGGGCAGGGCACTGATCTGTATCATCGTCGGAATTCGCCAAGCGGAAAACATTGGCGCATCTTAGTAGTTCCTGGCGCGTTGGAGAATGACATGACCGATAAAGCGTTCGCTCAGGCCGATCCCGACTGGCTGGCATTGATCAGCGCCGCCCGCGAATGGCTGTCGGGGCCGCTCGGGCAATTTCTGCTGGATGAAGAACGGCGCATGCTCGATGACGAGCTCGGCCGGTTCTTCGGCGGTTATCTGGTGCATTACGGCCCGTCCGCCGAAACCCCGCCCGCTGCGCCGCAAGTGCAGCGCAACGTGCGGCTCGGGGCGCCGTTGCCCGGGGTCGAGATCGTCTGCGAAGAGCAGGCCTGGCCGTTGAGCGAGCATGCTGCCGACGTGGTGGTGATGCAGCACGGTCTGGATTTCTGCCTGTCGCCCCACGGCTTGCTGCGTGAAGCGGCCAGCAGCGTGCGTCCGGGCGGGCATCTGCTGATCATCGGCATCAACCCCTGGAGCACGTGGGGTCTGCGGCATTTCTTCGCCAACGATGCCCTGCGCAAGGCGCGCTGCATATCGCCGTCGCGGGTCGCCGACTGGCTTAATCTGCTGGGCTTCGCGCTGGAGAAACGCCGCTTCGGATGCTATCGTCCGCCGCTCGCGTCGCCCAAGTGGCAGAACCGTCTGGCCGGCTGGGAACGCAAGGCCGGTGACTGGCAATTGTCCGGCGGTGGCTTCTATTTGCTGGTGGCGCGCAAGATCGTGGTGGGGCTCAGGCCGTTGCGCCAGGAGCGCCGCGAGCCGATGGGCAAGCTGATTCCGCTGCCGATGGCCAAGGTCAACCGCCGCCGCATCGAACCGTAAACCCTCTTTTATTTGTGGCCGGGCTTGTCCCGGCCGCGGTCATTGTCGATCCGTGATTGGCAGGACACGCATTTTTCTGGAAAGACTGGCATGAGCGAAAGCGTGGAAAGCGTCGACACCGTAGAACTGTTCACCGACGGCGCCTGCAAGGGCAATCCCGGCCCGGGTGGCTGGGGCGCTCTGCTGGTGTGCAAGGGCGTCGAAAAGGAACTGTGGGGCGGCGAGGCCAACACCACCAACAACCGCATGGAACTGCTCGGCGCGATCCGCGGCCTCGAAGCACTCAAGCGCCCGTGCGAAGTGCTGCTGGTGACTGACTCGCAATACGTGATGAAAGGCATCAACGAGTGGATGGCCAACTGGAAGAAGCGCGGCTGGAAAACTGCCGCGAAAGAACCGGTGAAGAACGCCGATCTGTGGAAAGAACTGGACGAGCAGGTCAACCGCCACAAAGTCACCTGGAAATGGGTGCGCGGGCACATCGGCCATCACGGTAACGAGCGGGCGGACCAGTTGGCCAATCGTGGCGTGGATGAGGTTCGTGGGTACAAACAGTCCTGAGTTTTCCTGATAGTCCGTGGTGCGCTCATTCGCGAGCAGGCTCGCTCCCACAGGGAAATGTATTCCAGACCTTGAATTGGAATACATTCCAATGTGGGAGCGAGCCTGCTCGCGAAGGGCTCGCCACGGTCTGACTGAAACACCCCTCCGAGCGTGTTAACATCCGCGCCTTTGCCCGATTGACCCGTTGAGAGCTGAGCACTGATGGCCACCAGATCCGTTGTACTCGATACCGAAACCACCGGCATGCCGGTGACCGATGGTCACCGGATCATTGAAATCGGTTGCGTCGAACTGATCGGTCGGCGCCTGACGGGCCGGCACTTTCACGTTTATCTGCAGCCGGATCGCGAGAGCGACGAGGGGGCGATCGGTGTGCACGGCATCACCAATGAATTCCTCGTCGGCAAGCCGCGCTTTGCCGAGGTCGCCGACGAGTTCTTCGAATTCATCAAAGGCGCGCAGCTGATCATCCACAACGCGGCGTTCGACGTTGGCTTCATCAACAACGAATTCGCCTTGATGGGCCAGCACGATCGCGCTGACATCACCCAGCACTGCACGATCCTCGACACCCTGATGATGGCCCGGGAACGTCACCCGGGACAGCGCAACAGCCTCGATGCGTTGTGCAAACGTTACGGCGTCGACAACTCCGGCCGTGAACTGCACGGCGCCTTGCTCGACTCGGAGATTCTCGCCGACGTCTACCTGACCATGACCGGCGGCCAGACCAGCCTGTCGCTGGCCGGCAACGCCTCCGACGGCAACGGCACGGGCGAGGGCGCGGATAATTCGGCCACGGAAATCCGTCGCCTGCCGGTCGATCGCCAGCCAGCACGCATCATCCGCGCGACCGAAGACGAACTGGCGGCGCATCTGGTGCGGTTGGAAATCATCGCCAAATCGGCGGGAGCGCCGGCGTTGTGGACGCAGATTGCCGAGGCTGATGCGCAGGCCTGAAAGATCGAAAAATCAAAGGATCAGAAGATCAAAAGATCGCAGCCTTCGGCAGCTCCTACGGGGATTGCATTCCAGAGTTGAGAGACGAGGAAGGCTGCGATTTTTTGCGCTTGGCGACATGAAGCCAAGTTGCCACCCTCGCCACATTCGCTGCAACCCTCTACCCTGAGTGCATTGGCGGGTGCAGATCTGCCGCCTCAGGACACTGAGCCTCATGTACAAACAGTTGAAATTTGCGCTGGCAATCATCCATCGCGACATCAAGGTCGACAGCGTCGGCTGCGTCAAGGAATGAGGACCTTTCCCAGTATGCAACCGGTCATGAATCCGAAATACCCAGGGTTGTCGGTGCGCGTCGCCGACGAAGGTTTTGCGCCGTATATCTGGGGCAGCGACTTCAGTTTCGAGGTCGCTGCCTATGGCGCCGCCGTGATCGGCAAACCGGTCGCACAATGGCCGGTGACGCCGATCGTGCCGTACCGCAAGTGCTACGGCATCGATCCGGAGGAATTCAGCGCCTTTCACAACGCGCCCGACAGCGCGATTTTCATGGCGTACCTGGACGACGAGCCGGTCGGCCATCTGGTGATCAGCACCAACTGGAACGGCTTCGCCCACATTGATGAACTGGCTGTGCACGCCCCGGCCCGGCGCCACGGGGTGGCCAAGGCGCTGCTCGATGTGGCGCAGTTCTGGAGTCGCAAGAAAAAGCTGCCGGGCATCATGCTCGAAACCCAGAACAACAACCTCGGCGCCTGTCGGCTGTATGAGCGCTGCGGTTACGTGATTGGCGGCATCGATCAACTGCGCTATCGCGGCATCGATCCACACACCGCCGAAGTCGCGTTGTTCTGGTATCGCCTGTTCGACAACCCGTTGGAAAAACCCCTCAGCTCGACAGCATCGCCTCGGCTTGTTCCGTGATGATCGCCAGCAGCGACTGAATCGCCGCTGACGGCGCGGCGTGCTTGAAGGTCAGGGCGTAGAGGCTGATCGGCACCGCCGGTGACAGCGGGCAAACGTCCAGCCCACCGGCGCGAGCGCCCAAAGCGGTGAACGGATCGACGATGGCCAGGCCTTCGCCGGCCTCGACCATGCTGCGCATCATCTGATGGGTCTGCACGCGGGTCTGAATGCTCGGTGCCGGGCGCAACGCCTGCAGCTTGTTTTCCAGTGCCGGACTCAGCGGATCCTGACCTTCGAGACCGACCATGGCCTGACCCGCCAGGTCTGCCAAAGAAATATATTTCTGTTTCGGTTGCAGCCAGCCGTGCGGCGCAAGCAATTGCAGCTTGCCCTGGGCCAGTGGCTGACAGTGGATGTCGGGGTGTTCGGGATCGTGCAGGCTCAGGCCCAGATCGCTTTCGCGCAGCAACAGGCTGCGGACGATGTCGCGTGTCGGCGCGCTGAGCAGGCTGCAAGGTGCGTCGGGCAAGCGTCGGCGCAGAGTCGCAAGACTTTGTGGCAGTAATTGTTGGGCCAGCGGCGGGGTGCCAATGATGCGCAAGGGCGGGGCGAGGTATTGCTTGAGGCTGCTGGCCAGACGCTGCACCGGCTCCAGCGCTTCATAGACGTGTGCGATTTCCACCTGCAGAGCGCGCGCTTCGGGCGTCGATTGCAGGCGCCCGCGAACGCTGGCAAACAGCATGAACCCCAGCTGACTCTCGGCTTCGCGCAAACGCTCTTCGACCTCGGTCACGGGCAATTGCAGCCATTCGGCGGCGGTGCCCAGGTGACCGGTCTGCAAGAGCGCCTGAATCACTTCGATGTGGCGTAAACGCATGCGTGAAGTCCATGTTCAGCAGGTGGGGTCAGACGCTGAATCCTACCCCAAGTCTGCACGCATGACTTCTGCTCATAACGCAAGGTTACTGAGCGACGGTTGGCTCAGGTTCGCGGATCAGGGTAATGCCTGATTGAACCAGGAGAAACTCGCTGTCACTGACCTTGTTGACGCGATCGCCAATGGCCAGTCTGTAAATGGGCTCCGAGCCAGTGGATCCGCCTGCAGACGGGTTCGATTCCTGGAATTCATGCACGGAATAAACACGGCCTTCCGCGTCTCTTGCATGAAACTGACCGACGAGTACTGCTGCCATCTGCTTAGAACCTCTGGAGATAAAACGCTTGATTTGCGGCTTTGTAGACCGTCACCAAGCTCGGTAAGTTTTCTTACAGGAAAAAAATATTCCTAGCGCAGGAAAAACCAATGATCACTGGTGAAAGCGTCACTGGATCATCTATAACTAGCGACTCTTCCCACAGACCATCGAGAGTCTTCCATGAGCAATGTCTACAACGTCGCTGTAGTGGTCGGTAGCCTGCGCAAAGCATCGATCAATCGCAAAGTCGCACTGGCCCTCGCCGAACTGGCACCGGCCAATCTCAAGCTCGAGATTGTCGAAATCGGTGAACTGCCGTTGTACAACGAGGACATCGACGGCGATTCTCCGCCCGCAGCCTACAGCACTTTCCGTCAGAAAGTGGCGTCATCCGACGCAGTGCTGTTTGTCACCCCCGAGTACAACCGCTCGATCCCGGCACCGTTGAAGAACGCCATCGACGTCGGCTCCCGTCCTTATGGCCAGAGCGCGTGGAGCGGCAAGCCCGGCGCGGTGATCAGCGTATCGCCAGGCGCCATCGGCGGTTTCGGCGCCAACCAGCACCTGCGCCAGACCTTTGTTTTCCTCGATATCCATTGCCTGCAACAGCCGGAAGCCTACCTGGGCGGCGCGGGCAATGCGTTTGACGAAGCGGGCAAGCTGAGCGAATCGGTGAAGCCGTTCCTGCAGAAATTCATCGATGCCTACGGCCAGTTCGTAGAGCAACACAAGAAGTAATCTCGTACACGGTCCCATGTAGGAGTGAGCCTGCTCGCGATAGCGGTCTTTCAGCTGACAATAATGCTGACTGATACACCGCCATCGCGAGCAGGCTCACTCCTACAGTTTTGTCTATCAGACTTTTCATGAAGGCTTCTGCGAATGCTCGCTGCGTCACTGATTTTCCTGCTGACCATCACCCTCGTCATCTGGCAACCCAAAGGCCTCGGCGTCGGCTGGAGTGCAACGCTGGGCGCCGTGCTGGCGTTGATCTTCGGCGTCGTTCATCTCACGGATATTCCGCTGGTCTGGCAGATCATCTGGAACGCCACCGGCACCTTCGTCGCACTGATCATCATCAGCCTGCTGCTCGACGAGGCCGGCTTTTTCAATTGGGCGGCGCTGCATGTGGCGCGTTGGGGGCGCGGCAGTGGGCGCAAGCTGTTTGCGTTCATGGTGCTGCTCGGCGCGTTGGTCTCGGCGCTGTTCGCCAATGACGGCGCGGCGCTGATTCTCACGCCGATCGTGATTTCAATGCTGCTGGCGCTGCGATTCTCGCCAGCGGCGACCCTGGCCTTCGTCATGGGCGCCGGATTTATCGCCGATACGGCGAGCCTGCCGCTGGTGGTGTCGAACCTGGTCAACATCGTTTCCGCGGACTTCTTCCACATCGGCTTCAACCGCTATGCCGCGGTGATGGTGCCGGTCAACTTCGTCAGCGTTGCGGCGACGTTGGGCATGTTGCTGTGGTTCTTTCGCCGCGACATTCCTGCGTCTTACGACCCTGAACAACTGGAAAACCCGAGCACTGCGATCCACGACAAGGCGACGTTCCAAGCCGGTTGGGCGGTGCTGGTGATCCTCTTGATCGGCTGCTTCGCCCTCGAACCGCTGGGCATTCCGATCAGCGCAATTTCCGCGGTGTGCGCCGCGCTGCTGCTGGGTATCGCCGCGCGCGGCCACAAGATCTCCACGCGCAAAGTGATGAAAGAAGCACCGTGGCAGATCGTGATTTTCTCGCTGGGCATGTACCTGGTGGTGTACGGCCTGCGCAATGCCGGACTCACCAGTTACCTCGCCGGGTGGCTGGACGTATTCGCCGGCCACGGCGTGTGGGGTGCGGCCATGGGCACCGGGGTTTTGACGGCGCTGTTGTCGTCGATCATGAACAACCTGCCGACCGTGCTGATCGGCTTGCTGTCGATCGACGCGAGTCAGGCCAGCGGGGTGATCAAGGAGGCGATGATCTATGCCAACGTGATTGGCAGCGACCTGGGGCCGAAGATCACCCCGATCGGCAGTCTGGCGACCTTGTTGTGGCTGCATGTGCTGGAGCGCAAGGGCATCCATATTGGCTGGGGCTATTACTTCCGTGTCGGAATTGTGTTGACCGTACCGGTGTTGCTGGTGACGTTGGCGGCATTGGCTTTGCGGCTTTCGCTGTAGACCGGGCTGACCCCAATCGCGAGCAGGCTCACTCCTACAATTTGAAATGCGTTCCCCTGTAGGAGTGAGCCTGCTCGCGATGGCGGTGGCACAGGCACCACAAATCTCAGGCTTGGCCGGGGACATTCGGCCAGAGATCCGCCACCAGGAACAACCGCTCCGCCTCTTCCCATTCGCCCTGGGCATTCTCGGTCAGGCGCACCATCAATTGCGCCGGGGCCAGCGCTGGCAGGTCTTGCAGCCACAAACGCAAATGCTCATCCGCCCAGACCTGATCCGCCGGGTAGTGCGCCGGCGCCAGCCAGGCGTGGCGGGGCAGGGGTTGCCAGCGTCCTGGCGGACGTTGCGCGACAAACGCCGGCCAGTCCTGCTGATGCAGCCAACTGCCACGCAGATGTTGCGGATGGGCGCCGTTTGGTGAGTCGGCCTGCCCCGGCCACGGATACAGCAGATAACCGCCCAGCCACAATTGCGCGCTGAAGGTTTCGATATCCAGTGCCGCCAGCACTTCGCGGCTTTCCGGGCGCGCCGAGATCGGTAATTGATGCTCGGCCAGATGCGCCAGTTTGCGATCCAGCCGGTCATGGCAACCTGGCCCGAGCCACTGCGCCGGATCGCGGCCATCGCCAGCCTGCGGTCCGAGGTAGAGCTTGATCGCCAGTTCCAGATGGTGCACGCCGTCGCGGTCACGCAGCAGCATGTCCAGTTCGCCGAGGGTGTGCCCGGCGCGGCGGATCGGCAGGTTGGCGGCGATCAGGTCAATGCCCGGTGCGTGCTCCACGGCGAACTGCCACAGGCGTTCGTAATACAGGCCCAGACGCCGGGTGCGCGCCTGGGATAGCCATTGCAGCAGGCCGTAACTGTCGCGGTCGAGCTGACGCAACCAGTGTTCGAGACGCTGCGGGTCGTGCACCCAGTCGCTGCCGGCCAGCGGATGACGCTGCGGCCACGGCGTGTCGGCGAGCATCGGCGGCGCGAGGATCACCCACGCCAGGTCCCGCACTTCGGGATGGCGTAATTGATGGGGCAGTTGAAGCAAATCGGGAAACAGGATCATCTTGCGAGCATAGCCTTAAACCTGAGCCCACCCTTGAGGCTGAAAGGATTTTGTCTATCTGGCGCTTTCGCCCATAATCGGGTTTTCGCGTTTTCGATTGTCCGCAGAGGTCCCATGGAGCAATTTCGTAATATCGGCATCATCGGTCGCCTGGGCAGTTCCCAGGTGCTGGATACCGTCCGCCGACTGAAACGCTTTCTGCTCGACCGTCACCTGCATGTGATCCTCGAAGACACCATCGCTGAAGTCCTGCCGGGCCACGGCCTGCAAACCTCGTCGCGCAAGATGCTCGGCGAAGTCTGCGACATGGTCATCGTCGTCGGCGGTGACGGCAGCCTGCTCGGCGCCGCGCGGGCGCTGGCCAGGCACAATATTCCGGTTCTGGGCATCAACCGTGGCAGCCTTGGCTTCCTCACTGATATTCGCCCGGACGAGCTGGAAATCAAGGTCGCCGAAGTGCTCGACGGCCACTATCTGGTGGAAAACCGCTTCCTGCTGCAAGCCGAAGTGCGTCGCCATGGCGAGGCCATCGGGCAGGGCGATGCGCTCAACGATGTGGTGCTGCACCCGGGCAAATCGACGCGGATGATCGAGTTCGAGCTGTACATCGACGGCCAGTTCGTCTGCAGCCAGAAGGCCGACGGCCTGATCGTCGCCACGCCGACCGGGTCCACTGCCTACGCGTTGTCTGCCGGTGGTCCGATCATGCATCCCAAGCTCGACGCTATTGTGATTGTGCCGATGTACCCCCATACCTTGTCGGGACGGCCAATCGTGGTCGATGGCAACAGTGAGCTGAAAATCGTCGTGTCCAAAGATATGCAGATCTACCCGCAGGTCTCCTGCGACGGCCAGAACCACTTCACCTGCGCACCGGGCGACACCATTACCGTGAGCAAGAAAGCGCAGAAACTGCGCCTGATTCATCCGCTCGATCACAATTACTACGAGGTGTGCCGGACCAAGCTTGGCTGGGGCAGCAAGCTGGGGGGTGGAGGCGACTGATGCTCGATCCCGCGCGCAGTTACGACCTGATTGGTGACGTGCACGGATGCGCTCTGACCCTCGAACACTTGCTGGACCGTCTCGGTTATCACAAGCAGGGCGGGGTCTGGCGCCATCCTTCACGCATGGCGGTGTTCGTCGGCGACATCATCGACCGTGGCCCGCGGATTCGCGAGGCGCTGCATATCGTCCACGACATGGTCGAGGCGGGGCAGGCGCTGTGCATCATGGGCAACCATGAATTCAATGCGCTCGGCTGGGTCACCCCGGCGCCACCGGGCAGCGGCAAGCAGTTCGTGCGCGAACACACCAAGCGCCATGCGCGGCTGTTGCAGGAAACCCTGAGCCAATTCGAGGACCATCCCGGTGACTGGCATGACTTCCAACAGTGGTTCTACGAGCTGCCGCTGTTCGTCGATGCCGGGCGGTTTCGCGTCGTCCACGCCTGCTGGGATGCCGGCTTGATCGAGCCGCTGCAGGCGTTGTTCCCCGACGGCTGCGTCGATGAGCATTTCCTCCAGGCGTCGGCGGTTCCCGGCAGTTTCGCCTGCACCGTGTTCGACCGCTTGCTGCGCGGCACCGATATGCGCCTGCCGGGCGGCCTGACCATGACCAGCGGCGACGGTCTGGTGCGTTCGTTCTTCCGCACCAAGTTCTGGGAAGACGACCCGAAAACCTACGGCGATATCGTGTTCCAGCCAGATGCGTTGCCGGAACCTGTCGCGCAAACGCCGTTGACGTCCATTGAAAAGAATTCCCTGCTGCGCTATGGCGTCGACGAACCGTTGCTGTTCGTCGGCCACTACTGGCGCAGCGGCAAACCGGCGCCGATCCGCCCGAACCTCGCGTGCCTGGATTACAGCGCCGTGCTCTACGGCAAACTGGTGGCCTATCGTCTGGATCAGGAAACGCGCCTGGATCCGCAAAAATTCGTCTGGGTCGATGTCGAGCGGCCGGAGGTGCTGCAATGAGTGCGGTAGCGGTATTGCGCCTGCCGTTGGCGGTGGATTTGAGCGGCTTCGTCAAGCTGCTGCAACGTATGCAAATGCCCCATCGGGTCAGCGAAGAAGCGGGCGAGCAGGTGCTGTGGGCGCCGGAGGAAATCAGCGAGGACGTGCGTTCGCTGTACGAGCGCTTCCCGGCCGGCGACCCGGATCAGCAACTGGACATGCCTGTGGGCCAGACCTTCAAAAGGCCGGGTTTTGCCGAGCAGCTGAAACACGCCAGGGCCACCGGATTCATTCTGCTGTTGAGCCTGATTGTCGGCGGTCTGACCTTTCTCGGCGAAAATCTGGAAACGCTGCGCTGGCTGACCTTCCTCGATTTCCGCGTGATTGGCGAGTACATCCACTTCACGCCGCTGGCCGACAGTCTGGCGGCAGGGCAGTGGTGGCGGCTGATCACGCCGATGCTGATCCACTTCGGCATCCTCCATCTGGCCATGAACGGCATGTGGTACTGGGAGCTGGGGCGGCGCATCGAGTCGCGCCAGGGCAGCATCAACCTGATCGGCCTGACGCTGCTGTTCAGTCTGGTGTCCAACTATGCGCAGTTCGTCTGGAGCGGCCCGAGCCTGTTTGGTGGGCTGTCCGGCGTGCTCTACGGTTTGCTCGGGCATTGCTGGATCTTCCAGTTGCTGGCGCCGAACCCGGCCTATCGCCTGCCGCGCGGGGTGCTGGTGATGATGCTGGTGTGGCTGGTGGTGTGCATGTCCGGGCTGGTCTCGCTGATCGGTTTCGGCCAGATCGCCAACGCCGCGCACCTGAGCGGGTTACTCATCGGATGCTTCACCGGTTTGTTGGGCGGTTTGTATAACCGCCGTAAACTGGCCGTCTAAAATTTTTGCTTCAGTAAAGAGCACGGAGACCCTGATGTCCTCTTTCAACGACATGATCAGCAACATCACCCCGGACATCTACGAGAGCCTGAAACTGGCCGTGGAAATCGGCAAATGGTCGGACGGCAACAAACTCACCGCCGAACAGCGCGAGCTGTCGTTGCAGGCGATGATCGCCTGGGAAGTCCAGAACCTGCCGGAAGACCAGCGTACCGGTTACATGGGCCCGCAAGAGTGTGCGTCGAAGTCGATCGAAGTGCCGAACATCCTGTTCAAGTCGGATGCCATCCATTGATCGAGATTGGCCGCGGTGCAATCAGCAAAATGTCGGCGCGCCTGGACGGGCCGAACGTGCAGTACGCGTTTCGTCTGGATGACGTCGAGGTGCCGGTCAATCCGTTGATCGGCAGCACGCTGCGTCTGGAGTTCCTGGGCGCGATCCATTGCAGCCATTGCGGGCGCAGGACCAAAACCAGTTTCAGTCAGGGCTATTGCTACCCGTGCATGACCAAACTGGCGCAATGCGACCTGTGCATCATGAGCCCCGAGCGCTGCCATTTCGACGCCGGCACCTGCCGCGATCCGGAGTGGGGCGAGAAATTCTGCATGACCGACCATGTGGTTTACCTGGCCAATTCGTCAGGCATCAAGGTTGGCATCACCCGTGCTACGCAGTTGCCGACCCGCTGGCTCGATCAGGGCGCGAGTCAGGCGCTGCCGATCATGCGCGTGTCGACACGCCAGCAATCGGGGTTTGTCGAAGACCTGTTCCGCAGTCAGGTGGCGGACAAGACCAACTGGCGCGCGCTGCTCAAAGGTGATGCGGCGGCGGTGGATCTGGCGCAGGTGCGCGATCAGTTGTTCGAAAGCTGCGCCGAAGGCCTGCAAGGTTTGCAGGAGCGATTCGGCCTACAGGCAATTCAGACGATTGCCGATGTCGAACCGCTGGAAATCCGCTATCCCGTCGAGCAATACCCGGCGAAAATCGTCAGCTTCAACCTGGACAAGAACCCGATTGCCGAAGGCACGCTGCTGGGGATCAAGGGCCAGTACCTGATCTTCGACACCGGCGTGATCAACATTCGTAAATACACGGCCTACCAGCTCGCCGTGCATCAATAAGGATTCCAGCATGCGCACCGAACAACCGAAGATGATTTACCTCAAGGACTATCAGGCGCCCGAGTACCTGATCGACGAAACGCACCTGACCTTCGAGTTGTTCGAGGACCACAGCCTGGTTCACGCGCAACTGGTGATGCGCCGCAACCCCGAGCGCGGCGCCGGCCTGCCGCCGCTGGTGCTCGACGGCCAGCAACTGGAGCTGCTCTCGGTGACGCTGGCGGACCAGGAGCTGAGCGCTGCCGACTATCAAGTCTCCGACAGCCACCTGACCCTGCAGCCAACCAGCGAAATGTTCACGCTCGACACCAGCGTGCGCATCCACCCGGAAACCAATACCGCGCTGGAAGGCCTGTACAAGTCCGGCACGATGTTCTGCACCCAGTGCGAGGCCGAAGGCTTCCGCAAAATCACTTATTACCTCGACCGCCCGGACGTGATGAGCAAGTTCACCACCACAGTGGTGGCCGAACAGCACAGCTACCCGGTGCTGCTCTCCAACGGTAACCCGATCGCTTCCGGCCCTGGCGAAGACGGCCGGCACTGGGCGACCTGGGAAGATCCGTTCAAGAAACCGGCGTACCTGTTTGCGCTGGTCGCCGGTGATCTGTGGTGCGTCGAAGACACCTTCACCACCATGAGCCAGCGCAATGTCGCGCTGCGCATTTACGTCGAGCCGGAAAACATCGACAAGTGCCAGCACGCGATGAACAGCCTGAAGAAATCCATGCGCTGGGATGAAGAGGTCTACGGTCGCGAGTACGATCTGGACATCTTCATGATCGTCGCGGTCAACGATTTCAACATGGGTGCGATGGAGAACAAGGGCCTCAACATCTTCAACTCCAGCGCCGTGCTGGCCCGCGCCGAAACCGCCACCGACGCCGCGCACCAGCGGGTCGAGGCGATCGTAGCCCACGAATATTTCCACAACTGGTCGGGCAACCGCGTGACCTGCCGCGACTGGTTCCAGCTGTCGCTCAAGGAAGGCTTCACGGTGTTCCGCGACGCCGGTTTCTCCTCGGACATGAACTCGGCGACGGTCAAGCGCATTCAGGACGTGGCCTATCTGCGCACCCACCAGTTCGCCGAAGATGCCGGCCCCATGGCCCACGCCGTGCGCCCGGACAGCTTCATCGAGATTTCCAACTTCTACACCCTGACCGTGTACGAAAAGGGTTCGGAAGTGGTTGGCATGATCCACACCTTGCTCGGTGCCGAAGGTTTCCGTAAGGGCAGCGATCTGTATTTCGAACGCCACGATGGTCAGGCCGTGACCTGTGACGATTTCGTCAAGGCCATGGAAGACGCCAATGGCGTCGACCTCAGTCAGTTCAAGCGCTGGTACAGCCAGGCCGGCACGCCACGTCTGGCAGTGTCCGAGTCCTATGACGCCGCCGCGAAAACCTACAGCCTGACCTTCCGCCAGAGCTGCCCGCCGACTCCGGACAAGGTGGAAAAACTACCGTTCGTGATTCCGGTCGAGCTCGGCCTGCTCGACAGCCAGGGCAACGAAATCGCCCTGCGTCTGGCTGGTGAAGCCTCGGCACAAGGCACCACTCGGGTGATTTCGGTGACCGAAGCCGAACAGACCTTCACTTTCATCGATATCAACGAACAGCCGTTGCCATCGCTGCTGCGTGGCTTCTCGGCGCCGGTGAAACTGAGCTTCCCGTATAACCGCGATCAACTGATGTTCCTCATGCAGCACGACAGCGACGGCTTCAACCGCTGGGATGCCGGTCAGCAATTGTCGGTGCAAGTGTTGCAGGAACTGATCGCTCAGCATCAGAAGGGCGAGAGCCTGACGCTCGATCCGCGTCTGGTGTCGGCGCTGCGCACGGTGCTGTCCGACGAGTCGCTGGATCAGGCGATGGTTGCCGAAATGCTCTCGTTGCCGGGTGAGGCTTATCTCACCGAGATCAGCGAAGTGGCCGACGTCGAGGCGATTCATGTCGCGCGCGAATTTGCCCGCAAGCAACTGGCCGAAGGCTTGTTCGAAGCGCTGTGGCTGCGTTATCAGGCCAACCGCGATCTGTCGAAAAAGACTCCGTACGTAGCCGAGGCCGAGCACTTCGCCCGACGCGCGCTGCAGAATATTGCCCTGTCGTACCTGATGCTCAGCGGCAAGCCGGAAGTCCTGGCGGCAGCGCTGGAGCAGTTCGAGACGGCCGACAACATGACTGAGCGGCTGACTGCGCTGGCGGTGCTGGTCAACTCGCCTTTCGAAGAGCAGAAGGCCGTGGCTTTGGCCAGTTTCGCCGAGCACTTCAAGGACAATCCGCTGGTCATGGATCAGTGGTTCAGCGTGCAGGCCGGCAGCACCTTGCCAGGCGGGCTGGGGCGCGTGAAGGCATTGATGCAGCACCCGGCGTTCAACATCAAGAACCCGAACAAGGTGCGCGCACTGATCGGTGCCTTCGCCGGACAGAACCTGATCAACTTCCACGCGGCGGACGGATCCGGGTATCGCTTCCTCGCCGATCTGGTGATCGAACTGAACGGCTTCAACCCACAGATCGCTTCACGCCAACTGGCGCCGCTGACCCGCTGGCGCAAATACGACAGCGCGCGTCAGGCGCTGATGAAGGGTGAACTGGAGCGGATCCTGGTGTCCGGAGCGTTGTCCAGCGACGTGTACGAAGTGGTAAGCAAAAGCCTGGCGTAACCCCGATCCCGTAGGAGCTACCGAGTGAAACGAGGCTGCGATCTTTTGATTTTGATGATCACCGCCCCTCACCCTAACCCTCTCCCAGAGGGAGAGGGGACTGACCGAGGTGCCTTTTTCTATCCGCCGACCTGGAATTACCGAGTCGAACTCAGGATCTGAAAAGCCCTCGATCGGCTCCCTTTCCCCCTCTCCCATTGGGAGAGGGCAAAGCAGACACAAAAATGCCGCTCAACGAGCGGCATTTTCATTGGCACAAGAAACAGCTATTTACGCAAATCAAACCGATCCAGATTCATCACCTTCGTCCATGCCTTGACGAAATCGTTGACGAACTGCGTCTTCGCGTCGGAACTGGCATACACCTCGGCCAAGGCGCGCAATTGCGCATTCGAGCCGAACACCAGATCGACCCGCGTCGCCGTCCATTTCGCCGCTCCGGTCTGGCGATCACGACCCTCGAACTCGTCGGCATCCCGCGAGGTCGGCGTCCACTCCACGCCCATGTCCAGCAGGTGGGTGAAGAAGTCATTGCTCAGCGCTTCGGGTTTGTCGGTGAATACGCCATGCTTTGTCTGCCCGACGTTGGTGTTCAACACCCGCAGACCACCCACCAGCACGGTCATTTCCGGCGCGGTGAGGGTGAGCAATTGCGCCTTGTCGATCAGCAGGGTTTCCGCCGCAACCGTGTATTTGCCTTTGCTGTAATTGCGGAAACCGTCGGCGATCGGTTCGAGGAAGCCGAACGATTCGACATCGGTCTGCTCCTGCGAAGCATCGACGCGGCCCGGTGAGAACGGCACCGACAGCGAATGCCCGGCGTTTTGCGCGGCTTTCTCCACCCCGGCATTGCCGGCCAGCACAATCAAGTCGGCCAGCGAGATCTTCTTGCCACCGGCCGCGCCGTTGTTGAACTCGTTCTGAATGCCTTCGAGTGTGCTCAGCACCTTGTCCAGTTGCTCCGGCTGGTTGGCCTGCCAGAACTTCTGTGGGGCCAGACGCAAGCGCCCGCCGTTGGCACCGCCGCGCTTGTCCGAGCCGCGGAAGGTCGACGCTGCCGCCCACGCGGTGGAGACCAGTTGCGAGACCGACAGTCCTGAATCCAGCACCTTGTTCTTCAGCGCCGTGGCGTCGCTGTCATCGATCAGCGCATGGGTTACGTCGGGCAGCGGATCTTGCCAGAGCAACTCCTCTTGCGGCAGTTCCGGGCCGAGGTAGCGAGAGAGTGGCCCCATGTCGCGATGGATCAGCTTGTACCAGGCGCGGGCGAACGCGTCGGCGAGCTGATCGGGATTGGCCAGGAAGCGCCGCGAGATCTGCTCATAGGCTGGATCGAAACGCAGCGCCAGGTCGGAGGTGAGCATGGTCGGCGAGAGCTTCTTGTTCGGATCGTGAGCGTGGGGAACGGTGCCGGCACCGGCGCCGTTTTTCGGTTGCCACTGATTGGCGCCCGCCGGGCTTTTGCTCAGCTCCCATTCGAAGCCAAACAGGTTTTCCAGATAGTTGTTGCTCCACTGCGTTGGCGTGGTGGTCCAGGTGACTTCCAGGCCGCTGGTGATGGTGTCCGCGCCTTTACCGGTGCCGAAGGCGTTTTTCCAGCCCAGACCTTGATGTTCAAGGCCGGCCGCTTCCGGTTCGGCACCGACATTGTCGGCAGGGCCGGCGCCGTGGGTTTTGCCGAACGCGTGGCCGCCCGCAATCAGCGCCACGGTTTCTTCGTCGTTCATGGCCATGCGGCCGAAGGTTTCGCGAATGTCCTTGGCCGAGGCCACCGGGTCCGGGTTGCCTTCAGGACCTTCCGGGTTCACGTAGATCAAGCCCATCTGCACGGCGGCGAGGGGATTTTCCAGATTGCGTTCGCCCTGATCGGTGCGGCTTTCTTCACGGCCATGCAAATCAGGCTCAGCCACCAGCGTGCCGTCGCCGGGTTCCTGCACCGGGCCGTTGCTCTTGCCATAACGGTTGTCGCCGCCGAGCCACTCGGTTTCCGAGCCCCAATAAACGTCTTCATCCGGTTCCCAGACATCCGCGCGGCCGCCGGAAAAACCGAAGGTCTTGAAGCCCATGGATTCCAGGGCGACGTTGCCGGTGAGCACGATCAGGTCGGCCCAGGAAATGTTGCGTCCGTATTTTTGCTTGATCGGCCAGAGCAGGCGGCGGGCCTTGTCGAGGCTGACGTTGTCCGGCCAGCTGTTGAGCGGCGCAAAGCGTTGCTGACCGGAACCGGCACCACCCCGGCCATCGGCGGTGCGATAGGTCCCGGCGCTGTGCCACGCCATGCGCACGAACAACGGACCGTAATGGCCGAAGTCGGCTGGCCACCAGTCCTGGGAGTCGGTCATCAGCGCTTTGATGTCTTGTTTCAGAGCCTGGAAGTCGAGGCTTTTGAAGGCTTTGGCGTAGTCGAAGTCCTGGCCCAGCGGATCGGACTTGGGTGAATGCTGGCTGAGGATTTTCAGATTGAGTTGATTCGGCCACCAGTCACGGTTCGTCGTACCGCCACCGGCGGCGTGGTTGAACGGGCATTTCGATTCGTTTGCCATGTTCGTATCCCTATCAGGTCTGCGGCCGGCTCGTGCCGACTTCGGACTGGTAAGGCTAGACCCGAGTTGGCAACTCGGCTAATAGCCCGACTATTGGACACTGATAGGCAAACTCTTTCGCCGCACATGCAGGAGCTGCCGAAGGCTGCGTTTTTTTGATCTTGTTGTTCACCGATAAATCAAAAGCAAAGATCGCAGCCTTCGGCAGCTCCTACAGGGGTTAGCTCGATTGCGCGGTCTCGTCCTCCGGCACGTCGTCGAGGATGTCGTCCTGGCCAGGCAATTCGGTGATGACGCTGAAGTCGCTGACTTCGACCGCGCCATTCCCATACCCCAACAAATGAAACGAAAAGGCCTTGCGCGGTTGTGGGTTGTCGAAACTGAAATCCATCTCCAGTGGCTGATCCGCCGTGGCGACCATTTCTGCCGGCAGACCCAGTTGCACGTCCTGTTCGAATTCCTTGGCCTTTAGCTGAATGTACGCCGCCTGCTGCGGGTCGACCGAACGCACGGTCAGGCGTACGCGGGTGTGTGAGCCTTTGGGCATTTCCAGGTACTGCGCGCCGATCAGGTTGTCGGCCCAGTCATCCTTTATCTGCGCTTGCAGAGGGATGATGTTGTTGCTGCCGAACTGGTAGCGATGGTTGAGCGGCGTGCGCAGCAAGGACAGGTCCAGGGCGTCGGCGCGCGCGGCGATCTGCCGGGCCGGGTGGCCGCTGTAGGTGCCTTTATAGGTGGCGCTTTCGGCGATGAAGCCGGGGCTTTGGTAATAGCGGCACCGGCGCGGCAGGTCGCACTCGGAGAAAATGCCCTGACCGTTGTGGTAGCGCAGTTTGCCGTTGGTGAACGACATGATTTCGCGCCCGGAATCGTAGTCGCGAAACAGCGAACGACCGCTCAGCGCCGTCGGTACGGGCAGGTCGAAATAGTCGAGGATCGAAGTGCTCAGATCGACGTGGCCGTACACCCCGGCATTCAGGCGCGGCAGTTGCGCCTGTTCCGGTGCCAGCGTCAGATTGAAACCCCATGAAGAGGCCAGCCGCACGCCGTCGATGCCGTGGGATTCATCCGAGGTGATCACCACCAGTGTGTCTTTCAGAATGCCCTGGCGTTCCAGCCCCGAAAGAAACTGGTCCAGCGCATCGTCGAGGTAACCGACGGCGGCCTGCTTCGGCGTCTCATAGCGCTGCAGATAATCGTCCGGTGCGGAGTAGGGCTGGTGGGTGCCGACCGTCAACAACGTAAGCATCCACGGCTGTTTGTGCTTTTTCAGTTGGCCGACGTAATCCAGCGCGCCCTCGAAAAACGCCTTGTCATCCTTGCCCCACGGGAACTCCAGATAGTTGCTGTTGCTGAACCATTCCAGGCCATGGGTCGCATCGAAACCGATGTGCGGCATGATCTTGTCTTTGGCCATGAACCGCAGTCCGGCGCCCTGTAAATAGTGGGTGCTGAAACCGTGCTCGCGCAGCTGCGCCGGCAGGCAGGCCTGATTGCGCTCGTTGAGAGTGAGCATTTCCACGCCCTTGGGCGTGCCGTTGTTGAGCTTGTCGTAGTCACCGCAGAGCATGGCGTACAGACCGCGAATGGTCTGATGGGTGTGCAGCACGTAATCCGGCGTGTTCATGCCGCGCTCGGCCCAGCGGCTGAGGTTGGGCATCAGGTCTTCCTGATAATGACTGCCGATCGCCTCGCGGTTGGCACGGATGTAGGCGCCGGGAATGCCTTCCAGGGCGATGATCAACACGTTGCGCGCCTGACCCGGCGCGGTCAGCAGCTTCTGGCCATTGAGGTCGACGTCGGTGAGCCCCGCCATTGCGGGCGTCGGCTCTTCGAGGTCACCGTCCAGCCATTCCTCGGCCTGGATCTGCAGGTCGGCGACTTCACTGGCGAGCAGTTGATGCGACAGGTTGTACAGGCGCCATGCGTCGCCGTCGTTCGGCCACAGGTTTTGCGCAGCCCAGTGTGCGGCGAACAACACCATTGGCGCGGCCCAGAACGCGCGCGGCAGTGCCGGACGAGACAGACCACGTCCGGCCACTTGAGTGAGCAGCCAGAAACTCAATGCCCCCAACAAAGCGAAAGCCAGGGCAGGGTGCGCAAGTCCGCCGCCGGTGGAATTCTCGACGAACTGCGGGTCGATCAAATAGTGAATATCCGAAGGCGTCGGCAGGCGGCCGACGGCGCTGACCAGTTCTGCCGTGGCGATCGCCAGCAGCGCCCAGAACACCAGCACCGGCAAGGCCAGCCACCAGGCGCGACGATGCAGTGTTACCACCAGCAGACTGCCGACGGCCAGATCCGACAAAAAGCCCAGCGGTGTCGACCAGCCCAACGCCGCGCGCAGGCACACCGGTACGATCAATACCAAAACGATCAAGGACAGGAAGCGGGCATTCGGCCGCCGCAGCCAGTTGAAAAGAGCACTCACAAAAAAGGCCTGCATGTCATCAAAGGGTCAAAAAAGTGTGGGTGATGATACCAAGGACAGGCGGGCTGATCGGCTTTTTAAACCTGCGGCTGGCGATCCTTTAAATGTCGTGGACCCAGATCGGGCACGGGTTCTGGACGTATTGCGGCTTTGAAGTCAGCGGAGTTTTTTGTTTCAGACTGTTGTAAGTCCGTCCGCCTCTCGCGATATCCACGCAACAGACAGTAAACCGCTCAGTGCTATCGATATGCGATAAAGATATTTAATTTCTATTTTTTATAGCTATAAAGTCAGGCCTTTCAGCCCACCCCCATGCTGCGAGGTTGTCATGGCCACACCGTTCAAACGTTCCGCGCTGACTCTGTTGGCCGCTACTCTGGCAGCGGGCGCGCTGTTCAGTAGCGGCGCCCAGGCCGAAGGCAAGATCAGCATCGCCCAGCAATTCGGCATTGGTTACCTGATTCTCGACGTCGTGCGCGACCAACAACTGATCGAGAAACATGGCAAGGCCCAGGGCCTGGAGATCAAGGTCGACTGGAACAGCATTTCCGGCGCCACCGCCATGAACGAAGCGCTGCTGACCGGTGCGCTGGACGTGGTCTCGGCCGGCGTGCCACCGATGCTCACCGTGTGGGACCGCACCAAGGGCAAACAGAACGTCAAAGCCATCGCCGCGCTGGGTTCGATGCCCAATTATCTGCTGACCAACAACCCGAACATCAAAACCCTCAAGGACTTCAGCGACAAGGATCGCATCGCCGTGCCAGCCGCGGGCGTGGGGTTCCAGTCGCGCACGCTGCAGATCGAAACCGCCAAGGAATTCGGCGACGACCAGTTCAAGAAGTTCGACAACATTTCGGTCAGCCTGCCGCACCCGGACGCCACCGCCGCGCTGATCGCCGGCGGCTCGGAAATCAACTCGCATTTCTCCAGCCCGCCGTTTCAGTATCAGGCTCTGCAAAACCCGAACGTGCATAAAGTGCTGAGCTCCTACGACATCCTCGGTGGCCCAGCGACGTTCAACGTGCTCTACACCACGGAAAAATTCCACGACGAAAACCCGAAAACCTACAAGGCGTTCTACGACGCACTGGCCGAAGCCGAGAAGATCATCAAGGCCGACAAACCCGCCGCTGCCCAGGCTTACATCCGCGTAGAACAATCGAAACTGCCGCTGGCCCTGGTCGAGCAAATCGTCAAAGATCCGGAAATCGACTTCACCGTCGTACCGCAACGCACGTTCATCTATGCCGAGAAATTGCAGGAACTGGGTGTGTTGAAAAACAAGGCGGCGAGCTGGAAGGATTATTTCTTTGAAGAGGCGCATGGTGGCGCGGGGAGTTGAGGGATTGGGCATCACCCGGCACTACTGTAGGAGTGAGCCTGCTCGCGATGGCGTCAGGTCATTGGACATTTTCGTGACTGACACACCGTGATCGCGAGCAGGCTCGCTCCTACAGGGGATTTGTGGCGGATGCGGAATAGGGCATCACCCGGAACTACTGTAGGAGCGAGCCTGCTCGCGAAAGCGTCAGGTCATTCGACATTTTCGTGACTGACACACCGTGATCGCGAGCAGGCTCGCTCCTACAGGGGATTTGTGGCGGATGCGAAATGGGGCATCACCCGGAACTACTGTAGCAGTGAGCCTGCTCGCGATGGCGTCAGGTCATTGAACATTTTCGTGACTGACACACCGTGATCGCGAGCAGGCTCGCTCCTACAGGGGATTTGTGGCGGATGCGAAATGGGGCTTCACCCGGCACTACTGTGGGAGCGAGCCTGCTCGCGAAAGCGGAGTTTCAGCCACAGGTGATTTGCCTGACCTGACGCCATCGCGAGCAAGCTCGCTCCCACAGGTTTTTCTGCCAGGCGAATAGCATGTCCGTCAGCAATCAATGCATCTTGCTGTGATCGTGGCCGCCCATGTTGGTCAGCGCGCGAACCGGTGCTTTGACCTCAATGATTTCTTTCTCGCCCTTGGCGTTTTCCACGGTCAGCGTCAACGGCACGCTGTCGCCTTCCTTCAACTGACCGGTCAGGCCCATCAGCATGACGTGGTAGCCGTTCGGGTCGAAGCTCACGGCTTTGCCGGCAGGCAGGTCAACCGACTTCACCGGGCCCATGGTCATGACGTCATTCTTCATGCTCATCTCATGAATCTGCACGTCCTTGGCCACTGGCGAGGCGACGCTGAGCAGCTTGCTGTCGATGTCGGCAGTGACGGTCATGAACGCGCCGCTGGCGGACTGGGTCGGCACGGTTGCACGGACCCAGGCGTCGTCGACTTTGGTCTGCGCGGACGCCTGGAAGGCCAGGCCGAGCAGGGACAGTGCACATACGGTGCGTTTGAGGTGATTCAAAACGGGATGCATCAGCAGACCTCCATAACAGTAAGCAAATCTTCCGTGCACTCTTGGGCTGTCAGCGAAGTGGACAGGCCCAGGCGCAACTCACCACGCGAATCGTAGACGTAGCTGGTGGACGTGTGGGAGATGGTGTAGGTGTCGCCGGCCGGGACTTTTTCGTAGAACACGTCGAATTCCTTGGCGGTGGCCTTGGTTTCCTCAAGCGTGCCGTACAGCGCGACGAAGCTCGGGTCGAAGGCTTTGACGTAGGCGTCGAGGATCTGCGGCGTGTCGCGTTCGGGATCGAGGGTGATGAACACCACTTGCAGGCGGTCGCCGTCGCGGCCCATGAGCTTCTTGATCTGCGCGGCGCGGGCCAGGGTGGTGGGGCAAATGGCCGGGCATTGGGTAAAGCCGAAGAAGATCATCGGCATCATCCCGCGAAAACTCGACAGCGACATGGTTTCGCCTTCAGGGTTCTTCAGCTTGAAGGTGCGTCCGAGGATCTTGTCGCTCAGATCCTTGCCGTACTTGTACGACAGTTGGCCACGGGTATCGCAACCGGCGAGCAGGCCGAGCCCGAGCACGCCCATTCCCGCAAGTACCTTGCGGCGAGTCAACAAAGCCGTCATCTAATACCGCCTTTTGCAGCCCGCAAGTCGGCAGGACTGGCGGGGGGTTAACCGTAAAAGCGCCGCATGATAGCAAACTGAGGCTGATCGCCGGCCGCCGATCGCCGCGCGGTGCCGGATCGGGCGACAAAAGGTGTAAGAAGAAATGACTGAAGATCAGCGCAGCGCAGGCTCCTGCGTCTGCCAGCCACCGCCCAGCGCGGTGTACAGATTGACCTCTGCAACCAGTTGCGCGAGGCGGTCGCTGATCAAGGCTTGTTGCGAAGTGAACAGCGAACGCTGCGCATCGACAAAGGTCAGGCTGCTGTCGACGCCGTTGCGATAACGGTTCTGCGCCAGGTTGTAGTAGTCCTGCGTGGCTTGCACCAGATCGCGCTGGGCCTCCAGTTGCTGCGCATAGGTGCTGCGCGCCGCCAGTCCGTCGGCGACTTCCTGAAACGCCGTCTGGATCGACTTTTCATACTCGGCGACGGCCACGTCTTTTTGCAGCCGCGCGTAGTCCAAACTCGCCCGCAGGCTGCCGGCATTGAAGATCGGCAGGCTGATCTGCGGCTGGAACGTCCACGCGCCGGAGCCTGAGCTGAACAACCCGGAGAGATCGCGACTGGCGGTCCCGGCACTGGCGGTCAGGCTCACGCTGGGGAAAAACGCTGCGCGCGCCGCGCCGATGTTGGCGTTGGCGGCTTTGAGCCGGTATTCGGCCTGGAGAATGTCCGGGCGCCGTTGCAACAGATCCGACGGCAGCCCGGCCGGCAGCGGCGATACCAGCTCACTGGCCAGTGGCAGCGCCGGCAATTGCTCGGGTACCGGCGCACCCACCAGTAAGGTCAGGCTGTTCAGGTCCTGGGCGACCAGACGCTGATAGCGCGCCAGATTGACCCGCGAACTGTCGACGCTGGTCCGCGCCTGCGCCTGTTCCAGCGCCGAAGACTTGCCAGCCTCACGGTTGCGCGTGGTCAGGTGCAGGCTCTGCTCGTCCGCGGCGAGGGTGTCGCGGCTCAGTTCCAGCAATTGCTGATCGGCGCGCCAGGTCAGATAGGCGCTGGCAACGTTGGCCACCAGACTCAGCTCGGCACTGCGTCGCGCCTGCTCAGTGGCGAGCCAGCTCTGCAACGCTTGTTCGCTGAGGCTGCGCACCCGACCGAACAGATCCAGCTCATAAGCACTGATGCCCAGATTGACCGTGTACGCCGAGGTGATTTGCGCCGGGCCGCCGGTGACGCTGGACGGCAGGCGCTGGCGCAACTCGTTGGCGTTGGCCGACACCGCCGGCAGCACGTCGGCGCGCTGAATGCGGTATTGCGCCTGAAACGCCAGAACATTCAGCGCTGCCACGCGCAGGTCGCGATTATTGCTCAGCGCGGTTTCGATCAGTTGCTTGAGGGCCGGGTCGTTGAACAGCGTGTGCCACTCTTCGCGGTTCGTGGTCGGCTGGGTCGCCACCGGGTACTGCGCGGCGCTTGGCGACGGCGGTCGCTCATAATCAGGGATCAGCGAACACCCGGCCATGAGTAGAGCCGTGCACAGTAGGGGAAGGCGTAAGCTCGAACACCTGCGTTTCGGCTGCACATGCGGTAAAGGTCGAGAAGGGTTCAAGCGCCGGCCATCCATTTTGCCAGGCCATGTCGCCCGCTGACACCCAGTTTGGCGGCGGCGCGCTTGAGATACGTCTCGATCGAGCTGTTTTTGACCCGCAGTTTTTCCGCCATTTGCGGCACGGTGGCCCCGGTCAGCAGGCCCAGACAGACTTCCTTCTCGCGGGCCGACAGGACAATGGCGCTCAACGCCAGCCGCTCATCGAAGACCTGCGCCAGCGGCGCCTGCTCCAGCTCGGCCAGCGCCGGGCGAGGCAAGCGGGCGAGGCTTTGTCGGGTCATTTGCGCGTGTCGCTCGATCAGCGGCAGCAAGGTGTCGGACAGGCTTTTCAGAAACGCCAGCTCCGGCAGGGAGAACACCCGCTGGGTATGCGGCCGGTACACCGAGATCACACACCGGCGATTGGACGTGCGCGACACCAGATTGCATTGATGCACGCCGTGTTGCGGATGGCGTGGCAGCAGGGAGGCTTTCAACTGGATCAGCAGTGAGTCGTTCATCTCGATCATTTTCTGCAACAGCGGATGATCGTCCGGGCGCTCGATCGCTGCATGGCATTCGCCAGCCGAGGGCAGGCCCGCACAGCCCAGCGGTTTGATCTCGACCACGCTGGCCTGACGCTCATCCAGCGTCCACTCACTGAGGTCGAGGCGGTTGACCGGCACCAATGTGTCGACCAACTGGAACATGTTGCTGGCGAAATGATCGTCGCCGGTGCTGGCTATCAACTCTCCAAGTTGCCAGTAGAAATGCGGGTTTTCCATGTTGCGAATACTGCCGGTCAGATTCATATCCTTCTCATCCCTGGTTCAGAGTCATCACCGCTTCGTCTACCGCTCATGCACACGTCACCGCGCAATCATTTCTCCTTGAACTGAGCTGCAGCGGAATTTAATCCTATGCATTTGTCCTGCGTCTGTAGGGGAAAACAGGGACACAAAGTGCCACTATTTCCGCTGAGATGCTGATGGCAGGCGGCTGCGCTCAATCGGCATGCGTGACTGATGAGTCATGCCGAACGCCCGGATTATCGGCAGATGAAGTCTTCTCGGCGTCGACTGCCCAGCGAAAAGCGCTACCTCGGAATGGTGTTTTTCCTACAGATTTTTCAGTCGTTGCTTCAGCAGGCAGGGCACGGCGCCCCTGAGTTCGGGGGTTTCAGGGCGAGCGGGGCAGGGAAGCGTTGCGCTTGTCCGGGTTTCAGGTGTCATCCCGTAAACGGGGCCGATGCTTGAATATCCGGCAAATCACATGAGATGGATCTTATGCAGCCTACTTCTGCTCCCGCAGCGGACGATCTGTCCGTGCCTCGCGAAACCTTTGCGCTGACCGCCGCCCAACGAGATATCTGGCTCGATCAACTCAGTCGCGGTGATTCGCCGCTGTACAACATTGGCGGATACGTAGAGCTAAATGGCCCGCTAGACCCAGCGGTCATGCAGGCAGCGCTGCAATCGCTGGTCGCCAACAATGATGCGTTACGCACCGTCCTGTTGCCGGGCGCCGGGGCCGATGGCATGCCCCTGCAAACTTTCGCCTCGACGATACCGGTGGCCGTGCCGCTGTTTGATCTAGCGGCGCTGGACGATGCGCAAGCGGCGGCGCAGGCGTTGGTAAAGCAGCAAATGCAGCAGGTCTATCGCCTGGACGGCGAGCCGTTGTTCCGTTTCTGTCTGATTCGTCTGGACGAAGAGCGTCATTGGCTGGCGACCCAGGCCCATCACCTGATTCTCGACGGTTGGGGCTTTGGCCAGATGCTCAAGTCGCTGGGCGAGATCTACAGTGCACTGAGCGAGGGACAACCAGCGACCCTTTCGGCGCCGTCCTATGTCGATTTCATTGCCGACGACGCGCGCTATCAGGGTTCGGATCGGCACGCCCGCGATCGCGCCTATTGGCTGGACAAGTACCGGACGCCGCCGGAGCCGTTGCTCCTGCCGCGCCATCGTCAGGATTCCGGCCAAGTGTCGCGAGCGGCGCAGGCACATTTGCAAGTCATGCCCGCGTTGCTGCATCAGCGCATGCAGCAAGCGGCGCGAGAGCATGGCGCTTCGGCGTTTCATGTTTTCTTGGCGGCCTTGCACGTGTATTTCAGCCGCACCGCGCAACGCGACGATTGGGTGGCGGGCCTGCCGATTCTCAACCG
This sequence comes from Pseudomonas sp. HN2, assembly GCF_020736465.1. Classification (NCBI taxonomy): domain Bacteria; kingdom Pseudomonadati; phylum Pseudomonadota; class Gammaproteobacteria; order Pseudomonadales; family Pseudomonadaceae; genus Pseudomonas; species Pseudomonas sp. HN2. The sequence goes on from NZ_CP085885.1 coordinate 2,443,225, forward strand.
CTCCGGTGCCCGTTTCAAAACCACCCTCGGCCTGTTCGCCCAGGTCAGCGCGGTGCGCCTGGATTTTGCTCGGGACTTGCCATTTGCGCAGTTGGTGCAAGCCATCGCCGCGCAGCTGAAACAGGATCTGCGCCATCAGCGGTTTTCCCTGAGTGAAATGAATCGCGCGCTCGCCCTGCTGCGCGAGGACCGCGCCCAATTGTTCGAGGTATCGGTGTCCTACGAGCAGGACGACCACGATTACCGCTACGGCGCGGCCTCGGCGCGCACCGTCAAAGTCTCCAACGGCCACGAAGCCACACCGCTGGCGATCCATCTGCGCAGCAATCGCTTCGACGCTCAGGCCTGGCTGCATCTGGTCTACGACCAGGCGTACTTCGATGCCCAGGAAGTTGAAGCGCTGGGCGCACGGTTGCTGTTGATCCTCGAGCAGGGGCTGGAGCAACCGGCGCTGTCGACGGCAGAGTTCGGTCTGAGCACCGCAGACGAAGCGCAGCTGTTGCAGCAATGGAACGACACGCGGATGGATTTTCCGCAGGGCCAGACCATTGCCCAGCGTTTCAGCGCGCAAGCAGACCAGCGCCCTGACGCCATCGCTGCTGTGTATCAAGGGCAGCAACTGACCTATGGCCAACTCAACAGCCAAGCCAATGACCTCGCCCGACATCTGCTTGAACTCGGGGTAAAACCCGATGATCGCGTCGCCGTGGTCGCCCGGCGCGGGCTCGATACGCTGGCGGGACTGCTCGCTGTGCTCAAGGCCGGCGCCGCTTATGTGCCGATCGACCCGGCGCAGCCGCGCGAGCGTTTGAGCTATTTGCTGACGGACAGCGCACCGCTGGCCGTGCTGATCCACAGTGATTTGCGCGCTCGCTTGCCGCTGCTGCAGGTGCCGGTGATTGCCCTTGATCAACCTGATTGGCCGACCGCCAACGAGGCCGACCCGGTAGTGGCGGGAGTGACCGTGGACAACCTCGCCTACGTGATTTACACCTCCGGCTCCACCGGCCTGCCCAAAGGCGTAATGGTCGAGCATCGCACGTTGGGCAATCTGATCGACTGGCATTGTCAGGCCTTCAGCCTCGGCCCCGGCCAGCACACCTCCAGCCTCGCCGGATTCGGCTTCGACGCGATGGCCTGGGAAGTCTGGCCGGCCCTGTGTGCTGGCGCGACCCTGCATCTGGCACCGGCCCGTGAAGGCAGCGAAGACATCGATGCGCTGCTGACCTGGTGGCGTTCGCAACCGCTGGATGTGAGTTTCCTGCCCACGCCCGTCGCCGAATATGTCTTCAGCCGCAAAATCAAGCATCCGACCCTGCGCACCCTGTTGATCGGCGGCGATCGTCTGCGCCAGTTCAATCGTGCGCAGTCATTCGAAGTGATCAACAACTACGGCCCGACCGAGGCCACTGTGGTCGCGACGTTCGGCAGAATCGAGCCAGGACGAGCGCTGCATATCGGCCGACCAGTGAGCAACGCCACGGTGCATGTCCTCGACCAACAGCAGCGGCCACTGCCGATCGGCGTGACCGGCGAGCTGTACATCGGCGGCGCCGGTATTGCCCGGGGATACCTGAATCGCCCGGAGCTGACGGCCGAACGCTTTCTGCGCGACCCGTTCAGTACTGACCCGGCGGCGCGCCTGTATCGCAGCGGCGATCTGGTGCGCTGGCGCGCCGACGGCACCCTTGAATATCAGGGGCGCAGCGATGATCAGGTGAAAATCCGTGGTGTGCGTGTGGAACCGGGCGAAGTCGAGGCCGCGCTGAGTCGCCATGACGCGGTTCAGGAGGCAGTGGTGCTGGCGCGGGACGGCCAGTTGCTGGCGTGGTTCAGCGAACGCCGACCGGTGCAAGTCCTTGAGTTGCACACCTTTCTGCAAGCGCATTTGGCCAGTGCCCTGCTGCCGCAGGCGTACGTGCGTGTGCCGGCGATGCCGCTGACCGCCAATGGCAAAATCGACCGCAAGGCCTTGCCGGCCCCGGGCGCTGAAGCGTTGATACGCCGTGAATATGAAGCGCCTCAAGGCGAAGTGGAAAGCGTATTGGCGCAGATCTGGGCCGAGGTTTTGCAAGTAGCACGAGTCGGGCGCCACGACCATTTCTTCGAACTGGGCGGGCACTCGCTGCTGGCAGTGAGCCTGATCGAACGTATGCGTCAGCTCGGCATGACTTGTGATGTGCGCGTGTTGTTTGGCCAACCGACGCTCGCCGCACTGGCGGCGGCCGTTGGCAGTGGGCGCGAAATCGAAGTGCCGGCCAATCGCATTGCCGCCGGTTGCACCGCTCTCAGCCCCGACATGCTGGCGCTGATCGAGCTGGATCAGGCCACTCTCGATCGCGTTGTCGCCAGCGTGCCCGGCGGCGCGGCCAACGTGCAGGATATCTACCCGCTGGCGCCGTTGCAGGACGGCATCCTTTATCACCACATCACCGCCGCGCAGGGCGATCCGTACCTGCTGCAATCACATCTGGCGTTTGCCAGTCTGGAGCGCGTCGAGGCCTTCGCCGACGCTTTGCGTGCGGTCATGGCGCGCCACGACATTCTGCGCACCGCGGTGGTCTGGGAGGGGCTGGTCACGCCAGTGCAAGTGGTGCTGCGCCACGCCGAACTGCCGCTGCAGGAGATCGAAATCGATCCTGCCCAAGGCGACGTTCTTGAGCAATTGCATCAGCGCTTCGATGCCCGACGCTATCGCCTCGACGTCAGTCAGGCACCGCTGCTGCGCTTGCTGTTTGCCCATGATCCCGCCAACTCGCGGCTGGTCGGCGTGTTGCTGTTCCATCACCTCGCGCTCGATCACATAGCCCTTGAAGTACTGCGCGCAGAAATGTCCGCCAGCCTCGCCGGACTGCGCGAGCCTCCGCCGCCGGCGGTGCCGTACCGCAATTATGTGGCGCAAGCGCGGCTGGGCGTCAGCGAAGCGGAACATGAGGACTTCTTCCGTGAAATGCTCGGCGATATCGATGAGCCGACCTTGCCGTTCGGTTTGCACGACGTACAAGGCGATGGCCGGGGTATCGAAGAATCGCAGCAACATCTGGCCAGCGAACTGGATGGCCGACTGCGCCAGCAGGCGCGCCGACTCGGTGTCAGCGTCGCCAGCCTGATTCATCTGGCCTGGGCGCGGGTACTGGCGGCAACCTCGGGGCAGGAGCGCGTGGTGTTCGGCACGGTGTTGATGGGCCGCATGCAGGGCGGCGCCGGCGCTGATCGTGCGTTGGGGGTGTTCATCAATTCCTTGCCGTTGCGCGTCGATGTCGACGCTGCGGCGCGAACCGCCGTGCAGGCGACCCACCGGCGCTTGACCGGTTTGCTCGGGCACGAACACGCATCGCTGGCACTGGCCCAACGCTGCAGCGGCGTGGTCGCGCCGACGCCGCTGTTCAGCGCACTGCTCAACTATCGCCACAGCGAGCGACAGCTCGGCCAGGCAGAAGGGCCGCAGTGGCAGGGCATCGAAACCCTCGCCAACGAAGAACGCACCAACTACCCGCTGACCCTGAGCGTCGACGATTTCGGCGATGGTTTGCAGTTGACCGCCAGAGCCGTGACCAGCATCGGCGCGCACCGCATCGGCGACTACATGCACACGGCCCTGGGCGGGCTGATCGAGGCACTGGAGCATGACTCGGATCTGCCGCTGAGCCGACTGCCGATTCTGTCACCGGCAGAGCGAGATCAGTTGTTGACCTGCTTCAACGCCACCGCAGTTGACTGCCCACTCGAGCAACCGCTGCACGTGTTGTTCGAGCAGCAGGTGCAACACCGACCGGACGCGATTGCCTTACAGGCCGGCGACGCGCACCTGAGCTGGCGGCAACTTAACGAACAGGCCAACCGTCTGGCCCGTCACCTGCGTGAGCAAGGCGTGAGACCCGATGCGCGGGTGGCGATTTGTGTCGAGCGCAGTCTCGAGCTGGTGATCGGCCTGCTGGCGATTCTCAAGGCTGGTGGCGCCTACGTGCCGCTGGACCCGGATTATCCGTTGGCGCGTCTTGAATTCATGTTGCGCGACAGTGCTCCGGTGGCAGTGCTGCTGCATGCAGCGACCCGCGACCTGCTGGGTGACACGGATGTAACCGTGGTCGACCTCGACCGCAGCACTTGGGACGAGGCATCAAGCGATAATCTGCAGGTGGCGGACCTGAGTGCGGCGAACCTGGCTTACATGATCTATACCTCGGGCTCTACCGGCACGCCCAAGGGCGTGATGATCGAGCATCGCAGTGTCTGCAACCTGATGCACTGGGGCTCGCAGATCCGCCCGCCGACCGAGGACGGCGCGCTGTTGCAAAAGGCGCCGTTCAGTTTCGACAGTTCGGTATGGGAGATTTTCTGGCCGTTGAGCGCCGGTCTGCGCCTGGTGCTGGCGCGCCCCGACGGCAACCGCGATTCGGCCTACGTCACGCAAGTGATTCGTGAACAGCGCATCAGCGTGGTCAAGTTCGTCCCGGCGTTGTTGCAGCAGTTCCTCGAGCAGGAAGACGTCAGCAGCTGCACCAGCCTCACCGACGTGTTCTGCGGCGGCGGCGACCTGACCATCGCCATGGTCCGTACCATGCGCGATCGCTTGCCGTGGGTGCGCCTGCACAATGTGTACGGCCCGACCGAAACCACGGTCGACAGCAGCGCCTGGACCTTAGAACCCCATGACCCGGTGCCCGAGCGGGTCATCCCGATCGGCAAGGCACTGTGCAATACGCGGCTGTATGTGCTCGATCGCAACGATCAGCCGGTGCCACTGGGCGTCAGCGGCGAGCTGCACATCGCGGGCGTTGGCGTCGCTCGCGGTTATCACCAGTTGCCGCAGATCCAGGCCGAACGCTTTATCGACAGCCCATTTGTGGCGGGTGATCGCTTGTATCGCAGCGGCGATCGGGTGCGCTATCAGGCAGACGGCAATCTCGAGTTTCTCGGCCGCACCGACTTCCAGCTGAAACTGCGCGGCCTGCGTCTGGAACCGGGAGAAATCGAAGCGCGGCTGCTCGAGCATGCCGCCGTGCGCCAGGCCGTGGTGCTGGTGCGCGATGAGCGCCTGGTCGCCTATTTCACCGTGGGCGAAGGCCACCCGGCGCCTGCCATCGAAGCGCTGCGTGAGCATGTCTTGCAGCAATTGCCCGAGTACATGGTGCCAGCCGCCTTCGTGCTGCTGGCGGCGATGCCACTGACGCCGAATGACAAGGTTGATCGCAAGGCCTTGCCGGCCCCCGGCGCCGAACACCTGCTCAGCCGCGCCTACGTGGCGCCCGAGGGCGACCTCGAACAGGCCGTGGCGCGGGTCTGGGCCGAGACGCTGGGCATCGAGCAGATCGGGCGCAACGACAATTTCTTCGAGTTGGGCGGGCATTCGTTGCTGGCGGTGAGTCTGGTGGCACGCATGCGTCAGGCCGGGCTGCACGTCGACGCCCGCACGCTGTTCAGTCAGCCGACGCTGGCGGCACTGGCGGCGCAGACCTCGCGGCAGACGCACAAGGTCGACATCGCGCCCACCACCATTCCGCAGCTCAACCGCAAGCGGCGGATCTGACCGCGCCAGGGCGTCTGCGCTGCTGTGCGGAGCGGGGCTTGTCCCGGCTTCCCATGTCAGACAGCGCCGCGCCGATGTTTTAGTTTTTCCGGGCTGCGCGCGGTGAGCACGGACTCGCTGCTGCGTGCGCCTTTTTTCTTGTCTTTACAGCAGGTTATCCCATGCATTTCAGCGAACTGATGGCAGTTATTTCGACCCATGCGATCCGCCTTCAACAGGAAGATGAAGACCTGGTCATTCTGGGCAGTGACGACGCGCTGGATGATGCGTTGTGGGACAGCCTCGCCGCTCACAAGGCACAACTGCTGGAACTGGTCGCGCGGCACAACGGTGACTGGTTGAGTCCGGCGTATCGCATCACCCCGGACATGCTGCCGCTGGTGGCGCTCGATCAGGTCAGCCTCGACCGCATTGTCGCCGGTGTGCCGGGCGGTGCGGCGAATGTGCAGGACATCTACCCCTTGGCGCCCTTGCAAGAGGGCATGCTTTATCTGCATCTGGCGGCAGCGGCGGGCGACCCGTACGTGTCGCAGGCGCGCTTTGCCTTTGCCAATCGTGAGCGCCTGCAAGCCTTTGCCGATGCGCTGCAATGGATGATCGGCCGCCACGACATCCTGCGCACTTCGTTTGTCTGGGAGCGCCTGGACGAACCGTTGCAAGTGGTCCAGCGCAAGGCTGCGCTGCACTGCGAAGAGCTCGAATTGAACGGCAATGGCGAGGTGCTCGAGCAACTGTTGCAGCGCCACGACCCGCAGCATTTCCGTCTCGATGTGCGGCAGGCACCGCTGCTGCGCCTGGTATTTGCCGACGATCCGGGCAATGGCCGCGTGGTTGCCTTGTTGCTGTTCCATCACCTGATCATGGATCACCTCGCGCTGGACGTGATCCGTCGCGAAGCCCAGGCGTTTCTGCTCGGGCACAGCGCGCAAGTGGCGGCGCCAGTGCCGTATCGCGATCATCTGGCGCGGGCGCGGCTGGCCGCAAATGAATCGGCCCACGAGGCATTTTTCCGCGAGATGCTCGCCGACATCGACGAGCCGACGCTGCCCTGCGGCTTGCGCGATGTGCAGGGCGACGGCCACTCGATCGAAGAAGTCTCGCTGCTGCTCGACGGCGCCCTGAGTCGCCAATTGCGCGAGCAGGCGCGGCAACTGGGGGTGAGCGTGGCCAGTGTCATGCACCTGGCCCTGGCGCGGGTTCTCGGCGAATTGTCCGGGCGCACGGCGGTGGTGTTCGGCACCGTGCTGCTCGGGCGCATGGCGGCCGGCGAGGGTGGTGAACACGCGCTGGGGATGTTCATCAACACCTTGCCGCTGCGGGTCGATGTCGGCGCCGACGACGTGCGCGCCGGCGTGCTGTTGACCCATCGCCGCCTGACCGCGCTGCTCGGCCATGAGCAAGCCTCGCTGGCGCTGGCGCAACGTTGCAGTGCGGTGGCAGTGCCGACGCCGCTGTTCAGCGCGATCCTCAACTACCGTCACAGCAGCGTCGATGAAGTCGCCGAAATCATCGAGATCGCCCCGGGCGTGCAAGTGCTGGGTGCGCGCGAACGTACCAACTATCCCCTGACCGTCAACATCGATGACCTGGGCGAAGACTTGCGTATCACCGCACTCGCGGAGTCGAGTCTGGGCGCGCAACGCATCGCCGATTATCTGCAGACCACCCTGCAAGGCCTGGTCGATGCGTTGCAGACGAGCACGCCGACGCCGCTGCACAGCGTCCGGATTCTGCCGGCCGCCGAGCGCGAACGGCTCTTGCACGGCGCCCATGCAGCGCTTGCGCATTTCCCCGATACGCCATTGATTCATCAGCAATTCGAAGCGCACGCCCAGGCCCGGCCGGATGCCACTGCGTTGCTGTTCGACGGGCAGAGCCTCAGCTACGGCGAACTCAATCACCGTGCCAACCAGGTTGCTCATCATCTGCTGGGGCTGGGAATTCGCCCGGACGAACGCGTGGCGATCTGCGTCGAGCGTGGCCCGCAAATGATCATCGGCCTGCTCGGTGTGCTCAAGGCCGGCGCCGCGTATGTGCCGATCGACCCGGCCTATCCGCAGGAGCGAATCGCTTTCACCCTGCAGGACAGCGCCCCGGTGGCACTGCTGCTGCAAGCTGCCACCCGAGAGCGGGTCGGCGCGCTGCCAGTGCCGCTGATCGATCTCGACGATCACACTCTGCGCGGCGAATCCGAGCGCAATCCGCAGATCGCCGGGCTGACTCCGGCGAGTCTGGCGTATGTGATCTACACCTCCGGCTCCACCGGTTTGCCCAAGGGCGTCATGGTCGAGCATCGCAACGTGGCGCGGCTGTTTTGCGCCACAGCGCACTGGTTTCAGTTCAATGAGCGCGACGTCTGGGCGCTGTTCCACTCGTTCGCCTTTGATTTCTCGGTGTGGGAAATCTGGGGGGCGCTGGCCTTCGGCGGGCAACTGTTGCTGGTTCCGCAAACCGTCAGTCGTGCGCCCGATGAATGCTATGCGCTGCTGTGCCGCAGCGGTGTCACCGTGCTCAATCAGACCCCTGGCGCGTTCCGCCAGTTGATCGCTGCGCAGGGCCGCAGTGGGTTGCAGCATTCGCTGCGTGAAGTGATTTTCGGCGGCGAGGCACTAGAGCCCGGACTGCTCAAGCCGTGGTACGCCCGGGTCGGCAACGCCGGCACGCGGTTGGTGAACATGTACGGCATCACCGAAACCACCGTGCACGTGACCTATCGGCCGCTGCAGGCCGCCGATGCGCAATTGGTCGGTGTCAGCCCGATCGGCGGGCCGATTGCCGACCTGCAACTGTACGTGCTCGATCCTCAAGGCGAACCGGTGCCGGTCGGTGTGACCGGCGAGTTGTATGTCGGTGGCGCGGGCGTGGCGCGCGGATATCTCAACCGTCCTGAGCTGACCGCCGAGCGCTTCATTCGTGATCCGTTCAGCCGCACCGCCGATGCGCGCCTGTACAAAACCGGGGATCTGGCGCGCTGGGCCGCCGACGGCAGTCTCGACTATCTGGGGCGCAACGATGATCAGGTGAAGATCCGCGGTTTTCGCATTGAGCTCGGCGAGATCCAGGCACGCCTGTCGGCCTGCGCCGGTGTGCGCGACGCCGTGGTCATCGCCCGCGAAGACAGCCCCGGCGACACGCGACTGGTGGCGTACTGGACCGCTGCCGAAGGCGAAGAACCGAGCGTGGCGCAGCTGCGCGATACGCTGCTCGACTCGCTGGCGGACTACATGGTGCCCAGCGCCTTTGTGCGCCTCGACGCCTTGCCGCTGACCGCCAACGGCAAACTCGACCGCAAGGCACTGCCGGCGCCGGACAGTGATGCGTTTGCGCGACGCGGATTCGAAATGCCGCAAGGCGCGGTGGAAAGCCTGATTGCCGGCATTTGGCAGAGCCTGCTCGGCGTCGAGCAGGTGGGTCGGCATGACAACTTTTTCGAGCTCGGCGGGCATTCCCTGCTGGCGGTGAAGCTGATCGAACGCATGCGTCAACACGACTTGCACTGCGATGTGCGGGTGCTGTTCGGCCAGCCAAGCGTGGCGGCGCTGGCGGCAACCCTCGGCGCGACACAGGTGCATGCCGTACCGGTCAATCGTATCGAAGCCGGTTGCACGGCGATCACCCCGGAGCAATTGCCGTTGGCCGATCTCGATCAGGCTGGCATCGACACAGTGATCGCCAGTGTGCCCGGCGGTGTCGGCAATGTTCAGGACATCTACGCACTGGCACCGTTGCAGGCGGGCATTCTCTACCACCACCTCGCCAGCCACAGCGGCGATCCCTACGTGCTGCAGGCGCAATTTGCCTTTGCCGGCCTGGCGCAGATCAAGGACTTCGTGCGCGCCTTGAACAGCGTGATTACCCGTCATGACATTCTGCGCACCAGCGTGGTCTGGGAGGGGCTGGAGGCGCCGGTGCAAGTGGTCTGGCGCGAGGCGCCGCTGAATCTTGAGCGGGTCGATGCCGACGAGCTTGCCGGCGACGCACTGGAGCAGATGCAGGCGCGTTTCGATCCGCGTCACTATCGCCTCGATCTGACCCAGGCGCCGCTGATGCGTTTTGCCTATACCGAAGATCAGGCCAATCAGCGCTGGGTCGGCATCCTGCTGATGCATCACATCGTCCTCGACCACACCGCACTCGAAGTGCTGGTGGCGGAAATGAACGACCTGCTGCTCGGGCGCACGGATGATCTGCCGCCAGCCGTGCAATACCGCAATTACGTGGCCCAGGCCCGCGCGGGCGCCGATGACGAAGCGCACGAGGAGTTCTTTCGCGACATGCTCGGCGACATCAGCGAGCCGACACTGGCGTTCGGTGTGCAGGATGTGCTCGGCGACGGCAGCGCCATCGTTGACAGCCAATTGGCCCTCGACGTTGGCCTCGGACAACGTTTGCGCGGAGTGTCGCGGCGCTTCGGCATCAGCATCGCCAGTCTCGTGCATCAGGCCTGGGCGCAGGTGCTGGCGCAGGTTTCCGGTCAGCAGGACGTGGTCTTCGGCACCGTTCTGCTGGGGCGCATGCAGGGCGGCGCTGGCGCCGATCGTGCGTTGGGCATGTTCATCAACACCTTGCCGTTGCGCGTCACTGTCGGCGCCGAATCGGTGCAGGACAGCGTGCGTGTCACCCACCAACGCCTGGCGCAGTTGCTCGGCCACGAGCAGGCGTCACTGGCCTTGGCCCAGCGCTGCAGCGGTGTCGCCGCGACGTCGCCGCTGTTCAGCACGCTGCTCAATTACCGTCACAGTCAGGCGGACGCTGCTGCAGTGGAATGGGACGGCATCGACATTCTCTGCTCCCGCGAGCGCAGCAATTACCCGCTGGTGGTCAGCGTCGATGACCTCGGCGATGGTTTCCTGCTGAACGTGCAAGCAGTGCCGCAGGTGGACGGCGTGCGGGTTTGCGATTATCTGCAAACCGCACTGCACAGTCTGGTGAACGCCCTCGAATACTCGCCGACGCTGCCCGTGCAGCAGTTGTCGATTGTCTCGCCGGGCGAACGCCAACAAGTGTTGTTCGGCTTCAACGACACCACGCAACCATTCCCGCCCGCGCAGACTGTGCAGCGTCTGGTCGAAGCGCAAGCGCTGGCGAATCCCGACGCCTGGGCGGCGGTGCAGGGCGAGCAGCGTCTGAGTTACGCGCAGCTGAACCAGCGCGCCAATCGTCTGGCCCAGCACCTGATCGGCCTCGGCGTGCAGCCGGACGATTGTGTCGCCGTATGCCTGCGCCGCAGCCCGCAGATGCTCGTCGCGTTGCTGGCAATTCTTAAGGCCGGCGCGGCTTACGTGCCGGTCGATCCGGCCCATCCCCGCGAGCGCATCGCCTATCTGCTGCAGGACTGCGATCCGCTGGCAGTGCTGGCCGAGGCCTCGACCCGCGACTTGCTCGGCACGGTGCCGCTGATCGATCTGGACAATAACGGCTGGGCAAATTTGTCCGACGCCAACCCGCAATTGCCGGCGCTGACCCCGGCCCATCTCGCCTATGTGATCTACACCTCCGGCTCTACCGGCCAGCCAAAAGGCGTAATGGTCGAACACCGCACCCTGGAAAACCTTGTGCACTGGCACGCCGCAGCCTTCGATCTGCACGCCGGCAGCCATACCGCCAGCGTCGCCGGGTTCGGTTTCGACGCCATGGCCTGGGAGGTCTGGCCGGCCTTGTGCGTGGGCGCGACCCTGCACTTGCCACCGGCATCGATCGGCAATGAACACCTCGATGAATTGCTCGAATGGTGGCGCGCGCAGCCATTGCAAGTGAGCTTCCTGCCGACCCCAGTGGCCGAGTACGCGTTCAGCCGCGAGTTGAGCCATCCGACCCTGCGCACGTTGTTGATCGGCGGCGACAAGCTCCGGCAGTTCCCGCGTAACCAGACCTTCGACGTGATCAACAACTACGGGCCGACCGAAGCCACGGTGGTGGCGACGTCCGGGCGCATTGAGGCCGGGCAGGCGTTGCACATCGGTCGGCCGATCGCCAATGCCAAAATCTATCTGCTCGACAGTCAGCAACAACCGGTGCCGGTGGGCGTGCAGGGCGAACTGTATGTCGGTGGCGCCGGGGTCGCTCGTGGCTACCTGAATCGCCCGGCACTGAGTGCCAACATGTTCCTCGAAGATCCGTTCAGCGATGAGCCCCATGGGCGCATGTATCGCACTGGCGATCTTGCCCGTTGGCGCGCCGACGGCACGCTCGAATATCTGGGGCGCAATGACGATCAGGTGAAACTGCGCGGCGTGCGCATCGAGCCGGGGGAAATCGAAGCTGCGCTGAGTACGCACAGCGCCGTGCAAGACGTAGTAGTGCTGGTGCGTGACGGGCGCTTGCTGGCGTGGTTCAGCGAGCGCAGCGCGGTAGACATCGCTGATCTGCGCCGACACTTGCAGAGCCGACTGCCCGAGGCACTGATTCCCGCCGCTTATGTCCGCGTCGAGGCGATGCCGCTGACCGCCAACGGCAAGCTTGACCGCAAAGCCTTGCCGGAGCCGGATCACAGCGCCTGGCTCAGCCACGAATACGCAGCGCCGCAAGGTCCATTGGAGCAGGCGTTGGCGCAGATCTGGAGCGATCTGCTCGAGGTCGCGCAGGTCGGTCGGCATGACAATTTCTTCGAACTGGGCGGGCATTCATTGCTCGCCGTCAGCCTGATCGAGCGCCTGCGCCAGCTCGGCCTGAGCGCCGATGTGCGGGTGCTGTTCAGCCAGCCGACCCTCGCCGCACTGGCGGCGGCGCTGGGCAGCGGTCGCGAAATCGAGGTGCCGGCCAATCGCATTGCCGATGACTGCCGCCACATCACCGCGGACATGTTGAGCCTGAGCGAACTGGACCAGGCCAGTGTCGAACGCATCGTCGCCACGGTGCCGGGCGGCGCGGCCAACGTGCAGGACATTTATCCGCTGGCGCCGTTGCAGGAGGGCATTCTTTATCACCACATCAGCGCCGGCCCGGGCGATCCGTATCTGCTGCAATCGAGTCTGGCCTTTGCCGACATCGACCGCCTGTATGCCTTCGCCAAAGCCCTGCAGGGCATTATCGAGCGCCACGACATTCTGCGCACCAGCGTGGTCTGGGAGGGATTGCCGAGCCCGCAGCAATTGGTCTGGCGACGGGCGCCGTTAGCGGTCGACGGCGTGGCGCTGGACCCTGTAGACGGTGATGTGCTTGCCCAGTTGCAAGGGCGTTTCGCCGCCCGGCACTGGCGCCTCGACCTCGGCCAGGCGCCGCTGATGCGCCTGGTGTATGCCGATGACCCTGAGCACAAACGGGTCGTCGCCATGTTGCTGTTCCATCACATCGCCCTCGATCACACGGCGCTGGAGGTGGTGCGGCAGGAGATGCAGGCCGGCTTGCTCGGCAACAGCGAGCCACTGCCCGCAGCAGCGCCGTATCGCAATTACGTGGCGCAGGCTCGCCACGGCGTCAGCGAGCAGGAACACGAGATATTCTTCCGCGAGATGCTCGGCGACGTCGACGAGCCGACCCTGCCGTTCGGTTTGCGTGAAGTTGAAAATGACGGCAGGGACATCGAAGGGCATGTCAGCGCAGTGCCGCTTGAGTTAAGCAGGCGTTTGCGGGCGCAGGCGCGCAGTTTCGGGGTCAGCGCGGCCAGTCTGTTCCACCTCGCCTGGGCGCAGGTGTTGGCGGCCACGGCCGGGCAGCCGCGCGTGGTGTTCGGCAGCGTGTTGCTCGGTCGCCTGCAGGGCGGTGCGGGGGCCGATCGGGCACTGGGAATGTTCATCAATACCTTGCCGTTGCGCGTAGAAGTCGGTGAGGCAAGCGTCGGTGCAACACTGCGCGGCGTGCATCAGCGGCTGGCTGCGCTGCTCGGTCACGAACACGCTTCACTGGCGCTGGCCCAGCGTTGCAGTGCGGTTGCCGCACCGTTGCCGCTGTTCAGTTCGGTGCTGAATTATCGGCACAGCGCCTCGCGCCAGTCTGACGAGGAGGCGTGGCAGGGGATCGAGTTTCTTGCTCATGAGGGGCGCAGCCATTATCCACTGACGCTGAGCATCAACGATCTCGGCGAGGGCTTCGATTTGTCGGTGCTGACGCCCGCCGAGGTTGGTGCGCAACGGGTCTGCGAGCTGATGCACAGCGCGCTGGCAGTGCTGGTGGCGGCGCTGGAGCAGGATCCCGAACAGGCACTGGATCGGCTGGCGATCCTGCCGCCATCCGAGCGCGAACGAGTGCTCACACAGTTCAACGCCAGCGCTGTGGCCTTCCCGCCAGCGCAGACGGTGCACCGCCTGTTCGAGGCGCAAGCGCTGCTCAACCCGCACGCGCTGGCGCTGCACGCGGGCGAACACCAGCTGACCTATGCGCAGCTCAATCAACAGGCCAATCGCCTCGCGCATTACCTGCTTGAGCTGGGCGTTCGGCCCGACGCGCGGGTGGCGATTTCCACCCGGCGTGGCCCGCACATGCTGCTGGCCATGCTCGCTGTGCTCAAGGCTGGCGCGGCCTATGTGCCGATCGACCCGGCACATCCGGCCGAACGCATTGCCTATCTGCTGGCCGACAGCGCACCGCTGGCGCTGCTGGTGTCCGGCGTGGAACCGGGCAGGGTGGCGGTGCCGGTGATCGATCTTGGCGACGAGCGTTGGCATGACCGGCCGGACCGCAATCCTGAAGTCGGCGATTTGACGGCCGATCATCTCGCCTACGTGATCTACACCTCGGGCTCCACTGGCCAGCCAAAAGGCGTAATGGTCGAACACCGCACCCTGGAAAACCTGGTGCACTGGCACGCCGCAGCCTTCGATCTGCGCGCCGGCAGCCATACCGCCAGTGTCGCCGGATTCGGATTCGACGCCATGGCCTGGGAGGTCTGGCCGGCCTTGTGCGTGGGCGCGACGTTGCACCTGCCGCCGGCGTCGATCGGCAATGAACACCTCGATGAGTTGCTCGAATGGTGGCGCGCGCAGCCGTTGCAGGTGAGCTTCCTGCCGACGCCAGTGGCGGAATATGCCTTCAGCCGCGAGCTGGGCCATCCGACCTTGCGCACGCTGTTGATCGGCGGCGACAAGCTCAGGCAATTCCCGCGTGACCAGAATTTCGAAGTGATCAACAACTACGGCCCGACCGAGGCAACGGTGGTGGCGACCTCGGGGCGCATCGCGGCCGGGCAGGCGTTGCATATTGGCCGACCGATTGCCAATGCCAGGGTGTACGTCCTCGATGGCCGGCAGCAGCTGTTGCCGGTTGGGGTCAGAGGCGAGTTGTACGTCGCCGGCGCAGGCGTGGCCAGGGGGTACCTGAACCGCGATGAGTTGACCGCCGAGCGCTTCCTCGCCGACCCGTTCAGCCATGAGCCTGGGGCGCGCATGTATCGCACCGGCGACTTGGTGCGCTGGCGCACCGACGGCACGCTGGAGTATCTGGGGCGCACTGACGATCAGGTCAAACTGCGCGGTGTGCGCGTGGAACTCGGCGAAATCGAAGCGGCGCTGGCCAGTCATCCGGCGCTGCAGGACGCTGTGGCACAAGTGCGCGACGGGCAGTTGCTGGCGTGGTTCACCGCGCGTGGGCCGCTCGATCTCGAGGACCTGCGTGAGCATTTGCAATCGCGCTTGCCGCAAGCGTTGCTGCCGGCGGCCTACGTGCGCCTCGACGCCTTGCCGTTGACCGCCAACGGCAAACTCGACCGCAAGGCCTTGCCGGAACCGGAGCAAAACGCTTGGCTCAGCCGTCAGTACCAAGCGCCGCAGGGCCCGGTGGAAACCGCGCTGGCGCAGATCTGGAGCGAGGTGCTCAGGGTTGCGCAGGTTGGCCGCCACGATAATTTCTTCGAGCTCGGCGGGCACTCGTTGCTGGCGGTCAGCGTCATCGAACGCATGCGTCAGATCGACCTGACTACCGACGTGCGTGTGCTGTTCAACCAGCCGACACTGGCGGCGCTGGCGGCGGCGATCGGCAGCGGCCGCGAGATTGTGGTGCCGGCCAACGGCATCGCCGCGCACTGCACCTGCATCACGCCCGACATGCTCAGTCTGCTGCAACTGGATCAGGCCAGCATCGAGCGCATCGTCGCCACGGTGCCGGGCGGTGCGGCCAATGTGCAGGACATTTACCCGCTGGCGCCGTTGCAGGAAGGCATTCTCTACCACCACATCACCGCCGGGCAGAACGACCCGTACGTGCTGCATTCACGGTTGACGTTCGCCAGTGTCGAGCGCGTCGAGGCGTTCGCCAGTGCGTTGCGTCAGGTCATGGCGCGCCATGACATCCTGCGCACTTCGATCGTCTGGCAGGGCCTCGCCGCGCCGGTGCAAGTGGTGTGGCGCGAGGCGCAATTGCCGGTGGAGGAAGTCGCGTTCGAGCAACTGTCGACGCGTTCGCTGGATCTCGGCAAGGCGCCGCTGATCCGCTTGTTGTACGCCCGCGATCCGGCCACCGGACAAGTGGCCGGCCTGCTGTTGTTCCATCACATCGCCCTCGATCACACGGCACTGGAAGTCGTGCGCGAAGAAATGCAGATCAGCCTCGCTGGCGAACAGCGCTCGCTGCCCCCGGCGGCGCCGTACCGCAACTATGTAGCGCAGGCGCGGCTGGGCATCAGTGAGGCGGAGCACGAAGGGTTCTTCCGCGACATGCTCGGCGATGTCGATGAACCGACGCTGCCGTTCGGTCTGCATGAGGTCAATGCTGCGGCGGGTACTTATGAGGAAGCGGCGCTGGCACTGCCCGATGCGCTGGCACAGCGTCTGCGCAGTCAGGCGCGACAGCTGGGCATGAGCGTCGCCAGCGTGTTTCATCTGGCCTGGGCGCAAGTCCTGGGCGCCACCTCCGCCCAGCAGCGGGTGGTGTTCGGCACCGTGCTGATGGGCCGGATGCAGGGCGGGGCGGGGGCGGATCGCGGGCTCGGCATGTTCATCAATACCTTGCCGCTGCGCGTCGATCTAGCTGCGCAGACGGTGCGCGCGGCCCTGGCGGCCACCCATGAGCAACTCACCGGCCTGTTGGCGCATGAGCATGCTTCGCTGGCGCTGGCCCAGCGTTGCAGCCGGATCGCCGCACCGGCGCCGTTGTTCAGCGCGATGCTCAACTATCGCCATGGCAGCGCGACGCCAGCGCAAGCGCACCCGGCTTGGCAAGGCATCGAGACCTTGCACAGCGAGGAACGCACCAACTATCCGCTGAGCCTCAACGTCGACGACTTTGGCACGGGTTTCAGGCTCAGCGCGATCACCTCGGCGGAGGTCGGTGCGTTGCGCATCTGCCGCTATATGGAAACAGCGTTGCAGCGCTTGGTCGATGCCTTGGAACAGACGCCGCAGCAACCGATCGAGCAGTTATCGGTGTTGCCGGATGCCGAGCGCCAGCGCTTGCTGTTCGACTTCAACGCGACGGCGGTCGATTACGACTTGCAGCAAACCCTGCACGGCCTGTTCGAAGCTCAAGTGCTGCGCACGCCGCAGGCCGTCGCCGTGCAGATGGCTGATCAACGGGTGGATTTCCAACAGCTCAACGAGCGCGCCAATCGTCTGGCCCACCACCTGATCGGACTCGGGGTGCAGGCGGACTCGCGGGTGGCGATCTGCGTCGAACGCAGTGTCGCCATGGTTGTTGGCCTGTTGGCGATCCTCAAGGCTGGCGGCGCTTACGTACCGCTGGACCCGGACTACCCGGCCGAACGCATCGCCTACATGCTTGCCGACAGCGCACCGCTGGCGCTGCTGGTGCAAGGCAGCACGGCCGCGCTGGCCGGTGCACTGGCAGTGCCGGTGATCAATCTGGAGCAGGAGACCTGGCGCGATTTGCCGGCGAGCAATCCGCCGGTCAGCGGCCTGACGTCGGCGAATCTGGCCTATGTGATCTACACCTCTGGCTCGACCGGTCAACCGAAAGGCGTGGCCAACGAGCACGGCGCAGTGGTCAACCGTTTGCTGTGGATGCAGGATGCCTGCGCGCTGACGGCGGCGGACACCGTGCTGCAAAAAACGCCATTCAGTTTCGACGTATCGGTCTGGGAGTTTTTCTGGCCGCTGATGACCGGCACACGCCTGCTGCTGGCGCGTCCTGGCGGGCACAAGGAACCGGTCTACCTGAGCGAGCTGATCGAGCGCGAACAGGTCACGACTGTGCATTTTGTGCCATCGATGCTCGACGTGTTCCTCGCCCACGGCCAGACCGAGCGCTGTGCCGGGTTGCGCCAGGTGATGTGCAGCGGTGAGGCGTTGCCCGGCAGTCTGGTGCGGCGTTTCAAACAGCAGTTGCCCGCCAGTCAGTTGCACAACCTGTATGGCCCGACCGAAGCGGCGGTGGACGTCACCGCGTGGAATTGCGCCGGGCCGCTGCTGGACACGCCGGACAATACGCCGATCGGCAAACCGATCGCCAACACGCGGATGTACATCCTCGACGCGCAGCAACAACCGGTGCCGCAAGGCGTTGTCGGCGAGCTGTATATCGGTGGCGTGCAGGTGGCGCGCGGCTATCTGAACCGCGCCGAGCTCAGCGCCGAACGTTTTCTGCGCGACCCGTTCAGCGCCCAGGCGCAAGCGCGTATGTACCGCACCGGCGATATCGCTCGCTATCGTGCCGACGGCAATATCGAATACCTCGGGCGCAATGACGATCAGGTGAAGATTCGCGGCCTGCGCATCGAACTGGGTGAAATCCAGGCCTGCCTGAGCCGGATCGACGGCGTCCAGGAGGCGGCGGTAGTGGCCCGCGAAGACGTGCCGGGGGACAAACGCCTGGTGGCGTACTACACCGGCTCGCGGCTGGACATCGACATCCTGCGTGCGACGTTACTGCACGGTTTGCCGGACTATATGGTCCCGGCGACCTTCGTTCATCTCGATCGGTTGCCGCTCAGCCCCAACGGCAAACTCGATCGCAAGGCGTTGCCCGCACCGAATCAGGATGCGCTGATCAGCCGGCCGTATGAGGCGCCGGTCGGCGAGGTGGAAATCGCCCTGGCGCGGCTGTGGTGCGAGTTGCTCAATGTCGAACGGGTAGGGCGGCATGACCACTTTTTCGAGCTGGGCGGGCATTCGTTGCTGGCGGTGAGTCTGGTCGGCCGGTTGCAACAGGAAGGCATGGAGGCCGACGTGCGGGCGTTGTTCGAACAACCGACGCTGGCCGGTTACGCAGCAATCACGGAAAGAATGGAGATCGTCCTGTGAACCTCAATCCCTTGTTGGCGACACTCAAAGCCCGCGACATCCAGTTGACGGTCACGGACGACCAGTTGCGCGTCAATGGCAACAAGCAGGCGCTGGGCGATCCGGCATTGCTGGCGTCGTTGCGCGAACACAAGGCGGCGCTGATCGAGCTGATCAAGGCCGGCGAATATTCAGCGGCCAGGGTCGGCCAGGTCGAGGTGCCGGCCAATGGTATTGCGGCCGGCTGCACCCACATCACCCCGGCAATGCTGACCCTCGCGCAACTGAGCCAGGAGAGCCTCGATCAGCTTCTCCAAGGCATTCCCGGCGGCGCTGCCAACGTGCAGGACATCTATCCGCTGACGCCGTTGCAGGAAGGCATTCTCTATCACCACGTCAGCGCGCAACACGGCGACCCCTACGTCATGCAGGCGCATTTCGCGTTCAGCGGAGCGCAGCGTTTGCAGGCATTCGTCGATGCCTTGCAGACGGTCATCGACCGCCACGACATCCTGCGCACCGCAGTGTTCTGGGAAGGTCTCGACACGCCGCTGCAAGTGGTCATGCGTGAGGCGCGCCTGCCGCTGGAAGAAGTGACGCTGGAGGCCGATGGCGGCGATGCGTTGGCACAATTGCACGCGCGTTTCGACGCCCGCCAGTTTCGCCTCGACGTCACCCGCGCGCCGCTGCTGCGGCTGGCGCATGCCTGGGATGAACGCGAGCAACGCATCGTCGCGATGCTGCTGTTTCATCACATGGCGATGGACCACTCGGCACTGGCGGTGGTCAGCGAGGAATTGCAGGCTTGCCTGAGCGGGCACGCCGCGCGGTTGGGCGCGCCGGTGCCGTTTCGCAATTACGTGGCGCAGGCACGCCTGGGCATCAGCGAGGCGCAACACGAAGCGTTTTTCCGCGACATGCTGGCTGACATCGACCAGCCGACTCTGCCGTATGGCCTGCAAAGTGTGCACGGCGACGGCAGTGACATCGTCGAATTCAGTCAGGCGCTCGAGCTGCCACTGGAGCGTCGCTTGCGCGCGCAGGCACGCCGCCAGGGCGTCAGCGTCGCCAGCCTGTTTCACCTCGGTTGGGGCCAGGTGCTGAGCGCCCTCACCGGGCAAGCGAGCGTGGTGTTCGGCACGGTGCTGATGGGGCGCATGCACAACGCAGAAGGCACCGAACGAGCGCTGGGCATCTTCATCAACACCTTGCCGCTGCGGGTCGACATTACGGCGCTGGCGGTCAGTGAGGCGATCAAGGCCACCCACGCGCGGCTGACCACGCTGATGCGTCACGAACATGCGCCGCTGGCATTGGCGCAGCGTTGCAGTGGCGTGGTCGCGTCGTCGCCGTTGTTCAGCACGCTGCTCAACTATCGGCACAGCGCTTCCAACGGCAGTGCCAGCGCCGAAGCACTTGCCGCGTGGGAAGGCATCAGCGTGCTGCGTTCGGAAGAACGCACCAATTATCCGCTGACCCTGAGCATCGATGACTTCGGCGACCGCTTCAGCCTGACCTTGCTGGCCACCCGCGCCGTTGAGGGTGAACGTCTCTGCGCCTATCTGCTGCACGCAGTGGAACAAGTGCTGTCGGCGCTGGAACACGCGCCGGAGACGCCGCTGAATCGGTTGTCGGTACTGCCCGCCGCCGAACGCGAGCAACTGTTGCACGGGTTCAATGCCAGTCAGGTCGATTACCCGGCGGCGCTGCCGATCCAGCAGCGTTTCGAAGCGCAAGTGCTGGCGCGGCCGGATGCGCTGGCGGCGGTGCATCTGGGCGAGTCGCTGACGTTTGCCGAGTTGAACCACCGGGCCAATGCGCTGGCGCACCAGTTGATCGACTTGGGCGTGCAGCCTGATGACCGCGTTGCCATCGTCGCGCGCCGCGGGCTGCACGCGCTGGTGGGTTTGCTGGCGATCCTCAAGGCCGGCGCCGGTTATGTGCCGGTCGATCCGGCGCACCCGGCCGAACGCCTGCTGCATCTGCTGCGCGACAGTGCCCCGGTCGCGGTGTTGACCAGCGCCGATCTGCGCGACCGCTTGCCGCTGCTGGCGGTGCCGGTGCTCAATCTCGACCCGCGCACCTGGCCGCTGGGCATCACCCGCAACCCGCAGCTGCCGAATCTGCAGGCCAGCCATCTGGCCTACGTCATCTACACCTCCGGCTCGACCGGTTTGCCCAAGGGTGTGATGGTTGAACACCACACCCTGTCCAACCTCGTCGATTGGCACTGCGCGGCCTTTGACCTGTGTGCCGGCCGCCACACTTCGAGCCTTGCCGGATTCGGTTTCGATGCCATGGCCTGGGAGGTCTGGCCGGCGCTGTGCGCGGGGGCGACCTTGCACATTGCGCCGGCCCATGACGGCAGCGAAGACATCGACGCCTTGCTCGACTGGTGGCGGGCGCAGCCGCTGGACGTGAGTTTCCTGCCCACGCCGGTGGCCGAATACGCCTTCAGCCAACACCTGGAACACCCGACCTTGCGCACGCTGCTGATCGGCGGCGACCGCTTGCGCCAGTTCTCGCGCAACCAGCGTTTCGACGTGATCAACAATTACGGCCCGACCGAGACCACGGTGGTCGCCACTTCCGGGCGCATCGACAGCGCTGATGCGTTGCACATCGGCAAACCGGTGAGCAATGCCACGGTGTATCTGCTCGACGAGCAACAGCGCCCGGTGCCGATCGGCGCGGTCGGCGAGTTGTACATCGGCGGCAGCGGCGTCGCCCGGGGTTATCTGAACCAGCCGCAGCTGACCGCCGAACGCTTTCTGCGCGATCCATTCAGCAGTGCGCCGCAGGCACGCATGTACCGCTCCGGCGACCTTGCGCGCTGGCGCTGCGATGGCACCCTGGAGTACCTCGGGCGCAACGACGATCAGGTGAAAATTCGCGGCGTGCGCATCGAACCGGGAGAGATCGAAAACCGCCTCAATCAGCTGCCCGGTATTCAGCAAGCGGTGGTCGTGGCCCGTGAGGATCAGCCGGGGCAGCCGCGGCTGGTGGCGTATTTCACCGAGCAGACTCAGGTGCAGGCGCTGGCCGTGGCTGAACTGCGCGCGCTGCTGCTGAGCCAACTGCCGGAATACATGGTGCCGTCCGCCCTGGTCAAACTCGACGAACTGCCGCTGACCGCCAACGGCAAACTCGACCGCAGAGCCCTGCCGAAACCCGAACGCTCGGCGCTGTTCGCCCGCGAATACGCCGCGCCGCAGGGCGAAGTTGAGACCGCACTGGCGGACATCTGGGCCGAGGTGTTGCAGGTCGAGCGGGTAGGGCGCGAGGACCATTTCTTCGAACTGGGCGGGCATTCGCTGCTGGCCATGCGCATGGTCGCGCAGGTCAGGCAGCGCCTGGGCGTCGAGCTGGTGCTCAGCGACCTGTTTGCCAACGCCGAGCTGGCGGCGGTGGCGCAGGTGTTGACCGAGGCCGGGCGCTGCACGCAACCGCCGATCCTGCCGGTACCACGTGAAACGGCGCTGCCGCTGTCGTTTTCGCAGCAGCGCT
The DNA here is from genome assembly GCF_020736465.1 of Pseudomonas sp. HN2. Lineage (NCBI taxonomy): Bacteria > Pseudomonadati > Pseudomonadota > Gammaproteobacteria > Pseudomonadales > Pseudomonadaceae > Pseudomonas > Pseudomonas sp. HN2. The sequence goes on from NZ_CP085885.1 coordinate 2,465,368, forward strand.
TCTGGTTTCTGACGCAGATGGAGGGCGCCAACACCGCCTACAACATCCCGATCGCCCTGCGCTTGCGCGGTGCCCTCGACGCCGCTGCCCTGCAACGCGCGCTGGCGCGTATCGTCGCGCGCCACGAGACATTGCGCAGCCGCTTCGCTCCGCTGGATGGCGACGCTCAGGTGCTGATCGCGCCGGTCGACAGCGGCCTGCTGTTGCGCGTCGAGGATCTGCGCCAGCACTCGCAGGCGGACGAGGCGTTGCAGGCGCTGATTCAGGGCGAAGCCTCGGGGCCGTTCGATCTGCTTGATGACCCGCTGATACGCGGGCGCCTGGTGCGTCTGGCCGATGATCATCACGTGCTGCTGCTGACGCTGCACCACATCATTTCTGACGGTTGGTCGATGGGCGTGCTGACCCGTGAACTGATGGCGCTGTATCAGGCATTCAGTCAGGGCGAAGACGATCCGTTGCCGGCGCTGACCCTGCAATACAGTGACTACGCGGTGTGGCAGCGGCGCTGGTTGAGCGGCGAGGTATTGCAGCGTCAGAGCGAATACTGGCAACGCACCCTGCGCGAGGTGCCGGCCTTGCTCACCCTGCCCACCGATCGGCCGCGACCGGCGCAGCAGGACTACGCCGGCAGCAGCATTGACCTGCAACTGGATGAGCGTTTGAGCGCCGGGCTCAAGGCCTTGAGCCAGCGCCACGGCGTGACGTTGTACATGACCCTGCTCAGCGCCTGGGCAGTATTGCTCGGGCGTCTGGCCGGGCAGACCGATGTGGTCGTCGGCTCGCCGGTGGCGAACCGCAATCGGGTCGAAGTCGAGGGCATGATCGGCCTGTTCGTCAACACCCTGGCGCTGCGCATCGACACCTCCGGCGAGTTGACCGGCGCAGCGCTGCTGGCGCGGGTCAAGGCGCTGACGTTGCAAGCCCAGGCGCATCAGGATCTGCCGTTCGAACAAGTGGTGGAAATCACCCGACCGGTGCGAAGTCTGGCGCACAGTCCGTTGTTCCAGACCATGTTCAACTGGCGCAACAGCGACGGCCCGGCGCTGGCCCTGGGCGATCTGACCCTGGAAGCGGTGGCCGAGCCGAGTCACTTTGCCAAGTTCGACCTGACCTTGACCCTCGGCGACACGCCCGAGGGCATTGGCGGCTGGCTGGAATACGCCACGGCGCTGTTCGATGAAGCCACGGTGCAGCGTTTCGTCGGTTACCTGCGGCAATTGCTGCAGGCCATGGTTGCCAACGATCAGGCGCTGCTCGACGAGGTGCCGCTGGTGCAGGACGAAGAACGCCAGCGCTTGCTGGTGGACTTCAATGACACCGAGCGCGAGTACCCGCAGAACGACACGGTGCAGCGTTTGTTCGAAGCGCTGGCCTTGCGACAACCCGACGCTGTCGCCGCGCTGCATGGCGAGCAGACCCTGAGCTATGCCGAGTTGAACCGCAGGGCCAATCGGCTGGCGCATCATCTGCTCGGCGAGGGCGTGAAACCCGGGGATGCGGTGGCGATCCTGTTGCCGCGCTCGCTGGATCTGCTGATCGCGCAACTGGCGATCGGCAAGTGCGCGGCAGCGTGGGTGCCGCTGGATATTCATGCACCGAGCGAGCGCCTGGCGTTCATGGTCGAGGATTGCCAGGCGGCCGCGCTGCTGAGCCACAGCACAACCACGCTGACGTTTGCCGCACGGCGCATCGATCTCGATCGGCTGGCGCTCGGCGCTCAGCCCAGCTACAACCCGGATCTGCAGCAGTCGGCAGAGTCGCTGGCGTACATCATGTACACCTCCGGCTCCACCGGCATGCCCAAAGGCGTGATGGTCCCGCACCGGGCGATCACGCGGCTGGTGATCAACAACGGCTACGCCGATTTCAATCGGCAGGACTGCGTGGCATTCGCCTCCAACCCGGCATTCGACGCGAGCACCATGGACGTCTGGGGCGCACTGCTCAACGGCGCGCGGGTGGCGATCATCGAGCATGCCACCTTGCTCGATCCGCAGGCGTTCGGCGCCGAACTCAAGCGCAGCGGCGCGAGCATCCTGTTCCTCACCACCGCGCTGTTCAACCAGTATGTGCAGCTGATTCCCGACGCCCTCAAGAGCTTGCGCATTCTGCTCTGCGGCGGCGAGCGCGGCGATCCGGCGGCGTTTCGCAAGTTGCGCGCCGAGGCGCCGCAGCTGCGTCTGGTGCATTGCTACGGGCCAACGGAAACCACCACTTACGCCACCACGTTTGCCGTGCAGAGCGTCGCCGAGGATGCCGACAGCGTGCCGATCGGCGGGCCGATTTCCAACACTCAGGTGTATGTGCTTGATGGCTGTCAGCAACCGGTACCGTTCGGCGTTACTGGTGAGTTGCACATCGGCGGGCAGGGCGTTGCCCTGGGTTACCTCAATCGTCCCGAGCTGACGGCGGAGAAATTCCTCCACGACCCGTTCAGCCGCCGGCCCGAAGCGATGATGTACCGCACCGGCGATCTGGTGCGCTGGCTCGCGCCGGGGCAACTTGAGTGCATCGGTCGCAATGACGATCAGGTGAAGATTCGCGGTTTCCGCATCGAGCTGGGCGAGATCGAAAACCGCCTGCTCAGTTGCCCCGGCGTGAAAGAGGCGGTGGTACTGGCGCGGCGAGACGGCACGCAAACACGCTTGGTCGCCTATTACAGCGCCGCCGATGCCGAGTTGCAAAGCGCCACGCTGCGCGCGTTGTTGCAGGCCCGGCTGCCGGAATACATGGTGCCGTCGGCGTGGGTGCGACTGGCGACGTTGCCGCTGAACAACAACGGCAAAATTGATCGCAAGGCCCTGCCGGCACCGACGCAAGAGGCAATGCTCAACCGCGTGTACGAGGCGCCGGGCAATGCCGTGGAAAGTCGTCTCGCCGAGTTGTGGCGCGAGGTTCTCCAGGTTGAACGGGTGGGTCGCCACGACAACTTCTTCGAACTGGGCGGGCATTCGTTGCTGGCAGTGAGGCTGGTCAACGAGATGCAGCAGGCCGGTCTGCCGATGACCCTGGCCGAGCTGTTCCAGCACCCGAGCATCGAGGCGGCGGCTGCGCTGCTCACTGAACGTGACGGCGTTATCGAGGAGGAACCGGGGCTGATCGTGGTACGCGCTGGCGATCACGGCACGCCGTTGTTTCTGGTGCATGAATTCAGCGGTCGCGATGTGTATTTCCCGGCGCTGGGACGGCACATCGATGGGAGTTTTCCGATTTACGGTTTGCCCGGCATCGAGTTCGGCCAGACGCAACTGCGCACCCTCGAATGCCTGGCCACCCGCATGGTCGGGATCATTCGTCGCAGACAGCCCCACGGGCCTTATCGATTGGCAGGCTGGTCGTTTGGCGGGGTGCTGGCTTATGAAGTCGCCCAGCAATTGCTGGGGCTGGACGAAAGGGTCGAGTTCATCGGCCTGATCGACAGCTATGTGCCGCGCCTGGCCGATCCGCACAAGGCTCGCTGGAACGATGCCCACGTGCACAAGCGCCAATTGATTCTGCATTGCACCGCGCACTGGCTTGGCCTTGGCGACGATGGCCAGCGCGGGTTGACGGCGCTGACAGCGTTGCAAGCCGAACTGGAAAGCCTGACCTTCGCCGAACTGCTCGAGCGCTGCCAACAGCAGCAATTGCTCCATCCCGAGTTGGCGGTTGCCACGGCAGCGGATGCCTGGCATTACCTTGATCGCGAAGTGGCGCACGGACACGCGCTGGCGCATTACCGCATCAGTGCGCTGCCGGTGCCGCTGCATGTGTTCCGCGCGCAGCAACGTTCGGCGGCAATGGCGACGCTCAGCCCGACCCTCGGCTGGGCCGAAGATCTGCCAGATGCCGAGTTGCACTGCATCGATGTGCCCGGCGATCACCAGAGCATGATGAAAGCGCCGCATATTCAGGCGCTGGGTCAGGCCATCGGTCAGGCACTGGAGGCGGCCCAGGCGCCGGCATTGCCGGTCTATCAACCGTTGGTGACCATCCAGACTGGCGACAGTGCCCGGGCGCCGATCTTCTGCGTGCCGGGTGCCGGCGACAGTGTCACCGGCTTCATTCATCTCTCCGAGGCCCTCGGTTCCGAGTGGCCGATCCATGGTCTGCAACCGCGCGGGCTGGACGGCGGCGCGGTGCCGCACAGTCAGGTCGAGGTGGCGGCGCGGTTTTACCTGCGCGCTATTGAGCGACTCTATCCGCACGGGCCGCTGCACTTGGTCGGGCATTCCTTCGGCGGCTGGGTGGCGCATGCCATGGCCGCGCAATTGCAGGCTGAGGGGCGCGAAGTGGCGTCATTGACGCTGATCGACAGTGAATCCCCCGGCGGCAACGGGGTGATCGGCAAACCCTACACCGCGACCGCTGCATTGCAGCGGCTGATCGAGGCGTTGCAACTGTCGTCAGGCACCTCCCTGGGCATCGATGCCGAGGTTTTCTCCGAGGCCGATGACGCCACGCAATTGCGTTTGTTGCACGAAGGCATGGTGCGTGCGGGCGTGCTGTCGGCGCGGACAACGCCGCAGTCCTTGCTTGGCTCGACGCGCACCTTCGCCAGCGCCCTGCGCACGGTTTATCAACCGCGTCAGCGTTACAGCGGCCCGGTGCGCCTGGCGCTGGTTGACGATCCGACACTGGATGCGGCGGGCAATCAGCGCGAGCAGGCGGCGATGATCGAAGGCTGGCGTCGCGAGGTGACGGATCTGACGGTGTGGTACGGCCCGGGCAACCATTTCACGTTGCTCAAGGCACCCAACGTAATGAGTTTCGCCGCGTGGTGGCACGAGGGGCTGAAACGGCCGGCCAAGGCAATGCTCTCCTGATTGATGTGGACGTCTTGCAGCCCGGCCGCTGGCCGGGCTCAACCCTGAACGGATTTGTGGTCATTTATGGAAAAGTCGAAGTTGCGCAAAGTCGCTATGGGTGTGGCGCTGACGGCGGTGGCCGGGTTGTTGTTGTACGCGGTGCAGGCACCGGCGGAGGCGCCGCAGTATCTGACCGCGACGGTGGAGCGCGGTGATATCGAGAACGCGGTACTCGCCACCGGGTTGCTCGAGGGCATCAAGCAGGTCGATGTCGGCGCGCAGGTGTCGGGGCAACTGAAGTCGCTCAAGGTCAAGGTCGGCGACAAGGTGAAGAAGGGCCAGTGGCTGGCGGAAATCGATCCACTGGTACTGCAGAACACACTGCGTCAGGCCCAGGTCGACGAAGAGAACCTGCAAGCGCAGAAGCGTGCGACCCAGGCCCAGTTGCGCCAGACCAAGGCGTTGTTCGAGCGTTATCGGAATCTGCAGGAGGACGCTTCGATCTCCCGTCAGGATTTCGAAACCGCGCAATCGAATTACGAAGTGCAGCAGGCCAACCTGTTGTCGCTGGACGCGCAGATCAAGAGTGCGCACATTCAGATCGACACCGCCAAGGTCAATCTAGCCTATACGCGAATCATTGCGCCCATCGACGGCGATGTGGTCGGTATCGTCACCCAGGAAGGCCAGACTGTCATCGCTAACCAGTTGGCGCCGATCCTGCTCAAACTGGCTGATCTGGACACTATGACTGTCAAGGCGCAGGTCTCGGAAGCGGATGTGATTCACATCGCGCCGGGGCAGGAGGTGTATTTCACCATTCTTGGCGAGGACAAGCGCTACTACGGCAAGCTGCGCGGCACTGAACCGGCACCGCAGAACTTCCTCGAAACGCCGCCGGCCGGGACGCCGAAGCAGAACACGGCGGTGTTTTACAACGCACTGTTCGAGGTGCCGAACCCGGATCATCGCCTGCGCATTTCCATGACTGCGCAAGTCCGCGTGGTGCTCGACACCGCCAAGTCCGTGCTGACCATTCCGGTGGCGGCGCTCGGTGCGCGCAACAGTGACGGCAGCTATCCGGTGCGGGTGCTCGACGCCAAGGGCCAGGCCCAGGTTCGCACGGTGCAGGTCGGGATCAACAACAACGTCAAGGTGCAGATCAACGACGGCCTGGCGGAAGGCGACCGCGTGGTGATCGGTGATCCGGTGTCCGCCGTGGCGGGGTCCTGACCATGGCCGAAGCCCTGCTGCAACTGAGCGGCATCACCCGCAGCTTTACCGCGGGCGACCGCGAGTTCCTTGCGCTGAAAAACATCGATTTGACGATCCACGCCGGGGAAATGGTGGCGATCATCGGTGCGTCTGGCTCTGGCAAGTCGACCCTGATGAATATCCTCGGTTGCCTGGATTACGCCACCGCGGGCAGTTACAAAATCAACGGCCGGGAAACCCGCGACCTCGACAGCGAGGCGCTGGCGGAACTGCGCCGCGATTACTTCGGGTTCATCTTCCAGCGTTATCACTTGCTGCCGCACCTCAGCGCCATGCACAACGTCGAGATTCCGGCGATCTACGCCGGAACCCCGGAGCTGCAACGCCATGCCCGCGCCCGTGAGCTGTTGGCGCGGCTGGGTCTGGAGCGACATCTGACGCATCGGCCGAGCCAGCTCTCCGGGGGGCAGCAGCAGCGCGTGAGCATTGCCCGCGCGTTGATGAACGGCGGTGAAGTGATCCTCGCCGATGAACCGACCGGCGCCCTCGACACCACCAGCGGCAAGGAGGTCATGCACATTCTGCAAGAGCTGCACGCCGCCGGGCACACGGTGATCCTGGTGACCCACGACCCGAAAGTCGCGGCGAATGCCGAGCGGATCATTGAGGTCAGCGACGGCGAAATTCTCAGTGACCGCCGTAATGTGCCGGACAGTGACGCGTCGGCGAACGACGATCGGCTCGCGCCCCACGCGACCGCAGCGCGGCGTCTGGTCGCCAGCCTCGGGCTGTTCAAGGAAGCCTTCAACATGGCCTGGGTCGCGTTGATTTCCCATCGCATGCGCACCTTGCTGACCATGCTCGGCATCGTCATCGGCATCACTTCGGTGGTATCGATCTCGGCGATCGGCGAGGGCGCCAAGCGTTACGTGCTCAAGGACATTCAGGCGATCGGCAGCAACACCATCGATATCTATTCCGGGACCAGTTTCGGCGACAGCCGATCCGCCGCCATCGAAACCCTGGTGCCCGCCGATGTTGCAGCGCTCAATCAGCTGTATTACGTCGACAGTGCGACGCCAGTGGTCGGGCGCAATCTGCTGTTGCGTTACCGCAATATCGATGTCGATGCGCAGGTCAATGGCGTCAGCGATCTGTACTTCCAGGTGCGCGGGATCAAGATGGCCGCGGGCATTCACTTCAGCGAAAGCGATGCGCGGCGGCAGGCCCAAGTGGTGGTCATCGATCACAAGACCCGCCAGCGCCTGTTCGGCGAGCAGGTCGATCCGCTGGGGCAGGTGATTCTGATCGGCAATCTGCCGTGCACGGTGATCGGTGTGGCGGCGGAGAACAAGAACCTGTTTGCCGCGAGCAAATCGCTTAACGTCTGGGTGCCCTACGAAACCGCTGCCGGGCGCCTGCTGGGCCAGCGTTATCTGGACAGCATCAGCGTGCGTATCAAGGATGGCCAGCCGAGCAAAGTGGTGGAAGACAACGTCAACAAACTGATGCTGCAGCGTCACGGCACCAAGGATTTCTTCACCAACAACCTCGACAGCATCATGCAGACCGTGCAGAAAACCAGCCGCTCGCTGGCGTTGCTGCTGTCACTGATCGCAGTGATTTCGCTGGTGGTCGGTGGCATCGGCGTAATGAACATCATGCTGGTGTCGGTCACTGAGCGTACCCGCGAAATTGGTATCCGCATGGCGGTCGGCGCGCGCCAGTCGGACATTCGTCAGCAGTTTCTGGTGGAAGCGGTAATGGTCTGTCTGATCGGTGGCGCGATCGGCATTTCCCTGTCGTATGCCATCGGCCATCTGTTTTCGCTGTTCATCAAGGAATGGGAGATGGTGTTTTCAATGGCCTCGGTAATGACGGCGGTGTTCTGTTCGACCCTGATCGGTGTGGTGTTCGGCTTCGTACCCGCGCGCAACGCTTCGCGGCTCGACCCGATCGAAGCGCTGGCGCGGGACTGACCTCCCGTGGTCAGGGGGAGGCCGGGCTGTCCTGCGGCGAATACATCCACTTCATCAGCGAGTGCCGGCCGCTGATGCCCAGTTTGATCGCGGCGCGCTTGAGGTAACTCTCGACGGTGTTGACCTTCAGCTGCAACTGCGCGGCCAGTTCCGGCGCGGTGTGCCCGGCGAGCAGGCCGATGCACACTTCGCTTTCGCGGTTCGACAGTTTCAGCCCCAACTGCTGCAAACGCTCGTTGAAGCGCAGGCGCAGGGTCTCCAGCCCGCTGGTTTCGCTGGCTGGCGCCAGACTTTGCGCATCGACTTCAAGCGGCTGCACAGCGTTGATGTGTTTTTCCACCATCGGGAGCAGGACCGGGGAGATGTCCTGCAACAGGCTGCGTTCCTGAGCGGAAAAACGTTCCGACTGATCGTTGCGGTACACCGAAATCACGTAGCGGTAACCGTCCTTGCGCCGGGTGAGGTGCAATTGCGTGGCGTCGGCGGCGGTCGAGGATGGCTCGGGTGGCGGTCGGTCGCTGTGCTCGCTGAACAGGGTATCGGCTCGCAGCGCCTCGTCCTTCATCGGCTCGGGTTCGCAGCGCTGCGTCACCGGTTCGACGCGCATCTGGCGGATATGTGTGGCGTCCACCGCCAGTTGCGTGCGGATCAAGTCATGCAGCATGCGCGGGAAATGGCGGCTGCCGGTGCTGGCGATGACCTTGCCGATGTGCGGGAACAGGTGTGAGTTCATGTCTTCATCCGTGAGTGGCATTGGGCGGGGCGTGTTTCTGCGGCACCCGGCGTAGAGCTCCTTGGCCGGAAAAAATCTGCAGGTTTGGATCCTATCCTAGTACAACGTTTCAACTTGCGTTTAATCAAGCGCCAATGTGTGCGTTGCGATGATGCGCGATTTAAATAGTATGACGATTGGAGGCTAGCGCAGAAACACGTACTCTTGCCGCTGCGCTGCAAAGACCAAAACAACAACAGGAGTCTGTAATGCAACCGATTCGTCTCGGCCTGGTGGGCTACGGCAAGATCGCCCAGGATCAACACGTCCCCGCCATCCTCGCCAACCCGGCATTCCAGCTGGTGGCGGTCGCCACCCAGGGCAAACCTTGCGCCGGGGTGGAAAACTTCCAGTCGCTGGGCGAGCTGCTCAAGAACGGTCCGACCGTCGATGCGATTGCGTTCTGCACGCCGCCGCAGGGGCGCTTCGCGCTGGTGCAACAGGCATTGGCGGCCGGCAAGCACGTGCTGGTGGAAAAACCGCCGTGTGCGACATTGGGCGAGGCCATGGCCTTGGTCGATCAAGTCGCCGGGCAAGGCGTCAGCGCTCTGTTCGCCTGGCACTCGCGCTATGCGCCGGGCATCGCCGCCGCCCGTGACTGGTTGGCCGGCCGCACCCTGCAAAGCGTTCGGATCGACTGGAAGGAAGACGTACGTAAGTGGCATCCGGGTCAGGCGTGGATCTGGCAACCGGGCGGCTTGGGTGTGTTCGATCCGGGCATCAACGCCTTGTCGATCATCACCCACCTGCTGGCACTGCCGCTGTTCGTCGAAGCCGCCGAACTGCGCGTGCCGAGCAACTGCCAGTCGCCGATTGCCGCCTCGATCAAAATGTCCGATGCGCGTCGGCTCGACGTGCGCGCCGAGTTCGATTTCGACCATGGGCATGACGAACTGTGGAGCATCGAAATCCGCTGCGCCGAAGGCGTCCTGCGCCTGGACAACGGCGGTGCCGTGCTGAGCATCGACGGCGTCCGGCAAAGCGTATCGGAGGAGGGCGAGTACGCAGCGGTCTACCGCCACTTCCAGCAACTGATCGGCGACAAGGCCAGCGACCTGGATCTGCAACCGTTGCGCCTGGTGGCGGACAGTTTCTTTGTCGGCAGCAGGGCGTTGGTTGAGCCGTTTTACGATTAAGGATCGATTGTCCGGTTTGAGTGGACGGTGAAACGCTTTTCAGCCGATTTATCCCTTTGCTGTGCGTCAGTAATCTGTACCCAACTTGAACGCAACAACAAAACTTCAAACTTGAAAAGGGACGCACACCATGACCACTCCAACCTACAACCGCCTGAACAAAGACGACGCTATCGTGCTGCTGGTTGACCACCAGACCGGTCTGATCTCGCTGGTGCAGGATTTCTCGCCGAACGAGTTCAAGAACAACGTGCTGGCGCTGGCGGATCTGGCGAAGTTCTTCGACCTGCCGACGATCCTCACCACCAGCTTCGAACAAGGCCCGAACGGCCCGCTGGTACCGGAGCTGAAAGAGATGTTCCCGGATGCGCCGTACATCGCTCGCCCTGGTCAGATCAACGCTTGGGACAACGAAGATTTCGTCAAGGCAATCAAGGCCACCGGCCGTAAGCAGATCATCATTGCCGGTGTGGTCACGGATGTGTGCGTAGCGTTCCCGACCCTGTCGGCACTGGCGGAAGGTTTTGATGTGTTTGTGGTGACTGATGCGTCCGGCACCTTCAACACCACCGTGCAGCAAGCCGCGTGGAGCCGCATGACCCAGGCCGGCGCACAGATGATGAACTGGTTCTCGGTGGCCTGTGAGCTGCACCGCGACTGGCGCAACGACATTGAAGGTCTGGGTAACCTGCTGTCGCAGCGCATCCCCAACTACCGCAACCTGATGAACAGCTACTCGGCGCTGACGCAGCAGAAGTGAGTCATCGCTAACTAAAAAGCCTGCTTTGAAAGCAGGCTTTTTGCGTTTTCACTCGATTGGCTGCGTTCTGTAAGTTTTATACAGTTGCTGAATGTCGGGATTGTCGAGATTCGCGTAAATGATTCCTTCCTTATCCAGACCGTCTAGCCCTTTGATACCGCCAATCACTCCTGGCCATTCCTCACGGCCTGAGATGTCTACGACGTGGGGCTTCAGATATTCGTCCAAGTGACCTCTGAAGGGATCGCGGATCTCGTCGCTGAGCGCTCGCAAATATGCATCCTTGTTGGTCTTCGACCAATCGATGGCAAACCTGGCCCGATAGCACAGCTCCATGTAAACGAGCAGGATAGTCCGTCCGTTTCCATCCAGAAACGGATGAGCCGAAGCCAATTGCCCCATCACCTCGCCGGGGCGATCACGGAAGCGTTTTTTGTTTGCAGCGAGCTCCAGCGCATATTCGATGGATCTTTTGATCAGCTCTGGACGCTCGAATGGTGTGTGATGCGGATCGTCTAGCGATCCTTTGAAAACCGCCAGATGGGGAACCAGCTCATTTCTGTCTTTACCTGACCACGGATAGAAACCGGCGAACAGGATTTCATGAGTCTTGAGTACCGCTTGATAGTTGATGGGTCTTCTTTTTGCCAGATAGGCAAGCGCTTCTTCGATACTGGCCTCGAATGAGAGATGTTCCGATTCCTTGACTTCAACCGGGTCTTTCAGCTTGAGCGAGTTGCGAAGGTAGCCTTCAGTTTCGAAATCGCCGAAGGGGTCGAACGTCATGCGCTGAGCTGCTTCTTCGAATGCCTTTTTTCCTGAAGATAACGTCCTTGCAAGGCCATGATTTCAGCCTTGTTCAAGACGCCCTTTCGCTTCAGGTTGACCAGCAGTTGCTCCACACTGTCCAGTTCAACGGCATCACCGGCCAGCCGCGTTATCGTCACTGCCATGCGACTCACTCCGTCACGTTCGGCGCCCACCCTGTGTTTTTCCGCGAGCTTGCGAACTTCGCTCGCGACGCTGCCAGTGGCTGATTCGCTCATCTTCTAACCCCTCGTTGTCTCTGTCGGAGCATAGCATGGCGTCCTTCTGAGGGATTAACCGTCAAGCATGTCGACTTTTGGCATTGTCCGGTTTGAGTGGACGGTGAAACGCTTTTCAGCCGATTTATCCCTTTGCTGTGCGTCAGTAATCTGTACCCAACTTGAACGCAACAACAAAACTTCAAACTTGAAAAGGGACGCACACCATGACCACTCCAACCTACAACCGCCTGAACAAAGACGACGCTATCGTGCTGCTGGTTGACCACCAGACCGGTCTGATCTCGCTGGTGCAGGACTTCTCGCCGAACGAGTTCAAGAACAACGTGCTGGCGCTGGCGGATCTGGCGAAGTTCTTCGACCTGCCGACGATCCTCACCACCAGCTTCGAACAAGGCCCGAACGGCCCGCTGGTGCCGGAGCTGAAAGAGATGTTCCCGGACGCGCCGTACATCGCTCGCCCTGGTCAGATCAACGCTTGGGACAACGAGGACTTCGTCAAGGCGATCAAGGCCACCGGGCGCAAGCAGATCATCATTGCCGGTGTGGTCACGGATGTGTGCGTAGCGTTCCCGACCCTGTCGGCGCTGGCGGAAGGTTTTGATGTGTTTGTGGTGACTGACGCGTCCGGCACCTTCAACACCACCGTGCAGCAAGCCGCGTGGAGCCGCATGACTCAGGCTGGCGCGCAGATGATGAACTGGTTCTCGGTGGCCTGTGAGCTGCACCGCGACTGGCGCAACGACATTGAAGGCCTGGGTAACCTGCTGTCGCAGCGGATTCCCAACTACCGCAACCTGATGAACAGCTACTCGGCGCTGACGCAGCAGAAGTGAGTCATCGCTAACTAAAAAGCCTGCTTTGAAAGCAGGCTTTTTGCGTTCATGACCGCCAGGCCAGCCACCGTTCGTCCATTGTCGGGCACTTGTCATGCGCTGGCATTTCACACGTTCAGGTACCTATCGCTGAATCACATCGGAGACCGACATGGACATTGACGAAAACGCACCGGGCAACCAGTCGCAACAAGCCGTGACGCGCACCACCGACAACGAGACCGGGCACGATCCCAAGCGGGAAAATCCCGAGGTGCCCTTGCCGCCGGACGATGAAGCGCCGGTTGAGGAAGACATGTCGGATGTGGATGCGGCCAACTCGGTTTCGACCGAGCATCCGCCATCACGCTGATCGAGCGATTTGATCGATGCCTCCCACTCTGGAATTAGAGTGAGAGGCTCTCCCGCGCACCCTGATGCAGTTCAGTCACCGACATGGTAAAGACCAGTTTCGACCGGCCATGGTTGGCATATCCATGCGCCACATCCGTACGCGCTACCGCCGAACACCCAGGCCCGACAATCAGTTCGGCATCGCCAACCGTCAAATGCAACGTGCCTTTCTCGACGTGAAACAACTCGGTGGTGCCGTTCGGGTGACCGGCTGAAGCAAACGACTCACCGGGAAACAACTCCCAGCGCCACAACTCGAGCATGTTCGGGCCGCTGGTGCCGGCCAGCAATCGTGCCGAACCGCCCAGCTCGCCGCTCCACAGCGTAGGGATGTCCTGACTGGCGATCAGGTGCGCCGCCGGGGTCGCGGCGACATTGACGAAGTCCGCCACGGACAAGCCCAGCGCCGCGGCGATCTTGCACAAGGTGGCGATGCTCGGGTTGGCCGAGCCTTTCTCGATCTCGACCACCATGCCTTTGCTCACGCCCGAGCGACGGGACAGTTCGTCGAGCGTGATGCTCTGCTGTTTGCGTGCCTGTTTGAGCGTGCGGGAAACCGCTGCGCTGACGGTCTGGACGTCGGCGCCGGCCTCGGTCGGTATATTGACTTTCTTGGTCATTGATAGCTAGCATCGTTGGAAATTCGGGTTTGAGGGGGATTCTGGGATGCTGTCTGTCGTGCCGTCAATCGATCCGGCTGTGGCGCAACTGGCGCCGGGCTTCAGAGCGCTGAGTATTGTCGTGCAAGCCGCACCGATTCTTGACGCTGAGGTGGCAGGTGTTGCGCTGGCCAGAGCCTGCCAGGCCGTCGCCGCCGGTGGCCCGCAGTGGGCCCCTGCGCATTTGCAGGCCTGGGCCGACGTATTCCGCCAGTTCGGCGCCAAGCCGCAGCGCACGCCTTGCTCGGCCGAAGCACTGCGCAAACGCGTATTGCGCGACGGCAACTTGCCGAGCATCGATCCGGTGGTTGATCTGTACAACGCCATCAGCCTCGAATACGCGATTCCAGTAGGCGGCGAAAATGCCGAAGCCTATGTTGGCTCACCGCGCCTGGTCGTGACCGATGGCAGCGAACCATTCGATACGATGAAGGAAGGCCAGCCCGCGCATGAGTTCCCGGACACTGGGGAAGTGGTCTGGCGCGATGACCAGGGCGTGACCTGCCGGCGCTGGAACTGGCGCCAGGGTGTGCGAACCCGCCTTGACGCCCAGGCCCAGCACATGTGGTTCATCCTCGAAAGCCTGCCGGCCATGCCGCTGGAAGCGCTGACCGAGGCCGGCGACAGGCTGATCGAAGGTTTGCAGCAGATGATGCCCGGCGCCGAGATCGAAAGCATGTTGATCGGGCCCGGGGCGCGGTAGGTTCGATAATGTCACTGAATCTTCAGGCTGGCAGAGTTCCCTTGTAGGAGTGAGCCTGCTCGCGATCGCGTTAGGCCAGTCAACATCTTCATTGACTGGCGTGACGCTATCGCGAGCAGGCTCACTCCTACAGTTGATTGGGTTTTTTCAGGAGGAATGTAGCCTCAGTAAGGGCTGGCTGTTGGGCGCACGATCAGTTCGCTGACGTCGACATCTGCCGGTTGTTCTACGGCGTAGGCAATCGCGCGGGCGATGGCTTCGGCGGGGATGGCGATCTTGCGGAAGGACTTCATCTCGGCGCGGCCGCCTTCGTCGGAGATGCTGTCGGCCAGTTCCGATTCGGTCACGCCCGGTGCAATGACGGTGACGCGGATATCGCCACCGACTTCCTGGCGCAAGCCTTCGGAGATCGCCCGTACCGCGTATTTGGTCGCGCAGTACACCGCCGCGGTAGGGCTGACCGCGTAGGCGCCGATCGAGGCGATGTTGATGATCTGCCCGGCGCGCTGGCGCTGCATCAACGGCAGGCTGGCGGCGATGCCGTGGAGTACGCCACGGATGTTGACGTCGATCATGCGGTTCCACTCATCGACCTTCAGGGCGTCCAGCCGCGACAACGGCATGACCCCGGCATTGTTGACCAGCACATCGACGCGGCCGTAATGCTCCACGGCAAAATCGACGAAGCGCTGCACATCCAGCTGATCGGTGACGTCCAGCGCGCGGCACTGCGCGTGGCCACCGGTGCCGTTGATTTCCTCGGCGATCAGCGCCAGACGCTCGGTGCGCCGCGCGCCCAATACCACTTTGGCGCCACGGCTGGCGAGCAGGCGCGCGGTGGCTTCGCCGATGCCGCTGCTGGCGCCGGTAATCACGATCACTTTGTCTTGAATGTTCAGCATGATGTCTTCCTCTTCGCGGTGCCCGGGAGTGGGCTTGGAAGAAGGTTAAGCGCGGCGGCTCACAGGCTATTAATCGATTTCTCCACGGGATTTGCCCAATTCTGCTGCATCGCTTTTCGACAGGTTTTCAGGCCCCGCGTGGCGCATCGCGGTAGGCACTCGGGGTGACCCCGACTTCACGGCGGAACACCTGGGAAAAATGGCTGGGGCTGGAATAGCCAACCTCCAGGCCAATGTCGATCACGCTGCGCGCGGTCTCCAGTAACAGATGACGCGCGCGGCTCATGCGCAGGCGGATGAAGTATTGCGAAGGCGACAAGCCGGTGGCGCGCTTGAAGGTGCGGCTGAAGTGGTAGTCGCTCAGCTCGGCGATGGCCGCCAGATGACCGAGGCTGAAATCTTCCGCCAGATTCGCATTCATCGCTTCAAGCACCCGGCGCAGTTTGTAGGCGGGCAGGGCGTTGTCGCGGCGCGGGTTGCTGTCCGGGTCGAGATAACGACGCAACAGATGGATCGCCAATGCCTGGGCCAGGCTGTGCACCAGCAGTGCGCTGGGCTGGCGTTGCTCGGTCAGTTCGATGCGCAGTTGTTCAAGGATGAAGCTGACCTGCTCGTCACGCGCACCGGACACGTCGATGAACGTCACTGTACCGGCCTGTTCGCCGAACGCTTCCCGCGCCGCTTGTTCGATCAGGCCCAGACCGAGGTACAGGTGCATGACTTCGAAAACCTCACAGCCTTCGGTCTGCCAGCGCATTTCGTAGGGTTCGCGGGTGTTGGTCAGGAAGAAATCGCCGGCCGTGACCTGGCTCGCCTGCCATTCGCCACCCAACGAACGTTCCTCGACCCGCGCGGTGCCGGCCAATACCAGCACCAGCAGCGGTTCGGCCACGCATGGCACGCGAATCGGTTCGAGCAGGGTTTGATGGCGGAACAGTTGTACCACTGCATCCTTGATCTGCGGTCGCGGCGTGGTGGTTTCCGCAACACCGGGCAAATGCTCTGGCATGGCCTCGGCGGCGATGCGCGCGGGCTGGCTGATTGTCGGTGTAGCGGGGCTGGCAGAGGGCACAGGACGCTCCATCAAAAGCTTCGGCTGCGGATGGTTTCGAAGATTAGGGCGGGCGGACAGGAAACTCCAGCGCAAAACTCCGACAGTCCCGGCAATCGCCCGAAAGCCCGGCGGCGGACAGTGCGCGACAGTGAAGCCGTGTTTACGACCGCGCCATCAGGCGCAACACCGATTCGCTATCGAGGAGTTAAAACCATGACTGATTTCAATCACACCCTGCCACAAGAAGTCGCCGGTAAAGTTGCCCTGGTCACGGGTGCAGCCAGTGGCATCGGCAAGGCGATTGCGCTGATGCTGCACGCTCGCGGCGCCAAGGTAATTGCCGAAGATCTCAACCCGGCTGTTGAAGAGCTGGCTCGTCCCGATCTGCTGCCTCTGGTGGCGGACATCACCGAGGACGGCGCCGCCGAACGCGCAGTAGGCCTTGCCGTCGAGAAGTTCGGTCGCCTGGATATTCTGGTCAACAACGCCGGGATCATCATCAACAAAGCGGTGATCGACATGAGTCGCGACGATTGGGAAAAAATCCAGGCAGTGAATGCCACGGCGGCCTTCCTGCACTGCCGCGAAGCGGTCAAGGCGATGATCCCGAACAAGTCCGGTGCAATCGTCAATATCGCTTCCTATGCCTCGTACTTCGCGTTCCCGACCATTGCCGCCTACACCGCCTCCAAAGGTGCGTTGGCACAACTGACCCGCACGCTGGCCCTGGAAGTCATCGAGCACGGCATACGCGTCAACGCCATCGGTGTCGGCGATGTGGTGACCAATATTCTCAATGATGTGGTCGAGGATGGCCCGGGATTCCTCGCGCAGCACGGCGAAGCGGCGCCGATCGGTCGGGCGGCGCAGCCGGAAGAAATCGCCGAGATCGTGACCTTTCTCGCTTCCGACCGCGCCAGTTTCATGGTCGGCTCGGTGGTCATGGCCGATGGCGGCATGACGGTAACCGCAGGCTGATAGCGGGGCGGCAAGCCATGGGCACGTGCGATCACGTGCCCATGGCTTTACCAGAATCTGACCGACGCAGAATCAGGCAAATCTGCAGCATCTTTGATCTAGTCGTCGCTGGGTAAAACTGGCTACTCTTCCTCCGCAGTTGACCCACCTTCGTCTGCTTTCGAGGCCCTTTGCATGGATAACCGCGACGCTTCCATCCTCCACGACACGGCGGTCTACCGCGCCGAACTGGTGCGCTTGCTGACTCAACGCTTCGACGCGCCGGGCACCTACGAAACGGCGATTGCGCCGCTGCACGTGATCCGTCTCGATGGGCCGTCCGAGCTGATCCATGTCGTGCACCGTCCGGCGCTGTGCCTGATCGTGCAGGGTCGCAAGGAAGTCGGGCTGGGCGACGAACGTTTCCTCTATGACCCGCTGAATTACCTGGTGGTGTCGGTGACGTTGCCGGTATCGGGCCGGGTGATCGAAGCCTCGCCCGAGGCACCGTATTTTTGCGTTCGGCTGGATTTCGACCCTGCACAACTGACGCAACTGATTGCCGAATCGCCGCCGACCGGGGTGCCGCAGGAAGCCGGGCGCGGCATGTTTCTCGACAAGATCGACGTGACCCTGCTCGACACCATGCTGCGTCTGGTGCGCCTGCTGGATAACCCGCGCGACATCGGCATGCTCGCGCCAATGGCGTTGCGTGAGCTGTATTACCGCCTGCTGCGCGGCCAGCACGGTCATCTGCTGTACGAAATCGCGGTCAGCGATTCGCAGACCCACCGGGTCACGCGGGCCATCGACTGGCTGAACAGGAATTTCACCGAGCCGCTGCGCATCGACGCGCTGGCGCAGGTGGCCAACCTGAGCAATTCGGCGCTGCACCATCGCTTCAAAGCCGTCACCGCGATGAGCCCGCTGCAGTATCAAAAACAGCTGCGCCTGCAAGAGGCGCGTCGGCTGATCATCAATGAAGGGCTGGACGTGTCCAGCGCCTGCTATCGCGTTGGCTATGAAAGCGCTTCGCAGTTCAGCCGCGAATACAACCGCCAGTTCGGCTGCCCGCCATCGAAAGAACTCAGCCGCCTGCGCCAGACCGGTTGACGGCCTGAGGTTCTGTTTAACGCGCGGGTTCCGCCCACTCATCACGGAACCCCAGGAGAAAATCCACAAACGCCCGTACCCGTTGTGGCACATAGCGGCCGTGCGGGTAGAGCAGGGTATACGGCCGCGAACGGCCGGTGTACGGCTGCAGCACTTCAATCAGGCGGCCATCCGCCAGTTCCTGTTCGACGATGAAGCGGTACGTCTGAAACAGTCCGGCGCCGTGCTTGGCGAGCGTCACACCGCCGAGCACATCGTCGGAGCAGGAGTAGCCGCCGTCGGAAATCACTTCCCGGTCCCGGCCGTTTTCCTGAAACAGCCAGGAAATCCGCCGGCCACTGCTGGGCAGTTCGAACTGGATGCACTCATGCTCGATCAGATCGTCGAGGGTTTGCGGCGTGCCGGCTCTCTGCAGATATTCAGGGGAGGCGACCACCACCAGGCTGGCGTCTTCCAGCAGGCGAGCGATCAGGGTCGAGTCCGGTTGCGCGCGCACGCGTATCGCCAGGTCGTAGCCTTCCTCGACGAAGTCGATATTGCGATTGCCCAAGTGCACGTCCACCGTAACCTCGGGGTACAACGCCCGAAACTTTGGCAGCAGCGGCAGGATGCGGTGATGCCCGTAAGTGGTTGGCAGGCTGATGCGCAGTCGCCCCGACGGCGAAGTCTGCGCGCCCATGACTTCCTGCTGCGCTTCGACCAGTTGCGTCAGGGCCTGGCTGCATTGTTCGAAGAAGCTGCGGCCGGCGTCGGTGAGGCGGATGCTGCGCGTGGTGCGTGCGAACAGGCGTGAACCCAGGCGTTGCTCCAGGCGCAGAATCGACCGGCTGACAGCCGCAGGCGTGACCCCGGCCAGTTGCGCGGCGGCGGTGAAGCTGCCGGCTTCGGCAGCCAGGCAGAACAGTTCGATACTGCCTAATTGCAAGTCTTCAAAATGGCGTTTCATTGTGGCTCGCACCGAAGATCGACGGACGTTCATCCTCTGTGTACCACAACCCACGACGCCGCCGGTATCCACCGGCGGCGTTGCAGGGGTTCGATCAATGGCCGGCGCTCTGGCCACCGTCGACATGCAGGATTTCGCCAGTGACGAACTTCGCGCTGTCGAGGTAGAGGATCGCTTGCACGATGTCGTCGATTTCACCCATGTGGCCGACCGGGTGCAGGCTGCCCAGCGCCTGATGGGTTTCCTCGGCGTGCATCGGCGTCTTGATGATGCCCGGCGACACCGCGTTGACCCGAATGCCGCGCTTGGCGTACTCGATAGCCAGGGATTTGGTCGCCGCGTTGATGCCGCCCTTGGTCAGCGATGCCAATACCGAAGGCACGCCATCAACCGCATGATCGACCAGACTGGTGGTCACGCTGACGACGTGGCCGCTGCCGTGCTTTTCCATCTCGCCGATGGCCAGTTGCGAGATATGAAAGAAGCCACTCATGTTGGTCGCCACGACCTGGGCGTAGTCCGCCTGGCTGTAAGCGGTGAACGGCTTGGCCAGAAAGATCCCGGCATTGTTGACCAGCGTATCGACGCGACCGAACCGGGCCACTGCGGCGCGAATCACTCGCTCAGCGGTTTGTGGATCGGCGATGTCACCGGCGACGGCCAGAATATCCGGGTCGCGCGATTCTTTGATCGAACGCGAGGTCGCGACCACTTGATGGCCAAGGGCGCGAAAGCCTTCGACCAGACCTGCGCCAATGCCTTGCGAGGCGCCGGTGATGACAACTACTTTTTTCGATGTGCTCATGATGGTTTCCTCTGTCGCTTGCCCGTCGGGATGGCGGGTGGCTGTTGGAGGAGACTTTAGGAATTTGCGAGGAGTTGATAAATGGGGGCGCGGGTACTTCATTTGTACTTCGGTGTATCTAATCGGGGATGCGTTTGTAGGAGTGAGCCTGCTCGCGATGGCGCCAGTTCAATCGATAAAAATGGTGGCTGACATGACGCTATCGCGAGCAGGCTCACTCCTACAGGGGGGCATCTTTCGATTGTCCTGCTCAGGTGGACGGTGAAACGCTTTTCAGCCGATTTATCCCTTTGCTGTGCGTCAGTAATCTGTACCCAACTTGAACGCAACAACAAAACTTCAAACTTGAAAAGGGACGCACACCATGACCACTCCAACCTACAACCGCCTGAACAAAGACGACGCTATCGTGCTGCTGGTTGACCACCAGACCGGTCTGATCTCGCTGGTGCAGGACTTCTCGCCGAACGAGTTCAAGAACAACGTGCTGGCGCTGGCGGATCTGGCGAAGTTCTTCGACCTGCCGACGATCCTCACCACCAGCTTCGAACAAGGCCCGAACGGCCCGCTGGTACCGGAGCTGAAAGAGATGTTCCCGGATGCGCCGTACATCGCTCGCCCTGGTCAGATCAACGCTTGGGACAACGAAGATTTCGTCAAGGCAATCAAGGCCACCGGCCGTAAGCAGATCATCATTGCCGGTGTGGTCACGGATGTGTGCGTAGCGTTCCCGACCCTGTCGGCACTGGCGGAAGGTTTTGATGTGTTTGTGGTGACTGATGCGTCCGGCACCTTCAACACCACCGTGCAGCAAGCCGCGTGGAGCCGCATGACTCAGGCTGGCGCGCAGATGATGAACTGGTTCTCGGTGGCCTGTGAGCTGCACCGCGACTGGCGCAACGACATTGAAGGTCTGGGTAACCTGCTGTCGCAGCGCATCCCCAACTACCGCAACCTGATGAACAGCTACTCGGCGCTGACGCAGCAGAAATAAGCCTTCACCCACCGAAAAAGCCTGCCTCGAAAGCAGGCTTTTTTGCGCTCGTGAATTTGAAACGCGGTCACTGTAGGAGTGAGCCTGCTCGCGATTGCATCCACACATTCAACATCTTCATTGACTGGTGTACCGCTATCGCGAGCAGGCTCACTCCTACAGGAGATCGCGTGTGGCCTGACGACACAGTCAACTGTGGGAGCGAGCCTGCTCGCGAAGACGGCGGCACAGTCACCCGAGCAGTTCGCTGATCCACTGCACCTCTTGCTTCAACGCGCGGATTTTGTCCTGCGGCAACACCTGTTGCGCTCTCGTAAACTGCCCCAACGTCTTCTGCCGCTGATTCAGCCTGCGTCGCCACTTTTGCACAAAGGCAGAGCTTTGCGTCTGCAGATGCAGCGGTCCGAAAAACAATTCCCGGGCATCGTAAGTCACCGGCTCAGAGGCTCGTTCGGCAACGATGATTTCGTAGTCGAAGCGGTTCTCGTGCAGCACCTCTTCACAGATGATCCGGTAGCCGTTGTCCATCAGCCACCGGCGCAACGCCTGCTCGCCGCCGTTGGGCTGCAGGATCAGCCGTTCGTTGCCATTAAGGTGGGATTTGCCGCCATCGAAAATATCGCGAATGGTTTCGCCGCCCATACCACAGAGGGTGATGGCGGTGACTGCATCGTCGGGTCTGATCGCCGCCAGACCGTCGGCCAGGCGCACGCTGATCTGGCCGTGCAGGTCGTTGTCATTGACGGTGCGCTGCGCCGCGAGGAACGGCGTGCGCGCGACCTCGCCAGCCACCGCCGTTGCAATCAGGCCTCGACGCATCAGGGCTACCGGCAGATAAGCGTGGTCGGAGCCGATATCGGCCAGCCGTGCACCGAGCGGCACGTGGGCGGCGACGCGTTCAAGGCGCATGGACAATGTCTGTTGGTTCAACGGCGACCCCTGTTCACCCGACGGTGGAAAAAGGGGTGCGACTCTGGCGAGCAACGCTGGCGCTGTCAAATCGCGCCGATGGAATTCCCCGAGCCATCGGCAGCACAGCGCTGCCGATGGCGGCTTGCGCTTAGCCGGCGAGGGTTGCGTTGTCGATGACGAAGCGATATTTCACATCGCCCTTGAGCATGCGCTCGTAGGACTCGTTGATCTGGTCAGCGCGGATCAGTTCGATGTCGGAAACGATGCCGTGCTCGGCGCAGAAATCCAGCATTTCCTGGGTTTCAGGAATGCCGCCGATCATCGAGCCGGCGATGGTGCGGCGCTTCATGATCAGGTTGAACACATTGGGCGATGGGTGCGGCGAGGCGGGCGCGCCGACCAGGGTCAAGGCGCCGTCGCGCTTGAGCAGGACGAGGAAGGCGTCGAGATCGTGCGGCGCGGCGACGGTATTAAGGATCATGTCGAAGCTCTTGGCGTGTGCCGCCATTTCCTCGCCATTGCGCGACACCACCACTTCGTCCGCGCCCAGCGCCCTGGCCGCTTCGCGCTTGGATTCGGAGGTGGTGAAGGCGACGACATGGGCGCCCATGGCGTGAGCCAGTTTGATGCCCATGTGGCCCAGGCCACCGATGCCGACCACGCCGACTTTCTTGCCGGGGCCGGCGTGCCACTGACGCAGCGGCGAGTACGTGGTGATGCCGGCGCAGAGTAGCGGCGCGACGGCGGCCAGTTGCGCTTCGGGATGACGGATGCGCAATACATAGCGCTCGTGCACGACGATGTTTTGCGAGTAACCGCCGAGGGTCCAGCCCGGTGCGTCCGGGGTCGGGAAGTTGTAGGTGCCGATCATGCCGTCGCAGTAGTTTTCCAGACCGGACTCGCAGTCAGCGCAGTGTTTGCAGCTGTCGACGATGCAACCGACACCGACCAGATCGCCAACCTTGTAGTCTTTGACGTGATCGCCAACCGCCGAGACGCGGCCGACGATTTCGTGGCCGGGCACGCAGGGGAATTGCGTGCCAGCCCATTCCGCGCGCACCTGGTGCAGGTCGGAATGGCAGATGCCGCAGAAGGCGATATCGATCTGCACGTCATGCGCCGCCGGCGCGCGGCGGTTGATCTGCAGGGGCTCGAGGGGTTGGTCGCCAGCGTGGGCGCCGTAGGCTTGTACAAGCATGAAAGCATCCTCCATGGTTGGTTCGGACGCCCATTGTTGCGCCCGGGTCCGAATGCGAAGTAGTGCATTTCTGTGAAATGCTTGCCTGATTCTGCCGTTGACTGCAGGACCGAAAGGCAGCCGTATGGCGACGGCTGCCGTTCAGGGCTCAACGCGGATTGGGCTGATCGTCCATCTCGGCGTTATCGGTTTCCTGACGTACGCGTTTGGGATCCAGCCCGGCATCGTCATCATCCAGCGGGATTTCGCCTTCGTTGTTGGGCAGTTCGTCGATGCCACGCTCCTTCATCGGATCGACCTCGGTACGCCCCGGACTCAGCGGATCCGGTGTAGTTGGGAGCGGATCGTCACCTTGCTTGCCTTGATCATTATTCATCTCACGCCTCGCTATGGCCGTTTTGTACGGCGTGTGCAGGTTGGAGGTGCGGGCGATTTTCACCGTTCGATTTTTTTGCCTGCCGGTGGTCGCCTCGCAAAAAAGCGGAATTTCTCCAACGCGTGCGGCTCCATACACCAACAAGCCAGAGGTGAGGAGGCAATGATGAGCAGCTCATTCAAGGTCGGTGACGCGGTGCGCTGGAATTCCGAGGCCGGCGAGATCCACGGCAAAGTGGTCAAGGTGCACACCCGCGACACCGAGTTCATGGGCCGCCACCGGCCAGCCTCGAAAGACGCGCCGCAATACGAGGTCAAGAGCGACAAGACCGGCCACTTGGCCATGCATCACGGCGACGCGCTGAAGCACGCTTAAAAACGTTCCAGTCGGTAGGCCTTAATGTCGGGCAACGCGACGGTGGCGCCCGAGACCATCTGCCCGATCATCTCCGCCGTCACCGCCGCTTGGGTCAGCCCGAGATGTTGGTGACCGAAAGCAAGCAACACCTTGCCATCGCAGACCTGATCGATGACTGGCAGCGAATCCGGCAGCGACGGGCGAAAGCCCATCCACGGTGTTGCGCCATCAGCGTTCAGGTCATGGCGAAACAGACCTTGGCTCAAGCGCTGCAACTGCCAGGCGCGCGCCATGTTGGCTGGTCGCTCCAGTCCGGCGAACTCGACCGTGCCGGCCAGGCGCAGGCCTTCGCGCATCGGCGTCATGATGAATTTGCGTTCCAGCGAGGTGACAGGGAAGGGCAGGCGATCATGCTCGTGCGGCAGCATCAGGTGATAGCCACGTTCGGTGTCCAACGGTACCTGCTTGCCGGTCAGCGCGGCGGTGAGTTTCGCCGAATGCGCACCGCAGGCGAGCAGTACGCGGCGCGCCGTTACACCACCATTGCCGGTCACCAACAAAACACCGTTTTCCTGCACGTAGCCGCCCTGAACCTGCTGCCGGAGAAAACTCACGCCGCTGCTGCGAGCCGCCTCGACCAGTGCACACACCACGCGGTACGGGTCAAGGAAATGCCCGGTGCGCGGGAAAAACAGTCCGCCCTGAAGCTGCTCGCTGAGCTGCGGCGCCGTCTCGCGGATCGCCCCGGCGTGCCAGTAATCCACCGGCACTTGCTGCTGCTTCAGGCGAGTCTGCAAGGCTTCGATGGCCTGTCCGGATTCAGGTTTTTCAAAGACCAGTAAGGATCCGTCAATTTTCAGCAGATCCGTGCGCTGGATATCTCCGAGCAAGCGTTGCCACGCGTCGAGGCTGCTTTCGTTGAGCGCCCGCAAACCTGCGACGGTTTGCTGGAACGGTTCGGGTCGCAGGTTCAGCAGCAATCGGGTGAACCACGGCAGGGCGCGCGGCAGGTATTTCCAGTCCAGACGCAGCGGCCCCATCGGGTCCATCAACATGGCCGGCAAGCGCTTGAGGATCGACACGTCAGCGATCGGAAACACCTGTTCGGTGGCCAGATGCCCGGCGTTGCCGAACGAAGCGCCATGGCCCGGTTCCTGCTGATCGATGACCACCACGCGCAGGCCCTGGCGCGCCAGACGCAGTGCGCAAGCGACGCCGATGATCCCCGCGCCAACCACGGCGATGTCGTGCGAAGGATTATTCGCCATGGCGTGTCGTTTCCCGTTGACCATCGAGCAGCCGCCGCAGGTGCAGCGGGTTGGCCTGTTGCAGCGCCGTCGGCAGCAAGCTGTCGGGGAAATCCTGATAGCACACCGGCCGCAGGAAACGCAGGATCGCTGCGGTGCCCACCGAGGTGCTGCGCGCATCCGAGGTCGCCGGGTAAGGCCCGCCATGGACCATCGCCTCGCAGACTTCCACGCCGGTCGGCCAGCCGTTGACCAGCAGGCGCCCGGCCTTGCGCTCCAGGGTTGGCAGCAACGTACGCGCCAGTGCAAGGTCGGCGTCGTCCACGTGCAGGGTCGCGGTCAGTTGGCCTTCGAGGTGTGCGCAGACCTCACGGATTTCTTCGTCGCTGCTGCATTGCAGGATCAGCGATGCAGCGCCGAACACCTCAGCCTGCAAACGCTGATCTGCAAGAAAATCCGCCGCCTCGGTGCTGAACACCTGTGCCTGACATTGATTCGGGCCGTTGCCGATCTCTCCAGCCGCCACGGCGCGTGCATGGGGATTGTCTTGCAACGCCGTCACGCCTGCTTGGTAAGCGCTGAAAATGCCGGGCGTAAGCATGGTTTGCGCCGGACTGCTTGCGATCAGCTTCGCAACGGCGCCGAGAAACCTGTCGAGCGCCGGACCTTTGCGGGCAATCAGCAACCCTGGGTTGGTGCAGAACTGCCCGGCGCCCAGCGTCAGCGACGCGACAAACCCTTCGGCCAGCGCCTGCGTGCGATTTTCCAGCGCAGCAGGAAACAGCAATACCGGGTTGATCGAACTCATTTCCGCATACACCGGAATCGGCTCCGGCCGCGCCTGCGCGGCTTTCATCAAGGCCAGACCGCCAGTGCGTGAACCGGTGAAACCAGCGGCTCTGATGCGCCAGTCGCTGACCAGTGCAATACCCACTTCGTAGCCCGAATCGAACAACAACGAAAACACGCCTTCGGGCAAATTGCAGGCCTTGACCGCTTGCGCCACCGCGCGGCCGACCAGTTCGCTGGTGCCGGGATGCGCACTGTGCGCTTTGACGATCACCGGGCAACCGGCCGCCAGTGCCGCAGCGGTATCGCCGCCGGCGACGGAAAATGCCAGCGGGAAGTTGCTCGCACCAAACACCGCGACCGGCCCCAGGGCAATCTGCCGCTGGCGCAGGTCCGAACGCGGCAGCGGTTGGCGTTGCGGTTGCGCAGTGTCGACGCGCACGTCCAGCCATTCACCGGCGCGCACCGTGCGGGCGAACAGGCGCAATTGCGAGCAGGTGCGGCCTCGTTCGCCCTGGAGGCGTGCACGGGGCAAACCGGTTTCGGCGTGGGCACGTTCGATCAGTTCATCGCCGAGTTTTTCGATGTGCTCGGCAATCCTTTCGAGAAATTCGCCACGGGCGCTCAGACTGGTTTCGCGATATTCGTCTTGTGCTGCCCAGGCCAGGGCGCAGGCCTGTTCCACCTGCTCGGCCGACGCGCCGGCGTACTCTGGTTCAAGTGCCTGGTTGGTCGCCGGATTGATCCCGCGAAAGGCTGGACGATTGCCCGCCACGGACTGTTGGCCGATCAGCATGTTGCCCGTCAGAGTCATGGTGTCTTCCTGTGAAATGAGCGAGGCCTGCCGCGAGTCGTGACGATCCGCGGCAGGTGGCGGTCAGGCAAAGTTCTGCTCGGCGGACCAGTTTTCGTACCAGTGCCGGAACAGCGAATACTGCTTCTCGGCATAGCGCCGTTGCGAGTCGCTCAGCACATCGGTTTCGTTGAAGTGCAGGGTGTATTGCTTGTCGCCGTTGAGCACCATCAGGTGTTTGTAATACAGCACCAGATCACAGCCTTCGTCGAACGACGACAGCACCGCCAGCGCCGATTCCAGCTCCCGCGCCTGACGCCGGGCCTTGGCATCGCCCTGCGCCGCCTGCTTGCTCAGCGCCACCAGTTGCAGCACTTCGCGGGGCAGGGCGTTGCCGATGCCGGTGATGGCGCCGGTGGCGTTGCAGTTGACGAAACCGTGGACGACTTGCGTATCGACGCCGACCATCAACGTCACGTCATCGTCCTTGGAGGTGATGTTCTCGGCTGCATAGCGTAGGTCTGCGCCGCCGCCGAACTCCTTGAAGCCGATCAGGTTCGGGTATTCTCGACGCAGTTCGAAAAACAGCTCGGCGCGGGTGGCGAAGCCGTAGTAAGGACTGTTGTAGATCACCGCCGGCAGATTCGGCGCGGCTTGCAGGATGGCGGCGAAGTGCGCCTTTTGCGCCGTCGCGGAAGCACCACGGGAGAGGACGCGCGGAATGACCATCAGGCCTTGCGCGCCGACTTTCGCCGCGTGTGCTGCGTGGGAAACCGCCTCACGGGAGTTCACCGCACCGGTGCCGACAATGGTCGGAACGCCGGCAGCGACCAGCCGTGCCACGCCTTCCTGGCGCTCGGCTTCGGTGAGCAGCGGCCAGTCGCCCATCGAGCCGCAATAGACCACGGCGCTCATGCCGATATCGATCAGCTCGCGACCCTTGGCCACCAGCGCATCGAAGTCCGGTTTGCGCTGGGCGGTGCACGGGGTCATCAGGGCCGGCATGCAACCGGTGAAGATGTTGTCGCTCATGGTTCAACTCCTTGGCATTGCGTTTGATTCGGGGTGGAAAATCGGCGTGGCGGCTCAGATGCCCCACGCGAACGGGTCGCTGTCGTCGATCAGCAGGGTGCTGTCGGCGGTCATGTGGGCGCGGCCGGTGATGAACGGGCGAATGCGTTCACCTTCCCATTCGAAACGGCCTGCGAACTGGCTGCCAGTAATGCTCGCCTGAATCCACGGCGCGCCGGGTTGCAATTTGTCGTCGGCGGCCAGGCAGGCGAGTTTGGCGCTGGTGCCGGTGCCGCACGGCGATCGGTCGTAGGCTTTGCCGGGGCACATGACGAAGTTGCGGCTGTCGGCATTGGCGTCGTCGGCGAACAGTTCGATGTGGTCGATGACCGCGCCGTCTTCGCCAAAGATGCCCTGATCTTCAAGGGCTTTGAGCATCGCCCAGGTGTAAGCGGTCAGGTGTTCGACGTTGTCCATGGTCAGTGTCTGGCCATGTTCGGAGACGAGGTAAAACCAGTTGCCGCCATAGGCGATATCACCGACTACGCGACCAAAACCGGGCACGTCCACCGGCACCTGCTTGCGGTACCGGTAAGCGGGTACGTTGCCGAGGGTGACCGAGCCATCGTCGTGCAGCCTCGCGCTGACTTGCCCCACCGGGGTGTCGATCTTGTGCACGCCCGGCTGGATTTTTCCCAGATGCTGCAACGAATTGATCAGGCCAATGGTGCCGTGGCCGCACATGCCCAGATATCCGGCATTGTTGAAGAAAATCACCCCGCAGGTGGCGTCCGCCGACACCGGCGGGCAATACAGCGCGCCGACCAGCACATCGTTGCCACGCGGCTCAAGCAGACAGGCGCGGCGCCACTGGTCATGCTGGTTGCGCAAGGCATCGCGTTTCTCGGCCATGCTGTTGCCGGACAGCTCGGGGAAGCCGCTCATCACCAGCCGCGTCGGTTCGCCGCCGGTGTGGGAGTCAATGACGTGTACTCGTTTCATGAAGAGATCCCGTTGGATGATTTCAGTAGGCGCCGGCAGGGCGGGCGTTGACGGTGGGCGAGGGTGCAGGGCTTTCGCTTTCCTCGTCCTCGTCGTCCAGACGCAGCAGATGCGCCGGCACACCGGTCGCCGCGCCCCAGTAGTAAATGCCCGTGGCGCAAGCGGCGACGACGATCGTGTCGAATGGGTGAGCGAGGATGCCCAGGCCGCCGAAGGTGCCGAGTTTCGACAGCACGATGGTCACCGCGTAGAACGCGATCAGCCACGCCGATGAACGCACCTGACGCGTCAGACTCAGGTGCGCCGTCGGCACGAAACGGCCGCAGAGCAGGTAGATGACAAACATCAGGATTTGCAGGCCGAGCAGCCACGACACGGTGTTCCAGCCCGACCAGTAGACGATCAGCGCGGCGATGATGAACGACACCGGCCCGAGCAGGCCCATGCTCTTGACCCGGAACGGGCGCGGCATGTCCGGCGCATTGCGACGTAGTGCAGCGACCGACACGGGCGCTACCGCATAGCTCAACACCAGCGCCGCGGAGACCACGTTGATCAGCGCTTCCCACGATGGAAACGGCAGGGTCCAGAACACCGACAGGGCGAAGGTCAGCCACAGCGCCGGACGCGGAATGCCGGACTTTTCGTCGATGTGGGTGAAGACCTTGAAGAAGGTACCGGTTTGCGCCCAGCCGTAGATCACTCGCGGAGTGGTTCATGTAGATGTTGCCGCAGCCGCTCGGCGAGATCACCGCATCGGCGACCACCAGCCAGGCCAACCAGCCCACACCGA
This sequence comes from Pseudomonas sp. HN2, assembly GCF_020736465.1. Taxonomy (NCBI): domain Bacteria; kingdom Pseudomonadati; phylum Pseudomonadota; class Gammaproteobacteria; order Pseudomonadales; family Pseudomonadaceae; genus Pseudomonas; species Pseudomonas sp. HN2. The sequence goes on from NZ_CP085885.1 coordinate 2,494,906, forward strand.
GCGCCAGGGCGATGTCGCGATATGGCAGGGCGAACTCCTTGCTGATGCCGGCCCAACCGTTGGCGAGCATTTCCGTCGGAATGCTGCCGAGAAAGGCCATTTGCAGCAGCACGTAGATCAGGGTCGACAGCAGCACCGAGAGAATCAGTGCGATGGGAATGGTGCGCTGTGGATTCTTCACTTCGCTGGCCACGGAAATGATCGGCGTCAGGCCCAGGTAGGCAAAGATGATCCCGCCAGCGGAGACGGCCATTTCCACGCCAGACAGTCCGAATGGGGCGAACCCCTGAACCTGGAAGTTCTCCGGTCTGAAGAAAGTGAACAGCACGCCGATCACCAGCAGCGGCACGATGAACTTGAACACGCTGACCAGATTGTTGGCCTTGGCGAAGGTCTTCACGCTGCGGTAGTTGAGCAGGAAAAACACGCAGAGCAGGCCGAACTGCATTAGCCAGCCGAGGATTGTCGGATCGCCGCTGCCAGCCTTGGTCAGGCCGGGAAACCACGCCGCCGCGTATTGGCGCGAGGCAACCACTTCGATCGCCACCAGACTGGAAAACGCGATCAGCGTGATGAAGCCCATCAGGTAGCCGAGCAGCGGCCCGTGGGAGTAAACCGGGTAGCGCACCACGCCGCCAGCACGGGGCAATGCGGCGCCGAGTTCGCAGTAGACGATGCCCAGCAGCAACACGGCGAAACCGCCCAGCAACCAGGAAAAGATCCCCGCCGGACCGGCGATCGCCGAGACATGGCTGGCGGCGAACAACCAGCCGGAACCGAAGATTGCTCCGAGTCCGATAAAGGTGAGGTCGATCAATGAAAGCTGTTTTTTGAACTTGCCTTGGCCTGACATGGCATCGCCTTCTTGTGAGTTATTGGATAGGCAGTTGTGTCACGGGGGACGACCAGACTTTGCACCGGTCGACGGCGGCGGCGATTGATGTTTTATGCAGGGAACGGTGACGAATTCAGCACAATGGCGCCGATGAATGCGCGACCTCGACAGGGCCGCAACGTTGCTGCAATCTGCTCGCGAACGGCTTTTCTGGCGGTTCATTTCGAGGAGGAAGTCTTTGATGCAGTCTGCGTTTTCGATCCTGTGCCAGAGCACTGACGGCTTGCGTCCGCAGACGCTGGAAGAGATGGTCGCCGCTGCCGCGCAGCTGTTGCCGATACTCGATGTGATCCCCAATGCGGCGATCTTCATCAAGGACCTGCAAGCGCGCTATGTGCTGGCCAATCGCACGCTGGTGCAGCGTTGTGGCTTGAAGGATCTGCACCCGTTGCTCGGCAAGACCAGTGCGCAGGTGTTCCCGGCGCAGTTGGGCCCGGGGTACACCGAGCAGGATCGCAAGGTGCTGGAGGAAGGTTTTGTGCTGGAGGATCAGCTCGAACTGCACCTGTACGGCAGTCGCGAACCGGGCTGGTGCCTGACCCACAAACGACCCATCTACGATCGTGAAGGGCTGATCATCGGCCTGGTGGGGATCTCGGTGGATTTGCAGTCAGCCAGCGAAACCCACCCAGCGTTCGAGCGCCTGGCGGCTGTAGACGAATACATCCGTGGCAACTTCAATCGGCGGGTGACGCTGGGTGAACTGACGCGGATCGCCGGGATTTCCGTGGCGCAACTGGAGCGCTACTGCAAGCGGGTTTTTCACCTGACGCCACGGCAGATGATTCAGAAAGTCCGCCTGGAACACGCGCATCGCTTGTTGCACAGCGACTTGCCGATCACCGAGGTTGCGCTGCAATGCGGTTATACCGATCACAGCGCTTTTACCCGCCAGTTCAAGGCCTCGACCGGGTTTACCCCGCGCGAATACCGGCAGGCGACCTGGCATTAGACCAACACCGCCAGCCAGGCCGAGAGCAGCAGAATAAAGGCCAGTGCCGCGTTCATCCGCTTGAATGCCTGCGGTGAACCGAGCAGCCGTGCGCTGCCGACGCCGAGCAACGCCCAGAGAGTCATGCACGGCAACGACACCAGCAGAAACGCCAGTGACAACACCAGCAGGCGCAACGTCTTGTCGCCGCCGCCTACAAATACGCTGACCACGGCCACCGCCATCATCCACACCTTGGGATTGACCAGTTGCAGCAGCGCCGCGCCGAATACGCTCAAGCCTTGTTCTTGTGGCGCATTCGGGTCCAGCGACGGCGGCGGACTGCGAAAGATCTGCCACGCCAGCCAGCTCAACCAGAGCACACCCGCCCAGGCCATCGCTTGCTGCACACGAGGAAAGCGCAACAGGGTTTCGCCAGCGCCCAGCCCGACCACCAGCACGATCAACGCCGCCGCCCCACAGGCGCCAAAAATGATCGGCAACGTCGCGATCAGCCCACGTCGAGAGCTGTGGCTCAACACCAGAATATTGGTCGGCCCCGGCGTGATCGAGGCGACGAAAGCAAACAGCAGAAAGGGCAGTAAAGAAGCCATGGTGCAGATTCCTGAAAGTCGAGACAGGACACCATGATCGTCAGGGGCGGGGCCTCAGTCTGGAAGATTTGAGCAGCGTTTGCGGTAGTCCGCCGGAGTCAGTTGATAGGCGCGGCGGAACCAGCGCCCCAAGTGACTCTGGTCGGCAAAACCGAGCACGCTGGCGACCTGCGCCGGTGTCTCACCGCGTGCAAGCAATTGCCGCGCCTTGGCCAGTCGCAACTGGATCAGGTAAGCGTGGGGGGCCAGGCCGAAAGCGGCCTTGAACGCGCGGGTCAGGCGAAAGCGGTCCACGCCGCAGGCCTGCGCAAGATCATCGAGGCCGATGTCTTCATAGGTGTGGGCATGCAGATAGTCCCGCGCGACCTGCGCAACCAGTGGCAGGCGCGGATCGAAGGCCTGACGCTTGCGCCAGTCGAGGTGGCGGGTGAGGGGCGCCAGCAGGCCATCGATGGCGGTCTGGCGGACGATGCGCAGGTCACCGTCGTGCAATGCGTGGAAGGCTTGCATGATCGCAGTCGACAGGCGCGGGTCGTGGCTCAGCGTGTCGGCAAAGCCTGGCTGACTATCGGCGGGCGCCTCTTCGAACAGCGCGTGCAGTTCGCGCTCCAGCCAGCACGGATCGAGGTACAGCATCGAGTAGGTAAAGCCATCGTCGGTCGGTGCGTGGCCATCGTGGATTTCACCCGGTTCGAGCAGGAACACATGCCCCGGCGTGCTGCGATGACGCACACGGCGACAATTGAATTGCTGCACGCCTTGCTCGGTGACCCCGACGAGAAAGCTGTCATGCCAGTGCGGATCGTAGGCATGCCCACGGAAATGCGCACGAATCGACTCGATCCCGGTATCGACATCCTGGGACAGGGAGATCCAGTTGCGTTTGTCCATGGGAGTACTCCAGGGGGCGGTTGAGCAGGGGCGTTTTTACAATACCGCGCGGGGGAGGAGAAGGTTTAGAAGATTTGTGCAAGTGAGATGCGGAAATCGAGAAGGGTGTGGCGATGGGAGAGGGTTTCGCAAGAAAACGCAGGCGAAAAAAAACCGCCTTCGCGGGGCGCTTTTTTCATACCTCGGTTTGGAGCCGAGGCCGTGTGCATCACTAGCCACACCAACATGTCCGCGCATGGTATTGAGCTTCGGCCACCAGCGCAACGTAGGTTTATCGGGATGTGGGAGGTTTTTTCGGAGCGTCTAGCGCATGCAACTGCTCCTGCTCCACCACTCATTGATCGCGTCAATAACAACCATTAAGTCAATGAAGTTCTCATATCCGTGGCGCGGCGTAAGATCGGCTCCATACCCAACCACTGCACCTCGGAGCACATCATCATGAAACGCCAGACTATCCTCGGTATCGCTTTCTCGGTTTTTGCACTGAATGCCTTCGCCGCCACTGAAACCGACCCGCTGTTCAGCGACGCGGTCGCCGCTACTCAAACCGACCGTCTGTTCAGCGACGCCGTAGCGGCCACCGAAACTGACCCGTTGTTCAGCGACGCCGTAGCGGCCACCGAAACTGACCCGTTGTTCAGCGACGCCGTAGCTGCTACCGAAACCGATCCACTGTTCAGCGACGCAGTAGCCTCTGACGGTTCCGATCATCTGCAAGGCAATCGGGTCGCTGAAGGCGGTGCCGATCGCTTGCTAGAACGCCGCACTGCTTGAGCGCAACAATGAGCGTCGACAGCGAATGCCGCCTCAAGTACGGGGCGGCATTCGTATTACTCAAGCACCACCCTCAGTCAAACCGCCGTCGGCAGCACAGCCTTGTCGCGATCGCGGCCCCTGAATGTCGCCCAGAAACACAGCAGCACCGCCACAGAAAAACCGGCGGGAAACAGCCAGATACTTGTCCAGTCATGACCCGCACTTGAAGTGAAGTGGTCAGTGATCCGCCCTGCAATCCAGAACCCGATCAACATGCCCAATCCGTACGTGGCCAAGGTGATCAGCCCTTGCGCCGAACTGCGGAAGCGTTCCGGTGCCTTGGCATCGGTGTAGATCTGTCCGGAAACGAAGAAGAAGTCATAGCAGACACCGTGCAGGGCAATACCGATCAGCAGCATGAACGCTTGATCATCGTTATTGCCGAAGGCAAACAGCACGTACCGCAGCGCCCAGGCAGCCATGCCGACCAGCAGGGCGATCTTGATGCCGAAACGATGAATGAATAGCGGTAACAGCAACATGAACAGCACTTCCGAGACCTGACCGATGGCCATCTTCGCCGTCGGGTTGGTCACGCCGATCTCAGCCAGAAACGGGTTGGCATTCTGGTAATAGAACGCCAGCGGAATGCAGATCAGGATCGAGGCGAGGAAGAACACCAGATAGCTGCGATCCTTGAGCAATGCCAACGCATCGACGCCGAGCATCTGTTTCAGGCTCGATGCCCCTGCTGCAGTTTTCAGCGGCGCAGTGTTCGGCAGACTGAAGCTGTAAAGCCCCAACAGCAGCGACGCCACAGCGGACATCAGAAATGTATTGCGCAAGCCACCCGCGGCGATGCTTTGTTGCGAGTCCCAGGCGAACACGAAGCTGATCACCACGCCGGCGACAATCCAGCCCACCGTGCCCCACACGCGAATGCGCGAGAACTCCAGCGCCGGGTCTTTGATCTGCCGGAACGCTACGGCGTTAACCAGTGCCAGCGTCGGCATGTAGACCATCATGTAAGCGAGCACATAGGGATAAAACCCACTGAAATCCGCCGCGCGATAAAGCTGATAAAGCAATACCGCGCCGAGCAGATGCAGCACCGCCAGAATGCGCTCGGCATTGAAGAATCGGTCGGCAATCAGGCCGATGACAAATGGCGCCAGAATCGCGCCCCAGGATTGCGTGGCGAAGGCCATGCCGATCTGGCCACCGCTGGCAGCGAGCGTTGTCGCCAGAAAGGTGCCGAGGGTGACGAACCAGCCACCCCAGATAAAAAACTGCAAAAACATCATCACGCTGAGTCGCGCATTCATTACGTTCATTTCAGATCACCGTATTGTTTTTATGTCGGTAACGCGGATGAAATCAGTCGTCAGCCAGGCCGAGCAGGCGCCGGTTCGAAGCAGCGTCTGCGCTGACCCCGGCGAAATCGTCAAAGGCTTTGGTGGTCTTGCGGATCATGTGCCGTTCGATGAAGGCCGCACCTTCGGCCGCACCCTGCGCGGCGTCTTTGAGGCAGCATTCCCATTCCAGCACCGCCCAGCCGTTGAAGTCGTATTGGCACAATTTGCTGAAGATCGATTTGAAATCGATCTGGCCGTCGCCCAGCGAGCGGAAGCGTCCGGGACGTTCGACCCAGCCCTGATAACCGCCATAGACGCCGGAGCGCGCATCGGGGCGGAACTCGGCGTCCTTGACGTGAAACATGCGGATGCGTTGGTGGTAGCGATCAATGAAGCCGAGGTAATCCATTTGCTGCAGGAGCAGATGACTCGGGTCATAGAGGATTGCCGCGCGAGGGTGATGATTCACCGCTTCGAGAAACTGCTCGAACGACGCGCCGTCATGCAGGTCTTCGCCAGGATGGATTTCGTAGCACAGATCAACGCCAGCCTCTTCGAAGCAGTCGAGGATCGGCAACCAGCGCTTGCCCAGCTCGGCGAAGCCTTGCTCCACGAGCCCGGCAGGACGTTGCGGCCACGGATAGACGTACGGCCAGAGCAGGGCGCCGGAAAAGGTGGCGTGAGCGGTAAGGCCCAGACGCTGGCTGGCGCGGGCAGCAAGTTTCAACTGCTCAATGGCCCACTCGGTGCGCTCGCGCGGTTTGCCGCGCAGCGCGGGCGGGGCGAAGTCGTCGAACAGGCTGTCGAACGCCGGATGTACCGCGACCAGTTGGCCTTGCAGGTGCGTCGACAACTCGCTGATGACTACACCGGCGCGGGCGCAGACGGCGAGGAGTTCGTCGCAATATTCCTGGCTTTGCGCCGCGCGCTGCAGATCAATGAAGCGGGTGCCGAGGGTCGGTAACTGAACAGCTTTGTAACCTTGCGACGCGGCCCATTCGGCGATGTTGGCGAGCGAGTCGAATGGCGCCTCGTCGGCGATGAATTGCGCAAGGAAAATCCCCGGACCTTTCAGGCCTGTCGCGTTCTGCTGATTACTGTTCATTCTGCGGGGCTCCTGTCAGTTGGCCGGGGATCTCGCTCCACTTCTCGGTGCCAAGGTGATTGGCGATCGCCGTTTCGATAAACGCCATGCCGCGCAGGCCGGTTTCAATGCCCGGAACCCCCGGCGCCTGATGGCCTTCGGCGCCTTGTAAAATCGCCTCGGCGAGGTCGCCGTACAGATTGGCCATGGCTTCCAGATACCCTTCGGGATGCCCGGCGGGCAGGCGCATGCGCTGGTTTGCGGCGGCACACAACCACGGCTGACCGACCCCGGATCGCAGAACGCGCATCGGCTCGTTCAACGGTCGATGAATCAGACTGGCCGGCTCCTCCTGACGCCATTCAAGCCCACCCTTGTCGCCGTAGACGCGAATCTTCAGCGGGTTCTCTTCACCCGCGCACACCTGGCTGGCAAGCAGTACGCCGCTGGCGCCGTCGTTCATCTTGAACAACATCGCCACATCGTCATCCAACTGACGGCCCACGACATGCGCACCGAGCATTGCGCTGATGAACTGGATCGATTGCCCGGCGACGAACTCTGCGAGGGAAAACGCATGGGTGCCGATATCGCCGATGCAGCCGCCGATCCCGGATTGCGCCGGGTCGTCGCGCCAGCCGGCCTGTTTGTTGCCTTGCCCGGCAATGTCGGTGCTGAGCCAGCCTTGCGGATACTCGACGATGACTTTGCGCACGTGCCCGAGTACGCCGCTGGCGACCATCTCGCGGGCCTGCCAGACCATCGCGTAACCCAAGTAAGTGTGCGCAAGGCCATAAATGCGCTGACTCTTAACGACCACCGAATGCAGCGCCTGCACCTCGGCGAGGTTCAGCGCCGCGGGTTTCTCGCTGAACACATGAAAACCGGCGCTCAATGCCTCCCGGGCAATCGGTGCGTGCAGATGATTGGGCGTAACGATGATCAGCAGTTGCATGCGCTGCTCGGCGGGCAGGGCCGCCTCGCGGGCGAGCAGGGTTTGCCAATCGTCGTAACAGCGCTCGGTGGCCAGACCCAGCGTGGCAGCGGTGCGCTGATTGTTCTCGGAATCGCGGCTGAACGCGCCGCAGACCAGTTCGAAGCGTCCATCGAGGCCGGCGGCTTGCCGGTGGGCGCGGGCGATGAAGGAACCTTCACCGCCTCCGACAAAACCCATTCTTATTTTTTTTGCGGCAGCGTACATGGCAGTCGTCTCGGTTGCTGGGTGCAATTCTGATGAGTGATGTAACCGGTTACATCGTGGGCGAAATCTAGGCGTGAATTAGCCGAGTGTCAAATGCCAGCGGATGATCGACAGCGTTTCGATCCCTCGTCGCCTGCGGTAAGCTCCGCGCCTGATCGACATGAAGAATGAGGTGGTTTTGTCCAATATTCGCGAAGTGGCTCGGCTGGCCGGCGTTTCCGTGGCGACAGTGTCTCGTACGTTGAAATCGCCCGAGCGCGTTCTCGCGCCAACCCGTGAGCGCGTCATGGCCGCCGTGGAGCAGGCCGGCTACCGGCCGAATCTGATGGCCGTGCAGTTCCGTTCGCGGCGCACCGGCAATCTGGTGATTCTGGTGCCGACCATCGCCAACACCTTTTTCGCCCGGGTGATCAGCGGCGCGCAGCAAGCGGCGCAGGCGGCCGGTTATCGCTTGCTGCTCTGCGACACCCAGGGCCGGGAAGAACTGGAGCGGCAATTCGCCGAGCTGGTCTACGCCTATCAGGCCGACGGCGTGATCCAGTTGCGCGCCTACGACCCGTTCGAAAACGCCCCGGCCGACGCCGATCTGCCGCCCATCGTCAACGCCTGCGAAGTGATCAAGGCCGGGCGTTATCCGACCATCAGCCTGGACAACGTCGCCGCTGCCAAAGCCATGACCGATCACCTGATTGCATTGGGACACCGACGCATCGGCCTGATCAAGGGCTCGAAGAACAGCCCGCTGACCCGAGATCGCCTGGCTGGCTACGAAGCGGCATTGCGCGAAGCCGATATCGCCTTCGACGAGGCACTGATCTGCCATGGCAACTTCACCCTCGAGGCCGGCTTCGCAGGCGCGGAAAAAATGCTCGCAATGGCTGAGCGACCCACGGCGCTGTTCTGTGAAAACGATGAAATGGCCATCGGTGCGCTCAAGCGCATCCGCCAAGCGGGATTGCGTGTGCCTGAGGACATTTCCCTGGTGGGCTTCGACGACATTCCCATGGCTGCCTACTGCGATCCGCCGCTGACCACTATTTCGCAACCGGCCGAATCCTTCGGTGAGAAAGCCGTCGAGATGCTGATCGCCCTGATCGAAAAACAGCCGCTGCCAGAGAGGCATGTCATCCTGCCGTTCGAGCTGACACCTCGTGGCAGCACGGCAACTCTCAGTGGACAGGGCAAATCACTGAAGAACTAAGGTAATGCGAAAAAGATATTGGATCGGTTTTTTTAAGATCGTTTAGTTTTGTCTCTCGACGAATCAACGCATCAAACCGATTGACCCCCGATTGCCATGACGGCACACGCTGAATCGATCAAAGGCTCATCAGGTTTGGTTCACACGGGAGTGAATCATGCCGCATACCCTCGACATCAGCACATTGCCAACCCTCGACCTGTCCCTGTTCGAAGGCACAGCGCAACAGCGCTACGAATTTCTTGAAAGCCTGCGCCATGCCGCGCGTGACGTGGGTTTTTTCTATCTCACCGGCCACGGCATCGACAGTAGTTTGCTCAAGCAGGTACAGGCGCTCGCCCGGCAATTCTTTGCCTTGCCCGACAGTGAAAAACACGCCGTCGGCATGCTCAATTCGCCGCACTTTCGCGGCTACAACCGCGCCGCTTCCGAGATCACCCGAGGCCAGCCCGATTTGCGCGAGCAGTTCGATCTGGGCGCCGAGCGCGAAGCCCTGCCGGTGACTGCCGAGAGTCCATATTGGGCTCGTCTGCAAGGCCCCAACCAATGGCCGGCAGGGTTGCCCGAACTCAAGCCGTTGCTCCTCGAATGGCAGCAGGCGATGACCCGCATGTCCCTGCGTCTGTTGCGCGCATTTGCTCAGGCGTTGTCACTGCGCGCCGATGCGTTCGACCAGCTCTACGGTGACAAGCCCAACGAACACGTGAAGCTGATGCGCTACCCCGGCCAGGCCGCCGACGCCAGCCAGCAAGGTGTCGGCGCCCACAAGGATTCCGGCTTTCTCAGTTTTCTCCTGCAAGACCAGCAGGCCGGCTTGCAAGTCGAAATCGAAGAGGGGCGCTGGATCGACGCGCTGCCCCGTGAGAACACCCTGGTGGTAAACATCGGCGAATTGCTTGAGCTGGCCAGCAACGGATATCTGCGCGCCACTGTGCATCGCGTAGTCAGTCCGCCCGAGGGCAGCGAGCGCCTGTCCATCGCCTTCTTTCTCGGTGCGCAACTCGACGCCGTGGTGCCGCTGTATCCGCTGCCCACAGCGCTGCTTCGCGAGGCGCGGGGGCCGGCCAGCGATCCGCTCAATCCGCTGTTTCGCGATGTCGGCTGGAACTACCTCAAGGGCCGCCTGCGCTCACATCCGGATGTTGCGCAAAAGTTCTACGCCGACGCGCTGCTGCCTCCCGCGGCGGTTCGCAAAACTGCCTGATGCACCCCTCGATCAAGGATTGCGCTCATGATTAAAAAAGCAAGTTTGACCCTGACCGTGCTCGGCGCGCTGATGACGTCATGGGGCGCTCAGGCGCTGGAACCGTTGCGGGTTGCCGTGGACCCGGTGCCCCATGCGCAGATTCTCGCCTACATCCAGAAAATCGATCCGCAGCTCAAGCTCGACATCATCGAAATTCCCAACGGCGTGAACTCCAACGAGTTGCTGGTGCACGGCGATGTCGACGCCAATTATTTCCAGCATCTGCCGTATCTGAAATCCCAGGAACAGGCCCTTGGCGAAAAACTGGCGGTGGCCGCTACGGTGCATATCGAACCGCTGGGCATTTACTCTCGGCGGCATAAAAACTTCGCTGACGTGCCGGAGAAAGGCACGGTCGCCGTTCCCAACAACGTCACCAATCTCAGTCGCGCCCTGTACCTGTTGCAGGACAACGGATTGATCAGGCTCAAGCCCGGTTTCAGCGACCCCGCCGCCGACCAGGCCTCGCCCAAGGACATTGCCGAGAACCCGAAACAGCTGAAAATCCTCGAAATCGAATCGCCGCAACTGCCGCGCTCGCTCGACGATGTTGACCTCGCCGTGATCAACGGCAACTACGCGCTCGACGCCGGGCTGGTGCCGGCCAGGGATGCGCTGAGGTTGGAGAAGGCGGAGCACAATCCCTACGCCAATATTCTGGTGACCACGCCCAGGCTGCAGAACGATCCACGCATCGTGCAACTGGCCAAAGACCTGACCTCGCCGCAGGTCGCCAAATACATCACCGAGCACTTTGCCGGTTCGGTGATTCCAGTGGCGGGCGGCAAGCCATGATCGCCGTCGAGCAGTTGAGCAAAACCTACCCGTCGGCCTCCGCACCGGCGCTGGATCAGGTGTCGCTGAATATCCCAGACGGCGCGGTGTACGGCATTCTCGGACGCAGCGGTGCGGGCAAATCGACGTTGCTGCGCTGCCTCAATCTGCTCGAACGCCCGGACAGCGGGCGGGTTGTGCTGGATGGTGTGGATCTGCTGACGCTGTCCGATAGCGAACTGCGCCAGCAACGCCAGCGCATCGGCATGATATTTCAGGGTTTCAACCTGCTGCATTCGCGCACGGTATTCGACAACATCGCGGTGCCGCTGGAGATCGCCAAGGTCGGCAAACCGTGGCGCCATGTGCGGGTTCGCGAGCTGCTGGAACTGGTCGGCCTGAGCGACAAGGCGCAAGCGTTTCCCTCGCAATTGTCCGGCGGCCAGAAGCAGCGCGTCGGTATCGCCCGCGCCTTGGCAGCGGAGCCGGCCTATCTGCTCTCGGATGAAGCCACCAGCGCCCTCGATCCGCAAACCACCGAGTCGATTCTTCAACTGCTGCGCGACATCAACCGCCAGTTGAGCGTGACCATCGTGCTGATCACCCACGAGCTGGAGGTGGTCAAAGCGATCTGCGACCACGCCGCCTACATGGCCAACGGGCGCATCGTCGAAGCCGGGCCGGTGCCGCGCCTGCTGGCGGATACGCAATCGTCTCTCGGTCAATCGCTACGCCCTGCCTGTGGCTTGCCGCTGGGCCACGATGCGCCCGGGCTGAGCTTTCTCAGGCAATACGGCGTGCGGGCGGCCCAGTCATGAACCGCTCGATCAACTGGGATGAAATCCTTCAATTGCTGCTCACCGCCACGGGCGAAACGGTCTACATGGTCTTGCTCGCCGGGCTGTTCACCTTGCTGATCGGCTTGCCGCTGGGCGTGCTGCTGTTCATCAGCCGTCGCCACGGGTTGATGCCGCTGCCGCGTTTCAATGCGGCGGTGAGCGGTCTGGTCAACCTTGGTCGTTCGTTGCCATTTGTGGTGATGCTGATTGCCTTGATCCCGCTGACCCGGCTGGTGGTCGGCACGACCCTGGGCAGCACCGCGGCCGTGGTGCCGATCACCATCGGTGCCTTTCCGTTTTTTGCACGTATCGTCGAGAACGCGCTGGATGAAGTCGACGGCGGGCGCATCGAAGCCATCCTCGCCATGGGCGGCGATATTCGCGACGTGATTTTCAAAGTGCTGCTGCCCGAAGCGTTGCCGGCCTTGCTCGCCGGCATCACCTTGACGCTGGTGATGCTGATCGGCTTTTCCTCCATGGCCGGGGTGATCGGTGGCGGCGGGCTGGGCGATCTGGCCATTCGTTATGGCTACCAGCGCTTCAAAAACGAGGTGATGGTGGCGACGGTGGTGGTGCTGGTGATTCTGGTCCAGGGCGTGCAAAGCCTCGGTGATCGATGGGTGCGTTCGCTGGCGCATCGGCGATGAGCAAACACAGGAGTGAGCCGGTCGCCATGGTCCGTGAACCGCTGATTCGCCTGCGGGAATTGAGCAAGCGTTTTGGCGCGCAGCGCGCGCTGGATCGAGTCAGCCTCGATATCCATCCCGGCGAAGTGGTCGCCTTGCTCGGTGCCAACGGTGCGGGCAAGTCGACGCTGGTGAAAATACTCGCCGGCAGTCAGCCAGCGGACAGCGGCGAAATCCTCGTCGAGGGTGAACGGCGACAGTTCAGTTCACCGCTGTCGGCGCGGCGTGTCGGCATCGTTGCGGTGCATCAGCAGATCAACGAAGGCATTGCGCCTGGCTTGAGCGTGGCGGAGAACCTGCTGCTCGATGAACTGTGCAGGCCAGAGACGGACTTCTGGCTCAATCGTCAGCGTCTGCTGACCCGCGCCGGGAACATTGCTGCAGGCCTCGGGCTGACATTGCCGCTGGAGCAACCCGTCGAGCAACTCGGCCAGGCGGAACGGCAACTCGTAGTGTTGGCGCGGGCCTTTGCGTTACAGCCGCGCCTGCTGATTCTCGATGAACCGACGGCGGCGTTGTCGGATGCAGAAGCGCAGCGATTGTTCGGGTTGATCGACACCTTGCGTAGTCGAGGCGTGGCGATCGTGTACATCTCCCATCGTCTTTCAGACCTGCAGCGGGTCGCCGATCGCGCCATTGTCTTGCGTGATGGGCGAATGGCCGGTGAGTTCACTGCGCAGCAGTTGCCCGCAGCGGTGCACGCCATGCTCGGTCAGGCGCTTGCTGCGCATCGCTACACCCCGCGTCTGCCGGGGCGCGCGGTGCTGGAAGTGCACGGGATGAAAGTCCACCCGCAGTCGCAACCCTTCGATCTGACCCTGCGCGAAAACGAAGTGGTGGTACTGAGCGGATTGCTGGGTGCCGGTAAAAGCGAGATCGCCGAGGTGTTATTCGGCCTGCGCAAACCGGCTGCGGGCAGGGTCAAGCTCAATGGTGCCGAGTGGCTGCCGCGCTCGCCGCGCGAGGCGATTCGCAGCGGCGTGTTTTACGCAGCCGAAGACCGTGCCAATCAATCGCTGGTGGCGGATTTTTCCTTGCGGCGCACGCTGACCCTGCCATTTCTCGAACGCTTCACTCGCGCCGGTTTCATCCGCAATCGCGCCGAAGCGGCCGCGGTGCAAGCGCAGGTCGCAGCGTTGGGCATCAATACCGTCGGCATCGACGTGCCGATGGCGGCGCTGTCCGGTGGCAACCAGCAGAAAGTCATCCTCGGTCGCTGGCTGATGGGCGAGGGCAGGGTATTGATCCTCGATGAGCCGTTTCAAGGAGTCGACGTGCGCGCTCGCCGCGAGATCGGCCAACTGCTGCGCGACAGCCCCCAGGGCAGGGCGACGCTGGTGATTTGCGCCGATGTCGATGAAGCGCTGGAAATCGCCGATCGCGTCCTGCTCGTGCGTGATCACTCGGTGGTTGCCGAATACTCGCGAGCGGCTCTGGATCGCGCCACCCTGGTCGCCGCATTGGCCGGCTCCGAGATCCGTCAACATTCCCCTCAAACCGCGCCAAGGAGCACCGTCAGTGCCTGATTCACATTCACTGCTCGCGCACGCGCCGGCACCCGCCGAGCGCTTTTTACAAGCACTGATCCGCTATGGCCTGTTGTGGCTGCTCGCGCTGATCGTGGTGGTTTTCAGCGTCGCGGAGCCAGCGTTTCTACGGGTTGGCAATCTGTTCAGCATCCTGCAATCGGTATCGATCGTCGCGCTGCTGGCATTGGGTGTGACGTTGACCATGGCCGTCGGCGGACTGGATCTGTCGATCGGCGCAGTGGCCGCCATGAGTTTGATGATTGCCAGTTACGTCATGGTGGTGCTCGGCTGGGGTGCGCTGCCGGCAGTGCTGATCAGTCTGGCGGGCGGCGCGCTGGTCGGACTGCTCAACGGCTGGCTGATCGTCAGACTGCGGGTGCCGGACATTCTAGCGACGCTGGGCAGCATGTTTCTGGTGATCGGCGTGCAACTGATTCCCACTGGGGGGCGTTCTATTGCCGTGGGCATGACGCTTCCCAACGGTGCGGAAGCCGAGGGCAGCTTCAGTGCCGGGTTTCTCGCCTTGGGACGCGGACGTTTGTGGGAGGTGGTGCCGATTCCGGTGTTGATCAGCGCGCTGGTCGCACTGGCCGTCTGGCTGTTTCTCGAGCGCACGCGCATCGGTCGGCTGTTCTACGCCATCGGCGGCAACGAGCAGGCGGCGCGACTGGCGGGGGCGCCGGTGCAGCAGTTCAAACTGCTGGCGTACGTGCTCTCGGCGTTGCTGGCTGCGCTTGGCGGTCTGTTACTCGCGGCGCGGCTCGGGCGTGGCGATGTCAGCTCAGGCAATGGCCTGGTGCTCGATGCGCTGGGCGCCGCATTGATTGGTTTTGCCGTGCTCGGCGCGAAGAAGCCGAACGCTTTTGGCACCCTGGTCGGTGCGCTGCTGGTGGCCTCGCTGCTGAATGGCCTGACCATGCTCAACGCGCCGTATTACGCGCAGGATTTCGTCAAGGGCCTGGTGCTGGTGCTGGCCCTGATGTTCACTTTCGGCCTCGCGCATCGGGTGCGATGAGCCGCTTTCAGCCAAGGAAGTTGTATGCACGGTTCAATCACCCCATTCGTCCGCCGTTGCTTTGCCGTCGCTGTGTTTTCGGCGGTGACATTGAGCGCACAGGCCAAAGCCCTGCCCGGCGCACCGGCGCCGTTCGACCAGGGCCAGGTGCAGATCGCGCTGGTGGGTTATCTGTTTTCCGGGGATTTTCCTGAGGCCTATCTGCGTGGAGTGGAGCAGCAGAGCGCAGCGCTGGGCGCCAGTCTGCGGGTGTTCGATGCGCGGCAGCAGGCGGCGAGTCAGGGCGAGATGATCGATCAGGCGACGGAACTGGGCGTCGACGGGATCATCGTCCAGCTCGGGTTGGCGGAGACCCTCAAGGCACCCATCGAGCGAGCCATTGCCAAGGGCATCAAGGTTGTTGCGTTCGATGTCGACCTGGACACACCGCAGGTGACTCAAGTCGAACAGGATCACCATGCACTGGCACGCCTGGCGCTGGATCAGGCGGTCAAGGACAACGGCACGCGCTTCGACGCCGGTTATGTCTACATCAGCGGCTTTACACCGATGGAGCGGCGCGACGAGATCTGGAGTCAGGTCAAAAAAGCCAATCCGGGCATCGTGGAAAAGGCCCGGTTCGGTACGTTGAATCCGCCGATTGCCAATTCCGTGGCGGATCAGGCCAGCGCCGTACTGCGCGCCAATCCAGACATCAGCGTGATCTTTGCGCCGTTCGACGAGTTCGCCAAGGGCGCGAAAATCGCCGTCGATGAAGCCGGGCTGGCCAGTCGAGTGAAGATCTACAGTGCCGACATTTCCACTGCCGACATCCAGATCATGAAAGAACCGGGCAGCGCCTGGGCGGCGACGGCAGCGGTCAATCCGCAGGTCGCCGGGGCGATCAGCGTACGCAGCCTGGCGATGCTGATCGCCGGTGAGGATCCGGGTCACCAGGTACTTGTGCCTCCGACGTTGATCACCCGCCAGCAGTTGCTGGATCTCGACGTGAAAAATGTCCGTGATCTGGCGCAGAAGCTCCCGGCGTTCGGCGATACCGCGAATGTGGCGCGGGCGTCGTGGATTCCGGTCGCGAATTAGAACATCGCCGCGACATTGTTCTGGTGGCAGCGAGCCTGCTCGCTCCCACAGGGATGGGTGACCTTCGGACAAGGAGTGAAGATGCACACTAAGGCTTCACGCTTACGCAAAAGCCGTTCTCCGAAAGTGGATCCGGCGTCCGGCAATCGCCTGCCGCCGGGGCAGGTGCTGACGGAGCGCTTTCCGATTCTGCATGAAGGTGCGGTACCCGAATACGATACGGGCGACTGGTCGCTACGTCTGTTCGGCACGCTCGACCGGCCAATCGAGTTGGGTTATGCCGATTTGCAGGCGCTGCCGCAACGGGTCTTGCGCTGCGATATCCATTGCGTGACGCGTTGGTCGAAGTTCGATACCGAGTGGGGCGGGGTACACCTGCAGGATTTGTTGCAGACTTTCGATATCCAGCCGACGTCGTCGTATGTCATGGCCCATGCCGACCCCGATTACCAGACCAACTTGTTACTGGACGATTTATTGCAACCGCAAAGTTTGCTGGCCACCCATTACGCCGGCCAACCGCTGACTGCGCAACATGGCTGGCCACTGCGGCTGGTAATAGCGGGACGATACTTCTGGAAAAGCGCGAAATGGTTGCGCGGCCTTGAATTTGTAGCGCAGGAACAACCGGGTTTTTGGGAACAAAACGGCTTTCATTTACATGCTGACCCGTTTGCCGAACAGCGTTTCAGTGGTGAAGAACTGGATATCGCCGAAGATGCCTGGCTGGAAAAGGAGTTCGATTAAGCATTATCGAACACAGATCGACATGTGGGACTTCG
This sequence comes from Pseudomonas sp. HN2, assembly GCF_020736465.1. NCBI lineage: Bacteria > Pseudomonadati > Pseudomonadota > Gammaproteobacteria > Pseudomonadales > Pseudomonadaceae > Pseudomonas > Pseudomonas sp. HN2. The sequence continues at coordinate 2,511,788 of NZ_CP085885.1, forward strand.
CCAGCCGGGGATAGGGTTATATCTGTCGACATCATTGTCCGATGCTAGACCGCTATCGCGAGCAGGCTCACTCCTACACGGACATCTGCAATCAGAGACTGGTGTTTAGATAATTAACCGATGTAATAAAACCCAAACTACAGCAGCCATTACTACGCATTCATTGCCGTCCTTTTAGTGTCGGCAAACGGCCAGGTATTAACTGCAATTCAAGGAGCTGATACATGCATTACCGTTCCCGTTCATTACTGGCCGCTGCTGTTGTGACAGCGATCTGGCAACTTCCTGCTCAAGCTGAAGAGACTTCTGCCGAAGATGAATCCCGCCTCGGAACCGTGCTGGTCACCGGTACCCGCGGTACATCGCGTACGGTGCTGGATTCGCCGGTGCCGGTGGACGTGCTGACCGCCGAAGATCTCAAGTCCGCCGGCGCTGCGGGCGGTGAACTGGGGGCGGCATTGCAGACGCTGCTGCCGTCCTTCAGCCTGCCGCGTCAGTCCAACTCGGGCGGTGCTGACCACGTGCGCGCCGCGCAACTGCGAGGCATGAGCCCCGATCAGGTGCTTGTGCTGGTCAACGGCAAGCGTCGGCATACCTCGGCGGTGGTCAACGATTCGTCGAAAATCGGTCGTGGTACTGCGCCAGTGGATTTCAACTCGATTCCGCTGAGCGCGATCAAGCGCATCGAGGTACTGCGTGACGGTGCCGGTGCGCAGTACGGCTCCGATGCGATCGCCGGGGTGATCAACATCATCCTCGACGACGCCCCCGAAGGCGGCGAAGTCTCGACCAGTTACGGCGCTTATCACACCCGTCAGGACGCGATCGACAAGACCACCACCGACGGCCAGAACAGCGTGACCACGGCCAAGATCGGCACACGCCTGGGCGAGGAGGGCGGTTTCATTCGCGGCGGCACGGAATACAAGAATCGCAACCCGACCAACCGGGCCGGCTTCGATGGCTTCGCCGATACCCCGGGCCAGCGCAACTATGTGATGGGCGACGGCCTCGCGCGCGACGTCAACGCCTGGTTCAACGGAGAACTGCCGCTGGCCGCTGGCAAGCTCTACAGCTTCGGTACCTACAACCAGCGCCACACCACGGGCGCCGCGTTCTATCGCTATCCGTACGAGCAACCGCAGTTCTACCCCAATGGTTACCTGCCGCAGTCGTTGGGCGACAACAAGGACATCTCTGCCACCGCCGGCTTCAAGGGCTTGATCGGGGAAGAATGGGACTTCGACAGCAGTGTCACCCATGGCCGCAACCGCTTCGAAGGCTCGACCCGGCGCACCCTCAACGTCAGCCTTGGCGAGGACTCGCCGACCAGGTTCGATACCGGCGACTACGAACTGCGCCAGACTACTGGCAACCTCGATTTCAGCCGTGAGTTGCGTCTTGGCGAGCGCTCGTTCGTCTTGGCAGTCGGTGGCGAATACCGCTACGAAAACTACCTGACCTACGCGGGTGATGCAGCATCCTATGTCGGTGCCGGCGCGGATGGTGCCAACGGTCTGCGCCCGAGCGAAGAGTCGGATCTGGATCGCAACGTGTTCGGCACCTATGCCGAATTGTCCGGCGATCTCACCGAGCGCTTCTTCATCGACGCTGCCACACGCTGGGAACATTACGATGACGCCGGCAGCAAATTGACCGGCAAGCTCAGTGGCCGCTACAAACTGACGCAACAGTGGGCCTTGCGTGGCGCAGTGTCGAACAACTTCCGCGCACCTTCGCTGGCGCAAAGTGGCTTCCAGCACACCACCAGCAACTTCGGCGATGGCGGTACGCTGACGGACATCCGCGTGCTCTCGGTCAACGACCCGATCGCCCGCGCCCTCGGCGCAGAAAAGCTTGATCCGGAAACCTCGAAGAACTTCAGCCTCGGTCTGACTTTCCAGTTGAACGAACGTTTCGACGCGTCGCTGGACGTGTTCCGCATCGACGTCAAAGACCGCATCACCCTGTCGCAGCGGATCGGCAATGATGCTCTGGAAAGTTACATCGACGACAACTTTGGCGTGGCCGGCGTCCACGACGTCAACTTCTTCACCAACGCCGCCGACACTCGCACCGATGGCGCCGAACTGGTGCTCAACTATCACCAGCCGTTGTATGAAGGGCAACTCGGCCTGACCACCGCGTATACCTACAACCACACCAAAGTCACCAGCACCAAGGGCACGCCGTCGCAACTGACCGCACTGGGCATCGGCAATGATGCTCTGGTTGGCGTCGAGGAGACCAACACCCTGACCGATGCCGCGCCGAAGGATCGCGTCGTGTTTTCCGCCAACTGGACAAGCGAACACTGGGGCCTGCTCGGACGCCTGACCCGCCAGGGCGAGACCACCCGCGTGTTCGATTTCGGTGATTCGCAACCCGAGCAGACTTACGGCGCGGTGTGGCAGCTGGATGCGGAGGTGGCATACAAATTCACCCCGACATTCAACCTCGCTGTGGGCGGCAACAACCTCACCGATAACTACCCTGAGCGCTCGGGCTCAGCGATCAATTATGGCGGCAACCTGCCGTACGACGTGCTGTCACCCATCGGTACCAACGGCGCGTATTACTACGCCCGGGTTACTTATGGTTTCTGATGCCGCCGGTTTGGGGCTCCAGCCTGAAATCGGCGTCAAACCCCGCCCCTCACCCCAGCCCTCTCCCAAAGGGAGAGGGGGCCGACCGAGGTTTCTTGCGTCATCCATCGACCTGAAAGACCCGGTCGATTGTGGATTCACTGAAGTCTTTTCAGGTCGGTGCAGATGCTGAATATCCCCCAATCAGTCCCCTCTCCCTCTGGGAGAGGGCTAGGGTGAGGGGCGTTTCAGAACGACACCTGTGCCGGTTGCGACAGCCGCAGTACCGACAAATCGCCAGTGATCCGCTTGTACGCCAACCTGATGGCTTCGATGTCACTCGAACGCTTTGCGCTGTTCTCATGCAGGATCACGATCACCTTGGTGCTCAAGCGCTCTGGTTCCTTCGCGCCCTTGTCGCGCCATTGCCCGTATGCATCGAACACGCTGAAGCCATCAGGGAAGCGCGGCGTGACTTGCTGATCGAGAAACTCGCGCCAGCGCGCGGGGCTGACAGCGCCTTCCTGGCCATCCAGCGAACCGACGGAAAAGTACAGTTCAGTGCGAATCCACTGGGCCTGCGCCGGCCGTGAGGCATCGCCTTGCAGGGTCGAACTGGCGGGATCGAACGTGTGGACGGACGCAGGAGGAGGGCTGGCGCAACCGGCGACCGTGAGCAAAAGCGTCGCCATTAACAGACGTCGAGGCATGAAGCATCCTTATCGAAAGTGGGGTAAGCCGCTGGAGTATAAGGTTGCGGCCCAAGCGCCAATAAAGACCGAAAAAGCAGCTTGATAGGTGCGTGGGGAATAACCCGATCACGGCGGCGCCGGCGGCTTCGCCAGCGCAATGCCCGCGGCGCCCAGGCGCTTGAGCACTTCGAACAACAGATCACTTTTGGTCAGCCCGACGATCCTCGGACTGCCGACATAACCGGTGACCGTGAGCGTTATGCCGTCCGGCGACAACTTGCTGAAGCGCACGAACGGTGCCGGTTTATCGAGGATGGTTTCATTTTCGTGATAAGCGTCGAGCAGCAGCTGTTTGACCTCCTCAGGATCGATATCCAGTGGAAACATCAGCTCCAGCGACGCCACGCCCTGAGCACTGCCGCCGAGGGTGACGTTGCGCAGGTTCTGCGAGATCAACTGCGAGTTGGGCACGATCACGATTGAGCGGTCGCTGAGCTGGATTTCCGTGGCGCGCACGTTGATCCGGCGGATGTCGCCCTCCACGCCACTGATGCTGATCAAGTCGCCGACCTTGACCGGGCGCTCGGTGAGCAGAATCAGGCCGGACACGAAGTTCTTGACGATCTCCTGCAGGCCGAAGCCAATGCCCACCGATAGCGCACTGACGATCCAGGCGAGGTTGGTCCACTGCACGCCCAACGACGACAGCGTCAGCAGAATCACAAAGGCGTAGCCGATATTGGAAAACAGCGTGCTCAGCGACGCGCACATCCCGGGGTCCATGTCGGTCTTGGGCAGGAACTCTTCGTCGAGCCAGCGGCTCAATGCGCGGATCAGCCAGATGCCGATCATCAGCGCCAGCAGCGCGTTGAGCAGATGCCCCGGGACGATGTTCAGCTTGCGCAAACCGGCGCCACCAAGGATCGACATGATATTGGTCAGCAACTGGCCCAGCGTGGTGCCGATGCCGCCGACGAACAACGAAATCAGCGCCATCAACATCAGTCCCGCGCGGCTGAAACCGGACAGCAGAATGGAAATCTGATCCAGACGCCGATCACTGATGCCGAGCAACTGCTTGAGCGCCTTGCCGCTGGCGTGTTTCGGTGAAAACAGGTGCTCGCAGGCGTCCTTGACCAACTGAATCAGCAGGTAGAAGCCCGACAGCACGATGTAGCTCCACACCAGTTCATAACTGATGAAGCGCGCCAGCGACACGTAACCGGCAAGCAGTGCAATGGCCGTGACAAACATCGAAACGCTGGCGACGCTGTAGATCAGCCCGGCGAACACGCTGTTTGTCGCCGAGGCGTCATTGGCCGCGACCAGTGCCTTGCGCACTTTGCCGACGCGCAACAGCAGGGTGCCGATGATCGCCAGCACCACGATTGAAATCACGCCGCGCCCGGCCATGACGATCTGGCTGCTCATGCCCGTGGCGTTGCCGACCTGCACCAGCGTCACCAATACCAGTAAGGAGCAGGCGAGAATTCGCGGATAAGGCCTGAGGGCCAGCGCCACCGGATCGGCAATGCCCGGCAGGCGCCACGACGGATGCTCGGTCGACAGTAACGCCCGGCTGAGCCCGGTGATCAGCACGCAGGCATACACGACTTTTTCGAACTCTTCGGAGAAGGTTTCCAGCACCGGCGGCAGGGCGTCGTGGCGGGTGCAGGCGTAGAACAGCAATTTCAGGGCGATGGCGGTGGTGATGAAGGTCGCGGCGGCCGAAGCAAACGCGAGGGCACTGCGGCGCAAGCGCCCCTCCGCTACACGATGAATGCAAAACCAGGTCAGCCCGCGCTCAGCCAGACGCCGGCCGAACGTCCACACCAGCAGCGCCAACAGCACCAGCGCGCAGGTGTAAAAACGCTCGCCCGGCGCCCAGACCGTGGCCCAGACGTCACCTACCTGTGTAACGAACAGGCGCAGCCGCTGGCGGTCATCCTCGCTCGGATTGACCAGCGGCGCCCAGAAATGCGGACTCAGTACGCTGCGGGTACTCAGAGTCAGTTCGCTTTCCAGCAATGTGCGGCGGATGCCGGCAATCTGCGTGATCAGATCGGCGGCGTTCTGTTTCAGTGCCGCGAGGCTTTTCAGGGTGCCGTCGACCTTGCTTTTCTGCTCCGCCAGCGCGGCCCGCTGCGCGACGATATCGGCTTGCTCGGCGGCCACCTCGGCGTCTGGCGCCGTGCCCAGAACGCCCAGTTGCACCGCCAGTTGCGCCTGTTGCGGCAACAGCGCAGCCGACAACCGATCAACATCGAGAATGAACGCCTGGACCCGATCCTGCGGGCCTTCGAGCTGGTTGTAATTGTTCGCCGCCGAAATCTGCTGCTTGAGCCCGTCGAGCCGTTGTTGCAAGGCTTGCAGATCACTTTGCGAAATCACCGGCAGCGGCGCCGCGCTTGATTGGGCCGGCGTCGGCAGGTCTGCCGCCCACAGCGAAGCACTGGCCGGAATCAGCAGCAGGAACAAGGCCAAAAACAACGACTTGAATGAACAGCGCATGACGGCGGCGGGCTCGAGTGGATCACACAGTCTATGAGGGTAGGTGATCGCGCCGAATGGGGCGGAAAACTTTCTCGGCGTGGACCATCTGCACACGCGTCAATTCCAGCGGAATGATCAGCGCAGCGTACGGTCAACCGGCAATAAAAGCTTCGAGAGCACGCCATGTCCATCGCCAACGATACGATTGAATACCTGCGCCAACATTCATTGATCATCACCACCGCCGAGTCCTGTACGGCGGGGGAAATCGTCATGCTGTTGTCGGCAGTGCCCGGCAGCGGCGAGCTGATCGAGTGCGGCTACGTGGTCTATTCGCCGCAGGCCAAGCAGCGCCTGCTGCACGTCCGCCCGGCGACCATGGAGACCTTCAACCTGACCAGCGTGGAAGTCGCCAGTGAAATGGCCATCGGTGCGCTGCGCGACAGCACCGCCAACGTCGCGGTCGCCACCACCGGCATTCTTGGCCCCGACGATATGGATGGGATCAAGGCCGGTACGGTGTGTTTCGCCTGGGCATTTCAGTTCGATGACCGGCATTTTCTGTTCAGTACGCAGCAATGGTTTCCCGGATCGCGCTGCGAAGTGCAGACCCGCGCCTCGGAATTCGCCTTGCAGCAATTGCCTGATTTCCACCGTCGCGCCTTGCGCGGTGAAGGAGGGTGGAGTCAATGAAGGATGATGCTGATCACCCCGATCTGCGCAGCAGGCAGTTCCCGGTACAGGAAGACATGGCATATCAGTTGAAGGTTTGGCGCTTCGAACACATCGGTTGGTATCTGCTGGTGGTGTGCATGCTGCTCGGCCTGTTGGGGCTGTTTTCCCGTGGCGTGCTCAGTTCCCGGGATGCCCGCAGCGATGACGGCAAAGTCCAGATCGAGTACGAAATGTTCCACCGCAACGGCTCGACCAACCCGCTGAAGCTCAGCGTGCACACCACGCCGGAGGCCACCGTCGAACTGGACATCGGCGGTGAGATGCTCGACGGCTTCAGCATTGAGACGATGCAGCCGGCGCCCGTGCGAATGCGCAGTTCAGCGCAAGGCATGCGCCTGTGGTTGCAGGCGGATGCGCAGGGCCAGGCGACGCTTTATCTGACCCTGCGCGGCGACGGACTCGGCCTGTATCGCAGTGATATCAAAGCGACGGGCTCGAACGATGTGCAGCTCACTCAATTCATATTTCCGTAGGTGACCCATGGATTCGGTCTTGCGCGCACTCGCGATGTATCTGGCACTGATGGTGCTGTTCAAAATTGCCGGCCGCCGTTCGCTGGCCGAGCTGACCACTTTCGATTTCGTCTTGCTGATGATCATCGGTGAAGCCACTCAGCAAGCGCTGCTGGGCGATGATTTCTCCCTGACCAATGCGTTTCTGGTGATCATCACACTGATCGCCATCGACGTCGGGTTTTCCCTGCTCAAACAGCGTTCCAGCTGGATCTCGCGCCTGATCGATGGCGAGCCGACGATCATCGTCGAGAACGGCAAGCTGTTGCATCGGCGTCTGCGCCATGCGCGGTTGGTCGAGGCGGATGTCATGGAGGCGGCCCGTTCGAGTCAGGGCATTGAAACCATCGAGCAGATCAAATTCGCGATCATTGAGCGCAACGGCAAGATTTCCGTGATCCGCCAGGATCCGGAAGGCGGCTGAGCCTTTGGCACCATGCGGTCGCAATTTTTTTGAACGCTCAAAAGGCCTCGCAGCCCAATGCTTACCAGTCATTGGAGGATCGCGAAATGAACGAGGCAGCGAGTTATTTTTCCATCGCCGTGGCGGTGATCATTCTGCTGGTTGACCTGTGGGCGATCGTCAGCGTGTTTCGCAGCAACAAAAGCGTCGGCGTCAAAGCCGCCTGGGCGATCGGCTTGATCGTGTTCCCGGTGTTCGGCCTGATCGTGTGGGGCATCGCCGGCCCGCGCGGCATCAAGGAAGGGCCTTCGTCGCCGGAGCACAGCAAGGGCTGATATTTGATGCAACCTGACCACTGCTTTTAAGGAGATCGTCATGAAAAAAATCTGTGTATGCCTTGGCTTCTGCTCAATGTTCCTATTGCACGGCTGCTTCGATTCGAACAAAGCCACCAGCAAGGACGAAGACAACAGCAAGGCCTCCGTGCAAATGGAGCAGAAGAAGGCGGATTAACCCGAATAACACGACACACGCGAGCGAGCTTGCTCGCGAAGGCAGTCCATGGTGGACCGCCTCCTTACACGCCGGTGTCAGGCCCCTACGGTTTCGATGGGGGCCTGCCCTCTGGCGAAACGCGTGGCTGAAGTCTGAAGCAGCAGCCCCACGGATAGACACACCAACGCGAAGGGCAACAGCCAGGCATTTTCGATAATCGCCAGTTGCAGCGTCAGTATCAGGAACAGCACGGGCGTCGCCAGCGCATTGGCCTTGCTGACGTAGAGTCCGACGGCGGCTTCACTGTATCGGCAGGCAATCGCAGCACGGATGTGTACACGCGCGCCACCGAACGCCATGCCAAGAATCAACAGGCTCAGTGCTTTGAGTACGAGGGTGTCGGGCATCAGCACCCACATTGCGGTGGCGATCAGTGCCAGCGCGATCAGGGCAAACAGATACGCCAGCAGATTGCGCCCGGTGTTGGCAACGATCACCAGCACCCCGATCAGCGCCATGCCCAGGCCAAACACCGCGTCGAGTACGCCGAGCTCCAATAATGACCAGCCATGGTTGGATACATAAACCGGCAGCATGAAGTTGAACGCCCCGAGGATGGGCCAGATCAGCAGCATCGGCACAAACAGGGTCAGCGGCAGCGGCGCCGGAACTGCTCGCGTGCTGGCAGGCTCGATGACGGTCGGCACACTGTCACGGGTATGGCAGATGCCGGCAACCAGGAGGAAGCCGCCGCTGAGCACCAGAGCAAAACCGATACCGCTCAAAATAGGCATCAGCCCCGCCGCGAGCAGCGGGCCGATCATCAATGCGGCCTGGCTGGTGGCGGTAGTGGCGCCACTGATGCGGCGCACGCTGACTTCGTTCATCCCCCGTTGCAGCTGGGTAAACCACATGTCCAGGCTGGCCTCCAGTGACATCACCATCAACCAGACGAAGAGGTTGGTGATCAGCAGCCCGACGGTGTAGTTCCTCGAAAGTCCGGAGATCATGGCAAGACCGGCCAGGCACAGAATGAACAAGCTGCTCATCTGCCGGCCATTCATCTTGCGCGACAGGCGTTTGATCATCATCGGGGTGATGAAAGCGGGTATGAACGAGCAGAAGATCGCCAGTGCCAACGGCAGGTAATCGTCGTTGCTCTGTTTGAGAATGGTCCAGGTCAGCGACACCAGCAATGCCCCGGAAAACAGCCGGTAGACCGTCGAGCAGAACAGGAAAATCGCCAGTTCTCCGGGAGTCTCGTTGTTTTTATTCATGTCATTGTTCCTGCCCATGGAAAGGCGCGCTTCAATCATTCGAATAGCCGAGGTCAGCCTCAGCCCGCGCAGAAAACGCTGGCTGGAGGCTGACTTCGGTCCAGGCCGGTTCAGGCGAAAGTGCGCATGACCCTGAGGGTTTGCTCGATGTCCTGCGGGGTGTTGATGATCCCGGCGGAGAATCGAACCGTGGAGTGCCGATACGGTGTGGCACTGGCGATGATGTTCTGCGTTTTCAACTTCGCCACCACATCCTTCGGCGTCCAGCCCTGGACATCGCAACAGACGATGCCGGCGGAGAACTCGGCGGAGCAGGGCGTGTGCAGGTGCACGTTGGGCAGCTTCGCCAGGCCTTCTTTCAATTGTCCGTTGAGCTCGGCTACACGATCGGCGATGCGCTTGCGGCCGATTTTCTTGATGAAGTCGAAGGCTTCGATCACACCCCACTGGTTTTCAAATGCGAGGAAGCCGCCGGGACTGACCCAGGCTGCTTGCGTTTGCCCTTGCGGGTCGCGCTCCTGGCGCCAGGCGTTGGCGGGCTCGGCAGCCATGATGGTCGGTATGGTCGGAATCACCTGTGGCCACTGACCCTCGCGAGCCCAGACCAGCCCGGTGCCATGAGGGCCAAGAATCCATTTGTGTGTTCCGGCGCTGAAAAAGTCGCAACCCAGGCTGGCGACTTGCGCCTCGGAACAGCCGAAGCCGTGCACACCATCGATCACATAGATGATCCGGTCAGCCTCTGAGCGGTCCCCGTTGAGCCGCGTGACCAACGCGCCGATGTCCTTGACCGGCAAGCGCACGCCTGTGCCGGAATGCACCCAGGTCATGGCGAGGATGCGGGTCGATGGCCGGATGGCGGCTTCGATGCGCGAGACAATGGCATCGGTACTGACATCCTCCGGACCCTGGTAGAGGTCGATGCGGCGGATGCTGCCGCCCCACTTGAGCACCGCCAGGCGCATGGCCTCGTCGTGGGTATACCATTCGTGATGGGTGGTGAGGATTTCCTGCTCCGGTGTCAGTTTGAGGCCGTTGTAGACCATCGCCAGACCCTGCGTGGTGCTGGTGGTCAGGGCGATGTCTTCGGCTCGGCCACCGGTATAGTCGGCCGCAGCGGCGCAGACTTTGCGCCAGACCATGTCTTCGGGCCTGGCAAACATGTTGTCCTCGAGATAAGTGTAGGGATTTTCATCGAATGCCTGACGGTGACGGGCCATCGCCTCGCGCACGGGTCTGGGATTGGATGCCAGAAAAAAGTTGGAAATGTGCACGAACTGCGGCGACAGATTGAACTGCGCACGCACCGATGCCCAGTCGCCCGGATCGAATGTCGCCGCGGTTTCATCCTGCGCGGGCTCTTGCCCCGCCTGTGCACTGGCAAACCCTGCAATCATGCTGCCTCCAATCAGGGTCGCTCCTACAGTGGCGCCCATGAAATCACGTCTTCCCAGACCCATACCGATTCCCTGTCGATTCATAGTGAAGTGCGCGCAGGGCGCGCGAACATAGCATTGAAAATCCGCTGACCATAGAGGCCGACCGCCAGACCGACCACGATCAGTACCACCGCCAGCACTTTGTTCAGTGGCACGCTTTCGTTGAACACCACGACCGAGCCGAGCATGCCGAAAATCGGCACCAGCAACGACAGCGGAGCGACGGTCGAAACCGGATAGGTCTTGAGTAACGAGTTCCAGATCCAGTACGCGAACAAGGTATTGGGGTAGACCTGGAAAAGGATCGACAAGACCGCCATGGTATCGATCTGGTTGACCAGTGTGGTGTAACCGACGCTACCGTTGACGGCGTAATCCAGCGCAAACAGCGGGATCGGTGCGAAAGCGCTCGACCAGACCAGAAAACCGAAGACATCACGGGTGCTGGCTTTCTTGTTGATGATGTTGGCAACGCTCCACGACGCCGCACCCACCAGGACCAGCAATACCCCGGAAAGGCTTACCGATCCGTCGCTGATGCTGATGATGCACAGCAGGCCGGCCAGCGCGATCAACATTCCCAGAACCTGAAAGCGGGTCAGGGCTTCCTTGAACACCCAGCCACCGAGGAGGATGGTGAAGAATGCGCTGAACTGCAGCACCAGCGAAGCGATGCCCGCAGACAGCCCCGCCTTGATGCCCAGGTTGACCACGCCCCACAGTCCGATGCCGAACACCAGGCCGTAGCCGATGATGTAGCGCCACGGGACATCGGGTTTGCGAATGAAAAAGATCGCCGGCAAGGCGCACAGGCTGAAGCGGATACCCGCCAGAATGAACGGATCTACCGTCGCCAGCCCCAGTTTTATCACCGAGAAATTCACACCCCAGATCGCCGTTATCAATACAGCCAACACTACGTGCAGTGGTTTCATGGTTATTTGCCTTGTGGAGAGGTAGGTCGGCTCACGCTACGGAAGTCAGGTTGCGGGCGAGGCTCACGCGGTCGAACAACGTGCGCATCCAGTCTCGGGTCTGTTGCGGTTCGCTTGTCTTGACGATACCGGCCAGTGGCGCCTCGAACGCGGAGTAGGTCACATGCTCGGGCAGCAAGGCACCTGGCGGCAGTTCGTTCCATTGCACGATGAACGGGCTCGCGCGTAATTCCTCGGCTCCGTCCAGCCCTTGATACAACCGCTGTGAATGCGTGTGACCGGGGAAAACGAACCAGCCGAAGCCCAGATCCGGCTGGCGGTCGGGCAAATGCGCAGTGTTCAATTCGCCGTCCACGTGAATGCGCAGTTCCAGCGATGGCAGGTGAATGCCGGTGGCCAGTTCATAGGTCGCCACCACGTCAGCGCCGCCGACGCGATTACCCACCTCCAGGAACACCGGTTCGTCAGCATCCATGATCGCTTCCAGATGGAATGCGCCGTTGTGAATCTGCACGGCCTGCAACGCCGTGCTGACCCAGGCCTGCATCCCGGCGCTGACCTGCAGGTGCCAGGAACCGAGTGGATGTCCGCGCTCCATGTAATCCAGGCAGGTGCCGACGTACTCGCTGGCCAGCAGGGTGACGATTTGCCCGTTCAGCACCAGTCCGTCGAAATGACGAATAGAGCCGCTGATGTATTCCTCAACCTGAAAGTCCGCGATGGGCAATGAAAGCTCGCTGATCGTTTGCCGGATCGCATCAAAGGCGCCCGCTGCTGGGTGGATGCTGACATCCATGCTGGACGCGCCGCTGTGGGGTTTGAGCACGGTCGCACCGTTCCAGGGAACCCGGCCCTGAAATGCCAGATAACGCTCAAGCGACATGAAGCGCGGCACGCGCAACCCACTGGCTTGAACGGCCGCTTTCATCGCCAGCTTGTTGCGCGCCAGGGTGACCGCTTGCAGCGAAGCGCCTTCGACATTCAGCGCTTCACGCAGGCGCGCCGCGTCGAGCAGTTCGTATTCGGACATGGAAATGATCCGATCGAAGGTTTGCGGATATTGCGCCAGCCAGGCCAGCGTCTCCTCGAATGCGCTGCCCAGACCGGCCCTTGTTACGGCTGTGCAACGCAAGTCTGCAGGCAGCGTATCGATGGCCGATTGTTTGCCCAGATACGTGACCTCATGCAGATCGTGATCGATGCCGCGGTGATATTCGATGCGTGGATAGGGCACACGGTGAAGGATGAGAATTTTCATGCCAGAGTCTCGAAGCGAATAAGAGAGGGGTCAGGAGGCGACCTTGAGTGGCTGCGCGGCGGCCAGATGACCCTGCAGAATCTCAAGCCATTGTTCGCGCAGGACTGTCACTAGATCGCGGATGTCCACGCTGGCGTCATGCAAGGCGACGCAGGCGTGGGCAACAAAGTCGCTGTTGTCTCTGGGAATCGCGTGGATGAGGCGCGAGTGTCCGGCGATCCATGCACACTCCAGCAGCACGAGGTCTTTCCTGGCGAGGTCGAGCGCTTGGGCCGTTCGAGCCAGCGTCTCGTCGACTATGCTGTGGATCTCGCCGAGGTCAGCCACATCCAGGGTCATGTCATGGGGCACGCCGAACATGACGGTCGCGGCACTGCAGGTCGTGGGCGGCAAATCGGCCGGGATTGTTGCGGCAAACACCGAATCAACCCACGCGGCATACAGGTCCAGGCCATGAACGGCCTGCGCCAGGGTCCAGATTTTCATGCCTCCGGGGCGACGATTGGGTTCGATCACGGCGGTGCGGCAGTCGCTGTCACTGAGCTTGATCTCATTATGAAATGGCCCGATGCGCTGGCCGACGAGGCGATTGACCTGCTCGCCAGCCAGGCGAATGGCCTGACGTTCGTGCTCGTCGAGGCGAGCGGGCAGGATCTGCGCCACCTCCACGGGATAACGCCCGGTGGCGCTGACTTTCTCAGTGATGAACCACAGTTCGCCCAGCCCGTCATAGGAATATTCGCGAGTGAAGGTAATGAATGCCTCTGCCAGCACACCCCCGTCCAGGTAGGGCGCCACTTCGTTGAATGCCTGCTCGCAGTCCCCTCCGGGCGTGACCATGACCACGCCGCGGTTGTTGCCTTCACACGCGGGTTTGATGACGAAACCACGCTCCTGGCGCACGGCAAAGTTGCGCACATCGTTGAGGCATTCGATGGCCTGGAAGTCTGGAAGCATGACGCCCGACTGGTTGAGGAGGGCGCGCTGTTCGTACTCGGCGATGCGGTACGCCAGTTTGTCAAAAGCGCCCAGTGCCAGTTCGGCATCATCCACGGGCAGCCCGAGACGTTCGAGCAACGCGGCGCCGCTGGCTACCGCGTTATCGGAAAAAACCATCCCGGCACTGATTCTGGCGGCGTCGTCACCCAGCTGTGCCAACGCCTGGCGTATGAAATCATCTGCCAGAGGATCGGCATCGATCACCCGGTCGCTGATCGCCAAGTCATGATCCTGAGGATCGCTGCGTACCAGCCACGTCTCGGCCCCCCAACGCGCGCGAGCGTAATTGCGCATGTGCAGAACGTCACCGATCCGGCTCAGGTTGTAATCCACTATCAACAATACAGGCGCACGCTGCGGCATGTCGGACATCCTCGAATACTTGCAGTTGTTCAGAGAGGCAAGGCTGTTTCAGGCAGTGGTTCGGCGGCCGCTCAAGGGCTTTCCGGCTGATACTGAATGTCCAGCGCCGTGGCGCTGAGTTGGGCCAGTTGATGCAATTGCGCCGCCTGATCGGCGCGCTCGAAGGTCCACAGCAACTGGCCGAGGAACACCTCACGCGCATGCGCGGGCACTACGTCGCCGGCCTTGAGCAGAATGTGCTGAACCACCGGTGCGAGCGGTAACGCGTTCAAGGTGACGGAACTCAGCGTTCCCGGTCTGGCGAAATACACGCGAAAAAAAGTCGCCGCCGACTGCGTGCTCGTGCCGTCCGAACGCCAGCCGTAATCAACCAGTCGCTGCACCAGTGACGCACGGGTCGAGGTATCGTCCTGACTGGCCAACAGCAGATCGATCCACAGCGACAGCATGCTGTGCCCGCCAGTGACGGCCTCGACGCTGTGGGAAATCAGGCTGCCACCGACCCGCGGGTTGATCTCGATCAGGTCCCAGTACTGGCCAGTGAACCGCGCTTCGACGTGGTAGCAGCCCCATTTGAGCGCCATGCGCCCCAGCACTTTTTCCAGCCATTGCAGGCCCGCCGCGATCTGTGCCTGATCAAGGCTGGCTGGCGGGGTGGTGCAGCTGTCTTCCAGCACCGTGTCGGCGGTCTCGGTGACTTCATATTTCTCGTGAATGGCCACGACATGCATTTCGCCATCCACCAACAACGTTTCGAAACTGAATTCCTGGCCCGGGATGTAATCTTCAGCCATGAACTGCAGGCCGTCGTGGAATGCCGAGGCATAGACGGTGTCTTCGGTCGAGGCCAGACGCAATGCCTCCAGCGCCTGCCAGTCCGTGTCCTGGCGCATCGGAAACGCGGCATAGGAAGCGATGCCGTGGATCGGTTTGATGAAGTAGCGTTGGCTGCTGGCCTTCAGTGTTTCGAGGACAGGGGCGGTCAGCGCATGGGCCTGGGCTCTGGACAGCCCCGCCTCGGCAAGCTGGTTGCGCACATTGAGCTTGTTGCGCAGTGCCAGCGCCTGCCGGGCATCAATGTCATAGGCGCCGAGTGATGCGTTGGCTGCCGCCATCAAGTGCCGGTAACCTTCCCAGACGCTGATGCAGCAGGTGACCTGCTCACCGGACTTGCGCAGGGTCTGGAGCGCATTGCTCACATCCTCCTGCTTCAACTGGTGCGAGTCGGAAATGTACAACCGGTCCGCCCAGGTCTGGATCTGCTCCAGGCGGGCCGGCACATGTTCTGGAAGCGGCAATGAAGACAGCACGAAACAGCGAAGCTGGCGTCGCTGCAGCTCCTCCTTCAGGTCTTCCAGGAAAGAAAAGCCGCAGTGGCTCAGGATCAGAACACCGGGTCGGTTTGACTTCATTGCCTGCTCCATGGCTTAAGCAGCCTTGTCTTGCGGCTTGGCCAGGGTGTCGATGTACAGCTCGCTGAAATACATGGCGAGAATTTTCTGATGCTCGGCCAGGTAGCGTTTCAGCGCGCTGATGTCCTGCTCACCCTTGATCAGGAAACGCAGGGCCGCCCAGACTTCACCCGGATGGTCATCGTTGATGTCAGTGTGAGAGTGGGAGATCTGCCCGACAATTTTGGTCTCGCCAACCGAAGTCTTCAGCGCTTCGAGTTTGCGCGGCTCAAGCTTCACGTTCACGTACTCGACCAGATAGGAGTAGGCGATGACACCCAGCGGGCCTTCGTGGTCCAGCAGGTAGGAGAAGAAGCCGGTCAGCAGTTTGGTGGACAGGTACGGTTCGGTGGCAAGGAACTCTTCGCGGCTGACGCCGACACGCTCCAGATCCTGAATGAACAGATCGTCGTGGAGCATTTCTTCCTGTTCGTAATGCGCCCAGATCTGTGCCGCTTCCGGACTGACCTTGGCCACTTCGACCAGTGCTTTGGCTTCCGCTACGCGCAGCAGGCGGATGCGCCATGCGGTTTCGATCAGGTGACGCTTGTAATAAGCACTGTTGACGTCTTTGCCTTCCAGGTGAGCGGCCTGAGGTACGGTTTCGTACCACTGCTCTACTTGAGCGTCGATTATCCGATCGATTTCTCCACGCAGATTCAGCGAAGCGGCAGCGTTGAGAAAAGGAGTGCGGTCACCATAGCCAACATTCTTTACACGGTTCAGCATATCAAGCCTCTTTTGTGGGTTTGTTTTAACGCATTGTTTATCAGTGGATTCAGTTGCAACTATCAGCCAATAACTTCAATGGCCAATTCACCTCTTATCAAACACTGGCAGGCCAGGCGATATTCTTCGCCGGTGTAACCCAGTACTTCGATAAACGCTTGTTCATCGTCATCCCGAGGATTCAAGGCCTCCAGACCTGATTCAACCTTGATCAGGCAAGCGCCGCAGGCACCTACACGGCAGCCCAGCGGGATCAGATTCTTGCCGCCGGCTTCCCATTCGATATCGGTAATCGCAGAGTTGCTCGGTAGTTGGAACTCATGCGCAGAGTCAGACTTTTGCGAAGTAATGGTGAGTGTGTGCAACGCCATACTTACCTCGATTCCCTATTAAAGTTTGTGTGGCAGGCACACAGTTGCACGCTGCGTATCACTACGCACTCGAGCAGTTAGTTTGTCTGGCGGTAAGTTATCTGCTGGTCAGTTGAAGATATAACCAGTAGAGCAGGGCGACGACGCTGATGCCTGCGCCCAATAGGCACACGGCAACCCAGCCGAAGTGCGCGTAGGTATAAGTAGCCGCGATCGCACCCAGGCCGCTGCCCACCGAGTAGAAACACATGTAGGCACCGACGAGGCGGCTTTGGGCATCGGGTCGTGCGGCAAAGATCAGACTCTGGTTGGTCACATGCACCGCCTGCACGGCGAAATCCAGCAGGACGACCCCGACGACCATCGCCAGCAGCGAGCTTTCGACGAACGCGGTGGGTAACCAGGACAGCGTCAACAGCGCCAGCGCCACGCCCGTGGTGCGATTACCCAGTCCTTGATCCGCCAGGCGTCCCGCCCGGGCCGCCGCCAGTGCTCCCGCTACGCCGGCCAGGCCGAACAGCCCGATCTGCGTGTGCGAAAGCGACAGGGGCGGAGCGCTCAGCGGCAAGACCATCGACGTCCACAACACGCTGAAAGCGGCGAAGATCAGCAGCGCGAAAGTGCCTCTGACACGCAGTGTGCGCTCAGTCAGATACAGCTCGAACACCGAGCCCAGCAGTTTCCAGTAGCTGCCTTGCGCAGGCGGCTTGGCCGAGGCGGGCATGGTTCGAAACAGCACCAGGGCCATCGCCACCATCAATGCTGCCGAGACGAAGTAAACGCCGCGCCAGCCCGCCAGATCGGCAACGGCTCCTGAAACGAAGCGAGCCAGCAGGATACCCAGCACGACACCACTGGTGACGGTGCCGACGGCTTCGCCGCGTTGTTCGGGGCTGGCCAAAGTAGCAGCGTAGGCGACCACCACTTGCACGACGACGGCCATCAATCCGACCAGGACCATCGCGCCGAGCAGCATGCCCCAATCCTGAGCAAGGCCAACGGCGCACAGCGCCACGGCTGAAAGCAACATTTGTGTAAGGATAAGTTTCTTGCGATTCAGCAGGTCGCCGAGGGGCACGATGAACAGCAAACCGACCGCATAACCGGCCTGAGTGGCGGTGACGACAATGCCGATCGTGCCGGGTGATACAGAAAGGCTGGCCGCCATGGACTCCAGCAAAGGCTGGGCGAAGTAGACGTTTGCTACCGCCATGGCGCAGGTAATTGCGAAGAGAAAAGTCTGGTAGCGGCTTAAAGTCGAAGGCGCTGTACCTGGAGACGTCCGGGTGTAGCCACCGGCCGCTTTGTCGCCCTCGACGTCCATTTTTACCGGGGCATGAGGCTTGTACGGCATCATTCCATCCTTGGATTGTGGTTTCGAATAGAAACCGATGCGTTGATTTTTAGCAAATCAGGTTGTTAAATACAACCACATTTAAAAAACATTTTCGTCTGACGTTAGATCATTCTATTCATCAGACCTGCAGCCCTGGAGAGACATGGCCAGACAGCAACTACTGGCACAGAGCGAATGCCCCGTGGCCCGTACACTCGAGGCAATCGGCGATCGCTGGGTTCTGATGATCATTCGTGACGCGTTTGATGATGTTCGTCGCTTCAGTGAGTTTCAGAAGCGTCTTGGCCTGGCCAAGAACATCCTGACGGTCAAACTCAAGATGCTGGTCGAACTGGGTGTATTCGAAATACAGCCCGCGTCCGACGGCAGCGCTTACAAGGAATACGTCCTGACCGAGATGGGACGCGCGGTGTTTCCTATCGTTATCAGCATGCGCCAATGGGGCGAGCGCTACCTGTTCCGCAAGGGCGAGAGTTATTCGGTGTTGCTGGATAACGAAGAGTCGGCACCTGTCGAGACCATCGTCGTGCGCTCCCGAGCGGGCAAGGTACTGACCCCCGCCGATTGCCATCGCCGGGTGGTCACGCGGGAAAGCTGACGACCGATCCCGCAGAGCCTGCTTGAACATACCCGAGCTAGCGTGGGGCGCTGATCAACCGGCGTGGCGGTTGAAGTCATTCGCCCGCACTTGCTGATCGGAAGACAGCTGCTCGCCAGATCATCACAGCGTGGTGATCTGCCCATTGCGATCACGCTCATACACTTTGTTGGCCTGCAGCTTTTCTTTCAGCCAGCGCTCGGCCGTGCCCAGCGGTCGTTGGCGTGCCCACACCAGATCGACGCCGATCTGCCAGTCGGTGTGGGGATATGCCGACAGCTGCAGTTCGACCAGTTCGCCGTTGCCCAATTCGCGCTGGATCAGTTGGCGCGGCAGGGTCGCCCAGCCGAGCCCGGCGCGGACCATTTCCAGCAGGGCCAGATAACTTTCCGCTTGCCACAGTTGCGTCGCCCGCAGGTACTCGCTGCTTGGCAGTTTGCTGGCGTGCGCACTGGACGCCAGGCGCCGGTGCACGTGCAAATCGTCGAATGTGACATTGTCCAGCTGTGCCAGCGGATGCTCGGGGTGGCAGACGTGCAGCATGATCAGCTTGCCCAGTTGCTGGAACGCCAGTTCCTTGGGATAGCCCGGCTGCGAAAACGCCACGCCCAGCACCGCTTCGCCACTGCTGACCAGTTCGCTGACATCGCCGTGCACCGGGTGACGAATGATCAGATCTACGAACGGAAAGGCCTGCTCGAACGCTTGCAGCACCGGCATGATCGGGCCGTACGGCGTTTCAATCGCCAGGGTCAGGCTCGGTTCGACGTTGTCCGAGAGGCAATCGGCGTGGGCCTCGAAGGTCATGCAGCGCTCCAGTACCGCCTCTGCCTGCACCAGCAATTTATGGCCGCTGGCGGTGAGGGCGGGGCTGCGATTGCTGCGGTCGAACAGCTCGACGCCGAGATCGGTTTCCAGGTTGGCAATCGCCGCGCTGATGGTGGACTGGGTCTTGCCCAGCTTGCGCCCGGCGGCGGAGAACGAGCCGCTTTTCACTACCTGGACGAACATCAGCAATTGATCGAGTGAGAAGCGCACGCGGTGTACTCCGGGTTGAAGGTAAGGGCGATTGTGCCCCGTGTTAGCCATCGAAAAAAGCGATGGTTGCCAATTTGTTTCATCGTTAAAAACATTCAAGGATGACCTCGCGTCTTCAAACGCCGGGGCTGATCCTTTCTGTCCATCTGCCCCTGAGCGCCAACGGTTACCACTCACGCTGCCCCCCTCAGGAGCTTGTGCCATGACTACACAACGCGTTCACCCGGTGGACGAAGTGCTGCCGCTGCGGCAGCTGTTCACCTTCGGCCTGCAGCATGTTCTGGTGATGTACGCGGGAGCGGTGGCGGTGCCGCTGATTCTCGGCAGTGCGATGGGGCTGACATCGGCCCAGGTGGTTTTACTGATCAATGCCAACCTGTTGACATCGGGTGTGGCGACGCTGATTCAGACCCTTGGCTTCTGGAAATTTGGCGCACGTTTGCCATTGATTCAGGGCTGCTCGTTCATTGCCTTGGCGCCGATGATCATGATCGGCAAGGAGTTCGGTCTCAGCCAGATCTTTGGTGCGGTGATTGCCGCCGGTTTTCTCACCATTGCGCTGGCGCCGGTATTCAGCCGCTTGCTGCGATTCTTTCCGCCCGTGGTGATTGGCAGCCTGATCACCATCATCGGCATTTCACTGATGCCGGCGGCGGCGATCTGGCTCGGTGGTGGCAATCCCGATTCGCCCGACTTCGGTCGTCCGGCCAACCTGCTGCTGGGCCTGGCTACGGTCAGTGTGACGCTGGTGATCTACGCCAGATTCAGCGGTTTCATCGGCAATCTCAGTGTGCTCATCGGCTTGTTGGTCGGCAGCCTGATCGCTGCCGCCTGCGGCATGACGCACTTCAGTCGGGTCAGCGAAGCGGCGTGGTTCGAGTTCAGCGCGCCGATGGCGTTCGGTGCGCCGGAATTCTCTCTGATGCCAATTCTGATCATGACCCTGGCGATGCTGGTGATCATGGCCGAGACCACCGGCAACTGCCTGGCCATTGGCAAACTGGTCGGCAAACCGATAACCCGGCAGACCCTGGGTAATGCCTTTCGCGCCGACGGGTTGTCGACCATGCTCGGCGGCTTGTTCAACAGTTTTCCGTACAACGCCTTCACGCAAAACACCGGCCTGATTGCGCTTTCCAGCATCAAGAGCCGCTTCGTCGTCGCCGCTGCTGGCGCGATCATGGTGTTGATGGGCTTGTTTCCCAAGCTCGGCGCGCTGATTGCAGCAGTGCCGACGCCGGTGCTGGGGGGCTGCGCGGTCGTCATGTTCGGCATGACCACGGTAGCGGGTATTCAGGTGCTGTCACGGGTGCAGTTCGAAGGCACACGCAACGCCATTATTGTTGCGGTGTCAGTCAGCGTCGGCGTCCTGCCGATGTCCTTTCCGGCGCTGTTCGAACACGTCGGCCCAACGCTGAAACTGGTGCTCGACAGCGGGATTTTCCTCGGCGCGATTACCGCCATCCTGCTCAATGTACTGCTCAACAAACAAAAAACATCGACCGACGCCGTCGGCGCATCGGCGGCCGAACTGGCCGACTGACCTTTGTCTTTTCACACTGCCCAGGAGTTACCCATGAATCAATTCACTCAGCCTGTTCCGGCCGGCGTCAGCGATCTGGACCTTGCATTGCTGCGCCAGACCATCGCTCTGTCGCAAGCGTCGAAGCAGCGTGGCCGGCATCCGTTTGCAGCGCTGGTGGCGGACCGCGACGGCAAGGTCATCGCCGAGGCAGGCAACAATTCGATGCCGCCGGAAGGTGATCCCACCCAGCACGCCGAACTGGTCGCGGTGGCTGCGGCGGCGAAGCTGTTGTCACCCACGGAGCTGGAGGCCTGCACGCTGTACACCAGCGCCGAGCCTTGCTGCATGTGTGCCGGCGCGGTGTATTGGACCGGCGTAGGGCGGGTGGTGTATGCGCTGTCGGAGCATGCTTTGCTCGGATTGACCGGCGATCATCCGGAGAACCCGACGTTCTCGCTGCCGTGTCGTGAAGTCTTTGCCAGAGGGCAACGCACGGTCAGTGTTTTCGGGCCGATGCTGGAGGCGGAGGCGGCTGAGCCGCATAAAGGATTCTGGTCGTAAACCTGGGTTGACTTGATCGTTCCCACGCTCCCGTGAGGCTCTGCGTCACAGCGAAAGCAGGCCGTGGGAACGAGCAGTTTCACGCGGTCAGAACCTTTTTGCTTTCCGGCCAATTCGACAAAATCAGTTGAACAATTCGGTTTGTCTAAGCCTCCGTCCAGTCCAGCGCTGCCGTCTCGCGCCACTTCACCTCAGTAATCCCATAGCGCTCAGCCTGGGGTTTGGAAACCACTTTCAACGGTGGTTTACCCGGTTTCGGAATCGGCGCAATACCGGCGTCACAGCTCGCCCAATGCCAAGCGTCGGCGTTGCGCATACTCTTGGCGCGGATGACGAATGATTTTGGCTGGTCGTGCAGTTTGTATTCGATGACGAAAATATCGGTGTTACGCATGAGTTCCTCCTTACGCTCATACGTAAATGATTTTGTCCGACAAAAAAAATTCAAAGGATTTTCTGGCCAGATGATCAGCGACACGCAGCGCTCTGGAACGCGGTTCTTCGAGGTTCAGCGGGAACAGGCGAACCTGCGGCATGATCAGCGTATAAGCGCCGACGCGAACGAGCCAGATCACCCCCAACAGCTTCGCCCGACAATTGCCGGGCGAAGGTTTTTCAAGCGCGCAATCAGTAGTCCCAGATCGCCGGAATCCAGCGGAAAGCCTCGCCGTTGACGGCGACCCGACCCACCGAAGGGAAGGCCAGATGGGTGGCGACGAACAGTTCGCCGCTGGCGGCGGCTTCCTTGAGCAGACGTACGCGCACTTCCACCGATTTGGCCGGGTCGTGTTCGAAACCGTTGTGCCAATCAGGATGATCGAACGCGACCGGGAACAGCGCATCGCCGGCAAAGGTCAGGCGCTCGCCGCCAGAGTCGACGTAGACCACGCAGTGTCCTGGCGTATGCCCGCCGGTGAGTCTGGCGACCACGCCGGATGCCACCTGACATTCGTCGTCGAAGATCCGCAGCTTGCTTTCATAGTGATCGATGAACGCGTTGGCGGTGCTGCGCAGGACGTCCGGCACCGGCGCTGGCATGTCGGTGTAAGTGAAATCCGGCGTGGTCCAGAAATTCACTTCGGCGGCGGTGACGTGGATGCGCACGTCGTCGCGCAGACGGCTTTTCACCGAGTCGACCAGCAGGCCGCCGATATGGTCCATGTGCATGTGGGTGATGACGATGTCGGTGATGTCGGCGAGGTCGACACCGGCAGCGGCCAGGCGCTTGGGGAACTGCCCGGCCCGCGGGAAACCGGGGAATTGGCCACCGAGTCCGGCGTCGACGAGGATGACTTGCTCGCCGCTGCGCACCACCAGCACGTTGAGCGCCCAGTCGAAAGCATCGGGGCCCAGGTACATGTCCTTGAACCAGGCGGCACGGTCGGCGGGATCGGCGTTGGTCGACATGGTCTGGGTCGGCAGCGGCAAAACACCGTCGCTGATCACCATCACATCGATGTCGCCCAGGCGCAGGGCGTAGCGCGACGGCACCAGTTCTTCGCTGGGGGTTGGCAGGGTCACGGCGCGATTGGCGGTGAAGGAATCCAGATGCAGGGTCATGGTGTTCTCCTTGTTCTCAGGGCAAAAGCGGAGGGCGAAATCAGGCTACCGGGATCAACGGGTCGGCGGCCGCGAGGGCGGTGCGACGATCGGCGGCCGGCGGGTAGATCCACACGGTGTTGATTTGCGTCTTGAGCTCTTTGGCTTCGGCCTTGACCAGCTTCAGCTGACGATCCCAACCCTCGGTGTACACCGCGCCCCAGGCGCCCAGATCCAGGCAAGTCACGTACTTGGGCTGGCGATACATTGTCGGAGCGACGCCGAGCAGATCGGCGGCGGCGTTGTTGCCGGCGTAGCGACCGAGGCTGATCGCGTGCTGGCAGGACATTGCCGCGTAGTTGCCGAGGTCATCAGTGGCGGCGCGAGCGACATCACCGGCGGCGAATACATGATCGATGCCTTGTACTTTTAGGTTGCCGTCAACGTGCAGGCGGCCCTGGCCATCGCGTTCGGCGTCGAGCTGCTCGGTGAGCGGGCTGGCGCGGAAACCCACGGTCCAGATGACGGTGTGGCTTTCGATGTGGCGGCCATCGGCGAGCGTGACGCCGTTGGCATCCACAGCGGCAACGCTGGCATCGACGATCCATTCGATGCCCAGTTCGTTGGATGCTTCGATGATCGATGGGCGGATGCCATCGCCCATGGTTGCGGCAATATCCTTGCTGCGATCGACGATGATCACGCGCAGGTCTTGATCCTCACCGAGAATCGCGCGCAGGCGCGCCGGCATTTCCGTCGCAGTTTCAATCCCGGTGAAACCGCCACCGGCGACCACCACGGTGTTGCGGGCAACGCTGGCCAGTTGGTTGGCCAAAGCCATGAGATGGCGTTCCAGGCGCGCCGAGGATTCGATCTGATCGACGTCGAACGCATGCTCCTTGAGGCCGGGGACCGGAGGCCGGGCAAGCTGGCTGCCGCTGGCGAGAATCAGCCGATCGTAAGCCAGTTCACCCGGACGCCCGGCCTCGTCGCGATAACCGACGCGGCGCGCCGCAGCATCGATGCTTTTAGCAGTGCCTTTGACGAAACGCACGCCCACCGCATCGAACAACGCGTCCAGCGGCGCGTACATGCTGTGCACGTCCGGCTCATAAAAGCGCGGACGAATGCGCAGTTCAGCTTGCGGGGCGAGCAGTGTGATCTCCACGTCCTGACGGTCATGCATGTCCAGCAAACGCGCGGCGCTCAACGCACTCCACAGCCCGCCGAACCCCGCACCGATGACCAATAATTGCTGTTTCATAATGTGCTCCCTGACGCTGATGGATGGATGAAACCCGAGCCCGATCCGGACTCTCGCGTGACGATCACTGGCCGCCGCAACTGCTTGCCGTACTGCCTGGCGCTCAATCGTTCGCTGTCGAGAGTCATGCTAGGGCGCGCAGGCTGCGGGCGCAGTTGTCCATCGGTGTGCGGGGGGTATGCATGGGGGGAAGGGGGGTATACGAAGGTATGGGTGGTGAGGAATATCGGCCTAGGTGTTGTTCGAAACGAACATCGCCGCGCAGGGTGCCAGCACGCCTGCACGGCCAATGCCGTTGTTCAGTCGGTGGGCACTACGTTATCCAACGCTTTATTCACGGCCAATTCCCCCAGCATGACCACCTGTGCAATGCCTAACAGCGTATTGCGCCGTGAGCCTTCCAGCATCCCCGCGAAATCACCGAGCATCACCGTGGCTGAGGCCAGGGATTCGCAAGCGTTGACCAACAATGATTCGGTGTCGGATTCCGGGTTGACCATAAACAGGGTGTTGGGACTGTAGGGCGTCGCATTAACCTTGGCCGGCGCGAGGTAACTATCGAGCGCGCGCTCGGCGGCGTCGTGAAGTTTTTTTGAATGGAAGGATTCGTAAGGCGAAACCGGGTCGGTGACCGGCGGATGGGACGGTGTCTGTGACATCAGCTGAAACTCCGATGAGCGCCGCTTGAGCGTCTGGATAAGAGGATGCCGCGCCACGGCTGTGGCGCGTCCGCTGGCAGTGAGGGAGCACGCCCCCTCATGCCTGGGTTGCCGGCTAGTTCGACACGCGTCGGCTGTCGAGCACGCGATTGACGATCAGCTCACTCAACATGATCACCTGCTGCAACATCAGCAGCGATCGACGCTGTGGGTGGTCGATCACCCCACTGATTTCGCGGGCCATGTCGTTGGCGGCGGCCAGCGATTCACAGGCTTCGACGAGCAACGTTTCCTCGTCCACCGTGGGGTCGATGAGAAAGATCCTGCCCGGCTGGCGCTTGGGAATGGTGGTTTTGAGCGTCTGAGGGTCGAGGTAAAAGTTGATGGCGCGAGCGGCCGCATCTTTTATTCGCTGGGGTTCCAGAGCACGGTCGTACGGGATTGAATCGGCTTCCGGCGGGTTTGGGGTTACTTTGAACATAAATGACTCTCTACCTTGAAGGAATGAAGAGCCGTCACTATCGCTACCAAACGAAGGGTGGCGGCCACACGCGGGTTGGTAGACCGGTCAAGATAGTTAACCCCGGCGCTCACGAATGAGCCCCACGCATGGCCACCATAGAGAGCTGAGCCTCGAAATAGAGGCCGCATATGGGGAAGCCGTACAACTATCAAGAAACGGGCTACCAAACCCGATCACTGTTTTGCAGTGACAGGGAAACGATATAGCCCAACCGATAGCCGTGTAAGCCGGCGGATTCTGAAGTACCGGTAGGCAGCGGCGCAAGGCGTTGTAGGCTTTTTGCAGTAACAGTCAGTGTAATTTAAACGTGATTGCCCAGTCGTGTTTATGCGCTGTACGTGCCTACTCATCTCACCTTTTCAGGATGTAGGAGACGCAAATCTGGTTTAAGCCGATTTCAAGGCCGTTGCGCCGTGGAAAGAGGAATATGGCCAAAGGGAGGCGTTGATCAAGCGATCGCTTTCGCGAGCAGGCTCGCTCCCACAAGGGTAACTGCGGTGGGTCAGTTTTTTTGAGTTTCGCTGGCTTGAAGCGTACGCAGTGCAACCTCAACCCAGGCAAGTAACTCGTCCGCCGCAAAGGGTTTACGCAGGCAGACAACGACATTGGCTTCTCGAGCCTTGGCGCAAAGCAAATCGCTCTGATGCGCCGACACAAAAATCACCGGCATCCCCCAGCCTCGAGCCTGCAGCGCAGCATGCATCTGCAAACCCGTCATGCCCGGCATCTGAATATCGGAAATCAAACAATCAGTCTGCTCCGGCCCATCCGATTCAAGGTAATCCGCCGGCGCCGCATAGCCGAGCACTCGATAACCCGACGCTCGCAGCAAACTGCTCAGCGACGTGCGCATGGCCTCGTCGTCGTCCACCACCGCGATGACATGCGTCTTGTGCATAACGCTCCCGGGCCGGGCGGCCGAGCTGGGTGACTCCTGTCGTTCTTGCACCATACGCCAATGGCCAGCGGGCAAAACTATACCTAGGTATAGCGGTTCAGCCTTCGCGGCTGAATCGGCTGCGGTAGTCGCGGGGGGAAATCGACAGATGGCGCTGGAAGCAGGCGCGCAGACGTTCTTCGTCGCTGAAGCCGCAGAGGCGGGCGATTCGATCGATTTTGTGCGGGGAGTTTTCCAGCAGGCGTTTGGCGGCTTCGAGGCGGAACAGTTCAAGCGCTTTCGACGGTGTGCGCCCGGTGCGTGCTTTGTAGACCCGCGTGAAGTTGCGCAGGCTCATCGCGGCTTGCTCGGCCAGACGTTGCACGGTCAGGTTGGCATCGCCGAGGCGGTCCATCAGCCACAGATGCAGATCATCGAACAGCGAACCGTCCTGCGCCTGCGATTGCAGCAGCGTGCTGTATTGCGCCTGACCGCCGGGGCGTTTGATGTAAACCACTAACTCGCGCGCTACTTGCAAGGTCACTTCGCGGCCACAATCGGCCTCGACCAGCGCCAGGGCGAGATCGATCCCGGCGGTGACTCCGGCGGAGGTCCAGACCTGGCCTTGCTGAATGAAAATCGCATCGGCATCCACCTTGATCGCTGGGAATCGATCACGCAAGGCATCGCACATCGCCCAGTGGGTGGCGGCGCGACGGCCATCGAGCAAACCGGCTTGGGCCAGCAGAAACGCACCGCTGCACACCGAAACCACGCGGCGGGCGAGGTGGGCATGATCCCGTAGCCAGTCGCTCAGTTCGCGGTGCTCGTCGAGGCTCTGGCAGATGTCCGGCGCGCCGGGCACGACCAGCGTGTCCAGTGCGGCGGTGTTCAGTGTGCTCAACGCCCGGGTATCGATGGGCAGGCCTTCGACAGTTTGGGTCAAGCCGCCGGTGAGGCTAGAGGTGTGCAGTTGATAACCGGGCTGCCCGCGCTCGGCCAAAGCCTTGCTCGCCGCCCAGAATACGGTCTGCGCACCGCTGAGATCGAGCAGGCTCAGGCGCGGATAGGCAATGAACACCACGTCGCGCGGCGCCGATGTAAAAGAAGGTCGTGTGGACATCGCAGGCCTGCCTGTTTGCTGCGCCGACGGCAGGACTGCCTCAGCCTGGCCGATTTTCAGGGGTTTCTGGCCGGCCGGCAATGGTCACGACTGATAGCCTGATCGCTGACCGTCCGGCCGGTGTCTGGCTGCGGTCGAAATCCTGAACTAGATTTGTTGACCAGCCCAATGCGTGCTGCGATCTCGCCGAGGAGACACCATGACCTTGTGGTCGCATTCCAGCCCTGCGCAAAGTCCCGGCGTGCTCAGCGAACCGGTGGTGTATGTGGTCGATGACGATGCCTCGATGCGCCAGGCCCTCGACAGCTTGCTGCGTTCGATCGGCCTGCGAGTGCAGACCTTCGACAGTGCCGCTGATTTCCTCGCGCAAGCGCAACGTGAGGTACCCGGTTGTCTGGTGCTCGACGTGCGCCTGCGCGGCGAAAGCGGCCTGACTTTTCAGGAGCAGATGGAAAAAAACGGCTTGCGCATCCCCGTGGTGTTCATGACTGGCCACGGTGACATCGCCATGAGCGTCAAGGCGATGAAGGCCGGTGCGGTGGATTTTCTGGCCAAGCCGTTCCGTGATCAGGACATGCTCGATGCGGTGGCCAGTGCGTTGTCCCGCGACCGCGCGCGGCTGGCCGCCGAACACTCCGGCGCCGTTCTGCGTCGGGCTTACGAAACCCTGACCACCCGTGAGCGCGAGGTGCTCGGCTTCGTTATTGCCGGGCTGATGAACAAGCAGATTGCCGGGCAACTCAACCTCAGCGAGGTCACGGTCAAGGTCCATCGCGGTCAGGTCATGCGCAAACTGGCTGCGCGTTCGGTGGCCGATCTGGTGCGTATCGCTGAAGCGCTGGGCATCGAGCCTGTGCAGCGCAGCCCCTGAGCGTCACAGGCATCGTTGAGTAACCGCAGGTCTTGCCACTGCGGCAGAAAAAAACCATGAGCAGTGTCGACGCAGATGACCAGCAAAAAACAGATTTTGTGGGACGACGGCGAGCGGGTACTTTCCCGTGAGCGCGGGTCGGGAGAGGGGAGCGTATTGGCGATGCGTCCGGCGCTGGGTCAGCCATTACCGGCGACCCTCGACCGACTGGCGCACGAATATAGCCTCAGGGAAGACCTCGATCCTGCCTGGGCCTTGCAGCCGACAGCTTTCGAGCGCGCGGGCAGGCGGGTCCGTCTGCTGTTCGACGATCCGGGCGGTGAGCCGATGTCGCGATTGCTGGTCGCACCACTGGATATCGAAACCTGTCTGGAAATGGCCACGAACATTGCCGAAGCGCTGGGCCATCTGCATCAGCGTGGTCTGGTGCACAAAGACTTGAAACCGCAGCACATCTTCGTCCATTGCCGAGATGGCGCGGCGCGCTTGACCGGCTTCGGCCTGGCTTCGCACTTGCCCCGAGAACGGCAGGCACCCACGCCGCCGGAGACCATCGCCGGCACGCTGGCCTACATGGCCCCGGAGCAGACCGGGCGGATGAACCGTTCGATCGATTCGCGCAGCGACCTGTATGCCTTTGGCGTGACCCTTTACCAGATGCTCACCGGCTCGCTGCCGTTCAGCGCCAATGAGCCGATGGAGTGGGTGCATTGCCACATCGCTCGGCTGCCGATGCCAGCGTGCGAGAGAGTGGCAACGGTGCCGCCGATGCTGTCGCGAGTGGTCATGAAGTTGCTGGCCAAGACCGCCGAGGACCGCTATCAGACCGCGGCCGGCGTCGAGCATGACTTGCGCCGTTGCCTCGACGACTGGCAACGGGCGCGGCAGATCGAGACGTTTACGCTGAACGAACAGGGCGCCCTCGAGCGTTTGCTGATCCCGGAAAAACTCTACGGCCGCGAACACGACGTGCAAACGTTGATCGATGCCTTCACCGGCGTGGTGCAAACAGGCGCTCCGGCGCTGGTGCTGGTTTCAGGGTACTCCGGCATCGGCAAATCGTCGGTGGTCAGTGAACTGCACAAAGTGCTGGTGCCGACCCGTGGTTTGTTCGCCGCCGGCAAGTTCGACCAGTACCAGCGCGACGTGCCTTATTCGACGCTGGTCCAGGCCTTTCAGGGGCTGGTGCGCACGCTGTTGGGCAAGCGCGCCGAAGTGCTGGCGCAATGGCGCGAAGCACTATTGCGGGCGCTGGAACCGAATGCGCGGCTGATCACCGACCTGATCCCCGAACTCAAGCTGATCATTGGTGAACCACCAGCCGTGCCAGAGCTGGAACCGCAGCAGGCGCAGCAACGGTTCCTGCTGGTCTTGCAGCGGTTCATCGGTGTGTTCGCCCAAGCCGAGCATCCGCTGGCGCTGTTCCTTGACGACCTGCAGTGGCTCGACGCGGCCACCCTCGATCTGCTCGAAAACTTGCTGACCCGTGCCGAGATTCCTCATCTGCTGCTGGTAGGCGCCTATCGCGACAACGAGGTGGATCGCGATCATCCACTCAGCCGTACCCTCAACACGCTGTGTAGCGCTGGCGTGCAGATTGACGAGATTCGCCTCGCACCCCTGGCCGGCGCGCACATCGAACAACTGATCAGCGAGTCGCTGCGCTGCCCGCCGGCGAGCATCGTCGCGCTGGCGCGGCTGGTGCTGGACAAGACTGCCGGCAATCCATTTTTCGTCATCCAGTTTCTCCACGCCCTGGCCGAGGAAAAGCTGCTGATCTACGAACCTGAGCGCAATCGCTGGCGTTGGGATGTGCACCTGATCAACGGCAAGGGCTATACCGACAATGTCGTCGATTTGATGGTTGGCAAACTGGCGCGGCTGCCACTGCAAACGCGCCAGGCGCTGCAACAACTCGCCTGTCTGGGTAACGTTGCACGTTTCGACACGCTGGCGACTGTCCTCGGTGTGCCGGTGCCTCACGTCCACTCGGCGGTATGGCCGGCAGTGCGGCTGGAACTGGTCGAGCGTCAGGACGGTGTCTACCGGTTTGTGCATGACCGCATCCATGAAGCGGCGTATTCGCTGATCGCTGAGACCGAACGGGCGCAAATGCATCTGCGCATCGGCCGGCTGCTCGCGCTGCAAACCCAGGGTGAG
Organism: Pseudomonas sp. HN2; assembly: GCF_020736465.1. Taxonomy (NCBI): domain Bacteria; kingdom Pseudomonadati; phylum Pseudomonadota; class Gammaproteobacteria; order Pseudomonadales; family Pseudomonadaceae; genus Pseudomonas; species Pseudomonas sp. HN2. The sequence continues at coordinate 2,542,620 of NZ_CP085885.1, forward strand.
CGGCGCGAGGAAGCGATCTTCGAAATTGTTGGCCAGCTCAATCGCGGCGCGCACCTGATCAGCTTGCGCGCCGAACGTGAGCAACTTGCCGAATTCAACCTGCTCGCTGGTCAGCGCGCGAAGGCCTCGACCGCCTACACCTCGGCGCTGACCTACCTGGGGGCCGGGGCGGAGTTGTTGGGCGAGCAGGGCTATGACAGTCGGCATGAACTGGGTTTTGCGCTGGAGCTGAACCGCGCCGAATGCGAGTTTCTCACTGGCCAACTGGCGCAGGCCGACACGCGCCTGGCCGCATTGGCCGAGCGCGCCGTGACCACCGTCGAGCGCGCGGCGGTGGCGTGCCTGCAAATGGATGTCTATCTGCTGCTCGATCGCAGTGACCGTGCGGTGGCAGTATGTCTGGCCTATCTGCGTCGGGTCGGCATCGATTGGCCAGCGCATCCGAACGATGCCCAGGTGCGCTACGAATATCAGCAGGTCTGGACCAACCTGCGCGGGCGCACCATTGAGCAGATGATCGACTTGCCGTCAATGGAAGACCCCGCCGCACGGGTGACCCTCGATGCGCTGGGCAAACTCTTCGCGCCGGCTGTGCAATCGAACTTGAACCTCGCCAGCCTGACCATCTGCAAAGCGATCAGCCTGAGCCTGCAATATGGCAACTGCGACGCTTCCTGCTTGCTCTACGCCAACTTCGGACGCGTGTCGGGCCCACGTTTTGGCGACTATGCCGCCGGTTATCGGTTTGGCCGCCTGGGCTGCGATCTGGTTGATCGACGCGGCCTCACGCGTTACGAGGCGAGCACCTATCTGTGCTTTTCGATCTTCGTGGTGCGCTGGATGCGGCCCGTACGCGAGTGCCGCGAACTGCTGCGTCGGGCGCTCAACGCGGCCCATCGCACCGGGGATCTGCCGTATGCGGCGTTTGCCGGTAACAGCCTGATTTCCGATCTGCTATTTATCGGCGAGCCGTTGGCAGAGGTGCAGGCGCAAACCGAATCAGGCCTGGGCTATGCAGAGAAGGTCGGTTTCGGTCTGGTGGCCGATTTCATGCGCTGCCAGTTGGCGCTGATCCTCATGCTGCGTGGACAGACGCCGCAGTTTGGCTGTCTCACCGACGACGGATTCGACGAGACAGCTGTCGAGGCGCATTTGACCAGCTCGCCGGACCTGGCGCTGGCACGCGGCAAGTATTGGGTGCGCAAGTTGCAGGCGCGCTATCTGGCGGGGGATTACGCGGGCGCCGCTGAATGCGCGACCCAAGTTCAGGGATTGTTGTGGGTGATTTCGGCATTTTTCGAGGAGGCCGAATACCATTTTTATGCGGCGCTGACCTTGGCCGCTCACGGCGAAACCGATGTCGATGCGTTGCAGCGCCTGGGCCAACACCACGCGCAATTGCAGACGTGGGCGCGCTTGTGTGCGGAAACCTTCGCCAGTCAGGTGGCGCTGGTCACGGCGGAAATGGCGCGCGTAACTGGCCAGTTACTTGAGGCCGAATCGCTGTACGAACAGGCCATTCAATTGGCCCAGGACAACGATTTGGTCCATATCGAGGCGCTGGCCAACGAACTGGCCGCGCAGTTCTATCGTGCTCGCGGTCTTGCCAAGATCGCCCGTGTTTATCTGCGTGACGCGCGTTATGCCTATGTGCGTTGGGGCGCCGATGGCAAGGTGCGGGAGCTGGATCGCAAACATCGTTTTCTGCGCTCCGAAGTCGCGCAGCCCGAGCCGACCGCCACCCTCGTCACGGCGGTTGAACACCTGGATCTGACGACGGTGCTCAAGGTCTCTCAAGCAGTCTCCGGCGAAATCGTCCTCGACCGCTTGATTGAAACGATCATGCGCACCGCGATCGAACAGGCCGGAGCCGAACAGGGCTTGCTCATCCTGCTCAATGCCGACACACCGTATATCGCCGCGCAAACCCGCATCGGCGACGATGCCACGCAGCTGTGCAACGAGCCGTTGCACGCGGTGGCGCTGGCCGAGTCGGTGCTGTATCAGACGCTGCGCACCGGCGTCCACCTGTGCCTGGACGACGCCGCGGCCGATCCGCTGTTCGTCGCTGATCCGTACATCCAGCAGCGTGGCGCGCGCTCGATCCTGTGCCTGGCGCTGATGAACCAGGCGCGGGTGGTCGGGGCGTTGTATCTGGAAAACAACCTGTCCGCCGGGGTGTTCAGCCCCGCGCGTCTGGCCGTGCTGCGGCTGGTGGCGTCGCAGGCAGCGATCTCGCTGGACAACGCGCGCCTGTACCGCGACCTCGCCGAGCGCGAAGCGAAGATCCGTCGGCTGGTCGATGCGAACATCATCGGCATCATCGTGTGGAGCGCGGAGGGCAAAATCATCGAGGCCAACGACGCGTTCCTGCGCATGGTCGGTTACGCCCGTGATGAGCTGCTATCGGGCCTCGTACACTGGCGCGACATGACCCCGCCGTCGATGCGCGCCAACAGCGACGCCGCACTGGCAACCGCCATCCGCACCGGCCGCGCGCAGCCATTCGAAAAGGAATACATCCGCAAGGACGGCAGTCGGCTGCCGGTGATCGTCGGTCTGGCTGCATTCGAAGCCAGTCAGCAGCAGGGCCTGGCCTTCGTGCTGGATATCAGCGAACGCAAGCTCGCCGAAGAGCAAGTGCGCGAAGGCGAGCGCCGTTATCGCCAGGTGCAAACGGAACTGGCCCACGCCAATCGCGTGGCAACCATGGGCCAGTTGGCGGCGTCGATCGCTCACGAAGTCAATCAACCGATCGCCGCCACGGTCACCAATGCCAACGCCGCGCTACGCTGGCTCGGTGCGCAGCCGCCGAACCTCGACGAGGTGGAGCAGGGCCTGCGGCATATCATTGTCGATGGCAACCGGGCGGCAGACGTTCTCGGACGCATCCGCGCGCTGATTCACAAAACCCCACCGCAGCGCCAGCCTGTCAGCCTCAATCCACTGATCGAAGAAATGGTCGGTTTCAGCCGTGGCGAAGCGCTCAAGCACGGCGCCGAGGTCAGCGTTGAGCTGGCGGCAGATTTGCCTTTAGTAGTGGCGGACAGGGTCGAACTGCAGCAGGTGTTGCTCAATCTGATCATCAACAGCCTCGAAGCCATGACGATCATGGCAGAGGGGCAGCGACGTCTGCTGATTCGCAGTGAAGCGCTGGGCGATAACGTGCACATCAGCGTCAGCGATTCGGGGCCAGGCTTTGCCTGCGAGCGGGCGGAGCAAGTGTTCACAGCGTTCTACACGACCAAATCCACCGGGCTGGGCATGGGCCTGTCGATTTGCCGCACGATCATTGAAGGACACGGCGGCAAATTGTGGGCCGAGCGCAATGAGCCGAGCGGGGCGCGGGTGGTGTTTGGCTTGCCGCGTTGTGAATGAACATGATCAACAGCCAGGCTACCCGGGCATTGAGCCCGGGTGTTTCTGTCGGTGAGTTCAGGCCACCGGAATAGGATTTTCCAACAGCGACAGGTTGAACTGCTCGATCAGCCCGTGCTCGTTCGCGCCCTGGTTGGCTCGCAGCGGCAAGACTCGGTCAACCAGCACTTCGGTGGTGGCGGTTTCCAGCTTGATCAGGGTTTCCTCGATAAACTCGCCCAGCGGCATGGCGCGCTCGTCGCCGCTCTTGTGAATCAGGTCGGTATCAACCCAAGGTGGCGCGATTTCCAGGACCTTGACGCTGGTGTCGCGCAGCATGAAACGCTGCGACAGCGAGTAGGAATGGATAGCCGCTTTGGTCGCCGAATACAGCGCCGTGGTCGCCAGCGGCAGGTAGGCCAGCACCGAGCTGTTGTTGATGATGTAGGCCTCGGGCTGACGCTTGAGGTGTTCGACGAACGCCGCGCTGATGCGCACTGGGCCGAGCAGGTTGGTCTGCAACAGACCGACGGCCTGCGCATCGTCGTAGTCGCCGGAACCCGCGTTGTCGAAGGGCATGATCCCGGCGTTGTTGATGATCACGTTCAACGACGGATGGCGGCGGATGACTTCGGCGGCGACTTCCTTGATCTGCTGCGCATCGTTGATGTCCAGCTGCACGGTGTCGATGCCCCGATTCGCTTGGGCAATCTCTGCCAGCAGGGCCTGGCGACGACCAGCGATGATGACCTTGTTGCCGCGCTGATGCAGGGCCTCGGCCAATGCGCGGCCGATGCCGGAAGTGCCGCCGGTGATGAAGATCGTGTTGGCTTCAAGTTTCATGAGCTGCGTCCCGCAAGTGGATTGATTGGTATGGGAACCATGATGGAGAAAACCTGATCCGACCTGAATGACGTATGTGGTAGTGTTTCAGGACATTCAACAAACGGAGCGCGACCGTGCATCGAGTCGGCTATCTGCTCACGGAAGGTTTTCAGGTCATGGCGCTGGCGACCCAGTCGGTGTTCGAGTTCGCGAACATCGTCACCGGCAAAGCCGTGTACAAGGTGCAGAACTTTTCCCAGACCGGCGGGATTGTCAGCTCGTCGCTGGGCTTGCACGTCGATACGTTGCCACTGACGCAGGCGGGGCTGGCCGACAGTTGGCTGGTGGCTGGCACGCTGACACCGCTGACGCCGCCGGATGCCGACGTGCTGCACAGCGTGCGCGGGCTCGCCGACGGCGCACGCCGCGTGGCCGGCATCTGCACCGGCTCGTTCGTACTGGCGCAGGCCGGAGTGCTGGATAACCGCCACGTGACCACGCACTGGGCGTTCGCCCCGGCGCTGCGCAGGATGCATCCGTCGGTGAATGTCGAGGACGACCGCATCTTCATCATCGACGGCCCGGTGTGGACATCGGCGGGCATGACCGCTGGTGTCGACATGGCGCTGGGTATGGTCGAGAAGGATCTGGGCAGCGAAATCGCCCGCTCGGTCGCCCATCGACTGGTGATGCATCAGCGTAGGTCTGGAGGCCAGTCGCAGCATTCGGAACTGCTGTCGCTGTCACCCAAATCCGATCGCATTCAGAGTGCGCTGGATTACGCGCGCAAGCACCTCAATCGCCCGCTGAGCGTCGAAGAACTGGCCGAAGTGGTGCACCTGAGTCCGCGGCAATTCACCCGGGTTTTCACCGCCGAAACCGGTCAGTCACCAGCCAAGGCGATTGAGAGCCTAAGGCTGGAAGCGGCGCGGTTGCTGATCGAGCAAAGCAGTCACAGTCTGGATGTGGTCGCCAGGGAAACCGGGTTTCGTGACCGTCGGCACATGCGCGAGGTGTTCATGCGCGGCTTTGGCGTGCCGCCGCAGGCGGTACGGCGGGATTCGCGGCGGATGGTATGACGTGACCAGTGTCTACGAAAAAATATTGAGCCCCATCCTGCCTATCAGGAATACGAGCAGTATCAGGAAAAAAACTCTGATGAAACTGCTTCCATAACGTAATGCCAAGAAGACACCGGTCAGTGCGCCGGCCATATTGCATAAAGCAACTATGCCGCCAATCGCCCACAAGACATTACCGGAGGGGATAAAAAATATGAGCGCAGCGCTGAACGTCCCCAGATTGACCAGTTTTGCAGAGGCTGATGCATTGAGGAAATCAAAGCCAAAGACCTTGACGAAGATAAACAGCAGCAGGCTGCCACTGCCCGGGCCGAAGACACCATCGTAGAAACCGATCAGGCTGCCAAAGAAAACTCCAAGGCAAATGTCTTTCTTTCCGAAGTGGCGGTCTTTGCCTGCCAAACCAAGTTTTTTTTCCATAAACGTGTAGATAGCCATGACTATCAATATGAAAAAGACAACGATCTCCATCAGTCTTTTAGGGACAAGGGATACTGAGAGAGCTCCGAGAAAAGAAAATAAAAAAGCGGCGAGCATGGTCGGAAGCATTAAATTCCAGCGGATTTTTATGCGCTTCAGGTAACCCGATATTGATGAAATATTGCCCGCCAGAACAGCCAGTTTATTGGTGCCGAAAATGGTGGCAAGGCTGTACTGGGGTAGAGCATGTAGAAGTGCGGGCACCTGTACCAGGCCTCCGCCCCCGACCGCAGCGTCTATCAGGCCACCACAAAACGCGAAGAAACCCAGTGCAAGAACAGCGTGTTCAACATCCATGCATTGAATCCTCGTAGAACTTCGATTTTTTGGGGGTGAAGGCATGGTTACTCATAGGGCGCAGGCGACGACCAGTCAGGAAAATAAACCTCATTGAGGGCATACAACAACTGATTTACATTGATTCGATTGTTCACTTTCAATGAGTATTGGGATGGAATTGTCGCAGCTCGTCATGTTCAAAAAGGTCGCTGATCGAGGCAGTATTATTCGTGCTTCTGAAGAGCTGCACTGTGTGCCGTCCAATATCACCAATCGAATCAGACTATTGGAGCGAGAACTCGGGGTTGATCTTTTTATAAGGAAAGGCAGGGGATTGATCATCAGCCCCTCCGGTCGGATTTTTCTCGGCTATACCAACAAAATCCTGTCTTTGTGCGAGGAGTCGCACCGAGCGCTTGATCCGTCGTCAGCGCCGTCGGGAGATCTCAGGATTGGTGCCATAGAATCGTCTGCTACGGGCAGATTACCCAAGCTGTTGTCCAGGTATCATCAACTTTACCCAGCAGTGCAGATGCAATTCAGCACTGGCGACTGGTCGCAATTATCCGCTGAGGTAGTCAGTCATAAACTGGATGGGGCAATCATTGCCGTGAGGCCGGAACACCCGAATATTGAGAGTATGGAGATCTATGAGGAGGATCTGGTCCTGATTGCTTCGCCGTCCGCAGGGCCGCTAAACCATCCAGAAGATTTGCATGGCGTGGATTTATTCATGTGGCCTGAAGGATGCCCCTACAGGAGGGCGTTGGTTGCCTGGCTGGAGCGGCACAACCTATCCAGCCGGATAACAAGCATAGCCAGTTATGGCACCATCCTTGGGTGCGTCAGTGCGGGCGCGGGGGTATCGTTGGTGCCGAAAGGGATATTTGAACAGTTCCAGCAAATCGGCGGTATTCAAGGATTCTTTTTCAAAGATCTAACGCCCGTGCAAAATTATTTTATCTGGAACAAGCACGTTGAATCTCATCGTGCAAAAGACAAGTTTGCCGATTTGCTCAAGGAAGAGTTCAAGGTTTGAGCAGTGAGCGGCAGTTGGCACTTTCCTGCAAAGCTCGCCTGCGCGAGTCATTCATCACAAGGGACTTGTCCGGATAGCGAATTGTGGGCGACGGAGTGAGGAAGCAGGGCAACGCCGGCGTCGCTGAGCTCTTACCGAGACGCCTGATAGGCTCTTGCAATCAAAGGCAATGGATTGAACAAATTGAATCTTGAAGCGCAACTGCGGGATCTTATTACTCGAGATCCCCTCCGGATGCACATCCTGCGCACAGTCAGGGATCTGAACTTGCCGGACAGCTGGGTTGCCGCCGGTTTTGTGCGCAGCCTGGTCTGGGATCATCTGCACCAGCGCGAACCCTCGCGATTGCCCGGGGACATTGATCTCATCTGGTTCGACAAAACACGTCACAGTGCGCAAACGGACTTCGCCTTGGAGGCCGAGCTTGCAACACGGTGCAGTGGCCTGAACTGGTCGGTGAAGAACCAGGCTCGCATGCACAAGCGAAACGCCGATGCACCTTATCAATCTTCTGCCGACGCCATGACCCGTTGGCCCGAGACAGCTACGGCGGTTGGGGTCAGGCTTGATCAGCAGGGTGCTATAGAGGTTTCGGCGCCGTTGGGACTGGAGGATTTGTTTGCGCTGAAAGTGCGACCAACCGCCCGATTTGAGAGTGATAGATACGCGGTGTTTGTGGAACGCGTTCAGTCGAAGAGATGGCTCGAGATTTGGCCGCGGTTGACGCTTGTTACGCAGGGTTGATATCCCAAGGGCAGCGAGCTGCCAGGCGACTTGGGTGGCCCAAACACCAGTGATCTTGGACTAGCCCCCAATCCTTGTAGGAGTGAGCCTGCTCGCGATGACCCCAGCCCATTCACCACCACATAAACAGAAAGCACCCAGCCCGTTTAAACAGTTATTCAAGACACAAGCAAACGGCTACAACGCCTTGCGCCATTCCCTACGACTACGCCAGAATCCGCCGGCTTGTGCGTCTAGGTCGCGGGTTCTATCGTCTGTCGGTCGCTGAAAAACAGCGATCGGGTTTGGTAGCCCGCCATAACTAGTCGCATCGCGCACCGTTCGCAGGCCTGCTTCAGGTCTCTGCTCAATGGTGGCCATGCGCAGGACACCTTCGGGTGTGCCGGTTCCTAGTTACCGGTCTACCAACCCGCGTATGGCCGCCACCTTCGTTTGGTAGCGAATGTGAAGGCTCCTTTTCCTAACTAGGAGTTTCACCATGTTCAAAGTCACACCCAATCCCCCAACCACCGACCCCGCATCGCCTTACGAATCCAGCGCCTCGAAAAAACTCCACGAAGCCGCCGAACGCGCCCTCGATCACTACCTCGGTCCGGCGGACATACTGGCCAGCACCAACATCCCGGAACAGATGTTTCTCGCCAATCCGAAATACGACACCGAATCCCTGCTGGCCAACGCCAGTGAATCCCTCGGCTCGGCTACCACCATGCTCTACGACTTCGCCGCGCTGCTCGACAACCCGCGCCGCAAGACGCTGCTGGGTATTGCCCAGGTCGTCATGCTCGGCGAAATCGCGGTAAATCAGGCTTTGGATAAAGTCGAAATAGCCAAATAACCCCAACCAAGCGACGAGAGCAAAGCCTCGTCGCAACCCGTAGTCGCACCATGGCTGGCACACCGCCACGGCTTGCACCACCCGGCCTCGACTGTCACCCTTCGGGCCGTTCTTCAAGGATCAGAACAAGGAATCAAGGATTGAGTGGCTACGTTCCAAACCCGCCGAAAAACTACCGCTACGAACAAGCCAAACCCGTCGACATACACGCCCAGCACTGGGCCGAGTATGAGAAACATGGGAAAGAGCCTGCGCGTGAGCCAGAGAAGATTGGCATCGCGTTGAGGATCGGGGTGTTCTTTGATGGCACGGGCAACAATGCCAATAACTCTGCTGCGGGGTTGTTGTGTGGTGCTCAGCATCCGATTGCGCCGGAGGATATTCCAGCTAGCTGTATGCCTTACATGAGTGATCCGGACAGTAGTTATGGTAACGATGTAAGCAATGTGAAAAAGCTGAGTGACCTGTACGACGCCATGCCTGGGGCAGTAGGAGAGGGCGCTCATAAGAGCGCTTCTCGCGTCGTTTATGTCGAGGGTATCGGAACGCGGTCCGGCGAAGAAGACAGCAAGTTCGGTGCAGGCACTGGTCGGGGAGAAACCGGTGTAGCCAACAGAGTCGAATCCACATTCCCGAGCATTCAACAAGCGATCAGCCGAGCTCTGATCGATAATCCAGGCAGTGAAATCACATCTTTGAAATTTGATGTGTTTGGCTTCAGTCGCGGCGCGGCTGCTGCGCGCCATTTTGCCAATGAGGTCGTCCGCACTAGCCGCGGCCCACTTGGCACTGTTCTAAGAAACCTGCCACGGGCTTTCAGTCCAAAATTCAACGACCAATACCAAGGCGACATCGATATAGGCTTCATTGGCTTGTTCGACACAGTCCCGTCGATAGCTGGTTGGTCCAATCTCGGAAACATCAAGAGCCCAATCGCGACCGGCATAAAACTCTATCTCGACCGTCGTTTCTTTACCGATGTCGTCCAACTATCAGCGCGCGATGAATGCAGGGCTAACTTCGCGCTGAGTCGTGTCAAAGCTGATCATTTGGAAATTACGCTACCCGGGGTACATTCGGATATCGGCGGAGGCTATCTCGAGAGCGCCGAAGAGTGTGTACTGGTAAGCCCCATGCAAACGCTCGTTGTGTCCTTGAGCACTGACGTCAAAGCGACTTCAATCTATCGCGATGCACTTGATGCACAAAGCCAATGGGTGGCCAAAGGTTGGCCTAAAGACATGCTGGAAATAGTAACGCCTGAAGCCTCATTCATCCCTGATGAACCACAAGATCGGCTCAGTCGTAATCAAAAGCGTGTTTACGCTGCTCTTCAGCTCAAGCGCCCGGTGAGCGGCATGCTGTCCAGGGTTTATCTGCGGCTGATGCATCGCTTGGCTAAAGAAAAGGGTGCTCGCTTCAACGACATTCCAGATACTCCTGATTTAACGATTCCGGCAGAGCTACAAGCCATGTGCGATAGATTTCTGGCTGGAAACTACAGCGTCACGCCGCAGGAGAACGAGTTGCTGAAATTGAAATACATTCACACATCCGCCAACTGGAACCATCCATTAGGACGAGCAGACGGAAGCGGAATAAAAGCTGTGTACATCAACGCACCAACTCAAGACTCCATCCGAGTGCAACATCCACACATACCTGACTGGACGCTTTGGTAATGAAGATTTTCGTGACCATCTTGCTTGCACTGTTTATGTCAGGCTGCCAATCCGCTGATCCGCTGTCCGCCGGTTCCGACCCCAAATCGGGTTCATGGGAGCTCGCATTCACCGAACCCTACTACATGAAGGTATGGGTTGAAGACAGCGCCGTTGAAGACATCAACGGCAAGCTATTCAGGCGCACCGGATCAGGAACAGCAGCGGGCGGTGAGCCGGAAACCGGTGAAGAGTCCGCGCGAGGCTGGCATGCGGTTGGCGCTGCTGCAAAACCGGTGATTGGTGCCGACTTGCCCAAGCGCATTTATGTGCGCTGGCAATCTATCGCTGAATCACAGACATATCGCGTCTGGATAGACGTACCGGAAGAAGCCAGACAGCTGATGTTGGCATCGGTTAATCAGAGGTGCCCCGAAACTCCGGATGAACAAGCCAGCTATAGCGCCTCCATTTATTTGGGCCTGGCTCCCGGAGGCGTGGTGCAGGTGTTTGTGCGCGATTCCTGTCACCGTCCCGTCAAAGTAGCCAGAGCCAAGGCTGAGATTGAGCCGTTGGGGCCTGGCCAAGGGAAGAACCAAGGGCGCTATGCCTATCCGGTCAGTGAAAAGACCAAACGGTATATCGACAAGTTCGGCATCCCGTACGGTAGTTGGTAAGTGCCGTGCCTTGGAATGCAACCACCCTAACAGGAGCGATTCTGCTGATCCGGTATCGAGCTGGCCGCGATAAGCAGGACTCACCAAACAAGAGTCCCGCCACCATAACCCCTCACACCTCAGCCTTCACCCCAACCTTCACCGCCGCTTTCCGATACGTCAGCAAAACAATCCCGCTCACCACAATCACGCCACCTACGATCTGCCCTCTGCTGAGCATCTGATCCAGCACAATCCAGCCCATCAACAATGTCGCCAACGGCTCAATGTTCATCACCGGTGCGTTGCGCGGCATGTCCAGTCGGGGTACGGAGATGAACAGGACGATAAAACCGGTGCCGTACAGCACGACCAGCGTGGCGAGGGCCAGCCAGCCGGTTGAGGTGGCGGGGAGGTTGAGTCCGCCGGGGAGGGCGCCGGTCAGTCCGGCCAGGTTGACGCTGCTGAAGACGATGAAGATGGTCAGCAGGCTGCGCACCGAGCCGCGCACTTGCGACAGTTTGTGATCGGTGATCCACAGCGCGCAGGCGAATACGCTGGCGGCGCAGAAGGCGAGTGCGACGCCCGTTAGCCATTCCGGGCCGACGCTGGCGCTGTCTGACAGACGTCCGGGGACGTCCAGCACGAACACCAGCCCGACAAGGATCAAGCCCATCAACATGGCGGTACGGGCGCTCGGTCGCGGGCCGCCCAGCGCCCAGGTCAGCAAGGCGAGCAGGATCGGAAATACGTTGGCTACCAGCAGCGCCAAAGCGACCGGCACCCGTGCGACAGCGGAGTACAGACACAGGCTCTGCGCCGTAATCAGCAGGCCCAACAACAATTGCCAGCGCCAGGCGCCCGCTGGCAGACGCAAACTCTGCCGTTGCCACAGCACCAGAATGGCCAGAACCAGCAAGGTCCCGCCAGAACGCATCAGGATCGCCAGCAGCACACCCGCGCCGTCATCAAAAGCCACCCGCGCCGCGACGTGGTTGCCGGCGAACGCACAACCCATGCACAACAGAATGATCACGGCGAGATAGCGAGGGAAGGGCGGCGGTACGGTTGGGGCAAATTCAGGGCGGGACATGGCAGATCTCAAAAATGATAGCCACTCAGGGTGGCTCAGGTTTTTATTATGTTGTCGTACAACTGCCCGATTTGTACCGTAATCGAGCAGGAGCGGCAAGCTTGAAAGGCTTGATAAAGCGCTTAGGCATGATGCTGATTAAGTTTAAGAGGTCGTATAACTTATTTACTAAGCCCGAGCGCCGAGTCGAGTCGCCCATCCATCCTCTCGAGCCTGACCCACCAGAAAATCCACAAAAGCCCGGGTTTTCGCCGGCAACAGCTTCTGACTGGAAAAATACAAATAGATCTGCCCCGCATCGACATACCATTCCGGCAAAACCCTCTCCAGCGTGCCGTCCTGCAGATACGGCAGCACATCCGGAACTGCCAACAGCGCAACCCCCAATCCCAGCCGTGCGCACTGACATAGCGCTTGCGGATCGTTGACCAACAGGCGCGGCGCCAACTCCAACGGTGCTCGTTGACCATCGGGCCCTTGCAGCATCCAGCTGCGCACCTTGCCGGTCTGCACCGAGCGCATGGCCAGGTGATCCAGCGTCGCCAGCTCTTCAATGCGCCGGATGCGCTTGTGTCCCGAGAGATATTCCTTCGATGCCACCAGAATCAAATGCGCCGGAGCGATGGCTCTGGCGACCACGCCCTGCGCCAGCTCGATGCCGCCGCCGATGGCCGCATCAAATCCATCCGCGATGAGATCGACCTGGCGATTATCGAGGTGCCATTCGGGAGTTATCGAAGGGTAACGTTTGAGAAATTCCGGCATCAGCGGCAACAGAAAATCCCTAGCGAACCCTGGCGCTGCGTTCAGACGCAGAACGCCTGAAGGCTCGCCAGCGTTGCCCGCGACATCGGCGATTGCCGCCTGAACGGTTTCCAGTCCCGAACCGACGTTGGCCAGAAAGCGCTCTCCAGCCTCGGTGAGGGTGAGTTTGCGTGTGCTGCGCTGGAACAAACGCACGCCGAGGTTGGCCTCCAGTTGCGCGACATTGCGGCTGACCGCCGCGGGCGTAAGGCCCAAGCGCCGCGCGGCGGCAGAGAAGCTGCCCGCCTCGGCGCTGCGCACGAATGACAGCAAATTACCTAGCGTTTCCATCTGCGCACCTTCAATGAATGATTGAAAGTGATTCTATTTGTCTTCCACTACTGGTGGAAGATCAAAAAGCGTCTCATAGCCTCACCAACTACTTGAGGAAAGAGACATGAACATCAGCATCATTGGTACAGGCTCCATCGGCACCGCCATCGCTCGGTTGCTCGTCAAGGCTGGCCTTTCGGTCAGCCTGGCCAATAGTCGTGGGCCGCAGAGCCTTGCCGATCTGGTCGGCGAATTGGGCCCACTCGCGCAAGCCGTAACTGCTCAGCAGGCGAGTCAGGCGGACATCGTCTTTCTGGCGGTGAACTGGTCGAAAATTCCCGATGCCGTGCGCGATCTCGGGCCTTGGGATGGGCGTATCGTGATCGACGCCAACAACCCGATCGAGGCGCCATTGTTCAAACCGGTCGATCTGGGCGGCCAGCCGTCTTCACAAGTGGTGGCGCAGATGCTGCCCGGCGCGCACGTGGTCAAGGCCTTCAATCATTTGCTCGCGGCTCTGCTGACCGATCCCACCACCGAGGGCGGCAAGCGTGTGCTGTTTTATTCCGGGGAGGATGCGGCCAGCAAAGCCAGGGTTGCAGAGCTGATAGACCGATTGGGTTTTTACGGCATCGATCTGGGCGGTGTGCAGCAGGGCGTGCTTGCGCAATTCCCGGGCGGACCGTTGCCGGCATTGAATCTCGTGAAACATGGCTGACGAATGAGTCCGGGAAGCACAAGGTGAGTAGGGCGGACGGGTCGCAGATCCTGATGTCCTGCCGCCCGTCGCCGACTGCGAATCGCCTCAATATCGCGCATTGACATATCTAAGAATCTCGATATCCTCGGCGCATGGAACTGATCGAAATCTTCAAAGCCCTCTCGAACCCGACGCGCCTCAAGATCCTTGAAGGCCTGAAGGATCCCGTCAAGAACTTCCCCCCGCAGGATGAGGGTGACGTTCTCGTCGAGGGTGTCTGCGTCAGCAGCATCCAGGAAGGTATCGGCCTGTCGCAGTCGACGGTGTCGAGTTATCTGGCCACGTTGCAGCGGGTGGGGCTGGTTGAAGTGCGGCGCATCGGTCAATGGACCTACTACAAACGCAATGAGGCTGCTATCAGCGCGCTTGCAGAGATCATAGGGAAAGAGCTGTAAATTTTTTTACCGCAGGATATCGAGAAATCCCGATATCCCTCTTTATCGATACGAGGTGTTTCCATGAAAGCGATGATTCTGAAATCTTTCGGCGGTCCTGATTCGTTCGAACTGAGCGACGTTCCAAAACCAGTTCCGCAAGCGGGCCAAGTGCTGGTCCGAGTGCACGCCACTTCCATCAATCCGCTGGATTATCAGGTTCGGCGCGGTGACTATCCCGATCTGGTGCCGCTGCCAGCCATTACCGGTCACGACGTATCGGGCGTGGTTGAAGCTGTCGGGCCGGGCGTCAGCGCCTTCGCGCCGGGCGACGAAGTCTGGTACACCCCGCAGATATTCGAGGGGCAGGGCAGTTATGCCGAGTATCACGTGGCGGCCGAAAGCATCATCGCCCGAAAGCCTTCCTCGCTGAGTCATCTCGAGGCGGCGAGTCTGAGTCTGGTCGGCGGTACGGTGTGGGAAGCGCTGACCGTGCGCGCTGTGCTGCGAGTCGGCGAAAGCATTCTGATCCACGGCGGCGCGGGCGGTGTCGGCCATGTGGCGATTCAGGTGGCGAAAGCCATGGGCGCCAGGGTGTTCACCACCGTGCGCGAGGCCAACGCCGACTTCGTCCGCAGCCTGGGCGCCGACGTGGTGATCGATTACACCCAAGAGGATTACGTTGAAGCGATCATGCGCGAAACCGCCGGGCATGGCGTTGATGTGGTGTTCGACACCATCGGTGGCGATACCCTGTCTCGCAGTGCCGACGTGCTCGCTCAGCTTGGCCGCGTCGTCTCGATCGTCGACATCGCGCAGCCACAAAACCTCGTCCAGGCCTGGGGCAAGAACGCCAGCTATCACTTCGTCTTTACCCGGCAGAACCGCGGCAAGCTCGATGAACTGACCGCGCTGGTCGAACGCGGCCAGCTGCGGCCGCATGTTGGCGCCGTCTATTCGCTCGCCGACATCCCGCTCGCCCACGCAAGACTGGAGAGTGCCAACAACGGACTCATAGGAAAAATCGCCATCGCCGTTGAGCCTTCGCTCATCGTCTGAACGCGTTCAACTCATTCTGGAGAAACGTCATGGTTTATGAAATCGCAGTCCTGCCGGTTCACCCGCAACAGACTGAAGCCTTCCGACGCGCATTTGCCGAAGTCGAACCGTTGCTCACCCGCGCCAAGGGATACGGCGGGCACTTGCTGGCGCAAGGTATCGAAACGCCCGAGCAATTCAATTTGATCGTGCGCTGGCGCTCGCTTGAGGATCACTCTCCGGGGTTTGAGGAGAGTGAAGACCACCAGCGGTTCATGCTGGGGCTGGAGGATTATTTTTCCGCAGAACCGAAGGTCTACCACATTGAGGGTGGTGCTTTTCCGGATGGCGACTTGAGCGTTCCGGGCAGCAGCGCAAGCACAGGTAGTCAAGTGTTCTGATGGCTTTCGTCACAAGCGGCTGTTGCCGATTTTCCTCCGGCGTTGAACCACCGCATTGATGGTAGGCTGCACGAGGTCAGCCGTACCTTCTGTACTCCTGAGTTTGTTCTTTCACTGTCTGCGCCGGCTCGCCTGTCGGCGCAGATGGATTTCCTCTATGGACTACAGCCATGCGCCTGCCAGATTTCATTCTCGAAAACCTAGAGCCGATCCTGCAGGCCTGGGAAGATTTCGCCCGCACCATCGAGACACCCGGTGCGGAGCTCGATAACGTTGCGTTGCGCGATCACGCCGAGCAGATGTTGCGCGCCATCGTTATCGATCTGCGCACCCGGCAGACGGTTAGCGAGCAATTGGCGAAGGCCCAAGGCCATGCGCCGCGAATTGATGAGGAAACGGCTGCGGAAACCCACGCCGTGACGCGGTTGATGGCCGGTTTCACCATTGATCAGATGGTTTCCGAATACCGCGCGCTACGCACCAGTGTGCTGAGCCAGTGGCTGCGTCAGGTCAAGGATGGCAAATCGGTGAATGTCGACGACATGACGCGTTTTCACGAAGCCATCGATCAGGCGCTGGCCGAGTCGATTGCCAGCTATTCACGCGCGGTTGAGGCTTCGCGCAATGTGTTTCTGGGAATTCTCGGCCACGACTTGCGCACGCCGCTGGGAGCGATTCTGCTCGGTGCCGACAGGCTGCGCCGTACGGAATCCACCGACCCGCATACCGGCAAAGTGGCCCGGCAGATCTACGCCAGCGTGCAGCGCGCCACTCAGATCGTTGGCGACCTGCTCGATCTCACGCGGTGCCAGATGGGCCCGGGCATTCCAGTGAAAAAAGCCCCGATCGATCTCAGCCCGTTGTGCGAGCGGGTTATCGAGGAAATCCGCGCCTTTCACCCGCAGGCCAACGTTGTGTTCGACGCGAAGGAGCCGGTGATGGGTGCGTTCGATGGCGCCAGGATGGAACAGGTCTTTTCCAACATCATCAGCAATGCGGTGACCCACGGCGACAATCAGTTTCCGGTCACGGTCGAGTTGCAGGCGTTGGAGGAGGGTGCGGTCTTTACGGTGCACAACGGCGGTGAGCCGATCCCGGAGGATGTACTGCCGTTCATTTTCAACCCAATGGGGCGTTTCTCTCAGCGCTCCGTGGTGGATCACGGGCCCGTCGCTGGGCTTGGACTCGGCCTGTTTATCGCCTCGGAAATCGTCGCCTCGCATGCCGGCTCGATTGAAGTGAGCTCTGATCTGCCAGGCGGAACCGTATTTCGCGTCAAGCTTCCGGTGGATGCCGAAAGCCCCTTCACCCTGTAGGCAAATCGATGAAGGGCCGGCTCCGGCCCTCCAGCCTGATTACTCCTCCATCACCTCCACCAAACCGCGATCCTCACCGAGGAACCCGCCGCTCTGGTGCTGCCACAGCCGCGCGTAGGTGCCGTTCTTCTCAAGCAATTGCGCGTGGGTGCCTTGTTCGATGATGCGGCCTTCGTCCATAACGATCAGCCGGTCCATTGCCGCGATGGTCGACAAGCGGTGGGCGATGGCGATCACGGTTTTGCCCTGCATCATTTCGTCGAGGCTTTCCTGGATCGCCACTTCGACTTCGGAATCCAGCGCGCTGGTGGCTTCGTCGAGCAGCAGGATCGGCGCATTCTTCAGCATCACCCGGGCGATGGCGATGCGTTGGCGCTGGCCGCCGGAGAGTTTGATGCCGCGTTCGCCGACCAGCGTGTCGTAGCCGCTGTGGCCCTGCTTGTCGCTCAACTGGCTGATGAAACCATCGGCCTGGGCGTTCACCGCGGCGCGGTGGATGTCCGCGTCGGTGGCGTCCGGGCGACCGTAGGCGATGTTGTCGCGAATCGAGCGGTGCAGCAGCGACGTATCCTGCGTGACCATGCCGATCACACTGCGCAGGCTGTCCTGCGTGACCTCGGCGATGTTCTGCCCATCGATGCGAATCTCGCCGCGATCGACGTCATAGAAACGCAGCAGCAGGTTGATCAGCGTCGACTTGCCCGCACCGGAGCGGCCAACCAGACCGATTTTTTCGCCGGGGCGAATGTGCAGCGTCAGGTCGTCGAGCACCTGGCGCTCGCTGTTGTAATTGAAGCTGACATTGTCGAAAACCACTTCGCCGCCGGCAGGCTCCAGCACTTTGGCGTCCGGCGCGTCCTGGACTTTCGGGCCGCTGGTCAGGGTGGCCATGCCGTCCTGCACGGTGCCGATGTTTTCGAACAGGGAGGTCATCTGCCACATGATCCAGTGCGACATGCCATTGATGCGCAACGCCATCGCAGTGATCGCCGCAACAGCACCGGTGCCGACCTCGCCCTGATGCCACAGCCACAACGCATAACCACCGGCACCGAGAATCAGCGCGACCACCAGCGCCTGGTTGACGATTTCGAACTGGCTGACCAGACGCATCTGGCGGAAGCCGGTGAGCTTGAAATCTTCCATCGCCGCGCGAGCAAAATGCGCCTCACGCTTGGAGTGCGAGAACAGTTTGACCGTGGTGATGTTGGTGTAGGCGTCGGCAATCCGTCCGGTCATCGACGAGCGTGCATCGGCCTGCTCCTGGCCGACCTTGCCCAGACGCGGGACGAAATACACCATCGCCAGCCCGAACAGAACGATCCACGCCAGAAACGGCAGCATCAGCTTCAGCGCAAAGCCACCGGCCAGCGCAATGATGGCGATGAAGTAGACGCCGATGCCGGGGAGGATTTCGATCAGGGTGAACAGCACTTCACGCACCGACAACGCGGTTTGCATGACTTTGGTGGTGACCCGGCCGGAGAATTCATCGGAGAAGAACGACAGGCTTTGCCGCAGCATCAGCCGATGAAAGTCCCAGCGCAGGCGCAGCGGCAGATTGATCGCGAGGATCTGGTGCTGAACCATGGTGCGCAGCGCCACCAGGCCAATGCTGACCACCAGCACAATGCCGATGCCCCACAATACGCGGCTTTCCTCGGCACCGGCGGCGCGCCCGGATTGCCAGGTCGAGAGCAGATCCACCACTTGCCCGAGGAAGGAAAACAGCCACGCCTCGTAGATCGACACGCTGGCGCTGAGCAACGCAAAGGCAAGGATGTAACCGCGTGCGCCTCGGGTGCAGGCCCACAGGAATCGCATCAGGCCGACTGGCGGTGGCGGCGCCTCATCGGGTGGGAAGGGGTCGAGCCTTTGTTCGAACAGGCGAAGCATTGCGGTCTCCGAAGTGATCAGGGTAGGGGGATTCTGCCATCTATCGGCGGCGTTGCGGGTTTCACTGGCGTGATCAGGATGAACCCCCGTGCCATGTCTTGACCGCAGACAGGCGCAGAAGCTCAACGCAATCTCTCAAGGCGCAACCTTTCGTCGGTGATCCCGGCCATATGTTGCACGCTCATCAACCTCTTTGAACTCTCGCGCAAGCCGCTCCGTCCTCATCTATGTGGGGGCTCGAGGCATTGTTGCCGTGTAGTCCCGTTTTTGCGTTTTCAGTGAGAAGGCGAGGGGCGACATGAATACGTCAGACAGCAGGGCAGGGTATGAATCAGGCGATCCAAACGGCAAGCCTGAGCAAGGTTTCGATCATCTGAAAGACAACGTCAGCGAAGCATTGGGCGGCGCGCGCGAACAGGCCGATGCGCAGTTCGGTCAGTATCGCGACACGGCGGCCGAGCAGATCGAAGCGTTGGCGCAAGGCGCGAAAAGCTTCGTTTCGGAACTGCAGGACAAAGACACGTTAGGCATGTCCGATTACATCAACGACATGGCGGAATCCATGACCGGGCTGGCGGGCAATCTGCGCGGCAAGAGTGCCGAGCAGTTGCTGCACGATGCGGCGGATCTGGCGCGCAACAATCCGGGCCTGTTTATCGCCGGCAGCATTGCCATCGGTTTCGGCCTGTCGCGGTTTCTCAAGGCAGGCACGGCTGCGGCGGCAACGGTCAGCGCCGAACACGATCCAGCGGCAGGCACGACTTCGACGCCACCATCAGGCGATTACGGTGCGCAGCGACCCTATGAATCGTCAGTGCCGTCCTCGTCCCCAACCAATCCGGGACTGGCCACTGGCATCACTCCCACCTCACCTAATGAGCATGATCACCCCTCTGATTTCGCAGCGGCTTCCGTACCGCATGCACCCGACGCCAAAGGAGAACTGTGATGAACAGAGATGAATCTGATCTGAGCGGGGCAAGGCCCCTCGGCCAAACGGATGATGCTTCGGTGGTGGGCTTGTTGCGGCAGTTGTCCCGCGAAGTACCGGCGTTGTTCACCAAGGAACTGGCGCTGGCCAAGGCCGAATTGCACAACAGCCTCAGCACGCTGAAGGCTGGCATCGGCGCGGTGGCCGGGGGCGCGATTGTGTTCCTCGCCGGCTTCATCATTTTGCTGATGTCGGCGGTGTATGGCTTGAGCCTGTTCATGGCGCCGTGGCTGGCCGCGTTGATCGTTGGCGTGGTGGTAATGATCATCGGCTTCGCCATGCTGCAATCCGGGAAAAAGCAATTCGAGCCGTCTCACTTCAAACCTGATCGCACCCTCGACGCCTTGAACAAGGATCAGGAAGCGCTGCGGAGGAAAGTCTCATGAAAAGCGAACTGGATATCGAAGCGGAAAAAAGCCCGGAACAGATCGAGCGCGAAATCGATGCGCAACGCGCGAGCATCGGCAATATCGTCGATCAACTGGAGAGCAAATTCACCCCCGGGCAGATGATCGATCAGGCCTGGGGGATGATGCAGAGCAATGGCTCGACGTTCTTCACCAACCTCGGCACCAGCGTGCGCAATAACCCGGTGCCGGCGGTGCTGACGTCGGTGGGCCTGCTCTGGCTGATGATCAGCCAGAATCGCCCGCCCGTGCCGCAACCGACCTATCGCAGCGGACCGGATCAGGACAAGGCCGGCGAGTGGGCCGATGGTTTGGCCGACGGCATCGACAGTGCGCGCGCGCATCTGCACTCGACCACCGACTCGCTGAAGGACGGGTACCAGACGCTGAAAGGCAAGGCCAGCCACCTCGGGGAAAATGTCGGTGCGGCGAAGGAAAATCTGACCCATGCGATGCATGACGCCAGTGACCGCTTGTCGCGCAACTCGCAAGTGCTCGGCCAACAGTTCAGTCACCTGCTCAAAGAGCAACCGCTGATGGTGGCTGCCGCTGGAGTCGCGCTCGGTGCGTTGCTCGGCGCGGCGTTGCCGACCACCTCCACTGAGCAGCGCTACATGGGCCGCACCAGCGCCGGCATGGTCGACAAGGCCAAGCAGAAAGCGCAGGAAGGTTATGAAGCGGTGCGCGACACGGTGACCCGGACCACCGAGCAGACCGAGGGTGAAACCAGACCGGATCCGGCGCGGCCGTCGTCCTCGGATCTGTCGCAGGGGCTGGGTACATCCTGAAGGTGAAAGACCAAGGGAGGCCTGTAACAGGCCTCCCTTTTTGTTGGGCGGCGGTAATTTGGTGCGGCGCATTGGTGAGCTTGCTCGCGAAAGCGGTGGGTCATTCAACATGGGTGTATCTGATCTGGCCTCTTCGCGAGCAGGCTCACTCCTACAGGGGTATGAGTGACGAAGAAGATGGTCGATCTGCCCCGATCCTTGTGGGAGCGAGCCTGCTCGCGATAGCAGCGTGTCAGGCGATGCAGGGTTGTCTGACCGGACGCCATCGCGAGCAGGCTCACTCCTACAGGGGGATGAGTGACGAAGAAGATGGTCGATCTGCCCCGATTCTTGTAGGAGTGAGCCTGCTCGCTATAGCAGCGTGTCAGGCGATGCAGGGTTGTCTGACCGGACGCCATCGCGAGCAGGCTCACTCCTACAGGGGGATGAGTGGCGAAGAAGATGGTCGATCTGCCCCGATCCTTGTGGGAGCGAGCCTGCTCGCGATAGCAGCGTGTCAGGCGATGCAGGGTTGTCTGACCGGACGCAATCGCGAGCAGGCTCACTCCTACAGGGGTGTGAGTGGCGATGAAGATGGTCGATCTGCCCCGATCCTTGTAGGAGTGAGCCTGCTCGCGATAGCAGCGTGTCAGGCGATGCAGGGTTGTCTGACCGGACGCCATCGCGAGCAGGCTCACTCCTACAGGGGGATGAGTGGCGAAGAAGATGGTCGATCTGCCCCGATCCTTGTAGGAGTGAGCCTGCTCGCGATAGCAGCGTGTCAGGCGATGCAGGGTTGTCTGACCGGACGCCATCGCGAGCAGGCTCACTCCTACAGGGGGATGAGTGGCGAAGAAGATGGTCGATCTGCCCCGATCCTTGTAGGAGTGAGCCTGCTCGCGATAGCAGCGTGTCAGGCGATGCAGGGTTGTCTGACCGGACGCAATCGAGAGCAGGCTCACTCCTACAGGGGTATGAGTTGCGAAGAAGATGGTCGATCTGCCCCGATCCTTGTGGGAGCGAGCCTGCTCGCGATAGCAGCGTGTCAGGCGATGCAGGGTTGTCTGACCGGACGCAATCGCGAGCAGGCTCACTCCTACAGGGGTGTGAGTGACGAAAAAGATTGTCGATCTGCCCCGGTCCTTGTGGGAGCGAGCCTGCTCGCGATAGCAGCGTGTCAGGCGATGCAGGGTTGGCTGCCCGGACGCTATCGTGAGCAGGCTCACTCCTACAGGGGAGCGGTGTTCAGCTTCAGTGCTTCGACAAACGCTGCGAACGCTGCCGAGCCCTGGCGCCGGTTCGGGTAATACAGGTGGTAGCCCTGAAACGTCGGGCACCACTCTTCCAGGACTTCCACCAATCGGCCGTCCGCCAGATACGGTGCGACCAATTGCTCGGGCACGTACGCCACGCCGATGCCATCCACGGCGGCATTGAGTACATGCATGATGCTGTTGAACACCAATTGCCCGTCGACCTTGACGCTGAAATCCTGGCCCTTGTGCGCAAACTCCCAGGCGTAAATCGCGCCGGCCGGTTGATGGCGGATGTTGATGCAGGTGTGCTCCATCAACTGATGCGGCGTGACGGGTGCCGGGTGGCGGGCGAAGTAATCGGGCGCGGCGACCACCG
The DNA here is from genome assembly GCF_020736465.1 of Pseudomonas sp. HN2. NCBI lineage: Bacteria > Pseudomonadati > Pseudomonadota > Gammaproteobacteria > Pseudomonadales > Pseudomonadaceae > Pseudomonas > Pseudomonas sp. HN2. The sequence goes on from NZ_CP085885.1 coordinate 2,565,333, forward strand.
CCAGGCGCCAGTCCGGGCCGATGCGCACCGCGATCATGTCTTTGCTGATCGATTCACCGAGACGAATCCCGGCATCGAAGCGCTCCTTGACCACATTGGTGAATCCGTAATCGACGTAGAACTCCAGCGTGATGTCCGGGTAGTCCTTCAGGAACCCGGCGAGCATCGGCCGAATGCACAATTCAATCTGATCGTCCGTGCAGGAAATCCGCAGCGTGCCGCTGGGCTTGTCGCGCAATTCGCTCAAGGCCTCGAGTTCGGCGCTGATCTGCTCGAACAGCGGCGCAATCGACCGCATCAGGCGCTCACCCGCTTCGGTCGGCGAAACATTGCGCGTGGTCCGGGCCAGCAGGCGAATACCCAAGCGCTGCTCCAGCGCGCGAACGGTATGGCTCAACGCAGACGGCGTGACGCCGAGGCGGGCGGCGGCTTTGGTGAAGCTCTGCTCCTGCGCCACCGCCAGAAAGGCCTGCAGGTCGTTGATTTTGGCGTTGCTCATTGCTGAATTTATCTCAAAAGCACATGAAGATTACCGCTACTAATCAAGTTAACCGCAATCCGTCAAGCTTTGCAGCCTGAGTAGCGGGGCAAAATTGCTCCGATCAAGTCTTTTCCAAAACAGGTTCTGCATGACGGCCCAACTAATCGATAACCCGACAGCCCAGTCCATGGACGCCTCCACCGCTGGCGAGCAACCGGCTTACTGGAGCGGCGTTTTCGCGATGACGTTGTGTGTCTTCGCGCTCATCGCTTCCGAGTTCATGCCGGTCAGTCTGCTCACGCCGATGGCGACGGACCTGCACATCAGCGAAGGCCTGGCCGGCTACGGCATCGCCATCTCCGGCGCGTTCGCGGTGCTGACCAGCCTGACGATCGCCAGGCTCGCTGGTTCGATGGATCGCAAAAATCTGTTGCTGCTGTTGACGGCGCTGATGTGCGCGTCCGGGCTAGTGGTCGGACTGGCGCCCAACTACACGGTGTACATGATCGGTCGCGCATTGATCGGCGTGGTCATTGGCGGCTTCTGGTCGATGTCGGCGGCGCTGGCCATGCGTCTGGTGCCGTCCGCCAGCGTGCCCAAGGCACTGGCGATTTTTAACAGCGGCAACGCCCTGGCGACCGTCGTGGCGGCGCCGTTGGGCAGTTATCTCGGTAGCGTGATTGGCTGGCGCGGGGCGTTTTTCTGCCTGATACCGGTGGCGCTCATTGCGCTGCTCTGGCAGTGGATCAGCTTGCCTGCGCTCCCCGCCGCGCCACGCAAAGCCAGCGCGGGCAATGTCTTCGCGTTGTTCAAAAGCCGCCGGGTGGCCTTCGGCATGCTCGGCGCAGGTCTGTTCTTTATGGGCCAGTTTGTTCTGTTCACTTACCTGCGGCCGTTTCTCGAAACCGTGACCCGGGTCGACGTTTCAGTGCTGTCGATGATTTTGCTGGTCATTGGTGTGGCCGGGTTCGTCGGCACGGTGGTCATCGGTTCGGTGCTGAACAAAGGCTTGTATCGCGTGCTGATCGCCATCCCACTGTTGATGGCGGTGATCGCCGTGGCACTTATAGGGCTGGGCAGCTCGCTGGTCGCGGCCTTCGTGTTGCTGGGCTTGTGGGGATTGATCGCGACCGCCGCGCCGGTCGGCTGGTGGTCGTGGCTGGCGCGCACGCTGCCCGACGATGCCGAAGCGGGCGGGGGGCTGATGGTGGCGGTGGTGCAGTTGTCGATCGCTTCCGGGTCGACCGTTGGTGGTCTGCTGTTCGACGGCAGCGGTTATCGGTCGACCTTCTTCGCCAGCGCGGCATTGCTGGTGCTGGCGGCGCTGATGACGTGGCTGACGTCGCGGCAGAAAGCCTGACTCAGCTTTCGATGTTCTCGACCTGCGCCTGCGCGGCTTCGGCTTCGGCTTCCAGCTTCAGGCGATCAGCCTTGCAGATGTACTTGGGCTTTTTCGGCGCCAGTTTGGCGTTGGCCTTTTTGGCCTTTTCCTTGAACAACTGCTGCAGCTTCTTTTGACGATTCATGAATTTTCGATCGCGGGTGGAAAGGACGGGAATCCTGACGTAACGCCGAGTGGTCAGCAAGGGGAAATCCACTAAGCTGAGCACATGCGTCAGAACCAAAAGCCGCGCGAACCGAAGGAACCGTCCATGAGAAAAGCTCGCAGATTGATTGCCGCGTTATCCTGCCTTGCGCTGATAGTGGGCAGCACGACGGCCTTGGCCGACCCCGGCAATGGCAAGGGCCAGGGTGGTCAAGGTGGCCAGGGCAATGGCAAGGGTAAGCCGCAGAACATGCAGGATCACGGGAAACCGGGTGGGGGCGCTCAGGGCAATGGCAACAAAGGCCAGCCATCCTCCGGCAATCGCGGCGGCGGGCCGAGCGTTGATCGTGGCAATATTCTCGGCATCGTCGGCGGCTATCGCGGCGAGTACTGGAATCCGGGGCCGCCGCTGCCGCCGGGCATTCAAAAAAATCTGGCGCGAGGCAAACCACTGCCTCCGGGTATTGCCAAGAAGCTGGACGGGCGCCTGCTTGGCCATTTGCCTCACTATGACGGCTACGAATGGCAACAGGTGGGCACCGACCTGATCCTCGTTGCGCTGGCCACCGGGTTGATCTACGAGGTGCTCAACGGCGCGTTCGATTAGCGTTTCCATGGGGAGTGGCATCAGTGCCGCTCCTTTTTTATGTTCGAATAGCTGCATGATGTGCAGCAATGAACTGCATCCAACCCGACTTGTTCATCTGAACCTCAGCTTTCACAGTGAGCTCAACGGTTAATGACTGGACGGAGATGAACATGGTCAACGCAATCCGCTTCACCGAAACCGGCGCTCCGGACGTCCTGCAACTGCAAACGGTCAGCGAGCAACCCCCCGGGCCTGGCGAAGTCTGGCTGGAGCAAGAGGCGGTGGGCGTCAATTACCTTGATGTCAGCCAACGCAAAGGCGCGGTGCCGGTGGCATTGCCGTCGGGGCTCGGTCTGGAGGGCGCGGGGCGGGTCGCGGCTGTCGGCGCCGGTGTGAGCAATGTGCGGGTCGGTGATCGGGTCGCTTATGCTACCGGTCCTTTGGGCGGCTACGCCTCGGCGCGGCTGTTTCCGGCAGAGCGTCTGGTGAAAATCCCCGATGAACTGTCGTTCGAAGACGCGGCGGCGGTGCTGTTCAAGGGCATCACCGCGCAATACCTGCTGAAAGCGACTTACCCGGTCGGGCCGGGCACGACAATGTTGCTTTATGGTGTCGCAGGTGGTCTGGGGGAAATCATGGTGCCGTGGGCCAAACACCTTGGCGCGACGGTGATCGGTGTGGTGTCGAAACAGGCCAGTGTCGACAAGGCTCGCGCGTCGGGCTGTGACGAAGTGCTGGTGTTCAATGCCGAGACCCTCGCCGCCGATGTGATGCGTATCACCGAGGGGCGCAAGGTCGACGTGGTGTATGACCCGATTGGCCGGGTGTCTTTTCAGGCGTCGCTGGACAGCTTGCGTCCACGTGGGCTGATGGTCTCGTTTGGCGCGCAGACCGGCGCGCCGGCAGCGGTGGAAATCGCCACCCTGAATGCCAAGGGCTCGCTGTTCCTGACCCGTCCATCGCTGGCAGCGCATACCGCTACAACAGCCGAATACCAGGAACGTGCGCAAGATGTGTTGGCCGCTGTTGCTGCCAGTATCATCACGCCGCAGATCCGTGCGCGTTATCCATTGGCCGACGCGGCACAAGCGCATGCCGATCTGGAGTCGGGGCGATCATCGGGGGCAATCATTCTAAAACCATGAATCTGGATGTTCTGAGCAATCCGCACAGCGATGAGATCGCTGCCTTTCTCGCCGTCGCCGCACAAGGCTCGTTCGTCGCGGCGGGGCGTTTGTTGCAGCGCCATCCGACCATCGTTTCCAAGCGCCTTGCTGCGATGGAAAAACGTTTGGGTGTGCGGCTGGTCGAGCGCTCGACGCGACACGTGCGCATCACCGAGGCCGGCCTGCAACTCGAACAGCGCCTGCGCGCAGCCGTCGAGCTGATGAACGAGGCGCAGCAACAAGCGGTGCAGGGCGCCAGCGAAGTGCGCGGCACGTTGCGTCTGGCCTTGCCGGCGGCGATGGGGCGCCTGTGGCTGGGGCCGATGTTGCCGGAGTTTCTCAAGGCCCATCCGCACGTCTCAGTGGTCGCCGATTACAGCGAAGGCCTCGTCGATATCATTGAGCAAGGCTTCGACGCGGCCATCCGCATCGGCGAACTGGACGACAATCGGCTGATCGCGAAAAAGCTCAGTGACCATCGCCGGATTCTCTGCGCATCGCCAGCCTACATCGAGGCGCACGGCATGCCGCAAACACCGCAGGATCTATTGCAGCTCAATTGCCTGCGCTTCAGCGGGCTGGCGTCGTTCCCGTTGTGGCGCCTGCATCGCGGCGATGAACTGCAGACCATCACGCCACGCGGCAACCTGACCGCCAGCGACAGCGAATCCCTCCTCGCCGCCGCCCGCGCCGACGCCGGCATACTCGGCGCTGGCGACTGGCTGATGAGCCGCGATCTTTCGGCAGGGCGGTTGATCCAGGTACTGCCCGACTGGCAGCTGGATTCGGCGGGAGGGGTCTATCTGGTCAGACCTTCATCGCGGTTTCCAGCGGCGGCAGTGGTGGCGTTCAAGGAATGGATCGAAGCGAAATTCGATCCGGCGCCACCTTGGGCCGTTTGAACACCCCAGCCTTCATCGCTACCCCCGTCCCTGTAGGAGTGAGCCTGCTCGCGAAGGCGGAGTTTCAGTCATAGATGCTCTGGCTGACCTGACGCTATCGCGAGCAGGCTCACTCCTACAGGGATTGCGCCTATATAGGAAATCCAGTGTCGTCGCACAAAAAAAGCCCGGCATTGCTGCCGGGCCTCGGGAACTTCAGCGCTTTACGCGGCGATGTTGTTCGCCGCCATTTCCTTTTTGTGGCTTGCCTTCAAGGCTTCCATTTGTGCGCCCAGTTCCTCGAGCTTGGCCTTGCCCAGAAGCTTCTGCGCTTTGGGGAACATCTCTTCTTCTTCCTCTTCGATGTGGTGTTCCAGCAGTTCCTTGACCACTTTGACCCGGCCGGCAAATTCCGGGGTGCCTGGATCCGTCTCTTTCAGATCAGGCAGCACCAGCGAATCCACGGTGCGGTGCTCTTCCTTGGCTTCGTAGTACATGATGTCTTCTTCCTTGCTGCCGGCTTCCTTGAACGCGGGATACAGGATTTCCTCTTCCAGGCGAGTATGGATGGTGATTTCCATTTCCAGTTTGCCCAGCAACTCGACGCGTTTTTTCAGCGCACGGTCGGTGGATTCACTCAGTTGGCTGAGGATGGCTTTGACTTTTTCATGGTCGGCTTTGAGAAGGTCGATGGCATTCATTTTTTGTCGCCTCTGCTTTTCACGGATTGAACACAGCGTTCTTTTTTTTGCGCTGCTGTGTATTCAGTAAGAGGCTATCGCAGGACTCATGCCAACTCGGCGATCAAGCGCAACCCGCGTAAATCAAGGGCTGGCGCAGAAGCAGGCAGAACGCCTTCGTGCAGCCTGCAAGATATCCGCTCGGCGGACATTGCATATAACAAGCCCGGCAAATGCCGGGCTGTGGATGATGCTTGAGACAGGCCTGCGCTCGTGCTTCAGCGGTTGGCCTGTGAAGGCGAAATCCGCCCGACATGCTTGGGTCCCGCCAGTGCCCAGGCGATCAGGCCGAACAGCGGCACGAACACGATCAGCACGATCCACACGCCTTTACTACTGGATTTCCCCTGGCTTTTGCGCACCCGGTTGATGGCCCAAAGCTCGATCAGCACGAGAATGACCGCCAACACGATCCACACGGTTTCGATTTGCATAGGCTTAACTCCTGATGGTCTGTGCGTTAGGCGATGAGAGGGGCGTTGGGTTCATTCTTTTTGCCCGGCGGCGCTCACCTGAAAATACCGACTAGAGTTGTTAGCGCGGACACCGCACGTTCCTGTGGGAGCGAGCCTGCTCGCGAAAACGCAGTGTCAGGCACCATCATTTGAAACTGGCACACCGCTTTCGCGAGCAGGCTCGCTCCCACAGTTTACGCAGGCATTCAGCGTGAGACAGGGAGGTTTTCAATGGACGGTATTCATGGGCATCGCACCCCTCGCTTCATGCGCAGCGCCTTGCTGGTCGGCATGGCCAATGCCCTGCTGTTGAGTGACGCACAGGCCGCTTGCGGGCCACTGGCGGCCGGAGCTTATAGCGTTTCGCAAACCTGCCTTCCCGCTGCCGGCGTCGACGCGTCCATCGCCACCCAACCCGGCACGACCATAACCACCACCGCTGGTTCTTCGCTGTTGAGCAGAGGCAACAACGCCAACTCGACGCTGAGCCTCAGCGGTACCACGATCAACAGCACACCGCCGACGGCGGCCAATGCCGTGTTCGCCAACGTGATCGGCAGCAGCGGCAATGCCAGCCTGACGCTCGATGGTGGAGCCAATACGGTCAACGTCGGTGGCAACGGGCTGGACGCTCTGGCAATCACCAACGCCGGCACAGGTTCGTCAACATTCTCGGTCACCCCCGGCACCACCCTGAATATCCTCAACACCGTCGTCGGCAACGAGCACGACGGCATCGACATCAATGGCAGCGGCGGCGGGGCGATCAACCTCAACCATCAGGGCAGCGGTCAGATCACCTTGCTCGGTGGCAACGGCATCTGGACCAAGGCCACTGGCAGCGGCGCGACCAACGTCAATGTCGGCGCCGGGGTGAGCATTCTGGTCAACAACGACGATGCGCTCTCCGCCGGCCCGCCGATCGGTGATGAAACCTTGCCGACCGCTGGCATCGGCAACCACGCCGGCGTGCACACCCGCGCAGTCAGTGGCAACACTAACGTGGTCAGCGCGGCCAACGTGCAGAGTGTCGGCATGAACGCTTTCGGGATCTTCACCGAGGGCGGCAGCGGCAACACCAGCCTGACGAATAATGGGACGATCAGCACCAATGGCTTGAACGGATTCGGCATTCGTTCGTTCTCGACAGCCGGCAGCATCGCCATCGTCAATAACGGCGCAATCACCACCACCGGTGGCGCTGCTCACGGCATCTACGCCAATGACAACGTCGGCGCGACCGGTTCGATCAGTATCGAAAACAACGCCGAACTCAACGTTGGCAGCACCGCCAATACCGCCGGCTCGCGGGCGATCTACATCATCAAGCGCGGAACCGGCGATGCCAGCGTCACCGGCAGCGGCAACATCAATGTCTTCGGTAGCCCCGACACCACCCGCGCCTACGCAATCATCGTCAGTGCCGAGCGCAATAACGTTCTGATCGATTATTCCGGCGACCTGTTCGCCAGCGGCTTCGGCGCCGGCGGCATCCGTGTGGACTCGACCGGTGGCAACGTTCAGGTCAACTATCGCGGCGATCGCATCGAAACCCTGCACAGCAATGGCAACGGCATCTACGCTTCGACGCAGTTACCCACCGGCACGGTGAACGTCGATGCTGGCGGCACGATCATCACCCATTCGGACGCCGGAACAGGCGATGGCAGCGGTATCGGCGCGTTCGGGATCCAAGCGCTGACCCTCGGCGGCGATGTCGGCATCCGCTTCACCGGCCCGCTGATCGACGTCAACGGCGCGGGCGCGGCGCTGCTGGCCGGTAACGCCTTCAACGGCGGAAGCGGCCTCGGCACGATCAATATCAGCAACAGCGGTGAACTGGTCGCGCGTGGCGATCAGCAGCGTGGCGTTCGCACGCTGTCGGTCAGTGGCGCACAGAACATCGTCAACACCGGGGCGATCCAGACGCTCGGGGCCAGCAACAGTCAGGGCATTGTCGCCCAGGCCAGCGGCGCGGCGGATGTGACGGTGAGCAACAGCGGCGCGATCAGCGCACGCGGGACCGGCTCCTCGGCCATTGATGCGCTGACCGAGGGCGGCAACGTCAGCGTCAGCAACAGTGCGAGCCTGCAAGGTGGCTGGGCCGACAGCAGCGGGGTTGCCCTGGGCGGCGCCACGCAAACCCTGAACAACGCCGGAGCCATCGGTGCACTCAGCGATTCGGCGGTGCGCGCCGATGCGACCACGCCGGGCAGCACCTTCGCGTTGAACAACACCGGGCAGATCACCGGCTCAGTGAGTGCCGTCAGCGCCAGTAGCACAATCGCCAACAGCGGCACATGGATTCTGCGCGACTTCTTCGACAGCACTGGCAGCGGCATTCGCGACAGCTGGAACGTCGCCATCAGCAACCTCGGCACGGCCGGCTCCAGCAGCATCGACAACAGCGGCCTGATTCAACTGGCGGCGCAACCGGCCAGCGGCATCGTCAACTTCAGCAGCAGCGGCGCTTATCTGCCGTTGGGGCAAACCGCCAACGCGCCGACACCGGGCGGCGCCGTGCAGGGGCAGATACTCGGCGTCAGTCGTTTCAGCAACAGCGGCACGCTGGATCTGGCGGCGGGCGGCAACACGGTTGGCAATGTCTTGCTGATCAGCGGCGCCGACAGCGCTGGCACCGATGGCGGCGGGGTATTTGTCTCGAACGGCGGGCGGGTGCTGCTCAACACCACGCTCAACGGCGGCGGAACCAATAGCCTGTCCGACATGCTGGTGGTGGACTCGACGGCAACCGCCAGCGGCGGCGCCACCGGTGTCGTCGTGCGCAATGTCGGTGGGCAGGGCGATCTGACCCAGGGCAATGGCATTGCTGTGGTCGAGTTGCTGAATAAAACCCAAGCCGCGAGCGACGCCAACGCCTTCCGCCTCGCCCGCCGTGTGGTCGCCGGGCCATATGAATATCGTCTGCAACAAGGCGCCGAGGATGGCAGCGCCCGGGATACCTGGTTCTTGCGTTCGGATGCGCTGACACCGCCGAGCCCGCCGGCTCCACCCGGTCCACCCGGCCCAAGCCCTGATCCGGCCCCCGATCCCGGCCCGGCGCCGGTACCCAATTATCGGCCCGAGGTGTCGCTCTACGGCGCCGTGCCCGCGCTGGCGCTGGTTTACGGCCGGACCATGGTCGACACACTTCACGAACGGGTTGGCGAAGAACGCCTGAACCGTGGCGAGCCGTTGCCCAAACAAGATGAGTCGACGTTGGCGCCATCGATGGGCTGGGGCCGTGTGATTTATCGCAGCGGCAAACAGGACGGCGATCGCAAAAACGCCTTGGGCAATACCCCGGAATACAACTACGACCTGACCGCATTCCAGGTCGGCACCGACCTCTATCGCAAAGTCCGCGCCGATGGCAGTCACGAACAGGCGGGCCTGTCGCTGTCGGCGGGCACCATCAATGCCGGCGTCAGCCATTACACGCGCCGCGCCGCCGGCGAAGACACGCTGCGTGCCTACGGTGTCGGCGCCTACTGGACGCACTTCGGCCCGTCCGGCTGGTATCTGGACGGCGTGGTGCAGGTCAATCGCTTCGACATCGAAGCCAAGCCCAATGACCTGGAAAAACTGAAAACCCGTGGCTGGGGCTATACCGCCTCGCTGGAAAACGGCTATCCCTATGAGTTCGATAAAAACTGGTATGTCGAGCCGCAGTTGCAGGCGATCTACAGCTACGTCGACCTGGACAGCAGCGACGACGCCGGCGCCAAGGTGCGTTTCAAGGACGTCGATTCGCTGGTTGGCCGCGCCGGCGTGCGCATCGCCAGGGACTGGGAAACCGAGGGCGTCGACAAAACCGCACGGCGCACCAACGCGTGGATCCGCCCCAGCGTCTGGCATGAGTTCAAGGGCCAACCGAAGACTGAGTTTTCCTCTGAGTCGGGTTACATCCCGTTCGAGTCGGACATTCAGGGCACGTGGGGCGAGGTCAATGTCGGGGTCAGGCCAACCAACGCACGACATTGACCGCGTCCGCCGGTTATCGGCAGGGCTTTGACGGCGACAGCCATGGTTATGACGCAATGCTGGGTTTCAAAATAAATTTCTGATCACCGCTGCGGCCTATATCCTCTGCGCCACGTTTGGGCTGAAACAGGGAAAGGGCAATGGCATTCAGGGTGATGGTCGTCGGTGGTTACGGCAATTTCGGCAGTATCGTTTGTCGGCATCTGGCGCAGATGCCAGAGATTGAGTTGGTGTTGTCGGGCCGCGATGCGCGCAAGTTGCAGCGCAAGGTCGAAGAGCTGCAAGCGCAATCGGGCCGTACCAGCCAAGGCTGGTGCGGCGATGCGCTGGGCGCGGGGTTTCAATCGGCGTTGCGCGAGCTGAATATTCAATTGGTGGTGCACACCGGCGGGCCGTTTCAAGGGCAGTCCTACGCGGTTGCTGAAAACTGCATCAGCGCCGGTGTGAATTATTGCGATCTGGCTGACTGCCGCACCTTCGTCAACGGCATCGATGTGCTTGACGCCCGCGCCAAGGAGGCTGGGGTGGCGCTGCTCAGCGGCTGCAGCTCGGTGCCGACCTTGTCTTCGGCGATCATCGATCAGCAGCGCTCGCGTTTTGCGCGGATCGATTCGATCGAGCATGGCATTTCTTCCTCGGCGAAGATGCCTGGGCTGTCCACGGTCGAAGGCGTGCTCGCTTATGCCGGCAAACCGATCAGGCAGTTGAAGAATGGCCAGACTCACGAAGTATTGGGCTGGCTCGATCTGACCCTGCGCAGCATGCCGCAACTGGGCAAGCGGGTGCTGGCCAATGTCGATGTGCCGGACATGGATATTTTCGCTCGCCGCTATGGGGCACAGACGCTGCGCTTCAAGGCCGGCGCCGGCCTGAAACTCGGCGGTGTCGCCAACGCCTTGCTGGCGCAGGCCTTGCGCTTCGGTCTGGTGCGCGATCATCGGCGCTGGGCGGCGCGCCTGCATCGACTGGGCACGTGGTTCGAGCGTTTCGGTGATGGCAAAAGCGCGATGTACATCGATGTTCGCGGCACTGGTGTCGACGGCCAGCCGCTGAGCATGACCGCGCAACTCACCGCGCTGAATGACAAAGGCCCGGAAATCCCCAGCTGCGCCGCCGTCGCCCTCGCCTGCAAAATGGCCCGGGGTTATGTACCGCAGGCCGGCGCGCGGCCGTGCGTTGGCGAGATCAGCGTCGAGGAATATCTGACGGCGATCAACGATCCCGCCAATCTGAGTCTGTCGGTGCAGTTCGCCGAAGGGCAGCGTTGAGATGCTCTATCTCTGTCTGAAATACCTGCATGTAATCGCGGCGATTTTCCTCTTTGGTTTCGGCATGGGCTCCTACCTCTACCTGATCGCCGCCAGCCGCAGCGGCAACCCGCAAGTGATCGCCCATGTCGCACGGATGGTGGTGCGCTTTGATACGTGGATCACCACGCCAGCGGGGTTTGTGCAGGTCACCACCGGCTATCTGCTGATGCGCCTTTCGGGGCTGTCGATGAGCACTGAATGGCTGCTGACTTCGCTGATCATTTTCTTCTGTGTGGGCGCGCTGTGGCTGCCGGTGCTGGTGTTGCAAAAGCGTTTGCAGAGCATGGCGCTGAGCGCGGGCGAGGGTGGCCAGCTTCTGGATGATCGCTACGCGAGCACGTACCGCTGGTGGTTCTGGATGGGCATCGCCGGGTTCGCCGGAATGTTTGTCATCGTGCTGATGATGGTGACGAAGATGACGCCGCTGCAACTGATCGGATCAGCCGTGGGCCTTTAGAAAACGGCTTTCATGATCCGCTGTTGGTAGCAGGCAGGTGTCGTACTTGCCGAGCAGCCGATAGCGGTTCAGGGCGATGCGATCGTAAGCCCAGTCGCGCAGCCCGCGTGGGAGTATCCGCAGCAGTTTCAGTGGCTGCCAGCGCCCCGGCAATTGCCCGACCACTTCCAGAAACGCATCGGAACGCTCCCAGTAATGCCGGTCGCGAATCACCGCCATGGTGTCGAACTCATCCAGCGGCAAACCGGCCCACGCGAGCAAGGCCTGGCCCTCGGGCGATTGCACCGCCGCCAGACGCACGCGACGCTGTTGATCATGGCGTATCAGAAAGCGCGCCCAGCCGTTGCAGAGCTTGCACACGCCGTCGAACAGCACCACGGTTTCGCCGGGCTCGAGCAATGGCGCGGGGGTAGGGCGGGTTTTCATGGCAGGCATGTCCTTGGCGGCGGTTGTCGCGATCATAACCTCGATCAACCGGCGCTTGTTCTATAGCGACGGATCGCGGCGGTATTGCCCCGGCGATATTCCATGCACCCGGCGGAAGGCGGCGCCAAAAGCCGCGTCGGATAAATAGCCCAGCGAAGCGGCGACAGTCGCCACATTGTCCCGACCATTGCGCAAGCGAAACGCGGCCACGCGCATCCGCCAGCGTGTGGCGTATTCGACCGGTGCCAGGCCCATGCGTGTCTTGAACAGCGCAGCGAAACCCGATCGCGACATGCACGCTATTTCGGCCATTTGCGTCAGTCGCCAGGGTTGTTCCGGAGCAGCGTGAATGGCGCGCAACACGCCGGCAATCGCTGGCTCCCGCAGCCCGCCCAGCCAGGCCAGTTGTTCGGCATCGGCGCTGTTGATGTGATGACGCAACGCATGGATGAAGATCAGTCGCAGCAGGTCGTTGCACATTGCCTGCGAGCCGGCCTGCTGCGAAGGCCATTCGCGGCCCAGTTCATCGAGCAGCCAACCGAACGACGAAGCACCCGCGGTCTCGGCGCGAATGATCAGCGAGGTTGGCAGCACCTCAAGCAGCTCCGTCGCGCCTGGACCCGACAACGACACGCTGCCTCCCAGCAACTCGACTCCCTCGCCGACGCCGAATGTCGCCGAGGCACCGTCATGGGCGAAAACATCCGCTGCGTTCACTGCCTCGACATCGACGCCGCTGGCGAGAATGAACGGCGTGCGCGATACCACAAAACAGTCGCCGGCCTGCAGCAACTGCGCCGGCAGACCCTGCATGCGCAGCCAGCATTCGCCTCGTCGCACCACGTTGAATTTCAGTTCGATGGGTTGAAAGCGCAGCGCCCAGATGCCACCCGCCTGCAAACGAACCGAACAGGCTGCGCGCAGTTCAGAGAGCGCCAATACGGCAGAGAGTGGATCGCCAGCAGGATTTTGGATGATCACGACAGAAACCTGGATTTATCAGACTGGTTCGTCCGCAGAGCTTAGCCAAGAATGAAGGCCTTCGATAGCTCACTCAGGATTACGCCCATGGCTACCCTTCAACTACCTGTGCAATCACCGTTCAACGCCGCCAGCACAGCGGCCGAAGTCATGGCCGGCATCGACCTGCGCGGGCACCTTGCCGTGGTCACGGGCGGGTATTCCGGCCTGGGTCTGCTGACGGTGAAAAGCCTCGCTGCGGCCGGGGCGCAGGTCATTGTGCCGGCCAGAGATACCGCGCGAGCAGAGGCGGCATTGACCGGGATTGACGGCGTCAGGGTAATGCCCATGGATCTGATGCAGGCCGAGTCGGTGGCGGGGTTCAGCCGAGGTCTGGTCAGCGCGGGTCAGCCAGTGTCGTGGCTGATCAACTGCGCCGGAGTCATGGCCGCGCCGTTGCTGCGCGATGCCGACGGCCACGAGAGCCAGTACGCGACCAATCATTTGGGCCACTATCGCCTGACCTGCGGGCTCTGGCCGGTGCTGGTCAAGTCTGGGCAGGCGCGGGTGCTGTCGGTGTCTTCACGCGGGCATCAGATTGCCGGGGTGGAGTTTGACGACATCGATTTCCTGCGGCGGCCTTATGACAAATGGCTCGCTTATGGCCAGTCGAAAACCGCCAATGCCTTGTTTGCCATCGCCCTCGATCAGCGTGGACGTAGCCATGGCGTTCGCGCGTTCTCATTGCATCCGGGGCAGATTCTCACGGATCTGGCACGGCACTTGAGCACGGCGGAACTCGCCGCCTTCGATGCGCTGGATGAACAGGGTCGGCCACGGCTGGATCCGCACAACGGTTTGAAAACTGTCGAGCAGGGCGCCGCTACCGGGTTGTGGTGTGCGACCAGTGGAGTGCTTGCGGATTTGGGTGGTGTGTATTGCGAAGACTGCAATGTTGCGCCGATCAATGACCCTGAAACAGGTCGCAAGGGTGTTGCGAAATGGGCGGCGGATGCCGGGTTGGCGGAGCGACTCTGGGCGGTTTCGGAGCAATGGACGGGGCTCACGGTGGCATGAACCGAGTCAAAGGCCAAAAGCCCCTCACCCTAACCCTCTCCCGGAGGGAGAGGGGACTGACCGAGGTGTTCAGTAGCGGTACGCCGACCTGAAATACCGAGCCGAACTCAGGTTTTGAACAGCACCCAAATCGGCTCCCTCTCCCTCGGGAGAGGGCTGAGGTGAGGGGCTTGGGCTTCAATCTCAGCACTTCATTCAAGCCGAACCACAATAAATAACCGGGACACGCCGACCCTTTGCAACCGAGCCGAACTCAGGATTTGAACAGCACCCAAATCGGCTTCCTCTCCCTCGGGAGAGGGCTGGGGTGGGTTGCCGCGTCAAGCACAGCACTTCATTCAAGCCGAACCACAATAAATAACCGGGACACGCCGACCCTTTGCAACCGAGCCGAACTCAGGATTTGAACAGCGCCCAAATCGGCTCCCTCTCCCTTGGGAGAGGGCTGGGGTGAGGGGCTGCCGCGTCAAGCACAGCGCTTCATTCAAGCCGAACCACAATAAATGACCGAAACACGCCGACCCTTTGCAACCGAGCCGAACGCAGGATTTGGACAGCACCCAAATCGGCTCCCTCTCCCTCGGGAGAGGGCTGGGGTGACGGGCTGCCGCGTCAATCTCAGCGCTTCATTCAAGCCGAACCACAATAAATGACCGAAACACGCCGACCCTTTGCAACCGAGCCGAACTCAGGATTTGAACAGCGCCCAATCGGCTCCCTCTCCCTTGGGAGAGGGCTGGGGTGAGGGGCTTGGGCTTCAATCTCAGCGCTTCATTCAAGCTGAACCACAATAAATAACCGGGACACGCCTACCCTTTGCAACCGAGCCGAACTCAGGTTTTGAACAGCACCCAAATCGGCTCCCTCTCCCTCGGGAGAGGGCTGGGGTGAGGGGCTTGGGCTTCAATCTCAGCACTTCATTCAAGCCGAACCACAATAAATAACCGGGACACGCCGACCCTTTGCAACCGAGCCGAACTCAGGATTTGAACAGCGCCCAAATCGGCTCCCTCTCCCTCGGGAGAGGGCTGGGGTGAGGGGCTGCCGCGCCGCGGTAATCAAGTCGTACCCAGACACAACATTTCGCCTACGCTCGTCACGCCTGTGCACCGCCATCGCGCTTCAGCCCGGTCAGATCACTCCCCCAGCTTCGCCCAGAATTCCTCCGCCGAATGACTGATCGGAGCCGTCGGGCGAGTCAGATGAATTTCCAGTGGAATGTCCCAGCTTTCATCCAGTGCCCTGACCAGACGCCCATCGGCCATTTCCTGCTCGGTCAGGCTTTTCGGCAGCCAGGCGACGCCTTTGCTTTCCAGCGCCATCGACATCAGCACTGCCGCCAGATGGCTGCTGAACAGCGGTTTCAAGTGCAGATAATCGGCTTTGCCGTGCAGCCTGTGGGCGACGATTCGGCCCAGGCCCGATTCGTGGGTGTAGGCCAGATAGGGGAGGGTTTCGGGCGAAGTGCCGAATTGCGCCGAAGCGCTCGCCAGCGGCATGAGCACATCCTCGCCGACCTTTTTGCCAATGAACTGATCAGGCGCCAGCAACGGCGGTACGTCGGGGTGGCGATGGCACAGCAGGAACTGCACTTGGCCATGAATCAGCATCTGTTCACACACGGCCATGCTGTCGGAATGCAGGCGAACCGCATCGATCGGCGCACCCTTTTCGGCACTGCGCAACCAACGCGGGAAGAAGGTGAATGACAGCGAATGAGTGGCCGCGAACTGCAAGGTTTTTGCCGCCATGCCCGCCACTTCCTGTGCTTCGGAACGCATGCGGTACAGGCGTCTGGCCGCTTCCTGGGCACTCGGCAAAATCTGCCTGCCGGCTTCGGTCAATGTCGCGCCTTGCGGGGTGCGCACGAACAGTTCTACGCCCATCCAGTTCTCCAGCGAACGCACTCGGCGACTGAACGCCGGCTGCGTCACATGGCGCGCTTCGGCGGCCCGGACAAAGCTGCCGTACTCGGCCAGCGCGGAAAAATCCTCAAGCCAAACCAGTTCCAAGGGCAATGCCTCCTGTGCATAGGGCGCGGCATTAATAGCATTGGGCGGGTGTCGTCGCAAAGCATAACGTTGGGCCACCACAACAAGAGGAACCCGTCATGCGTATCGTCGATATCCGTGAAAAAACTGTCTCCATCGCTTCTCCGATCGCCAATGCCTACATCGACTTTTCGAAGATGACCTGCTCGGTCGTCGCGGTCATTACCGACGTGATTCGCGACGGCAAACCGGTCATCGGTTACGGCTTTAACTCCAACGGTCGCTACGGTCAGGGCGCGTTGATGCGTGATCGTTTTCTGGCGCGGATCACCGAAGCCGACCCGGAAACCCTGATCGATCATGAGAACAATAACCTCGATCCGTTCGCCATCTGGAAAACCCTGATGACCAACGAAAAACCCGGTGGGCATGGCGAGCGTTCGGTAGCGGTCGGCACCATCGACATGGCGGTGTGGGATGCGGTGGCGAAGATCGAAGGCAAACCGCTGTATCGCCTGCTTGCCGATCGTTATCGCGATGGCGTGGCTGATGACAAGGTCTGGGTGTATGCGGCGGGTGGCTATTACTACCCGGGCAAGGACCAGAGCAAACTCAAGGCCGAAATGCAGGGCTATCTGGATCGTGGCTACGACGTGGTCAAGATGAAGATCGGCGCGGTGCCGCTGGACGAAGATATCCGCCGCATCGAAGCGGTGCTGGAGGTGGTGGGCGACGGCCAGCGCCTGGCGGTCGACGCCAACGGCCGCTTCGATCTGCAGACCGGTATCGCGTATGCCGAAGCGATCAAGAAGTACAACCTGTTCTGGTACGAAGAAGTCGGCGACCCGCTGGATTACGCGCTCCAGGCCGAGCTGGCCAATCACTACGAACTGCCGATGGCCACCGGCGAAAACCTGTTCTCTCACCAGGATGCTCGCAACCTGTTGCGCCACGGCGGCATGCGCCCTGACCGCGACTACCTGCAATTCGACTGCGCGCTGTCCTACGGGCTCGTCGAGTACATGCGCACCTTGAAAGTGATGGAAGAGCTGGGTTGGTCTTCGCGTCGCGTCGTGCCGCATGGAGGTCACCAGATGTCGCTGAACATTGCCGCCGGTCTGCACTTGGGCGGCAACGAATCGTACCCGGACGTGTTCCAGCCATTCGGTGGTTTTGCCGACGGTATCCGCGTGGAAAACGGCTATGTCGGGCTGCCGGAGATCCCGGGTGTCGGCTTCGAAGCCAAGTCTGCGCTGTATGCCGTCATGCGTGAATTGGGCGAGGGCTGATTCAGTTTCATCTGCGGCCTCGTTTGCCGAGGCCGCACTTTCAAGCGTCATCCTCGACGCCAAAGCCACATGCCCACCACAACAATAAAATGAGGTGCTTCCGTGGAAACTTCAAAATCGCGCTGGTATAGCCAGCTCTATGTGCAGGTGCTGATCGGCATCGTCATTGGTGCTGCCATCGGTTACTTCGTGCCGGACATCGGCGCCAAGCTGCAGCCGTTCGCCGACGGTTTCATCAAGCTGATCAAAATGCTCCTGGCGCCGATCATTTTCGGCACGGTGGTGGTCGGTATCGCCAAGATGGGCAGTATCAAGGAGGTCGGTCGCATCGGTGTGAAAGCGCTGATCTACTTCGAGATTCTTTCCACCATCGCTCTGGTGGTCGGCCTGATCGTAGTCAACGTGGTCAAGCCCGGCGCCGGCATGAACATCAACGCCGGCACACTCGATGGCAGTGCTGTCAACAAATACAGCCAGGCGGCGAGCGAGCAGGGCGGTCTCGTCGAATTTTTCCTCAATATCATTCCGCATACTTTCCTCGGCGCCTTCTCCAACGGCGTCATGCTGCAGGTGATTCTGTTGTCGGTGCTGATGGGCGTCGCCTTGGTGCAAATGGGCGAAAGCAGCAAGCCGCTGATCAACACCATCGATCTGTTCCTGCAAGGCCTGTTCAAGATCGTGGCGATGGTCATGCGCCTGGCGCCGCTGGGTGCCGGAGCTGGCATGGCGTTCACCATCGGCAAATATGGGATCGGCACTTTGCTGTCGCTGGGGCAGTTGCTGGTCGCGCTGTACATCACCACGTTGATTTTCATTGTTGTGGTGCTGGGTGCGGTGGCGCGATGGTCGGGCATGCCGTTGATGCAGTTTCTGCGCTACTTCAAGGATGAAATCCTGATCACCCTGGGCACCTGCTCGACCGAAGCGGTACTGCCGCGAATGATGGTCAAACTGGAAAAGCTCGGCTGCAAGAAATCAGTGGTCGGCATGGTCCTGCCGACGGGCTACACCTTCAACGCAGACGGCACCTGCATCTACCTGACCATGGCGGCGATTTTCATTGCCCAGGCGACCAACACGCCGCTGACCTTCATGGATCAGATGATTCTGCTCGGCGTATTTCTACTCACGTCCAAGGGCTCGGCCGGTGTGGCGGGAGCAGGGTTTGTGACACTTGCGGCCACCCTCACTACCATTCACTCGATACCGCTGGTGGGGCTAGTGTTGCTGCTGGGCATTGACCGCTTCCTCAACGAGGCGCGAGCCGTGACCAACCTGATCGGTAACGGCATCGGCACCATCGCCATCGCCAAATGGGACAAGTCGTTCGATGTCGAAGCGTGCGAGCGGGAAATCGCCGCCATGAAGCAGGACAAGGCAGCGCGCAAGTCGCTGCTGGTGCACAAGTAATTCGCCAAGCGTGCGGTGTTCCTCTGTTGGCGATCCGGATCGCTGACAGAGGCACTGATCGATACCGTATTGGATTCCCCAGGTTGACACTCGAATCGGACGTCGACGTGATCATCTTGTCGATTCCTTTCGCCCTGATTTGAAGCAGACGCTGAGCCAGGTTCCTGAGCAACTCGTGGTCATCGACACCTCCAATTACTATCCGCAGCGCTTGCTGCGTGCAGCCTTCCGGACTCATGGCGTCAACAACCCGGGACACCGGCTTACTGCACCGAACTGACTTTGCCGGAACTGAAGCAGGCGCTCGAAGCTGCGGACAAGGCCCGCGCGCCGCTGAACCGTGATGCCTTGATGGCCCGATTCATGGCGCCAAACAGTGAGTTCACCCGCGAGCAGATGGTTGCGATCAATCGGGAAATGACTGCCTGATTAGCCAGCCGACACCTTCAGGTCTGAAGTCGATGAACTTCAACGACCATCCCCTCCGAAACATCCGGGGCACGAAAGTAGTTGGTGATCAGATCGAACTCGGCGTCGGTCGCCGCGAACTCATGCTCGGCGCGTGCATTGCGCTGATGCAGTCGGCGCCGGCAGGTGTCATCGTCGACTTCGAGGTAGTGCAGCCGATGAGCAACCTGCGCCGCGTCTGCGAGGCCGCGCAGCCATTGCCGGTCAGTCGGGGTGTTGGCCGGGAAATCCAGCACCACGGCAACTCCCGCAGCGAGCATGTCCGTTACCAGCGGGCCGAGAACCTGACGGATCTGCTTCGCATGGCGGACGTAGTCGGCAACCGAATTGATCTGCTCAGGGTAAAGCCTGGCCAGCCAGTGATCTTCGCTGAGCAGGATGGCTGAGTGTTCAGCCTGTAATGATCGGGCCAGCGTGGATTTTCCGGCAGCGATTTTGCCGCACAAGAGATGGAGCACAGGTGTTGGCATCGGACAGGTCCTTCTTCCGAGGTGGGTATCACACAGATACAGGCTTGGCGAAATGGGGTGACTGGCCGAACGATTCAATCAACAGTTCGGCCAGGGCGTGAATCTTGCGCGCCGGATGCGGCCCGGGTGGGCGGACCACGTAGGCGCCGGCGGGCGGCGGTGGGAATCGGGTCATGATCGGCACCAGCGCACCGGAGATGACATGTTCATAAGTCAGGCAATCCGGCAGATAGGCGACACCCAGCCCCGCTCTTGCCGCCGCGACCAGCGCCACCCCGTTGTCCGCCTTGAAGCGGCCTTGCGGACGCACCGAGATAACCTTGTCGCCATCCATGAATTGCCACGTTTCGGTCGCTTGCATCAGCGCTTCGTGGTCGCCCAGCGCCTGCGGCGATTCGGGTTCGCCGTGGGCTTTTAGGTAATCGGGGCTGGCGACGAGTTTGGTGAAAATCGGCCCGATGCCTCTGGCGATCAGGTTGGAGTCGGGTAGATAGCCAACGCGGATCGCACAGTCATAACCTTCGGCAATCAGGTCAACGAAGCGATCGCTGTAGCAGGTCTGTATTTGCAGCTGCGGATGACGACGAGCCATTTCCGCGAGCATGGGCGCGAAGTGGGTCGGCCCGAAGGACAGCGGCGCGGCGATTCTCAAACGCCCACGGAGAGCGCCGGAAGGCAATATCGTTTCCTTCGCCAGGTCGATTTCGGCACAGACCCGGGCGGCATGCTCGCGGAAGGCTGTTCCGGCCTCGGTAAGCGCCGCGCCACGTGTCGTGCGCGCCAGCAATTGAATGCCCAACTCGGCCTCCAGCCTCGCGAGCCTGCGGCTGACAATCGATTTGGACACGCCCAGCCGGATCGCAGCAGACGATATACCGCCTGCATCAGCGACCTCTACAAAGGTTTGCAGCTCTTCGATATCCAAATCGGCGTTCCTCAAAGTGCGACACAGCAACGCACGGGATGCTACTACTGCGACGAGTCCCGCAACAGCACAATCCTGCTTTCGGACAACTCGGCAAACGGCCGTGGTCCGGAATGAAGTGATCCTCCCGCGCCAGCGAAAGCGGTGAGCGCCCGCCAAGTCATCAAGCGGACTTTCACGTTTCGCTACGCGTAAAAAGACAACTAGAAGCAGGAGCAACACATGACAAGCGAAACGATCCGCAACCCGCACACCGATCAACTCCTGTCGCCGGAAAACGCGGCGCTGATCATCATCGACTACCAACCGATCCAGGTGTCTTCGATCCGCTCCATGCCGCGCGATGAGTTGGTGTTCAACATCACCAGCGTGGCCAAGGCGGCCGTCAACTACAACCTGCCCATCGTGCACTCGACGGTCAACGTTGCGACCGGGCGCAACAAGCCGCCGATTCAGCCATTGCAGGATGTGCTGGGGCATCTGCCGACCTACGACCGGACTTCGATCAACAGCTGGGAAGACGTCGAGTTCAAACAAGCGGTCAAGGCCATGGGCCGACGCAAATTGATCATGACCGCGCTGTGGACTGAGGCGTGCCTGACCTTCCCGGTGCTGGATGCGATCCAGGAAGGTTATGAAGTCTACGTGCCGGTCGATGCGGTCGGCGGTACCTCGGTTGCCGCGCATGAAGCCGCGTTGCGGCGGATGGAACAGGCAGGGGCAAAACTGATCAGCCGGGTGCAGATGTATTGCGAACTGCAGCGTGATTGGGCGCGTGAGGCCACTGTTCCGGGCTTCATGGGGGTGTTTGAAAACGCCGATGGTTTCAACGCAGAAAAGCACGCTTAAGCCAGTCGCAAGAGACGGTTCACGCCGTTGATAGGAAAAAGTGAGGCCTGTGATCAGGCCTCATTGGCGTTTTACCAACTCACCTGCAACGTTTCAACGCCGCGCCGTGCGCGTACTCACATCCACCCAGACCGCGAGCACCAGAATGCTGCCCTTGACGATCATCTGCCAGTAACTGTCGACGTCGAGCATCGACATGCCGTTATCCAGGCTGGTGATCACCAATGCGCCGAGGAGGGCGCCGTAGACGGTGCCGGAGCCGCCGCGCATGGAGGTACCGCCGATGAAGCAGGCGGCGATGGCGTCGAGTTCGCCCATGCTCCCGGCCGACGGTGAGCCGGCTGCGAGGCGTGCGGTGTTGACCACGCCGGCGAGGGCGCACATCACGCCCATGATGCCGAAGATCCACAGCTTGACCGCTTGCACATTGATCCCGGACAGGCGCGTCGCTTCCATGTTGCTGCCGACCGAATAGACCCGGCGGCCGAACACGGTCTGGCTGGTGACGTAGCTGAACACGCCGAGCAGAATCAGCAGCAGCAGGACCGGCACCGGAATGCCGTCATAGCTGTTGAGGGTCTGAACGAAACCAGCGAGCACCGCGCCGATCAACAGCACGCGCACAACATCACGCACCAGTGAATGCGCCGCCAGGCCATGCAGGGCGCGATTGCGCCGTTGTTTCCAGGTCAGAAAAATCGTCAGCACGAACAGCAGCACACCCAGGCCTGTGCCGATCGCGTGGGGCAGATAACCCTGGCCGACATACACCAGCTCCGGCGATACCGGGGCGATGGTAGTGCCGCCGGTGATCCCCAGCAGAATGCCGCGAAACGCGAGCATGCCACCGAGGCCGACGATAAATGACGGTATGCGCAGGTACGCAGCCATGTAGCCATTGGCAAGCCCGATGACCAACCCGCACAGGGCAACCAGGCTGAGATTCGCCAGCAGCGGAATGTGATAGACCACGTCGAGTATCGCCGCGAGCCCACCGAGCAGGCCGAGCAATGAGCCGACCGACAAATCGATCTCGCCGCTGATGATCACCAGCACCATGCCGCAGGCGAGAATTCCGGTAATCGACATCTGCCGCAGCAGGTTGGAGAGGTTGCGCGGGGTGAGGAAGCCGCCCTCGGTCTGCCAGCTGAAGAACAGCCAGATCAGCACCACGGCAAATACCAGCGCGAGCATCTTGTAGCGGGTGAAAAGTTGTTTGACCTGATTCATTTACGCGGTTTTCCGATCATTATTGTTATGGCTGCCCGGCTGGCTGAGGGCGGCGGCGAGCACCTGTTCCTGGGTCAGTTCATGGTTGACGAAATCGCCGCGCAACTGGCCTTCGCCGATCACCAGCACGCGGTCGGACACGCCGAGCACTTCGGCCAGTTCCGACGAAACCATGATGATCGACACACCCTCGGCGGCCAGCGCGCCCATCAGCTTGTAGATCTCATACTTGGCGCCGACGTCCACGCCTCGGGTCGGTTCGTCGAGAATCAGCACGCGCGGTTTCGCCAGGAGCATCTTGGCGAGTACGGCTTTCTGCTGGTTACCGCCCGACAAACTGGTGATCGGCAGGGACGGACTTGCGGTCTTCAGATGCAGGCGGGAGATTTCCCGGTCGATGCAGCCCAGTTCGGCTTCGGCATCGATGCGGGTCATTTTCGAATAGCTTTCGAGTACGGCGAGGGTGATGTTCTGGCCGACACCGAGGTCGGGAATGATGCCCTGGCGCTTACGATCCTCGGGCACCAGGCACAGGCCGGCGCGGATCGCTTTCAGCGGCGTGCGCGTGTCGATCGGTTGGCCGTGCAGCCAGACTTCGCCTTCGTGACGACCGGGATAGGCGCCGAACAGTGCGGTGACCAGTTCGGTACGGCCGGCGCCGACCAGTCCGGCGATACCGAGAATCTCGCCACGTTTGAGGCTGAAGGAAATGTCGTCGACCCGTTTGCGCTTGGGGTTGTCGACGTCGTAGCAGGTAATGTGGCGCGCCTCGAAAATCACTTCGCCAATCTCGTGCGGCTCGCTGGGATAAAGGTTGCTCATTCCGCGGCCGACCATTTGCGTGATGATCTGCGGGATGTCCATGTCGGCCATGGCGGTTGTGGCGATGTGTTTGCCGTCGCGGATCACCGAAATGGTGTCGCACACCGCGGCAACTTCATCGAGCTTGTGCGAGATGTAGACGCAAGCGACGCCCTTGGCCTTGAGGTCGCGGATGATGTCCAGCAGCACCTCGATTTCCGAACGGCTCAAGGCCGAGGAAGGCTCATCGAGGATCAGCAGACGCGCCTGTTTGTTCAGCGCCTTGGCGATTTCCACCAGTTGCTGATAACCGCCGCCGTATTGCGAAACCGGCAGCGAGACATTCATGTCCGGCACTTTCAGCTCACGCATCAAGGCTTCGGCACGGTGGATCATCGCCGGGTAGTTCATGCGCCCGCCGGGCAGCGTCAGCTCATGGCCCATGAAGATGTTCTCGGCCACCGACAGGTCGGGAACCAGGGTCAGTTCCTGATGAATGATGACGATGCCGGCGGCTTCGGTTTCGCTGATCGATTGCGCCCTGAGCGGTTGCCCGTCCCAAAGGATTTCACCGTCCCAGGTGCCATGGGGATAGACCGCCGAGAGGATCTTCATGAGCGTCGACTTGCCGGCACCATTCTCGCCACACAGGCCCACGCATTCACCGGGCCTGACCTTGATGTCGATGCCGTTGAGCGCTTTGACACCGCCGAAGGTTTTGACGATGCCGTTCATTTGCAGCAGATAGTCGGACATGGAAAAGGCTCGTATACCAAGGACTCACACACCAGACCTGTAGGAGTGAGCCTGCTCGCGATAGCGTCAGTTCAGATACTGCTCAGCTGGCTGACCCGCCGCCATCGCGAGCAGGCTCACTCCTACAAGGGTTTCGGACAAACCGTCCGGATCACTGCCCGGCGATCTGCGCCTTGGTGTAGAAACCGTCCTGTTCGAGCAAGTCGATGTTGTCCTTGGTCAGCGGGGTTGGCGTGAGCAGGATGGTGTCGACTTTTTTGCTGCCGTTGTCGTACTGCGAGGTGTAGGCCGGTTTCTCGTTGCGCGCCAGTTGCACGGAGAGCTTGGCTGCCTCGGAAGCGATGAGTTTCAGCGGCTTGTACACGGTCATGGTTTGCGTGCCGGCGATCACTCGTTTGACGGCTGCGAGGTCGGCGTCCTGACCGGAAATCGGCACTTTGCCGGCCAGTTGCTGCGCGGCCAGTGCCTGAATCGCGCCGCCGGCGGTGGCGTCGTTGGAGGCGACGATGCCGTCGATTTTGTTGTTGTTCCGGGTCAGGGCGTTTTCAACGATGCTCAGCGCTTCGGTCGGGTTCCACTCCTTGACCCACTGTTGGCCGACGATCTTGATATCGCCCTTGTCGATGGCCGGTTGCAGCACTTTCATCTGGCCTTCACGGAGGATCTTGGCGTTGTTGTCGGTGGGCGCACCACCTAACAGAAAGTAATTGCCCTTGGGCGCGGCTTTCAGCACGCCACCGGCCTGCATCTCACCGACCTTTTCGTTATCGAAGGAAATGTAGGCGTCGACGTCGGCGTTGAGGATCAGCCGGTCATAGGACACGACCTTGATCCCGGCTTTCTTCGCCTCGGCCACGGCGTTGGTCAACACGGTAGCGTTGAACGGCACGATGACGATCACGTCGACGCCGCGAGAGATAAGGTTTTCGATCTGCGAAATCTGCTTCTGCTCGTTGGCATCGGCTGATTGTACAAAGACCTTGGCGTCCATTTTTTCCGCCGCCGCGACGAAGTAATCGCGATCGCGCGACCAGCGTTCCAGACGCAGGTCATCAATGGAGAAACCGATTTTCGGGTGGGTAGCGTCAGCCATGACCGGCAGGGCCAACAACGCCAGGGCACTGGCCAACAGCGTACGTTTCAAGTTCTTCATGGTGGTGCGTCCTTTTATTTTTGTTGGAAAGACACGGCCTGACGATGAATCGGGCTGGTAGAACTGTAGAGAATCTGCCGACGCCGCAGGCACAGAATTGTCGTGCAATTGTCACAGCGTCGTGGCGTCGGCAGCGCTCCTTGGCGATCAGCGATAGAGGTAGCGATTGACGATGTTTTCGAGCATTTCCTGACGTCCACTGACGGCTTGCGGGTTCAACTCGTTGGTGAACGCGTGCTCGGCCAAAGACTCGAGATTGAAGTCGCCCGCCATGACCGCTTGCCCGAACGGCTGACGCCAGCCGGCGTAGCGTTGGTCCTTGAGGGTTTGCAGGTGATCGTTCTCAATCATCGCAGCGGCGCGTTCCAGCGACAGGGCGAGGACGTCCATAGCACCGACGTGGCCGTGGAACAGGTCGATCTCGTCGAGACTCTGACGGCGCACTTTGGAGTCGAAATTGAAGCCGCCATTCTTGAACCCGCCGGCCTTGAGGATTTCATAGGTGGCCAGGGTCATTTCCTCGACGCTGTTGGGGAACTGGTCGGTGTCCCAGCCGTTCTGCGGATCGCCACGGTTGGCGTCGATGCTGCCGAAAATCCCCAGCGAGGCGGCGGTGGCGATTTCGTGATGGAAGCTGTGACCGGCGAGGGTCGCGTGGTTGGCTTCGATGTTGACCTTGATTTCCTTTTCCAGACCGTACTGCTGGAGAAAGCCGAATACCGTGGCGCTGTCGTAATCGTACTGGTGCTTGGTCGGCTCCTGCGGCTTGGGCTCGATCAACAGGTCGCCGGTGAAACCGATCTCGTGCTTGTGCTCGACCACCATGCGCATGAAGCGCCCGAGTTGTTCGCGCTCGCGTTTCAGGTCGGTGTTGAGCAGGGTTTCGTAACCTTCGCGGCCACCCCACAGAACGTAGTTGGAACCCTTGAGGCGATGGGTCGCGTTCATCGCGCTGAACACTTGCGCGGCGGCGCAGGCGAACACTTCCGGATCGGGATTGCTCGCGGCACCGGCAGCAAAGCGTGGGTTGCTGAAGCAGTTGGCGGTGCCCCAGAGCAGCTTGATGCCACTCTGTTCCTGATGCTGTTCGAGGCGATCGACCATTTGCGCGAAGTGTTCGCGGTACTCCTTCAGCGAGTTGCCCTCGGGGGCGACGTCCGTGTCATGAAAGCAGTAGTAATCGATGCCCAGTTTGCTGAAAAACTCGAACGCCGCCTCAGCCTTGCCGATGGCCAGCTGCATCGGCTCGCCGCTGCCATGCCATGGGCGTTTGAAGGTGCCGGCGCCGAACACATCGGAGCCCGGCCAGACGAAGGTGTGCCAGTAGCAGGCGGCCATGCGCAGGTGTTCGCGCATCGGCTTGCCGAGGATCAGTTTATTGGCGTCGTAGTGACGGAAAGCGAGGGGCGAATCACTGTTCGGGCCTTCGTAGCGAACCGGCTCGATATTGGGGAAATACTGCATGGACCTTGTCCTTGTTGTTCTTGGCGGTGTCTCGATACTAGCAACGGCCCCGTGCCTGCTTATTATGAAAAGCCTCAACAGCGAGTGCGATTTTGCGTATTGAGCTTCAGCGGCTTCGCGCCTAGTCTGTGTCCATCGTCGCCGCGACAAGGCGGCCCGGAACAGTACAAAAAAATTTGAGACCGCTTTCGCGAGCAGGCTCGCTCCCACACTGAATGTGTGTCGTTCATAAAACCGTGGGAGCGAGCCTGCTCGCGAATGGCCTGACGCAAACTCCGGATCCTGAATGAAAAGCCTACCGCCCGTGCACCGCATCGCCCTGTTGTTCAACGGCAGCAAGATCTATGACCGT
The DNA here is from genome assembly GCF_020736465.1 of Pseudomonas sp. HN2. Lineage (NCBI taxonomy): Bacteria > Pseudomonadati > Pseudomonadota > Gammaproteobacteria > Pseudomonadales > Pseudomonadaceae > Pseudomonas > Pseudomonas sp. HN2. The sequence goes on from NZ_CP085885.1 coordinate 2,592,563, forward strand.
GGGATCATCAGCGGCATCGGCAACTACCTGAGCAGCACCCGCGCTTCCTGGGACTTGTTTCTGGAAGAGGATTTTCTCTGCCGCTTGAAGGGCATCGAGCGCTGGCAGGGTGACGGCATCATTGCCGACTTTGACGATCCGCTGATCGGCGAGGCGCTGGCCGACATTCACTTGCCGGTGGTGGCGGTGGGCGGCTCCTACGAGGATGCGCGCGCCTATCCGAAAGCGATTCCCTACGTCGCCACTGACAACAACGCATTGATCACTCTGGCGTACTCGCATCTGGTCGAGGCGGGGTTGCAGCGCTTTGCCTGTTTCAGTCTGCCGCAGGCGCAGGCCAATCGCTGGGCGCAGGAGCGGGAAAAAGCCTTCCGCAAACTGATGCAGCGCGACGGCCTGCACGCCGAGATCTATCGCGGCATGGGCACCAGCGCACCGCTGTGGGACAGCGCCGTCGAACAACTGATCGCCTGGCTGCACAGCCTGCCCAAACCGATCGGCATCATCGCCGTCAGCGACGCCCGCGCCCGGCAATTGCTGCAAGCCTGCCTGACCGCCGGCATTGCCGTGCCCGAGCAGGTCGCGCTGATCGGCATCGACAACGACCCGCTGACCCGCAGCCTGACTCGCGTGCCGCTGAGTTCGGTAATTCAGGGCACCGAAACCATGGGCCGCACCGCCGCGCAGTTGCTGCACCAGATGCTCCACGGCATGCCGTCCACCGGCACGCAAATCCTGATTCCGCCGGACGCGGTCAACGTACAGGTATCGAGTCTGCACCAACCGCTGGGCAATCCCTACGTCATGCAAGCGCTGCTGTTCATCCGTCAATATGCCTGTCAGGGCATCAAGACCGCGCAAGTGGCGGCGTATGTCGGCGTGTCGCGCTCATCGCTGGAAGCGCATTTCCGCGCCGAGCGCGGTTGCAGCGTGCATGACGAGATTCTGCGTTTCAAACTCGCAGCGGCCACCAGCGGCTTGAAGAATACCGATGCGGCGATTGCCGACATTGCCCAGGCCTGCGGCTTCAAATCGGCGCAATACCTGCACACGGTGTTCCGTCGCGAGTTCGGCTGCACGCCCCGCGAGTATCAGCAGGGCGGGGCGTAGCGCTGCAAATGGCTCACGCCAGCGCAGCGGCACTGGCTCTGGAGCGCCAGGCGAACGCCAGTACCATCAGCAGGCCCAGACCGGCCATCGCCGCGCCGGCCAGGGAAATCGCCGGGTAACCCAGGCCGGCGTTGATCACCGCGCCGCCCAGTGCTGCGCCGATGGCGTTGCCGAAGTTGAATGCACCGATGTTTACCGCCGAAGCCAGATTGGGCGCGTCCTTGGCCGCGTCCATCACGCGCATTTGCAGCGGTGGCACCAGGGCGAAGCTGGCGATGCCCCAGATCAGAATGGCCACTGCGGCCGGCAGTGGCCAGCGCATCAGCACAGTGAACGCCAGCAACACCACAATCAATGCGCTCAGCGACACGATCAGAGTCCGATCAATCGAACGGTCAGCGGCCTTGCCGCCCCACATGTTGCCCAAGGTCAAGCCGATCCCGAACAGCACCAGCATCGCCGTGATGAACGCGGCGGAGGCGTGGGTCTCGCTGCTGAGGATCGGCGCGATGTAGGTAAATACCGTGAACATGGCACTTGAACCGACCACTGTCAGGGCCAGTGCGGCCAACACCGGACCTCGGCCCAATACACGAATTTCCGCCAGCGCACCCGCGCCTTGCTCTGCTTTCAGATTGGGCAGGGCGAACCACAAGGCGATCATGGTCAGCACACCGAGGCCAGTGATGCCCCAGAACGCTGTGCGCCAGCCGAACAGCTCACCAAACCAGGCCGCCAGCGGCACACCGCCAATGGTCGCCAGGGTCAGGCCCATGAACATCGCGGCCACGGCGCCGGCGCGTTTTTCCGGCGCGACCACGCTGGCGGCGACCACAGAGCCAACCCCAAAGAATGCGCCGTGATTGAGCGAAGTGATCACTCGGGCGACCATCAGGCTGTAGTAATCGGTGGCCAGCGCCGACATCAGATTACCCAGGGTGAAAATCGCCATCAGGCCAATCAGCAGATAGCGCCGGGGAATTTTGCCGGTGGTCAGGGTCATCAGCGGCGCGCCGAGCAGTACGCCCAGGGCATAAGCGCTGACCAGCAACCCCGCAGCCGGAATGGAAACGCCGAGATCGGCAGCGATGCCGGGCAACATGCCCATCGGCGCGAATTCGGTGACGCCGATGCCAAAGGCGCCGACGGCGAGTGCAACAAGGGGTGGATTGATACGCATGGAAAGTCTCCTCATCTATGCCGCCAATGCTACGATCCATCGTTTTCAGGCGGTAGATGGCGATTTTGGCAATCACCTTTGCGTAAGAGGCACGAATGGACTTCAACGGCAGATCAGGGGAAATGAGCGTGTTCGTCACCGTGGCGCAGGAGGGCAGCCTTTCAGCGGCCGCGCGTGCGTTGGGCCTAACGCCTTCGGCGGTCAGCCGGATCATCGCCCGCGCCGAACAGCGACTCGGCACCCGCTTGCTGCTGCGCACCACCCGCGCGCTGACTTTTACCGCCGAGGGTGAGGCGTTCCTGCGCGGTGCCCGGCGGATTCTGGCCGACATGGACGAAGTCGAAGAGGCCATCACCGATCAAGGCGTACCCAAGGGCCGCTTGCGCGTCAGTGCCGCCCTTGGCCATGGACGGCTGGCCATTGTGCCGCTGGTCGCAGCCTTCACCACCCGTTACCCGAACATCGTCGTCGACCTCAGCCTCGGCGACGAAGTAGTCGACATCCTCGCTGGCCAGGCGGATGTCGCCATACGCTTCGGCCATCTGCCCGACAGCCCGTTGACCGCACGCCGGCTCGGCCACACCGGCCAGGTCGTGGTGGCATCGCCCGACTATCTGCAACGCCACGGCACGCCTGTCGAACCGGAAGACCTGCTCAAGCACAACTGCCTGCGCTTCAACTTCCGCCGCGCCGAAGCCAACTGGCCGTTCATCCGCGACGGCAAGGAGTTTGCCCTGAAGGTCAGCGGCAACATCGAATGCAGCAGCGGTGAAGCACTCGCCCAGTTCGCCAGACTCGGCGCCGGCATTGCGCGCATTGGCGAGTTCAGCGTCAGGGAAGACTTGCAGCGCGGCACGCTGATCCCGCTGCTGCAGGCCTGGAACGCCGGTGATGAGGAACCGATTCATGCGGTGTTCGTCGGCGGCGCGGCGATGCCGGTACGGGTGCGGTTGTTTGTGGATTTTTTGCTGGAGCAGCATCGGATGTAAGAGGTGGCATCTTTTCATCGGATCTGATTCTGTGCACGCAAATGCAATCATATTGCTATCATTTGCAGCTCTTCATTTTTCAGTCTGAATACAGTGAGTACCGATGTTTGTGAAAACGCTGAATGGATTGCTTGTCTTAGTGGTTTGCGGCGTGCTGGGCGCTTGCGGAAAAACAGACCGTTTTGCCGACGGCTGGGATCAAGGCGGCAACCTGCATGACGTGAGTCTGCGCGAGTGGGCCTTTGCAACCGATGCCAACCGGCTTGCCAGTGCTGCCGATTTTGTCCGGGAATTTATTCCGTCGTTGCCAGCAGTGTCTTTGCCGCTCGCGAGCGCCCTGGTTGAAAAGTGCCTGACCGAGAGCGCGCAAATCGCCGCTATCGAGGAAATTCGAGTGCGAAGCAGAATTGAACCCTGTATTGAATATGCTCAACAAACCGCCCAGAGCCTCTCGCAGGAATATGCCAAGCGCCAAGGTGTTTCCAGCCAGTAAACGGTCGCCAGCGAAGTATTGTCGAGTGTCGGCTCCCAGCTACAAAGGGCCACCGCAGAATGATGGACCACGATGTTCTTTACTGGGCGCCGAGCGAGGCAGGTTGTTGTTTTCACTCGACGAATCTGAGGCATGCAAAAGCGGTTTTGATACGCAGTTGCTTGATGGGTTCGATGCTTTCCTGAGATCCGATTTTTTTGACTACGCCCAGGCCGCAGTATTGTTGATTGAAGGTGAAGATCGGGAGAAGGCCAGCCTTGGGTTCAGTCCAGTAGCCCGACTTCAACGTATAGCTGGCCCCAGCCTGAGGGGTGAAAGAGAAGGGTATCTGGCAAAACTTTCCACCAACTGTTTGCCGGTAAGTCAAAACCAGCTCTTTGTCGACAGCTACCGGCGATTGGATAAAACCCTCGGTAAAGGGCAAAGGCGTGAAGCCCGCGTAACATCCCGATTCGTTGAAGGTCATCGCATCGAGGTTAGTGCCGCTTTCATATTTAAGCCTGACCGTCGCCGAGGGTTCATCCGGCCGGGGAAATTGATACTGTTTACCCTGAAACAGTGAAGTACAACCGCTCAGTGCCAATGCTCCAGCCAAAAGCGTCAAGCCAAATCTGCCATTCCCGTACATGTACTGCTCCTGGATACCATCGGACTTTTCAAAAGCAGATGATACCGAAAAGTGGCCACATGCTACTAAGCTTTACGAGGTTTCAGACAGCCCAAGATTTTCCCTCGCCCACTGCTCAGCCGTCGTGGCCTGAATCGCCCGCTGCTCATTGAACGTGCCCGCTTTCGGCCACGCCACACCTCGACCTTGGGCAAACACCGCGCGGTATTTTTTGATGTGGTGAGTGGGGTCTTTTTCCAGTTCCTGCATCAGGTGTGGCACTGTCCAGACGTTACGCTTGAAGGGCCGTCCGAGCACGCGTTCGAGAAGGCCCGCGACCTGTTCATAGGTCAGCGTGTCGCCCGACAGATACACGATCTCGTTGCGAAAACGCGGTTCGAAGAAAACGATTTTTGCGGTCAGCTTGCCGATGTCGTCCGGGGTCGTCAGCGTCACGCCGGTGTCCAGGCTGCCCAGGGCGTTAACGGTGTCGTTGTCGAAATCAACGACTTCAAATACTGGCTCAAACAGGAAGCTGGTAAACATGCCGGTCGAGATGATCACCCATTCGGTTTTGTCCTGCGCGCGCAGCAGTTCGCGCACGTCGAGCTGAGCATCGAACAGATCCTGCGGACTGCCCCGGCCGATCACTTCGAAGTCCACGCCAAACTGCCAGGGAAAGTAGCGTTTGATGCCCGACTTGAGCGCAGCAGTCGCCAGCTTCATCGGCGTCTCGCGACCAGCGACCATGCCGGCGCAGCCAATGACGGTATCGAACGGTGCGAAGACTTCGGCCAGTTCGTCGATTGAATCGTTGACCAGATCTGCCGCCACCATCTGCACGCCGAGACTGCGCAGTTCATCGATTTCGGCTTTCTTTTCCGGCACCTGACTGTTGATCGTCGAGGCCCTGAGCAGGACGCTGATCGTGCTGCCGGGCAAGCGCTTTGCTGCTCGCGCAAGGTTGCGCAAAACCGGCAGGCCGAGCTCGCCTGCGCCCAGGACGAGAATGGATTGCGCGGAAGGGTGGTTCGATTCGGTCATGATGTCTCCTGAGATCTGCATGTAAGATCGCCAAATGCTGGCACGATCGGGCAGCACTCAGAAGAAGGCACACGCGTGATACCAAGTGAAGAAATGACTGATCAGCAAGCGCTCAGTGAGGCAGAAGCGATCTGCCAGACGCTCAGACGAGACGATGATGGCGTGCGCCGCGAAGTGCTTGCACACGCCGGTAGTCGCTGGTCTTTGGGCATCCTGCATGCCTTGGGTGTCTACGGCACCATGCGTCACGCCGAGATCAAACGGCAGATGACCGGCGTGACTCAGCGCATGTTGACCAAAACCCTGCGTGCGCTTGAACGCGACGGCCTGCTGACCCGGCGCGAGCTCGACCAGGTGCCGCCGCACGTCGAGTACGAACTGACGCCATTGGGCATGGGATTGCTGGTGCGGATGTCGCCGATCTGGACTTGGGTGGTGGAAAACGTCGAGGGTTTCCGCGAAGCGCGACGCACCTTCGATAGCCAGATCGGCAAGAAACCCTCGTGGCAAATCCCTGTGCCGGCGCGGGACGATCCTGAAGCCTCAGACTGAGGTTTCGCGCTTCAGCTCAGCGGCACCGCGAATACGGCACTGGCGCGCGCGACCGTTCGCTCTCCGACGTGCAGACTGACGCCAGCAAACGCCAGTTGACGTCCCTTTTTGGAGTGTTCAAGACGCACTTCGAGCCATTCGTTGATTTGCACCGCACCGAGATAATCCAGGGTCATGCTCGCCGTGATCAACGGCTGCGGCGGATCGCTGGCAAAGGCCATGGCGTAACCCATCCCCACATCGGCCAAAGTCGCCAATACACCACCATGCAAAGTACCGCGTCCCTTGGCGTGGCGGGAGTCGGTCAGTAAACCCAGTTCCAATTGCAGCCCCTGACCCCTGGCGTAGATCGGGCCGAGCAGATCCAGCAACGGACTGCTGCGGGTGAATGGAGTGAAGCCTTCGGGAATGGCCGTGGTGTTCATGATCCCATCCTGATGCAGGTGGCTGACCTGTGTGATTGGGCGAGGAAACACAGAAGGGGGCAAGCACTATGCGGATGGGGAATTTGCTGCGATAAGTGCTGTACACGGAACTGACAAGCAAGGAGCTCCTGGGTGGATATTCAAATTCACATCGCGAGCGATGCGGATGCATCGGCTATCAGTGAAACGATCATCAAGACGCTCCGTGAGAGCAATGCCCGCGACTATCCTCCCGAAATCATTGATCGAGTGATTGAAAGTTTTTCGCCCTCGAAGATCCTTCGTTTTTTGACTGAGCGTCAGGTGCTGGTCGCTACGCTCGACAGTCAAATCGTCGCAACGGCAAGTCTCGATCGAGACGTTGTTCGAAGCGTTTTTGTCGACCCGGGCTTTCAAGGAATGGGTGTCGGAAGACAGCTGATGAAGAGCATACAATCACTCGCCATGGACGCAGGTTTCCACCTACTGCGCGTTCCTTCCTCAGTCACCGCAGAAGGCTTCTATGCTTCGCTCGGCTTCAAGAAAGTCAGAGATGAGTTTCATCAAGAAGAGCGCACGATCATCATGGCGAAAACGTTGGAGCGGTAGCGTTCACCTAACGGTTGTGCCTGCCGAATGAGGCTTCCATCGCTGCGCGGTCATGGTCGAGCAGCCAGGCATGGTGTCGTTGATAGAGCTGCGAAAGTTGCTCGGTGTTGGTCCCAACCACGTCCATGCCTCTGTCGTCATAGGGAAAGACCATGACTCGCTTGTGCAGATTGAACAGGTAGACAGCACAGTTCGCACGCGGTTGGATGTCGGCGAAATCCTTGGCCAATGCGCACCAGAGTAATGCTTGAATGCGGGCGGCAGACGCTTCGAAGGCGACGTTGACCCAGTATTCCGGCTCTTCCTCACTGAACCATTCCTCGTTATCTATTTCTTCGCTCCAGATGCACAGCGCTGATGGAGTGTCGATGCCAGCAGATTTAAGGGCGCGAAGAGTGCTGCGATGGGCGAATCGATTGCGACCGGAATGAATGCGCAGGCATGCGACAAACGATGCGTCCCCCTGGAAAATGTCGCCGCAGATGGTTATGGATTTGCGCATAGCGGTCAAAAATTGCTCGATCATTCCGCCCGTTTCGGAGAGTTCGAAACGCAATCCTCCGGGCCAGGAATAGAAAAGCGGGCGGGCGAATGCCTGGGGTCCAAATGCGTTTTCAATCTCAGCTCTCAGATTCACTTTCTTCCCTTCAATGTGGATTTCTGTGTGTTCAAGACGCGGGTGAAGTCAGTGCGAAGACACAAACGGCGACGCAGTCGCCGGTGCCGGCAGCGCATAGGCCTGTTTCATCCACGCCACTTCCGCTAGCGGTGTGCGGCCGAAGAGGCGTTTGAAGTCACGGCTGAATTGCGAGGCACTTTCGTAACCGACCAGAAATGCCGATTTTGCCGCGGTCAGGTCATTGCGCAGCATCAGCAATCGCGCCTGGTGCAATCGCGTCGACTTCAGGTACTGCATCGGCGAGGAGTCGGTGACCTTGCGAAAGTGCAGATGAAAATTCGGCACGCTCATCTGCGCTTCTTCCGCCAAGGCTTCTACGTCCAGATGCTGGTGATAGCAACTGTGAATCTTGTGGATGGCACGGGTCACTTTGCCGAACTGGCCTTGCTGGGCGATGGCGGCGCGCAGGGTGCCGCCCTGTTCGCCGGTGAGGATGCGGTAGTAGAGCTCACGCAGCATCGCCGGGCCGAGGATTCGCGCGTCGGCATCGTTGCTCATCACTTCAAGAAAGCGCAGGGTCGATTGGCGTAGCGGTTCGTCGAGAGGCGAGGCGTACATGCCCATCGGCTGGGACGTGGGGAAATCCCACAGCTCATCCACTGGCTGAATCAGCTCGGCAGCCAGGGCGAAATCCAGACGCACGTACACCGCGAGCATCGGCTCGGCTTCGCTGGCGTCGGTTTCCATGGTGAAGGGTACCGGTACTGACACCACCAGATAATGCTGAGCGTCGTAGACGTAGACTTCATCGCCGAGATAACCGCGTTTGCGCCCCTGACAGAGGATCACGATGCCCGGTTCGTACAACACCGGCGTGCGTGTCAGCGGACGGTTGGAACGCAGGAAACGCACATCGTCCAGCGGGCTGAGGTTGTAGCCTTCCAGCGGGGCGAGCTGGCTCATCAACTGGACCATGCGTGTTGTGAGCGGGTCTTTCGGTTTCGGCATGGGTTGTGGGTCTCCTCTTGTGAAAAGGCGAGTTTGAACCTGTCTGGCTAATTGGCGGGGTGTCAGACAGAGCCCTCACCCTAGCCCTCTCCCAGAGGGAGAGGGGACTGACCGTGGTGTTTGGTCGGGATATGGCGACCTGAAAAATCGCGCCGAATGCTGACCGCGCTGTTCTGGCGCAATAAGCCCTGCGGAAATCGTCGAGGCAGGCTCAGGATTTGAATCCACCGAGATCGGCTCCCTCTCCCTCCGGGAGAGGGCTGGGGTGAGGGGCTCTTGATCTTCGTGCCTTCAGCCATCCGTCGAGCGGCTAAGGTCTTCCCATTGCTCAATACTCTCCGCCGTGCGCTGCAACTTGTCACGCACCAACGCCAGAGCATCACTGCCAAGCAGCAAGTGAGCCGGCGGGTTTGGACTGTCGATTACCGTCAGCATGGCGCGTGCAGCTTTCTGCGGATCGCCCAGTTGGCGGCCGTTTTTCTCCTCGCGGGCCTTGCGCACCGGATCGAAGCTTGCGTCGTAATCACTGATACTGCGCGGCGTGCGCTGCATCGAGCGGCCTGCCCAGTCGGTGCGAAATGACCCCGGCGCTACGGCGGTGACAAAAATACCGAAGGGCGCAAGCTCCTTGCTCAAGGTGTCGGAGATGCCCTCCAGGGCAAATTTGCTGCCGCAATAATAGGCGATCCCCGGCATGGTGATATGGCCGCCCATGGAGGTGATATTGAGGATATGTCCCGCACGGCGCTGGCGAAAATACGGGACGAATGCCTTGGTCACCGCCACTGCGCCAAACACGTTGACGTCGAACTGCCGGCGCATTTCCTCCAGTGAGGACTCTTCGAAAATCCCCTCATGACCGTAACCTGCGTTATTGACCAGCACATCCACCGGGCCGTGACGATCCTCCACCGCCGCAACCACCGCATCGATGGCAGCGAAATCGGTGACGTCCAGCAGCACGCCATGTGCGCGCTCGGCCGACAGCGCCTCGAAGTCTGCCAGCGCGGATTCACTGCGTACTGTGCCGATCACGCGATGGCCCTGGGCGAGTGCTTCCGCGGCCAGCGCTTGGCCGAAGCCGCTGCTGACACCAGTGATGAAAAGGGTCTTCATGGATCTTTACTCCTGCAGGCGATGAGAGAGGCCATGCTAGGGCGGATATCGCTGGCGGACGATGCCGAATCGGATCTTAGTATTGCCTGTTCCTATCAATTTGGTTGCGATCAAGTGGTTCAGCGCTGGTCCCAAAAAGCGGAAAAGTCCTGCAGGTTTCAAACCCGCAGGACTTTTCTGTTCTGGGCATCACGCGCTTAGGCTGCGCGACGACCCGGGGTGCGGTCCGATCCGTCAGCGGCGAGCGCCTCACCCAGTGGGGTGCGGTCTGAACCGTCGGCGGCAACAGTCTGCTGTGGCTCGCTGACCTGGGTAAAGAAACGATCTTCCTGATTGCTCGGTACGGCGAATGCGCTGGCGCTGAGGGCGAAAGTGGCGACGGCGATCAGTTGGCTTACAGTTTTCATGGCGGTGACTCCGGTCAAATCGAGATTGAGGTCCGGGTCGTTCAGATCAGCATCTGGTTAACCCGTTTGCAGAGGTGTGTTCTGCATGGGTTCAGATTAGGGGGCAGGGTGGTGTTGGCGTTAGGCAGATCCTGTTGGCGAGTTGCCTGATTCTGTTGCGCTGAAGGGGGGCTCGTCAGCGTTCACTGAACGAGCCCAGCGCGCTTTCTATCGACGCAACAAGTCATCGACCGCCCGTATCGCCAGCGCATAACCGTCGGCGCCCATGCCGCAGATCACGGCATTGACCACCCCGGACATGATCGAGTGGCGATGCAATTCATCACGTGCGTGGATGTTCGACAGATGCAGTTCGATCAGCGGTGTGCTGAGCAACTTCAGCGCGTCGAGTACCGGGATGGAATGAAACGACAGGCCGGCCGGGTTGATGATCACTGCTGCGCCTTGTTCGAAAGCTTCCTGAATCCAGTCGACTATCACGCCTTCGTGGTTGGTCTGGCGAAACACGCAGTGCAGATCAAGTTCCCCGGCCAGTTGCTCACTGCTCAGACGAATTTGCTCAAGAGTGGTGTGCCCGTAGATATGCGGTTCACGGCGGCCTAATAGATTCAGATTCGGGCCGTTGAGAATAAAGACAGTGCGGTTCATGGTCGTCCTGCAGCGTTATTTGGAGAGAGGGCGGGTGTGGCCGTTGTGTCGGCGTTGTCTGGCGTCACGGCGTTCAGGTCGATGCCGCGGGTTTCCGGGCCGATGAGGATCATCGCCAGCGAAATCAGATTGATCACCGCGCACAGCGTCACCAGAGGCCATGGCGAATTGTCGGACTGGCTCATCAGCCACACGGCAATCATCGGCATCGGGCCGCCGATCACCAGGTTGGCGCCGGTATAGGCGAGGGCCGAGCCGGAATAGCGCACCTGGGTGGGAAAGGCTTCGGCAAACGCCACTGGCTGGATGCCGCTTTGAAACTGGGTGAAACCGAGGAACAGACCCATGATTGCCATGATGGCGGCGACGTTCAGCGTGTTGAGAATCGGGAAGTAGACGAACAGGATCAGCAGGGTCATGCACGAGCCGAACGCCAGCGCTTTCTTGCGCCCCCAGCGATCAGACAGATAGCCACCGGCCAACGCCCCGACAATCGCGAACACGTTGGCGACCATCAGCGACATGAAGCCTGTCGACTGGCTGAAGCCCAGATGCTTGGTCAGGTAGCTGAGGGAAAAAATCACGATCAGGTAGAACAGCGCCGCGGGTGAGCAGAAAAACAGCATCAGACGCAGGATGGTCTTGTAGTGGCTGCCCATGGCCGATTTGAGCGGGCTTCTTTCCTGTTTGACCGGGTTCTTCTTCAACGCGACGAAGGCCGGGGTTTCATCGACCTTCAGGCGGATATAGATCGCGACGATCACCAGCACGAAGCTCAGCAGGAAAGGAATTCTCCAGCCGAAACTTTCAAACTGTTCGCTTGAGAGGGTAGCAGCCAGACCCATCAGCACGCCGTTGGCCAATATCTGACTCAGCGGTGAACACAGACCGAGCAGCCCGGAATAGCGCCCGCGACGATCGGGCGTGGCATGTTCCAGCGCCATCAATTGCGCCCCGGTGGATTCACCGCCGAGCGCGAAGCCCTGGATGATGCGCAGCAGCACCAACAGAATCGGCGCGAGAATCCCCACTTGCGCATAGGTGGGCAACAGCCCCATCAACACCGACGCCAGGCCCATCAGGGTGACCGTGGCGAGCATCAGGTTGCGCCGGCCCAGTTTGTCGCCGAGGTAGCCACAGGTAATCGCGCCCAGCGGTCGGGCGGCGAGTCCGACGCCGAATGTGGCAAGCGATGCCAGCAGCCCGGCGGTCGGCTCCATGGCCGGGAAAAACAGCTTGGGCAGGATGGTTGCCGACACCGCGCCGTACAGGGTGAAGTCAAACCATTCCAGCGCAGTGCCGATGGTCGCAGCGGTCACCGCTTTGCGAGGCATGCGCAAATCGTGTGTCTCGTGACTGATTGTGCTCATTGAGGGGCTCGTCATTATTTTTATGGTTACGGGGTCCCCGTACGATTGCGCTCAGCGCTGGCCTGGGCAGATCGTCGAAGTCAGTAGACAGTAGCCCATTCGCTCTAGAGAATAATTATCGAAATCACGATAAATAGATAAGCCAGCCTTATGGATCATTGAAATGGAATTGCGTCATCTGAAAGCCTTCGTAGTCGCCGCCGAGCTTCAGCATTTCAGCCGGGCAGCCGAACAACTGGACATCGCGCAACCGGCGTTGAGCCAATTGATGCGTACGCTGGAAGCCGAATTGGGGTTGGCATTGTTCCGCCGGGAAAACCGTAGCGTGGTGTTGACGGCCGCCGGCGAGGCATTCCTGCCACACGCGCGGCAGTCGATAGAGGCCAGTGAGCGGGCGACGGCGGCCGCGCGACGTGCACGGCGCGGTGAGGTAGGCGAAATCAACATCGGTTATCACTCGGCGTTGTTCGAGGCCAACCTGCCGCAATTGCTGCGGCATTACTTCAGCACATTCCCTGAAGTCAAAGTGTCGCTGGTGGATGCCGGGATCCGCGCGCAGTTCGACATGTTGCTCGATCACAAGCTCGATCTGGCATTTGCCCGCGTGTTCAAGGATCACTTGCCGGACCGTCTTCGCACCCATCATTTCAGCCAGTCACGGCTTGTCTTGCTGATCCCGGACAACCATGAACTGGCGGACAGCTTCAGCGGTGAGCTGGCGACACTGCGCCACGAGAAATTCGTGCTGTTGCAGGACAGCGCCGGCATCGGCCTGACCTCGCATACACTGCAGGCGTGCCGACAGAACCAGCTGCATCCCGAGAACATCATGTACGTGCCGTCACTGATGAGCATCCCGGGCCTGGTGGCGGCGGGCATCGGTTTGAGTATCGTGCCTGAGGCCGTCACTCGTTTGAGCATGCCGGGCATTCGGATCATCCCGCTGAATCAGGCGGAAATGGTCAGTGAGCTGTCGCTGATTTCCCGCATCGACGAGCGCTCCAGTGCAGTGCTGCACTTTATCGAAGAGGCGCACGGCTGGGAGTGAGGAGGCCTGACTTCAGTCCTGCACCCACGCTGCGTGCAACTGCACAAACCGCACCTGCAACCATTCGATGAACACTTGCACCTGCGCCGGCAGATGCGTGCGGCTTGGATACAGCAGCGACACCGGTCGAGGCAGCGGACGCAGCGGTTGCAGAATTTCCACCAGCGCACCACTGGCCAAATGCTCGGCCACCGCAATACCCGGCGCCTGAATAATGCCGAAGCCTGATACGCCGCACTGCACATAGGCGTTCGACTCGGTGACGGTAATACCCTTGCGGCTGACGTAGGTTTTCTGTTTGCCCTCAACTGTAAACTGCCAGGGCAAGGTGCGGTTGTTCTGGCCCGAGAGAAAGTTCACGCCTTGATGATTCGCCAGATCTGCAAGCGTTTCCGGTGTGCCGTGCTCGCGCAAATACTCGGGCGCGGCGCAGGTGACCATGGTCGCCAAGGCGATAGGGCGGGCGATCAGGGTTGAGTCGGGCAGTTCGCCGATGCGCAGCGCGCAGTCGATGCCTTCGCCGACCAGATCAACCGCGCGATCGGTGACGCCCAGCACCATGTCGATGCCGGGGTAGGTGTCGGTGAATTCGCGCAGGCTTTTGATGAATTCCAGCTGCGCGAACGCCGTGGGAATGTCGATGCGCAGGCGGCCGGACAGCGTGGCTCCGGTGCGATCGAACATGGTGGTGGCGGCGGTGATCTCGGCCAGAATTTCCTGGACCCGCTGATAGAAAAGCTCACCCTCGGCAGTGAGTGCCACTTTCCTTGTCGTGCGCTGGAACAGGCGCACGCCCAGCGACGTTTCCAGTTCCTGAATATAGCGAGTGACCTGCGGCCGGCCGATGTCCAGCGACTCGGCGGCTTTGGTGAAACTGCCCAGCTCCGCGAGTCGGGCGAACAGGCGCATCGATTGCAGTAATTCCATGACTTTCCCGGTGAGCTTCAGTGTCGGGTTTTGTTGCCTGAGAATAGAACAATCATGTCTGTTTCCAAGCATTTATTGCGCTGCTGTTAAAGCCAATCATGGGCTCAAGGCAAACCTGCTGAGGGTTTGCGGCCAATAACGTGTATTTGGAGGCTCACCATGAAAGCGTGGTTACTGAAAGATTTCGGGCTCGACAATCTACAACTGGGCGAGACGCAAACGCCGCAGCCCAAGGCTGGCGAGCTGCTGGTCAAGGTCGGCGCGGTATCGCTGAATTTCCGCGACAAGGCCATCGTTGACGGCATCTACGAGCCGCACCTGGTGCCGAAACCCCTGATTCCGGTCAGCGATGCCGCCGGTACCGTGGTCGCCATCGGTGACGGTGTGACTCGTTTCAAGGTCGGCGACCGGGTCAATTCGCATCTGTACTCGCGCTGGCTGGACGGCGAGCCGGGGACGAACGAACCGGATTATTGCTTCGGTTCGCCGCTGCCGGGCGGCTTGGCCGAGTACATGATCATCCACCAGGACAGCGCCGTCGGCGCGCCGGCCAATATGAGCGATGAAGAGGCGGCGACGCTGCCAATCGCTGCGCTCACCGCGTGGTACTCGCTGGTGGATTTCGGCGCGATTCAACCGGGCCATACCGTGTTGGTGCAGGGCACCGGCGGCGTATCGATCTTCGCCGTGCAGATCGCCACCGCGCTGGGCGCCAAAGTCATCGCAACCTCAAGCAGCGATGACAATCTGCACGCGGTAAAACGGCTGGGCGCGGTCGCCGGCATCAACTACCGCAGCACGCCGAACTGGGCGGACGAGGTGCTCAAACTTACCGAGGGCAAGGGGGTGGATCTGCTGCTCGATGTGGCGGGAGGCAATGGCATCAATCAGTCGGTAGCAGCGACCAAGGCCTCGGGGCGGATTGCGCAGATTGGCTTTCTGACAGGGCAGACCGTCGAGCTGAACCTGATGCCGCTGATCTTCCGCCAGACCACCATTCGCGGCATTGCGGTGGCACCGCGTTCATCGTTCGACCGGATGAACGTGTTCCTCGCCGAGCACGACATTCGCCCGGTGATCGACCATGTGTATCCGTTCGAACAGGCGCGCGAGGCCTATGAGCATCTGGCGAAAGGGGCGTTTGGCAAGGTTGTGATCAAGGTGAGCTGATCAGCGCAAACGTCAGACAAACCAAGGCCAGTCAGCTCAACTGACTGGCCTTTTCTTACGTCTGTCTTAGCGCAAATCCTCCGGCTGCATCGTCAGAATAATCTTCCCGACATTCTGCGAAGACTCCATCCGCCGATGGGCATCGGCTGCGCGAGTTAGCGGGAAGGTGCTGTCCACCACCGGTTCCAGACTCGCAGCGCCGGCGAAGCGTTTCAGCCAGTGGTCGCGAAAGCGCTGGATCATCGCGTGCTTCTCCGGCTGGGTGCGCGACTTCATCACCGTGCCGATGATTTGCAGATGTCGGTAGAGGATGTGCTCCAGCTCCACGTCGACCTTGCCGCCGCCGCCAAGAATGCCGACCTGCACCAGGCGACCACCGTGGGCCAGCGAGGCTATGTTGCGCGCGAAGTAGGGCGCGCCGATGAAATCAATGATCACATCGACGCCGCGCCCTTGGGTTTTGTCGGCGATGACTGCGGCGAAATCCTCGGTTTTGTAGTCGATGGCCACGTCGGCGCCCAGGTGTTCGACGCGCGAAAGCTTGCTGCCTTCGGTGGTCGCGTACACCGTGGCGCCGGTGGCGTAGGCCAGTTGCACGGCAGCGGAGCCGACGCCACCGGCGGCGGCATGGATCAGCACTGAGTCGCCTGACTTGAGTCGGGCCAGGTGCAGCATCGCTTCGTGGGCGGTGACGAACACTTCGGGAATCGCCGCGGCGTGCACATAGTCGAGCTGCTCCGGAATCGGCATGGCCATGCGGTAGTCGATGCGCGCCAGTTCGGCGTAGGCGCCGCCGCCGACCACGCCCATCACCCGGTCGCCGACGGCGAATCCGCTGACCTCGCTGCCGGTCTCGAGCACTTCCCCGGCAATCTCCAGACCGATGATCAACGAGTCGCCGAAGTTCGCATGGCCGTAGCCGCCGGTTCGGTGAGTCAGGTCGGCACGGTTCACGCCGGCCGCATAGACACGCACCAGCAGGTCGGTCGGGCGTACTTCAGGGTTGGGCGCTTCGCCGAGTTGCAGCACTTCTGCCGAACCGAATTCTTTCAGCTTGATGGCTTTCATCTCAGCGTTGCTCCGTGTCGGCAAGCGTGGCATTGGCGATGGCCGAGGCGGTGATGGCGCCCGGGAAACCGACGTAAAAGGCCAGGTGCGTGATCGCCGCCGACAACTCTTCATGGCTCACGCCATTGCCGACGGCACGGCGCAGGTGCGCGGGTAATTCTTCGCAGTGGCCGCCGGCAATCAGCGCGGCGACAGTGATCAGGCTGCGCTCGCGGGGTGACAAGGCGGGGTCGCTCCAGATCTGCGGGTACAGCGTTGAGTCCACGAATTGCGCCAGTTTCGGGGTGAAGGCGCGGGCGGCTTCGCGTGGGCTGCTGAAATCGATAGTCGACATGGAAATCCCCTTAAACCTGGCTGATGAATTTGTTGGTGAGATAGTGCTCGATGCCTTCGATGCCACCTTCAGAACCGTGGCCGCTTTCCTTCATGCCGCCGAAGGGCAGTTCGGTGGCGACGATGCGGTACTGGTTGATGCCGATCATTCCGGCTTCCAGGCCATCGGCGACGTCGATTGCGGTGCGCGCATTGGAAGTGAACGCGTAGGCCGAGAGGCCGTAGGGCAGGCGGTTGGCTTCTTGCAGGCCGTCGCTCAACTCATCGAAAGGCATCAGTATCGCGATGGGGCCAAAGGGTTCTTCGTGCATGATTCGCGCACTCATCGGCACATCGGCCAATACGGTGGGCTGAAAGAAGAAGCCTGCGCCCGGCAACGCTTCGCCACCGGCCAGCACCCGCGCGCCTTTCTCGACGGCGTCGGCGATCAGTTGCTCCATCTTCGCCAGTTGCCGTGTGTTGGCCAGAGGGCCGACCTGGGTTTGCGGATCCATGCCATCGCCGATTTTCAACGCCTGGGTGGCCGCGACGAAGTGCTCGACAAACTCGGCGTAGGCCTCACGCTGGATAAGAAAACGAGTCGAGGAAATGCACACCTGACCGGTGCCGCGAAAGCGATTGGCGACGCCTTCCACAGCAGCCTTTTCGATGTCGGCGTCGGCAAACACCAGCACCGGGCCGTGGCCGCCCAGTTCCAGAGTGATCGGCTTGACGCCTTCGGCAGCGCGGGCCGAGAGCAGCCGACCGATCGGCACCGAACCGGTGAAGGTGACTTTGCGAATGATCGGTGAGGCAATCAGATGGCTTGAAACTTGATCCGGCACGCCGAACACCACTTGCAGCACGCCTTTGGGCAAGCCGGCATCGTCCAGCGCCCGGGCCAGGGCCAGCGCGGTGGAAGGGCTTTCCTCGCCGGGCTTGAGCACCACACTGCAACCGGCAGCCAGCGCTGCCGAGAGCTTGCGCGCCGGGGTGATGGCCGGGAAATTCCACGGTGTGAACGCTGCGACGGGGCCGATGGCTTGGCGTTTGACCAGTTGCAGTACACCCGGACGATTGGCCGGGACGACACGGCCGTCGATGCGTCGTGCGCTTTCGGCGAACCACTCGAAATATTCCGCCGCACGGGTCACTTCATCGAGGCTTTCGCGCAGTGGCTTGCCTTCTTCCAGCGTCATTTGCGCAGCGATGTGCGGGGCGCGTTCGAGGATCAGGTCGGCGGCGCGCTTGAGGATTTTTGCGCGCTGGTCCGGCACGGTCTGGCGCCATTGGTCGAAGCTCAGTCGAGCGACTTCGAGGGCGTGATCCAGATCGTCTGCGGTGGCGAGTGGCACCTGACCGATTTCCTCGCCGGTTGCCGGGTTGACCACGGCAGCGGTAGCGCGGTCTTGGGCGGTGAGCCATTGACCACCGATGAAGAGATAGAGCGGATCGTAAAGAGTGTTCATGGATGTCGCCTTCATGGTTAAGGATTCATTCGGCGCCTTGTACGCAGTGGTTCAGGCGTCCCGTGGAATCCAGTCTATGGAAGGCGTGCCGTTTGATTTAGCCGGCCACGAGGGAATCATTGTTGTCCCAGAAGGTAATATCGAGCGCAGGGGCGAGCGTGTAGCATCCGTCCTTATCCGCAGTGAGTGGCAGTTCTACAGGACGATCAGGATGGACAAACTTTCAAACATGTCGGTGTACATCAAGGTAGTCGAGATGGGCAGTTTCACTGCCGTGGCCAACCATCTCGACTCCACCGTCGGTAACGTATCGCGTGCGGTCTCGGCGTTGGAAAACGTGCTCGACACCCGCCTGTTGCAACGCTCGACCCGGCGTCTCTCGGTGACCGATGCGGGCCGGCGGTTTTATGAACGCTGCGTGAAGATTCTCGCTGACCTGGAAAGCGCCGAAGCCGAGGCGAGCAATGCCGCCTTGCAACCACGAGGGACGTTACGGGTGCACTGCGTGCCCGGACTGGCCAGGCAACTGGTGACCGGCGCGGTGCTGGAATATCGCCAGGCGTTTCCCGAAGTGACCGTCGATTTGATGCTCTCCCAACGCATGCCCAATCTGCTTGAGGATCAGTTGGACGTGTCCATTCTGATCGCGCGAACGCTGCCGGATTCGGCGTATGTCAGCCAGAAGATCGGCGTCAGTCACTGCGTACTGGTGGCCTCCCCGGAATACCTGGCGCGGCATGGCGCACCCAAAACGCCGGAGCAGCTTTGCGATCATCAATGCCTGCTGCTCGGTACGGTGGATTACGTGCGCGATGAATGGCAGCTCAAAAGCAAGGCGGGCGATGCGACTTTCATTCCGAGCGGGCCGAGTTTCAGCGTGAACGATATGGACGCAATGGCCGTGGCCATTCGCGAAGGGGCGGGGATTGGTCTGTTGGCAGGCTTCACGGCGATCGACGATTTGCGTACCGGCAGGCTGGTGCGGGTGCTGCCCGATTACCACACCTACGAGCGCAATGTTTACGCGGTCTACACGTCTCGCCAGTTTGTCGATGCGAAGATCACGCGATTCATCGATACCTTGAAAACCCGGGTCGGCGCGCAGTTGGCGAGCACTGCTCAGGCGCTTATCGATTGAAGCGGTAAAGCATTTGCGTCTCAGCGAGCCAACTCTGAGACGCAATGGGTGTGCGAGGTATTGGCCCGATCAACCGTTGCTGCAGCCGCTGCCCATGACCTCGTATTGCAGGATGTGCTGTTTGCCTTGAGAGTCCTGATAAGTCATGTGCATCGGCACTACGGCGCAGACATCCGGCACGGGATCTTCCGAGATGATTTTGGCGACGTCGAGGTGACTGGCGTAGGTGTATTGCTCGACGGGAGGCGTGGTAGTCGAATCCTGAGCCATGACCACCGAGCTGAAGCCGAAGAGTGCGAGGACGAGCATTGAGACTTTCATGGGTGTTTTCCTTTGCCGAAGTTGAGTGTGCTGCTGGAACGAACTCTATGCGGCGGCTGGCGGGGGAAACAGGCGCGGATCGGGTAAAGACTGTTTACGGTTTGAGCCACAATCGGCATGGGGTGAACGAGCGCGCAGGGTTCAGCGCAAACAAAAAAAGGCGCCGGTGAGGGCGCCTTTTGCTTGTCTCGGTTTTTTACGGCTCGCCATGCAATCGGCAGCTACGAAAGCGCCGGGCTCATTTCGGCGGATTTCACTGAGTAGCTTGCCACTCGCGCCGAAATCCACTCCCGACTGTAAGCCAGCACATTCTCAGCAGTGGCCGTGGGAAAGTGAATAAACCCATGCGGACACTCCGGCAGCACATGCATTTCCACCGGTGCGGCGTGTCGCCAGCGCTCGGCGATGAGCCGCGTGTCATCCAGCAGCGGATCGAGCTCACCGGCAAACAGCAGCGCTGGCGGCAGTCCGCTGAAATCGCCATACAGCGGCGACAGCGGTGGCTGGCGTCGTTGTTCGTCGCTGATATCCGGCGTAAGCAGGCGTAACGCTTCGACCATCCCGGGGCCGTCGAGCACCAGAGTATCGGCGGGTGCGGTGCGCACGCTGGGCGTGCCGGTCAGGTCGTAGACGCCGTAATACAGCAGCGCGCCGCAGATCCGTTGCAGCAGTTGCGGCGAAGATTCAAGGGCGAGCAGGGTGGCCGCCGCCAGATGCCCACCGGCCGATTCGCCGACGACTACTACGGGCAATCCGGCGAATTCAGCATCGTTCAAGATACCGCGCGTGGCACGCAGACAGTCTTCCAGCAAGCCCTCGATTGGCGTCGACACCGCCAGCCGATAATCCACTGACACCACCGCCACGTCGCAGGTGTTGACGATGGCGATGTTGAAGTGGTCGTTCATCTGCGCATTGCCGATCACCCAGCCGCCGCCGTGGAAATCCACGACAACACCTTTGGCTTTGCCCTTGGGGCGGATGATGCGTACCGGCACCGTGTCGATGATCATCCGGTCGGCGGTCAGCCCATGCTGGCGCAGCTTGCCAGCGCCGCCGATCTGACCCGCCCGCAACAACGCCTGAATCAGCCGTGGGGTGACTCGATTGCGCACCTTGAAGCGCGGCAGCCAGGCGAGCTTTTTGTTGAACGCGCGCACCTGCGCCAGCTCGCGCTCGCCTTGCGGCCAGGGAAAATCGCTCACAGGCGATTTTTCATCAGGATCGAGCAGTTCAGCGCCAGTGCAACGCACAGCCACGCCAGGTACGGGAACAGAATCAGCCCGGTGACCACGTCCAGTTGCAGCGCGAGCACGACCATCACCGCGACGACCACCCACAGCACCGCCAGAATCACCAGCGCCGCCAGCACCTGATGCGCGCCGAAGAACACCGGTGTCCACAGCGTATTCAGAGCGATTTGCGCGGCCCACAAGGCCAGCACTGTTTGGCTGCCGGGGATCAGGCTCAGGCGATAACCGGCCCAGGCCAGCAGCAGGTAAATGATTGTCCAGGCCACGGGAAAGGCCCAGTTGGGCGGCGTGAACGAAGGCTTGGTCAGCGATTCATACCACGGGCCGGGTTTGAACATCACGCCAGTGGTTGCCGCCGCCGCGCAGGCCAAGAGGAAGATGAAAAAGGTCATTGCCAGTCCTTAGCTGTGATCAGCTGTTATGGAGAGTTAAGAAGAGGACGCTTCGCTGCGCAAAAAGTTTGTTTGCAAACGCAAAATGGCAGTCAGGTTGAACTAAAAGCTGACCGTCGCGTCAGGATAAACAGTGCCTTTTCCCACCGACGCGGACGACAACATGTACACCTATCACATCGAATACCGTTTCAACGGCGAGCCTCGTACTTATCTGCTCGAACTGAAGGACGCGCAACTGACCGAGCACGACGCGGCGATGCATCTGCTGCAACTACATCTGGGCGATGCCGAAAACAGCCTGGTCATGCCCACGGCGGATTCGACGCCAGAGCAGATTCTTGAGCAGGCCGAGCGGGTAGGGATTACGGATATCCGGGTGGTCAGCCGGACTAATTGACCTTCAACTGCGGCGCAGGCGGCGGCAGGACCTGACCCGGATTCACGCCATGCGCCGCAGTGCAAGCGCCATCCCCGCGCCCACGAGACCCATGCAAGCGATCAGCACCGGGAAAGACATCCACCATGGAACGCCGGACGTCATCATGCTGAACTCCGACATGCCGCCGATGCCGGCAATCAGGTTCAACGGAAGGAACACGACGTTGATCAGCGTCAGCTTGCGCAGCGCCCGGTTCATGCTGTTGTTGGCGAGATTGCCATGGGATTCGATGAGGTTGGCGAACACCTTGGCGTGAATTCTGGCCTGCTGGAAGCTTTGTTCGTTTTCCACGATCAGGTCGTTCAGCGATTCCAGTTGACCGTCACTGAAGCCTTGGCGTTGGCCGTGGTTGCGCAGCAGCGTCAGCACCGCGCCGTTACTTTGAATCGCATTCACGTAGTACACGAGGCTTTCGCTCAGGTTGTACATCTGCGCCAATTGCTGATTGTCCATCGCACGGGTGAACTGATGCTGAATCTCCCGAGCGATCTGTTTGACCACGCGCAGATGCCCGAGGTAGTGATGAACGCTTTCAGCGAGCAACGCCATCAGCACATCCAGTGGCCCGGTCATTTGCGCATCTTGCTCAAGGCTGGAGAGCAGCGAGTTGCTCGCACAAATAACCACCAGGCGCTTTTCGCTCAGCACCACTCCGAATGACGAGACGTTGAATGCTCGCCCGTCGAAGCTTTCCGGGCGCTTCCAGATCAGGAACAGGTGATCCGGTTTGATTTCGATCCGGGCCACCTCGTCCGGATCCAGTGACGACTCCAGCACTTGAGCGCCAATGCCCAGACGTGTTTGCAACGTCGATTGCTCGACGGCGTTCGGGGCGACGGCCAGCCAGACAGTCGTCTCGTCTTCGGTGCCCTGGCGCAGTGCACCGCAATCAATGCAATAGCGTTCAATCATCGCTCACCACGCCTGGCCACGGTGTTTGAGCTCGAGCCTCTGCGTGAACGCTTGCAGCACGCGCCGATACAGTTCGTCGCCCAGCACCGCGTCTTCGATGCCGGCGTCGAGGTTGGGGTTGTCGTTCACCTCGATGACCAGAACCCGATCGCCCGCCTGCTTGAGGTCGACGCCGTAGAGGCCATCGCCGATCAGCCCTGCCGTCTGTACTGCGAGTTGCACGACGTCGGGCGGTGCTTGCTCGACGGGCACCGCCTCGCACATGCCGTTGATCTCGCCGGGCAGGGCCTTGTGGTTGTAAATCTGCCAGTGCCCCTTGGACATGAAGTACCTGCAGGCATACAGCGCCTCGCCATTGAGCACGCCGACGCGCCAATCGTATTCGGTGTAGCAGTACTCCTGGGCGAGCAGCAGAACCGAGTGCTCGAATAATTCCTGTGCAGCCGTGGCCAGCGCTTGCGCATCGGTGACCTTGATAACCCCCCGTGAAAAACAGCCATCGGGGATTTTCAGTACCAAGGGAAAACCCAGGCGACGCCCGACGTTTTCAAGTTCCTGCGGACGATCCTTGTAGAGAATTTCCGTTACGGGCATGCCCAGACCTCGGCGCTTCAACAGGTCGGCCAGATAAACCTTGTTGGTGCAGCGCAGGATGGACGACGGATCGTCAATCACCACGAGGCCTTCGCTTTCCGCCTTCTTGGCAAACCGATAGGTGTGATCATCCACTCGCGTGGTTTCGCGGATGAACAGCGCATCGAATTCGGCGAGCCGCGCATAGTCCTTTTTCTCGATCAGCTCGACATCGATGCCCAGCTGTTCGCCCGCTGCGATGAAACGCTGCAACGCCTCGGGGTTCGAGGGCGGTAGGGCTTCGTCAGGATCATGCAGGATGGCCAGGTCGTATCGGGCCACACGTTTGGAGGCTGGCTGACGCCACGTCCTGCGATTGAAAGCATCCAGTGCATCAGCGAAAACGTGCTGCTGTTCGTCGCGAAGCCTGTGCAGCGCCCCGGCTTTGATGCCCGCTATCTGCCAGGTCTCACCACGGCGAAACTCCACCAGCAGGATAGGGCAGGGGAACGCCTCGAACAGCTGACGGCCGATCTCTTGCAGCGGCTCGATCGAGGCCTTGCCGAAGTACAGCGACAGCGTGAAAGCCTCGGTTTCGCCGTATGGATGGTTGGCCAGCGCCCGCTCCAGGGTGCGTTCCAGATCATTCAGCCCGACCCCGTAAAGCGCTTTGCGCGCCAGCTCGCTGACGGTGCGAACCGAGGGGAATACCTTGTGCCCGCGCGCCTCGGCCAGCAATGAACAGTAGTAGCCCTGACCGAGGTATTTGTAGTTGCGGCAGAGGTTGATGACTTGGGTGCGATGAGGAAAATCGTCGCTGTGTTCAAGGTAATCCTGAGCGAGCATCAGGCTCTCGCTGGGCAAGTAATCAGCCCAGTCATCCTTGCGTTCGACCAGTATGAGCAATCGACTCCCCGAGGGCTTGATACTGGGAGGTTCCTCGCTGAGGGAGATTGTCGAATGCTCGGTTTTGTCTAATACTTCGTTCACGTTGGCTTGCACCGCTGACATGAGTAATGAATCCCTGTTGAAGAAGACGCCGCTTCAATAAATCACGGGCCACTGGGCCTGTCCCGGTTCGTTACTCAAACTTTACGGTGCGGTCATGTCTTTTGATTTTCGCTTTGCGTCGATGGACGATATCGACGATCTGCTCGAACTGGAGCGGGCGTGTTTTGCCCTCGACAGATTGAATCAGCGCAACTTCAGCTGGATGCTCAGTCGAGCCAACGCGGCGCTGATCGTCGCTACATCGGACGCAAGACTTGCCGGTTATGCCTTGGTGCTTTTTCACCGCGGCACTTCGCTGGGGCGCTTGTATTCCATTGCCGTCAGCCCTGTGTGGCGTGGACACGCGCTTGGCCAGCGTTTGCTGGAGGAAGCCCAGGCCTGCGCATTGGCGCGCAATTGCGCATGGCTGCGCCTGGAGGTGCGCGCGGACAACAGCGCTGCCATCCGCCTCTACGAAGCCAACGGCTATCAGCGCTTTGCCAGCGTCGAGGACTATTACGAAGACCACTGCGAGGCGTTGCGCTACGAGAAGCGCATCCTGTGCGAAGCGCCCGCACCCGCCCGCCAAGTGCCGTACTACCAGCAGACCACCGAATTCACCTGCGGCGCGGCGTGCCTGCTGATGGCGATGTCCGCCATCGATCCGACCCGTGCCATGACCCGAGCGGAGGAAATCCAGCTATGGCGCGAGGCAACCACCATTTTCATGACCGCCGGCCACGGTGGCTGCAGCCCTCAGGGCCTCGCATTGGCCGCCTGGCGGCGCGGTTTCGATGTGCGCCTGGAGGTCAGCCACCAGGGCTCGCTTTTTCTTCACGGCGTACGCAGCACAGAGAAAAAGTCGATCATGCAGCTGGTCGAGGATGGTTTTGCCCAAGACCTGGCGACCACGCAAGTGCAGCAGGTGCTGGCGTCCAGTCTGGATGTCGGTGCGGCGTTGGCGGCCGGCTACAAACCGGTGGTGCTGATCAGCAGCTACCGATTCACCCGCTTGAAAGCGCCGCATTGGGTGATCATCACCGCGTGTGACCAGGACTTCGTCTATTTGCATGATCCGGATGTCGATCACAGCAAACTCAAGCGCGGCCTGGACTGCCAGCACTTGCCGGTCAGTCACCAGGAATTTCTGCGCATGACGGTGTTTGGCGTACAGCGGGTTCGCGCAGCGGTGATGCTGCGCTCCCGTTGAGGCGCGGTGGCTAGGCGCCGAGCTCTTGATCGCCGATACAGTAGCGATCCCTACCTTTTTGCTTTGCTGCATAAAGCAGCTTGTCAGCCGACTCGATAAGAGTGGCGGGGGTCACTTCATGTTCGGCCGGTTTGCCAACCGCAATACCTGCACTGGCAGTGACGTGACCCTGCGGATGGGCTCTGTGCTCCAGCCGCAAGGAGCGAATAGCCTCAAGTATTTCTTGGGCCACAAGCGCGGCCCCGCGAATATCCGTGTTGGGCAGCAACACGGAGAATTCCTCGCCGCCATAACGCACGGCCAGATCACCGGGCCGTTTTACCGCTTGCGCAATCGCTTGGCCGACAGCGCTGAGGCAATCGTCACCCGCCGCATGGCCGTAGGTGTCGTTGTAGAGTTTGAAGTGATCAACGTCGAGCATGATCAATGAAATCGACGACCCCTGACGTCTGGCCAGGCGAATCTCGTCGGCCAGTGCGGTGTCCAGGCGGCGGCGGTTGGCCAGGCCGGTCAGGCTGTCGGTCAACGCCATGTCCTTCATGGCCTGGTGGGCCTTGCGCAGATCCTTTTCCATCACCATGCGTTGGCGCAATTGCCTCAAGACAATCAGCCCGAAGACCGTGAACGCCGTGATTACCGACATCAACACGAATCCGGTTTTGATCAGGTCCCAGCGCCACGGCGCAATGATCGATTCCCGGGAAAGTCCGGTTTCAACCACCAACGGGTACGTGGTCAAGGCGCGGTAACCGTACAAACGCTGGGTGCCGTCGACGATGGCTCGGACCTCGGCGATACCTTGGTTGGAATAGGGCAGGTAATTCTTGAAAACCTCACTGTCGGCGAGGCTCTGACCGATCACCGAAGCGATGAAAGGGCGACGTACGAGGATGGTGCCGTTGCGTAGCGCCAGGACCAGCGCACCTTTGTCGTCGATCTTGAAATCCCCGTAATAGTCGACGAAGTAACTGACCTTGATCGTCCCCAGCAGCACGCCGGCAAAGGAGCCGTCCGGGTTATTCAAGCGACGCGAAATCGGGATGATCAGGTCATCGGTGGATTTGCTCTTGACGACATCGCCGATGCGCACGTTTCGATCGGTGTGGGTGCGGTGATACTGGAAGTAATCGCGGTCGGCGTTGTTCGCCGGGTCCGGGATGATTTCCTTGTCGGTGACGATCCAGTGCCCGTCCGGGCCGTAAATGAACAGGCCGTGCAGCTGCGGCATCAGCTTGGCCTGCTGGACCAGCAACTTGTGGATGCGCGGCACGTCAATGTTCTGCAAGCCATCGCCTTCGACGCGCTCGCCCAGCGCGGCGGTCAATACGTCGACCTGGCGAATGGCGTCCTCGGCATGCTGTGCTGTCGCCCGAGCGAGGTTGGTGACCGAATCCCGGGCGGACGAAAACGCGGAGTGGTAGTCACGCCACGTCCGCCATCCTTCCACTCCCAGAAACGCCAGAATTACCGTCAGCATGAAGATCACGGTCAGGCGGAAAGCGGCTATCTCGCTGGCAGCTTTGATGGGAGCGGTTTCTGCGGCGTCATGCCCTTTGCTGTCGGGCAGTTTACGACCGAGCATTTGAAGGTCCTTATGCTTGTCATCTCTCATCTCCTGAAAGATGACCATCCGTTTCCACTGGGGATTCAATTTATTGCCTTGGGCAAGCGGCGGCCATTGGATCGTTCAAAGCGGTGCCGGGTCAACATCTGTAACTGAAGCGCGCTTTAAGGTGAGACTTGTGAGTGAAATCATCACGGCCGGTGACTTGAACATCGATCTGCACACCGCCAACGAAAGCGGCCTGTTCAAATGGCTGCTTGCCAGTTTTCTGATGGGCAAAAGGATTCAGGGCGCCATCGCCGCCAAGGCGTACCAAGTCATAGTAGAGCAGCATCAGAAAGACACGCCGCAAAAACTCGCGCAGTGTACGCATCGGCAACTGGTGTCGATGCTGGGGCAGGCGCGTTACGTGCGCTACGACGAGAGCACGGCGGCGCGCTTACTCGCGTTGGCCAACAAGCTCAACCGCGAGTACGCCGGCAAGGTCAGTAACATCGTGGCAGCGAGTGCGGATCGTAAGGCGCTGGAGAAGCGCCTGTCCGAGTTCGAGGGGATAGGGCCGAAGACTGTCGAAATCTTCATGAGGGAAGCGGCTGCGGTGCTGTTTTGAGCTTGCGGTTTGCCGATGCACAAGGCAGCTACCCACCGCTCACATCGCAACAAACCTTCCCGCCAGTTCGCTCATCATGATCAGCGTTCCGCCGGCAAAAATTGCACAGCCCAGCAGAAACTGAATTCCAGGGGCGATGGTCAGGCCTGAGGTGACGCTCGGATTTTTATGCGTTCTCATGTCGCGCTCCTGTCACCGATGAAAACGTTCGGCCATGTCCACTGAGCCGCTTCGCTGTGCGGATGCGCGTTTGGCAACCATGGGCATCATGGATGGGGTGTCATCGACTGGTGGCTGCTCGTCCGATGGCTGGACAGTAGTCTCGTCGGCGAAATTATTCGGGAGCAGGGTGCCCAGACCGAAAACATTCACCGCCATGCTGACTTTCAACCCGCGACAGGCCTGTCGGCAGTCCAGTTCGAAACCCGCGGAGGCCTGCTCCATCAAGCGTTGAAAATGTTCAGAGGTCAGTGCCAGAACTTCGCTGCTTTTCATGTTGTTCTCCTTGAGCAAGTGGCGACCCCGGGACGGGGCCGCCGGACTGGGTTCAGACATCTCTGCCTTGCACATAACCGGAACCCAGATCAGCACCGGTCACCGGTTCGCTGAGTGGGTCAGAGGCTGTGCGGGTCTTCATCGCTTCCAGCACTTGTTCGTCTTCAGCAGGAAGGTTGACGGTCGCCAGACCATCGCCGCCGTCGACCGCCGGCTCTGGGTTTTCCACGTACTCCCACGCACCGCCCTCGTTCCACGGGCCACGAACGTTTGGCTCGCCAGACATGTTGAAGTACTTGTTGGTGAACTCCGGCATGCCTGGCAGTTTGCCCTGCGGGAAGTTTGGCTGGATCGAATGCAGGGCTTTTTCGAACGACTGTTGATGGGCAATTTCCCGCGTCATCAAGAAACCAAGCGCCTCTTTCACGCCAGGGTCATCGGTGATGTTGATCAAGCGTTCGTAGAGAATTTTCGCCCGCGCTTCAGCTGCGATATTGGAACGGAAATCGGCGGTCGGCTCGGTGATCGAATCCACATACGCCGCTGTCCACGGCACACCGGCCGAATTGACCAGAGGCGCGCCTGCGCCATAGAGCAGGCTGGTGATGTGCGAGTCATTACCGGCGCCATTCAGCGCGCGATACAGCTCGCCTTCTTCCTGAACACCCTCGGCAAGTTGGCCCTTGGCACCTTTGTTGAGCATTACGATGATCGAGCCGACCACCTCCAGGTGGCTCAATTCCTCGGTGGCAATGTCCAGCAGGAGATCTTTGCGCCCCGGATCTTCCTCGGCCAAGGCTTGAGTGAAATAGCGCGCTGCCGCGGCCAATTCGCCATTGGCGCCCCCGAATTGTTCCAAAAGCAGATTGGCCAGACCCGGATTTGGCTCGGCCACTCGAACGGTGTACTGAAGTCGCTTGTTATGTATGAACATTCAAATTTTCCTCAGACCAGGCTATCGCGCAGTCACCCTTGTGGGTGTGAGCGCATGCATAGTTGTGAGGAGCGGGTGCGGCGGAAATTTCGTTTATTGCGAGGCGGCAGGACGGACGGCAGAGGGCGGAAAGTTCCGGAAACAGGACGGTTGGCTCAGGGTCAGGGTTCACCCGTGACATCTAGAATCAAAAGCCCCTCACCCCAGCCCTCTCCCCGAGGGAGAGGGAGCAGACCGGGTCGTTCTGTGGAGATAAACAGACCCGATTTAAGCGTCAAGCGATCTTCAACGCCCTCAGCACCACCAGCGTTTGCTCGGCAAACACCTGCGCCTGTGCGGTCAGTGCGGCAATATTGGCTTCAGCAGTGAGCAGCGGCTGGCCGTTGTCGACCAGCACTTCACCTTGTTCGCTGATTACCCCCCACGCCAGTTGTGCCCACTCGGCTGGTTGCTGTTTGCCTTGTTTGATCGAAATCAGGAACAACTGCTGGAAGCGGCTGACCGTGACGCCACCACCCGTGACCGGGCTGGCCAGGGTCTGGATGTTGGCGCCGTACAGCGAGCGTTTGCATAGTTGCAGATTGAGTGCGGCGCAGCGTCCGCTGACCTGCGACTCGGCAGCTTCGCTCTGGCACGGCGCCACAGCGCCCATGCCGATCAGCACCGCGAGGGCTTGTTCGAGGTCGTCGTAAGCCAGCGCAGCCTCGGACAGCAGCTGACGCATCGATTTGGCGGCATAGTCCTGCGCCGCCAGCGCATCGAGTACCGGGCCGTAAATCTCCGGTTGCAGGGTCGCTTCGCCGGCAGGACCGGTGACCGAGCCTGCCACGGTCTCCCAAGGTTGCAGCAGCACAAAACGCGTGTGGAGCATTCGCGCGCGGCGTTCGGCAGCGGACAGGCGGGTCGCGCCACGCACGTAGAGATCGCGGCGGAAGTGCTGGTTGACGAAGTAGTCCCGCGCTTGCTCGCGCATGACCGGGTGTTCGATGGTTTCCAAAAAATCCATGCCTTCAGCGCTCAGGTTGAGCGGGTCGACCGAATCCAGCGGCACGGCGGTGGTGGCGTAGTCGAGTTTGGCCGGGGCCAGCGCATCGACCATGTCGGCGAAGTACATGCAATTCCAGTCGCGGTTGAAGTATTCGTGGGCGACGTAATGACGATCCTGGCCTTTGATGCTCTGCAACCGCGCGCCGAGGCTCGGCGCCGCAGCGGCGTATTTCGGGTTGGCCGCGAGCAATGCTTCGGAAAATTGCAGCGCGGCGTCGATGCGCTGATCGGAGCGCGAGGAGGCATTGGCAAAGCGGTCGTGCAGGCTGAACAGGTTGCGCAGCGGCGCTGACGGCGACCAGCCCGGAAAGCAGTTGTAGCTGACGTAGAGCATGCCGCCGGGTTTCAGGTGACGGCGGGCGAATTCGACGATGAGTTTCTGGTTGTCGCGGCTGACCCAGGTCCAGATGCCGTGCAGGCTGATGCTGTCGAACTGCGGCAGATCATGGCGCGTCAGCAGCTGTTCGAAACTGTCGTCATACAGACGGGCGCCGTTGTTGGCGGCAGTCGCGAGGTCGATGGCATGGGCCGCCATGCCCGGGTGAAAATCCGTGCCGACAAACGAGCCCGGGTTGGCCGTGGCATGGATGTTGATCGATACGCCCTGACCAAAGCCCAGTTCGCAGTGCACGCCGTCGTTGCTGTCCAGCGTGGCGAAACCGCGCAACAACAGGCAGTAACGCAGGAATACCGGATTGATCTCCCGGCTATAGCTGTAGGTGTAGCCTTCGTCGGTGAAATAACCTTCGTTCCAGGCGTTGCTCATGGGGGCGGTCTCTTGTTCTCGGAAGTGATGGCAGTCTTATAAGGGGTTGTCGCTGCGCGCGACAAGTAGAAAAACCGGATACTTTCCTGACACACCAGATCTCCTGTAGGAGTGAGCCTGCTCGCGATAGCGGTGTTTCAGTCACCATCAATCAACCTGAACCACCGCTTTCGCGAGCAGGCTCACTCCTACAGGGGATTTGTGCCGGATTCGAGATTTTTGGACAAATCACGCACCCCACGGCCCGTTCGCGCAGGCATTTCGTGGCCGCCCGAAACTGTCATATTGCCTCCCACTCGCCTGCCCATAGTGACCAGCCCAACGCTGATTTCATGAGGCTGCACCGTGTTCCAACGTCTTCTGTGTTCGCTGTCCGTTCTGAGCCTGTCCATCGCCGCTGCCAATGCGGCCGAGTCTGTCGCACTCGACACGCCGCACTTGTCCGGCATCGACAACTTTCGCGACATTGCCGGCATCACTACCGCCTATTCCACGACCCACGACGGGACCATGCGCAGCGGTGTGTTCTATCGCTCCAACGCATTGACGCCGTCGGCGGCGGATCTGGCGACGCTCAATGGTCTGGGCATCAAAGCCATCTACGACTTGCGCACGCCCAGCGAAATCGCCGCTACGCCGGACACGATGATCACGGGGGCGGCCTATCGCAATATCGACATCATTGGCAGCACCACCTCGGGTGCGGACATCACCAGCATCTCGTTGCGCAGCGCCGCCGAAGTCGTGGCGATGATGGAACAGACCAACCGTACGTTCGTCAGCGATGCCGGCATGCGCGGGCAGTTCGGCCAGTTGTTCAATGAGCTGGCGAGTGTCGACGCCGCGCAGTTGTTTCACTGCACCGCCGGCAAGGATCGCACCGGCTGGACCGCCGCTGTGTTGCAGAGCATCGCTGGTGTCGATGAGGCGACCATCATGGCCAACTATCTGGCGACCAACGACTACACCGCCGCCCGTGTCGCTGCGACTCTGAAAGCCTTGCCGCCGAGCATGGCCGCCGTCTACGAGCCGCTGCTCGGCGTGCAGGCCAGTTACTTGCAGGCCGGGCTCGACCAGGTCGCCGCCGAGTACGGCAGCATGGACAACTACCTCAAGCAGGGCCTCGGTCTGTCCCAGGAAACCATCTATGTGCTGCGCGGCAAACTGGTCGAGTACAACAGCTTGCCGGGGCAGGCCGGGATGATCGGCAATGCCGCCGCTGGTGCCGAGTTGCTGCGGCAGTTGCAGAACTCTGAGCTGTCCGGCACCTACAGCGCCTACAACTATTACCTGCAATCGGCGATTGACGCCGGCACCTTGGGCGGTGTCGAAACGCAAGTCGGCGGTCAGGTGCATGCGGATGCGGCCAGCTATCTCTTGCGGCAGAACGCGATGATCGAACAAGCCGCCGCAGCTTTTGCCAGCGGCAGCGATCTGAAGGTCGGCCAGTACCGCCTCTGGAGCAGCGCACTCGCGAGTTACCTCGGCACCGACGGCTCGGCGCACGCCGACAGCAGTAACGAACACAGTCAGGGCCTGATGCTTGGCATTACCCAGCGCTTCAGCGAACAACTCAGCGCGCGGGCCGGTTTCGGCTACAGCAAGGGCAGCGTCGGCGGGGCGGGCGGCGAGGCCGATACTGATTTCACCTTCCTCAACCTCGGGGCGCGTTATGGCCTCACCAGCCTCGAGCGCGGTGTGTTTGTCGACGCCAGCGCCAGCGCCGGTTACGTCGACTACGACAGCAAACGCGAGCTTGGCGGTGGTCTCGGCACAGCCAAGGGCGACACTCACGGCAATCTCACTGGCGCGACCTTGGCGTTGGGATACCGCGCACCGCTCAGCGGGGTGATTGTCGAACCGAGCCTGGGCTTTCGCGTCAGTCATCTCGACTTGCAAGGTTTCAAAGAGAAGGGCAGCGAACTGGCGCTCGACGTCGACGGCATCCAGCAGACCCGCCGTAGCGCGGTGGCCAGTCTCGACGTTTCATTTGCCCCAGTAGCGATGGGGGCGTGGCAGTTGGTCCCGGGCGTTCGCGTTGGCTATGAACGTGCGCTCGGCGATCAGCAGGTCGACAGTCAAGGCCACTTGCTGGGGCTGGATATCGAGCAGCGCGCGGCGTTCGATAACCGCGATCAATTCAGCGGCGGCGTTAATCTGATGGCCAACCTCGGCGCCCTGAGTGTGGGCGCTGAAGTCGGCGCCAACGGTGGCGGTGACAGCCACGGATTTAATGGCGGGCTCAAGGCCAGTTACGCGTTCTAACCCCGGCGAACATATCACTGTGGCGAGGGAGCTTGCTCCCGCTGGGTCGCGAAGCGGCCCTGAAAAAGACGGGACTGGTGCCCAGTCCAGCGGGAGCAAGCTCCCTCGCCACAGGTTACTTTCCGCCTCAGGCATGCTGCGCACGCGACGATTGCTGGGTGCGTGCCGGCTGCGCGGCGGGCTCGGGCAGCGAGGCGACATGCACCGTGCGCGCCGGGAAGGCGAACGTCGCGTCCAGCTCGGCGACCGCTTCCATGATTGCCAGGTTGATCCGTTGCTGCACGTCCATGTAGACGTTGTAGCTGGCGTCCAGAACGATGTACACCGTCTCGAATTCCAGCGCGCTCTCACCAAAACTGCGGAAATGGCAGCGGTCGAAGCGCGCCTGTTTTTCGTTCTTGATGATGCTTTCAACGCGCTGGGTAATCTGGCGGATCTGTTCTGTGGAGCACTCGTAAGTCAGGCGAAACTCGAACACTACTCGGCGCTCCTGCAAGCGTTTGTAGTTCTGAATGGTGCTGCCGATCATGTCGGCGTTGGCCATGACAATCTGCTCACCGCCGAGACTGCGGATACGCGTGGTCTTCAGGCCGACGTGCTCGACCGTACCGGCCAGCGTGCCGACGACGATGAAATCGCCCACCTCAAACGGCTTGTCCACGGCAATCGACAGTGAGGCGAACACGTCGCCAAGAATGTTCTGCACCGCCAGCGCCACGGCGATACCGCCAACACCGAGGCTGGCGACAAACGCAGTGATGTTGACGCCCAGGTTCGACAGCATCGCCAGCAGAATCACCGCCCACAGCAACACCTTGACGCCCCAAAGACTCAGGGTCGCCAGCGCGCTCGCCTGAAAGGTGCCGGTCGCGTTGTGCCGCGAGAAATAGCGATGCAGCCCCAGCGCCAGCGCGCGGTTGGTCCACAGGCCGACCTGCAACGCCGCGACCACGAACCACAAACTGCTCACGCGCCCGAGCCAGCGCTCCGGCAAATCCAGCAACCCGATGCCGACCAGGATCGACGCCAACAGCAGCAACGTGGTGCTGGTCGCCGCCAACACTTCGCTGGCCATGTACGTCAGATGCCCATTGCCGGCGCTGGCCCGCGCCTGCACCTTGCGGAAAACGAAACGGATCGCGGTGGTGGTCAGCAGATAACTGAGTGTCGCGGCGAGAAACGCCAAGACCCAGTTCGCCAATGAAATGCCTAAAATGGTGTGCGTCGTGAAAAAGCCGATGAAATCCTCGGTCATTGAAACCCCCTTGCGAAGCCTGCGACGACGCGGCACCGAAGCCCACCGCCGGCCGCAGCCAGGTAAACGCCGCTTGAATGGCTGTGCCGCCAAGCGACCTGTCTGGGGTTAGTCGCCATGAGATGCCTGCTGTTCAATCAAATGCAGTTTTCACCGGAGCGAATGGTCAACGCCTGGCCTTCAACTCCGCCGGGCTTACGCCGTAAGCACTCTGAAAATACTGACAAAAGCGCCCGACATTGCTGAAGCCAAAGCGCAACGCCACCTCCGTCACAGAGCCCGCATGCCCCCGCACCAACGCCTCATAGGCGCGCTGCAAACGCACCTGCCGCTGATACGCCACGATCGACATCCCGACAAAGCGCCGAAAGCCTTCCTGCAACGCGCGCTGGCTGACATGGCTCAACCGCGCCAGGTCCACACCACTGACCAGCTGCTGCGGATGCGCTTGGATAAACTCCATCGCCACCTTCACATGCCGCGGCGCTACACACGGCTCCGGGCGGCGCAGCGCCTCGGTGAAATTGTGCGGCCACGCCTCCAGCACCGCATCGATCAACATCTCGCGCAACCGCGACGGCATCAGCGTACCGCTGTTGATCAGTGCATCGAACTCAGTGCCCGTCGCCAGATCGATCAATGCCTTGAGGCCATGAAATGCGGGCGTATTCAGATCCACGCTCGGCTCAAACACGATCTTCTGCATTATCGGCTTCTCCAGCAGCGTCGACAAACGGTCGGTGAGCTGAAGACGGTTGATTGAAATCCCATGGTGCGCGTGATCATCAATAAAGCGCATCAAACGGATATCCGCCTTGTCGATCGCCAGACCGACGTGCGCCATGCCGATGGACTCGGTGGCGTGGTTGAAAACGATCTTGCCGGCGGTGGGAATGACGAAGGTGATTTCGTTGTGCGGATCGGGGAGGGTGACGCTGAAGTTGCCGTGGTAATGCATACGCCGGAAACTCACCCCGTCATGCCGCCCGTAGACCCCGCCGATGATGATGTTGGAGGGCGGTGGTGGAGTGTCGGCGTAACGATTGCCGAAAAGCCTGGAGAAGAGCGCGCCGAAGTCGGAGGAGGTGAGATTGTCGGAGCGCAGGATGATGTTTTGCCGGGTTGGGGATGCGATGGCGATTGGCGGCATGTTGGAGTGCGGGCTCAGGGTCAACGGTGGAGATTGGTAGAGCCTAGGGGGCAGGCGTGACGGTTGAGTGACAAGGCCGGGAGCATGGTGGGCTTTCGACGAAGCCACGTATTTACCTGAGACCTGTCGCATGAGTAGAATGCGATTCATTATCAATCATGTATGTCCCGGGATGCCGATGCGTAGCGACGAAACACTAGGTACTGCAGATCCAGGGCTGCTCTATCGCACCCACCACTCCTGGTTACAGGGCTGGCTGATGCGACGCACTGGATGTCGCGATAATGCAGCAGATCTGGCCCAGGACACCTTCGTACGGGTGCTCAAGGCGCGTCAATCCAGCCCCTTGCGCGAACCACGCGCCTATTTGAGCAGCATCGCCCGTGGACTGATGATTGATCAGTATCGGCGTCGCGAACTCGAACGTGCCTACCTGGAAAGCGTCATGTCGCTCCCTCAACACGAGGTTCCCTCGGAAGAAAGCCGGCTGATGATTCTGGATGCGCTCGAGCGGATAGACCGCATGCTCGGTCTGCTTAAACCGAGAGTTCGCCAAGCGTTTTTATTTGCCCGCCTCGACGGTCTGACGTGCGCGCAAATCGCCGAAAAACTGAGTGTTTCCCGCGCGACGGTGGAACGCGACCTGGCCACGGCCCTGCAACACTGCTATCGCTTGCGTTATGTCGAGTCGTGAGCCGCAGGCGCTGGATCCGGCCATTGTCGACGAAGCGATCCGATGGCAAGTGCGCCTTCGCTTCAATGAAGCCGATGAACAGACGCAGCGCGCTTTTGAGCAATGGCTCCAGCAGCGCCCAGAGCATGTGTTGGCGTGGCAGCGTGTGGAATCGCTTGGGGATGAGTTCGCAGGCGTACCCACTCAACTGGCCCGACAAACCCTTGAAGGCAGCAACCTTGGAATGCGCCGGCGGGAAAGCCTGAAGCTCCTGGGCGTATTGGCGACGGTCGGCGCGGCCGCCTGGCTTGGCCGGGACTACACGCCCGTGCCCGCCATGCTTGCCCAGCAACGCAGCAGCACCGGCGAGCAACGACGCTTCCAGCTCGACGATGGCAGCCTTGTCCAGCTCAACAGCGATAGCGCCGTCGACAGCGAATTCGACGCCCAGCGACGCCTGATCATCCTGCGCCGTGGTGAAATCATCGTGAATGTCGGAGCGGATCAACACTCGCCTCAAGCGCGACCGCTGTGGGTGCAATCCCGTGACGGGCTCATGCGCGCCCATGGTTCGCGCTTTCTGGTACGCGAGCGTGACGATGGCACGCTGGTCGCGGCTCAGCAGGGATCAGTCACGGTTTTCCCCGGCTCCAGTCAAACCCCTGCGAGCGCCAGCGCCCAGGCGGGCAATCCTCTGCTGTTCACCTCAAGTGGCGCCCGAAAGTACAGGGACAACGGTCTGGATCTATGGAGCTGGGGTGACGGGGTGATCAGTGCGCGCAACATGCGCCTCGATGATTTCATCGTGGAGTTGTCGCGTTATCGCCCCGGGGTATTGCGCTGCGCCGAAGAGGTCGCTGATCGCCGCGTTTCCGGCACCTTCCAGCTGACTGACAACGATCAGGTCCTGGCATTGATCGCGCAATCACTGCGCTTGCACGTTGACTACCGAACCCGATATTGGGTAACCGTGTCCGCTGCGACCTGAGGCCATCAGGATTTTTGCGTGACGTGAAAAATAATGAGGTGGTTTCTCATTCTCGTTCGACCTCTAAGGAAGGCCGGAATACAGGCCAGTCTGCCGATGTCCTTTCTTGGAGCGAGAAAATGAGTTCGTCCCCGGTTTCACAGCGCCATCCATTGAATCGTGCCATGCACGCTGCGATTTTCGGTTTGATCGTGAGCAGCTACGCGTTGCCATCGCTGGCGCAAACCTCGAGCGCTGACCACAGCAATCAGGTCAAGCAGTGGAACATTGCTGCCGGCCCATTGGCGCCGGCGCTCGACCGCTTTGCGCGTGAGGCCGGGATCAGTCTTTCCTTCGACGCGGCGAGTGTTGCGAACCGCAACACTGCTGGCGTGAATGGCACGCTCGAGACTTCGACAGCGCTGTCATCGTTGCTGCAGGGGAGCGAATTGCAGATCGAACAGCAAGGCCCGAATGCTTATCTGCTGGTCCCTCAAGCGAAGACCGCCGGCCCGCTGGAACTCGATGCAACAGATGTCGAGGATTACCGCCTCGCACCCCTCATCATCAATGCCAAGGTCAGGGTCAGTGCCGACGACGACACCAACTCGGTGGTTGCCAAGGAGCTCTGGGTGGGTGGCAAAGTGGCGACCAGCATTCTCAATACACCGGCATCGGTATCAGTCGTTACCAACAAGGAAATGCAACAGCGCAGCGTCAGCACCACGGAAGAGGCGCTGCAATACACGCCCGGCGTGGTCAGTGATTTCTACGGGACGGATGACCGCAACGACTATTTCCAGATCCGCGGCTTCCAGGCCACCACCTACCGTGACGGCTTGACCCTGAGTTCGATGCGTGGCGTACGCGAAGATCCATTCGCCTATGAGCGCATCGAGATTCTGCGTGGCGCCAACTCCACGCTGTTTGGCCCAGCGGACCCGGGCGGTTCGGTGAACTTCGTGACCAAACAGCCGCGCTTCGAAAAATTTGGCCAGGGCTATGTGACCTACGGTTCCTTTGACCATGTCGAGACAGGCATCGATGTGGGGGATGCGCTGAACGACGAGAAGACCCTGGCTGGCCGCTTTACGGCCAAAGGCCAGAACAGCGATCGCGAGTACGATCACTCACAGGACGACAACCAGTTGTTTATGGGCGGTCTCACCTGGGCCCCGACCGATTACACGTCGGCCACGGTGATCCTCGACTACCTGAAAACCGAAAGCTCGCCCAACAGCGGCGGCTATCCGCTCGACAAGGAATACGACCGCAGCAAGTTTTACGGTGAGCCCAGCTACAACTTCCACGATGTCGAGCGCACCAGCCTCAGCGGTAACGTCACCCATGACTTCGACAACGGCTTCGTACTGCGCAGCAATCTGCGTTACAGCAAGCTGACCGATGATTTTGGCTACGTGTACCTCAGCGACAGCGCCGCCCGTGTCGGTACTACTGTCGATCGATACCTGTTTGGCACGGACACTGATGCCGACCAGTTCAACGGCAATCTGATGCTGCAATACGATGCCCGCTTCGAGAACATCGACAGCAGCAGCCTGGTGGGCGTGGAGTATCTCGATTCGACCACCAAGGAGAGCTCGGTCTACGCCCTGACGACCCCGATCGACATCGCCAATCCCGTGTTTACCGGCGTTTCACGCTCGATCACGC
Source organism: Pseudomonas sp. HN2 (assembly GCF_020736465.1). NCBI lineage: Bacteria > Pseudomonadati > Pseudomonadota > Gammaproteobacteria > Pseudomonadales > Pseudomonadaceae > Pseudomonas > Pseudomonas sp. HN2. The sequence goes on from NZ_CP085885.1 coordinate 2,631,344, forward strand.
CGTACGCCGTGAACAAGCGAGACGCGACCACCAAGGCCGTATTCCTGCAGCAGAACCTGTCGTTCTACGAGCGGTTCATCGTCACCGGTGGTGTGCGCAACGACTCGATGGACCTGACCAGCAAAGGCTTGCAATCCACCGAGAAAGACACCTTTTCCGAAACCTCCTACCGAGGTGCGTTGACCTATATCGTCAACGATGAGGTGTCCACCTACGTGAGCATGGTGGAATCGGTATCGCCGCCGCAGGTTGGCGTAACACCGCAGACGGGCAGGCAGTACGAAGTGGGCGTGAAGTATGCGCCGATGGGGATGGACGCACTGTTCTCCGCAGCCGTGTATGACCTGACCCAGGAAAACGTCACCATCGCCGTGGTGCTGCCGAGCGGCATCATTGAGCAGCAGACGGTGGGCGAGTCGCGGGCGCGTGGCCTCGATCTTGAGGCCAAGGCGCAGGTGACGCAAAACCTCAGCCTGATCGGTGGCTATTCCTATATGGAGTCCGAGGTACTGCGCGGTTCGTTGTACGACGGCAGTTCCCTCAAGGGGAACGAGTTCTCCACCGCGCCCAAGCATTCCGCTTCGCTCTGGAGTTACTACGATGTGCCCGCCACTGATGTCAGCGTGGGCTTGGGTGCACGCTACGTCGGCTCGTATTACTTCGATGCAGCCAACTCCGGCAAAAGCGACGGCACCACGCTGTTCGACGCCGCTTTCAACTACAAGATCGCCAAGGGCACCGACCTCGCAGTGAACGTCAGCAACCTGCTGGATGAGCAGCATGTGGTCGGTTCCGGCACAGCGAACTTCTACAACCCGGGTCGCGAGATTACCGCCAAACTGAGTTACAACTGGTAAGCAGGTACAGGATGCGGTGCCCGCTGTGTTGCGGGCACCTGGCACCTGCTTTCGGCCCGAAGCGCAGTTCCTGCCAGCGTCATGGGTGAGTCGCTGAGCGTCGCCACTGACCGGGTGAAACATTTTCTCGCTGCCGGAAGGCCCGATAGTACGAGTTGACGTCTTCATAACCGAGAAGATAGGCCACCTCTTTTAGCTCCAGGCTTGTATCAGCCAGTAGCTGAAATCCCACTTGACGCCTCGCCTCGTTGAGCAGTGCATTGAAGGTCGTACCCTCGGATGCCAAGCGGCGTTGCAGTGTCCGCTCGCTCTGCAGCAGTTCTCGGGCGAGATGTTGCAGGCTGGGCCGTCCGTTCGCCAGTGCGCGTTTCAGTATTTCGATGACCTGCTCACAGAAGCCTGGCGGCGCTTCGATCGCGCGTAGTGCGGCATCGAGGCCGGGACTCATCATGTGCAGCACCTGCGGATTGTGTTGCAGAAACGGCCGATCAAGATCAGAGGCGCTTACGATCATCTCGTCATGGCTGGCGCCGTAGCGGATGGGACATGCGAAATAATCCGAGTGAGTTTCCAGCGGTGGCTTTGGCCGTCTCAAGCGTAATGACAGAGGCGCAATGTGTTCACCGCTGCCTCGTCGACCGAGCTCCAGTACCAAGGCAAAACACGCTTCCACAGAAAGACAGGGCGCCGGCCCCGTGCCGGAAGGCCACTGAATCGTGAATGACACACTCTCCTGGCGCTCGACCATGGATAACTTGTCGGGACTGCACAGGCGCTGCAAGCGCGCCAACCGCGCAAGTCCGTCGCGAAAATCAGCCGCATATAACGCCGTGATGAACGCCATTTTGTGCTTCGCACTGGGCGTGTCGCGAACCATTTTTATCGCAAAAGCGGGGTCTGCCGAAAGCGCCTCAATGGCGTTCCAGACAGCGAATAACTGCTGTGTGCTGACAAAGGTCGATTCGTTCAGGTGCAGGTCGCGGGGCAATTGAGCGTGTTGCTCAATCGACGAGGGATCCAGGCCCAGCTGCGCTATCGATTCCCAGAAGACCCTGGGCAATTTACACCGCTCGGCGCTGGTGTGAAGGTACGACATTTCCAGGCTCCGAACCGCAGGATAGCGGTGATGCGTGATGCAACGCGCCGCCAATGGCGCGTTCTGCAAGTATTCTGGCGCAAGGCGCCCACAGGCTGATACCGCTGCGCTCTTACCATTGTCGTCAACACACCGAGCCAAAAGGAGCTCACGATGACGATGACGTTCTATACCAACCCCAATTCTCGCGGGCGCATGGTGCGCTGGATGCTCGAAGAAATCGGCTGCACGTATGAGACGGTGGTCATGGATTACCAGTCGACCAGTCAGGCTGACCGATGGGGTGGTGCCGCGCTGGCAGTGCCAACGATGGCCGACGCTGATGATCGGCGCGTCAGTTTTTTTCGCGACGTGAACCCGATGGGAAAGATCCCGGCCCTGGTGCATAACGGGCAAACCATAACAGAAACTGCCGCCATCTGTGCGTACCTCGCGGAGGCATTTCCCGAAGCCGGGCTGGCCCCGGTGGCAGCGGAGCGCGCCGCTTATTTACGGTGGATGTTTTTCGCTGCCGGGCCGCTGGAGCAGGCGGTCACCAACCACCGCGCCGGTTTCAACCCGACGCCGGATCAGGAGTTCTTCTTTGGCTACGGCAGCTACGAGCGCACGGTCGATCAGCTCGAACGCGCGGTGCTGGCGCATCCGTTTATTGCCGGCGAACGCTTCACCGCTGCAGACGTTTATGTTGGCTCGCACATTGGCTGGGGGTTAGGCTTGCAAACCTTGCCGCCCAGAGCTGCATTTCTCGCCTATGCCGAGAAGTTGATCAGCCGCGACGCCTATCAACGTGCGGTGGCGAAGGATGAAGCGCTGCTGGGTGCCAGATGACTGACGTGCCTGCCATGATTTTTCGCAAAACTCAGGGAATTTGATAATGCCGCTCAACCGACTCGACTTCACCACACGCTTGCTGATCGACGCGGGCATCGGCAAAGGAATGCGGATCCTCGACGTAGGCTGCGGTTCGGGTGATGTTTCTTTGCTGCTGTGTGATCTAGTGGAAGACGGTGAGGTCATCGGCGTTGATCATGACGCCGCTGCGATTGCCATTGCTCGCCAGCGCAGCGCAGGACATGCGCTGACTTTTCTCGAGGCAGACCTCCAGGAATTGCCCGACTCTGTCGGCACTTTCGACGCGATTGTCGGCAGGCGCGTCCTGATGTATCAACAGGATGCGGTGGCGACGATCCGAGCACTGTCGAAGTGTCTGCGCCCCGGCGGAATCATGGTCTTCCAGGAACACGATACGACGCTGGCGCCTGCCAGTGTCGAGCCGTTCCCTTTGCATGAAAGAGCGCAACGCTGGTTACAGCAAATGCTTGCTCGCGAAGGAGCGGATTTGCACATCGGTTTTAACCTGCACGGCATTTTCAGCCAGGCAGGCTTGACTGTTGAAAGCGTACGCGCCGAGTGCCTGGTACAAACGCCTGATGCGCCCTACAGCCTTGGCGCCATCGTTCGAGCGTGCTTGCCGCGAATCATTGCGTTAGGGGTGGCCAGTGCAGAAGAGGTGGACATTGAAACGTTGCAGGCGCGTCTGGATCAGGAGCGTTCAGGCTCTTCAGGCGTCTATGTTGGGGATGTGATGTTTGGGAGTTGGGCTCGGAAAAATTGACTTCGGTCTTTTTTTATCTGATACGAAGAGCGGCAGTCGGCGAGAGTAATTGGCACTTTGTAAAGGCGATGTCATAAAGCTAATCATGAAACTGGCGATAACCTGTCGGGCGACTCGGCCCCGAGCGTTGTCCTCCCATTCATGAACGGATTCAAAATTGCGCAAGCTCTCGATTGCTCTATGCCTCAGCCTCTTGGCCTTTCTTCTTGTTACCTTCGTGATCGCACTATGGCGAAGCCCTTATAGCCTTACTGCCTTGATCGCCTCAGCCTATGAGGGGGGGCTGATAGTCAGCCGCAACCCTGGCAAAGCCGCAGACTGGTACTTGAGCGCTGCCGAAAAAGGCGACCCTGTGGCGCAATACAAGATTGGCATCATTGAATATTACGGTCGCGGCGTCGAAGTTGATCGACCAAAAGGTCTGCAATGGATAACTGAGTCGGCCGATCAGGGATACGCCGACGCACAATATTACATGGGGGTTGCAAGCATCGCAGGCGGAGAGGTGGCCAGTGATTTTGTCCAAGGTGCGCAATGGTTCAGCAAGGCAGCAGAACAAGGTCATACCAAGGCTCAACGACAACTCGCTATCTTCTATGACAAAGGTTACGGCGTTGAGGCAAACGACCAACAGGCTTTCAAATGGGCTAGCAAGGCAGCCGATCATGGAGATGCCGAGGCTCTGACGCTATTAGGCACACTCTATTTTTCCGGTAAAGGAATTCCAGCCGACCCTCAACACGCCGTCAAATTGCTCACCCAAGCGGCCAATGCGGGCGATAGCTTTGCATTTGAATTATTGGGGGCGGTCACTTTACAAGGCACTGGTACTCCTAAAGACGTACCCGCCGCATTGCGTTGGTATACCCGTGCCGCCGATCAGGGGCGGGTCAACGCCCAGTACGTCCTCGGCTATCTCTATAGCAGTGGCGGGGATGTACCGGTGAACTATCCACTTGCCAATCACTGGCTGTTGCAGGCGGCGGTTCAAGGTCACGCTGTGGCGCAGATTACTCTCGCCGTTCATTTCGATAATGGACAGGGCGTCACCCGTAACAAGCTCAAGGCTTGCGGATTGCTGCGTGTGGCGCTTAAACAGTCGCTGCCGAGCGATATTGCAGACCCCATGCGCGAGCAGCTTGAGAAAGAAGAGAAAACACTTTCGCCGCAGCAACTGGCTGAGATATCGGCTCTGGAGAACCTCTATTCAAGCCCGTCGGGTCTCAGGGGACTCAAAGGTGATCTGACAAGCGAACAGTAAGCTGCAGGGGTGGCCCGCCTGGTATCGCGTTTTTCATTTATCATGCACGCCGCCTGTTCCGGCGGTTCCAGCCAGACGGCTGCATTGTGAATTTCAAATGGAAGGATTCCCGCGTCATGTCCAATACGTTGTTCGGCACACTGGCTTTGTCCAGCCTGTTCGTGCTCGCCAGCTGCACCACTGCAACGCCAACCGCACCGACACCTGTCACCTCCAAAGCCATTGAAGCTTTTATCGACATTTGTCTGAAAACCGCCCCGTCGTTCGCCGGCTCGGCTGAAGCGGCCAAGAGGAACGGCATCACCGAGCTTGTGGACATGGGCTTCACGCGCATCGGCTTCACCGCAGACAAAAATCTTTCCGTGCAACTCTCCGAAAAGGAATGCGTCGTCGCCACTGCCAGTCAGTCGGATGACAGCCTGACCCGACAATTGCTGAGTGCCGCGCAGATTTACTCGCAAACGCCGGTTGCTGATCGTGTGCCGTCGAAGGTGCGTATTCACGACAACAACTTCATTCTTCAGCATGACCGCAAGGGCGGTGAGACTTATGTGTTGTTGAGGAACAAGTAAGGCATGCTTGGTCGATGCCTGAAGAAGCCCGCTTTGCGGGCTTTTTCGTATGGGAAATTGGCTGAGTTGGGCAGCCCCGCGCGACGGCGATTCAGTTCCTGGGTACACATTTCGTTTTAATCGTAAGCAAACTGATCAATCAACCCCAGACGAGGAACACGTGTGTGGGGCCGCAACAAAGCTCCAGGAGCGATCACGGCATTTGCGCCAATCTTGCAGCCGTCACCCACCAGCGCTCCGAACTTGCTGACGCCTGTGTCGATCACCTGATCTTCGTGACGGATCTTGATATCAGCCCCGTCCAGTTCGTTCCGGTAGTTGGCAATGATCGCGCCGGCTTCAATATTCACCGCTTCGCCAATCACTGAGTCGCCGACGAGTTGAAGTGGGCAAGTTTGCTGCCATCGAGCATGAAGGTACTTTTCAGCTCGCAGCTGGGGCCAACGATGCAGTTTCTGCCGAGGTATACACCTCCCCGTAGATAAGCCCCAGCCGCTACGAAACAGCCTTCGCCGATGATGATTGCGCCTTTCAGGACAGCGCCTTGCTCAACGATGGCGGTCTCATGAACGGCGCAATTGCCTTGACGCCGGTAGCCGGCGCCGAGCGTTTCAAGCAATGCGAGGATTCGGCTCTCGCAATCCTGAGTCACCGCCCAAGGGGCAGTCGAGCCGACGCCCAGTAAAGGCCAGCTGGCGATGTAGTCGTCGATTTTTGCTGATTTCATGAGCATCTTCCGAACAAGTGAGATTGGTATGCGATCTGCTGCAACATCATCGGCGCGGTCAAACTGTCGACGGTTGGAACGACACGCTGTGCCTGCCAGTCGTACCTGTTTACGAGCATTCTTCAGGTACGGCGCAATGGATAAGACAATTACCGTGGATCAACTGGCTACCACTGATCTGGGATCAATCAACGAGATATGGCTCGGCGGAACTCATACCCAGTTATGCCTATGGCGTGCTGAACAGGTCTTCACCCACGAAATGCTCAGCGAGGGAACCCATGATCAGAATGTCCAACGCCTGTGTTTGCAACTGGTGGATCCTGACGATCAGGCCGCAGTGGCTCGCGTTGAAGTGATCGCGCGCGAACGACTGGAAGAACTGGGCAAGCAGGGTGAGTTTTATCCCGCCGAAGAGGCGGACACTTATCAATAATTGCTCTGTATCCGATGAAAAGCGCTGCTGCTAAAGCAGCGCCTCAAGCGGGCTCTTCAAGCCTGCGCACATCACCCAAGGAATCACGCTGCATCGACTGCAAGTTCTTTTCAATGGTTTCGCACAGCGCTTCCATTTGAATCTGGTGTTCGCTGTGGCGGAACGGGCTTTGCAGATCGGTGCCGATGCGTTCGATGGCCAGCAGCATGAACCCGACCACGGTCGACGCCAGCGGCGTGAACCAGCCCAAAGATTCAACCAGTCCCACCGGTACGATCAGGCAGAACAGCGAAATGAACAGCCGTGGAAAATACACGTAAGGGTAGGGCAGCGGCGTGTTGGCGATCCGCTCCATGCCGCCCTGGCTGTTGGACAGGTCCACCAGCGTCGACTCAAGTCGCGCCAGGCGAATACTGTCCAGATGCCCGGCCTTGTATTCCTTGGCGAGTAACGTCGCCGAGCCGGTGAGGATATCGTTGGCAAAGTTATTGGTTGTGCCACTGCGGGCAAACTCTTCGGCGGGAATAAACGCCCGCACCTCGTCAGGACAAGGCTGACCTTGCAGATGCGCGGCAAGGCAATTGACGTAAGCGACGTGGCGGCGCAACAGCGTGGATTTGACCGGATTCACCTCGCCACCCGCATCGTCCAGCAGCGTCAGCACCTGCCGGGCGAAGCTGCGGGAATTGTTGATCATCGAGCCCCACAACGTCCGCGCTTCCCACCAGCGGTTGTAGGCGCTGCTGTTGCGAAAACTGATCAACACGATCAGCGCCGAACCGAGCAGGGTCAGCGGCATCAGCGGCAGATTCAGCTTGGCGTTGAGAAACAGCATGAAGTCCACGGTGACGGCAATGTCCCAGAGCAACAGCCAGAACAAAGACCAGCCCACGTAGCCCAGGGTCTTGATGATCAGACGGTATTTTTTGACGATGGCAGCTTTCAAACGGAAACCTCGTGGCGAGCAGTTTGCTTAAACGCTTAAGCTCGGACGATGCCTGGCACCGGCAGTTCCCTGGTGAAGCGGCCAACCGTCAGTCAATCTGCGGAGCCGGGCTAGCTGAACGGCTAATATTTTCGAGATAAATCCTCGTCTGCCGATTCGACTGCAGATGAACCACCCGGCAGGCTAACGGCGCCGTCGACACGAAATGGCGGATTTTCGCTCGCGAGGTTTTTCTCGTCTGCCACATGAACCGGAGGAACTCCGGCAGGTTCCCCAGCAATTCGGGGCAGTTCTCCGGCAAGTCAGGCCGAGACTGACCGCGGTTGAGCAGGGTCCTGCGCAGTACGCGCAAGAATCGAAGCGTCGCCGAACGATCAATCCAGATCAGCAGATCAGCACGGGCCACGCGGTTTTCCCACGTGGTCGAATGGCCACCTTCGAATATCCAGCGATCGCGCGCCTCGACCTCCAGGCAAAGACGCGTCTTCTCATCCGGGCTGCGCTCGTTCCAGCCTGGCTGCCAATGGATCGTGTCGATATGCAACACCGGCAACCCCGTGCGCTCACCCAGCTTGCGCGCCAAGGTACTTTTGCCAGATCCTGGTTGGCCAACAATCATCACCCGTTGCATCGAAGCTCCTTCTCGCTCTGCAAGCTGATTTTTTGGGCGGGCGATTCTACGGCAATGCCGGTCTCCGTCAATGACTCTTCAACGCTAGGCGGGGGTTTGGCGCGCTGCCGACACACTGGATTGTCGGTCCGCCCGGTCGCCGAGCCGCCAACCCAGCAGACCCCATAGCAGTGCACACAGCGCGCCGACCAGCGCTGCCATGCCTGCACCTTGGCTGAGGGCGTCCAGCGCGCTTTTCGCCCAGGCACTGATGGCGTCGCCGGCGCGATAGACCACGGTGTCGATGACGTTCTTCGCCTTGTACTTGCTTTCGGCATCGAGCGGGGCAAACAGCATCTCCCGGCCTGGGCGCACGAAGGCGTACTCTCCGATGCGACGCACGATCATCAGCGCCGCGATCAGGCCGAAGCTGGGCGCAAAAATCAGGCCGATGAACCCCGCGCACATGACCAGCGGCACCATGGCCAACAGCACGCCGACGCCGAGCTTTTGCGCGAGGCGTCCAGTGATGAACAGCTGGCAGAGCAGGGCGCCCGCCTGCACGACAAAGTCGATGATGCCGAACACCCGCACCTGCGCCTCGCGGTCCGGGAAGTGTTCGGCGACGACACGTGCCTGCTCGAAGTAAAGGAAGGTGGAGACTGTCGCCAACAGCACCACAAAGCCGCAAATACCGAGCAGATAGGGTGATTTCAAAACGGCCGTCATACCGCTGAACGGATTACCCGGCAACGGCCTGCGGGGGCTTTCGCTCGACGGGGCATCGGGGCGTCCTGCGCCACCCCGTTCACGCCAGTGCATCAGCCTGCGCTTGAACAACATGGCAGCGCCGAGCAAAACAGCGGCCAGCAACATCAGGCCGGACTCACCCAGCGGACCGATCAGCAAGGCGCTCAGCGCAGGGCCACTCAGGCCGCCGACGCTGGCGCCCGCTGCGATGAAAGCGAACAGGCGTTTCGCCTGGGCACTGTCGAACACGTCGGCCATCAGGCTCCAGGCGACCGATACGACAAACAGGTTGTAGACCGATATCCAGACGTAAAACACGCGCGCCAGCCACGGGCTTTCCTCACCCACAAACAAGACGGCGAACAACAGCAGGTTGGCGCAGAAAAATCCGTACACCCAGTCCACGAAATGCAGGCGCGGCACGCGTGCGCTGAGCCAGGCGAACAGCGGAACGGCCGCCAGCATCACCAGGAAGGTCGCGGTGAACAGCCACTGCAGGTTCTCGACGCCGGCAGTGATGCCCATCGATTCGCGGATCGGGCGGAGCATGAAATAGCCGGCGAACAGGCAAACGAACAGCAGAAAGCCATGGAGCGCAGGGCGCAGCTCGTGCGCCTCGGCATTGATGATGGCGCCGGCGCGGTGGGCGAGAAGAGACGTATCCATGTTGCGCTCCTGTAGGAGTGTCGAGGCAATGGCACGGGGCTTGGCCGTGCCGGCGCAGTCAGCGGTAAGTGACGCCGGTCAGTCGCTCGGAGAGTTGCCACAGTGTGTCCGAATTCGAGCGATCGGCAGCGGCCGGTGGCATCCTGGCAAAGCCCAGCGGCCCGCGCTTCTCGTTGTCTCCGGTGGGCCCATAGTAGGCGCCGCCGACGGCCTCCAGCGCCGTCGCCGCATACAACGTCGGCAGCGCGCCCTGCGCTGCGGAATGATACATGTCCCGCTCTACAGCCCATTGTTTGCCGAATTCACTGTCCAGGCCAGGCCCCCGGGCGATCAGCTCCGTCACGGCAACGCCGGGGTGAGCGGCGATGCTGCGTATCCCCCAACCGGCGGCATCGCTGCGCTGCTGCAGCTCGATACTCCACTTTAGAACCACCAGTTTCGATTGGCTGTAGCTGGCGAAAGGGTCGTAACTGCGCTCAGCCTGCAGGTCATCGAAGTTCAGGCTTGCGCGTCCGGCGGCGATGCTCGACAGGCTGACCACCCGAGCATCGTCGCTTTTGCGTAGCAGAGGCATCAGCAGGCCGGTCAAGGCGAAATGCCCCAGGTAATTGGTCGCCAGCTGCATCTCGTAGCCGTCGGCCGAAACGCCTCGAACAGGCGGCGACATGATCGCGGCATTGTTGATCAGCACGTCGAGCCTTGGCAGGCGCCCTTGCAGACGGTTGGCGAGGTCGCGCACCGATTGCAGATTGGCAAGATCCAGGGTTTCGAATTGCACGCGCGCCTCAGGCACGGCCTGTTTGATGTTGGCGATCGCTTCGCGGCCGCGCTCGGCGTTGCGTGCGGCGATGATCACCTCGGCACCGGCTCGTGCCAAGGCCAGCGCGTCCTCGTAGCCCATGCCGCTGGTCCCTCCGGTGACCAGTACGATGCGGCCTTTCTGGCTGGGCATGTCCTGGGTGGACCAGTCCGGCTTCGGCTCCGTTCGGGGAGTGGCCTCCGCAGCCAGTGTGCCGGTCAGCGCGGAAATGGCGAACAGCGTTCGGGCGGCCTTGAGGATGCGTTGGGTCGCGGTATTGCTCGGCGTAGCGGGTGAATGAATCATCGGGGAGTTCTCATTCGCGTCATAGATTCCCGGTTGGCGGGGCGAGTGAGCAGTATCGGTGTACGACTGCGCGAGGATAAGCCGGGCATTGGTGGATGGCCCGTACGGTATGGCGTACAGTCAGTTGCCTGCGGAGGAAGCGTCCATGCGTAAACCAAACCTTACCGATGTGTCGATATTTGCTGCGGTGGTCGAGGCGGGGGGATTTCGTGCTGCGGCGCAGAAGCGCGGTTTGTCCGCCTCGTCGCTGAGCGACTGCATGCGTCGGCTGGAAGGCGATCTGGGCGTGCGCCTGCTCAATCGAACCACCCGCAGCGTCACGCCAACGGCAGCCGGCGAGCGACTGCTCGAGCGCCTGCGCCCGGCCTTGCAAGAAATTGACGCCGCTTTCAACGATCTCGACGACGACGCTCAGCGCCCGGTCGGCACGCTGAAGCTCAACGTGCCAGTGCCGGTGGCACGCTTTCTGTTGCCCGACCTGCTGGCGCGTTTTCTGCGCCTTTATCCAGGGGTCAGTGTCGAAGTCGTCATAGATAACACCTTCGTCGACGTCAACGCTGGCGGGTATGACGCCGGCGTGCGCTATGAAGAGAGCCTGGCCAAGGACATGATCGCCGTACCCATCGGCCCTCGTCGCCAGCGCTTCGTTGCAGCGGCCGCCCCGCGCTATCTGGCTGAACGTGGGACACCCACTCACCCCGAAGAACTGCCAGGCCATGACCTGCTTGGTCATCGATTCGAGAGTGGAAAAGTGGGCGTATTCGAGTTCCATCGAGACGGCCGTACCGTGCGTATCCCGCCTCAGGGGCAACTGCTGACGTCGTCCCACGATTTGACAATTCGTTCGGCCATTAATGGGCTGGGCATCATCTATACCTTCGAGGATTTTCTGCGCGAGCCGCTCTCCGATGGTCGACTGGTGCCGATCCTCGAGGACTGGTGGCAGGCCTTCGACGGGCCGTTTGTTTACTACCACGGACGCCGTCATATGCCTTCGCCGCTGAGGGCGTTTGTGGATTTTTTGCGTGCTGAACAGCAGATTGCGGAGAGTTCAGGTGTCTTTAGCATCGTTTCGTAAGGCCAATCACCCCTCAATCGAACTCTGCATCACCCCCAATGCCCCAATCTGGGGTACATATGGTTGGCGACCCTTCTTTTATGCCAGAATTCCGCTGATTCTAATTTTACAAGGATGTTAAAGATGTCAGGCAAACCTGCCGCTCGCGTTACCGATCCTACTTCTTGCCCTCTGCCTGGTCATGGCGTTAATCCAATTGCCTCTGGGTCTCCAGACGTTTTCTTCGATGGGTTAGCTGCCGCTCGGCAAACTGATAAGAGCGCATGTGGCAGCCCTATCGTCGGAGATGTAGCGTCGACGGTGCTCATCAATGGATTACCTGCAGCAACCGTTGGTAGCACTGGCGCCCATGGGAATAACGTCATCGCTGGCTCCAGTACCGTAATAATTGGTAACTCGCATACTCCAGCGGATTTCACACCTCCTTCCGCAATGCCGCTTTGGGCACTGGTCTTCGATGAGCAGTTTCGTATCGTTGGTACTGATGGTCAGCCATTAGCTAACGTTCCCTACCACATCAAAGATGAGTCAGGAATGGTCTATACCGGGTTTTCAGATGAGTCAGGACGTACTCCGAGAATTGCTACGAGCAAACAAGAAACTCTGGAAATTACTACAGGAGTTGCGGCCCTTGAAAAGTGGGGTGAAGCATGACGGAGTTTTCTTGCAAAGTACCCACAAACAAGGAAGCCGGCTCGGTAAGTAACGTACCTGGCTATGCGATGCCGGCGAATATTCATCTTTTCGTCGCAGTCGATGAAATCGGAAAGGATGGATTTTTAGTTAGAAAAATTTACTCGTCTCCGGACAATCCTCATCTTGTTGCAAAAAATTTACCGGAATTCCAGATGAAACACGAAGTCTGGCCCGAAAAATATGGTATGCGCCCCGTCGCTCCGAACTCAAATGCCACCGTAGCAGAACACGTATTCAGCAGCAGGAAATATCCATCAAGCTATCTTTCAACAAGCTCCGAGTTTCCCGGTGGCTCTCCAAGGTTCGACGGAAAAGTTGTCTATATCGACATTGAGAAAGCGAAGGCGGCTGGGGCAAAGCTAGTTACGACGGAGGAAATCCTTAAGTCGTTAGAAGACTATAAAAAAGTAGCTCCGAAGAACTCGGCGAGAATCGACCAGATTGCTAGCTGGGTGAGAGATATCGACAAAGAAGTACTGGTGAAAGCAGAAAAAGTACCAGCTAATGCGATTTTCACACCAAGGTCTTATCAAGTGACCAATACGCTCATGAAGGGTGCAAGAGTCGTAAGGGTTTTCGCCATTGGATTTACTGCGTATGACCTAAAATTAGCCACAGAAGAATCAATTAAGCAGAAAAGCGTCAAACCTATTTCTGTCGAAGTGGTGAAACAAGCAGGCGGCTGGGGAGGCGCGATGGCCGGTGCAAGGATAGGGTTCGTTGCAGGTGCTGCGGTTGGTATAGAAACCGGGCCTGGTGCATTTGTAAGTGGTGCAATCGGTGGAATAATATTTGGCACTGCAGGGTACCTGGGCGCGACCTGGCTCGCTGACTACCTACAAGAGTGAAAAAGTATATGAGCTGGTTAGGTCGTATGAAAAACGTGTTCAAGACTACCCCCGAGGAGCAAATCATTGGTTATTCGGTTGTAGAGTTAAAATCTATATTTGGAATCACGGTCACTGAGGCTGTAGCAGGACATCGAAATTACCCTGTTTACTCAGCGTTGACTCCTGCAGGAATACAAGCCTATTACTCAAGTTTTGTCATCGACAAAGCTGAGGTAGCTGATCTTGAAAGCCTCATTAAAGAACGGTTCACACCTATCAATGAAAGAGTGTTCAATGGATTGGTCGTAACCCGCTTTCAACATCGACTGAGTGGTGAGCAGCTTATATTTTCTATTTCATATAAAGAATTCAATAGCGCTACGATTCGGCTGGTCACCAACAGTTCTGAGCTATTGTCCCTGTTAAGCGAAACAAAAATTGCGGCTCCTCCTCCGTGGTTGGTCTTCGATGGATACGAGGCGTCTTGGTGGGGAGGTGACATGCAGGGGGCACAAGGTTTTTACAACGACAACTATTTCTTTCCGTTTTTTTCATCGCTAAGTCCAGCAGAAAGAACCGCTTATTACGCAAGATATTCCGCATCTGAGGAGTGGATCAGGAGCCTAGAGTTGACTCTGGATCTCGAATAGCGATAGCTATAGCTCTGCTTCGGTCAAAAGTAGGGCACAGTTCGATGGCTGCTTTCGGCCAAAAGCGGTCATCCTCCACCGTTAGGTGTCGACCCATTGCGGCCATTCACAGGAGCCACCAGAATCGGAGGACTGTTGGTGGTGAGGTGACGCATAGTGAGGATTGAAGTATCAGAAGAAGCCGACTGGAAGCTTTTCGAGGACGTGGCCCGGGTTATCGAGCAAGGGCTGGGCGGTTGCTGGAAAGAGAGGCTCGATGGCCTGGGCCAGCGCTATTGGGATCTGTTGGTGGGTGAACACACGCTTACCCTACACCTTGAACACTATTTAGGCATTTCAGTGGTCATTCCCGATAGCGCAGATGACATCGCTCGAAGAGTATGTGCGTTGCTTAAGCAGCCTCCTTGCGGGTAAGCCCGCTCTAACAAAGATCCCAGCTGATTTAGAAGGCAGCTGTGAGTCGATTTCTGCCTGTAGCTACCGTCAGCTTCTGGCCGAAACCCGACATTCGGTAGCTGGCCCCTGCGTATATCTTGTAGCTTCTTGCGGGCAAATACTTCAGTCGCTCTTGGCGGGCTTATTTATTCACCATCGCCTGCTTTAAGCGGAATTCGCCTGATAACGTCGTCATAAGGCACCAAGTCGAGAAAGGCATTGACTTCGACTGCCCGCATATTTCGCATGCGCATAATCCATACGTAGCTGTTGCGATAAGGCGCGCCGTCGGCTGCGGTGGCGCTGCCGTCCCAGTACACGATGACGTCATCGCCTTCAGCCCAGATATCCGTCACCGTCGGGCGAACGGGCGAGGCAAGCCGTTTTGCGAAGGGTTGGACTGCGCGTTTCAGGAAGTCATCTCGGCCCCGATAAGTACCCGCCGAAGGGCTCGTCCCCTTGATTGTCCAGATCACATCGGGAGCCAGGACATCTGTGAAGAACGTCCGGCCGCCCTGAGCCCACTGGTTGAACGCTTGCGCGATGAATTGGCGATTGCGTTCCGTAGTCGGTTCGCTGGCCACGGCGGGCGCCGGCCCTGCAATGAAAGTGGAGAGGACTAGTGCTACCGCTGTAGCGAGGCGTTGAATAATCGTCATTTCCTGTGTTCCTTAATCTGTCCGATGAGCCCCGCCGAGTTCGATGGGCCGTTGTTGTCATCTGTAAGCCGCTAGTTGCGTTCCCCGACGCCGTTGTTCTATATGGGTCTTTCGCGAAGAGTCGTCGGCGCGGGACACTAACCTCCGGGCTTCATCTGAAGTGTGGCTTACGAGCGGAGGAGGGCTGTTGCAGGATCGTCCTGATTTCTTGCTTGATTATCCGATACCAGTTGTTTAACCGCCGCATGCCCTCGTTTTGGAGTTGCGTTTGAATTCCCTTTCCAAGCTTGTCGATATCGTTGGTCGTCACGCTCAGAGTGATGGCATTCACAGCACCGCGATTCCGGGTGTCAGCTTGATTCGCTCGGCTTCGCCCACGATGCCTATGCCGGTGGTGTACGAGCCGACGCTTTGCCTTGTGGCTCAGGGACGAAAACAGGCGATGCTGGGTACTACCGCTTATGTTTACGATCCGGCCAAGTACCTGATTGCATCGGTAGACCTTCCGGTGATGGGCTCGGTCATCGAGGCGAATGAGGCTGTTCCTTATCTGTGCCTGGCGCTGGATCTTGATACGACTGTGTTGAGCGAACTCGCGCTGCGCCATCCGCTACGAGAAGAGAGCGTCAGTGCGCCTCCCGCAGGCATCGTGCTCAACGATACGACTCCAGAACTGCTCGATGCCGCGGTTCGGCTGGCCGGGCTGCTCGACAGGCCTCGGGATATCGAAGCGCTCGCTCCGCTGGTGATTCGCGAAATTCTTTATCGCCTTCTAACCGAAAACGGCAACAGCATCATCAGGCAGATGGCGCAGGCAGGCAGCCGCTTGAACCAGATCGCCAAGGCCATTGCCTGGTTACGCAGCCATTACAACGAAGCGTGCCGGATAGATGACCTCGTCGGTATCGCCGGGATGAGCCGTTCCTCGTTTCATGCGCATTTCAAAGCGATTACCTCAATGAGCCCGCTGGAATTTCGTAACCAGTTGCGGCTACAGGAAGCCCGGCGGCTGATGGTCACCGAAGCGGTCGACGCCGCAGAGGCAGGATATACAGTCGGTTATGAAAGTCCCTCGCAGTTCAGCCGAGACTACGCCCGCCTGTTCGGTATGCCGCCGGCGAAGGACGCCTGGCGGCTGCGCAGGGCGGTCGAGGTGTCGAGCGGATGACCGGGCGACGGTTGCCCTGCTGGCTAAAGCAGTTGGCGTCCGGAGACGTGGTCCATAGCCGTCACAGGGCGGTATCGATTAATCCACCGGCACGACGTTATCCAACGCCTGATTAACTGCCAGCTCGCCGAGCATGACGACCTGCGCGATACCTTGCAGTGTCTTGCGAGCAGATCCTTCAACCATCCCAATCACATCACTCAACATCACCGAAGCCGAGCCCAGCGATTCGCTGGCGTTGACCAGCAATTCTTCGGTCGCGGTTTTCGGGTTGGCGAGGAACATGCTGCTGGTTTGGTAGGGCGTGGTTTTGAGGGTGTCGGTGGGTTTGAGGTAGTGGTCGAGGGCGCGGTCGGCGGCTTCGTGGAGTTTTTTTGAGTCGAGGGATTCGTAGGGGGAGGTTGGGTCCGACTGTGGCGGGTTAGGCGTTACTTTGAACATGGTGAAGCTCCATATGTGACCAAGGGAGCCATCACTCTCGCTACCAAACGAAGGGTGGTGGCCATACGAAGGTTGGTAGACCGGCCCACATGGAAAAACCGGCGCGCTCGAAAACGCCCTGCGCATGGCCACCATAAAACCGATGCGAAAGCATCTGCAGACGGTGACGTTATGCGCCATGTGGAAAGCGGGCTACCAAACCCGATCACTGCTTTTCAGTGACCGGCCAACGATAGAACCACGGCCCGAGGCGCACAAGCCGGCGGATTCTGGCGTAGTCGTAGGCAATGGCGCAAGGCGTTGTAGCTTGCTGGCATGGTCTGGATATCGCTTTTAAACGAGGTGTTTAGGAAATTGGGTTTGGCTGATGTTGTGTGTTGACTGGGCTGGAGTCTTCGCGAGCAGGCTCACTCCTACAGGGGAGGCACTTTGTACTCTGCGGTTCATCCCATCACAGATTTTGAACTTTGCTTTCGGCGCCATTTCCATTGTTTGAGGTGACAACCACCAGCTCCTCCACATCTGAACCAAGGAATGACCGTGACGGCTCCCACTGATAAAACTTCTCTGCGCCGGGCTATCACTTTCCCGATGCTGTTTCTGTTTATTCTCGGCGATGTACTCGGCGCGGGGGTTTATGCCCTCGCCGGAACGATCGCAGGGGAGGTGGGCGGCGCGATTTGGGTGCCGCTGCTGATTGCGCTGTTCTTCGCCATGTTGACGGCGGGTTCCTACGCGGAGCTGGTGACCAAATATCCCCACGCCGGCGCGGCTTCGGTGTTCGCTGAAAAGGCGTTCAAATCGCCGCTCATTTCCTTCCTCGTCGGTTTTTGCATGCTGGCCGCGGCGGTCACCAGCGCTGCGGGTTTGTCGCTGGCGTTTGCCGGTGATTACTTGAACGCCTTCGTCGACGTATCGCCGCAGGTTGCCGCGCTGGTGTTTCTTCTGGCTATCGGCCTTCTCAATGCGCGGGGGATCAAGGAGTCGCTTGGGGCGAACCTGGTGATGACCGTGATTGAGCTGTCCGGGCTGCTTCTGGTGATCGTCGCTGCTGTCTGGTATTTCCGCACAGGCGAGGCGGATCTGGGACGGACGCTTACGTTCAAACCGGGCGTTAGTCCCATGCTGGCAGTTCTGGGTGCGGCATTGCTCGCGTTCTACTCCTTCGTGGGTTTCGAAACTTCGGCCAATCTGGCCGAGGAAATCAAGGACGTGCGCAAGGTCTACCCGCGCGCCTTGTTCGCGGCTTTGATTACGGCTGGCGTGGTTTACATGGCAGTGGGTGTGGCGGCTTCTTCGGTGTTGCCTACCGAGAAACTGGTGGCGACGTCGGCGCCTTTGCTTGAAGTTGTCCGCACGTCGACCCTCGCAATCCCGCCGGCGCTGTTCTCTTTCATTGCGCTGATCGCTGTGGCCAACGGTGCGCTGTTAACCATGATCATGGCCAGTCGATTGACGTATGGCATGGCCAATCTGGGTCTGTTGCCGGGGGTTTTGGGGGCGGTGCTGCCTGAACGAAAAACTCCTTGGGCGGCCATTGTCGCAACCACCCTGGTGGCAATTGCGCTGACGCTCACGGGCACTTTGGCAACGCTGGCAGAGACGGTGGTTTTACTGTTGCTGTTCGTGTTTCTGAGTACCAATGTGGCGGTGCTCGTGCTTCGTCGCGACAGGGTCGAGGAGGATCACTTTCGCGTGCCGACCTTCGTTCCGGTGCTTGCGATCGTGTCGTGTCTGGTGTTGCTCAGTCAGCAGGGCTGGGAGACGTGGTTGCGGGCGGGGGCGTTGATCATTGTCGGGATGTTGCTGCATGGCTGTTCTCGTATCAGGTTGTCTGCGATCAGTAAGGCCGGTTAGCGTCGCGGTTCTTGGCAGGTGATGGGCAGGAGAATTGGTGTCGTTTGGGCGGGCGTATTCGCGAGCAGGCTCGCTCCCACAGTGGATGGGTGGTGATATTAAGAATATGCAACACGTTGTCAGTCGGCGGGCGGGTGAGTAAGCTGCCGACATGAATCAGACCTCCGTTTCCCCATCCTTCCCCGGCCCGCGTGGGCCAGTCGATCACGACATTCGTGATCAGATTGTCGCGGCGGCCAACGAGCATTTCAGCCAGTACGGCTACGCCAAAACCACGGTATCCGATCTGGCCAAGACCATCGGTTTCTCCAAGGCGTACATCTATAAATTCTTCGATTCCAAGCAGGCAATTGGCGAGGCCATCTGCGCGAACTGTCTGGCGCAAATCGTTGCGGCGGTCGAGCAGGCGATCAACGAAGCCGACCTGACGCCCACCGAGCGCTTCCGCCGTTTGGTGAAAACTGTGATTGCTACGGGCGTGAACCTGTTCTTCAACGATCGCAAGCTTTACGACATCGCAGCCTTTGCCGCCGGCGAAAACTGGCCGAGTGCGCAGCGTTACGATGCGCAGATCAAGCGCTTTATCACCGACATTGTCCGTGAAGGGCGCGAGGTCGGTGAGTTCGAGCGCAGGACGCCGCTGGATGAAACCGTAGAATCGATCCACTTGGCCCTGCGGCCCTTCGTCAATCCACTCATGCTGCAACACAACCTCGATTTCATCGAAGTGGCGCCCACGCTGACTTCGAACCTCATCTTGCGCAGCTTGATGCCTTGACCGTCTGCTGATCCGAGGAGTCGGATCAGTCGCCCCAACCCAATCCTGTTCCTGACGAAACGACATTGCCGCTGTTCTGGGTATGACTGTTGACTGGTACGGTCACTAGGACTACATGGCCGCCGCAGTTTGGTTATTTCAGTGCTGCGTACCGGGTTCCCGGTTGATCAGTCTCCGACCAACAACACCAATCGCTTACCGCGTATTCAACGACACCTCGGTAGGCAAAGGTTCGTACAAGGCCAAATACGTGAACAGCGCCAGCGGCCTCGGCACTTCTGTCAGCTACCGCTTCTGATTCAACGCTGAAAATCGGGCCGGCGACTCAGTGACCGTTGACGATACTGGTCACAAGACTGAGAATATGATGATCATCCTATTTTCAGTAAAGGAATTCCATGCGCCGGCTCCGACCTTTCCCCCTCGCGGTATGTTTGTTGCCCTTGGCCCTGACGGCGTGTGGTGATTCTTCCAGCGCAAAAGACCCGCGTACCCTGGCGCCCTTGGTGAGGTCGGCTGCGGTGCAACTTGCAGAGGACGGCTCCCGATCATTCACCGGTGTCGTGGCGGCGCGAGTGCAGGGCGACTTGGGCTTTCGCGTCTCGGGCAAGGTGCTTGAGCGTCTGGTTGATACCGGCCAGACGGTCAAGCGCGGGCAGCCACTGATGCGTCTTGACCCGATCGACCTCGGCCTGCAGGCGCGAGCGCAGCAAGAAGCGGTGAGCGCCGCTCGCGCCCGGGCAAATCAGACAGCCGGTGACGAAGCGCGCAATCGCCGGCTCGTCGCCGCCGGCGCCATTTCGGCATCGGCCTACGATCAGTTCAAAGCCGCCGCTGACACCGCCAGGGCGCAACTCAATGCCGCTGTCGCGCAGGCGGACGTTGCGCGCAACGCTTCCGGTTACGCGGTGCTGGTGGCGGACGCTGATGGCGTGGTGGTGGAAACCCTTGTGGAACCGGGGCAAGTCGTCAGCCCCGGCGAACCGGTGGTGCGACTGGCGCGCGCCGGTCAGCGTGAAGCCATCGTTCATCTGCCCGAAACCTTGCGCCCCGCAGCAGGCTCAACCGCTCAGGCAAAACTGTATGGCGATACGTCGGCTGCCGTCAGTGCAAAACTGCGTCTGCTTTCCGACTCCGCCGACCGCGCCACTCGCACCTTTGAAGCGCGCTATGTGCTTGAAGGCAAACTGGCCGATGCGCCGATCGGCTCGACGGTCACCATTGAAATCCCGCAAAGTTCTGCGGCAAAACAGGCGCTGAAGGTGCCCATGGCCGCAATCTACAACCCGGGCAAAGGCCCCGGCGTTTGGGTGATCGCAGGCACACCGGCGAAAGTCTCCTGGCGACCGGTCGAGGTGCTCGGATTGAGTGACGATTCGGCGCGCATCGCTGGCGAACTCCAAATCGGTGAGCCGATTGTCGCGCTGGGTGCGCATCTGCTGCGCGATGGCGAAGAAGTGCGATTGCTTGCCCGCGACGATGGCCAGGTTGCCGGGAGCCGTCCATGAGCGAGGGCCGGTTCAACCTTTCCGCGATCGCCGTTCGCCAACGGGCGATCACGGTGTTTCTGATTTTTCTGATTGCCGTCGCCGGTGTCCTGTCGTTCTTCAAGTTGGGCCGGGCGGAAGATCCGCCGTTCACGGTCAAGCAGCTAACGGTGATTACCGCGTGGCCGGGGGCGACCGCGCAGGAGATGCAGGACCAGGTCGCCGAACCCCTGGAAAAGCGTTTGCAGGAATTGAAGTGGTACGACCGCACGGAAACCTACACGCGCCCGGGGCTTGCATTTACCGTGGTGTCGTTGCTCGACAGCACACCGCCGGGGCAGGTGCAGGAAGAGTTTTATCAGGCACGGAAGAAACTCGACGACGAAGCAATCAGGCTGCCGGCGGGTGTCATCGGGCCGATGGTCAACGACGAGTTTTCCGACGTGACCTTCGCGCTGTTCGCCTTGAAAGCCAAGGGCGAGCCGCAGCGCTTGCTGGTGCGCGACGCAGAGACATTACGCCAGCGCCTGTTGCATGTGCCGGGGGTGAAAAAGGTCAACATCATCGGCGAGCAGGCCGAGCGGATATTCGTTTCGTTTTCCCATGATCGGTTGGCGACACTGGGTTTGTCGCCGCAGGACATCTTCGCCGCGCTGAACAATCAGAACGTCCTGACCCCCGCCGGATCGGTCGAAACCAAAGGGCCGGAGGTTTTTCTGCGCGTCGATGGCGCGTTCGATACGTTGCAGAAAATCCGTGACACGCCTGTGGTTGCGCAGCAGCGAACCCTCAAGCTATCTGATGTCGCGACGGTCGAGCGTGGCTACGAAGACCCGGCAACCTTTCTGGTGCGCAACAATGGCGAGGAAGCGTTATTGCTCGGCGTGATCATGCGCGAGGGCTGGAACGGTCTCGATCTGGGCAAGGCGCTGGATGCCGAAACGATCAGGATCAACGAGGAAATGCCCTTGGGCATGTCCCTCTCCAAAGTCACCGATCAGGCAGTGAATATCGACTCGGCCGTCGGCGAGTTCATGGTCAAGTTCTTTGTCGCGCTGCTGGTGGTCATGCTCGTGTGTTTTCTCAGCATGGGCTGGCGTGTCGGCGTGGTAGTCGCAGCGGCGGTGCCGTTGACCCTGGCGATCGTGTTTGTGGTGATGGCAGCCACCGGCAAGAACTTCGACCGGATTACCTTGGGTTCATTGATCCTGGCGCTGGGGCTGCTGGTCGACGACGCGATCATCGCCATTGAAATGATGGTGGTGAAAATGGAGGAGGGCTACGACCGCATCAAGGCCTCGGCTTATGCCTGGAGCCATACCGCAGCGCCGATGCTCGCCGGTACGCTGGTCACGGCGATAGGTTTTTTGCCAAACGGGTTCGCCCAGTCCACGGCGGGCGAGTACACCAGCAACATGTTCTGGATTGTCGGCATCGCGCTCATTGCGTCGTGGGTCGTCGCCGTGGCTTTCACGCCGTACTTGGGCGTGAAGCTGTTGCCGGACATCAAGAAAGTCGAAGGCGGGCATGCGGCAATCTACGACACGCCGCGCTACAACCGCTTCCGGCGGATTCTGACGTGGGTGATTACGCGCAAATGGCTGGTGGCCGGTGCGGTGGTCGCGCTGTTTGCTGTTGCGATCCCAGGCATGGGGCTGGTGAAGAAGCAGTTCTTTCCAACCTCGGACCGCCCCGAAGTGATGATCGAAGTGCAGATGCCTTACGGCACGTCCATCGAGCAGACCAGCGCGGCGGCTGCCAAAGTCGAAGCCTGGCTGCAAAAGCAGGAAGAGGCCAAAATCGTCACGGCCTATATCGGCCAGGGCGCGCCACGGTTTTTCCTGGCGATGGCGCCGGAGTTGCCGGATCCATCGTTCGCCAAAATCGTCGTGCTCACCGACAGCCAGGAAGCCCGCGAAACTCTCAAGTTGCGATTGCGCGAAGCCGTCGCTGAAGGGCTTGCTCCAGAGGCACGCGTTCGGGCCACGCAAATCGTGTTCGGCCCGTACTCGCCATTCCCGGTGGCCTATCGCGTGATGGGGCCTGAACCGGCGAAGCTGCGCGACATCGCCGAGCAGGTCAGGGCGGTGATGCAGGACAGCCCGATGATGAGAACCGTCAACACGGACTGGGGGCCACTGACGCCGACGCTGCACTTCAACCTGAATCAGGATCGCTTGCAGGCGGTGGGGCTGACGTCCAGCGCGGTGGCCCAGCAGTTGCAATTTCTTCTGAGCGGCGTGCCGATCACGGCGGTTCGCGAGGACATCCGTTCAGTCCAGGTCGTCGGCCGTGCGGCGGGCAATATCCGCCTCGACCCGGCACAGATTGAAGGCTTCACCCTGGTCGGCGCGGCGGGGCAGCGCATCCCGTTGTCGCAGATCGGCCAGGTCGAAGTGCGCATGGAAGATCCGATCCTGCGCCGCCGTGATCGCACGCCGACCATCACCGTGCGTGGCGACATCGCCGAAGGTTTGCAGCCACCGGACGTCTCCGGCGCGATCATCCAGCAGTTGCAGCCGATCATCGAAAACCTGCCATCCGGTTACCGGATTGAACAGGCGGGCGCCATCGAAGAATCCGGCAAGGCTGGCAAGGCGATTCTGCCGTTGCTGCCAATCATGATCGCCATGACGTTGCTGATCATCATCGTGCAGGTGCGTTCGATCTCGGCGATGATCATGGTCTTCCTCACCTCGCCGTTAGGCTTGATCGGTGTCGTCCCGACGCTGCTGATCTTCAATCAGCCGTTCGGCATCAACGCGCTGGTCGGGTTGATTGCGCTGTCGGGGATTCTGATGCGCAACACGCTGATCCTGATCGGGCAAATTCATCACAACGAGCAGGAAGGCCTGGCGCCGTTCCATGCCGTGGTCGAAGCGACAGTGCAACGGGCGCGGCCGGTGTTGTTGACCGCGCTGGCAGCCATTCTCGCGTTCATTCCGCTGACCCACTCGGTGTTCTGGGGCACGCTGGCGTACACGCTGATCGGCGGCACGTTTGTTGGCACCATCATTACGTTGGTGTTTTTGCCAGCGATGTATGCGATCTGGTTCAGGATTCGGGCTGAGAACAACCAGCAGGCTGCAACGGTGAGATCAGCCTGAAGCGAAGTACAGGCATAAGAGGCTCGTCACGCGGCGGGTCTTTTTTTTTGGCACAAGAACAGCGCCGCAGAGGCTCTGTGACGGTTTGAGTGATATCATCCCGATATCACTCTTCACCGGAAACGGCCGCTGTTGACGAAGCAGCCGTAGGTATCTCAACAAGGAAGAACAATGCGTTCGTCGCTATTCAATTCACCACTCAAGTTATCTGCGGTTCTGCTGGCAGCCATTTTCACCACCGCCTGCTCCAACTATCACTACAAGGATTACCAGGGTGAATGGGCGCCGGAATCGATGACGCCTTATGATCTTTCCAATAACGCTCCCGACGCCGCGCTTGTGTACTTCGCGACCACTCAATTTCGCGCTATCGGCGTGCCCTTTCACCGACTGCTGCTGGCCACGCAAGTGGATGACCAACCGTTGCCGGGCGCCGGGCGTGCGTCAATTCTCGACGTCTCCGGTAAGCAGGCGCTACGCCTTACGCCCGGAAAGCACTCATTGGGCTGGTGCTGGGTATCGATGAACGGGCTAGGTACCGGCGGCGCAAAATGCGGCTTCGGTGCACGCGATGTCGAATTGCGCGCCGGCCAGCGCTATGTGGTGGACTTCTCCACCAGCACCGCTATCAGCGGACCTCGCGGACGCGAGGTATCAACCATCAGCATCGAATCCGAGATTCGCAACCTGGACACCCAGCAAGTCATTTATCCCACCGCACTGGCTCAACAGGTGAAGGAATGACTGGCAGACCCGCGAGCAGGGTTTGTGGCAGCGTCAAGCTCCTGCCGAGCTGATGCGCGATTTCTTTCGCCGAAACCAGGACGAAGAACAGGATGCGCCTTTTAGTGCAAGGCGCTTCCACATCGCCAACACCTTTTGAACTTTCAACCTGCGATTGTCGACGTTTGAGAAAAATTGAACGGCATTCCACCAGCCCCGCCTAATACTGAGCCTGTGGGCAATTCCGCAGGCAGTGCGCTAATGTCAGCACTACTCCGAGAGGTGGTTAACGTGGCTAAAGATGACAAGAAGAGCAAAGGTGAGACTTCGAAAGCCAGTAAAGAATTGAAAGACAAAAAGTCGTCATCGGCGAAGAAATCGGATGCGGCTTCGACGCTATCGAAGTCCTCCGACAAGAAAGAAAAGCCCTCTGACAAGAAAGAAAAGAAAAAAGACGCCAAACCCAAGGATTTCGCCAAGAAAGCTGACAGCAAACCGGAGAAGGCAAAGAAATCAGAGAAGGCCGACAAGCCAGCGAAAAAGAAGAAGTGACATTTGCCAGGGCTCTGCGCCCTGCCTTGAGCTCAAGGCAGGGCTACGCTCAGGTTGGTCGCAAGCTCTGACTCTGTGCAGACGCAGGAAAGTAAAATTGAAGCTTCGGTTGCTCGCCAGCGACCCTGTCTTCTGTCTTTTTTAGTAGCGACCAGCCTGGTCGCTACGATTTTTTATCCAGTCACTTCTCCGTCCAGCTCTATCAGCTCACCACCGTCCTTTTCCAGCCGCTGCAAAAACACCTGCGCGTCCAGCAACTGATACGGAAAATACAACCCCGGCCTCACAGGCGCTTGCCCATCCAGCCCAACCAGTCGCTCCAGCAGCATGGCCACGCTGAGCCCGGTCAATGCCGCCGCACCTGCGCGGTGAACCACGGCGTGCCGTGTGCGCAACGCAGATCCCTTGTTATCCGTGCCTTCTATTTCGATCAATATCTCTGTCGACATCGGCTGGCCCTGACGCCGGGTCGAGCTGACGCCGCTGGCGAGGTTGAACTCGACATTCGGCGCGTCGGTGGCGGCGGCCAGGCCGGTGACGTCGATGGAGGAAAAACCGGCGCCTTCCAGAGTGGTACCGTCGACGGCGCGGAAGCTGACCTTGGCGTCGTCGCCTTCGCGCCAGATGAACTCGCCGTCACGGCGGGTCAGCGCGGCCGGCAGCATTTTGTTCAGGTGTTCGAAATCGACCGCCACGGTCGGGCCGCCGCCATCCTGTTCGTCGACCAGTGCGTGGATGCGGATGTCGTGCACACGGGCGAAGGCCTTGGCGAGGTGCAGGGTCGCTACCGTGGTCGCGCCGACCATCCATTCGTAGCCGAGAACGATCGGCGCCGCGTCGGGCGTGTGAATGAAACTGGCGATTTGCGGAGCGATTTCGAATACGCCGGAAGAAATGCTCAGGTGCGGCACCTTGCGCTTTTGCGCAAAACGCAGCCCGGCGAGGGCGTGGTCCATGTAGAAAAGGGCGAGGGCGCTGACCGGGCGATCACCCAGTCCCAGATCTTCTGCGCGAGCATCGATGACCACACCCTGGGCATTGCCGATTTGCTCGGCGGTTTGCTCAGCCTTGGCGAGGTCGCGCCCGCCGATCAGCAAGGGTATGTCGGGATGCGCCGCGCGCAATGCGCGGGCCGTCTGGTGGCCGATGGCGCCGGAACCGCCCATGAACAGAATGGGATGAAGTGGCATGGATCCTCCTCATTTTTTCCTGGATTGAAACGTGCTTTGGCTAGACACCCTAGCACGCACTTTCCGGATTGCCCGTGCGGTTGTCCGGCGCACCGACGAACGTTCATTTGAGCAAATGCGCAGCGTGCGCCTGATCACAGCGCCACACCGGCTCCGACAGATACTCGGCAAAGAAGTCGGACAGCGCGCGGATCTTCGCTGGCCGACTGCGTGCAGACGGCGTCACGAAATACAGCCCACCGCGAGTCATGTGCCACTCCGGCAGCAACACTTCCAGCCGCCCATCGGCCAGGTATTCGCTGGCGATGAATTCCGGCAATTCGGCAATCGCCAATCCCTCGAGCAACACCGGCAGCAGCGCATCGGAATTGGTCACGCGCAACGGGCCTTTCGGCACGACATCTTCCTCGATGCCGCTGTGATGGGTGAAGCGCCAGACTTGCGTGCGCGCGCGGTATGCGTAACTCAGGCACGAACGCGTCGCCAGATCACGCGGGTGCATGGGGCGTCCGTGAGCTTCCAGGTAGCCGGGAGACGCCACCAGCAACTGACTCACGGCGCATAGCCGACGCGCGACCAGCGATGAGTCGGGCAGGGCGGCGATACGCAATGCGGCGTCGAAGCCCTCGGCGATCAGGTCGACCGAGGCGTCGTGCAAATGCAGGTCGACGAACAGCTCCGGATAGCGGCGCAGCAACTCAGGCAACAACGGCGCGACCCAGCGCAAACCGAATGACATGGGCACGGCGAGGCGGACTTGTCCACGCGGCTGCACCGAAAGGTCTTGGGCTTCACTCTCGACTTCCTCGGCCTGCCGGTAAATGTCCCCGGCTTTGGCTGCCATGCTCGAACCGAATTCAGTCAGCGCCAATTGCCGCGAGGTGCGGTTGAACAGGCGACCGCCCAGGCGTTCTTCGAGCCGCGACACCGCTCGCGACACCGTGGGTATCGAGACGCCCATGACCCGCGCGGCGGAGGCGAACGAACCTTCCTCCGCAACTTTGGCGAACATCGCCAGACCTTCAAAATCAGGCAGTTTGCTCATTTCAATTCTGCAACGATGAGTTTCAGACAATTCTATTTTGAAAGGTCGGTAGCGTCGATAAGCTTTTCCCCAGCTCGAAACCAAACCCCGATCAGCTTTAATCACGTTCTGGAGAAGACTCATGACTGGCAAACTTCAAGGCAAAATCGCTCTCGTTACCGGCGGCACCACCGGCATTGGCCTGGCCACGGCCAAGCGCTTCGCTGAGGAAGGCGCTTACGTTTACATCACTGGCCGTCGCCAGGCCGAACTCGACGCCGCGGTTGCGCTGGTCGGCAACGCCAAAGGCGTGCAGGTTGACTCGACGAACCTCGAACAGCTTGATGCGCTGTATCAGCAAATTGCTGCCGAGAAGGGCCATCTCGACGTGCTTTTCGCCAACGCCGGCGGTGGCTCGATGCTGCCGCTGGGCGAAATCACTGAGGCGCACTACGACGACACCTTCGATCGCAACGTCAAGGGCGTGCTGTTCACTGTGCAGAAAGCCTTGCCGCTGTTGGCCAAAGGCGCTTCGGTGATTCTCACCGGTTCCACGGCGGGCAGTTCCGGCACGGCGGCGTTCAGCGTGTATTCCGCGTCGAAGGCTGCGGTGAGGGCTTTTGTGCGCAGCTGGATTCTGGATCTGAAAGACCGCAACGTGCGCATCAACACGCTCAGCCCGGGCGCTACCAAAACTCCGGGTCTGGTGGAGCTGGCCGGTCCGGACGCCGAACAGCAGCAAGGTCTGCTCGATTACATGGCGTCGCAGATCCCAATGGGGCGTGTTGGCGAGCCGGCAGAAATCGCTGCTGCCGCGGTGTTCCTCGCCTCGGACGACGCTAGCTTCGTCAACGGTATCGAGCTGTTTGTCGACGGTGGTCAGGCACAAATCTGACGCGCAAGGGGACGATGGCAATCATCGTCCCAACCTCGCTACTTGGATCCAATCATTGACTGACTATATCGCTCGCCGACAAGCGGTAGGCTCAGACTATTGCTGAAGTGATGGCGCAATGACATATTGCAGCACCTTCCCTCACTTCAAGATGTACCGAAAATGCGCCCCCTCAAGTCACTTGTTGCAGCGTCGATGCTGCTCAGCGGGTGCAATGGAATGCCAGTCGCTTTTGTTCAGGATCCTGTTTTAGACCAAGCCTTTGTCGTTCACTCCGGCGCGCCTTTGCCTTACGTGCTGATGGGTTCGGCTGTGCAATGGAATGAAGATTACGCGGTGACGGTGAAGCACATTCCCTACTTGTCGGGCACGGTTTTCCAGGGGCAGGCAGACGTGCAGTTCTTCCGCCACAAGGCCAATAGCGTGCCGGGATGGCGCGGCTACAAGCCGGGCGAAGAGCTGACCTCGGTGGGGTTCAATTCGCTGTACATGTCGGTCAAGGGCACCGGTCAGGCTCTGCCGGCGATGGTTCGCCTCGACGTCAAAGAGGGCAACGTGCTTTACGGCACTCACAATGGCGCACTGGCCAAAGGCATGTCCGGCGGGCCGGTATTTTCCGCCGATGGCAAGGTGGTCGGCATCAACGTGGCGTTTTTGACCCGCGATGACGTCAGTCGACTCAAGCGCCCGGACCTGCTTGATCAACCGCGCGTGAGCATTTTCCTGCCGTACGCGGAGATCAATCGCGAGTGGGCGCGTTATCAGGCGAGTATTACCCCGACGGCGCCGTCGGCGACCAAACTGGCGAGTCGCTGATCAACGTTCGCGCAACGCTTCGCGGGCGCGGTTGAGCGGTTTGATCAGGTAGTCCAGCACGGTTTTTTCGCCGGTACGAATGTCGACCGTAGCGATCATCCCGGGCACGATGGCGAAGCGTTTACCGGCCTTGTTACGCAGTTCATCCGACGACGTGCGGATGAACACGCGGTAGTAAAAAATCTCCGGCTTGGCTTCGTCCTGAATCGTGTCCGGCGAGATCGTTACCACTTCGCCGTCGAGGCTGCCATAGATCGAATAGTCGTAGGCGGTGATTTTGACTTTCGCCGCCTGACCCGGATGAATGAAGGCGATGTCGCGCGGCGAGATGCGCGTCTCGATCAGCAGTTGCTCATCCAGCGGCACGATCTGCATGACCTGGCCGTTGGGCGCGATCACCCCGCCAATGGTGCTGACTTCGATGTCCTTGACGATACCGCGCACCGGCGAACGCAGGGTCAGGCGCGACAGCGAATCGGTACGACCACGGATCACCGCCTCGAGCATCTGCGCTTCGGCGTTGGCTTTGGCCAGGTCTTCGCGGGCGCGGACCATGTAATCGGAACGGGCTTCGGTGGCCTTCAATTCCAGCTCCGAGCGCTGACGGGTCAGGCGTAGCACTTCGACCCGGCTCGAGGCACCGATCTTCGCCAGGTTTTCAGTGATCGCCAGTTCGCTGCGCACCAGTTTCAGCGAGCTCTGGATACCGTCGAGGGTTTCCGCCAGACCTTTGCGACGGGTCTGGTAGAGCTCGGTTTCGGCGCGGATCAACTCGGGAAACTCCTGCAGCGAGGCGTCAAAGGCCAGCGGTTTTTCGCTGACCTCGGCCTGCAAGCGGTTAACGCTCGCCAGCGCCGCGCGGTACTTGGCCGCGCTTTCGCCGACGTTGGACTGGTTCTTCACCGGGTCCAGTTGCGCGAGAATCTGGCCGCGCTCGACCAACGCGCCTTCAGTAACGTTGAGCTGCTCGAGAATGCCGCCCTCCATCGACTGAATCACTTGCTCGCGCGAGCTCGGCACCACTTTGCCGGTGCCGGTCGAGACCTCGACGATCTCAAACCACGCCGCCCACGCGACGAAGCAGGCGAGCATCAGCGCGCAACCCCAGATCACCTTTGCACCACCGGCCAAGGCACGCTCATCGCGGCCGTCGAGATAGGACATCGGGTCCGGTACGTCGGTCATCATCGGTTTCATACCGCCACTCCTTTGCCCGGTGCGCGCAGCCGCGCGAGTGCCGCGTCGCGATGGTCGTCAATGACGATGCGCCCGTTGTCGAGAACGATGATCCGCTCGACCAGTTGCAACACGCTGACCCGGTGCGTGGCGACCACCAGCGTTCGGCCCTGAGTCCAGGTCGCGAGTTTTTCCAGCAGCAGTCGCTCGGTGACGTCATCCAGCGCCGCGGTCGGTTCGTCGAGCAACAGCACTTGTGGCTGACGGATCAACAAGCGCGACAGCAGCAAGCTCTGACGCTGGCCGCCAGACAATCCCAGCCCGCCTTCAAGTACCAGGTGATCCATGCCTTTGGGCAGTTGGCGAACGAAATCCAGCGCACCCGTGACGGTCAGCGCGGCGATGATCTCCTGATCGCTGGCCTGACCGGCGCCGAGGGTGATGTTGTCGCGCAGGGTGCCGTGAAACAGCCGCGCCTGTTGCGACAACAAGCCCACGTCGCGGCGCAGGTCAGCCGGGTCGAGATGCGCCAGGGCGATGCCGTCCAGGGTGGTTTCGCCGCTGCTCAGATCCATGGCGCCGCCCAGTGCCTGGAGCAAGGTCGACTTGCCGGCGCCGTTGCGGCCGAGCAGGGCGATGCGCTCGCCGGGGCGAATGCTCAGGTCGATGCTGTTGAGCGCCGGGGACGATTCCTCGCTGTAGCGGAAACTGGCCTGACGCAAGCGGTAGTCGCCGCGAATCGCCGGCAAGTGCACGCGCTGGCTGCCTTCGGGATGATCCACCGGCATCTGCATGATCCGGTTCAGGCCTTCGAGCGCGACCTTGGCCTGCTGCCAGCGGGTGAGCACGTGGGTCAGTTGCGCCATCGGCCCCATCATCCGCGACGACAGGATCGACGCCGCGACCAGACTGCCGGTGGTCAGGTCACCGGCAATCACCATCGGCGCGCCGAACACAATGACCACCGCAAACACGCCGCCCTGCACATTCTGCGTCCAGGCCACGAGGCTGTTGGTCAGGGTGCGCAAACGCAGACTGCTGTCCGCCGAGGCAGCGTTGTATTGATTCCACTGTTGCTGGAAACGTTGCTCGGCCTGCAGTGCCTTGATGTCGTCGAGGCCTTGAATGCTTTCCACCAGCATGGCGTTGCGCAGCGCGGCTTCGCGCATCGAGGCATTGGCCAGTCGGGCCAGACGCGGTTGCGCGATGATCCCGGGCAGCAACATGAACACCAGCGCCACCAGCGGGATCAGCACCAGCGGCCCGCCGATCAAATAGAACACCAGCAGGAACAGCAGGAAAAACGGCATGTCCGCCAGCGCCGTGGCGGTGCTGGAGGTGATCAGATCGCGAATCTGTTCCAGCTCGCGCAGTTGCGAGATGAACGAGCCAGTGGATTTCGGCCGCGCCGAATTGCGCAGGCGCAAGGCATGGCCGAACACCAGATCGGAGACGCGCAAATCGGCGCGCTTGCCCAGCACATCGGTGATGCGCAGACGCAGGATGCGCATGACGAAATCGAACAGCAGCGCCAGCATTACCCCACCGAACAGCACGTACAGGGTCGGCAGCGATTCGGCCGGAATCACCCGGTCGTACACCTGCATGGAAAACAGCACTCCGGCCATCCCCAGCAGATTCGCCACCAGCGAGGCGATCATCACTTGGCTGTAGGGGCGCAGGTCGGTGAGGACGATGCGCCGGAACCAGTGTTCGTCGTACGGCTTGATGTAGTCGTTGGTGCGCACGTCCGCCACCGGTTGCGTCGGGCGCAAAATCACCGTGCGCAGGGCCTGCTCGGCGAGAGCGGCGGCGTCCATGCGGCTCTGCAAACCCTGATCGCCGCTGAAGCAGATGCCCAGCTCGCCGGTCTCGCCAATGCTTTCAAGCACGCCGACCTGACCATCGCGCAGTTGCACCACCAGCGGCGTGCGCCAGCGGCTCAGGCTCTTGTTGTCGAACACCGCGAACTTGACGCTGAGTCCGGCCTGACGCGCCATGTGCCGAACCACTTCTTCGACGCGGCCTTCGCTGTGCACAGAAGCCAGGCGCACGCTTTCCGGGGAGACATCGAGGCGATAGTGGCGGGCGACCTTGAGCACCGCTTCCAGCCACGATGAATAATCCTCGCGAGCCTCGGCAGCGGCGGGTTCAGCAATAGTGATGCTGGCATCGGTCATGGCAGGATCTCGACATTCTGGATGGCGCTGTGGTCGATGCCGAAGACCCGGCGAATCGCACCGCTGTTGTAGAAGCAGTCGATCTGCAGACGTTGCAGATCGGCTTGGGTGTTGACCAGATCAAAGCGCGACTGGTGGATTTCCTGCTCGGCGTTGAGCAAGTCCAGCAGCGGCCGGGTGCCCAGCTCGAGGTATTGGCGGCCGTACAACATGCGCGCTTCGGTGATGCTGGTCTGGCGAAATTCCAGCGAGCGCAGCCGCCGGTTCAGGCCCGAGGTCTGCGCCTGGGCTTCAGCCAGACCCTGGCGCGCTTGCAGGCGCGCGAAGTCTTCGGCCGAGTCCGCTGCGGTCAGCGCATGCCCGGCGGCGCGGCTGCGCGCGCTGATCGCACCGCCCTGATAGATCGGCACTTCGAGGTTGAGAAAGATCCCGACCTGGGTGCGATCAGCGCGGGAGTTCTGATCATCGTAGTGGTCGTCCAGGTATTGATTGACCGACGGCTGCAACGACAGGGTCGGGTAGGCTTCGGCCTTGGCCTGGGCCAGTTCGGCCTGGGCCTGGGTGCGTTGCGCAGCGGCCTGGAGGACGGCGGGCAGGGTGTCGGAGATTTGCGAAACGTCACAGGCTTGGCTCAGCGTCGGCGTAGCAGCGTCACTCACCGCTGGCGGCGTGCGCCGTCCGAGCAGGCTGGTGAGGGTGGCTTGCCAGCGTGCGTATTGCGCCTTGAATTCCTGCAACGTCGCCGTCGCGCCTTCGGCCCGGGACTGCGCCTGAACCATATCGGAGCGGGTGCTGGCGCCCATGTCGCTGCGCTGTTTGGCCAGGTCGACGATGCCGCCAATACCTTGAATCTGTTCGCGCGCAACCTCGAGCAGATGCTGATAGCGCTGCACTTCGATGTAGGCCTTGGCGGTGTCGCGGGCAATGTCATCGATCGCCAGCAGAATCCCGGCCTGACTGCGTGCCACCCGGGCGCGGGCGGCGTCGACCGAACTGGATACCTTGCCGAAGTCATACAACATCTGCTTGAGGGATATGTTCACCGACTGGCTGCCGGCATCGCTGCCGTAACCGCTGGTGTAGCCACCCTTGATGCCGCCGGTGACCTGCGGGTAATAGCCGGATTCGGCGACGTTGACCCCTTCGCCTTGCTGGAACAGCGTGCCGATGGCCTCGCCGATCCGTGGGTGCCAGTCCACGGCCAGCCTGACCGCTTGTTCCAGCCCCAGAGCGTCCGCATCGGCGGAGGCCCTGGAAGCAGGGGCAGGGCGCTGACGACTGTCATTGCCTGCCGGTTGTTGCAGTTGCGACGGGCTGATGCTGCGCAAGCTGCTGTCGAAATTGTCGTCGGCGCGAACGCCGACGGTGAAAGCGGGGTAGAGGCCGATGGTCAACAGGACCACCGGCCATTTCTGGCGAAAAACTGACTCCACAGACTTCCCTTACTGTTGAGAGACGGACGGTGCTGATGCCTTTGTTTCAAACCACTTGAATGCCGTTCTGCACCCACAAGTGGTGGCTCGGATCCTCCTGCGCCGTGTATTGAACATAGTCGATGCCGTCGGCTTGCTGCGTGCCATCGGCGACCCAGCCATCGGTCATGTGCACGCTGTCCTTTTCGTCACCTTTGATCAGCAGGGTGTTGTTATCCGAGGACGTGATCGCCAGCAGGTCGCTGAGGTTCAGCGTCAGGGCAACCGCACTGGAATGGTTGAGGTCGAGGATCTCGACGTTGTGGATCTTGCTCTGCAGATCGCCGAGGTTGATCGACACGTCGCCACCGGCCCAGAGCAGGGTGTCGGTGCCGCTGCCGCCATCGACCGAAGCGAACTGCTGGTCGGCGATGATCAGCGTGTCGTCGCCCCCTCCACCTTGCAGGGTGACGGCGCCGCCGTGGGAGCCGTCGAGAGTGTCGTTGCCCTCGGTGCCCTGGATCAGCTCGCTGCCAGCGGCGTGGGCCAGACCCAGGTCATCGCTGGCTAGCGCCGAGAACGCGGTACTGGCGAAAGCGCCGGCCTTGTTCAGGTCGATGGTCAGCGTCGCGGTATCGACCGTGCCGTTCGGGTGGGTGAGCTGATAGGTGAAGGTGTCTTCCTGACCGATCACCGCATCGGTCAGCCCAGCCTTGAGTGTGTAGGTGTAGTTGCCGTTGGCCTGCACCAGCAGGGTGCCGTAGTTGCCGACCAGCGAGACGCCGTTGTAACCCGGCGCCACGTAATTACCGGCGACCAGTACGCTGAGCAAGGTGTACACCGAGCCCAACACATCGGCACCGCCGCCTGCGGTGTCGGTGAGCAGATTGCCTGACACCGGCGTGTAGCTGCCGACCACGAACTGGTTGTTGTAGGTCGCCACGTTGATCAGGCTGGTGTTGACGCTGGTCAGCAGTCCGAGGCCGCCGACCGCCACCCGCACCTGATAGCTGCCGGCGGTCTGGTCGTCGAACTTGATCCCGTAGTTGCCACCGCCGAGGTTGAGCAGGGCGTTGCCGCCGTAGCTCTTGACCAGCACATATTGGTTGGTCGCGGTGTTGAGTTTGTACAGGCCCACCGTCATCGAACCGAGCAGTGCCAACAGGTTGCTCGAGTTGACCACCACGGTCAGGTCACTGACGGTATCGGCCGCGACCACGGTGTTGTAGTTGCCGCTGCCGCCGCCCAGCAGCACATTGAACGTGCCGAGCGCGGAGTTGGTGGTGACTTCGCGGTTGACCAGAGTGACGTCGGTCGAGGCGATGTCCGGCGTCGCATCCACCACCAGTGCCGGGCTGCCAAGGTTGGCGTCATTCCACACTTCGGTGGCTTGCGGGCTGTCGATGCGCACATACAGATTGGCGGTGTCGCTCAAGCCGTTCGGGTGCACCAGTTGATAATTGAACACATCGACTTTGCCGACGCTGCCCACACTGCCGTTCGGTTTGTAGCTGTAGTTGCCGTTGGCGTCGATCGTCAGCGTGCCGTACAGCCCTTGCACGGTGGTGCCGGCACCGGCGCTGACCCAGGCGCCGTTCTTGAAGATCTGCAATTGCGCGCCGTTGTCCGGACCGGTCTGATCGACCGTGCCATCGACCCCGACGTTGGTGATGACGTTGCCGGTCACCGCCGGCCCGGCAATGCCGTTGAACTGGGTCAGACTGCTGACGTCCAGTTGCAGCTGGGTATTGACCGTGGTCAACACGCCGATGCCGGTGCTCGACACGGTCAGTCGATAATCGCCTGACAGCAGATTACCGATGTCGACCCGCACACCCTGGCCGGCCAAGGCAATCAGATCGAGCAGGCCACTGCTGCCGTTGACATCCAGGGTGACCCAGTTGCCGCTGGCATCCTTCACTTGCAGGGTATAGACCACGCCATCGATCAGCGAAATCAGGCTGCTGGTAGTCAGCGTCAGGGTCGGATCAAGACGCGTACCGCCGGCGACGGTGAAGGTGAAGGTTTTCGAGAACCCGGCCAGCAGGGTGGTGAACGAATCGTTGAAGGTCTGCGACGCGGTGACCGGGGCCAGCGTGACAGTGCCGACGGCGAGGTTATCGCTGGCGACCACTGGCGCGTTGACGTCGACATCGGGCGCGGTGACGTTGGCGGCCACCGAAACGTTGCCACGTGCGTCGCTGAGATTGACGGTGAGTTTTTCGCCGTTGATCTGCGCACTGTTCAGGGTGACGGTGAACACCCCGAGGTTGTTGACCGTGCCGGTGCCCAGAACGGTGCCGGTGGCCGACTTGATGGTCACCGTGGCGCCGGCCTCACCGGTACCGGTGACGGTCAGGCCGTCGGCACCGACCAGCAGCGCCGTGGCCGCCGCCGGAGGCGTGAGGTCCGGTGCCGTTGCGGTTGCCGCTGCCGATACGTTGCCGCTCGGATCCGCCTGGGTGACGCTGAGTACCTGACTATTGATCTGCGCCGACGCCAGCACCACCGAGAAGCTGCCATTGGCGGCGACGGTCGCGGTGCCGAGTACCACACCGCCGACGCCACGCACGCTGATCGTCGAGCCGGGCACGCCGACACCGGTAAGCAAGGTGCCGCTGCCGTTGACGCTGACGCCGGTCGGTGCGCCGGGGGCGGTGACGTCCGGTGCTGTCACGCTGGCGTTGGGCGAAAGATTACCGGCCGGGTCGACCAGGCGCACGGTCAACAATTGCCCGTCCAGTTGCGCGGTGTTCAGGTTGAAGCTGAACGTGCCGCCACTGCCCACGGTGGTGGTGCCAAGCAGCGCGCCGCCCGGGCCGTAGACGTTGACCGTTGCACCGGCTTCACCGGTACCGCTCAAGGTCAGACCGTTGGCAGCGAGCGTCAGACCGCTGGCCGCGACTGGCGCCTGCACATCCGCTGCCGTCAGGTTGAATACCGGCGACAGGTTGCCGGCTGGGTCTGCCTGCTGAACGTTCAGCTGCTGGCCGTTCAGTTGGGCGCTGGACAGTTGCACGGTGAACGTGCCGCCGGCATTGACCACGGCGGTACCGAGCACGGTGCCCGC
Organism: Pseudomonas sp. HN2; assembly: GCF_020736465.1. NCBI lineage: Bacteria > Pseudomonadati > Pseudomonadota > Gammaproteobacteria > Pseudomonadales > Pseudomonadaceae > Pseudomonas > Pseudomonas sp. HN2. Next base: position 2,668,209 of record NZ_CP085885.1, read on the forward strand.
CGCATTGGTCACGCTGACTGTGGCGCCGGCTTCACCGGTGCCGCTGACGGCCAGGCCGGTACCGTTCAGGGTGACATTGCTCAGCGGTGCCGGCGCTGTCGTATCGGCGACGCTGAGGTTGGTCGCTGGCGAGACGTTGCCCGCCGCATCACTCTGCGTGACGCTCAGTTGTTGGCCATTGAGTTGTGCGGAGGACAAGGTCACCGAGAAAGTGCCATTGCCCGCTACTGTCGCAGTGCCCAGCACCGCGCCGCCGACACCGCGCACGGTGACGGTGGCGCCGGCTTCACCGAGCCCGCCGAGCACCAGACCGGCGCCGCTGAGCACCAGCGCCGTCGGAGCCGCCGGAGGGGTGATGTCTGGCGCGGTTACGTTAAGGCCGGGCGAAGTGTTGCTGGACGCATCGGTCTGAGTCGCATTGAGCACCTGACCGTTGACCTGCGGCGCATTGAGCTGCGCGCTGAAGGTGCCGTTGGCGCCCACCGTCGCATTGCCCAGCACCACGCCGCCGGCGCCGGTGATGGTCACAGTTGCGCCGACTTCGCCGCGACCGGTGACCAGTGTGCCGCTGGCGTTCACCGCCAGATCGCTGAGTGGCGCCGGCGCCGAGGTGTCCCCCGCGGTGATTTCAGTCGGCAGCGACGCGCCGCCCAGTGCGGTGTTGGCGGTGACTTCCAGGCTCTGGCCGTTGGTTTGCGCCGGCGTGAGCACTACGCTGAAGGTGCCATCCGCGCCAGTGAGGCCAGTGCCGATCAGACTGTTGTCAGGCCCATAGACATTGATGGTGGTGCCGATCGCCGCCGTACCGGTCAGCGTCACGCCGTCGGCTGTCAGCACAAGATTGTCCGGCGCATCGGGTGCTGGAACCGCCGGAACGGTCAGGATGGCGTCTGCCGAGACGTTGGTTGCGACGTCGGTCTGATTCACCGTCAGCACCCGGCCGGCGGTGATGCCTGGATCCAGATCGATCAGGAAAGTACCGTTGGCCGCCACTGTGCCAGTGCCGACCACGTTACCCAGCGCGTCGGTCACTTCGACCGTCGCGCCGGCTTCGCCACGACCGGCGAGTTGGGTCAGATCGCCGCTGATGGTCAGACCGGTGACGGCATCCGGTGCGGTGGTGTCAGCCGCCGGGTAGAGCAGCACCGGCGATACGTTTTGCGCCTCATCCGTTGCGATCACCGACAACAACTGACCGTTGGCCTGGGGCGGATTCAGGGTGATTGTGTAGGTGCCGTTGCCCAGCGCCACCGCCGTGCCGAGCACGGTGCCGTTGGCAGACAACACGGTGACGGTGCTGCCGGCTTCGGCGGTCCCGGCGAGCAAGGTGCCGGCGCCGGTCAGCGAAGTGACTGTTGGCGCGATCGGTGCGGTGCTGTCCGGCGAGTCGACCAATACCGGCTCGGACAGGTTGTTTTGCGCGTCGGCCTGCACGACGGACAGTGCGCGGCCATCGATCTGCGCGGCGGACAGGGTGACGCTGAAACTGCCGTCTGCGCCCACCGTCGCGGTGCCGAGCACCACGGTGCCGTCGCGCACGGTGACGGTTGCCCCAGGCTCGCCGGTACCGGTTACGGTCAAGCCATCCGGACTGACGTTGAGGTCGGCGACTTCCAGCGGATCTGTGGTGTCGCCTGCCTGCACGGGTGCTGATGGCGAAGTGTTCGACGCCAGATCGGTCTGGTTGACGCTCAGCAGCTCACCGTTCACCTGCGGCGGATTGAGGGTCACGCTGAACGAGCCATTGCCGGCCACGGTTGCCGAGCCCAGCACGGTGCCAGTCGCGCTGAGCACGCGTACGGTGGCGCCGGCTTCACCGGTGCCGGTCAGCGTCACGCCGTCGGCAGTGAGCACCAGGCCGGTGGGCGCGGCCGGCACGGTGACGTCCGGTGCAGTGACGGGGACGATTGGCGAGGGATTGCCCGCCGCATCGCGCTGGATCTCCGACAGGGCTTCGCCGTTGAGCAGCGGTTGATCGAGGGTGACGCTGAAACTGCCGTCGGCCTGCACGGTGCCAGTGCCGACGATGGTGCCCAGTGCGTTGGTGACGACCACTTGCGAGCCCGCCGCACCGGAACCGGTGATCAGGCTGCCGCTGGCGTCGATATCGACGTCGGTCAATGCGGCAGGAGGCGTGCTGTCAGGTGCCGTCAGGGTGCCGGCAGGCGAGGCATTGCCGACCGCATCCGCCAACACCACGAACAGCGCCTGGCCATTGGTTTGCGCCGGGGTCACGCTGATCTGGAAGCGTCCATCGCTGCCGACGGTGCCGGTACCCAGTTCGGTGCCGTCCGCCGCTGTCACCCGCACAGTGGCGCCGACTTCGCCGGTACCGGTGAGCGTGTCGCCATCGGCATTCAGCTGCAGCTCGGCCGGGGTCGCCGGCGGGGTCAGGTCCGGCGCGACGACGGTCACCGGCGCGCTGACGTTACCGGGTGGATCGGCCTGCTGCACGCTGAGAATCTGTTCGTTGATCTGCGGCGGATTGAGGGTGACGCTGAAGGTGCCGTCGCCGAGTACCACGCTGGTGCCGAGCAAGGTGCCGTTGGCGTCGCGCACGGTCACCGTCGCGCCCGGTTCGCCAGTGCCGATGACCAGCGCACCCGACGAGTTGATGTCGACGTTGGCGAGCGGATCGGGCGGAGTGAAGTCCGGTGTGGTCAGGTTCACGGCAGGCGAGTCGTTGCCGGCCGCGTCGGCCTGGACCACGGTGATCACTTCGGCGTTGGTCAGCGCCGGGGTCAGGGTCAGAGTGAAGGTGCCGGTCGGGCTGACCACGGCGGTGCCGAGCACGTTGCCGTCACTGTCGATGACTCGAACCTGCGCGCCCGGTTCGCCGCGCCCGGTCAGGCTTGCACCATCGCCGCCGATGGTCAGTTGCGTGACAGCCGCTGGCGCTGTGCTGTCGACTGAGGTGAACGGTGTGGCCGCCGAAGTGTTGCCCGCCGCATCCGTCAGCGATACGGTCAGTGCCTGACCGTTGGCTTGCGGTGTGGTCAGGGTGATCGCAAACGTGCCATCGATGCTCACGGTGCCGGTACCGACCAGCGTACCGGCGGCGTTGTACACATTGACCGTGGTGCCGGCCTCGCCGGTACCTGACAGCAGCGCGCCGTCAGCGCTTGCCACCAGCGCCGCTGGCGGATTGGGCGCGATCAGGTCCGGGGCGATCAGATTTACGCTGTTGGACTCGTTGCCGGCGGCGTCGGCCTGGCTCAGGCTCAGGGTCTGGCCTGCGGTTTGCGCCGGGCTGAGGGTGACGCTGAACGTGCCATTGGCCGCGACTACGGCGCTGCCGAGAACAACCCCGCCGGTGCCGAGCACCGTCACGGTTGCACCAGCTTCACCGCGACCGGTCAACGCAGTGCCGTTGGCTGCCAGACTCAGTTCGCTCAGCGGGGCTGGCGCAGCAATATCGGCAGCGGTGTAGTCGGTCGGGGACGAATTGACGCCGGTGCTCGACGTCGCTACGGCAGACAGCTGTTCGCCGTTCAGTTGTGCGGCATTCAGCGTGACGCTGAAGGTGCCATTCGCCGCCACCAGCGCGGTGCCGAGCAACACGCCCGAGGCATTGCGGATGCTCACGGTGCTGCCAGCGGTGGCCGAGCCGGTCAGGGTCAGCCCGTCAGCGCTGAGGGCCAGATTGGTCGGTGCGCTTTCCGCCAGATTACCCGGCGCGGTGACCGGGCTGGCCGGCCCGGTGTTGCCAGCGGCGTCGATCTGCACCACGGAAAGAGTCGAACCGGCCACGGCTGCTGGAGACAGGGTGACGCTGAAATTGCCGTTGCTGCCAACAGTGGCGGTGCCCAACAAAGCACCGCCGGCGTCACGCACTTCTACGCTGGCGCCGATTTCGCCGATGCCGGTGAGCGTTGCACCGTTGGCGCTGACTGCCAGATCGCTGGCCGCCAACGGGGCGCTGCTGTCGGCAGCGTTGACAATGGCCGGCGCCGACGGATTTCCCGCCGCGTCGGTGGCCGTCACGTTCAGCGCCTGGCCATTGGTCTGCGGGCTGTTCAGCGTTATTTGAAAGGTGCCGTTTGCAGCGGCCGTGGTGGTGCCGAGAAGATTGCCCTGGCTGTCGCGCACGGTCACCGTGCTGCCGGCCTCGGCATTACCGGCCAGTTGCACGCCAGCCGCGTTCAGGGTCAGCGCGCTCGGAATCGCCGGTGCAGTCAAATCCACCGAGATGACTTCAACCGCCGTGGACACGTTGCCCGGCGGATCCTCTTGGGTGACGGTCAGCACTTCGGCATTCAGTTGTGGCGCGTTGAGGGTGACGGTAAACGCGCCGCCGCTGCCGACTTGGGCGGTACCGAGCAAGGTACCGTCAGCGCTGCGCACAGACACGGTGGCGCCGGGTTCGCCGTGGCCGGTGACGGTGACGCCATCGGCATTCACGGCGACTTGGGTCAGTGCCGCCGGTGGACTGATGTCCGGCGCATTGACGCTGGTCGACGGCGAGACATTGCCGGCAGGGTCGGTCTGGCTGATCGCCAACGCCTCGCCATTGGTCGGTGCTGGCGCCAGGGTCACGCTGAACGAGCCATCCGCGCCGACCACGGCGCTGCCCAGCAGGGTGCCGTCGGCGGTGGTGACATTCACCGTCGCACCGGCTTCACCAGTGCCGCTGAGGGTACTGCCATCGGCGCTGATCAACGGGTTCTGCACGGCGGCCGGTGGGGTGCCGTCGACGGTAATCACGCCGGTGGACGGCGAGGTGTTGCCGTTGGCGTCGGTCAAGGTGACCTGCAGGGTTTCGCCCGTGTTCTGCGCATTGGGCAGGGTGACCTGGAAATTGCCGCTCTGATCGACCAGACCAGTCGCCAGGACATTGCCGGCGGCATCGCGCACGGTCACGGTGCTGCCGGCTTCGCCTTGGCCTTTGACCACGGTGCCGACGTCATTGATGCTGACACCGGTAGCGGCGGCGGGCGGTTGCAGATCCGTAGCGATGATGCTGGCCGGTTGCGACAGGTTGCCGGCGGCATCGCTCTGGACTGCCGTGAGCGCCTGGCCATTGAGCTGCGCCGGGGTCAGCGTCAGGCTGAAGGTGCCATTGCTGGCGACCAGTGCAGTACCGAGCACGGTGCCTGCCGGGTCGGTGACGGTGACCGTTGCGCCGGCCTCGCCGCGACCGGTCAGCGCCGTGCCGTTGGCATTCAGCACCAGATTGGTCACCGCGTCCGGCGGAGTGCCATCGGCAGCGGTGACGGTGCCAGGCACCGACACATCACCGTCGGGGCTGGTGGCGGTGACTTGCAGGACTTGCGCATTGATCTGCTTGACGCTGAGCAGCAGGGTGAAGCGCCCGAAGCTGTTGATCAGGCCGGTGCCCAGGACATCGCCATTGCTGTTGGTCACGGTCACTGTGCTGCCAGGCGTGCCCGCGCCGGTCAGGGTGAAACCGTCGGCACTCAACGCCAGATCGCTCGGCGTGGCGACTTGAGTGCCATCGGGACCTGCCAGCGGCACCGCCGGCGAGTCGTTGCCGCCGCCGTCAGTGCTGATCACTTCCAGAGCGCTGCCAGTGCCTGCCGCTGGATCCAGTGTGACGACGAAGCGGCCATCGGCACCTGCCGTCGCGGTGCCCAGGACGCTACCGCCGGCAATGCTCACGGTGACGGTGGTGCCGGGCTCTGCGAGACCGGACACCTGTGTGCCGGCGGGATTGATCGCCAGATCACTCACCGCCGCCGGCGGCGTGCTGTCCGGTGCGCTGACGCTACCTGGCAGCGAACTGTTGGTGCCGTCCGACACCACCACCTGCAAGGCTTCGCCATTGGTCTGGGCGGTATCCAGATTGACCGTGAATGCGCCCGTGCCGTCAGCGGTCGCGGTACCGATGACGTTGCCGTCGGCATCCAGCACCTGCACGGTGTTATTCGGCTGCGTAGTGCCAGTGACCGTGGCGCCTGCCGGGTCGATGACCAGCCCGGTCGGTGCGGGCGGCGCGGTGATGTCGGGAGCCGTGACCGGAGTGACCGGCGAGGGCAGGGCGCTCGCATCGGTCTGGATGACGCTCAATACCTGCCCGTCGAGCTGGGCTGGGCTCAGGTTGACGGTAAAACTGCCGTCGCTGGCAACTACCGTGGTGCCAAGCACCGAGCCATCCGGCGCGCTGACCGTGACGGTGCTGCCGGCCTGTCCGGTCCCGCTCAATGTCACGCCGTTGCTGCTGAGCACGACGTTGTCAGGCGCGAGCGGCGCCGTGGTATCCGCTGCCGTCAACGGCGTGTTGGGAGAAACGTTCACGCCGTCGGACTGGCTTACTTGCAGCTGCTGACCATCGATCTGCGGGCTGTTCAGTGTCACGGAAAACGCGCCGGTACCGTCGACGATCGCCGTGCCCAGCGTGTTGCCGGCCGCGTCCTTCACCGTCACGGTGGCGCCGGGCTCGCCTGTACCGCTGAGCTCAGTGCCGGTGGCGTCCAGCGCCAGATCCGATGGCGCGGCGGGGGCCTGAATGTCGGGCGCTTCAACCGGTACCGCCGGAGAGCCTGTGGGCGAGCCATCGGTCTGCACGACGCTGAGGTTCTGACCATTGGTTTGTGGCGAGGACAGCGTGACTTCGAAGCGTCCGTTGCTGCCGACCACCGCCGTTCCCAATACCACCCCGCCCGCATCGGTGACGGTAACGGTGGCGCCGGCCTGACCTGCGCCGGAGACCACTGCGCCGTTCGCCGAAATGCTCACATCAGACACCGCAACCGGGATCGTCAGGTCGGGTGCGGTCACGTTGACCGGCACAGACGGATTGCCACTGGCGTCGGTTTGAATCACTTGCAGTTGTTGCGCGTCGGTCTGCGCGGTCGAGAGGTTGACTGTGAAATTGCCATCGGTACCGACCGTGCCGGTGCCAATGATGTTGCCCGCCGGATCGCGCACGGTGATCGAAGCACCGATTTCACCTTTGCCGGTCAGCGTCTGTCCCTGACCATCGAGAGTGAGGTCGGACACCGCCGCCGGGCCCTGGGTGTCCGGCGTCTCATAATTCAACGGCGGGGAGGTATTGCCGGCGCTGTCGCTTGCACTGATCTGCAACGTATCGCCATTGTTCTGTGGCGTGCTCAGTTGCACGGTAAACGTGCCGTCCGCTGCGACCACTGCCGAGCCGAGCAGATTGCCGTTGGCATCGCGGACAGTCACCGTCGATCCGGCCTGGCCGCGCCCGCTCAATCGGGTGCCGTCCACGTTCAATGCCAGATCGCTCGGTTGGGTCAGGCCATCAAGGTCGACGGCGATGATGGTAACGGCTGGCGAAGGATTGGCGGCGGCGTCGGTGAGCTGCACGATCAGTGTTTCACCGTCGATTTGCGCCGCGCTGAGCGGGACGCTGAACGAGCCGTCCGCTGCGACGAGCGCTGTGCCGAGCACCACCCCTTGCGCATTGGTGACGCTGACGGTGCTGCCGGGTTCGCCACGGCCAGTCACCGACAGCCCGTCATTGCTGACGGCCACCTCGGTTGCAGCGGCGGGACCCGTGATGTCCGGCGCATTCAAGGTGACTGTCGGCGATTGCGCACCGACGCTATTGATTGCCACGATACTGATGACTTCGCCATTGGCTTGCGCGCGGATCAGCGTGAGTATGAAAGTACCGTCAGCACCCACCGCCGCACGTCCGAGCAATTCGCCATTGGCGGCGCGGACCTCGATAGTGGTTCCCGCTCGGGCGGTGCCGGTCAGTTGGCTGCCGTCGCTGCTCAGGCCCAGATTGGCCGGCGTCTGTGGTTCGACGATTTCAGGTGCGCTGACCGTCGTGGCCGGCGACGCATTTCCGGCCGCATCGGTGGCACTCACGCTTAACGGCTGACCGCCGGTTTGCGCAGGGCTGAGCACAACGCTGAAGGTGCCGTCCGCTGCCACGACGGCGCTGCCGAGCAGGGTGCCATCGGCGCCGCGCACCTGAATGGTCGCGCCGGCTTCACCGGTCCCCCCTAGCCGCGCGCCATCGGCGCTCACACTCAGATTGGCTGGCGCCGTGGGCGCGGTCGTATCGGGTGCGGTAATCGTACCTGGCGTGGACACGTTACCCGCAGGGTCGGTCAGCGTAACGTCCAAGGGTTGTCCATTGTTCTGCGGCGTCCCCAGGTCGACCTGGAAACTGCCATCGGCGCCGACGGTTGCGGAGCCCAGAAGATTACCCGCCGCGTCGCGCACCTGAACGACACTGCCCGCTTCGCCAAAACCACTCAGCACTCGCCCGTCCGCGGACAAGGTCAGTCCGGTCGCAGCAGCAGGGGGCGTCGCGTCGCCAGCGTTATCACCGCCGCCACCACCACCGCCGCCGCCACCACCCGCAGCGGCCGCCGCACCACCCGCGCCCAACAGACCGAGCCCGGCAATCGCCCACGCGGGCGTTGCGCCGTCGACCACGCCGACGCCGGCGATCAGTTCGTCGAGCGAGTCAATTTCCTCGAAGGTGAATCCGTTGAACGGTTCGGCGCTGTAGCGCGCCTGCCACAGCGTCGCGTCGTCGCCTTGAAAAACAATGTCATTGGGTACGCCGTCAGGGCTGGTGACAAAGAAATTGGAGATTTTGATTTGCTCGCCAGACTTCAGATTGACGATCAAATCCTGACCGCTGCGACTGGTCGACGCCAGTTGGTCCGGACGCACCGGCATTTGTATAACTGACGGCTGACTGAGCTGAACATTGCCCCAGTTCTGGGCAGTGAGCTGAGAATTGGCTTTGTCGGCAATGACGATGTTGTCCATTACTACTCCCTGTAAATGGTGGGCGGACGTCCACGGATGGTTTTAAAACCATAGATAGGGAGTTTGAAATGAGGCTGCCTGATTTTTGGCGAGTGCGGTGATTGGCATTTTGCCAACTTTTATCTGTTTGAAATCAATGGATATTCAGAAAGTTACCGTTTGTCGGGACGTTGGATCCAACCGATTTTTGGATGCAACAAAATGTGTCGTCTTTTACGTTTACAGAATAGGTCGCAGAAAAATGACGACGTGAAGAGTGACGGATAATGGCTAACCAATATCGAAATGCCGACTTCCGATGACGACCTGCGCAGTCACCCATCTGCGAAGGTATTAATCAATAAGCGCAGAAAGTGCGAAAGGCTTTGTATAAGAAATCGGGCTTTTTCGTTTCAGCGGATTTTCAGGCCGTCGAGCATTTCATGCGTTAGCTATCGATCGCTGAAGTGATCGAACGATGTCCCGGGCTGATTGATCGGTAACATTTCCGGGTTGTTGATCAAACATATGCGGCGCACCAGGATAGACATGCAGCTCGACGGCAACACCGGCGCGGGACAGACGCATGGCGAATGCCACGTCCTCTTCCAGAAACAGATCCAGCGCCCCGACGGCCAGAAACGTCGGGGGCAGGTTACTCAAGTCCTCCTGCAGGCCCGGTGAGAACCAGCCGATTCGCGAGTCATCCAGCGCGTGGTTGCCGCGCAGGCACTGCCAGCAGAACTGGTTGGCTTGTGGCGGCCAGCCAATCACTCCGGTCGTACCGTTTTGGTGAGGCGAAGCAGAGCTGCCCGAGCGGTAATCGAGCATTGGATAAATCAGCACCTGGCTGGCGATGCAATATTCGCCGCGATCCCGCGCCAGGATCGCCAGCGCTGCTGCCAGACCTGCGCCGGCACTGTGGCCCATGACAATCACTTTGTCGGCATCGATATTGAGCGCTTGCTGATGGGCGAAAACCCAGCCGAGCGCGGTGTAACTATCTTCGAGGGGAATGGGGAAGGGGTGTTCCGGGGCGAGGCGATAATCGACGGCGACGATGATTGCCTCGAGTTCTTCGGCAAGATCGGCCAGATAGTCATCGGCCATTTCCGGCCTGCCGAGGACGAAACCTCCGCCATGCAGATAAAGGATGACTGCCGGTTTTTTTTCCCGTGCCGCGCTGGCGGGCCGGTAGAGGCACAGGCGCAAACCCTCGCCGTCGTGGGCCGTTGTCCATAGGCTTTCACAGCGCGCTTGTTGTTCGGATTTGAATGTCCCGTGAACACGTTCTCGAATCGCCGGCAGCGTGTCCAGCGTCCAGGTTTCTGCGCCGGGCGTGAGAAAACTGTTGAAGTCGGGATCAAGCAGTTCATGTGCTTTCACGTTCTGCCTCTCTTTTTACGGATAAGCGGGCGCCGCGAATCGAAGCGCCGCTCCTGATGAGGTTACAGCCAGGCCTTGATCTGCGTGCAGACGGCCGGGGTCGAAATGCCATAGCGATCATGCAGCGTCGGCAGGGCGCCGGCATCGAGGAAGGCGTCGGGCAAAGCGATCTGTCTGAAGGTGGGCGTCACGCCGTTGCGCAACAACAACCCGGCAACCGCTTCGCCCAAACCACCGATGATCGAGCTGTTTTCCGCGGTGACCACCAGACGCCCGGATTTGCGTGCTTCGGCGAGAATGGTTTGCTCATCCAAAGGCTTGATGGTCGGCACGTGCAGCACGGCCACATCAATGCCATCGGCCTGCAATTGCTTGGCCGCTTCCAGTGAACGCATGGTCATCAGGCCGGTGGAGATGATCAGCACATCATTACCGGTGCGCAGGGTCTTGGCCTTGCCGATCTCGAATTGGTAACCGTACTCGTCCAGCACCAGCGGCACATTGCCGCGCAGCAAGCGCATGTAGACCGGACCTTGGTGCGCAGCGATGGCCGGCACGGCCTGTTCGATTTCCAGCGCATCGCACGGGTCGACAATCATCAGGTTGGGCATGGCGCGGAAAATCGCCAGGTCGTCAGTGGCCTGGTGGCTCGGCCCGTAGCCGGTGGTCAGGCCGGGCAGGCCGCAGACGATTTTGACGTTGAGATTTTCCTCGGCGATGGCCATGCAGATGAAGTCGTAAGCGCGGCGCGAGGCGAATACCGCGTAGGTGGTGGCGAAGGGCACGAAACCTTCGCGCGCCATGCCGGCGGCAGCGCTCATCAGCAATTGTTCAGCCATGCCCATCTGGTAGAAACGCTCCGGGTGCGCCTGGGCGAAGATGTGCAGGTCGGTGTACTTGGACAGGTCAGCAGAGAGCCCGACGATGTCCGCGCGCTGCTCTGCCAGTGCGGCGAGGGCGTGGCCGAACGGTGCCGAGCGGGTCGCCTGACCCTCGGAAGCAATCGAGGCAATCATCGCCGAGGTGGTCAGGCGCTTTTTCACCGGCTCGCCAGTAGAAGTCGAAGTCGAAGTGTTGGCGGCGTTGCTCATTGGTCTTTTCCTTCTGCAAGATTGCTCAGTGCCAGGTCCCATTCGTGTTCTTCAACGCGAATGAAGTGGGTCTTTTCCCGGTTCTCCAGAAACGGCACGCCTTTGCCCATTTTCGTGTCGCAGATGATCACCCGCGGTTGATTGCCCGAATGCTGGCGTGCGGCATCGAAAGCAGTCACCAGTGCGTCAAGGTCATTGCCATCGACGCGCTGGGTGAACCAGCCGAAGGCTTGCCAGCGATCGACGATGGGTTCGAACGAAAGAATCTCGCTGGAGTAGCCGTCGGCCTGCTGGTTGTTCACGTCGACGATGGCGATCAGGTTGTCGAGCTTCCAGTGCGAAGCCGACATGACTGCTTCCCAGGTCGAGCCTTCATTCAGTTCTCCATCGGACAGCAAGTTGTAGACGAACGAGGACGAACCTTTGCGCTTGAGTCCAAGGCAAGCGCCGACCGCGATGCCCAGGCCCTGACCCAGCGAGCCGCCGGTGATTTCCATCCCGGGCGTGTAGGCGGCCATGCCCGACATCGGCAGGCGGCTGTCATCCGAGCCGTAGGTTTCCAGCTCATCGAGAGGGATGATTTCGGCTTCGATCAGCGCTGCGTAGAGAGCGATGGCGTAGTGGCCGATGGAGAGATAGAAGCGATCGCGCTGCTCCCATTGCGGATCTGCCGGGCGATGGTTCATCGCATGAAAGTAAGAGACCGCCAGCAAATCAGCCGCGCCGAGGGCCTGACCGACGTACCCTTGACCCTGAACCTGGCCCATGCGCAGCGCGTGGCGGCGAATGTTGTGCGCGCGTTCGGTCAGGCTCGGCGATACAGCGTGTGAAAGATTAGTCGTCATGATGAAACTCCGTTAACTCAACGATTGACCAAAGCGGCGGGAATGCGCAGGACCAGACTGGCGCCGAGGAACAGCACACCGGTGATCAGGTACATGCCGATGGCACTGGAGCCGGTCAGGGTGGTGATCCAGCCGATCAGATAAGGCGAACAGAAGCCGGCGAGGTTGGCGAAGCTGTTGACCGCCGCAATGCCGGCAGCCGCAGATACCCCGCCGAGCAGCGTGGTCGGCAGCATCCAGAACAACGAGGTGGCGGACAGAATGCCGGAGGCGGCCAAGCACAGACTGAGGATCGACAAGGTCGAATTGCCGCCCATCATCGCTGCCAGGCTCAAGCCGATGGCCCCGGCTATCATTGGCACGATCAGGTGCCAGCGGCGCTCGCGATGTTTGTCACCACTGCGCCCGACCAGGAGCATGGCGGCGATGGCGCACAGGTAAGGCAGGCTGGTCAGAAAACCGATGTGCAGCGGGTCGGAAACCCCCGCATTGCGCACCAGTGTCGGCAGCCAGAAGGTGATTGCGTATTGGCCCATCACCACACAGAAATAGATCGCCGCCAGCAGCCACAAGCGTCGGTCGCGGATGAACTCGCCGACCGAGGCGTGGGTGACTTTTTGCTGGTCGTCTTCGGCCAGTTCGCGAGTGATCAAGGCTTTTTCTTCGTCATTGAGCCAGGTCGCCTGATGCACGCCGTCCTTCAGATAGCTCAGCACCAGCAGGCCGACGACCACGGTGGGCACCGCCTCAAGGACGAACATCCATTGCCAGCCGGCCCAGCCATGCACGCCGGCAAAATGGTTCATGATCCAGCCCGAGAGCGGGCCACCGACCATGCCTGACAGCGGAATGGCGATGAACCACAACACCGTCATGCGCGCCCGCCGATAGGACGGAAACCAATACGTCAGGTAGAGCAACAGGCCCGGCGCCAGACCGGCTTCGGCAATCCCCAACAGAAAGCGCAGGGCATAGAACTGCCAGGCGGTTTCGACGAAGGCGAACAGCGCCGAGACGATGCCCCAGGTGATCATGATCCGCGCAATCCAGACTCGCGCGCCGACCTTGTGCAGGATGATGTTGCTGGGCACTTCGCAGAGGAAATAGCCGATGAAGAACACGCCGGCGCCCAGTCCGTAGACCGTTTCACTGAGGGCCAGATCATTCATCATTTGCAGTTTGGCGAAACCGACGTTGACCCGGTCCAGATACGCGCACAGGTAGCACAGCATCAGGAATGGCATCAGGCGCCAGGCCGTTTTGCGATAGGCAGAAGAACGCACGGTCGAAACCGCTTCGAGCGACAGGGTAGTCATGATGGTCTGATCTCTTGTTTTTATTGACCGCCAGGCCATCAGGCCCGGCTGCGTCATCGATCCAGAACCGCACGGGCCACGCGGGCCCGCCCAGAGGTACTCAGTGAATCAGCATGCCGCCGTTCACATCGAGGGTGATGCCGGTCAGATAAGCGGACAGGTCGCTGGCCAGAAACAGCGCGGCGTTGGCGACGTCCTGCGCTTGACCCAGGCGACCCAGCGGGATGCCTTCGATGATGGCGTGTCGACGTTCGTCCTGCATCAGGCCGCCGGTGATGTCGGTGTGAATCAGCCCCGGGGCGATGGAGTTGACCCGGATGTTGTCCGGCCCCAGTTCCCGCGCCATGGCTTTACCCAGACCCAGCACCCCGGCCTTGGCCGCGCTGTAATGCGGGCCGCCGAAGATGCCGCCGCCGCGCTGGGCAGACACCGACGACATGCAGACGATGCTGCCGCAAGACTGTTGCCGCATCAGCGGAATCACCGCCTGCGACATCAGCAGCGTGCCGCGCAGGCTGACGTCCAGCACCTTGTCGTAGTCCGAAGGGCGGATATCAAGGGTCTTCAGCGGTTGGGTGATGCCGGCGTTGTTGACCAGAATATCAATGCGCCCGAAGTGCTCGATGATGGCGGCGACGGCTTGCTGAACCTGCGCTTCGTCGGCCACGTTGGCCGCCAGGCCGAGATGACCTTCGCCCAGTGATGCGGCGGCGTCCCGCGCGGCGGCGGTATCGAGATCGAGAATCACCACGCGAGCGCCGTGTTGCGCAAACGTGGTCGCGGTGGCGCGGCCAATGCCACGGGCAGACGCGGCACCGGTAATGATTGCGACTTTGTCTTGAAGAAGCATGGAGGAGGCCCTCGAATTGTTTTTATTGGGTCGGTCTGTGAAAAACCGATGACTCAGCTTGTCCTTCGAGGGGAGGGTGAGCAATAACGCGAAAGTCACTCAATGCTGAAAAAAATTCAGTACTCGTCAGGTCTGCTCGCAGATGGTTGAATGAAACCGGTCCGTACATCACAAGAAATCACCACGGAGTCCCCATGCGTCCAGAGACTGAGGCACCTATCGTCCTGCCACCGCTGAAAGCAATTCAGGCCTTCGAACAAACAGCGCGCTTCGGCAATGTCGCCAGGGCAGCAGAAGTGCTGGACCTGACCCCCTCGGCGGTGAGCCATCAACTAGCGAAACTTGAAGGGATGATCGGCCGGCAATTATTCGTCCGTGCTGCTCGGGGTGTCTCGCTGACGCCGGTGGGCGAGCAATACCTCAAGGAAGTCTCCGGCATTCTGCACAGCCTCGCTGTAGCCACTGAACGCGCGGCCAGCGACGTCAGCCTGGATTGCCTGCGTCTGCATTCGTCACCAAGCTTCGGCCTGCTCTGGCTGATGCCGCGCCTGGAAGCGTTTCGCGCGAGTCATCCGGACATTCAGATCAATCTGTCCTGTTCCTATGAATCGCTGCACTTCAGCCGCGACAAGATCGACGTGGATATCCGCCATGGTCTGCCGAACTGGCCAAGCTATGAGGTGCGTACGGTCAGGAACGAAACATTTGCGGTGCTGACCTCACCGAAACTGCTCGCGCAACGACCGGTACGCGGCGCGGCGGATCTGCTCGAATGCGACCTGATTTTATCGGAAGCGACCCTGCTCAAATGGCCGCAATGGTTTGCCCAGCATGGTTTGGCGCGTCCGGAACGCCCTTACGCATTGAGCTTCGATCGTTCGTACATGTCGCTGGAAGCGGCGAGTCATGGCTTGGGTTTCGCGCTGGAAAGCACATTGCTTGCGCAGAAGTATCTGGCGGCGGGCACGTTGGTTGAAGTGGCGCCTGAGTCATTGAGTGCTGCGGTGGCAGCGCACCACCTGGTGTTTCCCAAGGCGCATTCGAGCTTTCCGCGTGTCCGGCGTTTTCTGGCGTGGATGGAGAGCGAATTGGGCCATGAATTTGCCTATTGAGTCGGAGTCAATTCTTTCAAACTCTCTTACGCGGCCAAGGTCAATCCATTACCGGTCTTGATCATTCACGTCAGAGGTGAAGGAATGGATAACTACCACATCAACAAAAACCAGCAGCATTGGGAACTGGTCAAAGAGGGCGCGCAGCGTGCGTCCAAAACGGCTGAGACCAAAGCCGAGATCACCCAGATCGCCAGTGACTATCTGCAGGGTAAAACTGCCTCTCTGAAAATCCACAAAGAGGACGGCACGATCCAGGAAGAGCGCACCTTTCCGCGCGCTGCCGATCCGCGAAAAACCAAAGGCTGAGTCTGCGTATGGTCATTGCATGTCTGGGATGGGGGTCGCTGATCTGGAAACCGCAGGGTTTGCCGCTGGCGAGCGAATGGTTTGCTGATGGCAGCGCCAGGTTGGGGTGGTAATGATGAACGCTCGGCGCCAGGCGCAGATTGTCGCGATCTTTGACCAGTTGTTGGCACTGCGAGAAAGCGTGGACATTCTTCAGCATGTGGAGAACGGTAGCGTCGAGTCGCTTCGTGGCCATCAGACCGTCGACGCCCCCGAATCGCTGGATCTGGTGTTTCAAAAGCTGCATGAGGACATCGCCAGCATGGAGGAAACGTTGGCGACCATTGCCGAGGCTACCGGCGATGTGTCGAAGTTGTGAGGGTTTCGCGGGGTTGCCATGCAGAGATGATTTGCCTGATCTGACGCCTTCGCGAGCAGGCTCACTCCTACAGGGTTTTTCATACGCCGCCTGATTGCTGACCCACCACGAACCCAATGTAGGAGCGAGCCTGCTCGCGAAGGCGGAGTGTCAGTCAACTGTGCATCAACTGACAGACTGCTATCGCGAGCAGGCTCACTCCTACAGGGCTTTTCATGCACCGCCTGATTGCTGACCCACCACGAACCCAATGTGGGAGCGAGCCTGCTCGCGAAGGCGGAGTGTCAGTCAACGGTGCATCAACTGACAGATTGCTATCGCGAGCAGGCTCGCTCCCACAGGGTTTTTCATACGCCGCCTGATTGCTGACCCACCACGAACCCAATGTAGGAGCGAGCCTGCTCGCGAAGGCGGAGTGTCAGTCAACTTTGCATCAACTGACAGATTGCTATCGCGAGCAGGCTCACTCCTACAAGGGGGCTGGGTCTCTCATCACGCGCAGCGCATCCACCACCAGTGAAAACGCCGGCGACGGTTGGCGGCGGCTGGGGTAGTAGAGGTGAAAGCCGCCGAAGGGTTCGCACCAGTCTTCCAGGACTCTGACCAAGCGGCCTTCAGCCAGATGCGCGCCGAACTCGTCTTCAGGCAGATACGCAACCCCCAACCCGCTCACAGCCGCGTCGGCGATATGCACAGTCGAGTTGAACACCAGTTGGCCGTCGACCCGCACTTTCAGCTTCTTGCCCTGACGCTCGAATTCCCAGGCATCGACACCGTCGTAGGTTGGAAAGCGGATGTCGATGCAGCGATGCGCCGCCAGATCGCGTGGGTGTTGCGGGGCCGGGTGCCGGGCAAAGTAGCCGGGCGAGGCGACCACGGCCATGCGCAGAGGCGGTCCGATCGGCACGGCAATCATGTCCTGGGCGACGGTATCACTGAAGCGCACGCCTGCATCGAAGCGGTCGGCGACGATGTCGCGGAAACCATAATTGATGTCGAATTCGACTTTGATATCCGGGTATTGCAGCAGTAGCGGTGTCAGCTTCGGTAGCAGGGTGGTCTTGATGATGTTGTCGCCGCAAGTGATGCGCACCGTGCCGGCGGGCTTGTCGCGCAACTCGGTGAGAGCGTCGAGCTCGGCTTCGATTTCATCGAAACGATGGCCGACGGTGTGCAACAGCCGTTCACCCGCCGCTGTCAGTGACACGCTGCGTGTGGTGCGCGTTAACAGGCGAATCTTCAGACGTGCTTCGAGCGCCGAGACTACCTGGCTCACCGCCGATTGCGTCACGCCCAGTTGCACCGCCGCGCGGGTGAAACTGCCGGAGCGGGCTACGGTGACGAAGGCGAGCAGATCGTTGAAGTTGGGTTTGGCCATGGTGCGCGCTCGGGTTGATTGATTAGCAGCGTTTATAACCGCATTAAGCACTCATTAGCTAATCAAAGCCTCGAGCCTGCGCAACAATATCTCCATCCCGGCCTCGCCTGGTTTCTCGATCAAGGACGCCCCCATGAAACGACTGTTCGTACTGCTCGGGTTTCTCCTGAGTTCATTCACTGCATTCGGAGCTGACATGTCCCACGGTGCCGATAATTTCTTTAAAAGCGATAAGGTGACCGTGCAGAAGGTCAGCTTCAAAAACCAATATCAACTCACGGTCGTCGGCAACCTGTTCATGCCCAAAGGGCTGGATCCTGCAGCGCGCAGCGCAGCGATTATCGTCGGCCATCCGATGGGCGCGGTAAAAGAGCAGAGCTCCAATCTGTATGCGCAGAAACTGGCGGAGCAGGGCTTCGTCACCCTGTCGCTGGACCTGTCGTTCTGGGGCGAAAGCGAGGGCGCGCCGCGCAATGCTGTCTTGCCGGACATGTATGCCGAAGACTTCAGCGCCGCCGTCGATTACCTCGGCACACGGCCATTCATCGACCGCGAGCGCATCGGCGTGCTGGGCATCTGCGGCAGCGGCAGTTTCGTCATCAGTGCTGCGAAAATCGATCCACGTATGAAGGCCATCGCCACGGTCAGCATGTACGACATGGGCGCGGCCAACCGTGACGGCCTCAAGCACTCGCAAACGCTGGGGCAGCGCAAGCAGATCATTGCGCAAGCGGCCGAACAGCGTTACGCGGAGTTTACCGGCGGCAAAGTCGAATATACCGGCGGCACGGTGCTGGAACTGAAGGCCGACACGCACCCGATCCAGCGCGAATTCTTCGACTTCTACCGCACCCCGCGCGGCGAATTCACCCCGGCCAGCTCGACCCCGCAACAGACCACGCGGCCAACGCTGAGCAGCAACACCAAGTTCATGAACTTCTATCCGTTCGTCGATATCCAGAGCATTTCGCCGCGCCCGATGTTGTTCATCGCCGGCGCCGACGCACACTCCCGAGAATTCAGCGAAGAGGCGTTCCGGTTGGCTGGGCAGCCGAAAGAACTGGTGATCGTGCCGAATGCCGGCCATGTCGATCTGTATGACCGGGTTGACCTGATTCCTTTTGCCAAGCTGACACAGTTCTTCAAGAGCAACCTGAAGTAGCTTTCAGGCGGACGGAGCAGAGGCATGCAAATCTTCGCGGGAATCTGGATGGGATGTGTGCTGATGCCATGGATGTCTTTTGCTCTGTCTGCCACTACCTCTACGCAGGACACTACGATGTGGATGACTATCGGAAAACAGCGCTTTGCCATTGCCCTGGATGACAACCCGAGCACTCGGGAATTGCTCACGCGTTTGCCGCTGAGCCTGGACATGACCGACCTGCACAGCAATGAAAAATACGCCACCGTGCAGCCGCCATTGCCCACTCATCCGTACCGGCCGGGCACCATCCACAATGGCGATTTTCTTTTGTATGGCGACGATACGTTGGTGGTCTTCTACAAAACCTTCGATTCGTCTTACCGCTATTCGCGTCTTGGTCGCATCGACCGGCCGCAGGGCCTCGCCGAGGCCTTGGGACGCGGCGATGTGCGGGTGACGTTCACTTCTGATGAGTGAGGAGAGTCCTTGATGAATCGGAATACGCTGCATCAACGGCGCCTTCTTCGAGCCCTGGCCCTCGGCTGCGCGGTGCTCGCCAGTGCTGCCTGCGTGAATCCTCTTTGCGCCAATCCTTCCCGATCACCGGAGAAACTGATCATGAAAGAACAGCCTTTGACCCCTAAGCAACTGGCGATCGCCCCGATTGCCGCCAACACGGCCATCGGCGACATGCCACGTTTGCACGACGCGCTCAATCGCGGCCTCGACGCTGGTCTGAGCATCAGCGAAACCAAGGAAATTCTGGTGCAGCTGTATGCCTACGCCGGCTTCCCGCGCAGCCTCAACGCCTTGTCCCTGCTGATGAAAGTCGTGGAGGAACGCGCTGCGCGGGGCATCGACGACGTGCCAGGACGCGAGCCCGGTCCGGTGCCGTCGGGGTATGCGCTCACCGAGCTCGGCACCGACAATCAGACCCGTCTGGTCGGCGCGCCAGTGTCCGGCCCGCTATTCGAATTCGCCCCGGCGATCGATCAGTTCCTCAAAGTGCATCTGTTCGGCGACATCTTCGCCCGCGACAACCTGGAATGGACGGATCGGGAGTTGGCGACTGTTGGTGCACTGGCGGCAATGGCTGGAGTGGAATCGCAGCTGGAGTCGCATCTGAAGATCAGTCTGAACGTAGGACTGACGGTCGAGCAGTTGCGTCAGGTGGCGCAGGAACTGGAGGCGCGCGGCGATTTACAGGCTGCTGAGCGGGTGAGCGCGGGGCTGGGCAAAATCCAGCGGTGAGGGCGCTCGGATTCATCGCCGCCTTCTTAGTGCGATTCTTGTATTGCGCGCTGGCGCCGACTCGCTCCCGGCGAGTTTCCCGTTATGCGCTTGAACGCGCGACTGAACGCGGCCTGGGAGGTGTAGCCCAAGCGTTGCGCCACTTCTTCGATCGGCAGCCTTTCCAGCGTCAGCCACTGACTGGCCAGGCGCATTCGCAGTTCGGTGGCGTAGCGCAGCGGCGGGGTGCCGAGGGTGGTCTGGAAGCGTTCGGCGAAGACTGAGCGTGAGGTGTTGCAGAGCGTTGCCAGTTCGGCGACGCTCCAGTCGCGGCCCGGTTGCTGGTGCAAGGCCAGCAAGGCCTGGGCCAGACGTGGGTCGCGCAGTGCGGCGACGAGACCGGAGGCATTGCCGCAAGCGCATTCGACCCAGCCGCGAACGATCATCGCAGCCACGACGTCGGCAAGGCGGGCGAGAATGCCGGCGAAGCCGATGCGCGCTGCGCTGACTTCGCGTTCCATGGTCGCGAGGATCGGCATGAGGCCCGGATAGCGCTGGCCGCCTGCGTCGATCAGCATCAGTCCCGGCATCAGCCGACCGAGGCCTTGCAGGCTGCCGAGTTCGAATTCCATGCAACCACTGAAGAGCAGGGCGCTATCGGGCGAATCGGTGCTCTGCCCGACCTGAACCGCACAGACCGTGTCGCCGAGTGGCGCGGCAACGGCGCTGGCAATGTCCTGCACCTCGGCGCCGGGGTGTGACAGCAACTGGTGCGCAGCACCGTGGGCGATGAATACCGCATTGCCCGCCGACAATTCGTACAGACTGCCGTCCTCAAGCTGCAACACCGTCGAACCAGCGGCGACGAAGTGGAAATACGCATGGCCGGACTTGTCGCTGAAACCCAGGCCATACGGCGGACCGGCGTGGATCCGCCGGTATTGCACGCCACGCAGACGCATGCTGCGCAGCAACTCAGTGATGAGGTCCGAGGACAGTGAAAAGGGATCAGTGCTGCTCATGTTCGGGGTTTCGATCAAAAGTTCAAGACTGTGCATCATAGATCATCCGGATTGCCACCCATAGACTGCGCTTTTGAAATGTCCGAGGGAGTCTTGCGATGAATGATTGTGTATGTGACGGGCGATCCGCTGTGGGTGCGCACGCTGACGAGGAGCCGCTGGTGCCTGCGTGGATGGCGGTGTTTTCACTCGCGATGGGGGTGTTCGGTCTGCTCACGGCGGAATATCTGCCGGCCAGCCTGTTGACGCCGATGGCGCTCGATCTCGGCGTGAGCGAAGCGTTGGCCGGACAAGCTGTGACGGTGACAGCGGTGGTCGCGCTGTTTGCCGGATTGCTGGTGCCAGGATTGACCCGCAGCCTTGATCGGCGCTTGGTATTGCTCGGTTTTTCGGCTCTGATGATCGCATCGAATCTGCTGGTCGCATTCTCGTCCAGCCTCGCAGTGTTGCTGATCATGCGAATCCTTTTGGGCATCGCCCTGGGCGGATTCTGGAGCATGGCGGCGGCCGTGGCGATGCGCCTGGTCCCGGCGGCGCTGCTGCCCCGCGCGCTGTCGATCATCTTCAGCGGGATCGCTGTGGGTACCGTGGTGGCGGTGCCGTTGGGCAGTTACCTCGGCGGGCAGTTTGGCTGGCGCAGTGCGTTTTTCGCAGCGGCGGCGGTGGGCGTGGTGACACTGGTTTTTCAACTGTTCACGTTACCGAGTCTGGCGCCCCACCGTCCGTCACGCCTGCGCACGGTACTGGAGGTTTTGCTGCGACCGGGTATTGCCATCGGCATGTTCGGCTGCGTGTTGGTGCACACCGGTCACTTTGCGTTGTTCACCTACATCAGGCCATTTCTGGAAAGCACCACCGGCGTCGGCCCGCAGACGCTGGCACTGATGCTGCTCGGTTTCGGCGTGGCGAACTTTGCCGGCACGCTGTTCGCCGGGTGGCTGTTGCAGCGCAGTCCACGGGCAACCCTGGTGCTGATGCCGGTGCTGGTGGGCGTTGCTGCTCTGGCGCTGGTCGGCTTCCCGGCCTCAGTCACCGGGCAGGCGGTGCTCCTGGCGCTCTGGGGGATGGCTTTTGGTGGTGTGCCGGTCGCGTGGTCGAACTGGGTGGCGCGTTCGGTACCCGATCAGGCCGAAAGCGCAGGCGGCATGGTCGTCGCGTCGGTGCAGTCGGCGATTGCCGCAGGCGCTGCCGCCGGCGGTTCGGTGTTCAGTTTCAGCGGCATCAATGGTGTGTTTGTCGCGGCCGGCATTCTGATGTTGCTGGCCGCGTTGCTGATAGCACTGAAGGTCAATGTCGACGTGCCGGAGCCGGGCTCGGCAGCGGTGCCGGTGCATCTGTGATTTGATCAGAGAGGGGTGCGAGTGGCGGCAATGTCCCAGGTTTGCATGATCCGAGTAATGGCAGCATCGATGCTTTCCAGCGCGGTGTTGTCTCTGGCGAGTATGGATATGCCTTGCAGGAAACTGTCGAATACCGTCGCCATCGCCGCCGAATTTGTGTCGCTGGCCAGCTCACCGGCATTCACAGCGCGCTCGACGCAGGCTTGAATTCCCGCGCGGGTGCGGTGGCGTGAGTGGGTCAGGGCTCGCACCACGTGGGCATTTTCCGGGCTTGGTGCGCTCATGACGCCCAAAGTGACCATGCAGCCCTTGGGATGCGCGTCGTCGCACTGCATGCGTGCCGACTGGCGCAACGCGCTCTCGATGGCGTCGCGCGGTGCCAGACTTTCGTCCCACAGGCATTCGGTGACTTGCGCGTAGGTCGTCAGATAACGCTGCACACATTCATCGAACAAGGCTTCCTTGGAACCGAACGCGGCGTAGAAGCTCGGCGCTGAAATCCCTCCGCCAAGTCCGGCCTTCAATTGGGCGAGCGATGTCGCGTCGTAGCCGCGTTGCCAGAACAGCTGCATGGCCTGATCGACAGCGTCGTCGCGATCAAACTGACGGGGGCGACCGGTTCTCGCCATGGCAAAGCTCCTCGTTGAATTCATATAAAGACTAGTCGATACAGAAATTGTTGACAACGCTACTTGTGCACCTTCAGGATCTAGATCGATCGGTACTTATATCAGCGAAGGCTTTTCAAGGAGCATCCCGTGACACCATCAATAACGTTGTCAGCCACCCCAAAACGCCTTCCCATCGGCGCCTTGCTGGCGCTGGCGATGACAGGCTTCATCTGTATCGTCACCGAAACCCTGCCCGCCGGCCTGCTGCCGCTGATCAGCGAGGGTTTAACGATTTCGCCGTCCATGGCAGGGCAAATGGTGACCGCATACGCATTGGGGTCGGTACTGGCGGTGATCCCGATGACCATCGCCACCCGCGGCTGGCGGCGCCGCAATGTGCTGCTGCTGACGATTGTCGGCTTCCTGGTGTTCAATTCGATCACTGCGCTGTCGTCACACTACGGCGTAACGCTGGTCGCGCGCTTCTTCGCCGGGGTCGCAGCGGGGTTGGCGTGGAGTTTGTTGGCCGGCTATGCGCGACGCATGGTCGAACCCGAGCAGCAGGGCAAGGCACTGGCACTGGCAATGGTCGGTACGCCGATTGCGCTGTCGCTGGGCGTGCCGCTGGGGACGTGGCTCGGCGGGCTGGTCGGCTGGCGCAGCACATTCGGCCTCATGTCGGTGCTGACCCTGCTATTGATCGTCTGGGTGCTGGTGAAAGTGCCGGATTACCCGCCGCAACCGGCCCATCAACGCCTGCCGCTGCGCAACGTCCTGACCACCCCGGGCGTTCGCCCTGTGCTTGCGGTGGTGATCAGCTGGATGCTCGCGCACAACATTCTCTACACCTACATTGCGCCGTTCATTGCGCCGGCAGGAATGGCCGATCGTGTTGATCTGGTCTTGTTGGTCTTTGGCATTGCTGCGCTGGCGGGCATATGGCTGACGGCGAAGCTGGTCGAGCCGCTGCTGCGTTCGACGGTCCTGTTGAGCCTTGCGACGTTTGCCGTCGTCTGCGTGGCGCTGGGTTTTGGCGGGGGTATGCCGGAGGTGATCTACGTTGGCGTGGCGGTGTGGGGTTTGACCTTTGGCGGTGCGGCAACTTTGCTGCAAACCGCGCTGGCGGATGCGGCGGGCGACGGAGCAGATGTCGCCTTGTCGTTGAACGTGGTGGCGTGGAACAGCGCGATCGCTGGCAGCGGTGTCGTCGGCGGCGTGTTGCTCGATCGCTGGGGCGTTGCCGCATTCCCGTGGGCCATGCTGGCACTGGTCGCTATCGGCTTCGCCATTGCCTGGGGTGCCCGGGCCCACGGTTTCAAGTCGGGCCCGCGCGCTGTCGGAGCTTCGGTAGTGGCGGCGCATTGAACCCCGCCATCACCCGTTTCTTTAAGCGCGCTTCGGCAGTTTCCAGTTCGGTCGGATGAAGTGGCAGGTGTAGCCATTCGGAATCCGCTCCAGGTAATCCTGGTGCTCGGGTTCCGCTTCCCAGAAGGGGCCGGCCGGTTCGATCTCGGTGACCACTTTGCCCGGCCATAGCTTCGAAGCGTCGACATCGGCAGCGGTGTCTTCGGCGACGGCGCGTTGCTCGTCGTTGAGGTAGTAGATCGCCGAGCGATAGCTCGGGCCAAGATCGTTGCCC
This sequence comes from Pseudomonas sp. HN2, assembly GCF_020736465.1. NCBI lineage: Bacteria > Pseudomonadati > Pseudomonadota > Gammaproteobacteria > Pseudomonadales > Pseudomonadaceae > Pseudomonas > Pseudomonas sp. HN2. Next base: position 2,692,543 of record NZ_CP085885.1, read on the forward strand.
TGACGGTTCGGCGTGCTCGGGTCGTGGATCTGGAAGAAGAACTCGAGGATCTGCCGGTAGCTGATCACCGCGGGATCGAACTCGATCTCGATTGCTTCGGCGTGGTTGCCGTGGTTACGGTAGGTGGCATTCGGCACATCGCCGCCGGTATAACCGACGCGGGTTTTCAGCACGCCCGGGTAGCGACGCAACAGGTCCTGCATGCCCCAGAAGCAGCCGCCGGCGAGAATGGCAGTTTCGGTTTGAGTGGTCATGGTGTGTCCTTCCTCTCGGAGACGATGGGGATATGCATTGTTATGAGGGCGGGTTGAAAGAATCCAAGGGCGCGCTCATCAGAATCGACCACTCGCCCTCTGATCAAGCGACATGCAGACGACTGCGATCTCGTCAGAACGTATTCAACCAAAGCCAAAAAAAGAACGCAGCTTGCTCGGTGACTTGCGTTCGTAGAACGGTTTGGTCTCCTTGAGGAAGTAATCACTCAGCCCGGCTTCTCCCGTCAGCACGCGACAAAAATCAACCGGTCCGCCATCTGGCGCTGTGTCCCCAGCGACGTTGCCGGCTTCGCGCATGACCCGCTCGATATCGCCATCTGCTTCGATGCCGACGATCAGGTGCGGTTTTTCATCGATCGAGGCGTCGTGCATCAGTGCCAGAAATGCGCGCTTCACGTTTGGATGTTTGGCCAGCAGTTGCGACAGCGAGTGAACCATGGCCGATGGATAGTCCGAAGGTTGTCCAAGCAACACATTGGTTTCTTTCTCAACCGTGCGCTGCGTGGCGGGACGGCCGATTTCACCCGAGAGCAGGTGTTGCACTTCATCCGGGACGAACTCTTTGCCGTAGGGCGACTTGGGATTGAGGAAGAGCAACGCGCCCAAGGTGATTTCGAACAGTGACCGGGCGGGGATCTCAACGTAGCTCTGCTCGCTGTCGATGGATTGTTGCAGTGTTGGCAGCGAGGAGAAGAACGGAATGACCGGCGTGCCATCGGGCTTCTGCCAATGGGCGATGCTGATGTTGCTGCCGGCTTCGAGATTGACATGGCCTTGAGCAGCACCCGCTGTGCCGAGGATGTAGACGGTGGAATCCAGGAGCGTGCGATAGAACTCTGGACGATGCGCGGGTTCGTCGGCGGCCAGTCGGAGTGATGTTTCCAGAGGGTTTTCTTGCGAAGTATCCATGAGATCAGTCCGTTATTTTCGATGGAATGCGATGATTATCCCGCCGCGACGAATATACCTGCATTCACGATGGGGCTTGTCTGAAGATACCGGATCCAAAGACTTTCAGACACCAGAGCCGGCGCAGTAAGTTGCGCTGCTCTACCCAGCACCACAAAACCAACTGTGGGAGCGAGCCTGCTCGCGAAGGCGTCGTGTCAGGCGAATAATTCATAAACTGATACACCGCTTTCGCGAGCAGGCTCGCTCCCACATTGGAATTGGGTTGGGCTTCACAACAAACTCCAGGAAACCCCAACATAGACCCCCATCCCTTCACCCGGTGTCGACCGTGCGGCATCCAGCCCTTTGTCGTCATACCCCGGGGTGACCGTTGCTGCGTAGCGTTTGCCGGTCAGGTTGCGCATGTCCACCCAGCCTTGCCAGTCACCCTTCGGCGCGTTGTAGCCCAGCGTGGCGCCGAACAGGGCGTACGGGTCGGCGTAATAGCTGTTGGCGTAGTCCACGGCCACTTTGGATACCAGCTGCGTGTTCACGGCCGCGAAGAAACCTTGCGGCCAGTCGTAGCGCAGCTCTCCCTGGTAGTAGTGCATCGGCAAACCGGGCAGGCGGTTGTCGTCGAAGCGTTCATCGTCGCGGTAGTGGAAATCGCTGAACGTGTAGGCTTGGCGCAAGCTCAACTGGCGCCCGTCGGCGGCGGTCCAGAGTTTGCTGTCGAGGCTGGCCTCGATGCCTTGGTGCACGGTCGGGCTGGCGTTGAGTTCGTAAGGCGTGACGGCGTTGGCGTCGGGCAGTACCGAGAGCAGTTCGTGACGAACTTGCGCGTAGTACCAGGCAAGGCTCCATTCGCCGAAGGCGCTGTCGCCACGGCCGCCGAGTTCCAGGGTGGTGGCAGTCTGGTTTTGCAGTTCGATCGGGTCGCGCTGGGTGCCGGTGGCGGCACCGTTGCCGGCAGGGAAGCGAACGTTGGAGCTGTAGATCAATGACCACGGATGGGGTGCTTCGACGGAGCGGCTGAGGTTGCCGAACACTTGCACGTCCGGTGTGATCTGGTAGCGCAGGCCAATGCGCGGTGCGTAGTCCCAGTCGTTGAGACTGGTTTTGCCGCCGCCCTGCGGGTAGGTCACGGCGCTCTCGCGGCGGGTGTAGATGGCGGCGAGGCCGGTGGTCAGCCAGAGGTCGTCGGCGATTTCCAGGTCGTTACCGAAATGCAGCACGGTGTCCGACCCCTGATAAGTGAAGTTGCGCATACGCGTGCCCGGTGCATAGCTGGCGGTGTTGCCGCTCGGGATGCGCACGAACTCGCTGGCGCCATCGTTGGGCAGGTGCTTGGTGACGCGCAGCCCGACAGTGCTGCGGCTTTCCAGGCCGAACAGGGTGTCGCGGCGCTTGTAGTCGAAGGTGCCGCTGACGTCGGTGTAAGCCACCTTCAGCCGGTTCGGGCCTTCGCGCAAATCCATCGGGTAGTCGTGGTAGACGAGGCCGGTCTGGATGCTCGAATCGTCGTCGAGGTAGAACGTGGTCTTGTTGCCGATGAAGGTACTGCCGGGTTGTTTGCGGCTGTCGTCGCGCGCCACATACGCCGGGTTGGCTGCCCGAGGACTGTGTTCGATGGAATGTTTGGTCACGCGGCCGGCGAGGTCGTTGTCGGTTTCCCGGTAGCGGAAGTAGAAGCGGGTTTCCAGGTTCGGGTTGAAGCGATAGCCGAAGTTGGCGATCAGGCCTTTGCTTTCACTGGCGGTGTGGTCCTGATAGCCATCGGCGTCGGCACCGGTCAGCGACACGTAGTAATCGAAATCCCCCAGCACTTGCCCGGAGCTGACCTGTCTTTGCTGATAACCATGGCTGCCGGTGGCGTAGCGCACTTGCAGTTTCGGCGCGGTATAACCGGTGTGGCTGACGTAATCGATAGCGCCGCCCAGCGCCAGCGCGCCGCGATCAAAGCCGTTGGCGCCGCGCAGCACTTCGACATGGTCGACCCATAGCGGCTCGAGCAATTCATACGGAGTGCCGCCGGGGCCGGTCAACGGCAGGCCATCGAGCATCGTATACAGCCCCGAGGCGTGGGCGCCGGGTGCGCGGTTGATCCCCGATCCGCGAATGGAAATCTTCACGCCTTCGTTGCCCGCCGACTGCGCATACACCCCTGGCTGATAGGCCAGCACGTCCTGATTGCTGGCCACGCGGCCCTGCAACGGCTGGCGCATGTCGACCACGTTGCTGCCGCCGGGCACCTGTTCGAGGCGTTCGTGAGCCTCTTCGACCGCTGCATCCGTGCCGCTGCGCTCATCCGCCGAAATCAGCACTTGCCCCAGCTCCAGACCCTGGGTCTCGGCCATTGCCGGACAGGCCAGGGCCAGACCGAGCAGGGCAGTGGGCAGTGATTTGGACGACGGCATCGAAAAACTCCAGCAAACAGGGGATCGGGCAATGAACAGTGCGACGTCAGAACAAACGCAGGAAACACATGATGATCCGGCTTTTTTCCCCGGCAATGGCAAACAACCGGGCGTGGACTAACCTCACGGATCAGGCCTTCAGGGTCAATAAACAATTTCACTGCGCTGTTGAAGCGCGAGGATCGATTCATGGCGAAAGACAAGAAGAAACCCGCAAAGGCCATTGAACGCCCGCGCTTGAAAAACAAGGACTACCTCGACCAGTTGCGCAAGCTGCACGTGGAGCTGGTCAAGCTGCAGGAGTGGGTCATCGCCAAAGGTGTCAAGGTGTGTATCGTCTTTGAAGGCCGCGATGGTGCCGGCAAGGGCGGCACGATCAAAGCGATTACCGAGCGCGTGAGCCCACGAGTGTTTCGCGTTGTCGCGCTGCCGGCGCCAACCGATCGCGAGAAGAGCCAGATGCATGTGCAGCGCTATCTGCCGCACTTGCCGGCGGGCGGTGAAGTGGTGATCTTCGACCGCAGTTGGTACAACCGCGCCGGTGTCGAGCGGGTCATGGGTTTTTGCACCGAGGAACAGGCCGACAAGTTTCTCAAGTCGATCCCGTGGGTGGAAAACGCCATCGTCGATTCGGGGGTGATCCTGCTCAAGTACTGGCTAGAGGTCAGCCCCGAAGAGCAGACCCGCCGGCTCGAAGCGCGAATCAATGACGGGCGCAAGATCTGGAAACTGACGCCGATGGATCTGAAATCCTACAGCCGCTGGTTCGACTATTCACGGGCGCGGGACGAGATGTTCAAGCACACCGATACCGATCGGGCGCCGTGGATGGTGGCCGACTCCAATGACAAACGTCGCGCACGGCTGAACATCATTACCGATCTGCTCAGTCGCATCCCTTATGAAGAGGTGGAGCGTGACAAGGTCGAATTGCCGAAACGGCAGAAGCCGGGCAAGTACCGGGAGCCGGATTATCCGTATAAGCGGGTGGCTGAGCGGTTTTGACATTTGCCGGTTTTTTTGGGGGGGGCTTGGCGGCCTTTGGGCCGACCATGCGCTGGGGTTTTGGGGGGATATCCGTTTTTTTTGGTGCTGCGGCTGGCGGTTTCGCCCTTACGGCGAGTCACCTTTTCCAGACGCCGAAAAGGTAACCGAAAAGGCTTGCTCCTGCGTTCGGCCCTCGCAGGCTCGGGTTCCTTCGCTACGGGATCGATCTTGGCGCAGCGGCTCCGGCTTGCTTCGCTGCACCTACACTCGCTGTGTCCGACTGCGTCGTACGGTCGCTTCGCTCCCACGCCCGGATCAATCCCTCCGCTCAGCCTTCCGACGTCGCCCGTAGATCAAAGGCACTCGAGCTTGCGCTCATTGTTGAGTGGTGCGGCTTCGCCGCGGGCAGCTGCGCTGCTTTGCTTTTCTGTGGGAGCGAGGCTGCTCGCGATGGCGGCCTGACAGCCGACCTGCTTTTGGAGGGAGTACGCGATCCAACCGTAGGAGCTGCCGAAGGCTGCGATCTTTTGATCTTGATCTTGATCTTGATCTTGATCTTGATCTTGATCTTGATCTTGATCTTGATTTTGCTTTTCTGTCGGAGTGAGCCTGCTCGCGATGACGGAGGCACATTCACATTCAATCTGGCAGATCTACCGCTATCGCGAGCAGGCTCATTCCTACAAGGTTTTGTGCATTAACTTCCATCCGTCGTCTGCCCTGAACCTCCTTCTCGCTGTTTTTTCTACCGGGTAAGTCCCTCAGGAGATACCCGTATGTTCGATCAGCAGAAAAAGGCATCACTGGCGGCCTGGCGCAAGATGGCGGAGCAGGCAGAAGCCGCTCTGGATCCGGAGCAGCAATATGACGAGTTGCTCAAGGCCGCCGACGAGATGGAGGAGCAAGGCCTGATTACCAGCGCCGAATGGCGCCAATTGGTGCGCGATGCCGGTAACGTGTTTACCCATAACCAGGAAGAAACGCACGGCTGAAAACTGCCATCGGAGGACTTCCCATGCTCAGTTATCTGTTTATCGGCGCCAACGATGTCGAGCGTTCGGCGGCTTTTTACAAGGCGATCCTGACGCCGCTTGGCTACCGGCATGATCGCGAAGAGCATTACTGTTTCTACCTGCATGATTGCGTCGACAAGTCCAACGGCCCCGGCAGCGTACACATTTCAAAACCTTTCAATGGCGAGCGAGCAACGCCGGGCAACGGCATGATGCCGGCGTTTCGCGCCGACTCCCGGCAAAAGGTCGATCAGGTGCACAGGGTGGGGGTGGACAGCGGCGGCACCGACGAAGGCCCACCGGGCACTCGCGAGGCCTACACGCCGGACTTTTATGTGGCCTATTTGCGCGACCCCGAAGGCAACAAGCTTGCTGTGTTCTACAGCGGCTGATGAATGGAGCCTGTCGATTCGGCCCTGATGGCGGCCCGCGCCCAGTTCGCGATCACGATCAGTTTCCATATCGTGCTGGCGGCGTTCAGCATCGGTCTGGCGAATTTCCTCATGGTGCTGGAAGCGTTGTGGTTAAGGACCGGGCGCCAGGCTTATCTGGATGTTTATCGCTATTGGCTCAAGGTGTTTGCGCTCAACGTAGCGGTGGGCACGGCGTCAGGATTGATTCTGGAATATCAGTTCGGCCTCAATTGGTCTCGGCTGTCAGTGCAGGCTGGCGATGTCCTTGGCCCGCTGATGTTCTACGAGGTGATGGCGGCGTTTTTCATTGAAGCGGGATTTCTCGGCATCATGTTGTTCGGCCTGAAGAAGGTCGGTCCGCGTCTGCACTTTTTCGCCACCTGCGCGGTGGCGCTGGGCTCGCTGATCAGCGCGTTCTGGATCCTTTCTGCCAATTCCTGGATGCACACCCCCGCCGGCTATGCGATGGGCGCCGACGGGCGTTTCCTCGCCGAGGATTGGTGGGCGATCATTTTCAATCCGTCGTTTCCGTATCGTCTGGTGCACATGCTGCTCGCGGTGTTCATCGGCAGTGCAACGCTGATTGCCGGCATCAGCGGCTGGCAGTTGCGCAAAGCATCAGAGAATCCGCGCGCTCGGCTGCAATTCTCCATGGCGCTGTGGGTGATTGCCGTGCTGATGCCGGTGCAGCTTGTCGTCGGTGATCTGCACGGTCGGCACAGTCTCCACGCTCAGCCGCAGAAAGTGGCGGCCATCGAAGGCTCGTGGACGCGGCCGGCGCCGGGGGCAGGGGAGCCGCTGCGGCTGTTCGCCTGGCCGGATATGGACGAGCGGCGTAATCATTGGGAAGTCGCCATTCCACGCATCGGCTCCCTGTATTTGCATCACGATTTGACTAGCACTATCGCCGCGCTTGATGAATTCCCGGCTGAGGACATCCCGCCCGTCGCGCCAGTGTTTTTTGCGTTTCGGCTGATGGTCGGCCTGGGGCTGCTGATGCTCGGTCAGGGCATGGTCAGCCTGATCCTGCGTCGGCGCAATCGCCTGTACACCGCGCGCGGCTGGCTGGGTGCTTGCGTGCTATTGGCGCCGGCCGGGTTTCTGGCGATGCTCAGTGGCTGGGTGGTTACTGAAGTGGGGCGACAGCCGTTTACGGTCTATGGGCTGATGCGTACGGCTGACAGTCTGTCGTCAGTGTCCAGGGCGCAAGTCGTCGGCTCGACCTGGTTGATTCTGCTGTTTTATCTGCTGGTCTTCGGTATCGGCCTGTGGGTGTTGCTGCGCCTGTTGCGTGAGCCGCCGCAGCCGGATCAACCGGGGCCGCAGCCAACCCTTGCCGACGAAACCGGGCACTGAGGAGGCGCACACATGGACACGGACTGGCTGACACTGTTGTGCGCCGCCGCGCTGGCATTTTCGGTAATGAACTACGTATTGCTCGACGGCACCGATCTGGGCGTCGGCATGCTGATGGGCCTCACAAGTTGCAGCCAGCAGCGGCGGGCCATGGCGGTGACGATTCTGCCGGTATGGGACGCCAACGAGACCTGGCTGGTGCTCGGCGGCGGTGGGCTGCTGGCGTTGTTTCCGCTGGCGTACGCGATTTTGCTGCCGGCGCTGTATGTGCCTTTTATCGTGATGTTTCTCGCCTTGATTGCACGCGCCATGGCGTTGGAGTTCCGCGACTACGCAGCGAACGAACAGCGCAAAAGAATCGTCGACGGCGTACTGGCGCTGGCTTCGTTGCTGACCGGATTTGTTCAGGGCATGGTGCTTGGCACCCTCGTGCAGGGCGTTGCGCATCAGGGCGGTCAGTACATCGGCGATGGCCGCGACTGGCTGAACCCGTTCCCGGTGTTTTGCGGTCTGGTGCTGGTGCTGGGTTATCTCTGCCTGGGGACATGCTGGTTGTACTGGCGCACCGAGGACGAATTGCAACGACGCTCGGCGCGTCAGGCCCGCGTCCTGGGGCTGGTCGTCGTGGCGTTACTGATGGTGCTGATCGGTTGGACGGCAACGTTACAGCCGCAATACGCCCGGCGGCTTGCCAGTATCTGGCTGTGGCTGCCAGCGGGGATGGTCATCAGCGCTTTAGCGATGGTGTTCATCAATGGTTTGCGCAGCCGCTTCGATTGCGTGCCGCTGTTCGCCGCACTGGGCGTCTTCATCCTGGCCTTCGCAGTGATGCTGGTCGCGCTGTATCCCTTCATCGTTCCGCCGAATCTGACCTTGAGCGAAGCGGCTTCCAGCCCGACCAGCCAGATCTTCATGCTGGTCGGTTTCGCCGTGCTGATCCCGATCACTCTGGCCTACAACACCTTCGGGTTTCGCGTATTCAGCGGCAAGGTTCGAGTTGCCGAGCACAGTTGAGACTCAGGTCACCCGGCCTTTTTTGCTGACTGGCGACAATCTCGAAGCGCGTAACAGATCAGCAAACGCCGCTTTGTCGATCGGCCGACTCATGAAATAACCCTGCACCTCGTTGCATTGATCCTTGCCGAGAATCGCCAGTTGCTCCTCGGTCTCGACGCCTTCGGCAGTCACCGTCAAACCCATGGCCTTGCCCAGGCCAATGATCGCCTGCACCACGGCGCGATCATTGGTGCCGCTGCTGATCGAGGCGATGAAACGTTTGTCGATCTTGATCCCGTCGAATGGATAGGCGCGCAGGTAACCGAGGGACGAATAGCCAGTGCCGAAGTCGTCCATGTTCAGGCGTACACCGAGTTCTTTGAGCTGGTTCATGGTGGTAAGCGCGCCATCGGTGTCGTTGAGCATAACGTTCTCGGTGATCTCCAGCTCCAGGCGACTGGCGGGGAAGCGCGTGTCGACCAACACTTCGCGAACGTCCTCGACCACATCGCTAAGGGCAAATTGCGCAGGCGAAAGGTTGACCGAAAGGAGAATGTCATGGGGCCAGTCCAGCGCGGTTTCGCAGGCTTCGCGCAGGACCCAGCGGCCCAGCGGCACGATCAGGTCGGTCTGCTCGGCCAGCGGAATGAACACGTCCGGCCCGAGCAAACCTTGGGTCGGATGCTGCCAGCGCACCAGCGCTTCGACCGAAACAATCTGTTTGCCATCGACTTTGTAACGCGGCTGATAGTGCAGGACGAACTCGTTGTGCTTGAGCGCATGGCGCAGGTCATCTTCCATTTGCCGGCGCGTCTGGATCTGGTCGCTCATGTGCGCTTCGAAATAGCACCAAGTGTTCTTGCCGTCGGACTTGGCCTGATACAGCGCAATGTCGGCATAGCGAATCAGGTCGCTGGCGACGAAGCCGTGACGACGGCTCAGAGCGATGCCGATACTGGCGCCGATATGCAGCGGATGCTGCTCGTAATTGATCGGCTGATGCAGGCTGCCGATCAGCCGTGTGCAGAACTTGTCGATCTCGTGATGGCTGTCCATGCCGTTGAGCACCACGACAAATTCGTCGCCGCCGAGGCGCGCGACGATGTCGTTTTCGCGAGTGCATTCGCGCAGACGCGTGGCGACTTCCTGCAATACCGCATCACCGGCCGGATGGCCGAGGGAGTCGTTGATCGGCTTGAAGTTGTCCAGATCGATCATCAGCAGCGACAGGGCTGGCGCGTGTTCTTTCAATATCAGCACTTCATCCAGATACCGCGCCAGTTTGTTGCGGTTGGGCAGACCGGTGAGGGCGTCGTGCATCGACAGGTGCTGGATCTGCGCGTGGGCGGCGACCTCGTCGGTGATGTCGCTGGCGGTACCGCGATAGCCGACGACGCTGTCCTTGTCGAAAATCGGCCGAGCGGAGAGCCGGCAGTGACGCGGTTGCCCGGAGTGGTCGCGGTAGGTGCAGCGCAAATCCCCCGCGCTGTTTTCTTCGCTGAGTTTGCGCAGCCACAGTTCCAGCGGCGTGGTATCGCACGTCAGCAACTCACCAATGTCTTGCCCCAGCCAGAAGGCCTGTGGGTAGCCGGTCACCTCGCTGAACCGCGCCGACAGGTACGTCAGCGCCAGTTGACCATCGACTTCCCAGATCCAGTCCGAGGCCGCTTCGGCAACCGCACGAAAGCGTTCCTCACTGGCTTCGAGCGCATGATTGGCCGTCTCCAGTGCCTGATTCGACGCCTGCATGGCATGAATGCTGTTGTCGACGTATTGCGATGAGCGCAAGGCATGGCGGAAGAAATAGGCGGTGAGCAGCATCAACACCAGAAACGTCGCGCCGAGCGGTGGCACCAGCGACCACAACAATTGCTGGCCGGGTCGTTGCAGGTCGGCGACCAGGCTGTAGCCGGTGCTGTCGAGTGGCACACGCGGCTGACCGGATTCAATCGTTTCGTCCGGGGCAAGGGTCAGATTGGTCAGGCCATAACCGCTGCCGATCTTGCGCAGTTTGGTTGGGGTCAGCTTGTCGACGAACACCAGTACCGAGGTATTTCTCAGTTCATCCAGCGGGCGTTCATCGTTGGGGATGATTGCGGCAGCGGTGATCAGCGCCGGCCAGCCTTCGAACAGCGAATAGCTGCTGACCGGTTTGGTCAGGTCGGGCTGCCCCAGCACTTGCTCGACCAGCGCCGGGGCGGAGGCTTGCAGCACCGTGGACACGTCGGTCTCGACCATCTGCCCTCGAATCACTGCGTACTTGGTGCGCTTGCGATCAAGGACGAACACGCCGTCATAGCCATCGGTGGTGAACAGGGTCTTGCCCATGTTCTGTTCGGTGTACGCCCATTCGGTGTCGACCGGCCCGCTCAACGCCTCAAAGGCGCGGGTCCAGTAGGCGTAGCTGGTGATGTAGTTTTTCGACGCGGTGATGCGGTTTTCCACCGCGCGCACGGAATAGAACTGATTCTGTTCCAGGTCCTTGCCATCGAGGGTTTTGGCGATGCCCAGCAAGGTGCTGATGGCGGCTATGACACCGGCAACGAACAGCGCGCCGACGGCGATGGCCAGGCGTCGGGTCACGGCGCGTTGCGGGGTGGGGATTGGCTGCGCAGCGAGAGTTACGGCCATGTGCTCGTCCTTGATCCGGTATCTTGGGAATCTAGAACAATGGCGCGGGCACAATGTTCAGATTGTTGTTCTATGACATCGCCTGATTTGTTCAAAGTGTAGCGAATCCCACGGGATTTCCAGCATCGCCGGCCAGCGGCGAATCCCGAAAGGGCGAGACTTCCCGCACAAAAACCGGATAATGGCCGCCATTCGTTTAGCCGTATTCTGGTAATCCCGCATGGAAATCAAGGTCAACTTTCTCGACAACCTTCGACTTGAAGCCAAGTTCGACGACTTCACGGTGATCGCCGATCAGCCCATCCGCTACAAGGGCGATGGCTCGGCACCGGGGCCGTTCGACTACTTCCTGGCGTCGTCGGCCTTGTGCGCGGCTTACTTCGTCAAGCTGTACTGCGACACGCGCAACATCCCGACAGAGAACATTCGCCTGTCGCAGAACAACATCGTCGACCCGGAAAACCGCTACAACCAGATCTTCAAGATTCAGGTGGAATTGCCCGCAGACATCTCCGACAAGGATCGCCAGGGCATCCTTCGTTCCATCGACCGCTGCACCGTAAAGAAAGTGGTGCAGACCGGCCCCGAGTTCATCATCGAAGAAGTCGACAACCTCGACGCCGATGCCCAGGCCTTGTTGATGCCGCAGTCCGATTCCCAAGCGGGCACCTACATTGCCGGCAAGGACCTGCCGCTGGAACAGACCATCGCCAACATGTCGAAGATCCTTGCCGACCTCGGCATGAAGATCGAAATTGCCTCTTGGCGCAACATCGTGCCGAACGTCTGGTCGCTGCATATTCGCGACGCACATTCGCCGATGTGCTTCACCAACGGCAAGGGCGCGACCAAGGAAGGCGCACTGGCTTCGGCGCTGGGCGAGTTCATCGAGCGCCTGAACTGCAACTTCTTCTACAACGACCAGTTCTGGGGCGAAGACATCGCCAATGCCGAGTTTGTGCATTACCCGGACGAGAAATGGTTCAAGCCCGGCCCGAAAGACGAGCTGCCCAGCGAGATTCTCGACGACTACACCCTCGGCATTTACAACCGCGACGGTGAGTTGCGCGGGTCGCACCTGTACGACACCAACTCCGGCAACACCCAGCGTGGCATCTGCTCGCTGCCGTTCGTGCGCCAGTCGGACGGCGAAGTGGTGTACTTCCCGTCCAACCTGATTGAAAACCTCTACCTGAGCAACGGCATGAGCGCCGGCAACACCCTGGCCGAGGCGCAGGTGCAGTGCCTGTCGGAGATCTTCGAGCGCGCGGTCAAGCGCGAAATCCTCGAAGGCGAAATGGCCCTGCCGGATGTGCCGCAGGAAGTGCTGGAGAAATACCCGAGCATCCTCGCCGGCATCAAAGGCCTGGAAGAGCAGGGCTTCCCGGTGCTGGTCAAGGACGCCTCGCTGGGCGGTGAATTCCCGGTGATGTGCGTGACCCTGATGAACCCGCGCACCGGCGGTGTTTTCGCCTCATTCGGCGCGCACCCGAGCCTGGAAGTCGCGCTGGAACGCAGCCTGACCGAACTGTTGCAGGGCCGCAGTTTCGAAGGCCTCAACGACTTGCCGCAGCCGACATTCTCCGGGCAGGCGGTCACCGAGCCGAACAACTTCGTCGAGCACTTCATCGACTCAAGCGGTGTGGTGTCGTGGCGCTTCTTCAGTGCCAAACCAGACTTCGAATTCGTCGAGTGGGACTTCTCCGGCCAGGGCGAAAACTCCAACGCCGAAGAAGCCGCGACCCTGTTCGGCATCCTCGAAGACATGGGCAAGGAAGTCTACATGGCGGTCTACGAGCACATCGGCGCCAAGGCCTGCCGCATCCTCGTGCCGGATTATTCGGAGATCTACCCGATCGAAGACCTGATCTGGGACAACACCAACAAAGCCCTGCAATTCCGCGCCGACATCCTCAATTTGCACAACCTCAGCAAGGTCGGCCTGCGTAATCTGGTCCAGGGCCTGGAACGCAGCGAGCAGGACGACTACACCGATATCACTACGCTGATCGGCATCGAGTTCGACGACAACACGCCGTGGGGCAAGCTGACGATCCTGGAACTGCGCTTGCTGATCTACCTCGCGTTGCAAAAGTTTGACGAGGCCAAGGATCTGGTGGAGGCGTTCCTGCAGTACAACGACAACACCGTTGAGCGCGGCTTGTTCTATCAGGCGGTCAACGTGGTGCTGGAGATGGAGCTGGATGAAGATCTGGCGCTGGAAGATTACGAGGCCAATTTCCGCCGGATGTTCGGTGACGAGCGCATGGATGCGGCGATTGGATCGGTGAATGGCAGCGTGCGCTTTTACGGTTTGACGGCGACGAGCATGAAGCTGGAAGGGCTGGATCGGCATTTGCGCTTGATCGAGAGCTATAAAAAGCTGCATGCGGCGCGGGCGGGTGTGGCGGCTTTGTCGCGTTGAAGAGCTGGCTCAGAACATTTCGCTTTCGGCTTGAGTATGGCTGCGTGGCTTGAACCGCAGCCCCTCACCCCAGCCCTCTCCCGAGGGAGAGGGAGCCGATTTTCAAGCTTTTCAGAATTTGAGTTCGACTCGGTTTCCCAGGTCGGCGTATTTCCACAAGACACCTCGGTCAGTTCCCTCTCCCTTTGGGAGAGGGCTAGGGTGAGGGGCTTTGGCTTTAGCGGCCATGCGCCGCATCCGCCAACTGCCCCGTATCCACCCGCACAAACACTGAATCGCCCACCGCCGTCAGCACTTCCCCTGCATACACCTCGCAAATCACCCGGGTCTTGCGCCCGACCTCACCTTCGACCCGCGCGCGCAAGAGCAGCGGTACGCCCATCGGTGTGGGCTTGATGAACTTGATCCCGAGGTTGCCCGTGACGCAGTCGATGCGCGGCAGGCTGCCGGCTTCGCGGTTTTCCGCGCGGTAGTGCCAGGCCATCGCGGTCCAGTTCGAGTGACAGTCGACCAGCATGGCGATCAGTCCGCCGTAAACCAGATCCGGCCAGCCGCAGTATTGGGCTTCAGGCAGGTGTTCGGCGATCACATGGCGGCCGTCCTTGTCCCAGCGGCTTTTGACGTGCAGGCCGTGCGGGTTGCGGCCGCCGCAGCCGTAGCAAACGCCTTCGGGGGCGGCGAGGTCTTGCAGTGGGGTGTGGTGGCTGGACATGGCGGGGATCATCCTGGGGTGGCAAGGCCGGACAGGCGCAAGCGATTGCGGCCACCGCGTTTGGACTCGTAGAGCGCGGCATCGCCAAGTTCGATCAGCGCATCCAGACTGGCCGGTGGTCTGTCGAACAGGGTAGCGCCGATGCTCAGGGTCACCGCAGCAGACGTGGGATAGGTGTGCGACGCCAAGGCCAGAAACTGTTCGCGCAAGGCATTGCCCAGTTCAAGAATAGCTTCGGCTGAAGCGTTGTTGAGCAGCATCAGGAATTCATCGCCGCCCAGGCGCGCGGTCAGCGCATGGGCCGGCAGCCGGGCGCGGATCATTTCGCTCAAGGCGATCAGCAAGCGGTCGCCGGCGATGTGCCCGTACTGATCGTTGACCAGTTTGAAGTTGTCGATATCGATCAACAACAGCGCACCCGGGCGTTGCGCGCAAACCCCGGCCAGCAGGCGTGGCGTGCGTTTTTCCAGGGCGCGGCGGTTGTAGAGGGCGGTGAGCGGATCGCGCTCGGCGAGGCGGGCGATCTGCTTTTCCCGGCGATAACGTTCGGTGCCGGTCATCGACAGGGCGATCAGCATGATCGCCATGGCGCCTTCGACCAGCGAGATCTGAATGATCTCGCCGCGAAACGCCGCCAGATCGATCAGCGTGCCGGGGATCGCTACGGTCAGGGCCTTGGCGACATAAAAGATGCCGTGGCCGAGCAGCACATAACGCAGTTGCACCGCGCCGACGCTCAATGATTTGCCATGCGGACGCAGCAGCGAACTGGCCTTGAGTGTGGGAATCGCCACCAGCAGCGAGTTGGCCACCAGCATGGCTTTGGACCACAGCGGTCCGTCCGGCAATAACAGCATGATCAGCCACGTCGCGAAAATCAGGTACCACGCCGGCGACAGTCGGGCCTGGGTGAAGCGTGCCACGCCAAGCAGGAAAAAGAAGTGTGCGGTCACCAGCAGGCCATTGGCGAACCAGATGCCCAGCAGCAGAAAACCACTGCTGCGCAGCAGGGCGAGGGTGGAACCGATAGTGATGGTGGCGAAACCGGCGCTCCAGAACAGTAGCGAAGGCTCACGGATACTGCGCCACTCGACCGCCAGGTACAGCGCGGCAGCGGCTGCGAGGGCGATCGTGATGGTCAGCATCGTTGGCGGGTCGAGCGGCATTTCCGGGCAGGCCTGTCTGTATGGCAATAGGCCTGCGATTGTAAGCGTTTGGTCAGGTTTTTCGCAGGGGAAGCTTTGCCGGGCAGACCACTGGCGCTCCAGCATTCACTCTTGCGGGCGTAGCCAGGTGTCGACAACACGGCGATCGAGCTCTTCCCAGTAGGCCATGCCCAGCACCCGCGTGGTATTGAGCCCGCGCAGGTAACCGCGCAGTTGGTGAGCGGTGTCGCGGATCAATTGCGCATCGTCGGTATTTTTGTCCAGCAGCACGGTTTCGTACTGGACCAGGTATTCCGCCACCCGCTCGCGATATTCGGGCAGCACGGCGTCACGGATCAGATCAAACGTTCTCAAGGCGAGACCCTCATCATTTTTTTGGTAGGTCCAGTGTGCATCAGTCTGCGTGGCACGCAACTATTGCTGGAAGTAATAGTGACCATCAAGAAACGCAAGTTCTGCTTTGCCCGCGATCGGCGGAAAATCGCCTCCATCGAAGACGCAGCTCAAGGAAATTGCGCGATGAACGTTCTGACTCGACTGGCAATGATCGCCCTGCTGATGGGCGGGTTGGTGACCGCACCGGCTTACGCAGACGACGCCCGGTCGTGTCACCTGCAACCCATCGCCGCCAGCACCTCGGCGTTGCAGCACACGCAGACCGTGGGTGTATTGCTCAGCGAAAACACGCTGCAGAACCTGCAATACCTGGAGCGCTACCACGACATGGCGCTGAACGGCGCGAAAGACGCGCTGGACTCGCGAATCCGCGACGCCTTTGTCGGCAGCTCCGATCCGGAACTGGCGCTCGACTGGCTGGTGAGTTCGCTGCAACAGCAGTTCGTCTCGGTGACTGTTTACGACAATCTCGATGCGCTGGTGCAGGCCCATCCGGATGTGGTGGTCAAGCTCGACACCTTCAATCGCTTGCTGACCCAGCGCAACAGTCTGGTCGAGGCGCGCTTTTCCGCGCGGTTCTACGACGCTGATCTGCAATACATCGGCAAGGCCGAAGGCTCGATCGAGCGAGAGCTGCCTTCGGTCTGGGTGCACAACCAGGCGGCGCCGCAAGTCGCTGCACAGATCAATCAGCAGCGTGACCTGCAACTCGACGCGCTGAAGCAATTCGATGTATCGCTCAAGGCCCTGGTGGCGTCGAGCTGATTCTCAAAAAAAATTGAATGGCAGCGGCGATGCCGTGAAGTCGAACCGTTGCCGGTTGAACCGAACCTTTATTTTCAGGATTACCCCCGATGCGTGCTTTATTCGTGCCTGCCATGGCTTTGGCTTCCCTGTTGCTCGCTGGTTGTGCTTCGGCGCCGAACGATCCGACCCTGACGTTGCAGACCAGCAAGACGCCTGCGCAATACGCTGAGTGTGTGGTGCCGAAGTTGCAGGGCAGTGCGTTGAATCCGACGGTTTCGCAGAGTCAGCGCAGTTATCGGATTGTGGTGCCGAGCAAGGTGTCGGCGGATAACGTGCTGGAGGCCTACAAGGCCGGGAAGGGTGGCAAGGTGTTCATTTATGAGCGGCATTTGCTGGCGTCGAATTTGTTGCCGTCGAGTTTTGAGCGGGCGGCTCAGGATTGCATTTGATCTGAGCGCTTGGGTGGTTTTTTACAGAGCTCCTTTGGTTGGCCGCAACCAACCAATTTTTTGGCCCCACACTGGTTTTCCGGTTGTGGGGTTTTTTTTGGGGGCTTGGCGGCCTTTGGGCCGACCATGCTTTGGGGGGGTTGGGTGTATATCCGTTTTTTTGGGTTTTGCTTCTGGCGGTTCCGCTCTTACAGCGGGTCACTTTGGCAGACGCCCCAAAGTAACCAAAGGTCTGTGCCCTGACGTTCGGCCCGCTCGCTTAGGCTCGGGGTTCCTTCGCTGCGGGATCGATCCTGGCGCAGCGGCTCCGGTTTGCTTCGCTGCACCTACACTCGCTGTGTCCGACTGCGTCGTACGGTCGCTTCGCTCCCACGCCCGGATCAATCCCTCCGCTCAGCCTGCCGACGGGCTCCAGGATCAAAAGCGGAACTCGAGCTTGCGCTCATTGTTTGTAGGAGCTGCCGAAGGCTGCGATCTTTTGATTTTCTGTAGGAGTGAGCCTGCTCGCGAAGGCGGCCTGGTAGCCGACCTGTTTTTGAGTGGAGCGCGATCCAATTGTAGGAGCTGCCGAAGGCTGCGATCTTTTGATCTGGCCTTTGCTTTTGCTTTTCTGTGGAGAGCAAGCCTGCATTGGACGTTGGGTGTTGGCCGCTTCCTGTCCACGCCACAAAAACCTGTGGGAGCTGGCTTTCCAGCGAAGGCGGCCTGACAGACGCCCCATTTCTCACTGAATGTGCGCAATCAAACCTGTGGGAGCGAGCCTGCTCGCGAAGGCGGTGTGTGCCGCGATCACGAACAGCGCTCCGGAACCCGTTCACCCAGTCACACACCCAGCCGGCACTTTTCCCGCAAACGTATCTACCAGACTCGCCACCACCATTTCCCCCATCCGCGTACGCGTCTGCAATGTTGCACTCGCCCTATGCGGTTGCAGCACCACCTGTTCTTTGCCAAACAAAACTTCTGGCACATTCGGCTCATCGACGAACACATCCAGCCCAGCCCCGGCAATCTCGCCAGCCGCAAGGGCGGCAACCAGATCCGTTTCGTTCACCAGTTTGCCCCGGGCGACGTTGACCAGGTAACCGTCCTTGCCCAGCGCTTGCAGCACTTGCGCGTCGATAATCGCTTCGCCCTTGTCCGCCGCGGCGGCGAGGATCAGGGCGTCGCTGTCGCGGGCCAGTTGTTTGAGGTCGGCGACGAAGGTGTGGGGGACGTCGCTCATGGGGTGCAGATCGGTGTAGCTGATCGGGCAGCCGAAGGCGGCGGCGCGGGTGGCGATGGCGCGGCCGACGCGGCCCATGCCGACGATGCCGATGCGCATGCCGGAGACTTGTCGGGCCAGGGGCAGGGGCGCGAGGGGGGTTGGGCTTTGCGGCCATTGGCCGGAGCGCACGTAGCGGTCGCTGGTGCACAGGCCGCGGCAGACCGAGATGAGCAGGCCGATGGCGAGGTCGGCGACGTCTTCGGTGAGGGCGCCGATGGTGGCGGTGACGCGGATGCCGCGGTCGCGGGCGTAGGCAAGGTCGACGGCGTCGGTGCCAACGCCGTTGACCGCGACCACTTCCAGGTTTGGCAGTTGCGCCATCAGCGCCTGGCTGATGCCGGTGTGGCCGCCGGTGATGACGCCGCGGATGTTGGCGCCGTGTTCCTCTATATAAGCGGGCTTGTCTGTCTGCTGGAAGTAGCGGCGTACGGTGAACAGTTCTTCCAGGCGCGCGTTGATTTGCGGGATCAGGATCGGGCTCAGTTGCAGGATTTCTGGCTTCATGGCTACCTCGTTACGCAATAAAAAGGCCGGCTCAACCGCGGCCGGCAAACGGCATGGCGCTGGCCATGACGGTCATGTTCAGGACGTTGGCCGACAGCGGCAGGCCGGCGATGTAGCGCACCGCGTCGGCGACGTGTTTGACGTCGACCATCGGCTCGACGGCGATGCTGCCGTTGGCCTGGCGCACGCCTTTGGTCATGCGCACCGACATTTCCGTCAGGGCATTGCCGATGTCGATCTGGCTGCAGGCGATGTTGAATTCGCGGCCGTCCAGTGCCAGGGATTTGGTCAGGCCGAGCACGGCGTGTTTGCTCGCGGTGTAGGCGCTGCTGAACGGGCGCGGTGTGTGTGCGGAAATCGAACCGTTGTTGATGATCCGACCGCCCTGCGGCTGTTGTTTGCGCATCAGCCCGAACGCGCCGCGGGCGCAGAGGAAGACGCCGTTGAGGTTGGTGTCGATCACGTTACGCCATTGCTCGAACGTCAGTTCATCCAGCGGCACGGCGGGGGCATTGACCCCGGCGTTGTTGAAGACCACGTCGAGGCGGCCGTAGACCTCGGCAATCGTCGCGAACAGCACGTCGACACTGGCCGCATCACGCACGTCAGTGGGTACCGCGAGTGCTTGATGACCTTGGCTCTGCGCCAATTCGACCAGTGCTTGCAACGGCTCGGGTCGGCGACCGGCGAGCACGAGAGTGAATCCATCGGCCATCAGGCCCAGCGCCACTGCGCGGCCGATGCCACTGCCGGCGCCGGTGACCAGTGCGACTTTCAAAGGGGTGGTCATATTGTTGTTCTCCTTGTCTCAGAATTCGCCGGATCAGGGCCGTGGGCCGACGCGCATTTGCAATTGACCGATGCCGTCGATGCCAGCGCTGATCACGTCGCCCGGTTGCAGGCTGTCGACGCCGGAGGGGCTGCCGGTCATGATCAGGTCGCCGGCGCGCAGGGCCACGGATTGCGAGATGCGGCTGATCATTTCGCTGACCGACCAGATCTGGCTGTCGAGGTTGTCGCGCTGGCGTTCTTCGCCGTTGACGTTCAGCCACAACTCGCCCTCGGGATGGCCGGAGCGGCTCACCGGGACGACGGCGGTCATCGGCGCGGCGCCGTCGAACACCTTGGCGCCTTCCCACGGCAAGCCGTTGCTCTTGGCCGCGCGTTGCAAGTCGCGGCGAGTCAGGTCGAGGCCGGCGGCGTAGCCCCAGACGTAGGCCAGAGCCTGATCTTCAGGAATGTTGGCGCCCCCTTCACCGATAGCGACGACCAGTTCGATTTCGTGAACAAAGTCCTCGCACACCGAGGGGAAGGCCACGTCGCCGACGGCATCAACCACGCAACTTGCCGGTTTCATGAAGAACACCGGTGGCTGGCGCGACTGGCCTTGAGTGTCCGGCCACGGGTAGTTGCGGCCGACACAGAACACCCGGCCAACCGGGAAGCGTTGCTCGCTGCCGAGTACCGGCAGGGTTACGGGCAGATCCGGGGTAAAGACGTATTCGGTCATGTTCATCCTGCGGGTCATCCTGTTTGAAAGGGCAGCGTACGGCGGCTGGCGTCGGCGAAGTTGGACGAAAGCCGCCTGCGTTTGGACAAATCCGGGTTTTTCCGCTCAGCGCACCTTCAGTTCGATGCGATACAGGCGTCCGAGCAACAACGAGTAGGAGAGCGTGCCGATCAGCGCCACGCCGCCGATGAACCAGAAGGCATAGGCGAAGGTGCCGGTGGCGTGGACGATGGCGCCGATCACGATCGGCGTGACGATGCCGCCGATGTTCGCCGCCAGGCTGGTGATGCCGCCGGTGAGGCCGATCAGCTCTTTCGGCGCCACTTCCGAGACCGCCGCCCAGGACGATGACGCGATGCCTTGGGCGAAGAAAGCGATGGTCAGCACGGCGATGCAGATCAGGTTGGAGTCGGTGAAATTCACCAGCACGATCGACATGCCCAGCATCGAACCGACCACCAGCGGCAGCTTGCGCGCAAACGACATCGAGTAGCCGCGACGGATCAGCAGGTCGGAAACGATGCCGGCCAGCAGAATCCCCACCGTCGCACCGACGAAGGGCAGTACGGCGAAGATCCCGGCCTTGATCATGGTCAATTTGCGTTCTTCGATCAGGTAGGTCGGGAACCAGGTGAGGAAGAAATACAGCGCCGAGGTGCTGGCGAATTTGCCGATGCAGATCGCCCAGATCTGCCGATAACTGAACAGCTCGGCAATCTGCCGCCAGTTGAAACGGGTGCGTTCCTGACTGCTCTTGACCAGACCGCCGCCGGTTTCGATGTACTTCAACTCCTCCTGGCTGACTTTCTTGCAGTTCAGCGGATCGCGATACAGGTACAGCCACAGCACACCGAAGACAATGCCGAGTGCGCCGGTGCTGTAGAACACGTGGCGCCAGTCGAAGGTGGTCGCCAGCCACAGCAGCGCGCCGGTGAACAGCGCCGTGCCGAGGTACTGGCCGCACACGTAGATGCTGCTGGCCAGCCCGCGTTCTCGCGCCGGAAACCACACCGTTACGGCACGGCTGTTGGCCGGGAAGGCCGGGGCTTCCATGGCGCCGACCGCCAGACGCAGGCCGAACAGCGAAGCGAAACCGCTGGCGAAGCCTTGGCAAACGGTGACGGTCGACCAACTGATCAGCGACACGCCGTAGGTGAAGCGCGAGCCAAACCGGTCGGCGATGAACCCGGCCGGCACCAGTGCCAAGGCATAGGTCCAGGCGAAGGCGGAAAAGATCAGGCCCATTTCGATCTTGTCCAGGCCCAGGTCCTTGGCCATGAACGGCGCGGCAATCGAGATGTTCACCCGGTCGATGTAATTGATGATCGTCGCAATCAGCAGCAGCGAAAGCATGAACCAGCGCCGCCGGGTGGGCAGGCGCTGCGACGAGACGGCATCGCGTGCGCCGGCAATCACCGGCGGCACCGTGGCACTGGAAGAATGGGAGTTGGACATGCGGAGACCTCGTTATTGTTAGAAGAGTCGAGATTTTTCGAGCAGCCGACGCCGTTGCCCGCAACGTGTGGGGCAAGGCGATCGAACGGCTTGCAGCGCGGGTTTCAGATGTTCAGGAACGTCTTTGTGAGATTGACTTGAAGGGAAGGTCGGGCGGGGCGGCGAGGGGGAATAGCAGGATCATGACGTGCGCACCTTTGATTGTTTTTGAAAGAGGTTGGGCTGCGTTGTCATTACAGTGGTCGTACAACGGTTCTAAATCAACCGGCGGGTTAGAACGTTTTTTCTACAAAAATGGGGATTGGGCGAACCTGTCCAAAAAGATAAATACGATTTGTCTTGATAAAAAGGATCACATATCTATCTTAAGCGACTGACTAATAACGGTTATGAGAATTTCGATAGCAATTCAGTTTTTGGACAGGCGCGTCGCGAGGCTTCTCTCAAAAAAGTCATTGTCATCGTATGACTCATTGCCGCACACCGCTCAACCCTGCAAGATGACAGGCGCCACCTCACTGCCCGGAGGACCTCACGCCCATGTCTTCACCCAACCGTATTCCGACCTACGTCATGCAGCAGCGCAGCGAATTGACCGATTTCTACATTCGCGACAAAAAGGGTCGGCGCGCCGAAACCGCGCCTCACCGGCATGAGTATTTTCAGATCCAGATCAACCTCGGTGGCGACACCGTGCAGCACATCGGCAGCGTGCAGCGGCCGTTCCCGCGCAACACCCTGGCGTTCATCCTGCCCCATCGCGTGCATGTGATTCCGCATCCCGAGGACAGCAATTTCATCGTCATCAACTTTTCCCAGACGTTCCTCTTGCCGCATCTGCAATGCGACCCGATGGATCTGGAAGAAGTGTCGATCCTGCTGGCGCCGGAGCTGTCGCCGTTCCGCTTTCAGGAGCATCTGGATTTCATTCTGGGCGATGAGGATTTCGCTCAGGTCTGCGGCTTGATCGAGCAGATGCGTGCACTCGATGAGAACCGTCAGTTCGGCACGCGGGAAATGCTCAAGGGGCTGTTGCTGCAGATGATTGGCAGCGTGTGTTTTCTCTATGCCGAACCGCTCAAGCGTCTGGCGGAAGAAAATGCCGCCGAGAACAGCCGTCGCGACGCCCTGAGCCGGATGTTCGAATACTTGCGGAAGAACATCGCCGATCCTGATCTCAACCTGATTAAAGTCGCCGCTGCGACCTATCTGTCACCGACCTACCTGACGCACTGGCTGCGCAAGGAGATCGGCAAGACGTTCACCGAGCTGGTGCTGGAGCGGCGCATGCACGCGGCGCGCAATTTTTTGCTCAACAGCACGCGCTCGGTGGGCGAGGTGGCGCGGTTGTGCGGGTTTGCTGATGAGGCCTATTTCTCCCGACGTTTTCGCCAGATTCATGGCCAGCCGCCGGGGCAGTTCCGTCGGCGCCAGCTCAACCCGGACACGCCGCAGACGCCGTTGAACACCTGAGCGGCGCTCAGACCCACTTGAAGCGCGCAGGGAAGCGCGCGACGAAACAGGTGCCTGCTTTGCTGTCGGAGGTGACGCTCAAAGTGCCGTTGTGCGCATTGGCAATTTGCCCGGCAATGTACAAGCCCAGCCCCAGCCCTTCGTTGCGCTGACCCGCTTCGGAACGCGAGAACGGTTCGAACAGCAGCGGCATCAGCGCCGGCGGAATCGGCGCGCCCTGGTTGGTCAGGGAAATGACCATCTCGTCGCCCTCGGCAAACGCCTTGAGCACAATCGGCTCGGCCGTCGAGCCATGGGTCACGGCGTTGCCCAGCAGGTTCGACAACAGCTGGCTGATGCGCAGCGGGTCGCAATAGACCCCGGTCGGCACTTCAAGCGAATCAATGAACTGCGCCTGCGGGTACGCCACCTGGATCTCGTTCAGGGTCTGGCGCAGCGTTTGCTGCAAGTCATCGACCAGTTTGCGCTGCACCGGAATTCCGCTGCCGAGCCGGCCCCGAGCGAAGTCGAGAATGTTTTCGATCAACACGCCCATGCGTACCGAGCTGGTGCGGATCGCCGACAGCAGCGTGCGCGAGCGCTTGTCCTCGGCCTTGCTTTCGAGCAGGTCGGCACTCATGCGAATGGCGCTCAGCGGCGTACGCAAGTCGTGGCCCAGCACCGCAATGAATTGCTCGCGCAGACGGCCCATTTCGTTGGCATCGGCCAGGGCGGTTCTGGTTGCGTGCAGATGACCTTGGGTATCCAGGCTCATGGCGATCAGTTGGGCGAAGAGGGTGAGAGTCTTTTCGATGGCCGGGTCGTCGAGGTTCGCCGGAACCGAATCAATGGCGCACAGCGTGCCAAAAAACTCGCCATTGGCCTTGATGATCGGAATCGAAATGTAGCTTTCCAGACCATAGGTTTTCGGCGTGTGGTGCGTGGAGAAAACCGGGTGCTGGCTGGCATGGCCGAAGATCACCGGCTGATGGTGCTGACGGATCTCATGACAAATCGTCGATTCCAGTACCAGTTCGCCGCCGGGCAACAGGCCGAAGTCTATCGAGTCATCCACGGCGCAAGCGATCCACTTGCTCTCGGTGACCCGCGCTACAGCGGCGAAGCGCATGCCGGTCGTATGCTTGACCATGCTCAGGATCACCGGCACAGCGTCAATGCTGCCGATGGCTTGGAGGTCGGAGGAGAAATCTGTCTGGGGCATGGCCGGCGCTTCGCGAAAGTGTCGCCAGAGACTATCGGTTATTGCCGGCCATGCCTAATGAACGTGCAAAAAAAGGGCGCCGGGAAAACTCCCGGCGCCTGTCGGCTGCGTGCTGAGCCTGTCGACTCAGAACTTGTACTTGGCCGTCATCATGTAGCTGCGCGGCGTGCCGTAGTTGTCGGTCGAGCCCCACGTCACGTCAGTACCGATGGACGAGTAGTACTTGCGATCGAAGATGTTGTTGGCGTTGACCTGCAGGTCGAGGTGTTTGTTGACCTCGTAGCCGGCCATCAGATCGGTGACCGCGTAGCCACCCTGTTCCAGGCGATAGCTGCTGCCGTTGGCCAGGGCGATGTCGTTGTACATGCGGCTCTGCCAGTAGACGTTGCCGCCCACCCGCAGTTTTTCCAGCGGGCCTTTGAAGCGGTACACGGTGGAGACCTTGAACAGGTGCTCGGGCATGTCGGTGTCGAACTTCTGGTTGTTGTTCGCCGGGTTTTCGTCCTTGATGTAGTGGGCGCGGGTATAGGTGTAGCCGGCGCCGACTTGCCATTGCTCGGTCAGCGCACCTTGCAGTTCCATGTCCACGCCCTGGGCGCGAACCTTGCCGGAGGTTTCGTAGCAGGTCAGTTCCGGGCAGCCGAGCTGGGTCGCCGCCTGGGTGGCGCGGTTGGTCTGGTCCATCTGGAACACCGCCACGCTGCCGTTCAGGGCACCGTCGAAATATTCGCCCTTGATGCCGACTTCGTAGTTTTCACCGACGATCGGCTCAAGCACTTTGCCGCCGAGGTCTTTCTGGGTTTGCGGGGTGAAGATGTCGGTGTAGCTGGCGTAGACCGAGTGATGGTCGTCGAGCTTGTAGATCAGGCCCGCATAACGGGTCAGGTTGCGGGTGACCTTGAAGTCGCCATCGGCAGTGCGATCGTCGTAGTCATACCAGTCCAGACGACTGCCGAGGATCAGCGTCAGCGGATCGGCCAGGCTCAAGCGTGTGGTCAGGTAAACCGCGTCCTGGGTGGTGACGTTGCGCGACTTGCCGCTGCGCACGAAGTCAGGCTTGGGCGCGCCGATCGGCAGGCCTGTGTCGTAGGGCGAGTATTCCTTGGTGGTCGCGTCGTATACGCGATTGCTCGCGCCGACCACTAACTCATGTGTACGGCCGAACGCTTCGAACGGGCCGCTGGCAAAACCGTCGAACGCGCGTTGCTTGTCGGTGTGGTGCGATTGGTAGGCGGTGGTTTCCAGCGGGCCGTCGTAGCGCGACAGGTATGTGCCGGAGAATTCTCCCTCGAGCGTTGAAGTCGAACCGCCGAGGTGCAGTTTCCAGTCGTTGTCGAACCGGTGCTCGACTTCACCGAACACGGTGTCGACCTGCAGCTTGCGGTTTTCCCAATCGGTGCCCGGGTAAGTGGAGCGGGGCAAGTCGAGGTGATGACCGTTTTCACCGATCGGCAGGCCACCCCAGAAATAGTTGGTCTGGTCGTTCTGCCGCGAGAAGCCGAGGGTCGCGGTGGTGCTGTCGCTCAGGTCCGCTTCACCGATGGCATAGAACAGGCCGTGATCGTTTTCTTCCTTGTCGCGGAAGCTGTCGGCGCCCTGATACGACGTCACCACACGGCCACGCAGCGTGCCGCTTTCGTTCAGCGGGCTGGAGGCATCGACTTCGCCACGGTAGTCATCCCAGCTGCCTGCGGCACCAGTGAGGGTCACGCGCTGATCGGCGGTTGGACGCTTGCGCACCATGTTGATCGCCGCCGACGGGTTGCCGGCACCGGTGACCAGACCGGTTGCGCCACGGACGATTTCCACCCGGTCGAACATCGCCAGGTTCGGCTGCACCGCCAGGGTGAACGGCGAATACGAGCTGGGCAGGCCGTCGTACATGATGTTGTCGATGTCGAAACCGCGCGCCTTGTAAGTCTGCCGACCCGGGCCGCTGGCCTCGCTGAGGAACAGCCCCGGCGTGCCCCGCACCACGTCGTTGACGCTGGTCATGTTCTGGTCGTCCATGCGCTGTCGCGTGATCACCGTCACCGCCTGCGGCGTTTCGCGCATGGTCAGCGACAGCTTGGTCGCGGTCTGCATCGGGCCGGTGGTGTAGGACTGCGTGTCTTCGGTGGTGCTGCTCATCTGCGTAGCGCCGATTTCGGTCGCTTGCAGTTCCAGCGGGCCATTGGCTGGCGCGGTGGGGGCGGTTTCTTCGGCGAGGGCAGGTGCGATGCTGACCATGCCCATGGCGATTGCGAGGAGGTTAGGTGAAAGGTTCGAACGGCGGTGGATGGTGTGAAACGACATCTATCTGCTTCCCCAAGATGACCCAAACGAAACTGATGCGAGTGCATGTAAGAATTATTCGCATTAGTATGTAGGAAGTTTCCTGAGGAATAAACCCGTACGGTTCAGTTAGTTAATGATTTTTTCACAATTGGATTTGATCGCTTCCGCAAACAAATGTGGGAGCGAGCCTGCTCGCGAAGGCGGTGTATCAATCAACAGATGCGTTGTCTGACACTCCGCTTTCGCGAGCAGGCTCGCTCCCACAGGGTTATGCAGTTTTTCGGAATCAGTCCAGATCCTGCGCACCGTGCCGCTCCGGCACCTGACTGTCTTCATCACCCCAGGTGCGGTTCACCCGTTGTCCACGTACGACCGCCGGGCGCTTGGCGATGTCTTCCGCCCAGCGCTGTACATGGGTGTACTCATGGGCCGCGAGGAACTCCGCCGCCGAGTAGACGTTGTTGCGCACCAGTTGCCCGTACCACGGCCATACGGCGATGTCGGCGATGGTGTAGTCGTCACCGGCCAGATAGGCGTTGTCGGCGAGACGGCGGTTGAGCACATCCAGCTGCCGTTTGGCTTCCATGGTGAAGCGATTGATCGGGTATTCGAGCTTCTCTGGCGCGTAAGCGTAGAAATGCCCAAAGCCACCGCCCAGATACGGCGCCGAGCCCATTTGCCAGAACAGCCAGTTGAGGGTTTCGGTACGACCGGCCGGATCCTTGGGCAGGAAGGCGCCGAACTTTTCCGCGAGATACAGCAGGATCGAGCCGGACTCGAACACCCGGATCGGCGGCTCGACACTGCGATCCAGCAGCGCCGGAATCTTCGAGTTCGGGTTGATTTCGACAAAACCGCTGGAGAACTGATCGCCTTCGCCAATGCGGATCAGCCACGCGTCGTACTCGGCCTCGCTGTGCCCGAGCGCCAGCAACTCTTCGAGCAGGATGGTGACCTTGACACCGTTGGGCGTGGCCAGCGAATACAGCTGCAAAGGATGCTTGCCGACAGGCAGCTCTTTGTCATGAGTCGGCCCGGCGATCGGGCGGTTGATGCTGGCGAAGTGGCCGCCGGAAGGCGCTTCTTGTTTCCAGACCTTGGGCGGAACGTAAGACGCATTGCTCATGAAACGGACCTCGTCGATGCTGGGAGAGAACAGGTAGACACCGTAGGGAAAATTTCCGGCGGGTGCCAGCCCCCACAGATTTATCTGCCAACCCAAATCCCCTGTAGGAGTGAGCCTGCTCGCGATAGCGGTGTATCAGGTAGAGAAGTAATGACTGACACACCGCATCGCGAGCAGGCTCACTCCTACAGGGTTATGTGGTGAATCATCAAATCCAATACTGTCCAACCGCACCCCCGACCCCCTGCACCGGATCTGTCTCAGGAAACGCCAGCCCCTCGATCCGCGCCAACTGCGCATCACTCGGCGCGGCCCGGCAAATATCCGCCTGCTGCCCCGGCGGATACGCGCCCACCACCAGAAAATCCTCACTCGAACCCAGATTGCAGTGGCCAGTCCCGGCCGGCAGCAACAACACATCCCCGGCGCTGACGTCGACGACCTGCCCATTCGGCCCGCCCAGCATCAACCGCGCCTGACCGGCCGCCACGCCAAGCACTTCGTGGCCTTCGGTGTGGTAGTGGTGATAGTCATAAATCCCGTAGCGCCACTGCGCTGGCCAGCCGTTGGCGCCGAACATCTGCTCGAAACGCGCTGCGGGATCGTTGCCCTCGATGGCGATCGCGTGGCGATAGATCAGCACCGGCAGACGCGGATTGTTCGGCACCCAGTCATTGCGTTCGAGCAGCAGGGTTTGTACTTCAGTCATGGCGAATCCTCCTTCGATCATTTTTCAATCGACCGCAGGGCAGGGTGCTCGCCTCAAAAAATCGTTGCTACGTAAACACGGGGCCAAAGTCCATGCCCGGACAATCCAGCGAAACTTCACCGCGAAGCGGGCTGTCCAGACCCTTACATGTCCATGCAGCAGCAAATGGCGAGGGTCAAGATGACGATGACAGTAGGTGATTTTCTGGTGGAACGGCTCAGCGAATGGGGCGTGACGCGAATTTTTGGCTATCCGGGCGATGGCATCAACGGCGTGTTCGGCGCCATGAGCCGGGCCAAAGGCAAGATCGAATTCGTCCAGGCACGGCACGAGGAAATGGCTGCGTTCATGGCCTCGGCCCATGCCAAGTTCACCGGCGAGCTGGGCGTGTGTATCGCCACGTCCGGCCCCGGCGCTTCGCACCTGATCACCGGCCTCTACGATGCGCGCATGGACCACATGCCAGTGCTGGCCATCGTCGGGCAGCAGGCGCGCACGGCGCTGGGCAGTCATTACCAGCAGGAACTGGACCTGGTGTCGATGTTCAAGGATGTCGCCGGCGCATTCGTGCAGCAGGCCTCGGCGCCGTCGCAGGTGCGCCATCTGCTCGATCGTGCGGTGCGAACTGCCGTCGGCGAGCGCCGCGTCACCGCGCTGATCCTGCCCAATGACTTGCAGGATCTGCCTTACGAACAACCGGCGCGCGCCCATGGCACAGCGCATTCCGGCGTCGGTTACAGCAAGCCGAAAGTCGTGCCTTATGAAAGCGATCTGCAACGCGCCGCCGAAGTGCTCAACAGTGGCGAGAAAGTTGCGATTCTGGTCGGTGCCGGCGCGCTGGAGGCGGCTGATCAAGTGATCGCCGTGGCGGAAAAACTCGGCGCCGGTGTGGCCAAAGCGCTGCTGGGCAAAGCGGCGTTGCCCGACGAATTGCAGTGGGTGACCGGCAGCATCGGCCTGCTCGGCACCGAGCCCAGCTACAAGCTGATGAGTGAGTGCGACACCTTGTTGATGATCGGTTCGGGTTTCCCGTATTCCGAATTTCTGCCCAAGGAAGGCCAGGCGCGCGGCGTGCAGATCGATTTGCAACCGGACATGCTCAGCCTGCGTTATCCGATGGAGGTCAATCTGGTCGGTGATTCAGCGGAAACCCTCGCTGCGTTGCTGCCGCTGCTGGAACAGAAAACCTCGAACAAATGGCGCAAGAAGATCGAAGGCTGGCGCGGCAGTTGGGAGAAAACCCTGGAGAGACGCGCCATGGCCAAGGCCGATCCGGTCAACCCGCAACGGGTGGTCTACGAGCTGTCACCGCGCTTGCCTGAGCAGGCAATCATCACCAGCGATTCCGGCTCCTGCGCCAACTGGTACGCCCGCGACCTGAAAATCCGCCGGGGCATGAAATGCTCGTTGTCCGGTGGCCTGGCCTCGATGGGGGCTGCGGTGCCGTATGCGATCGCGGCGAAATTCGCTTTTCCCGAGCGCCCGGTGATTGCCCTGGTCGGCGACGGCGCGATGCAGATGAACAACATGGCCGAGCTGATCACCGTCGCCAAATACTGGCGGCAGTGGCAGAGCCCGAAATGGATCTGCGCGGTGTTCAACAACGAAGACCTCAATCAGGTCACTTGGGAGCAGCGAGTGATGGAGGGCGATCCCAAGTTCGAAGCGTCGCAGAGCATTCCCGACGTGCCGTATCACTTGTTCGCGATTTCCATTGGCCTCAAGGGCATCTTCGTTGATCGCGAAGAAGACGTGGCGGCTGCGTGGGAGCAGGCGCTCGCCTCGGAAGTGCCGGTGCTGATCGAGTTCAAGACGGACCCGAACGTGCCGCCGCTGCCACCGCACATCAAGCTTGAGCAAGCGAAGAAATTCGCCACGACCCTGCTCAAGGGTGATCCGGACGAGGCCGGGGTGATCATTCAAACCGCCAAGCAGGTGCTTGGTTCCGTGTTGCCCGGCAAAAAATGACGGTGGGCGCTTGAACGAGCCTTTAATGTTCATCGGTTGTGCCGGCTGGAGCCTCGGTCGCGAGCACTGGCCGGCATTTCCTGCCGAGGGCACGCACTTGCAACGCTACGCCGCGCGCTTCAAGTGTGTGGAGATCAACAGCTCGTTCTACCGCCCGCATCGACGCCAGACCTACGAGCGCTGGGCCGACTCGGTGCCACCGGACTTTCGCTTCGCCGTCAAAGTGCCGAAGCTCATCACCCATGAGCAACGGCTGGCGGACACCGCGGGGCCGCTCGATGAGTTTCTCGGCCAGTGCGAAGGCTTGGGTGATCGCCTTGGCTGCCTGCTGGTGCAACTGCCACCGAAACTGGCGTTCGATGCGCCGGTAGCCAAGGCTTTCTTCGGCGCCTTGCGCGAGCGTTTTCAAGGCAGCGTGGTGCTGGAACCGCGACACGAATCGTGGACTGACGCTGGGGCACTGCTGGTGGAGCTGCAGATTGCCCAGGCAGCGGTCGACCCCTCGCGTATCAGCACCGATACTGCGCCGGGCGGCTGGCAGGGCCTGCAGTATTGGCGCTTGCATGGCTCGCCGCGGATTTATCACAGCGCTTATGACGCGGCTTGTCTGCGGCAGCTTGCTCAGACCCTGCAGAGCGCGAAAGCCGAAGGCAGGGACATCTGGTGCATCTTCGACAACACCGCCAGCGGCGCGGCCACGGCAGATGCGCTGGCTTTGAAGGCGTTGATCGAAGGCCGTTCACGCTGAAACAGCCACGCTTTCGCCACCCACACAAACCATCCGGCTACAGGTAAACTCCGCGCACTTTTTCAAGGAGTTCACATGAGTTACTACCAGCCGGGCATTCTCGCCACCCCTGTTCCTGCGCAAGCACGTCATCTGTTTTTCGCTCTGGCGTCGGTGGAAGCCTTGCCGCAAGCGATCGACAACCTGCTGATGCTGGTGGATGGCAAGTCGGCAGTGGTGGGCTTTGGTGAGTCGTTGACCAAGGCGCTGAACGTTGAGATCGCTGGCCTGCGCAGCTTCCCGGCCCTGACCGGCGTCGGCGTGGACAACCCGTCGACCCAGCATGCGTTGTGGGTCTGGTTGCACGGTGTCGACCGGGGTGAATTGCTCAATCGCAGCAATGCCATCGAAGCCGCGCTGGCCCCGGCCTTGCGCCTGGTGCAGATGCAGGAAGCCTTCCGCCACATGGAGGGCCACGACCTCACCGGTTACGAAGACGGCACGGAAAACCCCCATGACGACGCCGCTGTCGCCGCCGCGTTGCTGAGCACCGGCGCTGATGGGCTGGTCGGAGGCAGTTTCGCCGCGATCCAGCAGTGGCAGCACGATCTCAAGGGCTTTCATCGCCTCACTGCTGGCGCCAAGGACGACATCATGGGGCGTCGCCTGAGCGATAACGAAGAAATCGACGACGCGCCGATCTCGGCCCACGTCAAACGCACCGCCCAGGAAAGCTTCGCCCCGGAAGCTTTCCTGGTGCGCCGCTCGATGCCATGGATCGAAGGCGACCGCGCTGGTTTGATGTTCCTCGCTTTCGGCTTTTCCCTCGATGCCTTCGAAGCACAACTGCGGCGCATGAGCGGTCTGGAAGACGGTATCGCCGATGGTCTGTACCAGATCAGCCGACCGATCACCGGCGGCTACTACTGGTGCCCGCCGCTCGTGGACGGACGCCTTGATCTGCGTGCGCTGCGCATCGGCTGAGGATTGAGCAAAAGGGTAACGTCAAAAGATCGCAGCCTTCGGCAGTTCCTACAGGGCAATCGCATTCAATCTGTAGGCGCTGCCGAAGGCTGCGATCTTTTGCATCTCAAGGGCGAATCTAAGGTTATGCCCAAACAATATTTCTCAAGCTTGTCATAACGTCTCTAAGATCACGTCATAACTCGTTATGACAAGTGATTCCGTGATGACCGACAACGTTCTCTCCCTCAGTAGCGTTCCGCTGCACACCCAGTTGCGCGATGTCCTGCGTGCGCGAATTCTCGATGGCGAATACCCGCAAGACAGTCAGATGCCTTCTGAAAGCGAGCTCGGTGCACTGTTCAAAGTCAGCCGCATCACCGTGCGCCAGGCCCTGGGCGATCTGCAAAAGGAAGGGCTGATCTTCAAGATCCATGGCAAGGGCACCTTCGTCGCCAAGCCGAAAACCTTTCAAAACGTCAGCAGCCTGCAAGGCCTTGCCGAGTCGATGACCGGGCGCGGCTACGAGGTGATCAACCGCCTGCGCAGCTTCAAATTCATCGCCGCTGACAAACGAGTCGCCGAGCGTCTGCAGGTGGCCGAAGGCGAGATCGTCGCGCAGATCAAGCGCGTACGGCTGATCAACCGCGAGCCGATCTCGCTGGAAATCACCTACCTGCCCAAAGCACTCGGCGAGCGCCTGGAGAAGGCGGATCTGGTCACTCGCGACATCTTTCTGATCCTGGAAAACGACTGTGGCATCGCCCTCGGCCACGCCGATCTGGCTATCGACGCGGTGCTGGCCGATAGCGACCTGACCCAGGCACTCAACGTTGAAGCCGGCTCGCCGATCATGCGCATCGAGCGTTTGACCCACGACGCCCAGGGCCAGCCGCTGGACTTCGAACACCTTTATTACCGTGGCGATGCGTTCCAGTACCGCCTGCGGATCGACCGGCAGAAAGGGGAGCAGGCATGACCCGCAACGTTCTAGAACAGGAATACGACATCGTCGTGATTGGCGGTGGTACGGCCGGGCCGATGGCGGCGATCAAGGCCAAAGAGAAGAACCGCGATTTGCGCGTGTTGCTGGTCGACAAGGCCAACGTCAAACGCAGCGGCGCGATCAGCATGGGCATGGACGGCCTGAACAACGCGATCATCCCGGGGCATTCGACGCCCGAGCAGTACACCAAGGAAATCACCATCGCCAATGACGGCATCGTCAATCAGGCGGCGGTTCACGCCTACGCCACCCACAGTTTCGAAACCATCGAGCAGCTCGACCGGTGGGGGGTGAAGTTCGAGAAGGACGAAACCGGTGATTACGCGGTGAAAAAGGTCCACCACATGGGCGCCTATGTGTTGCCGATGCCGGAAGGGCACGACATCAAAAAAGTTCTATATCGGCAGTTGAAACGCGCACGGGTGAGCATCACCAATCGCCTGGTCTGTACGCGTTTGCTGACTGACGAGGAGGGCGCGGTCAACGGTGTCATGGGCTTCGACTGCCGCACCGCCGATTTCCATGTGATCAAGGCCAAAGCGGTGATTCTTGCCTGCGGCGCGGCCGGACGCCTCGGTCTGCCTTCGTCGGGCTACCTGATGGGCACTTACGAAAACCCGACCAATGCGGGTGACGGCTACGCGATGGCCTATCACGCCGGCGCCGAACTGGCGAACCTCGAGTGCTTCCAGATCAACCCGCTGATCAAGGATTACAACGGCCCGGCCTGCGCCTACGTCACCGGCCCGCTGGGTGGCTACACCGCCAACAACAAGGGCGAACGCTTCATCGAGTGCGACTACTGGAGCGGGCAGATGATGTGGGAATTCCATCAGGAACTGGAAAGCGGCAACGGCCCGGTGTTCCTCAAGCTCGATCACCTGGCCGAGGAAACCATCCAGAACATCGAGGAAATCCTGCACAGCAACGAGCGCCCGAGCCGTGGCCAGTTCCACGCCAATCGCGGCACCGATTACCGCACGCAGATGGTCGAAATGCACATTTCGGAGATCGGTTTCTGCAGCGGTCACTCGGCGTCCGGCGTGTGGGTCAACGAGCGTGCCGAGACGTCGGTGAAGGGCTTGTACTCGGCCGGCGACATGGCTGCGGTGCCGCACAACTACATGCTTGGCGCGTTCACTTACGGCTGGTTCGCCGGGCACAACGCCGCGGAGTTTGTCGCCGACCGCGAGTTTTCCGCACTGGACGCCGAGCAGATCGCCAGGGAAAAAGCCCGGGTCTACGCGCCGCTCGATCGCGCAGAAGGCCTGCCGCCGGCGCAGGTCGAGTACAAGCTGCGGCGCTTCGTCAACGACTACCTGCAACCGCCGAAAGTGACCAGGAAGATGCAGATTGGTCTGCAACGTTTCAGCGACATCGAACGCGATCTCGAGCAGATGAAAGCCAACAACGCTCATGAATTGATGCGCGCGATGGAAACCAGCGTGATCCGCGACTGCGCCGAAATGGCCGCCCGCGCGTCGTTGTTCCGCGCCGAAAGCCGCTGGGGCCTGTACCACTATCGCGTCGACCATCCGCAACGCAACGATGCCGAATGGTTCTGCCATTGCCATCTGAAGAAGGGCGAGGACGGCCGCATGCGCAGTTTCAAGAAAGCTGTCGAGCCTTACATCATCCCGCTCGACGCCGAGGAAATGCAGGCCTATGACCGCCTGCGGGTCGGCGCTTTCGCCGCTTGAAGCATCATTTTTCAGAGAGTCCGAACCATGGCTTATCAAGCTCAGGAAATCTTTTTCCGCTCCAACGCCCCGGTCACCGTGGACGAGGACAAATGCATCGCCGAAAAGGGCTGCACCGTGTGTGTCGACGTCTGCCCGATGGACCTGCTGGCGATCAACCCGGCCACGCAAAAGGCCTACATGGCCTTCGATGAATGCTGGTACTGCATGCCGTGCGAGAAGGATTGCCCGACGGGGGCCGTCAAAGTCGAAATCCCCTATCTCCTGCGTTGAAACGCTTTCCCCTGTAGGAGTGAGCCTGCTCGCGATAGCGGTGGGTCAGATGTAGATGTGTTAGCTGACACACCGCTATCGCGAGCAGGCTCACTCCTACATTTGGAAATGTGACAAACCAAAGCCATCCGGAAACCCCGGACGCTCGATTCACCGAAAACCCCTCGTTTCCCACCGCGCCCTGATCGCGGCGGAGACGAATTTCAAACCAATGATTCGAGGGGAAACACTCATGTTGCGTGCAGCACTTGCCGGTCTGGTACTGGCTTCGTTGACCTTGTCGGCCTCGGCCGAAACCATCCGCATCGCCATCGGCACTCAGGACACCACCATCAACTGCGCCGCCGGCGGGCTGTTGATCCGTGAACTCGGTCTGCTGGAAAAATACCTGCCCCACGACGGCGCCTACAAAGACGCGAAGTACGACGTGCAATGGAAGAATTTCACCAGTGGCGCGCCGCTGACCAACGAGATGGTCGCGGGCAAACTCGACTTCGGCGCCATGGCTGATTTCCCCGGTGCGTTCAATGGTGTGGCGTTCGAAACGGCGGGCAAGCACAGCCTGTTCATCAGCGTGCTGTCGGGCAGCATCAAGGGCAGCGGCAACGGCATCGTCGTACCGAGCGCCTCGGCCGTGCAGAGCTTGAGTGAACTCAAGGGCAAGACCATTTCGGTGCCATTCGCCTCGACGGCCCACGGCATGTTGCTGCGCGCCGTGGCAGAGCAGGGCTGGGACCCGCTCAAGGATGTCAACATCATCGCCCAGCCGCCGGAAGTCGCCGGCTCCGCCCTGCAAGCCGGGAAGATCGATGCCCACGCCGATTTCGTGCCGTTCGCCGAACTGTTCCCGAGCCGTGGTTTCGCCCGCAAGATCTACGACGGCGCCCAGGCCAACGCGCCGACCTTCCACGGCGCGCTGGTGGATCAGGCCTATGCGAAGAAGTACCCGGAAATTGTCGTCGCCTACCTGCGCGCCAGCATCGAAGCCAACCAACTGCTCGCCGCCGAGCCGGAGAAGTACAGCGAGCTGATCGCCAAAGTCACCGGCGTCGATGCCGAGGTCAACTACCTGTTCCACGGCCCGCTGGGCGTGCAGACCCGCGACCTGAGCTGGAAACCTGAATATCGTCAGGCCGTCGGCACCGCCATCGATACGTTGAAATTGCTGAAGAAAGCCGATCGCGGGCTTGATCTGAATACTTTCATCGACGACCAGTACATCCGCGCCGCTTTCAAGGCCTCGAACCTCGATTACACCGCGCAACTGGCCAACTACGCACAGACGCCATTGCCGGGTGTGGATGCAGCGACGGGCAAGGCCATCGCCGACGTTAGCCATGTCGCTGAGATCTGGGTGCGCGGTGAGGAAAAAGTCCGCCGTTATGGCTCGGCTGAATCGGCGTTCACCGCCCTGGCTGCGCTCAAGCAGGAGGGCAAGAACATTCGTGCGGTGTATGCGCAGGCCAGTGACAGCGGGATCAAGTTGCTCGCTGAACAAGCCTGGTTTGCCAGCGATGCCAAGGGCCGCCTCAGCGCATTTCTGCTCAAGGGCCAGGCCCAG
This sequence comes from Pseudomonas sp. HN2, assembly GCF_020736465.1. NCBI lineage: Bacteria > Pseudomonadati > Pseudomonadota > Gammaproteobacteria > Pseudomonadales > Pseudomonadaceae > Pseudomonas > Pseudomonas sp. HN2. The sequence continues at coordinate 2,729,137 of NZ_CP085885.1, forward strand.
CAATACGCCACGGCGCAGGGCGGCAAGGTGTTCGATTTCAGCGATGCCACTGCGCAAGCCGTTGCCGCGCGCTGAAGCTCAAAAGCCCCTCACCCTGGCCCTCTCCCGGAGGGAGAGGGGACTGACCGAGTTGTTTGTGGAAGATATGCCGACGTGAAATATCGGGTCGAACTCAGGTTTTGAAAAGCACGCAGGTCGGCTCCCTTTCCCCCTCGCCCCCTTGGGGGCGGTCCGACGTTTCGGGAGGGCTGGGGTGAGGGGGTAGATCTCAGCCATCACACAGAACACGAACTGGAAACCCGCTCCATGAAAACACCGTTGCGCTGGACATCGAGAGCTGCCTCCCTGCTGCTCTGCCTGCTCTTCTGGCAACTCGCCGCCAGCCATCACTGGAACCTCGGCCTGGTGACCTTTGCCAACGTGCCGACGCCACTGGCGGTGATCGAAGCCGCGCTGGGACTGGGCGACTCCGGCAAACTCTGGCAGCACTTGAGCAGCAGTCTCGGTCGGGTCTTTGCCGGCTACCTCGCCGCATTGCTGATCGGCATCGCTCTGGGTCTGGCCATCGGCCGTTCGAAATGGGCCGAAGACATCCTGCTGCCACCACTGGAAGTCATCCGCCCGATCCCCGCCGTGGCCTGGATTCCGCTGGCGATCCTGATGTTTCCGTCCTCGGAGTTGTCGATGGTCTTCATCACTTTCACCGGCGCGCTGTTCCCGATCCTGCTCAACACCGTGCACGGCGTAGAAGGCGTCGATCCACGTCTGATTGCTTCGGCGAAGAGCCTAGGAGCAGGGCGCGGGGCGATTCTGCTGGAAGTGATCCTGCCGGGCGCTGCGCCGAGCATCATCACTGGCCTGGCGATCGGCATGGGCACTTCGTGGTTCTGTCTGGTGACGGCGGAAATGATCTCCGGGCAGTTCGGTATCGGTTATTACACCTGGGAGTCCTACACCATTCAGAACTACGCCGACATTGTCGTCGGCATGCTCCTGATCGGCGTGTTGGGCATGGGCAGCAGTTGGCTGATCAAACGCCTGGGCGGCTTGTTCACGCCCTGGCATCGACCGCGAGGCAAAGCCTGATGAGCGTGATGCAAACCCCGGAAGGGCGGATCGACATCCGCCAGTTGTCCATCGTCCTCGGCCAGGGCCGCGAAGCCTTCGAAGCAGTGCAGGGCCTCGATTGCCAGATCGAACCCGGTCAGTTCGTCTGCATCCTCGGCCCGTCCGGTTGCGGCAAGTCGACCTTGCTCGGCGCCCTGGCGGGCCACTTGAATGCCAGGGCCGGCAGGCTGAAAGTCGACGGGAGTGAAGTGGCCGGCCCGTCACCGCAGCGCGGCATGGTGTTCCAGCATCACACGCTGTTCCCGTGGCGCACGGTGCGCGACAACGTCGCCTTCGGCCTGAAGATGGGCGGCGTCGGCAAGGCTGAGCGGCATCGCGCCGCTGACGACATGCTCAAGCTGGTTGGGCTCGAAGACTTTGCCGAACGCTGGCCGGATCAGCTCTCTGGTGGCATGCAGCAACGGGTCGAGATCGCCCGGGTGCTGGTCAATCGCCCGCGTCTGTTGCTGATGGACGAGCCGTTCGGTGCGCTGGATGCGCTGACCCGCTTGAACATGCAGGAATTGCTGCTGGACATCTGGACGCGCATCCGCACCACCGTGGTCTTCGTTACCCACGACATCGACGAGGCGCTGTTTCTTGCCGATCGCTTGCTGGTGATGAGCGCGCGACCGGGGCGGATCATCGAAGACTTGCGTCTGGACTTTGCACGCCCGCGCACCAGTGAACTGGTGACCAGTCCCGAGTTCGCCCGCCTCAAACGCCACTGCCTCGACTTGCTGCGCCACGACAACGACCGACCGCTGCCGCGCCTCAATCCGCTCGGTCTGCCTCCTGAAAACCCTTTGCCGCGATTTGCCCTATGACCTCTATTTTTGCTGTGACCGATAACGAAGACATCCTCGCCCTGCAACCGCGCCTGACGGCGGAAGACGCCGGCGTGCGGCGCATTGCCCTGATTGATCTGGCCGATCTCGAAGAACCGGATGGCTTGCTCTGGCTGGTCGATCGACTACGCCAGGATCCCGCTGAGGATGTTCGGGCTGAAGCTGCGCGATTGCTTGAAGCGTGGGAAGACGAAGCGGTCGTGCAAGCCTTGTGCGAAGCGCTGACGGATCCGTCGCCCGCCGTACAGTCGGCGGCCGCGCAGAGTCTGAGCCTGCTCAAGACTGCAGCGGCAGGGCGGGTGATTCTGCCGTGGAGCGCCCATGCCGACGTCCGTGTGCGTATCGCTGCATTTCGAGCGTTGCGAGAATTGCGTTTCGCCGAGGCCGCGCCGGCTGCCCTCGCAGCGTTGGGTGATGCCGATGCCAATGTCCGTCGCGAAGCGGTCGGCGTACTCGGCTGGCTCAAACAGCTCGACGCACTGCCAGCCTTGGCCCGCCTGGCCAGCGCCGATCCGGACACCGAAGTGCGCCGCGCCGCCACCGGTGCGCTCGGTCTGGCCAGCGGCGCCGAAGTGCTGCCGGCGCTGCGCCAGGCCTTGCACGATCATGCCTGGCAAGTGCGCGAAGAAGCCGCGACCACGTTGGGCAAGGTCGGCCACAGCGACGCCGGCCCGGCTTTGGTCGAAGCGCTGAGCGATGACTATTGGCAAGTGCGGCTGCGCGCCACCCGCAGCCTCGGTCGACTGCGCTTCGTCCCGGCGCTGGATGCGCTGATTGATACTCTCGGCCACCGCATCAGCAACCTGCGCAAAGAGGCCGCGCTGGCTCTTGGAGAGTTAAACGATCGCGGCGCCGTGGCCGCGTTGCAGGCAGCGCAGGACGACGGCGACCCGGAAGTGCGCAAAGCCGTGCGCATCGCATTGAGTCAGTTGCAATGAACCCGTTGTCGGTGGGCAACTCGCAGAGTGCGCGCACGTTGCGGCTGAGTTGGCCGGACGGGCGTGAATCGCTGCTCAAGCACGCCGATCTGCGCCGGCAATGCCCGTGCTCGCAATGCCGCGCGTTTCGCCTGCGCGGCGTCACGCCGCTGGTTGATGATCGCGTACGCCTGATCGAACTCAACCCGCAGGGGTATGGCGTGCAACTGGTGTTCAGCGATGGGCATCAACGCGGGATCTATCCGTGGGAGTATCTGGCGCAGCTTGATTCTTCGCCTCCCCGCATTCTTACAGAGACATGAGGATTCTGTAGGAGCTGACGAGTGAAACGAGGCTGCGATCTTTTGACTTTGACTTTGACTTTTAAAAGCAAGATCAAAAGATCGCAGCCTTCGGCAGCGCCTACGCCGACTGGCGGTTCTTGTCATAAAATTCCCGGAGGAGTACAAATGTACTCCATGACAAACCTGACTCCCCGCCGTACCGCCATTCTGACCTTTATCCGCGATCGCATCGCCGAGCACGGTCAGCCCCCAAGCCTCGCTGAAATCAGCGAGGCGTTTGGTTTTGCCTCGCGCAGCGTGGCGCGCAAGCATGTGCTGGCGCTATCCGAAGCCGGTTTCATCGAGGTCAATCCGCATCAGGCCCGCGGCATTCGCCTGCTGGGGCAACCGCCGCGTCCGGAGCTGCTGGAGATCCCCGTGCTCGGTCGCGTGGCCGCCGGTGCGCCGATTGGCGCCGATGCCGACATCCATAACCGTTTGCTGCTCGACCCGGCACTGTTCTCCCGGACCCCGGATTACATGCTGCGGGTGCAGGGCGACTCGATGATCGAAGACGGCATCCTCGACGGTGATCTGGTCGGGGTGCGGCGCAATCCCGAAGCGCTCAACGGCCAGATCGTCGTTGCGCGTCTGGACGGTGAAGTCACCATCAAACGCTTCGAACGGGTCGGTGATGAAGTGCGCCTGTTGCCGCGCAACCCGGCCTATCAGCCGATCGTTGTGCGTGATGATCAGGATCTGGCCATCGAAGGCGTGTTCTGTGGCCTGGTGAGGCAAGGCTGATGGGCGCCGTCGTTGCACTGGATACGCTGTTCAATGGCGGCCAGGTCTGGCGCGGCCGGCCTGCGCCACCGGCGGCGAGCCCGCAGCCGACCGGGCATGCTGCTCTGGACGCGGCCCTGCCCAGCGGCGGCTGGCCGGAAGCGGCGCTGAGCGAAATCCTCCTCGCCGGCCCCGGTGTCGGTGAACTGCAACTGGTCTGGCCGACCCTGGCGCGATTGTCGGCGGCGGGTGAACGCATCGTGCTGGTGGCACCGCCATTTGTGCCGTACCCGCAGGCCTGGGCCAATGCCGGGGTTGATCTGCGCCAGTTGTCGGTGATTCAGGCCAGCGAACGCGATGCCTTGTGGGCGGCGGAGCAGTGCTTGCGCTCGGGCAGTTGCGGTGCAGTGCTGTGCTGGCCGAACAAGGCCGATGACCGTGCGCTGCGGCGTTTGCAGGTGGCGGCGGAAACCGGCCAGACCCTGGCCTTTGCCTGGCGCCCGTTGAGCGAAGCGGTCAACCCCTCACCGGCAGCGTTACGGATTGCCATCGATGCCAGACCGGCCCAGCTACGGGTGCTCAAGTGCCGTGGCGGGCTGGCGCGTGCGGCGCCGATTGCCTTTGCCGTGGGGCACTGATCGTCATGCGCTGGGTATGTATTCTGTTTCCGCAATTGGCCCTCGACGCCGTGCTGCGTCAGCGGCCCGATCCTGATGAGCCGTTGGTGCTGCTCAGCGGCCCGGCCCAGCGCAGGGTGCTGCAAGCAGTGAATCCGGCGGCGCGTAAACTCGGCCTGCGCCCCGGCATGTCGATGACTGCCGCGCAAGCCATGAGCAAAGGCTTTGCCACCGCTGATTACGAGGTGGCCGAGGTCGAACACTGGCAGCAGTTTCTTGCTGCGTGGGCCTATCGCTTCAGCGCGCAGGTCAGCGTGCATTACCCTCGCACCGTGGTGTTCGAGATTGAATCGAGCCTGGGCCTGTTCGGCACCTGGCCGCAATTCGAAGCTCGCCTGCGCCAAGAGTTGCAAGACCTCGGCTTTCGGCACCGTATCGTCGCGGCGCCGAACCCGGTGGCCGCGCGGGTGCTGGCCAATGCTTACGATGGCCTGGTGGTGCCGGACGGCGAAGCCTTGCAGCATCACCTCGGGCAATTGCCTGTCGACCGTGTCGGCCTGGAACCCAATGTCGCTACGGCGTTGTCGCGCATGGGCCTGCGCAATCTCAGTCAGGTACAAAGCCTGCCACGTCAGGCACTGGCCCGACGTTTCGAGGCGCAGATGCTCAAACACCTCGACACGCTGTTCGGCGCACGCCCTCTGGCGCTGGCGTTCTATCTGCCGCCAGACCGTTTCGATATTCGCATCGAACTGAATTTCGACGTGCAATCCCATCAGGCCTTGCTGTTTCCGTTACGACGCCTGACCGGCGATCTGTCGGCATTCCTTTGCGGGCGCGACAGTGGCGTGCAGCGTTTCGATTTGCATCTGGAACACGCAGGGCTGCCGGACACGGTGATCAAGGTCGGTCTGCTCAGTGCCGAACGTGATGCGGCAATGCTCTTCGAGTTGGCCCGTGGGCGACTCGAACACGTGCAGGTCGAGGCGCCGGTACGGGGTTTTCGCTTGCGCGCCGAAGACCTGCCGAGTTTCGTGCCGCAGTATCAGCAGCTGTTCGACGACCGCCCGCAGCAGACTTTGCCCTGGGAACAATTGCGCGAACGCCTGCGCGCACGGCTGGGTGATGATGCCGTGCAGGGGTTGCGCTTTCAGGCCGATCATCGCCCCGAGTGCGCATGGCAGAACGCCGTCGATAAACAGCCTTGCACAGGTTTGCCCAGCGTCCAGCGTCCCGGCTGGCTGCTCAATGAACTGCAAAGCGTGCCGGAAGGTTCGGCGCGGATTCTCATGGGGCCGGAACGCATCGAATCCGGTTGGTGGGACGGTGGCGACGTGCGGCGTGATTATTACCTGATCCAGAACCGCGCCGGTCAACAAGGCTGGGCCTGGCGCGCCGTGGGTGAGGGCGGTCCGCTGTGGCTGCAGGGCTGGTTCGCATGAACACCGGATATGCCGAACTGCATTGCCTGTCGAACTTCAGTTTCCAGCGTGGTGCCTCGAGTGCACTGGAGCTGTTTCAACGGGCGAAAAAGCAGGGTTATCAGGCGCTGGCGATCACCGATGAATGCACCCTGGCCGGGATCGTCCGCGCATGGCAAGCGGCAAAGTCCGTCGAATTGCCGCTGATTATCGGCAGCGAGATGCGCATCGACAACGGACCGAAACTGGTGCTGTTGGTGGAGAACCTTGCCGGTTATCAGGCCCTCTGCGGTTTGATCACCCGCGCCCGGCGACGTACGCAGAAAGGCCAGTATCAGGTACTGCGTGAAGACTTCGACCAAGCGCTGCCGGGGTTGCTGGTGGTGTGGGTGCCGGATTCGGCGGATGACCGGGAAGAGGGCCGCTGGCTGAAACAGACTTTCGGCGACCGCCTGTGGCTCACGGTGCAACTGCATCGCGGGCAGAATGATCAGCAGCGCTTGGCGGCATTGTTGGCTCTGGCGACTGAACTGCAGATTCCAGCGCTGGCCAGCGGCGATGTGCACATGCACGCCCGGGGCCGCCGTGCCTTGCAGGACACCATGACCGCGATTCGTCATCACGTCCCGGTGGCCGAGGCGGGTCTGCGTCTGCACCCCAATGGCGAGCGGCATCTGCGCTGTCTCGATGTGCTGCGCGAGTTGTATCCGCCGGCCTTGCTCGAGGAATCGGTGAATCTGGCCCGACGCTGCACCTTCGATCTGAGCGAACTGCGCTATCAATATCCGAAAGAGCTGGTGCCCGAGGGCCACTGTGCCAGTTCCTGGTTGCGGCAACTGACCGAGGAAGGCATCGCCTGGCGCTGGCCGGAAGGGCCTCAGGCCACGGTACTCAAGCAGATTGACGACGAACTGCAACTGATCGCCGAACTCGGCTACGAAAGCTACTTCCTCACCGTGCACGACGTAGTGCGCTTTGCCCGCACGCAGAAAATCCTCTGCCAGGGCCGCGGTTCGGCAGCCAATTCGGCGGTGTGTTTTGCCCTGGGCATCACCGAGATCGATCCGGATCGCACCACGCTGCTGTTCGAGCGCTTCATGTCCAGGGAGCGCAACGAGCCGCCGGATATCGACGTCGATTTCGAGCACGAGCGCCGCGAAGAAGTCCTGCAATACGTGTTCAACCGTTACGGTCGGCGGCGCGCTGCGCTGACGGCGGTGGTCAGCACCTACCATGCCACCGGCGCCGTGCGCGATGTGGCCAAAGCTCTGGGGCTGCCGCCGGATCAGATCAATGCGCTGGCTGATTGCTGCGGCCGCTGGAGTGATGAAACGCCGCCGCTGGAGCGCTTGCGCGAGGGTGGCTTCGACCCGGACAGTCCGGTGCTGCGCCGGGTGTTGAGCCTGACCGGGCAACTGATCGGCTTCCCCCGGCACCTGTCGCAGCACCCTGGCGGTTTCGTGATTTCCGAGCAGCCGCTGGACACCCTGGTGCCGGTCGAAAACGCAGCCATGGCCGATCGCACCATCATTCAATGGGACAAGGACGACCTCGATGCGGTCGGCCTGCTCAAGGTGGATATCCTCGCCTTGGGCATGCTCAGTGCGATCCGTCGTTGTTTCGACCTGCTGCGCCGGCATCGCGAACTGGATCTGACGCTCGCGACGATCCCGCCCGAAGACAAACCGACCTACGCAATGATCAGCCGCGCCGATACCGTCGGCGTGTTCCAGATCGAGTCGCGCGCGCAGATGTCGATGCTGCCGCGCCTGAAACCGCAGACGTTCTACGATCTGGTGATCGAAGTGGCGATCGTCCGGCCGGGGCCGATTCAGGGCGGCATGGTGCATCCGTATCTGCGCCGGCGTAATAACGAAGAGGCGGAAACCTATCCGTCGCCGGCGCTCGAAGTCGTGCTGAAAAGAACCCTGGGCGTGCCGCTGTTTCAGGAGCAGGTCATGCAGATCGCCATCGTCGCTGCCGACTACAGCCCCGGCGAGGCTGATGAGCTGCGTCGTTCCATGGCTGCGTGGAAGCGCCATGGCGGACTGGAACCGCACAAGGAACGTCTGGCCGCCGGCATGCAAAAAAACGGCTACACCCCGGAATTCGCCGCGCAGATCTTCGAGCAGATCAAAGGCTTCGGCAGTTACGGCTTCCCCGAATCCCACGCCGCCAGTTTCGCCTTGCTGACCTATGCCAGTTGCTGGCTCAAATGCCACGAGCCGGCGGCGTTTGCCTGTGCGTTGATCAACAGTTGGCCGATGGGCTTTTACAGCCCTGATCAGATTCTGCAGGACGCGCGCCGACACCAATTGCAGATCCGCCCGGTGGATGTGCGGGCCAGCGATTGGGATTGCAGCCTCGAGCCGCTGAGTGCCGGGCAACCGGCGATTCGTATGGGCCTGCGCATGATCAAAGGCTTTCGCGAAGAGGACGCCCGGCGCATTGAAAGCGCGCGCCGCCACGGAGCCTTTGCCGATGTCGCGGATCTGGGCGAACGCGCCGCCCTCGACAGTCGCGCGCAGGCCTTGCTGGCGGACTCCGGCGCCTTGCGCGGTCTGGCCGGGCACCGCCATCGTGCGCGCTGGGAGGTGGCCGGGGTGCAGAAGCAACTCGGCCTGTTCGCCGGACTGCCCAACGAAGAAGAAGACAAAATCGTCCTGCCCAAACCCAGCGTTGGCGAAGACCTGCATGCCGATTACGCCACGGTGGGCACCACACTGGGGCCGCATCCGCTGGCGTTATTGCGTGGCGAGTTGCAGGCGCGGCGCTGCCGCAGCTCGCGGGAATTGCTGGATATAGAACATGGCCGGCCGGTGAGCGTGGCCGGGCTGGTCACCGGCCGGCAGCGCCCCGGCACGGCCAGCGGTGTGACGTTCGTAACCCTGGAAGACGAGTTCGGCAACGTCAATGTGGTGGTCTGGCGTGATCTGGCCGAGCGTCAGCGACAGGTGCTGGTCGGTTCGCAATTGCTCAAGGTCGATGGCCGCTGGGAACGCGAAGGCGATGTGCGCCACTTGATCGCCGGGCGCATGAGCGACCTCAGCCCACTGCTCAACGGCATTCACGTGCAGAGCCGGGATTTTCACTGATTCCAGGCACCCAAGCCAAACCTCAACCCCCTGCAGGCTCGCTCCCACAGTGGAACTGCATACGGCCGGTCCAGCCATTTCATTGGCGCCAAAAAAAACCTGTTCTCAATGATGGCACTTTGTCATAATTCCGCGCCTTTTCAGCTCCCGAGCGCATTGCCGTGCCGGGACTTCTGCGTTTTTCGAAGGAATATTCAATGAGAATGATCTCCCGGATGCTGGTTTCAAGCGTCGCCATCGCGGTGCTGGGCACCCTCGCCACGACATTGGCCGGCTGCGCCACGGAAAGCTCCCGCGCGCTGCCGGTGGCGAAGGTTGAAAGTGCATCCCAAGTCTGGACCGGGGTTCGCGTGCCAATGGCCGTGGGCAAGTTCGACAACCGCTCCAGCTATATGCGCGGGATCTTCTCCGATGGTGTCGATCGTCTCGGCGGTCAAGCCAAGACCATTCTGATCACCCACTTGCAGCAGACCAACCGCTTCTCTGTGCTGGATCGCGACAACATGGGCGAAATCCAGCAGGAAGCAACCATCAAGGGTCAGGCCCAGCGTCTCAAAGGCGCCGATTACGTGGTAACCGGTGATGTCACCGAGTTTGGCCGCAAAGAGACCGGCGATCATCAGTTGTTCGGCATTCTCGGCCGTGGCAAGACCCAGGTCGCCTACGCGAAGGTCAACCTCAACATCGTCAACATCAGCACCTCGGAAGTGGTCTATTCGACCCAGGGCGCCGGTGAGTACGCCTTGTCCAATCGCGAAATCATCGGTTTCGGCGGCACCGCTGCCTACGACTCGACACTCAACGGCAAAGTCCTTGATCTGGCCATGCGCGAGGCGATCAATCGTCTGGTCGATGGCATGAATGCTGGCGCCTGGAAACCGGGCAACTGATCATCGCCCACTGCAAGGAGCACTACCCATGAACCCGTTTTTTTCGCGCGCGCTGATGGCGCTGACTCTGGCTGCCAGCACTGTGCTGGCCGGTTGTGCGGCCCCGAAAACCCTCTATCAATGGGAGGGCTACGAGCCTCAGGTCTACGAATATTTCAAAGGCGAAGAGCCTAAGGAAGCCCAGGCCGAAGCACTCGAACGTGATCTGCAGAAGATTCGTTCCACCGGCAAGGCCGTGCCGCCGGGTTACCACGCGCACCTTGGTCTGCTCTATCTGAGCATGGGCAAGGACGACCAGATGGTGCAGCAGTTCAACACCGAGAAAACGCTGTTTCCCGAGTCCGGCACCTATATGGATTTTCTGCTTAAAAACGCCAAGGCCGGAGCCGTGCAATGATCTCGCGTACCTTGAAACTGTTCGCCGGCGTACTGGCCCTGACCGTGCTGGGCGGCTGTGTCGCGCCCAAGACCGTTGATTACGCTGCCTACAAACAGGCGCGGCCCAAGACCATCCTGGTGCTGCCACCGCTGAACACTTCGCCGGATGTGAAGGCGTCGTACAGCCTGTTGTCGCAGGTGACTTTTCCACTCGCCGAAGCCGGTTACTACGTATTGCCGATCACGCTGGTCGACGAAACGTTCCGCCAGAACGGCCTGACCACCCCGGATGACATTCACCAGGCGCCGCCTGCCAAGCTCAAGGAAATCTTCGGCGCGGACGCGGCCTTGTACATCACCGTGACCGAGTACGGTACGCGTTACATGGTGATCAGCAGCGAAACCGCAGTAACGGCGACGGCGAAACTGGTCGACCTGAAAAGTGGTACCACGCTCTGGACCGGAGCGGCGCGGGCATCGAGTGAAGAGGGTGGCAACAACGGTGGCGGTGGGTTGATCGGCATGCTCATCACTGCTGCGGTGAAGCAGATCATCAATAGCTCCACCGATGCCGGTTACCCGATTGCCGGTGTGGCGAGCAATCGTCTGCTGTCGGCCGGACACCCGGCGGGTCTGCTGTATGGACCGCGTTCGCCGAAGTACGGCACCGACTGAGATAACTCCATAAATCCCTGTGGGAGCGAGCAAGCTCGCTCCCACAAGGTAATGGGTTGTCTGTCGGTTTATTTGGCGCAAAGCCAAATCCGTTCGCTACTGCCCACGCTCGCAACGAGTGGTCGGCAGATAATCCATCACCTCGCCAAAACGACCTCCCGCGATTGGCCGATGTTCAGCACCCTCATCCGCCGCTGTGCAATATATGAATGCAATTTAGCCATGCGCGGATTAATCTGCGTCTGCCGCTCTTTTTCCATGGCCAGCCATCGCCAAGGGCTGGCTGTCCGATGCCAAAGGAGTGTTCGAATGACCGAAAAGAAACTGGAAACCACGGTCGACCGCGTCTACCAAGGGGTTTACGCGGCGATCAGCAAGCGTTCGTTGCGCCCCGGCATGAAGCTGGGCGAGGCCTCACTGGCCGAACTGTTCAATGTCAGTCGCACCTCGGTGCGCGCTGCGCTCAAACAACTGGAAGCCGACGGCCTGGTCACCACCGAGCCCAACAAAGGCGCGTCGGTGTCGTTGCCCAGTGACGAGGAGATCCGTTCGCTGTTCGAAACCCGGCGGCTGATCGAAATCGGCATCGTCACTGAACTGTGCCGGCGCAAGGACGCCGTGGCGATGCAGGATCTGCGTGCGCACCTGTTGCTGGAAGATGCCGCGCACGCCGCCGGCGACCACGAACGGCTGATTCACCTGCTGGGCGAGTTCCACATCAAACTGGCGCGCAGTCTGAACAACCCGGTGTTGCTCGACTGGTTCCAGAAGCTGATCTCGCGCGCCTCGCTGTACGCCGCCGCGCTCGACGACGACAGCCATCAGGCATGCCGCGACGATGAACATCTGCGTTTGCTCGAGTACATCGAGGCCGGCAATCAGAGCGCTGCGATCGAGCTGACCTGCACCCACCTCAACGGAATCGAGAAGGCGATTCTCGACGTTGCGGCGAAAATGAAAACCGGCTATCACCCACTCAAACACTTGATTGGCGTCTGAATGGCTCGGCGTCGCAAATCGGCTATACCTGCAATGAAACCAATGCGCTTTCAAAGCCTCGAAACACACGGGCGTCGCGTCGTTGAAGCGTTGCGATAGATCGGAAAACCGCAAAAAAGGACACTGAGTCAGGCGATGCAGTTTTTATCCGAAAGCCACGGCTGTGAGGGCTGGAAAGGCGAAATGGCCGGACGCATACGTGCGTTCGACTGGAGCCATACCGAACTGGGTCCGCTCGCCGACTGGCCGGCCAGCCTGTGCAACACCGTGCAACTGATGCTGGCCTCGCCGCTGCCGATGGTGATGCTTTGGGGCCACGCCGGCTACATGATCTATAACGACGCCTATTCCGAATTCGCCGGCGGCCGCCATCCCTACCTGCTCGGCGTGCCAGTCGAACTGGGCTGGCCGGAGGTTGCCGAATTCAATCGTCACGTCGTCGACACCTGCCTGGCCGGCGGCACCTTGTCCTATCGCAACAAAGAACTGGTATTGCTGCGCGACGGCGTCCCGGAAGACGTCTGGATGGATTTGTATTACAGCCCGGTCGCCAACGACGAAGGCGTGCCTGGCGGCGTCATGGCGATGGTGGTCGAGACCACCGAGCTGGTGCATTCCGAGCGCCTGCGCCAGGCAGCGGAAGATGCCTACCGGGCCGACAATGAGCGCGTGCGCCTGGCCTTGAATGCCGGCGCACTGCTGGGCTCGTTTGTCTGGGACATCAAGAACAATCGCTTGTCCGCCGATGAACGTTTCGCCCGCACCTTCTCCTATCCCGCTGACCAGGACCTGAGCGATCTGCAACAAGACATCGCCGAATCGCGCATCCATCCTGACGACCATCCCTGGGTGCAGGACCGCGTTGCCCATTGCGTACGCACTGGCGAGCCGTACAACGCCGAATACCGTGTGCAGCGCGCCGATGGTCAGTACCTGTGGGTGTTGGCCAGCGGCGCCTGTGAGTTCGATGAGCAGGGCAGGCCGTTTCGTTTCCCCGGCGTGCTGATCGATATTCATGAGCGCAAGAACGCCGAAGAATCACTGCTCAAATTCACCCGCAACCTCGAACAGCGCGTGGCCGCCGAAGTCGATGCGCGACTGGCCGCGGAAGAACAACTGCGGCAGTCGCAGAAACTCGAAGCCATCGGCGGCCTCACCGGTGGTGTCGCCCACGACTTCAACAACCTGCTGCAAGTGATCGCCGGCAATCTGCATTTGCTCGCGCGGCATGAGCCGAACAATGCCAACGTACAACGCCGGGTCGGGGCTTCGCTGGCAGCGGTCGAACGCGGTGCCAAATTGTCTTCGCAACTGCTGGCGTTTGCCCGGCGCCAACCGCTTTCGCCCGCCGTGTGCAATCCACAACAGATTTTCGAAGGCGTCGGCGAATTGCTGCAACGCGCATTGGGCGAAACCATTCAGATCGACGTGCAGCTGCCGCCGCAGCCATGGCACATCAACGTCGACCGCAACCAGTTGGAAAACGCCATTCTCAATCTGGCGATCAACGCCCGCGACGCGATGAAGGGCGAGGGGGTTATCGGCCTCAGCGCTGCCAATGTGCGTCTCGACAACGAGTTCTGTGCCGGCAAAGGCATTTCGGCTGGCGAGTATGTGCGCGTGGCGGTCAGGGACAATGGTGTGGGTATTGCCCCACAGATGCTCGAGCAGGTCTTCGAACCGTTCTTCACCACCAAGGCCGACGGACAGGGCACCGGGCTGGGTTTGAGCATGGTGTTCGGCTTCGTCAAACAGAGCGGCGGCCACGTCGAGATCGACAGCCAGCTCGGCGAAGGTACGCGAGTGCAGCTGTATTTCCCCCGCAGTCTGCGTCCGGTTCGCGAAGAGACAGCCAGCGTCGGCGAACGCAAGGGCGGTGGTCACGAGACGATTCTGGTGGTGGAAGACAACGACGCGGTACGCGCTTCGGCCGTGGAGTTGCTGCGGGAAGAAGGCTATCGGGTGATGACGGCGGGCAATGGCGACGTCGCCATGCAGATGTTGCTGGAAGGCATCGAAATCGATCTGATCTTCACCGATGTGGTCATGCCCGGCCTGATCAAGAGCTCCGATCTTGCAGCGTGGGCCAAGGTGCAGATGCCACCCGTACCGGTGCTGTTCACCTCCGGCCACACCCGCGACATCATTTCCCGCGACCACCAGCTCAGTCCCGATACGCATCTGCTCGGCAAACCTTACAGCCCGCAAGCTTTACTGCAGATGATTTGCGAGGTGCTCGGCACCTGAGGCCGAGCGCTGCCCCGGTTTTCAACACAAGGCACGCCGATGATTTCCAAGCGCAACTCCAAAGCACCCGCCGGCATGGTTCGCGTGCGCGGCGCCCGCGAACACAATCTGAAGAACGTGGATGTCGATATTCCCCGCGATGCGCTGGTGGTGTTCACCGGCGTCTCGGGTTCGGGCAAGTCGTCGCTGGCGTTTTCCACGCTGTATGCCGAGGCCCAGCGGCGTTATTTCGAGTCGGTGGCGCCGTATGCGCGGCGGTTGATTGATCAGGTCGGCGTGCCGGATGTCGATTCCATCGAAGGTCTGCCGCCCGCCGTGGCTCTGCAACAGCAGCGCGGCACGCCGAGCGCGCGTTCCTCGGTGGGCAGCGTGACGACATTGTCGAGCCTGATCCGCATGCTTTATTCCCGCGCCGGCAGCTATCCGCCGGGGCAGCCGATGTTGTATGCCGAAGATTTTTCGCCGAACACGCCGCAGGGTGCCTGCCCGGAGTGTCACGGGCTTGGCCGCGTCTACGAAGTGACCGAAGCGCTGATGGTGCCGGACCCGAACCTGACCATCCGCCAGCGCGCCGTGGCGTCCTGGCCTTTGGCCTGGCAGGGCCAGAACCTACGCGACATCCTCGTGACCATGGGCATCGACGTCGACATTCCCTGGAAAAAACTGCCGAAAAAGCAGCGCGACTGGATTCTCTTCACCGAAGAAACGCCGACCGTGCCGGTGTACGCCGGGCTGACCCCGGAAGAAACCCGCGTCGCCCTCAAGCGCAAGATGGAACCGAGTTATCAGGGCACCTTCACCGGCGCCCGGCGCTATGTCCTGCACACTTTTACCCACTCGCAAAGTGCGCTGATGAAGAAGCGCGTTTCGCAGTTCATGCGCGGCAGCCCGTGCCCGTTGTGCGAGGGCAAGCGGCTCAAGCGCGAGGCGTTGTCGGTGACTTTTGCGGGTTACGACATCGGCGAACTGTCGCAAATGCCGTTGCTGCAAGTGGCCGAAGTGCTGCGGCCGGTGGCAGCGACCAGTTACCTGGAACAGGCGGAGGAGAGCGGCGACACCCTCAGCCATGTGCAGACGCGCGAGGCTCGCAAACAGCGGGTCGCCCATGGCGCCAGTGGTCACGCCAGCGCGCCGGACGTGCGCCACACGCCGAATCTGTCGCTGGAGAAACGCCTTGCGGCGCAGCGCATTGCTGAAGATCTGCTGGAGCGCGTCAGCACCTTGACCGATCTCGGCCTGGGTTATCTGGCGCTGGAACGCAGTACGCCGACCTTGTCGTCGGGCGAGCTGCAGCGTTTGCGCCTGGCCACGCAGTTGGGTTCGCAGCTGTTCGGGGTGATTTATGTGCTGGACGAGCCATCGGCCGGTCTGCATCCGGCTGATGGCGAGGCGCTGTTCGAGGCGTTGCAACGGCTGAAGGCTGACGGCAACACATTGTTCGTGGTCGAGCATGATGTCGAAACCATGCGCCGTGCCGACTGGCTGATCGACGTCGGTCCGGCAGCGGGCGAGAAGGGTGGGCGGGTGTTGTACAGCGGTCCGCCCGATGGATTGTCGACCGTCGAGGATTCTCAGACCCGGGCTTATCTGTTCGCCGAAAATCAGCGCCCCGAGCGCACCGCGCGCAAACCGAGCGGGTGGCTGAAGCTGGAGGGTGTCACGCGCAACAACCTGAATAATCTCAGCGCTGAATTTCCCTTGGGCTGTTTCACCTCGGTGACAGGGGTGTCTGGCTCCGGTAAATCCAGTCTGGTCAGTCAGGCATTGCTGGAACTGGTCGGCGCGCAATTGGGCCGGCCGATAGCCGAGGTCGAGTCGGAAGAACCGAGCCTGGAAGACGACACGCCAACCCCCAGCACTGGTCAGATCACCACCGGCCTGGAGTCGATCAAGCGACTGGTACAGGTTGATCAGAAACCGATCGGACGCACACCGCGTTCCAATCTGGCGACCTACACCGGGTTGTTCGACAACGTGCGCAAACTGTTCGCCGCGACGCCCGAGGCGCAAGCGGCAGGCTATGACGCCGGGCAGTTTTCCTTCAACGTCGCCAAGGGCCGTTGCGCCACCTGCGAGGGTGAGGGTTTCGTCAGCGTCGAATTGCTGTTCATGCCCAGCGTGTATGCACCGTGCCCGACCTGCCATGGCGCGCGGTACAACCCTGAGACACTGGCGATTCTCTGGCAGGGCTTGAGCATCGCCCAGGTGCTGCAATTGACCGTCGATGAAGCGGTGGCAGTGTTTGCCGAGCAGGCGGGGATCCGGCGTTCGCTGGAGGTGCTGCGCGATATCGGCCTGGGTTATCTGCGCCTGGGGCAACCGGCCACGGAATTGTCCGGCGGCGAGGCGCAGCGGATCAAACTGGCAACCGAGTTGCAGCGCAGTCAGCGTGGCGCGACCCTGTATGTGCTGGATGAGCCGACCACGGGATTGCACCCCAGAGATGTCGATCGGTTGCTGGAGCAACTCGACACGCTGGTAACGGCGGGGCACACGGTCATCGTGGTCGAGCACGAAATGCGTGTGGTCGCGCAGAGCGACTGGGTGATCGACATCGGCCCCGGCGCCGGCGATCAGGGCGGCAGGATCGTCGCCGCCGGCACACCGCAGAAAGTCGCCGCCAGCAAGAAGAGCAAGACCGCGCCGTTTCTTGCCCGTGCTTTAAGCCGCTGATTGTGGCGCCCTGCCGGACGCCTTCGCGAGCAAGCTCGCTCCCACAGGTTTGCAAGGTGTACCCAGAAAGTTGGTCACACCCGGATCCCTTGTAGGAGTGAGCCTGCTCGCGAAAGCGGAGTGTCAGTAACATGTGAGTTCACTGACCGGGCGCTATCGCGAGCAGGCTCACTCCTACAGGTTTGCGAGGTGTACCCAGAAAGGTGATCACACCCCGGATCCCTTGTAGGAGTGAGCCTGCTCGCGAAAGCGGAGTATCGGCAACAGATGAGGTCACTGGACGGACGCCTTCGCGAGCAGGCTCGCTCCCACAGTCTTGCAAGGTGTACCCAGAAAGGTGGTCACACCCCGGATCCCTTGTAGGAGTGAGCCTGCTCGCGATAGCGGAATGTCAGTAACAGATGAGTTGACTGAACGGGCGCTATCGCGAGCAGGCTCACTCCTACAGTTTTGCAATGTATACCCAGAAAGGTGATCACACCCCGGATCCCTTGTAGGAGCGAGCCTGCTCGCGAAAGCGGAGTGTCAGTAACAGATGAGTTGACTGAACGGGCGCTATCGCGAGCAGGCTCACTCCTACAGTTTTGCAAAGTCTACCCAGAAAGGTGGTCACACCCCGGATCCCTTGTAGGAGTGAGCCTGCTCGCGAAAGCGGAGTATCGGCAACAGATGAGGTCACTGGACGGACGCCTTCGCGAGCAGGCTCGCTCCCACAGGTTTGATTGGGTTAACAGATAAGTGGTAACACAGCAGATCCTTGTAGGAGCGAGCCTGCTCGCGAAAGCGGAGTGTCAGTAACAAATGAGTTGACTGACCGGACGCTATCGCGAGCAGGCTCGCTCCCACAGTTTTTGCGAGGTGTACCCAGAAAGTTGGTCACACCCGGATCCCTTGTAGGTGTGAGCCTGCTCGCTAAAGCGGAGTGTCAGTCGCAGACGAATTGACTGGTCGGACGCCTTCGCGAGCAGGCTCGCTCCCACAGGTTTGATTGGGTTAACCAGATAAGTGGTAACACAGCAGATCCTTGTGGGAGCGAGCCTGCTCGCGAAAGCGGAGTGTCAGTAACAGATGAGTTCACTTACCGGACGCTATCGCGAGCAGGCTCACTCCTACAGTTTTGCGAGGTGTACCCAGAAAGTTGGTCACGCCCCGGATCCCTTGTAGGAGTGAGCCTGCTCGCGAAAGCGGAATGTCAGTAACAGATGAGTTGACTGAACGGGCGCTATCGCGAGCAGGCTCACTCCTACAGTTTTGCAAGGTGTACCCAGAAAGTTGGTCACGCCCCGGATCCCTTGTAGGAGTGAGCCTGCTCGCGATAGCGGAGTATCGGCAACAGATGAGGTCACTGGCCGGACGCCTTCGCGAGCAGGCTCGCTCCTACAGTTTTGCGAGGTGTACCCAGAAAGTTGGTCACGCCCGGATCCCTTGTAGGAGTGAGCCTGCTCGCGAAAGCGGAGTGTCAGTAACATGTGAGTTCACTGACCGGGCGCTATCGCGAGCAGGCTCACTCCTACAGGTTTGCGAGGTGTACCCAGAAAGGTGATCACACCCCGGATCCCTTGTAGGAGTGAGCCTGCTCGCGAAAGCGGAATGTCAGTAACAGATGAGTTCACTGACCGGGCCCCTTCGCGAGCAGGCTCGCTCCTACAGGGGGATGTGCTTTGATTCAGGCGCCATCGAGCGTGCGGCGGACCTTGTCGAGCAGTTCGCTGATCTGGAACGGTTTGACCAGCATTTCCATCCCTGTGCCGAGGAAGACCTGGCGGTTGATCGCGGTTTCGGCGTAGCCGGTCATGAACAGGATCGGCAGCCCTGCGTTCCAGCCGCGGGCGACATCCGCCAGTTCGCGGCCGCTCATGCGCGGCAGGCCGACGTCGGTCAGCAGCAGGTCGATTGACGGGTCATTCTGCAAGCGCTCCAGCGCCGACTCGATATCCGCCGCCTGCGTGCAGCGATAGCCGGCATCTTCCAGCACTTCGTTGACGAACAAGCGAACAGTGGCCATGTCTTCGACGATCAGCACATGTTCGCCACTGCCTTTGGCATCAGGCACCGGCACAGGCACGTCGGCGCCGGTCGGGTCGTTGGTGCCGGGCAGCATGATCGTCACTTCGGTGCCACGCCGGGCAACACTGCGGATGTGCGCGTCGCCGCCAGACTGACGGGCAAAACCGTAAATCGTCGACAGGCCGAGCCCGGTGCCCTGGCCCAACGGTTTGGTGGTGAAGAACGGTTCGAACACCTTGTCGATCACGTTGTGTTCAATGCCGGTGCCGTCGTCGCGTACCGACAGCGCCACGTAAGCGCCATCGGCCAGATTCGGATCGCCGTGGGAATAAGCGGCGTAGGTGTTGACCCAGATATTGCCGCCGGAGGGCAGGGCATCGCGGGCGTTGATCACCAGGTTGAGCACCGCGCTTTCCAGCTGCACCGGATCCACCAGCGCAATCGCCGATTTGTTGGTCAGTTCCAGCTTCAGGGTGATGCGCTCACCGATGGTGCGCACCAGCAATTCTTCCAGCGAGCGAACGTGCTCGTTGATATCCACCGGCCGGGTGTCGAGCGGCTGCTGACGGGCGAACGCGAGCAGACGATGGGTCAGCGAGGCCGCGCTCATCGCCGAGTTCAGCGCTGCTTCGGTATAGAACTGCACCTTGTCCAGGCGCTCATCGGCCACGCGTTTCTGAATCAGTTCCAGACTGGTGATGATCCCGGTCAGCAGGTTGTTGAAGTCGTGGGCGATACCGCCGGTGAGCTTGCCCAGTGCATCCATTTTCTGCACTTGCAGCAATTGCGCTTCGGCGTGCACCCGTTCGGCAACTTCCTTAGCCAATTGTGTGGTGGTGTCATCCAGCCGCGCCAGATGCGAGCGCTCGCGGTGGCGGTGTTCGGTGACGTCTTCGACGAATACCAAGCTCAATTCCGGGGTGCGGTACGGCGAAATCTGCCACTGCGTTTCGCGAATCTCGCCTTGCACGCTCATGTTCAGCGTGCCTTTCCAGCGCTCGCCGTCGACCAGACGCAGACGCAGTTCATCGAGGATCGAGCATTGATCTTCGGCGAAACATTCACGCAGCGCCTGCGGGTCGCGGTTGTCGACGATCAACTGGGCAAAGGCATGGTTGCATTCATGCACTTTCAGATTGGCATCGAGCACCGCAATCGGCGCCGAGACGTTGGCGAAAATCTCGCGAAAACGTGCCTCGCTTTCGCGCAGGGCGTTTTCCGTGTCGCGCACCCGCAGCAAGGTGCGCAGCGTTGCCAGCAGTACGTCGGGGTCGACCGGGTGAATCAGGTAGGCATCGGCGCCGGCGTTCAGACCGGTGATGATGTCGCCGGTCTGGATCGAGGCTGCTGACACATGGATCACCGGCAGCAGCGCGGTGCGCGGGTCGGCGCGCAGCAGGCGGACGATATCGAAACCGCTCATGTCCGGCAGGTTGACGTCGAGGATCAACGCATCGAGGGCTTCGCTCTCGATCAGGGCCAGACCGTCACTGCCGGTGCCGGCTTCGAGCACCGCGTAGCCGTGGCGCTCCAGACGCCGGCGCAAGGCGTAACGGGTGGCGACGTTGTCATCGACAATCAGCAGGCGGATGTCACGATTCATCGACGTTCTCCAGAGCGATTGCCAGCGGGATGATGACAAAGAACGTCGAGCCGACGCCCGGGGTACTTTCAACCCCGACTTCACCGCCCAGCAGCGCGGCGAAACGCTTGCACAGTGACAGACCCAGACCGGTGCCGCGCAAGCGTTTCTGCAACGGCGAATCGACCTGGGAGAAGTCCTCGAACAGCGTGTCATGCAGTTCTGGCGCAATGCCGATGCCGGTATCGCTGACGGCGAAGCGCACTTTGTCTTCGCCTTCCATGCGCGTCGAGACGCGCACTTCGCCACGGGTGGTGAACTTCAGCGAGTTGGAAATGAAGTTGCGCAGGATCTGCCCGAGCTTCTTGTCGTCGGTATACAGGCGCGGCAGGCCGAGCGGCTCTTCGAAGATCAGATCCACCGCTGTCGCATCGACGATCGGCCGAAACATGCCGCGCAAGGCGGAAAACAGATCGAACATGTCGAACCAGGCCGGAGAAATGCTGATGCGCCCGGCTTCGATCTTCGCCAGATCGAGCAGGTCATCGACCATGTCGCTGAGTTCCCGGGCAGCAGTGCTGACGAACGCTACCTGCTTGTGTTGCTCGGGACTGAGCGGGCCGTCGAGTTCGTCGGCGAGAAGGCTGTTGATGCTCAGGATCGAGCCCAGTGGCGTGCGGAATTCATGGCTCATGTACGACAGGAACCGGCTCTTCAGATCCGAGGCCTGACGCAGTTCCTCGGCCTGATTGTCGAGCTCGGCGTACAGCGCAAGCACGCCCTGATTGGTTTCATCGAGCTCTTCGCGCAGGGCAGTGGTTTCACGCTGCAACTGGGCGATGAGCGCCGCCTGCTCGGCAGGGCTCAGGGTTGTCGATTCAGCCATGGGCGGCCTCCAGAGCAACGACCAGTACCGTCACGTCATCGCGGCCGCGACAGAAGTCGCGGTGCAGGACGCTGGCTATCACGGCGGGATGGCGATGCACCAGGCCGGGGTAGTCTGCAAGGTTCCAACGGGACTGTAAGCCGTCGCTGTACATGATCAATAAATGTCCGTTCACGTGAGCATAGTCAAAGGGTTTGGCTTTACGGTACTGGCCGCCAACGATACCGGGGTGCGAGGCCAGACCGCGGGATTTGCCAGGCTCCAGCAGACTGGCGCCGATGTTACCGACACCGGCGAACGTCAGGCCGTCGCGCTGGCTGTCGAACTGGGCGAACGCCACGGCGCCGCCGCGGGTGCCGAGCATTTCCTGATGCAGGTCTTCCATCAATACCACAGGATCGGCGAACGGTGCCCGGGCGAATGCTTGGGCCCCGGCCAGGCCTGCGCGCTCGGCGTCTTCGCCATGGCCGAGGCCATCGACCACCAGTGCGCTGATCCGCGAACCTTCATACTTCAGGTGCCAGACATCGCCGCAGGCTGGATCGGCATGCAACGAATGCTGGCTGACCCCGAAGCGGATATCGGCCTGCCGATCGCTGCGGGCAAAGATCCGCGCCAGCAGCACGGCGCCGCGGTGGTCGGCGTAAACATCGAACACGTCAGTCTGACGCGACACCGCGCCGAGACCGATGCCCTGCGTACCGCCGGTGGAAAAGCCATCCGCCAGACACGCATCCAGGTCAAAGCCCTGCGCGCGATCCACGGTCTGCATCTCGATGGCGAAACCGTTGCCCGGTCGTGGCAGTACGCGCAGGTGAAATTCGCCGCGTCGGGCATGCTTGAGCACGTTACTGGCCAGTTCGGTTGCCACCAGCGCCACGCGCCCGGCGTCGTTTTCATCGAAGCCATGCTGCTCGGCGAGTTTCTGCGCAGTGCGCCGTGCGTGACCGATCTGGCTGCTGTCCTCGATCGGCAGGACCTGGGTCAACGACCCGGTGATATTCATGTCCATCGTGTGATCGTAATGCGCGTGCCTTTACCGGGCTCAGTGTCGAGTTCGAATTCATTGACCAGGCGTTTGGCGCCGGTCAGGCCCAGGCCCAGACCGCTGCCGGAGGTCCAGCCGTCGGTCATCGCCAGTTTGATGTCAGGGATGCCCGGGCCTTCGTCGCGAAAGGTCAGACGCAGACCGACCCGGCCGTTTTCCTCGAGGACCTGCCAGTCCATGTCGCCACCACCGCCATAGACCATGGTGTTACGCGCCAGCTCGCTGACAGCGGTCACCAGTTTGGTCAGGTCGATCAGGCGCATGCCGCACTCGGTGGCGAGCTTGCGCGTGGTCTGGCGGGCCAGCACCACGTCCTGTTCAATGAGAATGGGTTGAGTACCGCTGCTGCGCACGGTCATTGTGCAAGTACTCGTTCCCGCAGCAGTTTCATCCCGCGTTCGACGTTCAGTGCGGTACTGACACCCGGCAATGTCATGCCCAGCTCAACCAGGGTGATCGCCACCGCCGGCTGCATGCCGACCAGCACGGTTTCGGCGTCCATGATTTTCGACAGCCCGGAAATCGTGCCGATCATGCGCCCGATGAACGAATCGACCATGTCCAGCGCCGAAATGTCGATCAACACACCGCGCGCCGAGGTCCGGCTGATGCGCTCGGACAGATCGTCCTGCAGGGTCATCGCGAGTTGGTCGTGCATGTCGACCTGAATGGTCACCAGCAGGAATTCGCCCATTTGAAGAATCGGAATACGTTCCATGGTCAAGCCGTCTTGACGAGGCTGACACCCAAGCGGGTCAGGGCCAGTTTCAATGCGTCGGCCAGGTTGGCCTTGGTCACTACGCCTTGCAGATCCAGACCGAGGTGGACGATGGTTTGAGCAATCTGCGGACGCACGCCGCTGATGATGCAATCGGCGCCCATCAGGCGGATCGCGGTCACGGTTTTCAGCAGGTGCTGGGCAACCAGTGTGTCGACGGTCGGCACGCCGGTGATGTCGATGATGGCGATTTCCGAACCGGTGTCGACGATGCGTTGCAGCAGCGATTCCATCACCACTTGGGTGCGCTGCGAATCAAGGGTGCCGATCATTGGCAGGGCGAGGACGCCGTCCCACAGCTTGACGACCGGGGTCGACAGTTCCAGCAATTCTTCCTGCTGGCGCTTGATCACCGCCTCGCGGGATTTCTGGAAGGTGCCGATGGTGTGCATGCCGACGGTGTCGAGCAGTTCGGACACTTCCAGCAATTGCTCGGCGAGCAGTGCCGGCTGGTCCTGATAATGGTTTTGCAGCAGGGCGAACAACGGACCCTTCAGAGCGAAGATGAAGTTGGCAGTTTGCTGGGAATCCTGGCCGAGCAGGGCGCGGCTTTGCGACAGCTTTTCAAGGAACTGGCGGGTATCTTCCCAGCCTGCGGCGGCAATCTTGCTGCCATTGCCGTTTTCCAGGCCGGTCAGCAGCAGGCTCAGCAAATCGCGGGTCTGTTGCGCGAGGTCATGTTCCTTGAGGTTGCGCGTGGCGCCGCTGGCTTCGAGGCGTTTGGTCCATTCGCTCAGCAGTTGCGTCTGGTTGTTCTTGATTGCTTCGACTGTGCTGTTCTGCATTGCTGCCATGTGCGTGTCGCTCCGATACGTATTGGGGGCCGGCGCAGCGAAATGGCCGGCGCGAATTGACTGACATTTGCCGCTTGAAATAGTTGTTCATCCAGCGCTGAATTTTTCTGCCTGCCGCGTCGAACACCCCGGTAACTCTAGTCGGCGTGGCAGCAGGCAACGATCTTTTGAACGAATCTACGGCGTCAGGCTTCGAATCTGCATGCCCGACGTTTTCCAGTCGTGCTGGAAGAGGGAGGCAGGACTATGAATGAGGTGGATATGAACGAGCAAGCGCCGCAACAGCAAAATCAGTCCTCTGAGTCGATTAACCGCAACGATCCGGCGATCGACCCGCAAACACCGGGGCAAACCAAGCCTGCACCGGCCGAAAAAGGGCAGGCCGACAGTGCGGCCAGCGAAGTTGATCAGAAACAGCATCACGACGACAACAACAACGAATTCAGCCCCGGCTTCAAGCCTGACCCGGACCGCCCCGCACCGGGCGAAAGCACCGACGCCGACATCGACACCGATGGCGGTTGATCGGTAGAACGCAAAAAGGCCGCATCGATGGATGCGGCCTTTTTTATTGCCCGGGCGTTTATTTGCTCGGGTGTTTGGCTTGCAGCTCTTTGGCGTGGGCCAGATGTTTTTCCAGCGCCGGCAGCATTTTCTGCGCGAACGCTTTCAGTTCAGTAGCGCCTTTGGCCTTGTCATCGGTCACGGTATTCGCCTGCTTCTTGAACAGCTCGATCGTCTCTTCGTGAGCCTTGACCTGGTTATTGGCGTAGGCCGCATCGAAGGATTCATCGCGCATGTCGAGAATCTTTTCCTTGGCCTGCTTGACCAGGGTGGTGGTGTCCGGGACTTCGATGTCGTTGGCTTTGGCAATCGCCGCCAGTTCATCGTTGGCCTTGCTGTGATCAGTGATCATCTGGTTGGCAAAGGCTTTGATGTCGGCGGACTGGCTTTTTTCCAGGGCCAGGCGGCTGGTTTCGATTTCAGCGATGCCACCAGCAGCGGCGTTATCGACAAAGTCGTTGTCAGTCGCGGCAAAGGCGCTGCCCATGCCGGCAGACAGTGCAACAGCCAGGGCGAGATGACGCAGGTTGAATCCGTCCATTGGGTATCTCCACGCAGGTTTTTGTGAGCGTTATCCAATGGAGCGGGAGGACACGGCAAAGGTTTTATCGCATTTACGACAGGGCGACGAACGGCAACCGCTGGTCTGACAGGGAGTCGACAGAAGCCATTGCCCAAGGCCATGCTGATAATGAGTCAGCGCATCGGTCGCGCTGGTCGTCGATCAAATTGATGGAGGTGTTTCATGCCGGTTTCACATGATCTGTATCAGGACCTGGGCTGCAAGAAGGAAGAGATCGAGCAAAAACGCTCCGAGGATCCGAAGCTGGATTCGTTGCTTAACAAGTATTTTGATGTCGATAAAGCGGTCGTCGAGGCCGAGAACGCCAAGTCAGACGCCCCCACTGACGATGACCTGAAAAAGCTCAAAGAGAAGCGTGTAATCGTCAAGGAGCAGATCGTCGCCCAACTGGCGGGGCAGCCGCTGACGGGCCAGTAATCGCCCGACCCGTGGTCATTTTCCCAAGGGAACGGCTACGGCATACGGCACCTCCAATGTGCAGAGTCTGCAAACCATCGACTCGTTGCGAGGTGCCACATGAACGACCCCAGATTCCCCAGTGAAGAGCAGGGCGGTTTCGACCCGATTCCCACCCGTCCCGAACCGAACAGCCCGGCGCATACCACTGCGCATCCTGAAGAACCGGTCGAGGACCTTCCCGAAGACGACGATCCTGACAAGTTCGATAGATCCAGCAACTGACAGACCGCTATCGCGAGCAGGCTCACTCCTACAATTTGAAATGCGTACCCCTGTAGGAGTGAGCCTGCTCGCGATAGCGCAATTCAATTGCGCGCAAATCCCGCTGACTCACTTCAGCGCCGAATCCAACCCTATCCGCCCCATATGCCCCGCCTTCAACGAGCCGAAATACAACCACTGCCCATACTCGCGCACCGTGGTAATCGGCGAATAATTGCCATCGCTCGCATCCTGCAGATTGGCGATCACCTTGCCGTCCAGATCCAGACCGAGGACAAACCCACGCTTCTCCACAGGCTTGGGCAAGACCGTCAACGCCCGCACGATCATCTTGCGCAAAAACGGATGTTCAGCCGTACCGTCGAGCAAGGCATTGCGCGGCGCATACAGGGCTACCCAGAAACGATCGCTGCCATTGAACGAGAGGTTGTCGGGCAGCCCTGGCAAGTTGTCGATAAACACGTCGTGGGTGCCAGCCTTCGGCCCGCTCAGCCAATAGCGGCTGATGCGGTAGGCGCCGGTTTCGTTGACCAGCACATAGGCCTCGTCCGGGCCAAGAGTCACGCCGTTGGCGAATTGCAGTTTGTCGAGCAGCACGCTGGTCTTGCCGGTCTGAAAGTCGTAGCGCAGCAAGCGTCCGTCGGCGCCGTGCTCGATGATGGCTTCGCCGTCCTGGCCGTAGCCCCAACGGCTGGAGGCATCACTGAAGTAGGCGTAGTGGCCTGACTTGTCGACCGCTACATCATCAGTGAATCCAAATGGCACACCGTTGGCCTCGGTGGTCAAGGGAATCATTTGTCCCTGCGCATCCAGCGACAGCAAACCCTTGACCGCATCGGCAATCACCAGCATGCCGTTCGGATGCCGGGCCAGGCCCAACGGGCGGCCACCGGTGTCGGCCAGTACCTTGCGCTGCGTGCCGTCGAGGCTGCTGCGAATCAGCCTGCCGTCATGTAATCCGGTGATGAGGAAATCGTCCTCCAGCAACAAGGCTTCGGGGCCTTCGATGTCGCTCGGCCCGACCTTCGCCACACCTTTGAGGCGCTTGTTGTCCGCGTAGATACCGTCTTTCAGCGAGGGCGCCGGTGGCGGTGTCCAGGCCACCGGTTCGACTTTGGTTGGCAGCAAAAGCAAGAAGGCGATGACGAGAACGATCAGCAGGCCCGGCAGATGACGTAATTTCACGCGCTGGCCCTCGCCGCGCCGATGAACTGTGCGGCCGTGTCGCGCAGGGCGAGCATGGACGCCGCAGACTCGCGTTCGATGCGCCGCTTGAGCAACAGGCGATTGGCGAGGCGCATGAGCAAGCCGTCAAAGCGATATTCCAGCGTACGCACGAAGCGCGTGCCGCCAGCCTCCGCCGAGCACTCGTAAGTCAGCCGCAAGGACAAGCCCTGATCGCTTTGCGCGCGGGCGCACCAGCGCCGTCCCGGCAGATATTCCGTCACTTCCCAGCGCAAATGGCCGGCACGTCCGCCGGCATGAATGTCCTCTTCGAAGCGCGCACCGGCATGCAGCGGACCTTGCGGACCGTCAATCTTCAATGAGGAGGGATGCCAGTCCGGCCAGTGACTGACGCTGGCGGCATAGGCCAGCACGGCGACCGGTTCGCCGGCGATGTCGATCTCGTGCTGCATGCGCGTCATGGGCATTTTCGAATATCTCAAAGGGGCGGGTTCCGGCTCGCGATACAGCGTGCCGAACAGGTAGTCCATCAAGGGCAGAACGATGTTGAAATTGCGTTCCTGCATGCGCTCGCGGCGATGATGCAATTCATGCAGACGGCGCATCTGGCGGATCCACGGCAAACGGCTCAACGGATTTTGCGGCGGCAGATGTTCGCAGGCATGGAACACTTCGTAGAGCAGATATCCAAGCACCATGCACCCGGCGAACAGCCCGGCGACATTGGCGTTGACCTGCGCGAGCAGCCACCACAGGGGCAGGGTGATCAGCAGCGTATGAATAACGATCAGCCAGGCCGGAAACAGAATCACCCGCCAGTCTCGCGCACTGTCGTAGGTCATATGGCCGGGGGTGAAAAAGCTGTGATGGTCGCCGGCATGCCGGGCGTAGAACATCTTTGCGAACGCTTTTTTCTGATGACCGAGATGGCGATGGACCATGTACACGCCGAAATTGAACAGCAGCAGGGTCAACGGCACGGTCAGCCATTCCAGCCAGCTCACCGAATGCACCGTGCGCCAGAACGCAGTGATCGCGAGAGTGCCGAACAGCAGCACGAACATGCCGTGCAGCCATGGGTTGTACAAAGGGTGAATGGCCGCACGGTAGCGGCTGCGAAATGTCTCGGTGGTCTGCCTCAACGCTTTCACCTGCGGGTATTGTCGTTATACCCGGCAGAGTAGCCGATCCGCTGATGTCTGCAGGGCCAACCTTGAGGTCACAAGCGCCATGCTCCGGACTGCGCCTGCGGTGTCAGCTCAGAGGGTTCCAGCGCTGCGACCAGTCGTCATCGGTGCGGATCACTTCGCGGAGCAGATCGAAGGCCTGCTGCAGCACGGCCGAGTCGCGATCGCGCGAATACACCAGGTAGGTCGGGTAGCCGAATTCCGGCGCTTTGGTGACGGCTTCCAGCGCACCGGTTTCCAGATACGTGCGCACGACCCGGGTGCGGAAATAGCCGCTGCCGCCATGTTCGAGGATGTATTGCAGGGCCAGCGGGCCGAGGTTGAAGCTCAGCGCCGCTTTGGCTTTTTCCGGCAGCGCGGCGTCATGTTGACGGCGGAAGTCAGGGCCCCAGTCGATGTAGACGTAAGGATCAGGGCGCTCGGGCGCGCGCACCAGAATCAGCTTTTCTTCCAGCACTTGTTCGACCTGTAGCCCGGGCCAGTATTCCGGCTGATAAACCAGCGCGGCATCGAGCACGCCGAGTTCGAGTTGACGCAGCAGGTTTTCGCCATCGCGGATTTCCATGCGCAACGCATGTCCGGGGATTTTTTCGCGCAGTTCCGCCGCCCAGCTGAGCATCAGCGGATTGCACAGGCTGACCTCGCCACCAATGTGCAGAACGTTGTGATAACCCTCGGGCAGCGGCAAGTCGCGGCGCGCGGCTTCCCAGGTCTGCACCAGTTGATTGGCGTAGATCACGAACGCTTCGCCATTGGCCGTCAACTTCGCCCCGGCGCGATTGCGCACGAACAGCGTACTGCCCAACTGGCTTTCGAGTTTCTGCACCCGTGCGGTAATCGCGGTTTGCGTGACGAACAGCTTCTGCGCGGCGGCGGCGAGACTGCCGTGACGAACGATTTCGAGGAAAGTGCGGGCGAGGTCGATGTCCATGGGGCGGGCCGGTGTCTGGGGTGGGGCGCATTGTAAGTCAAAAGCCCCTCACCCTGGCCCTCACCCTGGGGGAGGGCCAGGGTGAGGGGAAAGCAGACACCACAAGATCAACTGGCCAACTCGGTGCGCTCAAGCAAGCCCACTCGCGCCCAATCCTCTATGAGGCGCGCCGGCGTGCCACACACCCTGCGCTTGTAGACGAAGTGGCTGCACTTTTCGGCAAAGCGATTGCGGTCATGCAGCATGTCCTCCTGCATTTGCTCCAGCTCCGCGTCTCGGCATCGACGGATCAGTGCCTGATCGATCCGCAACTTGCGTTCGCGCACCGCCGCATAAGCGGGATCACTCAATACGCTATTCGCTCGTTGCAGCAGCCACAGGGAAAACTCGTCCGGACAGCGCGGGCCGATCTCCTGAACCATGCCCAGTTGCCAGGCTTGCACCGCACTGATCGGCAGGCAGGCCTGGGTCAATTGCTCGGCGATCGTCGGGCCGACGGCGCGGGGCAGGCTGTAGGTCCAGTATTCCGAGCCATACAGACCCATGCTTTTGTAGTGCGGATTGAGCACGATATCGGCGCGGGCAAACACGATGTTCGCCGCCAGCGCCAGCATCACGCCGCCCGCGCCGGCGTTGCCGGTCACGCCGCTGACCACCAGTTGCCGCGCGCTGAGCAGTTCGGCGCAGACATCGTCGATTGCCTGAATGTTGGCCCAGGCTTCGGCGCCGGGATCCTGCGCGCCTTGAATCACGTTCAGGTGCACGCCGTTGGAAAAACTGCCCCGGCCGCCCCTGATCAGCAGCACTTGCGTATCCCGGGCCTTGGCCCAACGCAGTGCCGCGACCAGGCGCTGGCATTGCTCGGTGCTCATCGCGCCGTTGTAGAACTCGAACGTCAGTTCCCCGACATGCCCGGACTCACGGTAACGAATCGGCTGATACGCTTCGTCGCTGAACGGCTGTGTGGCGATCGACCAGCCCAGCACTGGCACATGGTTGAGTTGTCCGGCCAGCACATGCCGGGCCGGTTGCTTGAAGGTTTCCTCGCTGGGTTGAGGTTTGCGTCGCAGCGCGCCGATCCACAGGCTCTGGTCGCCGGCAGCGATCAACACCGCGTCGTCATGTACCGCAAGAATCTCGCCGGGCGTGCCTCTTCGCGAGTCAAGGTGAGCGTCATACAGGTAATACTGCCCGCCAGCCAGACTTGCCAGCACGCCCGGTTGCCCGTCTGCTGCGTCGATACAGCGCTTGATGAAGCGCGCGCAATCGTGCCAGCTGAAGCTGCGATCAGCCTGTTTCATGTTCGGTTGCAGGCGCCCGCGCACGCTGGGATCGGCGTAATCCAGTTCGACCGGCCGCAACCCTTCGACGAATTTTTCCACCACCTCGCGGATGCACACCAGCGCCGCATCGCTGACGCGGCCGTTGTACAACTCGGATTTGCGCATGCCCGCAGGCAGGTTGAATTCGCAGGTGGCCCACACCGGCCCGGCGTCCATTTCTTCGACCGCCTGCAGCGCGGTGACACCCCAGGTCGGCAGTTCGTTGCTGATCGCCCAATCCAGTGCGCTGGCGCCGCGGTCGCCAACGATGCCGGGATGAATGATCACCACCGGACGCCGGGCATCGGCCCAAAGTGCCTGTGGCACACGGTCCTTGAGAAACGGGCAGATCACCAGGTCGGCGCCGCTGTGCTCGACCTGTTCACACACCGAAGCCGGGTCGGTAAACAGCACCACGCTGGGCAAGTGCCCAGCGTGACGCAGTTCCAGCCAGGCCCGTTGCGTCAGGCCGTTGAACGCTGACGCCAGCAGAATGATCTTGAGCGATTGCATGGGATTCTTCCTTGAGTGAGTCGGCCGCAGGCTCCCGGTGAGCCTTCCCTGGCTTTCGATGGAGCGGGAAGCGTACGCAGTGCTTGCACGTCCACAGGTGACCGAGGTCAACGTTGTGTCAGGCAAGGCGAGAATTCACGCGCTGAAATTTCCGTTCAGGTCCTACGGAAACAGGAGTGTTTCGATCAGATACGTGGATATTTCTGACGACTTTTTCAGGTTGGTCGTCGGACGCTGGGGCTATAGCATCAGTCCTGACATTGAAGTCATCGAGCGCACAGATCGCTCCGGACCCGGACAAAGGATGGAACATGCGAATCCCACTGATTGAAAGCCATACGCCTGCTTATTCCCCTCGCCATTACTGGCGCGACGATCGCGCCAGATGCCCCTCGGAGGACGTCGCCATGCCGACTGCCAAAGCGCCCCGGCTCACCGGCTTGAAGAAGCTCGAGGGCAAGCCTCTGGAGTTGCTGCTGCGTGGACAGGACACCGGCGACGACCCGATGCTCGTCCTGCGCTGCACAAGCGAAGGATTCGAGCTGCTCGATGTGGTCAACATGATTGCCTCCTCCGAGCTGTACCAGCAGGGCGAGATGGTCAAACGCATCACCGGCAGATCCGTGAGAACTGTGCGACGTCTGCTCAAGGAAGGCGCGCCGGTGCGTCTGGACACGCCGCAGAGCATCCTCGCTTATCAATATGCCGCGGCACTGGAACTGGCCACCGAAGTGTTCGGGCGTCAGGCCAAGGCTGAATCCTGGCTGAAGCAACGCGCAACCTACTTCTACGGCTATGTGCCACTCGATCTGGTGGGACACGCGTTGGGGTTCAGGATGGTGGAGGAGTATCTGAACCAGATCAAATACGGGGTTTATCAATGAATCCCTTGCCCTGGGATGATCGCTGGTACGCCTGGCGGCTGGATCGCGCGGTGTACAGCGAAACCTGGGACAGCGGTCTGGGTTCGAAACGGGACGGCGGCCGCTGGAATACGCCTGGACGGCGAGTCGTGTACGCGTCAGTCGATCCATCCACAGCGATTCTTGAGGTGGCCGCCCATGGCAGTTTCGACGCGCTTGATCAGGAACCCTATGTGTTGACCTGTTTTGAAATCGTTCACCAAGCCAGCGTGAGAATCGTGCAGCCGGAGGATGTGCCCAATCCGCACTGGCTCACCCCGATGAAAACCTCGCCCAACCAGCGAAAGTTTGCCGATGCACTGTTGGCTGAACACCCTTTTGTATTGGTGCCTTCGGTGGCAACGAGGCACTCGTGGAATTTGCTGGTGAGTTGCGATCTGGCGGAGGGTCAGTTCAGGATGGTTTCGCAAGAGCGGTTCGGGCTGGATACGCGGTTGTTGCAGGAGGTTTGATCGTATCTCCGCGAGCGGAGGACGAAGCCGAGCCCTGCGCTGATTCCCCTTGCATGAACGACAAATCCCGCCACAAGGGCGGGATTTGTTTGAACCCAGCAGCTTCTTACGAAGGGAACAGCTCGGACAGTTTCATCGACAGCATCATGTCGCCTTCAACGCGCAGCTTGCCGCCCATGAACGCCTGCATGCCGTCGGTTTCGCCGCTGACGATACCTTTCAGGGTTTCGCTGTCCAGCACCAGCGTGCAGTTGGCGTCCGGGTTTTCACCTTCCTGGATGTCGCAGGTGCCGTCTTTGACGATCAGTGCGTATTGCTTGTCTTCGTCGGTGATGTTGAAACCGAAGACCAGGTCCAGACCGGCAGCGGCTGCTGGGTTGAACTTGGCTTGCATTGCTTTTACGGCATCAGCTACGGAGGTCATGGTTCGATCCTTTCTTGGTCATGGGAGCTGGGTGGTTACAGCCAGGGTCACAGTAAGCCGGACTCAGCGAAAAGTGATGAGTTCCGGGGCCTTCAGCAGTTGCAGGTGTGCGTGACTGTTGAAGGAAGCCAGAGCCACCTCGCGACCGCGAAACTTCAGTTGGTTGAGCGAGGTGTTGACGATTTGCCAGTTCAGTTCAAAGGCCTGTCTGGCAGGCATTTGCGTAATCAGGTGGAGCAGGGCGGTGATGGTGCCGCCGGAAGTGAACACGGCGATTTTCTGGTTTTTTTCCGCCACATCGAGAATACGGTGCAGACCGGCCTGAACGCGCTCGACGAAACCCAGCCAGCTTTCCAGCCCCGGGGTGTCATAAGTGCCCGCGAGCCAGCGTTCGACGATCAAAGCAAAGATGCGCTGGAACTCACCGCGGTTCTGCGCGGCATTGCGCAGGATGTCGAGAGCTTCCGGCTCTTCCGGCAGCATCGCCGGGAGCAGGGCGCGGATGACCGCATCGGCATCGAATTCGTTGAAGGCGGAATCGGTTTCAAGAACGGGAACCGGCAGGCCTCTGGCACTGAATTGTTCCAGTGCACTGGTGGCGGTGTGCTGTTGACGACGCAGGTCACCGGCAAGGCAACGATCGAAGTTGATGCCCAGATCGGCAAGGTGCTGGCCGAGGATTTCTGCCTGACGAACGCCGGTTGGTGACAGAACGTCATAATCGTCTGCACCAAAGGAGGCCTGGCCATGTCGTATCAAGTAGATGCTGCCCACGTCCGCGTCATCCCGGTACGTTGAAGGTCAGGCGAGGTTATGAGGATGACGTAGAGCTGTCAATGAAAAAACATACGCTTGTTTGAAATGCCCGTTACAGGCGTGTTGCCAGAGGTTTCACGGCTGGCCGACGAGCCGGCGCATGGGTATGCTGGAGCCATTCCGCGTGTGTTACATGTTCACGCATTGCTTTGAGGAGTCTCTGTGGATTTTTTCACCGAATACGCCAGCTTCCTGGCCAAGACTGTCACCCTGGTGGTCGCCATTCTGGTGGTGCTCGCCAGTTTCGCCGCGTTGCGCAGCAAGGGACGGCGCAAATCGGCGGGCCAGTTGCAAGTCAGCAAGCTCAACGATTTCTACAAAGGCCTGCGTGAGCGCCTGGAGCAGACCCTGCTCGACAAGGATCAGCTCAAGGCATTGCGCAAGGGCCAAGCGAAAACCGAAAAAAGCGCGAAGAAGCAGAAGACCCAGCCAGAGCCGAAGTCCCGGGTATTCGTGCTCGACTTCGACGGCGATATCAAGGCTTCGGCCACCGAGAGCCTGCGTCACGAGATCACCGCGCTGTTGACCCTGGCCACGCCGAAGGACGAAGTGGTTCTGCGCCTGGAAAGCGGCGGCGGCATGGTGCACAGCTACGGTCTGGCGTCGTCACAACTGGCCCGAATCCGCGATGCGGGCGTGCCATTGACCGTTTGCATCGACAAGGTCGCGGCCAGCGGCGGCTACATGATGGCGTGCATCGGCGACAAGATCATCAGCGCTCCATTCGCGATACTCGGTTCCATCGGTGTGGTCGCGCAGTTGCCTAACGTCAACCGCCTGCTGAAGAAGCATGACATCGATTTTGAAGTGCTGACTGCCGGTGAATACAAGCGCACCCTGACGGTGTTTGGCGAAAACACCGAAAAGGGCCGTGAGAAATTTCAGGAAGACCTCGACATTACCCATCAGCTGTTCAAGAACTTCGTCGCCCGTTATCGCCCGCAACTGGCAATCGATGAAGTGGCCACCGGCGAAATCTGGCTGGGGATCGCTGCCCTGGAAAACCAGCTGGTGGACGAACTGAAGACCAGCGATGAATATCTGGCGCAGAAAGCCAGACAGGCCGAGGTTTACCATCTGCACTACGCCGAGCGCAAAAGCCTGCAGGAACGCATCGGCATGGCTGCCAGCGGTTCGGTGGATCGTGTGCTGTTGAGCTGGTGGAGCCGCCTCACCCAGCAACGCTTCTGGTAAACAAGCAGGCATAAAAAAACGCCGGTCAATGACCGGCGTTTTTGTGTCCGCAGTAAACCCGCAGGCTTAGCGCCGACGAAACAACGGCAGCGGCTCGTCGCTGGCGGCCTGGTAGGTCACCGAGAAATCCTTGAGACCTTCCAGTGCTTCGTACGGGTCTTTATCGGCGCGGATGGCGAAGGCGTCGAAACCGCAGCGATGCATGTAGAACAATTGGTCCCGCAGAACATCGCCAATCGCCCGTAGCTCGCCTTTGAAACCGTAACGGTCGCGCAGCAGACGGGCATTGGAGTAACTGCGGCCATCGGTGAACGCCGGGAAGTTCAGCGCGATCACTTGAAACTCACTGACGTCTTCACCGATTTCTTCGGCTTCCTCGTCGGCATCCAGCCACACGCCCAGACCGCCATCACGGGCCTTGAGCATGCGGCTGTGCTCGCGCCACAACTGCAGAGGAACAATCAGATCGTCGCAGTTGCTGATCTCGTCGATGTTGAAATCCTTGGGCAGCAAGTGCCAGGTTTCGTCGACGACTTCGTTGTTCTTAATGATTCGCTGCATAGACGCGTTCCTTGAAGAGGTCGATGCCAATACGCTGGTAGGTGTCGATGAAGCGCTCGTCTTCGGTGCGTTGCTCAACGTACACGTCGATCAGCTTCGAGATCACGTCCGGCATGGCTTCCTGAGCGAAGGACGGGCCGAGGATCTTGCCCAGGCTCGCATCCCGGCTGGCGCTGCCGCCGAGGGAGACCTGATAGAACTCTTCGCCTTTCTTGTCCACGCCGAGGATGCCGATGTGGCCCACGTGGTGGTGACCGCAGGCGTTCATGCAGCCGGAGATGTTCAGGTCCAGCTCACCGATATCGAAAAGGTAGTCCAGATCGTCGAAGCGACGCTGGATCGATTCGGCAATCGGGATCGACTTGGCGTTGGCCAGCGAGCAGAAGTCGCCGCCCGGGCAGCAGATGATGTCGGTCAGCAGGCCGATGTTCGGTGTGGCGAAACCGCCTTCACGCAACTCGCCCCACAGGGTGAACAACTGACTCTGCTCGACGTCGGCAAGAATGATGTTCTGCTCATGAGAGGTGCGCAGCTGACCGAAGCTGTAGCGGTCGGCCAGATCGGCGACGGCGTCGAGCTGTTTGTCGGTGATGTCGCCGGGGGCAACACCGGTCGGCTTCAGCGACAGCGTCACAGCGACATAGCCAGGCTTCTTGTGCGCCAGGGTGTTGCGGCTGCGCCAGCGGGCGAAACCCGGATGCTCTTTGTCCAGATCGGCCAATCGCACGGTCTGGTTTTCGAGGGTCTTGTAGTCCGGATCGACGAAGTGCTTCGCAACGCGATGCAGTTCGGCTTCGGTCAGCGTGGTCTGGCCACCGCGCAGGTGCTCCATTTCCGCATCGACTTTCTGCGCGAACACTTCCGGAGTCAGCGCTTTGACGAGGATTTTGATCCGCGCCTTGTATTTGTTGTCACGACGGCCATAGCGGTTGTACACACGCAGAATGGCGTCGAGGTAGCTCAACAGGTCCTGCCATGGCAGGAATTCGTTGATGAATGCGCCTACCACCGGCGTACGACCGAGGCCACCGCCAACCAGCACGCGGAAGCCCAACTCGCCAGCAGCGTTATGGACAGGTTCCAGACCGATGTCGTGGACTTCGATGGCGGCACGGTCACTGGTCGAACCGTTGACGGCGATCTTGAACTTGCGCGGCAGGTAGGCGAATTCCGGGTGGAACGTGGTCCACTGACGGACGATCTCGCACCATGGGCGTGGATCGATCACTTCATCGGCGGCGACGCCGGCAAACTGATCGGTGGTGACGTTGCGCAGGCAGTTGCCGCTGGTCTGAATAGCGTGCATCTGCACGGTCGCGAGTTCGGCGAGAATGTCCGGGATGTCTTCCACGGCCGGCCAGTTGAACTGCACGTTCTGCCGCGTACTGATGTGGGCGTAGCCCTTGTCGTAGTCGCGGGCAATCCTGGCCATCATGCGCACCTGGCGCGAAGTCAGTTGGCCGTAAGGCACCGCCACCCTCAACATCGGAGCGAAGCGCTGGATGTACAGGCCATTCTGCAGGCGCAGGGGGCGGAATTCTTCTTCGCTCAGCTCACCTGCCAGATAGCGTCGGGTCTGATCACGGAACTGCTTGACGCGGTCCTCGATGATCCGCTGATCGTACTCGTCGTATACGTACATATAAGTCCTGTTCTCAGGCTTGGGCTACTCGGAAAACGCTGCGTTTTCGCTTGCTGGAGTCCGATGATGCCTCTGCAATTCTGCGCGCACGGCCGCGCACTCCTGACGGAGCCGGGGCAATATACCCGTTTGCAGTTATGCGCAAAAGTGATGTTTGAGTATATGGAAAGAACCAAATCGCCTAACACGCATCACTGTCAACTAATCCACATTTGTAGTGCGGACAATCATCGTCTTAACTGTGATCGAGTCTTTGTGCAATCACCGATAAAACCGACAAGAGGCGATGCAATGAGCAACCCGACCAAAGCCAGAAAAAGCGACAGCAGTGTCGACGCATGGGCCATTCTGTTCCTGATCATTCTCGTAGTAGGGACAGCGGTCTTCTGGGTCAGCCACCAGTAAGCCAGGTTCCGGGCCTTTTCCTGGGCCCGGCCCCCTGCGCATCCGCATGAAGCCATGTAGCCAACACCTCAGCGTGCCGGTTCACACCCCGGCCAGATGCAGCACCAGTTTGACGATGGCAAACAGCGTCAACCCGAACAGCGCCGTGAACAGAATGCCCAACATCACGAAATGACTGGGTTTGCCATGGGTAAAGTCTCGTTCCCTGTTTTTGCCGCTTTGTACGCCGAACGCCGCTGCCATGACGCTTTGCAACATTTGCCAAAGGGTCGGCGGTTTCTTGTCGACTGGATCGTCCATAAATCCCTCCGCTGAAAGTTGTGCCTCTCAAGCATAGTCAAATAGCGCTCGGCTGTTCGCAGACACGTCGTTACAACTGCCGCCTCTGCCTATAACCCTGTACCGCTGAAGCCACCCATACAAGTGATGTGCTGTCGCTCCATTTACAGGAGCGATGTATGTCCCCCGATTTCCTTATTCCTCAAGCCACGGACAAGCCTGCACCACCGCCTGCTACCGAGAGCCTGCACGGGCCTTTTCTGGAGGCTGCGGTGCCGCGATGGCTGATCGATGCTTCTGCTCTGAGAAAGGCCGAGTTCAAACAGGCCAGGGCCGTCCTGCCGAACTGGTACAGCACCGTGGCACCGGCACACCGTCGTGTTTTGCATGAA
Organism: Pseudomonas sp. HN2; assembly: GCF_020736465.1. Taxonomy (NCBI): domain Bacteria; kingdom Pseudomonadati; phylum Pseudomonadota; class Gammaproteobacteria; order Pseudomonadales; family Pseudomonadaceae; genus Pseudomonas; species Pseudomonas sp. HN2. The sequence continues at coordinate 2,767,220 of NZ_CP085885.1, forward strand.
AGCTACGGCCACAGTTTCAGCACGCAGACGCGCTTGGACCAGACCATGGCAGCGTTCAAGGACATTGATGCGTTCGCCCGGCCCATCCTGATGCAGGCGCTGAAAAGCCGTTTTCAGGTCGAGGTTGATGTCGACAAAACCCTGTTATGCCTCCGGCGCCCCATACGCGCCGGTCTCCTCGGCGAGGAAATCGGAACTTACGAATCCTTGACGCTCCCTTTGCTGCAGGCGGCGCTGCACAACTTCGAAAGTGACGAATGTCGGTACGGGGCGTTTCACCGCAGCTCCGGGTTCGCAATCCAGAACCCTGCCACGGAGGTCTACACGGCTGTGCCAGTAAATGTGTCGGTCAGAAACTTTCTCGGCCTGTGCCGTGAACTGGATATCGGTGCGAAGTATCAGGCCTATCTCGATTCGTTTTTCCATCCTGAAAACCCCAAGGCCGAGACGAGGTTGCGCCGGCGGTTCATTGCCAGCCAGAAAACAGCCATGCGCGCGGCGGCTGATCGGGCTTTGTTGACCAAGGACATTCTGCCGGAAGACCACGCGATGATCATTTCGGTCATCAGAGGCGAGCGACATCCCAGGCTCGGTCGCAATCAGGTCTGGTTTCAGGACCTGAGCCTGATGAGGCACAGGTTGGTGGGCTGTGTTGCGTTCAAGATCGCCGAAAGGAATCGCCCCACCGAGGCAGTGATTCTTTATGTGCCGAATGATCCGGTACATCCGCTGAAGCGCTATACCGGCACGCAAATGCAGAGCACCTTCAAGCGGCTGCTTACCGCTCGTGTTCCAGGGCAGTCGGCAGACATCGAACCGACGCCTTACCAGCGGTTTCTGAGCCAGTTCTTGCCCTACGAAAAACGTCCTTACTATTTCAACCAGTTCGTGAAGGTTGCCGACTCTGCGTCCGACTGGCTGACGTCGCCCTGGCGCAAAATACTGGAAGCCACACTGACCGCAATCGAGATATGGAAAACCTCGCCCAAATACGCGAAGAGAGTGCCGGAGCCCGATCCCTACATTGCCGCCGCGTTGATGCCCCACGTGCAGGCTTTTCCCTGGGCTGCCAATTCCGACCTCTGGGCTTACCTCTATGAAAAGCACCGCGAGAAGGTCTTCGCTGATGCCCGCTGCCACGCGGTTCCGACTGCCGACGTGGACGCCAGTGCACGAAACGCCAAGCTGTCAGGCCTGCTGCAATTCGGCCTGCTGGCGCTGAATGTGGCGTCGATGTTTGTGCCGGTGCTGGGCGAGATCATGCTGGTGGTGATGGCCGGCCAGTTGTTGTTCGAAACCATCGAGGGCGTGGTCGAATGGAGCGAGGGTGACAGGCACGCCGCCAAGGCGCACTTCGTGGATGTGGCGGAGAACCTCGCGCAGATTGCAGTCATGGCGGCAGTCGGCGCGGGTTTCAAACGGCTGACGGCGGTAAAGCCGGAGCCGCTGATCGAGCAACTGCATCCCGTGACTCTGCCCACTGGCGAAACCCGTCTGTGGAAGTCCGACTTCAGTGGCTATGAACAGCACCTCACGTTGAGTGAATCAGTGCGGCCGAATGCACAGGGGCAGTACCGGATCGACGGCAAAATCTGTTTCCGCCATGGCGGCAGGTTTTACGAACAGACACTCGATGAGTCAACCGCTCAATGGCGTCTCAAACATCCCAGCGATGCCGACGCTTATCAGCCAGTCCTGAGTCATAACGGTCAGGGCGCCTGGCGGCTGGCGCTGGAGCAGCCGATGGACTGGGAGCGACTGACCCTGCTGCGGCGCATGGGGCACATCACCGACGACTTCAGCGATGAATCCCTGTTGATGCTCGCCGATATCAGCGCCGTCAGTGACAACGCCTTGCGCAAAATGCACATGGATCATCTACCGCCACCTCCTGAATTGCACGACGCGATGCGCCTGTTTCGCGCCGATAGGGGAGCCAGGCAAATGATCGAGCAACTACGCGGAGCGAGGCCCATTGATGAGGGGTATCTGTACGCACTGCCTCTGGTCACCGAAATGCCGCACTGGCCGGCTGATCGGATACTGAAGTTTTTCCTCGGTGCCGAGGGCGAAGGATCATCGATTCGGTACGGTGCGCAGACGTCACTGCCCGGGTTTGATCGCAAACCGGTCATCCGTATCAGCCGTGCGCAGGTATTGAACGGAGAAATGCCTGCACGAATTCTGGCAGCGCTGCAGGAAAACGAAGTACGCCAGCTCCTGGGCCCGGCCGACGCGCAGTTTCGTCCAGCGAGGCCAGACGCATTCAGTCGCCGGCTCGCCGATTATGCCCATACACGACAGTCGGCCATTTTCGACAGCCTTTACCGAGGCAGCGAACCGCTGGGCATACGTGGGCGCATGCTGCAGCGTGAATGTCCCGGACTCAGCGATGCGGCCGCAGAGGATGTGCTCGATCATGCAACAGCGGCGGAACTGGCTCGAATGGACGCTGCCGGACGCTCCCCGTTGAAAATGCTTGAAGAGGCTCGCTGGCATGCTCGCCAGGGACGCCAGGTTCGTGCATTCGCCGGTTTGCACAGCGAGAACCTGGCTTCGGCAGACAGCCGAAGGCTGGCACTGTTTGCGCTGGAACAGTTGCCAGGATGGCCGCAGACATTGCGCCTGGAAATTCGCGAGGGCAGCACAACCGGTGCGCTTCTCGACAGCATCGGTGAGCCCGCGGCGCCGATGAAACGCTATCTGGTCAAGAACGGGCCTGCTTACCAGGCCTTCGGTGATCACGCAGAAGCGCTCAACAAGTTATCGAATGCAGAGGGCAGCTTCTATCATTCGCTCCTGCACGCGCTGCCCGATGACATACGCTTGGCCATTGACTTGCCGGAAGGAAGCCCTGGCAGCGAACTGCAACATAAAATCATCGGCTCGGCCCATGCGCATCGACGCCAAGCTGCGCACGTTCTGGCGCCGCAAGCCAAAGCGTTCAAACCACCGGTGCGGGTGAGCGCGAGGCTCAAGGGCTATTACGCCAGTGGCCGTGGACCAAACATTGCGCCATCCCTGGAGTCACGGGTGGCGCATCTCTATCCGCAGGCGCGGCAGGCCGAGGCGTTCCTCACCCAGCAACGCGGCAGAAGTAATGCGCAGATCTTCAGCGAACTGGAATCCCGGCGGGAAGACTGGGAAAGACTCGATACCACCCTGGAGCAATGGCAGGCAGGCCCGACCGGGAGCCAGGCCGCGCTGCACCGGGCGCAAGTTGCTCAGGCACTCAGGAATGCCTGGCGCAATGGCCCGCTGGCCGGGCAAGAGGCCGAAGCCGGGCGCCTGTCGTTGGTGTGCGATACGCCGTTGCCTGCGCTCTCCACACGCTTTGCTCATATCAATGAACTGTCAGTGACGGGGCAGGGCATAACGGATGCCAACGCGGACAGTTTTCTGGCGGCCTTCCCGAATGTCACGGATTTGTCGATCGGCGAACTGGGGCAACAGGCCGTTGGCCCCATGTCTGGGACCGGCGCGCTGACGACGCTGCCGGAGGCGGTCGGCCGAATGCCCGGACTCAACCGTCTGCGTTTTTCCACCGATGCCCCGTTACTGGCGCCGAGCTTTTCTCAACGGCTCAGCTCGCTTGCCAGGCTGGAAACGCTGCGTATCGATTACTCAGGAGTCGACTCAACCACTCTGCATGAACTTGACATGACGCCATTGACCCGCCTGCGCAGCCTGCGCATTGACGCGCCCCGTGCCTTGTGGCGATGGCCCGCGTACGTTGAGCGCCTTGCGCATCTTGAGCGTCTGGATCTGACGCATACGTTGATAGAGACGCTGCCCGAATCGCTGTATCACGATCAAGAGCAGCTTTGGGCCGGGCTGGCGCTCGACTGGTCGAGGGTGACCCCGGCGACCTTCCGGCGCGCTTACGAATACGTCAGCCAATATTCCGGCCCACTGGGCCACCTGCTCGATCTGCATCAGATGGTCGGCGAGTTCTGCCGCGCCGAGCTCGACACCATGGCGCCAATGCCGAATTTCACTGACCCGTTATCCGCAGCGTTCAACGCGGCCTGGGGGACACCGCAGGCCAGAGTTACCGCCATCGAACAGCTTCGGGCGGAGCATGAAGCCATTTTCGCGGCGTTCTACACACCCTCCCTGCGGCATGGAACACGCTATGCGACCCTCCGGCGCCAGTGGTCCATGGGGCCTAACGCCGACGTCGTCAGCGCGCTCAAAACCAACTGGTATGGCACGGTTCGCCAACGGTACGGCCTGACCGCCAACGTGGCGACATTTGACCTGCCGGTGACCCGATCAGGCCACGCCATATCGCCGGCTACAGACTTGATCACCGAGTTGCCGCCACTGCCGGCAGGCAGTTTTTCCCACGTGCGTACAGTGCGCCTGGGAAGGCTGGACGTCCCCATTGAACAGGCTCGGCACTTTCTCCGCGCGTTCAGTCATGTCGAATCACTTGAATTCAGCGGTAATACCTTCACCGAGCTGCCCTTTGCGCCGGATGAGCTGTCAGCGCTGACGCATCTGGATGCAGCGGGCAACAGGATCGAGGTTACGCCTGTCGTGCAGCGGCAGATCGACGGGTTGCAGCGTCTCAGAAGGTTGAATTTGAGTAACAACCCGCTGGGCAACATCGATGTCAGCCTGTTGAGCCGATTGCGTGCCCTGAGCCTGAGATCGACGCAGTTGCGAACCTGGCCCGCCAGTGCCGAAAACCTGCCTCGGTTGACCTGGCTCGACCTGCGAGACAACCGGGTCTCGTCACTGCCACCGTCGGTGTTGACCCATCCCGACGCGCTGATGAGAGCCAACCTGACCGGTAACGTATTCAGTCCTGAGGGTGAAGCAAGCCTGCACGCGGCGCTACGGCGTATCGAGCAGGGACGGTGGCTGGGGCAGGGCACGCTGGCGCGATTCGCTGCAGAACCGGTGCCGGAGGCTTTCCCTCCTGCGGAAACAGGCTGGTCGTTTATCGAGCTGATGCTCTCGCTTCCGGAAGCCGCGACGGTGCTTCAAGGGCAAACGGGGCCGTCGACGCAGTTGCAACGACTGACTCGCCTCATGCCGGTCGAGCAAGCGCGGCTTCACTTGCAGAATCTGTGGGCGTCGGGGGCGAGCGATGCGCAGATCGAAGCACGGATCACCGAATGGCAGCACCTTGGCGAGGCATTGGTCCGTCGGGCGAATGACTGGCTCTATACCCGCGAAGTGCGCACGGACACCTACAGGACCAATGCGCGAGACCGATCGGTCGCGGCGAGGCGCCTCTTCGAAGCCTGGCTCGACGGGCTCACAGAGCCTGTCGACAGGGCCCGGCTGGATCTGGATTTTCAAGGCCTGCAAACCGGTGATTTGCCGGAACTGGCAGTGCCGATTCCTGCAGTCAGAACGCTGGATCTGAGCCGCGTGGGCATGACCACGCGGGGTTCGGACGGGTTTCTCGGGGCTTTTCCCCACGTCGAAACCTTGTACATCAGTGGCAATCCCTTGGGGTCGGTGCCTGCGCCGATACTGCGAATGCAGCATCTGCAACATCTGGAGATGCAGTATTGCGATCTCGCGGACGCGACGGACCTTTACCCGTTGCTGGCCCGTGCGCGCCTTCGCAGGCTGGATGTCGGCTACAACGAACTTCGTGTCTTCAACCCGCCCGACTTTGGCGCTGTCCAGACCCTGGACCTGCGTTACAACCACCTGACTGCATGGCCTGGCCGTGTATTCGAAGCGCCGCAGTTGCACAGCTTGAACCTGAGCGGCAACGAGCTCACACGCATTCCCGGGGAATTGTTCAGCGGCGAGCACGAGCGTCTGATCCGGGGGACTGACCTCTCCGAGAATCGACGCTTGTCCCTTTCTGCTTTGCAGGACATGCGCCGCTATGCGCGTGAGCAGTCGGCGTCGCACGTGCTGGGAATGTCACGCCGAAACATTGAAACGATGATCGACACACACCTTTTCGGCGATCTGTTCGGTGGCGCAGAACCGGCCGGCATTCCCGAAGACGACGTCGGCAATGTGGACCTGGACGATCCTGAGGCCGCTGTGCTGCCTGTCGAAGAGATCCTGGATCCGCTCAACGATGTGGCTCCGAGATCAAGAGATCCGTGGCTCCAGCGCAGCGACGTGACGCTCGCGGCTCGCAGAGCGGAGATCTGGGCGCAACTGGCGCAAGAGCCCGATCACCAGCGTTTTTTTCAGTTGCTGCGTTTGTTGCGCGACACGGACGACTTCCGGCTGGTACCGGCCGACCTGACGCGCAGAATGTGGGATGTCATGCAAGCAGCCACCGAGAGCAGCGAACTGCGCCAGTTGCTGTTTCTCGGCGCTGAAAGCCATGGCACGTGCCCGGACGGGCGGATTCTGACATTCAGCGACATGGAAGTGCGGGTGTCGGTGTATCGGGCACTGCACGACATCCCGGTGCATCGGATGGCGCTAAAGGGCCGGGCGTTATTGCGTCTGTCCCGACAATTGTTTCGTCTGGACAGGATCGAGACGCTGGCTGACGCCGCAGGGCGGGGCAGGGATCGTGCCGAGGTGCGCCTGAAATATCGTATCGGTCTGACCGGTGGCTGGGGCGATGGGGTGGATCTGCCCGGGCAGCCGGCCTACATGCTCTATGACGAACCCCTCAGCGGTGAACTGCTGACTCAGACCCGGGCCTCGATCCTCGAGGCGGAGCGGACCGATGCACTGCCATTGAGCATGATCGCCCGCGATTACTGGATCACCTATCTGGAGGAGCGCCTTCCTCTGGAGATGCAGGCGATTGACTCCGCAGTTGATCAGCAACGCCAGGAACGCTGGAGTGCGTTGGATGATCGGCTCTCCCGGGGTGAAATCGATGCGCGAGAGTACGATCGGGAACTGGTCGAGCTAGCCAAGGCCATGGAACGGCTGCTCACCCAGAAACGTCTCGAGCTGACACGTCGGGAGATTGTCGATCTGCAGAGCTTTGCCGATGAGGCCGAAGAGGGTGATCGAGTCACGCCGACACCGGGACCTTCGAGCCGCCCTTGACGGGCGCGGGCTGGCGTTGAAGATTGCGCCGTGAGTGATACATATCAGGTTACTCACGGCCGCACCGGCAATACCCGGATACCGCAGATCCGCTGACGGGACATGGTCTGCTGATCGCTCCATCAAACCAGGAGTGATCATGGTCACTATCCCATCCAACCCAGAGACGCCGCACGCTGCGCCGCTCGCACGAGTTGTCGCTGTCAGCCAGCCGACAAAGCTCAATACAACGCAAAGCCTGCACCGGGATTTTCTCGAAAAGTCCATCCCGCCGTGGCTGTCCAGCGCTTCGTCGCAACGGCGCGAAGCGCTCAAGAACCTTCCGACTGCGCTGCCAGCGTGGTACCTCGACGCGACGCCGGAACAACGCAAGACGCTGGCCGACAGCATGAAGGCCAGTGTTGTCGCCCAGAACGATCTAGATAGAACCATGGCGACCCTTCAGGACGTCGAGACATTTGCCAGGCCATTGCTGCTCAAAGCGCTCAAGGATCGGCATCAATTACAAACCGATGTCGACAAGACGTTCCTGTGCCTGCGGCGTCCCGTCGAACTGGGCATTGAAAAGATCGAGCTGGCGTCCTTCGAGGTCCTCAAACTGTCGATGCTGGAAGCCGCGCTGCACAACTTCGAAGCTGACGAATGCAAGCAGGGCGCTTATCACCCGACATCGGGTTTCGTGGTAGCCACCTCCACCCCAGATACATTCGAGCACGTGAGCATCGGCCTGACGGTGACGCAGTTCCTGACGCTTTGCCGAGAGCTGGATGTCGGCAAGCAGTATCAGAGCTATTTGACGACATTCTTCCACCCGGCCGATGCGGTGGCAGAGGCGGTGCTCAGCGAGCGCTTCATTGCCAGCCAGAAGGCGACGATGCGCGCCGCAGCCGATCAGGCGCTGTTGCAAAAAGACATTGAGCCGGCGGATCACGCAATGATTGTGTCGGTAATCAACGGCAACATGCACCCGTGGATGGGCGATAAACAGGTCTGGTTCAGTGACCTGGGCGTGATGAAAAAAAGGCTCACCGGGTGCGTGGTGTTTGTCATTTGCCAGAAGTACCGCTACAGCGACGAGTTGATCCTTTACATCCCTCACGATCCGGACCACCCGCTCAAGCGCTACACCGTCCAGCAGATGCGCGACGAATTCAAGCGCTTGCTTACCGCCCGCGATCCCGTCCAAGAGCCCGGCGCAGAACCGACCGCGTACCAGCGCTTTCTCAGCGAGTTTCTGCCGTATGACCAGCGTGCCTATTATTTCAGCCAGTTCAGACAAAAGGCGGCCGGTTCCCCGAGCGATGCCTGGGCAATATGGCGCTCGCCATGGCTGGCTGTGGCGCAGGTACTGGCGGGCGGTTCGGTGTTCACCCGGATCCGTGAGCTGCCACCCGAGCGTGAGATCAGGTGGGATCCTGTGCCGGATCCCTACATTGCGCCATCGACGTTCGGTCGCAGCGGACGGGGCATTTGGGCGCCCAATGAGGATCTCTGGCAATACCTTTACACCCAGAGCCGCGCCAAGGTATTGGCCGACGCACGCAGCCATGCCGTGCCATCGGCGGATGTCGATGCGAAGGCCCGGGACGCCAAGCTCGCTCATCTGCTGCAGATCGGCATGCTCGGCCTGAACCTGGTCTCGATGTTCGTGCCGGTGCTGGGCGAGGTCATGATGGTGGTGATGGCCGGGCAATTGCTGAATGAAACCCTGGAAGGCGCGATTGAATGGAGTGAGGGCGATCGTCGGGCGGCGAAGGATCACCTGATCGATGTCGCGGAGAATCTGGCGCAGATTGCGTTGATGGCGGGGGTGGGCGCCGGGGTGCAGAAAATCTCCAGTGCCAGAGCCGTGCCGGTCATCGAGCGGCTGCAGCCGGTAACACTGCCCGACGGCGAAGCTCGCCTGTGGAGAGCCGACCTTAGAGCCTACGAGTCCGCTGTCACGCTGCCAGACAGCCCCGGCCCGAATCCTGCCGGCCAGCATGTGCTGGAAGGTCAGACTTTCATCCGCCAGAGCGGTAAGGTCTACGAGCAGTTTTACGATGAGTCGATCAGCAAATGGCGCATCAAGCACCCGACCGATGCCCGCGCCTGGCAGCCAGTGCTCGAGAGCAACGGACGCGGTGCCTGGCGGCATACGCTGGAGCGGCCGCGGGACTGGGATCGTCTGACCCTGCTGCGGCGCATCGGCCACGAAACCGAAGCCTTCACCGACGCGCAGTTGATCAAGGCTGCCGATATCAGCGGTGTCAGCGACGCCGCTCTGCGCAAGATGCACGTCGACTCTGCGCTGCCACCACCGGAGCTGACCCAGGCCATGCGCGTGATGCAGGCGGATAGCAACGCGGCACTGGTAGTCGAACAGTTACGCGGGACAAAACCGATCGACGAACTGTATCTCTATGCGTTGCCGCTGATCACCGAAATGCCGCGCTGGCCGGCGAACCGGGTGCTGGAAGTATTCGACGGCGAGCAACTGTCCGGCATGTCGGTCAGGTACGGTTTCGCACGGCGCTTTCGCGACGTCGGCGTCAAGGCACCGATTCAGATATCGCGGGCCGATATTCTCAGCGGTGGCCTGCCAGCACATATCCTCGCGGCGCTGGACGAGTCGGAAGTCACCCGGCTCCTGGGCGAGCAAGGCGCACGCGTGCGCGATGCCCGGCCGGCAGAGTTCGGTAAGCAGATCGCCGGCTACGCCGACACTCGTCAGCCGGCGATCTACGACAGCCTCTACAAGGGAACCGACCCCATCGATTCGCGGATTGCGCGTTTGCAGAAGGCCTGCCCTGGACTCAGCGAACCCGCGGCACAAACGGTGCTGGCCCATGGACGCCCCGATGATCTCGAGCGACTGGACTCAGGCCATCGAGTGCCGCTACGCCTGCTGGAAGAGGCACGCTGGTACGCCCGTCAAAGCCGACAAGTAGCGGCCTATGCCGGCCTGCGCAGTGAAAACGTCGCTTCGGCGGACAGCCGGCGCTTGGCGTTGCACACCCTGGAGCAGTTGCCGGGTTGGACCGACAGCGTTCGCATTGAAGTTCGCGAGGGCAATGACGCCGGCCTGCTGCTCGACAGCATCGGCAGTGAAACAGCCAGCGAGAAGAAATACCTGATCAAGAAAGGCGCTCAGTTTCAGGCGTTCGACGAACTCGGTCTTGCACTCAACAGCCTGCCGCGCAACGGCGACAACTTTTACTCATCGATCATGCACGCCCTGCCTGATGACGTACGCCGCAGCCTCGGTGTGCCCGAGGTGGGGCAGTCGGCCCGGTTACAGCAAAAGATCATCGATCATGCCGATCGGCATCAGGCAGATGCGCCTGCGCTGCTCGCGCCACAGGTCAGATGGATCAAGCCGCCCGTGCGTGTGAACACTACGTTGATCGGTTACCCCGCAAGCGGACGCGGCGCCGGGTTGCAAATGAACCTGACCGATCATGTGTGCGATGTCTATCCGCAGCTTACCTACGAACAGGCTAACGGTTTCATTCTCGAGCAGTACCGGACGGGTAAAGACGACAATGCGATTTTCCAGCTGTTGCAATCACGCCGCGAAGAATGGCAGCAGTTGAACAGGACGCTGGATGAATGGGCAGGCACATCCACGGCGGCGCCTTGGGAACGTTCCGCAACGGATCACAAGTTTCGCGCCGCGCAAGCGTTGAAAACCTGCTGGCGCAACGCCTTGTCCACCGGAGTTTCAGGTGCCGATGAACTTTCGATACTCACTTATGACCCGCTGCCAGAGCTGACGGCAGACTTCGCCCATGTGCGTAAACTTTCGATTGGCGGCAATGGCATCACCGACGCCAATGCGGACGCCTTTCTGGCGCGATTTGCCAACGTGCAAAAGCTGTCGCTGGGGGAGCGTGGCAGTCTGTTTGGCGCCTACATGGCGCATGAGCAGGCACTGACAACCTTGCCTCTGACTGTGACCCGGATGTCTGCACTGAGGAAACTCAAATTCAGAACGGCAGCCACGGTGATGGCCTCCGACCTGTCGAGCAGACTGAGTACGCTGACGGCCCTTGAGGAGCTTCATCTTGCTTTTCTCGACGGTGGGAGCCATGCCGCTGGCCTGGATCTGACGCCCCTCAAACGGCTGAAGAAACTCCGGATCGAAGCGTCGGGCCTGACGCAATGGCCGGCCTATGTGCAGCAACTGCCTGAACTGGAACGACTGGACCTGACGCAGACCGCCATCGCTTCCATTCCCCAATCGCTCTATGTCGGACACGAAAGACTCTGGGCAGGTTTGTCGCTGGACTGGTCCATGTTCTCCCATGAAGCGTTCAAACCCGCTTACGACTATGTGAAAAACTACATGGGGCAGTGGCGACATCTGGTCGATCTGGACTTGATGGTTCGTCGCTATTGCGCCGGAGAACTGCAGTTCCTCACGGGCGAAGCCGGCCGCCTCAACCCGTTGCCTCAGCGCATCATGACCCTCTGGAATACCCCGGAAACCCGGCTCAAGGCTGTGGAGATTCTGCGTGTAGAGCACACCGCGATTTTCCGCCAGTTCTACGAAGCCAGCGCGTCTGATGGATTGCGCACTGCAATTCCCGCCGCCCGCTGGCAAGCGCAGCCCAATGCACGGGTGGTACTTGCTCTGGAAAAGAACTGGCGTGCAGCCATCCGCCGGCGCTATCGCTTGAACGACGACGTTCGCCCTTTCAATGGGACGAACTGGGCAGCCAGTATCGATCTCGACGATGCCGGTGTGTTTGAACTGGTGGACACTGCATGGGTACAGGGCGAGGAGTCGGTCAGTGAGCTGCCGCGATTGCCAACCGGTGCGTTTGCTCACGTGCAGAGCGTTCGGCTGGACCGGTTGAATGTGCCGATCGACCAGATTCGCGATTTTCTCCAGGCATTCAGTGGCACCACCAGCCTGGAAGTCACCGCCTGCGGATTGACGGAACTGCCGGTCCGGCCCGCCGATGCAAGCCACCTGACGCAACTGGACGTGTCTCTCAACCTTATCGGCGTTACCCCTGAGGTGCAGAGCCAGTTCAATACCCTGAACAAACTGGAGCATCTCAATGCGCGGCTCAATCGCCTGGACACACTGGACGTTTCTCGCCTGACCGGGCTCAAGACGTTGAACCTCAGCTCCAATGGCTTCAATCAATGGCCGACCGGGGCGGAAAGCCTGCCGCACTTGCGGACATTGGATTTACGACATAACACCATTGGGTCGCTCCCCGATCAGGTGCTTGCCAACGACGCTGTGCTGCTGAAGACCCGTCTGCAGAACAACCGCTTCAGTACTCAAGGCGAGGCGGACATGCGGGCGGCGCAGCGCCGGATTGAAATGTCCGTTGGTTTGCCGGAAGGCGCCTTGCAACGGTTCGACGCGCAAACGGCGTCATTGCCGGCCAATCCAAGCGCGACCCCGCCGGAAAGTGCGCTGGAGCGCGCCGGCCAGCTGTTAGCGCTTCCGCCCGTTGCTGCAACTGGCGCCAGTTCCGACATGAGTGCCCGTGTGCTGGAGATATTTCCCTCGCTGACCCTTGAACAAGCGCAAGCCAGCGTTGCCCGATTGCGCGTTGAAGGCCTGTCCCCGGAGCAAATGGCGGACAGGCTGACCCAGTGGCGAGCGAGTGACGAGACGCTGACGCGTGAGTTGAACGGCTGGATTTTCGGCGCGGCGCCAGGACCTGGTGAAAGCGTGTCATCGTCCACTAGGTTCTTCAACGCGACGAGGATCCGCAATTGCTGGCGGGACGGTCTGACAGGGCTTTCCGAGTCTGCCGGACCAACGCTGAGCCTTTCAGCGGGGGTCATGAGCGATCTGCCCGCGCTGTCAAACGTGTTTGCCCATGTGCGGACACTGGATCTGACCGGGGTCAAGTTTTCAGTCGATAGCTTCAACCTCTTTTGCCCGGCGTTCCCTGAGTTGACCACCCTGAAACTCAACGGCAATGCACTGGAGCGGCTGCCCGAAGCTGTCGGTCGTCTGACCCGCCTGGAACGTCTGGAGTTGAGCGGTAATCGGCTGGCCGTGGCACAAACCGTGTATCAGCACGCGGGTGGGTCGCAGTTGCGCTGGCTCGACCTCAGCCACAATCAGCTGGAGGAGTTCAGCGCCACCAACTTCCCCCGTCTGGAAACCCTCGATCTCAGCCAGAACGGCCTGGGATTCTGGCCTGATGACGTGCTCGATCTGGCGCATTTGCAACGGCTGGACCTGTCGGGCAACAACATCATGGTCTTTCCGGATCGGCTGTTGGATGGCAACCATGAAGCGCTGGTGGACGGCACCGACCTGTCCGAAAACTCGCTGTCGCTCAATGGCCTGCAGCAACTGCGCGAATACAGTGCGGCCAACGCAGACCGTGATGTCATGGGTTATTCCCAGACTTTTCTACAGGGTGAAATTGCCGAACGCGAATTGGAGACCGATAGCGATTCGGATACTGGCTCCGGTCAGGGATCGGATTCGGACTCCGACTCCGACAGCGATGGCCCAAGTGGGGGTGGCGGTGCCAGGCCCGTTGATACCCGCGCCGTCGTGCAGGCAGCGGAGTTCATTGCCTATCCGGCGCGAGATACGGCAGCGCCAGCGATGGCCGCCTGGATGACGTACACCCATGTAGATGCGCAAGCCGCGCGGCAGGCGTTATGGCTGCAATTGGCTGATCAGGACAACCATGAGCCGTTCTTTCATTTGCTCTCGACCCTGCCCGATACCCTCGAATTCAGTTTGTCAGGTGCCGATCTGACCCATCGGGTCTGGCAAGTCATCGAGGCGGCCACGGAAAATGCCCAACTGCGCAACCTGTTGTTTCTCAACGCCGAAACCCACGGCACCTGCCCTGATGGGCGAATCCTGTCGTTCAGCGAGCTGGAAACCCGCGTCTATGAATACATCGCCCTGCGCGATATTCCACGACACCGCCCGGAGCAGCGCGGCAGGGCCTTGCTTGATCTGAGTCGACGTCTGTTCCGCCTGGAAAGGGTTGACCGACTGGCCGAAGCTGCCGCCAGGTACAAGGACCGCGCGGAAGTCCGCCTGCAATACCGCATCGGCATGACTCGCGGCTGGCCGGACGGCCTGGAATTGCCGGCGCAACCAGAGCACATGCTGTACGCCACACCGATTCGCGGGCAGCGGTTGATTGATGCGCGTGCAGCCGTTCTCGCCGATGAAGCGTCGGACAGGTTTCTGGAGGATCTGATCGGTCGCGATTACTGGATCCGCTATTTGCGCGAGCGCAACCCCGAGGTATTCGAGACACTCGAAAGCAACGCGAGCCGGCGTCAGGAGGAGGTCGAGGACCTCTACCCGGACAAAGACGATAGCGAGGCGACTCGTAACCGCTACCTGGAGGCGATGGCCGCACTGGAGATCGAACTGGCGGAAGCGCGCATTGAAAAGTTGAAAGAACTGTCTCGCGTGCAAATGCAGAGTCTGGCACTGGCGGGCGAAGGCACGGCACAACCTGATCCTTCTTCACCGCAGCCCGGCCCATCATGGCGCCCGTGAGCGGATGAATGATGAGGCCCGGGAGCAAGGTGCTGTCGGGCCTCATGCATCTCAGCTGTCGTAACCCAGATTCGGCGCCAGCCAGCGCTCGGTCACGCTCAGGTCCTGGCCTTTGCGCGCGGTATAGCTCTGCACCTGGTCCTTGTCGATCTTGCCCACGGCAAAGTACTGCGCCTGCGGATGGGCGAAGTACCAGCCACTGACTGCAGCAGCGGGAAACATCGCGTAGTGCTCGGTGAGGAACACGCCGCTGCGCCCAGCACGCATTTCGGCCGCTTCCGGGTCCAGCAGGGTGAACAGCGCGGCTTTCTCGGTGTGATCCGGGCAGGCCGGGTAGCCGGGAGCGGGGCGGATGCCACGGTATTGCTCTTTGATCAGCGCATCGTTATCGAGGGTTTCGTCCTTGGCATAACCCCAGTGCTCTTTGCGCACTTGCTGGTGCAGCCATTCCGCGCAGGCCTCGGCCAAGCGGTCGGCGAGGGCCTTGACCATGATCGAGTTGTAGTCATCGCCAGCGTCCTGATAGGCCTTGGCCACTTCTTCGGCGCCGATACCAGCGGTGGTGATGAAACCGCCGACGTAATCGGTGACTTCGCTGTCCTTCGGCGCAACGAAGTCGGCGAGGCAGAAGTTCGGTTTGCCGTCGGTCTTGATGATCTGCTGACGCAGGTGATGCAGCCTGGCCAACGGCTTGCCGTTATCGTCGTACAGCTCGATATCGTCTTCGTTGACCTGATTGGCCGGCCAGAAACCGAATACCGCGCGGGCGCTGACCAGCTTTTCGTCGATCAGCTTGGTGAGCATTTCCCGGGCGTCCTTGTACAGCGCGGTGGCGGCTTCACCGACCACTTCGTCCTCGAGGATGCGCGGGAATTTGCCGGCCAGGTCCCAGGAGATGAAAAACGGCGTCCAGTCGATGTATTCAGCCAGCACCTTCAAATCGATATTGTCGAGCACCTTGCTGCCGGTGAAGGTCGGTTTCACTGGCTGATAACCGGCCCAGTCAAATTGTGGCTTCTTGGCGATCGCGGCGGCATAGCTCAGGCGTTCGGTGCGGGCGCTGCGATTGGACGTGCGCTCGCGCACGTCGATGTATTCCAGACGGGTTTTCTCGACGAAACCGGCTTTCAATTCCTTGGACAGCAACTGCGTCGCCACACCCACGGCGCGTGAGGCGTCGGTCACATAGACCACGGCATCGTTGCTGTACTTCGGCTCGATCTTCACCGCCGTGTGCGCCTTGGAGGTGGTCGCGCCACCGATCATCAGCGGCAGATGGAAATCCTGGCGCTGCATTTCGCGGGCAACGTGAACCATTTCATCCAGCGACGGGGTGATCAGGCCGGAGAGGCCGATGATGTCGCATTTCTGTTCCTTGGCGACCTGCAGGATCTTCTCGGCCGGGACCATCACGCCGAGGTCGACGATGTCATAGCCGTTGCAGCCGAGCACCACGCCAACGATGTTCTTGCCGATGTCGTGCACATCGCCTTTCACCGTGGCCATGAGGATCTTGCCCTTGGCTTCCGGCTTGTCGCCTTTTTCCAGTTCGATGAACGGGATCAAGTGCGCCACGGCCTGCTTCATGACGCGGGCGGATTTGACCACTTGCGGGAGGAACATTTTGCCGGCGCCGAACAGGTCGCCGACGATGTTCATGCCGGACATCAGCGGGCCTTCGATCACTTCGATCGGCCGCGCAAACGACTGTCGGGACTCTTCGGTGTCTTCGACGATGTGCGTGGTGATGCCCTTGACCAGCGCGTGTTCCAGACGCTTGTTGACGTCCCAGTTGCGCCACTCTTCGGTCTCGGCTTCCTTGACGCTGCCGTCGCCCTTGTACTTGTCGGCGATGGCGAGGAGGGCGTCGGTGCCGTCCGGGGTGCGGTTGAGGATCACATCTTCAACGGCGTCGCGCAGCTCCACCGGGATCTGATCGTAGATCTCCAGCTGACCGGCGTTGACGATGCCCATGGTCAGGCCGGCGCGGATTGCGTAGAGCAGGAACACCGAGTGAATCGCCTCACGCACCGGGTTGTTGCCACGGAACGAGAACGACACGTTGGACACACCGCCGGAGCTCAGCGCATACGGCAGCTCGTCGCGGATGTAGGCGCAGGCATTGATGAAGTCGACGGCGTAGTTGTTGTGCTCTTCGATGCCGGTGGCGACGGCGAAGATGTTCGGGTCGAAGATGATGTCTTCCGGCGGGAAGCCGACTTCATTGACCAGAATGTCGTAGGAGCGTTTGCAGATCTCTTTCTTGCGCGCTTCGGTGTCGGCCTGACCGGCTTCGTCGAACGCCATCACCACCACTGCAGCACCGTAGCGCTTGCACAGTCGGGCGTGATGGATGAACTGCTCGACGCCTTCTTTCATGCTGATCGAGTTGACGATGCCCTTGCCCTGAATGCACTTGAGGCCGGCTTCGATGACTTCCCATTTCGACGAGTCGATCATGATCGGCACGCGCGAGATGTCCGGTTCGCCGGCGATCAGATTGAGGAAGGTGACCATGGCCTTCTTCGAATCGAGCATGCCCTCGTCCATGTTGATGTCGATGATCTGCGCGCCGGCCTCGACCTGCTGCAGAGCGACTTCGAGGGCTTCGGTGTAGTTGTCTTCACGAATCAGCCGGGCGAACTTTGCCGAACCGGTAATGTTGGTGCGCTCGCCGACGTTGACGAACAGCGAGCTGCGATCGATGGTGAACGGCTCGAGGCCCGAGAGGCGGCAGGCTTTGGGAATGTCCGGAATCTGTCGCGGTGCATAACCGGCCACGGCGTTCGCGATGGCTTCGATGTGCCCCGGCGTGGTGCCGCAGCAGCCGCCGACGATGTTGAGGAAACCGCTCTGGGCGAACTCTTCGATGACTTTCGCGGTTTGCGATGGCAGTTCGTCGTACTCGCCGAATTCATTCGGCAGGCCGGCGTTCGGGTGCGCGGAAACGTGGGTGCTGGCCTTGTTCGACAGCTCTTCCAGGTACGGGCGCAGTTCGCTGGCACCAAGGGCGCAGTTCAGGCCCACGGAAATCGGCTTGGCGTGGGCCACCGAGTTCCAGAACGCTTCGGTGGTCTGGCCGGACAGGGTTCGGCCGGAGGCGTCGGTGATGGTCCCGGAAATCATGATCGGCAATTCGAGGTGCAGCTCTTCGAAAACACCTTGCACGGCAAAGATCGCCGCTTTGGCGTTGAGGGTGTCGAAAATGGTTTCGATCAGAATCAGATCGGCGCCGCCCTCGATCAGGCCTTTGGTGGCTTCGGTGTAGTTTTCCACCAGCTCATCGAAGGTCACGTTGCGGTAGCCGGGGTTGTTGACGTCGGGCGACAGCGAGCAGGTGCGGCTGGTCGGGCCGAGCACACCGGCGACGAAGCGCGGCTTGGCCGGGTTTTCGGCGGTCTTGGCGTCGGCAATCTTGCGCGCCAGACGTGCGCCTTCTACGTTTAACTCGTACGCCAGCTCTTCCATGCCGTAATCGGCCATGGAAATGCGCGTGGCGTTGAAGGTGTTGGTTTCGAGAATGTCGGCGCCGGCGTCCAGATAGGCTTTTTCGATGCCGCCGATCACGTCCGGACGAGTGATCACCAGCAAGTCGTTGTTGCCCTTGACGTCACTCGGCCAGTCGGCGAAGCGCTTGCCGCGATAATCCTGCTCTTCGAGCTTGTAGCTCTGGATCATCGTGCCCATCCCGCCGTCGAGAATCAGGATGCGCTCTTTGAGGGCTTGCTTGAGAGCTTGAAGGCGGACGCTGCGATCGGACATGTGGACTACTCGAAAAGACCATTACGAAGGAGCGGGATCATAGCAAACCTGTGCGCTTTTAGAGCACGTGCGGCTTTTGCATGAATATCGCTCATGTTGGTACGAGCGTCATAACGGTAGAATCGCAGCCTTTTTTTACCATCGGGATCAGCAGCATGCCGTACCGCGTCATCAGTTTATTGTTGCTGGTCCTGAGCGGGAGCGTCGCGGCGCAAGATCCCGCGATGCCGCCTTCGATTTCCTACAGCAGGGACATCCAACCGATCTTCACCGAGAAGTGCGTGGCCTGCCATGCCTGTTACGACTCGGCGTGCCAGCTCAATCTGGGCAGTGGCGAAGGCGCCGCCCGCGGCGCGAGCAAGATGCCGGTGTACGACGGCGAACGCACCCAGGCCGCACCGACAACGCGACTGTTCTATGACGCCTTCGGCAAGCGCGCCTGGCAGCAGAAAGACTTCTATTCGGTGCTCGACGCCCAGGGCAGCCAGGCCGCGCTGATGGCGCGCATGCTCGAACTCGGCCACAAGACGCCACTGACGCCGAACGCCAGGCTGCCCGAGGACATCGTCCTGGGGCTCAACCGCAACAATCTCTGCGCGATGCCTGGCGAATTTGACGCTTATGCCGGGGCGCACCCGAAAGAGGGCATGCCGCTGGCCGTCACCGGCCTGACCGATCAGCAGTACCAGACCTTGCAGCGCTGGCTGGCGTCTGGCGCACCGATCGACGAGCAGAGTCTGGCGCCGAGCGCGAAAGAAGCGATGCAGATCGCCCAATGGGAAAACCTGCTTAACGCCCCCGGTGCCCGGCAAAGTCTGGTCGGGCGCTGGCTGTTCGAGCACTGGTACCTGGCGCACATTTATTTCAAGGACGGCGAGCCGGGGCATTATTTCCAGTGGGTGCGTTCGCGCACGCCGAGTGGGCAGCCGATCGACCTGATCGCCACTCGCCGCCCCAACGACGACCCGGGCACGCGGGTGTATTACCGCTTGTGGCCGGTGCAGGGGGTGATCGTGCACAAGACGCACATCACGTATCCGCTGAGCGCGGCGAAAATGGCCCGCATCAAAAGCCTGTTCTACAACGGTAACTGGCAGGTCAACGCGCTGCCGGGCTACGGGCCACAGAGCCGCGCCAATCCGTTCGCCACGTTCGAAGCGATTCCAGCCCAGGCGCGCTATCAGTTCATGCTCGATAACGCCGAGTACTTCGTCCGTACTTTCATTCGCGGGCCGGTGTGCCGCGGGCAGATCGCGACCGATGTGATCCGCGACAACTTCTGGGCGCTGTTCCAGGCGCCGGAACATGACCTCTATATCACCGACCCGAACTACCGTGGCCAGGCCACGCCGCTGCTGGCGATGCCGGGGCAGAACGACGACGTCGGCAGCGTGCTGAGCCTGTGGCGCGACTACCGCGACAAGCGCAACGAATACGAAGCCCTGCGCCGCGACAGCTACGCCGATCTGCCGGCGCCGAGCTGGTCGACGCTGTGGGCCGGCAACGACAATGCCCTGTTGAGCATCTTCCGCCACTTTGACAGCGCCTCGGTAACCAAGGGTTTGATCGGCGAGGTGCCGCAGACGATGTGGCTGTTCGACTATCCGCTGCTGGAGCGCACCTATTACCAGCTCGCGGTCAATTTCGACGTGTTCGGCAACGTCTCCCATCAAGCGCAGACCCGCCTGTATTTCGACCTGATCCGCAACGGTGCCGAGCAGAATTTTCTGCGCCTGATGCCCGCCGACTCTCGCGAGGACTTTCTCAATGATTGGTACCAGGATGGCGGCCAGTTCAAGATGTGGCTCGATTATGAGGCGATCGACGACGACAAACCGACTGCGCTGAAACTCGACGAAAAAGATCCGAAACGTGATTTCGCCT
The DNA here is from genome assembly GCF_020736465.1 of Pseudomonas sp. HN2. NCBI lineage: Bacteria > Pseudomonadati > Pseudomonadota > Gammaproteobacteria > Pseudomonadales > Pseudomonadaceae > Pseudomonas > Pseudomonas sp. HN2. The sequence continues at coordinate 2,787,360 of NZ_CP085885.1, forward strand.
TGCAGTTGCTGACGCGCTACGGCGATCTGAATGCGCGGCCGGATCCGATCAACCGCTGCGACGGTGCTTATTGCTCACGGCCAAATATCGATCCGGCGTTGCAGAACGCAGAGCAGGCCTTGAGCCGTCTGGCCTCGCGCCCGGCAGCCGGGCTGAAAGTCATCGATCAGTTGCCCGAAGCGACCATGCTGCGTGTTGAGACGGCCAGCGGCAAGCGCGAGGTCTACAGCCTGCTGCGCAACCGGGCGCACAGCAACGTGGCGTTTTTGCTCGGTGAGTCGCGGCGCTATCAGCCAGGGCTCGACACCCTGACGATCTATCCCGGCGTACTCACCAGTTACCCGAACTTCATGTTCAATGTGCCGGCCGCGCAGGTTCCGGCGTTTGTCGATGCCATGGAAAACGCCAGGGACGCGAACCGGTTCGAGAAAATCGTCGAGCGCTGGGGCATTCGCCGCAGTCATCCGCAGTTCTGGGAGTATTTCCACGATTTGAGCCAGTACATCCACGAAACCGACCCGGTGGAAGAGGGTGTACTGGACATGAACCGCTACGAAAATCTTTGATCGGCCGTGGGCAGGTGCCGTGTGAGCAGCGTTCATCTGTCTTCTGTCGGTGGTGCACGTATTCCTCTGTGCACCACCGAAGCGGCTGAAAACCCGATAAGGCGGGGCGGTCAAGGTTTCAGATGTTTCCAGTAACTGGCGCCGTAATCGAGAAACAGCTCGCCACCCGCCGGGATTTTTTCCCACGCGACAAAGAACACCATGTACTTGCCGACGCAGATCGAACCGACGTTCTCCACGCCGATATTGGTCTGGCCGGGTACGTTGATGGCGTTGATCAGGCTCAGCACGTTGCTGTTGCCGTGCCCGCTCAGGGTGGCGTTCTTCGTTGCCGTTTCGTACAGATAGGTACTGACTTTCTCTGTGGATTTTTCAAGTATCTCCGCGCGCAGGGATTTGCCGGTGCGGTGCAGTTTGCCGATGTAAGGGCCAAGCACTTCATAAGGTTCGATATCGACCCTGGCGAACACCGATAAACCGCGCTCGGGACCTTCGGTCGGCCTCCTGATCTCGAAAAGTTGAGTCAGCCTCGCATGGTGCCGACCTTCGTCGGCGATCCACTCGTGGATATCCTCGGTGATGCGCCGGGTCATCTCCTTGAGTCTGGCACCCTGGAAGTGCGCAAAGAGCCGGTTGGCCTCAGTGATCGCGATATGTTCGATATCGCCTTCCAGCTTGCGCGTCAGGCTTGTTCGCACATCCGTCGGATCCTGCAGAATGGGCGCGTTGTTGTTGATCTGGTGCCCGAGCGAAGGTGTCAGGTCCTGTGGCAGGGTGGCGGCAACGTCCAGTCGAGGACGCTTGGAAGGGCCTGCCGTGGGTGGCGAGGATGGCCCGTCGCTGTGCGCAGTCGAGGGTTCGGGTGAATGCCTGACAGCCGATTTTTTCGCGGTGCCCGGGGGCAGTGATTTACGCGCGAGCAAGACCTCCGAATCCGTCGCTGCGAGCCTTTGCAAGGTTTCCGCTACGGCACTTCTCAGTTGCCCGGCGTCGTTGACGAAGGTTGCCCAGAGCACGGGGTTCAAATTGTTCTCAGCGACAAACGCGTTCATCGTGCTGGCCGACCGTGTCACGTCGTAGCGCGCCCGCCATTGCTGAAGATGCTCTGGGGTCAGCGGGGTGAAGGCCTGATGGTTTGCATAGGTTGCCAACACGGTGCCCGGCGCCCTGAAGCTGCCATCCATGTTGACATGGGCGAGGAAATCCTGCGGGTCCAGGTTGTGCTCGGCAGCGAATCCTTCGCGGGTCAGGCGGTTGCGACTGTCCTGCGACAGCGTCCGCCATTGCTCAAGATTGTCGAAGGAAATGGCCGTGCGAGCCGTGCCGGCCTGGTCCAGCAGTTGTTGGCCAAGGGGTTTCAACTGGCCCTGGGTGTGGACGAACTGCTGAAACGCCGCCCGATCCAGACCGTGCTTCTTCGCAAAAGCTTTTATGGCGATGTCCAGCATCACTTCGCTGAACTGCGACCACTTTTCCAGGTGCAAGGCTGTTACCGCGTTCGGCTGATCGGGCGCGCCACCAGCCACCCTGATTTCCTTTGTGTACCAATGCCCGGGTTTCACCGACGACAGGTTGATCGACAGGTCGCGGTTGGTTTTCGGGTTGACCAACACCACAGAAAAGCTGTTTTCCCCGGTCTGCGCTGTTTCTGCGATAAACCCGTAGGAGTTGTCCCTGACCTGGTAGACGGCAATGGTGCCGCGCTCGTCGATGTTGCAGATGAACTTCTGGTTATAGTCCGCACGAAAGAATATGCCGCGCGAGTCCGCTTTCAGCCCTTGAATCCAGTGCGGTTCTACCGCGTATCGACGTATCAGGGGGTTGCTGTTGCTGATCACCGTGACGGGTGGCCGGTAGCGCGGGCCGAACGCTTGATGGGAGACAAGGTCGATCAGGCGAAAGTCGGGCGCTGCGGCGGTGCCGACATTGCGCATGGGAATATCGGCGATGCCTTCCACGGTGCACAATTGGTCGCCGGCTCGATGGGGCACCCAGGTCGCAGGATCGACCGGACTGAGATGGCGCGCAGCAATGGTGCCGTCGCGCAGGTGTGCGATGCCCATCCGCACGTGTCGCAAGGTCGCGCTACTCAGTTTGCCGAGAGCAAAGCGACCCAGTCTGAGCAGGGCAATAACGCTCTCCAGAGGATTGAGCTCCCGCAGCGTAGAAACAAGCAACGTTCGTGTCAGGGTGGAGAGCCTTGGCAACGCGAGGCGCAGACCGATTCTGCCAGCGCCGCTCAACAGACGGGTACAGCCCGCAATGTACTTGCCGACGGGCAAGCCGAAAGACACCACATCGGTAAACAGGCCCAGGCCACCGGACTCGATGCGTCGAGGATCACCCGATGTCAGGTCGTCGATGGCCCCCCAGAACGGCACGAACATTTTTCCCCAGAAGGTCATGTCCTCGATAAAGTCCCGACCGATGTCCATGCTGCGCGTCGCTTTACGGGTCTGTTCCAGTAACGCTGACTCATCCTTGAAGAACAGTTCTCTGGCGATCATCGCGGCCAGTTTTTCAGCTCGCGCCGACGTCAGGTTGTTCGCGGCAAAGGGCAGCGTCCGCGCCGCAACGTCCGGGGTTCGCTGTTCGATTGCAACAGCCTCGAACGTCTCGCCGAACTGTTCCACGATCAATACCGCTTGCTGGTTTTCCCTGGGTTTCGAGCCATCGCGGTAGGCTTCCCAGTCGAAGGGCAATTCAGTGCCTTTTCTGAAGGCGCCTCGGCTGGTCCGGCTGCTTGACCCGACCTTCTCGACGACAATCTCACCGCCCACTTGCAGCGACTTCATCTCTTTGCGCAGGCGCACAACGCCTGCGAACGGGAAAACTTCAATGTAACGTGGGTCGGTCGGGTAGGCAGGGTTGAGCGTGCGCAAAATAAACCCCGAGCGCGCACGAACGGCGTCGGTGTTCGTCCGGTTCTCATGCTCCACCTGGGTGTCATGCAGTGGCAGCCTTAACGAGTAAACGACCACTTCGTCGCGCTCAAGATCGGTGCCGCACGCCGGCAGGTACTGGCTCAGCAATGCTCTGATGAGCGTCGCGTAGGCGGCTCGCGGAGTATCCAGCCAGTTGCGGAAGGCCTCGTCGAATGCCGCGTCGGTGTCGTAACGAAAGCGGCTCGGGGGCCTGGACGCGAGATTTTGCATTGCACTGACCATGTCGCGTTCGTGCTGCTCGAGTGTCTGCACTGCCAGCTCGACTTCACTCAGCGAGTACGGCGCATGACGAATTCCCAGCAGTCCCGTTTCCACTGCCCAATCCAGCGCAGAACGCGCTTTGGCTGCCGTTACCAGCCGCTGCTGCTCAACATCGTCGGCATGCGCCTGATGATGCTCGGCTGGCAGGTTGAGCAGTTGTTCGAACGTCATATGCCGGGATGACCCGGGGGCGATGGTTTCGGCCAGAATAAAGCCGCTCTTGAAATTGGCCCAGGTGCTGGAAGTGCCGTAGGGAAGCTCCTCGGGAATGTCCTCGACCCAGGCTTCGCTGGCGATATTGCTTTTGAAAATCGCGACTGCCAGTAAGGCGGTGGTTTGGTTGACGCCAAGCGTTCGTTGGAAATGCTCGACCAGCGATTGCCGTATGCAAGCGTAGCGGCTGCCGGTTTCGATAAAGATCTGCAACTCGTTTCGATGATTACTGTGGGCGTCGGGTTTTACCGTTAACCAGAGCGCTCGCCACAACAGTTTTTTCAACACGCCAGGGGGGCACTGCTGGTTGTCGCCTGCACCGTACCAGTCCAGTTCGTTGGCAATGCGTTGAGCCAGTTGCAGGTTCTTTGCAGAACCCAGAGCGGTTTCCAGGAGAGCGACGGGGGTGGTGTTGGCCAACTTCTCCAGTTTGTCATTGAGTTTTTCCGGCAGCAGGTTTGCCAACAGCGAGCGGGATTTTTCCACTTCAATCTGGCGAACAATGCGCATGATCGCTTGATCACCCGCAGCGCCCAACAGGTGCTCAATGTCACTGACGTGCCCGTCATGTCCAAGCAGCCACAGTGCGCGATGGTCAACCAGATTGTGCAGAAGGCGCTGCCAGTCGGCGCTGGTGGCGGGCCGCTGCGGTTGCAGCGAGTAGTAGGCAAGCACCAGATCGAGCCTGACCGAGCCGTCGCTTTTGACGCCGTTGCCGACTTTACGGTGAATATCCAGCAAGACATCGACGTCGATAGACCAGTAGACCGGGACCTCTCTGAGAATCACTGAGTGACCGGCTATGCTGAAAACTTCCGGGGGGGAGGGCGCTGGCGTCTTGGCTGAGCTCAAGTGGAACGATACAAGGTCGTATAGGAAGTCATTGCCTAGAGGCGATTTATCGACGCCGACCGGCGTTGAAATATGCCTGATAAAGTCTTCATCCTCTTCCAGCTTGTTCAAAACCCGAAATGCTTCCCGGCATTCGCGCCCCAGCGCAGAACTGGCAGGAGGGTGATAGTAAAGGTCGCGTGGGTCACTGTTGAAATGCTCACCAACGAGGGTGTGCAGGTAGCTGATCAGGTGGTTGAGATCCTGCAGTCTGCGCGGCGGCGTTCGGCTATAGAACCCTGATAACGATGTATTCATTGAGCGCCTTTGAAATAAGTGCAATGGAACTTGCAAGTAAACGAAGGCGGTGAATATATAGGCCGAAAAAATCCCCGAGGCATACATATATATGCCTTGTGCCTGTTTCAGTATCCATTTGTTTACGTGGCCGCCCGCGCGCGCAAGCGGGCCTGACGATGCCACGAGGCGCTGGGCGGAGTCGCGAATCCGGCGTTTTCCGACAAAAATACTAGGACTTTGTCAGCCGCGTCATTTGGCGTAAACTGCGCCCAAGCCTGCGAGGAGTTTTTATGACCGCTATTACCATTACCGACGCCGCCCATGATTATCTGGCCGATCTGCTCTCCAAGCAGAACATCCCGGGCATCGGCATCCGCGTTTTCATCACCCAGCCTGGCACTCAGTACGCCGAAACCTGCATTGCCTACTGCAAGCCGGGCGAAGAGAAGCCTGAAGATACGGCGCTGGGGCTGAAAAGCTTCACCGCGTACATCGATTCCTTCAGCGAAGCGTTTCTTGACGACGCGGTCGTCGATTACGCGACCGACCGCATGGGCGGCCAGCTGACCATCAAGGCGCCGAACGCCAAGGTACCGATGGTCAACGCCGACAGCCCGGTCAACGAGCGCATCAACTATTACCTGCAAACCGAGATCAACCCGGGGCTGGCCAGCCACGGCGGTCAGGTCAGCCTGATCGATGTGGTCGAGGACGGCATCGCCGTGTTGCAGTTCGGTGGCGGCTGCCAGGGCTGCGGCCAGGCTGACGTAACCCTGAAGGAAGGCATCGAGCGCACTTTGCTCGAGCGCATCCCGGAACTCAAAGGTGTACGTGACGTGACCGACCATACGCAGAAAGAAAACGCCTACTATTAAGGCGTTCGCTGTGTACTGAAACGGCACTGAGGCGAGGGAGCTTGCTCCCGCTTGACTGCGTAGCAGTCACAACTCAGGCGACGCATTTACCCGTGATGAATGGGGCGTCTGAGGCTGGGATCGCTCCGCGATCCAGCGGGAGCAAGCGCCCTCGCCACACTTGTTTTCAGGGTCTGTACAGATGCGCATGCCCGGCGCGATACAACGAAGACTCGCTGAACACCTCACTGCCCAACACTCGCCCGACCAGAATAAGCGCCGTACGCCGAAACCCCTTGGCCTCGACCTTCCCGGCAATGTCCGCCAGCGTGCCAACCACCCAGTCCTGATCCGGCCACGTCGCCCGATGAATCACTGCAATCGGACAATCCGTGCCGTAATGCGGCAGCAGTTCGACCAGTATCTTCTCCAGATGATTGACCCCCAAATGAATCGCCATGGTCGCACCATGCTGCGCCAGGCTCGCCAGTTCTTCGCCGGCCGGCATCGCCGTCTTGTCGGCATAGCGAGTGAGGATCACGCTTTGCGAGATGTCCGGCAGGGTCAACTCGGCGCCCAGCAGCGCTGCGCAGGCCGCTGTGGCCGTCACGCCGGGAATGATCTCGAAAGGAATGCCCAGCTCACGCAAATAGCGAATCTGCTCGCCAATCGCCCCATACAGACTCGGATCTCCCGAATGCACACGCGCGACATCCTGACCTTTGGCATGGGCGGCCCTGATCAAATCGATGATCTGTTCCAGATGCAGTTCTGCGCTGTTGACCACGGTTTCGGCCTGGTGGCCTTCCAGCACTGCCGTGGGCACCAGTGAACCGGCGTAGATGATCACCGGGCAGTTGCGAATCAGGCGCTGGCCTTTGACGGTGATGAGTTCCGGGTCGCCGGGGCCGGCGCCGATGAAGTAGACGGTCATCGTTGAATCCTTGAGGAGAAGCGCAGCCGCACTTCAAATGAAGTGTGCTCATGATCGATGGCGGGAATTATCCGGATTTTACCCCGCACCGGCCAATGCCAGCGTGGCCTGGGCATATTTCTGCCGGGAGATCAGCAGTTTTGCCGGCGCCTGAATCAGCTGCTCGGCCAGGGCCAGCGCAGCGCTTTCGGCGACGCCGTAGCAACCGGTGCGCTCGAAAGCGATCTGCGAATGATGGCTGAGACGCGGCTGGTAAACGGCCAGCTCGGCACTGCTGAAATACTGCAATGGCAGATTCAACTGGGTGGCCAGCTCCAGCAGACCCGGTTCGTCGCGCTTCAGATCGATACTGGCCAACGCCCTGATGGCTCGCAGTTCAATGCGATGCGCCTGCAACGCCTGATCGAGCAGCGCGCGCATCGTACTGGCCGGGCAGCCGCGCTGGCAGCCAAAACCGACAACCAGCGGCTGCGCGGCGCGGTCATCGGTCATCGGTCATGCCTGATAATGGCCTGCGCTTTTGCGGCGGAACAACCACGCACTGATCAGGCCCAGAGCCAGCCAGAACGCTATGTTGGTCAGCTGCGAAGCGATTTTGAACTGGGTTTCCAGTGCTTCGGGCGCGAGCATGGCATGCACCTGCGGTTGCGGCGCGCCGATCACATGGGGTACGGCAAGGATCGCCACACCGAGGATCTTCATCAGCCAATGGCGGCTGAAGGCGAGCAGAGCCAGACCGACCGCGGTCGAACCGGCAGTGCCGATCCACCAGATCTGCCGCGACGCCAGATCGGCAGCTGCGGTACCCGGCAACTCCGGTGGCAGGCCCAGGGTCGGTGCGAGAACGAACGTGGCGTAACCGGCCAGACCCCAGAGCAGACCTTGCGAAGTCCTGGTCGGCGCGCGCAGGGTGTACAGGCCGGCGAGCATCAGGGCGAAACCCACCGCCACCACCAGATTACCGCCAGTGGTCGAGACCACGCGTTGCCAGCCGTTTTCCGGTTCCCAGGCTTCGGCATCATGGCTGTGGGCAGCGGTGCCGGCGGCGTGCTCGTGGACTTCGGCGACCGGTTCGGATTTCTCGAAGGTTTCGGCCTGAAGAATCAATGGCGATACCCAGAAACTCTGCAGCAGGGTCAGCAGCAGGGCGGCCAGCAAGCCGGTGAAGCCTGCGGTTTGCGCGATACGCTTGATCATCTCGGCAGGCCTCAGTGGCACGGGAACGCGGCGCTGTGGCGGGTATCGTGAGCGGCGTTGTGCACCGCTTCGATGTGCGAGAAACCGGCGAACCAGACCAGGCTGGCACCGAGGATCGAGGCGAAGAGGGCGGCAGCCACGCGTTGGCCCAAAGTGGCTGTGCTAGAGATGTGGTCAGTGTGGCTGACGGTATTGCTGATGATCGACATAGCGCTTCCCTCTGAAATGTCAGCGGGTGAATCGAGCGCATGAAAATCCCTGCAAGCCGGGCACGCGGGGATTTCGAACAGCGCCCGCCCACCGCGGGTTTGTTTGTGGTCAGCGGCACGGGTGCGCGCTGGGTGTTGCGGGCCGGTCTCCGGGCTCACGAGGGGTTGGCACCAGGCCGACCTGCAAGCATCACCTTCCCATGCCGGGGCACAGTGGATCTGACGCTTCGCTCGCTTACCGTTGCGGGGGCAGCACCGGACTGACATGGGCTTTGAGTAAAGCACATGATTCACCGGTTTCCCGTTTCACCCTGTGAAGGGCACCCGTAACAAGGTGTGTAGGAGAGCATGGGCGGCGATGGCCGTCAATCGACCGCTAGCGCATTGCGAGCAGCACGTATAACGCCAAAGCGATCAGAAACGCATAGTAGGACTTGATTCGCGTCAGGCTCAGCAACCAGGCCAGCGCCACTGGCGCCACCCACGGCATGTTCTCCGCGTGCTGTCTGACCAGGGGATCAAGCGATCCGGCCAGCAGACTCACCAGCATCGCCACCGAAGTGTATTTGCCCAATCGATCGATAAAGGTGCGGGCGCCGCCCGACAGTCGTTCGACATTGACTGCCAGGGGCAGCAAGCGGCAGATCGCCGACACCAGTGCGCAGATCGCCACGTACAGCCAGAACGTACTAGGGTCGGTCATAGGCATAACTCGTCAGGACCGTCACCGCGAGCACCAGCAACAGGCTGATCTCGCCCAGCCACAACAGGCTCGCGGCGCTGGCCAGTCCGGCAATCCATTGCCCATGGAAGCTCTGACGGTCGCGGGCCATCTTGCCCAGCGAAGCACTGAGGAAGATCGCGATCACCACGCTGGCGTGATCCATCAAGGCATTGTCGGCCAGGCTGGCGAAGCAATAGCCGGCCACGGTGCCAAGCAGAGCGGCGGCATACAGTAAAAAACACACGGTGTTGGCGTAGCGGCGGCTGAGCGGTTGCTGCTCCTTGCGAATCGACATCAGCGTAAAGGCTGCATTGGCCATCACCGCCAGCGCCGGGATGAACGCTTTGACCGGGCCATCAAGGCTGGATTTCAAGCTCAAGGTGAATACCAGAAAACGCAAATTGATACTCAGCGCCGAGACCAGCACGCCAAAGGCATTGAGCAGATGCGCGGGCGTCTCCAGCAGCGTCAGTTGCAACGGCGAGGCCATCACCGTGCCGCTGAACACCACCATGGCCGGCAACTCCAGGCCATGACGACGCCCGAGCATGCCGATCAGGGTGAAGGTCAGCAAGAGCGAGAACACGAAAGGCAGCGCGTCGCGGATGCCGGTCGCTATCTCGCTGTGTACCGCAGGCTTCGCCAGACTCGATTCAGCCGGCATGGGTGTTCTGTCGCGCGTCGGCAAGTAGGGTCTCTACGCCCTGTTTGTAGGCCAGGGCCTTCTCCAGGTAATACTCGGTGGAAAAGCGCGGGATGAATTCCTCCACCACCGCCACGCCCCGATAACCATTGACCGCGAAACGATTGAGCACGTCGCTCAGACGCAGATCGCCTTCGCCGATCGGCAGGTGCTGATGATGCGTGCCATTGAGGTCAGCGATGTGCAGGTGGCGGGTAACCGGCGCCAGTGCGGCGATGGCTGCGAACAAATCGTCGCCGTAGGGCATCAGCGAACAGAGGTGTGTTACGTCGATGGTCACGAAGCAACCCGTTTCGCGATGGAACCGCAGGTGTTCCTCGACCGTGAATACCGGGAACTTCGGACGCTGGCCACCCATGTTTTCCAGGCACAGAGCGATGCCGGTGGTATTGCAACGGGCCTTGACCTGATTGATCGCGGCGATCAGGTTGTCCAGCAGTTCACCATTGTCCAGTTGGTCCTTGTAGCCAGGATGGAACGTCACGCTGGTAGCGCCGGCGGTACGGGAGAACTCCACGGCCGCGCTGAGACAATCCACGGCCTGTGCACGCTCAGCCTGATCCGCAGAACACAGGTTGTACTGACGCCCCCACCACCCGGCATGCACCGTAAGCGTGATGCCGTGTCGATGGGTAAAGTCGCGGATCTGGCCTGCCAGCTCGGCACGTTGACCGGTGTCCAGCGACCAGAACACCTGTTCGGCATCCTCGCCGATTTCGAACTCCACCGCATTGAAGTACCGGGCCAGATCGGTGATCGAACCAAGAATGTCGGCCGGGTTGTCGTATACGTTGGTGGAAAACGAGATCAGCGGAAAGTCGCGGCTGATCGGTCCATCGATGTAGTACAGCGTCTGGTCTTTGGTCATTGCACCTGTCCTTGGATAGTGAAGGGAGGGTTGGAAATCGCGGCATTGAAAAGCGCCGGGTCATCCGCGTCACTGCAGGCCAGCAACACGTAACCGTGGCGATCGGCGGAGCGGCGGATCGGACGGCCGAACCTGTCCTGATTGAGACTCGCGCGCAGTGCGAACGGCTGTTGCAGGAGACGGGCCTTGAGTGGCTGCGGATCGGTTGCAGGGTCTGCTTCGATGTAGCGGATGGCCATTTTCACGAACTGTTTTGCAGGCGCCGGCAGCGCAATACCGGTCATGCCGGCGATAGTGCTGGCGGCGAGGTGCACGCCTGTGGTTTTCCAGACCATTTCCCAGATCTGGTCACCGCCGAAGCGAGTCTGCGTTTCGATGAAATGCAGGCGTGAACCGTCGAGTTTGATCTCGGTATGCGCCGGCCCCCAACGATTGCCCATGCGTTCGAGCAGCCACAGCACTGCGTCTTCGATCCGGGCGCGACTGGCGCTGTCGAGTGCGGCGGGAAAATCATGCCCGGTTTCGACGTAACCCGGCGCGCCACTGGTGTGTTTGCGGGTGATGCCGAGAATCTGATGGCGTCCGTCCAGGCTCAGGGACTCGACGCTGTATTCGTCACCCCGGGCGAACGCTTCGATCAGATTACGACCTGCGAGCGCCAGGCCTTCGGCATCTTCCGCCGTGTCGATGGCGTAGACGCCCAGGCTGCCTGAGCCATCGACGGGTTTGACAATGGCCGGGCCGTGGCGAAGCACGAAGGCGCGAACGTCCTCGACACTGTTGACCGCGCCAGCCGGCAACTCGTAGCGGCTGCCCTGGAGCAACTGGCGGAAGCGCAACTTGTCGCGGCTGACTTCGACGCTGCGCAGGCTGTTGTGGCTGATACCCAGTTGTTCACCCAGTTGCGAGGCGGGCAACAAACCCAGTTCCGAGAACGATACGACGGCGTCGAAGGGGCGTTGCTGGTGCAGCCGCTCGATCGTTTCGCGGTAGGCCGACAGGTCGGCGATATCCGCCGTCAGCACCAGCGTTGCCTGCTGACGCTGGTAATCCGTGACATCAGCTGGCTGTTGCACGAGGGTAAAGCGCAGCTGTCGCGCCATGTCCCAATCCAGTCCCGAATCGCGCCCGCCGATCACCAGAACATGTCTGGTATCCGCTGCCCTGGCGTTTTCGCCATAGACATCGATGTCCGCGACCGCCAGCAGTGACTGGCGCAGGCTTGCGGTGTCGGGCTGCCTGAATTCGAGGTAAAGATAGTTTTGAAACCCGTTGCTGACCGGGCCGATGGCCTCTCCCGGATTCACGTAGGCGTACCAGCGCTGAAAACCCGGCACCGCGCTAATGCGTTCGGCGTGGTGCAGGCCGTCAAAGAGACGGTCGGAACGGGCAAAGGGTGTGGCGATGCCGAACGGTGTTGGCGTCTGACTGGCCGAAGGCAGCGGTTGTGCGCTGAGCGCCCGGTGGTAGCAGACATCCAGTGCCAGGTCCCAGGCTTGGCGGATGACGTGAATCCGGCTGCCGCCCGGGCGTGCGCCGACTTCGAGGATTCGCGGGCCGTTGGCGGTGAGAATGAATTCGACATGGGCAAAGGTGCCCTTGAGCTCAAGGGCTTTGACCGCATCGTGGGCCAGGCGCTGGCAGCGCTCGTGCAGATGCGCATCGGCTGCAAGTGTCGAAGGCGTGTAACGGGCGAAGTGGTGGAAGTCACCGCGACCGATATCGATACCGGCGATGACATCGACAATGGCAAAACTGTGGATCGTGCCGTCCGGTTCAATCGCGCAATCAATGGAGTGGTTGGACCCCTGAAGGAATTCCTCCAGCAGCAACTGATCGCTCTCGCGGGTTTTGCCGGCGACATACCGCTGCAGCATTGGCCATTCATGGGTCGCGTAATCGAGCAGCTCCTGCCGGTCATGGATGCAGCGCACGAACAGACTGCTGTAGAGGCTGGCCGGTTTGAGAATGAACGGGTAGGGCAGTTCAGCCGGGCGTGCCAGCAGATCGTCGATGCGCACTTCACGTGACACCACGTGCAGATCAGGGTTGTCCGATCGCAGGAAACGTTGCCGCTGCAGCACCTTGTCGAGGGTGTTTTCGACGTTGCGGTGCAGATGAGCCAGTGCCGGAATTGCCGCGCACAGCTGCGCCGAGATGGCGACGTAGCTCTCACGGAAGTTCAGCACGCTGGTGAAACGGTGCTGGTTGAGCAACTGTTGCGTCAGTTCGATCAGTTCGGCCGTCAGTCCTTTGGAAAAGTCGTACAGCGCGACCGGCGAAATCCGCTTCGCGTCGGCGATCTTGCTGGTTTTGCGGCTGTCGGCAATCAGCAGGGGCGTGATGCCCTCGGCCAGCAGGCCCTCGTATTCGCCATCGCGGACGTTGCCAAGAATCAGGCAGGCTGACGCGCTCATTGGCATGTCTCCTGATCGAAGCTGTAGTGAACCTGGTTCAGGCGCTGGCAAATATGCGCCAAACGGATCCGGTCGACGCCGTTTGCACCGCCATTGAGGACGTTACGGATAATCTGCGCCAACGCCTCTAGATCCTCTGTGGTGATGCCCAGGCGGGTGATTTCCTGAAGTCCGAAGCGCAGGCAATCCCGACCGTTCACTTGTTTGTTGTTGACCCGGATGCCCAGCTCGTTGAGCTGCTGCGCCGCGCGCCTCGCCTGTTCGCCTTCCAGCAGCAGCAAGTGCGTGTCGGTGGGGTGCAGTTTCCAGCCTGGAATGTCGACCAGCGCGTCGTGCAGTTGCTGGCTATTGGCGCACATGCGTCGAGCGTAGGCCTGGCCGAAACACTCGGTTTCCATGAGGGTGACGAACAGTTGCAGCAAACCGGGCAGATTGGGCGACGACACCAGGCCGCCGCTGAGCGTCTGCTCGATCGACCGGGCCAGGTCGGCGCGGCGGGTGACGATCAGCGCCCGGTGCGGACCGGCCATGGATTTGTGGGTGTTGCCTTGCAGGATGTCGGCACCGTCGTCGAGCGGATTCGGGAATGCCTGACCTGCGATCAGTCCCAAAGTGTGCGAGGCGTCATAGAGAATCAGGGTTCGCTCGAGGCCGCAGTGGTCGAGCAATGCGCGCAACGGTCTGATGGCGATGGCGCGGATGGTCAGGCCATGATCGATCAGCACCGCCGAGGGGGGCGCAGCGAGTGACTGAACGACCTGCTGGAAATGCTCGAGATCGATTTGTCCGTCTGTTGTCAGCCTGCAATAAACGCTGTGTCTGCCGATTCGTCGTACCAGTGGTCCAGTGGCAAAATGGCCGCCGCTCTCGGGCGCCAGCGACACAATGGTATTCCCCGGTTCGGTCAGGGCGGCCAATACGCTCAGGGTGCAATGGACGCCGGAGAGTACGCGATATTCAACAAATGGCGCGTTGAACATCGCCTGCACAGCTTGCGTCGCCAATGCCTTCAATGTCTCGACTTCAGGAAAGTGTTCGATCTGCATACCGTTGAATTCGGCGGCGTAGCGCTGCCCGTCAATGGCCTTGGCGTTGAACAGATAGCGCTCGTAGTGCCGGTTTTGCCCGAGCGTGCGCGCAGTGTCTGACAGGATGTTTTCATTGGCCGTCAACGACAGTGTGGAAGTTCGCCGCGAACAGGCTTGCTGGAACTGCTTCAGAATAAAATCATGGGTGCCAGGCAGGGCGATGGGAAGTGCATGATTTGAATGATTCATTAGTAGTCCGCCAGGTCGAAGTCAATGATCAACATGTCGCGGCTGCCGCGATCGGAATTAATGCCTGATGTTTGCAATGGAGAAACATCGTGCATAAGTATCCGGTCATTCAACACGATAGTTTCCAGATAATCCGTAAGCGTTGCGCTGAACACACAGCCGCTATCGTCATGGAATATCCGGCTCTCGCCGCCAATGACATGCTGGCGATTGATCAGGTGTTGAAAAACAAAATCATGCCCATCACGATGCCGGCCCTCGGGCGTGGCGTGCCCGCTATGGCCTGGATCGCACAGGATGCGGAACTGATGGCAGGTCACTAGCCAGTCACGCCGGCCGACCGTCAACTCCATCAGCGCCAGGTCGGCGGCCAGCAACGAGCGCAATACTGCGGACTCGATAAACGTCGCTTCGCTGCGCTGATAAGTGCGCTGGACGCCGCCCAGCAGCGGATTGTGCGCTTCGGTCTGAAAAAAGTGGCAGTCGGGCAACGGCGTCCACTGGCCTTCGCGGTGGCGATATTCGAACTTGCAGATGCGCCGCTCGCGGCTACCGTTCTCCGAGCTTAAGTACGCATCGGCGCACAAACGCTCCCAGGTCGCATTGAAGTCGCGGAACGCGTCCTGACCGAGCGATGCAAGTTCTGCCAATGGATAATCGTAACTGTGCGCGTAGTGGCAATTACCCAGTAATTCGGAAAGTTGTTTTAATACGGCTTGGCCTGATTGCCGTAATGCATTGCCAGCGCTCACGTTGCTGACTCGCTTACAGTCTGGTTATGAAAAAACAGGATTGAACGCTGACGAAAATCAGGCATGCAGAAAATCCTTTTAGGTGTGATTCATAGTCCGTATGAATATTTATAGTTCATATCCTGTTTCAAATTATCAATTTGGTTTTTGTAAAGAAATGTAATGCGGTTGTTTAATGGCTCTAATTCACGCTCTAGCGCGAGTTGGGTTTTAATGCGTGCATCCATATATGTAGGAAATAACTTACAGACAAATTTTTAAATGAGAACTGATCGCGGCTTATATATGAAAGATTCATGTTCATATAGCGGCGACGTTGCAGCTGTTGACCCGCCTCCCGGGCATGCGTAGCCTTGCGCTTTCGAGGTTCTTCGGCACTTGCCGAAGCTAAGAAGGGAACGCGGTCGAAGCCGCGGCTGCCCCCGCAACTGTGAACGGTGATGTTCGTTGCCACGCCACTGCAGGCTCAAGCCAGCGGGAAGGCGCAACGAATGCCAGGCCCGGCGCCTGAACACCGTCAGCCAGGAGACCTGCCTCGTCACAGATTCTCACTACAACCGGGCGGGGTGATCCGGTGGCGAATGCTTCCGACGCGCACGCGCGCTGCCGGTTCTCGTCCCGTATGCCCGCCGCTTGCCAAAGGGCATACCGATGAAAACACTGGCCAAACTTCCCGTCACCATCGTCACCGGTTTCCTCGGTTCGGGCAAAACCACGCTGCTGCGCCATATGCTCGACAACGCTCAGGGCCGGCGCATCGCGGTGATCGTCAATGAGTTTGGCGAGCTGGGCATCGACGGGGAAATCCTCAAGCAATGCACCATCGGCTGCACCGAAGAAGAGGCCAGCGGCCGGGTGTACGAATTGGCCAATGGCTGCCTGTGCTGCACGGTGCAGGAAGAGTTCTTCCCGGTAATGCGTGAACTGGTTGCCCGCCGAGGTGACCTCGATCACATCCTCATCGAAACCTCCGGCCTGGCCCTGCCCAAGCCGTTGGTGCAAGCCTTCCAGTGGCCGGAAATCCGCAGCGCCTGCACCGTCGACGCGGTGATCACCGTGGTCGACAGCCCGGCCGTGGCCGCTGGCACCTTTGCCGCGTTCCCGGATCAGGTCGACGCCCAGCGCAAGCTCGATCCGAATCTCGACCATGAATCGCCGCTGCACGAGCTGTTCGCCGATCAACTGGCCAGCGCCGATCTGGTCATCCTCAACAAGGTCGATCAGACCAGCCCGGAAGATCTGGCTCGGGTACGCGCTGAAGTCGCCGAAGAACTGCCGCCAGCAGTAAAAATCATCGAAGCCAGCAACGGTCGCCTGCCACTCGACGTGCTGATCGGCCTCGGTGCCGGTTCCGAGGAGCACATCGACAGCCGCCATAGCCACCACGATCACCACCACGACGGTGATGACGACGACCACGATCATGACGCCTTCGATTCGATCTCCATCGAACTGCCGCAAGCTGATGAGAGCCTGCTGCTCGATGCGTTGACGCAACTGGTGGTGCAACACGGCATCCTGCGCGTGAAAGGTTTCGCGGCAATTCCGAACAAGCCGATGCGCCTGTTGATCCAGGGCGTAGGCACGCGTTTCGACAAGCATTTCGACCGCCAGTGGGGCGCCGAAGAAGCCCGCGTCACGCGCCTGGTGCTGATCGGTCAGGAACTCGATGCTGCGCAGCTCGAAGCGCAATTGCGCGCTGCGCTCAGCGTTTAACTCATGCACCTGCTCAGGACCCAGCCCGGCGGATTCGTCTCGGATGACAACATTGCCGACCTCGGACAAACCCCGGCCGAGCTGGTAATCCTGTGCAGCGGCGATTCCAGCCTGGCGCTGCTCGCCGAAGCTGCGCAGCAATTGCCGGAGGATTATCCGAGCCTGCGTCTGGCCAACCCGATGCAGGTGCAGAATCACGCGTCGGTCGATCTGTACGTGGACGAAGTGCTGCGCCACGCCAAGGTCATTCTGATCTCGCTGCACGGCGGCATCGCCTATTGGCGCTATGGTGTCGAGCGGCTGATCGAACTGTCCGAGCGCGGCGTGCAACTGATTCTGGTGCCCGGCGACGACCGCCCGGACCCCGAGCTCAGCGACTTGAGCACGGTCAGCGCCGAAGCACGGGATCGCCTCTGGCAATTCCTGCGTCAGGGCGGCCTGGGCAATGCGCTGGATTTCTTCCGGTGCCTGGGCAATCAATGGTTCGCCCGCGATTACCCGTGGAGCGAACCGCAGACCCTGCCGCGAACGGCGATTTATCACCCACAGAAAAACAACGCTGCCCTGAGCGACTGGCAAGCCGAGTGGCTGCCTGCTCAACCAGTGGCGGCGCTGTTGTTTTATCGCTCGCACTTGCAAGCGGCGAACACCGCGTTCATCGATGTGTTCTGTCAGCGTTTGCAGGCGGCCGGGCTCAATCCGCTGCCGATCGCGGTGGCCAGTCTGAAAGAACCGGGCTGCCTGTCGGTGGTCGAGGAGTGGCTGGATGAGGTCGAGGCCGGGGTGATTCTCAACACCACCGGTTTTGCCCAATCCAGCCCCGAAGCGCCGCATCTGCGCCCGTTTCGCCGCAACATTCCGGTGATCCAGGCAATCTGCGCCCAGGACAACGAGCCCGGCTGGCGCGACAGCGAACAGGGCCTCGGGCCGCGCGATCTGGCGATGCACATTGCCTTGCCGGAGCTCGACGGGCGCATCATCAGTCGGCCGATCAGCTTCAAGGATCTGGCCTGGCGCAGCGAGCGCAGTCAGTCCGATGTGGTCTGCTACCGCGCCCAGCCCGAGCGCATGGATTTCGTCGCCGAACTGGCGCGGCGCTGGATCGATCTGGCGCGCGTGCCCAACGGCGAGAAACGCATCGCGCTGATCCTCGCCAACTACCCGACCCGCGACGGCCGCATCGGCAACGGTGTCGGCCTCGATACGCCGGCAGCGGCGCTGAACATCCTGCGCGCACTGCGCGAACACGGTTATCCGGTCACTGCCGAGTTGCCCGACAGCGGCACCGAGCTGATTCAGCAACTGCTCGGCGGGGTCAGCAATGACCTCGACAGCCTTGACCTGCGCCCATGCCAGCAAAGCCTGGCGATGGACGATTACCTGGCGATGTTCAACGCGCTGCCGGAAGCGAATCGCGCTGCGGTGCTCGAGCGGTGGGGATCGCCACACAACGATCCGATGTGCCGCGACGGGCGCCTGATGATCGCCGGCCTGCGGTTCGCTCTGACCTTCGTCGGCATTCAACCGGCGCGCGGGTATCAGGTCGATCCGAGCGCGGTGTATCACGACCCGGACCTGGTGCCGCCGCACGGCTATCTGGCGTTCTATTTCTGGTTGCGCAACACCTACGGCGCTCACGGCGTAATCCATGTCGGCAAGCACGGCAACCTTGAATGGCTGCCGGGCAAAGGCGTCGGTCTATCAGAGAATTGCTGGCCGGACGCACTGCTCGGGCCGTTGCCGAATATCTATCCGTTTATCGTCAACGACCCGGGCGAGGGCGCCCAGGCCAAACGGCGCACGCAAGCGGTGATCATCGACCATTTGATGCCGCCGCTGACCCGCGCCGAAACCTATGGGCCGCTGCGCAATCTGGAGTTGCTCGCCGACGAATATTACGAGGCGCAACTGCTCGATCCGCGCCGCGCCCGTGAGCTTCAGCGCGACATTCTGCAACTGGTGCGTGACACGCAAATCGACCGCGAATTGCAGCTGGATGCTGCGCTCGACAGCGATGCCGATGCGGCGATCTGGCTGCCACGTCTGGACACTTATCTGTGCGATTTGAAGGAATCGCAGATTCGCGATGGCTTGCACATCTTCGGTGAGTCGCCGAGCGGTCGCTTGCGCATTGACACGTTACTGGCGTTGCTGCGGATTCCGCGCGGTGACGGCAAGGGCGCGCAGTCGAGCCTGTTGCGGGCCTTGGCCAAGGCGTTTGAATTGGGCCTCGATCCGCTGGATTGCACATTGGCCGATCCGTGGAACGGCCCGCGACCGAGCGAGTTGCAGGCCGTCAGCGATGAACTGTGGCGCACCGCCGGCGACACCCGCGAACGCCTCGAACTGTTTGCCACCGACCTGATCTCCCAGACACTGCAATCCCCCTGTAGGAGTGAGCCTGCTCGCGATGGCGGCGGATCAGGCAATTCAGTGTTGAATGACACACCGCTATCGCGAGCAGGCTCGCTCCTACAGGGATCGGGGTGGTCTGATGTAAATGCAATCATCCAGTCCCTGCGCGAAGTCGTCGCCCCGCGCCTCGACGCTTGCGGCCCGGCGGAAATGCGCGGTCTGCTCGACGCCCTCAGCGGTCGTTTCGTCCCGGCCGGCCCCAGCGGTGCACCCAGCCGTGGCCGCCTCGACGTGCTGCCCACCGGGCGCAACTTCTACTCGGTGGACGTGCGAAATCTGCCGACGACCACCGCGTGGCGCATCGGCTTCCAATCCGCCACGCTGATTCTCGAACGGCATCTGCAGGATCACGGCGATCATTTGCGCCAGCTCGGCCTGTCCGTCTGGGGCACCGCGACCATGCGCACCGGCGGCGATGACATTGCTCAGGCCATGGCGCTGATGGGCGTGCGTCCGGTCTGGGCCACGGGCAGCCAGCGCGTGGATGATTTCGAGATTCTGCCGCTGAGTCTGCTTGATCGTCCGCGAGTCGACGTGACGCTGCGGGTCTCGGGCTTTTTCCGTGATGCGTTCGCCAATCTGATCCGCCTGTTCGACGCCGCCGTGCAAGCGGTGGCCGCGCTAGACGAACCGGACGACTTGAATCCACTGGCCGCCAAAGTGCGTGCCGAGCGCCAGGTTCTGTTGGAATCGGGCGTCGATGAAGACACCGCGCGGCGTCAGGCCGGCTGGCGGATCTTCGGCGCCAAGCCGGGGGCTTATGGCGCCGGTGTGCAAGGCGCGATCGACGGGCGGCTGTGGCAGACCCGCGAAGACCTCGCCGAGGTTTACCTGAACTGGGGCGCCTATGCTTACGGCGGCGCGGACGAGGGCACGGCCGCACGTGCGCAATTCAGTCAGCGCCTGAGCCAGGTGCAGGCAGTCCTGCAAAACCAGGACAACCGCGAGCATGACCTGCTCGATTCCAACGATTATTACCAGTTTCAGGGCGGCATGCTCGCTGCCGTGGAAAGCCTGCGCGGCGAGGCGGCGGCCAGCTATCACGGCGATCACAGTCAGCCGGATCTGCCGAAGATCCGTACCTTGAAGGAAGAGCTGAACCGCGTAGTGCGCTCGCGGGCAGCGAATCCGAAGTGGATCGACGGGGTCAAGCGTCACGGCTATAAAGGCGCGTTCGAACTCGCTGCGACCGTTGATAATCTGTTCGCCTTCGATGCGACCACGCAGTTGATTGATGATCATCAATACGCGTTGCTGGCGGATGCGTATTTGCTCGATCCGGCGACGCGGGATTTTGTCCGTGAGCATAATCCCCACGCGCTGCGCGACATGACCGAGCGCATGCTCGAGGCGCAGCAGCGGGGGATGTGGCAGGAGCCGGGGGCTTATAAAGAAGCGTTAGAGAATTTGCTCTTGGATATAGAGGAAGACATGTAACCGCTCAGAGCTACCCTCACCCCAGCCCTCTCCCGCAGGGAGAGGGAGCCGATATTTAGCGCTGTCGAAATGTGTGTCGCACCGATGCATCAGGTCGACGGAACTCGAAAGACCAACACGGCCTTTCGAGTTCCCTCTCCCTCTGGGAGAGGGCTAGGGTGAGGGCAACAACTGCCACACCTCAATTTCAAGACCACTCACGACCACGAAAGAGAAAACCTGATGACCGACACCCCGCATTTCCCGCTCTCCGCCGTGGTCGGCGCCGATGACCTGAAACTCGCCCTGTGCCTGACGGCCATCGACCCGAAAATCGGTGGCGTGCTGATCGAAGGTCCGCGTGGCATGGCCAAGTCGACACTGGCCCGGGGCTTGGCGGATCTGCTCGCCAGCGGCCAATTCGTCACCTTGCCGCTGGGTGCTACCGAAGAGCGTCTGGTCGGCACGCTTGATCTTGACGCCGCCCTGAGCGACGGTCGCGCGCAGTTTTCCCCGGGGGTGCTGGCCAAGGCCGACGGTGGCGTGCTGTACGTCGATGAAGTCAATCTGCTGCCCGATCACCTGGTGGACCTGCTGCTCGATGTCGCCGCCAGTGGCACCAACCTGATCGAGCGCGACGGCATTTCCCATCGACATTCGGCGAAATTCGTCCTGATCGGCACCATGAACCCGGAAGAGGGCGAGTTGCGCCCGCAATTGCTCGATCGGTTCGGCTTGAATGTCGCCCTCAGCGGCCATACCGCGCCGACCGAGCGCGGGCAGATCATTCGCCGACGGCTGGATTTCGACAGCGATCCGCAGGCGTTCTGCGCGCAGTGGGAAACCGAGCAACACGCCTTGCGTTCGCGCTGTGAAAGCGCCCGGAAGCTGTTGGTGGAAATCCCTCTGGACGATGCAGCATTGGCGCTGATTACCGAGCGTTCTTTCGCTGCAGGCGTCGATGGCTTGCGCGCCGATCTGGTGTGGTTGCGCGCGGCCCGCGCCCATGCCGCGTGGCGTGGCGCGGATGCGATTGCCGAGCAGGACATCGATGCCGTGGCCGAATTTGCCTTGCGCCATCGCCGTCGCGAACAACCTTCGGCCAACGCTGAGTCGCCTGCGGCACCGCCGTCAGGTGCAGAGAGCAAACCCGGCGAAGGGCAGGGCCAATGGGGCGAAATGCCGGCCACCGCGCAACTTGCCGGCGCCCGTCGCGAAGTCCCGAGCTGGCCGCCGCAGGCAAAAAAGCCCTAGGCATTCGCCCCCGATCCGACGCGGGGGCGAATGCCAGACCCCGCGCCGGACGACTTGCCAATGGTCGCCAGGGCCAACGGCAGAGCGCCAGCAGCGGTTCGGTGAACTGGCCGGGCACGCTGCTCAATGGCCGCCCTCGGAACCGCGCTGATCTGCTGTTTCAGCAGCGTACCCGTTCACCCCACGAAGTCTGGTTGGTGATCGTCGATGCGTCGGCCTCGACGCGTCGCCATCAGGCCTTGAGCGACGCCAAAGGCCTGCTCGCGCAATTGTTCGACGATGCCTACCGCCAGCGGGCGCGGCTGGCCTTGCTGACGGCCAGTGGTGCCGCGCCGAAGTGGCAGGTGCAAGGTTTGAAGGCATCCAGTGGCCTGCGTCTCTGGCTCGACGGTTTGGGCGCTGGTGGCGGCACGCCGCTGCTTGCGGCACTGGAGCAGGCGCAGCAATGGCTGACGGTGCGGCGCAAGCGCTTTCCCACTGAAATGCAGCGCTGTCTGATCCTGACCGATGGTCGGGTGAAAGACCTGTCGGCGCTGCCAGCGTTGGCGTGTCCGGCACTGCTGATCGACATCGAGCGCGGGCCGATTCGACTGGGCCGGGCGAAGGAACTGGCGACAGCGCTGCAAGCGCAGTATCGGCATATCGATGAGCCGGTTTCCCTCTGAAACTTTCCGTGTTTGCTCGGGCCTCATCGCGAGCAGGCTCACTCCTACATTTGGAATGCGTTCCCCTGTAGGCGTGAGCCGGCTCGCGATGGGGCCAACACAGTCAACCCATCTCTCCAGGCTGTACAGATTTTGAAATGATTTGCCGCTGTGGAGCGGACCCTTCGACCCTGTACGCTCCAAGGCCATTTTTCATTCAGGATTTACATGAACACCCTCTCGGAGCCTCCCAGTCAGCACTCTCCAGCACGCCTTCGTGCGGTCTTGATCCATTCGCAGCATCCCGTCTTCCGACTCCCGACTATGGTTGTTAACGCGGCTCTTGAGCCTTCGCGTTGCACTTCGCCGTGTCCGGCAGCCTGAATTCACTGAAGAGAGATCGAGACGTTTTATGGAATGGTTAGCGGATCCCACGGCCTGGTTAGGCCTGTTGACTCTGATCGTGCTGGAACTGGTGCTGGGTATCGACAACCTGGTGTTCATCGCAATCCTGGCCGACAAACTGCCGCCGCATCAGCGTGATCGCGCGCGCATCATCGGCCTGTCGCTGGCGCTGATCATGCGCCTGGGCCTGTTGGCGAGTATTTCCTGGCTGGTCACGCTGACGCAGCCGTTGTTCGAGGTGTTCGACAAGAGCTTCTCCGGGCGTGACCTGATCATGCTGTTCGGTGGTGTGTTCCTGTTGTTCAAGGCCACCATGGAGTTGCACGAACGCCTCGAAGGCCACGTCGGCGAGCGCTCGACCAACACCGCCTATGCGCTGTTCTGGCCGATCGTGGCGCAAATCGTGGTGCTCGACGCGGTGTTCTCGCTCGACGCGGTGATTACCGCCGTGGGCATGGTCGATGAACTGGCGGTGATGATGATCGCGGTGATCATCTCCATCGGCCTGATGATCGTCGCCAGCAAACCGCTGACCCGTTTCGTCAACGCGCACCCGACCGTGATCATGCTGTGTCTGGGCTTCCTGATGATGATCGGTTTTGCACTGACTGCAGAAGGTCTGGGTTTCCACATCCCGAAAGGTTATCTGTATGCGGCGATCGGGTTCTCGATCCTCATCGAAGTGTTCAACCAGATCGCCCGGGCACGCCGCAAACGCTCAATGCAGGGCTTGCGTCCGCTGCGCGAGCGCACTGCGCATGCGGTAATGCGCTTGCTCGGCGGGCGCAAACTCGCAGTGGAGGAGGTCGGTGAGGAGATTTCCGATTTGCTCGACAACGGTGAAGCGCCGGTTGCCGAGCTGTTCGACCGCCGTGAGCGGGTGATGATCAGCGGCGTACTGCAACTGGCGGAACGGCCGATTCGCCAGCTGATGACGGTGCGCGCCGATGTCGACCTGATCGACCTGGCCGATGATGCCGAGACCATTCGTACGAAGTTGATGCATTCGTCCTACTCGCGCTTGCCGTTGATTCGCGATGGCGCCGTGGATGAGCCGTTGGGCTTCGTACACAAGAAGGAACTGCTCAAGGAGTATCTGGCCGGCAACGAGCCGAACCTTGAGCATCTGGCCCGCAAGACCCTCAATCTGCTCGAAAGTTATTCGATCCTCAATGCGCTGGAGCAAATGCGCGCGGCCTCGACGCACATTGCTTTCGTGGTCAACGAGTTCGGTGATTTTGTCGGCGTGCTGACCATGACCGATATCCTCGAGTCGATCGCCGGCGAGTTACCCGATGCCAGCGAAATCGAAGGCCCGGACGTGGTCGAAGAGCGTGGTGGATTCCTCGTCAGTGGTGCGCTGCCCTTGGCACGAGTGCGCCAGCGCACCGGCTTCGGCGCTGAGCCCACCGAGGACTATCAGACCATGGCGGGGTTGGTCATGAGTCTTCTGGATCGCTTGCCGATGATGGGCGACCGACTGGAATACGAAGGCTGGCAACTGACCGTCAAAGCGGTTGAGGAACGGCGGGTGACGCGGGTGTTGCTGGAGAGAGCTGCCGCGTAATACTCGCGCTTTTTTTACCAGCTGTGCCGGCCTTTTCGCGAGCAGGCTCGCTCCCACATTGCAACGCGGTTCGATGTGGGAGCGAGCCTGCTCGCGAAGGCGATTTGGCATGCACTTCACATCTCTGGTGAGGCTCGTTCAGAACATCCGGCGCAGGCGAGCAAGTGGGACTGTACGCAAAGTACGGAGTGTTCGGCGTAACCAAGCCAGATCATGCGTTCGTTTGCGCGCGGCAACGGGCGCTTTGGTCTTGCCGATATGCACGGCAAAATCCCGCGCGAGAGTTTCTTCCGTCCCAATGCCTTTGAGCTTTTTGAGCAACCTGCCGTTTTTGTAGAACAGCACTGTAGGCGTGCCGGTCACGTTCGGATGGCGAGGCGATTGGCTGGTGTTGAGCATATAGATGTTGGCGCGCAGCCGGTAAGGCTCGGCAATCTGCCGAAAGATCGGCCCTGCCCATTCGCAGGCGGGGCAGTGTTCATTGGCGAAATAAAGAATGACCGGGCGCCAGGTTTTCAGGGCTTCGCGGTACGTATCTGGCAGGACTGCCATCGGTGCTCTGGAACTCATCGAATGATCCTTTTTTCGAG
This sequence comes from Pseudomonas sp. HN2, assembly GCF_020736465.1. NCBI lineage: Bacteria > Pseudomonadati > Pseudomonadota > Gammaproteobacteria > Pseudomonadales > Pseudomonadaceae > Pseudomonas > Pseudomonas sp. HN2. Next base: position 2,812,418 of record NZ_CP085885.1, read on the forward strand.
TGAAACGGTTACGTGCTCGTGGAAAAAACGAGTTGCCCCTGATGACTGGCAACTCTTTTTTACAACTATGCGTCAGAGCAGCTTGGAAAGAGTTACGTCACCGAAGTAGGAACCATATTCACCGTTAGTCCCGTCATTGGATTCCAGTTTGACAGTGAACTTCAAAGTCGAAATCTGCGTCGTGAATTTTTCGGATTTGACTGTCCAGTCCTGACCACCTGCGACGTTGAGGTAAACCGGCTCGCCAGTCGGAACAGGCTGCACGGTAATGCGACCCGCAAATCCGGCCAGCGTTTTCATCCTTGCCGATAACATAAATGTCCCTCCGCCGCCTTCCCCAGTCAGGACCTCCTGACTAATGGAATGCGGAGTTTCAACGATGCAGTGACCGGTCACGAACTTGACGTCAGATGGATTGGACACCCAATGCGTGCCCTGTTGAGAGAAGTCGCCGTTCTTGATCAGATTAGCCATGTCAATAGTCCTGTTGAGTGAGAGTCATAAGTGCCGCTGCCGCCCTCGTAAGGGCTGATCCAGTAAGCCTGCCGAGTTCATCGCGCACAACTGTCAACTCTGACAGGTAGACAGCTAAATCAGATAAACGGTATCCGCGCAAATTGATCTCAATTGGCGTTTGCGCTCGCCTCATAAACGCTCACAACGTGCTCCCAAATGTGACGTCACTTCCCTCTACTGGGTAGTTATGGGACGCGGGTTTTCGGGGCAGCCCCTTTGCGGGCATGCGCTCTGTCCGTTAACGCACTGAATCATTTCAAGTTTCACGGCTGTCGCATTTTACGCTGAGGCTGTGGCACACTTTCTGCTGTCTATTCCGTAGTAACAAACCGTGTTCCGGTATAGCGGAATAAACACAATTCTGGAGTGCTTGCCATGCATCGCCGTCCTTCGTTATTCAAAGCGTGTGTTTTTGTTCTTGCAGCTTCTTCTTCGCTCGTCGGCCTGGTCCAAGCGGCTGACAGCAAGCTCGACAGTGTTCTTGCCCGTGGCAAGTTGATCGTAGGCACCGGCAGCACCAATGCGCCGTGGCACTTTCAAGGCGCGGACGGCAAGTTGCAGGGTTTTGATATCGACATCGCCAGGATGGTGGCCAAGGGGTTGTTCAATGACCCGAGCAAAGTCGAGTTCGTGGTGCAGTCGTCCGATGCGCGGATTCCCAATCTGCTGACCGACAAGGTCGACATGAGCTGCCAGTTCATCACCGTCACCGCCAGCCGTGCGCAGCAAGTGGCGTTCACCCTGCCGTATTACCGCGAAGGTGTCGGCCTGCTGTTGCCGAACAACAGCAAGTACAAGGAAATCGAAGACCTGCAAGCGGCAGGCGATGACGTCACCGTGGCGGTGCTGCAGAACGTGTACGCCGAAGAATTGGTGCATCAGGCGCTGCCCAAGGCCAAGGTCGATCAGTACGACAGCGTTGACCTGATGTATCAGGCGGTGAACTCCGGCCGTGCCGATGCCGCCGCCACCGATCAGTCTTCGGTCAAATACCTGATGGTGCAGAACCCTGGCCGTTACCGCAGCCCGAGCTATGCCTGGAGCCCGCAGACTTACGCCTGTGCGGTCAAGCGCGGCGATCAGGACTGGCTGAACTTCGTCAACACCGCGCTGCATGAAGCCATGACCGGCGTTGAATTCCCGACCTACGCGGCATCATTCAAGCAATGGTTCGGCGTGGACCTGCCATCTCCAGCCATCGGTTTCCCAGTCGAATTCAAATGATCCCGTGAGAGTGGGGCGGTTACCGTCGCCCCGCTCAAGGTACTGCTGACCATGAACTATCAGTTGAACTTTGCCGCCGTGTGGCGCGATTTCGACACCTTGCTGGCGGGGCTCGGTCTGGGCTTGCAGTTGGCGCTGGTGTCGATCGCCATCGGCTGCGTGATCGGCCTGCTGATGGCGTTTGCCTTGCTGTCGAAGCATCGCGCCTTGCGGGTGCTGGCCTCGGTGTACGTCACGGTGGTGCGTAATACGCCGATCCTGGTGTTGATTCTGTTGATCTACTTTGCACTGCCGAGCCTCGGGATTCGTCTGGACAAGATTCCCTCGTTCATCATCACGCTCTCGTTGTATGCCGGTGCATACCTGACCGAAGTGTTCCGTGGCGGCTTGCTGAGCATCCCCAAAGGGCAGCGCGAAGCTGGCCTGGCGATCGGCCTCGGCGAGTGGCAAGTGAAGGCCTACGTCACCGTTCCGGTGATGCTGCGCAACGTCTTGCCGGCGCTCTCGAACAACTTCATTTCGCTGTTCAAGGACACTTCGCTGGCCGCTGCGATAGCAGTGCCGGAGCTGACCTATTACGCGCGCAAGATCAACGTCGAAAGCTACCGGGTAATCGAAACCTGGCTGGTGACCACGGCGTTGTATGTCGCGGCCTGTTACCTCATTGCCATGCTGCTGCGTTACCTCGAGCAGCGTCTGGCGATCCGTCGATAGGAGGCTGCGATGTACCAATCTCCCAGTTGGTTGCATGAATTGTGGCTCGCCCGCGAGCCGTTGTGGCAGGGCTTTCTGACCAGTGTGCAAGTCTCGGCGCTGGCCATCGTCCTGGGCACTTTGCTCGGTGTGGTTGCCGGTCTGGTGCTGACTTATGGCAAGTTCTGGATGCGCGCACCGTTCCGCGTTTACGTCGATCTGATTCGCGGTACGCCAGTGTTCGTGCTGGTGCTGGCCTGCTTCTATATGGCGCCGGCGCTCGGTGGGCAGATCAGCGCGTTTCAGGCCGGTGCCCTGGGCCTGACGCTGTTCTGCGGCTCCCACGTCGCCGAAATCGTGCGCGGCGCGCTGCAAGCCTTACCGCGCGGGCAGATGGAGGCGGGCAAAGCCATCGGCCTGACGTTCTACCAATCCCTTGGCTACGTATTGTTGCCTCAGGCATTGCGGCAGATCCTGCCGACCTGGGTCAACTCGTCCACCGAAATCGTCAAAGCCTCGACTTTGCTTTCGGTGATCGGCGTCGCCGAACTGCTGCTCAGCACGCAACAGATCATCGCCCGGAATTTCATGACCCTGGAGTTCTACCTGTTCGCCGGTTTTCTGTTCTTCGTCATCAACTACGGCATCGAATTACTCGGCCGGCACATTGAAAAGCGGGTGGCCCTGCCATGACTCAAGCTCAAGTTGCTTCACAGGATCAGGCGCTGCTGGACATTCGCGGCCTGCACAAACAGTACGGCGCGGTGGAAGTGCTCAAGGGTGTCGACCTGAGCATGCAGCGCGGCAACGTCGTCACCCTGATCGGCTCCAGCGGTTCGGGCAAGACCACGCTGCTGCGTTGCGTGAACATGCTCGAGGAATTCCAGGGCGGGCAGATCCTGCTCGACGGCGAGTCCATCGGTTACGACGAGGTCAACGGCAAACGCGTGCGTCATCCTGAAAAAGTCATTGCTCGCCATCGCGCGATGACCGGCATGGCCTTCCAGCAGTTCAACCTGTTTCCGCACCTGACCGCGTTGCAGAACGTCACGTTGGGCCTGCTCAAGGTGAAGAAGATGCACAAGGATGAAGCCGTGGTGCTCGCCGAAAAATGGCTGGAGCGTGTCGGCCTGCTGGAGCGGCGCAATCACTTTCCCGGTCAGTTGTCCGGCGGCCAGCAACAGCGGGTGGCCATCGCCCGGGCGATTGCGATGAACCCGAGCCTGATGCTCTTCGACGAAGTCACTTCGGCCCTCGACCCGGAGCTGGTCGGTGAGGTGCTCAACGTTATCAAGGGGCTGGCCGAAGACGGCATGACCATGTTGCTGGTGACCCACGAAATGCGGTTTGCCTTTGAGGTCTCGGACAAGATCGTTTTCATGAATCAAGGGCGGATCGAGGAGCAGGGACCTCCCAAGGAACTGTTCGAACGCCCGCAATCGCCGCGTCTGGCGGAATTTCTCAAGAGCACGCGGTTTTGAATCTGTACTTTTGCAATCAGGAGAAACACCCATGAGCATTACGCGTTACGGCACCGGCAGCACCGCCGCCGGCGGCCAGCCTCGTCCATTCGCCCGCGCTGTCGAAGCGGATGGCTGGCTGCACGTGTCCGGTCAGGTACCGGCGGTGGATGGCGAGATCATTGTCGGCGGCATCGTCGAGCAGACCCACCAGACCATGAAGAACCTGGTCGCGATTCTCGAAGAGGCCGGTTATGGCCTTGAGGACGTGGTACGTGCCGGTGTGTGGCTGGACGATCCACGGGACTTCAGCAGCTTCAACAAGGTTTTCGCCGAGTATTTCAAACCCGAACACGCCCCGGCGCGCGCCTGTGTGCAGGCGAGCATGATGGTGGATTGCAAGGTTGAGATTGACTGCATTGCCTACAAGAAAAAGGCCTGATACACCGCGGCTCTTGTAGGCGCTGCCGAAGGCTGCGATCTTTTGGCATTTTTGGATGCGCCAGAAAGGCAAGATCAAAAGATCGCAGCCTGCGGCAGCTCCTACAGGGAATATCGAGTGAGTAATGACATGACCGAAGACACCATCAAGCGCCGGGCACGCGGTCTGGACCGGGCGTTCGATATCCTCGATTTTCTCAAGGAAGTCGGCCAGCCTCTGCGCCCCAACGACATCGCCAACGGCATCGGCAGCCCGAAATCCACGGTTTACGAACTGGTCGCCTCCTTGCTGGAACGGCGCATTCTGGAGCCGGTGGGCAAGGACGGCCACGTCTATCTAGGCCGCCAGTTGTACTTCCTCGGTCAGGCCCATCTGCGTCATTTCGATCTCAGCCGCGAGGCCGATCAGGCCTTGCAGGAGATCGTCAGCCAGACCCGCGAAACCGCGCAGATGTGCCTGCTCAACGGGCGCAAATATACGGTCGCGTTGATGAAGGAGGGTGAGCGGCATTTCCGCATCTCCTCCGACATCGGTGAAAACGCGCCGATCCCGTGGACCGCCTCCGGGCGCCTGCTGCTCGCGCACTTGAGCGATCAGCAGATCATCGACCTGATCGACGAGGACGACTACATCCTGCCCGACGGCGAGCGCCTGCCACTGGAACGCTTTCTGGCGGAGATTCGTCAGGCCGGCATCGATGGCTTTTTCTCCTTCGACAGCGTCGCCGACACCTTCACCCATTGCTTCGCCGCGCCGGTCAAAGACCCGCAGGGCGTGGCGATTTGTACCCTGTGCATCGTCGCTCCGCGCGCCGATGCGAAAAACAACTACAACGACTATCGCCGGGTGCTGATTGAAAGCGCCAACAGCCTCGCCCGGCGTATCAACGAATAACCGCGGCTGCCTGCGGCCGCGACTGCGAGGATTGGACCATGACCACTGCCATCAACTCTGCCGTAGACAAAGGTGACGCCGCGATTGGCGCGCAACTGACCCGCGACGTCAGCCTGCCCGCGCTGGTGCTGCACCGCGAGGCGCTGGAGCACAACATCCGCTGGATGCAGAAATTTGTCAGCGACAGCGGCGCCGAACTCGCGCCCCACGGCAAAACCAGCATGACCCCGGCGCTGTTCAAGCGGCAGCTCGACGCGGGTGCCTGGGGCATCACTCTCGCCAGCGCCACCCAGACCCGCGCCGCTTACGCCCATGGCGTGCGCCGGGTGTTGATGGCCAATCAACTGGTCGGCACGCCGAACATGGCGTTGATTGCCGATCTGCTCGCTGATCCGACGTTCGATTTCCATTGCATGGTCGATCACCCGGACAACGTCGCCGACCTCGGGGCTTACTTCGCGTCCCGTGGGGTCAGGCTCAACGTGATGATCGAATACGGCGTGGTCGGCGGGCGCTGCGGTTGCCGCAGCGAGCAGGAAGTCATCGAGCTGGCCAAGGCCATCGATGCGCAACCGGCGCTGGCCCTGACCGGTATCGAAGGTTATGAGGGCGTGATCCACGGCGATCACGCGGTCAGCGGCATTCGCGAATTTGCCGCGTCGCTGGTACGCCTGGCCGTGCAGTTGCAGGACAGCGGCGCTTTCGCAATCGCCAAACCGATCATCACCGCATCGGGTTCGGCCTGGTATGACCTGATTGCCGAATCCTTCGAAACGCAGAACGCCGCTGGCCGTTTCCTCAGCGTGTTGCGCCCGGGCAGTTACGTGGCGCACGACCATGGCATCTACAAAGAAGCGCAGTGCTGCGTGCTCGAGCGTCGCAGCGATCTGCACGAAGGCCTGCGCCCGGCGCTGGAAGTCTGGGCTCATGTGCAATCGTTGCCGGAACCGGGTTTTGCGGTGATCGCCCTGGGCAAGCGTGACGTCGCATTCGATGCCGGTCTGCCGGTGCCGCAGTTGCGCTACAAGGCCGGCGTGGTGCCGGCGGTGGGGGATGATGTCGGTGCGTGCAAGGTCACGGCGGTGATGGATCAGCATGCATTCATGACCGTGGCACCGGGTGTAGAACTGCGGGTCGGCGACATCATTTCCTTTGGTACTTCGCATCCGTGCCTGACGTTCGACAAATGGCGTGTTGGGTTGCTGGTGGATGATCAGTTGGCGGTCATCGAGACCATGGAAACTTGCTTCTAAGGCTTGAGATTGCGTTGCGGCGGCTGATCGCGAGCAGGCTCACTCCTACATTTGGAACGCATTTCAATTGTAGGAGTGAGCCTGCTCGCGATAGCACCAGAACAGCCACCACCGAACCCCCAGAGATCCCACCCGATGAAAATCCCCCGCAACACCCCGCGCATCGCCCTGATCGGCGAATGCATGATCGAACTGCAACAACGTGCCGACGGGAGTCTGCAGCAAAGTTTTGGTGGCGATACCCTCAATACCGCGGTGTACCTGTCCCGGGCCATGGGCGACGAGGCGCAGGTCGATTACGTCACTGCGCTGGGCGATGACAGTTTCAGCGACGCCATGTGCCAGATCTGGCGCAGCGAGGGCATCGGCCTGGACAGGGTGCAGCGCTTGCCGGGCCGTTTGCCCGGTTTGTACTGCATCCAGACCGATGCCAACGGCGAGCGGCGATTTCTGTACTGGCGCAACGAAGCGGCGGTACGCGATTGCTTTACCACGCCCGCGGCCGAGCCGATCCTCGCGGCCCTGCCGGACTACGACGTGCTGTATTTCAGCGGCATCACCCTCGCCGTACTCGGCATGCAAGGCCGCGCCCGACTGATCAGGACGTTGAGCGAAGCGCGGCAGCGCGATGCGCGCATCGTGTTCGACAACAACTATCGCCCACGCCTGTGGGCTTCGGTGGAGGAGGCGCGGGCGGCGTATCGCAGCGTCCTGCCTTATGTCGATCTGGCGTTGCTGACCGTGGATGATGAACAGGCGTTGTTCGGGTTTGCCGATGCGCAAGAGGTGTTCGCCGCCTACGCGCAGTTCGGCACACCGGAGGTGGTACTCAAGCGTGGCGCCGAGGCGTGTCTGATTCGTTGCGCGGGGGAGACGTTTGAAGTGCCGGCGCACAAGGTCGACAAGGTGGTCGACACCACGGCGGCGGGGGATTCGTTCAGCGCGGCGTACCTGGCCAGGCGCTTGCTCGGCGGCAGTCCGGCAGAGGCGGCGCAGGCGGGGCATGAATTGGCCAGCCGGGTGATACAGGTGCCCGGAGCGCTGATCCCCCGAACTTGAAATGCAATTCCTGTAGGCGCTGCCGAAGGCTGCGATCTTTTGATCTGGATCCGCAAAAGCAAGATCAAAAGATCGCAGCCTCGTTGCACTCGTCAGCTCCTACAGCGAGCAGCGATCAATCCCGATAAAACACCTGCACCAGGTGATAGCCAAACTTGCTCTTGATCGGCCCATGCACGGTGCGCAGCGGTTTCTTGAAGATCACCGCGTCAATCGCGCCGACCATCTGTCCCGGGCGCACTTCACCCAGATCGCCGCCGCGTTTGCCGGACGGGCAGGTCGAGAATTTCTTCGCCAGGACATCGAACGCTTCGCCCTTGGCGATGCGCTGTTTGAGTTGTTCGGCCTCTTCGGCGGTTTTCACCAGAATGTGGCGGGCTTGGGCTTTCATCGTGCAATACCTGATAACGGGGTGACAGCGGGGCGCGCGATTATGCCCCAACTCACGGCCTCGGGTTGCTCAACTTGCGGATCTTGCTTGCCAGCACTTCAAGGACGAAGGGTTTGGCGACCATGTCCATGCCTTCTTCGAGAAAGCCGTGACGCTCGGCAGCAATCTGCGCATAGCCGGTCATGAACAACACTTTCAGACTCGGACGATGCTGGCGAGCGATCTCGGCCAACTGGCGGCCGTTCATGCCGGGCAGCCCGACATCGGTGACCAGCAGATCGACGCGTTGTGCGGATTCGAGCAAGGGCAGGGCGGTCTGGGCGTTCTCCGCTTCGACGGTTTTGTAGCCCAGTTCCTTGAGCAGATCGAGCACCAGCATGCGCACTGCCGGGTCATCCTCGACCACGATCGCGGTCTCGCCGGAGGATGAAGCGGCGATCGGCTCGGCGGTTTCGACCGAGGTGGTTTCGGCTGTCGGCTCCAGCAAACGCGGCAAGTACAGGCGCACGCAAGTGCCTTGCCCCGGCACACTGTCGAGGCTTACATGTCCGCCGGACTGCTGGGCGAATCCGTAAATCATCGACAACCCCAGGCCGGTGCCCTGGCCGATCGGTTTGGTGGTGAAAAACGGATCGAACGCCTTGGCCCGAATCGACGGGGTCATGCCGGTGCCATTGTCACTGACCGCGAGCATCACGTATTCCCCTGCCTTCACCGGCTCGAGAATGGTGATGTCGCTGCTGTCGAGATACACGTTCGCGGTCTGGATAAGTAACGTGCCGCCTTCCGGCATCGCATCGCGGGCGTTGATCACCAGATTGAGCAGAGCATTTTCCAACTGACTGACGTCGGTGCTGACCGGCCACACATCGTCGGGCAGGCGCAGTTGCAGATCGATCGGATCGCCCTTGGTGCGGCGGATCAGGTCTTCCAGCGAATGCACCAGCTCGTTGACGTTCAGTTGCTTGCGATCCAGCGACTGGCGCCGCGAGAACGCCAGCAAACGATGGGTCAGCGCCGCCGCGCGATTGGCCGATGAGACCGCCGCTTCGGTGAAACGGCCGATCTCGTCGGCGCGACCATTGGCGATGTAGCGCTGCATCAGGTCGAGACTGCCGATGATGCCGGTGAGCATGTTATTGAAGTCGTGGGCGATGCCGCCGGTGAGCTGGCCGACAGCCTCCATTTTTTGCGCGTGACGCAAGGCATCTTCCGCGCGCTCGCGTTCGAACATCTCGTTCTGCAGACGCTGATTGGCCTGAGCCAGTTGTTCGGTGCGCGCGCTGACCCGCTCTTCAAGCGTTTCATTGAGATTGCGCAAGGCTTCTTCGGTTTTCTTGCGCTCGGTTTCGTCGATCACAAAGATGTAGAAGCCGTTCACCGCACCGTCCGCGCCATGACGTGGCAGATAGTTCATCAAGGCATGACGGATGCTGCCATCGCGGTGTGGGGTGTAGAAACTGAAAGAACAGGAGCGTCCGGCCAGCGCTTCGGCAATGTACGGTGCGCGCAGGAAGTAGGCTTCTTCGCCAACCACTTCGCGGATCGTGCGCCCGTACAATTCCTGCGGCGTCAGGCCGTACCAATCGAGGTACGCCGCGTTGTTCAGGCGAAAACGCTCTTCGGCGTCGACATAGCTGATCAGGATCGGCATGGCGTTGATGATCAGCTGCAGCTCGGTCTGGCTCTGACGCAGCGCCTGTTCGGTGTGTTTGCGTTCGGTCAGGTCCAGCGCCGCGCCGAGAAAGCGCATGGGTCGACCGTGATGATCCTTGTAGCAGCGCCCGCGCGCGAAGACCCAGCGCAGCGCGCCGTCCGCTTGCAGCAGGCGGTACTCCTCGGCGTACTCGGTGCCGTGGGTGATGCAGTGCTTGATGCCGCGCGCGACCATGGCGCGGTCTTCCGGGTGCACGCCGTGCAGGTAGTCGCTGATCGGCAGCTGTGCGGCGGCGGCTGGATCGACACCGTGCAGTTCGGCAAAGTGCGCGTCGGCAATGAAACGGTCTTCGCCAATGTCCCAGTCCCACGTGCCGACGGCATCAGCCGCGGCCAGGGCCAGTTGCAGGCGTTCTTCGGACTGACGCTGGGCCTTGAGGCTTTCCTCGGAGCGGCGCTGCAATTCCAGGGCGATGCGTCGGCGTTCGTTGGTTTCGATGGCCGTGATCAGAATTCCCGCCACTTGTACGCTTTCATCACGAATCGGACTGTAGGTCAGATCCAGCCAGAAATCGGTTTTTTTGCCGTCGCGCTGCACCGTGAAACGCTGCTCACTGAAGCTGCGAACCTGTCCCTGCAACACCGCCTGATAAATCGGCTCGGAAAAATCCCGCACTTCCGGCCAGACCTCATGCGTCGGCTGTCCGAACGCTTGCGGATGTTTGCTGCCGGCGAGCAGGGCGAAACCATTGTTGTAGATCTGCGTCAGCTCAGGGCCCCATAACAGCAGCATCGGCATCGGTGAATGAATCACGATATCCACTGCCGTGCGCAGGCTCTGCGGCCAGGTGCCGGCAGCGCCCAGCGGGCTGCGGCTCCAGTCGGTGCGGGCAATCAGGGCCTGAGCGTCATCGGTGGTGGGTACAGCATTCATGTTTCAATCCTGAGCGTGGTTCGGTGAGACGAGGTCTATCATTGTTGCAGGAGCCGCGCCAAGCGTAGGCCAAATCTGCTCATCCAATGCTTCGCGGGTGCTTTCAGCCATGGAAATCGATGCACTGTTATCAACATTGTCGCAAAAAAACGGTTCGGATCTGTTCCTCTCCACCGGCGCACCGCCCAGCGCGCGCGTTGACGGTGTGTTGACGGCATTGAACGATCAGCCATTCAAACCCGGCGAAACCGCGGCAATCGCCACCTCCCTGATGGACGCTGAGCAGCGCCGGGAGTTCGACCGGGATCTGGAAATGAACCTGGCGATCTCCCGAACGGGCGTCGGGCGGTTCCGGGTGAACATTTTCAAGCAGCGCAACGACGTCTCGATCGTCATCCGCAACGTCAAACTCGACATTCCGCAATTCGAAGACTTGAAGCTGCCGCCAGTGTTGCTCGAGACGGTGATGCTCAAACGAGGCCTGATTCTCTTCGTCGGCGCCACCAGTTCAGGCAAGTCGACCTCGCTGGCCGCCCTGATCGACCACCGCAACCGCCACAGTGCCGGGCACATCGTGACCATCGAGGACCCGATCGAATATATCCATCGGCACAAGCGTTCGATCATCAACCAGCGTGAAGTCGGCGTCGACACGCGCAGCTTTCATGCCGCGCTGAAGAACACCCTGCGCCAGGCCCCGGACGTCGTATTGATCGGCGAAATCCGTGATCGCGAAACCATGGAACATGCATTGTCATTCGCCGATACCGGGCATCTGGTGCTGTCGACGTTGCACGCGACCAATGCCAATCAGGCACTCGATCGAATCATCAATATGTTTCCCGAGGAGCGGCGCGAGCAGCTTTTGCAAACCCTGGGCAACAACCTGAAGGCTTGTGTATCGCAAAGACTTGTACGCACGGTTGACGGGCAGAGAAGAGCAGCGGTGGAAGTCATGCTGGGGAATCCGACTATTGAAGATCACATTCGGAGAAATGAGTTGGGTGAGTTGAAAGGCATAATGGAAAAATCCATCGATTTGGGTATGCAGACCTTTGATGGTGCTCTTTACAACCTGGTTCTGGAGGGGGCGATCACTATGGAAGAAGCATTCAAGAATGCAGACTCCATAAATAACATCAGGCTGCGATTAAAACTTTCCGGCGAATCAATTGATGCGCAGGGGCGCCATTCTGGCGGCTGGAGTTTGTTGGAGTAAAAAATCGTGTAGTTGCAGTTGTTGTTTTAAGTGTTGAGAAATATCGGTTAATAAACCTTCGCTTGAAGGTTTAATGCGTTTGTTTAAGGTTGCGTTCGTTGTTTAATTGTTGAATAAAAGGACGCAATATGAGAGTAAGAAGTGTTTTTGAACAAAGCGCTGTGTTGACCGCAGAAGATAATAATTTCTGTTCGGAGGCTGATCAGTTTGAACGGGGAGAGATTGTAAGTCGAATTTCCGGTAGTTATCAGGCCGGTTCGTCTTTACCGGATTTTGAGATGTTAAGTCTGGATTTACAGCCAGGTTCATCCATGCATTATGTGCAAAAACCTTTTAGCGATCTGCTCGCGAAGTGTGTAAATCGTTACGAACCGGGCGCGATTGCAATACTCAAGGGCGATGGGTTGTTAATGGCTGATGGGCTTGAGCAGGTGGCGGCTAGAATCAAGTCCGCGCCCGAAGCTCATGACGATTTTGAAGTGCTCAAAGACGGCCTCAATCTGACCGGAGGTCAAATCTGGTCGAATGGAAAGGCGAGTTACGCACAGTGGTTGCGCTTTCATGGTTTGCATGTCCCTACAGACATTGATCAACTGACGAAGTTGGTGGAATTTTTGACCTTGAGGTGGTCAGCAGCGGATCAGCTTCCCGATTACTGGGAGTGTATCAATGGCGGCGTGATCACATTGACCGCTGAAGAATGTAAAGAAATTCGTGATTTGACGACGGAGTTTTTTTCAGGCTCTTTGCTGGACATCTTGTATGAGCAGATCAAGCCGAAGTTGGCGGATCGCATTTCTTGGGAAAGTGCAGGTGATGTTGTTGCCCAGTTGATAGGCCATCAGTATTCACAGGCTCAGGCCAAGCGCTATATCGAAAGGTTGGCGTGGTGGGGGGCAAATAGTGATGAGGCGCTTGACAGTCAAAGACGTTCATCCGTCCTGTACACTGCGATTATTCTTCAGCTTGATCCGTTGATCGGTACCCAGCATAGGAGAAACTGTATTGCTGGTTTCGATATCTATGACCCCGAAACAGCGGCTGATCAATCTTTGAGTGTTGTCCGGGAAAACATTGAGAGTCACCTTGTTGACAGCAAGAAAATTTCTCGCCTGCTTGTGCCACTGGCATCTCACTTACTATTGTCTTCCATCGCCCCGGCGTTGCTGGTTAAAAACATTCCGGCATGGCTTACTGCGGGCTCTATAAGTTGGGTGGTTTTTTCGCAAACGGTTAGCTCTATCGAAATGACTGCCAAAGGCGCATCGCGCCTTATGACATATGACCAGGTTATGAAATTTGCTGATCTGGAATCGATCAGTAAATCAATTAGCGCTCTGCAGGGTCTGGCTTTGATCGATGCCGCTACGGACTGGGGGTTGATCAATGAGGTGATCACGCCCGAGGACATACAGACATCTATTGGACAAGCAACGCAACGGGCAATGAATGCCTATCAAAGCCACGTGGAGACTATTGTCAAAGGCACCAAAGCCTTCACTGCTCCCGTGCCAAATCGCAGGCGAATTGCTTTGGCCGCTCTGGAGCCGGCGCTGCCGAATTGCGATTTTCTGGAAGAGCCGATACTTCGCCCGAATACGTTTTCCGATTTGAGGCACTCTATACTCGAGTTGCAAATAGAGGACGAACTTGCTTCCGGCCAGTGGGACTGGAATAAACAACCCCACATACTTACTCAGTATCCACTGCTGCAATACTGTACTCCCACCCGAGTCGCCTTTTTGGCAGAGACGCGCGAGTATCACAAGAATATTCATGCAGCCATGGAAACAAACATAAAAATGGCGCTGGCGGCTATGCCACGTCAAGACCGGGATGTATTTGAACGGAGCAGGATTACATTCTTTACAGTCCGTCGAACCGCCGGGACATTTATTCATGAGCCGGTAGATCACAGACAGACAAGTGCCGACCGGCAGGAACCGAAAGTTGTAGAGATCCAGGCTGATAAAGATCGTGCCCGAGGTCGATTCGCGCTGATCATGATAGCTTCCCATGGCAATAATGAACTTCTATGCTACGAAATGTTTAGCTTGTTGGGTGAGTGTCGTAGAAATGATGCACTGGGGGCTTTGATAAAAAATACCGGCAAAATGAGCATGCCATCCAGGATGGATTATAAGGGCGGGCTTGACGACAAACATCCTCCAGTCCCAGAAACGCATAACGTCCCGATCGACATAAGCAGCTATATGAACGGTACTCAAGCGAACCCGAATTCAGCAGGTTCGATGATAATCGAGAAGCTCGGCACGATCGCAGCACCAATCATCGAGTCTGGCAGCAAAAAAAGTTATTATCAGTACTTCATCAGTGCACAGGCGCAGAATATTGCGAAGTTCATAGTCGCCAATCGTCCTATTGGCAGCGTAGATGAGCTGCTGGAGACATTTACTGATCTTACGGAGAAAGAGAAAAAAGCGCGGCAATACGATGAGGCGGTAACGTTTGTAATCGATCTGATTGTGCCGTTCAAAAAATGCATCGAGGACCTGGCGTCCGGAGAAAGAAATAAAGTTGTCGATGGTATCTACGGTTGTTCCATGGACGCTATTGGTGTTTTGTTTACGCTTGTAGGTGCTCCGGTCAAGGTGCTTAATATCGCTACAAAGTCGATATCGCAGACTGCCAAACTTGCTAAATTCCTGAAGTATGGTTTGCAATTGGCGGTCTCGACCTTCAATCCGATTGATGGGTTACCCTCGACGGGTTACAAAATTTCAAAAATATTAATCAGAAATGGATTGAGCTTGGCGCCCAAGGGGTTGAGGCTTCTAGATGCTGCTTCCTCGCAACTGAAAAACTTCACGGGGGGCAGACATTCCACTGATTTGATTCAGGCTGCCAGCCTTCCAGCGCTCGGGCAGGGGAAGTGGCGACCTCGCAGCGGGGCTCTTACTGCGCTGAGTGTCAGTGCATTCAAGAAAAGTAATCATTGGTATGCGCTCACCCGGAGCGGTAAGCCTTGGGGAAAAAAGCTGCCGAACTTCGAATTCAAGTGTTCGTTTACTCTCCCAAGTGTACGACCAGAAAGTCTTACGAAACATATCATCGAACACGGCCTGCGCATTTCTAAGCAGAAGTTGGATTCCGCAATTACTGTATTGACGAACTCCCGGATCAATCTGGATACCGACCTGGCGATCGGTCTGTTTTTGGGGACTACGGACAATGGTCGCTCGAAGATCGAGGCACTACTAAAGACTGTAAGACTCGACTTTGCAGGGGTTTCCGCCAGTAATTTCTTTCTTGATCCGCTGAAGACTGATGATCAGGTCGTCAGTGTCGATGTCAATCAATACAACGAGTGGAAAAAAGCAGAGTTGCATGCTCGGAATGAAGTGCAGTTCATGACCGTTAACAATCAGAATCTCAATATGGGTTTTGAATTCAGCAGATTCAATTATGGAGCAGTTGCCGATGATCTGTTACATGAGATGTGTCGAGCACAGGCCGGAACGGTAGATTACGCTTATGCTCCGGCGGCAATACGAAACAAGACTCAGCACTGTGACGTTAGCCGGTTATTGAATTTCGCTGCAGGGCACATACCTTATATTGGCCCGGCTGCTGGCGATGGTAGCGCTTTGCAAAACGCGGACTCGATTGCAATGCTGGTAGCTTTGCTCAGCCAGAAAGAGTCTGATCCATCAGAATTCAATATGAACATGACACGTCTGAAGGCTGCAGTTAAAAGGAGCGCCGGGCGAAAGATTACCGAGGAAGTCTGGTTGAATCTCAACGATTAAACGTCCAGACCATTCCCGGGCTTTTAGCCTTTGGCTCGCGAATGGTCACCTTGACCTTTGCAATATTCACTGCTCAAGCTCCCACCGATCCCGAAACTGCTCCAGCGCTTCGGGATTGGCCAGCGCATCGGTATTTTTTACCGGTCGCCCATGCACCATCTCGCGCACAGCCAGTTCCACGACCTTGCCGCTGATGGTGCGTGGAATGTCTGTCACCTCCACAATTTTCGCCGGTACATGCCTTGGGGTGGTGTTGGCGCGGATCACCTGACGGATGCGCTGCTCCAGTGCTTCATCCAGTTCCAGCCCTTCGCGCAACCTGACAAACAGCACAACCCGCACGTCATCCTGCCACTGCTGACCGATGGCGACGCTGTCCTGTACCTCGGTGATCTTCTCGACCTGACGATAGATTTCCGCTGTACCGATGCGCACGCCACCCGGATTCAGCACCGCGTCCGAGCGGCCATGGATCATCATTGCGCCATGGGGCAATTGTTCGGCGTAGTCACCCTGCGCCCAGAAGCCGGGAAAGAGACTGAAATAGGACTGGCGCAGTTTTGTGCCGTCAGGATCATTCCACAACCCGATCGGCATCGCCGGAAAATGCCGGGTGCAGACCAGTTCACCTTTTTCACCGATCACCGGCTGACCAGCGCCGTTCCACACCTCGACGGCCATGCCCAGGCTCTTGCCCATGATTTCTCCGCGGCGGACCGGTGACAGCGGATTGCCGTTGACGAAGCAGGAAACGATGTCCGTGCCACCGGACATCGACGCTAGGCATACGTCGGTTTTGAAGTCGCGATAAACGAAATCATAGCTTTGCGGCGACAGCGCCGAGCCCGTACACAGCAGTGTTTTCAAGCTGCTCAAGTCATGACTTCCACGGGGTCTGGCGCCGCAGCTTTCCAATGTGGCGAGGAACTTGGGACTGGTGCCAAACACGCTGATGCGCTCGTCGTCGATCAGGTCGAGCAGACGCTGAGGGTCCGGGTGGAACGGCGAGCCGTCGTAGAGCACCACGGCGCTGCCCACCGCGAGTGCCGAGACCAGCCAGTTCCACATCATCCAGCCGCAGGTCGTGTAGTAGAACAAGCGATCACCAGGACCGAGGTCGCAGTGCAAACCATGCTCCTTGACGAGTTGCAGCAGCACGCCGCCGGTGCTGTGGACGATGCATTTCGGCACGCCAGTGGTGCCGCTGGAGTACAGCACGTAGAGCGGATGGTTGAACGGCACCGGGGTGAAATCCGGCTCGCAACCCGGTTCGTAGAAATCTTGCCACAGAGTGACTTCGGCGTCGGTCTGGTAGTCGTCGATGCGGGCTTGCGGACGGGCGTACGGCACGATGATCAACTGCTGCAGCGACGGCAGTTGCGCCAGGATTTCGTTGAGCTTTGCGGTCTGATCGAGGGTTTTTCCGGCGTATTGATAGCCCGCGCAGGTGAGCAGCAGTTTCGGTTCGATCTGGCCAAAGCGATCGATCACGCCGTGGGTACCAAAGTCTGGTGACGAGCACGACCAGATCGCGCCAAGGCTGGTAGTGGCCAGCATCGCCACCAGTGTTTGCCAGGTGTTGGGCATGCACGCGGCGACGCGATCGCCGTATCCAATGCCCACCGCGCGCAGGCTGGCCTGGAAGCCTGCCACATGTTCGGCCAGTTCGGCCCAGGTCAGTTGCTCGCGCTGGCCATTTTCCGCAACGGCGACCACCGCCACGGCATCGTCGCGACGGCGCAGCAGGTGTTCGGCGAAGTTCAGCGTCGCGCCGGGAAACCACTCGGCGCTGGGCATCTGCGCACCTTCGTGGATAACGGCGTCGAGTTGGGTATGGAAGCGGATGTCGAAGAAATCGACGATCGCCTGCCAGAAATCGCCGCGCTGCTCGATGCTCCATTGGTGCAGGGCAGGGTAGTCATCGAGCTGCAGCGAATGCCGCTGATTGATCTCGCGCCGAAACACGTCCATACGCGAACGGGCGATACGCTGCGGGTCGGGTTGCCAGAGGATGTCGGACATGGGTTGCCTCTTCTTATCTGATTCGTACAGGCCACGGAAATCATCTCCTGTGGGAGCGAGCCTGCTCGCGAAAGCGTTGTGTCAGAATCCCGAACTGTGTCTGATTTACCGCTATCGCGAGCAGGCTCACTCCTACAGGAGGCAAGGCGGATTATTGCGCCAACCAGCCGCCATCAATATTCCACGCCGCCCCGCGCACCTGGCTGCCAGCCTCGCTGCACAAAAACAGTACCAGCTCACCCAGATGCTCCGGCGTAACGAACTCCAGCGAAGGCTGTTTCTCGGCGAGCAGGTCATGCTGCGCCTGCTGCGGATCGACGCCCTTGGCCGCACGATCATCGATCTGCTTCTGCACCAGCGGCGTCAACACCCAACCCGGACAGATCGCGTTGCAGGTGACATGGCTGGTCGCGGTTTCCAGCCCGACCACTTTGGTCAGGCCGATCACACCATGTTTGGCCGCGACATACGCGGCTTTGCCGGTAGAGCCGACCTGGCCATGCACCGACGCGATATTGATGATCCGTCCCCAGTTTTTCTCGCGCATGCCCGGCAGGCTCAAGCGAGTGCTGTGAAACACCGATGACAGGTTGATCGCGATGATCGAATCCCAGCGCTCGACTGGAAATTCTTCCACCGCCGCCACGTGTTGAATACCCGCGTTGTTGACCAGAATGTCGACGCCGCCAAACTCACGCTCGGCGTAAGCGATCATGTCGGCAATCTGCGCCGGGTCGCTGACATCGGCGGGATGATGGCCGACCTTGCCGCCGAACCGGGCGACCTCGGCAATCACCTTCGAGGCGTCGCCGAAACCATTGAGAATCAGGTTGGCGCCGGCCTGCGCCAGGCTCAGCGCGATGCCCAGGCCGATGCCGCTGGTGGAGCCGGTTACCAGCGCTGTCTTGCCGGAAAGAGTGGTCATGAATACCTCACACAATGCCAGTGGCGTAGAAAGTGCCGATCACCACGAAAACCGCCAGGGTCTTGATCAGCGTAATACAGAAAATGTCTTTATAGGCTTCACGGTGGGTCAGCCCGGTCACCGCCAGCAGCGTGATCACCGCGCCGTTGTGCGGCAGGGTGTCCATGCCGCCACTGGCCATCGCGGCCACGCGGTGCAGCACTTCCAGCGGAATATTCGCCGCATGCGCCGCACTGATGAACTGTTCGGACATCGCCGCCAGCGCAATGCTCATGCCGCCCGAAGCCGAACCGGTGATGCCGGCGAGCAGCGTCACGGTGATGGCTTCGTTGACCAGTGGATTGGGGATTTGCTTGAGCCAGTCGGCCAACACCAGAAAGCCGGGCAGTGAGGCGATGACCGCACCAAAGCCGTATTCGGACGCGGTGTTCATCGCCGCCAGCAATGCACCGCTGACCGCGCTTTTGCTGCCTTCGGCAAGCTTGCTGCGAATCGCCTGAAAGCCGAATGCCAATACCATGAGAATGCCGACCAGCAACGCAGCCTGCACCGCCCAGATCGCCGTGAGCTTGGCGATCTCGGTCGTGACTGGCGCGGCCATGCCCGGCAGCGCGAGGCTGTGGGTCTTGCCATACCACTGCGGAATCCACTGGGTGAACAGCAGGTTCATGATCCCGACCGCCAGCAATGGCGACAGCGCGATCCACGGGTTCGGCAGCTGGAGGTCTTCAGCGGTTTCCGGTTCGTTGCGCAGTTCGGTGCCATAGCCTTCACCGGCACGCTGCGCCTTGTTGCGCTGGCGCTGCAAAAACAGCATGCCGGCGCAGAACACGAATATCGTGCCGATCACCCCCAGCCACGGCGCCGCCCATGCGGTGGTATTGAAAAACGTACTGGGGATGATGTTCTGGATCTGCGGCGTGCCGGGCAGGGCGTCCATGGTGAACGAGAACGCACCGAGCGCGATGGTCGCCGGGATCAAGCGCTTGGGAATATTGCTTTGGCGAAACATCTCGGCGGCGAACGGGTACACCGCAAACACCACGACAAATAACGACACGCCGCCGTAAGTCAGCAGGGCGCAAACCAGCACGATCACCAGCATCGCTTGCCGGGTGCCGAGCAAGCGAATCGCGGCGGCGACAATCGACCGCGAGAAGCCGGACAGTTCGATCAGCTTGCCAAACACTGCGCCGAGCAGGAAAACGGGAAAGTAGAGCTTGATGAAACCGACCATCTTGTCCATGAACACCCCGGTAAACGCGGGCGCGACGGCGGATGGATCGGTGAGCAGGACCGCGCCTAGCGCGGCGATCGGGGCGAAGAGGATAACGCTGTAGCCACGGTAGGCGGCGAGCATCAGCAGCGTCAGCGCTGCCAGGGCAATGATCACACTCATGGTGTGTCTCTCCAGGATTGTTGTTTTTATGGGTGGAACGGGTGGAGAGGCTGTAGCGATTACTGTGCCAAGTAGCTAACTCGCTGAAATGTATGAATATTTCATGTAGATGGGGACGAGTATTGGAGATTCTGTCTCTATTGTGAGACGGCTAAAAGATCGCAGCCGTCGGCAGCTCCTACGCGGATTGTCGTATTTTCCCCTGTAGGAGCTGCCGAAGGCTGCGATCTTTTGATCTTGAAAAACCTATCTAAAAAAAGAGATTGCTGTCTCTTTAGCGAGACTCAAACGATTCCCAACGCCAGCATTTTCTTGTACAGCGTCGACCGCCCCAGCCCTAACCGAGCCGCAGCCTCCGGCACTTTCCCCGCGCATTGCGCCAGGGCCGACTCAATCAACTGCCGATCAAAACGCGCTCGCGCCTGGGCGAATGTCTCACCTACGGCGGCTTGTACGCCCGGATCGGCCGTGCGCTCAACCGGGGTGAACGACCCAATCGCCCCGCGAATATCCTGCTCGGTCAGGAGTAAGTCATCACTGAGCAGCGCCGCCCGTTCAAGCACATTGCGCAACTCGCGAATGTTGCCCGGCCACGCATGCTGGCCGAGCAGCGCCAGCGCATCGCGGTGCAATTCATGCTGGCTGCGCAGCTCCTCCAGAATCGCCTCGCTCAGCGCGGGCAGGTCATCAAGCCGTTCACGCAGCGGCGGCACCTGGATTGGCAGGACGTTGAGGCGGTAGTACAAATCGGCGCGAAATTCGCCACGCTTGATCGCCGCCTGCAAATCCGTCGAAGTCGCAGCGATCACGCGCACATCGCTCTGAATCACTTCATTGGAGCCGACCGGTTCGAATTCCTTTTCCTGCAAAACCCGCAGCAGTTTGCTTTGCAGCGGCAGCGGCATATCGCCGATCTCGTCGAGAAACAGCGTGCCGCCCTGAGCGATCTGCAATTTGCCGGTACGGCCCTTGCGATCAGCACCGGTAAACGCGCCCGGTGCCGTGCCGAAGAACTCGGCCTCGAGCAAAGCCTCCGGAATGGCCGCGCTGTTGATGCTGACGAAGGCTTTGTGCGCCCGTGGCGAGGCGCTGTGAATGGCTTGCGCAAGCAATTCCTTGCCGGTGCCGGTTTCGCCGAGCAGCAACACCGGCGAATCAGCGCTGGCACTGCGCCGGGCGCGGCGTTTGACTTCGAGGCTGGCAGCACTGGTGCCGATGAAATGGGCGAAATTGTATTTGGTCTGCCGCGCACGGAGCAGCGAGCGGGTCGAGGCCAGTTCTTCCTGCATGCTCAGGTAGCGCTTGAGCATCGGCGACAACGTGCGCAATTCGTCGAACAGGGCAAAACCGATGGCGCCGATCACACTGCCGGCGTCGTCATGGATGGGCAGGCGCATCACCACCAGCGGTTCCTTCGGTGTGTCCTGCATGTCCAGCAGAATGGGGCGACCGGTGCGCACCACTTCGCGCAGCAGGCTGCCGGGGATCACGCTTTCGCAGGGTTTGCCGATGGCGCCTGCCGCAGATTCAAGACCAAAGCGCCGCGCGTAGCGCTCGTTCATCCAGACGATGTTCGCATCGCGATCGACAATCACCGTGCCTTCACTGGACTGCTCGATGATCTCGAACAGCGAACGGATCGCCAGAGTGCGAACCCGTTGATAGTCCTTGAGGCTTTCGGTGGTGTTCATCTGCAAGGTCCTGAAAATATTTCGCCTGTTGAGGCTTCATCGCGAGCAGGCTCACTCCTACAGGGGGAACGCATTCCAATTGTAGGAGTGAGCCTGCTCGCGATAGCCATGACTCGGTTCCGAGTCGGGCTGCGATTATGCCTACCCCGGATGCGCCGCCGCCAACAGCTCTTTGGTGTACGGATGCTGGGGGTTGTCGAATACCTCATGACTGGCGCCACGCTCGACCACTTTGCCGTCCTTGATCACGATCATGTCGTGGGCCAGCGCGCGCACTACCGCAAGATCGTGGCTGATGAACAGATAAGTCAAACCGTGTTTTTCCTGCAGGTCACGGAGCAGGGCGACCACTTGTTTCTGCACCGTGCGATCGAGTGCCGAAGTCGGCTCATCGAGCAGGATCAGCGCCGGTTTCAGCACCAGCGCCCGCGCGATGGCGATGCGCTGACGCTGGCCGCCGGAGAATTCATGCGGGTAGCGATGGCGGCTTTCCGGGTCGAGGCCGACTTCCCTGAGCACGCGAATCACTTGCTCGTCGCATTCGTTAGCCGTCGATTCGCAATGCACTTCCAGACCTTCGCTGATGATCTGCGCCACCGACATGCGCGGGCTGAGGCTGCCAAACGGGTCCTGAAACACCATCTGCATTTGCCGCCGCCACGGTCGCAGTTGCTTTTGATTGAGGCCGTCGAGCGCTGCGCCCTGAAAGCGAATGCTGCCCTCGGAGTCGAGCAAACGCAGGATCGCCTGACCCAGCGTCGACTTGCCCGAACCAGATTCGCCAACGATGCCCAGGGTCTTGCCGCGCTGAATGTTCAAACTGATGCCGTCAACTGCGCGCAAATATTGCTTGCGCTGGAACAGTCCGCCAGCGACCTGAAAATCGACGCGCAGGTCTGCCACTTCCAGCACGTTTTCACGCTCGTCACGGGGCAGGGCTTCACCTTCGGGCTCCGCGTTCAACAGCACGCAGCTGTAAGGGTGTTTCGGCTCGGTGAACAGGGTTTCGCAGGGCGCCTGCTCGACAATCTCGCCGGCCTTCATCACACAGACGCGCTGAGCAATGCTGCGTACCAGATTGAGATCGTGGCTGATCAGCAGCAGCGACATGCCCAAGCGCTGTTGCAGGGATTTGAGCAGCAAGAGAATCTTGCGCTGCACGGTGACGTCCAGTGCCGTGGTCGGCTCGTCAGCAATCAACAACTCCGGTTCGCAGGCTAGCGCCATGGCGATCATCACCCTCTGCCGTTGCCCGCCAGAGAGTTGGTGCGGATAGGCCTTCAGCCGTTCCCGGGGCTTCTGGATGCCGACCAGTCCGAGCAGTTCGAGAATGCGCTGCTGCGCTTGCTTGCCGCCCAGGCCACGGTGCAGCAGCAGGGTTTCGCCGATCTGCTTTTCGATGGTGTGCAAGGGATTGAGCGAGGTCATCGGCTCCTGAAAGATCATGGCGATGCGATTGCCGCGCAGTTCTCGCAAGACTTTCGGATCGGCGCCCAGCAGCTCCTGCCCTCGATAGCGGATGCTGCCACGGGATTGCGCCTCAGTGTCGGGCAGCAGTTGCAGGATCGAATGCGCCGTCACCGATTTCCCCGAACCCGATTCGCCGACGAGTGCCAGGCATTCACCGGGGCGGATATCCAGGCACAGGTCACGCACCACCGTCTGGCCATGGAAGGCGACATTGAGGTTGCGGATTTCAATCAGGTTGTCAGTCATGGTCACGCTTCAGGATCGAGGGTCAAAAGCGTCACGCAACGCTTCGCCGATGAATACCAGTAATGAAAGGATCAGCGCCAGGGTGAAGAACGCGGTCAAGCCAAGCCATGGCGCTTGCAGGTTCTGCTTGCCCTGACCGATCAGCTCGCCCAGCGAAGCACTGCCGGCCGGCATGCCGAAGCCGAGGAAATCCAGCGCGGTCAGCGTCGAGATGGCCCCGGTCAGAATGAACGGCAGGTAGCTCAGCGTCGCGTTCATCGCGTTGGGCAGGATGTGCCGGAAGATCACCTTGCGGTCAGTCAGACCCAGGGCGCGCGCGGCTTTGACGTATTCCAGATTGCGCCCGCGCAGGAACTCGGCGCGCACCACGTCCACCAGGGCCAGCCAGGAAAACAGCGCCATGATCCCCAGCAGCCACCAGAAATTCGGCTCGACGAAACCGGAAAGAATGATCAGCAGATACAGCACCGGCAGTCCCGACCAGACTTCCAGTACGCGCTGCCCGAGCAGATCGACCCAGCCACCGTAATAGCCCTGCAACGCGCCGGCAGCGATGCCGATCAGCGCACTGACGAAGGTCAGCATCAACGCAAACAGGATCGACACCCGAGCGCCAAAAATGACTCGCGCCAGCACATCCCGGGCCTGATCATCGGTGCCCAGCCAGTTGACCGACGTTGGTGGGCTCGGCGCCGGTTTGTTCAAGTCGTAGTTGGGCGTGTCGTCGCTGAACGGAATCGGCGGGAACAATAACCAGCCGCCCTCCTTGCGGATCAGGTTCTGCACGTACTCGCTGCGATAATCAGCCTGGAAGGGCAGTTGCCCGCCGAACTCCTGCTCGGTGTGGCGCTTGAGCACCGGGAAGTACCACTGTCCCTGATAACTGACCATCAACGGCTTGTCGTTGGCGATCAATTCGCCGCCCAGCGTCAGCATGAACAGGCCGATGAACAACCACAGCGACCACCAGCCGCGACGGTTTTTCTTGAAACGTTCGAAACGGCGGCGCCCCAAAGGCGAGAGCGTGAGCATCAGGCGTTCCTCGCGGCGAAGTCGATACGCGGGTCGACCAGGGTGTAGCACAAGTCGCCGAGCAGTTTTATCAGCAGACCGAACAGGGTGAAGATGAACAGCGAGCCGAACACCACCGGATAGTCCCGTGAAACCGCCGCTTCGTAGCTCATGCGCCCAAGGCCGTCGAGGGAGAAGATCACTTCGATCAGCAGGGAGCCGGCGAAGAATACGCTGATGAATGCCTGAGGAATCCCGGACACCACCAGCAGCATGGCGTTGCGGAACACATGTCCGTACAGCACACGGCGTTCGCTCAAACCCTTGGCCCGGGCAGTGACCACGTACTGCCGGGTGATCTCATTGAGGAACGAGTTTTTCGTCAGGATGGTCAGGGTGGCGAACCCGCCGATCACCAGCGCGGTGACCGGCAACACCAGATGCCAGAAGTAATCGGCGATCTTGCCCAGCGTCGACAGCGATTCGAAGTTGTCCGAAACCAGTCCGCGCACCGGAAACCAGTTCAGCGAAGTGCCGCCGGCAAATACCACGATCAGGAACATCGCGAACAGAAACGCCGGCATCGCATAGCCAATGATGATCGCTGTGCTGCTCCAGATATCGAAATGGCTGCCGTGGTGCACGGCCTTGCGGATGCCCAGCGGGATCGACACCAGATAGGTGATCAGCGTCGCCCATAAACCCAATGAGATGGTGACCGGCATTTTTTCCAGAATCAGGTCGGTGACCGTCGCGCCGCGAAAGAAGCTCTTGCCGAAATCCAGCTGCGCATAGTTTTTCAGCATCAGCCACAGGCGTTCGTGGGCAGGCTTGTCGAAGCCGTACTGTTTTTCGATGTCCTTGATCAGTTGCGGATCCAGGCCACGGCTGGCGCGCGAAGCGTTGCTCGATGTCTCGCTGGCTCCGCCGCCGGCACTGGCACCGCCGATGCCTTGCAGATGGGCGATGGCTTGTTCCACCGGTCCGCCGGGCGCGGCCTGAATGATCACGAAATTGACCAGCAGGATGATCACCAGCGTCGGAATGATCAGCAGCAGGCGCCGCAGTATGTAACCCCACATCAGTGCGGCCCTCCGGGTCTGCTGCGACTGATTTTCTCAGCGGTCATTTGTTGATTGGTCAGCGGTCTCCGACTGATTTCCCACCAGCTCTCGATGGCTTCGTCATTGCTGGCCTGCACTGTCGGAATGCCGAAGCGGTTCCACCAGACGGTCGAGGTGCCTGGCGGGTAATAGTTGGGAATCCAGTAGTAATTCCATTGCAGCACCCGGTCCAGTGCATGGGCGTAATGCAGCATGTCCGATTGGGTCGAGGCGCGTATCAGGCCATTGATCAAGGTATCGATCGCCGGGTTTTTCAGCACCATGTAATTGTTCGCGCCCGGATCGTTGGCTGCCGCCGAACCGAAATAGTTGAGTAGCTCGCCGCCGGGGGAGGTGGTGACGGGATAGCCGGTAACGATCATGTCGTAGTCGCGGCTCATCAGGCGGTTGACGTACTGCGAGGCATCGATGCGGCGGATATTGAGTTCGATGCCGATCTGTTTCAGGGTGCGCTTGTAGGGCAGCAGCAGGCGATCCATTCCGTTCTGGCTGACCAGAAAGGTGAAGCTCAACGGCTCGCCGGCGCTGTTCACCAGTTGGTCGCCGTCCGGTTTCCAGCCGGCCTGCTCGAGCAGATCGAGCGCTTGCAGTTGCTTGTCACGGATGATGCCGCTGCCATCGGTCTTCGGTGCTTCGAAGACTTTGCTGAAAACTTCCTCAGGTACCTGGCCGCGCAGCGGTTCAAGGATTTTCAATTCCTGCGCATCGGGCAACTGCCGGGCGGCGAGATCGGTATTGGAAAAGTAGCTCTGCTGGCGGATATAGACGTTGCGCATCATCTGCCGGTTGCTCCATTCGAAATCCCAGAGCATCGCCAGTGCCTGGCGCACACGACGGTCCTGGAACATCGGTTTTTGCAGATTGAACACGAAGCCCTGAGCCGACTGCGGCGCTTCGGTGGCGAGGTGGGCTTTCTGCAAACGGCCATCGCTGAGAGCTGGGCTGTCGTAGCCGATCGAGTAGCCGGTCGCGGAAAATTCGCGGTTGTAGTCATAGGCGCCGCCACGCAGCACCTGACGGGCGACGTCGGTATCGCCGAAGTACTCGATGCTGAAATGGTCGAAGTTGTACAGGCCGCGACTCACCGGCAGGTCCTTGCCCCACCAGTCGCCATTGCGTTCGAAGGTAATGCTGCGCCCGGAATCGACTTTGCCGACCCGGTACGGTCCGCTGCCCAGTGGCGGTTCATAGCCACCGCCGCCAGCGAAATCGCGACTCTTCCACCAATGTTCGGGGAACACCGGCAGGGTCGCGATATCCAGCGGCAGGGTGCGGTTTTCGTTGCTTTTGAAGTCGAAGCGCACGGTCAGCGGCGCTTCGATTTCGACGTCCTTGACGTCGGCGAACTGGGTGCGATAACGCAGGCTGCCCTGGGTCATCAGCAGGTTGTAGGTATAGCGAACGTCTTCGGCGGTGATCGGTTTGCCATCGGCAAAGCGCGCCTTGGGATTGATAAAGAAACGCAGCGACAGCCCGTCGTCCGAACGCTCCATTTTCTCCGCGACCAGACCATAGACGGTGTAAGGCTCATCGAGCGAGCGTTGCGCCAATGGAGAATAAAGGAGCCCGTCGATCTGTGTGACACCGATGCCTTTGTCTATATAAGGCAGCAAATGGTCGAAGTGACCGATTTCGATCGCCGAGCGACGCATCGTCCCGCCTTTCGGCGCTTGCGGATTGGTGTAGTCGAAATGGCTGAAGCCGTCGGGGTATTTGGCCGGTTCACCGTAAACGGTCAACGCGTGTTGCGGCGCAGCGTTGACACCGGCGGCACCCGTGAGCAGGGCGAGGGCGGTGAACAGCAGTGTGGGAAAAACCAGTCGCATCGTCAGCCTTGGAACGGAAAATCGATAAGCGCAAGTTGTACGCGAGCCGCGCGTCACTCGCCAGCCGTATATGTAACTGAAACACAACGGCCCACCAGAAGGCGGGCCGTTATCGCAATCGGACGACGATTCAGTCCTGACGGCTGGTGACTTCCAGCAGGTGGTAACCGAACTGGGTCTTCACCGGGCCTTGCACGACATTGATTGGCGCGCTGAACACCACGGTGTCGAATTCCTTGACCATCTGGCCAGGACCGAAAGAACCCAGATCACCGCCCTGGCGGCTGGACGGGCAGGTGGAGTTGGTCTTGGCGACTTCGGCGAAATCAGCGCCGGCTTCGATCTGAGCCTTGAGTTCGTTGCACTTGTCTTCGCTGGAAACCAGGATGTGGCGGGCAGTGGCTTTAGCCATGGGGAATTCTCCGAACTGTTTCAATAAAAGGTGGAGCCTACCGGAATCAGTGGGCGAATTCTCGGCAAAGTTCCATTCTCGATGGCAGATCCGATTCAGAGATCCGCCGCTCGCAGGCGCCGTGCATGTTCGACATACAGGTCAATCGGATCGGGTGATGGCCCGTTTACGCCAGTGCTACGCCGCAGGCTGGCCAGATGATCCATTGGATAATCAGAGCGGATCACTTGCCCCAGATGGGTACTGAAGCGTCCGACGAAACCGTCGTTCTGCTGGGGTTCGGTGGTGAAGTATTGCGACAGGCGCCGGCATATGTCCTGAACCGGATCCAGCGCTGGCAGCGTCGATTGGGGGACAACCCCGCTCCACGAGTAATAGCGCACGCCATTGACCTGCCCGGGGCCGTGGCCACCCCAGGTTTGCGGCAGTCCCTGCGGAAACCTGTCATTGAATTGACCGACGCCGACCGTGGTCAGTGCGTTGAGCGCGGCCAATGCATTCTGCGGCAGTGCCACATTACCGCTGAGTAGCGACAACAAATCAGCAAACTGTGTCGCCACGTTTTGTGCGACGGCCTCCGGCAGCTTGCCCGGGATCAGCGCATTGCGCAGGAAGTCGGCGAGCTCCGAGCCATGGTTCGGACCACTGACGGAGGTAACTGAAGCGACGACGTTTGGTGCAAGCGCCGCCGCGTAGCGTGCAGCGAGTGCGCCTTGGCTGTGTCCGATCAGGTTGACTTTCTTCGCGCCTGTGCCTCGCAGCACGCAGGCAATCTGTGACAGCAATTGCTCACCCCTCATTTCGTTGTTGTGAGTCGCCGAAAGGTGTGGAACAAACAATCGGCAGCCGGCCGATTTCAGCGCGGACTTGACGTCATGGAACAGCTCGAAATGACCGATACGCTCGAACCCGAACAGACCGTGGACCAACAGGATGGGATAACGAGTTGTAGCATTCCGTTGCATGTTCTTACCTTTTTCGTAGAAGTTCATCGGGAAATCACCGGGCCACTCTAAAACACTCATCTCGTTGAAGAAGTACGAAGAGGCTTCACGTTGCGTTTGAAAATGGAATAGGGGGCGTACGAAATTTCGGATACCTGTGAAATCCGAATCGGAAGTTCATTGGGTCGTTTGTCGGCATAAGAGCCCGAAGCCCCCACTTGCCTACTTTGCGAGTAGCGATTACGCCGGCTTCGCGACGTATGCGGCTGACAGCCAGGACAGTCAAAGAAGTCCTCAATGTAGGTGTCGGTGTCGTCATCCAGGGCGGCACGTTATCCATGGAGTGGAGACGAAATGAATCACCATGAAATCGAGTTTTGCTGGCGCATGCATCAGCCGGTCGCGGCTCAAGTGTCTGCCGAACCGCTGTTCGCGCCGACGATCGACGGTCTGGAGGGCAGCGTCCTCGACCCTTCGCTAACCAGGGTCGTCGTACGGATCGCGCCCTACGCCAACATGACCTGTGGCGATCAGTTGGTGCTGTACTGGGAGGGGCTGGATATCGAAGGTTTTGCCTATCAATACGAGAGGATCCGGTTTATCAGCCAGGCCCAGGTGGGCAAAGACGTCATCTTCGTCATCAAGGGCATGCATGTGGCCGCGCTGGACGGAGGTTCGCTGCAGGTCTACTGGGCACTGCAAAGTCCACGCGTCCCCGGCCCCGTGGAGTCTGCTCGCTTGCAATTGTCTGTGGGGGATGTCCGTCCGCAGCTGTTGGCGCCGCATATAGAGGGCTCGGTCAACGGGGCGCTGGAGCCGTTGCGCGTTGCCGAAGGCACGCTGGTGACGCTGCAGCCTTACGCGCGAATGTCCGTGGGCGACCGGGTGATGTTGTCCTGGCACGGAGATACCTCGCCCGAGATTTTCACCGATGCATTGAAGGTGGAGGCCTATGCGGTTGGCCAAAGTCTTTCATTCTGGGTGCCGTGCAGCTACATCGAAGCCCATCGCGGTGGCGAGGTGGTTGTCGGTTACCGTGTCGAACAACCCTGCGCAACCATTCGAACGTCAGAGCCCGCCACTGTTTTCATCGGGCCTGCGGCGCGTGCGCAACTGGTTGCGCCGGATGTTGTCGGCGCGATTGACGACGTGTTGTCAGTGAAGGATTCGGTAGACGGGGTTGCCATTCTCATTGAGGACGCGCAAGTGCAGGAGGATGAGTTGGTCTATCTCAAGCTTGACGGCGAATTTTTCGGCCACCGGGATGACCTTGAAATCACTCCGGAGATGGCCGGGCAACCGCTGAGTTTCACCGTCCCTCACCGCTTCTGGCGTGAACATCACGGCACAACAGTCGAAATTGGCTACACGGTTGAACGCCTGGATGACGTCAGTCAGCAATCCGCGGTGAGACGGATCAATGTAGTGGCATAGCCTGCGAGCTGCAGCCCTCCACGCTCTGTGTAAGCGGGAGGGCTGTTGCGATCAACGTTGGGTTTGCGCGAGGCGTCGCGCCGCGTCAGTCAACAATTGTTCCGTTGCGTCGAAGCCGAGGCAGCCATCGGTGATCGACACGCCGTAGCGCAGGGAATTGCTCAGCGGCTGGCAGCCTTCGAAGAGGTGCGATTCCAGCATCATGCCGATCAGCGAGCGGTCGCCACGAAGGCGCTGCTCAAGAACGTCGTTGAAGACTGCTGGCTGACGCAGTGGATCCTTGCCGCTATTGGCATGGCTGCAATCGACCATGATCCGGCTCGGGATTTTCAGTCGGCTGAGCTCGGCGCTGATCTTGGCCACGCTGGTCGCGTCGTAGTTTGGCCCTTGATGGCCGCCGCGCAGCACCATGTGGGTGTCAGCGTTGCCAGCGGTCTGCACGATCGCTGGATGCCCTTGGCTATCCACGCCGAAGTGCCGATGCGGATGGGCTGCCGAACGCATGGCGTCGACAGCAACGGCGGCGCCACCGTCGGTGCCGTTCTTGAAACCCACCGGCATGTTCAGGCCGCTGGCCATTTCCCGGTGAATTTGCGATTCGGTGGTGCGGGCACCAATGGCCACCCAGCTGAGCAGGTCATCGAAGTAGTTAGCGGCCATGGGTTGTAGCAGCTCGGTGGCCACCGGTAGACCGAGACGGATCATTTCCAGCATGAGTTCGCGGGACAGCGTCAGGCCCGTAGCCATGTCGTCAGTGCCGTCCAGATGCGGATCGTAGGCCAGGCCTTTCCAGCCGACCGTCGTACGCGGCTTTTCAACGTAGGCGCGCATGACCAGCAGCATTTCCTCGCTGACATCCTGGGCCAGACGAGAGAGTCTGGCAGCGTATTCGATTGCTGATTGCGGGTCATGGATAGAGCAGGGGCCAACGATCACCAGCAGGCGCGGGTCTTCGCCGTTGAGGATGGCGCGCACCGCCTGGCGGTGGGCATTGACCTGCTGATGCAGGGAATGGCTGAGCGGTAATTGCTGTTTGAGTTGCAACGAGCTGGGCAGACGCAGGGTCAGTGCTTCGTTGGCAGAATCGAGTGTGGACAGCGGCAGAGCGGAAACTGAAGAGTTCATGTTCGGTCTTCCTGGGCGGATGGCGGGTATTTCCCGCGCGCTCGGCCCTATTGGGGTGTTCGACAAATGGCCGTACTGGCTAGGGGTGTATGTTTGCCACCTGTGGGTGACCGATCGGAGGCGGCAGGCTGTCCCGAGCGGAGGCTGGTAAATCGCCAGGCGCTAAAGCTGTCGTAACGGTAATAAGTGGCGTAGTTCATGATGTGATCCTCGAATCGTCTGGTGTGGTGCTGGAAAATATTGGGCCTGAAAAAACAAAACCCCCGATCGGGAAGCCGACCGGGGGTTGAGAAATCTCTGGTAGGCGACCCGTTTTTCATGGGCGCCGTTTGGGTATCAGGCGCGCCAGTGGCTAAACCAATACCCAAAATAAAAACTGGCAGGAGCGCACACGTCATTCACCCGGGCAGGCGCAATCGAGCGCGGGGCGCTGGCGATGCGTGACTGTGCGAGGGCGTTGAACATGGTTTTCTCCGTTGAGTGCGCCGAGCTTACTCGACGCTGGTGCGCATCAGCAATCAGAAAATGCTATTACCAGTTGAGCAAAACCGCTATCGCTGGCAAATGATTCGGGTTGAGTAAATTTTTGTGGTTATGGAGGGGCTGAATGAGCTACCGAATTCGGCATGCCACCGATGATGACCTGGCTTTCGCGCGGGGCCTGACCTGTCGCAACATGCTGCGCTATTACATTGACCACGATCTGTTGTGGCAGGACGAAGCGTTCGACGCAGGCTGGCACTATCGTGACAGCTGGTTGATTGTTCGGGAGGAAACCCCGATCGGGTTTTTCAGTCTGAGCCAGGATGCGCGGGCGCTGTACGTCCGAGAATTGCAGATCGATCAGGCTTGGCAAGGGCAGGGCGCCGGTTCCTGGGCCATTGATCAGGTTATCGGCATGGCCCTTCAGGCAAGACGACCGGCGCTGCGGTTGACGGTGTTCGATAACAACCCGGCGCAAAAACTGTACGGGCACAAAGGACTGCGCATCGTCGGCAGGGATGAGTATTTCCTGAGGATGCAGCTCGATTTAAGTACAGCTGTGCTCTGAAACCCACAGCCGGCAAGCCCTCAATGACGAATTGAAACTTTTTAAATGCGGCTTTCCGCTAGGTCTGTCAGGCACTTTTTGCTAAGGTGTCCGGCATCCCAATAAGACCATATCGCGAGGTGTCTGCTTGATTAGGGTGCTAGTGGTCGATGACCATGATCTCGTTCGTACAGGCATTACACGGATGCTGGCCGATATCGATGGCCTGCAGGTGGTGGGTCAGGCCGAATCAGGTGAAGAGTCCCTGATCAAGGCACGGGAGTTGAAGCCTGACGTCGTGCTGATGGACGTCAAGATGCCAGGCATCGGCGGCCTCGAAGCCACGCGAAAGCTGCTGCGCAGCCATCCCGACATCAAGGTGGTTGCTGTCACCGTGTGCGAGGAAGACCCTTTCCCGACGCGTCTGCTGCAGGCTGGCGCCGCCGGTTACCTGACCAAAGGGGCAGGCTTGCCGGAAATGGTCCAGGCCATTCGCCTGGTGTTCGCCGGCCAGCGCTACATCAGTCCGCAGATCGCCCAGCAGTTGGCGATCAAGTCCTTCCAGCCAACCAATGACTCGCCATTCGATGCCCTGTCCGAGCGGGAAATCCAGATCGCATTGATGATTGTCGGTTGCCAGAAGGTGCAGATCATTTCCGACAAACTGTGCCTGTCGCCGAAAACCGTGAACACCTACCGCTACCGCATTTTCGAGAAACTTTCGATCAGCAGCGACGTTGAGTTGACGCTCCTCGCGGTGCGACATGGCATGGTGGATGCCAGCGCCTGACCATGACCGAAATATTTGATTCCAGTGCTTTCCTGTCCACCGTCAGCGGTCGCCCCGGCGTCTATCGCATGTTCGACAGCGAGGCGCGTCTGCTCTATGTGGGTAAAGCGAAAAACCTGAAGAAGCGTCTGGCGAGCTATTTTCGCAAGACCGGGCTGGCGCCGAAGACTGCTGCACTGGTCGGGCGTATCGCTCAGGTCGAAACCACCATCACAGCCAACGAAACCGAAGCGCTGTTGCTGGAACAGACGCTGATCAAGGAGTGGCGCCCGCCCTACAACATTCTGCTGCGTGACGATAAGTCCTATCCCTATGTGTTTTTGTCGGATGGGCAGTTTCCGCGCCTGAGCATTCATCGCGGCGCCAAAAAAGCCAAGGGCAAGTATTTCGGCCCGTACCCGAGTGCCGGTGCCATCCGCGAGAGCCTGAGCATTCTGCAAAAAACCTTCTTTGTCCGTCAGTGCGAAGACAGCTATTACAAGAATCGCACCCGTCCATGCCTGCAATATCAGATCAAACGCTGCAAGGCGCCTTGTGTGGGCCTGGTCGAGCCTGATGTCTACGCCGAAGACGTGCGCCACTCGGTGATGTTCCTTGAAGGCCGCAGTCACGCGTTGACCAATGAGCTGTCCACGGCGATGGAAGAAGCGGCGATCAATCTCGAATTCGAGCGTGCCGCCGAATTGCGCGACCAAATTGCTTTGCTGCGCCGCGTTCAGGATCAGCAAAGCATGGAGGGCGGCACCGGTGATATCGATGTCATCGCGGCCTTCGTCAACCCCGGTGGCGCCTGTGTCCACCTGATCAGCGTGCGCGGCGGGCGAGTGCTGGGCAGCAAGAATTTCTTCCCCCAGGTCGGCATCGAGGAAGAAGTTTCCGAAGTCATGGCGGCCTTCCTCGGCCAGTACTACATCAGTAGCCCCGAACGGGATCTGCCGAGCGAACTGATCGTCAACGTGGTTCACGAGGACTTCCCGGCGCTGATCGAAGGCATCCATACCTTGCGCGGCCGCGAATTGGCGATCAGCCACCGGGTGCGCGGTACGCGAGCGCGCTGGCAACAACTGGCCGTGACCAACGCTGAGCAAGCGTTGGGCGCGCGGCTGGCCAATCGTCAGCACACGGCTGCGCGATTCGACGCGCTGGCCGAGGTGTTGAACCTCGACGAGCCGCCGCAACGCCTGGAATGCTATGACATCAGTCATTCCAGCGGCGAGGCGACGGTGGCCTCGTGCGTGGTCTTCGGGCCGGAAGGGGCAATCAAGTCGGATTACCGTCGCTACAACATCGAAGGCGTCACCGCCGGCGACGATTATGCGGCCATGCACCAGGCGCTGACCCGCCGCTTCAGCAAACTCAAGGACGGCGAGGGCAAGTTGCCAGACATCCTGCTGGTCGACGGTGGCAAGGGCCAGCTGTCGATGGCCCGTGATGTCCTCAACGAACTGGCCGTGCCCGACCTGATCCTTTTGGGCGTCGCAAAAGGTGCCACCCGCAAGGCCGGTTTCGAAACGTTGTATCTGAATGATGCAGCCCACGAGTTCACATTGCGCGGCGATTCGCCTGCCTTGCACCTGATCCAGCAGATCCGCGATGAGGCGCATCGCTTCGCGATTACGGGACACCGCGCCCGCCGCGGCAAGACGCGCCGCACCTCAACGCTGGAAGGCGTGGCAGGGGTAGGGCCGACCCGACGCCGTGACCTGTTGAAACATTTTGGTGGATTGCAGGAGCTGTCTCGTGCAAGCATCGAAGAGATCGCCAAAGCCCCGGGGATCAGTAAAAAGCTCGCTGAGTCGATTTATGCGAACCTGCATAGTGAGTAGAATGCCCCTTCACCTCGTAGCCAGTTGTGCCGATGAATATCCCTAATCTGATTACCGTTCTACGCGTCCTGCTCATCCCGATCTTCATTTTGCTGTTCTATCTGCCTTACGAATGGAGTTACATGGCCTCCGCCTCGGTGTTCGCCTTCGCGGCCGCCACCGACTGGCTCGATGGTTATCTGGCGCGCCGACTGGAGCAGAGCACACCCTTCGGTGCGTTTCTCGATCCGGTCGCCGACAAGCTGATGGTGGCTGTCGCCCTGGTCCTGCTGGTGCAGGAACACGGCAATCTCTGGCTCACGCTGCCCGCAGCGGTCATCATCGGTCGTGAGATCGTGATTTCGGCGCTGCGCGAATGGATGGCCGAACTCGGCGCCCGGGCACAGGTGGCAGTTTCGAATCTGGGCAAATGGAAAACCGCGGCGCAGATGCTCGCGCTGGTGATCCTGCTGGCCCATCCAAAGGCGTTCAGCTTCTGGGTCGTGCTCGGTTATACGCTGCTGATGGTCTCTGCAGGGCTGACCCTGTGGTCGATGGTTCAATACCTTCGCGCCGCCTGGCCGCACCTGAAGACCGATGTCGAAAAGAAATAAAACTTTTTTGAATCAAGGGGTTGACGGGGCTTCTTAATTCTATAGAATGCGCCACACCAAGCGGGAATAGCTCAGTTGGTAGAGCACGACCTTGCCAAGGTCGGGGTCGCGAGTTCGAGTCTCGTTTCCCGCTCCAATTTGTACAGTGTTTGTTGTTGCGCTACTGACAGCGAATACTTTGAGGCCGAGTAGCAAAATGGTTATGCAGTGGATTGCAAATCCACCTACGCCGGTTCGATTCCGACCTCGGCCTCCACTATCAAAAGCCCCGTAGATCAATGATCTACGGGGTTTTTTGTTGTCTGCAAGAAAGTTGGGTAATCCTCGACCAATGAACAGGGCTACTCAGTCAGGCACGCCCCGGTCTTGATATGGGTAACGCCCTCAACAGTCAGATTCGAGAAAAAGATACAGCCGATAAGCCGTGCGAACAGCGTCAATGTTTCTGCCATATCCGGGTTGTCGAATAGCACAGACCTTGAATCCAAAGCACACAGTGCGCCCCACAATCTGCCATCCGGCAGGAAAACAGGCGCGCCTGCGTAGCTCTCGATCGAATACTGCTTCACCACAGGACGTGACGAAAGCCGTCCATCCTGGCTGATTTGTGGAAGGAAGAGGGCTTGAGGGTTTCTGCGAAACTCACTGCAAAGCGTGGTTTCCAAATCCAGCGTATCACCGACGTTTATCCCCAGTTCGATCGGATCGTAGGCGGAACAGACGATCCACTCGGTTTCCGTGAATTTGGCAATGCCGGCAAAGCGCGTACCGGTCAGACGGGTGACAAGCTGCAGGATGTTGGTGGTCGCCTCGATCTCGGCGATCGCGGAGCGCTCCTCGGGGCTCAAAGACGCTTTGAGAACGGTGTCACTCATTTGCATAGGGTCAAATCTCCTGATTGCTGGTACATCCCTGAGCTGGGCTCTGGTGACGTGTTGTGGAAGTCAGCGCCCGTGGGGGCGGGGTCGTGGTGAAAGGTGCAGGCTTGTTTGGTCCAATCGCTGATTCCGGCGTCATCGTTTAGCGTAGACACCTCGGCGAGTTATGGGTTGCTTCTTCATATCGCCAACGCAGAAAAATCTCTGGCCCGGTATGCGAAAGCAGTGGTAACCTTCTGATCTTATTGATGTTTCGCTTTAATTATGTGCCCGGTTGCCTCGATTTACCGGCAGCTTCGGCTCTACTTCAAGCACGCTTCGTAGCTCAATGATTCCAATGACTTTTTGCTAAGCAGTCGCCAGCAAGATTTAGTCTTCAAATCGACCACTGCGAACTTGCTTCACCGGGACGTCATGTATATATTCCCCGCTCGGCTTTTCAAGCAGCCATCCTGTCAGGATCGCAACCGCAAGGCTGAGCAACGCAACACCGCGCTACCGCCCGAATGGCGAAACTGGTAGACGCATGGGACTTAAAATCCCCCGCTCGTAAGGGCGTGCCGGTTCGATTCCGGCTTCGGGCACCATCTTTCAACAAAGGCCTGCGAGCGAAAGCGACGCAGGCCTTTGTGCATTTCCGCTTCCCTGTTTTTGCTCTCTCCGCCTCGGGAGCGATGTTCGAAATCCGGAACTGCCAGCCCTTCGCCGATGCCGAAATAGCAACGACAACGACGAGGGCAGACACATGACTGACGAAAAAACCGAAGCGCCGGAAGATCTCCCCGATGAACCGACCCCTGCGCATTCCACTGAAGAAGAGCGCGAGCGCTTGAAAGACTTCAACAAGGACGGGATCCCGCCGGGGAGTTGCTGATCACAAGGAGTCAGGCGTTTCCCCGACGTCTGACTCTTCAACTCCCAGCGGCACTCGACTCGGCCTGCGTCACCAATTCCCCGCTGATCGCATCGACCATGGCCGGATGCTCCTCTGCTGCCACGCGCAAATCCTCGGTGACCCGCAACTCTGCACCCGTCGGCGAAAAAGTCGCTGCCGCTGCGAAGGGGGCAGGGTTGGCCGGCACCGGGCGTTTGCCGCAGCGCCAGAAGAAAAAGCTGACCATGCACAGATTGACCATTGCGAATACCCAGAACAGGCCGTTGGCGCCGAACGAGTTCATCACCGGCGAGATCATCATCGGGCTGATGGCCGAGCCCAGCGAGTTGATCAGCAGCAAACCCTGAATCATCGGCACCAGCGCTTCGGCGGGGGCGCGGTCGGCGGCGTGGCTGACGGCAACCGGGTACAGCGCGAACACGCCGCCACCGAGCAGAAACAGCATCGCTGCGAGCATGGTCGAGGACAGCGGCATCAGCACGATCACCAGCGATAACGCAGTGCACGCCACCGCCAGCAGGGTCAGCACTTGCAAGCGATCCGTGCGGTCGGACCAGCGGCCGACCGGATACTGCAGAAGCATCGCGCCGAGGATCGTCCAGGCCATCATGCTGCCGACTTCACCGACATCCAGACCGCTGCGTTGCAGATACAGCGGCAGCAAGGTGTAGATCGCCGCGATGGTCACCCCCGAGCCGAAACAGCCGACCAGCCCAGTCGGCGTTACGCCCAGCAGTTGTCGAGGCTTGAGCGGCTCGACCTGATCGAGCAGCGGTGAGACCCGTGGCAGGATCACGATTGGCAGCACCGACAGCGCAGCGAGCATGCCGGCGACCATGAACGGCGCGCTGTCGCTCATGCCGGTGATGGTTCCCAGCGTGGCCTGGCCCAAAACGCCGGCGCCATAGAGAACGATCATGTACAGCGCGAGCAA
Source organism: Pseudomonas sp. HN2 (assembly GCF_020736465.1). Taxonomy (NCBI): domain Bacteria; kingdom Pseudomonadati; phylum Pseudomonadota; class Gammaproteobacteria; order Pseudomonadales; family Pseudomonadaceae; genus Pseudomonas; species Pseudomonas sp. HN2. Next base: position 2,850,504 of record NZ_CP085885.1, read on the forward strand.
GCGTCCGCGAATCTTCTCGTCACCCGCCAGCAGCAGCCAGCTTTCGATCACCAGAAACACCCCGACCGTGGCCCAGCCATTGATCAGGCGCAGGACGAGCCAGCCCCAAGTGTCATAGAACAAGCCCTGCATCAGGATCGTCACGGCAATCAGCGAGGCGAAGCTGCCGTACGCGCGAATGTGGCCGATGCGCAGGATCAGCCGGTCATTGAACACCGCGCCCAGGGTCAGGCCCATGAAGTAGGCTGATGAAACAATCCCGATCATTGTCGCCGAGGCACCGGCGGCGTCCAGGCGAAGGGTGGTCAGGGAGGAAAGAAAACCGTTGCCCAGAGCAATAATGAACAGCCCGAGCAGGGGCGCCAGCGCCATGGCCAGCAAACGCGGAGACATAAAAACCTCAAGAAATCGAACAGCGCAACGTGCGCCTCTGCGCGTGCGGTTGCCAGGCTGGAACAGGTGTTGGGCAAGTGTCTGCCGGTCGGGCAGGGTTGTGGTGTCGGACGACATGGCCGGCTCTGCAATTCGCATCTGCGACAAGACAGCCGAATGCAGGAGCGCGCGGGATTCTAAGGCTTGTGCAGGATTTGCCAATAGCTGAAGGCTGCGACGTTAGGACGCAGGCCTCAGAGACTGTCGATCCGCCCCATGGGCGCCGCGTCAAGCCTTGAGAAACCTCGCGGCGCAACTGACGAACAGCAACAGCAACACCACGCCACCCAGCGCGAAGACCAGCGAACTGAAATGGGCGAGCATGCCGATGAACGCCGGCCCCATCAGAATCCCCGCGTAGCCCATGGAAATGATCGCCGGAATGGCCGTGCGCTGCGGCATGCGCTGTTGCCGACCGGCGGCGCTGAATAATACCGGGACGATGTTCGAGCATCCGGCGCCGACCAGCGCGTAGCCCAGCAATGACGCCGGCCAGCCATCGAACACCAGTGAAACCAGCATGCCGACTGCCGCGCAGATGCCGCCCAGTGTCACCACGCGAATGCCGCCCAGTCGGCTGACAATCGCGTCTCCGGTCAGCCGTCCGAGGGTCATTGCCGCGGCGAAACAGGCGTAGCCCAAACCTGCGTAGCTCGCTGGCATATCGCGCTGTGAAGCCAGAAACACCGCGCTCCAATCGAGCATTGCGCCTTCGGTGAGGAACACGATGAAGCAGAGGATCCCCAGTAGCAGGACGATTCCGCGCGGAATCGCGAAGATCGGCCCGTCGCGTTCGGTGCCATAAGGCAACAGGTTCGGCGCAGCCTTGTACAGCGAGGCAACGATGATCGCCACCAGGCACAACACCGCCAACAGCGGATCGAGCCCGAGGCTGAGCATCGCCGTCATCGCGCCAGCACCGGCGATCCCGCCCACGCTGTAGAGCCCGTGGAAACCCGATTGCAGGGTTTCGCCGCTGTTCTTTTCGACGATGATCGACTGGATATTGATCGCGCAATCGAGCATGCCCATGCTCGCGCCGAACAACAGTACGGTGAGCGCCAGCCCGGGCAACCCCGCCAGATGGCTCAGCATCGGCAGCACCGCACACAAGACCAGGGTTGAAGCGATGATCACCGGGCGGCAGCCAAATCGCGCGGTCAGGTAACCGGCGAACGGCATGGCCACGATCGAACCGATGCCAAAACCCAGCAACAACAGGCCCAGACCACCTTCATCCAGCCCGGTGCGCGCTTTCACCAGCGGAACCAGCGGCGCCCACGCCGACATGACGATGCCTGTGATCAGGAAAACGATCCGCGTGGACGCGCGTTCGCCGTGGTTTTCGCGAATTGCCAGAGACGAGGTGCATGCACTCATGGACAGATGCGCCAATCAACCAACCGACTTCAACGAAATCGGCCCTTTCAGCCGATCCATCATCGTCGCGCAGTACCAGTCATCGAACTGACAGACCCCGGTTTCGGCGGTTTCCGAATACGGGCCGGGTTCGTAGGAAGGCGAGGTCACCCCGCGTTGGGTGCCTTCGACCAGCGTGCGGTCCTGATCGTTGGTGGCAATCCACACTTTGGTCAGGCGCTCGATATCGTAGTCAACGCCTTCCACGGCCGTGTTGTGCACCAGCCATTTGGTGGTGACCAGTGTTTCGGTAGCGCTGATCGGCAGCACACGGAAACTCAGCGCATGGTCGCCAAGGAAATGGTTCCAGGTCGACGGGTAGTGGAAGTACAGCAGCGCGCCGATGTCGGCTTCGGAGGTTTTGTCGAGGCGACCATTGACCGCCGGCTTGCCGTCCATGGTGTAGCTGACGGCGCCGGATGAAAGCGGGATGCGCGTCATGCGGAACTGGCCATTGATGTCCATTACCAGACGGCTGGGCAATCCGGCCTTTTCGCACTTGGCCCAGTACGCCGACAGCTCGGGATCATCTTCACCGCTGATGCCACCGACCGACAGGTTATCGACAAACGAATGCAGGAGTTCTGGGTGTGAGCCGTCGCAGTGATAGCACTCGCGATTGTTTTCAAAAACCAGTTTCCAGTTGCCTTTCTCGATGATGTTCGACTCGAACGCGACTTTGCAGTCCGCAAGGTAGTGCGGCGCGACAAAAGGGCTGACGGCCTTGCGGAAACCTTCGAAGTCCGGCGCCTTCGCGGCCACGCAGACATAAATGTAGGTATCGACGATTTCGCAGTGCACGCTTTTCAGGTTGTATTGAGACTTGTCGAAGTCCTGCCCCATGTTGCCAGCGAATAACAGGTTGCCATCCAGCTCGTAAGTCCACTTGTGATACGGGCAAACCATCTTCGCCACTTTGCCATGGTCGGCCTCACAGATTTTCGCGCCACGGTGCCGACAGGCGTTGTGAAAAGCCCGAACCTCACCGTCCTTGCCGCGAACGACGGCCACCGGATAGTCACCAATCTGCAGGGTGAAGTACTGCCCTGGTTTGGTGATTTCGAAGGTATGGCCGGCGAAGATCCAATCCTTGTGCCAGATCTGCTCAAGATCCTGACGGTAAACGTCCTTACTGCGGTAGAGCGCGCCCGGCAGCGAATGCCACGGCTTGCGTTGTGCGATCAGGTCATAAACGCTTTGCTTGTTGTTCATTGTTATCCTCCCAGGACTTCGATCTTGAGCGGTCACCTTTAACCGTGACTTTCTACATAAGCGAACGATAAGCCTCAGCCTATCGGGCGCAGGACAAACGCCACAACCGACATTTGCTGCGGGCAATTAATGATTTGCGGTTATCGATGGACGGTTCACGGTGACGACGGTATCGCTTGAAAAACAGGCTGCAGGGCGGTGATCGCGCAGCGGGCCTGGGCGATGTCCCTGATCGCCGTTTTCACAGCGGTACTGCGCTCATGGCCGAGACCCTGAGCGAACAGATCAAACTTTTGCTGCAGCTCTTCGACGCTCAAAGGCGTGTGCGGATCGCCGCGCGCAGCGGTGATCGGGCTCACCAGTACTTGGCCATTTTTCAAGGTAATGCTCAGCCGCGAGAGGATTTCCTCTGGGAATCGCGCCGAGATATCGGCGGCTTCAACGATTTCGATGCGGGCGCTGAGGGCGAGAATATCCGGCGCAGAAATAGCCGAACCGGTGACTTCCTCAGGGCCGACCTTGCCTCTGACAATCAGCGCTGCCAGCGGAAATGCGAGGGCGTATTGCGCTTGATCGGCGTCCTTCGGCGAATGCCCCTGCAGGCACATCGATTCATAAAACGTTTCCACCCGGATGGTTTCGATCGAATCGGCAGCAAGCAGCGGATGTTGCCGTTGCAGCTCGAGCATCGCCGTCAGCGCTGGTTGCGCCCAGCGGCAGACCGGCCAGGGCTTGAAGTACTGGCTGTCGATTTCCCAACGCTGACCGAGGTCGCGCCAGTGTTCCGCGACCGTAACGTCTTCGACCGTTTCCGCCGGCGCCCCGGTGATGCCTTCCATGGCCATGAACAGCGCGTTGAGACCGGCGAATGCGCCTGCGCCGTGGGCATCACGCAGCATCGTCGGCGCCTGCACCACGCGCATCATCGGGCAACGCGCGCTGAAGTATTCGGCAATGCCCAAAGCGTGGCGAAAGGTGGCCTCATCCAGACCCAACAATCGCGCCCCGGCACAGACCACCCCCAGCGCGGAAAAGCCACCGGAAGCGTGATAGGTGGGCGAGGTCGCCATCAGTGCCGAGCCAGCACGCAGTGCGGTTTCGTAACCAATGCACAGAGCGCTCAGCAGCTCATGCCCAGTGATGGATCGGCCCTGATGATGCAGCGCATCGGCGAGCGCAAGCACGGCGGGTACCACGGTCGCCCCGGCATGGCCCTTGGATTTGAAGTGGCCTTCATGGGCATCGAGGCTGTCAGCGCTGAATCCGCCGGCCCAGGCTGCGCCGAGCACATTGACGCGTTGCCCGGCAAAGATCAGGCGACTGCTGTAGAGACCGGCCGGATAGTGCCGTTCGGCAAACCGGCGCATGGCGACAGTGGTGCCATTGCTCGCCGCGCCGGCCATGACACCGATGATATCCAGCAGACTGTTTTGCACGATGGCGCGGGTTTTCTGCGGAGCGTGGAGAAAATCAAAATCGCGAGAGAATTCGAAGAGTGACATGCAGCAAGCCCTTCCTGTGTGTTGAGCGCGACCGTGCTTGGTCGGCGCCGCTCAACAATGGGTCAGGCGAGGGAGCTGCTCCAGCGACATTTTCGTCGGGCTATTGATAACCAAAACGCCCGACGCTGGCGCAGTGCAGATCACCGGCGGGGAAACTTTGCCAGAATCCATTCGCGAAAGCGCCGCAATTCATCTTCATTGTCGGAATTTTCCCGGCAGCTCAAGTAGTGCCAACTGTTGCGCAACTGCACCTGTTGCTCGATCGGTCGCACCAGCAGGCCCTGCTGCACCAGCGAGGTGACCAGATGATTCCAGCCCAGCGCGATGCCTTGGTGAGTCAGGACCATGCTGATTAGCAGGTTGTAATCGTTGGCGTTGAAGATCTGCGGACTGTTGGTCGGGCGGTCGTCGATATCGATCGCCTGAAACGCCAGCCACACGCCCCAGTCGACGTGTTCGGCGACCTGCGAGCGGCCGTAAGGGCTGAGATTCAGCAACGCCGAATCGCGCACCCCCTCGATGGTGGAGATTTCCGGGTGCTGCTCCAGGTACTGCGGCGTGCACACCGGATAGATCACGTCGTGGCACAGCGGATAGCTTCTATAACCTTCGCGGATCCGCGAAATCTTGGTGATGAAGATGTCCGGCTGCACGCCGGGCTCCATGGTCAGAAAATTCTGCGTGGTGATCAGATTGAGTTCGATGTCCGGGCACTGAGCGAAGAATTCCTGCAAATGATTCGACAGCCACAATGCGGAAAAGGCCGGTGAGCAGCAGACCGTGAGCACCTTCTTGCTCGACTGGCTGCTGCGGATGCGTTCGGCGGCCTGGGCGATGTTGACGAACGACAATTGCGCGGCATCGAAGAACACCGCACCGGCGGCGGTCAGTTCTACCGCACGACCCACCCGGGTAAACAGTTGCGCGCCCAGATAGCTTTCCAGCTCACGGATCTGCCGACTGATCGCCGCTTGCGAAACGCACAACGCCTCGGCGGCGCGGGTGAAGCTTTCGTACTTGGCGGCCGCGACAAATGCCTTCACAGCCCGCAAGGACGGCATTTTCAACAGTATGGTGTCAGGGTCGACATGCTTGGTCATTCGTACACTCTCCTAACGATACAGCTCCCCAACGAAGCGCGAGGAGGGTAACGGAACGCTCTTCGCAGGGCCACGCCAGCGTCGCTTTGGGAATAGACCCGGTCGCTCACGGTGCGAAGCCGAAGGATCAGCCACGGCCGACCCTGCAACCGATAACCCGACGTTATCGAATTGTCCCTGTAAATGTAGTTGGATTAAGCGAGGTGATGCTAATAGATTTGCAACATCCCCTCTTTCCTGGGCACCCAAAAATAATAAAAGGAAACCCGTCGTGAAGACATTTATTGATTACCGCTGCCGTTCAAACATGGTTTCACTCAATTGCTCGTCGTTTAAAGCGATCGAAGTGCGACACGAAGGAGGCATGGTATGACAAGTTCCGACGAGATCATCTGCGTAAAGAATGTTTTCAAAGTCTTCGGCAACCAGCCAGCGCTGGCCATGAAGATGATTGAAGAGGGCGCCTCGAAAGCTGAAGTATTCAAAAAGACCGGTCAGGCAATTGGTGTATTCGACGCCAACTTTTCCGTTCGCCGAGGCGAAATCTTCGTGATCATGGGTTTGTCCGGCTCCGGCAAATCGACCATGGTCCGCCTGTTCAACCGGTTGATCGAACCGACCTCCGGCAAGATCTTCCTTAACGGCAAGGAGATCACCGGTCTGGCCGACAAGGATCTGCTGCAAGTCCGCCGCAAGGACATGGGCATGGTCTTCCAGTCATTCGCCCTGATGCCGCACATGAGCGTGATCGACAACGTCAGTTTCGGTCTGGAAATCAGCGGCGTCAGCGAGAAAGAACGCTACTGCCGGGCCATGGGCGCACTCGAGCAGGTCGGGCTTTCCGGTCAGGAACTCAGCTTCCCCCATCAACTCTCCGGCGGCATGCAGCAGCGCGTCGGCCTGGCCCGCGCCTTGGCCAACGACCCCGCCATTCTGCTGATGGACGAAGCGTTCTCTGCACTCGACCCGATGATTCGCAGCGAGATGCAAGGCGAATTGATCAAGCTTCAGGCCGAGCAGGATCGCACGATCATTTTTATCTCCCACGACATTGAAGAAGCGGTGCGCATCGGCCATCGCATCGCGATCATGGAGGGCGGGCGCGTGGTGCAGATCGGTACGCCGCGCGAACTGCTGTGCAATCCGGTGAATAAATACGTGAGGGACTTCTTCAATGGTTTCGACACCAGTCGAATATTGAAGGCCGGCGATATCGCTCAGCAGGATTCGAATGTTGTTTATTTGCCGGGCAGTCAAGTAACCATCAAGGCCGAAGCCTCATTGCGCGACATCTTTCATATAGTCGCGGCTTCGGCAACGCCAATGCCGGTAGTGGATGAAGTTGGACTTTATAAAGGTTCGATTTCCCAGGGGCATTTACTGAGCTGCCTGAGTAACAGCTGAACTCCGAACAGTCAGAATTGATAAAGCAGTTTCTGCGGGCGAGGTAGCACCATGTCAGATTTCAATATTCTGGATCCTTTCCAGAGCATCAATATTCCCTTCGGTGCGTGGGTCGAAACCGCGCTCAAATACCTGGTCGGTAACTTTCGCGAAGTATTCCGCTCGATTCGCTGGCCGGTCGACCAGGTTCTCGACGGCGTGCAGTGGAGCCTGCTATCGGTGCCGCCCACGGTGTTCATCATCATTGCCGGGCTGATCAGTTGGCAGATCGGCGGCAAACGCATCGCCCTGTTCAGCGTCGCCACGCTCACCGGCCTCGGCCTGATCGGCGTGTGGAATGACGCCATGGTCACTCTGGCTCTGGTGCTGACCTCGCTGTTGTTCTGCGCGGTCATCGGCATCCCGCTGGGCATCCTCTGTGCGCGCAGTGATCGCACGGAAATGATCATCCGCCCGGTACTCGACGCCATGCAGACGCTGCCGGCGTTCGTCTATCTGGTGCCGGTGGTCATGCTCTTCGGCATCGGCAACGTCCCCGGGGTGATCGTCACCATCATCTTCTCGGTCGCGCCACTGGTGCGCCTGACCAACCTCGGCATCCGCCAGGTGCCCGCCGACAAAGTCGAAGCGGCGAGGGCCTTCGGCTGCACGTCTACGCAGATGCTGCTGAAGGTGCAATTGCCACTGGCGGCGCCAACGATGATGGCCGGGCTCAACCAGACGCTGATGTTGTCGCTGTCGATGGTGGTGGTCGCCTCGATGATCTCGGTGGGCGGTCTCGGCTTGATGGTGTTGAGCGGCATCGGTCGCCTCGACATGGGCCTGGCCAGTGTCGGCGGCGCCGGGCTGGTGTTGCTCGCGGTTTTCCTCGATCGATTGACCCAGGCCATGGGTGAACGCAGCAGTGACCTGGCCACCGGTCAGCGCTGGTATGAGAGCGGCCCGGTGGGGCTGCTGATGAAACTGAAGAAAAAGAAGACCGTTGCACGTCCCGTGACCAATTGAGTTTGCCTGCTCACCCATAAACACTTTCAAGCGTGGTGAAACATGAAACTGACAACTCTCAAGAAAAGCCTGATGGCGTCGCTGTTCGCTACATTGCTGTGCTCGGCGGTCCACGCGGCAGATGCCAACAAACCGGGCGCCGGTGTGTCGATCACGCCGATTTTCCCGAGCATCGCCGAAGAGCGTTTCCGCGGTGAGGTGGTGCTCGCCGGACTCAAGGAATTGGGCTACGACGTCAAAGCACCGAAAGAAGTCGATTACCCGGCGATGTTTCTCGCGCTGTCCTACGGCGATGCGGATTTCACCGTGCATGAATGGGAAAACCTGCACCAGGCGTTTTATGAAAAAGCCGGCGGCGACGATGTGATGGTAAAAGTCGGGCAGGTCATGAAAGGTGTGCTGCAGGGCTACATGATCGACAAGAAGACCGCCGACGCCTACCAGATCAAGGACCTCGCCGATCTGAAGAAACCGGAGATCGCCAAACTGTTCGACAGCAACGGCGATGGCAAGGCCGACCTGACCGGCTGCAACCCGGGCTGGGGCTGCGAAATCATGATCGAGCATCACATGAAAGCCTATGGTCTCGGCCCGACCGTGGTGGATAACCGCGGCTCGTATTTCGCCTTGATGGCCGACACCATCGCGCGCTATCAGCAGGGTAAACCGGTGTTGTTCTTCACCTGGGTGCCGCAGTGGATTGCCGGCGTGCTGGTGGAAGGGCGCGATGTGGTCTGGCTGCCAGTGCCGTTCACCTCGCTGCCGGATGGCAAGGAAAGCAAAGACACCTTCCATGACGGCAAGAACCTCGGGTTCCCGGTGGACACGATCAATGCAGTGATGAACAAGGAGTTCGCCGAGAAGAACCCGGTGGCGCGCAAATTCCTCTCCGAGGTCAGCATCCCTCCCAGCGCGGAAAGCGAGCAGAACCTGCGCATGCAGAAGGGTGAAAAATCCCTCGCCGACATCAAGCGCCACGCCGCGGAATGGATCAAGGCCAATCAGCAGGCTTATGACGGTTGGTTGAGCGACGCACGCGCGGCGGCGAAGTAATCGGTTCGACCACAGTGTGCGGCGGTTGAGCCCGTCGCCCACGTTACGGTCGCAGGTGTCAGTGAACGGCGAGTGAGTGAGCGAAGATGGAAACCTTTCAGAGCCCGTTGAAGCAGCAAAACACCGGATTTCGCCAGTCCGCATCCGTCTCCGGACAAGCGCGCGTGGTGCGAGTGGCCTTCGTATTGCTGGACCATTTCTCCCTGACGACGCTTTCCACGGCAATGGATGCATTGGCCACTGGCAACCTGATTTGCGGCGAAACGCAGTACCGGATCTCGACCTGGTCGCTTCAGGGCGGATCGGTCGAAAGCGATGTCGGCGTGCCGGTGTCTTCGCAACGACTGGTTGCAGAAGGCTTCAACCATGACGCGGTGATCGTGATCGGCGGTCAGCGCGTCAGGCTGGCAGCGCATCTGCTGCTGCGCCGTGTGCTGAAGAAAACCGCGGGCAAGGGCATCGTTGCCGGATGCTGGAATGCGGCGTTCCATCTGGCTGATGCAGGGTTGCTCGGCGCCGAGGAGTTCGCCTGTCACAGCGACAGTTGCGGTCTGATCGGCGAGTACTTCCCGCAGTTGAAAGCGTCCAGCCGTGAATTCATCTTCGCTCAGCGCCGAGCCACCTGCGCCAACGCTCACTCGGCTCTGGATATGACCCTGGCGATCATGCAGGAACTGGGTTCGCGTAACGATGCGACGCTGTTAGATGAAATCAGAAGGGTGCATCAGCCGGCACAGGGCAAACCTGCGATGACTGCCGACGGTGTTCGGCCTGCAGCGATTCCCAGGCCGCTGAACATCGCCATCGACCTGATGGAAAACAACATCGAGGAGCCGATGGAAATCGATGCCATCGCCAGCCACGTCGGAGTGTCGCGCCGGCAACTGGAGCGGCGGTTCGCGCGCTATCTTAATGCCGCGCCCAATCGCTATTACCTGGAGTTGCGCCTGACCCGGGCGCGGCAATTGATTGTGCAAAGTAATCGCTCGATGACCGATGTGGCACTGGCGACGGGATTTGTCAGTTATCCGCACTTCTACAAGCGCTTCAAGGATCTGTTCGGCTTACCGCCGATGACGTTCAGGGATTACTACTACGCCGGCGACGCTGCCAGCAGCGGGCGTTATGCCGTAGCCGCCAACTACTGAATAACGCGCGCGAACTGACTGTTTGCGCCAGTAACGGTTTTTATCAGTTCCGGATCAACGCCACTGCGTGCGTTCGCTTTGCCGCGTGCGTTTTGCAACTTCAACGATTAACGGTTCAACACTATGAAAGTCAGTTCATTACCCGCCGACGATGACAGTTGTGGCTGGTTTCATCTGAGCAAACCGCGCAGCCCCGAGCCTGCGCACCGTGGGCAGCGTTCGGCGCGGTGGGTGATCATCGGCGCCGGCTTCACCGGACTCGCCTGCGCGCGGCAACTGGCGTTGAATTTTCCCGACGACGAAGTGGTATTGGTCGAAGCGCAGGAAGTTGGATTGGGCCCCTCGGGACGCAATGCCGGTTTTGCCATTGATCTGCCGCACGATATTGGTGCCGATGATTACATCGGTGATATCGCACTGGCCCGGACCAGTCTGAAACTCAATCTGGCCGGTCAATCGATCCTGCGGGATCTGGTCGATCAATACCGCATCGACTGCCAGATGAAGGCGTGCGGCAAATATCAGGCAGCCGTGGAGAATCGCGGTATCGCCGTGCTTGATGCCTATCGCCGCGGCCTGGAGAAACTCAACCAGCCGTTTCAAATGATCGACGCCGATGAATTGCCGGAACATCTCGGTACGCATTTCTATCGCAAGGCGTTGTTCACGCCGGGTGCGGTGTTGCTGCAGCCATCCGGGCTGGTCAAAGGCCTGGCCGATAATCTGCCGGCCAACGTCACGCTGTATGAGCGCACGCCAATTCTCGAAGTGGAGTACGGCGCGAAGACCGTGCTCAGACATGCCCACGGCAGCATCACGGCCGACAAACTGATTCTGGCGAACAACTCGTTCGGCATGCGTTTCGGTTTCCTGCAGGGACGCATGTTGCCGATCTACACCTACGCCAGCATCACCCGGCAGATGACCGAGGAAGAGCAGGCGCGCCTGGGCGGCAAACCGTTCTGGGGCGCCATTCCGGCAGACCCGTTCGGCACCACGGTACGCCGCACGCCGGACAACCGCTTGCTGATCCGCAACAGTTTCACCTTCAACCCCGACGGCCGCAGCAACCGCAAATACAACGAGCGTTTCGTGCGTCGGCACAAGGCCTCGTTCGACCAGCGTTTTCCGATGCTGCCTGACGTTACGTTCGACTACACCTGGGGCGGCGCGCTGGCCATGTCGCGCAATCACAACGGCTTCTTCGGTGAGCTCGCACCCAACGTCTATGGCGCGCTGGGCTGCAACGGCCTCGGCGTCACCCGCGGCACCGTCACCGGCAAGTTGCTGGCCGACTGGCTGGCCGGCCAGCGCGACGGACTGATCGATTTCCTCTTGCAGACGCCCGGCCCCAACAGCAACCCGCCTGAACCGTTCCTCTCGCTCGGGGTGAACATGAACCTCAAGTGGGGGCAGTACCGCGCCGGCAGAGAAAGCTGAAACACCTGAAGCCCGAATCCTGAATATTGAACCCTGGAGAAAACGCGATGAACTTTGATGGAATCTTTACCCCGGCCATTACCCCGTTGTCCGCCGATGGCCAGATCGACTATGCGGCGTTCTCCGAGGTGATCGAATACCTGATCGAGTCCGGGGTGCACGGCATCGTGATCGGCGGTTCGACCGGTGAGTATTACGCGCATACCGCAGAGGAGCGGGTCGCTGTGGCCCGGCGCGCGAAAGAGGTGATTCGCGGGCGCCTGCCACTGGTGGTCGGTACCGGCGGCATCCGTACCGAGGATTCGGTGTACTTCGCCCAGCAGGCCAAGGCATTGCAAGCAGACGCGATCCTGGTCGGCTCACCGCCCTATGCCTTGCCGACCCAGAAGGAGATCGCCGCCCACGTGCTCGCCGTGGACAAGGCCGCCGGTCTGCCGATCATGCTTTACAACTATCCGTCGCGAATGGGCGTGGCGATGGGCGACGAGTTCTTCGCCGCCATTGCCGACTGCAAGAACATCGCCGCGATCAAGGAAAGCTCGGGCGAGACCAGCCGTCTGCATCGTCTGGCTCACTCGCGCCCCGATATCCAATTGTCCTGCGGCTGGGATGATCAGGCGCTGGAGTTCTTTGCCTGGGGCGCACGCAGCTGGGTCTGCGCCGGCTCAAACTTCATCCCGCGTGAACACATTGCGCTGTACGAAGCCTGTGTTCTGGAGAAGAACTTCGACAAGGGTCGGCGGATCATGTCGGCGATGTTGCCGCTGATGGATGTCCTGGAAAGTGGCAAGTTCGTCCAGTCGATCAAGCATGGCAGCCAACTCAGCGGCCTGCGTGCCGGCGGTGTTCGCGCGCCGCTGCAGGCGCTTGAGCCTGCCGAGAAAGAGCAACTGAAAAGCGTGATTGAAACCCTGCAGAAGAACGTCGCGCGCATCGTCGAGGAGGCTTGAAATGGCAGACCTGCTGAGTAAAGAGCAATACCGTGAACTGGCAGCCAGGCTTGAGTTTCGCCATCAGGCATTCATCAATGGCCGGTTTTGCCCGGCAAAATCCGGCAAGACGTTCACCACGACCAATCCGGCCACCGAGCAGGTGCTGAGCGAGATTGCCGCCTGTGATGCCGAAGATATCGATCAGGCCGTCGCCGCAGCGAAAGCAGCGTTCGATGACGGCCGCTGGCAGTCACTCGCACCCTCAGCGCGCAAGTCGGTGTTGCTGCGCTTTGCCCAGTTGCTGGAGGACAACGCCCATGAACTGGCGGTGCTGGAAAGCCTCGACAGCGGCAAGCCGATCCGCGAATGCCAGACCATCGACGTGCCGGAGACCATCCATACCTTGCGCTGGCACGCCGAGCTGATCGACAAGATTTACGACGCCACGGCGCCGGTCGGTTCTGGCGCGGTGACCATGGTCGTGCGCGAGCCCATCGGCGTGGTCGGGCTGGTGCTGCCGTGGAATTTCCCGCTGCTGATGCTCGCCTGGAAAATCGGCCCGTCGCTGGCCGCAGGCTGTTCGATCGTGGTCAAACCGGCCAAGGAAACCACCCTGAGCACCTTGCGCGTTGCCGAACTGGCGCATCAGGCGGGGATTCCCGCCGGCGTGTTCAACGTCGTCCCCGGCGGCGGTAAAGAGGCCGGCGAGCCGTTGGGTCGGCACCCCGACGTGGCGATGGTCAGCTTCACCGGCTCGACCGACACCGGGCGGCTGTTCCTCAAATATTCCAGCGAATCCAACCTCAAGCGCATCGTGCTGGAGTGCGGAGGCAAGAACCCGGCGGTGGTGATGAATGATGTCGAAGACATCGACGTCGTCGCGCAGCATGTGGTCAATGGCGCGTTCTGGAACATGGGCGAAAACTGCTCGGCCTCGTCGCGGCTGATCGTCCACGCCGAGATCAAGGAGGAACTCTTGCAGCGCATGCAGGCGCACCTCGGCGACTGGAAAATGGGCGACCCCCTTGATCCTGAGAACCGCTTGGGTTCGATGATCAGCAAGGCGCATTTCGACAAGGTGCGTTCGTATCTTGATATTGCCCGCGATGAAAACCTCAACGTGCTGGCGGGCGGCCAGACCCGCAACGATATTTTCGTCGAGCCGACCATCGTCGATGGCGTCAGCCGTGACAGTCGCCTGTTCCAGGAAGAAATCTTCGGCCCGGTGCTGAGCGTCACGACTTTTCAGACCGTCGATGAAGCCATCGCGCTGGCCAATGACACCGCCTATGGATTGGCCGCTTCGGCGTATACCGGCAACCTGCGCCACGCGCTGAAACTGTCGCGCGGCATTCGCGCCGGGATCGTCACGGTCAATTGCTTCGGCGAGGGCGATGCCTCGACGCCGTTCGGCGGCTACAAGGAATCGGGCTTCGGCGGCCGCGACAAGTCGATCTGGGCGCACGACCAATACACTGAACTGAAAACCATCTGGATCGACGCGTCGTAATTGGCGTTTAGATTTACCCGAGGGCCTGCCAGCACACGCTGCGCAGGCCCTTGCGCGTATCAGCCGCCTAGGTATGCGAAATCAACAGATCACTGATGGGCCCTTGGTCGGCGCGGACAGTTGCAGTGAGCCATCCGGCAGCACCGTGACAATACTGGGGAACTGCGCAATGGCCTCGGCGCCGTTGAGTTCAAGTGCAACCGGGTTGGTCGCCGAGACGGGAACCGGAGTGGAGAGGGTGAGATCGCTGATATTTACGGCCATGGTTTCTACTCCTGACGATAAAAATCATTGGCGCTCCAAGCCTTAGGTAACTCCTGAGCCACACATTTGCCTGCGCGGACTTTCACCACCTCTCGGACTCAGCAGCATGGCGACGCACGCGGCCGCCGCAAAAACACACAAGGCAACGATCACGCCAGCAGCCTCCAGCACCGCGCCGAAGATTGGCGTGCCGGCGGTCTGACCGAGTGCCAACAGCAAAAACGGAATGCCCAGCCCCAGATCCGGGCGATCCGGCAACAGGCTGATGCCTTGCAGCAGATAAACCCCTGAAGAAATGATATAGGCCGCGCCAAACAGGCACATCGCTGCAAGGCCCAAGCCGGCCGAGACGCAAACAGCGGCGAGCCCCAGTGTGCCGAAGGCGATGCCGGCCAGCGCCAGATGTTGCATGCGTGCGACACCGAAGCGCCCTGTGAGCACGCCGGTCATGCAGCCACTGATCCCCGCCGCGCCCAACACGATCCACGCCCATGCAATCGACTGATCGCTGAAACCGGCCTGGCTGCGCAGGATATCGGCGCCGAATGTCCAGACCGCGGTGCTTGCCAATCCCATCAGGAAAGCGCTGGCGCACAACGGCAGCACACCGGGCCGACGCAGCATGAGCAGCGAAAAACTCTGCGAGGCCTCATGCTGAACCCGGCGCGGTACGGCAAACCACAGCCAGAGCGTGACGCCGATGCCGATCAAGGCAAACAGCGCATACAGCTCGCGCCATTGCCCGGCGGCCCCGATCGCGGCCAGGCCGGAAAAAACGATACCGACCGCCGTCCCGGCATTGATAAAGCCATTGGCGCGTGGGCGGTCCGCATCAACCAGACGCGCCGCCACCGCATTGGCCAGTGGCGGCGAGGTCAGGCCCGTGCTCAATCCCGCTAGCGCCACGCCGCAGCCCAACGCCAATCCCGACGAAGCGATAACCACCAGGCCCATCCCCAGCGTTGCAGCCGCGCCGGCCATTACCGTCAACCCGCGCGGACTGACCTTGCCGTTGCAGACAAACGTCGCAACGATGCCTACGCAATAAGCGGCAAAAGCGCTGCCGCCGATCCAGCCGGCAGCGGACACGCTCAGCGCCAGATCCTGACGGATCTGCGGCAGCAACAGTCCATAAGCGAAGCGCGCCAGGCCATAGGACAACGCCGTCAGCGCGAACGCGGCCGCGACCAGATTGAGGCTGCGTCGATCAAGACTCACGATGAAAGCGTGTCGTTGGCGCGAGGGTCGTATGAATAGTCAACGCCGCACCCGCAGCTACATCCCGCGCAGGCGCAACGGGAGGGGGAAGGATCAATAGCCATCAGTGTCCTCAAGATTGTCTGTCGCCGAAGTCGTTACCGCTTCTGATAACGGACCTGCCTCTGGGTTTGATGATTTTCCACCGTACCCGATGGATGGTAGAGCAAAGGGCGAGGGCAGCACCCCGTTCAGCGGCGTCAGTGCGCCAGCATGGTGTGGTGGATGCTGCCCATGATCCATAGCGAAAGCCCGACCAGCAGCAGAATGATCACCACCGAGAAAATCAGCGCCCTGAGGTTCCAGCGCTGCTCCTTGGCGGTGTCCAGGTGCAGGAAGTATTTGAGGTGTGCGAAAACCTGCACCACACCCAGCGCGACCACCACCCAGGCGGTGACGCTGCGTGGCAACGTCGGGTACATGACCAGGCCAAAGGGAATCACCGTCAGGATCACCGAAATGATGAAACCGACCATGTACGAACGACTGGTGCCATGGCTGGTGCCGGCACTGCTATGAATCGGGCTCTGGTTATACGGCGACGTGGAAATGTTCATCAGCGTCTACACCGCGACCGGCGAATGCGCCTATGAGCGCATCAGGAAACTGCCCGGCATCGAATGGGCAGTCGAGGATGCGCTCAAGCGCGGTATCGATCAGGCGGAACGCATCGCTGGCGGCGAGTCCGGGCGATTAACGTGTGCCGACGCGCACGGTCACGACAATGAATGACCGTGCGCAACGTTCAATTAGCTTGACGCACGTCGACCTGCCCGAGCTGATTGCACTGCCAGCGCCAGGCATCGGCGAGCATGCACGGCAATGAGCGGCTCGCCTGCCAGCCCAGTTCTTCGAGGGCTTTATGCGGGTCCGCCCAGCACTGCGCGATGTCGCCGGGGCGCCGGGCTTCAATACGCAACGGGATCTTGATACCAATGACCTGTTCGAAAGCGCTGACCACCTCCAGCACCGAATAGCCGCGCCCGGTACCCAGGTTCCAGACGCTCATGCCATGGCGATCGCGCAAGGCGTCGAGCGCGCAGACATGACCGAGCGCAAGGTCGACCACGTGCAGGTAATCGCGAATACCGGTGCCGTCCGGAGTCGGGTAATCGTTGCCGAACACTGACAGCTGCGCGCGTCGACCACTGGCGACTTCCAGCAGATAGGGCACCAGGTTGTTGGGCGTGCTGGTGGGCGCCTCGCCGAGCAGGCCGGAAGGATGCGCACCGATCGGATTGAAATAGCGCAGCAGACCGATCGACCAGCGCGGGTCGGAGCTGGCGACACTCTTCATGATGTTTTCCGACATCAGTTTCGACATGCCGTAGGGATTGGTCGGCTGGCCGGTGGCGCAGTTTTCGTTGATCGGCAGGGTGGCGCAGTCGCCGTAAACAGTGGCCGATGAACTGAACAGCAGATGGAACACTCCAGCCTTGGCCATGGCTTGGCACAAGGTCAGGCTGCCGCCGACATTGGTGTCGAAATAGCGCAGGGGCTCGCGCACGCTTTCACCGACCGCTTTCAACCCGGCGCAATGCACCACGGCATCGATCGGGTAATCGTGCAAAAGGTTATCGAGCAGTCGTCGATTGCGCACATCACCCTGAATGAACTCCGGTCGTTTTCCCGCCAGCGTACTGATGCGCTCGATCGCTGCGCGCTGGCTGTTGCACAAGTTGTCGAGAATCAACACGTCCACGCCCTGGCCCAGCCACTCCAGTGCGACGTGCGCACCAATGTATCCCGCACCACCGGTAATCAAGATCATGCGCCCGCCCTCCCAAGTACTGCCATCGGCCGATGGCTTTGTGCATGGTTTCGAGGCGCCTGTGCGGCGGCAAAAACCATGTTGTCCTGGACGGTAGGGGATGGATTGTTCGGCGAGTTCAACTTCGTTTGCCCGCCGGTATGTGCAGTTCATCGGCTGCGCTCAAGGTTGGGCTGAACGACGTGAGAACGCCGCTATTCCAACCTTCAAGAGCCTTACGGCCTCATCGAGAAATGCCCTGCACTTGCAGTGCCGACAAGTGAGACGGCCCGGTGGCTCGGCACTGTGTCGACTTGTTTTCCCCGAT
The DNA here is from genome assembly GCF_020736465.1 of Pseudomonas sp. HN2. Classification (NCBI taxonomy): domain Bacteria; kingdom Pseudomonadati; phylum Pseudomonadota; class Gammaproteobacteria; order Pseudomonadales; family Pseudomonadaceae; genus Pseudomonas; species Pseudomonas sp. HN2. The sequence goes on from NZ_CP085885.1 coordinate 2,868,260, forward strand.
GAGGAATTTTCGCCATGAACCTTGCAGAACAACCCGAGGCGCTCGCACTGGCGAGTGCGCAGAATGCTCTCGAAACATCCCTTCAGGTGCGGCCCACGCTGGTGTGCCTGTCGCATTTGCGCTGGGGCTTTGTCTATCAGCGGCCGCAGCACGTCATGTCGCGATTGGCGAAACACTACGACGTGGTGTTTTTCGAGGAACCGGTATTTATCGCAGACGCCACGCCCAGACTCGAACTTTCGAATCCAGCAGCAGGGATAGAGGTCGCGGTGCCGCAGTTGCCCCTCGGCATGAGTGGCGAGGCGATTGCTCAGGCGCAGCGGCAATTGCTCGATGAACACCTCGCCGGCCGCGTTCAGGGCGATCTGCTGCTGTGGTACCTCACGCCGATGAGCTTGCTGTTTACCGAGCACCTCGACGCTCGCGTCACCGTCTATGACTGCATGGATGAACTGTCGGCGTTCATGGGCGCGCCCGCGCAATTGATCGATATGGAGCAGCAACTGCTGGCCCGCGCCGACGTGGTGTTCACCGGTGGCTACAGCCTGTGGGAGGTCAAGCAACGCCAGCACGGCAATGCCTATCCGGTGCCGAGCAGCGTCGACATCGCGCATTTCGCCGCGGCGCGGCAGGCATTGCCGGAACCGCCGGATCAGGCAGCGATCGCGCGGCCACGCCTGGGCTTTTTCGGCGTGATCGACGAACGCTTTGATATCGAATTAATTGATCGCGTGGCGACGATGCGCCCTGACCGGCAGATCGCGCTGATCGGGCCGGTGGTGAAGATCGACCCGCAAACCCTGCCGCAACGGTCGAACATTCATTATCTGGGTTCGAAGCAATACACCGAACTGCCGGATTACCTGGCGGGTTGGGACGTGGCGCTGATGCCGTTCGCCCTCAATGCGTCCACGCGCTACATCAGCCCGACCAAGACCCCGGAATATCTGGCCGGTGGCTGCCCGGTGGTGTCGACGCCGATTCACGACGTGGTCAGCGGCTACGGCGAGAGCGGCGCGGTGTTCATTGCCGACACCGCCGAGGCTTTTGTCGAGGCGATCGAACAAGCTTTGGCACTCAAAGGCACGCCGGAATTTCTGCAGTGCGCCGATGCCGCCATCGCCGGCATGTCGTGGGACAACACCAGTCGCTTCATGCAGGAGCAGATCGAATGCCTACGATAAGCCTGGAGCGCGCAAAGTCCTGCCCATCCTACGACTACCTGATCGTCGGTGCCGGGTTCGCCGGTAGTGTCATTGCCGAGCGTCTGGCCGAAGGATTGGGCCGTCGGGTATTGCTGATCGACCGGCGCCCGCATATCGCCGGCAATGCCTACGATCACTACGACGCCGCCGGTGTGCTGGTGCATCGTTATGGCCCGCACATCTTTCACACCAATGCCCAACGCATTGTCGACTACCTGTCGCGCTTCACTGAATGGCGACCTTACGAACATCGCGTCCTCGCTCAGGTCGACGGCCAATTGCTGCCGATTCCGATCAATCTGACCACGCTGAACAGGCTCTACGGCTTGTCGATGTCCTCCAAGGAAGCCGAGGTGTTCCTCGCCGAGCGCGCCGAACCGGTGGCGACCATTCGCACTTCTGAAGATGTGGTGGTCAATCAGATCGGCCGTGAACTCTACGAGAAATTCTTCCGTGGCTACACGCGCAAGCAGTGGGGGCTGGATCCGTCGGCGCTGGATAAATCGGTGACCTCGCGCATTCCGACGCGGACCAGCGAAGACGACCGCTATTTCGGCGACACCTTCCAGATCATGCCCACGGCCGGCTACACGCAAATGTTCGAACGCATGCTCGATCACCCGAACATCGATCTGTTGCTCAGTACGGATTTCAAGGCTGTGCGCGACGAGGTGAAGTACGAGCATCTGATCTACTGCGGCCCGATCGACGAATACTTCGATTTCCAGTTGGGCCACTTGCCGTATCGATCCTTGCGTTTCGAGCACCAGACCCTCGAGCAGGAGCACTATCAGCCGGTAGCGGTGGTGAATTATCCGCACCCGGACGTGCCGTACACCCGCATCACTGAATACAAACACCTGACCGGGCAAACGCACCCGTGCACCAGCATTACTTACGAATATCCCTGTGACGACGGCGACCCGTATTACCCGGTGCCCCGGGCGGAAAATGCCGAACTGTACAAACGCTACCGCGCACTCGCCGAGCAGACGCCGAACGTCACGTTCCTTGGGCGGCTGGGCACCTACAAGTACTACAACATGGATCAGGTGGTGGGGCAGGCGCTGGCCCTGTATCGGGATATTCAAGCGGCGCAGGCACCCGCCACTGCCGCAACCGAGACCGATGCTTCATGACCGCGCAGCCGAAAGGCGACGAACCCGAGCCCGGCACAGGCGCTCATTCGATCTTCAGCAGCTTCGTCATGGCCGGTTTCGAATGTTCCAGTCAGCGCCGCCAGGATGGTCGGCGCCTGGACCTGCTGGCCGACACCGGACACGCGCGCTGGGTGGACAAGGATTACCAGCGACTGAGCGGGTTGAACATTCGTTGTGCCCGCGACGGCTTGCGCTGGCACCTGATCGAACGCAGCCCCGGTCGCTATGACTGGAGCAGCTTCGTGCCGATGCTCAAAGCCGCGCAAGCGCAGCAGGTGCAAGTGGTCTGGGACCTGTGCCATTACGGTTATCCGGATGACCTGGATTTCTGGCGCCCGGCATTCGTCGAGCGTTTTGCCCGTTTCGCCGCTGCTGCAGCGACGGTGATGATGGACGAGGGCGTCAGCGTGCCGTTCTACTCGCCGATCAATGAGATTTCGTTCTGGAGTTGGGCGGGGGGCGAGGTCGCGTACTTCAACCCGACCGCACGCGGGCGCGCGCAGGAACTCAAGCATCAACTGGTGCGGGCGAGCATCGCTGCGATCGAAGCGATTCGCGAACGGGCGCCCCATGCTCGGTTCGTCCAGTGCGATCCGTTGATCCATGTGCTCGCCGGCTCCAGGCGCAGCGACGATATCGAAGCGGCCGAAGCCTATCGGTTGTCGCAATTTCAGGCGTGGGATCTGCTCACTGGCCGTGAATGGCCCGGCCTGGGCGGGCAGGAGCATTACCTGGATATCATCGGTGCCAATTTCTATGCGCATAACCAGTGGTATTACCACGGCCGGCGCATCCTTCGCGGCGAGCGCGACTTCCGACCGCTGTCGGGCATGCTCAAGGAACTGCACCAGCGTTATCTGCGGCCAATACTGATCGCCGAAACCGGGGCCGAAGATGAAGAACGCCTGCCGTGGCTGGCTTACATCCTTGAGCAGACGCTGCTGGCCCTCGAACGCGGTGTGCCGCTGCAGGGGATCTGCTGGTACCCGTTTCTCGATTACCCGGGCTGGGATAACGGCCGGTATTGCCCCACCGGCGTGTTCGGCTACCCCGATGGCGAGGGCGAGCGCGCAGCATTTCACCCGCTGCACGTCGAGCTGGCGCAGGTTCCCGAGCGGGTTGCCGCCTGCTTGCGCAGGGTCAATGGCGGGCACATTGAGGGGCGCGGGAGATGAACTTCCAGCAAATGCGCGATGAGCCCTTGCCGGCGTCAGCCGCTGCCTTTTTATGGCGCTACATCAGAATTCGTCCGGCGCACTTCATCGCCATGGTCGCACTGGTGATGGGCGCGGCGTGCTGTGCGGTAGTGGTGCAGTACGGCATGAAACTGCTGGTCGACGCCATGGCCGCCGGGTCGGCGGCGGACCAGGTGTGGCACGCGTTCGGCCTGTTCATGGCGTTGATCGTGATGGAAAACCTGCTGTGGCGCCTCGGCGGCTGGGTCGGCTGTCACACTATCGTCGGCAGTTGCGCCGATCTGCGCGTGGACCTGTTTCATCACCTGACCGGCCACCCGATGCGCTATTTCAAGCGGCACTTCTCCGGCTCGCTGGCCAATCGCGTCTCGGCGATCGGCGCTGCTGCCGACAAGGTCTATGGCGGGTTGACCTGGCGCATCGTGCCGCCGTGCGTGGATTTCATCGGTGCCGTGGCTTTGCTGTTGGCGGTGCACGGGGCCATGGCACTGGCCCTGGTCGGCTGCGTGATCGTGGTCGCCGCGCTGATCACCGTGTTCGGCGTGCGCGGCCGCAGCCGGCACATTGCTTTTGCTTCGCAGTCGGCGCGGGTCGGTGGCGAGATTGTCGATCTGGTGTCCAATGTCTGGACGATCAAGGCGTTCTCCGGGCGTCAACGCGAGCGTCTGCGCCTGGAGCGCGAGATCGGCATCGAAGCCGATTCGCACCGCAGCAGCTGGATGTACATGGAAAAGGCGCGGGTGCTGCACGACATCTGCCTGACCGTGATGGCGGGCGGCATGCTCGGCTGGGCGATCCTGCTCTGGCGATCGGGGCAGGTCACGGCGGGCGATGTGGTGATGGTCAGCGCGTTGACCTTTCGCATCCTGCACGGTTCGCGCGAACTGGCGCTGGCCCTGGTGGAAACCAGCCAGCAGATGGGGGTCATCAGCGAGACGCTGGGCATCGTCGCCCAGCCCCACGAACTCAGCGACACCGCGGAGGAACTGGCGCCGACCCGTGGGCACATTAAGATGCTCGACGTCAGTTACGCCTACCCGGACGGGCGTAAGGTCTTCGAGCATTTTTTCCTGGATATCCCGGCGGGACAAAGCGTCGGCATTGCCGGCACTTCGGGCTCGGGAAAATCGACGTTGCTCGGTTTGCTGCAACGCCTGGATGACGTGCGCAGCGGGTCATCCTGATCGACGACCGCGACATCCGCTCGGTCAGCCAGGACAGTTTACGCCGACAGATCGCCGTGGTGCCGCAAGAGCCGACGCTGTTCAATCGCAGCATTCTGGAAAACATCGGCTACGGCCAGCCCCATGCCACCGAGCAGCAGATCATCGCAGCGGCGCATCAGGCGTTTTGCGACGAATTCGTCCAGGCGCTACCGCAGGGTTATCACACCCCGGTCGGTGAGCGCGGAGTGACCTTGTCCGGTGGCCAGCGCCAGCGTCTGGGGCTCGCGCGGGCGTTTCTGAAGGACGCACCGATCCTGATTCTCGACGAGGCGACCTCGGCACTGGATTCCGATTCGGAAGCGATCATCCAGCGTGCACTGAGCAACCTGATGCGCGGCAGGACAGTCCTCGCGGTGGCGCACCGGCTCTCGACCATCGCCAATTTCGACCGGGTGCTGGTGCTGGAGAACGGTGAGATCGTGCAGGACGGCACGCCGCAGGAGTTGCGCGAAAGTCAGGGACGGTTCCGCACGCTGTGGCAGATGCAGGCGATGGTGCACAACCGTTGAACGCGGGCTTATTGCGCTGAGCGTGTCCAGACCCTGACGTAATCGATGCGAAACACCGACGGCAGGTCAGCATCGTCGACCACCCCGAACCAGTCCCACATCGCTTCGCTGTCGAAAACGATTTGCATGGGGAAGTGCCAATAGGTGTTCTTCGCCTCCCGGACCAGAACGCCGTCGACGTACCAGCGCAACGTCTCGGGTTGCCAGTCGAAACCGTAGACATGAAAGGTACTGGCCAGCCGCCAAGGGGCATTCCAGGTGCTGCCGGAACTCAGGTGTTGATCATTCTGCGGTCTGGCCCAGACATGGGCGTTCATGTTGTACCGGCGGTCAAACGTTTCGTTGCGGGTTTTGCCGCCGATTTCGAAGATGTCGATTTCCGTGGCGTTCTCCGGCAGCCCGGTCCACGCCAGCCAGAACGCACTGGAGCCGGCAGAGTTCATCGGCTTCGCCCGGGCTTCGTAATAGCCGTACATCCCCCGTTCATGGGTGCGCACCATCGCCGAGCTGTAGTCCTTGTAGCCCAAGGCGACGTATTTCTCCGGGAGGGTCTGTTTGCGGAAGGTAATGTTCAGATTACCGCTGCCGACCTTGGCGTTCTCCGGTAAAAACAGCGCCGGTTTGCGCCCGAGGGAATCGGTGCCGGTGGCGTTGTTGACGTGCCAGCGTTCGGCGTCGAGCGTGCTGCCATTGAATTCGTCGGACAGCCGCGTATCGAGCTTCCAGCCGCCGGCATTGGCCTGATCCGACAACGGCAGATCGGGGGTAACGTGCGTCGGGGTCGGGCCTAACGGGCCAACCCGGGTCCAAGCATCGGCCTGCTGCGGAACCACGACTGCCCATTTTTGCGCCAGGTAGTCGAACACACTACGGCGTTCGTCCTGGTTGCTGAATTGACGGTCATACACCAGCACTTCGGCGATGTCGCCGCGCAGGATTTCCGAGGTGCCGACTACGTTGCGCGCCACCGCGAACGGGCCGATCGGCACGTCACTGGTTTCCAGCAACGCCAGCGCCGGCTCGTAGGCGCTGGTCTGCTGCACGCTGATGCCGAAATTCGGCGCGACGTTGTCGTTGTCCGCCAGTTGCGGGCGGGAGCTGAACAGTCGCTGCCAGGCTTTGCCGCCGGCCTGCTCGGGCAGGCGTCGCGAGACGACGAAGACCGTCACCGGGCCTTTGCTTGTGCGAATCGCCTGGCCCATGAACGCTGCCGTGCCGCTGAAACGCACCACACCGTGGCCGTTGAGGGCGTTGTCGACCCGCGTCGGCAAAATCGTCGCCGCGCGGTTGTCGACGGTGACGTCATTGCCCTTGCCGGATTTATCCAGCCAGCGCACGACCTGGTTTTGCCCCTCCAGTGTCATCGCGGCCGGGTCATTGCCGTCCAGCCACAACACCAGGCCTTCAGTGACCGGTCCTGGAATATTGGCCTCGGCGCCAACGCTCAGCAGCAGCAAGACAAACAGCATGCATCGTGATCTGTTCATGAGTCGTCCCTAACGTGAGTTGGCGGCGTTATTACGTGCCCACCGCCAGCAGCGGCGCCGGTTGCGGGCGGTAGCCCCATGGGTTGCTGGTCTGCCAGCGCCAGCTGTCGATGAGCATTTGTGTCAGCTCGCGTTGCGCGCGCCAGCCCAGTTCGCGCCCGGCCTTGCTTGCATCGGCGCGGCATTCGGCGACATCACCGGCGCGGCGCGGGGCGAAGCGGTAGGGGATGCGCAGACCGGTGACGTCTTCGAAGGCGCTGATGATCTGCAACACGCTGTAGCCGGTGCCGCTGCCGAGATTCCATATGTGCAGGCCATGCTCGTCGCCCTGCAAAACCTCCAGCGCTTTGAGATGACCAGCGGCCAGATCCAGCACATGGATGTAATCGCGAATGCAGGTGCCGTCGACGGTCGGATAGTCGTTGCCATAAACGGTCAACGCCGCGCGCTGGCCGCTGGCAACCTCGGTCAGGCACGGCAGCAGATTGTTCGGCCGACCATTGGGTGCCTCGCCGATCAGCCCGCTCTGGTGCGCGCCGATCGGATTGAAGTAGCGCAGCACGGCAATGTTCCAGCGCGCGTCGGCGACGGCGAGGTCGCTGAGCAATTCTTCGATCACCAGCTTCGAGCGTCCGTACGGATTGGCCGGTTTGCCGGTGCCATGCGATTCCACGATCGGCATCACGGTCGGCTCTCCGTAGACAGTGGCCGATGAACTGAACACCAGATTGAACACGTGGGCGCGGGCCATCGCCTGACACAGGTTCAGCGTGCCGACCACGTTGTTGGCGTAGTAATCCATCGGTCGACGCATGCTTTGCGCGACCGCTTTGAGACCGGCGAAATGCAGCACCGCGTCGATCGCGTAAGTGCTGAAAATCTCCTCCAGCAACGCCGCGTCGCGGATATCGCCTTCGATGAAATCGATGTGCGAATGACTCAACAGCTCGAGCCGTGTGATGGCCTCGCGGCTGCTATTGCACAGGTTGTCGAGGATCAGAACCGTGCGTCCGGACTCGATCAACTGCAATGCCGTGTGCGAACCGATGTAGCCGGCACCGCCCGTGATCAACGTGGTTTTGCGCATGACGACGTGCTCCATTGCGAGGAAATCCGGCTCAGCGGGCGGTGAACACCAACTTGAATTCTTGCGGCCAGCGCGGGTGCAGCAGGCTGTAGGCCAAGGCGTAGGTCAGCGTGCCGATGGCGATGTCGCCGGCCAGGTGCGCATAACCGGACAGGCCGGTCTGCCGCGACAGCCACATCACCACCACGACCATCACGACAGAGGCAAGCAGGCTGCGGTAACTGGACTGGAAGAAGCTGCGCCAGTCGTAACCGATGGCGGCGTGCAGGCCGCGCACCTGCAATGGCGTGATCAGCAGCATGCGCAGCAGCAATGCCAGCGCCGCCGCCATGCCGCCGTAGCTCGCCCCGAGCAGATACACCAGCGCCAGCGCGAGCAGGGTGGTGGCGACTTCGGCCTTCAGCGTCAGATGCGTGCGATTGACCGCCACCAGCGCAGTGGTCGCATACAGCGCCAGATTGCCCAGCGCCGCCGTGCCGGCGAGCACTTGCAGCAAGGGAATCGCGTCGGCCCATTTCGCGCCGAAGATCAGCAGGATGATGTCTTCGGCGGTCAGGGCGATGCCGAAAAACAGCGGGGTCAGCACGAAGCCGCTGATTGCCGTGGAATCGCCGATGACGCCGATCAGCCGCGCCGGTTCGGCACTGCGCCGGGCGAACACCGGCAGGGCGTAGCTCATCAAGCCGTTGTAGATCGCCGAGCGCGGCAGGTCGATGATGCGCATCGCCAGGTTGAACATGCCCACCGCGTGCGCCCCGGCAGTCAGGCCGAGAATCAGGTTGACGCCGCGTTGCAGGGTTTGCGAACTCATGACATTGACGCAGACCGGAAGTCCGGCGCGCAGCAGTTCGCCCAGTACCTGGCGGTCGATCAGCAAGGGAATGCGCCGACGCTCGCTGCGCATCAGCACCAGCGTGGAAATGCCGTCCATGATCAGCGCCTGCGCGACCACCGCCCACGGGCCGAAACCCAGCAGCGCAACAGCCACGCCGCCAACCCCGCCAGCCACTTTGCCGAGCAAGGTGCGCGAGGCCAGCAGCTTGAAATTGCCGCTGCGGCGCATCTGTGCCACATACACCCGGGCCATCAGGGTGAAGAGGATTTTCACCGAGGCCACGGCGGTCATCCAGCGCAGTGCGGTGGACGGCGTATACAGCACCACCGCCAACGAGATCAACGCAATCGACAACAGACTGACCAGTACCGCAAACCAGAACACGCTACTGATATGTTTGTCTTCCATCCGCTGCAGGCGCACCAGCGGGTCTTCGAGCATCGACGAGAACAGAATGCCGACCACTTCGACCACGGCGATGATCAGCGTGCCGATGCCCAGCTCGGTCGGCGTCAGCAGATGCGCGTAAACGACAAAGGTAATCATCGACAGGAAAATCAGGCCGAACTTCTCGGTGAAAATCCATACGAGGGTCATCAGGCGGCGGTTGGCCATGGCGCGATCCCCGACATTCAGCGGCTGTTGCCCAGGCTTTTCAAGCAGGCGTAGAGGTAGCGCAGGGTCGGTTTGCCCTGGGAGAAAAACAGCGTCTGCCACGAATGCCCGAGCATCTGCCGGAACACCTCGATGACCCGTGGGTGATCGCCGCGCCGGGAAAACGCATTGAGAAACTCCGCGTGATTGGCGAGGACGAAATAGATCCGCTGCTGCTTGTTCAGCCGGGTGCCGTAGCGTGCCAGGTACAGCTGAATGAAGCGCAGCTTGTGCGGGTAATACTTGTGCGGTTGCGCGGTGATGTTGGCGGCGTTGACCGCGCGCCAGTGCAGGATCTGCGGCACGCTGTGGATCTCGCTGATTTCCGCGATGCGCGTCCACAGCAGACGATCCTCGGCGAAGCGCAGGCTCTGATCGAAGCCGCCAATGGCGACGATGATTTCGCGCAGGGCGAGTACGCCGGAGGTGCCGTTGATGATGTTTTCGCGCATGAAATCGGCAAAGTGGTCGCCGTGTTTGCAGCGGTCCTCCAACTGACGTTTGCCGTCACTGAATTCGCTCATCTGAAAGCAATCGATCAGACCGGCCTTGCGCCCCTGGTGGCTCAGTTCGGCGTGCAGGGTCAGTTGTTTTTGCAGTTTCTCGGGATGCCAGCGGTCATCGGCATCGAGGAAGGCGATGAAGGTTTCCTCGGCACTGAACACGCCGCGATTGCGCGCACTGGCCGGGCCTTGATTGGGCTGCTGCAACAGCACAATGGGAAAGGGCGCGGCGTACTGCTTGACGATCTCTGGCCCGGCATCGCTGGAACCGTCATCGACGACGATGACTTTGTCCGGCAGCCGGGTTTGTGCACTCACCGAATCCAGCGTGCGTTGGATGCTGGCGGCGGCGTTGTACAGCGGAATCACCACGCACACGGTGACGGCCGAGGGATCATTCAGCATGGGCGTTGCTCCCTGAAAGTGGTGCGCATCGGCCGAGCGCTGGCGACTGGCAGCGGCTGCGTACGGATGACGAGGTGGTGGCGGAAGGTCAGGCTGAGCACGCAGAAAATCAGGAACTCGCCCGAGCGATAGTTGGGGATCACATAGGCAACGTAATTGGTGACCACAAACAGGCCGATGATCACCAGCGCACAGGCCTGATAGCGCGCCGATTGATCCGCCGTGATCGCCCGATAACGCTTGCTCAGCGTCTGGGCAAACATCAGCAGCAGGGCAATCAACTGAATCAGGCCGCCGTTGAGCAGGGTTTCGACGTAGCCACTGTGGGCATTGCCGATGTAGCCCCAGCGGGTAATGAACGCATCGGCATCGGCGCTGGCCCAGAACGCGCCGAAGCCGTAGCCCTTGAGAAATTGCGCATCGATCAGCGGCTGCAACAGCTCCCAGATCAACGTGCGGTCAGTGAGTGACGGGTCGCGGCCGACCAGTTCCAGCAGCATGGCGTAGTTGGCGTAAAGCACCCCACACAAGAGGAAGAACACCAGCGTCGCGGCGGTGAAGGCCAGCAGGGAGCGGTTGATGCGCAAGCGGATCAGCGTGATGAAGTAGGCGTAACTGGCGGTGCCGGCGACGATCAGCGCAATCGCCGTGGCCGACTGCGCCAGGCCAATGGCGATCAGCGCGAACAGCCCGTAGAGGATAGCCAGCGGGTTGCGTTGGCGGATCATCGGCAGCAGCAACAGGATCGCAATCGCGTTCAGGCGTGCGCCAGCGTTCTTTTCCGCGAACACGCCGCGAAAGGCACCGTCACGGATGCCGCCGGAAATGAAGGCGATGTCCGGGCGAATCACGGCGAAGATCAACCCGACCAGCGCCGCCGCACCGATCACGCAGCCGAACAGAAAAGCGATCCGCTCGATGCTGTAGCGCCAGGCAATGAAACCGGCGAAGAACACTACGCTGAGCAGCGCGACGAAACGCTTGAAGCTGAGCATCGGCTCGCTCGACCAACTGATCGACGCCGCCACGCAGCCGAGGAACACCAGCAAAAACAGGTTCTGCCGGTAGAAGCTCTTGCTGAGAAAAACCTTGTGGCGGATGAAAAAGAACAGCGGCACCAGCAAGGTCAGCAAGCCGCAGACCTGATTGGCCAGATTGCCTTCCAGATCCTGCTGCGCATCGTCCAGCGTGCTGACATTGCCCAGGCGCAGAAAGAAGCCGATCACTTGCGTATAGAACAGCACGCCAAACAAGGTGAAGGCGTCGGCCAGCGTCGAATAACGCACTTGCAGGCGGTTCATCTCAGCGCCTCCCGAGTAACGCCTTGAGGTAGGTCTGCACCGCGCGAGCGCTGACAAAACGCGCGGCAGCATCGATGCGACGCTGGCGATGCAGGGCGCGCGGCGCGGACATTTGTGCGCTGATCGCGGCGGCGAGAGCGTCCGGGTCGTCGACCTCGACCAAGGGCGCGACGGCGCCGTCGGCGAGAATTTCCTGCGGGCCATACGGGCAGCGCGTCGCCACTACCGGCGTGCCGGTGGACAAAGCTTCGACCAAGGCGTTGGGGCTGCCCTCGAAACGCGACGACAAGACAAAGCAATCTGCCCGAGCGATCTCGGCGATTGGATCATTGGCGTAACCCGGCAGATCACAACGCTGTGCAACGCCGAGCGCTGTCGCTTGGGCCAGCAGTTCGCCGCGCAGGGCGCCTTCGCCGAAGATGATCAGCCGCGCATCGCCTTGCGGCAGGCGGGCGAAGGCGTCGATCAGGGTGTCGAAACCTTTTTGCTGCGCCAGCCGACCCACGGCGACGATCACCGGGGTGGTTTTGTCCTTGAGCCAGGGATGGCTGGGCGCGGCGGCAGGTTTGTCGCGAAAATCGTTGTCGAGCACCGGGTTGTCGGCGGTGGTCACGTCGCGCGGACGGGCGATGGTGGTGTCGACCAGATCTTCGGCGACGCCTTGTGATACGCAGATCACCGGGTTGGGAATCAGCCGGTACAGCCACGGCGCCAGCCAGTAGGCGAGCTTCACCGACAGGGCCGGGTTGACGTGCTTGTCCCGCGAGAAGGCATTGCGCTCGCTGACATGCAGCCGCGCCAAAGTCCCGGACAGCACAGCCGCGGCAATCGCCACGACGTTGACGTGGGTGAGGGCGGCCAGTTGCGCGTCGTATTGATTGCTGCGCAAAAAACGCGTCAGCGCCGGCACCGCCGCCGCGCTGCGCGGACTGTCGAGCAGCACTTGCCTGACCCGTGGGTCGAGCGCCGGTTGATTGATGCCGGCACCGGTGAGCATCAGCAACGTGACTTCGTTGCCGGCTTCAACCAAGGCCCCGGCGAGGCGCACCATCATTTTTTCAGCGCCACCGGCGCCGAGGTCCTGGAGGATGATCAGCAGTTTTTTCATCGGTTCCACACCTGGTAATAGGCCTGCGCGGCGTACTGGCTGGTATAGGGCTGGATCGCTTCGCTGACCGAGCGTCGGGCCGGCGCAGCGGATTCGCGGCTGGCTAGACTGTCGAGCAGCGCCTCCGCCAGGGCCGGCACATCGTTAACCTTGACCAGGCGCCCGAGGCGTCCGTCGTCGAGCAACTCCCGCGGCCCGCTGCCGCAATCGCTGGAAATCACCGCCGTGCCCAGTGCCAGCGCCTCGACCAGCACCGTCGGCAAACCTTCGTGCAATGAGCTGAGCACCAACACCTGCGCATGGCGAATCAGCGGATAGGGATTGCGCAGATGCCCGGTGAAATGCACCAGACGTTCGATGCCCAGTCGTTGCGCCTGCGCTTCAAGCGCTGCGCGCAACGGGCCGTCGCCGGCAATCACCAGATAGGGCAGCGTGCGCTGTTGCGCTGCCAGCGCATAGGCTTCGAGCAAAAGATCGAAGCCTTTGGTTTCCACCAGTCGGCCGATCCCCAGCCAGTAATGATGGGGCACGCCACCGGGCAACGGCGCTTGTGCCGCATGCAACAGTTGCTCGCTGATCACCGCGTTCGGGCAATAACGGATGCGCGGCTGGCCCCACGGCATCAACCCGGCAAGCGACTGGCGCAAACCGTGGGACACCGCGACCACCTTGCCGCTGCCGCACAGATACAGCGCGTACAACAGGCGCAGGCTGGCGCGCCCGGTGTTCTGTTCGGCGCAATCCAGTGCGGCGTGGCGGGTGTAGATGACTTGGCACGGACTGCCCAAGGTGGCGAACCAGGTGCAGAGATTGGCCTGCTCCTTGGCGCCGATCAGATGCGTCACGCCTTCGCGAAGAATCAAGCGGCGCAGCAGCACGATCGATTTCAGCCAGCCAACGAGGCCGCCGCCGCCACCGGCAAGGCTTGGCGCGCCGTCGACGTTGGGCGAGTCGCCGTTCATGACGAAAAAACTCACCCGCCGGCCGTCTGCCAGGAACTGCTCGGCGAGGCGTTGCTGCACGCACTCGACGCCGCCGCCAGTCTGGTAATCCTTAAGCGTGAACAGAATATGCATCGGCACAATCCTCATGGGGCGGTGACATTGATCGCCACTTGCTGGCGCAGAATCAGTTCGGTCAGGCGCAGGGCATTGCTCGGGTAGTCGAGCAGGTAACGCTTGATCGTGTGCGGCTCGCGGTACATGCGGTAGAAGGCGCGCAGGTGCAGGCGGTTGATGGCGGCGGGGTAGTAGCGCTCGCTGGCATTCGCCTCCTGACGAATGAAACCGCCGCAGGTGAATGCCACGCCGCTGAAGCCCCCGCGCAGCGCATCGAGGACAAAACGCTCCTGCAGCCCGGCGCCGAGGCCGACCAGCAGCAGGTTGGTCCGCTGCCGACGGATGTCAGCCTGCAGCGCCGCGCCTTGCTCGGCGTCGAAGTAACCGTTGTGCGCGCCAACCAGCTGCAGGCGCGGGTACTGCGTGCCGAGCTTTTCCACGAAACGATCAAGCTCCGCCTGCCGCGCGCCGACTACGTAGACGCGTTTGCCGCGTTGCTCGGACTCGCGCAACACCGGATCGGCAATCGAGGTGAAATCGAAACTGACCCGCTCCACCGCGCGCCCGGTAATGCGCGACATGAACCCGGACATCAGCATGCCGTCGCAGAAATACGCCAGCGACGGCGGCGGTTGGCGGATGAAACTGCCGATCGAGGCGAAGTTGAGAAAGGAGAACGCCCGGTTCGATTCCAGCAGCGCCGGCGAATAACGATCCAGCAATTCCAGGCGGATCATGACGCGAGATCCTGTGCTTCGGCGGCGCAGGTCGGCCGGCCGACGCTGATGTAGGTGAAGCCGCGCGCGCTGAGGCGTTGCGGATCGAACAGGTTGCGGCCATCGAAGATCAGCGGGTTTTTCAGCTGGCGGGCGAGCAGTTCGAAGTCCGGCGCGCGAAACGCTTGCCACTCGGTGACGATCACCAACGCATCGGCATTCTTCAGCGCCGCCTCTTTGGTGCCGGCCAGCGTCAGGTCGTCGCGCGGGCCGTAAAGCTGCTGCGCCTGCTCCATGGCTTTCGGGTCGAACGCCTGCACGCTGGCGCCAGCACGCCACAACGCCTCCATCAACACGCGGCTGGGGGCTTCGCGCATGTCGTCGGTGTTGGGCTTGAAACTCAGGCCCCAGAGGGCAAAGGTTTTGCCTTCAAGGGCACCGTTGAAGTGATCGGCAATCTTGTGGAACAGCGTGCTTTTCTGCTCATTGTTGCGCGACTCAACCGCCCTGAGCAGGCGCGCATCGATATCGACGCCGTGGGCGGCATGGATCAGCGCACGCACATCCTTGGGAAAACACGAACCGCCATAACCGATGCCGGGATAGATGAACTGATAGCCGATGCGTGGATCCGAACCGATGCCGTGGCGAACCATTTCGATGTCGGCGCCGAGTTTTTCGGCAAGCCCGGCCATCTCGTTCATGAAGCTGATCTTGGTCGCCAGCATGCAATTGGCGGCGTACTTGGTCAGCTCGGCGCTGCGCACGTCCATGACGATGATCTTTTCGCGGTTGCGATTGAACGGTTCGTACAGCTCGCGCATCACCGCTTCGGCGCGGGGGCTGTCGGTGCCGATGATGATCCGGTCCGGGCGCATGCAGTCGTCGACCGCGCAGCCTTCCTTGAGGAATTCCGGGTTGGACACCACATCGAAGGTCAGTGCAGCGCGTCCGCTTTCGCCGAGGATGGCGTTGATGCACTCGCGCACCCGATCCGCCGTACCCACCGGGACCGTGGATTTGTCGACGATGATCTGCTCGCCGCGCAGGTGCTCTCCGATGGTACGGGCGACGCTCAGCACATGTTTGAGATCCGCCGAACCGTCCTCGTCCGGTGGGGTACCAACGGCGATCAACAACACGTCGCCGTGCTTTACCGCAGCGGCCAGATCATTGCCGAATTGCAGGCGACCGCTGTGATGGTTTTCCCGCACCAGGCTTTTCAGCCCCGGTTCGTAAATGGGCAGGCTGCCGTCGTTCAAGGCCTGCACCTTGGCCGCGTCGACATCCACACACAGCACGTTGTGGCCGACCTCGGCCAGCGCGGCGCCCTGGACCAGTCCGACATAACCGATACCGAATACACTCACATTCATGGGAAAACCTCATGCGCGGTGGGGTGGGCCAGAGCGCTGGCCGCAGTCAGTAGATGTTTTTCGAGAACAGGGTGAAGGGCGTCTTCAGCAGGATCTTGATGTCCAGCCACAGCGACCATTGATTGATGTAATTGAGGTCCTGGGCGACCCGGCGCTGCATCTTTTCCACGGTCTCGGTTTCGCCGCGGTGCCCGGTGATCTGCGCCAGACCGGTGATGCCAGGCTTGAGCCGATGCCGCGCCATGTAGGCGCGCACCTTGCCGGTGTAATAGATGTTGTGGGTGACTGCGTGCGGGCGCGGCCCGACCAGCGCCATGTGCCCGAACAGCACGTTGAACAGTTGCGGCAGTTCGTCGATGGAGCTGCGCCGCAGAAAGCGTCCCAGCGGCGTGACGCGGTCATCGTCGCGGGTGGCCTGGCGCACTTGTTGATCGTCGTGCACGCGCATCGAGCGAAACTTCCACACGCGGATCACTTCGCCGTCGCAGCCATGGCGGTTCTGCTTGAACAGCACGGGCCCCGGCGACGTCAGCTTGACCGCGATGGCCACGCCGAGCAGCAGCGGGCTGAGCAGCATCAGTGCCATCGCCGCGACGCTGCGTTCGAACAGGTCCTTGCAGAACAGGCTGCCGGGGTGCGAGGTGAGCAGGCTTTCGTTGAGATAGATCGCTGGCATCCGCTCGATCTCGGAGATCGAATGATTGAGCAAGACCATGCTGCCCAGGTCCGGAATCCACACCACGTCGACGTTCATGTCGAGCAGGTTGATGTACAACGCTTCGATGGTCGCCGCCTCGGCCATCGGCAGCACGATGTACACCCGCCGCGCCTGCAAGCGGGTGATGATTTCGCGAATGTCCTCAACCTCGCCGAGCAGCGGCAGAATGCTTGGCGCCGGGCCGCTGTCGGCTTTTGCCGCGACGAAACCGAGCAGCAGCGCGCGATCCGGGTCGAGGAGTTTGCGCGCCAGCTCATGGGCGGTCGGGCAGGTGCCGATGATCACCGCGCGGCGCTCGTTGCAGATCATCTTGGTGTACATGCGCACGAACAGATGCAGCGGCAGAAACGTCGCCGCCTGAGCAAGAAAACCCACCACCGCCCAGACAATCACCACCTGCCGGGAAAACAACGCGCTGGTCTGGGTGACGAAGGCGATGCTCATCAGCAGCCCGAGCAGAATCAGCCAGCCGGCGAGCAAGCGTCCGAGCCCGACCAGCAGGCCATGACGTTTGTGATAGACCTGGACGAGGCTGTAGACCGGCATCGAGCCGAGCACGGTGAGGATGATCAGCAGCCGGTATTCACTGGGCAAGGCGCCGATGCGCCAGTGCACCAGCACCATCAGCAACAGGTTCACCAGGGTCATTGCGCACAACCATTGCCCCCAGAAAGTGAGGCCGCGACGCTGTGCCATTTGCGCGGAATATTGCGAGGTCATCGGCACGATCTCCGATTCATCGAACAGGGAAGGGATGGCTGCTGCCGGGCGGCACGGCCCGGAGGATCAGCGCGGGGCGAAGTCGTAGTCGTAGAAGGAACGGGAATGGCCATGGCCGTACTTGCGCGCCTTGCGCAGATCGACCTGATTGAGCACCACGCCGAATACCGGCGCCTGGCTCTGCTGCAACACGGCAATGCTTTTGCGCACCTGGCCGACCGGCGTGCTCTGCGCCTTGACCACGTAGATCACCGCGTCGGAATGCTGGGCCAGCAACAGCGCGTCGCTGACGATTTCCGCTGGCGGCGAATCGATGATGATGTGCCGGTAGCGCGACTTGAGAATGTGCAACAACCGGCCGAGGCGTGGCGAACTGAGCAAATCCTGCGCGGGGGCCACGGCGTTGCTCGAACTGCTCGAGGCTTTCAGTCGTGGTGCGTCGAACGGATCCAGCATCGACGGTGCCAGGCAGCCGGCCGGAAGCATGTCGAGATTGCCGACGCTGCGAATGCAGTCTTCCAGCCGCGCGGTGCCGGCCATGAGGTTGGCGAGGCCGGGGCTCTCTGGCGGGAAATCGAAGTTCAGCGACAGCGTCGGCTGCCGCATGTCGGCGTCGATCAGCAGCACCCGTTCCAGCGGCGCCAGCGACGAAGCGAGATTGTTGGCGATGGTGCTCTTGCCTTCGCCGGACACCGAGGACGTGACCAGCACCACCTGCGCCGGGCGCTCGTTGTTTTGCAGCATCAGCCAGGTGCGCAGGTTGCGGATGGTTTCGCAGAAGCGCGGGTGATCGTTGTCTTCGAACAGCCGCGCCAACTGCCGACGGCTCTTTTTCATGACCAGCGGCACCACGCTGAGCAGCGGCACATTGAGCAGACTCTCGACGGTGTCGTCGGTCTTGAAGGTGTTGCTCAGCGTATCGAAGAGGAAGGCGAGGGCGACGCCAACCACCGCAGCGACCAGCGCAACGATCGCGAGAATCAGGTTCTTGCGCGGTTTGCTGGCTTCCAGCGGCGCGATCGCCGGGTCGACAATGCGCGCCTTGGCCGAATCCATGTCCGAGGTGGCGGCGGTTTCCTTGAGACGAGTGACGAAGGTTTCATACAGCGCGCGGGTGCTGTCGACTTCCCGCTGGAATTCGCGCAGCTGGAATTCCTTGCGCGAAATGTCCTGAATCTGTGCCTTGTTGCTGTTGAAGGATTTGCGCAACGCGTCTTCGCTGGCCACCGCCAGTTGATATTGGCGTTCGATGCCGGCGACCACTTGCTGCACCTGCAGCCGCAGGCTGTTGGCCGCCGTACGTTGTTCGGAACGGGCGGATATCAGCGCCGGGTGTTTCGGCCCGTAGCGCCCCGACAACTCCTCGACTTTGGCCTGGGCCTTGGCCAGGTCGGCCTGGAACTGCTGAATCAGCGGGTTGCTCAGCACCGCCGGCACGCTGGACAAACGGCTGATGTCGCCGTTGCTCAAGGACTGCGCCTGACGGAACTGGCTCTCCGCTTCGGCGCGATCGCGGCGTGCATCGATCATGCGGTTGCCGGTCATTTGCAGTTCGTTGGCACTGATCGTCGCGACACCGTCGACATCGACCAGACCCTGTTCTTCGCGATACCCCTGCAACTTGTTTTCGGCTACGCGCAGGTTGTCGCGCAACTCGACCAGGCGGGTGTTCATCCAGCTGGTGTTGTTTTGCGAAGACTTGAGGCTGGTGTCCTGCTGGCTGTCGATGAAGCCTTGGGCAAGGGCATTGGCCACCGCCGCAGCGAGGGCCGGGTCGGGCAGTTCGACGTCGATTTCCAGCAACTGGCTTTTGCCGACAAACTTGACGCCGGTGTGCAACATCAGGTTCTGCGTGACGTCGTTGAATACCTGTTCTTCGGTCGCTGGCGGCTTCGGTGGCGGCAGCAGATCCAGCCATGGCAGCCATTGGTCGCGGTTGAGATCGGCCAGCCATTGGCGCGGGGTGAACCAGCTCTGCGCCTGCTGGCGCGGATCGGTGATCGGATTCGTAGTTAGGCCGAGTTTGCGCACGGCGCGCTCGGCCAGTTCCCGCGATTGCAGCAGGGCTTGCTGGGTCTGCAGGTAATCGGTGGTGGTGGCGCCTCCGGCTTCAGCGGCTTGCTGAAAACTCATGACGGGCGGCGTCTTGTCCTTGATCAGCAACGTCGCACTGCCGACGTACTGCGGCGTGATGAACGACAGCGCCGCCACGGCCAGCGCGCAACTGAGCAGCACCAGCCAGGCGATGTTCCACTTCGCCGACCAGATCACGCGCCACAGGTGCAGCAGATCAAGGGTGTCCGACTCATCGGCCGCTTGCGTTTGCGAGTGGCTCTGAAGCGGACGTTCGAGGTAGGTGCTTGGGCTGTTGTCCATGATCAGAAAAAGCCTTGTGCAATGGAAATGGTGTCGCCGGGGGCGATGACGGTGGTGCGCGAGATGTTTTCAGTGACCGGCGGGCCGCCGCTGCCGCGCAGGATCGTCACGCGTTTCATTGAGGCGCGTTCGGTCAGGCCGCCACCCAAGGCAATGGCTTTTTCCAGGGTCAGGCCGGGCTGGAAGGGGTAGCTGCCGGGCTTTTGCACTTCGCCATTGATGTAGAACGGGCGGTATTCGATCTGGCTGAGGCTGACTTTCGGATCGACCAGATAGCCTTGCTTGAGGCCGTCGACGATCTTCTGTTCGACCTGATTCGGCGTCAGGCCCTTGGCGACGATTTCGCCGAGAAACGGGTAGGAGAAGGTGCCGGCGTCGTTCAGGCGGATCTTCTTGAAGCTCAGTTCCGGCTCGCCGAACACCGTGATGCGCAATACATCGCCGGCAGCAAGGCGGTAATCGGCGTTGCTGTCCGCCGCCTCGACCGTGGGCACTGTCCAGAGCAGCAACAACAGCAAAATCAGGCGCGAGTGCATGGCCAAACCCTCCTACAGACTGACGTCGAAAGTGATCTGGAAGACGTTGCGGGTGAAGCTTTCGTTGTCGGCATCGGAGTCGTTGTCGCGGTGCCGATAGGCGAGTTCGACGTCCAGCCAGCGGCGCATTTCGTAAATCACGCCGAGTTTGTAATCCTGCAGATCGTCGCTGCGGTCCTGGCCTTCGTAGACGTAATGGCCCATGCCGACTTCGGCAACGCTGGTGATGCGTTCGGTCCAGCCGTGGCGCCAGCCGACCTGGGTGAAGGTGGCTTTCACCGCGTCGGAACCGTCGTCGCCTTCGGCCATGGCCTGGCGGGCGAGGAAGGTAAACGTCGAGTAGGTGCGCGGTTTCCACGCCAGATCCACTTGCCAGGTCGGGTTGCTCAGATCGTCGGAGCCGCTCTGGTCGAAGTTCTTGCGCTCGTAGCCGACGCGCAATTTGCCGGTGGTTTTTGCGGTCATGTCCCATTCGGCCCCGGCCAGCACCGCATCGGAGCGACTGCTGCGCGGGCTGTTCGATTGCAGGTAGTCGAAGCGCGTGTGGTCGTATTCGAGCAGGCCGCGGGTCTTGCTGCCGAGGCGGTGATACCAGGTGGTGGTGAGGTTGCTGGTGTTGCGCTCCTTGTCATCGTTGATACCGTCGGCGTTGTCATAGCGCAGTTGGGCGTAGCTGGCGCCAAGGTCGATCTGGTTCAGCGCGCTGCGCGCGCCGAAGGTGTAGACGCCGCCGACGCGCTTGCTTTCGATCTTGTCGTTGATGCCGTCGACGGCGGTCGAGGTGGTGCGCTCGTATTTGCGCGCCTCGGCTTCGAGTTTCAGCCGATGCCGGTCGGTGAACTCCATGATGCTGTCGGCGCGCAGACGCTGGGCGGTGTTCGAAGCGTCCGAGGCGCTGTGATAGATATAGCGGGTCGGCTCCCAGATCACCCGCGTGGCGCTGTTGCGATCCTCGGCCTTGAGCTCGAAGGCCGGCGCCAGGCGGGTGACCATGGTTGACTCGACGTCATGTTCGACTTCACGAAAGTTGTCGTCGTAGCTTTCCGACAAGGCGAAGGTCGGGGTGAAATCGAAGCCGTAGACATTGATCGCTTGCGGCTCAACGCTCCAGGCAGCTTCGGGTGCGCAGCAGGCAACGACTAAAACCAGGGAACAGCGAGGCTTCAGAGCCATGGATCACGCTCCTGATAGAGGGGGTCGGTGTCAGGGCGAAGCGGATCCGGACTATTGTCGCTGGCGTTCGAGGTAACTCAGCGGGACGCTGACGTGTTGTTGGCGGTTGAGGAAATTGAGCAGGATCATCACGCGCTCATCGCCCTGCATGGACAGGAACACACCCTCGAGCGGTGACAGTGGGCCCTGGACGATCTGCAAAGGTTCGCCAGGCTTGAGCGTCGGCTCGGCGGGAAAACCGATCGACTCCTGGCTGCGTTCACGCAATTGTGCGATCACGTCTTCATCGACCCGGGCCGGCACGTGGTTGAATTCGACGATGCGACTGACGCCGCGGGTCGAGCGAATCGGCGCCCAATTATCGTCTCGGCTCAACTGAATGAACACGTAGCCGGGGAACAGCGATTCCAGGGTTCGTTGGCGTTTGCCACGAATACTGCGCTCGCTCATCAGCTGCGGCCGAAAGGTCGAATAGTTCTGTTGCTGCAGATTGAGTTGTGCCCGTTCATCCTGGCGGGGCTTGCACTGCAATAAATACCAGTTAGAACCGTTGCGGCAAACCGTTAGCATGCTGGAGTACTCCATACATAGCGATCGTTTAAGCAAGGCGGCCGATAACGTGGGACGAGCCGTCATGCTTGCTAGTAGGTAGTAGGCTGATCAAGGCAAAGTGCCGAGCCAGATGCATCAATGTTTATTGGCAGAAGAAGTGTTTCAAAAATGAATCAACTTAGGTGGGTTGTTGTTATATCCGTGGCCGTCTTGGCTATAACGATCCGGCGGCTTTTGTTTAGGCAAAGCTACCGCACGGTTCGCAGTTGCGACCTTCAGGATCCAATTACATAAGTAGCCAGAAAGCGGGAAAGTGCGCATCGGCGCGAGCTCATCGGGCAGGGATTAGTTATCGGCCAGTCTTCGCAAGCTGTCAATTAATAACAGTCAAAAAGACTGCCTTTCATCCGCTGATGATGGCCATGTTTTGTAAGTGATTGGTTCGTAAGGGTGAAATCTATTCGTCGGATTTTTTAAACTTTTCCAAGTTATTGAAGTCGTCTAGGTTAGATGGTGTGCGTGATAGCAAATTAGTTTCAATCTTACATCTTTCGGTTCGTAAGAGGTTTGCCTTTTAATCTCCTTGCGTCGGCTGCTGCTGGCCTCGGCAACTAAGGTCGTCTATGAATAGTTGCCGAGTTTGCGGGCGAAATGTTCGGCGGTGCGTATCCGCTAAAGTCAAACCAGTGAGCCGAGGCGATCATGAGTGTTCTGGTGACGGGCGCAGCAGGCTTTATCGGTTATCACACGGTCGTGCGTTTATGTCGCGAAGGTTTTGAGGTTGTTGGTGTCGACAATCTCAACGCTTACTACGACGTCGAACTTAAACAGGCGCGGTTGCACAGATTGCAAACGCTGACCAATTTCACTTTCCAGCGGCTGGACATCGTCGACCAGGGAGCATTGACCGCGCTGTTCGTGAAGGGCCGATTCAAACAGGTCATCCACCTCGCCGCGCAGGCTGGTGTGCGTTACTCGCTGGACAATCCTGATGCTTATGCGCAATCGAATCTGGTCGGGTTTCTCAACCTGTTGGAAGCTTGCCGTGGTCATCCGCCCGAGCACTTGATTTACGCCTCGAGCAGCTCGGTGTACGGCGCCAATACCAAGATGCCGTTTGCAGAAGATGACCAGGTCGATCAGCCAGTGTCGTTGTACGCCGCGACCAAACGCGCCAACGAACTGCTCGCGCACAGCTACTGCCATCTCTACGGATTACAGGCGACCGGCCTGCGCTTTTTCACCGTGTACGGCCCGTGGGGCCGACCGGACATGGCTCTATTCAAATTCACCGAAGCGATGCTGCAAGGGCGCGCCATCGACCTTTACAACCAGGGCGAAATGGCGCGGGACTTCACCTTTATCGATGACATCGTCGAAGCGATTTTCCGACTGCTCGACAAGCCGCCGGCACGCAGCGACGAGCGCGGCACCAACCGCCTGTTCAATATCGGCCGGGGTAGTCCGGCCGCGCTGATGAGCTTCGTCGAATGTCTGGAGCAGGCATTGGGCATGAAAGCACAGCGCCGTTATTTGCCGATGCAGGAGGGCGATGTAGTGAAGACGTGGGCCGACGTGTCGGCGCTGGCACGCTGCATCGACTTCAGCCCGCAGGTGCCGATCGAGCAGGGCGTGCAGGCGTTTGTGCAGTGGTATCGGGAGTTCTATCAGGTCTGAGTTCAGTGCAGGGTGACGGCCCTGCGACTTTCCCCGATGCGGATCCGGTCAAGGGCGCGATTCAGCGCATCCAGTGCATCGAGCAGCGCCTTGGCCTCGGCTTCACGCCCGTCGCCCCACAGGCGTTCGGCCATTGTGTTCAAGGCCAGAATCGCCCGCTCGATGTCGGCTGCGCTGGCGGTGTCATTACTGGCTGGTGGTTTCTTCGGCATTCAGGGTTCCTCGGCGGACGGCAAACCACCATACCGCCAAGGCGCCGAGCAATATAGTCAGCGGGTGCCCGTGTTGCAGATTCAATCGACAGGCGCAGGTTTATTGGCGCACTACTTCGCGCTCGAAGAGCAGGCCAACCGGTATTGCTCGTAGTTCAAACCTTCAACCTTTTCCGGCAGCTTGTACGGCACGGGGCAGCTTTTGCCCTGCCACTTGATGGTGATGACACCGTGGTCTTTGGTCACCAGCGCCAGGGCTTTGCCCGTCGGATCGGACAATGCCAGTTGTTTGCCGTCGCTATCCAACAGCACGGCGCCGAATGGAATTGCCTGTCCGTTGGCGTCGTACAGCTCGAACTGGACGCGTCTGCCTTTGCTACCTTCGAAGCGTGCGAGAACCACCGAACCGCGTCTTGGCACCAGTTGCTGAGTGGCATTGTCCAGCTCGATCTCACCACCCAGGTTACGCGTGTCCAGCGTCACCCAGTTCACGCGATACGGTTGCGCGTTAGGCAGAACCGCGTAGCCGTTCAGGCCGGTTTTCACGCCTGAATAGCTGCTGACTTCGACGCCCGACATGCCGGGCACTTCCACCAGGCCGAACGTTTCACCGACGGTCTGGCCCATATTGATGCCGCCTGCATGGGCCACCAGCGATCCTGCTGCACTCAGGTTCTGTGATTCATAGCCATTGCCTCGGCTGTAACCCAAGCTCAGGTCGCCCATCGATGTACGGGTACTCAGGCTCAGCGAGCCAGAACGATCGCCCTGGACACTGCGCCCGGTCTGCACCGAGTAGTAGGTGTCGCTGTCCTCGGTCAGATAACCGTTGATCCCGGCTTGGGTGCTGGTCCCTGTATTTTGATGGTTGCTGGAAATGTAGGCACGCGGTGCGCGAGGCGTCGATCCGAGCGGGAAGGAAATCGAAACGCTCAGTTGTGTGTCGTTGTTGGTCTCACCGCGCGCGCCGAATTCCTGGGTTTTGCTCAGGCTGATGTTGTAGTTCAGGTCGCGCCAGTTGTTGTTGTAACCGGCGGAAAAGCTCCGCGAGCCGCCGCGATCCCAATAGCGCTGGTCACTGGCGTTCAAGTAAAGCGAGCCGAACTGACGTGCTTCGCCCAAGGTCTGGTTGACCGTAAGATCGGTGCGGGTTTTGGAATTACCCAGACGTCGGGTTGCGCCGGCGCTGGTGTCCTGCACATGGTCGGTCAGCGTGCGGTAACCCTCGGTCGAATAACGATAGGCGGCGAGGGTGAAGCTGGTATCGGTGCCGGTGAAGGTCTTTGCATAGAGCGCGCGTACGCTGCTGCCCTGGATTGTTTTGCCAAAGGCCTTGCTGGACGATTGCGTGACGTCCAGGGACATCGCGCCAATCGAGGTATTCTTCGCCGCGCCGACCGAGAGCGCCTTGAAACCATTGCTGGCCTGAAGGCCGGCAATGCCTGTCAGGTTGCTGGTCAAGCCGTAGGCGAACGTGCCGCTGAGGAAGGCCGGCTTGTCATAGCCCTCGCTGTTGTTATTGAATTTGCCGCTCGACAGGCTGTACTTCAGCTGTCCCTCACGCACCATCGTCGGCAGGGCGGAGAATGCCTGTCGGGTGACCTTGCGCCGTCCATCCGCTTCAACAATGGTGATCTCCAGATCGCCGTTGGAGCCCGATGGATAGATATCACTGATCTCGAACGGGCCCGGCGGCACGTTGGTGGTGTAGAGAATGTAGTTATCCTGGCGGACCTCGATCGTTGCATTGGTTTCAGCCACGCCACGAATGATCGGCGCATAGCCGCGCTCACTGTCTGCGCGCATGCCCTCATCAGAGGCCACCTTGACGCCTTGATAGCGCACGCTGTCGAACAGATCCGAATCGGAAAAGATTTCACCCGCACTCAGTTGCCCCTTGATCGCCGTGAGGTCGCGCTGGATGAAGGTACGGTTGCTGACGAACCGATTGGGCCGGCCGGTGGCGCTGCTCAGGTTGGACTCGTTGCGCAAACGCCAGGCGCCCAGGTTTATGCCATTGCGCAGCCCGAGGTTATTGGAGATTTGCGTCGAGTAATCGGTTTTGCTGCGGGTGCTGCTCAACTGATAGTTGATGAAGCCGGCGGCCACGCCTTCGTCCCAAAGCTCAGGATCGACATAACCACGCATGCCACGAGCCATCGCCACCTGCGGCACGCTGATACTGAGGCGCAGGCGGTTGGCGTCAAAACTGAGACTGGCTTGCTCGATCATCGCGGGCAGGTCGTAGTGATCGGCAGGGTGTTGCTCGTCAACCAGACCTTGCTCACGCAGTTTGCGCATGTCCACACCCAGCTGCTGTAACAGTTCCAGGGTGATGCGCGGTTCGACTTTGCCGTTGACCGGGTTGGCCGCAAAATCAACGTCGCGTCGACCGACCAGCGTGCCGTTGCTGTAAACGTCAACGCGATATTGGCCCGGCAGTACGCTGTTGGCATTCAACAAAGGTTGCAGATCGACCGCTGATGAACCTTCAAGAAACAACGTATTGAAAGCTTCACCCGCTACCGCGGCCGGCGCTTCGGCACCTACGGCAAATCCACAGATGGCCATGTTGATTGCAAAGCACAATGGATGCAGGCAGCCCAACGCCGTTTTGTTTTTCTGACGCGCAACGTGATGCTTAACACAACTTGGAGATGTGTGGTGTTGGGAGGAAAACATGCAATTTGCCTTATCAGTCCGTGTTGCTTCAACCGGAGTCCGGAACTTGTGAATAGCTTGTAAGTTGGCAGGGTAGGGCGGGGAAGTTACTGCGCGGAGGCATCTTTCACGCGCTCGGCATGACTTTCGGTGGCGCTCAGTGGTGCGTCAAATCGTTGTTGTGCGCCGTAATCGTTAATGGCTGAAAAACTCAAGCGCGAAGAACCGGCGGGCAGCTCTTTCAGATTGAACGAACGGACTTCGCCGGGAACGATCATTGTCGAATCAATTACCAGCTCCGCTTTTTTTCCAGCAGCGATTTTCAGATCTGCCAGCGATACGTGGTAATTGCTCTGGTTTTTTACTTGCAGCATCGACTTGCCAGCCTGTGTAACCAACTGCCATGCAAGTTGCTCCGGCGCCTTTGCGGCGTCACCGGCGAGTCCGTCCGGGCGGAAGAAAACCTTGATGCGCTGACGCACCGCCAGTTGCAGCGTATTGACATCGGCAGCACTGGCCTGGGGGATTTCCTGCACGTTCAGCCACACCACTGACTCTTTGTCCGCAGGCATGCCGCGGCCCTCATAAAGTATCCTCAGCAGTTGCTGTTGATTGGGCTCGAGTTTGGCCAGCGGTGGGGTTACCGCGAAAGGCGGCGCGCTGCCAGCGGCGTCGCCGGCATCCAGCCACGATTGCGCCAGAATGGTTTGCCCGCCATTGCGCACGGTGACGTTCGCTTCTTTGTGCGCGCCATCGAAAATGATCCGGGTGGAACTCAAGGAAATGCTGGCGAATGCCGAGTGCGTCATCAACACTCCGGCAAGTCCCAGGCAAAGCGGAAAATAGCGACTTAACATAGTGTTCACCGATTAATTCAGGCTGGGAAGGACAGGGCACAGCGGCCCCGTCCAGGTATTGCGCGCTGCTTATTCGTATTCGAGAACGAACGGCAGAGTGGCGTTACCGGTACCTGCAGTAGCAGCGGTCTTGTCGCCGGTGGTGACGTAAGCGGCTGCGAACGACAGGGTGCCGTCGCCGCCAGTAGTGCCGTCGCCAGTCAGGCTGGTCTGCACTTTGGCGGTGGCTTCGGAGCTCAGATCGATCAACTGGCCATTGCTGTCCAGCAGCGCGATACCGACGCCTTTGGCCGCATCGGTACCTTGCAGCTTGAGAACCTTCTTGCCATCAACCAGGCCCGAACCGCCGTTTACGGTTGGTTTGAACAGCATCGAAACCTTGGTACCGGCGTTGCAGTTCACTTTCAGGTTGAAATCGTTGGCAGCCACACGACCGGCGCCCGGGGCAGAATCGGTGCCCATGTCTTTGATCGAAACGCTGCCCATGTCCACGGCAATCATCTTGTCGCTGCCCGAAGCACCATCTACCGAGCAGGCGTCGTTGTTGATAACGCCGGTGAAGCTGATTTGACCGCTGCCGCCCTTGACAGCTTTGGCGGCTTCTTCCGCAGCTTGTGCGCCGGTAGAGGCAGCCAGTACGGAAAGAGTGAGTAGTGCGAAAGCGAACTTTTTCATGTTTATATCCGAAGTTATTGTGAAAGTGCTGCATTGAAATGCCAGGCCATCTTAGGTCTGTGTTAGTTGTAGGTCTTTGAGATTTGTCTTAAAGCGCGACAAGTGCGAGCAAGTCAGCACTATCGCAAGTGCGCAGCTATATTTGCGGTCAATGGTGCGGCGAACTAAATGAGACAATTCTCAAAGTCGTGCAGTTTGTGTCTGGTTAGTATTCGCGGGTGCAGAAAATCTCAGTCAATGCAAAGTTTGTGAGCGGGCGTCCTGCTTGAAAGATGATTCAGACTTTCCACTATTAATGGCTGATAGAAAGAGGTTCC
This sequence comes from Pseudomonas sp. HN2, assembly GCF_020736465.1. NCBI lineage: Bacteria > Pseudomonadati > Pseudomonadota > Gammaproteobacteria > Pseudomonadales > Pseudomonadaceae > Pseudomonas > Pseudomonas sp. HN2. The sequence continues at coordinate 2,896,560 of NZ_CP085885.1, forward strand.
GGGTTTGTGAACACGCTTCGTTTATTGGTATTGGAAGATCACGCCTTCCAGCGCACGGCGGCGGTCAGTGCGCTTAATAGCCTGGGTTACAAAAATATCTTTCAGGCGGCTGACGGCAAGGATGCGCTGGCTGTGATTTCCCAGGCAGGGGGCGTGGACGTTGCGTTGTGTGACCTGAGCATGGCCGGGATGGATGGTTTGACGTTTTTGCGCCTGGCGAGAGAGGCCGGATTGATTCGCGCAGTGATCATCTGCAGTTCGCTGCCTGAAGACTTGTTGCGTACGGTTGACCGGATCGTCACGTTGCAGGGCCTGGAATTGCTCGGCAGTGTCGGCAAGCCGTTGATGGTCGATGTGCTGGCGCCGTTGTTGGCTCGCTACCGGCCGCACACTCAGGTCGATGCCAAAGTGGCGGAAAGTCAGCTCGATCAGCCTTCGGAGAGCGAAGTGCTTGAAGCCATTCGCCGGCAGGAATTTCGCGCGTACTTCCAGCCCAAGTTTCATCTGCGCAGTGGTGAGGTGGATGGCGCCGAAGTGCTGGTGCGATGGCAGAGCCCCAGTCGCGGATTGCTTTCGCCGGGTATGTTCTTGCCAACGATCGAGCGTTGCGGGCTGCTCGACGAAATGTTTTTCAGCCTGCTTACGCAAGGGCTGAGTCTGCAGCGTTTCGTGCAGTCCCACGGCAAACCGTTCAAGCTGGCATTCAATCTTGACGTCACGCAGATGGCCAACCCGAACCTTGTAGACCGGATCAAGGCGCTGTTGCGCATCCACGGAGCCTCGCCAGCCGGGCTCATTTTCGAATTGACGGAAACCGGTCTGCTACAGATGCCCGAGATCAGCATGGAAAACATGGTGCGCCTGCGCATGCTGGGTTTCAGCCTGGCGATCGATGATTTCGGTGTCGGCTATTCTTCGCTGGAGCGCCTGTGTCAGATGCCGTTCAACGAAATCAAACTCGATGCCGGTTTCGTGCAGAATTTCCAGCAGGCTCGCTACAGCGCGGTCATCCACGGTGCGCTGGCCCTGGCGCGCGAGCTGGACATGCGGGTGGTGGCAGAAGGCATCGAAACCGCCGATCAGGTTCACCACCTGGCGCGGCTGGGTTGTCAGTGGGGGCAGGGCTTCTTTTATGCTCGACCCATGAACTGGGCCCATCTGGTCGATTGGCGCTTCGAGGGGCAAAAGTCGTCCTGGCGCCGCGCAATAGGCACATCCGATCGTTGATGCAAGCGGCATTCTGACTTTTGGGACAAAGCCCTATTTCGTCACGCCTTCAAAACACTCATCATGTGCCGAGAAATCAATCAGATGCACCTGAATGCTTCGGTGATGCCCGGGATTTGCTGCGGTTGCCAAGTGCTGATGGTCCTCCAACACTCTTCATCATGGAGCTGTTCATGCATTGGTCAGTCGTGAATCCGTTACGCGTTGCCATCCTTGATGATCACTCGCTCATACGTCTGGCGATGAAGTCGCGGCTGACGCGCGAAGCCGAGTTCAGTGTCGTAGGTGTGTATGGCAGCAGCGCGCAGTTGCTCGCCGGATTGCGCGAGGTCGACATCGACCTGCTGATCCTCGACTACAAGCTGCACGACGGAGAGCTGGACGGGCTCAATCTGATCCGCCTGCTGCGCAAGCAATATCCGGACATGCGCATTCTCGTTTCGTCCTCTGAAGAGCGCCCGGCAGTGGTGAACATGGCGATCGGGGCGGGCGTCAGCGGATTCTTCGGCAAGTCGCAGTCGGTCGATGACCTGATCACCGCCATCCGCAGTGCTGCGTCCGGGCAGTTGTACCTGTCGCCGGAAATGGCCTTCGAGCTCGATGTGCTGCCTGCGTCGGTCGATGAACCTGCCGGTGCCAATGACGACGGCGCGGCGCACAGCGACGATTTCCTCAGCAATCCTCTGCTGTCACCGAAAGAGAAAGAAGTCTTGCGCTGCTGCCTGGAGGGAATGGGAGTGACGCAGATCGCTTTGAAGTTCTCGCGCAGTCGCAAAACCATCAGCGGGCAAAAACAGGCCGCTTTCAAAAAGCTTGGCATTCGTGGTGATGCAGAGCTGTTCAAGTTGCAGCACAGCCTGACGGCGGACAACCAGGGATAACTCGCTTATGTTTCATCTGTTGCGCGGTGTTTTGCTAGCCAGTGTGCTTTTCGTGTTCGGTAGCGGGTTGTTGTGGGCAGCAGAGCCGCGCACTCTGCAGGTGTTCGGTCGATCGGACTGCAAGGAGCTGCAGCTCGATCTGGCCAATGAAGACTGGAGTTGGCTGCGGCAGAAGCGCAGTCTGGTGCTGGGCTCGGCGCTTCCGGATTTCCCGCCCTATGTCATGACCGCCAGCGGTACACGTTACGAGGGGATTGCCGCCGACATCGCCTGCATTATCGGCCAGGCCTTGCACGTCGAAGTTACCGTCAAGGCTTATCCCGACCGTCGCGACGCCATGGCGGCGCTCGAGCGTGGCGACATCGACATGTTGGGCAGCTCCAACAGTTTCGAGTTGATCGATGGCCTCGTCACGCTCAGCAAACCTTATGTCGAAGACGTGCCGGCGATGTTCATGCGCGGCGATGATCGGCGACCGATGCCGGCCAATCTGGCCGGTTTGCGTATTGCGGTTGCCGACGATTACCTGCCTTCCAGTCAATTGCACGGGTTGTATCCCAACGCCGAGTTCGTGCTTTTTCCATCGAACGAGCTGGCACTGGCTGCGCTGGCCTTTGGCAAAGTCGATCTGTTCCTGGGCGACACGGTGTCCAGCAATTATCTGATCAACCTCAACTACTTTAACTATGTGCGTCTGCACTCTTTCGTCAAAACCCAAACCAGCGGTTTCAGCTTCGCCTTGCGCCGAGGTAATGATCAGCTGCTGCGTCTGATCGACTCGGTCATCGAGTCGATGGGTGAGGGGAAGATAGGCGAGATCACCAAGCGCTGGTCCGGCGGCGGCGGGGCGCTGACCACCAAACGTATTGACCTGACACCCGGCGAGGCACGCTGGCTTGAGCTGCACCCGGTGGCGCGGTTTGTGATCAATGACGATCAGGCACCGTTTGCGTTCTTTGATGGCGATGGCAATTTTGGCGGGATCGGCGCTGATCTGTTGGAGCTGATTCAGCGCCGCACCGGTTTGCAGATCGATGTAGAACGCACTGACAGTTTTTCCAGCCTGAGCACGCGTCTGCTTGATGGCAGCGCCGATATCTCGCTGCTGACGCCAACCGTCTCGCGTGAAGTCGGCATGCGTTTCACTCATCCGTTTCTCGCCAGTCCCTTCGTGATCGTCACTACCAAGGATGCAGGCGCGCCTTCAAGCCTGCAGGAACTGCGCGGCAAGCGTGTCGCGGTTCCCGAAAGCTCGGCGGAGCGCGAGCTGCTCAAGGATTATCCCGACATCGAGATCGTCGACAACGAAACAGTGCTGGGCGCGCTGGCTGACGTGAAAGACGGGCGGGCAGACGCGATGATTACCACGTTGCACAGTGCGCGTTATTACATCGCTCACATTTATAGCGACAGTTTGCGCATCTCCAACATCGTCGGCATGAACAAAGGGTTCCTCGCCTTTGCCGCCCGGCGCGCCGATACCGAACTGGTCAGCATTCTGAACAAGGCGCTGCTGAGCATTCCGCCAGACGAGCTGGACGTGATCCTCAACCGTTGGCGTCCCATCGCAGCGTTCTCGGGACTGTCGTGGCGCGACTACAAGGCGTTGATCTACCAGATCAGCGCTGGCGCCTTCCTGATTATCCTGGGATCGCTGGCGTGGAATTTCTATATCCGCCGGCAGATCCGCGAACGCAGTCGTGCAGAGCGTTTGCTTGGCGATCAGCTGAAGTTCATGGGGGCGCTGATCAACGGCACGCCGCATCCCATTTACGTTCGTGATCGGGAAGGTCGACTTGTCACCTGCAATAACAACTATCTGCAAACCTTTGGCCTGATAGAAAAGGATGTGATCGGCAAGACCGTGCTCGAAAGCGGCAAGCGCAATCGTCAGGAGGCGTTGCAATTTCACGACGACTACCTGCGCGTCATCGAACAGGATGAACCTTACGAGGTGGATCGCACGCTGCATGTCGGTGATACACGGCTGATCATTTACCACTGGATCCAGCCTTATCACGACACCGCGGGTGAGGTCAGGGGCGTGATCTGCGGCTGGATCGACATCAGCGAACGGCGCGAACTGATCGAGGAATTGCGTGCGGCGAAAGAGCTGGCTGACGAGTCGAGCCGCGCCAAAACCACGTTCCTGGCGACCATGAGCCACGAGATCCGTACGCCAATGAGTGCCGTGATCGGCATGCTCGAACTCACCCTCAAGCGTGCCGAGCAGGGCCACTTCGATCGACCGGCGATTGAAGTGGCGTACGATTCGGCGAAAGGTCTGCTGGAACTGATCGGCGATATCCTCGACGTGGTACGCATCGAGTCCGGCCATGTCAGCCTTTCGCCGAAACGTGCCAACCTGCGCGAATTGGTCGAATCCGTGGCGCGGGTGTTCGACGGCCTCGCCAGGCAGAAGAGCCTGGTGTTGAAGCTCGACATTGACGCGACTGTCGGCTGTGACGTGCTGGTTGATCCGATGCGCTTTCAGCAGGTGCTCTCGAACCTGGTGGGCAACGCGATCAAGTTTACCGACACCGGTCATGTCAGCGTCTCGATTCGTGGTCAACGCCTCGCTGACGAGCGTTTGCAGGTCGACCTCAAAGTCGAGGACACCGGCATCGGCATTTCCAGTGCCGATCTGCAGAACCTGTTCCAGCCGTTTTCGCAAGCCAATCACGGCCCCTCGAACAGGGGCGGCACCGGTCTGGGACTGGCCATCTCACGTTCGTTGTGCGAATTGATGGGCGGGCGGCTGAATATCACCAGTACGTTGGGCAAAGGCACCTGCCTGGAAGTGTCGCTGTTCTTCAACATTCTCAGCCCGCTCGGCGGCAAGGTGCTGCCTGTTTCGGTTATTCAGGACAAACCGGTTCCGACACTCAGGATCCTCGTAGTCGATGACCAGAGCGCCAACCGCTTGCTACTCACGCAGCAGCTGAGTTTCCTTGGCCAGGCGGTGCGTGATGCTGCCGATGGTGCCCAGGCCTTGGCGTTGTGGCGCTCGGAGCCGTTCGACATTGTGATCACCGACTGCAACATGCCGGTCATGAACGGCTATGAGCTGGCCCGCACCATTCGCCAGGATGAGCGCGACAGTGGTGGCGCACCGTGCATTGTGCTGGGCTTTACAGCCAACGCGCAGCCGGAAGAAAAAGTGAAATGCCGAGAGGCGGGCATGGATGATTGTCTGTTCAAACCGATCAGCCTCAGCACCTTGTCGACCATGCTTGCCGGCTGGGAAAAAAATCTTGAACCCGAGCCGGTTGAAAGTCCGCCTGCGGCGACTGTCAAGGAGCTGGGTTCGATCCGCGAGCGTCTTGACGAGCTCACCGGCGGTGACCTCGACATGATGAAAGAACTGCTGCGCGAGGCGCTGTCGAGTTGCGAAAAGGACTTGGAGGAGTTGCATTCGCTGATTCCCGAAAGCGATCCCGGGCTGTTGGCTGACCTGGCGCACAGAATCAAGGGCGCGGCGCGGATTGTGGCCGAACATCAGGTCATCGAGGCGTGTAACGAGCTTGAGGCCGAGTGCGAAGCGCCGGTCATCGATCCATTGGATATCAATCGCAGCGCGCTGAAGCTGGAGCACGCACAGGCTGATCTGATCAAGAAAATCAAACGGGTCGAGCTGTAACCGTATCGAGGCAGGGCCATGCTGACTGGCCTTGCATGGAAGCGGACGTTAAAGATCATTTTGCAACGGGCGATACCTTGGTTAATAACCATGGAGTTTCGCGATGATCATTCGACGTCCTTTATTGATTGCCTGCCTTTGCCTGCTCGGTGTCGACACCGTCAGCGCAGCCCAGTCCGCGCCGGTCAGCGGAGTGATTCGCTTCAGCGGACAGATTGTCGAGACGAGTTGCATGGCGAGTGGCAGCAGCCATTTTTCTGTCGAGCTGCTTGACTGCCCGCAGGCAAGCACCGGGCAGATCTTCACGGTGAAAAGCGTCAGTGCGGCAGGGCGGGGTGAGCCGCGCCAGCAAGTGTTCGTGAAAATGATTGCCGATACCCATGAACAGGAAAAATACTACGACCAGCGTCTGCTACTGACAGACAACAAGGGCCACCAGATAACGACCGGTAATTACGTCGTGACGATGACGCTGCCTTGATGGCTTGGAAAGAATGAATCTGCGCCCCTTGTTTCAAGGTTACTGACAAAAAGGGGCGTCACTAATGAGAATTGTCTGGTTCGTGCAGAACCGTCCCGCGCTTCAGGCTCGCCTCCGCCCTCCCGCGTCACAGAATCCCTCCTTCAACACCACTTGAACCAGGCCGCGCCAACGTTAGCGTGGGCTGTCATCAAGGTGCGGGTTACGTTCAGCGATTCCCCGCCGCCATTTTTGAGACAAGTCTCATATCAGACAGATTGGCCCTTGGTTATTTTCTTGAAAGGAAGAATGGAGCTGCCAAAGGTGTCCGATGTTTCTTGAAAATAACCGAAGTCGATCCTTGCGGATCCTGATCGCCGACAGCGACGTGCGCAGAGGCCAGTCGATCGAACAGCAGTTCAACAAGCTGGGCTGTCTCAGCGTGTTGAACGTGTGTACTTATCGCGACCTGAGAATACTGACGTATTACTGCCCCCAACGGTTGAGCCTGGTCGTCGTCAATGCTGAGCTGCTCAGCGAGATGGCAATGGATCCGCTGGATTTTTTCGGGGAAAACCCGCTGATTCGTCATCTGCTGATTTTCAACCCCAGTGATGATCATCAGTGGTCGAAGACCTTCTTCAACCCGCATCCGCAACGCTGGATGCGCCTGGTCTCGAAAATCAATCTGCCGCGCCTGGCGGATTTTCTGATGCTGGCCGATCCGGCGCTCAAGGAGCTTGCGGAGCCGGCCTCGCCCGACTCCACGCTCTCTTCGTGCGCGAACCGCTAGCTGCTGCACCTTCCCGCGATGATCCATGTTCGCGCTGAGGCGCTATTGCCCAGCGCCTGCTGCGCTGCCCACTCGTTTGCCCCATTGTCTTGAATACACTCTAAGGTAAGGCATCATGCTGCTTCGTAAACTCAATCTCGCGCCGCGTTCGGCGCTGTGTTTCGGCTTGTTCTGTCTCATGATTATCGCGATCGGACTGATCGCCCTGCAGCAAGTCGACTTGCTCAACAAGGCAGAAACGTACGTTGAGACCACGATCGTGCCGAGCATCAAACTGCTCGGCCAACTGGATCGTGAGTTCATCGAAATCAAGGGTAATAACGCCCGCTTGCGCAATCCCATCGAAACCCCCGAGCGCAAGGCGCAGGCGCTGATGGACATTCAGCAGTCCCGTCAACTGATCAAGAAACATCAGCGAGCGCTCATTGATCTGCTGGCCACCGACGCTGGGCGCGAGGCGTTCGAGGAGTTTGCCAAAGCGCAAAAGATCAATGATCTTGCGCAGGACCAGTACCTCGAAACAGTGGCGAGCGGGCAGCTCGAGGCGGCCATCGCGCTGTCCAAGAATCAGATGCGTGTTGCCTCGGACGGCGTACAGGTCGCACTCAAGAAGCTGATCGCGCTGAACGAGATCCAAGCCTATGAGGCGGGCAAGCAGGCCGACAATGTCTACGAACACACGCTGTTGATCGTCAGTGTGTTCATCATCATTGCCATCGGTGCTTCGTTGGCCCTGGCCGTGTTGTATACCCGCAGCCTGACGGTGCCAATTGCAGGCTCGCTGAGGGTGGCGGAATGCATCGCCGCCAATGATCTTAGCGAAACCATTGCGCTCGATGGCTCCGATGAAGCGGCGCAGATGCTGTCGTCGCTGGCGGCGATGCAGGCCAGTCTGCGCGATGCGCTGATCATGATCCGCGACTCGTCCACCCAACTGGCTGAAACCTCGGAGGTCATGCACGGCGTTACGGAAGATATCTCGCGTATCACTCAGCGTCAGAGCCATGAAATCGAAATGGCTGCCACCGCCGTCACTGAAATGAGCGCAGCGGTGGAGCAGGTGGCGGACAACGCCGCATCGACCTCGCAACTGACCTCGGAATCCAGTGCCGCTGCCATTGCCGGTCGAACCCGGGTCAGTGAAACGGTCGCAGCAATCAATCTGATGGTCTCCAGTGTGCACAACACCTCGGCTGAGGTGCAGGCGCTATCGACCATGGCGAGCGATATCAGCAGCGTGCTGGACGTTATCCGCGAGGTTGCCGAACAAACCAATCTGCTTGCCTTGAACGCAGCGATCGAAGCGGCGCGGGCGGGGGAGGCGGGCCGTGGCTTTGCCGTGGTCGCGGACGAGGTCAGAGGGCTGGCCCAGCGTACGCAGAAATCGACCGAGGACATTGAATCGATGGTCAGCTCCATTCAGTCGGGCACCAGCCGTGCGGTGTCTTCAATGAGCCACACGCGTTCGCAGGCTGAAAGAACGCTGGAAATGGCCAATATTGCCGGCGAAGTGCTGACCGACATTACTGGCTCACTGAATCTCATCAATGAGCGAAATCTGCTGATGGCGACCGCAGCCGAAGAGCAGGCTCAGGTTGCGCGTGAAGTGGATCGCAGCCTGATCAGCATTCGCGACCTGTCCAGTGAAACCGCAGAAGGATCGAAACAGACGGCTGTTGCATCGGCGGAGCTTTCGCAACTGGCGGCATCGCTGAATAAGTTGACCAAGGAATTCAAGCTTTAACACGTTAACGGGAAGCCCTGATTGCCAGGGCTTTTTAATCAGTGCTTGATCGGTGAAGTGAGGTCTTGCGCATCCGGTTCGTCATTTTGAGCTGGCGATGCGGTTTGTGCTGTCAGCTGTTCAATACAGGTGGCGAGTTGTCTTTCATAGCTTTCGAGCACCGCTTCGGCTTCAGCCTCGCGCTCATCGCGCAAGCGGAAGAAGTCGTCGCGACTGAGTTGGTCCGCTACGAGTCGGATATTTTGCTCGATGATCGCGCAGAGTGAGTCTTCATCCTCTAACGCCGCGCTGATTTGTGCTGCGCGTTGAGTGTTTTCGAGTTCGGTCTTTGCCGCCTCGGCGGCCTTCGCCTGTTCCTTCGCGGTAAGCAGGTCGGTTTCCAGGGCCTGCTTTTGTTTCGTCAGACGCTTGAGTTCAGCGGTCATTGACTGGATGGTATCGGAGCGTTGTGTGAGCTGGATCTCCTGCTGTTGCACCACGGCCTTCAGTGGAAACAGATTGTTGAGCTCATAACCGGCGACGACAGTCATGGCGATCAGCGCCAGTGCAAGAATCGTCAGGCAGTAGAGGGCGGCGTTGCTGTGGGGTTTTGCGCTATTGAGGGTATCGAGGGCTCTCACGGAATCGGTTCTCCTATCAAGAACAGTCAGTGTAATGGCCGAGTGTCACTGTGCCTTTAAGACGAGTCTTAAATTGGGCTTTAGTTATTTGCGCTGCGAAAGTGTGATACTAAACAGCGTTTCTGTTTGTAGACTTTTCAGGTTTGGCAGGGTGGTTATTAATCTATGAGAATTGTCTTGTTATTGAATAAATAAATTTTTGCTCAAGTGTTCTTTTTTTATTATCTTCTCGTTCCGGTCGTGGTGATATTCCTGCCAATTAAATAGGTGTGGCTACGTCAGCCATTCAGTTGTTTGCACGCTAGGTAGAGTCAGAGAGAGTGTTATGAAGTTATGCCGTGTATTAATTGTCGGGCTCTTGTATATGTTGTCGTCAAACGCAATGGCGGCGATCTGCGAATTTTATCCGGACAATTCCATGGGCAATATGCAGGTTATCCTGCCGGCCACTCTCTCGGTACCACGTGACGCGCCGAATGGCACGGTTATTTATGAAAGCCCTATCGTGACGCTGGGTCCCATTCCCAGTTCTTTCAGGTGCTCCGCAGTGCACAATGAAGGTGTACGCAATAATGTCGGCATTACTCAGCCGGGCGTGGAGATTTTTCCTATCGGGAATACCGGAATCGGCTGGCAATGGGTCCGACCGCCATCGGGGAAAGCGTGGAAGGGCTTTCCAGGAACTACCGACACTGCTGGCGGTTGGGGTTGGAATGGTTCTGAGCACATCTTGCGTTTTGTAAAGACGGGCACTATTTCCGGCAGTGCGACGATACCTTCAGGCCAACTGGGGACATTTGTCGCTGCTGAAATCGAGCCTTTGGCAATGAATACCAGCGGCACACGAATCGTCTCGCAGTCTTGTGAAACACCTGATGTGAAAGTGGATATGGGTAGCTACACCATGAGCGATTTTTTGCAGAACGGTGACTATGCCAAGGAGAAATACTTCTTTCTTGATATGAAAAACTGTCCTCCTGGAATCAATAACTTCAGGTTCTCCTTTTCGCCCACTGCGGGCAGCCCTGCGTGGAGTGCTGATACCGGCGTGGTAAACCTCAACAGTAACTCGACTGCCAAAGGGCTGGCGTTGCAAATGCGCTTCAGTGACAGAAAGATACTCAAACTGAACCAGAATTACATAATGAAAGCGCCAACATCGAGCGGCGGTAATGCATCCGTTTCCTTGCAAGCTCGTTTCGTGCGCATTGAACCTTCCAATGCGCAAATGAGAGCGGGCGATGCCAATGCCGAAATTGCCTTTGTGGTCGAGTATCTATGAGCCCAACAGCTTCTTCACCTCACCCACAATCACCGCAATATCAAAAGGCTTGGGCACCACGACATCAAAAAGATCCGAGCGCTGCATGCCGATATGCGCCTGCGCGCCACTCATCAGGATGATCGGCAGATGTTTGACGGAGGGCTGGGCACGCACGGCTTCGGCGAATTCGAGGCCGTCCATGACCGGCATCATGAAGTCAGTAATAACCAGGGCCGGACGTTCTCTTTCCAGCACCTCGAGAGCTTTTTTGCCATTGCTCGCGGTCACAGTCATGAAGCCCTCATCCTCAAGCGCAAAGCCAAGAATGTCAGCAATCAGATACTCGTCGTCGACTACCAGGATGGTGGTCATGTCATTTCAACCCGCTTGAAGACTTACGAAATCGAACCAGGCAATGACTCAGCTGCGACTGAAGGTTCATTTTTCAAAGCCTTTTCCAGGAACACATCTTGATCACGGATAACCACCTCGAACCGCGACGGGTTGTAGGAGCTATCACGTATCTTGAGAATGGAAAGCGTCCTGTGAAGTTCAGCGTGATTTTCAAAGAACCGCATGAGCATCAGGTTGTCGACAATACTGGACAGGTCAGAGGTCGGTGCGCTGACTTCGGAACCGAACAAATCGCGCATTTCCCAGGAGGCGAACACCGTGACGCCTCTGGATCGCAGCTCGTTCATCAGTGCACTGAAAAAGTCGGTGATGCGTTCCGGGGTGGTAGAAACCCGCGTCATGCCGCTGAGGCTATCGATAAACAGGCGCTTGATGCCTTTTTCATCGACCAGGCTCAGCAGGCGTGCGCCGAGGCCGTCCAGCAAGCCTTCGGTGGTCGGCTGCCAGGCAATGCTCAGCGCACCGCTGTGTTCCATTTGTTCGATATCGATGCCCAGCGAACGGCCTTTGAGGCGCAGCCGCTGCGGGCTTTCATAGAAACCGAAATGCAGGCCCGGCGCTTCCGGCGTCGACTGCGCGATGAACTTCAGACCCAGGGTGGTCTTGCCGATCCCCGAAGGACCCATGACCAGCGTCACGCTGGAGCTGTGCAAGCCGCCTCCGAGGATGTCGTCCAGCGAGGCAATGCCGCTTGGGATGCGCGTCATGTCCGCGCTGTCCGGGGCGGACGGGCGTTTGTACAGCGTTTCCAGGCGAGGGTAGATCACCAGGCCGCTATCGGTGATTTCACATTCGTGGACACCGGTCAACGCGCCGCTGCCGCGGGTCTTGCGCAAATGAATGCGCCGTACCGAGCGGGTACCGAACAGCTCTTCGCCCATTTCGATGACGCCGTCGACCATGGTGTGCTCGGGGCTGCCGTCGTCAAGGCGCGAGCTGGTGAGAAACAGCACGGTGCAACCGGCAAACGCCGCATGGCCTTGCAGTTCGGAGATGAATTTTTTCGTGTCGATCGGCGAATCGGCTTTGGATCGCGCATTGAGCAGGCCGTCAACGACCATGACGGTCGCCTTCTGCCGGGTGATTTCGCGGCGAAGCAGCTTCACCACCTCATCGAGGCCTTCGTTTTCCAGCGTGTCGAATGCGCTGACAAACTGTATTTCGGCGCCAACACGCGAGGCGTCGAAGAAGCTCATGGTCGACAGGAACTGAAACAGCCGGTCGTGGGATTCGGCCAGCAACGTGGCGACCAGAACACGACCGCCGTTACGGGCATGATGAAACCCGAGCTGATTGGCAAGGATGGTCTTGCCGGAACCCGGGCGCCCTTGAATGATGTACGAAGCACCCGCGACAAGGCCTCCCTGAAGCAGCGCGTCGAGTCCTTCGATCCCGCTTTGAAGGCGTTTTAGCTTTTCCACAATGCGACCCTGATCTGAATAAACAGGCTTGTTCAGCCGAATGGTTTAAATGCTAACGCCATTTCCGGTTGAGGGCCATTAAGGTTGAGGGAAAGTAGCGTTTTTACAACGTGAGCCTGACGAGCGATTGCTCGCGATCAGGGAGTAGGGACACCCGCCGCACGGGAAGATTCGATTTTCACATCCCGGAAACGACAAAGCCCCGAATAACCGGGGCTTTGTCGTTCCGCGTGCTCGATCGGGCCAAGCCTAATAGACCTGAGGCACAATGATTTCCGGTGGTGTGGGAACGCGCGAATAGTCCTCCTGCCTGACGCGTTGCGGCAGTTCGATTACCGGCAGTTCCACCTCTTCGTACGGCATCTGCCCGAGCAGATGATGGATGCAGTTGAGCCGGGCTTTCTTTTTATCGTCAGCTTGTACCACCCACCACGGCGCTTCGGCGATGTGCGTGCGTTCAAGCATGATTTCCTTGGCCTTGGTATAGGCTTCCCAACGCCTGCGGGACTCCAGATCCATGGGGCTGAGCTTCCACTGCTTGAGCGGGTCATGGATACGGCTGAGAAAACGCAGGTGCTGTTCCTGGTCGGAAATGGAGAACCAGTATTTGATCAGCTGGATACCGGAGCGGGCGAGCATGCGTTCGAATTCCGGTACCGTACGAAAGAATTCCTCGTACTGGTATTCATTGCAGAACCCCATCACTTGTTCCACACCCGCGCGGTTGTACCAGCTACGGTCGAACAACACGATTTCACCCGCCGCCGGCAGGTGCGAGACGTAGCGCTGGAAGTACCACTGAGTGCGTTCGCGGTCGTTGGGGGCGGGTAGGGCGGCGACCCTGCAGACCCTGGGATTCAGGCGTTGGGTGATGCGTTTGATGACACCGCCTTTACCAGCGGCGTCCCGTCCTTCGAACAGGATCACGACTTTGTGGCCCGTCTTGACCACCCAGCTCTGCAGCTTTACCAGTTCGCCTTGCAGGCGGAACAGTTCGCTGAAGTAAGTCCTTCGCGCATCCTTCTCGGGATCCTCTTGCACATGCTCATCGAACAATGAGTTGAGGTCATGGCCGTCTTCGGATAATTCAAGTTCCAGCTCTTCGTCACTGTGATCAAGCAGCTCACGGTGGATGCGCTGTATTAGCGTGTCGTCTGTGGGGAACATGGCAGGGGCTCGCGGCTGAGGATGGCAAAGTGTTAGGCACATTTTGTTACGAACCCATTACATCCATGTGCGCCGCTGCGGTGAGGGCAGGAGGGTACCGTTTGCCACCTCGCTTTCATGAAAACGTCACAAAACTGCTGCAGAGTTCGGGAGCCCGTAATCACTAGGTGTCATTTAATGAAACGTTCGATGAAGTCTGCTGCACTCGCCATTGCGGTATCTCTTTGTGCCACCTCGGCCTCCTTTGCAGCAGAAAATGTTCGCCTGACGGGGTCAGGAGCTAGTTTCCCGGCACCGATCTACCTGACCTGGTTCAAGGATTTCAGCAAGAAATCCGATGGCGTCACTGTGGATTACCAATCCAAGGGCAGCGGCGCGGGCGTACAGGATTTCTTGAACAAAACCGTAGATTTCGCTGCCAGTGACTCGGCAATGAAAGACGAAGATATCGCCAAGGTCGCCGAAGGCGTGCAGTTGCTGCCGATGACTGCCGGGGAAATCGTGCTGGCCTACAACCTGCCGGGCAATCCCAAGGGTCTGAAGCTGCCACGCGAGGTGTATTCCAACATTTTCCTGGGCAAGATCACGCGCTGGAACGATCCGCAGATCGTCGCTGCCAACCCGGACCTGAAACTGTCCGATACGCCGATCACGGTTGTCGTGCGTGCAGATTCCAGCGGTACGACCGCGGTATTCACCAAGCACCTGGCAACCGTCAACGCCGAGTTCAAGCAGGCGCTGGGTGAGGGCAACACCGTCAACTGGCCGGCCAGTGACAAGTTCATCAAATCGCCGAAAAACGATGGCGTAACGGCTACCGTGCGCCAGACGCCGGGTGCGATTGGTTACATCGAATATGGCTTCGCCAAACTCGCCAAGGTCGACTTTGCCCAGTTGCAGAACAAGGCTGGCAATTACGTAGTGCCAAACGCCGAAAGCGGTGCCGAGGCCCTGGCGGCGGTGAAAATGCCGGAAAACCTGGTGGCCTGGCTGCCTGATCCGGACGGTGCCAAGTCCTATCCGATCACCTCTTATACCTGGATGATTTTCCGCAAGGACAATGGCAACCCGGCCAAGGCCAAGGCTATGCGTGAAATGGTCGAATACAGCCTGACCGAGGGGCAGAAGATTGCCGATTCGATGGGCTACATCCCGTTGCCGCAATCGGTCGTCGAACAGGTTCGCAAAGCGTCCGCCAACATTCAGTAACGCCGTGAGGTCTATCTCGGCGTGTGCGTCTACGCCACGCCGGGAGAGTTTCCCCCCTGTTCCGGACTTAGCCCATGAACAAACCTTTTGTCGTACCGGTTAATCCCGACTCTGCCTGCCAGCCACCCTCGACGAAGGATTTCCTGGTGGATCGCACCTTTCGCGCGCTGGCGCGAATCGGCGTGGTGCTGATTCTTGCGCTGGTATTTGCGCTGGTGTTCGAAGTCGGACGCAAGGCACTTCCCGGTATGGAGAAGCACGGCTTCGATGTGCTGCTGGGCAGCGTGTGGGACGTCAACCAAGGCAAATACGGTATCCTGCCGGCCATCTGGGGCACGCTCTACAGCGCCTTCATCGCTTTGCTGATCGCCGGTTTCTTCGGCGTGAGCATGGCGATTTTCCTGACCCAGGATTTCCTGCCGACCAAGCTTGCTGCGCTGTTTCGGACCATCGTCGAACTGCTGGCAGCCATTCCCAGCGTGGTCTATGGCCTGTGGGGGATCTACGTGGTGATCCCGGCGATTCGGCCGCTGACGACCTGGTTGAACAGCGAACTGGGCTGGATCCCCTTTTTCGGCACATCCCTGAGCGGTCCAGGCCTGCTGCCCGCAGCGCTGGTGCTGGCGATCATGATTCTGCCGACGATTGCCGCCGTGTCGCAGGACGCGCTGACGGCTGTGCCGATGAAAACCAAACAGGCCGCGTACGGCATGGGCACTACCCATTGGGAAGCGATTCTCAAAGTGATGGTGCCTTCGGCGGCCACCGGCATTTTCGGTTCTCTGGTGCTGGGCCTGGGGCGCGCGCTGGGTGAGACGATGGCGCTGGCCATGCTCGTCGGCAACGCCAACAACATTTCCCTCTCGCTGTTTGCCCCCGCCAACACGCTTGCCGCTCTGCTGGCGCTGAATTTCCCTGAAGCCGGGCCGAACGAGATCGAGGTGTTGATGTACGCCGCGCTGGTGCTGATGCTGATTACGCTGATCGTGAACATCTTCGGTTCGATGATCATGATGTACGCCCAACGGGGTAACAAGTGATGACTGACCTGACCGCAGCAACCGACCTGACTGCGCCGACAGGCGCGATGCCCAGCTTGCAACGCAGGTTCGAAGGCCGCGCGCTGCGCAGCCTGATCCTGACCACCCTGGTCTGGGCAGGTGCTCTGCTGGCCAGCGTGCCGCTGATTTCCGTGCTCTACATGCTGATCACCCGCGGTGGCGCGCGCCTGAACCTGGAAGTCTTCACCGAACTGCCACCGACCGGCTTCGAGATGGGCGGCGGTTTTGGCAACGCGATGGCAGGTACCTTTGTAATGGTCGGTATCGCGGCAGCGATCGCGGTGCCGGTCGGGATCATGGCGGCGATCTTCCTGGCTGAGCTGGGGCCGGACAGCAAACTGGGCAACGCCGCGCGTTTCGCCGCGAAGATGCTCACGGGCCTGCCGTCGATCCTGGCAGGGGTGTTCGCCTATGCCCTGGTGGTGATGACAACCGGCACGTATTCGGCACCGGCGGGTGGCGTGGCACTGGCGGTCCTGATGCTGCCGATCGTCGTGCTGACCGCGGAAGAATCGATGCGGATGGTGCCCAAGATCATGAAAGATGCCGCTTATGGCATGGGCTGCACTCGCTCGCAGGTTATCTGGAAAATCATCTTGCCGACCGGCATGCCGGCGATCCTGACTGGCGTGATGCTCGCCGTGGCGCGTGCCGCAGGCGAGACGGCACCGCTGTTGTTTACCGCGCTGTTCAGCAATTACTGGATCTACCACCAAGGCAATCTCGACGTCATGAACCCGACTGCCTCGCTGGCGGTGCTGATCTACAACTTCTCCGGCATGCCTTTCGATAACCAGCTCGAGCTCGCATGGGCGGCCTCGTTGGTGCTGGTGATGATCGTGCTGTTCGTGAACATCATCAGCCGTATTTTCGGCAAGCCCAAGTATTAAGAACGGGAGCAACTGATTTTGAACGTATCCACTGCGCAAATAGCCGCTCCGTTTGTCACCCAGGCGCCTGTAGTCATGGACTGCAAACTGGACAAGATTTTCTACGGGAATTTCATGGCGGTACGTGACAGCCACGTGCCGATCGAGAAAAACAAGATCACAGGATTCATCGGGCCCTCAGGCTGCGGCAAGAGCACCGTGCTGCGTAGCCTCAACCGGATGAACGACTTGGTGAAGGGGTTTCGTTTCGAGGGCCATGTGCATTTCCTCGGGCAGGACGTCTACGGCAAGGGTGTCGATCCGGTGGTCGTGCGCCGCTACATCGGCATGGTGTTTCAACAGCCAAATCCGTTTTCGATGAGCATCTTCGACAACGTTGCGTTTGGTCTGCGCCTCAATCGCTACAAGGGCGATATCGGCGATCGCGTCAAGCATGCGCTGCAAGGCGCCGCGCTGTGGGATGAAGTCAAGGACAAGCTCAAGGTCAGCGGCCTGTCGCTCTCCGGTGGTCAGCAACAACGCCTGTGTATCGCCCGTGCAATCGCCACCGAGCCGGAAGTCCTGCTGCTGGATGAGCCTTGTTCGGCACTCGACCCGATCGCTACCCGACGGGTCGAAGAATTGATGGTCGAGTTGAAGAAGGACTACACCATCGCACTGGTGACCCACAACATGCAGCAAGCCATCCGTGTTGCTGACACCACGGCGTTTTTCTCGGTGGATATTTCCCAGGGCACGCGCACGGGCTATCTGGTCGAGATGGGCCCGACGGCGCAGATCTTCGACAATCCGCGGGAACAGATGACCGGCGATTACATCAGCGGCAAGTTCAGCTAAGTCACAGCACCGGTCACGGCCGCCTACCTGCACAAGCCAAATGGATTTGGCGGGCACCGGCGGACATTCACCAAGAGTTTCCAAGGAGCTCCAATGCCTGCCAAGCACCGTCTTGATTTGCCTGCGATTGAACGCGCACTGCGTGACGTGCAGAGCCGTTTCGCCGAGCTCAGCCGGCACTTCACCGAGCCCCGAGACCCGTTCACTGACGAAGTCCTGAACAATGTGCTTGAAGGTTATGCGTTGGTTGACGAATATGTTGCCCGCGGGGTCGACCTGTTCGATCTGCAGCAACTGAACCTGATGCTGGAGATCAATGCCACGGTGCTGTGTGGCCGGGATCCGGCACGCCGGCTCGAATACGCCCAGCATCTGGCAGCGACTGAGGCGCACTTCTTCAACAATGTTGAGGGAGGCATCAAGGACTTGTACAACTGGTATTGCGCGTACCGCAGTGAATCGGTCTGGAAGCGTGCAGCGGGGGTCTACGTACGGATTCTCAGCAAGCCGCAGCTGTTTATCGAAGGCAATAACCGCAGTGGCTCGCTGATTGTCAGCTACCTGCTGATGCGGGCGGGGCTGCCTCCGTTCGTGCTGACGCTTGAAAACGCCGAGGGCTATTTCAACCCGTCCTCGGTCATCCGCAACTCCGCCAAGCATGGCGTCAAGGCGTTGTACGAATTGCCCAAGATCAAGAAAAAATACGCAGCATTTTTAGAAGAACAGGCGCCTGAACCAATGAAGTTCTTTCTCAAAGACAAGCCCCTGCCTGTCTCCCAGGGTGGCCATTGATGAGCGGGGCTCCAGCATTGGCCAAATGCAGAACCTTCGCCAGCCGGGCAGGGCAGGTCATCCGCTGCGCTCTGCCACAGCTGTTCAGGCGTCAGCGCATACGAATTTCGTTCGATATCGATGACACGCTCGCTTGCCAGCTCCACCACTGCGCAGTCGAGAAAAGCCGACTTCCCGCCTGTATTCATCGTTGGCTGGGTGAGCCGTTGCGCATGGGCACGCGATCGCTGATCCGCGAGCTGCGCCGCCAGGACTGCAGCATCTGGGTCTACACCTCATCCGGGCGCACGCCGTCCTATATCAGGCGCTGGTTGGCGCTGTACGGTATCCGCGTCGACGGCGTGGTCAACAGCGTGCTGCACAACCGTGCCCTGACGGCGCACGGGATGTCGAATGCGCCTTCAAAATATCCACCAGCGTTCGATATCGACTTGCATGTCGATGATTCGGAGGGCGTGCAGCTTGAAGGCAAGGATCATGGCTTCCGGGTGGTCGTGGTGCATCCCGAGGATGATCGCTGGGCGCAGAAAGTGCTGGATTCGGTGGCCAAGGTCCAGGCGCAGCTCGCTTGGCAGCAGATGTTCAGACATAAAAAGCCGGTGCCACAACGGGCGGAGACGTTCTTTGAGCCGCTTGGCTGAGCGAGTACGCGTTGGCTATCTGGACAGCAGCGCTCGTTATCGCTCTACGGCGACGCATTTGATCTCCACGAGAAGGCCAGGTCGAGCCAACTCACTGACACCAATGCAGGTCCATGCACAAGTGCTTCTCGGAAAGACTTTATCCTTTACGCGTCTGAAAATTGGCATGTGACGGTGCATGTTGACGTGGTAAGTTGTCATTTCTACGACATCTTCAAATTTACAGCCACCTGCCTCCAAGACGATCCGGAGATTGTCCCATGCAGCTAAAAACTGCTGCTCAGGTTCTTCAATGACGGATAATTCCGGCGTCCTGCCTACCTGACCCGCGCAGTAGAGAGTTTTTCCTACCTTTACTGCTGGTGCATAACCAGCACGCTCGCAGATCAATCTCATGCCATCTGGAACAATGATCTGACGGTCAGTCATGATTGCGGAGCCCCAAAGTTAGAACGGTTACGAAAGCTAACTCAGGGGCCAGAGCCGCGTCCACTCAGTTCACTTCTCATCTATTAATCAACCCCACAGGTGCTTTTAGCCGCTGCTGAGTCTTTTTGAACTCATTACCTAATGTGGCTACCTCGATCGATGCAAAAGGCGCGAGCCGGTAGCGTTACTGATCAGAAGCATTTCGATGGTTGGTTCGCTGCTAGGCTGGCTCGTCAGTTCGTGTCGTCATCACCTTGAAATATATCTGCGTAAAGTCGCGCGACTGTAGGGGTAAGGTTATGACCGGCAGGAATGAGAAAGTCGGCGTGTGGTGCGAGCCGTTTTACGTAGATGACTTCGTAAACCCTGCGCACGATTCCAGGTGCTGTTTCTTCCCGGTCCAGGCCAGGCATTATCCCTACCGCTTTGTAACCGGCTTGCTCCAGTGCTTGTTGCATATACGGCGTGCGGGTTGTTGCCATGCCATAGATCAGCCCCGCGCCCATGAACGTGCCGATTTTTTCTCCCAGGTCCTGGGCCGCAACGGCCAGTCTGGCTAGTCTGTGCGGTTTGGCTACCGCGCCGACCCGCCCGAAAATAACGTCAGCACCGTCAATTTTTTCCCACGTGGCGATAGCGACAATCTCATCGTTCTGGCGGACGACGGTAGCGAATATGCCTCGATCCGGATCGTCTTCGAGCACCACGTTGTCTGCGTAGAACTGCTGGTCCAGAAACGGGCTTGCCAACCCCACCGAAATGGAGGGAAACCATGTCCGGAAAAAATCTGTCGCGACATTGATCTCCTCACGTTTCAGGTAATCCCAACTGTAGCCATAGGGTAAATCGGTGAAGCTGCGAATTTGCTCGATCGTTGGCCATTTCATGCGGTTCTGCTCGTTTGTCTGATTGCTTCGATAAGTGGCGCCGGGGTCAGCCCCGAGGGGTGGGGTTATTGGGGGTGTCGGGGCATGCCTGGCGGCGATCTGCCTGTGGCGCTCGACCACTTCGCCAATGACCAACTGCATCAGCCTCTGCACGATGGCCGTATCCAGCTCAGCCTCCTGAGCAAGTGCTGCCAGACGCTGGTATTGCTGCTGCTCTCTGGCCTCGTCTACCGCAGGCAACTGATATCGGGCCTTGAGCAATCCGACCTCATCGGTACAGCGAAACCGTTCCGCGAGCAGGTGGATGAGGGCGGCGTCGATATTGTCGATGGTTTTCCTGAATGTTGAGAGTTGACGCGCGATGTCGGAGTTTTCCATGAATGACCTCGTGACAGGTGTTCGAAAGAGCTTCTCAATGATTCGTCTGCTGAACGAAAACCGACCAGTCCTTGTCGCCATCCCCCCTGGCTACCGCCGACTTCATTTTCAATCGAACGGCATCCGCCGCTGGCAACTCCAGCCCTTTGAGACGACCCGCATCGATCGCCAGATTCATATCCTTGAGGCCAAGCGACAGTTTGAATCCCGGTTCAAAATTGCTGCTGACGATGTTGTGCCCATAACGTTGATAACTGGGGCAGGCGAACAGGGTCTGGGTCATGAGCTTGATGAAAATCGAAGGGCTCAGTCCGTGGCGTTGAACGAGTCCGCTGGCTTCGCCCAGAGACTGGATGGCTTGGGTGATCATCATGTTGCCGGCGATTTTCGCGATACAGGCCTGTTCAGGTTGATCGCCCAGATACCAGGTTTTTTTCCCGAGCAGGTCGAGCAGCGGTTGGACGGTCGAGACAGCGGCCTGCGATCCGGCCGCCAGGATATTCAACTCGCCCTTGGCCGCCACGGCGGGCACGCCGAAAACCGGCGCCGCGATCAATGGCATGCCGACGGCTTCATGTTCTCGCTGCAACTCCAACATCAGCGAAGGCGACAAGGTCGACATCACGACATGCACGCAAGCTTCGTCTGCAGTTTCCAGAACAGCGCTGGAGAGCAGCACTTGCCTGACGGCGGCGTCATCGGCCAGAAGAGTGATGACTACCTCTTGCTGGAACGCCGAGGCCGGCGTTTCGATAACGCTGATGCCTTCGAGATCCTTGATCGCCGCGTGACTGCGGTTCCATGCCGAGACGTGATGGCCAGCGCGGACGAGCAGTGGAATGATCGCTCTGCCCATGCTTCCCACTCCGATAAAACCAATCTTCATTTGCAGTCTCCGGTTGGTATTCGACGACGGTGAATGCAGACAAGTATGTCGGGCACGGGATTGCTACGGCACTGCCATTGCTGCACTCTCACTGTTCATTTTTGTAAGGGGGCAGAGCATGGACTGGAGTGATGTGCGGGTCTTTCTCGCGATTGCCCGCAGCGGGTCATTGGGGGCTGCCGCCAAGCTGTTGGGGGTCAGCCATCCGACCGTGGGGCGGCGCTTGCAGGTGCTGGAACAGTTCAGTGGCCAACCCGTTTTCCTGCGTACCAACCAAGGTCTCGTGTTGACCGACAGCGGCGAGAAGCTCCTCAGCCTCGCGCAGGAAATGGAGCAAAGTGCGTTGGCCATCGAAAGGCGCCTCGCGGGGGACAGCGCACAGCCCGAAGGTGTGCTGCGCATTTCCTGCGCTGACTGGTTCGCCTGTTATGTGCTGGCCCCGGTGCTGAGTGAACTGGGCCGGCGTTATCCATTGATCGTGCCCGAGGTCATTGCCGGGCATCGATTGTTTGATCTGGCTCGCCGCGACGCCGACATCGCGTTTCGAATCGTTCCGTTCACCGAACCCGATATCGTGCACCGCAAGCTGATCTCCCTGACTTACGGGTTATACGCAGCCGTTGGATCTGCTGACCCTGAGCCACAGGGCGCCGGGCTGGGTCTGATCACCATGAGTGTTGCCCAGTCCCATTATCCCGATGTGCAGTGGCTGCAGCAGCGTTACCCTCTGGCGCGTACCGTGTTTACCAGTAGCAGTCGCACAGTCCAGGCGCAAATGTGTGCGCAGGGGCAGGGCGTCGCGGTATTGCCCCGCGCTTTGGGCGACCAGTTGACGGCGCTGCGTCTGATCGATTCAGATGAACCGCCACCAGGCCGCGACATTTGGATGGGCTACCATCAGGACATGCGCCAGATGGACAGTCTGCGCGCGCTTGCCGACCTGGCCTCCGTCATGATTGGCACTCAGGCAGGCGGTTGATTCACTCTGCCGGGTGCATGGCCGCCGTTCGCAGCTCTGCGGCAGGTTGGCGCGACAGACTCAGGCTCAGTCCTGCGCCTACGGCCAGACAGGCAGCGATGCACAGTATGGCGACGGTGAAGGCGTGGGTGATGGCCGCCGCGTCCGTGTCCTTGCCCAGAAGCATGTAAAAAATGCCACCGATGATCGCCACGCTCAGTGCCGTGCTGATTTGCAGGGTGGAACTGGTGATGCCCGCAATCATGCCGGAATACGCCGGTGCCACGCGTCCTGTGATGATGCGCATCAATGTCGGAAGGGCCAGTCCTTGTCCGAAGCCGATCAGAAAGAGAATCACGGCAAGGGGCAGCGCAGAGGGCGTGACGGCCGTTGGTGTGTGCGCCACGAGCCAGGCCAATAGCACGAACCCCAGCACTTCGAGTGCCATTCCGAAGGGATTCACATAAGACCCCAGCAAACGCCGGAATAGATGGGTGGCGAGCGGCCCCAGCAAGAAACCAGCGCCGAATGGCAGAAAGACCAGACCTGCACTGAGCGGGCTCGTATGCAGCGCTCCCTGTAAATAGATGGAAAACAGCAGGAAGAACACGCCGATCGCGTAAAAAGTCAGCGCCACCAGCAATGCCCGGCCCAGCCCGGGCGCACGCAGTGCAGCAGGGTTCAGCAACGGCGCGCCTTGCGCTTGATACAAGCGGGCTTCGTAGCGCCAGAACAGCCAGGCCAGCAGTGGCACCGCCGCCAGCGACAGCCAGGCCCACAACGGCCAGCCCGCTTCACGTCCCTCGATCAGCGGAACGATCAGCGCCGCAAGCGTCACCATCGACAACAGCGTTCCACCCAGATCCAGCTTGCTGGTCTGGGGTGCGCGGGTTTCCTTGACCACGGGGATGGCGATCAGAATGACCAGCAACGCAATCGGTAAATTCACCAGAAATATCGTCCGCCAGCCAAGGTTCATCAGGTTGAGCGAGATCAGAATCCCGCCAAGTGCCTGGCCGACTACCGACGCCAAACCAAACACCGCACCGTACAGGCTCAACGCCAAGGGTTTTTCCGACTCAGGGAATATCGCCTGCACTGAAGCGAGTGCCTGCGGCGCCATGACAGCGGCCGTCACGCCTTGCAGCGAGCGTCCGGCGATCAACACCCAGGGTGACTCGGCGACACCGCAGATCAGTGAGGCGACGGCAAAGCCAATCAGGCCAACGAAGAACATTCTCATGCGGCCAAAGATGTCACCAAGCCGTCCGCCGGTGATCAGTGTCACGGCATACAGCGCCGCGTAAGAAGAGATGATCAACTGTTCGGCAGAGGAGGCCGTGCCTAGCGATTGCTGAATCGAAGGCAGCGCTACGTTCACGATGAAGAAATCCAGCGGCGGCAAGAATGCACCGACCAACAGGATGGCGAACATCAGCCAGCGCCGCTGTTCCGGAAGGGCTACTATTTTCTCAGGCATAAGGTCTCCTTTCTGAAACCCTTCGGCTCCAGAATATTTTCGATTGCGGGTCATGCTTTGAATCAGCTGACTTCAATCTAAACGATCAAACCCTGGCTGACGCCTCACATAAATGAACGGCCAATGTTCATTTATGGCAGTGCCGCTACGCCCCTGCCTCCTCGCACAATGGCCGCACTGTGGTTCCAGTCGAGCCACACAACCGAAATCGAGGAGTCAGTTATGTCGGGTAAATTCGCTGATCAGGTCGCAGTCGTCACCGGCGCGTCCACCGGGATCGGATTTGCGATTGCACAGGGTTTGATTGCCGAGGGCGCCAGGCGCGTTTACATCACCGGGCGTTCTGCAGCCACGCTGGAGGCGGCGGTGGCCAAGCTTGGCGACAGGGCGGTCGCGGTCATTTCCGATGTCGCGCGCCAGGTTGATCTGGACGAGCTCAAGGCGACGATTGAGGCGCACGACGATCAACTGGACTCAGTGTTTGCCAATGCGGGTATTTGTGAAAAGAACCCGCTGGGCGAGACCACCGAGGCCGCCTATTTCAACATGTTCGACATCAACGTAAAGGGAGTCTTTTTTACTGTACAGACGTTGATGCCATTGTTGAAAAATGGCGCTTCGATCGTACTGACGGCCTCTATCTGTTCCAGCAATGGCATGGAAGGACTGAGCCTCTACAACGCGTCCAAAGCCGCGGTACGTTCCTTTGCCAGGACGTGGGCCAACGAACTCAAAGGTCGCAAGATCAGAGCGAATGTCCTGAGCCCTGGCTTCACCCGCACACCGCTGATGGATAACGGCTTGAAGATGAGCGAAAGCGACGTCGCCGCGCTGCGTCAGCACGTCGAGCAGATCACGCCATTGGGGTACATGGCCGAGCCTGAGGAAATCGCCTCGTCGGCGCTGTTTCTTGCGTCTGCCGATGCGAAATATGTCAACGGTGTGGAGTTGATGGTCGACGGCGGCCTGTCGCAGATCTGACCACGTGCTCAACCGTAGCGCAGCCCTCGCGCAGGGCTGCCTTCCTCGCTTATGCGCAGCCCCTGCAGGAAACCTCATCATGAACAATGAACAACTGACAGCCCGACTGGACGCCCTGGAAAGTCGCGCCGCCATCGAGTCGCTGATCAGCGCCTACGCCAATGCTTTCGACCGCATCGACGCCTCGCTTCTTAGCTCAATCTGGCACGAAGAGTCGACACTGGATCTACCGGGTTTTGGCCAGGCTGGAAACCGTGACGAAATCCTGGCGATGGCGCAAAACAGCTGGCGCCAGATGCCCCATATGCACCACTGGATGGCCAACCCGCTGATTGAAATCGAGGGTGACAGCGCAGTGGGCACGGTAGCTGCGGATTGCCTGTTTCATGACATTGAAAAAGGCCCGGTGCAAGTCAGCGGTCTTTACCACGACAGGTTTGAACGTCGGGACGGAAAGTGGGCGTTCCTGTCACGTCGTTTTGAAATGCATTTCCTGACGCCGTTAAAAGATTGGGTACCCGCAGCGGGCGAAGAACAGTTTGCACCGTTCGAGCAGCTCAAGGGAACGACAGCGAAAAACGAATAGTCCCGGCCCTTGGCTGTTCGACACCCACGTGGCCGTCATGCAGTTGCATGATGGCCACGACAATGGCGAGGCCAAGCCCGTAGGAGTCGGAATTCTGGTGCCGAGACGCATCGCCACGGTAAAAGCGGTCGAAGAGTTTGCCCAGGGTTTCGTCGCCCAGCACCGGCCCTTGGTTCTCCACCTCAATCCGGGCACCTCCGTGGGTTTCCAATACCCGTATCAGAATCTCGGTGCCCTCGTAAGCGTAGCGAACAGCGTTCGCCACCAGGTTGCTCAACGCTCTGCGCAGCAGCAAGGGGTCAGCGAGCACGATACCATCGCCCGTTATTTGGAAGCTCATTCGCCGCTCTTCAGCCAAACCCTCAAAATACTCAGCGATGCGCTGTGATTCGTCATGCAGCGACAGTTGCTGGCGCTCCACTACGGCTTGCGCTTCATCGGCGCGCGCCAGAAACAGAATGCTTTCGACGATGCGCGAGATCCGTTCGAGTTCTTCAAGGTTCGAAGCGATCAGCGCCTGATATTCGTCCTCGCTACGGCGTTGGCGAAGGGCAACCTGACAATGTCCCATCAACGACCCGACCGGCGTGCGGATTTCATGGGCAAGGTCGGCGGAAAATTGCGTCAGTCGCTGATAACCCTGAGCAAGACGATCAAGCATCGCGTTATAGGCGTCACTCAGCTGTTGCAATTCAACCGGCGTATCGGCGCTGTCCATACGGCTGTGCAGACGCTCAGGCGTTATGGCTGCGGCATGGGCGGCCATTTTGCGCAGCGGACGCAGCCCGCGACGCAATAACAGATAACCCAGCAACGCGGTTGCCAGAAAGGCAAGGGCCACGGCCAGGTAGATGCGCTCGCGATACGCTGCAAGCATCGCCATTTCCTTGCCCATAAGGTGGGCGGCCGTCAATCGGACTACACGGCCACCCGACGTCGTGACTACGGAGGCGGCGCGCAGCCTTGTTCCCGAGTCGGTCACGCCGCTGCGCAGATCACTGACGCTCAGCTTTGTGTCCTGGCCGATCACCGGCAGTTCAGGCAACGTGACGTTGAGTGGATTGACCTGGATGACCGGTGGCTGCCCCGGCTCTTCAATGATGAAGATGTCGTCTTCGCTGTCGAGCATGTTCTTGAAAATCTGCGGGCTGTCGCGCAGCTTTTCGATGGCGAGTTCGTAATGCAGGAGCTTGCGAAAATGCTCCAGACGGCCCATCACCGCGTGATCGCTGTAGACCAATACCGAGGTCTTCATCGTCTGATACAGATAGAAGCCCGCGCCGGCCACGGCCAGCATCGCGACCATGGCAAACGCCACGGTCGATCGCAGCGTCAGCGAGGGTTGGCGTCGGGACCGCATGGCCTCACCTCGCAGACATAGCCGATACCGCGAATGGTATGGATCAGCTTGATCGGGTAGGGCTGGTCGACCTTGTTGCGCAGGCGCTTGACAGCGACGTCCACCACGTTGGTATCGCTGTCGAAATTCATGTCCCAGACTTCCGAAGCGATTTGTGTCCTGGACAACACATCGCCGGCTCGACGGAGAAACAGATGGAGCAGGGCGAACTCCTTGTTGGTCAGCACGATCACCTGTTGTTGGCGGGTCACGCGGCGCCGGACCAGATCCAGTTCGAGATCGGCAAGGTGGAAATGGTCGGCTTCGCGCACGACACCGCGGCGCAGAATAGTGCGGATGCGCAACAGCAGTTCGGTAAACGAAAAAGGTTTGATCAGGTAATCATCGGCGCCCAGTTCCAGACCGCGAATGCGGTCTTGCAACTGGTCGCGCGCGGTAAGGAACAGCACGGGTACGTCTTGTCTGGCGCGCAACAGCTCGATGATCTGAAACCCGTCAATCCCGGGCAACATCACGTCCAGCACGATCAGGTCATAGGTCGTATGCAAGGCCATGTGCAGGCCGTCAGCGCCATGCTGGGTCCAGTCGACGTTGTAACCGGATTCACCGAGCCCCTTTTTCAGGTACTCACCTGTTTTTGTGTCATCTTCGATCAGCAGGATATGCATCGTCAGGCGCGCTCGGGTTTCTTCATGACGGGGTTAAGTCCGCGACATCGGTATCTCGGCTGTGCAGTGTAACGGGATGAGCGGGCGCAGTCGGTTACATTTCTGTCATACATGGTCAGGGTTGGCGAATGACAAAAATGTCATTCGACGGTCATCGTGACGTCCCGGTCTGCGGTCGAGGATGGCGACACATCAACCCATGAGGAATCGTCGCCATGCAACTCAAAAACGCCCTGTCTACCACGTTCGGTTTGGTGATGCTCAGCGCTGCCGTCATTGCCACCGCCGCCGACATGCCGGTCATCAAACCACTGCGCGGTACGGTGGAAAGCGTCAGCAACAACACGCTGACCTTCACTGTCCGCTCTGGCGCCCAGCAGACGATCGGACTGACTGACAAGACCGGTATCAGCCGGGTATCGAAGGCCAATATCGACTCGATCAAATCCGACAGCTTCATCGGCTCGGCGGCCATCCCGCAGGCCAACGGAACCTTGAAGGCGCTTGAGGTCACGGTATTCGACGCCAGGCTCAAGGGCAGCGGCGAAGGTCATTACGGTTGGCAGAACGCAGACGGCAGCACTGGCACCATGACCAACGGCACCGTTGGCAAACTGTCCAAAACCGACGGCCGCACGTTGACCGTCAACTACCAGGGCGGCGAGAAACAAATCGTCGTGCCGGATGACGTGCCTATCGCCTACGTCGAGCCAGGCAAAGCCGATGAGCTGGTCAAAGGAACGAAAATCGTCGTGTTCCCCGCTGCAGATGGCACCGCACGCGGCATTGCAGTCGGCAAGGATGGCTTCCAGCCACCGATGTAATCATCTGAGAAAGCTTGAGCGTTGCCGTCTGGCAACGCTCCGCTACACGGAAGGCTTGCAAGGGGAACCACGTGAGACAGAAGAAACTGCATCCCTGGCCGGTTCGCCTCACCCATTGGCTCAATGCGGCCTGCATGGTCTGCATGTTCATGAGCGGTTGGGCTATCTACAACGCCTCGCCACTGTTCAGTTTCAGGTTTCCGGTGTCATTGACCGTGGGCGGTTGGCTGGGCGGGGCACTTGCCTGGCATTTTGCGTTCATGTGGCTGCTGCTGATCAACGGCGCAATCTATGTGCTGTACGGGTTGGCCAGTGGTCATTTCAAACGTGAGCTGCTGCCCATCGGCATTGCCGCATTGAAGCATGATCTGACCGATGCCTTGCGCTTTCGGCTGGTGCATGAAAAGGGTGTCTATAACGCAGTACAGCGCCTGATGTACTGGATCGTGCTGGCGGCAGGTGTACTGATCGTGATCTCGGGTGTAGCGATCTGGAAACCGGTTCAACTTCAAGAGCTGGTCGCGTTACTGGGCGGCTATGACGTTGCTCGTTACGTACATTTTGCGGCCATGGCGATGATTGCAGCGTTTGTAGTGATTCACCTGGTCTTGGTGATTCTGGTACCAAAAACCCTGGTGCCAATGATCACGGGTGGAGTGCGGACGCCTAATAACGAGAAAAATGGGTCATGACTGAATTTAAAATAACAACGCGTCAGCGCGTCAGGATTGAACCTGCGCAACAGCTTGAACTGGAAAACATTCAGCGCCGGCATTTTCTTCGGGCCGGCCTGACGGTTGGCGCGATGTCGATGCTGACCGGTTGCAACCTGCAGGACGGCGATCAGGTCGACAAAGTGCTTTGGGCCATGTCGCGTTGGAACGACCGGGTCCAGGCGTGGCTGTTCAGTGGACGGAAACTGGCGCCGACCTTCGCCCGCGCGCAGATCACCAAGCCGTTTCCGTTCAACGCTTTCTATGGTCAGGACGATATCCCTGAAGTAGACCTGACCAGTTACTCGCTCGCCGTCTCCGGCCGGATCAGGGACAAGGCGCCGTGGACACTCGAAAGCTT
The DNA here is from genome assembly GCF_020736465.1 of Pseudomonas sp. HN2. Taxonomy (NCBI): domain Bacteria; kingdom Pseudomonadati; phylum Pseudomonadota; class Gammaproteobacteria; order Pseudomonadales; family Pseudomonadaceae; genus Pseudomonas; species Pseudomonas sp. HN2. The sequence continues at coordinate 2,926,132 of NZ_CP085885.1, forward strand.
GCGCAAGCTGCCGCAACGCAGCGATATCACTCGGCTGATCTGTGTTGAGGGCTGGAGCGCGATCGGGCAATGGGGAGGTGTACCGCTGAAAACCTTCCTGGAACACATCGGCGCCGACACCACAGCGAAATTTGTCGGTTTCAAATGTGCCGATCGTTACTACTCCAGTCTGGACATGCCGACTGCCTTGCACCCGCAGACGCTGTTGGCACTGGATTACGCTGACGTGGCGCTGCCGCCCGAGTACGGCTATCCGCTGAGGGTTCGGGTCCCCACCAAACTGGGCTTCAAAAACCCCAAGCATGTTGTCGAGATTTTCGTCAGCAACGACAACCCGGGCGGGTATTGGGAAGACCAGGGCTACAACTGGTTCAGCGGGATCTGATGAAGCAAAGAACGGAACTGTCACGCCAGGAACACTGGCGAGATTCATGACACCAAGCGTGATATGAGGCATGCCGATGACCGGTATTTCTGCAGTACCGCCAGTACCATCCGTCTTGCCGACATCAGAACCCAGGATGCGGGCAACGAGTGATGGAGCAGATTTCCAATCTCTCTTGCAGGCTCAGTCCAGGCCACCTTTACAACAGTCGGATAAAGCTCGCACTCGGATGCTCTTTGATAATCTTGCCGCATGTACCTTCAATGGCGAAAAAAGAGCTATCTGCTCTGATGTTATCGGCACAGGGGGACTGAATGCGTTCGCCATTGCAGTGGCTCTCTCGCCGCTAACCGTCACCTGGGTACCGACCGAGATTGTTCGAGCGCCACTGCGTTCGCCTGGAATACGGACTTTTCGCCGTCGCAATCCCTCTTCAGCCGAGAGCTCCTTCCTCAACCGGTCAAGCTCGGAGGATAGGGGTTATGATTAGACGTGTCTCGAGAGCTTGCTCGCCGTAGGCCAGTATTATTAAGGGAGAAGCACATACCGCCAATTCTCACCTGTAGCGTTGAATGGTCTTTCGTTCGCCTAAAATAGAAAGCCCGATGGCTTCTCTATCGTGGGTGGTGTTATGAGGCAGCGTCGACTTACAGCCTATTTTTCTACCCCGCTGTCATCCCCCGTTTATTCTGAGCATCAGAGAGTTATAGCCCTCCATCAGGGCTACTTTTGGCCGAAGGTAGTCGTTCGTGAACGGCTGCTTTCGGCCAAAAGCAGACGCTCGCACTCGACCGTTAACGGCCACTAGCGGGCGATGATTGTGTGTTTACCGTAATGCGACCGAGGCGCCGTTCCCATGCGTCGCCTCCTAGGGTTAAGCCTCCAGGTACGACTTAGCTCCGCTATCCAGCTCATCAAGTCACAGCGCAGGCGATTGATTGTTCTGTTTCCAAGCCCGCGGAGTTACACCTTCGGTTCGCACGAATGTTCGACAGAAGTGTGACTGGTCAGAGAAGCCACATTCCAGTGCAATGTCCGCAATTAGCAATCTCGACGTCTGAAGTAGCTGCTTGCCCCTCAAAATCCGCTGCTCTCGCATCCATTCTTTGGGTGAGACGAGAGTGCTTCTTTTAAACTGACGGGTGAAATGGCTGCGCGATAGCGCACACGCTTGTGAGATAGCTGCCACGGAGATACCTGCGTCCAAGTTATCGAGCATCACCTGCTTGGCGCGCTGGATCTGCCAAGGTTTCAAATGTCCGGTTTGTTTAGTCAAATCCTTAAGTGAGGACGCGCATGTTTCCTTTTTCATCCTGATTCCTTTTTCCCAGTAGCCGGTTGATTAGCTCAATCCAGCGGTCAGTCGATTGGGAAAAATTTAACGGAAGTCGCGTCGAGATGGGGGCGCATTTTTGCGCTGCTGGAGGCGCAAAATTGCGCATTTTCAATAGTGTTTCCAGTGCTAGCCTCTGCTTCCCGACAACTCGAATCGACGTCATTCGATCCGTCATCTGCAAGGAGAAAGCAATGGCTGCTTCACAACCGCACGGCAAAAACACCGCTTACTGGGGAGTCTCATGGGAGGAGGGCTACGGCTACCCCCAGGCCAGAAAAGTTGGAAACGAGATCTATATCTCGGGTCAGTTCAACCACGATGAGGCGGGTAATCTCGTTGCTCCCGCGCCCCTGAATAGCGAGGGCAAACCGAGCGATTTCTCATCGATAGGAGAGCAGATGCGCGTCTCCTACGACAACATCGCCAAGTTGCTCGCGCTCTATGGAGCAACCCTTAATGATGTCGTCGAAGAAACGCTCTACGTCTTGGATATGGACGCGGCATTCGCCGTGGTAGGTGATGTGCGCAAAGCCGCATATCGCACTGAGCGGCCCCAGTGCGCGAGCAATATCATCGGTGTATCCAGGTTGGCTCAACGTTCACAGCTGATTGAAATTGTCTGCAAGGCTGTCATCGGATCTAGCGCCGACTAAGAGACGCTCCCGGTTTCGCCCTGCGCAACCGGGAGATTCAGCTGCCCTTCGATCAAAGGCTTTTGATGCGCTACGGCTGCTGCACAAAAAGTCATGAATGCTTTGACTCTCCATGACTTTCGAATGTCCTGATGCGTAAGCAGCCAGAGCTCGTCCTGTAGCTCGCGCACAACTGGCCCTACGCGTGTTAACCCAGGCGTAATGTCACCCAGCATGCACGGAAGAAACCCATAACCAAGTCCTGCCGCAATGGCGACGCTCGCGGCCGCGACTGAGTCCGTACGATAAGAAATACAGTCGGCGCTGACTCTGTCTTCGACGTAGCTTTTGGCCTTCAGTCCACATAATCCTGCGGAATAGGACACCCACGGTTGGCCTTCTGCGAACGGGGCACTAGTCGCTTGTTTTATGCTGCCATAAGGCGCCCATGCGATCGAAGCGAGCTTGCGCCCGACTAGACTTTCGGCAGGTTTTTTGGTCGCTCTCACCGCTACGTCAGATTCATCGCGAGCCAGACTTAACGTCTCGTTGCCAACCAGAACCTCGATGGCAATTCCTTCATTAAGTGCCTTGAAGTCGGCGATGATCGGCGTGAGAAAATACAGCAGCAGCGAGTCGCTGGTAGTGATCCTAAGCTTTCCAAGCAGCCCTTGACCTGCCCGAGAAACCCGACGTGTAACGCTGACGATATCAAGCTCGACGCGTTCGGCGAGCGCTCTTAATTCAATACCTTCGGGCGTCAGCATGTACCCAGAGCGGCGGTGGTCAAATAAAGCGACCCCAAGTGTCTTTTCCACTTGAGCCACACGACGCGATACGGTGGATACATTAATCCCCAACCTCTTTGCAGTCGTTGCTCTATTACCGCATTCGCTTAGCGTTTTGATGATTCGCAAGTCGTCCCAAGAAAGCTGACTTACAGCATCGCTTAAATTCTGGGTGACGCCGATTGGTACGGGCGGATTGATTGAAGCTTTTTTTGATGTTGGTTTCACGCCAAGCATCCCAAACTAAGGTTGCTCATCATACGAAATGGCTGGAGGCGAACCAAGGAGTCAAGTGCACAAGCGGACTCGACCCGAGCAACCGGCCAGGATGTTCGGGTTAGATAGGGTGGCGTCAGTCGTTCGGGCGAGTATTAAGCCTTTACCATTTCCCCTGACCAACTTAGTCGTGCAGCTTTAATCACTTCATTCTAATCAGTCGAACGTCCGCTTTTGGCCGGAAGCAGACGCTTATGAATGACCGCTTTCGGCCAAAAGCGGACATAAATGAGGCATGCATATAGCAAAGGTGGTCACCGCTGCGGGCTTGCCCATGTGGGTCTTTCGTTCAAGGCGTGCTGGGCGTGTCGGCACCGGCCAGCTGAGGATTCATAGATACAAGGTGGGCAACCATGGGGGGAATGTACGTAATCAAGGGCCCGAGTTGATCGCGTCAATCGAGGTAAAGTTAGCGCAAGAAAAAATAAGAGGCCGAGCGCACGATCCGCACCGAATACATGTCTACACGACCTCTTCGCGTTTCTATGCCCTACCGCAAGGTATACCCACCATCTACCACAATATCTTGGCCGTAAATGCCACGTGCTCGCTCTGATAGAAGGAACAGAATCACATCTGCCACCGCTTCCGGCTCAAGGAACTTACCCTCTAGTAAGCGCTGATTGACCGTTTCCGCGACTGAGGACAACGTCGCATTATCCAACCCTAGTGATCGCCAGATCGGCGTAGCTGTTGGCCCTGGCGATACGACGTTCACTCTAATTCCGGCCTCAGCCTGTTCGACGGCTAAGGTTCGAGCATGCGCTGTCAGTGCTGTTTTCGACGCAATGTAGCCAGCCAAGCCTGGGAAGGCCAAAGCGGAAAGAAAAGTCCCCACAAATACTACCGAAGCGGGTCTCGCCAATTGGGCTCGCAAAGCTGAAAGCGTGTTAAGCGCACCTGCTCCGTTGATGGCCCAATTTCGCTCGAATCCCTTACTCGCCAAGCTGTCTTCAAGTACAGCGACTCCTGCATTCGGTACTAGAAAATCTACAGGCCCGATTCTGGAGACGCAGTGTGCAAGCTTCTCAAGATCCGAACTTACCGTAACATCGCCACTGACAATATGGAGGCGATCACCATGAACGTCTTTGAGTGCAGCCAGGCCGCCCCGGCCACGGGACATCGCCACTACCGTCGCTTCATAGCTTAGTAATCGTTGAACGACTGCCAGTCCGATGCCTGAACTTGCTCCGGTTACCACAGCGACACGATTGTCGAACTCACTTTTCATGTTTCAGCTCCTTGGGTATTAAACCATTTACCCATCACTGACACATTTCATGCCAACCTAAAACGTCATAAAAATCAGGGTGCAGAAGCTATACCGAGTCAATTTGACCATTATTCGTTTTAGTCGAAATGACGACAAATAGGTTTTTTTGACACGCACCAATGGCTGTGTTCTCAAGTGCGTTATAGGACTGAAAATCCGGTCGCATCGAATTTCTTTGAGAGGAAAATACCACTCCACTCTTCGTAAACACGCCCGAGTTGCTCCGCGAACTGCGGATTGACCGCCCACCGCCCCACTCTCTTGCGATCTGTTTCGGCTTTGTCGACCGGCGAGAGGAATCAGTCTTCACAAAGGCGCTGCACCTGTTATCCACCCCAGAACTATCGCGCATCGCAACTCAGTTGCCGCTTACTGTGCCAGTTTATACACCGGCTTTGGGTCGCCTTCCGCCGGGTTCACGGACAACCGGCTTGGCAACATCGGCGAACGGCAAATCGCGAATCAGAACAGCATGGCTTAGTTGAAAGGTCTTTTCTTGGCCCTGTCTGACTAGACCACGCGTGGCTACAGTGGGCTCCAACAACCCTAAACCCGCTGCGAGTGACCGCCATGAACAACCGTATTGATTACTTCAAACAGTCGCCTCAGGCTTCCAATAAGCTGGTGGAGCTGACGATGCAACTGAGTAAGAAGCCGCTACTGGCTGACCTGGCCCACCTCATAATGCTGCGGGCGTCTCAATTGAATGGCTGCGCGTTCTGCGTGGATATGCACGTGAAGGAAGCCAAGATCCATGGCGAGCGCGAATTGCGCCTCCATCACATTGCGGTCTGGCGTGAATCGCAACTGTTCTCGCCAATAGAGCGCGCGGCGCTCGCCTGGACAGAAGCCCTGACCCAACTGCCATCCCATGGTGTACCTGAAAGCCTCTACGCGGATGTGCGTGAGCAGTTTTCCGAACAGGATCTGTCGGATTTGTCGTTCCTGATTGTCGCCATCAACGGTTGGAATCGCCTCAATGTGGCCTTTCAGGCAGTCCCTGGTTCGTCGGATGAGGTGTTCGGCCTGACCAAAGCCAACCTCAACTGAGCGCACGGTTTATCAACGCGCCAAGCTGCTCGCCCTGAGCAGCGCAGGCGCAGTTGGTGAAGCTCAGCAGCAGCCCAGATTGACGCCGCGACGAAACACTCCATCGCGACAAGGGTTGCACGGCGATGCCTTTGGCCAGCAGTTGCTCAGTCAGGGCAGTGTCGACTACTCCCTCCGGCAAACGGAGTACCAAGTGCATCCCCCCTGGCGAGCGCTCCACCAGCAGTCCATTGGGTAAACTCCGCTCCAACGCTTCAATAGTCAAAGCGCGTCGTTCGCTGTAGAGCCTTCGCATGCGCTGAATGTGCCGAGTGAAATGCCCCTCGACAATGAACTCTGCGACCAGCGCTTGAGTAATCGCTGGCGAGCCTGCGGAGAATAACGCCCGACTTACACGCTCAAACGCTGCCACTTGCCCCTGAGGCACCACTAGGTAGGCAAGGCGGATACCGGGGAAAAGCACCTTGCTGAAAGTCCCGGCGTACAGCACGCGCCCGTTGCGATCCAGGCTCGCCAACGCCGGGAAGGGGCGACTGACATAGCGATACTCGCCGTCGTAATCATCCTCGACAACCCAGGCATCGCTCCGGGCCACCCAATCGAGTAACAACTGTCTCCGAGGCAAAGACAGCGCCATACACAGTGGGCTTTGATGCCCCGGCGTCACCATGACGACCTGTGCAGCCTGATGCCTGGCAATGGCCTGCTCCACATCCATACCTTCGGCATCAACTGGCACTGCCTCAAGCTCAATACCGAATTGACGAAGCACTTGGCGCGTGGTTGGGTAGCCAGGATCTTCGACCCAGGCTCGCTCCCCTGCGCGCAGCAAAGTATGTGCGATCAGCGACAGGCTACTGCGCCAGCCGCTGGTGATAAACACCTGATGGGCGCCGCAATCGATACCTCGAGACACCTGCAGATATGAGGCGATGGCGCTGCGTAAGGCAGGCAGGCCGTGCGGCGGCGGATAGTCCAGATCGCCTGAACGCATGCCTCGCAGATAACGGGCACCCAAGCGCGCCCAGATCTTGCGTGGGAACTCATCCATTGCAGGCACTCCCATCTGAAACGGCAAAAGTTGCGGTGGACGCCATAGTGCGTCTGGGGAGTTTTCAATCACCTCGCTGCTGACGGATAAAGCGGGGGCAGACAGTAGCGGCTTCTGCAATTCGGGATTGACCACGGTGCCATTCTGCCCCAGGGCCAAGAGATAGCCCTCGCTCGTGAGCAGCGAATAGGCCAGTTCGATGGTGCCACGAGCAACGCCGAGATCCTTGGCGAGAGCTCGCACCGAAGGCAATCGGTCACCAGGGGAAAGCGTGCCAGCGGCGATGGCGGCGAGTACTCGGTCATATAACTGACGGTACAGAGGCGAACCGGGTTGCCCATCCAAGGAGGCGAAAGGGTGCGAACAGGAAGTCATCATGGCCTAGTTCATATCTCACTTCTTGGTTCAATAAATTGAGGCAATGTTAGTTCAAGATTTGACCATCACAACCCACTAAGGCCTCTCCCATGACGTTCAATCTTCAAGACTACGTGCCCAGCGTGCTCGACTTGGCCGACACTGCCCTGCGTCCTCTAGACAGCCGCCATGACTTGAAAATCGCTTTCCCGGTAATGCAGCAATTGCGCCCCCACCTAACAAGCGAGGCCGATTTTATGAGTCGTATCGAACGAATGCGAGCCGGCGGCTATCGCCTGGTTGGAGCCTTCGAGTCATCGGCTCTCGTGGCGCTTGCAGGTTACCGCCTTCAGGAGAATCTGATTTATGGCCCATTCTTGTATGTCGATGACCTCATCACCGATGAAGCCCAGCGCGGCGGCCAGTGGGGCTCCCGGTTATTGCGAGCTCTGGAACGACTGGCTCGTGCCAGCGGTTGTGCTCGCCTTGTGCTTGACACGGGTTTGGCCAACGCGCGCGCCCAACGCTTCTACTTCCGCGAAGGCCTTTATACCGGCGCGCTGCGTTTTCAAAAACAGTTCGATACCCCATGACCGCATCACCCGTACAGGAGGCAATATCATGAACCCGTCTCAGAAGCCCCTCGCTCCTTTGCGAATCCTTCGCCTGATTGCCAGTCCCAACGGTAATGCATCTGAAAGCTTGAAACTGTCTGAGCGGATTCTGCACGCTCTGACAGTACGCGCTGGCATACGCGGGATTGAACTGACGGATATAGACCTGAACACGTTATCGCCAGTCGATGCGACTTATGCCCATGCCTTGGCCCATCCGAGCGAAGGAGCTACCGGGGATCAGAAAGGTACATTGAGTCGCTCCGACCAAATGATCATCCTGTTGAATGCCTGCGATGTGCTGCTTATCGCTACTCCCATGCACAACTACAGCGTGCCCTCGCCGCTCAAGGCCTGGATTGACCACGTCGTACGCGTCGGAAAAACTTTCCTCAGCACATCAAAAGGTAAGGTTGGAACGTTATTGGATCGCCCCGTCTACGTTGCCGTAGCCACCGGCGGCTACATTAGCGGTGAGAGGGCACGGCAACCCGACTTTCTTCGTCCCTACCTATCCGCAGTGCTGAAAACCATCGGTCTCAATCAGGTGCATTACTTCACCGTTGAAGGCACAGCAAAAGGGACGGACGCGCTAAAAACGGCGCAGAAAATAGGGTACGACGATGTGCATACGTTCTTTCATGAGGAAATCGAAACTAGGACTCATGAAACAGTTGCCTGAAGCCGGTGCCCCAGACGGCCGAAGTACAAAGGTCGGCAGCGATGCCTGAAGCTGAGCCTAGCTTTTTGATTTTCGGGAGAGCTGTTCGCCCGGGTCGGCAGCCATGGGCCGCATGTCCCCCTCTTAATACCGCCTACAGAGAGGAATTGATCATGAGTCGCCTCAGTTGGTTTCAAACTTCACATGGTGCAGCCAAGTCGCTTGAAATTAATGACCCCGCCATGATCTACATACGGGAGATGCTGGAGCATGCCGACCGCCCCTACGACTTGCTTCCACCTCACCTCAAAACACCAGCGTTCTTCTACAGCTACAGGTAACAACCAAGTCTACTTTGGGGGCTATAGCATTTGAGACTGGCGGGATACTGATTGATCGGGGCCTGGCGGGATGGAGCGAGGGACGGGCGTAAGGGCAGCTGCTGGTGGCAGATGACGAAGCAGGTGGATGCTTTTCCATCAACGGCGGCGGCTTGGGTGATGATGTGGGAGCGGTGTACTACTAGGCGCCCGATATTCTGCAGTGGGAGCCATTGGGCATCGATTATACCGCCTTCTTGGAATGAGCTGTGAGCAATCGTACGGCGGCCTACTAAGAGGGCCTACGTTGGTAATCCTGGCGCAACGACATTCAGTGAGTGGGCGGAGATCAATGCGTGTCTTTCTACCCATTCCTATGGACACGAGGGGCTGAGTGGCAATAAGCGCGCAGGTTGTCAGCATGGCTGAATAGTATGATTTGAATTGCACATTAGCCGGCCAGTTGTACGCCCCGCCATCACTCCTAATTAAATTAAGCAGGCCGGCAGCGAGTCAAAGTGCGCTGGTTACGCACAGACATTTCAAAGTTGAAGCATTCACTGGACTCTTACTGAGACACTGACCACCTGCTTACGTCAGACTGACACTCCGGATAGTACGTTTGAACAATACAACACCGAGCCTTCGTTCGAGGTTTCTCTCTACCTAGCTTACAGCAGGGGGAGCCCCCCCCAATGGTGGGATGCCCAAGTGCAGCTGCGCTGCTTTGCTACCTCTAAGAATTTAACCAAGACCATCAAGCTGATCTTGGCGCATAAGTCCTCCGACCTTTTGTAATTTTGTTGGCAGCAATTGTTACGAAATTGCTCTACCTGCCTAGGAACACCGCAACGCAGATCATGGGTTGATTAGTACAAAGATCCACTCGGGAGAGAAGGCGGACAAGCGAGGAAAAGGACCACTGGATTTCGTTTTTATCAATAAAGTCGCGAGCACTGGTCTAACACAGACTGCCCCTCGGATTTTGCTGCAAAATTGAAACAAAAAATTTTGGTTCGCGGGCACGGGAATCGCACTTAGCTCGTTTTGCTGATGACTTCAGCCTGTCATTAGATGCGAAGGTTAAAGAGCGACAAGAAGTGGCGTGCCGCTTTGCACATCGGACATAGCTTGGAGGGGAGAGCTCTCTGAGTCCTAATGCTTCGCTAAGGGAAATACGTGACGTACTCCCCACGCCAATTTGAGCTACATGCACCCGATCCATTTCCGGTCAAATGTAAAGAGATTGAATAAGGCGTATTCAAAGTCTAGTTGCAGCAGAAACACGGTGTTCTGCCGCGTAGCTGCTTTACTTGAAAATTATGCTGCCTGCGAGGGCCTAGGAATGAATCGAAACGACTTGCGTCGCGTGGACATGAATCTTCTGGTTATTTTCGAAACCTTAATGTTCGAAAGGAACTTGACTCGGGCTGGGGAGAAACTGTTCTTAGGCCAACCCGCCGTCAGTGCCGCTTTAGCGCGGTTGCGCGACTTGTTCGACGATCCCTTGCTAGTACGCAACGGTCGTACCTTAGAGCCGACCCAGCGAGCGCTGGCAATTCTTAAAGAGTTGCAACCAGCCATGGACACCATCTCCGGAGCTGTCAGCCGAGCTAAGGATTTTGACCCATCCACCAGCCGGGACGTATTCCGAATCGGCCTTTCCGACGATGCCGAATTCGGCCTATTTCCACCATTGATCAATCAACTTCGCGAAGAGGCGCAAAAGGTTATCGTAGTGGTACGGCGGGTTAACTTTCTGCTGATGTCGACCATGCTTGCCTCCGGAGAGATTTCCGTCGGAGTCAGTTACACCACCGAGTTGCCGGCCAACGCCAAGCGCAAGAAGCTGCGGGATCTGCGCGTCAAGATACTGCGCGGCGATAATCGTCCTGGCCCCCTGACCTTGGATGAGTATTGCGAACGACCTCACGCCCTGGTGTCGTTTTCCGGGGATTTGACCGGTGCCATCGATACCGACCTGGCACGCATCGGCCGCTCGCGGCGAGTGATGCTGGCGGTACCCCAGTTCTCAGGACTGCGTGCCTTATTAGCGGGCACGGAAATGCTAGCCGCAGTGCCGGACTACGCGGCGTGCGCGCTGATCGATGGCAGCAGCCAGTTGCGTGCTGATGACCCGCCCTTTGACATCGTGCCGTCGGAGTTGTCGATGGTCTGGAGCGGGGTCAACGATAACGATCCGGCAGAGCGTTGGTTGCGCTCATTAATTGCCCAACACATGGCGACCCCTCTGCCGGTGTATTGAGCGAATTGAAATTTGGATCGGTCTCGCGCAGGAATATCGGCATGTCTGTCATTGGCGGAATGGCCGGAATGTCGAAATACATCTGGATAACCCACCCACGGTGATAGCTGGCGTGGTTGACCACATGCATCAGCATTGCTCCGGCACTCATGGTGCCGCGTTCCCCAGACACAAACGTGAACTCGACGAGTCTATCCAGCGATGCCTCGCTCTGCCGGGCGCTCCAGTCGCTGTACCAGTGATCGATCTCCTTTTGTGCCAAGCGCAAATCAGCGAGTTCGGGATGCAGCAGATCATGTGAAGTTTCGAAGCCGTGCCCCCGGCCTTCGAGGTGAGCCTGCCAAATGCAGTCCACGACGTAAATGTGATTCAAAGTGCCGATTACGTTTTTGAACACCGACACTCGCTCTTTGCTGACTTCGCCAGGAGGCAGTGCGGCCAGGCTGTCAAAGAGGCGCTGATCGGCCCAGCATTTGTAATCGGCAAGCATGCGGGCTGTGCGTACGTTGATCATGAGATTTCCCCAATTTAAATGGGCGTAATGCCAAGCATAGCCCTCACAACGAGCGGCATCGAAGACGCTGATTATCGGTCGGCAAGCGCCAGGGAGCCAATTGGGCTAGGAGACTCGAAGCCGGAAAGCGTAAAGGCGCTGCCTGCCCCCCTCAGTCTTTGCTGATCAGGGAGCCTACCAGAGTTATACGACGAAGCTGGATCAGTTGTGGGGGGTGAGCGCCAGGTAGCGGCGACGGGATGGGCCTCTGCCGCCTGAAAAACGAGCCGTCTTGAACGGCTGCTTATGGCCGAAAGCGGTCTACTGAGCATTCAATGCTGCCGTCGCGCTGTGCTTAGTTTTGTTGAGCACTTAACGGTGTCAGAAGGGTAGGGTTGCGGAAATGCCCGAAAAGATGCGGAAACGATCCGTAGACAGAGGAGCCAATTTCCTGAATGCCAGAAACGACAAAGCCCTGCATAATCAGGGCTTTGTCGTACATAAGATGGCGGAGGCGATGGGATTCGAACTCATGGACCTGTTACAGTCGACGGTTTTCAAGACCGTTGCCTTAAACCACTCGGCCACACCTCCGTTTGCGTTGCGGGCGCCATAATACCTGAATGAAACACACTGTCAAACTCTCTGCATGGCTTGTTACAGAGCGTCTGTTATGATCTTTGCGACTGAACGTTTCAAACCAACAGGAGTGTCGCCATGCGCGAACAGGATTACGCAGTTAATAACAGCGTGCAGGCTGAGCAGCTAGAGGTTAGCCGCGTCCTGCGCAACACTTATGGTCTCTTGGCTCTGACCCTCGCATTCAGCGGTGTGATGGCCTTCGTAGCCCAGCAGATGCGTGTCGGCTACCCGAACATTTTCGTGGTGCTGATCGGCTTCTACGGGCTGTTCTTCCTCACCAACAAACTCCGTGATTCCGCGTGGGGCCTGGTGTCCGCGTTTGCGTTGACCGGTTTCATGGGGTTCCTGCTCGGCCCGATCCTCAACCGTTACCTGGGCATGCAGGGCGGCGCTGAAGTGGTCAGCTCGGCATTCGCCATGACCGCACTGGTGTTCGGTGGCCTGTCGGCCTACGTGCTGATCTCGCGCAAGGACATGAGCTTCCTGAGCGGTTTCATCACCGCCGGTTTCTTCGTGCTGCTGGGCGCGGTGGTCGCCAGCTTCTTCTTCCAGATCAGCGGCCTGCAACTGGCGATCAGCGCCGGCTTCGTGCTGTTCTCGTCGGTCTGCATTCTGTTTCAGACCAGCGCGATCATCCACGGCGGCGAGCGCAACTACATCATGGCGACCATCAGCCTGTATGTATCGATCTACAACCTGTTCGTCAGCCTGCTGCAACTGTTCGGCATCATGAGCCGCGACGACTGATCTTCACGGCTGTAATAAAAAACCCGCTTCGGCGGGTTTTTTATTGTCTGGAGAAAAGTGTCTGCTCAGTTTATGACGATGCTGCCATCCATTTGCTGACGGTAGATCGTGTAGGGCAGCAGCAGGGTGTCGAGTGCGCCGGACACCACGGCGTCCACCAGCACCACGGGAATTGCCGCGTTGCGGTGATCATCGGGATCGATGCCTGAGGCCAGCGGTGCGTTCAGCGTGCAGAAATCATAGGCGAGGCCGCTGTAGATTCTCGGTACCGCGCCGCAATAACTTTTCTGCTCCTTGAGTCCGTCAACGGCAGCCTGATCGTGGCGCGCCACCGTTTGAATCGTGCCGCAACCGCCGAGCAGCAGGGCCGCCAGCAGCATTGCCTGAGTTTTCATACCGCCATTCCTTAGCTGTGAAAAACCACAATTTACGCCGATCAGATGCAAAAGGCACCTAGGCCATCGGTGGCAGTCGCCGCTTGACCGGGGTCTTCTTGACGATCGCCGTATTGGTTTCCGCCAATGTATTGAGGCGGTCGAGCAGGGTGTCGAGCTGTTCCATTGAGCGCACATGCAGGCGGGCGATAAAGCAGTCCTCACCGGTGACCTTGTCGCACTCGGTGAACTCCGGGATCGACATGATCTGCCGCTCCACTTCCTGCAATTGCCCGGGCAGAGGTCGTACCCGGACGATCGCCTGTAGCTGATAGCCAAAACATTTCGGGTCTACCTCCACCGTATAGCCCTTGAGCACGCCGCGCTCTTCCAGGCGCCGCAGCCGCTCGGCCACGCTCGGCGACGACAGGCCGCTGATCTGCGCCAGCGCTTTAAGCGAACGCCGGGAATCTTCCATCAAGGCACCGATGAGAACCTGGTCGATATCGTCAGTCATGTGCGAAATCCCGTATTAGGCAAAAGGTGCAAAACACCCACGATAAAAAAGGCCAAAAGGGAGTTTAGCCTGCTTTATGCACTGGAGCAGCCTGGCGCTCGCTTGGCATACTTTCGCCATGCTTCACCCTAGCCTCAGGAGAACAATGATGGACAACGCAATCCGCCGCGGCTCGCTGGAAATGACCGCCGCCATGCTGATATCCGGGACGATCGGCTGGTTCGTGCTGGTGTCCGGGCAACCGGTGCTGGACGTGGTGTTCTGGCGCTGCGTGTTCGGCGCCGGGACCTTGCTGTTGATCTGCGCCGCGTTCGGCTTCCTTCGTCCGGGGATCCTCACCCGCACGACCTTTCTGCTGGCGGTGCTCAGCGGAATGGCGATTGTCGGTAATTGGGTGTTGCTGTTCGCGTCCTATTCCCGCGCCTCGATTGCGATCGGCACGGCGGTGTATAACGTACAGCCGTTCATGCTGGTCGGTCTGGCGGCCTTGTTTCTTGGCGAAAAAATCACCTTGCAGAAGCTTTTCTGGCTGGCAGTTTCCTTCATGGGCATGCTGGCAATCGTCAGCGCCCATGGCACTCAAGGGGAGAGCGGTAACGATTATTTGCTGGGGATTGCTCTCGCCTTGGGGGCGGCGTTTCTGTATGCGATTGCCGCACTGATCATCAAGCGCCTGACCGGCACGCCGCCACATCTGATCGCGCTGATTCAAGTCTGCACTGGCGTATTGTTGCTCGCGCCGTTCGCACATTTCGGTGCGCTGCCGCAAGGTGCCGACGCCTGGGCCAGTCTGGTGACATTGGGCATCGTTCACACCGGTCTGATGTATGTGTTGCTCTACGGCGCCATTCAAAAGTTGCCGACAGCGCTGACCGGCGCGCTGTCGTTCATCTATCCGATTGCGGCGATTTTCGTCGACTGGTTCGCCTTCGGCCACCGCCTGGAACTGCTGCAATGGATCGGAGTGGCGGCGATTCTGCTGGCCGCCGCCGGCATGCAACAAGGCTGGGGCTGGAAAGCCCGGCGGCTGGCGGCACAGTAAGGTTCAGATGTTCCAGCGCGGCGCGGTGGCCGCCAGACGTTGGCGCATTTCGCTGATATTGGCTACCAGTTGTCGCGTCAGCATCCGATAGCCGTCCAGCGTATTGGCAACCGGCGCATCCAGGTCCGCTGCCGGCAGTTCCATCGGACGCTCCAGCCGCTGCGACGCGCCGGTTTTCAACGCGCGGGCCATGCCGATCAGTTGCACGCGAATCTGCCGGTGCTCAGCCTTCAACGCCGTTTGCAGATGCGCCGTGGCCGCGGGGTCGCTAGCGTTGGGGCGGATATTGCCGAGGATTTCCAGGGTGCTGATGCACATGCGCAGGTTGCGCTGAATGGCGTCGAGCTCGGTCATGGAGATTTTCACTTCCTTGGACACCGACGGCATCAGCGAGCGTAATTGCACCATTACCGCGCCGACTTTGCTCATCAGCCGCACATGTTCGTCGGCGCTGACCGCTTCACCGTTGATGATGCGCCCGTACACCGTGGCGCAATCGCGCAAGGCATCGGCGAGGTTGTAGCGCCACGAGTAGACCGCGTACAGCGGGAGGGCGAAGGAAAAAGCCAGGGCGAGGGCGATGCCGATCAAGATGTCGACACCGCGCCACAGACCATCGGTGATCGGGTTGTCGCCATGTCCGGCGACGATGAACACGGTGATGGCCGAGAGCAGGGCGGTGTAGCCACCCTTGCCGATCGCGTGATACGAGAAAAAGCCACACACCACGGCCATGGAAAAATAGGTCAGCCACGGCAGGCCCAGCCACGCATGTTGCGCCACCAGCGCCAACCCCACCCCTGCACCGATCAAGGTGCCGATGGCGCGCTCGGCGGCTTTCTTGCCGATATTGCCGTGGTGCTGCAAACCACCGATCACCACCAGCATCGTCACCGATGCCCACTCGCCGTGGGGAAGGTTGATGCCGGTGGTCAACAGAATCGTCGCCAGCAACCCCAGCGCGACCCGAACGGAATGGATCAGTCGGGCGTGGCGGTAGCGCCGATACGGGTCCAGCAGCGGGCGCAGGATTCGGCGCAACAGTGGTGGCAGGCGGTGGGAGCTGTAAGTAGTCAGTGCGAACCTCGTGTCTCGATCAGCCAATCAATGGAAGGGGAAAATGTAATTCATCCAGGCCGACATGCGCAGCAGGATTTTGCGCATCGCGCCGATGTGATGGAAGTGCTGGCTGTACAGCGCCGCTTGTCCGTAAGCGCCGCCAGGCATGAGCGCGCTGTATTCGGCGAAAGCCGGGTCAGTGATTTCAATGATCACCGGCACCCGTCCCGCCGGCGGCGAGCCGGTGTAGCTGATTAGCGTGCCGGAAGGCTGCACCTGCCCCTCGGCGATCACGCCGATGACGCTTTTCACCCGTCCCGCAAACACCTTGCCGGGAATGCCATCGAAGGCCACTTCGGCCTCATCGCCCACGGTCAGGCGGAGCAGGCTGTTCTGACGCATCCACGCGGCAAAATACTGACCTTCCTGGGGAATAAACACCATCGACGGGCGCAACGGCAGCTTGCTCGCCATCATCCCCGGTCGCAGCGAAACATGGGTCACAAAGCCTTTGCTCGGCGCCCGCACCACGGTGTTGTCCAGCTCGAACTGAGCATTGTCCAGTTGCGCCTGCAGATCGTCGGTGCGGGCGATGGCCGCGTCCAGTTCGCGTTGAGTACCGAAGTTGCGGCGAATCAGTTCGGTGATGCGATAGCGATCGCCCTTGGCGGCTACCAGCTGCGCCTTGAGTGATTTGAGCCGGTTGTGAAAAGGCGTGGGGTCGATGCGAAACAGCACGTCGCCTTTTTCGAGGGGCTCGTTGCCCTTGACCGGCACGTCGACGACCTGGCCGCTGACGATCGGAATCACCGGCACCGAGACAAAGTAGGAGCGCGCCACCTCGGAATAGGGATGGTTGTAGTTCATGGTGAAAATCAGCGCGCCGATGATTAGCACGCCGCCCAGAACAGCCGTGGGCACCGTCCACTTGTTCAGCGGAATGCGGAAGATCTTGAAGATGGCGACACAGAGTGCGGCGTAGGTGAGGATGAGCAACAGGTCCATGCTCAGATCCCCCGCGTATCGGTAGCAGGGGCAGCAGGAGACTGCGCTTCGAGTCGCTCGATGCGGCCCTGCAGCTCCAGCACTTGCTGCTCCAGCCGGATGACATGGTTTTGCACGGGTTTGCCATCACCGAAGCCCCAGCCGCGGTCCTCCCGATAGGCCATCGCCCAAATCCACAAAAACGGCCAGAGCGCATGCAGGGTGAACAGGCTGACCCAGCCAGTGGCATGAATGGCATCCTGGTGCGGGTGCTTGCGGTGGACGGCGATCTCGTACGGGATGTCATGCAGCACGATGATCCCGTAAAACAGCACGAGACCGACAAACACCAACAGGCCCAACGCGAAGTAATCGAGCATGGTCAGCCTCCCGGGCATCCAGCAATGCTGGGCTCAGTGTAGACACTGAAACGCCGGGAGGCGGCCGCTATCGAGCAGGATTAATCAACTCTGCCCGATAGCCGACTCAGAAGATGTAATCGGTGGTCAGGAAGCTCGAATCACGCCCGCGAATGATCTCGCTGATCAAATCCTTGTTGCTCTCCTGGAATTTGGTCGCCACCAGCGTGCGGATCGAGAACACCCGCAACGCATCGTGAACCGAGAGCGTGCCTTCGGCGGAGTTCTTGCGGCCGTTGAACGGGTAAGTGTCCGGACCGCGCTGGCACTGGGCGTTGAGGTTGATCCGCCCGACCTGATTGGCGAAGGTGTCGACCAGTCGGCCGACCGCCACCGGGTTGGTGCCGAAGATGCTCAGCTGTTGGCCGAAATCCGACTCCAGCACATAGTCGATCACGGTATCGAGATGACGGTACGGCACAATCGGCACGACCGGGCCGAATTGCTCTTCCTGATACACGCGCATCTGCGGGTTCACCGGGTACAGCACCGCCGGATAGAAGAACGACGCGCGGGATTCGCCGCCATTCGGGTTGACCACTTGCGCACCCTTGCTCTGCGCATCTGCCACCAGGCCGTGCAGATAATCCACCTTGCCGGATTCCGGCAGCGGCGTCAGCGAAACACCGCTTTCCCACGGCATGCCCGGTTTCAGCGTGGCCAGTTTGGCGTTGAATTTCTCGATGAAGCTGTCGACCACGTCTTCATGCACGAAGAGGATTTTCAGCGCGGTGCAGCGCTGGCCGTTGAACGACAGTGAGCCGGTGACTGCTTCACTGACGGCATTGTCGAGATCGACTTCGGGCAAGACGATGCCAGGGTTCTTCGCATCCAGACCGAGAGCGGCGCGCAAACGGTGTGGTTTCGGGTGCAGCTTCTTCAGGTCGCTGGCGGCCTTATTGGTGCCGATGAAAGCGAAAATGTCGATCTTGCCGCTGGCCATCAGCGCGCTGACAGTCTCGCGGCCGCTGCCGTAGATCACGTTGATCACACCGCTCGGGAAGCTGTCGCGGAAGGCTTCGAGCAATGGCCGAATCAAAAGCACGCCGAGCTTGGCCGGTTTGAACACCACGGTGTTGCCCATGATCAGCGCCGGAATCAACGTAGTGAATGTCTCGTTGAGAGGATAGTTGTAAGGCCCCATGCACAGTGCGACGCCGAGTGGCACGCGGCGGATCTGGCCGAGGGTGTCCTGCTCCAGCTCGAAGCGGCTGGAGCGGCGATCAAGTTCTTTCAGGGCGTTGATGGTGTCGACGATGTAATCGCAGGTGCGATCGAATTCTTTTTCCGAGTCCTTGAGGTTTTTGCCGATCTCCCACATCAGTAGCTTGACCACGGCTTCGCGCTGCTCACGCATGCGGCCGAGGAACGCTTCGACATGCTGGATGCGCTCGGCCACGCGCATGGTTGGCCACAGGCCCTGGCCGCGGTCGTAGGCGCGGACGGCGGCATCAAGGGCGGTGAGGGCGGTGTCGGCATCCAGCAGCGGTGTGCTGCCGAGAATGACCTGTTCTTCACCGTTTGCACCTTTCAGGTACACCGGGCTGCGCACCTGCGCGAGTGGGCCGTCCCAGCGGCGCAACTGGCCGTCGACCAGATATTCGCGTTGCTCGACCTGAGCCTCAAGGCGGTATTTTTCCGGGATGTCGCTGACAGAAGGGAACAGATTGCCAAGGATGTTTGCTGTGGTCATGTCGCTACCCCGTGTTGATGTCCGCATGCAGATCAAAAAGTCTCTACAGGTTATACGCCTGAATGCCCGTTGATTTAACCCCGTGAATGTCACGCGAATGTCACGCAACGGTGCTCCCACAGGTTCATGTGCACAACCACAAATCCCCTGTAGGAGTGAGCCTGCTCGCGATTGCGGTGTGTCAGTCACAGAAGAGTTGGCTGACCTGACGCCATCGCGAGCAGGCTCACTCCTACAGGGGGGGGCGGCGCAACCGCTATGGCCACCGGTAATGAAGCTTTTATGACAAAAGTTCGGTAGCCCTTTGCCAGTCCGGTCATGCCTGTGTAACGCGCTTGAGGGGTCTTTAGAGGCGCACTTTGCAAGCCGAGGCGGGACACCGGGAGTGAGGCAATGGGGACTATGGAACGCTATTCGAAAGTGGGCATGCAGGAGCTCGATCAACGTCTGTCGAAGATCGTCGAAGCCGCGCGCAAGAAGCCGGTTTCGGTGTATCGCTACGGCGCGCCGTGGGTCTGGATCGTCTCGCAGGAGGACTGGCAGGGCGCTCTGAAAGAAGTGTCCAGCTACATTCCGCCGGGCCATTCGCTGGTGTTGTTGCGCCCGCAGATCGACGATCTGCTCGACGCTCACCAGGATCTGCTGCGCGACCTGAACGCCGCGCCCGGCATGCTCATTCCCGCGCAAACGGTCATGCACATCCTGCTCCTGCAACTGCTGTATTCGGTGCCCAGCGAACAGCAACTCTATGAACAGCTCAACTACAACCTGCTGTTCCGCTGGTTCGTCGGCCTCGGCCTGAACCAGAAAGTCTGGAGTTTCACCGCCCTCAGTCGCGACATCGCCACGTTGCTCAACGAGCCGCGCGCGGTGCTGCTGATTCAGAAAATCATCGGCGAAGTGTTCTGCGGCGCGTTGCTGCAAATGCCCGAGTTCTCGCCGAACTTCGCGCTGCTGCACACCTGGCTGGGCAAGCACGCGTGCGCCACAACGATCAGCAATTGACGCATCACACCGGGCGCTAACGCCCACAGGTCATCGCGAATTTCAGGGGGTAGTGTGGAACGGATTTTCACGTCACGGCTGGCGCTGTGGGGCTGGCTGCTGGTGACGGCGAGCGCGCAGCCGGCGCTGGCCGAGGAGGGTACAGACGCGCCCGCTGCGCAGCGTCTGGTCGACGTCAACGAATACTTCGTGCGCGGTAATACCGTGCTTGATGCGCGGGCGATCGAAGAAGCGGTCTATCCGTTCCTCGGCCCGCAGAAAGCCTTGAGCGACATCGAAGGTGCCCGCGATGCGTTGCAGAAGGCCTATCAGGAACGCGGCTATCAATCGGTGTTCGTCGAGCTGCCGGAGCAGGCCGTGGCCGATGGCATCGTCTATCTGCAAGTCAGCGAAACCAAGGTCGGCCGGGTGCGTGTGGTCGGCGCCAAACACTATTCGCCGCTGGACATTCGCGACAACGTCCCGGCGCTGAAGGAAGGCGAGGTGCCGGACTTCGCCATGGTCCAGGGCGAACTGGCGCAGCTCAACAAGACCCCGGGCCGTCAGGTCATGCCATTGGTGCGCGAAGGTCAGCGGCCCGGCACCATGGACGTCGATCTGCAGGTCGAAGACCAGAATCCGTGGACGGCCAGCGTCGGCCTCAATAACGATTACAGTGCCGACACCGAGAAGCTGCGCAGCGTCACCAGCCTCGGCTACAACAACCTGTGGCAGCTCGGCCACAGCGTCAACCTGACGTTCTTCACCGCACCCCAGGAAACCGACAACGCCAAGGTCTGGTCCGGTTCCTACACAGCGCCGCTGAGCGAACGCTGGAGCGTGCAATTCTCCGGTTACCAGTCCGACAGCAACGTCGCCACCATCGGCGGCAGCAACGTCCTCGGCAAAGGGCATTCCTACGGTGTCGCGGCGATTTACACGCTGCCCTCGAGCGGCAACTGGTCGAACTCGCTGTCGGTCGGCATCGATTTCAAGGACTTCGACGAGCGCCTGAGCCTGTCCGGCGAAAGCGACAAGGTGCCGCTCAAATACGCGCCGTTCACGTTCGCCTACAACGGTTATCGCTACAGCGAGAAGAGCCAGCTCGGCCTCGGTCTGAGCCTGGTTGCCGCTACCCGTAGCGTATTCGGCTACGGCAGCGACGACGATGATTTCGACTACAAACGCTACCGCGCCAAACCGAGTTTCGCCGTGCTCAAGGGCGACACCAATTACACCTGGACCTTCGACAACGACTGGCAGAGCGCGAGCAAAGCGGCGTTCCAACTGGCCTCGGGGCCGCTGGTTTCCAACGAGCAATTCTCCGCCGGCGGCGCCACCTCGGTGCGCGGCTATCTCGCCGCTGAACGCACGGCAGACGACGGCTACTTGCTCAGCCAGGAATTGCGCACACCGTCGCTGGCGAAATTCGCTGGCACGTGGATGCAGGACTGGCGCTTCTACGCCTTCGCCGAAGGTGCGCAGCTGTACCTGCGCGACGAACTGCCGGACCAGGACGCCAATTACGCCCTGGCCAGCGTCGGCCTCGGCACCCGCGCCAGCCTGAGCAAATGGCTGTCCGGCAGCCTCGACTGGGGCTATCCGCTACTCGAAGGGCCGAACACCTCGAAACAGGAATCGCGCCTGCACTTCAACCTTCAAGCCACTTTCTAACGGAGCACGTCCATGCAACGCCTTCTCCTTTCGTTGTTGATCTGCCTGGGCTTCGTGCTCCCGGCCACGGCCCAGGCCTGGTGGCAGGACGACTGGCATTACCGCAAACAGATTGCCGTCGACACCACCCCGCAAGGCGCGGCGATCAATCAGGCCCTCGGCCGCACCGCGCTGCTGGTGCGTCTGCACACCGGCAACTTCACTTTTGACGGTGTCAAAGAGGACGGCTCCGACCTGCGCTTCGTCGCTGCCGATGACAAAACCGTGCTCAACCACCAGATCGAAAGCTTCGATGCGCTGATGGGCATGGCGCTGATCTGGGTCGATGTGCCGAATATCGAGGGCGGTCAGCGTCAGGATATCTGGATGTATTACGGCAACCAGAAAGCCCCGGCCACCGGCAACGGCCAGTTGACCTTCGATCCGAGTTACACCGCGCTCTATCACTTCGACGGCCCCACCGGCACGCCGGCGAAAGACACCACGGCGTACGGCAACACTGCGCAGAGCGCGACTGGCGCAGCGATTGATGGCGTGGTCGGGCGCGCCTTGCAGTTCAGCGGTCAGCCGTTGTTGCTGCCGGCCAGTCCGTCGCTGCAACATAATCCTGGCAGCGCATTCACCTTCAGCGCCTGGTTGCGTCTGGATCAGGCCAGTGGCGAGCAACTGATTCTCGCTCGGCGCGAAGGCACGCAAAGTCTGCTGATCGGCGTCAGCCAGGGCCTGCCGTTCGTGGAGATCGATGGCCAGCGCGCCGCTGCCACCCAGGCGCTGACACCGGCGCAATGGCAACACGTTGCGCTGACCGCCGAGGGCTCGAAAGTCACCCTGTACATCAACGGTCGCGAGGGTGCTGCGTTGGCTCAGGCGATGCCGGCATTCAACTCGGTCATGGCCATCGGCGCTGATCTGCAGGAAGGTGCGTTCCAGCCATTCGCTGGCGCTATCGACGAACTGCGCCTGTCGAAAGTCGCCCGTCCGGCCGCGCTATTGCTCGCCGATGCGACCTCGCAAGGCGCCGAGTCGAAACTGGTGGCTTACGGCGTCGATGAAGAACAGTCCGGGTTCGGTTTCGGCAGTCTTGGCTTTCTGCTCAACGCAGTGCCTATCGACGCCTGGGTGATCATCGCCGTGCTCGTGCTGATGATGTTCCAGTCGTGGATCATCATGCTGCGCAAGAACCGCAGCCTCAGCCGCGTCAGCGCTGCCAACGAAGACTTCCGCGTGCAGTTCGCCAAGGTCGGCACGCGCCTGGAGATGTTCGCCGACGATGCGCAACTGGCCCAGCGCCTGCAGCACTCGTCGCTGTGGCGCTTGTATCTGGTAGCAGTCAAAGAGATCCGCACCCGCCGCGAGCAGGGCGCGGATACCTCGTCGGTTTCCGCCGCGACCATCGAAGCCATTCGCTGCTCGATGGATGGCGTGCGCACCCGCGAAAACCAGCAGTTGAGTTCGAAACTCTCGACCCTGTCCAACGCCATCGCCGGTGGCCCGTACATCGGCCTGCTCGGCACGGTGTTGGGGATCATGGTGGTGTTCCTCGGCACGGCAATGGCCGGCGACGTCAACATCAACGCCATTGCGCCGGGCATGGCTGCCGCGTTGCTCGCGACCGCTATGGGCCTGTTCGTCGCGATTCCGGCGCTGTTTGGCTACAACCGCCTGATCACCCGCAACAAGGAAGTCAGCGCCGACATGCGCGTGTTCGTCGACGAGTTCATCACTCGTCTGGCGGAGATGCACGGCGAGAGCCAGTTCAGTGAGTCGTCGCATCAGCGCGGCCATCACGCCAATCACTCTGTACCGGCCTGAGGAGCACTGCCATGGCGTCCGTAAATGCCTCCCATGACGATGACGAAGATGCCGCGGTGGACAGCATCAACATCACCCCGCTGGTCGATGTGCTGATGGTGGTGCTGGTGATGTTCATCCTCACCGCCACCGCGCAGGTCTCCGGGATCCAGATCAACCTGCCCAAGGCCAGCGCTTCGGTGTCGCTGTCAGAGGCCAAGACCAAGGCGATCTCGGTCAACGACGGCGGCCAGGTGTTCCTTGATGCCTATCCGGTGACGCTGGCCGAACTGGAAGAGCGCCTGCGCATCGAGAAAGCGCAAAGCCCGGATTTCCCGGTGATCGTGCGCGGCGATGCGACGGTGCAGTACCAGAAAGTCATCGAAGTGCTCGATCTGCTGCGTCGGCTCGAACTGTCCCAGGTCGGTCTCGTCACCGGCAAACCGAGTCAGGGCTGAGTCATGACCGCACAACTCCCGATCGAGCCGCCGCCCGTGAAAAAGTCGCCGTTGCGCTATGTGAAGTGGGGCGCCGGATTGCTGGTCGGCGCGCTCGCCGCGTGGTTCCTCTGGCAGTGGGCCAACGACACGGCCGGCGTGCGCCGTGAAGCGCCGAAGGTGCCGACGATCATTCCGTTGCCGCCACCGCCACCTCCGCCCCCGGAGAAACCACCGGAGCCGGAAACCCCGGTGGAAGAAAAAGTCGTCGAGCCTGAGCCAACGCCGGAGCCGGAAGAGGTCAAGCCTGAGGAAGAGGCGCCGCCATCGCCGGCGGACGATCTGGCCAACCCGATGCAGATGGACGGCGATGCTCAGGCCGGCAGCGATGCTTTCAACATCGGCGCGGGCAAGGGCGGCGGCATGGCCGGCGCGGGTGGCGGGCGGCTGGGCACGGGCACGTACAGCCAGTTTCTGGCGTTCACCTTCCAGCGTCTGCTGCGCGAGAACCCCGACCTGCGCAACCTCGCGTTCTCGCTGCAGGCCGACGTCTGGCTGAGCAGCGTCGGCGAGATCACCCGTGTCGAGCTGATCAAGTCCAGCGGCAACCCGCAAATCGATACCCAGGTGCTGGCCGCTTTACGCGGTGCGCCGGCGCTCAGCGAACGGCCTCCGGCCTCCATCACTTTACCTGTGCGCCTGTCCCTGCAAGGGCGGCGTCCGGGCTAACCCATTTTCAAGCTTCGGCAAAAGGAGTTGTGTGCAGATGATTTCCAACGTGAATCGATTGTCCCTGGCGGTCGGCATGGTCATTGCGACCCTGGTCGGTCAGGCCGTGGCAGCGCCCGCGCCGTCGGAGAACGCCACGATCAATCTGATCCGCTTGCTGGTCGAGCAGGGCATTCTGAAACAGGACAAGGCCGACGCGCTGATCGCCCAGGCGCAGAATGAAGCCGCGCAGGCCAAACAAGCGGCGGCTTCAACTGCGGTAGCGGCCGGGCCGGTCGCCGCGCCGGGGGATGTGCGCGTGCAGTATGTGCCGGCAGCGGTGCGCGACCAGATTCGCGATCAGGTCAAAGCCGAGGTCATGGCCACCGCCAAACAGGAAAACTGGGCAGCGCCGAATACCTTCCCGGACTGGGCCTCGCGCATCAGTTTCGATGGCGACATTCGCCTGCGCGATGAATCGCGTTACTACTCGGGCAACAACAGCAATGAAATCGTCGACTTCGCCAAGCTCAACAACAACGGCCCGTACGACGTGAACCCCAACAGCAGCACCAGCCTGCCGCCGTTGCTCAACACCCGCGAGGACCGCGAAAACCTTTTTCGCCTGCGCGCACGGCTGGGCATGAAAGCGGTGATCTCGGAGGAATGGACCGCCGGCATTCGCATCGGCACCGGTTCGGACAACAACCCGGTTTCGACTACGCAGAACCTCGGCGGCGGCTTCGCCAAAAAAGACATCTGGCTCGATCAGGGCTACCTGAGCTGGAAGCCAATGGACGAACTGACCCTGACCGGCGGGCGCTTCGCCAACCCGTTCATGTCCACCGACATGCTCTATTCCAACGACCTGAATTTCGACGGTGTGGCAGCGATCTTCGACCACAAGCTCAACCGCGATTGGGGCGTGTTCGGCACCGTCGGCGCGTTCCCGGTGGACTACACCAACGACACCTCCAGCAGCAACGGTTTCGACAAGGAAGAGAGCGACAACAAGTGGCTGTACGGCGCGCAACTCGGGGCGAAGTGGGCGATCAACAGCAACAACCGCCTGAAGGGTGCGCTGGCCTACTACCGTTTCGACGACATTCAGGGTCAGCGCTCCAGCCCTTGCGAACCGTGGGCCGGCGCGCCGGGCTGCGACAGCGACGGCACTCGCGCAGCGTTCATGCAGAAGGGCAACAGCGTGTTCCTGCTGCGTGACATCACGCCAAACCCACTCAACCCAAGCACTACGCCGCAGCCGCAATTCGTCGGGCTTGCGTCCGAGTTCAACCTGCTCGATCTCAACGTCGTGTGGGACGCCGACCTGCCGCAGGATTTCAAACTGCGCAGCCAGGGCAATTACATCCACAACCTCAGCTACGACGAAGGCGACATGCGCAAGCGTTCCGCCGGGCAGATCGTCAACAACCTCGACAGCAACGGCGAGATCGAAAGCGGCGCCAACGCATGGATGGTGCAGTTCACTCTCGGCAACGCGCTGGACCTCAAGCGCAAGGGCGACTGGAACCTGTTCGCCGGCTACAAGTACATCCAGCCTGACGCTTTGCCCGATGGCTTCAACGACTCGTCGTTCCACCTCGGCGGCACCAACGCCAAGGGCTATTTCATGGGCGGCAACTACGGCCTGGCGAAGAACGTTTCCGCCACCGGCCGCTGGATGAGCACCGAAGCGGTGTACGGCGCGCCGTTCGACATCGACGTCTTGCAGCTTGAGATCAACACGCGCTTCTAGGGCGCCGGGAGAGCTTTATGAACACGCGTTTTCTGGCGTTGGGCCTGGGTTTGTTGATTGCCAGCGGGGCGAGCGCCGAAGGCATGGAGGAACGCCTGCGCACGCAATTGCGCAGCACCACCCAGCAATTGCAGGCCCTGCAAAGTCAGCAGGCCCAGGCCAGCGCCGCGCAACTGGCGGCGCAGAACGAAGCCAAGGCTGCCCAGGCGCAAATCAAGCAATTGACTGCCGAACTGGCCAAGGCCAAAGGCCTCGCCGAGCAATTGGCCGGGCAGCAACAAAGCCTGAACAGCCAGGCCCAGGCGCAAGTGGCGGCCAGCGCTGAGCAGACCGGTAAGTTCAAGAAGGCCTATGACGATTTGCTGGTTCTTGCCCGCGGCAAAGAAGCCGAACGGGCGAAGCTGCAAGCGCAACTGGCGGAACGTGACACACAAGTGCAGCAATGTTCAGTCAAGAATCAGCAAATGTACGGCGTCGCCAAACAGATCCTGACGGCCTACGAAAACATCGACGTCGCCGAAGTAATGAAGATCCGCCAGCCCTTCGCCGGCAGTGCCCGGGTCAAGTTCGATGAACTGGCCCAGGGCTTTGGCGACGAGCTCTACAAAACCCAATTCGACGCGCCGCAAGCCGCGATCGCGCACTGATTCATAAGACTCACGAGCAAGGAAGAAGCCATGACTCAATTGATCACCCACGTTTCCCCGCAATCGCTGGCCGAGGTATTGCAAGCCGCTGGTTATCGCGTCAACCCGAGCGAACAGAACGGCATCGTCCAGTTGCTCAGCGCCAGCCAGGGCATCGGCTACGCCGTGCGTTTTGGCAATCCGGCGCTGGAGCAGGCCAGCTTTGTCGATTTCACCTTCAGCTGCGCCCTGCGCGTGCAGGGTGACTTGCCCCAGGGCGTCGCGGAGCAGTGGAACGCGACACGGCGGTTTGCGCGGTTGTCGTTGCAGGGCGAGTTTCTGGTCATGGAAATGGACGTGGTCGTGGCCGCAGGCGTGAGCAATGAGCACCTGCGTGGCAACCTGGAATTGTGGGATCGCCTGTTGCAGGAGTTCATCGTTTACCTGCGCGATTTCAGCCAGAGCGCGGGTGCGAAAACTGCAGAAGCCGCCGTCGACGAAACAGAGGAAGTCGCGCTGTGAAAAAGCCAGCCGTGGTGATCGGCGCCGGTGCGGTGGCGTTGTTGGTGTTGGCCGTGGCGCTAGTGCTGCGACCGGGGAGTGATCCGGTTGCCGCTCAGCAGCCGTCGCCGGTAATGACGGTTGCAGCCGGGCCAGCCGTGGCGCGATTGGGCAATCAACAGGTTTCGCCAGAGGAATTGCAGGCGCTGCTCGAGACTGTCCCGGCGCAAACCCGTGAACAACTGCGCGGCAACCGTGAGGCACTGGAGCGCTGGATCCGTTCGCGACTGGCGGAGAAAGCCGTGCTGGAGCAGGCCGATGCGCAGGGTTGGGCACAGCGTCCCGACGTAGCGCGGCAGACCCGGGCGGCGACAGAACAGATCGTGTTTCGTGATTATTTGCGCTCTGTCAGTCAAGTGCCGGCGGAGTATCCAAGTGCGGCTGAGTTGCAGCAGGCGTACGACGCCGGCAAGGCCAATTGGCAGACGCCGGCGCTGTATCGGGTCAGCCAGATTTTCCTGGGTGTCGGCGATGCGGCGAATGTCGAAACGGTGCGCAAACAAGCCGCCGAGTTGAGCAAGAAAGCTCAGGCCGCTCCGGGGGATTTTGCCGCGCTGGCTACGCAATATTCGCAGGATCGCGTCACGGCAGAGCGGGGCGGTGACACCGGGCTGCAACCGTTGCAGCAACTGGTGCCGGAGGTGCGTGGCGCCGTGGCGCGGCTCAAGGTAGGCGCGGTTTCCGATCCCGTGCAGAGCGCTGCCGGATTCCACGTGATCAAGCTTACAGAACAACAACCGGCCCGCACCGCCACCCTCGATGAACTGCGCGATCAACTGACCCAGGCCCTGCGTGCGCAACGCCAGGAACAGATCGCCCAGGCTTATCTGGACGGCATGCTAAACACCGCCACCCTGAGCATCGACGGCGCTGAACTGAACAAAATCCTGGAGGAAAAACGCTAATCCCAGTTCCGCCACTACCCCTGTGGGAGCGAGCCTGCTCGCGAAAGCGGTGTGTCAGTCACCACAAGTGTTGGATGTGCAGACGCTTTCGCGAGCAGGCTCGCTCCCACAGGGGCATTCATGGACATTCATAAATACAAAGATCGACAGGGAGTCATCAATGTCATTCACCGAACCCGCAGGACGCCCGGGCGCCGCTGATTACCACTCGCCTCAATCCAGACCCGAATCCTGGCTCGACCAGGCCGCCACCATCGACAGCGAAGTCGCCCGATACTTCCTGGTCAGCGCCCGCTGCGGCTGCTTCATGCAGGCCGCGCGCAGCCTCAACGTGCGCTCGACCCTGCTGCGCAAACAACTCGCCCAACTCGAACAGCAACTGCAACACAGCCTGTTCAGTTTTCAGGGCAGCAACCTCAGCCTCACCCGCGAAGGCCAGCAACTGCAGGCCCGACTCATCACCCTGGCCCACGAACGCAAACTTCCGATCATCGAGCAACCGCTGATCCGCCTCGCCATCGCCGAATCCATCCTCCACGACATCCTCGGCCGCGACCTCATCGCACTGCTGCGGCGCAACGCCAGCCTGCGCCTGGAAATCATCGCCCTCGACAGTGAGCTGTCGTTACGTGCCGTCAGCGCCGACATAGTCCTCTGGCTCGCGCCCGGTGAAAGCCCAACCCCCGGCCCGACGTTCACCACCATCGAACCGCAACACCTCGCGCGGATCGAGTATCTGCCGCACATTGCCAAGCGCTATTCACGGGTGACGGCGCGCCCGGAAACGCCGGAAGATCTGGCGGATTTCATGCTGGTGCAGTGGCAGCATGATCGACAGGTGGAGAGTTTCAGACCATGGAATGAGCTGGTGGAGCAGAGATTGGCCGGAGTCGTGCAGATGCAGTCCTATGAGTTGATGCTGGAGATGATCCGCTGCAGCGCCTGCATCGGTTTGCTTCCGGCATATATGAGCCGATTTGACCGGGGCCTTACCGCACTGCCCGGATTATTCGCCGAGACCATGCAGCTCCACGCATGGCTCGCGATCAACGCCGACTCGAAAAACGTGCCCGAAACCAAAGTCCTCACCGAGCTCATCCAGCAAACCTTCAACGAACGCCACGAATGGTTCCAGCCTTGACCCGATCCCCTGTAGGAGTGAGCCTGCTCGCGAACGCAATCTGCCAGTCGAAGCTTCAGTGACTGACCAACCGCCTTCGCGAGCAGGCTCGCTCCCACAAATTCGGCGCTGTAACCGCAGCCGTGGGAGCGACACGAATCCCCTGTGGGAGCGGGCCTGCCCGCGAAGGCGTCGGCGGCGACAGCGCGTCATTGATCGTTCCCACGCGCAGCGAAGGAATGCAGCCCGGGACGCTCTGCGTCCCCCTCCAGAGCTGGAACGCGGAGCGTCCCTTGAGGCATTCCTTTGCTGCGCGTGGGAACGATCATCGTGACGCAGCGCTACTGCGGCAACTCCAGATTATCCAGCACCCGATTCACCGCCAGCTCTCCGAGCATGATCAACTGCGCGATCCCCATCAGCGTCCGCCGCTGCGATGGTTTGACCAGCCCGGCGAATTCCTGGGCGATGGTTTTGGCCGAGGCGAGGGTTTCGCAGGCGTTGGCCAGCAGGTCTTCGTTTTTGGTGTCGGCGGTGACGGCGTACATGGCGCGGGGGCTGAAGGGCGGTGGGGTGGAGCCGGGTGGGCAGAGGTAGTGGTCGAGGGCGCGGTCGGCGGCTTGGTGGAGTTTTTTGGAATCGAGGGATTCGTAGGGGGAGGTGGGGTCGGTTTCGGGTGGGTTGGGTGTTGGTTTGATCATGGTAAAGCTCCTTGAGAGATGGAGCCGTCAGCCTTCGCTGCTAAACGAAGAGGGTGGCGGCTTTACGCGGGTTAGCAGACCAGGCTCAAGGATCCCGGCGCACCGAAGTGCCCCACGCAAAGCCGCCATAACGTAATGGCAGTACTCGCGTGCCTTGAAATTTGCCGAGCTGCTAAACCCGATCACTGAACATTCAGCGACCGCACCACAATAGAACCCGCCCCCAAGGCGCACAAGCCCGCGGATTCTGGCTTGGCTGTAGGCAATGGCGCAAGGATTTGTAGCCTGGAAGGCGTGACTGGAGGTGTCTTTTAAACACCTTCGTTTAAATCGAAGAGCTGCGCCGAACCTGATGGCCCCTTCGCGAGCAAGCTCGCTCCTACAGTTGGAATGCGGTCAAACTGTGGGAGCGAGCTTGCTCGCGAAAAGGCCATCCCGGTCAGCAGAAAAATCTCGGTCAAGCCTCGCTGTTTGATGACTGGTTAATAGTGGAGTTTTTATATCGACGCCCGGCAACGCAAAACCGCCTCGGTTGAACGAGGCGGTATTTTCAGCTTGAACTGCGTATTTATAAATATGTAGATGGGTCGTGCCTGTTTGGATTTTGCGTGGGTTTATTTTTTAAGTTTTACCAGGATTTCATGAATGGCCATTGCCGCTCCTGATTGTGGTGTATCAATATTTATCCGCAAAATGCTTTCCTGGTTCGGCGCCACTGTAAATTCACCGCTGAGTTCAATGACGTGTATAGATTCGATTAAGGTTGGAGGAGTGATATCTATGTTGTTAACGTTCAATACCACTGTGCTTGGATTGCCGGCAGCTTCTCGACCTATCTTTATGCTAAAAATATATGTCGCGTTACCTAGAGTGGAATACCTGTATGTTCGGATAAAAGCCGTCCCGCTCGCTGGTGAGAGGCCGGGATCAATGTTGAGTCGGTCATTGTATGTATATATGCCCCACATGGGTTCTGGAGTGCCCGACCGCCAGCCAGGCCAGAGTTCATGTGGAATTTCATTTTCAAACGTGACTCTTTCCTGGAAATCTTGTTCGCTTGTTGCATTCATGATGAACCTCCATGTTTTAGGAAGACGCAGTTCATGAAAACATGCCAAGGCAGAGCGCACACCTGTCAGGTCTGACAGGTGTGCGGGGTTATCGACCGGCGGCTCTAATACAGCCTCGTCCGTTGGAACACCGGCATTCGGCATCCGGGTATCGAATGCTCGACCTCAGCACATGTTGGTCGTTCCCAATCACTTTAGGGCTTCAGCCTGCCTGCACCGGCCCCGCGACTCCAGTGATTCAACATCCGATCCACCACCAGCTCCCCGAGCATGATCAGCAGCGCTACGCCCAACAGCGTCAGGCGCTGCGACGCGGGATGAGAAGGCCGAGATCATTGGCGATGATTAGCGGACATCGGCCAGCAGTTCCTCGTTTTGAAGCCTGCGGGCACGACGTACACACGACCGGTTTTACGGGGCGGTGGGGTGAGGTCGGGTGGGTAGGGTGGCGGCCGTACGCGAGTTAACAGACCAGGCTCAAGGATCCCGGCGTACCGAAATGCCCCCGGACCCAAGGCGCACAAACTGGTGAATTCTGGCGTGGCTGTAGGCAATGGATCAAGGGTGTTTAGCCTGAAAGGCGTGTCTGAAGGTGTCTTTTGAACGCCTGGGTTTAAAAGGCGATTTGCGCCGACCTCACTGGCCCTTCATGAGCAAGCTCGCTACCACATTCGGAATGCTTTCCCTGTGGGAGCCAGCTTGCTAGCGAAAGGGCCGTCCCGGCCAAAAGAAAAAACTCGATCGCGCCCCGCTGTTTAAATCACTGGTTAAATAAATCCGTCTCCTTTGTGTTTTTTTATGCCATTCGCTGACTTGGAGGCTTTTCCATCAGCCGATGCGCGATTTATATCCCATTGGATATGCACTGCGCTCTGCGATCGACTTTTGTTGCGTCCATCCGGGATGGGTTGGGTGAATCGGGATTTGTAAAGCATAGGTAAGGTAGTAATCATTCGGCTGGATGAATGTGGTGGCCCAAATGTAAACATTTCCTTTCGGTTGTTGGATTCCGAATAGTAGCGCTTGGTAAATCTGTTTCTGTAGAGGCGTCCCGTCAACAGTGAAGAGTTGGGCACCCAAGGATGATAGTAAGGCGACAGCTTGATCATATGGAAGACGCCTTTCGTCACTGACTACGAGGTCGTACACGTTTTCGCAAGTAACCTGATAACTGACGGTATTTCCTTTCGTGTCACGCACGCTGATCATTGCGATTCCGTTTCCTTTCGAGATGACGTGGCCGGTTGCCGGATCAACGGAAGCGACAGTGGGTTTGGAAGAGCTGTATTCAAAAGGAGGACTCCCTCCACGGGCTTGTCGGGTTTGATGTGCGCCCGGAGGTATGTATGCCGCTTTCTCAATGGGCTGGAAATACTCTGGTCTGGTTGGGGGGGGTGGAGGGTACAAATGTGCCCCATCCAGTAGCATTGGCGTGGTATCTATTTCCAGTGCGGGGGGTTCGGTAAAGGTGCGAGCTGCCGACACTTCACCGGAACCATACCGCGCCATGGGGTTGTCTTGGGTCAGCACGTCTAGCAGCAATGGATTGCCCGTCAGTTTCTCCAAGTCGATGGTTTCCGCGTCATCACCGGGATAGTCTTCTCTGCGTTTCAGCAGAATGGGCTTGTCCACCCGCTTGCCATCCAGATCCTCATCCACGCTCTGCACCGGCGACCACGGCGCATAGGTGTCCGGGCCGTTGCCGATCTGATCGGTGACGGTGTAGGAAAAATGCAGTTTGTTGTCCTGGCGTTTCGCCTTATCCAGAAAGGCGCGGGTGACGGTGAAGCAAATGGTGATGGGGGTTTCGTCGCCGGGGTTCGGCGGTGGCGGCGCCTGATTCGGACTGACCCTGGGCTTGGGTTCCAGCAGTTCGCCGTTGCACGTGAGGGTGATGACGTCATACGCCCGGCAATACGGGTAGGCCATGCACACTTCGGCGCTGACGAAATCCGCGCCGACGCCGTTCTTGATCACGTCGGGCAGCAGCAGCTTGAGTTCGGAGTGGCCGCCGGGGTCGGTCAGGTGATCCTTCAGGCCCGGGCGGATACGGTTGTAGAGGATTTCCAGCGATGGGGTGGAAGTGCCTCGATTGTCGCTGCCACGCCTGACGGTGTAGTACAGCTTGTTGACCTGGTCCGGATGCAGTCGACCCTTGGGAATGCGCAACATGGTGCGCACGTTTGGATCCTCAATGGTTTTGCTGTCCAGTGCGGCCAGTTCACCCTCAAGCCAGAGCTCCATGACATCGCCGGGGTCCATGGTGCCCGACAACGGTGGATCGGCGTGGACAATGGCGCCGCCGATGAGATCATGGGCCACTAAAGGCACGCCGGTGTGTCCACCTTCCACAGGCTTGGTCTGGCCGTTGATGATGGGCGGGCTGAGGATGAGGACGGTGTTGTCCGGTGGGGTAGAGATGGTCATGAATGAAGCTCCTGCGCGTTGGGAATGGGCAGGGGTTATCAGAGCGCTTAATTGGCGATTGCGCACCTGTCAGATCTGACAGGTGTCGACATGTCTCCGACGAATGGTCGTTGATGGATTAGAAAATCGCCGTACCGGTTGATGCGGAACGGCGATTTTTTCTTGGGAAAAGATTGCCTGTGACGCCGCCTTCGCGGTCAGCAGAAAAATCTCGGTCAAGCCTCGCTGTTTGAATGACTGGTTAATAGTGGAGTTTTTATATCGACACCCGGCAACGCAAAACCGCCTCGGTTGAACGAGGCGGTATTTTCAGCTTGAACTGCGTATTTATAAATATGTAAGTGGGTCGTGCCTGTTTGGATTTTGCGTGGGTTTATTTTTTAAGTTTTACCAGGATTTCATGAATGGCCATTGCCGCTCCTGATTGTGGTGTATCAATATTTATCCGCAAAATGCTTTCCTGGTTCGGCGCCACTGTAAATTCACCGCTGAGTTCAATGACGTGTATAGATTCGATTAAGGTTGGAGGAGTGATATCTATGTTGTTGACGTTCAATACCACCGTGCTTGGATTGCCGGGAGCTTCTCGACCTATCTTTATGCTAAAAATATATGTCGCGTTACCTAGAGTGGAATACCTGTATGTTCGGATAAAAGCCGTCCCGCTCGCTGGTGAGAGGCCGGGATCAATGTTGAGTCGGTCATTGTATGTATATATGCCCCACATGGGTTCTGGAGTGCCCGACCGCCAGCCAGGCCAGAGTTCAAGTGGAATTTCATTTTCAAACGTCACTCTGTCCTGGAAATCTTTGTAGGCCTTGATCCTGTAAGTCCGTAGGGCAAACGTCACGGCCTCTGTCTCGACTTGACTGCCGCCAAAGCCTGCCTTGAACTCCAATTTCAGGTCACTGCCATCTTCCAGGCTTTGCAAGTCGGGGAGTGGAAAGCCGTCGTGGGTGTGAAAACCCTGGTCGATCCACGTCGCATTGGTTTGCGAACCCGGCGGTTGCCAGAAGGTTTTCGAGTAGTTGCCCCCGCCTTTCAATGTCCCTTTCGCTTTCAGCCAGACATATTGTTTCAACGCAATGTGCGGATAACTGTTCGCGCGCAGGGTGCCGTGGGTGGTCAATTGACTGACGTCCAACTCCGGTCCTTCGCCTTGTTCGGAGGCCTGCGTGATCAGCGGCCCGGGCAAATCGCTTTGCGCAATGGGCGACACCGCCAGCGCACGAATCCGCGACTCTTTCGGATCCTGGGTGCCGCGCGTTACCGTGTAATCCAGCGTGATGGACTTGGCGAGGTTGAAGGCGAGCACCGAGACGGCCAGCGGTATTTCCTGCGGGCCGACGGTGGTGACGGGCCATGGCTCGGTGGTGTGCGAACCGGCAGCCGGCGTTCCGGGGGCGCCGGTCAAGCGGACGATAATCCTGTCGCCGACCAGCATGCCGTCATAGTTGATCACTGAGGTCAGGGCGTTCTGGGCCTCCAGTGGGTCGAGGCTGGTGTCGTTCGGGGCTTGCTTGATTTTCGGCTCTTTCAGATCCAGCGCTACGCCGACACTGAACGTCAGCGTATCCGAATAACTCGTTCCACCCGCGGCGCGCTTGATGTCGTAATACGCCTTCACCGTCCGGCCTTCATTGCCCTTGATCAGTTCGGCCTTGATCGGGAACGCCACAGGCTGGCCGGCGGTGAAGGAGCTCAGTTCGACCCGGTCGCTGTTTACGCCGGTAATGGAGCCTTCCCAGGCCCGCGTGACGATGTCGCCCTTCACGGTCTTGAGGTAGTTCACGGTCAGCGTGGTGCCGTTGGTATCGGATGGCAGGACGCCGCTGACCACGCCGTCGACTGCCGGCTCGGGCAATTCCTGGCGTGGTTTGCCGATCTGCAGGATATCGGCGTGGATCGATTCGCGGATCGCGTGGGTCTGGTTGAGTTTGCTCATGGTGCCGAGTACCGAGTCCTCGATCAGCAACTGGTAATACAGCTCCAGCTCTTTGCCAATGATCGGTGTCAGGTGCTCCTTGTCGACGATGATCTGCAGCGGAAGTTGGGCGTCCATATCGCCTTGGGTAATCGGTCGCAGGTTCAGGTTCGGCAGGTAGGGGGTCAGGTCGGGGCGAGTGCCGAGCCAAAACAGCTTGATCGCTTGGCCGACGGCGAAGTAGGGGCCGAAGGCGATTTCGATGGTGACCTGTTTCAGTTCCGGATGCAGCGGATCGATGGCGCCTTGTCTGGCCTCCAGTGCCACGGGAGCGGGGAGCCGGTGAATCTCGCCGATGGCGCTGATGAACTGGGTTTTGGCATCCCGTTGTGCGCTGCCGTCGGCCTTCTCCAGGCGATAAGACAGGGCGATCTGAGCCTGAGCCAGCTGGCGCAGCACGGCGTTGGACACGGTGATCTCAGGAACGCTGGGCACGCTGATCAAGACTTTTCCCGGTAATTCAATGTCGATCGGCGGACCTTCTTTCGGGGTGCCTTTGATTCGGACAAAAATGGTGTCACCTACCTCGAAGTCTATCGGTTGTGGAGGGACTGGAGGGGGCGAAGGTGGGGTAGGGTTTACGGCCATAACTTGAACCGTACCGTCGGCGTCGCCCAGGTTGTCGACGTCCAGTACGTTGTTGATAGCCTCCTTGAGCAAAGGCGCGCCCAGCCGGGTTTTGTCAAGGGTCACGACTACCCGTTGCTCGACGCTCCAGCCGTCGGAGCGATTGTCGACCAGGTCATAAACTTCGAAGGCCACGGCCAGCCCCGCCTCGCCAGAGTCGCCGGCGTCTACGATGGTTTTCTTTGGAATGGTCACGATAACCGGCGTCTCGCCGTCAGCCTGTTCCTGGGTCAGTGCAGGGCCAGAAAAGAACATTCCGCCCCAGCTGAACTGAGGCGTATCGCCAGCGGCGGCGAACAGATAAGGCGGCGAGCCATCAGCTTTTCCGAGAGTGATCGATACGCCAGCATCGACGTTACCCTGGTGGACACCGTCCTTCAAAATATCCTCGGGAATGCTCATCACCAGTCCCGGATGCCCCGGCCCCTCGCTATGGTCAGGACCACCGGGGAGGGTGAGTTTGACCAGCACCTGCATCACTTCCGAGGGTTCGGGCGTACCGCCGAGGCGGGTGACGGTGTAGGAGAGCGTGTGCATTCCTTCGGTAAGGTGTCTGGCCTCCACGAACATTTGCAGCTCGGTGCCGACCGCATCCTCATCAACGATTTCCAGCGCTATCTGCAGATCGGAGTCCCGCAAGATGCGCAACGAGTCGCGGTTACCCATCGTCCCCCAAGGCCCGGCCTGGCAGAGCAGGCCCTGACGAGGGAAGTTGAGCTTCGCCGCGGCGAGATTGATGCCCCACCTCAGGGGCGTCGACGACACTGGACCCGTACGGCCGGGGATTTTGAGTTCCTGTAGCAGCTGCGGAGCGTCGTTGATTGAGTCGTTGTCGGACATGGTGGCCACTCCGTGGACTTGAGCGATGGAGTGATTGAACGGCTAAAAGGGAGATTGCGCACCTGTCAGATCTGACAGGTGCGGGCGGAAATCCGACGGGTGGTGCACTTATCGAGCAGGCTCGCCTGCGAAGGCATGGGCGGTTGCAGCGACTTACTCGGCGCCTGTCCCGAGCAAGGTTGTGTAGCCTGAAAGGCGAGTCGGCAGGTGTCTTTGAACATTGGAGTTTAAGAGGAAAAAATTGGCGGCCGTACGGCAGACGTTTTCTGCCGGGCAAGAGGCGTTAGTGGTGAGGCCGCTATCGCGAGCAGGCTCGCTACCAAAATTTCATCTCGCCAGATTCCGGATCAGCGGTTTAGAGTGACCAGCCATACCTTGATCACGGACCGATCCCATGGCAGACCCGACCCCCACCGTCCACCTCGAACGCTCCAGCGATTTCCACCTCGAAGGCATCACCGCGCTCTACAACGACCCCGCCGTCGCGCGGCAGGTGCTGCAGATGCCGTTTCAGTCGGTTGAGGTCTGGCGCCAGCGATTGCAGGCCGACAACGAAAGCGCACTGAAGCTGGTGGCCCTGCACCAGGGTGTTGTGGTCGGCAATCTTGGCCTGGAGGCCTATTCAAGGATGCGCCGCGCCCACGCCGGCAGCATCGGCATGGCCGTCGCAGTGGCATGGCAGGGCAAGGGTGTCGGTTCGCAGTTGTTGGCGGCGGCGCTGGATGTTGCCGATAACTGGATGAATCTGCACCGCGTCGAACTCGCCGTGTATGCCGACAACGAAGCGGCCATCGGTCTCTACCGCAAATTCGGTTTCGAGACCGAAGGCCTGTTCCGCGACTACGCCGTGCGCGATGGGCAATGGGTAGACACCCTGAGCATGGCCCGTCTGCGCAGTCGTTCGAAAAACTGACTCAGTCGCCCAAGGCGAACGCCACCGCCGACTGTGCATGCAACTCGGTGGTGTCGAGCAAGGGCAGGGCGCTGTGTTCGGGTTTAATCAACAGGCCGATTTCCGTGCAACCGAGAATGATGGCCTGCGCACCGCGCTTGGTGAGGGATTCGATCACCCGCTGATAGATTTGCCGCGACTGTTCATTGATCACGCCAACACAGAGTTCGTCGTAGATGATCCGGTGCACATCCTTGCGCTCGGCTTCGTCCGGCACCAACACGGTCAAACCCTGGGCGATAAGACGCTGCTTGAGAAAGTCCTGCTCCATGGTGAACGCGGTGCCGAGCAGCCCGACCGTGCGCGCATCGATTTCGAGTGCAGCCTGTGCAGCCGGTTCGGCGATGTGCAGGAACGGAATGCTGATCGCCGCCTGGATCTGCTCGGCGACCTTGTGCATGGTGTTGGTACACAGCACCACGCATTCGGCGCCACCGGCTTCAAGCCTGCGCGCGGCATCCACCAGAATCGCCGCCGCATCGTCCCAGCGCCCAGCGTGCTGGGCCTGTTCGACCGGGCCGAAATCGACGCTGTACATCAACAGCTGCGCAGAGCGCAAAGGGCCAAGACGATCACGGACTTGCTGATTGATGAGTCGATAATATTCGGCGCTGGATTCCCAGCTCATGCCGCCGATAAGGCCGATGGTGCGCATGCGGTGCTCCTGTGTTGATGGGGCTTTGCGGTGAGTGTCGTTTGGATCGGGAATTTGATCCATCAAAAATTTACGCCTGCCGTTGCCACGCATCTGCCATGCTCGGTGTCCGCAGCACTCTTCAAGGAACACCGCCATGAACGACGTACAGCAACTGGGCGAAATGCTTCGTCACTATGCCGAGAGCGAAGCGCACAAGAAGCAACTGTTCACTACGCAATCGGCCGCGTGGGCCACACGGATTGGTGCGTTGTTCGACCAGATCGAGCAATGGCTTGAGCCGGTCAAGGCGCCGAATCTGCTGGAGGTGAGCCGCGAGACGTACGTCGCGTCCGGGCCGAGCGTGCCAGTGGAGACCTCAACCTTCATGACAGAGAAGCTGAGCATCGTGATTGCCGGTAAGCCGGTGGAGTTTGTGCCGGATGTGATGGGCAGCGGCGGGCAGATTTCGCTGGCGGTGATGGGGCTGACGGCGGCGCGCTACGGGAGTATTTCGCTGGTCGGGTTGGCGGATGGCGCGTGGCAGTGGCGCAAGACCAATGGGCTCAAGGATCCGGATACCTTTGCTTTCGACGCCAATTTCCTTGCCCAGCAATTGCAGGGGTTGATTCCTCGGGATCGCGGTTAAGATCAAAAGCTTACCCCCTCACCCCAGCCCTCTCCCCCAAGGGGGCGAGGGGGAAAGGGGGCAGACCGAGTGCTGTTCAAAACCAGAGTTCGACGCGATATCCCAAGTCGATGTAACTCGAACAAACACCCGGGTCAGTCCCCTCTCCCTCTGGGAGAGGGCTAGGGTGAGGGCAGTCCAACTGACACACCTCACATATCCGGATTCACCCACCCCGGCTTCACTTCCTCCGGCGCCGCTTTCGCGAGCAGGCTCACTCCTACACGGGTTGACGCGAATACCGGGGAAACCCTTAGGTTCGCTGCTAATGCGGCATTTCCCCTTGGGTCACTGATGGCCTTTTGGTAGAGTCGCCGTCGCCAGCGGGTTTTCGGCTGGACGATGGAACCGAAGAAGGGAGTCTTATCAGTGAGTCCGGGCAAAAAAATCCTCGGTCTCACGGCGTCGCTTTTGCTGCTGACGCTGTGGGCCAGTTACTTTTATGTATTCAAGGAAAACCGCAACGGCCAGCTCGGCAGTGTCGGCGAAAGCACCGCGTGGTGCGGCACACCTCCGACCAGCGAAGCGGCGTTGCTGGGCAAGGATCAACTGACCTTGCGCGTCACCAACAACCTGCGTGGCGAATTCATGGTCGGCGGTTCGGTGGTGGTCTCCGAACGCACCTTCAACCGCTACGACCTGGGCCGCAACGAACTGCGCCTGCGTCTGGAGCCGCTGCAATGGTCCTTCGGCGTCACGCCAATCTTCCTTGAGCAGGTCAAGGTGCAGCCACTGAGCCGCAACCTCTCGTCCACCAACAAAAGCGCATTCGCCGAGCTTGAGCCACGACCGATCGGCGTACAGGCCCAGACCGCCGCCTTCCCGTTCGACACCTATCGCTACGGTTACAAACCGGTGCTGTATTACCTCAAGGGGAGCGAGCGCGTCGACCTGCGCTTCAAGAACATCACCACCCTGATGGAGATGTCCAACACCTTCACGCCGATCCAGAAGTACAACCGCGCCGATTACATCAACGAGAAAAACTCGATGATCCGCGACGAGGATTACAAACCTTACGGGGCGCACGAATGCGCGTTCAGCGTCGAGCGCAAAGGTTCGTTCAAGGTCGTGGTGTTGTTGCTGCTGCTGGTGCTGTGCCTGCCGTTGATGCTGGTGTTCTACCGCGATGAGCCGGGAATCGACTTTCTCGCGACGCTGGTGGGAATTGCGGTGGTGCGCACATTGCTGATCGGGCCGGTGGAGGATTTCCAGCTGTACAACATCGACTTTCTGTTCGGTGCGGCGATTTTGCTGGCAGGGACGGTGTCGCTGGTCAAAGCGATGCGCGCCAACAGCCGGCGGGAGATGGCACTGCGCAGTGGAGAGACATCGTCCTGGTAATACCGGTTGGCGAGGCACACGCGCTGTCGGATGTGAACTTTGTAATTGGCCATCGCATTTGCCGGGGTTTTGGCTATACCTGTATTTCCCCTATGCAAAATGTCTTGGCCTTCTCAAAGGAATTACAGCATGAAGCT
Organism: Pseudomonas sp. HN2; assembly: GCF_020736465.1. Taxonomy (NCBI): domain Bacteria; kingdom Pseudomonadati; phylum Pseudomonadota; class Gammaproteobacteria; order Pseudomonadales; family Pseudomonadaceae; genus Pseudomonas; species Pseudomonas sp. HN2. Next base: position 2,967,080 of record NZ_CP085885.1, read on the forward strand.
AGCCGTCATGATGGGCACGCTGTGCATTGCCACCCTCGGCGTGGTGGGTTGCTCCAGCAAAACCGTCGAGCCTGACCAGTATTCCGGCTTTCTCAAGGATTACAGCCAACTGAAGGAGGCCAAGTCACCTTCAGGTGCCGAGGTGATGCGCTGGATGGACCCGAAACTCGACATCAACAAATTCACCAGCGTTTACGTGGAACCGAGCCAGCTGTATCCAAAGCCGCAAGCCACCGAGAAAATCCCCCAGCAGACGCTCAATGGCATCACGAGTTATTACGATCAGGCGCTCAAGCGCGAACTCGGCAAGTCGCTGCCGTTGGCCGCAGGCCCCGGGCCGGGTGTGATCGTGGTACGGCCGGCGATTACCGCGGTCAGCAGCAAGACCGAAGGCCTGCAAGTCTATGAGGTGATCCCGATTGCACTGGTCGCCGCAGCGGTGAGCACGGCCAGCGGTATCCGCGACCAGGAAACCACCCTGGCGACCGAGGCGGTGTTCATGGATGGCGCGACCAATCAGGTCATCGCGCAGGTGGTGCGCAAGGGCACCGGCAAACCGCTGGAAAACGCTTCCCAGGTGATGAAAGCCGATGACATGAAAGCGGTGATCGATGGCTGGGCGAGCGACCTGCACCAGTCGTATTTGAAACTGAAGTCGGAAGCCAAATGATGCCGCGGGGCTGATGGCCTCTTCGTGAGCAGGCTCACTCCCACAGGGATCGGTGCCGGGGTCGGGACTATCGGTACGACACCGGACAGTGTGGGAGCGAGCCTGCTCGCGAAGGCGGCTTGTCAGGCACCAACCATTTCAGCTTTTTTTCGCTTGCTCGCGAATCCGATCTTCCTGCTCGTGCAAATCCGGCGTCAGTAAGTCGCCAAAATCCTCAGCCGAAATATAAATCCGCTTTTCTGTAGGAGTGAGCCTGCTCGCGATAGCGTCGTGTCAGCCAATGTAGATGGCACTGATAGACCGCTATCGCGAGCAGGCTCACTCCTACAGGGGATCTCTAGCGGGTTGTATACAATCGTCAGGGCCAGCACCCAACAATTTCCAACAGGGCATAGGTCGTCAGCCGATTTCGTGGTTAACTTCCGCTTCTTGCACGCTTTCCAATCACCCAGCAGAAGGACTCAAGTCATGGCTCAAGTCACCCTCAAAGGCAATCCGGTTCAAGTCAACGGCCAGTTGCCACAAGCCGGTTCCAAGGCGCCAGCCTTTTCCCTGGTAGCCGGCAATCTGTCCGACGTCACCCTGCAAGACTTCGCCGGCAAGCGCAAAGTCCTGAACATCTTCCCAAGCGTCGACACCCCGACCTGCGCCACTTCCGTGCGCAAGTTCAACGCCCAGGCCAACGACATCAGCAACACCGTGGTGCTGTGCATCTCCGCTGACCTGCCGTTCGCCCAGGCACGCTTCTGCGGCGCCGAAGGTCTGGAAAACGTACAGAACCTGTCGACCCTGCGTGGCAGCGAGTTCATCGAAAACTACGGCGTCGCCATTGCTGACGGCCCGCTGAAAGGCCTGACCGCTCGCGCGGTTGTGGTGCTGGATGAAAACGACAACGTCCTGCACAGCGAACTGGTCAAGGAAATCGCTGAAGAGCCTAACTACGAAGCGGCACTGTCCGTTCTCAAGTAAGGCTTTTACAATTGTTAACGGCCTGGCCCTGTCCAGGCCGTTTTCATTTGTGTATCAGGGTTTTGCCTCACACCTTGAAACGTAAGTGGAAGGTAAATTGCCGGTAAAGCTGCTTTGCTTAAATCCACTCAGTGCTTATCGTTCAGCCTCCCGTAATAGAAGCCCACGCGCCCAATGGTCAATAACTCCATGCAATCGTCCCCCCGCAAGTCCCGTCGCTGGCTGATCAGCCTGCTTGTCCTGTTGGTGATCGCCGTCCTGTGCTGGAAATTCTGGCCCACCGGCTCTGCTGACAAGGCGGGCGGCGACAAGGCGACTGCCGGGCATACCGGGCGCTCGGGGATGGCGCGCCCAGGCTTCGGCGGGGGTACCGGGCCGATTCCAGTGCGCGTGGCGCCGGCGGTGAAAGGCGACTTCCCGCTGTATTACAAGGCGCTGGGCACGGTCACGGCGCTGAACACCATCAATGTTCGCAGCCGGGTGGGCGGTGAACTGGTCAAGATCCATTTCGAAGAAGGCCAGATGGTCAAGGCGGGCGACTTGCTGGCCGAGATCGATCCGCGTCCTTACCAGAACGCCTTGCTCCAGGCTGAAGGCACGTTGCTGCAGAACCAGGCCCAGCTGAAAAACGCCCAGGTCGACGTCGAGCGCTATCGCGGTCTGTATAAAGAAGACAGCATCGCCAAACAGACCCTCGACACCGCCGAAGCGCTGGTCGGCCAGTATCTGGGCACGGTCAAGACCAATCAGGCAGCGGTCAACGACGCCAAGCTCAATCTCGAATTCACCAAGATCCGCGCGCCGATTGCCGGCCGCGTCGGTCTGCGTCAGGTCGATGTCGGCAACCTCGTCGCGGCCAACGACACCACCTTCCTCGCAGTGATCACCCAGACGCAACCGATCAGCGTTGCCTTCACTTTGCCGGAAAACAGCCTCGACACCGTGCTGGCCCGTTACCGCAGCGGCGCCAGGCTGCCTGCCGAAGCCTGGGACCGTGGCGACACCAAGTTGCAGGCCACCGGCGTGCTGCAAAGCCTCGACAACCAGATCGACGTGGCTACCGGCACGCTCAAATTCAAGGCTCGCTACGATAACCGCGACCAGTCGCTGTTTCCCAACCAGTTCGTCAACGTCCACCTGCTGGCCGACACGCTGAAAGGCGTGGTGCTGGCACCGTCCGCCGCTATTCAGTTCGGCACCAACGGCACCTTTGTCTATGCGCTGGACGGCGACAAGAAAGTCACCATTCGCCAACTGAAAATCGGTGCCAGCGACGGTGACAATACCGTGGTCACCGAAGGTCTCGCCGCTGGCGATCGCGTGGTGCTCGAAGGCACTGATCGTCTGAAGGAGGGCAGCGAAGTCGAAGTGGTCAATGACAGCAGCGAAGTGCCGACCTCGCCGACCGAACACCTGCAAGGCAAGTCCGCCGCCAATCCGGACGCGACCACCGCTGACAAGGCCAAGAAGGGCGCATGAACATCTCGCGGCTGTTCATTCTCCGTCCGGTAGCCACCACCCTGAGCATGCTGGCCATTGTTCTGGCCGGCCTGATCGCTTATCGCCTGCTGCCGGTTTCGGCCTTGCCGCAGGTCGATTACCCAACCATCCGCGTCATGACCCTGTACCCGGGCGCCAGCCCTGACGTCATGACCAGCGCCGTCACCGCGCCGCTTGAACGCCAGTTCGGGCAAATGCCCGGTCTCACGCAAATGGCTTCGACCAGCTCCGGCGGCGCTTCGGTGCTGACCCTGCGTTTCAGCCTCGACATCAACATGGATGTCGCCGAGCAGCAGGTCCAGGCCGCGATCAACGCTGCGACCAATCTGCTGCCGACCGACCTGCCGGCGCCGCCGGTGTACAACAAGGTCAACCCGGCGGACACCCCGGTGCTGACCCTGGCCATCACCTCGAAAACCATGTTGCTGCCCAAGCTCAACGATCTGGTCGATACGCGCATGGCGCAGAAAATCGCCCAGATCAGCGGCGTCGGCATGGTCAGCATTGCCGGCGGTCAGCGTCAGGCCGTGCGGATCAAGGTCAACCCCGAAGCACTGGCGGCCAACAGCCTCAACCTGTCGGACGTGCGCACGCTGATCGGCGCCTCCAACGTCAACCAGCCGAAAGGCAACTTCGATGGCCCGACCCGGGTGTCGATGCTCGATGCCAACGACCAGCTGACCTCGCCAGAGGACTACGCCAACCTGATCCTGACCTACAAAAACGGCGCGCCGTTGCGGCTCAAGGACGTCGCGGAAATCGTCGATGGTGCTGAAAACGAGCGTCTCGCCGCGTGGGCCAACCAGAATCAGGCGGTGCTGCTGAACATCCAGCGTCAGCCCGGCGCCAACGTCATCGAAGTGGTCGACCGCATCAAGGCCTTGCTGCCGAGCATCACCGACAACCTGCCGGCCGGCCTCGATGTCACTGTGCTGACGGATCGCACCCAGACCATCCGCGCCTCGGTCACCGATGTGCAACACGAACTGCTGATCGCCATCGCGCTGGTGGTCATGGTCACGTTCCTGTTTCTGCGCCGCGCCAGTGCGACGATCATCCCGTCAGTGGCCGTGCCGCTGTCGCTGATCGGCACCTTCGGCGTGATGTACCTCGCCGGGTTCTCGGTGAACAACCTGACCCTGATGGCGCTGACCATTGCCACCGGTTTCGTGGTCGACGACGCCATCGTCATGCTTGAGAATATTTCGCGCTTCATCGAGGAGGGCGACAGTCCGATGCAGGCCGCGCTCAAGGGCGCGAAACAGATCGGTTTCACCCTGATTTCCCTGACCCTGTCGCTGATCGCCGTACTGATTCCGCTGCTGTTCATGGCCGACGTCGTAGGGCGGCTGTTCCGTGAATTCGCCATCACCCTGGCCGTGGCGATCCTGATTTCCCTGGTCGTGTCGCTGACCCTGACGCCGATGATGTGCGCGCGCCTGCTCAAGCGTGAACCGCAAGAACACGAGCAGGGCCGGTTCTATCGTGCCAGCGGTGCGTTCATCGACTGGATGATCAACGAATACGGACGGATGCTGCGCTGGGTGCTCAAGCATCAGCCGCTGACCTTGCTGGTCGCGATCGGCACACTGGCGTTGACCGTGTTTCTTTATGTGATCGTGCCGAAGGGCTTTTTTCCGGTGCAGGACACCGGGGTGATTCAGGGCATTTCCGAAGCACCGCAGTCGATATCCTTCGCGGCGATGGGCGAGCGCCAGCAGCAACTGGCGAAGATCATTCTCGAAGATCCCGCGGTGCAGAGCCTGTCGTCCTACATTGGTGTCGACGGCGACAACGCTACGCTCAATAGCGGCCGTTTGCTGATCAACCTCAAGCCCCATAGCGAGCGTGATCTGAGCGCCGGTGAAGTGATCACGCGCCTGCAACCGCAACTGGACAAACTGGTCGGCATTCGGCTGTTCATGCAGCCGGTACAGGACCTGACCATCGAGGATCGGGTCAGCCGCACCCAGTACCAGTTCAGCATGTCGTCGCCGGATTCCGAACTGCTCAGCCAGTGGAGCGGTCGTCTGGTCGAGGCGTTGGCGCAGCGGCCGGAGTTGACCGACGTTGCCAGTGATCTGCAGGACAAAGGCTTGCAGGTCTATCTGGTGATCGACCGCGACGCCGCTTCGCGCCTTGGCGTGTCGGTGGCGAACATCACCGATGCGCTGTACGACGCGTTCGGCCAACGACAGATTTCGACCATTTACACCCAGGCCAGCCAGTACCGCGTGGTGCTGCAAGCCCAGGCGGGGGAGAAGATCGGCCCGCAGGCGCTGGATCAGATTCACGTCAAGACCACCGATGGCGCGCAGGTACGCCTGTCGAGTCTGGCGCACGTCGAAGAGCGTCAGGCGCAATTGGCGATCACCCACATCGGCCAGTTCCCGGCGGTGATGATGTCGTTCAACCTCGCGCCTGGCGTGGCGTTGGGGCATGCCGTGGACATCATCGAGCAGGTCCAGCAGGACATCGGCATGCCGGTCGGCGTGCAGACTCAGTTCCAGGGCGCGGCGCAGGCGTTCCAGGCGTCGCTGTCGAGCACCTTGCTGCTGATTCTGGCGGCGGTGGTGACCATGTACATCGTGCTTGGCGTGCTCTACGAGAGCTACATCCATCCGATCACCATTCTCTCGACCTTGCCGTCCGCCGCGGTGGGTGCCTTGCTGGCGTTGCTGCTCAGCGGCAACGATCTGGGGATGATCGCGATCATCGGCATCATCCTGCTGATCGGTATCGTCAAGAAGAACGCGATCATGATGATCGACTTCGCCCTCGACGCCGAACGTACCCAGGGCATGGCCCCGGCGGAGGCGATCTATCAAGCGGCGCTGCTGCGCTTCCGGCCAATCCTGATGACCACGCTGGCGGCGTTGTTTGGCGCGGTGCCACTGATGCTGGCCACCGGTTCCGGGGCTGAGTTGCGTCAGCCGTTGGGTCTGGTGATGGTTGGCGGTTTGCTGGTGAGCCAGGTGTTGACGCTGTTCACCACGCCCGTGATCTACCTGTACTTCGACCGCCTCGGAAGGCGCTTTGGCAAGGCCAAGGCTGATGGTGAAGAGGTCGCGGTATGACTGGCGGAACGCAAAACTTGTGTAGGAGTGAGCCTGCTCGCGATGAGGCCGGCACCTGCACCATCACGGTAGACAGACACACCGCTATCGCGAGCAGGCTCACTCCTACAGGGGATTCGCGTGAAGTTGGGGATCGCGTTCGATGAATCTTTCCGGCCCTTTCATCAAACGCCCCGTGGCAACCATGCTGCTCTCCCTGGCAATCATGTTGCTCGGCGGTGTCAGTTTCGGTCTCTTGCCGGTATCGCCATTGCCGCAGATGGATTTCCCGGTGATCGTCGTTCAGGCCAGTCTGCCGGGCGCCAGTCCCGAGGTGATGGCTTCGACGGTGGCGACGCCGCTGGAGCGGTCGTTCGGTGCGATTGCCGGCGTCAACACCATGAGCAGCCGCTCCAGTCAGGGTTCGACGCGGGTCATTCTGCAATTTGACCTCGACCGCGACATCAACGGCGCGGCGCGGGAAGTGCAGGCGGCGATCAATGCTTCGCGCAATCTGCTGCCAAGCGGAATGCGCAGCATGCCGACCTATAAAAAGGTCAACCCGTCGCAGGCGCCGATCATGGTGCTGTCGCTGACTTCGGATGTGCTGGAAAAGGGCCAGCTCTACGACCTGGCCTCGACCATTCTTTCGCAAAGCCTGTCACAGGTGCAGGGTGTCGGTGAAGTGCAGATCGGCGGCAGTTCGCTGCCCGCGGTGCGCATCGAACTCGAACCGCAGGCGCTGAACCAGTACGGCGTGGCCCTCGACGATGTGCGCAAGACCATCGCTGACGCCAACGTGCGCCGGCCCAAGGGCTCGGTCGAGGACGGTCAGCGTTTGTGGCAGATCCAGGCCAACGACCAGTTGGAGAAAGCCAAGGATTACGAGTCGCTGATCATTCACTACGCCGACGGCGCTGCGTTGCGGCTCAAGGACGTGGCGAAAGTCAGCGATGGCGTCGAAGACCGTTACAACAGCGGTTTCTTCAACGATGACGCGGCGGTTTTGCTGGTGATCAACCGTCAGGCAGGCGCCAACATCATCGAGACGGTCAACGAGATCAAGGCGCAATTGCCCGCCCTGCAAGCGGTGCTGCCGGCCAGCGTCAAACTCAATCTGGCCATGGATCGCTCGCCGGTGATCAAGGCCACGCTGCACGAAGCCGAAATGACCTTGCTGATCGCCGTCGCCCTGGTGGTGCTGGTGGTGTACCTGTTTCTCGGTAACTTCCGCGCCTCGCTGATCCCGACCCTGGCGGTGCCGGTGTCGCTGGTCGGCACGTTTGCAGTGATGTACCTCTATGGTTTCTCGCTGAACAACCTGTCGCTGATGGCCCTGATCCTGGCCACCGGTCTGGTGGTGGACGACGCCATTGTGGTGCTGGAGAACATTTCCCGGCACATCGACGAAGGCGTGAAACCGATGCAGGCCGCGTATCTCGGCGCCAAGGAAGTTGGCTTCACCCTGTTGTCGATGAACGTGTCGCTGGTGGCGGTGTTTCTGTCGATCCTGTTCATGGGCGGGCTGGTCGAAAGCCTGTTTCGCGAATTCTCCATCACGCTGGCGGCGGCAATTGTGGTGTCGCTGGTGGTTTCCCTCACACTGACTCCGATGCTCTGCGCGCGCTGGCTCAAGCCACACACGCCAGGTCAGGAAAACCGTCTGCAACGCTGGAGTCAGAAGACCAACGACTGGATGGTCGGCAAATACGCCACCAGCCTCGACTGGGTGTTGCGTCATCGGCGTCTGACCTTGCTCAGCCTGCTGCTCACCGTTGGCGTCAACGTTGCGCTTTATATCGTGGTGCCGAAAACCTTTCTGCCGCAGCAGGACACCGGCCAGTTGATCGGATTTGTGCGCGGCGACGACGGTTTGTCGTTCAACGTCATGCAGCCGAAAATGGAAACCTTCCGCCGCGCCGTGCTCAAGGATGAAGCGGTGGAAAGCGTGGCCGGGTTCATTGGCGGCAACAACGGCACCAACAACGCTTTCATGATCGTGCGCCTGAAACCGATCAAGGATCGCCAGTTGTCGGCGCAGAAAGTCATCGAGCGTCTGCGCAAGGAAATGCCCAAGGTGCCCGGGGCGCAGTTGATGCTGATGGCCGACCAGGACCTGCAATTTGGCGGCGGCCGCGAGCAGACCAGTTCGCAATACACCTACATCCTGCAAAGCGGCGACCTCGCCGAGCTGCGCAAGTGGTTTCCGAAAGTGGTCACCGCGTTGCGGGCCTTGCCCGAGCTGACCGCCATCGATGCCCGCGAAGGTGCCGGGGCGCAGCAGGTGACGTTGATTGTTGACCGGGATCAGGCCAAACGCCTCGGGGTCGATATGAACATGGTCACCGCCGTGCTCAACAACGCCTACAGCCAGCGGCAGATTTCGACGATCTACGACAGCCTCAACCAGTATCAGGTGGTGATGGAGGTCAATCCGAAATACGCCCAGGATCCGGTGACACTCAAGCAGGTCGAGGTGATTACCGCTGACGGCGCGCGGGTGCCGCTGTCAACGTTCGCCCATTACGAAAACAGTCTGGAAAACGACCGGGTCAGCCACGAAGGCCAGTTCGCGTCCGAAAGCATTTCCTTTGATATGGCCGAGGGCGTGACCGTGGAGCAGGGCAGTGCTGCCATTGAACGTGCGATCGCCAAAGTCGGCCTGCCGGAAGATGTCATCGCGAAAATGGCCGGTACTGCTGACGCCTTTGCGGCCACACAGAAGAGCCAGCCGTTCATGATCCTCGGTGCATTGCTGGCGGTGTATCTGGTGCTCGGTGTGCTGTATGAAAGTTACATTCACCCGCTGACCATTCTCTCGACCTTGCCCTCGGCCGGCGTCGGCGCGTTGCTGTCTATCTATGCACTCGGTGGCGAGTTCAGCCTGATTTCCCTGCTGGGGATATTCCTGCTGATCGGCGTGGTGAAGAAAAACGCCATTCTGATGATCGACCTCGCGCTGCAACTGGAGCGGCATCAGGGCCTGTCGCCGCTGGAGTCGATTCGCAGCGCCTGCCTGCAACGGCTGCGGCCGATCCTGATGACTACGCTGGCGGCGATTCTCGGTGCCTTGCCGCTGCTGCTCGGCCGCGCCGAAGGGGCGGAAATGCGCCAGCCGCTAGGCCTGACGATCATTGGCGGCCTGGTGTTCAGCCAGGTCCTGACCCTTTACACCACCCCGGTGGTTTACCTCTATCTCGACAAGCTGCGCCATCGTTTCAACAAATGGCGTGGCGTGCGCACTGATGCCGCTCTGGAAACTCCGCTATGACTGACCGTTCGCTTATCCAATTGGCCACCGCACGCGGCTCGCGCCTGTTGAGCCTGTCGTTGTGCGTGGCGCTGCTCAGCGCTTGCGCCGTCGGCCCGGACTACCAGCGTCCGCAAACCGCCGAAATCGCTCAGTTCAAGGAAGCTGAAGGCTGGCGTCAGGCCAACCCGAGCGACTCGCTGGCTCGCGGTGCCTGGTGGGAGTTGTACGGCGATCAGCAGCTCAACGCCTTGATCGAGAAACTCAACAGCGCCAACCAGACCGTCGCCCAGTCCGAAGCGCAGTTCCGTCAGGCGCAGGCTCTGGTGCGCAGTGCGCGCGGGACGTTTTACCCGAGCGTCGACCTGAGTCTGGGCAAGAACCGTTCGAGTCAGGGCACCGGCAGCAGCAGTTCGAGCCTGAGCAGTTCCTCAAGCGGTATTCGTGACACTTATACCGCGCAACTGGGCGTCAGTTGGGAAGCCGACGTGTGGGGCAAGCTGCGCCGTGGGCTGGAGGCCGATGAGGCCAATGCCCAGGCGAGTTTTGCCGATCTGGCGGCGATGCGTCTGAGCCAGCAATCGGAACTGGTGCAGAACTACCTGCAACTGCGGGTCATCGATCAGCAGAAGCGCCTGCTCGAGGCCACCGTTGCCGCGTACGAACGCTCGCTGAAAATGACCCAGAACCAGTACCGCGCCGGGGTTTCCGGGCGCGATGCGGTGGCGCAGGCGCAAACCCAGTTGAAAAGCACCCAGGCCGATCTGGTCGATCTGATCTGGCAGCGCGCACAGTTTGAAAACGCTATCGCGGTGCTCACCGGCGAAGCGCCAGCGAACTTCAGCATCGCCGAAAGCCAGAGCATCCCGAACCTGCCGCAAGTACCGCTGAGCCTGCCTTCGCAGCTGCTGGAACGCCGTCCCGACATCGCTGCGGCCGAGCGCTCGGTGATCGCCGCCAACGCCAACGTCGGCGTGGCGAAAGCTGCGTATTACCCGGACCTGACCCTGAGTCTGAGCGGCGGCTACAGCAGCAGCACGTCGAAAAACCTGATCAGCCTGCCGAACCGTTTCTGGTCGGTCGGCCCGCAGCTGTCGTTGCCGTTGTTCGACGGCGGCATTCGTTCCGCCGAGGTCGACCGCAGCGAAGCAGCCTATGACGAAACGGTCGCCCGCTACCGCCAGACCGTGCTCGACGGCTTCCGAGAAGTGGAAAACTACCTGATCCAGCTCAAGGTGTATGAAGACGAAGCAGCGGTGCGCCAGGAAGCACTGGACGCCGCGCGCGATTCCCTGCGCCTCACCGAAAACCAGTACAAGGCCGGCCTGATCGCCTATATCGACGTGGTGGTGGTGCAGGCCACGGCGCTGAGCAACGAACGCAGTGTGCTGAATATCCTGCAGAACCGACTGATTGCCAGCGTGCAACTGATTGCCGCACTCGGCGGCGGTTGGGACGGCCAACTCGACGTCAGCGACAACCGCTGAACGTGTAGGAGCGAGCCTGCTCGCGAAAGCGGTGGGTCAGTCGAGCGAGATGTTGGCTGTGCCGACGCCTTCGCGAGCAGGCTCACTCCTACAGGGGATCTGTGCCTGGCGCGGGATTACCGGTAGCACAGGCCAATGTAGGAGTGAGCCTGCTCGCGATAGCGGTAAGTCAGCCAGCACATCATCGACTGACCCACCGGCTTCGCGAGCCGGCTCGCTCCCACAGGGGTGAGCTTAAAGCCCACCGCAGAGCCTTGTAGGACGATCGAACAAGCGTTTCATCGGCTTGATGGCAATTTGGTTACTTTGTCAGTGCGTTCTTCTGCGCAATCAGTACAATCGCCGCATTTGCCCGACCGAGAATGGAAGCAGTACGGTTTCGGCTCGTTACGAGAACGTCCATGCTCATCGGCAGTTACTCCTTCACTCTGGTTCTCATCTCGTTGTGCGTGGCCATTCTGGCTTCCTACACGGCGCTTGACCTGACCGGACGCATCGCCACGGCGAAAGGCCGGGCCGTGCATTTCTGGACGGCGGGCGGGGCGTTGGCGATGGGCGTTGGCGTCTGGTCGATGCATTTCATCGGCATGCTCGCCTTCAAATTACCGATCGACCTGGGCTATGACTTCGCCCTGACCGCGTTGTCGTTATTGATTGCGGTGCTTTCTTGCGGCTTTGCCTTATGGCTGGTCAGCCAGCCGAAGCTGCCACTGGCGCAACTGGCATTCGGCGCCTTGATCATGGGGGCGGGCATCAGCGCCATGCATTACACCGGCATGGCCGCGCTGCGCATGACCCCGGGCATCGATTACGACCCGACGTTGTTCAGCGCCTCTTTGCTGATTGCCGTCGGCGCTTCGGCAGCGGCGTTGTGGATTGCCTTTCGGTTGCGCCAGCAGTCGCCCTATGTGCGACTGATTCGCGCCGGCGCAGCGGTGATCATGGGTGTGGCGATTGTCGGCATGCATTACACCGGCATGGCGGCGGCGCAATTTCCCGATGGCAGTTTCTGCGGCGCGACGCTCAATGGTTTGAAGGGCAACGGTCTCGACAGTCTGGTGGTGGTCACTACGCTGGCGGTGCTGTCGATCGCCTTATTGACCTCGATTCTCGACGCCCGTCTCGAGGCGCGCACCGCTGATCTGGCGCACTCCCTGACCGTAGCCAACCGCGAACTCACCCAATTGGCCTTGCACGATCCGCTCACCGGCCTGCCGAACCGCATGCTGCTCGATGACCGGATCAATCAGGCGATCAGAAAAGTCGAGGAACAGGGCGGCTGCTTCGCCTTGATGTTCATCGATCTCGACGGCTTCAAACCGGTCAACGACGCGTTCGGCCATCACATGGGCGACCAGTTGCTGCGCGAAGTCGGCGTGCGCCTGCGTGAAGACTTGCGCAGCCAGGACACTCTGGCGCGGATCGGTGGCGATGAATTTGTCCTGCTCGTGCGGCTGAGCGAGCGCAACGATGCTCTGGGTCTGGCCGCACGCCAGGTGGGCCTGATCGGCCGCACGTTCCGCGTTGCCGAACATGACCTGCAGATTTCCGCCAGTGTCGGCATTGCTTTGTATCCGGGCAACGGTGACAACGCTCAAGAGCTGCTGATGAACGCCGACGCGGCGATGTACCACGCCAAGGGCGGCGGCAAGAACGGCTACAGCTTCTTCGATGCGTCGATGAACACCAACGCGCGCAAACAATTGCAACTGTTGCAGGACCTGCGCGCGGCCATCGAGCACAACCAGTTCTGCCTGCATTACCAGCCTAAATTCGACGCCGCCAACGGTCGCCCGGTCGGTGCCGAAGCGCTGCTGCGCTGGGCGCATCCACTGCATGGCATGTTGATGCCGGACAAGTTCATCGATCTGGCGGAGAAGACCGGGCTGATCATTCCGATGGGCGAATGGGTACTTAATGAAGCCTGCCGGCAGATGCGCGAATGGTACGTGCTCGGTTACACCGACTGGCGCATTGCCGTAAACCTCTCGGCGTTACAGTTCTGCCATGTCGGGTTGGTGCAAAGCGTGGCCAAGGCGCTGGCGACCCACCATCTGCCGGCCAACAGCCTGACCCTGGAGATCACCGAAACCACGGCCATGAGCGACGCCGATGCGAGCATGACCGTGCTGCAAGAGCTGTCGGACATGGGTGTCGACCTGTCGATCGACGACTTCGGCACCGGTTATTCCAGCCTGATGTACCTCAAACGCCTGCCAGCCAATGAGCTGAAGATCGACCGTGGTTTCGTCCGTGATCTGGAGCACGACAGCGATGACGCTGCGATCGTTTCGGCGATCGTCGCGCTGGGGCAGGCCTTGGACTTGCGGATTGTCGCCGAGGGCGTCGAGACCGGCGCGCAGCAGGATTTCCTGACCAAATTGGGCTGTGATTCGCTGCAGGGCTATCTGCTCGGCCACCCGATGCCGGCGGAGCGCTTCATGCAGGACATCGTGCGCGGGCAAAGGCTGGCGGTGGTCTGAGACCACAGACAGATCTGCCGACAAGACTGTTTGTGGCGAGGGAGCTTGCTCCCGCTGGGTGCGTAGCGCCCTCGGAATTTTGTGCGCGCTGCGCACTCAAGCGGGAGCAAGCTCCCTCGCCACAATGTCGCCAACCTGCAGACGGGATCAAGATTCGGGCCATTGACACAGCCCATGCAAAACCCGTCATTCGCAGTTATTCTTGGCCCCGACTGTTACGTGTGCACGTGGGAGAAGGCCAGCATGGATAAAGTCATTGTCATCACCGGTGGCGGGCGCGGAATCGGCGCTGCCACGGCTTTGTTGGCAGCCGCACAGGGCTACCGGATCTGCATCAACTATCAGTCGGATGAACAGGCCGCACACAGCGTGCTCGAGCAGGTTCGAGCCTTGGGTAGCCAGGCCATTGCGGTTCGCGCCGATGTCAGTATCGAAGACGAAGTGATTGCAATGTTTCAGCGCGTCGACAGCGAACTGGGCCGGGTCACCGCGCTGGTCAACAACGCCGGCACCGTGGGCCAGAAGTCGCGGGTCGATGAAATGTCCGAATTCCGCATCCTCAAAATCATGAAAACCAACGTCCTGGCGCCGATCCTCTGCGCCAAACACGCGATCCTGCGCATGTCGCCCAAACATGGCGGGCAGGGCGGAAGTATCGTCAACGTCTCCTCAGTCGCCGCACGCCTCGGTTCGCCGAACGAGTACGTCGATTACGCCGCGTCCAAAGGTGCGCTGGACACGTTCACGGTGGGTCTGTCCAAGGAAGTCGCCGGCGAGGGGATTCGCGTTAATGCCGTGCGTCCGGGCTACATCTATACCGACTTCCATGCCTTGAGCGGCGATCCGGATCGGGTCAGCAAGCTTGAGTCGGCGATTCCCATGGCCCGGGGCGGGCGGCCGGATGAAGTGGCCGAGGCGATTGTCTGGTTGCTGTCGGACAAGGCTTCGTATGCGACCGGGACGTTTGTTGATTTGGGGGGTGGGCGCTAGGGCTTTGGGTTTGTGTTGTCTGGTTTGGCGCCATCGCGAGCAGGCTCACTCCTACAAGGGAATCGCATTTCAAATGTAGGAGTGAGCCTGCTCGCGATAGCAATGGCCCGGCCAACACATAATCATCAAAACGACCGCACAATCCGCCCCAACGTCTCCATGGCCTTCTCCGATTCCTCGGTCCACGGGCTGCCGTAGTTCAAGCGAATACAATTCCTGAAGCGCTGGGTCGGCGAGAAAATCGGCCCCGGCGCGATGCTGATGCCTTGTGCCAGCGCCATTTGAAACAATTTCAGCGAATCCATCTGCTCCGGCAATTCCAGCCACAGAAAATAGCCGCCGGCCGGTTGGCTGACCCGGGTCTGCGCGGGGAAGTAACGGGCGATCGCTGCGAGCATCGCGCGCTGCTGTTCTTCCAGGGCATAACGCAGCTTGCGCAGGTGCCGATCGTAGCCGCCGTGTTGCAGATAGTCGGCGATCGCCGCTTGCGCCGGCATCGACGCGCACAGCGAGGTCATCAACTTCAGCCGTTCGACTTTCTGCGCATAACGCCCGGCGGCGACCCAGCCAACGCGATAGCCGGGGGCGAGGCTCTTGGCGAACGAGCCGCAATGCATGACCAGTCCTTCGGTGTCGAAGGCCTTGGCCGGTTTCGGCGCCTGCTGACCGTAATAGAGTTCGGCGTAGACATCGTCCTCGATCAACGGCACCTGATGCTGACGCAGCAGTTCGACCAGTTCCTGTTTTTTCGCCTCGGGCATGCTCGCGCCCATCGGATTCTGGAAACTGGTCATGCACCAGCAGGCTTTGATCGGATGACGTTCCAGGGTTTGCGCGAGCACGCCAAGGTCGATGCCGTCACGCGGGTGCACGGGGATTTCCACCGCTTTGAGCTTCAGACGCTCGAGCACTTGCAGGCTGGCGTAGAACGCCGGGGCCTCGATGGCCACCAGATCACCGGGTTCGGTCACCGCTTGCAGGCACAGGTTCAGCGCTTCGAGCGCGCCGTTGGTGATGAGCAATTCTTCCATCGGCAGCATCAGCCCGCCGACCATGTAGCGCAGGGCAATCTGCCGGCGCAGTTGCGGGTTGCCCGGCGACATATCGGTGACGACCATGCGCGGATCCATCTCCCGCGCGGCGCTGGCCAAGGAGCGCGACAGACGCTGCAGCGGGAACAGAGTCGGGCTGGGGAATGCCGAGCCGAACGGCACGGTATTCGGGTCCTTGATCGAGTCGAGTACCGAGAACACCAGTTCGCTGACGTCGACTTCGGTGGATTCGTTGACCTGGCTGCTGATGACCGGCTCGGAGAACGTGTTCGGCGTATGGGCGTTGACGAAGTACCCGGAACGCGGCCGGGCGCGGATCAGGCCGCGGCGTTCGAGCAGGTAATAGGCCTGGAACACCGTCGACGGGCTGACCCCGTAAGTCTGGCTGGCATAGCGCACCGACGGTACGCGCTGGCCGGGACCGAGCACGCCAGAGCGAATCAGTTCAGCGATGTCATCGGCGAATTTTTCGTAGCGTTTCATCGGTGGGCCTTGGTGGACTTGATTGTGTGGGGTGTCAGGGAAGGAGCCCTCACCCTAGCCCTCTCCCAGAGGGAGAGGGGACTGATTGGGGGATGCTGATGAAATACGCCGACCTGACAGTGCTTTGCCGAATCCATAATCGACTCGGTCTTTCAGGTCGATGCATAGCGACAGACACCTCGGTCGGCTCCCTCTCCCTCCGGGAGAGGGCTGGGGTGAGGGCAGCAATGCCAGCTCCTCAACGATTCATCGGCGCCACAAAGCGGCTCTTCGCCACGCTGTAAACCTGCGGCTGGTCACTGTCTTCAATCCTGAAACTCAACGTCTGCGAACTACTGGCCGGGCGCTCTGAAGTCATCGCCACCGACACCGGCACATCGACAATCTCTCCCGGCGCCAGGCTCAGTTGCGTTTTGCCCTGCAATTCAAACCCATCGCCATCCACCAGACTCAACCGGTACTCCTGGTGCTGCTGAGTCTTGTTGATCACCTTGAGCGAGTAGATATTCTCGATCTGCCCCTGAGCATTCTCACGAAACAACCCGCGATCCTTGGTCACGTCCAGTGACACCATCGGACGCTCGATCAAGGCCAGTACCAACGCTCCAATCATCACCACCAGCACCGCCGTGTAGCCAATCAGACGCGGACGCAGCAGGTGGGTCTTGCCGCCCTGCAGTTCGCGCTCGGAACTGTAGCGGATCAAGCCGCGCGGGTAATGCATTTTGTCCATGATCGAGTCGCAGGCATCGATGCACGCCGCGCAGCCGATGCATTCCATTTGCAAACCGTCGCGGATGTCGATGCCGGTCGGGCAGACCTGCACGCACAACTGGCAGTCGATGCAGTCGCCCAGGCCTGCTTCGACCGGGCGCACGTCACGCTTGCGCGGGCCACGGTTTTCGCCACGGGCGGCGTCGTAGGCAATGGTCAGCGTGTCCTTGTCGAACATCACACTCTGGAATCGCGCATACGGACACATGTGCATGCACACCGCTTCGCGCAGCCAACCGGCGTTGATGTAGGTGGCGGCAGCGAAAAACAGCACCCAGAACAGGCTGACGCCACCGATTTGCAGGGTCAGCAATTCTTCGGCCAATGGCCGGATAGGAGTGAAGTAACCCACGAAGGTCAGGCCGGTCATCACGCTGATTGCCAGCCACAGCGTGTGCTTGGCCGCGCGGCGCGCCAGTTTGTTGAGACCCCACGGCGCGGCTTGCAGTTTGATCCGCTGGTTGCGCTCGCCTTCGGTGATCTTCTCGCACCACATGAAGATCCAGGTCCACGAACTCTGCGGGCAGGTGTAACCGCACCATACCCGCCCGGCGAACACGGTAATCGCGAACAGACCGAACGCGGCGATGATCAGCAGCGCCGAAAGCAGAATGAAATCCTGCGGCCAGAATGTCGCGCCGAAAATGTGGAATTTGCTTTCCGACAAATCCCACAGCACCGCCTGGCGGCCGCCCCAATTGAGCCAGACAGTGCCGAAGAACAACACAAACAAAAAACCGGCGCCGCTTATACGCAAGTTGCGGAACAGACCGGTGAAACTGCGGGTGTGGATCTGCTTGTCGCTGGATTGGACAATTGCCCTCAGCGGGCGCGCAGGGACGTTTTTTATCGTCGGCGATGCTTCTACGGTTCGGACGGGGATTTGCTCGCTCATGGTCGTTCGCTCATCAGCCTCTATCAGGCTGATGCACTATGAGCGCCGATCTGTTAGCAGAACAGATTCAGGTCTGGCAATAAAAAGCGGATCAGATGAGTTTTGGTACAAGGCCTGCGACAACTTGAAGCATCAGGCCGGGCGCGGCGCAAACGCCTGGCGCAGGCGTTTGCGCAGAGTATTGAGCGAGATCAGTCAAACTACCGAATCAGAGTCATCGGCCTTCAGGTGTTTGCGCCCGTCCCTGGCCCCGGCGACGGTCAAGGCATCAGCCTCGGCTTCAGTGATGTAGGTGCGTTTGCCTTCGATGTCCACGTACGACATGGCTTTTTCGCTATCGGTCATGACTTCGAGGGTGTCGCAGATGCGGATTTCCTCGCCGTGTTCGACGGTGAAAAAACACACTTTCTGCTCAGGGTTGGATTCATCGATTCGCACGGGCATGTCGGCAGTCCTTTTTTGCAGGGAGGTCTGCACATTAGGACGCGCAGCGTGCCGATTGTTCTGCGCAACCGATTAATGGTCGCCGTTGTCCATCGCTTATCGAACCAATAACAAGGGAAGCACGATGGAAGACTGGTGGGATGAAGTGTGGGCAACGATGCAAGCCGAATTTGCCGACATCGGTGATGCCTCGCAATTGACGCGGATCACCGTACGTCTGGTGATGGCGGCATTACTCGGTGGGATTCTCGGATTTGAGCGTGAACATAAAGGCAAGGCCGCCGGGGTGCGCACGCACATGCTGGTGGCCTTGGGGGCAGCGCTGTTTGTTCTGGTGCCGCAGACCTCGGGCGCGGAATCCGATGCGATGAGTCGCGTGTTGCAGGGTGTGATTGCCGGGATCGGCTTCCTCGGCGCCGGCACGATTCTGAAAAATCAGCAGGGCGATGAAGCTCATGTCAAAGGCCTGACCACAGCTGCCGGTTTATGGATGACGGCGGCGATCGGCGTGGCGGCGGGGCTGGGCAAGGAAGCGACGGCATTGCTCAGCACCATCCTGGCGCTGGCGATCTTCAATGTGATGCCGCACGTGGTGAGAGTGTTCGAAAAGGATGTCGACAAGAACGACCACCTCTAGCCAATCGCTCGGTCCCGTGTAGGAGCTGCCGAAGGCTGCGATCTTTTGATTCGCAGCGTGGCAAAAAAAGATCGCAGCCTTCGGCAACTCCTACAGGGATGGCAGAGAGACATGCAGGGGTCAGAGGATCACCGGTGGCATGGTGCTCGGCGGTTCTTCCTTTGGCGGTGGCGTGGTGCCGGGCGGTTCTTGCTCTGGCACCGGTGGCGGCTCGGTCTCGGGCAGGGTGGGTTTGTCGATGTTCGGATCGGGCGTGTGGGCCGGGATCGGGATGCTCATCTGGTGACCTCCTTATGGCACATGGCGTGAGACGTGCTTAAGTGAGTTGACCCGGCCACGGCAAATTCGATCCGCGGCTTTGTCTTGTTAATTTCATCTGAACTTTTCCCCGCGCCGGTTGCTCGGAACCTAAGTGAGTTCATGACAGGGCCGGTGCTTTGTCGCGAATACTGTTCCGGCACAAGAGCGTCCTTGGGGCGTTAAGGAGAGATGCTCAATGACTGCTGAAAGACCTTCAGAGCTGAGTTACAACCCGCACATGCCGCTGTCGCAGGCATTACTGCTGCCACGTATCGTCATCGAAAACACCATGCCGACCCTCGACGGCGGCCAGTTTGCCGTCAAGTCGATTGCCGGGCGCGAAGTGGTGGTGACCAGCAAGGTGTTTGCCGACGGCCATGACAAGCTCGCCGTACGCATCCGCTGGCGCGAGGAAGGCCAGGAAACCTGGCAGACCGAGGTCATGTCCGATCAGGGCAACAACACCTGGCAAGGCCAGTTCCGTCCCGAGGAACAGGGCCGCTATCTATATTGCATAGAAGCGTGGATCGACCATTTCGCCAGCTTCCAGTACGAACTGGAGAAGAAACACAACGCTGCGGTGCCGGTGTCTCTGGAGCTGCAGGAAGGCCGGACGATGGTGCAACAGGCCGCCGAGCGCAGCGAAGGTCAGCTCAGCGAGCAGCTGGCGGCGCTGCACCATGAATTGTCCGGCCTGCTCGAAACCGAGCAGGTCGCGCTGTTTCTGCACTCGCGCAGTGCGGATTTGATGGCTCAGGCCGACCACCGCGCCTATCTGAGCATCAGCGCGGAATTTCCCATGGACGTCGAGCGCGAACTCGCCGAGTTCGCCAGTTGGTACGAGCTGTTTCCGCGCTCGATTACCGACGATCCCAAGCGGCACGGCACGTTCAACGACGTGCATTCGCGCCTGCCGATGATTCAGGACATGGGCTTCGACGTGTTGTACTTCACGCCGATTCATCCCATCGGCCGCGCCCACCGCAAGGGCCGCAACAACTCCCTCACCGCCGGGCCGGACGATCCAGGCAGCCCGTACGCGATCGGCAGCGAGGAGGGCGGTCACGAAGCGATTCACTCGCAGCTCGGCAGCCGTGAAGATTTCCGCCGGTTGGTGGCTGCTGCTGCCGATCATGGGCTGGAAATCGCTCTCGACTTCGCCATCCAGTGTTCCCAGGATCACCCGTGGCTCAAGGAACATCCGGGATGGTTCAACTGGCGCCCGGACGGCACGATCAAATACGCCGAAAACCCGCCGAAGAAATACCAGGACATCGTCAACGTCGACTTCTATGCGCCGGATGCGATTCCGAGCCTGTGGGTCGAGTTGCGCGACATTGTCGTCGGCTGGGTCAAGGAGGGCGTAAAAATCTTCCGCGTCGACAACCCGCACACCAAACCGCTGCCGTTCTGGCAATGGCTGATTGCCGATGTGCGCACGTTGTATCCGGAAGTGATCTTCCTCGCCGAGGCCTTCACCACGCCGGCGATGATGGCGCGTCTGGGCAAGGTCGGTTACTCGCAGAGCTACACCTATTTCACCTGGCGCAACACCAAGGCCGAACTGGCGGAGTATTTCACCGAGCTGAATCAGTCGCCGTGGCGCGAATGCTACCGGCCGAATTTCTTCGTCAATACCCCGGACATCAACCCGGCGTTCCTGCACGAGTCAGGCCGTCCCGGTTTCCTGATCCGCGCGGCCTTGGCAACGATGGGCTCGGGGCTGTGGGGTATGTATTCGGGTTTTGAGCTGTGCGAATCGGCACCGGTCCCGGGCAAAGAGGAATATCTGGATTCGGAGAAGTATGAAATCCGCGTCCGCGATTTCACCGCCCCGGGCAACATTATTGCCGAGATCGCCCAGCTCAACCGTATCCGTCGGCAGAACCCGGCGCTGCACACCCATCTGGGCCTGAAAATCTACAACGCCTGGAACGACAACATTCTGTACTTCGGCAAGCGCAGCGCTGATGGCAGCAACTTCATTCTGGTCGCAGTCAGCCTTGACCCGCATAACGTGCAGGAAGCGAATTTCGAACTGCCGTTGTGGGAAATGGGCCTGCCGGACGACGCCACCACCCACGGCGAAGACCTGATGAACGGCCATCGCTGGGACTGGCACGGCAAGTACCAGTTCATGCGCATCGACCCGGCGTATCAGCCGTTCGGGATTTGGCGGATCAGCGCTACGTAGTAAATGGCGCACCTGTGGCGAGGGAGCTCGCTCCCGCTCGACTGCACAGCAGTCGCAAAGCCCGCAGGCGCCGTAAGTTCGTATCAATGCATTGGGGTTGCTTCGCAACCCAGCGGGAGCAAGCTCCCTCGCCACAGGGTTTCTGCTGTGGCTTTCAGCATTCAACAGGAGTTCCACATGGCGAAGAAACCCAAGGCAGCCGCCTTCATCAAAGACCCGCTCTGGTACAAGGACGCGGTGATCTATCAGGTTCACGTCAAATCGTTTTTCGACTCCAACAATGACGGGATCGGCGACTTTCCCGGGCTTATCGCTAAACTCGATTACATTGCCGACCTCGGCGTCAACACCATCTGGTTGCTGCCGTTCTATCCATCGCCACGCCGCGACGACGGTTATGACATCGCTGAATACCGTGGCGTGCACAGCGACTACGGGACGATGGCCGACGCCAAGCGTTTCATCGCCGAAGCGCACAAGCGCGGGCTGCGGGTGATCACCGAGCTGGTCATCAACCACACTTCCGACCAGCACCCGTGGTTCCAGCGTGCACGCAAAGCCAAGCCCGGTTCAGCGGCGCGGGACTTCTATGTCTGGTCCGATGACGACCAGAAATACGACGGCACGCGGATCATCTTCCTCGACACCGAGAAGTCCAACTGGACCTGGGATCCGGTAGCCGGCCAATATTTCTGGCACCGTTTCTATTCCCACCAGCCGGATCTGAACTTCGACAACCCACAAGTAATGAAAGCCGTGCTGTCGGTGATGCGTTACTGGCTGGACATGGGCATTGACGGTCTGCGCCTCGACGCGATTCCGTACCTGATCGAGCGCGACGGCACCAACAACGAAAACCTGCCCGAGACCCACGACGTCCTCAAGCAGATCCGTGCCGAGATCGACGCCAACTACCCCGATCGCATGCTCTTGGCCGAGGCCAACCAATGGCCGGAAGACACTCAGCTGTATTTCGGTGACACCGATGCTGCTGGGTTGAATGGCGACGAATGCCACATGGCGTTCCACTTCCCGCTGATGCCGCGCATGTACATGGCACTGGCCCAGGAAGACCGTTTCCCGATCACCGACATCCTCCGCCAGACCCCGGAAATCCCAGCGAACTGCCAGTGGGCGATTTTCCTGCGCAACCACGATGAGCTGACCCTGGAAATGGTCACCGATCGCGAGCGCGATTATCTGTGGAATTACTACGCGGCTGACCGTCGCGCGCGGATCAACCTCGGCATTCGCCGTCGTCTCGCGCCGTTGATGGAGCGCGACCGTCGCCGTATTGAGCTGCTCAACAGCCTGCTGCTGTCGATGCCCGGCACGCCGACCCTGTATTACGGCGACGAAATCGGTATGGGCGACAACATCTACCTCGGCGACCGCGACGGTGTGCGGACGCCGATGCAATGGTCGATCGACCGCAACGGCGGTTTCTCCCGCGCTGATCCGGCGAGTCTGGTGCTGCCGCCGATCATGGATCCGCAGTACGGCTATCAGTCGGTCAACGTCGAAACCCAGTCCGGCGATCCTCACTCGCTGTTGAACTGGACGCGGCGCCTGCTGGCGGTGCGCAAGCAATCGAAAGCCTTCGGCCGTGGCACCTTGAAAATGCTCTCGCCGAGCAACCGTCGCGTGCTGGCTTACACCCGCGAATATACCGACGCCGACGGCAAGCACGAGATCATTCTGTGCGTGGCCAACGTCTCGCGCAGTGCGCAAGCGGTCGAACTGGATCTGTCGGCTTACGTCGGCATGGTGCCGGTGGAAATGCTTGGCGGTAACGCGTTCCCTCCGATCGGCCAGTTGAATTTCCTCCTGACCCTGGCGCCATACGGCTTCTATTGGTTCGCCCTGGCAGCGGAAAACCAGATGCCGAGCTGGCACGTCGAGCCGGCGCAGAGCCTGCCGGACTTCACTACGCTGGTGCTGAAAAAACGCATGGAAGAACTGCTCGAAGCGCCGTCGCGTACGACGCTGGAGCAAAGCATCCTGCCGAGCTGGCTGCAGAACCGTCGCTGGTTCGCCGGCAAGGACGCGGCCATCGAAAAGGTCAATCTGGCTTACGGTGTGCGCTTCGGCGATGCCCAGCATCCGGTGCTGCTGAGCGAAATCGAGGTCACCAGTGGCGGCCAGACCAATCGTTATCAACTGCCGTTCGGCTTCATTGCCGAAGACCATGTCGGCCCGCCGTTGCCGCAGCAATTGGCGCTGTCGCGTGTACGCCGTGTGCGTCAGGTTGGCTTGATCACTGATGCATTCAGTCTGGAAACCTTTGTCCGCGCGGTGCTGCAAGGCATGCAGAACAACACGGTATTGGAGTCGATCGAAGGCGAAATCCGCTTTGAACAGACCCCGCATCTGGAAAAACTTGGCCTTGGTGCTGAGTCGGATGTGCGCTACCTGTCCGCCGAGCAATCGAACAGTTCGGTGGTGATCGGCAACAGTCTGGTGCTTAAGCTGATACGCAAAGTCGCTTCTGGCGTACACCCGGAACTGGAGATGAGCGCTTACCTGACCGAGGCCGGGTTTGCCAATATCTCTCCACTGCTCGGTTCGGTGATTCGCCGTGACGCACAGGGCGAAGATAACCTGCTGATGATCGCCCAGGGCTATCTGAGCAATCAGGGCGACGCGTGGGAATGGACGCAAAACAACCTCGAGCGGGCGCTGCGCGACGAACTGGCCGACGCCATGTCCGAGCAGGAGCAGCATTACAACGCCTTGGGCGAGCTGAGAGACTTCGCCGGCATGCTCGGCCAGCGTCTTGGCGAGATGCATCAGGTGCTTGCTGCACCAACCGACAACGCCGACTTTGCTCCGCAGGTGTCGTCGAGCAAGGACATGGCCGCGACAAGCAAGGACGTCACCGCGCAGGTTGAACATGCCTTGAAATTGCTCAAGCAGCATCAAGGCGAGTTGAACGCCGCGGACCAGAAACTGGTCAAGCGTCTGCTCGATGAGAAGAAAACCATCCTTGCCCATGTGCAGGACCTGGCGAAGAAAGCCACCGGTGGTTTGCGCATTCGCGTGCACGGCGACTTGCATTTGGGTCAGGTACTGGTGATCAAGGGCGATGCCTACCTGATCGACTTCGAGGGCGAACCGGCGCGGCCGTTGAGCGAGCGTCGCGGCAAGCACAGCCCGTACAAAGACGTCAGCGGTGTATTGCGTTCGTTCGATTACGCAGCGGCGATGACCATCAACGTGCACAACGTTGATAACAGCACTGAAGCTGAAACAGCGCGCAAACGCGTCGCTGAGCGTTATCTGCGCGAGGCACGCGAGGCATTTGTGCAGGCATATCGCGAGGCGGCAGCTAGTCTTGAGCATGCCTGGCAGGATCCTCAAGGCGCCGACGCCGCGCTGGCGTTGTTCGGCCTGGAAAAAGCCGCTTATGAAGTGGCCTACGAAGCGGAAAACCGCCCAACGTGGCTGCCCGTGCCGTTGCACGGCTTGTATGGATTATTGACTGGGCTTAAACCCTTTTCCGATCTTGGTGGAGAGTAGTCATGAGTTTCTCGAACAAGGAACAGGGTGTGGTAAAGGAAGCATTGTTACCCTCGGCACGCGACATCGATGCCTTGGTACGCGCTGAACATCAGGACCCGTTTTCGATCCTCGGCCCGCACGGCGATGGCGCCGGCGGGCAGTTCATCCGGGCTTATCTGCCGGGCGCGCTGAGTGTCGCGGTGCTGGACAAGGACAGCGGTGAGGAAATCGGTCCTCTGCAGATGACCGAAACGCCGGGGCTGTTTGTCGGCCATTTCGATCAGGCGCGCCGGTACCTGTTGCGCACGCGCTGGGCCGGTGGCGAGCAGGTGGCCGAAGATCCGTACAGCTTTGGCCAGTTGCTCGGCGAGATGGATTTGTATCTGTTCGCCGAAGGCAATCACCGCGACCTCAGCGCGTGCCTCGGTGCGCAGCTGAAAACCGTTGATGGCGTTGACGGTGTGCGTTTTGCCGTGTGGGCGCCGAATGCCCGCCGGGTGTCGGTGGTCGGTGATTTCAACGTCTGGGACGGGCGCCGTCACCCGATGCGCCTGCGCCATCCTTCCGGCGTCTGGGAGTTGTTCATCCCGCGCCTGCAAGCGGGGGAGTTGTACAAGTACGAAATACTCGGTGCCCACGGCATTCTGCCGCTCAAGGCCGACCCGATGGCGCTGGCTACCAGCCTGCCGCCGGACACCGCGTCGAAAGTTGCCGCGCCGCTGCAGATCGACTGGCAGGATCACGACTGGATGAATGCCCGCCAGGATCGCCAGCAGCGCTCCAAGCCTCTATCGATCTACGAGTTGCACGCCGGTTCCTGGCAGTGCGAACTGGATGATCTGGGTGAAGTGGCGCGTCAGTACACCTGGCCGGAGCTGGCTGAGCGGCTGATTCCTTACGTCAAAGAGCTGGGCTTCACTCACATCGAATTGATGCCGATCATGGAGCACCCGTTCGGCGGTTCCTGGGGTTATCAGTTGCTCTCGCAATTTGCCCCGAGCGCGCGCTACGGCACGCCGGATCAGTTCGCCGCTTTCGTCAATGCCTGTCACCAAGCCGACATCGGTGTGATTCTCGACTGGGTGCCGGCGCATTTCCCGACTGATACCCACGGTCTGGCACAGTTCGACGGCACCGCGCTGTACGAATATGGCAACCCGCTGGAAGGCTTCCACCAGGATTGGGACACGCTGATCTACAACCTCGGTCGCACCGAAGTGCACGGCTACATGCTCGCCTCGGCGCTGCACTGGCTGAAGCACTTCCATATCGATGGCCTGCGTGTCGATGCGGTGGCGTCGATGCTGTATCGCGACTATTCGCGCAAGGCTGGCGAATGGGTACCGAACCGTCACGGTGGGCGCGAGAACCTCGAAGCCATCGACTTCCTGCGTCATTTGAATGATGTGGTCGAGCTGGAAGCGCCCGGTGCGCTGGTGATTGCCGAAGAGTCCACCGCATGGCCCGGGGTCAGCCAAAGCACCCAGCAGGGCGGCCTCGGCTTTTCCTACAAATGGAACATGGGCTGGATGCACGATTCCCTGCACTACATTCAGCAGGATCCTGTGTATCGCGCCCATCACCACAACGAGTTGAGCTTTGGTCTGGTCTACGCCTGGTCCGAGCGCTTTATCCTGCCCATTTCCCACGACGAAGTGGTGCACGGCAAGCACTCGCTGATCGACAAGATGCCCGGTGATCGCTGGCAGAAATTTGCCAACCTGCGCGCCTATCTGAGCTTCATGTGGACTCACCCGGGCAAGAAGTTGTTGTTCATGGGCTGTGAGTTTGGCCAATGGCGCGAGTGGAACCACGATCAGCAGCTGGACTGGTACCTGCTGCAGTACTCCGAGCACAAAGGTGTGCAGAAACTTGTCGGCGATCTCAATCGGCTGTATCGCGAAGAGCCGGCGTTGCACGATCAGGACGACGCGCCGCAGGGCTTCCAGTGGTTG
Organism: Pseudomonas sp. HN2; assembly: GCF_020736465.1. Classification (NCBI taxonomy): domain Bacteria; kingdom Pseudomonadati; phylum Pseudomonadota; class Gammaproteobacteria; order Pseudomonadales; family Pseudomonadaceae; genus Pseudomonas; species Pseudomonas sp. HN2. The sequence continues at coordinate 2,993,720 of NZ_CP085885.1, forward strand.
ATTGGTGATGATGCGATCAACAGCGTCTACGCCTGGCTGCGCTGGAGCAAGGACGGCTCGCCAGTTCTGGTGGTTGCCAACTTCACACCGGTACCGCGCCAGTCGTATCGGGTCGGGGTACCGTTTGCCGGGCGCTGGACCGAGTTGTTCAACAGTGACGCTGATATTTATGCCGGTTCCAACTATGGCAATGGCGGCGGAGCGTTGACCGAAGAAGTGCCTAGCCATGGTCAATCGCTGTCGCTGGAACTGAATCTGCCACCGTTGGCGGTGTTGATCCTCAAGCCTCAGGGCTAGCACCTGTGGGAGCGAGCCTGCTCGCGAAGGCGCCATGTCAGTCAACGATGATGTTGAAGGTGGCAACGCTTCCGCGAGCAGGCTCGCTCCCACAACGTTTTTCAGCGTTCAGCAGATCACCAGCGCATCCGCACCCCAAGGCTGCCGATGATGCCGTTCAGGTCATTGTCATCCACATCGCTGCTGTAATCGGCGCTCATGTACAGGCTTACTGCCGGTGTGACCCGCGCCACCAGCCCCAAGCCCAATTCCACTGTTGATGATTTGCGGCTGCTGCTGATCTTGTCGACCTGATCCAGCGTCACCGTGCTGCCGGTGTACACCGTGTGCCAAAGGTTGGTGCGCACATACGGCTCCACCGGTAAGCCATTCAAGTCATAACTGCCTTTCAACCGCGCACCGACGCGGCCACTCCACGCGGTCAGGTCGGTCGAAGAGGCATTGCCCGCGCCTGCATACGGAGCATCGAGGCTGATGCGTTGGTTGATCAATTGCGCCTGCGGTTCTACCACCCAGTTCTCACTCAAACCAATCGGATAGCCACCCTCGACCGAAAACGTCATCGCACTGCCTTCGGCGGCCTGGCGATTTCCTTGCGCGGTACGACTGAAACCGCTGACCCGACCGCCGCTGGCCGACAGGTCGACGTGCCAACCCTGCGCGCCCACAAGACTGTAATAGGCGCCCAGGCTCTGACCTTGCAGGCTCAGGCTGTCAGTGCTGCGGTCCGCGAGGGCGCGGCGGTTCAATGCACCACCGGCACTCAGTTGAATCTGATCGTCACCGCCGATCAGACCCAAGGTCTGGGTCGCGCCATTGGCGCTTTTCAAGGTGATCACCGCCGGACCTTTGAACTCGCCGCCGGGCATCGCGTAGCCAGAGGCCAGCGCATCGGTCTGCGCGCGGCGAGCGCTTCTGCCGTACAGCTCATCCCACGCGGAGGGCGCGAGATCTTCGGTGATCAGGCGTGAACTCTGCTGACGCAACGGCAGTGGTCCGGGCGTTATCACGGTTACCGGCAACGTCATCACAGGCATATCGGCGCGATACCACGTGGTTTCATCCGCCGCAGATCCCGCATGCGCCTCCATGGATGAGCACAGCAACAGCGAACCTGACACTGTGCAAAAGGTGATTTTCAATTCGTGTGGGGTCAGTGAAGTTTTCATGGGGGTCTACCTTGCAAGCGCATGCGTCATCTCGAGTTTGGCGTCTCTCCTACCCCGAACGAGGGGCGACCGAATAGAGCGGAGCGAACCGCGGCTGCTCGATTTCGCGAGTGCCGGAAGGTCAGCCCCAGTAGTGATTCCGGGGGTAGTAAGGTAGAGATAAGAAGAGTGACGCCTGCGCGTCAAGAAAATGCACGATGAATGGCGTGCATAAATCAGCCTTCGCAAGCGTTTGTTTTTCTGCACATAACTAAGTGATTGTTTGCATGGAAAAACGCTTGCGAAGTGGTCGGCTGACGGTTTTCTGCCGCCGACGAAAGGTCATCCCGACCGGGGATAGCCGGAAGGAACTGTCAGTTTCCTGCTGTCAAAAATGCACCTAAAGATGCACTTCAACCGCCAGAGGAAGGTGATCCGAGAGATGCGTCCATGGTTTGTTGCCGAGAATCCTTGGATCATGGCTGATGGCATTGCGCAGATAAATCCGGTCCAGGCGCAGCAGTGGAAAACGTGCAGGATAGGTTTTCGCCGGACGCCCATGATGACGCTCGAAGGCTTCGTGCAAATAGTCGCGACGGGCGAGGGCAGCGTTGCCCTGCAACTGCCAGTCATTGAAATCGCCGGCAATGATCACCGGCGCGTCGTCCGGCAGTGATTCGAGCAACTGGCAAAGCAGCTGCAACTGCAACTGCCGATGGCTTTCCAGCAAGCTCAAATGCACACAGATCGCATGCACCTCGGCATGCCCGGGCACATCGAGGATGCAGTGCAACAACCCGCGACGTTCCGGGCCGGTAATCGAGACATCGAGATTGCGGTATTCGCGGATCGGGTATTTCGACAGCAGCGCGTTGCCGTGATGACCGTCGGGGTAAACGGCGTTGCGCCCGTAGGCAAAATCGCTCCACATGCTGTCGGCGAGGAATTCGTATTGCGAGGTCTGCGGCCAGTCGTTGTAGCGACTCGAATGACGTTCGTGTTCACCCACCACTTCCTGCAGAAACACCAGGTCCGCCGAGGTGCTGCGCATCGCTTCGCGCAGCTCCGGGAGGACGAACCGCCTATTCAATGCGGTGAAGCCTTTGTGGGTGTTGACCGTGAGTACCCGCAGGCGATGAATGACTGGCGCGTCGACCGCTTGACGCTTGGGATCGCTGGACACGTTCACTCCTCTGAATTGGGCCATGCCTGTTCATGCGACTGGTTTGAGGGGGTGGCAGTTCCGTTTTCTGAGCGACGCCAGGCTATGTAGGAGTGAGCCTGCTCGCGATGGCGCAGTGTCAGTCAACCCTGCATCAACTGACATATTGCTATCGCGAGCAGGCTCACTCCTACAGGGGGGATGTGGTGTCTAGACAAAGACGATTTCATACGGCAAGCGCATCCGCTCCAGCAGCACCGGCGGCAGCAGCGGGGCGATGCCGATGGCCGGTTCGCCCTTGAGCTGGCTGGCATAGGCGTGAGTGGCATGGCTCTTGCGCGCCACGGTCCAGGTGTCGAGGCGCAGCTTGCGCGCACGCTCCCACGGGATCATGCGCTGCTCGCGCTCCGGCCAGTGCCAGGCCCACACCGGCACGTCGTGATAGGTCGCCCCGGCTTTAAGTGCCGCGTCGAAACTGGCCCGGCCAACCACCTCATGATCCGCCGGACCATCCTCGCGCCAGGTGCTGAACACCACGTCGCCCGGCCGCAGGTAGCGGCCGATGAATTCAGTCAGTTGGCTTTGCTGATCACTCAGCGCGTTGTCGGTAAATCCGCCACGCACCCACTTCAGGCTGTGCATCGGCAAACCGAGGCGGCGCAGGGCTTCGACGCTTTCCTGCGGGCGGAAGACGCTCAGGCGTTGTTCCGACCATTGCCGCGAGCCGGGGTGGCTGGCGCTGCCGTCGGTGATGGAGAGCAATTGCAGCGGGTGGCCAAGACTGGAGAGTAACTGCAGCAAACCGCCGCAGGTGACGACTTCATCACCCGGATGCGGGGCGATGACCACGGCGCGGGCACCGGCGGGTACCAGACTGTGGGTATTGATGACGGGAATATTGTCGAGTTGCGGCGCGCTGTTCCAGATCTGTGCTGGCAGCCCGTGTTCGTTGAGCAATGACGGTTTCATGAGTGCGACGTCCTTGTAGTGTCTCGCCCTCAGTCGTGAGCAGCCAATGCTGGTCGCGGCCCGTGAAGGCAAAAGAATAGCAACGGTGCAGTGCTCCAACCCTTGGATTACTGCGAGGCAGAGTATTGCTCAAGACAGCGGATTCGTCGCGTCACAGATCAATCTGAACCGTATTTTTTTATTCCAGCTGTGCCAGATTGCGCAGAAAGTCACCGAATCCGCCCTTGGCCCGACTGTCGAGACGGGCGCTGGTGTGCACCTGTGGGCGGTGACTCCAGGCGATATTGGCACCGCTGCGCTCCAGCGCACGCACCAGTTGCACGTCCTCATCACAGGTCAGCGGTTTGAAACCGCCGGCCAGGCGATAAGCCTCGGCACTGACGCCGAGGTTGGCGCCGTGAATATGCCGATGGCCATCGCGGGCCTGGTAGTGACGGTGATAGCGAATCTGCGCCGCTTCATCGATGGATTCGTGCCAGTGCTCGACAGTCACTGTGCCGCACACGGCGTCTGCTTCCAGGCCCAGTTGCGCCGCCAGCCAGTCATCGGCGACGCGGCTGTCGGCATCGGTGCAGGCGATCCAGCGTGCACCGCGCTCCAGCAACAGGCGGGCACCGGCGGCGCGGGCTTCGCCAACGTTGCGTGCTTCGATCTGCAGGCTCAGCACCGGATAGGCGCTGACGATCCGTGCCGAGTTGTCGCTGCAACTGTCGAGCACCACGAGAATTTCCACTGGCTCGCCGGCCAATTGCGCATGCTCACTGGCACGCAGGGCGGCGCGCAGACATTCATCGAGCAGCGCCTCTTCGTTGTGCGCGGGAATCACAATACCGATCAACGCAAGCCCTCCAGCGCCGCCACCGAGCGTGGCTCGCGGCTCCACAGTTCGAGAATGAAATCCGCTTCCTGATGCAGTACCAGACGCGGCAATGCCAATTGATCGTGGATCTGATCGTGTACCTGACGCGCATTCAGCGGGCAGCCATCAATCGGCGGGCGCCAGTGGCAGGCCAGCAATTGGCCGTCGGCCGTCAGCGATTCACTGATGCGGCGGGTCACTTCTGTCAGATCGTTCTCATCGAGGTAGTAGCCGATTTCGCTAAATACAATCAGGTCGAATTTTTCCTCCGGCCAGTCCCCCGGAAGACGGCCCTGGCGGACTTCGGCATGCTCGAAGACACTCAAGCGAGTACGCGCGAGCTTCACTGCCGCGCTTGCGGTGTCGCAGCACAGCAGGCGGTCGCAACGCGGTGCCAGTTCCGCACTCAGTTCGCCATTGGCGCAACCTGGTTCGAACACCGCCCGGTAGCGCGGACGGGGCAGGGCGGCGAGGGTGATCGCGCGTTTGCGCTGCTCGTACCAGCGCTGGCGGAATGCCCAAGGGTCGTCATTGCCGGCGAACAGTCCATCGAAATAGCGGTCATCGACGCTCACAGGAACACCACTTCAAAAGGTTGCAACAAACGATCGAGCACATAAGGCGCGAGCACTGGCCCGAGTCCGACGTCGCGATCACCTTCCAACTGGCTGGCGAATGCATGCGCTGCGTGGCGTTTACGGGCGATGTGCGTCGGTGACAGCAGAATCTTGCGCGCCCGATCCCAAGGCACCGATGCGTCCTCCGGGGTCGCCCAGTGCCACGTCCAGACCGGCAGTTCATGACAGGCAGCCCCGACGCGGCGCGCCGCTTCGACACTGGCGCGACCGACGGCCTCGTGATCGCTATGGCCATCCTCGCGCCAGGTGGTGAAGACCACGTCACTGGCATGCAGATAACTGGCGATGAAGTCGCTCAACCCGGTTTCCTGAGCCGCCACTTGGGTGTCGGTAAAACCGCCGCGCAGCCATTTCAGACTGTGCATCGGCAAACCGAGGCGACGCAGGGCTTCGGCCGATTCCTGCGGACGCACCACGCTCAAACGCTCGACCGGCCAGCGTTGCGAGCCGGGGTGACTGGCGCTGCCATCGGTGACTGAGATCAACTGCAAAGGACGTCCGGCTGCCGCCAGCAACTGCATGATGCCGCCGCAACCGAGGACTTCGTCATCCGGATGCGGTGCGACGATCACCGCCCGCGATCCCAGCGGTACGAGGTCAAGGATGTCGATGGCGGGCAACTCGGCCAGGCGCCGCGAACCCTGCCATTGCTGCAGCGAAGTGCCCTGGCCGACGATCGGGTTGTCCTTCATAACGCCCAGACCTCGCGGGATTGACCGGCAATCTGCTGGCCCAGCGCAGCAAGGTCGCGTTCGGCGTGACTCTGGCGCAGGAACACCGGCAAGTCCGCACTCAATCGCGCAAAATGCCGATCCTGACAAAACGGCCCGGCACCCAGCGCCCGGCCGACTTCGCGCATCACCTGTTCGGCAGACTGTTCGACCACGGCGCGGGCGCGACGAGCGAGCAATTCAGCGTCGGCCTCGGGTTGCGCATCGATTTGCAGCGCGCTGAAGCGCAACACATCGGCAGCCGCTTGCAGTGCTGTGTCAGTGGCGCCGAGGTGGGCGAGGGCATGGGGTTCATCGCGTTGCGCGCAATGCTGGCGCAGCGCTTCGGCAATCCGTCGCGATGCGCCATACCAGCACGCGGCGATGCCGATGCCGCCTTGCCAGAAACCCGGCCGTTGCAGGTAATCACCGGGATTGCCGATGGCCTGCGCTTCGGCGTTGTCGAACAGCACTTCGACGCTGCCGGTGGCTGCCATGCCCACGGCTTGCCAGCCTTGATCGGTGATGGTCACGCCCGGTTGATCGAGCGCGACTGCAACCAGTTGCTGTTGATCATCAGCGTCCCACGCAGTGAGCAAGGCGTGACTAAGCACCGCCGCACCAGAACACCAGGCCTTGCGCCCGTTCAGCGTGACCATATGCCCGGCCGGCGTGACTCTCACCCGCGCTTGCGGCGGTTCGGCAGCCCACATTCCCCACGTGCTGCCGGGCGTTGGCGTACCGCCCAATTGCTCGATGATCGCCAGCGCGTCGGTATGACCCTCGTAAAGTTTGCACAGCCCCAGATCGTGTCCGCCCACTTCCGACAGACGCTGAAAACGCTCCAGCGTGTGACCGCTGCCGGGTAACGGCAAGCGGTCGAGGCCGGCCTCGACCATCGCCCTCAGGCAACGGCCGAGGGCGTTGGTGTCGGCGTAATCTGGCGGACGGCGGGCCAGATAATGTTGAAAGTCCATATCAATCTTCTTCGTCACGTTGCAGTTCGAACAACAGCAACGAACGCCCGGTTACCGAATATTCATGGCCGAAGTCGAAACGTTCCTGGCCGCGAATCGACGGTTGATTGGTGTCGATCATGCAGGTCCAGAAGCCGCCGTCCGGTACTTCCGGCAGTGTGAAGTTGACGATGTCGTGATGCGCGTTGACCACCAGCAACAGGGTCGCATCAGCGCCCTTGCGACGAATCCCGGTTTCCTGCGCGCGGCCATCGAGGAGCATGCCGAGGCAGCGATTGTGCGCGTCGTGCCAGTGCTCGGTGGTCATCTCGGTGGCGTCCGGTGCCAGCCAGGTGACGTCCTTGACGCCGATGTCTTCGTTGTATTCGCCGACCAGGAAGCGGCCGCGACGCAGGATCGGATAAGTCAGGCGCAGCTTGATCAGGCGCTTGACGAACTTGAGCAGGGCCTTGCCGTCCTCGCTCAGATCCCAGTTGACCCAGCCGATCTCGCTGTCCTGGCAATAGGCGTTGTTGTTGCCGTCCTGGGTACGCGCGAACTCGTCACCGGCAACGATCATCGGCGTGCCCTGAGCGAGCAGCAGGGTGGCGAAGAAGTTGCGCATCTGCCGGTGGCGCAGCGCATTGATTTCCGGGTCGTCGGTCGGGCCTTCGACGCCGTGGTTCCACGACAGGTTGTTGTTGCTGCCGTCCTGATTGTTCTCGTCGTTGGCTTCGTTGTGCTTGTCGTTGTACGAGACCAGATCGTTGAGGGTGAAACCGTCGTGGGCAGTGATGAAGTTCACCGACGAATACGGCCGGCGCCCGCGCTGGTTGAACATCTCGCCCGAGGCCGTCATACGGCTGGCGAAATCAGCGAGCTGAGCGTCGTCACCCTTCCAGAAGGCGCGCACGGTGTCACGGAACTTGTCGTTCCATTCGACCCAGCCCGGCGGGAAGTTGCCCACCTGATAGCCGCCGGGGCCGCAGTCCCACGGCTCGGCGATCATCTTCACCTGACGCAACACCGGGTCCTGACGGCAGGCGACGAGGAAGCTGTGGCGTTCGTCGAAGCCATCGTGGTAACGGCCGAGAATGGTCGCCAAGTCGAAGCGGAAACCGTCGACGTGCATCTCACTGGCCCAATAGCGCAGGGAGTCGGTGACCATTTGCAGTACGCACGGGTGACTCAAGTCCAGGGTGTTACCGGTGCCGGAGTCGTTGATGTAGTAGCGCTTGTCATCCGGCATCAAGCGGTAGTACGAGGCGTTGTCGATACCGCGCATCGACAGGGTCGGGCCTTGCTCGTTGCCTTCGGCCGTGTGGTTGTAGACCACGTCGAGAATGACCTCGAGGTTGGCATCGTGCAGATGCGCGACCATCTCCTTGAATTCGGCGATCTTGCCACTGGCCAGATAGCGTGGGTCCGGAGCGAAGAACGCGATGCTGTTGTAGCCCCAATAGTTCGTCATGCCTTTTTGCAGCAGGTGCTGATCGTTGACGAAGGCATGGATCGGCAGCAGCTCGACGGAGGACACGCCAAGTTTGCGGATGTGCTCGAGCACGTCGTCGACCATCAGGCCGCCGAAAGTGCCGCGCAGGTTTTCCGGTACCGACGGGTGACGCATGCTGATGCCGCGCACGTGGGTTTCATAAATGATGGTCTTGTCCCACGGCACGCTGACCCGGTGGTCGTTGCCCCAGGTGTGCGCCGGGTCGATGACCTTGCACTTGGGCACGAATGGCGCGCTGTCGCGTTCGTCGAAACTGAGGTCGGCGTCGGGGTGGCCGATGGTGTAGCCGAACAGCGCTTCGGACCATTTCAGCTCACCCACCAACTGCTTGGCATACGGGTCGATCAGCAGCTTGTTGTGGTTGAAGCGATGGCCGTTGGCCGGGTCATACGGCCCGTAGACGCGGTAGCCATAGATCAGCCCAGGATGCGCGTCCGGCAGGTAGCCGTGATAGATCTCATCGGTGTATTCCGGCAGCTCGATGCGCTCGAGTTCGACTTCGCCGGCGTCGTCAAAAATGCACAGCTCGACCTTGGTGGCGTTGGCGGAAAACAGAGCAAAGTTCACCCCCAGACCATCCCAGGTCGCACCGAGCGGGAAGGGCAGGCCTTCACGGATTCTCGACGGCTCGGCGTGCGCAACGGGTTCGGCTTTCTTTGGACGGGTCATGATTGCTCCTGCAAAAAAACGGGAATTCTGGTGGGCTACGTTCCCCTGTAGGGGTGAGCCTGCTCGCGATTGCTATTTCGGATTCAACATGGATGTCGACAGACATACCGCAATCGCGAGCAGGCTCACTCCTACAGGGTTATGTGTTGTGTTTCCCCAAAGGGGCTTTTTTCGGGGCGCAAAGACCCCTTATGGCGAGCAAGCTCGCCACACAGTTGTTCAGTTCAATAATCGGGTCTAGGTCAGTTCGCCGGAGGCTTCTTCGCAACTCGCGGCTTTTTCTCCGCAGCCTTTTCGCCCGGCGGGACTACCTTGGGCGTCGCCGCAGGCTTGGCTTTCGCCGCTGGTTTGGCTTTGGCGGTAGCCGGCGTTTTGCCGTCGAGCGCTTTGGCCTCGGTGTTCTTCGCCGCTGGGGTCTTGCCGGCAACCTTGCTGCCAGCCGCTTTCGGTGGCTTCTTCGGTGCAAGCGCCTCGGCCTCGGCCAGTTTGCGCGCCATCTCCCAATGACGTTCTTCCTGGCCTTCAGGCTTACCTTCCGACTCCCAGATCTGATAGGCGAATTCGCGAATGCGTTTATCGTCGGTGCTCATCGCAATGCTCCTGAACTGAACTCATGCTTGTGTTAAGTGTTGGATAAAGAGATTGACCGGGACATCCCCCAGCGCTTCGCTGACATTCAGCTCCCTGTTTTGTGTGACTACGCTGCTGGCAAAAAGTCCCTTCAGGTTTGCATCCGGAGCGGCAGACGGTAAAACCACCCGCGTATCGCCCCAGCGCAGCGCATCGACCTGCGGGATGGCACTGTTTTCCAGCAACGTCGCGCAGCGCACCGGCACCACTACAATGGCCCGCACGCCCTCGTGCTCACGCGCGAACGCCAGCACGTTGTGCGCCTGACTGCCCAGCACTTGCAGTGGCTGGTAGTCGCCACGGCGGAACAGCTCGCTGTGGTCCCTGCGCAGGTTCAGTACTTCGCCGATCAGGGCTTGCTTGACGCGTCCGTCGCGCCACTCTTTCAGCAGTTGCGCATTCGGCACTGATGCCTGCAAAGACTGCTCACGGGCGGCGTAATCCACCGGCCGACGGTTGTCCGGATCGACCAGACTGAAATCCCAGTACTCGTTGCCCTGATACAGATCCGGTACCCCCGGTACGGTCATGCGCAGCAAGGTTTGCGCCAGCCCGTTGAGCGCGCCGGCAGCGGCGATGCTGTTGACCGTCTTGCTCAGCGCCGCGCGCAGCAACTCGCCTTCGTCGCCGGTCAGCAGTTTTTCCGTGAAGGCTTGCGCGGCGTTTTCATAGGCTTCGTTCGGCGCGCTCCAGCTGCTTTGCAACTTGGCTTCGCGCAGAGCCTTTTGTTGCCATTGCCAGATGCGCTTGGCGTACTCGGCAAAACCTGCCTTGTCATCGTCCTGCAGATCCAGCGGCCAGCTGCCGAGCAATGCCTGATAGAGAATCAGTTCGTCGCCCGCGGACGGCGCGTCATCTTCAATACGTACCGGACGGGCGAGGGCGCGCCACAGTTCGACCTGATCGGCGTACCAATGGCTGCGTTCGCTGAGCACGGCGAGCCGCGCGCGAGTGTCTTCGCCGCGCTTGTGGTCGTGAGTGGCGGTGGCCAGCAGGTTGTCGGGAAACTCCGCCATGCGCTGCTGATTCACTTCATGGAACTCGCTGACCGGCGCGCTGAATTGCTCGGTGTTGTAGCCGACGTCATTGCGCGACAGCAGCACCGCCGAGCGATACAGCGCGGTGTCTTCCACGGCCTTGGCCGCTGCCGGCGAGGTCAACTGCTGGAAGCGCACGCAGGCATGCTTGAGGATCTTGCGCGACCGTCCGCGCGGCTTACGCCGCCACGGCGTGCCGCCAAGCCAACTGGCGACTGAATCGAGCACCGGCCAGTCGGCCTCGCTGAGGGTCTGCCGCGCACCCTCCATGGCGTGCTGGAAAATCGCTTCGTCCTGTTCCGAGCGGCCGAGGGCGCTGATGTAGGTGCGGTAAACCGGGAAGTGCACGATCAGTGCGTGTAGCACGCGGCGGATCGCGCCCAGGGTCAGATCGCGAGTCATCAAGTCATCACGGGCGACCTGATGCAGCGCCTGGGCGACACTTTCGAAATCGCTGGCCAGCGAACCGTTGAGGATCTGCTGACGGGCCAGTTGCGCTTCTTCGATGAACGCGGCGGGGCGCTCGGTGCGGCGCTGCCAGAGTTCGCCGAGTACATGTTCGCCGTCAGGGTCATGTTGCAGCAGCGACAGCTGATTCATGAACTCGTAACCGGTGGTGCCGTCAACGCTCCAGTCCCGGCGCAGGGTTTCGCCCTCGCCGAGGATCTTCTCGACATAGATGGGCAGATGACGTCCCGGTGCCAGATGATCAAGGCGCCGACGCAATTTGCGGCAATAGCCGCGCGGGTCGGCGAGGCCGTCGATGTGGTCGATGCGCAAGCCGTCGACCAGACCTTCTTCAACCAATTGGAAGATTTTGCCGTGGGTCGCTTCGAACACCGCCGGACGCTCGACGCGCAGGCCGCCAAGTTCATTGATGTCGAAGAAACGCCGCCAGTTGATGTCGTCTGCCGCCGTGCGCCAACTGGCGAGGCGATAGCTTTGCCGTTCAAGCAGTTCGTGAAGCTTCTGGAAGCCTTCTTCGCGGGTGGAATCGTACTGAGCGAGGTTGCTTTCGATGGTGGCCAGAACACGCGGATCGCTTGCCAGCTCGCGCAGCTCCTGCTTCAGCGGGATCGCCAGTGAGTGGGCATCGGTCTGGTAACTGAGCGTACTGAAGCGATCGGCCAGGGACTTGAGCGTGTCGTCGGATTTGAGCAACTCGCCATAATTGTTTGGGCAGATCGGGAAGTGATGGTCGTAATGCTCGACGTAGAAACTGCCGGCCTGCGGGTTGAATTTGAGCTTGAGCGTGCCGTCCTGTAACGCCACGCCGTAGTCGCTACCGAGGAACGGCAACAGCAACTGGCCCTCCATCAACGGATCCGGCGAGTGCCACTGGATGTCGAAGAATTCGCCGTACGGGCTCAGGCGTCCCCATTCCAGCAAGTCGAGCCACCACGGATTGTCGTTGCCACCCACGGCCATGTGGTTGGAAACGATGTCGAGGATCAGCCCCATGTTGTGCTCACGCAGGGTGCTGACCAACCGGCGCAATGCCGGCTCGCCGCCCAGCTCAGGGTTGACCTGGGTCGGGTCGACCACGTCGTAGCCGTGCATCGAACCGGCTCGCGCCGCCAGCAGCGGCGAAGCGTAGATATGGCTGATGCCGAGTCGGGCGAAGTACGGCACCAGTGGCACCGCTTGTTCGAGGGTAAATCCTTTGTGAAATTGCAGGCGCAAGGTGGCGCGCAGTGGCTGGATTTGCTGTTGATTCATTGGTCACGCTCAGTGGCTTGAAGGCGCGCGCAGGCCAGCAGTTCCAGGCGGCGGGCGGCATCGGGGCCGTCCAGCAACGCTTCGCTGGGACCGGGCAAGCGTCGCGACCAGTTCGGGTGTGAATCGGTAGTGCCGGGCAGATTCGCCTGTTCATCGATCCCCAGGGCATCTTCCAGCGGCAACAGCACCAGTGGCGCGCGGGTGTGGCCGAGAAAACGCACGCTGGCGTCGACCACTTGATCGGCTTCGTGGGACTCTTCGCGGAAATTCTGCGGGTCCTGGCGCAGCGCATCGCGCAGGCCTTCGCGTTCGCGCTCGCGATGCCGGCGCCAGTCGATTTCGCCGTTGGCATCGACCAGTCCGAGGCGCGCATTCCAGTCGATATCGCGACCATGCCACCAGCCGTTGAGCGTCGGCAGGTCATGGGTGCTGGTGGTGGCCAGCGCGTCATCCGGCCAGTCGAGGATCGGTTTGAAGCGAGTGTTGTCCTGTTCGAACAACAGCACGCGCATGCCGAGAATCGAACGTGCGGCGAGTTTTTCCCGCAGGCCTTCCGGCACGGTGCCGAGGTCTTCGCCGAGCACGATGGCCTGATGACGATGCGACTCGAGAGTCAGCAGGCGCAGCATGTCGTCGAACGGGTAATACAGATAGGCACCGTCGGCCGGATGCGCGCCGTTGGGGATCACCCACAGACGTTGCAGTCCCATGACATGGTCGATGCGCAAACCTCCGGCGTGGGCGAAGTTGGCGCGCAGCATGTCGATGAAGGCGCGGAAACCGTTACGGATCAGGCCTTCGGGCGAAAACGCGGAAATGCCCCAACCCTGGCCGCTGCGATTGAGGATGTCCGGCGGCGCCCCCACGGTCAGCGAGGCGAGCAGTTCGTCCTGAAAACTCCAGGCCTGACTGCCAGCGCCGTCAGCACCGACAGCGAGGTCGGCGATCAGGCCGATGCCCATGCCGGCACTGCGCGCGGCGGTTTGCGCGCGCTCCAGACAACGATGGATCAGCCATTGGCAGAACGCGAAATAGCCGATGCGCTCGGCGTACTCCTCGGCGAAAGCTGCCAACGCAGAGCCGCGCGGGTCGTGCCAGTGCTCCGGCCATTCGCGCCAGTCGAGACTTTCGCCACGGGCGGCGCGCATTTCCTGAATCGCTTCGAAGCGGCAATGGTTTTCCAGCGCTTCGCCGCCGGCGTGGCGAAAACTGGCGAAGTCGGCGTGCAGCGGATGCTCACCAGCGACGAAACCGTCATACAAGGCTTGCAGCAGTTTCTGCTTGGCTTCGGCGGCAGCGGGCCAGTCGATCAGCTTGAGATTTTCCAGCTGCTCGAACTGCGCGGCCAGGCCGCTGGCGTCGATCGCGTCACGCAAGGCGCGTTCGCCGAGAATGCTCCCCGGCGCGGCGTACAGTGAATTGAGAAACAAGCGGCTGGAGGGCGAGTAGGGGCTGTAGCGGCCAGTGTCGGCGCTGAACATCGCGTGCATCGGGCTGATCGCCAGGGCATCGGCACCACGTTCGCCGGCCACACGCACCAGTTCTTCCAGTGCCTGCGTGTCGCCGAAACCACCATCGCCGGGACGACGCAAGGCATACAACTGCGCGCTCAGACCCCAGGCGCGGGGGATAGGACTATCGACGGCATCGCCGACGCTGAAGCAACGCTCGGGCGCCACGGCCAGGGTGAAATACTGATCGCCGATGTGCACTTGCTGGTAACCGACCGGAATCAGACCGGGCAGCATCGCTTCGTTATCCAGCTTGAGGTTCATCTGCGAGCCATCTTCAAGATGAATCTCGCAGGGCGTCTCCGGTGAGAAATAGCGACTCAGATTCAAGGCAACGCCAACGTCGCAAGTCAACAGGGGCGGCAAATGACGGTCCTGCTGGACCTCTTGCAGTTCCAGCAGGCTGGCATCGATTTCTTGCGCGGTGCTGGCCGGGTGGCCGAGTCCGATCAGGACGTTGCGCAGCACAGCAGGAGCGACTTTCTGTTGACGCCCGTTGGCGTCGATCCAGTCGACGGCGAGGCCGGCTCGGCTGGCGAGTATTTCCAGTTGCGCATCGCTCATAGGCGCTCTCCGTTCAGGGGGTGCAAAGGGGGTGCGGCCGTGAGGCTGACGAGCGCGGTGTACGCCGGCAGTTGGTTCGGGTCCGACAGTTCGATGGCGGCTGGCTGTTGAAACAGCCACTCGGCATCGGTCTGTGCAGGGTTGACCACTGGCGTATCACTGAGGTTCAGGTCAATTCGCAGCTCACTGCCATCGCCCAGCCGCCAGCGTGCGCTGACCGCGCCGTAGCCGAGCATTTGCGCACCCAGCGCCTGGGTCCCGGAGAGATTTGGAATGATGTACTGGTGACGCAACTTCAGCAGTTGCCGGTAAAGCTCCTGGGTCTGCTGTTGTAACGGTGTGCCGCTGCCGACCAGTCGCGGCTGCGAGGCGTGGAAGGTGTTCTCGGCATTCGGATCGGGGATCTGCTCGCGCCTGTGCGGATCGGTAAACGCGCTGAACGCGGCGAATTCGTTGCGCCGGCCTTCACGCACCAGTTCCGCCAGTTCACCGTGGTGGCTGGTGAAAAACAGAAACGGTTGCTCGGCGGCGAATTCGTCGCCCATGAAGATCAGCGGAATCATTGGCGACAGCAGCAACAACACGGTGGCCGCTTGCACCGCACGCGGGTCGGCGAGCTGATGCAGACGCTCGCCAAAAGCGCGATTGCCGATCTGGTCATGGTTCTGCAAAAACAGCACGAACGCGGTGGAGGGCAGATGTTCGCTCGGCTCGCCGCGCGGTTCGCCATGACGGGTGATGTGGCCCTGGAATACGAAGCCCTGACTCAGGCAGCGAACCAGTTGTTCGGTAGGTTGCGCGGCATAGTCGGCGTAATAGGCATCGGTTTCACCGGTCAGTAGCACGTGCAAGGCGTTATGACCGTCATCGTTCCATTGCGCGTCGTAATCGGTTTCCAACAGGCTCGACTGGTTCAGTTCGTTCTCGACGGTCAGCCAGACGTGGCGGGTCGGGTCGATCTGCTGGCGAATACGCCGGGCCAGATCGCTGAGAAAGTCCGGGTCTTCAATCGCGTGCACCGCGTCCAGACGCAGGCCGTCGAAACGGTATTCGAGCAACCACATCAAGGCGTTTTCAATAAAGAACTCACGCACTTCCGGGCGGCGGAAGTCGATCGCTGCACCCCAGGGCGTGTGCTTGTCCTCGCGGAAAAAGCTCTTGGCGTAGCGATGCAGATAGTTGCCGTCAGGCCCGAAGTGGTTGTAGACGACGTCGAGAATCACCGCCAGGCCATGGCCGTGAGCGGTGTCGATCAGGTGTTTGAGTTGTTCGGGCGTGCCATAGGAGGCTTGAGGCGCATAGGGCAGCACCCCGTCATAGCCCCAGTTGCGATCACCGGGGAATTGCGCCAGCGGCATCAGTTCAATCGCGGTAATACCCAGTGCCACCAGCCGCGCGAGGTGCTGTTCGACTTCGGCAAAACCACCGAGCGCACCGACGTGCAACTCATAGATCACCGCTTCGCTCCACGGCCGACCATTCCAGGTCGTGTGCCGCCATTGATAGGCATGCGGGTCGACCACCACACTGTGGCGGTCAAGGTCACCATCCTGCGCTCTGGAGGCCGGGTCCGGCACCTCCAGCTCGCCATCGATGCAGTACCGGTAGCGGCTGCCCGCCGGGCAGCTGGCCTTGATCACAAACCAACCGTCGCCCTGTGGCAGCATCGGCAACGATTTTCCATCTTCCAGTTCCACACTGACGTAGAACGCGTCAGGCGCCCACAACGCGAATTGCGTGTGCTCGGCATCCAGCATGATCGCGCCGTGGGGCCAGGTTTCTTGGGTCCTTGACGGCATTTTTTGCAACTCCCTGGTTATTTGTGGCTGGCTTTACCCAACGCCTTGGCGACCAGTTGTTCGTAAAGTTCGGCGTAGGGTTCAACTGCTTTGCTCCAGTTGAACGGTGCGGCCATGGCCCGGCAACGCATGGCATTGAGCAGTTCCGGGAAGGCGAAGACCTTGAACGCGCGGCTCAGGGCTTCTTTATAGCTATCAACGGTGGATTCATCGAAAAGGAAGCCAGTGACGCCGTTTTCAATGGTGTCGGCCAGACCGCCGGTGTTGCGCGCGACCGGCAACGAGCCGAAACGCTGGGCGTACATCTGGCTCAGGCCGCACGGCTCGTAACGCGATGGCATCAGAAGGAAATCGCTCCCGGCGAACATGCGCCGGGCATCGGTTTCATTGAAGCCGATGCGCACGCCGATCTGGCCTGGGAAACGCAGGGCCAATTCGCGCATGGCTTGTTCTTCTTCCGGCTCGCCGCGACCGATGATCGCGATCTGGCCACCGTTCTGCACGATGAACTCGGACACCGCTTCGGTGAGGTCGAGGCCTTTCTGATAGACCAGACGCGAGACCACGGCGAACAGTGGACCGGTGGAATCGTGCAGGCCAAACAGCTCACGGACGTGGGCGGCATTGACCGCTTTGCCTTCCCAGTCGCCGATGGCAAACGGGGCGAACAGGTGCGGGTCAGTCGCCGAGTCCCAGCTCTCGTCAATGCCGTTAGGAATGCCGCTGAGCAGACCTTGCTGAGTCTTGGCAGCGAGGAAACCGTCGAGGCCGCAGCCGAAGTCCGGGGTGGTGATTTCCTGGGCATACGTGGCGCTGACGGTGGTGATGTGGCTCGAATAGGCCATGCCGGCCTTGAGGAACGACATCTTGCCGTAGAACTCCATGCCTTCCTGTTGCAGTGCGTGGGCGGGAATCCCAAGCTCCGGGCAGGAACCGAGGCTGGTCACGCCCTGGTAGGCAAGGTTGTGAATAGTGAACAGGGTCGGCGTGCGCTGCCCGCGCCAGTGCATGTAAGCGGGCGCGAGGCCAGCAGGCCAGTCGTGGGCGTGCACCAGATCCGGGCGCCAGTGGATTTGTGCGAGGTTGGCGGCGATGTCGGCAGCGGCCAGACCCAGACGGGCGAAGCGAATATGGTTGTCCGGCCAGTCGCGGCCGTTGTTGGCGCCGTATGGGCCACCTTCACGCTCATAGAGTTCAGGGCAGATCAACACGTAGATCACCAGGCCATCGGGCATGTCCATGCGCCCGATCTTGCAAGGTGGCAGCGCGGCGTGGCCACCCAGTTCGCCGATGATGTGAATCGGGTTTTCGCTGTGCACCACCTGCGGGTAACCGGGAATCAGCACACGCACGTCATGCAGATGAGCCATGGCACGGGGCAGGGCAGCGGAGACGTCACCGAGACCGCCGGTCTTGACCAGATCGGCGATTTCGGACGTGACGAACAATACTTTTTTCTTGTTGGGGTTCTGGCTTGCTACCGGAGCAAGCGCTTTGGTGCCGGGTACGTTGATCTGTCGGCTGCCGGGAACACTGACGGTGCTCGATTCTCCAAGCGACTGGTGAGCACGCTCTCCCTGAATATCCAATGCCGCACTGATCATATGTATCTCCCGTGTGTGATCTGATTCTTGTCTCGAACAAGCTGTTTCGTGGCCAAGTCCTGTGGCCGGGCGCAAAGGCGCCACGCATCGGTGAGCAAATGCTGACCCAACACGCGCAAGCAGAATGGGTGGTGAGGCCGTTGCAAGGATTACACCAGTCGCTTTCGCCCAGTTGTTCTGATGACCTGTGGCGTGAAGCAAAAGTTTCGACTTTTTTTCGTCGGTATGACCGAGTGGTTTAACCACTGAAAAATCAGTCTAGGCCAGATCCTAGAGCGGGTAAGGGCAAATGGGTAAATTGTTCGACAATCGGTTGTGTCGGGATGTAAGTGAGGGTTTAGCGGAGGGAATGCTCCGACGAAGGGCATGTTTTTCGTCTGGAGTGGGCTAAAACGGTGACTGGATGGTCACGATTTTGTGCTAGGGGATGGGGTGCCTGCACTGTTCTGGTGCAGTCAGTTTGATTCTTTGGGCAGTGAGGACGATATCGCGAGCAGGCTCACTCCTACAGGGGAACGCATTTCAAATTGTAGGAGTGAGCCTGCTCGCGATGGCGTCGGCCGAGTCACGGGTGCGCTTGGAGCTGATATCAGTTCAACAGACGGAGCGGCTCTCCCTCCGCCCAACCCTGAATATCCTCGATCATCTGCCGGAAAAACTGCTCATAATTCTGCCGGCTGACATAGCCCACATGCGGCGTGGCGAGGACGTTGTCCAGCGTGCGAAACGGGTGCAGGGCCGGTAGAGGCTCTTGATCGAATACATCCAGCGCCGCCCCGGCAATGCGCCGTTTCTGCAATGCCTTGATCAGCGCGGATTCATCGACGATCGGCCCGCGCGCGGTGTTGACCAGCAGTGCAGTCGGTTTCATCCAGTCCAGCGCCTGGGTATCGACCAGACCGCGACTGCGCTCGCTGAGCACCAGATGCACCGACAGCACGTCGGCCTGTTCGAACAGTTGCTGCTTGCTGATGTAAGTCACGCCGGCCTGTTCAGCGCGTTCGGCGGTGAGGTTTTCGCTCCAGGCAATCACCCGCATGCCGAACACCTGACCGAACTGCGCGACCCGCTGGCCAATGCTGCCCAAGCCGAGAATGCCCAGGGTCTTGCCATGCAGATCACCGCCCAGCCCCTGTTGCCACTGGCCGGCGCGCAGGGCGTTGGCTTCCTTCACCAGATCACGGGTGGCCGCCATGATCAGCGCCCAGGTCAGCTCCGGCGCGGCGTGTTTGTAGCTGTCGGTGCCGCAGACCTTGATGCCCAGCGCTGCTGCGGCAGGCATGTCCAGCGCGGCATTGCGCATGCCGCCGGTGACCAGCAACTTCAATTCAGGCAAGCGTCCAAGCAGATCGGCGTCGAATCGCGTGCGTTCGCGCATCACGCAGATCACTTGATACTTGCCCAAGCGCTCGGCCAGCGTGGCGTTGTCGGCCGGGTAATCGTGCACGAAGGTTACTTCACCGATACCGTCGAGCACTGACCAGTCGACCACATCGCGGGCCACGTCCTGCCAGTCATCGATCACTGCAATCTGCATCGTCATCGCCTTACCTCATCAAGGTACCGAAGGTGTCTTGCCCAGCCAGCCGAGCAGCGCCTGATGGAATTTTTCCGGTTCTTCCATTTGCGGCGCATGACCCATGCCCGGGAATTCAATCAGCGTCGACTGTGGAATCAGCTTGGCGACTTCTTTGCCCAGCACCTCGTAGTGGCCGATTCGGGCTTTCACTTCCGGCGGCGCTAGGTCCTTGCCGATTGCAGTGGTGTCGGACGTGCCGATCAGCAGCAGGGTCGGCATCTTCAGGTCCTTGAACTCGTAGTACACCGGCTGGGTGAAGATCATGTCGTAGATCAGCGCCGAGTTCCATGCGACCTGGGTCTTGCCCGGGCCGTTGCTCAGGCCGGCGAGCATGTCGACCCAACGATCGAATTCGGGCTTCCAGCGGCCATCGTAATAAGTGGTGCGCTCATAGTCGCGAATGCCCTTGGCCGTGACCTGCAACTCGCGCTGGTACCACTGATCGACGGTGCGATACGGAACGCCGAGGGCTTTCCAGTCTTCCAGACCGATCGGGTTGACCATCGCCAGTTGATCGACCTGTTCAGGGAACAGCAGCGCATAACGGGTGGCGAGCATGCCGCCGGTGGAGTGGCCGAGCAGAGTGGCTTTCTGGATGCCCAGCGCTTTGAGCAATTGCTGGGTGTTGGTGGCCAGTTGCTGGAAACTGTATTGATAGTGCTCAGGTTTGCTGGAGGTGCAGAAACCGATCTGGTCCGGGGCGATGACCCGGTAACCGGCATCGCTCAAGGCCTTGATCGAACTGTCCCAGGTCGCCGCGCAGAAATTCTTGCCGTGCATCAGCACCACGGTGCGACCGTTGGCCTTGCCATTGGCGGCGATGTCCATGTAGCCCATTTGCAGTTTCTGGCCCTGGGATTCGAAGGCGAAGTGTTTAAGCGTGTAGGGATACTGGAAACCCTGGAGTTCCGGGCCGTAGGCCGGCCCTTCGGCGGGGGCGGTTTCAGTGGCGGCGTGCGCCATTAGCGGCAACGCAGCGCTGAGAACGAGGCCGGGCAGCCAGCGGGAAAGCGTGACGGACATAAGCACAAACTCCTTGAAAATTGGCCGACTGTGAAAGGCCGGGATTACGCCGACGTTAAACAAAGGCAATCACACGCAGGGTTGGTTCAACCGAGCCAGCCCAGCGTGAGCAAAGCCAGCACGCCATAGCGCGCGCCTTTAGCCAGCGTGACGATCAACAGAAAACGCCCGAGTGGTTCGCGCATGACGCCGGCAATCAAGGTCAGCGGATCGCCGATCACCGGCAGCCAGCTGAGCAGCAGCGACCAGTGCCCGTAGCGTTCGTAATGTTTGCGCGCCTTGGCCATGTGTCGAGGGCTGACCGGAAACCAGCGCCGATCCTGAAAGCGCTCGATGCCACGGCCCAGCCACCAGTTGACCAGCGAACCGAGTACATTGCCCAGCGTCGCCACCCCGAGCAGACCCCACAGCCAATAGCGCTCGCTGACGATCAGCCCGACCAGCAATGCCTCGGACTGCAATGGCAGCAATGTCGCCGCCCCAAACGCCGCAAAGAACAGGCCGAAGTAAGCCGCCCCCATCAACGGGCCGGGTAGTCCGCCACCACCACATCAGCGCCGTCCTTTTTCAGGCCGATGACCTGGTACGCGTCACTCATGCCATCCATTTCCATCCCCGGCGAGCCCATTGGCATGCCCGGCGCGGCAACCCCGAGCAGATCGTCGCGCTTGCTCAACGCGAGCACCTGATCGGCCGGTACATGACCTTCGACGAATTTGCCGTTGATGATTGCCGTGTGACAGGACGCCAGACGCGGTGGTACGCCGTGCTGCTGTTTGAAGCGGCTCATGTCGCTTTCGACGTGACCCTGGACTTTGAAGCCATTGGCTTCGAGATGGCTGATCCACTTTTTGCAGCAGCCGCAATTGGCATCGCGGTGCACTTCGATCGGGATCAGTTCGGCGGCTTGCGCCAGAGAGGAGATGAACAGGGTGCTCAGGGCGAGCAGACGCAGTTGGCTTCGCATGGAAAAGGCTCCCGACTCGGGTGGCGGTCAAAAAGAACCCATTTTGACCGGTTTTTTCGCCCCGGCATCAACTGAGTGTTTCCAGTTGCTACAAGACACGCTAACCAGTGTAGGAGTGAGCCTGCTCGCGATAGCGGTATCCCAGTCGACAAAGTGCTTGGCCGACAAACCGCCATCGCGAGCAGGCTCACTCCTACAGGTATGCGGTTGGCTTAAATAACCTTGAAGCGTCCCATGATCGCACTCACGCGGCTGTTGGCTTCCAGCAATTGCCGGGTATTCAGCTCGCTGGCCTGGCCGCTCTGCACCAGTTCATCGACCATGTGGCGGATCTGCACCATGCTGCGATTGATCTCTTCGGTCACTGCGCTTTGCTGTTCGGCGGCGGTGGCGATCTGGGTGCTGAGGCTGTTGATGTGGCTGACCGAACCGGCCATTTCGTCCAGCCCGGAGTTGACTCGAGCCGTGGCGTCAGCGGCGGACTGACAGCTGGCCTGGGTGTTTTCCATGGCGCTGACCGAAGAGCTCACGCCTTGGGTCAGGCGGGTCAGCATCTCGTTGATTTCCGAGGTGCTAGCCTGAGTACGGGCGGCGAGGGCACGGACTTCATCCGCTACCACCGCAAAGCCACGACCCTGTTCCCCGGCACGCGCCGCTTCAATGGCCGCGTTGAGGGCGAGCAGGTTGGTCTGCCCGGCAATCGCGCCGATCACGCCGAGGATTTCGGTGATGCGCTGGGCGTCCTGCTGCATGTTTTCAACTTTGTGTGTAGCGCTGGCCACTTCGTCGATCAGCGCGACTACGCTGTTGGTCGCTTCACCGACCACGACGCGCGAGCGATCGGCGTTCTCGTTGGCACGTTGAGTGAACGCAGCGGTTTCAGCGGCATTCTGCGCGACGCTTTCGGCGGTCGAGCTCATTTCGGTGATCGCGGTGACAGTCTGGTCGGTTTCCGAGGCGTGACGCAGCAGGATCTGGCTGGTGTGCGCCGAAGTGCGTTGCAGATTTTCGAGGCTCGAAGCCATGGCGCCGGTGGCCTGGGTGACTTCGCCGATCATGTTCTGCAAATAGGCGATGAAGGTGTTGACCGAATGGCCGATGGCACCCAGTTCGTCTTCAGCGCGGATGGTGATGCGGCGGGTCAGGTCGGCGTCGCCGCTGGACAGCGAATCGATGTTGGCCTTCAGTGCCTTCATGCGCTGCACCAGTTTACGAATCGCGTAAACCTGCAACAGCACCAGCAGGATCACCAGCGGAATCTGGATCAGGCTGAGGCTGTGGAGCACGTCGTCGCGCTGGGCAGTGAGCATTTTGGTCGGCAGGGCGGTGGCGAGGAACCACGGTGTGCCCTCGATAGGGCGCATGAAAAATGTAGCGTCTTCACCGTTGTTATCGAACTCGACACGTTGCGCTTTATCCCGATTCTGCAAGCCGGTCTTGATCTGATTGACGAAAGTCGAGCTGGCCGCCAGTTCGCTGATGTTCTTCAACACGATCGGGCCGCTGATGCGCGAGCTGTTGCTGATGATCTTGCCGTCAGCCTCGACGATGAGCATCTCGGCGTTGAGGTCTTTTTCCTTGCGCGCCACCAGATCGTTGAAGAAGCCCAGCGTCACGTCGATGGTCGAAACGCCCCATGCACTGCCGTTCTTGTAGATGGCCATGGCGCAGTTGGTGCGCGGCTCGGCACTGGCGTCGTCTTTATAGGCCGCGGCCCAGGCGCATTGGCCGCGCGGGGTGGCCATGCCGCCCTTGTGCCAGCTCTGGTCGTAGTAGTTCGGTGCGGCGTCGCTGTTCCAGAAGGTGTTGACCTTCAGCTGGCCCGAGGCGTCGCGGTGCCAGAAGGTACTGAATTTGTTGCGCCCGGCTTCACGCTGGCCCGGCAAAGGCCAGATGCCGCCGCCGAAGACTTTCAGCTCGCCGTACTGATCCACCAGGCCCGGCAACACCGTGTCGATGGCGGCGCTGTCGAGCAGCGGGATGGTCTGGGTAATGCTACGTTGCTGCGCCTGTACCTTGTTCAGTTCGCCCTGGATCTGTACGGCGACCTCGGCGATGCGGTTGAGCACGATCTTCTCTTCGGTATCGCGCAGGGTAGGCGCCACCAATTGACTGATGCCGACCACGGTCAGCACTGACAACAACAGGATAAACAGAACCAGAAACAGCGTGTAGCGAGCCTGAATAGTGCGCAGTGCGGGCATGGAACTGATCCTTGAGCGGCGGTGTTGTTGGCTGAGGGGAACAAAACAGGGCGGGGTTCACAGCGTATCGTCGTTTCGGGCGGAAGCTTTAGCTGCTCGCCCGCCGAAACCACCCGGGGCGATGACCGGTTGGTATCAGCTTGGGTACACAACCACGGCGCACGACATTTGTTACATCCCCGTGACCGCTCTAACGCAACGTTTGCTGGTAGTCCGCTTTGTATCGGGAATGTACGAAAGTTGTAAAAAAGCACACAAAAATGTTGGTACTGTCATGTTGCCAGCCGATACTTGCGCGCATTCGAATGGCTGGTACAAGGACATTTCATGCTCATCGCACAAGGAATTCTCGCATGACAATCGGTTATACCGGCGCCTGGGAAAGCAAGGCGGGCGTTATGGTCCGCGACACCGGCGCCAAAAAGCAGGTTTCGCAGAGCGTCAAAGTGCAGCAGATGCTGACGCTGGTCGGTAACGATCCGAACGCGCTGAACGTCGCGGAGATGGACAAACAAGGTCTGCGCAAGCAGATCAAGGGTTTCGACCCGGCCAACGTGTCCGTCAAGCAGTTGGGTAACCTCAGCGAATTCCTGCGCGGGCGTGGACTGATTTCCGAGATCACTTCGATCACCCTGCTCAATGCTGGCGACAAGTTCGATCGTTTCGGTGTGCAGAAAGACCCGGAGGCCAAGTTCAATGCTCTGGAGTATTTCGCCACGCAGCTCGACGCCATCCAGACCAACAGTCTGAACGGCAACTATTACGGCAAGAGCCTGATTCCCGAATTCAAAAAAGCCATTTACGTCCTGCAGAACCTCAAGACGTACGGCGAAGGCAATGCTGCCGTGCCGTCCGACAAGGGCATCAAAGCCAAGGCATAAGCCCGCCCGCAATGAGCAGGCTCATGCCGGTTCACCACCGCACGATCACACCCGCGGTAAATCACGGCCCGTGATTTGCCGTTGCGTCTGATCATGCAGTGCTTGCATGTGCGGGCAATGCAAGTCCAGTTTGCGCGGGCGGTAGCCGCGATGAAACAACGCCAGCCAGCCGCCCTGGTTATCTTGCGCTGGCGCCAGACCGGTGAAGGCAAAACCGATGGCGTTGAGGCTGTGCAGATCCACGGCGAACTGTCGGGACAGTTGCAGACGGATCGAAATCAGCCAGTGCCTGGGCAGCGTTCTCAATTGGTTCAGCAGTTCCGGGTCGAGTTTTTCCAGCAACATTTCATGGCGACTGCCGTGCTGCTCAACCTGAAACGCGCCTCCGCGCCAACGCGCTGCGCTGGCGCCGGCACCGAACACAGCCATCAGATGCTCCATGAATACACGACAACTGGCTGGCCACGCCTGCTCCGGCAGCGGCCGCTGATAGCCGTCGATGGCGCGGACCCCCAGTACGACCGACTCCGGTTTCTTGCTGCCGAAAGGCGAGTGGACAAAGTCAGGCAACAGGCCGGTGTTATGGAATCCCAGATTCAGCGCCATGCGCTGGGTGTACGGGTGATGGGTCACCTGTTTGATGGACACGCTGCGACAGCCCAAAGCCTGCGCATGAGTCAGCAGTTGCTCGCCCAGGCGTGTCGCGATGTTCTGACAGCGAGTGTCAGGATGGACGGCGCTCAACGCCAGTTCAGCGTCGTGTGAGGTTTCGCTTTGCCTGTACAAGGTGGCATGGCCGCGAATCCGCTCACCCTCGACCGCCACCAGCGAGTGCCAGCGTTTTTTGGCATGGTTCTGACTGATCAGGCAGGGCAGATACACATCGCTTTGTACGTAATGATCGCCGTACACCTCGCGAAACAGCTCGCTGACGGCCGTGGCGTCGCTCTCACGGTAATTGCGCAGGATCAACGGTTCCATCACGCACCTCCCTGTCATGTTGGTCATAGCAGCGATGATCGACGATTCGCAGGCTTTTACCTGCGCGAGGATGGCGCACGAGATCCTCGAAGCCGCAGCTGTGGATACGCAGCTCCAGCAGTCGAGCGTTTCGCAGTGGGGTTATCTGCGGGTAAAGTTCGATCAAACGAGCCTCGAGTGTCCCGTCGATGCCGGCGGATCGTTCGTTCGCCACGTATTTCAACGTCAGCACATCCCCGTCGTCGGCCTGTTCAATCACCAATTGCCAATCGTCGCTGCCAGTCGTGCACCTCACGGTGTCGCTGATTTCATCCGTCATCAGCGACAGGATCCCGACCCGCACGCGCTGGCTGCTACAGCTGCGGCCCCTCAGCGCGAATTTGCGTTGCGCCGTGCCCTCCGGTTCGCGCCAGCACGCCAGGTCACCCACGGGATAGCGGATCAGCGGCATCAAACGGCGATGGAGGTTGGTCAATACCAGCACACCGGTTTTGTCGCAGTCCTCGATCCGTGCCCCTGTGTGCGGGTCGATGATCTCCAGCAGGACGTGGCCGTCAGGCGTGCGGTGTTCGCCCTCCATGCAGTCACGGTGGCTGGCACCGATAAATCCACCGTCGACGCTGGCGTAGCCAATGGAGGCAATGCGCGCGTTGGGCAGCACTTGCCGGAGCAGTTGCCGTTGCGAGGCGAACAGGCTCTCCCCGCCGTACAGCACGCTGTCAATCAACGGCAATGCCCGCTTGTGTTGCTTGAGCCAACCGGCAAAGGTCAATAGCTGCGCGGGCGGGCCGGCCAGCACGTTGATCCGGTGTTGCCCGATGGCATCGGCCAGCCTTGCCGGGTCAACGTCACCGGTAAACGGAAACTCGGTGACAGCCGGTGTAACGTGGGCCAGGGAATCGTGGATAAACAGGAAACTGGCATAGAGGTCGCCGGCGAAAAACAGATTGGCTACTCGGTCGCCGGGGGTGAATTGCGCGCTGAGACTGCGGCCGAAGTCCTCGGCCGTGCGTTGCCATTCAGCGCGCGTATAGACCGACAGTCGGCCGCCACCGGTTGAC
This sequence comes from Pseudomonas sp. HN2, assembly GCF_020736465.1. Lineage (NCBI taxonomy): Bacteria > Pseudomonadati > Pseudomonadota > Gammaproteobacteria > Pseudomonadales > Pseudomonadaceae > Pseudomonas > Pseudomonas sp. HN2. The sequence goes on from NZ_CP085885.1 coordinate 3,020,201, forward strand.
CCGCCGGTCTTGAAGACCAGCGCAGCCCGTACGGGGGCAGTCAAGACTGCCCATTCATCAAGGTTCTCGCTGCCAGTCCAGAATCCTGCAGGATCGAGCACAGGCCATTCGCTCAGTCGGTTGAGCGCCTCTGGAACCTCGGCGAGACAATTCTTGTAGTAGGGCGAATGCTGACGGACAAAGCCCATCAATTCGCCAATCGGGTGGTTTTTTTTCACGATGTCTTCTTCTTGTTTCGAATAAGCCAGCTCACGTTCGAACGTCAGCGGCGAGAGTCAATGACCAACGGCGTCTTGCCGCTGTATTTGTTCTGAATGAAAGCCACGGGCGAGCATTGTTCTATGTGCAGAACCAGTACTCCGGTGTCGACGGCGCTCATCAGGGTCGAATTATTGGCGAGCCGTGCCCTGACCGCGTCGGCTGCAAGTTCGCTGTGCACTTGCAGCCGCTCGATGCCCTCGGCGCTGTGATCCAGACGCAACTGAAACGGAACTTGCAGTCGTGTCGCCAGTTCGCTCAGAGAGATAAAGTAAGTGCCGATACGCAGCAGCGTGCCGTGGCGTTGCAACAGTTCGAAGCGCGGCGACTGCAGTCCGCAGGCGCAAACGCCCGGCAGCCAGCGCCCGGTGTCGCCAAGCTCATACCGCTCAACGCGCTGGCCGCCGTCGCGGGCGAGCGAGGTCACCACCAGCCGGCCGACTTGATCATCGACAATCGTTACATCCTCATCTAACGCGACGATTTCCAGCTGCTGGATATCATTCATCAAATGGAACACCCCGTCCGCTGAAGCCTGGCACGCATGGCCAAGCGGGCCGGCATCGACGCTGCCGTAGATCGCCGAGCGAATGAGCACGACGCCACAACTGCGGAGCAATTCACGGTTCTGCTCGCTGAGGTGCTCGCCACCCATGAAGACCTTTTCGACCCCGCCATAAGCGCGCAGACGCTCCTGCTCGTTGAGGAACAGGCGATGCAGCGTGCCGGGCATGCCGACCAGCACATTGACCCGCTGTTCGATAATCAATTGGGCAATTTCCCGATAGTCTTCGTCGGCCGGGGCGGCCATGGGCAGATGCGGCACCTGCAGGCATTCCAGCGCTTTGTTGAGGCTCAGAAAGCCGGCGTACAGCCCGCCACAGTAGAACAGGTTCATGGCCCGATCCCGCGCCGGATCGAGGCCGGCGGCGAACAGGCCGTCAGCCGTTGCGCGCATCTGACGATCGAAATCGCGATAACTGTAGCCAGCCAGCGCAGGGGTGCCGTTGGTGCCGCCGGAGCGAAAATACAACTGCGCCTGAGCATTGATGGGTTGGGCGATGAAGGCCGCTTTGTCCATGATCGGAGCGCACGACTTCGGCGGTAATGGCGCTACATCGAGACGGGCCTGTCTTGGCAATTGCGTGGCCGCCAGACTCACCGATACCCGACGACTCAGACGTTGCAGCGCATAGACACCGTCATGGGGTTCGCCTTGGTAACCGTCGTGAATGCTGCTGATCGGTGCGATACGCGTAACGCCGGCACCGATCAGCGCATGGGTCAGCCCGGCGATGGATGCCGGCGCACACACCAGCGCACAGCTTTGCAGCACGTTGCGCCAGGGCAACAGCGTCGCGCTCAGCAGAGCCTTCGGCACCGGGTGCAGCAAGACACTGCGAAACAGCGGCGACGGCGCGAGTTGCCGGTCGTGGCGCCAGATCACCCGCCAGCCCGCGCCGGCCCAAACCTGCCCGGTGTGTTCGGCGAAACTCTGGCCGAGGCGGGCCATTTGCAGGTGCGTGGTGATTTGTGAAGCTTCCTGAAGTGTCGGCGCCAGTGCGGGCCAGGCCGCGTGGCGACGCTCGAAGGCTTGCGCCAACTGTTCACCGATGCCGCGCACAATCTGCGGATCATCGCTGTCCACCAGCAGCCATTGCGGGCTCGAGCAGGCCTGCTGATCCAGTCGGCAGACTTCATCGGCCACCGCTTCAAGCATCTGCGGCGTGGCGGTTTCGGGCGTCAGGTACACGAAACTGATGCGATGGCCCCAATCGATCCAGCGGCAACCCGGCGCCAGTTGTTGCCGAATGGCCTGCAGGGCCGCGTCGCCACCCCATGCCGCGACGCCGTTGGCGTGCTTGCACAGTTGGCCGATCTGCCCGGTCTCGGCCGGGATCACCGCGACGTAACCGGCCAGTTGCCCGCCTGCGTCGCAGTTCGCCAAGGCGCAGAGCAGGCGTGCCGTCAGGCCCTGATCGCTGCGGCTGGGGCGCAACCAGTTGACGTTGCCGGCGAGCAGACTTTCAACCACCGCGCAGAACGCCAGCAGCGGCGCATTGGCGGGGGTGATGTGCACCACCAGCCCGAGCGGGCGCCAGGCTTCGAAGCGTGGCTGACGATAATCGATACGGCGCAGGGAATCGGCATCGACGCCGAGTTCGCGCCGGCGTTTGTGCTGCAACGCGTCGGGTTGGCAGAAATCGATCAGGGCTTGCCGCTGTTCGCTGTCGAGGGGCAGGTCCGTGGCGGTGTTACGCAGATGTTCTGCAAACCCGGCGACGGCCTTGATGACGGTGTTGCTGTCGAGTGCCGTCGCCAGGCGTTGCGGCAACTGCCGTTGCAGATCTTCCAGCGCATGCTCGAGGCTGCAGGTGTGATGCAGCTGTCCATTGATCAGATACATATCAGTGACTTCCCAGTAATTCGGCGGCGGCCATTGCGCAGCTTCTGCCCGCCGAGGTGCCGGCGCGGCCGTGCAGTTCGAACCAGTCGCCGGTCAATCCGCAGCCGCAGCTTGCACCCGGGTGCAGCGTGGCGAGGTCACTCATGACCACGGCGTGAGCCGGACTGGAGGTGATATAGGGCGAGACGAAGCCGAGCAGACCTGGTTGGCCGTAGGGCAGCAGGGATAAATCCGCTGGGTTGCGAATCAGCACCCGGGAGTACACCGGCACATGAAACCGGTGACGGGCGCATTCGATATAAGGCACGGCGTGCTCGACAGCGCCGTAACCATCGCGGCAGCGGGCGGGCTCGATGCCCAGTTGTCGATGGATATGGGCGTAGAACTGCTGTTTGGGGATTTCCTGCGCAGCCTGGGTTTTCCAGCCACCGCCAAAAAAGGCCAGCGAACCGGTGGGTAGTTGCAGATCCTGCACACCAGTGTCCTGCATGCGTTGCAGGGTCTGCCACAAAAACGCCGGAAAGCCGAAGACCCGCACCGGCAAACCTTCTTCAGCGAATGATTGCAACGCGGCGATCACCCCGAACACGTCGAACTGGTGGCCGCTACCGGTGTTGCGCAAGGCGTAGAACACCCGGTTGGCCCGGGCGAACCGACACAGAAACTGATCGGTGAACGAAGTGCCGAGGGTAATGCGGCCTGCGGGTTCGTAGCTCAGCAGCAGGTAGTTGCACGGTGTGTCCGGCGTGTCCCAGCGGTAATGACGGAATATGTGCGCGACCATCGATTGCGCCCGCGCCAGGCTGCGCTCGTCATAGCGCATTCGGCTTTTCTGGCCGCTGGTGCCCGACGACGTCAGCCCGAGGGCGTCTGTGCCAGTGCTGCTCAGCAGCAGGTGCTGTTTGAAGAAGCTGGCAAAAATCGGCGGCAGACGTGACCAGTCATCGAGGCTGTTGAGGTTTTGTGGCGACAGCCCATGGGCGTTGAGCCAGTGGCTGTAACCCGGTGTGTAATCGCAGTGAAAACGGCTGATTTCAGTCATCGCCCGATCGAACAGACCGGCCTGGGCTGAATCCGGGCAATAGGGTCGCGGCAACGCGCACAGCGCGTCGGCATAGGGTAGGTGAGTCATCAATGTTCCTTATTGAGGCGAGGCCACATCAGGCGTGGCGGTTTGCAAGAGCCGGTACATCAAAGGCAGGCACATGAGCCCGCCGAATGCGGCCCAGAGAGCGAAATATTCCAGACGACTGCCGCCACCGATGGCGGCAATCAATGAGCCGCCGAGGCCCATCACGGCAATCGAGATCATCCCGGTCAGCGCTGACACCAGACCTTTGCTGTCATCACTGGAAAACAGCGCCAGGCGATAAACCACCGCATTGCTCATGCCCAGCCCGACGGCGTACAACGCCAGGCTCGCCACCACGGGACCCAGTCCCGCGCCGAGCAACGCGCACGCCGCCAGCAGCACCAGGCCCAGACAAAACGGCCAAAGCGCCCATTGAAGCAATTGCGGCAACGAATGTGTGTGCAGCAAGCGGTCGAGAATCAGATTGCCGGCGATGACCGCCGAGAACACCGGGATCTGCCACAGGCCATATTCCAATGGCGGCAGTTGCAGAACCCGCACCAGCAGCAATGGCGCCAGGCCGATCCAGGCAATCAGCGGCAGACTCATCAGGCCGAGCGCCAGGCTCGCGCAAAGAAAACGCGGATTGCCGAGCAGCGCGGCATAGCGTTGCGAAGTGCGTCGCCAGGAGAAGGGCACGCGGGCATTTCGATAACCATCGCGGCGCTCGACGCCCACGGTTTCCGGCATCCACAGCAACAGGCCGAGCCAGACCAGCGCCGCTGCGCAGCCGAGGAGCAGAAAGATTTCCCGCCAGCTCAGCCATTCCAGCAAGAGGATTCCCAGTAGCGGCCCGAGCAGGGGCGACAACAAGGCAACATTGCCGAGCAGCGCCATGAGTCTGACGGCGTCGGCTTCGCAGAATACCTCCTGCAATGCCGGGTAACTGACTGCGACGACGAAGCCCAGCCCCATGCCCTGCAACAGGCGCAACAGGTTGAAAGCTTCAATGCTGTCAGTCAAGAAAGCCGCCGCGCACGAGACGCCGAACAGCGCGCTGCCGATCAACAACAGTGGTCGTCGGCCAAATTGATCGGACAACGGGCCGAGTAACCATTGCAGGCAGACTCCACCCAACAGGTAAAGATTGAAGGCATGGGGAACATGCCGCGCGTCCGCCTCGAGTTCGGTTGTGACGTCGAGCATCGCCGGCATGATCACGTCGCTGGCCATGTAAGTGAGCAGTTCGAAAGCGGTCAGCGCCAGACAGAAACCGGCTACCTGTCGGGGGCCGATGTTTATAAGTGTTCTCTGCATGAACGTCCCTGTTTATCGGTTGTAGGAAGTTCGCAGAGCCTAGGCGCAGACGCGCAGCGCACCTAGGCGTTTGCTGCGTCAGCAGATTTCAAAAACTTACGACATGTTTAATGGATCGGCGCGGCACATAACATGTTTACCTGCGGCCACTCGGCATAAACAACAATGCCCGCGACAGTGCGGGCATTGTTTGCAGTCGATCAGCCGGGCGGGCCGTGCTTCGAGGTTGGGCGGTCATGCAGCCAAAAATCTTCAGCGCCTGTAACATGGCATCCCCGTTTGCCCCGACACCTCACGTGATCCGGCAAGCGTATGGCTTGCAAACGCAGACATTCCAACGTTTCAGGAAACCGCAATGACCCAGAAGCAACGCTTGATTTATTCGATTCTGATCGCTCTGTCCGTACTGGCGATCATGCTGGGCCTGTCCTGGCTGCAAAACGCCGGCATGATCACCGAGAAGACCTTCCAGTACGTGGCGATCGGTGTGGCCGTGGTTGTGGTGGTGATCAACGGCGTGATGCGCCGCAAGGTCAAGCCCTGACGGCGAACAGCCAGGGCCTCAATCGTGGTTGAGGACCGCTGCAGCCTGTGGGTGCAGGCTGTAACTCTTGTCGGCGTTGATGGTGATCACGCCTTCGGCGCACAAGCGTTTAAGCACTTCGCGCACGCTCAGAAACGACAACGGCACGTCCAGATCCAGCAACTGGCTATGCACACCGCGCACGCCCAGACGCCGATCGCTCTGTGCCGCCACCAGCAGGGCGTCGATGACTTTCAGGCGAATCAGGCTGGTGCGCAGGCCGAAACTCTTCAGCAGAACGCGAATACGCTCATTGCCCGGACGCTCGCCGCGCTGGGTGAAATTGCCAGTGTGCGAACTCATGGAAACGCCCTGTGGCGTCTGGCTACCGTCCGATGGTAGTTGCGAGTTGTACATGCGATTACTCCTTTTCAGAGCCAGATCGGGAAAGGTTTTGTTGCGCTCTCTAAACAAGACGTTTCAGCACGACAAATCATGAAAGAAAAGATGTAGAAATTTCGTCGCTAATTCGTCTTGGCCTTGTGATGCCGGCCTTGCCCCGATGGATTGCCCGCTAAATTTTTTTCCTCAGCTTCGTTTCTTCGACAGGCTCATTGCGCGTGGACGCAGGGGCAATCGACCTTTCGAGCAGGAGCGAGCGTGATTATTTCCAGGCAACTCACCGGGCTGGCCCTCGCCGGCACCTTATTCGGACTTAGCCTGTCGGCCCATGCACTGAGTCCGGCTGCAGACACCCGCGCGGACATTCGCCGCACCAGTTTTGGCGTGCCGCACATTCGCGCCGAAAACGAACGCGGTCTGGGGTTCGGCATCGGCTATGCCTATGCCCAGGACAATCTGTGTCTGCTGGCCAACGAGATCGTGACCGTCAATGGTCAGCGTTCCCGTTATTTCGGCCCGGAGCAGTTCACCGTCGAGCAACGGCAAAACCGCGTCAGCGACGTGTTTTTTACCTGGCTGAACAGCCCTGAATCCGTCCATTCGTTCTGGCAGGCGCAACCGGCCGAGGTGCGCGATCTGGTCGAGGGTTATGCCGCCGGGTACAACCGCTCTCTGGCTGAACGCCGTCAGCAAGGGTTGCCGCAGCAATGCCAAGGGGAATGGGTACGCGACATCAGTACCGACGATCTGGTCAAGCTGACGCGGCGCTTGCTGGTGGAAGGGGGAGTGGGCCAGTTCGCCGAAGCCCTTGCTGGCGCGACGCCGCCGCAAGCTACCGCGCAGGTGAAGCACGACACCCAGACATTTCAGCTGGCCGACGCACGTCAGCAGCGTTTCGCTCTCGATCGTGGCAGTAACGCCGTGGCGGTCGGCAGCGAGCGCTCGTTCAACGGCCGTGGCATGTTGCTGGCCAATCCGCATTTTCCGTGGGTCGGCGGCATGCGTTTCTACCAGATGCACCTGACCATCCCCGGCAAACTCGATGTCATGGGCGCCGCTTTGCCGGGTCTGCCGATGATCAATATCGGCTTCAACCAGCATCTGGCCTGGACCCACACGGTCGATTCGTCGAAACACTTCACGCTCTATCGTCTGCAACTCGATCCGAAGGATTCGACACGTTACCTTCTGGACGGCAAGTCGCTGCCACTGAGCAAACAAACGGTCACCGTGCAGGTCAAGCAGGCTGACGGTCAGGTCGCACCGGTGGCGCGCGACATCTACAGCTCGCAGTTCGGGCCGATCGTGCAGTGGCCGGGCAAGCTCGATTGGGACAAGCAATACGCCTACAGCTTGCGCGATGCGAACCTTGATAACGATCGCGTGCTTAAACAGTGGTATGCGATGAACCAGGCCAGCAACATCAAGGATCTGCAAGACGCAGTGCACAAGATCCAGGGCATTCCCTGGGTCAACACTCTGGCGGTCGATGACAAGGGCCAGACGCTGTACATGAACCTGTCGGTGGTGCCGAATGTCAGCGCGGAAAAACTCGCCAAGTGCAGCGACCCGCGCCTCGGCCTGCGCATGATTGTTCTGGACGGCTCCCATAGCGGCTGTGCCTGGGATGTCGATCCGCAAGCGGCGCAGAAGGGCATATTCGCTTCCAGCCAGTTACCGCAACTGCTGCGCAAGGATTTCGTTCAGCACTCCAACGATTCCGCATGGCTGGCCAACCCGGCGCAACCGCTCACCGGCTATTCGCCGCTGATCAGCCAGGACGCACAACCACTGGGCCTGCGCTCGCGATTCGCACTTGATCGTTTGGCTGAGCTGAGCAAAAAAGGCCCGTTGGCGATCAAGGATCTGCAGCACATGGTCATGGACGATCAGGTCTATCTGGCCGCGCAGGTCATGCCCGACCTGCTGAAGTTCTGCGCAACCGATCTCGGTAGCGACGCCGCGACACTGAAATCTGCGTGCGCCAGCCTCAAGGCTTGGGATGGTCGCGCCAATCTGGATTCCGGCCTCGGTCTGGTGCACTTCCAGAACATCATGCAGGCGCTGCTTGAATCGCCGGACATCTGGCGCGTGGCGTTCAACCCCGCAGATGCGCAAAACACCCCGCGTGGTCTGGCGGTCGAGCAGCCTGCAGTTGCCAAAGCGCTACGCGAAGCGATGCTGGCGTCGGTCCAGCTGACCGGCAAGATGGGTCTGAAAGCAGACGCACGCTGGGGCGACATTCAGGTGGTCAGCAGCGGCGGGCAGCAAACGCCCATCCATGGCGGGCCGGGTACGCTGGGTATCTACAACGCGATGCAAAGCGTGCCCCGGGAGGACGGAAAACTTGAGGTGGTCAGCGGCACCAGCTACCTGCAAGTGGTGAGCTTCGATGAAAAAGGCCCGCATGCCCAAGGGCTGCTGGCATTTTCACTCTCCAGTGATCCGGCGTCGAAGTATTCGCGCGATCAAACCGAAGCGTTTTCGAAGAAACAATGGAGTGTCCTGCCCTTCACCGAACAGCAGATCCAGGCAGATCCGCAATATCAGGTGCAGACGATTCAGGAGGCACAGGATCAGGCAGGGAAGGTGGCGGCGCACTAAAGCAGTGATCGCCCGCAACAAACGAAGGCCGCCTCCCGCAAGGGACGCGGCCTTCAGCTTTTCGGCGGGCGTTGCGGCATCGAGTTGATCACCGGGTTGCCTTCCTTGTTGCGGGTCAGGTAGACCGGCAGCACTTTCGGCAGGCTGTTCGCCAGGTTGTTCATCTCATTGATGTTGTAGACGCCGCCCACGCGAATCGCGCCGGTGCTGGTGTCGGCGAGCATCAAGGGCTTGTCGAGGTAACGATTGATCAACGGCAGGGCGTCGTGAAGGGCAAGGTTATCGAGCACCAGTCGGCCGCTGCGCCACGCTAGCGAAGTGTCGCCAGGGTAGGTCTGGCTGATTTGCGGCGCGTAATCACCATGTCGGTAGCGTGCCTGCATCGATGGCGCCAGGCGCAGGCCGTCTCCCGGTAGATCGCGGTTGCTGCTGACCAGTACCGAACCTTCGACCAGGTTTACCCGAACCTGATCTTCATACATCCACACGTTGAATCGGGTACCGGTCACGCGAATCCTGCCTTCGCCGGCACGCACCACGAACGGATGCGCGGTGTCGTGACTGACGTTAAAAAACGCCTCGCCCTTGTTCAGGGTCACGCGGCGTTCATGTTTGTAATTGCTGAAGGTCAGTTCGGTGTTGAGGTTGAGTTCCAGCTGGCTGCCATCACTCAAGGTGACCTGACGGACGCGGTCGGTGGCGGCGTAATGCTGATAACTGTCGGGCAGCCAGCCCAGACTCCAGCCGCTGTAAGCCGCGAGCGGCAGGGCGACGGCACAGGCGCCGACAATGACCGCAAACTTGCGCCACGAACGCGAAGGCTTGCGTTGCGCAGCGAGTGCCTCAGGCTCGGTTCGAGGCAGGTCCCCGGCCACTTCCCAGATTTCCTGCATGGCTTCGTATTCGAAGGCATGCAGGGGATGCGCATCGTGCCAGGCTTCAAACGCGCGACGCTCCTCGTCCGTGCAGTCAGCGGCGTGCAGGCGCATGCACCAATGCGCGGCGGCATCGGTGATCGCATCGTATTCGGCTTCCGAGAGAGTGTCTTGGGTCATTGACTCGTCCTGATTTAGCGCATTCTAACCTCGCCGGCGGGTTGCCGAGAACATCCGTCATGGCATTTACCCATCAACGTGGAACTTATTTTTCCCTGTGACGCCCAAAAAAACAGGAAGCAACTGCCTACTATCCATAAATGGAGTGAAAAAATGATCAAAAAGACTTTCGCAGCCCTGATTGCCACTGCCGGTTTGCTCAGCGCCGGTGCCGCTCTGGCGGACAAGCCAGGCGCAGGCTGGATCACCATCGAAAAAGCCATCGACACCGCCAAGACCAAGGCTGGTTATGTCGAAATCTATGAGATCAGCGCCGACAACGACGGTTACTGGGAAGGTGAAGGGCGCAAGGCCGACGGCGTTGTTTATGAATTCCGCATCGATGGCGCCTCTGGCAATATCCTGCGTGATCAGAAGGACTAAGCCTTCACTGTTGGCTGATACAGAAGTGCGCTGGTGTCGAGCCAGCGCATTTTTTTTGTTCACCTCTCGGGTTGCGCGGTTTTGGATACGGTTGCGGTCGGCGCAGGCAACGGGATGGGAGCCGGAAGCGGATCGAGTTTCTGGCCCAATTCGCTGATGAGCAACGCGATCGAGTCAGCGTTGGCGAGTATCACGTCAACGCGTGCTTCGTCAGACACCGGATTGCGGAACGCTTTACGCGCGTCTGCAAGATTCCTGGTTTTGGTCAGGCTGAGAATTTTTTCGTAGTCATCGGCTTGCGACGTTATCTTATCCATGCCCACCCAGGCGCCCGTCTCGTCTTTACTCGCGAACAATTGTGCAGAAGGCGTAGCGCGCGAGAGCGATTGACGGCGGCTATCCAGATCATCCTTGAGCAGCTGTCCGTCCGCAGTGGTGGTATCGATGAGGCCCGGAAAGGGGGCCATCGCGTCAAGGGAGACCAGATCCTCGCTATCGCAGACCAGATGCGAAAGTTCATGGATCAGGGTGACCGCACGTGCGTGTGAGTCCACATTGAATCTTGGAGGCAGGAAGGCCGTGTAGACATCCAGCGCCGGATTGAAGAAATGTTCGGTGAAGTGGACGATCTTCTTGCGGTCCTGTTTGAAAACGAAGGCAACCGTATCGTCGCCGTAGCGCTGGTTCAGGCCGGCAAAGAAGCGCTCTGTGTAAAGCAGATCATCCTCGGGATCCGTCAGCTCACGGCACAGCGGGATGATCACCTTTTCGAATTTCCTCTGCAGCGCGGGCGTGATGTGAGGCACATCGAGAATGCTCCTGAGCACCTTCTCCACCCGTGTGCCCCCCAGGTTGTCGCGATGGATGACAAAGTTATGCAGACAATTGAGCGCATAGGTTCTTGCCCGGGTGACCGCTTGCTGTATCACAAAGGCCCTGGCAGGTGAGCGACGGTTGATCTGCGCCATCCCTTTGGCCTGGATGTACATGGTGATCGAGCGGCTATCCTCGACTTGCTTTTGCAGTTCGGCCGGCCCCTTCCTGCGACAGCGCTGCACGGTCTGGCCGGCCTGTGCAATCACCAGCCTTGAATTCTTCTCTGCCAGTGCCGGCCCTTGGCTGCGATCTTCTTTGCGCAGGAACCATGTTTTCTCGGCCTGAACGACTGGATAGACCTTGCCGGCAATCGCCACGTATTGGTCAGTTGTGGCGGAGTCCCGATAAACCAGCCGATTGCTCTCAAGCTTGAGGTCTTTCAGCGCCTTGCTGGTTTCAAAGGGCTGCAAGTCAACGCGGGAGGGCGAGGCGGGCGGTGGTTTTGCCCAACGCGAGGCAACCTTTACGGTGCTATCTGTCTGCGCCTCAGCGGCAAATTCGCTGGTGGCTGTCTGCGCCTCGGTCTCCCATGACAAGCGTCCCAGACTGAACAGCGAAATGGCACCCTCGATGAAGTTTTTCAGGCCGTTGGCCCAATGGTGGTCCTGGAGGTCTTCGGCGGACTCCTTGAAGTCCTGATAGCTTTTCCAGAGGAACAGCAAAGAGGCCAGTTTCCCCGGCAACAAGTGCGGCACCAGCCGGACGCCCTGACTGAAGAGAAACCTGGCTGCTTCCCAATCCGCTTGGGCATTGATCTGTGGCTGGCTGCTGAGCAGTTGTGGCAGAAGGTTGAGGGTGTCCTTGTGCAACCGATCAAGCACATTGCCGTTGATGGGCGTGCTTTGAAGGGTGATCTCGCTGGGTTTGCCGATCGTCGTTTTCAGCAGATTCCTGAAGATGGCCTGCTGCCCGTCCGGCAGACGCCGGATGATCAGGTCCTGGAAATGCCCGGGCGTATTCACTGCTTCGATCAGTTGCGCTTCGTTCTCGAACTCGCGAAATACGCATCTGGAGTAAGGCGCATAGAGCACCCGCGGGCCTGTCTGCCCCGCGCCCGGTCCGAAGACGTACAGGCCGAGCGTGTCGACGCCATCAGCGCCCGCGGTCTTGATCAACGACAGCGGGCAGGCGATCGCGTGAGCATCCACGACCATGGCCCGCGCTATCCCGTCCGGCATGTCGAGTACCTGACAAATGAAGTCGTAGCCGATGTCCGACAGTTGTTGCTGCAACTTCATCGAGTGGGCGTGCTGCATCAATTGCCAAGGCAACTGGCGTAAAAACCGCTTCTTGCTGATGCGTGCAGCCGTGCTGTCGCCGGACAGCGCCTGGGTCACTTTTGCCGTGTAGGTTGTGGCGATGTCGAGCGATTGCAGTAATTGCCGTACGGCGGTCTGGGCGAAATCTTTCGGTAATGCGGTGGCTATGTTCGAGGTCACTTTGAAACCGCTGTCCTGCACAACGTTGTAGTGATGCAGGGCGAACTCCAGAAGGTCGCAGGCCGGGCCAGCCAGCGTCAGGTTCGGAGTGATCTGGATATCCTTTGGCTTGAGCCCGTTGCCCGGGAATCTGGCGTCGAGCAGGCTTTTCAGGGTTTGCTCGATATAACTGGCCAGGGTCGGGACCTCATCGAGAAAATCCTTGCCCTCGATAAAGGCGCGCCGCAGTTCATCCAGCAGGGCGAGTTGTGTGCGCTGCTCCGTCGCCGAGGCCATGCGCAACCAGTCGGGATAGTCCAGATGACGGGAAAGCGTACGTGCAAGATCGACGGCGCGGCGCAGATCGGTATCGATGACAGCGTTCTTCATCCGGTCAAGGAAGGCCGCCAATGTGTCCGGGTCCTTGATACAGACGCGTAGCATTTCGCATTCAGCGAGGAAGTCTTCGATGCCCGACTGCATGCGGTCGTTGGACACACGGCCCTCAATCAATTGGAAGCTGCCGAGTGTGTATTGCTGGTCCAGCCTACGTTGCGCTATTGGCAGATTCTCCAGCAGCGTATGACTCTGATTGTTATCGTCCAAGCGTTGTTGCAACTGTTTTTGCGCAACCCCCATATCGGCGAACAATTCCAGGCCCATGGCCGGTGTCCACAGGATCGCGCGCCCCGAGTGCTCGACGTCCATGCCGCCGCGTTCGGTCAGCAGCACGCAGTAAGCGAGCGGCAGCTCAGCGGTGGACTCGGCAAAATCAAGCGTGAGCGACCAGGCATCCGGGCGAAAACCGTTGAGTGACTGGCGATCGCTGCGTGTCGGATGCCGGGCATCGAACACCGTATCGACGATTTTTCGTTCCGCCTCCCGCCATGATCCGCTGACACTTCGCACGAACGCCTCACCGCGCAAGCCATCTTCGAACGCCTGCGCGAGCTTCCAGAGAATGCCTTCGAGAAAAGTGCGCTGTTCGGCGCCGTTCGCGGTCGGCTGGTCTTTGAAGTGGCTGGTCAGACTATCCAGCGTTCGGCCCAGACTTGTCGCCAATTGTGCCGCCTTGTCGGCCTGCACAAGTGAGGATGGCGGCGCGCTGGTAAACAACGGCCGGGTACTCCAGCGCTCATTGACGTCGAGATCGAGCAACCGCTCATGGATCATCGAGCGGATATCCAGCGCCTTGTCGAAGAGTGCATGAACGTCTGTGGTGCGTTCGCTCTGGCGATAGCGCTGCAGGACGAACTCAATGTTCTGACGTTGTTTGGTAAGAATTGCCTCGAACAGCGTCGGCATGATCTCACCGCTGATGTTTTCCCCGGACACCTGGACGTTAGCGAAACCCAGGTAGCGATTGCGCTCTTCCAGACTCATCAGTCCGTACAGTTCGTCTTCGTGCCCGGCAGCCTGCAGTTTCGCGGTGAGCGTCTGTTTGAGGTCGGCGTAGTTCGTGAGTACCTGCAGGCCCTGGCTGGGTGTATAGAGATAGGCCTTGTCATGATTGATCATCAACGAGCCGGCCAGTTCGACAGACGCTGTCTGTTCGCTCAGGCACACGGTTTCGAACGTTGGCCGGCGTACCACCACGGACGGCTCACGTACCAGACTGTGCAGCGCGTCGAACTCGCCGGCGGAGAGGATTTGTGTTTCGCGCTTGATCATCAGATCGGCGCGCGCCTGGTCCTGTAGCGTCTGGCTGAAGAAGGTGCGCCTGGGCGAGCCCTCGAATGACGCGGCATTCCAGTAGCCCTCGAGCTGACGGAACAACAGCATGATCAGTTTGCTCGAAGCCGAGGTGATAGCGGTTGCCCACGCGAATTGATCATCAGTGCCTGGCAGGCGGGCGGGGTGGGAAAACTCGACGGTCTGACCGTGGGGCCATTGCTGACGGCGAAAATGCAGCAGCAGCGCTTCAATCAGCGAGCGCGAATCGACCCAGTGCCTGCCAGCATCGGTGGAGGAGGGTTTTGTAGCGGCGTAAAAAGCCACGCGGGTGCTCGACTGGGGCAAATCGCCGAAGTGCGGCTGGAGCAGTTCACCGAGGATTTTTTCCAGCAGGGCATTAAGCGCAGGCAGGCGTTTCAGTTCGTCGAGCAAGTCGCGTGCGCAGGCTTGTTGCGAATGGGTGATCGCTGTTTGCTGATCCTCGAAGACATCACCGTCGATGGTTTGTCGGGTGACGGTAATGCCGCGTTTCTCCACCAGCTCCTTGCGCAGCGAAACACTGAGAAAAGCCAACAGATCATCTTGCTCGTCTGCACTGTTCAGTCGTGCCTGCAACGCCTGCGTAAGCGCTTGGTCATCGCTGTATTTTTTCAATCCGTCGTAGGGCGTGTACAGAAACATGCCGTTGTCGTCAGGACCGGCGCCGAGCACGAAACTGCCGGCCAATGGCACGGGCACTTGCTTGTCGGCGTTGAGCAAAATCCGTTCGGCCAGCATGGGCGGGGTTTGTGCGCTACGCAGGGCGTGGCTCGCCAGTTGTACGTGTGCGAGCCAGTCGAAATCCTTGCTGTTGAGGCCGTGGCGTGCAGCCAGGTCGGCCTGCAGGCCGGCGGACTTCAGAATCTCGGGAAACAGCAGTGGAGCAGTAGAACTGGACATCATCGGTGCTCTGAACGCGGCGCCATCGGGCAGGGACTCAACAGTAGGTCTGTGAGCCGGAGCAGGTGCGGTAGATAGTTACCGCACACGCCGGATCAAAAGATGCAGTCGGCTCAGCCAGTGATCGCCGAGCGATCAAAGGGTTGACAGCCGACGGCTCCGGCGGGGTTAATCGGTGGGCAAATCGACCGTACGCTGTTGTTCCCTCCAATAATCATTCTGGAGCTTCAGATGTCTGCGCTACACGATCAGGGCTCGCCCACGTTATCCCTCGAAGCACTCACGCAACTGCTTGAAGCGATTTTCCTGCGCCACGGCACCTCCAGCGAAGTCGCCCGGGTGCTGGCGGCCAACTGTGCCGGCGCCGAGCGCGATGGCGCCCATAGTCATGGTGTATTCCGCATGCCCGGCTACGTCTCGACCCTGAAAAGCGGCTGGGTCAATGGTCAGGCAGTGCCGCAGGTCGAAGACGTCGCGCCCGGTTTTGTCCGGGTCGACGCCGGCAATGGTTTTGCCCAGCCCGCGCTGGCCGCTGCGCGAGCATTGCTGGTGGAAAAGGCGCGTCACGCCGGGATTGCAGTGTTGGCGATTCGTAACTCGCATCACTTCGCCGCGTTGTGGCCGGATGTCGAGCCGTTCGCCGACGAAGGTCTGGTGGCGCTGAGCGTGGTCAACAGCATGACCTGCGTTGTCCCGCATGGTGCCGACCGGCCTCTGTTCGGCACCAATCCGATCGCCTTTGCCGCGCCACGAGCCAATGCCGCCCCGATCGTTTTCGACCTGGCCACCAGTGCCATCGCCCATGGCGACGTGCAGATCGCTGCGCGCAAAGGCGAAAAACTCCCGGCCGGGATGGGCGTCGACAGCTTGGGTCAGCCCACCCAGGATCCCCGGGCGATTCTCGAAGGCGGCGCATTGCTGCCGTTTGGCGGGCACAAAGGTTCGGCGCTGTCGATGATGGTCGAGTTACTGGCAGCGGCGTTGACCGGTGGCAATTTTTCCTTCGAGTTCGACTGGTCCAACCATCCCGGCGCAAAGACTCCGTGGACGGGGCAGTTATTGATTGTGATTGATCCGAGCAAAGCCGCGGGGCAGAGTTTTGCCCAGCGCAGCGAGGAACTGGTGCGACAGATGCACGGGGTCGGGCTCAAGCGGTTGCCGGGGGATCGGCGGCATTGGCAGCGCAGTCGGTCGATGCTGGAAGGGATTGCCCTGGATGAGCAGACATTGGCGCAGTTGCGGGAATTGGCGGGGGAGTGAATTTACCCGCAGACATAAAAAAAGCGAACCGTAAGGTTCGCTTTTTTGTGGCGCTTGTACTCAGCGACGACCGAGCAGCAGGCCCACCACCAGGCCGAAACCGGCGGAGATCGCCACGGTCTGCCATGGGTGGCCGCCGATGTAGTTTTCGGTAGCTTCAACGGCGGGTTTGGTGCGGTCGCGCACGCTGGATACCGAGTCCAGCGCCTGCTGCAGTTTCTGGGCGATCTGGGCACGCAGCGTTTCCGCTTCTTCGCCGACCAGTGAAGCGCTGCTCTTGAGCAGTTTGTCCGATTCTTCGATCAGAGCCTGAAGCTCGCTGAAAGCTTGATCCTTGATTTGCTCTTCGGCAGCTTGCGAGGCGGTTTTACGGGCCATTGGGTGACTCCTTGCAGTTGAATGGACAGTGACCAATGGAGTGTAGCGGTCGACGAAAAGTTGCATGTCATTCGTACCGAAGGGAAAAACCTGCACCGGAGGTTTCCGCCGAGCGTGTAAGATGTCGCCATTTTACGCAGCAGGATAAATCCCCATGAGTTTCAATCTGGCCGACAAATCCCTCGCAGAGCGCGCAGCGCTGGAAGATGAGAAATCCCGTCTGTTCGAACTCTGGCAGAACAATCTGGGCAAAGCCAAGGGCGAAGCCGCGCGTCTGTTTGGCGAGCGCTCCAAGCGCAAGGGCAAATGGGCCGAGTGGGTTCGCGCCGAACTGGACGGCATGTCGCCGCCGGAGTTTGCCAACATGGTGCGCAGCGAAGTCAATCGGCTGATGGCGGCCAACAAGTAAACCGCGTCACGCCTGGCCGAACGTCGCGGCAATCGCCTCGCGAACCTTCACCAGCACCGGATCGATCTGCGTGCTGGTGCGCCAGCCCAGTTCGATCGGATAGCGCGGCAAGGCCAAGGGGCAGGGCAGCAATGCCAGCCCGCTCAGTGCCGCGATGCTCGCCGCGGCGTGGGCCGGAATGGTCGCCACCGCCTGACTGCCCTTGAGCAGAAAGGGCAGCGCGGCAAAATGCGTGGTCGAGGCGCAGACCCGGCGGCTCAATCCCACGGCCGCCAAGCCTTCATCGGTGATGCCGATAAAGCCACCCGATGACACCAGAATGTGCTCGCGGGCGACGAACTCCTGCAACTCGATCTGCTGCTGGCCCGGCGCGAGACTGTCGGGATCGACCAGGCAAGCGTAGCCACCTTCCGCCAATACCTGACGACTGAGCAGACGCTCGGCAAACCCGCCGGCGGTGATTGCCAGGTCAATGCTGCGTTCCATCAACGCACGGGCGACGATCTGGCTGTGGGTCTGGCGAAAGATCAGCCGCAGTTTCGGCGCGCGACGAGCGATTTCCTCGATCAAGCGGCGCCCGTAGGCAATTTCAAAATCATCTGACAGACCGATCGCCACCGAGCGCCCGTCATAGTGATTGGCCGCCGGATCGAGCATGGCCAGGCTCTGTCGGCATTTGTTCAGCGCATCGCTGATCACCGGTTTCAGCTGGTTGGCCTGCAGGGTTGGCGCCAGACCGCGCCCGGTGCGCACGAACAACTGATCGCCATAGACCTCGCGCAAGCGGCGCAACGCGGCACTTACCGCCGATTGCGTGACGCCAAGGCGCAGGGCGGCGCGGCTGGCGCTGGACTCTTCGTGCAGCGCTTCAAAGACTTTCAGCAGGTTGAGGTCGACGTCGGCGATATTCATTTGGCTCATATCATTCAGCAGCGGACAGGGCTTTATTCATGATCGCGTGACGCTGGAGAATCGGCAACACCTGAACCTGATGGAGTAAACAGCATGCCCAAATCGATTGTTGCCGCGCTGCAGATCGGCGCCTTGCCCGGTGGCAAAGGCGAAACCCTCGAACAAATCCTTGGCTGGGAGAGCGCGATCATCGAATCCGGCGCGGCGCTGGTGGTGATGCCCGAAGCCTTGCTCGGGGGCTATCCGAAAGGCGAGGGTTTCGGCACGCAGCTGGGCTATCGCTTACCTGAAGGGCGTGAGGCCTTCGCACGTTATTTTGCCAACGCCATCGATGTGCCCGGTGCCGAAACCGAGGCGCTGGCCGGATTGTCGGCGCGCACCGGGGCCAATCTGGTGATCGGTGTCATCGAGCGCGCCAGCAGCACTCTATATTGCACGGTGCTGTATTTCGACCCGCAGGCAGGGTTGATCGGCAAGCACCGCAAACTCATGCCCACCGGCACCGAGCGGCTGATCTGGGGCAAGGGTGATGGCTCGACCTTGCCGGTGTTCGACACACAGGTCGGCAACCTCGGCGCGGTGGTGTGCTGGGAAAACATGATGCCGCTGCTGCGCACGGCGATGTATGCCAAAGGCGTCGAAGTCTGGTGCGCACCTACCGTGGACGAGCGCGAGATGTGGCAGGTCAGCATGCGCCACATCGCCCACGAAGGCCGTTGCTTTGTGGTCAGCGCTTGTCAGGTGCAGGCCTCGCCGAATGAGTTGGGCGTCGAGATTGCCAACTGGCCGAATGATCGGCCGTTGATTGCCGGCGGCAGCGTGATCGTCGGGCCGATGGGCGATGTGCTGGCAGGGCCGTTGCGTGGCGAGGCAGGATTGCTCACGGCTGAAATCGATACCGATGAACTGATCCGTGCGCGGTATGACTACGATGTGGTCGGCCACTATGCGCGGCCGGATGTGTTCGAGTTGACCGTCGATGAACGCGCGAAGCCGGGGGTGCGGTTCAACACATAACCCCGGACTGGCAAAAATCCCTTGTAGGAGTGAGCCTGCTCGCGATAGCGGTGTTTCAGGCAATGCATGTTTATCTGACAGACCGCTATCGCGAGCAGGCTCACTCCTACAAAGGGGCTGTGTAGCGGCTGACTACCAGGTCGCAGCACTTGCCTTGGGCAGACTCAACTTGCCGCTGTCGGTAAAGCGCATCGTGCCAAACACCCCGCCGGCCAGTTTGCCGCGCAGCACGTAGGGCAGGTTATCGAGGCTTTGCGTCTGGCTCAGGCCGAGGGTCTGGCGCAGGAACGAGAACGCCGAGACGCTGACCGGCACCGTGACAATCGCTTCAGAGAAACGCGGGATCGAACCGCTCTGATCGCTCACACCGGAAGCCAGCGAATGACCATTGACCTCCAGATCCAGGGCGATGCCGTTGTAGTCGATCGCCGTCTCATTGGGATTTTGCACCCGCAGCTTGATGGCAAAGCGCACTTCCAGTTCCTGGCTCGGCAACGGTTCGAGGCCGACCACGTTGATGTTCACCGGATCGCGGTTGGGAAACAGCGCGCAGGCACTGAGCGACAGCAGCAGGAGCGACAGGATGACGGCGTGGACGCGGCGCATAAAAATCTCTCGACAAAAAAGGGCTGAACCGTTGCCGGTGCAGCCCTTTTTTTCAAGGCTCGACGTCAGCGGTTCAATTGTGCGACAGCCGCCGGTTGACCGGGTTCAGCTTTGGCGGTGACGTCGGGGTTTTCCATGAGCTGCAGAATCGATGCTTCCGGGTCGAAATCATCTTCTTCCAGCTCAATGAATTCTTCCGGCAGAAAGATGTTCAGCACGATAGCGCACAAGGCGCCGACGGTGATCGGCGATTCGAAGATGTTGCGCAGCGCTTGCGGCAGCTCGCGCAGCACTTCCGGTACGGCGGCGATGCCGAGGCCCATGCCCAGCGATATCGCCACGATCAACATGTTGCGTCGATGCAGGCCGGCCTCGGCGAGGATCTTGATCCCGGCCACGGCGACGGTGCCGAACATCACCAGCTCAGCGCCGCCGAGCACCGGTTTCGGCATCAGTTGCAGCACCGCGCCGATCATCGGGAACAAGCCGAGCAACACCAGCAGGCCGGCGATGAAAAACGCCACATAACGGCTGGCCACGCCGGTCAACTGGATCACGCCGTTGTTCTGCGCGAAGGTCACCATCGGCATGCTGTTGAACACCGCCGCCATGGCCGAGTTGAGGCCGTCAGCGAGCAGGCCGGATTTGATCCGGCGGATGTACAACGGGCCTTTGACCGGTTGCCGCGAGATCATCGAGTTGGCGGTCAGGTCGCCGGCCGCCTCCAGCGGAGATACCAGGAAAATCACCGCCACCGGCACGAACGCTACCCAATCGAAGTTGAAACCGTACTTGAACGGCACCGGCACGCTGACCAGCGGCACTTCGGGCATCGCAGCGAAATCCACCGTGCCCATCAGCCAGGCCACGACGTAGCCGAGGGTCAGGCCGATGACGATCGCGCCCAGGCGCAGAAAGGGCACGTCGACCCGGTTCAGGACGACGATCGTGCCGATCACCAACGCTGCGAGAAAGATATGGCTGGCCGCGCCCAGATCCGGCGCGCCGAAACCGCCGGCGATATCAGTCATTGCCACTTTGATCAGCGACAGGCCCATCAGGGTGATGATCGTGCCGGTCACCACCGGAGTGATCAGCATGCGCAGCTTGCCGATGAACTGGCTGAGTACCACTTCGATGAACGCGGCGAAAAAGCACACACCGAAGATCGTCGACAGGATTTCATCAGTGCCGCCGCCGCGCGCCTTGACCATGAACCCGGCGCTGAGAATCACACTGATAAAGGAAAAACTGGTGCCTTGCAGACACAGCAGACCCGAACCGACCGGGCCGAAACGCTTGGCCTGGACGAATGTGCCGAGCCCGGAAACGAACAGCGCCATGCTGATCAGGTAAGGGATTTCACTGTGCAGACCGAGGGCGCCGCCCATGATCAGGGTCGGGGTGATGATGCCGACGAAGCTCGCCAGTACGTGTTGCAACGCGGCGAACACGGTGGCGGTCAGGTGCGGACGGTCGTTGAGGCCGTAAATCAGGTCGTTGTTGCGCGGGGCTTTATCGGAGGCGGTCATGGTCAGGTGCGCGCCGCGAGGCGGGGCCGGGTCAGAAAATGGGTGCGCAGAATGCCGCAAGCGGACGGCGAGGGCAACGAGCAATAACTGCCTGAAAGGTCAGGTTTTACTGCTCTGTGGGAGCGAGCCTGCTCGCGAAAGCGGTGTATCAGTGAATATTTGTATCGGCTGACACGACGCCTTCGCGAGCAGGCTCGCTCCCACACGCGGATCATTCGCGTGCCTCGACCAGCAATGGAAAACCGCCCATGGCATACTCCCGCGCATGACTTTCGACTCCCCCCTCAGTGCCTGGCAATACGCCGTTGACCACAAGGGTTTCATCCAGGATGAAGCCCAGGAACACGCAGTCTGGGCCTTGCAAAAATGCCACGAAGCCTTGCACGCCGGTGCCCGTTCGGTCAGTGGCGTGTACCTGTGGGGGCCGGTCGGGCGCGGCAAGACCTGGCTGATGGATCAGTTCTATCAGACCCTGCGGGTGCCGGCCCGGCGTCAGCACTTTCATCACTTCATGGGCTGGGTGCATCAGCGTTCTTTTCAACTGAGCGGCATCGCCGATCCGCTGCGTGCCCTGGCCAAAGAACTGGCTGGCGAAGTGCGCGTGCTGTGTTTCGATGAACTGTTCGTCAATGACATCGGCGACGCGATCATTCTCGGGCGACTTTTTCAGGTGATGTTCGACGAAGGCGTGGTGATCGTTTGCACGTCCAATCTGCCGCCGGATGATCTGTACGCCGACGGCTTCAACCGCGATCGCTTCACCCCGGCGATTACGGCGATCAAAGCGCATATGCAGGTGGTGGCGGTGAATGGCGCCGAGGATCATCGCCTGCATCCGGGGGCGATCGAACAGCGCTATTTTGTCAGCGCAACCGATTCGCCGAGTGCGCTGGATGGCGTGTTCAAATCACTGGTTTCCAGTGAAATCTGCACTGACGAGCCTGTCGCCGTGGGTCATCGCATGCTGAACGTGGTGCAGGCCAGCGAATCCGTGCTGTGGTGCCGTTACCGTGATCTGTGCGAACAACCTTTCGCCGCCATGGACTTCATCGCGCTGTGTGATCGCTACCGGGCTATTCTGTTGAGCGAAGTGCCGAATCTGAGCGCACAGAAACGTGAGGGGCGCATCGCGCGCGGCACCGAAGATGGCGCGCAACGTGTGGTGGCCGGCGACCGCGAGCTGCCACAGTTGTCGGTGCATGACGACGGCGTACGCCGTTTTATCGCGCTGGTCGACGAATGCTACGACCGCAAAGTGCCGCTGTACGTCGAGGCCAGCGTGCCGATGGACGCGCTGTACACCGAGGGCTATCTGGAATTCCCGTTCCGCCGCACGCTCAGCCGTTTGCAGGAGATGCAGTTGCAGCGTTTCGCCGAAGCTTGAACGAAGAGGGCGCCGACATGAGCCAACCGCTGTCCCATCATTTGCTGACCATGGCCTACCAGAATGCCTGGGCCAATCATCGACTTGCCAAAGCCTGGAGCCAGCTCGACGCGGCCGAACTGGCCGCGCCAAGAGTGAGCTTCTTCCCCGGCATCCGCCTGACCCTCAACCACATCCTCACTTGCGACTGGTTCTACGTCGACGCGCTGGAGCGCGAATTGCGTGGTGACGAGCCGCACCCGGATTGCTACGTGTTCTTCAACGAAGACGAGCCGCTTACCGACGCCACCGCGCTGCGTGAAGAACAGGCTCGCGTCGACCGTCGGCTGATCGCTTATTGCGAACAACTGCGCGATGCCGATCTGCCGCGAATCGTCACCATCGCCCGCGAAACACCGCAACACGACAGCCGCTTGCGCATGCTTTCGCACCTGTTCGAACACCAGATCCACCATCGCGGGCAGGTGCATGCGATGCTCAGCGGCACGACGGTCAAGCCACCGCAGCTGGATGAGTTTTTCTGTGTCGGCGAGCGTGCACTGCGTGCCGAAGATTTTGCCGAATTGGGCTGGACTGAAGAGTTGATCTGGGGGCACTGACCGCAAAAGATCGCAGCCTCGTTGCACTCGTCAGCTTCTACACGTATCGGATCGTAGGAGCTGACGAGTGCAACGAGGCTGCGATCTCTTGATCTTGATCTTCAAACTTCCGATTGTCCGCCCAAGTATCGAGCCGAACCCGATCATGAAAACCACGCAGATCCGCTCCCTCTCCCTCGGGAGAGGGCTGGGGTGAGGGGCGAATTCACCGCAACTTCAACGTCGAACATCGAACCGCATACCCAAAAAAAAGGCGCCCCAGGCAGGGCGCCTCAACTGTCATCTCCCGGGCCAGAGCGGAGCCACGGAAGGTCCATCGGTTGCTCGGTAAAACTCAGTCGCGATAAGCCTCGGTCACCTGCGCCGTCTGGTCAGCGGGCACGCGAATTTCTTTCGCATTGGCGTCGCTCTTCTGCTCGCTCTGGGCGTGCTGGACCGGGAAATTGTCGTAGTAATAACGCATGCGCTCAGCGCCGCCTTCGGCGAAAACGCTGGCAGAACCCAGGGCAAACAGCCCGGCAAGCATTGCGGTAGTGATTTTCATGGTGCCTCCTACTGAACAAGTGGAGCCGTTCATCCATGAGCAGATCTCGGAAGAGAGTCTGGGAGTCCGGAATTAACGCGGGGTTAACGCTCGTTCGGTGAAGGTTTTGCAGCGTGTTGCGGGGAGATAGCTGACAGACTCCGGGCCCTTGAACAAAAAAAGCCCTGCATCTTTCGACACAGAGCTTTTCAAGGGATCAGGCCGGGAGCTGTTCAATGACTCTCATACCTGCAAATCCCGACGCGATGTTACCGCTCCACCGCGTCCGCGATAGTCGTTTCGGGTTTCTTCGGCTTCATCAAACTGAAGTCAATCAACGCGCGTTTCGCCGTCTGGTACGGATCGCCAATCAACAGCTTGCGCGGCACGAAGCTGTCGCTGACCAGGCTCTTGCTGCGATCCAGTTCATCTGAGCTTAACCCGGCCAGATCGGCCCAGGTGTGGATGAACTGCGAGCTGCTGTACGGGCGGCTGAGGTCGCCGGCGAAGTTCCAGTCGTGGTTTTCCTTCCACTTTGGCGACGCCCAGGCCATGAACGGGATGGTGTACATCGGCGCGGTCGGTTTGTTTTCGTTGCGGCCCAGGGTGCTGTGGCCAGCCGAGTCGAAGACGTCTTCGCCGTGGTCGGACAGGTACAGCAAGAAGCCGTTCGGATCGGATTTGGCGTAATCCTTGATCAGGCTCGACACCACGAAGTCGTTGTACAGCACGGCGTTGTCGTAGCTGTTGTAGGTCGGCAGTTGATCGTCACGCACGCCGGCGGGTACGCCCTGGCGATCGTGAAACTTGTCGAAGGTTGGCGGATAACGGTACTGGTAGCTCATGTGCGTACCGAGCAGGTGCACGACGATCAGCTTGCGGGGCGCCGCATCGGCCAGCGCCTTGTTGAACGGCTCGATGACGTCGCCGTCGTACTGCGCAGCGTTCTGGTTGCGGTTGTTGTTCAGGTACACCTGTTCGTCGGCCTGTTCGGAGAAGGTCGTGAGCATGGTGTTGCGCTTGGTCATGGTCTGCTGGTTGGTGATCCAGAAGGTCTTGTAACCCGCCTGTTTCATCACGCTGACCAGCGATGGCGTCGACAGGTACAGATCCGGATTCTGCTCATCGGCGAAGGTCAGCACCTGCTGCAACGCTTCGATGGTGTAGGGGCGCGGGGTGATGACGTTGTCGAAGATCGCCAGTTGATCCTTGAGCTTGTCCAGTTCCGGCGTGGTGCTGCGCGGATAACCGTAGAGACTCATGCGCTGACGGTTGGTCGATTCACCGATGACCAGCACCAGGGTCGCCGGCTGCCCGGCCGAGGCGTCCTTGAGGTTTTTCAGCGGCGGGATCTGGCTCGCGCTGTCGAGCATGCCCTGCATGTCGGCGAGGGTTTCCTGATAGCGGTGATACGCCACGGCCATCTGCCATGGCACCGCTGGCTCGATGCGGGTTTCGAATTTCTCGAAGCCTTGGGCGAAGGTGCCCATGCGCAGGGTTTGCTTGACCAGCGGATAGCCGACCACGGCGATGACGATTGCCGTCGCCGCTACCAGGGCGCGACCACGTGGCATGTACACCGGGCGCAGGCGCGTCCATAAAAAGTAAGCGAATGCGGTATGGGCGAGGAACGCCGGGATCATCCACCAGGCGAAATACTGCGTCATGTACTCGCCGGCTTCCGACACGTTCGACTCGAACATGATGAAGATGACGCTCTGCGAGAATTCCTGCTGATAGATGAAGAAGTAACCAAGGCTGGCCATCGAGCAGGCCCACAGCACCACGCCGATGATCGCCGCGAGCAGGCGAGTCTGTCTGGGGAACAGCAACATCGGCGCCAGCCACAGCGCGCTCATCACGAAGGCCTGACGGAATCCGGTGAAGCCGGATGTGCCGGTCAGTTGGATCAGCAGTTGGGTGATACCCGAGAAGTACCAGAAGAAAACGAACAGCCAGATGAATCCGGCCCAGTCGAAACCGGTCGCAGTCGTTTTGCTGCGTTTGAACAATGCCATTCAGCGCTCCAGCTCAATCATCAAACCCACGCCGGAAAGCTTCCATGACACCGACGAACAGAGGCCGTACACGCAGGTACGGCCAGAATGGGGCGGAGTATCCCCAAGGCAATGTGAAAGATTTGTTAAGCGCCGCTTTTATCTGGCATCAAGCGGTCAGAGGTGCAGTGTGTCGGGAACGACGGGTGCCGTTCCCGAAGCAGGCGGGGGTCAGGCGTGGCGCGCGCGCTGCACAACCGGGCGTGGTTGCGGCTGCGAGCCCTGGGTCAGTGCGCGCAATTGCGCCAATTCGTGCTTCAACAGGTCGCGCTCGTCTTTCAACTCGCGCAATTCGTCGCGACGGATCGTAACGTAGAGGGTTTGTGGCGGCATTGCTGTGTGTACTGTGCCCATTGCTCACCTCGCAAATGGCGTGCATCAACTGTAAGTCACTCCTCGTTCCGAGGCGCTTGACTTACTATCGGCGCCAATTTTGATTTCTTTTGCCCAAGAAGGGAACTTTTTTATTTTTCATGGTCGGTGTGTCTTCGGCAGGATTCGGGGCGTTATCACTCTGGATCGGGCACAATGCCCGGAAACTTCATCGCAACGCTCTGGACTAACCTCCATCAGTCGCGTTGGGCTATAACCAATGACACACATTTATTTGTAGTAAGGAGCATCAGCACATGCAACTCGGGATTATTGGACTGGGCCGCATGGGCGGCAATATTGCGCGACGTCTGATGCTCAACGGGCACACCACCGTTGTTTACGACCGCAATACCGCTTTCATCGATAACCTGATCGCCGAGGGCTCCACCGGCGTCGCCGACTTGCCGGCCCTGGTTGCCGGCCTCGACAAGCCACGCGCTGTCTGGGTCATGTTGCCGGCCGGCGCGCCGACCGAAGACACCATCAACACCCTGAGCGAACTGCTCGAACCCGGCGATACCATCATCGACGGCGGCAACACCAACTACAAGGATGACATTCGTCGGGCCAAGACTCTCAACGAGAAAGGCCTGCACTACATCGACGTCGGTACCTCCGGCGGCGTCTGGGGCCTGGAACGCGGCTATTGCATGATGATCGGCGGCGACGCCGAAACCGTGCAGCGCCTCGACCCGCTGTTTGCCGCACTGGCGCCGGGCATGGGCGACATCCCGCGCACCAAGGATCGCAAGTCCGATGACCACCGCGCCGAGCACGGCTACATCCATGCCGGTCCTGCCGGTGCCGGGCACTTCGTCAAGATGATTCACAACGGCATCGAGTACGGCATGATGGCCGCGTTCGCCGAAGGCTTCGACATTCTCAAGACCAAATCCAGCGAACGTTTGCCGGAAGATCAGCGTTTCGACCTGAACGTGGCCGACATCGCGGAAGTCTGGCGTCGTGGCAGCGTGGTGTCTTCGTGGCTGCTCGACCTGACCGCCGATGCGCTGGCCAGCGATCCGAAGCTCGACGGCTTCTCCGGCTCGGTAGCCGACAGCGGCGAAGGCCAATGGACCATCGAGGCGGCCATGGAGCAAGCGGTGCCGGTGCCGGTGCTGTCCAACTCGCTGTTCTCCCGTTACCGCTCGCGCGGGCAGGGCACCTTCGGTGACAAGATCCTGTCGGCACAACGCTTCGGCTTCGGCGGCCACGTGGAGACAGCGAAAAAATGACCCGTACGATCCGCAGAAAATCCAAGGCAGAACCCGCACCACCGACCACGCTGTTTCTGTTCGGTGCCCACGGCGACCTGGTCAAGCGCTTGCTGATGCCGGCGCTGTACAACCTCAGTCGCGACGGCCTGCTCGACGACAATCTGCGGATCGTCGGCGTTGACCACAACGCCATTACTGATGAAGCCTTCGCGCAGAAGCTCGAAGACTTCATCCGTACCGAAGTCGCGGCGAAGGTCGGCAACGGCGATCAGATGCTTGATCCGGCCTTGTGGGCCAAGCTCGCCAAAGGTATCAGCTACGTCCAGGGCGACTTCCTGGACGACAGCACTTATTCAGCCCTGGCGGCGAAAATCGCCGACAGCGGCACCGGCAATGCGGTGTTCTACCTGGCCACCGCGCCTCGTTTCTTCAGTGAAGTGGTGCGCCGGCTCGGCAGCGCCGGTTTGCTTGAAGAAACTCCCGAAGCGTTCAGAAGGGTGGTGATCGAAAAGCCGTTCGGCTCCGATCTGCAGACCGCCGAAGCCTTGAACGCGTGCCTGCTCAAGGTCATGAGCGAGAAGCAGATCTACCGGATCGACCATTACCTGGGCAAGGAAACCGTGCAGAACATTCTTGTCAGCCGGTTCTCCAACAGCCTGTTCGAAGCGTTCTGGAACAACCATTACATCGACCACGTGCAGATCACGGCGGCGGAAACCGTCGGCGTCGAAACCCGTGGCAGTTTTTACGAACACACCGGCGCGTTGCGCGACATGGTGCCCAATCATCTGTTCCAGCTGCTCGCCATGGTGGCCATGGAACCGCCAGCTGCGTTTGGCGCCGATGCGGTGCGGGGTGAGAAGGCCAAGGTAGTGGGGGCGATTCGTCCCTGGACCACCGACGAAGCGCGTGCCAACTCGGTACGTGGCCAATACACGGCGGGCGAGCGCGACGGCAAGCCGTTGAACGGTTATCGCCAGGAAGCCAACGTCTCGCCCGACAGCAGCACCGAAACCTACGTGGCGCTGAAGGTGATGATCGACAACTGGCGTTGGGTGGGCGTGCCGTTCTACCTGCGCACCGGCAAGCGCATGAGCGTGCGCGACACCGAGATTGTCATCTGCTTCAAACCGGCGCCGTATGCGCAGTTCCGCGACACAGAGGTCGACGAGCTGCAGCCGACCTACCTGCGCATCCAGATCCAGCCGAATGAAGGCATGTGGTTCGACCTGCTGGCCAAGCGGCCGGGGCCGGCGTTGAACATGGCCAATATCGAGCTGGGTTTTGCCTACAAGGATTTCTTCGAGATGCAGCCTTCGACCGGTTATGAAACCTTGATCTACGACTGCCTGACCGGCGATCAGACGCTGTTCCAGCGCGCCGACAACATCGAGAACGGTTGGAGAGCCGTGCAGCCATTCCTTGATGCCTGGCAGCAGGACGCCAGCGTCGAGTTGTATGCGGCCGGCGACGATGGCCCGCAAGCAGCCGAAGATCTCCTGACTCGCGATGGCCGCGTCTGGCATGGTCTGGGATGAGTGACTTGACGAAACAACCCATCAGTTTTCTGCTCAGCGACATGGACGGCACCTTGTTGCTGCCGGATCACACGCTGAGCCAACGCACCATTGCCGCCGTGCGCTCATTGCGCGAGGCCGGCGTGCTGTTCAGCCTCGCCAGCGGGCGTCCACCCAAAGCCATGCTGCAGCAGATCGAGGCGCTGGGCGTTGATCTGCCGACAGCGGCATTCAATGGCGGCACCATCGTCAAACCGGACGGCACGCTGTTGGCCGCGCATTATTTGCCGGTAACCACGGCGCTGATCGCACTGGCACTGTTTGCCGATCAGCCGGACGTGGAAGTCTGGGTGTTCAGCGGCGGCGACTGGCTGCTCAAGGACCCGCACGGGCCGATGGTCCCACGTGAACAGAGTGGCCTCGGCTATCCGCCGGTGGTGGTGGAGAGTTTCGAACCGTATCTGCAGCGGATCGACAAGATCGTCGCCACCAGCAATAACACTCAGTTGTTGATCGAACTGGAGGCGCAGCTGTTGCCGAAGGTCAACGGCATGGCCCAGGTGTCGCGCTCGCAACCGGTGTATCTCGACGTCACCGCGCTGGAGGCCAACAAGGGCACCGCGCTGACGGCGATTGCCGAATACCTCGGCGTGCCGCTGGAGCAAACGGCGGTCATCGGCGACGGCGGCAACGACCCGGCGATGTTCAAATGCGCCGGGTTGTCGATTGCCATGGGGCAGGCCGAAGAAGCGGTCAAGCGCCAGGCCGACGTCGTCACCGCGCCGAACACCGAAGACGGCGTGGCTTTGGCGATCGAAAAGTACATTCTCCCGCGCTGATTCACACAGAAAAAACTGTAGGAGTGAGCCTGCTCGCGATGGCGGCGTATCAGCAAACGAAATGGTGGCTGACACACCGCTATCGCGAGCAGGCTCACTCCTACATGGGGTTTGCAGTGTCAGTTACAGCCAGTAGCTCACCGCATACCAGCCCAGCAAGCCCATCACCACGGTGTAGGGCAGGGCCATCCACACCATGCGCCCGTAGGACAAACGCACCAGCGGGGCGATCGCCGAGGTCAGCAGGAACAAAAACGCGGCCTGACCGTTCGGCGTCGCCACACTCGGCAGATTGGTCCCGGTGTTGATCGCAATCGCCAATGTCTCGAAATGCTCGCGACTCATGTGTCCGGCAAGAAATGCCTGTTTCACTTCGGTGATGTAAATGGTCGCGACAAATACGTTGTCGCTGATCGCCGAGAGCAGACCGTTGGCGATGAACAACATCCCCGGCTGTTGATCCACCGGTAACGCCAGCACCCACTGGATCAGCGGGGCGAACAGTTGCTGATCATGAATCACCGCTACCACGGCAAAAAACACCACCAGCAGTGCGGTAAACGGCATCGCATCCTTGAACGCGCTGCCCAAGCGATGTTCGTCAGTGATCCCGCTGAACGCAGTAATCAAGACAATCACCATCAAACCGATGAGCCCGACTTCGGCGAGATGGAACGCCAGGCATCCAATCAGAATCAGCGCCGCCGCCCCCTGCACCAATAGCGCTGCGGTCTGCCGGGGCGTACGTTCGGCATCGTCCTGGGCAGCATAGTTGGCCAGCACGGCGCGCACGTTATCCGGCAGCAGCGTGCCATATCCGAACCAGCGCAGTTTCTCCAGCAACACACAGGTCACAAGACCGGCCGCCAGCACCGGCAGCGATACCGGGGCGATCTTCTGGAAGAACTCGCCAAAATGCCAGCCCATCTCATGGCCGATCAGCAGGTTCTGCGGCTCGCCAACCAACGTGCAGACGCCACCGAGCGCAGTGCCGACTGCGCCGTGCATCAACAGACTGCGCAGGAAAGCGCGAAATTGATTGAGGTCTTCGTGGTGCAGCGTCGGCAGGTGGCCGTCGTCACTGAACTCGCTGTCCTGACGCGGATCATTGCCCGAGGCGACCCGGTGATAGACCGAATAAAAACCCACCGCCGCACTGATGATCACCGCCGTCACGGTCAACGCATCAAGAAACGCCGAGAGGAATGCCGATAAAAAGCAGAACATCAACGCCAGGATGGCTTTCGAGCGCACGCCCAGCAGCAGCCGCGAAAACAGAAACAGCAGCAGATCCTTCATGAAGTAAATACCGGCCACCATGAACATCAGCAGCAGGATCACGGGGAAGTTGTGCAGCAACTCGTCGTACAGCGCTTGCGGCGTGGTCATCTTCAGCAACAGCGCTTCAATCAACAACAGGCCGCCCGGCATCAACGGATAGCACTTGAGCGCCATGGCCAGGGTGAAGATGAACTCGATTACCAACAGCCAGCCCGCCGCGACCGGGCCGACGGTGAACAGCACCACGGCATTGAGAATGAGGAAACCGACAATGGTCGCCTTGTACCAGCGTGGCGACTGCCCTAAGAAGTTGTGCGCGAACGCCTGGGCCATTGAACCGGACATCGGCTGCTCCTTTTATTAAGAAGCGCGAAAGTTGCCGGATGTTTCAGGGAAGATCAAGGTCTCGGGATGCGATTGCTTGAGAACGATCGTGCGTTGCCAATCCGTGGCGATCACCCTGAAACAGATCCACGGCGCCGTGGCGTCGTGGATCTCTGATTACCTCAGCGCTGATGCAGTGAACGACGCTTAGAGCTTCGACGAAACGACTCTGATCGCCCAAGGTGCAGACAGTCGCCCCGTCGCGGATTTACAGCGCAAAGTATGCACATGATTAACGGCCAGATCCGTGATGGTCGCGCTGTAGACACCGTGTTCATCGACTGCGAAGGGGACAAGATTGTTGTTGTAGTCAACAATCCACCCCGTCTCGCGAGGGATACCCGTACCGACAACAGTGACAGCTCTATCAGTCGTGATGCCTTGATTCTCGATCTCCTGAAACTGCTCCTGACCGATGACGAACTTGATTGCCAGCACACTCGGTTTGGTTACCACAACCCGCCATGACGGCGATTCGAGCCCAGTGAGGTCCCTTGCGACAAAGACTTGCGTGCCTGGTTTAAGGTCTTCGAGTCTGGCGCTCCAGTGCCCGTTTGGGTCGATGTTCAGAAGCTTGATCACCTTGCCGTTGTTCAACAGATCCACTCTTCGACCAGGCACGCCCGAGCCGATGAAGTTCAGTTCGTTGTGAAATGTTCTTTCACCATCGTTGACGGGCTCTCCGTCAGGTCCGTATACCGATTCAATTACCGGCGCGGTCACTCCCTCGACGATGACTGTCCATGGCGGCGAAATGTCCCCGCCAACATTGGTCGCTGTGTACGAATGCGGCCCGGGCAGCTGTGCGGGCAGTTTGGCGATGAAGAGGCCTTGCAGATCAGCATAAGCCGAGGTAACGGGTTGCCCCCAATCCCATATCTCAACATATTCTCTCGGAGAGGCCGAGCCGCTGATTGTCAGATTGCTGTCGTAGCTGATGCCGCCGTCCTGTATGAAATCACCTCTACCGTTGGTGACCTCGCGTATCTGGAGACCACTGCCTGTCGCAGGATTGGCCGGGGCATCGGCAGGCGTTAGCGGTGCCGATAATTTCTCTTGATCAGTCATCTCGAAATTCCTTTTTTCGGTCGTACACGCAGCCATTTGCGTGCCCGGTCATCTGATCCCTGATCGAGGTGCCCGTCTACTGTCAGAAATTACAGGTAGGGCTATCTAGCCGACGGACGGCAACGTCCCGGTGCAAGTGTTGATTCAGTGATTCAGATAACGCGCGACCATCGCCCGGTAGTTGCCATCCAGCGAAGACCCGCCGACGACAATGGCGCCGTCAGTTTGTACGGTCAGCGAATTGGCTGTATCGAGACTTCGGCCCAGCCGCGTGCGCAGCCAGCCATGGCCCTGGCCGAATTCCGGATCGAGGCTGCCATCGCGTCGATACCGGGCGACCATGAAGTCGGCTTCAACCCCACCGATGGTCGCGCCTACCGCAACAAGGCGGCCGTCAGGCATGCGCTGAGCGGCATTCCATTGGCAACCGCTGGCGCCGATGTCCAACACCAGAGGCAGGCCATGGTGGCAGTGCAAGTCCGGTCGACCGTTTGCGTGCAGGACAAACGTCAGGCAGCGGATCGGATCGCGGCTGCTGCCGAAACAAAAAAGCCTGTCGTCGGACTCGATGATCTGACTGACCTGAGCGCTTTTGTCATGGGCCTTGAAAGCCATGAAGCCGTCGACGGCAAAGCGCTCGTCCAGGCTTCCATCAGGCCGATAAACTGCCAGCAGGCCTTGCTGCGGAAAGTCGATGGACCCTGCAACGACGATGCGCCCGTCCTGCTTCAACAGCAGCGTGCTCAGCCAGGTATTGAGCAACAGGTGGCGGACCATCACAAATCCGCGCCCGTTGAAGGATTCGTCCAGACAGCCATCGGGTTGCAGACGAATCAGCATTCCGGCGTGATCGGCGAGGCTGAAATGATGGTTGGCGATCAGCAGAATGCGGCCGTCTTCCTGCACCGCAAAATCGCAGGCTTCGACACCCGGCACGCCCGGCGGCAGCCAAGTGTCGCGAGTGCCCATGGACAGCTCGCCGGGCAGCCGCACGACTTGGAAGCCGTCATCGCCGAAGGATCGGTCTGGCTGACCGTTGGCATGAAACAGGGCGAGGGCGGGCAGGGTGCGATGGTTGTTTTCATAATGCAGGCCGGCCAGCAGGATTCTCCCGTCAGGTAACACCTGAACCTTGCCGGCCCTGGCTTCGAAACCCTCGATGAAGCTGCCGATTACGCTGCCCTGACTTCCAAAGGACAGATCCGCCGAACCATCGGCCAGCAGCCGCGCCAGGCCAAGACGACTTCCTGTCGGCGTGCCGACCTTCGCGGCAACCAGAATCCGGCCCCGGGCATCCAGCGCGACATGCTGGGTCTGGCTGGACAGACTACCGGCGAAATACACCTGGGCAACACCGCCGATGGCGAATGTCGCGTCAAGCGAACCGGGGTTGTTCCATGCAGTGGGCAGCGCATAAGTGTTGAGGGTGGACATGCACGCGTCTCCTTGCGAGTGAACCCATACCCAATGAGTGGGCGGCTGACTGCACGAGCGAAACATTCAATCCCTGAACCGCGAGAAGTACAACTGGAAGAACTAACAGAACGACGGTCGCACTGTGCCAGAACAGTGTCTTGTTGAACCAGTCGCAAGCGAGCCAAGCATCCTGGCAGGATCTGACCCGGGAAGTTACGGTTTTCCCAAATGAAAAGGGCGGATGACTCTATGTCATCCGCCCTTGTTCGATTATCAGTGTGGCATCGACCACGATTGCAGTTTGTGGCCATCTTCGCTCAGCTCGGCGCGGGCCTGCTGCAGCAGTTGTTCGAGTTGCGCCGGGTCAGAATAGGCGCTGCTCGGGATCTGTTTGCGACCAATGTGGGAATTGGTGCGGTCAACCACGGTCAGGCTCAGTTCGCCATTGCCGTCTTGTGGCGCCCAGGCCACGCACTGGAAAGGCTTGAAGGCGTGGTTGGCAATCAAAAGAGCTTCGTTGATACGCAGCGGGGCAGTCATGGGGTCTTCTCTCTATTGGCGCCCAATCAAGTGAGGTGCCGTCGGTTGGGCTTACCGTGCGGCCGGTTACTTGTACTGATGCACGCAACCGGGGGGTGGGTCACAACTGAAACAAAGAAATTTCAAGTTCTTTACATAAGCCCGGTTAGTTTCGGTAATCCTGCACATGTCCGAACACCGCGCCGAATTCACCCCTCACCCCAGCCCTCTCCCCGAGGAGAGGGAGCCGATCTGTGGGCTCTTCATACCCGCGTTCGACTCGGTATTGCACGTCGGCGTACCTTGCACAAACACCTCGGTCAGTTCCCTCTACCTCTGGGAGAGGGTTAGGGTGAGGGCTGCTGTTTGACACACTACGAATAGTCGATAGCTAACTAACAACCAACTTTCTTATAACGCTTTTAATAAGCCTCCTATAAGCAATCGATACAAGCCTCCGTCAAAATCTTGCTAGTGTTACAACCGGGACAGCCAAATGACTGTTTTTACAATCATTTATTATATTTGGCGCCAAGGAACAGTCATGAGCGAAGCGCCTGCGTCGAGACGTTTACTGGTGGTCGATCCCTGCGACGACTGTTACCGGCTTTTGCCCGGTTTGCGCGCGGTGGGCTGGGATGTCGACAGTTGTACCTTGGAAAATGCCGCCGATCGCGCCTGTGACGTCGGCCTGCTGCGCCTGCAGCCATTTCATCTGGAACGCCCTGAAGCCGTCAAAGAACTGATCAGCCGCAGCGGGACCGAATGGATCGCCGTGCTCAACCAGGAAGTGTTGCGCTTACAAAACGTTGGCGATTTCGTCTGTGAATGGTTTTTCGATTTCCACACCTTGCCTTTCGATGTCTCCCGCGTACAGGTCACCCTGGGCCGCGCCTTCGGCATGGCGCGTCTGCGTGGTCAGGGCACGATTCATGTCGACCAGCCGGAACACGAACTGCTCGGCGACAGCAAACCGATCCGCGAACTGCGCAAGCTGCTGAGCAAACTTGCGCCGACCGAATCGCCGGTGTTGATTCGTGGCGAAAGCGGCACCGGCAAGGAACTGGTGGCGCGCACCCTGCATCGCCAGTCCCAGCGTCACAGCAAACCATTTGTAGCGATCAACTGCGGGGCCATTCCCGAACATTTGATCCAGTCCGAGTTGTTCGGTCATGAGAAAGGCGCTTTTACCGGCGCCCATCAGCGCAAGGTGGGGCGCATTGAAGCAGCCAATGGCGGTACGTTGTTTCTCGATGAAATCGGCGATTTGCCGCTGGAGCTGCAGGCCAATCTGCTGCGTTTTCTGCAGGAAAAACACATCGAGCGGGTCGGCGGCAGTCAGCCCATCCCGGTGGATGTGCGAGTGCTGGCGGCGACCCACGTTGACCTGGAAGCGGCGATCGAGAAGAAGCGCTTTCGCGAAGACCTGTATTACCGGCTGAACGTGCTGCAAGTGGTGACCGCACCGCTGCGTGAGCGCCATGGCGACCTGTCGATGCTGGCCAACCACTTTTCGCATTTCTACAGCCATGAAACCGGGCGCCGGCCTCGCAGCTTCAGCGAAGATGCCTTGATTGCCATGGGCAAACATGACTGGCCGGGGAACGTACGGGAACTGGCTAACCGGGTCCGGCGCGGTCTGGTGCTGGCGGAGGGTCGGCAGATCGAGGCGCGGGATCTGGGTTTGATCAGTCAGCACTCGGTCGCTACGCCGATGGGCACGCTGGAGGATTACAAGACCCGGGCGGAACGGCAGGCGTTGTGTGATGTGTTGAATCGGCACAGTGATAATTTAAGTGTGGCCGCGAAAGTCCTCGGAGTTTCCCGGCCTACTTTTTATCGGTTGTTGCATAAGCATCAGATTCGTTAACTGCCTGAAGATCAAAGGATCGCAGCCTTCGGCAGCTCCTTGTATCTCGACTAGCGCTCCGCCAGGAGCGATAGTTCTCGACTGATCATCGAGGGAGGGACTTGGAAGCCGCGCAGCTCCTTAGGCTTTTTGCCTGTGACGTAGATCGTGCTCCAGCCCTCCACACTCACTCGTACAGTTCGCACGGTATCTTGGGCCCGCCTCCGGCGAGAGCCCGCATTCGCAAGGTTGGACAGAGTGAAGTGATGATCGCAACAGGGAACAAGTGGAGAAACGATCATGTCTGGTTTCGTTGGCGTCGACATCGCAAAGAACACCTTTGATATCGCTACACACCTGCCCAACGGCAAGCACAAAACCAAGGCCAAGCTGGCCAACGACCCAAAGGGCTTTAAAGAGTTTGAGGCGTGGCTAGAAAAAAACGCCGAGCGTTCGGCCCTGATCGTGATGGAAGCCACGAGCGTCTACCACTTGGAGCTCGCGGAGTTCGTTTACAACAAAGGCTTCCGGGTCTGCGTCGTGAACCCGGCTACGACCAAAGCGTACGCTGACAGCGAACTGCGCCGCATAAAGACTGATAAAAGTGATGCCAAACTGATCGCCGACTTTGCCCGGGAAAAGGATCAAAAACTTCACCCATGGGCGCCTGAGCCGCTGAAATACCGCCAGTTGAAAGCAATGGTGCGCCGCCTGGATGACCTTCAGGAAATGGAACAAATGGAGCTTAATCGTCTGGACGTTTCCGACGAAAAGGTCAAAGACTCGATCAACTCTGTTCTGCGCCATATCGAAAAAGAGATCGTGGAAACGCATAAGGCGATCAAAAAACACATCGATGACGACCCGGATATGCGTCAGATGCGGAATCTGATCGTAACCATCGACGGCATCGGACAAAAAACGCTTGAACGATTGCTGGCCGAACTGGGTGACTTGCGCAAATACAGTGACCCTCGCCAACTGGTCGCTGCTGCGGGGCTCAATCCAAAGCTGCAGGAATCAGGAAAGCTCAAAGGTCATACCCTGATCTCAAGAGTAGGGTCAGCACGGCTGCGTGCAGGCCTCTACATGCCTGGCATGGTGGCGCTGAAACACAATAAGGCGATCAAGGCGATGAAAGAACGCTTGGAAGCCAACGGCAAGGCTCCCAAGCAGATCATCTGCGCAGCAATGCGCAAGCTGCTGCACTTCGTTTACGGAGTGCTCAAGTCAGGACTGCCATATGACCCGAAACTTGCGCTTGCCCGGTAAGGCTCAAGACGGTATCTACAGGGATTACGTAATCCCTGTAGGAGCTGCCGAAGGCTGCGATCTTTTGCTTTGCTTTAGAAGTAATACGGGAATTTCAGACTGAACGAGAAGTCCGGCGCATCGTCAGTCATGCCGATCGACAAGTTCGGCACGATCGTCAGGTTGTCGGTGGCCGCAATGGTCATGCCGACGTTGAAGTAACCGGCGTTGGCGTCACTCGACACCACCGATTCCCAATCGCCGCCGTCCTGTTTCAGCTTGCTCTTGCGTTGCACCAGGTCGGAAACGGAGAACGACATACTCATCTTCTCGTTGAGCGCGAAGGCGATGCCGGCGCCGATCTGGAAGCTGTCGCCGATGCGCACTTTGCCTGGGGTTTTCTGGTTGACCGTGGAACTGATGTCGTCGAACGACTCCTCGAGGTTATGGGTGTAGGAAAGGCTGCCGAACAGCACCGCCGGGTCAAACGTCTTGACCAGCGAGATGCCCGGGGTGATCGACCAGACGCCGTTGCCGGTGGGCAGGGTGTCGGGGACGAACAGGTTGGAGTTGGCGTCGGTCTGGCGCAGCTTGATGCCGAACGGGTCTTTGCCGGTCGGCGCCTTGACGCGCAGGGTGACGACGGCGTCCGGGGTGTTGACCGACTCGTCGAGGAACTTGTAGGCGATACCGAAGTTGACGTCGCCGATGGTTGGATCCTTGGTCACGGTTTCCTCGGTGGTGACACCGGCCGCGCCCTGGTTGCCGCCGCCGGACTGATACGTCGACTCGCGATACACCACCGGCACGTTCAGGTCGAACTGCCAGCGGTTGTCGAAGTTGTAGCGGCCGGTGAGGTCGAGGGTCCAGGTGTCAGCCTTGATCCGGTCGAGGTTGATGTTGCCGAGGAAGATCGAATCCAGCGCAAGGAAGCCGTTGAGGATCAACTGGCGGGTGTCGTAGCGCGAATAGGTCAGGCCGGTTTCGACGCTAAACTTGCCGCCGCCGAAGAAACCGCTGGCTTCGTCATACAGGTTGGAAACGCTCTGCGCCGGTTGCGAATCATCGGCCAACGACTGACCGTAAGAAGCGCCGCTGCCCCCGGCGGCGCCTCCCGATGCGGCGGCCGCACCGGTGCCTGTGGGGGCTCCGGTAGCGACGCGATTGCCTTTCATGTCGGACGGCGATTTGGCCAGCCGTTTTGGCGGTGGGGCGGCGGGTTGTTCTTCTACCTGGCGAACCCGTTGTTCAAGTACCGCGAGCGCTTGTTGTTGTACTTCGTATCGTTGTTTCAGTTCCAGAAGTTCCCGTTTCAGGGCTTCTACATCGGCGTCGGGTGCTGCTTGCAGCATCGCCGCCGGGAGAAGGGTACTCAAACACACTGCAGCACGCAGTGATACTGATCGATACATGAATAAGCCGTCCCTTTAAGCCCAATGATCGAGACTCAGCGTAGTTCAATATCCGATATTGCGTAGGGCCCCGAGTTGGGTCAGGTTGCAGTCCAGTGCACCGGCGCTTCTGCCGTTATTGTTCAGTACGACGTTGAGTTGCGTGAGGTTGTTGACCACGTTGGCACTGCCCAGCAATCGGGTGTTCTGCAGCAGCCCGCCCTGGGCCACCTGTTGCAATGCTGTGCCTTGATTGCCGCTGGCCTGAATGGCCATTTGCACGCCACCGCCGTTGGCCGAAACCGCGACACTGCCGGCGCCGTTGCTGCCGCTGATGGTCTGCCCGGCAACAAGGGCCTGGCCTTGCGACGGCACCAGAGCGGGCGCCTGACTGGCTTCGCTGACGTTGATCGCGACGTTGTTGTTGGCGGTGTTGCCATCGCCGGCGGCGCGCACGCTTTGCGTCACGCCCTGGCTGCTGTTGAGGCCGGCGCCACCGATGATAGTGCCGGTGCCCAAGGTGGGAGTACTGCCGTTGCCCGACTCCTTGATGGTCGAGACATAGAATTGCGGTTTGACCGTTGCGGCCTGGATCTGCATCGAAGTCGCGGCCCCGATCAGGTCGCCGCTGGCGTTGCGCCAGGTGCTGCTCATGACAATGCCGAAGCTGATGATCCGCCCCGGCATGACGTAACGACCGCGCAGCTCGGCGAGCTCCTGGTCCTTGATTTCGATGGGTTTGAATCCGGCATGGGCTAAACCTGACGCACTCGCTGCCAGGCAGGCGGCGGCCAGCCAGTATGAGCTTTTCATCTGCTGCTCCCGGGACATCCAGTCCCATTCTCTAACTCGGCGATTAAAAGAAGTCGCTCTGAATGAACCCGAAATCCATCAATTCCGCATCTTTGACCGGGTTGAAACCGTCCAGCGTATTTTTCGCCGTCAGCGGCACGGGAGGGCTGCGCAAGGCGTTGGCCTTGTCGTAACCGGGGCCGACGATGGCAAAGACAATGCCGTTCCAACCTTTGACAAAGTCGTCGTGCTTGTAGCGTTTGTGGCCGAGTACCGGGTCACCGATGTAGACCCAATCCTTGTCCGAACGCTGCAGGACGACGAAGTGCTTGTAGCCGCGAATGTCCATCAGGACCACCACCGGAATGGTCACCGCTTCGAGTTTCTCGGGCGGGATCCGGTAGCCACGGGCGCGCATGCCGATGCTTTCTACGTAGCGCTTCATGTCGAGCATGGAGAAACCCTGGGTTCGCACCAGGTCCTGGTCAGCGTTGACCAGCATGCCTTTGATGATGTGCTCCTCATCGACGTCGAGCCAATAGGCCTGGCGCAGAACCGTTGCCAGTGCAGCAGCGCCGCAGCTGAAATCGGTTTTCTGTTCGACGATGTCGGCAAACTTGCGCTCACGAATGCTTTGCACGTCCTTGTAGACCAGCACGCCACCCGGCAGGGCAGCCACGGGCATCTGGGCTGCCTGAGTCAGGCCGCACAGACAAAGCAGAGCGAAGAGGGCAGGAGTCCGCATGATCGAATACGCCTTGTGGAACCGAGGAAAAAGCCCCGTTACCGGGGCTTTCGTTTCGATCGCGATTACATGCAGGCTTTGCAACCTGCGGCGATGGACAGCGAGTTGCTTTGTTGGTTGCCCACACCGGCCGAGACGTTGGCTCCACCGTTGCCGGAGAAGTTGTTCATCGAGTTGGTCATGTTGGCGTTGTTGACGACTGGGGTTTTCCAGCCATCTTTGGTCAGCACTTGTTGGGTGGTGACGCCAGCGAGGCCAAAGCTGCCCACGGCTTCGAACTTGGCTTTCTGATCATCGTTGCCGCCGTGGCCGCCGCCACGGTTACCCCAACCGCCATGGTTGTCGTCTTCGATGGTCGCGGTGCCTTTGGCTTTGAACACGCCAGCGGCTGCATAGGTACCGGTGAGGGTGTCGGTTTTGTAAGCCTGCACGCCTTTGTTTTCCACGACCAGGCCAGTCGAGGACTGGTTGGCAGAGGCAGCAGCCTGCGCTACGCGACCGCCGGAAACAGCGATGGCGAGGTTGTTTTTCTGTTGGTTGAAGTTGCCGGAGCTCACGTTGATGCCGATGTTACCGGAACCGTTGTTGCCGGCATTGCTGAGCGTGGCGTTGTTGAAGGTGGACGAGTTTTTCACGTAGTTGTTGTTGTTCACCTGAGTCGCGCTCGAGGCTGCAACAGCGTTGCCGAAGATGAAGCTTTCGTCAGCGGTGGCCAGCGCCGCAGCGTTGTCCTGCTGGTTGCCGTCGCCGGCAGCGACGTTGGCGCCCATATTGCCGTTGGAGCCATTGAGCGAGTCGCTGGCATTGGCGTTGTTCAGGGTGCCCTGGTTCTTCACCACGTTGCCGTCGCTGTTTTGCGCGTCGAGTACAGCGGCGCCGGCGCCTGCGGTGATCTGCAGCAGTTGTTCAAGATTTGGACCTTGTGGCTGGCCGTGACCATTGCCGTGCCCGTTACCATGACCGTTGTTGTCACCACGGCCGCCAGCCTGTGCTGCCATTGCCATCACTGCTGCGAGTGCGAAAACCAGTGGTTTGAGAGCCATTGTAGGTTTCATGGTTGTTTCTCCGTCGTGCTTATTAGTTGGGTTAAGTGTTGTTACTTTTCCAATTGCACTGTGTTTGGGTCAGTCAGCGACCCGGATGCTCAGGGTGTTAGCCATGCGGTTCCCCACCCCGGCACTCTGGTTCACCTGGATTACCCCGCGGCTGCCGGTGAAGGCCTGATCACTTGTCGTGACCTGGCGACTGCCGGGTGAGGTACCAGTTGCTCCTGAGCTCGGTAAAAACGCCACGTTCTGTTGCGAAAGGGCGCTGTCGTCAATGCTCTGCGGGCCGGCACTGATGCTGACGCGCGTCACGTTGGCCATTTGATTGTTGGCACCGGCACCCTGGTTCACACCGAGGATGCCGTTGCCATTGCTGAAAGAGTTGCCGCCGATGTTGGCGCTGGCGTCGATGGCGCGGCTGGCGGGCGTGTCGATGTTCTGCCTGACGCTGGTGGTGGCGTGGGACTCGGTGCCGATGGCGATCGCTTTGGTGTTGGCTTGCTGCATCTGGTCACCGGCGGCCTGGTTGACGTTGAAGTTGCCGCGATACTGGGCACCGGAATTCTGGATATTCGCCTGGTTGACTGAAGCCGGATCGGCCATGGCGCTGGTGCAGCCGAGCAGGGCGAGAAGCAGCAGGGTGCGATTCATGTCATTGGCCTCCGGCCATGCGAGTCAGAGGCGCCAGCCCGGTGCTCATCGCCCGGTTGACGGTGTTGGAGATCGACGCGCCAGAACCGCCGCCGCTACCGGTACGCATGCCGGGCAGTCCGTTCTGATTGGTCAGGGTGTTCATGCCGGGCAGGTTGGAGGTGGGCGTGGTCATGTTGCCGCGAATCGACGAACCGCTGGCGACGCTGGCGAAATCGCCGTCGCTGAGTTCGGTGCTGCTGAGGGTCTGGTTGATCCGCGCCGAAGGGTTGGCGTTGACCGTGGTCGGATAGGGGTCTTTGCCACCATTGCGGCCGATCGGGATGGGCTGAACGTCGCGGTTGAGAACGATCACGCCATTGCCTTCGGCTTGCACGCTGACGCTGATCAATGCGCTGGCGGCTGATCCGATCAGCAGGAGGCAGGTCAGGCTTTTATTGAAATTCCCCACGGCTGCAATTCCTTCTTCAGTGGGCTGGGTGATTCAGCGTTGTGAAGGAGAGAGCGAAAGCTGTGCCGGATTTGGATTGTCTTGTTTTTTCAATGGTTTGGCGGATATGAGCGGATGGCTCTGGTCGCTACTGTTTCACCGGTGATACACGCCGAGGATCGCTTGAGTGCCAATTGGCGTTGCAAAGCTCTGGATCAAGGGTTTGCGCCGATGTGTTTCAGCGGCGTAACAGGTGAGGTGACGCGGTGATGAACAGCGTTTGGACGGCGGCTTTGCGCGCTCGCGAGTGTTTCAAAAACGGACAGAATGCGCGAATTGCCCGCTTGCTGGCTTAGTCGGCCAGCAAACGCTCGACCGCCGCAAAGGCTTGCGCCTGGCGTTCGGCCCAATTGCCTTCGATCACTTGCATCGGCTGTTGATGCTGGACCAGCCACGTGCGAGTGGCTTCGTAGAACGCCATGCGATCTTCAAGAGCCGGTTGGCAGCGCTGGCCGTCTTCGGCCCAGTCGACCTGTTGCGGCGACAGCAGCAGGTGCAGATCGTAATGGCGGGCGAGCAACTCGGTTTCCAGCCAGTCCGGGCAGTCACCAAACAGAGTCTGGCTCCAGAGGATGTTGCTCAGAAGATTTGTGTCGAGGATCAGCAGCGCGGGTTGTCTGGCCCGCGCCT
This sequence comes from Pseudomonas sp. HN2, assembly GCF_020736465.1. Lineage (NCBI taxonomy): Bacteria > Pseudomonadati > Pseudomonadota > Gammaproteobacteria > Pseudomonadales > Pseudomonadaceae > Pseudomonas > Pseudomonas sp. HN2. Next base: position 3,063,307 of record NZ_CP085885.1, read on the forward strand.
GATCTTCCCGGTGCAACTGACCCCGAGCGATGGCGGGGATGTCGGCCAGGCAGGTGTCCCGGGGGTTTTCTTCAATAAACCGGCGCACATATTCGTCAACGCGCACGCCGCCGAAACGCTGCTCCAATCCTGCCGCCAGCCAGCTCTTGCCGGTGGATTCCGGGCCGGTGAGTACCACGACTTTCATGTGCGCAACGCCGGATCGGCGCGCCATTCCCGCCAGCCTTGCACGGCGAGCAGGGTAAACAGCGCATAGAGCGCGGCAGTCAGGTACAGGCCTTTATAGATGAACAGGCCAACAAAGATGACATCGAGGACAAACCACAGCGCCCAGCATTGCAGGCGTTTTTGCGCCATCCATAGTTGCGCGACCAGACTGAAACCGGTGAGCGCGGCATCGAGCCACGGTTGTGCAGCGTCGGTCCAGTGCGCCATCGCCGCGCCCAGCAACAGGCTGCCGATTGTGCCGATACCGAGACCGAGCAGAATCGAGCGAGTGTCGAGGCGGCTGACTTCGCGTCCGTCGTGCATCGTCCAGGCGCGGGTCCATTGCCACCAGCCGTAGACTTGCAACGCGGCGTAGATCACTTGCAGCAACATGTCCGAATACAGCTTCACCTCAAAGAAGATCCAGCTGTAGAGCAACACCATGACCAGCCCGATCGGCCAGCACCACGGATTCTGTTTGACCGTCAGCCACACGGCGATGACACCGAGGGCAGCGGCGAACAGTTCAAGCCCGGACATGAGTGATCCTTGGGGGAGTCGAGAAGGGGGCGGATTGTACTGCATTAGTCAGATCAAAAGCCCCTCACCCTAGCCCTCTCCCGGAGGGAGAGGGGACTGATTGGGGGATGCTTTTGAGCTGCGCCGGTTTGAACGATCTTCGTTGAATCCATAATCGACTCGATTGTTCACGTCGATGTATGACGCCAGACACCTCGGTCGGCTCCCTCTCCTCGGGGAGAGGGCTGGGGTGAGGGGTGGGCTCACCTCGGTGATCGGTCAGACCCGGAACTGGCGCAGCAACCCGTTGAGCTGTTCGCTCAGTTGCCCAAGGCGCAGGCTGGCCGCGCTCGACTGCTCAGCCGCTAACGCGGTGCTATGCGAAAGCCCGGCCGCCTGGGTGACGTTCTGGTTGATGTCCTCAACCACATGGGCCTGTTGCAACGTGGCGCTGGCGATTGAGGCATTCAGTCCGTTCAGATTGCGCAACGCCTGGCCAATTGCATTGAGGCTGGCCCCGGCCAGTCCCGCCTGTTCAATGGTCAGTTGCGATGCCTTGCTGCTGTCGCCGATCACCTTCACCGCAGCCTCCGAGTGGTTCTGCAGGCGCTCGATCATCGACTGAATCTCCGCCGTCGACTTCTGCGTACGCTGGGCCAGCAAGCGCACCTCATCGGCCACCACGGCAAACCCGCGACCTTGCTCACCCGCACGCGCCGCTTCAATTGCCGCGTTGAGTGCCAAGAGGTTGGTCTGCTCGGCAATCGAGCGAATCACTTCCAGGACGCTGCCAATCTGTGTGCTCTCGGCCGCCAGCGTGCGGATCACTTCCACCGCCTGATCGATCGTGCCCGAGAGCTTGTCGATCTGTTGCAGGCTGCCATCAATGTTGATCTGGCCCTGTTGTGCCTGCGCTTCGGCATCGCGCATTTCTGCGGCGGCGTGTTCGGCGTTTTTCGCCACGTCCTGCACGCCGTAGGTGACTTCGTTGATCGCCGTCGCCACCAGCTCCATCTGCTGCGATTGCTGCTGACTGCGCTGCTGTGCCTGCGAGGCATCGTTGCCCAGTTCACTGGAAGACTGGCCCAGAGCGCTGGCCGACACCTGCAAGTCACCAATCACCCGGCGCAACTTGGCCGTGAAGGCATTGAAGTGATGGGCCAGCTCGGTGACCTCATCCTTGCCATGGGTATCGAGGCTGCGCGTCAGGTCGCTTTCGCCACTGGCAATGTTGGCCATGGCGTTCACGGTTTCCTGCAACGGACGGACAATGCTGCGGGCAATCAGTATCACCAGCAGCGCCATGATCAGCGCAATCGCCAGACCGATCACCGAAGCCTTGATCATCTGCTCCTGGAATTCGGCCTGGACATCGTCGACGTACACACCGGAACCGATCACCCAGCCCCAGGGTTCGAACAGCTTCACGTACGAAGTCTTCGCCACCGGATCAGTCGCGCCCGGCTTCGGCCAGCGGTAATTGACCATGCCCGCGCCTTTGGCCTTGGCGATGGCAACCATTTCGTTGAACACCGCAAAGCCGTCCGGGTCGCGGATCGCCGAGAGGTTCTGGCCTTCGAGTTTGGGGTTGGTCGGGTGCATGACCATCACAGGCGTGAGGTCGTTGATCCAGAAGTAATCGTTCTGGTCATAGCGCAAACCACGGATCGCGGTCAGCGCCTGCTTTTGCGCCGCGTCCCTGGTCAGGGTGCCGGCGGTCTCCAGCCCTTGGTAATACGTGAGCAGGCCGCTGGCTGTCTGCACCACATGCTGGGTTTTCTGCGCCTTGGCGTGGTAGAGGTCGTCGTGGATCTGCTTGAGCATCAGCACGCCCAAGGTCAGCAACATGACCACCGCCACAATCAAGATGAGCCACAAGCGTCGGCTGATCGACACACTGCGCAAGCTGTTCATAACGCTGTCACTCCGGATTCTTGTTCTTGTAATAAACGATCGCCAGCATCCAGCCACAGCTGAGTGCTCGGGACTGCGCCAGGCAAGACAGCCAACGCGCAGAGCGCTATTGAGGCTTGTCTGTTAGGATTTCGGCCCCGCGCGCGAAAACCTGAATCCGGTTTTGAAATTTCACGGAATTTTTACCGTTTCGTGTGGATCCTGTGCGCGCGGAATCGGTACAGCTTTTACCGGCTACGCTGAACGCAGTGAACGCTAAAAATACTATCGGGGCATGCCGGCGCGCATCGCTCTCTGGGGGATTGATGGATCTTTGGACTGCCTTGCAGGCACTGATACTAGGAGTTGTAGAAGGGCTGACGGAGTTTTTGCCCATTTCGAGTACCGGACACCAGATCATCGTCGCCGACTTGCTGAACTTCGGCGGCGAGCGGGCCATGGCGTTCAACATCATTATTCAGCTCGGCGCGATCCTCGCGGTGGTCTGGGAGTTTCGCCGCAAGATTCTCGACGTGGTGATCGGCCTGCCAACCCAGCCGAGCGCACGGCGTTTTACCGTCAACCTGCTGATCGCGTTTTTGCCGGCGGTGGTGTTGGGGGTGATCTTTGCCGACCTGATCCACGAATACCTGTTCAACCCGATTACCGTGGCTGCTGCGCTGGTGATCGGCGGGATCGTCATGCTGTGGGCCGAACAGCGCCAGCATGAAGTGCACGCTGAAACCGTCGACGAGATCCGCTGGACCGATGCCCTGAAAATCGGTTTCGCACAGTGCCTGGCAATGATTCCCGGCACCTCGCGCTCCGGCTCGACAATCATTGGTGGCTTGCTGTTCGGCCTGTCGCGCAAGACCGCCACGGAATTTTCGTTCTTCCTCGCCATGCCCACCATGGTCGGTGCGGCGGTGTACTCGGGCTATAAATACCTCGACCTGTTTGTGCCGGCGGATTTCCCGGTGTTCGCGATTGGTTTCGTCACGGCATTTATCTTCGCCATGATCGCCGTGCGCGGTTTGCTCAAGTTCATCGGCAGCCACAGCTATGCGGCGTTCGCCTGGTACCGGATTGCGTTCGGCCTGTTCATTCTGGCGACCTGGCAGTTCGGCTGGGTGGACTGGTCGGCGGCCAAGCCATGAACGATTCGCGCGCGCACCGCCCGCAAGGACGGCCTTCGGGCGGGCGCCTTCAGCAGGTGAAGTTGAAGCTGGTGGTGCTGCTGATCGTCTGCGCGCTGCCGCTGTTCGGCTCGCTGTCGATGTGGCTCAGCGGCATCTCGCGGCTGCCGTTGGCGGCTTACGGGATTGTCAGTGTGCTCGCGTTCTTTCTGTACTGGGCCGACAAGCGCAAGGCCCGCGCCGATGCCTGGCGCACGCCGGAAAACATCCTGCATGCGGTGGAACTGGCCGGCGGCTGGCCGGGTGCATTGATCGCGCAGCAGGTATTCCGGCACAAGACGCGCAAGGTGTCGTTCCAGATTCTGTTCTGGGTGATCGTGCTGCTGCACCAGGTGTTCTGGATTGACCAGATTTTCCTCGGTTCCAACCTGTTGTCTTTGATCTAAAGAACACACTTACCCCTGTAGGAGTGAGCCTGCTCGCGATAGCGTCTTTTCAATCAACAAGGATGTCGACTGATACACCGCTATCGCGAGCAGGCTCACTCCTACATGAGACCGGGATTACAGCAGCAGGCCGATTTGAGTCTTTTTGGGCAACTTGCTCACCACCAGTTGATGCGATCGCTGCAACAGCCCCTGCAATTCCTCCGCACCCAGCGGGTAGGGCGGATGCATGATGATCCACTGCGCCCGCGCCAGATACGGCGCCGGATGAATCCCCGGCCGATCGCAATGGCCGAGAAACAGATCCTTGTCGACCTTGAACGCCAGCGAATCGCCGCGTAATCCCTGTAAAGCGAACATCTTGTTGCCGGCAATCGAAAACACCCGCACGCTGCCCCATTTGTAGTCTTCGCGAGCACCGGGCAGCGCCAGACAAAATCCGGCAACCTCGGCTTCGCTCATTTTTCCCTGTTTCATAGCAACCGCTCCCCGCAGGCATTGAACGACTCGACCAGATGATCGATCCATGCGCGCACCGCTGGCATCACCCCGCGCCGATGCGGATACACCGCTTGCAGCCAGCCGCCAGGCAGTGACCATTCCGGCAGCACCTGCACCAGCGTGCCGTTACGCAATTCGGTCTCGCAGAACATCATCGGCAACACGGTAAAACCCTGACCGGCGAGGACGCAGGCCTTGCGCACTACGAAGTCATCGATACCCAGCCGCGCTTCCATGCTCAGATCGACACTTTTACCTTGCTGATCGAGCAGGCGCACATGAACCATGCGGTCGGCTTCCAGCGCGCCGAGCACCGGCAGGTTCTTCAAATCCTGGGGATGATTGATGGTCTTGCCCTGCATGAACGCCGGGCTGGCTATGACCACCGCCTGGGCCTGACGCAAGCGTCGGGTGACCAGCAACGGATCTTCATCGCCGTGATCGCGCACCCGCAAAGCGACATCGATGCCTTCAGTGACCAGATCCACACGGCGGTTGAGCAGCACGACTTCCAACTGCACCTGCGGAAACTTGCCGAGAAAATCGCTGATCACCGTCGGCAGCATTTCATGGGCAAGCCCGGTCGGGCACGACACCCGCAGCCGACCGCGTGGCTCGCTGGACATACTCGCCACGGCCTCGTCAGCCATCTCCGCTTCAAGCAACATCGCTTGGCAGTGGCGCAAATAGCGTTCGCCAACAGCGGTGAGATTCAATTGTCGCGTAGTCCGCTGCAGCAGACGCGCGCCGAGGCGTTCTTCCAGTTCGGCAATTCTTCTGGAGAGCCGTGACTTGGGAATACCGAGCAGTCGCCCGGCGGCGGCGAATCCGCCAGCCTCGACCACTTTGGCGAAATAGTAAAGATCGTTGAGGTCCTGCATGCGCGTTTCCAGTCGTTCTATCAATGGGACGAACTATCGCATTGTCGGCGACTAATCAGCTATTGGTTTGTTGCGTAGGATTGTCTCCATTCCGTCGCCGCCGGCGATTCTTTCAGGAGAACCCACATGAAACTGTTGCACATCGATTCGAGCATTCTCGGCGACAACTCGGCTTCCCGTCAGTTGAGCCGTCAAGTCGTCGACGCCTGGCAAGCCGCCGAGCCGAGCGCCGTGGTCACCTATCGCGACCTGGCTGCCGACGCGATCAGCCACTTCTCGTCGACCACGCTGGTCGCCGCCGGTACTACCGCAGAGCTGCGCGACGCTGTGCAACAGCACGAAGCCGAGTTGAGCGCTTCGACCCTGGCCGAGTTCATCGCTGCCGACGCCGTGGTGATTGCCGCGCCGATGTACAACTTCACCATCCCGACCCAGCTCAAGGCGTGGATCGACCGCGTTGCCGTCGCCGGCCAGACTTTCCGCTACACCGAAGCCGGCCCGGAAGGCCTGTGCGGTGGCAAGAAAGTTCTGATCGTGTCGACCTCCGGCGGCATCCATGCCGGTCAGGCCAGCGGCATCGCTCACGAAGAATATCTGAAGCTGGTACTGGGTTTCCTCGGCATCACCGATATCGAAATCGTCCGCGCTGAAGGCCTGGCCTATGGCGAAGAAGTGCGCAACAACGCCATTAGCGCTGCGCAAGCGAAGATCAGCGAGCAACTGTTTGCCGCCGCGTAAGGCTTGCATAAAGAACAGCTGATGTTCAGGTAATACCCAAAAAACTCTGTATTCTGGTTCCGCAAGGGCCGAGTACGGGGTTTTTTGTTTCTGGCTGTTACATAATCTGGCCCGGGTTATGCAGTTTCAGCACATCCGACGATGGAGTCCGACAGGGTGGGGGCATTCATGAAGCATCTTTGTGCAATGTTGCTGATTTGCCTGCTGGGCAGCCTGAATTCAGTGCAGGCCGCGCCGGGGCGGCATCCTGTCTGGAGTGTCGGCTATCACGAGATGACCTTTCTCGACCCGCTCGATCTGCAACCGATGCGCGCCATCGCTTTTTACCCGTCCAGTGACCGCGAGCACCTGAGTTTGCTCGAGGGCTACCCGGTGGAAGCCGGGGAAGACACCAAAGTCGCCATCGGCCGCTTTCCCATGTTGATGCTCTCCCACGGCAACACCGGCACGCCGCTGGCCTTGCATGATCTGGCGACGTCGCTGGCGCGCAAAGGCTTTGTGGTGGTGGCGGTGATTCACCCCGGCGACAACTGGCGCGACCATAGCCGTCTTGGCACGTTGAGCAACCTTTATGGCCGTCCGATTCAAATCTCCCAGGCGATCACCGCAACCCTTGGCGACCGCATGCTGGCGCCGTTCGTCAATGCTGATCAGGTCGGCGTCATCGGTTATTCGGCGGGTGGCGAGACCGCGTTGATTCTGTCCGGGGCGCAACCGGATCTCGATCGCCTGCGCCGCTATTGCCAGGAACGTCCGGACGATCACGATGCCTGCAACACTCAGGGCGAGTTGATTGTCGATCGCGATGACTTGCAACCGGTGGCCGATCCACGGGTTCACGCCTTGTTGCTGATGGCGCCGCTGAGCCTGAAATTCGGCCGCCATACCCTCGCCGACGTGCACGTGCCAGTGCTGCTCTACAGCGGCGACGGCGACAAACTGGTGGCCTTCGATAAAAACGCCGCCGCCCTGGCGCGCAAACTGCCCACCGCGCCGGACTTCAAGCTGCTGGCCGGGGCAGGGCACTTCGTGTTCATGGCGCCGTGCACCGAAGAGCAGATCCGCGCCATGCCGGCGTTGTGTACCGACGCTGACGGAGTCGATCGCGAGGATATTCACCGCAACCTGATCTCGGAGGCCGGACGGTTTTTTGCCCATGCGCTGGCGAAAACAACCCGAGCGGGGATGCAGACGGCGGATCAATAACTTCATCACCGCCACCAATTCCTGTAGGAGCTGACGAGTGCAACGAGGCTGCGATCTCTTGATCTTCAAAGCAAAATCAAAAGATCGCAGCCTCGTTGCACTCGTCAGCTCCTACAAGGGGTTCGGTGTTTCATGAGGTCGTGCGGCGCTTGAGGAGCAGGGTCAGGCCCAACCCGGTCACCGACAACAGCGCCGCGCTGAAGAAAATCCACGAATAGCCCAGATTCAATGCCACCGCGCCCATCAGTGGCCCGGCGATCGCCAGGGCCAGATCGAAAAACACCGCATAAGCTCCGAGTCCCGACCCACGACTGGAACTCGGCACCTGCTTGATCGCTTCAACCCCCAGCGCCGGGTACACCAACGACAGCCCGAACCCCGCCAGCCCGGCACCGATCAGTGCGTAGGCAGTGGAGGGCGCCAGCCACAACATCACCAGCCCGACGGTTTCCACTGTCATGCAGACGATGGCCGAGGCGAACCCGCCAAACCGGGCGATCGCGGAGATGAACAACAGTCGCGACAAAATGAAACACACGCCGAACACCGTCAGGCAGTACGCCGCGCCAGTCCAGCCGCGGTTGAGGTAATACAACGTGATGAAGGTGGTCAGCGTGCCGTAGCCGATCGACGCGAGGGTCAGGCTGGTGCCGTACGGCGCAATCTTGCCGAACACGGCCCAGAACGACAGACGCTCACCACGAATCACCGGCACCGAAGGCTTGTTGCGGATCAACCATAACGCACCCGCGGCCAACGCCGACAGCGCGATACCCAGGCTGACAAAGCCATATTCAGCAACCATCACCACGCCCAGCGGCGCGCCGATGGCAATCGCGCCATAGGAAGCGATGCCGTTCCAGCCGATGGATTTGGCTGTGTGCTCGACACCGACCTGGCCCATGCACCAACTGATGGTGCCGACACCGATCAAGCCTTGAGCGATACCCAGCAGCAGGCGCCCGGCGATCAGGATCAACAGGCTGGTCAGCGGAAAACTCTGCAGCAAGGTCGACAGCAACGTCAGCGCGCCGCTGAGGACAATCCCCCACAAGCCATAAGTGATCGCCCGCTTGGTGCCGAGGGTGTCCGACATGCGCCCGGCCATCGGCCGGCTGAGCAGGGTGGCCAGGTACTGCGAGCCGATCACCAGGCCGGCAATGATCGCGCTGAAACCCAGTTGCTCGTGGACATAACCTGGCAGTACCGCAATCGGCAAGCCGATGCAGAGAAAGGCAATGAAGGTGTAGAAAACGATGGAGACGATCTGCAGGGTGATCGCCAGGGAGCTTTGCGGTGGCAGTGGCTGCGCAGACATGAGCACTCGTTCGCGGGCGGCGGTGGGAGAGTTGCCGACATCATGGCGCGGGGCTGGGATAAAAGAAAGCAGGCTAACGATCAAAACATCGCAGCCTTCGGCAGCTCCTGCAGGGATTGATGGCGCGGCTGATTACCTCATCGCGAGCAGGCTCACTCCTACAGGGGAATGCATTCCAAATGTAGGAGTGAGCCTGCTCGCGATGGAGTCAGCACCGGCGAAAATATTTTGATCACATAAAAAAAGCCCTGTCACATGGACAGGGCTTTTACTTGCAGCTTGCCGCTTGAAACTCGCAGCTGCCGTTAAAACACAACACCCTGGCTACGCAGGTAATCGTCATAGGTGCCGCTGAAGTCGGTCACGCCGTTCGGGCTCAGCTCGATGATGCGGGTGGCCAGGGACGATACGAACTCACGGTCGTGGCTGACGAAAATCAGCGTGCCCGGGTAGTTTTCCAGCGCCAGGTTCAGCGCTTCGATCGATTCCATGTCCAGGTGGTTGGTCGGTTCGTCCATGATCAGCACGTTCGGCTTTTGCAGGATCAGCTTGCCGAACAGCATGCGACCCTGCTCACCACCGGAGATGACCTTGACCGACTTGAGGATCTCGTCGTTGGAGAACAGCATGCGGCCCAGGGTGCCACGAATCATCTGCTCGCCCTGAGTCCACTGACCCATCCAGTCGAACAGCGTGACGTCGTCTTCGAAGTCGTGAGCGTGATCCTGAGCGTAGTAGCCCAGCTCAGCGGCGTCGGTCCATTTCACGCTACCGGCATCCGGGGTCAGTTCGTTGACCAGGGTGCGCAGCAGGGTGGTCTTGCCGATACCGTTCGGGCCGATGATCGCAACACGCTCGCCGGCTTCAACCTGGAAGCTGAAGTCCTTGAACAGTGGCTTGCCATCGAAACCCTTGGCCATTTTCTCGACCATGACCGCCTGACGGTGCAGCTTCTTGTTCTGTTCGAAACGAATGAACGGGCTGACGCGGCTGGAAGGCTTGACCTCGGCCAGCTGGATCTTGTCGATCGCCTTGGCGCGGGAGGTGGCCTGCTTGGCTTTCGAGGCGTTGGCCGAGAAGCGGCTGACGAACGATTGCAGTTCGGAAATCTGCGCTTTCTTCTTGGCGTTGTCCGACAGCAACTGCTCGCGGGACTGGGTCGCCACGGTCATGTACTCGTCGTAGTTGCCCGGGAACAGGCGCAGCTCGCCGTAATCCAGGTCAGCCATGTGCGTGCACACGCTGTTCAGGAAGTGACGGTCGTGGGAGATGATGATCATCAGGCTGTTGCGCTGGGTCAGGATGTTTTCCAGCCAGCGAATGGTGTTGATGTCCAGGTGGTTGGTCGGTTCGTCGAGCAACAGCACTTCCGGATCGGAGAACAGCGCCTGCGCCAGCAATACGCGCAGTTTCCAGCCTGGGGAGACTTCGCTCATCGGGCCGAAATGCTGTTCCAGCGGAATGCCCAGACCCAGCAACAGTTCGCCGGCGCGGGATTCGGCGGTGTAGCCGTCCATTTCGGCGAATTCGGTTTCCAGCTCGGCAACGGCCATGCCGTCTTCTTCGGACATTTCCGCCAGCGAGTAGATGCGATCGCGCTCGGCCTTGACCTTCCACAGCTCTTCGTGACCCATGATCACGGTGTCGATCACGGTGAATTCTTCGTAGGCGAACTGATCCTGGCGCAGCTTACCCAGACGCACGTTCGGCTCGAGCATGACCTGACCACCGGACGGATCGAGATCGCCGCCGAGGATTTTCATGAAGGTCGACTTGCCGCAACCGTTGGCACCGATCAGGCCGTAGCGATTGCCTGCGCCGAATTTGACCGAAACGTTTTCGAACAGCGGCTTGGCGCCAAACTGCATCGTGATGTTAGCTGTGGAGATCAATTACCTTACCTATCAATGGGTTAGAGCTGGTCTGTGGTGCCTGGTACAAAATTGAGTACCAATCTGGAGCTTTTCCAGCTCCCCCCAGTCTGTGCTTGAGTTGAGCCAACGCGCATAAGCCGTCCGCAACTGGGGCCTTTGAAGGCAAGCTGCTGAGCGACGAGTACGGGGTTCTTGTTGGACATTGGCGCGCATTGTCGCATAACTCAGACGGCAGTTATATGGCAGGCAAACCGGCATCTGTGTCGGCTCTTCAGGCGGACGCGGAATATCCGCTGATCAAAATCTCGAAAACCCGAATGAACTCACTCGACCATTTTCACTTCGGAAAGTGGAGCAGCAGCCATTTCGTTCAATCGAGTGAGGACCAAGCCATGCGAGCAATGACCTATCACGGCGCTCATGATGTGCGCGTCGAAACCGTACCGGACCCGAAACTTGAAGCCGCCGACGACATCATTCTGCGCGTCACCGCGACCGCCATCTGCGGGTCGGACCTGCACCTGTACCGAGGCAAGATACCCACCGTCGAACATGGCGATATCTTCGGCCATGAGTTCATGGGCATCGTCGAAGAAACTGGTTCTGCCGTGACCGCAGTGCAGCGCGGCGACCGTGTCGTGATTCCTTTCGTGATCGCCTGTGGCGATTGTTTCTTCTGCCAGCAAGAGCTTTACGCCGCTTGCGAGACAACCAATGAAGGCCCCGGCGCGGCGCTGAACAAGAAAATGATTCCGCCACCGGCCGCGCTGTTCGGCTACAGCCGCTTGTATGGCGGGATCCCCGGCGGTCAGGCGGAACTGGTGCGCGTACCGAAAGCCAACACCGGCCCGTTCAAGGTCCCGGGCACGCTGTCGGACGAAAAAGTGCTGTTTCTCTCCGACATCCTGCCGACCGCCTGGCAAGCGGTGATCAACGCCGGCGTCGTCCAGGGTTCGAGCCTGGCGATCTACGGTGCCGGGCCGGTCGGTTTGCTGACCGCAGCCTGCGCCAGAATGCTCGGTGCGGAACAGATCTTCATGGTCGATCACCACCAGTACCGCCTCGATTATGCCCAGCGCACCTACGGCGTGATTCCGATCAACTTCGATGAGGACGACGACCCGGCCGACACCATCATCAGCCAGACTGCGGGCCATCGCGGTGTCGATGCGGTGGTCGATGCCGTCGGCCTTGAGGCCAAAGGCAGCACCACCGAAACCGTGATGGCTACACTCAAGCTCGAAGGCAGCAGCGGCAAGGCCTTGCGCCAGTGCATTGCAGCCGTGCGGCGTGGCGGTGTGGTCAGCGTTCCGGGGGTATATGCCGGGTTCATCCACGGCTTCATGTTCGGCGACGCCTTCGACAAGGGCCTGACCTTCAAAATGGGCCAGACTCACGTACAGCGCTTTCTGCCGGAGCTGCTCGGCTACATCGAAACCGGCAAGTTGCAGCCCGAAGCGATCATCACCCACAGGCTGTCGCTGGAACAGGCGGCCGAGGGTTACAAGATCTTCAATAAAAAGCAGGAAGAATGCCGCAAGGTGATTCTGACCCCGGGTGGCAGCGATGTTCCTTTGGCGCAGCTGGATGAAACCACGCCGTTCGTACCGGCTACTTGAAACTGAGGAGTTTTCATGGCGCTACCGTCATCTTCGTTCGCAGCTCCCGTGCGAGCATGGTTCGTGAACCTGTCGCGCACGGGCTGGGGAGGGCGCATTTTCTGGCTGACCCTGGTCGGGGTAACCGTGCTGCTGCTGATCAGCGGCTACACCGGTCTGGTCAGCACAGGCCGCGACACCTTGCGCCTCGCGAGCCTTGGCGGGCTGTCGGGTTTCGCCGCTACGGCAGTCGGTGCATTGCTGGCGCTGGCGTTGCGCGCGATTACTTCGCGAACCCAAGACACCATGCTCGGTTTCGCGGCAGGGATGATGTTGGCTGCCAGTTCCTTTTCACTGATTTTGCCGGGGATCGCGGCGGCGAAGGAGGCGGTAAGCAGTCCCATGCTCGCCGCCGCCGTCGTGGTAGCCGGCATGGCGTTGGGCGTTGCATTGATGGTCGGCCTCGACCGCTTCGTCCCGCACGAACATGAAAAGAGCGGGCGGCGCGGCCCTGAGGCGAAGCGCTTCAATCGGGTCTGGTTGTTTGTTCTGGCGATCACCCTGCACAACTTGCCCGAAGGCATGGCGATCGGTGTCAGCTTCGCCACTGGCGACATGAAAATCGGCCTGCCGCTGACCACTGCCATCGCCATTCAGGATATTCCCGAAGGCCTGGCGGTGGCGTTGGCGCTGCGGGTCACCGGGATTTCGGCCGGACGCGCGGCGTTGATTGCCGCCGCTTCCGGATTGATGGAACCGTTGGGCGCGATTATCGGTTTGGGCATCACCAACAGTTTCGCCTTGGGCTTTCCGGTGGCGATGGGGCTGGCAGCGGGCGCGATGATCTTCGTGGTTTCCCATGAAGTGATCCCGGAAACTCACCGCAACGGCCATGAAACCCCTGCCACGCTCGGGCTGATGCTCGGCTTCGGCGTGATGATGTTTCTCGACACCGCTTTGGGGTAGAGAAGCAGCGCAAACCGCTGAGCGAATCGTCGCGCACAAAAAAGGAATTTTTTTCAGCACCAATCACTCTTTCGTTTATAGGCAATGCCAATAACGCAGGGGAATGAGTCATGTCGCTGATCGAAATCCCGACCAGGAAGTCTTCGGGTAAAACATCCAGGCCGGCGGATACCGAGCGCCGGCTCTACGACCGATTGTTGGCAGAAGACTCCACGGCCGATCGCGCGGCGCTGGACTTTCTGCGTCGACAATTGAGCACGGCGGCTGCACTGCCTGACGACTTGCCGGGCAGCGCTGAAGAGTTGCTGCAATGGTCGGAAACCCGTTGCGCCAAAGTGGCTGGCGAATACGCGGATTACCTCGAACAACGGCAGCAGGGCGCGCCACGCCTCTATTTCCGCAACAAATCTCACGCCTTGTACTTCATTCTGCATGTAGCACCGACCAAAGAGGTCGATGGCGCCTGGCTGGCCGGGCTGCTGCCGCAGTGGCAGGATCCGCGTTTCGACGATTTGCTCGACACCTATCTGGAAGAACTGGGCGAGGGCGTGCCACGGCAGAACCATGTGGTGATCTATCGCAAACTGCTCGCCGAACATGATTGCTCGGATCTGAGTGGCCTTGCCGATGAGTATTTCTTGCAGGGCGCGGTGCAACTGGCGCTGGGGCGCTTCGGCGCGCAGTTCCTGCCGGAAGTCATCGGCTTCAACCTCGGCTACGAACAACTGCCGCTGCATTTGTTGATCACTGCGTATGAGCTGGCAGAGTTGGGCATCGACCCGCATTATTTCCGCCTGCATGTGACCATCGACAACGCCAGCACCGGCCATGCGCGCAAGGCTGTGCAATCGATGCTCGAGCTGATGCCGCTGGGTCAAGAGCGCGACGAGTTCTACCGGCGCATGGCGATCGGTTATCGCCTCAACGATGTCGGCAAGGGCACCACTGCAGTTATCAAGGAATTTGATTTGCAGCACGAAGTCATTGCCATGCTCGAGCGCAAGGCGGTATTCGGCCGGCACATGCACTCTGATTACTGCCGCATCGAAAACCGCACCATCAACCAGTGGCTGGCGACGCCGGGGCAAATGGGCGAATTCCTCGCGGCGCTGGAGCGCAAGAGCTGGATCAAACGTGGCGATGCGGTGGAAGAAAGTCGCTTCTGGCGTTTGATCGACGGCAGCGATGCGGCGATGTTCGGTGTGTTCAACGGCTATGAAAAACAGCTGATGCGCGACTGGATCACTGAGGATTGCCCGGCGTCCCGGCCTCGACCTTACGTGCGCCGCGAGGCCGCCGTGGAAGAAACCTTTGACGACGATGCCGATCTGCTCAACCTCGAGGCCGCGCTGGCCGACAAGCCTTCCACCGAGCAAATGGAGATTTTGCTGCCGTGGCTGCAACCCCAGCGGCATTGGCGTCCGGCCGGACTTTTCGCGACGCGTCGCTTCATGCAACTGCGCGCCCGCTTGCGTTGAAACAAGGAGCTTTCATGTCGGCACAAGAAACATCGGACAGAGCGCTGTTCGAGCTGGGCAAACGCCTGCTCGACAGCGGTTATCACTTCATCACCCCGACGCCGTTGACCCACGAACGTTTTCTGCAGCGTTTCGCCACACCGCTGGCGAAGGATCTGCGCGATGTGTTCGGCTGGTCCATGCCGTTTCCTGCCGAGCTTTTCAAGGCAGACGAACTGGCAAGCCTGGAGCAGTCCGGCGTAGTCGCACGCGATGGCGCCGTATGGCGCAGCCAGGTGCGCTGGTCGACGCTCAATGACCGGTTATTTGCCCACTCGGCGTTTCCGACGACGGCGAGCGATGCAGTGTTCTTCGGCCCGGACACGTATCGCTTCGCCCAGGCCATCGAAGCGCAATTGCAGCAACGGTTTTCGCCGATCAGGCGCGCGGTGGATATCGGCTGCGGGAGTGGCGCCGGGGCGGTGCTCATCGCCAAGGCGCGGCCGGATGCCCAAGTGGTGGCGGTCGATATCAACCCGCAGGCGCTGCGCCTGAGTGCGGTCAACGCCGAGCTGGCCGGAGCCAGCAATGTGTCGGTGTATCACAGTGATCTGCTCGCCAGCGTCGAAGGCCAGTTCGACTTGATCATCGCCAATCCGCCGTACATGAACGACCAGCAACAGCGCGCCTATCGTCACGGCGGCGGGGCGCTGGGTGAGGGTTTGTCGGTGCGCATCGTGCGCGAGGCGTTGCCGCGTCTGGAAGTCGGCGGCACGTTGCTGGTGTATACCGGCGTGGCGATTGTTGCCGGTAAGGATCCGTTCCGCGAGGCGGTTGCGCCGCTGCTCAAGGGCGAGCGTTTCGGCTGGACTTATCGCGAGCTCGATCCGGATGTGTTCAGCGAGGAATTGCTCAAGCCTGAATATGAGTGCGCCGAGCGCATCGCCGTGGTCGCGCTGACGGTAACCCGCGAGCAGTGACCGACAGAGGGGCCACTGCTCGCGCGGTGGCCTTATCGATTTCTGATGCGTGAGAGTGTCAGCAGGCAAACCCCTACCAGCATCGCAGCCCCGGCTACCAGCAGCGGAGAAGGGCGAATTGGCTGCCGCGAAATTCGCTCGACACGCCCGGCGAGGGATGCGCGCACCGGCGCAGCAGCTTCCGCTAGATAGGGTAATTCCTCGATTTCCAGGCGTAAGCCGTCCGGCATTACCAACGTCAGCCCCTCGATCGTGCCGGCAACCCTGTCCGGATAAACCGGCTCACCGGTCGGGTCGAGCTGGTCGTAGAAGAACGTCTGCCCTTCAAGCCAGCCGACGGCGGTCTGCAATTCAGGTCCCAGGTAATACTTTCCATCGAGAAAAAAGCCAGAGAATTGCGGCGCGCGCTCGACGCTCTCAATGCGATAGCGCTGACCTGGTTTCATACCGGTTTCTGGGGCGATCATGGGGGTTCCTCCATTATTGGTAAGCGATAGAGGAGCGCGCGCGAAGCGTGGTTCCATCGAAATGAGCAACGGCCGTTTCGCCCGCTTTTGCAGTCGCGCCGGCATTACCCAAAAGTAGGGCAAGACAGTTTTTCACAGTTGAGGGTTCACTATCGGTTACAAAGTGTGGCTAAAATGCCACCCTTTCACCGAGCGCCCGGAAACGGCGCGGGCCAAGGACGCGCCCTGTGCATCAAGACCGCTGCATAAGACGCTGGGCCCCAAGGCCGCCACGCGCGCAGTTTGTTCACTTTTGACGTGTGACCCTTTTCCGTGAAACTCATCATTGCCGCTGTTTATGTCATCTCCATTGCTTACGTTCACCTGCGTGGACGCGTGCGCCACAAGCTGGGGCGGCAATTGAGTGACCACTCGACGTTTCTCGCGCCGATCAACTGCTTCCTGTACCTCTTTTCGAAAATGCCGAACAAGCCGTATCTGAACCCGGCGGATTTTCCCGATCTGAGCCCGTTGCAGGCCCATTGGCAAGAGATTCGCGAGGAAGGCCAGAACCTGCTGCGTGCCGGCGAGATCAAGCGCTCGAACCAGTATGACGATGTCGGCTTCAACTCCTTCTTCAAGACTGGCTGGAAGCGCTTTTATCTGAAGTGGTACGGCGACAGTCACCCGTCGGCAATGAAGCTGTGCCCGCGCACCACCGAACTGGTGCAAAGCATCGGCTCGATCAAGGCGGCCATGTTTGCCGAGCTGCCGCCGGGCTCGAAGCTGGTGCGCCATCGCGATCCGTATGCGGGTTCCTATCGCTATCACCTGGGGCTGGATACGCCGAACGATCCTGGCTGCTACATCAACGTCGACGGTGAGAACTATCACTGGCGCGATGGTGAAGCGGTGATGTTCGACGAAACGTTTATCCATTACGCAGAAAACACCACGGATCAGAACCGTATCATTCTGTTCTGTGATATCGAGCGGCCGTTGAAATACCGCTGGGCCGCTGCGTTCAATCGCTGGTTCAGCCGCACGGTGATGTCGGCGGCGGGCGCGCCGAATGATGCGGGGGACAAGACCGGTGGCATCAACCGCTTGTTTACCAAAATCTACAAGATCCGCTTGCGCGGCAAAGAGCTGAAGAAGCGCAATCGCACGCGGTATTACCTGGAGAAGTGGGCGATTTTTGCGGCGTTGCTGGCGATCTTTATTCTGATCTGACTTTTGTAGTTGGGCTGATTGGCGCTATCGCGAGCAGGCTCACTCCTACACGGGAACGCATTCCAAACTGTAGGAGTGAGCCTGCTCGCGATTGGCCCTGACATTCAAATCACTTCTTCCTGATTCACCGATTATTCCCCAGACGCCTTCCGAGTCTTCTTCGCCGGCGCCGCCTTGCTGGTTGATTTGGCCTTCGGCTTGGCCGGGGCCTTGCCACCAAGACTGCGTTTAAGCAGCTCGGTCAGGTCGATAACATCGGCCGTCTTGCGCTCTTCTTCGCCAGTGGCGGTCTCGACATCTTCGATCTTGCCTTCGTGGGCTTTCTTCTCGACCAGCGCCATGATCTTGTCCTCGAACTCGTCCTTGTAATCCTCCGGCGTCCACTCCGCGGTCATGTCTTCAACCAGACGTTTGGCCATATCCAGCTCACCCTTGGCCAGTTGCGGTTTGGTCACTTCACTGCCCAGGGCCAGCTCATCGAGGCCGCGTACTTCCTGCGGCCAGCGCAGCTTGACCAGAACCAGCGCCGACTCCAGCGGCATTAGCGCCGCCAGGTATTGGCGGGTGTGCAGGACGACGCGGGCGAGGGCGACCTTGTTGGTTTTGCTCAGGGTTTCGCGCAGCAACGCGTACACCTTGCCGCCGCGTTTGTCCGGCGCCAGGTAGTAGGGTGTGTCGATGTTCTGCAGCGGAATCTGCTCGGCGTCGACGAACGAAAAAATGTCGATGGTCTGCGTCGAAACGGGGTGCGCGGAACGGATCTCTTCCTCGCTGAGCACCACGTACCGGCCCTTTTCGTAAGCCACGCCTTTGACGATGTTTTCCTTGGTGACTTCCTTGCCGGTGACCTTGTTGATGCGTTTATAGCCCACCGGGTCCATGCTGCGGCTGTCGAGCCAGTCGAAGTCCACGCCTTGGGACGACGTCGCTGAAACCAGCGCCACGGGGATGTGTACCAGTCCAAAACTGATTGCGCCTTTCCAGATTGCCCGAGCCATGACCTGTCCTCCGAGTGATGATCAGGTGACCCGTGGCGCGGCGAGAAAGTTTCCAGTGATTGCGCGGGCTGCCAGGGTTACGGTCAAGCCGTGTTACATGTTGTTTAAGGCGCAAGGGTTAACAAATCCGAACCCACGGCGTAGCGTGGGCTCCAAGGCTCTAGTCCACGCACATCGAGAGGCATTTCTCATGAACCGGTTTCTGATTGGCATCGCCGTCCTGGCCCTCAGTGGCGGTCTGGTTCATGCCGACGTCGTGCTGACGCAAAGCCCCACCGGCAATAGCAACAATCCCTATAACAGCCCGATCCGCCGGGCCAATCCCAACAGCATGCAGGGCACCCAGCCCAGCGCTCCACCCCTTCGCGGGCCGAACACCGTTCCGGTACCGCGTCAGCCGACCGTGGAAAATCGCGGCATCGGCAACGGCCAGCCGATACGCTCGGTACCGAGCAATCCGCCGACCTTCATTCCCAACCCGCCCTCACGGGGCACCGGCAGCAACCGTTGACCGGCAGGACTGAGGTTCTGTCAGCCCTTCACACGAACATAAGGAATCGTGCATGTTGCGTAAAACCCTTCTAGCCACCTGCTGCGCCGCCGCGCTGATCAGTGCCCCGGCGTTCGCCGCCGCGCCCAAAGAGCTGAAAAGCGAACAGGGCATCCTTGAAGTCAGCACCATTGCCCAGGGCCTGGAACATCCGTGGGCGCTGGCGTTCCTGCCCGATCAGAAAGGCATGCTGGTCACCGAACGGCCGGGCCGTCTGCGCGTCGTGAGCAAGGACGGCAAATTGTCGGAGCCGATCAGCGGCGTGCCACAAGTCTGGGCCAAAGGGCAGGGCGGTCTGCTCGATGTGGTGCTGTCGCCGGACTTCAAGCAGGACCGCATGGTCTACCTGTCCTACGCAGAGGGCGGTGGCGAGGGCGGCAAGGCCGGCACCGCGGTAGGGCGCGGACGACTTTCCGATGACCTGAAGACCTTGAAAGACTTCAACGTGATCTTTCGTCAGGAACCGAAATTGTCGGTGAGCAACCATTTCGGTTCGCGCCTGGTGTTCGATCGCGACGGGTATCTGTTTATCACTCTGGGTGAAAACAATGATCGCCCGACCGCGCAGGATCTCGACAAGCTGCAGGGCAAGGTCGTACGCATCTTCCCCGACGGCAAGGTGCCGGACGATAACCCGTTCGTTGGCCAATCCGGGGTTCGGCCGGAAATCTGGTCGTACGGGCTGCGCAACCCTCAGGGCGCGGCGCTCAATCCGTGGACCGGTACGTTGTGGGAGAACGAACACGGGCCCCGTGGCGGCGATGAAGTGAACATCATCGAGCGCGGTAAAAACTATGGCTGGCCGTTGGCGACCCACGGTATCAATTACTCGATGCAGCCGATTCCTGAGGCGAAAGGTAAAACTGCCGAAGGCACAGTCGCGCCGCATCACGTCTGGGAGAAGTCGCCCGGTGTTACGGGCATGGCGTTTTACGATGCCGATCGCTTCAAGCCTTGGCAGCACAACGCGTTTATTGGCGCACTGGTGTCCCAGGAACTGATTCGCCTGCAATTCGATGGCGACAAGGTCGTGCATGAGGAGCGTCTACTGGGTGAGTTGAACCAACGCATCCGCGATGTGCGCCAGGGACCCGATGGCTATTTGTATGTGCTGACAGACGACGAGAATGGCTCGTTGTACAGGCTGGGGCTGAAATGATCGCGTACGGTGAATGATCCGACGCCTTCGCGAGCAGGCTCGCTTCCACATTGAAATGGAGTATCCCTGTGGGAGCGAGCCTGCTCGCGAAAGGGCCCGCGCATTTTGCGCCGACGTCGAGCAGTCCCGTATTTGGCCGAACCGCCACCCCATTGCCTTGTTATAGTTCGGGCCTTATTTTCCAGCCCGGTAAAGGATCACTGCCATGACTCAATACTCCGCCTTCAGCGTCGAACTGGCCGATAACATCGCCCATGTGCAGATCAATCGCCCGGAAAAGATCAACGCGATGAACGCGGCGTTCTGGAGCGAGATCGTCGAGATCTTCCAATGGATCGACGACACCGACGAAGTGCGTGTGGTGATGCTGAGTGGCAACGGAAAGCATTTTTCTTCCGGCATCGACCTGATGATGCTGGCTGGCGTGGCCAATGAACTGGGCAAGGACGTGGGCCGCAATGCACGCCTGCTGCGGCGCAAGATCCTCAACCTGCAGGCTTCGTTCAACGCCGTCGATAATTGCCGCAAACCGGTGCTGGCCGCCATTCAGGGCTACTGCCTGGGTGGGGCGATCGATCTGATTGCCGCTTGCGACATGCGTTACGCCGCTGAGGACGCGCAGTTCTCGATCAAGGAAATCGATATCGGCATGGCCGCTGACGTCGGCACGTTGCAACGGTTGCCGCGAATCATCGGAGACGGCATGCTGCGCGAACTGGCTTACACCGGTCGCACCTTTGGCGCCGAGGAAGCGCGCAGCATGGGCCTGGTCAATCGCGTCTACAGCGACAAGGACACGTTGCTCGAAGGCGTGTTCGAGATTGCCCGCGACATCGCTGCCAAGTCGCCGATTGCCGTGACCGGCACCAAGGAAATGATCAGCTACATGCGCGACCATCGCATTGACGACGGTCTCGAATACGTTGCCACCTGGAACGCCGCCATGTTGCAATCCACCGATCTGCGCGTGGCCATGGCGGCGCACATGAGCAAACAGAAACCCGAATTTCTGGATTGAGTTAACCATGATCTCTCGCTGGACCACTGCAGTACTCGACACCGATCAACCCGGCGGCTGGGCCGTGGCGCGCAGCCCGGAAGGCTTTCTGTTCGATGACAACGGCGCGCTGTTCCCGCGCGAATGGCTCAAGCGCCAGGACCTTGCGGTCCTTGCCGAGCACGGCATTGGTCATCTCGACGGCGAACCGGTGTATCTGCTGGAGTTGCGCAGTGTCAGCGATGTACCGGGTTGCGGCTGGAAAGGCCTGCGAGCGTTCATGCTCGAGGGCGATCACACGCTGTACAAAGTCCTCGGTTATGCCGCGCAGATCGGCACTTGGGCGCGCGAGCATCGCTTCTGCGGCAACTGCGGCCAGCCGATGACGCAGGTGCCGCGCGAGCGGGCGATGTATTGCCAGCCGTGCGATCTGCGCAGCTATCCGCGCATTTCACCGAGCATGATCGTGCTGATCACTCGTGGCGACGAAATCCTCTTGGCGCGCTCGCCGCGCTTCGTCACGGGGGTTTACAGCACCTTGGCCGGTTTCGCCGAGCCGGGGGAGTCGGCTGAGGATTGTCTGATTCGTGAAGTGCGCGAAGAAGTGCAGATCGAAGTGAAGAACATCCAGTACATCGGCAGCCAGTGCTGGCCGTTCCCGCATTCGATGATGCTCGGCTTCCATGCCGAATACGCCGGTGGCGAGATTGTCTGTCAGGAAGACGAGATCGAAGACGCCCAGTGGTTCAACGTGCATGAACTGCCGCCGTTGCCGGCGTCACGTTCGATAGCCCGTTACTTGATCGATGTCTACGTGGCGCGGCGCTTAGGCCACGCTGAACCAGTGCTGCCAGGCTAGGCGCACGGTCAGGCCAAGCACCACGGTGATGAATACCGGACGAATGAATTTGGCGCCGCCGCTGATTGCCGTGCGTGCGCCAAAAAAGGCCCCGACCATCACCGACAGGCCCATGCACAAGCCGATGATCCAGTCGACCTGATCGGAGAAAATGAACACCGACAGCGCCGCGATGTTGCTGACAAAGTTCATGCTCCGCGCTACTCCGCTGGCCTTGACCAGATCGATCGGGTACAGCAGCAGACTGCTCACTGTCCAGAACGCGCCCGTGCCGGGACCCGCCACGCCATCATAGAAGCCGAGGCTGAAGCCTTGGGTCGACTGCCATTTCTTTTTGATCGGTGCGTCGCTGTCCAGCGGCGCTTTCGGCGTGCCGCCAAACAACAGATACACGCCACAAGCGAATACGATCACCGGCAGCATCTTGTTCAGCCATTCGGCCGGCAGGTAATGCGCAACCACCGCACCCGTGAGCGCGCCGACCAGAGTGCCGACTATCGCGTGGGTCCACTGTCGCGGATGAAACAGTTTGCGTCTGTAGAAGGTGAAGCTGGCGGTTGCCGAGCCGAAGGTCGAACTCAGCTTGTTGGTGCCCAGCACCAGATGCGGCGGCAGGCCCGCCGTCAGCAGCGCCGGCGTGGTCAACAGACCGCCACCACCCGCGATGGCATCGATGAAACCGGCAAGGAAGGCAACGGCAGCCAGAATGGCCAGGGTGGTGAGGTCAACGCTGAGTTCGAAAGGCATGGAGTCGGCTTATTCGGCAAGGCGCAGAACGTGAGCTGCGGGGAGGGCAGTCATGTTACCTGTATCCAACTGTTGCGGCGAGCCGCAGGGCTTATTCGCGAGCAGGCTCGCTCCCACAGATGCGGTGCCGTACTCAAAATCAATATTCACCGCAAAACCATTGTAGGAGTGAGCCTGCTCGCGATGGCGGTTTGTCAGACGTGAAGACGTCACAGACATACCGCTATCGCGAGCAGGCTCACTCCAACATTGAATCGGGATAGGCTTTAGAGGCCGAGTTCGCTGAGCCCCGGATGATCATCCGGCCGGCGGCCCAGCGGCCAGTGGAATTTGCGTTCGCTTTCCTTGATCGGCATGTCATTGATGCAGGCGTAGCGCTGGAACATCAGGCCATTGTCATCGAACTCCCAGTTTTCGTTGCCGTACGAACGGAACCAGTTGCCGGAATCGTCGTGCCATTCATAGGCATAACGCACGGCGATACGGGTATCGGAGTAGGCCCAGAGTTCTTTGATCAAGCGATAATCCAGCTCCTTCGCCCACTTGCGGGTGAGGAATGCCTTGGCCTCTTCGCGGTTGTTGGCGAACTCGGCGCGATTGCGCCATTTGGTATCGAGGGTGTAGGCGAGCGAAACCTTTTCCGGATCGCGGGTGTTCCAGCCATCTTCGGCAAGGCGCACTTTTTCGATGGCTGAAGCGTGGTTGAACGGGGGTAACGGCGGACGTACCTGGGCTGCAGTCGACATGTTCAATCTCCTGATTCATTTAATGTATGAACAACAAGTCCGGCTTGTTAAGCGTTACAGGCCCAATAACTTTCGCGCCATGCATTGCGCATTATCGGCGGCACTGTGATCACCCATCACAAGCGCTACGGTAATGGCGCCTTCAATCAGAACCAGCAACTGTCTGGCCAGCAGTTGCGGATCTTCGGCGCCATATTCGGTACACAGCTCGCACACGTAGTCGAGCAACTTCTGTTTGTGTTCTTTGGCCACCAGCCGCACCGGGTCCTGTGGATCGCCGGTTTCGCCGCTGGTGTTGATAAACGCGCAGCCGCGAAAGCCATCCGAGTCGAACCAGCCCTTGAGCACGGTAAACAGGTTGAGCAGGCGCTCGGCCGGGGTTGCAGCTTGGTCGACAGCGTTTCTGAACCAGCTCATCCAGCGTATATCGCGACGCTTAAGGGCCGCGACCACCAGCGCGTCCTTGTCGGCAAAGTAACGGTAGATGCTTTTTCTGGAGACGCCGGCGGTTTTCACCAGGAGATCCATGCTGGTGGCAGCGATGCCACTTTTGTAGATCAACTTTTCGGTGACATCCAGAATGATGTCGCGTGTTTCGTTGCTGATTGATTCGTTCATGTGGCGAACAGTAGAACGGATGTTCTCCTTGGTCAAGCGGATATGTGTTGCGTCTGTGAAATGGCTTTCGCGAGCAGGCTCGCTCTCACAGGGGAATGCATTTCAACCGACACTGACAAGACCCGGCGCAGACGATGGTGTAAGCTCTCAAACTCTTCGGAATCGAACCTTGCGAGCCTTATGCCGTTGCTTTTCAAACGTTCTCTGCTGCCCAAACTGCGCAGCTTCGCGCTGACCGCCGAGGCGGTGAGCATTCTGTCCAGTGCTGCCGAATTCCGACGCTGCCTGCTCGAGCAAATCGCCGCAGCGACCCAGCGCATCTACATCGTCGCGCTGTATTTGCAGCAGGACGAAGCCGGCCAGGAAATCCTCGATGCCCTGCACGCTGCCAAACTCAAGCGTCCCGAGCTGGAAATTGCCGTCGTGGTTGACTGGTTGCGCGCCCAGCGCGGTCTGATCGGCGCGGGCAAGCAGCCTGGCAACGCCGCCTGGTATCAGGACATGACCCGCACGCATCAGAGCGAAGTGCCGATCTACGGCGTGCCGGTGCAGACCCGCGAGCTGTTCGGCGTGCTGCACCTCAAAGGCTTCGTCATCGATGACGACGTGGTCTACAGCGGCGCCAGCCTGAACAACGTCTACCTGCACAAACTCGACAAGTACCGCTTCGACCGTTACCACGTGCTGCACAGTCGCGAGCTCGCGGATTCGATGCATCATCTGGTCAAGCATGGCCTGATCGAATCGAAAGCCGTGCATCGCCTCGACCTGCCGAACCTGCCGAGCACGCGCAGCCTGCGCAACGACATCGGCGACCTGCGCAGTCGCCTCAAGTACGCGACCTACGACACCGGCGCCGGCAGCACCAGCAGAGAAGGGCTGTCGGTCACGCCACTGCTCGGCGTCGGCAAGAACAATCCGCTAAACCGGGCGATCCTCGAACTGATCGCCAGCGCACAAAAGCAGCTGACCATCTGCACGCCGTACTTCAACCTGCCGCTGGGTGTGATCCGCGAGATCAACCGTGCGCTGGCCCGCGGCGTGAAGATCGATATCGTGGTCGGCGACAAGACCGCCAATGACTTCTACATCCCGCCAAGCGAGCCGTTCAAGGTAATCGCCGCGCTGCCGTATCTGTACGAGATCAGCCTGCGCCGCTTCACCAAACGCCATCAGCACAGCATCGACAGCGGCCAGCTGAACCTGCACCTCTGGCGCGATGGCGACAACACTTATCACCTCAAGGGCATGTGGATCGATCAGCGCTACACCTTGCTGACCGGCAACAACCTCAATCCGCGGGCGTTCCGTCTGGATCTGGAAAACGCGCTGCTGATCGACGACCCGCAAGGCGAATGGCTGGAGCCCCGGGCGAAAGAGCTGGAGAACATCTTCCGCCATACCACGCGGATCGACAGCTTCCAGACCCTGGAGACACTGCCGGATTACCCGGCGGGGGTGGCGAAGTTTCTCAAGCGGGTGAGTCGGGTGAGGATTGAGCGGTTGCTCTATCGGATTCTCTAGGGTTTGGTATTTGTAGTGTGGCGAAAACCGCTATCGCGAGCAGGCTCACTCCTACAGGGGAATGCATTCCAACTGTAGGAGTGAGCCTGCTCGCGATAGGGCCCTGACAGGCGCTGAAGATTCAGTTCAAACCCAACTTCCCGCGCATCATCGACAAATCCTCCGCCAATGTATTCACCGGCCCGACCAGCGCCTTGCGGTCGTTGTCCTTCACTTTGTCGTAGGTTTCAAAGCCGCCATCCGCGGTCTTGTACTTGGCGAGGATCTTGTCGACCGTGGCGAAGTTCTTGTCGACTTTCGCTACAAATGCCTTGTCCTGCTGTTCGACCTGCGAACGGAACAGATCGACGATCTTCTTCGCGCCGTCGATATTGCCCTGGAAGTCGTACAGGTCAGTGTGGCTGTAGCGATCTTCCTCGCCGGAAATCTTCGTCGCCGCGACTTCTTCCAGTAGCGCAGCAGCGCCGCCGACGACTTTCTCCGGCGGGAAGGTCAGGCCGGCCACACGGGTTTGCAGCTCCTGCACGTCTTTGTTCAAACCGTCGGCCAGTGCATCCAGACCCTGGGTGGATTTCTCCGCGAACAGCGAATATTCGATCCGGTGGAAACCGGTGAAATCTTCAGCCTTCACACCTTTCTCGTGATCATCGACGCGCGAGTCGATGGACGCATCGAGATCGCTGAACAATTCTGCAATCGGCTCTATCGACTCGTAATAAACCCGCGTCGGCGCGTAGAGCTTCTGCGCGGTGGCGAGATCGCCTTTCTTCACCGCGTCGGTGAACTGCTGAGTGTGGCTGGCCAGCTCATCGAGCTTCTCGGTGACGTAAATCTTGTAGTCCGACACCGGCCCCACCAGATCCAGCGGCGCAGTCGTGGCGAACGCCGACAGCGGGGTGTTGAGCAAACCAAGGGTCAGCAATAACGCGAGTGGCGTCTTTTTCATGGGGCGGCTCCAGTGTCGGTTGGGTGTCATGCGGTTTTGTTGTGGGATGTGGCAGCCAGTAACGAGCGACCGATGAAGTCGTCATCGCCGGTAACGCCGGGCAGGGTGAAGAAGTAACCGCCGCCGACCGGTTTGAGGTATTCCTCGAGCGGCTCGCCGTTGAGGCGGGTCTGCACGGTGATAAAGCCTTGTTCCAGGTCGGCCTGGTAGCAGATGAACAGCAGGCCCATGTCGAGCTGACCGTTCTTGTTGACGCCGTTGGAATAGTTGAAAGGTCGGCGCAGGATCAGGTTGGCCTGGGTCGCGGCGGTGCGCGGATTGGCCAGCCGAATGTGCGCGTCGAGTCTGGTCAGCTTGCCGGCGGGATCCTTGCTGTAATCCGGCACTTCGCTTTCCGTGTGGCCACCGATGGGCGCGCCGCTGCTCTTGACCCGGCCGAGAATGCTTTCCTGCTCCTGCAAAGGCGTGCGATCCCAGCGTTCGACAAAGTTGCGGATGATGCGCACCGCTTGATAACTGCCATGGGCAGCCCACGCCGGCTCATCGCTGCCCGGTTGCACCCAGACGATGCGGTCCATGGCTTTGGCGTCGTTGGAATCGGGGTTGGCCGAGCCGTCGCGAAAACCCAGGAAGTTGCGCGCCGACTGCGCCGGTACGCCGGGTTTGGCCGGGGCTTGCGGCGGTACGCTGCCTTCCTGTTTCCAGCGCAGCAGCAGCAGATCGGGGAGGTTCTTGACGATGTCGCGCAGGGCGTGAATGTTGGTGTCGGCGGTGTTGGCGCAGAACTGCAGGCTCAGGTCGCCATGGCAGCAGTCGGCATCCAGCGCATCGTTGGGGAAACCGACCATGCGTTGCAGGCGCTTGGGTTTGGCCGCTGCCAGACCGAAGCGCTCGTCGAACAGCGAATCACCGACGGACACGGTGATGGTCAGGTTGTCCGGGGTGACCACCGGGCCGAGGATGCCGGAATCCGGCGGCGGCAGTTTCGGATCGATCTGCGCCACCGGGCCGCCCTTCATCAAAAACGCGATGCGTTCGTTCAGCGTGCGGAACAGCCGCTCGAGATCTTCGCGATCGGTCGCCAGCACATCGAACGCCACCAGCATGCCCGAGGCCGGGCGCGGGGTGTCGATGCCGGTCTGGTGCACGCCGTGGAAATCGTGGCGGTCTTCGGTCTTGTCGCTGCTCGGCGCTTCGGTGACTTGTGCCGGCGCTGCGGCCATGGCCGGGCAGCTCAGGGCTGATCCGGCGAGGGCGACACCGGCGGCGCCCATGCCCATCAGTACGCGGCGCCGTTGCAGGTTGAGAGGTTCTGAATCGTTCATCGGGTGGTCTTCTGCTTACAGGCCGGAAAGGCCGAGGGCGGGGTCGATGCCATCCAGTGCCGTGGCCAGAGCCTTGGCTTTGGCGGCGATCTGCTGGCGTTGCGCGGAGGTCACGGCGTCGTAACTGACGTAGCCGTCGGCGGATTTCAGTGCGTCGAGCTGGCTGTCAAAGTCGCCCAACGCCTGGTCGACTTTCGCCAACACGTCTGCCGCGGATTTGCTCAGCATCGGCCGCAACAGGTCGACGACTTTGTGCGCGGTTTGCCCGTTGGCGGCGAAACCGTTGAGATCGCTGTGGCTGTAGCGTTCTTCTTCGCCGCTGCCAGCGCGCACGTCGGCGAGGCTGTTGAGGTTGCGCACGACGATACTCACCAGTTGCTCCGGCGGCAGCGACTGCGCGAGCAACTGCTGCTTGAGCGTGGTGACGTCAGCGAGCAGGCGCTGGGCAATCGGCGCAACGTCGTCGAGTGTGCGCTGCTGAAACAGGGCATATTCGAGTCGATGGAAACCGACAAAGCCCGGATCCTGCTCGCGCTTTTCGAAATAATCGGCGCGGGCATTGATGTGATTGTCCAGCTCGGCCAGACGCTGCGCCGCCGGCGCCAGACGCTGATAAGCAGCACGCGCCGGCAGGTACGCGGCTTGCGCCTGAGCAAGATCGCCACTGGCTAGAGCCTGATCCAGTGCTGTCACCGCTTTGATCAAGGCACTGCCCTGAACGGCCAGATACACGCGAAATTCCGACAACGGCCCGACGAAAGCCACCATCGACGGTTTGGCCTTGGCGGCGGCGTCGGAAGCGGCCGTCGGCGTCACGTGCAAGGTGCCGCGCGGGTTGCTGAGCAAGCCGCAGGTGATCGCGTAGTCGCCCGGTTGCAGGTTGGCGTTGATCACCTGGCTCAGCCCTGGCGCGATGTTTTCCCGTTCTTCGACCACCAGCACACCGTCGAGAATTTCCCACTCGACCGCACGCTCGGAGCGGTTGACGATGCGGAAACTGGCGCGGCCGGCCGGCACGGTCAGCGCATTCGGCTCGCAACTGTGCGGGTGGATGTTGACGACGATTTCGTCGTGGTTGTGCTGACGCTTGGCGGCGGCCATGTTCGAGGCGTACCAGAACAGCCCGCCGGCGCCGATCATCAGCACTACCGAGCCGGCCAGCGCCCAACGCAAGGCGCGGGGCGGCGAGGCCTGAGGGATTTGATTGTCAGACATGGGTGGCCTTATTGGCTGGAAACGGAAGTCGTTGACGGCGCTTGGCGCGGCGCGGGCATAAAGAACATCACCAGCGCCAGCAGCAGATAAATCAGGTAAGCGCCGAGGGTGCTGACGGTCGGCGCATCCTGATAACCGAACATGCCGGCCAGCACCGAGCCCAGCGGGCCGTCCATCGGTAGCGTCGCGCTGAAGTCGAACAGCACCGTTTGCAGGTGATTCCACAACCCGGCTTCATGCAGCGCCTGCACCGAGTTGGCGAGGATCCCGGCGGCGACCACGAGGATGAACAAACCGGTCCACTTGAAGAACGCCGACAGATTCAGGCGCATGCTGCCGCTGTAGATGAGGAAACCGACGATCACCGCCAGGATCAGGCCGAGCAGGGCGCCAATCGGCGCGTCCGGGCCCTCGCTCTGCTGGAACACCGCAAGCAGGAAAAACACTGTTTCCAGGCCTTCGCGAGCGACAGCGAAAAAGACCATGGCGATCAGCGCAATCACCTGATGCCGGGAGGCCGTCAGCGCCTGGTCCAGTGAGGCTTGCAGCGAATGCTTGATCGACCGCGCGACCTTGCGCATCCAGAACACCATCGAACTGAGAATGCCCACCGCGACCAGGCCAACCACGCCCTCGAACAGCTCCTGCTGCTTCTGCGGGAATTCGGC
Organism: Pseudomonas sp. HN2; assembly: GCF_020736465.1. Classification (NCBI taxonomy): domain Bacteria; kingdom Pseudomonadati; phylum Pseudomonadota; class Gammaproteobacteria; order Pseudomonadales; family Pseudomonadaceae; genus Pseudomonas; species Pseudomonas sp. HN2. The sequence goes on from NZ_CP085885.1 coordinate 3,093,058, forward strand.
ACTGACCAGTTCCAGGCCACCACCGACCAGCAGGGCGAGGGCGGCAGCGAGGAAAACGCCAATCCATACGGCGGGCATCCACTGACCGCGGCCGGTCTGTTGCAGGTAACTGGCAATGATGCCGACGATGAGCGCGGCCTCGATGCCTTCGCGCAACATGATCAAAAAGGGAACGAGCATTTGGTAGCCACAGCAATTTAGTTAGGTGGCTAAGTTGTAACATAATGACACTCATTCCCAAATGGCATTCATTGACATTTAGCTGAACCTCAGCTGAACGAAACACGCAACCCTGTAGGAGTGAGCCTGCTCGCGATAGCGGTCTGTCAGCCAAGGAGATGTGACTGATACACCGCTATCGCGAGCAGGCTCACTCCTACAAGGGATTTGTGTTGGGTCAGAGAGGCTGGGTTAAGATGCCCATCACCCAAAAACAACAAGGCTCACCTCGTTCCATGGCGGACAAAGACACCATTGCCATTCCACTGGTGCGCGAAGCACTGCTGCAGAGTTGTGCGCCGGGCGCGGCCACGGATGAGGCGTTGAGCAAGGTCGGCATCGCTCCGGCTCTGTTGGCATCCGACGCGGGCAGGGTGCCGGCCTCGCAATACGCCAAACTCTGGCGCCTGTTGGCCCGGCGCGGTGATGACGAGTTCTTCGGCATGGACCCGCGCAAGCTCAAGTCCGGCAGCCTGGCATTCCTGTGTCGCAGCGCCATGGCGCAACCGACGCTGGCGGCAGCGCTGGACACCGGCCTGAATTTCCTTTCGTTGATGCTCGAACGCCTACCGGCGCAACTGGTGCATCAGCAGAGCCTCGCCGAAATCGTCCTGCTCGAAGACGATGCCGACCCACGTCGTGCGTTCACCTATTTCACTTACTGGATGATCGTGCACGGCGTAGCGTGCTGGCTGGCCGGGCGGCGGATTCCGATTCTGGCGATCGAACTGCGCTGCGCCGAACCGGATTTCACCGACGACTACCGGGTGATGTTTTCGGAGAACCTGCGTTTCGAACGTCCGCGCACGCGAATGATTTTTTCCGCCGACTGCCTCGACCTGCCGGTCAAGCGCAGCGCCGAAGAGCTGAAGCGCTTTCTCGCCCAGGCGCCGGCGAACATTCTGGTCAAGTACCGCGACCCGGACAGCCTGGCGAGCCGGATCAAGCAGGATCTGCGGCAACTGCCCGCCGAGCAGTGGCCGGAAACCGAGGCCTTGGCCCAGCAACTGTGCATGTCCGCCTCGACGTTGCGCCGGCGTCTGGCCGAGGAAGGGCAGACCTATCAGGGGCTCAAGGACAGTGTGCGCAAGGAACTGGCAATCACCTGGCTGGCAGAGCCTTCGATCAGTTTTGTCGAGATCGCCACCCGACTGGGCTTTGCTGATGCCAGCTCGTTCTACAAGGCGTTTCGCAAGTGGTCCGGGTCGAACCCGGGGCATTACCGCACGCTGATCCTGAATGAGGTTGTCTGACCCGACGCCTTCGCGAGCAGGCTCGCTCCCACACTTTGAAATGCGTTCCTCCGTAGGAGCTGCCGAAGGCTGCGATCTTTTGATCTTGATCTTGATCTGGATGGTGAAAATCAAGATCAACAGATCGCAGCCTCGTTGCACTCGTCAGTTCCTACAGGGGATGCGGCGCCAATCCCTTGGCCAAACCAGTCAGCCACTTTGATAATTTTGACCATTGCCCCAAGTCCCGCGCGGCGCGACTATCCCTGTGTTGTTTACGGTTCCCAGCCTAATAAAAACACCGAGGGATTCTGGCAATGCGCGATTACTTGTCTGCCACCGAACAGTTCGATTATCAGCACACCGTCGACGCGTCGCTCAGCGGCTCGCTGGCGTCGCTCAACGCCTGCGTCGAATGCTGCGACCGCCACGCCTTGCCCGGTCGCATTGCCTTGTTCTGGGAAGGTCGCGACGGTTCAAGTGCGACTTACACCTTCACTGACCTGCAAGACAAAGCCGCGCGTTTTGCCAATTTCCTCCTCGCCCAAGGCGTGCAAAAGGGCGATAGAGTCGCCGGACTGCTGCCGCGCAACGTCGAATTACTGATCACCGTTCTTGCCACCTGGCGCATCGGCGCGGTGTATCAGCCGCTGTTCACCGCGTTCGGCCCCAAAGCCCTTGAACATCGCCTGAACAGTTCCGGGGCGAAGGTTGTGGTGACCGATGCGGTCAACCGACCCAAGCTCAATGAGGTCGGCGACTGCCCGACCATCGTCACCGTTGGCGGCGTGAAAGGTCAGGGCATTGTCCGTGGTGATTTCAGTTTCTGGGCCGAGCTGAGCAACTATTCCAATGTCTGCGCACCGGTGCTGCTGACCGGCGAAGACCCTTTCCTGCTGATGTTCACTTCAGGCACTACGGGGCCGGCGAAAGCGCTGTCGGTGCCGCTCAAAGCGATCGTCGCGTTCCAGAGCTACACCCGCGATGCGGTGGACCTGCGTCCTGAAGATGCGTTCTGGAACGTCGCTGATCCGGGCTGGGCCTATGGCATTTATTTCGGTGTGACCGGGCCGTTGGCGCTGGGTCACCCGATCACCTTCTACGATGGCCCGTTCACCCTCGAAAGCACCTGCCGGGTGATCAACAAATACGCCATCAGCAACCTCACCGGCTCGCCCACTGCCTATCGCCTGCTGATTGCCGGGGGAGAGGAGTTCGCCAGATCGATCAAGGGCAAGCTGCGCATCGTCAGCAGCGCCGGTGAACCGCTGAATCCGGAAGTGATCCGCTGGTTCGCCGACAACCTCGACGTGGTCATCCACGACCACTACGGCCAGACCGAACTGGGCATGGTGCTGTGCAACCATCACGGCCTCGAGCACCCCGTCCATGTCGGCGCTGCCGGTTTCGCCTCGCCCGGCCACCGCATCGTCGTGCTCGATGAGCAGTACAACGAGCTGGGCGTCGGCCAGCCCGGCATTCTCGCCATTGACCGCCCGCAGTCGCCGATGTGCTGGTTCGGCGGCTACGAAGGCGCGCCGACCAAGGCCTTCGTCGGCGACTACTACCTGAGCGGCGACACCGTCGAATGGAACCCCGACGGCAGCATCAGCTTCGTCGGCCGCAGCGATGACGTGATCACCACCTCGGGCTACCGCGTCGGCCCGTTCGATGTGGAAAGTGCGCTGATCGAACACCCGGCCGTGGTCGAAGCGGCGGTCGTCGGCAAGCCCGACCCGGAACGCACCGAACTGGTCAAAGCCTTTGTCGTGCTGAGTGCGCAGTACCGCGCCGCGCCGGAGTTGGCCGAAGAGCTGCGCCAACATGTGCGCAAGCGTCTGGCCGCGCATTCGTACCCGCGTGAAATCGAATTTGTCAGCGAATTGCCCAAGACCCCGAGCGGCAAATTGCAGCGCTTTATCTTGCGCAACCAGGAAATCGCCAAGGCTCAAGAGGCCGCGGCGCACAACGTTTCAGCTTGAATCCAAGGAAACACTGTCATGCAGATCGAGAACAAGGTTTTTATCGTCACCGGCGGCGCGTCAGGCCTCGGTGCTGCCAGTGCTGAATTGCTGGTCAGTGCCGGCGCAAAAGTCATGCTGGTCGACATGAACGCCGAAGCCGTCGCCGCTCAGGCCCAGCGCCTCGGTGCGCAGAGCGTCGTCGCCGATATCAGCAACGAAGCCGCCGCCGAAGCTGCTGTGCAGGCGACCATCGCCGCATTCGGCAGCCTCAACGGCCTGATCAACTGCGCCGGCATCGTTCGCGGCGAGAAGATCCTCGGCAAGAACGGCCCGCACGCCCTGAGCAGTTTTGCCCAAGTGATCAACGTCAACCTGATCGGCAGCTTCAACATGCTGCGTCTGGCCGCGGCGGCCATTGCCGAGAGCGAAGCCAATGCTGACGGCGAGCGGGGGGTAATCATCAACACTGCCTCGGTCGCAGCATTCGATGGCCAGATCGGCCAGGCTGCGTACTCGGCGTCGAAAGGTGCGATCGCCAGCCTGACCCTGCCCGCCGCCCGCGAACTGGCGCGCTTCGGCATTCGCGTGATGACCATCGCACCGGGCATCTTCGAAACGCCAATGATGGCCGGCATGACCCCGGAAGTGCGCGACTCATTGGCCGCCGGCGTGCCGTTTCCGCCGCGTCTGGGCAAGCCCGCCGAATACGCCGCGCTGGTACGCCACATCATTGAAAACAGCATGCTCAACGGCGAGGTGATCCGTCTCGACGGCGCCTTGCGTATGGCCGCCAAGTAAAGAGGAATCCGTCATGACTATGTCCAACGATCCGATTGTTATCGTCAGCGCCGTCCGCACACCGATGGGCGGCTTTCAGGGCGAACTGAAAAGCCTCAGCGCACCGCAACTTGGCGCGGCGGCAATCAAGGCGGCGGTCGAACGCGCCGGTGTCGCCAGTGACGCGGTTGATGAAGTGCTGTTCGGCTGCGTACTGCCGGCGGGCCTCGGCCAAGCGCCGGCACGCCAGGCTGCGCTGGGCGCCGGGCTGGATAAATCGACGCGCTGCACCACGGTCAACAAGATGTGCGGCTCGGGCATGCAGACCACCATCATGGCCCACGACTTGCTGCTCGCTGGCAGTGCCGATGTGGTGATTGCCGGTGGCATGGAAAGCATGTCCAACTCGCCATACCTGCTCGATCGTGCCCGCGCCGGTTATCGCATGGGCCATGGCCGCGTGCTCGATTCGATGTTCCTCGACGGCCTCGAAGACGCCTACGACAAGGGCCGGCTGATGGGCACCTTCGCCGAGGATTGCGCCGAGACCAACGGCTTCAGCCGCGAAGCGCAGGACGCTTTCGCCATCGCCTCGACCACCCGCGCCCAACAGGCGATCAAGGACGGCAGCTTCCAGGACGAAATCGTCCCGCTGACCGTCACCGTCGGCAAAGAACAGGTTGTGATCAGTAACGACGAGCAACCGCCAAAAGCCAAACTCGACAAAGTCGCCTCGCTGAAACCGGCGTTCCGCGAAGGCGGCACGGTCACGGCGGCCAACTCCAGCTCGATTTCCGACGGCGCCGCGGCGCTGGTACTGATGCGCCAGTCCCACGCCCGGCAACTGGGCCTCAAACCGCTGGCGGTGATTCACGGCCATTCGGCGTTTGCCGACACCCCGGGCCTGTTTCCCACCGCACCGATTGGCGCGATCAAGAAACTGGTGAAGAAAACCGGCTGGGCACTGGATCAGGTGGATCTGTTTGAAGTCAATGAAGCGTTCGCGGTGGTCGGCATGGCGGCGATGACGCATCTGGAGATTCCCCACGACAAGCTCAACGTGCATGGCGGCGCCTGTGCGCTGGGTCACCCGATCGGCGCCTCGGGCGCGCGGATTCTGGTGACGCTGCTGGCGGCACTGCGGCAGAAACAGCTCAAACGCGGGATTGCAGCCATCTGCATTGGCGGCGGCGAAGCCACGGCCATGGCTGTGGAATGCGTTTACTGAAGGCATCCCCGATCAACTGTGGGAGCGAGCCTGCTCGCGAAAACGTCGTTTCAGCCGGCACATGCGTGACTGACACACCGCTTTCGCGAGCAGGCTCGCTCCCACAGAGTTCTATGTCGTACCCAGATTTGAAGGAATCACCATGATCCCCAACGAAGACCAACATCAGATCCGCGACATGGCCCGGCAGTTTGCCGAGGAGCGGCTCAAACCGTTCGCTGCCGAGTGGGATCGCGAGCACCGTTTCCCCAAGGAAGCCATCGCCGAAATGGCCGGACTGGGCTTCTTCGGCATGCTCGTACCGGAGCAGTGGGGCGGTTGTGACACCGGCTATCTGGCCTACGCCATGGCCCTGGAGGAAATCGCCGCCGGCGACGGTGCCTGCTCGACGATCATGAGCGTGCACAACTCGGTCGGCTGCGTGCCGATTCTCAAGTTCGGCAATGACGACCAGCGCGAGCGCTTCCTCAAACCGCTGGCCAGCGGCGCCATGCTCGGTGCCTTTGCATTGACCGAACCGCAGGCCGGTTCCGATGCCAGCAGCCTGAAGACCCGCGCGCGGCTGGAAGGCGATCACTACGTACTCAACGGCTGCAAACAGTTCATCACCTCCGGGCAGAACGCCGGTGTCGTGATCGTGTTTGCCGTGACCGACCCGAGCGCCGGCAAACGCGGGATCAGCGCGTTTATCGTGCCGACCGACTCGCCTGGCTACAAGGTTGCGCGGGTCGAAGGCAAGCTCGGCCAACACGCCTCCGACACCTGCCAGATCCTCTTCGAAGATGTGAAAGTGCCGGTCGCCAACCGCCTCGGCGAGGAGGGCGAGGGCTACAAAATCGCACTGGCGAATCTCGAAGGCGGCCGCGTCGGCATCGCCTCGCAAGCCGTCGGCATGGCCCGTGCCGCCTTCGAGGCCGCCCGTGATTACGCCCGCGAGCGTGACACCTTCGGCAAGCCGATCATCGAGCATCAGGCCGTGGCTTTTCGCCTGGCGGACATGGCCACGCAAATCGCCGTCGCCCGGCAGATGGTGCATTACGCAGCGGCCTTGCGTGACAGCGGCCAGCCGGCGCTGGTCGAGGCGTCGATGGCCAAGCTGTTCGCCTCGGAAATGGCCGAGAAGGTCTGCTCCATGGCCTTGCAAACCCTCGGCGGTTACGGTTACCTCAACGACTTCCCGCTGGAACGCATCTACCGCGACGTGCGCGTCTGCCAGATCTACGAAGGCACCAGCGACATTCAACGCATGGTTATTTCGCGCAATCTCTGACAAGGAATTTTCTTCATGACTTACGAAACGATTCTGCTGGAAACCCGCGACCGCGTCGGCCTGATCACCCTCAACCGGCCGCAGGCGCTGAACGCGCTGAACGCGCAACTGGTCAGTGAAGTGAACCACGCCCTCGATATGCTGGAAGCCGATGTGCACATCGGCTGCATCGTCCTCACCGGGTCGAAAAAAGCCTTTGCCGCCGGCGCCGACATCAAGGAAATGGCCGAGCTGACCTATCCGCAGATCTACATGGACGATCTGTTCAGCGACAGCGATCGCGTCGCCAACCGGCGCAAGCCAATCATCGCCGCGGTCAACGGTTTTGCCCTCGGCGGTGGCTGCGAACTGGCGCTGATGTGCGACTTCATTCTGGCTGGCGACAATGCCAGATTCGGCCAGCCGGAGATCAACCTCGGCGTGCTGCCAGGCATGGGCGGCACCCAGCGCCTGACCCGCGCGGTGGGCAAGGCCAAGGCCATGGAAATGTGCCTGAGCGGGCGCATGATCGACGCGGTGGAAGCCGAGCGCTGCGGCATCGTTGCGCGAATCGTGCCGAGTGATGAACTGCTTGATGAGGCGCTGAAAGTCGCAGCAGTGATCGCCGGCAAATCGCTGCCGATTGCGATGATGATCAAGGAGAGCGTCAACCGCGCGTTTGAGGTCAACCTGACGGAGGGCGTGCGTTTCGAGCGCCGGGTGTTCCATGCGGCGTTTGCGACGCAGGATCAGAAGGAAGGGATGGCGGCGTTTATTGCCAAGCGTGAGGCTGCATTCCAGGGCAAGTGATGGGCTGTCCGGGCTGGCGCTTTTGCGAGCAGGCTCGCTCCCACATTGGACTATGGAGACTCCTGTGGGAGCGAGCCTGCTCGCGAAGCTTTTAAAGGCCCACTCACTAGCGCTAGTCTGTTGACCTTCTTGCACATCAAGAGCGGAGGTCAACATGCGTATCGGATTTATCGGGCTGGGTTCCATGGGCAAGGGCATGGCTGCCAACCTGCTCAAGGCCGGCCATGAAGTGCGGGTGTGGAACCGCAGCCAGCCTGCCGTCGAACAACTGGTCAGCCAGGGCGCAACCGCCGCAGGCGATCCCGGCGAAGCCTTCGATGCTGAAGTGGTGATCAGCATGCTCGCCGACGACGCGGTGACGCGCTCGGTGCTGATCGACAGCGGCGCATTGGCCTCAAGCAAGCCGGGGCTGATTCACCTGAGCATGGCCACGCTGTCGGTCGAGTTCATCAAGGAGCTGGCAGCGCTGCATGACAGCGTCGGCGCCCAACTGATTGCCGCCCCGGTATTCGGACGCAACGATCTGGCCGAGGCCGGCAAGCTCAACATCGCCGTCGGCGGTCCGGCCACCGCGCTTGCCCGGGTTCAGCCGCTGCTGGATGTGATGGGGCAGAAAACCTGGCCGATGGGTGAAGACCCGGTCAACGCCGCCATCCTCAAGATCGCCACCAACATGATGCTGATCAGCGCCATCGAAGCCACCGGCGACGCAATGGCGTTGACCCAGAGTTATGGCGTGGGCAATAGCGATTTCGTCGAGTTCATTACCAACACGCTGTTCGCGGCACCGGCTTATAAGGTCTACGGGCCGAAAATTGCCGCGCGGGAGACTGAGGGGGCTGGGTTTACCTTGCGTCTGGGTTTGAAGGATGTTGGTTTGGCGCTGAAGGCCGGTGAGCCGAATCATGTGCCGTTGCCGGTGGCCAGCGTGTTGCGCGATAACTTGCTGGATGCGGTGGCGTTGGGCGAGGGGGAAAGTGATCTGGCGGCGTTGGGGGTAAGGGCGATCCGGCGTTCGGGGCAGGAATAATGTGTGAAACCTTCAAAAGCCCCTCACCCTAGCCCTCTCCCGGAGGGAGAGGGGACTGACCGCGCGATATTGGCGAATTACGCCGACCTGAAAGGTTGTCGCTGAATTCGTAACCGACTCGGTCTGCTCTCTCTCCCTGGGGAGAGGGGACTGAACGGGCGATATTGGCGAATTACGCCGACCTGAAAGGTTGTCGCTGAATCCGTAACCGACTGGGTCTGCTCCCTCTCCCTGGGGAGAGGGCTGGGGTGAGGGGAAGGGGGGCTACACCATTACAACTGGTAGTTCTTCAGATCCCGAGCAATCACCATCCGCTGTATCTCGCTCGACCCTTCATAAATCTGGGTAATCCGCGCATCGCGGTAATACTTCTCGACCGGATAATCCTCGAGATAGCCGTAACCGCCATGAATCTGAATCGCCGAAGAACACACTTTCTCAGCCATTTCCGAGGCAAACAGCTTGGCCTGTGATGCCTCGGACAAGCACGGTTTGCCCGCCGTGCGCAGCCGCGCTGCATGCAGGATCAGCAACCGCGCGGCATTGATCTGCATGTGCATGTCAGCGAGCAGATTGGCAATGCTCTGGTGCTCGATGATTGGCTTGTCGAATTGCACGCGATCCTTCGAATAGGCCAGCGCCGCTTCAAACGCCGCCCGGGCAATGCCCAACGCCTGTGCCGCGATACCGATGCGTCCGCCTTCAAGGTTGGACAGGGCAATGGCCAGGCCTTTGCCACGCTCGCCGAGCAGGTTGGCCTCGGGGATGCTGCAGTTGTTCAGCGTCACCGCGCAGGTGTCGGAAGCGCGAATGCCCATTTTGTGTTCGGTGCGATCGACGATGAAACCCGGCGTATCGGTCGGCACCAGAAACGCCGAAAGGCCTTTCTTGCCCAAATCCGGGTCGGTCACCGCAAACACGATCGCCAGTTTCGCCCGTTTGCCATTGCTGACAAATTGCTTGGCGCCATTGATCACCCATTGGCCGTCGCGCAGTTCGGCGCGGGTGCGCAGGTTGTGCGCTTCGGAGCCGGCCTGGGGTTCGGTCAGGCAGAAGCAACCGATGGTTTGCCCGCTGGCCAGATCGGCCAGCCAGGTCTGCTTCTGTTCGTCACTGCCGTAGTTGAGCACCGGGCCGCAGCCGACCGAGTTGTGGATGCTCATGAACGCACCGGTCGCGCCGTCACCGGCGGAGATTTCTTCGACGGCCAGCGCATAGGCGACGTAATCGACGTAAGTGCCGCCCCATTCCTCAGGCACGACCATGCCGAGCAAGCCCAGCTCGCCCATTTTCGCCACCAGGGCGTCGTCGATCCAGCCGGCCTTTTCCCAGGCCTGGGCATGGGGCGCAATCTCGCCGCGGGCAAAATCCCGGGCCATGTCGCGGATCATCACTTGTTCTTCAGTCAGTTCGAGATCGTGCATGGCTCAGCTCCCGCTCTCATCAAAACCATGGAAGAAACTCGCCACCTGCGCAGCGTCCAGTCCGGCGACGGTCGGCGGGTTCCAGCGCGGTGACTTGTCCTTGTCGATCAGCAGGGCGCGCACGCCCTCGATCAGGTCGCCCCGGGCGAACCACTGGCGGTCCAGGTGCAGTTCCAGAGCAAAGCAGTGCTCCAGGCTCAAGTGCCTGCCACGACGGAGCATTTCCAGGGTCACGGCCATGGCCAGCGGCGAGCGGGTTTCCAGCAGATCTGCCGTGGTCAGCGCCCATTCGTGGCTGTCGGCGACGGTGACGGCGCGCAATTGCTCGATCATGCTCGGCACGTCGGGCAGCGCAAAGAAGTGGTCGATGGCCGGGCGCAAGGCTTCGAGCGGCGCATCGGGCAAGGTTTGCACGGCGTGCCTGGCGAGCAGATTCTGCAGCGACTTGAGCGGTGTGTCCTGCCATTCCATCTGGTCGAGCTTTTCATCGAGCAGGGCCAATTTGCTGCTGTCCAGATACCAGTCGGCGAGGCCGCAGTACAGCGCGTCGGCAGCGCGAATCTGCACGCCGCTGACGCCCAGATAAATCCCCAGCTCACCGGGAATGCGCGGCAGGAAGTAACTGCCGCCGACGTCAGGGAAATAACCGATGGCCACTTCCGGCATCGCCAGACGGCTCTTCTCGGTGACTACGCGCAGATCGGCGCCTTGCACCAGGCCCATGCCGCCGCCGAGGACAAAACCGTCCATCAAGGCCAGCACGGGTTTGCGGTAGTGATGAATCGTCAGGTCGAGGGCGTATTCCTCGACGAAGAAATCTTCGTGCAGCGTGTCGCCGCTCTTGTAACTGTCGTACAGCGAACGAATATCACCGCCGGCGCAGAAGGCCTTTTCACCGGCACCGCGCAATACCACGGCGTGCACTTCGGCGTCAGACGCCCAGGCATCGAGCTGCTGTTGCAGCAGACGCACCATGTCGAGGGTGATTGCATTGAGGCCCGCAGGGCGGTTGAGGGTCAGGTGGCCGATGTGGTTGCGCACCTCGGCCAGCACATCGTTTTGCATGGCATCCATGGACGGGGTCCGCCGGGATGAAGCCTGAGCTGTCATCAGTAACTCCCTGCTTTTATTGTCTTTATTCGAAAAGCCCGCGCGCGGGCGTTAGCGGATCGTAACAGTGCAAATTTGCCGTGTACAACGGGGATATGTGCAGGGGGAATTTGCGTTTTTATCTCAGGGCTGCTTTCTGTAGGCGTAGGAGCTGACGAGTGCAACGAGGCTGCGATCGTTTGATCTTGTTCCTTGAAATCAACAGATCGCAGCCTCGTTGCACTCGTCAGCTCCTACGGGCTTATCTGAAGGTTTCGCTGATGCTGCGGCGTTTGGCGTGCATCTCGCTGGCGTGGATCAGGCGTTCGAGGTCTTCGGGGGTGACGTCGATGAAAGCCTCCATGTCCGCCAGCGCCCGTTTCAGGTCTTCGGCGGTGATCGCCTGGCTGTCGACCGGGACCACTGGCGGGGCCGGATCGGCGGGGCGTTTCGGGTAGCGGATGCGGGTCAGGTTGTTGTAGGCCAAGGCGCTGGCGAGCATGCACAGGGCACCGAGCATCACCGGTTCCATGGCTTTCCAGTCCATGGCGATGGTCGCCGGATCGGCCAGCACCAGCGTCAACGCCAAGGCCCCGGCCGGTGGATGCAGACAACGCAGCCAGCACATCAGGATCACCGCCATGCCGGCGGCGAGGCAGGCGCTGCCCAGCGTTCGGCCGAGCACGTGGGCCACCAGCAAGGCGACCACGCCGGCACACAGGTAGCCGCCGAGAATCGACCACGGCTGGGCGAGGGCGCCGGAGGACACCGCGAACAGCAGCACCGCCGAAGCGCCGAGCGGGCCGATCAGATGAAACGCGACGTCATGCCCGAACACCTGCGCGCACATCCACACGCTGACCAGCGTGCCCAGACTCATGCCGATGGCGGCACGGCTCCATTCTGTGGGGCGGGTGTTGATGGCGGCGGGCAACCAGCGAGCAAGCATGTGGAACTGATCCTTTGCAAAATCCGGGACAAAAAAAAGGACTTGTCCGGCATATCCGGAAAGCCCTCGAAGGTTCCAACATTGGGGGAGGAACGCGCGTAGTTTGCCGATCAAACTCGATGCTGACAAATTCATATAAATGCACTTTTAGTGCACTATTTTTGCATTGAAGCAGTGCGACCCGCGCTGATGAAGCATAGATAACCGCCCAGTGCCGCCAATCCGCTCAGCGCATAGAACATGCTCGGCGCGGGTGTGTGCATCAGCAGAAACCCGCAGATGACCGGGCTCGCGCCGCCACCAAGGGCGGCGAGGTTCTGCGCGCCGTAGTAGCTGCCGCGCAGGGCCTCCGGGGCGAGGGTGTCGACGAACAGGAAGTCGGCCGGGTAAATGATCATCTCGCCCAAGGTGAAGATGAACATTGCCACGCACCAGCCGAGCAGGCTGTCCGCCATGCTGAAACCGATCAACCCGGCGATGAACAGCGCGGTGCCACCGGCAATCCAGTGACGCAGGTGTTCGCGGCTGAGCCAGCGACCGACCTGGTACTGCAGCAGGATCACCGTGATTGCGTTGCACGCGAGCAGGGCGGCCATGGTGTCGAGCATCTGTTGCTGGTTATGGGTGACCAGCAGGTATTGCGACAGGTAGAGGGTGAAGCGCCCGTGCACCAATGTGCTGAGCAGACAGCCGAGGGTGAACAACACCATCGTGCGGTCGTTTTTCAGGATCACCAGGGTGTTGAGGAAACTTTGCGGCGCGCTGCCAGCAGTGATCGGACGGGCATCCCTGGCCGCGCCGAGCAGAAGAAAAATACTGCCAATGGCAATTGCGCCGGCAACGATGAAAGGCGCGGACGGCTGCACTCCGGCAATCACCACGCCGAGCATCGGGCCGACGGCGTAGCCGATGTTGGTCAGCGTGTAATTGAGGGAAAACGCCTTGACCCGCTGGCCCACCGGCAGCTGTTCGCTGAGGATCGCCTTGCTACCGATGAGGAACAGCGCCGACGCGGTTTCGCTGATGATCAGCACCACGGTGACCAGATACAGGTTCTGCGCGAAGGTCAGCAGGATCAGGCCGATACCGCTGGAAAGCATGGACAGGATCAGCAATTGGCGTTTGTCCAGCTTGTCGATGATGTAGCCACCGTACAGCGACAGCAGCGTGGCGCTGAACACGGCAATGCCCAGCAGCAGGCCGACATCCTGCGGGTTGAGCCCGAGCTTGTTGCTGAGGAATAGCGTCAGCAGCGGACTGACCAGAGCACGACTGACCACCACGGTCAGCGAGCTGATCATCAGCCGGCGAATGAACGGCGAATAGATGGCCACGGAAGGGCAATGTCCTTATTCGGGAAGCCTGGGGCAAAAAGCTGATCCACTATCGCCCCCTTGTAGGAGTGAGCCTGCTCGCGATGGCGGTGGGTCAGCCTCTGAATGTGTCGAATGGTACACCGCTATCGCGAGCAGGCTCACTCCTACAGGGGGTGTGCACCTCACAATTACCACTGACTCCCACCGGGGCAGCTCAAGCCACATCCGAAGCCGCCGGTCTCTGCCGCAATGTGATCGGCAACCTGCACGATTCGCCGCGCCCCATCGGGAAATATTGAAAGCCATTGCGCGCCAGGCGTTCGGCGTCGTACAGGTTGCGCCCGTCGAAAATCACCGGGCTGTGCAGACGCTGTTTGATCAGCTCGAAATCCGGTGCTTTGAACTGTTGCCATTCGGTGCAGATGATCAACGCATCGGCGCCGGCCAGTACCGATTCCGGCGTGCCCATCAACATCAGTTTTGACTCGTTCGGATAGAGCTTCTGCGTTTCCAGCATGGCCTCGGGATCGAACGCACGCACGCTGGCACCGGCAGCCCATAAGCCTTCGAGCAGCACCCGACTCGGCGCGTCACGCATGTCATCAGTGTTGGGCTTGAACGCCAGGCCCCACAGGGCAAAGATCTTGCCGCGCAAATCGCCCCGGTAGAAGGCATTGATGCGCTCGAACAGCTTGTGCTTCTGGCGCTGGTTGATCGCCTCGACCGCTTGCAGCAGATCACTGGAGCAGTTCGCCTGCTCGGCACTGTGAATCAGCGCGCGCATGTCCTTGGGAAAACACGATCCGCCGTAGCCGCAACCCGGGTAAATGAAGTGATAGCCGATCCGCGTATCGGCACCGATGCCCTGGCGCACCGCTTCAATGTCCGCACCCAGATGCTCGGCGAGTTCGGCGATCTGGTTGATGAAGCTGATCTTGGTCGCCAGCATGCAATTGGCGGCGTATTTGGTCAGCTCGGCGCTGCGCAGATCCATGAACAGAATGCGGTCATGGTTGCGATTGAACGGCGCGTACAGATCGCGCATCACTTCGCGCACCTCAGGGCCTTCGCAGCCGATGACGATACGATCCGGCCGCCGGCAATCGGCGACGGCAGAGCCTTCCTTGAGAAATTCCGGGTTGGAGACGATATCGAACTGCAGCAAGCGGCCGACCTTGATCAGCGCCTTCTCGATGTGGCTGCGCAAGGCATCGCCCGTGCCCACCGGCACCGTGGATTTCTCCACCACGATCAATGGCTGCTCACGATGCCGGGCAATCGCGTCGCCGACCGACAGCACGTAGCGCAGGTCCGCCGAACCGTCCTCGCGTGACGGCGTCCCCACCGCGATAAACGCTACCCGCCCATGCAACACGGCGCGTCGTTCATCGGTGGTGAATTGCAGGCGATTGGCATCCAGCCCTTCACGCACTAGGTTTGCCAGGCCCGGCTCGAAAATACTGACGTGCCCCTCGCGCAGTTGCTCGATCTTCTGCGCGTCGACATCCATGCACACGACCTCGTGCCCCACCTCGGCCAGCACCGCCGCTTGCACCAGACCGACATAACCACTGCCAAACACCGTGATCTTCATGCCGCACTCCTGCCTGCAGTTCCGTGCATTGAAGATAAGAGCGCGATGTTTCAGTTCGCCTACCGTGCGGATGAGCCCGCAAATGGACCGTTCGGGGAATGCCCGATTGACTTTTGCGGCCTCGAACGGCAGGTTGTCGGCCTTTCGCGGCAACCCCTTTCATTGAGTCATGCCGTTTTTTGCGTTTCATTTCATGCATTTATTGTTTTTGTTGAATCGTTTTTCATTTCAAGGCCGTTTCGTTTGAGTGATTTGTCGAGTACCCAACCCGCACCGTCCACCAGCAATCCACTGACCGTTTACCTGGCGCGACTGGCGCCTTCCAGCCAGTTGACCATGCGTTATGTGCTGCAAGACGCCGCCGACCGCCTCGGTTTCGAAGACGTCGATATCGAAGAGATCCCGTGGCACGGTTTGCAACCGGAAGACGTGGTGGCGCTGGTCGCCGCGTTGCGTGCCGATGGTTACGCACCGAACACTTCGTCGCTGTATGTGAACGCCGTGCGCGGGGTGATGAACGAAGCCTGGCGCATGAGCCTGATCAGCCAGGATCACCTGCTGAAAATGCGTTCGGTCAAAGGCATTGCCGGCACGCGGTTGTCCCAGGGCCGCAATCTCAAGCGCACGTTGATTCACGAACTGATGGAAGTCTGCGCTGCCGACCCGCGCCCGCAGGGCCTGCGTGATGCGGCGGTGATTGCGTTGCTGTACGGCACCGGCATGCGCAAGTCGGAATCGGTAGATCTGGATCTGAGTCAGGTCGACTTCCACGAACGCAGCCTGACCGTGACCGGCAAAGGCAACAAACAGCTGATCAAGTACGCGCCAGCCTGGGCGTTTGCCAAGCTCGACGCCTGGCTGGAACTGCGTCGCTCACAGCTCAAGGAAGGCGAGAGCGACGATGCGTTTCTGTTCAACCGCATTCGTCGGGGCAGCCACATCACACGCGAGCGCATCACCAAACACGCGATTTACTACATTGCCCGCCAGCGGGGAACGCAGGTCGGGGTGAAGATCATGCCCCACGATTTCCGGCGCTCGTTCATCACTCGGGTGATCGAGGAGCACGACCTGTCGATCGCGCAGAAACTGGCGCATCACAGCAATATCCAGACGACCGCCAACTACGACGTACGCGATGACAACGAGCGGCGGCGGGCGGTCGATCGCTTCGATTTGTAAGCCGAGTCAGTTTTGCGGCGGGCAGCGCGAGCCGGTGGCCGCCTGCGTGATTTGCCCAGCGAGGCGTTTGACGTTGTTCTGTTGCGCGGTCACCAGTTCTTCGATGCTCGGCCCTGAAGACGTCTGCAAGACCGAGCGACAGGTCAGCAGCGCGGCATCCGTCGCACCGAGCGGGCGCACTCGCCATTTCACGTCAATCAGGGCGTACTGACCAGGAATCGAATCGAAGCGCTGCACGTCGACGCGCACGGAAGCTCGTTGCTGGCCGACGCCACTGCTCAATTGATCGGCCAGTGCACCGCGTAACTCATCGGCGAGGGTGGCGCTCCACCAATCGGTATCCAGGATAGCGACGCCGCTGTTGCCTTGACGGATGACGATCTGCGCGCGATCGACCTGCGGCGGCACGCTGATGCTTTCGATGGCGATGTCGGCGCCGTTGCGACTGACGCCCGGTTGCGCCGGGGTCAGCGTGTGAAAGCTGATCGGGTCGCTGCGGCACGAGGTCAGCAAGACGAACGCAGCGAGCAGGGTGATCTTCAACGGTAAAACCATGGATGCAGCTCCTGTGCTCAATTGCGTGGCGGTCCTTTGAGGTCCAGCGGCGCGGCGTTGTCGGGACGTCCACGAATCAGCGACTCAGGATGGCGGCCAAGGTAATCCGACAGCTCACGCAACGAACGTGACATGCGCCCGAGTTCGTCGAGGGTCTCGGTGAGTTGCTCGCGCTGCGGTGAATCCTCGGCCAGGGTCGAACTGGCGGACTGCAGGGTTTTGCTGACATCGGCGAGGGTGCTCTGCACGCCCGGCAGGGTCTTGGCGTTGAACTGCTTCAGGCTTTTGCGCAGCTCGACCAGATTGCCGTCGAGGTTGCTGGCGATGCGCTCGACCGGCAGCGCGTTGATCTTGTTGACCATCGCTTCGAGTTTTTCCTGCAACTGTTCGAGGCTGCCCGGGACTGTTGGAATGGTCACTGGCCGCGCAGTAGGGTCGAATGCGACTTTGGGTGCCTTGGGGTAGAAATCCAGGGAAATATACAACTGACCGGTGAGCAGGTTGCCGTTGCGGGCCTGGGCGCGCAGACCATTTTCGACGAAAGTGGCGATCAGACGCGCGCCGGTGGCCTCGTCGTTTTCGTCGCCATGGTAGGTCTTGAGAATTTTCGCGTGGGCGCGGCCCAGTCGCTGCGGATAAATGACGATGCCGACATTCACCGGAAAAGTGCGCTTGACCTCGTCGAAGTCGAGATTGACTGCCACCACCCGACCGATTTCGATGCCAAGGAACTCCACTGGCGCATCGACCTTGAGCCCGCGCAAGGCCTGATCAAAGCGCAGCGCCAGATACTGCGCCTTGCCGTCGGGCGGGGCGAGGGCGGCGGCCTGGTTGGCGAACAGTTCGAAATTCTTGTCTTCGCCCGCCGGCGTGTCGTTGGGGCTGTAGTCCGGGGCGCGGAAAGCGATGCCGCCGACCAGCAGGGTCGACAGCGACTCGGTTTTCACCGCAAAACCGTTGGCACCGACATTGATGTCGATGCCGCTGGCGTTCCAGAACCGGGTGTTTTCGGTGACGTAGGCATCGTTGGGCGAATGCACGAAGACTTCGATATTGACGCCTTTGCCGTCCGGGTCCAGTGCGTAGGAAACGACTTGGCCAACAGGAATCTTGCGGTAGTAGACCGGGGAGCCGATGTCCAGCGAGCCAAGGTCAGCGGTGTGCAGGGTGAAGCGCTTGCCCGGTTCGCCGTAGGTTATCGGCGGTGGGTTCTCCAGGCCTTTGAAGGTTTTTGCCCGAGTGTTGGCCTGGCCGATGTCGGCACCGATGTAATCGCCCGACAGCAGCGTATCGATGCCCGAGACACCGCCAGCGCCGATGCGCGGGCGCACCACCCAGAATTGCGAATCCTCGCGGGTGAAGGCTTCGGCCTGCTTGGCCAGTTTGATCGTGGCGTTGACGTTTCTATGATCGTCGGCCAGTTCGACCTCGGAGACGTGGCCGATGACCACGTTGCGGTACCTGACTTCGGTCTTGTTGGCGGTCAGGCCATCGCCGGTCTTGAAGGTGACGGTAATCGTCGGGCCTTCCTGGAGGATGTTGTGGATCACCAGCGAAATGCCCACCAGCACCGCCACGATCGGCACGATCCATACCAGCGAAATGCCGAAACGGCGGGTCTTGATCGGCGCCTGACCGGGTGCTCGCGGCTCGTCGCTGGCTGACGACTTCATCCATGTCCTCCTTAATTGATCGGGCACTGAGCGTCAGGAACGCAAAAGCACTTCATCAATATAGAAGTGCCTTGCGATAGAGCAAATCCCCAGCCGTTTTAACTTCAGGAATATGTAAGCGCCTGTTAACCGAGCATTTCGCGCAGGCGATACCAGAACATGCCCAATGCCAGCAGCGGTGAGCGCAGGGCCGGGCCGCCGGGAAAGGTCATGTGCGGCACGCTGCTGAAGACGTCCATGCCTTGGCTGTGTCCGGCGTGAATGGCTTCGCCCAACAGTTTCGCGCACCAGTGCGTAACGTTGAGGCCATGGCCGGAATAGCCCTGCGCATAGAACACGTTCGGATGCTGTTTGAGCCGGCCAACCTGGGGGAAGCGGTTGGCGGTGATGCCAATCTTGCCGCCCCATTGGTAGTCGATGCGTACGTCGGCCAGTTGCGGGAACACCTTGAGCATTTTCGGTCGCATATACGCGGCGATGTCCGCCGGATCGCGGCCGGAATAATGACAAGCGCCGCCGAACAGCAAACGTCGATCAGCCGAGAGTCGGTAATAATCCAGCCCGACCTTCTGGTCACACAGCGCCAGGTTCTGCGGAATCAACCGCGCGGCGCGGGTTTCGCCCAACGGCTCGGTGGCGATGATGTAACTGCCGGCGGGCAGCACTTTACCGCTGAGTTTCGGTTCCAGTTCATCCAGATGCGCGTTGCAGCCGAGCACCAGGCTGCCGGCGCGCACTGAACCCGTGGCGCAACGCACCTCGACGGTCGGGCCATGGAGAATTTCCAGCACCGGACTCTGTTCGAAAATGCGTACGCCCAGCGATGCGGCGAGACGCGCTTCGCCTTGCACCAGATCCAGCGGATGCAAATGGCCCGAGCCCATGTCGATCAATCCACCGGCGTACACACCAGCATCAACCACTTGCTGACGGATCTGCTCAGGGCCGACCAACCTGGTCTCGTGGGCGTAGCCGAGTTCGTCGAGGCTGGCCTGTTCCTGCTTGAACGCAGCGAATTGCGCAGCAGTGTTGGCCAATTCGCAAAAGCCCCAGCGCAAATCGCAGTCGATGGCGTTTGCAGTGATGCGCTGGCGCACCAACTCCACCGAATCGATGCCGGCGCGCTGCAGATAACGCACGCCGTCCTGGCCTACGTAGCGGGCGAACCCCTCGACTTCATGACCGATGCCGCGAATCAGCTGTCCGCCATTGCGCCCGCTGGCGCCCCAGCCGATCCGCCGCGCCTCGAGCAACACCACCGACAGACCGCGCTGGGCCAGTTCAATCGCCGTGTTGACGCCCGTGAAGCCGCCGCCGATGACGCAGACATCGGCAAGCAGATCACCGTCGAGCGCAGGGTAGGGCGTGCTCGCCCGCGCAGAAGCGGCGTACCAGGAACGGGCGTGTTGTGCATTGTGCTGATTCATTTGTTCGACTTCACTTTGCTCCACGACCGGGTCATCAGGCGCATGATCGCCTGGGGCGGGGTCGAGGAAATGTAGAGTTTATCGAGCACCGATTGCGGCGGATAAACCTCAGGGTTGTTGACCAGTTCCTGATCCATGAAGGGCTTGGCCGCCGGGTTCGGGTTGGCGTAGCCGACGGTGGCGCTGACCTTGGCGATCACTTGCGGATCGAGCAGGTAATTGATGAAGGCGTGGGCCTCTTTGGCGTTGCTCGCATCGGCGGGAATCGCTAGCAGATCGAACCACAGGTTGGCGCCTTCCTTGGGAATGGCGTAGGCGATATTGACGCCGTTCTTGGCTTCCTTGGCGCGGTTGGCGGCCTGGAACACATCGCCGGAATAACCGAAGGCGACGCAGATGTCGCCATTGGCCAGGTCGGAGACGTATTTGGAAGAATGGAAATAGGTGATGTACGGGCGGATGCTCAGCAGCTTGGCTTCGGCCTTCTTATAGTCCTCGGGATTTTCACTGCGCGGGTCCATGCCCATGTAATTAAGCACGGCGGGGAAAACTTCGTCGGCGGAGTCCATCATCGACACGCCGCACTGGCTGAGCTTCTTCAGATTCTCGGGTTCAAACAGCACGGCCCAGGAATCGACGTGGTCAATACCGAGCACTTGCTTGACCTTGTCGACGTTGTAACCGATGCCGTTGGTGCCCCACAGATAGGGAACGGAATGCTCATTGCCCGGATCGTTTTTTTCAAGCAATTCAAGCAGTTTCGGATCCAGGTTGTTCCAGTTTGGCAACTGCGAGCGATCGAGCTTCATGAACGCGCCGGCCTTTACCTGCCGAGCGAGAAAATGATTGGACGGCACTACCACGTCGTATCCGGTATGCCCGGCGAGGAGTTTGCCTTCGAGGGTTTCATTGGAGTCGAAAACGTCGTAGGTCACCTTGATCCCGGTTTTGCTCTGGAAGTCGGCGAGGGTGGTTTCGCCGATGTAGTCGGTCCAGTTGTAGACGCTGACCTGAGGCTCGGCGTGGGCTGTGGCGCTGAACAGCACGCTCAGCGCTACCGGGAATAGGGATTTCAATGGACGCATATCGACACCTTTTCAGTTGTAGGTTTTTTCAGGTGGTTCTCTATTGCCTGGATAACCGCTATCGCGAGCAGGCTCACTCCTACATGGGAACGCGTTTCAAATGTAGGAGTGAGCCTGCTCGCGATGGCGTTAGGACAGACAGCGAGGATTTCAGACGCTCAGCAGCAGGAACTCGCGCTCCCACGAGCTGATCACGCGCTTGAAGTTTTCGTGCTCGGCGCGCTTCACCGCGACGTATCCGCGGACGAATTTGCTGCCCAGGTATTCGGCCACCTTCGGACTCTCTTCCATTTGCGTCAGGGCTTCTTCGATGGTGATCGGCAAACGCAGGTTGCGCCGTTCGTAGGCGCGGCCCTCGACCGCCGCGCTCGGCTCGATCTTTTCGACCATGCCGATGTAGCCGCACAGCAAGCTCGCGGCAATCGCCAGATACGGGTTGGCGTCGGCGCCGGGCAAGCGGTTCTCCACGCGCATCGACTCTGGCCCCGACGTCGGCACGCGCAGGCCCACCGTGCGGTTCTCTTCACCCCATTCGACGTTGACCGGCGCCGAGGTGTCCGGCAGGAAGCGGCGGAACGAATTGACGTTCGGCGCGAACATCGGCAGGACTTTCGGGATGTACTTCTGCAGGCCACCGATGTGATGACGGAACAGCTCGCTCACGTTGCCCTCGGCATCGGCAAAGATCGGCTTGCCGGTGGCGATCTCGACCACGCTCTGGTGCAGGTGCATGGCGCTGCCGGGCTCGTCGCCGATCGGTTTGGCCATGAACGTCGCGGTGACGTTGTGCTTGAGCGCCGCTTCACGCAGGGTGCGTTTGAACACGGTGATCTGGTCAGCCAGATCCAGCGCATCGCCATGGCGGAAGTTGATTTCCATCTGCGCCGGGCCGTCCTCATGGATCAACGTGTCGAGGTCCAGGCCTTGCAGTTCGCACCAGTCGTAGACGTCTTCGAACAGCGGATCGAATTCGTTGGCGGCGTCGATGGAGAACGACTGCCGGCCACTTTCAGCACGGCCCGAGCGGCCCAACGGTGCCTTGAGCGGCAAGTCCGGATCTTCGCAGCGCTGGGTCAGGTAGAACTCCATTTCTGGCGCCACGATTGGCTTCCAGCCCTTGTCGGTGTAGAGCTGCAGGACTTTCTTCAGCACGTTGCGCGGCGACAGTTCGATCGGGTTGCCGAACTTGTCGAAGGTGTCGTGGATGACGATAGCGGTTGGCTCGATCGCCCATGGAATCACGTAGACCGCGTCAGCCACGGGTTTGCAGACCATGTCGATATCAGCCGGATCGAGCAGGTCGTAGTAGATGTCGTCGTCGACAAAATCCCCGGTTACCGTTTGCAGCAGCACGCTTTCCGGCAGGCGCATGCCGCGCTCATGCAGGAACTTGTTGGTCGGTGCAATCTTGCCGCGGGCGATGCCGGTCAGGTCGCTGACCACGCATTCGACTTCGGTAATCTTGTGATCTTTCAGCCAGGTGAACAGCTGATCGAAAGGGGCGTTCATAAAGACCTCGTTATTGGTTTTGTAGACGCCGGGGAGGGCGGGTTTCATCTTCCGCCCCTTCCCCTGTGGCGCGTTGACGACTATCTTGGGCGCGGCTTGCGATTCCATCTATCCACTTTCAGCAGCACCAAAGCGCACCAAAAGAGTGCGCAAGGTCACCCCATGACAACGTGCAATCCGCTCCAGGTACAAGCGTTCAACACCGCCGACGTGGCCGAACAAATCCGCGCCACACCGGGCTGGGTCCAGCATTACCAGCAGATGTCGCCGGGACATTTCGCCGGGCAGATTCGCTATCTGGATCTGCAAGGCGTCGAGGTCTACGAAGAGCAGATGAACACCCGGGTCGAGCAGAATTTCAGTGCGCCATCCGGTGCCTTGGCGTTCTGTTTCGATCGCAGCGATAACGCGCTTTATTTGCTCAATGAAGAGAGCCGTAACATCTGGATCACCCCCGAGAACTACCGGGAAATTGCCGTGGTATTTGGACCGGATTTCGTTCAAGAGCACGGTTTGCAGGTGGCAAAACTCGAAGGATTGTTCATGGCGCCGCTTAACAGCGGACAGAACGCTCTGTTCAGCAGCTGGTTAAGCTCGATTCTCACGAAGTTGGCGCAAACCGCTGATCCACTTGATAAAGATCGCCTGACTGAACAGCTTCTAGAAGACTGCCTGTTCATCCTCGACAACGCTCAAACCAGCCTCGATCGTGGCGGATTGCAGCGGCGCAATGAGGAACGCAAGATCATGCAGCGCGTAGGGGAGTGGGCGGCTGACTCGCCGGAGGACACGGTCAATCTGCTTGAACTTTCCCAGGTTGCCGGCGTACCGCTGCGCCAGTTGCAACAGGCGTTCAAGGCCTACACCGGCATGACCCCGAGTCACTGGTTGTGCCTGCGGCGGTTGAACAGCGCGCACCGGGAACTGCTCAAGCGTCGGCCCGCGGAAACCACGGTTGCCGAAGTGGCAATGCGCTGGTCGTTCTGGCATCTGGGGCGGTTTTCCAGTAGTTACCGCGCGCTGTTCAAAGAGCTGCCGAGCGAGACGCTCAAACGCTGAGCAGAAAAAGGCTTTGTGTCCTTGGCGAAGTTAAATAGAATCAGTCTCATTTGAATCTACCTTCGCGCAGGGTCTCTTGAGATGATTGAAGCCACGTCACCGGCGGAGCAGAGCCTGCAGCAGTTGTACCGTGAACATCGCGGCTGGCTGGAGACCTGGCTGCGCCGGCGCATGGGCAATGCGTGGGATGCGGCGGATCTCAGCCAGGACACCTTTGTGCGCGTCTTGTGCAACGCGCCGCCACTGGCCGAATTGCGCGAGCCCCGCGCGTATTTGCTCACCGTCGGCAAACGACTGCTGAGCAATTTCTACACGCGACGCCATCTGGAAAAAGCCTACCTCGACGCCTTGGCGCAATTGCCGGAAGCGTGCGCGCCGTCGCCGGAGCAGCGCTGGTTGCTGCTGGAAACCTTGCAGGCACTGGATGAACTGCTCGACGGCTTGCCGCGTGCGGTGCGTCGGGCTTTTTTGTGGAGCCAGCTCGAGGGGCTCGGCTACCGCGAGATTGCCGAGCGCTTGCAGGTCTCTGAACGTACGGTGAAACGTTACATGGCCCAGGCTTATGAGCATTGCTTGCTGGTGGAACTGTGACGCGCGTTGCCCCCAGCGATGAAACGCGCGAAGTGGCGCGGGCGGCGGCGCAGTGGTTGGCATTGCTCGAATCCGGCGGAGCCAGCGATGAAGATCACGCCCGGTTGCAGCATTGGCGCAGCAGCGACAGTCGCCACGAATACGCGTGGCAGAAAATTCAACAATTGCGTCAGCGCTTCGCAAGCTTACCGCCGGCGCTGGCCATGGCCACGCTGGATCGGCCGGATCCGGCGCGGCGCGCGGCGCTCAAGCGTGCCTTGGGCGTGGCGGCGCTGGTGCCGGCGGCGTGGTTGATCGGCCGCGAGCTGCCGCTGGAGGTCTGGCGCGCCGATCTGCACACCAGCACCGGTGAGCGGCGCACAGTACAGTTGGCGCAGGATTCGTCATTGCAGCTCAACACCGACAGTGCGGTGAACGTCGATTTGCCTGCCCGTCAGTTGACGCTGATGCGTGGCGAGATGGCGCTCAACGTAGCGGGGGATTCAGCCTTTATCGTCAACGCGCCTTACGGCCGGATGATCGTCAGTCACGGCGACATCTCGGTGCGCCTGAATGCACGCAACTGCCAGGTCTGCGTGCTGCGTGGCTCGATGCAATTGCAGCCGTTGCACGGCCCGACGATGGTATTGAAGCAGGGCCAACAAGTCAGCCTGCAAGCGTCTGGTGCCGGCGCGGTGACGGCATTCGATACGTTGATGCCCGGGTGGCGCGACGGCGTGATGATGGCGCAAAACCAGCCGCTGGGTGATTTCCTGCGCGAGTTGAGCCGCTACCGCCCGGGCGTACTGCGCTGGGATCCGGCGCTGGAATCGCTGCGCATCACCGGCAGTTTCCGCCTCGATGACACTGATCAAGTGCTGTCACTGCTGGCGGCAAGTTTGCCCGTCGACGTGCACACGCGAACGCGATTCTGGGTGTCGCTAGTGCCGCGTGCAGAAAAAACTGGCTGAAGCCTGTCCCTTTTTTTCGCCTCGCTGGTCATTCCAGGCAAGTGAACAAAATCGAGAGCTTCTTCCAATGCCCGCAGTATTCCCAGGTCGTTTGCGTCCGTTGTTGCAGTTGAGTCTTTTGCTGAGCCTGAGTGCCAGCCCCGTGTTGATCCAATCGAGCTGGGCCGATGACGGCAGCCGCCGCAGTTATCAGGTCCCGGCCGGTAGTCTGAGTGCGGCGCTGACGCGGTTCGCCGGCCTGGCCGGAGTCAACCTATCGGTGGATCCGGCGCTGGTCAGCGGCCGCAACAGCAATGGTTTGGCCGGTGAACATGGCGTGGAGGAGGGGTTCAGCCGGTTGTTGCTGGGCTCGGGGCTGCAACTGCAACCGGTCGGCGATCAGGCTTATACGCTGGTACCCGCGGCAGAAGGCAGCACCTTGCAGCTTGCGCCTACATCTATTCTCGGCGCGAGCGGGTCAACCGAGGCCTACGTGTTTGCCGGCGGCCAGGTTGCACGGCGAGGCTCGCAAGGGCTGTTGGGCTCCAGGGATTTCATGGAAACCCCGTTCAGCATGACCACCTACACCAGCGAAACGGTGAAGAACCAGCAGGCGCGCACGCTCGGCGACCTGATCGGCAGCGACCCTTCGGTACGCGCGACCAACCCGGCCGGCGGACGCTACGAGCAATTCACCATCCGTGGCTTCAGCCTGTTCAACAGCGACGTTTCCTACAACGGCCTCTACGGAATCTTGCCGACGTACACCATCGACATGGAAATGGCTGATCGCGTCGACATCCTCAAGGGCCCGAGCCAATTGATCAACGGGATTTCGCCACGGGGCAGTGTAGGAGGGGGGATCAACGTCGTGCCGAAACGCGCCACCGACAAGCCGATAACCTCGCTGACGGCCAACTACGCCTCGAACAACCAGGTCGGTGGCGCGGTGGATGTCGGGCGGCGCTTTGGCGAAGACAATCAGTTCGGCGTGCGCTTCAACGGCGTCAAACAGTCCGGCGATACGGAATGGGATCACCAGAGTGTCGATCGCGACATGGCGGTATTCGGCCTGGATTTCCGTGGCGAACGCTTGCGGCTTTCCACCGATATCGGCCACACCGAACGCGACACCGACGCACCGCAGGAACGCGTGCAAGTCGCCGCCAATGCC
The DNA here is from genome assembly GCF_020736465.1 of Pseudomonas sp. HN2. Taxonomy (NCBI): domain Bacteria; kingdom Pseudomonadati; phylum Pseudomonadota; class Gammaproteobacteria; order Pseudomonadales; family Pseudomonadaceae; genus Pseudomonas; species Pseudomonas sp. HN2. The sequence goes on from NZ_CP085885.1 coordinate 3,119,123, forward strand.
AAGGTGCCGAACGCCAATGATGTGCGCGACAACTATGCGCAACCCTGGAGCAAGGCGCGCACCAAAGACACCTTCGGTACGGTGAACGGGGAGTTCGATGTCAGTGATTCGGTCATGCTGTATGGCGGCGTCGGCGCGCGCAAAAGCAATCACGACTTCTTGCGCCATGCCGTTTCGGTGACTAACTACGCCGGTGATTTCAGCGTCCAGCCGCGAGATTTCACTCGCGACGAAAATGTCCGCACGGCTACCGCTGGCGTTCGTAACTGGTTCCAGACCGGGCCGGTCAGCCATGAAGTGAATCTGGCGGCCAACTACTTTTATATGGACTTCGAAAACGGCGGCGCCCGTTACGCGGCCGGGCGCAGCAACCTCTACGATCCGGTGGAAATCGCCAGACCCGGCACGCCCACCCGCAATGACGCCAAGGTCTACACCGAGAACCGCTTCAGCGGCGTGGCGTTGTCCGACACCCTCGGTTTCCTCGACGATCGCCTGTTGCTGACCCTGGGGGCGCGTTGGCAGCGGGTCAAAGTCGATGACTGGAGCGACGGCATCAAGGGCGACACGGCCTACGATGAAGAAAAGGTCTCGCCATCGGGCGGCATTCTGTTCAAGGCAACCGACAAACTCTCGCTGTACGCCAACTACATGGAAGGGCTCAGCCAGGGCAAGATCGCACCATCGACATCGATCAACGAGGACGAAATCTTCCCGCCATTCATCAGCCGCCAGATCGAAGTCGGCGCCAAATACGACGCGGGCTCATATGCGCTGACGGCAGCAGTATTCCGCATCAAACAACCCGCCTACGAAACCAACGCCACTACGCGTGTCTTCGGCCCGAACGGCAAGCGCGAGAACAATGGCGTGGAACTCAGCGTATTCGGCGAACCGCTCAAAGGCTTCAGATTGCTCGGTGGAGTGATGTACATCGATAGCGAATTGACTCACACCACCAACGGAACATTCGACGGCAACCGCGCACCGGCGACACCGAAATACAACGTCAACCTTGGCGCGGAGTGGGATGTGCCAACGGTGCAGGGCTTGACGTTGACCAGTCGCGGAATCTATTCGAGTTCGCAGTACCTGGACCAATCCAACGACAAGGAAATCGACTCGTGGGAACGGTTCGACGTAGGCACACGCTATGCTTTCAAGCTCGACGAGAAGACCGTTACCTTGCGCGCCAATGTCGAAAACGTGCTGGATAAACGCTACTGGAGCTCGGCGGGAGCCTCGGATGACAGTGAGCCGGGGTTGACGCTGTCGACGCCGAGGACGTATCTGCTGTCGGCGACCGTGGATTTCTAGTGGAGCAGGGAAATGCACCGAACTTCGCCGATAATACGTTAACTACACTAAATGACCGTTTAGTTGAGCTATCAAAAAAGCCTCCCGATAACGGAGGAGATAATGAACCCAGCGCAACCAGTCGCACATCATCAGGTCCTCAAACGGACCTAAAAAACTGTTATTTCTTACAGTTTTAAAATTGCTCTGAGGGGCAAAGGATAGTCGCTGCGTAATGAGCACATTCCACCAAGGAGAAAACGCCATGACAACGTTCAGCGATGACCAACTCTTGAACCTGACTCCAGAGCAGTTGAAACAATTGACACCCGCGCAAGTGGCCCGACGAAATGATTTGATCAACAAACCAGCGGATCAGCGTGTTATCGCGAAACATACAATTATTGAGAAAACGATCAAGCCTACGAAGTCGACAAGTGGTGAGTAAATTCTCCAGAAGTCGAATCGGGGCATTTCAAACCAGATCAGAAATCCCGTTACGTCCAGTAGCGGGATTTTTTCAGTCGAATGATCGGATGGGGAATCTACGGCAATATCGGAGGTAGAGATTTAGCGGCTGTTAACGTGGCGGTGGATTTCAATTCCCCGTGGCAACCACGACAACCTCGTAACATCTTGTTACGTGTAATGTATATTATGTTAAATCATGGATGCGAATAGCCTCAGGCTTCAGATATCACATTCACCACTCCCAACCTCTCAGTCTAAGCAACGCCATTCGTTTGCAGCTTCAACAACCAATGTCTCTCGGTAGTCCATCCGATAAAAACCTGAGCACCTTCGCTTGCTTGGCGAGCCTCGGTCAACGGTGTGCCAGAAGCTGCTACTTGCAATCCTCTAATCGCCGGCAGGAACCTTTCACGAAATGCACTAGGCTGAGTCGCGAAATGGGCTTCGATACGTTCAATCGCGAATTGCATTTCTGCCTCATCGAGCATCGCTAGATAAAACACCATCTGCCGCCACGCGTACGCTGTATTTTTGATCATCACCAGGCTGGAGTGATAAAACCTCAACTTCATCTGCTGGCGTATGCATATCCATCTGAAGCATTCCTCGGCCATCGAAGCCAGGCGATCCTGCAATAGCGCTTTCAACCCAAGCTCACCAAATAAGAGCGAGAGGTTTTGTGTCGTCAGGATCTGTTGTTGCTCAATGATTTTCCCGTTAGTCGCCGGTCGCCATGCCCCCAGGCCCTCATCAGCGCGCTGGGAGCACAATCTGGCCAATGCGTCCCTGTTACTAGCGTCAGGCCTGGAGAACCTTTTGCGCCTGGATTTCGGTTGATCAGGAAGCATCACCCATTGGCTTGCATCAATGTCGTAGTAATTGGCGTATAGCGTGCCACCTGTCAAAGATGCCGCCTGCCTGGCAGCTCTTATGTACTTGTTCGAGAAAGCGCCCATGAAAATGTCCGAGGCGACTTCTTCCACAAAAGGCAGATCCAGCTTGGCCATCGCCGCAAGCGCGGCAAATTCCTGAATCAGTTTGTTGGGCAGGATCGCTTGAGGAAAAGCGCAAAGAGTCATTGCTGCGGATTGGATCAGGAACTGTTTCGCTGCCTCAGCGACCACCGCGTCCGTTTCTCGCTGGTCTTCAACAGCCGCCACCCACGGCAATTCCTTCATTTTGACCTGGGTTTGCAGATCCAACAGCAACAATGATCGGCGTTGTCGAAAGGCGCGATAGGTTGCGACAGACAGCATACGCAGCGACGTATCGCGAAATCCTGCGCTGCAGATCTCAGCCGTTATCGCTGGCAGCAGACGCGCCACGGTATCGCCAGATGTAATTAATCCCTTCTCGATCAATTCAGCAATTGTGCCCTTTCGACACCGCTCGACGCGTCGACGAATATCAGGAGGAATGCCGATACCTGTTAACAGCGAATATGCGGTCGCTTCTTCGCAGGTAACGGGTTGCAACAGAGATGAAAAGTCGGAAACTCCGTCCGAACCGGGATACCTGCTCAGACGTGCGGCAACCGCTTTAGCAAATAAATGGTGCCCGGGTGAGGACACGTGACTGCGTTGAGACTCTCTGTGCTTTTGATGAGATTCGGATTCGGGATGACCATGCTTGCGTACGAAATCGTCGACGATCCTGCGAATTCGTCCGACTTGCCGTCCCGTAAGCGACGTCGCATCGCTAGCGCAACGCCCCAGCAGTGCAAACAACTCCCCTACCCGATCCCTTGAGCTTTCAGCTTCACCTGAAGCGCTGGGGCAAGAAGCATCGAACTGCCGCTTCAGAATATTCGCCTGCTCGAACCAGCCCTCGGGGTACCGGCGACAAGGCCAATCATCCTGATACGTTACAAGGAACAGCGACACCGCCGAATCGTAAAGCGGTAAACAAGTTTCCACGACATGCTTCTGCACCGCCACGCGCGCCTGTGCCGGGCGATTTGAAAGCACGGCTCTGACATCCCCAACAGTAAAAACCTGCACTTGAGCGGTTGAAAGCGGCAAACCGTCAGAAGCCATCGGAAAGAATCGCAGCTGTTCAAAGAAAGGCGCTATCGCTTCAACCAGGTCCCATGCGTTCTCTGTACGTTGCTGCCCCAGCAACCAGGCCACCGTCAGCAGTGCAGCTTCTTCGGGCACCTCGATTCGATAATCCCCGCTCGCCAGCTTCGTTTGCAGTACCTCGATCCCCTCCTCCGTAAGGTGCCAAGTGTTGAGATCGAGTCGCTCGAAGCCAGGACGGATACCAGGAATCGAAGCAGCCAACTGTCGCTCGTACTCGGTCAGTGCACCGCCGGCCAAGAACTGCCCAGTGGCGAAACCTCCAGTGACGACTTCCAGCGTGACCCACTCAGGCACATCCGCGAATGGAGTTCGTGAGCCATACGACGCCGATCCCTGCAATATGTGCTCGATTACATTGCGCCAGCGCGCGATGCGCTTGCTCGTCTGTCCGTCATTGTCGAGGCCCGGAGCAGTGAGTGCTCGAGACAGTTGAAAGGCTGCATAGCCGGCACCTATGCCGGCGTTCGCATTCGATTCCCTATCGTCCCTGAGCATGAGTCCTTCCGAGCCTGCGATGTTGTGGGTCCGGGGGCTGGATTCGAACCAGCGCCCACCCGGTTAAGAGCCGAGTGTTCTACCGCTGAACTACCCCGGAACAGAGCGCGGATTGTCTACGAGCGTTGAACGATTGTGAAGATCGAAAACATTGCCGCTTGTGAACCTGAACGGTCGCACCGGCGTCGCGAACCAATACGCCGGGAGCCGAAGACTTTATTTCGGGTTGTGGGATTGTCAGCGAGTTTAGCGCTACTGTGCGAAATCGATTACTTCGCCGTTCCAGTAGCAATTGTACGCGCCGGAGCGTCCGCGATTGAGACTGCACTCAAAATACGTTTGAGCTCGATCCCCAGCGCCTCCCCTTCTGATTCAGCCCCGATTTGCCAAGCTCCGACCCCATAGTCCGCATGATAGGTCGGGCTGACAAGCGACATAACTTTGTCTGCCCGTGGTATCAGCAGCAATGAGACGTCAGGGTTGATGCCCTTCCACTGGAGACTGTCGTGATAAATGTGCGCTGACTCCATTGCATCCAGGACGCTGGCGCGGGCGCTGCGATACTTCGCGTCGAACACCAAGAAGCGCTTCGCCGAAGGCGAGTCCAACGTCACGACGATGTCCGGATATCGCTCTCGCGATAAGCTTTGAAAACCGCGATGCGCAGGTTGATCAATCGCTGGGCATCGGACTTGATAACACGCCTCAACGGTCACATCAGCCGCTATTCCCCGCCACACGATTTCTTTTAGACCCACCGATCGATATTCACGACTCCAGACGAGTTCAGGAAACTGACGTCGCAGCTGTGAGACTACAGTTACAAAGCACCACCGCTCATAAATCTCCCATGTTGGGCTGATCCACAGCGTCTCATCAGGATCCTTTCCAAACCAGCCTGAACGCAACGCGTACCAACCAAACCGATAAGCTCGCGCATATGCGGGGTGAGCAGAGATCGCATTCAATCCAGCAGCCGATAGACGCCTGGCAGTCACGATGCAGAAAGGTCTCGCGCGTTGAAGCCGTTGAAGCTTGCTAGCAAGCGACTCGGTGAACGCGATTCGACGTACGAGCCTTGGCGTTAATGCTGATCGGGTATCGCAGACCACTTCAGTGGCAGCTGCATGCTGAAGCCCCCTCACCACCTGCCGACACCGCCTAAGGAGATCGAAGAGAACGAGTCCAATGGCCTGATTGGCCGGATTGTCCTCTTCCTCGTAAGATTTGCTGACCTCGAAGCGAACAGTATTCAAGGCCGGACGCTGAGTGCTGGCAGGATGCAAGAGTGCCTGTCCCGTTGGCCCTCTGAGTGCCTTATGCACGGATGCGGAGTCCAACCGCTTGACCGTGTGCGCACTCACCGACGTGCGAACACTCTTCAAGGTTGTTAACGGCCGCTGAGATATCTGTTTGAGCGCGCGGTGAAACCGATCTCCATAGCGCCTCAGCCTCGCATACTGCAGATGCGCGTTGGTTAGCGCTCCATCATGGCCAACTCCAAACTGAGCCTCTTCTGTGCCCATAACGAGAGCCGGGTCGAAATCCAGTATCGCCTCAACCATGGCAGCGAATGCCTGACCTCCGAGCTTATTATCAGCTGCCGAAACGTCCAGCCGGTAAATGGCGGCAGTTCTCCCTCGGTCATCCAGAAGCTCTGCCACGACCTCTCCAGCATAAAAGCCTGGCGACCATAACCAAGCACACGCCTCGTTTTCGTCGACCGTCTTGATCAAGACGTCATCAATGTAGAAAGAGAAGCCTTCAAGCGCGGTAAAACGATAAACCTTCTTCTCCATAAAACCTGGGTTCAACTGACCTGGGTGCACGTCAAATCGAGCGTCCCCCTGCTCTACCTGCAAGATGATCGACATGGTCTACCGCCAGAATCTGGTCGAGCCGGAGTGAGCCAGATCGTCAGCCATTTCTTTGACTTTGCGCATCGACATTCCCAACCCCGCATTTTTGAGCGTGGTATGGAGCAATGTGAACACCTCCTGAAGTCGAGGGCTGTCTTCACCGCGCAATTTGGGGAGTATCTTCGAATAAATGGCATGGTCGAGTGCTCGTGAGAACTCGATGACACCACCCGCCTGCGTTTGCTGCAGATAGCCAATCACATCGTTGAGCGTGCGCCACCCGAAATGCAGTCGAGCTGGGCGAAGCACATCCATGAGTGAGGACATGAGATTTCTGACGATTGAAATCTGTTCATCCTCAAGCGAGCTCTTCTGCCAGCCAGGAAATGCTTTGATCTCAATGTCCCAAAACTCGATCACAGACGCTCGATCAAGCACCTTGTCGCTCAACCCATGAGTGGTCTCATCCATGTTCACGGTGCCGATGATCACGAGGTTGCTCGGATACGGAATGCCTGGAGGAACACCATCGATCTCGTCAACTTGACCGTGAAAGACGATCGTTTCGCCGGTTTCCATCGCTGAAAGCAGAGGCGCCAGATATTGTTCCGGATGAGAGAGGTTCATTTCATCAAGAACCAGTGTGTAGGGCTTCGTCGGGTTGGCGCTTGCCTGCAGGAGGAAATCCAGAACGCCGGTACGCACATATGCGTCAGACTCCAGCGGATTAACGTAACCCAGCAGACTCGTGTAGTCGTGCCAGCCTGGCTGGACAGGAACGATCAGCAACCCTTCACTTGGCTCGGGATCGTCCTGCCACAGACTCAGCGCATAATTACGGGCAAGTTGCGTTTTTCCCGCACCGCTTAAGCCTGTGAGTACCGCGAAATGGCGCCTCGGATGCCCCCACAATCCAGCATCAAGTTGTCCAATCAGCTCTTCTGGAAAGCGAAATTCTTGATCAAATCGCGCAATCAAGGCGCCTAGCTTAGGCCTCTCGATATCGATATCGAGCTGTACCGGAGGTATTTGAGCCAAGGAAGGGCTGATGTCTGGAATGCTCGCAAGACCCTTTGGTTCCCAGTGAATGCGGTTAACCCACTGTCTGCCCCTTTCAGTGAGGCTGAGCACTTTCTCGTAGATCGTGGCTAGATCAAGGTACCTGAACCAACTAATAATTGCTGAGGGGGCGAAATCAGACTTCCATCCAGGATTTGCCTTTCTGAGAGTGAGGATGGCCTCACGGTTGGATAACGGTGAGTCACGCAATGCCACTAGCAAATAGTCAAACCCCAAGATGCGGGTGATCATCCAGTCAATGATCTCATCTGGGTCACCCGACTCCAGAAATGCCTCGCCGCGGGGTGTTAATTGCAGGTTATTTCCGTTGGCACGCAGCACGCCCCATTCGGCGATCAGAGCGTTCAGCTGAGTGTTGCAAGTCGACGTTTTTGATTGAGGGCTGATCGATTGCAAGTGTTGGATGAAGTCTTCACGAGTGCATCCATCTGTTGCAAAGTCGATCATGCTTTGAATGGTGGCTGTGCCTCCGCCAATCGCCAGCAGACCGCGCCTCCTCCTTTCAGGAGGCAAGGGCTTGAGTACTTCGTCACCTGTCTCTAAGTCGGATATTTCGGTGGCTTCGCCTTCTGGGTTCTGAACATAGTTGACGAACATTAGCCAAGGCAACGTCAATCGTGAGACGCCCTCCCTGGAATAAACGTCAGCCACTTCACCCAGCACTTCATTTAACCGGTTCAACACGAGTCGGTGCAGATGACGTCTCTGACCGCTCAGTGGAAGCCCCAAGGCATGCGCCAGCTCTCGCAGTTTCCGATGATGCGCTATCGACGTGAAAGCACCTGGACAAAGCAACGCGAAGACGCGGTACATTTTGAGTCGAGGGTTTCTTTTGGTCAGCGCACCAACCGCGGACGCAATTTGCGACCAAGCTTCAGCGATGAGCATCTCATTCTCAGTAGGATCCCGGGTCTGCGCGTACTTTTGCTTCAGTTGCCAGAGGCTTTCTGCGATTTCCGAATTTTCGGCGACCGCAGATATGTTGATGCGCCCCATGCCTGTTGCCGAAACAGCCTCGGTATCCCAGAGCGCGAGTTGGAAGTCCTTGCTTATGAACTCCTCATGGGACACATCCCTGACACGCACCAACCATTTCTTGAATTCGGTGATCCAGCTTTGATTACCCGCCAAGGACATCACCTGCTCCTGGAGGCTAATACACGCAGTCCTCAGTTGTTCGTCGTCCTTAAGATCCAGCAAGTCCATTCTCCCCAAGCGATATTTATAGATGGCGAGATAATGTCACTGCTGCGGGCTGGAAGCCAGATCCGACCTTTGACGTAGCAGGAGGTAAGCGAGAGCATTTCACTATCTCTCACCCTGCATGACCTAGTCGTAGGCTGACGCACCGGCTTGATGGGTTAGCCATTATCCTGGAGCTTAATCGTTTTGAGCGGGCCAAAGCGGATTACAGGGATACGCTGGGATTTTTCCGCAGGGAGGACCTATGCAGCATTTTTTCAGTTGGGATACCCGTCGCGGCAACCATGATTGCACTGCCGACATTCAGCTCGGGTGACCCATATGAGCCTTGGCGGATTTGCACCGGACTTCTGATAGGCGCCGTCTCATCGCTGGCTTCCAGAGATATGGGCCGCAAGCCTAAAACCATCGCATCCTAACTGGTGGGCAGTGAAAAAATTTCGAGATACTCAGGCCATACGCTTCATCGCAAGTTTGAGGAGTTCATAAACGACTAGCAGGCATAACTGGAGCCCTAACGGGTTCCATGTTCAAATCTGACGTCCTTACACGGTCGATTCGCGCTCAGATGTCCGATGCGCGTCACATCCGCTCCGCATTACGTAAGAAGTAGGCTGGCCTGATACATGAACGCCTGAACTGATGGCGTTGCACCTTTCAGGATCACGGCTGTGGAGAACGCAACCGCGGCGAAAATGGAAAAACCAGCGATGCTCCGACGGCAACTTTTGCTGTGATAGGGATTTTCATGTTGATCTCATGGGATATTCAGGATTTACGAATTATCACATGTGCTGCCAATACCTTTGAGAGCTGCTTTATTAACGGTGTCAAGGGCAGCGCGGTGATGTCGCTGAGAATACGCTCACGAAATCCGCTGCATCATTGATCTTTCGCGCCACACCCAGTAAAAAACTGTCTTCCCTTTCCGCCCTTGCAAGGAGCTGCGGATGCTTGAGCTCACCACGCAACGCCTGGACCTGCGCACGATGGTCGAATCCGACTGGCCGCTGTTCCTCAGGCTGCATTCCGAGCCGCAAACCATGCAGTATGTGTTCGGTGAAATCGCCGAGGACCAGGTGCGCAAAGGCTTCGAGCATCGGCTTCCGGCCTGGGGGCCGCAGTCGGATCACTGGTTGTGTCTGGTGGTGATCGACAGGGCCAGCGGGCAGGAACTGGGTGTGACCGGATTCCGCATCCTGTCGCCGGGGCATGCCGAGGTGGGTTGCCTGCTGTTGCCCGAGCATCAGGGCAAAGGCTTTGGCACCGAGTCGCGGCAGGCGATCATCGACTATGCCGCGGCCATCGGCCTGGACTCGTTGGAGTCGACCGTGACCGACGGTAATATCGCGTCTTGCAAGGTTTTGGAGAAATGCGGTTTTGTATTCGAGCGCCGCGTGCCCCAGGCCTATCAGATTGGAGATCGGTGGTTTGACGACCTGATCTACCGCTATCAAATCAGCTGACCGGTTTTATCAGCGACCGCCAAGGAGGCCCTCCTCGTGAACCCTTATCAGTGCCTGCCACCCCGCGCTTTCTGGCGCACCGCCGTGGCTGACAAGCCCGCGCTGAACATCGATCAACTGTGGACGCCACAATTCGAGATCGGCAACAAGGACGCCATCGTCACCGCCGGCTCGTGTTTCGCCCAGCACATCGGCCGGGCGTTGGGCGAACGCGGCATGAACTGGCTGGATGCCGAACCGGCCCCGCCCGGACTGCCCGAAACCGACTGGAAGGCCCATAATTATGGGGTTTTCTCGTTTCGCACCGGCAATCTGTACACTCCGGCGATGCTGTGCCAATGGCTGGAATGGGCGCTCGGCGTGAGCCTGCCACCCGACGAAACCTGGGCCCATGACGGGCGTTTCTTCGACCCGTTCCGCCCCGCCGTGGAACCCGACGGTTTTGCCAGCGAGGACGCACTGTTCGCCTCGCGCGAAGCCACCCTCGATGCCATCCGCACCGCCCTGCGCCGCGCCAAAGTGTTCGTGTTCACCCTGGGCCTGACCGAAGCCTGGCAGAACCGCCAGACCGGTCTGGTGTATCCCGTGTGCCCCGGCACCGTGCGCGGCACCTTTGATCCGCTGCTGCACTGCTTCTGCAACTTCGGCTTCATGGACACCTATGGCGACATGGTCAGGGCGCTTGAGTTGATGCGTTCGATCAACCCGCAACTGCGTCTGCTGCTCACCGTGTCACCGGTGCCGCTGACGGCAACCGCCACGGGCGAGCATGTGTTGAGCGCCACCACCTATTCCAAATCAGTCCTGCGCGCCGTTGCCGGGCAGCTGTGCGAAGACCTGCACGACGTCGACTATTTCCCCTCCTACGAAATCATCACCGGCACACCTTTCAAGGGCGCGTTCTACCAACCCAACCAGCGGGAGGTCACGCCTGAAGGCGTGGCATTTGTCATGCGGCAGTTTTTCGCCGGGCTCGATGCGGTTCAACCGCTGCAGGCGCCGACCAGCGTTGCCTCTACCTGCGTGTCCAGTGAGGAGCTTGTCTGTGAAGACGCCGTGCTCGATTACTACGCCTAGGTTTCTGCTGCTGGGCGATTCCCATGCCGGGGTCATCGGCAAGGCGGCGCAGGCCCGCGAGTTGCCTTTCAGTGGCGGCCCGCTGGGCACCGGCCGGGATTTCGCGGTGGATTTTTTCAGCCTGACCCGTCATGACGTAGTGTTTCGGGACGTCGAGATAGAGCGCCTGTATCGCCAGGCCCTTGAGCCATTCGAAGTACCGCAACTGGCGAAGGTCGGGGTGCCGCTGGTGAGTACCATCGGCCTGAGCCTGCACTATCTCGCCACCGTGCCGAACTGGACCTGCTACCAGACGCCGGACGGCGAATTCGACGAAGGTTTTCTCACCGGGCCGCTGTTCGAGTCTATCATCGACACCTTGTCCCGGCCTGCGCTGGCGTTCTATGAACAGGCCCGGGCGCTGAACCTCAAGGTGTTCGCCGTGCTGCCGCCGCAGCGGGTGCCGGAGCTGTCCGACCCCCGCGTGTTCATGGCCGCGCAGGCGCTGCTGATCGAGCGTCTGAAAGGACTCGGCATCGAGCTGATTGACGTGCGCGCGGCGGCGAATGATGAGCTGGGTTTTCAGCTTCCGGCGTACTGCGAGGTGGATGACCCGTTGCACGGGAATCTTGCGTTCGGCGAGTTGATCGTCGAGCAACTGCTCAAACAAGGCCTGTGAATGAGCGGTGGGAGCGGCGCCCTCTCCCACCGGTTTTTTAGACTCAAGCCTTGGGCTGCGTCCCCAGAATCGTCACCCGCTCGCCATACCGCGAGTGCGGAAAATAATCCCAGACCGCATGGTGCTGTGTGCAGCGGTTGTCCCAGAACACCAGGCTGTTCGGCGCCCAGCGCACGCGGCAGCTGACGACCGGTTCGCGGGCGACCAGGTCAAACAGCATGTTCAACAGTACCTGACTTTCACCGTCAGACAACTGGACGATGTGCGAGGTGAACCCGGAATTGACGAACAGCGACTTGCGCCCGGTTTCCGGGTGGCGAACCACCACCGGGTGCTCGGTTTTCGGCAGATTGGCCGGCGCCTCGTAGCCCTTCCACGGAATCGCACCGTCATGGATCGCGGTCAATCCGCCGAGAAACTGCTGCATCGTCGGCGACAGCATTTCCAGCGCCAGGTGCATGTTGGCGAACAGCGTGTCGCCGCCGGTGCCGATGGCCGGGGTTTCCTTGACGTACAGCATCGAGCCCATGGACGGCGCCAGATCGGCGGTGCCGTCGGTGTGCCAGGTTTCGCCGGCCACGTAGCGCGATTGCGCATTGGCGCGGATCACCACCAGCTCCGGGTCATCGCCGTCGATGTCTTCCACCGGCAGAGCCCGCAGCTCACCGAACAGCCGGCCAAACGCCTTGTGTTCGTCCACCGTCAGGTGCTGATCGCGGAACACCACCACGTGGTTCTCCAGAAAGGCCCGGCGGATTTCCGTGAGCTGCTCGTCGCTCAGCGGCTGCGAAAGATCGACGCCGCCGATCTCGGCGCCGATGATCGGCGTGATCCGCTCGACCGTGATGTGCTGATACGGCGCGCGTCGTTCGGCGGCGATGCGCTCGATTGCCTTGAGTGCCAACTGATCCATGTTCCCTCACCTTTTTTATTGGAACGACACCGATGATTGCTCGTGCAGCGAACGCGGGCGCATGTCAATCCAGTGTTCGTTGATGTAATCCAGGCAGACCTGGCGTTCGCCACGCATCCCCGCCTCGTTCCAGCCGCTGGCCATCGGCTTGCCCGCCGGCCACAGGGAATACTGACCCTGGGCGTTGATCACCACATCGAATTGCAGGTGTGCGTCATTCATGTCGTTCTCCTTGTTGAACGGGATTGCAGCGTGGCCAGACTCCGGTCGAGCCCGGCGGCGAGATGGTTGAATACGGCATGTCGCTGTTCGTCGCTCCAAGCGCAGGCCCCGACGTAAACCCGCACGGACGCCCCGCAGACCTGAGCGCAGGTGTCTGCATCGTCGTCCGCAAAGGCCCGGGCCGACACCTCGGCGTTGGCGCTGGCATGAGCCTGGGCAAACGCGGCGGCAGCAGCCTCGGTATTGAGTTGTGCGTAATACTCGGCGAACGCCTCGGCATCGCCGAAGTGCTCGGAAATCGTGGCGCTGTTGGCCGGTGCGAGGCCGTAGGTCATCGCACTGGCGTGGGCCTTGGCGTACGCCGCGTCGTAGGGGTAGGCCTTGCGGTACAGCGCCAGCAACACCGGTTTGAGCGTGGCCCGCCACTCGCCCTGACGCCCGATCACGCCGAGCGCCGCCCGCTGATGCAGGCTTTGCAACGCGAGCAGCGCCTGCTGATGTTCCGGCAAGGCTTCGCAGAGCATCGGCATGACCACGTCGGCCTGCCAGAGATGAAACAGCTGAAACGGCACCTGACCCCGCAATTGCCTCAAGCGCAAGGCCGCGTTCGAATCGGCTTCGCACAACACCTTAGTCAAGGCCAGCCACCATCGCGGCATCGAGATCGGATCATTCATGGCGCAGGCTCATCCGTACCGATCACCTCGGCCAGCAACCGCGCCCAGCGGCCCGCCACGATGCCGTAGTGATCGGTGTCGAGGGTTTGCCAGCTGCGCAACTGCGGCAGCAAGGCCTGCCAATTGCGTTGCAGGTCGTCCGGGTTCCAGGCATTGCCCAGCCCGTAAGGATTGGCCTGCCCGGCGATGAACAGCCGCACCGCTGTGGTCGCCAGCGCCGGCGGCTGGAAGTCGAGCATGCTGCTCATGTTGTTGCGACAGCACACCGTCAGCCGTTGCAGATACGCCTGACGTTCCTCGGCCATGCCCTGCCCTTCAACCTCCGGCCAGCGCTGGGCGAACTCGCGTTGGAACACCTGCTCGATCGTCTGTTCGTCGATGCCGGCCAGTTCCGCACCGGCATCCGGCGCGGGCGGGTCGATCAGGTATAACAACGGTTGCCTGAATCCGTCAGCCTGGGCCTGATGACACAGAGCCTGCGCCACCCATGCACCAAATGACCAGCCTGCCAGGCGCCAAGTGCTGCCGTGCGGAAGGTGGGCCTTGATCGCCGCCTGATACCGGCGTGCACGTTCGTCCACGCTGATGTTCGGCAACTGCGGGAGACGCAGCGCCGGGTCGGCGATCACGCACACGCCCACCTCCGCCGGCAATGCCGACACCAGTTCCCGATAGGCCTGCACATCGCCACCCACCGGGTGGATCAGGTACAGCCAATCACGGCCGGCACCGGCATGCCATTGATCAATCCGCACCGCGTCGTGCCAGTCGTGCGGTGCAGCCAGGGGCGCCTCTTCAACCGTGGCGGTCGACACCAGCCCAAGCACTTCGCTCAGGCTGACCTTGTGGCTGAATTGCGACAGCTGGAATACCTCACCAGTGGCCGCTTGCAGTTCGTCGATCAGGTCGAGCAGCGTCAGCGAATCCGCGCCCAGGTCGTACAGTGAATCGTCGTCCTCCAGCTCGGCCACCCCGAGCCACTTGCACAAACACTCACGCAGGCGCGTCGACAGATCCACGCCCTTCGGTGCCTCGACCACTGCGGCCACGGCACCATGGCGAACCGGATAGAACCGCCGCGCCGTGTCGATGCCGGTGGTGGAGATCAGTAGCTGCGGCAACTGCGTCGCCATCGCCAGATCGAACACCCGACAGCCCTCTTCGGCGGACAGGCCAACCGTCAGATGCTCCAGGTGCGCGGTGTCTGCGCTGTTGCTGGTGGTGGCCATGCCGATGTCGCGCCAGATGTCCCAGTTGATCTCCAGGCGCAGGCAAGCATCGGTCGCGTTCGGGCGATAGTGGGTGAAGCCGTCGAGCACCCCGCTGGCCGCTGCGTAGTCCAGATGCCCCGCGCCGCCAAACAGCGCTGACATCGACGAGCAGTACAGGACAAAATCCGGCGTCAGGTGCTCGATCAAGGCCTCGACCGCCAGCATGCCGCGGGTCTTGGCGGCCATGGCCTGGGCCATTTGCCGAGCATCGCGGTGACGAATCAGGCTGCCTGCACCGACGCCCGCCGCATGAATCACCCCGCTCACACGACCGTAACGAACGGCCAGTTGATCGAGTATCTGCGGCCAGCGCGGCAGGTCGGCGATGTCCGCTTTGATGCAGTCGATCCGCAAAGCGTAAGCCGCCAGAGACGCCGGCAATTGCCCCTGACGCGAGAGCAGCACCACCCGGCGTGCAGGTGCCTGCAGCAGGTGTTCGCACAAGGTCCGGCCGATACCGCCGCTGCCGCCCAGTACCAGGAACGTACCGTCTTCCGGCAGAAGCCCTGATGTCGTTGCCGGGCCGGTCAATGGCTGAGGCATTAAACGTGGCTGCCAGAGATAACCATCGCGCACCGCCATTCGCCGAGGCAATGAGACCGGATCGGCCAACAGCGCTGCGAACTCGCCCGCGTGCGCTCCGAGGCGTGACGACGGCCAGTCCAGCCAGTGGCAACGCACCGGGTATTCCTGCGGCACCACTTCAGTGACGCCGGCCAGCGCTGCCAGTTCGGGCCGTTTAACCTCGCCGTCCACCGGGCATGCCTGCCACGACATCAACCACAACCGCAGACGGGTCGTGCGCGGGGTTTGCCCCCAGGCCTGCATCAGCGCACTGACCGTGTCCAGACAGGCCCACTGCGCCAGATCCAGCGATTGCTCGTTGACTGCACCAGCCACCGCCAGTGGCAAGGCATGCAGCCAGTCGAGCTCGCCGAGTGCAGGTTCTGCGACCTCAGCGAGCAAACGGCTCAGGGCCTCAGCGTCCAGCGGATCAAGCTCGAAACGGTCCGTGCTCAGGCGTTTGAAACCGTTGCCGGTGCGCACTTGAATCACGCGTCGATACACGGCGTTCAGGCTCGCCAGCAATGTCGATTCGGGCGCGTCATGGCTGCACAGAATCAACACCTCACGGGATCCGGCCGTCGCTGTCGCGCTCAGGCGCCGGGTGCGCACCCACTGTCGCTGGTGGAACCAGTCCGCCAGCGGTTGTCGCTCAAGGGTTGGCGCATCAGGTTGAACAGCTACAGGTGGCTGGAAACGATACGGCTGAAGATCGAACGACGACGGCGGCAAATCCCAGGGCGGCGGTGCCGAGCGTTGTGGCCACTGGATATTCGCGCCTTCGTACCAAGCTTCCAGCAGCTCCTGCGGCGATTGATCACGGGCGATCAACGGCGCGCCCGAGGCCGTGATTTCCTTGATCGCTGTCGGCTGCAATGGAATGTCGTCACCCGGCCGGCAGACCATCGCGAAGCGCCAGCGCAACTGCCGGCGACCTGACTGCAAGTGCCGTAGCAACGCAGTCTGCTGTTCCGGGTTCGCGTGCAGGTATTCGCGAATCGCCGCGATATCGCGCAGCAACTCCGCCCGGCTATGCGCTGAAATCATCAGCAGCGGCAACGTTTCCTCAACAGTTTGCTGCGCCGTAGGTGCAGCACCAACGATGACATGCGCGTTGGTCCCGCCGATCCCGAAACTGCTGACACCGGCCAGTCGCCGCCGCCCTTGCGGCCATGGCCGGGACGTGGTCGGCACATAGAACGGCGAATGCTCCAGGTCGATCTGCGGGTTGATCCGGCCAAAACCCAGGTTAGGCGGCAGTACGCCATGGAACACCGCGAGGCTGGCGCGAATCAACCCGACCACGCCCGCCGCCGCACCCAGATGACCGATCTGGCTTTTCACCGAGGCCAGCGCGCATCGGCCGGCCGGCGCATCGCCGAACGCCTTGGTCAACGCCGCGACCTCGATCGGATCGCCGAGCAAGGTGCCGGTGCCGTGGGCCTCTACGTAGCCGATGTCAGCGCCGGTTAACCCGGCACGGCTCAAGGCATCGCGGATGACCGCGCTCTGCCCGGCCACCGACGGCGCGGTGTAACTCATCTTGGCCCGGCCATCGTTGTTCAACGCCGATCCCTCGACCAGCGCGTAAATCCGGTCGCCATCGGCCCGCGCCTTGGCCAGCGGTTTGAGCACCACTACGCCGTAGCCGCTGGCGCCAAGGGTGCCGCTGGCGTCGTCGCTGAACGGACGACACAAACCGTCGGCGGAGAAAATGTGCTGCGAGCGGTGCCGGTAGCCCTCGGTCAGCGTCGGGTCGATCAGCACCCCGGCCGCGAGCATCACGTCGCTGTCGCCCTGACGCAGCATCGAACTGGCCAGGTGCACGGCGATCAGCGAGCTGCCGCAAGCAGCCTGCACGCTCAGGGCCGGGCCGTTCAGGTCCAGGTGATACGCGGCTTTGGTCGCCAGAAAATCCTTGTCGTGATGCAGCGCCAGCTGGAAGCCGTCGGGCAAATCGTCGTCTGCGGTTTCACGCAGCATTTGCTGGAAGTAAGTGGTTTCGCCGCAACTGGCGATCAGGCCGATGCGCGGGCCATTCGCCGACGGGACGATGGCCGCGTGTTGCAGGGCCTGAACGCACGCCATCAGCAGATGCCGCTGTTGCGGGTCCATCAGGCGCGCTTCCTGGCGGCTGATGCCGAAGTACTCAGCATCGAAATCGAGCATGCCCGCCAGTTGACTGCGGGCGCCGACCAGCCCCTCGTCAGCGGCAAAGTGCTCAATGCCCAGCCGATTGCCTTGCACCAGCGCCCAGAACTCGGACAGGTTCTGCGCCCCGGCCACATTGACCGACATGCCGATGATCGCCATCGGCTGATGGCCTGCATCGGTCTGCCGCCCACGCTCGGCCACGTCCACCGGCGCGGTCGACAGATGCGCCGCCAGACGTCGCACCGTGACGTATTCAAACAGGTCGGCCATTGTCACCTTGTGCGGCAGCTCTTCGGCGTAACGGCCATGCAAACGCATCAAGCCGAGGCTGGTGGCGCCGGCCTCGAAGAAGCTCTGCTGCGGTTCGATGTCCCGTCCGATCACGGCTTGGAACAGCTCGCTGAGTTGCCGTTCCAGCGCGGTCAATTGAACAACCGGTGTTGGCGTACTGCGCCGCTCCAGGGCCTCGCCAACATTCGGCAAGGCCTTGCGGTCGATCTTGCCGCTGGGCGTGCGTGGCCAGAGGTCGATCCGCCGGTATTCATCGATTCGCACATGGGCCGGCAGCAGTTGCGCGACCTGACGATCCAGCTCACCGGATGTCGCAGGTTCGCCCTCGAGCTGCAACCAGGCAATCAGCCGTGGCGGATCGGCCTGCACCGCCACCACCGCGTTGACCACTTCCGGCACCTGCATCAGCGCCGACTCGATCTGACCCAGTTCCAAGCGATGGCCGCTGAGTTTGATCTGCTGATCGTCACGTCCCAGATAATGCAGGCAGCCCTGGGCATCGGCCCACGCCAGATCGCCGGTGCGGTAGTACAAACGGCCGTCTGCCAGCTCGACAAACCGCGCAGCGTTCAACACTGGATCAGCCAGGTAGCACCGGGCAACCATTGGCCCGGCCACCAGCAGGTAGCCACGGCAGCCGTTGGGCACCGGGCGGTCATGCTCATCGACCAGCAACAGCCGCGCATTGCCAACGGCATGGCCGATCGGCGCGCGCAACGACCAGTTCCGCGCCACGGACGGCAGGCGCAAGGCGCTGACCACGTGGGTTTCGGTCGGGCCGTAATGGTTGAACAGCGAGGCGTGCGGCATGCCGCCGAACCAGTTGCGCAGCGCATCGGTGCAAAGCAGTTGCTCGCCGGCCGTGATCACCTCGCGCAATGCCGAAGGGTAAATGCCCCGGGCCACGGCGGTTTGCGCCAGGTGCTGCAAGGCCACGTACGGTAGAAACAGGCGCTCGATCCGCGCCTCCAACATGTACTCCAGCAACGCCTCGGCGTCCTGACGCCAGCGCGGCGTGATCAGGTGATAGCACCCGCCGCCGCACAGGGTGCTGAAAATCTCCTGAAACGACACATCGAACGACAGCATCGAGAACTGCAGGGTTACCGCTTTCGCCGACAACTGCCCTTCGGTGCGCTGCCATTGCAGCAGGTTGCACAGGGTGCGCTCCGACACTTGCACCCCTTTGGGCGTGCCGGTCGATCCGGAGGTGAACAGCGTGTACAGCGGCCGTTCGCCGGCGTGGCGTCGACGTTCGAACGTTGTGGCATTGGCGCTCAGATCGACCCGATGGGTGGCGAATCGTCCGGGGTTCAGGTCATCCAGCGCTGACTTCGTCATATCGCTGAACAGCACGCAATGCGGTTGCGCCTGTTCCAGCACCTGGCGCTGGATCGCCACCGGATAGGCAGGATCCAGCGGCACGGCCGTCAGATTGAGTTTGGCCAGGGCCAGCAAGGCGACGATGTGTTCCACCGAGGCATCGAGGAACAGCACGACATGCAATGGCGCGTTCCCGACGGGCAACGGATGGCACTCGATCAGGTTTGCCGTCAGAGCATCGGCCAGCGCATTCAGTTCGCTGTAGGTAAGGCGCCGCTGGCCTTGAACCAGCGCAACCGCATCCGGCGTGCAATGCACTTGATGCTCGAACCCGTCCGCCAGTGTGTTGAACGGCAGCGCAGTCCGAGGGCCCTCACTGGCCGGGGGCAAACCACGTCGATACGGACCGAGCAAATCGTTGAGGTTGGCCGCCGGGGTTTCCAGCAACAGGTCCAGGCCTCGGCGAAACAGCGCATTCACTGCGCGCATCTGTTCGCCATCGAAGTAGCTGCACTGATATTCCCACCAGCATTCCAGTTGCGACCCGCTGCCCACCATCAACAGCGTCAGCGGGCACTTGGCGTGCAAGTGCTCGTTGAATTGCAGCGTCGCGTGCAGGTTCGAATCGGCCAGCGCTGCGTAATCGGTGTTCTCCAGCACGAACATGAAATCGAACAGTAACGGGCTCGACGACAGCCGCAGGTCTTCCACCAGATCCGCCAGCGCCACGTCCTGCAACGCCAACACCTCGCGCACCGTGGCGGTCTGCTTGCGCAACTGTTCGTCCAGGGTCGATGCCTGCTCGACGGCGGTCGGGATCAGCACAGTGTTGGCAAACATGCCGACCGTGTCTTCGAACTCCGCCAGTGGCCGGTTGGACACCGGACTGGCGATCCGTGGCCGTTCGCACCCGGTCAGGGCGTACAGGCTCCAGGCGAAGACGCTGAACAGCACTTCGAAACGGGTCAGCCGTTGTTGGGTGCAAAAGCGTTCGAGGGCCGCGCTGCGCAGGGTGCCCAAAGGTTCCCGGTGCAACCGGGCGTCCGGGCTGATTTCGCGCATTGGCATCAATGCAGGCGGCGGTTCTTCCTGACGGCGATGCAACTCGGCGAGGGCGCGGCGCTGGTCACGATAATGCGGATCGACGCTCCACTGGCGCTGCCACTGGCCAAACTCCAGCGTCGTCAAGCGGGCCGCGGGTTGCAGGCTGTCGCGGCCTTGCAGGACATCGCTGTAAAGCTGCGCCAGGTCGTCGAACAGCAGGTTCACAGACCAACCATCGACGATGATGTGATGCAGGTTCAGCAACAGCCGGCAACTGCCATCGGCGAACGGCAACAGCCAAGCCTGAAACAGCTTCGGGGTGGTCAGGTCGAACGGCGCGGCGAACACCAGGTCGGCGAAGGCCTGCCAGTTGTCCTCGGTGAAATGCCCGACCGCAAAGATGCGACAGGTCGAGCCCTGCTCGGCGATTACCTGATCCAGTCCATCGGCACCCGCCACGAATGCCGTGCGCAACCCCGGATGACGCTGCACCAGACGCCCCAACGCCTCGGCGAGTGCCGCGACTTCGACCCCTGCCGCCAGATTCAGAATCAGCGGCACGCTGTAGGCGGTCGAGGTCGGCGAGCGTTGTTGCAACAGCCACAGGCGGCGCTGTTCGGCGGTGGCTGGTAGGCGTTTTGCGCGACTGATCGCGGGCGCGGGTGGGTAGATCGACGCGCCGTTCGTTTCACCGCTCAGTTGTACGGCCAATGACGAGAAAGGCTCGTTGAGCAACGTATCGATCGCGATCTCGCGCTGCCAGCGGACACGGATCGCCGAACGCAGGCGCATCGCCTTGAGCGAGTCGCCGCCACAGCCCAGCCAATCGTCCTGCGCACTCAGAGCGGGTTGGCTGAGCAGCGAACGGGCCTGACTCAGCAACCAATCCAGCGCCGGTGATGCGTTTTCGTTATCCGTAGCCGTCAGGACTGGGTGCCACGGACTCAAACCTTGGGCCAGCAAGCTATCACGATCGATCTTGCCATTGGCCGTCAGCGGCAGGCGCTCCAGCAGGAACAGCTGATTAGGCCGCATGTAAGGCGGCAGTTGTGCCCGCAGATGGTTTTCGAATGCGTGATAGTCCAGAGCCCGGCGAGAGACGATGAACGCCAGCAACTGATGATCTTCCGCCGCCTGCCGCCGGGTGCAGACATACACCTGCGCCACACCCGGATGCTCCAGGATCCGTTGCTCCACCTCCCCCGGCTCGATCCGGAAACCCCGGATCTTCACCTGCCGGTCGACCCGCCCCAGGTACTCGATCAAGCCTTCGGCATTGCACCGCACCAGATCGCCGGTGCGGTAATGCACCTGCGCGCCACCGTCGAGGTCGGGCAAACGGACGAACTGGCGGGCGGTTTCTTCGGGCCGGTTGCGGTAGCCACGGGCGACACCACTGCCACTCAAATACAGCTCGCCGACCTCGCCTGCCGACACCGGGCGTTGCTGCTCATCCAACACCTGTACGCCGGTATCCGGCAACGGCCGGCCAATGGGCGCCGAGTCACCGGCAAAATCGCGGCTGATCGGCCAGCACAGGGCAAACGTGGTGCATTCGGTGGGGCCGTAGACGTTGAAGATCCGGCAGCGGCTCTCAGGATTGGCCCGATACCATCCACGCACGGCGGCAGCGCTGATCTGCTCACCGCCGATCAGCACCTGACGCATGCTGGAAAAGCACGACGGCCACTCGGCAATCATCGTGTTGAACAGCGACACCGTCATGAACAGGTTGTCGACCTGCGTGCGCTCCAGCACCTCGGCCAGTCGACGCGCATCCAGCACGTCCTCTTCAGCGATCAGGACGCAGCAACCGCCGTTGAGCAGCGGCGCCCACAGTTCGAAACTGCACGCATCGAATGCCGGGTTGGACAGGCAGGCAAACCGGTCCGTCGGGCGAATCTCGATATAGCTGTCGGTGGACGCCAGCCGCAGCAAGCCGCGCTCGCCAACCTCAACCGCTTTCGGCGTGCCGGTGGTGCCCGAGGTGTAGAACAGGAACATCACCTCGGCGAAGTCTTCGGCCAGTGTTTGCGGCGCAGCGTCCGGCTGATCGAGCAAGGCCTCGACGCTGGTTTGCCACAGTGAAGGCGACCACAACGATTCGTCATTCAGGGTAATCAGGCCGACACACGCCGCATCCGCCAGCATCAGTTCCCGACGTTGGCGCGGGCTGGCCCGGTCCAGCGGCACCACTACCGCGCCAACTTTCAACGCGCCGATAATCGCCGCCAACCACTGCCAGCATCGCGGCATGCACAGCGCCAGCGACTGGCCGGGCTCGACGCCGCGCGCCAGCAACCCTCGGGCGATGCGTTCGCTGGCGCTGGCCAGTTGGGCGTAAGTCAGCCTGACCGATTGATCGATCACCGCCGGGGCTTGCGGATTGCGCGCCACTTGCTCGGCAAAACGCGCGAGCAACGGCCTGTCATTGGACGCACTCATTATTTCGCCTCCTGCGCGTCGAAGCGTTGCAGCTCCCGACGGATGATTTGCGAGACCCGGTGGATTTCCGCGCTTTCGAGCATGTCCCAGTGCCCGCCGCTGACCAGTTTCGCCAGATAGCCGCTGCCCGCGCGGCGACGCCAGAAGCCGCGCAGTTCATGCAACTGATGGCGGCTGAAATCTTCCCGCGCCTGGATCAGCACCACACGACCGGCGCGCGGCGAGCACTCATAAGCGGCCATGGCCAGCCGGTTGTGGTTGTAGATGTTGAAATAGCGCTCGACCTGGGCGTCTTCGATGCCGGGGTACATGCCGTTGAAGCGCACCAGTTTGTCGCGAAACTCGGCCATGTCCACGGTGCCGATCTGCTCGCGGAAACCGGGGTCGTCGCTACCCTGGGTGTCAAGCAGCACCACCGTCACCTGACGATGCCCCGCCGCCGTCAACCGTCGCGCCATTTCATAGGCTACGAGGCCGCCGAACGACAACCCGGTGAGGATCAGCGGTTGCTGTGTCAGCGGCTCAATCTGGCGCAAGTAGGCCTCGGCCATCGCTTCGACCGTCGGCTCGGTGCTCTCCCCCGGATTCAGCCCCGGCGATTGCACGCCGTAGACGCCGGTTGTATCCGGCAGCACCTTGGCCAGCGATAGGTAGCAGAACGCCGTGCCGCCCGCCGGGTGAATGCACACCACGTTGTGCTGGCCGCTGCCGCGTCGGAATTCGATCAGGTTGCTCTGGGCCAGCGCCGGGTTGGCCCCGACCCGCAGCCAGCCGCCCAGCGCTTCGATGGTCGGGTAGCTGAGCACCACGCGCACCGGCACTTCGACCGCGAACTGCTGGCTGATTTCATGGGCCATTTTGATTGCAGCGATGGAGGTGCCGCCGACATTGAAAAAGTTGTCGCGAATGCCGATCTGCGGCGCCAGCAACAGGCTTTTCCAGATCTGGTACAACGCCAGTTCGATGTGATCGCGCGGGCTGCTCAGGTTGACCTGGCGGTTAGTCATCTCTTCATCCGCCAACGCTGTCAGCGCGGTTCGGTCGACCTTGCCGTTGGCGGTAAGTGGCAGCGCGTCGAGCCACAGGTAGCTGCCGGGGATCACCGCTCTGGGCAGTGTCGTCGCCAGATGGGCGTGCACCGCTGCTTCGTCCACGGTCTCGGCCACCACGCAACAGGCCACCAGCCGCTGATCCTGCGCTGCTTCGCCGACCATCAGCACCACGGCGCTGCGAATGCCGGGAAACGCTTCGAGCCGGGCCTCGATCTCGCCCAGTTCCAGACGCACGCCGCGCAACTTGACCTGAAAGTCGTTGCGACCGAGAAATTCCAGTTGACCGTCCGGGCGATAACGCGCCAGATCGCCGCTGCGATAGAGCCGATCGCCTGTCACAAACGGATTGTCGATAAAGCGCTCGGCACTGAGCTGCTCCAGTCCCAGATAGCCACGGGCCACGCCCACGCCGCCAATGTGCAGATGCCCGGTCACGCCTACCGGCACCGGCTGGTCGCGGTCATCAAGCACGTAAAAACGGTTATTGGAAATCGGCCGGCCGATCGGCAGCTGCCGGGCCGGAACCTCGGCGCCAGGCTCCAGGGTCCAGATGCTGTTGATCACCGTGGTTTCGGTCGGGCCGTAGACGTTGTGCAGCCGCGCATGGGGCAGGCGCTCCTGAAAGCGCCGGGCCAGAGCCGGTGGCAGTTCACCGCCGCCGCTGAACACGTCAGTCAGCGACGCACACTGGCTGACCTCGTCGACCTCCAGAAACAGCTGTAGCATCGCCGGCACGAACACCAGCGCCGTGACCTTCCGTTCGCGCACCTCGCGCGCCAGATACGCTGGTTCGTAATGCCCGCCGGGCCGCGCGATCACCAGCCGCCCGCCAGTTGCCAGCGGCCAGAACGTCTCCCACGCCGAGGCATCGAAACCGAACGGAATCTTGTGCAGCATCGCCCCCGCTTCGCCGCAGACCTGCAAACACCACAGCAGCAGGTTGCTCAGGCCACGGTGGGCGACCATCGCACCCTTGGGCAAACCGGTGGTGCCCGAGGTGTAGATCACGTAGGCGAGGTGGTCAGGGGTGACGCCGACATGGCGCGGATCAAGATTGTCCGCCGGCAATGACGCCCAGCTCGCGGCATCTTTTTCGAGGTCGAGAATCGGCGCTTCCCAGGTCGAGCCTTGCACGGCTTGCCGCAGGAAAGCGTGCGCCGAGCCGAGGGTCAGCAGCACCGCCGGCGTGCTGTCACCGAGCATATGGCTCAGGCGCCCCAGCGGATAATCCGGATCCAGCGGCACGTAGGCGCCGCCGGCCTTGAGCACTGCCAGCAACGCGACCGGCAACTCCAGCGAGCGCTCGATGCACACCGCCACGCGCACATCCGGGCCGACGCCCAAGTTGCGCAAGTGCCGCGCCAGGCGGTTGGCCCGGGCATTGAGTTCGGCGTAGTCAAGCGACTCACCCTCGAAAACAACTGCGCAGGCCTGAGGGTTGCTCGCCGCCTGCGATTCGACCAGTTGATGCACGCAGGGCGCCGCTTGCGTCAGTGGCGCGGCGCGGTTGAACTCCACCAGCATCTGCTGACGCTCCGCCTTGTTCATCAACGGCAAGGCATTGATCGGTTGCTTGGCGTCGGCGGCGATCTGCTCGAGCAGGTGGCGGTAGTGCCCGCTCAGGCGTTCGATGGTCGCAACGTCGTAAAGGTCGGTGTTGTATTCCACCAGCAAGTCCAGGCGCCCTGCCCGCTCGACCCATTCGAATGCCAGATCGAACTTGGCCGTTGCACTGCTGGTGCCGTACGGCGCCAGTTCCAGAGCGGGCATGTGCACCGCGTTGCCCGGGGTGTTCTGCAGCACCAGCATCACCTGGAACAACGGTGAGTGACCGGGATCGCGCGGCGGGTTGACGGCCTCGACCACGCGGTCGAACGGCACGTCCTGATGGGCGTGGACGTCGAACATCTGCCCCCGCACCTCACGCAGCAGTTCAGCGAAGGTCTGCTGCGGATTCAGGCGCTGACGCAGCACCAGCGTATTGACGAAATGACCGATCAGCGGCTCGATTTCCGGACGATTGCGATTGGCGAACGGCGTGCCGATGCACAGATCCTGCTGACCGCTGTGGCGCCACAGCAGCACCGCCAATGCGCCCAGCAACACGTTGAACAGCGTGCCCTGGGTCTGCCGGGCCAGCGCGGTGAGTTCACGCAAGGTGCCGCCATCGACGGACGAACTGAACGTGGCCCCGACAAAGCGCTGCACCAGCGGTCGCGGCCGGTCGGCGGGCAAGGTCGATAACAGCGGCGCGTCGTCCAGGGTGCGGCGCCAGTAATCGAGCTGCGCGTCCAGCGCCGCACCACCCACCCGCTGTTGCTGCCAGCACGCGTAGTCGGCGTATTGCACCGACAACGGCGCAAGAGTCGAGGTTTCGCCACGCAGATAATCGCCGTACAGCGTGGCGATTTCATGCAGGATCACTCCCATCGACCAGCCGTCGGCGATGATGTGATGCACGCTGTACAGCCACAGGTATTCATCGTCGGCCACGTGCAGTAACGACGCCCGCAGCAGTGGGCCGGCGGCCAGATCGAACGGCGCCCGGGCATCCTGTTCGACGGCGATTCGCACTTGCTGCTCACGCTCGTCGGCAGGCACTTGGCGCAGATCCGTCACCGACAACGACAGCGGCATCGACGAATGCACCACCTGACGCGGTTCACCGTCCACGCTGCAAAACGTCGTGCGCAGGACTTCGTGGCGGGCCACCAGTTGGTTGAGCGCCTGCTCCAGTTGCGCGACGTCCAACTGCCCTTTCAGCGTTACCGCCGTCGGCACGTTGTAGAACGGGTTGCCGGGTTCCAGTTGATCAAGAAACCACAGTTGCCGTTGCGAAAACGACAATGGCCAGGCCCCGTTCGCACCTGCACGACGGGGAATTACCGCGTCATCTTGCCCGCCGAGCAAGGCGATCAGTTCCTGTTTGTGACGCTTGAGCGCCTGGGTCAGCTGTTCGGTGAGAAACCCGCGCGGCGCCTTGCAGCGCAGCCTGTCACCGTCAACCTCGAGCACCACGCCATGGCGAGCGAACAACGCCAGCAATTGATCGGCAGTCATACTTCGAATTCCTCCATGTCTTCATCGTCCAGGCTGGCGGTCACAGGCTCGATGGCAAACGCCTCGACTGGCGCGCGGTGTCGTTCATCGGCCGTGCGCAGGCCGCCGATCATCGAGTAGATCAATTCATGGCTCGGCCCGAGGTCGAACAGCGTGGTCAGTTGCTGTTCTTCGACCGAGCCGATACCGCACAGGCCCAGGCCCTGCTCGACGGCGGTCATGCTCAGCAACTGGGCCATGGCGCCGCTTTCGATGTGGCAGAAGTCGCGGCTGCGCTCGCCGTACAACGGACGAATCGCCGCCATGTCGGCGATGAAGAACAGCGAGAACGCGGCGTTCTCGTACACCGGACGGTTGACGAAATAGTCATAGGTGTCCGGGTCGAGCGCTCCGCTCTGGAGCGCCAGCAGACGATGCTGGCGGGGATCGTAGTAATACGCGCCGCCGGGCACGCCGAGCACGCGATCCGGCTTGACGTAGAGGTACGCCTGAATCGGGTACAGCCCGCCCGCCGACGGGAACTGGTATTTCACCTCGCCATCGAGTTGCCCTTGGGCCAACGCCGCCAGTACGTGCGCGAAGGCCCGGGTGGCGATCGGTTGCTGATCGTATTGACGCACCGAGCGGTAATTGCTCAAACGTCGGGCGAAGGCCGGGTCTTGCGGCAGGTCCAGCGCCAGCGCCGGCAGGGTCTGAGCGAAGTCGCGGCGTCCGCGCTGTTCGGCCTTGAACTGCGCCCGCTGCTGGGGATCTTCGATGATGTCCTGTACGGGATCCGGGGCTTGCTGCACGTTGCCGAGCACATCCTGCCGCGCCCGGTTCTGGCGGTACATGCCAAGCAGATGCAGCAACGTTGGTTGGGCCAGCAGTTGCGCCACGTGCGGGCGGAACTGCAAGGCGCCGGACAAGGCGTTGCTGATCCTGACGATATCGATCGACGTTGCGCCGAGGTTCAGCAGATTGGCGTTGGCAGCAATGGAATCGCGCTTGAGCACGTCCTGCACGATTGCCACCAGCCGTTGCTCCTGCGGGCCATCGACTTCGATCGCCGGCCCTTGCTCCTCGATCTGCTCCGGTTCCGGCAGGCGTTTCTTGTCGACTTTGCCGTTGGACGACAACGGCCACGCTTCAACAAAGGTGAACGACGGCGGAATCATGTAGGCCGGCAGTTTGTCGCTCAGGTACGCGCTGAAATCGTTGGCCTGCAACGCCGGATCGGCCTTGAGCACATAACCCGCCAGACGCTTCTCGCCCAGCGCGCTGCCCAAAATCCGCACCACCGCGCTCTGCACGCCGGGATGGCGATTGAGCGCCGCTTCGATTTCGCCCAGCTCGATGCGATAACCCTGAACCTTGACCTGATTGTCTTCGCGGCCGAGGAATTCGATGTTGCCGTCCGGCAGCAGGCGCCCCAGGTCGCCGGTGCGATACAGGCGCTCACCGGTCAGTGGATGATCAAAGAAACTGCCGGCGCTGAGCTTGTCATCGCGCCAGTAACCTTTCGCCAGACCGATACCGCCGATGTACAGCTGCCCCGCGACCCAGGTCGGGCGCACCTGCAGCGTTTCATCCAGCACGTAGAAGCGCTGATGATCGAGGGCCTTGCCGTAGGGAATGCTGCGCCACGCCGGGTCGACATGCTGCACCGGGTAGCAGATCGACCAGATCGACGCTTCGGTGGCACCGCCCAGGCTGATCAACTGCAAATCCGCCTGCAAGGCCCAGGCCCGCTCGGGCAGAGTCAATGGAATCCAGTCACCGGACAGCATCGCCACCCGCAGGCTGGCGGGCAACGCGCCGCCCTCGCCCTCTACGTACTCGACCAGCATGCCGAGCAGCGCCGGGACCGAGTTCCACACGCTGACCTGGTGACGTTCGATCAACACCAGCCAGTGCGCCGGATCAAGTGACAGTTGCGGTTCGAGGATGACCACCGCCGCGCCCACGGCGAGGGTGCCGAAGAAGTCATAGACCGACAGGTCGAAGCTCAGCGACGAGATCGCCAATACGCGGTCGTTCGGGCCGACGGCAAAGCGTCGGTTGATGTCGAGCAAGGTATTGACCGCACCGCGATGATCGATCACCACGCCTTTGGGCTGGCCGGTGGAACCCGAGGTATAGATCACGTAAGCCAGGTCGCTTTCGTTCACCTGCACCGGTTGCAGTGGCAGTACATCGGTTGAGCCTTCATCGCTCACCGCGATGGCCGTGACTTGCGCCGGCCATTCGATTTTGTCGAGCAGCGCTGGTTGGGTCAGGGCCAGACTCGCCTCGGCCCGCTCCAGAATATGCCGCAGCCGTTCCGCCGGCTGAGTCGGCTCAATGGGCAGATAAGCGCCGCCGGCATACAGAATCGCCAGGGTCGCGACCACTTGCTCCCAACCGCGCTCCATCACCACCGCGACCAAGCGGTTCGGCAGCACGCCTTGCGCTTGCAGACGGGCGCCGAGTTGCCGCGCCTCGTTGCGTAGCTGGGCGTACGTCAGCTGTCGCGCACCGATTACCGCCAGCGCATCCGGTGTCGCGAGGGCCTGACGTTCGAACAAGTCGTGCATCAACGGCAGCGTGTGCTGGTTGTCGACCGGTGCCGGCAAGCGCGCCTGCGGCAACAATTGCGGCGTGTTTGCGCCCCAGGCTGCCGGCTCGCACAGGCTGTCGAGCAGCGTGTTATAGGCGACGAACATCTGCTCGATCATCCCTTGCGGGAACAGTTCGTCGATGCTGTCCCAGTTAAACAGCAGGCGTCCTTCCAGCTCCAGCAACGTATGGTCGAGCCACACCTGCGGGGTCTGGGTGATGCTGTGCATGTGCCTGGCATTCAACGCGTCGGCGAGATTGAATTCGGCCAGTTCCGGCGCCGCTTCCGACAGTGTGCTGTTGAACACGATCGGCATCGCCGTCTGCTGCACGCCCCGGGCCTGGGACAATTCGCGCAGTACTCGCACACCGCTGACCACCGAATGGTCGATATCGCGCCACAGTTGCGCCTGCACCGCGCGCGCCTTGTCGGTGAAACTCTGCGAACCGTCGATGCCGACTTCCAGCAGCACCAGCGAGGTGAAGTCGCCGATGATTTCGTCTACATCGGGATGCAGCGGCATGCGGTTGAACAGCGGCAGGCTCAGGGTGAAACGCGGCGTGCGGCTCCACAGCGCCAGCACTTCGCTGAACGCGGTCAGCAGCATCACCGACGGCGTCACAGCAAACTGTTTAGCCACGGCTTTGAGCTGCGTCCACTGCGCCGCCGACATGTCGCGGTCGCGGCGGGTGAAGTGCGGGTTGGCGATGCTTTCCGGCTGGCGCACCAACGGCAGGTCCGGCGCCGGGGCCAGAGTGGTCACCCGCTCACGCCAGTAGCCCAGCGCCTGCTCGTAGCGGCGGCCATCGCGCAGCTGTTGTTCGGCCAGCACATAGTCGCGGAAAGTCAGGCCCGGTTCCGCCAGTTCCAGCGTCGGATCGACGTAGAACGCCATCAGTTCGCGGGCGAGAATCTGCGTGCTCGCCGCGTCGACGATCAGCGCGTCGAGGCTGATGTGCAAATGGGTGATGCCGTCGTCGAGCAACGACAGGCTGAACTCGAACAGCGGCCAGCGACTGGCGTCCAGCACCTGGTGGGACTGGCGTTCGCGGGTCGCCTCAAGGGTGCGTTGCGCTTCATCAGCGGGCAACCCGCGCAGGTCGCTGCGCGGCATATGGTAGGTCGGCACCTGCCCCAGTACCTGTTGCGTGCCGTTGCTGAGGAACACCACGCGCAGCATGTCGTGGCGCTGGATCATGCGGTTCAGCGCACGCTCGAAACGCTCGGCGTCGAATTCGCGAATGCGCAGTTCTTCGTAGCCGTGGGCACTGACGCCGCCCAGACTGACCGTGGCCTCGCGACCGAACCAGTAGGCTTGCTGAATATCGGTAAGAGGGAACGGTTCATGTCGATTGCCGCGATCCGGCTCGAGCTGGATGAATGCCGGTTCAACGCTTTGCTCTTCACGCGACACCTGCGCCGCCAGATCCAGCAACACCGGGGTCTGGAACAGGCTGCTCAGGGACAGTTGCGCGCCCATGCGCTGGTTGATCGCGTAGATCATCCGCGTCGCCAGCAGCGAGTGGCCGCCGAGGTCGAAGAAGTTGTCGTGGATGCCGACCCTTTCGCACTTGAGCACTTCGGCCCAGATCCCGGCCATCTGACGTTCAATGTCATTGCGCGGCGCCTCGTAAGTCGCCCCGGCACTGCGTTCCGGCGCTGGCAGCGCCTGGCGGTCGAGCTTGCCGTTGCGGGTCAGCGGCAATTGCGACAGGCGAACCCAGGCACTCGGGATCATGTGTTCGGGCAACTGGCGTTGCAGTTCGGCGCGCAGGCATTCAGGGGTCGCGGTGCCGACCACATAGGCCACCAGACGTTTGTCCCCGGCCACGTCCTCACGCAGCAATACGGCGGCTTCCTGTACGCCGGGTTGTTGATGCAACAGGCTGTCGATCTCGCCGAGCTCGATGCGGAAACCGCGCAATTTCACCTGTTGGTCGATGCGTCCCAGGTATTGCACGTTGCCGTCGGCCTGGAACTTCGCGAGGTCGCCGCTGCGGTACATCCGCCCGCCCGGCTCGGCACTGAACGGGTCCGGCAGGAAGCGTTCGGCGGTCAGGTCCGGGCGGTTCAGATAGCCACGGGCCAGGCAAGCGCCAGCGATGTACAACTCGCCTGCCACGCCGATCGGCACGGGATTCAGAAATTCGTCCAGCACGTACAGCCGCGCATTGGCGATGGGGCGGCCAATGGGCGGCGCGTCCGGCCAGGACTCAGCCGCGTTGCAATCGAGGCTGAATTGGCTGACCACATGGGTTTCGGTCGGCCCGTACTGGTTGTGCAACTGCGCGCCGCCGAGCCCGCGGACAAAGCCACGCAGCTCGTCATTGATTTGCAGGGCTTCACCGGCGGTGATGATCTCGCAGCCGCCGGCCGGCATCGGTGCATCGGCCTCGGTCAGGCCGGCGAGTTGCTGCAACACGGCGAACGGCAGGAACGCCCGCTGTACACCTTCGGCCACCAGGGTCGGGCGTAGCGCGGCGAGGTCCTTGCGACTGTCCTCGGTCATCAGCAACAGGCTGCCGCCCTGGCACAGCGTGCTGCAGATTTCCTGGAACGAGACGTCGAAATTCAGCGAGGCGAATTGCAGCACCCGCTGCGGTGCCCTGGCCTGATCGAGTTGCCAGGTGATCAGGTTGTCCAGCGCACGACGGCTGTGGGCCACGCCCTTGGGTCGTCCGGTGGAGCCGGAGGTGTAGAGCACGTAGCCGAGGTGTTCCGGTGTCACCGTGACCTGCGGATCATCCGTCGGGTGTTGCGCCCATTGCGATGCGTCAGTGTCCAGGCAGCAGATTTTCGCCTCGTTAGCCGGTAGCCCGGCCATCAGGCTCGATTGCGTCAGCAGCAAGGTAGGCGCCGCATCACTGAACATGAACGCCAGGCGTTCGCTCGGGTAAGCCGGATCGAATGGCACATACGCCGCACCGGCCTTGAGGACCGCCAGCAGGCCGATGACCATTTGCGGCGAACGCTCCAGGCACAGGCCGACGCGATGCTCGGGGCCTACGCCTTGTTCGATCAGGTAACGCGCCAGGCGGTTGGCGGCGCGATTCAGTTCGCCGTAGCTCAGTTGCTCACGGTCGGCGAGCAACGCCACGGCGTCGGGTGTTTGCCGGGCGAGGCTTTCGAAACGCGCCACGCAACCGGGTAGCGACGCGGTTTCCCGGGCGGTGCGGTTCCAGTCATGAACGATCTGCTGGTGTTGCTCGGCGCTCAGCAGCTTGATCCCCGCCAGCGACTGCTCGCTATTCTCGAACATCTGCGTCAGTACCCGACGCAGGTACTCGCCGAACTGCTCGACGGTGCCGCGCTCGAACAGGCCCGAAGCATATTCCAGACCGCCGACGATCCGCCCGTCACGCTCACTGAGGGCCAGTTGCAGGTCGAACTTGGCCACGTGATGGCTGCTCTCGGCCGGGGTCACCTCAAGCCCGGTCAGCAGCAGATCGGAATCCTGATCCTGTTCCCAGGCAAACAGCACCTGGAACAGCGGACTGTGGGCCAGACTGCGCGGCGGGTTGAGCAATTCCACCACTTGCTCGAACGGCAGGTCCTGATGCTCCTGAGCCTCCAGCGCCACTCTCCGCGCCTGTTGCAGCCATTGCGCCACCGACGGCGTACCCGATTGAGTCATCCGCAGAGCCAACGTATTGACGAAGAAACCGATCAGCCCTTCCAGTTCCTGTTGCGGGCGGTTGGCCGACGGCACGCCGATCACCACGTCGCTTTGCCCCGACAGGCGCGACAACAAAAGCGAAAAACCGGCCAGCAGAGTCATGAACAGCGTCGTGCCTTGCTGCATGCCCAGGGCTTTCAATCGCGCGGTCAGAGCTTCGTCGAAGACCAATGGAACAAAGCCGCCGAGGTAATCCTGCACGGGCGGGCGCTTGTGATCGGTCGGCAGCTCCAGCAGCACCGGTGCGCCGCTGAGGGTTTCACGCCAATAACGGCTTTGCTGCTCCAGAACGTCACCGGACAGCCACTGTTTTTGCCACACGGCGTAATCCACGTACTGCACCGGCAATGGCGGCAGCGGATCGTCGCGATCCTGTAACGCCGCTGCGTACAGCTGGCCGAGCTCGCGGGTGAGCACGCCCATCGACCAGCCGTCTGAGATGATGTGGTGCTGGGTCAGCAACAGCACATGGTCATCCGCCGCCAGCCGCACCAGGCTGACCCTCATCAGCGGGCCGCGGCTCAGATCGAACGGTTCGGCGCCCTCCTCGTCGATCAAGCGGCTCAGGCGTTTTTGCGCATCGTTCCCCTGCACGTCAATCACCGTCAGCCGGATACCGTGCGCAGGCGGCGAAACCAATTGCCGCCCTTCCCCTTCAACGGCAATGAACGTCGTGCGTAGCGCCGCATGGCGCGCCACCAGTTGATTGAAGCTGCGTTCGAGTGCTGCCACGTCCAGCGAACCGCGCAAACGCAGGTTCAACGGCATGTGATAGGCGGCGTTGCCACCCTCCATTTGCGCCAAAAACCACAGGCGCTGCTGAGCAGACGACAACGTTTGCGCGCCCGAGCGTTCAAGGGTTGTGATGGCTGGACGAGCCGCCGCCTGACTGGCGTGCAGCCGTTCGGCGAACTCAGCCAGGACCGGCGCGGCAAACAGCGTCGAGGGTGCCACTTCCAGCCCCAGCGCATGGCGAACCTGCGCCAGCACGCGCATCACCAGCAGCGAGTGACCGCCGAGGGCGAAGAACTGATCCTGACGCCCGACCTGCTCGACGCCGAGCACGTCGGCCCAGATTGCGGCGAGCGCTGTTTCCAGCGGGCCTTGTGGTGCCTGATACTCCTGCTGCTCGAACGCCTCGATGTCCGGCGCCGGCAGGTTTGGCCGATCGACCTTGCCGTTGGCGGTCAGCGGCAACGCATCGAGACGCACGAAGGCGGTTGGCACCATGTAGTCCGGCAGACTGGTTTGCAGCTGTTCACGCAGCGCGCGCGGGCTCAGCGTTGAGTCTGGTTTTTCGCAGTAGTAGGCCACCAGACGCGGTTCACCGGGACTGTCCTGACGCAGCAACACCACGCTTTCCCGCACGCCCGGTATGTCCGCGAGCCGGGTTTCGATTTCCCCCAGCTCCAGACGCAGCCCGCGCAATTTGGCCTGGGAATCGTTGCGGCCGAGGAATTCCAATTGGCCGTCGGCCCGGTAACGCGCCAGATCGCCGGTGCGATACAGACGCTCGCCCGCCACGAACGGGCTGTCGATGAAACGCTCAGCGGTCAGTTGCGGCAGGTTCAGATAACCGCGCGCCACGCCGACGCCACCGATGTACAGTTCACCGGCTCCCCCCTCGGCAACCGCTGTACCGTCAGCGTCGAGCAGGTAAATCCGGGTATTGGGCAGTGCCCGGCCGACGGGCAACACCGCGTCGATCCGGCTGCCTTCGGTGAATTCAAAACAGGTGCTGTCGATGCTCGCCTCGGTGACGCCATAGGCCTGGACGATCTGCACCTGCTCACCGCACAGCCTGCGTAATTGCCGGGCGCTGTGGGCGGTCCAGATGTCGGAGCCACAGACCACGGTGCGCAGGAACGACAGGTCGTGGCCGGTCTCTTCTACCCACGCCAACAGTGGATTGAGCAGCGCCGGCACGAAGTCGGCAAAGCCGATGCGCGCGTCACGTATCAAGCGATACAGGGCCGGCGGGTCCATCAGGGTGTCCCGTGGACACAGCACCAGCGTGCCGCCAAAACCCAGCGCACGGATCAGGTCCGCGCTGAACACGTCGAAGGAAAAACCGGCCATTTGCAGGTGGTTGATCGGCTCGCCCAACTCATAGAGCTGCGCCCAGTCAGCACTCACCGCAACCAGCCCGCGATGCTCGACCATCACGCCTTTCGGGGTGCCGGTGGAGCCGGAGGTGTAGATCACGTAAGCCAGGTGACGGGGTGTCAGGCCGATCGCGTGAGGATCAAGGTTGTCAGCCGCAAGCGCAGCCCAATCGCGGGCGTCGGCCAGATCCAGCAGAGTGGGGGTGGTCGCCGACTGTTCGAGCGCCGCCCGCAAAACAACGCGCGCCTGTCCATGGGTCAGCACCACCGGCGGTGCGCTGTCGGCCAGCATGTGCGCCAGCCGCGCCTGCGGATAAGACGGGTCCAGCGGCACATAGGCGCCGCCGGCCTTGAGCACCGCGAGTACGCCGACCAGCATTTCCAACGAACGCTCCAGGCACAGTCCGACTCGCACGTCCGGCCCGACCCCGAGCTTGCGAAGGTGATGGGCCAACCGGTTGGCGCGGGTGTTCAGTTCACGATAACTGAGCGCCTCCTGCTGCCAGCGTGCGGCGATGGCATCAGGGTTGCGCAGCACCTGCGCCTCAAACAGACCGTGCACGCACAGGTCTGCATCGAACGGTTTCAAGGAGCAAACGTCGGGCTGCGTTGGATTCGTCCCACGCAAGGAAGTGTTATCGAGCATCGGAGACTACCGTCCATGACTACTTTATTGTTGTGATCCGGCCGGGACAGAACATGCCCCGCCAGTCAGGCCCCGGCATCAGATGCCGGCACGGTCATTCGAATTCAGGAGGATGGTACGGCGCGCGCGTGCAGACTCGCGTTGAACGCGGGCACACGCAGAAATTCGGGGGGAGACAGGCTGGAGAAGAACGCCGCCGCGCGGTCGGCGCAGGCAACTGGAAGGTGGGTCGAATCATTGGCGACAGACGTCGCCCCATTCACTACATCGACGATTGCAAACCGCGTGACCAATTGAAACCTCGCCTTCCATTTTGAGGGTCAACGACGAGGAACAACCTGCGCGGGGATGACAGCGCCAGGGTGGTCCCGATCGGCTGCGACTGCCGGGTCTGTGGACACACGGCAATCTTCTGGCGCCGGGTTTGTGACCCGAAGCGCCGGCAGATAATAACCACGTTTTTTGCTGGTGAGGCAAACAAAATGTAGGAATTCTGCGAAATAAATATCAGCCGTTTCCCACATGATCGTGACGATGGCAAAGACACAGGGATGTCAAAAATGTTCGTACATCGTACCGCCGTTTCGTGCAGGCCACGGGCATCGAAAACCGCTGCAGAGTCTTGAGTGGTCAGCGAAAAAGTCTCCACGCGACATACTTCGGTAGCCGGGCGCTAATAAGCACTAACAACGCATAACTGACAGTCACTCGGCTGTGAAGGCAGGCTTGGATCTCACCGCTGAACGCCAGGCCACCTGCAAATCTTTTCGGTCGCCGCGCTCAGTCAAACGATGGTTTTGCGAGGGATTCGCCCACGCTGAACTACCTCGGAACAGAGCGCGGATTGTCCACGAGCACTGAGCGATCATGAAGATCAAAAATATTGCCGCTTGTGAACCGTCACGATAGCGACAGAAAAAAGACCACCACTCGAAATCCTAACGAGCGCCATTATCATGGATCGGCTCTACATCAATTTCACTCGATTCACCCAGCGCACGATACCGATCCCGAAGTTTTCTCAGCTCGCGCGCCTCCATCTTCTCCAGACCCAGCGTGGCGTTCTGCGCTTCGTTGGTGGCGCGTATCAGCTCATCAATCTTCAAATGCAAAATGTCGTTGTCGCGGTTCTGGGTGTTTTGAATGAGGAACACCATCAGGAACGTAATGATCGTGGTCGACGTGTTGATGATGAGTTGCCAGGTGTCGTTGTAGTGAAAATATGGCCCTGTTCCCGCCCAGGCGACGATCAGGAGGATCGCTGTCAAAAAGGTCTTCGGGCTACCCGCCCAGTTGGAAAGTGCCTGGCAAAAACGTGCAAATCTCATCTTGAAACCTCTGAATAAACCTGACTACTTGACCTCGCTGAGCGGTGAAATACTTTGTAATATTTGCACCGCTCGTCGGCGGCGCAGATTCGCGCGCGTGCTCACGCATCAGACCAAGGGAATATTCCGGCGGCTCATCACCTGATTGATCTCCACGACCACCCGCCTCGTCGCCTCCTCGATCGTTCCCTCATTCCGGCACAAAAACCAACCCTGATCGGCAGCGGCTTGCTCGAACGCCTGAGTGCAAGCGGCATGCTCCTCAAGCCCCCGAAGCACAGTGCTGCTCAGGCCGCGCCGTCGTGCCCCTGCCCTCGCCCACGAAATCTCCGGAGCTGTGACCACCCCGACAAGCAGGTCGGGCACTTGGACATTGCGATCAATATTGAGCTGCAGGATTTCTGCAAACGGGACTGTCCGGCGAAAGGCGGCCTCGGACGGGTACCAGCGATCGATCAGGATGATGCTCTCGGTGGGTTGTCTGGGCAGCACGTGCCGGGAGATCCAGCGGCGGCTATCAGCCAGGCGTTGGCAGACTTCGAGTTCCAGATCCCGGTCAGGATGTCGGGCGAGCCGGTTCACCAGATGCATTGTCTCGCCCCTGAACGGGTCGCTTTTTTTCTCGCACAGTCGGATGACTTTCTGGTTGCCTGCCCTCAGGGCTTCAGTGATCGCCTCCAACAGCGAGGTTTTGCCGACGCCTTTGGGGCCATCCAGAGAAACAAACAGCGGACGAGTCATTGTTCACAGACTTCTACAGGGAGTAGCGAACACTCTAACGGATTTTCCGGTTGAACCTCTGCTGCCCACACGGACTCCCAAACTCAAATCCAGGAGAAACCTATGACCCAGACAGCTTTAGTCGTGGGCGCCAGCGGCATTGTCGGCAGCGCCATCACCCAGTTACTCATCGACAACAAATGGCAGGTCGCCGCCCTTTCGAGGCATCCATCGCAAGCGCAAGGCGTGATCCCTGTCGCGGCAGATCTTCAGGACCCGGCGTCGCTGGAACAGGCGCTGAGGGATTTGAAACCCACTCACGTGTTCATTACCACATGGTCACGGCAAGCCACAGAAGCCGAGAACATTCGGGTTAACGCCGCCATGGTACGCAACGTGCTCGCTGCGGTTCGCCCAGCCAAGAGCGTCGAACACGTAGCACTGGTCACTGGCCTGAAGCACTACCTCGGCCCGTTCGAAGCCTATGGTAAAGGCAGCCTTCCGCAGACACCGTTTCGCGAGGAACAAGGTCGTCTGGACGTCGAGAATTTCTATTACGCCCAGGAAGACGAACTCTTCGCCGCTGCTGAACAGGACGGCTTCACCTGGAGCGTCCATCGCCCGCACACCGTCACCGGGGTGGCCGTGGGCAATGCGATGAACATGGCAACCACCCTCGCCGTCTATGCCTCGGTGTGCAAACACACCAATCGCCCCTTTGTGTTTCCCGGATCGAGGGTGCAGTGGGACAGCCTCACCGATATGACGGACGCGCGGCAGTTGGCGAAACAACAACTGTGGGCGGCCACCACTCCGGCTGCGGCTAACCAGGCGTTCAATGTCACCAATGGCGACGTATTTCGCTGGAAATGGATGTGGGGCCGAATTGCCGAATACTTCGACTTGCCTGCTGCTGATTATCCTGCGTCACCCTCTCCTCTGGAGAAGCAGATGGCAGACGACCAAGCCGTATGGACGCAGATAGTTGCCGAACACGATTTGCAAGAATCCGATATCAGTCGCCTGATTTCCCCATGGCATACCGATGCAGATCTTGGTCGCCCGATCGAAGTGGTCACGGACATGTCGAAAAGCCGCATGATGGGTTTCACTGCCTACCAGGCGAGCGATCAGGCGTTTTTTGACGTGTTCGACAAACTGCGGGAGATGCGTTTGATCCCCTAGGCTGTTCAGCACAGATAGGAAACGGTACGGCGCGTGATTTCAGGCGCAATCCCGCTACAGCTTTGAAGCGTCTTCGACTGCTTCAACCTGCGTCAGCGGGATGGTCTCAATCGCCCAGGCACGCGCCTGCCGACGTCCGGGGCTCGGCACCGCGCACGCCTTTCGCCCCGTAAATTCTCGTCCAAGTCGGTCTTCATCGATACGCCAGCCGTTCTGCTCCAACTCTTTCACACGACGCCTGAAGAAAATCTGCAACGCATCCGACTTCAACGACACTTCCTGCTGCCAGGAATCCGGTACACGTTCTGGCCGGACGTTTTTCAGCACTTCATGATCCTGCTCGAAGATCCGAATATTGCTGGCAACAAAACGTCGGTCAAACAGGGGGGATCGGAGGAATGTACGGCCCATCATCCACCAGGTTCGCGTGCGGTTGGCATCAATGGGGACATGCGCCGAGACAATGTGGATTCGCCACCCATTCGGCAATTCAAGTTCCAGCGTCGTGCACGGGCCAGACAGATGAAAGCCTGGAATCGTCTCCACGCTCACCCGCTCAGTCGCAGATTTACGTCGAAATAACCCGGTGCGTTTTGGGCGCCGCATGATCATCTTCGCGCGCCCACTCCATGCATCGCCATCCACTTCAAATGCATCGATCTCAGGATGATCAGGGTCGCCGAACGTGCTGCCGTGAACGAATGGCGCGTGCGCAAAGTCGAGCCCGTTCTCAATGACCCGATCCCAACTTGCCTCCCAGTCGAAATACCCGGGAACCACACGAATGTTCGCGTCATCTATCCAGTCGAGCACGGGTAGCGGCGGCCTTTCGTGCTCGGGCAGATCGCCGAGAAATGCCCAGACCCAGCCGTAGCGTTCAAGTGTGGGATAGGCATCGACTCGAGCCTTGGCGGGGATGCGCAAATCCGGCTGTGCCGGGATATGGGTGCAGATGCCATCCGCTCCGAACCGCCACCCGTGGTAGGGACACTGCACGCTCTCCCCGACTTTGGCGCCGGCCGAAAGCGAGCCACCACGATGGACACAGACATCGGATAGAAGATGCGCCGTCCCTTTGTCATCACGAAAGGCAACGAATGGCTGACCAAGCAAGCGTACTGCCGCAAGTTCGTCGGTCAATTGCGTGGATGGCAGGACGACATACCAAAGGTTTGTGAGCATCAGGAAGTTGAACTCATTGGCTGGGAACGAGAGTGGCTTAGCCTTCTTCGACGCATTTGGAACAACGGTGTTCAGTTGGACGTGACATCTCGAATGAATCAAACCTTGCCACAACCATTGTCGGGTATTGGTCTGTATCCAAGTGTGTATAGAGGCGGACGCGTTACACAACATTGAGCTTCCAGCAGCGCAAGACACAAGCGAGATACACCAACCCGATGAACTACGGTCACGGCCAGCGCAGTGGGTACCGTGCCTGGCACCTCTCATTGGGAGCACCTGAAATGCTTCCACTTTCTTGACGACAAGTCGGAGGTTTAAATCAATGCAAACAAACACGTCATCGGTCTTGAATCGGCTGCACCTTAACCTCGATCGCGTCGGAGACTGGATCGCGCCTTTAAGCCTGCGCGTTTTTCTGGCGTGGGAGTTTTTTGAGGCCGGGTGGGAAAAGTGGAACGGTGAGAACTGGTTCCCAAGCATTCAAGGTGCCTTTCCTTTTCCCTTCAATCAGCTGCCCGCTACGTTCAATTGGCAGTTATCAATGTGGGCAGAACTGCTCTGTTCCATTGCTTTGCTTGTAGGTCTGGGAACACGTCTTTCAGCACTGATCCTCATCGTGGTCACCGTCGTGGCAACTGCCGCAGTTCACTGGCCAGCAGACTGGTCGACGTTGAGCGAACTCGCAAGAGGCTACTCCATCAGCAACCAAGGCTACGGCAATTACAAGCTGCCCTTGATCTACCTCGTAGCACTTGTGCCGCTGCTGTTCACAGGCGCCGGCAAGCTGAGCCTGGATGCATTTATCCATCGGTGTATCCAGCGTTTGAATGCACGCTGAATCGACATTGCTTTCGTCAGTTACATCGAGTCGGAGAATCAAGCGAATGCAAACGAACATTTCATCATCAATATCGTTAGCTCCACAGCCCCCTCGTGAGGCGACCGTTGGACTCGGATTGCGCCGCGCACTACTCAAAACACTTCGTGACGCCCCCGTTGGGGATTTCGATTTTCTAGAGGTTGCTCCAGAGAACTGGATCGGCATCGGCGGCGCTCATGGGGATGCTCTGCAGTCGCTAGCTGAACGCTACCCGTTGTCATGCCATGGCCTGTCACTGTCGCTAGGTGGCAGTGCGCCTCTGGACGAGTCTTTTCTTGAGCAAGTACGAGGATTTCTCGATCGCTACCACGTGCCGTTTTATAGCGAACACCTGAGTTACTGCAGTGACGATGGCCATCTATACGACCTGCTGCCGTTGCCATTTACTGAGGAGGCGGTTCATCACGTGGCTGCGCGCATCCGTCGTGCACAGGACATCCTCGGCCGCCGTCTTGCCGTAGAGAACGTCTCTTATTACGCCGCTGCTCATCAGGATATGGACGAACTTACGTTCACCAATGCAGTACTTCGCGAGGCCGATTGCGACCTGTTGCTCGACGTTAATAATGTGTACGTCAACTCAGTGAACCATCGGTTTGATCCAACGGTTTTCCTGGCCGGCGTGGAACCAGAACGCGTAGTCGCCATGCACGTGGCTGGGCATTACGACGAAGCCGATGACCTGATAATCGACACCCATGGTGCTTCGGTCAAACCGGTAGTCTGGTCATTGCTGGAACAGGCTTATGGCCTCTTTGGTGTAAAGCCAACGCTGCTGGAGCGCGATTTCAACTTTCCGTCTTACGACGAACTTGTGGCTGAGCTGAATACCATCAGGCGGTTGCAGCGCGACGCGGACGCTTTGGTGCGGGTGACCGTCGATGGCTGACTCCACTGCAAGTTTGCACAGTCAGCAGCTCGCGCTGACCCGTTACCTGCGTGACCCGGACAGTTACGCGCCGCCTGCGCAGATGAATCCCGCAAGAGCACAGGTCTATCTCAACCTGGTGTTCAATAATCTCCTGAGTTTGCTGGGCGGAACGTTTCCGGTACTGGTTGCCGTGTTGGGCGATGCTGGCTGGCGTGCGCTGGTCCGACGTTTTTTGCGTGACTACCGCGCGCAAACGCCACGTTTCGGAGAAATTGCTCGTGAGTTTGTAGACTTCGTAGCGAGCCTGGAGGACGCGCCTGGCTTTGAGCATCCCTGGTACCCGTTCTTGCCTGAATTGGCCCATTACGAGTGGGTGGAGATGGCGCTGCAACAGTTGGACGCTGCGCCGTTAAAAGCCAGTGATGCGGAACAGTTACTCGCCCGCCCCCTCAGGCTTTCCCCGCTCGTCTGGCCGTTGGCTTACACCTGGGCCGTACATCGTCTTGGGCCAGGTTATCTGCCTTCTGAACCGCCAGAACAACCGACGTTGCTGCTGATCAGCCGTGTGCCGAGTGGCCAGGTGCAATTCTCCCAGGTCAGCCCTCTCGCGTTCCGTTTGTTGCAGCGGATCGAGCACTTCCCTGACATGGATGGACGGGCGCAGTTGCACGCTTTGGCTGCGGAGGCTGGTGCATCAGACGTGACCGGCTTCGTTGCCGACGCGCTGGTTCTGCTGCGCAAGCTTCATCAGCAAGCTGCCGTCGGCGTAGCAGCGACACCGGTTTCAAGGCCGTAGTCCTGACGAGTGATCAAAGGCCGAGGTCAGCTTTTGTATCTCTATGTACCTGCACGCGAAGTCTTGGGATTGGCTTACAAATGCATCTCTCGCTTGATACATCATGGATACATGACTCCGGCTAAATAAGCCTTACCCGAATAAGGTCGCCCTGTCGAAGTGGAAGCCGCTTGCGCGCATAAGCCCTGTAATTCAAGGCTTTTCCCACTTCGCCTAGAGCTTCCTTGCGGGTTTATTCGCCCTGTGGCGTGAACCGCGGCCCGGCCGCGCAAAGTATCTGGAGAATCACCATGTACCGTAAATCTTTCTCGAACAAAAAAAGTCTTGGCCTGGCCGCTATCGCTTTAGCCGGTGGCATGAGCCTGGCATCGTCTGCGGCTTTTGCTGTTGAGCCGTTGTCCCAAGGCTATCAACTGGCATCGGCGGACAAGGCCGGCGAAGGCAAGTGTGGCGAAGGCAAATGCGGTGCCAGCCAAGCCAGCGACAAGTCCGTGACAGCCGAAGGCAAGTGCGGTGAAGGCAAGTGTGGTGACGACTCTTTCGCTCGCACAGATACCGACCATGATGGTCGCGTCTCTCTCAAAGAACTCCTGGCTGTGGCACCTCAGGGCGGTGAAGAATTTCAAGCGATGGACACCAACCACGATGGTTTTCTTTCTGAAGGCGAGGTCTACAAGTTCAGAAGCAACCAATACCTTTCCAACGGCAAGAAAGTGCCCACCGAGCTTTTCACCCACATGAGCAAAGCGCAGAACTGATTCATTCCTCCTGCCGTAGCATTCGCCCTCCCCTGCGGCCGCCGCCAGGGAGGGCGATTTACCTTCTGCAGATGTATTGATTACACAGCGTCACAAGTGATGTTCTCCGCCCCTGATTTATCCACTGAAAGCGACACTTTAAAGTCCATCCCACTGCTCACCTCATCATGTCGATGGGGCGCCAACAGGAGACTTCCCCATGCCTTTCATCAGCGTTCGTATCACCCGCGATGGCGTCACCAAGGAACAGAAATCCCAAGTCATCGCCGAAATAACCAGAACCATGCAAACAGTGCTCAACAAGGATCCGCACCTCACGCATATCGTCATTGAAGAGGTCGATACCGATAACTGGGGCTATGCCGGAATCACCACCACTGAGTACCGCCAACAGCTGACGGAGTCGAAAAAATGACTTTTCCTGTCAGGATCGACTTTGTGTCGGATGTGGTGTGCCCCTGGTGCGCACTCGGCGCCACAGCGCTGGAACAAGCCATCGCAAATGTTGCCAGCGAAGTTGCTGTGGAGTTGACCTTCAAGCCTTTCGAACTGAACCCGGACATGCCGGCCGAGGGCGAGCACGCCATCAAGCACATGATGCGCAAATACGGTCGCAGCGCCGAAGAAGTTGCCTCGCGCAATGAAATGATCATCGCGCGTGGCAAAGCCATCGGTTTTCAGTTCGACCTGGAAAAGCGCAGCCATTTCTACAACACCTTCGATGCCCATCGCCTTCTGCTCTGGGCCGTGCAGGAAGGCCGCCAGGTTGCGCTGAAGAAAATCCTGCTCGAGGCATATTTCACCCACGGCCAGAACCCCAGCGATCACGAAACATTGGTGCGCCTGGCCGGTGAAGCAGGACTTTCAACCACCCGCGCCCGCGAGATTTTGACTAGCGAGGCGTTCGCTAGCGAGGTCCGTGAACTTGAAGGTTTCTACCTTGAACGCGGAATTAACTCGGTCCCGGCCATGGGGCTGAACGGTCGTGAGTTGGTGTCCGGATCGCATTCAGTGAAGGAATACGAACACATCCTCAGGCAGGTGGCACGAGAGTCCACCACAGCCTGACAAAGCGACTACCAACACGATGCCCCGGGCGAGCCCACGGCACCGGTCACTCAACTTGTTTGGAGTACATCGTCATGTCTAACACCCTCTATCCGCCGAACCGCACCGCTTATCTGCTGGTCGATCCGTACAACGATTTCCTCTCGGAAAACGGCAAGGTCTTCCCCTTGATCAAGCCGATTGCCGACCAGGTCGGGCTGCTCGACAACCTGCGGGCCCTCGATCGCGCCGTACGAGCGCAGAACATTCCGGTGGTTAT
This sequence comes from Pseudomonas sp. HN2, assembly GCF_020736465.1. NCBI lineage: Bacteria > Pseudomonadati > Pseudomonadota > Gammaproteobacteria > Pseudomonadales > Pseudomonadaceae > Pseudomonas > Pseudomonas sp. HN2. Next base: position 3,163,880 of record NZ_CP085885.1, read on the forward strand.
TGTGCCGCACCACCGCTGGGAACACGGCGACTACGAAGGCTGGGACCATCCAACGCCGACCCAATGCAAAATCATGCACATGCACCACTTCGCACGCGGTGAATGGGGCGGTGAATGGCATCCCGATTTCGCGCCGAAGGACGGCGACATCGTCGTACAGGAACATTGGGGCGCCAGCGGCTTTGCCAATACCGACCTCGATTTTCGCCTGAAGCAGAAAGGCATCACCCACGTCATCATCGTCGGCCTGCTCGCCAATACCTGCATCGAAGCGACCGCCCGCTACGCCTCGGAATTGGGCTACCACGTCACCTTAGTGCGTGACGCGACCGCCGCTTTCCGTCCGGAAATGATGCACGCCGCCCACGACCTGAACGGGCCGACTTTCGCTCACTCAATCGTGACCACCCACGAATTGATTGCTGCGCTGGCAGCGCAGGAGTAATGGCCCGTGAACTTCACTTGGTCAGCCAAGACTCTACGGTCGCGGCGCCGTGCTTTGTCTTCCACTCCTTGAGCGTCTTGTGATTGCCGCCCTTCGTCTCTACCACTTCGCCGGAGTGCGGGTTTTTATAGACCTTCAACTGGCGAGGCTTGCGGCTACCCGCTTTGGACTCGACAGCTGGAGCGCGGCGACCTGCCTGTGGATCGAGCACATTGATCACGTCCTTCAAGCTGTAACCGTACTTTGCGAGCAAATCACGCAGTTTGGTTTCGAACTCGATTTCTTTCTTGAGGCCTGCGTCACCCTTGAGGGCTTCGAGAGCCTGAAGCTGTTCGGCGAGGTGTTTTTCGAGCTGGCGGAATTCTGCGAGTTTGGACATGAAATCTCTCTTCTGCTATTGATCGGGGCTTCCCGCTAAACAATATCCTAAATTTACAAAGTCGGAACTACCGCGCCGGTACTCCCTCGATCAAGTAGACGTCCGTCTTGGCTGAACGCTGGCGGACTTTCCTCAGTTCTGTGTACTGCGCGGAGTTGTACCAAGCCTGGGCTTTTTCGACGCTCGCGAACTCGATGACCACACGGTGACGCTTTGGTGCTTCACCTTCAAGCGAAATGGTTTTTCCGCCTCGCACGATGAAATGTCCGCCATAGGGTTTGAAAGTTGATTCGACCTGCGCACTGTAAGGCTTCATCCCCTCGGGATCGGTAACTTCAAACTCGGCGACATAGTAGGCCGGTGGTGCGGCAGACTCTGCGTCCGATGCCATCACCCGACAACTGCCCGCCGCAAAATACGCCAGTCCCGCCAGGGCAATCGCCATCACCTTGAAATTTTTCATTCACTTTGCTCCATTGAGAAATCAACTTGACCAGCGCGCAGCCGGTTATCGGCCAGACCGTGAACCAAGCTCGACCGGGGTGGTTTCAATCAGGCGCTTCGACAGAATCATCGATTTCGTAGTAACAGCGTACTTTTTGAAGTGCGGCGATTCGATATGGCTTCGATATGCCGAGTCGCTGGCGTAGATTTCGAAAAAATGAAACCAGTTTGGACGGTCGACTTCGGCCACGGCGTAGATGGATATGACGCCGGGCTCTACTCGAGTCGACTCAGAGATCTCTTCTTTGACTGCGGCTTGATAGGCAGCAACCTGTGCAGGGTCGATTTCAAGTTGCGCGATGCGTACCACCAGGCCATTGTCTTCGGCGGCCAGCGCTTGTCCTGCCAGTAATCCTGTCAATGCGATCACTCTTGATAAACGTTTACCCATCAGTTTTCCCCTTCCTTCACTGCGGCAGCGCATATGCCACCACGTAATCACCCTTCTGCGTCGTCGCCGAATTACCGCCAGCGCTGACGACCAGATATTGTCGGCCACTCTTTGGAGAAACATACGTCATCGGGGTTGCCTCGGCACCGACAGGCAACCGCCCTTTCCACAGTTCTTCGCCGCTATGCTCGGCGGTTTTCCTCCTCATTGCCCGATGTTGCTGCAGCTGAGCCAGCCACGTCGATTTTTCCACCGCTGGTTTATCAATCGTCGACATCCGAGGCCAAGGAGAGCGGCTGAATGAGCTGCGGGCCTTGGTTACGCACGTTCCCCACATCCTTGCCAACCTTGTACCAATGGAAATCCGTTGCCGGCCTGCAGTGCTCCATGGCTAATTCGCGAGCGCGTTCAGGTGAGGTATTGGGGTCGATCCATTCACGCGCATGCTCAGGCGCCAAGACCAGGGGCTTGCGGTCGTGGATATCGACCATGCCTTCATCGCTCGCCGCGGTGATGATGACGAAGCCGTCCCGTTCGTCCGGTTCCAGAGCTTCGTGCACCTCGGCCAACCCTGCGAAGAACATCGGAATCTGCTCTTTCAGGGTGATGAAATACGGCTGCTTTTTCTTCGGATCCTCTTCGTCCTTGACCCACTCGAACCAGCCGTTCGCCGGCGCGACTACGCGGCCGTTTGGCCAGAGCTGATTGAAAAACCTGCCGGTGATGACGGTCTCGACTCTTGCGTTGATCGGGTCAGGACGCTTTCCCTTCGCCCAGAAAGGCGCCCATCCCCATCTGACCTTGTCAATGCTCAAGCCCTCCCTAACCGGCCGGATGATTTCCACCCGCGTCGACGGTGCGACGTTGTATCGCTCAACGGGCCAGAGGTCATAGCCATTGATCACCAACTGCCTTGACGCGAGCTCCTTGAGGTAGTGATCCATCGATTCGTAGATCGAGTAGCGTCCGCACATGCTGTCACCCGTCGAATTGTGGTGCCTATGAGATTGACCGCAAGCGAACCAAATCGTTAACTGTATGTACGTACAGTTAACCTCCTAAGGCTTGCATCATGAGCATCATCCTTCTCGGCCCCCTCGCTACTGGCGGTAAAAAGCTGCCCCTTTATTCCTCCAGGGTATCGGCGGGCTTTCCCTCCCCTGCGGCGGACCACATCGAAAAGCACATTTCCCTGGATGAGCTGTTCGATATCCGGGCGCCGCACGTGTATCTGGTGAGGATCGATGGCGACAGCATGCAAGGCGCGGGCATCTATTCCGGGGATATGGTGATCGTCGATCGGAGCATCGAGGCGGTCAGTGGCGATATCGTCATTGCTGCGTTGAACTCGGAGCCATTCTGCAAGCGCCTGCTTTTGCGCGAGAACGCGGTGATGCTTTTGTCGGAGAATCCGAAATACCCGGCGAGACATGTCATGGAAGGTGATGAGCTGGTGATCTGGGGTGTCGTGAAATACAGCGTCCGTGATCATGACCATGCGTGAACCGGTTTTTGCACTCATCGACTGCAACTCGTTTTACGCGAGCTGCGAGCGCGTCTTCAGGCCAGACCTGGCAAAGACCCCTATCGTGGTGCTGTCCAACAACGACGGCTGTGTGATCGCGCGTAGTTACGATGCCAAGCCTTTCGTGAAAATGGGTCAGCCGTACTTTCAGATCAAAGACCGTCTACGCCGGCATGGAATCGTGGCCTTCAGCAGTAATTACGCGCTGTACGGCGACATGAGCGAGCGCGTCATGACCATCATCGAATCGATGGTGCCGGCACTTGAGGTCTACAGCATCGATGAGGCATTTGCCGATTTGACTGGCATGCCCGGAGATCTGTCCGCGCTTGGCAGGCACATGCGCTCAACACTTCTCAAGCGCGCCGGCATTCCAGTCGGAGTGGGTATTGCACGGACGAAGACTCTGGCCAAACTCGCCAACCACACAGCCAAACGGCTGCTGGACATCACTGGCGGCGTGGTGGATCTGTGCGATCCGTTCAAACGGGACTGGACGCTGCGCAACACCGACGTCGGCGAGGTCTGGGGCGTCGGCCGGCGCATGAAGGCGCACCTGGAAACAATGGGCATCAAGACGGCGATGGACCTGGCGAAAGCCGACCCGTGGATGCTTCGGCAGAAATTCAGCGTGGTGATCGAGAAAACCGCTCGCGAACTCGCCGGCACCTCATGCCTGGAACTGGGTGAAGCTGACCCGCCCAAGCAGGAGATCTGCTGCAGCAGGATGTTCGGCAACCGGCTCACGCAGATCGAGCCGATCAAAGAGGCCGTCGCCACCTACACCCAGCGCGCAGCGGAAAAGCTCCGAGCGCAAAACTCGCTGTGCAAGAAGATCCGCGTGAGCATTCGCACCGGCATGTTCAATCCTGAGGAAGCGAAATATGCCAATGGCGCCTTGGTGGAGTTACCGTACCCGACCAACGACGTGCGGCTGATGACGAAGGCTGCGACCGAAGCGGTCAATCGTCTCTTCCGTCCCGGCTACAAGTACAGCAAGGCGGAAGTGCTGCTGATGGATCTGCGCCAGCCTGGCGAATTCACCGATGACCTGTTCGCGCAATCCCAGCCGGCGATGGCAGACAAGGTGATGGGTGTGCTGGATGAGATCAATGGTCGCTGGGGAAAGGGAGTGCTGCGTGTAGCCAGCGTGCCTACAGCACCTGGATGGGCGATGCGTCGGGAGCTTATGAGCCAGAGTTATACGACGAAGCTGGATCAGTTGTGGACGGTGAGCGCCAAGTAGCGGCGACGGGATGGGCCTCTGCCGCCTGAAAAACGAGCGGCCTTGAACGGTTGCTTATGGCCAGAAGCGGACAACGGTCAGGAATGAAAATCGCCGTCTGGCATGTCGGCCATTTGCCCCGAGAATTCGCCACCGTCTGTTAAATTCTCAGTTCACTGAAGGAACAGGAGTGCGATTCGTGAGCAAGTACAGTGCAAGCGGCGACAGTGTTGCCAAGGGCATATTGCTAATAAGCGCTGCTGTCTTTCTCCTTTCGCTGGCCGATGCAGCAGTAAAATATTTCAGCGCCAGACTTCCACTCTGGCAGTTGTTCCTCATCGTCTCCTGCCTGTCGGTGCCCACCCTTGTAGCCTGGCTCGCAAGGGACGTCAGATCGGGTCGATACTCAACTGCCTCGATGTTTTGGGTGGCAATCAGGAGCATTCTGCTGTTGTTAATGTGGGTAACGTACTACTCGGCGTTACCGTTGATCCCGTTATCAGTGGCTGCCGTGGCGATCTACACAACTCCCCTTTTCATAGCGCTTTTCTCCACCCTTTACGGAAGTGAGCCGTTATCACTGCGAGGTTGGGTTGCGATAGGAATAGGTTTCGCGGGTGTCGCCACAGTGTTACGCCCGGGATCAGATGTTTTCGTCCTTGCAACTCTGCTACATATGATTGCGGCTGTTTTCTACGCGGTCGCGATGGTTGTGACACGTCGACATTGTCGCAATGAACATCCACTGGTATTGGCGTTGGGCTTGAATATCGCTTTTCTTTTCGCCGCCGTAATCGGAGGCGGCGCATCGCTGATGGTCAGTGAGTCCACAGTCGCTGGTGCTGCATTTCTACTCTCTCCCTGGCAGACGCCCGGTTGGCAGGAGATGCTTTTTATCTTCTGTTACGCCTGCGCCCTGATTTTCATAAATACGGCTACCGCCAAGGCCTACCAGGTTGCGCCTCCAGCACTTATCGGGACTTTCGATTATGCGTACCTGGTTTTCGCCTGCCTTTGGGGTTATGTACTGTTCCAGGAAACGCCGGACACCTTTACATGGGCTGGAATTGTTTTGATTGTCATTGCCGGCTTCCTGATTCTGCGCGCCCAAAAATGTAATCAATAGGCGCCTCTTGGCCCAGAGATATCGCCCGTGAGCGGCAGGTGTCGGCCAAAAACGGCCATTCAACCCGACTCGATAATCCCCACCCGACCATGCATCATCAGGCTCGCCACGATCCTGTTGTGGCATCGAAGCGAAAAGTGCAGAACCTGCTCGCCTGCAATAATTAGCCTTTTGAAATGGAAGTCATCTCATGTTCGAACGTAACAAACTGGTTCCGGAGTTAATGGTCACCAACCTAGATAGCAGTCTGGCTTTTTGGGTTTCTTGCTTGGGGTTCAAAATAGCTTATCAACGCCCGGAAGATGGATTTGCATACCTTGATTTGAATTGTGCTCAAGTGATGCTTGAGCAGGTTGATTCGGACGCGGGTCAATGGCTGACTGCGCCGTTGACTAAGCCGTTTGGAAGAGGCATCAACCTACAAATTGATGTTGAGGCTGTCGCACCCATCATCCAAAAACTTGCTCAGACTGGATTTCCACTCTATCAAGAATGCAAAGACACTTGGTATCGGGCTGAAAATGTAGAAGTAGGCCAGCGAGAATTCATCGTCCAGGATCCCGACGGTTATCTCGTAAGGTTGGTAGAGAGGTTGGGTGAGAGACCGGCTTGCTCAATCTGAAACGGAGCCAAGCCGACCGTCAGCTTCCGACCATTAGCTGACGCTTTCAAGCGGCCGGTGACGGCTAGAAGCGGTCGGTATGCCTGATAAGTTAACCGGCCCCATTCCTATAATGCACCCTCTCATAGGACTTAGTTTTTTGCATCAGAACGCCGATCGACTCGACTTAACAGCTGCGCGGCGGGATGATTTGCAGCACCCACTGCGCAAGCCGAAGCTTGGTACTGATGGAGCAGATGACTGGCGAGTGATGGTCAAGTTTGATCTACAGTCAGACGCTAGCGTCCCAATGGCGGCTATCTGAGCTTGTTTGAGTTATGACTGCTTACAACGAATTCTTAGAGGAAATAATGGTGAGAGAACATCCATCAAGATCAGAGATATCGAAGATTTTAGGAGAACCAGTGGGATTCGATATTTCAGAAACAGCCTCCAAATTGCGACGTAATCTTTTGTTGGTTTCTCTGGTAGTAATTGTACTAATCGTTGGTGAAATCCAGCCCGGCGCAGATATTTCGTTATTTGGAGTCAAGCTTACGGGAGTTACACCGCTCAAGCTTATGATAGGGTTAACAGTATTGTTGTTCTATAATTTTGTACACTATCTGTGGTACTGCTATGAGCTATATTCAGAATGGACAATTCGCATAACCGGAACAAGATTGGCTTTTGTGACAGGTGGAAGATATGGAGCTGTAGGCGCTGACTATCCTGATAATCCAAAACAGTCAACGCTTTATACTTGGTGGCTGCAAGAGTCGCGTTCGATGGTTGCATACGAGAAACTGGTTTCAAAAGTTGACGAGAGCGTTTCTGCAATAGAACGTCATATAGACGGGTTGCAGAGGGCTGATATGACGGTCGCCGGCTCGATAAGTATATCAATACAAAGTCTAGCTAAAAACATCCTGCAGGTACGCCAAGCGTTAGAGGCAACTGAGAGCGTAATTACCAATAATCGAGTGCCTGAATCGCTTGGGCGTTTTGATAATCGTTTTAGACTGCTCTTGAAATCTCAAAATCTCAGGGTTCTACTGATTGAAGTTGGAATACCTGTTTTATTGTCTTTCGTTGCGGCCGCTTATCTAGCTCGCTTTTTTATCCAAAGTTGATGGGGATTTAACTGACTGCCCACTAGGTATATCTCTGAAAAAAAAGGGCGGACTTATTATCTAAAAATAAATCCGTCCCCTCTTGTTCTCCTGGCGCTAAATATATGATCGCCGGTCTGAGTGAATTCGCCTCCGTAGACTATGCTACTAATCTATTCCACTTTCGCTTATACCATCTGTCTTCTGCATCGAAGCAGGACCGTTTTTTGTGGGGTAACCATCGACTGGTCGTAGCTTTTGGTGTACCACTCGCGCGACTGTCGCAGCGGCTTCCCAGTTTATTTCCTTAAGGAACTCATCACCGTCAAATCGACTCTCGAGCTTTGCCAAGAACGAATCAAGCCACGCGTGGTAGTCCCAGCCTGACCGCGACAGAAGTGCCCGAGGTCTAAACTCTACATTTGTTGATAACTTGATCTCATACGCACGAACATCTGAGAAATTTACTCCTCCCAAATACAAATTGGTGAAATCGTACGGAAGGCTTGCTGAAAACCCCCTAAAATCAATAGTCATCTTGAGTTTGAATTTGGGAGTTTCGATTGAAATAGAACTAGGAGAGAGTCGCTTTACTTGAGCTCCCACCGGCAATGTTAGGTCAAATCGTGAATAGCGAATACCGTTTGGGCCGTAAGACAAAATCGCTCGCGAGAGCATGGAGTCATTTTTTGAGTCATTTACAAATGCTGCTCGCTCTCGCATAGGCCGAGAAAACGTATCAAGGAATCGGTTCTTGAATAAGATGTCGGGAACATCCTCGCGAGATAATTCCTGTAACTGTTCCGATGCAAGTTCAGATTGGTTGAAGTAATCCGACAAATGCGTCGAAAGCAGTTCCAGTACATAGTACTCTGTAGCTTCGACTATTAATTGCCCGGCTTCGGTTTGCCTCATTCCTCCCTTACCTGTCTTGACATCAATGTTAAACGCCTTATCTACGAAATCTGAATTCCACAATCCCTTGGGCGCAGAATTTTCAGCGAACAGGCCCTCAAGAAACGACTTAAATTTCTGACTATAGTCGTATCGGGGGACCTCTATTAGCTCTTTTGTTTCAGTACGAAAAATTAGAAATCCAGACATGTCGCGATTAACGTGCCGCGATGGAATTGTTTGCTTTGCCAACAAAATCGCGCTTACCCCTAAGAGTAGGAATGAGAGTCCCCACAGAGCTGACTTACTCGAAAGCGAATCTTCAATCGCCGATGAAAGCAGATTTACACCGATCGCCAAGATAACGGCGGCGACCAGTATCTGTAAGAGCGCGCCGCGATTCTGAAGGAGCGTGGCAAGTGGAGTTGATTTTGACATGTTCTACCGCCTACCTTTGGGTAGACACCAAATGGTCTGTCTAAGCGCCCCATAAGGTGGATGAGATTGCTTGTCGGCGGCCGCGAAGGCTCCGGCGTTCAAACTGGTCACTGACGCTGGAAACATGACGAGCCGACAAGTCCTTTTGCCAGCATGCTGGCGCTTATGCAGATTAACTTGCAGGCTTGATGGTAGGCAATGATTCGGTATCTGCCTCGTAACCACCAGGACGGGCCAGAACCAGGCATCTGTCCCCTGCTTTCTATTAAATTTTCATCGTCTGGTTTGGCCATTGTCGCCGATCATGAATGGCTGCTAATGGCCGAAAGCAGACGCTTATGAATGACCGCTTTCGGCCAGAAGCAGTCATTTAAACAGGTTGAATTGGCCTCTCTCTAAAGCATATATTGGAGGCCGCAGTATGAGCTGCGACACCACCTACCAAAGGTAGACTTAACCATGAACCGCCCTAAACCCAACACCACAGCCATAGAGGAGAGTGCTCATGCTTCTCCGGCTGAGTCCTGGGGTGAAAAGGAGGTAGCTCGCGAGATTGCGCTGCTCGAAGCGCATATTCTTGAAGACAGGATCAGTCGACTGATCGACGAAGCGCATGTTGCAGTAGAGGCCGACAACCCAGTAGGACTCAAAGACCTCCACTACGAAATCCTCCCAGTCAATATCGAGGACGAGCTTAAGCAAAGCTACCTGGATTACGCGATGTCCGTAATCGTAGGTAGAGCGCTGCCTGACGACAAAGCATTGAAGACTCTACGTGGGTTATCGCATAGAGGGATATCGCTTTTCACAAATTTTGCGCATCGCCTTTCAGCAGCCATTGCCATCAATCGCCTACAAATAGCTGCCCTCGCCTTCATGAGTCTCAGTAAAGCTGCTGAGATCGCTTGCAACCGAATACCACTCTTCGCCTACGGTCCAGAGCTCAGTGAGTTCCGACATAGGCTCCGGTAACACCCGCCGCTTCAAAAAGACATCCGACATCTTTTTTTAGAGGAAGGGTCAATCATGACTACCCGCATTACTTCGGCTGAGTACGAATCAGCCGACACCATACGCTGTGCCCACTCTTGGGATCATTACGCTACACACATTGAGGTTTCGCATACGCATGATCACGATCCGATCGAGCATATCGTCGTCTGCGCCGAATGCGCTCGCCTTGCGGGACTTGTGCTGTGCTGCGCCTGCGTCGATGAGGCGCTGCTAGTACATGCAGGCGCTGCATCTTGTGAAATGACTCCGGTTTACGCCCCTAATGAGCTGGTCGATGGCCGCTGCGCCAAACATATCGCGCTGCGTCTTCAACCTGCGCTGACCAGCGATTTGTCTTCGCCGCAGGCTCGTGCTGGCTGACGCCGATTAAAACCAAAGGAAAGGGTCGCCTACTGAGGCGACCTTCGTTGATGCGCCCACTCTCAATCAACAATGTTCAATCTAGGTGTCTGAATTGCCACCGATTGAACTGCACCGCCTTATCTAGATACTTGATGACCGCTATTGGCCGATAGCTGCCATTCCCCCCCCGTGAGCTATCGATCCAAAACAGCCATCTGCCAGCCCGTATCAAGCCACTGACTGAACCTTGCCTTGAGTTTGTCCTGTCTGAAATTTCAAGCCTGCACAAAAAAACCACCGATTCGTTGTCAGGTGATCTTTTTCAGCCTATCTTCAATGAAACCTATACAGATACCTTGTATACGTACAATTTTTTCCCCCGACATTAGCCCTCACGCAGCACTCGCCCCGAGTAACCCGAATGAGCCCAGAGTTAGCCAGCCATTACCGTGAGATCCTCGTTGGCGTCGGCGAGAACCCTGAGCGCGAAGGTCTGCGGGACACGCCCGAGCGGGCCGCCAAGGCCATGCGATACCTTTGCGACGGCTACGGGTTGAGCCTGGAAGACGTGACCAACGGTGCTCTGTTCGAATCGCAAAGTGATGAGATGGTGATCGTCAACGACATCGAGCTTTATTCGCTGTGCGAGCATCACATGCTTCCATTTATCGGCAAGGCGCATGTGGCGTACATCCCCACTGGCCGGGTGTTGGGGCTATCGAAGGTGGCGCGGGTGGTCGACATGTTCGCGCGGCGGCTGCAGATTCAGGAAAACCTCACTCAGCAGATTGCTCAAGCCATCCAGCAGATCACCGATGCCGCCGGTGTCGCGGTGGTCATTGAAGCCAGGCACATGTGCATGATGATGCGCGGTGTCGCGAAACAAAATTCGGTCATGACGTCCTCCGTCATGCTCGGTGCCTTCCGTGATAGTTCGACGACGCGGCAGGAATTTCTCCAGCTCATCGGACGGCGCTAGGCCTATACGGCGCTCGTTAACTGTACAAGCTCAAGGAGTAGGAAGATGACCCGATTTCTGCTGCTATTAGTAGTGTCGCTCAGCATTGCAAGCTGCGGCAGTGTCGATGTTGCTCGGTACGCAGACCAGCAGCCTGCATTGAGTCTGGAGCAGTTTTTCAGCCAGCCCGTCAAAGCCTGGGGGATGTTTCAGAAGCGCAACGGCGAAGTGACCAAGCGTTTCGAGGTCGACCTCGTCAGTCGTCGCGAAGGCAACAACCTGATTCTCGACGAGCGCTTTGTGTATAGCGACGGTACCCATCAACGCCGAATCTGGACCCTCACTCCGGAGGAGAATGGCCGCTGGAGCGGTCGCGCGGGCGACGTGGTCGGTGTCGCAAAGGGACAGATTGCAGGAAATGCTTTCCACTGGCGGTATCGCCTGAACCTGCCCGTCGACGATTCGACCTACGAGGTGAGCATGGACGACTGGATGTACCTGATCGACGAAGACACGTTGATCAACCGCACCAGTATGTCCAAGTGGGGTGTTGAGGTCGGCCAGGTGACAGTGCTCTTCCGTCGCCAGAGTGCTGGAGCGAATCCTTGATCCGTTGAATGGCAGGCCGTTAAGGGCGCACGTCACTCAAGGGTGACCTGACCCACAACCTTAATCGAACCCCTGCCCCGTCCACGGGTCTGCTTCACATCGATTCCCTGGAAGCAAACTCATGTCCACTCAACACACCCTTGTCCTGCTCGCCCGAGGCGGATACGCCGCGCGCGGTGTTCTATACCTGATCATCGGCATTTTCGCCCTGCTCGCCGCCCATGACTCCACCAAACCAAAAGACAGCCATAAAAGCCTCGAAGCATTGCTCAGCCAGCCATTCGGCTATGTGCTGATCGGCGTTGTGGTCGCCGGTCTGCTGGCCTTCGCCGCTTGGCGGGCGCTGCAAGCGATTCGTGACATCGACCACCACGGCAACGAGTTCAAGGGTCTGGTCATTCGTGCAGGCTTGCTTGCTGGCGGTATGGTCAACGCGGCGCTGGCCTTCTTTGCCTTGGGCCTTTTGGTGAGTGGCCTCAGGAGTTCGGGCGGTTCCGGCGACGGCAAGACCAAGGATCTGCTCGCGCATCTGCTGTCGTTCGAGCATTCGAATCTATTGATTTACCTGATCGCGCTGATTCCGCTCGGTGTCGGTATCGCCCACATCATCAAAGGCTGGAAAGCCTCGTTCGAGAAGTACTTCGAAGCGGATGACGAGGTGATGCGCTACGTACGCCCGGTGTCGCGCTTTGGCTTGATTGCCCGAGGTGTGGTGTTTATCGAGATTGCGCTGTTGATGGCGGTCAGCGGCTCGGTTTACCAGGCAACGAATCCACCCGGCATGAAGGAAGCGCTGGATGCTTTGCAGAATCTGCCGGCTGGCGGCGTGCTGTTGATGCTGATGGCGTTGGGGCTGATCGCATTCTCGGTGTACAGTTTTTCCGAGGCCGCCTGGCGCAGGATCGAGATGGATGTGCCGTTGTAAGCGGCGATTCGAGGGGGCGTGTGCCCCCTCGATTTCTGGTCATCAGGTGAACAGATCAACGCCCAGTTGAAAGGCCACCCACAGCGCCAGCCCAGTGGCAAACAACAGCGCGATGTTTTCGAACAGGTTGTTGCGGTATTGCTTGTCCAGCAGCGATTTCTGGTTGGACATGATCAGCAAGCCCAGGGAAATCACCGGCAAACCAATGATGTTCAACGCGCTGACACCAATGGTCAGGGTGACGAAATCCGGCATGCCCGGCATCGACCAGATCAGCGGCGTGACCAGGATGAACAGCATGAACCACTTGTGCATCGGGTCGTGATGGAACTCTTTGCCGTACTTCTCGCGCCGCTCAGGGCGAACGTGCTGGAAGGCATCGGTGATCAGCATCGGAAACGCCGTGGTCTTGCCGGAAATGCTGGCAAACAACGTCGCGAACACGCCGATGAAAAACACATACCAGCCAATCGGACCGAAGTAGATTTCCAGTGCCTTGCCCAGATCGCCTAAGGTTTTCACCTCGATACCGTTCGGTCGCAGGATTTCCGCACCGACGATCCAGATCGCCAGGTTGATGATGATCCCGACGAACACCGCAAACAGCAGATCGTTGCGCTGAATGCGCTTGTGCTGCGGCCCGATCCAGCCTTTCTGGCGCATGACGTAGGGGTGAACGAAGTTGGCGATCGAACCGGCGACCGCCCCGATCACCGATACCGCCACCAGCAACGCGCCGTGCACGCCCTCGTCAGGCGGAATGCTGAAACCAATGGTGCCTTTGATGATGCCTGTCACATCCGGGCCGGACATCACTGCCAGGGCAATGAACGCGAGAGTCATGATCGCCAGCAGCAGTTTCATTACGCCTTCGATCATCGTGTAGATGTTGCGCCCGACCAGCATCCAGACCGCCAGCACCACCGCCACCGAACACAGCAATGGCTGATCGATCTTGAACAGCATCGCCAGCGACTCGCCTGCCCCCTTGATCATGTAGGCGTTCATCAAGTGCCCCATCAACAAGGCGTAAACCAGCATGAACCAGGCAAACACCGGATTGAGCTGGGCATAGCCCTGAAGGATGGTCATGCCCTGGTTATTGCATAGCTGAAAGCGGGCAATGATGTTGACGATCAAGTACCGAAGCAACAACGAGACCGCCAGCACCCACATCATGGCGTAGCCGTAATTCGCGCCGGCCACCGAGGACGTGATCAGGTCGCCCGCGCCAAGCCACGACAGCACGGCGATGATGCCGGGGCCGAGCAGTTTCAGCGTTCGCAGGAACAGGTTTTGCGGTCTCGCAGCGGCCTGATGATCGAGTGGAGCCATGCTCGTCATAGGGGTATCTCCGTTATTGTTTTTGTGAGAACGAATGCAGTCCGGCACATTAGTAGGATGTCGTACAACAACGCTAATGGGAGAGTATGTAGAAATGTTTCATGTCTGCCGAGGCACTGCCCTCCTCGATCATTTTCACCGATCCATCCCAGCTGAATCGGCGCTGTGACAGAGGTACGATCAGAGCACATATCGGCCAAATAGACATTGCTGCCCCCGCCAATCACTCATAGGATGACTGATCACAAAAACAATAAGGCTGGAAATGATGAAAAGAACCCTCTTGATCGCTGCGCTTGCCTCAACCTTTAGCGTGACTGCCAATGCCGCGACCTACGCCTACGTCTCAAGTCCCGGTGACGGTCTGATCTCGCAATATCGCCTCGATCCGGACAACGGCGCGGTCACCCTGGTCGAACAGATCCAGGCCGGTGACCAGGTCAATCCAATGGCCCTCACCCCGGATGGCAAGGTGCTGTTTGCAGCCTTGCGGGTCAAACCTTTCCAGGTTCTGGGCTACCGCATCGATCCCCACAGCGGTCATTTGACAAAGTTTACCCAGGCGCCTCTGGCAGAGAGCATGGCCTACCTGTCGACCGACCGAAAAGGTCGCTACCTGCTCGCGGCGTCTTACGGCGCCGACACCCTCAGCGTTCAGAAGATCGGCGAGGATCAACAACCTTCCGCCAGCATCCTGCGCTACTCGACCGGCCTGCATGCGCATTCGATTCGCACCGAGCCGAGCAATCGCTTTGCCTATGCCGGCAACCTGGGCACCGATAAGGTTCTGCAATATCGCCTGAATGCCCAGACGGGTGAGCTGAGCCCGATTGGCAGTGGTTCGGTCAGCGTCCCGGAGAAAACCGGGCCTCGGCATCTGGCATTCTCGCCGGACGGCAAATTCCTTTACGTCGTGGGCGAAATGAGTGGCACCGTGACCGCGTTCTCAATCGACCAAAGCAGCGGCGCGCTGACCCGAATCGCTGCAGCCAATGGCATTCCCGAGCGTTTGAAACTGGCCCACGGCGAAATCCGTGATGCGCGCAACAACGATCTGAAAGACGACCCGACCCCGCGCATCTGGGCCGCTGACCTGCGCATGTCGCCGGACGGAAAGCTGCTGCTGATGAGTGAACGTACCAGTAGCAGCGTCTCGGCGTTTTCCGTGGATCCGGCAACAGGCCGACTGGCCTTCCTCGACAACTACCCGGTGCAGGAACAGCAACCGCGCAACATCGCCTTCTCGCCCGATGGCCGCTGGCTGCTGGTCACGGGCGAGAAAAGCGCCAAGGTCGGTACTTACGCGGTGAGCAAGGATGGCGCCCTGAAGCGTGTCGGCGAAGCGGCATCGGGCAAAGGTGCATTGTGGATCGAGGTACTGCAAACGCCTGACGCATGAATATCTGCGGAGCAGCAACTGCTCCGCTGTCCTGCAACTAATCTCCTGCCGCTTCGGTCATTAGCTTTGCCGAGGTCGATTCACTGACGCAGACCTCCCGTTGAAGAGACTGCCCACCGTGATCAATCACCTCGATCGCCGCAACAACCGCTCGCTGGACAGTCTGAATTTCTTCCTCGCCGATGTTCGCGACGGCCTCGGGCCGTACCTCGCCATTTACTTGCTCGCCGTGCACCACTGGGACCCGGCCAGCATCGGTGTGGTCATGACCCTCGCCGGTATCGCTGCACTGATCACGCAAACACCCGCCGGAGCACTGGTTGACAGCAGCCCCGCGAAACGTGCGTTGATCATCATCGCCGCGCTGCTGGTGACCGCGAGTTGTCTGGTCCTGCCGTTCATTTCTTCATTCACTCTGGTGGCGTTGACCCAAGCCTTGAGTGCAGCGGCAGCGTCGATTTTCGCCCCGGCGATTTCCGCGATCACGCTGGGCATTACCGGCCCCCGGGCATTTACCCGGCGCACTGGCCGCAACGAGACGTTCAACCACGCCGGCAACGCGTGTGCGGCGTTGTTGGCCGGTTTATTCGCTTACCTGTTCGGTCCGGTGGCGGTGTTTTATTTGATGGCGGTCATGGCGCTGGCCAGCGTGGTTGCCGTGCTGTTCGTCTCGGCCGAGGCCATCGATCATGATGTGGCGCGGGGGCTGCAGCCTGGCGATCAAAGCCATCAGCCGTCCGGGTTCAAGGTGCTGCTGAGCAATCGACCGCTGCTGATGTTTGCCCTGTGCTGCGCGCTGTTCCACCTGGCCAACGCGGCGATGCTGCCGCTGGTGAGCCAGAAACTCGCGCAAGCCAACTTGCACATGGCCACGCCGCTGACGTCGGCATGCATCGTCGCCGCGCAACTGGTCATGGTGCCGATGGCGCTACTGGCCGGTGCGAAAGCCGATGTCTGGGGGCGCAAACCGTTGTTGCTGGCGGGTTTCCTGATCCTGCCGCTGCGCGGGTTGCTCTACACCTTCTCGGATGATCCCTACTGGCTGGTCGCCGTGCAGTTGCTCGACGGTATTGGCGCCGGGCTTTTCGGGGCGCTGTTCCCGGTGATGGTCAAGGATCTCACCCTCGGTTCCGGGCATTTCAATGTCAGCCTCGGCGCACTGACGACCGCGTTTGGTCTGGGGGCGGCGTTGAGCAATGGACTGGCCGGGTTCGTCGTCGAGGCTGCCGGTTACAGCGCGGCATTCCTCACCCTCGCCGGGGTTGCAGCGGCGGCGTTCCTGCTGCTGTTGATCGGTGTTCCGGAAACGCTGCAGCGGACTGCCAAAATCGAGTCCGCTACAGTGCTGGGGCAAACCTGAGCTAATCGCCACCGCAGCCATTGCCCAGCACGGTGTACGTGGCGACATGCCGCTGACCGTGACTGTCTTCATAGACGACCTCCACCGGGACGATTCCGCAGGCGGCGCTGGTGTCGGTGATGCTGATGGTTTTGGCGATATCCAGTGGCACGCCGGTTTGTGCAGGTTCGGTGGCGGCGAACACGTTGCCGGCGACGATGGCCAGGGTCAAAGCGAAAAGCGTTTTCATGGAGTTGTCTCTCTATAAAGGATGGGGGAATTCAGGCCTGACGTTCAGTCAGCAATTGGCGTGCGGAATCGGCCATTACCGGCAGCGCTCCGGCGAGCATCAGGACGTCTTTGAGCACCAGGCGCCCGGCGCCGGACAGAAAGGGAAAGCCATGCTCACCATCGCCCAGCGCAGCGACCCAGGCTTCAGGTGTGGTGACCAGAAAGCTCAGGGTCACCAGCGGCGTAGCGAATGCCAGAGCGCCGCCGAGCAGGCCGGTACGGCGGGAAAGCGGATTGGACAGGACCAGCAGACCGATGAGGATTTCCACCACGCCGAGCCCGGTGGAAAAACCGTAGGTGTTGTTCGCGGCCTGCCAGGCGCGCTTGTCGGCGTTCAGTTCGCCCTCGTGGCTCAGGTGCGCCTTGTAGTCCTGAGGGTGTTCGTAGAAGAACGACATCACCGGGCTGTTGGCGACGAAGGGCGTGATGCTGTCGGCTTCGTACGGCACGAACTTCAACGCACCGATCCACAGGAACACGATGGCGATGGCCACGCGCATCAGCGGAATGCCGAGGCGATCGAGTTTGCCGAGCTGTTGTAGTCCGGCGTTGATTGAGGTGAACATGCGACTTCTCCAGATCAATGAAAGTGGAGTCAGTCTGCGGTGCTATCGAATCGCGCTTTTGTCGGTCATGCTCAACGTCTTGCTCAATCGTCTCAACTTTGCGGACTCCATCGTGATGCGTGCCAATGAACTCGCTCGATAAGCTCATCAGCCTGGCCAACGTGCGCGGCGGCCTGGATCTGCGTTGCCAGTTTCAGGGCGACTGGGCACGTGATCACCAACAGGAAGCCTTGGGCAAGGCGCCCTATCACATCGTCCTCAAAGGTGAATGCCGGGTTGAGCTGGCCAGCGGACAACGCCTGGCGATGCGCGCCGGCGATATTCTTTTGCTGCCACGGGGCACGCCACATGTGCTGCACAGCACCGGTAAAAACGTAGCGCCGATGGCGCCAACGCTGATTCCCGGCGGGGTGTTGCCAATCTATCGGCTGGGTGGCGCGAGCGCCGATCTGGACATGCTCTGCGGTGGCTTTCATTACAACCGAGCGTCGATGCTGTTCGCTGCCCTCCCCGACTACCTGTTGATTGCCAACGATGGCTTGCCGGTGGATGCGCCGCTGACAGCCCTGGTCGCGCTGTTGCGCAGCGAAGCTGACAGCGAGCAACCGGGCGCACGATTTCTTCTCGACTCGCTGTCCCAGGCCTTGTTCACCTTGATCCTGCGTGCGCATCTGGCCCGGGCCGATCACGACAAAAGTACCCTGGCGCTGCTTGGCGACCAGCGCCTTGGTCGGACCTGTCAGGCGATATTGGCCGACCCGGCGCACGAATGGACCATCGAGGCCATGGCCGACACCGCTAACATGTCCCGCGCAACCTTCATGCGTACATTTGCCCGGGTCGCTGGCGTGTCGCCGTGGGTGATGCTGACCCAGTTGCGCATGGAACTGGCATTCAGTCTGCTCAGCCATTCGCATCTGGGCCTTAACGACATTGCCGTGCAGGTCGGCTATCAGTCGCAAGCGGCGTTCAGCAAGAAATTCAAGGAAATCTACGGCGAGGCCCCGGGCAAGATCCGCCGCGCGATCTGAAGGATCGACCGGTTTGTATCAGCATGTAGCTTTCGCCAACCCGGATACACACGCATGCGAAGTTCGACCATGCGCACACAGAACTGACACATTTAGCGCGCTAAATACCACTGTCGCTTCCATTCCTACCCTAATCAAACGACAGGACATCACCATGAACAAAGTCTTCGCAACCCTCGCCCTCACCGCCGCCATGTTCGGCGCCACCGCTGCGTTCGCCGCGCCGGTCAAACCTACCGTGGTGCTGGTGCACGGTGCCTTCGCCGATTCGAGCAGCTGGAACGGCGTGGTCAAGATTCTCGAGAAGGATGGCTACCCGGTGATCGCCGCCGCCAACCCGCTGCGTTCGGTCAAGGGTGATGCGCAATCGGTGGCTGATGTGCTGGCCAGCGTGAAAACTCCGGTGGTGCTGGTCGGCCACTCCTACGGTGGCCCGGTGATCAGCGAAGCCGCTTATGGCAATGCCAATGTCAAAGCGCTGGTGTACGTCGCTGCGTTCGCGCCGGAAAAGGGTGAAACCGCAGCCGAGTTGTCCGGGCGTTTCCCCGGCAGCACCCTTGGCCCGACCCTGTCGGCCCCTGTTGAGCTGGCCGATGGTGGCAAGGATTTGTATATCCAGCAGGATAAATTCCACGATCAGTTCGCAGCCGATGTGTCCCAGGCCGATGCGAAGTTGATGGCCGCCACACAGCGCCCGGTCACCGTCGCCGCGCTGAACGAAGCTGCCACCGAGCCTGCGTGGAAAACCGTGCCGTCGTACTTCGTCTACGGTGACCAGGACAAGAACATCCCGGCGCAGGCCCTGGCGTTCATGGCCGAGCGGGCACACGCCAAGCAGACCGTCGTGGTCAAAGGCGCGTCGCACGTGGTGATGGTGTCCAACCCGAAAGCCGTCGCCAGCCTGATCGAAACCGCCGCTACGGCGAAGCGATCGAACCTTGCAGCGTCAGCCGTGAACCCTGTTCACGGCTTTCAGCGCCGGGTGATGCTGAAGGCGTTCGCTGAGAAAATCGACAAACGTGCGTACCTTCGCCGGTACGCGCGGATGTTTCAGATAGACCAGTTGCACAGGTAACGCCGGCGGCTCAAAGCCCTCCAGCACCAACTCCAGTTCACCGGCCGCGACCTGGCTGGCAACTTGATAAGACAGCACCCGGGTAATGCCCCAGCCGGAACTGGCAATGTTGATCGCCGCCTGATTCGCGGTGACCACCAGACGCGGTTCGAAGCGAAAACTCAACGGGCCATCGGCATGGGCGAATTGCCAATCGCTGAGCAAATGACTGGCAGACGACATGACGATATTGGCGCGGCTCAACTCGTTCGGATGTTGCGGCCGACCATAACGGGCGAAGTAATCGGGCGTGCCGCAGATCACCTGGCGGACCTCGCCGACCTTGATCGCATGCTGATTGTTTTCGTGCAGATGACCGATGCGCACGGCGACATCGATGCCCTCCTCGGCCATGTTCACCACCCGATCAACCAGCAAGGCCTTCAGATGTACGGAAGGAAACGCATCGACGTATTGCGCCAGCAACGGCGCGATGAACAACTCGCCAAACAACACCGACGCAGTCACGCTCAAATGCCCGCACGGCACCCGATAACTGCCTGCGGCCGCCTCTTCGGCTTCGTCGATATCGCAAAGAATCCGTCGGCAATCATCCAGATAACGATGCCCGGCTTCGGTCAGGTGCAGGCTGCGCGTGGTGCGCGACAACAGGCGCGTGCCGATGCGTTGTTCCAGCGCAGCAATCGCACGGGTGACGCTGGGTGGCGAGGTATTCAAACGCCGGGCCGCAGCCGCGAAGCCACCCTCCTCGGCCACGGCCAGGAACATGCGCATTTCCTGAAAACGATCCATAGGCGGGAACCTGTAGAAAACCTCGAAAACACAGTGAAATCATGTGGGAGCGAGCCTGCTCGCGAAAGCGGTGTGTCATTCAACTCTGATGTTGACTGACAGCAAGCCTTCGCGAGCAGGCTCGCTCCCACAGGGGTTGGAGTACACAGTTAAATTTGGGCAATGCTTCAACTCCCGCCAGTACGCCCGCACATTCGGATATTCCTTCAGCGAGACATTGTCTTCCAATACATGGATGGCACAGCTGACGCAAAACCTGTGGGAGCGAGCCTGCTCGCGAAGGCGCCCGCGCAGTCAACCTCAATACTGAATGACACACCGCTTTCGCGAGCAGGCTCGCTCCCACAGGGGTTTGGTGTGTGCTGATATCAAGCGCTTTGCAGGCCTACCGCAGTGCGCTGCATGCCGACGAATTTCGGCAGCGCCTCAACCCGTTCCAGCCAGGCCCGCACATTCGGATAATCCTCGAGCGAGACATTGCCTTCCGGTGCGTGGGCGACGTAAGTGTAGGCGGCGACATCGGCAACGGTTGCCTTGTCGCCGGCGAGGAATGCGCTATTGGCCAGTTCGTCTTCCATCACTTGCAACAAAGCATGGGAACGTTTGATCGCATCAGCCGCGTCGTAACCGGCACCGAACACAGTGATCAAGCGCGCCGTGGCCGGGCCGGAGCTGATCTGGCCGGCAGCTACCGATAACCAGCGCTGTACTTTGGCTTGCTCGACCGGGTCGCTCGGCAGCCATTGGCCGTTGCCATATTTGCCGGCGAGGTAGACGAGAATGCCGTTGGAATCAGCGAGCACCGTGCCGTTGTCGTCAATCACCGGAACCTGGCCGAAACGGTTGAGGGCAAGAAATTCAGGCGTTTTGTGCGCGCCCTTCATCAGGTCGACGAACACCAGTTCGGTCGGAACGTCCAGCAGGGACAGCATCAACTCGACGCGATGCGAATGGCCGGACAACGGATGGCGGTACAGTTTGACGGCTGACTGAGACATGACGTGCTCCTGAATTATTCGAGGTCGACCCGCTGATCGTGTCGATGGGCTCATCCTGCTCCCCTGCCGTAAATCGCGGAATCCTCACTCAATACAATCGAGCATTTCAGCCAGTGAAATAATCCCCCTCGTCCTTAGACGCACGTAGGGATCATTTCACCGACTGAAACAGTGGATTGCAGTTTCTGGCCATTCCCTCGCAACCGGCCGAGAGCGAACATGAACCCACTTGAGCTTCAGCCCCTGGCGGCTCACCGGCCCGTCTGCACTGAGGAGAATCGAAATGGACACAGCGTCGAAACCGCAGCCCTCGCCCTGGCATGAAGGTGAGCTGACCCTGCAACGTGCCGTCGGCGCGGTGGAGATGATGGTCGGTGTCGGCCAGCGACAACTGGCCCGCGACTGGATGCCGGACCAGCACCGCGAGTTCTATGCGCAACTGCCCTTCGTCGTGCTCGGCGCCGTCGACAGCCAGGGCGATCCGTGGGCAACGCTGCGCACCGGTCAACCGGGGTTCATGGATTCGCCTTCGCCGCAGGTGTTGAAGATCAAACTCGACGCCCAGCGCAATGACCCGGCCAATCAGGGTCTGCAGCCCGGCGATGCGATCGGCATGCTCGGCATCGAGTTGCACACTCGCCGGCGCAATCGCATGAACGGCAACATCAGCCGCCGCGATGACAACAGCCTCGAGATCGGCGTGACCCAGGCTTACGGCAATTGCCCGCGCTACATCAACCTGCGCCATTACGCCTTCGTCGACGAAACCACCGACACCGCGCTCGACTTGCCGGTCAGCGAACCGCTGGTGCGCGACATGATCACCGCCGCCGATTCGTTCTATGTAGCTACTTATGTGGTGCGCGACGGTGAGCGTCAGGTCGATGTGTCCCATCGCGGCGGCAAATCCGGTTTCGTGCATATGGACGAGGACGGCACCCTGACCATCCCGGATTTCTCCGGCAATCTGTTCTTCAACACCTTGGGCAACATTCTGCTCAATCCGCGAGCCGGACTGACCTTCATCGATTTCGAAAGCGGCGATCTGTTGCAGATGACCGGCAGCGCTGAAGTGCTGCTCGACGATCCGCAGATCGCCGCGTTCCAGGGTGCCGAGCGTCTGTGGCGTTTCAAGCCGCAGCGCATCGTTTACCGTCAGGCCGCGTTGCCGCTGCGCTGGGCCGAGCAGCCGGAAGGCGATTCGCCCAATTCGCAGATGACCGGCAGCTGGGAACAGACCCGCGAGCGTTTGCAGGCTGAGGCGCTGCGCAATCAGTGGCGTGCGCTGCACGTCACGAAGGTGGTCGATGAGAGTCCGCAGATCCGCTCCTTTTACCTGCAAGCCAACGACGGCTTCGGCCTGCCGCGCTTCGAACCAGGCCAGCACTTGCCGATCAAGGTCTTGCTCGACGGCCAGGACGCCGCGTCGATCCGCACTTACAGCGTATCCAGCGCGCCGTCGGACGAGTTCTTGCGCATCAGCGTCAAGCGCGATGGCTCGGTTTCTTCACACTTGCACGACCGGGTTCAAGCACTGGATTTGATCGAAGCCCGCGCCCCGCAAGGCGACTTCACCGTCGACGCCACCGAACGCCGCCCGCTGGTGCTGCTCGCCGCCGGGGTCGGGGTGACGCCATTGCTGTCGATGCTGCGCGAAGTGGTCTATCAGGGCAAACGCATCAGCCGCATGCGCCCGACCTGGGTGGTGCAAAGCAGTCGCACCGTCGAGGATCTGGCCTTTCGCGAAGAAATCGATGCTTTGGCTGCGCGTGCCGGCGACAAGGTCAAAGTGCTGCGGGTGGTCAGCCAGCCGCCGCTGCAGGCTACAGCGCAGGGTTACGACCATGCCGGGCGCATCGACATCGCCTTGCTGAAAAGCCTGCTGCCGCTGGATGACTACGATTTCTATCTGTGTGGCCCGGGCAGCTTCACCCAGGCGCTGTACGACGGCCTGCGCAAGATGCGCATTCCCGATGATCGCATCCACGCCGAAACCTTCGGCCCGTCGACGCTGATCCGCGATGTCGAAATCAGCACCCCGGCGCCGCCGCAAGTGCCGGTCGCTGAAGAGCCGGTCAAGGTGTTGTTCGCCACGTCCGGCAAGGAAGCGCGCTGGGAACCGGGCAGCGGCACCTTGCTGGAACTGGCCGAGGCACGTGGCCTGAATCCGGAATTCAGCTGCCGCGGCGGTTCGTGCGGCACCTGCAAAACCCGCCTGAGCAGCGGCCAGGTGCATTACCTCACCCCGCCGGCCATGCGCCTGGCGGACGACGAAGTGCTGATCTGCTGCGCCGCCCCGGCGCAGGGCAGCGACACCCTGGTGCTGGACGTTTGAATTTTGAGGAGGTGTGCCATGAATTCGTTTGCCGAAACCACCGTTGTTTGGCCGCAGGAGAAAACCGGACTGTCAGCCAGCGAGTGCGAGCGCAGCTTCTTGCTGCCGCAATTGATGGGCTCGCTCGCTGGTGAAGCCTGCGCGATGACTGGCTCATTCAATCAACGCGAGGATCTGCCCTCGAGCCCGAACGGCTGGTTTTCCCGCGGGCTCAAGGCGCTGTTTGCTTAAGCTTTGCTCGCAGCCGCCACTCTGCCCGCCGGCCGGTGCTGGCGGCTGGTGGCCAATCCGATGAACGAGATCAGTAGCGCCAGGCCAATCGTCGAGCTCACTTCCATGCGATGTTCAGGGGTGATCATCATCACTGCCAAAGCCGCGCAGATGAAAGCGATGACCAGCCAGGTGAGCCACGGAAACAGCCACATGCGCAAGGTCATTTCGACCTTTTCCCGTTCCAGTCGGCGGCGCATGCGCAACTGCGAAATGGCGATCACCAGATACACCAGCAAGGCAATCGCGCCGGAGCTGGCAAGCAGGAACTGGAACAACCCGGCCGGCATGAAGTAGCTGAGCAACGTCACGCCCGCGCCGATCACGGTGCTGGCGATGACCGCCGCGCGTGGCACACCGGCGGCCGAGGTCACTTTCAATGCCGGCGGTGCATCGCCGCGTCGGCCCAGCGAATAGAGCATGCGCGAAGAGATGTAGATCGACGAGTTCATGCAACTGGCGACCGCGATCAGCACGACCACGTCGACGAGGAATTTGGCGTTGGGGATGTTCATCAGCTCCAGTGCGCGCTGGTAGGAACCGACCGAGGCGAGTTGCGGGTCGTTCCACGGCACCACGGAAATCACCACGAAGATCGACAGCAGATAGAAGATGCCGATGCGCCAGATTACCGAACGGGTCGCCTTGGCGATGTTCTGCGCCGGGTTGTTCGACTCCGCAGCGGCGATGGTCACCGCTTCGGTGCCAATGAAACTGAACATGATGGTGATGAAAGCGCCGACCACCGCTGACATGCCGTTCGGCGCGAAGCCGCCGTGCTCGGCCATCAGCGTGCTCAAGCCGCTGGCTTCGCGCTCGGGAATCCAGCCCATCAGCACCGCAAAGCCCAGGCCGATGAAACCGATGATCGCGATGACCTTGGCCATGGCGAACCAGAATTCGAACTCGCCGTATTTCGACACGCTGAACAAGTTGGTGATCACCAGCAGCACGATCGACAGCAAGGCGAACAACCACGCGTCGACCTGGGGAAACCATTGATTGAGTACGTGCCCCGCGGCCAGCGCTTCGATGGGAATCACCAGCACCCAGAACCACCAGTAGAGCCAGCCGATGGTGAACCCGGCCCAGCGGCCGATGGCCTGATCGGCGTAGGTGGAAAACGAGCCGGTGTCGGGATGCGCCACGGCCATTTCGCCGAGCATGCGCATCACCAGCACGACCAATAGGCCGGAGAACAGATAAGCGAGCAGCACCGCAGGTCCTGCGGCGGCGATGGCGTGGCCTGAGCCAACGAAAAGTCCTGCGCCGATGATGCCGGCAATCGAAAGCATGGTGACGTGACGCGGTTTGAAACCTTGCGCCAACTGACCGTTGGAGTCCTTGGGGTTCAGGCTGTTCATGGGTTCTTATTGTTCTCATGATCGACGTTTGGGCCACTGACTGAGCGTCAGGCGATCATCATTTCCTTGAGCCGACTCAGGCGAAAGCAGCGACGCAGACGCTTTGCCGACGAAATGATGCTTCACCTTACGTGGCCCGACCGCCGCCCAACTAGCCTGAGTGCGGCATGCCGATGCCTGATCTCGACATGCCACTCTCAGGCCACCATGGGTCGGAGGCCACCGCTGCGGCGGTTTACAGCGAGTAGGAAATCCCCACCTGCACGGTTCTCGGCGCGCCCGGATAGGCGTAGACGTTGCCGAAGGCGCCTTCTTCGTAGTCGCGATCAAAGATGTTTTTCACATCGAGATTGAGCCGCACCTTGTCGTTGACTTTGTAGAAGCTCAGCAGGTCGACCACGGTGTAACTGCCCATGGAGAACGCAGTGTTGGCGGTCTGCCCGGCACGCTCGTCGACGTATTTCAGGCCGGTGCCCAGGCCGAGACCTTTGAGCGTGCCGTCCTGGAACTCGTACATATTGAGCAGGCTGAAGCTGTTCGTCGGAATGTTCAGCAGGCGCGTGCCGGAGCGCAGCGTGTTGTCCTTGGTAACCTCGGCGTCGACGTAAGCGTAACCGCCGACCACTCGCCACTCGGGGGTGAGATTGCCGGTGACGTTGACGTCGAAACCACGGCTGCGCACTTCACCGGCGGCAACGCTGAAAGTGGAATCCACCGGGTCGGTGGTCAGCACGTTGCGTTTTTCGATCTGGTAGATCGCTGCGTCGACGCTCAACTGCTGATCCAGCGCTTCCCATTTCACGCCCATCTCATAGGACTTGCCCTTCTCCGGGGCGAAGCCGCCACCCTCACGACTGGCACCCGTGTTGGGCTTGAACGAGCGCGCGGTGTTGGCGTACACCGCCAGGGTTTCGCTCAGGTCGTAGGTCACGCCGATACGCGGGGTGACGGCGTTGTCGCTGGCCTGCCAGCTCTTGCCGCCCGGCACGTAGGTTTCGTAATCGTGCTCGAAGCGCTCGAAACGCGCGCCGGCCAGCACTTTCAGTTTGTCGGTCAGCGCCACCTGATCCTGCACGAATGCGGCATAGGTCTTGAGGTTTTCTTTGTCGTGGGTCGGCGTGCGGGTCAGCGCCGGGCGCGGCTGACCGTAAACCGGATTGAAGATGTCGATCGGGTAGGCACTGACGGCGCCGCTGGAGCGCTGGATGATCGACTTGTAGTCGTAATCTTCGTACTCGATGCCAGTGAGCAAGGTATGCTGCAGACCGCCGGTGTCGAAGTGGCCGGTGAGGTTGAGCTGGGTGTCCTTGTCGGTCCATTCCAGCTTGCGGTAGTTGAAATTGCGTCCCAGCGTACGGCCGTCGGCGGCAATGCCGTTGGCTTCGATCGCGTCGCCCTTGAGCGAGCCGTCAAGCCATTGGAAACCACCGCCCAGGGTCCAGTCGTCGTTGAGCATGTGCTCGAAACGCAGCTGCGCCATGTTGTTGTCGTTGTGCAGTTTGCCGACGTCTTTCTCGCCGAAGAACGTATCGCGCGAGGCGGTACCGATCTGCGCCGGATAGCGCGTCACGCCACGATCGAGTGGCGCGTTATTGCGCATGAAGTCGCCTTCGAAGATCAGCTTGGTCGCGTCGGTCGCCTGCCAGCTCAGCACTGGCGTGATGCCGTAGCGCTCGGTCTCGACATGATCGCGGAAGGTGTCGCCGCCCTCTCCCACCACATTCAAGCGATAGGCCAGGCGGCCTTCTTCATCGAGCGGCCCGGAAGCATCGAGGGTGCCGCGCTTCATGCCCTGGTCATTCAACTGGCTGCCGAGGGTGACCGTGCGTTCGGGCAACGGCTGTTTCGATACCACGTTGAAGGTACCGCCGGGATCACCACGGCCATACAGCATGGTCGCTGGACCGCGCAGCACTTCCAGCCGCTCGATGGTGTTGGCGTCGGGCATGTTCGGGTAGCCACGGTTGATCGGGAAACCGTTGCGGTAGAACTCACCGGTAGTAAAGCCGCGCACGGTGAATGTGGTCAGGCCCTGGCCGCCAAAATTATTCGCCCGCCCAACCCCGCCGGCGTAATCCAGCGCGTCCTGCAAACGGGTAGCACTTATGTCTTCGACGGCGTCTTTGGTCACTACGCTGATCGACTGCGGGGTTTCATGAATCGAGGTGTCGGTGCGCGTGGCGCTGGCCGAACGAGTGGCGCGATAGCCTTGGACCGGGCCGTCTGCCCTTTCGTAATCCGCTGTGCCGACCACATCGGTGGCTTCCAGCTCGAGCGTGGAAGAAGTCGGTTCGGCTGGCTCAGCCCACGAGGAAGAAGACAACGCCTGCAGCACACAAATGGAAAGCAGAGTTCGACGCATGAGGTGAAAACCTTTACGAATAGGCCAGAACGAAGGGCAAAACCGCCAATGAAAACGCCGCGCATGGTATACCGTCGTATTGGTAATTGAAACTTATTCTTATTTGTCATGTTGGTCAGGATTGGTGAGCAGGATTCATCACTTCATCCTGAAACCACGCATTATCAGTTGCGCGTCGATGGCCTAGGCTCGTTGAGATCCGACGTCAACCGATGGCTGCGCGGCGCTGTGAATTTGCCGCCAGCCCGACTGAAAGGAATTCGCCTATGAAATTCGACACCCCGGCCGGTACCAATCCCATCGACCAATTGAAGGTGATCGGCCAACCTGCCGACCGTATCGACGGCAAGCTGAAAACCACCGGCACCGCCACTTACGCCTACGAGCAGCACGCAGCGGTGCCGGACGCCGCTTACGGCTATATCGTCGGCGCCGGTATCGGCAAGGGGCGCATCGCCTCGATTGATTCAGCCCGAGCGAGCGAGGCGTCCGGGGTGATCGCCATCGTCACTTATGAGAACGCCGGACCGTTGGCCAAAGGCGAGTTTTACGTGGCCCGGGCCTTGGCCGGGCCGCAGGTCGATCACTATCACCAGGCCGTGGCAATTGTCGTCGCGAACACCTTCGAAGAGGCGCGCGCTGCGGCTGGGTTGCTCGATATTCGCTATGTGGCCGAACCGGGCTCGTTCGATCTGGCGGCGGCGAAAGACTCAGCACCCCCAGCGCCTCCGGCCGGTTTCGGCCCGCCGCCGCAGACCAGCGTCGGTGACTTCGAAGGCGCCTTCAACGCCGCGCCCCTGCAGGTTGACCAGCACTACAGCACACCCGATCAGGCCCACGCGATGATGGAACCGCACGCGACCATCGCCCGCTGGAACGGCAAGCAGTTGACCTTGTGGACTTCGATTCAGCAGATCAACTGGGGCGTGCGCGACCTGGCGAAAACCCTCGGGATCGCCAAGGAAGATGTGCGGCTGGTCTCGCCGTATATCGGCGGCGGTTTCGGCGGTAAGGGCACGATTCTCTGCGACGCGGTACTGGCGTCGCTGGCGGCCCGACATGCCGGCCGTGCGGTGAAGGTCGCCTTACCGCGTCCGCTGATGTTCAACAACCTGACTCACCGCCCGGCGACGATTCAGCGCATACGCATCGGTGCCAACCGTGACGGCATGATCACGGCGATCGGCCACGAGAGCTGGTCGGGCAACCTGCGCGGCGGACGCACCGAAGCGGCTACCGCGTCAACGCGATTGCTTTACGCCGGGGCCAATCGCATGACTCGTTTGAACCTGGCCATGCTCGATCTCGCCGAGGGTTCGGCGATGCGCGCGCCGGGTGAGGCGCCGGGGATGATGGCACTGGAAATCGCCATGGATGAACTGGCAGAAAAGCTGCAGATGGATCCGCTGGAGCTGCGCGTCCTCAACGACACGCAGGTCGATCCGGAGCAGCCGTCGCGGCCGTTTTCCAAACGGCAACTCGTGGAGTGTCTGAACACTGGCGCCGAGCGCTTTGGCTGGCAGCAGCGCAACCTTCAACCCGGTCAGCGATGCGAGGGCGGCTGGCTGATCGGCATCGGCCTGGCCTCGGCAATTCGCGGCGCACCGACCACCGCATCGGCGGCGCGCGTGCGCCTTGATCGCCAAGGCATCATCACCGTGGAAACCGACATGACCGACATCGGCACCGGCAGTTACACCATCATTGCCCAGACCGCCGCGGAAATGATGGGCGTACCGCTGGAGCGTGTCGTGGTGCATCTGGGCGATTCGCGGTTTCCGGAATCGTCAGGCTCCGGCGGTCAGTGGGGCGCGGCCTCCTCCACTGCCGGCGTGTATGCCGCGTGCCTGAAATTGCGCGAAGTCGCTGCTCGCGCCGTCGGGATCGATCCTCAGCAAGCGGAGTTTGTGGAGGGGCAGATTCGCGCAGGCTCGCAGCACGTTGCCCTGTCGCAAGCTGCCGCGAAGGGCGAGCTGACTGGCGAGGACCGCATGGAATACGGCGACCTTGCCCAGCGCTTCGCCCAGCAGACCTTCGGCGCGCATTTCGCCGAGGTCGCGGTCTATGCGGCGACTGGCGAAATTCGCCTGCGTCGGCAACTGGCGGTGTGCGCCGCCGGGCGCATCCTCAACCCGAAAACCGCGCGCAGCCAGATCATCGGCGGCATGACCATGGGTGCAGGCGCGGCATTGATGGAAGAGCTGGCGGTGGATCATCGCATGGGCTTTTTCGTCAATCACGATCTGGCCGGCTATGAGGTGCCGGTGCACGCCGACATTCCCCACCAGGAGGTGATCTTTCTCGATGAAGTCGATCCGTATGCCACCCCATTGAAAGCCAAAGGCGTCGGCGAGTTGGGTATCAGCGGCGCGGCGGCGGCCATCGCCAACGCGATCTATAACGCTTGCGGAGTACGGGTGCGCGATTATCCGATTACGCTGGATAAACTCATTGGCGAGTTGTCTTACCCGGTCTGAAAACGGATCACCCGAGGCCATCGCCTATGCACCCCACCACCCCCGACGGTCGCTATTTTGTGGTCAAGCAGCAACTGTGGCGCTGCAGCAATCCAGCACTGGCACCTGCCGAACGCGAGACGCTGGTCGCAGATCTCATGGCGGCGCGGCGTGCGGTCAAAGAAGCGAAGCGTGCGGACGATGAACAAGCGTTGAAGTCAGCCAGAGCGCGCGTGAATCAGGCAAAAGTCGCCCTGGGTGAGCGCGGTCCGGTGTGGTGGGATGACGGCAGCCCGGATTACAACCGTTTCAAGGTGACCAATACACCGTATGCGCAGTGGTTTGAACAATTGCGTGACAAGGACAGCAGACCTGAGTGAGTGTTGAATGGCGTGCAGATCCCCAATCCACAGGGATTGGGGATTGAATGAAGATCGATGGTTCAGCACAAAACAATGTAGGAGTGAGCCTGCTCGCGATTGCGGTGGGTCAGTTGAATGATTCGCTGACTGATACGACGCCATCGCGAGCAGGCTCACTCCTACAGGGATTGGGGATTGAATGAAGATCGATGGTTCAGCACAAAACAATGTAGGAGTGAGCCTGCTCGCGATTGCGGTGGGTCAGTTGAATAATTCGCTGACTGATACGACGCCATCGCGAGCAGGCTCGCTCCTACAGGGATTGGGGGTTGGATGAAGATCGATGGTTCAGCACAAAACAGTGTAGGAGCGAGCCTGCTCGCGATTGCGGTGGGTCAGTTGAATAATTCGCTGACTGATACGACGCCATCGCGAGCAGGCTCGCTCCCACAGGGATTGGGGATTGAATGAAGATCGATGGTTCAGCACAAAACAGTGTAGGAGTGAGCCTGCTCGCGATTGCGGTGGGTCAGTTGAATAATTCGCTGACTGGTACGCCGCAATCGCGAGCAGGCTCACTCCTACATTGGGTTTTGTGTGTTGCCGGGTTTTGCATTCGCCGCGAAAACCTGTGGGAGCGAGCCTGCTCGCGAATGCATTCGGTCAGGCGATGAAGATGTTGAATGTGCCGCCATCTTCGCGAGCAGGCTCGCTCCCACAGGGATTGGGGGTTGGATGAAGATCGATGGTTCAGCACAAAACAGTGTAGGAGTGAGCCTGCTCGCGAATGCATTCGGTCAGGCGATGAAGATGTTGAATGTGCCGCCATCTCGCGAGCAGGCTCGCTCCCACAGGGATTGGGGGTTGGATGAAGATCGATGGTTCGGCACACAACTGTGTGGGAGCGAGCCTGCGGTGAGGCTCAGACTCGCAGCAACTGCCGGGTCATCGCCATTGAGGTCTCCAGCGACTGGCCGGTGCGCTGCAGTTTGTTCAGCAAACTGGCGCCGAGCCAGAGCTGATACAGGGTCTCCGCCAACTTCCTCGCATCGCCTTCGGGCAGGCTTTGGTCGGTCTGGCCCTGTTCGATGCATTCGGTGATGCGCGCGACGATACGTTCGGCGCCGTCGCGCAAGGTCAGGCGCATCGATTCGGACAGGTCGGCGACTTCGGCGCTGAGTTTGACCACCAGGCATTCATCACCGTGGCCTTCGACGGTGCAGCGGTTTTGCCAGCCCTGCCAGTAATCCATCAGCCGCTCGAAGGCAGTCAGCCCCGGCAATGTCAGACGTCGCTCCATGTCCGCTAGGTAGTCGACGAAGTAATCCTCAAGCAGCGCCTGGCCGTACAACTCCTTGGATTTGAAGTAGTGATAGAACGAGCCCTTGGGCACGCCGGCGGTCTGCAGGATCTCGTTGAGGCCGACGCTGGTGAAGCCCTTCTCGGCCATCATCCGGTGGCCGGTGTCGAGCAAGTGTTGGCGGGTGTCGTCAAAGGTCGGCTTCATGGTGCGCAAGTTTCCAGACAATAGACCAGTCGTATAGATTTCAGGACCGAGAGTTTGCCATATCCAACAGGCAAAAACATTTTCTGAAAAAATTACTAGACGACTGGTCTAATTGGAAACTATGCTGCGCCCCGACACACCAATTCATGCGGTGCCGACGCTGAGCGAATTCCTCGCCTTGTGCCGATGCCTGACCAAACCAAGGGTGCTCTATGAAAATCTTGATGGTTCTGACTTCCCACGATCAACTCGGCAACACCGGCAAGAAAACCGGCTTCTGGCTGGAAGAATTTGCCGCACCGTATTACGCCTTCAAGGACGCCGGCGCCGACGTCACCCTGGTATCCCCAGCCGGCGGCCAGCCGCCGCTCGATCCGAAAAGCGACGAGCCCGGCGCGCAGACTGCCGAGACCGATCGCTTCCGCGCCGATCCGGCCGCGCAAAAAGCATTGGCCAGCACTGGCCGTTTGGCTGATGTCCGCGCCGAAAATTTCGATGCAGTGTTCTATCCAGGCGGCCACGGCCCACTGTGGGATCTGGCCGAAGACAAGGCTTCGATCGCGCTGATCGAAGCCTTCGACCGCGCCAACAAGCCTCATGGTTTCGTCTGCCACGCACCGGGCGTGTTGCTGCATGTCGTGCGCGCTGATGGCCAGCCGATCGTCAAAGATCGCGACGTCACCGGTTTTACCAATGCCGAAGAAGCGGCAGTCGGTCTGACTGACGTGGTGCCATTCCTCATCGAAGACGAATTCCAACGTCTCGGTGGCCGCTACTCGAAAGTCGCCGACTGGCAGGTGCATGTGGTAACTGACGGGCAACTGGTCACCGGCCAGAATCCGGCCAGTTCTGCCGCCGTTGCGGAAAAGCTGTTGAAGCTGCTCGGCTGACCTTCTCGCTCCAACCCGATCAACGCCGCGCGCGTACAGCCCGGCGTTGTTTTTTTGCCCAGTTACTAGTCGACTGGTCTAATCAGATTCAAAGGCTGACTCCATGAACAACGCTTTTTTCACGCCTGCTAAATTGGGCGCACATACCCTGAAAAACCGCATCGTCCTGCCACCCCTCACCCGCCAGCGCAGCACGCAGCCGGGCAATGTCGCCAACGAATTGATGGCTGAGTATTACCAACAGCGCGCGGGTGCCGGTTTGCTGGTCACCGAAGGCACGCAGATCGAACCGCGCGGGCAAGGTTATGCGTGGACGCCGGGCATTCACACGCCTGAACAGATCGCCGGTTGGCGCACAGTCACCGAGGCGGTGCACGCGGTGGATGGCGTGATCTTCGCCCAGCTCTGGCATGTTGGCCGGGTCTCGCACACCGCATTGCAACCCAATGGCGACGCGCCCGTGTCGGCATCTG
Source organism: Pseudomonas sp. HN2 (assembly GCF_020736465.1). Taxonomy (NCBI): domain Bacteria; kingdom Pseudomonadati; phylum Pseudomonadota; class Gammaproteobacteria; order Pseudomonadales; family Pseudomonadaceae; genus Pseudomonas; species Pseudomonas sp. HN2. The sequence goes on from NZ_CP085885.1 coordinate 3,197,222, forward strand.
CTGTCGCCACCGACCGCGTCAGCGTGTTCATCGAGACCGCGCCCGGTGCCGGTGAACTGGTGCCGCCGTCGGCTCCGCGCGCGCTGAGCACGGATGAGGTGCAGGAGTTGATTCAGCTGTACATCCAGGCCGCGCGCAACGCGATGGAAGCCGGTTTCGATGGCATCGAACTGCACTGCGCCAATGGCTATCTCGTCAATCAGTTCATCTCGGCGCACAGCAATCTGCGCACCGATCAGTACGGTGGCTCGCTGGACAATCGCTTGCGCTTTTTGCGCGAAGTGGTGGCTGGCGTCGCGGAATGCATCGGCAAGGACAAGGTCGGTGTGCGCTTTGCGCCGCTGTTCAGCACCACCGATGAAGCGCGGACTTATCTGGGTCTGGTCGAGGAAGATCCGCACACCACCTACATCGGCGCAATCAAGATTCTCGAAGACGTGGGCATCGCCTACCTGTCGATCGCCGAAGCTGACTGGGACAACGCGCCAGCGATGCCGCAGACCTTTCGCCAGGCCGTGCGCGACACGTTCAGCGGCGCGATCATTTACGCCGGGCGCTACACCGCCGAAACCGGCGCGCAATTGCTTGAGTCAGGGCTGGCGGATTTGGTCGCGTTTGGCCGGCCATTCATGGCCAACCCGGACCTGCCGGCGCGGATTGCCCAGGGCTGGCCGTTGAATCAATTGAATCCTGCCACGGTGTATGGCGGTGGTGCCGAGGGGTATACCGATTACCCGACCTACTCCGCCTAAGCACCCAACACACCTCCCCTGTAGGAGCGAGCCTGCTCGCGAAGACGTCGGGCCAGTCGATGAATGTGCAAGCTGACCCACCGCTATCGCGAGCAGGCTCACTCCTACAGGTTTTCGGGCGTGTCAGGCCAGACCGTTGCGCCCCGCCGCTTTTGCGCGATACAGCGCCTGATCGGCGGCCTCGATCAACTCCGGCAGCGAATCCAGCTGCGCGCCCGCGCCCACCGCCATACCGATACTCACCGTGACCCGACCGAACGGGCTGCCCGGATGGGCAATGTTCGCCTGCTGCAAGCGCTCGAGCACCAGTTGCGCCACCACCGTGGCGCCGGCGCTGTCGGTGGCCGGCATGATCACCGCCATTTCCTCGCCACCGTAGCGGGCGACCAGATCCGAGGGGCGTCGCACGCAGCTCTCGAGCACCTTGCTGACCGCTTGCAAACAGGCATCGCCGGCGACGTGGCCCAAGGCATCGTTGAACAATTTGAAGTGGTCAATATCGATCATCAGCAAGGCCAGCGAGGTTCCATCACGCTGCGCCCGCCGCGCTTCCACGGCCAGTGTTTCATCGAAACAGCGGCGGTTGGCCAGGCCGGTCAGCGCATCCTTCAGCGCCAGCAATTCGAGCTGTCGATTGGACGCGAGCAACTGCTGCTGGGCGTCGAGCAACGCCTCTTCGGCTTCGGTCCGTCGGCGAATGTCGAGGATCAGGAACCAGCCGATCAGCCCGGTCAGCCCGAGCAGTCCGGTCACCACCACCGCCGACAACGCCGCTTCGATACGCCACGCTGCCAGCGCTTCGTCCTTGCCCAGGGCCACGGTGGTGATCAGTGGCAGGCTTTCGCTTTTGCGGAACGCGTACAGCCGCTCGACACCGTCGAGGCTGGAGGTGTACGACGCCGTGCCGACCGAGCGGTCGACGAGGTATTTGGCGTAGATGGGCGATGACGAGAAATTGCGGCCCATGTCCTGCTCGCGGAACGGGTAGCGCACCAGCAGCGTGCCATCGGTGTACGACAGGCCGATTGCACCGTCCTGGCCAACGTCGAGTTTGCCGAACACGCGAAGAAAGTTTTCCACCCCCAGCGTCACCGCCACTACACCGGCGAACTGTCCATCGTCGTCATTGAAGCGGCGGCTGATGGTCACCACCCATTCGTGATTGGAACGACTCTGGATCGGCGGGCCAATGAACGGCTCGCGGCTCGGACTGTCACGGTGATGAATGAAATAGGCGCGATCGCTGCTGTTGGCACCCTCGGGAATCGGCCGGTTGGAGGACATCAACCAGTACCCGTGGCGGTCATAGACGGTAATGCCGCTGAGTTGTGGCATCAGCGGCTGCTGGTGGTCGATCAGGGTCTTGATGCGCTGGATCTGCGTCGGCCCGCTGCCCTCGGTTTCGAGGCGTTCGACCAGCCCGAGCAAGAGCAGCGAGCTTTGCCGGACGATGCCTTCGGTGTAGGTATTGAGCGCTTGGGTCAGGTTCAGGCCATGCACGTCAACCTCGGCCAGCGCGCGTTCACGCGAAGACCAGACTTTCCAAATCGTCAGCGAAGTCAGGGAACAGCCAATCACCAGCAGCAGGAGCATTACAAGGCGAGTATCACGCTTCACGTCTGTACCTTAAGGAAGTCCGGGATCCATTCCAGCCATCATTCGAACGTCGGCACTCACGGCGGCCACGTGTTCCGGGGCGCAAGCATACAAGCAGTGTGCAGCGGCTGCAGCAACAGAGTGTGCAGCGCTAGGGGGCGGGTGCAGCGGGTTTGAGAATTTCCACGAGAAAATCGATGAACACGTTGATCCGGCTCGAGCCTCGGTGATTGGGCAAGTACAGCGCGTTGATGCAACTGCTGGCGCTGCCGGGATTGACCTCGTAGTGCTCAAGCAAGCGCGTCAGGCGCCCGGCGGCGACGTCGTCGCGCACCAGCCAGTCGGCCAGCAGCGTCACCCCGCCACCGCCGATCGCGGCTTCGCGCAGAATATCGGCGTTGTTGCTTTGCAGGCGTCCCTGAACGTTCAGTTGAATCGGCTCTTCGTCACCCTCGAAGGTCCAGTGGTGATGGCTGCCGCCGTAATCGAAACGCAAGCACTGGTGCTCGAGCAGATCCCGTGGATGCTCGAGCACCGCGCTGCGCGCCAGGTAATCGGGGCTGGCGACGACCCAGCGCTGGAACTGCCCGACGCGTTTGCTGACGATGTCTTCGCTGACCACCGTCGAGCCGAGCCGCACCGAAACGTCGATCTGCTCGCTGAGCAAATCGCTGACCTGATCACTCAGCGAGAGGCTGATCTCCAGCCCCGGATGGCGTTCGAGCAAGCGGCTCAGGTGCGGCGCGATCAATCGGCGGCCAAACTCCACCGGCACGCTGATGCGCAAGCGGCCTTGCGCTTCGCTGCCACGATCGGCGACCACCGCATCGGCTTCGTCGATGGCATCGAGAATCGCCACGGCTTTTTCGAAATAGGTCTGGCCGGCAACGGTGACGCTGGTGTTGCGCGTGGTGCGATTGAGCAGGCTTGCGCCCAACTCGTTCTCCAGCCCCGCCACTTGCCGTGTCACCGAAGACGTCGAGATCCCAAGCTTGCGCGCCGCCGAGGAATAGCCCCCGCAGCGCACGGTTTCAACAAACATCTTCAATGCCAGCAACTTGTCCATAAGCGGGGTCCGGTGGTGAGGAAACGCCGCTGATTGTGCATCAGCGCTCGCCGGACGTCTTGTACCGTCGTGCTTGAGGGTGCTCTCTGCAGAAGGCACGTTCATCGGTTCCTGAAAAAATCCGGAAATCACCGCCCCCTGTAGGAGCGAGCCTGCTCGCGATAGCGGCCTCTCAGTGCCATCTGTATTGACTGACACTCCGCTATCGCGAGCAGGCTCACTCCTACACGGGTTTTGTAGTGGGTCAGGGATCAGGCGGTGTACCGAAAACCCTGTGGGAGCGAGCTTGCTCGCGATAGCGGCCTCTCACTGCCATGTGTATTGGCTGACACTCCGCTATCGCGAGCAGGCTCACTCCTACATGGGTTTTGTGTTGTTTTGAAATTCAGTTGCGGTCAGCTTTCTGACCCAGGAACAACGCCAGCGCCAGTGCCGGCAGCACCGCCACGGCCATGGCCGAGAGGTTCCAGCCGAAGTGTTCGTACAGCGGGCTGGCGACCAGTGACCCGAGGGCGCCGCCGACGAAGATGCTGGTCATGTACACCGCATTGAGACGGGCGCGGCTGTGCGGGTCGAGGGCGTAGACCTCGCGCTGGCCGAGCACCATGTTCAGTTGTACGGCAAAGTCCAGCAGCACCGCACACACCACCAGCCACACATAACCACTGCCCGGCAGCGCGGCGATCAACAGAGACAACGGTGCCAGCAGCAACGCCACCAGGGTACCGCGACGACCGTGCCCGGCATCGGCCAGACGTCCGGCAATCGGCGCGGCAATCGCACCCACCGCTCCGACCAGCGCAAAGATCGCCACTTGTGCCTGACTGAAACCGTGATGACGCATCAGCTCGATCGGCGCGAGGGTCCAGAACAGGCTGAAACTGGCGAACAGCAAGCCTTGATACAGCGAACGCTGACGCAACACCGGAAAGCGCCGAGCCAGGGCAAACACCGAACCAATCAACGCGACGTAAGTGGCTTTGTGCGTCGGCACCCGACGCGGCAATGCCACAGCGGTAATCAACGCGATCACCGCCATCAGTGCCGCCGCGCTGTAAAACACCCCGCGCCAGCCGAACACTTCGACCAACAGACTCGAGAGCGGACGCGACAGCAAAATCCCCAGCAGCAAGCCGCTCATGATATTGCCGACCACGCGCCCACGACTGGCTTCCGGGGCCAGATGCGCGGCCAGCGGCACAAGAATCTGCACGGCGACTGAGGTCAGGCCGATCAGCAAGGACAAGATCAGAAACAGCGACGGCGAATGGGTCAGGCCAGCGCACAGCAGCGTTACGCTGGCAGCGAGGGTGAAACCGACCACCAGACGGCGGTTCTCCATCAGGTCGGCCAGCGGCACCAGCAGCAACAAACCCAGCGCATAACCGAACTGGGTCAGCGAGACGATCAGGCTGGCATTGGCGCTGGACAGGCCGATCTGCGGCGCGATCAGTTCGACGATGGGCTGCGCGTAATACAGGTTGGCGACGACCGCGCCGCAGCAGAAGGCCAGAAACGCGACCATCAGGCCGGAGAGTGAAGCAGGCTGTTCGGCCGGGGCCGCAACGGCAGGGTTGCCCGTAAGCATGGTGACACCTCGTTGAGTTCGGGAAAGTGGTGCCAAGGCTACGGTCACCCGGCGGCGGCGAGAATCCGTGGCAGGGGCAATGCACTGATGCGTCGAGCGCAACGTTGCTTCTGGCGCAACGCGCTGTTGCGCGGGCCGGTGATTCTCTGCTGCAAGCGTCTTCTCTACGCTTTGGCCCTGGCGCAGACGTCCGCATCGGCGCCCTTCCCCGGCTGCTACAAGGAGCGTTTCCATGACCCGCACTTCACTCGTCCTGCCACCGCCCGCCGCGTTTTTCTGCCAACCATGAACAGCCAACTACTCAAATCCAGAACCCTGTGGATCAGCGTGGCTGTGCTCGCGGTGATCGGCCTGAGCGTCGCCGTCGCACTGATGTGGCGCCCGGCGATCGCACCGATCAAACGCCCCACGTCATTCGATACCGCGCAGTTGCAGCGCGGCGCACGGGTGGTCGAGGCCGGCGACTGCGCGGTCTGCCATACCCGCCCCGGCGGCGAATACCTGGCCGGCGGGCTGCCGCTGGTGACGCCGTTCGGCACCCTGTACAGCACCAACATCACCCCGGATGCGCAGACCGGCATCGGCCAGTGGTCTTTGCCGGCATTTGAACGGGCGATGCGCGAAGGCATTGCCCGCGACGGCCACTTTCTCTACCCGGCCTTTCCCTATGTGCACTACCGGCGCATGAGCGCAGCGGACATCGCCGATGCCTACGCCTACCTGATGAGCGGCCCCGCCGTACACGCCCCCGCCAGGCAGAACAAGATGAACTTCCCGATGAACATCCGCCCGCTGGTGTCGTTCTGGAACCTGCTGTTTCTGCATGGCGAGCCTTTGACGCCACTGGCCGAACACAGCGCGGCATGGAATCGCGGACGCTACCTGGTCGACGGCCCGGGCCACTGCGCCGGCTGCCATTCGCCGCTGAACCTGATCGGCGCGGAGAAATCCTCGGAATATCTGCAGGGCGGCAGCGTCGATGGCTGGGAGGCCCCGGCGCTGGCCGGCCTCGGCCAACGCGCCAATCCATGGAATCGCGAGCAATTGGTCGGCTATCTGCGCGCCGACGTTGTCGATGGCCACGGCACACCCGCCGGGCCGATGCGTCCGGTCAGCCTGAGTCTGGCGCGCTTGCCGGCCAGTGAAGCCGAGGCGATCGCCGACTACCTGCTGAGCCTGCAGAGCCCGCACGCAGTGACCGAAACCACGCCGAAAAAGCCAAGCAATCCAACGGATCACAGCAGCGGCGCCCTGCTCTTCAGCAGCGCCTGCGCCGGATGTCACGCACCCGCCGCGCCGATGCGTGAAATCGACGGACGCCCCGGTCTGCAAAACACCTCGGCCCTGCAAGCGGCCAGTTCGCGCAACTTTCTCAAGACCGTGCTTGAAGGCGTGCCCGCCATTCCCGGCGCGCCCGGTCCGGTGATGCCGCCGTTCGCCGCCAGCCTCGACAACGCCCAGCTCGGCGCACTCGCCGCGTACCTGCGCGAACAAGCCAGACCCGACCAACCCTGGGCCGACCTCTCTTCCACTATTGAAGCGTTACGTCAGGAGACGAAATGAGCCAGATCACTCTCACCGTCAATGGAGCCGCCCAAGCGCTGGAGCTGGAACCGGACATGCCGCTGCTGTACGCATTGCGCAATCACTTGAACCTCAACGGCGCCAAGTACGGTTGCGGACTGGGCCAGTGTGGCGCGTGTACGGTGATCGTCGACGATAAGCCGGTGTTCGCCTGCCTGACGCCATGCGCCGGCCTTGAAGGGAAAAAGATCCGCACAGTGGAAAGCCTCGGCAGTGCCGAGAAACCCGGCCCGCTGCAAACCGCGTTCATCGACAAGCAGGCGGCGCAATGCGGTTACTGCATCGCCGGCATGCTGATGCGCGCGCAGTCGTTGCTTGAACGCGATCCGCACCCGGACGAGCAAACCATTCGTGAGCACATGGCCGGCAATCTGTGCCGCTGCGGCACGCACTTGCGCATCATCGAGGCGATCAAACAGGTGGCCCGACACGACGGGAGCCTGACATGAGCGAAGCAAATGGCTTGAACCCCAGCCGCCGGGCGTTCCTGCGCGGCGGCGCGCTGCTGATGGCCTTCACCCTGATGCCGGTAGCGCGGCGGGCCTTGGCCGACACCGAAGTCGACACCCTCGGCACCGTGGTGCTGGCCCCCGATCTGCCCGGCAGTCTGCGCACCAACCCTTACCTCGACGCGTGGATTCGCATCGGCGCCGACGGCATCACCGTGTACACCGGCAAAGTCGAACTGGGCACCGGGGTGAAAACCGCATTGCTGCAAATCGCCGCCGAGCGTTTGCAGGTACCGGCCAGCGCCGTCAATTTGCTCACCGCCGACACCGCACTGACGCCCAACGAAGGCTACACCGCCGGCAGTCACAGCATTTTCGACAGCGGCACCGCGCTGTACAACGCCGCCGCGCAGGTGCGCGAAATGCTCGTCGATGCCGCCGCGCGCAGTTGGCAAGTCAACGCTACGCAACTGAGCACTCGCGACGGCATTATCGAAGGCCCGAGCGGGCAACGCATGGCTTACGCCGACGTGGTCAGGCATGTCGATGTGCACCAATACGCCAAGGCGCAATCACCGGCGATGGCGGCGGCCGACTTCAAGTTGATCGGGCACAACCTGCCGCGCCTGGACATTCCGGCCAAGGTCAGCGGCGGCGCGGCGTTCGTGCAGGACATGCGCCTGCCGGGCATGCTGCATGCGCGAGTGATCCGCCCACCGCGCCCCGGCTGCACGCTGCAGGCATTCGATACGGCATCGATTGAAGCGCTCAGCGGCGTGGTCAAAGTGATCCGCGACGGCAACTATCTGGCCGTGGTCGCCCGTGATGAATGGCAAGCGATCAAGGCCATGCGCAGCGGCATGGACAGCGCCAAGTGGAGCGGCGGCGAGGCGATTCCCGAAGCCGCCGATATTCATGATTTGCTCAAGCAATTGCCCTCCAAGCGCTACCCGATCAGCAACAACGGCAATCCCGGCGGCGCAAGCGAGACACGCTTCAAGGCGCGGGTGACCAAGCAGTATCTGATGCATGGCTCGATCGGCCCGTCCTGCGCGGTGGCCTGGTTCAACGATGGCCTGCTCACGGTCTGGACTCACACCCAGGGCGTCTATCCGCTGCGCGCCGGCATCGCCGAAATGCTTCGTTTGCCGCCGGAGCGTGTGCGCTGCATTCATACCGAGGGCTCGGGCTGCTATGGCCATAACGGCGCCGATGATGCCGCCGCCGATGCGGCATTGATCGCCATGCGTTTGCCGGGCACGCCGGTGCGCGTGCAATGGATGCGCGAGCAGGAAAATCTCTGGGAGCCGTACAGTTCGGCGATGGTCACCGAGGTCGACGCTGGCCTCAGTCAGGGCCGTTTGCAGGACTGGAACTACGAGCTGTGGACCACGCCGCACAACGAACGCATCGTCAATGCCGGGCGCCTGCTGCCGGCACGCTTGCTGGCCAAACCCTTCGCCTCGGCGCCCTCGGTGCCGATCGCCCAGCCCGAAGGCGACGGCGATCGCAACGCGGTGCCGCTGTATGAACTGGGCGCGACGCGGATCAACATGAACTTCGTCACGACGATGCCCTTCCGCACCTCGGCCATGCGTTCGCTCGGCGCGCACATCAATATCTTCGCCATCGAGGCGGGTATCGATGAGTTGGCGATCCAGAGCGGGCTCGACCCGGTGGCGTTGCGCCTGACGCATCTGAGCGACCCGCGCGCCCGTGCCGTCATCGAGCGCGTGCGTGACGAAATCGGTTGGCCACACAAGGGCAGCGAACCCGGCGCGGGGATCGGTTTTGCCTTCGCCCGCTACAAGAACATCATGGGTTACTGCGCCCTCGCGGTGAAACTGCGGGTGCATCCGCAGACCGGCGAGATCCGCGTCGATCATGTGGTGACGGCGGTCGACGTCGGCCAGATTGTCAGCCCTGATGGCCTGCGCAATCAGGTCGAGGGCGGCATCGTCCAGTCGGCGAGCTGGACGCTCTACGAAAAAGTCGCCTACGACGCCGGCGGTATTCGCAGCTACGACTGGAGCGGTTATCCGATCCTGCGTTTTACGCAATTGCCGAAAAAAGTCGATGTGCACCTGCTCGATCAACCGGGCGAACCCTTCCTCGGGGCCGCCGAAATCGTCCAAGGGCCAATGGCTGCCGCCCTCGGCAACGCGGTCAGCAATGCCACGGGCCGGCGCTGGCTGAACCTGCCGCTGACCCGCTCGACCCCACCCGCCTGAATCACGCCCGCGCTCATCATGGATGAGCGCGGGTGCCGTTGCGCTGCGCGCAAAACTGCGTAGCGCCGGCCACGGATTATCAGCCCCGCCACCCCCGGTTAAGTTAGCTGCACAGCGCGCGGCACCTGGCTGCCGCGCTTGAACCCTACTCATCGAAATCCGGAGCTACCCATGACCCGTCGCCTGTTCCAACCGATCGCCCTTGGCCCTTACACCCTTGCCCACCGCGTAGCGATGGCGCCCCTGACGCGCTCCCGCGCCGGTCAACCGGGTGATGTTCCGACCGCGATGAACGCCGAGTACTACCGCCAACGTGCCAGTGCCGCGCTGATCATCACCGAGGCCACGCAGATTTCCCAACAGGGCCAGGGCTATGCGTGGACGCCGGGGATCTACACCGATGCACAAGTGCAGGCGTGGCGGGAAGTCAGCACGGCGGTGCACGCCGCCCATGGCCTGATCTTCATGCAGCTGTGGCATGTCGGCCGGGTCTCGCATCCGAGCTTCCAGCCTGACGCCGGTTTGCCGGTGGCACCGAGCGCACTGCCTGTGCCGGGCAAGACCTTTATCGTCGATGAACAAGGCAATGGCGTGTGGGGTGATGTGCCGGTACCGCGCGCCCTCGAAACAGCGGAAATCGCCGCCATCGTCGAAGACTATCGCCGCGCCGCGCGCAACGCCTTGAACGCTGGCATGGACGGCGTGGAAATCCATGCCGGCAACGGTTACCTCCTCGATCAATTCCTGAACAGCAACAGCAATCAGCGCAACGACGCCTATGGCGGCAGCGTGGAAAACCGTGCGCGCTTTCTGCTGGAAGTGGTCGCCGCCGTCGCTGACGAAGTCGGTGCCGAACGCGTCGGCGTGCGCCTGACGCCAATGGGCCGCTTCATGGGCATGGGCGATGACACGCCTGAAGCGACCTTCGGTTATCTGGTTGAAGCACTCAATCAGTGGAATCTGGCGTATCTGCACCTGGTCGAGCCGGCCATGGTCGGCACGGTCAAGGACGAGAACTTCGACCCGCGCTGGGACGCGATCATCGCCCAGTTGCGTCAGACCTGGAACGGCGTGCTGATCCTCGCTGGCGGTTACGACGCCGACTCCGCCGAACAGGCCTTGAGCGCTGATCGCGCCGACATCATTGCCTTTGGCCGGCCATTCCTGGCGAACCCGGACCTGCCACGTCGGTTGCACGATGGCCTTGAGCTGAACACACCGGATCCGAGCAGTTTCTTCGGCGGCGATCAGCGCGGCTACGTCGATTACCCGTTCCACGCCTGAGGTCTGCGCTTCATAACTTTTAAGGTTTGTTTAAGGACTTTAAATGTCGCTGGCGGCGAGACTTTGCCCATCGATCAGGAGAGCCGCCATGAACCCGCAATCGGTGAAGTCAGACCACCCCTGCCACCTCGCGCGCCCCTTGGGCGCGCTGTCCGGCTGGCAGGAACGCCGCGCCAAGGCCTACATGCTGCGCGACCTGAGCCGCAGCCTGCGGGTCAGCGAAATTGCCGAGCACTGCAACCTGTCGCGCAGTCATTTTTCCCGGGCGTTCAAGATCGTGACTGGCTGCTCGCCGCAGGAATGGATGCTGAAGATGAAGATCGACAAGGCCAAGGGCTTGCTGCTGACCTCGATGGCGATTACCGACATTGTTTACGAATGCGGTTTTTCCGATCACTCGCACTTCACGCGCACGTTTGGACGCATGGTGGGAATGCCACCGAAGGTCTGGCGACAGGCGATGTGCCGGGCGCGGGTGGCGGTGGTTGAGGCGGATGTCTGGCGGCTTAGCGATGGGCTGCTGAACTCGACGATAGGCGCGCGGTTGACGGAACTGCGGCCTTGAGTCGGATTCCAAAGAGTTTTGTTCACTCCTCCCTTTTGGCCGCGATTTTCGCGGCTTTTTTTTGTGATAGAGCGCTGGCGGTCGACGTTGGTCCCGCGGTGAATCCACCCCTCACCCCAGCCCTCTCCCCAGGGAGAGGGAGCCGATTTGTGGGCTTTCCAACACCGGGGTTCGGCTAGATATCCCAGGTCGGCATACCTCGACCAAACACCACGGTCATCCCCTCTCCCTCCGGGAGAGGGTTAGGGTGAGTGATCTGGCTTAATGATTCTGGACACCCCTAAAGGGCGGTAATCTACGCCCATAGACGAGGTGTGATTTGACCAGACGATATTTTTCGACAGATTTCAAACGGGATGCGGCTTGCCTGGTTTTGGATAAAGACTATTCGGTGAGTGAAGCCTGCGAAGCAATGGGCGTGGGCCCTACAGCTCTGCGTCGCTGGGTTGAGCAACTGCGTGCGGAGCGCAGCGGCAAGACGCCTGAGAAGTCCAAGGCCATGACCGTTGACCAACAACGCATCCAAGAACTGGAAGCAACAATTCGACGGATTGAGCGCGAGAAGGAAATTTTAAAAAAGGCTACAGCTCTCTTGATGTCGGATTCCCTCGATCGGTAAGGCTGGTCGAGGAGTTAAGCGAGCAATATTCAAGATCCGAGTTGTGCGTTGTATTTGGAATCAACCGCAGCAGTTATTACGAGCGTCTGAAACAGCGGGCGAAAGTAGATGACGGGCGCAATCGCCTAAAGATCAAAGCTGCTGAATTACATGAGCAAAGTCGCGGCTCAATGGGCGCGCGCAGCCTGTCAAAGGCGCTATGTAACGAAAAAGAGTCGGTGGGTCGTTACATGGCTCGTAGCCTGATGCGCGAGCTCGGGTTGAAGAGTCAGCAACGGCGCAGGCATCGTTACAAACCCAGCGGTGCGGAGGCGCAATACGCCCCCAATCATTTGGAGCGTAAATTCAATGTCGAGGTCCCCAATCGAGTGTGGTGTGGCGACGTGACTTACATTTGGGCCGGTACTTACTGGGTTTATCTGGCTGCTGTACTTGATCTGCATGCCCGGCGCATCGTCGGCTGGGCGATGTCCAGAAGTCCGGATTCAGCTCTGACCTGTCGAGCGTTAAAGATGGCTTTCGAGTCGCGAGGACGCCCTGAAAACCTAATGTTCCATTCGGATCAGGGCTGTCATTACAGCAGTAAAGTATTTCGTGAAATGCTGGCGGACATGCGCATAAAACAAAGCATGAGTCGACGAGGAAACTGCTGGGATAACGCCCCGATGGAGCGTTTCTTTGGCAGTTTGAAATCTGAATGGATACCCAAGGCTGGCTACCGAAACGAAGATGAGGCTAGTACCGATGTGTTGCGCTACCTGACCCATTATTACAATCGGATCAGGCTGCACAGTCACAACGGATATCGGACTCCGGTAGCAATGGAAGCCTTGGCAGCATGAGAAATGACCTAAACCCTATAACCGTGTCCAGTATCGTTTGACCAGAACAGAGGGGCTTTTGTTTTTGCCGAACCTGAATTCAACTCGGTATTGCACCTCGGCGTACCTCGACCAAACACCTCAGTCAGTCCCCTCTCCCTCCGGGAGAGGGCTAGGGTGAGGGGCTTTTGATCCTGGCGTCCGGCGCCAGCGGCAGTCTGAAACAGATTCGCGCGCCCTCTTCGCTGTCCTCCACGCGCAACGTCCCGCCATGGGCGCCGATCACCGTTCGGCAAATCGCCAGGCCCATGCCCATGCCACTGCCTTTGGTGGTGAAAAATGCGTCGAAAATCTCCTCACGCTGATGCTCGGCAATCCCCGGCCCATTGTCCTGCACAGACACACAGACCTGCCCATCGGCCACCGTCGACTCGATAACCACCCGCCCATCCACAACACCCTGCCCGGCCATCGCCTCCAGTGCGTTGGTGATCAGGTTGTAGATTACCTGCTGGATCTGCACGCGATCCGCCAACACCGGGCCAGCAGCATTGAGCCGGGTGTGCAAGCTCACCCTGCGACTGTGCACATCACTGGCCGTCAGTTGCACTACCTCGCCAATCAACCCGTCAATCGATAGCGGCAGCCGTTGCAGCGGCGCCTGTTTGGCCAAGGCGCGCAAGGCCTGGACAATCTCGGTGGCCCGGGCGCTGTCGGCGCGGATGTCCTCCAGCCCCTGAATCGCTTCGTCGAGATCCGGTGTGTCGCGCTTGAGCCAGCGCAGACTGGCCGAGGCGTTCGATGAGATTCCCAGCAATGGCTGGCTGATTTCGTGGGCGATCGAGGCCGACAGCTCGCCCATCATTTTCAGGTGCGAGTTACGCGCCAGTTCCGCCCGCGAGCTGCGCAAGTCAGCCTCCATCTGCGCCCGCAGTCGGTTGTCTTCGACCAGTTGCGCGTACAACCGCGCGGTCTGCAACGACACCGCCGCCTGCGAGGCAAGGATTTCCAGCATCGTCAGGCGTTCGGCGCTGAACAGCTTCGGAACCAGGCTGTTTTCCAGATAAACCAGACCAATCAACGCGCCTTGTTTGAGCAACGGCAGGCACATCATCGAGCGCGCCTGCCGTTGCTGCAGATCAGCGCTGTAGGCTTGCGGGCAGTCGGCGCGGGCATCGTCGAGCACCATCGGCGTGCGCGTACGCATGGTCGAATTGAGCACTGAAACCGGGGCGATCTGCTCAAACGGGCGCTGGTTGTCCTGGCTGACCCGCACGTTACCCGCCTCGACGTGCGCGGCAGCGGCCAGTTGCAACTCACCGTCAGCGACCAACAACAGCGCACCCCGATCGGCTCCGGCCTGAATCATCAAGTGATTCATCAAGGTTTCCACCAGCCGATCGAGCAGCACTTCTTGCGAGACCGCGCGCGCCGCTTCGATGCCGACTTCCAGATCAAGGCGCACCCGCGTCACCGGCGCTACGGTTTCCAGCGAATACTCGCGAGCCAGAAACGGATGCGTGGCTTCGAGCTGACGCGCCTTGGCCTGCGCGCCCCACTGGACATAACAATCGCGGGCGACGCGCAGGTGATGATGCGTTCCCGAGACCAGACCGTTTGCCAGGCAAACTTCAGCCAATTGCTCATGGGCCAGCGCTTGTTCATGGATGAACCCGGCCGCGGCCGCGGCGATTTGCGCCTGGTCGAAGCAGCGAATGGCGACCAGCCCTTCCCCGCGCACACGGGCCATTGCGCCTTCGACCAGCAGCAGTTTGTTGCTGAAGGTCGAAGGATTGAGCTCCACCCAAGACAGGAAACGCTGACGTTGCTGCTGCAGTTTCTGCAATTTTTCCGCGGCAGAGCCCGGCGCATCGGGACTGGCCAGCGCCAGGCTGTAGAACAGGTAGTAATGGGCCAGATCGATGTGCGCCGGCAGCGACCAGGTCAACGCCTCGGCGTCTTCGAAACGGCGCAGCGCGTAGCGCACTTCACCGAAATAGAACGCCGACATGCCCGAGTACAACCCTTTCCAGAACAGTGTCGGCTGCGAAACGCGACCGCGATCCAGCGGGCCGAAGCGGTCATGCTCCAACGCATCAAGCTCTGCGATCGAACGAGGCTCAGGCCCATTGCGCAGGTCACTGGCAAACGCCTGTTGCGCCAGCAGAATGCGTTCGATGTCGATGTAGTGAAACTGCCGCACCCAGCTCAGGCCGACGTCCAGTTCGTTCAACACGTTTTGCAGCGGTTCGCCCATGAACAGCAAATCCGAGCCGATATGGTTGCAGGCGTAACACGACATGCCGAGATCGCCGCCCGCCTGACCGCATTCGAACGCGGCGAAAGCCTTCTGCCGGGCGTGGGCCATCGGTTTGGTCCACGGGCTGACCTGATCCAGCGCCACCAAGGTGCCGGTGCGTCCCGCTTCGTAGCCATGCAGATCAGTGAGTTCAAGCGCCAGTTCGGCGAAAGCGGCACCGTCCAGATATTCGCCATAGCGGTCGGCGATCATCACGCCGTACCAGGCAAAACCGTAGCCGCTGCTCGGCGTCGTACCATGCAGCAACGTCAGCTCGACCATCTTCGCCAAGTGCAGAAAGGCAATATCGTCCTGCACGAAGAATGAGGCGATCAGCGTGCTCAGCAGCTCCATCGCCACTTCGATTCGCGGCTCGTTGGCCTTGGGCAATGCGGTCAGATCAGCGATCCGTCGCGCGCCGACCAATTGCCGAACCCGCTCGAACGCTTCGCCCAGTTGCGCTTTCGAGGGTTGTCGCTGCAGGTCGATATCGAGCAACGCGAGACCGCTCAACGCTTCGCTGATCGCCCCGTGATAATCGGAGTGCAAAGTGCGCAGACTGGCGCGCAGGCGATAGGTTTTCGCTCGGTCCAGTGTGGTCTCGGCGTGGTTGAGGCATTCATCGAGGCGCTGTTGCGCGCCGGGGAGATCCGCCAGCAACATCGCGCAATCGGCCGCCAGCCAGCGCGCCGCGAAGGCTTGCGGGTAGAGCTGCGTCCAGCCGCTGTCGCCGAGCAAAAATTCGGCGCTGCGCAGATATTCCACGGCCTGCTCAACCGCGGCGCTAGCGCGGGCGCGCTCGGCGGCTTCGACCAACAGCTGGATGAAATCGGCGCGCCGAGGTGGTTGCAGCGCGTTGACGTCGCTGCGCTGAATCTGACTGGCAATGTCGAAGACCCGCGCCTGCCGCTGCTCGCCGCAGTGATCGAGCATGGCGGCGGCTATGCGCGCATGTTCGACGGCGCGCCCGGCTGGCGCCGTCAAGGCAGCGGCCGCCTCGAGTACGCGGTCGTGGGGAAACACCAGTTGGCCCGGTTCGCGCAGGAGAAACCCGGCGCTGACCAGGTAATTCACATCACGCAGCAATTGCGCTGGATCATCCGGCAGCAGTCGCTGCAACAGCGCTTCTTCACAGCGCCCACCGACGTAACCCGCCGTACGCAGCACTTCGCGTGCACTGACCGGCAGACGCTGCAAGCGGTGCACCATCAATTCGGCCACATTGTCGGCGTAGCGATAGCCGCTCACCTCGGCCTGATCCCACACCCAGCGCCGCGTCGTTGCATCGAAACGCAGCAGACGCTCATCCACCAGAGCCCGTGCCACCTGGCTGACGAACAACGGATTGCCGGCGGTCTTGAAATGCACGACGCGCGCCAGCGCCTCGAGGTTATCGACGTCGGCATCGAGTTCGATCGCCATCAATTGCGCGACGGCCTGCGCCGACAGCGGCCGTAATGCAAGATCGCTGACTGGCAATGTCGGGGCGGCGCGCAGGTCATCGCGCCAACTGCCCGGACCTTGAGGTAGCTTGCCCTCGCGATAGGCCAGAATCAGCAACAAATGCCGCGTCGGCCGGGCGATGAAAGCTTTGAGAAACGCTTGGGTCGAGTCGTCCGCCCACTGCACGTCATCGATGAACAACAGCAGCGGATGCCCCGGTTGCGCAAAGACCTCGAGGACATCGAGCAGCGCCCGATTGGCTCGGTCGAGGGCATGGCGGGCCGGCATGTCCGGTAATTCGGCGGTGGTACCGATCAGCAATTCGGCGTCCGGCGCCATGTCCACCAGCAAGCGGCCACGGCCTTTGAGGGTATCGCTCAGCTGCGCGCCGAGGGCCTGCAAGGCCAGCGTGGGCTTGGTCAACACTTGGCTGATCAGCGATTGAAAAATCTGCGCCAGTGGCGCGAAGGGTCGGTCGTTTTGCAGCAGTTCAACCTTGCCGCTGGCCCAGTAACCGGGTGCTTGTGTGCGCAGCACTTGCTGAATCAGCGTCGACTTGCCCGCCCCCGGCGCGCCGGCGACCAGCAGCACGCGGGCGATGCCATCGCTGCGCACGCGCTGGATCTGTTCGAGCAGTTGCTTGCGCTCGTCATCACGGCCGAACAGCACATCGTCGCGCGTAGCCGTCGCCCGTGCATCGAAGGCACCGAGGCGGAACGCTTCGATCTGGCCTTTTTTCTGCCATTGGCGCAGGCACCAGGTCAGATCGGCGGCCAGCGATTCGATGCTCTGGTAACGCGCCTCCGGCTCCTTGGCCAGGCCTTTTAGCAGCACATGACAAATGCCTTGCGGCAGGTCGGGGATGTATTGCGCCGGCGACAATGGCTCGACGGCGGCATGCACATGCAACCATTGCGAGGCGTCGCGGGCGGTCAGCGGCGGGCGCCCGGCCAGGGCCTCGTAGATGATTGCCGACAGCGCATACACCTCGCTGCGTTCATCGAACCCGGCGCCATCGCGCTGCAGCTGCTCCGGCGCCAGATAGGGCCAGTGTTCGAGGCTCGGCAGTTCGCTGTCCGGGGTTTCCTGGGCCTGGGTGTGAAAGCCCATCAGCCTGACACTGTCGTCAGCGCCGACCAGCAGATGCCAAGGCAATAAAGCACTCTGTGGGAGCGAGCCTGCTCGCGAAAGCGGTGGGTCAGTCAAGGGCGATGTCGGCTGAATTGACGCTTTCGCGAGCAGGCTCGCTCCCACAGGGTTTTGCGCTGTCTCGGGTTGCCAAGAGTGGGCCAGCGCATTCGCGGCGGCGACGGCGATGTTCAGCACGCGCCCGAGCGGCAGGCCGGCGGCGTCGAGCAATCCCGCCAGCGGCGCGCCCCACTGTGGGTAGACCAGCACCGGGCCGTCCGCCGAACGAATCAGCGCGAGCGGGTTGATCGCCCATTGCGATGGCAGCTGCACATGGAAGTCGCGCTCCAGCCGCTGGCACAGCGCCGGACGCTGGATCGGCGCGCGTACGGCAAACCATGTCTGGCCCGAGCGGCTGTCTTCGAGGGTGAACCACGTCAGTTCATGGTCGCGACGCAGCAGGCTGAACCGGCAGTTGTCCAGCCATGCTTCATCGAGCATCGGCGCATCGGTCGCGCGGGAAATTGCAGATGAGGATGGCTGGCCGGGCATACACATTCACCGCTGGAAATGGGATTCAGGCTGGTGGCGAAGTATACGCAGCGTTTTTTTGCCAGAGGGCCAGCCGCTGCGCTGATGTCCGTCTGCGGCCTCAAGATGGCCGTCCAGAGCCTCGCACCGTGGTTTTTGAGGCTATAAAAGCGCGCGACTTATCCCTCGGGATAATTGCTTTATGCCAGGCCGTCACCTAGCGTACGCCTGATAACCCGGCGCCCGCGCCCTGTCCTTCTCACCTGCAACGCAGAGGCCTGCATGATCCGACTCGGCCAAGCCACGATTTCTCTGGAACGGCGCGAAGCCTTTCTCGATGGCCGGCCCTTGCGCGTGGGCGGGCGGGCGTTCGAAATACTCTCGGTGCTGATGCAGGCCGACGGGCGCATCGTCAGCAAGGACGAACTGATCAATCAGGTGTGGCCGGACATCGTCGTCGAAGAGAACAATCTGCAAGTGCAGATTTCCTCGCTGCGCAAACTGCTCGGGGAAAAAGAAATCATCCAGACGGTTCCCCGTCGAGGTTACCGATTATTGAAAGACCGCGAACCCAATCTGCCGCTGTTCAACCCACTGGCCTCGGCGCCGATCGTGGCGCAGCCGCCGCCGGTCGATGCGCAATCGGTGCCGGTGTTCATTGTCGACGATGAGGCCTGCGTGCGTACCGCGTTGAGCCGCTTGTTGCGCGCCGAAGGCATCGAACACCGGATTTTCCAGTCCGCCGAGGAATTGCTCGACGCCGATATCGCCAATGGCCCGGCGTGCCTGCTGCTCGACGTCAGCCTGCCGGAAGCCACGGGTTTGCAGTTGCAGGCGGCACTGAACCAGCGCGGCTTGCCGTGGCCGGTGATCTTCATGACCGGCCACGGCACCATTCCGATGTCGGTGCAGGCCATGAAGGCCGGCGCGGTGGAGTTTCTGACCAAGCCCTTCAATGACGATGAACTGCTCGGCATTCTGCGCAACACTCGTCAGCACGCGGCGACGGCGTACGATCAATGGCAACGGGTTCAGCACGTGCGGCAATTGGCAGCGCAACTGACGCCGCGTGAGCGCGAGGTGCTGCCGCTTATAGTTGGCGGTCTGTCGAACAAGCAGATCGCCAACCAGTTGGGCACCAGTGAGGTGACCGCCAAGGTTCACCGTAAACACATCATGGCGAAGATGCAGACCCGCTCGCTGGTCAACCTCGTCGAACTCTACGGACTGATCAGCGCTGCGCCTTCGCCTGGCCCATCGAGCCTGTCGTGAGCGGCCTGGCGGGTTGCCCGACGGCAGCCGACGGCACCCGACCTACCATCGTCTGCATCGTTGATGACGACGCATCCGTGCGCAAAAGCCTGTCGAATCTGCTGCGTTCCGTCGGTTATCGCGCGCAGGTGTATGCCAGCGGCGAAGCGTTTCTCGCCGACGCCGACTTCGCCGAGATCGCCTGTCTGCTGCTGGACCTGCGCATGCCCGGCCTGTCCGGCATCGACGTCATGCGCGCGCTGCCGCGACAGATTCCGGTGATCTGCATGTCTGCTCACTGGGACGAGGCGGCGCTGGCCGAAACCGGGCATTACCAGGCGTTCGAGTGCCTGTGCAAACCCTTCGAGGAAGAGGTGTTACTGGCGGCACTCGACAAGGCCCTGCACCGCTAAATCTGCTCACTTCAACTGTCCTGCATGGTTTCTTCCTGAGTCTCGATTACGGGCAACGACTCAGTCATCGAAGCGTGACACACCGCCAGGATTTCATCGGCCAGCGCCGAGTCATCCGGGCAGGCCCGCGACAGCATGATCGCGCCGACCGCATGGGCCAGCAGGTCGATCATTTTGCTTCTGCCCTCACCTTGCGGCGCGGTCGGGTATTTCTCGCCCAGGATCTGCAATAAGCGCTCGATGCCCTCGGCGAAAGCTGTCTTCACATCCCCCGACTGCCGCGCCGCATCGCCGCACAGCGCCGCCATGGTGCAACCGGTGGAACGACCATCGCGATGGTCGCGTGAAACGTACACATCGATGAAGTCCTGCACGCTCATCGCCTCGGCGCTGGCCAGTGACTGCGCCAGGCTGTTGGCCGACGCTTCGGCCATCAGATCGGCCTTGGAGCCGAAGTGTTTGTAAAAACCGCCGTGGGTGAAACCGGCCCCCGCCATCAGGTCAGCCACACCAACCCCGTCATAACCGCGTTCGCGGAACATCACTGAAGCCGTTTCGACAATGTGCTCGCGATTGGCCTGAGCCTGAGCTTTGGATACGCGCATCTTGGATACCTCCAGCGCTGAAAAATCATGGCTCGATGATACATAGATGTTGGCCATAATCAAAACCGTTGACAGTTTAGATTTCGATCATCATCCTAAAAGCCCGCAATCACTCTTCTACTGAAAAAGAGCCGACACCATGACTACTCGCCCTACTGTTCTGATCACTGGCGCCTCCACCGGCATCGGCGCGGTCTACGCCGCACGTTTCGCCCAACGCGGGCACGATCTGGTGCTGGTCGCCCGTGACCAGTCGCGTCTGGACGCCCTCGCCACCAATCTGCGTGCCGAATACAACGTCAATGTCGAAGTGCTGCAAGCCGATCTGACCCGACTCAGCGATCTGCAGACTGTCGAAGCGCGCCTGCGCGACGACGCGCGCATCGGCATCCTCGTCAACAATGCCGGCGCCGCGCAGTCCGGCACGTTCATCGAACAAAGCACTGACAGCGTGGCGCAACTGGTCGCCCTCAACACCACCGCGCTGGTGCGGCTGGCCAGCGCCATCGCCCCGCGTCTGGCCAAGGCTGGGGACGGCGCGATCATCAACATCGGTTCGGTGGTGGGCCTGGCGCCGGAGTTCGGCATGTCGGTGTATGGCGCGACCAAGGCGTTCGTGCTGTTTCTCTCCCAGGGCCTGAGCCTGGAGCTGTCGCCGAAAGGCGTGTACGTGCAAGCCGTACTGCCCGCCGCCACCCGTACGGAAATCTGGGACCGCGCCGGTATCGACATCAACACGCTGACCGACATCATGGAAGTCGGCGACATGGTTGACGCTGCGCTGGTCGGTTTTGATCGTCGCGAAGTCGTCACCATCCCGCCGCTGCATGAAGGCGAACGCTGGGATGCCCTGCAAACCGCGCGGCAGGGCCTGCTGGGGCAGATTCGCCAGTCGGCCGTGGCGCCACGTTATCTGCCTCAAGCCTGACTGCAACCGGACCCGCCGCCAGTGCGGCGGGTTCCTACCGACAAGAGCATCCGTAATGAAAGCATTTTTCATCGAGCGCTACGGCAAGCAGAACGGCCGGATTGGCGACGTCCCCGAACCGCTGATCGGGGAAAACGACGTGCTGATCGAAGTGCACGGCAGCAGCATCAACCCGCTCGATCTGAAGATTCGCAGCGGCGAATTCAAGATGATCCTGCCCTATCAGATGCCTTTGATCTTGGGCAACGATGTCGCCGGTGTGGTGCTCGGCACTGGTGCGGCGGTCAAGCGGTTCAAGCCGGGCGATGAGGTTTATGCCCGTGCGCCTGAAAACAGGATCGGCACATTCGCCGAACGCATCGCCGTTGACGAAACAGCCGTCGCCCTCAAACCTGCCAATCTCGACATGACCGACGCGGCGTGCATACCGCTGGTGGCGTTGACCGCGTGGCAGGCATTCGTTGAAGTCGCCAGGTTGCAAAAGGGTCAGAAAGTGTTGATCCACGCCGGCTCCGGTGGCGTCGGCACAGTCGCCATTCAGCTGGCCAGACACCTCGGCGCTTTCGTCGCGACGACTACCAGCACGGCGAATGTCGAGTGGGTCAAAGCGCTGGGCGCTGACGTGGTGATTGATTACACGCAACAGGATTTCGCCAGCGAACTGCACGATTACGATGTAGTGCTCAACAGCCTCGGTGGCGATGTGCTGGAGAAATCGCTAAAGGTGCTGAAACCGGGTGGGCAGCTGATTTCCCTGTCCGGACCGCCGACCGCGCAGTTCGCACAGGAGCAGGGTTTGTCGTGGCTGCTTTGGTTGGTCATGCGTGTGCTCAGCAGCGGTATCCGGCGAAAGGCGCGCAAGCGTGGGGTGCGTTATGCGTTTCTGTTTATGCGCGCCGATGGCATTCAGCTGCAGAAGATCAGCGCATTGATCGAGGCTGGGGTTATCAAACCGGTGATCGACCGGATCTTTGCCTTCGATCAGATAGCTGACGCCTTGCACTACGTCGAACAAGGCCGGGCCAAGGGCAAGGTCGCCATCGCGGTCGATCCTGAAAGCCCCTCACCCTAGCCCTCTCCCAAGGGAGAGGGAACTGACCGAGTTGAATGTGCGAGTTACACCGACCTGAGATATCGAGGGGATCACAAGCTCGGAATGCCCACGATGATCAGCTCCCTCTCCCAAAGGGAGAGGGAACTGACCGAGTTGAATGTGCGAGTTATACCGACCTGAGATATCGAGGCGAACACAGGTCTCAAAGAGCCCACAAATCAGCTCCCTCTCCTCGGGGAGAGGGCTGGGGTGAGGGGTGAATTCACTGCGGTGTTTGGGCATGCGCGTTGCACCTGCAAGCCCGACTCGCCCTTCCTGCTGAAACTTCGAGAAACCCCTCTCGACTTGCGTTTTCCTCAACCTGCACCACGCTTGATTCACAGAAGTGCCGGGTTTCATGGCAAAACTGCGGTTAACTGAATGGTTAGTTACCGCTATAATCCCGCGCTTCATTCAAACGGGACTTTCAATGTGAACCACAGTCAACGCGTCTCAGGCGTTTCAACGTTCATTCTCGTCGGCCTTGGCGTGATCATCGCCCTGCTCGGTCTGGCGCTCGCGGCCGGCGGTGTGAAGCTGGTGAGCCTGGGCGGTTCCTGGTACTTCCTGGTCGGCGGTCTGGCGATGACCGTTTCCGGTGTGATGATCGCACTGAAGAAGACTGCAGGCGCCTGGCTGTTCGCCGCGTTTCTCGTCGCGACTGCGATCTGGGCGGTGGCTGACGCCGGGCTGGTGTTCTGGCCGGTGTTCTCGCGGCTGTTCATGTTCAGCGCGATCGGTATGGTCGTCGCGCTGGTCTACCCGCTGCTGGCGCGTGCCAATGGCCGCGTTGCCGGTCGCGGCGCGTATGCCGTGGCCGCTGTGCTCGCCGTGGGTGTGGTGGTTGCTGCAGGCAACATGTTCGTCGCGCATCCAACGGTTGCCGCCACTGGCACCGGTCCGGGTCTGACCCCGGTGGAGCCGGCCAAGGCGCAGAAAGACTGGGCGCACTACGGTAACACCGAAGGTGGCAGCCGTTTCGCCGCGCTCGATCAGATCAACCGCAACAACGTCGACCAATTGAAAGTCGCGTGGACTTACCACACCGGTGACGTCGCCGAGAGCGATGGCAACGGCGCCGAAGACCAGCTCACCCCGCTGCAGGTCGGCAACAAGGTGTTCATCTGCACTCCGCACAACAACCTGATAGCCCTCGATGCCGATACCGGTAAAGAGCTGTGGAAGAACGCGATCAACGCGCAATCGAAAGTCTGGCAGCGCTGCCGTGGCATGGCTTATTTCGACGCCACCACCACCCTCGCTCAGCCGAGCAATTCTTCGATCATCGAAGCCAAACCGGCGCCGGCCGCCAACTGCCAGCGCCGTCTGCTGACCAACACCATCGATGCCCGCCTGATCGCGGTCGACGCTGACACCGGCGAGTTCTGCCAGGGCTTCGGCAACAACGGTCAGGTCGATCTGAAGGCCGGTCTGGGGGATGTTCCGGACAGCTACTATCAGTTGTCGTCCGCGCCATTGATGGCCGGCACCACCGTGGTGGTAGGCGGTCGCGTCGCCGACAACGTGCAGAGCGACATGCCCGGTGGCGTGATTCGCGGGTTTGACGTGATCACCGGCGCCATGCGCTGGGCGTTCGACCCGGGCAACCCGCAGGATCGCAACGCACCGGCCGGTGGCAGCACCTACGTGCGCAGCACGCCAAACAGCTGGGCACCGATGTCCTATGACGCGGCGACCAACACGGTGTTCCTGCCCATGGGCAGCTCGTCCACCGACATCTATGGTGTCGAGCGCAGCGAACTGGACCACAAGTACGGCGCCTCGATCCTCGCGCTGGATGCCAGCACGGGTGAAGAACGCTGGGTGTTCCAGACCGTGCACAACGATCTGTGGGACTTCGACCTGCCGATGCAGCCGAGCCTGATCGACTTCGACAAGGACGGCCAAAGCGTTCCGGCGCTGGTCATCGGCACCAAGGCCGGACAGATCTATGTGCTCGATCGCGCCACCGGCAAGCCGCTGACTGAAGTCAAGGAAGTACCGGTGAAAGCCGCGAACATCCCCAACGAGCCGTACTCGCCGACCCAGCCGAAATCCGTGGGCATGCCGCAGATCGGCGCGCAGCACCTGACCGAGTCGGACATGTGGGGCGCCACGCCGTATGACCAGTTGCTCTGCCGCATCGACTTCAAGAGCATGCGCTACGAGGGTCTGTACACCGCCCCGGGTACTGACAAATCGCTGAGCTTCCCGGGTTCGCTGGGTGGCATGAATTGGGGCAGCATCTCCACTGACCCGGTGCACGGTTTCATCTTCGTCAACGACATGCGCCTGGGTCTGTGGATTCAGATGATTCCATCGCAGAACAAGGGCCAGGCCGCAGGCGGTGGCGAAGCACTGAACACCGGCATGGGCGCTGTGCCGCTCAAAGGCACGCCGTACGCAGTGAACAAGAACCGCTTCCTCTCGGTGGCCGGCATTCCGTGCCAGGCGCCGCCGTTCGGCACGTTGACCGCGATCGACATGAAGACCCAGAAAGTCGCGTGGCAGGTTCCGGTCGGCACCGTTGAAGACACCGGTCCTCTGGGCATTCGCATGCACTTGCCGATCAAGATCGGTCTGCCAACCCTCGGCGGCACCCTGTCGACCCAGGGTGGCCTGATCTTCATTGCCGGCACCCAGGACTTCTACCTGCGCGCCTTCAACAGCGGCAACGGCGAAGAAGTCTGGAAAGCGCGTCTGCCAGTCGGCAGCCAGGGCGGCCCGATGACCTACGTTTCGCCGAAGACCGGCAAGCAGTACATCGTCGTCACCGCTGGCGGCGCACGTCAGTCGACTGATCGCGGCGATTACGTGATGGCCTACGCCCTGCCGTAATCCGCTGCTGCACATCCACCCACTCCCCAGCGCGCGGTGCCTCACAGCACCGCGTCGCCGTTTTATTGCGTTGAAGATTTCAGCAGGAAGGATTCACATGTCATCGGCTGTTCGCTTTTCTCGTACCAAACTTTCCACTGGCCTGCTGCTGGGCCTGAGCTGCACCACCGCCCTGCCCGCGCTGGCCGCCAGCGATTCCGGTCTGCTGACCCGCAGCACCCTCACCGGTGACTGGGGCGGCCTGCGTCATCAACTGGATGAAGACGGAGTCAAGTTCAGCGGCGATTACAGCGGCGAAACCGCTTACAACGCCGACGGCGGCCTGCACCGTTCGGCGCGTTATTCGCAGAACATCAAGCTCGGCGTGCAGTTTGATCTGGGCAAACTGTATGGCGTCGACAATGCCGGCAAGGTGCAACTGACCATCAACGACCGTCGCGGCAACAGCGCTTCGGAAGATCTGGTGGGCAACCGCTTGCCGATTCAGGAAAACTACGGCGGCCTGTACACGCGCCTGACCGAACTCAGTTACGAGCGCAGCCTGTTCACTCCGGCGCTGAACGTGAAGCTCGGCTACATGGCCATGGGCAACGACCTCGGCGGCCTCGACAGCGGCATTCTGTGCAACTTCATGAACGCTGGTTTCTGCGGCCATCCGCTGAACATGTCCGGCGGCAGCGGCTGGACCAACTACCCCAACGCGCGTCTGGGCGTGCGGGTCAAATACGACCTGTCGCCGTCCTGGCAACTGCGTGTGGCGGCGTTCAACGTCGACCCCGAGAGCAATGGCAATTCCAGCCGCGCCTGGCACTTGGGGCCGAAACACACCACCGGCACCGTCGTACCGATCGAGCTGGTGTACAAGCACGCCGGCGAGCTGCCGGGTGAATACAAGCTCGGCTATTACTACGACAGTTCCGACGTCAAACGCATTGGCAGCGCCGACGAGGTGTCCGGTCGTGGCGGTCATTACCTGCTGATCGATCAGGCGGTCTGGCGTTCGCCGACCTCCGAGGGGCGCAGCCTGCATGCGTTTGGTCAGTATTCGGCGGCCAGTGAAGCGGCCTCACCGTTCAGCAAGTGGTACGGCACCGGCGTAGTCCTGTACAAACCGTTCGAAGGCCGCCCGCGTGACACTCTGGCGCTGGGCTATGGCCGCGCCGTGCCGAACCCGCGCAGCCGTGATGTTCAGCAGGATGCCGCCATGGCCAATGGCGCTGCATTCCCGCATCTCGACAGCGCTGAGCAACTGATCGAATTGGGCTACGGCTACCAGGCCACCCCATGGCTGACCCTGCGCCCGAACCTGCAATACATCATCGAACCGGGCGCGTTCTCCGGGCAGGACATCGACAATGCGCTGGTGGTGGGGTTGCAGGTGAAGGCTGCGCTTTAAGCCTTGTGGTGGATGCACCACCGCTATCGCGAGCAGGCTCACTCCTACAGGGTTTGCGTCGGGCACAAAATCCCGGCAATACACAAAACCCCTATAGGAGTGAGCCTGCTCGCGATGGCATTGGTTCAGGCAACCACAATTTTGAATGCTCAACCACGCCCTTCAAGATACCGACCACTCGGCCCACCTGTCGAAATTAATTCCAGCCATCGGTGAATTATTTCGTGTCCGCATGTATCTGAGGCAGAAGAGCCGGCGCCATCATGGAGATGGCATCGCAGCGGTAATCTGGATCAGCGAGCGGGAACATCGCAATGAAATCACGCAAGAACACCGTCAAACCGATCGGTTTGAAAGACATCACCATTGTCGACGACGCCAAGATGCGCAAGGCAATCACCGCCGCCGCACTGGGCAACGCCATGGAATGGTTCGACTTTGGCGTCTACGGCTTTGTCGCCTATGTGCTCGGCAAGGTCTTCTTCCCCGGCGCCGATCCCGGCGTGCAAATGATCGCCGCGCTGGCGACCTTCTCCGTGCCTTTCCTGATTCGTCCGCTGGGCGGGCTGTTCTTCGGTGCGCTCGGCGACAAATACGGCCGGCAGAAAGTCCTCGCCGCGACCATCGTCATCATGTCCCTGAGCACCTTTGCCATCGGCCTGATTCCGTCCTATGCCTCGATCGGCATCTGGGCGCCGATCCTGCTGTTGCTGGCGAAGATGGCCCAGGGTTTCTCCGTGGGTGGCGAGTACACCGGCGCCTCGATCTTCGTCGCTGAATACGCACCGGACCGCAAACGCGGCTTCCTCGGCAGCTGGCTGGATTTCGGCTCGATCGCCGGTTTCGTCTTTGGCGCCGGCGTGGTGGTGCTGATTTCGACGATTCTCGGTGAACAGCGCTTCGAAGAATGGGGCTGGCGGATTCCGTTCTTCCTTGCCCTGCCGCTGGGCATGATCGGCCTGTATCTTCGCCACGCTCTGGAAGAAACCCCGGCGTTCCAGCAGCACGTGGAAAAGCTCGAACAAGGTGACCGCGAAGGCCTCGCCGGTGGCCCGAAAGTGTCGTTCAAGGAAGTCGCGACCAAGCACTGGCGCAGCCTGATGACCTGCATCGGCGTAGTAGCGGCGACCAACGTCACCTACTACATGCTGCTCACCTACATGCCGAGTTACCTGACCCACAACCTGCATTACAGCGAAAACCACGGCGTGCTGATCATCATCGCGATCATGGTCGGCATGCTCTTCGTGCAGCCGCTGATCGGCTTCGTCAGCGACAAGATCGGCCGCAAGCCTTTCATCGTCGTGGGCAGCATCGGCCTGTTCATCTTTGCCATTCCGGCGTTCATGCTGATCAACAGCGGCAGCATCGGCCTGATCTTCTCCGGCTTGCTGATTCTGGCGGTGTTGCTCAACTTCTTCATTGGCGTCATGGCCTCGACCCTGCCGGCGATGTTCCCCACCCATATCCGCTACAGCGCTTTGGCCAGTGCCTTCAACGTCTCTGTGCTGATCGCCGGTCTGACCCCGACTGCCGTGGCCTGGCTGGTGGAAAGCACCAACGATCTGTACATGCCTGCGTATTACCTGATGGTGATCGCCGTGGTCGGCCTGATCACCGGCGTGACCATGAAGGAAACCGCCAACAAACCCCTGCGCGGCGCGGCCCCGGCGGCCTCCGACCTCGAAGAGGCCAAGGAGCTGCTGCAGGAACACCACGACAACATCGAACAGAAAATCGAAGACATCGATGCCGAGATCGCCGAGCTGGAGGCCAAGCGCAAGGTGCTGGTTCAGCAGCACCCGCGCATCAACGAGTGATCCGCTAGACCCAGAAAAAATCGGCGGGGCTGTCACCCCGTCGATTACTCGGAGCGCGGCTTGGTGTTAAATAGGCGCCAGTCTTGACCTTGTCGCTTAAAGCCGTGCAACGAGAACCGCTATGAATACCCCTGCCCAGAACATCTTCGCTCAACAGGTGACCCGATGATCGAAGTCACCGAAGTCTCCATCGCCCAACTGCGCGCCGCCCTCGAATCCGGCCAGACCACTGCCGTGGAACTGGTACAAGCCTATCTGGCGCGCATCGATGCCTACGACGGCGCCGACACCCCGACGGCACTCAACGCCGTAGTCGTGCGCAATCCTGAAGCGCTGGACGAAGCCCGCGCCTCCGATGCCCGCCGCGCCAAAGGCGCAACCTTGGGGCCGCTCGATGGCATCCCCTACACCGCCAAGGACAGCTACTTGGTCAAAGGCCTGACCGCCGCCTCCGGCAGCCCGGCTTTCGCCGAGCTGGTTGCCCATCGCGATGCTTTCACCATCGAGCGCCTGCGCGCTGCCGGGGCGATCTGCCTGGGCAAGACCAACATGCCGCCGATGGCCAATGGCGGCATGCAGCGTGGCGTTTATGGCCGCGCTGAAAGTCCGTACAACGCCGCCTACCTCACCGCCCCTTTCGCCTCCGGCTCGTCCAATGGCGCCGGTACCGCCACCGCAGCGAGTTTTGCTGCATTCGGTCTGGCGGAGGAAACCTGGTCGAGCGGTCGCGGCCCGGCGTCGAACAATGGGCTGTGCGCCTACACCCCGTCGCGCGGGGTGATTTCGGTGCGCGGCAATTGGCCGTTGACCCCGACCATGGACGTCGTCGTGCCGTTCGCGCGGACCATGGCCGACCTGCTCGAAGTGCTCGACGTGGTCGTCGCCGAAGACCCCGACACCCGTGGCGACTTGTGGCGCCTGCAACCGTGGGTGCCAATCCCCCGCGTCAGCGAAGTGCGCCCGGCGGCGTACAGTGAACTGGCCGCCGACGCCAAAGCCCTGGCCGGCAAACGCTTCGCCATCCCGCGCATGTACATCAACGCCGACGATGACGCCGGCACCAGCGAAGCCCCTGGCATCGGCGGCCCGACCGGTCAGCGCATCAACACCCGCGCTTCGGTGATCGACTTGTGGCAGCAGGCGCGTCAGGCCCTGGAAGCCGCCGGTGCTGAAGTCATCGAAACCGATTTCCCGCTGGTCTCCAACTGCGAAGGCGACCGCCCCGGCGCGCCAACCGTGTTCACCCGTGGCCTGGTCTCGAAGGAATTCCTCCACCACGAACTGTGGGATCTGACTGCCTGGGCGTTTGACGACTTCCTGCAGGCCAACGGCGACCCGAAACTCAATCGTCTGGTCGACGTCGACGGGCCGAAAATCTTCCCGCACGACCCCGGCACCCTGCCCAACCGCGAAGGCGATCTGGCCGCCGGCATGGACGAATACGTGCGCATGGCCGAACGCGGTATCACGCCGTGGAAAGAAATCACTACCGTGCCTGATGGCTTGCGCGGTCTGGAGCAAACCCGGCGCATCGACCTCGAAGACTGGATGGATAGGCTCGGCCTCGATGCGGTGCTGTTTCCGACCGTCGCTGACGTGGGCCCGGCGGACGCCGATGTCAATCCTGCCTCGGCCGATATCGCCTGGAGCAACGGCGTCTGGGTAGCCAACGGCAACCTCGCGATCCGCCACCTCGGCGTGCCCACCGTGACCGTGCCGATGGGCGTGATGGCCGACATCGGCATGCCCGTCGGCCTGACTTTCGCCGGCCGCGCCTACGACGATTCGAACCTGTTGCGCTTCGCCGCTGCGTTTGAATCGACCGGCAGCAAACGCCAGATCCCACCGCGGACACCGCCGCTGGTGTAACCCTTACTGACACACCGCTATCAACTGTAGGAGTGAGCCTGCTCGCGATAGCGGTGTGCAGCCGACGAAGATGCTGCCTGATACACCGCTATCGCGAGCAGGCTCACTCCTACAAGGGTTGTGTGTAGGCTGCCAACTCAGCACACCGGCCCAATCCTTTTCAACCCAATCCCCCGATCATCAGCGCCATCCAAATCGCCACCGGCCCTGACCATGATCAACCGCGCCCCTTTCCGTTTCACCCTGCTTGCCATGCTCTGCGGTCTGACCGGCACCGCCCACGCCAGCGGCTTTTTCGACGACGCCAAAAGCGACGTGCTGCTGCGCAACTTCTATCTCAGCAACGACTACCGCTCGCCTGCACCCTCCGAAAAAAACTACAAACAGGAATGGGCTCAGGGCTTTATCGGTAACTTCTCATCCGGTTTCACCGAGGGCACAGTCGGGTTCGGCATCGATGCCCACGCCTTCGCCGGACTGAAACTCGACGGTGGCAAAGGACATTCGGGCACGGGTCTGCTTCCGGTCGACAGCGATGGTCGCAGCGAACACGACTACTCCAGCGCCGGCGGTGCGCTCAAATTGAAAGTCTCCCGTACCACCCTCGCCTTCGGTGAAATGACCGTCGAAACCCCGGTGTTCGACACCTCCGACAAACGTCTGCAACCGGAATACGCCACCGGTTTTCTGCTCAACAGCGCCGAGTTTGACAACGTCAATCTGGTCGCCGGACATTTCACCGCGTTCAAGAACCAGGACAGCTCATCGGGCAAAGGTGATTTTTACGGCTATGGCGCCAACACCGAGGCCGGCGGGATCAGTTTTATCGGCGCCGACCTGTTCGGCGCAAGCCCCATCGGCGGCGCACTTTACGCCTCCGAGCTAAGCGACATCTGGCACCAGTACTACGGCAACCTGCACTTCAAACAGTCCGGCGTGCTGCTCGACGCCAACCTCTACCACACCCGCGACACCGGCCGCGCATTGGCCGGCGAGATCGATAACACCGCGTTCAGCCTCTCCGGCAAATACAGCTTCG
Source organism: Pseudomonas sp. HN2 (assembly GCF_020736465.1). NCBI lineage: Bacteria > Pseudomonadati > Pseudomonadota > Gammaproteobacteria > Pseudomonadales > Pseudomonadaceae > Pseudomonas > Pseudomonas sp. HN2. The sequence continues at coordinate 3,228,430 of NZ_CP085885.1, forward strand.
GCCCCCACGCGGTGATGCTCGGCTGGCAGCGCATCAACGGCGACACGCCGTTCGACTTCGTTGGCGGCGACTCGATCTACCTCGCCAACTCGATCAAATACGCCGACTTCAACGGCGCCAACGAACGTTCCTGGCAAGCCCGCTACGACCTCGACTTCGGCGTCTTCGGCATCCCCGGCCTGAACTTCATGACCCGCTACGTCCGCGGCAGCCACATCGACGGCACCCACGCCCCGAAGGGCGGCGCGTACAACCCGTTCGACGCCGACAGCGGCGACTATCAACCGCAACAGGGTGATGGCGGCAAGCACTGGGAACGCGACATCGACCTGAAATACATCGTCCAGTCCGGTGCCGCGAAGGATTTGTCGGTACAGCTTTCCCACGTCTCCCACCGCGCCAACGAAGCGCAGGCTGGCGATGACATTGACCGGATTTACGTGGTCGTCCAGTACCCACTTGGTTTCTAACCCACCGCCCATCCCGATTTGAAACGCTATCCCCTGTAGGAGTGAGCCTGCTCGCGATAGCGTCTTTTCAGCAACATTCATGTTGACTGATACACCGCTATCGCGAGCAGGCTCACTCCCACGGGTTTGAGTTTCGGCCAGACATCCGTATACGCAATACACCTTTTACGGCTAGCCAAATGCCATCACCTCCCTTATCCTGCGCACCCGCAAAAAAGCCAAGCCAGGAAGGCATTGATGGACCTTCCTGTTTGTAGTCAATCAACACACCCGGATTCAGGGATGAACATGTTCCAGTTATTCAAACTCGGCATGGCCGTTGTGCTCGCCGCGACGCTCAGCGGCTGCATTACCGAAAGCGCCTCATGGGTCAGCGAACCCTTGCAACCCAAGGCCAGCGAGCCAGTCAGTTACCTCGTGGGCTCAATCGGGCCGCAATCTCTCAAGCAGTCCGCTGCTGACAACCAGCGAATCTTCTTCCGCAAACGCGGTTCGGAGTACGGGGCCGCCGGTGTCTGGAAAATGGCCGGCGCTTACTCAACGCCGCAGGATATTCAGGACGGAGTCGGCGCTGCGAGCGTATTCGTGCTGCCGCTCAAGCCGGGCGATTACGAGTTCTATGATTTCCAGTTCTTTTCCGCACGCTACCAACCAGGGCTCGGCACCGTTTTCACCTCAGCCGAGGCCCGCGAGAAATTCAACCTGCCGATGCGCCTTGAAGCCGGCAAGGCCTATTACATCGGTGAGTTCCGTTCGTTTTGCCTGACCGCAGGATTCTGCGCGTTCCGCTGGAATGATCAAAACGCCCGCGATGCCGCCGTCGCTCAGCGCATGACCCCAGGGCTGCCAACCCTGCAACCGCTGAAGCTCGACCTGAAAAACGCTGAGCCCTACATCTTTACCGGCCCTACTCCAGGTGCGGCCGTGGACGCCAAACCATGAGAACAGTCATCGCCCTCACCGCCGCCGCTCTGTTGACCGGTTGCGCGGCCACCAACACCTTGCCAGAGCGCACGCTCGCAGACGGTCAAGATTATCTGCAGCCGATTCACGTTATGGTCGATGATCCGGAAAATGGCTCCAGCCTGCGCAACCACCTGCGTCAGACCGGCGTGTTCCGCACCATCGAAACCGGCAGCGGCAAAGCTGACGAGTACAACGTGCAGGTCAAGCTCAATGTGGAGCGTCACCTGCCGCCATTTCCGGTCATCCTGCTGAGCAGCGCGACGTTGTTCCTGCTGCCGCTGTCGAACGAATTCGACACGCAAAGCGAATTCACCGTGTTCCAGGGTGACAAGCGCCTGAAGCAATACACCTATCGCAACACCACTGAAAAATACATCTGGCTGTTGGATCAGGGCGGTGAGATGCGCGAACAGAACCTCAGCCGCATCGCTCGCGCCTTCGCGCAGGATGTGCAGCAAGACCGGCTGATCCCGGCAGTCGCGCAATGAACCTCGCCATGATGAAAGTCGCCGGCCTGCTCTGCGCCTCACTGATGCTGGGCGGCTGCGCCAACACGTTGCAACCGCTCGACTACCATGCCGACCAAGCCTATGTGCCGGTCACGCTCGGCATGGGGCCGGCGTATACGCGCATCGACGAGCAGCATCAGCGCGAAACCATCAGCGTCCTGAAAAAAACCGGCGCGTTCTCGATGCTCGATGGCGGTTACACCCGCAACGGCTACAGCCTGTTGATCACCGAACCCAGTGACGGCAAGGTCAACTGGCTGGCGCTGGTCAACGTCTTCACACTGTTCACCTTCCCGATGCCCTACCACTACCAGGACAACCTGCGCGGCTCGGTCTTCAAGGATGGTCAACTGCTCAAAACCTACAACTACTCGCGCGAGGGCTGGAGCGTAATGGCATGGTACGTGCCGATTCCAGCGTTTGAAAACAAACGGCAGATGCTCGATCAGTTATTGCGCGAGATGGATCGGGACCGACTGATTCCTTACAGCCACTAGCGTTTTTTCAAGGCCAGGAGGCCGTTCTGCCCCATGAAGATAAAGCACATCTGGCTGTCGGCCATACGCACGCTCAACACGCCAAGCCAAACGGTTAACGCCAATGACCTCATGTCGCACTGGCAAGCACTGCAGCAGAGCGGCGCGATCACCCTTGGCGATATCAATGTTTTCATTGGCGAGAATGGCTCGGGTAAATCAACCGTCATCGACATGGTCAGGGCGTTGAAACACCCGGAAATACTGGCCTCGCTCCCACGGGAAAATCCGCCGCGACAGATTCTGCCCGGCTACAGCATCAGCTTTGATAATGACGACAATTGGTCGTACTTCTTTTCCGGAAATACGTTCGACCCGGATCTGGACTGCATTGAAAACGTCGCGTGCAGTCAGCTCCTGTTCATACCCAGCCAACGAAAACACTATGTGCGTTCCAGCGACCTGCACAAGCACGCCCTGTTTTCACCCGTACCGCGTTTTTACGAATACGCCAATATTCATTACCGCAACGGCATGACGCTCGAAGATCAATTCAGCGAAGACGCTGTCGCGGAACTGAACAAAAGCAAGCCGTTTCTGTGCAGCCTGGCGACTGATCGGCAAGGGAGTTTCGGTGCCACGCTGATTGACGACGGCACTTTCCAGCTCGGCGAGGACGGTCGTTTGTCGGTGTGGATCAAGGACGACCCCAAGATGCCCAACCAACTACCCGTGAGCTGGCTTCCCACAGGCTGGAAGTCTTATGCGCTGATGGCCGCCTGGCTGCGAAATTGCCCGAAGCACGCCATCTGCCTGCTGGAGGAACCGGAAAGTCACCTGCATCCGAAAATGCTCAGGTTTGTGATGGATTCCCTGATCGAAATTGCTACCGAACGCCATCAACAACTGCTGATCAGCACGCATTCTGCGACCGTCATCAATATCGCGGCGAAGGACAAACTAACGTTGTTCGAGATGTGCGGAAGCCATATCAAGAGCCAGCCCGATCGGCGCGACATTCTTGATCGATTGGGCTATCTGGCGTCGGATATCCTGCAGGCCAACTGCATCGTCTGGGTTGAAGGGCCCTCAGACCGTACGTATCTCAACTACTGGCTGGCAGGCCGTGCCCCCGAGCTAGTTGAAGGCATTCACTATTCGGTCATGTATTACGGCGGCAGGCTGCTGAGCCACCTCGGCGTAGCGGAAGAAAACGAAGACGACAGTGAAGATAACAGTGCCGACTTCATCAACCTGCAGTCGCTGAACAGAAACTCGGCGATTCTGATCGACAGCGATAAATCCAGCGCCAAGGGAAAACTGCGCAAGACCAAAGAGCGCGTGATTAAAGAGATCCAGGCTAACGGCGGCGTCGCTTGGGTCACCAAGGGTCGGGAAATCGAGAACTACATCGCCCCCCAATATATGGAAGTGGCGATCAAACAAGTTCACCGTACTGCCAAACGCATCGTTTCCCAGTCGATCTGGGCCAATGCCCTGGAATACAAGAAGCTTCACGCACGCAAGAAAACCGTGGCCAACAAGGTCAAGGTCGCGGCGAAGATCAGCAGTGAGTACAAGCCAGATTATTCGGTTCTGGACCTCGGCGAGCGCATTGATGAGCTATGCACATTCATTCGCAAATGTAACTGAACTGTCTGGGCACTGAAGCTCCGGCAACGAGCGCCTGATCAGGCAGGCTCACTCGCGCAGGGCCATGGATTTCTCATGGCGACAAGGACCCATCCTGCCTTGACGAGATCGCACCCTCGATCATTACCTCTGCCCGCCCGGCTCCACGCAACCACCGTTAAGCGACGTCGTCACCGCCGTAAGGCGCTTGCAACCGACGAAGCTTTCCCGGGCGCAGCGTCCGGAAAGGCGACCGCTCGTCGGATATCACTGCACACCTGTCAAGTCTGACAGGTGTGCATTCACGCCAAGTCGCGTTAACTCGTTCCGTCACTTCCCGTCGGAGCCGTTTCCATGTCCAGCCCCCAAAAACCCCTGCTACTCGCAGAACTCGGCATTCCTGGTCGCAGCAAGGACCCGGTGTCGAAGGATCCCGATGTCTGGGGTATCAACATCGCCGCCGCGCTGGACAACTTTCCGTGTCACGGCCTGCGGTGCGAGGCGGGGCCATGGGGAAATATGGCGAGTGGCGACAGGCTGACGATATTTTGGGGCACCGGGCACAACGTGCTGAGCAGGACCGTCCTCAAGGACGAGGTCGATACGCAACTGCGCATGTTCGTGCCTTCGCGGCACATGGTCGACGGCGAGTTTGCGGTGTCCTATTCCGTCAAGCCGCTGGGCGGCACAGATCAACCGTCCGAAGTCATGCAGGTGCTGGTCAAGCTGACGCGCCCGGGTGGCCACGATAACAACGGTGACGACGGCCATTCCAAGCTGATCATGATCATTGCGCAGGAGATTCTTGACGGCGGCATCCACGAGGGCAACGTGGCCGCTGGCGTGGACATCAGCATTGGCAAGGCCGACGGCACACCCCCCTATCCCAACGCCGCAGCCGGCGATATTTGCCGCGTGAGTTGGGGTGGATTCTTCGTGCCCAGTGCTCCACTGACCCAGGACCAGGCCGAAGGCACGGCGCCGATCATCGTGAAAATCAAAGAAGATATCATCAGAGACGCCGGTGATGCGCCCGGCGTGGCCGTGGTGTTTGAGGTGTACGACTGCGTCTTCAACCGCTCCGAGGACTGGAGCCCCGAGCAGCGCGTAAAAGTGGCGGTGGATGCGACCCGGCTGGGCGCACCGTTGCTCAGGGAAGCGCTGAACAACGTGCTGGATGTCGACGAGCTGGGCGACGCCGATGGCACCGTGCAAGTTGTTGCCACGGATACGAGCAAGTTCGAAGTCGGAGACGAGGTATTCATCAGAATCAAGGGCACCCCCGTCGAAGGACCGCCGATTAATTGGGAACCTTCAGCAGGCGTGGAGTTGAAAAGTGTGCCGAGCATTATGGAAACCACGGCTCCCAACGCCGTGCTGCGCCAGTTGGCCAAGTCCCAGATCACCTTGTCTTACCGACTGGAAAAAGCCGACGGCTCCGACGATCTGGAATCCAAAAGCCAATTCATCCGCGCCATCGGCGAAGTCCAGCGCCTGGCCGAACCGATCATGCTGGACGAGGATTCCGGTGCCCTGAACCCACCGCTGGACGTGGTACTCATGGACATTCCATTCGATACCTCCTTCGTCGAAGGCCTTGTCCTGCAGCCGATCATGCTCGGCACCACCTCCGGCCTGAAGCCGTACCTGCCTGCTCTGCCAACGCGCCCCATCACCCACAACGACATCGTCGCAGCCAAACCGCTGTCGTACAGCATTGACAGCAACCACCTGACCCCGGTCAACGGCGGCACGGCGGAGTTCTACTACCAACTCCTGATCCCGAGCGCGGCGTTCGCCAAGCTGGACGCGTACCTGGCCTCCCGCGCCATTCGCGAGTCGATCCACACCGACATCCTGCGAGTCGGCAAACCACGCCGGGAACTGCCCGAACCGGTGGTGGCCGGCGTGGTGGGCGGCGTCCTCCCACCTGACACCCCCGGCACCACCGCGACGGTCATCTACACGGAAACGGTCAAAGGCGATGAAGTGTTCATGTTCTGGGTCGGCTCGATCACCGGTGAGTATCCCGACTCGATCAAGCTGAACGAATTTACCGCCGGTCAGGAAGTACCGTTCCCCATCCCGGCCGCGTTGATCAAGGGCAACGAAGGCGGGACGGTGGTGGCCAAGTACGAAATCAAGCGTGCGGATGGGAGGACCAGTTATGCCGAGCCGTTGAAGTTCGATGTCGGCGTGGCGCTGGATCTGAAAGAGCCGAAAATCAAGCAAGCCCCGAACGACACCAGCCTTGACCCGCTGGAGGCCCAGAACGCCCTGACCTCAGTGATCAACTATGACGGCATGCTGGTCGGCGACAGGATTATCGTCCGCTTGACCGGCGCCCCCGGAACGCCGGCTGCCGGTTCGCACACCACCGAGCCATGGCCCGTCACCACCGTCGGCCCGCAGGAAATACCGCTGGCCGTCTCGGTGATCGCCTTCAACCTCACCAAGTCCATCACGCTGGATTACACGGTAACGCGCGGCACCCAGGATCCGAAAGAGTCGCGGATTCGTGCGCTGGCGGTGTTGCAACTGCGTGTGGATCTTTCGCACTCGCCGAAAATCATTCAAGCGGCCGACGGTGGTGACGGGACTGACCTGGATGTGTCCACGCTCACTGCTGCGGCAACTCTTCGTGGCGGTTTCTGGCCGCACATTGCCAGCGGCCAGCGTGTCTGGATGCGAGTGGAAGGCACAAAAAAAGACGATAAACCATATACGCGCACCGTATGGACTGGCCCGAGCAATGCGGTGAACGCGCTCTGGATATCGCAAGGTTATCTCGATGCATCCCTGCCCTTGGCTGATCTGCAGTGGTTGAAGGATCAAAGCGAACTGGCGGTGACGTTCATGTCCACCCCGGATCACAGCACGGATGAAAACCTGGCGCTGAGTTTTCCGGTACGTACTTATACCGTGAAGGCCGTTGAGGATGCGGTGCTAGTGAAGTTCACCAATGCGCCCTACGTGATCGCACCGAGAGGTCGGCTTAAGGATATCGAAGTTCAACTCAGCAATTTGGACGGAACACCCCTGCAGGGAACCGTCACATTGGACCTCCCCGCTGATTTCAGCTTTAGCGATGGAGGAAGCGGCTCACGGGATTTCCCCAGCGACATAGAGGGCAAAGTCAGTGTCCGCGGTGTAACAGGCGCTCAGACAAGTGGAAGTTACAATCTGGTGGCCAGTAAAGGTGCGTCAGTTGGCGAGGCATCGGCCACAGTGACGGCCCAGGGGCAACTGAAGAACATCCCTATTGGTGGTGGGAGCTGGGACGTGAAAATCAGTGCGGATGGCACGCGTATATACGTTTCCAGTTGGCAAAAAAAGAATCTTTCCATTATCGATACAGCAACCCATGAGATTATTACAACAATTGAGAACATCACCGGTGCTCATGGTGTTGCTATAAGTCCGGATGAGAGATTCTGTTATGTGAGCAACAGATCTGTCGGTAAGATCTCGGTAATTGACTTGCATGCCAAGGAGGTCATTCAAACTGTCGATACTGGTGGAGATCCTACAGGCCTGATTCTTAGTCTGGATGGTCGCTGGCTATTCTCTTGCAATTACAGTTCAGGCACTATCACAAGATGCAATACTGATACTTTTGCAGCCGAAACCATCCCCGCCGGGCGAAATCCACGCCAAGGATTCGCTGGCTCTGATGGCAAATCTATTTACATATGCAATCAGACAAGCTCTGAACTTTCCATCATCGATATCGCGACATTTACCCGTCGCGCAATCGTGCTCCCTGCGCCAGCACTGGGTATCACCATCAACCACGCTGGAGATTCAGCCTATATTGCTACAGCGACCGGCATTTCAGTCATTGATATTAAACAGGAAGTAGCAATCCGACACATTGAAAGTATTGGAGGACATGCATTGATCACCAGCAAGACTGACGATTACTTATACATTACGAATATAAGTGAAGACTTGTTGCACACCATAAATCTAAGTACTGGCGCTGCTGGGCCAGCCTATCCAATTGGAAGCGGGCCTCGTCACCTCGTAAGCAGTATGGACGGAGGTTCAATGTATGTATGTAATTATGGGAGTACTTATTTGTCATGGGTTGAATTGTGATTTTCTTCCAACCCTTTAACCGACATGTGAGGGCTGGATCAGGCCAATCGTTAAATCGACATCTTTATGGCAGCCTTCGACGTATTAGCGGAGCGCCTTCTAAACGCACCGGTTTGTGACGCAATCGGCCGGTTATCCGCATGAAAGCGCAGCGCAATTTTTACAGGTTTTATCAGCGGCGACTCGACCTCTCCAACATTACCACCCGTCGGATTTCCGCCCGCACCTGTCAGATCTGACAGGTGCGCAATCTCCCTTTTAGCCGTTCAATCACTCCATCGCTCAAGCCCACGGAGTGGCCACCATGTCCGACAACGACCCAATCAACGACGCTCCGCAGCTGCTACAGGAACTCAAAATCCCCGGCCGTACGGGTCCAGTGTCGTCGACGCCCCTGAGGTGGGGCATCAATCTCGCCGCGGCGAAGCTCAACTTCCCTCGTCAGGGCCTGCTCTGCCAGGCCGGGCCTTGGGGGACGATGGGTAACCGCGACTCGTTGCGCATCTTGCGGGACTCCGATCTGCAGATAGCGCTGGAAATCGTTGATGAGGATGCGGTCGGCACCGAGCTGCAAATGTTCGTGGAGGCCAGGCACCTTACCGAAGGAATGCACACACTCTCCTACACCGTCACCCGCCTCGGCGGTACGCCCGAACCCTCGGAAGTGATGCAGGTGCTGGTCAAACTCACCCTCCCCGGTGGCCCTGACCATAGCGAGGGGCCGGGGCATCCGGGACTGGTGATGAGCATTCCCGAGGATATTTTGAAGGACGGTGTCCACCAGGGTAACGTCGATGCTGGCGTATCGATCACTCTCGGAAAAGCTGATGGCTCGCCGCCTTATCCGTTCGCCGCCGCTGGCGATACGCCTCAGTTCAGCTGGGGCGGAATGTTCTTTTCTGGCCCTGCACTGACCCAGGAACAGGCTGACGGCGAGACGCCGGTTATCGTGACCATTCCAAAGAAAACCATCGTAGACGCCGGCGACTCTGGCGAGGCAGGGCTGGCCGTGGCCTTCGAAGTTTATGACCTGGTCGACAATCGCTCCGACGGCTGGTGCGTCGAGCAACGGGTAGTCGTGACGCTTGACAAAACCCGGCTGGGCGCGCCTTTGCTCAAGGAGGCTATCAACAACGTACTGGACGTCGACAACCTGGGCGACGCCGACGGTACGGTTCAAGTTATGGCCGTAAACCCTACCCCACCTTCGCCCCCTCCAGTCCCTCCACAACCGATAGACTTCGAGGTAGGTGACACCATTTTTGTCCGAATCAAAGGCACCCCGAAAGAAGGTCCGCCGATCGACATTGAATTACCGGGAAAAGTCTTGATCAGCGTGCCCAGCATTCCTGAGATCATCGTGTCCAACGCCGTGCTGCGCCAGCTGGCTCAGGCTCAGATCGCCCTGTCTTATCGCTTGAAAAAGGCCGATGGCAGCGCACAACGGGATGCCAAAACCCAGTTCATCAGCGCCATCGGCGAGATTCACCGGCTCCCCGCTCCCGTGGCACTGGAGGCCAGACAAGGCGCCATCGATCCGCTGCATCCGGACCTGAAACAGGTCACCATCGAAATCGCCTTCGGCCCCTACTTCGCCGTCGGCCAAGCGATCAAGCTGTTTTGGCTCGGCACTCGCCCCGACCTGACCCCCTACCTGCCGAACCTGAACCTGCGACCGATTACCCAAGGCGATATGGACGCCCAACTTCCGCTGCAGATCATCGTCGACAAGCAGCACCTGACACCGATCATTGGCAAAGAGCTGGAGCTGTATTACCAGTTGCTGATCGAGGACTCGGTACTCGGCACCATGAGCAAACTCAACCAGACCCACGCGATCCGCGAATCGATCCACGCCGATATCCTGCAGATCGGCAAACCACGCCAGGAATTGCCCGAGCCGCCAGTCGACGGCGTGGTCAGCGGCGTCCTGCCATCCGATACCAACGGCACCACACTGACCGTGAACTACCTCAAGACCGTAAAGGGCGACATCGTCACGCGGGCCTGGGAAGGCTCCATTACCGGCGTAAACAGCGACCGGGTCGAACTGAGCTCCTTCACCGCCGGCCAGCCTGTGGCGTTCCCGATCAAGGCCGAACTGATCAAGGGCAACGAAGGCGGGACGGTGAAGGCGTATTACGACATCAAGCGCGCGGCGGGTGGAACGAGTTATTCGGATACGCTGGCGTTCAGTGTCGGCGTGGCGCTGGATCTGAAAGAGCCGAAAATCAAGCAAGCCCCGAACGACACCAGCCTTGACCCGCTGGAGGCCCAGAACGCCCTGACCTCGGTGATCAACTATGACGGCATGCTCGTCGGCGACAAAATTATCGTCCGCTGGACCGGCGCCCCCGGAACGCCGGCTGCCGGTTCGCACACTACCGAGCCATGGCCCGTCACCACCGTCGGCCCGCAGGAAATACCGCTGGCCGTCTCGGTGCTCGCCTTCAACCTCGCCAAGTCCATCACGCTGGATTACACGGTAACGCGCGGCACCCAGGATCCGAAAGAGTCGCGGATTCGTGCGCTGGCGGTGTCGCCCATTGCGCAAAGCGATTTGCCCGGGCCGCTGATCGTGCAGGCCTCCGAACAAGGCGAAGGGCCGGAATTGGACGTCAGTCAATTGACCACCAACGCCACCCTTCGCGCGAACAGTTACCCGCATATTGCGTTGAGACAATATGTCTGGCTGAAAGCGAAAGGGACATTAAAAGGCGGGGGCGACTACTCGAAAACCTTCTGGCAACCGCCGGGTTCGCAAACCAATGCGACGTGGATCGACCAGGGTTTTTACACCCACACATTTCCGCTGCCGGACTTGCAAAGCCTGGAAGATGGCAGAGACCTGGAACTGGAGTTCAAGGCAGGCTTTGGCGGCAGTCAAGTCGAGACAGAGGCCGTGACGTTTGCCCTACGGACTTACAGGATCAAGGCCTACGAAAACGTTGTGCCGACCCTGGACTCGGTAAAAGGCTCACCCAGCGGGGATGAAATCCCTCACAGCAACCCTACCGTAGAAACAGCCGTCACGCTGAGTGGGACGGGCACGCCCAACAGCAAAATCGATCTGGTCAATTACGACGCACTAATGCCAAACACGGAGATTCAGGTCAATCCACAGGGGGAATGGACATTTCAACTGGCGGGGCTGGTGGCCGGAACTACCTACAACTTGCGCGCCAAACGCAAGGACGGGCCTGTTTCCAATGCGCGCGATGTAGTTGTGGTCGCACTGGTAGTGCCGACGCTGGACAATGTATTGGATGAAAAAGGGGGGGAAGTGCCGGAAGGTACAATCACGGTCAGCACCGATCTGATACTCAAAGGCACCGCGAGCAAGGGCCAGAGACTCGAAATTTTTGAAGGAAACGGCCCGAACCACACCTCCAAGGGGGTGGCCACCGCCTCGACAGCAACAGGCATGTGGGAGTTGCCTATTACTGTTGCAGTGGGTGCCCGGAGGTTATACGCAGGATCGCTGTATACATCATCCCCGCAATGGTCAAATGTGCGCACACTGACTGTGACGGCGGCTACCGCGCCAACGTTGACATCGGTCAAAGGCTCTCCCAGCGATGACGAAATTCCCCAGAACGGCACCACGGTAGAAACCGCCGTCACGCTGTCTGGCGTCGCTGCCAAAGGTCAGCAGATCGAAGTATTCGACGTTGCAACGTCAGTAGGCAAAGCGACTGCCGATCCCGCAACGGGCATATGGGAACTGCCGGTTACAGGCCTGAGCGTGGCTACGTACAACTTCAAGGCCAGAGCGTTGTATGCCCCAGGCGCAGAATCGACGCCTCCCCGGACGCTAACCGTCATCTCATTTGAAGGTTTTGAATCTCTCCAAGAGCAAGAGATATTTACTACTCTCATAACACCTGTCGGCACATTTACTAAAAACGCCCCGGGATTCGCCTCCATAAGTACTTATAAGCCCGGTGGAGGCGAACCCGTCTACCCTTCACACACTCTCCATGGGCGACATCTCATAATTAGACAATCAGGTGTAGACTTCCAAATTAACTTTGTTTGTTCCAGTGTCAGCTTTTGGCATTCAAGAGTAGACCCAGGATACGAGCCCAGAGTATCCATTTATGACGACAGCGACAGGTTACTAGATCGCCGATTACTAAGCGTGTCTCGCTCAGATGTACACGAACACAAATTCATTGGAGCTCGCATCAATAAAATAATATTTGAAGCCTCAACGGATGGCTATTATATCGACAGTTTCACATTTACCAGATAATAGATGTCAAAGATCGCCAATAAAGCCAAACTGAGAAACGGGGATATGAGACAGTGAAAAAGGAGAAAAGGGGACGCATTTATTAACCACCCTCCCTGAAAGCCGCACTCTTAGCAAAAGGGAGTGCGGTTTTTTCATTTAATCCAATTCGTAGCAATCGTTGGGCAGTATTTAAGACTATAACCGCAAGGGTTATCGGGGCAGGCCACGTTTTACCCAGACAATCGCCCGACTTTTCGCCTGTTAAACTGAAGTGTTTAAAAGACACCTCCAGATACGCCTTTCAGGCTACAAATTCTTGCGCCATTGCCTACAGCTACGCCAGAATCCGCCGGCTTGTGCACCTTGGGGGCGGGTTCTATTGTGGTGCGGTCGCTGAATGTTCAGTGATCGGGTTTAGCAGCCCGGGTTATCTCTAGACGCACAAGGTGTTGCCATTATGGCGGCTTTGCGTGGGGCACTTCGGTGCGCCGGGTTCTAGAGTCCTGGTCTGCTAACCCGCGTACAGCCGCCACCTCCTTCGTTAGCAGCGAACGGTGGCAGTTTCACCACTCTAGAGGCTTCACCCATGATCAAACCAACACCCAACCCACCCGAAACCGACCCCACCTCTCCCTACGAATCCCTCGATTCCAAAAAACTCCACCAAGCCGCCGACCGCGCCCTCGACCACTACCTCTGCCCACCCGGCTCCACCCCACCGCCCTTCAGCCCCCGGGCCATGTACGCCGTCACCGCCGACACCAAAAACGAAGACCTGCTGGCCAACGCCTGTGAAACCCTCGCCTCGGCCAAAACCATCGCCCAGGAATTCGCCGGACTCGTCAAACCATCGCAGCGCCGGACGCTGATGGGCATCGCGCAGCTGATCATGCTCGGAGAACTGGCGGTGAATCGGGTGCTGGATAATCTGGAGTTGCCGAATTAGTTCGGGTACAGATCGTTCCCACGCTCTGCGGGGGAACGATCAACACCGGCAAGATCAAAAGATCGCAGCCTTCGGCAGCTCCTACGACTCGGTGTAGGAGCTGCCGAAGGCTGCGATCTTTTGCTTTGGAAAACTGGCGGAAGGCAGCCGGAGTCGAACCTGCCCGGGAACGGATGCCGTCCCCAACCGGGTTTGAAGCCCGGCCGCGCCACCGGGCGCGATTGCCTTCCTTGAACTCATTGCGCGTCGGCGTGGGCCAGCGCGTTGTCGCGGCGGATCTGGCGGGATTCGCCGAGGCGACGGGTCAGGCCGAGTCGGTCGAAATACTCCAGATACTGAATGCAGCGTTTGCGTCCCAAGCCTAGCGCATCGCGGAAGGTTGTCACCTGGATCGACGGATTTTCTTCAGCGAGTTTCAGCAACAACGCCGCCATTTGCCGCACGGCGATGTCGCTGATGAACAGGTCGCGCACCACCTGGTGCATCAGCCCCAGCCGTGCCAGTTTGCGCAGCAGCGGGCGGACGCTGGCGTCTTCTTCGCCGAGCATTTTCGCCGCGTCGCGCACCCACGGTGGGTCGAAACCGGCCTGTTCGAACAACGGCTGTAATTGCTGCCAGAGGATTTCATCGTCGGCATTCAGGCGCACCTGATGATCGGGCAGATGCAACCACGGACCACTGGCGAGGATCGAGCCGGCGCTGAGCAATTCATCCAGCAAACTGACAAACGTCGAGCGTTCCAGTGCCAGGGCGCTGAAGCGTCGCAGGCGATCGCGGTCAGGGCCCATTTGGTCGGGTTCTTGTTCGTGAAACCGCGCCAATTGTTCGAGCAAATTGAATTTCAACTGGCCCCAGCGCTGGACGTTGAACAGCAGCGGCCCTTGGCGGGTGTCGATCAGGCGGATGTTTTCCGCCAGCGTCCACTGCGCGCGCGGGCGATTGAACTGGCGTTCGAGGCGTTGCGGGTCGAGGCCGCCGGGGCTGTGGTTGAGCAGCGCTGGCAAGGCTTGTTCGAGACCGACGCTGAGGGCGAGGGTTTGCAGATGCGCCAGACGTTCGGGGCTGCGGCGTTGGCGGGCCGGGGCGAACGGGTCGAGGACGACGCCGCCGCCCACGGTGCGCTGGGCGCTGGCGTCGCGCAGGATCAATCGATCGCCCTTCACCGCGTGTACCGGCGCGTTAATCAGCAGTTGCGCGAACATGCGCTCGCCGGAACTCAGGCGCGGGCCTTGCAGCAAGGCGACGCGGGCGATGACGTCCTGGGTGCCGAGGTGCAGATGCACCGGGTGGAAGTGTTCGAAGGTGCGCTCGCCGGGCAACAGCTGAAATTCGATGTCGATGCGCTGGGTCGGGGCGTGCAGCCAGTCTGCCAGCAGCCATTGGCCACGGTGGATCTGCGCCAGTTCCAGACGATCGCCGCTGAGGTTCAACGCCACGCGTTGGCCGGCGAAGGCCCGTTCAGCAGTTTGGTTTTGCGCGTGCAGTCCGCGGATGCGCACCGATTTGCCGGCAGGCGCCAGAACCAGTCTGTCGCCTACCGCGACAGTCCCCGACAGCGCCGTGCCCGTGACCACAATCCCCGCGCCAGCCACGCTGAACGCGCGATCAATCGCCAAACGAAACCCGCCCTCACAACTGCGCGCCAGCACGTCTTTTTGCGCCCGCAACAAAGCCGCGCGCAGTTCGTCGACACCCTGCCCGCTCACACTCGACACGGTAAAGATCGGCGCATCAGCAAAAGGCCCGGGCGCGAGCAGGTCGAGTACCTGACGCTGCACCTCTTCCACCCTGCCCGTCCCGGCCCGGTCGCATTTTGTGATCGCCACCAACGCGCGGGGAATGCCGAGCAGTTCGACGATCGCCAGATGCTCGCGGGTCTGCGGCATCACGCCGTCGTCCGCCGCGACCACCAGCAATACCAGATCAATGCCCTGCGCGCCGGCGAGCATGTTGTGGGTGAATTTCTCGTGGCCGGGGACGTCGATGAACCCGGTGAGCCCCGCGCCAGGTTCAAGTTCGGCATAGAGATAACCCAGGTCGATGGTCATGCCGCGTTCGCGCTCCTGCGGGCGGCGGTCGCCGGTCTGGCCGGTCAGCGCCTGCAACAGCGAGGTCTTGCCGTGGTCGATGTGCCCCGCCGTGCCGACGATCACCGGTCGACCTGCAATTGCGGCAACTGCGCCAGCCACGCCGGTTCATCGTCGAGCTGACGCAGATCGAGCCACAGCGCATCGTCGTCGATACGCCCGAGCACCGGAATCGGCAACGCGCGCAATGCCGCTTCCAGATTCAACAGATAGCGCCCGCGCCAGCGCTTGGACACCTGCGGGCGGCAACACAGTGCCGCACTCGGCAGGCGCGCCACCGGTTGGCTGCCGCTGCCGATCATGCCCAGGGCCTCGACCGCGCTGACCTGCCAGACCGAGCCCAGGATTTCAGCCAGTAAGGGCTGCAAACGTGACGCCTGAGCGCAGATGTCGGCCTGCGGACGGGTCAACAGGCGCAGACTCGGCAGGCGTTCAGCGAGACGATCCGGATCGCGATACAAACCCAGCACCGCTTCCAGCGCGGCCAAGGTCAACTTGTCGACGCGCAGCGCACGCTTCAATGGGTTCTTCTTGATCTTCGCGATCAGCTCTTTGCGCCCGACGATCAACCCGGCCTGCGGGCCGCCAAGCAATTTGTCGCCGCTGAAGGTGACGATATCCGCACCGTCCAGCAGCGCCTGGCGTACCGTCGGTTCTGCCGGCAAGCCCCAGCGGGTCAGGTCGAGCAGGCTGCCGCTACCCAGGTCCTCCAGCAATGGCAAGCCATGGGCGTGCGCCAACACGGCCAGTTCAGCGGTGGGAACCCGCGCGGTGAAACCTTCGATGCTGTAATTGCTGGCATGCACGCGCATGATCAAACCGCTGCGCGGGCCAATGGCGGCCTCGTAGTCACGGGCGTGGGTGCGATTGGTGGTGCCGACTTCGTGCAGGCGCACGCCGGCGCGGGCCATGATGTCGGGGATACGGAACGCGCCGCCGATCTCGATCAGTTCACCGCGGGAGATGATGCCTTCCTTGCGCGCGCCGAGGCTGTTGAGGGTCAGCAGCACCGCGGCGGCATTGTTGTTGACCACGGTAACGGCCTCGGCACCGGTCAGTTCGCGGATCAGTTCTTCGATCAGATCATCGCGATCACCGCGTTTGCCGCTGGCCAGATCGAACTCCAGATTGAGCGGATAACGTGCGGCCATTTGCACCGCGTCGATGGCCTCTTCGGGCAGCAAGGCGCGGCCGAGGTTGGTGTGCAGCACCGTGCCGGTGAGATTGAATACCCGGCGAACCTGACTGCGCTGCTGTTGCGCCAAGCGTTCGCCGACGCGACCGGCGAGGACTTCGGCGCCGATTTCAACGGCGGACAATTGCCCGCTCAACACGCCGGGACGCAGCTCATCGAGCAACTGACGCAGCCCCGTCAGCAACGAATCCCGGCCGTAACGCTCGGCCAACGGCGCGCACGCCGGGTGACGCAACAAGCCATCAATGGACGGCAACCGCAGGGCAACGCTGGAAGACATCAGCCACTCCTGATTCGACTGAAACAGCCCCTTGGGGAACAAGCTCCCTCCCACAAGGGTTTCAGAAGTGTAGACGCACTGTGGGAGTGAGCCTGCTCGCGAATGCGGTGTGTCAGTCAGTGTGGATGTGG
Organism: Pseudomonas sp. HN2; assembly: GCF_020736465.1. NCBI lineage: Bacteria > Pseudomonadati > Pseudomonadota > Gammaproteobacteria > Pseudomonadales > Pseudomonadaceae > Pseudomonas > Pseudomonas sp. HN2. The sequence continues at coordinate 3,245,460 of NZ_CP085885.1, forward strand.
CTGACCTGACGCCATCGCGAGCAGGCTCGCTCCCACGTTGTTTTGTGGAGGCCGGCAGAATGAGTGCACGCAGCCAATCCCTGTGGGAGCGAGCCTGCTCGCGAATGCGGTGTGTCAGTTAGTGTGGAGGTGGCTGACCTGACGCCATCGCGAGCAGGCTCGCTCCCACAGGGGATTTGTGGCTGACCGGAATTTGTGGTCCGGCGCAACATCTGTGGGAGCTGGCAAGCCAGCTCCCACAGAGATTCGGGGTGGAATGAGGATAGTTGGTCTCCGTCAATCCCTGTAGGAGTGAGCCTGCTCGCGAAATCGGTGTGTCAGCTAGGGTGGATGTGGCTGACCTGACGCATTCGCGAGCAGGCTCACTCCTACAGGGGATTTGTGGCTGACCGGGCTTTGTGGTCCGGCACGACATCTGTGGGAGCAGGCCTGAACTCCCACAGTTTTGCTCTCGTCATTCGTCTCCCGGCGCCAGCAGCAGATTGGGTGCCAGACGCTGATAACCGTCCTGGGCCAGACGCATGTCCAGCAGCAAACTGCCGAGATCCGCCGACAACGCCTCGGCTTCGGCGTCGTTCTCCAGGTAGAGCAATTTCAGGTAGCTGTTGCAGCTCGGGCAGACTTCGGCGCGCAATGGCGCCTGCTCGGCGCTGTGCCGATCGTCTTCCTGGCTCAGGTACTCGAGGCCCTTGCTCTGCTCGCAATACACGCACTTGACCCGCACCACGTGCCATTCGCAGGCACACAGCGAACACACCAGATAACGCAAGCCGTTGTGCTTGCCGCGATGGCGAATCACCCCGGCCATGGCCGGCGATCCGCAGGCCGGGCATTGGCTGAGGCTGTCGCCGGGTTTGAGTTGCAGATTCGGCACTCTGAGCAACCAGTGGCTCCACGCGGTTTGCAGGGCCGCGCCGAGAAACGGCACCAGCGCCGCCGGCACCAGCGAATACTGGCCGCTGACCAGCGCCACCGCCCACGCGCGCAACTGGCCGGGACTGGCGGCGCGCAGGCTGTCCAGCGCGTCGATGACCGCAGGCTGATCCGCGGGCGCGTAGCGCTCCAGCAAGGCGTCGAGCCACGGCTGCCAGGCCTCTTCGCGCACCAAGGTATCTGCCGCGAATGGTGGCAGACCGTGTCGCTGACAGGCTTCGAAACGCTGCGCATCAAACGGCGCGGTGAGCGGCGGATCGTCGAAGACCTGCTGCTGTGCCCGGCATAATCCGGCCATCAACCGCAGATAATCCGCCAACCCGTTGCCCTCGGCCAGACGCTCAAGGCGCTCAGCGCGCAGGGCAAACAGGTTACGCGGTGGCAGGTAAAGAAACGGCGGCGAACTGACCGCCGCCTCGATTTCCCCAGGTTCAAGAATGCTTGGCAAAAGTCAGCCCTTTTTCGTCAGCGGTCGCTCGGGCAGGTCCCGAGGCTGTTCGTCGCGGGTCACCTCGCGGTACCACAGTTCATGGTGTTTTTTCGCCCACGGCCGGCTGACCCAGCCATGCAGCATGGCGTCGACCGAACCCTTGATCCACAAACCGGCGTAGATGTGCACGATGATGCTCAGCACCAGCACGAACCCGGCCAGTGCATGCAACAGCATGGCCCAGCGGATCGTGGTGATGCCGAAGTACGCGCTGAACCACGCGCGCCAGATCACCAGCCCGGTGAACAGCAACGCGAGCATGCACAACAGTAAAGTCCAGAACAACAGCTTCTGCCCGGCGTTGTACTTGCCCACCGGCGGCACGCTTTCTTCGTCGTTGACCATCACCCGATTGATCCGCCGCAACCACCGCCGGTCGTTGGCGATGAAGAAATTGCTGCGCCAGAAGCTGAACACCAGGCCGAGGAACAGCACGAACATGGCGATGCCCATGTACGGGTGCAGGATCCGCGTCCAGGTGCCGCCGCCGAACAGATTACTCAGCCAGAACAGCGACGGATGAAACAACGCCAGCCCCGACAACCCGGCCAGGAAGAACAGGATCGCCACCAGCCAGTGATTCGTGCGCTGGTTGGCGCTGTAACGCAGGATCGTCTTGTTGCTCATGGCCGCTCCTCCCCGCGTGGATCGAAGGTGTGCACCGCCGGGTCGACCACGTGCACCGAGGTGTCAGGCGCTGGCGGCTGTTCATCTTCCTCGACACGATTCGGGCCGATGCGCACGTAGTGGAAGAACCCGGCCAGCACCGCCGCCCCCATCGCCAACAGACCGAGGGGTTTGCTGATGCCTTTCCACAAATCCACCAGCGGACTGATCGCCGGGTGATCCGGCAGGCCGGCATAGATTTTCGGCGTGTCGGCGTGGTGCAGCACGTACATCACGTGGGTGCCGCCAACCCCGGCCGGGTCGTACAGACCGGCGTTTTCGAAGCCGCGGCTTTTCAGGTCGACGATGCGTTCAGCGGCGTGTTCCTTCATGTCTTCCTTGGTGCCGAAAACGATGGCGCCGGTCGGGCAGGTTTTCACGCAGGCCGGCTCCAGCCCCACCGCCACCCGGTCGGAACACAGCGTGCATTTGTAGGCCTTGTGATCTTTCTGCGAAATGCGCGGAATGTTGAACGGGCAACCGGTGATGCAATAGCCGCAACCGATGCAGTGATCCTGATCGAAATCGACGATGCCGTTGGCATGCTGGATGATCGCGCCGGGGCTCGGGCACGCGGCCAGACAACCGGGCTCGGCGCAGTGCATGCAGCCGTCCTTGCGGATCAGCCATTCAAGGTTGCCGGCGTCGGTTTCGTGCTCGGTGAAGCGCATCAGCGTCCATGAGTCCGCCGTCAGGTCCTGCGGATTGTCGTAGGTGCCGTGGTTGTGACCGACCTCGTCGCGCAGCTCGTTCCATTCCGAGCAGGCGACCTGGCAAGCCTTGCAGCCGATGCATTTGGTGGTGTCGATCAGCTTGGCAACGCCCTGCTGGGTTCTCACCGACGGCGGCACCGTGGTAGTGGCCGAGCGGGCAATGATGTCTTGGCTGGCCATTTACAGTTTCTCCACGTTGACCAGGAATGACTTGGATTCCGGGGTCTGAGTGTTGCCATCGCCGAGGAACGGCACCAGGGTGTTGGTCAGGTAACCGTGGCGCGTCAGGCCGGTGAATCCCCAGTGCAGCGGGATGCCGATCTGATGCACGACCTGGCCGTTGACCTGCAGCGGCCGGATGCGTTTGGTCACCACCGCGACCGCTTCGATAAAGCCGCGTTTGCAACTGACCCGCACACGATCACCGGCCGCAATGCCCTTCTCGTTCGCCAGCACTTCGCCGATTTCCACGAACTGCTCGGGCTGGGCAATCGCGTTCAACTTGCAGTGCTTGCTCCAGAAGTGGAAATGCTCGGTGAGCCGGTAGCTGGTGCCGGCGTACGGGTAGTCCTTGGCCTCACCGAGGGTTTCCCAGACCGAATCGAAGATCCGCGCCGCCGGGTTGCTGGTGGCGTTCTTGTTCTGCGGGTGCAGCGGGTTAATGCCGATCGGCGTCTCGAACGGCTCGTAGTGCTCGGGGAAAGGCCCTTCGTTCATCTTGTCGACGGCGAAGAACCGCGCCACGCCTTCGGGGTTCATGATGAACGGATTCATCCCGGCTTCCGGCGGCACGTCGGCCTTGTAGTCCGGCACGTCGGTGCCGGTCCAGGTCTTGCCGTTCCACCACACCAGACGCTTTTTCGGGTCCCACGGCTTGCCCGCCGGGTCCGACGAAGCGCGGTTGTAGAGAATCCGCCGATTGGCCGGCCACGCCCAGGCCCAGCCCTGATGCTGGTGCATGCCGAACGGGTCGGCATTGTCGCGGCGGGCCATCTGGTTGCCAGCCTCGGTCCAACTGCCGGCGAAGATCCAGCAACCGGACGCGGTGCTGCCGTCGTCCTTGAGCAATCCGAAGCCGGCCAGTTGCGTGCCGGCCTTGACCGTGACGCCGCTGGCATCGGTGAAATCGCTGACGGCGGTGCCGTTGATTTCCCGCGCCAGTTCTTCCGGCGAAGGCTCGTCGGGAATCTTGTATGGCCACGACAGCTTGAGCAGCGGATCGGGAAACTTGCCGCCCTCGGTCTGATAGCGCTGGCGCAGACGCAGGAACAGTTCGCTCATGATGCGGATGTCGGTCTGCGCTTCGCCAGGGCCGTCGGCGCCTTTCCAGTGCCATTGCAGCCAGCGACTGCTGTTGACCAGCGAGCCATCCTCTTCGGCAAAGCAGGTGGTTGGCAGGCGAATCACTTCGGTCTGGATTTCCTCGGTTTTCACGTCGTTGTACGGCCCGACGTTTTGCCAGAACTCTGAGGTTTCCGTGGCCAGCGGGTCCATCACCACCAGCCACTTGAGCTTGGCCAGTGCGCCCATCACCCGGTTCTTGTCCGGCAACGCGGCGATCGGGTTGAAGCCCTGGCAGAAGTAGCCGTTGACCTTGCCCTGGCTCATCAGGTCGAACATTTTCAGCACGTCGTAGTTGGGGATGTCGAGCTTCGGCAAATGGTCGAACAGCCAGTTGTTCTCGGCGGTGGCGTTGGCGCCGTACCAGGACTTCATCAGGCTGACGTGGAATTTGCTGTAGTTCTGCCAGTAAGAGAGCTGCCCCGGTCTCAGCGGCACCTGCGTGCGTTTGAAGATGAACTGGCCGTAGTCCTGCTCGCTGTCGCTGGCCAGAGTGAGGTAGCCGGGCAATGCGTTGGACAGCAGGCCGAGGTCGGTCAGGCCCTGAATGTTCGAATGCCCGCGCAAGGCATTGACCCCGCCGCCTGGCATGCCGACGTTGCCCAACAGCAGTTGCACCATCGCCGCGCTGCGGATGATCTGCGCGCCGATCGAGTGCTGCGTCCAGCCGAGCGCATAGAGAATCGTCATGGTCTTGCCCGGTGTCGAGCAGGTGGCGATTTCTTCCCAGATTTTCTGCATGGCGTCGACGGGCATGCCGCAGATCTGGCTCGCCAGATCGATGTTGTAGCGGCTGTAATGCTGCTTCATCAACTGATAGACGCAGCGCGGGTCTTGCAGGGTCGGGTCGACGCGGACGAAACCGTCTTCGGCGAACTCGTAGCCCCAGCCGGACTTGTCGGTATAGCTGCGCTTCTTCGCGTCATAACCGCTGAACAGGCCGTCTTCGAAGCCATAGCCGGCTTTGACGATGAACGACACGTCGGTGTAGTTGCGCACGTATTCGTGCTGGATCTTGTCCTCGGTCAGCAGGTAATTGATCAACCCGCCCATGAAGGCAATGTCGGTCCCGGTGCGGATCGGCGCGTAATAGTCGGCCACCGAAGCAGTCCGGGTAAAACGCGGATCAACGACGATCAGCCGCGCGGCGTTATGCGCCTTGGCCTCGGTCACCCATTTGAAGCCGCACGGATGCGCTTCTGCTGCGTTGCCGCCCATTACCAGGATCAGATTCGCGTTGGCGATATCGGTCCAGGTATTGGTCATGGCACCACGGCCGTACGTCGGGGCAAGACTTGCCACCGTCGGGCCGTGTCAGACACGCGCCTGGTTATCGAACCCCAGCAGGCCGAGGCTGCGAATCACCTTTTGGGTGATATAGCCGGCTTCATTGGACGCCGCCGACGCCGCGAGGAAACCGGTGGTCAGCCAGCGATTCACCGTTTGCCCGTCGGCATTTTTCTCGATGAAATTCGCATCGCGGTCGGCCTTCATCAGGTCGGCGATGCGATCGAGCGCTTCGTCCCAGCCGATGCGCGTCCATTCATTGCTGCCGGGCTTGCGCACCTGCGGGTACTGCAAGCGGCCGGGGCTGTGAATGAAGTCGAGCAGGCCCGCGCCTTTCGGGCACAGGGTGCCGCGATTGACCGGGTGGTCGGAATCGCCTTCGATGTGAATGATGTTTTGCGCCACGTTCTTGCCGGCATCGCCCTGGCTGTACATGATCAAGCCGCAACCGACCGAGCAATACGGGCAGGTGTTGCGGGTTTCACGGGTGTGGGCGAGCTTGAAGTGACGCACCTGCTCGGCGAAGGCCGCCGTCGGGGCCATGCCCAACGCGCCCAGGCTTGAGCCTGCAAGGCCGATACCGGCGACCTTGAAGAACTGACGACGGCTGAGATCCATCGTGCACTCCTGATCAGGTGGAACCCGGTACTTGCGCCGGGCTTTATCTGGACAATCACGGTTGCGACGCCTTGGCGCCGACATTTTCACTGTAGACAAAGCCCTTGCCGATTGTGTGAAAACCGACCGTCGGGAGTCTGGCCCGGATTTCCAGCCAGTACACAACCCCTGTGGGAGCGAGCCTGCTCGCGAAAGCGGTGGGTCGTTCAACTCGATGCTGCCTGACCCGACGTATTCGCGAGCAGGCTCGCTCCCACACAGATGGCGTTGCGCATAGAATGTCCGCCAGGACCAATCCCGCCTTGACGAGACCGCGCATGACTTTCGATTTTGATCAGCTGTTCGACCGCCACCACACCGGCAGCACCAAGTGGAGCCGCTACCCGGCCGATGTGTTGCCGATGTGGGTCGCTGATATGGATTTCGCCGCGCCACCGGTCATCATCGAAGCCTTGCAGCAGCGCCTGCTGCACCCGCTGCTCGGATACAGCGTGGCGCAGGACAACCTGCGTGAAGCCATCGTCGCCGACCTCTGGAACAAGTACGCATGGCGGGTCAAACCGCAGGAACTGATTTTCCTGCCGGGCGTGGAGTCGGGCTTCAACATGGCGCTCAAGGCGCTGGTGCAGGCGCAGCAGAATGTCGTCGTGCAAACGCCGAACTATCCACCGCTGCGCCATGCGCCGGGGCATTGGGGTCTGAACAGGGTCGAGCTGGAATTCGACGCCCAAGCCGATGGCACTTACGCCACGCCGCTGGAATCTTTGCGTGAGGCGCTCCAGGGCGGTGGCGCCCTGCTGCTGAGCAACCCGCACAACCCGATCGGCAAGGTCTTCGACCGCGCAGAGTTGCAGGCAGTGGCGGACATTTGTGCAGCGCAGAACGCGTGGATCATCTCCGACGAAATCCACGCCGAACTGTGCTTCGACGGCCGCGTACACATTCCCACCGCGTCGCTGAGTCCGGAAATTTCCAAACGCACGATCACCCTGATGTCGGCGAGCAAGGCGTACAACATCGCCGGTCTCAAGACCTCGTTCATGATCATCCAGGACGCCACCCTGCGCGAACGCGTTAACCACGCGCGCTGCGGCATGGTCGACAGCGTCAATCCGCTGGGCATGGAAGCCACCCGTGTCGCCTACAGCGAAGCCGGGCCGTGGCTCGCTGAAATGAAAACCTACCTGCAGGCCAACCGCGACTGGCTGGTGGACGCCGTGCGCACGCGCCTGCCGGGCGTGACCATCAATGTGCCGCAGGGCACCTATCTGGCGTGGCTCGATTGCACGGCGCTGGACCTGCCGGATCCGCAGCGGTTCTTCCTTGAACAGGGCAAGGTCGGGTTGAGTGCCGGACTGGATTTTGGCGACGCTCATCAGCAGTTCGTACGCTTGAATTTCGGCTGCCCGCGGGCGTTGCTCGAAGAAGGGATTGCGCGGATGGAGCGGGCGCTGACCAACCGCAATCTCTGAACTCAAACAGATCCCCTGTAGGAGTGAGCCTGCTCGCGATAGCGGTCTGTCAGTCACCTAATCCTGGCTGACAGACCGCTATCGCGAGCAGGCTCACTCCTACAAGGGGACCGGTGTTCAGCAGAAATCCAGCGCAAATCCGATCGAACTCAAGGCAAACCCGCCGGGTCAACCCGGAACACTGGCCTTGAAATCAGGAGACCCTGCGATGACTGACTATCCAAAACCACCCTTCCCGAAACAAGCCCAACCGGTACCCGGCTCGCAACGCAAAATGGAACCGTATCCAGACTGCGGTGAGCAAAGCTACGTCGGTTCCGGCCGCCTCGCCGGCAAGATCGCGCTGATCACTGGTGCCGACAGCGGCATTGGTCGCGCGGTGGCGATTGCTTTTGCCCGTGAAGGTGCCGACGTCGCCGTGGCGTACTTGAATGAACACGAGGACGCCAAGGAAACCGCACGCTGGGTCGAACAGGCCGGGCGTCAGTGCATCCTGCTGCCGGGCGACATTGCCGAGAAGGCTCAATGCCAGGCGCTGGTCGACCAGACCGTCGAGCGCTTCGGCCGCATCGACATACTGGTCAACAACGCCGCATTCCAGATGACCCACGAGAACTTCGAAGAAATCCCCGATGACGAATGGGTGATGACCTTCGACGTCAACATCACTGCCATGTTCAGGATCTGCCAGGCGGCGATCAAACACATGCGCCCCGGCTCGTCGATCATCAACACCAGCTCGGTCAACTCAGACATGCCCAAGCCGACCCTGCTGGCCTACGCCACCACCAAAGGCGCTATCGCCAACTTCACCGGTGGCCTGGCGCAGATGCTCGGGCCGAAGGAAATTCGCGTCAACAGCGTCGCGCCCGGCCCGATCTGGACTCCGCTGATCGTCTCGACCATGCCCGATGAAGAAGTACAGAACTTCGGCGGCAGCACCCCGCTCGGCCGTCCGGGCCAACCAGTGGAAGTCGCACCGATTTACGTGCTGCTGGCCTCTGACGAAGCCAGCTACATCACCGGCCAGCGCTATGGCGTGACCGGCGGCAAACCGATGCTGTAACCGTGCAGCAGAAAAACTGAACCCGAGCGGCATGACATCCCTCCATACCTGTAAGCGCCTACGGGCCATCAGGAACAGGAGGTTGTCATGTCCGCCCCCCTCGTCAGACTCTTCACCCAACCCAACTTCGCCTGGACCGATATCCGCCGCGAAGAAGAAACCCATCCCCGCCATTACCTCGCCCATTTGCTGTTGCTCGCGTTGATTCCCGCCGTGTGCCTGTTCATCGGCACGACCTATGTCGGCTGGAGCCTCGCAGTGGGTGAAAACGTGCGCCTGAGCACGGCCAGCGCCCTGCAATTGAGCGTGCTGCTGTACGTGACGATTGTTGCCGGCGTGGCGATCATGGGCGGCTTCATTCGCTGGATGTCGCGGTCATTCGATGCGCGCCCGACGCTGAATCAATGCATCGGTTTTGCCGCCTACACAGTGACGCCGTTTTTCATCGCCGGGATCGCCGGGCTGTATCCGAGTCGCTGGCTGGCGATTCTGGTACTCGGCGCGGCGTCGATCTATTCGACATTCCTGCTGTTAGTCGGCCTGCCGACGTTCATGCATGAGCGCAAGGAACAGGGCCTGTTGTATTCCGCGTGCGTGTGGGGCGTTGGCCTGCTGGTGCTGGTGACCATGCTGGTGTCGATGATCCTGCTGTGGTTCAACGTGCTCATCCCCGAGTACCTACGCACGACCGTGAGCTGACCCGGTGCGCCTGTCCTTGAACACTCATTGCAGTGAGCGGTCATGAGTTTCGGCGTATGGGTTGCGGTGCTCGGCGCCGTGCTGCTGATGCTGGCCCTGACGTCGTCGTGGTTGCGCTGGATGCCGGTCACCACCTCAGCGGTGTGCCTGTTGCTGGGCATCGCCATCGGTCCGAGCGGTCTCGACCTGCTGAAACTGTCGCTGGAAGAATCGTCGTTGTGGATGGAGCACCTGACGGAAGTCGCGGTGCTCTTTTCCTTGTTCGTCTGCGGGCTGAAGCTGCGTTTGCCACTGACCAACAAAACCTGGCGCATTGCGTTCGGCCTGGCGGGGCCGGTGATGATCCTGACGATCATCGGCGTCTGCCTGTTGCTGCACTGGGGCCTGCAATTGGCATGGGGACCTTCGCTGCTGATCGGCGCGATGCTGGCGCCGACCGACCCGGTGCTCGCGGCGCTGGTGCAGGTCAACGATGCGCAGGACGTCGACAGCGTGCGTTTCGGCCTGTCCGGTGAGGCTGGTCTCAACGATGGCGTGGCCTTCCCTTTCGTGATTCTCGGCTTGCTGTTGCTGCATAGTGACGGCAGCGCCGGCGAGTGGCAGCACTGGGTGATCCGCAGTCTGTTGTGGGCGGTGCCGGCGGGTCTGCTCACCGGTTACTGGATGGGCCGCGGCATCGGCCGCATCGCGCTGTCACTGCGCATCCACAACGAGGACAGCACCCTCGGCCCCAACGATTACCTGACCCTCGCGCTGATCGCGCTGTCCTACGTGGTCGCCGATGCGATTGGCGGCTACGGCTTCCTTGCAGTGTTCGCCGCCGGCCTCGGCTTGCGTCAGGAAGAAGTGAAATCCACTGGCATTACCGAAGTACCGGCCGAACATCTGGTGCAGCCGGTGGTCGGCCATCAGAACGTCGAACCGGAGAACGCTGTGCATGGCGACACCGAACAGCTGGAAGACAGCCAGGTTGCGGCGGGGATCATGATGGGCGACATGCTCGCTTTTGGCAGTCTGGTCGAGCGGGCGATGGAGGTGTTTCTGGTGACCTTGCTCGGCGTCGTGCTGATAGCGCATTGGGACTGGCGTGCGCTGTGGATCGGCGCCGTGCTGTTTTGCCTGATCCGTCCGTTGAGCGTGGCACTGATGCCGTGGGGCAAGCTGCTCAGCGGGCCGCAGCGTTTGTTGATCGGCTGGTTCGGCATACGTGGCATCGGCAGCCTGTTTTATCTGTTCTTCGCGCTGAACCATGGCCTGGATTCCGACGTGGCCAAGGTCTGCACCGACCTCACCCTGTCGGTGGTGGCCTTGAGCATCCTGCTGCATGGCATCAGTACACAGCCGATGCTGGCGCGGTATGAAAGCTTGAAGCAACGAAAAAGCTGATTCTTCCGGCGCTGCGTTTTGCCGGAAATCATCGAAGATTTTTCTGCAAAAAAATGGATCGCCGAGCGCGCCCCAAGGGTCACAACTTTAACCGCGCCAATCATCCAGCGCGGCCCGGCAGGTTCGGTTCCCCTGCGGTGCATAGCCTGTCAACGGAACCCCGACACAAACAAGGTTACAGTCATGAACGAATGCTCGACTCCTGCGCAAATCAAGGCTTGCAGAGCACTGGCTCTGGAACGCAATCGTCAACTGTTCGAAGAAGCCCACGAACTGAACCGAGCGGCGAATGCGCTGCTGGAACAGACACCGACCGACTTCGAACGCTTTGAGCAATACCGGGCACTGCGCAAGAAAGCCGACGCGAAATTTGAAGATGCGATTGATCATCTGTGTGTGCTGAACGAGGATTTCCCGCCGATTCCGGCGGCGTTGCAGAATGCTGTTACTGCGCGGCGTGAGCTGGAAACGGCGTGATAAAAGTCAAAAGCCCCTCACCCTAGCCCTCTCCCGGAGGGAGAGGGGACTGACCGGGGTGTTCTTTCGTTATTCATCGACCTGAAAAATCGCGTCGACTACAAGTTTTGAAAAGCGTGAAAATCGGCTCCCTTTCCCCCTCGCCCCTCTGGGGGAGAGGGCTGGGGTGGGTAAGATCTCACAGACACCACAAAATCCAGCACCTGTCCCCTGCCCCCGACCAACCCACCTCAAGGATTGGTCACCTGAATAAACACCGCATACACCCCCAACATCACCCAGAACGTTGCAAAGATCCAAGGCGTGCGCACCGAGAACAGCAGCGACTTGCGATAGCCCTTGTGGCTCGATTCCATTTCACTGAACAGCGGCGATTCGTCATACGCCGCGCCCATCACCGGCTCGCTGTGCAGCAACTGGCTCTGCTTGAAGTGCCAGTGATCGATGATGTCGTACGCCGCGCGAATCCCCGGCCAGGCATTCAGTGAACTGAGCACGCCAAGCAGTGCCAGAAACGGCGGCACGACGAGGGTGAACATCTTGCCCCACTCCGGATTGAGGTTGGCCATGCACGAGGCGAAGGCGATCACCAGAAACGACTGCGCTGCCAGGTAGGCGTCGGTGCGGTTGGCGAGGATGCTGGTTTCGTACTGGATTTCCCGGCGATAGAAATCCAGCCGCTCCTTGGGTGAGCCAAACATCTTGGCGTCGTGTTCGGCCAAGGCTTCTTCAACAGCGCTTGGCTGGGTCAATATGCGAGGCAAGAGACGTGCCCTCCAAAAGTGAACAAGACCTTTTGGAAAGGCACGCGTCCAGACTAGTTCAGCCGGATCGACCAGCGCGTCACTTCATCGACTGGGCGATGATCTGCACCAGATTCAACTGGGTGAACGGTTTCGGCAGGCGCGGCAGTTCGGCGGCGAAACCTTCGAGGCGTTCGGCGTAACCGGTGGCGAGAATGATCGGCAGATCCGGCTTGAGCAGGCGCAGGGCATGAGCCAGTTGCGCGCCGCTCATGTGCGGCATGGCCATGTCGGTGATCACCAGATCGATCACCTCGCCTTGATCGAACATCGCCAACGCCTTGGCGCCGGAGGTCGCGCCGATGACGCGATGGCCGAGGTCTTCGAGGAGCAGGCTGGTGCTGGTCAGCACCAGTGAGTCGTCGTCGACCACCAGCACACTGAGCCTTGGCACCGCAATGGGCGCCGCGTTGCTATAGACCGGTCGGCTGACCGGACGCTCAAGCGCCACCGGAATCCACAGCTCGGCGGAGGTGCCCCGGCCCTTCTCGCTCTTGAGAATAAAGCGCCCGCCCAACTGCTCGATAAAGCCATGCACCATCGACAAGCCCAGGCCGGTGCCCTTACCCAAACCCTTGGTGGTGAAGAACGGGTCGCGGGCGCAGGCCAGCGTGGCTTCGTCCATGCCTTCGCCGCTGTCGATGAGGCTCAGGCAGACGTAACGGCCTGCCGCTAAAGTCGAATGAGTTTGCTCAAGCACCACTTCCGCCTGCGCCTGGATGACCACCGTGCCGCCATCGGGCATGGCGTCGCGGGCATTGGTCGCCAGATTGAGAATCGCCAGTTCCAGCTGATTGCTGTCGGCCAGCACGGGCTGAAGATCTGCGGGGAAGCGCGTTTCGATGCGAATCCCCGGCCCCAGCGAGCTGCGCAGCAGCCCGGTGATGCCTTGCACCAAGTGCGGGATATCCACCGATTCGGTCTGCAGTTCCTGGCGGCGGGCAAAGGCCAGCATGCGCTGGGTCAGCGAGACTCCGCGCAAGGCGCCTTGAGTGGCATTCTCCAGCAGTCGAGCGATTTTCGGCGCGTCGCCGATGCGCTTCTGCACGATCTCGAGGTTGCCGAGAATCACCGTCAGCAGGTTGTTGAAATCATGGGCGATACCGCCGCTGAGTTGGCCGATCGCCTGCATCTTCTGCGCCTGGAACAACGCCTCGCGGGTCTTTTCCAGGGCCTGCTGCGCTTCGTGCGCCTCGGTCACATCGCGGGTGATCTTGGCAAAGCCGAGCAGCGTGCCGGTGTCGCCGCGAATCGCATCGACCACCACGTGGGCCAGAAAGCGCGTGCCATCCTTGCGCATCCGCCAGCTGCGGTTCTCGAACCGGCCCTCGCGGGTGGCAATTGCCAATGAACGCTGGGGCTCGCCGAGTTCGCGGTCTTCGGGGGTGTAGAAAATCGAAAAATGCTGGCCGATGATTTCTTCCGGCAGGTAACCCTTGATGCGTTGCGCGCCCTGGTTCCAGTTACTGACGCAACCTTCGGGGCTGAGCATGTAGATCGCGTAGTCGGTGACGCCCTGCACCAGCAGGCGGAACTGCTGTTCGCTTTGCTTGAGGGTTTCCTCGGCCATTTTGCGGTCGGTGAGGTCGCGGGTGATCTTGGCGAACCCCAGCAGCTTGCCGTTGGGGTCGATGATCGGGTCGATCACCACGTGCGACCAGAAGTGCGTGCCGTCCTTGCGCACGCGCCAGCCCTCGCCTTCGAAGCGACCTTCACGGATCGCAGTGTCCAGCGCCCGTTGCGGCATGCCGTTGGCACGGTCTTCAGGGGTATAGAAGCGCGAAAAGTGTTCGCCGATGATTTCCGCTTCTTCGTAACCCTTGAAACGCTTGGCGCCGGAGTTCCAACTGGTGATGGTACCGTCGGGATCGATCATGTAGATCGCGTAGTCGACAACCGCGTCGATCAGCAGCCGGAAACGGCTGTCGTCGATCGCTGCGGTTCTGTTGTTCTCACTCATCACACTCACCAGCCACTGTCATGGGCTGAAGTATGCGTGAATCCGCCGATTTGAAAAGTGCCGGCTCGCTTTTGATCGCCCACCAGCGCGGCAACAACTGCTTGATGCGGCTTTCGGCAAAGCGATCGTCGATGAGCATCACCGTGCCGCGATCCTCGCGGGTGCGGATCACCCGTCCGGCGGCCTGTACGACTTTCTGCATCCCCGGGTACAGATAGGTGTAGTCGTAACCGGCGCCAAAAATGGCGGCCATGCGCCGCTTCATCTGCTCGTTGACCGGGTTGAGCTGCGCCAGTCCCAGCGTGGCGATGAACGCACCGATCAGCCGCGCGCCGGGCAGATCGATGCCCTCGCCGAACGCCCCGCCCAGCACCGCAAACCCGACGCCCTGGCTGTCGGCGCTGAACTGGTCGAGAAACGCCTGCCGCGCGCCCTCGGCCATGCCCCTCGACTGCAGCCACTGAGTGATCTGCGGGTGGCGCTCAGCCAATAATGTCGCCACCTGTTGCAGGTAATCGAAACTGCTGAAGAACGCCAGATAGTTGCCCGGGCGCTCGCTGAACTGGCGCGCGATCAGCTCGACGATAGGCTCCAGCGAGGCCTGGCGATGGTTAAAACGGGTGGAGATCTGGCTGACGATGTGCACCTGCAACTGCTCGGCGCTGAACGGCGATTCGACGTCGATGCACACCGTGTCGGCGGGCGTGCCGAGCAGGTCAGCGTAATAGTTGCGCGGGCTCAGCGTGGCCGAGAACAGCACGCTGCTGCGCGCCGCGGTCAGGCGCGGGCCGATGAACGCCGCCGGCACTACGTTGCGCAGGCACAGTTGCGACAGCGGACGCTTGCGGTCGAGGTCGCGTTTGCTGATATCGAACAGGTAATGCTCGTCGTACAGCTCGGCGACCCGGGCGAATTGCAGCAGATCGAAATAGAAGTTCTGCAAACCGCTGTCGAGGCCTTGCGGATGCTCGTTGAGGTAATCGCCGATGGCCGCGCAGCACAGGGAAATGGCTTGCAGGAGTTTGTCCGGGGCTTTGTCGTAGGCCTGATAAGCCGCCAATTGCGGCGCATGCAGCGCGTTCCATTCGCGGTTGACCCGTTGCAGGGAATTCTTCAGCGCTGCCGGCGCGGTTTTGCGCACGCTGGCGAGGGTGAACTGGTCGAGACTGGCGCTGTACATCTGCCGGCCGCGCTCGACGAGGTTGTGGGCCTCGTCGGCGAGCACCGCGACTTTCCACTGATTGAGCTGGGCGAGACCGAACAGCAGCGCACTGAAATCGAAGTAATAGTTGTAGTCGGCAACCACGACGTCCGCCCAGCGGGCCATTTCCTGGCTCAGATAATAAGGACACACGCTGTGCTGCCCGGCGACTTCACGCATCGCTGCCTGATCCAGCAGGTTGATCTGGCTGGCGGCTTCGCGGGCGGCCGGCAAGCGATCATAAAAACCTTGGGCCAACGGACAGGATTCGCCATGACAGGCTTTGTCCGGGTGTTCGCAGGCCTTGTCGCGGGCGACCATTTCCATCACCCGCAATGGCAAATCAGGTGTTTGTCTGAACAACACCTGACTGGCATCCAGCGCCAGTTTGCGCCCCGGGGTCTTGGCGGTGAGAAAGAACACCTTGTCCAACTGCTGCGGCGCCAGCGCCTTGAGCATCGGAAACAGCGTGCCGAGGGTTTTGCCAATGCCCGTCGGCGCCTGGGCCATCAGGCAGCGCCCGGTGCTGACAGCTTTGAACACCGATTCGGCCAGATGCCGCTGGCCAGGACGAAAATCCGCGTGCGGGAACGCCAGTTGCTGCGCGGCCAGATTGCGCGCCTCGCGGTGGGCCATTTCCTGCTCGGCCCATTGCAAAAACAAAGCGCACTGCTGCGCGAAAAACCTCTTCAGCGCTTCGGCGCTGTGGGCTTCGACCAGGCAGGTTTCCTTTTCGCTGACGATGTCGAAATACACCAGCGCCAGATTGATCTGCTCCAGTTGCAGTTTCTCGCACATCAACCAGCCGTAGATCTTCGCCTGCGCCCAGTGCAGCTGGCGATGATTGGCCGGTTGCCTGCTCAGGTCGCCGCGGTAGGTTTTGACTTCCTCCAGGCAGTTTTGCGCCGGGTCGTAGCCGTCCGCCCTGCCCTTGACCCGCAATTCGCCGAACTCGCCCTGCAGCGCTACTTCGCTCTGGTACTGCTCGCTGCGCCGCGAAGCCACGGTGCGATGGCCGACGATGCCTTCCAGCGCCGTCGGCGAGGGGGTGAAGCGCAGGTCGAGGTCGCCGGTCTTGGCGGTGAACTCACACAGTGCGCGGACGGCAACGCTGTAACTCAAGCGCTCTGCTCCGCCCATTGCACGTAACACACGGCCACCGGCATCTGGTGCTCGTGGCAGAACTCCAACCAGCGCAGTTGATTGTCCTGCAAGCGGTCGCCGGGGCCTTTGACTTCGATCATCCGGTAGGTCTTGTGCTGCGGCCAGAACTGGATCAGGTCCGGCATGCCGGCGCGGTTGGCCTTGATGTCGAGCAGCAGGCGCTTGAACCAGTGCTTGAGGTGGTCAGCGGGAAGGCAGGCCAGCGCCTGTTCAAGCAATGCTTCATTGAGCGCGCCCCAGAACACGAACGGCGACTGAATCCCCCATTTATCGACAAAGCGCTGGCGGATCGTCTCGGCGTAGCGGCCGTCGTCGAGCTCGCCCAGACACGCCTGAAACAGCTCGGCGCGGCGCTCGAGGAAATCTTCGCTGAGCAGATCGACCGGGCCGCGCTGGAACGGGTGGAAGAACGCTCCCGGCAACGGCGCGAAGATCGCCGGCCAGCACAACAGGCCGAACAGCGAGTTGATCAGGCTGTTCTCGACGTAATGCACCGGGCCGTCATCGGCATGCAAGTGCGCTTGCACATGGAATTCCACCGACCGCGCCGGATCGACGCGTGGCAAGTGCAAGTCGAGGCGCTCGACCTCTCTGGTCTTGGCTCGCTTGAGCGGCGGGCCACCGAGTTTGCGCCGCAGACGCGGGACGATGCGTTGCAAGCCCTGCTGCTCGGCGGCACTTTGCGGCGCCTGTTCGGCCAGCGTGCCGAGCTCCAGCGCCAGCGCATATTCGCCGCAGCGTTCGAGCACGCGGATCATCCGCAGTCTTGCGCCCGGATAGGCGCAGTCGCGGTAAACGCTCAGGGCCAGGGCGAAATCGCCGATGCGCTCGCCATACTGGCCGATCTGGAACAACGCCTTGGCTTGCCGGCGGCGCAGCCACGGGTTGTCGAAGTGCACGGCGTTGATCTGTTCGACGATCTCCTCCAGCGGCTCACCCGCCTCGAAACGCAGTTGGCACTGATGCAGGAACAGGCAGGCGTCGACGTCTTCGCGACTGCGCAGGCCTCGGGAATCAGCGCAGAACTCGACTTTTTCATAGGTGAAGATGCCAAGGTCGGCCAGCACGAACTCCGACCAGTCCTGATACAGATTGCCGAAGAACATCAGCCGCAGGCGATCGCAAAGGTCCATCAGGGTCAGGCTGAACAGCCGATCCGCCAGTTGCGGCGCCCAGGCGTGCAGGGTTTGCGCTTCGGTGAACTGGTCAGCCAGCAAGGGCAGCCATTCATCCTTGCGCCCTTTCGGCTGGCCTATGAAGGCGCCGAATGCCTGCAGCAGCTCGGCCTTGAGCAAAACATCGAACAGTTCTGCGAGGGTCAGCGCCGCGCGGTCGTCGAGCCAGCCGTGGTCGAGCAATGGCTGCGCCGCCTCAGCGATATCGCCGATTTCCAGATAATTGAGTTTGCTCGCGCGAAAATGAATGCCCTTGCGCATGACCATGCGCACCAGCAATCCCTGCGAGGCTTGCGGCAGCGTGTTGAAGTCGCGGATGAAGCCGTGTTCGCGTGCGCTCATCACATCGGCGTAGCGAAGTCCAAGCCAATCAAGCACTTGCCGGAAGTTGTTGAGGTAATAGAACGGATCGTCGAGAGGGTTGGAGGTCACGGGAATTCAAAGCCACGGCAAGCGAACACTGGTTATGCGTACAGATACCAGCTCAGCCCTCTCCGGCGCAAACGGAAAAAGATCAATGGTGTTTTTTTTCGCGCCGTGATCGAACTTTTCCGCCGATGCTGGCACCAACCGCGTTAGAGGGCCGACAATGCCCGCAATCACATTCAAGCAAGGAGTAAGAGGTGGGTATGAAAATCAAGATGCTGGGCATTCCTGTAGCGGTCGCAGCCCTGTTGGCGCTGGGCGGCTGTTCGACCCAGACCGTGGTGACGCTGCAGAACGGCACCCAATACCTGACCGAGGACATGCCCAAGACCAAGACCGAAGACGGCTTCTACGAATTCGAGGATATTTCCGGAGCCAAGGTCAAGGTTCGCGCTGATGAAGTAGCGACCGTTCGCAAGGAAGACTGACTTGGCTTGAATGATCGTTCCCCCGCAGAGCGTGGGAACGATCACATACCCATTGTGGCGAGGGAGCTTGCTCCCGCTGGGGCGCGCAGCGCCCCAGCGGGAGCAAGCTCCCTCGCCACAGGGTTGTGCGTCAGGCGATCACGATGCCATCGCTGCCGAGGCTACCAAGCGCCACGCCGACCAACGTCACCGAATCCCCACCAAACGTCAGCAGCGTGTCCTGCCCAACCGCTGTGGCATGCGCGCGCAAATCTTCCCCCGGCAACACACCCTGCACGCCAAGAAACACCAGCTTGTCGTTGGCTGTATAGCCCACCACACGATCCTGGCCGAACGCGCCGTGGAACAGAAACGTATCCGCCCCGCCGCCCGATTCCAGCAGATCATTGCCAGCTCCGCCGACAAACACATCGTTGCCCGCGCCGCCGAGCAAATGATCATTGCCCTCCAGCCCGAACAGCCAGTCGCCGCCAGCGTGCGCCTTTAGCGTGTCAGCGCCGGCCGAGCCTTTTACGCTCGATTCATAAGCGGTGAAGTTACTGCCGACTTTCAACCCCGTGGCAGTGACACTGTGCACCACGTCATCCTTGAAAACGCCCCAGAGAAAGCCCGGCTCCTTGGTCACGATGCTGCCAATGTCGCGGGTGATGCTGACTGCGCCGTTGGCATCGCGGATGTACAGGTTGCCGGCGCCGTCATTGGCGAAATCAAAGTTCTTCACCGTCTGCTGCAAGTCGAGCGTGTTGCTGCCCTGCCCGCCCAGAATGATGTTGTAGCCACCGCTGTCGCGGAAGCTGTCATTGCCGGCGCGTCCTTCAAGGTAGTCATTGCCATTGCCGCCCTGGATCAGGTCGTTGCCGTCACTGCCGATGATGAAGGTGCTGCCCTTGTGGGTTTCGGCGTTGCGGTTGAGGTCTTGCACCCACGTGTTGGCCCGGGCCGGGTCGGACAGGTTGGCGACGATGATCGTCGAGTCGCGGCTGGTCAGGTCGTAGAACTTCGATTCCAGCACGCGGGTCATGCCGTCGCCATAACCGGTCGGGAGGTGCGAAATCCACGTCGGAATGTTCAGGATCGAATACGGCAGCACGTTCCACGCGCTCGAGGCGTAGTGGTCGTTGAAGCTGACGATGTTGTCGGTGGTCGATACGTGCGGCGCGTCGTGCACGCCCAGCGAAGCACTGCTGAAGGTCGAACCGTCGAGGGCGCGAAACACCGGGTCGTTTTCGTAGCCGATATTCAGCACTTTGTCGCCGCTGCTCTGGGTCGGCGAGGCGTAGGCGATGTAGTTGGAATCGGCGAAAAAACCGCCCCACTTGCCGCCACTCAAGTCGGCCATGCTGTTAACTGCCAGGCCGCCGAGGCTATGGCCGCTGACTAGCACGTCCTTGCCGCTGAGGCCGTTGGCCCGGGCGAATGCGACGACATCGTTGAGTAGGTTGCCGAAAGCTTCGCCGACGTAGTTTTTCGCGTAATCGGCCGGGCCGAACGCTGCGAGCAGATCGCTGATCACGTCGCCAATCGAATCGCCAATGAGGATCTCCCGCGGGCCGCTGGTGCCACGAAAGGCAATGCCCAGTTCGGTGAGATGCCCCTGGGCGTCGTATTTGCCGAGGATTTCCACCTGCGCGCTGGTATAGCCGGCCTTCTCGCCGAAGAACGTTCCGCGTGCATCGGTCTTGCCGTCGTAGCCCAACTGCGCGGCGCTGATTGGCGTCCAGCCGGCCTTTTGCACGGCCTCGAGGGCGAGTTTTTCCGAGTCCGGATTCCACGGGATACCGGGGATCACCCCTTGCGAATCGGTGCCGCCAATCAGCGCGCTGACCAGCGTCGCCGGCAGGCCGAGGCCGAAGCCGTTGTGCTGGTAGCCGGCGGCGAAACCATTATCGAGGTTGTGATAGGAATACAGCGTGATCGCCATGGCATCGCTGAACAGCGCCTTGGAATCGGCCGTACCGAAGTTCTTGTAGTCGTATACACCCATTGCCATTGCCTCTCTTGTTGTTGGAATTGTCAGAGATAGCTCACAGCCAGAGCGCAGGGCTCCGGAGCATTCATTACATTTCGCACATTTCCCTTTGTAGGAGTGAGCCTGCTCGCGATAGCGGTGTGTCAGTTGAGAAATTTTTATCTGAAACACCGCTATCGCGAGCAGGCTCACTCCTACAGTTGAAAGCGTTTCGTCAGGAGTAACGCCGTCACATTCTGGATCTCCTGCACATCTGGAATCAGGCGAAGACGAAGCTCGAATCAGACAGGTTAGCCACGCCCACGCCAATCAGCGTCACGGCAAAATCGCCAATCTTCAGCACGGTGTCGGCGCCGGACTGCGCGGCATGCTGCTTGTAGTCATAGCCCTGCCCCGCGCCCTCGACGCCCATGAACAGCAATTTGTCGCTGCCCTGATAACCATTGATCGCATCAAAACCGAACGCGCCGCTGAACAGGAAGGTGTTGTTGCCACCCATCGCCGTCATCACGTCGTTGCCGGCGCCGCCAACGAAGGTCACCTGCGCCTTGTCGCTGATCAGTTGATCATCGCCACCGAGGCCGAACAGCCAGTCGCCGTCCGCCGTGGCGTGCAGCGCATTGCCGTAGCCATCACCGCTGAGCGAATGGTTGTACCGGGTCAGTTCGCTGCCGTTGCTCAAGCCCTTGGCGGTGACGCCCCAAGTGAGCTCCTTGCTGCCCCACCATGAACCGGCCTCCTTGCTGACCAGCGCGCCGATGTCGCGGGTCAGGCTGATGCCGCCATAGGCGTCGCGCACGTACAGCGTGCCGTCGCCGTCGTTGGCGAAGCTGAAGTTCTGCAGCGGTTTCTGCAGATCGAAAGTGTTGTGGCCTTGCCCGCCCAAAATCACGTTGTAGCCGCCGTCATCGCGGAAACGGTCATCGCCGCCCAACCCTTCCAGAAAATCGTTGCCCGCCCCGCCCTTGAGCCAGTCGCCGCTCTGCGAGCCGATGATGAAAGTGCTGCCGGTGTGCGGCTCGCCGCTGCGGCCCAGGTCCTCGACCCAGGTCTTGCCCCGCGACGCTTCTTCAAGATTGGCGACGATGATCGTCGAGTCTCGCTCCGTCAGGTTGTAGAACGCCGAATCGATCACTCGATTCAAGCCATCGGCATAGCCCAGCGAACTGTGCGCCGACCAGTTCAGCGGGTTGACGATGCTGAACGGCACCAGGTTCTGCGCCGTGGAGGCGTAGTTGTCGGTGAAGTTGACGAGGTTATCGGTGGTCGATTCGTGCGGCTTGTCGTGCTTGCCCATCGACGCCGTGCTGAACGTGGTGCCGTCGAGCACGCGGAACACCGGATCGTTCTCGAAACCGATATTGAGCACCTGGCTGCCGACGCTGCTCTGGGTCGGCGAGGCGAACGCAATGTAATTGGCGTCCTGGTAGAAGCCACCCCAGTTGTCCGCGCTCAACTCGGCGACGCTGTTGACCCCGAGCCCACCGAGGCTGTGGCCGCTGATCAGCACGTCCCTGGCAGCAATGCCGTTGCCAATCGCGAAAGCGGCGACGCCCTCAAGCAGTTTGTCGAAGGCGTTTTTCGCGTAGTTGCTCGCATAATCCGATGGCCCGACCGCTGCCAGCAGATTGTTTTTCAGATCGCCGAAGGTGTCGCTGTAACCGAGCCCGCCGGTGCCGCGAAAGGCAATGCCGAGGCCGATCAGTTTGCCAGCGGCGTCGTATTTGCCGAGCACTTCGGCTTCGGCGCTGGTGAAGCCGTCCTTTTCACCGAAAAACGTACCTTGCGCGCCGACCTTGCCCTGATAGCCCAGCGCCGTCGCAGTGACCGGCGCCCACGCGGTGGCGGGCAACGGTTCGCCGGTGGGCGTGTAGGCATACAGCGTCAGTGCGATGGCGTCGCTGTACAAGCCTTTGCCGTCGGCATTTTTGTAATCGAACAGTCCCATGTGCAGCGCTCCCTTTTCGTGAAAAACCGGCAGCCCGTGAAGCGCTGCCGGTTACGCCTCAGAACTGCCAGTCGAGGGTCAGACCGACGCCGTGATCCTTCTCGTTGGAACCGATCAGGCCGTTGTAATCGAGGTTGACCCGCACGTCGTGATTGAGCGCCAGACCGGCACGTACACCGACTACGGCGGCATCGCGATCCATCGACACGCTCTGCACGGTGAACGCGCTGTTACCGTTGGCGAAGGCCAAGTGGCTGTCGGCATCGACGCTGCTCAGGTTGTGCTGCCAGCCGAGGCTCGCGCCCAGCTCCAGTTGATGCTGGTCCGACAGGGCAAAGCTGCGCTTGGCACGCACGCCGAGGGTCGACAGCACCACGTCGCGGTTGTCTTCACCACCCTTGAGCGCGGCGGCGTCACCCTTCTCGGTGAAACTGTCGGTGTTGAGGTGGACGTAGGACAGATTGGCGAACGGCTCGAGGTTCATCGGTTGCAGGCCCAGATCGTAGGCGGCCTCGGTGAACAGTTGCGCGGTGGTCGCGTCACGCTTGGTTTTCTGTTTGCCGCTGACGTCGCCGAACTGCAGATCACGTTTCACATCGATGCGATGCCAGCTGTAGGCGCCGCCGACGGTCAGGCGCAACGCGTCGATTTCATGGCCCAGATACGCCCCCAAGTGGTAGCTGTCGACCGACGCCGAGGAATGCGTGCCGCTGCCCATGCTCAACGAACTGTCGCTGTAACCGGTGACGAAACCGAGACGGGTATCCTCTGCAATCAGACCGTCGACACCGGCCAGCAGCCCACCGATGGAGCTGTTGGAGTCGGCATTCTCATGTCCGCCATCACTCTCGCCCCACGATCCGAGGACCTTGACCCAGACGTTACTGCGATCATCCATCGGCGCATCGGCATTGAACAGATCACGCTCACGCAGACGCTCGCCGACCGCTTCGCGCAGGTAACGGCTGTCGTTGATCAGCAGCGTGCCAATGGCCGGGTGGATTTCACCCGACAACTGTTGAAAAGCCTGCTGCGCCGACGCCGCGTTTGGCGACAGCAACAGGGTTTCGAACAGCGCATTGCCTGCGCCCAGACGCTCGGCGGCGGCACCGACGGCGCGCTGGTTGGGCGTCAGACCGACGCTGGCAAACGATGCCTCATTCCGCCCGACGGCCAGTTGAATGCCGCCCGCCGAGTAATCGAGGGTGCCGCCGAGGAAGGCGTAATTCGGCAAGACCTGACCGAAGCGCCCTTCAATGCCACCCGCTGCTTGCAGGATGTTGTAACGGGTGCCGAGCAGGCTTTGCACTTCGCCGGTGCTGAGCAAGGTCGGGCTGTTTTCCAGTGACAGGCTCACCGTGGCGCCTTCGACGACCGCTTTGCCGCTCGCAACGATCTGGTCGCTGCTGGTTGGCGACAGCTCTACGGCGTAGGTCGAACCCGGCGCGAAGGTCACGTCACCGGCCACATTCAGAGTGCCGATGGAATTGCCCGGTGCCACCGTACCGCCGCTATTTACCGCCAGTGCGCCGATGCGGCCGTTGCCGCCGAGAACACCACCATCATTCACCGTGACCGCCGATTGCAGCGAGCCATTGATTGCCAGTCGCCCCTGATTGACCAGGGTCGGGCCGCTGTAAGTGTTGTTGCCGGTCAGCACCAGGGTGCCGATGCCTTGCTTGGTCAGACCGCCGTGGCCACCGATGTCGTTGCGCCAGGTGTCGAGGCCGCAAGTGATGTCGCTGCACACGCGCTCGGTCGGTTTGCCCTGATCGATGATCGCGCCGATGCCCGGCAAGTCAGCAACAAACTGGCCGGAGCCGTAAGCGCCCTGCACGCGGAATTCCTCGGCAATATCCTGCTCGGTCACGAACATCGCCGGGCCGTCGATGGCTTTGCGCAGATTGATCATGCCCCAACCGTACAAGGCGTCGATGCCCGGCGCGCCGAGGTCGGTCGCCGTAGTGCGCAACACGCTGGCGACCTGATCGCCGCTCATGTACGGAAAGCGCTCCATCAGCACCGCGATGGAACCGGCGACGTGCGGTGCCGCCATCGACGTGCCGTTGTAGTTGGCGTAGCTGGTGGTCAGGTTGCCGGCGTTGGTGCCTTCGATGATCGAGCTGTAGATCTTCGTGCCCGGCGCCGAGACGCAGTAACTCGCCGTGTAGCCGCAACGCGAGGAGAACGTGCTGATCACGTAGGGGTTGGCGCTGGCAGTGTCCGGGTTCTGCTGCAACGCGGCGACGGTGATCCAGTTCGGCGCGATGTCCGGGACGAAATAACCCAGGCCGGCGATGGCATCCGGGTTGTTGAGGTTGTAGTCGTTGCCGGCGGCGAAAATGGTGACGATGCCGCTGCGTGCGGCGGCAATCGCACCGTCGTAGGCGCCGCCCGGTTTGGTGCCGAGCAAGGTGCGGATTTCGTTGAATTGCAATTGCGCGTCGTTGACGGTGAAGTGCGGGTACGCCGGATCGCGGCCGCCGAGGTCGAAGCGGTCGGTGATGCCGATGCCCCAGCTGTTGTTGATGATCCGCGCCCCGCTGGCGATCAGCGCATCCCAACCGGCCTTGTACACCGCACCATCGTTGCCGCGAACGATGCCGTCCTCCGGCCCCGGGTCCCCGTTGTCGGCGCTGATGATCTGCGCGCCGAACGCGACGCCATGCATCACCCCGCCGTCGCGACTGCCCGCCGCGATGCCGCCAACGTGAGTGCCGTGGGCGCCGAGTTTGCCGTTGGAGCCGACCGAGGGTGAACCGTCATACAGGAACGCATCGCCGGCCTTCACCGGAATGTACGGGTCGGTGTATTCGCGGATACCGCTGGTGACCAGGGTCACCACTTTGTTGCTACCGGAGAACTCCGGATGCGCGGCGTACACCGGCTGATCGAAGATCCCCAGTTTCACGCCTTTGCCGGTGTAGCCGGCGGCGTAAGCGTAATCCGCGCCGATCGCGCCCAGGCCCCAGTCTGCCTTGAATTCATTGCTGCGCCAACTCGACGGATCGCCGCTGCGGCCGTTTTCCACGTAAGGCGCTGCCTGCGCCATCGCACTGGCACAGAGCATTGCGACTGTCAGGGTTTTCAGGGCAAAGCGGCCACCCGATTGCGCGGGGGTATTGTTGTTATCCATCCACGACCTTCCTTAGTGATGTTGCGAAAAATCCTGTTGTCTGTGCTGCCGTGCACGCTATTTGTGGCGAGGGAGCTTGCTCCCGCTCGGCTGCGCAGCAGCCGTAAAATCAGTCAACGCGGTCTGCCTGACGCAAGGCGGGGGCCGCTTCGCGCCCCAGCGGGAGCAAGCTCCCTCGCCACAGGAAAGCGCTCGGTCAGAACTGCCAGTTCAGACTCAGCCCAACGCCATGCAGCTTCTCGCGGCTGGCCAGTTGGCCGTTGTAATCGAGGTTGACCCGCACGTCCTTGCTCAACGCCAGACTGGCCTGCACGCCGACCAGCGCCGCATCGCGTACCAGCGCCGAGCTCTCCACCGCGTACGGCGTGCCGCCATTGGCAAAGCGCACATGTTGCTCGGAATCGATATCGCTGAGGCTGTGCTGCCAGCCGAGACGAGCGCTGACGTCCAGCGCTTGCTGATTCGAAAGGTTGAAGGTTTTGCTCGCCCGTACGCCCAGGGTGCTCAGCACCACATCGCGCTGATCGCCCGAGCTTTTCAGCGCAGCGGCATCGCCCTTTTCGGTGAAGCCTTCGGTGTCCAGATGCAGGTAAGTCAGGTTGGCGAACGGTTCCAGCGCCAACGGTTGCAGCTGCAAGCGATACGCTGCCTCGCCGAAGACCTGGGTGGTGGTCGCGTCAAGCTTGGCTTTCTGCTTGGCGCTGACTTCGTCGTATTGCAGATCGCGCTTCACATCGCCGCGATGCCAGCTATACGCCGCGCCGGTGCTCAAGCGCCACGGGCCGAGGTCGTGGCCGGCGTAAGCGCCGAGGTGATAGCTGTCGACTTTCGCCGAGGAATGCGTGCCCGAACCGATGCTCAGCGAACTGTCGCTGTAGCCGGTGACCAGACCGATTCGGGTCTGCTCGTCGAGCGCGCCGTCGACACCGGCCAGCAGGCCGCCGATCGAGGTGCTGTAGCCTGCGGTGTCGTGGCCCGAATCGGTGCTGCCCCACGCGCCAAGGGCTTTGATCCAGCCGTTGCCGCGGGTCGCGGACTCATCGTGCAGGCGCTCGCCGACTGCATCACGCAACTGGCGGCTGTCATTGATCAGCATCGTGCCGAGCGCCGGATAAATCTCGCCGCTCAGCTGTTGAAAGGCTTGCTGCGCCGAGGCTTGGGTGGGTGCACGCAACACACTTTCGTAGACGGAATTACCGGCGCCCAAAGCTTCGACGGCCGCCGCCACCGAACGCTGGTTGGGCGTTTGCCCGACGCTGGCGAAGCTGGTCGCGTTGCGTTCGATGTTCAACTGAATGCCGCTGGCGGCGTAATCGAGGGCGCCGCCGATGAACAGGTAGTTCGGTACTACCGCAGCGAACTGCCCCTGAACGCCGCCGGCCGCTTGCAGGATGTTGTACTGACGGCCGAGCAGGCTTTGCGCTTCGGCGCTGCTGAGCAGGGTCGGGCTATCTTCCAGCGCGAGACTGACGCTGGCGCCGCTGACGGTTGCCGTGCCGCCAGCAACGATACGGTCGCTGCTGCCTGGCGATAGCTCTACGGCGTAAGTCGAGCCCGGTGCGAATGTCACATCACCGGCGACGTTCAAGGTGCCAATGGAATTGCCCGGCGCGACCCGGCCGCCGCGGTTGGCGGTCAACCCGGCAATGCGTCCGGAGCCGCCGAGGGTCCCGCTGTCGTTGACGGTGACCGCTGAGGTCAGCGAACCGTTCACGGTGAGCAGCCCGCCGTTTACGGTGGTCGGGCCACGGTAGGTGTTTGCGCCGCTGAGCAGCAATTGACCGGCGCCGGACTTGATCAGGCTGCCCTGATACACCCGGTTCGCCGCTCCTGCATCGCGGAGCATGCCGACCGCGTAATCGGTCTGATCCTGCTGGCTGGCGCCGGCCGCAACGCCGTTCTCCCAGCCTTTATCCTGCAGGGTTTGCTGCCAGGCGCTGTGCTCGGCGAGGTCTTCGCTCTGACGCTGGATCAGCGCCTTGTCGGAGATGTCATTGCTCCAGACATCGCGCTGCCCTGCCTCCAGATTGGCATCGAACGCGCCGAGCAATTGCCCCGGCCCGCGCATGGCCCGGTTGAGGTTGGCGACGCCCCAGCCGACGCGCTCGTTCGGTGCGTCAGTGACCGAGCCATCGAGCTGGGTGGCGGTGGTCAGCAGCACTTCCAGCGCCTGCTGGTTGTTCATGTACGGATAGCGTTCCATCACCAGCGCCAGGGCACCGGTCGCGTGCGGTGCGGCCATCGAGGTGCCGGACTTGATCCCGTAACCGCCACCAGGAATGGTGCTGTCAATCTTCGCCCCCGGTGTGGTGATGCACCAGTATTTGGCGATGCCGCACTGGTTGTACTTCTGCTGATTGCTCTGATCGAGCCCGGACACCGCCAGCCAGTGGCCTTCCAGATCGGGCTGAAAGTACGGCAGCGCTGAGCGTACGCTGGCATTCGGGTAGCCGCTGTTTCCAGCGCTGAACACATTGATCACGCCGCGCCGCGACACATCGGCAGCGGCGTCGAGCCATGTGCCCTTGTTCCAGTGTTGCGCGTAGGCGGCGTGCAGATCCGCCAGCGTGCGGTAGCTGACATCCGGCGGCTGACTGCCCCAGCTGTTGTTGATCGCCCGCACGCCGGCCTCGGCCAGGCTGTCGTAGACCGCTTTGAAATAGCGCGGATCGGGGCCGGGGCCGAAGAGGAAACTGTCGTTCTTGTTGGTATTGCCGACGTAGATTTGCGCGTTATACGCCACGCCATGCATGCCGCTGCCGTCACGCGACGCGCCCATGGTGCCGACCACGTGGGTGCCGTGGGAATCGTTGTTCGGGTTGAGCATGCCGTCGACGTTGAACACTGAGCCATCGACGTAGCTGCCGCTGGCGGTTACCGGGTGATAACGGTCGGCGGCGAATTCGGGGTGGGCGGCATCGAAACCGGAATCGAGCGCGCCGATTTTTACGCCCTTGCCGGTGATGCCGGCGGCGTAGGCTTGATCGGCCTGCATGCGCTCCAGACCCCAGTCACGCAGAAACTCGGCGCTGCGCCAACTGGCCGGATCGCCGGGCTGGCCGGATTCCAGGTATTGGGCCTGAACCTGGTTTGCAGAAATCACAAGCAACAGCGTGCCGACCGAGATCGGCTTGATGCGTACGTCCATGTTGATCACTCTCGTTTTTTGTTTTTTTGTACAAGGCTGACTGCGGTGTCGCCTGTTTCCCCTCACCCCAGCCCTCTCCCCAGGGAGAGGGAGCCGATTTGTGTCGATGTCAAAACCTGAGTTCGACGCGGTCGTTCATGTCGATGCAGCTATCGCAGGCAACTCGGTCGCTCCCCTCACCCCAGCCCTCTCCCCGAGGAGAGGGAGCCGATTTGTGTTGTCTTGAGTCATCCTCGACCTGAAAAAATAGCCGACTATGGATTCAGTGCCGCTCGTTCAAGTCGGTATATCTCTTCAATCTCCCCGGATCGGTCCCCTCTCCCTCTGGGAGAGGGTTAGGGTGAGGGCTGTTGCGCAACCACAAAAGCCTCGTCCACCCGGGCCAGATCCTGCTCGTTCAGGGTGCCGGCGTAGTAATGCAATTTGGTCCAGGCCATCAGGTAGTCGTAACGCGCCTGGGCCAGATCCCGGCGGGTGGTGAACAGTTGCTGCTCGGCGTTCAATGCGTCGAGATTGGTCCGTTCGCCACCCAGAATGCTTTGTCTGGTCGACACCACCAGCGCTTCCGCCGACTTCAAGGCCTTCTGATAGGCGCGCAATTTGTTCACGCCCGACAGACAGGCGCTGAACTGTCGGCGCAGTTCGATCAAGGTCTCGCGGGTCTTGCCATCCAGTTCGTATTCGGCCTGTTCCATGGTGCGGCTGGCTTGACGGGTCGAAGCCGATACCCCGCCCCCGGCGTACAGCGGCACGCTGACTTCCAGGCCGATGGTGTTGGTTTCGTAGCGCTGGTTGTAGGTATTGCCGCTCTCCGACTCGTTGTCGCGCATCGAGGCGTAGGCGCTCACCTTCGGCAGGTGCCCGGCGCGGTTGCGCTCGACTTCATAGCGCGCGACCTCGACAGCCTGGCGTTGCGAAGCCAGGTTCGGGTTGTTGCTGATCGCCAGTTCATGCCAGGTGTCGAAGTTGGCCGGTTGCAGCGTGAAAGTCTGAAACTGCTGACCGAGCGGGGCCAGGTCGCCGATGTCCACCGCTGGCACGCCCACCAGCGCCCCCAGTTCGCGCAAGGCAGCATCCTGCTCGTTGCGCGCTTCGATCTCCTCGGCAGTCGCCAATTCATAACGCGACTCGGCTTCGAGAATATCGGTGCGGGTGCCCTCGCCCTGCTTGAACATGTGTTCGTTCTGCTGGAACTGTTGCTCGTAGGCCTTCTTCTTCGCCTGGGCGATGTCGATCTGATCCTGGGCAAACAGGGCTTTGGTGTAGTTATCCAGCACTCGCACCAACAGCTCCTGACTCTTGCCGCGAAACGCTTCGTCGGCGAACAGCGACTGGGCGACACCCTTGCGATACGCCGCGTAAGCCTCGTAATCGAGCAGCGGTTGTTGCACGGTCAGCGCCGAACCGTAACTGCTGTAGTTGCGCTCGTCGGTGCGGTTGCGCGCACGATCATCAAGGGACGTAGCCTTCGAAGAGTTGCGCCCCTTGTTGTAGGTGTAACCGATCCGAGGCAGCAGCCCGGCGCGGCCGATGGCGCGGTTTTCCAGGCCGGCATCACGCTCCTTGATCGCGCCAAGGAACACCGGGTCGTTACGCAACGCCTGTTCGTAGATCTCGAACGGCCCCATGGCCGCGACTGCCGAGTGACTGGCCAGCAACATGACTGCTGCCAGCATTGAAAGCTTATTCATACAGCCGAACATCCTTATTCCTCGGTCAACGCGGAACCGGCGCGATCGAGCAGCGGTTTGAACAGGTAGTTGAGGAGTGAACGCTCACCGGTGCGCACGAACATTTCCGCTGGCATGCCCGGTTTGATCACCAGGCCGTTGAGTTTTTCCATCGCCTGATCGCTGACGCTGCTGCGCAGCACGTAATAGGGCACGCCGGTTTTCTCATCGACCATCTGGTCGGCGGAGATCAGGCTGACTTCGCCGGGCACGCGCGGGGTTTTGCTCTGGTTGAAGGCGGTAAACAGAATGTCCACCGGCAGATGCGTGCCGACCTTGTCGATCAGGTTGATTGGCAAATGCCCTTCCACTTCCAGGGTGGTGCCTTGCGGAACGATCTCCAGCAGCGTTTCGCCCTGACGCACCACGGCGCCTTCGGTGTGCACGCCGAGATTGACCGCTACGCCATCGGCAGTCGCCAGGATCTCGCTGTGCTGCAAATCGAAACCGGCGGAGGTCAGTTGCTCGGACAGGGTCACGCTCTTCAACTGCGCGTCGGCCAGTTGCGTGCGGACCTCCTTCTGGTATTCCTCACCGTGCTGTTGCAATTTCAGGCGCGACTCAAGGATGCCCTGCTCGACACGACCGCTTTCGCCGGTGTTTTCCGCCAGTTGCTGCTGCACTTGCGACAGTTGCCGCTGGTAGTCCATCAAACGGTTGCGCGGAATGTAGCCGTTGTCGGCCAGCGGTTGCAGGTTGCTCAGTTGTTGCTGCAAAGAGCTGGCCTGGGCATTGAGGTCGCTGCGCGCGCGGCGCATCCCGGCCAGTTGCGCAGTGGCGCCTTCGATATTGGCGCGCAATGCCGCTTGCTCACGCGAGAACGCTTCGCGGCGGCTGCTGAACAGTTGCCGCTGGCCTTCCAGCACCAGCGCCAGACGCGGATCCGGGTCGTCGCTCAGTTCGGGCGGAAAGGTCACTTGTTTGAGGTTGTCGCGCTCGGCCTGCCAGCGCGCAAGGCTGGCCCAGGCCATGCGGTATTGCGCCTGCAGCGATTGCACATCGGCCGCCACTTGCGTCTGGTCGAGGCGGAACAGCGGCTGGCCCTGCTTCACGATTTCGCCTTCGCGCACCAGAATCCGGCTGACCACGCCGCTGCTCATCGATTGCACGGCCTTGCGCTTGCCCGAAACCACCACCGTGCCCTGCACCGGAATGCCCTGATCCAGCGGCGCCAGTGCCGCCCAGGTGAAGAAACTGCCAGCGCCGACGATGGCCAGAATCCAGCCCATGCGCGCGAAAAATTTCGCATCGCGTTCCGGACGCTCAGTGAGATAGGCGTGTTCCATGTTCGCTTCGTTTTCAGTGTTCATGCTGGCGCTGCTCATACACCCGAATTCCTGGTCGTGGGCTGATACTGCCGACTCATGCTGAGCCCGCCCGGTGCTTGTGCAGCTTTTTCGCGTTGCTGTTCCTGTTGCCCGGACAGTGCCTTGAGCACATCCTGACTCGGGCCGAACGCCTGCAGACGACCGTCGTTGAGTACCAACAGCTTGTCAGCCTGGGCCAGTACCGAAGAGCGGTGCGTAACCAGAATCACGGTGGTGCCCTGCGCCTTGAGTTGTGCGATGGCACTGGCCAGTGCAGCCTCGCCGACCGTATCGAGATTGGAGTTGGGCTCATCCAGCACCACCAGACTCGGCGTGCCATACAGCGCACGGGCCAGTGCCACGCGTTGCTTCTGGCCACCGGACAAGCCACTGCCGTCCTCGCCCAGCTTCGTGTCGTAGCCCTGCGGCAGGCGCAGGATCATCTCGTGGACGCCGGCCTGTTGCGCGGCGGTGACGACTTTTTGCGAGTCGGTTTCGCTGAATCGCGCAATGTTTTCCGCGATGGTGCCGCTGAACAGCTCGATGTCCTGCGGCAGGTAACCGATGTAAGGGCCAAGCTGATCGCGATTCCAGCGGTGGATATCGGCGCCATCCAGACGCACGGTGCCGCCCAGTACTGGCCACACGCCGACCAGCACCCGGGCCAGCGTCGATTTGCCGGAGCCGGAAGCGCCGAGCACACCGAGTACTTCACCGGCACCGAGGTTGAAATTGACCATGTGCAACGTCGCGGAACGTTGTCCCGGTGGGCCGGCGCTGACCTGTTCGAAGGCAATCTGGCCCTTCGGCGCTGGCAGCGCCATGGCCTCGTCGCTTGGCGGGAACGCCTGCAACAGCGCATCCAGACGGCGGTAAGCCAGCTTCGCCCCGCTCCACTGCTTCCATACGGCGATCAACTGGTCGATCGGGCTGAGCACGCGGCCCATGAGGATCGAACCGGCGATCATCATCCCGGCGGTCATGTCGCCTTTGATCACCAGCAAAGCGCCCAGGCCCAGCACCAAGGATTGCAGGCACAGACGCAGGGTCTTGCTCAACGAACTGATCACCGCGCCGGTGTCGCTGGCCTGGTTCTGCAAGCCGAGAAAGCGCGAATGCACCCCGAACCAGCGTTTGCGCAGCGACCCGAGCATGCCCATGGCCTGAATGGTTTCGGCGTTGTGCAAATGGCTGGTAGCCAACTGACTGGACTGCTGGGAAAACCCGGCGGCCTCGCCCAGCGGCTTCTTGGTCATGTATTCGTTGAGGCACGCCAGTGCAATCAGCAGCAACGCACCCGCCGTGGCCAGCACGCCGAGCCAGACGTTGAACAGGTAGATGACAAACAGATAGACCGGAAACCACGGCGCATCGAAGAAGGCGAACAATGCAGGACCGGTGACGAACTGACGGATGTGGGTCAGGTCGCCCAGCGACTGCCCGGCATTGCCCTCGCCCTTGAACAGGTTGCGCTCGAACGCAGCCTGATAGACCCGCAGGTTGAAACGGCGCTCCAACTGGCTGCCGATGCGGATGACGATAAAGCTGCGGATGACTTCCAGCAGCCCGATAAAGGCGAAGAAACCGACGACCATCAGCGACAGCATCGCCAGGGTGGTTTCGTTCTGCGACGACAGCACCCGATCGTAGACTTGCAGCATGTAGATGGACGGCACCAGCATCAGCACGTTGATCAGCGCGGTAAAACAACCGACGCTGATCAAGATGCTCTTATAGTCACCCAATGCCTTGATTAACGGAGCGGTGGCTGGGGCCTTCGCCATCTTCATTGATTATTCCTGAACATTATTCATCGCCCCTGCGAGGCGACACTTCAATTAATTAAGCGAGCCATCCGCGGATACACTTGCGCGGCGGCCACTTACACTTTCATAACAACTAACGCCGAATATTGCGGCGCAGTTGCCTTTATTGACCTTGCTTATAACCGTGTGACCAATCGCTATAGCTGTATTGGTTTGTAAAAAGGCCGATCAGTTATCGGGCGCCGTACGTTCCAGCGTGACGATCAGCCCGGACTTCAAAGTCGCCAGATACAACCCATCACGTTGTCGGCTGAAAAACTGGATTCTTGAGCCTTCGTTACCGGTGATCGACAAGCCGTCAGGATCAGGAAACCAGCCGATCGGAGCTTGCTCGAGCCACGCACCCAGACAGTCTGCGCCCTGGCCAAGGGTCTTGTTGGCGAGCAGTTCGACGCTACAGGTATTGGAGGGTTTGTCCTGCAGCTTTTGCGTCCGCAGGTCCTCGACTGTGCTGGACAGTGTTGCCTGCCACTTTCCGGCAAACACGGAGGGTTCTTCGAGTCTGAGGCTGCTTGCCATCGCTGTTGCTCCTGAAATCGTAACGAGCGCCACTGAAAGCCACGCCGATGCCTTGTAGGTAAAAGCTCTGTAGATCATGGGAAATTTCGCTCCAGCCCTAAGCGTTGCGTACAGCGCCTACCGATGCAAGTGAAGAAAGCGACGCCTTGGGCGCCGCTTTCCCTTCACATCACGCCACGATGTCGCTGGTCGCTGCCTGGCCAACGGTGCTGACGATGAAGTCCGCCACGCCGTGCCCGGAGAAATCCACCGACAACAGGCTGTTGCCGCCCGACGAGGTCAGCACTGCATCGCCAGCGGAACCGGTGAAGCTGCTGACGAAGTGCAGGCCCGCCCCGTTGGTGATGCCGGTCAGGTCGATTTTGTCCAGACCGCTGACGAAATCGAGGATCTGATCGATCGCACCCGGCTTGGAGTCCGAGCTGGCAGCGAACACGAAAGTGTCCGAACCGGCGCCGCCCCATAGTTTGTCGGCACCGCCCGCGCCGTAGAGGATGTCGTTGCCGGCACCGCCCTTCAGCTCGTTGGCCACACTGTTACCGATCAGCAGATCGCTGCCCGAACCGCCAATGGCGTTTTCGATGATCGCGCCCTTGGCAATCGACACGTTACCGACCAGCCCGCCCACGTCGGAGAACGAAGCGTCATTGAGGTTGATCTTCTGGTTCTGGGTGAAGCCAGAGAAATCCAGAGTGTCCTTGCCGCCGGCGTCCCACACCGAGAACACCACTTTGTCACTCGACGACGAAGCGCTGAGGAAATCGCGGCCGGCGTTGGAATTGAAGCCGTAGGTGGTGTCGCCGGTGCGGGTGCTGGTGTTGGCACCGTAGAGTTTCTGGATGGCGGCGATATCGTCCATCAGCGGGCCGGACGAATAGGCTTCGACGCCGCCCTTGCTGAAGTTCTGGTTGGTGTTGCTCTCGCTCCAGTAACTCATGACGCTGTAGCCGCGGGTGTCCTGGCCGTAAGTCGCGTCGTTGTAGGTCGGGTTGCCATTGCCGGCGTTGTAGTCGCCAGGGTGAGCCAGGCCCAGGGTGTGGCCGATTTCGTGGGTCAGGGTCTGACGACCGTAGTTGTTCAGATCCGGGTTCTTGTTCTGCGTGTAACCGCTGTTGATCAAGTACCACGAAGTACCGTCATAACCGGCGCCGGTACCTGGCAGGTAGGCGAACGCCGCCGCGCCATCCTGGCCGCCACTGTAGTTACCGAACGTCATGTGGCCGTCGCCGCCCGAAGCTTTCTCGGTGAACGTGACATTGGCCACGTCGGCCCAGGATTGCATGGCGAGCTTGGCCTGCGCCTGCTGCTGCGCGCTGAACTGACTGAACCCGCTGATCCCGTGCTTGTTCATCGTGCTGTTCGATGCTGACGTCAGGAACGTATAGGTGAGTTCGATCTTGCCGCTGCCGTCCTTGTCCTGGTAGGCAGCGCCATCACGCAGCAATTGCGTAGCCGCCTGATCGACGGTGTACGAGGGTTTGCCATTGACCGTGAGGTTGCCGCCACGATCGTATTGATGGCTGAAGCTGTTGATCTGGTTGTACGCCGAGCTGAAGGCGGCCAATTGGAAAGCCTGTTCGGCGGAATCAACAGCGTTGGTTTTAACTTTTGACATAAACACACTTCCTTGTTTAGCAATGGAACAGTTTTTGTCCGACAGGACGATCTTTGGCGAGATCGTCCTATCACTCGCCCAATGAAGGCGTAACGAACCTGACACAATTTGAAATCTGTCGTAAAGGATTTTTTTGCGATCCAATTTCGATACATCAGGAAACTGCCGTAAACAAAGCGCGCGGGGAGGAAAGATTGTTGTTAGTTGCTGGGGACAGGGCAAATCGTCTGACGATTTTCTATTTAAATATTAAATATCGGTAAGTTTGGATTTGTTGGGCGAGTCACACTTTCAGACAGCGGTGCCAGTGCTTTGATATCAACTACTGGCTTCACGCAATATCATTGTGGGAGCGAGCCTGCTCGCGAAGGCGCCTGCCCAGTCAACATAATTGTTGAATGACAGACCGCTTTCGCGAGCAGGCTCGCTCCCACAGGGGGCTTGTGTGTTCGTCCTGGAAAACTCAGCTACCGGTGCGGATCTTGTTCCAGACCCGCGTACGAATCCGGTCGATATTCAGCGGCATCGCCTCCAGCGCGAACAGCTTGCCCATCATTTCCGGGCTCGGGTACACCTTGGTGTCGTTCTTGATCGCCGGATCGATCAGGCCGTCCGCCTGTTCGTTGCCATTGGCGTAATGCACGTAGTTGGTAATCCCGGCCACGACGTCGGGGCGAAGGAGGTAGTTCATGAAGGCGTAGCCGGCCTTCTCGTCCGGGGCGTCGGCGGGCATGGCGACCATGTCGAACCAGATTGCCGCGCCTTCCCTGGGAATCGCATAACCGATCTCGACGCCGTTTTTCGCTTCCCTGGCGCGGTTCTCGGCTTGCAGGATGTCCCCGGAAAACCCGACCGCTACGCAAATATCACCGTTGGCCAGGTCGCTGGTGTATTTCGATGAATGAAAGTAGCTGACATAGGGCCGGACTTTCATCAGCAGCGCTTCGGCTTTCTTGTAGTCCTCGGGGTTCTTGCTGTGGTGCGGCAGACCGAGATAGTTGAGCGCCGCCGGGAGCAATTCCGGGCCGTTGTCGAGAATCGCCACCCCGCACTTCTGCAGCTTTTCCATGTATTCGGGCTTGAAAATCAGGTCCCAGGAATCCACCGGCGCATTGTCACCGAGCACCGCTTTGATCTTGGCGATGTTGTAGCCGATGCCGGTGCTGCCCCACAGGTATGGAAAGCCGTGCTCGTTGTTCGGGTCGTTGGTCTGCAAAGCCTTGAGCAACGCCGGATTGAGATTCTTCCAGTTCGGTAGCTGACTTTTGTCGAGCTTTTTCAGTGCCCCGCCCTGAATCTGCCGTGCCATGAAGTGGTTCGACGGGAAGACCACGTCGTATCCGGATTTGCCGGTCATCAACTTGCCGTCGAGGGTTTCGTTGCTGTCGTAGACGTCATAGGTGACGCCGATGCCGGTGTCTTTCTGGAAATTCTTCGTGGTGTCCGGGGCGATGTAGTCGGACCAGTTGTAGACCTTGACCGTCTCGGCCGCGTGACTGACGGAAACGGCCAGCAGCAGCGGCGCCAATGCGAGGGTTTTCTGGATCATGGGGCGATTCCTGTATGGGCTTTTTTTGTTGGCAGGCAATCAAACGATCGAACAATCAGAAAATCAGCACGTAGCTCTTGCGCACGGTTTCCTGGATATCCCAGATCCCGAGCGTGTTGGCTGGCAACATCAGTGCGTCGCCGCCTTGTATGTGCAGGGTTTCGCCGCCACCGTCGGGGGTGAACGTGCAGCGCCCGGAAATGAAATGGCAGAACTCCTGCGCAGTAATCTGCCGCCGCCAGCGCCCTGGGGTGCACTCCCAGACGCCGGTTTCAACCCCGTCGTCGCGCTCGACACTGGTGGTCGAGGCGATTGCGACGGGCTCGCCGAGGGGCACGGCGACCGGGCTGGATTCTTCGAGCGCCAGCGTGGCGGTGTTCTTGAATTGGGTGATGCTCATGGCGTGACCTGTTTATTGAGGGAAACGGCGTTTAGTGCATGAAACCTTCCATGAAGCCGGCGACCCGGCTGGCCAGCTTGCGCCGCCAGGGTGCGGTGGCCGGGTTGGCCAAGGTCTGGTCTTCGTGCACGAAGCTTTTGATGATCGCGTTGTAGCCCAGCCAGCGGCACGGCTCCGGCTCCCAGGCGCGCAGCGCATGAATGCCGCCATCGGGCAGTACCCACGGCTGCCGGGTCAGTTCGCTGTCGCGTTCGAGAATCAGATCGGCCAGGGTGCGTCCGCCGAGATTGCTGGCACCGACACCTTCCCCGCCGTAACCGCCGGACAACGCGACGCCATTGGCGCGGTCGCAGAGCATGTGCGGCTTGAAGTGTCGCGACATGCCGAGGTTGCCGCCCCAGGCGTGGGTGATCTGCACGTTTTTCAGTTGCGGAAACAGTTCGCCGAACAGATAGCGGCGCAGTTCGACCTCGTCGCCGGTCAGGTTGAAGTCATGACGCAGCTTGCCGGCGAACTGATAACCACCACGGGCGCCGAAAATCAGGCGGTTGTCGGCACTGCGCTGGCCGTAGGTGACCTGACGGCTGAATTCACTGAAGGCCTGGCCGCGATTCAGGCCGATTTCATCCCAGGTCGCAGCCGACAGCGGCTCGGTGGCGACGATCAGGCTTTGCACCGGCAACTGATAGCGGCCCAGCGGCGGCAACGTCACCGAATAACCTTCCACGGCCGGGACAATCCAGCGACCGCGCACGCTGGCTTTGGCGGTGCGCAAACTGCCTGACTGCCAGTGGGTCACCGGGCTGTTTTCATAGATCTTCACGCCCATGTTCTGCACGGTCTGCGCCAGACCGCGCACCAGTTTCGCCGGGTGCATGGTCGCAACGTGAGGGGCGAAGATGCCGCCGTAGGGTTTCGCCACGCGGAGCTGCTGAGCCAGTTGCTCGGGGCTGAGCCAGCGGTAATCGTCGTCCGTCAGCCCTTGAGCGTGCAGCTTGCTCAGGTAATCGCGCAGCACAGTTTCCTGTTCGGGATAGCGCGCAGCACAATAAAGCACCCCACCCTTGCGGTAATCGCAGTCGATGCCTTCACGTTCGATGACGATTTCCACTTCATCAGGAATGCTGTGCAGCAGATCGTAAGAAGCCCGGCGTTGTTCTGGCGACAACCCTGCCAGCAGACGATCCTCGCCGAGCAGGTTGCCCATCAGCCAGCCGCCATTGCGGCCGGAAGCACCGAATCCGGCGGTTTGCGCCTCGATGATGGCGATATCCAGGCCGGGCGCGTGTTTCTTCAGGTAGTACGCCGTCCACAGTCCGGTGTAGCCGGCGCCGATGATTGCCACGTCGACGTCCAGATCCCGCTCCAGCGCAGGCCGGGCCACCAGCGGCTCTTCGAGCTGATCCATCCACAAACTGATCGTGCGCCACGCCGACATGCCAGACTCCGCCACTGAAAACCTTGATGGCGTCGATCCTAGTGGTTGTCTTCAGTGGCTGTCTTGCGCGCGTGCCCGCAGAGAAATTTGTCTGGCGTAGGCCTTGGGTGACTGACCGGTGTGCTCGCGGAAGCATTTGTAGAACGCTGACAGCGAATTGAAGCCGGCGGCGAACGCCAGCTCATCGATACGCAACGGCGGCGTGGCGCTGTCCAGGGCGCGCAGCAAATGCTGCAGGCGCGCCTGATTGACGTAGCGATAGAAGCTTTGCCCAAGCACTTGGTTGAGCAGATAGGAGATCTGATTGCGGCTGTACCCGCACTCCTTCGCCACCCGTTGCAGGTCGAGCTCAGGATCCAGATAAGGTTGCTGTTTTTCGAAATACTGCTGCAGGTCTTCGGCCATGAAACTCAATTGCCGCGGTGACAGCCCGAGACGACTGACCGCCGGGCGCTGGCTGGGTGCCGAACTGCCGTCGGCTTGCGTACGCACCAGCGAGGCGTACTCGTTGACGCGCCAGATCAAACCGTCCTTGACCGTGATCGCTTCGCTGGAACGGAACGACACCAGGCCATCGCCACCGCGCAAAGTCACCTCGTACTGAATGAACGCCGTGTTGCCGTCCACCCGGATGCGGTCGCAATGTTCGAGCAGTTCGTCGGATTCTCGCGGCATGCTGACGCGCACGTATTCGCGCAACTCGTCCAGAGCAAGCACGCGATTCTGAAAGAAATCGTTGTACTGGATATCAGCGTGATAAAGCGCCATGACGCTGTCCAGATCCCGGTGCTTCCAGCTCAGGTGATAGCGCATGACCGTGGCGGCCGTGGCCTGGGTCTGTTCTGGGCCGTCGTCATCGGCGTGCATAAGCGGCTCGGCGAAAAAGAACCGAGCTTGCCCAACTTCCTCTGCCGCTTCAATGAAAAATCCATGGTGGCGTTTTGGCGATAATCGATGAGCCAGTGACTTACATCAAAAAATGCGAATCAATCGCTAAACGGACTGAAAAAACTCACAGTTTTTTCACACACGGATGCTACTTTTAAAGCTCAAGCACTGGTTGAGCCAATGAAGGCTCTTCCCACCTAACATGAGCAAAAGGAAGCGCTCGATGAAGCAGGCGGGCAACACCATGAATAAAGGGTCCAGCAAAGTAACTTTTCCCAACGCTTGCCAGCTGATGCGCTGGCATTTTCATCCCATGGGATTCGAAGCGACGATGGATGCGCCGGGCAGCCTGATCGCCCGTCTGTTCGATCGTGCCAGCGGCGAAACCATGATCGCCATCGCTGGCATTCCCTGTGCGACGGTGATGAACGCGGCGGATGTCGAGCGAATCATCGAAGCCATCGAGGATGAACTGGAAGCCTTCACTCCTCCGGAATCTCTGAAGAACTACGCATAACCGACTGATTCAAAAAGAAAAGCCCGCAGCAATGCGGGCTTTTTTATGCTTAGGCGGTCGTCTTCTCCGCGCGATGATCGACGAAGAATGGCTTGCCCCTGGCGACTCGATCCGAAGCTCTCGGCATATTCACCGCTTGGGGTTCTTGCGGTTCGACGTACCAGTAGCAATGGCTGACAGCCCGGGTAATGCCCACGTAGGCCAGACGCAGGATCTCGTCTTTTTGCGCACTGTCGTACGGCTCGCTGTCGCCGGTTTTGCCCAGTCCGGCCATGCGGTAGACCTGATTCTTGTACGGCGAACTGGTCAGGTGCTGGCAGTCGCCAAGCAGAAACACTGCATCAGCCTGCAAACCCTTGGCACTGTGATAGGTCAGCTGTTTCAGCCGTCGCGCTTCGTAAGGCAAGCTCGAATCTACATTAAGTACTGGCTGAATATGCTGCTCTATCAATAACTTATCGCTGCTTTTTCGATAGAGCATCAAGATAGAATCGCCCCGGCGGTAATGTTCCGCCAGTCGTTGACCCAGCGCCTCGTCATTCCGCTCGAGCACGTTGACCGGCTGCAATGGTTTGGGCTCACCACTGGCCTTGGCCTTCTTGCCCGCGATGGCCGGCGCTGCGCGGACAATGTGCTCGGCGGCATCGATGATGTGTTGATGACTGCGGTAGTTGTCACTGAGCATCACCCGCGTGGTGCTCGGCGAAGGAAACTCCTTGTTGAACTCCATGAAGTAGCTCGGCGAACTGCCGCGCCAGCCGTAAATGGATTGCCAGTCATCGCCGACGCACAACAGCGACGAACGCTGCGCACCGCGCCCGACGTGCATGGCCGGGCCACGGCTGCGGATTTCGTTAAGGCTGGCGCGAATCCACGAAACGATCTGCGGCGAAACGTCCTGAAACTCGTCGATCATCAAATGCGACATCGGTCGCAGCAGCTCATCGCTGAGCAACTTGAGGTTTTCCGGCGAGTGCTCGCTGAACAGGGCGAACATGCGGTTGTAGGTCATCACTGGCGGTTTCTGGTCCAGCAAGTGATCTTCAAACGCGCGCCAGAACAGGCTCAGGGCTTCGAAGAAATACCGATCGGGATCGTCCTTGGCAAAGCTCATGCGACTGACCGCGTCGGGTACATCCAGGCCGAGGTTTTCGATAAAACCTGCCGCGCCGACAAAACAATCGAGCAGCGGTGCCGATGCCAACTCGCCTTTAACCTTGTAGTCGAAGCCGGGGCCGGCGCTGGCATCGCCGGCCAAGGTGGCCAGAACACGCCTTGACGACTCGTAACTATCCAACCATATCAATGGCTTACGACAGAAAGCTTGAAACAGTGTGCGCTTGACCGCCCATTCTGCGCGGACGCTCAGTTTGGCGTTTGGCCGACATAGCTGGGCGTTTTCTTTGGAGTCAAACCCGAGCACCACCCAGGCATCGAGGCTCGGGATATAGCCGTGACAGTGGAACGTCGAGCCGTTGATCTCGAACGTTTGCCGACTGGGTTCGATCCCCTTGATGGGCCACGCACCCGCGCGAAACCACAGATCCTCGATGACGTCGCACAGCTCTTCATCGCGCTTGGCCGCAAGCTCGGTGACCGCCATGCGCTTCTGCACATCGGGGTGATCGCGTTCCAGCTCCTTCAACTGCAGCCCGGCGCGGGACAGCGGCTGGATCAGCTGGCGGAAACGCTCATCTTCGTTGAACAAGCGGTGATAGCAGGCATTGAGTTGCTGTCGCTGCGCGTCATTGATGCGCAGGTCGAACGGATTGCTGTCGACCTCTTCCGCGCTGCTCTGCGGACGATCACTGAGATTCTCGAAGGCCTGCAGGCGCTCGAACCCCGGCAGACTGCGGACCATTGGCAAGATGCGCGAGTGGAAGGTTCGCACCAGCTCACGGGCCTGTTTGGGGTTCAGCGGCTGGCCCCACAGCGTGAAGATTTCAATCAGTTTGTTGATGAAATCCTTGCGCGATTCGCGGGTGAAGGTCACCACAGTCATCGAATCCAGCTCAAAACCCAGGTAGTGGCTGAGCAAGAGAATGCGCAGCACCAGCGTAGTCGACTTGCCCGCGCCAGCACCGGCCACCACCGAGGTGGACGGCGTGTCGCTGAAAATCATCTTCCACTGCGCGGCGCTGGGCTGGGCGTGGGCCGGGAGTAATCGGGCCACATCGGCCTTGATGCGCCTCTTCAGCTCCGCCGTGAGCGGCAGGCGCCAGTCATCGAACAGATTGTTATCGACGCCGGGCGGACGATGCTCGGTGTTGCGGCTGTCGCGAATCAGCAGGACCTGCCGGCCCTCTTCCAGCCCCTCGAGCTTGCCTTCCCTGAAGCCGTATTCAACGCCAGCAGTGTGCCCGCTGCGAAACCCGTCGGCTTGCCCGTGCAGCCACGAGGCGCGGTGCTGGGCGCGCAGTTTTGTCAGGCCGTGGCCGAAGAAACGCGCGGCCAGACGCTTGAACCAGGGCATCTCGGCCAGTGGACGAAGTTCAGGAGGAAGATCGGGAATGTGTTGCACCACGCTGACGGACTCCAGGGTGTGAGGCTGTGGCGGCTATGGTGTCTGGATTTACTCTTCAGTTCTAGCGAAATGCTTACAGGTCATCGGTTTAGGCGACGAATTGAAAGTCGGATGAAACGATTTCGAGGCTGAATTCCATCTAATAACCTGATCATGATGCGGCAGTTTTTGCGCTTTTTATCGATGAATGCCTGATAGATGATCGTCGTCATCAACCACGGGGCCCGCCCCCTGACGAACCTTATTGAGGAGACGATCATGCTTGAACTCAGACCCTTCAGCTCGCTGGGCGGCGCCCATCATGGCTGGCTGGACGCGCATCACCACTTTTCGTTTGCCGAGTACTACGACCCGCAGCGGATGAGCTGGGGCAATCTACGCGTGTGGAACGACGACATCATCGCTGCAGGCACAGGTTTTCCGCAGCATCCGCACCGCGACATGGAAATCATCACCTACGTACGTGAAGGCGCGATCACTCACCAGGACAATCTTGGCAACAAGGGCCGTACGGAAGCCGGCGACGTCCAAGTGATGAGCGCCGGCACCGGCATCGCCCACAGCGAGTACAACCTGGAAGACAAGGAAACCAAGATCTTCCAGATCTGGATTCTGCCGACCGAAACCGGTGCCCCTCCATCCTGGGGAGCCAAGCCGTTTCCCAAAGGCGAGCGCGAAGGTTTTGTCACTTTGGCCAGCGGTAAGGCTGGCGACGATGAAAGCCTGCGCATCCGCGCCAACGCACGTCTGGTGGCGGCGAACATCAAGGCTGGTGAAACTGCCGAATACCGTTTGGACGAGGGACGTCGCGCTTATCTGGTCCCCGCCACTGGCGTGATCGAGGTCAATGGCTTGCGTGCGCAAGCGCGTGACGGTGTCGCAGTGGCACACGAGCAAGTGCTGACGGTCACGGCGATCGAAGACAGCGAGATCGTACTGGTCGACCTGGCCTGATCCGCAGGCAATAAAAAAGGGCAACCCTGACGGTTGCCCTTTTTCATGTGCCCATCATTTAGTGGAAATAGCGCCATCCACCAAAGTTTGCGCTTCGGCCACCAATTGCTTGAGGTGGTCGTCGCCGAGGAAGCTTTCGGCGTAGATCTTGTAGATGTCTTCGGTGCCGGACGGACGCGCCGCGAACCAGCCGTTTTCGGTCATGACTTTCAGGCCGCCAATGGCCTGATCGTTGCCCGGTGCGTGGCTGAGAATGCTCTGGATTTTCTCGCCCGCCAGCTCGGTCGAAGTGACCTGCTCCGGCGACAGCTTGCTCAACAGAGCCTTCTGCTCAGGATTGGCCTTGGCGTCAACGCGCACCGAGAACGGTTCGCCCAGCTCATCGGTCAATGCGCGGTAGGCCTGGCTTGGATCGCGCCCGGTGCGCGCGGTCATTTCAGCGGCGAGCAACGCAGGAATCAGACCGTCCTTGTCGGTGCTCCAAACGCCGCCATCCTTGCGCAGGAACGAGGCGCCGGCGCTCTCTTCACCGCCAAACCCCAACGAACCGTCGAACAGACCATCAGCGAACCACTTGAAGCCGACCGGCACTTCGTACAGGCGACGACCCAGGCGCCTGGCCACACGATCGATCAGACCACTGCTGACCACGGTTTTGCCCACGGCGGCATCGGCGCGCCATTGCTGACGGTTCTGGAACAGGTAGTCGATCGCCACCGCCAGATAATTGTTCGGTGCGAGCAAACCACCGGACGGCGTGACGATACCGTGGCGGTCGTGATCCGGATCACAGGCGAATGCCACGTCAAAACGTTCTTTCAGACCGATCAGGCCTTGCATCGCGTGGCTGGACGATGGGTCCATGCGGATCTGGCCATCCCAATCGACGGTCATGAAACGGAAAGTCGAA
This sequence comes from Pseudomonas sp. HN2, assembly GCF_020736465.1. Taxonomy (NCBI): domain Bacteria; kingdom Pseudomonadati; phylum Pseudomonadota; class Gammaproteobacteria; order Pseudomonadales; family Pseudomonadaceae; genus Pseudomonas; species Pseudomonas sp. HN2. The sequence goes on from NZ_CP085885.1 coordinate 3,290,143, forward strand.
TCGACCTGTTTATTCACCACTTCCAGGTCGAGACGGTAATGCTCGGCAATAGCCGACCAGTAGCGCACCCCTGCTCCGCCCAGCGGATCGACACCCAAGCGCAGCTTGGCGTCGCGGATGGCACCGAAGTCGATGACGTTGATCAGGTCGGCGACATAGGTGTTGAGGAAATCGTGACGATGGGTCGTGCTGGCCTTGAGCGCTTGCTCGTAGCTGATGCGTTTGACCCCGGCCAGCTTGTTCGCCAGCAGTTCGTTGGCCTTGGCTTCGATCCACTTGGTGATGTGGGTGTCGGCCGGGCCACCGTTGGTAGGGTTGTATTTGTAGCCACCGCTCTGTGGCGGGTTGTGCGACGGGGTGATGACGATCCCGTCTGCCAGGCCAGAGGTACGGCCGCGGTTGTAGCAGAGAATGGCATGGGAAATCGCCGGCGTCGGCGTGTACTCATCACCTTCGGCGATCATCACCGTCACGCCATTGGCGGCGAGGACTTCCAGTGCGCTGGCGCCGGCCGGGGTCGACAAGGCATGGGTGTCGATGCCGACAAACAGCGGGCCGGTGATGCCTTGGGCTTCGCGATACAGGCAGATCGCCTGGCTGATGGCCAGAACGTGCCATTCGTTGAAACTCAAATCGAAGGAGCTGCCGCGGTGGCCGGAGGTGCCGAACGCCACTCGCTGGGTAGAAATCGATGCATCAGGCTGGCCGGTGTAATAGGCCGTAACCAGTCGCGGGATATCGACCAACAGTTCCGCCGGTGCCGGTTTGCCCGCAAAAGGACTGAGTGTCATGCAAAAACCTCTGAAATCGGAGTGGTTCAGGAAATGCTGCGCAGTTTACTGGCAGTTTGACCACTGTGCGACGGGATGTATCCAAACCTCGCCCGATGTTTTTTAACGTTATTTGCCCGGCGACAAACGCAGTGCATCGCCGAGAAGTCCGATCACGCCTGGCAAATCCCGATCGCCCTGGTTCAGCGCGCTCAAACGCAGTGAGTCCGCATGCAGGCCTTGCAGGCTGAACAGCTCCCCCGGCGCCACGATGACCTGTTGCTTGAGCAATCGATGAAACACATTCGGCATGTCGACGGGGCGTAACGAGCGCACCCACACCGTCGCGCCGCCCCGAGGCTCGACAATCTGCAGCGTATCGCCCAAACGCTCGCGCAACACCTGTATCAACAGCGTACGGCGCTCACTGAGCATTCGCCGTAACACGCATAAGTGCTGATCAAGCCGTCCGCCGCTCAACAGCCTGGCAATCGCCTTCTGACGTATGGGCGAGAGGCGAAACGCGCGTAACAGGAAATGACGTTGCAACTCGTCACGCCAATGCCGCGACAGCACAAAGCCGAAAGGCGCTTCGGCACCGATGAACTTCTCAAAGGTGGAAAACACCAGCAAGCGCTGAGGGTCGAGCCAGTTCCGCAGTCGCTGTGAATCACTGCACTCGTCAAGCTCGCTGTAGCAGTCATTCTCCAGCACCCAGACCCCATGTCGCTCCAGCATCCTGGCGATGGCCTGCTGCTGCTCATCACTGAAGCCACGGCCCAGAGGCATGCTCAACACCGATGACAACAGGATCAAACGTACCGGCTCGTTCTTCAAAAGCGATTCCAGTGCCGGCAGATCGAGCGCGCCCTCAGCCTGCGAGGCCCACTCGATCACCCGCACGCCGGACGATTCGAGCAGGCGCAGGATCACCCAGTCACAGGGCGATTCGACAACGACAGCGGCGTGACGCAATTCCAGTACCGAAATCAGAATCTCCAGTATTCCCCGCAAATCAGCACCGATATAGACATCATCGGCATGCCAGTAATGCTCCGTCGAACAGGTATAACGCGCCGCCAGAGCGACCCGCAGCTCCAGCTCACCGCAAGGTTGCGCCAATGTCTGGGGCTGACGCGGGTATTGACGCAACAGCTCCCGCTCCAGCGTCAATAACGGGCTGTCCAGCGGTTGCAACGACGCCGGCTCGTCAGCGCTCAAAACACACATCCCGGGACGTCTCGCATTGACGTAAACGGTTTCCAGCAGATCACTACCATTGCCGAGCGAGTCCACGCTGAACAGCGCGTTCGCGTAATACCCTGATTTGGCTATGGAATAGACCCGACCTTCTTTTTCCAGGAGCGAATACGCGTATTGCACCGTCGAAATGGACACGTTCAACCGGTCAGCCAGTTGGCGCAACGAGGGCATGCGTACCGCCGTGCTCCCGGTGGCATCATCAATCAGCGTCGTCAGATATCGATAAACTGCCTGATAAACAAAATCATTGTCCCGCGCGCCCTTCACAACCTCGTTTCCGTAGACATTGGTTCACAACCCAACCCTTGGTTCACCGTCAGCGTTCCGTAGACCGCTCGACTCGCGAAACTGGCTCTGTCTCTCCCGGATCTGCATTTTCGCAGGCAAATTCTTCGGGCGCACAAAGCTGCACAGGTCCCATCGCATAGAGACGGATAACCAGTCTGACTGGCAACCCACTGACCTCCATGATCCATTTCAGCACTTGCTCAGGGGCATGCAGGCCTTGCAGGGCGCGGTGCAGGTCCGGCATCGCAACCAGCATGCCGGGGTGACAGTTGCGCAGGAACCGCTCGAGGCCTCTACCGCTGTCGATGAACGGTGCAAACAACAGGCACACCAACTGCGTTTCGTTCAGTCCGAAACCGTGCAAAAGGTAATCCTCCGCATGCATTCGCAGATGCTCGGGCTGCCGAACGTTGTCAAAGCACGACAGCAAATGCTCGCAGACGGACTCCGCCACCTGCTGTCGGCGCATGTCGGCCAGGGTGTTACGCAGGTAATCGTCGATTCCCGCCTCATAGGTGCGCCCCTCGATGAACCGTGCGTACAGACCCTGCACATGCGCCGAAATCAGCGGGTCGGCAAACACCGCTTCGCCTTGATACAGCGCCCGGTCATCCGGTTCAAAGCCGAGGAATTCGCCCAACAGGGGCCAGCGGTCCTCCAGCTTGCCTACCATCATGTCGTTGATGTCGATAAAACTGGTGCGCCGGCAGGCTTCGAACTCACCTTCAGGTCGCCAGGCAGTCCGGTCATCTTCAGCCCGCAGTTCGCGGTAGAAATCGTCGCCCAGCCCGTCCAGCAGCGGAAACAGCGCCTCGAATCCGCTGTGGACCAGTCCGGGACCTGCGATCGCCACTCGCTGCATCGCACGGTTGAGGCCTTCGAGGAAATGCTGCTGACTGCTCTTGGTTTCGGTACTGATCATGGCGTCGACACCATTGTTCCAGCGGGCGATCTGGCTGTAGTACTCGGCGGTGGCGAGATAGGCGTCATCCCACAATTGGGGTGCTTCGATCCAGGTCCGACAATGCCCGACCAGCAGCAGATTGATGCGACTGGCTTCACGACCGTCGTCGCTGACAGGCGTGCGGTGATCGAAGGCCAGCACCTCGCGGTTATCGACCATCAGCAACTCGACCCGAGGATCGTCATATAGAAACAGTGCACTGTAGCTGCGATGCAGGTTGTGCAGGGCAACGGGACTGTCGCCATTCCAGCGCAAGGCGGCGACGCGCAACTGGAACGTCGCAGGCGCACGGCTGGCAATCGTCAGTTGCGCTGCACGGAGCAAAGCCAGGGTGTAGCAGCTGTCACGCGAGCCGGACTGATGCACCAGCACCTTGAACTGCCCGATGTTGTCCATTCCGCCAGCAGCCACGACCAGGCGCTGAATCAGTAACTGCAACGCCGTGCGCTCGGCTCGGGAAAAGAAACTCAGCAAACGCTGCAATACTTGCTGATAGACATAGTTCATTGCCTGATCATGGATCGTGCTCATCGGTATTTACCCGGTATCAAAAGATTCATGCCACGCAAACATCACAGTGAGCGCAACAATTGGATCAATAAGTAATAGACGCTGAAATGCTAACACTTACAAAGTTGTAGTTATTTGAAACACTTCACCTGAAAAAACTGTCATGAAGGCCCGCCGGCGCGCTCAACCGCCCGTATTTGCTGGCCTTTCTCGAATCGAAAATAATCTGAGGAAACTTCCCACAGCGTCCCACGACAATTCATTACAAGAAATAGAGAAGCAACTTCCGAATCGCCCTACAGCAATTAAACAGAAATTGACGAAGCCAGCCGAGCTAGCCGTTTGATATTGCCCCGGACAAATTGAATGCACAGCCATAGCTCATTCCTTGAGATGAAAGTAATCATTCAATTATCAGCGCTTAGAGTGTGATTAGAAGATACAGATGAACAGCAAAAACCAGTTCAGTTGCTGAAATGGTCGGAGGTGCGGGATGGGGAAAGGTCTGCTGACAGGGGGAAACATAAACAAAAAAAGAGTCCGTGAGGCCACGGACTCTGATCTCCGGATCTACGCCGGCTCGACTTGCAGTGCCACCCGTTCGCGGCACGGGCATTCGTCCATGTAGCGGTGTGCTTCGACGAACTCGTTGAACGGGAATACACGGGTCTTGAGCGGAAGCAACACACGGTCAGCGGTCAACTGGTTGATGTCGCGCAAGGCACGTTGCAACGCGACGTGGTCCTGGACAATGCCCAGCTCGGGTTTGCCGGTGAAGTTGCCGATGCAGTGGACGAAGAACTGGATGTTCTTCTGAAACGCTGCGCAAGCCGGGAACGGGGTCTGATTACCGCCCTGCAGGCCATACAGGACCAGACTGCCGCGTGGCGCCAGGACATCACCAAGCAACGACATCTGCGGGCCGCCCAGGCCATCGAAAACCACATCGACGCCACGGTTGTCGGTGATCTTGTTGATGCGCATCAACAGATCTTCCTCTTCGGTGACGATGACTTTTTCCGCACCGAGGGACAGCAGGTACTCGCGTTCCTCCGCCGATTTGGTCGCCGCGATCACTCGCACACCCAGCGCTTTACCGAGCTGGACAAACGAGGGGCCGGCGCAGTGGCTGGCATCCGTCACCAGGGCAAATTGCCCGGGTTTGACCCGCGCCAGATCGGCATAGGCAAAGTAGGCAATCAGCAGCGGCGTGTAATGCACGCTGGCTTCGATCGGGCTGAGCACATCCGGATAACGGGTCAGCGCCGTACGCGGCAGGACGATGGACTCGCCGTACACCGGATAGTCGTTCGGGCTTTCCGCCGGAAAACTGGCCACTTTGTCACCGACGGACAGGTCGTCTACATCAGCGCCCACGGCAGTGACCACACCGGCCATTTCGTGACCGAGGCCCGATGGCAGACGTGCCTGGGACGACGCCAGATTCTGACGCCACAGGGTGTCGTACCAACTGATGCCGATCGCCTCGACACGCACCTGCACTTCGCCAGGACCTGGCTGAGCGGCCGCATGCTCTTCGCATTTGAGCACCTCGGCCGGACCAAACTTGTGAAAACGGATCGTGCGTGACATCGCAAACCTCGTCAAAGTAACCTCTAATGCCATGAACTCTATCTGGGCTTTTGACCCAAGACCATCAGTGGCTATTAATAGTCGACATGCCTGTCATTGATTCCGCAGCAGGAGCGGCATTGGCAAAATCCATGAAAAAAGGCCTGCCACCGTCGCAGTAAAGCTGAATTTTCCGGTGCAGAGTACCAGCCTTTCCCCGTAAGATTCATGCCGGCCATTGTTCTCATATGGCCGCCCTCGTCAAGTTTGATGACTCTGCCAGGACTCCAGATGAATCGTAATGACCTGCGTCGTGTCGACCTGAACCTGCTGATCGTGTTCGAAACATTGATGCACGAACGCAGTGTGACTCGGGCCGCGGAAAAATTGTTCCTCGGCCAACCCGCCATCAGCGCGGCGTTATCGCGCCTGCGCAGCCTGTTTGACGATCCATTGTTTGTCCGCACCGGCCGCAGCATGGAACCGTCCGCGCGCGCCGTGGAAATCTTCGCCCTGCTCTCTCCTGCACTTGATTCGATCTCGACCGCCGTCAGTCGTGCCGCCGAATTTGACCCGGCGACCAGCACGTCAGTGTTTCGCATCGGCTTGTCCGACGATGTTGAGTTCGCGCTGCTGCCGATGCTGCTCAAGCGCCTGCGCGCCGAAGCACCGGGCATCGTCCTCGTGGTGCGGCGCGTCAACTACATATTGATGCCGGGCCTACTGGCCTCCGGCGAGATTTCGATCGGCGTCAGCTACACCACCGACCTGCCGGCCAACGCCAAGCGCAAGGTCCTGCGCCGCAGCGCACCGAAGCTGCTGCGTGCCGACACCGTTCCGGGGCCGCTGAGCCTCGACGACTACTGCGCCCGACCGCACGCACTGGTGTCGTTCGCTGGCGACCTCAGTGGTTTTGTCGACGAAGAACTGGAAAAGCTGGGGCGCAAACGCCATGTGGTGCTGGCGGTGCCACAGTTCAACGGATTGGGCACGCTGCTGGCGGGAACCGATATTGTCGCGACCGTCCCCGATTACACCGCTGAGGCACTGACGGCAGCCGGCGGTCTGCGTGCTGAGGATCCGCCACTGCCGACGCGTACGTTTGAATTGCATATGGCCTGGCGCGGGTCGCAGGATAACGACCCGGGAGAGCGGTGGTTAAGGTCGCGGATTCAGATGTTTTTTGGCGACCCGGATAGCCTGTAGCCGGACCTACTTGCCCCCCGTCACATCCAGAAATGTCCCGGTGACAAACGAGGCCTCTGCGCTGGCCAGCCACAAGATGGCCCGCGCTACCTCTTCCGGCTGTCCGCCCCGACCCATCGGGATCGAATCCTTGACGCGATCAACCCGACCCGGTTCGCCGCCGCTGGCGTGCATGTCGGTATAGATGTGCCCCGGGCGAATGCAGTTGACCCGAATTCCTTCCCGCGCGACTTCCTTGGCAAAGCCGATGGTGAAGGTTTCCAGCGCGCCTTTCGATGCTGCGTAGTCGACGTATTCATTCGGACTGCCCAGCCGGGCCGAGGCAGACGAAATGTTGATCACCACGCCGCCCGCTCCGCCGTGGCGCTGAGACATGCGCTTCACCGCCTGCTGCGCGCACAGGATCGGTCCCAGAGCATTGACCGCGAAAATGCGCTGCATGCGTTCGAAGCTCAGGTCTTCCATGCGTGACTGTTTCGCCAGCACACCAGCGTTATTCACCAGAACGTCGATGCGCCCGAATGATCGATCGATGGCCGCGAACAGTTCAGCGACCTGCTGCGGGTCAGCACTGTCAGCACGCACGGCCAGCGCCTTGCGCCCCAATGCTTCAACATCGGCCGCCACTGCCAGCGCGGCGGACTCGTTGGCAACGTAGCTGATGGCAACGTCGTAGCCTTGTGCTGCGGCGAGTCGGGCGGTGGCGGCGCCCACTCCGCGACTGCCGCCGGTGATCAGAATCAGCTGTGCTTGCGAGGCCTTATCCATGTGACGTTCTCCTGAACAGTTGGGCTGTGTCAGCCGATGATGATGGCGCCGCAGGCGATGACCACGCACGCCAGCATTCGGCGGACGGTGAGCTTTTCGCCGAGGAACAAATAGCCGAGCAACGCAGCGAACAGCACGCTGGTTTCGCGCAGGGCCGATACCGCGCCCAGTGGCGCTTCGTTCATGGCGTAGATGACGATTGCGTAGGCCAGCAGCGAGACCAGCCCGCCGACCACCGCGGTTAGCATTCCGGGCCGCACGGAAAACAGGCTACGGGCGTCGCGCAGGGCGATATAGACCACCGGCATCAACACGCCCCACAGGGCACTCATCCACACCGTGTACGCGAGTGGCGCTCCGGAAAGCCTGGCGCCAATGCCATCGACGACGCTATAGGCGGCAATGAAGCACCCGGTGCCCAGCGCATAAGGCAAGCTCGGCACCGACAGGCTGCGTCCCCGAAACGCCAGCGAAATAATCCCCCCGGACACCAGGCCAATGCCGAGCAGCTCAGCGGGAGTGATGGTTTCGCCGGCAAATAGTGCGGCGCCGAGGGTAATCAGCGCCGGCGACGAACCGCGGGAAATCGGGTAGATTTGCCCTAGATCGCCAACCCGATAGCTGCGCACCAGAAACAGGTTGTAGCCGACATGCAGCAATGCCGAGAGCAGCGCATAACCCCAGCTCTCAGGTGCAGGCGGGGCCATGAAAACGGCGGCGACGGCGCAGACGATGGCGATGGCGACGCACATCATCGTCATCGACCAGAGCCGATCGGCGCCGCCGCGCAGCAGCGCGTTCCAGCTGGCATGCAGGAGCGCGGCGAACAGGACGAGGAGTACGAGATGAATAGGCATGGCGCATTCTAGGCATCCCCGGCGCCGGTGTTACAGAGAAGTCTGCTCATTACACCATGAGCAAAAGCTCATACTTCACAGTTGTGCGCTCTGCACCTTCAACGCTTCCCCAAGCAACCATTGGCGAAATCTGAGGATGTGCGGCTGGGCTTCGATGCCTTTGGGGCAGACGAAATAGTAGGCAAGCGGCGATGGGAAAGGCACGTCGAACAGCCTCACCAGGCGACCGTCGCCGATTTCATTCTCGACATGGCCGCTGCGCACCAGCGCCACGCCCTGGCCGAGCAACGCGGCTTCCACCGTCATGTTGGTGTCGCCGAACCTGACGCTCTCGCGCAGCGGCGAAAACCCGAGACCGATGGATTGAAACCACACCTCCCATTTTGGCACCAGCTCGGCGCCGTCGCGGGTCAGCAAGGGCATTTGCAGCAACTCTGCGGGACTGCCCGGCATGCCGACGCGCTGCAGCAGTTCGGGACTTGCCACGGGAAACACCTGCTCGCCAAACAGGAACTCCGTGTACAGACCGGGATAATTGCCTTTGCCCAAGCGGATCGCGACGTCGGCTTCGCCGTTGGCGAAATGGATGATCTTGTCCGTGGTGTCCAGTGACACCAGCAATTCCGGATGCTGGCGTGACAGGCTCGGCAAGCGTGGCAGCAACCACTTCAAGGCAAAGGAGTAGGTGGTGCTGACGCGCAGCCGCACCCTGCCCTTCTGTTCGCGCAAATCGTCCAGCGTCGCCTCCAGACTGATGAAAAACTCGCGCACGATCGGCGCCAGCGTAGCCCCCGCTGCTGTGAGGCGTAACGCCTTGCCGCGCTCGAACAACTGCAGCCCCCACAAATCCTCCAGATGTCGCAGCTGATGACTGACTGCGCTCTGGGTTACGTGCAATTCCTGCGCGGCCGCGGTGAACGTCGGGTGTCGGGTGGCGACTTCAAAAGCGCGCAGCGTCGCGGTCGGGGGCAGGTCTCGCATACAGAAGGGTTCCGGAGATGGGCGAAGGATCGGAGCATGAGTCTCCACTCATGTTAGAGCGAAATGCCACTCTTTTCAGGGAGACGTGGCTGGTCACACTGCCATAACGCGATGATGGCAAAGAGCCGTGACAAATCGCGCGATAGAGATTAAATTACCGCCGCCCCGCCGATGGAGGGTCGGGCATTCGCATTCAGTTAAGGAAAACGATGGCAATGGTCTATTGTCGTGCTTGCACCAAGGAGCTCCATGAGACGGCGCTCACCTGCCCCCAATGCGGGGCGAGCCAACAGGCCTTTGTGCCATCTTCGCAAGCCGGGATTCCCTGGCTGGCCATCGTTTCGCTGATCTTCGGAATTATCTGCGCTATCACTCTGTTTGATGATTCCGATTGGGACTTCGAAACGATCCTCGGCGTCGGACTGTTCAGCGTCGCAGGTCTGGCTTGCGGCATCATCTGCATCAACGAAAAACACCCCGGAAGAAACCTCGCGATTGCCGGCATCATATTGTCAGGCCTGACCGCGCTGGTTCTCTTCTGTCTATCGATCCAATAATTTTAGGGAAAAAATATGAGCATGGTTTACTGCCGCGGTTGCGCCAAGGAAATCAGTACGCTGGCGCTGGCGTGCCCTCAGTGCGGCGCGCCTCAGGCAGCTCCGCAGGCCTACCCAAGCGGCCCTGCCATCACGACAGGCAACCCTTACCTTGAGGCGTTGAAGAATTACGCCGTGTTCAACGGTCGCGCCACGCGCCGTGAATACTGGTTGTTCTTCCTGATCAACATGGGCGTCGCGTTCGTGGTGGGCTTCATTGACGGCTTTGCCAACACTGGTGGCGTGCTGCAAGGCCTTTATAATCTGGCGCTGCTGATCCCGAGCATTGCTGTCGGCGTGCGCCGTATGCACGACACGGATCGCAGTGGCTGGTGGTTGCTGCTGCCGATCGTCAACATCGTTTTCCTGGCGCAGGACAGCCAGCCTGGGCCGAACCGTTTCGGTGCCAATCGCAAAGGCATCAACTGACACAACGGCAACACGCTGACCGGAACGGCCTTCATGGCCGTTTCTTCATTTATGGCCAAGGATTTTCAATTGCGGTGAATCATTGCGAATCGCGCAACACAGAATTGCCTTGAGGCCGATTGATAGGCACCTAACGAAAGGTGCATGCTAGAGGGCTGTCTCGGCGCTTATATCATTCCGAATGATAGTTACCTTCGCTTCATTCGATTCGTGCCATCACACCCCCGCCGAGCATCATCCGCCCATCTTCAATACTTCGGCGGATTGCATCCATGGAACAATCACTCAAACATTTGCGCTTCCCGTTGGCCATGCTGGCCGTACTGGTGATGAGCGCCTGCGGCAAAACTCCGGAGACTGCCGGCGCCCCGCCCGCTGCCAAAGTCAGCGTAGCCAAGGTGCTGGAACAACCGGTCAACGAGTGGGATGAATTTACCGGGCGTCTCGAAGCGCCGGAAACCGTAGAGATCCGGCCACGGGTTTCGGGCCAGATCGATCAGGTCGCCTTCACCGAAGGCGCACTGGTCAAGAAAGGTGACCTGCTGTTCCAGATCGACCCGCGTCCGTTCCAGGCCGAGGTACGCCGCCTCGAAGCCTTGGTCGCCCAAGCCCGCGCCACCGCCACTCGCAGCGAAAACGAAGCAGCTCGCGGTGAACGCCTGCGCACCAGCAACGCCATTTCCGCTGAACTGGCCGACTCGCGCACCAGCGCCGCCCAAGAGGCCCGCGCCGCCGTCGGTGCTCTGCAAGCACAACTGGACCTGGCCAAACTGAACCTGAGCTTCACCCGCGTTACCGCACCGATCAGTGGCCGCGTCAGCCGCGCCGAAATCACTGCCGGCAACCTGGTGACCGCCGACACCACTGCGCTGACCAGCGTCGTCTCCACCGACAAGGTCTACGCCTACTTCGACGCCGACGAACGCGTGTTCCTCAAATACACCCAACTGGCCCGTAACGGCCAGCGCGGCGCAACCACGCCGGTGTACATGGGCCTGTCCAACGAGGACGGCAACCCGCACCTGGGCCAGATGAACTTCGTCGACAACCAGGTCAATCCGAAAACCGGCACCATCCGTGGTCGCGCCGTGTTCGACAACGCTGACGGCACCTACACCCCGGGCCTCTATGCACGACTGAAACTGGTCGGCAGCGGCACCTATAACGCCATGTTGATCAACGACGAAGCCGTTGGCACTGACCTGGGCAAGAAGTTCGTGCTGGTGATGGATGGCGACAACAAGACCGCCTACCGCGCCGTCGAGCTCGGTCCGAAGATCGAAGGCCTGCGCATCGTTCGCAACGGTCTGAACAAGGACGACACCATCATCGTCAAGGGGCTGCAGCGGGTTCGTCCCGGCTCTCCGGTTACCCCTGAAGTGATTCCGATGGCCAGCGAGCAGACCCTCGCCGCCCTTGCTCAACAACGTCAAGCGCTGGAAGCCAGCAACCTGCCCAAAGTTGCCCCTGCCAAGGGCGCATCGGGTTCGGCTGCGAAGCTGGCTGCTACGACCCCACGCGGTTAAGGGACGACAACTCCGATGAATTTTTCCCAATTCTTCATTTCCCGGCCGATCTTCGCAGCGGTGCTCTCGCTGTTGATCCTGATCGCCGGTGCGATCTCGCTGTTCCAGTTGCCGATCAGTGAATACCCGGAAGTCGTGCCGCCGACCGTGGTCGTGCGCGCCAACTTCCCGGGCGCCAACCCAAAGGTCATCGGTGAAACCGTGGCTGCTCCGCTGGAGCAGGCGATCACGGGTGTCGAGAACATGCTGTACATGTCCTCGCAATCGACCGCTGACGGCAAGATCACCCTGACCATCACCTTCGCTCTGGGCACTGACCTGGACAACGCGCAGGTGCAGGTGCAGAACCGGGTGACCCGAACCGAGCCGAAGCTTCCCGAGGAAGTGACGCGCATCGGTATCACCGTCGACAAGGCTTCGCCCGACCTGACCATGGTTGTGCACTTGACCTCGCCGGACAAGCGCTACGACATGCTTTATCTGTCCAACTACGCGATCCTCAACATCAAGGACGAGCTCGCTCGCCTGGGTGGTGTCGGTGACGTGCAACTGTTCGGTATGGGTGACTACTCGCTGCGAGTCTGGCTCGACCCGAACAAGACCGCTTCGCGCAATCTGACCGCGACCGATGTGGTCACCGCCATTCGCGAGCAAAACCGTCAGGTCGCCGCCGGTCAACTGGGCGCGCCCCCTGCTCCGACCGCGCAAAGCTTTCAGCTGTCGGTCAACACTCAGGGCCGTCTGGTCTCCGAGGAAGAGTTCGAGAACATCGTCATTCGCTCTGGCGACGACGGGGAGATCACCCGCCTCAAAGACATCGCTCGCGTCGAACTCGGCTCCAGTCAATACGCCCTGCGTTCGTTGCTGAACAACCAGCCAGCCGTAGCGATCCCGATCTTCCAGCGTCCGGGCTCCAATGCCATCGACATTTCCAACGAAGTGCGCGGCAAGATGGAAGAGCTGAAGAAAGGCTTCCCGCAGGGCATGGACTACAGCATCGTTTATGACCCGACGATCTTCGTCCGCGGTTCGATCGAGGCAGTGGTTCACACTCTGTTCGAAGCGCTGATCCTCGTAGTACTGGTGGTGATTCTGTTCCTGCAGACCTGGCGCGCTTCGATCATTCCGTTGGTCGCGGTGCCGGTATCGTTGATCGGTACGTTTGCGGTCATGCACCTGTTCGGATTTTCGCTCAACGCCCTATCGCTGTTTGGCCTGGTACTGGCCATCGGTATCGTGGTCGACGACGCCATCGTGGTGGTGGAGAACGTCGAACGGAACATCGAACTCGGACTGACGCCGGTCGAAGCCACCAAACGTGCCATGCGCGAAGTGACCGGGCCGATCATCGCAACGGCACTGGTGTTATGTGCGGTGTTTGTTCCGGCGGCGTTCATTTCCGGCCTCACCGGGCAGTTCTACAAACAGTTCGCACTGACCATCGCCATCTCGACCGTGATCTCGGCGTTCAACTCGCTGACCCTGTCGCCCGCGCTGGCCGCTGTGTTGCTGAAAAGCCACGACGCGCCGAAAGACCGCTTCTCGAAAGTGCTCGACAAGATCTTCGGGGGCTGGCTGTTCCGTCCGTTCAACCGCTTCTTCGACCGCGCCAGCCATGGCTACGTCGGCACCGTGCGCCGGGTCATCCGCGGCAGCGGCATCGCTCTGCTGCTGTACGCAGGCCTGATGGTGCTGACCTTCTTCGGTTTCTCCAGCACGCCGACCGGTTTCGTACCGGGCCAGGACAAGCAATACCTGGTGGCCTTCGCGCAATTGCCGGACGCCGCGAGCCTGGATCGCACCGAAGACGTGATCAAGCGCATGTCCGACCTCGCGCTGAAACAGCCAGGCGTGGAAAGCGCCGTAGCGTTCCCGGGCCTGTCGATCAACGGCTTCACCAACAGCCCGAACGCCGGCATCGTCTTCGTGACCCTGAAACCGTTCGACGAGCGTAAAGACCCGAGCATGTCCGCCGGCGCGATTGCCGGTGCCTTGAACGGTCAGTACGCGAACATTCAGGAAGCGTACATGGCGATCTTCCCGCCACCGCCGGTACAGGGCCTGGGCACCATTGGTGGTTTCCGCCTGCAAATCGAAGACCGGGGCAACCTGGGCTACGACGAGCTGTACAAAGAAACCATGAACATCATCAACAAGAGCCACAACGTGCCGGAACTGGCCGGTCTGTTCACCAGCTACACGGTGAACGTGCCGCAGGTCGATGCCGCCATCGACCGGGAGAAAGCCAAGACCCACGGCGTGGCCGTCAGCGACATCTTCGACACCCTGCAGATCTACCTGGGTTCGCTGTATGCCAACGACTTCAACCGCTTCGGGCGTACCTATCAGGTCAACGTTCAGGCCGAACAACAGTTCCGTCTTGAATCCGATCAGATCGGTCAGTTGAAAGTACGCAACAACAAAGGCGAAATGATCCCGCTGGCGACCTTCATCAAGGTCAGCGACACCTCCGGCCCGGATCGGGTAATGCACTACAACGGCTTCATCACCGCGGAAATCAACGGTGCCGCAGCCCCCGGCTACAGCTCGGGCCAGGCGGAAAAAGCCATCGAGAAACTGCTCAAGGAAGAACTTCCGAACGGCATGACCTACGAATGGACCGACCTGACCTACCAGCAGATTCTGTCCGGCAACACCGCGCTGTTCGTGTTCCCGCTCTGCGTACTGCTGGCGTTCCTGGTACTCGCCGCGCAATACGAAAGCTGGAGCCTGCCACTGGCAGTGATCCTGATCGTACCGATGACCCTGCTGTCGGCCATCACCGGTGTGATCATTTCCGGCGGTGACAACAACATCTTCACCCAGATCGGCTTGATCGTACTGGTGGGACTTGCCTGCAAGAACGCGATTCTGATCGTCGAGTTCGCCAAGGACAAACAGGAAGAAGGCCTCGACCCGCTCGCCGCGGTTCTGGAAGCCTGCCGCCTGCGTCTGCGGCCGATCCTGATGACCTCCTTCGCGTTCATCATGGGGGTGGTGCCACTGGTGTTCTCCAGCGGTGCCGGTGCCGAGATGCGTCACGCCATGGGTGTGGCGGTGTTCTCCGGGATGCTTGGGGTGACCTTCTTCGGTCTGCTGCTGACGCCGGTGTTCTACGTGCTGATCCGTAACTTCGTTGAACGCAGTGAGCAGCGCAAAGCGGCCAAGGCACACACTCTTCAAAAGCCACTGGAGGCGCACCAATGAGTCTGAAAGTCTTCCTGCCGAGTCTGCTGGTGCTGGCCCTCAGCGCCTGCGCCGTCGGCCCCGACTACAAGACCCCAGCCACGGAGGCGGCCAACATCACGACCGCCACCGACGGCGCCGCCGGGCAAAAGAACTTCGACCGTTCGAAATTCGAAGGCATCTGGTGGCAGCAATTCGACGACCCGACCCTCAACCAGTTGGTAAGTCAGTCGTTGCAAGGCAACCGTGAACTGCGCGTGGCGTTCGCCCGCTGGAAAGCCGCCCGGGCGATCCGCGACGACGCCAGCAACGATGCGATGCCGACCATCACCAGCCGCGCCAGCAGTGACTTGGGCAAAGGCCAGATTCCCGGCCAGACCACCGACCGGGTCAATAGCGAACGCTATGACCTGGGTCTGGACATGGCCTGGGAGCTCGACCTGTTCGGGCGCATCCAGCGCAATCTGGAAGCCAGCGACGCCGACCAACAGGCTGCCGAAGCCGATCTGTACCAGTTGCAAGTCACCATGATTGCCGAACTGGTCGACGCCTACGGTCAACTGCGCGGCGCCCAGCTGCGGGAAAAAATCGCCGTGGCCAACCTCAACAACCAGGAGGAGTCGCGCAAGATCACCATCAGCCTGCGTGATGCCGGTGTCGGTGATCAGCTCGATGTCGAGCGCGCCGATGCGCGTCTGGCCAACGTCGAAGCCACCGTGCCGCAGTTGCAGGCGGAACAGGTCCGGCAGAAAAACCGTATTGCCACCCTGCTCGGTGAACGCCCGGACAAACTGACCGTGGATCTGAGTCCGAAAGACTTGCCGGCGATTGCCAAAGCGCTGCCGATCGGTGATCCGGGTGAACTGCTGCAACGTCGTCCCGACATCCTCAGCGCCGAGCGGCAACTGGCTTCGGCCACTGCGCGCATCGGCGTGGCCAAAGCCGACCTGTTTCCCCGGGTCAGCCTCAGCGGCTTCCTCGGCTGGACGGCGGGGCGCGGCTCGCAGATCGGTTCCTCGGCGGCCAACGCCTGGGCGCTCGGCCCGAGTATTACCTGGGCTGCGTTTGACCTCGGCAGCGTCCGCGCTCGTCTGCGTGGCGCTGACGCCGATGCCGAAGGCGCACTGGCCAACTACGAGCAGCAAGTGCTGCTGGCCCTGGAAGAATCGGAAAACGCTTTCAGTGATTACGGCAAACGTCAG
Organism: Pseudomonas sp. HN2; assembly: GCF_020736465.1. Classification (NCBI taxonomy): domain Bacteria; kingdom Pseudomonadati; phylum Pseudomonadota; class Gammaproteobacteria; order Pseudomonadales; family Pseudomonadaceae; genus Pseudomonas; species Pseudomonas sp. HN2. The sequence goes on from NZ_CP085885.1 coordinate 3,306,261, forward strand.
CAACGCTTGATTTCGCTCATTCGTCAGAGCGAATCCAGCCGCAAGGCTGCCGATCTGGCGGAAATCCGCTATCGCGAAGGCACCACCGACTTCCTCGTCCTGCTCGACGCCCAGCGTGAACGTCTGAACGCCGAAGACAGTCAGGCCCAGGCCGAAGTTGAGCTGTATCGCGGCATTGTCGCGATCTACAAGGCCCTTGGCGGTGGCTGGCAACCGGAGACGGTCGCCAGCCAGTAAAGATTGTTAAAGAGCTCCTTTGGTTGGCCGCAACCAACCAATTTTTTTGCCCCGCGTATCATTCGGTCGCGGGGTTTTTTTATGCCCTTGAGCAGCGCTTGAATTCCTTGTCGGAGCGAGCCTGCTCGCTCCCACAGTGGTTCATGGGCGGTCTTGAAATTTGTGATCCTCCAGGACCGTCACTGTGGCCGTCGTGCCCGCGCGCAGGCGGTTCTTGCCGGCAAAATCACCATCAATGCCAATGCGCACCGGCACCCGCTGCGCCAGTTTCACCCAGGTGTAGCTCGGGTTGATGTTCGCCAGCAGTCGACTGCCCGGCGCGTTCTCGCGGTCGGCAATGGCGAAGGCGATGCTTTCTACCGTGCCACCGAAGCTCTCGCCGCTCATCAACTGAATGCGCACCCGGTCGCCCTCCTCGATTCGCGGCAGCTTGGTTTCTTCGAAATAACCGCTGACGTAGAACGAATCACTGTCGACCAGCGCCAGCAGTGCTCCGCCTGCCTGCGCGTAGTCACCCTGGCGGGTCAGCAGGTTGGTCACGTAACCGCTGACCGGCGATTCGACACGCGTGCGCTGCAGATCCAGTTCGGCTTGAGTCAGCGCGGCAATCGCCAGTTGCACATTGGCCTCAGCCAGCCCGAGGTTGGCCTGATTGCGCAACAGATCCGCCTGGGCAACCGCCACGTCGGTGCTGGATTTCTCCCACTCCTCACCGGAAATCGCGAAGCCTTGCTTCAGCGTGCGTCGCCGACGTTCTTCGCTCTGGCGTTGTTTGAGCAGGGCTTCACTGGCGACGATCGCCGCTTGCGATTGCCCCAGCGAAGCCTTGGACACTTCCACCGAACGCCGGGCATGCTCGACCGCCAATTGATAGCGCGCCGGATCGATCTCCAGCAGCAATTGGCCCTTGTCGACATGCTGGTTGTCCTGCACCGCCAGTTTGACGATACGCCCCGAAACATCTGCCGACAGCGTCACCACATCCGCCCTCACCCGGGCATCCCGCGTCCACGGCGCGCGGGTGTAATACTCCCAGGCGAACCAGCCAAGGACGATCGCCAGGATCACCACGGCCAGGGTCATCATTCGTGCAACTAGCGCTTTCAAGACATCAGGCTCCCATCAACAGAATCAGCGTGGCACAGACACAGGCGTACAGCGCGCCCTCGAACAGCGCTTCATGCCAGACCAGGCGCAGTACGCCCAGGCGCCGCAGGCACCAGTCCAGCAACATGAAAATTGGAATCGCCAGTAACAGCGCTTGGGCAATCGGCGGCAGATAGACGCCGCCAATCTCGAAATCAATGGGCAAGTTGCGGTTCTCCTTGCAGAACTTGAGGTTGCAGATGCTCGCCGTGGCGCTCGAGGAACGACACCACAATCAGCAGCGCCACGCGCATACGGAACACCGACCATAAATGTTCGTGACTGTCGGCGTGCAGCTCGTCCAGCTCCTCTCCGAGTTGGTGCAGCGTGGCAAGCAGTGCGGCGAGTTGCACATCACCGCGTCCGGCAACCAGGCGACCGGTTTTGCGTAACGCCGACGCCAGGCGCTGGCCGAACGCGTCGGTGAGCAATCCATTGTTCAAAGCCTGCTGCCGCAGTTGATGCATGGCGACGCCCACGGCCACGCAAGCCAGACTGATTTCGTACAGGCGCTGCATGGCGCGGTCGTTCGCCGCTGGGAGCAGGCCGAGCATGCTGGTCAGGCGATCGGTCATCCGACTCTCGAAGGCGAATTGTTGTTCATCGGTCGCCGGCATTTTGCTGAGCTGGTACACCTGCTCCCGCGCTTCGCCGTACAAACGGCGAATGCGCAAGTCCGGGCGGAAGGGAAAGATCAGTGCATAGACGATCAGGGCCAGCATCGCTGCACTGACATAAGCGCCGGCAAATTCGAACCATTGGATCGCCGTGTTCTGCCCGGTGCCGGTATTTTGCGGTCCGAGCATGAGAAAGCTCGACAGGCCGAGGCCCATGCCTATCCCGGCGGTGGCCGGACTGGAAATGCCCACGGCAATGGCATACAGCAGCGGCGCGAGCAGCAAGGCGAGCATCTCGAAATCACTGATCGCCGGCACCAGCATGAACTGATAGAACGCCGACACCACCAGCGCCAGGCCCAGGCCCCGCGCATAGCTTTGCGCAGCCATCAGCGGACGCGGGAAGGTCGCCATCAGCGAGCAGAGAATCCCCACCAGAATCATCCCGCCCCGGGCGCCATCCCACGCGGTTTCGATCCAGATCAGCCCGCTGACCAGAAGCGCGGTAAAAGCGCGAATTGCGTTCATCGAGGCCAGGGTGAAATCCAGGTGCAACGGACTGCTCTGGCCGCGATACAGACAACTGGCCGGGCGCCCTTCCTGTATGGCGTCGCTCAGTTCGAGAATCTGGTCGAGTTGCTGCAGCAGCCGCGCCTGCTCCCAACGCAACGCCCAAGCTAGTGAACGGAGGGTCGCGCTCATGTTCTCGGTCTGCTGCTCGGCCTTGTAGGCCAAGGCTTCGAACTGTTGCTGCAACGTGACGAAGCGCTGCCGATCGGCGCCAGACAGCGCGCGACCCTGTTGCGCCAATTGCTCCAGCAATGCCAGTTCCTCGGCCCGCAGTTGCTGAACCTCCAGCGGCAGATCGCCCTCCCAGCGCTCGATGAGCAATTCGCGTTGATGCCGCAGCGCGGTCAGTCGCGACGTCAGCAACATCAGCTGATTGCCGAGCAGCAATACCAGGTTGTCGGCACTGCGCAGACGCGGCGCATCGAAATACAAATGGCGCCGCAACCCTTCCAGTGCGCTGATTTCACCGAGCAGTTGCATCTGCCGACGCTGGAACTCGGCTTCGCCTTCTTCCGTGCGAAGCACCTCGGCGGCGTGACTGGCCGCCAGTTTGATCACCTGATCGATTTTGGCGAAATAGCCCTTGGCGACCGCTTCAGGCCGGGCCGTCAGCAAGCTGACCACGCACACGCAGGCCACCGCCAGCAGGGTTTCGGTGACTCGGGTGACGGCGAGCAAAAAGGTGCCGTCCTGATCCGGAATCGCCAGCAACGCCACAACCACTGCGGTGTAGCCACTGAGCACGAACGCCTGGGAGCTGGTGTAGCGCAACAACGTGCCGCCGGCCGTGCACAGCGCCAGCCACAACGCCAATGTGGTAATGAACGGCAGCGGCGCCTGAGGAAATATCGCCATGATCAGCACTGCCACCGCCGCACCCACGGTGGTGCCGATCACCTGACCGAAACTGCGCGCCAGCGCCATCCCCGCCAGTGGCTGGCTGACAATCACCACCGCCATGATCGACCATTTCGGCTGTTCGAGATCGAAAATGAACGCCAGATAAAGGGTCAACAGCCCGGCGGCGATGGTCCGCAGGGCAAACAGCAAAACAGCCTGACCAGGATGGATCAAAGCCTTGAAATAGGTGAACAGCGCTGACATGGGCACACTCTTTAAAACGACTTCTGCAAGCGTAGACACTGCCACAAAAGCCTGACGGATTTCACAGTCGACACGTGTCGTAGGACGTTTCGCTGGCAAGGGTTTGACTCACGCGCCAAGCTGACCGAAGCTTGCCGCTCTGCTCAAGTTCGAAGCTTTCGGAAACCCGCATGACTCAGTCCCGCCGCAACCTGCTGATCGGCCTAGGCCTCGTACTGATCCTCGGCGTCATCTGGCTGTCCTTGCGCAGCAGCACACCGACCATTCCCGATGCTATCAAACATGGCTACAGCGAAGCGCTCAACGCCGCCCGTACCGGTGAGCCCGGAGCGGCGCGCCAGTTGTACCAGCAATTGGGCCGCCCGGACATCTCGGTCAAGCGCCGGGTCTGGCTGCATGGCGAGCTGCCCAATTATCCGAGTCCGCAGGCACTGAAACTCGCTGATATCGATTTGCACCACGAAGCGCCACAAGTGCGCGTCGCGGCGATCAAAAGCATCGTCGGCCTCGTACCCGGCGGGCAGCGCAGTCTGTTGCTCGGGCCGTTGCTCGACGATGAAGAACAAACGGTCCGTTTCGCCGCAATCAATGCCCTGCTCGGCCTGACGCCTGACGAGCTGGGCCTGTATTTCGCGCCGCTGCAGCAGGCCATCGATGGCTGGCAGCAGAATCTCGAAAGCCAGCCGGAAAGCGCCGCCCATTATGCGCAATTGGCCCGCCTGTATATTCACAACGCCGAGTACAAACAGGCTCAAGAGGCCTTGGACAATACCTTGCGCCTGGAGCCCGGCAACCTGCCGGCGCTGGTCATGCAGATCGATGTACTCGATCGCCAGGGGCAAAGCGATGCCGCTCGCCAGTTGCTCGCCCGCCAGCTCAAGGCGCAGCCTGATTCGGCCTATCTGCAGCACGCCCTCGGTCTGTGGCTGCTGCATCACGGCCAGCGCGAATACGCCCTGCTTGGCCTGTCCAAAGCCGTCGAGCTGGAGCCCGACAACAAGGATTATCGCTACGACCTTGCCACCACTCTGCACAGCGCAGAAGAGCTGGAAGCGGCGCAGAAACAATTGCAGGAAATCGTCCAGCGCCACCCCGCCGACCGCAAGGCGCGGGTGCTGCTGATCAATTACTGGAAGGAAAGCGGCCAGTTGCAGAATGTACAGATTCTGCTGGCGCAACTCGAACAACTGAATCCAGACGACCCGGCCCTGCAACAAGGTCTTTAATCAAGCTATAGCGGGTGCAATCGGCCACCTGTCCAAAGAAAAAGCGGAACCGTGAACACGCCCTGAGGTCAAGTTACTCAGGCGGCTCACCTAAGCCAGCCGCCGATTACCCTAGTCATAAGAGGGCATTTTTTGACTACATCAAACGAGTTGATCAGTGCGAAAGCTGCCGTTGGCATCGCAGGTCTGGATGACATCCTCGCCGGTGGCCTGTCTCGCGGCCATGTGTTTTTGCTCGAGGGTGAACCCGGGACCGGCAAAACCACGGTAGCTCTGCATTTCCTCCGCGCCGGAGCGCTGGAGGGGGAACGCTGCCTGTACATCACTCTCTCGGAAACCGAGAAAGAACTGCGTCAAGGTGCACTCTCCCATGGCTGGGAGCTGAACGAGAACATCCAGATCTTCGAACTGACGCCGCCGGAAAGCCTGCTGAACGCCGAGCACCAGCAAAGTCTGCTGTACTCCTCGGACCTTGAGCTGGGTGAGGCGACCAAACAGATTTTCGAAGTGGTCGAGCGCTTCAAACCGACCCGCGTGGTGCTCGACAGCCTCTCGGAAATCCGTCTGCTGGCGCAAAGCTCCTTGCGCTATCGTCGGCAGATCCTGGCGATCAAGCACTACTTTGTGCGCTACGACGCCACCGTCCTGTTGCTCGATGACCTGACCACTGAGTCCCTCGACAAAACCGTGCACAGTGTCGCCCACGGCGTCATCCGCCTTGAAGAGCTGACACCGAGCTACGGCGCCGAGCGTCGTCGAGTACGAGTGGTCAAGTATCGCGGACAGAAATACCGTGGCGGTTTCCATGACTTCACCATCATGGGCGACGGCGTCCACGTTTTTCCACGCTTGGTGGCGGCCGAACATCGCGGCGATTACGCACGTCTGCAGTTGTCCAGCGGTATCCCGCAAATGGACGCCCTGCTCGGTGGCGGTATCGAAACCGGCTCAAGCACGCTGATTCTCGGCCCGGCCGGTACCGGCAAATCACTGATTTCGATGATCTTCGCTGCCGCTGCGGTGGCTCGCGGCGAGAAAGCCGCGCTGTTCATTTTCGATGAAGAGCTTGGCTTGCTGTTCGAGCGTATGCGCCATATCGGCATCGACCTTAAAGCCTTGCAAGCGACTGGCAATCTGCTGATCGAGCAAGTGGACGCCGCTGAGCTGTCGCCCGGTGAGTTGTCGCATCGCGTGCGCCGTTGCGTTGACGAGCGCGACATCAAAACCGTCGTTATCGACAGCATCAACGGTTATCAAGCGGCGATGCCGGAAGAAAACGCGCTGGTGCTGCACATGCATGAGCTGCTGCTGTACCTCAACCGTAAAGGCGCGGCGACCTTCATGACTGTTGCCCAGCACGGTCTGGTCGGCGACATGCAGGCGCCGGTGGATATCACCTACCTGGCCGACACGGTGATTCTGTTGCGTTACTTCGAAGCCCTGGGCAAGGTCCGTCGGGCCATTTCGATTATCAAAAAACGCACCGGCAGCCACGAATCGACCATTCGCGAATACCGGATTTCCTCGCGCGGCATGACCATCGGTCAACCGCTGGAATCCTTCCAGGGCGTGCTGCGTGGCGTGCCGACCTACATGGGAGCGGGTAATCCGCTGCTCGAGGATGAAAGCTTGTGACGGTCAATACCCCGTTGGCCGAACGGGTGCTGATTCTGGCGCCCATGGGTCGCGACAGTCAGATTGCGCTGATGATCCTCAATGAGGCCGGTTACGGTGGCCTGAGTGCGCCGGATCTTGGCGCCCTGCGGACCGAGCTGGAACTCGGCGCAGGGCTGCTGCTGATTGCCGCCGAAGCGCTGCGCGGGCCGGAACTCGGTGATCTGATCGAATACCTCGATCAGCAACCCGCATGGTCGGATCTGCCAATCGTCCTGCTGACTCATCACGGCGGCGAGGAACAGGGGCCGCCGTCGCGACTGAGCGCACTGCTGGGCAACGTGACGTTTCTCGAACGACCTTTCCATCCCGCGACGCTGGTCAGTCTGGTCTCCGCCGCCCTGCGCGGGCGGCGACGACAATACGAAGCGCGCGATCGTCTGATCGACCTGAGTGAAAGCGAACGACGCCTGCAATCGACCCTGGAAACCCTCGAGCAGCAGGTCGAAGAACGCACCGCACAACTTCGCCACAACGAAGAAGCGCTGCGCCAATCGCAGAAGATGGAAGCGGTCGGCCAACTCACCGGCGGCATCGCCCATGACTTCAACAACATGCTCACCGGCATTATCGGTAGCCTCGAACTGCTGCGCCGACGTCTGGCCAGAGGGCGTACCGAGGATCTCGACAGCCTGATCGATCTCGGCGTGACGTCCGCCAACCGCGCCGCCGGCTTGACCCATCGCCTGCTGGCGTTCTCGCGCCGTCAGTCACTCGACCCGAAAGCCGTGCAAATGAACACGCTGGTGCTGTCGATGGGCGAGCTGCTGCAACGCAGCCTCAATGAAAGCATTCATCTGGAAATGCGCCTGGACGACAACCTCTGGGTGGCCGAAGCCGATCCCAATCAACTCGAAAGCGCCCTGCTCAACCTAGTAATCAACGCCCGTGATGCGATGCCCGAGGGCGGCAAACTGGTGGTGGAGACCAGCAATCAGGTTCTGCATCGCGACTTCACGGCGGCCTACAGCAATCTGGAACCGGGCGATTACGTGATGCTCAGCGTCACTGACAACGGCAGCGGCATGCCGCAGAGCGTGGTCAGCCGTGCGTTCGATCCGTTCTTCACCACCAAGCCGATCGGCCAGGGCACCGGGTTGGGCCTGTCGATGATCTATGGCTTCAGCAAGCAATCACGCGGGCATGTGTCGATCGACAGTGAAGTCGATCAAGGCACCACTGTCAGACTGTATCTGCCGCGTTTTCGCGGTGAGGAAGCCGAGCAACCGGTCTCGGATTCACAACAGGCGCCCTACGCGATGGACGGCGAAACCGTGTTGATCGTCGAAGACGACCCGGCAGTGCGGGTGTTGGTCAGCGCCGTGCTCAGTGAGTTGGGTTACGCGTTCGTAGAGGCCAGTGACGCCGATGGCGCGGTACCGATCCTCAACTCGACGCAGCGTATCGATCTGCTGATCAGCGACGTCGGTCTGCCGGGCATGAATGGTCGGCAACTGGCGGAGGTCGGTCGGCAATATCGACCGGGTCTGAAAGTCTTGTTCATTACCGGTTATGCCGAGCACGCGGCGGTGCGTGGTGGCTTCCTCGACTCGGGGATGCAGATGATCACCAAGCCCTTCACCTTTGATCTGCTCACCGCCAAGGTGCGCGAGATGATCAATAGCTAAAACAACGGGCGCCGTGATGACGGATTACGGCGCCCGTCGTTTTAATCAGGCCAGCAATTCCTGAATCTTTTCCTGCAACACATCCAGATCGAAGGGTTTTTCGAGAATCGGTGCCTTGTTGGTGATCGGACTGCCAGTCTCGCGGATTTCCTGCGGGTAGCCGCTGATAAAGATCACCTTGAGGTCCGGTCGCAATTTGACGGCCGGCTCGGCGATCTGCACGCCGGAGATTCCCCCCGGCAGGCGAAAATCGGTAATCAGCATGTCCAGGTGAGGTTTGCTGGCGAGGATCTCGAAAGCCTGCTCGCCATTTTCCGCTTGCAACACGCGATAGCCCTGCCCTGACAGGTAATCCGTCAGGACCATCAAGATAACCGGTTCGTCTTCGACGACGAGTACTACATCTTGCGCATCTACGCTCATGGGAAGCCTATGTTCGGTCAATAGCTGCTGATACGACCGTGTGGTCACTCAGAGGTTGCGTCGGATATGCCGTTTTCCTGGATCGGCAGACAAACGCGAAACAGGGCGCCCTCGTTGATTTCACTCTCGACGACGATGGAGCCGCCATGGGCGGCGACGATCTGCTCGGAAATGAACAGACCCAGCCCGAGCCCGGCCACCACCGTCTTGGCGGACACCCGTTCGAACTGCTGAAAAATACGCTTCTGATTCTCGGCGCTGATACCGATGCCGTGGTCCTGAACTTCGACCCGTGCCTCTTCACCTTCGCGATAAACGCGCACCTGAATCGGGCTCCGCCCGCCATAACGCAAGGCATTGGTCAGCAGATTGGACACCACTTGCTCGATGCGGAACTCGTCCCAGCAACCTTCGACCGGCGCCGCCGCTTCGAAGGACACACTGGTTTCCGCCGCTTCCATTTGCGGGGCAAAGTTCTGTAGCAGATTGCTGACCAGTTGCACCAGATCGAAACGACTCGGGCGGATCGACAGTTTGCCGGTGCGGATTCGCGAAACATCGAGCATGTCTTCGATCAGGCGGATCAGGCTTTTGATCTGTCGCTCATCGCGGTCAACCATCGCCTGCATCTTGTCGAGGGTGAACGCCGAGGCGTTGTCCCGGGCCAGGTGCATCTTGCGCAGCTGGGTTTCGAGAATCAGGCCATTGAGCGGTGTGCGAACTTCGTGGGCAACGATGGACATGAAGTCATCGCGCATGCGCACCGCTTGCTCGAGCTCAAGCTGAGTGCTTTGCAGCTGTTGCAAAAGCGCTTCCTGCTCGCGTCGGGCCTGCTCCAGCGCCTCGACCTGCTGCTTCATGGCCTTGCTCTGGCGATACAGATCGACGAAAACGTTGACTTTGCTCTTCACCGCGTGGATATCCAGCGGCTTGTGCAGGAAGTCCACCGCACCGCTTTCGTAGCCTTTGAACGCGTAGTTGAGTTCACGGCCGGCGGCGCTGACGAAGATGATCGGGATGTTCTTGGTCTTCTCGGTGCCACGCATCAACTCGGCCAGTTCGAAGCCATTCATGCCGGGCATCTGCACGTCGAGAATGGCCATGGCGAATTCGTGTTGCAGCAGCAGCGACAGTGCTTCGTCCGCCGACAGAGCCTTGTAGACCGTGCGATCCTCGCGCTTGATCAGCGCTTCCAGCGCCAACAGGTTTTCTGGCAGATCGTCGACGATCAACAGTTTGGCTTGGATATTACTCAGCATGCGATTCGTTCCAGCTCGACTAGCAGACGGCCGATGCCGTGAATGGGTAGGACATGATCCGGCTGCAGAACGTTCAGTGCAGCCTGGGGCATGGTGGCGACTTGTGCATCCTTGGGATCTTGAACAATGCTCAGGCCGCCGCAGCGCTTGACGCAGGCCAACCCGCAAGCGCCATCCTGATTGGCGCCGGTCAGCAGTATGGCGGCGAGTGTCGGGCCGTAGACGTCGGCGGCGGACTCGAACAGGTAATCGATTGAAGGCCGCGAGTGGTGCACGCGATCCTCGAGACTCAGCGACAGGCTGCGATCCGCTTCGATCGACAAGTGGTAACCGGGCGTGGCGAAGTACACCGTGCCGGCTTCGATATCCTGCTTGTCTTCGGCTTCTCTGACCGGCATCGCCAGGCGCCGGGAAAACACTTCAGCCAGATGACTGCGGCGCTCTTCCGGCAGATGCAGGACGATGATGATCGGCAGCACATAGCCTTTGCGCAGCGGCCCGAGCAGGGTCAGCAAGGCTTCGACACCGCCTGCGGAGGCGCCGATCACGACAGCCTCGATGCGAGGCAGGCTCGGGGTGTCGTTCATAGTTTGCGGTAGATCCGTTCTTGTTTGACCAACGCCTCGAACTGGTTCGAGTAGTTGGAAAAATCCAGGGTTTCCTTGCTGCCCAGCACCAGAAAGCCGCGATGCGACAGCGATTCATGAAACAGCCCGAACGCCCGGTCCTGCAGCTTCTTGTTGAAGTAGATCAGCACATTGCGGCAAGAGATCAACTGGGTTTCGGAAAACACGCTGTCGGTCGCCAGGCTGTGGTCGGCGAACGTCACGTTCTCGCACAGGCTCTTGTCGAAAATCGCGTAGCCATAGGCTGCGGTGTAGTAATCGGCAAATGAACGCTGGCCGCCCGCCTGCTGGTAATTGGCGGTGTAGGCGCGGACATTTTCCATGGAGAAAATCCCTTGCTTGGCCTTTTCCAGCGAGCGCGGATTGATGTCGGTGGCGTAGATGATCGTGCGGTCGAGCAGGCCTTCTTCGCGCAGCAGAATCGCCATCGAGTAGACCTCCTCGCCCGTGCTGCAGCCGGCGATCCAGATCTTCAGCGACGGATAGGTACGCAGCAGCGGCACCACTTCGTTGCGGATCGCCAGAAAGTGCGACGGATCGCGAAACATCTCGCTGACCGGGATCGTCAGCAGTTGCAGCAGTTGCATGAACGCCGTCGGGTCGTGCAGGACTTTCTCCTGCAGCGCCGAGATGGTCGCGCATTCGAACTGACTCAGCGCGTGCTGCACCCGGCGCTTGATCGAAGCGCCGGAGTAGTCGCGAAAGTCATAGCTGTATTTCAGGTAAATCGCCTCGATCAACAAGCGTAATTCGATTTCGCTGTTGCGCTCGGCTGAACTGCTGCGTTCCACTAGATGCGTTCCATTTTCGGTAACCACACACGTATCAGCGAGAACAGACGATCCAGGTCGATGGGCTTGGCCAGATAATCGTTGGCGCCCGCCTGCAGGCAGCGCTCCTGATCGTCCTTCATGGCCTTGGCCGTCACCGCGATGATCGGCAGCTTGCGCCAGCGCGGATCCTTGCGGATTTCCATGGTGGCTTCGAAGCCATCCATTTCCGGCATCATCACGTCCATCAGCACCAGGTCGATGTCCTCGACTTCGTGAAGTTTCTCGATCGCTTCGCGGCCATTACGGCCGATCACCACGACCGCGCCCTTGTGTTCCAGTGCGCTGGTCAGGGCGAAGATGTTGCGCACATCGTCGTCTACCAGCAGCACTTTGCGACCTTCGAAGACCTTGTCGCGGCTGCGCGCGGTCTTGAGCATCTTCTGCCGTTCATGGGACAGCTGCGATTCGACTTTGTGCAGAAAGAGTGTGACCTCGTCCAGCAGCCGCTCCGGCGAGCGCGCGCCCTTGATGATGATCGAACGCGAATACTTGCGCAGCTCGGCCTCTTCATCGCGGGTCAGGTTGCGTCCGGTGTAGACAATGACCGGCGGGAACGAGCAGATGTCCTCGGTGGACATGCGCTTGAGCAGATCGTTGCCGAGCATGTCCGGCAGCTTCAGGTCGATGACCATGCAGTCGTAGATGGTCGTGCGCAGCAGCTCCAGCGCGTCCTGTGCCAGACCGACCGCGGTGATTTCGATGTCTTCATCGCCGATCAGCCGCGCGATGCTTTCGCGTTGCAGATCGTCATCCTCGACCAACAGCACGCGCTTGACCTTCTGCGTCAGCTTGGCTTCGAGACGGGCGAACACGTCCTTGAGCTCTTCGCGGGTGGTCGGTTTCACCGCGTAGCCGATGGCGCCCATGTGCATGGCGGCCTCGACGCGGTCTTCGACGGAAATCACGTGCACCGGAATGTGCCGGGTTTCAGCGCGTTCCTTCAGGCGTTGCAGCACGGTGAGGCCAGAGTGATCCGGCAGGCGCATGTCGAGCAGGATCGCATCCGGCACGAACTCGCGGGCCAGGTCGTAGCCTTCGTCGGCGCCGTGTGCAACCAGGCACATGTAGCCCAACTCATGGGCCAGGTCATAGAGGATACGGGCGAAATTCGGCTCGTCTTCCACCACCAGAATGCAGCGGGTGGCGAACGGCGCCTTGTTGCGGTCATCGGCGAAGCGCGGGATGACCGCCGGAATTGCCGATGCCACCGGCGCCGCGACGGCAAGCGGTGTCGGCGTCGCAGGTGCCGGGTGGAAGGTCAGCGGCGCCGCCGGCGAGTCACCGAATTCGTGGTACTGACGCGGCAACACCAGGGTGAATGTACTGCCCTGCCCCGGTACGCTGTCGACGCTGATCGAACCGCCCAGCAGTGTCGCCAGATCTCGAGAGATCGACAGGCCCAGACCGGTGCCGCCGTACTTGCGGTTGGTGGTGCCATCCGCCTGACGGAACGCCTCGAAGATACTTTCCTGCTGATCGGCGGCGATGCCGATCCCGGAATCCTTGACGCTGAAGGCAATGTGGTCGTTCGGCTGCGCGGTGATGGTCAGACTGACTGCGCCGTGCTCGGTGAACTTGATCGCGTTGGACAGCAGGTTCTTGATGACCTGTTCCAGGCGCTGGCGGTCGGTGAACAGCAAGGCTGGCGCGTCCGGCTGAACCTCGACGCTGAAGGCCAGTTTCTTATCGGCGGCCAACGGCTCGAACATCGAGCGCAAGCCGTCGACCAGACGATCGACGCGGGTGTTTTCGGCCAGCACTTCGAGCTTGCCGGCCTCGACCTTGGAAATATCCAGAATGTCGTTGATCAGGTTGAGCAGATCGTTGCCCGCCGAGTAGATCGATTCGGCAAACTTGACCTGTTCCGCCGACAGATTCTGCTGCGGGTTTTCCGCCAGCAGCTTGGCCAGAATCAGCGAACTGTTCAGCGGCGTGCGCAGTTCGTGGGACATGTTGGCGAGGAACTCGGACTTGTACTTGCTCGAACGTTGCAGCTCTTCGGCACGCTCTTCGAGCTGGATCTGCGCCTGATTCAGTTCGGTATTTTTCTTGTCCATCGCATCGCGCTGTTCGGCGAGCTGCTCGTTGGTCTGCTCCAGCTCCACCTGCTGGGTTTCCAGATGCGCCTGGGATTCCTTGAGAATCCGCGACTGCTCTTCCAGCTCTTCGTTGGCAGTCTTCAGCTCTTCCTGCTGCACTTGCAGCTCTTCATTGAGCTGCTGGGTTTCGGCCAACACTTCCTGCAAACGTTGACGGTAGCGTGCTGCTTCGATCGAAGTGCCGATGTTGCCGGCAATCAGCTCCAGCAGCTCGATGTCGCGTTCGCTCAGCGGACGCAGGAAACCCAGTTCGATCACACCGTTGACCCGGTCGTCATCGCTGGTCGGCACCACCAGCACACTGTGCGGCAGGCCGGCGCCGAGGCCGGAGCTGACTTTGAAATAGTCGGCCGGGACCGAATCGAGACGGATCAAGCGTGCTTGTTCTGCGACCTGACCGACGATGCCCTCGCCACTGTAAATCGTTTGATTCAGCTCTTCCTGCTCGCGGGAGAAGCCGTAAGTAGCGACGCGCTTGAGGCCGCCATGCTCTTCGCGCACATAGAGAGCGGCGACGGCGGTGCCGAGGTATTGCGCGCAGAATTGCAGGATGTTGCGCCCCAGCAGATTGAGCGTCAGTTGCCCCAGCACCTGCTCGGCCAATTGTGTCTGGCCGTTGCGCAACCACGCCTGTTTCTCCAGACGCTCGGCGCTGGCCTGTTGCGCGGCGAGGTTGGCGCTGTAATCGGTCGAGAGATTGACCAGGTCCCGTCGACCGATGTAAGCCAGCAACCCGCTGATACCAACGATGAAGATCAGGTAAAGCGTGATGCTCCAGATGGTGGTGCGGCGCACGTCTTCGTTGCGCGTGGCACGCAGCACCTGCTCGGTCTCGATGACGTCTTCGAACTGCTTGCGAATTTCATCGGTCAGGCGCTTGCCCCGCCCGGCCTTGACCGCACCGCGATAATCGCCGCTGCTGCGCTGCAGATCGATCATCGACTGCGCGTAATTGGCCCACTCCACCTGCAACGCCTGCAAACGCCGCAGACGATCGGTCTGCACCGGATTGTCGGCGGTCAGCTCCAGCAACGTATGGAGGGCGACATCGATACGCGGTTTGGCGATTTCATACGGGTCGAGGAAGTGCTCGTCACCGCTGAGCAGATAACCGCGCATGCCGGTTTCCAGATCGACGGTGAGTTTCACCGCCTCATTGGCGTTATTGATCACCCGGTCGGTGTGCTCGACCCATTGGATGACGGACAGCAAATAAGTGATCAGCGAGACGAAAAACACCGCACTGAGCACGCCGACGCCCAGCGGCAGGCTGACGTTGCGACTCAGGAGTTTGCGGAACCGTTGTTCATCAACCGAGGACGGAGAGGACATGGGGCAGCCTTGTCGAACTGTTGAAAACCCGAGAGTTTGCCCCAAAACCCTGGCATGGATCCATTTTTCTCACACATTTGATGGCATTTTCCTACGCACGCCTGCGCATTGGACGACGCCAACGGTTATCCTTGCCGCACCGCACGTACGTGTTCTTTTTTGTATCAGCCTGGGAACTTGTGGCTATGCGCCACTTACTCATGCAAGAGTCCGGCAATTTCGATCACCCGGTATCCCCCGATTTCATTTTTTGAGAGTCCCGCCATGTCTGCCAATGCCCCCACCATCCTTGTCGTAGAAGATGACAACATCGTGCGCATGCTCATCGTGGATGTGCTTGAGGAGCTGGGATTCACTGTGCTGGAGGCTGAAGACGGTAACGCGGCACTCAAGATTCTCGCGAAGGCTGGCAAGCAGATCGATTTGATGATGACCGACCATGGCCTGCCTGGCATGGATGGCCGCGAACTCGCTGACAGGGCGCGGGAACTGCGCCCTGCTCTGCCCATCCTGTTTGCCAGCGGTTATGCCGAAAATATTCCGGTGCCCGCCGACATGCATGCCATCGGCAAACCGTTTTCCATCGATCAATTGCGCGACAAAGTCAAAAGCATCCTGAAAAAATCCTGATAGTTGTTTCACTGGAAGCAACTTGTCATATCCGATAACACCCGGTAATCAACTATCACCGCCATTATCCGAGATGCATCTCTATCCTGAATGAACTTTGGCCGCGTTAATACTTAACGAATATCCAGCCAGGGAACTTTCGATATTCAATCAGGATAGAGCCCATGAAGTTCATCTCGTCAGACGTGCCTGCCGCCGTCGATCGCTCCGCATTCAACAAACAGGAACGCGCCCTTATTGCCGGGGCGCTTGCAAAAGCTCTTGAAGCGAGCGAATTCAGTGTCTCTGCCGGTGATTACTCGGCAAGCGCCTCACTGCCTTCCAGCAGCGTATTCAATGTGCAGGATCGTTTCATACCCAGGGTTATCGGCAGCAGTTTTGATGAACGCTGTGAGCCGGCACGCAATGCCTTTGAAACAATGATCGAGGCCCCCGAGTTTGCTCAGCTATTACGCAAACACTCGTACGCCGCTGATATCCAGCTAGGGGTTGACGCCAACGCCAGCATTTTCATTGTTTATGCTTCGGAGTTCGAATCCCATCGGTTCAGCGTTTCATTCGATAGCGCGCAAACGTCAATCTTTTCCGAAGAAGTCAACATGCTTGCCGATCTGGCAAAAAGCATTGGCGGGGTGGTTTATTCCGGCCAAGTGATCGGCATAGTGCAGTGGTTGAGTTTCCACGGTTATAACGTGCCGACCACTATTGGCGAGACCAGGTCATTGATCGAATGGCTGGCCTTCGAACTGCCTGAGCCACCCATCCTGGGCGATTACCAAGAAATGCTCCACGCCGATCAATCCTCGCCGTTTCATTTATCGATCACAGACCGCCACGTCATCACCCATACCGTGCATGAGTTGACCCGAGGTGCGACTAGCCTGTTGCAGGCACTGGCGTTCGCCAACTTCAACCTGATCCCGGCGCCGGACATACGCGAGCACGCAGACAAGTTTCTGCAAAACTTCCTGCGTGGCAAGACCGCGCGCGCACTCGGAGCCACGTTGCATGAGCGGCTCGGCTGGCATCTGGAAGCCGATGACCCGGACGTCCGCGATCGCCAGCTCGACGAGTTGGTGCTGGCGGCGCTGATCATCGACATGCAATTGCGCTCCGATCAACCCCTTGTCGCGGGTTATGACTTCTATCAGCCAGCGAATGCCGGACGAAGCGCCGCGCAAGTACGCGTCTTGTTCGAACAGCATCTGGTTGACCAAGGCCTGAGCGAAGCGCACAACGCCCCACTGGCAGCGCATCTGTTACTGGCGGGCGGAGCTCCGGAGCTGCTGATCGGACAGATCCCGCCCGGGCTGACGCTGGACAAGCCTGGCTGGGTAACTGTTCGCCAGACCGTCGCGGTCATCGAACACGCCGCCCCTGGCAGCACGCGCGCCATGACATTTGCGCAACTCAAGACGTTTTCCGAACTGACTCCGGCCTCCCCCGAGCTCGACAAGCTGTACGAAACGGCGGCGATCGCGGCGGTAGTGGACTGGGCGGTACTGACCGGGGTTATCCCCTACCGCAGTGCCAAGGACTACGACAAGGCAGCGGTGATCAACGCCAGCACGTATTTTTCGCGCTACATGGGAGCCCTTGCCCAATCCGAGAGCGGGTTGTCCAGCGCGCCCCCCGACCGGCGCAAAATCGCCTTGCGGGCACTGGAGGAAGTGATGCCCGCCGACCCCTATCTCGAACAGCAGGCCTTCGAAATAAAGTACCTGGACAGTTTCGGCGAACGTAGCTGGCTGGAAGGTCTCAAGGCTGCGCATCCAGCGGGAATCCTCAGCGAGTTCTGGGACTTCCTCGCCAGTGCCACTGACAACAACGAATACGCAATCAATGGTCTGCTGCGCATGCGCCTGTCGATTCTCGATCTGTATCTTTCCGGGGATCTGGTTGAGGACGGACAGCTGTCGGACAAATTCAAGACCCGCGATAACTTCCACCCCCCAGCCGATGCTTTCGCCCGCCTGGCCGAACTGCAATCGCCGTTGCCACTGTTTGAACAGGCGTTTGCTCGTTACTACCAGAATGTGCGCGAGAGCTTGTCGTCGCTGATCAAAATGGCGATCACGCAAATGCCGGAGCGCGATCGTCTCGCCTTGACCCGCGGAAAAATGACTCTTTACACCGTCAGGAAAGAAGTCAATCCACTCAATCCGAATCAGGAAACACAAATCCAGCGGGATGAAGCCAACGGGCGTTACGGGATCATTCTGTGCTGCACCCACGGCGATCAGATCCGCGCGTACGAACTGTTCACGCTGCGCGGCCTCTGCTGCGAGCGTCCCGATCTGGCGGTCCGGTTGCAAGACAGCGGCCTGCTCAACCAGCGTCCGACCCTCTCGTATACCGGCAGCAAATACGATTTCCAGGACAAAAACAAAGCCAGCGAGTGGCCCCTGGATTACGCCGCCTACCGCGAGGGCAGCGAACCACGTCAGGGCGTGACATCCAGAGTGGTGGTTGAAAAGCTCTGGCAGTTGCAACTTGAAGCGACCGATGTGCGCGCGGTTCCGCTGTTCTTCTCAGCGCAACTGGATGAGATCGCCGAGTGCGTGCTGGACAACCATCCGGTTGCCCGCCGCGAAGAGCTGTATGCCGCTCTGGATGTACGCAACGGCCTGGAAGAATGGCGCGATACCAGGGAAACCGTCGAGAACCTGGCAGTCAATGTCATCGTGCCGTTCAAACAGTGCATTGAAGACATTCGTTCCGGACGCACCGATCGTGTGGCCGAAGGCATCGGTGGCTGCGTTCTGGACGGCCTGTCGGTCATCGGTCTGCTGGTCGGTCTTGGCGCGTCGGCAGCGAGCATCATCGCCAAGACCGGGTCGACCACCCTCAAACTGCTGAAGGTCGCCAAAGCCGTGGCCCGCGCGGCCGTGTCGTTGATCAACCCGCTCGACGGCGTGCCCACCCTTGCCCGCAAGGGCTTGCGTCTGGTCAAGCGCGGAGTCGTATTTGCCGGGGAAAACGCGCTCGACGCCGCGCACAGCGCCAGCGTGCAATTGAGACGATTGATGCATGGCACTGAGGGTCGTGACTGGCTCAAGCTTTCCCACACCCGCGATGTGCGTCAGGCGACCTGGCGAGGGGCCGACGCGCTTGGCGAGGCGATCGACATCGCAGTGCTCGAGCGCAACCACGATTGGCACGCGCTGAACATCCGCACCGGCGGCGCCTGGGGGCCGCGCCTGAAAATACTCGACCTCGGGAATTTCTCCCCGCTGCGGCGCCTGTTCGGCCGCTTCAAGCCGTTCAGTTACACCCGGGGCTATCTGAAAAAAGCCATTCCCCGTGCCCGGACCAAACTGGACAACGCCATCAGCGCGCTGTCGCAGCGGTCATCCAACGACGACATCAGCGCAGTGCTCAAGCATGTATTCGGCAACGATTCCGATGAAGTGGTCCAACATCTGTCAAAACACTTCAGCACCATGCGCAAGGATCTCGAATCGATCAGCTTCAGTAACGTAACGTTCCGCCCCCATCAGCCGGACGTGATCGCCTCGCTGTCGCCTGCGGCGTATAAGCGCTGGAAGACGGCGCTGCGCACCGGCGAGAAAATCGACGAATCGGCCGTCAGGTTTCTGTCGATCTATCCGGACAATCTGAACGAGTTCTACAAGTCGTCACGCTACGACGTCGGTTGCGTCGCCGACGTTTTGATTCATGAGATGTCCCACGGTGGCCCGGACACCCTCGATCTGTATTACGGCAAGGTCTACCCCGAGTTGTATCACGCAGAATTCGATGCCGTCGGATTGCTCGAGCTGGCCCGTGATGCGCGCAAGGCACATCCGGACAACCTGATCAATCCACATCATGCAAGTGCGCACCGGGAGGGATTCGTCGAGTACGACCGGGTGAAGGCCAGTCTGCCGAAACTGGTGCAGAAACATCCTGCGCTGGCCAACGCCGAGTCCTACATGCTCGCGGTGTCCCTGCTCGATCAAGCGCAAACCCGCCCGGCCATCTTGAGCTTCAATATGAAGACCATCGATGAGGCCGTGCGGAACACCGCTGCTGGCAAGTTCCTGCAGGGGCCGCTGCTGCTCAATCTCGCCAAACCGGTCAGCTGAGCACTGAAACGGCCTGGCGGCGAACAGGGTGCAATCCGATCACCTCGCTGTGATTTAATTGCGCCCTTTTCCATGGGTCAGAGGATCAGTCGTGAGCCATTCGCATAACACCAAAGTTCTGGTCATCGGCTACGTCTGGCCCGAGCCCCGATCCTCCGCGGCCAGCGGGCATGTCATGCAGATCCTCGAGACGTTCCTGGAGCAAGGATGGAAAGTCACCTTCAGCAGCCCGGCCGGCCCGGGTGAGCACAAGGCTGACCTGACAGCGATGGGCATTGAGGAAGTGCCGATTCAGCTCAACAACAGCAGTTTCGACGCGTTCATCAGCGCGCTGGCGCCGGATATCGTGCTGTTCGATCAGTTCATGATGGAAGAACAGTTTGGCTGGCGCGTGGAGAAACACTGTCCGGACGCCCTGCGTATCCTGGAAACTTCTGATCTGCAAAGCCTGCGTCATGCGCGTCATCAGCGCCTCAAGGACCGACTGAAAAGCAACGACGAGCAGACTGATTTCACCGGGCTGTTTGCACCGGCATTGCACGAAGAATTCCAGTTGATGGCCGGCACCGATCTGGCCAAACGGGAAATCGCTGCGCTGTATCGGTGTGACTTGAATCTGATGATTTCCGAAGTCGAAATCGACTTGCTCGCAGGGCAATTCGGCCTGCCACGGCAAATCCTGCACTGGTGTCCGCTGATGATCGATCTTCCGGACACCGCCCTGCCAGGCTTCGCCGAACGCGCGCATTTCCTCAGCATTGGCAACTTCCGCCACGCGCCGAACTGGGACGCTGTGCTCTGGATGAAAACCACCCTGTGGCCGCTGATCCGCGCGCGGCTGCCTCGCGCGCAACTGCATGTCTATGGTGCCTATACGCCGCCCAAGGCCACAGCGCTGCACAATCCCGCGCAGGGCTTTCACATCATGGACTGGGCCGAAGATGCCCTCGAGGTGATGTCTGCAGCCCGAGTCTGCCTGGCACCGTTGCGCTTTGGCGCCGGCATCAAGGGCAAACTGCTTGATGCCATGCTGTGCGGCACGCCCAGTGTCACCACGCCGATTGGCGCCGAAGCCATGCATGGCGACACGCCGTGGCCAGGAGCCGTTGCCCTCGACGCGAACAGCTTTGCCGAACAGGCCGTGCAACTGTACGAAAATCCGCTGCGCTGGCAGCAAGCGCAGATTGAGGCGTCGACACTTTTGCAGCAGCGTTATCAGCGCAGCGTGCACGCCCCTCGTCTGATCGACAGGATCAACGATTGCCGACAAAACCTGGCACAACTTAGAAACAATAACTTTACTGGTGCCATGTTACGACACCACACACTGAAAAGTACCCAGTACATGGCTCAATGGATTGAGGCCAAGAACCAATTACATCCAGCGGATTGATAATTGCTCCAACTACATCACTTGCATTAAAAGCACACTTTCTCGACCCGTTGAATATGCTTATAAACATCCTGCGCGCAACTTTTTATCAACTTCATTCGCAGGATATGCAACATGGAAAACTTCGACAACATTCAAACCTATCAGTGGATGGCTGACGCTCCAGACATTGACAATCTTTCACTCTTCGAAATGACTTTGCCCGGTGCGCATAACGCCGGTTGTGACTGGGATGCCTCTTACGCGCTGATTCCCGGAAAAAACTGGCTTGCCTGTCAGGACGTTTCCTTTTATTCGCAGTTGAATCGCGGCGCTCGCGCACTCGACGTGCGCCTCGTTTACGACAACAAAGCAAACCAACTGGCCAAATTCCGTTTCCACCACAATGGATATACCTCTTCACGAACTCTGGAAGACCTTATACGGGACGTGAAGGGATTTTATGAAAGAAGTCCGGATGAGTTCATCATCCTCGACTTTCATGAACTTTCCGGCGCTAAAGATCCATTCAATCACGCGGAATTCAAAGCGGCGTTAGTGGAAAACCTTGGTGAGCGACTGATTCCCACCGACAATCTGCATCTGACGCTGGGCCAACTAAAAGCCATCAATCCGTTGCAACGCATCATGGTGGCCGCGCCGATGACCTGGGACACGCGGGACTATCGTTTCTACAGCCAGATCAATCACAAATGGATCGGTCAATCGCACGTCAGTACCTCGGATCTGCATGGCTATATCACCAACGTATTGAGCACAGCCGTCAGTACGCTTCGCCCGTGGTCGCTGTCGGCAACCAGTTACACCCTCGGCGGCCCGCAGCGAATCCTCGACAGTCTCGACAGTTGGTTCGACCCGGCTCAGTCGGATTGGGCGCGCAAGTGCAACATCATCAATTTCGACTTCATCAAAAACTCGCACATCGTGCGTTTCTGCCAGATGGCCAACCTGCAAAAGGCTCGCGCCAAGCTCAACCAAGCGGCGTAAACGGGCGACCGTGCAGAAGTGGCACAAATGTCGAAAAACGAGGCATGATCGCGCAGCGATAATAAAAAAGTGCCCGTCATGACCCGAACCGCTCGCGTGACCGATCCTTCCTACGAGTTGATGGACGACCATAACGGTTTGTCCATCATCTACCGCCAGCACGGCTTCCCCTGCCCGCTGGTGCGCTGGCATTTTCACAAGGAATACGAACTGCACCTGATCGTCGCCAGTTCCGGCAAGGTGTTCATCGGCGACTACATCGGCAACTTCTATCCGGAAACCCTGTTTCTCACCGGGCCCAACCTGCCGCACAACTGGATCAGCCAGGTCGCCGAAGATGAAGTGGTCGAGAAACGCGACATGCTCGTCAACTTCACCGACGAATTATTCGAAAGCGGGCATCAGGTTTTCGCTGAACTGAAAAGTCTCGCGCCGCTGCTTGAGCGTGCGCAGTACGGCATCGAGTTCCGCTGCAAACGCACGATCCGCCAGGCGATGACGCTGATGCAACGCATCGCCGACAGCAGCGGCATCACCCGCCTCGGGCACTTTTTCATCCTGATGGAACTGCTCGCGGCCAGTGACGATTTCCAGTTGCTGTCCGGCGCCACCACGCCGCAATTGGCCGACGAACACAACATCGACCGCACCAACCGTGCGGTCGATTACATCTTCAGTCACTACGCCCGAGATATTTCATTGGAAGAGGTGGCCGAACACTTGGGCATGACGCCGACCTATTTCAGTCGAGTGTTCAAACAGGCCACCGGGCGCAACTTCATCGAGTTCGTCAATCGCCTGCGCATCAGCAAATCCTGTGAACTGCTGGCCGACGGCGACAAACCGGTGACTGAGGTGTGCTTCGAGTCGGGCTTCAACAATATTTCCAACTTCAATCGGCGCTTTCAGCAGCTCAAGGGCATGACGCCTTCGCACTATCGACGGCTGGCGGTGCAGCGCCTGACAGAACAAAACCACGGCTGATAAACAAAGCCCCTGTAGGAGTGAGCCTGCTCGCGATGGCGGTGAGTCAGCCAACACATTTGCAATGTGAAACACCGCTATCGCGAGCAGGCTCACTCCTACAGGGGCTGTGTTGGCATCAGAAATCTGTACGCATTCGCTAACGCTCCATCGCGCAAAACCCCTTCCCTGCGTTCCCCCAAGCAAACCCCAGTGCAAAAAAGTATCAACAAAAGTGCTAGGGATGATTTGTCAGTCCTGCCATTGAAGGCTGTAATCAGCGCAGATTCTTCCTGCATTCGGAAGACACAAAAACAATAACTGTCCTTCTGCCCCGACGGGTGTCAGAAAAGGAGTGCACGATGCAACCCACTGCAAAAGCTCTGCTCGCTCTCACCTGCATGACCCTCAGCAGCGTCAGCCTTGGCGCCCAGACCCTGACCATCGCCACCGTCAACAACAGCGACATGATCCGCATGCAAAAACTCTCGAAGACCTTCGAGAGCGAGCACCCGGACATCAAGCTCAATTGGGTGGTGCTGGAAGAAAACGTCCTGCGTCAGCGTCTGACCACTGACATCGCCACCCAGGGCGGACAGTTCGACGTGTTGACCATCGGCATGTACGAAGCGGCACTCTGGGGCGGCAAGGGCTGGCTCGAGCCGATGAAGGATCTGCCGGCCAGTTACGCTCTGGACGACGTGTTCCCCTCGGTGCGCGAAGGCCTGTCGGTGAAAGGTTCGCTGTATGCGCTGCCGTTCTACGCAGAGAGTTCGATCACCTACTACCGCACCGACCTGTTCAAGGACGCCGGGCTGACCATGCCGGAGCGTCCGACCTGGGAAGAGATCGCCGGTTTCGCGGAAAAACTCACCCAGAAAGACAAAGAGCAATACGGCATCTGCCTGCGTGGCAAGGCCGGCTGGGGCGAAAACATGGCGTTGGTCACCACGGTCGCCAACGCCTACGGCGCGCGCTGGTTCGATGAGCAGTGGAAACCGGAATTCAGCGGGCCGGAATGGAAAAATGCGCTGAATTTCTACGTCAACACCATGAAGAAATCCGGCCCGCCGGGCGCATCCAGCAACGGTTTCAACGAAAACCTCGCCCTGTTCAACAGTGGCAAATGCGCGATCTGGGTCGATGCCAGCGTCGCCGGCTCGTTCGTCACCGACAAGACCCAGAGCAAGGTCGCCGATCACGTCGGCTTCACCTTCGCCCCGCATCAGGTCACCGACAAAGGCTCGGCGTGGCTGTATTCGTGGGCGCTGGCGATTCCGACCAGCTCCAAGGCCAAGGACGCGGCGAAAACCTTCAGCGCGTGGGCCACTTCCAAAGAGTACGGCGAACTGGTTGCCAAGACCGATGGCATCGCCAACGTGCCACCGGGCACCCGCGCTTCGACCTACAGCGACGCGTACATGAGCGCCGCGCCGTTTGCCAAGGTGACGCTGGAGTCGCTGAAGGCCGCCGACCCGAGCAAGCCGACGCTCAAACCAGTGCCGTACATTGGCATTCAGCTGGTGACCATTCCTGAATTCCAGGCCGTGGGCACCCAGGTCGGCAAGCTGTTCTCGGCCGCGCTGATCGGCCAGACCACGGTGGATCAGGCGCTGGCAGCGGCGCAGCAGACCACGGAACGTGAGATGAAGCGCGCGGGTTATCCGAAGTAATCCGCAAAGCTTGCTCCTGCTTTTGTAGGAGTGAGCCTGCTCGCGATGAGGCCGTGTCAGTCGACATCAACGTTGAATGATATTGCGCTATCGCGAGCAGGCTCACTCCTACAGGGGATCTTCATTCGCCTGTCGAATCGGTTACTGCCATGAATACTTCAACTGCCAAAGCCCACATCGACCTGTCGCCACCCCAGCGCAAGCTGCGGGTGCGCAACCCAGGCTGGTTTCTGGTCAGTCCTTCGGTGGCACTCTTGCTGCTGTGGATGATCGTGCCGCTGGGCATGACCCTGTACTTTTCGATGATCCGCTACAACCTGCTCTACCCCGGTGAAAACGAATTTGTCGGGCTGGAGAACTTCACCTATTTCCTCACTGATTCGGGTTTCATGCCCGGCGCGACCAATACGTTGTTGCTGGTTGGCAGCGTGTTGCTGATCAGCGTGGTCTTCGGCGTGCTGATCAGCGCGTTGCTGGAGGCCAGCGAATTTCTGGGTCGCGGTCTGGTGCGAGTGATGCTGATTTCGCCGTTCTTCATCATGCCCACCGTCGGTGCGCTGATCTGGAAGAACCTGATCTTCCACCCGGTTTCGGGGATCCTCGCCTACATCTGGAAGTTGTTCGGCGCGCAACCGGTCGACTGGCTGGCGCACTACCCGCTGCTGTCGATCATCATCATCGTTTCGTGGCAATGGCTGCCCTTCGCGATCCTGATTCTGATGACGGCGATGCAGTCGCTGGATCAGGAACAGAAGGAAGCCGCACGCCTGGACGGGGCCGGCCCGATTGCGATTTTCTGGCATCTGACGCTGCCGCATCTGGCACGGCCAATCGCCGTGGTGGTGATGATCGAAACGATCTTCCTGCTCTCGGTATTCGCGGAAATCTTCACCACCACCAATGGCGGCCCCGGCTACGCCTCGACCAACCTCGCCTACCTGATCTACAACCAGGCGCTGGTGCAGTTCGACGTCGGCATGGCTTCGGCGGGCGGTTTGATTGCCGTGGTCATCGCCAACATCGCCGCGATCATTCTGGTGCGGATGATCGGCAAAAACCTGACTGACAAAGCGTGAGG
This sequence comes from Pseudomonas sp. HN2, assembly GCF_020736465.1. NCBI lineage: Bacteria > Pseudomonadati > Pseudomonadota > Gammaproteobacteria > Pseudomonadales > Pseudomonadaceae > Pseudomonas > Pseudomonas sp. HN2. The sequence continues at coordinate 3,331,847 of NZ_CP085885.1, forward strand.
CCTGCCATGACGCTCCAACAATCCCGCCGCCTGCAAAGCCTGCTGCTCGGTACGCTGGCCTGGGCCATCGCGATCGTGATTTTCTTCCCGATCTTCTGGATGGTGATGACCAGCTTCAAGAGCGAAATCGACGCCTTCGCTACGCCGCCGCAGTTCATCTTCACACCGACGCTGGAGAACTACCTGCACATCAACGAGCGCAGCGACTATTTCAGTTTCGCCTGGAATTCGGTGGTGATCTCCTTCAGCGCCACCGCCCTGTGTCTGTTGATCGCGGTGCCGGCGGCCTACTCGATGGCGTTCTACGAAACCCAGCGCACCAAAGGCACGCTGCTGTGGATGCTCTCGACCAAGATGCTGCCGCCGGTGGGCGTGCTGATGCCGATCTACCTGTTGGCCAAGAGCTTTGGCCTGCTCGACACGCGCATTGCACTGATCGTGATCTACACGCTGATCAACCTGCCGATCGTGGTCTGGATGGTTTACACCTACTTCAAGGACATCCCCAAAGACATCCTCGAAGCCGCCCGGCTTGATGGCGCGACGCTGTGGCAGGAAATGGTGCGCGTGCTGCTGCCGATCGCCAAGGGCGGCCTCGCCTCGACCGTGCTGCTGTCGCTGATCCTGTGCTGGAACGAGGCGTTCTGGTCGCTGAACCTGACCTCGTCGAATGCCGCGCCACTGACTGCGTTGATCGCCTCGTACTCAAGCCCCGAAGGTCTGTTCTGGGCCAAGTTGTCGGCAGTCTCGACCCTCGCCTGCGCGCCGATTCTGATCTTCGGCTGGATCAGCCAGAAACAACTGGTGCGCGGGCTGTCGTTTGGTGCCGTGAAATGAATACCCCTGAGCGAACACATTCCCCTGTAGGAGTGAGCCTGCTCGCGATTCGGCCGTGTCAGTCGACATCAATGTTGAAGGACATTCCGCTATCGCGAGCAGGCTCACTCCTACAGAAAAGCGCGTCCGGCTTAACAGAATGAAAACCACGGAGGCCCATCTCATGGCCAACCTGAAAATCAAGAATCTGCAAAAAGGCTTCGAAGGCTTTTCCATCATCAAGGGCATCGACCTGGAAGTGAACGACAAGGAGTTCGTGGTCTTCGTCGGCCCGTCGGGCTGCGGCAAGTCCACCCTGCTGCGGCTGATCGCCGGCCTGGAAGAAGTCAGCGGCGGCACCATCGAACTCGACGGCCGCGACATCACCGAAGTCAGCCCGGCCAAGCGTGATCTGGCGATGGTGTTCCAGACCTACGCGCTGTATCCGCACATGACCGTGAAGAAGAACATGTCCTTCGCCCTCGATCTGGCCGGCGTGCCGAAAGCCGAGGTCGAGCGCAAGGTCGGCGAAGCGGCGCGCATTCTCGAACTCGGGCCGATGCTCGAGCGCAAACCCAAGCAGCTGTCCGGCGGCCAGCGCCAGCGCGTGGCGATCGGCCGTGCCATCGTGCGCAACCCGAAGATTTTCCTTTTCGATGAACCGCTGTCCAACCTCGACGCGGCGTTGCGCGTGCAGATGCGTCTGGAGCTGCTGCGCCTGCACAAAGACCTGCAAGCAACGATGATCTACGTGACCCACGATCAGGTCGAAGCGATGACCATGGCCGACAAGGTCGTGGTGCTCAACGGCGGCAGGATCGAACAGGTCGGCTCGCCGCTTGACCTCTATCACCACCCGGCCAACCTGTTCGTCGCCGGCTTTCTCGGCACGCCGAAAATGGGTTTCCTCAAAGGCAAGATCGCGCGCATCGACGGCGCCAGCTGCGAAGTTGCGCTGGACGCCGGCACGCGCATCACCCTGCCGTTCAATGCCGCCAACCTCAGCGTCGGCAGCGCGGTGACGCTGGGCATTCGCCCGGAACACCTGGAGCTGGCGCAACCCGGCGACTGCACGTTGCAGGTGACTGCCGACGTCAGCGAACGCCTCGGCAGCGACACCTTCTGCCACGTTACCACCAGCGCCGGCGAAGCCCTGACCATGCGCGTGCGCGGCGATCTGGCCAGCCGTTATGGCGAGCAATTGAGCCTGCGCCTGGACCCGACTCACTGCCATCTGTTCGACGCCGAGGGTGTGGCGCTGACCCGCCCACTGCGCGCTGCCGCCTGATTTCGAGACTATCCGATGAAACTCAACCAACAGAACCTCAATCGCCTCGCCGCCGAAGTGCAACTCCCCGGCTACGACCTCGGCGACACACGCCAGGGCATCGCCCATATTGGCGTCGGTGGCTTCCACCGCGCGCATCAGGCCTATTACACCGATGCCTTGATGAACACTGGCGAAGCGCTCGACTGGGCCATATGTGGCGTCGGCCTGCGCCCGGAAGATCGCCGCGCTCGCGATGATCTGCGCGAGCAGGATTATCTGTTCACTCTGTTCGAACTGGGCGACAGCGACGACACCGAAGTGCGCGTCATAGGCGCCATCCGCGACATGCTGCTCGCCGAAGATGGCGCACAGGCGCTAATCGACAAACTGGCCGAACCGCAGATCCGCATCGTCTCCCTGACCATCACCGAGGGCGGTTACTGTATCGACGACAGCAACGGCGAGTTCATGGCGCATCTGCCGCAGATTCAACACGACCTGGCCCATCCCGAAGCGCCGGGCACCGTGTTCGGTTTCCTCTGCGCCGCACTGGCCAAACGCCGAGCGGCGGGCGTTCCGGCGTTCACGGTGATGTCCTGCGATAACCTGCCGCACAACGGCGCGGTCGCCCGCAAGGCGCTGCTGGCCTTCGCCGCCCTGCGTGATCCGCAACTGCGCGAGTGGATCGAGCAGAACGTCAGTTTCCCCAACGCCATGGTCGACCGCATTACACCGATGACCAGCACCGCACATCGCCTGCAACTGGCCGACAAACACGCCGTTGACGATGCCTGGCCGGTGGTCTGCGAACCGTTTGTGCAGTGGGTGCTGGAGGACAAATTCGGCAACGGCCGCCCCGCATGGGAAAAGGTCGGGGTGCAGTTCACCGACGATGTGTCGCCGTACGAAGAGATGAAAATCAAACTGCTCAACGGCAGTCATCTGGCGCTGACGTATCTGGGCTTTCTCAAGGGTTATCGCTTCGTCCACGAGACCATGAACGACCCGCTGTTCGTGCGGTACATGCGCGCCTATATGGACCTGGATGTGACGCCGCAACTGGCGCCGGTGCCGGGCATCGATCTGAGCGAGTACAAGGACACGCTGGTGGCGCGGTTTTCCAATCAGGCGATTGCCGATCAGCTTGAGCGGGTGTGTTCGGATGGCTCGTCGAAGTTTCCCAAATTCACCGTGCCGACGATCAATCGGTTGATTGTGGATGGCAAAGAGACCAAACGCGCGGCACTGGTCGTCGCGGCGTGGGCCTCGTATTTGAAGGGCGTGGACGAGAACGGCGATACGTATTCGATTCCGGATCCGCGAGCGGCTTTCTGTCAGGGACTGGTGGCGGACGATGAGTTGATCAGCGAACGCCTGCTGGGCGTGGAAGAGATTTTCGGCACGGCGATCGCTAAATCGGCGGAGTTTGTTGCGGCGTTCGAATGGTGCTGCCAGAGTCTGCGCGAGGTTGGGGTTTCGCGGACTCTGGAACGGGTGCTCGGCTGAAAAGCCCCTCACCCTAGCCCTCTCCCGGGGGAGAGGGAACCGACCGCGGGGTTCTTCCGTTGTTCATCGACCTGAAATTCCGAGTCGAATACAAAGCTTGAAAAGCATGAAAATCTGCTCCCTTTCCCCCTCGCCCCCCTGGGGGAGAGGGCTGGGGTGAGGGGGTAGCTCTTGATCTTCAGCGCAATCTGACAGGCCCATACATGACAACAACAAAGCTCTTCCTGGGTATCGACTGCGGCACCCAAGGCACCAAAGCGATCATCCTCGATGCCGACAGCGGTCAGGTGCTCGGTCTGGGCGCGGCGCCCCATACGATGATCAGCGGCGCCAATGGCCGCCGCGAACAAGACGTCCAGCAGTGGCTCGACGCTTTCGTCAGTGCCACTCGCCAGGCCTTGCAGGCGGCCAATGTCGACGGTCAGGCGATTCTCGGCGTCGGCGTCTCCGGGCAGCAACACGGTCTGGTCCTGCTCGACGAGCAAGGCGCAGTGCTGCGCCCGGCCAAGCTCTGGTGCGATACCGAAACCACGCCGGAAAACGACCGCTTGCTCGCGCAACTGGGCGGCGAGCAAGGTTCGCTGGAACGCCTCGGCGTGGTCATTGCACCGGGTTACACGGTGTCGAAACTGCTCTGGACCAAAGAGCAGCATCCGGAAGTTTTCTCACGTATCGCGCGCATTCTGTTGCCCCACGACTACCTCAACTACTGGCTTACCGGCCGCGCCTGCAGCGAATACGGCGACGCTTCCGGCACCGGTTATTTCAACGTACGCACGCGTCAGTGGGATTTGCAGATCCTGCGCGACATCGACGCCAGCGGCCGTTTGCAAACCGCGCTGCCGGAGCTGATCGACGCGCACGCCGCCGTGGGCACCCTCCTGCCAGCGATTGCCGAGCAACTCGGCATCAACCCCAACGCCGTGGTCTCGAGCGGCGGTGGCGACAACATGATGGGCGCCATCGGCACCGGCAATATCCAGCCCGGCGCGATCACCATGAGCCTCGGTTCGTCCGGCACGGTCTACGCCTTCTCCGACGCGCCGAAGGTCAGCGCCGATGCCTCGGTGGCCACGTTCTGCTCGTCCAGTGGTGGCTGGCTGCCGCTGATCTGCACCATGAATCTGACCAACGCCACCGGCGCGATTCGTGAATTGTTCAAGCTCGATCTGCAGACCTTCAATGAATTGGTCGCGCAGTCGCCGATCGGCGCCGAAGGCGTGAGCATGCTGCCGTTTCTCAACGGCGAACGCGTCCCCGCCCTGCCCCACGCGACCGGCAGCCTGCACGGGCTGACCATGGACAATCTGACCCAGGCCAATCTGTGCCGCGCCGCCGTCGAAGGCACCACCTTCGGTTTGCGCTACGGGCTGGATTTGCTCCGTCAGAATGGTTTACAAAGCCTGCGCATCTGCCTGATCGGCGGCGGCTCGAAGAGCGCAGTGTGGCGGCAGATCGTCGCCGACATCATGAACGCCCCGGTGATCTGCACCGAACAAAGCGAAGCCGCCGCACTGGGCGCAGCGATTCAGGCAGCGTGGTGCGCGTTGCGTTTGAACGGTGACGATGTCTCCCTGGCCGCTCTGTGCGAACGCTGCGTGAAACTCGACGCGCGCAGTGAAACCCTGCCGATTGCCGCCAATGTCGCGGCGTTCCAGCAGGCCTACGAACGCTATCAACAGCATGTCGCAACCCTATAACGAGCAAACAACTATGTACCTGGTGTGTGGCGAAGCCCTGTTTGATTTCTTCAGCGAAAACGATGCCAGCGGTCTGGCCTCCAAAGTCAATTTCAAAGCGATTGCCGGCGGCTCGCCGTTCAACGTTGCCGTCGGTTTGCGGCGTTTGGGCGTGGACTCGGCGTTGTTCGGCGGCCTGTCCACTGACTACCTCGGCCGCCGACTGCAGCAAGTGCTGCAGGACGAAGGCGTGCGCCCGGACTATCTGGTGGATTTCGCCGCGCCGACCACGCTGGCAATGGTCGCCGTGGGCGCCAACGGTTCGCCGCATTACAGCTTCCGTGGCGAGGGTTGTGCCGACCGGCAGTTGAGCGAGGCGCATCTGCCGACACTCAGCGACGAGGTTTGCGGCCTGCACATTGGCTCGTTTTCGCTGGTGGTGCAGCCGATTGGCGACACGCTGCTGAGACTGGTTCAGCGCGAAAGCGGCAATCGCCTGATCAGCCTCGATCCCAATGTGCGCCTCAATCCCGAGCCGAACATCGATCTATGGCGCGAGCGCATCGCCACGCTGGTGCGGCTGGCCGATCTGATCAAAGTCAGCGACGAAGACCTGAGCCTGCTTTATCCCGAGCAGGATCCGCAGCAGGTGATTGAAGGCTGGCTCGAACATCGCTGCCAGATCGTCTTCCTGACGCGCGGCGGCGACGGCGCGACCGTGTTCAGTCGCGCCCACGGCTCATGGTCGGTGCCGGCCAACCCGGTAACGATTGCCGATACCGTCGGCGCCGGTGATACCTTCCAGGCAGCGCTGATCACTTGGCTGACCGAGCACTCGCTGGACTCGGTCGCAGGCGTGCAGCAGCTCAGTCGCGAGCAAATTGACGGCATGCTCAGGTTCGCCGTGCAAGCCGCCGCGCTGACGTGTAGCAAAACCGGTCCGGATCTGCCCTATCGTCATCAATTGAGCTGAGCGCGTAGACTGTCGGCCTTTTTGCGCACGACGGAAAACAGCTTTTGAATCGCAGGCACATCTTCGCCCTCCTGACCCTGGCCACCCTGCTGAGCGGTTGCGGCACCTCGCCGCCCCGCTCGCCGGAAGACATCTGCGCAATCTTCCGCGAGAAAAGCGACTGGTACGACGCCGCGCAAGTCACCCAGAAACGCTGGGGCGTGCCGATCCAGGTGCCCTTCGCGATCATGTACCAAGAGTCCGGCTATCGCTACGACGCCAAGACGCCTCGCAAATACCTGCTCTGGGTGATTCCTTGGGGCCGCGTCTCGACCGCGTCCGGCTACGCGCAAGCCAAGGACGAAGTCTGGGCCGACTACCAGAAAAGCACCGGTCGCAACTGGGCCGATCGCGAAGATTTCGACGACGCCATCGACTTCGTCGGCTGGTACATGGACAAGACCACCTCGATCAACGGTGTGTACAAATACGACGCCTACAACCAGTACCTGAACTACCACGAAGGCTGGGGCGGCTTTCGCAACAAGACCTACGCGAGTAAAGCGTGGCTACTGCCGACCGCACGCAAGGTGCAGAACCGCTCGGATCTGTACGCGCAGCAATATGCCGGGTGCAAGGAAGACCTCAATCGCGGGTTCTGGAGCCGGTTCTGGCATTGGTTGTAGGATGATCCGAACGCCTCATCGCGAGCAGGCTCACTCCTACAAGAGATCTTCGGTGGACGCGGTAATCATGCCCGCCACCCATCCAATGCAGGAGTGAGCCTGCTCGCGATGGCGCCCGATCAGACACTAAAAATCCATTCACTGCCCGGCTTCACTGGCCGAAACCGCCCTCCTAAGGGTTTTCCCTATGGCACTGAGGCCTCACGCCTACGCCATTTGCGCCTTGAATGAGGCCGTCTAATCCTGCAACATCCATCACCTGCTTATTCAACGGACGGAATTCAAGGCATGCTGGACGCCAACGCAACCCACATCACCCTCTCGATCGAAGACGCCAACGCCGACCTGCAAGTCCTCAGCTTCACCGGTCGCGAAGCCCTCAACGAACCGTTCCGTTTCGACCTCGAACTGGTCAGCGCCCGCCCCGATCTGAAGCTCGAAGAGCTGCTGCACAAGCGCGCCTGCCTGACGTTCGGCGCCACTGGCGAAGGCAAGATTCACGGCCAGGTCTATCGCATCGAGCAGGGCGACTCCGGCAAGACCCTGACCCGCTACAGCATCAGCCTGATGCCACAATTGGCCTATCTGCAGCACAACCATGATCAGCAGATCTTCCAGCAGCTGACGGTGCCGAAAATCATCGCTCAGGTGCTGGAAGATCGCGGCATTCTCTCTGACGCCTACAGCTTCCAGCTCGGCGCCGAGTATCCGGAACGCGAGTATTGCGTGCAATACGACGAGTCCGACCTGCATTTCATCCAGCGTCTGTGCGAAGAGGAAGGCATTCACTTCCACTTCCAGCACAGCAGCAGCGGCCACAAACTGGTGTTCGGCGACGACCAGACCGTATTCCGCAAACTGAAACCGGTCAGCTACCAGCAGGACTCCGGCATGGCGGCCGAGAAACCGGTGATCAAGCGCTTCAACCTGCGCCTGGAAACTCGCACTACCCGCGTCAGCCGCCGCGACTACGATTTCGAAAAACCCAAGTTGCTGCCGGAAGGCGCGGTCAAATCCGAATTCGCCCCGGATCTGGAAGACTACGATTACCCCGGCCGCTTCACGACTCGCGAGCGCGGCAAGTTCCTCTCGACCCGCGCCCTGGAGCGCCATCGCAGCGACTACAAACTCGCCGAAGGCAAAGGTGACGAACCGACCCTCACCAGCGGCCATTTCCTCACGCTCGCCGAACACCCGCGCGCCGAGTGGAACGACCTGTGGCTGCTGCTGGAAGTCTTCCACGAAGGCAAACAACCGCAAGTGCTCGGCGAAAACGTCACCAGCGACGTCACCGACAACAAAAGCGATTTCCACCAGGGCTACCGCAACAGCTTCCTCGCCACCCCGTGGGACGCACACTACCGCCCTGCCCTCGAACACCCGAAACCGAAAGTCCTCGGCAGCCAGACCGCCGTCGTCACCGGCCCGCCCGGTGAAGAAATCCACTGCGACCAGTACGGCCGCATCAAAGTGCAATTCCACTGGGACCGCGACGGCCAGTCCGACGACAAAACCACCTGCTGGATGCGCGTCGCCAGCGGCTGGGCAGGCAGCGCCTACGGCGGCCTCGCCATCCCGCGCATCGGCATGGAAGTGCTCGTCACCTTCCTCGAAGGCGACCCCGACCAGCCCCTCGTCACCGGCTGCCTGTACCACAAGGAAAACGTCGTCCCCTACGACCTGCCCGCCAACAAGACCCGCAGCACCTTCAAAACCCTGAGTTCACCGGGCGGCAAGGGCTACAACGAATTCCGCATCGAAGACAAGAAAGGCGCCGAACAGATCTACATCCACGCCCAGCGCGACTGGGACGAAAACATCGAACACGACCAGAAAATCCGCGTCGGCAACGAACGGCATGACACCGTTGAAGCTAATGTGTTGAGCGAATTCAAGGTTGAAGAGCACCGGATTACCCATCTGGACCGGATTAGCGAAATGCGCGCGGATGATCACCTGACGGTCGGTGTGACGCAGCATGTGCAGGTTGGGACTGGGCAGTTTGTGGAGGCCGGCAACGAAATCCATTACTACGCCGGCCAGCGAGTCGTGGTCGAAGGCGCCATGGAACTCACCGCCAAGGCAGGTGGCAGCTTCGTCAAGGTTGATGCGGGTGGGGTGACGATCAGCGGCGCTGAGGTGAAGGTTAATACCGGGGGTTCGCCTGGGGTGGGCACGCCTGCGGCGCCGTTGTTGCCGGGGCCGATGAAGGTTGTGGATGCGGATAAGGCGGGGAAAGCACCGCTCCCTGCCCGTCTTAATGAGTCAGGCATCACCCCGTTGTGCGGAAAACAGAGTAACGGCGCTTGTAGCCGTAAGGATTGCACATGCATGTAAAAGCGCTGAGCGCCCTCCTCGCCGAGCCTCGCTTTAATTTTTCAGACTTGCCCGCTACCAGCGAATCGATGTGTTTCATCATCGACCAAGGACTTCAGCCAGACGCTTTGGGTCGTCTTTATCAATTAGGCGAACCCGTTGTCGCCCAAGGTCTGTTTGTCGGGACAGACCTCGCCGAGATTCCTGACGAACCATTGTGGCTGGTGGCCCCAAAGGGCGGCAAAGTGGCAAAGGTCGCTGTCGACCTTTGTGAGGAACGCTTTTCGGGAATTGCAATCTCAAGCCGGGATCCTGAAAAAGCTCTGGCTCATGCACGCTGGCTGCTTAGAGCGAATGACGGCTCGGGTGGCCAAAGTCTGCTGAGCTTCCACAAGCCGAGTTTGTGGGCTGCGCTGGCCTACACCGCCGATAAAGCATTCGACCAGTTACTGGGCTGCTGGAATGCGGTCTACAGCCCGGCGCCGATTCATTTCGGTCAAGAGCGTGGGCGATGGCTGACCTGGAAGACCAGCGGCGAATCGACATGGTCAGGTGATGGAGCGGCGTTCAATCTGCCTGAGGCGGCCGCGAAAGTACAAGCGCGCCTGGGCTGGGTGTACTGGATTGATGAGGAATACGCAGCATTCAATAAGCCAGACGATGACCGCTTGAATGACATGGCGGACAACCTCGACATGCTGCTCCAGAACAACATTTATGACGGCGATCACCTGCTCAAGCTTGGCCATGTCGTGAACGGTCCGCTGTTCGAGACCCAGCCTGGGATCATGGCGATCCTGCAATCAAAGGACGAGTCGTTTATCAAAGTAGATCGGCTCCTGGAATCAGCCGCCGTCGCCCAAAATTAAGGCGACGCGACAACAGAACGGAATCACCATGGAAATTACAAATCACGCTGTGATGCCCGGCGAAACTCTGGGCAAGATCGCTACGCGCTACAACACTACTGTGGCGCAACTTCGCCAGATGAACCCCTTCATCACCAATCCGGACAATGTCAAAGTTGGGTGGAACCTAAGCGTTCCGAAAGCCGCACAATCGCCCAGTGCGCCTGCCTCTCAGGCACCCGCCGCAGTTCAACCGCCTGCGCAGGCGGCCCCTGAGGCCGCTACTCAGTGCTCTGCGGAGGATGTGGTTGAACTGGAGCCTGTCAAAGACACTCCAGATCAGAGCTCAAAAACATTCAAACCCCACGCGCCTCCCTGCTCGAAAAAGTTTGCCAGCGCGATATATGCTACCGAAGAACAAGAGTTCTGGCTGCTTCCTGAGCGCGCCGTGTCTTCCATCAAAGAATCGATGTTCGCATTGGAGAAGATGATCGCGCCGAACAAGCCTCGTGATGAACGCTTGAATGGGCTGCAGGAGTCTGGATTGCTTGAGTCCTTCCTTGAGCCAAAGTTGAGCAACTTCCTCACAGGCGTGCAGCGTACGCGTATGGAGGAGCTTGAAGCGTTAGGGGATGAAATCGATATTGACCCCGCTACGGCTAAGCAAAGACAAGATGAAGCCGGTCTGAAAAGCGTGGCGCCTGCTCCGGCCTCCTTTCCACAGGAGGACACTGCTCGATCCCGTATGGACCAGATGACAGCCGACAATGACGCTCGCGAGAGCGTTCGACAGCAGTATGTCGATTTTCACAACCGTCGGGCTGAGTTCAAGGCCCTTAAAAAAGACGCTATAGCGGCTGCAAAACTGGAGGGCTATACCTACGAAAGTGGGTCGTTGTATTCCAAGGAAGCAATCGAGGCCCGCATGCGTGTTCAGGCGTACCTTGAGGCACGCACCAAATTTCTGAACAGCAAAGACTTCAAGCCGGTATCGGCTGAAGAGGTAGCCAAGGCTTTGGCCGAGCAGAAAAAAAGTTATGACAATCTGTGCAGCGGAATGAATGATTGTACAGCCGACCTTGTTGGATACGCTTACACGCTTCACAAAAACGCCGACGCGCTTGATTACCATGCATACACAGAATCCATAATGAAAGCGTCAGATTATGGAATCGCGCTTCCTGAATTCGCCCTGATAAACGACGGACTTGCATCAGGCATCGAGCAATTCAAACTGTACCTCGATACAGAGAAAAAACAGTCAGAAGTTACCACGCGGCTTCAGGAGAAGTACAAACGCTGGATCGAGGCGACCGGCCAGAATGCGCAGGCACCCGCAGGCTTGGTGGATGCGGAGCGTGCAGAATGGGATCGGCTGCAGAAAATCAAGGATGACCTCCAGAGAACTGCCCAGAACAATGTCAACGCAGCAAAACCTGGCCGTTATTTGATTTGGGAACCGGAAGCATTCCAGCCCAAGCCAGTAGATCGTATGGTTAAACCGGGCTTTCCTCTGCGCGAAGTCAGTCTTTCGGATGCCAAGGGCACTCCCTTGGGGTGGTTCAGTATGTCGAACCTCAAAGACGCCAAAAATATAATGGCGGAGGACTTCAAAAAAGTCCCTGGTTCTGTAACAAAGGCATTTAAGAGTCCCCCCGCAAATGCCACTGAAGGATCTGATAAAAACAGTGAACTCAGTTCATTCCGCCAATGGCTGTTGGCTCAGGGCGCGGTTAAATTTAGCGATCAGGTCGGCGACTGCTTCGATAAAAAAGGCTGGTTTATCGCTAAGGATTTCTACGCCTATATCAAAAAACAGGGCTATGAAGTCGAGGATTTGGAGGATGATGCCGCGCTAACCAATTGGGGCGAGCATCTCCAGCAACTTGTTTTCAAAAACAGCGTTCGCGGCAAGGTCAGGCTTTTCGACAATAGTCCACAAGCCCAATTCGTCCGCTGCCTGACACCTCCTCAACCAAGCATTCACGGGGATGTCAAACTCGAAGGCCCGAAAATCTCCGCTGCCGAAGGCTGGCAGGTTTCGGCGGCAGTGGGGTTAAGTCTGGACTTGGCCAGGGGCGAAGTGCAGTTGATGAAAGTGGATATGCCCTCCCAGGCAAGCGCACCAGAAATCACGCTCGACTACTTGTTGGACGGTAACCCCCAAAAAATGAATTTTGGGCGATTCTCCTTCCACTTTGGCGTGAAGGCGTGGGGCTATGCTGGAGCCTCGCTGCTACTTGCTGGCAGCGTCGAACTGAGCCCCATCTTCGGTAACGTCAAATACGGTGCCTCACTTAGCCCTGTCAAACGCGCGCAGCGTGAAGATGCCTCGGCCAAGCAAGAACGCTCCGATCATGACGCAGCCAATAAAGCGAAAGCCGACACCGGCGACGATAGCCCTACTCCCGATCTTCAACTTCAATCAAAGGCTCCCACCGCTGCGGGTACCCTGAGCACTGGCCAAATGTCGACCGGTCGCCTCGCCAATGTTCAAATCGAAAATGGCGCCAAGGCAAGCTTCAACGTCTTCGGTGGTTTGCAAGCTGCTATTGAGCTCACTGGGGCACTGAACTGGGCGCCGCCGAAAGAACTCGTCGCATTACGCACGGCCCCATCAATGGGAATGGACAGCGCAAAAGATGCAAAAACCGCTAACCCATGGCTGACACTCGCGAAATTGAGCGGGTCCGTAGGCGTTGCATTAGGCGCCGGATTCCAAGGGAACGCTCAGGTCTCCCTGGATAAAGGGCGGTTCATTCTTAATCTGAAGGCAACGGTAGTGCTTGGCCCGGGCGCTAACGGTAGTTTTAAATTTGAAGTAGGTTATGAGGCGGTGGTTGACCTGATTAACCTGTATCGCAAAGAGCTGCATAAAACCAAAGGCCGTAAAGTTGAGTGGATGGATCCTGAAGCGAGTGAGTATGCTTCAGCGCTTAACGCTTTGGGCGCTGCTGGATTGAATGTGGCAATGGCGTACATGATGCGTTGGGATGTTGTGATGGGTCTTTATGAGGCTTTGACTCGTAGCGGTAAAGGCGGTCCTATAGCTCATGCGATTGTGGAATACGGTAACCAGAATGAACTAGAGGATTGGTTTGTAAACGCAATCCCTAGCGCACTAGGTCCTCTGCTTAGGACGCTAATCAGTCCCCCTGAACTCTTCTCTATCAACAGTGAAGGTGCTAAACGGACATATTCACAATCGGAGGCTCATGCACTCCAGCAGAAGGCGATTGAACAGATTCTAGGTTGGATCGTAAAAAACGCACAAAAAAACAACAGTATTGACAAAGCACAAAACCAATTTGAACTGGCGTGTATGTCGATGAATGAGTTCGGTATCAAATCTACCAACTCTGAACAGGATTACTGTAAGAATAGATTTGCTCTAGATAGCTTTATGGCAGAAGGCGCTCAGAACTTGCTGGACAAACAAAGCAACAGCGCGCGGAGCCGCTACAAAAACCATGTAAAACTGCTTGGCGCAAACCTTTCAGATTATTGCCAAAAAAACTTTATCCCCCTCCCAAATTACTCCAGCAGCGGCGCAACACCGCTTTTAAAAAATTACTAATGGTACAGCAAAAAAATGACTATCCTCCAGGCATTTCGCGCCCTGCTTATCCTGACCTTCATTTGCTCTCCGACTTTGGTTGCGGAAACGCATGCCTCCATGTTGCAAAATCAGGTAGGCACAAAACAAACTCGTGGAATTGTTCTTTACAACCAACTAAAAATCGACCATGCCATTCCGCAATTAAAGAAAGAAGCCGAAGCCGGAGATGTAGATTCACAATATTACTTAGGTGAAGCTCTTCGAAAGCGCAATCGATATATGACGCCCGAAGCGCACTTCTGGTATGAAACAGCCGCTAACAATGGATCCATATACGCAATGATTCAATTAGGTCGTCAAAATGATGATCTTTGTAAAAAAATGGATAATTGCCCCGCCAGCAAGAGATCAAGCTCCGAATGGTTGAATCAAGCAAAACATCAAGCGATGAAGGACGTAGGGACGGGCAACCCTGAGTCCCTATACTTAATGTATGAAATAACTTTTGATCGTACTTGGTTAGAAAAATCTGCAGACGCAGGTTATGCGCTCGCTCAATATTGGATGGCCGTCGGTGATCGACAAGGTGAGGGTTTTTTTCTAGTACCTGGAAAACGTGATGAGGCCATTAGTAACTGGTTGAAAGCTGCCTCTGAAGGAGGCAATCCCAAAGCAATGATGGACTACATTGAGATTCTCTATAAAAAGGGCGATCTTGAGGGTGTCCGCCATTGGCTTCAGGCAGCAGCTGAAACGGGGGATCAAAAGGCAATTAGCAGTTATGGCTCTTTTATCGCACATGCGCCTGACCAAGTTGGCTACCCACTGGACCTTGTTAAAGGTTATGCACTGATTAGCCTGCTGAAAGAGCTGGATGGTGGGGGCGCTATTCAAGACTTCGTCCACGACACACTTGAAGAAATTGCAAGCAAAATGACAGTTGAACAAATAGAAAGCTCAAGAGCGGTCGCTGAACAATGGAAAACCAATCACCCACCGCTGTCTTTCTTCCCCGACAAGCTGAGTAATTGAGTATATTTTTAGGTGGTCCGCACCCGAAATTTCATCGCGATGAATTATCGCCCTTGCCCACGATGAGAGACTCCCCATGACTAGGCAAAGACTTCAATGAAGCTGCTGGCCACTGCGTTAACATTTTTAAGCCTAGTATCAGCCCAGTCAAATGCGCTTACGAACGAACAATCTCAGGCAAAGATCAAGGGCATTGAACTATACAATCAACACAAAGCCATCTCCGCAATTGAACCATTACAAATAGCAGCCGAAGGCTGTGATGATGAAGCACTTTATTATCTCGGTGAAGCGCTAAGAAAAAACAACCGTCACATGACTCCGGAGGCTAAAAAAGCATACGAAAGCTCCGCAAAAAAGGGGAACATCTACGCCATGATTCGCCTTGGAAGGATTGGAGAAGATTTGTGTACGACCATGAATAACTGTCCTCCAGGTGAAAACTCTGCCAGTAGCTGGGTAGTTAAAGCTAAGAGCCTTGCAGTTGAGCGAGCAAAGCAGGGAGATAGCGAGTCGATGTACCTGCTGTATGAAATGACGGGCAACGAGGAATGGCTGGAGAAATCCGCAGAGAACGGCTTCGCATTTGCTCAGTTCCGTCTGGCGACGACGTACCAAGAAGGGAATGGTTCATTCTTACTACCCTCAAGGCGCAACCAAGCTATCGAACGATGGATGAAGGCGTCTGCTGAAAATGGTTACCCACTCGCAATGATGGGGTTAGCCGCAATCATGATCGAAAAAAATGATTTAGCCTCGTTCAGATTCTGGAACGAAAAAGCAGCTGACTCAAGCTATGTAGAAGGCGTATTTGGATATGCTTCTTACATAGGTGAAGAAAACTCCAAGTACGGTTTCGGATTCGACCCAATAAAGTCATATGCTTTACTTTCAAATCTGCTGGAGCTTAATGGCGGAGGCAACGTAATACGAGATGTCAACGACATATTGCCTGACATAGAAAAAAGCCTGTCAAAAGAGCAACTAGAAAAAGCAAAAGAACTCACAAAAACGTGGAAGGCCACCCACCCGCCGCTCTCGTTTTTCCCTGATAAATTAGGTTATTAAGGGTAATGCATTTTTTACAGCGACTTTAGCGACGCTGATAAACAATTTGATCTAGGCGTCCTTTTTCACCTAACTTATCGGCGTGCCTTATGAAGCATCAAAAGTGTAATTTCCAGCTTGTATTTGCGAAAAATCCAGCATTGCTCCTGGCGCTTTCCTTAATTGGCGGATGCAACAATCTAAATAGTGCGACAGGCTATTATGGAGCCGACTCTTTCACCCTGATAGCGACTATACCCGCCAACTTTTGGCTCACATCAAAATCACAATACTCGCCACAAACTGGACAGGACTGCAGAACATACTCAGCGGGCTTGGGTGGATATGTAACAAGACAGCATCAAAAAACAGATGAAATCGGTGTAAAAAATGTAGAGCAAACCGCCCGGTTCGATATCCCGCTCAGCTATCGCATATCCGGATGCAAAATGGAGTTGACGCGAGTAGACGTTGCCATTGACGGGCGCTATGGGGCATCTTCACTGGACATCGGAGGGGATGTCGGAGGAATATCTGTGGCCGGAGACTCCTCTCATGTTAACTCGGCGCAACCTTGGAGTGAAAACCCTGAGTTTAGAGGCCTATGCACTTGGTTTTTTCAACTTAGCATCGCAAGGATTGAAAAAGACGGAATATCCAAAACTCTCTCTTGCAGCGCAGCGAATACAAATTGGAGCGTACCCAATGACTACTTTGAGCGCAGCAAACCGGGAGGCGCTCTGCAACGATCAAGCCTTAACGGTAAAAGCGTAAGATTCACTTTCCATCTATCAGAAGACGAGGAACCCGCTATGCTCAACCGTTGGATCAAAACTAACGGAGGGTGGAGGCCTTGCCACGGCAGCACATCATCAAATCGATGCCAGACACCTCCAACCTTTAGGACATTCAAGATGAACGGCCGCGAGTGCACGGTATATCCTAACTGCAAAGAATAAGAACGTTCTTCCCTGCTTATGTGATATCTGCGAAAAACGAGACATTGATCAGGGCCTCCGCTGACAATGCCTATCCTCACGCTGCGATGGAGGTTGCAACTATGATGATAAGCAATAGTAAATTGCCAGCTTTAAAGCTGGTATGAAAAGCAGGCGTCTTAAATCAGGAAGAACGAGTAGTTACAATGGTGAATAACTCAGCCCACATTCACCTCGGTTAACTCAGCCTTAACACTTACGTCAGAAACTCCATATCACCGCACACCCTCAGCCCTCCCCCGCTGACGCCCAGTGCGGCAGGCTCGTCCAGCTTCGTGCCGGGCGCCTATCCGTTACGCTGGAGTCCTCTCATGAACATGCGTCCCTTCCTGCTCACCGCCACCCTCGCCTGTGCCGCTTTCTCCGGGCTGGCCCAAGCAACTGGCATTTCTGCCACCTCCGACGCCTTGCCCTACCAATACGGCATGCCACTCCACGTGGCGAAGGTGCTTACGTTGACCGAGGCGCCGACCCTCAAGTGCAAAATCATCACCGCCGACATGAAATACATCGACAGCACCGGCAAGCCCGCACAAATCAGTTACAGGAAATTATCTGACGCGTGCAGTCAGCAGAACTGACAGACGATTCTGATTTTCCGCTTGGCCATAGGCGTGCGGTGGTTTCGGCGGGTATGCTCGAGGCCTCCCTACTGCCGCAAGGACTGGCCATGCAGTTGTCGTTTCGCACGCTGTCGAGCTTCACTTCCATCCTGTGTTTTCTGCTGGCGCTGGTCTGGGGGTTTTTTCCGGAGGTGTTGCTGGCGATCTGGAGCATCGGATATTCGGAGGGCACCGGCGTAGTCGCTCGGCGCAGCGCGGTGCTGTTTGCGGCGTTGGGGGTGATGTTTTATTTGCTGCGTAATGCTCCGCCGTCAGCGGCACGCAGTGCACTGAGCAATGGTTTTATCGTCGGCTGTTTCGGTTTGTCGGCGCTGGGTTTTGGCGAATGGCTCAACGGCCATGCCGGCCCCGGGATTTTGCTCGCGGTGCTGGTCGAGTTCGCGCTGGGCCTTGGTTTTGTGCAGGCCCGGCGCGTGACGGTCGAACTGGGTGAAACGGTGGGTTAAACGGCTCGAGAACGAGCGCTGGTTTGATGTGTCGCGGTTTGCTGTGCGAGATCGGAACGCAGGCCTGCAACCAGGTTGTTGATTTCACGGCAGCTGTTCAGGCGGCTGGCGTCGATTCCGCTGACGTAGAGATCGGCTTGGTCAGTCCGATGGTCGCCAAATACTTTGACGGACATCGACAAATCGGGTGACAGCGTGCACTGGCAGCGTTTCGGCAGGAAGCTGCTTTCAATGATATTGCGTAATTCCAAGGCAGATAAAAACATGGCGAACCCTCTCCTTTCTGTGCGATTGCCAATCAAGTATTCACGCTGACCCTTTGCTGCGCCTTCACGGGTGTGCCCCCGCTGTTTCCATGGTGCGGCAAGTGGTGGTACTGCGAAATGCCCATTGGAGTGTAGGCGCCCAAATCCGGTGCGCCGCACTTGAATAACGCATAAAACGTGCCTTTGGTCGGCTCGTTTTCCCTCTAGCGAAATCAAGCACTTGGAAGCGTCGCCAGCATTTTGCTATTTGCAAAATGCATGAATCGACCACCCATCCCCTGCAATATGCAATCCCGAGTGAATTTGCTTTCGAAGACCATGGCGGCAAGAATGTCTTCCGTTCCAATTCAACCCGCACGGAGGCTTCCATGAATTCCTTACGCATTTGCGCGACCGCTGGTTTGCTCATAGCCAGCCTGTCCACGCTTGCCCATGCCGCCAAGCTCGAAGACGTCGCGCCTTATCCCAAAGCCGAAGCCGGGTTCACCCGACAGGTCATCCATCTGCCCAAGCAAGAGCAGGAAGAGAATTTTCAGGTTGAAATTCTCGCCGGCAAAACCCTCGAAGTGGACTGCAACCGCCAGCGTCTGGGCGGTGTGCTCGATGAAAAGAATCTGCAAGGCTGGGGCTATCCGTTCTACCGTCTGGAAAAAGTCATTGGCCCGATGAGCACGCTGATGGCCTGCCCGCCCGGCAGCCAGAAAAAGCGCGCTTTCGTTCCGGTGGTCGGTGACGGCTTCATGTTGCGCTACAACAGCAAGTTGCCAGTCGTGGTGTACGCGCCTTCGGACGTCGAAGTGCGTTATCGCATCTGGTCCGCGTCGGACAAAGTCGGCACCGCTCTGCAGGAATAACCGCTGGGCACTATCACGCCGGCACGCTGCAAGCAGCGGCGCGCTCGGCGACATGGCGCAGGCTGTCGAAGTTGATATTGGCCCCTGAATCGATGGCGACGAAGGTCTGGCCACTGGCGCCACTGCGCGCCACGTACTGCTTGATCCCCGCAACAGCCAGGGCGCCGGATGGCTCGGTGATCGAGCGAGTGTCGTCGTAAATGTTCTTGATCGCCGCGCAGAGCTCGTCATTGCTGACCGTGATTACCTCATCTACACAAAAACGGCAGATCTCGAAGCCATATGCACCGATCTGCGCCACCGCCACGCCATCGGCGAAGGTGCCGACGCTCGACAGAACCACCCGCTCGTCCGCGCTCATAGCCGCTTGCAGGCACGCCGAATGTTCTGATTCGACGCCGATGATCCGCACTTCCGGGCGCAGGTATTTGACGTACGCCGCGATGCCGGCGACCAAGCCTCCGCCGCCGACCGGGACAAAAATCGCATCCAGCGCGCCTTGATGCTGACGGAGGATTTCCATTGCCACGGTGCCCTGTCCGGCGATCACATCTGGGTCATCGAAGGGTGAAACAAAGGTGCATCCGGTCTGTTCGGCCAATTGCAGCGCATGAGCCAATGCAAAGGGGAAACTCTCGCCGCGCAGCAATGCGTCGGCACCGCGACTGCGCACGCCGAGTACTTTGAGCTCAGGAGTGGTAGACGGCATGACGATCGTCGCAGCGATGCCCAACTCCCGCGCCGCCAGCGCTACACCTTGCGCATGATTGCCCGCCGATGCAGTGATCACACCTCGCGCTTTCTGCTCATCGCTCAGTTGCACGAGTTTGTTGTACGCACCACGGATCTTGAAAGAAAACGTCGGTTGCAGATCTTCGCGCTTGAGCAGGACCCGATTGCCCAGCGCTTCCGACAACGCCGGAGCTGGCTGCAACGGCGTGCGCACCGCAATGTCGTACACCGGCGCGGCGAGGATCTTTTTCACGTAGTGCTCAAGCAGGGCTTGCTGGTCGGTGCTGTGTGGCATGGTCGTCTCCTGACATTTTGCAGAACCCCGGAGACAGAAAGTAAAAACCCGCCTCTAGGGCGGGTTGGGTGCTGCAGTCGTGAGCTAGCCCGCCAAATGAGGAATGGCGGTAATAATCATTGGCTGGCAGCGCGATACGGTGAAAGTCATGGGCTGGAAATTAGCCTGCGCGGTGCTGGCAAGTCAATGGCCAATTCCTGGCGGCGGCGTTAGTCTGGCGACTCTCTCATCACACCAAGGAAGGATTGCATGATGTCTATCGCCCTGCCCCTCACGGCTTTGCTCGCTTTTACCGGTTACACCGTTTCAGTGATGCTCAAGGCCGAACAGTCGTTGATCGACTTCGGCATCAGCCTGATGTCGCGGCCCGATACCGCGCAGGTGGTGATTGATCTGTACCTGCTGGCGACACTGGCGGGCATCTGGATGGTCAAGGACGCGCGGTCGCGTGGGCAGTCGGTTTGGTCGGTACTGCCGTATTTGTTGCTGACCGCGGTTTTCGTGTCGATCGGGCCGTTGTTGTATCTGGTGGTGCGTGGGGTTCGCGAGCGGCGCAAGGCAGTGGAAAAGTGCAGCCAGATACTATGAACACCTGAAAACCCTGTAGGAGTGAGCCTGCTCGCGATGGCGGAGTGTCAGCCAAAGATGAGGTGACTGACGCTCCGTTATCGCGAACAGGCTCACTCCTACAATGGAATGTCATGGGATTCAGCCTTTTTTACGGCGACGAACGCGGCGGTTTCATAAGGCACTGTCACCGTGTCCCTGCCGCGCAATTCTGGCTATGCGGCAATCAACGCGCGAATCTGCTCTTCGACCTGCGCCCGCTGCGCCTCCGGCAGCGCGGCGATGAAACTGGTGGAACGCACGCGGTTGAA
Organism: Pseudomonas sp. HN2; assembly: GCF_020736465.1. Taxonomy (NCBI): domain Bacteria; kingdom Pseudomonadati; phylum Pseudomonadota; class Gammaproteobacteria; order Pseudomonadales; family Pseudomonadaceae; genus Pseudomonas; species Pseudomonas sp. HN2. The sequence goes on from NZ_CP085885.1 coordinate 3,352,650, forward strand.
GATCACGTCTTCCGGCGAGCCGGTATGACCATGGTGAAACCGCTCAACCTGCAGAGCTTCGAACGCCGGGTGCGGAAACGCTGTGCGCCAGGCGCCGGTGTAATAGCGCGGCGTGTCACCTTCCAACGCGTTGACGATGGCGTCCAGTTTCGGCACCCAACTGACTTGGCTGTCGCGCAGGTTCCAGATCAGCCCCAACTTGCCACCGGGCTTGAGCACCCGGGCGATTTCGCTCAGCGCCTCGGCGCTGGCAAACCAGTGAAACGCTTGCGCACAGATCACCACATCCACTGAGGCGTCGGGCAACGGCAGGTCGGTTGCGGTGCCGCTCACCGCCAAGACCTGGGGCCATGCGTCAGACAGTTTTTCCAGCATCTGTGCCACCGGTTCGACGGCGATGACTTGCGCGCCGGTCGCCAGCAGCCGGCCAGTGAACTTGCCGGTTCCGGCACCCAGATCAATCACGGTTTTATGCCCATCCAGGCCCAGCGTCGCGGTCAACCATTGACTGACCTGCGGCGGATAGTCCGGCCGCCCTTTGACGTAGGTGTCGGCAGCGCTTTTGTAGCCGGCAGCGGCTGAGTGATGGACCTGATCGTTCATGACAATGCTCCTTCAGGCAAAACATCGGATCAACGGCAGACGCTTCCGAGCATAGCGCTTGAATTTACGCTGAACTTGAACAGTCACTGATAAAGCAATGAATAAAAATTCACCCTGTGGGTGTTCAAAGTGAAATACAACCTTCTGTGGAGCCTTGCCCATGACTATCCGTCCCGTTATGTTCGCCGCCCCGTTGCTGCTGGTCGCGGCGATGTCCAGCCAATTGGTCGTGGCCAGTGGTGGCGAAAAAGACCCCGTCCAGAAACCCGAATGCCCGAAAGGCCAGGTCTGGGACAGCAAAACGCAGAAATGCGTGCTGCAAACCAGCAGCCTGCTGCCGGACGCCGACCGTACTATTTATGCCTATCGCCTAGCAGATGGTAACGCTGTTGAAATCGCGGTTCATCGGTTAGTGCCCTGAGGGAATCAGGCATCCACTTTGAAAGTATCGAGGGAAAACCAGTCCGGCGTCGGCATGTGGAACTCCAGGCGTGCGATCCCCGGTGCATCAAAGGCAACATTGACCGGTTTGCCGTACGACATGCCTAACGTCCGACGTCCCAGGAGCGTCCCGTTGCTGGCGAAGTAAGCCACGGTGCTGTCCTCATAGTTCACGCTTAAATGAAAGAAGCTGATTCGCGAGCAGGTATTTTTCAGCTCTATTTCTACGACTTGCGCAGCCTGGCCAAACGCGTCGCGACCGATGCTCAGTACCTGACCTTCGATTTGGCCGGGAAAGGATTCGCCGATGTCGGAACGTGGCATGATCGCGCATTCGCCGTCACCGGATTTGAACGTGATCTGCATAGTGGGCGTTTCCATGATTGCGCCCTGTCGTGCCGTCTGATTCGGTACCCCGGTGAAATCTTCCATTAGTGTCGCTGGAGAATTCAGCACGGTAAATGTCGGCGCGTTGAACACCACTGCCGTGGTTTCATCATCGAGCCCGTCATAGGCAACTTTCAATTCCATGCGCAGGGGCGTACCTGGCTTGAGCTTCAGAAGTTCGCTGCGAGGCAGCGCATTATCCAGCCCGCTGTCTTTCTCCGGCGCTGTCACTGGAGCAGCCTTGGCGATGACAATCGGGTGATCGTTACCGTTGATACCGGTGCCGTACAAGCGGAACCAACGCAACTGCCCCACCGCCATCGATGGCCACACCGCACATTGCGCCTGCGCACCACCGCTAAAATCAGCCAGATCAAGTATCCCGTTGCGGGCCTGAGGAATATCGGGTGTCGGCAGCCGTCGATCCCGATCCTCGATCCGCTTGAGCACCACGTCACGGTGCATGGAGGGTTGAGGAGCCGCACCACGCAGCAGCTCCCATGACAGCTGGATTGTCTTGCCATGACTGGCCGCCAGCACTGGAGACTCGATCAGAAAGTTGGCCCGGTGATTCTTGTTGAATGCGGTTGGAGCAAAGACCGGCGAGACGGGCCCGGCTGCGCCCTGGATCAACAATTGCGCTTCGTCACCCGGTTGATCCTCCAGATACTCGACTCGGGCTGTCACGCCGTTGGGCACATCCAGAGGGTCGATCAGGTAACCGGAGCCGACCAATGCAGGTGGCGGAAGTGTCACAGCGGGTTCGCCAGTGATGCTGGCTTTCAGGGCGTAGGACCGATCGAGTTCGGCCCCTTGGCTGACGCGCCTATAGGCAAACACTGCATGGCCCTTCGCGGCGGCGGCAAACGCAGCGTAAGGTATAGGGATCGAGTAGGAAAACGGCGCATTCTTCACTTTTTCGCTCAGCGTCAAATGGTCCAGTAACACTCCGTCCTCAGCGTAGAAGCGCCCCGTCAAACGGATTTCATCGTCTCTGAGCCAACTGCGCGATACATAGACTTGTGCAATCGCTGGTCCACCAGCCAGCCTGTTCAGGTCGATGATACTGACGTCATCATCAGGATCATCGGGCTTCTCGCTGAGGATCGGCGGGTCATACCAATTGCCCTTCCGATTGACATAGAGGTACTGGCTGGCCGAGGCAGGACTGTTGACATCCGGACTGTTGCCCACGCGATCAAGTACCGTGAAACGCACTTCGAAGCGCGGACTGTCACCCGCCTCGTCGAAGGTTGCCTCATCGATGATCATCTGGATGGGCTGCTGTCGATCCGCCTCTTCCTCACTGACCGGGTGGCGCAAGGTTTTACCATTGCAATACAACACGATGGTGTCGAACGCTCTCATCAGCGGGTACGCCACCCTGGCGCTTACACCTACAAGCGCGCGCTCAGCGTCGATACCTTCATCCACTGCATCCTGATCCACTTCAAGCACCAATTCGGAATGGCCTGCCTCCTCAGGAAAACGGTCCACGTTACCCGGACGCTTGTCGTGATAAATGACCGTCAAAGGCGCCGAAGTTTCGAGCTCCATGCCTCCTCGCTCCAACCCGTACTCGAGAACGTTCAGCGGACTCTTCCATTTATCCGCAGCCACATAAACGATTACCTGTTGAGTCGTCTCGCCGATGGCGATGGTTTTGTCAGCAACCCTCTCTCCGTTCAAACGCACGACATAGGTGTCATCGTCCTGCGCGGTAGTGGCGGGTTCGATGAACACCTTCACCCCCTCGGGATACAGATAAGTGAGTGCCAGAGGCAGTCCGGCGTCTGCATTCTCCGGTCCGAGGACTGGCTGACTCATGCCAGGGATTCGTGGTTTTTCGAGGGTTTTGACGTTCATGGTGGTCATCCTTTTCCAATCGGGATCCGATGCGATGGGTGGCGAAGAGGCATGTCCTGCGCATGAGACACCCATCGGCTGCGGTTGCCTACTGTCAAACCTGACAGGTACCCCCCATGAAACCGGTGCAAAACGTTTCCATTGGTCGGAAAACACAATCCCACTGTGAAGCGAGCCTGCTCGCGATGACGGTATATCAGCTGAATATGCGCTGACTGACCCAACGCCTTCGCGAGCAAGCCAGTTCCCCCGGGTCACTACTCAGAGACATGAATCTCAGGCGTTAGTGGGCAACCACAACCGGAACCGTGCGCCGCCCAACGGCGAGGGCTCCACGGTCAACACGCCCCCCTGCGCTTCCAGTGCCCGGCGGCTGATCGCCAGGCCCAGACCAAACCCACCGGTGGCGCGATCACGGCTGCGGTCGAGTCGATAGAACGGCTCGAATATCCGCTCTCGCTCGTCGTCGGGAATCCCGATGCCGTCGTCATCGACCCAGATCTCGCAGCCCTCGGCATTCACCTGCACGCCAATCTGGATGCGCTTCCCGCAATAGCGCATGGCGTTGCGCAGCAGGTTCTGGATCGCCCGCGCGGTCAGGCGTGGGTCCAGCGCGAAGCGTTCGAGCTGACCGTGCAGCAGAACATCGATAACGATTTCCGGTGATTCCAGCTCCTCGTCGACGCTGCCGAGAATGCTGTCGATGAACTCGTCCAGCGACACCTCGATACGCTCGGGCGATTGCGCGGGGTTCTGCAAGCGGCTGTAGGAAAGCAATTCCAGCACCAGTTCATCCAGCTCACGAATATGCGCAACCAGGCTCTGCAAGCGCTCGCGGCTGGCGGCCGGCAAGTCTTCGGAGAGCGCCAGCGCCAGGCCGAAATCCAGACGCGTCAGCGGCGTACGCAGTTCGTGGGAAACAGCGTTGAGCAGGTCGCGTTGCTGGTTGAGCAGGTTTTCGATATCACCGGCCATGGTGTCGAACACGTTGGCGAGACTGCCGATGTTCGAACTGGGCGCGATTTTGGTCCGTTCGCTCAAATGGCCTTTGCCGAAGCGCTCAGCGGTGCCTTTCAAGCGTTCCAGATCGCGCCAGTGCGGGCGCAGCCAAAGCAGCAGGCAGCCGAGCAACATCGCGCCGATCAGCACGTTGATGCTCCAGTACAACAGGTCAACGTCGACCGGATCCGGCGGCACGACCATGCGCACGGCCATGTCCGCATTCAGCGGAGTGACCGCCAGCGTCCGCCAGCCCCAGTCGCCGATACGCACAACGTTTTCACCACGGTGTAATCGTTCCTGCTCAATGGGCGTGAATACCGGGTCGTCGATTGGCGTCAGGACGATGTGCAAAGGCTGGAATTCCTTGTCCATCGACGCAGCAATCGCCGGCCACTGTTCTTGCGGCGCGGCATGAAACTGACGGGTGATCAGCGATTGCAGGCCTCGGGAGAACTCCAGGTTGTAGGTGACGAAGCGATCCCGAAAGACCATCACCACCAGATCCGGCACCAGATAGATCGCCGCGCTATAGGAGACGATCGTCACCAGATACAGGCGAAACAGGATGCGAAACATCAGTTCAGCATTCCCATTCCGAGCGGCTGAACAGATAGCCCTTGCCCCACACGGTCTTGATCTTGCGCGCCTCGCCGGCGTGATCATCGAATTTGCGCCGCAGCTTGGAAATTGCCACGTCCACCGAGCGGTCGGTGCCGTTGAATTCGATACCGCGCAGTCGCTGCAGAATCTGATCGCGACTCAGCACTTCGCCGGCGTGCCGCGCCAGCACCACCAGCAAATTGTATTCGCCGCTGGACAGTTCGACCGCTTGATCGCGCCAGGTCACGGTGCGTTCGGACAGGTCAATGCACAGATTGCCCATGACGATCCGGTCATTGACCGCCAGCGGTTCGCCGAGGCTGCTGCGTCGCAACAACGTGCGCACCCGCGCCAGCAGCACCCGGGGCTCGCAGGGTTTGGTCACGTAGTCGTCAGCGCCCATTTCCAGGCCCAGCACCTGATCATGACTGTCGTCGCGGGCCGTGAGCATGAGGATTGGCAGCGTCGCCGAATCGGCGCGCAGCAAACGGCAGACTTGCAGACCGTCGAGGCCCGGCAGCATGAGGTCGAGGATCACCAGATCCGGCGGACTGATCCGCGCCCGCTCGCGCACATGGTCGCCACGGCCAATGACGCTGACGGAATAACCGTTGCGTTCCAGGTAGCTGGAAATCAGTTCGGCGAGGGCGGTGTCGTCTTCGACCAGGAGGATGTTGGGCATGGGTGTTCCAGAAAATGCTGTGGCGACAGTTCGGGCCTCATCGCGAGCAGGCTCACTCCTACAGTTGAAATGCGATCTCCTGTGGGAGCGAACCTGCTCGCGAAAGCGATCGAACTGTCGCAATAAATTTCAAGGCCTGCAGGATATACGCCCTCACCCGCCACTGAGCAAAACCCTTACACAATTTCACACAGCAACTACAAAGCTTCACCGCTAACCTCCCCGTCTGGCCGTAGGATGCGGCCTTCAATATTGGGGGTTGTACATGTCTGGAAAACTGCTGGCCGGGCTCGGCCTGATCGCATTGGCGCTGACGCTGAGCGCTTGTGATTCGTCCTCGAATGCCGAAGAGCAAGCGCCACCAGCCACGGTACGCATCGAGACCATCAAAACCCAGCCACTATCGATCAGCAGCGAATTGAGCGGGCGCATCGCCGCGCCACGGATTGCCGAAGTGCGTGCGCGAGTGGCCGGCGTGGTGTTGCAGCGCACTTATCGCGAAGGCAGCGACGTGAAAAAGGGTGATGTGCTGTTCCGCATCGACCCGGCGCCGTTCAAGGCCGATCTCGACAGTGCCGAAGCCGCACTGCGCAAAGCCGAGGCCAATGCCTTTCAGGCCAGACTGCAAGAACAACGCTACGCGCAATTGATCGAAGACAAGGCCATCAGCGGTCAGGACTACGACAACGCCCGCGCCGCTGCCCGGCAAACGGCAGCTGATGTTGCGGCCAGCAAGGCAGCGCTTGAACGGGCGAAACTGAACCTCGGCTACGCCACCGTCACTGCGCCGATCTCCGGCCGCATCGGCCGCGCGCTGGTCACCGAAGGTGCGCTGGTCGGGCAGAACGAAACCACGCCGCTGGCGCTGATTCAGCAACTCAACCCGATCCACGCCGACCTGACCCAGTCGACCCGCGAGCTCAACGAACTGCGTCGCGCATTCCGTTCCGGGCAGTTGCAGGAAGTCGGTCAGGATCAGGTCAAGGCTACGCTGATTCAGGATGACGGCAGCCTGTACCCGCTGCCCGGGAAACTGTTATTCAGCGACATCACAGTCGATCCGGGTACTGGTCAGATCATCCTGCGCAGCGAATTCCCCAACCCCGATCTCGACTTGCTGCCGGGCAGCTTCATCCGCGTACGCCTTGAACAGGCGACCATCCAGAACGGCATCACCGTGCCGCAACGCGCGGTGCAGCGTGACAGTGCCGGCATTGCCCAAGTGCTGACCGTCGACGAACAGATGCGTGTTGCCGAGCAACCGGTGCAACTGGGTGCGGTGCAGAACAATCGCTGGATCGTCACCGGCGGCCTGAAGCCCGGCGACCGCATTGTCATCGAAGGCCTGCAACACGCCCGTCCCGGCGAAAAGGTGCAGATCGACGAAACCCCTCTTCCACTTGCCCAGACCTCTGGTCAGTAAGCAGGACGCTTTTCTATGCCGCAGTTCTTTATCGACCGCCCGGTATTCGCCTGGGTGGTCGCGTTGTTCATCCTGTTGGCCGGTGCGCTGGCCATCCCACAGTTGCCGGTGGCGCAATACCCCGACGTCGCGCCGCCGCAGATCGAAATCTACGCCGTCTACCCAGGCGCCTCGGCGCAAACCGTCGATGAAAGCGTGGTCAGCCTGATCGAGGAAGAGCTTAACGGTGCCGATCACCTGCTCTATTTCGAATCGCAGAGCAGCCTTGGCAGTGCGACGATCAAGGCAACCTTTCAGCCGGGCACCAACCCCGAGCTGGCGCAGGTCGACGTGCAAAACCGCCTGAAGGTTGTCGAGTCGCGTCTACCGCAAGCGGTCAACCAGCAAGGTCTGCAGGTGGAGAAGGTTTCTTCCGGTTTTCTGTTGCTGATCACCCTGACCTCCAGCGACGGTAAGCTCGATGACGTCGCGCTCAGCGATTACCTGGCGCGCAACGTGATGAATGAGATCAAGCGACTGGACGGTGTCGGCAAGGCGCAGCTATACGGTGCCGAACGGGCCATGCGCATCTGGATCGATCCGCAGAAGCTGATCGCGTTCAATCTGACACCGGCAGACGTCAACGCAGCCATCGTGGCGCAGAATGCCCAGGTGTCGGCCGGCAGCATCGGTGATTTGCCGTCACCTTCAACGCAGGAAATCACCGCGACGATTCTGGTCAAAGGGCAATTGTCGACACCCCAGGAATTCGCCGACATCGTGCTCAAGGCCAATCGCGATGGCTCCACGGTGCGTATCGGTGATGTCGCGCGGGTGGAGATCGGCAGTCAGGAATACCAGTTCGGCACACGCCTGAACGGTAAACCGTCCACCGCCGTCGGCGTGCAACTGTCACCAGGTGCCAACGCGCTGAACACCGCGACGCTGGTGCGGGCGAAGATGGACGAGCTGGCGCGCTACTTCCCGGTCGGCGTGGAATACAAGATTCCTTACGACACTTCGCCCTTCGTCAAGGTCTCGATCACCAAAGTGATCTATACCCTCGGCGAAGCAATGCTGCTGGTGTTTGCGGTGATGTTCCTGTTCCTGCAGAACGTGCGCTACACGCTGATCCCGACGCTGGTGGTGCCGGTGGCGCTGATGGGCACGTTCGCGACCATGCTGGCGCTGGGGTTCTCGATCAACGTGCTGACCATGTTCGGTATGGTGCTGGCCATCGGCATTCTGGTCGACGATGCCATCGTCGTGGTGGAAAACGTCGAACGGATCATGGCCACCGAGGGCTTGTCACCCAAGGAAGCCACGCGCAAGGCCATGACGCAGATCACCGGGGCGATCATCGGCATTACTCTGGTGTTGGTCGCAGTGTTTATTCCGATGGCGTTCATGCAAGGGTCGGTCGGGGTGATCTACCAGCAGTTCTCATTGTCGATGGCTACCTCGATTCTGTTCTCGGCGTTCCTCGCCCTGACGCTGACGCCGGCCTTGTGCGCGACCTTGCTCAAGCCTGTTGCCAAGGGCGAACATCACGAGAAATCGGGCTTCTTTGGCTGGTTCAATCGTCGTTTCGAGCAATTGACCGATCGCTATCAGGGCTGGGTCGGCTATGCGCTGAAGCGCACCGGTCGCTACCTGTTGATCTACGTCGTCCTGCTGATCGGGCTCGGGATATGTTTTGCGCGCCTGCCCTCCTCTTTCCTGCCGACCGAGGACCAGGGCTACACCATTACCGATATCCAACTGCCACCGGGGGCGACGAAGAACCGCACGGTGCAAGTGGCCGAACAGCTCGAAGCGCACAACGCGGGTGAGCCGGGGATCAGTGACAGTGTGGTGATTCTCGGTTTCAGCTTCTCCGGTAGCGGACAGAACGCAGCGCTGGCGTTTTCGACCCTCAAGGATTGGTCGGAACGCGGCAGTGACGATGCCGCCAGTTCGATCGCTGACCGCGCGAACGCTGCCCTCAGCCAGATCAAGGACGCCATGGCGTTCTCAGTACTGCCGCCGCCGGTGGATGGGCTCGGCACGTCCAGCGGTTTCGAGTTCCGCTTGCAGGATCGTGGTGGGCTCGGGCATGCGACGTTGATGCAGGCGCGTACGGAACTGCTCGCCGCGGCCGAGAAAAGTCCGTTATTGATGAACGTCCGGGAAAGCGCACTGGCGGAAGCGCCGCAAGTGCAGCTGATCGTCGACCGTAAACAGGCGAATGCCCTGGGCGTTTCGTTTGCCGACATTGGTAACGTGTTATCCACCGCAGTGGGGTCCAGCTACATCAACGATTTTCCCAATCAGGGCCGCATGCAGCGGGTGGTGGTGCAAGCTGAAGGTGATCAGCGCAGTCAGGTGGATGATTTGCTGAAAATGCACGTGCGCAACAACGCCGGGAGCATGGTGCCGCTGTCGGCGTTCGTCCAGGCCAACTGGATTCAAGGCCCGGCGCAGCTGACCCGCTACAACGGTTACCCGGCGATCGCTATTTCCGGCGAACCGTCAGCGGGGCACAGTACCGGTGAGGCCATGGCGGAAATCGAACGGCTGGTGGCGCAAGGGCCGAAAGGTCTGGGCCAGGAATGGACCGGCCTGTCGTTGCAGGAACGCTTGTCCGGCAATCAGGCGCCGATCCTGCTCGGTTTGTCGTTGCTGGTGGTGTTCCTGTGTCTGGCGGCGCTGTATGAGAGCTGGTCGATTCCAACCTCGGTGTTGCTGGTCGTGCCGCTGGGTGTTCTCGGTGCGGTGTTGGCGGTAACGTTGCGTGGGATGCCTAATGATGTGTTCTTCAAAGTTGGTTTGATCACGATCATCGGTCTGTCGGCGAAGAACGCGATCCTGATCATCGAGTTCGCCAAGAGCCTGTATGACGAAGGTCATGACCTGATCGATGCGACGTTGCAGGCAGCGCGTCTGCGTCTGCGACCGATCGTGATGACGTCGCTGGCGTTCATTCTTGGCGTGGTGCCGTTGGCGATTGCCACGGGTGCCAGTTCGGCCAGCCAGCAGGCGATCGGCACTGGCGTGATCGGCGGGATGATTACTGCGACGCTGGCGGTGATCTTCGTACCCGTATTCTTCGTCGTAGTGATGAAACTCGTACAACGATTCACCAAACCCCACTGATCCAAATGTAGGAGCTGTCGAGTGCAACGAGGCTGCGATCTTTTGATCTTGAAAAGCTAAAACCAAAAGATCGTCCGATCGCGGCCCGAGCCATCGGCAGCTCCTACAAAAGCAGTGTTGCGTACGCTATGGTGCAGAGACCATTCTCCAACGTGAGTCTCCATGCGCTTCCTCGCCCGCACCCACCCTCGCCTCTCCGCCGCCGCTCTGCTCGGACTCGCCACCGGCCTGCTGTTCCCCGCCGATTCGATCGTCAGCAAAATCCTCATCGGCTGGAACGCCGGTGTCTGGACTTACCTGATCCTGATGTTCTGGCTGACCGTGCGCGCCAAGGCCCCGGACGTCAAACGCATCGCTGAAGTCGAAGACGAAAACGCCGGCCTGGTGTTGTTCGTGGTGTGCATTGCCGCGCTGGCGAGTCTGGCCACCATCACCTTCGAACTGGCCGGCAGCAAGGATCTGGATAGCACCCACAAACTGCTCCATTACGCGTTCACAGCACTCACGGTAATTGGTTCATGGCTGCTGATCGGGGTGATTTTCTGTGTGCACTACGCCAGGCTGTTTTACACCTGGGACGGTAAGGAGCCCGCCCTGCGTTTCGCCGAGGGTCTGACCACCCCCAATTATTGGGATTTTCTGTACTTCTCGTTCACTGTCGGCGTCGCGGTCCAAACGTCGGATGTGGGCGTAGCGACGCGGGGCATCCGCAAAATCGTACTGGCGCAGTCCCTGATCGGCTTTGTGTTCAACACTGCGATTCTGGGTTTTTCGATCAACATCGCCGCCGGATTATTCGGGTAGGCAGCGCCCGCCCATCGGTATCAGCGGGCAATCTCACGATCATTCACTTGACGCCCTATTTGTTTCTGGTGTTTCCTGAAACCGGTTTCAGGGCATCTTTCCGCCTTGGGCCTATAAATCCAATAACAAGGTTTAAGACCGTGCACGACTTTTCCGCCGCCCAGCGCAGCCGCGTCACCATGCTTGATGTCGCCGAACGCGCGGGCGTGTCCAAGGCCAGCGTATCGCGCTTCATCGGTGATGACCGCGCCCTGCTCTCCGAAGCAATCGCCCTGCGCATCGAGCAGGCCATCAGCGAACTTGGCTACCGCCCGAACCAGATGGCCCGTGGGCTCAAGCGCGGGCGCACTCGCCTGATCGGCATGCTCGTCGCCGATATCCGTAACCCTTATTCAATTGCCGTGATGCACGGGGTGGAAACCGCCTGCCGTGCGCACGGTTACAGCCTGGTGGTGTGCAACACCGACCGCGATGACGAGCAGGAACGCCAGCATCTGGCGCTGTTGCGCTCGTACAACATAGAAGGGCTGATCGTGAACACGCTTGGCCACCACCGTGACGAATTGCACGAACTGCGCCGCGAGATGCCGCTGGTGCTGGTGGATCGCAAGGTGGACGGCCTCGACAGCGACATGGTCGGGCTGAATAACCCGCAAGCGGTGGAGATGGCGCTCGCGCACCTCGGGCAGCGAGGGTATCGCGATGTTTTATTAATCACCGAACCGTTTGATGGCACCAGTTCGCGGATCGAACGGGTCAGCAGTTTCCAGGCACAGATCGCGCAGCGCTCGGGATTAACCGGGGCAGTTGTTGAAACCGGTGAGGGTCTGGCGAGCCAACTTCAGCAGTTCATGAACACGACCAATGCAGGGCCGAAAGCACTGTTTTGCGCCAATGGTGTGGCAGCGTTAGCCGCGACGACGGCGTTGCGCCAAATCGGTTGCCGGTTGTTCGAGGATGTGGGGCTTATCGCCCTGGATGATCTGGATTGGTATCCGTTGGTGGGCAGCGGGATTACTGCGCTGGCGCAGCCGACGCAAGAGATTGGTGCGTGGGCGTTTGAGTGTCTGCTCAGGCGCCTGCGCGGGGATAACGAGGTGGCGCGGGTGATGGATTTTGCCCCGGTGCTGATTGAGCGGGGGTCTACTCTTGGGATTTGTGGTGTTTGAGCTGCTCGCGATAGCACCCGAGAGAACAACGCAGAAACACCCGATATTTTTTTGAACAAAAATGAAACCGGTTTCAGAGGTCAATAACAATGAATCAACCAGCCGTTTCCATCAGTCTGTCCAGCTACGGTGCCGATCTTGTGCGCCAGCGTGGCCAGGATTCATTCATCGATATTCTCGCGGCGGCCGGGGCCAATCGCATCGAGTGGCGTGAAGAGCTGTTGACCCGTGAGGATCCGGCGCAACTGGCCCAGGCCACACAAGCGCAAGGCCTGCAAAGCATTTATTCCTCGCCCACCGAACTGTGGCTCGCAGGGCAAGCGCAGCCGAATCCCGAATTGATTACTGCGCTGCATCAGGCCCAGGCGTTCGGGTCGAAATGGCTGAAAGTGTCGCTCGGCTACTTCACCGACAACTCTGATTTGCAGGCACTGGCCGAGCGACTCCAGCAAAGCCCGGTGCAATTGCTGGTAGAGAACGACCAGACCTTGCATGGCGGGCGCATCGAGCCGTTTCAGCGTTTCTTCGCCGCCGTCGAACAGCACCACCTGCCGATCAAAATGACCTTCGACATTGGCAACTGGCATTGGCAGGACCAGTCCGCCGCCAGTGCCGCCCGCGCGCTGGGGCGACATGTCGGTTATGTGCATTGCAAGGCCGTTGCGCGCCGAGCCGACGGCAAACTGGTCGCCGTACCGCCAGCCATCAGCGACCTGCATCTGTGGGAACAACTGCTGCGTCACATGGACCAAGGCGTTATGCGCGCCGCCGAATACCCGTTGCAAGGCGATGATCTGGTGCAACTGACCCGCGAACACGTCGCCGCCCTCGCCCGCCTGGGTCAATCGCGCCTGGAGCCAGCTCATGTCTGAGATCGATATTCTTTCTTTCGGTGAAACCATGGCCATGCTGGTTGCCGAGCAGACCGGTGATCTGGCGAAGGTCGAGCAGTTTCATAAACGTATTGCCGGGGCCGACAGCAATGTCGCGATCGGCTTGTCGCGGCTGGGTTTCAATGTCGCGTGGCTGAGCCGCGTCGGTAATGATTCGCTCGGGCGCTTTGTGGTCGAGACGCTGATCAAGGAAGGTCTGGATTGCAGCCACGTTGAAGTCGATAAAACCCATCCGACCGGGTTCCAGTTCAAATCGCGCAATGACGATGGCAGCGACCCGCAAGTCGAATACTTCCGCCGTGGCTCCGCGGCCAGCCATCTGTCGCCGCGCTCCGTCACCGACAACCTGCTCAGCGCCCGCCATTTGCACGCCACCGGCATTCCGCCGGCGCTGTCGGCTTCGGCGCGGGACATGTCCTTTGAACTGATGACCCGCATGCGCAACGCCGGACGCAGTGTGTCGTTCGATCCGAACCTGCGCCCGAGCCTCTGGGCCAGCGAGGGCGAGATGATCCGCGAGATCAACCGCCTCGCCGCCCTTGCCCATTGGGTGCTGCCGGGTTTGAGCGAAGGTCGTTTGCTCACCGGTTTTGACGACCCGGCGGACATCGCTGCGTTTTATCTTGATCAAGGTGCGGAAGCGGTGGCGATCAAGCTGGGGCCTGAAGGCGCTTACTACCGCACGCAGCTGGATCAGGGTTTTGTCGCTGGCGTGCCGGTGACCAACGTGGTCGATACGGTGGGTGCCGGAGATGGCTTTGCGGTGGGGATGATCAGCGCCCTTCTCGAGCATCAAAGTTTTGCCGAGGCGGTGCAGCGGGCGAACTGGATTGGCAGTCGCGCGGTGCAGAGTCGCGGGGATATGGAGGGCCTTCCAACCCGTCAGGAGTTATCGATTGAATTTGAATCCGCCTTCGCGAGCAAGCTCGCTCCCACAGGGGAACGCGTATCAAATGTGGGAGCGAGCCTGCTCGCGAAGAGGCCTGCCTAGGCAACGCAAATTTTTGAACCTGCTGCGACAAAAACAACAAGCTCAGGAGTCACACCGATGAAAACCGCAACCCTCGCCACCCGCCGCTGGTGGTACATCATGCCGATCGTGTTCATCACATACAGCCTGGCCTATCTCGATCGCGCCAACTACGGCTTCGCCGCTGCGTCGGGCATGGCCGAAGACCTGATGATCACACCGGGCCTGTCCTCGCTGCTCGGTGCGTTGTTCTTTCTCGGTTACTTTTTCTTCCAGGTACCGGGCGCGATCTACGCGCAAAAGCACAGTGTGAAGAAGCTGATCTTCGTCAGCCTGATCCTCTGGGGCGGTCTCGCCACGTTGACCGGCGTGGTCTCCAACGCCTATTGGCTGATCGTCATCCGCTTCATGCTCGGCGTGGTCGAAGCGGCGGTGATGCCGGCGATGCTGGTCTATCTCTGCCACTGGTTCACCCGCGCCGAGCGCTCGCGCGCCAATACCTTTCTGATCCTCGGCAACCCGGTGACCATGCTGTGGATGTCAGTGGTCTCGGGTTATCTGGTGCAGCATTTCAGCTGGCGCTGGATGTTCATCATTGAAGGTCTGCCGGCGGTGCTTTGGGCCTTTATCTGGTGGCGACTGGCTGATGATCGTCCGGCCCAGGCCAAGTGGCTCAACGATCAGGAAAAACACGATCTGGAAAGCGCCCTCGCCGCCGAGCAGGTCGGTATCAAAGCGGTGAAGAATTACGCTGAGGCATTCCGTTCGCCGAAGGTGATCATCCTGGCGCTGCAGTTCTTCTGCTGGAGCATCGGCGTTTACGGCTTCGTTTTGTGGCTGCCGTCGATCCTCAAGGCAGGCGCGCAGATGGACATGATCGAGGCTGGCTGGCTGTCGGCGCTGCCGTATCTGGCTGCGGTGATCGGCATGCTCGCGGTGTCGTGGGGCTCGGACAAATTGCAGAAGCGCAAACGCTTCGTCTGGCCGCCGCTGCTGATCGCCTCGATTGCGTTCTACGGCTCCTATGCCTTGGGCGCCGAACATTTCTGGTGGTCGTACACACTGCTGGTGATCGCCGGCGCCTGCATGTACGCGCCGTACGGGCCGTTCTTCGCCATTGTTCCGGAAATCCTGCCGGCCAACGTCGCGGGCGGTGCCATGGCGCTGATCAACAGCATGGGCGCGCTCGGCTCGTTCGGCGGTTCATATCTGGTCGGTTATCTGAACAGCTCCACCGGTTCGCCCGGCGCTTCCTATCTGTTGATGAGCGGCGCGTTGCTGCTGTCGGTGGTGCTGACGATTTTCCTCAAGCCCGGCGCCAGTGATCGCGTCGTCGCCAAAGCCGTCGCCACACCGCGTGTGCCGGCGCATTCCTGAAAGGATTTTTGCCATGAAAAAACAGGTCGTGCTGTACAAGAAACTCTCGCCCGCGCTGATGGCGAGCCTGCAAGCGCAGTTTGACGTGACGCAGATCGAAAGCCTCGACGCCGATGGCCTCATGCAGTTGCGCGATGCCCTGCCCCGCGCCCACGGTTTGCTCGGCGCCAGTCTCAAACTCGATGCGGCGCTGCTGGATCTGGCGCCGCACCTGGAGGCGATCGCCAGCGTTTCCGTCGGTGTCGATAACTACGATATTGATTATCTGAGCCGGCGCGGGATTCTGCTGACCAACACGCCGGATGTGCTCACCGAAACCACTGCCGACACCGGCTTCGCCCTGATCCTCGCCGCCGCTCGGCGTGTGGTCGAACTGGCGAACATGGTCCGTGGCGGCCAATGGAGCCGCAACATCGGTCCGGCGCATTTCGGCACCGATGTGCACGGCAAGACGCTGGGCATCATCGGCATGGGCCGCATCGGCGAGGCCCTGGCCCAGCGTGGGCATTTCGGCTTTGGCATGCCGGTGATCTATCACAGCCAGTCGCGCAAGCCGGCGGTCGAGGCGCGTTTTGATGCGCAGTATCGAAGCCTCGAAGAATTGTTACAGCAGGCTGATTTCATTTGCCTGACCTTGCCGCTGACGGCGCAGACCGAACGCTTGATCGGCGCCGAACAGTTTGCGCTGATGCGCCCGGAGAGCATTTTCATCAATATCTCTCGCGGCAAAGTGGTCGATGAAGCAGCGATGGTCGAGGCATTGCGCAACAAGCGTATTCGCGCGGCGGGGCTGGATGTGTTCGAGCGCGAGCCGTTGAATCATGATTCGCCGTTGCTGCAGTTGAGCAATGTGGTGGCGACGCCGCACATGGGCTCGGCGACCCATGAGACGCGCGAGGCGATGGCGCGGTGTGCGGTGGAGAATCTGTTGGCGGCGCTGGGTGGGCAGCGGCCGGCGAATCTGGTGAATGCCTCTACTTGGCAAAACTGAGATCTTTATTGCCTACACAATCGCAATCGCGAGCAGGCTCACTCCTACATTTGAAATGCGTCCCCTTGTAGGAGTGAGCCTGCTCGCGATGAGGCCGGAACAGGCAACCCAAAACATCAGGCACTGCGCGCCTGCAACAGCTGCACCGCACACAACGCAATCCGCGCGCAGGCATCCGCCAGTTTCACCCGATCCACCACCAGCCCGATGCGGATATGCCCCGCCGCGCTCGGCCCGAACGCCTCGCCGGCCAACACCGACACCCCGTAACCTTCCAGCAACCGCTCGGCAAACGCCTGGGCGCCGAGGCCAGTCTGGCGCACGTCGACCATCACGAACATGCCGCCATCCGGGCGGATCGGCTGCAAACCGAGGCAACCCTGCAACCGTTCGCACACCAGATCCCGGCGCAAACGGTACTCCTCGCGCATCTGCGTGACTTCCGGCAGATCGATTTGCAGCGCCACTTGCGCGGCCTTCTGGACGAAATCCGGCAGACCGAAGAGCATGCTCAGTGACAGGTTCACCAAATGTTCCGCCAAGGGTTTCGGGCCGATCATCCAGCCGATGCGCCAACCGGTCATCGCGTGGGATTTCGACAGACTGTTGATCGTCGCGGTGCGCTCGGCCATGCCCGGCAGGCTCGCCGGACTGATGTGCTCGCCTTCATATAACAGCTCGCTGTACACCTCGTCGCTGATCAGCCACAGGTCATGCCGAATGCACAGCGCCGCCAGTTCCTGCCAGATCAGCAGGGACAAGCTGGCGCCGCTGGGATTGTTCGGGCTGTTGAGCAGCATGGCGCGGGTTCGCCGGGTGATGCGCGCGGCGACATCGGCCGGGTCGACTCGAAAACCGTTTTCCGAGCGCACCGGCACCGCGATCACTGTGGCACCACACGCGCCAAACACTCCTTCGTAGGTGACGTACATCGGCTCAGCAACGATCACTTCATCGCCCGGATCGAGCAGACACTGCGCCACCGAATAAACTGCGCATTGCGCGCCGGGCAGGACGATCACCTGATCAGGATCAACCCGTTGACCACTGCGCTGGCGATGACGCTCGGCAATCAGCCTGCGCAACTCGAATCGACCACGCACGTCGGCATAGTGCGTATCGCCGGCCAGCAGGCTGTCGATCGCGCCATGGACGATCGGCAACGGCGTATCGAAATCCGGATCACCGACACTCAACAGCAGAACATCAACGCCCTCGGCGCGCAATTCCAGCGCTCGGTCGTGAATCTGCCAGGCAGCGGCACCCTCCCCGGCGATTCGTTGGGTCAAGGCTGAATAGCGCATGTACGTCTCCTGTTAGCGCGGTTTCCAGCCTTCACCGTATCTCAAATCACAAAACGCGCCAGCCGTTTTGTCCCCAGGATGAATCTGAGGAGAAACTTCGCAGGATGCTCGATCACTGGTCCGGTGCCTACCTGTCAGAGTTGACAGTAGACCGATTGCAAGAATATTCCTCTAATGAACCCGCGGCAAAATGTTCAACCGTTTCTCATCAAAACAACGGAGTGTTAAAACGATGACAATTAATGAAAATATTCTCGATCTGGACCCACCGCGGATTCCTGATGCGTTACCAAATTTTCCTGACAGTCAAGTTAACTTGTTGCCATTGACTGCGCTGGAGTCGCCCTTGCTGGTGTTAATCCCAGAATGGTCGGATTTACCCACAACTCCAGGCATGCAAGTCGTGGTAAGGCTGTTGTTGAATGAGCAGTATGTGGCGCAGTACCAGTACACGACGCCTATTAACCCAGCGCTTTTCCCACTGAACGTGCATATCCCTAAGCATCATTTAGTAGAGGGCGCACACAAGGTTTCATACATCATGACAGTTTTCGGAAACCCTATGCCGTCAGCGAGCACGCCGATCACCGTCGATACAAGCGCTCCAAACCGCGGCAACCCGGGACACGCTCCGAACTTTCCACTAGATGTCATCCGTGATGGGATTACCCAGAGCTATCTAGACGAGAACGGTGATGAAGTTCTGGTAACTATTCCCCGGTATCTGCAGCAACTAGCCTGCGACAGCATCGAGCTTCACTATGGTTCACTAACAGATAAACCTGTCATCGTTGAAACGGTGCATGACTCGATCTCCCCTACCAAAATCAAACTGAGTGGCGAGATTATCCGTAGATACGGCTCCGGCAAGATGCTCGCCTTCTACAGACTGGGCGATCGCGCAGGAAACCGGGGAAGTTTTTCTGATTTCGTGCAGATCAACGTGAATCTTTCTTGAACGGTGATTGCCTGACGTGGGCCGGATAAAAACTGTTTCAGCCCACTTCAGGCAATTCCGTATTTCTCAAATCACAAAACGCGCCACCATCGCATTCAAATCCACCGCCAGTCGTGACAGTTCGTGGGTCGCGGCGCTGGTCTGATTGGCGCCGGCGGCCGATTGTGTGGCCAGATCGCGGATGTTGACCAGGTTGCGATCGACTTCCCGCGAGACCTGCGCCTGCTCTTCTGACGCACTGGCGATGACCAGGTTACGTTCGTTGATCTGATGAATCGATTGAGTGATCTGCTCCAGCGCCACACCGGCGGCGCGGGCCATTTCCAGGGTGGTCTGGGTGCGCTGATTGCTTTGCTGCATCGACGAGACCGCTTCACCCGTGCCGTTCTGGATGCCGGCGACCATTTTTTCGATTTCCTGAGTCGACTGCGCGGTGCGATGGGCCAGTGCCCGTACCTCGTCCGCCACCACGGCGAAGCCACGCCCGGCTTCCCCGGCACGGGCCGCTTCGATGGCCGCATTGAGCGCCAACAGGTTGGTCTGCTCGGCGATGGCGCGAATCACGTCCAGCACTTTGCCAATGTCGCGACCTTGCGCGGCGAGACCTTCGATCATCTGCGCGGTGTTCTGCACGTCGTGGGTCATGGTCTGGATCGCGTCGACGGTTTTCACCACTTGATCGCGCCCTTCGCGGGCGGCGTGGGTCGACTGGTTGGAGGCCTCGGAAGTCGACACGGCGTTGCGCGCGACTTCTTCCACCGCAGCGGTCATCTCGTTGACGGCAGTGGCGGCTTGTTCGATTTCATTATTCTGCTGCTGCAAGCCACGGGAAGCTTCTTCGGTAACGGCACTGAGCTCCTCGGCAGCGGCGCCCAGTTGCGTGGCGGAGCCGGCAATCTGTTCGATGGTTTTGCGCAGGTTGGTCTGCATCGCGGCCAAGGCTTCGAGCAGACGCGCCGGTTCATCCTTGCCGTCCACTTCGATGGCTTTGCTCAGGTCGCCGCCGGCAATTGTCTGCGCGGCGAGCACTGCGCGGTTGAGTGGCGTGACGATGCTGCGGGTCAGCAACCAGGCGAGCAGCACGGTGGCCAGCGCGGCGATCACGGCAACGATGATGATCCCGGTGATGGCGCTGTCATAGTTTTCACCGGCCTGGATGGCCGCCGCTCTGGCCCCGGCCGTATTCATGCCGATCAATTTGTTGAGCTGCTCGCCCATTTGATCGGTGCCTTCCTTGATGCGCGTGTTGATCAATGCACGCATCGCTTCCAGGTCGCCCTGGCGCGACAGCTCAAGCATCCGGTTCTGCGCTTGCAGGTAGTTATCGAGGGTGGTCGAAAACGTCTGGAAAACCGCGCGCTCGTCAGCGCCTGCCGGCAGCGCGGCGTAGCTGGCCTGGGCTTTGCGCACCTTGTCGACCAGCACAGCGATGCGGGTTTCTGCTTCTTGCAAGCTGGCCGGTTCGCGATTGACCAGCACACGGAACGAGAGAATGCGCATGCGCAGGACGTTTTCCGTGACCACGCTGAGGTGGGTCACGCTGGGCAATTGGTTGGTGTCCATATCGATCGACGCCTGACGAATGACCGTCATGCGGCTGACGGCGAACACGCCGAGGACGATCACCAGCAAGGCGATAAAGGCAAAACCGAGGAACGCACGGGGCGCGATATTGAGGTTACGCAGGGACATGGTCGGACTCTCGATAGAAAGAAACTGCGAGCGTCCATGCCGTGAGCACTGGCCCTTGGCGGGCGGCAGTCCGGCGTCACTGGGTTATGGTTTTGTGCGCGCCTGACCGTTGTATCGGCCAGGCTTGAGGAAGGTTTCGGGTCCGCAGCAAATATTTTTCCGGACGTTACAACAATCAAACACTGCTCCGCTGCCTTTGGTAGGAGCTGTCGAGTGCAACGAGGCTGCGATCTTTTGATCCTGCTTTTAAAAGTGAAAAGATCGCAGCCTCGTTGCACTCGACAGCTCCTACATAGGCAAGCCGATCAGCGTTGGGTGGCGAGTTGCCAGACCCGAGCAATATCGGTGGCACGCTCACTCAGCAGCCGTGGGGCTTCGGCGCAGGCCTGTTCCAGAGTCATCGGTCCGCTGGTCACGGCGAACGCGGCGTCGATGCCGTGTTGATAGAGTTCCTGATAGCCCTCGCCCAAGGTCCCGGCAATCACAATCACCGGCACGGCATGCTGTCTGGCTATCCGCGCAACACCGAACGGCGTCTTGCCGCGCAGGGTTTGCGCATCGAACCGACCTTCTCCGGTGATCACCAGATCGGCGCCATTGACCGCCTCAGCGAGCCCGACCAATTCCGCCACCACCTCGACGCCCGCCTGAAACTGCGCGCCGAGAAAAGCCTTGGCCGCAAACCCCAGGCCACCGGCCGCGCCGCTGCCCGGCTCATCGCGCACATCCTTGACCAACGCCTGCGCGCAGAGTTCGGCGAAGTGCCCCAGCGCCTGATCCAGTTGCTCGACCTGCGCAGGCGACGCGCCCTTCTGCGGGCCGAAAATGGCCGAGGCACCCTGCGGGCCGCAGAGCGGATTGTTGACATCAGCGGCGATGTCGAAACGCACATCGGCCAGACGTGGATCAAGTTCACTCAAATCCAATCGCGCCAAATTCGCCAAGGCCAGCCCACCGGGCGCCAGCGGCTGATCCTGCGCATCCAGCCACTTCACGCCCAAGGCCTGCAGCGCCCCGGCGCCGCCGTCGTTGGTCGCGCTGCCGCCAATCGCCAGAATCACCCGTTGCGCCCCCGCATCCAGCGCAGCACGAATCAATTCGCCGGTGCCGAAGGTGCTGCTGATGCAGGCATCGCGCTGTCCCGGCGACACCAATTGCAGGCCGCTGGCCTCGGCCATTTCGATGATTGCCGTGTGACTGTGCGGCAACCAGCCCCACGCCGCGTCGACCGGCGTACCCAACGGGCCGCGCACGCGGGTGCGGCGCAGTTCGCCTTCGCAGGCCGCGAGAATCGACTCGACCGTCCCTTCGCCGCCATCCGCCATCGGGCACTTGATCAGTGTCGCCTGCGGCCAGACCTGGGCCAATCCGCGGGCGATGGCTTCGGCAACGCCTTGGGCACTCAGGCTGTCCTTGAACGAATCGGGGGCGATGACGATCTTCATGGGAATTCTCCGGTTGCATTGGCGTTCATGCTGCCAGTCGCCATGGGCGTTGACGCCGGTCGGGTGCACAAGGGCTGGAGGTGATTGTTGTTCATTTTCACAAAAGGCTCTGCGGTGAATGTACCGCCGCCATCGCGAGCAGGCTCACTCCTACAGGGGAATGCATTCTGCTCGCGATGGCGTCTTTGAAGACGCCCAATTAACCCGGATCTGTCTGCGGCAGTAGCTGCACCCCAAGATACAACGCCAGCATCCCGTCCAGCTTCAACGGATCAACCCCGCTCAACTCGGCAATCCGCTCCATCCGATAACGCAAACTGTTGCGATGAATCCCCAGGGCATCGGCACACGCCTGACTCTGACCATCGTGCTCGCACCAACTGCGCAAGGTCGCGAGCAACTGGCCGTTGTTGTCCTTGGCAATGACCTTGCGCAGCGGCTTGAGCAACTCGTCCAGCGCATCATCGTTGCGATGGCGCCACAGCATGACCGGCAAGCGGTAACGATTGAGCGTCAGCAGCCTCGAATTCGGCAGCACATCACGTCCATAAGCGAGCAAATCGCCGACCCGTCGATAGCAGCGACGCAACCCGGCCAGGCCATCCGCCTGCCCGCCGACGGCGATACGCAGAATCTTCCAGCCAAGGCCGTCGAGTTTTTCCAGCAGGCGATCATGCTCGACGTGCTGGCTCGCCGGGCGACACCAGAGCAGCGACGACTTCGCCGAACTCACGCACCAGCTGTCGGGATAACGCGATATCAGCCATGCACTCAACGCCTCGACGGTTTGCCCGGGGCCGTGCTCAATGCCCAGCTCGAACAGATAGGGCACCCGCGTCAATTGCGGTTTCAGCCCGAGCTGCTGCGCCTCGTCGACCAGACGCGGCGAATCCCCCGCCTCGCTCAACAACAGCGCCAGCAGATCATCACAACGCTGGCGCCGCCACTGCTGCTCGGCCTGCTGATTGCGCTGGCCGACGAGCATTTCGGCGGTCATGCGCACCAGTTCGGCGTAGGTGCGCAATTGTTCCGGCTCGCCGGTGATGCCGAGCACGCCGATAAGGCGCTGGTCGAGCAGCAGCGGCAGATTGATCCCCGGCTGCACGCCTTTGAGATGCACCGCCGTCTGCGCATCGATTTCCACTACACGGCCGTTGGCCAGCACCAGTTGCGCGCCTTCATGACGGGTGTTGATCCGCTCCGGTTCGCCGCTGCCGAGGATCAGGCCCTGACTGTCCATGACGTTGACGTTGTACGGCAAAATGGCCATGGCCCGGTCGACGATGTCCTGGGCAAGGTCGTGATCGAGTTCGAACATAGCGGCGACAATCCTTCATTTCAGGCACAAGCGGTTGTTCAGCCGCACAGGGTCTGGCGACAAACCCTGTGCTCAGGCACAAAGACAATCCGGCCAAAGGTGGCCGAGACTCTCAGGGCGATCAACGTTACCCTTTGCATCGCAAAAAATCATAATAAAGAGAGAGCCGCTATGTCGCAGAGCGCCGCAGCTACCCAGACCATCGACGACGGTAAAAACGCCGTCTACAAACGCATCACCCTGCGTTTGATTCCCTTCATTTTCATCTGCTACCTGTTCAACTACCTCGACCGGGTCAACGTTGGTTTCGCCAAGTTGCAGATGCTCGATGCGCTGAAGTTCAGCGAAACCGTGTACGGCCTCGGCGCCGGGATTTTCTTCATCGGTTACGTGCTGTGCGGCGTGCCGAGCAACCTGGCACTGACCCGCTTTGGCCCACGGCGCTGGATTGCGCTGATGATGATCACCTGGGGCACGCTGTCGACTTGCCTGTTGTTCGTCACCACACCCACCGGGTTCTATACCCTGCGCTTCTTCACCGGTGCGGCTGAAGCCGGTTTCTTCCCGGGCGTCGTGCTGTATCTCTCGCAGTGGTTCCCGACCTTCCGCCGTGGGCGGATCATGGCGCTGTTCATGTCGGCAATTCCGGTCTCAGGTTTGCTCGGAAGCCCGTTTTCCGGGTGGATCCTCAACCATTTCGCCGCTGGCCAGGGTGGCTTGGCCGGCTGGCAATGGATGTTTCTGCTGCAAGGCATTCCGACCGTGATCCTCGGCGCGCTGGCGTATTTCCTGTTGAGCGACAGTTTCGCCAACGCCAAATGGCTGACCGCCCACGAACGTTCGGTGCTCGAAGCTGACCACGCCGAAGACCTCGCCAACAAACCGAAGACCGCCACCGACTCGCTGCTCGCGGTGTTCAAGAACCCGGCGATCTGGGCGTTCGGCCTGATCTACTTCTGCATCCAGAGCGGCGTCTACGCGATTAACTTCTGGCTGCCTTCGATCATCAAGAACCTCGGCTTCAGCGATAACCTGGTGATCGGCTGGCTGAGTGCGATTCCGTATCTGCTGGCGGCAGTGTGCATGTTGGTGGTCGGGCGTTCGGCAGACTTGCGCAAGGAGCGTCGCTGGCACTTGGTGGTACCGATGCTGATGGGGGCTGTCGGGCTGGTGATTGCAGTGAATTTCGCGGCGAATCCGGCGATTGCGATTCTCGGCCTGACCATTGCGACGATGGGAGCGCTGACCGGCCTGCCGATGTTCTGGCCAGTACCAACGGCCATGTTGAGCGCGGGTGCGGCGGCCGGTGGCCTGGCGTTGATCAACTCGATGGGGCAGATGGCGGGGTTCCTCAGTCCGTACCTGGTCGGTTGGGTCAAGGACAGCACCGGTTCGACGGATGCGGCGTTGTATGTGCTGGCGGCGGTGATTGTCGGCGGGAGTCTGCTGGCGTTGCGGATGACGCGGGCGTTGCGGGCCTAATCAGACGCGCAGATCAAAAGATCGCAGCCATCGGCAGCTCCTTCTCTGGAATGCGTTCCCTGTAGGAGCTGCCGAAGGCTGCGATCTTTTGCGTTTAACCGGTGCAATAATTCACTTTGCGGGCTCTGACGCTTCTGGTATTTGATTAACCCCTTCCCACCGACAAAAGGATTTCGGCATGAGCTTCCGCACACTGGGCCACTCGGGCTTGCAGGTCTCTACCCTCACCCTCGGCACGATGATGTTCGGCGAACAGACCAGCACGGAAGATTCGCTGCGCATCATCGACAAGGCATGGGATCAGGGGATCAATTTCATCGACACCGCCGACGTCTACACCAACGGCCGTTCCGAAGAGATCGTCGGTGAGGCGATTGCCCGGCATCGGCATGAATGGGTACTGGCCACCAAGGTCGGTTTCGGCCCAGTGGACGGTGTGCCGAACCGCAGCGGTCTGAGCCGCAAACACATCTTCAACGGGCTCGAAGCCAGCCTCACGCGTCTGGGAACTGACTACGTCGACATCTATTACCTGCACCGCGAAGACCACAACACCCCGCTTGAAGTCAGCGTGTCGGCGATTGGCGACCTGATTCGCCAGGGCAAGATTCGTTATTGGGGCTTGTCGAATTACCGAGGCTGGCGGATTGCCGAGGTGATTCGCATTGCCGACAAACTGGGCGTGGATCGGCCGGTAATCAGCCAGCCGCTGTACAACATCGTCAACCGCCAGGCCGAGACCGAGCAGATCACCGCTGCGCAAGCCTACGGCCTCGGTGTGGTGCCTTACAGCCCGCTGGCCCGTGGCGTGCTCAGCGGCAAGTACGCACCCGATGTGACCCCAGACGCCAACAGCCGCGCCGGGCGTCAGGACAAGCGCATTCTGGAAACCGAGTGGCGCGTGGAGTCGCTGCGCATTGCCCAGCAGATTCAGCAATACACCGAGCAACGCGGCGTCGGTATGGTCGAGTTCGCGATTGCCTGGGTGTTGAACAACCGCGCGGTGACCTCGGCGATCGTCGGTCCACGCACTGAACAGCAGTGGGACGCCTACACGCTGGCGCAGGCGGTGCAGATCACCGCCGAAGACGAGGCTTTTATTGACTCTCTGGTGACTCCAGGGCATGCCTCGACACCGGGTTTCAACGATGTGAGCCATTTTGTTTCAGGGCGCAAACCGATTCAGTCCTGACTTTTGCCCCAGCCCTCTCCCGAAAGAGAGGGCTGGCCGGTGGAAACGAAACAAGGCCTTTGTAACAAAACCTATATACTCGGCCGCTTTATGGAACCGAGCTTCAGCAGCCACGACCTACGGTTGCTCGCTCGAAAAGTCAGCCAGGATAGTCAATGTTCAATCGGCCTCTCGAGTTTGCCTGCAAGCCTCTGCGCGCGATGTTCAAAGCGTTCGATAACAAAAAGGCATACGACACCTCCCCTTCTGCGCCGCCAACCAGCGCCAACCCGCGGATTGCCGCCCTTGAATACCGTGCGGACATCGACGGGCTGCGGGCAATCGCAGTTCTGCTCGTTCTCGTCTTCCACGGCGGCCTGACCCTGTTTCCGTCGGGCTTTATCGGCGTGGACATCTTCTTCGTGGTTTCGGGATATCTGACCACCTCGATCATCATGAAAGCGCTAGAGAACCGCACGTTCAGCTTCACCGGGTTCTACACCCGGCGAATCTGGCGCCTGCAACCGGCAGTCATCGCATTGCTGGTGGCGACGTTAATCGTCACCACGCTGCTGTACTTGCCCGATGACTACATCGATTTTCTGAAAAGCGGGAAATACACCTCGCTGCTCATCTCCAATCAGTACTTTTCCAAAGTGACTACGGGTTATGCGACGCCCGACGCGGCGAGTCTGCCGCTGTTGCACACCTGGTCGCTGGCCATTGAATGGCAGTGGTACCTGCTACTGCCATTGGGCATCTGGCTGCTTGATCGCTATGTGCCGGGAAAAGCGTTCAAAGCTGTCGTGCTAGGTTTGACTGTGGCCGCCACGGCGCTCGCGCTGTACCTGTCGCGGGCCTATCCCGACCTGAACTACTACTTCTTCACCGCGCGAATCTTTGAATTGATGATCGGCTCGTGTGCGGTCATTTTCAGCTCGGACAGATTTCGCCTGGGCCGTTTGAGCGCTTCTCTGGTTTGCGCGCTTGCACTGGCAACAATTTTCTACTGTGCGATTCAGGATGACATCCTCGGTGGCTTCCCCGGTCCCCATGCTGTCGCGGTGTGCATTGCCACCGCGGTGCTGCTGTTTCGCGGTATCGGTGACGTCAGCATCACCTCGAATGCCCTGGCATTTAAACCGTTGGTATTTATCGGCACCCTCTCCTACTCGCTGTATCTGTGGCACTGGCCGATTCTCGCGGTGCTCGCTTATCTGGGCATCGCGCTGACGACAAGCGTGACGGTCGTGTACTTCATCGCCACGCTCGTGATCGGTTACCTGTCGTTTGTGCTTGTTGAAAACCGCTTTCGCAAGGCGCGAGCCGGTTTCGCCAAAACCCTGCTGTTGATGATGGTACTGCCCGCGATCTGCCTGTCGCTGCTGCACGCGGCGGGTAGAAACCATGAGGGCTGGCCTAACCGGTTTGGTGAAGACTCGGTCGCCATGTTCAGTACGTTGAAAGCCTACGTACCGCTCAACCGTGAGGATTGCCTGGGCGCCAGTGATGGCACCAATCCGGGCTGCATCATGGGCGCGACGCAGGCGAAACCGCAGGTGATGCTGATCGGCGATTCTTACTCGAACCACTATTGGGGCTTTGTCGAAACACTCGCCAAGGATGCTGGGCTGTCGGTGCTGGCGCAGGGATATCCCGCCTGCCTCGCACTGCCCCGGATTTATCTCTACAACTGGTACAAAGCCAAAAATGCGCTGTATGAGAAATGTCACGCCGCGGCGCACCGCTACTACGACCTCATCGCCAGCAATCGTTTTCAGTACGTGATCATCGGCCAGTTCTGGGAGGCTTACCTCACCGATTCCATCGTCACGAAACTCGATGACCCGCGCAGCCTGGCGTTGTCCCAGCAACGACTGGGGATGGCGCTTCGAGAGGCGCTGGACATCATCGTCAAATCCGGTGCGCGGCCGATCCTGCTGATGAATACCCTGCCCATGCCCGCGAGAATCAACGAGTGCCTGCTCAGACAGGTCAAGCTGCGCGGGATGATGGGCAGCGCTGAACAGAGCCGTCTGTGTGCTGCCGTGCCATGGTCAGGCCTGGAGGATCCGTTCATGGCGAAGCTGTTCAGCGAACTGCAGACGGACTATCCACAATTGATGGTGCTTGATCCAAAAACGGTGCAATGCAAAGACGGCACCTGCATGACCACGGTCGATGACGTGCCGGTGTACCGCGACATCGGTCATGTGTCCGATTACGCCTCGTACAAGTTTGGGGAGCTGTACCTCAAACGCTTCGGCAATCCGTTGAAGGCTGATTGATAACGGGCGCTAACCAACCAGAGCTCGCCAAGGCAGATTCGCCAACTATGCTGAATCTGCCAACAGGTCCGGCGCCCGCGCGCCTGCTTTGCGTTTGAAATAATGAGCACTTGCTCAATATTCGCCACGAAAAACCCGTATCCTGCGCACCCGTTCAACCCTCAACACGCGAGGACAGTTTGTCTAAAGGTATCGCTTTATCAGTGTCAGCCTCGGTGCTGTTTGCCGTCATGTATTACTACACGTCGCTGCTTACGCCTCTGAGCGGTGTGGAAATTTTCGGCTGGCGGATGCTCCTGACCGTGCCGTGCATGACCTTGTTCATGCTGGTATCCGGGGAATGGCGTCGGGTAGTGGAGCTGAGCCGGTTGATGGCGGCCAGGCCGAAACTGATCGCCGGGCTGCTTGTTTCGTCGGCGCTGCTTGGCGTGCAGCTATGGCTGTTCATGTGGGCGCCGCTCAATGGCTACAGCCTCGATGTATCGCTGGGTTATTTCCTGCTGCCACTGGCAATGGTGCTGACCGGGCGGATTACCTACGGCGAAAGCCTGTCTTACCTGCAAAAAATCGCAGTGTTCTTTGCCTGCCTTGGCGTGGTGAACGAGCTGTATCAGGTCGGTGGATTTTCCTGGGCGACGCTGGTCGTCGTGGTCGGCTATCCGCTGTACTTCGTCCTGCGCAAATACCTGAAGACCGACCATCTTGGCGGCCTGTGGGTCGACATGACCTTGATGCTGCCGATTGCTTACTGGTTTGTGCAGGGCGGCGAACAAGGTCTGGGAGTATTCGATCAGTATCCGGGCCTGATGTGGCTGATTCCGCTGCTCGGCCTGATCAGTGCTTCCGCGCTGGTGGTGTACATCATTGCCAGCCGCCTCCTGCCTTTCAGTCTGTTTGGCTTGTTGAGTTATGTTGAGCCGGTGTTGTTGCTTGCAGTGGCGTTGTTGCTTGGGGAAAGCATCAAGCCGGGCGAGTGGCTGACTTATATCCCGATCTGGCTGGCGGTGGTGGTGCTGGTTTTCGAGGGCTTCAAGCATTTGACGCGCCACCGCCGCTCCTGAAAGCAAAAGATCGCCGCCTTCGGCAGCTCCTGCATTTGGAATGCGTTTTTCCTCTAGGAGCTGCCGAAGGCTGCGATCTTTTGAACCTGAAAAAAAAATCCCGGCCCTGCATCTCTGCAGGCCGGGATTTTTCATTTCAGGGGCGGATTACTCAGTGGTCAGCACACCACGACGCACCTGGTCACGCTCGATCGATTCGAACAATGCCTTGAAGTTGCCTTCGCCGAAACCATCGTCACCTTTACGCTGGATGAACTCGAAGAACACCGGGCCCATCAGGGTCTCCGAGAAGATCTGCAACAGCAGACGCTTGTCGCCCTGCTCCGACGCACCGTCGAGCAGAATGCCGCGCGATTGCAGCTGATCGACCGGCTCGCCGTGATTCGGCAGACGTCCTTCAAGCATTTCGTAGTAAGTGTCCGGCGGCGCAGTCATGAAGCGCATGCCAATCTTCTTCAACTGATCCCAGGTCTTGATCAGGTCGTCGGTGAGGAAGGCAACGTGCTGGATGCCCTCGCCGTTGAACTGCATCAGGAACTCTTCGATCTGCCCGGCGCCTTTGGACGACTCTTCGTTCAACGGGATGCGGATCATGCCGTCCGGTGCGGTCATGGCTTTCGAGGTCAGGCCGGTGTACTCGCCCTTGATGTCGAAGTAACGGATCTCGCGGAAGTTGAACAGCTTCTCGTAGAAGTTCGCCCAGTAGGCCATACGCCCGCGATAAACGTTGTGGGTCAGGTGGTCGATGATCTTCAGGCCGGCGCCGACCGGGTTGCGATCAACGCCTTCGATAAACACGAAGTCGATGTCGTAGATCGAGCTGCCTTCGCCGAAACGGTCGATCAGGTACAGCGGCGCGCCGCCGATGCCTTTGATCGCTGGCAGATTGAGCTCCATCGGACCGGTTTCGATATGGATCGGCTGAGCGCCGAGTTCCAGTGCACGGCTGTAGGCTTTCTGCGAATCCTTGACGCGGAACGCCATGCCGCAAACGGACGGGCCGTGTTCGGCAGCGAAGTACGAGGCGACGCTGTTGGGTTCGTTGTTGAGGATCAGGTTGATCGCGCCCTGACGATACAGGTGCACGTTCTTGGAACGGTGGGTCGCGACTTTGGTGAAGCCCATGATCTCGAAGATCGGCTCAAGCGTGCCAGGAGTCGGTGCTGCAAACTCGATGAACTCGAAGCCCATCAGGCCCATTGGGTTTTCGTATAAATCTGCCATGGTGACGCCTCATCATTTCTTATCAATTAACCAGGGTTATTTGTCAGGAACGTGAGGCAGAGGGAGGCGCACAGGAGATGCCACGCACGCTGCGGGCGAGGAAGTCTCCGTAGATCAGTTGAAACCCGAATATCTTCATTGTCGACCCAAGGCTCTTGTGGGCGAGGCTTCTGCTGCCAGAAGACGATTATTATTGTATGCGTAACCCGATTCTACACAGCGTAACCTGGCTTGTCTGCCCTCCCTTTAGAATCCGCTTTTTTGCCTACTGTACAAGAGCCATCTGCCATCTATTCTCCCCTCTGGCTCAATTGTTTACCGGGCCCGACTTCCATGCCACAGGATGTGCCCATGCCGTTGACCCGCAGACCCCGCCGCAAACGCAGCACCCGCATCGCAGTAACGCTGCTCAGCGGTTTGCTGCCCATCGCGCTGGGCAGTGTGATCCTCTATATGCAGGCAGAACGCACGCTGCAGCAAAGCGCCGGGGAAACTGCCGAACAAGCGTTGCGCCAGTTCGACCTGATGCTCGATAACACCGCAGAAGCCGCCCGGGCTTTGCTCCCGCTTGCCGGAAAGAACTGCGAAGAGGTGAAGCTGGCCCTGCGCGAACAAGTGACCCGCCGGCCATTCGTGCGCTCGACCAATCTGGTCTGGGATAACAATCTTTACTGCAGCTCGCTGTTCGGTCAGTTCGAGGAAGCCGTGAATGCCGGGGATTATCATCAGGGCCGGCTGTGGTTGATGAATGGTAACCCTGTGACACCCGATACGGCGCTGCTGGTCTATCGCCTCAGCGACGGTCGCGGCGGCGCGCTGACCACGCTCGATGGTTATCACCTGAGCAATATTCTGCGCCTGATCGGTCGCCAGACATTGCTGATGCTGCAAGTGGGCGATAACTGGTTGTCCGCCGACGGCAAAGTGCATCAGGGGTCGCTGCCGACCTTGCCGGTCGCGCAGAGCATGCTGGAGTCCCGGCAATATGGTTTCAGAGTTACGGCGGGTTTCCCTCAAGGCGAAACCTGGCGGTACATGGCGGCTGAGTATCCGCCACTGTTCAGCCTGCTGATCTTTTTCGGCGTGGTCTCCGGCGCGATCGGACACTTCGTACAAAAACGCTCGAGCTCCCCCAGTCACGAAATGCTCCGTGCGCTGGAAGCCGGTGAATTCATTCCATACTTCCAGCCCGTGGTTAACGGCGACAGCCAGCAATGGTCAGGCGCCGAAGTATTGATGCGCTGGAACCACCCGAAAGAAGGACTGGTGCGTCCGGATCTGTTCATCCCGTTTGCCGAACACTCGGGCCTGATCGTGCCGATGACCCGCGCCCTGATGCAGCAGATAGCCCTGCTGCTAGGGCCTCACGCGGCGTCCTTCGCCAAGCCGTTTCACCTGGGGATCAACATCACCGCCAGCCATTGCCGGGACCTGGAACTGGTGGAAGATTGTCGCGAGCTCCTTTCTGCATTCGCGCCGGGTAGCGTGCAACTCATACTGGAACTGACGGAGCGCGAGCTGATCGAGCCGACCGATATCACATTGCAGCTGTTTGAGCAGTTGCGTGCGTTGGGCGTAAAGATCGCGATCGACGACTTCGGCACCGGCCACTCCAGTCTCGGTTACCTGCGTACTTTCAATGTCGACTTTCTCAAGATCGACCAGAGTTTCGTGGCTATGGTCGGCATCGATGCCTTATCGCGGCACATACTCGATTCCATCATTGAGCTTGCGGCCAAGCTGGAGCTGGGTATTGTTGCCGAAGGTGTCGAAACCCAGGCTCAGGCCGATTACCTGACCGAACATCACGTTAACTTTCTGCAGGGTTATTTTTACGCTAAACCAATGCCAGCCGCAGATTTCATCGACGCATTAACTCATCATTAACTCCCCCGACCATCCCGCTGAACAGGCGCACCAATTTGATACAAAAAATCATTGTTGTTACATGACGACAACATCAGGATTTACTCTTGTCGCATTAACTACTACAATTTTTTCAACCTCAGCCGGATTGGCAGGTGAGCCATTTATCACCGAGTCGCTTCAAGGCTCTTGGCTTATAGCTTTGTTTGCGGTTGGTATCAGCCAAACACACTATTGGAGTAAAGATATTGTCCAGACTCGCTGAATTTCGTGCAGCTGAAAAGGCCCTTCAGGAACAGCTCAAACAGCTGGAATCGCTGAAGAACGATGCCGGGCTCAAGAAAGAAATCGAATTCGAAGAGAAGCTCCAGGGACTGATGAAAAGCTACGGCAAAGGCCTGAAAGACATCATCGCCATTCTCGATCCGAACCCGGCAAAGTCCGGCCTGCAAGCGCCTGCAGCGCCCAAGACCCGCCGCGCTCGCGTGGTCAAGGTTTACCAGAACCCACACACTGGCGAACTGATCGAAACCAAGGGTGGCAATCATCGCGGCCTGAAAGCCTGGAAAGAACAGTACGGTGCATCCACCGTTGATTCCTGGTTGCGCGGTTAATCTGACGCCAGCAAAAAGCCCTGCTAGATGCAGGGCTTTTTTATTGACAATATCTAACAAATGAAATGATTTTCATCAAATAAGTTAGAATTTTGTGTAACGTTAGTGAGTCAGTCGCTTAAACATTCTGCTGCGCGATGTTGCCGTGAGTACCTGATAAAACTTTGTGCTTAATCCTTTCCGGTATTCAAATTTCAGCGACTTAGTACGAACGTCTATAGTTTCAGGCTGTTGCGAGCAGCCACTATTTCGTCCTCGCTCGCCTTATAAACCTCTGCCTGGCCGGCGTATGAAAGTACATAAGCCTTGTCCGATTGCACAGCTGCCACCAACGTTTGTGATAATACGTGCCGGCCATTTTCGGTTACCGTGCAGGTCGTCTCCAGCCCGGTCAATGAACCCAGTGCTGCGGGATGAATCCTGTTGCATACGCTTTGATAACCACTGCGGAAAAAATCCTTCTGAATGGATTTGCGCATCTCCAGCAGCACACCCTGCAAATTGACCTGATGCCCCGCCTCCACCTGGCTCATGGTCAACTCCATCACCATCACCTGGTTACCATCGGCATCGTGCTTCACCGCCCTTTGTCGCGAGACCGGCGCTGCGGTGTCCGGCAAGGCTTCAACCTCCCAGCCTGCCGGCCAAGTGATAGCTGGTTCGGCCACCGCCGGAAGAACCACGGTCGACGACAAGACAAAAAAAACAAACACGGATTTGAACAGTCGGATCATTGCCGGACGCACTCGCAGGTAGAAGACAAAGTCTGAGCCCCGCCTTCGCGCAGGGCAAGCCCACCTTGCATTTGGCGATGCCGGCCGGCATGCGTATCATTGCGCCCATACACTTGCCCATTGTTATTGGAGGGCCCATGAGCCTCAACGAACTGAACACTTTTCCCGGCGTGACTGCCACGCCAGACAGCGCAACCCGCAACTTCGTGTTCAACCACACCATGCTGCGCGTCAAGGACATCACCAAGTCGCTGGATTTCTACACCCGCGTGCTGGGTTTTTCGCTGGTCGAGAAACGTGATTTCCCGGAGGCCGAGTTCAGCCTGTACTTCCTCGCGCTGGTCGACAAAGCGCAGATCCCGGCTGACGCCGCTGCACGCACCGAGTGGATGAAATCGATCCCGGGCATTCTCGAACTGACCCACAACCACGGCACCGAAAACGATGCCGACTTCGCCTATCACAACGGCAACACCGACCCGCGCGGCTTCGGCCACATCTGCATTTCGGTGCCGGATATCGTCGCGGCATGTGCACGTTTTGAAGAACTGGGTTGCGATTTCCAGAAGCGCTTGACCGATGGCCGCATGAAGAGCCTGGCGTTCATCAAGGATCCGGATGGTTACTGGGTTGAAATCATTCAGCCTGCGCCGCTGTAAAAGCTGAAAGCCCCTCACCCTAGCCCTCTCCCAGAGGGAGAGGGGACAGATTGCGGGATGCTGGAGAATTACGCCGACTTGAATGATTGGCGGTGAATCCATAATCGACCGGCGCTCTCAGGTCGATGGATGAGTTCAGACACCTCGGTCGGCTCCCTCTCCCTCGGGAGAGGGCTGGGGTGAGGGGTGGCTTTCCACGCGCAATAAAAAACCCATGATCACTCATGGGTTTTTTCGTTTTCGACGTGGCAATTACGCCGGTGCCGAAGTCCGGATCAAGTGATCGAACGCACTCAGCGAAGCCTTGGCGCCCTCGCCTACCGCAATCACGATCTGCTTGTAAGGCACAGTCGTCACATCACCTGCTGCAAAGATTCCCGGGATTGAAGTCTCGCCACGGTTATCGACAATAATCTCGCCACGCGGCGACAGCTCGATGGTGCCCTTCAGCCAATCGGTGTTGGGCAGCAGACCGATCTGCACGAAGATGCCTTCCAGTTCGACCGTGCGCAGCTCATCAGTGCTGCGATCCTTGTAGCGCAGGCCGTTGACCTTCTCGCCGTTGCCGGTGACTTCAGTGGTTTGCGCACTGGTGATCACGGTGACGTTCGGCAGGCTGTGCAGTTTGCGTTGCAATACGGCGTCGGCGCGCAGTTGCACGTCGAACTCCAGCAGCGTGACGTGCGAGACGATACCGGCCAGATCGATGGCTGCTTCAACGCCGGAGTTACCGCCGCCGATCACCGCCACACGCTTGCCCTTGAATAGCGGGCCGTCGCAGTGCGGGCAGTACGCCACACCCTTGTTGCGGTATTCCTGCTCGCCCGGGACGTTCATTTCGCGCCAACGTGCGCCGGTCGCGAGGATTACGCTCTTGGCTTTGAGGGTTGCACCGCTGGCGAAGCGGACTTCGTGCAGCTCGCCATTCTTGCCCGGGATCAGCTTGTCGGCACGTTGCAGGTTCATGATGTCGACGTCGTATTGCTTGACGTGTTCTTCCAGCGCCGTGGCCAGTTTCGGGCCTTCGGTTTCCTGTACGGAAATGAAGTTTTCGATGGCCATGGTGTCCAGCACCTGACCGCCGAAGCGCTCGGCGGCGACGCCGGTGCGGATGCCTTTGCGTGCGGCATAGATCGCGGCCGAAGCGCCGGCCGGGCCACCGCCGACGACCAGTACATCAAAGGCTTCCTTGGCGCTGATCTTCTCGGCCTGACGCACGATGGCGCCGGTGTCGAGTTTGGCGAGGATTTCTTCCAGACCCATGCGGCCCTGGCCGAAGTTTTCGCCGTTCAGGTAGATGCTCGGCACAGCCATGATCTTGCGATCGTTGACTTCGTCCTGGAACAACGCGCCGTCGATGGCGACGTGGCGGATGTTCGGGTTGAGCACGGCCATCAGGTTCAACGCCTGGACGACGTCCGGGCAGTTCTGGCAAGACAGCGAGAAATACGTCTCGAAGCTGAACTCGCCTTTGAGCGAGCGGATCTGCTCGATCACTTCAACGCTGGCCTTCGACGGGTGGCCGCCAACTTGCAGCAGGGCCAACACCAGGGAAGTGAATTCGTGGCCCATCGGGATACCGGCAAAACGCAGGCTGATGTCGGCTCCGGGGCGGTTGATCGAGAACGATGGCTTGCGCGCGTCGTCACCGCTGTCGATCAAGGTAATCTGGCTCGAAAGACTGGCAACGTCTTTCAGCAGGTCAAGCATTTCACGGGATTTCGCACCGTCGTCGAGGGATGCAACGATCTCGATCGGTTGGGTGACCCGTTCCAGGTACGATTTCAACTGGGCTTTAAGATTGGCGTCCAACATACGGGCGATTTCCTTTGTTTGAGGCGAAAAAAAGCCCGAGCGAATCTCGCCCGGGCATTTTTATTGGGCGGTGCAGCTAACTTAAGAAGGTGCGGCGTACCGCCCTGCGTTGCATGTCACAGACTCAGATCTTGCCAACCAGGTCCAGGGACGGAGCCAGAGTGGCCTCGCCTTCTTTCCACTTGGCCGGGCAAACTTCGCCTGGGTGTGCAGCGACGTACTGAGCAGCCTTGATCTTGCGCAGCAGCTCGGAAGCGTCACGGCCAACGCCGCCATCGTTCAGTTCAACGATTTTGATCTGGCCTTCAGGGTTGATCACGAAGGTGCCACGGTCAGCCAGGCCAGCTTCTTCGATCAGCACGTCGAAGTTGCGGGAGATGACGTGGGTCGGGTCGCCGATCATGGTGTATTCGATTTTGCCGATGGCTGGCGAAGTGTTGTGCCAGGCAGCGTGAGCAAAGTGGGTGTCGGTCGAAACGCTGTAGATTTCCACGCCCAGCTTCTTGAACTCAGCGTAGTTGTCGGCCAGGTCTTCCAGCTCGGTCGGGCACACGAAGGTGAAGTCGGCTGGGTAGAAGAACACTACGGACCACTTGCCTTTCAAGTCAGCATCCGAGACTTGAACGAAGTCGCCGTTTTTGAACGCGGTAGCTTTGAACGGTTTTACTTGGCTGTTGATGATAGGCATCGATGACTCTCCGTCAGGGGTTATGAAGTTGATGGGTGAATCCTACCCACTCACTCGACGGAAGGCTCATTGGCAAACCTGATACTGCTGATTTGTTTTCGCTATTAGCTGACTGTATTAATAGAAGAAAACGATCTCTACGGTTGATCCGGCTTATCCATAATCCGAGCCATTCCCTGGAATGGGCTGACCTCAACATAGCGCATGGCGGATTTCATGTCCTTCCAGCCAACGTAACTCATCAGCGATTTCAGATCCCAACCGCTTTGATGCGCCCAAGTTGCAAAGCCGCGTCGCAACGAATGACTGGTATAACCGGCGGCGGCAATCCCGGCGCGCTGCAAGGCCTGACGCAGCAGAGGAATGATGCTGTTGGCGTGCAGGCCCTCTTCGCTCAGATTGCCCCAGCGATCAATGCTGCGGAAAACCGCGCCGCGCACCAGCGCTGCCTCTGTGATCCAGTCGATATAGGCCTGCACCGGGCACAGCTTCAACAAGGCCGGGGCTTGATAGGTCTGTCCGAGATTTTCCCGATCACCCTTGCTGCGCGGCAGATACAACGTGATTCCCTTGCCGGCACTCGCCTGCACATGCTCGACCTGCAAGCGGCACAACTCGTCGCTGCGGAAGCCCCGCCAGAAACCCAGCAGAATCAGCGCACGATCACGATGGGCCTTGAGCAATGTCGGGCGGTCCTGCTCTTGCCGGGCGGTCTGCGCTTCGTGCTCCAGCCAATCGATCACTCGCTGCAGATCCTGTAGTTGTAACGGCTCGGCCTGTTTTTCCTGCGCTGGATGCAAGGCGCGAATCCCCTTGAACACCTTGCGCACCACTGGCGCCTTGGTCGGGTCGGCAAACCCTTGGCTGTTGTGCCACTGCGCCAGCGCCGACAGACGCAGTTTCAGCGTATTGATCGACAACACGCCGGCGTGCTCCACCAGATAACGCGCAACGCTGTCGGCGGTGGCCGGCAGGAAACCGCCCCACGACACCTCGAA
Organism: Pseudomonas sp. HN2; assembly: GCF_020736465.1. NCBI lineage: Bacteria > Pseudomonadati > Pseudomonadota > Gammaproteobacteria > Pseudomonadales > Pseudomonadaceae > Pseudomonas > Pseudomonas sp. HN2. Next base: position 3,390,289 of record NZ_CP085885.1, read on the forward strand.
ATGCTCGATGGCCATGCGATAGCTGCGGCGGGTGTTGTCACGGGTGGCGGCTTGCAGATAGCGATCAATGTCACTCATGGGCAGTTTTCTCGCTGGCGTACTGGCTCAGGCATGCAGATGCGCATTTTGCCGTCTGACATTGGGTAATACCAGTATATCCCGCCTGTTTTATTTCAATGATTTACCTACATTTTTAGCGTGGTACACTGCGTACTTTAGTGGCATGTACCACAGTACGTAACCGTAGGAGTTCACATGGCCCGTGGCGGCATTACCAAAGCACTGGTGCAAATCGCTCGCACAGCGATCCTGGCTCGCGGCGAACACCCGAGCATCGATGCAGTACGCATCGAAATGGGCAACACCGGCTCGAAAACCACGATCCATCGCTATCTGAAAGAATTGGACGATGGTGCCCAGCCCACAGAAGCCTCGGCAGAACCGATAGATGATGAGTTGACCGCCCTCGTCTCGCGCCTTGCCCAACGCCTGAAAGAACAGGCGCAGGAGCCCATCGAGCAAGCCCGCGAGCAGTTCGAAGAGCAACGCGAAGCACTGGAAGCCGAGCTGAAACAGGCTCGCCAGGCGCTGGAAAAACTCGAACACGACCACGATATTCAGGGCGCCGCGCTGCAACGCGAATCCGAAGCGCTGAGCAACACCCGCTCGATGCTGCAAACCGAACAGACGCGCAACGCCGGCCTGAATCAGGCATTGGCCGACTTTGAATTGCGCTTGCAGGACAAGGACGAGCAGATTCGCTCACTGGAAGAAAAGCACCTGCACGCCCGCGATGCGCTGGAGCATTACCGCAATGCGACCAAGGAACAGCGCGAGCAGGAACAGGCCCGCCATGAAGGGCAAATCCAGCAGATCCAGGCCGAACTGCGCCAGGCTCAGCAGAGCGCGCTGGTGCGTCAGGATGAGATCACTCAGCTGCACCGCGATAACGAACGCCTGCTCACCGAGAACCGTGGCACCCAGCGTGAGCTGAACCTGCTGCAGGACCAGCTCAAGCAGAGCAATCAGCGTCAGGATCAATTGCTCGAGCAGGCCACGCGCATGGACAGCGAGCGCACCCTGCTCCAGGAACGTCTACGCGTGGCGACACTGGAAAGCCAGGCGCTCAAACAGAGCGTCGACGAGCAGACGCAGCTCAATCAGTCACTGGAAAAGGAATTGCTCAAGGCTCAGGCAAGCCTGGAAGACAGCCAGCGTCTGGCGGCTGCCGTTGCAGCAGCGCCAGATTCGGCCAAAGCGAAGGATGTTTAAGCGCTAACCGGTGTGCGCATGGTGACGAACTCTTCGGCGGCCGTCGGGTGCACCCCGATGGTGTCGTCGAAGTCGCGCTTGGTCGCGCCGGCCTTCAAGGCAATCGCCAGGCCCTGCACGATCTCGCCAGCGTCCGGGCCGACCATATGGCAGCCAAGCACCTTGTCAGTCCTGGCGTCGACCACCAGTTTCATCAGGGTTTTCTCCTGACAGTCAGTCAGGGTCAGCTTCATCGGCCGGAAGCGGCTTTCGAAAATCACCACCTCATGGCCGCATTCGCGCGCTTCCTCTTCGCTCAGACCGACCGTGCCGATGTTCGGCAGGCTGAACACCGCCGTCGGGATCATCTTGTAATCCACCGGGCGATATTGCTCTGGCTTGAACAAGCGTCGAGCCACGGCCATGCCTTCAGCCAGTGCGACCGGGGTCAATTGCACGCGACCGATGACATCGCCCAGCGCGAGAATTGACGGCTCGGTGGTTTGATACTCGTCGTCGACTTTGATGAAGCCCTTGTCGTCGAGCTGCACATCGGTGCTTTCCAGGCCAAGGTTGTCCAGCATCGGACGTCGGCCGGTGGCGTAGAACACGCAATCGGCTTCGAGTACACGACCATCCTTGAGCGTTGCTTTCAAGCTACCGTCGGCCTGCTTGTCAATGCGTGCGATGTCGGCATTGAATTGCAGATCGAGACCGCGCTTGGTCAACTCTTCCTGCAGATGCTTGCGTACCGAGCCGTCGAAACCACGCAGGAACAGATCGCCGCGATACAGCAGCGTCGTGTTGGCACCGAGGCCGTGGAAGATTCCGGCGAACTCGACGGCGATATAACCGCCACCCACCACCAGCACACGCTTGGGCAGCTCTTTGAGGAAGAACGCCTCGTTCGAACCGATCGCGTGTTCATGCCCCGGGATCTCAGGGATCTGCGGCCAGCCGCCGGTGGCGATCAGAATGTTCTTCGCGGTGAAGCGCTCACCATTGACCTCGACCTCGTGCGGCCCGACGATTTTGGCGTGCGCTTCGTGCAGGGTCACGCCACTGTTGACCAGAAGATTGCGGTAAATGCCGTTGAGGCGATTGATCTCGCGATCCTTGTTGGCGATCAGCGTGGCCCAGTCGAAGTTCGCTTCGCCCAGGTTCCAGCCAAAACCGGACGCCTGCTCGAAGTCCTCGGCAAAGCGCGCGCCGTAGACCAGGAGTTTTTTCGGCACGCAGCCGACGTTGACACAGGTCCCGCCCAGATAACGACTCTCGGCCACCGCCACTTTCGCCCCGAAACCGGCGGCAAACCGCGCAGCCCGCACACCGCCGGAACCGGCACCAATCACATAAAGGTCAAAATCGTAGGCCATTTCTATCTCCTCGGCAGGCCATCAGCATACCCGCAGTCATCCATTGGGCAAGCACTGCCGTTTATATAAGGACGGAAAATGAAAAAGCCACCCGAAGGTGGCTTTATCTTGCAGACGAGGCAAATGCTTTTAGTAAGCCTTGCCAGTCTTGTAGAAGTTTTCGAAGCAGAAGTTGGTCGCGTCGATGTAGCCTTCAGCGCCACCGCAGTCGAAACGCTTGCCCTTGAACTTGTAGGCCATTACGCAGCCATTCTGGGCCTGTTTCATCAGGGCGTCGGTGATCTGGATTTCACCGCCCTTGCCTGGCTCGGTCTGTTCGATCAGGTCAAAGATGTCCGGGGTCAGGATGTAACGACCGATGATCGCCAGGTTCGACGGCGCGTCTTCCGGCTTCGGCTTCTCGACCATGCTGTGCACGCGATAGATGTCGTCGCGGATCATTTCGCCAGCAATCACACCGTACTTGTTGGTTTCCTGCGGATCGACTTCCTGGATGGCGACGATCGAGCAGCGGAACTGTTTGTACAGCTTGACCATCTGGGTCAGCACGCCGTCGCCGTCGATGTTGACGCACAGATCGTCCGCCAGTACCACGGCGAACGGTTCGTCACCGATCAGCGGGCGGCCAGTCAGGATCGCGTGGCCCAGACCCTTCATTTCGGTCTGACGGGTGTAGGAGAACGAGCACTCGTCCAGCAGCTTGCGGATGCCGACCAGGTATTTTTCCTTGTCGGTGCCCTTGATCTGGTTTTCCAGCTCGTAGCTGATGTCGAAGTGGTCTTCCAGAGCACGCTTGCCACGACCGGTAACGATGGAGATTTCAGTCAGGCCCGCGTCCAGTGCTTCTTCAACGCCGTACTGGATCAGTGGCTTGTTTACCACCGGCAGCATTTCTTTAGGCATGGCTTTGGTCGCTGGGAGGAAGCGAGTGCCGTAACCGGCTGCTGGAAACAAGCATTTCTTGATCATATAAGTCCTTGAAAAGGCTGTGTGTACGAGTTTCGAGGCAGTCTAATCAGGCGGCGTGCGCCTTACAATGCCCCGCGCTGGCTAACCGATGCCAACATAGAGAAATATTCGCGCGGATAGTTCCGTCGAGGTTTTTCAGCGGCGAATTCAGCGTAGCCCAGGATCGTGAGCATCGGGGTCACCATACGCTTATCAGCTCCCAATGCGAGCATTTGCCGCTATCATGGCGCCTTTGAACCAGCGAATGAGACAGACTAGATGGCCGCGGTAAAAATCATCAACGGGTATGTGATCGACAAGAAAGACGGCAAGTGGACGCTGACCACCACCAATGGCGAACACATCGCCGGGCCTTTCGACAGTGAACAGATGGCGACGGATGTGGCCTCGGTATTCACCGATACGCCTGCATCATCCAAGCGTCGTGGCAAAGATCAGGACTGATCCCGTTGCCGCACGTCCCAGGCCCTGCCAGCACGCAGGGCTTTTTTGTGCCTTGTTGGCAAACAAGTGGCCAATCGCTATAACCTTTTCATCGCGGCGCTGTCAGAGCCTCCAGTCCCCCACTTGAAGACCACGCAACCATGAACCTGAACAAACTGCAGCCGCTCTTCGCGGCATTGGTACTGAGCGGCTGTGCCACCTCGCAGCCGACCTATCTGAACAATGGCGAACAGGGCCTGAGCATCGATTGCTCCGGCGAAGCCAACTCCTGGGCAATGTGCTACGAGAAAGCCGACGCTTCTTGCGCAGGCACCGGCTATCGCATCGTCGGCACCGACGGCACACCGGCGCCAAAGGAAGATGATAAAACCCTCGGCGTCGACGTCGGCAATTACAAGACCCGCAACGTCGTGGTCGTGTGCAAATAGTCGCTACATGTGGATTTCGGCGAACTTGATCCCGAGGCCACGGACGACCTCGATCAACTCGTCGAGCCGACTGAAAGACTCGACTTCATCATTGTCGTCCACCAGGAAGTAGCTGCGCCCTGCACTCTTCTTGAAAAACACGATCCATTCACCGGGATTCGCCGGGTTCTGGATGATATGGGTGGCAGAGACAAGGCCCTCTGCATGGCGCTCGCGCACGTGCTCTCGCTTCATCGCAACTCCAAAAATGACAATGCCGTCACAGCAGGACTGTGACGGCATCGGATGCTGATGTTCAGTAGTCTATCAGCCGGAAATACAGGCGTTCGCGGCTTTCTGCACATCGTGGGGGCGAACCGGCACATTCGACATTCGCTCATGCAGTTTGATGCTGCTGCCGCCAGCACGATCTTCGATATCAAACACCGCTGCCGGGCCTGAAGACAGTTTGCCCGGGACGATCACCCGAACCCCATCCTTCTGCGGCTGGACCTGCAGCGCACCACGGCTGTCAGCAAGCTTGTCGGTCAGGCACTGCGCGTACTCCTGAGGCTTTTTGCCGGAGATCACGCTCATGGTTGGCAGCGTTTCATTGATTTCGGAAACATTTGCACAACCGGCCATCGCCAGAATCAACGGCACACACGCCACACCCCACTTCATATAAATCCTCCGTTAAAGACCGTCCGACAGCATGAAAGCCGCTTTTCTCCGGGGCCTTGCGCATTTAACCCGCATGCCATTGCGAATATCTGTTCAAAATTTGTCAAAGCATCGCCCGACGGCCAGATAATAACCCGTGCGGGCTGATAAACTGCGTCCATCGACAAGCTATCGTTTTGATTTAGTAGAAAAAGCCCTTCTGGAGGCGCCCATGAAATTCATTCACCAGCGCGAGCACCTCAACGAAGACGACATCGTCGTCATTCAATGCTCGCAGATGTGCAACATCCGTTTGATGAACGACGCCAACTTCCGCAGCTTCAAAAACGGCGGCCGTCATACCTATCACGGCGGCGCGTTCGACACCTTCCCGGCGCGCATAACCGCGCCGAGCACCGGCTTCTGGAACATCACTATCGACACCGTCAATCGCCGCGCAATCAGCGTGACGCGCAAGCCGACGCTGACCCATTCGATCAAGATCATCCGTCGCTCCAGCACCAAACTGAGCTGAGACGCGCAGCCTATTCTGAAAGGAAACCACCACCGTGGCGCAAACAACCAAATATGTGATCAAGTACAAACTGGACGGCGAGCAGCGTTTCGACTTCGCAGAACTCGAAAACGGCACTGACGAGGAAGCGAAAGCGGCGCTGAAAAAAATGCACACTGATGAAGAGCTCAGTGACATCAAGGTCAGCAAGGCGCTGTAACAAACACCATGCAACCGACCACCTTTGACCTGTTCGCCGACAACGAACCCGTACAGGAACCCCGCGCCGAGCAGATCGGCGAGCAATCGTGGGTGCTGCGCGGGTTCGCCTTGCCTCGGGTCGAGCAACTGCTGACGGCGCTCAAGGCCATTCTTGCTGCCGCCCCGCTCCGCCACATGGTGACGCCGGGTGGGTTCAGCATGTCGGTCGGCACCAGCAGTTGCGGGCAACTGGGCTGGATCACCGATCGCAGCGGTTACCGCTATTCCAGCGTCGATCCACTCAGCGGCTTGCCCTGGCCGTCGATGCCGGCGGTGTTTGCCAATCTGGCGCACGAGGCGGCAGCGCAAGCCGGCTTCAAGGATTTCCATGCCGACTCCTGCCTGATCAACCAGTATGTGCCCGGCGCCAAGATGTCATTGCATCAGGACAAAGACGAAAAGGGCTTTGCTGCGCCCATCGTTTCATTGTCGCTGGGTCTGCCGGCGATGTTTCTGTTTGGCGGCTTCGAGCGCAGCGATAAAAGCCAGCGTATCCCGCTGTTGCATGGCGACATGGTGGTCTGGGGCGGCGCGGATCGCCTGCGCTATCACGGGGTGCTGCCGGTCAAACCCGGCCATCACCCACGCTTGGGCGAACGACGTATCAACATCACCTTCCGCGTCGCCGGGGATCAGTAAAAGTTTGACCGCAAGGCGCGGAGTGTTGCGAGCTACGATGCTGGTTAACCTGAGCCAAACAGGTCAACGGATTACTCGTCATGGAAACGCTTTCGAACACCATCAACATTGAAGACGATCCACGCTGGGCCGCCGTGGTTGCCCGCGACCCGAGTGCTGACGGGCAATTTGTCTACGCGGTAAAGACCACCGGCGTCTATTGCCGTCCGAGCAGCCTTGCGCGCTTGCCCAAACCGCAGAACGTCGAGTTTTTCGATACCCCTGAACTGGCCGAAGCTGCCGGTTATCGGCCAAGCAAACGCGCCAGCAAGGTCCAGAATGACGCGCAGCAAGCAGCGATCATTGCTGCGGCCTGTCGGCAGATCGAGGCGTCCGAGACGTTGCCGGCGCTCGACAGCCTCGCGGCCAGCGCCGGGCTCAGCCCTTTTCATTTCCATCGAGTATTCAAAGCTGCGACAGGCCTGACGCCTAAGGCTTACGCCACGGCGCAACGCTCGCGCAAGCTGCGTGCACGACTGGCGGACGGCGGTTCGGTGACCGATGCGCTGTATGACGCGGGCTTCAATTCCAACAGCCGTTTCTACGCAGCAGCCGATCAACTGCTGGGCATGAAGCCGACTGACTACCGCGCCGCCGGACAGAACAACGACATTCGCTTTGCCGTCGGCCAATGTTCGCTTGGGGCGATTCTGGTGGCGCAGAGTGAACGGGGGATTTGCGCGATTCTGCTGGGCGACGATCCACATAAGTTGGTCTGCGACCTGCAGGATCAATTTCGCAACGCCAACCTGATCGGTGCCGACCGTGATTTCGAACAGTTGATCGCCAGCGTCGTCGGCTTTGTCGAAGCACCGGCGACGGGCCTGACCTTGCCGCTGGATATACGCGGAACCGCGTTTCAGGAGCGCGTCTGGCAGGCACTGCGCGAGATCCCCGCAGGCAGCACCGCCAGTTACGCCCAGATCGCGCAACGCATCGGCGCACCGACGTCGATGCGCGCCGTGGCCCAGGCTTGCGGGGCCAACCGCTTGGCGGTGGCGATTCCCTGCCACCGCGTGGTGCGCAGCGACGGCAATCTTTCCGGCTACCGCTGGGGCGTCGAGCGCAAGCGTCAGTTGCTGGCGCGCGAACTCAACGATTGACGTCGACCACCACCCTGCCCCGCAGTTGCCCGGCAAGCAGTCTGGGCGCGGCCTCAAGTGCCTCGCGCAAACTGATTTCGTGACTGATCAGCTTTAGCAAGGAGAAATCCAGATCCCTGGCCAGTCGGTCCCAGGCCTCGATACGGCGCGCCTTGGGCTGAGTCACGCTGTTGATCCCGGCCAGCGTCACACCGCGCAGAATGAACGGCGCTACCGAGGCCGGAAAATCCATGCCCTGAGCCAGTCCGCACGCCGCGACCACACCTTCCGAGCGTGTGCTGGCGCAAGCATTCGCCAGCGTGTGACTACCGACCGAATCGACCACCGCCGCCCAGCGCTCCTTGGCCAACGGCTTGCCCGGCTCGGACAAGGTGGCCCGATCGATGATTTCTGCAGCGCCCAGTTGCTGCAGATATTCATGCTCGGACAGCCGGCCCGTTGAGGCCACCACTCGGTATCCCAACGTGCTGAGCAAGGCGATCGCAAAGCTGCCGACCCCGCCATTGGCGCCGGTGACCAGCACTTCGCCTTGATCCGGTTTTACCCCATGACGCTCCAGCGCCAGAATGCACAGCATCGCCGTATAACCTGCCGTGCCAACGGCCATCGCTTGCGCCGGCGTAAAGGCCTTGGGCAGCGGAATAAGCCAGTCGCCATTGAGGCGGGCTTTCTGCGCCAGCCCGCCCCAGTGGTTTTCACCGACGCCCCAACCGTTGAGCAGCACCTGATCGCCCGCCTTGAAATCCGAGTGCGAACTGGACTCGACCGTTCCCGCCAGATCGATCCCCGGCACCATGGGAAACTTGCGCACCACCGGACTGCTGCCGGTGATCGCCAGCCCATCCTTGAAATTCAGGGTGCTGTACGCCACGTTCACGCTGACGTTGCCTTCGGGTAACTGTTGCTCATCGATTTGCTGCAGGTTGGCGCGATAACCGTTGTCGTCTTTGTCGATCAGAATGGCGTTGAACATGACGGCCTCTCGAAGATGATTTGAAAGAAAGCATGCCTTGAAATAGCACATCGCAACACATTGCCACACTCGACTTTGCGCTAACCGCTCAATCAGCCGGGTGAATCCATGGCGGGCGGCTATGCTTTTTCGACGGTTGTGTTTTTCCGGTTTCGCCTTGCAAACCGGCCTGTCGATGGAGCTGACGATGCTTTTCCTGCGCGCTTTACCCACGTTGCTGATGTTGTGTCTGCTGACGCTTGGCAATGCCTGGGCAGCCGCCCCGGCAGCAAAGCCGGATGCGGCGCCAAGCGAGCCGACCTGGCCGCAAGTGATCAGCAGCGCCAAGAGCAAGCTGACGGTGTATCAGCCGCAGCTCGACAACTGGGACGGCTACACGCTCAATGCCCGCGCGGCCGTCGAAGCCACGGCCGCCGACGGCAAATCCACCTATGGCATCGTCGAGTTCAGCGCTCACACGCTCGTTGACAAGGCCACTCGCTGGGTCGCGCTCGATCAGTACCAGATCCTCAAAGCCGAGTTTCCCGCGGATGCCAAACAGGCCGACACCTGGCTCGCCATCCTGAAAAAAGATGCCGAGAGCCGCAAGAAAACCATCTCCCTCGATCAACTGGAAGCGGCAGTCGGCGTGCTGAACGCCGAACGGAAAGCCGACGGCGCACCACTGGAAAACACTCCGCCGACCATCGTCAGCTCCGACAGCCCGGCAATCCTCGTGTACATCGACGGTGACGCGGCTTATCGGCCAGTGGAAGGTACCGAGCTGCAACGGGTGATCAACACGCGCCCATTGCTGCTCAAGGATGCACAAGGCAAACACTACCTGCATGTATTCGACGGCTGGATGGTTGCAGATAAATTGAACGGCGATTACACGCGCCTTGCTGCGCCGCCGGCCAATCTGGAAAAAGCCAGACAGGCGGCGATCAACAGTCGCCAGGTGGACATGCTCACCGGGCAAGGCGATCCGAAGGACAAGGTCCCCAGCCTTGCCAAGCCGCCACATCCGAAAATCTTCATCGCCACTACGCCAACGGAACTGCTGGTCACCGACGGCGCCGCGCAATGGCAACCGATTCAGGGCACCAGCCTGTTGTACGTGAGCAACACCACCGGGCACATCTTCAAGGAAATCGGCGATCAGAACAGTTACGTGCTGATTTCCGGGCGCTGGTTTCGCGCCAGCGACATGAACGGACCATGGACCTTTGTCCCGGCAGACAAACTGCCGGCCGACTTTGCCAATATTCCTGACGACAGCGCGAAAGAGAACGTCAAGGCTTCGGTCGCCGGTACGCCACAGGCTCAGGAGGCTGCGATTGCCGCCACCATCCCGCAGACCTCGGCGATCAGGAAAAGCGCGGTGAAGATGACCACACCGCAATTTGACGGCGAGCCGCCGCTCAAAGCGATCAGCAATACGCCACTGCAATACGTGATCAACAGCGCCACGCCGATCATTCGTGTCGACAACGACAGTTGGTGGGCCGTGGAGAATGGCATCTGGTTCAGCGCCACCTCGGTGAACGGCCCCTGGAGCGTGGCCACTTCAGTCCCAGCGGTGATTTATTCGATCCCGCCCGGTTCACCGATGCATTATCTCAACTACGTGAAGGTTTACGAGTCCAGTGGCGATACCGTGGTGGTCGGCTACACCCCAGGTTATCAAGGCTCGACGCTGGACCCGGCGACCGGCGTCGTGGTGTATGGCACGGGTTATCCGTACACGCCGTGGGTCGGCAGTGTCTGGTACGGGCCGCCGGTGACCTACGGTTTCGGCGTCGCGATTCGCTACACGCCGTGGACCGGCTGGACCTTCGGCTTCGGTTTCGGCTGGAGCTGGGGCGGCAGCACGAACGCGATGGGCTGGGGTTGGGGCGCGTATCCGTGGTGGGGAAATTACGGCTGGGGTTACGCTTGGGGTCCGCGTCTGTACCCGGCGCCGCTGGCCTGGGGCGGCGCGGCCTACGGTTATCGCGGCGGTGCCGTGGCATGGGGCCCGGGTGGCTGGGCCGGGACCACCGGCAATCTTTATCATCAGTGGGGCGACCGCGCGACCGTCAGCCGTCACGGCGCCGGCTACAACGCCTGGACCGGCAATCGCTGGGCCGGTGAGGTCGGTGCCTCGTACAACTCGCGCACCGGTATTGCCGCCGCTGGCCAGCGTGGCGCGGTGCACAACGCCTATACCGGGAATTACGCCGGCGGACGCAGCGGCGTAGCGGCCGGACCGAACGGCGGCGCGATCGTTGGCGAACGGGTGACGGCCGGCAACGTACGCACCGGAACTAAAGTCAGCGTCAATCGCGGCGCGGTCTACAACCCCAATACTGGCAACACCACGCAATACGGCGGCATTCACGGCCGCAACGGCGGCGCTGCCCGGGTCGGCGACAACGTTTATGCCGGGCGCGACGGCAACGTTTACAAGAAAACCGACAATGGCTGGCAGTCCGTGGCCGGCGGCGGCGGTGCCAACCGAACCCAACCCGCGAACAACAATGCGCAGCTACAAAATCTCAATCGCGAATCCGCCGCGCGCAATCTCGGCAACCAGCGCACGCACAACTACAACCGGTCTTCGCAAATGATGAACCGCTCGTTTGGCGGCGGTGGAGGTGGCGGACTGCATCGACGCTGAAAAACTGCATGTGATGTTCAGAATTTCAGACTGGCCCCGCAGCCGGTTTTGCTGCTAAAACCGGTTGCCGTCCCTGCCCGTTTCATCGTTCGGAGAATTGCTATATGAGTCAGTGGCCAGACACCCGCATCCTTGATCTTCTCGGTATCGAACTGCCGATCATCCAGGGCCCGATGGCCGGCGCGACCAACTCTTCGATGGTGATTGCCGTGTGCAACGCTGGCGGCCTCGGTTCAATGCCGGCAGCGATGCTGAGCATCGAGCAACTGCGCGAAGAACTGAAAACCATCCGCCAGCACACCAGCAAGCCGTTCAACGTCAATTTCTTCTGCCATCAACCACCGACGCCCGATGACCAGCGAGCCCGTGACTGGAAAAACCTCCTCGAACCCTACTACCGCGAACTGGGCGCCGATTTCGAGGCCCCGACGCCGGTGTCCAACCGTGCACCTTTCGATGAAGCCGCGTGCGCTGTGCTCGAAGAATTCCGGCCCGAGGTGGTGAGTTTTCATTTCGGTCTGCCGGAGAAAAACCTGCTCGATCGGGTCAAGGCCACCGGGGCGAAAATCCTCTCGTCTGCCACCACGGTCGAAGAAGCAATCTGGCTGGAGCAGCACGGCTGCGACGCGATCATCGCCATGGGTTATGAGGCGGGTGGGCATCGGGGGATGTTCCTCAGCGAGGATCTGAGCACGCAGGTCGGCACTTTCGCGCTGGTGCCGCAGGTGGTCGACGCGGTGAAAGTGCCGGTGATAGCGGCTGGCGCAATCAGCGATGCCCGGGGCGTTGCAGCAGCGTTCATGCTCGGCGCCTCGGCAGTGCAAGTCGGCACGGCGTACCTGTTTACCCCGGAAGCGAAAGTCAGCGCCTCGCATCACAAGGCTCTGCGGACTGCAAAAGACAGCGAGACCGCCATCACCAATATTTTCACCGGGCGTCCGGCACGGGGCATTGTCAATCGGGCGATGCGCGAACTCGGCCCGATGTCCGCGCAGGCGCCAGCCTTTCCGTTGGCCGGCGGTGCACTCATGCCACTGCGAGCCAAGGATGACGCGGACTTCGCCAATCTTTGGGCCGGTCAGGCGCTCACGCTGGGCAAGGACATCGGCAGCGCTGAATTGACCCGGCAACTCGCCGAAGGCGCATTGGCGAAACTCAACCGTCAATGAATTCATGCGGCGAGAGGATTTAATCCCTCGCCACCTGGCGGCGTCTCGCTATATATTTCTTTATATAGCGATAGCGCCCGTGTATCGGCGCCATCACAAACAGAGCACTAACCGCCGATCACGGAGCTTTCTACATGACCCTGGCTACCACACGCGTTGCCACTGCCTGCCTCGCTTCACTCCTCGCACTCTTCAGCATCGGCGCCGTGCAGGCTGACGAAGTGCAAGTGGCAGTTGCCGCCAATTTCACCGCGCCCATCCAGGCCATTGCTGCCGACTTCGAAAAAGACACTGGCCACAAACTGGTTGCTGCTTATGGCGCGACCGGGCAGTTCTACACCCAGATCAAGAACGGCGCGCCCTTCCAGGTGTTCCTCGCCGCTGACGACACGACTCCGGCAAAACTTGAACAGGAAGGCGAAACCGTCAAAGGTTCACGCTTCACCTACGCCATCGGCACGCTGGCGCTGTGGTCGGCGAAGGAAGGTTATGTGGACTCGAAAGGCGAGGTGCTGAAAACCAGCCAATACCAGCACCTGTCCATCGCCAATCCGAAAGCCGCGCCTTACGGCCTGGCCGCCACACAGGTGCTGGAGAAACTCAAACTGACCGACGCTACCAAAGCAAAAATCGTCGAAGGTCAGAACATCACTCAGGCTTATCAGTTCGTCTCCACCGGCAACGCCGAACTGGGCTTTGTCGCCCTGTCGCAAATCTACAAGGATGGCAAAGTCAGCAGCGGTTCGGCGTGGATAGTCCCGGCCGCCCTGCATGATCCGATCAAACAGGATGCGGTGATCTTGAACAAAGGCAAGGACAGCGTCGCCGCCAAGGCCCTGGTGGATTATCTCAAGGGCCCGAAAGCCGCTGCGGTGATCAAGTCCTACGGATATCAACTGTAAATGTCATTGACCAGTGCCGATTTCGCCGCCATCTGGCTGACCCTGAAACTGGCGTCGCTGACCACCGTGATCCTGCTGGTGATCGGCACGCCAATCGCCTTATGGCTGTCGCGCACGTCGTCCTGGTTGCGCGGCCCGATTGGCGCCATCGTCGCCCTGCCGCTGGTGCTGCCGCCGACGGTGATCGGCTTTTATCTGTTGCTGGCGCTGGGGCCACACGGTTTTCTCGGTCAATTGACCCAATGGCTGGGGCTGGGCACGCTGACGTTCAGTTTCACCGGGCTGGTGATCGGCTCGGTGATCTACTCCCTGCCGTTCGTGGTGCAGCCGTTGCAGAATGCCTTTTCGGCGATCGGCACTCGCCCGCTGGAAGTGGCCGCAACGTTGCGCGCCAATCCTTGGGACACGTTCTTCAGCGTGATCCTGCCACTGGCGCGTCCCGGCTTCATCACCGCAGCGATTCTCGGCTTCGCCCACACCGTCGGTGAATTCGGTGTGGTGCTGATGATCGGCGGCAACATTCCCGACAAGACCCGCGTGGTCTCGGTGCAGATCTACGACCACGTTGAAGCGCTGGAATATGCTCAGGCGCACTGGCTGTCCGGGGCGATGCTGGTGTTCTCGTTCCTGGTGTTGCTGGCGCTGTATTCCAGCCGCAAGACCCGCGCAGGCTGGAGCTGATCGATGATTGACGTACGTCTGAAACGCGCTTATTCCGGGTTCGAGCTGGATGTCGATCTGCAGGTGCCGGGCCGCGGCGTCACCGCGCTGTTTGGTGATTCCGGCTCCGGCAAAACCACCTGCCTGCGCTGCATTGCCGGGCTGGAACGCGCAGAACAGGGCTTCGTGCAGATCAACGGCGAGGTCTGGCAGGACAGCGCCAAGGGCATTTTCGTAGCGCCGCATAAACGGGCGCTCGGCTACGTGTTTCAGGAAGCCAGCCTGTTTCCGCACCTGTCGGTACTGGCCAATCTGGAGTTTGGCCGCAAACGCATCGCCAGGTCGCAACGCCGAGTCGACATGAACCAGGCCACCGAACTGCTCGGCATCGGCCATTTGCTCGAGCGTCATCCGCAGCATCTGTCCGGTGGCGAGCGGCAACGCGTCGGCATCGCCCGCGCTCTGCTGACCAGCCCGAAACTGCTGTTGATGGACGAACCACTGGCGGCTCTCGACAGCCGGCGCAAAAGCGAAATCCTGCCGTACCTGCAACGCCTGCATGACGAACTGGATATTCCGCTGCTGTACGTCAGCCATGCGCAGGATGAAGTCGCGCGGCTGGCCGATCATCTGGTGTTGCTCAGCGAAGGCAAAGCCCTCGCCAGCGGCCCGATCGGCGAAACCCTCGCGCGTCTGGACCTGCCCTTGGCGATGGGCGATGACGCCGGGGTCATCATAGAAGGCCAGGTCAGCGCCTACGATGCCACCTATCAATTGCTCAGCCTGCAATTGCCGACCACGGAAATGAACATTCGCGTCACCCATGCGCCGATGGCCGTGGGCCAGGCCTTGCGCTGCAAGGTGCACGCCCGCGACATCAGTCTGGCGCTGCACAACGATGCCGCCAGCAGCATTCTTAATCGTCTGCCGGTGACGGTGGTCAGTGAACAGGCGGCTGACAACAGTGCCCATGTGCTGATCCGACTGGACGCTGGAGGCACGCCGTTGCTGGCGCGGATCACGCGGTTTTCCAAGGATCAATTGAACGTACATGCGGGCCAGCGGCTATGGGCGCAGATCAAGGCGGTGGCGGTGCTCGCGTAAATCATTCGGCACGACGGCCAGCGCCTGCGGTCAATCCTGTTACAGACTGCCGTATGACCGAAGGAAACCGCCATGCCCGATACCGTGCTGACAGATGCCCTGCCCGCCGATCTGCATTACGTCGATGACACTCAGCCTGGTATCACCCGGAAAAAACTGCGCGGCAAGTTCGTCTATTTCGAACCGTCGGGGCAGCGCATCACCGACCCGGTCGAAATCAAACGTATCAACGCCCTCGCGGTGCCGCCGGCGTATACCGATGTGTGGATCTGCGCCGATCCCTGCGGGCATTTGCAAGCCACCGGCCGCGATGCGCGCGGGCGCAAGCAGTACCGTTACCACGCACGCTGGCGCGAAGTGCGCGACGCCGACAAATACTCGCGTCTGCGCGACTTCGGCCTGGCCCTGCCCAAACTGCGGCGCCAGCTTGAGGCGCTGCTCGATGCGCCGGGCTTCAGCCGTGACAAGGTCATGGCAACAGTGATCACCTTGCTTGACGCCACGCTGATCCGCGTCGGCAATACCCAATATGCGCGGGACAATCGCTCCTATGGCCTGACCACGTTGCGCAGCCGCCACGTCGAGGTCAACGGCAGCGCGATCCTGTTCCAGTTCCGAGGCAAGAGCGGCATCGAGCACCAGATCACGGTCAAGGATCGCCGCCTGGCGCGAATCATCAAGCGCTGTCTGGAAATTCCCGGGCAGAACCTTTTTCAGTACCTCGATGAACACGGGGAACGGCATACCGTTACCTCGTCCGACGTCAACGCCTATCTGCAGAAACTGACCGGCGCTGCGTTCACCGCCAAGGATTACCGCACCTGGGCGGGCAGCGCCCTGGCCTTGTCGGTGTTGCGCGAGTTGCAGCATGAGTCGGAAACCGAAGCCAAGCGCCATGTGGTTGAAGCCGTGAAGAACGTCGCCAAACAGTTGGGCAACACCCCCGCGGTGTGCCGCAAGTGCTACATCCACCCCGCCGTGGTCGAGCATTTCATGCTCGGCGCCCTTGCCGAACTGCCCCGCCCACGGGTACGCAAAGGCTTGCGCGCCGAGGAAGTGGCTTTGGCGATGTTTCTCGAACGCATGTGCGAAGTAACCGAGGCGTCCTGAGTCGCACGTACCCCCTGTAGGAGTGAGCCTGCTCGCGATAGCGGTCTGTCAGTTGATGAAGATGTCGACTGAAACACCGCTATCGCGAGCAGGCTCACTCCTACAATGAGTTTCGCCGTCGAGCTGAGCCGGGTATTTTTTGCACGATCGCGCAGGTCTTCTATAGTTGATCTGAAGGTTTGCGACAAGCGGGCTTTGTGTTGCAACTCAGCCGTTTCAGCGAACGGAGGTGTTCCATGTCCGAGAAAGAGTCCATCACCACCCTCCTCACCCTGCTCGACGCCCGCCAGGCGCGCCTCGCAGCCGCCTGCAAAGAGATTGCCGACTGGGTTGATCATCAAGGCGGGCATCCGACGGCCCTGCGCATCCGCGATCGACTGCACGATATTGAAAAGGATGCGCCGCTGATCCGCGACACGCTGTC
The DNA here is from genome assembly GCF_020736465.1 of Pseudomonas sp. HN2. NCBI lineage: Bacteria > Pseudomonadati > Pseudomonadota > Gammaproteobacteria > Pseudomonadales > Pseudomonadaceae > Pseudomonas > Pseudomonas sp. HN2. The sequence continues at coordinate 3,406,938 of NZ_CP085885.1, forward strand.
GACACTGAAGCCAATCGACCGGCCGTTGCCGCGGTTCAGGTAGTTTCGGTTCAAGCAACTTCAACCAACTGCTTAACCAACTGCGCGGCATCGGTGTAATTACAATTCTTTATTATTCGTTGCGATTGAACGTAGCTGCTTTAGTTATATCGCGATAAGTGACTAGATCAAGTTCACGCAGCGAAATGCCGCTCATCGGATCAGTTAAAAATAAACAAAACACCGTGAACCGATACGTAATCGAAGTAAGTGTCCATCGCGACAACGGACATCACTAGCGAAACGTTAAGAGATATCGGAGAGCTATCATGACCACCGGAAATAAAAATACAGGCAAGGCCGGCAACGATCGTGACAAGACGCAAGAGTCCGGGAAAAAAGGCGGACAGTCTGGCGGTAACTTCGCCAACGATCGTGAAAAAGCATCCGAGGCTGGTCGCAAAGGCGGACAATCCAGCCACAGCGGAGGTCGCAAGTCGTAAATGAGCGGTACAAGGGCAGCTTTGCTGCCCTTTGTAATATTCGTTGGAGCGCAATGATGACGACCGCCACTGATATTGTTCCAGGCGAGTTACACCGACACGAAGGCGCTGAAGGCGTTCCAGAGGCAACGCGCAGTTCCTCCGAGAAACTACCGGACCCGTCGGTGTCACAGTGCATTGAAAGAAAACCTGGCCACCCGCAGCACGGCGATCGTGCCCAACATGCGTGTTACGAGCGCAGGCAGTTGATCGTCAACGCTGAAAACTCTCGAGAAACGGAAACGGCGCCAACCTATGAACGCTGCTCCTGACTGAGCTTACCAGTCCTGCGCAAGGAGCCCGTTCGCAGCGCAGTCGGCCCGTCGAGGAAATCGCCATGCCTGTCCACGTCATCAACTTTACCGGTCCGATCAATGCATCAACCTGTGGTCAACTGATTGATAAAGCCTCGTTGGCGGTAAAGGAAGATGCTCCCAGATTGATTCTGAACATCGCCACCATGGGTGGCGAATGCAGTTACGGCTTCACGATGTACAACTTTCTGATAGCGCTGCCCGTCCCGGTACACACCCATAACCTGGGCACGGTCGAGTCGATGGGCAATATCGTTTTCCTTGCTGGCCAACGCCGAACCGCCTGTACTCATAGCAAGTTTCTGTTTCACCCTTTTCATTGGCACCTGCAGGGAGCGGTCGATCATTCACGCATGTCGGAATATGCCATGAGCCTGGATTATGACTTGCACCTGTACGCGCAAATTGTCGCCGAGCGCACAAGTAACGGAAAAAACGCGCTGGAGACGGAGAAGTATCTGACGGCAGCGCCGCGCATCATCAATCCTGAAGAAGCCTTGCATGCAGGTCTGATCACGGCGGTTGAAGACACCGAGGTTCATGCGGACTTCGTCTGTTCATGTATTTATTCATAAGTTTGCAACTTACTGACGCGCCGTGGCAGTCGCTTTTGCCTTGCCCTGCAAGACGAATTTGTACTCCGCACACTCGCCATACAAACTCCAATGCCAACTAACAACCGATCGTCCCGGCAGCGTGCATTTTCTCTGAATTATTCATTTCCTCAGATATCCCTGTTCATAAGCATGGGGAGGAAATGTATGAGCGGAGCAGATCTGTACGTGATCGATTACCTGCTGCACGGGAAGCCCAGGTCATTCGTCATTCGCACAAAAAACATGAACAATGCCGAAGCCTGGCAGTGGGCAAGTTGTGACGCGGGTATCGCGCCCATTCCCCGCCCCGGTCGGCCTCCGTTGAAACGTTTTTCCAAACCGATGGCGGAACGCTTTGGCGTGACCGAAGTGCAATGGCGAGAATCGGTGCCTCTGGTCTGGGAGGAGGATCACGTTAAATGACAGAACACACTTTGAAATTCGATTTCGGCCGCTTCTGGGACGACGAGATGGCCGACAATGCCGCGATGTTCCGTGAGGCCGATCTGCTGGAAGAAGCGGCGTACAGAATCATCGAGCATGACACCGATAGCCCTGAGGCCTGGGCTCGCTTCAGCGAAGCAAAGGCCTTGGCCGACGCCAAGCGAACGGCGGCCTATCAGGACTGGATGCGCATCAAGCGCGCGATGAGTAAGCCGCGCTCGAAATAGCGGACTTGCTCATCATGGTTTGAGGATCAGCAAAGGTTCGCCTTTCGGGACGACGTAAGTGGCCAGTTCTACGCCTTTCTCATTGCCAATATTCTTCGCTACATGCGCGACACCTGCCGGAATGAACAACGAATCGCCTGCCTTGAGAGTCACCGGCGCCTGTCCTTCGAGCTGATATTCAAAGGTGCCACTGATGACGTAGGCGACCTCGACCCCGGGGTGCGCATGCCGAGGCGCGCTGACGCCGGCATCGAAATCGATTCGCGCCTGAATCACTTCGCGATTGTCAGCGCCGAGATCCTGGCGAACCAGATCGGTGCGGCTCAAACCTTTCTGCCAGCTCGTCGCCGGCGCATCCGCCGCATGAGCGAAACCGGTAAGGGAGGCGAAGACAACGGCAGAAGCCAGAAACAGTGGACGGTACATGGTGGTGCCCTCTCAAACGTAGTGTTGGTGTGAGGGCTACTTTGGGCTCGGCATGTAAGGCGGATGTGTCTCGAAAGCCCGGTTTGGTGTTGTCGTGTGTATCCGCTGAGGGTTGATACACGCTTATACAAACGTGTCGCGGGCTACAGCCACAAGCCACTGTCTGAACGCGCTGATCTTTGTCGAGTCAGCGGTTTCATGGGGTGTGACCAGATAGAAGCCGAGATCATCCTGCAGGCGCAGGTCGAACGGTGCGACCAGTCGCCCCGCACGCAGATCGTCGTTCACGTAAGTCGAACGCCCGATGCACACGCCCTGCCCGTCAATTGCCGCCTGCACCGCCATCATCGCCAGATCGAAGGTCAGCTTCGCGCCATCGGCCAACTGCGCAGGCTGGCCTGCGGCGCTGAGCCAGGCGCGCCAGTCATCGGCGGTGAGGCCACTGACTTGTACAAGGGTGTGATTGGCAAGATTCGCCGGCGTGTTCAATGCCTTTGCCATCGTCGGACTGCACACGGGGAAAATCTCATCGGCCATGAGAAAGTCCGCACGCAGGCCTTTCCAGTCGCCACGCCCATAGCGAATCGCCGCGTCTATGCCTCCTCGGCGAAAATCCACCAGATCGGTTGTAGCACTGATGCGCACATCGATGTCCGGGAACGCCTGCTGGAATGCCGGCAGGCGCGGCAATAGCCATTTCGACGCAACCGAGACCAGCGTGCTGATGGTCAGCACGCTGGACCCGCGCGATTCGAGCAACTGTTGCGTCGAATGACGCAGCGCATGAAACGCCGAACGCACGCCCGGCAGGTAGGCCTGGCCGTCTTCGCTGAGCGCCAGGCCATCCTTGAGACGCAGGAACAATGCGACGCCCAACTCAGCTTCGAGGCGTCTGATCTGGTGACTGATTGCTGTCTGCGTGACATTCAACTCAGTGGCGGCCAAGGTAAAACTCATATGCCGCGCGGCCGCTTCGAATGCACGCAAACCATTGAGGGAAGGAAGTCTGGAGGTCATAAGATCAGAAGTGCGCATGAGAATTTGTCATACGCTAGCACCGCAAATGACCTTTGCGGAAGTTTCGCCCGCAGAGGATCGTGGCGCCTCAAACTTCCGGGGACACGCCATGAAACTCTACTTTGCACCAATGACCTGCTCGCTCTCACCGCACATCGTTCTGCGCGAACTCGGCTTGCCGTTCGAGCTGATCCGCGTCAACAACCAGACCAAGCGCACGGCTGACGGCCGTGACTTTCGCGATATCAACCCGAAAGGCTACGTGGCCGCGCTGCAACTGGATAACAGCGAAGTGCTGACCGAAGGCCCGGCGATCCTGCAATTTCTCGCCGACGAGGTCCCGGGAAACACCTTGGCGCCCGCGGTCGGTACGTGGGAGCGCATACGACTGCAGGAGCATCTGAATTTCATCGGCTCGGAGATCCACGGCGCCAGCGCACCATTGTTCAGCGCCGAAATCCCGGAAGCGGTCAAAGCGATTTTTCGGCAAAAACTGTTCAAGCGGCTGGATTACCTTGAGCGCATTCTGGCGGATCGGAACTATCTGATGGCTAGCTTTGGCGTTGCCGATGCCTACCTGTTCACGGTGCTGACCTGGTTGCCGACGTTTGATATCGACATCGCAGAGTGGCCCGCTCTGGCCACATATATGCAGCGTATTGGCGCGCGACCCAGCGTGCATGCGGCCATCGCGGCGGAAGCGGCAACGCAGCCAGTCTGAACACGCGCGGGCCATCGCCGGAGGGAATCTGTAAACTGGCGCGACTTTCATTCACTCGAACAAGAGATGCCCATGGCCAATCAAGACATCATCTTCACGCCCGATCCGGACACCGATTCGATTTCGTCCGACGTCGCCACCTTCGGCGGGATCATGGTCTCGACGCAGATCCCCACCCGCGCCGATGGCAGTCTGGAACTGGGCGGCATCACCGAGCAAAGCGAGTGCACGCTGCAAGCGCTGAAAGTCGCACTGGAACGTGCCGGCAGTTCGATGGACCGCGTACTGCACCTGACCATCTACCTCACCGACATGGCTGATCGCGCGGCGTTCAACGAAGTCTATAAACGCTTTTTCGCCAAGCCATGGCCAGTGCGGGCAGCGGTTGGCGTTGCGTCGCTGGCGGTTGAAGGGATGCGTGTGGAAGTGACGGCGATGGCGGCCAAGGGCTGATTGAAATTGCACAGCGTCATTTCAATTACTCTGCAATGACACAACCCTCTGTAGGAGTGAGCCTGCTCGCGATAGCGGTGTGTCAGTCGACACCTTCATTAACTGACCCACCGCTATCGCGAGCAGGCTCACTCCTACAATGGTTTGGGTGTAGTCATGATTTCGAGTACACCGCGAAACCCTGTGGGAGCGGGCTTGCCCGCGAAGAGCCCGGAACATTCAACACAATAGTCAACCGAACTGACCCGATCGCCAGCCACCATCGGGCAGCACACACGTGCCCGCCGCGCGTTTCACGGGTAGAATGCGCCCCTTGCCCGTGACCGCCTGACTAAAAAAACTATGTCCTTGCCCAAGCATCACCTGGAATTGCTCAGCCCTGCTCGCGATGTCGCCATTGCCCGCGAGGCCATCCTGCATGGCGCCGACGCCGTGTACATCGGCGGCCCGAGCTTCGGTGCGCGCCACAACGCCTGCAACGAAGTCAGCGAAATCGCCGAACTGGTCGAATTCGCCCGCCGTTACCACGCGCGCATTTTCACCACCATCAATACCATCCTGCACGACAACGAACTGGAGCCAGCGCGCAAGCTGATCCATCAGTTGTACGACGCCGGTGTCGATGCGCTGATCGTCCAGGACCTGGGCGTGATGGAGCTGGATATTCCGCCGATCGAGCTGCACGCCTCGACCCAGACCGATATCCGCACGCTTGAGCGAGCGAAGTTCCTCGATCAGGCCGGTTTCTCGCAATTGGTGCTGGCCCGCGAGCTGAACCTGCAAGAAATCCGCGCCATCGCCAATGAAACCGATGCGGCCATCGAGTTCTTCATCCACGGCGCGTTGTGCGTAGCCTTCTCCGGCCAGTGCAATATTTCCCACGCGCAAACCGGCCGCAGCGCCAACCGTGGCGACTGCTCCCAGGCGTGCCGCTTGCCCTACACCCTCAAAGATGAAAAGGGTGGCGTGATCGCCTACGAAAAACACCTGCTGTCGATGAAAGACAACAACCAGAGCGCCAACATCCGCGCGCTGGTCGAGGCCGGCGTGCGTTCGTTCAAGATCGAAGGTCGCTACAAGGACATGGGCTATGTGAAGAACATCACTGCCTATTACCGCCAGCGTCTGGACGATGTGCTGGAAGACCGTCCGGACCTGGCCCGCGCTTCCAGCGGCCGCACCGTGCATTTCTTCCTGCCCGATCCGGAAAAGACCTTCCACCGTGGCAGCACCGATTATTTCGTCACCGATCGCAAGATCGACATCGGCGCCTTCGATTCGCCGACCTTCACCGGTCTGCCGGTCGGTACCGTGGAAAAAGTCGGCAAGCGTGACATGCAGGTTGTCACTCACGAGCCGCTGTCCAACGGCGACGGCCTGAACGTGCTGGTCAAACGCGAAGTGGTCGGTTTCCGCGCCAACATCGCCGAAGCAAAAGGTGAATTCGAAGAAGACGGCGAGAAGCGCTATCGCTACCGCGTCGAGCCGAACGAAATGCCTGAAGGTCTGTTCAAGCTGCGGCCAAGCCACCCGTTGAATCGCAACCTCGATCACAACTGGCAGCAGGCGTTGCAGAAAACTTCTTCGGAGCGTCGCGTGGCCCTGAGCTGGTTCGCCCGTCTGCGCGAAGAACAGCTGGAAGTGACCGCGACCAGTGAGGAAGGCATCAGCGCCAGTGTCACGCTTAACGGTCCGTTCGGTGTGGCCAACAAGCCGGAACAGGCGCTGGAGCAATTGCGCGACCTGCTCGGCCAGCTCGGCACCACCCAGTACCACGCCACCGACGTCAAACTGGATGCGCCACAGGCGTTCTTCATCCCGAATTCGCAGCTCAAGTCGCTGCGCCGCGAAGTCATCGAAGCCCTTACTGCGGCGCGTGTCGCTGCGCATCCGCGTGGCGGCCGTAAAGCCGAAACCACGCCACCGCCGGTGTACCCGGATTCGCACCTGACCTTCCTCGCCAACGTCTATAACCAGAAGGCCCGCGACTTCTACCACCGTCACGGCGTCAAGCTGATCGACGCGGCGTACGAAGCCCACGAAGAGCCGGGCGAAGTGCCGGTGATGATCACCAAGCACTGCCTGCGTTTCTCCTTCAACCTGTGCCCGAAACAGGCCAAAGGCGTGACCGGCGTGCGCACCAAGGTCGCGCCGATGCAATTGATTCACGGCGATGAAGTGCTGACGCTGAAGTTCGATTGCAAGCCTTGCGAGATGCACATCATCGGCAAGATGAAGGGCCATATCCTCAACCTGCCGCAGCCGGGCAGCGTGGTCGGTCACATCAGCCCTGAAGACCTGATGAAAACCATCCCGCGCGCTCCACACTGAGTGGGCAGCGTGCGCGGTGCTCCGGCATCGCGCACGCCTGCTTGGCTGGCTCTAGCTCGGCAAATCGCAGGCATAAAAAAACGCCAACTTCTTGCGAAGTTGGCGTTTTTTCGTAGATGGCAGGGGCGGCTGGATTCGAACCAACGCATGGCAGGATCAAAACCTGCTGCCTTACCGCTTGGCGACGCCCCTGTAGCTCTGGTCAGCGGCTCCGTGAGGATCGCTGTGAGAACGGGGCGCAATTTATCAACATTCGTTTCGTTTGGGAAGCCCGAGACGAAATATTTTTTGTTTTAAAACAGCCACTTATTATTTTCCCGCGAAAACACTCGGTTTCGTTGCCGTGTATCACAGTGTGTACGCGTCCCGCTGCCATACACGCCCTTGCAAAAACCTCCTTTGCCGACACAGAGCGGATACCTCGACACGCTCCAATGCACCCAAGGTTTCAAGGGTTCATCCAGCCCCTTGGCCACAGGCTCGCAAAGGAGACGTCAGCATGAAACAGGCTCTGCACACCTCTAAAATCACCCACGCGCTCGGCTTGTCAGTCCTGGCGCTGTCACTGTTCGGCGCCGTCGGCAGCGCTCAGGCGCAAACCACAGAACCCGCCGCCGTCAGCTATTCAGCGCCCTCGCCTTTCGGCGCGCTGAAGCACATCAAGGCTGGCGTACTCGACGTGGCTTACGCCGAAACTGGTCCTGCCGATGGTCCGGTGGTGATTCTGCTGCACGGTTGGCCTTACGACATTCACAGCTATGACGAAGTCGCGCCCCTGCTCGCGGCCAAGGGTTATCGCGTGCTGATGCCGTACGCAAGGGGTTATGGCGATACGCAGTTCCTGTCCAAAGACACCCTGCGCAATGGGCAACCGGCGGCGCTGGCCAGCGACGTGATCGACTTCATGGACGCGTTGAAAATCAAACAGGCGGTGCTGGGTGGTTATGACTGGGGCGCGCGCTCGGCGGACATCGTCGCGGCATTGTGGCCTGAGCGCGTAAAGGCACTGGTGGCCGTCAGCGGCTATCTGATCGGCAACCAGGCCGCCGGCCAGAATCCATTGCCGCCCAAAGCCGAATTGCAGTGGTGGTACCAGTTCTACTTCGCCACCGAGCGCGGCCGCGCCGGCTATGCCAAGAACACCCACGACTTCGCCAAACTGATCTGGCAACTCGCCTCACCGCAGTGGAAGTTTGATGACGCGACTTTTGATCGCAGTGCCAAGGCGTTGCAGAATCCCGATCACGTCGAGATCACTGTGTTCAACTACCGCTGGCGTCTGGGCCTGGTGCAGGGCGAGGCGAAATACGCAGCGCTGGAGCAGAAGCTTGCCACCGCGCCGTCCATCAGCGTGCCGACGATTACGCTGGAAGGCGATGCCAATGGTGCTCCGCACCCGGCGCCGGAGGATTATGCCAAACGCTTTACCGGGAAATATCAGTTCCGGTTGATCGAGGGTGGGGTTGGGCACAATTTGCCGCAAGAGGCGCCGCAAGCGTTTGCGCAGGCTGTGATGGATGCGGATCGTCTCTGACAGCCCCCCTCAAAAGCCCCTCACCCTAGCCCTCTCCCGGAGGGAGAGGGAACTGATTGGGGAATGCTCAAGATTTACGCCGACCTGAAAGCGCTGTATTGAATCCATAATCGACATCCATCTTTCAGTTCGATGTACAGCGCAAGATGACAGCCCCGCCCTCAAAAGCCCCTCACCCTAACCCTCTCCCGGAGGGAGAGGGAACTGATTGGGGGATGCTCAAGATTTACGCCGACCTGAAAGCGCTGTATTGAATCCATAATCGACATCCATCTTTCAGGTCGATGTACAGCGCAAGATGACAGCCCCGCCCTCAAAAGCCCCTCACGCTAGCCCTCTCCCGGAGGGAGAGGGAACTGATTGGGGGATGCTCAAGATTTACGGCGACCTGAAAGCGCTGTATTGAATCCATATCGACATCCATCTTTCAGGTCGATGTACAGCGCAAGATAACAGCCCCGCCCTCAAAAGCCCCTCACCCTAGCCCTCTCCCGGAGGGAGAGGGAACTGATTGGGGGATGCTCAAGATTTACGGCGACCTGAAAGCGCTGTATTGAATCCATAATCGACATCCATCTTTCAGGTCGATGTACAGCGCAAGATACCTCGGTCGGCTCCCTCTCCCTCTGGGAGAGGGCTGGGGTGAGGTTTTTTGGGGATTTGCACCGGTCGATCTATTTAACCAGCCGCTTCTCCTTCGAAGGCCGATAACCGAAGTACGAGCTGTAGCACTTGCTGAAATGGCTCGGTGAGACAAAACCGCAAGCCACCAGCACTTCCACCTGCGACAGTTCGGTGTGTTGCAGCAGGCGTCGTGCTTCGGTGATGCGCAGTTCCAGGTAATAGCGCTGCGGCGTGGTGCCCAGTTGCTCTTTGAACAAGCGCTCGAGCTGGCGCCGCGAGCGGCCGGCGTAGACCGCCAGTTGCTCCAGTTCCAACGGTTCTTCGAGGTTGGCGTCCATCAGTTTGATCACTTCACGCAGCGGCGCGCTGACGCAGATGTTTTCATCGGGTTTGATGCGCCGGTAGCGCGACTCTTCGAAGGCGAGGATATCTTCAATGCCTTCGACCAACGCCTTGCCGTGCAAGCCCTTGATCCAGTCCAGCGCCATGTGGAAGGCCCCGGACGGGCTCGACGCGGTGAGCCGATCACGATCGATCACGTAAGGCTCGCTGCTGACATGGGTGCTCTTGGCGATCTCGGTGAGTGCCGGGCGATGTTCCGGGTGAATCGCGCAGCGATAGCCATCGAGCAAACCGGCGCGGCCGAGAAACCACGAGCCATTCCACAATCCGGCCAGGCTCACGCCCCGCTCCGCCGCAGCCTTGAGCAAGCCGATGAATTCCTCGCTGGCGCGCAATTCAGTGCGATAGCCACCGCATATCACCAGCAGATCCAGCTCCTGAAGCGCAGCAGAATCCAGGCGCGCATCGGGGCGGATGACCAGGCCCAGATCGCTGATCACCTCGCCATCGCCAAGGCCGAAAGTGCGCGACGAGAAAAGCCCCGGGCGCAACAGGTTGGTGGTAACTACCGTGTCCAGCGCCTGGGTAAAGGCCGGAAGGGAAAAGTGTTCGAGCAACAGGAAACCGGTGCGGGTCACGCCGGTGTTATCGGGGTTCTGCTCATTCAGATAGCGAAGGTTCTTGCCCTTCATGCCACCGCTGAATTGACGTCGTTCAATCAAGGTCGGGTCCATCGGTCGTTGTTATGCGAGCGATAGTTGGCTTGATCAGACAAAGAGTCAACTACGCCTGCGCAGCGCGTGGTTGACTGCCACCCCAATGCCGCTTCAGATCACCGAAAACGCACCGGCACCGAGTCGTCCTTCCAGACGCCCACACAGCAGGTAGTGCTGGTAGCCACTGCTGAAAGCACCTTGGGACACCGCCACCCTTACATCGTCATTGAGTCGAAGATACTGGGCTTCATCGAAATTCTCGGCGCTGACTTCGCCGGCGCGCCCCAGTTGCTGGCTGTCCACCGCAAGCCCCTCGCTGGCAAGTCGTTCGAAGTCGAGGATGCGGTTTACCGCGTGCCGCTCTAGAACCCCCTGATTGGGGTATGTCGAGTAGATGTGCAGCCCTTTCGATGCGCAGCGGTCGCACATGTCGACGCAGTTTTTCTGCGTGGATTTGCGCCGTGTCAGTTCCTCGATCGGCATGTCGAGATATTTGCCAACCTGATATTCGGTCTGGTTGAAAATCGTGCAGCACAAGACTGTATTGCCGTTGCAGTCGATCACCAGCCAGTCATCTTTGAGTGTGCAAGCCTGCTTGGGGTAATGCTGCAGGACATTGATCAGATCATCGTAAGGCGGGAGCGCCAGACGTGTGAGCGTTTCGTGGTCAGTGGCTGAAACAGACGGATCGCGCTCGACGATCGCCAGCGCTTTCTCCAGCGGCATCATCACCGAATAACCGGTGGTGAACACAAAGCCGAGACGCTCACTGAACTCGCGCATCAGCGCCTCTTCTTCAATGTTGTCCAGGTAGCGGTGGTAATAAACATCCACTCGCGTCTTCAAGCCGAGGCGTTGCTTGATTTCATGCAGCGCAATCATGTTCTGCTTTACGACTTCGATATCACCGCCGACGTGGCCCTTTTGGTAAGTTTCCTGATGAAAGCCTGATAACGAAATCCGGAAATAACCTGGCTCGGCCAACAGCGCCTTTTCCATATTCTTCGCCAGGTTGAGGTTGGTGCTGATACCGCTCATCATGCCGGCGGCGTCGATGATCTCGATAAACTCGCCGATCTTCGGATGCACCAGAGGCTCGGTCCAGTTGTAGAGGAAGATCGTACGAACGCCCTCGGTTTTAGCCTTTTCAACGATCTGCCTGAACATGTCCAGCTGCATGGATTTCTTGAAATTGAGATTTTCCGAATTGCCCATCGGGCACGAAGGGCAGCTCAGATTGCAGGCGCCAACAATATCGATATACATGTTCATTGCAGGTGGAGCTCCTTGAAGGGAACGCCATGCATCTCATCATTGCATGGGTTTCGGTCGCCGCTTGTGTTGGTATTTTGACGGCTGTGCGACACCCGCAAGCAATAACTGCACCATCGGCACGCTACGCCATCAACTGCACCACCCAGTCGATAAAGACGCGCAATTTCAGGCTGACATGCCGGTTCGGTGGATAGGCCAGATAAAGCGGCATCGACTCAAGCTGCCAGCCCGCAAACAACTGCACCAACTCGCCCCGTACCACATGCGCATCAGACATATACGTCGGCAGCCATAGCACACCCGTGCCGGCCAGCCCCGCCGCCAGATAGGCATTGCCATCATCCACCGCAAGCACATGCCGGCCCTTGATCTGCAGGCGCTCGGTGCCGTTGTGCAAGGTGTACGGAAGAGGTTTACCGGTGCGAGCCCAAAGAAACGCGACCACCCGATGATGGGAGTCTTCCAGTTCGCGCGGATGGTCGGGCGTACCTTCGCGGGCCAGATAAGCCGGTGCGGCAAACACGCCCAATGGCAGATCGGCGATCTTGCGCGCCATCAATGATTGATCGAGCAACTCACCACCGCGCACTACGCAGTCGACGTTCTCATCGATGATGTCGACGATGCGGTCGCTGACGCCCATGTCGATCTGGATGTCCGGGTAGCGCGCGTGAAATTCCGGCAAGGCCGGCACCAGGATCAGCCGTGCGAACGGGCTCGGCACGTCGATGCGCAAGCGCCCGCGTGGCCGTGCGGCGGCGCCGGGCAGGCTGGTTTCGGCGTCGTCCATGTCGGCGAGCAGCTTGATCACCCGTTCGTAATACGCCGCGCCATCAGCGGTGACGTTGACCTTGCGCGTGGTGCGGTTGAGCAGCTTGACCCGTAGCCGCGCCTCCAGTTGCTGCACCAGTTGCGTCACCGTGGTCTTGCTCATGTGCAAGGTTTCGGCAGCTTTGGTGAAACTGCCTGCCTCGACCACCCGGGCAAAGGCCTGCATCGCATCGAACCGGTCCATCCGCGCCTCTCGATTGTTTGGAATTTGCAAACAGTGAACGCCAAGCTTGCGCGTTTATCGCGGCTCTGCAAATACCTAAAGTCAGCCCATCAACCACTGATGGAGTCAGCACCATGTCCAAGCGCGATGTAGTTTTCCCACCCGCCCGCCACGCCCTGTACGAGCGTCACCGTTACTCGCCGGCGATTCGCTCCAACGGTTTCCTGTTTGTCTCAGGACAAGTCGGCAGTCGCGAGGACGGTTCGCCCGAAGCGGATCTGCGCGATCAGGTGCGCACGGCCTTCAACAACCTCAACGCGATCCTCGCTGCGGCCGGTTGCAGCTTCGATGATGCGGTGGATGTCACCGTGTTCATGGTCGACCCGCACTCGACGTTCGAAACCATCTGGAGCGTGGTGCCGGAGTTCTGGGGCGAAGCGCCGTTTCCGACGGTGACGGCTGTCGGCGTGACCTGGCTGGCGGGTTTCGATTTCGAGATGAAGGTGATTGCCAAACTGCCGGAAGCGGCTTGACCGGTACAGCACACAAACAGACACAACGCGCCGGCAGGGAGGCTGGCCAATCTCCTCGCGAATGCGTATAACCTCGCCGTTTCGTCTACCCTGACGTGGCGCGCCGCTCTGTAGCGGCAGCCCTTCGAATGTTGACGCTTACGAAACGGAGAATTCTATGTTCAAGCGTACCCTCGCCCTCACCGCCGGCCTGGCCCTGTCCTTTTCTGCCCTGATGACGCAAGCCGCTGATGTCCTGCGCGTCAGCGCGATTCCCGACGAAGCGCCGACCGAACTGCTGCGCAAGTTCGAACCGCTGGGCGCCTATCTTGAACAGCAGTTGGGCATGAAGGTGCAGTTCGTCCCGGTCGCCGATTACCCGGCGGTGGTTGAAGCCCTGGCCACCGATCGCCTCGACATGGCCTGGCTCGGCGGTTTCACGTTCGTGCAGGCCCGCTTGAAGACCGACGCCACCACCCCAGTGATCCCGCTGGTGCAGCGCGAGCAGGATGCGCAGTTCACCAGCAAATTCATCACCGCCGACCCGAACGTAAAAAGCCTCGCCGACCTCAAGGGCAAGACCTTCGCCTTCGGTTCGGTGTCGTCCACCTCGGGCAGTCTGATGCCGCGTTACTTCATGCTGAAGAACGACGGCATCAAGCCTGAAGGCTATTTCAGCCGTGTCGCCTACTCCGGCGCGCATGACGCCACCGTTGCCTGGGTGCAGGCTGGCAAGGTCGATGCCGGTGTATTGAACGCCAGCGTCTGGCAGAAACTGGTCGATGCCGGCAAGGTCGACACCACCAAGGTCAAGGTCTTCGCCACCACCCCGACCTATTTCGATTACAACTGGACCGTGCGCGGCACCCTCGACAAGGCGCTGGCAGCGAAGATCAAGAAAGCCTTCCTCGATCTGGACCCGGCCAATCCTGAGCAGAAGAAGATCCTTGATCTGCAAGCCGCCAGTCGCTTCATCGACACCAAGCCCGAGAACTACAAGGGCATCGAGGAAGCCGCCCGCGCCGCCGAACTGCTGAAATGACCCTACGCCTCACCCAGGGCAGCCTGCGCCATGCCAATGGCGTCGATGCCCTTCGCAACATCGACGTGCAGATTGGTGTCGGCGAACAGGTCGCGATCATCGGCCCGTCCGGCGCCGGCAAATCGAGCCTGCTCAACCTGCTGGCAACCGCGCTCAAGCCCAGCAGTGGCGACATCGAAGTGCTGGGCGAACGCGCCTGGCAGTTGTCGGCGCGCCAGCGTCAGCGCCTGCGTGCGCGCATCGGCCTGGTGCATCAGGCGCCGCCGATTCCACCACGTCAGCGGGTGATCACGGCGGTGCTGGCCGGCAAGCTTGGCCAGTGGAGTCTGGGTAAAAGTCTGTTGAATCTGCTGCATCCGCTGGATGTGGCAGGCGCCCGCGCGGCGTTGGCGCGGCTGGATCTGGGCGACAAACTGTTCGCCCATTGCCAGCAGTTGTCCGGCGGACAGTTGCAGCGCGTCGGCATTGCGCGAGTGCTCTATCAGGCGCCAGAAATATTGCTTGCCGACGAGCCGGTGTCAGCGATGGACCCGGTGCTCGCCGGCCACACGTTGTCGATCCTGTCGCGCCACGCCCGTGATCACAACGTCACGCTGGTGGCGAGCCTGCACGCGGTGGATCTGGCATTGGCGCACTTTCCACGGATCATCGGCTTGCGCGACGGGCAGATTCTGTTCGATTGCCCCTCCGAGCAAGTCAGCCGCGACAAGCTCGATGCGCTATACGCCAATGAACAACTGCAATCGCCAGCACCGGCGGTTGCGCCTTTGATTGTGCAGATTCCGCGATGCTGAAAGCTGATTCACGGGACCCGGCGGCGTGGCCGCGATTGTTGCTGACGCTGCTGGCGCTGGCCCTGTTGTGGCCGGGCATTCAGCTCAGTGAGCTGGACCTGGGCGTGTTGTTTCAGGCCGATAGTCAGAACGAAATGGGCCGTTTCGTTTCGGCGTTCTGGCCGCCGGCGCACGATGAAGGGTTCCTGCAATTACTTTTCAAAGCGACCCTGCAAACCCTGGCAATTGCCACGGCGGGCATGGCCCTGGCCCTGCTGCTGGCGGTGCCGGCGAGCCTGATCGCCAGCCGCGCGCTGTCCCTCTCGGCGGCGTCACGGGGCGGCGTGCCGAGCCTGCCCGGGCGCTTGCTGCGCTGGCCGGTTCGCGGCTTGCTGATTTTTCTGCGCAGCGTGCCGGAAATCGTCTGGGCGCTGTTGTTTGTTCGTGCCGTCGGCCTCGGCCCGGCGGCGGGCGTGCTGGCCATCGCCATCACTTACAGCGGCATGCTCGGCAAGGTCTACGCGGAGATTTTCGAATCCACCGACCAGCGCCCGGCGCACGCGTTGTTGCAGGCCGGCAGCGGTCGATTGGCGGCGTTTGCCTACGGCACGCTGCCGAATGTCGCCGCCGAACTGCTCTCGTACACGGTGTATCGCTGGGAGTGCGCGATCCGTGCCTCGGTGGTGATGGGCTTTGTCGGTGCCGGTGGGCTGGGGCAACAGATCGACCTGTCGATCCGCATGTTTGCCGGCGGTGAAGTCGCCAGCATGTTGCTGACGTTCCTGCTGCTGGTGCTGTGCGCCGACCAACTCAGCCGCTTGCTGCGCTGGAGGCTGACATGAGGCGCGTGATCAATCTGCTGCTGCTCGCCGCCATCGCGCTCTCGGTAGTCGCATCTTTCGCTTATCTGGAACTGGACCTCGCCGAACTGGGCAGCGCCAACAGCCTCAAACAGATGGGCAGTTATGTGCAGCGCTTTCTCAGCCCTGACTTAAGCGCCGGCTATCTGAAAGCCATCGCCCACGGCTCATTGGAAACCCTGGCCATGTCCGCGCTGGGCACCTTGCTCGCGGCATTGTTCGGCATCGTCCTCGCGCTGCCCGCCGCGGGGCGTTTCGGCTGGCCGCTGCAAAGTACGGCGCGTCTGCTGCTCAACGGCTTGCGGGCGATTCCGGAGCTGGTCTGGGCGGCGCTGATGGTGCTCGCGGCCGGGCTCGGCCCCAACGCCGGCACCCTCGCCCTCGCCCTGCACACCACCGGCGTGCTCGGTCGGCTGTTCGCCGAAGCGCTGGAAAACACTCCGCCACAACCGGCAGAGGCGATTCGCTTGCAGGGCGGCAATCCGATTCTGGCGTTCTGCTACGGCACCTTGCCGAACCTCGCCCCGCAACTGCTCGCCTACTGCCTGTATCGCTGGGAAAACAACATCCGCATGGCCAGCGTGCTGGGTTTCGTCGGCGCTGGCGGCCTGGGGCAGATGCTGTATGTCAGCCTGAGTCTGTTCCAGGAAGCGCAGGCCAGCACGGTGATTCTGGCGATGCTGTTGCTGGTGTTTCTGGTCGACTGGCTGAGTGCCTGGAGCCGGCAGCGTTGGGTCAAAGCGTAGGCCCAGTGGATATTCGCCAAAAGCTGATTATGCTTCAGGAAACCTTGCAGCCCTGCGAGGCGGTCAGACTGTGCAAGCTTCACGCTAGAGCAACGGCGGCAGATGCCAACGGGCCAGAGTGCGACAGGCAGTAACGGGGGACTCCGGCCTACAACAATAAGCACGACGGAGAACACCCATGGCCACAATCGACACAGCATCCACCGGCACGCCGCCCCGCAGCGGCGGCATCACCAGGGAGGAGCGCAAGGTCATCTTCGCTTCCTCGCTGGGCACGGTTTTCGAGTGGTACGACTTTTACCTCTACGGCTCACTGGCGGCAATCATCGCCAAGCACTTCTTCGCCGGTGTCAACGAAACCACTGCATTCATCTTTGCCCTGCTGGCGTTCGCCGCCGGGTTTGCAGTGCGGCCGTTCGGCGCCATCGTCTTCGGGCGACTCGGCGACATGATCGGGCGCAAGCACACGTTCTTGATCACCATCGTGATCATGGGGGTGTCGACGGCGATCGTCGGTCTGCTGCCCGGCTATGCGACCATCGGCGTTGCCGCACCGGTCATCCTGATCACCCTGCGTCTGCTGCAAGGTCTGGCGCTGGGCGGGGAATACGGCGGGGCCGCGACCTACGTGGCCGAGCATGCACCACGCAACCGGCGCGGCTTTTTCACTTCGTGGATTCAAACCACCGCCACCCTCGGTCTGTTCATGTCGCTGCTGGTGATTCTCGCCTGCCGCACGGCGCTGGGCACCGAAGCGTTCGAGGCGTGGGGCTGGCGGATTCCGTTTCTGCTGTCGATCATTCTGCTGGCCGTGTCGGTGTACATCCGCCTGCAACTGAGCGAGTCACCGGTGTTCCAGAAAATGAAGGACGAAGGCAAGGCCTCGAAGGCGCCGCTGACCGAATCCTTTGCGCGTTGGGACAACCTCAAAGTGGTGATCATGTCGCTGCTTGGCGGTACCGCCGGGCAAGCGGTGGTCTGGTACACCGGGCAGTTCTATGCGCTGTTCTTCCTGTTGCAAACCCTGAAGATCGACGCGCAGACCGCCAACCTGCTGATCGCCGGTTCGCTGTTGATCGGCACACCGTTCTTCGTGATCTTCGGCAGCCTGTCCGATCGCATCGGGCGCAAGCCGATCATCATGGCCGGATGCCTACTGGCGGCACTGACCTACTTCCCGATCTTTCATGCGCTGACCCAGTACGGCAACCCGGACGTGTTCGTCGCCCAGGAGAAAAATCCGGTCAAGGTGATCGCCAACCCTGATCAGTGTTCGTTTCAGTTCGATCCGGTGGGCAAGGCCAAATTCACCAGTTCCTGCGACCTGGCGAAAACCCTGCTGGCGAAACGCGCGATCCCGTACGAGAACGTCGCCGCCGAACCGAACACGGTCGCGCAGGTGCGCATCGGTGACCGCGTCGTCGAGAGCTTCGAAGGCAGCGCCCTCCCCGCCGCCGACTTCAAGACCCGCAACGACGCCTTCACCGCCAACCTCGCCGCGGCGCTGAAAGACGCCGGTTACCCGGAAAAAGCCGACCCGGCGAAAATCAACTACCCGATGATGCTGCTCCTGCTGACCGTGCTGGTGATCTACGTGACCATGGTGTATGGCCCGATCGCCGCGTGGCTGGTCGAACTGTTCCCGACGCGCATCCGCTACACCTCGATGTCGCTGCCCTACCACATCGGCAACGGCTGGTTCGGTGGCTTCCTGCCGACCGTGGCCTTCGCCATGGTCGCGGCCACCGGCGATATCTACTACGGGTTGTGGTACCCGATCGTGATTGCAGTCGCGACGGCGATACTCGGCACGTTCTTCCTGCCGGAAACCAAGGACCGCGACATTCTCAAGGACTGAAAATCGCTGCTGTGCCCTCTCCTGCTGGAGAGGGCCGTGGCCCTGAAAAAATTCGAACGTCTGGCGCCGCGCTGTCTCCAATGTGAACACCCACAGGAGGCCAGCGCCATGAACCCCAACGACGACAAAACCCCCAACGCCCCGCCCACCGATGCCAGCGGCAAACCGGTGAACGTGGTCGAACGCGACCTGCAGGACCGCGACGGCAAAACCGAAGGCGTGGACAAGGTCATCACGCCTTCCTCCACTCGGGTCAAAGAACAGGAGGCCGAAGAATTGCAGCGTAAGGTCGACGAGATCGAGCGCAAGGTGGCAGACGGTAATTGACTGCGGCGTGGCTGTGGCCGCTGCTTTGAGCGGCGGCTGTCAGCCCAATGACAGAAAGCTGATTTCCTACAGAATCGAACTACACCCCTGATCGACTTCACGTGCATCACAAGCGAAGCGTCTGACAGATTTGAATCGTCTGTTTGGAGATGATGAGTCCCTCGTCCTGCCAGTGACGACAACGAGCCCACATCCCCCTTAGACTGCTTCACATTGATCATGGAGGTCATGATGAGCGCTGAACTTTCACTTATCGTTTCAGACTTCGAAACCGAAGAAGAGGCTGCGGATTACGACCTTTGGTTTCGTGCGCAGGTCCAGGAAGCACTTGATGATCCGCATCCGGGCGTTCCCCATGCGGAAGCCATGGTGATGCTCGACCAGATGATTGAAAAAAACCGCAGGAAGCGCCGCGCTGCAGGTTAAATGGAGCTACAAGGCTATTCGTCAACTGGCTGAAATCTTTGAGTACATCGACCAATACAATTCCGGTGCATCGGTTTCATTGCGACGCAAAGCCGGAGCCGCAGCGCAAAAACTTTCTTCCATCCCCTACGGCTACCGATCCGGTCGGGTGCCTGGCACTCGCGAAATGGTGATCCATCCTAACTATCTTCTGGTTTATCGGGTGAACGGGGGTATCCAAATTCTGAGGGTACTTCACGCTCGAAAAAAATATCCCCGAACCCATTCACTCTAAAAAAGGCGGCTAACTGGCCGCCCTCGGGGTAGGAGCCGAGAATCGAGCCGCCGAAGACAACATGAGGACATGGGTTGGCGCCGAGCCATATTTGGAAGCTGTCAGCCCGATCGCCAAAAACTGATTTCCTACAGAATCGAACTACACCCCTGATCGACTTCACGTGCATCACAAGCGAAGCGTCTGACAGATTTGAATCGTCTGTTTGGAGATGATGAGTCCCTCGTCCTGCCAGTGACGACAACGAGCCACATCCCCCTTAGACTGCTTCACATTGATCATGGAGGTCATGATGAGCGCTGAACTTTCACCTATCGTTTCAGACTTCGAAACCGAAGAAGAGGCTGCGAGCTATGACCGTTGGTATCGGGCCAAGGTACAAGCCGCACTTGATGAACCACGCCCGCCTGTTCCCCACGACGAGGCAATGGTGCTGCTAGGCCAGATGCTGGAAGAGAGGCGCAAGAATCGACGCGCTGCCGGTTAACTGGAGCAAACCGGCTCTTGGAGATCCGGCTGACATCATCGAATACGTTGAACAACGCAACACTGTCGCTTCACTTGCACTGCACCAAAAGCTCAGCGCGGCAGCGCGAAGGCTTTCCTGGATACCGCATGGTTTCCGCTCCGGCCGAATACCGGGCACTCGCGAAATGGTCATTAACTCGAATTATTTACTGGTCTATCGGGTGACAGACCAGATCAATATTCTGACCGTATTGCACGCCCTTAAAAAATATCCATACCACTCATAAAAAAAGGCGGCCAACCGGCCGCCCAAACGTACTACACGAGAGTCCTTTTACAACGTCAACTGACCACGCTCCTCCTCGGTCAGCTGCTGCTTCGCCTGTTCATCCAGCGCCCCGGCGCCCAGTACCTGCACCGGGCTGTCCGGGTTGTAGCCCGTCGTCGGCGCTCGGCTGGCACCATCGCGCGTTGGTGCCAGTTGCTCATTGCCGAAGCTGAGCACCTGCACAGTGAACACCGAGGCCTGGTTCTGCCGCGCCGCTGCCTGTTGCTGACGGGCGACGTCTTCCGCAGCTTGGGTCGCCGAGGTAGCCGCCGAACTGGCCGAGGTAATTGCGCCGGTGTTGACCGCCGACACCACTGGCACGCCGGTCGCTTTGCCTTGCACGGAAATGTTCGCGGCGTTGACCACCGTCAGCGCGGCAATGTTGACGTTACCGGAGACGCGAATCCCCGCCTCGCCGGCATCGATGGTACCCAGTGGCGCGATCAGGTCGATGTTGCCCGGTGCCACCTCGGCGATCGGGTTGAGCGTGGCGATACCGGCGCCAGTGCTCGGCACCGACGGCGACAGCGTGACGTTGCCCCAGGTGTCGTACACACGTTTTGGCGGTGTGTAGACCACGGTGGTTTTCGAGCCGCGACCGGCGTTGATGTCGCCCTCGGCGGACCAGCCGAGAATCGAGCCGCCGAAGGTGGTCATGATCCGGCTCTGGCCGAGCAGAATGCTGCCCTGCGAGTACAACTGAATGTCGCCCGAGCCCTGGGTGATGATCCCCGCTGTCGACGGCGGCGCCGCGCCTTCGATGCCAAACACCTGGCCACCGCCCGGCGTGAGCATCTGGATATCGCCGCCAAACAGCGTCTTGACCCCGGCGCCGCCGTACAGGGTGATATCGCCGTCGTAGCGAATCGGATTGCCGGCCACATCGGTGGTCGGGAACAGCGCCGCAATGGCGTTGCGACCGCGCAGGTAACTGCCGGTGCGCGGGCCATCGGCATCGGTGTATTCCAGGCCGCCGGCGCGCAGTTCGGCGAAGTACACCTGGCGGGCGAAGATCGCCTGCTCGGTACTCGGCAGTGTGGCGTAGAAGGCTTGCGCCTGTTCGTCGCTACCCTTGAAGCCATAACCCAGGCTCAGCCAGCTCTGCAGTTCTTCGACGTAGGTCTTGACCACTTTGCCCGGTTGCGCGCTGAGGGCCACAGCGGAGTCCGCGACGTTTTGCGGATTCAGGTACCGCGCGATGAAGCGTGAATACTCCGGCCCCTGCACGCCCGCGCCTGCTTGCAGCACAACACTGGCGCCCGGTCGGTTATCGCCTGCGGCAATCGGCCCGAGGCTGGTCACACTGGCGCGGTCCTCCATGAGAATGTTGCGCCCGGCATTGATGTCCAGCAGGCCGGGACCGGCGATGTCAAAGCTGCTGTAAAGAATGTCCCGGCCCGCTGAGACCCGTGACACATCCCGGGGATCGTTATGGATGAACAGATTACCGGTAGACGTCGCCGCATTGGCGCCGCTGCCAATGTCATCGGCCACGGTCGATGGCTGGCCGAGGAAAGTGCCGGAGGCGACAATGTCGCGCCCTGCCAGCATCCACACCGGGCCGGCGGCTTCGTACCAGGTCTGGTTCGACGGTGAAAAGCTCAGCGTCTCGCCACTGCGAACACCCACCAGATCACCACTCAACGCATAGAAACGCGCCGGCGCCTGCACTGCGCTGGCGGAGGAATACGTGTCTGCACCGAAGGCAAACAGCGAGTAACGCAGATTTTTATTGGCCTGCGTGCCATCGCTGCTGTAGTTGCTCACAAGTGGCCTGCCGGAGGTACTGCTGGCAAAACCGTTGAAGGCTGGAGCAAACGGTGTAGCAATGGCCGACAAGTTCGCCCCGGACTGATTGATGGCATAGCCGCCGGCATAGATCGAGTCACCGGCCAGCAGCTCCAGCTGCCCTCGGTTGGACGGCGCCAACAGCAGCGAATATGCGAGCAATGGATAGGCGCTCGCCTGATTGTAGGCGGCGGACGGGCCGGCATAGATCGAACCCTGTGCCGCGACCGCGCGCAGGATCGACGGATAGACAAAGCGGCCATCCGTCGGCGCCGTGTTGCTGCCGGTGACCAATTGGCCGTTGTAGAACTCGGCCATCTGGGTGCTCGGCGCGAGATTGCCGCCAGCGGAAAACAGCTCGATGGCGGTGTGATCGGTCCACAGCGAAAAACTGCTCAAGCCGCCGCCGGCATGCTCGACGCCGTCACGATCGGTGAACGGCGTCGAGTTCTGCAAGCGCACCCGACCTGGATCCGCCGCGCCGCCCAGCACCAGATCGCCGCGTGTGCTCAAACGCATCCCCGAGTCGCCAGGGATCAGCGCCAGGCCTCCGCCGGCATTGCCAACCGTTGCCGTGAACGGATCGTAGGCACGTACTTCGCGCGGGTCCTGCAGGGCGGCTGACGCGCCGTACTGCAAGTTGATGCCGCCCAGCGCGGCACTGCTCATCTCGGCCGCACCACGCAGGTTGATCAATGCGCCTTGCAGGTCATGGCGCGGTACCGAAATGCCGTTCTGCCCTGCCCGAGCCTGCAACGATGGGTTGAGCGTACCGCCGATGCGAATGTCCATGTCGCCGCCGCCGGTCAGTTGCAGGCTGCCGTCGCTGGCGACTCGCCCGGTACTGCCCACCGCCACGATCAAGCCCTGACTGCGCGGATTGAACTGCGTGTCGCCGAGCGTCTTGAGCATGCCGGCATCGCCACCGGCGCGCAGGCTGATATTGCCGCCACCCAGCGTGCCAAATCCGGTGAAGCCCACCAGATAAGGCCCGGTATCGACACTTTGATCCGGCAGGGGTTGGGTCGCATAGCTGCCGAAATTGATCCACCACGCGGTGGGCACGTCAGCGTTGCCACTGCCCTGGCGCCACAGCCAGTTGCCCACCGAAACACTGGCGACCTGTTCGCGAAGGTCGGCTTGCGAGTTGACGGCGCGACGGCCAACCGTATCGCCGGAAAGCGACCCGCCGGCATGGACAGTGAGATTGCCGCCAAGCGTCGGATACCAGGCCTGGTAGAGACTGTCGGCACCGCCATCTACCCACTTTTCATAGTCGGCGCCGCCGCTGCCCAATACGCTGCCGTTGTCGGTCAGGCGGCCGCGCGGCTGATTGAAACGCGGATCGACATCGCTGGCCTGGGTGCCGGCGGTGTACACACCGAACGGCGAGTCCATGCTCAGATTGCCGGCCGCCAGCAGGTCGAGATCGCCAGTGCCGGTGCGCAGCACGCTGAACATCTGCGTGTGCGGAGAAACCGTGATGCCGCCCTTGTTTGGCGTGCAGGACGCAGGATCGGCGTCGCACCAGAACATCTCGTCATCGGTGACCGGCGTACCCGCCGGCATGCCGGCGATGTTGTCCGGGGCCCAGAGGAACTTCGCCGGTGCGATGCAGGCGCCCGGCAGGATATCGCACAGGTACAGGTCGTCGGCGCTGACCACATCGCCCGCCGGGTAACCCATAGGGTTGCCCTCAGCCCAGACGGTATCGAGTTGTTTCTCGACCACTTTCAAACCGTAATGGGTGTCGGCCAGACGCAGATCACCGTCGCTGGTCAACGGTTTCACCGCGCGGGTATCGGCCGCCGCCAGATCGGCGCCGGCCACCACGCGCATCGACCACGAGGCACTGCCCGATGGCAACAGACTCGCCACCGCCCAGTTGCTGCCCTGCTGGGTGGCGTTACTGTAACCACGCAGCTCGATAAACGCAGTGCCGTCGGCCAGGACCACGTCGGTCATCGACGGAATCAGCGACCCGCGCAACAGCGCCAGTGCGCCGCTCAACCTGACGCCGACGGTGGTGTTGTCGGCACCCAGCGCGCCGGGCAGTGGCACACCCTTGGGCCAGAGCATCGCTTGCAGCGCCGTGGCGTTGCTCAAGCGAGTGCCGGCGCCCAGGCGGCTGCCGGCAGGCAGACTGACGCTGTCGCGCAGCAAGGTGCCGGCGGCGTACAACAAATTGCCCGACGCATCGTGGATCGCACCCGCCAGCACGGTTCCGGCGCTGATTGTGTAAGCCTCGGCCAGCGTCCCGTCAGTGGGCAGCACTGTGCCGCTGGCTAACGTGCTGGCCTGAATCGGCAGGTCGTAGTTCAGTGTCGTGCCCGAGGGAAATTGCGTACCTTCGGCCAGGGTCACGCCGCTGCCGGGCACGATCAGGTCGCCGCCAAACGGCTGTACCCCCGGCAGCAGCTTCCAGCCGGCGTCATCGACCGTTTCCGGCGGCGGCGCGAAACCGTCGTTGAGACTGCCGTGGATATCGAGATTGCCACCGGCGCGCATGACCAGACTGCCGGATTCGCCGGAGCCGTAAGCCGCGGTCTTCTGCGTGTGCGGATTGAGGCTCGCATAGCGATAACGTGACAGGTCGATATCACCCTCAACCAGCAGGTCGCCATCGCTGCGGTTGCTGACGATCTCGACCCCCGGACGCAGATGGAACGCATCGGCATACGTGGCATTGTTCAGGCCGGCGAGTTTGCGTTGCAGCAGATCGGTGTTGGCCAGCGCGGCATCAATGAAGTAGGTGCTGTCGACATCGATGCGATCGAACAGCGCCTGATCGATCACTTGATACGGCCGGCCACTGGCGGCCGGATCAACGCCGTCGCGGGCATCGCTGTAGCGGCGCACACCGTTGAGACCGATGGAGCGTGCGCCTTGCACGGTCAGCGTACCGCTGGCGTCGATGGCGATGTCGTTGCTGCCCAGACGCGGCGCATTGAGCTCAAGCGTGCCGCGCGGCAGACCATCGTTCTGTCCTGGCAGATTGCCGACCGGCGCATCGGTGCCGTGGCGCAGATCGATACGGGCACCGGAAGCGAGAGTCAGCGAGCCGTCCCCGGCGTTGAGTTCGACCATGGCGCGGTTCGGTGCGTCGATGATCTTGCCGTAGCTGTCGACCCGCAGCACCCGGCCGTGAGCATCGAGCAGCGCATTGCCGGCCACTGTCAGACCGTTTTTCGCCGACAGCCGAATGTTGCCGACCCGCTCGCCACTGGCGTCAATCACGCCGGCCACGGTGAGGCTGCCATTGTCCACCGAGACATTGACCTCACCGGCCCTGAGTCCATCGCCAATCAGCAGATCACCTTGCTTGAGCTGGAAGCTGCGGCTGCCGAACACTTTGCCGGCGTTCAAGCGCTGGTTGAGCGCGGCGAATTGCTCGCTCAGCTCGCCGCCCAGGCTTTGCGCCCGGATATCCACGCCGCCGGCCTTGTACGGCACCAGCGTGCCGCCGGCGTCGTAATAACCGCCGCTGGCGCCAAGGATCTCGCCTTGCAGGTCGACTACCCCGGCGTCGGTCGCCAGCGCCACTGCGCTGAGGCTGCCCGCCTGATGGTTCTGCGCCGACAGATCGATTCGCGAGCCAGCGGCCTGGCGGATATTGCCGTTGTGGCTGAACAACGCCACATCACCGCCCCAGCTGTATTTGTTGACATCGTTGAAGACCAACGTGCGACCGGCCAGATCTAGCCGTGCGTTGCTGGTCAGCGTCAGGTCGTCCTCAGCCTTGACTGTCAATTTGCCGCTGGCCAAAGCGATGCGCCCATCGATCACGACATTGCGCGCCGCGAGCGTCAGCTCGGCGCCCAGCGCATCGGCCGATGCCTGGCCGCCGCTACCGGTCAGGAGCAAATCGTTGCCGGCCCTGAAGGCGTTGACCGAAGCCGCTTCGCCCGTGAGCAAAGGCGTGCGCAGGGTCAGATTGCCGCCGCTGTAGGCGTAGCCGTTGACCGGGTCGTACGCGCCCTGTTGCTGATATACCGCGAGGCTGCCCTTATGGTTGGCGGTGATGCGCTCGCTGGCGCTCAGGTTGACGTTGGCAAACCCCAGCGCAAGGCGATCGTTCTGATCCAGGCCGCTGGCTTGCGGGTTCGGGCCGTAACCGAATTCGATGCGCTGCGCCTGAATGTCCAGTGTGCCTGCCCCGGTGCCAGCCCCCAGGCTGACGACACTGCCGGGACGCTGCGGGGCGCCGTTCCAGGTGAGCCGGGCAGTACGGAGGGTGGCCACGTCAGTAGCCTCGCCCTGACCGTAAATGGCCGGCGTGGTCAGAATCAGATTCTGCAATCGGCTCTGGCCGGTCTGCCGGTCCAGCGTATCGAGGGACAGACTGCCGAAGAAATTGAAAGCGTCGCGGGCGGTCAGGCTCAGGGTTTCCAGAGCGGGAGCGCCGTACTGCGTGTCGCCCTGCAGCAGCCGGTCGAGCACGTTCTGACTGAGGGTCAGCCCCGCCGGCACGCGCTCGCCCGCTGCGGCCAGCGCCTGGGCACTGCCGGCATTCACATTGCCCACGGCCAGGGTCAGGTGGCGGGTGCCGAAGCGTACCGACTCGCCGAGTTCGAACTGTTTGTCAGTGGCGGCGGTGATGCTCCCGGCCGAATACAGCAGCGCCGGCGCCTTGCACACCTGCGCCAGGCAAGTGCCGATGCGAATGGTCCCGGCCGCCGTGCTGTCGTTCACTTCCGGCGCAAGGACATTGGTCCAGCCGTTGGACGCGAGCAACAGGCTCGCCGCGCCCGGCTGATAGATATAGCCGGCCGAAGAATCGTACGACACCTCACCACGGCCGAGCGTGTTGATCCCGGCGCCGGCTTCGACCGTAATGCCACCGCGCGCTGTGTTGGTCCGCAAGACCACCTCGGGGGCCGACAGAATCGCCCCTTCGCGCAAGGTGATCGCCGACATGGCGCCCTCGAACGAGATGATATTGCCAGCCGTGGCGTACTGCACGGTTGGCTGTGCACCGAGGGTCAAGCGCCCGGCATTGAGTCTGTTAAGGGTCTCGGCATACAACGACACGCCGCTGAAATCGGCGCTGCGCTGGTGTCCGGCACCGAGCACTTCAATCTCGTCTGCGCCGCCGCGAACCACCGCGCCACCGGTCATGCCGCCTGCGGTCGGCTTGAACAGGACCTGGCCATTGAAATCCACGGCACTGTCGCGCTCGCCGCCCTGAAGCAATAGCAGGTTGAGGGTTTTGCCGTCCATCGGCGCCAGCGCTCGCGGCACGCCACGCCGCGCGGCGTCACTGCGCACGAAATCGGTGAAGCTGGTTTCGTTGTACTGCGAATAACGGCGCAGCACGTCGGCCGAAGTGATGATGAGCTGGCTGGCGATACTGTCGCGCACGCCGGTGTTGGCGATCGACATCTGCCCGGCACTGCTCCATGAGCCGTTGCGCATTTGCTGCGCGGCGCCTGTGAGACTTTGCGCAACCTGACCATTGACCTCGACCCGAAACGCGCCGGGCAGCAAGGCAAAGGTCGAAGGCAGCAGCGTGTAGGTGCCAGCCGCCAGGCCCGGCACGCCGACGCCAATCGTCACCTGCTGGCCAATACGCGGATCGACCGCACCCGCCTCCCCCAGCATCGGCGCGTAGGCGCTCTGGTTGCCCGGCACGATCGCATAGACCGGGTTGCTGGCCAGCCCCGGCAGACTGAAAGTGCCGTCGGCGGCATTGCGCACCAGCGGGTTGAAACGGGCATCGGTGGAACCGCCGCGTCCCGAGACAAACCCGGCGCCGCGCAGATCACCGCCACCGGACAGATCGATAACCGCGCCGTTCTGCACATCGACATATTGCGATTTCAGCGTGACGCCTGCGGGCCCACCGGCGATGCCCTGCAACACCACCGACGCGCCGTCATAGCGATAGTCGATGCCATCGGTGGTGCCGCCATAAGGCATGAGCAGACCGGCGCCGCTGACCGATGTGACACTGCCCGGCAGCAGGTTCAGCTCGCGGGTCTTGGTGAAAATATCATCGCCCAGGCTGATCGCGCCAAGTGGTGCGCGCAGCGTGCCGCCCTGCTCGATGTGGCCGGCGATCAGCGACAGGCTGCCAAACACCGAGTAAGGCAGCGCGACCGGTGCCGGCCCGTTCTGAGCGACGCGCAGGGTATGCACCGGGTCGTCAGTGCCGTCCTGATAGCCGACGCGCACTTCGGCGGTAACGCCGCTGGCGGGATAGATCTGCGCTGCCGTGAGATTCAAGTCGCCCGCCGTCCACAACTGCGTTTTGCTTTTGTCAGCCGGCGCGAGGAAGCGCAGGTCGCCACGGCTGCCCAGCGTCACCTGTTCGAAGCCGCGTCGGCTGACCTCGCTGGCCGACGCATTCAATTGCGCGATCGAGCCCTTGGCGCCGAAAGACAGGCTGTTGGCCACATCGAGCAAATCCGCCGACGCCGTGAACTGCGCGGACGACAACGCCGGGGTCGGGCTGTTGAGCACTTGCGGACGAATCGAACCGGGGATGGAAAAATACGTGCCGATGCCGGACAGGCGAATGTACGGCGCCGTCAGATTGATACGTGAGGCGTCCGGCGAATTTTCTGCCAGCGACAACGCACCGGCGTACACATCCAGGCTCTGCTTCATGTGCAGATCGACATCGCCATCGAATGACAACAGGCCGTTGCTGAACAGACTCAGATTGTCGAAACCGCCGGACATCAAGCGGTCGGCGCTCAGACGTGCCTGGCCATAGTGCAAGCCGTCATCGGCAGCGCCTGGCTGCAAATCATTCGGCAGCAACGCGGCCTGCGCTTGCTGACCGATGACGATTTCACGCGGACGGCGCACCGTGTTCTGCGCTGCCGACAGCAGGTACAGCGGCGTATCCAGCGCAATCTCCAACTGCCCGCCTGCAGCCGTTGCACCACCCGCCGCAGCCTGAAGCTGCCCATCGATGTACAGACCGTTGTAGGAACTCAGACTGATCCGGCCACCGTCGCTGGCGACTCGGGTCTGACCTTGCCCCACGACATCGATCACCGCCTCGGTGCCGCTCGCCTCCAGCCGCGCGCCCTCGCGCACGATGATGTAGGCATCCGCCGCCGTCGCCGTGGCCTGTTGCGCATTGATCTCGCCGCCAATGACGATGCTGCCGCCCTTGTCGACCTTGCCGTAGGTACGCCCCAGCACATCGCTGGCCGTAGCCGATCGACCGGCGACATCGAGCACTGCCTGTTCACCGATCCAGATCGAGCGATCATGAGCCTGCGCGCCAAGGTTGTCGCCGAAGGTTGCCGGGTTGATCGCGGCAAACTGCTGCTGGCGAATGTCGATGGAACCGCCCCAGGCATTCAGTTCGCCGTTGACGGTGATTTGCCCGCCGCCGCGCAGGTCGATGCGCTGGCCGGGGTCGACAGTGATCCGCGAGCGCTGGCCCAGCGTCAGGGTGCTGGTAGTCGGGTCGATCAACCCGATCCGGCTGGCGCCGGCCTGCAACGCAAGACTGGCGCCCGCGCGTTGGGTCAGCACGCCCTTGAGCGGATCCTGCTGGTACAAGTCCGGGGTCCACAATTGCAGTGCCGAGCGCGGATCGGCACCGCTGGCCTGGCTGGCAGCCGCCTCGGCAAAGCGGTACACCGGCATCGTTACATCGAGCGCCGCACCGTCGGCAAGGTCCAGCCCCTTCAGGCCGATGACGCTGTAAGCGGCGAAACCTTTATTGAACAGATTCGAATTCAATTGCAGCGTGTCATCGGCCAGCGCCTGGTCGGTCTGGCCGATCAGCACTTTGCCGGCCTGAATCGTCAAGGTGCCACCGCCCGTCACGCCATAACCACGAATGTCGCCGTCGAGACGCAGATGCGTGGCGCCCGGCGCGGTGATGGCGTTGGACTCCAGCGTCACATCCCCGCCCTTGCCGCCGCGGGTCTTGCCGTTGACCAACACCGCACCGCCGGAAGACGCGTCGAGCAGGCTGCCACTGCCGATCTCGATATCACCACTGCTGCGAATCGCGACGCGGCCAGCGTTCACATAGGCCAGGCTGGCGCTGTCATCCGGGTTGGTGCGCAGGTTGCTCCACAGCCCGCGGGTGTCGAGGCGCACGCCGTCGCCGAGCGAAACTTGCGTCGGCTTGCCCGCTTGCGCGGTGATCAGCGTGTCGGTGCGGGTGGTGGACAGCAGTTGATTGAGCACGTTGCCCAGTTGCAGGCTGCCGCCGCGTGCGGTCAGGTCGGCGTTGACCTGCACATCCGGCGCGTACAGGGTGATGTCGCCACCGGCATCCACGCTGAGTGCATCGTTGACCTCGATGCGGTCTCTCGCAGCAATCTTCACTGCCCCCGGACGCCAGCTATCGAGCTGCGCGGTGTCGAGATACAACTTGCCCTGGCGCGCCTCGGCAACTGCCCCGGCAAGTCCGGTATCACCGGCATCGACCGGGCGCTCGCCGCCGAGCTGCACCTGATCGAGCAACGGGTTGAGGCTGTACAACAAGCCCCCGGCCGACGCGATATACGCCGGGTCATAACTGCCGACGATCAATTGCCCACGCCGGGCCAGCGCGGTCTGGCTCTGCGCGTAGCCATCGATGACCGCACGCGGTGCCTGGGTCTGGCGCTCGCCCTGATAGACCTCACCGAGCATCTGCCCCTCAAGCACGGCATTACCGGTGGCAATCACCAACTGACCGGCATCGCGGCCCACGGTGTAGCCGGATTCCCGACGACTGCCCGGCGCGATCAACGGGCTGTAGTAATAGTGGCTTTGGCCCCAGCGTGCGCTGCTGTCCTCGTAGCCTTTGTACAACCCGGTGTAGAGCAGGTCTCCCGGTGCGCGGGACACCTCGTACAACTTGCCGTCCGCGCCGCGCAACCAGCTCTGGCGAATCTCGCCGCTTTGCACATCGAGCGTGCCGCCCGACAGATTGATCAGCGAACCTTTCTCGGTGACCACATCATTGCCAGCGAAGCTCAGCGTGCCGCCCTGCGCCATCCACTCGCCGATGCCGTGACCCTGGGTGCCAAGGTAGCCGCCCACTTCGAGCAATCCGCCCGCCGTGTACCAGCGATCCGTCGCATAACCATTGGTGCCGGCCGGCACATGCACCAGTTCACGCACGTCGACCCAGATATCGTTGCTGTTGAGCGCACCTTTTTCCCGATTGACCGACGCATCACGCTGCTCGTTGCCTTGCACGTTGATCTTGATGCTGTTGGTTTCCATCGCGACTTTCACGCCAATGGCCCCCGACACATCGATCATCGCGCCGTCGCGCACCACGCTGCGACGCCCCGCTGTCACCGCGACCTGACCACTGGTCGCGAGGGTGATCGAACCCTGCTGGAACTCGACGCTGCCGCCACTCTGAATGTCGATGCGCGACTGATCGCTGCGGATTCTGTTGTTGGCGTTGACCCCGGTAAGCGCCGCCTGATGCTGGCTGTCGAGCGCCGTCAGGTCACTGCTGTCGAGCAGAATGGCCGTGGCACTGCCCTGCCCCAGCGTGACACTGCCGGTGCTGTCACTTGCCGGGTTGAGCAAATGCACGGTGCCGCGCGTGGCCACCGAAGTGCTGGCCAGCGCCACGCCGTTTTGCTGCACGTCATGCCCGGTCAGGGTGATGTCGCCGGTTGCTGCCTGAATCAAGCCCTGGTTACTGACTTTGCCGGCGGCGGAATCGGCGTTGAAGCCAGGAACCACCTCGTTACCGAACGTCGTGGAAAAACCGTTGCCCTCGGTACCCGAGCCTTTGCGGATATAAAAACGATCGCCCGCGCCAAGCACGGTCTGGCCTTTGGCGGTGCTGATGCTGCCGTCGTTTTGCACTTCGTTGCCGAGCAGCAAGGCATAGCCGCCGGCATCGGTGGACTTGCCGGGCTTGTGGGTTGCAATCGTGGCGCCGCGCTCCACCAGTACCTTGCCAGCGGCGTCGGTGAAGGTCGGTTGACTGGCGCTGCTGTCGACATACAGCCCACGCTCGCTAAATTGAATGTCGGTGATATTGGCAGCGGCGGCGACCAGATTGCGTACGTTGACCTGGCTGCTGCCGCTGAAAACGATACCGTTGCGGTTGATCAGCATCACCGTGCCGTCACCCTTGATCTGACCCTGAATCTGACTCGGCCGCGCCGTCGGATCGTTGACCCGGTTCAGAACCGCCCAATTCGCCTGCTGGGCAAATTCGACGGTGGTGTTACGGCCGACGTTGAAGGTTTCCCAATTGAGAATCGCCTTGTCCGCCGTCTGCTCGATACGCACCTGGGTCTTGCCATCAGCCTGGGTCTGCTGCGGGCCTTTGGCGTTCTGCCAACCCTGCGTCAGGCTGTTGTCGACCTTCAGACCACCCTCGCCGAGACCGTCCGGGACGAACTGCACCGAACCCAACGCGGTCGCCCGACCGGCCGCCTGCGCAGCCTGTTGCGCGGCGATCGCGGCCACCGTGTTGTTCAACGTCTGAATCGAGCGTTGCAACTGCTGAGTGGCTTTCTGCTGCTGTGCCAGCGGCGGCGCCATGCCCGGCAACCCGCCCGCATTCGGTCGCGCCGCTGCGATTTGCTGGGCGGCACCCTTGGCGGCAAACCAGCCCGAGCTGAATGCCGTTTGTGCGTGCGCGCTGCCAGCCACCAGACACAACGCCACAGCCTGCGCCAGCGGCTTGAGCAGCCACAGCGCCGGGTCAGCGGTTTCTCGTTGGGACGAGGGGGCGTTGTTACGACGACGGGACGGGCGAGCAAGCATCACGACAAGATCCTTTTCTGATAAGCCGCAGATCGGCAACAACCTGCTGTCAGGACGTAGGCGGTTGTCGCCGGCCACGACCGAACAGATGTCACACAAACTTCATGAATGAGGAGTAACGGCGCCCCACGGCAAAAAAAATGGCAGCCCGAAAACGGGCTGCCATTCGTGTTGCCGGGTGAAACTGCAGGCTTATGGGCGGCCGATGGCGTTGCACACGCTAGCGTTGTTGATGTCCAGCTTGTTGCCCGAAGTGTTGCTGACGAAGTTGGCGGTAATCGCGTTCTTCCAGTTGGTTGGCACGATGCTGAAGCCGTGCGCGAGGGTTGCGGCGGCGTTGCCCGGCACGCTGTAGTGGGTAGTCAGGAACGCTTTGACGTCAGCGGCCACAGTCGCATCCTTGTAGCACTGGCCCAGGATCAGGTTGGTGTAGGCGGAGATCGGGTAACCGCTGGCCGGGTTGGCGACCACCGGAGCCCACTGCTCTGGTTTGGTCGGATCAGTCGGCAGAGCGGCGGTCGACAGCGCCGCCGTTACGTTGGCCTGAGTTGGCTGTACGCCGTTGACGCGGGCAACCACCGCGTTGTTGGCGGCAGCAACACCGTCCGGACCGACATAACCGAGCGAACCGTCAACCAGGTTTACGGTTGGCGCTACGTTGGCGGTATCGGCAACGCCTACCCAGTTCGAAGGCAATGCAGAACCGGCTGGCAGGCGCGCATTGGTGAACGTCGAGTTGGTGGCGAACTTGGTTGGGCAGATCGACGCCAGGTGACGGCTGAAGATTTCCGTGGTGCCGCTGGAAGTGCTGCGGTAAACGATGCGGATCGGCGTGGTGTCAGCGGTGCCGAGCAATTGACCCCAAGTGGTCTTGGTGCCGGAGAACGCGTCGCACAGTTGCGCGCTGGTCAGGTTCAAAGCGGTCTGACCGGACTTTTTGTAGGGCACGGCAACCGAAGTGGCTACCGATGGCAGCTGGATCAGCGGGCCGTACGCAGTGCCGAAGTTGGTGGTGTAAGTGGTCAGCTCAGCGGTGCTCAGTACCGAATCGCTACCGGCGAAGTGCACGGTGCCGGTGGTGTTGAACAGTGCCGAGTTGTTGGTCAGGAAAGCGCTCTTGCCAGTGCCGCTACCGGTGCCCAGGTAGCTGAAGTTGGCTGGCAGGATGCTGTTGGCAGAACCTTTGTACAGCGCGGCAGGCAGCGTCGCGCCACCACCGGTAACGTTGGCGGCCATGGCCTGGGCGGAAGCCAGAGCGGCGACGGTCAGTGAGGCGGCGATCAGAGTGCGCTTGAACATGAAGAATCTCCTTTTCAACTTGGTTTGGAACACAGGTTTCGGAAGGCTTGCATGACACCGGGAGGGTCCACCGTGGTGGAGCCGCAGGGAGAAATTCGCAGCTTCCGGTGACAGATAAAGGAAAAAACCTCGGGAGCTGCGCGGGGATTTTTGTGCGGATTTCTCGGGTGTTTGCGGGGTATCGCGGGGCGTCTGGATCGCGGGTTTGGCTGAATCGGGCTGGAGCCGTTGGCGGGTGGTTGCAGATGACAGAATGGAGAACCCGAGGATGGTCGGATTGGCGCTCGGGTGGTGCTGAGGCTGGTGAAAAATATTTGAGTTTTTTCGTGTCGCTACTGGCGCTTTCGCCAGCAGGCTCGCTCCCACAGTTCAAATGCATTTCTCCTGTGGGAGCGAGCCTGCTCGCGAAGAGGCCGGCCCGGCCAACATCAAACCCGGCTACTGCACCAACTGGTTGATCTCAATAATCGGCAACAACACCGCCATCACAATCACCAGCACCACCCCGCCCATCACCACAATCATCAGCGGCTCGAGCAACGCGGTCATGCCCATCGCCCGTCGTTCGATATCCCGCGATAGGGTCTGCGCCGCGCGCTCGAGCATCGGCGGCAGCGAGCCGGTTTTCTCGCCGCTGGCGATCAGGTGAATCAGCACCGGCGGGAACACATTCTCCACCCGCAACGCGGCGGCGAGGTTGACGCCTTCGCGCACTTTCGCCGTGGCCTCGCTGACGCTCAGGCTCAAGCGGTCGTTGGACAGGGTCTGCCGCGCCGCTTCCAGTGCGCGCAACAGCGGCACCCCCGCGCCGCCGAGAATTGCCAGCGTAGATGCGAATCGCGCGGTGTTCAGGCCGAGAATGAAACGCCCGAACAGCGGCAATTTCAGCACCCGGTGATGCCAGCTCAACCGCGCTGCCGGATTGCGCAAGTACAAACGCCAACTCCAGAACGCCCCGGCCATGATCGCTGCGCACAACCAGCCCCAGGCGCGAATGAAATCACTCGCTGTGAGCATCGCCAGCGTCAAACCGGGTAAATCCTGCCGCGCCTGGGAAAAAGCGCTGACCACCTGCGGCACCACGTAGCTGAGGAGGAAAATCACAATGCCGATCGACACCAGCCCGACCACACCGGGATAGATGAACGCAGTAAGAATCTTGCCGCGCAGGTTGTTGCGTTCCTCGATGTAATCGGCCAGGCGTTCCATCACCTGGGCCAGATCGCCGGACTCTTCGCCGGCGGCAATCAGCGCGCGGTAGATCTCGGGGAAATCCCGTGGCCGCGACGCCAGCGATTCAGCCAGACGCATGCCGCTGCGCACATCGGCACGCACGGCGCTGAGGGTCTGGGCGATGTGTTTCTTCTCGGCCTGTTCGACCGTGGCACTCAGCGCGGCTTCCAGCGGCAGACTGGCACCGAGCAGGCTCGCCAGTTGCCGCGTGGCCCAGGCGAGGTCGTTGTCGGAGAGTTTGGCGCTGAACAAACCACCGCCACCGTGTCGGGCGACGTTGCTTTCCTCGTGCACCGACAGCGCCGTCAAACCGCGCCCGCGCAAGGCACTGAACGCAGCACTCTGGCTGTCCGCCTCAAGGTGCCCGGACTCGATTTTTCCCGTGGCATCCGCCGCTTCAAAACGATAGCGATTCATCAGGCGTCCCGTGTCACACGAAGGATTTCTTCCGGCGCGGTGGCACCGCTGCGAATCCAGCGTTCACCATCCTCACGCAAGCTGAACATCCCCGCTTTCGACGCCGCCGCGCGCAAGGCCTGCTCCCCTGCCCCTTGGTGAATCAGCGTGCGGATGTCGTCGTCGATGCAGAACAATTCATGGATGCCGGTGCGACCGCTGTAACCGGTGTGGTTGCACGCCGGGCAACCGACCGGACGCCAGGTGCCAGGGGTGGCCGGGTCTTCCTGTTTGCACTGATTGCACAGGCGCCGCACCAAACGTTGCGCAAGGACGCCAAGCATTGACGACGCCAGCAAGAACGGCTCAACGCCCATGTCGATCAGACGATTGACCGCCGACACCGCATCGTTGGTGTGCAGCGTCGCCAGCACCAGATGCCCGGTGAGCGAGGCCTGCACGGCGATTTGTGCGGTTTCCAGATCGCGGATCTCGCCGATCATGATGATGTCCGGGTCCTGGCGCAGAATCGCCCGCAGCGCGAGGGCAAAGGTCATGTCGATCTTGGCGTTGACCTGAATCTGGCTGATCCCCGGCAGGTCGTATTCCACCGGATCTTCTACGGTGAGGATGTTGCTGGTGCTCGCATCCAGACGCGCCAGCGCCGCGTAGAGGCTGGTGGTCTTGCCGCTGCCGGTCGGCCCGGTGACCAGCACGATGCCGTGGGGCTGGCGGATCAGGTGGTCGAGTTTGGCCAGCACCTGCGCATCCATGCCGAGGGTTTCCAGCTGCAGGCGCCCGGCCTGTTTGTCGAGCAGGCGCATCACCACACGTTCGCCGTGGCCGGTCGGCACTGTCGAGACGCGGATATCGATCGGCCGCCCCGCTACGCGCAACGCGATCCGCCCGTCCTGCGGCAGGCGTTTTTCGGCGATGTCGAGCTGGGCCATGATCTTGATCCGCGACACC
This sequence comes from Pseudomonas sp. HN2, assembly GCF_020736465.1. NCBI lineage: Bacteria > Pseudomonadati > Pseudomonadota > Gammaproteobacteria > Pseudomonadales > Pseudomonadaceae > Pseudomonas > Pseudomonas sp. HN2. The sequence goes on from NZ_CP085885.1 coordinate 3,443,476, forward strand.
AGCGCACCGTGCAAGGCCTTGCGCGGCGAGACCACGTCACGCAGGGTGCCGTCGACGCGGTAGCGCACCACCGAATGGGTTTCGAACGGCTCGATATGAATGTCGCTGGCCTCGTCGCGCGCGGCCTGGGTGAGCAAAGCGTTGATCATGCGAATTACCGGCGCGCCGTCCTGAGTGTCGAGCAGGTCGGTGATTTCCGGCATGTCCTGCATCAGCCGATCGAGATCGACCTCGTTCTCGGCCGCGCCGACCACCGCCGCCGCACTGCCGGTGTCGGCGTAAGCGCTGGCGAGCAAACCGTCGAGCTCATCATCGCGCACCCGCTCGACCTGCGTCGCACCGAACTGCCGGCGCACTTCACTGATCGACCAACCGGGCGTCGACGGGCACACCGTCAGCACATCGTCACGCAGCAGAATCCGCTGCGCCTTGGCCCAGGCATAAGGCAATCTACTCACGAAACACTTCTCCCAAGGACCCACGGCTGCACCTCATCCGTGTGGCAAGGGAGCCCGAGCACTGAACAGCGAAGACCGAAGCAGAGCCCACCACTCCCAAAAGCGCACATCCCCCCTGTGGCGAGGGAGCTTGCTCCCGCTGGGCTGCGCAGCAGACCCAAACCCGGCAAACCGGTTTTTTCAGGTACACCGAGTGCAGCAAACTTGCGGCGGCTACGCCCCCGAGCGGGAGCAAGCTCCCTCGCCACAGTCATCATTGGGCTCAGAGGCATGGGCACTGTTGAACAGCGAAGACCGAAGCAGAGACCACCCCTCCCAAACGCCCACACATCCCCTGTGGCGAGGGAGCTTGCTCCCGCTGGGCTGCGCAGCAGACCCAAACCCGGCAAACCGGTTTTTTCAGACACACCGAGTGCAGTGGACTTGCGGCGGCTACGCCCCCGAGCGGGAGCAAGCTCCCTCGCCACAGTCATCATTCGGCTCAGAGGCATGGGCACACTTGAACAGCGGAGATCGAAGCGGAGACCATCCCTCCCAAACTCCAACACACCCCCTGTGGCGAGGGAGCTTGCTCCCGCTGGGCTGCGCAGCAGACCCCAACCCGGCAAACCAGTTTTTTCAGACACACCGAGTGCCGCGGACTTGCGGCGGCTTCGCCCCCGAGCGGGAGCAAGCTCCCTCGCCACAGTCATCATTTGGCTCAGAGGCGTGGGCACTCTTGGACAGCGAAGACCGAAGCAGAACCCACCCCTCCCAAACGCCCACACATCCCCTGTGGCGAGGGAGCTTGCTCCCGCTGGGCTGCGCAGCAGACCCAAACCCGGCAAACCGGTTTTTTCAGGTACACCGAGTGCAGCGAATTCGCGGCGGCTCCGCCCCCGAGCGGGAGCAAGCTCCCTCGCCACAGTCATCATTCGGTTCAGAGGCATGGGCACCCTTGGACAGCGGAGATCGAAACATAGACCATCCCTGCCACCCCCCCACACACCCCCTGTGGCGAGGGAGCTTGCTCCCGCTGGGCTGCGCAGCAGACCCAAACCCGGCAAACCGGTTTTTTCAGATACACCGAGCACAGTGGACTTGCGGCGGCTTCGCCCCCGAGCGGGAGCAAGCTCCCTCGCCACAGTCTTCATTGGGCTCAGGGGCCCGAGCACTGAATTGCTAAGACCGAAGCACAGCCCACCCCTCCCAAACGCCCACACACCCCCTGTGGCGAGGGAGCTTGCTCCCGCTGGGCTGCGCAGCAGACCCAAACCCGGCAACCCGGTTTTTTCAGACACACCGAGCACAGCGAATTCGCGGCGGCTGCGCCCCCGAGCGGGAGCAAGCTCCCTCGCCACAGTCAGCATTCGGCTCAGAGGTCCGAGCACTGAATTGCTAAGACTGAAACAGAGCCCACCCCTCCCAAACGCCAACACCCCCCCTGTGGCGAGGGAGCTTGCTCCCGCTGGGCTGCGCAGCAGACTTAAACCCGGCAAACCGGTTTTTTCAGATACACCGAGTGCAGCGAATTTGCGGCGGCTGCGCCCCCGAGCGGGAGCAAGCTCCCTCGCCAGTCGGCTCAGAGGCGTGGGCACTGTTGAACAGCGAAGACCGAAGCAGAGACCACCCGTCCCAAACCCCCACACACCCACTGTGGCGAGGGAGCTTGCTCCCGCTGGGCTGCGCAGCAGACCCAAACCCGGCAAACCGGTTTTTTCAGGTACACCGAGCACAGCGAATTCGCGGCGGCTGCGCCCCCGAGCGGGAGCAAGCTCCCTCGCCACAGTCATCATTGGGCTCATAGTCGTGGGCCTGCTTCGATCGGAACCGCTTTAATCGTGGCGCGAGGACCTGAAGGTGGGACGCCCTCGGCCGCCGCTGGCAATTGCGGCGCTTGCATGTCCGGCATCGCCCAGCTGCGTTCCGGTTGCAAGCCACCCTGGGCGCGGCGCATGAAGTCGTAGCGATTGAGGGTGATGCTGCGCCCCGCTTCGCTGTCGCGGATGATGTACGGGCGCAGGAATACCATCAGGTTGGTCTTGGTGATGGCCCGGCGTTCGTTGCGAAACAGCGCGCCGAGTCCCGGAATCGTCGACAGCCACGGCACTGCGTCATTGCTCTGGCTGTAGCCGTCCTGCAGCAACCCGCCGAGAACCATGATCTGCCCATCGTCGAGCAGAATGCTGGTGTCGATCGCACGTTTGTTGGTGACGATGCCCGCCGAGGTCACGCTGTTGGACGCGCGCTCATCAATGCTGCTGACCTCTTGATAGATATCAAGCTTCACCGTGCCGCCCTCGGAAATCTGCGGGCGTACGTTGAGCTTGAGGCCGACCTCTTCGCGGGTCACGGTCTGGAACGGGTTGTTGCTGGTGCCCCCGCCGCCGGTGACGTAGCTGCCGCTGACAAACGGGATGGTCTGGCCAACAAAAATGCTCGCTGCTTCGTTGTCCAGCGTCAGCAGGTTCGGCGTCGACAGCACATTGGTGCCGCCCTTGCTCTTCAACGCCCGGGCCAGCACTTTCAGGTCGAGAATCTTGCCGATGCCGGGAATGTCGACGGTGCCGTTGACGTAGCCGAGGTTCAAACCCTGCGGCAGTACGTCGATGCTGTTCTTGGCACCCGTGTTGAGCCCCGCGCCACCGAGATTGGCGCCACCGATCACGCCTTTGCCGCCAAGATTGCCGGTCTGCCATTGCACACCGAATTCGCTGGCATCATCCTCGCCGACCTCGACGATCAGGCTCTCGATCACCACCTGCGCACGGCGCTGGTCGAGCAGATCGATAACCTCACGCAAGTTGCGATACAGCGGCTCCGGTGCGGAAATCAGCAGCGTGTTGGTGGTGGCATCCGCCTGAATCGTCACGCCACCAGCGCTGAAAGCCACGTTCTGTTCGCTACTCTGCGTACCGCCATTGCTCGCCGCACCGCCACTGCCCTGCGCATAGCTGCCGCCAGTTCCGCCGCTGCCAGTCGACGTTGTCGTGCCCGTGCTCGGCGTGCTGCTCTGGCCGTTCTGCCCGGCATTGCCGCCGGTGCTGCTGCCCATCGCGCTGAGCACCGAACGCGCCGCGTCGCTGCTGCCGCTGTCGCTCTCGCCGGTGAGCAAACCGCGCAACGCCTGCGCCAGTTTCGCCGCTTGCGCGTTGCGCAGATAAACCACATGCAGATTGCTCGGATTGCTCTGGGCGTTGTCGAGTTTGTAGATCAGGTTACGCGCCAGCTCGGTGCGCTCGGGGCTGCCGGCGCGGATGATGATGGTGTTCGAGCGCGGGTCGCCAATCACCGCGATTTTCTGCGTCGGATCATTGCCCGGCGCATCGAGCAAGTCAGCCACCATCGGCGCGATGTCGGCGGCAATGCCGTTCTGGATCTGCACCACATCGGTGTCGATCGCGCTCGGCGTGTCGATGCTCTCGATCAGTTGCGCGACGCGGGTAAGGTTCTCGGCGTAGTCGGTGATCACCACGGTGTTGTTGCCCGGATAGGCATTGATCGGATTGTTCGGCGAAACGATCGGGCGCAGCACCGGGATCAGGTTTACCGCGTTCTCGTATTGCAGACGAAACGTGCGCGTGAGCATGCCGTTGCCCGCTGGTTTGTCGGCGCTATAGATCGGCCCGCCGAGCAGTTTCGCATCGGCCTCGGGAACCACCTGCGCAACGCCGCCGACATCGACCACGCTGAACCCTTGCATACGCAACGCCGCGAGCAGCATGTCGTAAGCCTGCCGCGCCGGCACCTGACCTTCCGAGACCAGGGTCAGATTACCCTTGACCCGAGGATCAACGAGAAACTGCTGCCCGGTGGCACGCGACAGCGCACGCACCACCGCCTGAATATCCGCCTCGACGAAATTCAGCGTCACCGGTTGCTCGCCCAACGGATTACGCGCGACCGAGTTGCTCGACGCGCCACCGCTACTGCGCCCGCGCTGACTGATGTTGTGCAATTGCTTCGGCACCGGCCGCGCCTGAGCCTGCGCCCGCTCGCGATCGGCCACCGCATCGCCGCTGCGCTGGGTGTTGGCCAGCGGCCTGCCGAGTTCACTGTCGACCAATAACGGCGGCTGATTCTGCGGTGCCGTGGTGCTATTGCACGCGCTCAATGCCATCAGCAACAACGGCAGCGCCAGACGTGCCGGTTTGCAGCGTGACTCCTTCATGAAGCTTCCTTAGCGCCCTGCGCCTGATCCATGCGAACGGTGCCTGACAATGTGCCGGCGGTGACATCGGTCGAGGTTTCGTTTGCGCGTTGCAACTGCGCCTCGACCACCTGCAGAGAAAGTTGTGACGGCTGGCTGAGCAGCCAGTCGAGCAGCACATCGGCCGGCGCGGCGTCGACACTCAACTGCCACGCCCCGCCGTCTGCCGCTTGTAATTGGTAATGCCCGGCCAGCCCCGCCGCTTGCAGACTTTGCTCCAGCGACTGGCCAACGCTTTGCCCTTGCGGACGCACATTGACGCTGCGCAACAGCACTTCCAGTGCTTCGGTCTGCGCGCGCAACTTGGGCGTTTCGCTCTGCCAAAAAGTGATCCTGGCCAACGGCGGCTTGACCAGCGTCAGCCAGATCAACACACCGATCAGCATCACGGCCGTGCCGCCGACCATGCGTTTTTCACGCAGCGCCAACGGCTGCCAACGCGCCTGCAACTGGCTGCTGAAGCGCTGCCAGCGCGCACGGTAAATCGCCAGCGTCGCTCTACTCATCGTCTGCTCCGCTGTCGTCGTCTTCGTTGGTGTTGGCGGTGGATTCATCGGTCGGGCGCAAGGTCCAGCCTTGGTCATCGGCAGTGACGCTGATGCCGGCCTGGGCCAAGGTGCTTTGCCAGTCCTTGTCGTTGCCGCCACGGTTTGCATCGCTGAGCAACGCCAACTGCAAGACGCCGTCGCGATAGGTCAGGCGCTCGACACTGCCGGCCATGAACGGCATGCCCGTGCCGGCCTGCAACACCAGCCGATTGAAGTTCTGCGCCGGGTCATCGACCGCGCCTTTTTGCCGCTGCTCCAGTTGCTGACGCGCCTGTTGCAGCGGGTTGAGAATCACCGGTAATTCGGGAAACGCCTGTTTCACCCGCTGACTCATCTGCGCCTTCAACTGCTGCCCCTGACGCGCTTCGCGGGCGGCGTACAGATTCAGCCCGACCACCCAAACGACCACGGCCAAAGCCACACACCCGACTGCACGCCCCCAGCCGCGCTGCTCGCCGCCGGTTTGCTGCAGACCACCGTGCAAACCCCAACCGGGCAAGGGACCGATCCAGCGCTGTGCTGATCCGGCTTCGAACGATGCCTCATCAACTTCGTCACCGAGCAACGGCTCAACCTGCGCACTGTTCAAACTCTCGCGCCGGAGCAAATGCCCGTCCGCCACACAAGCGACAACCCCCGGCAGCACCGGCAGGCTATACGGCGCCGGATACAAACCGCGCAGACTCAACCCCGCCTGCTTGAGCAGCGCAGCCAGACGCTGCAAGTGCTGCCGCGAGACCCAGGCAATCTGCACCTGCCCGCCCGCATCGCGAGGGCTGTGGCCGATATGCATCTGGCTGCTGTCGCCGAGCATCAACGCCTGCGCCGCGCACTGCACAGCCGCCGCGGTTTTGTTCGCAGGCAGCGGCGGTAGATCAATGCTGGCGAGCAGGCTGTCGGCCGGATGCAGAAAACACAGCAGCGGCGGTTGCTTTGGCCGTTGCCCCAACTCGATCAGACTCAGCCGCTCTTCATGAGTGACCTGCCCCTGACGATCCAGCCAGGCGCAGCTCACTTCGCTGTGCAACTCCAGCTCCGCCAGCGGCGGCAAAGCGACGCGCAACTGGCTCATGCGCCCACCCGCGACCAGATCACCTGCGGCAGGCGATCTTCACTACGGTGCAGCAAAGCGTCGAGGCTGACACGGCGCTGATCACGCCGCGCCTCACCGCGCAAACGAAACCAGTCACTGGTGATGCCGACTTTGACGCTGCTCATTTCCAGTTGCGGCATGCGCAAGCGGTTCACAAAATCGCCGCGATTGATAAACCAGCGCCCCGCGTCACGCTCGGCAATCAACGCCGTCGCCCGCTGCAGCGAAAGCCTCGGCACATACGCCGCCAGCACCTGCGCCGTAGCGGTATTGCCGTTGATCCATGTCGTCGCCGGAATCACCGTCACGTACGGCGCCAGTTGACCGATCAGTGCATCGGTGACCCCTTCGACGCTGCGCAGATCATCAAGTGTGCGCAGCATCGGCACCTTCGGCGGTTGCGGTTTATGCGCGGCATCCGGCGAAGTCGCGCGGCCACTGTCGAAACCGGCTTTGCCAGTCGCGCCAATCTGCGCATTCAGCAGATGCGGATAGCCGGCAATCACTCGCTGGCGGATGCGCTGCCCGACAACGGCGCTCACACCAATCAGCTCGCACAAACGCTCAAACGCCTGCACCTGCGCCTCATCGATTCGCTCGTTGGCCACCAGATTGCGTAGGTTGAACTTGCCCTGCTCATCCTCCAGCCGCCCGGCAAAACCCGCCGCCAGCAACGGCTGCGCCCAAGGCTGATCACGCCGGGTCAACGGATCACGCAGGCGCGCATCCCACAGCAACTGCCGGCTGACTTCCAGGCCACCCTGCGCCACCCAACGCCCCTGCACCCGCTGCTGATCGGCCTCCAGCGCCCGGGTCGCCACGCTCTGACGCGTCAGCATCCCCGCCGCAATCACCGCCACCACGGCGGCAATCAACAACGCGCTGATAATCGCCATGCCCCGTTGCTTCGCCCCGTTGAGCGAACCTGTGTTCACGGCCGGCCTTACAGCTGCCAGGAACCGATATCGGCATTCACGCCATCGCCGTCAGGCTGGCCATCGGCGCCGAGGGAAAAGATATCGACCTCACCATTCGCGCCCGGGTTGAGGTACTGATAAGGCCGGCCCCACGGGTCGTTCGGCAAACGCTCCAGATACGAACGCCAGTTGCTGTTCTTCGCATCCGCCGGCCGCTCGACCAGCACCTTCAGCCCCTGATTCATGCTCGGATAGGTGCCGTGATCGAGGCGATACAACTTCAACGCCTGCATCAACCCACCAATATCCTGCTTCGCCGCCGTCGCCCGCGCCTGATCCGGCCGGTCGAGCACCTTGGGCACCACCATCGCCGCCAGAATCCCCAGAATCACCACCACCACCATGATCTCGATCAAGGTAAAACCCTGCTGCCCACGTGGCATGCGCGGCGACTGACTGAGCGTTTTCAAAGGTGCGATATCCATCTCGACATTCCCTGGCTTGACCTGATTTCGACGCGCAGTGTTGCAAGAAGATATGTCAGGGATGTTGAAAATCCTCGGGTGTTTCCGTCGTCAAGCCGTCAAGGACGGGGGTTAGCGTCGAGGGCTGGGTTTTGCTTTTGGGCCATGTATGCGCGCGCGAACGCGAGAGGAAGGATTCACCCTGATTGAAGTGCTGGTGGCACTGGCAATCATCGCCGTCGCCATGTCTGCCGCCGTGCGCGTGGCCGGGTTGATGACGCAGAGTAATGGGCTGTTGCGGGATCGATCGATCGCGTTGATTGCCGCGCAGAGCCGGATGGCTGAGCTACGGCTGGAAGGTCGATTGCCGAATGGGATGAAGGCTTTTGAATGTGATCAAGGAAGACTTATGTTGCGCTGCGAACAGGTGATCGCCAGCGCAGAGAATGGGCGGTTGCTCAAGATTGGCATTCAAGTATTCGACCGAAACCAGGATGCGCCGCCGTTGGCCAGACTGGAGACCTTATTGTCACGGCCGGGAAGCCCCTCACCCTAGCCCTCTCCCGGGGGAGAGGGAACCGATTCGGGGAAATTCGTGAGATACGCCGACCTGAACGTATCGCTCTGAATCCAGCATCGCTGAAGCCCAGCAAAGCCATAGTCGCTAAGGTCTTCCAGGTCGATGTACAACACAAGACACCTCGGTCGGCCCCCTCCCAGAAGAAACATTTCCAGATACTGAGACAGGCCAGAAGCCATCATTGCCCTGACAATGCTATCGTCCCCTCCTTTTTCAAATTTCTGACAGATTATGAATAGCACCAAATCCTCAATCCGGGCGGCTGCATCCGCGCCAGGCATCCCTGAATCAATGGATACCTGACATGCCCAAGACATCGCAGAACGCGAGATTAAAAAAGTTGCTGGCTGTGAGCGAGGCCAGTGTTGAAAGCGCCGAATCCAAGACCGACCTATTGAACGTGATCCAAGACTTCGCCTCGTACAGTGGCCCGCTCGAATTCGATCGAACACGCTCATGGTGGTTTTTCGGCACTGGCCTTTTATTGATCGCAAGCACTCTGGCCCTCTACTGGTTTCAGAACACCTACAGCGTCGTTTATTTTTTTTACCGGCTGCAACTTGATCCCGACTTTTTCGCCATGGCGCCTAGTTTGCTCGGCCTGGTGATTGTCGTTTGGAGTCTGGCATGGATGAAATCCAAATCTGGTCGCTTGCCGTCGCTCAGCAGCAGAATTGCTCAACTGTCGTCCTTCTTTCACAACGGTTTGATCTGCCTGGAAGAAGATTCGGACCGAACCCTCAACAGGCTGGATGCGCAATTTGGTGATTACAGCCGGGGCAACTACAGCCGCAGTCTGGTTGAATCGATTCAGGGCGTATTCACCGGCACGCTGCGCAAAATCCCGTACACGTACCGCCAGTTGCACTACGTCAACAGACGCAAGGTGCACACCACGGTGACCGACAAAGATGGAAATAAAAGAACGGAGACGCGCGTGGTGTACGACCACTACGACCGATACAGCCTGGTCATCGACTTTCCATGGGTGACCGGTATATCCGTCAGATCTGATGATCAGTCAGAGAACGACTATGCGTGGCCCATGGACACGGCTTCTCTGGATTTCAACAAAGCATTCCGGTTGACGGGCCAGAGCGAGATGCTTTGTGCAAAATTCATCAAGCCATCCACAGTGCTGCACTTGCTGAAGCTATTCGACATTCTCCATCGTCCCAACCTGGAGTTCTCCGACAACGGAAAACTCTGCCTCAGCTTTGCAAACAACGACCTGTTCACGTTCAGTACGGAGTACTCGCTGACTTCACCCAACGAGTTTTACGCAGAAATTGACGCCGGTATCGAACTGCCGCGCTTGATGTCTGTGCTCCAATGGAGCCATGAACTCAGTGAGCTGCACGATGACAACTTCAGCTCCCTTCCCCCTGTAAACCGCCAAGAGAAATAAGCATGGACATTGCACTCATCCTCGTCGCTGTTATCGCTGTCGTCATCGTCATAGTGGGCTTCAGCATCTACAACGGCATCATCGGGGGCCACAACCGAGTACAACGCGCCTGGTCGGACGTTCTCGTTTACGAACGCCAGAAGACCAAAGTGCTCGACCAGCTTCAAAAGGTACTTGGAGACTTTATGGTTTATGAAGCCAGTCTCCTGGAAAAAATCACCGGCCTGCGCAGCGCGATCAACGCCCTCCCCGCCGGCGCAAACGGCAATGCCCTCGCGACCGTTGAAACCGCCTCGCGGGAGCTGATGGGTGGATTGCGCATCGCGTTCGAGGCCTACCCGGACCTCAAAGCATCAGAAGCGGCGAACAACATGATGCGTGAAATTGCCGAACAACAAGAGAACGTCGGCGCAGCCATCACCATCTACAACCGCAACGTCGAGCTGTTCAACAACTCCATCGAAATGTTCCCAGGCTCGGTGGTCAATGGCCTGTTCAACAAGAAAACTCGCGTAACGCCGTTCTCCGATACCGAAGCTTCGCAAGGTTTCTCTTACACCCCGAATATCTAAACCCGCGTCATGCGTCGAACCCATCACCCATCAGGGTGATGGTCGATCACCTCGCTTTTTGTTAGACCGCCCCTAACTTTGCCAAGCGCAATGCCGAAAGCAGAGAAAGGTGGGGATCTCGGCCTAGTCCACGACTCTGTAATCAGCACAAATCCCTGTGGGAGCGAGCCTGCTCGCGAAAGCGCCAGCCCAAACAACCAATCAACCCGCTGCCGCCCCCGCACATCACAACTCGAGAATTTTGCCCGCAAGAGCAAGTCGCGTAGGCTGCTGCTTTTGCGCAAACAATATGTACTCGCAAGGACGCACAGTGCGAGAACTGTGCAGGCAACCGTCCCCCCAAGCATTAGCCGTGTTGATCGAACGTCTGAACGATTGGGTCCCTCAGGTTCGCGACTTGGCAGCGCAAGGCCTGAAGCACTACCTGTCACCAGATCACACCCAGGCATGGTTATCAGCACTGGAACCCTTGATGGCATTGGCAGCGCAACGCCGGGTCGACCACGCCCAGACACTGTCGGCGGTCCGAGCGATGCTGCAATCGGTGGACTGCTGGGATGAGGTCTACGCCGACTTCTTGAATCGCCAGGGCAAAGCCGCGCGCTACCTGTTTACGCTTTTGCTTGAAGCCCCCGAGTCTCCCGAAACGCTCATACGAAGTGCGTTGGCTCATCGCGAGTTGACCGTACGGTTGATGGCGGTGTCGGCGAGCCTGACACTGCCGGCGACGCAGAGTCTGCCGTTGCTCCTTGAAGCCATGTCTCACCCCGGCGCCAAAATCCGCGTACGCGTGCTTTATGCGCTGCTGCCGCTGCTCGCCGATCCGAAACCTGTACTGCGCGAAACTTTGTTGGATGTTTCACCGGCGGTCCGCAATCTCGCGCTTTGGGCTGCAGCTCGTAACGAAGTTGATGCGCGCGCAGTCCTCACCCAGCGCTTAAGCCAGCCTCTACCCACGGTAAAACAACATTGGCTGGGCGTGATTGGCCTCGCCGCAGAACTGGCTGTGGAGTTGCCAGAGCGATGGCATACACCTGCGCTGCGATCGACCTATGTGACCGTGCGACAAGCCGCGACACGCCTGCTTCGCGATGATCAACTGTCTGAGCTGTTCGAGGCGCTTGATGATCCTTCGGAGAAAGTGTTTGGGTTGGTGATTGCGAAACTGGACAAAATACCGTGGTTCGTATTGAACATCAGATTGATGGCCAAACTTGATCAAGACTGGCATGAACTTACGTCGAAACGGCGCAGCACCATTTTCCGACTTGTTCCGACGTGGCAACAACTCGGCTACTTGCTGAAACGCCTCGACACGGGGCACGCCGGCCAAACCTATTGGCTCGGCCAAATCGATGCGTGGTGTGACAGGCAGTATCTCGCTTTCGATCCGATAACTCCCAAGACCGATCGCGCCGCATGGCAAGAAAAGCTTCGTGAATTAAAGGCAACCGGGCAGATCCGCTTGGGTGCGCGGTAGTCATGACTGGTTTTGTCGAGCTACAAGTCAGCTGAAGGAACTGTGAAATCGAAGCTTCGATCCTTGTACTTGCCGCACTTTACTGCATGGGTATCAGCGCAGCGTTTGCCGATGACTCACAGGCGCCAAACGACAAGCGCGGTCCAGCAGGCATCGTCGTCGGTGAGCGTTTGGCTGCGGCCAAGTCCAAACTGGTCAAACAAGGATGGAAGCCAACGTGGATGCACACCACCGACGGTTATGAATAAAGTGGCCTGGAGAGGGAGCTGGCTACACGAAACTACTTCGAACTGGACACCTGCTCGTTTGATAGCTCGCGCTGCAGCTTGTACTACTCGAAGAAAGGCGCTTGCCTGCGCGTCGATACGATAGGCGAGCAGTTCAATGACATGACAGTCACGCGATGGACCCGTGAATGTCCTGATGCGCCTCAATAATCACGTAAAACTAAACCGACCCGCTCCCACAGGTTTCAGCGACGAACACAATATCCGTTACCAACGCAGAACCCTGTGGGAGCCAGCCCGCTGGCGATAGCGGATCATCAGGCAGCAGAAACAGCGCATCTGCCATCGCTGCCAGCCCTACTCCACATCAACCCGGCAACTCCAAATTATCTAGCGCCCGATTCACCGCCAGCTCCCCCAGCATGATCAGTTGAGCAACCCCCAACAACGCCCGCCGCTGCGGCGCTGGCAACAAACTGGAAATGTCCTGAGCAATCGTCTTCGCCGAAGCAAGCGTTTCACTCGCATCCGCCAGCAGTTCTTCATTCTTGGTATCCGCCGTCACCGCATACATCCCACGCGCCTTACGTGGCGGCGGCAGGAGATTGTTTGGAGACAGGTAATGATTGAGCGCGCGGTCAGCGGCTTCGTGGAGTTTGTTTGAATCGAGGGATTCGTAGGGAGACGTGGGGTCGGTTTCGGGTGGGTTGGGTGTTGGTTTGATCATGGTGCAACTCCTTGATTATTGGAGCCGCCACGTTTCGCTGCGAAACGAAGAGAGGTGGCAGCTGTACGCAGGTTCGCAGACCGGGAATCAAGGAACCCGGCATACCCGAAGGTATCCCGCGCACAGCCGCCATAAAGCACCATTGCCGAAACGGCAACGACTTGGAGCGCTGTGCGCCTTGATTGATCCGGGCTGCGAAACCCGATCGCTGATTCGTCAGCGACCGCACCACAATAGAACCCGCCCCCAAGGCGCACAAGCCGGCGGATTCTGGCGCAGCTGTAGGCAAAGGCGCAAGGATGTGTAGCCCAAAAGCGTGGCGGGAGGTTTCTTTTTAAACATTGGTGTTTATTGGAACCTTCATTCCGTCTCGGATCTCTCCACAGATCCGTCCCCTTGTGCCGGTACCCCTATCGCCCCTCGCATGTTGGAAGCATCTTTTTAAACGGCCGGGTAGGACGTGCCTCACGCATGCCCTATGTATCCCATCACATCCCCTCGGTTGCCTTTAAACCGAATTCGATTACACCTACCCAAAGACAAAATGGCAGACGTCCCGTTCCTCGCCTATGCTCATCTCCGCCAACAGAGATGGCGCAAAGCCACTTAGCATTCTGGAGTTTCTTCATGATCACGGAATTGAATATAGAAGGCGTGACCAGCTACAAATCTAAATCCACCCTTTCCCCAACAAATAAAACGTCACTTATATACGGACTGAACGGTGCAGGAAAGAGTACTATCTCCGAGTTTTTGTACAACCAAAACGCACCACAGTTTGTAAAATGCAGCTTAAAAACAAACCAAACTTGCGAAATCCTTGTATACAATCAGAGCTTTTTAAAAGATTATTTCTATGAAGAGGACAGTTTGAAAGGGATCTTCACTCTTTCTAAAGAAAACAAAGAGGCTCTCCAGCAAATCGAAGCCGAAACAGAACTTCTTAAGAAACACTTAACCTCTCAGCAAAAAATACAAATCTAGCTACCGAGACAGCCACACAGCTCGAAGAAGAAAAGAAAAAAACAAGTAGTAAGGTTTGGGAAATTAAAACAACCTTCTCAGGCGGTGATCGAGTACTAGAGTTCTGCCTAGAAAACTTGAAAAGGACCGAGCTCCTTTTTCAGCATATTGTCAGCTTACCGCTACCTGAACAAGCGCCTAGCTATACCGTTGAAGACTTGAAAGCTGAAGCATCATCAATTGAGGGAGAAGGTGCAGCTTCATCCACAACCTATCCTATTCTTTCTGCTGGGTGGCTGAGTATTGAGAACGATCCATTATGGTCGAAGGTCATCGTAGGTAGTCAAGAGGGATCGGTTGCTGAATTCATTGCTAAGACCAAGAATTCTGACTGGGTGAAGCAAGGGCTTCAGTACATTTCAGGTGAAGAAAATCCTCAGACCTGCCCTTTTTGCCAGCAAGAAACAATCACGAAAAACATCATCGATTCTATACGACATGTTTTCGACGAGGCCTACGAGCAAGATATCAATCAACTTGAATTAATCAAAGCTCAATATGAAACACTAACCTCCAACCTAAACATTCAAGATATTTCAAATTCTCCCCTTGCAAAAAAGGAGCTTACAGATGCTTGGCTTCTGGCCTGTGAAGCCTTGCGGGCATCAATACGTGAAAATATTCTGCACATTGGTAATAAAATCAAAAATCCGAGCACACCGATTATTCTTACCGATACAAGCTCTACCGTCGATCTGATCAACCAATTGATCAAAAGTTTGAACGATCTTATTGACGCACACAATGAGAAACTGGCAAATAAGAAAAAAACCAAAGACTACATAAGATCTCGTTTCTGGACGCTGATGCGCTGGAATTACGACCAGACGATTTCTGCGTATTCTCAGACGGCATCAGCGCTGAAAGAAGATATGACTAAAATAGGCCAAACTGCAACTGATATCGGCGCAGACGTCAGAGTATCTAGCGGTAAAATCGCGAACCTTAGAAAACAGACAGTGAATATCGAAGAGTCAATTGAGAACATCAATTCCGGACTAGTAGAAATTGGTATCGATAGCTTTTCTGTAGTGCCATATGGTGATGATTTTTTATCGCATATCTAGAACTACCGATCAAGAAAATGCTTTTCATTCACTGAGCGAGGGTGAAAAGACTGTTATCAGCTTTCTCTACTTCATGGAGCTTTGCAAAGGACAAAAAACAGCTACTGCTGTTCCACAAGCCAAAGTCATTGTAATTGATGACCCCATTTCGAGCCTCTCTCATCTATACATTTTCAATATCGGACAATTGATCAAAAAATATTTCATAAACGATGACATCTACAAGCAGGTTATCGTACTGACTCATAGCTTGTATTTTTTCTATGAACTTACTCATACAAACCATCAAACGCGTGCGGACACTCAGCATCTATTCAGAGTTTTTAAGAATACGAACGGGAGCTCTATAATTCCGATGAAGTATGAGGAAATTCAGAATGACTATCAATCATACTGGTCACTCATAAAAGACCAGGCGTCGCCACCTGCACTAATTGCAAACTGCATGCGAAATATAGTTGAATATTTTTTCAATTTTGTTCAAAAAAAGGACTTCAATAACGTTTTTCAAACACCAGCTCTACAGGCTGATAAATTCACGACCTTCTACAGATACATGAATCGAGAATCACATTCCTTGGGCCAGAACATTTTTGACATAAAGGAGTTTAACCACGAGGTTTTCAAAGACGGTCTTAGGTTGATTTTTGAAGAGTGCGGATACTCTGAACACTATAAAGCCATGAGCAAATAGCTACACATTGAAAGCTCTTACCTAAAGCGGCCTGCGGATTTAGTTAGCGGGCATAGCGGCCTGCGTAAAAAAATGTGGGGAAAAGGGGATGCATCGATTCGGAAGAATGGATCCGTCCCCTTGAGCTTCATCCAAATAACGCCAGCTATTTTATGTACGACTCCCACTCCACACCCCGCATGACTAAACGCCCAGTTATTTTTGATAATAGTGTAAGCAGACGCGCAAGGCCAACGGCGGGGTCTTCGAACATAAGATAGGGGCTTGAACCGTTAAGGTTAAACAACACCCCCTCATTTTTCACTAACATCCCTTTTGCCAAATCAAAATAAACGTCTGGCCGGCGGGGCTCCGGGAGGGTCATCATGGTTTGCTCAATATTCTCCAAACTAGATCCTCCATACGTGATAACGGCATTCAATATTCTATTACAAGGCCAATCTAGGTCACCAAACTCAACAGCAGCAAGCGTACTTGGAGTAAGTTTTTTAACGCTTTCAATATTCAGAGAAATGGACTCAAGAACAGATGACGTTATTTCTGTTTTGATCTCAAAAGTCGCTACGGCTCCCTCTTGAAATATGAGATCGTGACCGCTAGCAAATGGAAGCCTAGGCATAGACTTCAACATCAAAACAATGTCTTGCTGCTTAGAGCGCCTGCCCTCCGAGTCAATGATCACCCCACTAACGATACTGGTCATCTCTGGAAGATGTGCAAGAAGAAAATCTTGAATGAGCCGTTCTCGCGCTGAACCTGCAGTGACAGAGTGCCCTAGCACCCTAGTCATTTCATATTGAGCATTTAAGGATCTGACAGCACCATGACAATATTCAACTAAGGGTTTCATTGGCTTGTGCTCCGCAAAAAAGAATGCGTGAAATACTCCATCAATTGCCGGATAGCTGCAAACAATCGGATTACGGTTTACTCTCAGGCAGCGCTGTGCAGGAAATGTGCGTTCATCCCGCGAATCAAGGTCTCCTGAGACTAGGCATCTCCACCCCCTCCCCCAACCTCTCCACCCCCAACCTCACCCTCTCCCCACCCCGCTCAATCACCACCCCATCCCCCTCAACCCCCACCAACTTCACCCCAACCCCAACCTTCTCCCCCACCAAAAAACTCCTCGGCGCGCCATCATTCAAACTCAATATCGCCACCGTCCCACTCCCGCCCGCGATCACCCCGCTCACCTTGATATCCACCGGCGCGGTCTCATTGGAAAACCACTGCAACGCCGGGCTATCACTCCTGGCCGCGAACACTTGCGGGGCTGCCGCTGGCGTGTGCGATTCCGCCGTGGTCAGCAGCAGCGACGACCACGTGGCGACGCCCACCAGGGCGGTGAGCAGTGCCAGGGCCTGGACGGTTTGCGCCGGGGTAATCTGTGCGGTGAATTTCATGGGTTGTCGCTCCTTGTTGTCCCTGTTGCCAGCCTACGCGGCAATTCTCTCCGTTTTATTTCACATGCCTTACATGTTCGCCGGGCACGATGGGGTGGGACGCCAAGGAGCGCGTGGGTGATGAGCAGGCAGCAGGGTTTTACGTTGATCGAGTTGATGGTGGTGCTGGTGATCATCGGGATTGCCAGTGCGGCGATCAGTTTGAGTATCAAGCCCGATCCGTTGCAGTTGTTGCGCAAGGATGCCGAGCGGGTTGCGCAGTTGTTGCAGGTGGCGCAGGCGGAGGCTCGCGCCGATGGGCGGCCGATTGTGTGGGTGGCGGATGCCAAGGGGTTTCGGTTTGGCCGGCGTGGGGATGATGGCGTGGGGTTTGAGTCGTTCAAGGAGGACGCGCAGTTGCGCCCGCGTGCGTGGCAAAGCCCGAAGGTGGGGGTGCGGGTGGAGCCGCGGCAGACGGTGGTGTTGAATGCCGAGTGGATCAATCCGCCGTTGCGGCTGATTTTGTCGGATGGGGCCAATCGGCTGAGTGTGCTGCGCGATGGCAGTGGGCGGATCAGTATTCAATGAAGACTCAGCAAGGGTTCACTCTGATTGAGGTGATGGTCGCGATTCTGCTGATGGCGGTGGTGAGTCTGATTGCCTGGCGCGGGCTCGACAGCGTGACGCGGGCGGACAGTCATTTGCAGGCCCGCAGTGAGCAGAGCGATGGGTTGTTGCGGGTGTTGAACCAGTTGCAGCGGGATGTGGACATGCGTGCGGGGGTGGAGTTGAGTGAGCCGCGCAAGGTCGGGGCTGAGGATGAGGCGCCGACCGCGCCGCCAGCGGTGACGGTGCGCAGCAGTGACAGCAAGGGGTTTCGGCTGGACATTATTCGTGGCGCGGCGGATCAGCCGGGAGCGTTGCAGCGGGTTCGGTGGTGGGTCAAGGGGGATACGTTGTATCGGGCGGTGGCTGAGGCGCGCAGTCGCTATCCGTTGCCGGCGCCTGTTAATGGGGTCGCTGTGTTGAGTGAGGTGAGTGATGTGCAGGTGCGGGTTTGGGAGGTGGACAAAGGCTGGCGGCAGTTGAGCGGGAATCGGCGGGAGGATCCGTTGGGGTTGGAGATTAGTTTGAGTCGGCAGACGGCGCAGGGGGTTGAGCGGTATCGGCAGGTGATTGGGTTGTTGCAATAGCCGGGATCACCGCGGCTTTTTTGTAGGAGTGAGCCTGCTCGCGATTGCGGTGGGTCAGTCAATGTTGTTGCCACTGGTAGACCGCTTTCGCGAGCAGGCTCGCTCCCACAATTGAATTGGGGGCAGTCAGCTTTAGCTTGGTTGGCTGTTAGGCCGTTATCGCTGGCAAGCCAGCTCCCACAGAAAGCAAAAGCAAGATCAGAAGATCGCGGCCTTCGGCAGCTCCTACATTTGGATTGGGTGTAGGCAGTTGGGGATTGGGTGGCTGTGAGGCCGTCATCGCTGGCAAGCCAGCTCCCACAGAAGGCAGGATCAAGATCAGAAGATCGCAGCCTTCGGCAGCTCCTACAGTTGGATTGCGCTGGGCTTTGGTTAGCTGAGGACGACCACGCCGCCCGGCAGTTCGGTGCATTTGATGCCGTAGGCGTCGCGGATAAGCAATGCGACACCCGCGAGTTGGTCGAGGTTGAAGCGGGCCTGGACGCGGCGTTGGCCGAGTTCGCGGTTGAGCAGCAGGAGCATGCCGGGGCGGTAGCGGTTGATTTCGTCGATCATTTGGCTGAGGGTCGCGCCGTTGAATACCAGCACTTGTTGGCGCCAGTTCATCACGGCGGCGGTGTCGACGGTTTGTACGTTGCCCACCTGACCTTTGTCGTAGGTGATTTGCTGGCCCGGTTGGAGGCGCAGGCTAAGGCCTGCAACGTCCACTTCGACCGCGCCGTCGAGGCAGGTCACGCAGACTTGCTGGTCGGTGTTGCGCAGGTTGAAGCGGGCCTGGCTGGCGCGCAACCACCCTGCTCCGGCCTGCATCGCCAGCGGCAGGCGTGCGGTTTGCACTTCGACTTCGCCGCTGACCAGTTCAAAACCCTGCACGCCGTTTTCGACGCTGCGCTGGTTGATGCGGGTCTGGGTGTTCAGTTCGAGGCTGACGCCTTGTGCCGGTTCGACCCGGCGTTGCTGGCCGACTTCGGTGATGTAGTCGGCGCCCAAGCCTTCGAAGCCGCCGGGAATCGTGCCGCGCACCAGCAGGAATGCGGCTGAGGCGGCAATTGCGCCGCCGAGAAATGCCCGTCGGCCGAAGCTGCGCCGGCCCTGCAAGGCTTCGGCGGCCGGTTGCAGGCGATGCCACAGGCGCTTGGTTTCTTCGAACGCCTGGGCGTGTTCGCCGCTCTGCGCGCACCATTCGCGCAGGGCGCGGGCGTCGGCGACGGTGGCGCGGCCCGAGGTCAGCAGGATCAGCCAGTCGCGGGCTTCGCTGTGCAGGGACTCGTCGGCCGAAGGCTCGGCGGGTTTCAGTCGAAAGATGTTCAAACGCGCAAATTCTCAACGGATTAATCGGGTCACTATTCGCTAGACGGTTTTCCGGCCCCGCGACCGAACCGCTGAAACACTTTTCTTTCCAGTTTCGCCGCGCAGAAGCTCAACGCGGCTTTGATTTCCTTCTCGACCATGCGCGTGGAAATGCCGAACCGCTGGGAAATTTCCAGGTGCGGCGCCTCCTCCAGCCGCGCGGCGATGAAGATCCGCCGACGCCGTGCGGGCAGTTCGTACAAGGCGCTAAGCAGGGCCTGCATTTCCTTTTGCCCGCCGACGACCCGCGCCGGATCGAGGGCTTCGTCGCCCAGTTGCAGCAGTTCCTCGACTTCGGTGCCGGTGAGCAAACGCGCATCGGCCTGACGGCGGTCGGCGGCAATGTTGAGGGCCATGCGATACAGGTAGGCGTTGGGCTTGAGCAGGTTCGGTGGAGTCTCCATGCGATCGACGCGCAGCCAGGTTTCGTGCAGCACGTCGTTGGCCAGGTCCTCGGAGCCGAGGCGGCGGCGCAGGCGCACGCGAAAATCCTCGTAGGAGCTGAGGAACAGCTGGCCCATCAAGCTTTGTCCGGCGTCTTTCATCCCCCGGAAACTCCTTCCCATCTCGTGCATTCCATGCGTTTCCCTGACGACTCCGGTAACAACAGCAACGTGACCGGCTGGCGCAAGGCGCTGGGCGTCGGCCGATCGATTGTGAGGTTGCGAAAACTTTCCACCAGCGCGTTATCGCGCCGTACATCGCCGGTCGAAGTGACCAACCGGTTGTGCTGCACCACGCCGTCGCGTCCGACCCACACCTGCAACACCGCGCGATAACTGCCCGGGCGGGTCAGCGGCGAGCGGCACAGCTTGCGCTCGATCGCTGCTTGCACCGCCGTCGCGTAACTGCGATTGACCGCGACAGCGGCCGGCGTAGGTTTGTCCGTCGGCGCTGGCAGATCCTCCACCTGCGCCGCTTGCAAGGTGAACGCGTCGGCGCGGGCGTAGCGTGCCATCAACCCGGTGCCGCCGAGCAAATGGCGCAAGGCGTCAGCGGCGGTGAATTCGCCATCCACGGCAAGGGAACGACGGCCCCGGCTCAACTGGCTGTCGACCAACACCGCGACGCCGGTGGCACGGCTGTACTGATCCAGCGCCCGAGTCAGTTCCTGCGCGGGGATGTGCAAGGTCATGCGCATATCCGCCGGTGCAGCATCGGCATTCACTGCGCTGGCCAGCAGACCGAGCAGCCACCCCAGACCCGCGCGGCGCACAAGCGTCGCCGAGCGCTGAAGACTGATCCGCGAACTGCCTCGCTGCACGACTGGCGCACCCCTGAAAATCGCTATCCTGCGGGGCATTTATGACTCTGGTATGACGGGCGGTGCAAAAAAACCATCACGGGTTTTGCGCTGCGCTTGCACTAGACTCAAACCCCAGAGCTGCCCAATCGGGCGGGCCAGGAGGCGGACATGAAAACACGGTGGATGTGGGTCTTGCTGATGACGGTGGGCACGGCGCAGGCGGAGGAGCCGCTGGGCTGTGTCGAGGTCACGGTCGGCGGTTACAAGTCGCCGAATTACGATTGCCTGAGCCAGCAGATGGGCAACAATCCGGACGGCGCGGCGGCGGCGCAGAAGAACATGGAAGCGTTGAATGTGCCGGTGCACAAGCGACCGCCGAATCAGGTCGGGCTGGCGACGCCGGCGGCGACGAGTACGCGGATGGGGAATACGTTTGGCACCTCGGTGAAGCCGCAGCGGCCGCCGCAGTGACGCGGTTTCTGTGTGGGCTGAGATTGCCATTTTGTGGCGAGGGAGCTTGCTCCCGCTGGGGTGCGTAGCGCCCCCAAAACTGCCGAACCGGTTTTGCCTGACCCACCGCATGCTCAGGCTTCGCGACTGCTGCGCAGCCGAGCGGGAGCAAGCTCCCTCGCCACAGGGTTGTGTGGTGATCAATTTCTGTGTGGGCTGAGATTGCCTTTTGTGGCGAGGGAGCTTGCTCCCGCTGGGTGCGTAGCGTCCCCAAAACTGCCGAACCGGTTTTGCCTGACACACCGCATGCTCAGGCTTTGCGACTGCTGCGCAGCCGAGCGGGAGCAAGCTCCCTCGCCACAGGGTTGTGTGGTGATCAATCTCTGTGTGGGCTGAGATTGCCATTTTGTGGCGAGGGAGCTTGCTCCCGCTGGAGTGCGTAGCGCCCCCAAAACTGCCGAACCGGTTTTGCCTGACCCACCGCATGCTCAGGCTTCGCGACTGCTGCGCAGCCGAGCGGGAGCAAGCTCCCTCGCCACAGGGTTGTGTGGTGAACAGTCTCTGTGTGGGCTGAGATTGCCATTTTGTGGCGAGGGAGCTTGCTCCCGCTGGGGTGCGTAGCGCCCCCAAAACTGCCGAACCGGTTTTGCCTGACCCACCGCATGCTCAGGCTTTGCGACTGCTGCGCAGCCGAGCGGGAGCAAGCTCCCTCGCCACAGGGTTGTGTGGTGATCAATTTCTGTGTGGGCTGAGATTGCCGGTGTGGTGATCAGTCACTCGGGGTCTGGCGGAAGCTGACGGCGAGGCGATTCCAGCTGTTGATGGTGCTGACGGCAACCGTCAGGTCCACCAGTTGACCTTCATCGAACTGCTCGCGCGCCTGCTGGTAGACGTCATCGGGCACGTGGCTTTCGGACAACAGCGTCACCGCCTCGGCCCAGGCCAGCGCGGCCCGTTCACGGGGGTTGAAGAAGTTGCTGTCGCGCCACACGGCGATCGCATACAGGCGCCGGTCGCTCTCCCCGGCTCGCCGCGCGTCCACCGAGTGCATGTCGGTGCAGAACGCACAGCCGTTGAGTTGCGAGGCGCGGATTCGGATCAGTTGCAGCAGCGGTGCTTCGATACTCAGGTTGCTGGTCAGCGCCTCCATGGCAATCATCGCTTTCATCGCCTTGGGCGACGCGTTGTAGTAATCCAGACGCAGGGACATGGCGCGGCTCTCGGCAGGCGGAATGATGAGTTCACGGTAAGGGCTGGGATGACCGCATGACAGACCCAATTTGACGATTAATGAGGACACCACCGAACCACGGCCACACACATTTCCCTGTAGGAGTGAGCCTGCTCGCGATAGCGATTTGTCATTCAACATTGATGGTGGCTGATCCACCGCCATCGCGAGCAGGCTCACTCCTACAAGGGACATGCGCCAATTTGCGGTTTTTACTCCACGCAACTACTGCCAAAAGCCCAACAACGCTAATCTGACCGACACTTCATTCACCTCCGGGAGCCTCGTCGGTATGGAACTTCATGTCGTGATCAACGGCCGCAAGGATCTTGCCGGTCAGTTGTATCAGCAGTTGCGCGCGGCGATTGAATCCGGGCGCTTGGCGGCAGGTACGCAGTTGCCGCCCAGCCGCCTGCTGGCCGAGCAGTTGGGCATCTCGCGCAAGACCATTTCCGACACCTATGCGCAGCTGACCTACGAAAACTTCCTCACCGGGGTGATCGGCAAAGGCACCTACGTCAACGCCCGCCCCGCCCAAGTGCAGCGCAAGCAGAGCCACACCGAGCTGGCCAGTGCCGAGGTGATCGAGAGCTGGCGCAATCTGCCGGTGTTCCTGCGTCATCCGACGCTGGAAGGTTCGCTGCGCTACGACTTCATCGGTGGCGCCACCAGTAAGGGCCAGTTCCCGCAGGATGACTGGCGCCGCTGCGTCGCCCATGCGATGCGGCAGATGGCGCAGTCGAAAGGTTTCTACAGCGTCGCCGAAGGCTTGCCCGCGCTGCGCAATGCGATCGCCCGGCACATTGCGTTTTCCCGTGGCATCAATTGTCAGGACGAGGACATCGTCGTATGCAACGGCGCACAACAGGCGCTGGACCTGATTGCGCGCGTACTGACCCGTCCCGGCAGTCTGGTGGCGATGGAGGATCCCGGTTATCCGCCCGCGCGCTTGCTGTTCGGCACGCACGGCGCCGAGGTGGTCGGGGTGCCGGTGGATGCCGAGGGCATTCAGGTCGAGGAGATTCCCGACGGCACAAGGCTGATTTATGTAACGCCGTCGCACCAGTTTCCGCTGGGCATGGCGATGAGTCAGGCGCGCCGCGAGGCCCTGCTCGCCCGCGCTCATGAACTGGGCGCGATCATCATCGAGGACGACTACGACAGTGAATTCCGCTACGAAGGCCGGCCCACCGATTCGCTGTATAACCTCGATCAGCGCGGCATCGTCGCCTACGTCGGCACCTTCTCGAAAACCCTGCTGCCGGAGTTGCGCCTCGGCTACGCGATCCTGCCGCCGTCGATCATCGAGGCGGTGATTCGTGCCAAACAGTTGACCGATCTGCATGCCTCGACCCTGCCGCAATGGGCGCTGGCCAAGTTCATCGCCGAGGGCTGCCTGCTCAAGCACATCCGCCGTTGCCACACGATCTACGCGCAACGGCGCGAACGGATTCTCGAGCGCATGGCAACCGATCTCGCGCCATGGCTGCAAGCCGTGCCGGCCACTGCCGGGTTTCACATGGCGGTGTTCTGCAAGGTGCCGATTGATTTACCGCTGGTCATCGAGCTGGCGAAAAAGGTCGAAGTCGGCCTGTATGCGATCAGTGGCTTCTACTACCAACAGCCGGCGAAGGAAGGCTTGTACTTCGGCTTCGGCGCCATCGAAACCCTTGATATCGACACAGCCCTCGATCGCCTGCGTGACATCCTCGAACAGCTGTCATGAGCCCTTGGTATAAGGCTTTTACTGCCGATTGGTTATTGGTGATTCACGGTTGCAGGCCTATTCTGCACAGGCGTTATCCCTCAATGAGCAGGATTCGTCCGGCCTGATTCAGGAGTGTGAGCAATGTCCAGCGAAGTGATCAACACGGTTCAGGTAAAGGCTGCTGCGGGCCGCTCGGAAGAGCTCGGCAAGCAATTGCAAAAGATCGTCGACACCCTGCGCGAAACCCCGGGCTGCGATTCCTACTTGGTCGACCGCTGCCCCGAGGACAGCCACCGCTGGACGGTCAGTGCGCGCTGGCAGTCGGAAGCGGCGATGCAGGCGCATTTCAACCGGCCCGAGGCGCAGGGGTTTATCGACCTGATCGATAGCCGCCTGGCCAATAGCGTCGATTTCAACAGCTTCCCAATCATTTAAAAGCAAGATCAAAAGATCGCAGCCTTCGGCAGCTCCTACTCTGGAATGCGTTCCCCTGTAGGAGCCGCCGAAGGCTGCGATCTTTGCTTTTGACAAAGATTGGTCACCTGATCTTCCCGCATTGGCCGTTTGACCCGGCCTGCAGGGGCAACAGCTTTCCCATCGTCTAGCACGCACCTGTGGGAGGGAGCTTGCTCCCGCTCGGCTGCGCAGCAGTCGTCAAACCGGCCGGAGTGATTCTCCTGAAGGAATCGGATCGCAGGTTTTGGGGGCGCTGCGCACCCCAGCGGGAGCAAGCTCCCTCGCCACGGTTACTCGCCTTGCCTGAATGGGTCACCTGATCTTCCCGCATTGGTCGTTTGCACCGACCCCGCAGGAGCAACAGCTTTCCCATCGTCTAGCACGCACCTGTGGGAGGGAGCTTGCTCCCTCGCCACGGTTTCTCGCCTTCCCTGGATTGGTCACCTGATCTTCCCGAATATTGGCCGTTTGAACCGGCGCCTTTGCGGCCTACTGTGATCACACCTCAACCCTCACAGGTAATCCGCCATGAAAGCCCTGCCCTTCTTCGCCGCGGCCCTCGCCTTCACCCTGTCCGCATCGGCGATGGCCCACGATCCGTCCGAGAAAATCACCGTCCTGCAGGAACAACTGCTGAAAAACGCCCCCGGCAAGAAAGCCATGATGATCGAAGTCGACTACAAACCCGGCCAGTCCTCGATCGCCCATAAACACGAAGGCACCGCGATGGCTTACGTGCTGGACGGCGAAATAATTTCCCAAGTGAAGGGCGAACAGGCGATCACCTACAAGAAGGGCCAGTTCTGGTACGAGCCGGCCGGCTCCGAGCATCTGGTGTCGAAAAACGCCAGCTCGACCAAGCCTGCCAAGTTGCTGGTGTTCATGGTGCTGGCGCCGGATGAGCAGGTGCTTATCCCGTTGGATAACTGATGGCCGGGTGATCAGCCATACATCAGCAGGAGGATGTACAGGTGGCGGCGTTGCAGGAGTGAGCCTGCTTTCGCCTTCCGCTGCGCCGATGCGTTCTGAATGACGGACAAGAAAAAGCCCCGCCTCTTTCGAGAGCGGGGCTTTTTCATTCAGCCACTACTTACGCCAGTTCAAGCTCGGCATTCGCGGTGGCAGCAGGCACGATCGCTTGCCCGCTCAACGCCAGATCCAGCAGTTCACGGTTGGCCACTGCGTACATGGCGTAGTCCGTGCCGCTAGCCGCGCGGATTTCCACCAGCATGGCGCGCCAGCGCTCGATCATGCTTTCGTGCTGGGCCATCCACAGTGCCAGGCGTGCTTCCACGTCCTGGGAGCCGTCGCCCTGTTGCAGGACGGAGATGGTGATCGCCCGTTGCTGCCAGTCGACGTCATCACGGAACGCTTCACGGGCCAGGGCCTGCCAGTTGTTTTCCACCGGCAGCGCGCTGATCTGTTGCAGGTACCAGGTGATGTCCAGCGCAGAGCCGACGGCGAAGTAGGCCTTGGCCACTTCGGCCGGGTTCTGCCCGGTGACGTCGGCCGCCTCGATGATCGGCAGCAGCGTGTACAGGTGCGAAGTGCCCGCCACCATACGCGCCAGCAGTTCCGGCACACCGGCTTCGACGTAGGCCTGATAGCGCGACTGCCAGTTCTCGCGGATTTCGCCGCTGAGCAGTTCGTCGAGTTTCAGGCCCAGTTCTTTCAGGTGCGGACCGAAATGCGCGACGTCACGGGCAGCGTTCTGCTCGTTGCGACGGGCACGCAGGAACCAGCGGGTGGCACGGCGCCCCAGACGCATCAACTCGTCCATCAGCTCCAGCTGCACGTCAGCGGAAACCTGGTAGTCCAGCGCTTCGATCTGACGGAACCAGTGCGGGAGGTGGAAGATGTCGCGCACGATCACGTAAGCACCCGCCACGTTCGCCGGGCTCATGCCGGTCGACTCTTTGAGTCGTTGCACGAAGGTGATGCCCATGTGGTTGACCAGATCGTTGGCGATCTGGGTGCTGACGATCTCGCGCTTCAGACGGTGACGACGCATGGCTTCGGAGAACTTGCTGACCAGGGTCGGCGGGAACGCCGTTTCCATATCGCGGGTCAGGTAGTCGTCGTCCGGCACCAGCGAGCCCAACAGCTGCTCTTTCAAGTCGATCTTGCTGTAGGAAATCAGCACCGACAGCTCAGGACGAGTCAGGCCGTGGCCCTCCGCGACGCGCTCGGTCAGTTGCTCTTCGGTCGGCAGGAACTCGATGGCGCGATCCAGCTTGCCACGGCCCTCGAGATCGCTCATCAGACGCTTGTACTCAGCGATGCGCGCGTAGGCACGGCGCGCCGCCAAGGACAGGGCCTGAGTCTGCTTGTAGTTGTTGCCCAGCACCAGATTGCCGACTTCGTCGGTCATGCTCGCCAGCAACTGATTGCGTTGCTTGTCGGTCATGTCACCGGCCTGAACCACTTCGTTCAGCAGGATCTTGATGTTCACTTCGTGGTCGGAGCAGTCCACGCCACCGGCGTTGTCGATGAAGTCGGTGTTGGAACCGCCGCCATTGAGACCGAATTCCACACGACCCAGTTGGGTCATGCCGAGGTTACCGCCCTCGCCCACGACTTTGCAGCGCAGCTCGTTGCCGTTCACGCGCAGCGCGTCGTTAGCCTTGTCGCCGACATCGGCGTGGCTTTCGGTGCTGGCCTTGACGTAGGTGCCGATACCGCCGTTCCACAACAGATCCACCGGTGCCTTGAGCAAGGCATTGAGCAGTTCGGTCGGGGTCAGCTTGTCAGCCTGGATGTCGAAGCGTTCTTTCATCTGCGGCGAGATCGCGATGCTCTTCGCGCTGCGCGAGAAGATACCGCCACCCTCGGACATGATGCTGGTGTCGTAGTCGGTCCAGGCCGAACGCGGCAGGTCGAACAGACGCTGACGCTCGACGAAGCTGGTCGCCGGGTTCGGGTTCGGGTCGATGAAGATGTGCATGTGGTTGAACGCGGCCACCAGTTGCAGCTTGTCGGACATCAACAGGCCGTTACCGAACACGTCGCCGGCCATGTCGCCGACGCCCACCACGGTGATGCTGTCTTCCTGAACATTGATGCCGCGCTCGCGGAAGTGGCGCTGTACGCCGACCCACGCGCCCTTGGCGGTGATGCCCATTTTCTTGTGGTCGTAACCGGCTGAACCACCGGACGCAAACGCGTCACCCAGCCAGAAGCCGTAGTCGATGGCGATGCCGTTGGCGATATCGGAGAAGGTTGCAGTGCCCTTGTCCGCCGCGACCACCAGGTACGGGTCATCGTCGTCATGACGCACGACATTGACCGGCGGCACCAGTGCGCCGTCCTTGAGGTTGTCGGTGATGTCCAGCAGGCCGGAAATGAAGATGCGGTAGCAGGCGATGCCCTCGGCCGCGATCTCGTCACGGCTGCCGCCCAGTGGCAGGCGACGCGGCAGGAAGCCGCCCTTCGCGCCCACTGGCACGATGACCGAGTTCTTCACTTGCTGGGCTTTTACCAGGCCGAGCACTTCGGTACGGAAGTCTTCTTCACGATCGGACCAGCGCAGACCGCCGCGAGCGACGTTGCCGAAGCGCAGGTGCACGCCTTCGACGCGTGGCGAGTAGACGAAGATTTCGAACTTCGGCACTGGCTTCGGCAGTTCCGGGATCGCATGCGGGTTGAACTTGAAGCTGAAGTACGACTTGTTCTGGCCGTTGGCATCCGTCTGGTAGAAGTTGGTGCGCAGGGTGGCTTTGATCAGGTCGAGGTAACGACGCAGGATGCGGTCTTCGTTGAGCACCTGAACATCGTCCAGTGCGGTCAGAATCGCTTGTTCCAGACGCAGCTGCTTGTCTTCCAGATCATCGCTGCCGAGTTTGCGCGCCAGGTAGAAACGGGTCTTGAACAACCGGGTCAGTTCGCGGGCGATGTCAGTGTGGTTGTTCAACGTGCTGGCGATGTAACCCAGGTCGAAGCCCAGACGAATCTGCTTCAGGTAACGGGCGTAGGCACGCAGCAGCGCAACGTCGCGCCATGGCAGACCGGCGGTCAGCACCAGACGGTTGAACGCATCGTTCTCGGCATCGCCACGCACGATGTGCACGAACGCGTCCTGCAGGGTGTCGTTGAGCTGCTGGATGTCGAGGTCCAGACCTTCGGCGGCGGTGAAGGCGAAATCGTGAATCCAGAATTCGCGGCCGTTGGTGTGGCGCAGGCGATACGGGAATTCACCCAGTACGCGCAGGCCGAGGTTTTCCAGAATCGGCAGGACGTCGGACAGCGCCAGCGGCGTGTCGGCGTGATACAGCTTGCAATGCAGCTCGCGCTGGCCGGAAACCTGGCCCAGCGGCTGGTAGAAGCTCATCACCAGCGGATTTTTTTCGTTGAGGCTCAGCAGGTGCTGCATGTCGACCACGGCCGAATGCGCGGCAAAACGCTCGCGGTAACCGGCCGGGAAGCCTTTCGGGAAGTCGGCCAGCACGTTGGTGCCGTGGGCTTCGCCGAAGCTTTCGACGGTCAGTGCGGCGTAGTCGTCCTGCCAGCTGCGGCAGGCCTGGACCACTTCTTTTTCCAGCAGCACCGGGTCGATGTCGAGGCGGTTCTTCGGATCGACGCGCAGAATCAGCTGCACGCGGGCCAGAACCGACTCGGAGAAGAACGTCCAGAATTCGCAGTCAGAGGCTTTCAAGCGCTCCATCAGCACTTGCTGGATCTTCTGGCGGACTTCGGTGGAATAGATGTCGCGCGGCACATAGGCCAGGCAGTAGCAGAAGCGACCGTACGGGTCTTTGCGCAGGAACACGCGGATCTTGTTGCGTTCCTGAATCTGCACGATCGACATCACGGTGGTGAACAGTTCGTCGACCGGGGTCTGGAACAGGTCGTCACGCGGCAGCACTTCGAGCACCTGCGCCAGTTCCTTGCCCAGGTGAGCCTTGGACTGGAAGCCCGAGCGGCGCTCGATTTCTTCGACCTTGCGGCGGATGAACGGGATGACCCGCACGCTCTCGCCATACACCGAAGAGGTGTACAGGCCCATGAAGCGGTGTTCCTTGATGACTTTGCCGTCGGCGTCGATTTCACGGATCGACACGTAGTCCGGGTAGGCTGGACGGTGTACACGGCTCGGGTGCGCAGCCTTGGCGAACGACAGCAGGGTCGGTTCGCGCAGGTAGGCGACGGCGTAGTCTTCGATGCGCAGGTCTTCGTAGGTCAGGCCGGTGCGCAGCAGTTTGGTCAGGCCGAGGAAGGAGTTCTGGTCGTACTCGATGTGGCCGCCATCGGCCTGATCGGTGACCACGAACTCTTCGTAGCCGAGGAAGGTGAAGTGGTTGCCCACCAGCCATTCCAGGAAGCTTTTGACTTCGTTCTTCTCGTCGGCATCAACCGGATAAGCGCTGTTGTCGAGACGGGTGAGGATGTCCTGCACCTTGGCTTTCATCGGCTCGAAGTCAGCAACGGCGACGCGCACTTCACCGAGCACCTGCTCAAGCTCTTTGCTCAGCACATTGAGCTCGGCCGCGTTGGCGCAACGGTCGATTTCCAGGTACATCAGCGATTCGTGCAGCACGCCTTCGCCGGTGCTGCCTTTTGGCAGGATTTCCAGCAATTCGCCCTTGCTGCCACGACGCACGCTGAGCACGGTGGTCTGCAGGGTGTGAATGCTGTAGCCGCGACGGTTCAGCTCGGTGCGCACCGAGTCGACCAGAAATGGCAGGTCGTGGTGCAGCACTTCGACCGCGGTGTGGGTCGACTGCCAGCCGTGGCGTTCGTAATCAGGGTTGTAGACACGCACTTGCGGTTGCGCGTGATCGAAGCGCTCAAGCAGGCGCCACGCAGAGAGAGTACAGCCAGCGAGGTCGGAGAGGCGACGTTGAGTCAGCTCGTCCAGGGAAATGATGCCGAAGAATTGTTCAGCGAACAGCGCCACTTGTGGCAGTGCCTGTTCACTGATGTGCTGCGCCAGTGCCGCTTGCAGTTGGTGCTGGAAGTCGGCTTTGCTGGCTGCGGTGAAGAACGCCATCTGTGGTACTCCGCTTAAGCTTGTTATTGATGGAAAGCGTCGCGTGCAACAGCCCTTTCGGGCCTCGTGTCGCCCTGTTCCTGATTCTCGGGCAGAGGAAACAGGGAGACAGGTGGGTGAAGCTGGACGGGACACTCAGGTCACATTCACCTTCCATGAATGAGCATCTGCAAAAGCGACTGCCAGCGCCGCCAGCAATGCCTTTACGGGTGCTCATCCGTTGCGCAGCTTAATGGGTGCGACAATGTGTCTGCTTGCGGTGCTGCGACATATTCGGTCATTGGCACGTAAATGCAGGGTTTCGCCTGCTTCAACACTAGCAGGCGTGGACTGAAACGCAGGTTCGAAACCCCGGTTTCACGGGACTTTCGTGACAGTACGGTCGCCCGGAACGTTACATATCCGGAAACGAAAACGCCCAAGGCCCCTTTATCGACCCTGAGCGTGGCATCCGGTTCAGCGCCAGCGGTTGACACGGATCAGTCCGGCAGCTCCTCAAAGGCTCTGAATTTGCTCACCGTGGCGCAGTCGTAGCACATCGTTCGCAGGATCTGCTTGTCCATGCTGGCGTCGATGTTGCTCGAATCACATTCGCGACAGAACAGGCGCAGATGGCTGAGCAAGTCGCTGTCGAACGCTACGGCGCTGAAGAATTGCGGGACCAGTTCGTCGCGCCAGTACATGCCCGGCGATTTGGAAAACCCGGCGCCACTGTCCTTGAGCACGACGTCGTAAAGCAACCGCTGCAAGGCCGTTTGCGGCACCCGCGCATCGCGATGGGCATTCTTGCGCCAGTTGCGCGCCAGCGCGTCCTGCGCCGTGCCCAGCATGTTGCGTGGAATGGTGTTGGAGGCGTGACTGCGCCCTTTGGAATTGCCGGTGGCATAGAAATGCGCGGCGTTTCTCACTGCCAGCCGGGCGAAGTAATAGAGCTGGCTGACCGAAAAGTCTTGCAGCAACTGCCCGACCACCTCCTCGGCGCGGGCTTCGGCCGTGAAGGCGAAGTCCACTTCATGGGCCAACACACGGATGTATTGAATGGACTCTTCGCGGGCCAGACTGAAAACCAGCGAATAGATTTCGCTTTTCCAGGCAGCTTGTACGCTGCCTGACAACTCCTGATACAGCATCAGGTACAGGTTCTCTCGGGTACTGCGCGCGGCGCCGTCGAGCGTGACGTTGGGCAGCCAACGCACCGCGCTGTACTCGCGAATGCTGCAGCCCTCACTGCGATCGAACGCGTTGATGTCGGAATCGGTGGAAACCGCCAGCACCCCGGCTTCATGCAGGCTTTTGAGCAACTCTTCTCGGGCCTCATAAGTCTGGGTGAGCAGTTCCTCTCTGGATGGCGCATTCAGCGGCGCAATCCATTCAACGTTGGCGCCGTAGCCGTCATCCAGCAAGGCGAGCAACGTCAACTTCTGCACAAACCCCAGATTGGCGTAAGGCACTGCAGGTTTTCGCGCGGCATATCGCGCCTCCAGCTCCAAACGGTTCCGCGCGGCCCGGGCCGCCAGTTGCTGCTGGCGCAACTTGAAGCATTCCTTGCAGTTGCATGTGGTGTGGCGGCTATTGGCGGCGGTCACGCTGTGCTGGTGTTCACAGCGTACGCATTTGAAGGTACTGCGCAGCGAAAGCGGCGTGCCTCTGGCGTGTCGGCGCACCCACATCGGCAATTCGCAATAGGGGCAGGTGAGGTCTGCACTGACAATCGGTGGCAGAACCCTGAGCAGACTGCGCACCGTAGAAGGAATCTGGAACTCCTCCATCAGTTGTGCAGTTTTCTCGCCTTCCAGATAGCGCTTGTAGATCTCCTCGATCTGCTCATCGGACAGATGGCGGATTTCTTCGGCGCGTTCAAAATATTGGGTCATGGCAAAGGTCCTTTTTGGGGTTTGGGTAACGCACTCCATTGCGCAAGAGCGGCGAAACTACCGATAAAAAGGTGGCTATCACAAGCGAAAAATCGCAATTACGGCCGGATTTTGCGCACCCGGTAATTGCCTTACGCTGACGTCGGATTTCCCCTTCTCGCTACTCGGAAGTGGGCGACGGAAATGTCCTGCTTTGCCACTTTTTGCCGATGCAGGCAGCGCGAATGAGCAGAGACTGGCAAAATCGCGCCTTCGAACAGGTTTAACGCCGCCACTGCCCAGGATTTTCCCCATGCAAATGACCACCGCCCTACTGATCGTCAACCCGTGCGACGACGAAGAAGACAACATGGCCATGCTGTGCTGCCACAGCGACAAGGGGGAGATGTTCCTGATGAGCCGCTATCCGGATGAGGATGAGCTGGAGATCACCCTGGACGGAGAGCCTTCGACGCTGGACGGGGTCAAGGTCACGCTGACTTCGAAACTGCTGAAGATCGAGATCGCTGCGGCGGATGCCGATGCGTTGAATGGGGATGATGTGCTGGAGATCGCGTTCAACCCGGATATGGTGGATATGGATGAGGTTGTCGAGACTTTGACGAATATTCTCGATGGGACCGGGACTTTTGTAATTAATCTGGAATAACCAGCTCGGCTCACATGGCAAGATAAATGACGACGGCATTTGATCGCCCCTTATGCCATCGTCATTAATTACACGCTGATCGATACCTCTACAAGCTCTAAACACCTGCAAACCATAATTCGCGCTAATTTCCTGCATAGAACGCCGCTGTGTTTAACAGCACGAAGTTCGATCCTACTACTCCTCAAGAAGCGTCCTACGCAATCATCGGAAGCCGTCTGATTGCGGGCCCAACCCTCCCTTGTTATTACTCGTTGCGCTTGCAAAAAAACATGCAAGCTCGGCGCACAAAAAAGTGCCGACAACGTGATATTCAATGGAGTCATATGTAATGGGTAGAAAACGTTCTGAAATAAACACCTTCGATGATTTGCCTTATGGCTCGGGCCACTTTGAAGGTTTCCTGGCGACGGAACTGGACTTCTTCGCCTCCCTGACCCGCTGACTCGGCCTCCCGATCAGCCAATCCTGAAAATGCCGAAAGTCGATCTTTCGGCATTCAAGCCCACGAGGCTCACCATGTCAGAGCGTGAGATTTCATCCAGCGAAGCGTTTGTCCGAATAAACAATGTTATCCAGACACTGGGTTTGAGAGCGCGAGTGCGCTATGTCGATGACGGTAATCTGGTCGCTACTGCCGAACTTTATAACGAATACAACACGCTGATTGAATCAGGCGCAGGCAAAGGTCCCGACGCGCTTGTAGGTGCACTTGCTGAAAGCCTTGAGCACTACGCGATGTTTCACGCCGAGCCGCCATTTTGCAGAACGCTTGGTTGCAGTGACATCGCTTCGCAGAACGGGGTCGAGTCGGACGGCATTTTCACAAGTCTGCAAAAAAACATCGAGCCTCTACAGTGTCTGCAGCTTGCAGCACTCGACGGCTGCGCCGGGCTTTTTGTGCCATGCGCCCTGCTGTATCCGGTCAAAGATGAACGTAAAACAACGAGTCAACCGACGCGCTTTTTAAATCGCTACGCCTCTAACTCAGGAACTGCTTTCGGCTGCACGAAATCAGAAGCACTGCTGCACGGTACCCTGGAACTGATTGAGCGACACCTGTTGTCCCGGTTTTTCATGGCCGTCTGCAGACTGATACCTCCGATCGATCTCTACTCACCATCGGCGCCCCTGCTTGCGCAAGCCCTGTTCAACAACTCATACGCGCTACGGGCTGCCGAAGCTTTGCAGATCATCATTATCAAAGACGAGTCAGAAGTTTATCTGGCAGTTGCATTCCCACGAACCGGCCCCGGCGACCGACATATATCCGCAATCGGCTCCGGCTGTTCTTTGGACATATTTATCGCCATCCAAAGAGCGGTAACGGAGCAGTTCCAATCAAACGCCTTATACGACGCCAACGATGAAATCGCGGACCGAAAGGTACTTGATGTGCTTTGTCAATCCGAGAAACTGAAACAGCTGATAGACTTCGCACCTGTTAAAAACTTGAAACTCAATACCCTGGCACCCTCAAAAAACCTACCTGCACTCTCTGTTCCTGAACAACTTGCCTTGCTCCGAAAAAACCTGAGCGGCATGAACAAAGTCCTATTTTTCAGAACAGTCATGGAGTATCCCGGGACCAACGTAGTTATCCAGACTTATATCCCGGGTCTCGAACGATTCAACATAATCAGAAATGGCCAACCCGTAGCTCCTCAGCACATTTTGCTCGGCACCAGGAGTTCGCCAACGGCGTGATTCAAAACGACCACAGGCACACTCATGCATACATTTATAAGAACAGCCTGCGAGAAACATCGACTCCTGCTGGTGATGACAATAGGCGCAACCATCACCCTGAAAATCCTGGCCCTGGCCCCTCCTTTGTTGTTGGGCAAGATCGTCGATTCACTAAACGATGCCGATCACACAACGCTGCGTACGCTGCTTTTTTTCACCGCAGCTTTTACGCTGGCCGGTTGCATTCAGTCGATGACCACCCCCCTGCAAACGCTGCTGCTCTCAAAGCTCGTCCAGCGAATTGTCATGGATGCTTCCATCAATTGGATGGCGCGGTTGATGGGCAAGGACTTTTCCCAGTTCGGCACGTGGCGAATAGGACAGTTCATCAAGTCGGTCGAGCGCGGAATCACTGCCCACGAACAGTTGCTGATGTTCTTCGTCACTACGGGTTTTCCCCTGTGTCTGGAATTTCTTATTGTGGCCGGCGCATTCTGGTATATGGGCGGAGCCTGGGTTTTCTGCGCGCTAGCAGGCCTCGGTGGCTGTTATCTCTATGCAACTCACCGGATCATTCGATGGCGCAGAAAACACATCGATGCTGTTAATGACCAGGAGGATGAGCTGAGTGCAACCTTGGTCAATACTTTGAGGGCTGGTAAATCGATAAAACTGGAACGCGCCGAACGCACGGCCCTGCAACCCTTGAACCGAGCGTTTGAGCGCTACGCCAATGCTGCGGTGACCGTAGCAGGCTCGGGCGGACTGTTGAGCGCGGCGAAGATTTTGTTTATCAGCCTGTCCACCGGCGGTTTGTTGGCTTGGGGAGTCATGGATCAGACGTCCGGACAAGCAAGTATAAGCGTCGGTCAGTTGGTGGCCATTTTCTCTATTGCTGGTACGTTCCTGTTGAATGTATCGGCGCTGACCGAAGGCTATCGGGTGCTGGATCAATTCTCGGCTGATCAACGGCGACTCAAAGAATTACTTGCAACTGGTGACTTCGATAACGATCGCCGCAATTACTCTGATGCGTTGCATAACCTATCAACATTACGGCTCGAGCCCTGCGAGATCACCCATAACGGCGTTGCGCGGCTATCAATTGCCCGCCAGATCAGCTTCCGACAGGGCCAATCCGTCGCGATCATCGGGCCCAGCGGCGCTGGCAAATCCACGTTACTCGAAGCGCTGGCAGGACTGGATTTTTCGGTGCGGCCTCGGCTGTTCATCGACGAGCTATGCATAGATCGCTTAAATGCTCGCGCTCATCTGGAAACGGTGCGTTACAGCCCCCAGTCTCCGCAGTTCCTGGAAGGAAGTTTTGAACAGTCCGTACTTTTCGGTGTTGAGCGGTCGAAGACATTGAACGAGGCAATTCAATGCCTCCAGCTTGATGAAATCATTGGCCGAGGTCACATCGCTGAAAACGCCACCAATATCTCCGGAGGTGAAGCGAAGCGGCTTTCGTTGCTGCGACTCCTGAATCGACCGGGCAAATTCAATCTGTTTGATGAGCCGAGTGCTTCGATTGAACCGAAACTCGCCACACCAGTGTGGGATTTGCTATTCAAGACATTCGCTGGACAGGGCTTTATATGTGTCACCCATGATGTTGAACATCTCCATCGTTTTGACCGCGTGCTCGTCATGCAGCAAGGCGCCATCGTTGATGAAGGCAAATGGTTCGAACTGCTTGAGCGCCCCGCCATCAAGGTCATATTGCACAGCTTGCACACGCAGACCTGAATCGCAAAAACGTCCAGAAACGGCCCCACACAGTGCAAACGAGGGCCGATACTGACAAATCGCGCAAATGCCGTTAGTCGCCGCCCCCCGCGATGGATTAAAGTAACGCCCCCAGCCCCGGCGTTATCCGAACGCCCCGGCCACTCCTTTTCCAGGAACAGTCACCGATGGAACATCGTGAAGCGCTGCTGGCGCTGCGAACCTTTCTTTCAACGCAGATTCTCGGCCAGGAAAAACTCATCGAGCGCTTGCTCATCGCCCTGCTCGCCGACGGCCACATGCTGGTCGAGGGTGCTCCCGGTCTGGCCAAGACCAAAGCGATCAAAGAACTCGCCGAGGGCATCGAAGCCCAGTTCCATCGTATTCAGTTCACCCCCGACCTGCTGCCGGCCGACATCACCGGCACCGAGATCTATCGCCCGGAAACCGGCAGCTTCGTGTTCCAGCAAGGGCCGATCTTCCACAACCTCGTGCTGGCGGACGAAATCAACCGCGCGCCGGCCAAGGTGCAATCGGCCCTGCTCGAAGCGATGGCCGAGCGTCAGGTCAGCGTCGGGCGCAGCACTTATGAACTGTCGCCGCTGTTCCTGGTGATGGCGACGCAGAACCCGATCGAACAGGAAGGTACCTACCCGCTGCCGGAAGCCCAGCTCGATCGTTTCCTCATGCACGTCAAGATCGGCTTCCCCGACGCCGCCGTCGAACGCCGAATCCTCCAGCAGGCCCGTGGCGAGGCGTTGAACGGTGAGACCAAGCCCGAGCGTCGGGTCAGCCAGCAGGCGATCTTCGCCGCGCGCAAGGAAATCCTCGGTTTGTACATGGCCGACGCCGTGGAGGAATACCTGGTGCAACTGGTCATGGCCACGCGCAACCCGGCCAAGTTCGACCCGGAAATGGCCGAGTGGATCGCCTATGGCGCCAGCCCGCGCGGTTCGATCGCGCTGGATCGCTGCGCCCGCGCCCACGCCTGGCTGGCCGGTCGCGACTTCGTAAGCCCGGAAGACATTCAGGCCGTGCTGTTCGACGTGTTGCGTCACCGCATCATTCTGTCGTTCGAAGCCGAAGCCGCTGGCATCGATCAGGACCGCGTGGTGCAGCGGATTCTCGACGTCGTCGCCGTCGCTTGACCCCCATGAACGCTGCCCTGCCCCCCGAACCCGGTATCCGCATCAGCCTCGCCGAGCTGATCGAGATGCGTCACCGCGTGCGCGAGGTGCAACTGTTTTCCACGCCGAGTCAGCGCAGCCCGTTGATCGGCCTGCATCACTCGAAATTTCGTGGCCGTGGCGTCGACTTCGATCAGGTGCGGGTGTATCAGGCCGGCGACGATGTGCGCACCATCGACTGGCGCGTCACCGCGCGCACCCAGGAGCCGCACACCAAGCTGTTCCATGAGGAGCGCGAGCGGCCGATTTTCATCATGGTGGAACAGAGCACGCGGCTGTTTTTCGGTTCGGGGCTGATGTTCAAGTCGGTGCTGGCGGCACAAGTCGCGGCGTTGATTGGCTGGGCCGCGCTGGGGCACAACGATCGCGTCGGCGGGCTGGTGTTCGGCGACAACGAGCACTACGAAATCAAGCCGCGGCGCAGCAAGCAGAGCCTGCTGCAATTGCTCAATCGTCTGGTCAAGGTCAATCAATCGCTGCACAGCGAACGCGAGCCGGACCGCGATGCCTTCGGCGTGGCCCTGCGCCGCGCGCGGGAAGTGCTGCGGCCGGGCAGTCTGGCCATCGTCATTTGTGATGAGCGCGCGTTGTCCGATAGCGCCGAGCAGCAACTGAGCCTGCTGGCGCGGCATTGCGATCTGCTGATGTTGCCGCTCTCCGATCCACTCGATCACGCCTTGCCCGCCGCCGGCCTGCTGCGCTTCGCCGAACGTGGGGCGCAGTTGGAGATCGACACGCTGAACTTTGACCTGCGCCAGACCTACCGCGCCCAGGCCGAAGCGCGCATCGCTCGCTGGGAATTGCTCGCGCAAAAGCTGCGGGTGTTGCTGATGCCGTTGAGCACGCAGAGCGAAATGGTCGAGCAGATGCGCGAGTTCTTGAACCCGCAGCGTCCGGGGAAAGGTCGATGAACGGCCTCGAGCAACTGCAACCGCTGATCTCACCGCCGCCGATTGCCTTCTGGCCGCCGGCGCCGGGCTGGTGGCTGCTGCTTCTGCTGTTGCCGCTGCTGGGTTTCGCCGTGTGGAAGCTGCGCCGTTTCATTCCGATGAAGAAACGCCCGGTGGTGCGCGCCGAGCAACCGCTGGACCCAGTGCGCATCGCCGCCCTCGCGGAATTGGCGCAAATGCCCAAGCCTTACGACGGCGCCCCGGCCGGCGCCTGGCTGCAACAACTCAACGGCCTGCTCAAACGCCTGTGCCGCAACCACTATCCGTACAGCCAGAGCCACACCCTCAACGGGCGCAAATGGCTGGCCTTCCTCGACAACCGCTGCCCCGCTGCCGGCCTGACGCGCTGGATGGTGCTGGTCGAAGGCGCGTACAAACCGGAATGCAAACTCGACGACAAAGCCATCGCCGGCCTGACCCAGGCCGTCGACACGTGGATTCGCAAACATGTTTGAGTTCGCCTGGCCGTGGATCTTTGCGCTGCTGCCGCTACCGTGGTTGATGCGTCTGGCCCTGCCGGTGGCCGACAGCGGCGAGCCGGCGCTGAAAGTCAGTTTCCTCGCCGACCTCGAAGGCCTCGCCCGCCGCCGTGCCCGCGCCAACTTGCCGGCGTGGCGGCAGCAGGCGCCGTTTATCTTGCTGTGGCTGATCCTGCTGATCGCCGCCGCCCGCCCGCAATGGCTCGGCGAACCGCTGCCGATTGCCGCCAGTGGCCGTGATCTGCTGGTGGCAGTGGACGTCTCCGGCTCGATGGATTTCCCCGACATGCAGTGGCAGGACGAAGAAGTCAGTCGCCTGTCGCTGGTGCAGCATTTGCTCGGCGATTTCCTTGAAAGCCGCGATGGCGACCGCGTCGGATTGATCCTGTTTGGCAGTCAGGCCTACCTGCAAGCGCCGCTGACCTTTGACCGACGCACCGTGCGAGTGTGGCTCGACGAGGCGCGGATCGGTATCGCCGGCAAGAACACCGCGATCGGCGATGCCATCGGCCTGGCCTTGAAACGCCTGCGTCTGCGTCCGGCGCAAAGTCGCGTGCTGATTCTGGTCACCGACGGCGCCAACAATGGCGGCGAAATCAATCCCCTGACCGCTGCGAAACTGGCAGCCAGCGAAGGCGTCAGAATCTATCCGATCGGCATCGGCGCCGATCCCGAGGACAGCGGCTCGACGGGGCTGCTCGGGGTCAATCCGAGCCTTGACCTGGATGAACCGGCGCTCAAGGCCATCGCCGAAGTCACCGGCGGCCAGTACTTCCGCGCCCACGACGGCAAAGAGCTGCAGGCGATCAAGGACACCCTCGACCAGCTCGAGCCGGTGACCCAGCAACCGACTCAGGCACGCCCGGCGCAGGCCTTGTATCACTGGCCGCTGGCGTTGGCGCTGTGGTTGAGCCTGTTGCTGGTGGTTCGCGAATTGTGGCCGGACAACCCGCTGCAACGCCTGTTCAGCAAGCAACTGTATTTGCAAAGTCCGTTGCCGGACTGGCGTGAGCGCCTGCAACGTTTGCGTCTGCGGAGGCGCCGATGATCGCGCTCTGGCCGCACTGGTTCCGCCCCTGGTGGCTGTTGCTGTTGCCGTTGCTCGGCTGGCTGCTCTGGCAACTCTGGCACCGGCAGAAGCGCGCCGGTCGCTGGCAGATGATTCTGCCACCAGCGTTTCACGGGGTCCTGCTCAGTGGTGGCAGCGGGCGCCAGAGCAAATTGCCGTGGATCGCTCTCGGCGTGGCGTGGTTGCTGACCATTCTGGCCTTGCTCGGGCCGAGCTGGGAGCGCGTCGAACAGACCAGCCAGAAACCCGCCGATCCGCTGGTGGTGGTGCTCGAACTGACGCCAGAGATGCTCGCCACCGACTCGCCACCAACACGTCTGGAGCAGGCGCGGCGCAAGCTGTTCGACCTGTTGCAGGCGCGCAGCGATGCGCAGACTGCCATCGTGGTTTATGCCGGCAGCGCGCACACGCTGGTGCCGCTGTCGGATGATCTGGCGACCAGCCGTAATCTGCTCGATGCACTCAAGCCTTCGCTGATGCCGCAGAGCGGTCATCGCGCCGATCTGGCGGTGGGCAAGGCACTGGCCTTGCTCAAGCAAGGTGCGCTGGGTGAGGGACGGATTCTGTTGATCGGTTCGTCGCTCAATGAGGAGGAACGGCGCGGTATTCGCCGTGCGCTCAATGGCGAGTCGACGCAACTGCTGATGCTCGGGATCGGCACCGCCGAAGGCGCGCCGATTGCCCAGGAGGACGGCAGTTTCCTCAAGGACGAACAAGGCGCGATCCGCGTGCCGCAACTCGACAGCCCGGGCCTGGCGACTTTCCTCAACAGCGTGGGCGGCGAGTATCACCCGGCGCGACTCGACGAGGCTGATCTCGGCGCCCTTGGCCTGCTCAACGGCCCGCGCAGCCTGCGTGACGATGGCCAGACCGTGCGCCTCGACACCTGGGCCGATCAGGGTTACTGGCTGCTGTTGCCGCTGCTGTTGCTGGCGGCCTGTGCCGGGCGTCGCGGCTGGCTGTTCTGCCTGCCGCTGCTGTGGTGCCTGCCGCAACCGAGCTACGCTTTCGACTTCGAAGACTTGTGGCTGCGCCCTGACCAGCAGGGTTTGCACCTGCTCAAGCAGAAACGCCCGGCCGAGGCCGCGCAGCATTTCGATGATCATCAGTGGCAAGGGGTGGCGTTGTACGAGGCCGGCGACTACAGTGGCGCCGCTCAGCGCTTTGCCGAGGGCAGCGATGCCCGCGCCCACTACAATCGTGGCAACGCCCTGGCAAAAAGCGGTGAGCTGGAAGCAGCAATCGACGCCTACGAACAGGCGCTGGAGCTGCAAGCGGATCTGCGTCCGGCGCAGACCAACAAGGCGTTGGTGGAAAACCTGCTGAAGCAGAAAAACGCCCCGCCGCCGACCGAACCGGATAACCAGCCGAACCAACAAAGTCTGCCCGGCGATGAGCCCTCGCCGACCACCGCGCCCCCTCCGGCGGTGACCAGCGAAACCCAGAGCGAGGCGCAACCGGCCGAGTCCGCCAGCGAACCACCTCCGACCGCCCCGCCGCTGCCAGGCCCCAACGAAATACCCGGCAGCAACGAGGAAGAGGAAACCGACACGGTGCCGACCCTGCGCCCGAGCGAGAACAATCTCGAAGGCGAACAGCGTCAGGCGCTCGAGCAATGGCTGGGCAAGATCCCGGACGACCCGGGCGAACTGCTCAGGCGCAAATTCTGGTACGAACAGCAACAACATCAGGATCAGGAAAACATTCGATGACCCGCTTCACCGCTCTCTTGCTGCCCCTGCTGATCAGCACGTTTACCGCTCAGGCGGCCGAGCTGACCGCCAGCGTGGATCGCAGTCGCCTGAACTCCGGCGAGACGGTCGAGCTCACCCTCGAAACTGATGACGTCACCCAGTTCGGCAAGCCGGACCTGTCGGCGCTGGAAGCGCTGTTCGAAGTGCGCGGCACGCGTCAGGTCAACCAGCTCAACACGCTCAACGGCGACACCCGTGCGACCACGCGCTGGATCATCACCCTGCTGCCGAAAGAGAACGGCAGCGTAACTATTCCGCCGCTGCAACTGGGCGAAGCGCAAAGCCAGCCAATCACCGTGCAGGTGTTTGCCAGCGATCACCGCGAAGACAAGAACAGCCTCGATCCGGTGTTCATCGAAGCCAGCCTCGATCAGACCAGCGTCTATGTACAGGCCCAGGCCATCCTGACCCTGCGCATCTATCATTCAGTCTCGCTGTACGACGACAGCAGCCTGAGCCCGCTGCAAATCGCCGATGCGCGCATCGAACAGCTCGGCGACACCCGCACCTACGAGAAAGACATCAACGGCCTGCGCCACGGCGTGATCGAGATGCGCTACGCGATCTACCCGCAACACAGCGGCCTGCTGACAATCGCCCCGCAGACCTTCAGCGCCACATTGGTCGATACCGCGCCATCAGCAGACGCCTCGGGGCCGAAGCCCGGCAAATTGATGCGCGTCAGCTCTGCGTCGATCCCGTTGACGGTCAAACCGAAACCGCTGACCTACCCGGTCGACGCACCATGGTTGCCGGCACGCAGTCTCAGCCTCAGCGAAAGCTGGAGCCCGGAACCGGATCACACCCAGGTTGGCGATTCCCTGACCCGCAGCCTGACCCTGAAAGTCGAAGGCCTCGCCAGCTCGCAGCTGCCCGCCCTGCCCGCCACCGACGTCAACGGCCTGCGCCGTTACCCCGATCAACCGGTGCTGAGCAACCAGAGCAGCGACCGCGGCATCATCGGCAGCCGCGAAGAGCGCGAAGCCCTGGTGCCAAGCCGCAGCGGCGCGATCGACCTGCCAACCGTCGACGTGGTCTGGTGGAACACCTTCGAAGACCACCTCGAACACAGCAGCCTGCCCGCGCGCACCCTGCAAGTGGCGAACAACCCCAGCCTGCAAATCGACACCCCGGCCGGCACCCTGCAACCGAGCACGCCCGACAACGACACCCTGTGGTGGTGGAAACTCAGCACCCTGATCCTCGCCTGCACCACCCTGCTCGGCTTCGGCCTCTGGTGGCGCGCCCGCTGGCAACCGGCAGTCCACCGCGCCGCGCAGGCCGGCCCGAGCCCGCGCACCCTGCTCGACGACATCAAACGCGCCAGCCAGGCCAACGACCCCCACGCCACCCGCCAGGCACTGGATGCCTGGGCGCGGCAACAACCGGAGACACTGGCAGACATGGCCGCGCGGTTCGTGCCGTTGTCGGATGCGTTGGACGGGTTGAACGGCGCGCTGTACAGCGAGACCGGACAGCATTGGCAGGGCGAGGATTTGTGGCGGGCGATTCGCACTATTCCAGCGGCGGAGCGAGTGCAGGATCCGGTGAGTGAGAGTGGCTTGCCGCCGCTTTATCCGAAGTAACACGCCAAAGATCGCAGCCTTCGGCAGCTCCTACGGATTCTGTGCAGGAGCTGCCGAAGGCTGCGATCTTTTGATCTTGCCAGTAAACTC
Source organism: Pseudomonas sp. HN2 (assembly GCF_020736465.1). Classification (NCBI taxonomy): domain Bacteria; kingdom Pseudomonadati; phylum Pseudomonadota; class Gammaproteobacteria; order Pseudomonadales; family Pseudomonadaceae; genus Pseudomonas; species Pseudomonas sp. HN2. The sequence continues at coordinate 3,486,983 of NZ_CP085885.1, forward strand.
ACCTTTCTCAAGCCGCCCCGTTCTTTTGCGGCCATCACCTCATTTAACGTTGCGGAGTCCACCTTGCGTCTGTTCCACACCTCCGACTGGCACCTTGGGCAAAACCTGCACGGCCAGGAGCGCGATTTCGAGCACGCGTGTTTTCTCGAATGGCTGCTGCGTCAGTTGCAACTGGCGCAGCCGGATGTGCTGCTGATCGCCGGGGACATCTTCGATACGGTCAATCCGCCGGTCAAAGCACAGGAACGCCTCTACGATTTCATCGTCAGCGCTCACGAACAGCAGCCGCTCCTGACCATCGTGATGATCGCCGGCAACCATGATTCCGGCTCGCGGATCGAATTGCCCGCGCCTCTGATGCGGCGTTTGCGCACCCACGCGTTGGGCCGGGTGCTGTGGCTGGATGACGGCCAGCTCGATGCCGAGCGCCTGTTGCTGCCGCTGCCGAATGCCCAGGGCGAAATCGCCGCGTGGTGTCTGGCGCTACCGTTTCTGCGTCCGGCGGAAGTCACTGGTGCGCATCTGGGCGACAACTATTTGCGCGGCATCGGTCAGGTGCATGAGTGGCTGATTGCGGCGGCGAATGCCAAGCGTCAGCCCGGGCAGGCGTTGATCGCTATCAGCCACGCGCACATGGCCGGCGGTGCGGTATCGGAGGATTCCGAGCGCAGCCTGATCATCGGCAATGCCGAAGCGCTGCCCGCCAGCCTGTTCGGCGAAAGCATCAGTTATGTCGCCCTCGGCCATTTGCACAAGCCGCAGAAGGTCAACGGCGAGGAGCGCATCCGCTACAGCGGCTCGCCGATTCCGCTGTCGTTCTCGGAGATCGGTTATCAGCATCAGATTCTCGATGTCGTCCTCGACGGTGAAACTCTGGTCAGCGTCGAGCCGAAACTGATCCCGCGCTCGGTCAATCTGCAGCGCATCGGCCCGGTGCCTCTGGCCGAGATTCTGCTGCAACTGGCCGACCTGCCGAACGTCGATCTGCTCGCCGAAACCCAGCGCCAGCCATGGCTCGAAGTCCGTGTACGCCTGGATGAGCCGCAGCCGGATCTGCGCCATCAAGTGGAGACCGCACTGCAAGGCAAAGCCGTACGTCTGGTGCGCATCGCCGCTGAATACGCCGGCAATCGTGGCGCCGATGGCAGCGATGACGGCAGCACGCTGATCGAACTCGACCAGCTCACCCCGCAGGAATTGTTCAGCCGCGCCTGGCTCGACAACTACGGCAGCGAGGTCGATGAGCAGACGCTCAAGGACTTCGCCGAGTTGCTGCAAGACGTGCAACTGGAGGGCGAGCAGCCATGAAGATTCTCGCCATTCGCTTGAAGAACCTCGCCTCGCTGGCCGGGCCGTTCGAGATCGACTTCACTGCCGAACCGCTGGCAAGCGCCGGTCTGTTCGCGATCACCGGCCCGACCGGCGCCGGCAAAAGTACCCTGCTCGACGCTTTGTGCCTGGCCCTGTTCGGCGCTGTGCCGCGCCTAAACAACACTGGCCGCGATGCCAAAGTCCCGGATGCCGACGGCGAGATCGCCACTGGCGACCCGCGCACCTTGCTGCGTCGTGGCACGGGCGAAGGCTATGCCGAAGTGGATTTTGTCGGCGTCGATGGCCGCCGCTATCGCGCACGTTGGGAAGCCAACCGCGCTCGCGAGAAGGCTGGCGGCAAGTTGCAAGCGAGCCGGCAGAGCCTGCGCGATATCGATCAGGATCAGTTGCTCGCCAGCCAGAAAGGCGAATACAAAACCCAACTGGAGGCCGCGCTGGGCCTGAACTTCGAACAGTTCACCCGCGCTGTGTTGCTGGCGCAGAGCGAATTCAGCGCGTTCCTCAAGGCCGACGACAACGACCGCAGTGAGCTGCTGGAAAAACTCACCGACACCGCGCTCTACACTCGCCTGGGCCGTCGCGCTTTCGACAAGACCAAAGAAGCCCGCGAAGCGCACAAGCTGCTGCAGGATCAGGCCACCGGGGTCACGCCACTGGCACCTGAAGCGCGCGCCGAACTCGACGGGCGTTTCAACACCGCGCAGCAACAAATGAAAGCGCAACAGGCGCAGCTCAAACAGCTTGAGCAACAACACGGTTGGCTGAAGGATTTGCGTCTGTTGCAGGAAGCGCAGCAAGCGGCCAACGAACAACTGCAAACCGCGCAGCAGCAATGGCAGGCGCTGGCTGGCGAGCGGGTGAAACTGACGCGTCTGGAGCAGCTTGGCCCGCAGCGTCATCAATTTGCGCGCAAGGCCGAGCTCGATGCGCTGCTGACACCACTGGCGGCGCAGATTGCCGCGCACACGCAAGAACATGCGGCCCTCGGGGAACGCCAGACGCAACTGGCGCAAAACCTCGACGCAGCAAAAGTCGCCCTGAGCGAAGCGCAACAACGCCAGAGCAAAAACGCGCCGCTGCTGCGTCAGGCATTCGAAGAACAAAGCACCCTCGCCCGCCTGATCAAGGACACTGCCAGCAGCGCCGAAGCCCGGCAAGCGGCCGAGCAAGCGTTCAAGGATGGCCAGAGCGCGATTCAGGCCTTGCAGGAAAAACAGGCTGAGGTCGCCGAGCGTCTGCAACGCATCGCCAGCGAGCTTGAGCAGAGTGCGCATCTGGCGCCGTTGAGCGATGCCTGGAGCGCTTATCGCGATCGCCTGCAACAACTGATGCTGATCGGCAACCGTTTGAACAAGGGCCAGACCGAACTGGCGTCCCTTGAACAGAACGCCGCGCACAGCGCTGAACAACTGGCTGCGCATAAACAGCAACTGGAAGTCCTGTTCAAGGAGGCCGGTGCTGAACCGGATGCGGTCGCCGAACAGATCGGCCTGCTCGGCACTTTGCTGCAGGACAACCGCAAACAGCTGCGCGCGATCGAAGACCTGTCGCGGCTGTGGGCGTCTCAACAGGATCTCGACAAGCGCAGCGCCGAGTTGCAACAGCGTCAGCTCGACGCGCAGCAGCAACGTGAACGTCTGACCCAGGACGGTGTGAAAACCAAGGCCGAACTGACCGTCGCCGAGCAGACCCTCAATGTCACTCGCGAACTGCTCGAGCGTCAGCGGCTGGCGCGCAGTGCCAGTGTCGAAGAGTTGCGCGCGCAGTTGCAGGACGATCAGCCCTGCCCGGTCTGCGGTAGCAACGAGCATCCCTATCATCAGCCCGAAGCGCTGCTGCAAAGCCTTGGCCGTCACGATGAAAGCGAACAGGCCAACGCCCAGCAAGTGGTCGATCAACTCAAGGAAAAACTGATCGAGCTGCGCGGCGAAGTCGGTGGCGTGATCGCGCAACAGAAAGAGTTGTTACAGCAACAGGAACAGCTCGCGGCGCAGCAACAGGCCTTGGCCCCGAGCCTGGAAGCGCATCCGCTGGCGGCGCAACTGCTCAATCAGGACGCCGACAAACGCGACGCCTGGCTCAGCCGCCAGAACGAGCAGTTGAACCAAAGCATCACGCAAGACGAACAACGCCAGAGCGCCCTGCTCACCTTGCAGCAGGACGCCGCGCGCCTGTCGCAGCAATTGCGTCAGGCCGAGGTCGCCCATCAGCAAGCGGCGCAACAGCTGAGCCATCAGCAACATGAGCTCAACAGCGACCGTCAGCGCCTTGAGGAGGAACTCAACGCGTTCGGCCCGCTGCTGCCGGCTGACACCCTCGAAGCACTGCGCCTTGAGCCGGCCGCGACGTTCCTGCAACTGGATCGGCAGATCGCCGAGCGTCTGGCCCAGCTCGAGCAGCAAAAGGAAGAACTGAGCGAACAGCAGCAACGCCAGCAAATCCTCGAGAAAGAACAGGATCGCCAGCAGTTGCGCACTCAGCAACTGCAAAGCGTCGAGCAGCAATTCACGGCGTTGACCGAGCAGCAGCAAAGCTGTCAGGAAAAACTCGCGCTACTGATTGGCGAGCACAGCAGCGCCGAGCATTGGCAGCAGCAGTTGGAACACGCGGTGGAACAGGCGCGTATTGCCGAGACCAGCACGGCTGAGGAACTGCAGACCGTACGCACGCAGCTGGTGCAAATCGCCGCTGAGCTCAAGGCGCAGCAGGATCGCCTGCAAGCACTGCAAGCTGAAGATTCGGCACTCGCCGCCAAGATCGCTGATTGGCGCGCCAGCCATCCGGAACTGGATGACGGCGGCCTCGAAGACTTGCTGCGCTTCGATGACGCGCAGGTCGCCGAATTGCGCCAGACTCTTCAGCACAACGAAAAAGCCATCGAACAGGCCCAGGTCTTGTTGCAGGAGCGCGATCAGCGCCTGCTCGATCATCAGGCCCGGCAAGACGACAATCTTGACGCCGAACAGCTCGATAGCGCCCTCGCTGAATTGCAAAAACAGTTCGCCGTCAGTGAGCAGCAGTGCGCCGAGTTGCGCGCCGAACAGGTTGAAGACCAGCGCCGGCAGAACGCCAATCAGGCGCTGGCCCGGCAGATCGCCGAGGCTTATGCCGAGTATCAGCGCTGGGCGCGGCTCAGTGCGTTGATCGGCTCGGCCACCGGCGACACCTTCCGCAAGATCGCCCAGGCCTACAACCTTGACCTGCTGGTGCATCACGCCAACGCCCAACTGCGCCAACTGGTCAAACGCTATCGGCTCAAACGCGGCGGCAGCATGCTCGGCCTGCTGGTGATGGACACGGAAATGGGCGACGAACTGCGCTCAGTGCATTCGTTGTCCGGCGGCGAGACGTTCCTCGTCTCACTGGCGTTGGCGCTCGGTCTGGCGTCGATGGCGTCGAGCACGCTGAAAATCGAATCGCTGTTTATTGACGAAGGTTTCGGCAGCCTCGATCCGGAATCGCTGCAACTGGCCATGGATGCACTGGATGGACTGCAGGCGCAAGGGCGCAAGGTGGCAGTGATTTCCCATGTGCAGGAAATGCACGAACGCATCCCGGTGCAGATTCAAGTGCGGCGCCAAGGCAATGGTTTGAGCACGCTGGAGGTGAAATGAACACGCTGTATTCGTTCCGCCGCTGCCCTTACGCAATGCGGGCGCGGATGGCGCTGCGTTATGCGGACGTACCGGTGGAGATTGTTGAGGTCAGCCTCAAGGACAAGCCGGCGCAGATGCTCGCGCTCTCGCCCAAGGGCACGGTGCCGGTGCTGGACGCCGATGGCGTGGTGATTGATGAGAGCCTGCAGATCATGCGCTGGGCGTTGGCGCAGAATGATCCGGATGATTGGTTGCTGGCCGGAGATTCATTCGCGGCGCTGTGGATGGAAAAGCTGATTGAGGGCAATGATCAGATTTTCAAAACAGCTCTGAACCGCTACAAGTACGCCGAGCGTTACCCTGAGCAGCCGATGGAAGCTTATCGGGCTGAAGGTGGATTGTTTCTGCAAAAGCTGGATGAGCTGCTCGAAGGCCGCGAATATTTGCTGGCCGATCATCAAAGCCTCGCCGACATCGCCCTGCTGCCCTTCGTCCGGCAGTTCGCTCATGTTGATCGGGAGTGGTTTGCGCAGACCCCGTACGTTCGTTTGCAAGCCTGGTTGCAGCGTTTCCTCGAATCCGAACTGTTTACCTCGATCATGAAGAAGTCGAGCTGAATCTCAGCCTCACACACACCTGTGGCCAGGGAGCTTGCTCCCGCTCGGCTGCGCAGCAGTCGCGGTCTATTCAGCGCATCAAAAATACTGTGTCTGCAGGATTTGGGGTTGCTTCGCAATCCAGCGGGAGCAAGCTCCCTCGCCACAATGGTCCGCGTTTCCTACGCCAGGGCGTTGCACATGCCCAGTGCCATGCAATCCACTTCAAACGGTCCGAGAAAATCCACTGCGACCTTGACCGGTGGATTGCCGGCCATCAGCCCCAGCGTGTTGGCGCGTTCGATGTTGTGCGCGATGTTGTGGTTGGCCTCTATGGCCCGGGCCAATCCGCCCACCGAGCCCTGGCCGAACCCCAGCAATGAAGCACCGTTGGTCATCAATGCCAGACTGGCGATGACCCAGAGTCTGTAGCCTTTCATGCGCCGCCGACTCCTGCGAGTTCGGCCCTGTCGACCATCGCGCTTTGCGAGCGCAGTTCGAACTGGATGCCAGGGTGGGCGACGTCGATCGGGGCTTCGAAGCTGTGTTCCATCTGCGCGCCGATGCTGACGAACAGCACCACGGCCAGGTACAGACCGATGGCCAGATAGGCGCCGCGTTTGGCGGAAGTGAGGATTGCGCTGGCCATGGTGTTCTCCGTGGGCAAAGGTTTCGATGGCCACAGAATCAATCAAAAAAGCCGAGGCAACCACTCAGGGTTTGCCATAGTAAACATCAGCTTCGTTGATTATTTAGCCGCTCTATTTGCCGGCGAGAGAAAACCTATGAGTGGAGAACGCGTACGCGCGTAGGAGCTGCCGAAGGCTGCGATCTTTTGATTTTGCTTTTGAAAAACAAGATCAAGAGATCGCAGCCTTCGGCAGCTCCTACAGGGAGACGGGAATTTCAGGCTTGGGTTTTGTGATCCAGCGCGGCGTAGAAGTTGGCGCTTTGCTGCAGGTATTTCTGGGTGTAGCTCTGGGTGTGGGATTTTTTGCTGGCGATTTCGACGTTGGCACCGGCTGGCAATACCACGGTGGCGGAAATGGCGGAGGCGGCGATAACGGAGAAGAGATTGAAGTTCATGGCGGTAACCCTCGTGTTCGTTTGCTTGGTTTGCCCGGTCGGGCTGTGAAACAAACGTAACGCTCGAGGGTTGCCTCCTTGAAATCTTTTGTAGCATTAGCCGTTATCAGTGCAATTAATACAACGATGCAGGCCCCGCAGACCGGGGCCTGTGGCTTATTGTCGCACTAGAAATTTCAGATCGCTTGGCGCGTCGATCGGCAGTTTTTGCACGGTTTTGCCGAGCAGACCGGTCTTGGCATCGCGTTCGACGACGACAATCTGGTTGCTCTTCTGGTTGGCGATCAAGACGAATTTACCGCTTGGATCAAGGGCAAACTCGCGCGGGTGATCACCCTCGACCGAGCGTTTTTGCAGCTCTTTGAGCTGGCCGCTCGCCGGGTCGATGCTGAACACCACCAGTTGATTGGTCGTGCCACGGTTGCTCACGTAGAGAAACTTGCCATCAGCTGAAGCATGCAGCGCCGCGCCCGCCTTGTCCGAGGTTGGCTGGCCCGCGGCGAGATCGACGAGTTGCGTCTGGGTCAGCACGCCATCGTTGTAATCGAACACCGCAACCTGCGCGCTCATCTCCATGGTCAGCCAGGCGTGTTTGCCGTCGGCGCTGAACAGCAGATGACGCGGGCCACTGCCGGCCGGCAAGGCTACCGAAGCGGTTTTCGCCGGAGTCAGCGGCAGGTGCGGGTTGGCCTTCGGATCATATTGATAGATGAAAACCTTGTCCGCGCCCAAGTCATTGGAGAACACGTAGCGACCGTCCGGCGAAGACACGGTCGAGTGCACGTGGTTGGAAGCCTGGCGCTCAGGGTTGACCCGACTGGCCGGGTGGCCGCTCATCTGCACCACCGGTTTCAGTTGACCGTCGCCATCGACCGGCAACACCGCCAGGGTGCCGCCCGGATCTTCCATCACCGAGTAGTTGCTGACGAACAGATGCTTGGCATCAGCACTGAGGCTGGAATGGGTCGGCTCGTTGCCCAGGCTCTGCACTTGATTGATCAGGCTCAGCGCATGGGTTTTCGGGTCGATGGCATAGCTGCTGACACGACCGACCGGATCGGTCTGGCCGGGGCCGTTTTCGTTGACCACGAACAGGCGTTTCTGGTCTTTCGAGAGTGTCAGCCACGATGGGTTTTCAGTCTTGACCACTTGCAGCGGCTTGGCATCGATCTGGCCGGTGGCGCTGTCGAACTGCATGCGGTAGATGCCCTGGCTGGAACCGGCGGTGTAGGAGCCGACCAGCAACTGCAAGGTCTCGGCGCTGGCGCTGGACAGGCCCATCGCGCCGACGCTGCCGGCCATCAGCAGGGGCCAGAAGTTACGCATTTTCATTATCGTCATCCTCGTCGTCGCTGCTGCTGACTACGTCGCCGAGACACACCAGGCGATGCTCGCCCGTGGTCTTGGTGTCGCTGGCGAATCCGACGATCAGCCAGCTCTGCAGCGTCTCATCGAACGTCGCCGCTGCGACCTGCACCGGGGTGAATTCCCAGTGCCTGGCTTCGCGACCGATCATGCATTCGATATGCAGGTTTTCGTCCTCGTCGAGGGCGAATTCGAAGGCGTGCAGGCCATCGATTTCGACCATACCGCAATGTTCGAGGGCGTTGAGAAGGGTTTGGGCAGTCATGGCAAACAGTCTTTCTAGGGGGGAAAGGGCCAATGATAGCTCATTGTCGAAACAGTCCCCTTGTAGGAGTGAGCCTGCTCGCGATAGCGGTGGGTCTCCAGCAGAGATGCTGAATTTAAGACCGCAATCGCGAGCAGGCTCACTCCTACAGGGGTTGTGGTTGGCTTTAGATCGCCTCACGCGATGGCTTGCCATCCACCAGGCGCTGGATACGCAGCGGGTTGGCGTTTTTCAGTGGCTCGGGCAGCAAGCTGTCCGGGTAGTTCTGGAAACACACTGGACGCAGGAAGCGATCAATCGCCAGCGTGCCAACCGACGTGCCGCGCGCATCCGACGTCGCCGGGTATGGCCCGCCGTGCACCATCGAATCGCACACTTCCACACCGGTCGGATAACCGTTGAGCAGGATGCGCCCGACCTTCTGCTCCAGCAGCGGCGTCAGTTCGGCGAATTGCTCGAAGTCGGACTGTTCGCCGATGATCGTCGCGGTCAGTTGACCGTGCAGGCCATGCAGCGCCGCGCTGAGTTGGGCCTGATCGGCCACTTCAACGATGACCGTGGTCGGACCGAACACTTCTTCCTGCAGCACTTCGTCACCGTTGATCAACAGGCTGACATCGGCTTTGAACAATTGCGGCTGCGCCTGATTGCCCTGCTGCGGATTACCGGCCAGATGCTCGATGCCGCTGTGCGCCAGGAGTTTTTCCAGGCCTTTGCCATAGCTGCCGAGGGTGCCGGCATTGAGCATGGTTTGCGCCGGTTGATCGCCGATCGCAGCAGCGACCTGTTGGACAAACGCGCTGAACTGCGGCGAGCGAATACCGATGACCAGACCCGGATTGGTACAGAATTGACCACAGCCCTGCACCACCGAAGCGGTGAGTTCACGCGCAACGGTTTCCGAACGCGTGGCCAGTGCCTGTGGCAGCACGATCACCGGGTTGATGCTCGACATCTCGGCAAACACCGGGATCGGTTGCGGACGTGCAGCGGCCATGTCGCACAAGGCGCGACCGCCCTTCAGCGAACCGGTGAAGCCAACCGCTTGAATCGCCGGATGCTTGACCAGCCATTCGCCGACGCCGCCACCGTAGATCATGTTGAACACGCCGGCGGGCATGCCGGTTTTTTCCGCTGCACGAATGATCGCGTCGGCGACCAGTTCAGCGGTGGCCATGTGGCCGCTGTGGGCCTTGAACACCACCGGGCAACCGGCGGCCAGTGCCGCTGCGGTGTCGCCGCCAGCGGTGGAGAACGCCAGCGGGAAGTTGCTCGCGCCGAACACCGCGACCGGGCCGAGGCCGATGCGGTATTGGCGCAGATCCGGACGTGGCAGCGGCTGACGATCGGGCAATGCCAGATCGATGCGCGCGCCGTAGAAGTCACCGCGACGCAGGACTTTGGCGAACAAACGCATCTGGCCGCTGGTGCGACCGCGCTCGCCCTGAATGCGTCCGGCTGGCAGCGCGGTTTCGCGGCAGACCACGGCGACGAAATCATCGCCAAGAGCATCCAGTTCATCGGCGACGGCGTCGAGGAACTGCGCGCGGCGTTCGGCGCTGAGGCTGCGATACGTCGGGTAAGCCGCAGCGGCGGCTTTGGCGGCGGCGTCGACCTCTTCCGCCGTGGCCTGAATGAAATCGTGCGGCAGGGCCTCGCCAGTGCTGGCGTCGACCGAGTGCAGTTTGACGCTGCCGGCGGCGCTGCGCTGACCGCCAATGTAGTTGTGACCGAGAATCTGAGTCATGGGATCTCCTTAAAGGGTGCCGATGCTGTCCGGTTCAAAAGCCGCTTTGACCGGTGCGATACCGTTGACCAGCGGAGCGCCGAATTCGGCCTGGCTGATCTCGAACGTGTCGCCCGGCTGGGTGCGGATGCCGTCGGCAAAGGACAAAGTCGCGGTGCCGAAAAAGTGAATGTGCACGTCGCCCGGACGCAGGAACTGACTGTATTTGAAGTGGTGGTATTCGAGGTTCGCCAGGCTGTGGCACATGTTGGCCTCGCCGCTGAGGAACTCGTTTTGCCAGAGCACTTCGCCGTCACGCAGGATTCGGCTGGTGCCGGCAAGGTGTTGAGGCAATTCACCGGTGCGAAGTTCCGGGCCATAACTGCAACTGCGCAATTTCGAGTGTGCGAGGTAGAGGTAATTCTTGCGTTCCATGACGTGGTCGGAGAACTCGTTGCCCACCGCGAAACCGAGGCGATACGGCTTGCCGTCGTTGCCGATGATGTACAGGCCGGCCATCTCCGGCTCTTCACCGGCGTCTTCGGCAAACGGCGGCAGCGGGAACGGCTGCCCCGGACGCACGACGATGCTGCCGTCGCCCTTGTAGAACCACTCCGGTTGCACACCGGCCTGCCCCGCCGCCGGTTTGCCGCCCTCCACGCCCCATTTGAAAATGCGCATGGTGTCGGTCATCGCCGCTTCATCGCCGGCCTGCTGGTGCATCTTGTCGCGGGCCGAAGCGCTGCCCAGGTGAGTCAGGCCGGTACCGCTCACCAGCATGTGCGCCGGGTCCGGGTGATCCAGTGGCGGCAGGATGCGCAGTTCTTTGAGCAACTGCGCGTAGTCGTGACTGGCGCCAAGGCCGAGGGTCTGCACTTGCTGTTCAAGGGAGCCACCGGCCTCGATCGCGGCCAGGGCCAGATCACGGACACTGCGCGCGTCCTGGACTTCGCGGACCTGACCGTTGTCGACCACGCCGACCCGACGCTCGCCGTTGGATAATTCGAATTGAACCAGATGCATGATTTTCTCCTGTGTTATTCGAAACACCGCAGCCCCCTTGTAGGAGTGAGCCTGCTCGCGATAGCGGTGTGTCAGTTGGCAAATTTTTTCGCTGATACACCGCCATCGCGAGCAGGCTCACTCCTACAGGGGAAGGTGCCAGCCCGTCAGGTGCGGGTCGCACCACGGGCACTCGCGGCGAACTGGTCGACGGGCAGCACATGCTTGCGTTCCAGAACGCGATAGACGATGCCCGTCAGAATCAGCCCGAACACCATCACGCCCGAGAGGAAATACAGCCCCGAAGCCAGATTGCCGGTGTATTCCTTCAATGCGCCGATCACGAACGGCCCGATGTAACCGCCGAGGTTGCCGACCGAGTTGATCAGGGCAATCCCCGCCGCGGCACTGGCACCGGCGAAGAAGCGCCCGGGCAGAGTCCAGAAAACGGCTGTGCACGAGAACAACGCGAACGCCACCAGACACAGCGCCGCCAGTTGCGCGACCGGCATCGACAGCCAGGCACTGAGGAACAGGCCCAGTGCACCGAGTACATAGAGCACCGCCAGGTGGCCGTAGCGATCATTCAAGCGGTCGGAGCTGCGCGGAATGATCAGCAGGCCAATGATCCCGAAAATGTACGGCACCGAAGAAACGAAACCGGTGACCAGATCGCTGCCGCCAAACTGTTTGATCAGCGTCGGCAGCCACAGGCCGAGGCCATAAATGCTCAGGGTCACTGGCAGATAGAACAGCGCCAGCAGCAACACGCGTTTGTCTTTCAGCGCGTGCAGCGGATTGCCGTGACGGGTCTGGCCGTACTCCTGCAGATCCTTTTTAAGTTCGCCGGTCAGCCAGTCTTTTTCCGCCTGATCCATCCATTTCACTTGCTGCGGACCGTCCGGCAGCCAGCGCAGCACCGGCCAGGTCAGCAGGATCGCCGGGGTACCGATGACGATGAACAGCCACTGCCAGCCGTGCAGACCGAGGATGCCATCCATGCCCAGCAAACCACCGGACACGGGACCGGTAATCATCATGGCGATCGGTTGCGAGAGGATGAACAGGCCGAGGATCTTGCCGCGATGGCGCACCGGGAACCACTGGGTGATGTAGTACAGCACGCCGGGGAAGAAGCCCGCTTCGGCCGCGCCGAGCAGAAAGCGCATCACGTAGAAGCTGTGCGGCCCTTGCACGAAGGCCATGCCGATGGTGATCGCGCCCCAGGTGATCATGATCCGCGCAAACCAGCGCCGCGCGCCGAAGCGTTCGAGCATCAGGTTGCTGGGAATCTCGAGAAGGAAGTAACCAATGAAGAACAGCCCGGCGCCCAGGCCATAGGCCGCATCGCCGATGCCGATGTCGGCGCCCATGTGCAGCTTGGCGAAGCCGACGGCGGAGCGATCCACATAGGCGATCAGGTACAGCAGGATCAGGAAGGGAATCAGTTTCAGTGTGATGCGCCGGACAAGCCGCAGTTCCTGGCTCATGAGATCGGTCTCCGATTGTTGTTTTTATAGAACCTCGGGGGACGCCTCTCGCCAAAACAGCCAGGGCCTTCCCTCCGTCGAAAACGACTATATAGTAATACTAATTACCCAACAACACTTCCAAAGCGCCGATTTTGCGCTTAGATTAAGCGTCAGCTCGCAAACAATAGTCTTACAATAAGAGAAACGATCATGTCTGATAAGAAACCCACCCTGCGCTCCGCCCAATGGTTTGGCACGGCCGACAAGAACGGCTTCATGTACCGCAGCTGGATGAAGAATCAGGGCATCGCCGACCATCAGTTCCACGGCAAGCCGATCATCGGCATCTGCAACACCTGGTCGGAACTGACTCCGTGCAACGCGCACTTCCGCCAGATCGCGGAGCACGTCAAACGCGGGGTGATCGAGGCCGGTGGTTTTCCGGTGGAATTCCCGGTGTTCTCCAACGGCGAATCGAACCTGCGCCCGACCGCCATGCTTACCCGCAACCTGGCGAGCATGGACGTTGAAGAAGCGATTCGCGGCAACCCGATCGACGGCGTCGTGCTGCTCACCGGTTGCGACAAAACCACCCCGGCACTGTTGATGGGCGCCGCCAGTTGCGACGTACCGGCCATCGTCGTCACCGGCGGGCCGATGCTCAACGGTAAGCACAAGGGCAAGGACATCGGCTCCGGCACTGTCGTGTGGCAGCTCAGCGAACAGGTCAAGGCCGGCACCATCACCATCGACGATTTCCTCGCAGCTGAAGGCGGCATGTCGCGTTCGGCGGGCACCTGCAACACCATGGGCACCGCGTCGACCATGGCCTGCATGGCTGAAGCACTGGGCACTTCCCTTCCGCACAACGCCGCGATTCCGGCGGTGGATGCGCGGCGTTATGTATTGGCCCACATGTCTGGCATGCGCGCGGTGGAGATGGTGCGTGAAGACCTGAAACTGTCGAAGATCCTGACCAAGGAAGCCTTCGAAAACGCCATTCGCGTCAACGCTGCCATCGGCGGTTCGACCAACGCCGTGATCCACTTGAAAGCCATCGCCGGGCGCATCGGCGTCGAGCTGGATCTGGACGACTGGACCCGCATCGGGCGCGGCATGCCGACTATCGTCGACCTGCAACCCTCCGGGCGTTTCCTGATGGAAGAGTTCTACTACGCCGGTGGTTTGCCAGCGGTGCTGCGTCGCCTGGGTGAAGCCAATCTGATCCCTAACCCGAATGCCTTGACGGTCAACGGCAAATCCATCGGCGAGAACACCAGGGACGCGCCGATCTATGGCGAGGACGAGGTGATCCGCACCCTCGACAATCCGATTCGCGCTGACGGTGGCATCTGCGTGTTGCGCGGCAATCTGGCGCCGCTGGGTGCGGTGCTCAAGCCGTCCGCCGCTAGCGCTGAACTGATGCAGCATCGCGGGCGCGCCGTGGTGTTCGAGAACTTCGACATGTACAAGGCGCGGATCAACGATCCAGAGCTGGACGTCGATAAGGATTCGATTCTGGTGATGAAGAACTGCGGACCGAAGGGTTATCCGGGCATGGCCGAAGTCGGCAACATGGGCTTGCCGGCCAAGCTGTTGGCGCAAGGCGTGACCGACATGGTGCGGATTTCTGATGCCCGCATGAGCGGCACGGCGTACGGCACGGTGGTTTTGCACGTTGCACCTGAAGCCGCAGCGGGCGGGCCTTTGGCGGCGGTGCAGGAAGGCGACTGGATCGAACTCGATTGCGCCAGCGGCCGTTTGCACCTGGACATTCCCGACGCTGAACTGGCGGCGCGCATGGCAGATCTGCAAGCGCCGCAGCAATTGCTGGTGGGTGGCTATCGTCAGCTGTACATCGACCACGTGCTGCAGGCGGATCAGGGTTGCGACTTTGACTTCCTGGTGGGTTGCCGAGGGGCCGAGGTACCGCGCCACTCCCATTAACACAGCCACTCCCTGTAGGAGTGAGCCTGCTCGCGATGGCAATCTGTCAGTTGACAACTCTGGTGACTGACACACCGCAATCGCGAGCAGGCTCACTCCTACATTTGCTATGCATCAGCCTCAAGAATGCCGCACGCCTGCTATGATGCGCGGCATCTCCATCGCTCAGGATCGCGCCACTCCCCATGGATTACCGCAAACCTTCCGACCGTAAAAGCATGCACTCGCGCATCGTCCAGGAACTGGGCATGCAGATCGTCTCCGGACGCTTTTTGCCCGACGACAAACTGCCCGCCGAAGCCCTGCTCTGCGAGGAGTACGCGGTCAGTCGGCCGGTGTTGCGCGAGGCCACCCGAGTGCTGGTGGCCAAGGGGCTGGTGTATTCCAAACCGCGCGTCGGCACGGTGGTCAAGGCCCGTCGCGAGTGGCACATGCTCGACCCGGACGTGCTGCACTGGTTGATGCAAAGCAGCCCGCAGAATGAATTCTTCAACGTGCTGACCAGCGTGCGCAGCATCATCGAACCGGCCGCCGCCGCCCTCGCCGCCCAGCATGCGACGGATGCCGACATCGCCGCGATCAACGAAGCCTACCAACGCATGGAAGCCGCCCCGACCCCGGAAGCGCTTTTGCAGCCGGATCTGGACTTCCACAGCCGCATCGCCGATGCGACGCACAATGACCTGCTGGCAAACCTGTGCAACATGTTGGCAGTGGCGATTGCCGAGGCGTTGAAGCATTCCAATCAGCGGCCGAATCTGCATGAATTGGCGTTGCCGAGGCACAAGGCGATTCTGACCGCCATCGAGAACCGCGATGCGCTCGGGGCCCGGCATGCAACGCTGGTGCAGCTGGATGATGCGCGCAGTGCGTTGAGTGTGGTGCTTGGCGCTGAACTCTCTTAGAGCAAAGTCAAAAGATCGCAGCCTTCGGCAGCTCCTACCTTGGAATGCGTTCCCTGTAGGAGCTGCCGAAGGCTGCGATCTTTTGATCTTGATCCACAAAAAAGCCGCAACCCTCAAGGTTGCGGCTTTGTCGTTTCAGGCTTTCAGATCAATGGGCAAACAGCGAATTGCCCTTCTGCCCCGCCAGTTTTTCCGGCTTGATCAGGAACTTCGCCAACGCTGGCAGCAGCCACAGTGCGCCGAACATGTTCCACAGCAGCATGAAGGTCAGCATCAGGCCCATGTCGGCCTGGAACTTGATCGCCGAGAAGATCCAGGTGCACACGCCGATCGCCAGGCACAAACCGGTGAACAGAACGGCTTTACCGGTAGATTTCAGCGTCTGGTAATAGGCTTCCTGCAATGGCAACCCGGCACGCAGGAAACTTTCCAGGCGGCTGTAGATGTAGATGCCGTAGTCCACGCCGATCCCCACGCCCAGCGCGACCACTGGCAACGTCGCGACTTTCACGCCAATGCCCATGAACGCCATCAGCGCGTTGCCGAGCACTGAAGTCAGCACCAGCGGCAGGACGATGCACAAGGTCGCCGCCCACGAGCGGAAGGTGATCATGCACATCACCGCGACGCAGATGTACACCAGAATCAGGATGGTCAGCTCAGCCTGCTTGATGACTTCGTTGGTGGCGGCTTCGATCCCGGCGTTACCGGCGGCGAGGATGAATTCCAGGCCATCCTTGTTGTTTTCCTTGGCGAACTCCTGCACCGCTTGCACCGCGCGGTCGAGGGTTTCGGCCTTGTGGTCGTTGAGGAACACCAGCACCGGTGCCAGCGAGCAACTGTTGTTGTACAGGCCGTCGGCGCGGGCGATCGAGTTGTTCAGCACGTCCGGGTTGCGCGACAGGGTTTCCCATTTCAGGTTGCCCTCGTTCATGCCCTTGATCATCTGCTTGGACACGGTCACCAGCGAGATCGCCGACTGCACGCCCTCGGTGTTCTGCATCTTCCACATCAACTGATCGATCGGCGCCATGGCTTCGTAGCGCGAGCAGCCTTCGGCCTTGGTCTTGACCATCACAACCAGTACGTCAGAGCTGGTGGAGTAATTGCTGATGATGAAGTTGTTGTCCTTGTTGTAGCGCGAGTCCGGACGCAGTTCCGGCGCACCCTGGTCGAGGTCGCCGATTTTCAGGTTCTGGCTGTACCAGAGGCCGCCACCGAAGGCGATCAGCGCCAGGGCAACCGAGATCGGCGCGACTTTGGGGCTGGCGAAGTTCGACAGCAGGCGCCAGAACGGATGTTCGCGGTTGGCGTCCTTCTTGCTCTTGGCAATCGCACGCTTGCTGATGCCGACATAGGAAATCGCCACCGGCAGCAGGATCAGGTTGGTGAACACGATCACCGCAACGCCGATGGACGCGCCGATGGCCAGTTCACGGATCACGCCGATGTCGATGATCAGCAGGGTGATGAAGCCCACCGCATCGGCGAGAATTGCGATCATCCCCGGCAGGAACAACTGCCGGAAGGTGCGCCGCGCAGCGGTCAGGGCGTTATCGGCCTCGCTGGACTGCAGGGCGATACCGTTGATTTTCTGCACGCCGTGGGAAATGCCGATGGCGAAAATCAGGAACGGCACCAGCATCGAATACGGGTCGAGCCCGAAGCCGAAGAAGTGCATGAGTCCCAGTTGCCAGACCACCGCCACCAGCGTCGTACTCAACACGGCGATGGTGCTGCGCAGGCAGTTGGTGAACCACAACAGCAAAATCAGGGTGATGACGAAGGCGACACCGAAGAACAGCACCACCATCACCAGACCGTCGATCAGGTCGCCGACCTTCTTGGCGAAACCGACGATATGGATCTTGATGTTGGGGTTCTGCGCTTCGAACTTGTTGCGGATCTTGTCTTCGAGCTCATGGGAGAACTGGCGATAGTCCAGCGCCAGCAGCTTGCCCTGATCCTGCGGGTCCGGGTAGGCCTCCAGCAGCGGGATGTCGACGATGCTCGACTTGAAATCGTTGGCCACCAGACGCCCGACCTGACCGGACTTGAGCACGTTGTTACGCAGCAGGTCGAGGCTGTCCTGGGAGCCGTTGTAGCTCTGCGGAATCACTTCACCGCCGGCGAAACCCTCTTCGGTCACTTCGGTCCAGCGCACGCTCGGGCTCCACAGCGACTTCAGCCCGGAACGGTCGACGCCGGGAATGTAGAACACTTCGTCGTTGATCTGGCGGAGGGTCTCCATGTACTCCTTGGAGAAGATGTCGCCGTCGGTGGCCTCCACTGAAATACGCACCGTGTTACCGAGGTTCGCCAGATCGTTGCGGTGCTCCATCATCTTCTCGATGAAGGGATGCTGCAGCGGGATCATTTTTTCGAAACTGGTCGACGGCCGGATCAGCGTGGCCTGCCAGAACAGGAAAATGCTCACCACCAGGCAGATCAGGATCACGGCCGGGCGGTTGTTGAAGATCAGGCGCTCGAGAACCGTCGCCTTTTCCTGCTGAGGAGTGATCAAGGAAGTCATAGCCCCGCCTTCTTGTTATTGGTCTCGGCACCGTTTGGCTGGGTGATGTGCAAACCACCCTGCCCGGTCAGAATCAGGTTGCCGTTGCCGGCGGCGGTGACCGACGACAGCGAAATGCGATCCGGGCGGTTGAACACGCTGAAGGTTTCGCCATTGTCGCTGCTGCTGATCACCGAACCGCCGTTGCCGACAATGACGATCGAGCCGTCTTCGAGCAGCGTGCCGCCGGACAGTCCGAACTCCAGCGCACCGCGGGCGGCTTTCAGTTCGACCTGCTCCCAGTTGCTGCCGAAATCGGTGGAACGGTAGAGGTTGCCGCGCAAGCCGTAAGCCAGCAGGGTCTGGGCTTGCGCCGTGCCGATCACGCCGAACAGCGAGCCTTCGTACGGGCCTTCGAGTTTTTCCCAGGTCTGGCCGTCATCGGCGGAGCGGAACATGCTGCCGGACTCACCAACGATGAACAGCCCGGCGTCTTTCACAGAGGCGATGGCGTTGAGGTGGAACTGGTCTTCGTTGTCGAGGCGATCACTGACGTCTTCCCAGTGTTGGCCGCCATCGGTGGTTTCAAGCAGCGTGCCATAGGCGCCCACAGCAAAGCCGCTGCTGGCGTCCTTGAACCAGACGTCGAGCAGCGGCGATTCGCGTGCAAGGTCTTCGAATTGCTTGGTCCAGGTCAGACCGCCGTCTGCGCTGGCGAGAATTTGTGCGTCGTGGCCGACCGCCCAGCCGTTTTTGTCGTCGACGAAATACACGGCGGTAAGCAACTGGCGGGTCGGCACCTTGGCCTGGGTCCAGGTCTTGCCCTGGTCATCGGAATAGACGATGTGCCCGCGATCACCGACCGCGACCAGGCGCGCGCCGGCGTGGACGACATCGAGAATCAGGCTTTTCGCGGCCTTGGCCGATTCGGTGGCATAGACCACGTCGGCCGGGGCCTCGGCGGCAATCACAGGCGCCGATAACGTGGCAAAGCCCAGCAGCGAGAGAGCTGTGACCAGCAACGCGGTGTTGCGTAACGCCGGCGGGCGGCAACGACTCATAGACCTTCCCCTATTTATTATTGTTGGGCCATCGGGCCTTCAAGGGCGCCGCAAGGGTGCTCGACTACTGGCAGTTCAGAAGCATCCTCCTGAAACCCGCAATCCAGAGCCCCTTCGGAAGCTGGCTCATCCTATCGGGCTTTGCAAATGTCTGACAATCGGCGCCACGTTATCTTTTGTTAACCGCATTGCCGCTGATTTCCCGTGTAGGAGTGAGCCTGCTCGCGATGGCGGTGTTTCAGTCAGCAAATCATTGGCTGACAGCTCCCTATCGCGAGCAGGCTCACTCCTACAAGGGATCGTGGGGGCTGGGAATTTGAATACATGACCATTCGCCGGGGTGATAAGGCAAATCTCGTCAGGGGGACTTGCAGTATCGGTATTATGGTATACCATCAGACGCACAGACACTCTCAATCCCCCAACGGAGCAGCTCATGAGTTTCGAAATTCGCAAGATCGTCAGCTATGTCGAAGAAACCTTCATCGAAGGCGGCAAGGCGACTGACAAGCCAGTGACCATGGTCGGCCTTGCCGTGGTGATGAAGAACCCTTGGGTGGGCAACGGTTTTGTCGAAGACCTCAAGCCACAGATCCGCGCCAACTGCTCCGACCTCGGCGCCATGATGGTCGAGCGTCTGGTCGGCATTATCGGCGGTGCCGAGAAGATCGAGGCCTACGGCAAAGCGGCGGTGGTCGGCGCTGACGGCGAGATCGAGCACGCGTCGGCGGTGATCCACACCCTGCGCTTCGGCAACCACTACCGCGAAGCAGTGAAAGCCAAGAGCTACCTGAGCTTTACCAACAAGCGCGGCGGTCCGGGCACGTCGATTCAGATCCCGATGATGCACAAGGACGACGAAGGCCTGCGTTCGCACTACATCACCCTGGAAATGCAGATCGAAGACGCGCCGCGTGCCGACGAAATCGTCGTGGTACTGGGTTGCGCCGACGGTGGCCGCCTGCACCCGCGCATCGGCAACCGCTACATCGATCTGGAAGAACTGGCCGCCGAAAAAGCCCAGTAATCACAACAAGAAAGGCATTGCAGGAGCGCTCCATGATTCGGCTCACCGCTGAACTCACCCCGGCTGGCACCAGTTACCTGGCGACCGGCCAAGGCCAGCCCGTGGTCTTGATCCACGGCGTGGGCCTGAACAAAGAAATGTGGGGCGGGCAGATTGTCGGCCTCGCCAGCCAGTATCAGGTGATCGCCTACGACATGCTCGGCCACGGCGCCAGCCCGCGCCCGGCCAGCGGCACCGACCTGCTCGGTTACGCTGATCAACTGCTCGAGCTGCTTGAACACCTGAATCTGCCCCAGGCCGCGGTGATCGGTTTCTCCATGGGCGGTCTGGTCGCGCGGGCCTTTGCCCTGCATTACCCGGAGCGCCTGCAAAGCCTGGTGGTGTTGAACAGCGTGTTCAACCGCAGCGAAGAACAGCGTGCCGGCGTTATTGCCCGCACGGCGCAGGCCGCCGAGCATGGCCCGGACGCCAATGCCGAAGCCGCGCTGTCACGCTGGTTCAGCCGTGAATATCAGGCAGCCAACCCGGCGCAGATCGCCGCGTTGCGTCAGACACTGGCCAACAACGATCCGCAGGGTTACCTGACCACCTACGAATTGTTCGCCACCCAGGACATGTACCGCGCCGACGACCTGAGCAGCATTCAGGCGCCGACGCTGATCGCCACAGGCGAACTCGACCCCGGCTCGACCCCGGAAATGGCCGAGCAACTGGCCCGACGCATCCCCGGCGCGAAGGTTGCCGTGCTGCCCGAGCAACGGCATATGATGCCGGTAGAGTCGCCGCGTCTGGTCAACCAGATGCTGCTGGAATTCCTTCAATTCGCACACTCCCGACAAAACCATATAAAGGGGATCGTTGCATGACACTCGCACGCTTCCAGATGTGCATCGGCGGAGACTGGGTCGACGCCCTCTCCGGCAAGACCTTCGAAAGCCTCAACCCGGCCTCCGCGCAGGCCTGGGCGGAACTGCCCGACGCCGATGAAGCGGACGTCGAACGCGCCGTGCAAGCGGCGCAGAGCGCTTTCGACAGCCCGGCGTGGCGTGGCCTCACTGCCACCGCGCGGGGCAAGTTGCTGCGTCGCCTCGGCGACCTGATCGCAGAAAACAAGGAACACCTGGCGCAGCTGGAAAGCCGCGACAACGGCAAGCTGATCCGCGAAACCCGTGGCCAGGTCAGCTACCTGCCGGAGTTCTTCCACTACACCGCAGGCCTGGCCGACAAGCTTGAGGGCGGCACCCTGCCGCTGGACAAGCCCGACCTGTTTGCCTACACCGTGCACGAAGCCATGGGTGTGGTCGCCGCGATCATTCCGTGGAACAGCCCGCTGTACCTGACCGCGATCAAACTCGCTCCGGCCCTCGCCGCCGGCAACACCATTGTGATCAAGCCGTCCGAACACGCCTCGGCAACCATTCTCGAGCTGGCGCGTCTGGCCCTCGAAGCCGGGATTCCGCCGGGCGTGGTCAACGTCGTCACCGGTTACGGCCCGAGCACCGGCGCCGCCCTCACCCGCCATCCGCTGATCCGCAAGATTGCCTTCACGGGCGGCGCGGCCACGGCACGGCATGTGGTGCGCAGCAGCGCCGAAAACTTCGCCAAGCTGTCGCTGGAACTGGGCGGCAAGTCGCCGAATATCATTTTTGCCGACGCCGATCTCGACAGTGCGATCAACGGCGCGATTGCCGGGATCTACGCGGCGTCCGGGCAGAGCTGCGTGTCCGGTTCGCGTTTGCTGGTGCAGGACGAAATCTACGACGAATTCGTCAATCGTCTGGTCGAACGCGCCCAGCGCATCCGCATCGGCAACCCGCAGGAAGACCATAGCGAGATGGGCCCGATGGCCACCGCGCAGCAACTGGCGGTGGTCGAAGGGCTGGTCGCCGATGCGATTGCCGAAGGCGCGCGTTTGCGCACCGGCGGCAAGCGTCCGGCGGATCTCGGCGAAGGCTGGTTCTACGAGCCGACGCTGTTCGAATGCGACCGTAATTCGATGAAGATCATGCAGGAAGAAGTGTTCGGCCCGGTGGCGTCGGTGATACGTTTCAAAGACGAAGCCGAAGCGCTGGCGATCGCCAACGACTCGCAGTTCGGCCTCGCCGCCGGCATCTGGACCCGTGACCTGGGCCGCGCCCACCGGCTGGCGCGCGATGTGCGCTCAGGAATTATCTGGGTCAACACTTACCGCGCAGTGTCGGCGATGGCGCCAATCGGCGGTTTCAAGAACAGTGGCTATGGACGCGAAAGCGGCATCGACTCGGTGCTGGCCTACACCGAACTGAAAACGGTGTGGATCAACCTCTCCCAGGCGCCAATGCCTGATCCGTTTGTGATGCGCTAGGAGTCCTGCGAAATGATCGAACCCGGCATTTACAAAGACGTCATGAGCTCGTTTCCGTCCGGCGTCACGGTGGTCACCACCCTCGACCCGGATGGCGGTATCGTCGGCATTACCGCCAGCGCGTTCAGCGCGCTGTCGATCGACCCGGCGCTGGTGCTGTTCTGCCCCAACTACGCCTCCGACACTTACCCGGTGCTGCGCGACAGCAAGAAATTCGCTATCCACTTGCTCTCCGCCGAGCAGACCGCCGAAGCCTACGCGTTCGCCGGCAAGGGCAAGGAAAAGGCCAAGGGTATCGAGTGGCATTTGAGCGATTTGGGTAACCCGATCCTCGCCAAGGCGACGGCGATCATCGAGTGCGAGTTGTGGCGTGAGTACGACGGTGGTGATCACGCAATCATCGTCGGCGCGGTGAAGAACCTGATCCTGCCCGAGCAACCGGTGACACCGATGATTTACCACAAGGGCAAGCTGGGTGCGTTGCCCACCCTGACCTGAAGGATTCACACAAATCCCTGTAGGAGTGAGCCTGCTCGCGATAGCGGACTGACATTCAACATTGATGTCGACTGATCCACCGCTATCGCGAGCAGGCTCACTCCTACAGGGGATCTGTGGTGATTGGAGGAATAATGAGTAACGAAAAGTACGAAAAAGGCCTGCAGATCCGTACGCAGGTATTGGGCGAAGCTTACGTGCAACGTTCGATAGAGAACGCCGACGATTTCACCCGTCCGCTGCAGGAAATGGTCACCGAATACTGCTGGGGCCATGTCTGGGGTCGCGAAGGTCTGTCGCTCAAGGAGCGCAGCATGATCAACCTGGCGATGATCTCGGCGCTCAACCGCCCGCACGAACTCAAGCTGCATGTGCGTGGTGCCTTGCGTAACGGCCTGAGTCGTGAGCAAATACGCGAAATTCTGCTTCAGGTCGGCATTTATTGCGGCGTTCCGGCGGCCGTGGACAGTTTCCGGCTGGCCCGTGAAGCCTTTGCCGAAGCCGACGCCGAGGCCTCCAGTTAACCCTCGGCTGTTTTGATGCCCGTCTGGCATGGACAGCCAAGCTAAAGAGCGGACCCCATGAAACGCCAGCCACTTGACGACAGCTTCAAGGTCAATCGCAACCCCGTTACCCTGCGCGAAATCGTGCTGGACAAACTGCGTAGCGCGATCATGAATTTCCAGCTCATGCCAGGGGATCGCCTGGTCGAACGCGACCTCTGTGATCGCCTCGGTGTCAGCCGCACTTCGGTGCGCGAAGCCCTGCGTCACCTTGAATCCGAAGGCCTGGTGGAATTCGCCGACGCCAAAGGCCCGCGTGTGGCGATCATCACCCTCGCCGATGCCGTCGATATCTACGAATTGCGTTGCGTGCTCGAAGGTCTGATCGTGCAGTTGTTCACCCTGCGCGCCAAAGCCAAGGACATCAAGGCCCTGGAAAAGGCCCTCGATGACAACCGCAAGGCGTTGAAGGACGGCGAGCTGCAGCAGGTCATCGACTCGGTGCAGGGCTTCTACGACGTGCTGCTGGAAGGCTCGGGCAACCATGTCGCTGCCACCCAGTTGCGCCAGTTGCAGGCGCGCATCAGCTACCTGCGCGCGACCTCGGTGTCCCAGGAAAACCGCCGCGGCGCGAGTAACCACGAGATGGAAAAAATGGTCGAGGCGATCAAGAGCGGTGATCCGCTGGCGGCGCATCAGGCCTGTGTCGATCACGTCCGCGCGGCCGCTGCCGTGGCCCTCGATTACCTCAAGCGCAAGCAGGAAGAAACCGGCGTCGCCGTCAAGGGCACCCCGGCCATCACCCTGCCGATCGCGCTGAAAGAACCGCGCATAGGTCAATGACATGTTCAGCCCGAGCTTTTGCCCGAAATGCGGTGGCCCTGACCTCGGTCAGCAGACGCCGCCGGGCGATACGCACGAGCGCCTGATGTGCCGCGGCTGCGGCTATATCCACTACGTCAATCCGAAGATCATTGCCGGCTGCATCATCGAGCAGGACGGCAAATACCTCTTGTGCCAACGGGCGATCCCGCCGCGCCCGGGCACCTGGACCCTGCCCGCCGGTTTCATGGAAAGCTTTGAGACCACCGAGCAGGCGGCGCTGCGTGAAGTCTGGGAAGAAAGCGGCGTGCGCGCGGAAATCGTCTCGCCGTACTCGATTTTCAGCGTGCCGAAGATCAGCGAGGTGTACATCATCTTCCGCGCCATTGCCCTGGAGATCACCGGGCAGTACGGGCCGGAAACCCTGGATTACAAGTTTTTCGCCCCTGAAGACATTCCGTGGGAGCAGATCTACTACCCGGCAATCCGGCAGATTCTCGAGCGCTATATCGAAGAGCGCCAGGCCGGGGTGTACGGGATTTACATGGGCAATGATGACAGCGGCAAGATTCATTTCATGCGCTGAAAACGCTTCGCTTTCTGTAGGAGTGAGCCTGCTCGCGATAGCGGTGTATCAGCTAGAGAACTGCTGACTGACACACCGCTATCGCGAGCAGGCTCACTCCTACAGGGGGTTTGTTGTTGCTTAAATCGGGACGACGCCTTCGACGATGATGATCTCCGCCCTCGCCCATTCCTCGCGGTAACTTTTCGCTTCCTGATACGCCGCCGAGCGGTAGCACGCCACGGCCTGCTCGTAGCTCTCGAACTCGATGATCACCGTGCGCTGCGGCGTCTGCCGGCCTTCCAGCGCTTCGCTGCGCCCGCCTCTGGCGACAAACTTCCCGCCGAATGCGGCAATCGCCTGGGGGGTGCGCTGGGTGTATTGGCTGTAGTGCTCGGCATCGGCTATATCCACGTGTGCAATCCAGTACGCCTTCATAGTGACCTCTTTGTTGATTTTGTATTATGGTATACCAATATATTTCCAACGAACCCTGAGAGTCCAGCATGGCCTTCAACAGCATCGAAGAAATCATCGAAGATTATCGCCTCGGCAAAATGGTCCTGCTGGTCGATGACGAAGACCGCGAGAACGAAGGCGACCTGCTGCTGGCCGCCGATCGCTGCACGCCGGAGGCAATCAGTTTCATGGCTCGCGAAGCGCGCGGGCTGATCTGCCTGACCCTCACCGACGAACATTGCCAGCGTCTGGGCCTGGAGCAAATGGTACCCGCCAACGGCAGCGTGTTCAGCACGGCGTTTACCGTGTCGATCGAAGCGGCGGTTGGCGTGACCACCGGCATCTCCGCGGCGGATCGTGCCTGCACCGTTGCCGCCGCCGTCGCGCCGAATGCCCGCGCCGAAGACCTGGTGCAGCCCGGTCACATCTTCCCGTTGCGCGCCAAGGAAGGTGGCGTGCTGACCCGCGCCGGGCATACCGAGGCCGGTTGCGATCTGGCGCGCCTCGCCGGTTTCACCCCGGCCTCGGTGATCGTCGAAGTGATGAACGACGACGGCACCATGGCCCGCCGCCCGGATCTGGAGCAGTTCGCACGCAAGCACGGGATCAAGATCGGCACCATCGCCGACCTGATCCACTACCGCCTGAGCACCGAGCACACCATCGAACGCATCGGCGAACGTGAGCTGCCAACGGTGCATGGCACGTTCCGTTTGATCACCTTCGAAGACCGCATTGAAGGCGGCGTGCACATGGCGATGGTCATGGGCGACTTGCGTCGCGAAGAGCCGACGCTGGTGCGCGTGCACGTGATCGATCCGCTGCGCGATCTGGTCGGTGCCGAGTACAGCGGGCCGACGAACTGGACGCTGTGGGCGGCGTTGCAACGGGTCGCGGCGGAGGGTCATGGGGTTGTGGTGGTGCTGGCCAACCACGAATCGTCGCAGGCGTTGCTGGAGCGCGTGCCGCAACTGACCCAGCCGCCGAGGCAGTTCAGCCGCTCGCAGTCGCGGATCTATTCCGAAGTCGGGACCGGGGCGCAGATTCTGCAGAATCTGGGGGTTGGCAAGCTGCGGCACCTCGGCCCGCCGCTGAAGTATGCAGGGTTGACCGGGTATGACCTCGAGGTGGTTGAGAGTATCCCTTTCACCGAATAACTTTCGTCGAGCACGAATCCAAATGTAGGAGTGAGCCTGCTCGCGATAGCGGTGTGACACTCAGCAATGATGTTGACTGACACACCGCTATCGCGAGCAGGCTCACTCCTACAAGGGGTTTGCATTTCAGATCCATTTCTTCGAACCACAAAAAAGGACAGCTGCCAGATAACCGGTAAGGCAAAATGCTTGCACAAAGTTTGGAATACCATAATATGATATTCCATAGACCGGGCGACCTGAAAAACCGTCCAGCTACTGCTCCCGACAGGCGGGCAACAACGCAAGGCCCGCTCAAAAACACAACAATGAGGGCGTGAACATGGTGTTGAACAAAGCTGCAACCGCGATCTTTTTCGCGGGACTGCTCAGCGTTACCGGCCAGGCTGCAATGGCCGCCGAAAGCGTGAATTTTGTCAGTTGGGGCGGTAGCACCCAGGATGCGCAGAAACAGGCCTGGGCCGATCCGTTCAGCAAGGCCAGCGGCATCACCGTCGTGCAGGACGGGCCGACCGACTACGGCAAACTCAAGGCCATGGTCGAAAGCGGCAACGTGCAGTGGGACGTGGTCGATGTCGAAGCCGATTTCGCCCTGCGCGCCGCTGCCGAAGGCCTGCTCGAACCCCTCGATTTCAAAGTGATCCAGCGCGACAGGATCGACCCGCGCTTCGTCAGCGATCACGGCGTCGGTTCGTTCTTCTTCTCCTTCGTCCTCGGCTACAACGAGGGCAAGCTCGGCGCCAACAAGCCGCAGGACTGGAGCGCGCTGTTCGACACCAAGACCTACCCCGGCAAACGCGCCCTCTATAAATGGCCAAGCCCCGGCGTGCTCGAACTGGCGTTGCTGGCCGATGGCGTCGCGGCTGACAAGCTCTACCCGCTGGACCTGAATCGCGCTTTCAAGAAACTCGACACCATCAAGAAAGACATCGTCTGGTGGGGCGGCGGCGCGCAGTCGCAGCAGCTGCTGGCGTCCGGTGAAGCGAGCATGGGCCAGTTCTGGAATGGTCGCGTGCACGCTCTGCAGGAAGACGGCGCGCCGGTCGGCGTGAGCTGGAAACAGAACCTGGTCATGGCCGACATTCTGGTCATCCCCAAAGGCTCGAAGAACAAGGACGCGGCGATGAAATTCCTCGCCAACGCCAGCAGCGCCAAGGGCCAGGCCGATTTCTCCAACCTGACCGCCTACGCCCCGGTCAACCTCGACAGTGTGGAGCGTCTGGATTCGACGCTGGCGCCCAACCTGCCGACGGCTTACGCCAAGGATCAGATCACCCTTGATTTCGCATACTGGGCCAAGAACGGTCCGGCTATCGCAACACGGTGGAACGAATGGCTGGTCAAATGAAAATCGCGGCCACTGCGCCCCGTCCCTCCACTGCCACCGGGAGCGCCGCGGGCGCTACCGGCTCGGCCTTCAAACAACGCTGGCGCGGCGCCGGCAACCTCGTCCCGGCGCTGTTGTTTCTCGGCCTGTTCTTCCTCGCGCCGCTGATTGGCCTGCTGCTGCGCGGCGTGCTGGAACCGGTGCCTGGCCTTGGCAACTACGAACAACTGTTCGCCAACTCGGCCTATGCGCGAGTGCTGCTCAACACTTTTTCGGTGGCCGGGCTGGTGACGCTGTTCAGCCTGCTCCTGGGCTTTCCGCTGGCCTGGGCAATCACCCTGGTGCCGCGCGGCTGGGGGCGCTGGATCCTCAACATCGTGCTGCTGTCGATGTGGACCAGCCTGCTCGCCCGCACCTATTCGTGGCTGGTGCTGTTGCAAGCCTCGGGGGTGATCAACAAAGCGCTGATGGCCATGGGCATCATCGATCAGCCGTTGGAAATGGTGCACAACTTGACCGGCGTGGTGATCGGCATGAGCTACATCATGATTCCGTTCATCGTGCTGCCGTTGCAGGCGACCATGCAGGCCATCGACCCGATGATTCTGCAGGCCGGCTCGATCTGCGGCGCGAGTCCGTGGACCAACTTCTTCCGGGTGTTCCTGCCGCTGTGTCGGCCGGGTCTGGCCTCGGGCGGTCTGATGGTGTTCGTGATGTCGCTCGGTTACTACGTCACCCCGGCGCTGCTTGGCGGGGCGCAGAACATGATGCTGCCGGAGTTCATCATTCAGCAGGTGCAATCGTTCCTCAACTGGGGCCTGGCCAGTGCCGGCGCTGCGTTGCTGATCGCAATCACCCTGGTGCTGTTCTACTTCTACCTGAAGCTTCAGCCGGAATCTCCGGTTGGCGCCAGTAACGCGAGGTAAGCCGACATGCTCCTGACTCCCAATGCCATGAGCCGGCGCATGCGCTTCGGCTTGTATGCAACCACCGGGCTGATCGGTCTGTTCCTGCTGTTGCCGATCGTGTTCATCGTGCTGCTGTCGTTCGGCTCCTCGCAGTGGCTGGTGTTCCCGCCGCCGGGCTGGACGCTGAAATGGTACGGCCAGTTCTTCTCCAATCCCGACTGGATGAACGCCGCTGCCGCCAGTCTCAAGGTTGCCGTGCTGACCACCATTTGTGCCGTGGCCCTCGGTTTGCCGACGGCGTTTGCGCTGGTGCGTGGACGCTTTCCCGGACGCGAGATGTTGTATGGCCTGTTCACCCTGCCGATGATCGTGCCGCTGGTGATCATTGCCGTGGCGGTGTACGCGCTGTTTCTCAAGCTCGGCTACACCGGGACGATGTTCGCTTTCGTCGTCAGCCATGTGATCGTTGCGCTGCCGTTCACCATCATCTCGATCATCAACTCGCTGAAGCTGTTCGATCAGTCGATTGAAGACGCCGCCGTGATCTGCGGTGCCTCGCGCTTGCAGGCGGTATTCAAGGTGACATTCCCGGCGATCCGTCCGGGCATGGTCGCCGGCGCCCTCTTCGCCTTTCTCGTTTCGTGGGACGAAGTGGTGCTCAGCGTGATGATGGCCAGCCCGACCCTGCAAACCCTTCCCGTGAAAATGTGGACCACCCTGCGCCAGGACCTGACCCCGGTAATCGCCGTCGCTTCGACGCTGCTGATCGGCTTGTCTGTTTTGGTCATGGTGATCGCCGCCGCCCTGCGCCGGCGCAACGAAATCAGCGCCTGAGCGCCCAGGAGTACGACATGAGTGCCGTGATCAAAGACGCATCCCAGCAGAACGACAAACCCCTGGTCAGCCTGCGCAACCTGAACAAGCACTACGGCGATTTTGCGGCCGTCGACAATATCTCGCTGGACATCAAGGACGGTGAATTCCTCACCTTCCTCGGCTCCAGCGGCTCGGGAAAAAGCACGACGCTGTCGATGCTCGCCGGCTTTGAAACACCGAGCAGCGGCGAGATCCTCGTCAATGGCCAGTCGCTGGTCAACGTGCCCCCGCACAAACGCGACATCGGCATGGTCTTCCAGCGCTATTCGCTGTTCCCGCATCTGTCGGTGCGCGACAACATCGCCTTCCCATTAGCGATTCGCAAACTGGCAGCCGCCGAGCGCGAAAAACGCGTCGATGCAATGTTGAAACTGGTGCAGCTCGAACAGTTCGCCCATCGCCGCCCTTCGCAACTGTCCGGCGGTCAGCAGCAACGTGTCGCCATCGCCCGGGCGCTGGTTTACGAGCCGCGCATTCTGCTGATGGACGAACCACTGGGCGCGCTGGACAAGAAGCTGCGCGAGGACTTGCAGGATGAACTGCGCCAGCTGCACCGCCGCCTGGGCATCACCATCGTCTACGTGACCCACGACCAGGAAGAAGCCATGCGTCTGTCGCAACGCATTGCGATTTTCAGCCACGGCAAGATCGTCGGTCTGGGCAGTGGTTATGACCTCTATCAGAATCCGCCGAATGCGTTTGTCGCGTCGTTTCTGGGTAACTCGAACTTCCTCAAGCTCAAGGCGCAAGGCAATGCGGCGGCAAGTTTCGAGGGGCAGTCGTTGTCGATTCGGCTGACGGCGGGCTTGCACACCGATCAGGATGTGCTGCTGATGGTGCGGCCGGAAAAGGCCTTGGCGCTGAGCACGCAGCAAGCGCTGGATGAGCCGCTGGCGGCGGGTTGGAATGAGGTTTCGGCGAACGTGGTGGAGGTGCTGTTTCTCGGTGAGAGCCAGACGTGCAGCGTGGTGACTGCAGGCGGGACGTCGATGACGGTAAAAGCCCTGTCGGCGGCGGGCATGCCGCTCAAGGCTGGCGACCCGGTGCGAGTGCGCTGGGCGACGGCGGATGCGTGCGTTTATACCGAATGGACCGAGAGCGATTTGAACAAGGCCGCAGGTGCCCACTGATTGCGCTGAGTCAGTTGGATCTAACCCCTCACCCCAGCCCTCTCCTCCAGGGGGGCGAGGGGGAAAGGGAGCCGATCTTCATGCTGTTCAAATGTAAGATCGACTCGGTATCGCACCTCGGCGTATCTCGCAACAACACCTCGGTCAGTCCCCTCTCCCTCTGGGAGAGGGCTAGGGTGAGGGCAAGCAGGCGACGCGGTCTCAGCCAATGGCCCGGTACCCTTCAATCTCATCCGGCCACGCCGTCAGCACTTCGAATCCGGTCTCTGTCACCGCGACCATATGCTCCCACTGCGCCGACAACGAGCCGTCCTTGGTCAGCACGGTCCAGCCGTCCGGCATGTTCTTCACATGGCGCTTGCCGGCATTGAGCATCGGTTCCACGGTGAAGATCATCCCGGCCTTGAGCTTCAGACCCTGACCGGGAAAACCGTAATGCAGGATCTGCGGCTCATCGTGATAGATCTTGCCGATGCCGTGACCGCAATACTCGCGGACCACGCTGAAGCCCTCCGCCTCCGCCAGGCGCTGGATCGCATGGCCGATATCGCCCAGCGTCGCGCCCGGTTTGACTGCGCGAATGCCTGCGCACATGGCCTCGTAGGTGGTCTTGATCAGGTGCTGCGCTTCGGCGGTCGCCTCACCCACCACGTACATGCGGCTGGTATCACCGAACCAGCCGTCCTTGATCACGGCGATGTCGAGGTTGACGATGTCGCCGTCCTTCAACGGCGTGCCCGACGGAATCCCGTGACACACCACATCGTTGACCGATGCACAGACGGTTTTCGGGAAACCGTGATAACCGACATTGGCCGGCACGGCTTTCTGCACATTGACGATGTAGTCGTTGCACAACCGGTCGAGCTCATCGGTGGTCACGCCGGCCTTCACATGCGGCACCAGCATCGCCAGCACCTCGGCAGCCAGTTTGCCGGCGGCGCGGGATTTTTCGATGTCGGCGGGTGTGTTGATCCTGATCTGGTTTCTCATGCGCTGACGGCTTCCTGTGTCAGTTGGTGCAGATCCAGTCCGCCGTTCTGTTCGGCGCGGATCAGCAGGCGGCAAATGGCGCTGTGGTCGAGGTTGGGGTGCAGCTCGGCGAGCATGCCGATGCGCATCCAGTGCTCGGCCTGCGCGTTGATCGAGCGGCTGAGTGCGTTGCTGGAGATGCGCAGATTTTCGTGCATGTCCTCTGAAATCTTTACGATGCCCATATATGAATCCACTACGATATGTATATGTTTCGTATACTAGCCAAACATTGCCACGGATTGCAAACGCTCCGGCATGGAAACACAGCAGATTCGGCTCCCCTTCACCGGCCTGATCGACTACCATGCCCGCGCCGGTTTCCACACGGAATTAATAGGGAATCCGAAATGCTTGCACAGCATCAATCGGAACTGCCCCCGCAACTGTAGGTGCCGAGCCTGCTCCTCGACTGCCACTGGGTAATCCCCGGGAAGGCCGGAGCATGGCGATGACGCATCAGTCAGGAGACCTGCCGGCACAGTGACTGACTAACCGGCGGGGTGTCCGGGAAGGACATCGTGCCGTGCGCTTTTTCACCATGCCGGCCTAGCGCAGTTTCCACGACCGCGCCCGAGGTGTGTTTCCAGACCGTACCCGCCCGCTCCCGTACGGTTCCCCCTGGAGACTGCCCCATGCTGCTGCCCCGCGTTGCCACCCTGCTCACCTCTCTGAGCCTCTGCGCCCTGGCGCAAGCGGCGCCGACTGCCTATCCGCTGACCGTGGAAAACTGCGGCAGCAGCCTTACTTTCCAGCACGCGCCCGCACGCACGGTGACCATCGGCCAGGCCGGCACCGAAATGCTCTATGCCTTGGGCCTGGGCGACAAGGTTGTCGGCACTTCGCTGTGGTTCAACGACGTGCTGGGCACATACAAAGCGCAGAACGACAGGATCGAGCGCCTCGCCGATAACGAGCCGAGTTTCGAAGCGGTGATCGGCAAACGCCCGGAACTGGTCGCCGTCGAGCTGGAATGGATGGTCGGCCCGCAAGGCGCGGTCGGCACCCGCGAGCAGTTTCACGAGCTGAAGATTCCGACCTACCTGCTGCCCTCCGATTGCGAAGCCAAGGACAACCTCGTCGGTGCGGACGGCACGCGGCTGGCGCCGTTTCGCATCGACAGCGTCTACAAAGGCGTGAGCCAACTGGCGGCGATTTTCGACGTGCAGGCGCGTGGCGAACAGCTCAATGAGCAGCTCAAAGCCAGCCTCGCACAATCGATCGCCACCGCGAAAAACCAGCAGGGCAAAGACGTCAGCGCCCTGGTGTGGTTCTCCAGCGCCGAGATGGACATCGAGCCGTTCGTGGCCGGGCACAAAGGTGTGCCCGATTTCATGCTCAGCACCCTCGGCGTGCGCAACATCGTCGAGTCGGATGAAGAATGGCCGACCGTCGGCTGGGAAACCATCGCCAAGGCCAATCCGACGTTTCTGGTCATCGCGCGCATGGATCGCCGGCGTTTCCCGGCTGACGACTACCAGAAGAAGCTCGCCTTCCTGCGCAGTGATCCGGTGACGCGCAACATGGACGCGGTCAAGCACAACCGCATCATCGTCCTCGACGCCATGGCCATGCAGGCCAGCCTGCGCACCTTCGATGGCCTCGCACAACTGGCCACCGCCATCAACGGCTACGACCTGTCGCAATGAGCAGTCGCGTGATCCGTGCCCTGCTGGTTCTGTTGACGCTGTCGGTCGCGCTGATCGGCGGTGTGGCCATTGGTGAGACCTCCATCGAGCCGAGCGTGGTGCTGCAAGTGCTGGCGAACAAGCTGTGGGGCGCCGGTTATGTGCTCGACCCGATCGACGAAGGCATCGTCTGGAACTATCGCCTGACCCGCGCGCTGGTCGCGGCGGCCTGCGGTGCCGGCCTGGCGACATGCGGGGTGATCCTGCAATCGCTGCTGCGCAATCCGTTGGCCGATCCGTATCTACTGGGGATTTCCGCAGGTGCCTCGACCGGCGCGGTGATGGTCGCCCTGCTCGGCGTCGGCGCCGGAGCGATCTCGCTGTCGGCCGGTGCCTTCGCCGGTGCGGTGACCGCGTTCGTGCTGGTGATTCTGTTGGCACGGGTCAGCGGCTCGGCCAGCGGCACCGGACAGATCATTCTTGCCGGGATTGCCGGCTCGCAGCTGTTCAACGCCCTCACGGCTTTTCTGATCACCCGCTCGGCCAGCTCCGAACAGGCGCGCGGGATCATGTTCTGGCTGCTCGGCAATCTCGGCGGCGTGCGCTGGCCGTCGGTGTGGCTGGCAGTGCCGGTGGCTGTGTTGGGGTTGGTTGTTTGTCTGTGGCATCGCCGGGCGCTGGATGCGTTCACCTTTGGCGCGGATTCGGCGGCGTCTCTCGGCATTCCAGTACGACGTGTGCAGATTCTATTGATTGGCTGCGCCGCGCTGGTAACGGCGGTGATGGTGTCGATTGTCGGCTCGATCGGCTTTGTCGGTCTGGTGATTCCCCATGCCGCGCGGTTGTTGCTCGGCACCGGTCATGCGCGTCTGCTGCCGGCCAGTGCGCTGGGCGGTGCGGTGTTTCTGATTGCCGCCGATGTGCTGTCACGCACCCTGATCAAGGGTCAGGTGATTCCGGTCGGCGTGATCACCGCGCTGGTGGGCGCACCGGTGTTCGCGCTGATTCTGGTGGGTCGGAGATCGGCGCGATGAACCCGGTTCTGAGTTGTGCGAGTGTGGGCTTCAAGGTGCGTGGTGCCGAGTTGCTCCACGGTGTCAGTCTCGATGTTCAGCGTGGTGAAACCCTCGGTATCGTTGGCCCGAACGGCTCCGGCAAATCCACATTGCTGAAACTGCTCGCCGGCCTGCGTGAACCGAGCACAGGCCAAGTGCGGCTCGACGGCCAGGCGCTTTGCAAGTTGTCCCGGCGCAGCATCGCGCAAACGCTCGCCGTGGTTGAACAGCAGGCCGATACCGACGATGGCATTCGCGTGTTCGACGCCGTCGCGCTGGGGCGCACGCCATGGTTGTCGGCGCTGCAACCGTGGTCGCCGGCCGATGCCGCCATCGTCGAGCAAGCGCTGGTCGACGTTGACGCCGTGCACCTGCGCAACCGCCTCTGGCGCAGCCTCTCCGGCGGTGAACGCCAGCGCGTGCACATCGCTCGCGCCTTGGCGCAGCGCCCGCAGATTCTGCTGCTCGACGAGCCGGCCAACCACCTCGACATCCAGCATCAATTGAGCATTCTGCAAGTGGTGCGCACTCTGCCGGTGACTACGCTGATCGCCCTGCACGATCTCAATCAGGCGCTTAAATGCGATCGCCTGGCGGTGCTGGAACGCGGGCGGCTGGTGGCGCTCGGCGAACCGCTGCACGTGCTGACGCCGGAGCGCTTACAGACGACCTTCGGGGTCAGGGCGCACTACCTGACGGATCCGTTCGATGGCGCGCAGATATTGCGTTTTCATTCATGAACGATTGCATGTGCGTGGTCTGCCAGACCGGGTCCTTGTCGACCTGAGCAATGGCAAAACCCTTGCGCTGCCAGAACTCGATGGCGCCCGGCAGAAACGGATGGGTGTGCAGGTAGATCAGCTCCACGCCGTTGGCTAGCGCGTGTTCCTTCAACGCCCGATACAGCGCACCAGCGAGTCCTGATCGGCGCTGCGAAGGCAGGACGAACAGGCGCACGACTTCCACCACTTTCAGGCCGGGGTACACCAGTTGCGGGAAGCGTCGGTCATACGGCAGATAGCCGATCGAGGCGACGATCTGCCCTGCATGACGAGCGATCAGAAAGCAGCCTGCGCCATGCAGATAAACCTCGGCGAAACGCGCCAGATCGTCAGGCGTGCCGGAGGCGCTGAGTTTGGGAAACAGCTCGGCGCGGGCCTTGAGGGTGAAATCGAGGATGGCCGGGATGTCGGCTTCAGAGGCGGCTTGAATGACTGGCTGGGGGTCCATGGGTGCGGGAGGTACCTGGGTTGCGGTGGGTCACGGTAACAATTGCGAGCCTGCCGTGCCATCCGGAATCACACCCCCTGTAGGAGTGAGCCTGCTCGCGATAGCGGTGGGTCAGTCGCTTATGTGTTGAATGACACTCCGCTATCGCGAGCAGGCTCACTCCTACAGGGGACTGCGTTGGCTACTATGCCCACTCTCTGCGCAGTTGCCGCGCGGCGCTGACCATGTGCACCAACGCCGCTTCGGTTTCTGGCCAGGCACGGGTTTTCAAGCCGCAATCCGGGTTGACCCACAGGCGCTCAGCCGGAATGCGCCGGGCAGCTTTGCGCAGCAGCCCGACCATCTCCGCCACTTCGGGAATGCGTGGCGAGTGAATGTCGTAGACGCCCGGGCCGATGTCGTTCGGGTAGGCGAACGCTTCAAACGCTTCGAGCAGTTCCATGTCCGAACGCGAGGTTTCGATGGTGATGACATCGGCGTCCATCGCCGCGATCGACTCGATCACATCGTTGAACTCGCTGTAGCACATGTGCGTATGAATCTGCGTCTCGTCGCGCACCCCGGAGGCGCACAGGCGGAACGCTTCGCTCGCCCAGTGCAGATACGCCGGCCACTGCGCCCGGCGTAACGGCAAGCCTTCACGGAACGCCGCTTCGTCGATCTGGACGATTTTGATTCCCGCCGCTTCCAGATCATTCACCTCGTCACGGATCGCCAGCGCCAGTTGTCGTGCCTGGACCTCACGGCTGACATCTTCGCGCGGGAACGACCACATGAGCATGGTCACCGGACCGGTCAGCATGCCTTTCATGACTTTGTCGGTCAGACTCTGGGCGTAGCGGATCCACTCGACCGTCATTGCTCGCGGGCGGCTCAGGTCGCCGAAAATCACCGCCGGTTTCACGCAACGCGAACCGTAGCTCTGCACCCAGCCGAAGCGAGTGTAAGCGTAGCCATCGAGTTGTTCGGCGAAATACTCGACCATATCGTTACGCTCGGCTTCACCGTGCACCAGCACATCCAGCCCGAGGCGCTCCTGAATCTCCACCGCGTGGCGAATTTCGCTGTGCATGGCGTCGGTGTAATCCGCCGCGCTGAGCTTGCCCTGCTTGTAGGCCTGACGCGCCAGACGAATCGCCGCCGTTTGCGGAAACGAGCCAATGGTGGTGGTCGGGAACAGCGGCAGATCAAGCTTGCGCCGCTGTTTGGCAATGCGCTGGGCAAACGGCGATTGACGTTGCGCATCGCCGGCTGTGATCGCCGCTACCCGTGCCTGCACCGCCGGTTTGTGAATGCGCGGCGAGGCGGCGCGACTGGTCTGCACCGCACGGCTCTGCGCCAACGCGCGCAGCACCTGCGGCGCTTCCGGCTCGCTGACAGCCTGGGCGAGCGCGGCGACCTCTTCGCACTTCTGCACGGCAAACGCCAGCCAGCTTTTCAGTTCGGCATCGAGCTGGTCTTCACGACTCAGGTCCACCGGGCTGTGCAGCAACGAGCAGGACGGCGCCACCCACAAACGATCACCCAGACGCTCATGGGCATGCCGCAGCGTCGCCAGCGCGTTGTGCAGATCGCAGCGCCAGACGTTCCGACCGTTGACCACACCCAGCGACAGCACTTTATAGGCCGGCAGACGATCCAGAATCGTCGGGTACTGATCCGGCGCGCGCACCAGATCAATGTGCAGGCCATCGACCGGCAGGTTCGCCGCCAGACCGAGGTTTTCTTCCAGACCACCGAAGTAGGTGGCGAGCAGTTTTTTCAGCGGATCGCGCTGGATCTGGTTGTAGGCGCGTTCGAAGGCATTTTTCCAGTCCTGGGGCAGATCGAGCACTAGAATCGGCTCATCGATCTGCACCCATTCCACGCCCAGTGCCGCCAGCCGCGCAAAGATCTGGCCGTACAGCGGCAGCAGGCGATCAAGCAAATCGAGCTTGTCGAAATCAGTGCCTTTGGTTTTGCCCAGCCACAGATAGGTCAACGGGCCGATGATCACCGGTTTGACGTTGTGCCCCAGCGCGCGCGCCTCTTCAGCTTCTTCAAACAACTGCTCCCAACCCAGCTGAAATTGTTGATCGACGCTGAATTCCGGTACGAGGTAGTGATAGTTGGTGTCGAACCACTTGGTCATCTCTTGGGCATGAGCGCCGCCGCAGCAAGCGTTGCTGACACCGCGAGCCATGCTGAACAGGGTTTGCAGGGTGGCTTTGCCATCGTGCGGGCGGAAGCGCTCGGGGATCACGCCGAACATCAGCGAGTGGGTCAGCACCTGGTCGTACCAGGCGAAATCGCCGACTGGCAGCAAGTCGATGCCGGCGTTTTTCTGCAGGTCCCAATGAGCCTTGCGCAGCTCACGCCCAACGTCACGCAGGCCCGCCTCGTTCAGTTCTCCTTTCCAGAACGCCTCTTGCGCTTTCTTCAGTTCGCGGTCGCGACCGATGCGCGGAAATCCAAGGGAATGGGCCAGTGCCATGAGAACAACTCCAGGTGCTTATTCGATGGCGGCCATTGTCGGGAACGAGGCTTGATGAAACAAACTCAATTTATTCTAGATCATCACAAGTTCTACTCATGCACAGGCACTCCTGTAGGAGCTGCCGAAGGCTGCGATCTTTGGACCGTTGGACGCAGAGCGTCCCCGGCTGCATTCCCACGCAGAGCGTGGGAACGATCATAACTGCGACGCCCAGATCAAGCTTTTGTCGCGGCGAAGACGCCCTTTGAATACTCGATGACGCCTCACTGTAAACACGTTCGAACTGTTCCGGCAGCTTGGCAAATTCGTTCTATCGTTAGATCCAAATGGCTGGATTTCTCAAGGATTAAAGGTTGCGAGTGAAGATGTCTGCGCCTAAGTTGCACGCGAGTCTTTTCCCCGCGATCGGAACGCGATCAACACCATAAAGAGGTGAAGAAATGTCGAAGGAATCACGCCCTGCCGTGCTTGGGCTGATAGGCAATACTCCGCTGGTTCAGGTCACCCGTTTTGATACCGGACCGTGCACGCTGTTTCTCAAACTCGAATCGCAGAATCCCGGCGGCTCGATCAAGGACCGCATCGGTCTGGCGATGATTGACGCCGCTGAACGTGACGGCCGCCTGCAACCGGGCGGCACGATTGTCGAGGCCACCGCCGGCAACACCGGTCTCGGTCTGGCGCTGGTCGGCCGTGCCAAAGGCTATCGTGTGGTGCTGGTGGTGCCGGACAAGATGTCCACCGAGAAAGTCCTGCACTTGAAGGCCATGGGCGCCGAAGTGCACATCACCCGCTCCGACGTCGGCAAGGGTCATCCCGAGTATTACCAGGACGTCGCCGCGCGTTTGGCCAAGGATATTCCCGGGGCGTTTTTTGCCGACCAGTTCAATAATCCCGCCAACCCGCTGGCCCATGAATGCAGCACCGCGCCGGAGATCTGGGCGCAGACCGAACATGATCTGGACGCCATCGTCGTCGGCGTCGGTTCGGCCGGGACGCTGACCGGGTTGAGTCGTTTCTTCAAACGTGTGCAGCCGAATCTGGAAATGGTGTTGGCGGATCCGGTCGGTTCGGTCATGGCCCAATACAGCCGCGACGGCAGCCTGCCGACCCCCGGCTCGTGGGCGGTCGAGGGCATCGGCGAAGACTTCATTCCATCGATCACCGACCTGTCCAGCGTGCGCCACGCCTACTCGATCAGCGACGAAGAAAGCTTCGATCACGCCCGCCAGTTGCTCAAGGCCGAAGGCATTCTCGGTGGCTCTTCGACCGGCACCCTGTTCGCCGCCGCGCTGCGTTATTGCCGCGAACAGACCGAGCCGAAACGCGTGGTCAGTTTCGTCTGCGACACCGGCACGCGTTACCTGTCGAAGGTCTACAACGACCAGTGGATGACCGATCAGGGCTTGTTGCAACGCAAGGGCTACGGCGATTTGCGCGACTTGATCGCCCGGCGTTTCGAGGACGGCCGGGTTATCAGCGTCGGCCCTGACGACACCCTGCTCACCGCGTTCCAGCGCATGCGTCTGGCGGATGTTTCGCAACTGCCGGTGCTGGTCGAAGGCAAGCAGCTGGTGGGCGTGATCGATGAGTCCGACATCCTTCTCGGCGTGCACGAAGACGCCGCGCGCTTCAGCCAGTCGGTGTCCAGCGTGATGACCGACAAACTGCAAACCCTTGCGCCGGCCGCGACCCTGGCCGAGCTGGAAGCGGTGCTCAGCCGTGGCCTCGTTGCGATCATCGCCGACGCCTCCGGCTTCCATGGCCTGATCACCCGCACCGACATGCTCAACCAATTACGGAGATCCCTTGCATGAGTCAGCACGACGATAAATCCCAAGGCTTCGCCACCCGGGTGATCCACGCCGGGCAGGAGCCGGACCCGACCACCGGCGCGCTGATGCCGCCGATCTATGCCAACTCCACTTACCTGCAAGACAGCCCCGGCGTGCACAAGGGTTTCGATTACGGCCGCTCGCACAACCCGACGCGCTTCGCCCTGGAACGCTGTGTCGCCGACCTCGAAGGCGGCACCCGCGCATTCGCCTTCGCCTCAGGGCTGGCGGCGATTTCCACGGTGCTGGAATTGCTCGATGCCGGCTCGCACATCGTTTCTGGCAATGATCTTTACGGTGGCACGTTCCGCCTGTTCGACAAGGTTCGCCAGCGCAGCGCCGGGCATCGTTTCAGCTTCGTCGATCTGGCCGACCTGTCGGCGTTCGAAGCCTCGCTGCAGGACGACACACGCATGGTCATGGTCGAAACCCCGACCAACCCGCTGCTAAGCCTGTCGGACCTGGCCGCAATCGCGCGCATCTGCCGCGCTCGCGGGATCATCTGCGTCGCCGACAACACCTTTGCCAGCCCGTACATCCAGCGTCCGCTGGAGTTGGGTTTCGACATCGTCCTGCACTCGACCACCAAATACCTCAACGGCCACTCCGACGTGATCGGCGGCATTGCCGTGGTCGGGCAGAACGCCGAGCTGGCGGAAAAACTCGGTTTTCTGCAGAACGCCGTCGGCGCGATTTCCGGGCCGTTCGATGCGTTCCTGACCTTGCGCGGGGTGAAAACCCTGGCGCTGCGCATGGAGCGCCATTGCAGCAACGCCCTGGATCTGGCGCAGTGGCTCGAGCAGCAACCGCAGGTCAAGCGCGTCTACTATCCGGGCCTGACGTCGCATCCGCAGCATGAACTGGCCAAGCGGCAGATGCGCGGTTTTGGCGGAATGATTTCCGTCGACCTGAACATCGACCTGGCCGGTGCACGGCGGTTTTTGGAAAACGTGAAGATCTTTGCGTTGGCCGAAAGCCTCGGTGGCGTGGAAAGCCTGATCGAGCATCCGGCGATCATGACCCACGCGACGATTCCACCGGAGACCCGCGCGAAGCTGGGTATTGGCGATGGACTGGTGCGGTTGTCGGTCGGGGTTGAAGACGTCGAAGACCTGCGCGCCGACCTGGCCCAGGCACTGGCGAGCATATAAGAAGCCACGCACAACGAAGCCCGCGCAATGCGGGCTTCGTCTTTTTTGTCCGTCGATCTCCTCGCCGTGGCAGTTCCCGAGGCCGATCCTATACTCAATCGGTTCGATCAGAATTATGTCGACACCCGCACGCCGCTCGGTGTGCCCGTGCCTTTCGCCAACCAGGTAAACCCAAGCCAATGAGTCACAGCGCCGGTCATACGCAACGGACGACATCTCATCGCTTTCTGGCTGCTGGGTCGTGGAGAAAACCATGAAATACAAGTTGTTGTCAGGCGTGCTTCTTGCGGTAGCGGCCGGTGTCGCAGTGCCGAGTGTGTGGGCGGCGCAACCGCAGGCGTTGGCTTCGGATGGGGCTGATCATGTTGGTGCCGGGGCGGTAGCTGCCGATGGCGCCGATAAGGTCGGTGCAGGTGCGGTGGCGTCCGACGGTGCTGATCGTGTGGGTGCAGGCGCGGTGGCCTCCGACGGCGCTGATAAGGTCGGTGCCGGAGCAGTGGCTTCCGATGGCGCCGATAAGGTCGGTGCAGGTGCGGTAGCTTCTGACGGTGCCGACCGTGTCGGCGCCGGCGCGGTGGCCTCCGACGGCGCTGATAAGGTCGGGGCCGGGGCAGTAGCTTCCGATGGCGCCGATAAGGTCGGGGCCGGCGCAGTGGCTTCCGATGGCGCTGACAAGGTCGGTGCCGGGGCGGTAGCTGCCGATGGCGCCGATAAGGTCGGGGCCGGCACGCTGGCAGCGGATGGCGCAGATCGCACCGGCGTCAACCGTGTGGCCTATTCTCGGGTCGGAGTCGGCTCTGATCGCGTGGCATCGGCGCTGATGACCGGCAGCTATTCCGACCAGTTCAACAGTCCGCAATAAACGCCCCGAAGAAACGGGCGGGCTCCCGAGCCGCCCGTTTACATCAGCCTCTACAGCGTCTTTTCGACCGCTTCGCCTTGTCGATCACGCAGGGCGCGTAATGTCGCGCGCAACTCGGCCGGGCGCACCGGTTTCGACAGAATGGCGATCTGCCGATCGTGCAAGGCTGCCTGAATTTTTTCGATGTCGTGCCCGGTGATGATCATCGCTGGCACTGCCCAGCCGCGTTGCCGGCGCACCTCATCGATGCACTCGATGCCAGTGGCGTGGGTGCCGAGGTCATAGTCGGCGACGATGATGTCGCAGTCGGTGACCAGATCCTCAGCCGACCACTCGGCCTGCACCACGCAGCCCCAGCGCTCGAGCAACGCCGAGGTCGCGAGCAATACGTTGCGGTCATCCTCGACCAGACACACCTTTAGCCCCGTCAACAAACCCACCTGCCGCGCTTCATCGCGCATGACCGGTGACGGTGGCGCCGCTGCGAACGATAAACCGGCGAGGGTTACTGCTGTGCCGCGCCCTACCCGCGAACGCAGCGCAACCTGCACATCGATCAACTCACCCAGACGCTTGACGATCGCCAGACCCAGTCCGACCCCCTCGACGTCTTTATCGCGCACTTGTCGCACTCGATAGAACTCTTCGAAAACCTTCGGCAGATGCTCTTCGGCAATGCCGTTGCCGCGGTCATGGATGACGATGGCCAGCCCTGCCCCGCGCTTACGCACACCGATCAGCACCGGCCGTTGCGCGCCGTATTTGAAACAGTTGGAGAGCACGTTCTGCACCATGGTCGCCAGCA
Organism: Pseudomonas sp. HN2; assembly: GCF_020736465.1. Classification (NCBI taxonomy): domain Bacteria; kingdom Pseudomonadati; phylum Pseudomonadota; class Gammaproteobacteria; order Pseudomonadales; family Pseudomonadaceae; genus Pseudomonas; species Pseudomonas sp. HN2. The sequence goes on from NZ_CP085885.1 coordinate 3,529,538, forward strand.
GCGCCGGGTCGGTTCTGACCCAGTGGTGGCAGGGTCGCAAACGCAGCTCGACACCCGCCCAACGCGCCGCTTCCTGATGTTGGCGGACGATGTCCGCGAGCCATTCGCCGAGGTTCAGCGTTTGCCATTTCGCCTCGACCCGGCCGTTATCCAGCGTATAAAGATCGAGAATCGAACGGAATAACTGCGAGACGTTAAGCAGCGAGCGGTCGATGTTATCGACCAGCCGTCGCTCGTCGTCGCCCAAATGCGACTCGCGAAGACAGGCAGTGAACAAGCCAATGGAATGAATCGGCTGACGCAAATCGTGACTGGCCTGCGCGAGGAAGCGCGATTTCTCCAGATTCGCCGCGACCGCTTCTTCCGACGCCTTGCGCGTACGCTCCAACAGCAAGTGCGCGTAAAACGGAATCACCGTGCTGGTGATCAACAGCATCAACACCATGAACGGTTGCGCCTGCCAGTACGGCGTCAAGCGATAGACCACCAGCAGCGCTACGAGCGCCAGGCCGGTGGCAATCGCCAGGTAACGCGAGCCGTAGCGCATGCCGTTGCCGAGGTTGACCCAGACCATCACCGCGTACAGTGGCAGCGCCGCTTCGCCGCCGATCACCAGACCAAAACAGGTGCCGGTGTAATCGTGGACCATGGCGAAAATCCGTCGCGCCGGATAATGCCCCGGCCAGCGCGCAATGGCTTGGCGGAACACAATCGAGGCGAGCAGAAACAGGACAATGTAAGTGATGACCGGCAGGTAGGTATCGAAGCGCTGGCCCGGCAGAAAACCCAGCACAACCATGTAAACCACCGCGATGGCGGCGATGATGATGCGCAGGTTGGCCTGGTCGAGTTCGGTATTTTTCTCGAACTTCATGGTAAACGTCCTTGTGCAGCAATCGTCAGTTTCGGAAGCAGCCTACAGGCAACCTTCGCGTCCAGTGCTAAGGTGCAGGCCTTGAATCACGCCTGACCCAGGGAGGGTCACGTCATGACATGCCGGATCATCATAGCCGACGATCATCCACTGTTTCGCGAGGCGATGCTGCGCACCGTACAGCGCGTGCTGCCCGCAGCGAATATCTGCGAGGCCGGCGACTTCGACGCTGTGCTCGAGCTGCTGCCACAGGGCGACGAGCCGGACACGCTGATGCTCGATCTGCGTTTTCCCGGGTTGACCTGCATCACCCAGCTCGCCGACTTGCGAAGACGATTGCCGCGCACCACGCTGATCGTAGTTTCGATGGTCGACGACCAGGCGTTGATCAGTGAAGTCATGGCGGCGGGCATTGACGGCTTTATCGGCAAGAACATCGCGCCGGATGAAATCGGCCAGGCGATTCTGGCGATCCGTGATGGCGAGGTGCTGGTGAAGTCGGCGCCGTCCGGCTTGCTGCCGCTGGAAACCGCGACGACGCTGACGCCGCGTCAGCAGGACGTGCTGCGGTTGATCGCGCAAGGCAAGACCAACAAGGAAATCGCCCGTGAACTGGATATTTCGCCGTTCACGGTGCGCATCCATGTGTCGTCGTTGTTGCGCACGCTGGATGTGCCGACGCGGGCCGCAGCGGCGGTCAAGTACTCGGGGCTGTGAAGGGTTTTTACGGGTCGACCTGCGCCATCAGATCAGGCACCGACTCCGGCCGCTTGGCATAGCGCTGGGCCAGAACCGCGCAGACCATCAGTTGAATCTGGTGGAACAGCATCAGCGGCAGAATCAGCACGCCGATGGTGCTGCCGGCGAACAACACCTGCGCCATCGGCACGCCGGTGGCCAGGCTCTTTTTCGAGCCGCAGAACAGAATGGTGATGCGGTCTTCCTGATTGAAGCCGAAGGCTTTGCCAAGCAGGGTCGAGGCCAATAGCACCAGGGCCAGCAGGATGCAGCAGACCACCACCAGGCCGAGCAGCTCGAAAAATGGAATCTGCTGCCAGATGCCTTCGTTGACCGCTTCGCTGAACGCGCCGTAGACCACCAGCAGAATCGAACCCTGGTCAACGAATTTCAGCCAGTTCTTGTTGCGCCCTACCCACGCGCCGATCCAGCGGCGGGCGATCTGCCCGGCGATAAATGGCAGCAGCAACTGCACGCTGATTTTCACGATCGCATCGAGGGTCGAGCCGCCGTCGCCGTGGACGTTGAGCAGCAAAGTCACCAGCAGCGGCGTAAGAAAAATCCCGAACAGGCTGGACGCCGCCGCGCTGCAGATCGCTGCCGGAATATTGCCTCGCGCCAGCGAAGTGAACGCGATGGCCGACTGCACCGTGGCTGGCAACGCGCAAAGGTAGAGCATGCCCATGTACAGCTGATCGCCGATCAGCGGTGACAACAGCGGTTTGAGCGCCAGGCCGAGAATCGGGAACAGCACGAAAGTCAGGCCAAACACCAGCAGATGCAAACGCCAGTGGCCGGCGCCGGCAATGATCGATTCGCGCGACAGCTTGGCGCCGTGCAGGAAAAACAGCAGGGCAATAGCGATGTTGGTCAGCCAGCCAAAGCCGACCGCGACCTGGCCGCTGGCGGGCAGGAAGCTGGCCAGCAGGACAACGCCGATCAGAGTCAGGGTGAAGTTATCGGGCAGAAAACGTGGGCGCGTCATGAGATTCATCCGGGGGTTGCCAGTGCGTGCCGACGACTCTAACGTGACTGGCAATTACCGACTAACGCCGAAGAGCCGCAAGATGCCGCCCAAAGGACATGCCAAGAGCGTTCGCCGCAGTGTTCCCGGGTTGCCCAGCCTGCCGCGTCCTGTGTATGGACGCACCGAATCACTGCCCAACCGCGCCCTCACCCGCCGTCATAGCCATCCGTGGGTGCAGTTGTCCTATGCGATTCAGGGCGTGCTCGAAGTGCAGACCAGCGCCGGCCGCTTCGTCGCGCCGCCGGAGCGTGCGGTGTGGATACCGGCGGGCGTACCGCACCGGGTGTTCAGCGCCCCGCACACGGAAATGCGCAGCCTGTATATCGACAGCAGCGTCACCGGTTGGGCGGCCGGACATTGCCATGTGCTGGGCGTCAGCGATCTGCTCAGGGAGTTGATCCGCGCCTTCAGTCAGGTTCCGGTGGAGTATGACGAGAGCGGCCCTGACGGACGCCTCGCCCAAGTCATCCTCGATCAGCTGGCCGATGCGCCAACCATCGACCTGATGCTGCCGCTGCCACAAGACCCGCGCTTGAAGCAGATCTACCAGAGCCTGGAGCAACATCCGGAACAGCAGACCACGCTGAGCCACTGGAGCGGCAAATTCGGCGTCACCGAAAAGACCCTGACGCGGCTGTTCCTGCGCGACACCGGCCTGACCTTCCGCGCCTGGCGCCAGCGTCTGCGCCTGCTCGGGGCGCTGACCCCGCTGGAGAAAGGTGAGCGTGTGACCGATGTCGCGCTGGCCTGCGGATACGACTCGACATCGGCGTTCATTGCCGCATTTCGTCAGCAATTTGGTGAGACGCCGGGGGAGTTCTTTCGCTGATACTTCGTTTTTGCCGAACTGTCAGTCAGAAATAAACGATTTTTCTTTGGCATAAATCCGTCGCTAGCATGGCCCCGTCTGACTTTGATCGAAAAGTGAAGATGATCCCTGTGGGAGCGAGCCTGCTCGCGAACGCGGTGTGTCAGGCAACCTCAACTTCACTGTTCCATCGCATTCGCGAGCAAACGCGCTCCCACAGGAGAGGTGTTTGCAGCAAGTAAAAAGACAGGGAGCGTGCCATGCCTGCCACGAACATCAATATCGGCGAACCCTGGATGTGGGGCGCCTTCATCGTCTTCGTTCTGGCCATGCTGGCCCTGGACTTGTTTGTCTTTGGCGGGCGCAAGGCGCACCGGGTCTCGGTACGTGAAGCGTCGGCCTGGGTGGTTGCCTGGTGCCTGCTGGCGCTGAGCTTCGCCGGTTTGCTCTGGTGGTACCTGCACGGCGAATTTGGCGGTGAAATCGCCCGGCAGAAAACCCTGGAGTTCCTCACCGGTTATTTGATCGAGCAGTCGCTGTCGATCGACAACATGTTCGTCTTCGTGATGATCTTCAGCTACTTCGCCGTGCCGCCGGAATTGCAGCGGCGCGTGCTGCTATATGGCGTGCTCGGCGCGATTGTCATGCGCGCGATAATGATCTTTGCCGGCGTATGGCTGGTGTCGCAGTTCGAATGGCTGTTGTATGCGTTCGGTGTGTTCCTGATCATCACCGGGATCAAGATGCTGGTGTTCGCCGACCAGCAACCGGATCTCGACAACAACCCGCTGTTGCGCTGGGTGCGCGGGCATATGCGTATCACCAGCGGTTTCCGCGGCGAGCGGTTTTTCATCCTGCAAAACGGCGTGCGCTGGGCTACACCGATGTTCCTTGTGCTGGTGCTGATCGAGGCCAGCGACCTGATGTTCGCGGTCGACAGCATCCCGGCGATCTTCGCCGTCACCACCGACCCGTTCATCGTCTTCACCTCGAACATCTTCGCGATCATGGGCCTGCGCGCGCTGTACTTCCTGCTGGCGGACATGGCTGACCGTTTTCACCTGCTCAAATACGGGCTGGCGATCGTGCTGGTGTTCATCGGCGGCAAGATGGTGCTGATGCCGTGGTTTCACATGCCGGTGGAGTGGTCGCTGGCGGTAGTGGGCTCGGTGATTCTGGGCTCGGTGCTGTTGAGTCTGGTGACCACCCGCGAGGGCGAAAGCAGCACCGAATGACCCACACAAAACCCTTGTAGGAGTGAGCCTGCTCGCGATCGCGGTGTATCAGCCAACATCTACGTCAACTGACACACCGCGATCGCGAGCAGGCTCACTCCTACAGGGAATGGTCTTATTTATCGGACTTGATACTGGTCCACACCCGCGTGCGCACCCGCTCCATTTTCTGCGGCAACGGCTGGACCACATACAGGGTTTTCAGCGCTTCGCGGGTCGGGGTCAGGTTGGGGTTGTCGGTGATGTCCTTGTTGACCAGCGGCATCGAGTCCTTGTTGGCATTCGGGTAGCCGAGGAAATCGCTGATCGGTGCGATCACTTTCGGATCGAGCAAGTGGTTGAGGAATTCGTGAGCCTCGGCGACGTTCTTCGCGCTCTTCGGAATGGCGAACGTGTCGAACCAGATCGGCGCGCCCTCCTTCGGCAAGCGCCAGTCGACCACCACGCCGTTGCCCGCCTCTTTGGCGCGATTGCCGAACTGGTAGAAGCTGCCGGAATAACCGATCGCCACGCAGATGTCGCCGTTGGCGATGTCGGTCATGTACTTGGCCGAGTTGAAGTAGGTCACGTAGGGGCGAATCTTCATCATCAAGGCCTTGGCCTTTTCATAGTCCGCCGGGTTCTGGCTGTTCGGATCGAGGCCGAGGTAATGCAGGGCCAGCGGCAGGATTTCCGACGGCGAATCGAGCATCGCCACGCCGCAGGCCTTGAGCTTTTCCATGTTCTCGGGCTTGAACACCAGATCCCAACTGTCCACCGGCGCATTCTCGCCAAGGGCAGCCTTGACCTTGGCCGGGTTGAAGCCGATCAGCACGGTGCCGTACATGTAGGGCACCCCGTACTGGTTGCCGGGGTCGTTGGCCTCGAGCAACTTGAGCAGGGCCGGATCCTGATGCTGCCAGTTCGGCAGTTTCGACTTGTCGAGTTTCTGGAACACGCCGGCCTTGATCTGGGTTTCGATGAACTGATTGGACGGCACTACCAGGTCGTAGCCGGAGTTGCCGGTGAGGAGTTTGGCTTCCAGTGATTCGTTGGTGTCGAAGGTGTCCCAGGTCACTTTGATCTTGCTTTGCTCGGCGAAGTCCTTGGGCACTGACGGCAGGATGTAATCCGCCCAGTTGTACACCCGCAGTTCGCGCTGCTCGGCCTGGACGGCGCTGGCCAGCAGCGTCAGGCCACACACGGTGGCGCCCAGAATGCGTTTGATCGTGACCATGGTTGTTTCCCCGAATGCGGCGTGAGATCGATGGTTTTTATGTTCTGTACACGGCAGAGGCTGTAACGAAAGCCAAGGGCAAAAAAGGTCGAGCCTGTTGTTATGGTTTCGATTCTTGCTGACAGCGTAGCGCGATGACAGTAGGCGGCAGGCCAAAAGGGGATCGATATGGCCAATTTGCGTGACCGCTGAAATACTCGGGACGGCCGAAAACCAGTTGTGGCGAGGGAGCTTGCTCCCTCGCCACAGAATTGCTTACGAGCGATAGCTCAGTTTTGCCGCCCTGCTCTGCTGCGCCTGACCACGGGTCGCGAGGCAGTAATACAGCGGCACGGTCACCACCAGGCCAACCAGCCACGACAGATCCGCACCTTCGACCAGATTGGCGTACGGCCCGACGTACAGCGAGGTGTTGGCGAACGGCAGCTGCACGATGATGCCGATGAAGTAGGCAATGATCGCGTGCAGGTTGAAACGCCCGTAGATCCCGCCGTCGGCGCGGAAGATCGAGGGGATGTCGTAGTTGCCGCGCTTGATCAGGTAGAAATCGATCAGGTTGATCGACGCCCACGGCACCAGCACCAGCAACAGCGCCAGAATCAGCCCGATGAACTGGGAAATGAAATCCGCCGAAGCGCCGAGGGCGACCACGCAGCATCCGCCGAGGATCACGCTCGACAGCACCACGCGCACCTTGATGCTCGGCGTCCACTGGCTGGCGAAGGTCTGGATCGAGGTGATGATCGACAGCACCGCGCCATACAAGTTGAGCGCGTTGTGGCTGATGATATTGAGCAGAAACAGCACCATCAGAATCGGCCCCAGCCAGCCGGTGGACTGCTTGACCGCCGCCATCGCCTCAGTGCCTTCCGGCGTCGCCAGCACCGCAACCGCGCCAAAACTGAACGAAAGAATCGTGCCCAGCGTCGCGCCCAGATACGTCGCCCAAAATGGCTTGGCAATGCCGATGTCCGCCGGCAGATAACGCGAGTAGTCGGAGACGTACGGCGAGAAACTGATCTGCCAGATGATCCCCAGCGACACCGTCGCCAGCCAGCCCGAGAGGTTGAAACTGCCGCGCGTCAGGAAGTCCGCCGGCAAGTCATGGGCGAAGATGTAGATAAACCCGGCGAGCAACGCGCCGCCCATCACCCAAGTGCCAATGCGATTGAGCGTGTGGATGAAGTTGTAGCCGATCACACCGATCGCAGTAGCGGCCAGCGCGCCGATCAGAATGCTCAGCGGTGCCGGCACCGACGGCGCAATGCCGACGATGGATTTGCCGGCCAGCACGATGTTGGAAATGAAGAAACCGATATAGATGAGAGCCGCAAAGAACACGATCAGCAGTGCGCCATATCGGCCGAACTGGCCGCGACTCTGGACCATTTGCGGAATGCCCATGCGAGGGCCCTGGGCCGACGCCAGCGCAATCACCACGCCGCCGATCATGTGCCCCAGCGCAATCGCCAGCAGCCCCCACCACAGATTGAGATGGAACACCTGAACCACCATGGCGCCGGTGACGATGGGCAGTGGCGCGATGTTGGTGCTGAACCACAGAGTGAACAGGTCGCGGGCCTTCCCGTGGCGTTCCGCGAGTGGGACGTAATCGACCGTATGATTCTCGATCAACGGATCTTGCCGGGACATCTGGGACATATGCATGAACTCGAGTTTGTCTGTTTTTATCTTTGTATGAAGCCAAACCGGGAGGACTCTTGGGTCGCCCCTCAGATGCAGACCATATTATGGTATTCCAATCTTTGCACAAGCCTGATCCGCTGATTCTGTCGTTCTCTGATCCGTTATCCTCGCTGATCCTGCCCCTCATCGGCTAGCTGAAAGCCCCGTAAACATGGACTTTCCGACGAAATCCGCACGTTTATCGGTTCACCAGAAAAGCCCTTGCAAGATATGTATTACGGTATACCATCAGACCTACAAATCATAAAAACCGTGTCACATACCCGAGGACCACCCAATGATCGATGCTGCCATTTACAAACAAGTCATGGGCTCGTTCCCGTCCGGCGTCACCGTCATCACTACCCTGGACGACGACGGCCAGATCGTCGGCCTGACCGCCAGCGCCTTCAGCTCGCTGTCGATGGACCCGGCGCTGGTGCTGTTCTGCCCCAACTACAGTTCCGACTCCTATCCCGTGCTGATCAAGAACAAACGCTTTGCGATTCACCTGTTGTCCAGCGTGCAGCAAAGCGAGGCCTATGCCTTCGCCCGCAAAGGCAAGGACAAGGCGCAGGGCATCGAGTGGACATTGAGCGCACTGGGCAACCCGATCCTCGCCAATGCGACGGCGGTGATCGAGTGCGAGTTATGGCGTGAGTACGAAGGTGGCGACCACGCGATCATGGTCGGCGCGGTGAAGAACCTGATCGTCCCTGAGCAAGTCGCCGGGCCGCTGGTGTACTGCCACGGCAAGATGGGTGCGTTGCCGGTTGTGGCGTGATCCCGAACTGCAGAACGCACCAATCCCTTGTAGGAGTGAGCTGCTCGCGATCGCAGTGTGTCAGTCGATGCAGATGTTGGCTGATATTCCGCTATCGCGAGCAGGCTCACTCCTACAGGGGTTTCGGTGTAGCTGATTACGTCCGGAACCGGCTCACCAACTGATTCAACGTCTGCGACAACGCCGTCAGGTTCTGCGCATCCTGGCGAGTCGAGTCCGCCAGGCTTGCCACTAACTGCGCATCGCCATGAATCTGGCTGATGTGGCGATTGATGTCTTCGGCCACTTGATGCTGTTCCTCCGCCGCCGTGGCGATCTGCGTGTTCATGTCGCGAATCACATCCACCGACTCGCGAATCAATTCAAAACTCGCCCGCGCCTCGTTGATCGACACCACGGTTTCCTGTGACACCTCCAGGCTGGCGTGCATCTGCTTGCCCATCTGATGAGTGCGCCGCGCCAGATTGCCGAGCAGTGCGTCAATCTCACCGGTGGAATCCGAGGTGCGTTTGGCCAGCGCGCGAACTTCATCGGCGACCACGGCGAAGCCCCTGCCCTGCTCTCCGGCGCGCGCGGCTTCGATAGCGGCGTTGAGCGCGAGCAGATTGGTCTGCTCGGCAATCGAGCGGATGGTGCCGAGGATCGACTGGATATCGTTGCTGTCCTGCTCCAGTTGCTGCATCGCCTCGGCACTGTGACCGATCTCCTGACTCAAACGGCCGACGTTGCTCACCGCCGCGTCGATCTGCTGCTGCCCGGTATGTGCCTGACGCTGACCGTTGTCTGCCGAGTCGGCGGCCTGACTGCACGAGCGCGCGACCTCGTTGGACGTAGCGACCATTTCGTGAAACGCGGTCGACACCATATCCACCGCCTCGCGCTGACGTGCAGCCACGTCGGCCATTTCCGCCGAGACTTCGGTGGCGCTGCCGGAGCTGCTGTGAATCTGGCCCGCTGCCTGGCCGATGCGCTGGATCAGCGTGCGGATCGCTTCGAGAAACTGGTTGAACCATCCAGCCAATTGCGCGGTTTCGTCCTGCCCGCGCACTTCCAGTCGCGCCGTCAGATCGCCCTCGCCTTGAGCAATGCCTTCGAGACCGCTGGCGACACCACGAATCGGCTTGACCATCAGCCCGGCGAACCACGCGCCGACCATCGCAAACAGCAACGCGCAGATCACTGCGATAGCGCCGATCAGCCAGGTCAAACGAGTCGCCCCTGCCATCACTTCGCTCGCCTTGACCAAGCCGACAAACCGCCAGCCCAACGCCTGCGAGGGCCAGACCAGCGCCATGTAATCCTCGCCGGCCAATTGCACCTCGACCAGGCCTTTGCCCGCCTCGGCCAGTTGCTGATAACCGTCGCCGAGATCGCTGAGTTTCTTGAAGTTGTGCGTCGGATCGCTCGGGTCGACCAGCACGGTGTTGTTGGCTTCCATCAACATCAGATAACCGCTTTCACCGAGGCGGATCTGCTTGACCAGATCGGTCAATTGCTTGAGCGACACGTCGATGTTGACTACGCCGGCATTGCTGCCCAACTGGTTGTTGAAACTGCGCACGGTGCTCACCAGCACCACATCATCCGCCGCCCAGTAATAGGCCTCGGTGCGCAGCGTTTTGCCGGGATTTGCCATCGCCGTTTTGTACCAGGGACGGGTGCGCGGATCGTAGTTCGCCAGTTGCGCATCGCCCGGCCAGAACAGATAACCGCCCTGCTCGGTGCCGAGTGACAGGTAGGTGTAAGCCGGATGCGCCTTGGCCAGACCATCAAACAGCTTGAACAGCTGTTGATCCTGCGGCCCCATTGGCACTTGCGCGGCGTCACTGCTCAGGTAGCGTTTGAGGCTGGCGTCGATGCTCTGCAGTTGCGGATGCTCGGCCAGGTAGGCAACGTTCTGGCTGATGCCCTCGAAAAACAGCTGCATGGCGTTTTCCACCTGACGCACTTCGCGCCCGGTGCTGTCGGTAAAGGTGTCGCGCGCGCCCTCGCGGACATTGAGGATGATCAGCGCTGCCACCAGTAACACCGGCAGGCTGGCGATTACCGCAAACGCCAAAGTCAGTTTTTGTTTTATGTTCATTGCTTGCGCCTTCCTTGTTCGAAGTGTCGGTCAGAAATATTTTGCGGATATTCCGTATTATGGTATACCAATATTCAATCAACCGAACAGCCGTCCTTGCAGGCGTGCTTGAATGGTGAGAAGACTAGCGAGCGCACAGCGTTCACGTCAGTTCGACAGGCCCGCACACGACCGGCCAATTACAAAAGACTCGAGGTAGCGTCATGAAATTTTCCCTGTTCGTACACATGGAACGCTGGGACGAAAGCGTCAGCCACCGCCAACTGTTCGAAGACCTGACCGAACTGACCCTGATGGCCGAGGCCGGCGGTTTCAGCACCGTGTGGATCGGCGAACACCACGCCATGGAATACACCATCTCCCCAAGCCCGATGCCGCTGCTGGCCTACCTCGCAGCGAAAACCACGACCATCCACCTCGGCGCCGGCACCATCATCGCGCCGTTCTGGCACCCACTGCGCGTCGCCGGTGAATGCGCCCTGCTCGACGTGATCAGCAACGGCCGCATGGAAGTCGGCCTCGCACGCGGCGCCTATCAAGTCGAATTCGACCGCATGGTCGGCGGCATGCCCGCCTCCAGCGGTGGCCAGGCCCTGCGCGAAATGGTCCCGGTGGTCCGCGCCCTGTGGCAAGGCGACTACGCCCACGACGGCGACATCTGGAAATTCCCCACCTCCACCAGCGTGCCGAAGCCGATCCAGAAACCAAATCCGCCAATGTGGATCGCCGCCCGCGACCCCGACTCGCACAACTTCGCCGTGGCCAACGGCTGCAACGTCATGGTCACGCCTTTGATGAAAGGCGACGAAGAAGTCCTCGACCTGAAGAACAAATTCCAGACCGCGCTGGACAACAACCCTGACGTGCCGCGCCCACAACTGATGGTGCTGCGCCATACCCACGTGCACACCGCCGACGAACCGGACGGCTGGAAAGTCGGCGCAAAAGCCATCTCACGTTTCTACCGCACCTTCGACGCGTGGTTCGGCAACAAGCAAACCCCGGTCAACGGCTTCCTCGCCCCGAGCCCCGAGGAGAAATTTGCCGGGCGTCCGGAGTTTGAACTGGAAAGCCTGCACAAGACCGCGATGATCGGCACCCCGGAAGAGATCATTCCGCGGATCAAGTACTACCAGGAACTGGGCGTGGATGAGTTCAGTTTCTGGTGTGACAACAGCTTGCCGCATGCGGAGAAGAAGAAGTCGCTGGAGCTGTTCATCAAGCATGTGGTGCCGGCGTTTCGCTGACAGCACGGTAGGCTGACACTCAATAAAAAAGGGGCGAATTCATCGACATGAATTCGCCCCTTTTTTTGCTTGGAGAAAACGGGGACAGACCACGTTTTCCACTAAATCGTCGGCTTTTTGGGCCGTCCCGGGCTCCCTCGCTGCACACGACGACCGATCATTGCCTCGACATCAACAGCAAACTTTGAACCGCCAAAAACATTATTTCCATTGGTCGCGTCACGAATCTGGTCAACCAATTCCGACTCTAAGTCATTTTTGAACAGTTCGCGGTAAGCTTCTGCCGGTTGCCCGCCCAGCCCTCCAAGCGCCAAATACTGAGCATGAGGGGTAACAATGTGTGATCGCTCTGATTGTGCGTTAACACGGTAACTTGACCAGCGATATTCTGCCGGATGATTTACTATTTTAGCTCTGACGGGATTCAATTCGATGTATCGATAACAACACAACAAATATCGTTCATTCTCAACAAGGCATGAACGATACCGGCCTTCCCACAAACACCCGCTGCGACTATACGTACGATTTATATATTGAGCGTATCTCTGACCGACACCTTTCATCAGCAGGCTTGCGCTGTTGGCATTATGAGGACTGACTAACAAATGAATGTGATTGGTCATTAAGCACCACGCATGAATATCACAGTCATTTTTAGAAGCCTGCTCGACCAAAAGCTCCAAATAAAAAAGGTAATCTTCCTCGGTAAAAAAACAGACAGATCTATTGTTTCCTCGCTGAATCAAGTGGAGTGGCACGCCTGGTATCAAAACTCGGGTTCTACGCGGCATCAATGAATCCTTTCAATTGGTCGAACTGAAAGCTTAGCGGGCCGAAAGGTAAACATGATGGCAAATTTTTACGTATTGTTGCAGTCAATTACATTAAACGTGGTCTGTCCCCATTTATCCAATAAAGCTCTGACAAAATCAGCATCAAACTCCATTATCAAACCAATGGCATCCTTGACTTTCCATCGGTGCAGTTCGGGATGTTCAACCATTGCGATCAAATGCTGCTTCAGCAGCGGGAGGTACTCTGAATACTTTTCACGATGCACGAAAGAATATATTTCCGATATTTCAAAAGGCCTCTCGTTGGCCAGAGCGATTATTTTTGAAAGCACATCATATACCTGACGCCTCGCTAATTCCTTTCCACTGACCTCAGCGGCATTCGCGAAATACATCGTCACTGCCATCAATATATGCCGATATGTATCATCGTACCCATGGAGTCTATGGGTATAAATACCCTCAATAATCTCTGGGCGCCGCATATATTCTTCCAGCACTATCAAGCCGTCATGGACGCCCCAACTGGTGAGAAGTTTAGAAGCCTGAAAACGCTCCATTTCATTCTCACAGTTGAGCAGCTGTCTCACTGCCGCCATTCTTTCTTGTGAAATGTCTTCTCGGTCAAGGTCACCCGCCTCCACAGCGTAATCGGCGTGTTCCGGAATACCATTGAGCAGTTCGTATGTTTTGGGATCCATCGCCTTCACCTACTTTCTAAACGTGGTCTGTCCCCATTTATCCATTTATCAACTTGCATTATCGAGTCATGAAGAAGCATCCGGATCGGCTTCCGTGCAAGCGCATCAAATTACACAAATGGCAGTAATCAGCTGCTGAGGTTCTTCTTCCAGCGGTACTCCCCAGCCTGAAACCTCAATCAAACCAAACTTTTCATCTGTTATAAACCAGCCTTCGCCCTTATCAAAGTCCAATGACGTGATTTTTTTCAACTCAGCAACATTGCTCCCCAATCTTATATTCGAAGTTAGCGATCCCTGGTAGACAAAAGCACTAGCCGCCTCACCGGGAAAACTAAAATCATAAACTTTAAGCGCGAAAACTTTGTTGCACTTCAGCATTATACTTAAAGCAGGAATACCAAACTTATTGGAATTGATAACACTATTATCATATAAATAAAATACATAACCACCTTCGCCCTTTCGATTATCGCACTTTGTCAACCTTAGGATTGGACCTTCTTCAAATTTATATAAGGTTTTTGCTTCGTCGATAGCATACATTGCCAGCCATGTTTCGAGATCAGGCGCCGCTAGCCCTAGCGGCACTCCAGCAAGTGATCTTCCAGGCAATATGGTTGCGACCCAAGATATAGAAACATTACTCATTTTGGTACCCACTTGTTGGTAGCCGGGTTAAATAGCACTTCTTGCCCCTGAGGGTTCATGAAAAGCGTATCTTTGTCATAAATCGGCTCGTTCGGCCCTTTAAACTGAGGTCGATACGTATCAGGATCAACCACTTTATCTGAAGTATTATCACTATACGTGATTCTATAGTACTCACCTATGTGCGTTGATTTATTGACGCTATCAACGGTAGACGGACTATATTGGATTTCCTTAATACCTGTTGCACTCCCACTGATCTCGTAAACTTGAGCATTACCTGACGTTTTGCTCTTAGTCGACAAAGTAGCGGTTGCTCCGTCCATTGTAAGTGACTGTTTAATATCGTCAATCGATCGTCCCCAAACGCTGGATGGATTACCAATCATATCCCGCGGAATGCCCGCCTGTCCTGCGAGATCCTCTTTCAAACCTACGCGGGAAATGGCAGACGTGGCAGGAGGTATATCTTCACTCGGCCCTTTCGTGGACGGTGAATTTGGGAGGGAAGACTCGGTGTTATCAGCAATGCCAGTCTTAGTCGTTCCTTTGCTACCGCCCGGTTTACCACCGCCCGCGACATCTGCGGCTACGCCTGCAGCATCTGCCCAAAACGCGGCGCTTTCACCATCACGCTGAACCACAATCTCTCTGATGATCGTGTTTTGCGCAGTTTGGTTATTCTCCGTAATGATCCAGCCTACGTTTGCAGCTGCACCTATATCCCCACTGAGCCTGAGCTGCTCTGCCAGTTCGCGAATTTTTGGCTGATCGGCTAGGAGCTGATCCGAAAGCTGCTTGCAGGCACTTAAGTTTTTCTGACAGAGGCTACCCAACTCCGCATTTCGCTGCTCATCCAGATTGGCATAACGCTCTCGCACTTCTGCTTTGCACGTCTCGGATGCGCATTTTGCCTGCTCATCCAACATTTCCACGATTTCGTGGTGCATAAGGTAGTTGTAATTAGTAGCGTCCTTCGCAATAGTCGCGCCCTCTTGAAGGTTACCGTCGCTTACGGCTGCCGCAGCGATACCCACCAGTTGGGAGGACATCGACAACAGGTTGCTGTCGTTCTTGACCAGCGTGGCCAACTGGGTAACCAGAGCCTCATTTGCACCCGCCGCCAATGCACCCGTTTTGAAATCGCCACCCGCAGCTTCAGTCAGCAACCCTCCAACAACCGCGTGCAATGCGATTTTTTCGAGACTGCCGTCTTTCCAGCCCTGTTTAGCAGCAAAATCGCCTACAGCATTGAATGCCGCCGCGTTCAGAGTACTCAACAGAGCGCCCGTCAACGCATTACCGAAATTCGCGTGCTGACCGAAAGTCGCGCCCAAAACAGTGGAAGTCGTGTTCTGCAGCAGCTGGTTACCGGCGAAACGGCCGATGCCTTCCAGACTGCTCAAGTCAGTCATGACTTGGCCGGTTATCGGATTTGTTGTGGTCTTGAGAATGCTGTCGAAGTAGCCCGCCGTCAGGCCAGCAGTTACTCCTGAAATAACATAGCCAGCCAGCGCATCAGAAGACGTTACATCTTTGAATACAGCGCCAAGGTTGCCACCGTTATTGATAAAACTGGTGGCGGCATTTGTCGCTGCTCCGGTGGCTACAGCAGCATAAGATGCCGCCCAGAACGTGCCCATCCCACTCATCGCCGTCAAAGCTGCCGGTCCAACAACCGCAGCCATAACGATCGCAATAATCATCTGCGAAGCCGGACCAAGCCCCGAGTTGTTGTACTTGAACGACTCGTGAATCTCTTTAACCAGACGCCAGTCGACGTCCCCACGGGCCTCGGCCTCTTTCAACCACGCCAACTGCGGGTCAGCCTTGACCATGCTGTCGATGGTCTGACTGACGGACTGCTGGTTCACATCCTTGATATCGATCTTCAAGCCATCGACGGCTTTGATGACGATGTTGCCCTTGGCAATCATTTGGGTCTGACGCAGGGTTTCGTCGGTGTTGCCCTTGCCCTTGGAGGACACCCACGCGGCGTTGTTGTCAGTCTTGGTATGGCTTTCGTTATGAAGGTCTTTTACCGCTTCAAACGTGATCGCCCCACCGCTATCGAGTGTGATGTTGTTGCCACTTTCGAGCTGGGCGACCTGATAAAGCTGATCGCCTCCGCTCTTGAGCGTCAGATCGCCGCCAGCCTTGATTTCCGAGCCGACATACTTGTTGTCGGTGACCTCGTCATGCTGCATTTTCAGCTTGCCGAAGCCGCCCTTCTTCTTCATGTCGTAAAGCGAGTAATCGGTGTCTTGCAGCGCCAGGATCTGCAGGTTGTCACCAGCCACCAAATACGCCTCATCCCCCGCCGTCACCCGACTGGAAATCACACTCAGGTCTTTGCCCGCATCCAGCCTGACATCGCCGCCTGCGGTGATGCCTGACATGACCTGAGTGACATGGTCCTCCTGGCGTTTCTCGTTCTTGTTTTTCGAGTTCGAATGTTCCTCGTCCGCCGCCGAGGTAATCACCAGATTCTCGGTCGCCTTCATCGATACATCGCGCTTGGCATCGATTTCGCTGGCGATGATGTTGATATCGCGTTTGGCGTCTGCCTTGAAATCACGCCCGGCATCGATATCAGCACCCAGTTGGGTAACATCGCTGGCACTTGCCCTCGACCCGAGTGACACGCTGTCGTTGACCTGTACTGAGGCGACATTGACGTCGCGCCCGGCATTCAACGTCATGTCCTGGCCGCTTTTCAGAACACCGCCAATAACGTTGATGTCCTTCGCCGCTTTGACGGTCAGGTCGTTGACGGCTTCGATGCGTGCGGCGTTATCGGCGTAATCCTTACGCTGGGTGACTGACCCGTACTGGTCGTCCCTTGAGGTGATGGTCCGTTCGTTGATCACATCGCCGGTGCGAGTGGTCAGGCTGACGTCCTTGCCGGTAATGATGCCGCCCGCCTTGTTGACGATGTTGTTGGTCGCCAGCAAATCCAGACGATTACCCGCCTCGATTGAGCCGCTGTTGACCAAGCCCTTGCCTGCTGTGGCCGACAGGTTGTTGGTCGCTTTCAGCGTGCCGACGTTGTCAAGGTTTTCGCCGGCAATCAGCGTCACGTCGTTACCGGCAATCAGCGCCCCGGTCGGGCCGAGGCGGCCTTGGGCCTGAGCCAGATACACCACCGGCACCAGCACTTTTTCGCCATTCACTTCATGCTCTTCGAGCCAGACGATGTCATGGGTCAGCGCCGCGACTTGCTGCGATGTAAGGCCGACGCCGACCGACAGGTTGAGTGCGTCCTTGCTGGCGATGGCGTTGTTCATCAGGTACTTGAACATGCCCTCGTTGGAGGTCTGGCCATCGAGGAAAGCCTGGCCGGTGCGAGCGGTGACGGCTTGCTGGATCAGGCGTTGTTCGTAGAGGCCGTCGCCCAGACGCTTGGCGCTCTGGTCGGGGTCGAAGCCAAGTTTGTCGAGCAGGTAATCGGAGCTCATGAACGACTTGATGTCGGTGAGTGCCGGGTTGGTTTCGATCAGGTATTTGTGCGGATTGGACGGTGCTTTGGTGTCAGGTAGTCCAGTAACACGGGTAACCGGACGGGTGTCGATCGACTCTTTCATGTCGTTGCCGCGACTTGCCATGCCCGAGCCGGTGGCGCCCTCTGGTACCTTGACATCGACCGTACTGGCAACCGCCTGAACCATGCTTGGGGTGCGGTGGAAAGTGTCAACGGCGCGCGTGCTGTCAGACACCGCTGCCGGGGCATCGATGAACAGATTGCGCGGCCCGCCACTGGTCGCTGCGACCAGATGGTCCTGGGCATTTACCGCAACATTACCGACTGTCCAGGTCAGAGCCGGTGCGGTGTTGCTGGCTGCAAAGGAAACGGGGACAGAGCACGTTTTGGAGTGCCTTCTAAACGTGGTTTGTCCCCATTTACCCGATTTAATTTCAAATGCCTCAGCCTCCGATAAGGCGACGTTGACCCGGCTGGGTGACATCGTAAACATGCTGCTCGCAACCCTGCCCGGCAAACTGAAACTCCACCAGGTAGACCGTGCTTCGCTCCGGCGTAAAAGTGCTGTTCAGCGGCCCGCAGCTATAAGTATTGCCGGTGCCCATGCTGTTGGAACGCCCCGACACCTCGAAGGGTTCGTCGGCATTGGCTTGCGTTTCCAACTGAGGGAAGTGCTTGAACGTGGCGCTATTGGCCGCTTCGCTGAGTTTGGCGATCCAGCCGAATACCTTGCCCCGCCCGGAATCCACCACGGTACCCAGCACTTCCATTCGTTGATCGGGATCTGAAGCCCGGCGAACCGAGAACTCGACAGGGTATGTGTAACCTGTGGCTTTCATGATTACTTTGGCGTGTTGCGTATCTGGCGTGACAGTTCTTTGTTGTAGTTGCAAGCCGTTTTTCAGGAGGCTGGGGGAAGAATCTCTGACGTTGGAATGGCAGCCGGTTAACGTGAGAATAAAAGACAGCAGCAGTCGAGACAGTTTCATGTATGAAGGCCCTCCGAGGGATGTCTAGTAACAAAAGCCAAACGCCAGGACGCCGACCATTTACGCGTCATTAAGCTTAGGGTATGAAAATGGTGAATCAGCTAGCGAGTTCAAATGCCACACCAATCCGCCAGATTCGCGGCTTATACGATGCGAACACCATCCGTGTTTACCAAGCTTATTCTGATGTCATTGCCGATGCCGCGCTAAGTCACGGCACCTTTGTTTCCCCGCCTTTCAAAATGGAACGGATGACATGGATAAAGCCATCCTTCCTGTGGATGATGCATCGGTCGGGATGGGGCTTGAAGGACACAAGACAGTCTCGAATTCTGGCCATCGATATTTCACGAGATGGGTTTGAATGGGCACGGAAGATTCCATGAGTGAGGAAGAATGGCTAAAACTGAAAAAGCAGACACCTGTCCGAATTCAGTGGGACCCAGATCGAGACGAACATCTCAAAGCTCAGATAAGCCGTGCCATTCAGATAGGCCTGAGCGCAAAAGCCGTCGAGCTCTATGTCAACGACATGGATCCAGAACATAAGCGATGTCACTCCACTTGCTCATGACATTCACGAGTTGCTGCTAAAGGGCGAGATTGAAAAAGCCAAAGAGCTCATCCCAATCGAATAATCCTATAATGCAGCAACTAGTGACTTCTAACCTACACCTTACTTTCTCATGGAATTTAGCAATCGCACTGCAAGTTCTGACATTTCAGGAACGTCAACCTCCATCAACAACTGCAGTTTTTCCCGTGCATCGTCCGCCCCTATTTCATATAGCGCGTAAATGCACTTAACTCCAAGCGCGTAATCGGAAGCGATGTACTGATGGTGAATTAGTGCTGCTTTAAATAAATAATCAACCGCGCCAGGGTATTTAAACACCTTCAATTCCCTGGCGATATTTTCATGACTGGTGTGCCAATCCTGAATTAACAGACGGCACAAAATATCGGCACAATCCTGTGCAATTCCAAAAACAGAACCGAATATCAGCAGGCATTCAACATTATCAGAATCTTTAATTTCGAGCGCAACTTCCAACTCACGACGGAGATATCCATCAGGAATTTCGCCCCCAAAAAATATCTCAACCAATCTTTCCTTGGAAGTTTTTTTTGACACCAAATCGATAATCAGATCCTGCTGCTCATGATTCATCGTTTAGCCTCCAATCGGAAAAGTCTGGCGAAAGCTCTGCGTGATGAGATACATCATCAAGCGCAGAGCCTGGAGTGGATTTGTGAGCATCCCTCAGGGTCTGTCCACATTTATCCCATCCCCTATCTATCCCCTCTCAAGAAGCCCACTGGGTTTTCTCGGGAAACTCGCCTTTTACAAAGAGCCGAGCGAGCTTCATACCGGCTCTCTCCGACCATTTTCCGCTTACATCCAACGGGCACTCCTTTATGACGCTTATAGTTTCCTTTATTTTATCTAGCCGTATCAGACCTACATCGCCGCCCCGACCAAACGTATATTCAACATAATCTTCAGTCTCTATAACCTTGCCCATCTCTATATAAATAGCCACGTACACCTCTCAATCTAGCGGGCTTGGATAACGTATCTGTGTTTTATCATGAGAAACGCCATAATCCTGTCTAAATATACCCTCGAATCTGGACTCGAAATACTCATGCTTGAACAGCTGGATATCTTCCTGCTTAAAAGTACCACTTTGAAATCTCGACTAGGTTTCTGCGATGCCAGCATCAGGATCAAAACGACCTACACTTCCATCACGCATAGTATGTTCGTTGAAGAAAAGGACTTTAAGCAGCTCGTTGAGCTGCGGCACGCCGAGGCATTCGCCGATATAGGGTTCGAGCAGACGCGCCTTTTCGCGCTCCGACAGGCTGTCGGCGCCTTTGAGCTCAATGTCCTTGATGGTGAAACAGCGACTACCGGCGGGGGTCGTCGGTTGCGCTGGTCTGGCGTCTTTGCCGGGCAGGTCCTTGAGTTCTTCGAGACGCCGTTGCTGCTCTTCGAGCAAACGGTTCTGACGTTCGCGGATCAGGTCGGTTTCGCCGGGGGTGGGCGCAGCCCAAGCGGATTCAAGCGGAGAAAGGCAGAGCAAAGCCAAGCACAACCGCGCCGTGAAGGCGGGTGAAAACATCTTCGATCCCTCGACACAAAAAGTGACATCAAAATAGTGGCGCGATATTAGATGGCCATCATTTTGACGTCAAACTTATGTTTGCACCGTTCATCGGGGTTCGTCGCGTTTTCATACGTGTGAAACCAGCACCTGCGTACAAGTGACTTTCGCATTTTGCGCGGATAGTGGCCGTTGCCCATTCGGCATCTATTCTTGCCACACACGATCACAAGGAGTTTGCATGAGCACCTTCAAGACCCAAGACGGCACCGAGATCTATTACAAGGACTGGGGCAGCGGCAAGCCCGTGCTGTTCAGCCACGGCTGGCCGCTGGATGCCGACATGTGGGAATACCAGATGGAATACCTGAGCAGTCGCGGCTACCGCACTATCGCGTTCGACCGCCGTGGTTTCGGTCGCTCGGATCAGCCTTGGACCGGCTACGACTACGACACCTTCGCTGATGACATCGCCGGCCTGATCAACCATCTGGATCTGCGCGACGTGACCCTGGTCGGCTTTTCCATGGGTGGCGGCGACGTCAGCCGTTACATCGCCCGGCATGGCAGCGAGCGCGTTGCCGGTCTGGTATTGCTGGGTGCGGTCACGCCGCTGTTCGGCAAGAAAGCCGACTTCGCCGATGGCGTCGACAAATCGGTATTCGACGGCATCAAGGCCGGCCTGCTGAAGGATCGCGCGCAGTTCATCGCTGACTTCAACACGCCGTTCTACGGCATCAATCAGGGCCAGAAAGTCTCTGACGGCGTGCTCACGCAAACCCTGAACATCGCGCTGCTGGCTTCGCTCAAGGGCACCGTCGACTGCGTAACCGCGTTCTCCGAAACCGACTTCCGCCCGGACATGGCCAAGATCGACGTGCCGACTCTGGTAATCCATGGCGATGGCGACCAGATCGTGCCGTTCGAAACCACTGGCAAGCAGGCCGCCGCGCAAATCAAGGGCGCTGAGTTGAAGGTCTACGCAGGTGCGCCGCACGGGTTTGCCGTGACCCATGCGCAGGCGTTGAATGAGGATCTGCTG
The DNA here is from genome assembly GCF_020736465.1 of Pseudomonas sp. HN2. Taxonomy (NCBI): domain Bacteria; kingdom Pseudomonadati; phylum Pseudomonadota; class Gammaproteobacteria; order Pseudomonadales; family Pseudomonadaceae; genus Pseudomonas; species Pseudomonas sp. HN2. The sequence goes on from NZ_CP085885.1 coordinate 3,551,008, forward strand.
GCGTTCCTGAACCGCTAACCCGGAAAAGTCCAGCCCGCGTGTGGCGAGGGAGCTTGCTCCCGCTGGACTGCGCAGCAGGCCCGTCTTTTCAAATCAAAAGAGGGCCGCTGCGTGACCCAGCGGGAGCAAGCTCTCTCGCCACAAAAACTCTTCAACCACTGACCTTGTGCGTCCTGGAAAGCCCTGCATTCAAAGGCTTCGGCCTGCCTGCATCAGTTTTTTATCTTCACATCCCAGCTTAATAATATTTTACCGATACCCCCCCTCTCCCTAGTCTGACCTCAAGCCAAACGGACAAGCCAACAGCGGCCCGAATCCAACTGCCTTGTTAGGAAGGATGTAGAGATGACCCCAGAAATAATAACAACAGACACGCTGATCGTCGGTGCCGGCCAAGCGGGTGTGGCGATGAGCGAGCACCTGAGCAAACTCGGTGTCCCGCATCTGGTGCTGGAGCGCAACCGCATCGCCGAACGCTGGCGCACCGGACGCTGGGATTCGCTGGTGGCGAACGGCCCGGCGTGGCATGACCGCTTTCCCGGCCTGGAATTCGATGACGTCGATCCCGACGGTTTCGCCGCGAAAGAACGCGTGGCCGATTACTTCGAAGCCTATGCGAAAAAATTCAATGCGCCGATCCGCACCGGAGTGGAGGTCCAAAGCGTGGTGCGCAATGTCGGTCGTCCGGGTTTCACCGTCGAGACTTCCGATGGCGTGATCGAAGCCAGCCGAGTCGTAGCGGCAACCGGGCCGTTTCAGAAACCGGTGATCCCGGCGATTGCCCCGCAAGACGAACGCCTGCTGCAGATCCACTCCGCTGACTATCGCAATCCGCAGCAACTGCCGGCAGGCGCGGTGCTGGTGGTCGGTGCCGGTTCTTCCGGCGTGCAAATCGCCGATGAACTGCAACGTTCCGGCAAGCAGGTTTACCTGTCGGTCGGCGCCCATGACCGCCCGCCTCGCGCTTATCGCAACCGCGATTTCTGCTGGTGGCTGGGGGTACTCGGCGAGTGGGATCAGGCGGCAATGAAACCCGGCCGCGAACATGTGACCATCGCCGTCAGCGGTGCTCATGGCGGGCGCACCATCGACTTTCGGGGTCTGGCCCATCGCGGCATGACCCTGGTCGGAGTTACCGAGTCGTTCGCCAACGGCGTGGTGACCTTCAAGCAGGACCTGGTCGCCAACCTCAAGCGCGGCGACGAGAACTATCTGGCGCTGCTCGATGCCGCCGACGCCTACATCGAACGCAACGGCCTCGACCTGCCGCAAGAGCCTGAGGCGCGGGAAATGTTTGCCGACCCCGAGTGCGTGAAAAACCCGCTGCGCGACCTGGATCTGCGCAAGGCTGGCGTGACCTCGATCATCTGGGCGACCGGGTTCGCCGTGGATTATTCCTGGCTGAAAGTCGCGGCGCTGGATGCGCAAGGCAAGCCTGTGCATCAGCGCGGCGTGTCGAGCGAGCCGGGGATTTATTTCCTCGGTCTGCCGTGGCAATCGCGGCGAGGTTCGTCGTTTATCTGGGGCGTGTGGCACGACGCCAAACATGTCGCTGATCACATCGCCACCCAACGCAAATACCTCGAATACCGCGATGCCGAGCAGCGTGAAGCGCAGCCGCATCCTTCCACGCCGAGACACTTCGTCGACGCTTGATTCCCTCTTGCGCCCGGTGCCGCTAGCACCGGGCCAAACCCTCTCTACAGGAGCCGCCCATGAGCCAGCCAACCCATACACGCATCCGCATGTTCAACACCAAAGACACCTACCCCAACCAGACCCTCGACAACGACTTGTGCCAGGCTGTGCGCGCCGGCAACACGGTGTATGTGCGTGGTCAGGTCGGCACCGATTTCGACGGCAATCTGGTCGGTCTCGGTGACCCGCGCGCCCAGGCCGAGCAAGCCATGCGCAACGTCAAGCAGTTGCTCGAAGAAGCTGGCAGCGACATGAGCCACATTGTCAAGACCACCACCTACCTGATCGACCCGCGTTATCGCGAGGCGGTGTATCAGGAGGTCGGCAAATGGCTCAAGGGGGTGTTCCCGATTTCCACCGGGCTGGTGGTCGCGGCGCTGGGCCAGCCGCAGTGGCTGATGGAGATCGATGTGATTGCGGTGATTCCCGAGTAAGTCAGGAAAACCGAGTCGCGACCTTCGCGAGCAGGCTCACTCCCACAGGGGCATGTATTTCAAAGTGGGAGCGAGCCTGCTCACGAAGGCGTCAGCCCAGACAATCAAGGAGTCTGCCCATGACCTTTTCCATCACCGCCCGCTGCGCCGACACCGGTCAGTTCGGCGTCGCCATCAGTTCTTCCAGCATCGCCGTCGGTGCCCGCTGCCCGTGGCTGTTGCCCGGCGTCGGCGCGGTGTCGAGCCAGAACATCACTTTGCCGTCGCTCGGCCCGGAAGTCCTCGCCCTGCTGGAACAGGGCGTGGCCCCTGAAGCCGCGCTGGACCAGGTGCTCACGCGCAACGGCTACAGCCAGTACCGCCAGATCACCGCGATCAACCACCTCGGCCAGACTGCGCATTTCAGCGGCGCGCAAACTCTCGGCGTACACAACGCCGCCACGGGTGAGCAATGCGTAGCCGCCGGCAACATGCTCGCCGGGCGCGAAGTCATCGAGGCGATGGTCAGCGCTTTCGAGCACGGCGAAGGGCAACTTGCCGAGCGCCTGCTCAAGGCCCTGCACGCCGCACAAGCGCACGGTGGCGAAGCCGGGCCGGTGCATTCGGCAGCGCTGCTGGTGGTCGGCGAACAGACCTGGCCCATCGTCAATTTGCGTGTGGATTGGGCCGATGAAAACCCGATCGGCCAGTTGCAGGCACTTTGGGATGCCTATCTGCCGCAGTTGCAGGCCTACATCGATCGCGCCCTCGATCCGGCCAAGGCACCGGGTTATGGGGTTGCCGGAGACGATCGATGAACAGCGTCGCGCTGCTCAAGACGCTGGTGGGCTTCGACACCACCAGCCGCGAATCGAATCTGCAGTTGATCGAATTCGTCCGCGATTACCTCGCCAGTCACGACGTGCCGTGCGCGCTGATTTACAACGACGAACGCAGCAAAGCCAATCTGTTCGCTACCATCGGCCCGGTCGATCAACCGGGCATCGTGCTGTCCGGGCACACCGATGTGGTGCCGGTCGATGGTCAGCCGTGGACGTTGCCACCGTTCGAACTCAGCGAGCGCGACGGCAAGCTGTTCGGCCGTGGCACGGCTGACATGAAAGGCTATATCGCCTGCGTGCTGGCGCTGGTGCCGAGGCTGGTTGCGACGCCTCTGCGCCAGCCGGTACATATCGCTCTGTCTTATGACGAGGAAGTCGGCTGCCTCGGCGTGCGCTCGTTACTTGAGGTGTTGCAGCAGCGGCCGGTGAAACCGTTGCTGTGCATCATCGGTGAACCGACCGAACTGAAACCGGTGCTTGGTCACAAAGGCAAACTGGCGATGCGCTGCGATGTGCATGGCCACCCGTGCCATTCGGCCTATGCGCCGCTCGGGGTCAACGCTATCGAATACGCCGCCGAACTGATCGCCGAACTGGGACGGCTTGGCCAGCAGCTCAAGGCGCCCGAACACCACGATGCGCGTTTCGATCCGCCCTACAGCACCGTGCAAACCGGGTTGATCAGTGGCGGCAAGGCGCTGAATATCGTGCCCGCCGACTGCCGCTTCGATTTCGAGATCCGCGCCCTGCCATCGCAGGATCCGGCTCTGGTTGCTGAGGCGCTCAAGGTTTACGCCGAACGCGAAGTGCTGCCACGCATGCGCGCTGTCAGTGCACACAGCGATATTCGTTTCAGCGCGCTGTCGGCGTATCCGGGCCTGGTCACCGAGGCCCACAGCCAGGCCGCCGAGCTGATCGCGGCGTTCTGCGGTTCGAGGGATTTCGGCACCGTAGCGTTCGGTACTGAAGGCGGTCTGTTCGACGCGGTGGGCATTCCCACCGTGGTGTGCGGCCCCGGCAGCATGGATCAGGGCCACAAACCCGATGAGTTCATCAGCCTTGAGCAATTGCACGCCTGCGATGAAATGCTGCAACGCCTGCTCGATTTCATCCGCCTGTAAGCGTCGGCCCGGCCCGGTGTTCAGGCGTACAGCCGGGCCAGTTCCTCGCGACAATGATCGACGAACAACTGCACCGGTTTGGTCAGTTGTACCCGTCGCAGCCACGCTGCCGACAAGCCCGAGCCGGTGACGGTTTCGGCCAGCGGCACGCAGACGACTTTCTGCCCATCGTAGGTGTAGTCGCTGAACGGCTTGGTTATCAGAATCGAAAAGCCGAAGCCATTGGCGACCATGCCGCGCACCATCTCGATCGAGGGTGAGCTGAAGACGATATTCGGCGTCAGACCGCGCTCCTCAAAAATGCTAACGAAGTACGTCCGGCTCGGCACCACGTCGAGCAGGATCATCGGTTCCAGCACCAGATCATGCAGCGAGACCTTTGCCTGTTGCGCGAAGCGATGATCAGCCGGCAGCAAGGCGTACGGCTGCTGCGGCGGCATCAGCGATGAGGTTTCGATGGTGCTGTCGAGGTCGTGTTCGAACAGCATCGCCACATCGATGCTGCCCGCCGTCAGCGCTTGCACCAGTTCCTGCTGCTCGCCGTCGCGGATGCGGATTTCCACGCCCGGCCAGCGCTGTTTGAAGCCGGCGATCAGGCGCGGCAGGTACAGCGGCGCCACGGTTTCGAAACAGCCGATATCGATCTGCCCGGCGACCACATCGTTGTCCGCCAGAGCGTTCTGCTCGAACTCATGGGCCACCCGCAACAGCTCCAGCGCCTTGCGATAGAAGCGCGAACCGCTGGGTGTCAGGGACACGCCTTGGGCGTGATGGCGGATGAACAACTGCACACCGAAGTTTTCTTCCAGATGCTTGATCGCCGTGGACACCGAAGGCTGGGCGATGTAGAGCTTGCGCGACGCTTCGGCGACGCTGCCGCAGTCGGCGGTGGTGACGAAATATTTGAGCTGGCGCAGGTTGTAGGCAGCCATGAAACCTCCGGCGAAATCAACAGTGCTTCTGTGGCGAGGAGTGCAGACAGCTGAGTGTGAACATACCGGAGGCCCGCCGCAGCCGGAGCATATTTTTTTTAAGGTCTGAAGCAACAAACTTACTAATTTATCTATCCCGGGGCTTTGCACATGATCACTTCAACAAGAAATGCGCCACCCGTGCCGGCGCTTACCGAAGTACGTCCACGTACTCATCCTTGCCTTGGAGTTCGACATGGCTACCCCCGCACCCACTTCCGCTCCGCTGATTGAAAAACACACGATAGGCTACGTGCCGCCCGAAGATCGCCACGGAAAGGTTCGCGATCTGTTCACCCTCTGGTTCGGCGGCAACATCGCGCCGCTGCCCATCGTCACCGGGGCGCTGGGTGTGCAGTTGTTTCATCTGAACCTGGTCTGGGGCATCGTCGCGATTCTGGTCGGCCATCTGGTCGGCGGCGTGTTGATGGCGCTGCACTCGGCGCAAGGCCCGCAGATGGGCATCCCGCAAATGATCCAGAGCCGCGCGCAATTCGGTTCGCTCGGTGCGTTGCTGGTGGTGCTGATTGCCGGGGTGATGTACATCGGCTTCTTCGCCTCCAACATCGTCCTCGCCGGCAAATCGCTGCACGGCGTGGTCGACAGCGTTCCGGTGCCGGTGGGTATCGTCATCGGCGCGCTCGGGTCCGGGATCATCGGCATCATCGGCTACCGCTTCATTCATGTGCTCAATCGCATCGGCACCTGGGTGCTGGGTATCGGCATCGTCGTCGGTTTCGGCTACATCCTCACCCATATCCAGACCGATGATTTCCTTACCCGGGGCAGCTTCAATCTGTCCGGCTGGTTGGCCACGGTGTCGCTGGCGGCGTTGTGGCAGATCGCATTCGCGCCGTACGTTTCCGACTACTCACGCTATTTGCCGGCGGATGTGAAAGTGTCGTCGACGTTCTGGACGACTTACCTCGGTTCGGCGCTGGGTTCGAGTCTGTCGTTCGTTTTCGGCGCGGTGGCAGTGCTGGCCACGCCCGTCGGCATGGACACCATGGACGCGGTCAAACTGGCCACCGGCGCCATCGGCCCGCTGATGCTGGTGCTGTTTCTGCTCAGTGTGATCAGCCACAACGCCCTTAACCTCTACGGTGCAGTACTGTCGCTGATCACTCTGGTGCAGACCTTCGCCTATCGCTGGATCCCGACGGCGAAAAGCCGCGCAGTGATTTCCATCATCGTCTTGCTGGCCTGCTGCTTCGCTGCGGTCGGTGCCTCGGCTGACTTCATCGGCCACTTCGTCGACATGGTGCTGGTGCTGCTGGTGGTGTTGGTGCCGTGGACCGCGATCAACCTGATCGACTTCTATGCGATCCACAAGGGCAAGTACGACATTCAGTCGATCTTCCAGGTCGACGGCGGCATCTACGGCCGTTACAACCCACAGGCATTGCTGGCTTATGCGATCGGCATCGCCGTGCAGATTCCGTTCATGAACACGCCGCTGTACGTCGGCCCTGTCTCGGCGCACATCAACGGCGCGGATCTGTCCTGGCTGGTCGGTTTGCTGGTGACCTCGCCGCTGTATTTCTGGCTCGCCAACCGCGACACGTCTTACCGTCGGCGGATGATGGCCGGCAAACTGGCGGGCAGCATCTGATCACTGAAACATGATTGAAGCAAGGCCCGCGCAATGCGGGCCCTGTGTTTTGCGCTATGGTATTTTTCTGCGTCCGACACCAGGAGAAGGAAATCCCATGCTGCGAATTCTCGGCAAAGCCTCATCGATCAATGTGCGCAAAGTCCTGTGGACCTGCGCCGAACTGGACATCCCGTTCGAGCGTGAAGACTGGGGGTCGGGTTTCAAGTCGCCGAACACTCCGGAGTTTCTCGCGCTCAACCCCTGCGCCATGGTGCCGGTGATTCAGGACGGCGATTTCACCCTGTGGGAATCCAACACGATCATTCGGTATCTGGCGACGCGCTATGGCGGCGCGAATTTGTATCCCGCCGAGCCGATCGCCCGGGCGCGGGTCGATCAGTGGATCGACTGGCAGGCCTCGGAGCTGAATCGCTCATGGTCGTACCCGCTGATGGCGCTGGTGCGCAAGTCGACGGATTATCAGGACCGCGACGCCCTGGCCGCTGGCTGCCGGGACTGGACGCGGAACATGCAAATCCTCGATCGCCAACTGCACAAGACCGGTGCTTACGTCAGTGGCGAGCAGTTTTCCCTGGCGGATATCCCGATCGGGCTGTCGGTCAATCGCTGGTTCGAAACGCCGCTCGATCACGGGGACCTGGCTGCGGTGCGCGCCTACTACGATCGCTTGAATCAGCACGACGGTTATCGTTTGTACGGGCGCAACGGCACGCCGTAACCACGCCTGCGCTCAGCCCTGTTCACTCACCACGCCACGCTCCTCAAGCAACCGCACGAACATGCTCAGACTGCGCGACACCGTGCCCCGACGCCACACCAGCCAGGTAGTCAGATAGCGAAAATCCGCCGTCAGCGGCCAGACGCTGACCGTCGCGCTGCCGGGCATGCTCTGCAGCATTTTACGTGGCATCAACGCCAGGCCAGCACCGGCACTGACGCAGGCGAGCATGCCGTGGTAGGACTCCATTTCGAAAATCTTGCCGGGCACGGCGGCGTCAGTGCTGAACCATTTTTCGAAATGGTGACGGTAGGAACAGTTGGAACGAAAAGCGTAGATATTTTCGCCATTCACGTCCGCCGCACGCTCGACCGGTGAATGATTGAGCGGCGCGATGATGACCATTTCCTCCTCGAACGCCGGCACGCCTTCCAGGGCCGGATGCAGTACCGGGCCGTCGACAAATGCAGCGGCAAGACGCCCGGACAGCACGCCGTCGATCATCGTCCCCGATGGCCCGGTCGAGAGGTCGAGGTCGACCTTCGGATGCTGCTGGTTGTACGCCGCCAGCAGTTCAGGAATGCGCACTGCAGCAGTACTTTCCAGCGAGCCCAAAGGAAATGCGCCTTGGGGCTCCTCCCCCGCCACCGTGGCCCGGGCTTCCTGCACCAGATCGAGAATGCGCCGCGTGTATTCGAGAAAACTCCACCCGGCCGGCGACAAACGCAGACGGCTTTTCTCGCGGATGAACAGATCGACACCGAGATCCTGCTCCAGCTGTTTGATCCGCGTGGTCAGGTTCGACGGCACGCGGTGAATCTGCGTGGCGGCGGCGCTGATGCTGCCGTGCTCGGCCACGGCCTTGAAGATTTCCAGTTGCACCAGATCCACGGTCATTCTCCAAACGTGAAGGAAACGATCTTTATTATTCAGTTTCCAGAAAACAAACACCACCCTACTCTTGGCCCATCCGACGAACATGAAGGACAACGCCATGAGCCAGATTTCCAGCCAGACCCACGCCATCTCGATCAACCCCGCCACCGGCGAGCAGATCGGTCACTACGCGTTTGAATCCGCCGCTGCCCTCGATGCAGCACTGACCCGCGCCGCTTACGGCTTCGGCAAGTGGAAGCGCAAGCCGCTGCAGGATCGCTCAAGCCTGCTGACCGCTCTGGCCGGCGCGCTGCGTGAAACCTCAGAAGCGATGGCGACGATGATCACCCAGGAAATGGGCAAGCCGATCACTCAGGCCCGTGGCGAAATCGAGAAATGCGCCAAGCTCTGCGAGTGGTACGCCGAACACGGCCCGGCCATGCTCGATGCTGAGGCCACACAAGTTGAAGGCGGCAAGGCGCGCATCGAGTATCGCCCGCTGGGGCCCATTCTGGCGGTGATGCCGTGGAACTTCCCGATCTGGCAGGTGCTGCGCGGCGCGGTGCCGACGCTGCTTGCCGGCAACACCTACGTGCTCAAGCATGCGCCGAACGTGATGGGCAGCGCTTATCTGCTGCGCGATGCGTTCGTCCGCGCCGGTTTCCCCGACGGCGTGTTCGAAGTGCTCAACGTCACCCCGGAAGGCGTTTCCACCGCCATCGCCGATCCGCGCATCGCCGCCGTGACGCTGACCGGCAGCGTCCGCGCCGGCATGGCCATCGGTGCTCAGGCCGGTGCAGCGTTGAAGAAGTGCGTGCTGGAGCTCGGCGGTTCCGATCCATTCATTGTGCTTAATGACGCCGATCTGGATGAAGCCGTGCATGCGGCGGTAGTCGGTCGTTATCAGAACTCCGGGCAGGTCTGCGCGGCTGCCAAGCGCCTGATCATCGAACAAGGAGTGGTCGAGGAATTCACGCGTAAGTTCGTTGAAGCTACACGCCAGTTGAAAATGGGCGATCCGCTGAACGCCGACACTTACATCGGGCCGATGGCGCGTTTCGATCTGCGTGACGAACTCGATCAGCAAGTGCGCGACACCCTTGAAGAAGGCGCGACGCTGTTGCTCGGTGGCAGAAAGGCCGAAGGCGCCGGCAACTACTATGAGCCGACGGTTCTGGCCGATGTCACTGACCGCATGACTTCGTTCAAACAGGAACTGTTCGGCCCGGTCGCCTCGATCATCACCGCCCGCGATTGCGCGCACGCCGTGGCTCTGGCCAACGACAGCGATTTTGGCCTGACCGCGACGATCTACACCGCCAACGTGGCGCTGGCCCAGCAACTGACCAGCGAACTGGAAACCGGCGGCGTGTTCATCAACGGCTACTCCGCCAGCGACCCGCGCGTGACCTTCGGCGGCGTGAAGAAGAGCGGCTTCGGTCGTGAGCTCTCGCACTTTGGCGTACGGGAATTCTGCAACGCGCAGACCGTGTGGCTGGATCGCAAATAAGCCAATCACGGTAGCAATTGTGGGAGCGAGCCTGCTCGCGAAAGCATTCTGTCAGTCGCCGAAAGTATTGACTGGCACGCCCTCTTCGCGAGCAGGCTCACTCCCACAGGGGCACGGCGGCGTATGTGAGTCGGGGCGCAACACCCTTCCACTGTGGGAGCGAGCCTGCTCGCGAAAGCAGTCTGTCAGTCGCCGAAAGTATTGACTGGCACACCCTCTTCGCGAGCAGGCTCACTCCCACAGGGGCACGGCGGCGTATGTGAGTCGGGGCGCAACACCTTCCATTGTGCGAGCGAGCTTGCTCGCGAAAGCATTCTGTCAGTCGCCGAGAAAGTATTGACTGGCACGCCCTCTTCGCGAGCAGGCTCACTCCCACAGGGGGACGGCGGTGTAGGTGATGTGGGGCGCAACACCCTTCCATTGTGGGAGCGAGCCTGCTCGCGAAAGCATTCTGTCAGTCACCGAATGTATTGACTGACACCACCTCTTCGCGAGCAGGCTCGCTCCCACAAGTCCGCCCAAGTTACAGATATTTCAACCAGCTGATGTCCCGGCGCCGCGCTTTCAGTTGCGAAAACCAGCGCACTGCCGGGTACAACACCACGGCAAGGACCACCGCTGCCAGCCACACTGCCGCCACCGTCGAAAAGCCGAAATAGCTGCCCTGATTCAGGCCGAACAGCGCCACGCCAATCAGATACAACACTTTCAACACGTACAGATGCAGCAGATAGAAAAACATCGGCGCCGAGCCGAATACGGTCAGCCAGCCAATCCAGCGGCGACTCTGCACGCGCTCGAAGGCGAGCAGCAGCAACAGGCCGGAGCTAACGGTCAATGCGATGAACAGCAGTGACGGCGGGTACTTGGTGATGTTGAAAAAGCTCATCAGCGTCTGCACCAGCGAATCGCTGACCGCCCACGGTTTCTCGCCGTAGCCGTTGATCAAGCGCAGTGCCGCAAACCCCAGCAACCCACCGACTCCGGCAAGCAGCAAACGACGCTGACGCACCGCCGCATCCATACTTCGGGCAAACCACGGGCCCAGCGCGTACCCCAAGCCGATCACACCGATCCACGGCAGCAGCGGGTACGAGGTACGCAAGCGCAGGGTGTCGCTGATCTCGATCCAGCCTCGATCATGCAGAATCGCCCAAGGCACATGCAGCGCCGAATCCACTGGGAAGTGCAGCGTATCAAGCAAGTTGTGCCCGGCGATGATCGCCAGGCTCAGCGTCAGCAGCACCGCGCGCGGCAACCAGACCAGCAGGGCCAGCGCGATCATGCTCAGGCCGATCGCCCAGATCACTTGCAGGTAGATCACGCTGGGCGGTAACTGGAACGTCCAGGCGAAGTTGACGAGAGTGAATTCCAGCGCCACCAGAAATAATCCGCGCTTGAACAGAAACGCGCTGACATCGGCTTTGCCGGCGTATTTTTCACCGTACAGCCAGGCCGACAATCCGGTCAGCAAGACAAACACCGGCGCACACAAATGCGCCAGCGTGCGGCTGAAAAACAGCGCCGGCTCGGTGCTGGCGATGTCCATCGGGTCAGACACCTGGCGGTGCAGCAGGAAGGTTTCGCGGACGTGATCGAGCAGCATGAACAGGATCACCAAGCCTCGGAGCGCATCAATGGAGAGCAGCCGGCCAGTCGTCAATGGGGCAGAACGGGGAAGCACAGGGGTCATGGATCTTTCGCAATCGAGAGGGATAACACCGGACGGCCGCACCGCCGCCCACAAATTCGCGTTACCTTATAACATCAAAAAAGCAAAACCCAAACAAGTCAGGATCAAGGTTGCCCATCGGCCCCGGCCTTCTATAGTGAACAGGTCTGCCCTGCCGTCGCGGCCCTCCTCGAGCGTTGTCCATGGTCAACACCGAACACCTGATCATCTGCGAGCACTGTGATTGCGTGTACGAAAAAGTCGTGCTCGCCAAGCACCAGAAAACCCTGTGCGTGCGCTGCGGTGGCGTGCTGCAGCGCTTCAACGGCCTGACCATCGAGCAGCGTCTGGCGCTGACGTTCACGGCGGCGATGCTGTGGCTGTTCGCCAATTTCTACCCGGTGATGAGCATCAGCCTCAAAGGCATGAAAAACAGCGCGACGCTGTGGGATTCGGTGCTGGCGCTGAGCCAGGGACCGATCACGTTTATCGCCATGGTCGCGGCGATTGCGATCATCATCGCTCCGGCCTTTCAGCTGGTGCTGCTGGTCTGGGTGCTGGGTTTTGCCCTCGGCCTGCGTCGGGCACCGGGGTTCAATCTGTGCATGCGCTGGCTGGAAACCCTGCGCCCGTGGAGCATGCTTGAGGTGTGTCTGCTGGGGGCGATGGTCGCAGTGTTCAAACTCGCCGGTCTGCTCGATGTGCTGCCCGGGATCGGCCTGTTCGCCCTGGCGGTGCTGAGCCTGATGATGATCCGCATTGCCGGCCGGGACATCCGCGAACTGTGGGACATTTTATGAAGCGTCCGCCGACCGCCAGCGAACTCAACCTGTGCCTGTGCCACAGCTGTGGCCTGGCCTGCGATATGACCGACGAGCCACACGAGTGCCCACGCTGCGATGCGCCGTTGCATCGGCGCAAAACCAATTCGCTGGCGCGCACCTGGGCGTACATGCTCGCCGCGCTGGCCTTTTATGTTCCCGCCAATCTGCTGCCGGTGATGAACACGGTGATGCTCGGCAACGGTGCCGACAGCACGATCATGAGCGGCGTGCTGGAGTTCTGGGAAGCCGGGGCGTGGGACATTGCCTTGATCATTTTCATCGCCAGCATCGCGGTGCCGGGGATCAAATTCGTCGCCCTGACCCTGCTACTGATCACCGTCCAGCGAAACAGCGATTGGGCGCGCAGGGAACGTTCGAAGTTATATCGCTTCGTCGAGCTGATCGGTTACTGGTCGATGCTCGACGTGCTGGTGGTCGCGCTGGTCGCGGCACTGGTGAAATTCCAGGCGCTGGGCGATATCGAGCCACGACCGGGTATCCTGTTCTTCGGCCTGGTCGTGGTGTTCACCATGCTCGCGGCGATGAGTTTCGACCCGCGCCTGATCTGGGACCAGGACACCAGCGACACGATCAGCGACGCAGAGCCTCCAGCAACACCTGCAACGGATGGCGCAGCGCCCGATCCGACTGGCGCTTGACCTGGCTGCGGCAGGAATAGCCGGTCGCCAACGCCTCGCCCTGCTCCGCCGGCGCCTGCACCTGACGCGCCCACGACTGCTCGTAAATCAACGCCGACGTCTGGCGATTGCGTGCCTCGTGGCCATAGGTGCCGGACATCCCGCAGCAACCGGTGGCTTGCGTCGCCAGCTGCAAACCGGCACGTTCGAAAACCTGTTCCCACTGCCGGGTCGCGGCCGGCGCGTTGGTCTTCTCCGTGCAATGGGCGAGCAGGCGGAACGCTTTGGCCTGAGTCTTAGGCGTCTGCTCCGGCATGACTTCGAGCAACCATTCCTGCACCAGCGCCACTTGCGGACAGGCCTGCAGGCCCGGGACGTTCAAGTACTCCTGACGGTAGACCAGGGTCATCGCCGGATCGAGCCCCAGCAGCGGCACGCCAGTCTGCGCCAGCGCCTGCAATTGCTCAGCGTTGCGCAACGCCGCCCGATTGAACGCCGAAAGAAAGCCCTGCACATGCAGCGGTTTGCCGTTGGCGCTGAACGGTGCCAGATACACCTGATAACCCAGGCGCGAAATCAGCTCGACCAGATCCGCCAACAACGGCGCTTCGAAGTAGCGTGTGAAGGCGTCCTGCACGATGACCACGCTGCGTTCGCGTTGCTGCGACGTGAGCGTCGACAGTGTCGCAACCGTCGCTGGCTGCACCTGCCAACGACGCATCGCCGCGTGGAAATCGAAACGGCTGAGCAACGGCACATCGACCATGCCGCCGATACGCGCCAGTGCGCCACGCACCCGGCCAGCGCCCATCAAACCGTTATACAGCGCCGGAATTCGCGCCATGTACGGGATCGTATATTCCAGCGAAGCAATCAGATAATCCCGCGCCGGACGCAGGTAACGGCTGTGATACAGCTCAAGAAAGCGCGAGCGGAATTCCGGCACGTTGACCTTGACCGGGCATTGCCCCGCGCAGGATTTACAGGCCAGGCAACCGGCCATGGCGTCATACACCTCATGGGAAAAGTCCGCCGACGGATCGCGACTGTTACGCCAACGCTGCCACAGCGTGCGGAAGAACGCCGGTTGGCGAATCGCATCCGAAAGCACGTCAACACCCGCCTCTCCCTGCAACCGCAACCATTCGCGAATCAGCGAAGCACGGCCCTTGGGTGACTGCGCGCGCTCGCGGGTGGCTTTCCACGACGGGCACATGGCGTCATCGGGATCGAAGTTGTAGCAGGCGCCGTTGCCGTTGCAATGCATGGCGGCACCGTAGCTCTGCCAGACCTTCTCGTCGATCTGCCGATCCAGTTCGCCACGCAGGGTCACTTCATCGATCTTCAGGAGCGCCGCGCCGCCGTTGGCAGGCGTGGCGATCTTGCCCGGGTTGAACTGGTTGAACGGGTCGAACGCTGCTTTCAAGGCTTGCAGCGCCGGATACAGTTCGCCAAAGAATGCCGGCGCGTACTCCGAACGCAGGCCCTTGCCATGTTCGCCCCAGAGCAGGCCGCCGTAGCGCTGGGTCAATGACGCGACACCATCGGACACCGGGCGCACCAGCGCCGCTTGCTGCGGGTCTTTCATGTCGAGGATCGGCCGCACGTGCAACACACCGGCGTCGACATGGCCGAACATGCCGTACTGCAAACCATGGCTATCGAGCAGGTCGCGCAGTTCGGCGATGTATTCGGCCAAGTGCTGCGGCGGCACGGCGGTGTCCTCGACGAAGGGCTGCGGGCGGGCTTCACCGGCGACGTTGCCGAGCAGGCCCACCGCACGTTTGCGCATGCCGTAGACCTTGTTCACCGCTGCCTGACCGACCGCCAGCGTGTGGCCCAAGCGCTCCACGGTGCGATCATTTTTCAGGTGTTCGACGAACACTTCGACTCGACGCTGCAAATCTTCGGGGTCGTCGCCGCAGAACTCGACAAGGTTGATGCCCAGAGTCGGGCGCTCAGCGTTTTCGGGAAAATATTCGGCAACGCCGTGCCAGACGATGTCCTGCATCGCCAGCAACAAGACCTTGGAATCGACGGTTTCAATCGACAACGGCTTGAGCGCCATCAACGCCCGCGCATCGCGCAGTGCATCCATGAACCCGGCGTAGCGGATATTGACCAGCATCGTATGTTTGGGGATCGGCAGCACGTTGAGACGCGCTTCGACAACGAAGCCCAGCGAGCCTTCCGCGCCACAGAGTACGCTGTTGAGATTGAAGCGCCCGTCGGCCTCGCGCAGGTGCGCCAGGTCATAACCGGTCAGGCAACGGTTGAGATCGGGGAAGCGTGCCTTGATCAGCTCGCCCTGCTCATCAATGATCTGCCGTGCACAACGATGGACTTCGCCGACCCGATCATTGCGAGCGCACTGCCTTTCAAGCTCATCCTCCGTCAGTGCCAGACCGTGCAAACGCTCGCCGCCGCGCAGGATCATCTCAAGTTCCAGCACATGGTCGCGGGTCTTGCCGTAGGTGCAACTGCCCTGGCCACTGGCGTCGGTATTGATCATGCCGCCGACCGTGGCGCGGTTCGAGGTCGACAATTCCGGGGCGAAAAACAACCCGGCGGATTTCAACGCGGCGTTGAGCTGATCCTTGACCACCCCGGCCTGCACCCGCACCCAGCGCTGTTCGACGTTGATTTCCAGGATGCGGTTCATGTGCCGCGACAGGTCGACGACGATGCCGTCCGTCAGCGACTGGCCGTTGGTGCCGGTGCCGCCGCCACGCGGGGTGATTACCACTTTCTCGTACGCAGGCTCGGCGATCAGCCGTGCCACCCGCGCCACATCGTCCGCATCCAGCGGAAACACCGCCGCTTGCGGCAGGCGCTGGTAGATCGAGTTATCGGTAGCGAGCACCACGCGGCTGGCGTAATCGGCGCTGATTTCACCGCGAAAGCCACTGTCTTTCAGGGCCGCGAGGAATTGTTGGTAATCGCCGGTCAGGGCTTTGGCGGGCGACAGTTGGGCAATCATCGGTCAGGTCATCTCGGTCAAATCGGGCTGCGTGGCGGTGAACAGTTGTGCGCAACGAATGATTGCGTCAGGCTCCGCCATCTGATTGCGCCCATGTTCATTGCTGGCAAACCTTGGAACAAGCGTAAATTCGGCCCGCTATCAATGAGTTTTACGAATGAATCCGCGCACCCTCACGCCGTCCATGTCGCTGCTGCTGGCTTTCGAGGCCGCCGCCCGGCACGAAAGCTACACCCGCGCCGCCCATGAACTGTCACTGACGCAGAGCGCGGTCAGCCGGCAGGTACAGATTCTCGAGAAGATGCTCGGCATGCGCCTGTTCACTCGCGAAGGCCGGCAGGTGGTACTGACCGATGTCGGGCGCATGTATCAGCGCGAGCTCGCCGAAGCCCTTGGGCAGATTCGCAGCGCGACGTTGCAGGCGATGGCGTTTGGTTCGGGCATTCACAGCCTGCGCCTGGCGACGTTGCCGACCTTCGGGTCGAAATGGCTGCTGCCACGGCTGAAGGATTTCTACACGGCGCACCCGGGCATGACCGTGCACCTGCACTCGCGGATCGAGACCATCGACTTCGACACCAGCGAAATCGACGCCGCCATCTGCGTTGGCGGGGGTGAGTGGCCAGGCCTGACTGCCCTGCCCTTGCACACCGAAGAACTGGTGGTGATTGCCAGCGCGCAGCTGCCGGAAACTGAACGCGGCGAGGCCGAGGGGAACATCGCCGGGCAGTTGCTGCTCAACGTCAGCAGCAATGCCCAGGCGTGGGCGGAATGGTTCAGCCATCATCAACTGCCGCACCGCAGCATGAGGATCGGGCCGAGCTTTGAGATGACCTCTCACTTGATTCAGGCGGTACGCGCCAATATCGGCGTGGGCCTGGTGCCGCGAATTCTGGTCGAGGAAGAATTGCTCAAGGGCGAATTGCTGCAACTGGGCGAGCCAATTACCAGTCGGCGCAGCTATTACCTGGTGTATCCGCCGCGCAATGAGAATCTGCCTTCGTTGAAGGCGTTCAGGGATTGGCTGCTGGAGACGCTTTGACAGCACCGGCGCCATCGCGAGCAGGCTCACTCCTACAGGGGAGCGCATTTCAAACTGTAGGAGTGAGCCTGCTCGCGATAGCGCCAAATCAGACACCTCAGAATCGGGGCTTGACCGCCCGCCAATCCGCCTTGTACCGCTGCATCTGCCGCACATCATCCCTCTGGCGAATCCCGCAGGTCAGGTACTGATCATGCAGCTTGCCCAGTTGCTCATGATCCAGTTCCAGCCCCAGCCCGGGCGCCCTGGTGATCTTCACGCAGCCATCGACAATCGGCAGCTTGCCGCCCTTGATCACTTCCTCGTCCGGCTCCTGCCACGGGTAGTGAGTGTCACAGGCGTAATCCAGATTCGGCACCGCCGCCGCGACGTGCGCCATGGCCATCAGGCTGATGCCCAAGTGCGAGTTGGAATGCATCGACACGCCGAGGCCGAATACCTCGCACATCTTTGCCAGCGTCTGCGTATCACGCAGACCACCCCAGTAATGGTGGTCGGCAAGGACGATCTGCACACTGTTCTGCGCAACGCTGCGGCGGAACTCGTCGAAATCGGTGACCACCATATTGGTCGCCAGGGGCAGACCGGTGCGCTTGTGCAATTGGGCCATGCCATCAAGGCCGGGGGTCGGGTCTTCGTAATACTGCAGATCATCGCCGAGCAGTTCGGCCATGCGAATCGCCGTCTCCAGCGACCAGTTGCCGTTTGGGTCGATGCGCAGCGGAAATCCCGGAAAGGCTTTTTTCAGCGCCTTGATGCACGCCACTTCATGCTCCGGCGGCAAGGTGCCAGCCTTGAGCTTGATGCTCTTGAATCCGTACGCCTCGATCATCCGCGCGGCCTGCGCGACGATCTGCTGCTCGTTCAGCGCCTCGCCCCAGTTGTCCGGCTTGTAGGGCGTGTCGATATGTTCGGCGTATTTGAAAAACAGGTAGGCGCTGAACGGCACTTCCTCGCGGATCGCCCCGCCGAGCAGGTCCACCAGCGGCACATTGAGGTAGCGCGCCTGCAAATCGAGAAACGCCACTTCGAATGCCGAGTAGGCATTACTCACCGCTTTACTGGCGTGAGAACCGGGCGCCAGTTCGGCGCCAGCGATGCTTGCGGGTTTATTCGCCGCTACGGTGGCTTGCACGATCGCGCGCAATTGATTGAGATTGAACGGATCAAGTCCGATCAACTGACTCTGCAATTGTTGCTGGATCGCCAGCGCCGGGGCATCGCCGTAGCTTTCGCCGAGGCCGATGTAGCCGTTGTCACTCTCGATCTCGATGATCGAGCGCAGGGCAAAAGGTTCGTGGATGCCACTGGCGTTGAGCAGTGGCGGATCGCGGAAGGCAATCGGGGTGACGCTGACACGGGTGATTTTCAAGATGACGCTCCTGACAGATCAACAATCGATTCAGTGGCTCGCAGCCGGACGAACCGGCGCCACAACGGCGGCTTCGTCACTTGGCTTTGCCGGGTTTTGGCGTTTGGCGCCGGGCGCTGTGCGGGCGAAGAAGATCACCACGGCGGCGACCAGCGATGTCGCTGCCAGGCCATACAGGCCGCCTTCGATGGAGCCGGTGGTTTGTTCGAGAATGCCGAACGCGGTCGGCGCGACGAAGCCGCCAAGGTTGCCAATGGAGTTGATCAGCGCGATCACCGCCGCAGCGATGCGTGCATCCAGATAGCTTTGCGGGATCGGCCAGAACAGCGCCGACGCCGCTTTGAAGCCGATGGCCGCGAAACAGATGGCGACGAAAGCAAACACCGGCCCGCCCGTGGTCGACATGAACATGCCGATGGCCGCGATCACCAGGGTCAGCGCGACCCAGGCTTGTTGGAATTTCCACTTGCCGGCCATCGCTGCAAAGCCGTACATGGCGACAATCGAAATAATCCAGGGAATCGAATTAAGCAGCCCGACCTGGAAATCACCGAGGTTGCCCATCTTCTTGATCATGCTTGGCAGCCAGAACGTCGCGCCATAAATGGTCAGGGCAATGGAGAAATAGATGAAGCAGAACAGCGCGATCTGCCGGTCGGCCAGCAGCTTGAACATCGACGGCTTGGCGACTTGTACCGCTTCGCGGGCGCGCTGTTCCTCGGCAATCGCCGCGACCAGCGCGTCTCGCTCTTCCTCGCTGAGCCATTTCGCTTGCCGCGGATGCGATTGCAGCCAGAACCAGACGAATGCGCACAACACCACCGAGGCCGCGCCTTCGATCAGAAACATCCACTGCCAGCCGTGCATGCCCAAGCCGCTGATATGCAGCAGCGCACCGGAGACCGGGCCGGAAATCACCGAGGCAATTGCCGAGCCGCTGAGAAACACCGCCATGGTTTTGCCGCGCTCGGACGCCGGCAGCCACTGGGTGAAGTAGTAAATGATGCCCGGGAAGAACCCGGCCTCCGCCGCGCCAAGGATAAAGCGCAGTACATAGAAACTGGTTTCACCCTGGACAAATGCCATGGCCATGGCCGCAGCGCCCCAGGTGAACATGATCCGGGTCAGCCAGACCCGCGCGCCGTAGCGCTGCAACAACATGTTCGATGGCACTTCGAACAATGCGTAACCGATAAAAAACAGACCGGCACCCAATCCATAAGCCGCCGCGCCGATGCCCAGATCGGTCTCCAGATGGCTGCGCACGAAACCGATGTTGACCCGGTCGATGTAATTGACGATGAACATCACTACGAACAGCGGCAGCACATGGCGCTTGACCTTGGCGGCGGCGCGGGCAAGAACCGTGATGTCCGGCGGATTCTGGAGGGTTTTCAAGGGGCGACTCCCGATCTTGTTTTTTTAGGGATGGGCTTGAAGCGATGAGCCGATCATGGACGCCGCGCATTGATCCCGTCTAATCTAAACTGGCATTCGATTGATACCCGGATTAGATCAATGTTCGAACTCACCCAACTGCGCTGTTTCACCACGGTCGCCACGGAACTCAACTTCCGCCGCGCCGCCGAACGCCTGAACATGACCCAGCCGCCGCTGAGTCGGCAGATTCAATTGCTCGAACATCACCTTGGCGTCGAGCTATTCACCCGCAGCACCCGCAGCGTTGCGCTGACGGCGGCGGGCCGGGCTTTTTTCGTTGAAGCGCAGAATCTGCTGGAGCGCGCACAGCAAGCGGCGGTCACCGCACGCCGGTTTGCCGAGGGCGATATCGGTACGGTGAACATCGCGTTCGTCGGCAGCGCGGTGTATGAGTTTCTACCCAAGGTGATCGCCGAAGCGCGACTCAAGCAGCCCCAGGTAAAAATCGATCTGGCAGAGATGAACACCTATCAGCAACACGAGGCGTTGAGGGCTCGCCGTATCGACTTGGGCATCGCCCGGGCGCCATTGCAGGAACCGGGCTATGCCACCGAATGCCTGGTGCGCGAGCCGTTCGTGCTCGCGGTACCGAGCGGGCATCGGCTGGCAAACGCGGCTGAAGTGTCAGTCGCTGATCTGGATAAACAACCGTTCCTGATGTACTCCCATGAAGCTTATCCGCCGTTCAACGAACTGTTGACCGGTACGCTGCGTTCAGCGCGGGTGGCACCGGATTACGTGCAATGGCTGGGGTCTTCGCTGACGATTCTGGCGCTGGTCAACGCCGGCATGGGTCTGGCACTGGTACCGCGTTGCGCGACCAGCGTGGTGTTCAGGAATGTGGTGTTTCGCGAGATCGATCTCGGCGAAGGGGTGCAGAGCGAGCTGCATCTGATCTGGCGGGAGAACAATGACAACCCGGCGTTCGCGATGTTGCTGGAGGCGATTCGCCGGGCGGTGGTGGAGGGTTGGGGCTGAGGAAGCTTATCGTGTAGGCCGGGGTTTCAGAGGCGGCGGCGCACTGGGCCCCTTGATCAAGGGCACTTCAAGCATTTTCCCGTCCGGCCCGACAAAGAGTCGCTCTAAATGCTTTGGCATGGGTTGTGGTGCTCTGGCAGTTGGCATGCTGATCCCTCTGATGTTGGGCTGAACTCAACCCATTTGACTTTCGCGGAATCTATCAATAAAAACTCGGCGCCAATAGGTGCCGGTTGGCCATCATCGCTGAGCCAACGCGGGTATTTCATCACGAACTGACCATTGGATGATTCGCGTGGCCACTCGACGGGCCAGCCTAATACGCGCCTTTCGTCATTTAAATGCAGGGTTATGAAGCGCTCATATTGGGAAAAAGCGCAGAACCATTCACTCGGATAAGAAGATTGTTTCGTGACATTTCGCCGGCGTAACCAGCCATGCAATTTGTCATTCGTAGCCAGGTAACAGGCAAACAATCCCAGCATCAGCGAAAACACAAATGCCCAGAGCGTTTGCGCCCGATCATCCCAGCGCTCTAATGAAAACCCCTTCGAGCCGATCCACAGACAGAGATTGCCCACCGCCAACACCGCGCCCTGAATCAAATCTCCATCCAGGAAAAAAGGCAGACACCGGGGATTCCGTGTCTGCCTTTGCTGTGAATCAGATGCGTGGCTACAGGCAGTCACGCACCGATTGGCGCAGCGACCCGGACTTGGCCCATGGCGGCCCTTGGTAAAGGGACACTTTGCTGCCGTCCTTGTACTTGACGATATCGAGAATCTCATCCGCCGTGATAATGCTCGGCGCGGTAATTCGATAGCCGTTGGAAATCGACGTCTGCGCAGTCTTGGCGACGTCGTTCTGCCACAACGGTAACAAACATGCCGCATATTCTCTGGGAGGCTTGTCACTGGTCTTGCTGAGGTTTGGCTCGCCCGGCACCAACGATGCTGGTAACGAGCAACCCGTCAACAGGGCCAATGCCAAAGTGCCGATCCATACGCGCATGCTGTTTACCTGATCTGAAAAAAAGCGAATGTACCGTTTAACCGCGTGCACATCCATCGTGGCACCCCGCCGTTATCGGCGATCGGACAATTTTTTACATCGGTTCAGCCGAGCGTCAGATGACCCGGTTGCATCTGGAAAAATGCGACTACTCTTTTCTACCGAGAATGTTCTGGAGGTGATCATGCGGCTCAATGAATACGAACACGAACTTCAACGGGATCTGCAAAGCGTGGCGTCCGACCTGAGATGGTCGGCAGTCGACCTCAAGCGCATCGCTGAACAGCTGCGCAAATCGGGTAACGAGGCAGACGCCCAGACCGTTTTGCGCTCTTGCGAAATCCTGCAAAGCGACGAGGAAAGATTGCAAGGTTATGCCAAGGAGGTAAAAGCCCGGACCATCAGCCGATCCAAAATCCACTGACGCCGATGCGCCTGCTTCAACAAAAAAGCCCCGGTCGCAACCGGGGCTTCATGACTACATGTCAACCGACTTTGTGACTCTGCACCGGCCTGGAGCGTTTTTTATAGCCGGGAAGCGCCGCCGCATAGGCCATCGCCTCCTCCCTGCTGGTGAATGACGCCAATCGGTCGCCCTGCGTGCAGACCCGCCAGGGGCCGTTGTTCACGCTGAGCACGTCATAACCGTTCATGTGCAGCTTGTTCAGCATTGGAATGCTCATGAGCACCTCCTTTTTGCCAACGGTGTTTTCGGTGTACGTGTTCACCTTACACCGGGTCCCCGCTGCGGTGTAAGCCGGATGTCGCGTCCCTCACTGTCAATAGGCCGGCACTTTCCCCCATGCAGAAGGCTCCCAATTAAACGGGAACCTTTAAACCCGCGCACGGCTCGAATATTGCAGTTCAATTACAGTTTTATGACATCAACCAGCAAGGCATCCATGAAAGTACGCGCTACCGTCATCTGCGAGCAGGACCGTCACATCCTCCTCGTGCGCAAACCCCGTCATCCGTGGTCATTGCCCGGCGGCAAGGTCGAGCGCGGGGAAACCCGCGCGGCCGCTGCCGTACGCGAGTTGCAGGAAGAAACCGGGCTGAATGCCGACGAAGTGCTGTACTTGATGGACCTGCAGTCCGGTAGCACGCGGCATCACGTTTACGAGGCCTCAGTGGTCAACATCGACGATGTCCGCCCACAGAATGAAATCGTCGATTGCATCTGGTTTCCGCTCGATGCCGTGCACAATCTCGAAACCAACGACGCCACGCGGCGCATCGTGCAGGCCTTTCAACGGCGTTTATAAAGTCAGCCGGCGAAAGCCCGGCGTCCCGCGTTCATTTCAGTGCGCAACTCACCGATGAAATTGGAAATGTCCCGGATGGTCACCAGATGTTCGGGAGAAACGCCATCCAGCAACAGTTCAACACGCCCGCTGCCCGGCTCATACACCTCGATGCGCAACAACCCCTGCGCCGTTGGCGCG
This sequence comes from Pseudomonas sp. HN2, assembly GCF_020736465.1. Taxonomy (NCBI): domain Bacteria; kingdom Pseudomonadati; phylum Pseudomonadota; class Gammaproteobacteria; order Pseudomonadales; family Pseudomonadaceae; genus Pseudomonas; species Pseudomonas sp. HN2. The sequence continues at coordinate 3,574,174 of NZ_CP085885.1, forward strand.
CAATCACATTTGTAGTTAGGGAAGCCTGACTCGACGATGCGACAAATATCGGCAATGGCAAGCATGGACGGACGCCTCGCAGGCGGAATCGATCCAACGAGCATAGATGCAGGAAGTGTTCATTGCCCGGCCCGAAAATGCCAAGCCGATCACAGATTACTTACGCCACTCAATGTGCGTCGTGATCCCAGATCCAGTTCCACATTCCGGGCAGATTCACCGGTTCAGCGCTTTGCTGGACAGTGCGCGCCAGCGCAGCTTTTTCCAGCGCGGCCTGATCGTCGTAGAACGGCTTGTCCGCCAGTCTGACGCCGGTTGCCGCCGCGCTATCGAGCAGAATCTGCAGATATTCTCGGGTGTGGCGCGCCGTGTAGCGATTGAGATCATGGAACGTCACCACCACCGGAATCACACCGTCCACCGTCGGCAATTGACCAACGGCGATGCGTTCGCGCACTTCGGACAACTGCCGCAGCATATTCGCGCGACGCCGGGGACTGGCATTGAAGCCCCAGACCTTGCCGTCATTGGCGCTGAGATCCGTGAGCAAAACGTGCAAGCCGTGCTTCTGGTAGGCCGCGAATGTGCGTGTGTCATAGTTCCAGAATGGCGGGCGCAACAGCTTGGGCGGCGCTCCAGTAATAGCTGCGATGTCGGCGCTGCCTTCGGTCAGCGACTGCTCCAGTTCTTGCGGATCAAGCGAGCGATGGTTGGTGTGCCAGTGAGTCGCGGTGTGAAAGGCCAGAATATGCCCCTCGGCGTGTTCACGACGCATCAAGCTGCGACCGATCTCGCTGTCACCTGCCCGAGGCGCCCGGGTCTGCACGAAAAACACGGCTTTGATGTTTGCCTGCACAGCGTTGCTTTTGAGGCTGTCGAGCACCGTGGCCGTGGGATTCCACAAACCTGAAGCGCTGGGGCCATCATCGAACGTCAGGAGAAAACGTACGGGTGCCCGGGACTGCAGGCGGGTTTCGGTTTGCGCGGTCATTTCGACCGGCGCGGCGATGCAGCCGGCCAGACCGAACGCGACGAGCGCAGCACAGAGAAGTTTGCATCCGGAAGTCATGTTTCGCCCTGAGTCCGGCGATAGCCGTCGTGTTGTCCAATGGCAAAACTCCCTCGCCCTTGTCCTTTCCTGCGCTGCTGCCAGCGAGCGCAGGTTGGATAAGGTACACAGGGTTTGGTTCCGATGCTGGTTTTCAGTGAGTCAAGGCTTGTTGAAACGAAGTGTCGATGATGCCTGCCGTCGCCAGCGGTGCGGGCAGTGCTTTGACTTTGAACAGGAAGTCCGCCGTGCTCTGCAGATCCGCTGCCGCCTGCTGATCCACCGGTCCGACGCTCATGTGCGCCTGGCGCAACCAATGCCGCGAGACCTGCTGATCGAGGTTGGCCTTTTTTGCCCAGAGGTCAGCGTACTCGTCGGTATGGTGATCAACCCAGGCTCGCGCTTGTTTCAATCGTCCGAGAAAATCGGCAATCGCCGCACGCTTGCTGTCGATCGAGGGAGTCGAAGCCGCGATGGCGCTCAGCCCTGGCATCAGGTTTTTCGCCGTCAGGATCGGCCGAGCGCCAGAGAACACGATCTGTTGCGAGATATACGGTTCCCACACCGGAAAGGCGTCGATGCTGCCCTGCGGCAAAGCGGCGGCCGCGTCGATCGGCATCAGCTTGACGAAGTCGACGTAGTTTTCCGGCAGCCCCCCCTGCTCCAGAGCGCGCAAGGTCAGTTGCTGGCTCCAGGCTCCGGGCCAGTAAGCGACTTTTTTTCCCTTGAGGTCGGCGATGGTTTTCACCGGCGAATCCTTGGGCACCAGTAAGGCAATGGTGTCGGGGTTCTGCCGCGATACGCCAATCAGTTTCACTGGTGCCTGTTTGGCAGCAAGGAAAAGGAAACCGGAATCGCCGAGAAAACCCAGATCCAGCGAGCCGGTCTGCAACGCTTCGGCGAGAGGCGCGGCAGCCTGGAAGTGTTTCCAGTCGACTGTGTAAGGCGCGTCTTTCAACACACCTGAGGCTTCGACCGAAGCACGGATGTTGTAGTAGTTCTGATCGCCGACGTGCAGGACTAAAGGCTCCGCGGCGTAGGCCAATGGCGAGATCAACAACGCAATGGTCAGCGCGCGGCGTAGGAAACGAGACAGCTTCATGGCGAGTCCTGCAAATGAGATTTGCATAGACCATAACGCTCTTGAATTTAATTTTTAAATTCTAATTTTGCATAACGTAATCACGGTATTGCGCACCGTCGTTGCAGACCGGCGGGCGAGCAGTTGAACAAATGATTGACTAAATATCTGCCGATTCGGCGCGTTATCCGAACATGCCTTGCATTGATTCCTCAGCGTTACAAAAAGTGTTTCAACCGCGAAACAGCCTCGATAAAACAGCCGTTTGAGCGAATCAACCGCCTGTCTGACATTTCGACTGTCATACATACATTTTCTCGCGCTGCGGATAGCATGCGCGCCGCCTTTCCGATTGGTATACCAGTTGACCAAAGAGTCAAAGAGATCAGGAATCCATCAACAACTTTCAAGCCTTGCAGAGAAATAAGTGAGCGACGATTTTGCAATCAAACAGGTCAGCGGCCTGAAGTGTGTCCATCTGTCCAAGACAGAACGCCTGGAACTCGACTGTTTTATCGGCCATTACATCAAGACCCGAAACCTGCACAGCGTGCCCGACATCGAACGCACCCTGCGCAGCACCCTCGAGGGTTACCCCGGCCATCCGCCGGTGATGGTCAATGAGCTCAATGCGTGGATCGATCGAACGTTGGGGTATCGAGCGACATACCCGGACTTCACGCAGCTGGAAGACCTCTGAAACGCGAAGAGCCCCGCTGATGCGGGGCTCTTCGTATGCGTCGTTCAAGGCTTCAGAGGACGCTCCTGATCGCGCTCCGACAGCTCGCGGCTGTCATCATGCTTCCAGGTTTTCTCCTCCCTTCTCTTCTGCCGCTCGATCTCGGCCTCTGTCGGCTCATCTTCATCGGGACGCGTTTGCTCGTTCACCATGTGCATCTCACCTCTGAACAAGTTGATCATTGTTAAAGGGTAGAACACTTTTCCTGATCCGAATTCATCAAGGAATTTTGTCTCGCGCGGCGTACCATAGCGCCATTCATCTTCACGTCAGGAAGACGCCATGCTGTACCGAATCGCCGCCGACGGGCTGGTGCTGTTTCACTTGAGTTTCATCCTCTTCGTCCTGCTCGGCGGGCTGCTGGTGCTGCGCTGGCCACGGCTGATGTGGCTGCACCTGCCAGCGGCAGCCTGGGGCGTGGCGGTCGAGGTGTTGCATCTGACCTGCCCGCTGACCTACTGGGAAAACCTGATGCGCCACGCGGCCGGGCAGACCGAATACGCCGGCGGCTTCATCGAGCATTACATCTGGCCGATCATCTACCCGGCAGGTCTGACCCCGCAGATCCAACTGGCGCTCGGCAGCGTGGTACTGGCGATCAACCTGATCGTCTACGCGCGACTGCTGCGCTCGTGGAAACTGCGCCGCGCCCGGCGCATTCCGTTTTAAGGCGAGGCCGGTTTCAATGTCTCCAGCCATTGCGGATCGAAGCGTGGCTGGTGTGGATCAAGGCTCTGCGCCTGCATCCGCGCCTTATGCTGTTCGACTTCGTCACGCAATTGGCCGTGATCGCTGGAGTTGCCGTCCAGCTCGTGCATCTGCAGCAATCCCAAATGGTAGAAACGCAACACCTTCATCGCCGTCGGATCATCGCTTTGCACCGCCGCTGTCACCTGATGCATCACATTGGTGATGCTCATCAAGTTGCGCTTGAGGCGCCAGCCGTATACCGCCGGCGCCATCCAGGTCTGATGCCAGAACCGCCCGCGCAACAGCGCTGCCGTCAGCAGAAACGCCACGAATACGCCGCCAACATTGAATCGCAGATTATCCCCGTCGGGCTCACCGAACACTGCCACCGCGACCGACGAAAACAGCATCGCCAGCAGCAGGAACAGCACCGCGATGATGACTGTGCTGCGGCGGGTCTGCTGGCGAAAGGTAGCGGGGTCCATCGGCTGAATCTCGAACATCGAAAATGACTTCCCTGAGTGACAAGAGGCGCAACGGAAAAAACTCGCCGGCGCATTATCGCATCGCAGCGGGTTTTAGCTATGCTGGGGCTCCTTTTCATCTTTTCAGCGTCCAACGGGGACATGGCGGTACAGCGCAGATCGTGCCATCTTCATTCATGGATACACACTATTCGGATGCCCGCCGCTGCGTTACGGATGGCATCGTTTTAAGGATCACTGCATGACCCAACGACACGTAATCAATGCCTCGGTCAGCCCGAAAGGCAGTCTGGAAACCCTTTCTCAACGTGAAGTCCAACAACTGAGCGAAGCCGGATCCGGCAGCACCTACACCCTCTTCCGCCAGTGCGCCCTGGCCATCCTCAACACCGGCGCGCATGTCGACAATGCCAAGACCATCCTCGAAGCCTACAAAGACTTCGAAATCCGTATTCACCAACAGGATCGCGGCGTGCGCCTGGAGCTGCTGAACGCTCCGGCCGACGCGTTCGTCGACGGCGAGATGATCGCCAGTACCCGCGAGATGCTCTTCAGCGCCCTGCGCGACATCGTCTACACCGAGAACGAACTTGACAGCCAGCGCATCGATCTGAGCAATTCCCAGGGCATCAGTGACTATGTATTCCACCTGCTGCGCAACGCGCGCACCCTGCGCCCGGGCGTCGAGCCGAAAATCGTGGTGTGCTGGGGTGGCCACTCGATCAACACCGAAGAGTACAAATACACCAAGAAAGTCGGCCACGAACTGGGCCTGCGCAGCCTCGACATCTGCACCGGTTGCGGCCCGGGCGTAATGAAAGGCCCGATGAAGGGCGCAACCATCGCCCATGCCAAACAGCGCATTCACGGCGGTCGCTACCTCGGCCTGACCGAGCCGGGCATCATCGCTGCCGAAGCGCCAAACCCGATCGTCAATGAGCTGGTGATCCTGCCGGACATCGAAAAGCGTCTGGAAGCCTTTGTCCGTGTTGGCCACGGCATCATCATTTTCCCGGGGGGCGCCGGTACTGCCGAGGAGTTCCTCTACCTGCTCGGTATCCTGATGCACCCGGGCAACGAAGGTCTGCCATTCCCGGTGATCCTCACCGGGCCGAAGCATGCCGCGCCGTATCTTGAGCAACTGGATGCGTTCGTCGTCGCAACACTCGGCGAAGCGGCGAAGCAGCATTACGAGATCATCATCGATGACCCGGCCGAAGTGGCGCGGCAGATGACCCAGGGACTGAAAGCGGTGAAGCAATTCCGCCGCGAGCGGAACGATGCGTTTCATTTCAACTGGCTGTTGAAGATCGACGAGGGCTTCCAGCGTCCGTTCGATCCGACTCACGAAAACATGGCCAATCTCAAACTGCACCGCGACCAGCCACCGCATGAACTGGCGGCCAATTTGCGTCGAGCGTTTTCCGGCATCGTCGCCGGCAACGTCAAGGACAAGGGCATCCGCCTGATCGAAGAACACGGGCCGTATCAGATCCGTGGTGATGCGGCGATCATGCAGCCGCTTGATGCGCTACTGAAAGCCTTCGTCGCCCAGCACCGGATGAAGTTGCCGGGTGGCGCGGCGTATGTGCCGTGCTATCGGGTGGTTGCGTAATACCTTCAGGCACCACGCAACGAATGTAGGAGTGAGCCTGCTCGCGATCGCGGTCTATCAGTCAGCTTTTATTGACTGAACCACCGCTATCGCGAGCAGGCTCACTCCTACAGGATCTGCGATGTGCCGCAAATTGTATTCACAACCTCAATCTCCCTGTGGGAGCGAGCCTGCTCGCGAAGAAGTCCGAAAGAACGCATCAATCTCTCAGGCTATCCACCAACCGCTGAGCCAACGCTTTAGCCTGCGCCGCGACATCCGTCACCGCCGTACTCTCCCACCACATCCCGCGCAACGGCGGGCCCATGGCAAACAGCTGAGCACTCACGCGCCCTTCGGCATCCATCACTGCGCCGTCCATAGCGGCGATCCCCAGCGCCAACGGCCCCGCCTGCACCAGTCCCCGCGCCAGCAACTGCTGCGGCAACGGCCGAGCAACCCGCCGCCAGTCGTATTCGATGCCGCTGGAGTTGATCAGCGCCGCACCACTCACGACGCGTGTTTCAGTCTCACCGCGAGGACGGATGCGAATGGCCACAGCATCGCCACTACCCGGCTCAAGCCCCTTGAACGAAGCGGCATGAATGCGCAAGCGCCCTGCCTTACTCAGCCGCTCGATCAACTCGGCACTCAGCGGCGGCGAGCGATGGTGATGGCTCTCCCACCACGGCCGTACATGCCGTACGAATTGTCGACGCTGCACGTCAGTCGCCTGACTCCACAGCCGTCCAATATGCGCGCGAACCGTATCCAGTGGTGCCTGCCAATCGATGCCTTGGGCGATGGCATCGCGACAGTGCCGACGCAGTTCGCGCAGCAACTGGCGCGGCGTACGGATGCTGTGATCCTGCGCCAGAAAATCCACCCAGGCTGGCGGTTGCCGACGAACATGGGGCAGCAACCCATGCCGTGAAAACACCTCGATCGGCCCGCGATGCCCGGCCTGCTCCAGCGACACCACGGCATCGACCATGGTCAGACCGGAGCCGATGATCAGTACGGTGGATTGCGGATCGAGATCGCGCATGGCCGCCACATCCCAAGGATCGAAGGCGGCGGCATTGAGTCCAGTGGATTGCGTCTGCGGCGTGCGCGCGGCGGGGAACATGCCGGTGGCCAGGACGGCGCGGGAACCCTGCAAAAGCTGACCATCGCTCAAGGTGAGCTTCACTGAAGCGGGATCAACTTGCAGGTCGACGGCCTCGGCAAAGATGTGTTCGACAGTCGAACCTTGCAGCGCACCCACTTCCCTGGCTTCTGCAAGCCGGTGCTGTACGTAGACACCGAACAGCCCACGAGGTGGAAACAGGTCACTGACCGGCACATCCTGCTCAGCCGACTCCGGCCAGCCGCCAGCAGCAATATGCGCGCTCAACCACTGCGTCAGATCATCAGGATTATCCGGGTCGACGCTCATCCGCGCAGCGTTGCCGTTAAGCGTATGCCCCAACTCGACAGCGCTGTAGGCCTCCCCCCGCCCCAGTTCAGTACGCGACTCGACGATCAAAATTCTTCGTTGTCCAGGCAGACGTAACAATTGCACCGCCAGCATCGTGCCGCTGAGCCCGCCGCCGATGATCAGGATGTCCGCAGGCTGCTCCATTCAGATCACCACATTACGCACGAACCACGCTGCGACTTCGCCATCGTTGCGATAAGAATGCGGCTGATTGCTGGCGAACATGAAAAACTCTCCTTTATTGATGTGCTGCGGCTGATCGCCGAGCATCAGCGTCAAACAGCCTTCGAATACGTAGATTTGCTCGCTCCAGCCATCGGCGTCTGGTTGCGACGGGTAGACCTCGCCCGGTTGCAGACACCACTCCCATTGCTCGACTTCGCGGGTCGCGGTGGCCTTGGACAGTAGCACGGCCCTGCTGCCGGTAATCGCGCCCGCCCAGGCAACCTCGTTGATCCGGCTCGGGTCGCGCGCATCGGGGGCTTGAATCAGATCGCTGAAGGCCACGTCCAGCGCTTCGGCGACGCGATCAAGCGTGGTCAGGCTGACATTCTTCTCGCCGGCCTCGATCGCCACCAACATACGTCGGCTCACCCCGGATTTTTCCGCCAGCGCGGCCTGGCTCATGTCCGCAGCATGGCGCAGACGTCGGACATTCTGGCTGACGTGTTGCAGGACGGAGGCTCGCTGAGTCGAATCTTTGTGCACTATATTGCTCACTCGGTGGGGTTGGGCAGTATACTGCGCAACGTTGGCGGCATTGTGCGGCCTCTCTTTTACAGTGCGCAAGGTCATGATGTCGCCGAACAATTCTTCTTCCCGCATCCGCTTCTCCCGCTTCAGCAAAGCCGAGTGCGTGCTGGTGCTGATTACCATGATCTGGGGCGGCACGTTTCTGCTTGTGCAGCATGCCATGACGGTCAGTGGCCCGATGTTTTTCGTCGGCCTGCGCTTTGCCGCAGCGGCGGCAATCGTCGCAATGTTTTCCTGGCGTCACTTGCGGGAGTTGACCGTGTTCGAGGTCAAGGCGGGGTCGTTCATCGGCGTGGCGATCATGCTCGGCTACGGCTTGCAGACAGTCGGGTTGCAAACGATTCCAAGCAGCCAGTCGGCGTTCATTACCGCACTGTATGTGCCTTTTGTGCCCTTGCTGCAATGGCTGGTGTTGGGACGGCGACCGGGGCTGATGCCAAGTATCGGGATCATGTTGGCGTTTACCGGGCTGATGCTGTTGTCGGGCCCTTCGGGGGCGGCGTTGAACTTCAGTCCCGGAGAAATTGCGACATTGATCAGCGCCGTGGCGATTGCTGCCGAAATCATTTTGATCAGCACCTTCGCCGGGCAGGTTGATGTGCGTCGGGTGACGGTGGTGCAACTGGCGGTCACGGCGATGCTGTCGTTCCTGCTGGTAGTCCCGACCGGTGAAGTGATTCCGGAGTTTTCCTGGTTGTTGCTGGTAACCGCTTTGGGTCTGGGCGCGGCGAGTGCGGCGATCCAGGTGGCAATGAACTGGGCGCAGAAGAGCGTTTCACCGACTCGGGCAACGTTGATCTACGCAGGTGAACCGGTGTGGGCCGGGATCGTCGGACGAATTGCCGGAGAGCGTTTGCCGGCGATTGCGCTGGTTGGGGCCGGGTTGATTGTTGCAGCGGTGATTGTCAGTGAGTTGAAGACCAAGGGTAAGGTTGTTCAAACGCAGGATGAACTGGAGCAGGAAACGCTTGGTTGAGATCGGGAATCTGCCTTGCACGATAAATGGCTATCGCGAGCAGGCGCACTCCTACAAGTGAACGCGTTGCAAATTGTAGGAGTGAGCTGCTCGCGGTGAGGACTTTTGCGGCATCAAATCCGTCTCTGAAACAACGCTAAACACAAAATTCCAGACTACTTTGTAGGATTCTGAGACATCCTCGCGTTTGGTGATCGGGGAGCTGGCACGTATGATGCTTCACAAACTTCCGCAGATTAGAAGCCTATGTCCCTGATAGTTCTACTGCTTCTGCCATTCATTGGCAGCTGTCTGGCAGCTGTGCTGCCGCACAATGCGCGTAATGCCGAATCGCTGCTGGCGGGCCTGGTTGCCTTGATCGGCACCGTTCAGGTCGCGATGCTGTACCCGCAAATCGCCCACGGCGGCGTGATCCGCGAAGAATTCATGTGGTTGCCCAGCCTGGGGCTGAACTTCATTTTGCGCATGGACGGCTTCGCCTGGCTGTTTTCGATGCTGGTGCTGGGCATCGGTACACTCGTCTCTTTGTATGCTCGTTATTACATGTCGCCGGACGATCCGGTGCCGCGTTTCTTCGCGTTTTTTCTGGCATTCATGGGCGCCATGCTCGGTCTGGTGATCTCTGGCAACCTGATTCAGATCGTGTTTTTCTGGGAGCTGACCAGCCTCTTCTCGTTCTTGCTGATCGGCTACTGGCACCACCGCGCCGACGCGCGGCGCGGTGCCTATATGGCACTGATGGTCACCGGCGCCGGCGGGTTATGCCTGCTGGCGGGGGTCATGATTCTCGGCCATGTCGTCGGCAGCTACGACCTCGACAAGGTCCTGGCCGCCGGCGATCTGATTCGCGCACATGCCCTCTACCCCGTTCTTTTGCCACTCATTCTGATCGGCGCGCTAAGCAAAAGCGCGCAATTTCCGTTTCATTTCTGGCTGCCCCACGCGATGGCGGCACCGACTCCCGTCTCGGCATATCTGCACTCGGCGACCATGGTCAAGGCCGGGGTTTTTCTCCTTGCACGTTTGTGGCCGTCGCTGTCGGGCAGTGAAGAATGGTTCTACATCGTCAGCGGTGCCGGCGCCTGTACGCTGTTGCTCGGCGCGTACTGCGCGATGTTCCAGAACGATCTCAAAGGTTTGCTGGCCTATTCGACCATCAGCCATCTGGGCCTGATCACTTTGCTCTTGGGCCTGAACAGTTCACTGGCCGCGGTCGCCGCGGTTTTCCACATCCTCAATCACGCCACGTTCAAAGCCTCTCTGTTCATGGCCGCCGGCATCATCGACCACGAAAGCGGCACCCGTGACATCCGCAAACTCAGTGGTCTGATCAGACTGATTCCCTATACGGCGACGCTGGCCATGGTCGCCAGTGCCTCGATGGCCGGCGTGCCGTTGCTCAACGGTTTCCTGTCGAAAGAAATGTTCTTCGCCGAAACCGTGTTCATCAACGCCACCGCTTGGGTCGAAACCAGCCTGCCGATCGTCGCGACCATCGCCGGCATGTTCAGCGTCGCCTATTCGCTGCGGTTCACCGTCGACGTGTTCTTCGGCCCCACCGCTACCGACCTGCCGCACACCCCGCACGAACCGCCGCGCTGGATGCGCGCGCCGGTGGAGCTGCTGGTCTTCACCTGCCTGCTGGTGGGGATTTTCCCGGCGCAGATTGTCGGGCCATTGCTTGCCGCTGCGGCACTGCCGGTTGTTGGTGGTGAGTTGCCGGAATACAGCCTCGCCATCTGGCACGGCTTGAACGCACCGATGATCATGAGCCTGATCGCCATGTCCGGTGGCATCGTCCTGTATCTGCTGCTGCGCAAGCAGTTCAAGCTCGGCCGCTTCAAGTACCCACCGCTGGTGGGCCGCTTCAACGGCAAGCGGCTGTTCGAGCGCAGTCTGGTCGTAATGATGCGCATTGCCCGCCGTGTCGAGCGTCGACTCGGCACCAAGCGTTTGCAGATGCAGCTCTTTCTGATGGTATTGGCCGCCGTCTTCGCCGGGCTGATCCCGATGCTGCACAGCAGCCTGAGCTGGGGCGACCGGCCGAAAATCCCCGGTTCGATTGTCTTCGTGACCCTGTGGCTGCTGGCGATTGCCTGTGCGCTTGGCGCCGCGTGGCAAGCCAAGTATCACCGTCTCGCCGCCCTGACCATGGTCAGCGTCTGTGGCCTGATGACCTGCGTGACCTTCGTCTGGTTCTCGGCGCCGGATCTGGCGCTGACGCAACTGGCGGTCGAAGTGGTGACCACGGTGTTGATCCTCCTCGGCCTGCGCTGGTTGCCGCGCCGCATCGAAGAAGTCTCGCCACTGCCGAGCAGCCTGCGCAAGGCGCGCATTCGCCGTCTGCGCGACTTGCTGCTCTCGGTTGCCGTCGGCGCCGGCATGGCCCTGCTGTCCTACGCCATGCTCACCCGACAGACGCCTAACCACATTTCCTCGTTCTACCTCAGTCGCGCCCTGCCCGAGGGCGGCGGCAGCAACGTGGTCAACGTGATGCTGGTGGACTTCCGTGGCTTCGACACCCTCGGCGAAATCACCGTCCTGGTCGCCGTGGCGCTCACCGTATTCGCCCTGCTACGCCGCTTCCGCCCGCCCAAGGAAAGCCTGCAGTTGCCGGCCCAGCAGCGCCTGCTGGCACCGGACGTGGTTACCGATCTGGTCAACCCGCGTTCGGCCAGCGACACGGCACTTGGCTTCATGATGGTCCCGGCGGTGCTGGTCCGCCTGCTGCTGCCTGTCGCGCTGGTGGTGTCGTTCTACCTGTTCATGCGTGGGCACAATCAACCGGGCGGCGGTTTTGTCGCCGGGCTGGTGATGTCGGTCGCGTTCATTCTGCAATACATGGTTGCCGGTACCCAGTGGGTCGAGGCGCAGATGAGCCTGCGCCCACTGCGCTGGATGGGCACCGGGCTGCTGTTCGCGACCGCCACCGGTCTCGGTGCGATGCTGGTGGGCTATCCGTTCCTGACCACCCACACCTGGCACATCAGCGTGCCGTTGCTCGGCGATATCCATATCGCCAGCGCGCTGTTCTTCGACATCGGCGTGTACGCCGTGGTGGTCGGGTCGACGCTGCTGATCCTCACCGCCCTCGCCCACCAATCGGTGCGTGGTCACAAGACAGCATCGCTGCCCAAGTCCGTCGCCAGCAAAGGAGCCGTCTGATGGAAGAAGTCATCGCAATCGCCATCGGCATTCTCGCCGCGTCCGGGGTCTGGCTGATCCTGCGGCCGCGTACCTTTCAGGTGGTCATGGGCCTGTGCCTGCTGTCGTACGCGGTCAACCTGTTCATTTTCAGCATGGGCAGCCTGTTCATCGGCAAAGAGCCGGTGATCAAGGACGGCGTGACCCAGGACCTGCTGCACTACACCGACCCGCTGCCCCAGGCGCTGGTACTGACGGCGATCGTCATCAGCTTCGCCATGACCGCGCTGTTTCTTGTCGTATTGCTCGCTTCGCGCGGCTTGACCGGCACCGACCATGTCGACGGCCGGGAGCCTAAAGAATGATGGCAATGACTCACCTGATCGCCGCACCGATCCTGCTGCCGCTGCTGACCGCCGCGATCATGCTGATGCTGGGCGAGAAGCACCGGCCGCTGAAGGCGAAAATCAACCTGTTCTCCAGCCTCGTCGGCCTGTTCATTTCGGTAATGCTGCTGCAATGGACCCAGACCACTGGCGTGCCCGGCTCCATCGGCGTGTACCTGCCGGGCAACTGGCAGGCCCCGTTCGGCATCGTTCTTGTGGTTGATCGCCTGTCGGCACTGATGCTGGTGCTGACCGGGATCATCGGCGTCAGTGCCCTGCTCTTCGCCATGGCCCGCTGGGACGGCGCCGGCTCGAGTTTCCACGCACTGTTTCAGATTCAGCTGATGGGCCTGTATGGCGCCTTCCTGACGGCGGACCTGTTCAACCTGTTCGTGTTCTTCGAAGTGTTGCTCGCCGCCTCCTACGGCCTGTTGCTGCATGGATCCGGCCGCGCGCGGGTGTCATCAGGATTGCATTACATCTCGATCAACCTGCTGGCCTCGTCGCTGTTTCTCATCGGCGCGGCGTTGATCTATGGGGTGACCGGCACGCTGAACATGGCCGATCTGGCGATGAAGATCCCGCTGGTGCCGGAAGCCGATCGTGGTTTGCTGCATGCGGGGGCGGGGATTCTTGCGGTAGCGTTTCTGGCCAAGGCTGGCATGTGGCCGCTGAATTTCTGGCTGGTGCCGGCCTACTCCTCGGCCAGCGCACCTGTGGCAGCGATGTTCGCGATCATGACCAAGGTCGGCGTCTACACCCTCCTGCGCCTGTGGACCCTGCTGTTTTCCGGTCAGGCCGGCGCCTCGGCTTTCTTCGGCGGCGACTGGCTGATCTACGGCGGCATGGCGACCATGGCTTGCGCAGGGTTGGCGATCCTCGCCGCACAGCGTCTGGAGCGCATGGCCAGCCTGAGCATTCTGGTGTCGGCGGGCATTTTGCTCTCGGCAATCGGCTTCGCGCAGCCGAACCTGATCGGCGCTGCGCTGTTCTATCTGGTCAGCTCGACCCTGGCGCTGAGCGCACTGTTCCTGCTGGCTGAACTGATCGAACGCTCGCGCTCGGCCAACGAAATCCCACTGGAAGACGAAAGCGAACTGCTGCCGCGTCCGCAGGAATCGCTGCAACCGCCCAAGGGCATCAACCTCGACGACGAGCAGAAAGCCGTGGTCGGCCAAGTCATCCCGTGGACCATGGCGTTTCTCGGTTTGAGCTTCATTGCCTGCGCACTGTTGATCATCGGCATGCCACCGCTGTCCGGATTCATCGGCAAGCTCGGCCTGCTCGGCGCATTGCTCAACCCGCTGGGGCTTGGCACCGAGGCGCCGCTGTCTCCCGGCGCGTGGGGATTGCTGGCCCTGCTGATCCTGACCGGCCTGGCCTCCCTGATGGCCTTTTCGCGCCTCGGTATCCAGCGCTTCTGGACGCCGGAAGAACGGCCATCGCCATTGCTGCGCAAACTTGAATGCGCGCCGATTTTCCTGCTACTGGGGCTGAGCATCGCTTTGACTTTCAAGGCTGAACCGCTGCTGCGCTACACCCAGGCCACGGCCGATGCGCTGAACAATCCGCAGCAATATGTGCTGGCCGTCCTTGGCACGCGCGCGGTGCCGAGCCCGCAGGCCAGAGCTGACATGCTCGAGGTGCAGCCATGAACCGACTGTTTCCGGCTCCCTGGTTATCGCTGGCCCTGTGGATTCTGTGGCTGACCCTGAACCTGTCGGTCAGCCCGGGCAACCTGCTGCTCGGCGCCGCTCTGGGGTTCGCTGCGCCGCTGATGATGCGCAAGCTGCGTCCTAAACGCGCGCGCATCCGTAACCCCATGGCCATCCTGCGCCTGTTCTTCCTGGTCGGCCGTGACGTGATCATGTCTAACCTGATCGTCGCGTGGGGCGTACTCAACGCCGGACGCCGCCCACCGCGATCATGCTTCATCAAAGTGCCACTGGACCTGCGCGATGCCCACGGTCTGGCGGCACTGGCGATGATCTGCACGGTGGTGCCCGGCACTGTATGGTCGGAACTGGCGCTGGATCGCAGCGTTCTCTTGTTGCACGTCTGGGATCTGGACGATGAAGTGCAATTCATCGAGCACTTCAAGAGCACTTACGAGCGACCGTTGATGGAGATTTTCGAATGAGCCCATTACTGTCGAATGCGATCCTGCTGACATTGTTTCTGTACTGTATGGCGATGGCTTTGACCCTGGTTCGGTTGTTCAAAGGCCCGTCAGCTCAGGATCGGGTCCTGGCGCTGGATTATCTGTACATCGTCGCCATGTTGATGATGCTGACCCTAGGTATCCGTTACGCCAGTGATACCTACTTCGAAGCGGCGCTGCTGATCGCACTGTTCGGCTTTGTCGGCTCGTTTGCCCTGGCGAAATTCCTGTTGCGTGGCGAGGTGATCGAATGAATGCCGAATTGTCTCTATGGGTCGAGATCCCGGTGGCGGTCCTGCTGGTGCTGAGCGGCGTTTTTACCCTGCTGGGCGCGACCGGGTTGCTGCGCATGAAGGACTACTTCCAGCGCATGCACCCGCCAGCACTAGCCTCGACAATCGGGGCATGGTGTGTGGCACTGGCGTCGATCATCTGCTTTTCAGCACTGAAATCCGGGCCGGTAGTGCATGCCTGGCTGATTCCGGTTTTGCTGGCGATCACCGTGCCGGTGACGACGTTGCTGCTGGCGCGGGCAGCGCTGTTTCGCAAACGTATGGCTGGGGATGATGTGCCAGCTGAGGTCAGTAGCCGCCAGACCGAGAGCGGAAGCTGAGATTTTGGCGGTGGCTATGACGCCGCCATCGCGAGCAGGCTCACTCCTACATTTTTGAGATGCGTTGCCATGTGTGAGCAAGCCTGCTCGCGAAGAGGCCTGTCGAGTCGTTGCAAATCCCGGATCAGCTCAGACCCAGGCCACCGCCAACAACCCCGCCCCCAGCAGCGCACACAACGGCGAATACACCCAGGTATCCAGCCGTGCGAATCGCGAATCCTTCACTTCCTTGAAAAAACCGACCAGATTCGAATCACCGATCGCTCGGGCAAACATCAGTAACGCAATCGCGCTGATGACCCACTGCAGTGACTTGTGCTGCACCGCAGGCACTCCCCAACCGACCCGCATGCAAACCAGCGCCGCGATCACCAACAGCGCAGCGGCAACTAACAGAGTCAGCCAGCCTGAAGGCTTGAACGCTGGGCGCACAGTGGCGACGAAGCCAGACACCGGCACCTGCGGCACCACCACCGCAGCCGCCCATTGCCCACCCAACGCCCAATACACGTGCATCAGGCCGATTGCCGCGAAGACCGTCACCAGCCATTGAGCCAACACAAAGGTCATGGTTGAAATCCTTCAAAGGGATTTGAACAAACCATCGTAGTCGGATTTTTTGCCGGTGCACGACCGGTCGGCGGTGCGGTACTTTGTTCGCGTTATTTCAGATCAGCCGTCACCTTGTCGGCCACATCCTTGGGCAGCCACGCTTGCCACACATCTGGATGCGCTTTCATGAACGCCACCGCCGCCTCACGAGGCGCGGTGTGTTTATCGCTCATATCCGCCAGCGCTTTGTTCAACGGCTCGATCGGGAAATCAACCTTGCTGAAGAACTCGGCAATTTGCGGATTCTGTTTCTGGAATGGCGTCGATACGCCGATCGACAGCTTCGATGCCAGCGAGCGGGTCGGTTTCGGATTGGGATTATCAGCGTCGGTCAGCGTCTTCCACGCTTCGGCATCGAACGGTGGCTCTTGCAGTTGCACCAGTTTGAATTTGCCAAGCAGTGGCGTCGGCGACCAGTAATAGAACAACACCGGTTTACCGCGACGAATCGAAGAGCTGATTTCGGCATCCAGCGCGGCACCCGAGCCGCTGCGGAAGTTGGTGAAATCGTCCTGCAAGCCATACGCCGTGAGCTTCTGCTTGTTGACCACTTCCGAGGTCCAGCCGATCGGGCTGTTGAGGAAACGACCCTTGCCCGGGCTTTCCGGGTCCTTGAACACATCCTTGTACTTCTTCAGATCCGTGACACTGCGCAGATCCGGCGCCAGCGGCTTGATGCCTTTGGCCGGGTCGCCCTTGATCACGTATTCAGGCACCCACCAGCCTTCAGTGGCGCCTTTCACGGTATCGCCAAGGCCGACGACCTTGCCTTCTGCCTCAGCCTTGACCCAGACCGGACTGCGCCCCGCCCACTCTTCGCCGATCACCTGAATGTCGTTGTTGGCCAGCGCGGTCTCAAGGGTAATGGTCGTGCCCGGCAAGGTATCGGTCGGCAAGCCGTAGCCTTTCTCGACGATGACCCGCAACACCTCGGTGATCAGGCTGCCGCTTTCCCAGTTCAGGTCGGCAAAGTGGATCGGCCCTTGTGCAGCCTGCAGCGATTGCGCTGACGTCAGCAAACCAAAGGTGGCCACGCTGGCAGCCAGTAACCGTCGAAATCCGTTCATGCATCGCACCTCGTGCTGTTCACAGCAATGGCAGTTGGCCTGACAGAAACGCAAGCCTCTGAATGACTCAGTCAACTGACTTTAGCCGAGGTTCCTGCTTTTTCCGGGGTCTGCTGCGCGCGAGATTACATTTCAGACTTTTCCTGCAGGCTTTGCAGCTCACGTCTGACCATGCTGGCGTAAGCCGCCGGTTGCAATGCGTAGATCTGCGACGCCACCCAACTCAGCCAGGCACCTTGCAGTTCGGCTTTTCGGGCGAGCAGGCGCTGCGCTTCTGCACGTGCATTGTCGAGGTTTTGCGAATGGAATTGCGCGCGGCTCACTCGCTGGCCTTGAACGTGACCAGCTCGCCCTTGCGCCATTTGGCAGCTTTGGCGGTGACAGCTTTCAGGGTTTTGGTCAGGCCTTCCTGCAATTGTTCATTGGCGGCAAACACGGTGACGACGCTATGGCCTTCCTTGAACAGGATCGCGTGACCGTCGGCCGTGCTGACAAACGCGTAATCGCCCAGGCCGTAGACCGTCAGTTTGATGTCGCGAAAACGAATGTCCATCTTGCCGCCTTCACGGCTGGGCAGAACCGATGCAATGAAATGGTCGCCGACCTTGAGTTTGAGCCCTGGTTTGTCATCGACTACCAACGCACTTTCGGTATCGATTTCGGCGATGTAAATGCCTTCGGCGTTTTGCTCGGTGATGTAAACAAAACGTGATTGGAATTGCTTGACCAGCTTTGCACGCAAATCACCCAGCACGAACAAAGCATGCATATCGAGGTTACTGACTGCCAAAGAAACATCCCCACATTTGAAAAACCGCGCAGCGAAAAACGCCCACGGCAAAGAAACGGCCAGGCCGATGAAAACTGCAAAGACACTCAAAAACCCGACGCGAGCAAAGCGCTCTTGAATCGCGAGGTTCGTAGACTACTGGATTGTCATTAGTGAAACCCGCTCTGAAATCGCCAAACCTTGAAGGAAAAAGCCTCAAGTGCGACTAGAGCAAATCTGACTACGAACTTTAGGGAAATTTCTCACGAAAAAAAGCACTTTTCCGACATATCGCTGGCGAAAAATTGCTTTAGATAAGCCCGGTCGTCAGCAGGTTCTGGCGATTCTAGAGCAGCGATGCTCATTACGACTACCCGCAACGGCCGTTAAATTCAGGCCGACTGATGAAAAGGACTTCATATGTGCACTTTGACTCATTTCGCCACGTCGGCTGACGCAGGAATCAGCACACCTCTGACGGTGCAGGTTGCCGACCTCGATCAGCTTCCGACATCTTCTAACAATCATCAAACCCCACACTTTCAAGTGGTGCCAGCGGGCATCGCCTTCTTTCATATCAAGGAAATATCCACGGGACGTGTCAGAGGTTTCCGCGGCAATCACAACGAAGCGTGCGCCCTCGCCCGCTCGCTCGAATCAAAAATCGAACTCCGCGCCAGCGCATGCCTCTGATAAGGAAGTGAGCGAACAAGCCCTATCGGCACCGACCCAGGAGTAGATGATGGAACTGCCAACCGAGCTTAACCTGACCACCCTTTTCGAGCAGTTGGGCCTACCGTCCGATGAAGCGTCGATCAATGACTTTGTCGAAGCCCATCCGCTGGACTCGGATACCAAACTGATCGATGCCGGTTTCTGGACGCCCCAACAGGCGCAATTACTCAAAGAGTGGCTGCGTGCCGACGGTGAAGAAGCGGTCATTGTCGATGAGCTGAACGTACGTTTGCATCGCGGCAAATAAGGGCGATCAGTGCAGGCTGTCGCCGGGCTCGATGCTCAATTGTTCGAGCCAGGCAGCCTTGCACTCCTCCGCCTCATCGCGACTGGCGAAGGCTGTGCCGCGTCGCTCACCGTTGAGCAGAACCACCCAACACACACTGCGCCCCAGCGCACGTAATCCGGCCGGCACGCCGCTGCCGATCATCACTGCCACATCCACCCTGCACTGCATGTGCTCTCCGAATAATTAGCTACCTAACTAAGTCGGCAGGGTAATGCTTTCCTTCGCGCGGAAACAGCAAGGGCCGTGCACAGATTCATTGCGCCAACGGTAACAATCTCAGCGCGGATTTTCCGGTTTATAACCCAGACGCAACCCACCCCAATGACGGCCCCTGATCATGATCGGCACCGACAAGTCATGCATCAGTTCGCCCGTGTCGCGCGTGTAAGTCTGCAACAGCACCGGTTGTTGATGGCTGCCGCAACGGATACCCGTGCGGTCACTGAATTTGCGCTTGGTGCGGTTATTCACCGTGTCGACCTGCACATCACCTGTCAACGGCTGGCTGAATGCCTGATTATGCGTCGGTACATAGCCCTGCTGCGTGCAGGCGATCGCGAACACCAAGCCTTCATGACGCGCTAACAGCGGTTCCTGAATCGCCGGCAAGACCTGATCGGTGTAACGATCGAACCGGGTCTGGAATTTGGCCGGTTCGGTGCCCGGAATCGGTTGGTAACTGCGGTCGAACAAATCATCCAGGCTGATCCGCCCCTGCTCGACATCCGCCTCGAAGCGCGCTGCGATCTGACTCGCACCTTCGCGCGCCAGGTCATAAATGCGCTGGTGATAGTCGTCCAGGCCCACCTCGGCCAAGCGTTCGCTGATGGTTTCCGCCTGCCCTTCCATCTGCACCGCTGCTTCTGCGAGGCGGCGGGTCTGTTGGTCGCTGATCGCCAGATCACTGCGCATTTGCTCGATTGCGCTGAACAGCGCATCAAGCTGTTGGCGATTGGTTTGCGCGCCGCGGGCGATTTCGCTGACCTGGGTTTCGACGCCGGCTGCCAGTCGTGCGATGTTCTCCAAATGCTGGCCGGTGTGTTCGACCTGTTCCACACCAATGTGCAGATCGCTCGACAACTCGCGAATCTGCGCCACCACCTGCGCGGTGCGTTGCTGAATGTCAGCAACCATTTCGCCGACTTCGCCCGTGGCCGCTGCGGTACGCGCCGCCAACCCGCGCACTTCATCGGCGACCACAGCAAAACCGCGCCCATGTTCACCGGCCCGGGCCGCTTCAATCGCTGCGTTCAAGGCCAGTAGGTTGGTCTGGCTGGCAATCGACTGGATCACCAGCGTCACGCGCTGAATGTCGTCACTGCGCACACTCAAGGCTTCGATCAATTCGCGGCTGGCATTGGCGCGTTGACTGAGTTGCTGCATGCGCACAATCGAGTCGAGCAATTCGCTACGTCCCGCCGCGCTGCTCTGATGCGCTTCGCTGGCGGCGTCGAGCGCCTCGCGGCTGAGCTGCGAGGTGGCCTGCTCGGTGGCGATCATCACTTCGGCGTTGCTGA
This sequence comes from Pseudomonas sp. HN2, assembly GCF_020736465.1. Taxonomy (NCBI): domain Bacteria; kingdom Pseudomonadati; phylum Pseudomonadota; class Gammaproteobacteria; order Pseudomonadales; family Pseudomonadaceae; genus Pseudomonas; species Pseudomonas sp. HN2. The sequence goes on from NZ_CP085885.1 coordinate 3,594,313, forward strand.
CGATCTGCGCCGCCGCGTCGAGTTGCGATTCAAGTTTGCTCGCCAGCGCCTTGACCGAGAACGCCACGCCGGCGGCTGACAGTGCGTTGTGACTGGTGGTGTAGGAAAGATCCCGGGTCAGTGCAGACAATGCGCTCGCATTATCGACCGCAACAGTGGCAGGAACGTTGCGTGAACGCAGGCGCGGCAGCCAGACAATCAGCACCGCCAGCGGCATGCCGAGGTACAGCGACCAGTCGGTCAGGGCCACGCCGGCGAGCAACAGCATCAGGGCAATGCTTTGCAGGGCCGGTGCGATCCAGCGTTCTTTCGGCAAAAGCACTGGTGCAGGCAGCGCCGCAACCAGAGATCCGTCTCTCGTCATCTCTAACACCCCACGTTTGTTCTCTTTGTTGTACCTGCATTAAACGCCACTACAACGCCATTATCCATGGTCCGTTAGTCGTGGGTCTGTGGCAGGTCAATGGAACGGTTCGGGAAGAGTGCAGACGAGCAAAAGCAAAGATCGCAGCCTTCAGCAACGCCCGTGTAGGAGCTGCCGGAGGCTGCGATCTTTTCAAGGCGCCCTGTTGAAAGGGTCACCCCACAGAATCAGGCCTGACGCTGGTGCTTGTCGATCTGCTCGTGACGCTCCTGAGCTTCGATGCAGTACTTGGTGGTCGGGCTGATCAGCAGGCGCTTGAGACCGATGGCCTCGCCGCTGTCGTCGCACCAGCCAAAGCTGTCGTCCTTGATGCGCTCAAGGGCTTGTTCCAGTTGCGGCAGCATGCGCTGGTCGCGATCGATCGCATTGACCAGCCAGGTCCGCTCTTCTTCAACCGAAGCCGCGTCCGCCGGGTCAGCCGGGGTGTCCAGGCTTTCGATGGCGATACGATTTTGCTCAATGCGCTCGTGGGTTTCGACTTTCATGTTCTGCAACAGCTCGGTGAAGAAAGCGTGTTGCTCTGCATTCATGTAGTCATCTGCCGGCATGGCCAGCAACTTGTCCTTTGTCATTGATATCTCTATAAAAAAACGTGCATTAAGGCGAATAAGGGAGCGTTTCGGCGAACCGTGGGGGCCGTCGAAAAGGCATCGTTTTATTGCAAACGCCACCCGGCACTCAATTTACGAGGGGCGGCAGTCTAAGGCCCGATCAAGACCTCAGCAACAGTAAATACAGGGAATTTGTCCGACAGGACCAGGAAACTGCTCTGACACAGGCTTCACATGGCCATCGGAGTGCGTTTATAGCAAGAAATTCAGTCGAGCGGCTGTATATAGAAGACAAACGGCTAACCCCACAGCGTTCGTATGCAATTTTTTACTATGAACTGCATCGTTTCAGCAAAGCAGAACTGCAAAAGCCCCCCTAATATCAGCCGCAACCCAGCAACATTGCGGCGAGAGAGCTTGCTTGCGTTAGGGCGAAGAGGCCCAGTGTTTTACATCCGGGGCCTGCTACGCAGTCCAGCGGGAGCAAGCGCCCTCGCCACAAGGTGATCGATCAGCCCGAAGGAAGATTTATGCCCCGCCCCGCTATGCCGGCTACCGACGAGCATTCACTCGCCAGCCCCCCGATCATCGCCGAGCGCCTGCTGCAAACGATTACCGACGAATACGACGCGCTGCCGCGCCAGACTGACAATTGCCTCAGGCTCGGCTAGGTTATGCGTTCCCACCGGTTCGACTTGAAGGAACGCGTCATGAAACTGATCGGCATGCTCGACTCCCCTTACGTGCGCCGCGTAGCGATCTCCACCAAATGCCTGGGAATCGACCTCGAACATGAGTCGGTCTCGGTGTTCCGCCATTTCGAGCAGTTCCAGCAGATCAACCCGGTGGTCAAGGCGCCGACGCTGATCCTCGACGACGGCATGGTTCTGATGGACTCGACACTCATCCTCGACTATCTCGAAAGCGCATCCGGTAAAAGCCTGCTGCCGAAAGAATTGCCTCAGCGCGCCCAAGCCCTGCGCCTGATCGGCCTGAGCCTTGCCGCCTGCGAAAAAGCCGTGCAGCTGTATTACGAACGCAACCTGCGCCCGGCCGACATTCAATATCAACCTTGGGTTGAACGCGTTGAAGGCCAACTCGCCGCCGCGTTTACCGCGCTGGAAAAAGAACTCGAGCATCGTCGATTACCCATCGACGGCTCGCTCGCCCAGGATGGCATCAGCCTGGCGGTTGCCTGGAGCTTCACCGACCTTGTGGTGCCCGATCAGATCGACGCCGCACGCTATCCGCGAATTGCCGAATACACCGCCTACGCCGAAGGCACCGACGCCTTCCTCAGCACACCGATGAACTGACCATGAGCACCACCGACACCGCCGCTCCGGCGCTAAAGGAAATCTTCAACGCCGAGCGTCTGCAGCACATTGCTGATGAAATGAGCGCGGTGTACCCGGCATTCAAAGCCCAAGCGTTTCTTGAACATGCCAGCCGCGGGCTGGCCGAATTGTCGGTGATGCAACGCATGGCCCGCGTCGCCGAAAGCCTGCATGCAGTGCTGCCGCTGGACTACGAAGATTCCCTCGATGTATTACGCGAACTCGCGCCACGCCTGAACAGCGGATTCGTCAGCATATGCCTGCCGCATTATGTCGCGAGCTACGGTGCTGGCGCGTTCGATACTTCTATGGAAGCCCTGAAGTACTTCACCACCTTCGGCTCATCCGAGTTCGCCATTCGCTATTTTCTGCGCGCCGACCTTGAACGCTCGCTGGAACGGATGCATGACTGGACTCGCGACGAAAACCACCACGTCAGAAGATTAGCCAGCGAAGGCAGCCGCCCTCGCCTGCCCTGGTCGTTTCGGTTGGAGGCGGTACAGGCGGATCCGCAGTTGGCCGCCGGGATACTGGATCGGTTGAAGGCGGATGAGAGTCTGTACGTGCGCAAGTCCGTGGCGAATCATTTGAATGATGTGACGAAAGTGCATCCGCAGTGGGTGTTGGACACGATTGAAGGTTGGTCGTTGGAGAACAAGCACACGGCCTGGATTGCCAAGCATGCGTTGCGGAGTTTGATCAAACAGGGGGATTTGCGGGCGCTGACGGTGATTGGCGCGGGGGCGAAGGCTGAGGTTGAGTTGCTGGATGTGAAGGTTGAGCCTGCGGTGGTGAGGTTGGGTGAGGCTATTACTTTGTCGTTTACGGTGAAGTCCACGGTGGCGCATGAGCAGCGGCTGGTGATTGATTACGCGATTGACTATGTGAAATCGAATGGCGGGGGTTCGAAGAAGGTTTTCAAGTTGAAAAACGGTGGAATTGCCGGGGTTTGGGGTCGAGCCAGTGCGGCGCAGACAGGTCATCAAGGATTTTACGACGCGCAAGCATTTTGCCGGACGGCATGGGGTTCAGGTGATGCTTAATGGAGAGGTGTTGGGTAGTGCGGCGTTTGAGGTTTTGATTTGAGCAGTGTTTATTGACCCGAAGGGTCGATAGCGGATCATTGCACTGGCGGCCGTGCTTCGAAATTGAGCGCGGCGGCACAATGGACGACTCACGGCTTCAGCGGTTACCAACTGCCGTATGGGATGCCGAATTTCTCGATGTACCGTTTGGACTTTTCGCTTACGGGATATGCGTAGCGCCCTTGGTTCTTGCCTTGGCTAGGCCCTAGCGGTTCGATCTCCGCCTGTGCTCTCGCAACTTTGACCGGATGGTGGCATGAATCCCTTACCCAGACTTGTACGACACCACCGGGCGCCAGCCCCAAGTAAATAGACGCGGTATAACGGCCTTTTTGGTCGGGTGTTTTTACGCAGCGCTGGTTTACAGACTCAAGCATGAGTTGCCTGGCTTCTTCCGGAATATCCACCCAGACCTTATACGTTTGCGGTTCAACAATGGACTGCCACCGGACATAGATCCGTTTGGGAAGATCAGCGCCAACAACCGACTTACCAGTGCTTCCCACTCCGTGCCAACCGCGGGCAGAGTCTGTGCCGTCTTCGGGTTGGCCCCCTGAAGCGGATCCACCGCCGGTGCGTAAGAACGTGTCGCCCTTGACGTCCTCTACGGCGGTATCTTCTACCCAAACCTTCATGTAGTCAGGTTCGGTGAACGCCAGCTCCCACCATGGAGATCTAGGATCATTTTTTGTAGAAAGTGGATCGGCGTGACAGCCAGTCATGAAGATCGCGCAGAGCAGACTTGGAAGTAGTCTCATCAAAAAAGTGTCCAATCGGGTACGTGTGGATGTTGCACGCGTATGCCGTCAGGTGTGGGTGCGTTGATGAACACCGCCTTCACACCGCCTCCATCTTTCCTGCCTAGCGGATGGTTCCAGTTAGCAGAAACGTGAATGTATTTGAGTTTGAGCATGTGCTCCTCTTCTGGCGTAGTGCTGTAGTCACCGGCAACAAATCGATCACACAAAGCCTGAAGCTCTGCCGGAATTGCCAGATCAGGCGTGTCTGAAATGTCATTAAAACGAACGCCTTTATCTTTTGCCATTTTATGCATCACACGCAGATAGATTCGGGACAACATGCCGCTAACCGGGCGTTTGAGCTGTACAGCGGCATACACATGTTTGACACGTGGGCTCATCCGGTCTTGCGGGCTTCTCGGCATCACCAGTGCAGGAGGCGTTACGATTTCGAGCATCTCAGCAGGCCAACCGTTTGCTAGCCATTGATTTCTTACTAATACCGCATCGCGGTAAATAGACGTGGTGAGAACATCAGTATGCAGTGAGACTTCCAGTGCTTGCATAGGACTGACAAGCACACATTCCTGAGCCTCGTCGAGGTAACTTCCGCCTATATCGGAATGCACGCCCGGCAGAGTAATCTCTGGATGAGCTGGCTTGACGCGGTTTAGGGCAAAATTGCCTCGGCACTCATCACGAGCAACCAAATGGACGACGTCGGTAAAAAAACGACGATCCAGATAGAGTTTGATGCCCGTTGCAATTGGACTTTTCACATTGCCGAGATTGGACCAACCAGCGATTGACGGAACTGTATCGAATAACCCGATAAACCCCATTCTGATGTCGCCATCGTATTGATCGCTGAAAGTCCTGCTGAACGCTTCAGAATGATTCCGTAGCACTTCACCCAAGGGGCCTTGTTTGCCACGCACTACCTGATTGGCAAAGTGGCGAGCGGCGGCTGCACCTCGGCTGAATCCAAAGCTGTCAAAGGTCAGCGAAGTCACTTCGCTACCCGGGTTACCCTCCAAGAGCTCTTTGATACGTAATCCAATCGATTCAAACGAAGACTGGACCCGACTTGCAACTCCGGTATCACCTCGTCCGGTGCCACCTCCGAAGGAACTATCTTTCTCCCCCGCGCGAGTGCCAATACCCTCCACGTAAATCATACGGGCAGCTTGCTTTCGGAGGCCCTCACCTTCGGCCCTATCCGGGGCATCATAGAGCTCACTCAGTTTTCTAATATTCGTCGGGCCCGCGCCATAACTACTGTCCGGGTCACTCATGTAAGGCTGGCAGCTGGCGGGAATATCCTCAGGCGCAATCGGATGCTGAGCGCCACACAACAACCCCGCAGCAGAGTTGTTCGCATTATTCCCAGTACCATCAAAGAAAACCCCAATCCTCAACGCGATGCCGATTTTTTCAGGTTCGCGCGCAGGTTCTTTCCCGTACTTCTCATATTCCGCCCAACGCTCGGCATGAATATCGACGGGTTTGGCTTTTTCGTAACGATAATTTTTCGGGGGGTTGGGTACGTAGCCACTCATCCGTGATTCCTGGTTCTGATCCTTGAGAACGGCCCGAAGGGTGACAGCCGAGACTGGGAGACGCAAGCTGTGGCCGTGTGCCAGCCAGGGTGTGCCTCCTCGTCGGGGTGGGGGTTAGCTGGCGATTTCGCCGAGCACCTTCGCCACCAACGAAGGTGGTGGCCATACGCGGGTGGGTAGACCTGTAACTAGGACCCGCCTCCCCCCGAAGGTGTACTGCGCATGAGGGGTGACAGGGCGGACGCTTTCGCGAGCAAGCTCGCTCCCACAGCTCTTTTGTCTGGTTTAGATAGAGGGTGATTGGGCTGGCGTCATCGCGAGCAGGCTCACTCCTACAGGTTTTGCGTCTGGCTTTGGATCAGGCGTCTTGTCGTTGGATACGGAATACCAGGCTCGGGGCTTTGCCCGGGACGTCGTCGAGATCGCCGAAGCGGTGCATGCCGATCTTTTCCAGTACGCGAATTGAGGCGACATGGTCGGGCCTGACCAGTCCGAATACTTCAGGTAAACCGAGGTAGTGGAACGCGTGGGTCAGCGCGGTTTGGGCGGCTTCTGTTGCGTAACCGTGACCCCAGGCTTCGACGGCGAAGCGGTAGCCGAGGTTGATAACCGGTTTGCCCAAATAGTCATGGGCAGCGATGCCGGCGAATCCGAGGATGTTGTCGGGGGCCTGGGTGCTGCTGATTGCCCACCATCCGTAGCCGTGGGTTGCCCAGTGTTGCAGCCAGCGACTCGTTAGGGCTTGGGCTTGGGCGATGTCGGTCATTGGACCGGCGGGATTGAACTGGTTGGTTTTGGGGTCGCCGAAAATCGCGAAAACGTTGGGCAGGTCTGCTGGTTGTGGGCGTCTGTAGATCAGGCGTGGTGGCATGTCTGACATGATCAGAACCTTTGAAAGGTGGCAAAACCGGGCTGGAGCACGAATCAGCAATCAAAAATAATACAAGAACAGCTTTCGTTCGCCTTGAAGAAAGCTGCCGATCGTTTTGCCATCGTCGGCAGCCGGCCCGGCTCGTCCGGTTTGCGCAGGGAGAAGGCTTACTTTTTTCTGCTCTCGTTGAGCCTCTGCATTGGGCTCTTGCCGTCTGTCCTGACGACCGGGATCGCCTGATAGCTCTTCTGGCCCGGGGGCATGATCGGGTCGCCGGGGAAGCGATAGTCGCTAAAGGCTTGCATGACTCTCTGATCAAGGGCGGAATCGCCTGAGCTTTGTAGTATCGAAAGCACCGGTGCCAACGCGCCGGGGGTGTACTCCAGCTGCACTTGCACCGGTTTGCTCGCAGGCGTCGAACTGCCGTTGCTCTCCAGAGACTTCTCTATGACTTCAACGCGTTTTCTGAGGCCGCTCTGCACACTGGCGACAAAAATTTTGTTGTAGCGCTGTTGCTGCTCGATCGTCAGAGTCAAGCCTTTACCGCGCAGGCGTTCGATGCCTTGCCACGAGGCATCGCCGAGGTACCGCGTTGCATTGAAGTAGTGCGTCAGCGCGCCTTGCAGATCCTGCGGGCCGCCTCGCCCTTCCTCCATGTATTTGGCCAGTTTAGCTTCACTGCGATGCTGTTCGGGTTTGCTCACAGCACGCTGATAAAACTGCCGTGCATCAAAGTCATTGACCGGCCCGCCGATGCCTTCTTCGGCCATCCGCCCAAGTTGGCCGTAGGCGCCGGGGTCTTTATCGGCTACGGACTGATAGAGGGCTTTGGCTTTGGAAATGTCCTGAGGCACACCGCGCCCTTTCTCGTACAGGTCGCCCAGCATGATCGTGCACGGCAGGTTACCGCTCTTGCTCATATCGCGGATGTAGCTGACTTCCAGCGAGCTAATGGATTTATCGTCCCAGTAAGCGAAGCAGCGCAGATTGGAGAGATCTGCGGTCTGGGTATCGGAACTGCTGCTTTTGCAGCCAGCAACGAGTGCAGTAAGCACCAGTACAGCAACAACCTTGTTCATGGATGGCATCCGTTGAAATCGTGCAGATTTCATCGGCAGGCAGGTGCGAAACCTGAAGTGTCGGTTATTCGAAAACACCAGAAAAACTCGTCGACACCATCGCCACGCAGCATTCGTCAGCTGCAGGCGAAATAAGCCTGTTGGCAACTTGAACGCAGCCGTTACTCGCCGCGGGACGAGGTCAGATCGATCGCTGATTCACCCGCGCCATCAACTGTTCAGCACTCTCCTTGCGCTCGGAATAGCGATCCACCAGATGCGCCTGCTGGCCGCGCAGCAGCACGGTGAATTTCACCAATTCCTCCATCACATCCACCACGCGATCGTAGAACGGCGAGGGTTTCATCCGCCCCGCTTCGTCGAATTCCATATAGGCCTTGGGTACGGAGGACTGGTTGGGGATGGTGAACATGCGCATCCAGCGGCCGAGGACGCGTAGTTGGTTGACCACGTTGAACGACTGCGAGCCGCCGCAGACTTGCATCACCGCGAGGGTTTTGCCTTGGGTCGGGCGGAGGGCGCCGAGTTCGAGGGGGATCCAGTCGATCTGAGCTTTGAACACCGCGGACATGGCGCCGTGGCGTTCTGGCGAGCACCAGACCTGGCCTTCCGACCACAGCACCAGATCGCGCAGCTCCTGAACCTTCGGGTGGTCGACCGGGACGTCGTCGGGCAGTGGCAGGCCGGACGGATTGAACACGCGGGTTTCGGCGCCGAAATGTTCAAGCAGGCGTGCGGCCTCCTCGACCAGCAAGCGACTGAAAGAACGTTCACGGGTCGAGCCGTAGAGCAAAAGGATACGCGGTTTGTGTTCGCCCATTAACGATGGTTTGTCTGCGTCGAACAAGGTTGCGTCGAGGTTGGGCAGATGATCTGACATGAGGCCTCCTTACAGCGCGCCGATGCGGTCGAGTTCAGCCTTCAGTTGTTCGCGAGTGAGCGAGTGAAACGGCAGATCGAGGAAGGCCTGACAGCGTTCGCCGATGCGCATGAGGGTGGCCTGGAATGCCGCGTCGATTGCAGCTTCGTCGCCCTGCACTTCGGACGGATCTTCCAGCCCCCAATGCGCTTTCAATGCCGGGCCGAAATACACCGGGCAGGTTTCCCCGGCGGCTTTGTCGCAGACGGTGATGACAATATCCGGTGGATCATTTTCGAAAGCGTCGTTGCCTTTGCTGTGCAACCCGTCGGTGGCGATACCGTACTTTTGCAACGTCGTCAGGCTGCGGGGCAGCACCTGGCCTTTGGGAAAACTGCCGGCACTCACCGCTGTGAAGCTGCCGGTCGCCAAGTGATTGAACATACCTTCAGAAAGAATGCTGCGGCAGCTGTTGGCCGTGCACATGAACAGGACTCGCATCGATGCGCTCCGTAAAAGTTGATGATTCAGCAGCAGGCGCGTTCGCGCACGGGACGGCCATCCATGTACTGCAGGCGCGCGGCGTTGTCCTTGAGCCACTCGACATTGGCTTTCGCGGTCACCTGGAGGATTTCGCCGATCCATGCCGGCAGCTCCGGGTTCAGCCGGTAATACACCCACTGGCCCTGACGGCGGTCGAGCAGCAAACCATTGCTGCGCAGTTGCGCGAGGTGGCGGCTGATTTTCGGCTGGCTGTCGTCCAGCGCACACATCAGCTCGCAAACGCAGAGTTCACCTTGCTCGGCGATGAGCAGAATGGCGCGAACGCGGGTCTCGTCAGCGAGGCTTTTGAAGACTTCGGTGGGGGTGATCATGGTGATCGGCTCGCCATATGCGGGAAACCGAATATACGGATATCCATATATTTATCAACCCGAAATGCGATTCCTTGTAGGAGTGAGCCTGCTCGCGATAGCGGTGTATGAGTCAAAGCTAGCTTCACAGACACACCGCTATCGCGAGCAGGCTCACTCCTACAGGAGATTTGTGTGATGCAGGACTAACCGCGCAATAGACCCTGCTCTGCTTCGCACAATCCCACTACATAATCCCAGACCACCCGCAGCCGCACCGATTTGTGCAACTCCCGCCGCGTGCTGATCCAGTAGCTGCGCTCGATGCTTTCATCCGGCAGCAGCGCCACCAGATCCGGGTCGGACGCGGCCATGTAACACGGCAGTACGGCGATGCCCAATCCCGAGCGCGCCGCTTCCTGCTGGGCGATGACGCTGGTGCTGTGAAACACCACGCGCGGGCTGCGGCAGAAGCTGTTGAGGAACATCAGTTCCTGGCTGAACAACAGATCGTCGACGTAGCCGATCCACGCGTGTCGACCCAGATCTTCGCGGCTGTGCAGCGGCGGTGCCTTGTCGAGGTAGCTTTGGCTGGCGTAAAGCGCCAACCGATAATCAGTGAGTTTGCGCGTGACCAGCATGTCAGCGGACGGTCGTTCGAGGTGGATGCTGATTTCCGCTTCACGGTTGAGGATGCTGACGAAGCGCGGCACCGCGACCAGTTCCACCTCAAGGCCGGGGTAGCGCTCGAACAGACCGATCATGCGACTGGCAAGAAATTTGATGCCGAGGCCTTCGGTGACGCCGACGCGGATCTTGCCCAGCGGCGCCGTGGACTGGGTAATTTCCTCCTGCGCCAGCAGCGCGACATTTTCCATCGCTTCGGCGTGCTTGAGCAGCGCCTCCCCCGCCGGGGTCATTTCATAGCCTTGGGCATGCTGAACGAACAGCGCAGTGCCGAGGCTTTTCTCGATCGATTCGATATGCCGTGCCACGGTGGCGTGGGTGGTGTTGAGCCGGCGCGCGGCGGTGAGCAAGCGGCCGCTGCGTTGCAATTCGAGAAAAAAACGCAGGTCGTTCCAGTCGAACATGGCGGGTCCTTGTCGGCTATCGTCGCTGAACGCTGTTTGAAAACGCACAGCGGCTGCGCAAAAACTAACATTCTTTTAACGAAAGCTAACAACTAGAGTGTCCGACAATAAAAACAAAAAGCGAGGTCAGGGCATGTACACGTCCCTCGATGAATTCGACTACATCGTGGTCGGCGCCGGCCCCGCCGGGTGCCTGCTGGCCAACCGGCTATCCGCAGACCCTCAGCAGCGGGTATTGCTGCTCGAAGCCGGCGGGCGCGACAACTACGCCTGGATTCACATTCCTGTGGGTTACCTGTTCTGCATCGGTAATCCGCGCACCGACTGGTGCTTCAAAACCGAAGAGCAACCGGGTCTCAATGGCCGTGCGCTGAGTTATCCGCGCGGCAAGGTGCTGGGCGGCTGTTCATCGATCAACGGCATGATCTACATGCGCGGCCAGGCCAGCGACTATGACGGTTGGGCGGCGGCCGGCAATCCGGGCTGGGCGTGGAAGGATGTGCTGCCGCTGTTCAAGCAGAGCGAAAACCACTTTGCCGGCGGCGCTGAATTTCACGGCGCTCAGGGTGAATGGCGGGTCGAGCAACAGCGCCTGTCGTGGCCGATTCTGGATGCCTTTCGCAGCGCTGCCGAGCAAAGCGGCATCGCCAGCATCAATGACTTCAACCAGGGCGACAACGAAGGCTGCGGCTACTTTCAGGTCAACCAGAGAGCCGGGGTGCGCTGGAATGCGGCCAAGGCCTTTTTGAAACCGCTGCGAGGCCGGGCGAACCTGACTGTGCTGACCGGCGTAGAAGTTGATCGTGTCTTGCTGGAGGATGGCCGCGCGACGAAAGTCAGCGCGCGGCATGAAGGCCAGATCAAACAATTCAAGGCGCGCAAGGAGATTGTCCTGTGCGCGGGCTCGATCGGCTCACCGAGTATTCTGCAGCGCTCCGGGATCGGTCCGCGGCCGCTGCTCGAGCGTTTGGGTATCGGGGTGATTCATGAGCTGCCGGGGGTCGGCGGCAATCTGCAGGATCACCTGCAACTGCGCCTGATCTACAAGCTGGAAAACGCCAGAACCCTGAACCAGATCGCCGGCAGCATGTGGGGCAAGATGGGCATGGGTCTGCGTTATCTGTACGACCGCAGCGGCCCGCTGTCGATGGCGCCGAGTCAGTTGGGCGCGTTTGCGCGATCCGGTCCCGAGCAGACTTCGGCGAACCTGCAATATCACGTGCAACCGCTGTCGCTGGAGCGCTTTGGCGAACCGTTGCACAATTTCCCGGCGTTCACCGCTTCGGTGTGCGACCTGCGCCCGCAGAGCCGTGGGCGCGTCGAGATTCGCTCGGCCGATGCACAAGCGGCGCCGCTGATTCAGCCCAATTACCTCAGCCATCCGCAAGACCTGCGTGTCGCCGCCGATGCGATTCGCCTGACCCGACGCATCGTCAGCGCCCCTGCCCTGCAGGCCTTCAAACCGGTGGAATACCTGCCCGGCGCCAACCTGCAAAGCGAAGAACAATTGCACGAAGCGGCAGCGAAAATCGGCACGACGATTTTCCATCCGGTCGGCACGTGCCGCATGGGCAACGACGGCGATGCGGTAGTCGATGCGCAACTGCGCGTGCACGGCGTGCCGGGGTTGCGCGTTGCCGACGCCTCGATCATGCCAAGAATTACCTCGGGCAATACGTGTTCGCCTACGCTGATGATTGCCGAGAAGGCGGCACAACTCATGCTCAAACCCAACACCAGGAGCAACACCCCAAAACTGGAATTGGCTCAGACCCGGTAGGAGCTGCCGAAGGCTGCGATCTTTTGACTTTGTTTTTTTCAGATCTAAAACAAAATCAAAAGATCGCAGCCTTCGGCAGCTCCTACTGGAGACCGCGTTAGATTCAAGGCATCGCGCTTCACCCGGACACGCAACACCAGTGGAACAACAAAAACAATCACTGTGAGGGATACCGATATGTCAGACCACGCTCAGCCGCTGGACGCTGCGGGCAGCGCCGAGACCAGCAACGCAACGCAGAAAGTCATCTTCGCCTCATCACTCGGGACAGTGTTCGAGTGGTATGACTTCTTCCTCTACGGCGCCCTCGCGGCGGTGATCAGCAAGCAGTTTTTTGCCGGGGTCAACGACACCACGGCGTTCATCTTCGCGCTGATGGCGTTCGCCGCCGGTTTCATTGTGCGGCCGTTCGGCGCGTTGGTGTTCGGCCGATTGGGCGACATGATCGGGCGCAAATACACCTTTCTCGCAACGATCATTCTGATGGGCGTGGCGACGTTCTGCGTGGGCCTGCTGCCGACTTACGCCAGCATCGGCATCGCCGCACCGATCATTCTGGTGGTGCTGCGCATGCTCCAGGGCTTGGCGCTCGGTGGGGAGTATGGCGGTGCGGCAACTTACGTGGCCGAGCACGCGCCGATCGGCAAACGCGGTTTCCACACCAGTTGGATTCAATCCACCGCCACCCTTGGCCTGTTGCTGTCGCTGCTGGTGGTGCTCGGTTGCCGCTATTTTACCGGCGATCAGTTTGAGGTGTGGGGGTGGCGCATTCCGTTCCTGCTGTCGATCGTGCTGCTGGGCATCTCCACCTGGATTCGCCTGAGCCTGCACGAGTCACCGGCCTACCTGAAAATGAAGGAAGAAGGCAAAACCTCAAAGGCGCCGATCCGCGAATCGTTCGGCAAGTGGGAAAACCTCAAAGTCGTGCTGATCGCTCTGTTCAGCATCAACGCCGGGCAAGCGGTGACGTTCTACGCCGCGCAGTTCTACGTGCTGTTCTTCCTCACCCAGTTCCTGAAAATGGACCCGGCGGTGGCCAACAGTCTGTTGATCATCAGCGTGGTGATCGGCGCGCCGTTCTTCATCTTTTTCGGCTGGCTGTCGGACAAGGTCGGGCGCAAACCGGTGCTGATGCTCGGCCTGCTGCTGGCGACGGCGCTGTACTTTCCGATCTTCAAATCCCTGGCCCACTACGCCAACCCCGCGATCGATCTGGCCAGCCGCCAGGCACCGATTACCGTCCTCGCCGATCCGGCCACTTGCACCTTCCAGTTCGATCCAGTGGGCAAGGCCAAATTCGACAGCCCGTGCGACAAGGTCAAAACCTTCCTGGTCAAACAAGGCCTGCCCTACACCAGCGTCGCTGCGCCTGCGGGTAGCGCCGTGCAAGTGAGTGTCGGCGACGTGAAACTGGACGGTTTCGATGAGGCGGCACTGCGCGGCGCAATCACCCTCGCCGGTTATCCGCAACAGGCCGATATGCAGCAGATCAACAAACCGATGATCGTCGCCCTGATCGTTGCGCTGATCATCATCTCGGCCATGTGCTACGGCCCGCTGGCGGCGCTGATGGTCGAACTGTTCCCGACGCGCATTCGCTACACCTCCATGTCGCTGCCGTATCACATCGGCAACGGCTGGTTTGGTGGATTCCTGCCGACCGTGTCGTTTGCGCTGGTGGTGTATACCGGGGACATTTTCTATGGGCTGTGGTATCCGGTGCTGATCACCGGAGTGAGTCTGGTGGTGGGAATGATCTGCTTGCGTGAGACGAAGAATATCGATCTCGACAAAAACTGAACCCTGGACAACGCTGTTTCTGTGGCGAGTGAGCTTGCTCCCTCGCCACAGTTATATTCAGACATCTCCTTTGATCACTTCGAATTTCACCTGGTCCGGATAAAACGCCACGTAGTCGCGGATCGGTGCAACGGAGACCTTTGGATTTTCGTACGTCCATACCGCGTTCGCGCCCTCATGTCCGGGCACCTGAAGGCTGAAGTAATTGGCGTCGCCCTTGTATGGGCAATAGCTGGTGTGGTCGGTACGGGCGAAATATTTCTCGTCGATGTCTTCGCGGGGAATGTAGTAGACCGGCGGGTAGTTGGCCTCCTGGAGGATCAGCGCGTGGGAGGACGCGGCGACCTGGATGCCGTGGAATTTCACCAGCAGGCAGCCCGGCAGTTGTTCGAGGCTGATTACGGGACTGGGGCTTTTCATGAGGTTCTCCTGAACACAGCGAAGAGACCGGTTCAGGTATAGCTGATGGGCCCGGACCCGGCTGGCCGTGCAGCCGAACGGTACAAACCTTCAGCAACGCTTTATCTGTATATCCATACAGATAAAAGTTGCCGCGGCCGCAAACTCCGGCCATCCTGTGCCCACTCCACACACCAACCAGCGATGGCAGATATGCGGCTGTACCTCTGTGAAAAACCTTCCCAGGCCAAAGACATTGCGACCGTGCTCGGCGCCAGGCGTCGTGGCGACGGCTGCTGGCTGGGGACAGACGTCACAGTGACCTGGTGCATCGGCCACTTGCTCGAAACCGCGCCGCCGGACGCCTACGACGCGCGCTACAAACGCTGGGTACTGGCGGATCTGCCGATCATTCCCGAAAAATGGAAAATGACCGTCAAGCCGCGCACCGCCAGCCAGTACAAAGCGGTGAAGCGCCTGCTCGGCGAAGCCAGCGAACTGATCATTGCCACCGACGCTGACCGTGAGGGCGAGATGATCGCCCGGGAACTGGTCGAACACTGCCGCTATCGCGGGCCGATCCGCCGCTTGTGGCTGTCGGCGCTGGACGAGGCGTCGATTCGCAAGGCGCTGGCAGCGCTGAAGCCGGGAGCCGAAACGTTCAGCCTGTATCACTCGGCGCTGGGACGTTCGCGGGCGGACTGGCTGATCGGCATGAACATGAGTCGACTGTTCACCCTGCTCGGGCGTCAATCCGGTTATCAGGGCGTGTTGCCGGTAGGTAGAGTACAGACGCCGACCCTGCGACTGGTAGTCGACCGCGACCGCAGCATCGCCGACTTCGTGCCGGTGCCGTTCTGGGCGATCGACGTGGAACTGCTGCACGACGGCACAGCGTTTACCGCGCAATGGCGCGCCCCGGCGGACGTTTGTGATGATCAGGATCGCTGCCTGAATCAGGCGTTGGCGCAACAAGCAGCAGCGGCGCTCAGCAGTGCCGCCAGCGCTCGAGTGATCAAGCTGAAAACCGAGCGCATGCGCGAAGTGGCGCCCCTGCCCTTCGACCTCGGCACCTTGCAGGAAGTCTGCTCGAAGAAGCTCGGCCTCGGCGCCCAGGAAACCCTCGATATTGCCCAAGCGCTCTACGAAACCTACAAAGTCATCACCTACCCACGCAGTGATTGTGGCTTCCTGCCCTTGAGCCAGCACAGCGAGGCACCGGCGATTCTCGCAGCGTTGCGTCAAGCCGATCCGAGCCTTGAAGCCTTGCAGGGTTTTCTCGAACCACAGCGGCGCTCGCGGGCGTGGAATGATGCCAAAGTCAGCGCTCACCACGGCATCATCCCCACCATCGCCGCGAAGAACCTCGAACGCCTGACCGGCAAGCATCGCGCGGTGTACACGCTGATTCGCGCGCGCTACCTGGCGCAGTTCCTGCCCAATCACGAATACGATCGCACCCAGGCTGATTTCGATTGCAACGGGCAGGCGCTACGCGCAGTGGGCAAGCAGATCATCGAACCGGGCTGGAAGCGCGCACTGCCCGAGGCATTGGCGCCAGCGAAAGGCCGCGAAGCGCCCGCGCCGCAAACCTTGCCGGCCCTGAGCCAGGGCGTCGAATGCGCGGTGTCGCGGGTAAATCTCAAGGATCTGTGGACGCAACCACCCAAACCCTACACCGAAGGCGATCTGATCAAGGCCATGAAGAACGTCGCCAAACTGGTCGAGGATCCGCTGCTCAAACAGAAACTCAAGGACACCACCGGCATCGGCACCGAAGCCACCCGCGCGTCGATCATCCAAGGCTTGCTTGATCGCGGTTATCTGGTCAAGAACGGCAAGGCACTGGCGGCGACGCCTGCCGCGTTCAGCCTGATCGACGCGGTGCCACGCGCAATCGCCGATCCTGGCACCACAGCGATCTGGGAGCAGGCGCTCGACATGGTGCAAAGCGGCGAGATGAGTCTGGAAGAGTTCGTCACCAAACAGGCCGCGTGGATGAGCAAGCAAGTCACCCGCTGCTCTGCCCTAAGGCTGACCATCAGCGGCCCGCCTCCCGCCGGCAAAGCCGCAGCGCCGTGGAAGAAAAAACGCAAATCCACTGCCAGCAAAACCACTGGCACGCGTAAACGCACGGCGCGGCCGGCGACCCGCTAAATCTCTCGCGGTTCCTGTCTCTACGTTGCTTGAACGGTTGTTTTCTCATTCCAAAATGGCTTTGTCCGACAATATGTAGTGCTTGAAAATAATCACTACAAAGCCGTTGACGGCATCGTTTTGCTTTTGCATGATGAAGACGTTCCCCGATCGGGAGCGCTGGTAACACGCTTGAGCAAACTCGTCTGACCGCCGAGTTGTTTTTTCCCGGATACACGCTGCCCACAAGGCAGATTGAAGAAGCTGACCTGGCCTGAACGTCCAGTACAAGGACGAGAAGCGCTGGCGAAAATTCTCAAGACGCTTGTGGCCGACACTGGATATGTCGTCAAGGAGCCTCCCGGTTTTCGCTGCTTCTCCTCGTTGTGACGCTATTGCGTAGCAGTTATTCAACACGACTACATGCAACAGATGCACGACCCCGTACTCCACACGGGCGAGCGCTGACGTCCTGGTTTCGGTGCCAGGGATCAACTAACCGATGGGCTACCTGTATTAGCGAATCAACTTTGAAAGATCACCAGACTGGTCAAGGGGCATAACAATGAATTTGAACAATCAACCCACCATCGAAGAACTGGCTCGTATGTTCGCGGCGCAGAAAGACAGCCACGACAGCCATATTCTCTGGATCAGCAAATCGGGCCAGGTGCACATCGACTGCCTGTCGCCCCACGCTGGCGAAGAAGAATTCGACCGCAACCACCAGAACCTGCTGGCCCGCCTGAAGATGTACCGCCGCGGCCATGGTTATGTCGGCAAGAAGGCTGCGGCCGACAAGGACTTCATTGGCAATGTACTGCAGACGCTGAAACAGGCGTGGGACTCGATGCAGAACAACAATGAAGTTCGGGTGATTGATCGGTTTTATTGAGTTGTAGATTATTTGACTGAAGGGCCTGCTTCCGATTTGGAGCAGGCCCTTTTTTACATCCCGAATTCAGCGCATAGCCCTGTAGGAGTGAGCCTGCTCGCGATAGCGGTTTTTCAGACACGCCTATCTAACTGACACACCGCTATCGCGAGCAGGCTCACTCCTACAGGGATAGCGTTGTCTTGTGCCCCTACAGTTCCAGCACCAATTCCACAAACGCCAGCGCCGCCGCACTGTGGTAATTATTCCTGCGCCGCAACAACGCCGCGCCCCGCTGTGGCGCCTCCCCTTCGACACGCAACCGGCGCAGTGCGCGGTCTTCGCTGGCAATCGCTTCCGGCAACATCGTGGCCAGCGGGGAATGCCGCACCACTTCCAGCAAAGTACTCACCGAATTCACCTCGATCCGCACCTGCGGCGTAATCCCGTGCTGATGGAAATACTCATCCACCGATAACCGCGTGATGAAGCCCGGGGCCAGCAAGGCGAAATCCAGTGAAGCGACGTCCGTCGGCGTCAACGCCGAAGGGCTGTCGTACAGCGGATGCCCAGGCCCGACCATGATCCCCAGCGCCTCGGTAAATGCCGGCAGGCATTCAATCTCGGCATTGCGCACCGGCGTAAACGCGATCGCGACATCCAACGAGTCATCGGCGAGGCCGGCCTCGATGTCATCCATCGACAGTTCGAAGATTTCCAGATGAATTCCGGGAAACCGTGCCCGGTAATCACGCACCAACGGCCCGACCAGATACGCCATGAACGTCGGCGTCATCGCCAGGCGCAGGGTGCCCCGGGACAAATCCTTCACATCGTGCAACGCGCGCTGCCCAGCCTCCAGCTCCACCATCACGCGCCGCGCGCATTCGATGTAGGCCGCACCGGCATCCGTCGGCTTCACTGTGCGCGAGGTGCGATCGAACAGACTCACCCCGAGGGTCTCTTCCAACTGGCGTATCTGCTGCGACAGCGTCGGCTGCGAGACATGCAGCGCTTCGGCGGCGCGGGTGAAACCACCGTGATCGGCTACTGCCAGCAGATAACGCAAATGTCGCAACAGCATGGGCACACCATCTATAGGCAGGGCTTATGCGCAGCATTGTATATGGGTCTTGGACGCTATGGATGGGCCGGCGCAAGATTGCTCCCACACAGCAAGCCAACCCCTTGAAAGGAGTGACACCATGCAACAGTCCCACGCCTACAACGACCACAGCCTGGCCCTGACTACTCGCGTTCTCGACGCCAAGGCGAAAAAAGATCTGTCGTGGCAGGATCTCGCCGACGACACCGGCCTCAGCCTGGCCTACGTCACCGCGGCCCTCCTCGGTCAGCATCCGCTGCCGCAAAGCGCTGCCCAAGTGGTGGGTGACAAGCTCGAACTGACCGCTGATGACATTGCCGCTCTGCAGATCATTCCTCTGCGTGGCAGCCTCAGCGGCGTGCCCACCGACCCGACCATCTACCGTTTTTACGAGATGATCCAGATCTACGGCACCACGCTCAAGGCGCTGGTGCATGAGCAATTCGGCGACGGCATCATCAGCGCGATCAACTTCAAACTGGACATCAAGAAAGTCGAAGACCCGGAAGGCGGCTCCCGCGCCGTGGTCACCCTCGACGGCAAGTTCCTGCCGCTGCGTCCGTTCTGACGCGCCCGGCCCGCACCTCGCGTGCGGGCCATCCGATTTCTGCCAAGAGGACACGCCATGAAAGCCCTGATCGACGGCTTCCTGAAATTCCAGAACGAAGCTTTCCCGCAACGCAGCGAACTGTTCAAACACCTGGCGACCACGCAACAACCCGGCACGCTGTTCATCACCTGTTCCGACAGCCGTGTGGTGCCGGAGCTGCTGACCCAGCAAGAGCCCGGCGAGCTGTTCGTGATCCGCAACGCCGGCAACATCGTGCCCTCCTACAGCCCGCATCAAGGCGGCGTCTCGGCGACGGTGGAGTATGCGGTGGCGGTGCTGGGTGTGAGCGATATCGTGATTTGCGGCCACTCCGATTGCGGCGCAATGACGGCGATTGCTCAGTGCAAATGCATGGATCACCTGCCCGCCGTCAGCGGTTGGCTGCAACATGCGGAATCGGCGAAGGTGATGAACGAAGCGCGCACGCATGGCAGCGATGCAGCGAAGTTGAGTTCGATGGTGCGCGAGAACGTCATCGCGCAACTGGCGAACATCCAGACCCATCCGAGCGTGCGCCTGGCGCAGGAGCAAGGTCGGCTGAATCTGCATGGCTGGGTGTATGACATCGAGACCGGTTCGATCGACGCGCTCTCTTCCGATCGTCGCACCTTTGTGCCGCTGGCCGAGCAACCCACGACTTGCGCGATCAGCGCGCAAGCCAGCCACGCTGCCTGACCCGCCCCTGTAGGAGCTGCCGAAGGCTGCGATCCTTTGATCTTGATTTCTACCCAAAATCAAAAGATCGCAACCTTCGGCAGCTCCTACACGGCGCGGTCCGGATTTCGAGTCAGCGCTTCACCGTGAGATCAACCTGAGTCATCCGGCTGCGCACGGTAAACACGCCATCACCGGAAAGAATCGCACTGCGCGCAAACAGCCTGCCGCTCTCCCAATTCGAAAGGCCCAGTTCCGGCTTGTTCAGTGCGTACTGGCCATCGACCCAACGAGTGATGCCGTTGCCCACAAACGGCGCGTTCACTGCGTTGTAGAAGCGTTCCTGAACCGCCGCATCCTCGCTGATCAAGGACACGGTGAATTGCGGGCTGTAGCGGTTGAACAGCGTAATGGCCTGATTCAGATCTTCGACGATCATCAGGCTGACTTCCGGAGTTTCTTCCCATTCCCACTCACGGCCCAGGTCCGATTCAGGCAAGGATTCGGCCAGCGCTTCGGTCCGGTAACCCTCAGCGCGATACACCTCGACCGTCGCGTTTTGCCATTCGCCTGGCAGGCAGCTTTCACTGCCCTCAACGATGTGCAATTTGCAGCCTTGGCCGCGCGCAGTGCCGGCGTCTTTCAAGGCATCGAGGAACAGCGGCACCAGTTCGGCGGCACGTTCACGCTGGATCAGGCAGACGTTCAAGGTGTTGCAGACCTTGCGGTCCAGCGAGTTGCGCACCACTGCCGCGAAGCGCGTGGCGTCGGCATCACGGTCGGCAATCAGCCATGCACCGCCGGTGCCGTGCAGGCTGACGGCGGTGCCGGCCTGCTGGGCAATGCTGCCCAACTGACTGACCGCCCGGCCCGAGCCGCGCGCCACCGCCAACGACAGACGCCGATCAGCGAACATCGCCCAACCGGCGGCATGATTGACGCTTTCCACCAATGACACCGCGCCAACCGGCAAGCCGGCTTCGGCCAGTGCTGGATTCAGCGCGTGAGTGACGATGGCTTGTGCAGTGCCCAATGCATCGCTGCCGATGCGCAGTACTGCGGTGTTGCCGGTGCGCAGCACCCCGGCGGCGTCGGCAAATACGTTGGGCCGGCCTTCGAAGACAAACGCGACGATGCCCAGCGGCGAGACCACCTGTTCGACCTTCCAGCCGTCATGTTCGACGCTGCTGATCACCTTGCCGCGCGTCGGTGGCGCATCACGCCACGCACGCAGGCCGGCGATCATGTCGCGGCGCATGCGTTCATCGGCGAGCAAGCGTGTGGTCGAGCGACCGCGCGTCTTGGCCCGCTCGATGTCGGCACGGTTGGCGACTTCGATCTGCGTCCAGCACTCAGGATTTTCCAGGCGCTGGGCAAACAGGTCGAAAAACTGGCTGATGGCTTCATCGGACACCGCCGACAACGCGCTGAATGCCGCTGCCGCACGCTCGATTGCCACAGAAGCGGCCTGTTGATCGGCCACGGGGATCAGCAACAACTCGCCACTCACCTGCTCGACCAGCAAATGGTCACCGGGCTGAAACCGCGTAGCCAGTTCGGGGCTGACCATGGTGACGCGGTTACCAGCGAAAGGGATCGGCGTGCCAGCGACTAGACGTTCGAGCGCAAGAGACATGAAGCGGATTCACCATGCAGAGGGCGGCCGGAAAATGTAGCGGATTACTGGCTGAAATACACCTCTTCAATCCACCGAAAAAACCTTGTAGGAGTGAGCCTGCTCGCGATAGCGGTAGACAAGTCGACATTATTTTGTCTGGCATACCGCTATCGCGAGCAGGCTCACTCCTACAAGGGGACTGTGTGAGTTTCAGAAGACGGACCAGCCAATCCTTGAGCTCAGCAACTCCAGCGCCGCCATCCCCGCCAGCGAATTACCTGCCGCGTTCAACTCCGGTGACCAGACACAGACTGTGAATTGCCCCGGCACCACCGCGACGATCCCGCCGCCCACTCCGCTCTTGCCCGGCAGACCGACGCGATAGGCGAAGTTGCCCGCTTCGTCATACAAACCGCTGGTAGCCATGATCGAGTTGACCTGCTGGGTCTGGCGGCGCGTGAGGATCTGCTCGCCGCTGTGTTTGCAGAAACCGTCATTGGCCAGAAAGCAGAACGCCCGGGCCAGATCGATGCAATTCATCCGCAGCGCGCAGTGGCTGAAATAGCTGCGCAACACTGCTTCGACATCGTTGTGAAAATTGCCGAACGACTGCATCAGATAGGCCATCGCCGCATTGCGCGCGCGGTGCTGGTATTCGGAGTCGGCGACCTTGCCGTCGATCATGATTTGCGGATTGCCGGACAGACGCCGGACGAAATCACGCATCGACAACGTCGGCGCGGCGAAGCGCGACTGATTGATGTCGCAGATCACCAGCGCCCCGGCATTGATGAACGGATTGCGCGGGCGGCCGCGCTCGAATTCCAGTTGCACCAGCGAGTTGAACGGCTGGCCGGAAGGCTCATGACCAAGCCGTTCCCAGATCGCCTCGCCGGAATGATCGATGGCCTGCACCAGGCTGAAGACCTTGGAAATACTCTGCACCGAGAACGGCGTTTCAGCGTCCCCAGCAAAGTACATTTCGCCGTCATTGCCGTACACGGCGATGCCCAATTGGTTGGCCGGCACCGTGCCGAGGGCGGGAATATAGTCAGCGACCTTGCCCTGCCCGATCAGGGGCCGGACGGCGTCAAGGATCTCGTTCAACAGCGCTTGCATGCCGGGTTCCGAAAGTCTCGCCCCATGGGATCGCGGGGACACTGGGGCTAGACGCTGCGCCCGCCGGTCGCATCACACCGGCAAGCGCTGCGCAAAGTGTTCTAGGCTGAACCGGACCATTCAGACACGGGAGAGCACCATGCACCTCGAAGGCTCCTGCCATTGCGGCGAAGTCACGTTCAGCCTCGACAG
This sequence comes from Pseudomonas sp. HN2, assembly GCF_020736465.1. NCBI lineage: Bacteria > Pseudomonadati > Pseudomonadota > Gammaproteobacteria > Pseudomonadales > Pseudomonadaceae > Pseudomonas > Pseudomonas sp. HN2. The sequence continues at coordinate 3,617,050 of NZ_CP085885.1, forward strand.
CGTCCACCCCTACCCATATCAACGCTGCTACTGCTCGATCTGCCGCAAGACCCAGGGCGGCGGCGGTTATGCGATCAACCTCGGCGGCGACGCGACCAGCCTCAAGGTTCGCGGGCGCAAAAACATCAGCATCTATCACGCGAAGATGAAAGCCGAAGGCGACAACCGCGCCCATCGCAGCAGCGCCGAGCGCCACTTCTGTTCGCTGTGCGGCAGCGGTTTGTGGCTGTTCAGTCCGGAATGGCCAGAGTTGATTCATCCATTCGCCTCGGCGATCGATACGCCGCTGCCGGTGCCGCCGGAACACACGCACCTGATGCTTGGTTCGAAAGCGCCATGGGTTGAGGTCGAGGCCAAGGCTAAGGATCAGCAGTTCGATGAGTATCCCGAAGAGTCCATTGCCCAGTGGCATGAGCGGCTCGGCCTGACTAGCTGAACACCGCCCCTTGTAGGAGTGAGCCTGCTCGCGATAGCGTTGTGTCAGTCGACTCATCATTGAATGACCTAGCGCTATCGCGAGCAGGCTCACTCCTACAAGGGGCCAGCTCAGGCACATCACTCAATCCGGATGCGCCCAGGTCATCCTGAACAACGCCCCACCCCACGCCGAGTCACCCACCTCAACCTGCCCGCCATGGGACTGCGACACCCGCCGCACCAAGGCCAGGCCCAAGCCAAATCCACCCGTACGTCGATCCCGGCTGGCATCCAGACGCGAAAACGGTTCGAAGATTTTATCCCGCCCTTGCAACGGCACGCCCGGCCCGTCATCGCTGACCCGAACTTCATAGTCATCGCCGTTGCACAGCAGGGACACCTCTACGCGCTGCTCGGCGTAGCGGATGGCGTTGCGCAGCAGATTGATCACGGCCCGCGCCATGAAACGCGGTTCGATGCTCACGGTGTCGACCCGGCAATCGCCGATCGACAACTGCACCCCCGCCGCTTCGGCCTCCAGCGCCACACTGCCGACAACGCTGTCGAGCCAGTCGGCCGCGTGAACATTCTCCCGTTTGATCACCGTCGCGCCGTGTTCCAGGCTGGCGTAGGTCAGCAGCTCCGAGACCATTTCCTCCAGTTCACCGAGGTCGGCATACATGTCGGCGATCAGTTCGCGATTCTGGCTCGCGCCCGGTTGCTGTTTGAGCTGATCGAGTTCGAACGACAGCCGCGCGATCGGTGTGCGCAATTCGTGGGAAACGGCATTGGTCAGTTCGCGCTGATTGGCGATCAGCCCCTCGATGCGCGCCGCCATCAAATTGAAGTGCTCGGCCAGATCACGGATATTCGAGCGCCGCGATAACTGGATGCGCACCGACAGGTCGTTGTCGCCGAAACGCTCGGCGGCCAGCCGCAGTTTTTCCAGATCGCGCCAGTGCGGCCGCACCCAGAAAAACAGCACGATCCCGATCAACACCGCCAGCATCATATATGCCGCCGTGATATAGAACGGCATCAGGCTTGGCTCGGGCGGCAACTTGATGCTGAGCAACTGCGAGCCGCCATCGATGTTGCTGATGAACTGCGTGTAATCGTCGCGGATCACCAACAGATTCCGCGCCAGTTCGGCTTTTTCCTGCGGCGTCAGGGCCAGTTGATCGGCCTCGACCAGACTCAGCGAGAGACCGTAATGGGCGCGCAATGAATCGAGTTTCTGCTCACGCTCGGCACCCTGGCGGCCTTGCAGATGATCCACCAGCGACCACGCCTGACCGCGCACGGCTTCACGGTTGTAGTCCTGCATCTGGCTGTCGAGCAACGCGTTGAAGGTGTGTTCGACGGTCTGCAAAGCCAGTACCAGCCCCACCGTCATCACCAAAAACAGTCCGAGGAACAAGCGCAGCATCTACAACTCCCACGCGAACGGATTGAACAGATAGCCTTTGCCCCACACGGTCTTGATGCACACGGGCTCGCGGGGATTGTCCTTGAGTTTGTTGCGCAATTTGCTGATGTAGACGTCGACGCTGCGGTTGAGGCCGTCGAAAGCGATGCCGCGCATACGGTTGAGAATGTCATCGCGCGAGAGAATCTTGCCCGCCGCGCTGGCGAGCAACCAGAGCAATTCGAACTCCATGGTGGTCAGCTCGATCAGCTCACCGGCCAGGCGCACTTCACGGCAACTGCGGTCAATGCCCAATTGCCCGAACTCAAGAAAACTGACCACGCTGGTGTCCGGCATCTGCCGCCGTTGCAACGCACGCAGCCGGGCGAGCAATACCGGCGGTTTGATCGGTTTGATCAGGTAATCATCGGCACCGGACTCCAGCCCGAGGATATGATCAAGGTCGTCTTCCTTGGCGGTGAGCATCACGATAGGCGTCTCCGACACACTGCGAATTTCGCGGCACACCTGCAAACCGCTCTGCCCCGGCAACATCAGGTCGAGCACCACTACCTTCGGCTTGAATTCGAGGAACGCGGCCACGGCCAGATCGCCGCGATGCACCGTGCGCACCTCGTAGCCGTGTTGTTCAAGAAAGTGCGCGATCAGTGCGGCCAGACGCTCATCGTCTTCGACCAGCAGGACTTTGCCAAAACCCAGGTTATCCATAACGACCGTTGCCAAGCCAAACGTGGAAGGGCCGATATTATGCGGGCAATCGTCGGTCAGGCGATGACGCCAGACAGCAAAAACCGGCCACGCGGGCCGGTTTTCGGTGATGTTTCATACTCTTAAGAATTTTTTACAATCAGACAATGATGGCCGTTTTCGTAGGAGCTGCCCTGTCATGCGGCGACCGGCACACCGCTGTGGAAGCGGAATTCGTCGTCCGGTGACTCTATCAGTGCTTGCTCGGCTGCACGGACGCGCTCGATCACCTGCGCGACATCCTTGGCATCACCATACTGATAGGCCAGTTTCAGATAACCCTGAAAATGCCGCGCCTCGCTTTTCAGCAGACCGAAATAGAACTTGCCCAGCTCTTCGTCCAGATGCGGCACCAGTGCTTCGAAGCGTTCGCAACTGCGTGCTTCGATGAACGCGCCGACCACCAGCGTGTCGACCAGTTTCACCGGCTCGTGGCTGCGCACCACTTTGCGCAGGCCCGAGGCGTAACGGCCGGCGTGCAGCTGACGCAGCTCGATCTTGCGCCGCTTCATGATGCGCATGACTTGCTCGTGGTGCACCAGTTCTTCCCTGGCCAGGCGCGACATCATGTTGATCAGGTCGACGTGGGCGTGGTACTTGGCAATCAGGCTCAGCGCAGTGCTGGCGGCCTTGAACTCGCAGTTCTTGTGGTCGATCAGCAGGATGTCCTGATTGGCCAGTGCCGCCTGGACCCAGGCGTCGGGCGTGCGGCAGCCAAGGAATTCGTGGATTTCGGGAAGGATCATGGGGCTCACGGTAAAAGGTGTTCGAGCGAAGGGCGCCGATTATACCGGCCTGCCCGCAGACCACCAGCGGCGGCTGTTGATATGCATCAAGTCGCAGACGTTCGGACAGCAACTATAGTTGTGCAACGCCGTGCCTTTTCTTTGCTGGAGACTCCGCTCATGCAAGCCATTCGCAGCATTCTGGTGGTCATTGAACCTGAACATGCAGAGAGCCTGGCGCTCAAGCGCGCCAAGCTGATCGCCGGTGTGACCCAGGCCCATCTGCATCTATTGGTGTGCGACAAGAAGCATGACCACGCCGGCCTGCTCAGCGTGCTCAAGGCTGCGTTGCTCGCCGAAGGTTACAGCGTGACCACCGAACAGGCATGGAACGAGAGCCTGCATGAAACCATCATCGATGTGCAGCAGGCCGAGGGTTGCGGCCTGGTGATCAAGCAGCATTTCCCCGACAGCTCGCTGAAAAAAGCCCTGCTGACCCCGGCCGACTGGAAGCTGCTGCGCCACTGCCCTACCCCGGTGCTGCTGGTCAAAACCGCCGGTACGTGGAAGGACAAAGTGATTCTCGCCGCCGTCGATGTCGGCAATGCCGACGGCGAGCACCGGCATTTGCACAGCACCATCATTGATCACGGCTACGACATCGCCAGTCTGGCCAAGGCGCATTTGCATGTGATCACCGCGCACCCGTCGCCGATGCTGTCGGCGGCAGATCCGACGTTTCAGCTCAAATCGACCATAGAAGCCAGATATCGCGAGCAATGCCGGGCGTTTCAGGCGGAGTTCGACGTCGATGATGAGCACCTGCACGTCGAGGAAGGCCCGGCAGATGTGCTGATTCCGTTCATGGCGCACAAGCTGCAGGCGGCGGTAACGGTGATTGGCACGGTGGCGCGCAGTGGCTTGTCAGGCGCGTTGATCGGCAATACCGCTGAAGCAGTGCTGGATACGCTGGAAAGCGATGTGCTGGTGCTCAAGCCGCAGGAGGTTGAGGATCATCTGGTGGAGTTGGCGGTGAAACACTAAACATTTGCTATGCGGCCCCTTGTAGGAGTGAGCCTGCTCGCGATAGCGGTGGATCATTGAAAATGCGTTGACTGACACAACGCCATCGCGAGCAGGCTCACTCCTACAATTGAAAGGCGTCTTTGAGAAAGCCGGGGGCGATATAGCGCTGATAATGCGCTTCCGACAGCAGGAAGAATTCCCGATCGATGGCATCGCGCAGCTCCGGCAGGTTCCAGTCACGAAACTCCGGCAGCAATACCATCCCGTATGCCTCAAGATTAATGATCACTCGCGCGCCCCGGGCAATCAGCTGATAGGCCCAGCAATATTCCGACTGATGCGGGACGAAGCGGATCTTGCGCTGTTCCAGCTGTTCGCGCAGACGAACCGGGTCGAAGATCTCGACCTTGCTCGCCATCACTTGTGACAGCAATTGCTCCAGACGCAGCCAGACCGCACGCTTTTCCTCCTCGTTGTATCCGTTCCAGTGGATCACTTCGTGGTGGAAACGCTTGCACCCACGGCACACCAGGTCACCGTAAACGGTGGAGCAGAGGCCGACGCAGGGGGTCTTGATGGTCTGATTGGGCATAAATGGGCAGAACACTGAAACGCGGAACAGGCCGGCATGTTAGCCCTTTGTCGCGCATTGATCACCCCTCAAACAGCAGGGTTTCGCCAGCGTCGCAGGTTTGCCCCGGCCACGCTGGTTGCCACGAAAGTCCAATAGAGCGCGACTTACCTTTAAATTTTTTTTGCCGTAGAATCAGCCAGCCTTTTAAGGCGCCAATGTCCGTTAGAAGCTGTTTTCAAAGCGTCACGAGCACAGTCGTTCCTTCAGAGCGGTGTTGGCGAAGGGTTTTTCCAGCGGGGAAAAGCCCGACGCCAACCCTCATCAGCTCCCCGTTCTGCAGGCGTAAAACTTTGAAAGCAGCTTCTGTAAGGAATGCCCGGTAATTCTGGCCAAGCGGCCCACAACGCCGCGCAGCGCATGAGTACGAGCATTTCGCGACGAGCGTCCCGGACACCCATTTGGGACCACTGATGAGGGTAATAACTGTGCTTGAAGCCTACCGCAAACATATCGAAGAGCGTGCAGCCCTGGGTATCGTTCCCCAGCCGCTTAACGCCGAACAAACAGCAGGCCTGATCGAGCTGCTGAAGAACCCTCCGGCTGGCGAAGAAGCTTTCCTCGTTGACCTGATCACCAATCGCGTACCGCCTGGAGTGGACGAAGCCGCCTACGTCAAGGCCGGTTTCCTGTCCGCCCTGGCCAAGGGCGAAGCCACCTCCCCTCTGTTGGACAAGAAACGCGCTGTCGAACTGCTCGGCACCATGCAGGGCGGCTACAACATCGTCACTCTGGTCGAGCTGCTGGATGACGCCGAACTGGCCCCAGTCGCCGCCGAAGAACTCAAGCACACCCTGCTGATGTTCGATGCCTTCCACGACGTCGCGGAAAAAGCCAAGAACGGCAACGTTCACGCCAAGGCCGTGCTGCAATCCTGGGCTGACGGCGAGTGGTTCAAGAAACGCCCTGTTCTGGCCGACAAGATCAGCCTGCGCGTATTCAAAGTCACCGGCGAAACCAACACCGACGACCTGTCGCCTGCCCCAGACGCCTGGTCGCGCCCGGACATCCCGCTGCACGCCCTGGCCATGCTGAAAATGGCCCGTGACGGCATCGTGCCGGACGAGCAAGGCAAGACCGGCCCGATGAAGCAGATCGAAGAAATGCGCGGCCAGGGCTTCCCGATCGCCTACGTCGGTGACGTGGTCGGTACCGGTTCCTCGCGTAAATCGGCCACCAACTCGGTGCTGTGGTTCTTCGGCGACGATATCCCGTACGTGCCGAACAAGCGCGCTGGCGGTTTCTGCTTCGGCAGCAAGATTGCCCCGATCTTCTACAACACCATGGAAGATGCCGGCGCCCTGCCGATCGAGTTCGACGTGTCGAACATGAACATGGGCGACGTGATCGATCTGTACCCGCACGCTGGCAAGGTCTGCAAGCACGGTACCGACGAAGTCATCACCACTTTCGAAATGAAAACCCCGGTGCTGCTGGACGAAGTCCGTGCCGGCGGTCGTATTCCGCTGATCATCGGCCGTGGCCTGACCGAGAAGGCTCGCGCCGAGCTGGGCCTGCCACCGTTCGACCTGTTCAAGAAGCCTGAAGCGCCGGCTGAAAGCACCAAGGGCTTCACCCTGGCGCAGAAAATGGTCGGTAAGGCTTGCGGTCTGGCAGAAGGCCAGGGCGTTCGTCCTGGCACCTACTGCGAGCCGAAGATGACCACCGTGGGTTCTCAGGACACCACCGGTCCAATGACCCGTGACGAACTGAAAGACCTGGCGTGCCTGGGCTTCTCCGCTGATCTGGTGATGCAGTCGTTCTGCCACACCGCGGCTTATCCAAAGCCGATCGACGTGACCACCCACCACACCCTGCCTGACTTCATCATGACCCGCGGCGGCGTATCCCTGCGTCCGGGCGACGGCATCATCCACTCGTGGCTGAACCGCATGCTGCTGCCGGACACCGTCGGTACCGGTGGTGACTCGCACACCCGTTTCCCGATGGGCATCTCGTTCCCGGCCGGTTCCGGTCTGGTTGCGTTCGCCGCAGCCACCGGCGTCATGCCGCTGGACATGCCGGAATCGATCCTGGTGCGTTTCAAAGGCAAGATGAAACCTGGCATCACCCTGCGCGACCTGGTTCATGCCATTCCGTACTTCGCTATCCAGAACGGTCTGCTGACCGTTGAGAAGAAGGGCAAGAAAAACGCCTTCTCCGGCCGCATCCTGGAAATCGAAGGCTTGGAAGGTCTGACCCTCGAGCAGGCGTTCGAACTGTCCGACGCCTCGGCCGAACGTTCGGCTGCCGGTTGCACCATCAAGCTGTCGAAAGAGTCGATCACCGAGTACCTGCAGTCCAACATCACCCTGCTGCGCTGGATGATCGGCGAAGGCTACGGCGATGCGCGTACCCTGGAACGTCGTGCTCAAGCGATGGAAGCCTGGATTGCCAACCCTGAGCTGATGGAAGCCGATGCCGACGCCGAATACGCCGAAGTCATCGAAATCGATCTGGCCGAGATCAACGAGCCTGTGCTCTGCGCGCCGAACGATCCGGACGACGCCCGTCTGCTGTCCAGCGTCGCTGGCGAGAAGATCGACGAAGTGTTCATCGGTTCCTGCATGACCAACATCGGTCACTTCCGCGCTGCCGGTAAACTGCTGGATCAGGTCAAGGGTCAGCTGCCAACCCGTCTGTGGCTGTCGCCGCCGACCAAGATGGACGCTCACCAACTGACCGAAGAAGGATACTACGGCATCTACGGCAAGGCTGGCGCACGCATGGAAATGCCAGGCTGCTCGCTGTGCATGGGTAACCAGGCACGCGTTGAGCCGAACAGCACCGTGGTGTCGACTTCGACCCGTAACTTCCCGAACCGCCTGGGCGACGGCGCGAACGTCTACCTGGCCTCGGCCGAGCTGGCGTCCGTTGCTTCGATCCTGGGTCGCCTGCCGACCGTCGAGGAGTACATGGAATACGCTGGCAAGATCGACAGCATGGCGGCCGATGTCTACCGCTATCTGTCCTTCGACCAGATCGCCGAGTTCCGTGAAGCTGCTGCGAACGCCAAGATCCCGGTCGTTCAAGCCTAACGCTGCAAGGCAATAAAAAACGCCGCCCATCGTGAGATGAGCGGCGTTTTTTTATGCCTGCCGTGCAAGCATCACGCAAAACCTTGTGGGAGCGAGCCTGCTCGCGATGGCAGGCTCGCAATCGCACAGATCGGTCAGACAGCCAGCTTGTAAACCAACGCTGAAATCGCTACCAGCCCAACTGCCGTAACAAACACGTTCGATGCCTGACCGCGATAACGCGCCATGGCCGGCACCTTGCGAATCGCGTACATCGGCATCAGAAACAGAATCGCCGCAATCACCGGACCACCGACGGTCTCGATCATGCCGAGGATGCTAGGGTTCAGCGTCGCGACAATCCAGCAGACCACCAACATCAACGCCGCAACGATGCGATCCAGCGCCTTGGCGCCCGGACGCTTGCCGCTCTTGACGATCAAACCCTTGAGACCTTCACTGGCACCAATGTAATGGCCGAGGAAGGACTTGGAGATCGCCACAAACGCAATCAACGGCGCCGCGAAAGCGATGGTCGGGTTACTGAAGTGGTTGGCCAGGTACGACAGGATCGACAGGTTCTGGTCTTTCGCCTCAGCCAGTTGCTCCGGCGACAGGGTCAGTACGCAACTGAATACGAAGAACAGCACCATCACTACCATCAGTGCATGAGCGCGCGCGAGGATCTGCGAGCTGCGCTCTTCAGCGTGTACGCCATAACGACGCTTCTGATCCACCGCAAACGCGGAGATGATCGGCGAATGGTTGAACGAGAACACCATCACCGGAATTGCCAGCCAAAGGGTATGCAGCAGCGCTGACGGCGCCGGTACTTGCGAGGCGGTGGCGAGGATGCCGCCGTTCCAGTGCGGAATCAGGTACACGGCGAGGAACAGCAGCGCGACGATAAATGGATAGACCATCAGGCTCATGGCCTTGACGATCGCCTGTTCACCGCACCGCACCACCGCCAACAGGCCGAGAATCAGCACGAATGACAACAGCGCGCGCGGCGGCGGCGTGATGTGCAGTTGATGTTCGAGGAAACTGGCGACCGTGTTGGTCAGGCCGACGCTGTAGATCAGCAGGATCGGGAAAATGGCGAAGAAGTACAACAACGTGATCAACGCGCCGGCCTTGATGCCGAAATGCTGCTCGACCACTTCCGTGATATCGGCGCCTTCGCGACCGGACAGCACAAAACGGGTCAGGCCACGGTGAGCATAAAACGTCATCGGGAACGCCAATAGCGCGAGGATCACTAGCGGCCAGAAGCCCCCCAGCCCTGCGTTGATCGGCAAAAACAGGGTGCCGGCGCCAATGGCCGTCCCAAACAGTCCCAGCATCCAGGTGGTGTCCTGGCGATTCCAGCTCGAAAGTTCAGCGGGTGCTGCTGCGTCGAAACGCTTTTCGAGGCTATTGGCCTGATCATTCATCCGGTCGGATCTCCGCATTCCGGTCACTTGCCACTCGGTCGGGACGCGTCGGAAAAAACCGACAGACATGCTCCGGCCGAAACAGGGGCGCGATTCTCCGTGATAAATCAACGCAAGCAAAGACTTAGCTGAGGAATGGTTGTCCGGAGCAGATGGATGGGTGGTCGTTTTCGGAATGTTTTTTGCCGTTAAAAGCTACGTTGAATGTCGTTTTTCGACGTTTTTCCTGCACCCTGCCCAGCCGAAGGCTCAGATCAATCGAGCGACCAGGAAGCCAAACGACATGCAAAGTATTGCCAGACTCAGTAATCCCAGGATAGGAACGATGTCGCCTCTCTGTTTGATGCGTAATTTTTCCAAATACTCGTCGTGCTCTCGATCGGATCGATCAATCATGGCCTGGCGGTCGAATGTACTCATGGTGGATTTCCTACTCGCGGGTGATGGGTTAAATATGGTGAAGCTCGAACATTCATAACTTGAGTGAAAGGCCTATCAAGGCCGCTGTTGCAGTCAATACCCCGGCTATTACCGCAACCGGGTAGAAATAGGTTTCCCATTTCATCTTTTTTTCTTCCGCTACAAGCTTTTTCCTCTCAGCCACAAGCTTGCGTATTTCATTCATCAGCTTGTCAAGTTCGAGGTTTTCCCGGTCGTTTTGAAGCATTCGCCTTCCTTGGCTAGTGGCAGCTCTCGCGCAAGCTGCTCTGTGGCGTGATGATTTCGCATCCATAGGGTGCTGGCTAGCAGACGCATCTGCCGTCCCCGTAGGCAAAATCCGCGCGTCGCGTAAGCTCCCTCATACACCGAACCCACGATATTCCAGACCATTCACCTGCCAGGACACTGCTTTTGATCTAGCGTGAGAGAAGCCACCACTCAAGGAGACTCCCATGCCACTGGTTCGCGTCGATATCCAGCAAAACCCCGATCCCACGTTCGCCAGGCGCATCGGTGAACAGGTCTATGCCGCTCTGCGCACCTGTATCGATGTGCCCGAGCACGACAACTTCCAGATTCTCAACGAGCACGACAGCCAGCACTTCGTGTATGACCCGCAATACCTCGGCATCCAGCGTAGCGATGGCGTGGTGTTCATTCAGATCACCATCAGCGAAGGGCGCACCGTGGATAAGAAACAATTGCTGTTCAAGACCATCGCCGAGGGCCTGCATGCGCAATTGGGCATACGCCTGGAGGATGTCTTCATCAATCTGGTCGAGGTAAAAAAAGAGAACTGGTCATTTGGCAATGGCGTCGCCCAATACGTCACCTGACGTCGTCGGCGTTTCGAGTCGGGACTGACTCCCACAGCCCTGTCTGATTTTAATTGTTACATGTTCTTCAGATCGAATTAGAAAACCGGGTAGACCGTCCTGGCGACTATCAACTGACACGCGACACCTGTGTTAACACTGTAACTTGGAAGAATTTCAGACCCAAACTTTCAGATTAATCCTACAAATAAAAACGCAATTAAAATAACACCGAACAATACCGGGAATTCAAAACAAGCGAATTTGTTACAAGCAACTTCCCTGGCCTTGAATAACTTCCCGATGCCTGACTATATTTTCTCCGTCACCTTTCAGACAGCGAGAATCGGGCATGCAAAAATACAACAGGATTCATTTACTGTGGGCGGCGCTGCTCTTGCCGATTGCGGGCGCGCAGGCTGACATTCGCGAATTGGCCTCGTCACCGCGGTGGCTGACGACCAAGGTCTACATCGAGGGCGCTCCGCAGACTGACGTGAAGGCCAAATATCCCGGCGTCGTCGGAATATCGACCTGGGACCCGGAAACCAACCGCTACGAGTTTTTCTACACCGATACCGGTGAGTCCAAATACAACAATGGCGGCGGCGGTTACTTCTTCGTCACCGGTGATCAACGACAACATGTGCTGGTGCCGGACATCGGACCGAACAAAACGATCGTCAGGCGTCTGGAGACACTGAATAAAAACGAGTTCACTTATTCCCGTGAAGTACCTCGCGACATGATTGAAAGCAATCCGCCCGTACGCATTCACGTAGTTCACGCGCCCTATACCGGAAGTGTGGTCACCAAGTCTGCCACGCCACAATAAAAGCCTGGAGTTCGACATGAAAAAGACACTGAAGTCCCTGTTGTTATCAGCATCCCTGATGTCCGCCGCGCTGCTCGGATTCAGCAACGCACAGGCCACGACAGCTCCGACAAAGGCCGCCGTCACGGACAACACTATGATGCTCACCGTGTTCCTCAAGCATGATCAATCCCGTCCGCTCAGCGAACTCAAAGCCCAGCTTGCCCAGCAAGGTTTCTATAAAACCTTCCCGCCCGCCGGGGTCGAAGTGGTGAGCTGGAATATCATGATGGGCATCGGCCAGGTCGTTACAGTGCGTTTTCCCGCGTCTCGACTGGCGGAAGTGAACCTGGCGCTGGAAAACACAGCCTGGGGCAGCTATCGCACCGAGTTCTACCCCACCTATGATTTCAAACCGATCGCGCTGGCCGAACAGAGCAAAGCGCACGCGGCCCAATGACATCGCCCGCCCACCGGTTCACCGGTGGGCGGGCGCCCTTGCTTCTGGCGTGAAGCGGTCCAGAATCAAAGCACCACTGCGCGAATGCAACGATTGCCAAGCCGCTGCGGATTCAGCACTCTGAGTCGACTTTCGCGACCCACCCGCCGCCAATCACAGGAGCCGCGCAATGCCCGCAACCGTTCTGGTACTGGTTGAAACGATCAATGACTATCTGCCGATTCTCGAACATCAGGGATTCCACCTGATCCTTGCACCGACGCCAGCCGAACGTACGCAAGCCATCCTCACCCATGGCAGTCGTATCGACGCCGTGCTCACTCGCGGCCCGCTGGGCCTGACAGCCGACGAAATCAACGCCCTCCCCGCCTTGAAAATCATCACGGTGATCGGTGCGGGCTACGAGCAGGTCGACCTGCAAGCAGCGAGTAATCGAGGCATCACCGTCACCAACGGCGCCGGGGTCAACGCTTCATCGGTGGCGGATCATGCAATGGCACTGCTGCTGGCATTGGTGCGTGATATCCCGCGCTGCGATGCCGCAGTACGCCGGGGTGAATGGCCAAAAATCATGCGGCCCTCCCTGGCGGGCAAACGTCTGGGCATTCTCGGGCTGGGCGCGGTGGGCATGGCGATTGCCAAACGCGCCGAGCTGGGTTTCGACATGCAGATCAGCTACCACAATCGCCAGGTGCGCAGCGATGTGCCCTACGCATTCTGCTCAACGCCGACGGAACTGGCCCGGGCCTCGGACTTCCTGGTCGTTGCCACGCCCGGTGGCATTGGTACTCAACATCTGGTGACGCGAGCAGTGCTTGATGCGCTGGGCCCAAACGGATTCATCGTCAATATCGCGCGAGCCAGTGTGATCAGCACGGCGGAACTGGTTTCCGCACTGGAACAACGTCGCATCGCCGGAGCTGCGCTGGACGTTTTCGATCACGAACCCGAGGTGCCCGACACGCTGAAAAACCTCAGCAATGTGGTGCTGACGCCTCATGTCGCCGGGCTGTCTCCCGAGGCCACTCAGGGCACCGTGGAACTGGTAGGCAAGAACCTCATGGCGTTTTTCTCCGGTCAACCAGTGTTGACCCCCGTCGCCCTGCCGCCCAGATTCAGCAACCAGCGCGTGCACTGAAGCATGCCGCGAGCCTCGGATTCACTGCCGTCAAGCGGATCCGGCCCGTTCTGTCTGCACGCCCGTTGTACCCATTTCCATAGGTGATCATCCAGCAACACGCGAACCTATAAGACCGACCCGCGCTTGTGACCGACCCCGCGCGCCATTAGATTAGCCAATGATGTCTGGCCTCCAAAATAAGCAGAAGGGATAAGCATGGCGCTTACTGACCAGTCCACCCGGATCCGCGCAGGCGAAGAACTCGATGCCGGCCTGATCGATCCGTATCTCAAGGCGCACATTCCCGGCCTGACCGGCAGCCCCAGGATCAGCCAGTTTCCCGGCGGCGCCTCGAACCTGACCTACCTGCTGGAATACCCAGGACAGGAGTTCGTCCTGCGCCGCCCGCCGTTCGGCCACAAGGCCAAGTCCGCCCATGACATGGGCCGTGAGTTCCGCATCCTCAATCAACTGCGCGAAGGTTTCCCGTATTGCCCGAAGGCCTACGTGCATTGCACCGACGAAGCCGTCATCGGCGCCGAATTCTATGTGATGGAACGGGTCAAGGGCATCATCCTGCGCGCCGAACTGCCGCCGGAACTGGGCCTCGATTCGGCGAAGACCGAATCGCTGTGCAAAAGCTTCATCGACCGTTTCGTTGAACTGCACCGGGTCGATTACAACGCCTGTGGCCTCGGCGATCTGGGCAAGCCCGAAGGCTACGTCGCGCGGCAGATCAAAGGCTGGAGCGAGCGTTACGAGAAAGCCCTGACCCCGGACGCCCCGCATTGGGAAACAGTGAAAGCCTGGCTCAACGCCAAGATGCCGGCCGACCACCCGACGTCGAGCATCGTCCACAATGACTACCGTTTCGACAACGTCATCCTCGACCCGGACAACCCGATGCAGATCATCGGTGTACTCGACTGGGAACTGACCACCCTCGGCGACCCGCTGATGGATCTTGGCAACACCCTTGCCTACTGGATCGAAGCCGGCGACCCGGCACCGGTGCAATTGATGCGTCGCCAGCCGAGCCATGCGCCGGGCATGCTGACGCGCCGCGAATTCGTCGACTACTACGCCGAGCGCTCAGGGATCCGCATCGACAACTTTGACTTCTACTACACCTACGGCCTGTTTCGCCTGGCCGGCATCGTGCAGCAGATCTACTACCGCTTCTACCATGGCCAGACCCAGGACAAACGCTTCGCGCAGTTCATTCACATGAACAAACTGCTGGAGCAGATGAGCCTGCAGGTCATCCAGAAATCCAGCCTCTGATCCGGGCCAATAACAAGACTTTTCACAAGGGAATCCCATGTCCAAGACTCAGTTGTTCGACCTCGACGGCAAAATCGCTTTCGTCTCCGGCGCCAGCCGCGGCATCGGTGAAGCCATCGCCAAACTGCTGGCCCAGCAAGGCGCCCACGTGATCGTCTCGAGCCGCAAGCTCGAAGGCTGCCAGCACGTCGCCGACGCCATCACCGCCGCCGGCGGCAAGGCAACCGCCGTAGCCTGCCACATCGGTGAAATGGAGCAGATCAGTCAGGTCTTCGCCGGGATCAAGGAACAGTTCGGCCGCCTCGACATCCTGGTCAACAACGCCGCGACCAACCCGCAATTCTGCAACGTGCTCGACACCGATCTCGGTGCGTTCCAGAAGACCGTCGACGTGAATATTCGCGGCTACTTCTTCATGTCGGTGGAAGCGGGCAAGCTGATGCGCGAAAACGGCGGCGGCAGCATCATCAACGTCGCCTCGATCAACGGCATCTCGCCGGGGATTTTCCAGGGCATTTATTCGGTGACCAAAGCCGCGGTCATCAACATGACCAAGGTCTTCGCCAAGGAATGCGCGCAATTCGGCATCCGCTGCAACGCCCTGCTGCCCGGCCTGACCGACACCAAATTTGCCTCAGCACTGGTGAAAAACGACGCAATCCTGAAGCAAGCCCTGACCCAGATCCCGCTCAAACGCGTGGCCGATCCGAGCGAAATGGCGGGCGCGGTGTTGTACCTCGCCAGCGACGCGTCGAGCTACACCACCGGTGTGGCGCTGAATGTGGACGGCGGCTTCCTGTCCTGATTTCCCCGGCAAATTGCTAGCCCGTGTGGGAGCGAGCCTGCTCGCGAAAGCGTCGTGTCAGTCAGCTGTGTTTCGACTGATACCCCGCCTTCGCGAGCAGGCTCGCTCCCACAGAGTCACTGCTGGATTCCAGGCCTCGTGCAATCGAGCAATCGCGAGTCTTATTGTGTGATGCAACGGGTAGTCGTGATCTGGCGTGTCACCTGCCCATCCACGTACATGTCCCCAACAACCTCAGTATTCTCCAACACCTCGCAGCGGCGCTCCGGCGGTGGCGGCGGCGCGACAGGCGCAGGGGGTGGTGGACTGGCACAACCCGCCACCAACACGACAAGAAAAGCCAACGGCAATACGCGTTTCCCAGGATTAGTCATAGGACGACCCGCGATAAAGGGAGACAACCTCCCGCCGCCCAAACGGCCGCGGAAGACCTGACCACTCATTCTTTATAGCTGAGCACATTGTTCGCGCCAGTGGATTGGGGCGATTGAATAGTTTGGGCTGTCGGTTTTGCGCGGATTGTCCAGAAGAGGTCTGGATTGAGATCATCGTAATCGGCGAGGGCCTCATCGCGAGCAGGCTCGCTCCTACATGGATTGCGTAAAACCTAAAGAACAGGTCGGCTGTCAGGCCACCTTCGCGAGCAGGCTCGCTCCCACAGAACAGCAAAAACAAAATCAAAAGATCGTCCGATCGCGCCCCGAGCCTTCGGCAGCGCCTACCCACGATGAGCGCAAGCTCGAGTTCCGCTTTTGATCCTGGAGCCCGTCGGCAGGCTGAGTGGAGGGATTGATCCAGGCGTGGGAGCGCAGCGACCCTACGACGCAGTCGGACACAGCGAGTGTAGGTGCAGCGAAGCAAACCGGAGCCGCTGCGCCAGGATCGATCCCGTAGCGAAGGAACCCCGAGCCCCAGCGAGTGGGCCGAACGTCAGGGCGAAGACCTTTTGGTTCCTTTTGGGGCGTTTGCCAAAAGGGACTCGCCGTAAGGGCGAAACCGCCATCCGCAACACCCAAAAAAACGGATATACACCCCCCCCAAAGCATGGTCGGCCCAAAGGCCGCCAAGCCCCAAAGGCCGCCAAGCCCCAAAAGCGCTAAGCCAGATCCGGATCCCGCGACGAGCGCAAAGAATTGCTCTCAAGCTCATACCGCAACTCACCCACCAACGCCTCAACCGCCTCCGGCGTACGCAGCGAAGCCAAATCCAGGCCACTGATCACCAGATCCACCTGCCCCGAATCCGGGTGATACAACTTGACCGTCAGCGAATGATCACCATCCACCGAACATTCACAAGCCAGCGGCGCAAAACTGTGCTCTAGCCGAGCGCGCAACTGCGCAAGATTCATCATGGACATGTTCCTATGGCTGTTTCGAAAGGGGGCGCGATCGCAAGACGCAAATGGTCCACACCGCACCCCACAAGCCTAAGAACACAACGCCTGCGCCAATACATGAATTTGCACCCTTGTAACTAGTGCATTTGCACCCTCAGCGCTGGCCTTTGGTGCCCCACTCTCCCGAGAACAAGCCGCGCTCCCGCGCCCAGACAATCGCCTCGCTGCGGCTGTGCACATCCAGCTTCGAATACACCGTGGCCACGTGATTGCGCACGGTATTGGGCGCCAGTTTCAGTCGGCCGGCGATCTCCTTGTCTGCCAGCCCTTCGCAGATCAGACCCAGTACATCGCGCTCGCGCGCCGTCAGATCAGTGAACGAGGCGCTGGGCAACTGCGGCGAGTTGATCTTCTTTACGTTGGCGAGCTTTTCGATCAACGTCCGACTGAACCACGAAGCATCCTTCATCACCTCTTCAATCGCCGCGACCAGTTCAAGCTCCGTGCGCTTGCGTTCGGTCATGTCCATCAACACCAGCAGATAGCACGAGGTGTCATGGATGTTCACCGTGTCGGCGGACACTGCGCATTCGAGCAGTTCCTCGTCCTTCTTGCGCACCGGCACGTCGACCCGATCCACCCGACCGTGCTTGGCTAGCGCCGACAACAACCGCGTGCGCGCACCGTCATCGTGGATAAAGCTCAACTGCGTCACCGTCTTGCCGAGCACCTCATCGCTGTCATAGGCCAGGGTATCGAGAAACGCCTGATTGACGTCGATGACCTCCTGCTTGTCCGCGGTGCAGATGAGAATCGGCACGGGGGTCAGCCGAAAGGCTTTGGCGAACCGTTCTTCGCTCTGACGCAGCGCCAACTCGACCCGGCGCCGCGGCTCCATGTCGACGAAGGAAAACAGCATGCAATTCTCGTCATTGAGCAGCAGCGGCTGGCCGGCAACGATCACCTGTTTGCTGCCGCCGTCAGGCAGGCGCAGTTCCGCCTGCATCTGCGGAATGGTCGCGACATCGCGCAAGCGCTGGATAGCCAGATCGCGTTTATCGGCCTGCTCGAAGATATCGATTTCGTATGCCGAGGTGCCGATCACCTGATCGCGGGTATAGCCGGTCATTTCCAGAAAACCCGGATTGACCTTGATGTAACGCAAATCGCTGAGCCGGCAGATCACCGCCGGCGCGGGGTTGGCGTTGAAGGTTTTTTCGAAGCGCAGCTCGGCGTTGGCCCAGTCGGTGACATCGCTCATGATCAGCACCAGCGACTCGGGCTGCCCCACACGGTCGGTCAGCACCATGCTGCGCACACTGTGCACCCAGATACGCTCCGGGTCGTCCACGGGCGAGATCTCGATCAGCACGTCACTGAACGCCTCGCAACGCGCCACGCGGCTGATCGGGTAGTTCTCGGGCGACAACACATGGTTATTGCGATAGCGCAGGACGAAACGCTTGGCGTACTCGTCAGCGTTGGTGCCCAGGTCACCGATGGTGCTGACGCCATGCATGGTCAGCGCCGCTTCGTTGGCCCAGAGGATACTTTTGTCGAGTTCCAGCAGAATCACCCCGTCCGACAGCCCGGCAATGATCTGCTGCAACTGGCGACGGTTGGTTTCGGTGGTCAGGACTTCCTGGCTCATTGGATCTCCACACTGTGATGCGGCTAGGTGAAGAGTACGACCGCGACGACTCGGGATCGTGCCACGCCTTGAAAATCGCCGAAAAGCCCTCTGTGGGAGTGCGTGAGCTGTAATCTGTGCCAGTTCACTTGTCCCACGGCCCAACGCCGTCAAAAAGATTCTTGAACCCACCAAAAATCATCCGCTGCCCGTCAAAGCCCATGGGATTGACGTCCGGTTGCATGCGCGGGTCTTCCATCATTTTCGCCATGCCTGCGTCGCGGGTGGCTTTGTCGGGCCAGATCAGCCAGCCGGATGACACGGTCTCGCCTTCCTTGAGTTTGACCGCCAACGGGAAAGAGGTGAGCTTGCCCTCCGGCACGTCGTCACCCCAGCACTGGACGACCTCAACGGCGCCATATTCCTTGAACAGCCTGGCGGCGATCTGACAGTGTTTTTTGTACTGTTCACGATTGGCGTCAGGCACGGGTGCCACGAAGATATCGATGTAGGCCATGTTCATTCTCCTTGCAGGATGGGTTCGATCTGCTGACTGGTCGATTGTGGCGGGCGCCATTCGACACGATTCACGCCAGGCCCGACCGGCGGTTCGCCAATCGCCCCAAGATTGCCCTCGACCTGCCCGGCCATGTGCAGCGTTCCCGCCATCACCCCGGTGGTCGGGTTCTGCAGCAGCTTCATCCAGGCCTTGTCGAAGGTGTTGCCCAGACTGCTACGGATCAGCGCTTCGCTGTCGGGGCGGTCATTGGCCTGGATGATCGCGCGAATGCCGGCCACGCCGACTGAAATCATCGCCCCGGCCAGTTTCCCCGCCGCTGCCGCCACCGCACTGGCGGCGCCGCGCGGGGCCATTTCCGCTTCAATGCGCTGGCTGGCACGTTTGGCCACCGGGGCCATGGCGGCGTCGGTGGAAGAAATGCCCCTGGCGCCGCCGTCGGTGTGAACCTTGTCGATCAGCGCGGCGTACGCCGGCAGCGTGTTCAGCGGCTCGGTGCTGATGACCGTGAACAGCGAGGCATCCCGCGCCGGCGGGGGCCCGAGGGCGATGGCCGGGATCTTTTGCAAGCGCCCGTTGAGCTGCGCAATAGGCACACCATGACGCTGGGCGATGAGTGGCATCTGTTGCGCCATCAACTGCGCGTAGAACGCCGTGGCCTGAGCCAGGATCGCGTCCGGATCTATCTCTACTGCGACCGGCGCCAGGACCTTTTCCTGATATTGCTCAAGCAGATACGCCGCCAGCCGTTTCGCCGAAGCATCCTGCTCGCCGCCAGCGCTGATCGTGTACCAACTGACCTTCATCGACAGCCATTCCTGAGTCCAGTAGCTGCTGAACCAAGGGATGAAATTTTCTTCAGTTTGCTGATAGACGCGAGTGCGCCAATGTTCCATCGAACCGCGGGCGAACAGCTTGACCTGTTCGGTGGCCTGCTGCGAAGCGCTGAGGATTTCGCGGTCGATCTGCTGCCAGGTCTGCGCCGACACGACCACGGCTTGCGGCGCGGTCACCGGTGCCCGGACCGAAGTAGCACAGCCGGCCAGCAGAAACAGTGCGGCAACGACCAGCGCGCGCGGATTCACGGTGGTGGTGTCCTTTGGCTGAGGGAGGTGCAGGTTTGAGTATAGGCAGGTGATCAAGAGGGGCGCCGCTTGTTCTGGCCTCTTCGCGAGCAGGCTCACTCCTGCATTTGAAATGCGTTCTCCCTGTAGGAGTGAGCCTGCTCGCGAAGGGGCCATCAGCAGCACCACAAACCTCAACCATCACCACCGTCGATAACCACCATCGCCACGATTGCCTTCCGCCCATCCCTCACCAAAGGCACGATTGACTCATCCGACACACAACGAGGCGTTCACATCATGATCCATACCCAAGTCACCCTCTCCGTGAGTTTCCCGGTGTTCGGCAGCAACTACTACCAACAGCACGTCGTACCGCGCAAAGCGCAGACGCTGGTGTTCAACAAGGATTTCGACGATCTGCTGATGCCCGCCGCCAGCAACCATTTCAGCAATGAAGTGGTCGGCCTCAACGATCAGTTCCGTTTTCTGAGCGACATTCTCGCCACCCATTTGCTCGATCACGAGGCCTCGGTGCCTGCGCGATCCCGCGTCCAGGCGAGCGCTCATTTTTAATCCCTCAAAGGCTTGCCCGCGAAGCGGACGATCATGAAAAAGCCCACTGGCCGGTTCGGCTCAGTGGGCTTTTTCGCGGCATCCGCTGACTCAGTCGATCAACGCTTCCAGCAGTCTGCAAAGCGCGAACAGACTTCATATTTCGCGTCCATGGCGGCCATCCGATCGAGGTGATGATCGATGGCTTCCGCCATCACGCGGTTCGACGCCTGGAAATAGAACATGAACATGGCCTTTTCTTCCGCGTCCGGCGCCGCGTTGCCACGCTTGCCGTCTTTGTCATCCACGCGCGCCCACTCGCCCAGGCGCTTGTCATCGACGCTACGCAAACGCTGGCGATATTCGTCTTTGGTGCGCTGCATCGCCTGATCCTTTGTGGTCGCGCTTTCCTTGTCGAACTCGATCAGATTCTGGCGATACAGCGCCCAGTAATCGTCCGGCAACGTAAAACCCAGTTTGGCCTTGCGGTCGTTGATCAGCGAGTCGAGCTTCTCTGGAGAAAAACTGGCCGCAGGCTCTTTGCCCGCATCCGGTTTCATGAAAACGAAAAGGCTGCCTTCGATGATACGGTCGATCAGTGCCGTGCGTTGCGGCGTGTCGGGCAGCAGCGCCGGTGGCTTGGGAAAGATCGGGTTGCGCCCCACGCACGCCGCCAGCGCAGTGCGGTCCAGTGGCATCACGGTGCGCAGATCTTTACCGTCGTGCCGCTCCAGATGCCGCAACGTGGTGATGCACTGGGTCTTGGTGACGTTCAGTGTCACTTCATATTCATTGCCACGCTTGGGCGTAAAGGAAAAACCAGAGCCGCAGGTGGCGTAACCGACCTGCGTGTTGACACGCAGATACGCCGGCTGCTCGGGCTTGATCTTGAATTCAAGGTAACCGCGCGCCTGTTCCGGCGGCGCAACCATCATCCCCGCCCGGCGCTTGCTGTCGCCGATCAACACATTGTTGAGCATGCCGGTGGTCAAGCCATCGCAATGCTCGGCGTCGAAATAATCGATCGTGGCGTTATCGGTATTGGCGACGAACCTTACCTTGGCGGCGTCTGGATCGGTCGCATCCTGATAGGTGCCGGTGATGTTGCAACCTGTCAGCAGGCTGCATGACAGTACTGCACCAGCCAGCGACAGGGCCAGGCGCAGCGGGGAAACAATGGACATGATCTTCCTTGGCAGCGTGAAAAGCGCGCATGCTACTGAATTGCCACTACGGCGTCCATTTCTTCGCTCTCTCACGTGAGCCCGTCCCTGGGACTCTCGATCAATCAGTCATCATCGCGATCACGGTAATAACGACGGCCATCGCGGCGGTCGCCATCGCGGTCGTCCCAGCGCCGGTCATCATCGTGATAGCGGCCATGGTCGCGGTCGTAATGCCGGCCATGCCGGTGGTCATCATCAAAATCCGCAATACAGCCGCTGAGCAATACCGCGGCGGTCACAGTGAGCAGCATCGTTGTCGCGTGCTTCATTCAATACTTTCCTAAACCCAAGGTCTTGACGATGAAATCGCCACGCTGCCGGCCTCTTCAAGAGGCAGTGCGCGCAGCCGCAGATACGACCGGGCAAAAACCCGTTGATTCACTGGCCACCATCGACCGTTTGTCGGCCCGTTCGCCGCAACCGAGCGGCGGCGTAATGCCACCTATACTGCTTGCAACCAATCCCCAAGCAATGGATCTGCACCCTCAAATAACAACAAGCAGAGGTGGACCATGGTCTGGCAGCAAATCTATGACCCGTTCGGCAATCCGGTGCTCTCCACGCTGATGGCTGCAGTGCCGGTGGTGGTGATGCTCGCGGCGCTGGCGTTCTTTCACGTCAAGGCGCATCTGGCGGCGCTGCTGGCACTGGCGTCCGCCCTGCTGATCTCGATCTTCGCCTTCGACATGCCGGCGGGCATGGCCGGTTCGGCGGCATTGTTCGGCGCGGCGAATGGCTTGCTGCCGATCGGCTGGATCGTCCTCAACATCATCTTCCTGCATCGCCTGACCACTGAGAACGGCTCGTTCAAAGTGCTGCAGGATTCCCTCGCGCGCATCACTGACGACCGACGCTTGCAACTGCTACTGATCGCCTTCTGCTTCGGTGCGTTCTTCGAAGGCGCGGCAGGCTTCGGCACGCCGGTGGCGGTGACCGGGGCGATCCTGATTGGTCTGGGTTTTTCACCCTTGGCCGCATCCGGTCTGGCACTGATCGCCAACACCGCCCCCGTGGCATTTGGCGCCCTGGGCACGCCGATCATCACCCTCGCCAAAGTCACCGGGCTGGATGAGATGGAGCTGTCGATGATGGTTGGCCGGCAGTTGCCGTTTTTCTCGGTGCTGGTGCCGTTCTGGTTAATCTGGGCCTTTGCCGGATGGCGCAAGATGCTCGAGGTGTGGCCGGCGATTCTGGTGGCCGGAGTCAGTTTCGCCATCCCGCAATTTCTCGTTTCGAACTACCACGGGCCGATGCTGGTGGACGTGATCGCCGCGCTGATTTCCATGGCCTGCCTGACACTGTTCCTCAAAGTGTGGAAACCGGCCACCATTCATACTTCGGCAGCGCTGTCCGGCCGCGTCGACAACTCCAAAGTCGATGAAGAAAAAGTCACCGCCAGCGCCGCCTTCAGCGATCAGGCGCGCCCGGCAGTGATGCGCGCATGGATGCCGTGGATCATTCTCACGGTGTTCGTGTTTGCCTGGGGCACGCAGGGCTTCAAGAACATGTTCGATACGCGGCCGGTGATCGACCCGGTCACGCAATCGGCCAAGCTTGATCCGCAAGGCAAACCGGTGCGTGAGGCCAATCCGACCTTCGCCCCGGCAGTGACTTTCACCAGCCTGCACTTGCAGATCGAAAAAGTCCCGCCAGTTGTTGCGGCGCCGAAAGCCGAGGAAGCGGTGTACAAGTTCACCTGGCTGACCGCGACAGGCAGCGGGATTCTGCTGGCGGCGATTGTCGGCGGTCTGTTGATGGGCTATTCGATCCCGCAACTGATCAAGCAGTACTTGCGCACGCTGTGGGTGGTGCGGTTTTCGCTGATCACCATTGCGGCAATGCTGGCGCTGGGGTTCCTCACGCGCTATTCCGGACTGGATGCGACGATGGGCCTGGCGTTCGCGGCGACGGGAATTTTCTATCCGATGTTCGGCACGCTGCTCGGTTGGCTGGGGGTGGCACTGACCGGCTCGGACACCGCGTCGAACGTGTTGTTTGGCGGCTTGCAGCGGGTGACTTCGGAACAACTGGGCATCAGTCCCGTGCTGATGGCGGCGGCGAACAGTTCCGGTGGGGTGATGGGCAAAATGGTCGACGCGCAGTCGATCGTCGTCGCCTCCACCGCGACCCGCTGGTATGGGCATGAGGGCGAGATCCTGCGTTACGTGTTTTTCCACTCGATCGTGCTGGCGATCCTGGTCGGCGGGCTAGTGACGTTGCAGGCGTACGTCTCGCCGTTTACCTCGATGGTGGTAGGTGGGCCATAACTGAAGAAACACAACTCCACTGTAGGAGTGAGCCTGCTCGCGATAGCGGTCTGTCAGTTGATAGTGTGTTGGCTGACACACCGCTATCGCGAGCAGGCTCACTCCTACAGGGTTTTTGTGCTGCCTTGGAGATTGATGAGCAGAGCACATAACTCTTTAGCGAAAATCCGACAAAACCTTTTCCTCCCTCCTGCGGTCACTCCTTTTACGAGACTGGCATGCATGCCGGCGCGCCCTTTTGGGCCTTTTGCAATCCTGCCGCCCGATGAGAGAAAAGGAATCGAACCATGCCGATTTCCCGACGCAACTTCATGATCCTCGGCGCCGTAACCGCGACGGCGTTCGCTATGCCCCCCTTTATCAGCCTCAAGGCCTACGCGGCCAGTCTGGAGCAACCGGCCATGAGCAAAGTCACCCTGCAAGTCAACGGAAAACCGCAAACCCTGGAAGTCGACACCCGCACCACCCTGCTCGACGCCCTGCGCGAACACCTGCACCTGACCGGCACCAAGAAAGGCTGCGACCACGGCCAGTGCGGCGCCTGCACGGTGATCGCCGACGGGCGGCGGATCAACTCCTGCCTGACCTTGGCGGTCATGCACGACGGCAGCGAAGTCACCACCATCGAAGGCCTCGGCATGCCGGACAAGCTGCACCCGATGCAGGCCGCGTTCATCAAGCACGACGGCTATCAGTGCGGCTACTGCACGCCGGGGCAGATCTGCTCCGCAGTCGCGGTGCTCAAGGAAATCCGCGACGGTATTCCCAGCCACGTCAGCCCGAGCCTGACCGAGCCGCCGAAACTGATCGCCGCCGAACTGCAGGAGCGCATGAGCGGCAATATCTGCCGCTGCGGCGCGTACTCGAACATCATCGAAGCCATCACTGAAATCGCGGAGGTGCCGGCATGAGAGCCTTCAACTACAGCCGCGCCGACTCGCCTGCCGCAGCCGCCTCCCAGGCTGCACAAGTCGAAGGCGCCAAGTTCATCGCCGGCGGCACCAACCTGCTCGACCTGATGAAACTCGACATTGAGACCCCGGTGCATCTGATCGACGTCAACCACCTCGGCCTGGATCAGATCGAAGCTACGCCTGAGGGCGGACTGCGTATCGGCGCCCTGGTGCGCAATACCGATCTGGCCGCCGACGCCCGCGTACGCAAGGATTACGCCCTGCTCTCCCGCGCGCTTCTGGCCGGAGCCTCCGGGCAGTTACGCAACATGGCGACCACCGCCGGCAACCTGCTGCAACGCACCCGCTGCCCATACTTTTACGACACCCATCAGGCCTGCAACAAACGCAATCCGGGCAGCGGTTGCGCGGCGATCGGCGGGGTCACTCGACAACTGGGGATCATCGGCGTCAGCGACGCCTGCATCGCCACCCACCCGAGCGACATGGCCATCGCCATGCGTGCGCTTGATGCGCAGATCGAAACGGTCAAGCCTGACGGCAGCACCCGCAGCATTGCCATGGCCGATTTTCATCTATTGCCCGGCAATACGCCGAACATCGAAACCAGCCTCACACCCGGTGAGTTCATCACCGCCGTGACCCTGCCGGCGCCGGTCGGTGGCACGCACATTTATCACAAGGTTCGCGATCGTTCGTCCTACGCGTTTGCCCTGGTCTCGGTGGGTCTGATCCTGCAAAAGGACGGCACCGGCCGCGTCGCCGTTGGCGGCATTGCGCCGAAACCGTGGCGGGTCGAGGCCGCTGAAGCGCTGCTGCCCAAGGGCGCCAAAGCGGTCAGCGAGCGCCTGCTCGAAGGCGCGACCCCCACCGATGACAACCAATTCAAACTGACACTGGTCGAGCGCACGCTGGCTTCGGTGTTGGCGCAAGCGAGGGAAACCGCATGAAATTCGACACGCCCGCCACCACCAATCCCATCGACCGCCTGAAAGTCGTCGGCCAGCCCACCGAGCGCATCGAAGGCCCGTTGAAAACCAGCGGCCAGGCGACCTACGCCTACGAACAACATGAAGCGGCGGCCAATCAGGCCTACGGTTTCATGGTTGATTCGGCGATCGCCAAAGGGCGGATCAAAGCTATTCATCTCGACGAGGCCAAAGCCGCACCCGGCGTACTGGCGATCGTCACCGCCGAGAACGCCGGCAAGCTCGACAAAGGTGATTACAACGCCGCCCATTTGCTCGCCGGTCCCGACGTGCAGCATTACCAGCAAGCCGTTGCGCTGGTGGTCGCCGAGACCTTCGAACAGGCCCGCGCCGCCGCGCAACTGGTCAAGGTCGACTACGAAACCGCCGAAGGCAAGTTCGACCTGGCCAGCGTCAAAGACCTCGGCGTCGAGCCGAAAGACGAGCTGCCGGACGTCAATCACGGCGACTTCGACAAGGCCTTCGCCGCCGCCCCGGTGCAGTTCGATCAGACCTACACCACGCCGGACCAGTCCCACGCGATGATGGAACCCCATGCGACATTGGCCGCCTGGAAAGGCGACCAACTGACGCTGTGGACGTCCAACCAGATGGTCGCCTGGAGCGTCGGCGACATTGCGAAGACCCTCGGCCTGCCGAAGGAAAAAGTCCGCCTGGTCTCGCCGTACATTGGCGGTGGGTTCGGCGGCAAGCTGTTCATTCGTGCCGACGCGATCCTCGCCGCTCTAGGCGCGCGCATGGCCGGCCGGCCAGTGAAAGTCGCCCTCGCCCGCCCGCAGATGGCCAACAACACCACCCATCGTCCGGCGACGATTCAGCGTATCCGCATGGGCGCCACGGCCGACGGCAAGCTGACCGCCATTGCCCATGAAGGCTGGTCGGGCAACCTCGCCGACGGCAAGGTCGAACTGGCCGCGCAACCGAGTCAATTGTTGTATGCCGCGGAAAACCGCCGCGTCAGCATGCGCCTCGCCCCGCTCGACCTGCCCGAAGGCAACGCCATGCGCGCACCGGGTGAAGCGCCGGGCCTGATGGTGCTGGAAATCGCCATGGACGAAATGGCCGAACAGCTGAAAATGGACCCGGTGCTGTTCCGCATTGCCAATGACACCCAGGTCGATCCGGTGAAGACCGAGCGGCCGTTTTCCCAGCGTCAACTGGTCAAATGCCTGCAGATCGGCGCGGAGAAATTCGGCTGGGATCAGCGCAAAGCGCAGCCCGGCACACGTCGTGAAGGCCGTTGGCTGATCGGCATGGGCGTGGCGGCGGCGTTTCGCAATAACCTGCTGGTCAAGTCCGGCGCGCGCGTGCGCCTGGAGCGTGACGGCAAGGTGATCGTCGAAACCGACATGACCGACATCGGCACCGGCAGCTACACGATCATCGCGCAGACAGCCGCGGAGATGATGGGCGTCGGCCTGAATGATGTGGTGGTACGTCTGGGCGATTCGGACTTCCCGGTCTCGGCCGGTTCCGGCGGCCAGTTCGGCGGCAACTGCTCGACTTCAGGGGTTTATGCCGCCTGCATGAAACTGCGCGAAGCGGTGGCGCAGAAGCTGGGACTCGCGGCGGATCAGGCCGAGTTTGTCGATGGTCAGGTGCGCGTCGGCAGCAAGAGCCTGCCGCTGCGCAATGCCGCTGAGGGCGGCGCGCTGGTCGGCGAGGACAGCATCGAATTCGGCGATCTGGCCGAGAAGTACCAGCAATCGACCTTCGGCGCGCACTTCGCTGAAGTTGCCGTCGACGCCGCCACCGGTGAAGTCCGCGTGCGGCGCATGCTCGCGGTGTGCGCGGCCGGACGGATTCTCAACCCTATTTCGGCCCGCAGCCAGGTGATCGGCGCAATGACCATGGGCGTCGGCGCGGCATTGATGGAAGAACTGGCCGTGGACAAGCGTCTGGGCTATTTCGTCAACCATGACCTGGCGGGATACGAAGTGCCGGTGCACGCCGACATTCCGCATCAGGAAGTGATTTTTCTCGAAGAGACTGACCCGATTTCTTCGCCGATGAAGGCCAAGGGCGTGGGTGAATTGGGGATTTGCGGCGTGAGTGCGGCGGTAGCGAATGCGATCTACAACGCTACCGGCGCGAGGGTGCGGGAGTACCCGATTACGCTGGACAAGATTCTGGATTCATTGCCGGAGATGATCTGAAGCGAAAAGCCCCTCACCCTGGCGCTCTCCCAAAGGGAGAGGGCCAGGGTGAGGGGCGAGGTTTCACTCGGTCTTTGGATATTGCTCATCACTGACCTGCTCCATCCAGTCCACCACCTTGCCATCCAGCACTTCCGCAATTGCGATATGGCTCATCGCCGTTGTCGGCGCCGCCCCGTGCCAATGTTTGGCACCCGGGGCAATCCAGACGGTATCGCCCGGACGGATTTCACGAACCGGCTGGCCCCATTCCTGGACGAACCCTGCTCCTGCGGTGACGATCAATGTCTGTCCTAACGGATGGGTGTGCCACGCAGTTCTCGCGCCCGGCTCGAACGTTACGGTCGCGCCGCTGACGCGGGCCTCGTCGGTACCCTTGAACGGCGCATCCACCCGCACCGTGCCGGTAAACCAGTCAGCGGGCCCTTTGGCCGAGGGTTGAGAGCCATTCGGCGTGACCGTGACACGCGGGTTGTCAGTGGCCTGCACCTCACCGGCCAGCAGCGAGAGCGTCAGCGCAGAAGCAGCGATCGGGTTCATGGCGGTTCCTCCGGATGATTAAAGCAACCACTGTAGCGATCTGCACTCTTTAGATAATCGTCTAGAATCCGAAAAAACTTATGCAGGACAATCATC
The DNA here is from genome assembly GCF_020736465.1 of Pseudomonas sp. HN2. Taxonomy (NCBI): domain Bacteria; kingdom Pseudomonadati; phylum Pseudomonadota; class Gammaproteobacteria; order Pseudomonadales; family Pseudomonadaceae; genus Pseudomonas; species Pseudomonas sp. HN2. Next base: position 3,645,510 of record NZ_CP085885.1, read on the forward strand.
AATGCTCCGGGAAAACGCCACCGACCTGCTCGCCTTTCTCGCCGTCGCCCGTGAACGCAGTTTCACCAAGGCCGCCGCCAAACTCGGCGTTTCGCAATCGGCGCTCAGCCACACCATTCGCAGCCTCGAGGCACGTCTCGGCCTGCGCCTGCTGACCCGCACCACGCGCAGTGTTTCGCCGACCGAGGCCGGCGAACACCTGCTGCAGACCATCGGCCCGCGCTTCGAAGAGATCGAGGTGGAACTGGCCGCCCTGAGCAACCTGCGCGAGACCCCGGCGGGGAAGATCCGCATCAGCGCCACCGACCACTCGCTGAACTGGATTCTGCGTCCGGTGTTGCAGGAGTTCCTGCCGAAGTACCCGGACGTCACCGTCGAAGTCTGCTGCGACTATGGCTTCGTCGACATCGCCGGCCAGGGTTTCGATGCCGGCGTGCGCCTGGGCGAAGACGTTGCGCAGGGCATGATCGCCACGCGCATCGGCCCCGACATGCGCATGGCCGTGGTCGGCTCGCCCGCCTACTTCGCCCGGCGCGCAGCGCCACAGACCCCGCGCGACCTGACCGACCACGCCTGCAACAACCTGCGTCTGCCAACCAATGGCGGACTGTATTCGTGGGAGTTCGAAAAGGACGGTGAAAGCCTGAAGGTTCGTGTCTCCGGCCAGGTCACCCTGAATGGCGTCTACCCGTTGCTCGACGCCGCGCTGGACGGTTTCGGTCTTAGCTACATCCCGGAAAATGTCGTCGCGCCGTTTCTGGCCGACGGCCGCTTGATCCAGGTGCTCGGAGACTGGTGCCCGGCGTTTTCCGGCTATCACCTGTACTACCCGAGCCGACGCCAGGCAGCGCCGGCGTTTGCCTTGTTGCTGGAAGCGTTGCGCTATCGCGTTTGACCCGGTTCAACCCAGCAACGCAATCAACTGATGCCGCTGCGCATCGGTGAGCATCGGCCCAAAACCGGCTCCGGCGTTGTCAGCCATGTAGCGCGGATTGCTGGTCCCCGGAATCACACAGGTCACCGCCGGATGCGCCAGCAGGAATTTCAGCGCCAGTTGCGGCCAGCTGTTCACCTGCACGTCCGAGACCCACGCGGGCAGGGGCTTGCCCTTGAGCCGGGCGAGCAAATCGCCGCCGCCAAATGGCCGGTTACAGATCACCGCGACCCCGCGCTCGCGGCACAGCGGCAGGATGCGCTTTTCCACGCCTCGGTCGTCGAGGGCGTAGTTGATCTGCAGGAAATCCAGCCTCTCGGCCTTCAGCACCGCTTCGACCTCGTCATAGGCCGACGAGGTGTAATGGGTGATGCCGATGTAGCGAATCCGCCCCTGCTCTTTCCATTCGCGCAGGGTCGGCAAGTGGGTTTGCCAGTCGAGCAGGTTGTGAATCTGCATCAGGTCGATGCGCTCGGTTTGCAGCAGGCTGAACGACTGCTCCATCTGCGCGATGCCCTCCTTGCGCCCGCGCGTCCACACCTTGGTCGCGAGAAAGGCCGGCGAGCGCGGTTCGTGGATCGACAGCAATTCACCGGTCGTCTGCTCGGCGCGGCCGTACATCGGCGAGCTGTCGATCAGCGTGCCGCCCTTCCTGAACAGCGCTTCGAGCACGGCGGGCAATTGCCGATAAACCGGATCACCCGGGGCGACGTCGAAACCGCGATAGGTGCCCAATCCGACCATGGGCAGTGCCTCGGAGCTTGAAGGGATGGCGCGGGTCTGCATGGTCTGGTCTCCTGCCGTGTGCGGCGCAGTGACGGGCGGCGGCGTGCCGCTGGCCAACGCCCGATCAATCGTGAACACCGCCGCAACCTCGGCAGCCAGCGTAAGCAAGCGGCGACGGGAATAACCCTCAGTGTGGCGCATGCGGGCCCTCCTGCTGCGCGGATCTGTTGCATGTTGTGTGTGCAGGCTGTCAGGCGCAGTCGCTGAACTACACTTCGACAGCCCACCTCTTACCCCGTTAAAAGTAGCCGAATGTCCCGAACCCTGATGTCACTCGTCGTTTTCATTGTTGCCGTGTACCTGGTGCTGTGTGCCGCGCTGTTCGTATTTCAGCGCTCGCTCATCTGGTTTCCCCAGCCTGCGGCCGTGGTTGCAGCGGATTCGCGGTTGAAACTGTCGATGCCGGACGCCGAAATCTGGGCGACTACTCGAGAGCGCAGCGGAACACGGGCGCTGATCTATTTCGGCGGGAATGCCGAGGACGTCTCGCGCAACCTGCCGGAGTTCGCTGAGGCGTTCCCCGATTACGCGCTGTATTTTCTGCATTACCGGGGTTTTGGTGGCAGTTCAGGCTCACCATCGGAACCGGCGATTGCCGAAGATGCGCTGGCGTTGTTCGATCAGGTCTACGCCAGCCATCCGCAGATTGCGGTGATCGGGCGCAGCCTCGGCTCGGGGGTGGCGATACGCCTGGCCAGCCAGCGGCCGGTGCAGAAGCTGATCCTGGTCACGCCGTTTAACAGCCTCGAAGAAATCGCCGAACGACAATATCCGTGGGTGCCGGTGAAGTGGTTGCTCAAGGATCGATTCGAATCGGGCAAGTACGCCGCGCACGTTCGCGTGCCGACCTTGCTGTTGGCGGCGAGTGATGACGAGGTGATTGGACGCAAGAGCACGCAGCGGTTGTTGGAGAGTTTTCCTGCGGGGGTGGCGACGCTCAAGGTGGTGCCGGAATCGGCGCATAACTCGATTTCCGAGCGAGGGGAGTACTTGCGGTGGATGGGCGATGTGTTGAATCGCTGACAGGTGTAGCGATCATGCAGACGCCTTCGCGAGCAGGCTCGCTCCTACAGGGGTAACGCATTTCAAATGTAGGAGTGAGCCTGCTCGCGATGAAGTCGGTACCGACATCACCATTTACAGCTACTGTCCAATGCTAAGGCTGACGGCCGCTCCGGGCATTTTCGTCGCCAGAGGTGGCCGGGCGCGGCATGACGTGTTGATGGCCGGTCGGGTCGTTGAGTTGCACGGCATTGCCCTTCTGCCACGCATCAGCTCCTGGCGCGACCGGTGCCGGTTTGATCTCGGCGCGGGCCTTTTTCTTCTCGGCGCTATCAATGCCCAAACGCTGGTCGCGCTGGCGGACCATTTGCGCGTCGGCCTGACCGTCGGCAGTAAAGCCCATCATCAACTGCGGCACGCCCAAGGGCAGTTGCTTGTCCTGATCGGTGTGCCAGGTGTGCCAGGTCTTGCCATAGGTGTTGGCAAGTTTTTCCATCAAACGCGTCTCCGCCACCTGCGGGATGCCCGGCGCGACCAACTGGCCGGAAGTGACTTCGTGAGCGTGGCTATGCCACAAGGCCTTTTCGTTTGCCGGCAATTGCGTGAACAGGCGCTGGCTGATGATGTATTCCACGCCCATCAGCTTCGCTTCAGCGGTGTTGCCGTCGTAGATCACACACTGGAACACTTCCTCGTTGAGCGCCGAGCAGTAGTGATGCGCTTCCATCTGTGCGCCGGGATGGCCGTTGTAGAAATGGAAGCCATCGAGGTACATGTTCAACGCGCGAATCGGCGGTTTGTCCTGCAACCATTGCGCGCCGACTTCGAGCATTTCAGTGTCGGAGGCTTTAGCCTGGCCCGGTGTCTGCACCGGTGACTCGGTGTTGCTCATCGCACAACCGGTCAGCGCGGCGACCATCAAACCGACGGGAACCCAACGTCCCTGCAAGGTTTTATTACGCATGTTTCGCTCCTCGTACATTCAGTAACGGGCGCGTGCTGGCCCTGTTCTGCAACTGAAAGCAGGAGAACGGCAGAGTTCGAAAAAGCTGCGTGCGGATCAGACTGGAGAGATCGTTGCCAGTACGCCGATCAGGATGGTCAAGGTCAGAAAGCCGCCGAGGAAAATTGCCATCTTGTACATGTTGCGCTCCTTGATGCTGAGTGTGCGGTGCACCGGACGCTTCGGGATGAGGTCGGAGGGTGAATGTCCGCACTGCCCGGGCATTCTGAGGCTGTGGCTGTACTGAATACAGAGGCAGATGAAACAGAAAAATACGGATCAGATGCGCATCTGATCCGCTTCGGGCATGGACCGGTATTCAGCCCGAAACTTGACGATCCACTCTGCGCCGGGTTGATCTACAGTCATTGCCGCCAACCACAATAAAAACCGGAGTGACCATGCCCGACCTCGCCTTGCAGCCCAATGTCGCCGAATCCCTCAAGCGCTGGCACGAGATGATCCGCAACGGCAATCTCAACGCCCTGCCCGAATTGCTCGATGCCCAAGCCGTGTTCCGCTCGCCGATGGCCCACACGCCCTACCCCGGCGCGCCGGTGGTGGCGATGATCCTCAACACAGTGTTCGAAGTTTTTGAGGATTTCGCCTATCACCGCGAACTGGCGACGGCGGATGGCTTGAATGTGATTCTCGAATTCAGCGCCAGGGTCGGCAGCAAAGAACTCAAGGGCATCGACATGATTCGCTTCGATGAGCACGGCAAGATCGTCGAGTTCGAAGTGATGGTTCGGCCGTTGAGCGGATTGCAGGCACTGGGCGAAGAAATGGGCCGGCGCCTCGGTGCCTATCTCGCGTCCGCAAAAGCCTGAATCCCCGCCGGACCGTAGGCGCGTAGGAACCAGGCCACAAAAAAACCCACTGACCGTCGCCGGTTCAGTGGGTTTTGTGTGTCAGGGTTCTGGTTACAGAGCCATGTCACGTGCAGCGTTTTCCTTCGGTGCTACGGCTTTATCAGCCGCAGGTGCCGCTGGAGCAGCTACCTGACCGATCACCGGAGGGGTCGGCAGTTCGAGGATTTTCGCGGTGTAAGCCCACTCGGCAGCCACTTTGGCCGGATCGCTGTTCAGCTGGGTGCCATAGCTCGGCACGATCTGGTGCAGCTTGGTCTGCCACTCAGGGGTTGCGACTTTGTCTTTGAAGACTTTCTGCAGCACGCTCAGCATGATCGGTGCAGCAGTCGACGCGCCTGGCGATGCGCCCAGCAGGCCGGCGATCGAGCCGTCTTGCGAAGCCACGATCTCGGTGCCCAGTTTCAGCACGCCGCCAGCGGCTTCATCACGCTTGATGATTTGCACGCGCTGGCCGGCTTGCCACAGGCGCCAGTCTTCGGCCTTGGCGTTCGGGAAGTATTCCTTCAGCGCGTTCAGACGGTCTTCATCCGACAGCATCAGTTGACCGGCAAGGTACTCGACCAGCGGGTATTCCTTGATGCCGACCTTGGTCATTGGCCAGATGTTGTGGGTGGTGGTGCTGGTCAGCAGGTCAAAGTACGACCCTTCCTTGAGGAACTTGGTGCTGAAGGTCGCGAACGGGCCAAACAGAATGACGCGCTTGCCGTCCAGAACACGGGTGTCCAGGTGCGGAACCGACATCGGTGGCGCGCCAACCGAAGCCTTGCCGTAGGCCTTGGCCAGATGCTGCTCGGCAATGCTTGGGTTGTCGGTTACCAGGAACGAGCCGCCAACCGGGAAGCCTGCGTATTCCTTAGCTTCAGGAATGCCCGACTTCTGCAGCAGGTGCAAGGCACCGCCGCCAGCGCCGATGAACACGAACTTGGCGTCGGTTTCGGTTTTGCTGCCGTCTTTCAGGTTTTTGTAGCTGACACGCCAAGTGCCATCGGCGTTCTTGGTGATGTCTTCGACTTCGCTCGACAGTTTCAGATCGAAGTTGGGCTTGGTCTGCAGGTGAGCGGCGAACTGGCGGGTGATTTCGCCGAAGTTCATGTCCGTACCCAGCGGGCTCCAGGTGGCCGCGATTTTCTGGTTCGGGTCCCGCCCTTCCATCATCAGCGGCACCCACTTCTTGATCACCGCCGGATCTTCGGAGTACTGCATGCCGGCAAACAGCGGGCTCGCCTGCAGGGCTTCGTAGCGCTTTTTCAGGAACTTGATGTTGTCATCGCCCCACACGAAGCTCATGTGCGGTGTGGTGTTGATGAACGAGCGAGGGTTTTTCAGCACGCCCTGTTGAACCTGCCACGCCCAGAACTGACGGGAGACCTGGAACGCTTCGTTGATCTCGACGGCTTTCGGGATCGTGACGTTGCCCTTGTCGTCTTCCGGGGTGTAGTTCAGCTCGGCGAGGGCCGAGTGACCGGTACCGGCGTTGTTCCAGCCGTTGGAGCTTTCCAGGGCGACGCCGTCGAGGCGCTCGACCATTTCCATCGACCAGCTCGGTTCCAGCTCATTGATCCACACACCCAGGGTGGTGCTCATGATGCCGCCGCCGATCAGCAGGACGTCAACTTTCTTCGCTTCGGCAGCATTGGCAGACGACATCCCCATCGCCAAAGCCAGCCCCAGCAAGGCTGTGTTCACTTTCTTAAACATCTGTTGCACCTATGATAAAACGCCTTCCGCCCGTCGTTGTTATCAGTCTGCGTTGCGCTGTATTGACGCTCAGGCTGGCGTCGCGCGATCCGGCACACTGCAATATTGACGGGTGGGCACACAAGGCCGATATGTAGCATCGACCTCAGTTAATGTCCCTTCTGAACTGACTTCTTATCGTTATTGGCTTCAGCTGCTTGAGCGACAGGGATCCCGTCGGCCCGCCCGAAAGGCAAGCCAACCGAATTAGGTCAAAGCAAATTGGCGCGGAGAATATCACGTCAGGGCGAACCCGCGCGTCTGTTCCCGACTTGAAAGTCTTTTTCCGCTCTGAAGCTTATCGGCCACAGCGCGCGGAACATGACGCCACTGCGGTGGGTACCGTCAGTTTTTTTGCGCGATGCGCATCGCAACGCAGCGATCCAGTGCACACGCCCCGTTGCTCCTGAAGAAAATAACCTGCTACGTTGTACGATGACTGACGAATTCAACTTCAGTCATCCATCCAATAACAACAAGGAAACAACATGACCAAGTCCCGCCTCCTCATCGGTTTGTTCTGCGCCTTCAGCGCCTGCGCCATGGCCGCCCCTGCCCCAGCGGAAAAACAAGTGGCGCAAGCGGTCGATCATCTGACCCAGGCGATGCTGCACAAAGACATCGCCGAACTGAACGCCCTCACCGCGCCGAACCTGACCTACGGCCACTCCAGCGGCAAGATTCAGAACAAGCAGGAATTCATCGCCGACATCGAAACCGGTCGCAGCGCATTCAAGACCCTCGAAATGCAAAAGCAGACCATCACCCTGTCCGGCGATACCGCGCTGGTACGCCACCACTTTTCCGCGCAGGCGTTGAAGGGGACCGAGGTCATTCCCACCGAGATCGAGAATTTCCAGATCTGGCAGAAACAGGGCGGGAAATGGTTGTTGGTGGGGCGACAGGCGTTCAAATTTTGATTAAGGGCACATTGGCCTGAATCAATCCTGTCAGAGCTGGCCTATTCGCGAGCAGGCTCGCTCCCACAAAGGACTCGACACTGGCGAACCTTGTGGGAGCGAGCCCGCTCGCGAAAGCGCTGGCTCAGGCAATGGAAAACCCGCTGGTCTACCTCACCATCACAACCGAAACCGATCCACCGACCGTGCCAACTGCCCCGCCAGGTCCGACAACTCATCCGTAGTCGTTGCCGTCTGCCCGATCACCCGGCTATTGCCCTCGCTCATCCCGGCAATCATCTCCACCTGATGGGCGATTTCGTTACTGGCCTGACTCTGTTCGCCAATCGTGCGAGTGATGTCATTGACCAGTTGCGTGGTGCTGAGCGTCGCATCGAGGATTTCGCGAATCGCCCGCTCGACCTCCGCCGTCACCGCCATGCCCTTGTCGACCTGCGCCACGCCCGCCTCCATGCTGCTGACCGCCTCGCGCGTGCTGTTCTGAATGCGCGCGACCATCGTGGCGATCTCCTGGGTCGAGGCGCTGGTGCGCGCGGCCAGACTGCGCACTTCATCGGCGACCACGGCAAAACCACGGCCCTGCTCACCCGCCCGTGCTGCCTCGATCGCCGCGTTGAGCGCCAGCAGATTGGTCTGGTCGGCGATGCTCTTGATCACCTGAATGATGTTGAAGATTGCCTCGGATTCCTGATCCAGCGTGCGGATCACTTGCGCCGACTGCTGCGCCGAGCGGGCGATGTCGTCCATGTCGCTGACCACTTGGTGAATCACCCCCCCGCCCTGCTTGGCCAGAGTCTCAGCCTGGTTGGCCATGCTCAGGGCACGTTCGGCGTGGCGGGTGATTTCTTCGATGCTGGCGGTCATCTGGCTGGCGGCGGCGGCCATGGTCCCGGCGGCGACGCTTTGTTGCTGGCTGCTGTCGGCGACCTGATGGCAGCCATGGCTGAGCTGCTCGCTCATGCCACTGACACCGTGGGCGTTGCGCCGCACCACGTCGATCATATTGCGCAGATCGCGCTGCATCGTCGCCAGCGTGCGGATCAAGGCACTGGCTTCGTCTTTGCCGCTGGGCTCGACAATCGGCTCGCTGAGATTGCCATGGGCGATGCTTTCGGCGATGCGACTGGCGGATTTCAGCGGCCCAAGGATGCTGCGCATCACCCAGCGGCCCTGAATCAGCAGCAACAACAGACTGGCGATCAGGACGACGCCGAGGGCGAGATTGGCGTTGCGAATGGCCGCTTCAGTGCCTTCGCTGGTTTGCCCGGTGTTGCTTTCAATCAACTCGCTGAGCGTCGCCATCTGTTCTTCGAGCTGGCTGAACGCGGTGCTGAATCGGCCGAGTTGCTGTTGCGCAGCGTCGGGGTTGTCCAGCGCCACGGCGACAATCTGCTCGGCGGATTTGATGTAGGTGTCGAGGCTCGGCTTGATCTGCTCCAGCGCCGTGCGCAGCGGCGGGTTGATCGGCAGTTTCAGGTTGTCATCCAGCACTTCACGAAAATGCCCGGCGTGCTCGGCCAGCGAATCACGCACTTCAGTCGCGGTGCCGGTGCCTTTGCCCAGGCCGACCAACATCGCCGAGTACACGTCGGCGCGCAGGGCGTCGTGCATCATGTCGGCTTCCATGTGATTGCGCAGTGCGCTCATGCTCACCGTGTTATCGCCGACCGCCGTGGCCATCCGCAGGTTGCCGACGTAACTGACCAGACTCACGATCAGCGCTGTCAGCAGGCTGGTCGCAATCAGCAACACCAAACGCAGTTTGATCGACACCGTGGAATCTCCCGTGGGCACGCTGGATTGCGCTTGTCGGATTTCAGTTAAGCCTATTTGCATGGAACTGCCGACACAGAGCGTATCGGCTGATGTCAGCGGCGACTTGAATCCGGCAAAACTTTTGGATCGAGCGGCCAGTCACACCTTGCACCACCGCTGGATAACGCCTTCATCGCCGGTTAACCCCGGCAGGCTATCAATCCAGCGCTTCGAACATTCATGCAGCTGAAGGAAACGCTTATGAAACGCGCACTGTGGTTTGGTCTGCTCGGCACCCTGGCAATCGGCACCGCACAGGCGGCAACGGAGAAAGTCGCGATCAATCTGGTCAGCGCCGACGGTGCGCCGCAGGCGATCGGTTCGGTCACGGTCAGCGAAACGCCCTACGGTCTGCTGTTCACGCCCGAGCTGAAATCATTGCCGGCCGGCATTCACGGTTTCCATGTTCATGAAAACGGCAGCTGCGAAGCGGGCACCAAGGACGGGGTCAAAGGCGCGGCACTGGCCGCTGGCGGACACTTCGATCCGGCGAAAACCGGCAAGCATCTTGGCCCGTACGCCGATGGGCATCTGGGTGACCTGCCGGCGGTGTATGTCACCGCCGACGGTGTCGCCAACTACCCGGTGCTGGCGCCACGCCTGAAGAAAATCTCCGAGATCAAGGGCCACGCCCTGATGATTCACGCCGGCGGCGATAACCATTCCGACATGCCCAAGCCACTGGGCGGTGGCGGCGATCGCATGGCCTGCGGGGTGATCTGATCCGACTGAGCGGGATAATGCCCTGACCCAAGGCTTTTTTCCGCTCACGGAACTCCGGCGCGCCGATTATCTCTGAAGCTATGTAGTCCCTTCTCTTTTTGCTTCGCGCTTGTGGAGGAACACGTCATGCGCAAGTTAGTCCTGATTTCTTCTCTAATGCTTTGCCTGCCGGTCGGTTCGGCGCTGGCCCGTGTTGATGCGGGTGACGTCGCCACTTCGGCAGGTGTCTCCGCGTCGCTGTACTCGACCTTCAAGGATGACAAAATGGTGATTCCGGCCCGTGACGACGTGTCTGCCTTTGTCGCCAGCGGTGGAGCCATTCGTGGGGTTTATCTTGAGTCGGTACTGCAACAGGTGCGTCAGGCCAACCCTGGCTTGAACGCCAGCGACGAAGACCTGGCCAACGCCATTCTGGTGCAATACGAAGGCGTGCAGCAGTAGTCACGAGGGATACAGCGGCCGATGGACGGCCGCTGAGTGCGCATAGGCAAAAACGTCCGACGGCCTCTATGATGGAGGCCATGACGACCACCGTGCCCTTGCGCTCACCCTGCCCACCCGGCGCCTGCATCTGCGGGCGCGATCCCTTGCTTGAAACGCCCGGAGCGGATCTGCGCATCCTGCGCCTGACTCGCGCAGAGGAAAAAATCCTCCTGGCGCGTCTGGAACAACTCAAAGACCTCGACGACCTCAAACGTCTGCAACAGCGCATGTATGAGCAGTTGGGCATCCGCGTCGACGTCGCACCGGGTTTCAACGAGGTACGCACCATGCGCGGCATTGCCATTCAGATCGATGACTTGCCGGGCCTGTGTCGAAAAACCCGTGCGGCGATCCCGGCGGCGATTCGCAAGGGTCTGGAAAACCACCCGCAAATCGCCTTCGAACTGCTCAACGCCCACGACTTGCTGCGCGACACCTGATCACTTTTTCATGCCGACGCGCTTGCGCATCTCGGCGGTAATGGTCTGACGGGTTTTCTTCATGTCCGCCCAAGGCTCATCGCCGACTTCGGTCAGACGCTCGTGCACGTTGTAAATGTTCCAGTGATTACCGCCCTTGATCTCCGCGACCTCCTCTCGGTACAGCGGCACGGAAACCGGCATGCCTTCCCGCGCCCGTGCGGCATAGGCGCAGATGGTGGTGGCGCCGAGGCCGTTGCGCAGGTAATCGATAAAGATCCGCCCGACACGGTTTTTCGGTCCGGACACCGCCGAAATACGATCCGGCAGCAACTTGGCCATGTGGCTGACGATGGCGTGGCTGAAGTCCTTCACTTCGTCCCAGCCGTGCTTGCGCGTCAAGGGCACCACCAGGTGAATGCCTTTGCCGCCACTGGTTTTCAGGAAGGCTTTGAGTCCCAGTTCATCGAGCACGGTGAGGGTCAGCGCGGTGGCTTCTACCATGCTTTTCCATGGCAACGCCGGATCCGGGTCGAGGTCGAGGACGAAGCGATCGGGCTTGTCCAGATCCACCGTCGTGGCGTTCCAGGTGTGCAGCTCCACCGTGCTCATCTGCACCGCGCCGACCAGCGCTTCGGGATTGTTGATCATCATCACTGGCTGGCCGGTGACGTCCTTGTCCAGTGTCGAAATCCCGGGGATGGCCAGGCGTTCGGCGTTCTTCTGAAAGAACAGTTCGCCGGCAATGCCATCCGGGGCGCGCACCAATGCCACGGGGCGATCCTTGAGTTGCGGGAGGATGTGTTCAGCAACGCTGGCGTAATACTGCGCGAGTTGCATCTTGGTGGTGCCGCTGACTGCATCGATCACCCGATCCGGGTGCGTGATGCGCACCTTGCCGCCGGCCAGCCCCGCCTGCGAGGGTGCGGTTTCGGCTTTGCTGGCGGCGGTTTTCTTCGCTGGTTGTTTGGCGGCGGTTTTGGTTTTTTCGGTGGTTTTGGTTTTTTCGGTCTTCTCGGATTTTTCAGACTTGGCAGCTTTCACAGGCTTCGCTCGCTCCTCTGTAATGTCCTTGGCCGGTTTGTCATCGCGCAAACCATGGAACACGGCGTGCCGCACCGAGCCGTCCTTGGTCATCTCGGCGAACGCCACCTCCGCCAGCAATTTCGGTTTCAGCCAGTGCACGCCCTTGGCCTCGAAACCACTGGGCGGATTGACCACCGCAGCGCTTTTGGTCTGTAGCGGCTTGAGCTGGGCGAGGATGCTTTTCAACGTGGTTTCGTTGAACCCGGTGCCAACCTTGCCGGCATAGCGCAACTCGCCGCTGTCACCGTCGTGCAGACCGAGCAGCAAAGCACCGAAGGCACTGCGCGCACCTTTCGGATCGGTATAGCCGACGATGACGAACTCTTGCCGATGCTTGCATTTGAGCTTGATCCAGTCGCCACTGCGCCGCGACACGTAGGGCGAACCGAGGCGCTTGCCGATCAGGCCTTCCATCTGCATCTGGCAGGCGCTGTTGAGCAGTGCGTCGGGAGTTTCTTCGAAGGCTTCGGAGAAGCGCAGCGGTGAAGAATCTTTCTGTGCGCCAAGGATCGTGCTCAGCGCCGCACGCCGCTCTTCGACCGGAACATCACGCAGGTCGACGCCGTTGAGGTACGGCACGTCGAACAGGTAATAAACGATGTTGCCGCTGCGTCCGGCATCGAAGGCATTTTGCAGCGCCTGAAAATCCGGCACACCCTGCTCGTTGGCCACGACCATTTCGCCGTCAAGCCACGCCGATTCGAGGCCCAGTGCCGCCAGCGCCTTGGCCTGCTGCGGCAGTTTATGCGTCCAGTCGTGGCCATTGCGGGTAAACAGCTGGACCTCATCGTGATCGATCCGCGCCATGATCCGGTAGCCGTCGAACTTGATCTCGTAGCTCCACTGCCCTTCTGGCGCGCTATCGACCAATGTGGCCAGTTCCGGTTTGATCAACGCCGGCAGCTTGGCCTTGCGCGCGCCATTGAGCTGCCCAGACGCCTGTTTGCGTGGCTTGGCCGGGGCCTTCTTCAGCGGTTTGGCCTGTTCGGCGGCGAGCGTGGGTTTGCCGACAATCGTGCGCTCACTGAGCACGCTGTCGGGTTCGGCGACCAGCACGTCGAAGTCATCCTGCGGGCGCGCGGCATTGTCTTGATGCTTGATCAGAAACCATTGTTCTTTCTTGCCCGGCATGTGCGTGCGCACCAGATTCCACACGCCGCCGAGCTTCTCGCCCTGCAACTCGAACTTGAGCCGACCCTTGGCATAGGCCTTGTGCGGATCCTCCAGCGGAATCCACACGCCGCGATCCCAGACGATCACATCGCCGGCGCCGTAATGCCCCTCGGGAATGCTGCCCTCGAACGTCGCGTAATCGAGCGGATGATCCTCGACATGGATCGCCAGACGCTTGACCTTGGGATCCAGCGACGGCCCCTTCGGCACCGCCCAGCTCTTCAGCGCGCCATCGAGTTCCAGGCGAAAGTCGTAATGCAGGTGCGAAGCATCGTGCTTCTGGATGCAGAACTGCAAAGCATGGTCCTTGGCAGACTTGCGCCCCGGGCGCTTGACCGCAGCCGGTTCCGAAGTCGCGGAAAAATCACGCATGCGGTTGTAATCGTCGAGGTTCCTGTTCATGAGCACACCGATGGCAGACGGGTTCTGTTATGCAGAAGAGCGACACGGCGGCGGAAAAATTCAATCGACGTAAAAAAGCCCCGGACGGATGGAGCGGCTGGGGCTCGGGTGTAGAGTTTTACAGCGGATCAGGCTTGTCCTTTCGCCTGTTTTTCCAGATGCACCTGCAGGTCTGGATCGATCTGTAAGGCCGCGGCCAGCTCGTCGAGATAGCTGCGTTCGGCATCCTGTTGGTCGTCCACCAGCATCACGCTGGCCAGATACATTTCCGCGGCGACGGCCGGGTCGCCGTCCGCAGACTGCGCTACTTCGCGGGGATCCAGCGGTTTGGCGACTTCGGCGTCGAGCCATTGCTGCAACTGCGGATCCGCAGTGTGTTTGCCGATTTCGCTGCTGATCAGGTGCTTCTCTGCGTCGTCGATACGCCCGTCAGCCTTGGCGGCGGCGATCAAGGCGCGGAGCACCGCGTGGCTGTGGGTTTCGATTTGCGGGCCGGCGAGCAGGTCGGCGGTTTGTGGCAGGTCTGGCGGCGCCTTGCTGGCCTGGCTGCGTTGCCAGGCTTGATACGCCTGGTAGGCCATCATGCCCAGCGAAGCGAGGGCCGCGTAATGGGTGCCGCCGGAACGACTTCGGTTGCCGCCACCCAAGGCACTTCCCAAGCCGCCACCACCGCGCAAGCCTCCCAGTAACCCACCCAAGCCGCCGAGTCCGCCGGAAGCCGCGCCAGCACCCGCGCGGGTCTGCCCTCCACCGCCCAACAGGCCGCCAAGCAATCCGCCCAGGCCATCGCCGGCCGCAGCACCACGTTGTTGTCCCGCCGAGGCCTGGCCTCGCAGCAGTTGTTCGAGCAAATCGCTGGTGTTCATGTCGTCATCCTCAAGGCCCCGGCCCGATTGCGTCAGGCAACGATAGACCGACGCGGCCATAGCGCCAGCACCGTTTGGCTGACGCCCGATAATCGCTAAATCGCCACGCAAGAAATTTTCCGCCAGCCAGCTAAGATTCAAGGGTGGTGAACCTTATCCCGGCCAAACCGGTCGATAGCTGCAACCCGACCCGGTTTGCCGACGCCCTTCCTGACGATGGGCGATACCCGGCTTGCTTCACTTTCTGGAGAACGCCCCCGTGATATCCACCGTACACATCGCCAGGCTAAAAGCATGGGGCGCCCATGGTTTTACCGCGACCGGCGTGGTCACCGCCTTCCTTGCCACCCTCGCCCTGCTGGAAAACCAGCCGATCCATTGCCTGATGTGGCTGGGCGTAGCGCTGATCGTCGACGGGCTCGATGGCGCACTGGCGCGCAAGGTCAATGTGCAATCGGTGTTGCCGAGTTTCGACGGCTCGATCCTTGATCTGGTGATCGACTACCTGACTTATGTGTTCATCCCGGCACTGTTTATCTACCGCTACATTCCCCTCCCCGATTACACCTTGTTGCTGACGGTGTCGGTGATTCTGGTGTCCTCGCTGTTCTGCTTCTGCAACGTCAACATGAAGAGCAAGGACAACTACTTTGTCGGTTTCCCGGCGGCCTGGAACGTGGTTGCGCTGTGCCTGTACATCATTGGCCCGGGGCCGTGGATCACCTTCCTCACCGTGATCGGTCTGGCGCTGCTGACGGTGACGCGGATGAAGTTCCTGCACCCGTTCCGCGTTCGCCGCTTCATGCCGATCAACATTGCGGTGACGGCGATCTGGCTGTTGTGCAGTCTGTCGTTGGTGCTCAATCACCCGGTAATCAACCCGCTGGTGATGGGCTTGTGGCTGCTGATGTCGGCATATTTCCTGGGGATCTGCATCTGGCGCACGGCGCTGGAGTGGTTTGATCGCGGCCACTCGAAATAAGCAAATCCCCCTGTAGGAGTGAGCCTGCTCGCGATAGCGGTGGGTCAGCTGAAAATCATTCGACTGATACACCGCTATCGCGAGCAGGCTCACTCCTACAGGGGTTGTTCATTTGTCCGGAACTAACGTTTGGTTATCACCACTTCCAGATACTCACTCGGCACCACCAGCGACGCCTCTCCCGCCCGGTTCGAGCGGTTGAGCAACACGGTCAGATCATCCTCCAGCGCCTGCCCAGCCTCCGGCGTCAACACCGCAAACGCCTTGTGCACCGGCCCGTACCAGTGCCGAAAAATATCAATGAAATGCGCCGCGGAGCGATAGCGGAAGTTGAAGTGGTTGCGCGTCACCCGCACGACAAAATCGCGATCATCGAAATGCTTGTGCAGCCATGCATCCGAACCCCAATTCGATGGAGGCTGTGCAACCGCAGGCGGTGGCAGATGCTGACCGAGGATCTTGAACATCTGCCCGACGAAGCCCTCCGGCGTCCAGTTCGCCATACCGATCCGCCCGCCGCGACGACACACCCGGCCCAGTTCAGCAGCAGCAGTGACCTGATCGGGCGCAAACATCACGCCAAAAGTCGACAGCACGGCGTCGTAGCTTTCATCGGGAAACGGCAGCGCTTCGGCATCGGCCACCTGAAAAATCACCTCCAGATGCTCGGCCCGGGCGCGGTCCTGACCGCGCTCCAGCAGTGCCGCCACGTAATCGGTCGAGGTCACCACACAACCGCGCCGCGCCGCTGCCAGAGTGGCGTTGCCGTTGCCGGCAGCGACATCCAGCACTTCTTCGTCACAACGCAGATCGCAGGCTTCGGCGAGGCATTCGCCGACGATTTGCAACGTGGTGCCGATCACGGCGTAGTCGCCACTGGCCCAAGCGACTTTCTGACGTTCCTTCAGGGCAGTGAGATCAATCGGGGTACTCATGACAGCGAGCTCCGTGGCAGAGAGAATGCACAGGCTGCGACGCGGACCGTGCTTGCTCACTATCGCGCCGAGGCTGCCCGGCGTCCCTGTCAATCGTCCGGCGAGCCCATAAACCGGGGACTTTGCCGATGAGCGGTGGAAATCTGTCAAGCCCATGAAACAGGTTGGCTGGCATAGGGCTGCAGATACTGGCAATGGCTCATGGGTCGCGACCCATGAGCCATTGTTGTTGTCATCAAGCCGCCGGCGCCTTGGCCTCCTCCAGCAACTGCTTGATCATCTGCTCCTGCTCCGCATAACGACCTTCACCGAAGTGGCTGTAACGCACTTGGCCCTTGGCGTCGATCAGGTAATGCGCCGGCCAGTACTGGTTGTCGAAGTGGCGCCAGATCGCGTAGTCGTTGTCGATCGCTACCGGGTAGGTGATGCCGAGTTTTTTCACCTGATCCTTGACGTTGTCGATGATGCGTTCGTAGCCGTACTCCGGCGTATGCACGCCGATCACCACCAGGCCGTCCTTCTCATATTTCTGCGCCCAGTCTTTGACATACGGAAGGGTGTGCTGGCAGTTGATGCAGTCGTAGGTCCAGAAATCCACCAGCACCACTTTGCCGCGCAGGGATTCGGCGCTGAGTTCCGGGGAGTTGAGCCACTGCACAGCGCCGGACAGCGACGGCATCGCGCCCTGGGCGTCGTCCATCATCGAATCCGCGCGGACCTTGCTGACAAAGTAGTCGACCACTTTCGGCACGTTTTCCAGGACGTTTTTCTCGACGCTGGCAACGCCTTCCGAAGAGGTGTTGGCGAGCAGGGTTTTGTCCGCGCCGGTGGCGATCACTGCGACCGTAGCCAGCACCGCAACCCCGGCACCGCGGCGCAGCCAGCCACTGAACGGGATCGACGGTTTCAGCCGATTGACCAGACCGCGCCCGGCGAAGATCAACGTGCCCAGCGACAAGGCACTGCCGGCGCCGTAAGCCAGCAGCAACAGGCTGGTCTGGGCATTGGCACCTTGCAGCATCGCGCCGGTGAGAATCACTCCAAGGATCGGCCCGGCACAAGGCGCCCACAACAGGCCGGTGGCGACACCGAGCATGATCGAGGCCATGGGTCCTGCGCGTTTACGGGTGTCTTGATCGAGGCGATTGCCCAACGCGACAAAGGGTTTGGTCAGCCAGTCACCGACCCGGGCCGAGATCAGCGACAGGGCAAACAGCGCCATGACCAACAGGGCCACGTGGCGGCCGGTGTTGCTGGCCTCAATCACCCACTCGCTGCTGACCACGGCGAGGCTGGAGATCAACGCAAAGGTCAGCGCCATGCCGCCGAGGGTGAGCAGGATCGAGGAGCGTGTACGGTTGGCGCCAGCGAACAGAAACGGCACCACCGGGAGGATGCACGGACTGAGGACGGTCAGCAGACCGCCGAGAAATGCGATGAGGTACATGACGGGTCACCTTGAAATGGGGGCTGGGCGCACAACCGGGCAGCGAGGGGATATGTCCGCCTCGCTAGCACGCTTTATTGACGCCGTGGCTCATGCGTTCTGGCCGTCCAGCAACTGCGCTTGTGGCGTGCGACTGGCACCGTTTTCCGCGACCAGTTGGCCCTGCGGTGTGCGGCTGGAACCATCAGCGGCGAGCGTCTGGCCCTGCGGCGTGCGGCTGGAACCGTCAGCGGCAAGCGTCTGGCCCTGCGGCGTGCGGCTCGAACCATCAGCGGCGAGCGTCTGGCCCTGCGGCGTGCGGCTCGAACCATCAGCGGCGATCAGTGCATCGCTGCCCTCCTTCGCCACTATGGTCAGCTGGAAGCAGGTGCTGCTGGCGCAACTGCTTTGCTCCACGGCACTGTTGGCGTGGGCGGCGGCACCGGTGAAGGCGAAGGCTGCTGCGGTCAGAAAGCGCGAGACGTTGTTCATGGCAAAACTCCTTGCAGAAAAAGTAGGGATGACTCAGTTCTGGTTGTTGCAGCCGTCAGCGAATTTGCTGTAATCCAGCTCGCGGGTCTTGCCGGCGGAATCGAGGTAGGTCATGCGCGCCTCGGTGATGCCGCAGGTCACCGAGGTGTCTTCGGTCATCGACAGCACTTTCTTGATATCCAGATGGGTGCCGTAGGTGTAGGTTTGCCGGCTGACGTCAGCTTCGGCGTGGGCCGACAGGGTGCAGATGTTCAGAGCGGCGAACAGGCAGGCGGCGAATACGGATTTGTTGTTCATGGTGGTGTCCTCAAGGCTTCAGTGGGTTTTGAGCCGAGGCGCTCTGTGTGTGCCTCGATGGAGCCTATTTGAGGCGCTCGAGGTATCGCGTCTGTGTCAGGAAAGGACGAGAATCACTCGTTGTGTATCCACGCCATGTGTAGATACACAGCGATACAAACCCCGGTAAAAATCGCGTTTTTGCGTCGGCGTGTATCCGCCGTTGCGGCAGATACACTGCAATACAAAGGCAGGCAGGCGTGCGGTTTCCGGCGCTATAGACTGCACGGCATTCCCCTTTTGACAGAGGCTTGAACCGATGGAACATGTCGATCACATTCTCATCGTCGACGACGACCGCGAGATCCGTGAACTGGTAGGCAACTACCTGAAGAAAAACGGCCTGCGCACCACAGTGGTCGCCGATGGCCGGCAGATGCGCAGCTTCCTGGATGCCAATACTGTCGACCTGATCGTGCTCGACATCATGATGCCCGGCGACGATGGTCTGCAGCTGTGCCGCGAATTGCGCGTGGGCAAACACAAGGCGACGCCGGTGCTGATGCTCACCGCGCGCAACGATGAAACCGACCGCATCATCGGCCTGGAAATGGGCGCCGACGATTACCTGACCAAACCGTTCGCCGCCCGCGAACTGCTGGCGCGGATCAACGCGGTATTGCGCCGAACCCGCATGCTGCCGCCGAACCTGGTGGTCACCGAAGCCGGACGCTTGCTGGCCTTCGGTCGCTGGCAACTGGACACTTCGGCGCGGCACCTGCTCGACAGCGACGGCACCATGGTTGCCCTCAGTGGCGCCGAATACCGCCTGCTGCGCGTATTCCTCGACCACCCGCAACGGGTGCTCAGCCGCGATCAGTTGCTCAACCTGACCCAGGGACGCGAAGCCGACTTGTTCGACCGTTCCATCGATTTGCTGGTGAGCCGCTTGCGTCAACGTCTGCTCGACGATGCCCGCGAACCGGCCTACATCAAGACTGTGCGCAGTGAAGGTTATGTGTTTTCGCTGCCGGTCGAACTGCTTGGGGCGTCGGCATGAAACTCAAGCTGCAATGGCCGCGCACCCTCGCCTCGCGCCTCTCGCTGATTTTTCTGATCGGGCTGATTCTGGCGCAGGGCCTGTCGTTCGGCGCGCAGTACTACGAGCGTTACCAGAGCGCGAAAAGCACCATGCTTGGCAACCTCGAAACCGACGTCTCGACCTCGATGGCAATCCTCGATCGCCTGCCCGCTGCCGAGCGCGAGGCCTGGTTGCCGCGCCTGGCACGGCGCAATTACGGCTACCTGCTCAATGAGGGCGAACCGGGCATGCCGGTGACCTCGGCTGAAGAATCCGTTGCGATTGCCTCGATTACCGCGGCCATCGGCGGCACTTATCCATTGGTGTTTACCGAGGTTCCCGGCGGTCCGAGACGGCATTTCCAGGGCCATCTGCGCCTGAGCGACGGTAGCCCGGTGACCATCGATATCCGTCCGGCGATGGTGCCGCTGTCGCCGTGGTTGCCAGTGGTGCTGCTGGGCCAGCTGGCGCTGCTGATCCTCTGCACCTGGCTCGCCGTGCGCATCGCCATTCGCCCCCTCACCCGCCTGGCCAATGCGGTGGAAACCCTCGATCCCAACGCGCATCCGATCAAACTCGACGAGCAAGGGCCGACCGAAGTGGTCCACGCAGCGCGGGCGTTCAACGCCATGCAGACGCGCATCGCCGCCTACCTGAAAGAACGCATGCAACTGCTCGCCGCGATTTCCCACGACTTGCAAACACCGATCACCCGGATGAAATTGCGTGCGGAGTTCATGGACGATTCGGTGGAAAAAGACAAACTGAGCAGCGACCTCGGCGAGATCGAACATCTGGTGCGCGAAGGCGTGGCCTACGCCCGCAGCGTTCACGGCGCCACCGAAGAAAGCCGCCGTACCGATCTCGACTCGTTCCTCGACAGCCTCGTGTTCGACTATCAGGACATGGGCAAGGACGTGCAGCTCGGCGGCAAGAGCAAAGCGGTGATCGAAACCCGTCCGCAAGCGCTGCGCCGGGTCCTGGTGAACCTGACCGACAACGCCCTGAAATTCGCCGGCGCCGCGCAACTGCAGGTCGAAGCGCAGGGCAACAGCCTGTCGGTGAAAGTCCTCGATCGCGGGCCGGGCATCGCCGAGGCCGAACTGGCGCAGGTGCTGGAACCGTTTTATCGCGTGGAAAACTCGCGCAACCGCGACACCGGTGGCACCGGACTCGGGCTGGCAATTGCCCAGCAATTGGCGATGGCGCTGGGTGGTTCGCTGCTGCTGAGCAATCGCGAGGGCGGCGGCCTGTGCGCTGAGCTCAGGTTGCCGCTGCCACGCTGAGAAAAACACCGACTAGACTCAATCAGTACCCAGTCGAGGGGGCCGCAGGACTTCTGCTGTGCCCTGCCCCTATCCGTGACCACCGCCCGGTGGCGCCTGCCTCGACATTCAACGCCGCCGGACGGTGATCCTGTTTCAGGAGCACACGTGATGAATGAGGCGAAGCTCAACGAATTCATGGGCAAACTGGTCAGCGACATGGGCGGCGCGGCGATGCTGGCCAATGTCATCGTCGGCGAAGAACTCGGTCTGTACCGGGCGATGGCCGACAGCCAACCGATCAGCCCCGAAGCCCTCGCAGCAAAAACCACCTGCAATCCGCGCCTGGTGCGCGAGTGGCTCAGCGCCCACGCCGCATCCGGTTACATGGAGCACCTCGACGGTCAGTTTCGCTTGCCGGAAGAACAGGCACTGGCGCTGGCCGTGGAGGATTCGCCGGTGTACGTCGCCGGCGGTCTCGGCGTGGTGGCGTCGTTTTTCCATGACAAGGACAAACTGGTCAAAGCCATGCGCGGCAATGGCGCGCTGTCCTGGGGCGATCACCACCCGTGCATGTTCAGCGGCACCGAACGCTTCTTCCGCCCCGGCTACAAAGGTCACCTGATCGCTGAATGGCTGCCGGCACTGGAAGGCGTGGTGGCGAAACTGGAACGCGGCGCCAAAGTCGCCGACATCGGCTGCGGCCACGGCGCCTCGACGGTGATCATGGCCCAGGCGTTTCCCAGGTCGCAGTTTGTCGGCTTCGACTTCCACGCGCCCTCCGTCACCGTCGCCACGCAACGGGCCGAAGAAGGTGGCGTGGGCAACCGCGCCAGGTTCTTCGAGGGCACGGCGAAAAACTATCCCGGCGGCGACTACGACCTGATCTGCTTTTTCGATTGCCTGCACGACATGGGCGACCCGGTCGGCGCCGCCCGCCATGCCCATGAGGCGCTGAAAGACGACGGCACGGTGTTGCTGGTCGAACCGTTCGCCAACGACAAACTGGACGACAATCTCAACGCGGTCGGGCGCCTGTTCTACGCCGCCTCGACGTTTATTTGCACACCCAATTCGCTGTCACAGGAAGTCGGCCTCGGGCTCGGTGCCCAGGCCGGAGAGCTACGCTTGCGCAAGGTATTCACCGAGGCCGGGTTCAAGCAGTTCCGTCGCGCCGCGCAGACACCGTTCAACCTGATACTGGAGGCGCGCAAGTAACCGACTGAAAACGCGAAACCTGTGGCGAGGGAGCTTGCTCCCGCTGGACTGCGCAGCAGGCCCTTCTTCTGCGGCCGCGTCGCGCCCCAGCGGGAGCAAGCTCCCTCGCCACAGTGGTTGATGCTAACCTGCGGGCACTGCCCATTCTGGAGTGCTGAGCATGCTCGACAGCCCGATCCGCGAACACCTCGATACGCTGGTGCAGGCCATGGCCGAGGATAAGTTTCTCGTCCTGACCGGCGCTGGCATCAGCACGCCTTCGGGCATTCCGGACTACCGCGACAGCGACGGCGTGCGTCGCGGGCGGCAGCCGATGATGTATCAGGAATTCCTTTCTGCCCCGGAATCACGCCGTCGCTATTGGGCCCGAGCCATGCTCGGCTGGCCGCGCGTGCGCCAGGCGCGGCCGAATGCAGCGCATCAGGCGCTGGCGACGCTGCAGCAGCGTGGCCGGATCAGCGATCTGATCACGCAGAACGTCGACACCTTGCACGATCAGGCCGGTAGTCACGATGTGATCGAACTGCATGGCAGCCTGCATCGGGTGCTGTGTCTGGATTGCGGGCACCGCAGTCCGCGCGATGAGATTCAGCGCCAGATGGAAGCGGAGAATCCCTATCTGAGCGGCGTTGATGCGGTGCAGGCGCCGGATGGCGATACCTTGCTCGACCCGGCATTTGAAACGCGCTTCCAGGTGCCGCAGTGCCCGCATTGCGCGGGTGAGCGGATGAAACCGGATGTGGTGTTTTTTGGCGAGAACGTGGCACAGGCGACCGCAGCGCGGGCGATGGCCGCTGCCGAGAATGCGGCGGGGTTGCTGGTGGTTGGGTCATCGTTGATGGCGTATTCGGCGTTTCGTTTGTGTCGCGTGATTGCCGAGCGTGGCAAGCCGCTGATGGCGATCAATCTGGGCAGGACCCGGGCGGATGATCTGCTGGATTTGAAGATTGAAGGGTCGTGTGAGGTGCTTTTGCCTTGGATAGTTGAAAAGCTGGAACGGTGAGATTTTGAGTATTGGGTTCGGCTTGAAATCGGCCCCTCACCCTAGCCCTCTCCCGAGGGAGAGGGGACTGAACGAGGTGTTTGTACGGGATTCGTCGACCTGAAAATCACTCATCGAACTCAGGTTTTTGATTGCCGTGCTGGTGCCAGACTCAATGCGCCCGGTCCAGGCCTACCAATAAAGCGCTATCGCGACTGTAGATATCCGGCGCGTATCGCACGTGGCCGCTGCTGTCGACTTGCGCCGTCCAGTAGGTCATCAGGATCGGCACGGGGGAAGACAGGCGAAATTCGTGGGTGGTACCGCTGGCGAGCAGTGTGTCGGTGCGCGTCTTTTCTGCCGGTGACAGCAGCAGATCGCGCAGTTGCAGCGGATGCTCGACACGCACGCAACCGGAGCTGAACGCCCGTGGACCTTTTTCAAACAGCGCCTTGCTCGGCGTGTCGTGCAGGTACACCGAGAACGGGTTGGGGAAACGAATGACCATTTGCCCCAGAGGATTGCGCGGGCCGGCGTCCTGGCGCAGGAGGATGTTGCCGGGGTTGTCCCAGTCGATGTCCGCTGCCGCCAGGGGCTGACCGTTGGCATCGAGCACTTGCAGGTTCTGGCGGCTGAGGAAGGTCTGGTCCTTGCGGATTTCCGGCAGCTTGTCTTCTTTCCAGATGGTGGGCGGCACGGTCCAGGTCGGGTTCAGCGTGAGCCGGGTGACGCGGGATTTCAGCAGCGGTGTCTGGCGCTCGGCGCGGCCGACCTGGGTGCGGGTCTGCCACACCGGCTGACCGCCCTGATACAGCGTCAGCTCAGCGGCCGCGACGTTGACCACCAGACTGCTGGGCTCCATGTCCTGGGCCATCCAGCGGAAACGTTCGAGATTGACGCGCAACTGATCGCGGCGGGTCAGCGGGCTGATGTTCAGCTCGGCAATCGTACCCGGCCCGACCACGCCGTCAGCCTGCAACGAGTGACTGGCCTGAAAATGCTTCACCGCTTCCACCAGCACGTCATCGTAGGCGTTGTCCGGCGTCACGATCACGTCAGCCAGATAACCTTCGCTGTACAGACGCCGGGCGAGTTCCGGCACGCGCTGGTCTTCCATCGCCGGGCGCAGCAGCGGGCCGTTGCCAACCGGCTGCCATTGCGGCAAGGCCTGCAAACGTTGTGCGGCATACAGCTGACGCAGGCTCTGATACTGCGGCAGATGCGGACGGGCGAGGTCGAACGCTGCAGCAATGTCGTTCACCCCCGGCACGGCAATGCTGAGCAACTGCGCCTGACGATCGGTCGGCGGGCCGTCGACATGCCACAGCGGTTCGAAATGCGACTGCAACAGACGACCGTAATGCAGATCCTGCAAGGCCTGGAGGTAATGGCGGCTGATATCGATATCGGCACACAACTCGCCGTCCTGCGGCGGTGACGCCGGCACAGCATAGCGATTGGGATTCAGCCCATCGTCGGCCAACAGCTGCAATTGCGCGCGCAATGCCGGCAATCGAGCCGACTCACTGGCCCACACAGGCATCCAGTCCTGCTGTGCATAGAACGCCTGCAATTGACTCAGCGCCGGGCCGTTGAGACGCGGAGCAATGGCCGGGCACGACTGCGCCAGGCTGATCAACACGGCCTGCAACGGGCTGCGCGGCTCCACCGGCAGTTCCGTCGTCGGCGTCGGCAGGGTTTCGAGCGGGGGCAGCGGCTCATCGGCGCAAGCGACAAACGGCGCAGCGAGCAAACAAATGCTCAAGTAGCATGCGTACTTTTTGAACAACTGCTTTACTCCAATCCATGGCCGTCCAGATGACGGTCAACCTTACATCAGGTGCGCTGAACAGTCAGGCTCCAGCCTCGGAGCCTGCGGGTATTGACTGGGAGTCAGGAGCCAAAGTGCCGTTTATGTAGCAAGTTGAGGACACTTTATAAAATGTTGACGTTTTTGCGCCGACTTCTGTTGAGCACCGCGACCCTTGTCGCCGTGACCAGCCCAGTATTTGCCGCCGGCAAGCCATCGCCGGTTCTCTACAACAGCCTCGCCCACGCCGCGCCGGAACTCAATCCCCAAGCGCTCAAAGGTGCATTGAACGCCATGCAGTGCGCAGTCAACAACGGCGCAAAGCCCTCGCGGCATCTGGCGATCATCGACTATTCGCAACCGTCCACCGAACGTCGCCTGTGGATCTTCGACCTGAGCAAACAGAAATTGGTGCTGCGTGATCTGGTCGCCCACGGCTCCAATTCCGGGGAAAACTTCGCCACACAGTTTTCCAACCGCGAAGGCAGTTATCAGTCCAGTCTCGGCCTGTTCCGCACCCAGGAAAGCTACGAAGGCACCCACGGCTATTCACTGCGCATGGACGGCCTGGAACCCGGTTTCAATGATCTGGCCCGCGATCGCGCGATTGTGATTCATGCCGCCAGCTACGTGAACCCGCTGTGGAGCAAGCGTCAGGGGCGCATCGGCCGCAGTCAGGGTTGCCCCGCCGTGCGGCCGCAGATCGCCAAACAGGTGATCGATCGCCTGAAGAACGGCCAGTTCATGTTTTCCTGGTACCCGGATCAGCGCTGGCTGCAAAAGTCACCGTACCTGAACTGCCAGCCGCAGCAGGTGGCGAGCATTCTCAACACCCACGCCAGTTAACGCGCGTCGCCGCCGGCGGGTTTGTAGAACAGGAACCTGCCGGTCTGCGCGGTGTTGCGATAGGCCTTGGCCCAGCTCGGGTGCACGCCGCGGTCGTGAAAATACAGGGCGCCGCGGGTGCGGTCCTTGAGCTGGCGATTCAACGCCTTGCCAGCGATTTCCTTGGCCAGCGCGTATTCGGCGTCTTCCTTGACCTGATCGGGCTTGCCATCGCACCACCAGGAAAACTGGCAGTTGCCGCTTTCCGAGCCTTGCTTGACCACCGCGCACACCGTGTCGGGAAAGCCTTCATGGCCGAGGCGATTCATCACCACGCTGGCGACGGCCTCCATTTCCGGGGTGTCCTTGCCCTTGGCTTCCCAATAGATGCTGCGCGCCAGACAGGTCAGCGGATCGTCCAGCGGCGCGGCCCCGGCCGGGTCCACTGCCTGCGCTTCGGTGGGGGTGATGGCCTCGGATTTCGGCGCCGGAGCAGCACTGACTTTATCCGCCGCTTTCTCCTCCAGCACCTCGGCTTTCTGTTCCGCCTTGGCCTCGATAGGGGCCTGAGCGCCGGCCCATGCTGCGCCGGCAAAAACAATCCACAACAAACCGCCCGCCAAGCCTTTCAATCCCATGTCGGTTCTTCCGTCAGCGCCCGTCGGGGGCAAGATGTTACGTCGGTGAGACGCCCGGTTTGCGGGGTCTTCGCAGAGTGTAGCGAGCAAATACGCGGGCACACCAGTGCAGAAAAAATCCGCCGCAAAGAAAAACACATTCACCCACCGGGGGCCTTTCGCGCATCATGGGCGCATTCAGCTCAAGGGAGATTTCCATGCGCTTCATGCCGTCCGTTTTGCGTTGTGCCGCATTGTCGCTGGGCGTGGTGTTTGCCACCTCGGCGCTGGCCGCCGAGGAACTGCAATTGATCGAGTCAATCAATAGCTATCGCAGCCAGCCGCAGCGTTGCGGCAGCCAGGCGTCGAACGAGTTGCCACCGTTGTCGGCCGACCCGCGCCTGCGACTGCCCGCCAGTGGCGCGGTCGATTTGCAGCAGGCCATGGCCAGCGCCCGCTATCCGATGGTCAACGTTCAGGCGATCACTCTCAACGGCCCGCGCGATGCGGCGTCAGCAATGAAGGCGATTCAGGAAAGCTTCTGTCAGGTGGTGCTCGACCCGCAGTTTGTCGATATCGGCGTCAACCGCGTTGACCGTGACTGGCGCATCGTCCTCGCGCGGCCGTTGCTGACGGCGAAACTCGGCGATGCGCAAAGCGAAGGGCAAAAGCTGCTGGCGCAACTCAATACCGCGCGCAGTCAGGCCCGTCAGTGCGGCGGCCAGTCCTTCGCGGCGGCAGCACCGCTCGCCTGGAACGCCACGCTGGGCACCGTTGCCCAGGATCACAGCCGCGACATGGCCAACAATAATTATCTCGACCACAAGGACCGCGACGGCCGCACACCCGGCGACCGCGCCGAACTGTCCGGTTACAGTGGGCAACTGGTTGGCGAAAACATCGCCGCCGGGCAGGACACCGTCGGCAAGGTCGTCGACGGCTGGCTCGCCAGCCCCGGTCATTGCGCCAACCTGATGAACCCGCAATATCAGGAACTGGGCGCCGCGTACGCAACCGATCCGAAAAGCAACGCCGGCATTTACTGGACGGCAATGTTTGGCGCACCGTAAGGCATCATCGACGCCGTCAATCACTCGGTCAGCCAGAGTGATTGGACGGCGTGGCGAGCGCAGCCTACCCTGCGCGATCTGCGCCCGCTGACGGCGCTCCACATCCACGAGGCGAGCCCATGACACAGCGTGAATTGATCGATGGTCACAACCGCCGCGTGGATTATCTGCGCCTGTCGGTCACCGACCGCTGCGATTTTCGCTGCGTCTACTGCATGGCCGAGGACATGCAGTTCCTGCCGCGCCAGCAGATCCTCACCCTCGAAGAACTGTTTCAGGTAGCGCAAAGCTTCGTCGCCCTTGGCACGCGCAAGATCCGCCTGACTGGCGGCGAGCCGCTGATCCGCCCCGGTGTCGTGCAACTCTGCGAGCAGATCGCCGCCCTGCCCGGCCTGCGCGAACTGTGCCTGACCACCAATGGCTCGCAGCTGGGTCGGCTGGCCAGGCCGCTGTTCGAGGCCGGGGTCAAGCGTCTCAACATCAGCCTCGACAGCCTCGACCCGCAGCGCTTCAAGGAACTGACGCGCACCGGTGACCTGGCGCAAGTCATCGACGGCATCGATGCCGCCCGTGCCGCCGGTTTCACCCGCACCAAACTCAATTGCGTGGTGATGCAAGGGCGTAACGACCACGAGATCAACGATCTGGTCAGTTTCGCCATCGAGCGTGATCTGGATATTTCCTTCATCGAAGAAATGCCGCTGGGCGCGATTGCCGAACACAGCCGCGCCGAGTCGTTCTATTCCAGCGCGCAGGTGCGTGAACGCATCGCCGAACGCTTTACCCTGATCGACTCCACCGAGTCCACGCAAGGGCCGTCGCGCTACTGGCGCGTAGCCGAAGCGCCGAACATTCGCCTGGGCTTCATTTCACCGCACAGCCACAACTTTTGCGGCACCTGCAACCGCGTGCGCCTGACCGTCGAAGGTCGCTTGCTGCTGTGCCTGGGCAACGAGCATTCGATGGACCTCAAAGCGGTGTTGCGCGCGCATCCGGGCCACCCGGAACGCTTGGAAAACGCGATCATCGAGGCAATGAAACTCAAGCCCTATCGACACAACTTCGAAGTCAACGACGACGTGCAAGTGGTGCGTTTCATGAACATGACCGGCGGCTGATGCGCCGCGCAACAGGGACCGCGAGATGATCGTCAGACCGAGACCCAATCAGTTCGCCGTGCTCTTCACCCTCAGAGGTTCGATCGCCAAACGCATTGCCGTGCGCACCTTGATGCTGACGCTGCTGGCGGCGGTGATTGTGCTGGTTGAAATCCTTGTGCCGCGCTACTTCGCCGAGATCAACGCGACGCCGTTCACCCTGCTCGGCCTGTCGCTGTCGATTTTCCTCAGCTTTCGCAACAACGCCTGTTACGACCGCTGGTACGAGGGCCGCAAGGCCTGGGGCGAAGTGCTGCTGCGGGTGCGCGCGGTGATGCGCGAAACCCAGGGCATCGACGACGCCAGCCTGCGTCGGCAACTGTTGCGCAATTTGTGCGGGTTTGCCCATGCATTGAACGCCCGGCTACGCACAGAGAGTGAGGCGCAGGCCAGTGCCGATTGGGTCAGCCCGCCGATCGACGAGGCTGTACCGGACCACTGCGGGCAGATCCTGCACCAGGTCGGGCGCCAGTTTTCCGAGCTGGAAACGGCCGGTGTGCTGTCGCCATGGCGTTATCAATTACTGGCCAGTCACCTGACCTGCCTGAGCCAGGCCCAGGCCGTGTGCGACCGGATCAAGAACACGCCGCTGCCCTTCCCTTATACCCTGCTGCTGCACCGCACTATCTACCTGTTCTGCCTTTTGCTGCCCTTCGCCATGGCGCAATCGCTGGGTTGGTTGACGCCGCTGTTCACGGCGATTGTCAGTTACACCTTTTTCGGCTTCGACGCGATTGCCGATGAACTCGAAGACCCGTTCGGGCGTGATGAAAACGACCTGCCGACCGACGCACTGGTGCGTACCCTGGAGCGCGACGTGCTGCACGAACTCGGCGTCTCGCCATTGCCGCCCGCGCCGCAACCGGACGATTACGTGCTGCGCTGAATGGCACAGCGGCGGGCCCGGCGTGTTCACTCTGGACCGAGGTGCGGACATTCGCGAGCAGGCTCGCTCCCTCAGTTGAAATGCATTGCAATGTGGGAGCGAGCCTGCTCGCGAAAAACGCAACTCGGTCAATCAGACCAAACGCACCAAGCGACACCGGCAAATTTTGCGTTTACACGCGCGCGAATTCCCCCTTACTATCCGGGCACACCGGTCGCCGGGCCCGCCCTGCTGCCGACGCTTTCCGCCAACGGAAACACGCGTTATGAGCACGTCACCACAACAACCCAAAAGGTTGCACGTCTCTGCCGTACGCGCCCACTGCAAGCGGGGCCGCGTATGAACCGCATCGTCAATCTGCCCATGGCCCTGCGCCGTTCCAAGCTGCGTCACTCCGCACGCCCGCCGGATATCGCCTGCTGATTTCTGTCAGTCACTAAGCCATTGTGGCGAGGGAGCGTGCTCCCTCGCCACAGGTTCTGTGTCCTCTGACTGATCTCCCTATGAAATCCCTGCCGGGACGCCCTGCGTCCGGCCGAATCTGCGCGCCTGTGCGGCGCCATCGTGAGTGATTTGCCATGAAATTCGCAGCCATCGAAGACGCACACCTGTTCCTCGAACAGAACCCCGATATCGACATGATCGAGCTGTTCATCCTCGACGCCAACGGCGTGCCGCGCGGCAAGCTGTTGCACCGTGAAGAGCTGCTCGCCGTGTATGAAAGCGGCCGGCCGCTGCCGAGCACGATTCTCGGTTTGACCGTGCAGGGCGAGGACGTCGAGAACTCCGGACTGGTCTGGGACGTCGGCGATATCGACTGCCGCGCCTATCCGCTGCAAGGCAGCCTGGTGCGCCTGCCATGGCGGCAGATTCCGACTGCAGCGGTGCAGGTCAGCATGCACCCGACCGAAGGCCTGCCGGCGAGCATCGCTGATCCTCGGCACTTGCTGATCAAGGTGATCGACGGGCTCAAGGCCGAGGGATATCACCCGATCATGGCCTGCGAGCTGGAGTTCTATCTGCTCGACGCCAAACGCGATCACAACGGCCGCCCGCAACCGGCGCTGGACGCCGACGGCGGGCGACCGCGACACACGCAAGTCTACGGCTTGCGCGAGCTGGAACAGATCGAACCGTTCCTCGCTGACCTCTACAGCGCCTGCAAACTGCACGGTATTCCGGCGCGCACGGCAATTTCCGAATACGCCCCGGGCCAGGTGGAAATCACCCTCGAACACGGCGATGCACTGGCAGCGATGGATCAGGCGGTGCGTTACAAACGCCTGGTCAAAGGCGTGGCGCACAAGCACGGCATGCAGGCGACATTCATGGCCAAGCCGTTCGACGATCTGGCCGGCACCGGCATGCACATGCACGTCAGCCTCGCGGACGCCGACGGCCGTAATCTGTTCGCCTCGCAAGACCCGGCCGGCACACCGCTGTTGCGCACGGCGATTGGCGGCATGCTCGCGTCCTTGCTCGATTCGCTGCTGCTGTTTTGCCCCAACGCCAACTCCTACCGACGTTTCCAGGCCAACAGCTACGCGCCACTGGCGCCGACCTGGGGCGTCGACAATCGCACCGTCAGCCTGCGGGTTCCCGGCGGGCCAGCGCCGACGCGGCACATCGAACACCGCATCTGTGGCGCCGACGCCAACCCCTATCTGGCAGCGGCGGCGATCCTCGCCGGCATCCATCGCGGCATTCGTGAAGAGCTGGATCCGGGCGCGCCGGTCGAGGGCAATGGCTATGCCCAGGCTAAAGAATTGTTGCCGACCGATTGGCTGACGTCGTTGCAGGCGCTGGAAAATTCCGCGTGGGCACGGCAGGCGCTGGGGGAGGAATTCCTTGGGGTGTATCTGGCGGTGAAGCGTGCCGAGTATCGGCAGTTCATGGCTGAAGTGGGTGAGCAGGATTGGCGGTGGTACCTGACCGAAGCCTGAGGATTCACCACAACCCCTGTAGGAGTGAGCCTGCTCGCGATAGCGGTGTGTCAGACAATTGATTTTTGACTGACGCACCGCTATCGCGAGCAGGCTCACTCCTACAGGGGACCGTGTACCAACCTGAATTTTTGTGGACCCTGACATGACCATTCGCTGCAATTCCTACTACACCGCCACCCTCAACCAGGACACCGACTACCCCACCCTGCAAGGCCAGCACAAGGTCGATGTGGTGATCATCGGCGGCGGTTTCACCGGTGTCGCCACTGCTGTCGAACTGGCGGAAAAAGGCCTGAAAGTCGCCATCGTCGAAAGCCACAAAATTGGCTGGGGCGCCACCGGACGCAATGGCGGGCAAGTCACCGGCAGCCTCTCCGGCGACGGTGCGATGCGCAAACAGATGCGCGCCAGTCTTGGCGATGACGTCGACGATTTCATCTGGCACCTGCGCTGGCGCGGGCATGAAATCATCTGCCAGCGCGTCGAAAAATATGCGATCCAGTGCGACCTCAAACACGGCCATCTGCACGCGGCGTACAAGCCGAGCCACATGACCGATCTGTGCAAGGACTACGACGAAGCCGTGCGCCGAGGTCTGGGCGATGAAGTGAGCCTGCTCGACCGCAGCCAGGTTCGCGATCTGCTGCAAAGCGAGCTCTACCACGGCGCAATCAAGAACACCCGCAACATGCACCTGCACCCGCTCAACCTGTGCATCGGCGAAGCGCGGGCGGCCGAAAGCCTCGGTGCGCTGATCTTCGAAAACAGTGAAGTGCTGGAGATCATTCAAGGCGACAACCCTGGCGTGCGCACCGCCCACGGCCAGATCGACGCCAATCAGGTGATGCTCGCCGGCGACGTCTACCACAAACTCGAACCGGGTCAGCTCAAGGGCAAGATTTTTCCGGCCATGGGCGGCATCGTCACCACCGCGCCGCTCGGCGATCTGGCGCAACAGATCAACCGCGAAGACCTCGCCGTCTATGACTGCCGATTCGTCCTTGATTACTACCGGCTCACCGCCGACGGCAGGTTGCTGTTTGGTGGTGGCGCGAATTACAGCGGCAAGGACTCACGGGACATTGCCGCCGAACTGCGCCCGTGCATCGAGCGCACGTTCCCGGCGCTAAAAGGCGTGCCGATCGATTACCAGTGGAGCTGCGCCATGGGCATCGTCATCAACCGCATCCCGCAACTGGGCAAGCTCTCGGATAACGTCTGGTACTGCCAGGGCTATTCGGGACACGGCATCGCCACCACGCACATCATGGGCGAAATCATGAGCCGGGCGATCACCGGGCAGCTGGAGCAGTTCGACACCTTCGCCGCGTGCCGGCACATTCGCGTACCGATGGGCGACCTGCTCGGCAACCCGTTGCTGGCGGCGGGGATGTGGTATTACCAGATGCTTGAGCGGTTGCGCTGACCGGACCGGCCCTTTCGCGAGCAGGCTCGCTCCCACATTGGATTTGTGAACGACACAACACCCTGTGGGAGTGAGCCTGCTCGCGATGAGCCCCTCAAATCCAACACAACATTCAATCCGGCAACTGCTCCACCACAATCCCCAACCGCTGATAATCCTCGACATTCCCCGACCCCGGATGCCGCTCGGTAATCAGCCTGTGCAGGCGCGTGCACGGCGCCACCACGAACGGCTCCACCGCCCCCAGCTTGTCCGCCGTGGTCACCGCAATCACCCGCGTCGCGCTGTTGAGCATCGCCTGTTTGATCGGCACTTCATCGAAATGCAGCGAGGTGATCCCGACCTCGGGATGAATCGCACAAACGCCGGTAATCGCCACATCAGCCTTGATCCCCGCCAGCAGTCGCAGCGCTTCCTGACCACTCGCCGACATCGAATGCGGATTCAATTCGCCGCCCGCCAGAATCACTTTCACGCCCTTGTATTCGGACAGGGCAATCGCCGTCAGCGGTGATGCGGTCACGGCGGTAATGCAGATGTCGGCGGGTAACGCCCGCGCTACCTGCAAGGTGGTCGAGCCGGAGTCGAACAACACAATCTGCCCGTGCTCGATGTGCTGGGCCGCCAATTGCGCCAGGCGCACTTTGATCTCGTCCGTCTCATCCAGGCGGGTGAAGTAATCCTTGCCGGAATCTTTCGGTCGCGGCAACGCCCCGCCATGCACGCGCTGCACCAGACCGGCGTTGTCCAGTTCGGCGAGATCGCGGCGGATGGTGTCTTCGGAGACTGCAAAATGCTGGCTCAGCTCGGAGGCCATGACCTTGCCGTCACGTTCGAGAAGCAAAAGGATTTTCTGCCGACGCAGCGAAGGCAATTCAGCGATGGAGTGGTCGTGCATGGTTGTGCCTGTTTGTGCTTGTAATTGCAGGTTTCAGCGACACTAGCGAAAGTCTCGGGCGAATACAAACGCGACGGCTATCAATGCTTTCGATCATTGGAATCAACAAGGCGAATTTTTTCTTTGCGTTGCGCCTGTTCACAATGGCCCCACTCTTAAAAGCTCAGGATGAACCGCCCATGAATCTCAATTTCGCCTTCGCCTGCATGATCGTCGTGTCGTTCGCGATTGCCCTGGGCCACGCCTGACAGCAAGTCAAACCGAGGCGAGCAATTGCTCACGCAACCATTTATGCGCCGGATCGCGGTGCATGCGCTCAGCCCAGAACATCGCCATTTCATAACCGGGCACCTGCAACGGTGCATCGACCACTTGCAGCGCCGGATTGCCGCGGACCAGGCGTGACGGCAGCATCGCCACCAGATCGGTGCTGGCCAGTACCGACATCGCCATCAGAAAGTGCGGCACCGACAACACCACTTTCCGTGCCAGGCCGACCTCGGCCAGCGCCTTGTCGGTCACGCCGAAAAAGCCCCCACCCTCCCGCGACACCAGCACGTGCTCCAGCGCGCAGAATTGTTCGCGGCTGGGCGCCTGGGTCAATCCCGGATGACCGATGCGCCCGGCCAGCACATAGCGTTCAGTGAACAACGGTCGCCGATGCAACTCCGCCGGCGCGTCCTCGCTGATGTGCAGGGCCAGATCGAACACGCCCTGCTCGGCCTGCTTGACCATTTGCGCGGGCGTCAGGTCGATGATCGCCAGCCGGGTGCCCGGGGCCTGTTCGCGCAAATGGCTGAGCGCTGGCAGCACGACAGTGGATTCACCGTAATCGGTCGCGGCGATTTTCCAGCTGTTATTCGCCCGCGCCGGGTCGAACACATCCGCTGGCGCCACCGCCCTTCTCAACGCCTCCAGCGCTTCACGCAATGGCTCGCGCAGTTCATCGGCGCGCGCGGTCGGGCGCATGCCTCTTGGGCCGGGCAGCAACAGCGGATCGTTGAAGATTTCGCGCAGTCTGGCCAAGTGCACGCTCACCGACGGCTGCGACAAATGCAGACGCTGCGCCGCGCGGGTGACGTTGTGCTCGGCGAGCAATACGTCGAGGGTCAGCAGCAGGTTGATATCGAGGCGTCTCAAATTATTCATGGCTATACCAGACATATCAGGCATTCATTTCAAATATACCGGGCGAGCGCTGATCCTGCAGTCATCAACTCAAGGAGCACGCGACATGAATGTATTACTGGTTTACGCCCACCCTGAATCGACTTCGCTCAACGGCTCGCTGCGCGACTTCACCGTCCAGCGCCTGCAAGCCGCCGGCCACACCGTGCAGGTCTCCGATCTGTACGCAATGAACTGGAAACCCGTGCTCGACGCCGATGACGCACCGCAGCGCGATCAATCGCAACCGTTCCACGCCTCCCTCGACTCGAAACGCGCCTACGCCGACGGCACCCAGGCCGCCGACATCGCCCGCGAGCAAGAGAAACTGCGCTGGGCCGACGCACTGATCCTGCAATTCCCGATGTGGTGGTTCAGCATGCCGGCGATCCTCAAGGGCTGGTTCGACCGTGTCTACGCCTACGGCTTCGCCTATGGCGTCGGCGAACACTCCGACAGCCGCTGGGGCGAGCGATACGGCGAAGGGAGGATGAAGGGCAAACGGGCGATGTTGCTGGTTACCACCGGCGGCTGGGAATCGCACTACAGCCCACGCGGGATCAATGGGCCGATGGACGATTTACTGTTTCCGATTCAACACGGGATTCTGTATTACCCAGGGTTTGATGTGGTGCCACCGTTTGTGGTGTATCGCACCAGCCGGATGGATGAGGCGCGGTATGGCCAGACCACTGAGGAACTGGGGTTGCGCCTGGATGAAATGTGGAGTGTGCGGCCGATCGGGTTTCGGCAGCAGAATGGTGGGGAGTATGAGATTCCGGGGTTGACGTTGAAGGATGAGATTGCGCCGGGCCTGGAGGGTTTTTCAGCGCACATCCGCTAGCCCCTCACCCTCTCCCAAAGGGAGAGGGGACTGACCGAGTTGTTCTGGCAAATTACGCCGATCTGGGATATCGAGCCGAACTCAAGTTTTGAACAGCCCCCGCTCTGCTCCCTTCCCCCTCGCCCCCTTTGGGGGCGAGGGCTGGGGTGAGGAATCGCCAGGCACCACTGGCTTGCTTCACGTTTCCTGGCGCACCCGCCGAAACTGCACCAACAACGCCGGGGCAAAATGCAGCAACACCATCCGGCTCAGATGATGCGTCAGGATAAACACCACATTCAGCCCGCCACCAAACGCGACGATCGCAATCGTCTCGATTGCGCCCGGCATATACGCCAGCCACAACGACAGCGGATCACTGCCCAGCCAACTTGCGGCCCCTTCAGCAAACACCGCCGCGACCACAATCATCAACCCCACCGAGACCAACGCCGTGCGCCCATGTCGCGCCAGTTCCGCGATGCCAAGTCCCTGAAACCGCGAGCCGATGCGCACGCCGAGAATCAGTGCCGCCAGGTTCAAGCTCCACTCCGGCATGTGAAAGCCATGCAGCCATCCTGACTTCACAAACACCGCGGTAAGGAGGATCGCGGTAAGCATGAATGGCGCCGGGACGCCGATCAGCAGCAGCAAACGCCCGAGCAATACGCTCAAAGCGATGACTGAGCACGCGGTCAGCGCCATGCCTGTGGTCAACGGATCGCTGGCGACTTCAGCCACCGCTGCTTGCCCGGGAATGAGCAAGCTCACCAGCACGGTGATCAATAGCAGCCGCATCAGGTGCACGATGATGACCTTGCTCGAAGCCTTTTCCGATTCAAGCAAATCGAACACCGCGGCCAATGCGCCGGGATACACCGCCAACAGCGCATCGGTGCGATTCCAGCCGGCGCCGCGTGTCAGCCACCAGCCAGCGAGGGCGATTTGTACGGCGAGGCAGATCAGCAAGATGCCAAGGCTGGGCAACATCGTCGAGGCCGTTTCGCTGTCCCAGGCTTCGAACATAAGCCCGGTGGCGATGCCCAGCGTGACCTGGATGTAGCCCAAGCCATAAGGGGTTGCCGGGGCGATGCCGGTTTTGCTGGCAAACAACGCGGTCACCACAATCGAGCCCAACAACAAACCGTGGGGAACGCCTTCAAACTGCAACAACGCGCCGAAACCGGCGGCAATCAACAAGCACACAATGGATTTCATAGTCGCCTTCCTGGCTATCCAACTGACACACCACCATTTCCCTGTAGGAGCTGCCGAAGGCTGCGATCTTTTGATTTTTTAAGATCAAGATCAAAAGATCGCAGCCTTCGGCAGCTCCTACGGGGGGTTGCGTTTTATGCGCGAAGCCGTGCAATCGCCCGCCGATACTTCTCGACCCGCTCCAGATCCTCCCAACTCGGCGAGGTGATCCGCGAGATATCGCTGTTCTCTTCCAGATCCGCCAGCTTCACTACCCGGCCGATCGGGTTCTGCGCGGCGCGGTCGACGAAATCCTCGTAGGACTCGCCGGGCACTTTGCTCACTGCTGCAATCGCCGCCAGCACCTCTTCGCTGAAACCTTCCCCGCGCAAATCATCCAGACTCACCCCGCAATCCTCGACCACATCGTGCAGCACAGCGACGATGCGTTCTTCCAGCGTGTTCATGCGCAACATGACTTTCAGCGGATGCAAAATGTACGGCGCGCCGCCCTTGTCCACCTGCCCGCTGTGGGCCGTGGCGGCAATGGCGATGGCGCGTTCGAGGGTTTGGGCCATGGGAATCGAATCCTGCGCTGAATGTTTCTGATTGTTGCGCAGTGTACGCGAAGATCGTGCAGCGCAAAGCCGATTGAACCTTGCCCGCCTGCGCCGCCTCGAAACCAGACAAGCGCCAAATCACCGATCAGACGCGGCGCCATTGGAGAGGAACTGCCGATGAAAACCCGACTGCTGCTCCTGATCGCCACATTCGCCATCATCCCCACTTGCGTCATGGCCGAAGGCTGCGACGTCCAGACCCGCTCCTCCAGCGCCGCAGTGCCCGCCGTGGAAACCCACAGCTGCTACGAATACGAAGGCATGCCCGTGGACTCCATCAACTGGTCGTGCAGCAACGAAAGCAAGGACACCCTCAACGCCACCAAGAAAAAAGTCGAGCGCTGCGACGACCACTACCAGGCCACCTGCACCGCCCGCCTCACCCAGGAATCCCTCGCTAATCCGCACTCGACCAGCAAAGACAAAAGCGCCAAACCGCTGAACATGCCCGACAACGCCAAAGTCACCACGTATTACTACGACGGTGAGCATCTGGCTCAGGCGAAGATTGATTGTGAGAACAGTGGTGGTGACTGGAAGGCCAAGTAGCTTCCAGGATCTGTCAAAAAGCCCGGCTGGATGCCGGGCTTGCTGTATTTGAACCCACCATCAGCCCTCACCAGCGCCGCTGCTGGTACCGCTGTCGTTCGACTGCTTCGAACCACTGGGCTTGGAGCCCGAAGGTGTCGAGCCATCATTGTTGGTGGTGTTGCCCTGAGTGCCCTTGGGCACGGTGGCGCCATTGGAATGAATGTCTTCCGGCGCGCTCGGGTTGGTTTGGCTGTTGCCGTCGTTTGCAGTGGGTTCAGGGGTGTCGCTGGCGGCTGTTGCGTAGAGCGAGGTGGCGGATAGCAGGGTGGCCAGGGAGAGTGCTGCGAGTTTGACTGGGCGCATATCGATGGTTCCTTTGCGGGGTGAGTTACGCATTGGAAACAGGAATTCGGTGAAAATGCGGGGCGGCTGACGAATGGCAGGGATAAATAACCCGGCCTCGAAGAGACATCAGGTTAATAAAGACAGCATCTTGTGCGCAGAAAAAAGCCCGGCTCAAAAGACCGGGCTTTCAGCTTGCGACACCCATCAACTACCGCCGCTCCCGCCACTGCTGCTACCGGACGGTTGACCCGCAGGGCTGGGTTTAGAGGCAGAAGGCACCGGCCCATTGTCGGTCTTGCCACCATCACCACCTTGGGGCAGCGAATCGGCATCCGGGTCGGCATTGGTGGCTGGAGACGCCGGTTCACGGGTCTGGCTGGTGCCGTCGCTCGCCTTCGGGGTCGACGTTTCGCCAGCCGCGAGCGTGTACGGCGAACTGCCGAACAGCAATGCCGCGAGGGTAATCACCGCAAATCTATGGTTCAGCATGGTGGCTCTTCCTTTGCGTGTGGAGTTACAGCATTGGAAGCAGGTGTGCAGCGAACGTGCGACGCGTCGGACGAATGGTTATCACCCGAATGTTTCGCCAAATTACGACGCCTGAACGCTTCGCAGCAAAACACCCGGACGGCCCGCGGGTTCCTGAAAAATCAACCTCGATAAAGCTATGCGAAATGCATGCCCCTCAAAAATTCGCCGGCGTATTCGCACTGATAATCTCAGCCTCATCCGCCCCGATATTGCGGAACTTGTGCGGCAGCGTGGTCGGAAAGTAATACCCGTCCCCCGCACTCAACACACTCACCTGCCCGTCCACGGTCAACTCCACGGTGCCGCGCGTGACCAGCCCGCACTCTTCGCCTTCGGCGTGCACGATCGGCTCTTCGCCGGAGCTGGCGCCGGGGGCGTATTGTTCGCGGAGCAGGCGCATCTGGCGGCTGGGGACGGAGGCGCCGATGAGCAGCAGGCGCAGGCCGTGGCGGCCGAGGTCGGGTTGTTCGTTGGCGCGGAAGACGTATTGGTGTTCGCGCGGCGGCTGGTCGAAGGTGAAGAAGTCGGCCAAGGACATCGGTATGCCTTCGAGCAGCTTTTTCAGCGAGCTGACGGAGGGGCTGACGCGGTTCTGTTCGATCAGCGAGATGGTCGCGTTGGTCACGCCGCTGCGCCGGGCGAGCTCGCGCTGGGAGAGTTTGTAGCTTTCGCGTACTAGTTTGAGTCGAGAACCCGTATCCATGACTGCCTTATGTTGAGGTACTTAAGGGTAATGGGGGTGGGTGGCGGGTGACGCGCAGGTCGCGCGGATCACGTTGCTCCCGTGTCCCGGAACCGTGAAAGGCGGCTATTAAATCACGTTTGCGGGTGTTGCTCAGCAGGTTCGATGGATGGTTGGGCAAAAGTCATTTATGCCTTGGTAATCCGGATCTGTAGGAGTGAGCCTGCTCGCGATGGCGGTGTGTCAGGTAATGATTCGGGGCGGACACACCGCTATCGCGAGCAGGCTCACTCCTACAGTTGGATTCTGGTGTGTCAGGAATTGCATTGGTGGCTGGAGTGGCCTCTTCGCGAGCAGGCTCGCTCCCACAGGGAAAAACCGGCGCGGTCTTGGGGACCGTCGCCGGTGAGGTCAATCAGACGCCGAAACGGTCGCGCAGGGAGTAATAGACAGCGCCCAGCGCGGTGAGCGGTGCGGAGAAGGTGCGGCCGCCGAGCATCGGCATGTGCGGCAGGGAGGCGAAGGCGTTGAAGCGTTCGGCGTCGCCGCGGATCATTTCCGAGATCAGTTTGCCGGCCAGGTGTGAGCAGGTAACGCCGTGGCCGCTGTAGCCCTGCATGTAGTAGGCGTTCTTTTCGATACGACCGAATTGCGGCATGCGCGACATGGTCAGCAGGAAATTTCCGGTCCAGCGGTAGTCGATTTTCACGTCCTTGAGCTGCGGGAAGGTCTTGAGGATCTTCGGCCGAATCAGCTGTTCGATGTCGTCCGGCTCCCGCGCGCCGTAGACCACGCCGCCGCCATAAAGCAGACGGTTGTCGGCGGTGAGGCGATAGTAATCGAGCAGGTAATTACAGTCTTCGACGCAATAGTTGTTGGTGATCAGGCTGCGTGCCTGCTGCTCGGTCAGCGGTTCGGTGACGACGATCTGCGAGCCGCACGGCATGCTTTTCGCGGTGACGCGGTTGTCGAGGCCTTGCGGCAGATAAGCATTGCCGGCGATCAGCAGGTATTTGGCGCGGACCAGCCCTTTGCCGGTGCGCACGGTGATCGGCTCGCCGTAGGTAATTTCCACCGCCGCCGATTGCTCGTAGATCTTGCCGCCCAAACGCACGATGGCAGCGGCCTCCCCTAGCGCCAGGTTCAACGGATGAACGTGGCCACCCTGCATGTCCAGCAAACCGCCAACGTAAGCATCGGAGCCGACTTCACGACGAATGTCCGCTGCATCGAGCATCTGCAGACTGCGGTTGCCGTAGCGTTCCCAGTTGCGCTTCTGCTCGGCCAGACCGTTGAGTTGCTTCTTGTTCATCGCCGCGAAAATACCGCCCGGGCGATAGTCGCACTTGATGTCGTAATCCTGGATGCGCGAACGGATGATGTCGGCGCCTTCGAAGATCATGCTGCCGAGGATTTCCGCAGTCTTGTCACCGTAGCGCTCTTCGATGACATCGACGTCGCGGCTGTAGGAGTTGACGAGTTGCCCGCCGTTGCGACCGCTGGCACCGTAGCCGACTTTCGCCGCTTCCAACACCGTGACTTTGTAGCCAGCCTCGCTGAGGAACAGCGCCGAGGAAAGACCGGTATAGCCTGCGCCGATGATGCAGACGTCGCAGTCCAGCGCTTCTTCGAGAATCGGAAAGTCGATGACTTCGTTGCGGGTGGCGGCGTAGTAGCTGTTGACGTGTTGCTGTTTCATACATTTCTCCGAGGGTCGCCAACCAGGGGCGACCGCCGCTGTAAAAGAATTAGAGCTTGATCCAGGTCGCTTTCAGCTCGGTGTACTTGTCGAACGCGTGCAGCGATTTGTCGCGACCGTTGCCCGATTGCTTGAAACCACCGAACGGTGCGGTCATGTCGCCGCCGTCGTACTGGTTGACCCAGACGCTACCGGCACGCAGGCCACGGGCGAAGGTGTGCGCCTTGCTCAGGTTGCTGGTCCACACACCGGCGGCAAGGCCGAAGATGCTGTCGTTGGCGATCTGCAGGGCTTCTTCAGCGGTGTCGAAGGTGATCAGCGACAGCACCGGGCCGAAGATTTCTTCCTGAGCGATGGTCATTGCGTTGGTCACGCCGTCGAAAATCGCTGGCTGCACGTAGAGGCCACCGGTTTCTTCGAGGGTGCGCTGGCCGCCGGCAATCAGCTCGGCGCCCTCCTCGCGACCGATGCTGATGTAGCGCAGCACGTTGTCGAGCTGACGCTGGTCGACCACGGCGCCGACGGTGGTGGCCGGATCAAGCGCATGCCCCGGTTTCCACGCTTGCAAGGCTTCCACCAGCAGCGGAATAAACTGCTCGCGGATCGAACGTTCGACCAGCAGGCGCGAACCGGCGGTGCAGACTTCACCCTGATTGAAGGCGATGGCACCGGCCGCTGCTTGGGCTGCGGCGCGCAGATCCGGTGCGTCGGCAAACACCACGTTCGGGCTCTTGCCGCCGGCCTCGAGCCAGACGCGTTTCATGTTGCTTTGGCCGGCGTAAATCATCAGTTGCTTGGCGATCGCCGTGGAACCGGTGAAGGCCAGGACGTCGACATCCATATGCAACGCCAGCGCCTTGCCGACGGTGTGACCGAAGCCCGGCAGCACGTTGAACACGCCCTTCGGAATCCCGGCCTCCAGCCCAAGCTGCGCAATACGGATGGCGGTCAGTGGCGACTTTTCCGAAGGCTTGAGAATGAACGAGTTACCCGCTGCCAGCGCTGGAGCGAACTTCCAGCTGGCCATGATCAGCGGGAAATTCCACGGCACGATCGCCGCGACCACACCGGCGGGCTCGCGGGTGACGAGGCCGAGTTGGTCGTGCGGGGTGGCGGCGACTTCGTCGTAGATCTTGTCGATGGCCTCGGCGCTCCAGCGGATCGCGTTGGCGGTGGCCGGGATGTCGATGCTCATCGAATCGCTGATCGGTTTGCCCATGTCGAGGGTTTCCAGCAGCGCCAGTTCTTCCTGGTGCTGCAGGATCAGATCGGCGAAACGGATCAGGATGCGCTTGCGCTCGGCCGGGGCCTTTTTCGCCCAGATGCCGGAGTTGAACGATTGACGCGCGGCTTCCACCGCGAGGTTGGCGTCGGCTTCATCGGTACTGGCGACGGCGGCGAGAAAGCGGCCATCGACCGGGCTCAGGCATTCGAAGGTGTCGCCACTGATCGCCGGGCGGTATTCACCGTTGATGAAGGCGCGGGATTCGATGGACAGGGACTGGAAGCGGTGTTCCCAGTCGTTGCGGGTTGTGGTCATTGTTATGAGCTCGACAAAAGGAATGGGGATGGGCGAACGCACGCCAAACGAAATCTGATAACCCGTTCCCATGTAGGAGCTGCCGAAGGCTGCGATCTTTAGCTCTTGCTCCGAAAATCAAAGTCAAAAGATCGCAGCCTTCGGCAGCTCCTACAGGGTTGGGTGTCAGCTTTTAGACGGTATGCAGATACCAGTTGTACTCAAGGTCAGAAATCGAGTTCTCGAACTCGGCAAGCTCGCTTTCCTTGCACGCGACAAACACGTCGATGTACATCGGGTCGATGTAGCGCGCCATGACTTCGCTGTCGTCGAGCTCACGCAGGGCGTCGCGCAGGTTGTTCGGCAGGCTCTGCTCGTTCTGCTCGTAGCTGTTGCCTTCGACCGGAGCGCCCGGTTCGATCTGGTTGGTCAGACCGTGGTGAATACCGGCCAGCACCGAAGCCATCAGCAGGTATGGGTTGGCATCGGCACCGGCGACGCGGTGTTCGATGCGCACGGCGTCCGCTGAACCGGTCGGCACGCGCACGGCGACGGTGCGGTTGTCGATGCCCCAGCTCGGCGAGTTCGGCACATAGAACTGCGCGCCGAAGCGGCGATAGGAGTTGACGTTCGGGCAGAGGAACGCCATTTGCGCCGGCAGGGTCTCGAGCACACCGCCGATCGCGTGACGCAGCGCGGCGTTCTGCTCGGGATCCTCGCTGGCGAAGATGTTGTTGCCTTCTTTGTCCAGAATCGAAATGTGTACATGCAAACCGTTGCCGGCCTGGCCCGGATACGGCTTGGCCATGAAAGTCGTGTCCATCTCGTGGTCGTAGGCGATGTTTTTCACCAGACGCTTGAGCAGCACCGCGTAATCGCAGGCCTTGATCGGGTCGGAAACGTGATGCAGGTTGACTTCGAACTGCGCCGGGGCGCTTTCCTTGACGATCGCGTCAGCCGGGATGCCCTGCTCTTTCGCGCCTTCGAGGATGTCTTGCAGGCAGTCGACGTATTCGTCGAGATCGTCGATCAGGTACACCTGAGTCGATACCGGACGTTTGCCCGACACTGGCGAGCGTGGCGACTGCGGACGGCCGTTCACGTTGTCCTGGTC
This sequence comes from Pseudomonas sp. HN2, assembly GCF_020736465.1. Lineage (NCBI taxonomy): Bacteria > Pseudomonadati > Pseudomonadota > Gammaproteobacteria > Pseudomonadales > Pseudomonadaceae > Pseudomonas > Pseudomonas sp. HN2. Next base: position 3,689,251 of record NZ_CP085885.1, read on the forward strand.
AATCAGATAGAACTCCAGTTCGAACGCGGCGCAAATGGTCAGGCCGAGGTCGTCGAACTTGCGCACCACATTGGCCAGCACTTCACGCGGGTCGGCAAAGAACGGCTGGCCTTCGATCTCGTGCATGGTCATCAGCAGTTGTGCGGTCGGGCGCTTTTGCCACGGCTCGATGCTCAAGGTGCCGGGAATCGGATAGCAGATGCGATCGGCATCGCCAATGTCCAGACCCAGGCCGGTGCTTTCCACCGTCGAGCCATTGATGTCCAGCGCGAACAGCGACGCCGGCAGGTTGATGCCTTTTTCGTACACCTTATGAAGACTGGTGCGTTCGATGCGCTTGCCGCGCACCACACCGTTCATATCCGCAATCAGAAGGTCGACGTACAAAACCTCAGGATATTTCTTAAGGAATGCGTTGGCTTCGTTGAGTTGAACGGTACGCAGAGGGACCGACATGATGCACCTATTTAGCTGTTAATTATTATGTTCACCACCGTATTGCGCAGCCAGTCAATCCGAAAGGCAAAGTGAAGTCAATAGCGAACAGCAGGCCCCGCAGCCTTTATTTTTCGGGCTTTTATTCACACTCTCGTGCCAGATTCGCCGTCAAACCCCATGAAACCAGCGCAACCTGATGATCGGCGTTTAGAATTTTTTACATGGCAGTTGTTAATTAAAATCAACGAGGCTAAGCTCCGGAAAAGCTCGTTCAAGTGACAGACTTCGAGGTGAATAAAAATGGCATTCAAGCCATTGATCGGCGTTACTGCGTGCGTCAAACAGATTGGCCTGCATCCCTATCACATCAGCGGCGACAAGTACGTACGTGCTGTCAGCGTTGGTGCTGAAGGGCTGCCAGTGGTCATTCCTTCCCTCGGCAACCTGACTGAAATCGACGACCTGCTCGGCCAGCTCGATGGTCTGTTGCTGACCGGCTCACCCTCGAATGTGCAGCCTTTCCACTATCAAGGCCCGACCAGTGCGCCTGGCACGGATCACGACCCGGCCCGCGACGCCACCACCCTTCCTTTATTGCGTGCAGCCATCGCGGCGGGCGTTCCGGTGCTCGGCATTTGCCGTGGCTTTCAGGAAATGAACGTGGCCTTCGGCGGCAGTCTGCATCAGAAGGTGCATGAGCTGCCGGGCATGCTCGATCACCGTGAGGCCGACAGCCCGGATGTCGCGGTGCAATACGCCCCGGCTCATGCGGTCAGCGTGCTCGCCGGCGGTGTGTTCGAAGCGCTGGAGTTGCCCAACGAGTTTCAGGTCAATTCGATTCACAGCCAGGGCATCGACCGCCTCGCCGCCGGCCTGCGTGCCGAAGCGGTGGCGCCGGACGGTTTGATCGAAGCGATCTCGGTGGAGCACAGCCCGACCTTCGCACTCGGCGTGCAATGGCACCCGGAATGGCAAGTGCTGGACAACCCCGATTACCTGAAGATTTTCCAGGCGTTCGGCGCAGCGTGCCGGCAGCGGGCGGCGCGGCGCAACCAGCGCTGACGCAACCACGAATCAAGTAACGATTTACTGCCCCAGCGGCTGGCGGGTGTGCGTTTGCACCCCTGTCAGTCGTGAACCGCGACACCCGTAATAACAACAAGTACGACCCAAGCCGCAGGGCAGGAGCCCTGTAGGAGCTGCCGAAGGCTGCGATCTCTTGATCTTGATCCTGAAAAACAAAATCAAAAGATCGCAGCCTTCGGCAGCTCCTACAGGTGCATTTGCAGGCTTGCAATCCACTTAAGCCCGGCCACGTTGGCCAGGCACACGAAACCTGTTGGGAGTTTCACATGGCAAACGCCTCCAGCACTTACCGGAAGGCACTCGAAGGTCATCAGCAACCGAAAAAGGTGTTGGTGAAAGTCGACCGTGTCACCAAGAAGTTCGACGAAACCGTGGCCGTGGACGATGTGTCCCTGGAGATCCATCAGGGCGAAATCTTCGCGCTGCTGGGTGGCTCCGGATCGGGCAAATCGACCCTGCTGCGCATGCTCGCCGGTTTCGAGCGGCCGACCGAGGGGCGGATTCTGCTCGATGGCGTGGACATCACCGACATGCCGCCGTACGAGCGGCCGATCAACATGATGTTCCAGTCCTACGCGTTATTCCCGCACATGACCGTGGCGCAGAACATCGCCTTCGGCCTCAAACAGGACCGTTTGCCTGCCAGTGAAATCGATGCCCGCGTCGAAGAAATGCTGCGTCTGGTGCACATGACCCAATACGCCAAACGCCGCCCGCACCAATTGTCCGGCGGTCAGCGGCAGCGCGTCGCCCTCGCCCGCTCGCTGGCGAAACGGCCGAAACTGTTGCTGCTCGACGAGCCGATGGGGGCGCTGGACAAGAAACTGCGTTCGCAGATGCAGCTTGAGCTTGTGGAGATCATCGAACGCGTCGGCGTGACCTGCGTGATGGTGACCCACGACCAGGAAGAAGCCATGACCATGGCTCAGCGCATCGCAATCATGCACCTGGGCTGGATCGCGCAGATCGGCAGCCCGGTCGACATTTATGAAGCGCCGGTCAGCCGCATGGTCTGCGAGTTCATCGGCAACGTGAACGCCTTCGACGGCACCGTGGTGGAAGATCTGGAAGGCCACGCGATCATCCACAGCCCGGATTTGCAGCAGAAGATTTACGTCGGTCACGGCGTCAGCACTTCGGTGCAGGACAAGTCGATCACCTACGCCATCCGCCCGGAGAAAATGCTCGTCAGCACCAGCCAACCGGAGTTCCGCTACAACTGGTCCGAAGGCAAGGTGCACGACATCGCCTACCTCGGCGGTCACTCGGTGTTCTACGTCGAGCTGCCCGGCGGCAAGATCGTCCAGTCGTTCATGGCTAACGCCGAACGTCGTGGTGCGCGGCCGACCTGGGACGACAAGGTCTACGTCTGGTGGGAAGACGACAGCGGCGTGGTACTGCGCTCATGAGAACCTTCAATCAGCAATTCCTGCGCCTGGTGCCCAGCGGACGAAAATGGGTGATTGGCATTCCGTTCATCTGGCTGTTTCTGTTTTTCATGCTGCCGTTCTTTCTGGTGATGAAGATCAGCTTCTCGGAAGCCGCGCTGTCGATCCCGCCGTACTCTGAGATCTACACTTTCGCCGAACAGAAATTCCAGCTGCTGCTGAACATCGGCAACTACACCCTGCTCGGCGAAGACGAGCTATACCTGTCGGCCTACCTCGGTTCGCTGAAGGTCGCAGCACTGAGCACGCTGATGTGCCTGGCGATCGGTTTTCCGATGGCCTGCGCGATCACCAGGACCGGCAAGGAAACGCAAAACGTCCTGCTGCTGTTGATCATGATGCCGACCTGGACGGCGATTTTGATCCGCGTTTATGCGTGGATGGGCATCCTCAGCAACAACGGTTTGCTCAATGCGTTTCTGATGTGGACCGGGCTCACCGATCACCCGATCGAGATCCTCAACACCAACACTGCCGTCTATATAGGTGTCGTGTACGCGTATTTGCCGTTCATGGTTCTGCCGCTCTACGCCAACCTCGTCAAGCACGACAACAGCCTGCTGGAAGCCGCGCAGGACTTGGGTTCGAGCAACTTCAACAACTTCTGGAAGATCACCGTGCCACTGGCGAAGAACGGGATCATTGCCGGCTGCATGCTGGTGTTTATTCCGGTGGTCGGCGAGTTCGTGATTCCGGAACTGTTGGGTGGCCCGGAGACGCTGATGATCGGTCGCGTGCTGTGGCAAGAGTTCTTCAATAACCGCGACTGGCCGGTGGCGTCCGCCCTGGCGGTGGTGATGCTGTTGATCCTGATTGTGCCGATTCTGCTGTTCAACCGCAGTCAGGCCAAAGAGATGGAGGCACGGGGATGAAACGCTTCAACTTTTCCAGGTTCATGCTGATCTTCGGCCTGATGTTCATTTATCTGCCGATGCTGATTCTGGTGATCTACTCGTTCAACGCCTCGAAACTGGTGACCGTCTGGGGTGGCTGGTCAATCAAGTGGTATGCCGGCCTGCTCGACAACACGCAACTGATGGGCTCGGTGGTGCGCTCGCTGGAGATTGCCTGCTACACCGCGATTGCTGCGGTGGCGCTGGGCACCCTCGCCGCTTTTGTCCTGACTCGCGTCACGCGCTTCAAGGGTCGCACGCTGTTTGGCGGCCTGGTCACCGCGCCGCTGGTGATGCCGGAAGTGATCACCGGTCTGTCGTTGTTGCTGCTGTTCGTAGCGATGGCGCAGCTGATCGGCTGGCCGCAGGAGCGAGGCATCGTCACCATCTGGATTGCTCACACGACCTTTTGTGCGGCTTATGTCGCGGTGGTAGTCTCCGCCCGCCTGCGCGAGCTGGATCTGTCGATCGAAGAAGCGGCGATGGATCTCGGCGCGAAACCGTTCAAGGTGTTTTTCCTGATCACCATCCCCATGATCGCGCCGTCGCTGGCGGCAGGCGGGATGATGTCATTTGCCTTGTCGCTGGATGACCTGGTGCTGGCGAGTTTCGTCTCCGGGCCGGGCTCGACGACGCTGCCGATGGAAGTGTTCTCGGCGGTGCGTCTGGGTGTGAAACCCGAGATCAACGCGGTGGCCAGCCTGATTCTGCTGGCGGTGTCGCTGGTGACTTTCCTCGTCTGGCACTTCGGCCGCAAAGCGGAAGCCAATCGCAAACGGGCAATCCAGGAAGCAATGGATCAGACCGCGAATGAGTCTTGGCAGCCGCAACGTGCCGCAGCGGCCACAGCCTGACTCTAGGACTATAAAAACCTGTGGCGAGGAGGCTTGCTCCCGCTTGAGTGCGCAGCGCTCACAAGATTTTGCGGGCGCTTCGCAGCTCAGCGGGAGCAAGCTCCCTCGCCACAATGGTTCTGTGTACATCATGTTTTGTGTTCGGTTTTTGAATAAGAAGAAGGGAGTTGTACCGATGAAAATGTTTGGCAGGACTCTGCTGACACTGTCCTTAATGGGCGCAATGGTCATGGGCGCCCAGGCCAACGACAAGGTGCTGCGTGTTTACAACTGGTCCGATTACATCGCGCCGGACACCGTGAAGAAGTTCGAAGACGAGACCGGTATTCGCGTGACCTACGACGTCTTCGACAGCAACGAAACCCTCGAGGCGCGCCTGCTGGCGGGCAAATCCGGTTACGACATCGTCGTACCGTCGAACAGTTTTCTGGCCAAGCAGATCAAGGCCGGCGTCTATCAGCCGCTGGACAAATCGAAGCTGCCGAACTGGAAGAATCTCAACCCGGTACTGCTGAAAAACGCCTCCGCCAGTGATCCGGACAACGCGCACGCGTTCCCGTACATGTGGGGCTCTATCGGTATCGGCTTCAATCCGGCCAAGGTCAAGGAAGTGCTCGGCGCCAACGCCCCGACCAACTCCTGGGACTTGCTGTTCAAACCGCAGAACGCGGAAAAACTCAAAGCCTGCGGCATCAGTTTTCTCGATTCGCCGACCGAGATGCTCCCGGCCGCCCTGCACTACCTGGGCTATCCGGTGAACGACAAGGACAAGGCGCACATCGCCGAGGCGGAAGCGCTGTTCATGAAAATCCGCCCGTATGTGGCGTATTTCCATTCCTCGAAGTACATCTCCGATCTGGCCAACGGCAACATCTGCGTAGCGGTCGGTTATTCCGGCGACGTCCTGCAGGCCAAGGCCCGGGCGGTGGAATCGGGCAACAAGGTGGTGATCGACTACAGCATTCCCAAGGAAGGCGCCGGCAGTTTCTACGACATGGTCGCCATCCCGCGCGACGCTGCGAACGTCGACAACGCCTACCTGTTCATGGACTTCCTGATGCGCCCGGACATCATCGCCGAAGTCACCAACAGCATCGGCTACAGCAACGCCAACGCAGCGGCCACGCCACTGGTGGACGAAGCGATCCGCAATGAACCGGGCTCGTATCCATCGCAAGCGGTGATGGCGACGTTGTATGCCGTGCCGGATCAGCCAATTGCCACACAGCGCATCATGACGCGCGGCTGGACGCGGGTGAAGCTCGGGAAATAAGCACACCAGTGATCCACATGTAGGAGTGAGCCTGCTCGCGATAGCGGTGTTTCAGCCAGCTTCGATAGTGAATGTGCTGACGTCATCGCGAGCAGGCTCACTCCTACAGTGGTTCGGCGTTATGCCAGACAGAATCACAAGTTTCCCGTTCACGCAGCGCCTTACCACCGCTGCCCCTTGCTCTGAACGGCCTCACCCGGCTCCCTCGGCTCGGGTGAATGTGCAGGCGCCTTCGGGCGCCTTTTTTGTCGCTCAGATCAGCGGCCAGTCCTGCACCACCCGATAGCGGCCCTTGTGCGATTCGAACAAGGCGAAGCGTTCAGCGCGCAGGAAAAACTCCGGCGGCGTGCCCGCTTCCGGCTCCGGCGCACGGTATTCGCGAGCCAGGGTCAGGTGCGGACGGAACTCATGGGTGGGTTCTTCAAAACCGAACGGCAGCATCGCTTGCTCCAGCGCATAGACCAGGCGCAACAATCCCGGCGGCGCCTGCTCCGGTGCCAATGACAGGACACCGGCGCGATGCCAGACCTGCAAGCGATCCAGCGAAATCCGCAACGCTTCCCCCGGCGTGCGCACACTGCCCGCGGCTTCGCAGACGCCATGAATCTGCGCCAGCGGCACCGCGCCGAGAAACAGCAAGGTCAGATGAAAGTTGTCCGCCGGCACCGGCCTGCCGTTGCGCAGACCCAGCTCCGAACGCCACTGGGCGATCGCCTTGCGCTGCGCTGGCGGGCAATCCAAGGCAAAAAACAATCGCTTCGACGGCTCATCCTTGCGCACCCCATCAATCATTGCCCTCTCCCCTTGTTCGTCATGACCGCGCCGATTCTACACAGCCTGTTCTGACGACTCGCGACAGGAAGCTATAGTTCATGGATTGCCATCAACCGGAGGCTGCCATGCGCGAGATCCTCAGCAAAGAACCCTGGTGGGCCCGGCCACCACAACCCGGGCAGAACGAAAGCGAACTGGAATGGGGCTGGCTGGTGCATTACAGCGAAGGCGAACCGCGCTTCGAGTTCGTCCGCGAACGACCCAGCGACGAGCAGATTCGCAACCGCAAGAGTTGCCGGGTCACCCCCTCGCCCGAGTGAATAGAGCCCGTGAGCACTAATCCTGTGGGAGCGAGCCAGCTCGCGAAAGCGTCGTATCAGTAACATTTCTTTATCTGAGACACCGCTTTCGCGAGCAGGCTCGCTCCCACAGGGTTATGCATTGATCAGTGGGGTTGGGTGTCGCCGGCTGCGGTGTCGATGCTGACCACCACCGACATGCCCGGTCGTAGCCGTTCCTGCTCCTGCTGATCGGGATCGATGGTGATGCGCACTGGCACGCGCTGAGCGATCTTGACGAAGTTGCCAGTGGCATTGTCGGCCTGGAGCAAGGCAAATTCCGAACCGGTGCCCGGCGAAATATGCTGCACATGGCCAGTGAATCGGCGGTGGTTCAAGGCGTCGACGGTGAAGCGCACCGGTTGCCCGACACGCACGTTGGCCATTTGGGTTTCCTTCATGTTGGCGATCACCCATTTCTGATCCGGCACCAATGCCATCAATTGCGCGCCGGAGTTGACGTAGGCGCCGAGGCGCACGCCGATCTGCCCGAGCTGGCCGTCGCGCGGGGCGACAATCCGCGTGTTCGACAGATCGATCCGTGCCAGTTGCACCGCCGCTTCGGCGCTGGCCACCGCAGCTTCCAGCGAGCCGCGATTGACGATCACCGTTTGCAGGTCCTGCCGGGCGATTTCCAGATTGGCCTTGGCCTGCGCCACTGCCGCCGTGCTCTGCGCATTGGCAGCGAGGGTCACGTCGAACTCGCGTTTCGACACCGAACCGTCGCGCACCAGTTCCTGATTACGCCGCAGATCGGCCTCGCTCTTGCGCAACTGCGCCTGGCTGTCGGCCAACACCGCCTGGCGCAATTTGATCGTTGCCTCGGCGCTGTTGCGCTGCTGCACGACGTTGGCCAGCCCGGCCTTTTGCACCGCCAGTTGTGCCAGCGACTGGTCGAGGCGCTGCTGATAAATGCGGTCATCCAATCGCACCAGCAGGTCCCCGGCCTTGACGTACTGGAAGTCCTGCACCGGCACCTCGAACACGTAACCGCTGAGCTGCGGGCCGATGATCGTCACCTGCCCGCGCACCAAGGCGTTTTCCGTGGTTTCCACGGCGCTGCTGAACGGCGGCAATTGCCACGCATACAACACGATCAGTACGCCGACAATGGCGATCGCCGCAAAGCCCAGCGAAGAAATGATCCGCACCCGCAGCGAACGCGGCTCGGTATTGGCTGACGATGGCGGCGCCTCACCTTCAGGCGTGGCGGCAATGGCGTTAGTGGTTGTGGTGGTCGGTTCGGTCATGAAGAAATGGCGCCGCTTGATGGTACGGAAGGTGTCGGCTCAATGGCTTTGGTGGTACTCATCAGCCACAACGCGCGAATCGAAAGCCAGATCATGGTCAGTACGGCAATGACCGCGATCAGCATGAAGACATCGTTATAGGCCAGCACGTTCGCTTCGCGTGTCGCTGCATTGGCGAGGCTGCGCATCCCGGCCAGATTGCGCAGGCTCGGGTCGGCCAGCAACCCGCCATAGGCTGAACCGCCGCTCTGCACGCGCGCGGCCACCAAGGGATCGGACATCACCAGATGATCGACGATGTGGCTGGAATGGTACTTCTCCCGCACGATCTGAAACGTGCCAAGCAACGCCGCGCCGAGCAGCCCGCCGAGGTTGTTGCAGATCCCGAACAGCACGGAAAAACTCACCAGGTTGCGTGGGTTGGTCAGCACGTTGCGCGTCCCGAACACCATGGTCGGGCCGAGAAAAAACGTACTGCCGAACGCCAGCAGGAACTGGCTGAAGTAGAGATTTTGCGGGCGGGTCAGGTTGTTGGAAAAACTGTCCATCACCGAACCGGTGGCCATCAGTGCGAGCGAGATGATCAACGGCATCAGCAAGTGTTTGGGGTCGATGGTCAGCGCGCTGGTGGCAAGCCCGGCGACGCTGCCGATCAGCATCACCACGTACAGGCTGTGCAGTTGCTCATAGCCCATGTTGAGGTTCTGCATGAAACCGACCGCACCGGTGGATTGCTCCGAGGTGACCATGCGGATCAGGGTCACCGCCAGCGCCAGACGAATCATCGTGCCGCTGCCCAGCCAGCGGGTCATCAGCATCGGGTTGCTGCGGTTATGTTCGATGGCCAAGCCCATGATGATCAGCGCGATCGAACAGGCGAGCGCGACGCCGATCCAGTCGGCCTCCAGCCACCAGTCGATGCGCCCCAGCGACAGCACCGCGCACAACAACGCCACACCGGTGGCGAGGATGGCGAAGGTCAGGAAGTCGAGTTTTTCAAAGGTCTTGAAGCGGTCACCGGGCGGCAACTTCAGCAGCAATACACAGCCGAGTGACAACAGGGCCATGCCCAATTCGAACAGGTAGAGGCCGCGCCACTCGGCGATCTGCAACAGGTCTTCGGAAAACAGCCGCGCCAGCGGCAACGCCAGTTGCGAAGTGCCAAGACCGAGTACCAGCGCTTTGAGTCGCCACTTCGCCGGGAACGCCTGGACCATGTAATACAGCCCCAGCGAACTCAGCGCCGCGCCGACCATGCCGTGGGCAGCACGCACTGCCACCGCAGAATTGAGATCGTTGACGAACAGATGGCCGAAGGTCACCAGCGCATAGAGCACCAGGAACACTTCGGTGAACGCGCGCAAGCCGAACTGCTGGCGAAACTTCACCAGCAGCAGGTTCATCGATACGTTGGTCATCACATAGGCGGCCGGCAGCCAGGCCATTTCCGCGGTGGTCGCGCCGAGCGAGCCTTGCAGATAAGGCAGGTTGGCGACCACCAGCGAATTCCCCAGCCCACCAGTCACCGCCACCAGCACACCAACCGCCGCGTACGCCAGGCGCTTGGGCGTGGAGTGCAGTGGTGTCGACGGCGAACCGGGCAGGCTGGGCTTTTCGTGAGGTTGCCAGTTGCGCGGGGCGTACTTATCCATGGATCGGCCTGGTGCTGGGGGGTGGAGGAAGTTTGCCGCATATTTCTTTGCAGCACACTTTTCCATGGACAACAAAAACCCCTGTAGGAGTGAGCCTGCTCGCGATAACGGTGAATCACTCGCCATTTTCTTCGCTGACACACCGCTATCGCGAGCAGGCTCACTCCTACAGTGGAGAATGCGTGGCTGGACGAGTGATCGTATAACTTCCAGTTGACAATCCTCGAAAATCTGGGAAATATCCCCAGCGATGTTGTACGACGACGTATGACAAATAATAAAAACAACAAACGATTCAGGGAGCGTCACAGTGAGCACACTCGCCCGCAATTCCGTCCGCCCTCCACGTTTTGCCACTTTCAAGCCGCGTTCGACCCTCAGCCTTCTCGGCTGCAGCAGCCTCGCCCTCGCCCTGCCAATGAGCGCCGATGCCGAAGGCTTTCTCGAAGACAGCAAAGCCACGCTGAACCTGCGCAACGCCTACTTCAACCGCAACTTTGTCAACCCGGCCTATCCCCAGAGCAAGGCTGAAGAGTGGACGCAGAACTTCATCCTCGACGCCAAATCCGGCTTCACCCAAGGCACCGTCGGCTTCGGTCTCGACATCCTTGGCCTGTACTCGCAGAAGCTCGATGGCGGCAAGGGCACTGGTGGCACGCAACTGCTGCCGATCCATGATGACGGGCGCCCGGCCGACAACTTCGGCCGGCTCGGCGTAGCCCTGAAAGCCAAAGTTTCGAAAACCGAATTGAAGGTTGGCGAATGGATGCCGGTACTGCCGATCCTGCGCTCCGACGATGGCCGCTCCCTGCCGCAGACCTTTCGCGGCGGCCAGATCACCTCCACCGAGATCAACGGCCTGACCGTCTACGGCGGCCAGTTCCGGGGCAACAGCCCGCGCAACGACGCGAGCATGGAAGACATGTCGATGAACGGCCGCGGCGCATTCACCTCTGATCGCTTCAACTTCGGCGGCGGCGAATACACCTTCAACGAGAAACGCACCATGGTCGGCGTGTGGTACGCCGAGCTGACCGATATCTATCAGCAGCAGTATTTCAACCTCAGCCACAGCCAGCCGATGGGCGACTGGACCCTCGGTGCCAACCTCGGTTTCTTCACCGGCAAGGAAGACGGCAGCGCCCAGGCCGGCGACCTCGACAACAAGACCGCGTTCGCCCTGTTGTCGGCCAAGTACGGCGGCCACACTTTCTACGTCGGCCTGCAGAAACTCACCGGCGACGATGCCTGGATGCGCGTCAACGGCACCAGCGGCGGCACCCTGGCCAACGACAGTTACAACGCCAGTTATGACAACGCCAAGGAGCGCTCCTGGCAGTTGCGTCACGACTACAACTTTGTGGCGCTGGGCGTGCCTGGCCTGACCCTGATGAACCGCTACATCAGCGGCGATAACGTGCACACCGCGACCACCAATGACGGCAAGGAATGGGGCCGCGAATCGGAACTGGCCTACACCGTGCAAAGCGGCCCGCTGAAGAACCTCAACGTGAAATGGCGCAATGCGACCATTCGCCGGGATTTCAGCACCAATGAATTCGACGAGAACCGGATCTTCATCAGCTATCCGATTTCGTTGTTGTAATTTCCAAGGCGACACCGACCCCCTGTAGGAGTGAGCCTGCTCGCGATAGCGGTATATCAGTCAGAGAAAATGTCAGCTGATACACCGCTATCGCGAGCAGGCTCACTCCTACAAGGAAATGCATTTCAAGGCGAAGCAACTGGAAAAAAACACCTTTCCGCCTTCCGTCATCTACACCAAAAGTCGCGTTGACAAGATCCGGAAACCCTACCGATACTTCAGCGCAGTCATACGACAACCTACAACAAACCTAATAACAATGTGTCCAGGGATTGCCATGACGTCTACTTCTACCCCCCGCGTACCTTTCAATCGCCTGCTGCTGACCGGTGCCGCCGGAGGCCTGGGCAAAGTCCTGCGCGAACGCCTGCGCCCTTATGCCAACGTGCTGCGCCTGTCCGATATCGCCGCCCTCGCCCCAGCCGTCGATGAACATGAAGAAATCGTGCTCTGCGACCTCGCCGACAAACAAGCCGTGCATCAACTGGTCGAAGGCGTCGATGCGATCCTGCATTTCGGCGGCGTTTCGGTCGAGCGGCCGTTCGAAGAAATTCTCGGTGCGAACATCTGCGGCGTCTTCCACATTTACGAAGCCGCGCGCCGCCATGGCGTCAAACGCGTGATTTTCGCCAGCTCCAATCACGTCATCGGCTTCTACAAGCAGGACGAAAACCTCGACGCCACTTCCCCGCGCCGTCCTGACGGTTACTACGGCCTCTCCAAGTCCTACGGCGAAGACATGGCGAGTTTCTACTTCGATCGCTATGGCATCGAAACCGTCAGCATCCGCATCGGTTCCTCGTTCCCCGAGCCGCAGAACCGCCGGATGATGCACACCTGGCTGAGCTTCGACGACCTTACGCAACTGCTCGAACGCGCGCTGTACACACCGAATGTCGGTCACACCGTGGTCTACGGCATGTCCGCCAACAAGGAGGTCTGGTGGGACAACCGCTACGCCAGCCACCTCGGTTTCGAAGCCAGGGACAGCTCGGAAGTGTTCCGCGACAAAGTCGAAGCCCAGGCGATGCCGGCCGATGACGATCCGGCGCGGATCTATCAGGGCGGCGCGTTCGTTGCAGCAGGCCCGTTTGGCGACTGATCGCTCGACTTGATCCCCCTCCAATAAAAACCAAGGGAATGAGTATGCAAGCCGAATTGATCGTCGACGCCCGCAACGCGGTCGGTGAAAGCCCGGTCTGGGTGTCGCAGGAAAACGCGCTGTACTGGGTGGATATTCCCAACGGCGGGCTGCAACGCTGGAGCGCCGACACTGGCCACGTTGCCTCGTGGAAAGCACCGGAAATGCTCGCCTGCATCACCCGCCACCGCAGCGGTGGCTGGGTCGCTGGTATGCAAAGCGGTTTCTTTCGCCTGCACGCGCACAGCGACGGCAGCCTCGACAGCGAATTGCTCGCCACCGTCGAGCACAGCCGCCCGGACATGCGCCTTAACGATGGTCGTTGCGACCGCCAGGGGCGTTTCTGGGCCGGCAGCATGGTCTTGAACATGGGCCTGAATGCGCCCGAAGGCCGGCTGTACCGCTTCGGCGCCGGGCAGGCTGGCGTGGTTGAAGCGCAGCTGGATGGCTTCATCGTGCCCAACGGCCTCGCCTTCAGTCCTGACGGCAAAACCATGTACCTGTCGGATTCGCATCCCAACGTGCAACTGATCTGGGCGTTCGATTACGACACCGAAACCGGTACGCCATCGAATCGCCGCATCTTCGTCGACATGAACCACTTCCCCGGCCGCCCCGACGGCGCCGCCGTGGATGCCGAAGGGTGCTACTGGATCTGCGCCAACGACGCCGGCCTGATTCACCGTTTCGCCCCGGACGGTCGCCTCGATTTCTCGCTGGAAGTACCGGTGAAAAAACCGACCATGTGCGCTTTCGGCGGCAGCAACCTGGACACCTTGTTCGTCGCCTCGATTCGCCCCGGCGATGACCTCGATCCGCAATCCCTGGCCGGCGGCGTGTTCGCCTTGAAGCCCGGCGTCAAAGGCCTCGCCGAACCTGAATTCAACGATCTGCTTTAGACCTTCTGCTGCACCGCTGCGCCTTGAACACAAAAATAACAAGACTGGAGACTCACCCCCATGAACTTCAAACGCACCTTGCTCGCCGCTGCACTCCCGCTGATATTTACCCTCGCTAGCGCCGCTCAGGCACTGGAACTTAAAGTCGCCGACATCCACCCCAAGGGTTATCCAACCACGGTGGCGGAAGAAAGCATGGGCAAAATGCTGACCAAAGAGACCAACGGCGAGCTGACTTTCAAGTACTTCCCGGGCGGTGTGCTGGGTTCTGAAAAGGAAGTCATCGAGCAGATGCAAGTCGGCGCGATACAGATGTCCCGGGTCAGCCTGGGGATCGTCGGCCCTGTCGTACCGGACGTGAACGTCTTCAACATGCCGTTCATCTTCCGAGACCACCAGCACATGCGCAATGTCATCGATGGGCCGGTGGGCGATGAAATCCTCGACAAGATCACCAACTCGGAATTCGGCCTGGTGGCCCTGGCCTGGATGGACGGCGGCACGCGCAACATCTACACCAAAAAACCGGTGCGCAAGCTCGAAGACCTCAAGGGCATGAAAATTCGCGTGCAAGGCAACCCGATGTTCATCGAGATGATGAACGCCATGGGTGCCAACGGGATCGCCATGGACACCGGCGAGATCTTCAGCGCCCTGCAAACCGGCGTGATCGACGGCGCGGAAAACAACCCGCCGACCCTGCTCGAACACAACCACTTCCAGAACGCCAAATTCTACAGCCTGACCGGTCACCTGATCCTGCCAGAGCCTATCGTGATGTCGAAAATCACCTGGGAGAAACTCACTCCGGATCAACAGACACTGGTCAAGAAAGCCGCCAAGGCTGCCCAGGCTGAAGAGCGCGAACTGTGGGACAAGAAGTCCGCTGCCAGTGAAGAAAAGCTCAAGGCCGCCGGCGTCGAGTTCATCACGGTCGACAAAAAACCCTTCTACGACGCCACTGCACCGGTACGGGCCAAGTACGGTGCGCAGTATGCCGACCTGATCAAGAAAATCGAAGCCGTTCAGTAACGCCTCCCGCTCCGTACTCATGAATAAGGCCCGGCGCGCCTGATGTTCGAGGCGCGCCCGGTTACGGTGAAACCCGATGAAGAATTTGCTGCTGCGTATCAACGACAAGATCTACATGACCTGCATCTGGGTGGCCGGCCTTTCCGTTCTGGCAGTTTCCCTGATGATTCCCTGGGGCGTGTTTGCCCGCTACGTGCTGGGTACCGGTTCGAGCTGGCCCGAGCCTACGGCCATTCTGCTGATGATCGTGTTCACCTTCATTGGCGCCGCTGCCAGCTACCGCGCCGGCGCGCACATGGCCGTGGCCATGGTGACCGACCGCATGCCGCCGCATCTGCGCCGCGCCGCGTCGATTTTTTCCCAACTGCTGATGGCCCTGATCTGCATTTTCATGACGATCTGGGGATTCAAGTTGTGCATGTCCACCTGGAACCAGTTCATGGCGTCCCTGCCCACCCTGCGGGTGGGCGTGACCTATTTGCCGATTCCCGTGGGCGGTTTGCTGACCCTGGTTTTTGTCCTGGAAAAACTGTTTCTCGGTGACCAGAGCAAGCGTCGGGTCGTGCAGTTCGATCTGGTTGAAGAAAGCGAAGGTGCCGTTTAATGGACGCTCTGATTCTGCTGGGCAGTTTTATCGTATTGATCCTGATCGGCATGCCGGTCGCCTACGCCCTCGGCGCCGCCGCGCTGATCGGTGCGTGGTGGATCGACATCCCCTTCCAGGCCGTAATGATTCAAGTCGCCGGCGGGGTAAACAAGTTCTCACTGCTGGCCATTCCGTTCTTTGTCCTCGCCGGCGCGATCATGGCCGAGGGCGGCATGTCCCGGCGGTTGGTGGCGTGTGCCGGGGTGCTGGTGGGTTTCGTCCGTGGTGGCCTGTCACTGGTCAACATCGTCGCCTCGACCTTCTTCGGCGCGATCTCCGGCTCGTCGGTGGCCGACACCGCGTCGGTGGGTTCGGTGCTGATTCCGGAAATGGAGCGCAAGGGTTATCCGCGCGACTTCTCCACCGCCGTGACCGTCAGCGGTTCGGTGCAAGCCCTGCTGACCCCGCCAAGTCATAACTCGGTGCTCTACTCGCTGGCCGCAGGCGGTACCGTTTCGATCGCCTCGCTGTTCATGGCGGGCATCGTGCCGGGCTTGCTGATGAGCGCGTGCCTGATGGTGCTGTGCCTGATCTTCGCGAAAAAGCGCAACTACCCCAAGGGCGAAGTAATCCCGATGCGCCAGGCGCTGAAAATCGTCGGCGAAGCCCTTTGGGGCCTGATGGCGATGGTGATCATCCTCGGCGGTATCCTCTCCGGGGTCTTCACCGCGACCGAGTCGGCCGCCATTGCCGTGGTGTGGTCGTTCTTCGTGACCATGTTCATCTACCGCGACTACAAGTGGCGTGAACTGCCCAAGCTGATGCACCGCACCGTGCGGACGATCTCGATCGTGATGATCCTGATCGGCTTCGCCGCCAGCTTCGGCTACATCATGACCCTGATGCAGATTCCGGCGAAGATCACCACGGCGTTCCTGACCCTGTCGGACAACCGTTACGTGATCCTGATGTGCATCAACGTCATGTTGCTGCTGTTGGGCACGGTGATGGACATGGCGCCGCTGATCCTGATCCTGACGCCCATCCTGATGCCGGTGATTCTGGACATCGGCGTCGATCCGGTGCAGTTCGGCATGATCATGCTGGTCAACCTGGGGATCGGATTGATAACACCGCCCGTGGGTGCGGTGCTATTCGTCGGCTCCGCCATCGGCAAGGTCAGTATTGAAAGCACTGTGAAAGCCCTGCTGCCGTTCTACGCCGTGCTGTTCCTGGTGCTGATGCTGGTCACCTACATTCCGGCTCTGTCGCTGTGGCTGCCGCACCTGGTGTTGTAACAATGTGACTGTGGCGGGGAGTTTGCTCCCGCTCGGGCGCGCAGCGGTCGCTCTTTAAAAAAAGGGCCTGCTGCGCAGTCCAGCGGGAGCAAGCTCCCTCGCCACAGAAGTGTTTCAGGTCCGAAAAAGCATGCAGGCTGCCACCACCAGACAGACACTGGCAAACCCCACCTGCAACGCCCGCGCCGGCACCCGTGCGCAAAGCCTGCGGCCGATGATCATGCCGACGATGCTCGCGACGATGAACGCGGCGCCCTGGCTATCGATGCGTACGCCCGCATGCAACGAGCCGATCACCCCGATCGCTGAAATCAGACTGATCACCATCAACGATGTCGCAACAATTCCACGCATCTGCACATCGGTCAGTTGCTTGAACGCCGGCACGATCAGGAACCCGCCACCGACGCCAAGCAATCCCGAGACCACACCGGTAATCGCCCCCAGTGCGGCGAGAGTTGCGGTGCATTTGGCGGTCCAGTCGAAGCGCCCGGTCTGCTCGTTGAGCATGCAGTTCTTCTGGCCCCAACTGGCATGCCCGTGATCGCTCGGCCCCGCTTGCTGACGGTCTCTTCTGAACATTCGCCAGGCAACCATGACCATCAGCAGACTGAACAGGATCATCAGAACCTTCTCCGGCAACTGATGCGCGAAGTAGATTCCCAGCGGCGAAAACACCGCGCCCAGGGCCGCAATCAATAGCGCCGCGCGGTAACGGACCAGGCCATGGCGCAAACCATCGATTGCCCCGACCGCTGCCGCGCTGCCGACCGCAAACAAGGCCACCGGCGCCGCTTGCGTCATCGTCCAGCCAAGCCCGAGCACCAGCGCCGGCACCGCGAGAATCCCGCCGCCCGCGCCGGTCAGACCGAGCACCAACCCCATCACCACGCCAAACAGACTTGCCAGCAACATAGGGTTTTCTCAGTCGACCCTGGACAGACGCGTCAACCACTCGCGGCCCTTGAGCATGCCGTGCCAGTAGAACCACGGCAGCAGTGTCGCTTTCAGCCACCACGCCGATCGCCGCGGCACGGTCGGATCCAGCGGGAAGGTCGGCAGCAGTTTGCCGCCATAGCCGAACTCGGCAAGGATCACCTTGCCCTTCTCCACCGTCAGCGGGCACGAGCCGTAGCCGTCGTACTTCAGCGGCAGCGGCTGTTGTTTGCGCGCGGCCAGGAGGTTTTGCGCAACGACGACAATCTGCTTGCGCACCGCCGCTGCAGTTTTCGCGTTGCTGGTGCCGCAGATATCGCCGAGTGCGAACACTTCGGGATAACGCGGATGTTGCAGGGTGTGCGGGTTGACTTCGCACCAGCCGGCGGCGTCGGCCAGAGCGCTTTGCGCGATGAAGTCCGGCGAAACCTGCGGCGGCACGACGTGGAGCAGATCGAAGCTTTTCGTCTCGCGGGTGACGTTGCCGTCGGCGTCCTTGATCTCGAACCACGCGGTTTTTGCCGGGCCGTCGACCTTGACCAGATTGGAGTTGAAGGCCAGTTGCGCGTTGTACTGTTCGATGTACTTCATCAGCGGCGGCACGAACGTCGGCACGCCGAACAGCGCGGCGCCGGCCAGGTTGAATTCAACATTGATGTTGCGCAGCACCCCGGATTTGCGCCAGTGATCGCAGGAGAGATACAGGGCTTTTTGTGGCGCGCCGGCGCATTTGATCGGCATCGCCGGCTGGGTGAACAGCGCCCGGCCATCGCGCAGTTTCTGCACTTGATCCCAGGTGTACTGGGCATGTTGGTAGCTGTAGTTCGAGGTGACACCGTGCTGGCCGAGGCTTTCCTGCAAGCCTTCGATTCTCTCCCAGGCCAGGCGCAGGCCGGGACAGACGATCAGGTTCTGGTAGCTGACGGTGCGCTGATCATCGAGGGTAAGTTGACGCTGAGCCGGGTCAATGGCGCTGACGCTCGCCTGAATCCACGTTGCCTGACGCGGCATGACTTTGCTCATCGGCCTGACGGTGTCTTTCACATCAAATGCGCCACCGCCAACCAACGTCCAGGCCGGTTGATAGTAGTGCTGTGAACTGGGTTCGATGACCGTGACGTTGAGGTGCGGGCCACGCTTGAGCAGACTGGCGACAAAACCGATGCCGGCCGTCCCGCCGCCGATGACCACGATGTCCGCACTGATGGATGGGCCCCAGTGTTGATCGTTCATTGCTTGTTCCTTTTGCTGCACGCAAGGATTTCTCAGCCTTCACACAAAACCTGTAGGAATGAGCCTGCTCGCGATAGCGGTGTACCAGCCGACATCTTCATTGACTGTTTCACCGCTATCGCGAGCAGGCTCACTCCTACAAGGGGCGTGTGGGGGCTGGCATTTATTGCTGTTCCCAGCTCTTGAGTACTGCTCCGCAATAGAGCCCCGAGAGGGTCTTCATCACCTGAATCACTTCGTGACTGGCCAGGCCATAGAAAATGTACTTGCCTTCACGGCGGGTCGCGACCAGCCCTTCGTCACGCAAAATGCCCAGTTGCTGGGACAGCGTCGGCTGGCGTACGCCGGTCATGGTTTCCAGTTCACCGACGTTGCGTTCGCCCTGGGTCAGTTGACAGAGAATCAGCAGGCGATCCTCATTGGCGAGGGCCTTGAGCAGCGCGCAGGCTTTGGAGGCCGAGGCACGCAGTTGGGCGACTTCACATTCGGTCAGACTGGATTGCATTTGCACGAGGCCTTGAAGGTCACTTAAGCTGCGAACATTATGTTTTTACATAAAGTGTTGCAACCCGAAATTCCCCAGCACAGGTTTTTTGCCATGCCCGCCCTGATTGAAGCGTTCCTCGACCCCGCCTCTTCGACCTTCAGCTACGTGGTCTATGAAGCCGACGGCGGACACTGCGCAATCGTTGACCCGGTGCTCGATTACGACGGCGCCGCCGGGCGCACCGGCACCGAGCAGGCGGACAGGATCATCGCCTTCGTCCGTGCGCACCGGCTGCAGGTGCAATGGCTGCTGGAAACCCACGCCCATGCCGATCATTTGTCCGCTGCGCCGTACTTGCGTCGCGAGCTGGGCGGCAAGATCGCCATCGGCGAATCGATCAGCAAGGTGCAGAATGTGTTCAAGGCGCTGTTCAACCTCGAGCCGGAATTTCGTATCGACGGCTCACAGTTCGATCACCTGTTTGCGCCGAACGAATCGTTCATGATCGGCAACCTCAAGGCCACCGCCCTGCACGTCCCCGGCCATACCCCAGCGGACATGGCTTACGTGATCGACGGCGAGCAGATCCTCGTTGGCGACACGCTGTTCATGCCCGACGTCGGCACCGCGCGCTGTGATTTCCCCGGTGGCAATGCCCAGCAATTGTTCAGGTCGATCCAGAAGTTGCTGGCTTTTCCGGCCAGCGTGAAGCTTTACGTGTGTCACGATTACCCGCCTGAAGGGCGCGCTTCGCAGTGCCAGACCACGGTCGGCGAACAGCGCAAAAGCAATATTCATGTGCATGACGGGATCGATGAAGCCGCGTTCGTCGAGATGCGTACCCAGCGTGATGCCGGATTGGGCATGCCGACGTTATTGTTGCCGGCGATTCAGGTGAACGTGCGGGCGGGGAATATGCCAACGGCGGAAGACAACGGCGTGGTTTACCTGAAGATCCCGCTCAACAAACTTTAACGTCAAAAAATCGCAGCCTTCGGCAGCTCCTACATTTGGAATACGGTGCAACTGTAGGAGCTGCCGAAGGCTGCGATCTTTTGATCTTCAGGTTCCCAACGTCAATCCATTAGCCGGCAACGGCAACGCGGTCTTATAACGCACCTGCTTCAGCGCAAAGCTCGAACGAATATTCGCCACGCCGGGAACCTTGGTCAGAAAATCCATCATGAAGCGCTCCAGCGACTGGATGCTTGGCACCAGCACGCGGATCAGGTAGTCCGGGTCGCCCGCCATCAGATAACACTCCATCACCTCGGGCCGATCGGAGATCGCTTCCTCGAAATGCTGCAGCGCCTCCTCCACCTGTTTCTCCAGGCTGACGTGAATGAACACGTTCACGTGCAGCCCCAGCAGGTCGGCATCCAGCAGCGTGACCTGTTCGCGAATCAGGCCCAGTTCCTCCATCGCCTTGACCCGGTTGAAGCATGGCGTCGGTGACAGATTCACCGAACGGGCGAGGTCGGCATTTGTGATGCGCGCGTTCTCCTGAAGGCTATTGAGAATGCCGATGTCGGTACGGTCCAGTTTGCGCATGAGACAAAACCACCTGTTTTTTATGTTTATGCAGAATTTCTATCTGCAAATGGTCGCCAGCGCAACGAAACACAGAGAAATATTCTTCTTGCCCGCGCCTATGATTGTTGTAGGACAAGATTTCCTCTACCCAGGAATGACTGCCAGCTCACTACAAGAAATTCACAAGATCGAGCGTAGAAGCCATGACCCAAGCGTATGAACCGCTGCGCCTGCACGTCCCTGAACCCTCGGGCCGTCCCGGCTGTAAAACCGACTTTTCCTACCTGCATCTGACCGATGCCGGTACGGTGCGCAAACCTCCTGTCGATGTAGAACCTGCTGACACCGCCGACCTGGCCCGTGGCCTGATTCGCGTGCTCGACGACCAGGGCAACGCCCTCGGCCCATGGGCTGAAAACGTGCCGGTCGAGATCCTGCGCAAAGGCATGCGCGCGATGCTCAAGACGCGCATCTACGACAACCGCATGGTCGTCGCCCAGCGGCAGAAAAAGATGTCGTTCTACATGCAGAGCCTTGGCGAGGAAGCCATCGGCAGCGCTCAGGCTCTGGCGCTGAACATCGACGACATGTGCTTCCCGACCTACCGCCAGCAAAGCATTCTCATGGCCCGCGAGGTGCCGCTGGTCGACCTGATCTGCCAGTTGCTGTCCAACGAGCGCGATCCGCTCAAGGGACGCCAGTTGCCGATCATGTACTCGGTCAAGGACGCCGGGTTCTTCACCATTTCCGGCAACCTCGCCACCCAGTTCATTCAGGGCGTCGGCTGGGGCATGGCCTCGGCGATCAAGGGCGATACGAAAATCGCCTCGGCGTGGATCGGTGACGGCGCCACCGCCGAATCGGACTTCCACACCGCCCTCACCTTCGCTCACGTCTATCGCGCGCCGGTGATCCTCAACGTCGTGAACAACCAGTGGGCGATCTCGACCTTCCAGGCTATCGCTGGCGGTGAAGCCACCACTTTCGCCGGGCGCGGCGTCGGTTGCGGCATCGCCTCGCTGCGGGTCGATGGCAACGATTTCTACGCGGTCTACGCCGCTTCCGCCTGGGCTGCCGAACGCGCCCGACGCAACCTCGGCCCGACCATGATCGAATGGGTCACCTACCGCGCCGGCCCGCACTCGACCTCCGACGATCCATCCAAATACCGCCCTGCCGATGACTGGAGCCACTTCCCCCTTGGCGATCCGATCACGCGTCTGAAACAGCACCTGATCAAGGCCGGCCACTGGTCGGAGGAAGAACACGCCGCCGTCAGCGCCGAACTCGAAGCCGAAGTGATTGCCGCGCAGAAACAGGCCGAACAGTACGGCACCCTCGCCGGCGGCCAGATCCCGAGCGCCGCGACCATGTTCGAAGACGTCTACAAAGAGATGCCGGAGCACTTGAAGCGCCAGCGTCAGCAGTTGGGGATCTGACATGAACGATCACAACAACAATATTCAGTTGGAAACCGCCATGACCACGACCACCATGACCATGATCCAGGCCCTGCGCTCGGCCATGGATGTGATGCTTGAGCGCGATGACAACGTCGTCGTCTTCGGGCAGGACGTCGGTTACTTCGGCGGCGTGTTCCGCTGTACCGAAGGCCTGCAGACCAAGTACGGCACCTCGCGGGTGTTCGACGCGCCGATTTCGGAAAGCGGCATCGTCGGCGTGGCTGTCGGCATGGGCGCCTACGGACTGCGTCCGGTCGCCGAAATCCAATTCGCCGACTACGTCTACCCTGCCTCCGACCAGATCATTTCCGAAGCGGCGCGTCTGCGTTATCGCTCGGCCGGCGAGTTCACCGCACCGATGACCCTGCGCATGCCCTGCGGCGGCGGCATCTATGGCGGCCAGACTCACAGCCAGAGCATCGAGGCGATGTTCACTCAGGTCTGCGGTCTGCGCACCGTCATGCCATCCAACCCGTATGACGCCAAAGGCCTGCTGATCGCCTCCATCGAAAACGATGACCCGGTGATCTTCCTTGAGCCGAAACGCCTGTACAACGGCCCGTTCGACGGCCACCACGACCGCCCGGTAACCCCGTGGTCGAAACACCCGCAAGCCCAGGTGCCGGACGGCTACTACACCGTGCCGCTGGACGTTGCCGCGATCACTCGTCCGGGCAAGGACGTGACGGTGCTGACCTATGGCACCACCGTGTATGTCTCGCAAGTCGCTGCCGAAGAGTCCGGCGTCGATGCCGAAGTCATCGACCTGCGCAGCCTGTGGCCGCTGGATCTGGAAACCATCGTCAAGTCGGTGAAGAAAACCGGTCGCTGCGTGGTGGTTCACGAAGCCACGCGCACCTGCGGTTTCGGCGCCGAGCTGGTGTCGCTGGTGCAAGAGCACTGCTTCCATCACCTGGAAGCGCCGATCGAGCGCGTCACCGGTTGGGACACCCCCTACCCGCACGCGCAGGAGTGGGCGTATTTCCCAGGGCCGTCCCGAGTGGGCGCGGCGTTGAAACGGGTCATGGAGGTCTGAATGGGCACGCACGTTATCAAGATGCCGGACATCGGCGAAGGCATCGCAGAAGTAGAACTGTCGCAGTGGCACGTCAAGGTTGGCGACCTGGTCGTAGAAGATCAGGTGCTGGCGGACGTGATGACCGACAAGGCGATGGTCGATATCCCCTCGCCAGTACATGGCAAAGTCATTGCCCTCGGCGGTCAGCCGGGTGAAGTGATGGCGGTCGGCAGTGTGTTGATCAGCATCGAGGTCGAGGGGGCTGGCAATCTTAAAGAGTCCGCCGCACCTGTTGTCGATAAAGAGCCTGTCGCGCCGAAAGTTGAAGCCGTTGTTGCTGAGAGCAAACCTGCTGCAGCCGCGCCGCGCCCTGCGCCTGTTTGCCAAGGCCCGATGGTTGCTCGCGAAGCAGACGAACGCCCCCTCGCATCGCCCGCCGTGCGCAAACATGCGCTGGATCTGGGTATTCAATTGCGTCTGGTGCGCGGCTCCGGCCCGGCCGGTCGTGTGCTGCACGAAGACCTTGAGGCCTATCTGGCGCAAGGTCAGTCGAACGCTTCGGCACCCGTTGCCGCCGCGTACGCTCAACGTAATGACGAAGAACAGATTCAAGTCATCGGCATGCGCCGCAAGATTGCTCAGCGCATGCAGGACGCCACGCAACGTGCCGCGCACTTCAGCTACGTCGAGGAAATCGATGTCACCGCGATCGAAGAACTGCGCGCCCATCTGAATGAGAAACACGGCGCCAGCCGTGGCAAGTTGACCTTGCTGCCGTTCCTCGTCCGCGCTCTGGTTGTGGCCCTGCGCGACTTCCCGCAGATGAACGCCCGTTATGACGACGAAGCTCAGGTCATCACTCGCCTCGGAGCGGTACATGTCGGTGTCGCCACACAAAGCGATGTTGGCTTGATGGTGCCGGTCGTGCGTCACGCCGAAGCCCGCAGCCTGTGGGACAGTGCCGCGGAGATTTCACGTTTGGCCAACGCCGCGCGCAATGGCAAGGCCAGCCGCGATGAGCTGTCCGGTTCGACTATCACCCTGACCAGCCTCGGCGCATTGGGCGGCATTGTCAGCACGCCGGTGCTGAACCTGCCGGAAGTGGCCATCGTCGGTGTGAACAAAATCGTCGAGCGGCCCATGGTGGTCAAAGGCCAAGTGGTGATCCGCAAGATGATGAACCTCTCCAGCTCGTTCGATCACCGCGTGGTCGACGGCATGGACGCGGCACTCTTCATCCAGGCCATTCGTGGCTTGCTCGAACAACCTGCCACTTTGTTTGTGGAGTAAGGCGCGCATGCAATCTCTGAACACTACGCTGCTGATCATCGGCGGCGGCCCCGGCGGTTACGTTACGGCGATCCGCGCCGGGCAACTGGGCATTCCGACCATTCTGGTCGAAGGCCAGTCGTTGGGCGGTACCTGCCTGAACGTCGGCTGCATTCCGTCGAAGGCGCTGATTCATGTGGCTGAGCAGTTTCACCAGACGCAGCATCACAGCCAGCATTCGGCGTTGGGCATCAATGTTTCCGCGCCGACCCTCGACATCAGCAAAAGCGTCGAGTGGAAGGACGGTATCGTTGATCGCCTGACCACCGGCGTCGCTGCGCTGCTGAAGAAGAACAAGGTCCAGGTCATCAACGGCTGGGCGAAGATCATCGACGGCAAAACCGTGGAAGTCGGCGATACGCGCATTCAGTGTGAGCATCTGGTGCTGGCCACCGGTTCGACCAGCGTCAACCTGCCGATCCTGCCGATTGGCGGGCCGATCATCTCCTCCACCGAAGCGCTGGCGCCGACGTCTGCACCGAAACGCCTGATCGTGGTCGGCGGCGGATACATCGGTCTGGAGCTGGGCATCGCTTATCGCAAGCTCGGCGCCGAGGTCAGTGTGGTCGAGGCGCAGGACCGTATCTTGCCCGCTTACGATGCTGAACTGACGCAACCGGTGCATGACGCATTGAAGCAACTGGGCGTGAAGCTGTATCTGAAACACAGCGTGCTGGGTTTCGACGGCACGTTGCAGGTGCGCGATCCGCAAGGCGACACCCTGAATCTGGAAACCGATCAGGTGCTGGTCGCGGTCGGTCGCAGGCCCAACACCCAGGGCTTCAATCTCGAAGCGCTGAATCTGGACATGAACGGTTCGGCCATCAGGATCGACAGCCGCTGCCAGACCAGCATGCGCAACGTCTACGCCATTGGTGACGTGAGCGGCGAACCGATGCTCGCTCACCGCGCCATGGCCCAGGGCGAGATGGTTGCCGAGCTGATCAGCGGCAAAAGCCGTGAATTCAATCCGACCGCGATCGCCGCCGTATGCTTTACCGACCCGGAACTGGTGGTAGTCGGCAAGACTCCCGACGAAGCCACCGCAGCCGGGCTGGACTGCATTGTTTCCAGCTTTCCGTTCGCTGCCAATGGTCGGGCGATGACCCTGGAATCGAAAAGCGGCTTCGTGCGTGTAGTCGCGCGTCGCGACAACCATGTGATTGTCGGCTGGCAAGCGGTGGGCGTCGGCGTGTCGGAATTGTCGACGGCATTTGCGCAAAGCCTGGAAATGGGCGCGCGGCTGGAAGACATCGGCGGCACCATTCATGCCCATCCGACCCTGGGTGAGGCGGTGCAGGAAGCGGCGTTGCGTGCGTTGGGGCATGCGCTGCATCTGTGAGTCATAGCGACTTTATTCGCGAGCAGGCTCGCTCCCACATTTGAAATGCGTTCGACCTGTGGGAGCGAGCCTGCTCGCGAATTCCTGAGGCTGAGGCGGTCTATCTGTCGCTCATCCGATAGTCCGGGCTGCGAAACCGCTCAAGAATGAAGTATTGTTGTGCCCATCCAAAAAAACGTCAGAAGCCTTGAACCGTTTCGGCGGTTGTTCAGTGATAGAGGGTGTCATGGGTAACGAAAGCATCAATTGGGACAAGCTGGGTTTTGACTACATCAAGACCGACAAGCGCTATCTGTCGTACTTTCGCGATGGCGAGTGGGACAAAGGCACCCTGACCGAAGATAACGTCCTGCACATCAGCGAAGGCTCCACCGCCCTTCACTATGGTCAGCAGTGCTTCGAAGGCATGAAGGCCTATCGCTGCAAGGACGGTTCGATCAACCTGTTCCGTCCGGACCAGAACGCCCTGCGCATGCAACGCAGCTGCGCGCGCCTGCTGATGCCAACGGTCGACACCGAGCAGTTCATCGAAGCCTGCAAAGCCGTGGTTCGCGCCAACGAGCGTTTCATCCCGCCGTACGGCACCGGCGGCGCGCTGTACCTGCGCCCGTTCGTGATCGGCGTGGGTGACAACATCGGCGTACGCACCGCGCCCGAGTTCATCTTCTCGATCTTCTGCATTCCGGTCGGCGCCTACTTCAAGGGCGGCCTGACTCCGCACAACTTCCAGATCTCCAGCTACGACCGCGCAGCCCCACAAGGCACCGGCGCGGCCAAGGTCGGTGGCAACTATGCCGCCAGCCTGATGCCGGGCTCGAAAGCCAAGAAAGCCAACTTCGCTGACGCGATCTACCTCGATCCGATGACCCACACCAAGATCGAGGAAGTCGGTTCGGCCAACTTCTTCGGGATCACCCACGACAACAAGTTCATCACCCCGAACTCGCCGTCGGTGCTGCCAGGCATCACCCGCCTGTCGCTGATCGAACTGGCGAAATCGCGCCTGGGCCTGGAAGTGGTTGAAGGCGACGTGCTGATCGACAAGCTGTCGGACTTCAAGGAAGCCGGTGCCTGCGGTACCGCTGCCGTGATCACGCCGATTGGCGGCATCAGCTACAACGATCACCTGCATGTGTTCCACAGCGAAACCGAGGTGGGCCCGGTGACCCAGAAGCTCTACAAAGAGCTGACTGGCGTGCAGACCGGCGACATCGAAGCGCCTGCGGGCTGGATCGTCAAGGTTTGATCTGACGACTGCGGATGCTCAAAAGCCCTCCACCGAGTGATTGGTGGGGGGCTTTTTTGATTGTGGTTGTTGGTTTTGTTTGTGTAAGGCTGGAGATCTTTTGTGCTTTTCAAAACCCGAGTTCGACGCGAACTTTCAAGTCGGTGTAGAACGGGAGAACACCTCGGTCGGCCCCCTCTCCCTCTGGGAGAGGGCTGGGGTGAGGGATTGCTTTTGATTTTTGGCGGCAATGCGCTTGCCCGAGCGACTCGAAATCCCGCTCGCCTGCCCATTCTGCTGCTTGCCCATTCGCGCTTGGGTAATCAATCCCGGGATCAACTCACCCTCCGGTAGATTCTTCCAGAACCGCACCGGCAGATGCCCTTGCATGACCTTCGGATTCAACCGTGCCGGATTGAATATGTGGCTGTAGTAAGTCAACCACAAATCGCCATGGGGATCGTCGACGTTCTGCGCCAGTTGCTGCCATTCGATCGGGCACTGCCGCTCGTGAATCAATTGCTCACCGTCGTAATACACACCGTCGCGCGGCGTGGCGATCAACCAGCGATGCTGGCCCATTCGCCCGATGAAGTGCTCGCTGGCGCTGTGCAAAATGTCATGCGCCGGTTCGTGCCACGCCACATATTGCGGCCCGGGGAGATCCTTTGGGCGTTCGATGAAACGCACAAAGGCATGCAGATGATGGGCCTCGCGGCTGACCTGCTTGATGCGTCGCTGCAACTCACTGCCAAGCTTGTCGCCGGCCATCATCGCCGTGCGGTCGCCATGGCTGACGCGCCATAGCACTTCATACAACAGGCTCCAGCGTTGCTCGCCGCGATAGCGCGCCGCCTGTTCGAGGGTGTCGAGCAGCGCGCGCGGAATACGCGCCTGAAACGGCCCCTGGCCTTCGGGCACCTGTTCATCACTGGCAAACAGATCGCCCACCCCTTCCGCCGCCCAGCTCACCAGACTCGGATCGACTTCATGACTGAGCAACCAGCGCGCCTGCTGGCGCCAGGTGTCGAACACATCGTCACAATCCAGACTGATCATCCCCACAACCCCATCTGCTGCGGCATCGGCCGGTCGCGCAATTGCTGATAGAGCATGTGGCTGGTGACTTCCGCCTGCTGCGGGTGATAGTCACTGGTGATAATGAACGGCTTGGCCTTGGCCAGCACACAACGCATTCGCGCCACGTCTTCGTAACGGATCCGCCGCTGACGACGCAGCTCGACCAGGCGTTCGGTGGTGCGCAAGCCGATGCCGGGAATCCGCGCGATCAGCGACGCATCGGCATGGTTCAGGTCCAGCGGGAACACCTCGCGATTCTCCAAGGCCCAGGCCAGCTTGGGATCGATGTCGAGCGCCAGGTTTCCCGGGCCTTTGAGCAGTTCGTCCGCGCGATAGCCGTAGCTGCGCAGGAGGAAATCGGCCTGATACAAGCGATGCTCGCGCATCAGCGGCGGCGCGGCGAGCGGTACGCTTTTCGGGCTGTCGGGGATCGGGCTGAACGCCGAATAATAGACCCGCCGCAGGCTGAAGTTGCCATACAGCGATTGGGCGCTGTGGAGGATGGTGCTGTCATCGGTGTCATCGGCACCGACGATCAGTTGGGTACTTTGTCCGGCCGGTGCGAACCTGGCCGAGCGCGGCTCGTTCAATACGGTCTGCACGCCAGTGTAGATGGTGTTCATCGCTTGTTTGATCGAAGTGATGTCTTTCTCCGGCGCCAGAGTTTGCAGGCTGGCATCGGTGGGCAATTCAATGTTGACGCTCAGGCGATCAGCGTAACGCCCCGCTTCCTCGATCAAGGCAGGATCGGCTTCCGGAATGGTCTTGAGATGGATATAGCCGCGAAACTCGTGCTCTTCACGGAGCAACTTCGCCACCCGCACCAGTTGCTCCATGGTGTAGTCGGCCGAGCGAATGATCCCGGAGCTGAGAAACAGGCCGCTGACGCAGTTGCGCCGGTAGAAATCCATGGTCAGCGTGACGACTTCTTCAGGGGTGAAGCGCGCACGCGGCACATCGCTGGAACGGCGATTGACGCAATACTGGCAATCGTAAAGGCAGAAGTTGGTCAGCAAAATCTTCAACAACGACACACAGCGCCCGTCCGGCGTATAGCTGTGGCAAATGCCCATGCCGTCCGTCGAACCGAGCCCGCTCTTGCCCTCGGAGCTGCGCTTGGGCGCACCGCTGCTGGCGCAGGAGGCGTCGTACTTGGCGGCGTCGGCGAGGATGCTGAGCTTGTCGATGATTTGCATGGCACGGACTCTTTACTGTGTGCATATACAGTATAGGCTCGACCGCCGTGAAACAAGCCGATGGATGACCCCTCGTCGGCTGCCAGTGAATCCTGTGGGATGGTGGTGACAGTCAGGAAGTATGAAACCCCTCAGAACGCAAAGGCTGCGATCTTTTGATCTGCCCGTCCAACGGCAACTCAAAGCCGAAACGCGCATTGATCTGTCTGCGCCCCAGCGTCGTCAGCGTCAACGCCCGACTGTCCAGATCCTGCGTCACCCATTTGCGCTTCAGCGCCGTTTGCAACAAGGCCGCGCCCAGCGAGCCGCCGAGATGCGGCCGGCGCATGCTCCAGTCGAGGCACGGGCAGGCAAACTTGCGGCGCAGAGTCGTCAGGTCCCGCACATCGATACCCAGCCCGAGAAACAACGCCTCGCCACTGTCGCTCAGGCGATACGCCTGCTCGTCGGTTTGCACCAGCCAACCGCCTGCAATCAAGCGGTCATGCAACAACACCGCCAGCGTTCCGGCCATGTGGTCATAGCACGTGCGGGCGAATTGCAGGCGATCCGGGGTGTGCGCCTTGAACGTCGGCGCGGCATTCTGGCCAATCACCATCAACGCTTCCAGCGCTCGCGCCACCCGCTGATCGGCAAGGCTGTAATAGCGATGACGGCCCTGCACATGCAGGCGCACCAGTGCCAGATCCTTGAGTTTCGCCAGGTGCGCACTGGCGGTCGAGGCGCTGACTTCGGCGATTGTCGCCAATTCGGTGCTAGTTCGGGCGTGGCCGTCCATCAGCGAACAGAGGATTTTCGTTCGCGCCGGCTCGGCGATGGCGGCGGCCACTTGGGAAACGCCGATGTCCTGATGTTCTGCGTGCATAGTTCGCTCCCGGACGAATCGTCGCCTGCAAGGACTGCAGATAGTAGCAACACTTTCTCTGCTGACAAGGCTGCCAACCATGGACCCGCTCCGCGCTGCGACTCACGCCGATCCCTATCCTTACTATTCAGAGCTGCGTGCTGGCGGCGGACTGGCCTTTCACGAGGATTTGCAACTGTGGGTTGCCAGCAGCGCGCGGGCGGTGTGTGCGGTGCTGGCGCACGCCGATTGCCGGGTGCGCCCGGTGCAGGAACCGGTGCCTCAAGCCATTGCGCAAGGTCCGGCCGGCGAGGTGTTCGGCCGACTGATGCGCATGAATGACGGCGAGCGCCAGCGCTGCCCTCGCTCGGCCATCGAACCGGCGCTGGGGCTGATCAATCAGAGCGAGGCAGGTGAGCTGGTTGCTGCCCGACTGTTCACAGCGGATGCCGACGGTTTGTACAATGCAATGTTCCGCGGCCCGGTCGCCGTGGTCGCAACGTCGCTCGGCTTCACGCCGGCGCAGAGCCGGACGATCAGCGAACTGACCGCCGATTTCGTCGCGTGCCTGTCACCGTTGAGTAATGACCTGCAACTCGCCGCCGCGCATGCTGCAGCAACGCAGTTGCGCGGTTATTTCATCGAATTGTTGGCCGATCCCGACATGAACAGCGCGCTATTGCAGGGGATCACCCAACGTTTCGAAGGCGATCAAGATACATTGATCGCCAACCTCATCGGCCTGTGCTCGCAGACATTCGAAGCCTGCGCCGGCCTGATCGGCAATGCGTTGGTAATGTTGCAGCGCCAGCCTGAATTACATGCAACACCGATAGAGAATCTATTGGCGGAAGTTCAGCGCTTCGACCCGCCCGTACAGAACACCCGACGCTTTGTTGCTGCCCCATGCGAAATCGATGGCGTGCGGCTTGAAGCGGGTGATGCAGTTCTCCTGCTGTTGGCCGCGGCCAATCGCGATCCGGCGCTGAATGAACGGCCGGAGGAGTTCGTGCCGCAGCGCGCCAACCGTCGAAGTTTCAGTTTTGGCAGTGGTCGGCATCAGTGTCAGGGGCAAGCGTTGGCGATGAGTATTGCCGGGGCGACTTTGAATCAAATCCTTGCCAGCGGCCTTGGTCTGAATAGCCTGAGCTGGGATTACAGGCCATCGCTCAATGGCCGGGTTCCACTGTTCAACATTAGCGGCGGCTGATGATCAGTCTTCGCGAGCAGGCTCGCTCCCACATTGGCCCAGTGATGAACTCAACATTGTGGGAGCGAGCCTGCTCGCGAAGAGGCCAAAACATCCACCGCAACTCAACAATCAAACCGCCCACTGCAAGATCAACCAACTGTTCGCCCCACTGATCAACACAAACAGCCCCCACGCCAGCACACGGGTCGGCCAGCGATTGACGAACGGCCCCATCAATTGCCGGTCATTGGTCATGCGGATCAATGGGTACAAGGCAAACGGCAGTTGCAGGCTGAGCACCACCTGGCTCAACACCAGCAACTTGCCGATCGCGTTATCGCCCATCAGCCACACGCCGATAAAAGCCGGAATCAGCGCCAGCCCGCGGGTGATCAGGCGCCGCTGCCAGCACGGGATGCGCAGGTTCAAATAGCCCTCCATGATCACCTGCCCGGCGATGGTCCCGGTGAAGGTCGAACTCTGTCCGGACGCGAGCAGCGCCACGCCGAACAACACACTCGCCAGCGCACCGCCGACCAGCGGATC
Source organism: Pseudomonas sp. HN2 (assembly GCF_020736465.1). Taxonomy (NCBI): domain Bacteria; kingdom Pseudomonadati; phylum Pseudomonadota; class Gammaproteobacteria; order Pseudomonadales; family Pseudomonadaceae; genus Pseudomonas; species Pseudomonas sp. HN2. The sequence goes on from NZ_CP085885.1 coordinate 3,721,243, forward strand.
GAGCAAGTGATAGGCGTCCTGAATGTCGACCACATCGGTGTGCCCGGACTGGTGAAACGCCGCCGCTGCGAGAATCAGGATTGCCGCATTGACCAGCAGCGCCAGGGCCAGCGAACCGATGGTGTCGATGCGCGCCAGTTTCACCGCATCCTGCTTGCTCGCCAGATCCTTGCCGATCATTCGCGTCTGCACGATCGAGGTGTGCAGGTAAAGGTTATGCGGCATGACGGTGGCGCCGAGGATGCCAATGGCCAGATACAGCGGTGCGGCATCGCCGATGGCCGACAGCGAAGGTGTGAAGCCCTGCGCCACGTCCGGCCAGTAAGGTTTGATCAGCAACAGCTCAACGAAAAAACACACGCCGATGGTCGCGACCAGCACCAGCATGATCGCTTCGAGCCGGCGGAAACCACGGTTCTGCAGGGCCAGCACCAGCAGTGTGTCGAACGCGGTCAGGGCGATGCCGAAAGTCAGCGAACAGCCGAGCAGCAAGTGAAACGCGAGTGCGCAGCCAAGCACTTCGGCGAGGTCGGTGGCGATGATCGAGATTTCCGCCAGCCCCCATTGCAGGCGTGCGGTCGGCGTGCTGTAGCGCTCGCGGGACAGTTGCGCCAGATCGCGGCCGGTGGCGATGCCCAGCCGCGAGCACAGGCACTGCACCACCATGCCAGCCAGACTCGCCAACAGCACCACGAACAACAGGCTGTAACCAAAACGCGATCCGGCCTCGATCGCGGTGGCCCAGTTGCCCGGATCCATGTAGCCGATCGACACCAGCAAACCGGGGCCGGCAAAACGCAGCACGCGCTTGAAGAATGAAGCAGTCGGATCGACCGCGACACTGCCGGCCACTTCCGGCGGGCAAAACGGCGCAGTGGCGATTTTGGGCAAGCTGAATTTCACGCACACATCCAGAAACAAACACGGGAGCCCGGCAGCTTAGTCGTTTCGAACAAAGCGTTGAAGAGCAAGAGATCGCAGCTGGCGGCGCCCGCATGTGGAATGCGATCTTCTGATCTTATTGACTCACGCCCAACAACTGCTCGCGCAACTCAGGACTGCGCGTACGCGGATCCAGCCAGATATCGAAAAACGCCTTGGCAAATTGCGGATCTTCGATTTCATGCTGAAGCTTCTGACCGATAAAAAATCGCGCACCCTGCCCCGGCAGATACACACCGGTAATACGCGTGCCGGCCTGCACATCGACGAACGATTGCTGCATCTGCACCTGCCAGTCGGCCAGTTGCGCCGGACTGACGCGGGGGCCGCCAAGGCGTTTGATTTCGTCGACGCTGGTGCTGACCAGATCATCGCGCGAGATCGCCCGGCGGTAGATCAGCTCCAGGGCAAAGGGCTGGCCGGCCGCCAGCGGACGCGCAGCACTCCACAGGCGTGCACTGTAGACATCGAAGCCGAACACACTGAAATCGCCGCTGCCGATGATCTGCGCACCGGGCACGGCGTCTTGCCAACTGGCCCATGTCGGTGTCAGCAGTAGCGCCCACAAGCCAATGCCACAGCAGCCACGGACGAGCTTCGGTGTCCTGTTCATCGCCGTTTTGTCTCCGCGCGTCGTGATGCTCCAAGCATAGCCGGATTCACGCCTGAAATTTTGTATACAAACTTTGCACACATAGGCAGCAATCTTCTCAGCGCAGTGCTAACGTGGCTCACCCTGACCCGACGGAGATACCCGCGTGCTGATTCTCAAACTGCTGCTGATTCCCGGTTTCCTCCTGCTGATTTCTCTGGCGGGCAAACGCTGGGGCCCGAGCGTGGCGGGATGGCTATCGGGTTTGCCGGTGGTGGTCGGGCCGATTCTGTTTTTCCTCGCCATCGAACAAGGCCCGCAGTTCGCTGCGCAATCCGCGGTGGCAGCGCTGTCGGCAATGTTCGCGATGATTGCCTTCTGCATCACCTATGCCCAGGTCGCGCAACGCGCCAATTGGCCGTGGGCACTTACGATTTCACTGGCAGTCTGGGGCGTGCTGGCGGCGGTGTTATCGGTGATTCCGGGATCCTTGCCGTTCTCGGTGATTGCTGCGGCGGTAGCGCTGCTGGCATCGCCTTACCTGTTTCCTGAAGTGCAACCCGTATTGAACGGGCCGGCGCCGAAGTCGGACAAACTGATCTGGCGGATGATTGCCGGCGCGGCGCTGACGCTGGTAGTGACGATGCTCGCCAGCACCGTTGGCGAACGCTGGAGCGGCCTGCTCGCGGTATTCCCGGTGCTCGGCAGCGTCATGGCGGTGTTCTCGCAACAGACCCGCGGCCCAGCGTTTACCGCCGCGTTACTGCGCGCAACGGCGACCGGCATGTATTCGTTTTCGGCATTCTGCCTGGTGTCGGCATTGACGTTGCCGAGCATGGGCCTCAGCGGTTTTGCCGTAGGCGTGGCGGTTTCGGTCGCGATGCTGGGAGTGACCCGGCGTCTGCTGGCGCGGCCAGTGGCCAGGGCGCAAGCGCAATAACCGTCCGGACGAATCGTGCTGGAATCCCCGGCACGCTCCGTGGGATGATCGCCCGCCTCGCGCGACCAATTCCCGGAGATTCAGATGTCATTGTTGAGCAAAAAAGCCGTCATCCTGATGTTGGCGGCCGTCGCCGGATTCAGTGCGATCAGTGCGCACGCCGCCAAGGAAAAAGGCAAAACCGAGAAGGTCTCGATGCTCGACGGCAAGTTTGCCTTTGTCCTGCCCAAAGGCTTTGTCGCCGACCCGCTGCCCGCCAGCCCGAGCGGGGCCAAGGGCACGATGTACACCAACCAGGCGACCAAAACCGTGGTCATCGCCGCGGAAAACCAGATCCCCGCAGGGCAGAACGTCAAGAATAACGACAGTGAATTCCTCGACGGCAGCGTGTCGAGTTTCATCGACGATCAGCGCAAGGCGCTGCCGGACTTCAACAAGCTCAGCGAAAAAAGCCTGACCCAGAAAGGCACCGGCCTCGGCCTGCGCCAGGTTGACAGCACCGCCACCCAGGGCGGTGGCCAGACGCTGAACACCACGCTACTGGCCGGCTCAGGGACGAAGATGGCGCTGGTGCAGGTGATTTCCCGCGCCAGCGACAAGAAGACTCACGATGCCTTGGTCAAAGCCATCGTCAAGGATTGAGCCGCTGCAACCAGCCATTCAGATCGCGCAATTCGGCCGCACTGATGCTGTGGCCGACGCCCGGATAAGCGTGAAACTCGGGCTGGTAATCGAGTTTCTGCAGTAGCGCGTTGGCCTCGGTGCCATGGCGGTAAGGCACCGGATCATCGGCGGTGCCGTGGCCGATAAAGATGCTCAGCGGCAGCGGCGCCTGTCCGGGCTTGAGTTCGGCCTTGAGCACCGGCAACAAGCGCCCGCTCAACGCGGCAAAGCCGCCCACGGCCGCTGGCGCGCGCAGGCCCACTTCGTAGCTCATCATCGCGCCCTGGCTGAAGCCGATCAGGTACACCTTATCCGGCGCGGCGTGATATTTCTTCGCCGCCTGAGCGATAAAGTCGCGCAGCTGCTGGCCGCTGACCTTCAGATCATCGGTCTCGCCGTTGTAGGCACCGTCGCCCTTCTTGCGAAACCACTGGTAACGTCCTTCACCCAGACTCATCGGCGCGCGCACGGAAAGGTAGTTGTACTGCGCCGGCAGCTGAAATTTCATACCGATCAGATCGGCCTCGTTACTGCCATAACCGTGCAGGAAAATCACCAGCGGACGAGGTTCGGCATCGGCGTGGACCTGTTCGAGGTATTTGAGCGGCAGGTCGGATTGCAGGGTGGCTTGGGCGTGGACGGCGGTGGATGCGAGCAGCGTTAGCAGCGCGAATAGTTTCAGCATGGAGCGTTCCTTCACAGAGTGTCGGGTTCGCGGGGGAGCCTAACATCCTCGGCGGAGGATCCAAATTTTGTGGTGTGGCTGATGGCCCTTTCGCGAGCAGGCTCGCTCCCACAGTTGAAATGCGTTCCCCCTCTAGGAGTGAGCCTGCTCGCGATGAGGCCATTGAAGCCGACGGAAATCCTCAGTCGTTGGTCAGCTTCCCGGTACGAAACGGCACCCGCCCCGCCACTTTCGCCTGCCAGATCCCCGGTTCGGTATACCGCCCGCGATCAATCGCAAACAGCACCCCGCTGGTGCCGGCGCGCACGGTGGTCACGCGATCCTGCAATGGATCAACGACCTCGAACAGCGCATCGCCCTGCTCTACCCATTCACCGGCATTGCGCAAGAAACTCACTACGCCGTGGTGCGGGGCAAACAGGTATTCGGTGCCTTCGAACGGCAGGCCTTCACAGCACTCGTTCGGGGCTGCTGGCCATTCGCCGCTGATGAAGCCCTGCTCGGCGAGAAAGCCGAGAATCGCTTCGCAGTTGGCCCGGGCCTGATCGACACGGGTGTCGCCCATGCTGCCCAGCTCCAGCGTGGTTGCCAGGTTCGCCGCCGGAATCGCCGCATGCGGGAATGCTTTAGCCAGACGCAACCAAGGCGTCGAGCAAGATTCATCGAACGAGCTGCCGCCGGAATCCTCGCACAGCAACGCCACACCCGCCTTCAGCCGCGCCGCCAGTGATTGCCACTGCGGCCAGTGTTGCGGCAGCGCGTACAGGTGAATGGCAGCGTCGAAGTCGCAATGCAGATCGAGGGTGATGTCGGCGTCGCAGGCGTGGCGCAGCAATAAGCGATGCAAGGCTTCCAATTGAGATTTGGCCGCCGGCAACTCGTCAAAGACCTGAGCCATGGCCTCGCGGATCAACGCGACGTTGGCCTCGGCATCCGCACCGAGCCGCTCCCCTGCCAGCGCTGCCACCGGAGCGCTGAGCTCGACGAACGCGCGGTTGAAATTCTTGCCGCTGCCCAGTTCGAAGCGGCCCATGTGATTGCCTTGCAGATGCTGGTCCAGGCCGATCGGATTGGCCACCGGCACCAGTTCGATGACGCCCTGCAAGCGCCCCTGCTGTTCCAGCTCGCTCAGGCGCAGCTTGAGTTCCCACGCGGTGCGCATGCCCGGCAGCTCGTCGGCGTGCAGGCTGGCCTGGATGTACACCTTGCGGCTGCCGGCGCCATAGCGGAACACGCTGAGAGAGCGCTCGCTGCCCAAATGGCTCCAGGGCAGAACGTGGTCGATGCGTTGCATGGGAAACTCCTCGATATCTGGATCACACAAATCCCTGTGGGAGCGAGCCTGCTCGCGAATGCGGTAGGTCAGACGATGACGATGTCGAATGTCAGACCGCTTTCGCGAGCAGGCTCGCTCCCACAGGGAATTTCCATCAATAAAAGACATAAAAAAAGTGGCCACCGCACAAACGGTGGCCACTTTTTTCTCACGGCGTATTAATGGCCGTACACGTCAAAGTCGAAGTACTTGTCCTGGACTTTCTTGTACTCGCCATTGGCGCGGATTTCGGTGATGGCCTTGTTGAACTGCTCAGCCAGTGCGGTATCGCCCTTGCGCACGGCAATGCCGGCACCGCCGCCGAAGTACTTGGCGTCTTCGTACGTCGGGCCGACGAATTCGAAGCCTTTGCCGGCGTCGGTTTTCAGAAAACCGTCGCTGAGGTTGACCGAGTCGGCCAGCATCGCGTCGATACGCCCGGACACCATGTCGAGGTTGGCTTCCTGCTGCGAGCCGTAGCGCACCAGTTCGATCCCGGCCGGAACCAGCACTTCTGTGGCGTAGCGGTCGTGGGTGCTGGCGCGCAGCACGCCGACTTTCTTGCCCTTGAGTTCGGTCAGCGGGTCTTTGACGCCGGAGCCTTCCTTCATCACGAAGCGCGCCGGGGTGTGGTAGTACTTGATGGTGAAATCGACGTTTTTCTTGCGATCGTCAGTGATGGTCATCGACGACAGAATCGCGTCGATCTTCTTCACTTTGAGTGCCGGGATCAGGCCATCGAACTCTTGCTCGACCCACGTGCATTTGACCTTCATCTGCGCACACAGCGCGTCGCCGATGTCCACGTCGAAACCGGTGAGTTTGCCGTCAGGGGTTTTCATCGAGAATGGCGGGTAACCGGCTTCGATGCCGATGCGGATCGGCTTGGCATCATCGGCCACAGCGGTCAGGGACAACATCGACAGTGCCAGGGCACCGAACATCACTAGCTTTTTCATTTATTACTCCCGTGCGGAGGCTTTTATTGGCAGCTTTCGATTCAGCGTTCGGTCATGGCGTTCTAACAGCAAAAACCGAAGTGGCCGGCAGTCTATGGCGACGCGCACGGGGGCAATTGTTTTTAAGCGACAAATACTTACAGAACATCGGCGCACGCATTGACGCGGGTCAAGGCGTGCGCCGTGGTGGTGCGAAGGCTGTAGGACAAGACTGTTTTCAGAGCAAGAAACGTTGATCCTTCCCGTAGGAGCTGCCGAAGGCTGCGCTCTTTTGATCTTGATCGTCCCCACGCAGAGCGTGGGAACAATCGTTAAAAGATCGCAGCCTCCGGCAGCTCCTGCACAGGGATCAGCATTCGCAGGCGACAGGTGTCTTGGCGACTGACGCCGCGCTCAGTTTGAAGCCTTCATCCAACCATCCGGTAACGCCGCCGATCATCTCTTTCACCGGGTAATCCAGTGCGGCCAGTTTCACCGCCGCCTTGTTCGCGCCGTTGCAATGCGGCCCGGCGCAATAGACCACGAACAAGGTGTTTTTCGGGTAATCGGCCAAGCGTTCCGCCGTGAGCAAGCGTGTCGGGATATTGATCGCGCCGGGCACATGCCCGCGCTCGAACGCCAATGGGCCGCGCACATCCACCAGAACAAAATCGACCTCGCCGGCCTCGTGGCTGCTGAATACGTCGGAACAATCGGTTTCGAAGGTCAGACGATTGCTGAAATGCATCAGGGCAATCGCCGAAGGTGCGGCGGGGATGTCGCGAACCAGGCTGGTCATGTGTGTTGCTCCTTTGTCTGTGGGGGATGAACAGACTTTATCGAGACGGCGCTTACCGCTACAGTGGCGCGCAAGACACCGACCGGGAGTTTTCCGCCAAATGCTCACTCAGCCCAATCTGGTTGCCATTCTGGCCTACGATGGCCTCTGCACGTTCGAGTTCGGCATTGCCGTGGAGATCTTCGGCCTGGCCCGGCCGGAGTTCGAGTTCCCTTGGTATGAGCATGCGATCGCCGCGGTCGATCAAGGCCCGATGCGCGCCATGGGCGGCATTCAGGTGCTGGCCGATGGCGGGCTCGAACTCCTCGCCGAAGCGCGCACCATCGTCATCCCCGGCTGGCGCGACCGCAACGCCCCGGTACCGCCAGCGCTGATCGACGCATTGCGTCAGGCCCATGGCCGAGGCGCGCGGTTGCTGTCGATCTGCTCCGGGGTGTTCGTCCTTGCGGCCAGCGGCTTGCTCGACGGCCACCGCGCCACCACCCACTGGCGCTACACCAGCGAACTGGCCCAACGTTTTCCGGCCATCGAGGTCGATCCGGACGTGCTGTATGTCGATGCAGGCCAACTGATCACCTCCGCCGGCAGCGCGGCGGGCATTGACGCCTGCCTGCATCTGGTGGCACGCGACTTCGGCACACAGGTCGCCAACGCCGTCGCGCGGCGCCTGGTCATGTCGCCACAACGCACCGGCGGCCAGGCCCAATTTATCCCCACCCCGGTCAGCCCGACACCACGCAGCGATTTATCGCGAGTCATGCAATGGGCCCGCGAACGCCTGCACGAACCGCTGGAAGTCCGCGATCTGGCCAGCGAAGCAGCAATGAGCGAGCGCACGTTTCTGCGGCGCTTCACCGAAGCCAGCGGCCAATCGCCGAAAGCCTGGCTGCAACATGAACGCCTGGCGCGAGCGCGGGAGTTGCTGGAAAGCACCCACCAACACACCGAGCAGATCGCCCAGCGCTGCGGCTATCGATCGGTGGAGAGTTTTCGCGTGGCGTTTCGCAGCGTGGTGGGCGTGCCGCCGTCGGTTTATCGGGAGCGGTTTGGGCAAAGCAACAAGCTTTCACGCCATCCCACAGCGTTCTAAGCAACTGACGTTGACGGCGCGGCCTGCAGAAACGCCCGGCCATGAACACTGTGAAACGGAAAAATGCGGCTTGCTTTATATTGATTCTGATATAACCTGAAAATCAAACGTGCACGGCCATTTCTTGCAATACAACTCACCGTCTTCGCCCACATTCAGCTATTACGCTTTTCCTTTTGACACAGGACAAGCCTATGCCGAGACACAAGGATGTGGTGTTCGTGGGGAGCGCGTTGAAAGATCTCAAAGCGTTCCCGCTTGACGCCCGAAGGGCGGCAGGGTTTCAGCTGGATCTGTTGCAACAGGGTGACGTCCCCCTCGACTGGCGCCCTATGAAAACCGTAGGACGCGGTGTCAATGAAATAAGGATCACAGAGGACTCAGGGGCGTTTCGCGTGTTCTATGTAGTCAATCGTCCTGAAGCAATCTATGTGCTTCACGCCATACACAAAACCACGCGTAAAACGGAAATTAGAGATATCGAACTGGCCCGGGCCAGATATCAGGAAATAGGTTAAGCCATGAAGGAACATCAAGACTCATCCCAACGATTTTCGAGTGTGTGGGATGCATTGGAGGACACGCCTCAGGAAGCTTCCAACATGCGTTTGCGAGCCAAGCTCATGCGTTCGCTTTGCGAGACCATTCGAGCGTGGGAGATCCCTCAAAAGGACGCGGCACAGAGATTGGGAATCTCGCAGCCACGCCTCAATGATGTACTCAACGGGAAAATCGACAAATTCTCGCTGGATGCATTGGTCAACCTGTCAGCTGCTGCAAGGCTGGAGGTGGACATTTGCTTTCCGTCAGGCCCACTGCAATGGGCCTGACATTGGCTTTGCCCAGCGATGCCAACCCTGCATGCGAGTGCGGAAATCGACGGAGTTGAATAGCATTCAACTCCGCAGCTAACCATCGACATCATCCAGCAGCACAGATGCTCCGCTGGATGATTCCTGTACACCTCAATCCTCCCGCGTCAAAACCTCCAGCAACTCAATTTCAAACACCAGATTCGAATTCGGCGGAATCTTGCCCATGGTCCGCTCGCCGTACCCCAGATGCGCCGGCACCCGCAATTTGCGTTTACCGCCGACCTGCATGCCCATCAGGCCCTGATCCCAGCCTTTGATCACGCGGCCAGTGCCGATCACGCACTGAAACGGTTTGCCTCGGCTCCAGGACGAGTCGAACTCAGTACCGTCTTCCAGCCAGCCGGTGTATTGAGTGGTGATCAGTGCGCCTTTCACCGCGGCTTTGCCGTCGCCCGGTTGCAGCTCGATGATTTGCAGTTCGTCTGTCATGTCGTTGGCTCTATTGAGATTTTTCGCAGGCGGCGTTTTTCGCAGAATCCGTCGCCGATGGCAATCCATGGAACCGAAAACCCGCGTCGCCGCTCACATGTGTATCGACATCGTATGACGACAAGGATGCTTTGATGACCGACTCTCGATTGCTGCGCAGTTTCATTCCGCCCTACATCCTCAACCGCATCATTGCCCACGGTTCGGAGCCGCAACGCAACGCTGCGATGCAAACACTCAACCATGTACGCAGCCTGCTGCCCAACCCCGGCCGCCCTTCGCAGCCGCCGGCGCGGGCGATTCTGCCGGAGGCGACCAAGCCAGGCCTGGCCCGGCGCAGCGTGCATGATGCGCAGAACAAAATGCTCTTGCCGGGCATGCCGGTGCGCCTCGAGGGCCAGCCGCCGTCGGGGGATCCGGCGGTCGATGAGGCTTACGATGCGCTGGGCGCCAGCTATGATTTCTTCTGGAAAGTGCTCGGTCGCGACTCGATCGACAACCAGGGATTCGCCCTGATTGGCAGCGTGCACTACGGGCAAGGTTACGAGAACGCATTCTGGAACGGCGCGCAGATGGTCTTCGGGGACGGCGATGGCGAAATCTTCCAGCGCTTCACCCGCTCGCTCGACGTCATCGGCCATGAACTGGCCCACGGCGTCACCGAAAGCGAGGCCGGTCTGATTTACGCCAATCAGTCCGGCGCGCTGAACGAGTCGCTCTCGGACGTATTCGGTGTGCTGACCAAGCAATACACCCTCGGGCAAACCGCCGAGCAGGCCGACTGGTTGATCGGGGCCGACCTGCTGATGCCGAAGATCCAGGGCAAGGGCCTGCGCTCGATGTCACACCCCGGCACGGCATATGACGACCCGCTGCTGGGCAAGGATCCGCAACCGGATCACATGCGCAAGTTCGTCATCACCAGCGAAGACAATGGCGGCGTGCACATCAATTCCGGCATTCCCAACCGTGCGTTTTATCTGGCGGCCCAGGCGTTCGGCGGCTTTGCCTGGGAAAAGGCCGGGAAGATCTGGTATGACACCCTGTGCGATGACCGCTTGAGCCAGGAGGCAACGTTCGACGCGTTCGCAAAATTGACCATCGACCATGCCGGCCAGCGCTTCGGCGCCGAAGCAGCCGACACAGTGCAGCAAGCCTGGGCACAGGTCGGTATCGAATAATCCGAGGAGACCGTATGAAAACGCTACCCGAGCTGGATGACGATTCCGTTTTGCGCGTATCTCGCCAGGGTGGCGTTGCAGCGATTCACAGCCTGAGCCGCCCACGGGAAATCGAATTCGCGCAATGCGACATCAATCAGCGTTCGAGAATCTGCTCGGTGCTGGAAGGCTGTCTGCCATTGGACAGCAGCGAATCGGGACGTGGGGATCAACGCTTCTTTCAGATTGAAGTGCGCTATCAGTCCGGGGAAATGGTGCTGAAAGTGCCGGAGAACCAGGCGCCCGGGGACCTGGTGAGTCTGTGGGACAAGGGAGAACTGCTCTGATTCATGCTGGCGGGTCTTCTGCGTCGACAACTGACGATGTGCGGGGGCCCAATCCTGCGGTTTGTCCAAAGACCACACCGTTGAATGTGTGCGTACAGCACTCGCAATGCGGCGTCATGTCCTGCGCCGTCAGTTTCGGATTGACCATTTGCAGTCGATTTTGCTCATCGACATACAGCCCGCTGAAATAGCTGGATTCACCTAGTCGCACGATGTCCTGGCGATCTTCTTCATGGATGGCAACCATCCAGAACACTGGGGCGGATTGATCAAGTCGCGCGACAGCCTCACCGAAAATGGAATCCCAAGGGCCGCCAACGCGAGACAACAGGAAGCGAAAAAGCGGGGTGTAGTCTCTTCCGTATTGTTTGCCCGGATGCATCGAACTTCGCATGGCTTCGTGACGGCTTGCGGCTTTGCTGTTGCGCTGAGCGCGGTAATGCGCAACTGATTCGTTGCGACGAACACCCCACGTACGAGTATTCACTTTGCGGTAAAGAAGTTTCTTGTCCAATCCCTTGTTCCTCATTCAAACGCCCGCTGTTTTACCGGAACGCCGTTCGAATACAATCAGCCATCCATGGCCAATTGTAAAACCGGGCCTATCGCTCGACCGGCTGCATCTCGACAATCGTGCCGTTGGTGATCATCACCATCACGTACTTGTCATTGATCTGCACCCACTGCGCCTGTTCGATCGGTGCTTTCAGACCTTTGGCTTTCCAGTTCTTCAAAGCCTTGTCCTCGCGCTGGTACATTTCCGGCGCGCGGTCGTTGACCTTCAGTTGGCGGTCGCTGGTCGGCGATTGCACGGCGGGTTCGCTGGAGGTTTGCGCCGCTTGAACAATGGGCGTGATCCCGGCAATACCGGCAACGAGGGCCAGACTGGCGATTAGGGTTTTGCTGTTCATCGGTGAACCTCTTTCAGATGAGTAGTACCTGAACTCCGACTGCGCGGCGCGGGAAACATTCCTTGTTTTTGTGCTCAGGCAGGCTGAGAAATTGACGCTGCCGATCTGGCCCGCAGCGAAAGGTGGCCCGCTGCCACAGACCCGTCGGATTTGCGCTAACATGCCGCGCCCCTTTCTGCCGTGTGAATAAGGACATCACCGTGAACAGCACTCTCATCATCCTTTTGGTCATTGCCGGCCTCCTCGCCCTCTACGCCATCCAGCTCTTCAACCGCCTCGTTGCCCGCCGCAATCAAATCAACAATGCGTTTGCGCAACTCGAGGTGCAGCTCAAACGTCGCTACGACCTGATCCCCAATCTGGTGGCAACCGCCAAGGGCTATATGGCTCATGAGCGTGAGACGTTGGAAGCAGTGATCGCAGCGCGCAACCACGCGGTTGCAGGCCTGCAGGCAGCTCAGGCGCAGCCGGGCAATGCCCAGAACATCGTCCAGCTCGGGCAGGCGGACAGCGCACTGAGTAGTGCGATGGGCCGGTTGAACGTGACGGTCGAAGCCTATCCGGATCTCAAGGCTTCGCAAAACATGCAGCAATTGAGCGAAGAGCTGAGCAGCACCGAGAACAAAGTCAGCTTTGCTCGCCAGGCTTACAACGATGCGGTGATGAGCTACAACACCCTCAAACAGAGCTTTCCGGCTGCCGTGTTCGCCCCGCTGTTCGGCCATGCTGCCGACGCGTCGCTGCTGACATTCGCCGACAGCGCGGCGATTCAGCAAGCGCCACAGGTTTCGTTCTGACCCCAGCCAACGGATGGCACCATGAATTTTTTCCAACAACAGCGCCAGGCCAAGCGCCGCACTCTGCTGCTCATCGTTCTGATGGGATTGGCCGTTCTGAGCCTGATCGCCGCGTCCTGCTTGATGATGATCATTCCGGTGGAAGACGGCGACGGCAATGTCCTCTTCGATCTAGAAATGAGCTGGGAGCTGGTCGGAACCGTATCCGCGGTAGTTATCAGCGTCGTGCTGCTGGGCAGTACGGCGAAGCATTCGGAGTTGTCCGCCGGCGGCAAAGTCATTGCGCGTAGCCTCAATGGCCGGCTGATCAACCATAACGCGCAGACTCTTGAAGAGCAGCGCCTGCTCAACGTGGTGGAAGAAATGGCCATCGCCTCAGGCACGGCCGTTCCGCCGGTGTATTTGCTGCCGGAGCTGGGCATCAACGCCTTCGCCGCAGGCATGACGCCGCAAAACGCGGTGATCGGCGTGACTCAGGGCGCGATCAATCTGCTGACTCGCGAAGAGTTGCAAGGTGTCATCGCCCATGAGTTCAGCCACATCTACAACGGTGACATGCGCCTGAATACCCGGTTGATCGCTATCGTTCACGGCATCCTCGTGCTCGGCCTGACCGGAAGCTACATCCTGCGTGGCACCGAAACGGTGGGCAAAGAAGCCGCGCGTCGCAGCAAGTTTGTCGCGCTCACCGCGCTGGTGGGTTTTGTCCTGTGCGTTGCAGGATTTGCCGGGTCGTATTTCGGCAACCTGATCAAGGCAGCGATCGGGCGCCAGCGCGAGTTCCTCGCTGACGCGACGGCTGTGCAATACACGCGCAACCCGCAAAGCATTGCCGGTGCACTGAAAAAAATCGGTGGTTATGAATTGGGCGCCACGCTCAATGCCGCGCGTGCTGCCGAGTTCAGCCATCTGTATTTCGGCTCGGGCACTTCTTCGTTCGACCTGATGGCCTCGCATCCGGATTTGAGCGAGCGGATCCGCCGGGTCGATGCGCAATGGGATGGCAGCTTCGTCAAGATCGCCGCGCCGAGCGTAGAGCTGCCGGCCAAACCCGACCTGCCGATGGCGGATGCATTTGGCGGTGTCCCGGCTGCCGCCATGGCGGTGCTTTACGACTTCAGTGCGGCGCAAGCCTCAGTTGCAGCGATCGGCGCGCCGCAGGCAGAACATTTGCTTGAGGCGCGCCGTTTGCTCGACGATATTCCGCAGGTACTCAGAGACGCTGCGCGCAGCGTCGATGGCGCTCAAGCCATCGTTTACGGGTTGTTGCTGTCACGCTCGGCGCCCGTGCTGGGCATGCAGTTCGACATACTGAGGGGATCCGTCGACGACGCGGTGTTCGAGCATTTGGAACAGCTGCAAAATCCACTGTTGTCACTACAGCCGGGCCTGCGTTTGCCACTGCTCGATCTGGCGACACCAAGCCTGCAACAGCTCGGCAAAAGTTTCCCCAGGGTCGATGCCAACCTGATCGCGCTGATTGAAGCCGACAACCAGACCGAACTGCTTGAGTGGACGCTGTTGCGCATCGTCGAACGCAATGTGCTGGGCGCGGCGCCGGTGCAGTTCAAATTCGGTCTGTTCCAGTGCGCCGAAGAACTCTTGGCACTGCTCAGCGCGCTGGCCCGCGCCGGTCAAAATGATCAAGCGACGGTGGCGCAGGCGCTGGAATCTGCGTGGCAAGGGCTCGCATTCGAGCGACCACCAGAGATTCGCGCCGATCTGGAAGAACTAATCGGGCTGGAAACCGCGCTCAGCCGTCTGCGCCATCTCATGCCGGAGGAGCGCCCCGCCCTGCTCGATGCGATGACCCGCTGCGTGATGCACGACGGCGTGATCACCGTGGCCGAAGCGGAGTTGTTCCGGGCCGTCGCCGACTTGCTCGATTGCCCGCTTCCGCCGTTTCTGAGCATGCCTGTGCAGGTTGGGAACGGCGCGACTGAGGTAGCTCGCGAACCAAGTGCAGTGTCGGCTACGGCGTAGGCAGAGTGGTAACCCGCCCCTATAGGAGTGAGCCTGCTCGCGATGGCATTCGACCGGCCAACATCGGTTTCGCCTGACATATCGCTATCGCGAGCAGGCTCACTCCTACAAAGAGCAGGAGCAAAAGCAAAAGCAAAATCAAAAGATCGCAGCCTTCGGCAGCTCCTACAGTTGGATTGGGCACAACCTCAAGATCAGCTCGGCTGTCAGGCCGCCTTCGCGAGCAGGCTCGCTCCCACAGAAACGCAAGGCAGCGCAGCTGCTCGCGGCGAAGCCGCCCCACTCAACAATGAGCGTTAGCTCGAGTGCTTTTGATCTTGAGCCACGGGCGACGTCGGAAGGCTGAGTGGAGGGATTGATCCGGGCGTGGGAGCGCAGCGACCGTACGACGCAGTCGGACACAGCGAGTGTAGGTGCAGCGAAGCAAACCGGAGCCGCTGCGCCCGGATCGATCCAGCAGCGAAGGAACCCGAGCCTGCGAGGGCCGAACGCAGGAGCAAGCCTTTTGGGTTACCTTTTTGCTGGGCCGGCACTCCGGCGTTTGAAAAAGGTGACCCGCCGTAAGGGCGGAACCGTAATCAGCAACACCCGCAGCAACGGATATGTACCCGGTCGACCTGAACAAATCACCGCCTGACCAAACGCCTTCGCGAGCACGCTCGCTCCCACATTGACAGCGCTCCACGTCACGGATTGATCCGCAACACGCATCAATCCATGCCAACAATGCAATTAACAGATTGTTACATCTGCGCCACCATCCACCTCAATAAAAACCGTGCGCCGCTTCTCCGTAGCGCACGTCATAAAAGCGGTGGAGTACTTTTCTATGACAGCCTCAATCCCTACCAACGGCTCGCGGGCCGGGGCCATCTTCCGGGTGACCTCGGGCAACTTCCTCGAACAGTTCGATTTCTTTCTGTTCGGCTTCTACGCCACGCAGATCGCGGCGGTGTTCTTCCCGGCGAGTAGCGAGTTCGCCTCCCTGATGATGACTTTCGCGGTGTTTGGCGCAGGCTTCCTGATGCGCCCGCTGGGCGCCATCGTGCTCGGTGCGTACATCGATGATGTCGGTCGGCGCAAAGGTCTGATCGTCACCCTGTCGATCATGGCCAGCGGCACGATATTGATCGTGCTGGTGCCCGGATACGAAACCATAGGCTTGTTCGCACCGGCGCTGGTGCTGATCGGCCGGCTGCTCCAAGGCTTCTCCGCCGGTGCGGAACTGGGGGGTGTTTCGGTGTATCTGTCCGAGATCGCCACGCCGGGCCGCAAGGGCTTTTTCACCGCTTGGCAGTCGGCCAGTCAACAAGTGGCGATCATCGTCGCGGCCGCGCTGGGCTACGGTCTGAATCAGTGGATGGAGCCGCAAGCAGTGGCTGCCTGGGGCTGGCGCATTCCGTTTTTCGTCGGTTGCATGATTGTCCCGTTCATCTTCTTCCTGCGCCGCAACCTGGCGGAGACCGAAGAGTTCGCCGCGCGTAAACATCGTCCGAGCATGCGCGAAGTATTCCGCACCCTGGGTCAGAACTGGGGCGTGGTGCTTGGCGGGATGTTGATGGTCGCGCTGACCACCACCGCGTTCTACCTGATCACCGTGTACGCGCCGACCTTCGGTAAAACCGTGCTGCACCTGAGCACTTCCGACGCGCTGCTGGTGACGTTGCTGGTGGGTGTGTCGAACTTCTTCTGGCTGCCGATTGGCGGCGCGTTGTCGGACCGCATCGGCCGTCGCCCGGTGCTGATCGGCATGGCCCTGCTGGCCCTGGCCACGACTTATCCGGCGCTGTCGTTCCTGGTGCAGGCGCCGAGTTTCACCAACATGCTGCTGTCGCTGTTGTGGCTGTCGTTCATCTACGGTCTGTACAACGGCGCGATGATTCCGGCGCTGACCGAAATCATGCCAGTGGAAGTGCGCGTCGCCGGTTTCTCGCTGGCCTACAGCCTGGCCACGGCGATCTTCGGCGGCTTCACCCCGGCGATGTCGATCTTCCTGATCCAGTACACCGGCGACAAAGCCGCGCCAGGTTACTGGATGAGCATCGGTGCCCTGTGCGCACTGTGCGCCACGCTTTATCTGTACCGCCGTGCCGGTGGTCGTCTGCAACCTGTCGCGGCCTGAGGAAAAACTCGCCATGAAAAAACTCTTTACTGTCACCGCCCTGCTCGCCGGTCTCGCCTTCAACGTCGCGGCCCAGGCCGAAGAACTCAGCGTGATGACCTCCGGCGGCTTCACTGCCGCCTACAAGATCCTCGGGCCGAAATTCGCCGCTGCGACTGGCAACACCCTGACCACCAGCCTCGGCCCGTCGATGGGCAAGGCACCGGAAGCGATCCCCAATCGTCTGGCGCGCGGTGAGCACGCCGACGTGGTGATCATGGTCGGTTACGCCCTTGATGAACTGATCAAACAGGGCAAGGTTGACCCGGCGTCCCGCGTTGAACTGGCGGATTCGCGGATCGGTATGGTGGTGCGTGAAGGTGCAGCGAAACCGGACATCAGCAGCGTTGACGGCCTGAAGAAGACCCTGCTCGACGCGCAATCGGTGGCGTACTCCGACAGCGCCAGCGGCGTGTATATCGAGCAGCAGTTGTTCAAGAAACTCGGTATCGAAGATCAGCTGAAACCGAAAGCCAAGATGATCGCCAGGATCCCGGTCGGTTCGGTGGTTGCCACGGGCGACTATCAATTGGGCTTCCAGCAGGTCAGCGAATTGCTGCCGGTACCGGGCGTGAGCTTCGTCGCGAAGATTCCGGAATCGGTGCAGTCGGTGACGCGTTTTGCCGCGGGCATTCCGGTCAAGGCCGAGCATCCGGAAGAGGCCAAAGCCCTGCTCGCCTACCTCGCTGCACCGGCCGCTCAGGCTGACGTGCAGGCCACCGGACTGGATTCGGTCAAGCGCTGATCGCTGGCGGCTGGACGCGCATCTCGACGACCAGCCGCTCCAGTTCCAATGCCGCCGGGGTCAACGTACGATCCCGGCGCTTGATGATGCCGACACTGCGCATCACTTGCGGCTCGGTCAGCGGCACCCGCGTCAGGATCGGATGGTCCGGCCCGGGCATCGCCATCAACGGCACCGCCGCCACGCCCAACCCCGCCTCCACCAAGCCGATCATCGTCGTCACGTGCCGCGTCTCGCAAATGCTCTGACGCTGCGGCACCACCCCGCCCAAGGCCTGATCAAGCAGAAAGCGATTGCCCGAGGTCTTGTCCAGCGCGATGTAATCCTGCTGATAGAACTCGTCCCAGCTGACGCTGCTGCGCCCGGCCAGCGGATGATCGCGGCGACAGGCGACGACATAGCACTCCTGCACAAGCGGTTCGAACTCGACTTTGGCATCCTGCGTGCCGAGAAAACTCAAACCGAAATCCGCCTCGCCATTGACCACCGCACTCAACACATCATGCGCGCTGGAATCGAGGACTTTGACTTTGATCCGCGGAAATTGCTGGTGATAGCGCGCGACCACGCGCGGCATGAAGTAGTACGCCGCCGATGGCACACAGGCGACGGTGACATGCCCCAAACGGGTCGAGGCGACTTCGCTGATGCCGAGCAAGGCGATGTCGAGATCATCCAGCAACCGCTCGACGCTGGGCATGAAACCGCGTCCGGCCTGGGTCAGGCTGACCTTGCGCGTGGTGCGCTCGAACAGTTTCACGCCGAGGGCGTCTTCGAGCTTTTCGATGCGCCGACTCAGCGCCGGTTGCGACAGGCGCACAGTGTCGGCAGCCTTGCGAAAACTGCCCTGCTCGACCACCGCGCGAAAGGCTTGCAGGTCGTTGAGGTCGAAGTTGATGGCCATGGCGTTTCCGGAAATTGATGCGCAGGGGTTATAAATGTAACCAGTTGATGCAAATTATTACAGCGACACCGGAAATCCAGTGTAGGAGTGAGCCTGCTCGCGATAGCGGTTTGTCAGTCACGGATGATGTCGACTGTTCCACCGCGATCGCGAGCAGGCTCACTCCTACAAGGGATCTTTGGTGGATCTGAAATCCGGTCAACCCTTATCCTTGTCGCCCCCCCGCCGTACCCGTAGTCAGGAGTCGTTCCAATGCCCCATGAAGGCAATCTGTTGCAAGCCGCTGTCGTGTTTCTGTTCGCGGCGGTGCTCACCGTGCCTTTGGCCAAACGTCTGCAACTGGGCGCTGTGCTCGGTTATCTGTTTGCCGGGGTGATCATCGGCCCGTCAGTGCTGGGCCTGATCGGTAATCCGCAAAGCGTGGCGCATATTTCCGAGCTGGGCGTGGTGTTGCTGCTGTTCATCATCGGCCTGGAGCTGTCGCCGCGACGCTTGTGGGTGATGCGCAAATCGGTGTTCGGCGTTGGCCTGGCGCAGGTGCTGCTGACCGCGTCGGTGATCGGCGGGCTGGCGCTGTCGGTGTTCGGTCAGCCGCTGAACAGCGCGATTGTGCTGGGCCTCGGTCTGGCGCTGTCTTCTACCGCTTTTGGCCTGCAAAGCCTCGCCGAACGCAAGGAACTGACCAGTCCCCACGGGCGTCTGGCGTTTGCCATTCTGCTGTTCCAGGACATCGCCGCGATTCCGTTGATTGCGCTGGTGCCGATGCTCGCTGGCGTCGATCACCACACCAGCACCGCCGACGATATCCGCCACAGCCTGCAGGTGCTCGGCGGCATTGCTGTGGTGGTGATCGGTGGGCGTTATCTGCTGCGTCCGGTGTTTCGCGTGGTGGCGAAAACCGGCCTGCCGGAAGTGTCCACCGCCACCGCGTTGCTGGTGGTGATCGGCACGGCGTGGCTGATGGATCTGGTCGGTGTGTCGATGGCGCTGGGGGCGTTTCTCGCCGGTCTGCTGCTGGCGGATTCGGAATATCGCCATGAGCTGGAAGCGCAGATCGAACCGTTCAAAGGCCTGCTGCTCGGGCTGTTTTTCATCAGCGTCGGCATGGGCGCCAATCTCAGCCTGTTGTTGAGCGCGCCGATCACCGTGTTGGGCCTTACCCTGCTGCTGATCGGGCTGAAATTGCCGCTGCTGTTTGTCGTCGGGCGTCTGGCCGGCGGGCTGAACAAGATCAGCGCAATTCGCCTCGGTATCGTTCTGGCTGCCGGCGGTGAGTTTGCGTTTGTGGTGTTCAAGATCGGCCGCGATCAGGGCCTGTTCGAGCCGCGTCTGTACGACCTGCTGGTGCTGACCATCACCCTGTCGATGGCGCTGACGCCATTGCTGCTGTTGATCTGCGCACGCTTGGTAAGTCCGAAGGTGCAGCCGGTGGAAGTGCCGGAAAAATTCCGCGAGATCGACACCGAAGCGCCGCGGGTGGTGATTGCCGGCATGGGCCGGATGGGCCAGATCGTGGCGCGGATTCTGCGCGCGCAGAACATCAAGTTCGTCGCACTGGACACCTCGGTGGAAACCATCGAACTGTCGCGCAGCTTCGGCGGTGTGCCGGTGTTCTACGGCGACCCGATGCGCCCGGAAATTCTCCACGCGGCGAAGGTTGGCGAGGCGGAATATTTCGTCATCGCCACGGATGATCCGGAGACCAACATCAAGACTGCCGAGGTGGTGCACAAGCTGTATCCGCACATGAAAATCATTGCCCGCGCGCGTAACCGCCAGCACGTGCATCGCTTGATCGATGTGGGCGCGGAGGCGATTCGTGAGACCTACTATTCGAGTCTGGAAATGAGCCGTCGTACATTGGTCGGCCTCGGTCTGACCCAGGCCCAGGCCGATGCGCGGATCAAGCGTTTCAAGCATCACGACGAACAGGTGCTGGAGGCGCAGCACGCGGTTTACGACGACGCCGCCAAAGTCCTGCAGACCGCCCAGGAAGCCCGGGCGGAACTGGCCAAACTGTTCGAATCGGATCAGCTCGAAGAAGAATCCCGCAACACCTGAGCCCTGCACAAAACCTGTAGGAGTGAGCCTGCTCGCGATGGCGGTGTGTCAGTCGACTTATTCATTACTGACACACTGCTATCGCGAGCTGGCTCACTCCTACAGGGGATCGGTGTCAGGCCAGTTCTAATTCCAGTGTCGGTTTGACCGGTACCACTTCAAACCGATCCGCGAGAAACGGCGTGATATCCAGCGGCAGCGGTTCGTCATTCACCAGTTTGTCCAGCAACACCCCGGTGATCGCTGACGTCAGAATCCCCGTGCGGAAGTGTCCGCAGGCATTCAGATACCCCTCGACCCCACGCATCGGGCCGAGGATCGGCAGCTCATCCGGCGACCCCGGACGCAGTCCTGCCCAGGTGCGCTTGAGGTTGACGTCCGCCAGCTCCGGCAGGCAGCGCACCGCGCCCTGCACCAGCCCGGCAATCTCCGGGAAGGTGGTGGTGACGTCGAAGCCTTTGTCTTCGGTGGTGCTGCCGATGAGGATTTCGCCATTGTCCTTTTGCGCCACGTAGCAATCGCTGGTGGTCAGACAGCCGTTGAGGATTTTCGGCATTCGCTCGGTCAGTAGAATCTGGCCTTTCACCGGTTTCACCGGAATACGAATCCCCGTCGCCCACTCACTCAGATCCGCCGCCCAGGCGCCGGCGGCGTTGATCAGCGTCTTGCAATGAAACACCCCCGCCTCCGCCGTCTGCACACCCGTGACGCGAGTACCGTGATGCAGCACGCCGGTGACGTTGGTGTTGACGAAGAGGTCGACGCCATTCTGCCGCGCGCCTTCCATATAGGCATCGGCGAGGCGGAACGGGCTGACCTGATGGTCGCAGAGAAACTCCAGCGCCCCACGAGCCTCATGACTGACACTCGGTTCCGCCGCGCGCAACGCCGCTTGATCGAGCCAGCGCACCTGATCGGCCAGATGCGGAATGCAGCCGACGATGTGCTCGGCGTAGAGCCGGTCTTCGTCGTCATAGATCACGAACTTCAACCCGGTCTTTTCGAACTTGCAATCCATGCCGTGATTGTCTTTCAACTCGCGGTGCAACGCCGGGTACAGCGCGTTGGACTGCAAGGCAAAATCGAAAAACGACGCCGGCAAGATATGCGGGGTACTGGCGTCTACCGCCACCGCTGCGCCATGGGTTGCGCGCTTGCGATTGGCCGACATCATGCGAAAGAAGATCACCCCGCAACCGAGGCCGACCGACTCGCCAATCGCCCACAAACCGCCAGCCGAAGCGCGGGTCGCATTGCCGGGGCGCTTGGCGTCGATCAGCGCAACTTTCAGATCTTTGCGCTTGGACAATTGGTAGGCGCAGGACGCGCCGATCACGCCGCCACCGGCAATGACCACGTCGTAGAACTTACTCATGGCAGGCGCCCTCCTTGCCGAGGGACTGGAACGCGGAAAACGGCACCGGATCAATCGGGAAGCGCGGGCGCAGCCAGCCGACATCCTGACGTCCGGTGGCCTGGCGCAGGCGATCACTGCAATAGCCCACGCACATCCGCCCCTGACAATCGCCCATGCTCACGCGGGTGCGCATTTTCAGGCTGGCGATGTCTTGCACGCCCTGCTCCAGCGCCAGGTCGATGTCAGCGCGGGTCGCGTGTTCGCAGCGGCAAATCACCGTGTCGGCCGCAGGCAGAGCAATCTGACCGACGCCGCGCTCGGTGTAGCGATCCACCGCCGCACGAAAGCGCACGATGGCTCTGAGCTTGCTCGCGTAGCGATCGCGGCGCACCCGGGCCAGTTCGGCGTCGAGCACGCCGCGTTGCAGCAGGATAGAAGTGGCGGCGATCCTGCCGGCCAGCATCGCCGCTTCACCACCACGGATCCCGCCCATGTCGCCGGCCAGATGCACATGCGCCACGTTGCTTTGTTGCCAGTCATTCGCGTGGGCACGCAGGTAGCCGTCGTCGCTGAAACCATGATCGAGGCCCATCTGCTGGCTCAATTGCGTGCGCGGGATAAAACCGTAACCGACCGCCAGCGTCTGCGCTTCGAAGCGTTCGACCCGCGACAGATCCGCCTCCCAGGTCGCCGAATACGGCGCGACGCTGACGCTTTTCAACTCGCCTTCACCGTGGGCTTCCACCACACCCCAGCCGTAGTTCATCGGGACGCCGTGCAACTTCAGATAAGCGAGCATGCTCAAGCCGTCGAGGAACAGTTGCGGCTTGTTCAGCAGCGCCAGACTCTCCCGGGCGATCTTGCCGAACGCACAAGCCTCGTACACCCCGGCGACGCGCACGCCGGAGGCATGCAATTGCGTCGCGACCAAGGGCAGCAGCGGCCCGGTGCCAGCGATGATCACCGGCCCTTGCGGCTTGACCACGCCACTCTTGATCTGCAATTGCAGACCGCCAAGCAGGATCACTCCCGGCAACGTCCAGCCGGGAAACGGCACGCTGCGTTCGTGACAACCGGCGGCGAGCAGCAGCTGCGGATAAGCGATCTCGTGCAGCTGTTCATCGCCGTCAAGCACCACCATTGCGCGAGTGCCTTCGGCGCCGACCACGCGGTGGTTGAGTCGCACGTCGATCAGGCCCGACTGCTGCTGAAATTCACCGTGCAGTTTGTCCAGCGCTTCCGAGTAACGCGGCCCGAGATAATCCAGTTGCACGCCATCGCGCAACGGCCCGCGATACACCACCCCACCGAGGCGCGAGGCCTCTTCGAGCAAGGTGCAGCGCACCCCATGGCGCGCCAGCTCGATGGCCGCCGCCATCCCCGCGGGCCCGCCGCCAACAATCAACGGTTGCAGGCTCATACGACCTCCTGCGCGACGACGCGGTTGACCTGGGTCTCAATCAGCATGCCGTCACGCACCACGGTCTGACAGGCGCGGCGCTTGTGGCGACCGTTGATTTTCACCAGACAGCACTGGCACACGCCCATGCCGCAATAGGCGCCGCTGATCTGATCGTGATCGTTGCGTGCGATCTGACGCACGCCGAGGGACTGGATGACGCTGAGGACGGTTTCGCCGATGGCGGCGCTGACCGCTTGGCCATTGATGTGCACGGTCATGTCCGCCTGCACTAAGGGCTGGATATCGAAGGTTCTTTCTAGGCAGTTCATTACGGTGTTCGTCCGTGAAGATTCGGTTGAGGTTGTGTCAGCTCCTTGCTGCACTACGCCTCGTCGACGCTTTTATAGCTCTGTTCTCAAACGTCGACGCGGATACTTCGTCAGCGCAACAAGGTGCGCGACAAGCACTGTAGCTCATACCTCAGCAAAGGCCTGGGTCATTTACGGTAGGTGATATCGCCAGGCGAAATATTGATCCAGGCCAGTGAAATTGGCGGGACGGGCAACGATCAATTGGAGAAGACGAACTGGTCTTTGATTTTCTTTGCGCCGAAGAAACCAAGGTCGGGGAACAGCAGGTTTTTCAGCCAGGCCACGTAGAAAATCATCGCCAGGGTGATTGCCACGCCGATCACCGTACCGGTCGGGTCATCCCCGTATTCCTTGAACATGCGCGGAACCTGGCTGATCGAGAGCACCACGTACACCGTGTAAGCATGAGCCGCGTTGCGATAAAAACCCCAGGCAAAGAGCAAAGGCACGCCACCGGCGAACAAACCAAGTCCGATGGCGAATCCGGTGCTGATGGTCAGCCCGAGGAGATAGCCACCCACCAGACCGATCAGGGCCTGAACGTAAGTCAGTCCGAGGAGGATCTTGATCTTGCCGGCGTGGCGTTCGAGCAGATCCGGATCCGGGCGCGAACCGATCAGATAGGCCAGCGCCTTGTCTTTCAGCGCTCCACCGGAGAAGGCCTTGAAAGTTTCGGTTTTCGAGCGCCCGGCATCGAGCATTTCGGCGACCTGGCGTTTGATTTCCTTCTTGTCCAACTGACTCATCCTTAAAGTGAAAAAGCAGAACGCCCACTTTGCGCGGGGATTTTCGCTTTTGGCCCCGCAGAAAGCAAAAAACCGCTTTCACCCGAAGATGAAAGCGGCAGAGGCATCCTGCCTCAGAGGGATCAGTGTACGAACAGGGCGATCAGGATGATGATCGGGATCGGTACGCCGAGGAAGAACAGCAGTAATGAGCGCATGGTGACTCTCCTTTTTAACGAACCGGAGTGGTAGTGGTGTAGGTGTTGACTTCAACGTACTCGACCGCATCGCGACGACGACCGCCGAAGGTGGCTGCGAGGCTGGCGAAGAATGCGCCGGCCAGCAGCGCAACGAACATCCACAGCGAGGTGTAGGCAGCAACTTTCGCGGCGGTGTCAGCTGCTTGCTGAGCTTTCAGTTTGGCGTCGGCGATGGCTTTCTGCGTGTTGGCGTAGATCTCGTCAACGCGACGTTCAGCATCGGCCTGGCTCAGGTTGGTACGTTGCGACACCAATTGTGCGAGGTATGTACGGTCTTCGGCGCTGAGCTGACCGTTGGCCAGGCTCTGGGCGAAGATGCGGGTCACGGTGCCGCGTGCGGCGTCATCGCTGACGGCAGCAGGACGATCATCGCGGAACAGACTGTCGACGAAGTAGCCGTACTGATCGCTGTCAGTGTTGGCAGCAGCCGAACCGGCGGCCTGGCTCATCGCACCTGCAGCGCCGCCGACTACATTGGCACCGGCCTGCACACCACCGCTGACGACGCTGCTCACCGAACCGACAACCAGCACAGCCGTGACCAGCGTAGCGACGCACCAGGCGAGGAAGCCGTGGGCGGTGTCGCGGAAGTAGACTTCGTCACCGTGCATGTTGGCCCACTTCACGCGCAGACGGCCGGCAATATAGCCGCCCATGCCGGAGGCAATGATCTGCGTTACCGCCAGCCAGACAATCGTCGAAATGCCCAGGCCTTTGGCGCTGACGCCCTCTCCGGCCCACGGTGATACAGCCGAAAAGCCCAGGCCGAAGCCGAGCAGTACCAAAATCATCGACAGTGCTGCGGCAGCCGCTGCACCCGCGAAGATCGCGCCCCAGGACACGCCTGAGACACTGCTCGACTCTTCCACGGCAGGATAATAGCCATCAGGGGATCTGTTCATTGTTGTGCTGCTCCAGGCATGAAAAATGGTGTTACAACTCGTCAAGTGAGGAATTGCAGTGACCGTGCCAGTTACAACATCTAAATAAACCCTTGTTTTTCAATGTTTTATAAAAGATGAACTTCTGAGGACGTTGCAAATTGCAACACCTGCCGAAATACAGCGGGTTTTATGCATTGGCTTGGTCGATCATTTTCGCTTGTAGCTCTTTTTCCCGCTGGGCGTCAGGCAATACACCCCACCACGGGGTCCTGTGCAAAACGAGCTGGTTCCGCAGGCGCAGCCATCGTCGCTTTGCAGGAAGTTTTGCGGTCGCGCCTCCTGGCGCTCGCCAAACATTGCCGCGCAGCTCTTCTTCGAACCGCTGATGGAGCCGTCATTGCACAGAAACAGATCGCCGTCGCAACGGTCAATCCCGCCTTTTTTGCCGGAACAAGGGGTATTGGCCGCCTGAACGAGAATGCTGGTAAACAGCAGCAAGAGCAGGACCATTGGTTTCCAGCCACGGCGAATCAATTTAGTCACAGCCCTACTCCTGTTAGATTTATGGCCAGATGATATCAATCTTCCGACAACCAAAGATTCCGACCCGGCGAATGGCAGCGACAACATGAAAGTTAATTTAAAGCGTCACGGTAATTTCTTGGCAAAATGCTGCCATTCCGTTTGAACCGATCAGCAGGCCTGCCTATGACTCGTATCTTGACCATCGAAGACGACGCCGTGACCGCGCGGGAAATCGTTGCCGAACTGAGCAGCCACGGGCTGGACGTCGACTGGGTCGACAATGGCCGCGAAGGCCTCGACCGCGCCGTCAGCGGCAACTATGACCTGATTACCCTCGATCGCATGTTGCCCGAACTCGATGGCCTGGCCATCGTCACCACCCTGCGCACCATGGGCGTGGCGACGCCGATTCTGATGATCAGCGCCCTCTCCGATGTCGATGAGCGCGTGCGCGGCTTGCGCGCGGGCGGCGATGATTACCTGACCAAACCGTTCGCTACCGATGAAATGGCCGCGCGGGTCGAAGTGCTGCTGCGCCGGCAGAACAGCGTCGCCACCCAGGCGACGACGTTGAAGGTCGCTGATCTGGAACTGGACCTGATCAGCCACGAAGCCCGCCGCGCCGAGCAGGTGCTGACGCTGCTGCCGACCGAATACAAACTGCTCGAGTTTCTGATGCGCAACAGCGGCCAGATTCTTTCGCGCATGATGATCTTCGAGGAGGTCTGGGGCTATCACTTCGATCCGGGCACCAACCTGATCGACGTGCACATCGGCCGTCTGCGCAAGAAGATCGACGCTGCGGGCCATGTTCCGCTGATCCGCACGGTACGGGGCTCGGGCTATGTCATTGCCGAACCCGTCTGACGGCTGGCGCTCCTCCAGCAGTCGCTTGCTGGCGCTGTACAGCACGCTGTTCGTGGCCTGGAGCGCAATTCTCATGGGGGTCATGTACTACGAGGTGTCCGGCTACCTCGACAAGCTCGCCAAACACTCGTTGATGCAACGTCAGCACCTGTTCTCGCACTTTCGCGGCGAGCAGCTGGAAGACGCCCTCGCCGCCAGCATGACCTTCGACATTCGCGGCATCGACGCCTACGGTCTGTTCGACGCCCAGGGCAATTACCTGGGCGGTGCGCTGCAACAAATCCCCGAAGGACTGCCGCTGGACGGCAAGATCCACATGCTCGCCGAGTGCGCCGATTCCGACGACCCGACCCTGCCAAGCGACAGCTGCGACGCGGTGGCCACACAAACCCGTGACGGGCGCTGGCTGGTGTTGCTGCGCGACAATGGCTCGTTGTTTGCGGTCACGCGGATCATTCTGCACGCGTTGTTCTGGGGCGTGTCACTGACGATCCTGCCGGGCGTCGCGGGCTGGCATCTGCTGCGGCGCCGGCCGTTGCAGCGCATTCGGGCGATTCAGAACAGCGCCCAGGCGATCGTTGCCGGTGACCTGACGCACCGTTTGCCGCTGTCCAATCGCCGCGATGAACTGGACATGCTCGCCGCCATCGTCAACGCCATGCTCGAGCGCATCGAGCGCTTGATGAACGAGGTCAAAGGCGTCTGCGACAACATCGCCCACGATTTGCGCACCCCGCTGACCCGCTTGCGCGCGCAGTTGTATCGCATGCAGCAACAGGCCGGCGAAGGCTCGCAGGAAGCGGCGCAACTGGATCTGGTACTGGCTGAAGCGGATACGCTGATGGCGCGGTTTCGTGGTCTGTTGCGGATTTCCGAACTGGAAGATCGCCAGCGTCGTTCCGGCTTTGTCGAGCTTGATCCGGTGCAACTGCTGGAAGAGTTGCACGAGTTCTACCTGCCGCTGGCCGAGGAAGGCGATCTGCGTTTCCAGCTGAACATGCCGGAGACGCTGCCGGCGCTCAATGGCGACCGGGCGTTGTTGTTCGAAGCGCTGGCGAATCTGCTGAGCAACTCGATCAAATTCACCCCGCCCGGCGGCACGGTGATGCTGCGTGGGGTCAATGCGAACGGGCAGACGCGGATCGAGGTGCATGATTCAGGGCCGGGGATTCCCGAGGCTGAACGTGAGGCGGTGTTTCAGCGGTTCTATCGCACTGAAGGTGGCCAGCCGCAAAGTGGTTTTGGCCTCGGACTGTCGATCGTCGCGGCAATTGTCAGCCTGCACGGCTTCAGTCTTGAGGTCGGCGGCAGTGATCTGGGTGGGGCGAAACTGGTGCTGGATTGCCGGCAGAGTTTGATTGAAAACTCCTGATTGCGAGCTTGAAACGCAACCCCTGTAGGAGTGAGCCTGCTCGCGATAGCGGTGTGTCAGTCAATATAGGTATCGACTGGGACGACGCTATCGCGAGCAGGCTCACTCCTACAGGGGGTTGCGGTGTCATCTGGTTGGGTAATTGTCCCGCAGGGCGTCGAGCCCGCCCTGATAGATGCCGTTGAACAACGCCACCACTTCTTCATCGCTCACGCCGACCGCGTTGAAGCGCCCCGACCACGTCACCCGCGCCCCCTGACCTTGGGCTTCAACCTTGATAGTCGCCAGGTAATCACTGGCCGGGAACGGCGCCTGTTCGATCGAATAGCTGTAGGTTCGAGCGGCGTTATCGAAGGTCTGCAGACGTTCGACCACCACGCCGCCGTCAGCGGTCTTCAGGGTGCGTACGCGCCCGCCTTCGCTCAGTTCACTGTTGGTGATCAATGGCAGCCAGTCCGGCAGCGTGTTGAAGCCGCCGATCAATTGCCAGACCTGATCGGCCGAGACCGGGATGTCGATGGTTGCGGATGCTGTTGGCATAAAAACTCTCTTTTGAAAAATTCAGATAGTCAGGCTGTCGACCACACCGCCATCGACGCGCAACGCGGCGCCAGTGGTGGCCGAGGACAGCGGCGAAGCGATGTAAGTCACCAGATGCGCCACCTCCGACACATCCGCCACCCGCTGGATGATCGAGGTCGGACGCGCCTTGCGCACAAAGGCGTCGGCTTCGTCACGCAGGTCGCGCCCGGACTCGGCGGCCGCATCCTTGAGCATGTCCTGCAGGCCATCGGTAAAGGTCGGCCCCGGCAGGATCGCATTGACCGTGACTCCGGTGCCAGCCAGACGTTTGGCCAGGCCGTGGGACACTGCGAGGTTGGCACTTTTGGTCACGCCATAATTGAGCATGTCCGCCGGCGTCGCCACGCCGGATTCCGATGACAGGAAGATCACCCGGCCCCAGCCCTGCTCGACCATCGCCGGCACGTAATGCCGCGCCAGGCGCACGCCGGAAATCACGTTGACCTCGTAGAAGCGCGTCCACTCGCTGTCGGGCGTTTCGAAGAAATCGACGTCATTGAAGATGCCCAGGTTGTTCACCAGAATGTCCGCGCGCGGCTCTGCAGCGAAAAGCTTTTCCGCGCCCTCGGCGGTGCCCAGATCGGCGGTCAGACCGCGCACCTGCGCGCCCGGCACAGCCTGGAGAATGCTCGCCAGCGCCTGCTCGACCTTGGCCGTGTCGCGACCGATCACCACCACCGTGGCCCCGGCTTCGGCCAGCGACTGGCTAATGCCCAGACCGATGCCGGCGGTACTGCCGCTGACGATGGCCAGTTTTCCACTCAGATCAATCTTCATGCGTTTACCTCATTGGCAAGGGGTTTCACCGCGCTCGATTTTGGCGACGATTTCAGGAGCATGGATCAGCGTAGTTGCGATATTACGTGCGCGGTTGAGCTGCCGACCGGTGACGGGGATGTTGCCTGGTTCGAGAATTTTCTGCGCCTGGCAGAACGCAGCCCCTCACCCTAGCCCTCTCCCGGGGGAGAGGGAACCGACCGAGTTGTGCTGAATTTGACGTCGACCTGAAAGACCATAGCGATTATGGATTCAAAGAAGACCTTTCACGTCGGCGTATTACCTGAATATCCCCCGGTCAGTCCCCTCTCCCTCCGGGAGAGGGCTAGGGTGAGGGGCATTTCGGAACAGATCAAATTTCCGTCAGACGAAGCAGACCATCGGCGCCGACCCTGACGCCGATCGCATCGTAACTGGCCAACGTAGCGTGAGCCGTTTCAATCGGATGCTGATGCGTAGTGGTGATGACCATCAACGCCGCGCCCGCCGCTTCCGCAGCCTGAATACCAACCGTCGCGTCTTCAAAAATCAGACAGTCAGCCGGCTCGACCCCCAGCTTTTTCGCCGCCAGCAGATACCCCGACGGATCAGGCTTGCCGGCCTTCACATCTTCAGCCGTGATCATCACTGCCGGCTCCGGAATCCCCGCCGCTGCCATCCGGCGCAGAGCCAGATCCCGCGGCGCTGACGTCACCATCGCCCAGCGATCTTTCGGCAGACCATTGAGAAACGCCGCTGCCGCAGGAATTTCGACAATGCCTTCAACATCTTCGATTTCAGCGGCGGTAATGAACGCCGACTGTTGCTCGGCATCCACACCCGGCAGATTGAGGCGGGTGATCGTGTCGATCGCCCGCGCGCCATGGATGGTCGGCAAAAACGTCTCGACCTCCACGCCATGGCGCACCGCCCACGCTGACCAGATGCGCTCGGCGGCGGCGATGGAGTTAAGGACGGTGCCGTCCATGTCGAACAGAAACGCAGCGAATGCGCGATCAAAAACCGATGCTTGTGCAGACAAAAGAACAAATCCTCTGACAGATGGCCGGGGCAGACAGGCCCGGCAATGTAGCACTTGTCAATGCAGCTGCGGATGCGGAGCCTTGGATTTGAACGCACTTTCCACACAGTCGAGCAACTGACCGATCGCCCACGGCTTCTTGATGAACGCCACCGAATGCTTGACCCCGGAGGTCTCCGGCGTTTCATAGCCGGACATGACCATCACCGGCTTTTCCGGCCAGCGATCGCCGACCAGATTCGCCAGGTCGGCGCCGTTAAGCTTGCCGGGCATGGTGATGTCGGTCAGCAATAGTGCGACGTTCGCCGCGTGTTCTTCCAGATACAGTGAGGCGGCGTCGGCGCTGGTTTGCGGTTCGACCTTGAACCCTTCCTCCTGGAGAATTTCGCAGAGAAACTCCAGAATCAACGGATCGTCCTCGACAACCAGAATCAACCCGCCAGGAAGGTGCGCGCTCGACGTAGATGTAGGGCACATGAACAGCACTCCCCCGAATTACATTTTTTGAATAGCGGTTTTGAATCCGCTGCTTATCTGGTATGAGCAGCGCGTGTTGTAGAAATTCATTTTTGATACAGCAGATTTCTCCAAGGTGTTGTTTTTCGAAGTGCAGCGGCCGTCTGCAACCCTCATTTGTGGTTAAAATGCCGGCCCTTTGAAAGGCCGAACCGTAATCCATGAACCCTGAAGCCCTCGCCACCCTCCACGCCCATTTGCTGCCCGCGCTGGCAGCGGCACCCAGCGAAACCCGCCGTTTGTTTCATGGCCGCGGGCGCTGCTGGCCGGGGCTGGAACAGCTGACCGTGGACTGGTTGCAGGGCGTGGTGCTGGTGGCGCTGTTCAAGGAGCCGGCGCCCGAGCAATTGCAACATCTGAGGCATTCACTGTTGCAACTCGCTGCCACGAGCGAATGGCAGCAGTCCGGCGCACACACTCTGCTGATCCAGCACCGATACCTGCCGCAAAGCACGGCCGAATGGCTGATCGGCGAGGAAATCGAGGAAATGACCATCGTCGAGGGTGGCTTGCAGTACCGCGTCGATCTGGGCCGCAAGCAAAACACCGGTCTGTTTCTCGACATGCGTTACGGCCGCAACTGGGTGCGCGAACAAGCGGCGGGCAAGCGGGTATTGAACCTGTTCGCTTACACCTGCGGCTTTTCCGTAGCAGCGATCGAGGGCGGCGCCAGTCATGTGGTCAATCTCGACATGTCCCGCGCGGCCCTGAGCCGTGGTCGCGACAATCATCGGCTGAACGGCCACGACCTGAGCAAAGTCAGCTTCCTCGGTCACGACCTGTTCAAGTCCTGGGGCAAGGTGATCAACAGCGGCCCGTACGATCTGGTGATCATCGACCCGCCGTCGTTCCAGAAAGGCAGTTTTCTGCTGACCAAGGACTATCAACGTGTGCTGCGCCGCTTGCCGGAACTGTTGACCGCGCAAGGCACGGTGCTGGCGTGCATGAACGATCCGTCGTTCGGTTCGGACTTTCTGATTGACGGCGTAACCCAGGAAGCGCCAAGCCTGCGCTTCGAACAACGACTGGACAATCCGCCGGAGTTCCCCGATATCGACCCGGAGAGTGGCCTGAAAGCCCTGGTCTTCCAGCGCATCAGCTGACACAACAGCAATCCCCTGTAGGAGTGAGCCTGCTCGCGATAGCGGTGTGTCAGTCAGCAAATGGTTAACTGACACACCGCTATCGCGAGCAGGCTCACTCCTACAGGGGGGCGTGCTCAGCAGACCTCAGCGCGAATCGACCGCCATGCCGCCTGCGCAAGCATTTCGCGATAGTCCGTCGGGCTGCCTTTCACCCGCCCTGCCAGCCAGGCCCGGCAGTAACTATCCGCCTGCCCGATGATCAGCGATGGCAGCAGTTCCGCAGGCAAATCCTGAAGCTCGCCAGCGCGACCCGATTCCGCCAGCCATTCGCGCAGACGCAGATTGCGCGTCTTGTTGCGCTCGGCCAGTTCGTCCTTGAACGGGCCTTTGGTTACGGCGAAGCGTGCGTGGTACTGGAATCGTGCCCACTGCGTCTGTTGCTCGACCCAGTCGACATAGCTGAATACCAGCGCCTGCACGCCTTCTTCGGTGGTATCGGCCGCGTCCAGATACGCGTCCCGCAAACGCCCTTGATCCTCCAGCGCGGTGAAAAACAGTGCCGCGACCAGCCCTTCCTTGTTACCGAAATGGTGATAGATCGCGCCGACGCTGGTGTCGCATTCGGCGCGAATCATCTCGATGGTGGTCGCCTCGATCCCCTGTTCATTGAACAGGCTCAGGGCCTTGCGAAAGATATCGCGTTTGAGTTCGGCGCGGCGGCCGGGGTAGCTGCGTTCGAGTAGATCGGCGGTGTCCATGATGCTTCTGGTCCGAGAACAAAATTCGAATAAGGCGTTGAGTGCCCGCGAACAAATCGCGCCTAGGTTGACAGATTTGCCGGGAACAGAATACCGTTCCGCTACAGAACATAATTCTGTAACGGAACATCATTCTGTAAAAACCTAAACGAGGCTTTCCATGAGTCAATCTCTCAGCATGTTCAACAGTGTCGGCCCTGATGCATTCAGCAAAATGGCCTGCCAGTTCGCTCCGTACTTCAGCAGCATCAATCCGCTGATCTCCGAGCTGCGTCCGAATGCCGCCACGGTGCAGGTGCCGTTTCGCAAGGAAATCACCAATCACCTCGGCACGGTGCATGCGATCGCCATGTGCAATGCGGCGGAACTGGCCGGCGGAATGATGACCGACGTATCCATCCCGGCCGGCGCGCGCTGGATTCCCAAAGGCATGACCGTGGAATACCTGGCCAAGGCGAAAACCGACGTCACCGCCGTGGCCAGTGCTGAAGGCGTGGATTGGCAAAGCGATGGCGACAAGGTGGTCAACGTCGACATCCACGATACCGAGGGCAAGAAAGTCTTCACCGCGCGCATCACCATGAACGTCAAGCTCGGTTGAGATTGCAGGCACAAAAAAGCCCTTGCTGCGGAGTCCGCGGCAAGGGCTGTTTATTGGCGGTTGATCAGTGCAGGGTCAGGCGCTGGCGGACAAATTCTTCTACGTGGCGACTGGTCTGATCCAGATGCCGGTCGCGTTGTTTTTCCGCATCGAGCATCGCGCGCTTGCCATTCTTCTGCAGCAGGTAGGTGTGAATCTGCTGCACTTCCAGCGAACGGTAGATGGGCGTGGTGTCGATAAAGCCGCGCAAGCCGTTGCTTCGATAATGCCGCGTGCTCATCAGCACCTGCGTCTCGCGCTGGCCGATCACTTCAAACCCCAGCGCCTCGAAGTACGGCACCTTGCCGATGCTGCAGGCCAGCTCCGCATGCGGATAGCGCCCGACCATGTGCGCGAGCATCGCCCGCGCCACACCCTGACGCCGATGCCCCTCCCGCACCGCCATATAAGCGACGCTACACGCCTCCCAATCGCCCTGCACCGGCAGACAGATGAGAAACCCGATGACCTGCTCCGGATCCTCATCGTCAGTGGCCACCAGCAACTCCACCTCGGTACCCTTCTGGCCATTCAAGGCTTCGAGATACAGATGCACCTCGTAGCCGACCGCGTACTGATAGACGTTGTACAGCAGATTGCTCGGGCCGAGGCCCACCGCACTGATGTCGGTGAGGTAGTCGACGACCATTTGCAGGATCTGGCTGTTGACGCTTTCGGGGCATGGGGAGGTGTAGTGGGTGATACGTGGCATGAGCAAACTCCGGCGGTAAAAAACGTTGCCGATGATCAGAGCCGTCGACGAACCGCGACATCATACCGTGGCAGGGTGGGTCGCCGTTTAAAGATCCGGTGCCGAAGGCCGATGTAACGATCACCCTTCATTTCACCACCAAGGATCGGGCCATGTATTACCCGCGCGAAGCCGCAAAAGATCATCTTTACAACCGCATCGTCATGCTCACCGTCGCCTGCTGCGTGGTCTTGTTATTGGCCGGCATGGCGCGCCATCAGGGCATTCTGTATGCGCTGCTGAATTTCAACGGCGCGCAAACCGACGGCACTGTCACGCAGTTGGAAGAGATCATGATGAACAAGAACGGCAAGATCATTCACTATCGCTATGCCGACGAACACGGCCAGCTTCATGAAGGTGATTTCGTCGACGAACGCTACGCCGAACACACCCAGTACGAACTCAACGGCCCGATTGCCCTATTGGTCTCGCCATGGATGCCGGAAAAAAGCGCCATCGCCACCCAGCTGCAAAGCTACCGCGCAGGTTTTTACATCATGACCGGCGGTGTGATCCTCTCCCTGCTGTTCCTGCTGATTTCCGGTCGGACGTTCTGGCAGATTCAGGCGATGAAGGAACAAGACCGGTACTACTGAACGGTCACTGTTGCGGCGCCACTACTCTGAATCTGATGTTGATGTCCCTGGACACCACGCTGTCCGCCCACTCCCCCGCTCCGAGGCCGAACTCGTCGCGATTGAGCACCAGCTCGCCGTCGAAAATACCGATGGCGTTGTCCGGTTTCAGCTCAACCGGAACTTCGACCTCGCGAGTGATTCCCTTGAGC
The DNA here is from genome assembly GCF_020736465.1 of Pseudomonas sp. HN2. Lineage (NCBI taxonomy): Bacteria > Pseudomonadati > Pseudomonadota > Gammaproteobacteria > Pseudomonadales > Pseudomonadaceae > Pseudomonas > Pseudomonas sp. HN2. The sequence continues at coordinate 3,756,263 of NZ_CP085885.1, forward strand.
GTGAGCTGACCGGCGATCTGGTAACGGTGCTCGGCCACCTGAGTGAAACGGCTGGATTCGAACACCGCAAGCGGGAATTTCTCGGTGTCGAACCAGGCCGGTTTAACCAGCTCGGTATTGGCGTCTTCGCTTCCGGCGTCGATGCTGCTGAGGTCGATATGCAATATGGTGCGGGCGGTGGCGAGGTTGTCGGTGTCGAAATCCAGCATCGCCTCGAACCTGCCGAAGGTGCCGTACATCCGCGAGCCCATCTGCTGGTAGGTGAAGCTGATCTGGCTGGCGCTGGTGTTGACGCGCGTATATTGGGCAGCCTGCGCGCCGGCCGTGGCACAGAGCCAGAACGCGGCAACCAGCAGCAATCGCATCGACATGGAGTTCTCCGGGCGTCGCGCGCCGTCCAGGGCCTTGGTTGACTTAAGCAAACAACCGCCCGTTGTGCCAGCCCCTATATCAACCGCTCGATCTTCTGATGCTTCCAGACCAGTCGGTAATACAGCGTCTGTAAAACAAGCATCCCCAGGTAGGCAACCGGAAACGCCATCCAGACACCCTGCAAACCGAACTGCCCGTCCAGCCAGTACGCCGCCGGCAGTTGCACGCCGACCACGCAGATAATCGAAATGAACACTGGCACCAATACCGTGCCGCTGGCGCGCATGATGCCGCCGATGATCGCCTGGAAACCGAATACCAGAAGGCTCCAGAGCATGATGTGCAACAGGTGCTCGGCCATGGCCCGGGTCGAGTCTTCGGTGAGGAACAGGCCCAGCAACCAGTGCGAAAGCAGATAGCCCAGCACAATCAGGCCGCCGGTCAGGCACACGTTGATCAACAACCCGGTGCGCAGGATTGGGCTCATACGCTGCAGATGTCCCGCGCCGATCGCCTGGGCGCCGAGAATCGATGCGGTGATCGCAATCGACAGCGCCGGGAATTGCACGTAATTGACGATCTGCGTCACCGCGCCGTAGGCCGCTGTCGCTTGCGAGCCATGCTGATTGACCAATGCCAGGATTACCAGCTCCGACAACGACAGCACGATCATCTGCACTCCGGTCGGCAGGCCGATGCGCAAGACCTTGCCGAGGATCACCCGGTCCAGGCGCAGCGCTGCAAAGAATTCTCGGTCCGGCGCCAGCGGATGGCCTTTGCGGATCAGCCGCCATGCCAGCCAGGCCATCGCTGCCAGATTGCCGGCCAGCCCGGCATAGGCTGCACTCTGGATGCCCAGTGGCGGCAAACCAAGCCAGCCGCGAATCAGCGCCGGCGTCAGCGCCAGCCCCACCGCGGTTGAGACGATCAGTGCGAGCAGTGGCGACAACGTATCGCTGACCCCGCGCAGCAATTGGGTGAACAGCACGAATACCAACAGTGACGGCAAAATCCACAGCATGACGTGGGCATAGTCCACCGCATCGTCGAGCACATCCGCCGGCGTGCCCAGCCCCGTCAGCGCCTGTCGCGCAAATACGCTGCCCAGCACTGCCGCGACCAGGCCGATCAACACTCCCAACAGCAACGTCGCTCCGGCAATCGCTTTGACCAGATGCGTTTCACGCGCGCCCCACGCCTGGCCGATCAGCACGCCCGCACCAGCGCCGAGGCCGATGACCAGGGCAATGAAAAAGAACACAACGGGGAACATCCCGGACACTGCCGCCAGCGCTTGAGTGCCGAGCATCTGGCCAATGTAGATACTGTTGACCGTGCCGGACATCGACTGCAGAAAATTCGACAGCACCATCGGTGCAAGAAACAGCAGATAGGTTTGCCAGAGGGGCTTGGCGAAGGTGGCGCTTTGCATTGAATGGAGGTCCATCTCGACGGCGGCAGGCCTGATTGACGATAGCTTCGGTGAGTTGCGTGCAGCGTGCAATCAACATTTCCAATCGGTGTTGATCGCCTGTTTTGCATTTGTGTAAATGCCGGAGACCGCTTTGTGTCAGTGTGCGGCTGTGGTAAATCACGGTTCTTCCGACAGGTACTTATTGAGGCTCGGCTCATGCGTAAGGTTGCAAATTTTCTGGTCACTACCCTCCTCGCGTTGTTCGCCGCGTGTACTCAGGCCGCCGCACCTGCAGCGGCACCCGACTCATTGAAACCTTTACTCGCCACCCTGAACGAACGCTTGAACATCGGTGATCTGGTTGCACTGACCAAGTGGGACAGCGGCAACCCGATTCAGGACAGCCCGCGTGAGGCGCAAGTCATCGCCAACGCCCGGATGCTGGCCGCCGAACACGAACTGGACCCGGACGATGTCGCGCAGCTGATCGCCGCACAGATGGAAGCGAACAAACTGGTGCAGTACGGTCTGCTCGCGCAATGGCAGGCGGCAGGTGCGGCACCGGACACTCCGCGCCCGGACCTGGCGAAACAGATACGCCCGCGCCTGGATGAACTGCAAAAGCGGCTGTTAAGGCAGTACGCCGGGTTCGCGCCCTATCGGCAGGATCCGAATTGCCCGTCATGGCTGGCCAATGCCCGCAGCGGTCTGGCCGCCGACGCGTTGCATGACCTGGCGCTGATCCGTGCCAGCGGCGAGTTGTGTATACGCACCTAAGCCATCTGAGTCGCGAGTCAGAGCAAACATCATCGGCGTCGATGTTCACCATCACGTCAATGAAGTTCTCATAAAAACTGCGCGGCGTAACATCGGCTCCAGACAAACAAACAACTTCCTGGAGCACACGATCATGAAACGCCAAATCCTTCTCGGCATCGCTTTCTCGGTTTTCGCAGTCAACACTTTTGCCGCAACCCCCGTGCACACTCTGGTCGCTGAAGGCGGCTCGGACAAGCTGATCGAAAGCCGCTTGGCTGAGGGTGGTTCCGATCGTCTGATCGAACGCCGCGTTGCCGAAGGTGGCTCGGATCGTCTGATCGAGCGCCGCGTTGCCGAAGGTGGCTCGGATCGTCTGATCGAACGCCGCGTTGCCGAAGGTGGCTCGGATCGTCTGATCGAACGCCGCGTTGCCGAAGGTGGCTCTGATCGTCTGATCGAACGCCGCGTTGCCGAAGGTGGCTCGGATCGTCTGATCGAGCGCCGCGTTGCCGAAGGTGGCTCGGATCGTCTGATCGAACGCCGCGTGGCCGAAGGTGGCTCGGATCGTCTGATCGAACGCCGCGTTGCCGAAGGTGGCTCTGATCGTCTGATCGAACGCCGCGTGGCCGAAGGTGGCTCGGATCGTCTGATCGAGCGCCGCGTTGCCGAAGGCGGCTCGGATCGTCTGATCGAGCGCCGCGTGGCATGAATCAATTGCACTACTGCAGCATCCATGAAAAAGCCCGGCCTGATCAGCCGGGCTTTTTTGCATTCAGCCGTCGCTTATTGCGCGGTTTTCAGCTTGACCACGTCGCCGGAAATCGTGGTGGTGTAGCCGGTCAGAACCCAGGCCCAGAACCAGTTTTCCTGAACCTGCGTATTGATCATTGCATCGCCGCCCTTGGCTTTGATGGCCGCGTCTTGCGCGCGTACGAAGCGGCTGTTCTGGCGGATCGGGATGACGCCAAACAGCAGCAGGCCGGTAGCCGAAGCTTCGCTGTGGCCAACCACGGTGTACTGGTTGCTGTCGTAATGTGAGGTTTTCATCGGGGCGCCGGTGCAACCTGCCAGAACCACACCGAACAGTGCGGCGGCGACTACTTTGCTGAGGTATTTCACAGTAAAACTCCATGGGGGAACGCCCGGGATCCATCTCTCGGACGGCGCGCACTTTAACGCAAATGCTGGCTCATTAGCATCAGGCATCTTGCATTTCTATGAACCCGTTCGCTGGCCGGGCGTCGGGGATGTCGCATACCATGGCGCCACTTCAATAAAGACAGACACCCGCCTCCATGTTCAAAGCCAGTCTGCGTAGCCATCTCACTCTCTGGTTCGGCGGTTTGTCCCTGCTGACGCTGCTGAGTGTGGGTTTTTATGTCGGTCACATCGCCACTGAACAAATGAAACAGGCCAGCGGCAACGCCTTGCTGAACACGGCACGGTCGGCGGCGACGTTGTTGGGAGAGCAACTGCGCGAACGGCAGTTGGAGGTTTACCTGCTCAGCCGCGCCCCGCATCTGGAGCGTGGCGATCTGGACAATCCAGCCATCCTCAAATCGATGCAACTGCGCACCCAGGCGCGCGCTGAATATGCGTGGATGGGCGTCACCGATGCCGAGGGCAATGTCCGTCAAGCGGTAAATGATCTGCTGGTCGGCCAATCGGTGCAAAAACGTCCGTGGTTCCAGATCGGCTTGCGCCGGCAATACACCGGTGATCCCCACGAAGCGGTGTTACTGGCGAAGTTGTTGCCGGGCCTGCCCAATGGCGAGCCGCTGCGCTTTATCGACTTCGCCGCGCCGATCCATAATGCCGAAGGTCAGGTGATCGGTGTACTGGGCGCGCATGCGCACTGGAGCTGGGTGACGCGCATCGTCGATTCGGCGGCGTTTTCCCATAAAAACTCGGCGCCGGATGTCGAGGCACTGATCGTCGACCACGATGGCAAGGTGCTTTACCCCGAAGCGCTGATGGGCCAGCAACTGGCGACCAAAGGTTCGGTAACGCCAGGCTGGACGGCGGCCAACGGTTACCTGACCAGCATGGTCACCGTGCCGACACCATCGGGTACGGCGCTGTCGTGGTCGATCGCCATCCGTCAGCCCTTGGAGACGGCCCTGCAACCGGCACGAACGCTGCTATACGAATTGCTGATACTCGGCGTATTCGCCGCCATTGTTTTCGGGTTGGTGGCTTATTACCTGGCGCTGTACCTGAGCCGCCCGATCGAAAAACTTGCACGCTCGGCGAAACAGGTGCAGAACAACCAGACCGGCGCACACTTCCAACTGCAGCATCCAGTGCTGGAAATCGCCCAGCTCGGCCAGTCCATCGATGCGATGACCCAATCGCTGCTCGGCAAGGAACGCGAGCTGCAGGAAGCCAACGCTTCGCTGGAAGCTACCGTGGCGCAACGCACCGCCGCGCTCACCGAGGCCAACGCCGAGCTGCTGAGCCTGGCAACACACGACGGCCTGACCGGCGTTTACAACCGCCGCCGGTTTGATGAAAAAATCACTGAGTACTCATTGCTGTCGCGACGCACCGGGCGTCCGTATGCCCTGCTGCTGATCGATGCCGACCACTTCAAACGCATCAATGACAGCCACGGCCACGCGGTGGGTGATGAGGTCCTGCAACAACTGGCGACATTGATTCAGAACAGCGTGCGCAGCACCGATTTCGTCGCGCGTTACGGTGGAGAAGAGTTCGCCGTACTGCTACCGGAAGTCGCGCAACCCGATACCCCGGAACTCGTCGCCGAGAAAATTCGTGCGGCAGTGGCCGAAGCGGACTTTCCCGGCGTCGGCAGCGTCACCGTGAGTATCGGTCTCGGCCTGGCAGATCCGGCAGACAACAACCACACGGCCCTGATCAAACGTGCCGATCAGCAGCTGTACCAGGCGAAGGCTGCGGGGCGCAATCAGGTGGCGTTTCATGCCCACTGAGGGAAGGGCAAGATCAAAAGATCGCAGCCTTCGGCAGCTCCTACGGTGATCGCGCCCACCATGAGGTCGAGTGTCAGCTCGCCTGCTCTTGATCTTGATCCACGGGCGACGTCGGAAGGCTGAGTGGAGGGATTGATCCGGGCGTGGGAGCGCAGCGACCGTCTGGCGCAGCCAGACACAGCGGAAGGAGGTGCAGCGAAGCAAACCGGAGCCGCTGCGCCCGGATCGATCCCGCAGCGAAGGAACCCCGAGCTTGCGAGGGGCCGAACGCAGGAGCAAGCCTTTTGGGTTACCTTTTCGGCGTCTGGAAAAGGTGACCCGCCGTAAGGGCGGAACCCTAAGCAGCCGTTACCGCAGCAATGGATATGTACCCAATCAGATGGTAAACCATCGCCCGACTAGGGCTCAGCACTGAACCTCTGCAAATACGCCAGCAGATTCTCCAACTTCTCCTCATCACTCAGCCCCCAGAAAATCATCCGCGTGCCCGGCACCACGCCTTTCGGGTCTTCGAGATACGCCTTCAGCGTCGCCCGATCCCAGGTAATCCCCGAATTTTTCATCGCATCGGAATAAACATAATTGGCCGAAGTCCCGGCCGCCCGGCCAATGATGCCGTTGAGCTGCGGGCCAAACCCCGGCCGCGCCGACTCGCCGACCTGATGACAACCGCCGCACAGGCGCGGGAAGATCTTCGCCCCGGCTTCAGGGTCGCCCTCAGCCTGGACGCTGGCACTGAAGATCAAAACGAGAAACAGTGTTGTGGTGAATTTCATTGAACAGTCCAAACCCGGCTTTTCATGGCGTGAGCGCAGTTTACAGATAAGCGCCGACGATCGTTCTGACGGTGGTCAACGCCTGACGCAACACGTCCATGTTGACCGAACCCAGCGCCAGACGAATCGCATGGGGCGTATTGGTCGACAGGGAAAACGGCTCGGCGGTGGTGACGGAAACCTGGTGTTGCATCAACTCGACCACGACCTGATCGGCGCGCACGTCTTCGGGCAACGGCAGCCATAGAAAATACGAAGCCGGATGAGCGATATAGCGCAGCCCTTTCAGCACCTCGGCCGCCAAGGCCTGACGCGCCATCGCATCGTGACGTTTTTGCTGTTCAAGCATCGTGACCGTCCCGTCATCGAGCCAGCCGCAGGCAATGGCGGTCATCACCCCGGGCGTGTTCCACGTCGTCGCGCGAATGATCCTCTCCAGCGCCGGCACTTGCGGCAAAGGCGCCGCAATAAAGCCGACCCGCAAACCAGTGGCGATGTTTTTCGACAGACCCGAGACGTAAAACGTCCGTTCCGGCGCCAGGTCGATCAAGGTTCGCGGCGGGCTCTCGACCAGAAACGCGTAGGCCGCGTCTTCTATGAGCGTCAGATCATGCCGACGGGCAATCGCGACCAATTGCTCGCGCTGTTCCAGCGGCATGACACCGCCCAGCGGATTGTGCAGCGTCGGTATGCTGTACACGGCACGCACCGCCCGCTGGCGGCAGAGTTTGTCCAGCGCCTGAAGATCCGGGCCATGTTCCGTCATCGGGATCGCCAGCACTTCCAGATACAACGCGTCGGCCAGCACCTTGAATCCCGAATAGGTCAGCGCATCGGCGGCGATCACATCGCCGGGTTTGAGCAGTGCCATCAGCGTCACCGCCAGGCCTTGCTGAGCGCCGTTGACGATCAGCACTTGCCCGGCATCGACCGTCACGCCGCGTGTCGATAAATGCCGCGCCACCGAGGCGCGTTCGTGGGCACGCCCGGCGTGGGGCTGATAACGCAGCAGTGCTTCGAGATCACCGGACAACGCCAGTTGGCGCAACGCCGTGCGCAACAGCTCGGCCTGACCGGGCAACGCTGGGTAGTTGAAATTCAGGTCGATCATGCCGATCGCCACGTCTTTCTGATCGATACCCTGCCCCGGCGCCAGCGAGGTTTCACGGACGAAAGTGCCGCGCCCGGCTTCGCCACTGACCAGCCCCATCGCCTCAAGCTCGGCGTACACCCGTGAGGCGGTGACCAGCGCCAGTCCTTCCTGCGCGGCCAGTTGCCGGTGGGTTGGCAATCGCGCGCCCGGCGCCAATCGTCCACCACGAATGTCCGCCGCATAACGGTCAACCAGCGCTTTGTAACGAGACTTGGGCATGTCGGCTGTATCCATGACAATTTTTTGATTGTGCTGATTCTCGGCCCTAGGATCGCAGCGACACAAGCCACTTCTCGAGCGCGACCGCCATGGGCACTACTTCGACCGCAACCAACCCGACGCTGGAAAAAACCGGTGGCTGGATCAACGGTTTTATCGGCGTGCTGATCTTCAGCGGGTCGCTGCCGGCCACACGTCTGGCGGTGCTAGAGTTCGACCCGGTGTTCTTGACCGTGGTGCGAGCAGCGATTGCCGGGGTGTTGGCTGTGGGGCTTTTGTTGTTGTTCAAACAGCGGCGACCGGCGCGTCATCAGTGGCTGTCACTGCTGATTGTGGCGCTGGGCGTGGTGTTGGGTTTTCCGCTATTGACCGCGTTGGCGTTGCAGCACGTAACGTCAGCGCATTCGATCGTCTTTGTAGGATTGCTACCGCTGGCCACCGCGATGTTTGGCGTGTTGCGCGGCGGTGAGCGGCCACGACCGGTGTTCTGGATCTTCTCGATTCTGGGCAGTGCGCTGGTGGTGGGCTTCGCCGTGTCCCAAGGCTTGAGCGCGTCGCCGACTGGGGACTTGCTGATGCTCGCGGCGATTCTGGCCTGCGGCCTCGGTTACGCCGAAGGCGCGAAACTCTCACGCAGCCTCGGCGGCTGGCAGGTGATCTGCTGGGCGCTGGTGGTGTCGTTACCACCGATGGCGCTGCTGAGCCTGTGGCTGGCGCCCGCCTCTTTCGCCAACATCAGTGTGTCGGCGTGGATGTGTCTGGGTTACGTATCGCTGTTCAGCATGCTGATCGGCTTCGTGTTCTGGTATCGCGGCCTCGCTCAGGGCGGGATCGCCGCGGTCGGGCAGTTGCAGTTGCTGCAACCGTTTTTCGGTCTGGCACTGGCGGCGACGTTGCTGCATGAGCAAGTCAGCGTGGGCATGCTCGGCGTCACGCTTGGGGTGATTCTCTGTGTGGCCGGGGCAAAGAAATTTGCCAGATAGTGTTCAGTGTTCGGCTTTCCATTGCCGTGGACTGAGCCCGGTCTTGCGCCGAAACGCCCGGGCCAGCGCCGACGGACTTTCATATCCCACCTCCTCGGCTATCAGTGCAATCGGCCGGCCTTCGCGCAGGCGTTTCTGCGCAAGGCTGACTCGCCAGCTCAACAGGTAATCGGCCGGCGTCTGCCCGACCGCGCGGCGAAACTGCTCTGCAAAACCGGCGCGGGACTGGTTCGCGGCTGCGGCCAGATCGGCGACGCTCCACGGCTTGTGCGGTTGCTCATGGATCAGGTTCAGAGCGCGGGATAAACGCGGATCAGCCAGCCCGGCCATCATGCCCGGCTGCTGATCACGACTGCCGATGAGATGGCGCAGCAGCAGAATCACCAGCAATTCGAACAGGCGATCCATCACCGCCACTCGTCCGCAATGCCCTTCGAAGGCTTCGTTGAACAGCCAATCGAGGGTGCTGCGCAATTGCGGAATATCCGTGAGCTTCAACACCAGATAGTCGGGTAACGCGGCGGCCAGGGCATTGCCCGAACCGCCATCGAAGGTCAGCGAAGCACACACAATCTGGCTGGCCATGGCATCGTCGGCAAACATCCGGTGGGTGAACGGCCGGGGAAAGAAAATCAGCGACGGTTGGTCAAGACGGATTTCCCGCTCATTGCCCGGCTTGAGCAGCAACGCCCCCGCTTGCAGAACATGCACGTGGCCGACCGGTTCGCCTTCGTGAACGCTGACGCCGCAAAATGCGCCGCTGTGAAAGGTGCCGGCGTTCACGCCGAAGTGACTGAGTAACGTAGAAAGGCGATCCACGGCTGACTCCCGAAGGCATATCTGGACGATCTGCCGCATATCCTCGACGATTTGCCGCCAAAGCGCTATCGGCAATCCCTAAGATCTCTCCATCGCCGCGGCACTTCGCCGCGCAATCTGGAGAATCACCATGAGCCGCATCCCTGCAATCAGCCTCGACACCGCCACCGACGCCGTCCGTCCTGCACTGGAAGGCGTGAAGAAAAAAATCGGTTTCCTGCCCAACGTCTTCACCACCCTCGCCCAGGCACCGGTTGCACTCGACACCTACCTGCAAGCCTCGGCGATCCTGGGCAAGACCTCACTCAGCGCCCAAGAGAAAGAAGCGATTTATCTCGCCACTTCGCAGGTCAACGGCTGCGACTACTGCCTGTCCGCACACACCGTGTTCGCCGGCAAGGCCGGGCTGTCGACACAGGACATCGTCGCGGCACGTCACGGCGAACTGAATGCCTACGCCGCCCTCGCCCGCCAGTTGACTGAAACCCGTGGCCACTTGAGCGACGCACAATTGGCCGCTGCCCGCGCCGCCGGTATCGATGACCGCAAGATCATCGAAGTGATTGCTCTGGTAGCCGTGCAGACGCTGACTAATTACCTGAACAACACTGCGCTGACCGACATTGACTTCCCGGCCGTCGAGGCCTGAGCAGTCGCTCACGAACTGAAGAAAAATCCGCTGGCGAAAAGATGCTCTTTTCGCCAGCGCTGTTTTTTGCTGCCATGATGTATGTCAGAAAACTCGTAGCGCAAACAGTGTCTGGTGCGCTGAAACCAAACACCCTGCGCGCAGGTCTTTGTTCTCTGACAAATGCCCGGGAAGACACGAACCCCATGACAGACTGGTTGCAAGACAACGGCGAGATGGCGGGGCAGATCCGCCGTCACGACTGGGCGAAAACGCCCCTCGGCCCGTTGGAACACTGGCCCGATGTGCTCAAGACCACCGTCTCGCTCAGTCTTGCCTCACATTTTCCTCAGGCGATCGTCTGGGGCCCGCAGCTGATCACCCTGTATAACGACGCCTTCGTGCCGATTCTCGGCGACAAGCCACAGGCGTTGGGACGGCCTTTCAGCGACATCTGGAAAGAAGCCTGGCATGAGATCAGACCGATCGCCGAGGCGGCATTTGCCGGCCACGCTACCTATATCGAAAACTTTGCCCTCAACATCGAGCGCGGCAGCGGGCCGGAGCAGGCGTTCTTCACCTTCTGCTACAGCCCGATTCGTGACTCGCTGGGCAATGTCGTGGGCATGCTCGACACGGTCACCGAGACCACCCAAACCGTCTATCTCAATCAACGCCTGGCAGTACTCGACGCCATCGGCAACGCGGTGACCAATGCCACCGATGCGCAAGCAATCCTGGCGGCGAGCACGCGGCTGATGGTCGAGCAATTGCAATTGTCCAACTGCGCTTACGCCGACATGGATGCCGATGAGGATGGCTTCACCATTCGCGGCGACTATGCCGCGCCGGGCTCGCCCAGCATCGTCGGGCACTACCGCTTGCGCGATTTCGGTGAGAAGGCTGTACGTCTTCTGCGCGCCGGGGAGCCGCTGGTCATCCACGACAACCGTAGCGAACTGCCGCCTGAAGAGTCGGCGACCTTTCAGGCCATCGGCATCACCGCGACGATTTGTGTACCACTGATCAAGCAGGGCCGCCTGACTGCGCTGATGGCCGTCCACGACAAGGTACCGCGCGTCTGGTCGCGCTTTGAGCAGGCATTGATGAGCGAAGTGACCGAACGGTGTTGGGCGCACATCGAGCGGGTGCGCGCCGACGCCAATGTGCGCGAAGGTCTGTTGGCCCTGGCTGAACTCAATGCGACGCTGGAGCAACGGGTCGAAGAACGCAGCCTGCGCCTGGCCCAGGCGGAATCGGCGCTACGCCAGTCGCAAAAGCTCGAAGCCATCGGTCAATTGACCGGCGGCGTGGCCCATGACTTCAACAATCTGCTGACAATCATTCGTTCGTCAGTGGACTTTCTGCGTCAGCCCAACCTGCCGGAGGAACGCCGCCAACGTTATATGCGTGCGGTTTCCGACACGGTCGAGCGTGCCTCCAAACTGACCAGCCAGTTGCTCGCTTTCGCTCGGCGCCAGCCGCTCAACCCGCAAGTGGTCGATGCCGGGGAGCGTCTGGCCAACATCGGCGACATGCTCGAATCGGTCACCGGCGCGCAGATTCATGTGTGCGTCGAACGCCCCGCTCATCCCTGCTACATCCGCGTCGATCTCAGTCAGTTCGAAACCGCGTTGATCAATATTGCGCTTAACGCTCGCGACGCCATGAACGGCCAGGGCGAACTGAAACTGCGCCTGGAATGCCACATACCGCTGCCGTCGATTCGCGGCCATGCCGGTTCAAGCAGCCACTTCGTGTCGATCGCCCTCGCCGACACCGGGGCCGGCATTGAGGCGCACACCCTGGAACACATCTTCGAACCGTTCTTCACCACCAAGCCTGTCGGCAAGGGCACGGGGCTGGGACTGTCGCAAGTATTCGGCTTCGCCAAGCAGTCAGGGGGCAACGTCGACGTCTCCAGCGTGCTCGGCCAAGGCACCGAGTTCACCTTGTATCTGCCGCAAGTGCCAGCGAACGAGGCTGAAGTGGACGACTCCGAGGACGATGGCGAGGTGCAGCCGGCCTGCGAAAAGCGCCGGGTGCTGGTGGTCGAGGACAACCTGGACGTCGGCCGTTTCGCCAATCAGATCCTCCAGGACCTGGGCTATGAAACTGCGTGGGCGACCAACGCCGAGGAAGCCCTGCAACTGGCGGGCAGCGATGCCATGGCGTTCGATGCAGTGTTTTCCGACGTGGTCATGCCGGGCATTACCGGCGTCGCATTGGCTAAAGAGCTGCGCCAGCGCCGTCCGGATCTGCCGGTGATTCTGACTTCCGGTTACAGCGAAGAACTGGCGCGCAGTGGTTATGAAGGTTTCGAATTTCTTGCCAAACCCTACTCCGCTGAACAGGTCTCGCGGATTCTCGGCAAGACCTGGGCAACGCCCGCGACGTCAGTCGTGAGCGACGCCAGCGCGCTTGAGTAATTTCTTGCAGCGTTCCGACAGATGAAACACCTGTAGCTGCTTGCCGGCCTTGGCGTAGCGTTCCCGCAGGGTTTTCAACGCGGCAATCGCCGAGTAATCGACAAAGCTCAAATGCCGGCAGTCGAGAGTGACTTTGGCCGGATCGTTGGCCGGATCGAACTGGTTGAGAAACGGCGTGGTCGAGGCAAAGAACAGCGTGCCGTGCAGGCGATAGAGTTTGCTGCCATCGGCCTCCAGATGTTCATCGGCGTACAGTTCGCGCGCCTGCTGCCAGGCAAAGTTGAGCGCGGCGATGATGATCCCGCAGAGCACCGCCGTCGCCAGGTCGGTAAACACAGTGATAGTGGTCACGGCGATGATCACCAGCACATCGTGCAGCGGCACCTTGTTGATCACCCGCAACGACGCCCAGGCAAAGGTCTGTTGCGACACCACGAACATCACCCCCACCAGTGCTGCCAGCGGAATGCGCTCGATCAGCGGCGACAGAAACAGAATGAACAACAGAATCAACAAACCCGCGACCACGCCGGACAAGCGCCCGCGGCCGCCGGAGCTGAGGTTGATCACGGTCTGACCGATCATCGCGCAACCGCCCATGCCGCCGAACGCGCCGGACACCATGTTCGCCGCGCCGAGCGCCACGCACTCGCGATCCGGGTAGCCACGAGTCTCGGTGATTTCGTCGGTCAGGTTCAGTGTCAGCAGGGTTTCCAGCAGGCCGACCATCGCCATCAGGATCGCGTACGGGGCAATGATGCGCAGGGTTTCGAAATTCCATGCAATGTCCGGCAAAGCGAAGGTCGGCAGACCTCCGGCGATGTGCGCCATGTCACCGAGGGTGCGGGTCGGCAGGCCGAACAGGTAGACCAGCAGACCAACGCCAAGAATCGCCACCAGTGCCGGCGGCACCGCTTTGGTCAGGCGCGGCAGGATATAAACGATGGCCATGGTCAGCAGCACCAGCCCGGTCATCAGGTACAACGGCGTACCGCTGAGCCAGTGCTCGCCGCTTTTGAAATGCTCCAGTTGCGCCAGGGCAATGATAATCGCCAGGCCATTGACGAAACCGAGCATCACCGGATGCGGCACCATGCGCACCAGTTTGCCCAGGCGCAACAGCCCGAACGCCATCATGATCAGACCGCCGAGCAGCACCGTCGCCAGCAAATACTGCACGCCGTGTTGCACCACCAGCGCGACGATTACCACCGCCATCGACCCCGCCGCGCCGGAGACCATGCCCGGTCGGCCGCCGAACAACGCCGTCAGCGTGCAGATAATGAAGGCCCCGTACAGGCCCATCAGCGGGTTGAGGTGCGCCACCAGCGCGAAGGCTATGCATTCGGGCAACAGGGCAAAGGAGGTGGTGAGTCCGGCCAGGACATCGGCGCGCAGACGAATCGGTTTCATGGCTTACCTGACTGAGCGGCCGTCGGGCACGGCCGCCGTTTTCGCGAAAAAAGAGGGAGGCGAATGTTACGGAATTGTTCGGCCTCGGGCCAGTGAAACGCTGACATGGGTTGGCTCTGGCCTTATCCTTGCTGGCTTGTCCATTGAATCGAGTTGCAGCATGTCAGCGTTTTTGTCCGCCCGGGATGTGTGTCAGCGTCTGCGCGATGCTGCGCTGGGTGTGCTTGCGTTCGAAGTCTGCGAGGTGATTTCCGAATCCGGGCTGATTGCCGTGGATATCGAGGGCTGGCGTTTGCTGCTGGATTTCACCGAGGGACACTTGCATCACTGTGAATCCGCTCGCAACTGCGCCGGGGACGAAGCGACGCTGAACACATGGCAGCGTTATGGCACTGACCCGGTGAGTCTGCTCAGCACGTGGGAACTGGCGCAAATCGAGCGTTTGCTGCGTGAGGCGAATCGGCTCGACGTTCAGGGCACCATTTCCAGAATCGGTGAATGATTTTCCTGCATGCGGTCGTACCAGCCTTGCAGCACATCAGGCAGCCGATACTTCCACTTCGTTACGTTGGTGTAGTACCGCAGATGTTCATGGCCCTGGTCATCGTAGCTTTTGAAGATCAGCCAGACCTGCGCATCGGCGGCACTCATCAGGATGCCGATGTCGCCCAGACCACGCATCCACATTTCTACCACCCGAGCATCAGGCACATCTTTTGAGGCCTCGCCGACCTGCAAGGAACCCGAGGTCTCTACCAGTTTCTGGTAGTCGGCCTTGAGCAACGAACGCAGCGCCTGATCCTCCGCGGTCGTGCGGGCAAGGCCCAGGCTGAGCAGATCGTAATCCAGCGTCAGCGGTTGTTCGGAGGCAATATACCGACCGGCGTAATACACGCCCATGCCACCGCCGCAGTCGGAATCCGCACCGCTTTGCGCGACGGTCAGTACGCCATTGATGGGTGTGAAGGTGAGTTTGCAGGCGTCCGCGGCGTAAACGGCTATTCCATCTTTGAGTACGGCAACTCCAGTCAGATCGCCGGAATTGGCTCCCTCGCCTGCTGATACATCGATGTCGATATGCGTAGCATCGCGACGCTGGGTAACGATGGTCGCCGAGGTTGAGGTGCCTGGCGGGATCAATTGCCATGTGGCATCCCAACTGAACGGCTTAACCGCATGTTCGAGTTCGGTGAGGCGCATCAGGTATTCGCGACGCAGACACGCGCCCAGGGCACCACAAGCGTTACGGTTTTTCAGCCATTGGCGTTGGTCGGTTTTCAGGGTTTTGGGATCGGCAACTTTGTCCAGAGTGGTCCGCCATTGCTCAGCGAGTTTGTCGTCGAGGCTCGAGAGGTACGGGTCGTTGCAGATGGCTGTTTCGGTTTTGCTGGCGGCGCTGGTGCAATCGAAACTGCTGGCGTGGGCGGTGCAGGCAAGGGCGAGAGCTGCCAGCGCCAAGGCGTTACGCAAGGAGATAGCGAACATCGAGAGATTCCATTCTTCGGATGGCGGGGAGTATGCCAGTGCTGCTGCCGGAAATCGCCGTTCTCGTAGCGCACGCGGTCACATTATGAGAGCGAGCCTGCTCACGAAAGCGGTGTGTCAGTCACAGATAAATCGCCTGACCTGCCGCCTTCGTGAGCAAGCCCACTCCCACAGGATTTAGCGCTACCCCCTCCATTCCCGGCAACCCACAAAACCAATGTGGGAGCGAGCCTGCTCGCGAAAGCGGTGTGTCAGTCACAGATAAATCGCCTGACCTGCCGCCTTCGTGAGCAAGCCCACTCCCACAGGATTTAGCGCTACCCCCTCCATTCCCGGCAACCCACAAAACCAATGTGGGAGCGAGCCTGCTCGCGAAAGCGGTGTGTCAGTCACAGATAAAATGCCTGACCTGCCGCCTTCGTGAGCAAGCCCACTCCCACAGGATTTCGCGCTACACCCGCCATCCCCGGCAACCCACAAAACCAATGTGGGAGCGAGCCTGCTCGCGAAAGCGGTGTGTCAGCCACAGATAAAATGCCTGACCTGCCGCCTTCGTGAGCAAACCCACTCCCACAGGATTTAGCGCTACACCCGCCATCCCCGGCAACCCACAAAACCAATGTGGGAGCGAGCCTGCTCGCGAAAGCGGTGTGTCAGCCACAGATAAATCGCCTGACCTGCCGCCTTCGTGAGCAAGCCCACTCCCACAGGATTTCGCGCTACACCCGCCATCCCCGGCAACCCGCAAGGTGGGGTGAGTACGTTTAGAAGGTGATGTCGGCTGCAAGTTTGACGTCGATTCGCGCTACGGAGCTGGTGAGCTGGGCGAAGTCCTTGTTGTGTTGGGCAATGATGTCGTCGGCGCTCATGGTGCCGTTGTCGACTGTCGAATGCGCGTCTCCCGCAACCACGATGTCGTAGCCCAGCGTATGCGCGCTGCGCACCGTGGCGTTGACGCAGTAGTCGGTTTGCAGGCCGCAGATGATCAGCCGCTCGAAATCTTCGCTGGGCAGCAGCTTGCCGAGGTCGGTCTGATAGAAAGAATCCCCGGTGGTTTTGCGTACACGCAGGTCTTGCGGTGATGTCTCCAGCCCTTCGGCCAGTTGCCAACCTTCGGCTTGGTAAGCCAACGGGCTGTCCTTCTCCTCGTGTTGAATCAGCACTACCGGAACGCCGGCGTCCCGGGCGCGCTGGCTCAGACCATTGATCGTGGCGATCACGCGGTCGATCTCAAAACACTGATACTCACCAGCACACAGCGCCTGCTGGACGTCGATGATCAGTAATGCGGTGGTCATGTCGAGCCTTCCTTGATCAGTCCTTGAAGATGGGGCGGACTTGAGCCCGCCCCTTTTTACTCCGCTCAGTAACCCAATGACAAGCCGGTATTGCGCCGTGGATCATTGGCGCCGTAAAAGCGGTTCTTGCCAACCGGTTTGCCATCCAGCGACGGTGCGCCAACCAGAATCGCGGCGATATGGTTGGGATCCTGCGGGCCGGCAAACTTGTGGCCCCAGCTTTCAAGGATCTTTCGCGTATCCGGGCTGGCTGCGAAGTCTTCGAGGTTGGTTTCTTCCGGCATCCACTGCTGATGGAAGCGCGGCGCGTCGACTGCTTCCTGCAGGCCCATGCCGTAGTCGATGACGTTGAGCATGGTCAGCAAGGTCGCAGTAATGATCCGGCTGCCGCCCGGCGTGCCAACCACCATGACCACTTTGCCGTCCTTGGTGACGATGGTCGGACTCATCGACGACAGCGGTGCCTTGCCCGGGGCAATGGCATTGGCTTCGCCCTGGACCAGCCCGTACATGTTCGGCACGCCGACCTTGGAGGTGAAGTCGTCCATTTCGTCGTTGAGGATCACCCCGGTCTTGCTCGCCATCACGCCCGCACCGAACCAGTCATTGAGCGTGTAAGTGACCGAGACAGCATTGCCCCACTTGTCGACGATCGAATAGTGCGTGGTATTGCTGCCTTCATGGGGCGCTACACCGGGCTTGAGTTCAGCCGATACGCCGGCCTTTTGCGGCTGGATGGCGTTGCGCAGTTTGGTCGCATAGTTCTTGTCCAGCAGGTGCTCGATCGGATTCTTCACGAAATCCGGATCGCCGAGGTAGCTGTTGCGATCGACGTACGCGTGGCGCATGGCTTCGATCTGGTAGTGCATGCCCTGAGCCGAATGGAAGCCCAGATCCTTCATCGGATAGCCTTCGAGGATGTTCATGATCTGGCAGATCACCACCCCGCCGGAGCTTGGCGGCGGCGCCGAGACCACGTGGTAACCGCGATAATCACACTCCACCGGGGCCAGTTCGCGAGTCTTGTACTTGTCCAGATCAGCTTGGGTGATGATGCCCGTGTTGGCTTGGCTGGAGGTGACGATGGCATCGGCGACCCAGCCTTTGTAGAAGCCGTCGGCGCCCTTGTCGGAAATCGTCCGCAGGGTTTTCGCCAGATCCTTTTGCACCAGTTTCTGCCCGACCTGCATCGGCTCGCCGTTGCTGAGGAAAATCGAGCCGGAATCGCGCATGTCCTTCTTGAACACATCCGTCGCGTATTCGAGCAGTTCGACATCGCCCTGCTGCAGTTCAAAACCGTCTTCGGCCAGCTTGATCGCCGGGGCGATCATCTCCTTGCGCTGTTTGGTCCCGTATTTGCTCAGGGCCAGCTCCATGCCCGACACCGTGCCCGGTACGCCCACCGCCAAGTGACCGCGAGTACTCAGGTCCGGAATGACGTTACCTTCCTTGTCCAGATACATGTTCGCTGTCGCTGCCAGCGGAGCTTTCTCACGGAAATCGAGAAAGGTCTTGCGCCCGTCCGCCAGTTGAATGGTCATGAACCCGCCACCGCCAAGGTTGCCCGCAGCCGGGTAGACCACCGCCAGTGCATAGCCCACGGCCACAGCCGCATCCACGGCATTGCCGCCGTTTTTCAACACATCGACGCCAACGTGGGTCGCCAGATGCTGCGCGGTGACGACCATGCCGTTTTCCGCCGCAACCGGCGCCACCGATGCCGCATGAGCCATGAGACAGCTGAGCGCCAGGGAAGTCGCAATGAGCGATCTGGCCAAAGGTTCGTACTTCATGAGTCGATCTCTTTTTTGTTTTTGGGGACTGCGCGAAACGCAGGGCAACGCTTCAGGAGCAACAAGCAGTATGGTCGGCTTTGCGTATTGCGCCTCCCCGTTCAGCCAGTATGCTGACCGCGTTATCGCCCCCGCTCCGGAGTCGCCGTCATGCCTTATACGTTCATCACCCTGCCCTCGCCGGTCGGCGCATTGAAGCTGGTCGCGAACGGCAGTCGACTCGCGGCCATCCTCTGGGAAAACGACAAACCGAACCGGGTGCGGCTTGGGCCGATGAGCGAAGCGCCGGACAATCCGATCCTCATGCTGACCGCTCGGCAACTCGATGAATACTTTGCCGGCACACGAAATTGCTTCGATCTGGAGCTGGAATTTGTCGGCAGTGAATTCCAGAAAAAAGTCTGGGCGGCACTGCTGACCATTCCCTTCGGCGAGACGCGCACCTACAGCCAGATTGCTGCGCAGATTGGCCATCCGGCAGCGGTTCGAGCGGTCGGCGCCGCCAACGGGCGCAATCCGATTTCCATTGTTGCGCCGTGTCATCGGGTGATCGGCGCTTCGGGGAAACTGACTGGCTTCGCCGGTGGGCTTGACGCTAAAGAGCGCTTGCTGACGCTTGAGGGTGGCCAGTGGGCGCAGATCGGTAAAACCGGCGATCTGTTTTAGCCATTCAAGAAAGATCAGAAGATCGCAGCCTTCGGCGGCTCCTACATGAAGATGCGTTGAAGGCTGCGATGTTCATCAAGCGAACAGCTTGTTCATCGCTGCGTACTGCAACAACATGATGGTCTTGGCATCGCAGATGTCGCCGCGCTGGAATGCCGCCAGCGCCTCATCGAACCCCCACTCGAGCACTTCCAGTTCTTCGGTTTCTTCTTCCAGGCCGCCACCGTCGCTGACTTTGGACGCCGCGTCGTATTCGGCGATAAAGAAGTGCAGCTTCTCGGTCACCGAGCCGGGGCTCATATACGCCTCGAACACCTTCTTCACTTCATGCACTCGGTATCCGGTTTCCTCCTCGGCTTCGTCACGAATGCGTTGCTCGGGCGCGGCACCTTCGAGCAAACCCGCCGCCACCTCGATCAGCAAACCGTCATGGCCATTGACGAACACCGGCAAGCGGAACTGGCGGGTCAATACCACCGTGCGCTTTTCGCGGTTGAACAGCAGAATCGCCGCGCCGTTGCCCCGGTCGTAAACCTCGCGAGTCTGACGTTGCCACTCACCGTTGTTGCGGTGGTAATCGAAGGTGATTTTCTTCAGCAGATACCAGTCGTGGGACAACACTTGAGTGTCGACGATGTTGACCCGTTCGGCTGTGTTGGACATCGCGTCTGATCCTGTCTTCATGTGTGAGCTGCCATGGTCGGACAATTGCGCCGACAACAAAAGCCCGGCAGCGCTACCGGGCTCGCTCAGCGTCCGCTGTTACTGGAAGTCGACGTCGAAGGCCTGATAGAAGGCGTTGCCGGTGTTGGCGACGATCCACATCAGCACAATGACGTGATGGCCCCTCTTGTTCGCCGGCAGCTTCACTTCATGATCGACCTTCGCCTTCAACTCACCGGCATGACTGTAATAAGGCACCTGCGGGTAGAAGTCTTCGAAGAAAGGCTGTGCTTCCAGTTGTGCACGCGTGATCCGTTGCTGAGGATCCCAGCCTTCCCGGGTGATCAACCAGCGATAACCACGGGTGGTGTGCGGCGCGGTGTAGGTCCAACTGACCTTGAGGATCTGGCCCGGATCGACATTGAGCAGCGGCCAGTTGAAGGAACGACCGAGCTTCTTGCTCATTTCGTCACTGGTGTAGTTCACACAATCGCGGGCATCGGTCTTGCCGCCGCTGAGAATGTAGCCGTCGGCTGGCGGCGCGACGCTGGCAGAGTCGGTTTCGAAAGGCGAAGGAAACGGTCCGGCCTCAATTGCCGGGAAGTTCTTGCCGCCTTCCATTTCATTGACCTGCCAGCCGCCGAGCAAGCCAAGGTCAATGGCGACAGCACCGCGACTGGCGGGTGAGATGACGCGACCGTGCTTCAGTTCGGTTTGTGGGATTGCCTGATTCATGTTTTTCACTCCGTTGATTTGAGAACTCTCCTTCCCGAGGAGAGGCCTTCAAGCTAACGGAGACGGTTTTTTTGTCCATTGGCGCTTTTGTCGCAGCGTGATCATACAAAACGCAAAAAACCCGTAAACACTGGATGGATAACCAGTGATCGACGAAGCATCGCACTCAACGTGTGGCTGAACGCCTACACGCTGAGTTGACGAAATCGCCCTTGGTCGATTCAAGACAGTTGCGCCTGGTACTCCTTTTCGTACTGTCCGGCGAGTTGCGTTTTCTGGTTATCGTCGAGCAGCTTGCCGGCCATCTGGAAGAATTTGTGCTCTTCTTCCTCGAGGTGGTGATGGACCTTGTCGGAAAGCTTCTTCGCCGTGGCCAGCCACGCTGGGCTGGACATCTCGGTCTCGTCGAGTTCTTCCATCATCTCGTCCATTTCATGGTGCTCGGAGATGGCGTGGCGGCTCAGATCAACGCCTTCGTCGATTGCCATCAGCGGGATGTAGAAGTGCCGCTCTTCGGCGGTTTCATGGGCTTGCAGTTCTGCTTTGAGCTGTTTGTAGGCCTCGACCCGCTCAGGGCTGTCGCCGCTTGTCGCGATCAGCGCCTTGGCGTAAGCGCGCTGGCGCTCGTGGCTTTCGCGCAGGGCTTCAAAAATATTCACGGGATTTCCTCATCAATCGCGCTCAGGGAAAGGCGCGATGAAGCCTAGACCGCAGCGCTCGTTTGACGGTTCCGCTGGTTTGATCGAAGGGCTTGGA
Organism: Pseudomonas sp. HN2; assembly: GCF_020736465.1. NCBI lineage: Bacteria > Pseudomonadati > Pseudomonadota > Gammaproteobacteria > Pseudomonadales > Pseudomonadaceae > Pseudomonas > Pseudomonas sp. HN2. The sequence continues at coordinate 3,777,575 of NZ_CP085885.1, forward strand.
GGCGCCTGCATGGACGCGTTAGGCTGGACGCTCCATTACACAAGGAAGTCATGCATGAATTTGCGTATCGAGTTGACGCAGAATCCTACCGAGGAACAGCGCCAGGCCATTCTTCAACCATTGATTGAATACAACGACGCGAAAACCGGCATATCGAAAACAGAGCCGTTCGCCTTGATGGTCAAAGATGAGCATGGCGCGATACTGGGCGGTTTATACGGACGAATGACTTTGCGCTGGATGTTCATCGATCTCCTGTCAGTACCGGAACAAGGGCGAGGACAGGGGATTGGCTCCCAATTGATGGCTCAGGCACAAGCATTGGCTGAAGAGAAGAATTGCTACGGAATCTGGCTCGACACCTTCGACTTTCAGGCGCCGGAGTTTTACCAGAAACTGGGCTTCAGCCAGTTCGGTGAGATCGTTGACTATCCACCGGGACACAAGCGGCATTTCTTTCAGAAGCGCCTGATTGACTGATTGCGCCGTCGTCTTCGCGAGCACGCTCGCTCCCAAATTGGAATGCATTTCAACTTGTGGGAGCGAGCCTGCTCGCGAAAGCGCCAGTCGCCTCGACACCCAATCAGAGGCAGGTCGCCATCGCCGCCATCCGCCGCATCGCGACAAAATCATCCTGCTGCGCGTAGTAGTTGAGGGTCGTACCGGAGGCTTCGGTGATCACATCGACGAACGACTCCGCCGAGCGGGTGTAGACCGTCGTGCCGCCGGACTTGCGCGGTTCCAGATAGGCCGCCGCGTCGACGCCGAATACCGCCTCGTCCTGCCAGGCGAATTGCACGCACTGGGCGACGTCTTTCTCCGGCTTGTCCGAGGTCAGGACCTTGTCAGGGCTCTTGGTACGAGCGTCGTTCATCACCGAACCGGCGCACCCGGCCAACAGGGCCGCCGCCAGCGCTACCATCAGCATTCGCATTGCATTCGCTCATCGAGAAAAAAGCGGACTGTAGCACTGCAAGGCGGCAAATCGTTCTGCTTTACTGTTTTTATGCGCGACATGCGCGAGCAACTGCGCCACCCTACATCTTCAGCCACACAAGGAAATTACATGGCGCCTAGCGACCAGCGACATGAACACGCTCTGAAATTGTTTCTCGAAGCACGACCCGAACTGCGTGAAACCCTCGACCATCTCAACCCGCTGCTGGCTCAGGCGAAGGGGGAAACCCAGGCGCAGTATCGCGAAGAACGCCTGCATGAGGCGTTTGAAGAAGAGGCGGAAAGACAGGGGTTGTTCGCCTGGGAACTGACGTTGCAGTTGACCGCTGATTCGCCGGAGGAGTATCAGGCACAACGGCTCGAGGTGCATCGCGAGGTGGCGGAAATGGCGGGGTTGGACTGGATCGAGTATTGCGATCTTTACGGCATTACCCCGTAGCTTTCCTGTAGGAGTGAGCCTGCTCGCGATAGCGGTGTGTCAGCGAACGTTTTGTGGATGACACACCGCTATCGCGAGCAGGCTCACTCCTACAAGGGCATCGCGTAAAACTGAGGTTTCGCGGCTGCTGCAATAAAGCTTTATCATGGCCGCAGTTTCGCTGATCGAGTCCATCATGAAGTTCGCCATTGCGCTGTTTTCCGCCGCCCATGCGCCCTCCTCGCGCCGTGCCCTGCTGTTTGCCCAGGCCGCGCTGGCCGGCGGGCACGAGATTGTCCGGCTGTTTTTCTATCAGGACGGCGTGTTCAACGCCTCCGATGCAGTAGTGACTCCACAGGATGAACTGGACTTGCCCAAGCAATGGCGCGCCTTCATCAACGATGAGCAACTCGATGGCGTGGTTTGCATCGCCGCCGCGCTTCGCCGTGGTGTATTGAACGAAGAAGAAGCCAAGCGTTACCAGCGTGATGCGATTTCGCTCAGCGCGCCGTGGGAATTGTCCGGTCTTGGTCAGTTGCACGACGCCGTGCAGGACGCTGACCGTCTCGTCTGTTTCGGAGGCGCGTGAACATGGCCAAATCGCTGTTGATCATCAGTCGCCAATCGCCCTGGTCCGGCCCCGGCGCGCGGGAAGCGCTGGACATAGTGCTGGCCGGGGGCGCCTTCGATCTGCCGATCGGCCTGCTGTTTCTCGATGACGGCGTGCTGCAACTGGCCGCCGGGCAGAACGCCAAGGCCCTGCAGCAGAAAGACCTCAGCGCCAACCTGCAGGCGTTGCCGATGTTTGGTGTCGAGGAGCTGTTCTATTGCGCAGAAAGCGCCCACGCGCGCGGTCTTGGCCAACTGTCGCTGGACGAAGCGCAGCCGCTTGCCACCGATCAAATCACCGCCCTTATTGACCGTTACGACCAGGTGATCACCCTCTGATGTCGACTTTGCATGTGTTGTCTCATTCCCCGTTCGGCGACGACCGCCTGACCAGTTGCCTGCGCCTGCTCGGCAGCGCCGATGCGGTTTTGCTGTCCGGTGATGCGGTGTATGCCCTGCGACCGGATACTGTGCCGTTCTCTGCCCTGCAAGCACGGCCAGTCAATCTGTTTGTATTGGTTGAGGACGCTCAGGCCCGTGCGATCGAGGTTCCGGATTGGGCTGAAGCCATCGATTATCCGGCCTTCGTCGAGCTGTCGGTCCGTCACGCCAAGGTCAACAGCTGGCTATGAATTCGATGACCGTCGGCGCCCGCGCCATCGAACTGGACAAAGACGGCTTTCTCGTCGACCTCAGCGACTGGTCGGCCGAAGTCGCCAGCGCCCTTGCCGCCGCCGAGGACATCGAGTTGACCCCCGAACACTGGGAAGTCCTCGAACTGCTGCGCAGCTTCTACGCCGAGTTCCAGCTGTCCCCGGCCACGCGGCCGCTGATCAAGTACACCGCGTTGAAGCTCGGCGCGGACAAAGGCAACAGTCTGCACTTGAATCGACTGTTCAAAGGCACCCCTGCCAAACTCGCCGCGAAGCTGGCGGGCCTGCCCAAACCAACGAATTGCCTATGACCGACTTTCCAGCATTGACCCTCGAAACGCCTGCCGAGCATCCGTTCGCGCAATTCGTACGGATTCTCGGCAAAGGCAAACGCGGCGCCCGCGACCTGACGCGTGAGGAAGCCCGCGAGGCGATGGGCATGGTGCTTGACGATCAGGTTGAAGATACGCAACTCGGCGCCTTCCTGATGTTGCTGCGGCACAAGGAAGAAAGCGTCGAGGAAATGGCCGGTTTCACCGAGGCTCTGCGCGAACGCTTGCAGGCGCCGGCAATGAATGTCGATCTGGACTGGCCGACCTACGCCGGCAAAAAACGCCATCTGCCGTGGTACCTGCTGGCAGCCAAATGTCTCGCACAGAATGGCGTGCGCATCTTCATGCATGGCGGCGGTGCGCACACGGCCGGGCGCCTGTACAGCGAACAACTGCTGGGCGAACTGAACATTCCCCTGTGCCGCAACTGGCAGCAGGTCGGAACGGCACTGGACAACGGCGGCCTGGCCTTTATGCCGCTGGTGGACTGGGCGCCGCAGTTGCAGAAGATGATCGATCTGCGCAACACCCTCGGCCTGCGTTCACCGATCCACTCGCTGGCGCGGATTCTCAATCCGCTGGGCGCGCGTTGTGGCCTGCAAAGCATTTTCCATCCGGGCTACCAGGCGGTGCACCGCGATGCCAGCGGTTTGCTTGGCGATACGGCGATCGTGGTCAAGGGCGACGGCGGTGAAATCGAGATCAACCCCGACGCGACCAGCCATCTCTACGGCACAACCGGCGGTCAGAGCTGGGACGAAGAATGGCCACAGTTGTCAGCGCAACGCCACGTCAAACCCGCCTCGCTGGACATCGAACACTTGAAAGCCGTGTGGCGTGGCGACGTGGTCGACAGTTACCCGCAAATGGCCTTGATTGCGACCATGGCCCTCGCCCTGCGCGGCCTTGGTCAAAATCGTGAACAGGCGTTCATCACCGCCGAGCAATATTGGGCAGCACGCAACACATCGATCTAACCGATCATTAACGCCCGATCTTTGCGCTTTTTGTTCGAACTCATCGGAATAGACTCGACTCCAACGCATATTGGTTTTGGGAGTCTTGATCATGGGTTTACTCGTCGACGGCCACTGGCAGGACAAGTGGTACGAAAGCAGCAAGGACGGCGCATTCCAGCGCGAGCAAGCGCAACGACGCAACTGGGTAACCAGCGACGGCCAGCCCGGCCCCAGCGGTGAAGGCGGTTTTGCTGCCGAAGCCGGGCGCTACCACCTCTACGTTTCCCTTGCCTGCCCTTGGGCGCATCGCACGCTGATCCTGCGCAAACTCAAAGGGCTGGAAAGCCTGATCGGCGTTTCGGTCGTCAGCTGGCTGATGCTGGAAAACGGCTGGACCTTTGACAAGGCGCTCGGCTCGACCGGTGACAAGCTTGATGGCTTCGAATTCATGCATCAGCGCTATACCGCTGACACGCCTGACTACACCGGGCGTGTGACGGTGCCAGTGCTGTGGGACAAGAAACTCAAGCGCATCGTCAGCAATGAATCAGCGGAAATCATCCGCATGTTCAACAGCGCGTTCGACGATCTCACCCGCAACGATCTGGACTTTTACCCAGAGCCGCTACGCAATGAGATCGATGCGCTGAACGAACGGATCTATCCAGCGGTGAACAACGGTGTCTACCGCGCCGGTTTTGCCACGTCGCAGCAGGCCTACGAACAGGCATTCGATGAAGTATTTGCCGAGCTGGATCATCTTGAGCAACTGCTGGGTGCCAATCGCTACCTGAGCGGGGAATACCTGACCGAAGCCGATGTGCGTCTTTTCACCACGATGATTCGCTTTGACGCGGTGTATCACGGCCACTTCAAGTGCAACCTGCGGCGGATTGCCGATTACCCGAACCTGTCGAACTGGCTGCGTGAGATGTATCAGTGGCCGGGGATTGCCGAGACAGTGGATTTTCAGCACATCAAGCATCACTACTACGGCAGTCACAAGACGATTAACCCGACGGGCGTTGTACCGAAGGGGCCGGAGCAGGATTTCAGCATGGCGCATGATCGGGCGCGGTTGATTGGGAAAGGGGTTTGGCGCAGGGGCTAACCACAAAAGCAAAAGATCGCAGCCTTCGGCAGCTCCTACATGAGAATGCGTTTCTCGGTAGGAGCTGCCGAAGGCTGCGATCTTTTCATCTGACTCAGATTTGCGCCTGCGCCCCTTCGAACCAGGCCAGTTTCTCGCGCAGTTGCACCACTTCACCGACGATTACCAATGTCGGCGCATGCACTTCATGCTCCGCCACCAATCGCGGCAAGTCGGCCAGCGTGCCGGTAAAGACCCGCTGATTGACCGTGGTGCCCTGCTGAATCAATGCCGCCGGGGTTTCAGCTGCGCGGCCGTGTCTGATCAACTGCTCGCAGATGACCGGCAACCCCACCAGGCCCATGTAGAACACCAGCGTCTGCGCCGGGGCCACCAGGTCAGCCCATGGCAGATCGGTGGAACCATCCTTCAAGTGCCCAGTGACAAACCGCACGGACTGCGCGTGGTCGCGATGGGTCAGCGGAATCCCCGCGTAGGCCGCGCAACCGCTGGCCGCCGTGATCCCGGGTACCACCTGGAACGGGATGCCGTGAGCGGCGAGTTCTTCAATCTCCTCACCACCGCGGCCGAAGATAAACGGATCGCCGCCCTTCAACCGCACCACGCGCTTGCCGGCCTTGGCCAAATCGACCAGTTGCTGGTTGATCTGGTCCTGCGGCACCGCATGTTCGGAACGACGCTTGCCGACATACACCCGCTCGGCATCGCGACGGCACAATTCCAGAATCGCCGGTGCCACCAGACGATCGTAGAGCACCACGTCGGCTTGCTGCATCAGACGCAGTGCGCGAAAGGTCAACAGATCCGGATCACCCGGGCCGGCACCGACCAGATAAACCTCGCCAGTGGTGACCATTGGCTCGCCATCCACCTTCGCCTGCAACAGACGCTCGGCTTCAGCGCCCTGCCCGGCCAGTTGCCGATCGGCGATCGGGCCCTGAAACACGTCTTCCCAGAAGCCACGACGCTGCTGCACATCCGGAAACAGGTTTTTCACCTGATGGCGGAAACGTGCAGCCAGCCCAGCCAACTGACCGTAAGTAGAGGGAATCCAGGTTTCAATCTTGGCGCGGATCAGACGCGCCAGTACCGGCGCATCGCCGCCGCTGGAGACGGCGATGATCAACGGCGAGCGATCGACGATCGCCGGGAAGATCACGCTGCACAGGGCAGGCGCATCGACCACGTTGACCGGCACGCAACGCCGATGCGCGTCGGCGGAGACTTGCGCATTCAGCGTTTCGTCGTCGGTGGCGGCAATGATCAGCCCGCAACCGTCCAGATCCGTCTCGACGTAGCCGCGCAACAGGCATTCACCGCCGCTGCCAGCGACCAGTTCGGCCAGTTGCGTTTCGATTTCAGGTGCGACCACCCGCAGCAGCGCACCGGCATCGGCCAGCAGGCGGGATTTGCGCAAGGCAATTTCCCCCCCACCGACAACCAACACACGACTGCCGCGCAGGTTGTGAAACAGCGGCAGATATTTCATTTAGCCGATGACCTCAAGGCCACCCATGTACGGCTTGAGCACGTCCGGCACACGGATGGAACCGTCGGCCTGCTGATAGTTTTCCAGCACGGCAACCAGGGTACGACCGACCGCCAGCCCGGAACCGTTCAAGGTGTGCACCAGCTCAGGCTTGCCGGTTTCCGGGTTACGGAAACGCGCCTGCATGCGACGCGCCTGGAAGTCGCCGCAGTTCGAGCACGAAGAGATTTCGCGGTATTTGTCCTGGCTCGGGATCCACACTTCCAGATCGTAGGTCTTGACCGCGCTGAAACCCATGTCGCCAGTGCACAGTGCCAGGGTGCGGTAAGGCAGGCAGAGCAGTTGCAAGACTTTTTCGGCGTTGGCGGTCAGCCCTTCCAGCGCTTCCATCGATTGCGACGGCTCAACGATCTGCACCATCTCGACCTTGTCGAACTGGTGCTGGCGAATCATCCCGCGAGTGTCGCGACCCGACGCGCCGGCTTCGCTACGGAAGCACGGGGTATGGGCGACGAACTTGATCGGCAGCGACTTCGAATCGACGATTTCGCCGGCAACGATGTTGGTCAGCGATACCTCAGCAGTCGGGATCAGGTACAGATCGGCTTCGCCTTCGCGGGCGATCTTGAACAGGTCTTCTTCGAACTTCGGCAGTTGACCGGTGCCTTGCAGTGCCGGTGCCTGGACCAGATAAGGCGTGTAGGCCTCTTCGTAGCCATGCTCGTTGACGTGCAGGTTGATCATGAACTGTGCCAGCGCGCGATGCAGACGCGCGATCGGGCCACGCAACAAGGCGAAACGAGCGCCAGACAGCTTGGCAGCGGTTTCGAAGTCCAGCCAGCCGAACTTTTCGCCGAGAGCGACGTGATCTTTCACTTCGAAATCGAATTGGGTTGGCGTGCCCCAGCGGCGCACTTCGACGTTGTCGTCTTCGTCCTTGCCGACCGGCACCGACTCGTGCGGCAGGTTCGGGATACCGAGCAGGATCGAATCGAGTTCGGTCTGGATCGCGTCCAGCTCGACCTTGCCAGCGCTCAGTTCGACCGCCATACGCTCGACGTCCGCCATCAGCGGCGCGATGTCTTCGCCACGCTGCTTGGCCTGCCCGATGGATTTGGAACGCGCGTTACGCTCAGCCTGCAGTGCTTCGGTGCGGGTCTGGACGGTCTTGCGCTGTTCTTCCAGCGCTTCGATGCGCGCGGTGTCCAAGGCAAAGCCACGGGAAGCCAGGCGGTCCGCTACGTCCTGAAGGTTGCTACGTAACAGTTTGGAATCGAGCATGTCGGTTTCTCGTTATCAAAGTTTGGTCAGGGACAGGCCAGCCCATGTTGCGAGCAGCCCGCCGAATACGCTCAGTGCCGCATAGCCGAGGGCCAGCAACACTTGCCCGCTTTCCAGCAGGCGCACCGTATCCAGTGAAAAGGATGAAAAAGTCGTCAGCCCCCCGAGGAAGCCGACCATCAACCCGGCACGCACCTCGATCGGCACTTCCGGGCGTATCAAAAACAGGCCATACAACACGCCAATCAACAGGCAGCCCACGATATTAACGGCCAGCGTCGCGGTATAGAAGTGCCGCGGCCAATTGGCGCTGACCCAATTGCCGGTGGCGAAGCGCAACAATGTGCCAGCGACGCCGCCGACCGACACTGCGAGGATCAATGGGACCACTACTTTCTCCGCTGCCGAGGGCTCAGACGATCGAGTTGAGCGAGGTGATTGAGCTTCTCGCCGATCTTCAACTCCAGGCCACGGGGCACTGGCTGATAGAACGGAATCGGCTCGAGTTCTTCCGGGAAATAGTCTTCGCCGGCGGCATAAGCGTCCGGCTCATCGTGGGCATAGCGGTACTCGTCGCCATAACCCAACTGCTTCATCAGCTTGGTTGGAGCATTGCGCAGGTGCAGCGGCACTTCCAGGGAGCCGTTTTCGGCCGCTGCGCGCAGGGCGGTCTTGAAACCCATGTACACCGCATTGCTTTTCGGTGCGCAGGCCAGATACGTGATGGCCTGGGCCACTGCCAATTCGCCTTCCGGGCTGCCAAGACGCTCCTGCACCTCCCATGCCGCCAGGCACAGGCTCAGCGCACGCGGGTCGGCATTGCCAATGTCTTCGCTGGCCATGCGCACCACGCGCCTCGCCAGATACAGCGGATCGCAACCGCCGTCGATCATCCGCGCAAACCAGTACAGCGCGCCGTCGGGATTAGAGCCGCGCACCGATTTGTGCAGCGCCGATATCTGGTCGTAAAACGCTTCGCCACCCTTGTCGAAACGCCGACGGGTGTCGCCGAGCAGGCTTTGCAGCAACTCGGTGCCGATCTCGCTGTTGTCTTCGGCCAGATCGGAGGCGTTCTCCAGCAGATTGAGCAGACGCCGGCCATCGCCATCGGCGGCGGACAGCAGCATCTGAAAACCTTCATCGCTCAGCGTCAGGTTGCGCTTGCCCAACCCGCGCTCTTCGGTCAGTGCGCGTTGCACCAGCTTGCGCAACGCCGCTTCGTCGAGGCTTTTCAACACATAGACCCGGGCACGCGACAACAATGCGTTGTTCAGTTCGAACGAAGGGTTTTCGGTGGTGGCGCCGATGAAGATCAGCGTGCCGTCTTCAACGTACGGCAGAAAGGCGTCCTGCTGCGACTTGTTGAAGCGGTGCACTTCGTCGACAAACAGGATCGTGCGCTTGCCGTACTGGCCGGCCTGCTGCTTGGCGATCTCAACCGCCTGACGGATCTCCTTGACCCCGGCGAGTACCGCCGAGACGGTTTCAAAGTGCGCATCGGAGACTTCCGCGAGCAACCGCGCCAGGGTGGTCTTACCCACGCCCGGAGGGCCCCAGAAGATCATCGAATGCAGCGCGCCCTGCTCCAGCGCCTCACGCAGAGGCTTGCCGCGAGCGAGCACGTGTTCCTGACCGACGTACTCATCCAGATTGGCCGCACGCAGACGCGCGGCCAAGGGTTGGGCAATCGGTGCACTGCGAAACAGATCCATCACGTAGCGTTGAAACCTCTGATTTTTTAAACCTGTGGCGAGAGAGCTTGCTCCCGTCGGGGCGCGAAGCAGCCCCGCTCTTCATTCAGAAGCGGGGCCTGCTGCGCAGTCCAGCGGGAGCAAGCTCCCTCGCCACAATAGCTCCGACACGGAACCTGGCGTTTATTCCTGGATGACGTCAGCACCCTTGGGAATGTCGAATTTGAATTTGGATGCCGGCACCGCTTCGTTGGCCTTGACCCCGGTAAACAGGATATTGGTGCGCTGGCCGACGCTGTCGATCAGTTGCATGTCATTGAGCAGACCGTTGCGGAACGACAGGCGCAGATTGTCGAACAGGGTGTCCTTGGTCTTCGGCTTGAGGGTGAAGTCGATCACACCGCCCGCCTCTTTCGCGCTGATATCGAAGCTCTGGCTGATCTTCGAGACATCACCGGACAGCAGCAGCGCCGGGGTCTGGGTCAGACGCTCGTCGAGCTTCTTGATGGTTGCCTGTTCCAGGTCCGGGTCCCACAGGGTGACTTTCTTGCCATCGGAGACCATGGTCTGCTCGGCCGGTGCGTTGGTGTGCCAGTAGAACAGGCCCGGACGCTGCAGGGTCATGTTGCCGGTGGTTTCCTGCAACTGCGTACCGCCGCCGTCGAGGGTCAACTGGGAAAAATTTGCCGACAGGGTTTTCGATGTTTCCAGCAATTGAGTCAGGCGCGCCACGTCCTTTTCATCGGCGTGGGCCGTGAGCGTGGTCAGCGCGAGTACTGGCAACAGCATGCGGATAAGGCGCATTGGAGTCCTCTTGAATACGTGGGAAAGCGGGCGGCGCGTCATTGCGCCGCCCGAGTCATTGCGTTTCAGTCGCGTACCGGGCCCGGGGCCAGGACTTCACGCGAACCGTTGGTGTTCATTGACGTGACGACACCGGCCATTTCCATCGCCTCGATCATCCGCGCGGCGCGGTTGTAGCCGATCTTCAGCTTGCGCTGAACAGCGGAAATCGACGCGCGACGGCTTTCGAGGACGAACTGCACCGCTTCGTCATACAGCGCGTCGGCTTCCGGATCATCACCGTCGCCACCACCGCTACTGCCTTCAAAGCCGCTGCCCGCCTCTTCGACACCGTTGAGGATGTCGTCGTTGTATTCCGGCGCGCCGCGCAGTTTCCACGCCTCGACCACACGGTGAACCTCATCGTCGGAGACGAACGCGCCGTGCACCCGGATCGGCAAACTGGTACCCGGCGGCATGTAGAGCATGTCACCGTGACCCAGCAGTTGCTCGGCGCCACCCTGGTCGATGATGGTCCGCGAGTCGATCTTGCTCGACACCTGGAACGCCATGCGAGTCGGGATGTTGGCCTTGATCAGACCGGTGATCACGTCCACCGAAGGGCGCTGGGTTGCGAGGATCAAGTGGATGCCCGCCGCCCGCGCCTTCTGCGCGATACGCGCGATCAGTTCTTCAACCTTCTTGCCGACGATCATCATCATGTCGGCAAATTCGTCGACCACCACGACAATGGTCGGCAGTTTCTGCAGCAGCGGCGCTTCGTCGTGAATGCTTTCACGCTTGTACAGCGGATCGCTCAACGGCTCGCCGGCATCCTGGGCTTCCTTGACCTTGGCGTTGAAGCCGGACAGGTTACGCACGCCCATCTTCGCCATCAGCTTGTAGCGCCGCTCCATCTCGGCAACGCTCCAGCGCAAGGCGTTGGCGGCGTCCTTCATGTCGGTCACCACCGGGCACAACAAATGCGGAATGCCTTCGTAGATCGACAGCTCGAGCATTTTCGGGTCGATCATGATGAGCTTGGCGTCGTCCGGGCCGGACTTGAACAGGATCGACAGGATCATCGCGTTCACGCCCACGGACTTACCGGAACCGGTGGTACCGGCCACCAAAAGGTGCGGCATCTTCGCCAGGTCAGTGATGACCGGCTTGCCACCGATATCGTGACCGAGCGCCAGGGTGACCGGCGATTTGAAATTGTCGTACTCGGGCGTCGACAGCACTTCGGAGAAGCGCACGATCTGACGGTCTTCGTTGGGAATTTCGATACCGACAGTGGTCTTGCCCGGAATCACCTCGACCACCCGCACACTGGTCACCGCCAGGGAGCGTGCAAGGTCTTTCGCCAGGTTGGCGATGCGGCTGACTTTTACCCCAGCGGCAGGCTGGATCTCGTAACGGGTAATCACCGGGCCCGGATGAATCGAATCCACCGTGACTTCGACACCGAATTCCTTGAGCTTGATTTCCAGCAAGTGGCCGACGGCTGCCAGCGACTCGGGCGAATAGTTGAGTTGTTTCTTTTCCGCAGGATCAAGAATCGAGATCGGCGGCAAGGTGCCTTCCACCGCGCTGTCGACGAACAACGGCGCCTGTTTCTCTTTCTGCACGCGCTTGCTCGGCTCTGGCGCCTTGGCCGGTGCCGGCGCGATGACCGGAGGCACCTGCTTCTCGCGATCGGACATGTGCTTGCTCAGCGCTTGCTCGCGCTCGATCAGGCGCTCCTTGACCTTGGCTTGCTCACGCTTGTCGGTGACAGTCGGTGCGACCACATCATGTACGCGGTCATCGACCTCACGCAGTTGCGCCACCAGTTGCTTGCGCTCGGTGCGCGCCGACCACCAGCGGTTGAGCGCGCCCTGGAACAGTTCGAACAGATCAAGGGTGATCTTGCCGGTGACATCCATCACCTTGAACCACGACAGGTCGGTAAATACGGTCAGGCCGAAGAGGAACAGAGCGATGAACAGCAGCGTACTACCCTGAATGTTCAGCGCATTCTTCGCCAGATCGCCAAGGCTTTCGCCCAAGGCCCCGCCAGCGCCAGCCGGCAGACCGGTCGCGGCATGGAAATGAATGTGCGCCAGCGCAGCACCCGAGAGCACCAGGAACACCAGACCGATCAGGCGCCAGGAGAACAGCCAGCCGCTCCACTGCCAGGGTTCGTGGCGTTGACGGAAGATCTGGTATGCCTTGACCGCCAGCAGCAACGGAAAGATATAGGCGAAGTAACCGAGCACCATGAACAGGATATCGGCGCTGTACGAGCCTGCCGGGCCGCCGAAGTTCTGCACGTCGTCGATCTTGCTGTTATGACTCCAGCCCGGATCGTCCTTGCCGTAAGTCAGCAAAGCCATCATCAGGAACAGGCACAAGGCGCCAATGGCGATCAATGCACCTTCCTTGAGCCGGTAGTGCAGTTGCTGGCGCCAGAGCGGAACGACTGTTTTGGGTGCTTCGGTGGTCTTCTTCAAAACGCTTCTTTTCCTGCGCCCGAGGCGCGTCCATCTATTGAATGACGATAAAAAACTGCCCGATCCAGGCAGGTAAAAAGGTGAAAAGCTCAACTGAGACTACTTTTAACACTGTGCCACTGGTTTTATAAACACAGCCATAAACACTCCGCACAGCGAAAAGCCCGTCACAACCCGGCATTGTACGGGTTTGTGCGCCCGACGCCATGCTTGAGCGCTCAGCCTTGAGCATAGCCAAACGCATGGGAATCGCGTTGCAATTGGAGCATGCATTGTCTTGCGTGACAAAGGCTTATGAGCTGTATTTGATGAACGTAGCGAGGCTGGTCAGATATGGCGGACAGAAATGCCAAGCAGGCATCGATACGGTGACGCTTACGACCACGGGCGACACATCAAGTTGCAGCTCGACAGTCATCGCACCCGACATCTGTGCAGGACATCGGCGCCGTTTCGCGGCAAACTCTTTCGCGGGGCTGCGCGCCCCCTGACCGCCCTCCCCTTCTGCAAGCCTGGATGCCATGCTGACTTGGTTACAACGTAATTCCCTGACCTTTCCGCCCCTGGAAAAAGCCATGCGCGAGCCAAACGGACTGCTCGCCGCCGGTGGCGATCTCTCCGCTGACCGGCTGATCCAGGCCTATCGCCACGGCTGTTTTCCCTGGTTCTCCGAGGGCCAACCGATTCTCTGGTGGTCGCCGGATCCGCGCACCGTGCTGCTTCCCGACGAACTGCACGTCTCGCGCAGTCTCGGCAAGTTGCTGCGCAAGCAACGCTATCAAGTGACCTTCGATCAGGATTTCGCCGCCGTCATCCAGGCCTGCGCTGCGCCCCGTGATTACGCCGATGGCACCTGGATCACTGAAGCCATGCAGGATGCCTACGTCGAACTGCATCGGCGCGGTTTCGCCCATTCGGTTGAAGTCCGGGACGATGGACAACTGGTTGGCGGCCTGTATGGCCTGGCGATGGGTCGATTGTTTTTTGGCGAGTCGATGTTCAGCCGCGCCGACAACGCTTCCAAGTACGGCTTCGCCACCCTGGTGCAGCATTTGAAAGCCGCCGGCTTTGTCCTGATCGACTGCCAGATGCCGACCGACCACCTTCACAGCCTCGGTGCACGGTCGATTCCGCGCAGGGAATTCGCCGACTATCTGCAGCGCCATCTCGATCAACCGAATTCGGCGACCTGGGTTTGCTGAGCGACTTTTGCGCAGGTGGCTTACACTTAATACACCAGCTTATCCCGAGGGTTGATTCATGACCGAGTTGGCGCGTTTGAAGTTCTATGCCACTCAGCCCCACTCTTGCAGTTATCTGCCCGAGGAGCAGGCCACGACGCTGTTTCTCGACCCGAGTCAGCCCATGGATGTGCACGTCTACGCAGATCTGTCGGAAATGGGCTTTCGTCGCAGCGGCGATCACCTGTACCGGCCGCATTGCCAGAATTGCAATGCGTGCGTGCCTGCGCGCATTCCTTCGGCCCAGTTCATTGCCAACCGCCAGCAAAAGCGGATCTACAAACGCAACGCCGATTTGCAAGTGCAACCAGTCAAACCGCAGTTCAGTGAAGAATACTTCGACCTGTACCAGCGCTACATCGAACAGCGTCATGCCGACGGCGACATGTACCCGCCGAGCCGTGATCAGTTCTCGACGTTCCTGGTACGTGATCTGCCCTTCTCGCGCTTCTACGAGTTCCGACTCGACGGACGGCTGCTCGCGGTGGCGGTCACCGACCTGCTGCCAAACGGTCTGTCGGCGGTCTACACCTTCTACGAACCGAACGAAGAACGCCGCAGCCTCGGTCGTTACGCGATCCTCTGGCAAATCGCCGAGAGCCAGCGCTTGGGCCTTGAGGCGGTGTACCTGGGTTACTGGATCAAGAACTGCAAAAAGATGAACTACAAGACGCAATATCGGCCCATTGAATTGCTGATCAATCAGCGCTGGGTCGTCCTGAACTAAACCCACGGCCTAAACCCCTTGGCGTAAACCCCATTTTTCGGGCACAATGCACGCCGCTTTTGCCTGGCGCAGTTGCACCGGGCCATTCATTGGATACCGAGGGCTTTACTGCATGTCGAAAGAAGACAGCTTCGAAATGGAAGGCACTGTCGTCGACACCCTGCCCAACACCATGTTTCGTGTGGAGTTGGAAAATGGGCACGTCGTAACCGCGCATATTTCCGGCAAGATGCGCAAGAACTACATTCGTATTCTTACCGGTGACAAAGTGCGCGTCGAGCTGACGCCCTATGATTTGAGCAAAGGGCGGATCACTTACCGCGCTCGTTAATCAAGTCAATACAGAACGCCCGGGTTATGCCGGGCGTTTTTGTATCTGCGCTTTATTGGTTTGTGTGTATATCCATTTTTTCGGGTGCGGCCGCTGGCGGTTTCGCTCTTACAGCGAGTCACCTTTTCCAAACGCCAAAAAGGTAACCCAAAAGGCTTTGCCCCAGCGTACGGCCCGCTCGCTGGGGCTCGGGGTTTCTTCGTTACGGGATCGATCCCGTAACGAAGCCTGCCAAAGGGGCAAAAGATCAAAAGCCGGATCAAGAGCCCTTCACCCTAGCCCTCTCCCAGAGGGAGAGGGGACTGACCGCGGTGGCTGGGCGGGCTACGCCACCTTGCGATACCGAGTCGAATGGAAATATGCAGAAGATCAAAAGCCCCTCACCCTAGCCCTCTCCCGGAGGGAGAGGGGACTGACCGCGGTGTTTAGGCGAGGTACGCCGACGTGAGATACCGAGTTGAATGCAGGTTTTGAACACCACACAAATCGGCTCCCTCTCCCTCGGGAGAGGGCTGGGGTGAGGGGCGAATCCAACGCAGATCCAAAGCAGACCACACGCTTTTCACCACTCAACAATGAGCGTTAGCTCGAGTGCTTTTGATCTTGATCCACGGGCGACGTCGGAAGGCTGAGCGGATCGATCCCGCAGCGAAGGAACCCGAGCCTGCGAGGGCCTAACGCAGGAGCAAGCGTTTTTTTGCTTACTTTTTTAGGCGTTTGTAAAAAATGTGAGTCGCCGTCAGGGCGAAACCCTAAGCAGCCGTAACCGCAGCAACGGATATTCACCCAAAACCCCCAAACGACAAACAGCAAAAAGGCGCCCGAAGGCGCCCTCTTGATACACGACCGTCAGGCCATTTCCGCAGTAGTTTCGAAGTCAAACGTCAACTCCCCGTCCTTGATGTCGATGTGCACCACACCGCCATGCTCGGCCAGTTCGCCAAACAGAATCTCCTCCGCCAACGGACGCTTGATCTTGTCCTGAATCAGACGCGCCATCGGACGTGCGCCCATTGCCGAATCGTAACCACCCGCCGCCAGCCAGCTGCGCGCCGCATCGGTAACCTCAAGCAACACGCGCTTGTCTTCCAGCTGCGCCTGCAGTTCGGTGAGGAACTTGTCCACCACGCTTTTGATGACCTCATGGCTGAGGCGACCAAACTGGATAATGGTGTCCAGACGGTTACGGAATTCCGGTGTAAAGCTCTTCTTGATCACTTCCATCGCATCGGACGAGTGATCCTGATGGGTGAAACCGATCGAAGCCCGCGCGGCCGTTTCGGCACCGGCGTTGGTGGTCATGATCACGATCACGTTGCGGAAGTCCGCCTTGCGCCCGTTGTTATCGGTCAGCGTGCCGTGGTCCATGACCTGCAACAGCAGGTTGAAGACTTCCGGATGCGCCTTCTCGATTTCATCGAGCAGCAATACGCAGTGCGGCTGCTTGGTAATCGCCTCGGTCAACAGACCGCCCTGATCGAATCCAACATAGCCTGGAGGTGCACCGATCAGACGCGATACGGTGTGACGCTCCATGTACTCGGACATGTCGAAGCGAACCAGTTCGATCCCCAACGCCTTGGCCAGTTGCCGCGCAGCCTCGGTTTTACCGACACCGGTAGGTCCTGCGAACAGGAACGAACCGACTGGCTTGTCAGGCGACTTGAGCCCGGCGCGGGACAGCTTGATCGCGGTCGACAGCGAGTCGATCGCCGCGTCCTGACCAAATACGGTCAGCTTCAGGTCACGCTCCAGATTACGCAGCAGCTCCTTGTCGGAACTGGTGACGTGCTTAGGCGGAATCCGCGCGATCTTCGCAACGATGTCTTCGACTTGTGGCACTTCGATTCGCTTGACGCGCATCTCCACCGGTTGCAGACGCTGATAGGCGCCCGCCTCGTCGATCACGTCGATGGCCTTGTCCGGCATGTGCCGGTCATTGATGTAGCGCGACGCCAGTTCGGCAGCGGCACGCAACGACTCGTCGCTGTACTCGATGTTGTGATGCTGCTCGAAACGCCCTTTCAGGCCACGCAGGATCCCGATGGTGTCTTCCACCGACGGCTCGACGACATCGACCTTCTGGAAACGACGCGCCAAGGCACGGTCCTTCTCGAAGATGCCGCGAAATTCCTGAAACGTAGTCGAACCGATGCAGCGAATGTCGCCAGACGACAGCAGCGGCTTGAGCAGGTTGGACGCATCCATCACGCCACCGGAAGCAGCACCCGCACCAATGATGGTGTGGATCTCGTCGATGAACAGGATCGCCTGCGGACGTTTCTTCAGCTCATTGAGCAGCGCCTTGAAACGCTTCTCGAAATCACCGCGATACTTGGTGCCCGCGAGCAGAGCGCCGAGATCGAGGGAATAAACAACCGCATTGGCCAGCAGATCCGGCACCTGGTTGTCGACGATGCGCTTGGCCAGGCCTTCGGCAATCGCGGTTTTACCCACGCCTGCTTCGCCCACCAGCAGCGGGTTGTTCTTGCGCCGGCGCGCGAGAATCTGCGCGACACGCTCGACTTCCGATTCGCGGCCGACCAACGGATCAATGCGACCCTGGCGCGCGAGTTCGTTGAGGTTGCTGGCATAAGCATCCAGAGGATTGCCTGAAGAAGAAGACTCACCGCCCTCGTCGTCCTGCATATCTTGTTCACCTTCAGAGTGATCGCCGTGCCCCGGTACTTTGGAAATGCCGTGGGCGATGTAGTTGACGACATCGATGCGCGCAACGCTCTGCTGTTTCAGCAGGAACACTGCCTGACTCTCTTGCTCACTGAAGATGGCGACCAGCACGTTGGCGCCGGTCACTTCGCGTTTGCCCGAGCTCTGTACGTGAAAAACAGCACGCTGCAGGACACGCTGGAAGCCCAGGGTTGGCTGGGTCTCACGATCCTCGTCATGCACGGGGATCAATGGCGTGGTGGAGTCGATGAACTCCTGCAGATCATGCTTGAGTTTGTCGAGGTTTGCGCCGCAGGCACGCAAAACGGTGGCGGCAGCCTCATTATCCAATAGGGCCAGCAGGAGATGTTCGACGGTCATGAACTCATGACGCTTCGAACGAGCCTCCTTGAAGGCTAGATTGAGGGTGACTTCGAGCTCGCGGTTTAACATAGCTTCACCTCATACCCAAGTGGTCGGCGATTAACCGTCCTTCTCGATTTCACAGAGTAGCGGATGCTGGCTTTCCCTGGCGTACTGGTTGACCTGCATGGCCTTTGTCTCGGCGATGTCGCGGGTAAACACTCCACATACTGCCCGGCCTTCTGTATGGACGGCCAGCATGACCTTGGTCGCCAGCTCGCGATTCAGGTTAAAAAACACCTCGAGCACTTCGACGACGAAATCCATCGGTGTGTAGTCATCATTGAACAAAACCACCTTGTACATCGGCGGCGCCTGTAACGCGGGCTTTGCTTCCTGAACAGCAACGCCTGCCGAATCGTCGTCGTGCTCCTGTGGAAGATCCTTTTGGAGAAGCGGGCGATCCTGATTGAATGTTAGTCGAATCTGGCTGATTGCATGCATGGAAAAAAAGGTTCGTCAGTTGTGCGAATACAGTGGTGGGGGCGGTTGCACACGTTTTCAACTACGACTGCCCGGTCACCTTGACTATCGGGAAAACGGTGTTACAACCAATAGAGCCCACAGTGGGTAAAAAAGATCCGCGGAGTCAATTCTTTTATCGAATTCGATTGCGGATGTCGTGGATGATACTCCAGCGATGGAGTCTGTTGCAGAGGGATTTGAGCATGGCTGTCGGCAAGGTGAAATGGT
Organism: Pseudomonas sp. HN2; assembly: GCF_020736465.1. Taxonomy (NCBI): domain Bacteria; kingdom Pseudomonadati; phylum Pseudomonadota; class Gammaproteobacteria; order Pseudomonadales; family Pseudomonadaceae; genus Pseudomonas; species Pseudomonas sp. HN2. The sequence continues at coordinate 3,796,435 of NZ_CP085885.1, forward strand.
TCAACAATGCCAAGGGATTCGGCTTTATCAATACCGACTCCCGGGAAGGCCGCGATGAGGATGGCAAGGACATTGATTTCTTCGCCCACTACTCGGCCATCCTGATGGACGGATACAAGACGCTGAAAGCGGGCCAGACGGTGAAATTCGAGATCGTGCAAGGTCCGAAGGGCCTGCATGCGGTAGCCATTGAATCCGTAATCATCGAACCATCCACCGCTTCTGAAAGTGCCGCTGTCGGCGCAGCTGCCGCTGCCGCTGCCGCTGCCGCAACTGCCAAAGCGATGAGCTGACTGATTCCTGCCTGAATACACTGAGAAAAAAACCGCCTGACTCAACCCATCGAGTCAGGCGGTTTTCATGTGCCTGTAACTTTTACATATGCGAAATCAACGCATCCCCGAACCCCGAAGACGAAACCAGCTTGGCGCCATCCATCAAACGCTCGAAATCATAAGTAACAGTCTTCGCCCCGATCGCACCGTTGGTGCCCTTGATGATCAGGTCCGCCGCTTCAGTCCAGCCCATGTGACGCAACATCATCTCGGCCGAGAGAATCAGCGAGCCCGGGTTGACCTGGTCCTTGCCGGCATATTTCGGCGCGGTACCGTGGGTCGCTTCGAACATCGCCACGGTGTCGGAAAGGTTGGCACCCGGCGCGATGCCGATACCGCCCACTTCCGCCGCCAGGGCATCTGACAGGTAATCACCGTTGAGGTTGAGAGTGGCGATCACATCGTACTCGGCCGGGCGCAGCAGGATCTGCTGGAGCATGGCGTCGGCGATGGCGTCCTTGACCACAACGTTCTTGCCGGTTTTCGGGTTCTTGAACTGCATCCACGGGCCGCCATCGAGCAGGGTCGCGCCGAACTCTTCGGCCGCCACCTCGTAGGCCCATTCCTTGAAGGCACCTTCGGTGAACTTCATGATGTTGCCTTTGTGCACGATGGTCAGCGAGTCGCGGTCATTGTCGACCACGTATTGCAGGGCCTTGCGCGCCAGGCGCCTGGTGCCTTCGCGGGATACAGGCTTGACGCCGATGCCGCAGTTTTCGTCGAAACGGATCTTGGTGACGCCCATTTCTTCTTTAAGGAATTTGATTACCTTGGTGGCTTCCGGCGAACCGGCCTTCCACTCGATGCCGGCATAAATGTCTTCGGAGTTCTCGCGGAAGATGGTCATGTCGACATCGCCGGGCTTTTTCACCGGGCTTGGCACGCCTTCGAACCAGCGCACCGGGCGCAGGCAGACGTACAGGTCGAGTTGCTGACGCAGGGCCACGTTCAGTGAGCGGATGCCGCCACCGACCGGGGTGGTCAGCGGGCCTTTGATGGAGACTACGTAGTCCTTGACGGCGTCGAGGGTTTCCTGCGGCAGCCAGGTGTCCTGATCGTAAACCTGGGTGGCTTTTTCGCCAGCGTAGACTTCCATCCAGGAAATCTTGCGCTTGCCGCCATAGGCCTTTTCAACAGCAGCATCGACAACCTTGATCATCACCGGACTGATGTCGACACCAATACCGTCACCTTCGATGAAGGGGATGATCGGGTTATCAGGAACATTGAGAGAATGGTCTGCATTGACGGTGATTTTGTCGCCGACGGCTGGAACCTGAATCTTCTTGTAACCCATGCTGAACTCCATTGTTTGGATTGAACATCTGGCTTGCTTCGAGCGTAACCCAGTTGAATCAACACGCAAACCCTATGTTCCGCCACCCCGCACATCTCGTTTCGTACAAGCCTGAAAGCAAAGGGAAAAGCGCCAAACTCCAGCATTCGTAACGAGTCTTTGCCCGGTGCCGCCCTGCGACCTTTAGACCAATGGACGAGAATCGTTGCATATGAACCATCGGCAGATTGCCAGCTACCTATGTATAATGCCGCCCGCTGACCACAGGGTCACGACGGCTGGCCTCTCTAGCACGAGACTTTCCGCCTGATTGGTCGGGTTGTTACCGCAGCCTGACTGCTTGACGCTCTACTGATGCACCCAACATCACCGCGAAGAATCTCGACATTCGGTTCATGGATGACTTTGAACGAACGCGCTTACCCGGCGCCCCTCGAGTTTCTGCGCACGCTTTAGCAAAGAAGAGAGAGTTAATCCGAATATGCCCACCCGCTCGAAGATCATCTATACCTTCACCGACGAAGCTCCTGCCCTCGCCACCTATTCCCTGCTGCCGATCATCGAGGCTTACACCGCCTCGGCCGATATCGCCGTGGAAACCCGCGATATCTCTCTTGCAGCGCGCATCCTGGCAAGCTTCCCCGAGCAACTGGGCGACAAAGCCGTAGCCGACCACCTCGCCGAACTGGGCGACCTGGCCGTTACGCCTGAAGCCAACATCATCAAGCTGCCGAACATCAGTGCATCGGTGCCACAGCTGCAAGCCGCGATCAAAGAATTGCAGGCACAGGGCTACAACCTGCCGGATTACCCGGAAACCGTGACCAGCGACGCCGACAAAGACGCCAAGGCGCGCTACGACAAGGTCAAGGGCAGCGCCGTGAACCCGGTTCTGCGTGAAGGCAACTCCGACCGCCGCGCTCCGCTGTCGGTGAAGAACTACGCGCGCAAGCACCCGCACAAAATGGGCGCCTGGGCCAAGGACTCCAAGTCTCACGTCGCTCACATGAGCACCGGCGATTTCTACGGCAGCGAAAAAGCTGTCCTGATCGACGCCGCTGACGCAGTGAAGATCGAGCTGGTCGCCAAGGACGGTAGCGCTACCGTTCTGAAAGAAAAAACCACCGTTCAGGCTGGCGAGATCCTCGATTGCGCCGTGATGAGCAAAAACGCTCTGCGCGCGTTCATCGCTGCCGAGATCGAAAGCGCCAAGGCTCAGGGCGTACTGCTCTCGGTGCACTTGAAAGCAACCATGATGAAGGTTTCCGACCCGATCATGTTCGGCCAGATCGTTGCCGAGTTCTATAAAGACGCACTGACCAAGCACGCTGACGTGCTGAACCAGATCGGCTTCAACCTGAACAACGGCATCGGCGATCTGTACGCGCGCATCAAGGCCCTGCCGGCCGAGCAGCAAGCGCAGATCGAAGCGGATATCGCCGCGGTCTACGCCGTTCGTCCATCGCTGGCGATGGTCAACTCCGACAAAGGCATCACCAACCTGCACGTGCCGAGCGACGTCATCGTCGACGCCTCGATGCCGGCGATGATCCGTGACTCCGGCAAGATGTGGGGCACCGACGGTCAGTTGCACGACACCAAGGCTGTGATCCCGGATCGTTGCTACGCGACCATCTACCAGGCCGTGATCGAAGACTGCAAAGCCAATGGCGCTTTCGATCCGACCACCATGGGCAGCGTGCCAAACGTTGGCCTGATGGCGAAGAAAGCCGAAGAGTACGGCTCCCACGACAAGACCTTCCAGATCAAGGCTGACGGCGTCGTTCGCGTCACCGACAGCAAAGGCAAGCTGCTGATGGAACAGGCTGTCGAAGCCGGCGACATCTTCCGCATGTGCCAGACCAAGGACGCGCCGATCCAGGACTGGGTCAAACTGGCCGTCAACCGTGCTCGCGCGAGCAGCACGCCGGCGATCTTCTGGCTCGACCCGATGCGCGCTCACGATGGCGTGGTGATCGAGAAGGTTCAGGCTTATCTGAAGGATCACGACACCAGCGGTCTGGACATTCAGATCATGGCCCCGGTCGACGCGATGAAGTACACCCTGCAGCGCACCCGCGAAGGCAAGGACACCATTTCGGTGACCGGCAACGTACTGCGCGACTACCTGACCGACCTGTTCCCGATCATGGAACTGGGCACCAGCGCCAAGATGCTGTCGATCGTGCCGCTGATGAACGGCGGTGGTCTGTTCGAAACCGGCGCCGGCGGCTCGGCTCCGAAGCACGTGCAGCAACTGGTTGAAGAAAACTTCCTGCGCTGGGATTCGCTGGGTGAGTTCCTCGCCCTCGCCGCTTCCCTCGAGCATCTGGGCGTGAACTACAACAACCCGAAAGCGCTGGTGCTGTCGAAAACCCTCGACCAGGCCACTGGCCAGTTCCTCGACAACAACAAGTCGCCATCGCGCAAAGTCGGCAACATCGACAACCGCGGCAGCCACTTCTACCTGGCGATGTACTGGGCTCAGGCCCTGGCCGCCCAGACTGAAGACGCTGCACTGCAAGCGCAGTTCGCGACTCTGGCCAAAACCCTGACCGAGAACGAAGCGACCATCGTTGCCGAGCTCAACGCCGTTCAGGGCAAGCCAGTCGACATCGGCGGTTACTACCACGCCGACGCCGAGCTGATCAGCAAGGCCATGCGCCCAAGCGAAACCTTCAACAAAGCGATCGCTGCGCTGGTTTAAGGTTGTAATGCGGTAAACAGACCCCGGCCTTGTGCCGGGGTTTGTGTTTCCGAACACAACACAAATCCCCTGTAGGAGTGAGCCTGCTCGCGATAGCGGTATACCATTCAACATTGATGGTGACTGACCCGACGCTATCGCGAGCAGGCTCACTCCTACAGGTGATTGGGTTTCAACCAATAGATTGAGGATGACTTATGGAATGGCTCCCCCACATCACCGTCGCCACCATCGTCGAGGACAATGGCCGCTTTCTGATGGTCGAAGAACACAAAGGCGGCCGTAACGTGCTCAACCAGCCCGCCGGCCATCTCGAACCGGATGAAACCCTGATCGACGCGGCCATTCGCGAAACCCTCGAAGAAACCGGCTGGGACGTCGACCCCACCGGGGTGATCGGCATTTATCTGTACACCGCACCGAGCAACGGCGTGACTTACCAGCGCGTGTGCTTCAGCGCCAAAGCCGTGCAGCACCACCCGGATTACCAGCTTGACGACGGGATCATCGGCGCCAAGTGGCTGACCCGCGAGGAATTAATCGCCCAGCGCGACAACTGGCGCAGCGAGCTGATCATCCGTTGCATCGACGATTATCTGGCCGGCCATCACTTCAGCCTCGAGCTGATCCGCCCTTCTCTTTAGCCTTGCGGCCGCGAGCCTGATAGAATCGCGCCCTTTTCCAAGACACTCATTGAATCCCTATGCGTGATCCAGCCCCTTCTGACACATCCAAGAAGCGCGTCATTGTCGGCATGTCCGGCGGCGTGGACTCTTCCGTTTCCGCCCTTCTGCTGATCGAGCAGGGTTATGAAGTGGAAGGCCTGTTCATGAAGAACTGGGAAGAAGACGACGGAACGGAATACTGCACCGCCATGGACGACCTGGCGGATGCGCAGGCTGTCTGCGACAAGATCGGCATCAAGTTGCACACCGCCAACTTCGCTGCCGAGTACTGGGACAACGTGTTCGAGCACTTCCTCGCCGAATACAAGGCCGGGCGCACGCCGAACCCGGACATCCTGTGTAACCGCGAGATCAAGTTCAAAGCGTTCCTCGACTACGCAATGATGCTCGGCGCCGACCTGATCGCCACCGGCCACTACGTGCGCCGCCGCGACATCGACGGTCGCACCGAGCTGCTCAAGGGGCTCGATCCGAACAAGGATCAGAGCTACTTCCTGCACGCCGTCGGCGGCGAACAGATTGCCAAGACCCTGTTCCCGGTCGGCGAACTGGAAAAGCCTGAAGTCCGCGCGATTGCCGAGAAATACGAACTGGCCACCGCCAAGAAGAAGGATTCCACCGGGATCTGCTTCATCGGCGAGCGGCGCTTCAGCGATTTCCTCAAGCAATACCTGCCGGCGCAACCGGGCGAGATCAAGACCACCGAAGGCGATGTCATCGGCCGTCATCACGGCTTGATGTACCACACCATCGGCCAGCGTCAGGGTCTGGGCATCGGCGGCTTGAAAGATGCCGGCGACGAGCCGTGGTACGTGCTGCGCAAGGACCTGGAGACCAACGAGCTGATCGTCGGTCAGGGCAACAACCATCCGTGGTTGTTCTCCAGCGCCCTGCTCGCTTCGGAAATCTATTGGGTCAACCCGATCGACCTGAGCCAGCCGCTGCGCCTGACGGCGAAAGTGCGTTATCGCCAGAGCGATCAGGCCTGCACCCTGGAAAAAACCGCGGACGGCTATCGCGCCGTGTTCGACGAGCCGCAACGCGCGGTGACGCCGGGCCAATCGGTGGTGTTCTATGACGGTGAGATCTGCCTCGGCGGCGGCGTGATCGAAGTGGCCGAGCCGTGGAGCGGCCAGGCATGAGCCCGACTCAGGAGCAACTGACGGCGCTGGGCGGCGTGTTTCTCGCCGCCGTGCTGGTGGACCGTATCGCCAAGACCGGCCAGACCAACGAGGCCGGCCTGAGCTGCATGCTCGGCAGCCTGTTGGTGCGGGATCCGAAAGATACGCTGGACGTCTACGGTGGCGATGACATCAATCTGCGCGAGGGTTACCGCGCGCTGATCGGCGCTTTGGAGCGCGATCCGAGCACCTTGCAGCGCGAGCCGCTGCGCTACGCCCTGTCGATGCTCGGGCTGGAGCGACAACTGGCCAAGCGTGACGACATGCTCGAGACGATCGCCAAGCGCCTGCCGCAGATTCAGTCGCAGGTCGAGCATTTTGGCCCGGCTCATGAAAACGTCGTCGCCGCTTGCGGTGCGTTGTATCAGGACACGTTGAGCACCCTGCGCCAGCGCATTCAGGTGCACGGCGACATGCGCAACCTGCAGCAGCCGAGCAATGCCTCGAAGATCCGCGCCCTGCTCCTCGCCGGTATCCGCTCGGCACGCCTGTGGCGACAGCTCGGCGGTCATCGCTGGCAGTTGGTGATCAGCCGCCGCAAGTTGCTCAAAGAGCTTTATCCGTTGATGCGCAGCGAATAAACGCCGCGTCATGAAGGCTTTGTAGTCTGTAACGCGTAATACGCCGGTCAGTTGGCGACGGACCGGCGGATTTTTTCATGTATGATACGCGCCCCATTTCGTTGCCCGACTGTCCGAGAACACCCCATGCAGCTCTCTTCGCTCACTGCGGTTTCCCCTGTTGACGGCCGCTACGCCGGCAAAACCCAGGCCCTGCGCCCGATTTTCAGCGAGTACGGCCTGATCCGTGCCCGCGTTCTGGTTGAAGTGCGCTGGCTCCAGCGCCTGGCCGCCCACGCTGGCATCCCTGAAGTGCCGGCCTTCTCCGCCGAGGCCAACGCCGTTCTCAACGAACTGGCGGAAAACTTCTCGCTGGAGCACGCCGAGCGCGTCAAAGAGATCGAGCGCACCACCAACCACGACGTCAAAGCGATCGAATATCTGCTCAAGGAGCAGGCGGCCAAGCTGCCGGAGCTGGCCAAGGTCAGCGAGTTCATCCACTTTGCCTGCACCAGCGAAGACATCAACAACCTGTCCCACGCGCTGATGCTGCGCGAAGGCCGTGACGACGTGATGCTGCCGCTGATGCGCCAGACCGCCAACGCCATCCGCGAACTGGCGATCCGTTTCGCCGACGTGCCGATGCTGTCGCGCACCCACGGCCAGCCCGCTTCGCCGACCACTCTGGGCAAAGAACTGGCCAACGTGGTTTACCGTCTCGAGCGGCAGATCGCGCAGGTCGCTGCCGTGCCGCTGCTGGGCAAGATCAACGGCGCCGTCGGCAACTACAACGCACACCTTTCGGCCTACCCGCAGATCGACTGGGAAGCCAACGCCCGCGCCTTCATCGAAGACGAACTGGGCCTGGGCTTCAACCCGTACACCACGCAGATCGAACCGCACGACTACATCGCCGAGCTGTTCGACGCGATCGCGCGCTTCAATACCATCCTGATCGACTTCGACCGTGACATCTGGGGCTACATCTCCCTGGGTTATTTCAAGCAGCGCACCATCGCTGGCGAAATCGGTTCGTCGACCATGCCGCACAAGGTCAACCCGATCGACTTCGAAAACTCCGAAGGCAACCTGGGTATCGCCAACGCACTGTTCCAGCACTTGGCGAGCAAACTGCCGATCTCCCGCTGGCAGCGCGACCTGACCGACTCCACCGTCCTGCGCAACCTCGGTGTCGGCTTCGCCCACAGCGTGATCGCTTACGAAGCCAGCCTCAAAGGCATCAGCAAGCTGGAGCTCAACGAGCAGAAGATTGCTGCTGATCTCGACGCTTGCTGGGAAGTATTGGCCGAGCCGATCCAGACCGTGATGCGTCGCTACAACATCGAAAACCCGTACGAAAAGCTGAAAGAACTGACCCGCGGCAAGGGCATCAGCCCTGAAGCGCTGCAGACTTTCATCGATGGCCTGGACATGCCAGCCGAAGCCAAAGCCGAGCTCAAGCAACTGACCCCGGCCAACTACATCGGCAACGCAGTGGCACAAGCCAAACGCATCTGATCGACCGTTTGCCCCGTTTGAGACGCCCGGCCGCGCCGGGCGTTTTTATTCCCGTCTGAAAAGTGCTTTTTTTCAATAGGTTACATATGAATTCCGATATTCCTCTTCAACTTCTGGGCGGCCTCACTGCACGCGAGTTCCTGCGTGACTACTGGCAGAAAAAACCGCTGCTGATCCGTCAGGCGATTCCTGACTTCGAAAGCCCGATCGACGCCGACGAACTGGCCGGTCTGGCCCTGGAAGAAGAAGTCGAATCGCGCCTGGTGATCGAACATGGCGAGCGCCCATGGGAACTGCGCCGCGGCCCGTTCGCTGAAGACGAATTCAGCAAACTGCCGGAAAAAGAGTGGACCCTGCTGGTGCAAGCAGTCGACCAATTCGTTCCGGAAGTCAGCGAGCTGCTCGAGAACTTTCGCTTCCTGCCGAGCTGGCGCGTCGACGATGTGATGATCAGCTTCGCCGCCCCGGGTGGCAGCGTCGGTCCGCACTTCGACAACTACGACGTGTTCCTGCTGCAGGGCCACGGCAAGCGCAACTGGAAAATCGGCCAGATGTGCGACTCCGAGAGCCCGCTGCTGCAACACGCCGACCTGCGCATCCTCGCCGAATTCCACGAGACCGAAGAGTGGGTGCTGGAGCCGGGGGACATGCTCTACCTGCCGCCGCGTCTGGCCCATTGCGGTGTCGCAGTCGACAACTGCATGACCTACTCGGTCGGCTTCCGCGCCCCAAGCGCCGCTGAAGTGCTGACCCACTTCACCGACTTCCTCAGCCAGTTCCTGACCGACGAAGAGCGCTACACCGATGCCGATGCCAAGCCGGCGGTCGATCCGCACCAGATTCAACATGATGCGCTGGATCGCCTGAAAAGCCTGCTTGCCGAGCACATGAGCGACGAGCGTCTGCTGCTGACCTGGTTCGGCCAGTACATGACTGAGCCGCGCTACCCGGAGCTGGTTGTTGGCCCGGAGGACGTCGAAGAAGAAGACTTCCTCGCCGCCCTCCAGGACGGCGCCGTGCTGATCCGCAACCCGAGCGCGCGCCTGGCCTGGTCGGAAGTCGACGACGATCTGCTGCTGTTCGCCAGCGGCCAGAGCCGTTACCTGCCGGGCAAGCTGCGCGAGCTGCTGAAGCTGATCTGTGCCGCTGACGCCCTGCACGCCGACAACCTTGGCGAGTGGCTGAGCGATGAAGACGGTCGCAGCCTGCTCTGCGAACTGGTCAAGCAAGGGAGCCTGGGGTTCGCTGATGAATAAAATTCGCGTTCGTGTCGCAGACTGGCAGAAGGATATCGCCGAGATCCGGCGCATTCGTGAAACGGTGTTCATCGCCGAACAATCGGTACCGCCCGAGCTTGAGTGGGACGCGGATGACGCGACCGCTGTGCATTTTCTGGCATTTGAAGGCGACTTCCCCATCGGTACGGCCCGCTTGCTGCCTGACGGGCACATCGGCCGCGTCTCGGTGCTGAAAGACTGGCGCGGGATGAAGGTCGGTGATGCGCTGATGCAAGCGGTCATCGCCGAGGCCGAAGCGCGCGGCCTGAAGCAACAGAAGCTCAGCGCTCAGGTGCAGGCCACGGCGTTCTATGAACGCCTGGGCTTCAGCCTGGTCAGCGAGGAGTTTCTCGAGGCCGGGATACCGCATGTCGACATGGTTCGGCATTCGGCCTGAGCAGCACTGATCAAACCCTGTGGCGAGGGAGCTTGCTCCCGCCGGGCTGCGCAGCAGACCCTGCTTTGGATTTCAACAGCGGGGCCGCTTCGCGCCCCAGCGGGAGCAAGCTCCCTCGCCACAACATCATCTCCTGACGCCCCGCCATTTAACGATGCCGGGGCGTTTTGCTGTCTACGATTCAACTTGCCCCACCCCGGGCCGACAAACTGGCAATATCAAGCCTTTCGAACGCGGAGATAACGGAAATGTCCCTACGCACCCTGCTCACCACCCTGCTGCTCGGCTGCAGTTTTTCGGTGCTGGCAGCCACAGAAATCGTCCCTCTCAAATACCACACAAGCGCCGACATGCTGCCGGTGGCGCAGGACTTCATCGGTCAGGACGGTCAGGTCAGCGCTTACGGCAACCAACTGATCGTCAAGGCCGAGCCGGGCAAGATTCAAGAACTGAAGGATTTGCTCGCACAACTCGACACCGCGCCCAAGCGCTTGCTGATCACCGTCGACACCAACGAAAACAATGGCCGTGGCGACGAAGGTTATTCAGTCAACGGCGCCCAGCCGAACCAGACCCGGATCATCAGTCGCAGCACCACCAGCCGCAACGGCGGCGTCCAGCAAGTGCAGACCAGTGAAGGCACTCCGGCGCTGATCCAGGTCGGCCAGAGTGTGCCGATCACCAACACCCAGAGCGATTCCTACGGCGGTTACAGCAGCGAGACTCAATACCGCAACGTCACCCAGGGTTTCTACGTCACCGCCAGCGTCACCGGCGAGACCGTTCATCTGGCGATCAGTACCAACCGTGACCGCATGAGCCAGGAACGTCCCGATGTAGTGAACGTTCAGAGTACCGACACAACCGTCACCGGACGCCTCGGTGAGTGGATCACCCTCGCCGGCGTCAACAGCCAGACTCAGGCCGACAAACAGGGCCTGACCCGCAGCTACTCGACTCAAGGTCGCGATGACATGACTCTGCGGGTCAAAGTCGACGCACTGGACTAAAGCACCGAAAACTGACTGATTAGTCGTATCAGACTAAATATGTAGTGCTTAAAAAAAAGCACTACAAAACGTTTGACGACGCGAAAAAGCGAGGGCATGATGGCCTCGCTCCCGCTAATCAGAGGCCCTGGCAAGGGCCTTCGAAGCGCCGTTCGCACCTACCCCGCGAACCGTTTCGTGTCTGTACCGCCCACAAGGTGTGTTTGACGAGGTTACCGACTGGAACGAAGTTGTCCCGAGGGACGGAAGCGTATTTAGGTAACCCGGCTTCACGCTGTTGTCCGTATGAAGGCCCACGACGCCCGCATGCGCCCCGCAGTCCGCCACTACCTGCTCACTTCCCCTCGAGCCCATCGTTCATCCCGTCGCCTACCCCGCCGAATCCGACTTGACCACCAGGCTTCTGGTCAGCGAGCGCAGGAATTTTCCACCGCAGAACAACTTTTCATAAAAGACGCGACGAGGTTTATCTCCATGGCACTGACACGCGAACAGCAAATTGCAGCCCTCGAAAAAGACTGGGCCGAGAACCCGCGCTGGAAAGGCGTGACTCGCACTTACTCCGCTGCTGACGTGGTCCGTCTGCGTGGCTCGGTTCAGCCTGAGCACACCTTCGCGAAGATGGGCGCCGAGAAGCTGTGGAACCTGGTGACCCAGGGTGCCAAGCCGTCCTTCCGTCCAGAGAAAGATTTCGTCAACTGCATGGGCGCCCTGACCGGCGGCCAGGCTGTTCAGCAGGTTAAAGCCGGTATCCAGGCGATCTACTTGTCCGGCTGGCAGGTGGCTGCGGACAACAACTCCGCCGAATCGATGTACCCGGACCAGTCGCTGTACCCGGTTGACTCGGTGCCAACCGTGGTCAAGCGCATCAACAACTCGTTCCGTCGTGCCGACCAGATCCAGTGGAAAGCCGGCAAGAACCCGGGCGATGAAGGCTACATCGACTACTTCGCGCCAATCGTGGCGGACGCTGAAGCCGGTTTCGGCGGCGTACTCAACGCTTACGAACTGATGAAGAGCATGATCGAAGCGGGCGCCGCCGGCGTTCACTTCGAAGACCAACTGGCTTCGGTGAAGAAATGCGGGCACATGGGCGGCAAGGTTCTGGTGCCAACCCAGGAAGCCGTACAGAAGCTGACCGCTGCCCGTCTGGCCGCTGACGTTGCCGGTACGCCGACCATCATTCTGGCCCGCACCGACGCCAACGCGGCTGACCTGCTGACCTCCGACTGCGACCCGTACGATCAGCCATTCGTGACCGGCGAGCGTACTCAGGAAGGTTTCTACAAGGTACGTGCCGGTCTGGATCAAGCGATCGCCCGCGGCCTGGCTTACGCGCCGTACGCCGACCTGATCTGGTGCGAAACCGCCAAGCCGGATCTGGAAGAAGCCCGTCGCTTCGCTGAAGCGATCAAGAAGGAGTACCCGGATCAGTTGCTGTCGTACAACTGCTCGCCTTCCTTCAACTGGAAGAAGAACCTGGACGACGCCACCATCGCCAGATTCCAGCGCGAACTGTCCGCCATGGGCTACAAGCACCAGTTCATCACCCTGGCCGGCATTCACAACATGTGGCACAGCATGTTCAACCTGGCGCACGACTACGCCCGCAACGACATGACGGCCTACGTGAAGCTGCAAGAGCAGGAATTCGCTGACGCCGCCAAAGGCTACACCTTCGTGGCGCACCAGCAGGAAGTGGGCACCGGCTACTTCGACGACATGACCACCGTGATCCAGGGCGGTTCGTCCTCGGTGACCGCGCTGACCGGTTCGACCGAAGAAGAACAGTTCCACTGATAGCGCTTCGCTGAGCAAACGGCCTTTGCGGATCGAACAAAAGCTAACCGCAGAGCCGCAAGATTGACGCCCCGACTGGATCGGGGCGTTTTTTTTGCTTTCGATTTGATGGACACCACAAATCCCTGTAGGAGTGAGCCTGCTCGCGATAGCGGTTTATCAGTTAACTCATGTGCTGGCTGACAGACCGCCATCGCGAGCAGGCTCACTCCTACAGTGGATCTGTGGCGTGGGCGTGAAACATTGATCTGAAGCGGTACAAGCGTCAGAAATTTCCGCTAAAACCGTAGGCTTCGCTACTTGCAGTAACGCGCAAGTAAGACAACTTCCCAACCACTCACTCGTTAAACAGTTACAAAACCACTGCAAACGATATCAATTATCATTCAGCGGCAACTATGTTCGTTACAAACCCTACAAAACATAATTGATGGAAACCCGGCTAATGCCCGCAACGCATGGGCCGCAGGGCTTTGAGCAAGCGCTATGTCCTTAATCCGGTAAATAATTTCGCCTTTGGAATTTTACTTGCCGGGTGTTTAGCCATAAAATCAGCCCGATTGATTGCTGCGACATATCGTCACTGCCTTATTTCTTTATCAAGCTCAGAGACCTTTGCTCTCTGTTAAGGATTACCAGCATGCCCGAAGCGACAGGACTCATGGCCCACAACTGGGGCTTTGCCATTTTCCTTCTGGGTGTCGTCGGCCTGTGTGCCTTCATGCTTGGCGTCTCCAGCCTCCTCGGGTCAAAAGCCTGGGGTCGCAGCAAAAACGAACCGTTCGAGTCGGGCATGCTACCTACCGGTGGCGCCCGCTTGCGGCTCTCAGCCAAATTCTATCTGGTCGCGATGCTCTTCGTGATCTTCGATATCGAAGCCCTCTTTCTCTTTGCATGGTCTGTGTCCGTCCGCGAAAGCGGCTGGACCGGATTCGTCGAAGCTCTCGTTTTCATAGCAATTCTGTTGGCAGGTCTTGTCTACCTGTTCCGAGTGGGCGCCCTTGACTGGGCTCCGGAAGCTCGTCGCAAGCGGCAGGCGAAGCTGAAACAATGAGGCTTTGGCAATGCAATACAATCTCACCAGGATCGACCCCGATGCTCCTAACGAGCAGTATCCGATTGGCCAGCGGGAAACCGTTGCCGATCCGTTAGAAGATCAAGTCCACAAAAACATTTTCATGGGCAAGCTGGAAGACGTGCTGAGTGGCGCGGTCAACTGGGGACGTAAGAACTCCCTGTGGCCGTACAACTTCGGCCTGTCGTGCTGCTACGTGGAAATGACCACCGCCTTCACGGCGCCCCACGACATCGCGCGCTTTGGCGCCGAAGTGATCCGGGCTTCGCCGCGTCAGGCCGACTTCATGGTTATCGCCGGTACCTGCTTCATCAAGATGGCGCCGATCATTCAGCGTCTCTACGAGCAAATGCTCGAACCGAAATGGGTCATCTCCATGGGTTCGTGCGCCAACTCCGGCGGCATGTACGACATCTACTCCGTGGTTCAAGGCGTAGACAAGTTCCTGCCCGTGGACGTCTACGTACCTGGCTGCCCGCCCCGTCCGGAAGCATTTCTGCAAGGCTTGATGCTGTTGCAGGAATCGATTGGACAGGAGCGTCGTCCGCTTTCCTGGGTCGTTGGTGATCAAGGCGTGTATCGCGCCGACATGCCATCGCAGAAGGAACAGCGCCGCGAACAGCGAATCGCAGTCACCAATCTGCGCAGCCCTGACGAAGTCTGATCCAGTTCTGTTCCAAGTAACGAGAAGCTGGCTTCATTCTTTACGTTGACCGAAAGCGAAAAAATAACCATGACTACAGGCAGTGCTCTGTACATCCCGCCTTACAAGGCAGACGACCAGGATGTGGTCGTCGAACTGAACAACCGTTTTGGCGCCGAAGCGTTTACCGCGCAGGCAACCCGCACCGGCATGCCGGTGCTGTGGGTGGCCCGCGCCAGACTGGTTGAAGTCCTGACTTTCCTGCGCAACCTGCCCAAGCCGTACGTCATGCTCTATGACCTGCACGGCGTGGACGAGCGTCTGCGCACCAAGCGTCAAGGGCTGCCGACCGGCGCCGATTTCACCGTGTTCTATCACCTCATGTCGCTGGAGCGTAATAGTGACGTGATGATCAAGGTGGCCTTGTCCGAAGGCGACCTCAGCATGCCTTCCGTCACCAGCATCTGGCCGAACGCCAACTGGTACGAGCGCGAAGTCTGGGACATGTTCGGCATCGACTTCAAAGGCCACCCGCACCTGTCGCGCATCATGATGCCGCCGACCTGGGAAGGTCACCCGCTGCGCAAGGACTTCCCGGCGCGCGCCACCGAATTCGATCCGTACAGCCTCAACCTCGCCAAGCAGCAGCTTGAAGAGGAAGCCGCGCGTTTCCGTCCCGAAGACTGGGGCATGAAGCGTTCCGGTGCCAACGAGGACTACATGTTCCTCAACCTCGGCCCGAACCACCCTTCCGCGCACGGTGCGTTCCGCATCATTCTGCAGCTGGACGGCGAAGAGATCGTCGACTGCGTCCCGGACATCGGTTACCACCACCGTGGCGCCGAGAAGATGGGCGAACGTCAGTCCTGGCACAGCTTCATTCCGTACACCGACCGCATCGACTACCTCGGCGGCGTGATGAACAACCTGCCGTACGTGCTCTCGGTCGAGAAACTCGCCGGCATCAAGGTGCCGCAGAAGGTCGACGTCATCCGCATCATGATGGCCGAATTCTTCCGTATCACCAGTCACCTGCTGTTCCTTGGCACCTACATCCAGGACGTCGGCGCCATGACGCCGGTGTTCTTCACTTTCACCGACCGCCAGAAGGCGTACACGGTGATCGAGGCGATCACCGGTTTCCGTCTGCACCCGGCCTGGTACCGCATCGGTGGTGTCGCCCACGACCTGCCGCGCGGCTGGGAAAAACTGGTCAAGGATTTCGTCGAGTGGATGCCCAAGCGCCTGGACGAATACACCAAGGCCGCCCTGCAGAACAGCATCCTCAAGGGCCGTACCGTCGGCGTCGCTGCCTACAACACCAAAGAGGCCCTGGAATGGGGCGTCACCGGTGCCGGCCTGCGTTCGACCGGTTGCGATTTCGACCTACGCAAGGCGCGTCCGTATTCGGGCTACGAGAACTTCGAATTCGAAGTGCCGCTGGCCGTCAACGGCGATGCCTACGACCGCTGCATGGTTCGCGTCGAAGAGATGCGCCAGAGCATCAAGATCATCGATCAATGCATGCGCAACATGCCGGAAGGCCCGTACAAGGCGGATCACCCGCTGACCACGCCGCCACCGAAAGAGCGCACGCTGCAGCACATCGAAACCCTGATCACGCACTTCCTCCAGGTTTCGTGGGGCCCGGTCATGCCGGCCAACGAATCCTTCCAGATGATCGAAGCGACCAAGGGCATCAACAGTTATTACCTGACGAGCGACGGCGGCACCATGAGCTACCGTACCCGGATCCGTACTCCGAGCTTCCCGCACCTGCAGCAGATCCCTTCGGTGATCAAAGGCAGCATGGTCGCGGACTTGATTGCGTACCTGGGTAGTATCGACTTCGTTATGGCCGACGTGGACCGCTAAGCATGAACAGCACGCTTATCCAGACAGACCGTTTCACCTTGAGTGAAACCGAGCGCTCGGCCATCGAGCACGAGCTGCATCACTACGAAGACCCGCGCGCGGCGTCGATCGAAGCCCTGAAAATCGTTCAGAAGGAACGCGGCTGGGTGCCGGACGGCGCCCTGTACGCGATCGGCGAGATCCTCGGCATCCCGGCCAGCGACGTTGAAGGCGTGGCGACGTTCTACAGCCAGATCTTCCGTCAGCCGGTCGGCCGCCACATCATTCGCGTCTGCGACAGCATGGTCTGCTACATCGGCGGCCACGAGTCGGTGGTCAGCGAAATCCAGAACAATCTGGGCATCGGCCTGGGTCAGACCACCGCCGACGGTCGTTTCACCCTGCTGCCTGTCTGCTGCCTCGGCAACTGCGACAAGGCACCGGCGCTGATGATCGACGACGACACCTTTGGCGATGTCCAGCCTGCTGGCGTGGCCAAACTGCTCGAGGGCTACGTATGACCCTGACATCTTTCGGTCCTGCCAACCGCATTCAGCGTTCGGCCGAGACGCATCCCCTTACCTGGCGTCTGCGCGATGACGGCGAAGCCGTGTGGCTCGACGAGTACCAGGCCAAGAACGGTTACGCCGCCGCGCGCAAAGCCTTCGCCGACATGGATCAGGACGCCATCGTCCAGACCGTGAAAGACGCCGGCCTCAAGGGTCGCGGCGGTGCCGGCTTCCCCACTGGCGTGAAGTGGGGCCTGATGCCCAAGGACGAATCCATCAACATCCGCTACCTGCTGTGCAACGCGGATGAAATGGAGCCGAACACCTGGAAAGACCGCATGCTGATGGAGCAACTGCCCCATCTGCTGATCGAAGGCATGCTGATCAGTGCCCGCGCACTGAAAACCTACCGTGGCTACATCTTCCTGCGCGGCGAATACACCACCGCCGCCAAGCACCTCAACCGTGCCGTGGAAGAAGCCAAGGCGGCCGGCCTGCTGGGCAAGAACATTCTGGGCAGCGGTTTCGATTTCGAACTGTTCGTCCACACTGGCGCCGGGCGTTACATCTGCGGTGAAGAAACCGCACTGATCAACTCCCTCGAAGGCCGCCGCGCCAACCCGCGCTCCAAGCCGCCCTTCCCTGCCGCCGTCGGTGTGTGGGGCAAGCCGACCTGCGTGAACAACGTCGAAACCCTGTGCAACGTGCCGGCGATCATTGCCGACGGCGTTGACTGGTACAAATCGTTGGCCCGCGAAGGATCCGAAGACATGGGCACCAAGCTCATGGGATTCTCCGGCAAGGTCAAGAATCCGGGCCTGTGGGAACTGCCATTCGGCGTCACCGGTCGCGAGCTCTTCGAAGACTACGCCGGCGGCATGCGCGACGGCTTCCAGCTCAAGGCCTGGCAGCCGGGGGGCGCCGGTACCGGTTTCCTCCTGCCGGAGCACCTCGACGCACAAATGTATGCCGGCGGCATCGCCAAGGTCGGCACCCGTATGGGTACCGGCCTGGCGATGGCGGTGGACGACAGCGTCAACATGGTCTCGCTGCTGCGCAACATGGAGCAGTTCTTCGCCCGTGAATCCTGCGGTTTCTGCACCCCGTGCCGCGATGGTCTGCCATGGAGCGTCAAGCTGCTGATGGCCATCGAACAAGGCAAGGGCCAGCCAGGCGACATCGAGACCCTGCTGGGTCTGGTCGGTTTCCTTGGCCCGGGCAAGACCTTCTGTGCTCACGCACCGGGTGCCGTGGAGCCGCTGGGCAGCGCCATCAAATACTTCCGTCCAGAGTTCGAAGCCGGTATCGCGCCTGTCAGCGCCGCCGTCCCGCCTCTGGCAAGGCCGATCGTAGTCGGCGCGTAAACGCTTAAGAAGGCGAAGGGTCCGTGCCCTTCGCCTTTCGTCCGATGACGCCCTTCGGGGCTGTTTGGATTCGGACGCATAACAAGATTCCATTAGCCACGCCCGCTGACACCGGGCCAACGAAGACCTTTGAACCATGGCCACTATCCACGTAGACGGCAAAGCGCTCGAAGTCGACGGGGCAGACAACCTGTTACAGGCATGTCTGTCGCTGGGCCTCGACATTCCATATTTCTGCTGGCACCCCGCGCTTGGTAGCGTCGGGGCCTGCCGCCAGTGCGCGGTCAAGCAGTACACCGACGAGAACGACACCCGTGGTCGCATCGTCATGTCCTGCATGACCCCAGCCACCGACAACACCTGGATCTCCATCGACGATGAAGAATCCAAGGCGTTCCGCGCCAGCGTTGTCGAATGGCTGATGACCAACCACCCGCACGACTGCCCGGTGTGCGAGGAAGGCGGTCACTGCCACCTGCAAGACATGACAGTGATGACCGGCCACAACGAGCGCCGCTATCGCTTCAGCAAGCGCACCCACCAGAACCAGCAACTGGGCCCGTTCATTTCCCACGAAATGAACCGCTGCATCGCCTGCTACCGCTGCGTGCGTTTCTACAAGGACTATGCCGGCGGCACCGACCTCGGCGTGTTCGGCGCCCACGACAACGTGTACTTCGGTCGCGTTGAAGACGGCACCCTCGAGAGCGAATTCTCCGGCAACCTCACCGAGGTCTGCCCGACCGGTGTATTCACCGACAAGACTCACTCCGAGCGCTACAACCGCAAGTGGGACATGCAGTTCGCGCCGAGCATCTGCCATGGCTGCTCGAGCGGTTGCAACATCTCCCCGGGCGAGCGTTACGGTGAACTGCGTCGCATCGAAAACCGTTTCAACGGTTCGGTGAACCAGTATTTCCTCTGCGACCGTGGCCGTTTCGGTTATGGCTACGTCAACCGTACCGACCGTCCACGTCAGCCGCTGCTGGCCGATGGCACCAAGCTCAGCCTCGACGCTGCGCTGGACAAAGCCGCCGACCTGCTGCGCGGGCGCAACATCGTCGGTATCGGTTCGCCGCGTGCCAGCCTCGAAAGCAACTACGCGTTGCGCGAACTGGTCGGCGCCGAGCACTTCTACTCGGGTATCGAAGCCTCCGAGCTGGAGCGCATCCGTCTGGTCCTGCAGGTGCTGAACGACAGCCCGCTGCCTGTGCCGAACATGCGCGACATCGAAGACCACGACGCGATCTTCGTCCTCGGCGAAGACCTGACCCAGACCGCCGCGCGCATGGCGCTGGCCCTGCGTCAGTCGGTCAAGGGCAAGGCTGAAGACATGGCCGAAGCCATGCGCGTCCAGCCTTGGCTCGATGCGGCGGTGAAGAACATCGGCCAGCACGCGCTGAACCCGCTGTTCATCGCCAGCCTGGCGGAAACCAAGCTCGATGACGTCGCTGAAGAATGCGTACACGCAGCTCCGGATGACCTGGCACGGATCGGTTTCGCCGTGGCTCACGCGCTGGATGCCAGTGCTCCGGCCGTCGAAGGCCTGGACGCAGAAGCCCTGGAGCTGGCGCAGCGCATCGCCGACGCCCTGCTCGCCGCCAAGCGCCCGCTGATCATCGCCGGTACTTCGCTGGGTTCCAAAGCCTTGATCGAAGCCGCCGCGAACATCGCCAAGGCCCTGAAGCTGCGCGAGAAGAACGGTTCGATCAGCCTGATCGTGCCGGAGGCCAACAGCCTCGGTCTGGCCATGCTCGGTGGCGAATCGGTCGACGCCGCGCTGCAAGCGGTCATCGATGGCAAGGCCGACGCTATCGTCGTGCTGGAAAACGATCTGTACACCCGCACCGCCAAAGCCAAGGTCGATGCTGCGCTGAACGCCGCTAAGGTGATGATCGTCGCCGACCATCAGAAAACCGCCACCACCGATCGCGCGCACCTGGTGCTGCCAGCGGCGAGCTTCGCCGAAGGCGACGGTACGCTGGTCAGCCAGGAAGGTCGCGCCCAGCGCTTCTTCCAGGTTTTCGATCCGCAATACCTCGACGCGAGCATTCTGGTGCACGAAGGCTGGCGCTGGCTGCACGCCCTGCGCGCGACCCTGCTGAACCAGCCGATCGACTGGACGCAACTCGACCACGTCACCGCTGCCGTTGCCTCGAGCACCGCGCAACTGGCACGTATCGTCGATGCTGCACCTTCCGCTGCGTTCCGCATCAAGGGTCTGAAACTGGCGCGTGAGCCGCTGCGTTACTCCGGTCGCACCGCAATGCGCGCCGACATCAGCGTTCACGAACCGCGCACCCCGCAAGACCAGGACACCGCATTCGCCTTCTCCATGGAAGGTTACTCGGGCTCCGCCGAACCGCGTCAGCAGGTGCCATTTGCATGGTCGCCGGGCTGGAACTCGCCACAAGCGTGGAACAAGTTCCAGGACGAAGTCGGTGGTCACCTGCGCGCTGGCGACCCGGGCACACGCCTGATCGAAAGCACTGGCGATTCGCTGAACTGGTTCGCCGCTGCGCCGCGTGCCTTCAACCCGGCGCCGGGTACCTGGCAAGCCGTGCCGTTCTTCCACCTGTTCGGCAGCGAAGAGAACTCGTCGAAAGCCGCCCCGGTGCAAGAACGCATTCCGGCGCCATATGTGGCTCTGGCGAAATCCGAAGCCGACCGCCTCGGTGTCAACGACGGTGCCATGCTGAGCCTGAACGTGGCCGGCCAGACCCTGCGTCTGCCGCTGCGCATCAATGAAGAACTGGGCGCCGGTCTGGTGGCATTGCCTGCGGGCATCGCCGGCATTCCACCGGCATTCGCCGGCGTGTCCGTCGACGGTCTGCAGGAGGCAGCGCAATGACCTGGTTCACCCCTGAAGTGATCGATGTGATCCTGACGGTCATCAAAGCCATCGTGATCCTGCTGGCCGTGGTGGTCGCGGGCGCCTTGCTCAGCTTTGTCGAACGTCGCCTGCTGGGCTGGTGGCAGGACCGTTACGGTCCGAACCGCGTTGGCCCGTTCGGCATGTTCCAGATCGCCGCCGACATGCTGAAGATGTTCTTCAAGGAAGACTGGACCCCGCCGTTTGCCGACAAGGTGATCTTCACCCTGGCACCGGTGGTGGCCATGTCCGCCCTGCTGATCGCCTTTGCGATCATCCCGATCACCCCGACCTGGGGCGTGGCGGATCTGAACATCGGCCTGCTGTTCTTCTTCGCCATGGCCGGTCTGTCGGTGTACGCCGTGCTGTTCGCCGGCTGGTCGAGCAACAACAAGTTCGCCCTGCTCGGCAGCTTGCGTGCCTCGGCGCAGACCGTGTCCTACGAAGTGTTCATGGGCCTGGCCCTGATGGGCATCGTGGTCCAGGTCGGCTCGTTCAACATGCGCGACATCGTCGAGTACCAGGCGCAGAACCTGTGGTTCATCATTCCGCAGTTCTTCGGCTTCTGTACCTTCTTCATCGCTGGCGTCGCCGTGACTCACCGTCACCCGTTCGACCAGCCGGAAGCGGAACAGGAACTGGCCGACGGTTACCACATTGAATACGCCGGTATGAAATGGGGCATGTTCTTCGTCGGTGAATACATCGGCATCATCCTGATCTCGGCGCTGCTGGTCACCCTGTTCTTCGGTGGCTGGCACGGTCCGTTCGGCATCCTGCCGCAACTGTCCTTCGTCTGGTTCGCACTGAAGACCGCGTTCTTCATCATGCTGTTCATCCTGCTGCGCGCTTCCATCCCGCGTCCGCGTTATGACCAGGTGATGGATTTCAGCTGGAAATTCTGCCTGCCACTGACCCTGATCAATTTGCTGGTGACCGCTGCGGTTGTGTTGTTGAACACGCCTGCGGTTGCGGTTCAGTGAGGATTTGACCCATGTTCAAATATATTGGCGACATCGTTAAGGGTACCGGTACCCAGTTGCGCAGCCTGGTCATGGTCTTCGGCCATGGCTTTCGCAAGCGCGACACCCTGCAATACCCCGAGGAGCAGGTCTACCTGCCGCCGCGTTACCGTGGCCGCATCGTCCTGACCCGCGACCCCGATGGCGAAGAACGCTGCGTAGCCTGCAACCTGTGCGCCGTGGCCTGCCCGGTGGGTTGCATCTCGCTGCAGAAAGCTGAAACCGAAGACGGTCGCTGGTACCCGGACTTCTTCCGGATCAACTTCTCGCGCTGCATTTTCTGCGGTCTCTGCGAGGAAGCCTGTCCGACCACCGCGATCCAGCTGACCCCGGATTTCGAGATGGCCGAGTTCAAACGTCAGGACTTGGTGTACGAGAAAGAAGATCTGCTGATCTCCGGCCCCGGCAAAAACCCTGATTACAACTTCTATCGTGTTGCAGGTATGGCAATCGCTGGCAAGCCGAAAGGCGCTGCGCAGAACGAAGCCGAACCGATCAACGTGAAGAGCTTGCTGCCTTAAGGAAGAACGATGGAATTCGCTTTCTATTTCGCATCGGGTATTGCTGTGGTGTCCACGCTGCGTGTGGTCACCAACACCAACCCCGTGCACGCCCTGCTCTACCTGATCATCTCGTTGATCGCCGTGGCCATGACCTTCTTCGCCCTCGGCGCGCCGTTCGCCGGTGTGCTGGAAGTGATCGCCTACGCCGGCGCCATCATGGTGCTGTTCGTGTTCGTGGTGATGATGCTCAACCTCGGCCCGGCCTCGGTGCAGCAGGAACGCACCTGGCTCAAGCCCGGCATCTGGGCAGGACCGGTGATTCTCGCCGCGCTGCTGCTGGCCGAACTGCTGTATGTGCTGTTCGCTCACCAGAGCGGCCAGGCCATCGGCCACACCACCGTAGATGCAAAAGCCGTGGGCATCAGCCTGTTCGGCCCGTACCTGCTGGTGGTCGAACTCGCCTCGATGCTGCTGCTCGCCGCAGCCGTCACGGCGTTCCATTTGGGCCGTAACGAGGCGAAGGAGTAAGACATGCCTGCTATCCCTCTCGAGCATGGACTGGCGGTTGCCGGCATCCTGTTCTGCCTTGGTCTGGTCGGCCTGATGGTCCGCCGCAACATTTTGTTCGTGTTGATGAGTCTGGAAGTGATGATGAACGCCTCTGCCCTGGCCTTCATCGTTGCGGGCGCCCGCTGGGCGCAGCCGGATGGACAGATCATGTTCATCCTGGTGATCAGCCTTGCAGCGGCCGAGGCCAGTATTGGCCTGGCGATCCTGCTGCAACTGTATCGCCGCTTCCACACGCTCGATATCGACGCTGCCAGTGAGATGCGCGGATGAACCTGATCTTTCTGACTTTCGTATTCCCTCTGATCGGTTTCCTGCTCCTGTCGTTCTCCCGTGGACGCTGGTCGGAAAACCTCTCGGCGCTGATCGGCGTGGGTTCCATTGGCTTGTCGGCGATTGTCGCTGCCTACGTCATCTGGCAGTTCAACGTCGCACCACCGGAAGGCGGTCACTACACCCTGGTGCTGTGGCAGTGGATGGCGGTCGAAGGCTTCAAGCCTGACTTCGCCCTCTACGTCGACGGCCTGTCGATCACCATGCTCGGCGTGGTGGTGGGCGTCGGTTTCCTGATCCACCTGTTCGCGTCCTGGTACATGCGCGGTGAAGCGGGCTACTCGCGCTTCTTCTCGTACACCAACCTGTTTATCGCCAGCATGCTGTTCCTGGTGCTCGGCGATAACCTGTTGTTCCTGTACTTCGGCTGGGAAGGCGTGGGCCTGTGCTCGTACCTGTTGATCGGTTTCTACTACAGCAACCGCAACAACGGTAACGCCGCACTCAAGGCTTTCATCGTCACCCGCATCGGCGACGTGTTCATGGCCATCGGCCTGTTCATCCTGTTCCAGCAAGTGGGCACGCTGAACATCCAGGAACTGCTGGTGCTGGCACCGCAGAAATTCCAGGTCGGCGACTTCTGGATCACCCTGGCGACCCTGATGCTGCTGGGTGGTGCGGTTGGTAAATCGGCGCAACTGCCACTGCAAACCTGGCTCGCGGACGCGATGGCCGGCCCGACCCCGGTGTCGGCATTGATCCACGCCGCAACCATGGTCACCGCCGGTGTCTACCTGATCGCCCGTACTCACGGCCTGTTCACCCTGGCGCCGGAAATCCTGCACCTGGTGGGCATCGTCGGTGGCGTGACTCTGGTTCTCGCAGGCTTCGCCGCGCTGGTACAAACCGACATCAAACGTATCCTCGCCTACTCGACCATGAGCCAGATCGGCTACATGTTCCTGGCGCTGGGCGTGGGTGCATGGGATGGCGCGATCTTCCACCTGATGACCCACGCCTTCTTCAAGGCCCTGCTGTTCCTTGCTTCCGGTGCGGTGATCGTTGCCTGCCACCACGAGCAGAACATCTTCAAGATGGGTGGTCTGTGGAAGAAACTGCCACTGGCCTACGCCAGCTTCATCGTCGGTGGTGCTGCGCTGGCCGCTCTGCCACTGGTCACCGCGGGCTTCTACTCCAAGGACGAAATCCTCTGGGAAGCGTTTGCCAGCGGTAACCACGGTCTGCTCTACGCAGGTCTGGTCGGTGCGTTCATGACTTCGCTGTACACCTTCCGCCTGATCTTCATCACGTTCCACGGTGAAGCCAAGACCGAAGCCCACGCCGGTCACGGTATCGCTCACTGGCTGCCGCTGTCGGTGCTGATCGTGTTGTCGACTTTCGTCGGCGCCATGATCGTTCCGCCGCTGCACGGCGTTCTGCCAGAAAGCGTTGGCCATGCCGGCGGCGAAGCCAAGCACAGTCTGGAAATCGCCTCGGGCGCCATCGCTCTGGCCGGTATCCTGCTGGCAGCGCTGCTGTTCCTCGGCAAGCGTCGCTTCGTCACGGCGATCGCCAACAGCGGCATCGGCCGTTTCCTTTCGGCCTGGTGGTTCGCTGCCTGGGGCTTCGACTGGATCTACGACAAACTGTTCGTCAAGCCGTACCTTGCGATCAGCCATGTACTGCGCAAAGACCCGCTCGACCAGACCATCGGTCTGATCCCGCGTATGGCCAAGGGTGGTCACACCGCCCTGAGCCGCACCGAGACCGGTCAACTGCGTTGGTACGCTGCTTCGATGGCTGCGGGTGCCGTGCTGGTGATCGGCGCCATCGTGCTGGTAGCGGTCTGATATGAACCTTGCGAATTTGCGAAAGGAAACGAGCCCGTCATGATTCTGCCTTGGCTAATCCTGATCCCCTTCATCGGCGGCCTGCTGTGCTGGATGGCTGAGCGCTTCGGCGCCACCCTCCCGCGCTGGATTGCGCTGTTGACCATGACCCTGGAACTCGCACTCGGCCTCTGGCTGTGGGCCCACGGTGACTATTCATTCGCACCGGCGCCGGGCGCCGATCCGACCTGGGCGCTTGAGTTCAAGCATGTCTGGATCCAGCGTTTCGGCATCAACGTGCACCTGGCCCTCGACGGCCTGTCGCTGTTGATGATCCTGCTGACCGGTCTGCTGGGTATCCTCTCGGTGCTCTGCTCGTGGAAAGAGATTCAACGTCACGTTGGCTTCTTCCACCTGAACCTGATGTGGATCCTGGGCGGTGTGGTCGGCGTGTTCCTCGCCCTCGACCTGTTCATGTTCTTCTTCTTCTGGGAAATGATGCTGGTGCCGATGTACTTCCTCATCGCGCTCTGGGGTCACAGTTCTTCGGACGGCAAGAAAACCCGGATCTACGCAGCGACCAAGTTCTTCATCTTCACTCAGGCTTCCGGCCTGATCATGCTGGTGGCGATCCTCGGTCTGGTGCTGGTCAACTTCAACAACACTGGCGTGATTACCTTCAACTACGCCGACCTGTTGAAAACCAAGATGTCGATGACCACCGAGTACATCCTGATGCTCGGCTTCTTCATCGCCTTCGCGGTCAAGCTGCCAGTGGTTCCGTTCCACTCCTGGCTGCCTGACGCTCACGCCCAGGCGCCGACTGCCGGTTCCGTCGACCTCGCCGGTATCCTGCTGAAAACCGCGGCCTACGGCCTGCTGCGTTTCGCCCTGCCGCTGTTCCCGAACGCTTCGGCCGAGTTTGCGCCGATCGCCATGACCCTCGGTCTGATCGGGATCTTCTACGGCGCGTTCCTCGCGTTCGCCCAGACCGACATCAAGCGTCTGATCGCCTTCTCTTCCGTTTCCCACATGGGCTTCGTGTTGATCGGCATCTACTCCGGCAGCCAACTGGCGCTGCAAGGTGCGGTGATCCAGATGCTCGCGCACGGTCTGTCGGCAGCGGCACTGTTTATCCTCAGCGGTCAGTTGTACGAACGTCTGCACACTCGGGACATGCGTGAGATGGGTGGCCTGTGGTCGCGCATCGCGTACCTGCCGGCCATCAGCCTGTTCTTCGCTGCGGCGTCGCTGGGCTTGCCGGGTACCGGTAATTTCGTCGGCGAGTTCCTGATCCTGATCGGTTCCTTCGCCAGCGCTCCATGGGTCACGGCGATTGCCACGTCCGGTCTGGTGTTCGGTTCGGTCTACTCGCTGATCATGATCCACCGTGCCTACTTCGGCCCGTCGAAATCCGACGCGGTGCTGCATGGCATGGACGCGCGCGAACTGATCATGGTGCTCGGTCTGGCGGTGCTGCTGATTTACCTCGGCGTCTACCCGCAACCGTTCCTCGACACCTCTGCCGCCACCATGCATGGCGTGCAGCAGTGGCTCGGCACCGCCTTCTCTCAACTCGCTTCGGCCCGGTAAGAGCGCTATGGAATTCACGATTCAACACTTTATTGCGCTTGCGCCACTGTTGATCACCAGCCTCACCATTATCGTGGTGATGCTGGCGATCGCCTGGCGCCGCAACCACTCGCAGACCTTCCTGATTTCGGTGGCGGGGCTGAACCTGGCCCTGCTGTCGATCCTGCCTGCGTTGAAAGTCGCGCCTCTGGCCGTGACCCCATTGCTGCAGATCGATGCCTTCGCCTGCCTGTACATGGCGATGATCCTGGTTGCCACCCTCGCCTGCGTCACCCTCGCCCACGCCTACCTCGGTGATGGCGGTTCGGGTTACCCGGGCAATCGCGAAGAACTGTACCTGCTGATCCTGATGGCCGCCGCCGGTGGTCTGGTCCTGGTCAGCGCGCAACATCTGGCCGGTTTGTTCATCGGTCTGGAATTGCTCTCGGTACCGGTCTACGGTCTGGTGGCTTACGCCTTCTTCAACAAGCGTTCGCTGGAAGCCGGCATCAAGTACATGGTGCTGTCGGCCGCCGGTTCCGCGTTCCTGCTGTTCGGTATGGCGCTGCTGTACGCCGACGCCGGTTCGCTGAGCTTCGTCGGCATCGGTCAGGCCCTGGCCGCGACCGGTCTGCCTAGCCCGCTGGCGCAACTGGGCCTGGGCATGATGCTGATCGGTCTGGCGTTCAAGCTGTCGCTGGTTCCGTTCCACTTGTGGACGCCGGACGTTTACGAAGGTGCTCCGGCGCCGGTAGCCGCGTTCCTCGCGACCGCTTCGAAGGTTGCCGTGTTTGCGGTGATGGTGCGTCTGTTCCAGCTCTCCCCTGCCGCCAGCAGTGGCGTGCTGAGCGATGTGCTCAGCGTGATCGCAGTTGCCTCGATCCTGTTCGGTAACCTGCTGGCCCTGACCCAGAGCAACCTCAAGCGCCTGCTCGGTTATTCGTCCATCGCGCACTTCGGCTACCTGCTGATCGCACTGGTGGCGAGCAAGGGTCTGGCGGTGGAAGCCATCGGCGTGTACCTGGTCACCTACGTGATCACCAGCCTCGGCGCGTTCGGCGTGATCACCCTGATGTCCTCGCCGTACAACGGCCGCGACGCTGACGCGCTGTACGAGTACCGCGGCCTGTTCTGGCGCCGTCCTTACCTGACCGCCGTGCTGACTGTGATGATGCTGTCCCTGGCCGGTATTCCGCTGACCGCTGGCTTCATCGGCAAGTTCTACATCATCGCCAGCGGCGTCGAAACGCGTCAGTGGTGGCTGGTCGGCGCATTGGTGCTGGGCAGCGCCATCGGCGTCTTCTACTACCTGCGCGTGATGGTCACCCTGTACCTGATCGAGCCAAACCTGCGTCGCCACGACGCCCAGCTGCACTGGGAACAGAAGGCAGGTGGCGTGATGCTGCTGGCCATCGCCCTGGTCGCGTTCTTCCTGGGTGTGTACCCGCAGCCGTTGCTGGTGCTGGTACAACAGGCGGGTCTGGCGGGCTGATTGCCTGGCGGGTCTGGCTACACATGAAAACGGCACCTTCGGGTGCCGTTTTTTGTTTGTACCCGGGTGCATCGCAAACCCTTGTAGAAGTGGGCCAGCTCGCGATGGTGTCATGTCAGTTGAAAATCCGCCGTCTGACCCAGCGCTTTCGCGAGCAGGCTCGCTCCCACATTGGATCAGTGCTACTCAAGATCGGTGGCACCAAAAATCCCTGTGGGAGCGAGCCTGCTCGCGAAAGCGGCAGATCAGGCAGCAAAAAAACGGCACCTTCCGGTGCCGTTCGCCTTTCACACTTCCACTATCACTTACGCGCATCCGCCCACGATTTCAGCAGTTCGCTATAGCTCACGGTTTCACCCTTCGGCTTCTCGTTCGCCAGTTTCGGTTTCGGTGCGCCCGGCTGGTCGAACCAGTATTGCGCGTCGCGCTCCGGGTTCATCTTCGGCGCGCAAGTGGCCTGGGCCTTGGAGCGTTCGAGGCGCGTCATGATCGCGTCCTGATCCTTGGCCAAACCATCGAGCGCCTGTTGCGGGGTCTTCTCGCCGCTGGCGGCTTCGGCGATGTGGCTCCACCACAGTTGCGCCAGACGCGGATAGTCCGGCACGTTGGTGCCGGTCGGGGTCCATTGGACGCGGGCCGGGCTGCGGTAGAACTCGACCAGACCACCGAGTTTCGGCGCCAGATCGGTCATCGCTTGCGAATTGATGTCCGACTCGCGAATCGGCGTCAGGCCGACGATGGTTTTCTTCAGCGACACGGTTTTCGAGGTGACGAACTGCGCGTACAGCCAGGCCGCCAGTTTCTGTTTCTCAGGCGTGGACTTCATGAATGTCCACGAGCCCACGTCCTGATAGCCGAGCTTCATGCCCTCTTCCCAATACGGCCCGCGCGGCGATGGTGCCATGCGCCATTTCGGCGTGCCGTCGGCGTTGACCACCGGCAGGCCCGGTTTGGTCATGTCGGCGGTGAACGCGGTGTACCAGAAAATCTGCTGGGCGATGTTGCCCTGCGACGGCACCGGACCGGACTCGGAGAAAGTCATGCCGGCCGCTTCCGGTGGCGCGTACTTCTTCAGCCAGTCGACGTATTTGGTGGTGGCGAACACCGCCGCCGGGCCGTTGGTGTCGCCGCCACGGGTCACGCTGGAGCCGACCGGGTGGCAGTCTTCGACGCGGATGCCCCACTCGTCCACCGGCAAGCCATTGGGGATGCCCTTGTCGCCGCCACCGGCCATGGAGAACCAGGCATCGGTGAAGCGCCAGCCCAGCGACGGGTCTTTCTTGCCGTAATCCATGTGGCCGTAGACGCGTTTGCCGTCGATTTCCTTGACGTCTTCGCTGAAGAATTTGGCGATGTCTTCATAGGCCGACCAGTTCACCGGCACGCCCAATTCGTAGCCG
Source organism: Pseudomonas sp. HN2 (assembly GCF_020736465.1). Lineage (NCBI taxonomy): Bacteria > Pseudomonadati > Pseudomonadota > Gammaproteobacteria > Pseudomonadales > Pseudomonadaceae > Pseudomonas > Pseudomonas sp. HN2. The sequence goes on from NZ_CP085885.1 coordinate 3,826,178, forward strand.
TACTTTTCCTTGAACTTGGCTTTCAGGTCTGCACGTTCGAACCAGTCGGCACGGAACCAGTACAGGTTGGCGAATTGCTGGTCAGGCAATTGATAGATCTTGCCGTCCGGCGCGGTGGTGAACGAGATGCCGATGAAGTCCTTGATATCGAGGGTCGGCGAGGTGAAGTTCTTGCCCTCGTTGGCCATCAGGTCGGTGATAGATTCGGTCTTGCCGTAGCGAAAGTGCGTACCGATCAGGTCGGAGTCGTTGACCCAGCCGTCATAGATGTTCTTGTCCGACTGCATCACCGTCTGCATTTTCTCGACCACGTCGCCTTCCTGCAGCAGGTCGTGGGTGAGCTTGATCCCGGTGATTTCGCTGAACGCCTTGGCCAGCACCTTGGACTCGTATTCGTGGGTGGTCAGGGTCTCGGAAACGACCTTGATGTCCATGCCGCGAAACGGCTCGGCCGCCTTGATGAACCACTTCAATTCTTCGAGCTGCTGTTCGGCCGTCAGGGTCGAGGGCTTGAACTCGCTGCCGATCCATTTTTTCGCCGCATCCTCATAGGCGTCGGCCCAGGCAGATGCGCTCAAACCGCTGAGTGCCAGCATGGCTGCCAATGAAATGCTATGTCGCAGCTTATTGTTTTTATCGAACATAGAGACCTCCTGTTTAAGTTGTGGAGCCGCGTTGCCGAACGATTCGACTAGCCCCAACGCATCACAGCCAACAGCCACACCAGGGACAACGCGGACGCCACCCAGATGCTCCAGTCGGTGACGCCGATTACCAGCAAGTGCAGGTAGGCGCTGCCGAGAAGACCGATAAACAAGCGATCGCCACGGGTGGTGGCAATCGGCAGAAACCCGCGCCGCAGAATGCTCGGCGAGCGCAATTCCCAGGTGGTCATGCCCACCAGAATCAGACCGATGCCGATGAAGAACGCGGCGGTCGGTGTCGTCCAGCTCATCCATTCCATCATCTGTTCCTCAGACTCGGCCGAGGGCAAAGCCCTTGGCCACGTGGTTGCGCACAAACCAGATCACCAGCATGCCCGGGAGGATGGTCAACACCCCCGCCGCTGCCAGCACGCCCCAATCGATCCCCGACGCCGACACCGTGCGCGTCATCACCGCGGCAATCGGCTTGGCGTTGACCGAGGTCAGCGTGCGCGCCAGCAGCAGTTCGACCCAGGAAAACATGAAGCAGAAAAACGCCGTGACACCGATGCCGGAACCGATCAACGGGATGAAAATCTTCACGAAGAACTTGGGGAAACTGTAGCCGTCGATGTAGGCCGTTTCGTCGATCTCCTTGGGCACCCCGGACATGAAGCCTTCAAGAATCCACACCGCCAGCGGCACGTTGAACAAGCAATGCGCCAAGGCCACGGCGATGTGCGTGTCGAACAGGCCGATCGACGAATACAACTGGAAAAACGGCAGCAAGAACACCGCCGGCGGTGCCATGCGATTGGTCAGCAGCCAAAAGAACAGATGCTTGTCGCCGAGGAAACGATAGCGTGAAAACGCGTAAGCCGCCGGTAGCGCCACACTCAGGGAAATCACCGTGTTGAGGCTGACGTAATACAGCGAGTTCAAATAGCCGGTGTACCAGCTCGGATCGGTGAAGATCACCTTGTAGTTCGCCAGCGTGAAATCCTGTGGGAAAAGCGTCAGGCCGCCGAGGATTTCGGTGTTGCTCTTGAACGACATGTTCAGCAACCAGTAGATCGGCACCAGCAGGAACAGGATGTACACCAGCAACGGAATAAGCTTTTTCTTGCTCATGGCCGGGCCTCAGCGGTTGGCGTCGGAGTGCGTCATGGCGGTGTAGAACAGCCAGGACACCAACAGGATGATCAGGAAGTACACCAGCGAAAACGCCGCTGCCGGACCGAGGTCGAATTGCCCTACGGCCATCTGGGTCAAGGTCTGACTGAGGAAGGTCGTGGCATTGCCCGGCCCGCCGCCGGTGAGCACGAACGGCTCGGTGTAGATCATGAAACTGTCCATGAAGCGCAGCATCACCGCAATCAGCAGCACGCTTTTCAGCTTGGGCAACTGAATATGGCGGAACACCGCCCAGGCCGAGGCGCGATCGATGCGCGCGGCCTGGTAATACACGTCGGGAATCGCCCGCAGGCCGGAGAAACACAGCAGCGCGACCAGCGAAGTCCAGTGCCAGACGTCCATCACCAGCACGGTCACCCAGGCGTCCATGGTGTTGGCCGCATAGTTGTAACTGATGCCCATCGCGTTGAGGCTGGAACCGAGCAAACCAATGTCGGCACGGCCGAAGATCTGCCAAATGGTGCCGACCACGTTCCACGGGATCAGCAACGGAATCGCCAGAATGATCAGCACGACTGATGACCAGCGACCCTTGGTCGGCATGGTCAGGGCGACGGCAATACCCAGCGGGATTTCAATCAGCAACACGCACGCCGAATAGATGAACTGACGCAGCAGCGAGTCGTGCAAACGCGGATCGAGCAGCACTTGCTTGTACCAGTCGGCGCCGACGAAGTAGCGGCTGGACTGGTCGAAGATGTCCTGCACGGAGTAGTTGACCACGGTCATCATCGGGATCACCGCACTGAACGCCACCAGCAGGAACACCGGCAGCACCAGCCACCAGGCTTTATTGTTCTGCACCTTGTTCATAGCTGCGCCTCCTCGTCACTGACTTCCAGGAGAAATTCATCGGCATAGACCATCAGCCACTGCGCCGGGAAACTGATGTACGCCGTCCCCTGCGGCACCGGTTTGTCTTCGGCCAGACGTACCTTCAACGGTGCGCCGTCGAGGTTGAGGGTCATGATCTTGTAGGTGCCGAGGTCTTCGACGTGTACGACTTTTGCCTGCATTGCGTCGTCAAACGGCTCATCCCACACATGAATGAACTCGGGCCGGATGCCGACCTTGAGATTTTTCCACTGGCCGTGCTCGATATGGCGCTGCAAGGCGTCGGACAACGGCAGGTGCGTCGAGGCGAAACCGACGCCGCCGGGCTGCGGCTGCACCTCGATCAGATTCATCCCCGGGCTGCCGATGAAATAGCCGACAAAGGTGTGGCTCGGCCGCTCGAACAATTCCCGTGGCGTACCGAACTGGACGATCTGGCCGCCGTACATCACCGCGATCTTGTCGGCGAACGTCGAGGCTTCCAGTTGATCGTGGGTGACGTAGACCATGGTGATGTTGAACTGCTCGTGGATCTGTTTGAGCTTGCGCCGCAGTTTCCACTTCAGGTGCGGGTCGATCACCGTCAGCGGCTCGTCGAACAGGATTGCCGAAACGTCGTCTCGTACCAGCCCACGGCCCATGGAGACTTTCTGTTTTTCGTCGGCGGTGAGGTTGCGCGCTTTCTTGCTCAGGAGGTTTTGCAGGTCGAGCACCTCGGCAATTTCCTGCACCTTGCTGTGCACTTTCGCCTCGGCCATGCCCTGATTTCGCAGGGGGAAAGCAAGGTTATCGAACACGGTCATGGTGTCGTAGACCACCGGAAACTGGAAAACCTGGGCGATGTTGCGCTTCTCCGGGGTCAGGTCGTTGACCGCTTTGCCGTCAAACAACACATGGCCCTGGGAGGGGCTGAGCAGGCCGGAAATGATGTTGAGCAAGGTCGACTTGCCGCAACCGGACGGGCCGAGCAAAGCATAGGCGCCGCCCTGCTCCCAGACGTGATCCATCTCGCGGATCGCATAATCCTCAGCGCCGCTGGGGGTTTTGCTGTAGCTGTGGGCGAGGTGCTGCAAACGGATTTCGGCCATCAGGCAACCCTCGCGACACGCCGGCCCGGTGCTTGCACCAGACGGCCCTGCGCATCGAAAACGAACAGTTTGTGGGTCGGGATATAGATGCGGATCGGCGCATCGACGTCGTATTCGTGAACGCCCGGCAAGTGCAGCACCAGCAGGAAATGCTCGTTGCGCACGTGCAGGAAGGTTTCCGAACCGCTGATCTCGGCGACCTCGACAGTCACTGCCAACTCGAGATCGTCATCGTTGCTCGGCACCAGCGAGATATGGCTGGGGCGCACGCCAAAACGGAATTCGCCCTCGCCCACCGGCCGCAGATCGACGTTCAACGGGAAATGGACGAAGTTGGCAAAACTGACTTCGTTGCCGGCAATGCGCCCCGGCATCAGGTTGATCGGCGGCTCGGAGAACAATTCAGCGGCGAGTACCGATTGCGGCTGGTGATAGACCTCGGTCGACGGCCCGCTCTGGATCACCCGGCCTTCGTGCAGGATGGTGGTGGTGCCGCCGAGGGCCAGTGCTTCGTTGGGTTCAGTGGTGGCGTAGATTGCGATGGTGTGGCGGGCCTTGAACAGCTCGCGCATTTCCTGACGCAGCTCTTCGCGCAGCTTGTAGTCGAGGTTGACCAGTGGCTCGTCGAAGAGGATCAGTTCGGCATCCTTGACCAGTGCGCGGGCCATGGCCGTGCGCTGTTGCTGTCCGCCGGAGAGCTCCAGCGGGTAGCGCTGCAGGAACTTCTCGATGCGCAGCATGCGTGCGGTTTCCTGCACCTTGCTGTGGATGATTTCTTTGGAAATACCGGCCTGGCGCAGTGGCGAGGCGATGTTCTCGAACACCGTCATGGTCGGGTAATTGATGAACTGCTGATAGACCATCGACACGTTGCGCAAACGCACCGGACGCTGGGTGACGTCGACGCCGCTCATCAACACGCGGCCGCTGTCGGGCTTGTCGAGGCCGGCCATCAGGCGCATGAGACTGGTCTTGCCGGACAGGGTGCGCCCGAGCAGAACGTTGAAGGATCCGGGTTCGAATTTCAGGCACGCATCGTCGATCCAAATCTGGCCCTCGACGGTGCGGCTGACGTGCTCCAGGGTGAGTGACATGGCTCGGCCTTTGTTATTTTTGGAGTCAAGCGACCGGAGCAACAGAGCGACATTCGTGCCAGAAATGGCAAGTGCCTGATTTGCCGTGAAAATCGCTGATTACCCGAGGAAGTGGCGTTCACAGCTGAACACTTTTGAACAGTCGGGGTGATTGACAATGAACAATAGTGAACAACACTCTATGCACTGTTCACACCCATGTAGGAGCTGCCGAAGGCTGCGATCTTTTGACTTTGACTTTGATTTTCAAGATCAAGATCAAGATCAAAAGATCGCAGCCTTCGGCAGCTCCTACGGGGGAAGGTGAACCCCATAACAATAATAAAATCGCTGCACTCAGAGGCTCGCCCCCATGGCCGCACCTGCTTCGCCGCTTTCCCACGACGCGATCGTCCAGACCTCCTGGCAACGTTGCCGCGCGTTCGGCCTCGACCACCAGAGCACCCCGGCCTTCGATCAGTTGCCCGCCGCCGGCATTGCGCGGTTGCTCGACAGCCATCATTCGCTGGTGCAGACCACGCACCAGGAAGTCCTGCCCTACTACGAAAACATCCTCAGCAATTCCAACTGCCTGATCATGCTCGCCGACAACCAGGGCCAGGTGCTGACCTCGTGGGGCACGCAGCGCTTTATCGAACCGACTCTGGCCCGGGGTTTTCAGGCCGGGGCGAGCTGGATGGAGCGCAGCAGCGGCACCAATGCGATCGGCACCGCACTGGCCTGTGAGCAGGCGGTGCACATCGAACACGATGAACATTTTCTCAAGGCCAACCGTTTCATGACCGGTTCCGCTGCGCCGATTTTCGACGCCGAGCGCAAGGTCATCGCCGTGCTCGATGTGTCCAGCGACAGCTACCTGCCGCCCTCCCACACCCTGGGCATGGTCAAGATGATGAGCCAGACGGTGGAGAACCGGCTGATCCTCAACCTGTTCCATGGCCAGCACTTTCAGCTCACCTTCAACACCGGCTTGAACAACCTCGACAGCCAATGGGCCGGGTTGCTGATTTTCGATGAGAGCGGCCAGGTGCTCTCGGCCAATCGCCGCGCCGACAATCTGCTTGGTGTGCGTCTGTCACGGGTCAGCGTCGAGAGCCTGTTCAAGGTGTCGCTGCTGGAGCTGATCAATCAGCCCGAAGGGATGCCGTTTGCTTTGCAGACTTCCGGGCGCAACCGTTTTCAATGTTTGTTGAAACGGCCGAAACAGGCGCCGGTGCAAGCGCGGGTGTTTGTCGCCGAGGACCAGCCTGCGCCAGCCAGTGTAATCAGCCTCAATACTCTGCATTTCGGCGACAGCCGCGTGGAAAAAGCCGTGCGTCAGGCCGAGCGCTTGCTGGAAAAAGATATTCCGCTGCTGATCCATGGCGAAACTGGCGTCGGCAAGGAGGTCTTTGTCAAAGCCCTGCATCAGGCCAGCTCGCGGAGTAGACAGGCGTTCATCGCAGTGAACTGCGCAGCCATCCCCGCCGAACTGGTGGAGTCGGAATTGTTCGGCTACGAGAAAGGCGCTTTCACCGGCGCCAATCAGAAAGGCAGCATCGGCCTGATCCGCAAGGCAGACAGAGGCACGCTGTTTCTCGACGAGATCGGCGATATGCCGCTGCCGACCCAAGCGCGCTTGTTGCGGGTGTTGCAGGAACGTTGCGTGCAACCGGTGGGCAGCAGCGAGTTGTTCGCGGTTGATCTGCGAATTATCTCCGCGACCAACCGATCGTTGCGCGAGCAGGTGCAACTGGGCCGTTTCCGCGAGGATTTGTACTACCGCATCGGTGGTCTGACCCTGGAGCTGCCGCCGTTACGCGAACGCAGTGACAAGCAGGCGCTGTTTAAACGGCTATGGGAGCAGCATCGCGAGCCTACGCAATGGGCGGGGTTGAGCCCGGAGGTGTTGGAGCTGTTCGAGAGGCATCCGTGGCCGGGGAATCTGCGTCAGGTCAGCAGCGTGATGCAGGTGGCGCTGGCCATGGCCGAGGAACAACCGGTGCGGCCGGAGCATTTGCCGGATGATTTTTTTGTCGATCTGGAGATGGAGCCGGTGGAGACGGCGCCGCCGCTGGGGCTGGATTTGAATGATGTCGAGGCGTTGAACAGGGAGTTGAAGGCGGCTGGAGGGAATATCTCGCACCTGGCACGGCGGTTGGGAGTCAGTCGGAATACGCTTTACAAGCGGTTGCGGCAAATTGGCAATTAAAAGCCAGATCAAAAGATCGCAGCCTTCGGCAGCTCCTACATGGAAACGCGATCCCTGTAGGAGCTGCCGAAGGCTGCGATCTTTTGATCGTTCCCACGCAGAGCGTGGGAACGAACAAGGCAGGCCCCTACTCAGTCAGCCAACCGCCACGTAGTCCCACCCTTGCCGTCTTCCAGCACAACGCCCATCGCCGTGAGCTGATCACGGATACGATCGGACTCAGCCCAATCCTTGCCCGCACGTGCCGCCAGACGCGCGGCAATCAGTGCGTCCACTTCAGCCGCATCGACACGCCCTTCAGCGCCCGCCTGCAGGAAGTCATCGGCCTCAAGCTGCAACACGCCCAAAACGCTGGCCAGCTCTTTCAGACGTGCCGCCAGACCCGCCGCCGCATCGAGATCGCTCTCACGCAAACGGTTGATCTCGCGCACCATTTCGAACAGCACGGCGCAGGCCTCGGGGGTGCCGAAGTCGTCGTTCATCACCGTGGTGAAACGCTCGACGAACGCTTCGCCACCGGCCGGCGCCACGGACGGCAGACCTTTCAATGCGTGGTAGAAACGCTCGAGTGCGCCCTTGGCGTCCTTGAGGTTGTCTTCCGAATAGTTGATCGCGCTGCGGTAGTGGCTCGACACCAACAGGTAACGCACGACTTCCGGGTGGTACTTGTCGAGCACGTCGCGGATGGTGAAGAAGTTGTTCAGGGACTTGGACATCTTCTCGCCATTGATACGGATCATCCCGCAATGCATCCACGCGTTGGCGTAGGTCTTACCGGTGGCCGCTTCGCTCTGGGCGATTTCATTTTCGTGGTGCGGGAACTCCAGATCGCTGCCGCCGCCATGAATGTCGAAAGTCTCACCGAGGCAGCAGGTCGACATCACCGAGCACTCGATGTGCCAGCCCGGACGCCCGGCGCCCCATGGCGATTCCCAGCTCGGCTCGCCCGGCTTGGCGGCTTTCCACAGTACGAAATCGAGCGGGTCTTCCTTCGACTCGTCGACTTCGATGCGTGCGCCGATGCGCAGGTCTTCGATCTTCTTGCGCGACAGCTTGCCGTAGCCCATGAATTTGGCGACGCGGTAGTACACGTCGCCGTTGCCCGGGGCGTAAGCGTAGCCCTTGTCGATCAGGGTCTGGATCATCGCGTGCATGCCGGCGATGTGATCGGTGGCGCGCGGTTCCATGTCCGGCTTCTGGATATTCAGGCGCGCTTCGTCTTCGTGCATCGCGGCGATCATGCGCTCGGTCAGCGCTTCGAACGATTCACCGTTCTCGCGGGCGCGATTGATGATCTTGTCGTCGATGTCGGTGATGTTGCGCACGTAGGTCAGGTCATAACCGCTGAAGCGCAACCAGCGCGTCACCAGGTCGAACGCGACCATGCTGCGGCCGTGGCCGAGGTGGCAGTAGTCGTACACGGTCATCCCGCAGACGTACATGCGCACCTTGTTGCCATCCAGCGGCTTGAAGACTTCTTTGCTCTTGGTGAGGGTGTTGTAGATCGTTAGCACGTTATTTCCTTGACTCACTCACTGGCCCCACGAATCACGCAGGGTCACGGTACGGTTGAATACCGGCTGACCGGGTTTCGAGTCCTTGAGATCCGCGACGAAGTAGCCTTCGCGCTCGAACTGGAAACGGTCTTCCGGCTGTGCGTTGCCGAGCGATGGCTCAGCGCGACAACCGGTCAGCACTTGCAGCGAGTCAGGGTTGATGTTGTCGAGGAAGCTGGCGCTGTCTTCGGCCTTTTCCGGGTTCGGCGAACGGAACAGGCGATCGTACAGACGTACTTCGCACTCGACGCTGGCGGCGGCCGGGACCCAGTGGATCACGCCCTTGACCTTGCGCCCTTCCGGGTTCTTGCCGAGGGTGTCCGGGTCGTACGAGCAACGCAGTTCGACGATATTGCCGTCGGCGTCCTTGATCGCTTCGTCGGCACGGATCACGTAGCTGCCGCGCAGACGCACTTCACCGGCCGGTTCCAGGCGCTTGTAGCCCTTCGGCGGCTCTTCCATGAAGTCTTCGCGGTCGATGTAGATTTCCCGGGCGAACGGCAGCGCGCGCACGCCCATGTCTTCTTTCGGGTGGCGTGGCAGTTCGAGGTTTTCGACCTGGCCTTCCGGGTAGTTGGTGATGACCACTTTCAGCGGACGCAGCACGCACATCGCGCGCGGTGCGCTGTGGTCGAGGTCGTCGCGGATGCTGAATTCGAGCATGCCGAAGTCGACCACGCCGTCGGAACGGTTGGTGCCGATCATTTCGCAGAAGTTGCGGATCGATTTCGGCGTGTAGCCACGGCGGCGGAAGCCCGACAGCGTGGACATGCGCGGATCGTCCCAGCCATTGACGTGCTTCTCGTCAACCAGTTGCTTGAGCTTGCGCTTGCTGGTGATCGTGTAGTTCAGGTTCAGGCGGCTGAACTCGTACTGGCGCGGGTTCGCCGGCACCGGCAGGTTGTCCAGGAACCACTCGTACAGCGGACGATGGCTTTCGAACTCGAGGGTGCAGATCGAATGGGTGATGCCTTCGATGGCGTCCGACTGGCCGTGGGTGAAGTCGTAGTTCGGGTAGATGCACCACTTGTCACCGGTCTGGTGGTGATGAGCGTGGCGGATGCGATACATGATCGGGTCGCGCAGGTTCATGTTCGGCGAAGCCATGTCGATCTTCGCGCGCAGCACGCGGGCGCCGTCGGCGAACTCACCGGCCTTCATGCGCGCGAACAGGTCGAGGTTCTCTTCCACGGTGCGGTCGCGGAACGGGCTGTTCTTGCCCGGCTCGGTCAGGCTGCCACGGTATTCCTTGGCCTGCTCCGGAGTCAGGTCGTCGACGTAGGCCTTGCCGGCCTTGATCAGCTCGACGGCCCAGTCGTGCAACTGGTCGAAATACTGCGAGGCGTAGCGCACTTCACCGGACCATTCGAAGCCCAGCCATTTGACGTCGCTTTCGATCGCGTCGATGTATTCCTGATCTTCCTTGGCCGGGTTGGTGTCGTCGAAACGCAGGTGCGTGACGCCACCGAACTCCTGGGCCAGACCGAAGTTGACGCAGATCGACTTGGCGTGGCCGATGTGCAGGTAGCCGTTGGGCTCCGGTGGGAAGCGAGTCACGATCTGGGTGTGCTTGCCCGAGTCCAGGTCTGCCTGGATGATCGGCCGCAGGAAGTTGACCGGCACGGCAGGGCCGGACTTGGCATTCGAGGTAGGGTCGACAGTGGGCTTGCTCATAGGATCCTTGACGTACAGGTGCGCGGCCGCAAAGAGGGGCCAGACAAAACAAAGCCGCTATCATAGCCGATGCTGTCAAGGGCCTGACAGAGCAGGCCCGATAAAGGCATGCATTTAATCGCCGGGAAATGAAAAACCGCCTCGAAATTCGCGCCTGTCACGCTAAACTGCGCACCTTGGCCGAAGCAGGCTGAACCGGTTGTGGGGCTGAAGGTCCCAGAACCACGAATTCCCTATGAAGAGTAATGACCATGACTCAAGTCAAACTGACCACCAACCATGGCGAGATCGTCATCGAACTGAACGCTGAAAAGGCGCCGATCACCGTTGCCAACTTCGTCGAGTACGTGAAGGCCGGTCACTACGAAAACACTGTTTTCCACCGCGTCATCGGTAACTTCATGATCCAGGGCGGCGGTTTCGAGCCTGGCATGAAAGAAAAGAAAGACAAGCGCCCAAGCATCCAGAACGAAGCGGACAACGGTCTTTCCAACGACAAATACACCATCGCCATGGCCCGCACCATGGAGCCGCATTCGGCTTCGGCACAGTTCTTCATCAACGTCGCCGACAACACCTTCCTCAACCACAGCGGCAAGAACGTGCAGGGCTGGGGCTACGCGGTATTCGGTAAAGTCACCGCAGGCACCGAGGTTGTCGACAAGATCAAAGGCGTGTCGACCACTTCCAAGGCCGGCCACCAGGACGTACCCGCAGAAGACGTGATCATCGAGAAAGCCGAGATCATCGCAGCGTGATACTGCTGATTTCAGACTTGCATCTGGAAGAGGAGCGCCCGGACATTACCCGGGCGTTTCTGGATTTGCTCGCCGGACGCGCCCGCACTGCGAGTGCGTTGTACATCCTCGGCGACTTCTTCGAGGCGTGGATTGGCGACGACGCCATGACGCCCTTTCAGCGTTCCATCTGCCAGGCCCTGCGCGATTTGAGCGACAGCGGTACGGCGATCTTTCTCATGCACGGCAATCGCGACTTCATGCTCGGCAAGGCCTTCTGCAAACAGGCCGGCTGCACATTGCTGAAGGATCCGAGTGTCGTGCAGTTCTACGGCGAGCCGGTGCTACTGATGCACGGCGACAGCCTGTGCACCCGCGACGTCGGCTACATGAAGCTGCGCCGCTACCTGCGCAACCCGATCACCCTGTTCATCCTCCGTCATCTGCCGCTGCGCAGCCGCCACAAACTGGCGCGCAAGCTGCGCAGCGAGAGTAAGGCGCAGACGCGGATGAAGGCCAATGACATTGTCGATGTCACGCCTGAGGAAATTCCGCGGATCATGCAGGAATATGGCGTGAAAACCCTGATCCACGGCCACACCCACCGCCCGGCGATTCACAAGCTGCAGCTCGGTGAACAGGCGGCGAAGCGGATTGTGCTGGGGGATTGGGATCGTCAGGGTTGGGCGTTGCAGGTGGATGAGAGCGGGTACGCATTGGCCCCGTTCGACTTCGCCCCGCCGCTGGCATTGCCGCACGGCTGAAGAGCGCTACCCCCTCACCCCAGCCCTCTCCCCCAGGGGGGCGAGGGGGAAAGGGAGCCGATCTTCATGCTATTCAAACCTGAGTTCGACTCGGTATCGCACGTCGGTGCAATTTGCCCAGACACCGCGGTCAGTCCCCTCTCCCTCCGGGAGAGGGTTAGGGTGAGGGGCTTTTGATCCTGATCTTAGTGCCCCGAAGCAGCAGGCCCTGCCTTGGCGGCAAACGGCGGTTTCGCCAGCCAGACGATCAGAATCAACCCCATGAATCCCCACCCCAGCAGCGTGAAGTAATCCACGGTCGACAACATGTACGCCTGACTCGTGAGGATCTGGTCCATCTGCGCATACGCCGACTGACTCGCCCCGCCCAGCGCGTTCAACGTCTCGCGCGTCGCCGGCTCGAAGGTGCTGATGCTCTCGCTCATGTACGCATGATGCTGATCGGCCCGGCGAATCCAGATCCAGGTGGTCAGCGATGCCGCGAAGCTGCCGCCCAGTGTCCGCAAAAACGTCGCCAGGCCAGCGCCATCGGCAATCTGGCTCGGCGGCAAGTCCGACATCAGAATGCTCAGGGTCGGCATGAAGAACAGCGCCACGCCGATGCCCATGAACAACTGCACCAGCGCGATGTGCTGGAAGTCCACCTCATTGGTGAATCCTGCGCGCATAAAGCAGCTCAAGCCAATCGCCAGAAACGCCAGCCCGGCCAGCAAACGCAAGTCGAACTTGTTCGCGTACTTGCCGACAAACGGCGACAGCAGCACCGGCAGAATACCGATCGGCGCCACGGCCAGACCGGCCCAGGTTGCGGTGTAGCCCATTTGCGTCTGCAGCCACTGCGGCAGGATCAGATTGATCCCGAAAAAACCGGCGTAACCCAAGACCAGCACGAGCGTGCCGATGCGGAAGTTGCGATAGGCAAACAGGCGCAGGTTGACCACCGGGTGGCGGTCGGTCATTTCCCAGATCACGAACACCGCCAGCGCCACCACGGAAATCGCCGCGCCGACGATGATGAAATTCGACTCGAACCAGTCCAGGTCATTGCCTTTGTCGAGGATCACCTGCAATGCGCCGACGCCAATGATCAAGGTGATCAGGCCGACGTAATCCATCGGTTGGCGACTGGTGACCACCGGCCGTTTCGCCAGTTGGGAACGCACCACCATCACCGCAAAGATGCCGATCGGCACGTTGATGAAGAAGATCCACGGCCAGCTGTAACTGTCGGTGATCCAGCCACCGAGAATCGGGCCGGCAATCGGCGCGACCACCGTGACCATCGCCAGCAAGGCCAGGGCCATCCCGCGTTTTGCCGGCGGATAGACCGCGATCAACAGCGTCTGCGTCATCGGATACAGCGGCCCGGCGACCAGGCCTTGCAGCACACGAAAGCCGATCAGCTCGGGCATCGAAGTCGAGATACCGCAGAGAAACGACGCCAGCACAAACAGCATCGTCGCCCACAGAAACAGCTTCACCTCGCCGAAGCGGCGGCTCAGCCAACCGGTCAGCGGCAGCGCGATCGCGTTGCTCACGGCGAACGAAGTGATCACCCAGGTGCCCTGCTCCGAACTCACCCCGAGGTTGCCGGAAATCGTCGGCAACGCCACGTTGGCGATGGTCGTGTCGAGCACTTGCATGAACGTCGCCAGCGACAGGCCGATGGTGCTGAGCAACAGGCTGGGCGGCGTGAAAGAAGCGTTATTGCTCATTGTGAATCCTATGAAACCTGATGGACACCACACCCCTGTAGGAGTGAGCCTGCTCGCGATAGCGGTGTATCAGCCAAGATATTTGGCTCTGACACACCGCTATCGCGAGCAGGCTCACTCCTACAAGGTCCGTGCAGATCAGCGCTGTGCGGTCTTGCCCGCTGCGGCGCTGTTGTCGTGAATCAACTGGGCAATCATCGCGTCCGCCTCGGCCAGTTGGCGCTCGTAGACGTTGGTGCTGAACGAGGCTTTTTGCGGCGGTTGCTGGGCCAGCACCGGGCCGCTCTGGTCGTGCAGATTCACTTCGACATTGGTCGACAGACCTACACGCAGCGGGTGTTTGGCCAGCTCTTCGGCATTGATGTGAATGCGCACCGGCACGCGCTGGACGATCTTGATCCAGTTGCCGGTAGCGTTCTGCGCCGGCAGCAAGGCAAACGCGCTGCCGGTACCAGCGCCGAGGCTGTCGACGGTGCCGCTGTATTTCACGTCGCTGCCATAAATATCGGCCTCGATATCCACTGGCTGGCCGATGCGCATGTCACGCAGTTGGGTTTCTTTGAAGTTGGCATCGATCCACAGCTGATCCAGCGGAATCACCGCCATCAACGCGGTGCCCGGCTGCACGCGTTGACCGAGTTGCACGGTGCGCTTGGCGACGTAACCGGTGACCGGCGCGATCAGGGTGCTGCGCGCATTGGTCAGGTAGGCCTGACGCAGATCGGCAGCCGCCGACATCACGTCCGGGTGCGACGAGACCACGGTGTCGTCGACCAGGGCACTGGTGGTTTTCAGTTGCTGTTTGGCGTTGGCCAAAGCGTTCTGCGCCGAGGTCAGGTCGTCGCGCGCGTGGGACAGCTCTTCCTGGGAAATCGCCCCGCCCTGGGCGAGATTTTTCCGTCGGTTGTAGTTGTCCTGGGCCTTCTGCACCTCGGCCTGTTGCGCGTTGACCTGGGCTTTCATGCCATCGACGTTGCTGTACAAGCCGCGCACTTGGCGCACGGTGCGCGCCAGTTTGGCCTTGGCACTTTGCAGGCCGACTTCGGCATCATTGGGGTCGAAGTTGACCAGCACCTGGCCTTCGTGGACCAGATCACCGTCGTCGGCGCCGATGCTGACCACGGTGCCGGTGACCAGCGGTGTGATCTCCACGACGTTGCCGTTGACGTAGGCATCGTCGGTGCTTTCGTTAAAGCGCCCGATGAATTCGTGATATGCCCAGACGCCGGCAATGGCGAGCAGGACGACCACGGCGAGGGCCAGCAGCATCACCTTGCGTTTGCGCGGGTTGCCGGTGTCCGGGGTGTTGTCTGGAGCTTGGGTGTTTTCGGCAGTAGCCATGACAAATACCTTGAATTAGTAGTGCGACGAGGCTGGGCTGGCGTTGGCTGCGTTCAGGTTTTCACCCTGAAAGCCGCCGCCCAGCGCTTGCATCAGTTGAATCGACAGGTCGATCTGCTCGGCATTGAGGGTCGCCAGCTGACGCTGGGCCTGGAGCAGTTGCTGCTCGATGCTGAGCACGTCCAGGTAGTTGCCGATGCCGGAACCGTAACGCTGGACGACCGTGTTGTAAGAATCCTGGGCAATGTCGGTAGCGTGTTGCTGCGCGCCGATCTGGCGGCCGATGTCACGCAACTGGTTGATGGTGTCGCCGACATCGCCGAGCGCTTTGACCAGGCTCTTGTTGTATTGCGCCACCGCCAGATCGTAATCGGCGTCGCGCGCATCGAGGCTGGCGCGCAGGCGTCCGCCATCGAAAATCGGCAGCGATACGGTCGGCGCGATGCTGAAGAAACGGCTGGCGGAACCGAACATCGCATCACCCAGCAATGACTCCGCCCCGGCCGAAGCCGACAGGTTGAGGTTGGGATAGAAGCGGGTTTTCGCCGCGTCGATATCTTTGCTCGCCGCTTCGACACGCCAGCGCGCCGCGACCAGATCCGGGCGGCGGCCGAGCAGTTCCGCCGGCAACACCGACGGCACCGCCACGGCACTGGCTTGCAGGACTTTCGGTCGGGCGATCTCGTTGCCGCGATCAGGGCCTTTGCCGAGCAATACCGCCAAGGCGATTTTCGCGCTGTTCAGGCGTTTTTCCGCGTCGATCAGGCTGGCCTGGGAACTGGCTTCCAGACTCTGGGTTTGCTGGAACTGGTACTGGCTGTCGATCCCCGAACTCAAGCGGCGCTGACTGAGGTCGAGCATTTGCCGGGTGCGTTTGAGGTCCTCGCTGGCGAGGTCGTAAACGATGTGCGCCTGACCGAGATCGCTGTACGCGCGGGCGACGTCAGCGGCGAGGGTCAGCTGGGCGGCCTGACGGTCGACTTCAGCAGCACGGGCCTCACCGAGTGCGGCTTCCCAGGCATCGCGCTGGCCGCCCCACAAGTCGAAGTTGTAATTGAAGCCGGCGCTGACATTGCGCACCGTCGCGTACGCCCCGCCCTGCCCCCGCGGATCCTGGTCACGGGCCAGACGCGAACGGCTGATGCCGGCGCTGGCGTCGAGGGTCGGATAGCGTTCGGCATCGGCGGCATACGCGGCGGCACTGGCCTGATGGGCGCGGGCTTCGGCGATCTGCATGTCCGGGCTATCGCGCAGGGCTTCGCGGATCAGACCGTCGAGCTGCGGATCGCCAAGGCTGCTCCACCAGTCGCTTTTCGGCCATGCCGCCGGTGACAGGGTCACGCCTTGCAGAGACTGCGCTGTCTTCAACTGCGCCGCGTCGAGGCGCTGGCCTTCGGTGTCGAGGCCTCTGTAGTTGGCGCAACCGGCGAGGATCATCGCCGACAGCAGCAGCGTCAGGCTGCTGCGCATGATTTTAGCGTTCATTGTGTTCACCCAAACGCTGGACGGTGATCGGGTCACCGGCGGCCAGGAGGATTTTCTTGAGGATGTATTCGAGGGTCTTCAGCTCGTCGCGGGAGATCGCGCCGGCCAGTTCATTCATCGCATCGGCACCGATGTGCGGCAGGCGATCGGCCAGTTGCTGGCCCTGCTCGGTCAGCTTCAGCTGCACCTGACGACGGTCACCTTCGCTGCGCTGACGAAGCAGAAAAGCCTTCTGCTCGAGACGATCGAGCATGCGCGTCATCGAACCGCTATCGAGCGACAGATGCCGGCACAGCTCGGCCGGGGTGTCGACGCCAAACTGGGCCATGATGATCAACACCTTGAACTGCGCAGCGGTGATGCCGTGGGGTTCCATGTGGGTGTCGATGATCCGGTCCTTGAGCAACGCGGCACGCCCGAGCAACAGGCCGAGGTGGCAGTGTTTGAATTCTTCCGGAGTGAAATGCTTCATATGTCGACCTGATGACTGCCTAGGCAGTGAATGTATGTCGAGATGTTACTGCTTAGGCAGCGAATGTCAACGCAATAGTTAGGGGGCTTGGTAATTAGTTGCGTTTTAGCGATGCAGAGGCGCTGGAATGCATTCCCCTGTAGGAGTGAGCCTGCTCGCGATGGCGTCCTTTCATCCACCATCAATGGCGCGGCTGATGGCCTCATCGCGAGCAGGCTCACTCCTACAGGGGAACGCATTCCAACTGTGGGAGCGAGCCTGCTCGCGAAGGGTGCGACTCGGTTGAAATGAGCAGATGCGCTCTAGAAATCCCGCTTGTAGAAAATATCCAGCGAACTCGCGACGCCGCTCGCCGCTTCGACGTAGACCTTCTTGCTCAGCTTGTAGCGCAAGGCGATGGTACTGGCCGGTTCGAAGACGCCGACGCCGTAGCGCAGGCTGAGTTTTTCGGAAATGTTGCCGCTGGCGACGACGCTGGTGTCGTTGCCGCTGCCCTGGGTGTCGAGCTGGAAATCCTCGATGCCCAGATCCTTGGCCAGCCCACTGGTGACCCCGGCGCTGCCCATCAGACCGAGGCCGAGCGCGGCTTGGGCGAGCATGTTGTTGTCTTCGCCGCTGGTGCTCAGCGGACGGCCCAGCACCAGATACGACAGCGCCTGTTCCTGACTCATGGCCGGTTCGGAAAAGATCTGCGTGGTCGGTTGTTCGGCGCTGCCGCTCAGGCGAATGCCGGCGATGACGTCGTCGGTCTGGCGGATCGCTTCGATGTCCAGATACGGCTGGTCGATGGGGCCGGCGAACAACAGACGCGCACGCCGTACCGTGAGGCGCTGGCCATAGGCGCGATAGCGGCCGTCGTTGAGCCAGAGTTCGCCACGGGTGTCCATATTGTCGCCGATGTGCACCTGGCCTTGCAGATTGGCGGTCAGGCCGAAACCGGCGAAGCTCAGCTTGTCCTGGCCGACGATCACGTCGATGTCCATTTTCATCGCGATCGGCGGTTTGCCCTCCTCGGTCTGCGCGCCAACGATGATGGTGTCGTCGGAGACTTTCACCGTTGATGGTGGCAGCTCGCGCACGGTGATTTCGCCTTTGGGCACCAGCACCTTGCCCGCAACCTTCAGCTCATCGCCGGCCATGGAAATCTTCAGATCCGGGGCCATTTCGAGTTTGGCGTAGGGTTCGACGCTGACGGGCAATTGCGTGCCCTTGAGCGCCAGATCGACCACCAGCGCCTGGCCCCAGGCGACGTTGCCGTTGAGGCTGCCCCGGCCGGTCTTGCCGCTGTTCCAGCCGCCGTCCAGACGCACCGATTCGCCGGCAATCGCCGCGGTCAGTTGCAGGTTCTGCAGCTCCATCGGCAGTTCAGCGCCGGACACTTCGCCGTCGCTGAGCTGCACGGTGCCATTGACCAGCGGCGCGAGCAGGCCGCCGGAGAGCGTACCGCTGCCGTTGAGCCGGCCGGTGAGTTTTTCCACCATCGGCACAAACGGCCGCGCCACCGACAAATCGAGCCCGAAGAGGCGGAACGAGCCAGTCAGCGGTTTGTTTTTCGGCAATGGATTGAGCTGCGCCTGCACCATCAATTCGCCGAGTTTGCCGCCGACAAAGTTGAGCTCGGTGTCGACGCGCTTGGGCGTGAGTTTGCTGCTGAGCTTGAGCGTCTGGTAGGGAAAATCCAGCCACTGATCCTTGTCGCGCACGCGCAGGGTGCCGCCGCTGGCATCGATACTGACCACGCCGTTCGGGCCGCTGGCCGGCAGGTCCAGTTGCAGATCGGCATTGAGCCGGCCCTGCCAGGCGAAGTCCTTGGGCAGCCATTGCGCGAGGCTTTCGATCGGGAATTGCTTGAGGTGATAGCGCAGCTTCGGCTCGGGCATCAGGCGCTGGTCTTCACCACACAGGCTCGCATTGCCGGACAGCCAGCAATGCGCGCCGAAATTGATCTGGCCGTCCGCCAGGCGCTCCAGTCTTGCCGGGTTTTGCAGTTTCCAGTCCTGGCCACCGGCCTGAATATCGCCGCTGGCCAAGCGACCGCGCCAGTTGCCCTTGTCCACATTGCCGTCCAGTCCCAGCGCCAGTTTCAGCTTGGGTCCGAGCAGATCGAGGCTGAGTTTCTGGCTCTTGATGTCGCCCTGAGCACTGGCGGTCAGGGTGCCCAGGGAGGTGTCGCCGGTGTGAATGCCGCTGCCTTTGAGATTGATTTTCGCTCGTTGCGCACTGTCGAGGGTGGCGTCGAGGTTGAGGCTTTGCAGGCGATTATCCTGAAAGGCCAGTTGCGAACCTTGCAGATCGAGCTTGCCCTGTGGCGCCTTCAGCGTGCCAGCGACGTTGACCTGACCGTTGACCTGCCCGCGCAATTGCGGCCATAGCTGCGCGAGACGCGGCAGCTTGATATCAATCTGCCCGCCGAGCTTGTCCTGCAGGCTGCCCTTGCCGCTGATGCTGTTATCGCCGAGGCGGATTTGCAGGGCATTGAGGTTCCACCGCTCGCCCGCGCCGTCAGCCTTGGCTTGCAGAATCGCCGGTTGGCCGCGCAGTTTGCCTGTGAGGTCGAGGTCGGCGCTGAGGCTCAGTCGCTCATTTTTCATCTCGCCTTTGCTCTTCAACGGCCCAGCCAGGGTGCCCGGCAGTTCCGCAACCCAGTACGCCGGGTTGAGCGCCGACAGATCCAGCGCGGTATCCCAAGCGATGCCGTCGGCGAAGCGCACATTGACGTGCCCTTCCGCCCTGCCCTGCCCGGCCTGCATGACCAGTTGCGGCAAGGCGATCTGTTCGAGGCTGCCGCTGAACGGACTGCTCAGGGTGAACGCCCCGGCCGGGCCATCCAGCGCAGCGTCGAAGTTGCCGAGGTACTGACCGTCGGTGTAGGACACTTCGCCGGTGAAGGTACGCAAGGCGACTTGTGGCTCGTCGATTTCTGGATAGAGGCGATGCCACGGGAAGTCTTGCCAGTTGATGTTGGCCTGGGCGCTGAGGCCTTTGCTCCAGTCGACATTGCCGGTGAGCTTGAGGCTTTGCTTGTCGCTGGCGTTGAGATCGAGCCCGGCGATTTGCGCGCCGCTGGCGTCGACCTTGCCTTTGAGCAGCAACGCCACCGGCGATTTTTCCGCGGGCAGCGTGGCGTTGCCGAGCAGTTGATAACCGTTTTTCAGGTCGCCTTCGCCGGTCAATACCAACTGGTTGAATTGCAGGGTGTCCGGCAGATCGGCGCTCGGTTTGAACGCGTCGCTGGTGATGCGCAACCTGGCCGGGAGGTTTTCCGCCAACGCTTGCAGCTCGCCGCTCAACTGGCCGTCGAGGTAGCCACGGCTGTCGGCGTGCAGGTTGAGGGTTTTCAGCAAATCGCCGTCGATTTTCAGCGCCAGGGTCCACGGCTCGCTGCCGGGCGCGGGCAAGGTCAGATCGCCCTGAATGTTCAACGGCCAGTTACCGCTCGGCTGCAGCAGGCCGGACAGGTTCAGGCTGAGTTCGTCACGCTGCAATTTCACGCTGTCGATCTGCAGACCCTGAGCGGTCCAGTGCGCCGCCAGTTGCAAGCCCTTGAGCTGTTCGCTGCCGTTGAACAACAGACTGCCGACCTCGACGTCACCCAGTTCAACGGCCAGCGGCAATTGCAGATCGGGCAGTTTGATCGGGCCGCTCTCGGTGGTTTCTTCGCTCGGCGGGAATTGCAGAATCACCTGATCGGCCTTGAGCTGATCGATGCACAAGGTCATGCGCGTCAGGCACAGCGGCGACCACGCAAAGATCGCCCTGTTCAGCTCGACGCGGCTTGTGTCCTGCTGCCACACCAAATGATCGGCGCTCCATTGGCCACCGAGGCGACCCTGGAAATTCTCCACGCTCAAACCCGGCACCAAGCCCAGCGCCCAGCGACTGCCCGCCTGCGTACCGAGCAGCGCGGCGAGGGTCAAGACGATCAATAAAACCAGCGCCAACAACGTCAGCGCCGTAATTTTCAAACCACGCTTCACAGCTCAGGCCCCATGGAAAAGTGCAGCCGGATGCCGCCGTCGTCGTCCAGCGCATGAGCGAGGTCGAGGCGGATCGGCCCGACCGGCGAGACCCAGCGCACACCTACGCCGACCCCGGTCTTGAGGTCGGGCAGTTCGAGTTTGTTGAAAGAGTTGCCCTGGTCGACGAAGGTCGCGACCCGCCATTTCTCGGCGATCGAATATTGATATTCGACGCTGCCGGCAATCATGTAGCGGCCACCGATGCGGTCGCCGTCGGAGTTTTTCGGCGACAGGCTCTGGTAGTCGTAACCGCGCACGCTCTGATCGCCACCGGCAAAGAAACGCAGCGACGGCGGGATCGAGTTGTAGCCATTGGTGGCGCTGCCGCCAACCTGCACGCGGCCGAGCAAGCGGTGCTTGTCGAAAACAGTGGTCAGGCCTTTGACCTGCGCGGTGCCATATAAGAGGTTGTTGTCCGAACCGAGGCCTTCCTTGGCCACTTTGCTTTCGAAGCTCAGGCGGTAGCCGTTGCGCGGGTCGATGCGGTTGTCGCTTTTGAGGTAGGAATAACTGATGCCGGGCATGAGCAACGTGCTCAGGCCGGAGTCGTCGCCGAGTTCGTATTCTTCACGTTGCCATTTCAGCGAGATCACCCGCTGCCAGCCGCTTGGCAACTTGCTGTGCCATTCCGGGCCGAAGGTCAGCAGTTTGCTCAGGGTGTCGGAGCCTTCGATGTCTTCGAACTGATAGCCGCCGGCCCAGCGCAGTTTGTCGGTCAATGGCGGGTCGAGCGGGATGTCATAGAACAGCCCGACGTTCTGCCGGGGCGCCGAGAGTTCGGCCTCCCAGCCATAACTGTCGCCCTGGGGATTGACCCAGTGACGCGTCCAGTTGGCCTTGATGCGTGGCCCGACGTCGGTCGAGTAACCGAGACCCAGGCCCATGGTGCGCGGCTTGCGCGTGTCGAGTTTGACCTCGACCGGAATCACCTGATTCTTCGCCGCCGTCGGTGCGGCGTCGACGCGTACGCCTTCGAAATAGCCGCTCGATTGCAGATCGCGGTTGAGTTCGGCGATCAGTTCCGAATCGTAGGGCTCGCCTGCCTTGAACGGCACCATGCGTTGCAGCAGGTCTTCGTCGAACGGCGTGTCGCCTTCGAAGCTGACTTTGCCCAGCGCATAACGCGGGCCGCTGTCATAGATCAATTCGATATCGGCGACACCCGCGCGCGGATCGACCATGAGCTTCTGGCGGGTGAAATGGCCGCTGAAGTAACCGAAGCGCGAGGCCTGATTCTGGATGACCCGTTTGGCGTCTTCGTATCGGCCATGGTTGAGTACCGCGCCGGACTTGAGCAGGTCGCTTTTCGGTACGCGGAAGGATTTCAGCGAGGCCGCCGGGCCGTCGACGCGCACGGTGACGTTGCGCAGGCGAATCGGCTCGCCGGGATCGATGTTCAGCACCAGACGCGGTTTTTCCCCGCCCTTGACGTCGCTGTCGATCTGCGGCTGGTAGTAGCCCAGCGCCTGAGCGGCTTTGCGCGCCTGCTCTTCGGCACCGCGACTGAAGCGCAGCAAGGCTTCTTCGTCGCGATCGCCGAGGCTGCCGATATAGCCTTCTATATTGGCCTTGAGTTCATCGTTGGACGGCTTGATCCGTACATCCAATTCACTTTGCGCCAGCGCCGCGCAGCTGGATAACAGCATCAGCACGCCGCTGGTAAATCTTCGTGGAAACTTCATAGGCGCGGATGCTATCACGGGCTCGGGAGCCTGATAGAACAGGTAATTTGTGAAGAAGTTCGATCATTATCCCGTGGCTGTTTGTAACACCTGCGGATTGGCGTGGAAAAATACGTGTTCACGCACTGGTCCGACGGCAACCTCGCCGATCTCCTGATAACCCTGCCTTTTATAGAATTCCAGGTAGCGCGGGTTGCCGGTGTCGAGCACCACCCCTTGCGAGGTTTCATCGACCGCGCACCAGTTGTGCACGGCAGTGAGCAGCTGTTCGCCGTAGTGCTTGCCCTGAAACTGCGGATGCACGCCGAGCAGCGGCAGCATGTGCACGGAGTCGCCAGGCACGCACGCGGCGACGGCATCGTGATATTCCAGATAACGCCGGGTGCAGCGAAACCCGGTGCTGAGCACCATGCGCAGGCGCCACGCCCAGCTCTCAGTCACCCCCAGGCGCCTTTGCGGCGGCGCAATCAGGGCGATGCCGATCAGGCGATCATTGACCAACAGGCCGATCGCCGGCAGGTCCTGGAGGAAATGCTGTTTGACCAGCTCACGCACCGTGGCCCGCACCCGTTGTTCGTAGCCGGGACGCTCGGCTTCGAACAGGTAGCCGAAGGTCGGCTCGTGGCGATAGGCCTGATACAGCAGAGAGCGGGCCTCGCGCGAATAGCCGCGGTCGAGCATGTGGATGGCGGCGCTGACGAACTGGGTTTCAGGCATGGCAATGATTCTCCCCGGGGCGCGCTCGGAGGCTGGCGCGCTTGTTGGTACGAACCTTGGGCGGGTGTGGTGGTTCTCCTGACAGGTTAGACCAGCCCTGGATCTTCATCGACTGGGAGGGCGCTATCGCGAGCAGGCTCACTCCTACATTTTGGAATGCGTTCCCCTGTAGGAGTGAGCCTGCTCGCGATAGCGTCATCACTAACAACATAAATCCCACAGGCCAAAATGATTTCTCCCACACTGGCCCATCTCCCCCATGTCAGCTAGCATCGCCCTTTTGCCAGGACTGCCGACCATGAAGATCGTTTCCTTCAACATCAACGGACTGCGTGCCCGTCCGCATCAGCTGGCAGCGCTGATCGAAAAACATCAGCCCGACGTGATCGGCCTGCAGGAAACCAAGGTTCACGACGACCAGTTCCCCCTCGAAGAGATCCGCGCCCTCGGCTATCACGTGCATTTTCATGGCCAGAAAGGTCATTACGGTGTCGCCCTGCTTTCGCGCAACGAGCCGATCGCCATTCATAAAGGCTTTGCCACCGACGAAGAAGATGCGCAGCGGCGCTTTATCTGGGGCACTTTCGCCGATGCCAACGGCGTGCCGGTGACGATCATGAACGGCTATTTCCCACAGGGTGAAAGCCGCGACCACCCGACCAAATTCCCTGCCAAGCAGCGTTTCTACAGTGATTTGCAAGCACTGCTGGAGAGCCAGTTCCACAACGAGCAGCCACTGGTGGTGATGGGCGATGTGAACATTTCCCCGGAAGACTGCGACATCGGCATCGGCCCGGACAACATGAAACGCTGGCTGAAAACCGGCAAATGCAGCTTCCTGCCGGAAGAGCGCGAGTGGATGGCGCGCCTGAAAAACTGGGGCCTGACTGACAGCTATCGCCACCTGAACCCCGACGTAACCGACATGTTCAGCTGGTTCGATTACCGCAGCCGTGGTTTTGAAGACGAGCCCAAGCGCGGCCTGCGCATTGACGTGATTCTGGCTTCCCATGGTTTGCTGCCACGGGTCAAGGATGCCGGTGTGGACTACGAACTGCGCGGCATGGAAAAGCCCTCGGACCATGCGCCGATCTGGCTTGAACTGGCCTGATTCCGGACTCAACACATTTCCCCTGTAGGAGTGAGCCTGCTCGCGATAGCGGTGGATCAGTCGACATAAATGTTGACCAGTAAATAGCTATCGCGAGCAGGCTCACTCCTACAGGGGATCAGTGTCATCTGAAAGTCATCTTTCTGACTTAATCTCCCCGGCAATCCCCTTGGCTTGATTCGGTGCCGGCATGACCCTGCGTGTTCTCTGCGTTTTCCTGTTGAGTGGCTGGCTGTCGGTCTACGCCGCCGTCCTGCCGATCCCCGAAAACGGCCCGGCGCTGCGCATTCAGGGTTCCAACACTATCGGCGCCGAGCTCGGCCCGGCGTTGGTCGAAGGCCTGTTGCAGGAACAAGGCCTGCTGAAAATCCATCGTGAAACGCCGGATACCGCCAACGAACAGCGCATCGTCGGTCAGACCGCGCAGGGGCAACGCGTGGTCATCGAAGTCGCCGCCCACGGTTCCAGCACCGGTTTCGCTGCGCTGAAAAACACCAGCGCCGATCTCGCCGCTTCTTCCCGGGAGATCAAGGACAGCGAGCTGCTCGCCCTGCAAACCCTCGGCGATCTGAAAAGCCCGGCGGCTGAGCAAGTCATTGCCATCGACGGTCTGGCGATCATCCTCAACCCGGCCAATCCGCTACAGCAGCTGGATACCGAACAACTGGCGCGGATTTTTGCCGGCGAAGTGAAAACCTGGGAAGACCTCGGTGGCCGTGGCGGCGCCATACATCTATATGCGCGGGATGATCAGTCGGGGACCTACGACACATTCAAGGAACTGGTCCTGAGTCGGCGTGGGAAAAGTCTCAGCAGCACGGCGAAACGTTTCGAATCCAGCGAGCAGTTGTCCGATGCGGTCAGCGCCGATGCGCAGGGTATC
Source organism: Pseudomonas sp. HN2 (assembly GCF_020736465.1). Classification (NCBI taxonomy): domain Bacteria; kingdom Pseudomonadati; phylum Pseudomonadota; class Gammaproteobacteria; order Pseudomonadales; family Pseudomonadaceae; genus Pseudomonas; species Pseudomonas sp. HN2. The sequence continues at coordinate 3,851,379 of NZ_CP085885.1, forward strand.
GGCTTCATCGGCTTGCCTTACGTACGTCAGGCGAAAGCCGTGGCAATCACCGATGGTGCGTCGCAAGCGATGTTGCCGCTGAACAGTCTGATCGCTACCGAAGATTATCCGCTGTCGCGGCGCCTGTTCTTTTATCTGCCGCCGGACACCCGCAATCCTTGGGCGCAGGCCCTGGCCACGTTCGCGCAGAGCCCACAGGGTCAGGCAATCGTCGCCGCCAGCGGTTTTGTCAGCCAGACCGTGCAGGCCATGAGCGTGGCGCCGAATGCGCTGATGCCCGAGGGTTACCAATCCCTCAGCCGACATGCCCAGCGTCTGACAGTGAATTTCCGGTTTGCCGAGGGCAGCGCCGGCCTGGACAACAAGGCGCGGCAGGATCTGGCGCGAGTGCTCGACTATATAAAGCGCAATGGCAAGACCGAGCGCGCGGTGACCCTGGTGGGTTTTGGTGACCTCAAGGATGACCCGGCCCGGGCAGACCTGCTGTCGAAGCTGCGGGCGATGGCGGTGCGCCGCGAGCTGGTCAGGAACGGCGTGGTCATGCGCGAAGTGCGCGGCTTCGGCGCGCTGATGCCGGTGGCGACCAACAGTGCGGATGAGGGGCGGATCAAGAATCGGCGGGTTGAGGTTTGGGTGTATTGACCCTGATGTTGATGTGCTGAATGTTCAGGCCCTTTCGCGAGCAGGCTCGCTCCCACATTGGATCTGTGGCGGTCACAAATCCTGTGGGAGCGAGCCTGCTCGCGAATTAGGCGACTCGGTATTACTGACCGCTACGCAACATTTCCTTCGGCACATACTTGCCGATCTCGAACTTGCCGATCGCCGCGCGGTGCACTTCGTCGGGGCCGTCGGCCAGGCGCAAGGTGCGTTGCATGGCGTACATATAAGCCAGCGGGAAATCGTTCGACACCCCGGCGCCGCCGTGCATCTGGATCGCCCGGTCGATCACCCGCAAGGCGACGTTCGGCGCCACAACCTTGATCTGCGCGATCTCGCTCTTCGCCACCTTGTTACCGACAGTGTCCATCATGTACGCCGCTTTCAACGTCAGCAGGCGGGCCATGTCGATCTCCATCCGCGAGTCGGCGATCTTGTCGATATTGCCGCCCAGGCGCGCCAGCGGTTTGCCGAACGCGGTGCGGCTCACCGAGCGTTTGCACATCAGTTCCAGTGCCCGTTCAGCCATGCCGATCGAGCGCATGCAGTGGTGAATGCGTCCTGGGCCAAGGCGGCCCTGGGCGATTTCGAAGCCGCGTCCTTCACCGAGAAGGACGTTTTCGTACGGCACCCGCACGTTATCGAACAGCACTTCGGCGTGGCCGTGCGGTGCATCGTCGTAACCGAACACCGGCAGCGGCCGGACGATCTTCACGCCAGGGGTGTCGACCGGCACGAGGATCATCGAGTGCTGGGCATGACGTGGCGCGTCGGGGTTGCTCAGGCCCATGAAGATCAGAATCTTGCAGCGCGGATCGCAAGCGCCGGAGGTCCACCATTTCTTGCCGTTGATTACCCACTGATCGCCATCGCGCACGGCGCTGGCGGCCATGTTGGTCGCATCGGAGGACGCCACGTCAGGTTCGGTCATGGCGAACGCCGAACGGATCTCGCCGCGCAGCAGCGGTTCGAGCCAGCGCTGTTTCTGTTCTTCGTTGGCGTAACGCACCAGCACTTCCATGTTGCCGGTATCCGGCGCCGAGCAGTTGAACGGCTCCGGCCCCAGCAGGGAACGGCCCATGATTTCCGCCAGCGGCGCGTATTCGAGGTTGCTCAGGCCGGCACCCAGTTCGGACTCGGGCAGAAACAGATTCCACAGCCCTTCCGCCTTGGCCTTGGCCTTGAGCTCTTCCATGATCGCGGTCGGCTGCCAGCGATCGCCCTCGGCGACCTGGCGCTCGAACACCGCTTCGGCCGGGTAAACGTAAGTGTCCATGAACGCAGTCACGCGCTCACGCAGTTCTTGCACCTTGGGCGAATAAGCGAAATCCATGGGTAGTTACCTTCTCGGGCAGAGGTTGTTCAAGTCATGCAATCGATGCTAGAACAGCACTGATAATTTACCTAGCCTATTCTCGGCGTGTATAAACATTCATCACCGATATATGATCGGCTGATCCTGAGCCCCAAAACACTTGCACTTAATAACAAGAGAAGCCGCGTTATGAACCTGAGCAAGGTCGACCTCAACCTTTTCATCGTCTTCGACGCGATCTACACCGAAGCCAACCTGACCCGCGCCGGGCAGATTGTCGGCATCACCCAACCGGCGGTGTCCAACGCCCTGGCCCGGCTGCGCGAGACCTTCAACGACCCGCTCTTCGTGCGTACTGCCCAAGGCATGGTGCCAACGCCGATGGCGCAGAACATCATCGGCCCGGTGCGTAATGCCCTGTCGCTGCTGCGTGTGTCGGTGCAGGAAAGCCGCATCTTCAACCCGGCGCAGGCAGTCAAGACTTATCGCATCAGCATGACCGACCTCACGGAAGCAATCATTTTGCCGCCGTTGTTCCAGCGTCTGCGCCGCCTGGCGCCGACGGTGATCATCGAAAGCTTTCTGTCGAAACGCCGGGAAACCACCAAGGAACTGGCGGCCGGGCGCCTGGATTTCGCCGTGGATGCGCCGCTCAATACCGACCCGCAGGTGCGCCACGTCAAGCTGATGGACGACCGTTACGTCTGCGCCATGCGCAAGGGCCATCCGATGGCAGGCAAGGAAAAACTCAGCCTTGATGATTATCTGTCGCTGACCCACATCCATATCTCCAGCCGCCGCAGCGGTCTGGGTTATGTCGATCTGGCGCTGGGCAAAATGGGCATCCAGCGCAAGATCGCCCTGCGCTCGCAGCACTATCTGATGGCCTCGCAGGTGATGCAGCAGACCGACATGGTCATGACCGTGCCGGAACGCTTCGCCCGTCGTCATGACTTGCAGGCGTTCAATTTGCCGGTGAATGATGTGCCGTCGGTGGAAACGCATTTGTACTGGCACGAAAGCACCGACCAGGACCCGGCCAACCGCTGGATGCGTGAGCAGATGATCGAGTTGTGCCAGCAAGTGACGGCGCAGGAGAAGAAGCTGGATAAGCAGGCGGTTTGAGGCAAATCAGAAGATCGCAGCCTTCGGCAGCTCCTACATTTGGAATGCATTCCCCTGTAGGAGCTGCCGAAGGCTGCGATCTTTTTCTTGCTTGACGTAAACGTAAACCACCGATTAGCTTAGCGCCATGCCCCTTTTCCGAGCGCTTTCATGAGCAGTCAGACCTACAGCATTTCCGACCTCGCCCGCGAGCTGGACATCACCACCCGGGCGATCCGCTTTTATGAAGAGCAAGGCCTGCTCAGCCCCGAGCGTCGTGGCCAGGAACGCATTTACTCACCACGGGACAAGGTCACGCTGAAGCTGATCCTGCGCGGCAAGCGCATCGGCTTTTCCCTCGCCGAATGCCGCGAGCTGATCGAGCTCTACGACCCGTCCAGCGGTAACACCCGACAGCTCAATAGCATGCTGGCGAAAATCAGCGAACGCCGCGAACAGCTTGAGCAGCAGTTGCTGGATATCGAACAGATGAAACTTGAGCTTGATACCGCCGAAGAACGCTGCGTGCAGGCGCTGGAGCAGACGCTTAAAAGCCAGGCGGTCTAGCAAACACTACATCCCCCCTGTAGGAGTGAGCCTGCTCGCGATAGCGGTGTATCAGAAAAAAATATGGCGACTGACACTCCGCTATCGCGAGCAGGCTCACTCCTACAAGGGATCTCCACGAATTCAAAAGAGCAGGTCCCGCCCATGTCCCTCCCCTCCCAAGTACGCCTGATCGAAGTCGGCCCGCGCGATGGCCTGCAGAACGAAGCCCAGCCGATCAGTGTGGCTGACAAGGTGCAACTGGTCGATGCACTGAGCGCCGCCGGGCTCGGCTATATCGAAGTCGGCAGTTTCGTTTCGCCCAAGTGGGTGCCGCAGATGGCCGGTTCCGCCGAGGTGTTCGCGCAGATTCAACGCAAGCCAGGCGTGACCTATGGCGCGCTGGCGCCGAACCTGCGCGGTTTTGAAGACGCGATTGCCGCCGGGGTCAAGGAAGTCGCGGTGTTCGCTGCGGCCTCCGAGGCGTTCTCGCAGCGCAATATCAATTGTTCGATCAGCGAGAGCCTGGCGCGCTTTGCGCCGATCATGGAGGCGGCGAAACAACACGGCGTTACCGTGCGCGGTTACGTTTCCTGTGTGCTGGGTTGTCCGTATGAAGGCACGGTCGCGCCGGAGCAAGTGGCGATGGTCGCCCGTGAGCTGTACGCGATGGGCTGCTACGAAGTGTCGCTGGGCGACACCATCGGCACCGGTACGGCGGGCGCGACCCGGCGCCTGTTCGAGGTGGTTTCGGCGCAGATGCCACGGGACAAGCTCGCCGGGCATTTCCACGACACCTATGGCCAGGCCATGGCCAACATCTACGCCAGCCTGCTCGAAGGCATTGCGGTGTTCGACAGCTCTATCGCCGGCCTCGGCGGCTGCCCGTACGCCAAAGGCGCGAGCGGTAACGTCGCCACCGAAGACGTGGTGTACCTGCTCAACGGCTTGGGCATCGAGACCGGTATCGACCTGGACGCCTTGATCGCCGCGGGCCAGCAGATCAGCGCAGTGCTCGGCCGCCCGACCGGTTCGCGAGTGGCGAAGGCATGCAGCGCCCAGTGAGGTGTTACCGCTGGGTCAGTGATGTGGGCAAAAGCGAGTAACACGGAAACAAATTGTCTGGCTTTGCCCAAGGCTGAAAACCTCTGAAAATCGTAACCCGTTGATCTAGAAAGCTTTTCAAAAGTTGGCACGACACCTGCTATCTCTATCGCATAACAAGAATAAAAAGCCGCAAACCAATAAAAACAAGACGAAACGACTCTGACATAACAAGAACAACACGGCAGAGACGCAGCTAACAGATTTTTTTGGAGAAGGTGTGCTTTTCAGGGTGCTCTCAGGAGTGACCCGCAACCGGGCAGAGAACAATAAAACTACCTTCAGGTAGTTCCCGAATCGGTTGGATCGTTTGACGAGAAAGCAGATCAGCGCTCAAAAAAATACGTTTGCTCTTGACCCCGGATGGGGGTCGCCAAAAGCTGTACAGGGCCACGGTTGCCAAAAACAACAACAGACCGCCCCTCAATAATAAAAAGAGCACGCAACGACAAATTAAAGGGGAGCCTCGGCTCCCCTTTGTGCTTTCTGCAATTCCTGAATTCACCCGATCCCCTGTAGGAGTGAGCCTGCTCGCGATAGCGTCATATCAGCCGATGCAAATATTGACTGATACACCGCTATCGCGAGCAGGCTCACTCCTACAGGGATTTGTGTCAGGCGTTATTGATGCGCAGCTCTTCGATACTGATCTCACGCATCCTGAATTTCTGGATCTTCCCCGTCACTGTCATCGGAAACGCGTCGACGAACTTGAAGTAACGCGGTGTCTTGAAGTGCGCAATCCGCGCTTTGCACCAGGTGTGCAGCTCCAGTTCAGAGGCGCTGTGGCCGGGGTGGAGTTTGATCCAGGCGACGATCTCTTCACCGTAGCGCGGGCACGGAATTCCGATCACCTGCACGTCCGCCACCGCCGGATGGGTGAAGAAGAATTCCTCCAGCTCTCGGGGATAAACGTTCTCGCCGCCACGAATGATCATGTCTTTGTTACGCCCGGCGATGTTGACGTAACCCACCTCGTTCATGCTCGCCAGGTCGCCGGTGTGCATCCACCCCGCCTCATCGATGGCCTCGGCGGTGGCCTTCGGGTTGTTCCAATAGCCGAGCATCACGCTGTAACCGCGGGTGCACAATTCACCGATGGTGCCGCGTGGCACGACGTTGCCTGCGTCGTCGATAACCTTGCTTTCCAGCTGTGGCTGAGTGCGCCCGACCGTGGTGACGCGCAGCTCAAGCTCGTCGGCCGGCCCGGTCTGCAGCGACACCGGGCTGGTTTCGGTCATGCCGTAGGCGATCTGCACTTCGCTCATGTGCATTTCGCTGATCACTCGACGCATGACCTCGATCGGACAGGTCGCTCCGGCCATGATCCCCGTGCGCAGGCTCGTCAGGTCGAAAGCCTGCCGCTGCGGCTGATCGAGCATGGCGATGAACATGGTCGGCACACCGTACAGCGCCGTGGCTTTTTCTTCGGCCACCGCTTGCAGAGTCACCGCCGGATCAAAAGCGTCGCTGGGGTAAATCATCGTACTGCCATGGGTGACGCAGCCGAGGTTGCCCATGACCATGCCGAAGCAGTGATACAGCGGCACCGGGATCACCAGACGATCGGCAGACGTCAGCCCGAGGCTTTCGCCGACCATGTAGCCGTTGTTGAGAATGTTGTAGTGACTGAGGGTTGCGCCCTTGGGAAAACCGGTGGTGCCAGAGGTGTACTGGATGTTCACCGGTTGATCGAAATGCAGGCTGGCGCTGCGCTCGGCCAGGTGATCAGGCGAGACGCTGGCAGCCAGCTCGCTGAGCTGCGACCACGGCAGAAAGCCAGCTGGCGGGTTTGCATCGAGGCTGATCACGCCGCGCAAATCCGGCAGACGTTCGCTGCGCAGGTGACCGATGGCGTGCTCGGCCAGCTCGGTCGCCAGGCCTTGAAGCATCTCATGGTAATTCGAGGTTTTGAACGCGCCCGCGCAGACCAGCCACTGACAGCCGGATTGCTTGAGCACGTATTCGAGTTCCGAGCTGCGATAGGCGGGATTGATGTTGACCAGGATCACTCCGATCTTCGCCGTGGCGAATTGGGTGACGCACCACTGCGCACAGTTCGGCGCCCAGATGCCGAGGCGATCACCGGTCTGCAAACCCAATGCGAGCAAAGCTCTGGCCTGCTCATCCACGGCGTCGGCCAGTTGTCGCCAGGAGTAACGCAACTGCTGGTGGCGCACCACCAGCGCCTCGCCATCCGGGTATTGCGCGACCGTTTGATCGAAGCGCTGACCGATGGTCAGCGCCAACAGGGCCTGGTGCTGAGAGCCACGGGTGTAGCTGCGCGGCGGGTTTGCAGTGGGTTGATCCATGACGAGCCCTATTGTCTTTATTTATGGGTAACGACGACCCTGTAGGAGTGAGCCTGCTCGCGATAGAGTCGTGTCAGCAAACGCAAATATTGACTGACACACTGCCATCGCGAGCAGGCTCACTCCTACAGAAAGCTCTGCGCTTTCTATCCTGAACTGTCCTTACTCTCGCGCAAGTTGACGCTTACGTAAAGCTGATTGACAGCCGAACTCGGGAAGCTTTACGTTAACGTAAAGCTGAGCGCCGATCTGACGTGCACTCCACCCGATAAAAAAGCCAAAAGGTGACCCATGAGCTATCCATCCCTGAACTTCGCCCTCGGTGAAACCATCGACATGCTGCGCGATCAGGTGCAGTCCTTCGTCGCCGATCAGATCGCCCCGCGTGCCGCGCAGATCGATCACGACAACCTGTTCCCGGCCGATATGTGGCGCAAATTCGGTGACATGGGTCTGCTCGGCATCACCGTGCCGGAAGAGTACGGCGGCGCGGGCCTGGGTTATCTGGCGCACGTGGTGGCCATGGAAGAAATCAGCCGTGGCTCGGCGTCTGTGGCCTTGTCCTACGGCGCGCACTCCAACCTCTGCGTCAACCAGATCAACCGCAACGGCAACCACGAACAGAAAAGCAAATACCTGCCGCAGCTGATCAGCGGCGAGCACGTCGGCGCCCTCGCCATGAGTGAGCCAAACGCCGGTTCCGACGTGGTTTCGATGAAGCTGCGTGCCGACAAGCGCGGCGACCGCTTCGTCCTCAACGGCAGCAAGACCTGGATTACCAACGGCCCTGACGCCAACACCTACGTGATCTACGCCAAGACCGATCTGGAAAAAGGCCCGCACGGCATTACTGCGTTCATCGTCGAGCGTGACTGGAAAGGCTTCAGCCGCAGCAACAAGTTCGACAAGCTGGGCATGCGCGGCTCCAATACCTGCGAGCTGTTTTTCGATGACGTCGAAGTGCCGGAAGAGAACATCCTCGGCGTGCTCAACGGCGGCGTGAAGGTGCTGATGAGCGGCCTCGATTATGAGCGCGTGGTGCTGTCGGGCGGCCCGACCGGGATCATGCAGTCGTGCATGGACCTGATCGTGCCGTACATCCACGACCGCAAGCAGTTCGGCCAGAGCATCGGCGAATTCCAGCTGATCCAGGGCAAAGTCGCCGACATGTACACCCAGCTCAACGCCAGCCGCGCCTATCTGTACGCGGTTGCGCAGGCCTGCGAGCGCGGCGAAACCACGCGCAAGGATGCCGCTGGAGTGATTCTCTACACCGCCGAACGCGCCACACAAATGGCCCTCGATGCCATCCAGATTCTTGGCGGCAACGGCTACATCAACGAATTCCCCGCCGGCCGCCTGCTGCGCGACGCCAAGCTCTACGAAATCGGCGCCGGCACCAGCGAAATCCGCCGCATGCTGATCGGTCGCGAACTGTTCAACGAGACGAAATGAATTTCGTCAGTTGCAAGCCGCAAGTTTCAAGCTGCAAGAGAACCGCGCTCTTGCCCCAACCTGCAGCTTGCCGCTTGTAGCTAGAAGCTGCTTACGGAGTAAGCCCCATGATCCTGCACACTCAGCTCAACCCGCGCTCCGCGGAGTTCGCCGTCAACAGCGCGGCGATGCTCAAACAGGTCGACGCGCTGCACACCCTGCTCGCTCAAGTGGCCCAGGGTGGCGGTGCCAAAGCTCAGGAACGCCACACTTCGCGTGGTAAATTGCTGCCGCGTGAACGCATCAATCGCCTGCTCGATCCGGGCTCGCCGTTTCTGGAAATCAGCCAACTGGCCGCTCACGCCGTGTATGGCGAAGACGTCCCCGCCGCCGGGGTGATTGCCGGGATCGGTCGCGTCGAAGGCGTGGAATGCATGATCGTCGCCAACGATGCGACGGTGAAAGGCGGTTCGTACTACCCGCTCACAGTGAAGAAACACCTGCGTGCACAGACCATCGCCCAGCAGAATCGCCTGCCGTGCATTTATCTGGTGGACTCGGGCGGCGCCAACCTGCCGCGTCAGGACGAAGTGTTTCCGGATCGCGAGCACTTCGGACGGATCTTTTTCAATCAGGCCAACATGAGCGCCATGGGCATCCCGCAGATCGCCGTGGTCATGGGCTCGTGCACCGCTGGCGGCGCGTATGTGCCAGCGATGGCGGACGAAGCGATCATGGTGCGCAACCAGGCGACGATCTTTCTCGCCGGCCCGCCGCTGGTGAAAGCTGCAACCGGTGAAGTGGTCAGCGCCGAGGATCTGGGCGGTGCCGATGTGCATTGCAAGACTTCCGGCGTGGCCGACCATTACGCCGAGAACGACGAACACGCCCTCGCCCTCGCCCGCCGCAGCGTCGCCAACCTCAACTGGCGCAAGCTCGGCGAGGTGCAGCAACGCACGCCGATTGCGCCGCTGTACGCCAGCGACGAGTTGTACGGCGTGGTTCCGGCTGACGCCAAGCAGCCATTCGATGTGCGCGAAGTGATCGCGCGACTGGTCGATGGCTCGGTGTTCGATGAATTCAAAGCGCTGTTCGGCACCACGCTGGTTTGCGGTTTCGCTCACTTGCACGGCTACCCGATCGCAATCCTGGCGAACAACGGCATTCTCTTCGCCGAAGCCGCGCAAAAAGGCGCGCACTTCATCGAACTGGCCTGCCAACGCGGTATTCCACTGCTGTTTCTGCAGAACATCACCGGCTTCATGGTCGGACAGAAATACGAAGCCGGCGGCATTGCCAAGCACGGCGCGAAGCTGGTTACCGCAGTGGCCTGCGCCAAGGTGCCGAAATTCACCGTGATCATCGGCGGCAGCTTCGGGGCCGGCAACTACGGCATGTGCGGTCGCGCTTACGACCCACGTTTTTTGTGGATGTGGCCGAACGCGCGGATCGGCGTGATGGGCGCCGAACAGGCCGCCGGCGTGCTGGTGCAGGTCAAACGCGAACAGGCCGAACGCAGCGGTCAGGCGTTCAGCGCCGAGCAGGAGGCCGAGATCAAGCAGCCGATTCTCGACCAGTACGAAGAGCAGGGTCACCCCTACTACTCCAGCGCGCGGTTGTGGGACGACGGCGTCATCGACCCGGCGCAGACCCGCGATGTGCTGGCCCTGGCCTTGTCCGCGTCGCTGAACGCGCCAATCGAACCGAGCCGCTTCGGCGTGTTCCGGATGTGATGGGGAGAACCTGATGAGCGACTTCAATACCCTCGAACTGCAAACCGACCCGCGCGGCTTCGCGACGCTGTGGCTCAACCGCGCCGAGAAAAACAACGCCTTCAACGCCGAGATGATCCGCGAACTGATCCTCGCCCTCGACAAGGTGGCCAGCGATTCGAGCCTGCGTTTTCTGCTGCTGCGCGGGCGCGGCAAGCACTTCAGTGCCGGCGCCGACCTGGCCTGGATGCAGCAGTCGGCGGAGCTCGATTACCACACCAACCTCGACGACGCCCGCGAACTGGCCGAGCTGATGTACAACCTCGCCAAGCTGAAAATCCCCACCCTCGCCGTGGTTCAGGGCGCGGCGTTCGGTGGCGCGCTGGGCCTGATCAGTTGCTGTGACATGGCGATTGGCGCCGATGATGCGCAGTTCTGCCTGTCGGAAGTGCGCATCGGCCTGGCGCCGGCGGTGATCAGCCCGTTTGTAGTGCAGGCGATCGGTGAGCGGGCGGCGCGGCGTTACGCGCTGACCGCCGAGCGCTTCGGCGGACAGCGGGCGCGGGAGATCGGCTTGTTGTCTGAAAGCTGCCCTACCGCTGAACTGGAGCAGCAGGTCGAGCAGTGGATCGACAATCTGTTGCTCAACAGCCCCGCCGCCATGCGTGCCAGCAAGGACTTGCTGCGTGAAGTCGGCAACGGCGCGCTGACCCCGGCCCTGCGCCGCTACACCGAAAATGCCATCGCGCGGATTCGCGTCAGCGCCGAAGGCCAGGAAGGCTTGCGCGCCTTTCTGCAAAAACGCCCGCCGAGCTGGCAAGCCGCATCCACCAAGGAGTCGCGTTGATGAGCGCACCTGTGATTACCACCCTATTGGTGGCCAACCGCGGCGAAATCGCCTGCCGGGTCATGCGCACCGCCAAGGCCTTGGGCCTGACTACCGTCGCTGTGCACAGCGCCACCGACCGCGATGCGCGGCACAGCCGTGAAGCCGATATCCGCGTCGATCTGGGCGGCAGCAAGGCCGCTGACAGTTATCTGCAAATCGACAAATTGATCGCTGCTGCCAAGGCCAGCGGCGCCGAGGCGATTCATCCCGGCTACGGCTTTCTCTCGGAAAATGCCGGATTCGCCCGCGCCATCGAAGCTGCCGGCCTGATCTTTCTCGGCCCGCCTGCCTCTGCCATCGATGCGATGGGCAGTAAATCCGCCGCCAAAGCGCTGATGGAAAAGGCCGGCGTGCCTTTGGTGCCGGGCTATCACGGCGAGGCGCAGGATCTCGACACCTTCCGTGAAGCCTGCGAACGCATCGGTTATCCGGTGCTGCTCAAGGCCACGGCCGGTGGCGGCGGTAAAGGCATGAAAGTCGTGGAGGACGTCAGCCAATTGGCCGAAGCCCTCGCCTCCGCTCAGCGGGAAGCGTTGTCCTCGTTCGGCGACTCGCGAATGCTGGTCGAGAAATATCTGCCGAAGCCGCGTCATGTGGAGATTCAGGTGTTCGCCGACCAGCACGGCACCTGCCTGTATCTCAATGAGCGCGATTGCTCGATCCAGCGTCGGCATCAGAAAGTCGTCGAAGAAGCCCCGGCGCCGGGCCTGACGCCGGAATTGCGCCGGGCCATGGGCGAAGCGGCGGTGCGTTCGGCACAGGCAATCGGTTATGTCGGCGCTGGCACCGTGGAGTTTCTGCTGGATGCGCGCGGCGAGTTTTTCTTCATGGAAATGAACACGCGCCTGCAGGTCGAGCACCCGGTGACCGAAGCGATTACCGGGCTCGATCTGGTCGCCTGGCAGATTCGCGTCGCCCGGGGTGAAGCGCTGCCGATGACCCAGGCGCAGGTGCCGCTCAACGGTCATGCGATTGAAGTGCGCTTGTATGCCGAGGATCCGGCGAATGATTTTCTGCCGGCCACCGGGCGTCTGGATCTGTACCGCGAATCGGCACAGGGTCCGGGGCGGCGAGTGGACAGCGGGGTCGAGGAAGGTGACGAGATTTCGCCGTTCTACGACCCGATGCTCGGCAAACTGATTGCCTGGGGTGAAGATCGCGAACAGGCGCGCCTGCGTCTGCTGAGCATGCTCGATGAGTTTGCGATTGGCGGACTGAAGACCAACATCAACTTCCTGCGCCGGATCATCGCGCATCCGGCGTTTGCCGCCGCAGAACTGGATACCGGGTTCATTCCGCGTTATCAGGAGCAGTTGCTGCCAGCGCCAGGTACGTTGAGCGATGAGTTCTGGCAAGCGGCGGCGCAGGCTTTCGCGCAGAGTCTGCCAGCACGTAAGCGGACGGATGATCCCGCCTCGCCGTGGTCTTGCGGCAGTGGTTTGCGGGCAGGCTTGCCGGCGGAGATCACTTTGCATTTAAGTTGCGAGGGACAGGATCGTGCGCTGACATTGGCAGCTGCGGCCCACGTCAGACTGTTGGGCGAAGCGCTGGCGGTCGAGCATGACGGCGTGCGCCGCACGTTGCGGGCAATTCGTCAGGGCGATTCGTTGTATCTGCAGTGGGAGGGAGAGCTGCGACGCATCGAGGCCCATGATCCGATCAGTGCCGTTGAGGCCAGCCACAGCCACCAGGGCGGTCTGACCGCGCCAATGAACGGCAGCATCGTGCGCGTGCTGGTCGAGGTCGGGCAAGCGGTCGAGGCCGGGGCGCAACTGGTGGTGCTCGAAGCCATGAAGATGGAACACAGCATTCGTGCGCCACAGGCGGGCGTGGTCAAAGCGCTGTATTGCCAGGAAGGCGATATGGTCAGCGAAGGCAGCGCTTTGGTTGAACTGGAACAAGTGTGAAATTGCAGGATTGATCCGGGCCTTGAGCGAGGATCGATCCGGTCAGAAACGCGCCGTCGCCTGAACCACCACGCCAACAATCCGGCATTCATCGGTGAACAGCGCTTTCGGCCAGGTCGGATTGAGCGGCACCAGGTAACGCTGGCCGCCCTGTTCGTCGAGTTTGCGGAAAATCGCTTCTTCGCTGTCCGGCCACTGGGCAATCACCAGTTTTCCAGGCACCGCCTCCAACTCCGGGTCGACCAGAATCAGCATGCCCTCGGCAATGCTCTGACCGCTGGGCGCGGTCATCGAATCCCCCGTCACGGTCAGCCAGAACGCCGCACCGCGAGCGTGGTAATCGGTAAGTTCGAAGCGCTGCTTCGCCGATGCGCCGGCGTAGCTCGCCGAATCGTCGCGCACCTCACAGGGCGCGTGCCAGTCACGAACCGGGTAGCGGAAGTACGGGTTGTACTTCTGCGCCAGCGGCATTTCATCCTCCGGCGTCGGCTGCGGTTCGCGGATCACCAGAACGACTTCGAGGAAATCCATTCCCAGCGCTTTGAGCACACGGTTCATTTCGGTAACACCGGGTTCGCGACGCTTGTTCAGCCAATGACCGATCCCGCCCTGGGACATGCCGACGCGCTCTCCGAGCTCTGTTTGAGTGACTTTGAGTTCACTCATCTTGGCCTTGACCAACTCAATCCATTTATCCATGTGCCGCACCTTACGCGGACGTCTTCGACCGGCAAAACACATATTGTAGTATTTAAATTCTGGTCACAAATACAGGCGGTACTATCCTAGGTAAACGGACTTTCAATCGAACATGGAGTGCCTTCTCATGATGAACATCAGCAGCAAAGACCTGCCCGATCTGCAAATCGACACCAGTTTCACGTCGCCCCAAGGCACCGCCGCCGCACAACGCGCGCTGGACTACTACTTGAAACCGGCAATTTCAGAACCGGAGACGGAAGAACGGTTCTTCGATGTCAAAGGCCATCTCAGCGGCGAGGAAGCGCTGGTGCATGCCTCGGACCTGTTGCGATGCGCAGCCGCCACGGCCTTCAAGGCCGCAGAAAACCTGCAGGGCACGAATCGCGACCTGGCCTTCTCGGTGGTGCACATGGTGGATATGGCGCGGGCGATGGTCGATCACTCGATCGACAACGATGAAGTCATAGCAAACAAGGTACGGACGGACAGGAAAGAATTTTCCCATCGCGCAGATAAAAACATTTGACTTGCAAATGATAATGATTATTATTGCAAGCAGCTGGTCGCGAGATCAGTCGATGGACCAGAGACCTTAGGTCGGTCTTCTGGACTATCTCCTCATCAGGCTAATCACGGTTTTTGACCCGGCTTTTTGCCGGGTCTTTTTTTGCCCGTTTTTCGGGCTTGTGTCTTCAGGCTAATGAAGTCTTTGGGTGTTGCAAATTCGATGGCGCGGATAATATCAAAAGAATATTGATTGGCAAGCCGAGCCCGGCCACATTGGCCGAAACTAACGGCAATCAGCACTTGAGAATCAATCGCATAGCCTCTAAGCTGCTGGCGCGTCACGGAGGACGCCCCCGCCAGCACCCTGCAATTCCCCTCGGTTTCACCCCAGCCTGCGTGTAAAGTACCGGTCATAAAAATCCTGCTCAGGAAGCGACTATGACCGTGGCCAAATCTTCGTTCGACATCAGCGCCAATTTTGACAGCGGCAACATCCAAGTCATCGACATCAGCAACCCTCTCAATCCGGTTCTGGCGATCCGCCCGGACACCCGCAGCCCTCATTTCCAGTGGTTCCACTTCAAGGCCAGCGGCCTGCACGTTCATCAGGAACACTGGTTTCGCCTGGTCAACGCCAGCCAATCGACCTACAGCAAAGGCTGGCCGGGCTATCAAGCGGTGGCGTCGTATGATCACGTCAACTGGTTCCGCATTCCCACCAGCTTCGAAGGCGACAGCCTGCGCTTCTGCCTCGAAGCCGAACAGACCCACGCCTGGTTCGCCTACTTCGAACCCTACAGCCGCGGCCGCCACGATTGGTTGATCGAGCAGGCGCTGAGCAAGGCTGGCACCGAATTGCTGGCGACCGGCAAAAGCGTCGAAGGCCGCGACATTCAGCTGCTGCGCAAGGGCAGCGGCGCCGACGGCCAGCGCAAGATCTGGATCATCGCCCAGCAGCATCCGGGCGAACATATGGCTGAATGGTTCATGGAAGGCGTGATCGAGCGTCTGGAACGACAGGACGATCCGGTATTGAACAAACTGCTGGCCGGCGCCGATCTGTATCTGGTGCCGAACATGAACCCGGACGGCGCCTTCCACGGGCACCTGCGCACCAACGCCATGGGCCAGGATTTGAATCGCGCCTGGCAGAACGCCAGTCAGGACATCAGCCCGGAAGTGCTATTCGTTCAGCAGCAGATGGAAAAGTACGGCGTCGATGCGTTTATCGACGTACACGGCGACGAAACCATCCCCCACGTCTTCACCGCGGGCTGCGAAGGCAACCCTGGCTTTACGCCGCGCATCGAAAAGCTGGAAGAGCATTTCCGCAGCCATTTGAAGCACACCACCAAAGACTTCCAGACCACCTACGGCTACACCCGCGACGAACCGGGCCAGGCCAACATGACATTGGCCTGCAACAGCGTCGGACAGAAATATGACTGCCTGTCGCAGACTCTGGAGATGCCGTTCAAGGACCACGACGACCACCCGGACAAGATCACCGGCTGGTCGGGCAAGCGTTCGAAGCAATTGGGCAAGGACGTGCTGACCACTCTCGCCGACATGGTCGATATCCTGCGCTGATCCCCGGCGTCAGGAACAAAAGATCGCAGCCCGCCTGCGATCTTTTGTTCCTGACTCAGCCGCGATCGCGCCCGTGCAACATGCTGTCGAGCACTTCGTCACGACGCACCCAGCCATGAAACAGCGCCGCCGCCAAGTGCAGCAGCACCGTCAGAAACAGCAGATACGCCAGATAGCCATGGGACTTGCGCAACAGCGCGAACAGTTGCGCATCCGCCGGCACAATCGACGGCAGATGCAGCGACGCCGTGAGCATCACTGGCTCGCCCGATGCACTGATCATCGCCCAGCCGAGCAGCGGCAGCACCAGCATCAACGCGTACAGCAAGACGTGGGAAGCCCTGGCTGCCAGCACCTGCCAGCCCGGCAGATCATCCGGCAACGGCGGTTGACGTGTGGTGAAGCGCACCACCAGGCGCACAATCACCAGCGCCAGAATCGCGATGCCCAGCGGCTTGTGCAGATGAATCAGCCATTCATGGCGAGACGACACCGAAGTGACCATGCCCGCGCCGATAAACAGCATGGCGATGATCATCAGCGCCATCAGCCAATGGAGCAAACGCGCCAGCAATACGAAATGAGTCGGGTGCTTGCTCATGGGCGAGCCTCCTGTCTGGCGGCGGGCAATTGGCTGACTTCGCTGGTGCGACGCAGGTAGGAATCGGCGTAACCGGCCGAGCGCGCGGCGAGCAATGGGTCTTCCGAGCCTTGAATCCCGGCTGGCAGCACCAGCGGGTCGTAGTTGATATCGCGGCACTCGCCACTCAGCTGCGGCTGGGTTTTCTCCAGCACCAAAGTCCCGGCGTTCAGCACTTTGCGATCTGTGGGCCAGGACTTGCTGGCATCGTTGACCGGGTCGTCAGCGTTGGCCAAGGTGATGTTCAGCTGGAAGCGCAAGGGTGCTGCTGCCAGGCGTTGCACCAGATCCTTCTCGAGAAAATCCGCGCCTTCAGGGGCCGTGGCCCCCGCCGCGTCCTGCGCCAGCGGCGTCATGCTCCAGCGCACTGCCTGTTTCTTGCCGTTGCCATCGACCAGATAGAACGCATTGATGCTGTTATAGGTTTCGGTGGCGTAGCTGGCCGAGGGCTTGGCGGTCTTCACCCAAGTCAAGAACGGCACGGCTTCCGGATGTGCGGCGAAGAACGCCGGTACCTTGGTCGGGTCGGGTTTGCCGGTGGCCGGATCCGGCGACTGCGCTTGCTGCAATTGATAGAACGCCTCGGGGGTGCCGATCGGGAACACCGGCATGCTGTTCATGCCGGTGCGCCACTGCTGGCCGTCCGCCTGAGTGAAACGCAGCGCCAGGCTGCGGATCGGCACGGCGCTGTCCGGCGCATAGGGATTGCCGGCGGGCAAGGCAAAGCGCCCGACCACCGGCGTCTGCGGCAGGTTGAACACCTGCGCAGTGGAGTACGCCCGCGCCTCACCGCTGCTCTCGAAATGGCCAATCACGCAGACACCTTTGGCGTGATTGCGACGAAAACCGGGATGCACGCCGTTGTTCTTTTCCAGCACATCGACCAACGCCTTTGGCGTCAGGCGCTGTGGGTCAAGGTTGCCGTGCACGTAGGCAAACGCCCCGGCCACGGCGGCGACAATCACGGCAATGCCGCCCAGACGGAAAACCAGGCTCGCAGCGCTCAGTGGCTGGCGCGGCGGCCTGCCGGGCGGTGCAGCGTTGGGGGATGAGCGATCAACCATGAATATCTCCAGGCCATCGGCCACAAGTGGAAAGAGTCAGCAAGACGCACCCCGCCAGGGTTTATTCCACGGCGCCGTATTTATTTTTGCGCACGGGGAATAACCTGCGCTGACGGGCGTCTTCCTAGTCCACAGCGTAGCGACCAGCAGAAATTCATGAGCGAATTCGACGAACAGTTGAGAGAAATCATTCCCAGATTGCGCCGCTTCGCCGTGTCGTTGACGCGCAACAGCAGCAGCGCTGACGATCTGGTCCAGGCCAGCCTCGAGCGGGCGCTGTCGGCGTGGGGCGAAAAACGCGCCGAAGGCGACTTGCGCGCCTGGCTGTTTGCGATCCTCTATCGGCAATTTCTCGATGCCCACCGTCGCTCGCGGCGCTATGCGCGGATGCTCGAATTTTTCACTGGTCGCGACGATGCCGAGCCGTCGGTGGAACGCACGGTGATCGCCCAATCCACCCTGCAAGCCTTCGAACGCCTGCCCACCGAACAACGCGCCCTGCTGCTGATGGTGTCGGTGGAGGGCCTGTCCTATAAAGAGGTCGCCGAGATCCTCGGCGCCCCGATCGGCACCGTGATGTCGCGCCTGTCCCGCGCCCGCCAGGCCTTGCGCCAACTCAGCGACGGCGAAATCAGCAGCCCTTCCCTGCGGATACTCAAATGATCAGCCTCCCTCCCAATGAGCGTGACTTGCACGCCTACGTCGATCACCAGCTCAGCGACGCCGACCGGCGCATGCTGGAAACATGGCTGGCCAGCCACCCTGAAGAAGCGGCGCAGGTTCGTGCCTGGCAACGCGATGCCCAGCAGTTGCGCGCGGCGCTCAGTGGTGCGCTGCAGCAGCCGAGTAATCCGGCGTTGGATCCGACGATGATTCGCCAGCGTCGCCGCGAGCAGTCACGTGGTCATCTGGCCCGCGCAGCGGTGTTGCTGATTGCCGTGAGCATTGGCGGTTTCAGTGGCTGGCAGGCACGGGAAATGACCCTGGTGCGCCCTGCGCAATTGCCGATGACCGACGCGTTGCAAGCCTACCGCCTGATTGCCCAGCAAGGCGTGCTGCCCGCCGATTACAAGGTCGACAGCGGCGGCGACATGCAGCGTTGGCTCGACCGTTACTTCAGCGGCGCCGGGCGCTTGCCCGATCTCAGGGCGGCCGGGTTCGAGCCGGTCAGCGGGCGCTTGCTCAGCACCGATGAGGGCCCGGCGGCGATGGTGATGTATGAGGATGGCAGCGGCCACAAGGTGAGTTTCTACCTGCGTCCGCCGGGGCCGAAAAACACTCTGCTGCCGCGCGGTTCGCGCAGCGATGGCGATCTGCAGGCCGATTACTGGTCGGGGCCCGGCTACAACTATGCAGTGGTCAGCCCGACGGACTCGCCGGCGGCGCAATTGCTCAAGCAATCACCACCGCTCTGAAATCCGCCCCCTGTAGGAGTGAGCCTGCTCGCGATAGCGGTTTGTCTGTCACATCGCCTTTGGCTGACACACCGCTATCGCGAGCAGGCTCACTCCTACAAGGGACCGTGCACATATTTCATGGAGCCAACGCTGGAGGTCTGGTTACACTTGGACCACCGCGCTCCCGGTGGAGCCGGCCAATCAACCAGGAGCCTGTGCCGCGTGCCCGCAAGAACGCCGAAACGATCACGACTGAGCCAACGCTGGCCGTTGCTGCGCCGCCTGTTCGGCAAAGGCCTGCCCGCCAGCGCCGGGCACGATGCCAATGCCGCGATCATCCGCGATTACTTTCGCGACAAGGCCCACAGTCAGGGCTACACCCTCAGCCGCAGTCAGCAGCACGTCATTGATTGCATGGCGCAACAGGCCAGCGTGCTGTTGGGCGACAGCGGACTCACACCACCCAGTCTGTATCTGTACGGCGCGGTCGGGCGCGGCAAGAGCTGGCTGCTCGACGGCTTCTTCCAGGCACTGCCGATCACCCGTAAACGCCGCCTGCATTTCCATCAGTTCTTCGCCCGACTGCATGACGGCATGTTCCGTCATCGCCAGCAGGAGGACGCGCTGGAAATCACCCTGGACGAGCTGCTGGAAGATTGTCAGGCGCTGTGTTTCGACGAGTTTCACGTGCATGACATCGGCGATGCGATGCTCATCACGCGCCTGTTCAAGGCGCTGTTCAAACGGCGGATCATGCTGTTGGTCACGTCCAACTATGCGCCGGAGGGCCTGCTGCCCAACCCGCTCCATCACGCACGCTTCAAACCGGTGATCGAGCTGATCAACACGCGCATGCAGGTGATGGAAGTCGGCGGCGCCCACGATTACCGCACGCTCAACCGCCAGCACACGCATCAGGTGTTCACCCAGGGGCATTACGTGTGGCCGGCGACGTCAGAGCAGCGCCAGGCCTTGAGCCTGCCGCCAGCCGATGCGCCTGCCATAGCGCTCGAGGTCGCCAAGCGCCAGCTTCAGGCGCGATTGTGCGAGGGCCGGCGCGTCGCTTTCACCTTCAATGACCTGTGCGAACAACCGACGGCAGTCATGGATTATCTGCAGCTCTGCCAGCGTTTCGACCAGTGGATCATCGATGACCTGCCACTGCTCGGGGACTGTCCGATCGCCGTGCAACAGCGCTTCATCAATCTGATCGACGTGCTTTACGATCAGGACAAACACCTGACCCTGCTCGGCCAACTGCCGCTGGGCCAGAGCCTGGAAGGTCACGCCATCGACCTGGCGCGCACACGCAGCCGATTGGGGCAATTACAGGAAATCCACGAATCTGGCTGACACCCGGCCCCCTGTAGGAGTGAGCCTGCTCGCGATAGCGCTCTTTCAGATGCTGATGATGTGACTGACAACCCGTCTTCGCGAGCAGGCTCACTCCTACAATGACCGGGTGTGATTCCAGCATCCTGCCCCGTTCAACATCCGCTTTACCGCTATCATGTCGCCCATCCTCAGCGCCCCCGCGTCGCTCCACCGATCAATAGCGAAACCAAACATGCATACTCTTGCTCAACTGCGCGCCGGCGAGCTGTCTGGCATTACCCGCCTCGATCTGTCTTGCGGACTCACCGAATTCCCCCGGGAAATTTTCCAACTGGCCGACACGCTGGAAGTGCTCAACCTCAGCGGCAATGCCTTGAGCACCCTGCCCGACGACCTGCACCGCCTGACACGCCTGCGCGTACTGTTCTGCTCCGACAACCAGTTCAGCGAACTGCCGACCTGCCTCGGCCAGTGCGCGGCGCTGACGATGGTCGGCTTCAAGGCCAATCGCATCGTCGATGTCCCCGGTGCCGCCCTGCCGCCGCAGCTGCGCTGGCTGATCCTCACCGATAACCGCATCGCAAGCCTGCCGAGCGAACTCGGTGAACGGCCCGCCCTGCAGAAACTGATGCTCGCCGGCAATCGCCTGCAATCGCTGCCGGAATCCCTGCGTCACTGCCATCGGCTGGAATTGATCCGCATTGCCGCCAACCAACTCGACGAGCTGCCACAGTGGCTGCTGACCTTGCCGAGCCTGACCTGGCTGGCCTACGCCGGCAATCCGCTGGAAACCGAAGCCGATGCCGCTGCCCTTGAGGCCACGCCGCCAATCGACTGGTCGGCGCTGCGCCTTGAGCAACAACTGGGCGAAGGCGCTTCCGGGGTGATTTCCCGGGCGATCTGGCAGCGCGACGATGGCACGACGCAGGCGGTCGCGGTGAAGTTGTACAAAGGCGAGATGACCAGCGACGGCTCGCCGTTGCACGAGATGAATGCCTGCATCACCGCAGGCTTGCACCCGAACCTGATCCGCGTCGAAGGACGCATCAGCGGCCATCCCGATCAGCAGCAGGGATTGGTGATGCAGTTGATTGATCCGAGTTTCCGCAATCTGGCGGGTTTGCCGAGCCTGGCCTCATGCTCTCGGGACGTCTATGCCGAAGATTGCCGGTTCTCGGCCGACGTGGCCCTGCGCATCGCCAAGGGCATCGCTTCGGCGGCGGAGCATCTGCATCGACAAGGCATCACCCACGGCGACCTCTACGGTCACAACATTCTGTTGAACACTCAGGGCGATTGTCTGCTGGGGGATTTTGGCGCGGCGTCGTTTCATGCCACCACCGATGACGCACAGACACGCGCGCTGCAGCGGCTGGAAGTGCGCGCGTTCGGCGTGTTGCTCGGGGAGCTGCTGGAGCGTGTCGACTCGGGGTTGAGTACAGAGCGGCGCTTGGCATTGGAAGCGCTGGAGCGGCGCTGCTGTCAGGCGGATGTCTTGGGACGCCCGGCATTCAGCGAAGTGATAGAACTTCTGCAAGATCACTGACGGAGACGAACACTGTGGCGAGGGAGCTTGCTCCCGCTGGATGGCGAAGCCGTCCCGAAAAAGCGACGACTGCAGCGCAGCCGAGCGGGAGCGAGCTCCCTCGCCACAGATCAATACAGCAGCAGATCAGCCAGCCAGGCCGACAAACATGTCCTGCACATCATCATGGTTGTCGAGGCCTTCAAGGAACGCTTCGACTTCAGCCATCTGCTCGTCGCTCAAGCCGCTGACCGGGTTCTTCGGCTGGTAGCCGAGCTTGGCCGACAGCACAGTGAAGCCTTGTTCCGGCAGGGCTTTCTGCACGGCATCAAGATCAGTCGGGTCGGTGAGGAACAGCGTCGCGCCCTCTTCACCCGGCTCGAAATCCTGGGCGCCGGCTTCAATCGCAGCCATTTCCGGATCGGCGTCGGGGCTGTCCGGTGCGGCTTCGATCATGCCGACGTGGTTGAACATCCATGCCACCGAACCGGAAGCGCCCAACTGGCCCTTGCGGAACGCCACGCGGATTTCCGCGACGGTGCGGTTGATGTTGTCGGTTACGCATTCAACGATCAGCGGCACCTGATGCGGGGCAAAGCCTTCGTAGGTGACGCGATGGTATTGCACGGTTTCACCCAACAGACCGGCGCCTTTCTTGATCGCGCGATCGAGGGTTTCTTTTGGCATCGAGGCTTTCTTCGCCTGTTCGACCACCAGACGCAGGTGTGCGTTGGTGGCGGTATCGGCGCCGTTGCGCGCAGCAATGGTGATTTCCTTCACCAGTTTGCCGAAGATTTTTCCTTTGGCGTTGGCTGCCGCTTCTTTGTGTTTAACCTTCCACTGTGCGCCCATTACTCACTCTCTTGATCTGTGGCGCCGAGACATCTATTGGCCGACGCGTGGCGGCAAGTTTATACGGCCTAAAGTCGGCAATCGACCAAAAAAACCGCTGACGGAATCGACATCTTCACCAAAGCGTGTAGGGGAATTCTGAAAAGCGCCTTTGACATGACCATTCAGCCCGACGGTTTCGTACCCTT
Organism: Pseudomonas sp. HN2; assembly: GCF_020736465.1. Lineage (NCBI taxonomy): Bacteria > Pseudomonadati > Pseudomonadota > Gammaproteobacteria > Pseudomonadales > Pseudomonadaceae > Pseudomonas > Pseudomonas sp. HN2. The sequence goes on from NZ_CP085885.1 coordinate 3,874,162, forward strand.
GATTCCCCGTATCGCCTGACAGGGCTTGCTCGAATGCTCAATGACAAGGAAAGTCCGTTCACCCTTACCCTGACCGACAGTGGATTGCGCCTGCCGGTGGTGCGTTTTCGCGGCGAGGAAGCGCTGAACCAGCCCTACCGTTTCGACATCGAACTGCTCGGCCTGGCCCCGGCCATCGCTCCGGGATCCTTCCTGCACAGGCCAGCCTTTTTGCGGCTGAGTGAACAGCAGGGCTTCCACGGCACAATCTCCAGTGCCAGTTGCGAGCATCGCGGCACGCATCGCGTCGGGTATCGGCTGATTCTGGTGCCGTATCTGCAACAACTGGCGCAAGCGCAGCAACGACGCGTGTTTACCCACCTCAGTGCGCCGCAGATCATTCAACAACTGCTCGAAGAACATGCCCTGCCAGCGCACAGCTACCGCATGGAAATGACCGTGGGCCACTACCCGGCCCGGGCGTTTTGCATTCAGTACGAAGAAACTGATCTGGCGCTGCTGCAACGGCTCTGCGAAGAAGAAGGCATCCACTATCACTTCGAACACGGGCCGGACGGACACGTCGTGGTGTTCGCCGACGACAGCCTGAGCCTGCCGCAGGAACCGGTCGAAATCCCCTTCAATGCCGAAGACCAACCGCCATCGCCCTGCGTAAGCGTTCTCTACCAACAGCATCGTGCGGCACCGGTGCCGATGCTGCATGCGGTGCGCAATCGCGGCCAGCCAGCCTGCAACGGCGAAGCGGCGAACGAAGTTTCCCCGCCGCTGCCGGTGCCAGCACGCTCACTGGAGCGCCTGCACGCCGAACAACGCAGTCGTCGTCATCTGCAGCGACAACGCTGCCAACTGCGCTCCATTCACGGGCGCAGTGATTGCTGCTCTCTGCTCAGTGGCCGTTTGCTGCTGGTCGCAGATCACCCGATCAGTCATTTCAATGAACAGTGGCTGATCAGTGCCGTACGTCACCATGGGCAACACCCGTCGATCCTTGATCCGGCGCCAAACACTCATCGCTATCACAACGACTTTACCGCTCAACCCTGGTCGAACGATTTTCGTCCGCCACTCAAACAGCCGCGTCCGAATGTGGCCGGTTATCACGTGGCGCGGGTGGCGGGCGCGCCGGGGCAGCCTGCGCAAGTGGACGAAAACGGCTGTCTCGCCGTGACCTTGTGGCCCGCAGACCATCAGCCCGGCAATGACAGTGACGCCCTCTGGCTGCCGATCGCCATGAGCCGGCTGAACGGCCCCGTCGCCGTCGATGAACTGCCAGGTGCCGGCAGCGAAGTGTGGGTCAGCTTTCTCGACAGCGATCCGGACCGACCGATCCTGTGCCTCGGTCACGCCCGCCAGCCACCGGCCCGGGAGTCAGAGCCCGCGCGTGACAGCCTGCTGCTCGACTGGCTGATCAACCGCGCCGAACACTAGAGCAAAGTCAAAGATCGCGGCCGTCGGCAGCTCCCACATTCATTGCGCCAAACGCAGAACTCATGTGGGAGCAAGCCTGCTCGCGCAGGAGTCACCTCGGCTTCAGTCGGGCGCCAGATCAAAAAAGGCCTGGATCAAGCGCAACGCGCGTCGTCGCTCCATGCAGCCAAGCAGGTGTCGATTGACCAGCCCTTCCCCGGCAATGGGAATCGCCACCACGCGCGGGTCGTGGCTGACCTCCACCGATGACACCACACCGACACCCAACTGCGCCGCGACCGCCTCGGTCACCGCCTCGCGACTGTCCAATTCCAGCAACACTCGGGGATTGATCGACGCCTGCGCACACGCCTGATCGAACGTGCGGCGGGTGATCGAACTCGGCTCGCGCAAAACCATGATCACCTGATCCAGCTCCTTGAGTTTCACTTCCCCCGCGCGGGCTGCCCATTGATGCGCTGCCGGCAACAGCGCGCAGATCCGTGACTCGCTCAGTGCTTGCAGATGCAGGCCTTTGCGCGGCTCGACCTCGGTCAGCACTGCAACGTCGGCGTGCTCCGACAACAGCGCCGCCAGGGTTTCCTGGGCATTGCCCAGACGCAGGTTCACGGTGATCCCCGGGTAGCGCGCGCGCAGGCTCGCCAACATCGGCATGACCAGGTGCGGCCCGTCCGCCGCCACCTCCAGACGCCCCGTCAGCAGCTGCCGATTGGCTTCGAGCAGTGTCTGCGCTTCTTCTGCCAGGCCAAACATGGCCCGGGTGATCGCTGCCAGTCTGGTGCCCTCCTCGGTCAGCTCCACCCGTCGCGCGGTGCGCCGCAACAAGGTGATCTGGTAGTGCTCCTCCAGCGCCTTGATGTGTCCGGTAACTGCCGGCTGGCTGATGAACAACCGCGCAGCAGCGCGGGTGAAGCTGCCTTCGCGGGCCACTGCATCGAAGGCGCGCAGCTGGAACAGGTTCATGAATAACTCTCACTGATGGCTGGCATAACAACAAACAATTTGATTGATGAAGCGGCGAATTGCAACGTACGCCCCATAACTTCATCCCAGCGTATTCCCGAGGACACACGAATGAGCACCGCCGCACCGATTCTTCTCACTCCCGGGCCGTTGACCACTTCGGCCCGCACCCGTCAGGCCATGATGGTCGAGTGGGGTTCGTGGGATGATCGCTTCAACCAGTTGACCGCCAGCCTCTGCGAGCAATTGCTGGGCATACTCAACGGCGCCGCCAGTCATCATTGCGTGCCGTTACAGGGCAGCGGCACGTTTGCCGTCGAAGCGGCGATCGGCACGCTGGTGCCGCGCGATGGACAAGTACTGGTGCTGATCAACGGCGCCTACGGCAAGCGTCTGGCGAAGATCTGCGAAGTGCTCGGCCGCTCGTTCAGCACCTTCGAAACCGCCGAAGACGAACCGACCAACGCCGCCGACGTCGACCGACTGCTGCGCGCCGACGCCAACATCACTCACGTAGCGCTGATTCACTGCGAAACCAGTACCGGCATTCTCAATCCGCTGGCGGAAATCGCTGAGGTCGTTGCGCGACACGGCAAACGTCTGATCATCGACGCCATGAGTTCCTTCGGCGCGTTGCCCGTGGATGCGCAGAAAGTGCCGTTCGATGCACTGATCGCCGCCTCTGGCAAATGCCTGGAAGGCGTACCGGGGATGGGCTTTGTCATTGCCCGCAAGGAATCTCTGGCCGCCGCCGCTGGCAACTCGCACTCGCTGGCGATGGACCTGTCCGACCAGCACGTCTACATGATGAAAACCGGCCAATGGCGCTTCACCCCGCCGACCCACGTGGTCGCCGCGCTGCACGAAGCCTTGTTGCAATACAGCGAAGAAGGCGGCCTGCCGGCGCGGCATGCGCGCTATGCAGCCAACTGCCAGGCGCTGATGGCAGAAATGAACAAAATCGGTTTGCGCAGCTTTCTGCCAGCAGCAATTCAGGCGCCGATCATCGTCACTTTCCATGCGCCGCAGGACGCGCGTTATCGCTTCAAGGACTTCTACGAACGGGTCAAGGCCAAGGGTTACATCCTCTACCCCGGCAAGCTGACCCAGGTCGACACCTTCCGCGTCGGCTGCATCGGCCACGTCACCCCGGACGACATGCGCCAAGCGGTGGCAGCCGTGGCTGAAGTGCTGCGGGAGATGGAAGTGCTCGACATTTAAATCCCACCACAAATCCCCTGTGGGAGTGAGCCTGCTCGCGATGAGGCCCTGTCAGTCGACGAAGATGTTGAATGATCAACCGCTATCGCGAGCAGGCTCCCTCCTGCATTTGAATCGTATTGCCAAATCAGGAATTGATTGCCATGAACTACACTAATCCAACCAGCCTGCAAGCCGCGATTCTCGACTGGGCCGGCACCGTGGTCGATTTCGGCTCGTTTGCGCCGACGCAGATTTTCGTCGAAGCCTTCGCCGAGTTCGACGTGCGGGTGTCGATCGAAGAAGCCCGCGGGCCAATGGGCATGGGCAAGTGGGACCACATCCGCACCCTGTGCGACCAGCCGCAGGTGGCCGAGCGTTATCGCAAGGTGTTCGGCCGCACGCCGACCGATGACGACGTCACCGCCATCTACAACCGCTTCATGCCGCTGCAGATCGAGAAGATCGCCGAGCACTCGGCACTGATTCCCGGCGCGCTGGACACCATCGCCCAACTGCGCGAGCAAGGGATCAGGATCGGTTCCTGCTCCGGCTACCCGAAAGCGGTCATGGATAAAGTCGTCGAACTGGCCGCCAGCAACGGCTATGTCGCCGACCACGTCGTCGCCACCGACGAAGTACCAAACGGTCGCCCATGGCCGGCGCAAGCGTTGGCCAACGTGATCGCCCTGGGCATCGACGATGTGGCAGCCTGCGTGAAGATCGACGACACCGTGCCGGGCATTCTCGAAGGTCGCCGGGCCGGCATGTGGACGGTTGCGCTGATTTGCTCGGGCAACGCGCTGGGTCTGGACTACGAGGCTTTCCGCGCGCTGGGTAGCGACGAACTGACCAGCGAACGCACGCGCATTCATGCACTGTTCGAAAGCTCGCGCCCGCATTACATGATCGACACCATCAGTGATTTGCCGCAAGTGATTGCCGACATCAACAAGCGTCTGGCCAATGGTGAGATGCCTCAAAACGCCTGACGCTGAAAAACCAGAACACCGCTGATCAATAACGATCAGCGGTGTTTTTTTTTGCGCGGTCCTGGAATCAGGCCAGTGCCAGGTAATTACTTACGCCGACACCAGATTGCTTTCTGCGTCGTATGCAAGGCCATCGGGATGTTTAACACTACCGTCCGGCAACTGTTCAGTTCCATCTTCCCAGACAATACGGCCATCAGGATATTCAACAGTGTTATCCGGCCAGACGATACGCCCGTCCGGATACTCTACACGGCCGTCCTCATATTGAATGATGCCGTCGGGACGTTTGATGGATGTGTTATCGACATCCACCACGCTACCATCCGATAGTGTGGTGGAACCATCAGCATTGACGGTCGCGCCGATAGTTTGAATCAGCGTTATCAGGGCCACCGGATCAACATTAACATTGATGGTCGGCCATGGCATTGGCGGCCGCTTGTTGTCGACGGGCGTGGTCGGCGCTACTGGCTTGGTTGCCACTGGCTTGGGTGGCGCTACGGGCCTGGTCGGTGCGACCGGTTTAGTTGGCGCAGGTTTGGGTGGCGCTACAGGTTTGCTCGGTGCAACCGGTTTGGTGGGCACAGGCTTGCTCGGTGCAACTGGTTTGGTTGGTGCAGGCTTGCTCGGTGCTACCGGTTTGGTTGGCGCAGGTTTGCTCGGTGCCGGTGGTTTGGCTGGCACAACCGGCCTGGTCGGTACGACTGGTTTTGGCGCAGTGGTAGAGGGGCGAGGCTTCGGGGTCGGACTTTTCATATTCATACTCAAATTAAAAAATAGACATTAAATCTTTAACAATCAACTAAAGACTCGACCAGACAATAATCAACCAAAACCAACTATTCAAACCAAAACAAAACACAAGATATAAACAACATAAAGTTACGCCAGATATAAAAACATATAACAGGTTACTTCCAACTAACTGGCAAATTAAAACCGGGCAGTAAGCAGTTATCCTGGCTGCAAAACATCTCACCTTGCAGGCATAAATATTCCGGCGGATTCACAGTTAACTGAGTAGCGTAAGGACGGTGTTCGATGAGGTGGTGCGCAATAACACCTTGCTGCAAAGAATGCCCAAGCGCGGCTGAGCTTCACGGCGTCGCGGCAATCCCGCGCCGCCCTTGCAGGCCACCGGTGTGGACGAAAATCAGACGAGTACCGGCGGCGAATCCGCCCGATTCGACATGCCGCTTGAGCGCCAGCACGGCCTTGCCGGTGTACAGCGGTTCCAAGGGAATGCCGGTCGCCTGCTCGGTCTGTTCGATGAAGTTCAGCAACGCCTCATCAACCTTGGCGAAGCCGCCACGGCTGGCATCGATCAGCCGATAGTCCGCCGCAGGCCCGTTGGCGTGCGCAAGAATCGATTCGATATTCGGCGCCACGCCGTGATCATCCGGCACCGCCAGCGCGCCGTACACTGAGCGCTTGCCTTTCTCGACGATTGCCAGCCCGGCCAGCGTCGTGCCCGTGCCACAGGCCAGCCACCAGGCGTCGAAATCATTCCATCCCAGCCTGGGCAATTGTTCATCGACCTGCTGCCTGATCGCCGCGCACCCCAAGGCACCGGCCAGTCCGCCACCGCCCTCGGGCACCGCCTGCAACGTTGGATACTGAGTCTGCCAGGGCGTCCAGAATCCCGGCTCGTGCCGGGCGCGGTAGCCGGCGTAACCCAGCCAGTGCAACTGCATGCCGAACGCTTGCAGATCCTCCACCGTCGGCGTGTCCTGCGGGTGCCCACGCAGCAGCCCTACAGTTTTGAATCCCAGCCGCCTGCCCGCCGCCGCCAGCGCGTGCAGGTGATTGGAATGCGCACCGCCGAGGCTGATGATGCCGTCGGCACCGGCGCGCTCGGCGGCTTTGAGGTGTTCGGCGAGTTTGAACCACTTGTTGCCACTGATCAGCGGGTCGATCTGATCGAGGCGCAGGATCGCGACTTCGATGCCGGCGCTTGCCAGCCAGTCCAGATGGAGGGGTTCGAGGGGAGCTTGGGGTAGCCAATTGGCGGGAGGCAGAAGCATGGGTACAGCACAATCTGGAAAAGACGACATATTAGTAGGAGCTGCCGCAGGCTGCGATCTCTTGATCTTGCTTTCGAACACAAGATCAACAGATCGCAGCCTGCGGCAACTCCTACAAAATGTGTTTACAGCTCAGCGGCCAGGCGCGAACCCTGATTGATCGCCCGCTTGGCATCCAGCTCCGCCGCCACATCCGCGCCACCGATCAAGTGCACATTCTGTCCGGCTTCGACCAGGCCATCGTGCAACTCACGCAACGGATCCTGCCCGGCGCAGATCACGATGTTGTCCACCGCCAGCAATTGCGGCTCGCCGGTTTCGCCGATGCGGATATGCAAGCCCTGGTCATCGATGCTCAGGTACTCAACGCTGTTGAGCATCTGTACCTGTTTGTTCTTCAGACCGGTGCGATGAATCCAGCCAGTGGTTTTGCCCAGACCGTCGCCGACCTTGGTTTTCTTGCGTTGCAACAGGAACACCTCACGGGCCGGCGCATGGGGTGCCGCTTTGATCCCCGCCACACCACCACGGGCTTGCAGTTGCGTGTCGATGCCCCACTCTTTCCAGAATGCCGCGCGATCAAGACTGGTGGCCACGCCTTGATGGACGAGGAATTCCGACACGTCAAAACCGATCCCGCCCGCACCGATCACCGCGACCCGCTTGCCGACCGGCTTGCGCTCGAGGATTACGTCCAGATAACTCAGTACCTTGGCGTTCTCGACACCCGGAATCGCTGGCACGCGCGGGGCAATACCGGTGGCGAGAATGATTTCGTCGTAGCCACCTTCAACCAGTTTCGTCACGTCGACGCGGGTGTTCAGGCACACCTCGACATTCGTGGTCTGCAACTTGCGCTTGAAATAGCGCAGGGTCTCGAAAAACTCTTCCTTGCCCGGCACGCGCTTGGCGATGTTGAACTGGCCACCGATCTCACTGGCCGAATCGAACAGCGTTACCTGATGACCGCGCTCGGCGGCCACGGTGGCGGCGGACAACCCGGCAGGCCCGGCACCGACCACGGCGATTTTCTTGATCTGCTGCACCGGCAGGTAATTGAGTTCGGTCTCGTGGCAGGCGCGCGGGTTGACCAGGCAACTGGTGAGCTTGCCGCCAAAGGTGTGGTCCAGGCACGCCTGGTTGCAGCCGATGCAGGTGTTGATTTCGTCGGCGCGGCCTTCGGCAGCCTTGTTGACGAACTCCGGGTCGGCGAGGAACGGCCGCGCCATCGAGACCATATCGGCATCGCCTTCGGCAAGAATCTGCTCGGCGATTTCCGGGGTATTGATGCGGTTGGTGGTGATCAGCGGAATGCTCACCGAGCCGCGCAACTTGGCCGTGACTTTGCTGAATGCCGCGCGCGGGACTTTGGTGGCGATGGTCGGAATCCGCGCTTCGTGCCAGCCGATGCCAGTGTTGATGATGGTCGCACCGGCCTGCTCAATGGCTTTGGCCAGGGTGACGATCTCGTCCCAGGTGCTGCCGCCCTCGACCAGATCGAGCATCGACAGACGGAAAATAATGATGAAGTTCGGTCCCACCGCTTCGCGCACACGGCGGACGATTTCCACCGGCAGGCGCATGCGGTTTTCGTAGCTGCCACCCCAGCGATCGGTGCGGTGGTTGGTGTGGGCGGCGAGGAACTGGTTAATGAAATAACCTTCCGACCCCATTATCTCGACGCCGTCGTATTCGGCGGACTGCGCCAGCACCGAACAGGTGACGAAATCGCTGATCTGCTTCTCGATGCCCTCCTCGTCCAGCTCTTTGGGCTTGAACGGGTTGATCGGCGCCTGGATCGCGCTCGGCGCTACCTGCTTCGGGCTGTAGGCATAACGGCCGGCGTGGAGAATCTGCATGCAGATCTTGCCGCCGGCCTCATGCACGGCGCGGGTGACGATGCGGTGCTTGAGCGCCTCTTCTTCGCTGGTCAGTTTCGCCGCGCCAGAGTACACGCCGCCTTCATCATTCGGGCCGATGCCGCCCGTGACCATCAGGCCTACGCCGCCCCGGGCACGTTCAGCGAAGTACGCCGCCATGCGTTCGAAGCCACCCGGTTTTTCTTCCAGGCCAGTGTGCATCGAGCCCATCAGGGTGCGGTTGCGCAGCGTGGTGAATCCCAGGTCCAGCGGGGCCAGCAGATGCGGGTAATGAGCGGCGGTCATCGGTAACTCCACAACGAGCGATCACGGAAAATTGCGGGAGCTCTGCGTCCCCCGTCAGTCATGTTCGACAGACTAAGAGGCGCACCGCTGTCACTCAATGACCGTAACTGACAAGTTATTGATCCAAATGCGCAGGGCCCCTTGGCAATCCGGGCCATGGGCCCTAACCTAGGCGCCACACTCTGTACCCGGCTGTTGTTGGTTTTCATGCGCAAACTTCTGTATCTGTTTTTCTCCATGGCCCTCGTTGCCGCTTTGACCACCTACGCCATGTGGGCGGCGGACCGGCCGGCGGGGCATTACCTGTCGGATCTGCGCATCAAGCTTGCTGTCGATCAGGGCACACCCGCCGATCGCGGCAACCTCCTGGGCATTCAGCCCGAACTGTTTCCCACCGATTATCAAAGCTCCGCACGCCTGCACCGCAAGCTCGCGGCTTATCTTCAGCAAGCCCGCGATCAAGGCTTGCTCAATGAGAAAACCGTGGTGGTCTTGCCCGAGCATGTCGGCACCTGGCTGATGATCAGCGGCGAGAAAGACGAGCTGTACCAGGCGCCGACCCTGGCTGAGGCGATGAACTGGCTGGCGGCGAGCAATCCGTTGCTGTTCGCCCGCGCCTGGCTGAGTGCAAAGGGCGAGCAACGTCTGGACGACGCGCACCTGCGGATGAAATCGAAGGCCATGGCCAAGGATTATCAGGCGCTGTTCGGGGGCCTGGCCAAGGAGTTTCAGGTCACACTGGTGGCCGGCTCCATCGTGCTGCCGGAGCCAAGCATTCGCGACGGTCAGCTCAAGCCCGGTAGCGGCGCCCTGTTCAACAGCAGCGTGGTCTTCGGCCGCGACGGCGTGCCGCTGGGCCAGCCGCAACGGCAGATGCACCCGATCTTCGATCAGCAAGGCGTGATCAAGGCCGAGGACAAACACGCCATCCAGGTCGTCGACACACCGGCCGGACGCTTGGGCATCCTGATCGGCAGTGACAGCTGGTATCCCGCCAACTACCGCACCCTCGATGAACAAGGCGCGCAACTGGTGGCCGTACCAGCGCAGGTCATTGGCCAGGGTGCCTGGGACAAACCGTGGCGGGGCTACAAAGGTTCGAGCACGCCAGGGTCGGTCAGCCTCAAGCCCGGCGACCTCAGTGAAGGCCAGGCCTGGCATCGACTGACCCTCACCGCACAACCGCCGAGCAGCCGCGCGATTGCCGGCGTCAGTGTGTTCATGCGCGGGCAGTTCTGGGACAAGCCGAGCACCGGCAGGAGCTTTCTCAGCAGCAACGGACAGCAGTTCGCCGATAGCGAAACCCGTGGCGCGCGTTTGCTGAACGTCTGGCTGTAAATCATGAAGCCGCAGCCGATGCGTCTCGGGGATCTGTCGGTAGGCTTCGTGCACAGCCTGGCTGATGCCGTGCGCAGCCACGACGCCGACCCGCTGCCGTTATTGGAGCAATACGGCCTCGATGCTGCGCGACTGGCCGAGGCAGGAGCGCGTTTATCAATCCCGCGCTACATGCGCCTTGGCCATGCCGCCATCCAGCTGACGGGCGACCCGGCCCTGGGCCTGCGCATGGGCCGGATGATTCGCTTGAATCAGGCAGGTCTGGCCGGCATCACCGCCGCGCAGGCGCCCACCGTACGCGAAGCGGCCCGCTGCCTGACCCGCTTTGAACCGCTTTACGGTTCCAATTACCGCGGGCAATCCAGTTTCCATGAAGACGCCAATGGCGCCTGGTTGCGTTTCTACTCGATCAGCCCGTACAACGCCTATAACCGCTTCGTGGTCGATTCGATCCTCGCCGGCTGGCTGCACCAATTGTCGGGGCTTTGCGGCCAATTGTTGCGCGCCGAAAGGATCGAAATCGAGTTCGAAGCGCCGGACTACCGCGACGCGTACACCGTGCTCGGCGACTGCCCGATCCAGTTCAGCGCCGAACGCAATCAATTGCGCCTGAGCTTGGGCAGCCTCGCCCTGCGCAACCCCGAGCATTGTCCGAGCACCTGGCGACATCTACTGCAACTGTGTGAGCGGGAACTGGAGCAATTGACCCGCACCCGCAGCCTGCGCGAGCGCATCACCCAATTGCTCGGCCCCCTGCTCAATGGCGGCCGCGAACCGGATCTTGAAGAAGTCGCCGCACGCCTGAAACTGCCCACCTGGACCCTGCGCCGCAAGCTTGCCGAAGAAGGCACGCAGTTCCGCGCAATCCTCAACGACACACGCCGCGACCTGGCGATGACCTATATCCGCGACACCGAACTGGCGTTCGGCGAAATCGCCTACCTGCTGGGCTTCGCCTCAGCCGAAGCTTTCCAGCGCGCATTCAAACGCTGGAGCGGCCAGACGCCCGGCGAATCCCGACGCAATTATCGCTCGGGAGCTTGAAGCTCAGAGCTCCGTTGCATCGTCAGCCGGCTCTGGTTGATCCAGTTCAAAGGCCTGGTATTCGAGCAGTTCTTCCTGATACTCATCCATCGTATAAATCCCCCAAACCGCTCGCGGTGAAAATGGCTGATCAATCGACCTGTGCCCCGAGCATAAAGTGCCCGTGTGAAGGAAAAGTGAAACGCGACCTTCATGAATAAAACGTAGCAGGTGATTGGAGATTTATCGCGCAATGGTATGGCAGCTATGTAACGAGATCTTAAGCCACCCCAAAACAATGTAGGAGTGAGCCTGCTCGCGATAGCGGTGTATCAGTCATTGATGAAGTGACTGATAAACCGTCATCGCGAGCAGGCTCACTCCTACAGTTTGAAACGCGGGGTTATTGGCCCGACGCAGGCATCGCCGGGATCGGCTCGGACGGCGGTGGAATATCCGGGTTGGTCGGTGGCGTGATGGTTTCGCTGGCCGGCGCTGGCTCCTGCGCGGGCGCAGGCGCTGGTGTGATCGGCGTCGACTCAGCTGGCGGCACCACTGGCTCGGAGCTCACTGGCGCGGTTTCAACCGGCGCAGGCGCCGGTTCCGCTGCAGGTGCTGGCACCAATGGCGCAGCAGCGGGTGCAGGCGTCGCCTTGGGCTCTGGCACGCCGAGATCGGTTTTCGGTTTTTCTTCGATGTGCGCAGCCTTCTTCGCATCGGCGGGGAGGAACTGCTCCACCAAGGTGAAGAAACGCTCGTAGAACTTCTGCGCAGTGACCGTCTCGCTGGCGACCTTGACCATCGAGTCGTCTGAAGAACCGATCGGCATCGATACCGAACCCAACACGCCAACCCCGAGGCTGGCCGAGTTGTTGGTCTTCTTCAGCGCGTAACGGTCCTGCAGGGCGTTGGCGAACACCGTAGCGTGATGCCCGGCGCTGCCGTCTTCGGCACAGACCACGTTGAAGCTGATCTCCAGGTGCGTCTCGCCGGTCTGCTGGAAACTCTTGTGACCGCTGACCAGCTTCGGATCACTGCTGGTAATGATGTAGCCCTGACTGAGCAACGCACGCCGCGCCGCTTCGCAACTGGCGGTATCGGTCACCGGGTAATTGCGCGAAAAGGTGCCGGAGTCATCGAAGTTCTCATGCTCATAGATCGGCTTGTCCTTCGAACAACCGGCCACCGCAGTCAACAAAAGCGCCAGCCCGACAACACGCATGGGAGTGGAAATCAACATTGAACATCCTGAGGGAAAACAGTCCGGGGCGTATTGTGCAACAGATCGCCGCCCCATGGCGCATGGAATAGTGTCAAGAATCGGTTACAACTCTACCGGTCATGGCCGCAAGGAAAAAGCCGCGCCGACAAATGATCTGCCAGCGTGTGCAATCCGCCGTGGCCCGGCGACTCGACGGCCACACTACCCAGAACTGCCGCGCATGCCGGGGAAAGTGTACATCTGAAGAAACAGGTCGGCCGTCAAGCCGCCTTCGCGAGCAGGCTCGCTCCCACAGAACCACCCCCCCCAAGCGCACGACCGGCCCAAAAACCACCGGCCCAAAAACGAAAAAGCCCCGACCAACCAGGCCGGGGCTTCCTCAATCCACCTCAGGCAAAAGATCAGAACCGCTCGATCTTCGCCTCAGCTTCCAATTGCTTGCGATAAGCCGCAAAGTCCTGCTGCCCCTCACGGGAAGCGAGGAAGCGACGATATTGCGCCTTCTCCTCATCCGTCGGCGCAGCCGCTTCATTGACGCCATTCAGACGCACGATCATCAGACTACCGTCCGGCAACGTAACGCTGGTGAACGTCGGCTTGTCCTTGGCAGCCGGCTTCGGCATCCGGAACAACGCCTGCAGCACAGCCGGATCAACCCCTTCCTGACCACGGGTGGCCGCTTCAGTGGTTTTCCAGTTCTGACCGTCAACCGCCTTGTCCAGCGGCGCCTTGCCGTCACGCAGATCAGCAATCAGCTTCTCGGCACGGGTCTTGGCCTCGGCACTGGCGTGCTCCTTGGTCAACTGAGTGCGGATCGCCGCGCTCACGCTTTCCAGGGGCAATTGCGCAGGCTTCAGGTGTTCCTTGGCACGCAGCACGATCACCGTTTCCGGGTCCAGTTCGATGGCGGTGCTGTTGGCACCTTCATCAATCACTTCGGGGCTGAACGCGGCAGTGACCACGGCACGGTTGGCCGCAACACCTTCGCCACCTTCACGGCCAAACGGCTTGGAGGTGTGTACGGTCAGTTTCAGGTCCGCTGCTGGCTGAGCTAGGTCAGAGGCTTCGAACGCCGAGTCTTCCAGCTGCTTGGTCGCTTCAACGAAACGCTGCTCGACCTGAGCGGCTTTCAGCTCGCGGGTCAGCTTGTCTTTCAAGCTAGCGAGGGTCGGCACTTCAGGCGCTTCCACGCCCAGCAGCTTGATCAGGTGGAAACCGAAGTCAGTACGAATCGGCTCCGACACCTGGTCTTTCGACAAGGAGTACAGGGCTTTTTCGAAAGCCGGGTCATAAACGCCAGGACCGGCATAACCGAGGTCACCACCGTTGTTGGCAGAACCCGGATCCTGCGAGAACTCCTTGGCCAGCGCTTCGAACTTCTCGCCCTTGGCCAGACGCGCCTGGACTTCATCGATCTTCGCTTTGGCCTGCGCCTCGGTGGTCTTGTCGTTCACTTCAATGAGGATGTGAGCGGCACGACGCTGTTCCGACAGGTTGGCGATTTCTTTCTGATACGCCGCCTCAAGGTCTTCATCCTTGACCGCGACCTGATCGAAGAACGACGACTTCTTCAGCTCGACGTAATCGATGATCACCTGATCCGGCGTCATGAATTCCTTGGCGTGCTCGTCGTAGTAAGCCTTGACCTCGTCGTCGGTCAGCTTGACCGCAGCCGGGTCGGCCTTAACGTTCAGAGTGGCGAAATCGCGGGTCTGTTTTTCCAGACGGGCGAATGCCAGCACTTCGGCGTCGGTGACGAAACCGCTGCCGGCAACGCCTGCGCGCAACTGGCCGATCAGCATTTCCTGAGCCAGCATCTGGCGGAACTGCATGCGGCTGTAACCCAGTTGGCGGATTACCTGGTCGAAACGCTCGGAGCTGAACTTGCCATCGACCTGGAATTCAGGCGTCTGCAGGATCACCTGATCCAGCGCGGCTTCGGAGAAAGAGAACTTCGCCTGTTCGGCGCCTTGCAGCAGCAGCTTGCGGTCGATCAGGCCTTTGAGAGCCGATTCGCGCAGCATTTTTTCGTCGAGCAAGGAAGCATCGAAGTCCTTGCCCAGCTGTTGCATCAGCTGACGGCGTTGCATGTCAACGGCCTGGCTCAGCTCGTTCTGGCTGATTTCGTCACCGTTGACCTTGGCCGCCTCGTTCTTGTGAGTCGTGGCCTGGAAAATGGCGTCGAAACCGGTCAGGGCCATCAGTGCAACGATGACCCCGATAATGGTCTTGGCAATCCAGCCTTGTGAATTGTCCCTGATATTCTGCAGCATGCGTCCCCCAGAAACGGTTGAACTTCAATTTAGGCAACCGTGGAGCGTGGGTAGAATCCGGATAGAAGAAAGGCGCATCCGAGGATGCGCCTTCTCGTAACTGGCGGAGCGGACAGGGCTCGAACCCTCGATCCCGGCGTTACAGGTGCCTGTTCCAGCCACCTGCTCTACCGCTCCGCTGCCAAGTCAGGCTTGACCCCGACCCGGATGGGTAAAAACCTGAAAACTCAGTTAACAGCTTCTTTCAGTGCTTTACCGGCTTTGAAACCTGGCTTCTTGGCAGCCGGGATTTCCAGAGTCTTGCCGGTTTGCGGGTTGCGACCGGTACGAGCCGGACGGTCAGTCACGGAGAAAGTACCGAAACCAACCAGAACAACGGAGTCGCCAGCCTTCAGAGCGCCAGTGACGGATTCGATTACAGCGTCCAGCGCACGGCCAGCAGCAGCTTTCGGGATATCAGCGGATGCAGCGATAGCATCAATCAGTTCCGACTTGTTCACTCTAAGTCCCCTTATATCTATTTTGAGATGTTTCTAAGTTTTTTGGTGAAAGCAAAAACGAGTGCTGAATGGCCTACAGACACTTAAGAGCCGCTTTATAACAAGGGCTCTAAAAAGCTGTCAAGGAAAGCCCCCCAGGCTAAAACGTATTAATGCGTGCTAATTCTTTCCTTGGCATCAGACTCGCGTTTTTCGTCCTTGGCAACTATCTCTGGAGCCACATCCGGCAAGGGCTCCGGCGCGTATTGCAGCGCAATTTGCAGGACCTCGTCAATCCATTTAACCGGTTTGATCTGCAGATCCTGCTTGATATTGTCAGGAATCTCCTTCAGATCGCGGACGTTTTCTTCCGGAATAATCACAATCTTGATTCCGCCGCGATGCGCCGCCAGCAGTTTTTCTTTCAGGCCGCCAATCGCCAGCACCTGCCCACGCAAGGTGATCTCACCGGTCATGGCGACGTCGGCGCGCACCGGAATACCGGTCAATGCCGAGACCAGCGCCGTGCACATACCGACGCCAGCGCTAGGACCGTCTTTCGGCGTCGCCCCTTCCGGCATGTGAATGTGGGTGTCGCGCTTCTCGTGGAAGTCCAGTGGAATGCCCAGGCTCTTGGCGCGGCTGCGGACCACGGTCTGCGCGGCAGTGATCGATTCGACCATTACATCACCGAGCGAACCGGTCTTGATCAGCTGGCCTTTGCCCGGAATCACAGCGGCTTCGATCGTCAGCAATTCGCCGCCAACCTGAGTCCATGCCAGGCCAGTCACCTGCCCCACCTGATCCTGTTGCTCGGCCAGACCGTAGCGGAATTTACGCACGCCCAGGAAATGCTCAAGCAGATCAGCTGTCACTTTTACCGAGAAACGTTTTTCCAGCGCATGCTCTTTGACCGCCTTGCGGCAGACCTTGGCAATCTGCCGCTCAAGGCCACGCACGCCCGCTTCACGAGTGTAGTAACGGATGATGTCGCGGATCGCTTCCTCGTCGAACTCCAGCTCGCCCTTCTTCAGACCATTGGCGGCGATCTGTTTTGGCGACAGGTATTTCACGGCGATGTTGATCTTCTCGTCTTCGGTGTAACCCGGCAGACGGATGACTTCCATCCGGTCCAGCAGCGCTGGCGGGATGTTCATCGAGTTCGAGGTGCACAGGAACATCACATCGGACAGGTCGTAGTCGACTTCCAGATAGTGATCGTTGAAGTTGTGGTTTTGCTCGGGATCGAGCACTTCCAGCAACGCAGACGCCGGGTCGCCACGCATGTCGCTGCCCATCTTGTCGATTTCATCGAGCAGGAACAGCGGGTTACGAACGCCCACCTTTGTCATTTTTTGAATCAATCTTCCCGGCATCGAACCGATGTAGGTCCGGCGATGACCACGAATTTCCGCTTCATCACGCACACCGCCGAGGGCCATGCGCACGAATTTGCGATTGGTGGCGTGGGCGATCGACTCCGCCAGCGAGGTTTTACCCACACCTGGAGGCCCGACCAGGCACAACACCGGGCCACGGATTTTCTTCACGCGCTTTTGCACGGCGAGGTATTCAAGGATGCGTTCCTTGACCTCTTCAAGACCGTAGTGATCGGCGTCGAGAATATCTTCAGCACGGGCCAGATCGAGGCGTACCTTGCTCTGCGCCTTCCACGGCACCTGCACCAGCCAGTCGATGTACGAGCGCACCACGGTGGCTTCAGCCGACATCGGCGACATTTGCTTGAGCTTGTTCAGCTCGGCGGTGGCTTTGGCCAGTGCGTCTTTCGGCAGGCCGGCAGCATCGATGCGCTTTTTCAGCTCTTCGATTTCGTTGTGGCCTTCGTCACCATCGCCGAGCTCTTTCTGAATGGCCTTCATCTGCTCATTCAGGTAGTACTCGCGCTGGCTCCGCTCCATTTGCTTTTTGACGCGACCGCGAATGCGTTTCTCAACCTGCAGCAGGTCGATTTCGGCGTCCAGCAGCGCCAGCACGTGCTCGACACGGGCCGACAGATCGATGATCTCGAGGATTTCCTGCTTCTGCTCGATTTTCAGCGCCATGTGCGCGGCCATGGTATCGACCAGGCGACCCGGCTCATCGATGCTGTTGAGGGATGACAGGACTTCAGCCGGGACCTTCTTGCCCAGCTGCACATATTGTTCGAACTGCGACAGCAACGTGCGCACGAAGACTTCCGACTCGCGCTCGGCGGCATCGACTTCTTCGATCAAAGAGACTTCGGCGCGGCAGTGGCCATCGACTTCGCTGAAGCGTTCGACGGTACCACGCTGCTCGCCTTCGACCAGAACCTTGACCGTGCCATCAGGCAGCTTCAGCAGCTGCAGAACGGTAGCAATCGTACCTACGCGATAGAGAGCGTCTTCACCGGGATCATCGTCAGCCGGGTTTCGCTGGGCCAGCAGCAGAATCTGCTTGTCACCCGTCATCGCGGCCTCGAGGGCTTCGATGGATTTCTCGCGCCCCACGAACAGCGGGATAACCATGTGCGGATAAACCACGACATCACGCAATGGCAGGAGAGGCAATTCGATGGTTGTCTTCATGATTTCGCCTCTACGGCGGCCATATGGCCGTAATCAGATGGAATTGAGCTTGAAACCAAGATGGGGGCTGCCTCGAAAAAAAACAAGCGTAAAGCGGAGGTAAAAAACGACTTAAAAAAAAAGAGGCCCGAAGGCCCCTTCTTTGTTGCGGCGCGGTGGACGCTTACGCGTCCGGCGCTGCCTTGGCCGCCGGCTCACTGTTTTCGTAGATATACAGTGGCTTGGACTTGCCTTCGATCACGCTTTCATCGATCACGACCTTGCTCACCTCGGACTGCGAGGGGATCTCATACATCGTGTCGAGCAGCACACCTTCGAGAATCGAACGCAGGCCACGAGCACCGGTTTTACGTTCCAGGGCACGCTTGGCGACCGATTTCAGCGCGTCGGAACGGAATTCCAGGTCCACGCCTTCCATCTCGAACAGCTTGGCATACTGTTTGGTCAGAGCATTTTTCGGCTCGGTGAGGATCTGCATCAGCGCAGCCTCGTCGAGCTCGTCCAGTGTCGCCAGGACCGGCAGACGACCGACGAACTCCGGGATCAGACCGAACTTGACCAGATCGTCAGGCTCGACTTCACGCAGGGATTCACCGACTTTCTTGCCTTCTTCCTTGCTGCGCACTTCGGCGTTGAAGCCGATGCCGCCTTTGGTGGAACGGTTCTGAATGACCTTTTCCAGGCCTGAGAACGCACCACCGCAGATGAACAGGATGTTACGGGTGTCGACCTGCAGGAACTCCTGCTGCGGATGCTTGCGGCCACCTTGCGGCGG
The DNA here is from genome assembly GCF_020736465.1 of Pseudomonas sp. HN2. Taxonomy (NCBI): domain Bacteria; kingdom Pseudomonadati; phylum Pseudomonadota; class Gammaproteobacteria; order Pseudomonadales; family Pseudomonadaceae; genus Pseudomonas; species Pseudomonas sp. HN2. The sequence goes on from NZ_CP085885.1 coordinate 3,892,614, forward strand.
TACCGAGGCGACCGTGCCTTCGATCAACTTGAGCAAGGCCTGCTGCACGCCTTCACCGGAAACATCACGGGTGATCGACGGGTTGTCGGACTTGCGGGAAATCTTGTCGATTTCGTCGATGTAGACAATACCCATCTGGGCTTTCTCTACGTCGTAATCGCACTTCTGCAGCAGCTTCTGAATGATGTTCTCGACATCTTCACCCACGTAACCGGCCTCGGTGAGGGTGGTTGCGTCGGCGATGGTGAACGGAACGTTCAGCAAGCGGGCCAGCGTTTCGGCCAGCAGGGTTTTACCAGAGCCGGTCGGGCCGATCAGCAGGATGTTGCTCTTGCCGAGTTCGACGTCGTCAGCCTTTTTGTCACGCTGGTTCAGGCGCTTGTAGTGGTTGTACACCGCTACGGCCAAAACCTTTTTCGCACGCTCCTGACCAATGACGTACTGGTCAAGGATGCCGCTGATTTCTTTAGGCGAAGGCAATTTATGCGCGCTGCTTTCGGCCTGTGCTTCCTGCACCTCCTCGCGGATGATGTCATTGCACAGGTCGACGCACTCGTCGCAGATAAAGACCGAGGGGCCGGCAATCAATTTGCGCACTTCATGCTGGCTTTTGCCACAGAAGGAGCAATAGAGCAGCTTGCCGTTGTCCTCGCCGTTGCGGGTGTCAGTCATTCGTTCGATCCAAATCCGATAGGCTTGCAACACAAGATGAAGGCTATTGCGGGCTTTTTCAAGCCCGCCGCTGATCGGACATGCCGATCAGGCCTGTTTTGCGCTGCTTATATTAAGCTGGACGCTGGTTGATCACTTCATCGATCAGGCCGTATTCCTTCGCAGCTTCGGCACTCATGAAGTTGTCGCGATTGGTGTCGCGCTCGATTTCTTCCAGAGTACGGCCGCTGTGCTTGGCCATCAGCATGTTCAGACGCTCGCGGATGAAGAGGATTTCCTTGGCGTGGATTTCGATGTCCGACGCCTGGCCCTGGAAACCACCCAGTGGCTGGTGAATCATCACGCGCGAGTTCGGCAGGCAGAAACGCTTGCCCGGAGCACCTGCGGTGAGCAGGAATGCGCCCATGCTGCAGGCCTGACCGATGCAGGTGGTCGATACGTTCGGCTTGATGAACTGCATGGTGTCGTAGATCGACATGCCTGCAGTCACCGAACCGCCCGGCGAGTTGATGTACAGATGGATGTCCTTGTCCGGGTTTTCCGCTTCAAGGAACAGCAGTTGCGCACAGATCAGGTTGGCCATGTAGTCCTCTACCGGGCCCACCAGAAAGATCACTCGCTCCTTGAGCAGGCGCGAGTAGATGTCGTAGGCGCGTTCGCCACGAGCGGACTGCTCGACAACCATCGGGACCAGGCCGCCGGCGGCCTGGATATCAGAGTTCTGCTGAATATAAGAATTACGGAACATGCTCTGCAGTCGCTCCCAAATAGTTATGTCTTGAATACGCATAAGCCAGCTCGAGAGCTGGCTTATGGTGTGCACTTCTAACGCAAAATCAATCAGTCGGCTGCTGGAGCTTCTACCGGCTTGACTGCTTCTTCGTAGGAGACCGATTTGTCGGTCACACTAGCTTTCTGCAGAACAGTATCCACAACTTGTTCTTCCAGCACAACCGAACGCACTTCGTTCAGTTGCTGCTCGTTTTTGTAGTACCACGACACGACCTGCTCTGGCTCCTGGTAAGCGGAAGCCATTTCCTGAATCATTTCGCGAACGCGAGCTTCGTCAGGCTTCAGATCGAACTGCTTGACCACTTCAGCGACGATCAGGCCCAGCACGACGCGACGCTTGGCTTGCTCTTCGAACAGCTCGGCCGGCAGTTGGTCTGGCTTGATGTTGCCACCGAACTGCTGAACAGCCTGCACGCGCAGACGGTCAACTTCGTTGGACAGCAGGGCCTTTGGCACTTCGATCGGGTTGGTGGCCAGCAGACCGTCCATGACCTGATTCTTGACCTTGGACTTGATCGCCTGACGCAGTTCACGCTCCATGTTCTTGCGAACTTCGGTGCGGAAACCGTCGATGCCGCTTTCCTTGATGCCGAATTGAGCGAAGAACTCTTCGTTCAGCTCAGGCAGCTTAGGCTCGGACACAGTGTTGACGGTCACGGTGAACTCGGCCGCTTTGCCAGCGAGGTCGAGGTTCTGATAGTCCTCAGGGAAGGTCAGGTTCAGAACGCGCTCTTCACCAGCTTTAGCGCCGACCAGGCCTTCTTCGAAGCCCGGGATCATGCGGCCGGAACCCAGTACCAGCTGAGTGCCCTTGGCGGAACCGCCAGCGAACACTTCGCCGTCGACCTTGCCAACGAAATCGATGTTCAACTGATCTTCGTTCTGGGCGGCACGATCGGCCACTTCAAAACGGGTGTTCTGCTTGCGCAGGATGTCCAGCATCTTGTCCAGGTCAGCGTCAGCCACTTCAGCGCTCAGGCGCTCAACGGTGATGCCTTCGAAACCGGCAACGGTGAACTCAGGGAACACTTCGAATACGGCCACGTATTCCAGGTCCTTGCCCGCTTCGAGGGATTTTGGCTCGATCGAAGGCGAACCGGCTGGGTTCAGCTTCTGCTCGACCACAGCTTCGTAGAACGAAGACTGGATCACGTCGCCTACCGCTTCCTGGCGCGCGTCAGCACCGAAACGGCGCTTGATTTCGCTCATTGGCACTTTGCCTGGACGGAAGCCAGCAATTTTGGCCTTTTGGGCAGTCTGCTGCAGACGCTTGTTGACCTGAGTCTCGATGCGCTCTGCCGGCACGGTGACGCTCATGCGGCGCTCGAGAGCAGTAGTATTTTCAACAGAAACTTGCATGGATATTCCTCGTTGCACAGACGTTAGCCGGCCGTTTCCGACCCCAGAATCAAGGGCATGCATTCTAGTGGGTCAAACTCAAGAAGTCACCCTACTGGAAACGGGTAAAAAAACAGCAGGCAATTTATAGGGAGCGCCGCACGAATGCCGCGCACTCCACAGGCGAATACAAGCGATCACTTCAGGGCTCTGCATCAACCCTTCTATATATAGAAGGACAATCAATTGGCCCTGACAGCTATACCGGCAATGACCGGAACAGCGAGCAGCTCAGCCCCATCGGAACCTGTAAATTCGATGAAGTGCCCTGCCCTGCGGCCTGAATCCGGCCATAACCGGATTTCAGAACCACTAAAACAAAAAAGGCGCCAGACTGTTAAATCTGGCGCCTTTCGAAATATGGGGTGGACGATGGGGATCGAACCCACGACAACGGGAGTCACAATCCCGTGCTCTACCAACTGAGCTACGCCCACCATATTGCGTAACAAAAAAGCCAAACAACTTCTTTGTCGAAACCTCATCAGGCCCGAAGCACAAATGAAGCTTTATTTGGTGCGGATGAAGAGACTCGAACTCTTACGCCTCGCGGCGCTGGAACCTAAATCCAGTGTGTCTACCAATTCCACCACATCCGCGGATGAAGCTTTTAAAGCAAAGGCGCCAGACCGTTAAATCTGGCGCCTTTCGAAATATGGGGTGGACGATGGGGATCGAACCCACGACAACGGGAGTCACAATCCCGTGCTCTACCAACTGAGCTACGCCCACCATATCGCGTTACTTGTGCCAAAGCTGCCTAATGGCGCACCCGGCAGGACTCGAACCTGCGACCATCCGCTTAGAAGGCGGATGCTCTATCCAGCTGAGCTACGGGCGCCTTGTTAATCTGTACTCTTAAAGGACTACAAACTAAGTGCTTTCCAGTGTCGCAGAACCTTGATTCCGCTTCACCTTCTTAACCAGTGCTAGGCTGTGCCCGACAAGTGCGACGAATAGTATAGAGGGCTCCAAAGGTCGTCAAATCCTTTTTGAAAAAAATTCATTTAATTAAAGGAGTTAGAGGAATTTGCTGACCAAGCGCCTTTGCCCTCACCGCTCGACATGCGAGAATGCGTTCTCATTTTTTCCCCTCTCGATGGTTAATCACGCGCAATGACTGCACAACTAATCGACGGCAAATCGATCGCCGCCAGCCTGCGCCAGCAGATCGCCCAACGAGTTGCCGAGCGTCGCCAGCAAGGCCTGCGCACCCCCGGCCTCGCGGTGATCCTGGTCGGCAGCGATCCTGCCTCTCAGGTTTATGTCTCGCACAAGCGTAAAGACTGTGAAGAGGTTGGCTTCCTCTCTCAAGCCTACGACCTGCCCTCCGACACCACTCAGGACGCCCTGACCGACCTGATCGATCGTCTCAATGACGACCCGGCCATCGACGGCGTTCTCCTGCAGCTGCCTCTGCCCGACCACCTCGATGCGTCCAAATTGCTGGAACGCATCCGCCCGGACAAAGACGTCGACGGTTTCCACCCCTACAACGTCGGTCGTCTGGCCCAGCGCATTCCGCTGCTGCGCCCGTGCACCCCGAAAGGCATCATGACCCTGCTCGAAAGCACCGGTGCTGACCTTTACGGGATGGACGCTGTAGTCGTCGGCGCCTCCAATATCGTCGGTCGCCCGATGGCCATGGAACTGCTGCTGGCCGGCTGCACCGTCACCGTGACCCATCGCTTCACCAAGGATCTGGCCGGTCACGTCGGCCGAGCCGATCTGGTGGTCGTTGCCGCCGGCAAGCCGGGCCTGGTCAAGGGCGAGTGGATCAAGGAAGGCGCGATCGTGATCGACGTCGGCATCAACCGTCAGGACGACGGCAAGCTGGTCGGTGACGTCGTCTACGAAACCGCCCTGCCCCGCGCCGGCTGGATCACCCCGGTACCGGGTGGCGTCGGCCCGATGACTCGCGCCTGCCTGCTGGAAAACACCCTGTACGCGGCAGAAACCCTGCACGCCTGAGCGGTTTTTTTCCACCGTATCGGAACCCCGCCTTGTGCGGGGTTTTTCATGCCTGAGAAAAAACTTCAACCGTTCGCCGGAAACCGCTCTTTTTACAGGCCTTTTCACGAGATTTTCAGGTCTCTCAAACAACCATCGACAGTTCTTCAGCCATACTCCTAAAATGCGCCGGTTTTAAGAAATAACCCGTTACAAACTAACGGAATATCCAACCCTTATGAGTTCGCCCGCGTGAAAATTCGTCTCTCGATTCTGAGCCTGTTTTTTGCTGTCACAGGCACATTCATCACGCCAACGATCAACGCTGCGGAAACCACCGCTGTCCCGCGCGACGCTTCGACCCTGAAGATTGCGTCCGGCAGCGCCCTGCTCATGGATATGCAGACCAATAAAGTCATTTATTCCAGCAACCCTGACGTGATCGTGCCGATCGCCTCTGTCAGCAAGCTGATGACCGGCCTGGTGGTGGTAGAAGCTCGACAGAACATGGACGAATGGATCGATGTCGATATCAGGAACACGCCGGAAATGAAGGGTGTGTTCTCCCGGGTCAAACTCAAAAGTGAGCTGCCGCGCCGCGAGATGCTGCTGATCGCGTTGATGTCTTCGGAAAACCGTGCTGCCGCCAGCCTTGCGCATCACTACCCGGGCGGCTATGCAGCTTTTATTGCGGCGATGAACGCCAAGGCCAAGGCGCTGGGCATGACCAGCACACACTTCGTCGAGCCGACCGGCCTGTCGGAACGCAACGTCTCCACTGCCCGCGACCTGAGCAAATTGCTGGTAGCTGCACACAAGCAGCCATTACTCGTGCAGTTGACCACCACCAAGGAAAAAACCGTGGCGTTCCGCAAGCCCAACTACACCCTGGGCTTTCGCAATACCGATCATCTGGTCAACAAGGCCGATTGGGACATCAAGATCACCAAGACCGGCTTCACCAATCCGGCCGGCCATTGCCTGGTGCTGGTGACGAAGATGGGCAATCGCCCGGTCGCCCTGGTGATTCTCGATGCGTTTGGCAAGTACACGCATTTTGCCGATGCCAGCCGTATCCGCAGCTGGGTGGAGACCGGGCGCAGCGCGAATGTTCCTGCGGTAGCCCAGCAATACAAGGCCGACAAAAACCTCAAGAGTCGTCAGAGTGGCGTGGTCGAAGCGGCAAAGTAGATCCTGCGAGCATGAAAAAGCCCCGAGTTTTCGGGGCTTTTTTTCGTCTGCTGCTTTTTCAGTCGTTGGGCAGCGGCATCTTGTCGTCATCGGGGATGCCATCGCCCGAGCTCGGCTCTGGCGAAACGTCGGGCGTCAGCACATTGGGCCGCGCCAGTGGATCGCGCATCGGACTGCCCGGATCCAGCACCGGATCAACGTCTGGCTCCGGCGTGGTCGGGACGCTGTCAGGTTTGTGATCGTCGAAGCTTGAATCGGTACTCATACGCACCTCGCATCAAGGTTTCAGATCGGCCATCGGATCGTAGGGCTTGGCCGGTTTCTTCGGATCTTCACCAGGCTCGACATCCAGCGGCGCCTTGGCCGGACCGACCGGATCGACTTGCGGATCGTCAAGGTCCGGCGAATCCGGATCGAATCCCAGATCATCACCCGAGGAGTGATCGGACGAATGCGGGCCTTTCGGGGTTGAGGAATCTGCCATGTTGCCTCCTTGATTCACCCGCGAAGCACGGGTACTGATCTTCAGAGGCCTGCCGGGCGCAGTCGTGCCCGGCAGATGACGAACGGAGCCTTACTGCGCCGCCAGAGCTTTTCTCGCTTGCGCCGCGGCGTTTTCTTCACCAGCCTGCGCCAGCTCATCGGCGGCTTTCAACCAACGGGCACGGTCTACAGCGGCCGGGATCTGCGACGGCTTCTGGATCAGAATCGCCCAGCCACCGGATTTGTCGAACGCCGACTCGAAGCTGCCAAAATCCATCAATTGCCGACGATTCATGCCGGCGCGCAGCAGGACCTTCTGCTTATTGCGGTCGTAGCCGGAGAGGATCGCGTAACGCGGTTCAGCCCAAAAGGCCGAACCCTCGCTGAAGCGCACCATCACCGGATAACCTGCCGCAACCTGAGTCAACAAGGCTGGCAGCTTGCTGTCGAGCGGATAGACCACCAAGCCATATTCGCGGGCGAGGTTCTGCATGTTTTGCTGCAGCTTGTCTTCAGCGCCCGGCAAGTTCAGCGGTTTTTCCAGAAGTCCCGGAGTGATCACGATGCCTTGTTGCGACAGCAGACTGGCCAGCACCTGTGGCCCGCTCTGATTGGCTTCGCCGCGATAAAAAGTGCCACTGAGTTCAACCCGCTCCGGCAAGCGTTTGACTTCCGGCACCACATTGCCTGCGCATCCGCTCAGCGCCGCCACGCAGGCGCCGATAAGCAACGCCCCACGCATTCGAGAAAATACCTGCACCATCTTCACTCTCTTCACAGACGCCGGACATCGTGTTCCGGCAACGCCAGCGATCATAGAGCCGCACCTGCTCGCGGTATAGCCTTAAACCGCAGACACCGCGATTACATAGAGCAAAGTGATTGGTCACTAACGACCTTTGGTCAATAGCTTGAAACACCCCATTGACTAGACTGTCACTGAAATAGAGCGAATTGCGAAAAGCGAGCGCCCGACGCAGGGCGAAGAGGAGGCACCAATGAGCCTGACCATGACCATCGTGATGTTGATAGCCGGCTGGCTGGCCGTGGCGACTGCCATGTTGTGGGGCGTGTTGCGGATTTCCCGGCGGCATCATCACCCGGTGCAGACGCCGACGGTTGAGAAGACAGAAAAGCATTCCGTACGGCACGTTGCCGCGCACTGAAGATCAAGAGCCCCTCACCCTAGCCCTCTCCCGGAGGGAAAGGGAACCTACCGGGTTGTTCTTTTGAATGACGCCGACCTGAATCATCGAGCCGAACTCAGGATTTGAAGAGCCCCTCACCCCAGCCCTCTCCCTCGGGAGAGGGCTGGGGTGAGGGGCTGGTTCTCCAACACACCGCCAACATCAACGCGAAAAAAAACCGCCTGGACTCAACCAGCCCAAGCGGTTTTTTTGTTGTCAGCCATTACGCCTGCTGAGCAACCTTCTTCTGCTTCGCCCGGCGCGACATCATGTTCAACACCTCGATACCGGCCGAGAACGCCATGGCCGCATACACATAACCTTTCGGTACATGGGCGCCGAAGCCTTCGGCGATCAGCGTCATGCCGATCATGATCAGGAAGCCCAGCGCCAGCATGACCACGGTCGGGTTGTCGTTGATGAACTTGGCCAGCGGATCAGCCGCGAGCAGCATCACCAGTACCGACACCACCACCGCGATGATCATGATCGGCAAGTGTTCGGTCATGCCGACAGCGGTAATGATGCTGTCGATCGAGAACACCATATCCAGCATGAGGATCTGGCCGATGGCCGCGGCGAAGCCCAGGGTCACGGTCGACGTCGCAGTCTTTGGATCTTCCGGCGCCGGGTCCATGCTGTGATGGATCTCGGTCGTGGCTTTCCACACCAGGAACAGGCCACCGGCGATGAGGATCATGTCCTTCCAGGAGAACGCATGGCCGAGGATTTCGATCACCGGCTCGGTCAACTGAACGATGAAGGCGATGGTGCTCAACAGTGCCAGACGCAGGATCAGGGCCATGCCGATACCGATACGGCGCGCCTTTTGCCGGTGCTGCTCGGGCAATTTGTTGGTGAGGATCGAGATAAAGATCAGGTTATCGATGCCGAGCACGATTTCCATCACCACCAATGTGGCCAAAGCAACCCAGGCGGTCGGGCTGGCGGCGAGTTCTAACAGATATTCCATGGGTCAGTCCTGACTCTGTGTAAGACGGTTCAGATGGTCTCGGAGGAAGATTCGGATTCTTCCGTTTGTTTTTCCGGCGTTTCTTTTTTCTGGATCAAGCCACCAGTGGCATCGCTGAGCGCTTGCTCGGCGGCCTTGTGGGTGTCGTCGATCGCTTGCTTGGCGGTCTCGGCCGCAGCGCCCATCAATTGCTGCGCGCTTTTTTCCGCCTGATCACAACCGGCCAGAACCAGTAAAGACGCAAACATCAATGCGGGAAATGTATATTTCATAAGGTTTCCTTCGAATGAACAGACAGGCGCACACACCGGCCGTCGATGGCTGGGCATTCTAGGGAGATGAACAGTTCAGGAAAATTCGTATTTTTAGCGGCTATACTTCGGTTTTCACGAAGTGGCGATCGATATGCTCAATTACCGACAACTGCATTACTTCTGGGTCGTGGCTAAAACCGGCAGCATTGTCCGCGCCTGCGAGCAGCTCAATCTGACGCCGCAGACCATCAGCGGGCAGATTTCCCTGCTCGAACAAACCTATAACGTGGAACTGTTTCGTCGCGTTGGCCGGCAGCTGGAGCTCACCGAAGCCGGGCGCCAGGCCCTGCCCTACGCCGAGCAGATGTTTCAGTTGGGCGGCGAGCTGGAGCTGATGCTGCGCGCGCAACCCAACGAGCAGCAGATCCTGTTCCGTGTTGGCGTCGCCGATGTGGTGCCAAAATCCATTGTCTATCGCCTGATCGCACCGACCATGGAGCTGAGCGAGCCGCTGCGCATCACCTGTCGCGAGGACAAACTCGAACGCCTGCTCGCGGATCTGGCCATTCAACGTCTGGATCTGGTGATTTCCGACAGCCCGATGCCCTCGCATCTGGACATCAAGGGCTACAGCCAGAAGCTCGGTGAATGCGGCATCAGTTTTTTCGCCACCGCCGAACTCGCCGCACAGTATGGCCAGGATTTCCCGCGCAGCCTGCACGGCGCGCCGCTGTTGATTCCCGGGGCCGAAACCGTGGTGCGCAGCCGCTTGCAGCGCTGGTTCGCCGAACAGCAGATCCAGCCGCAGATAGTCGGCGAGTTCGATGACAGTGCTTTGATGCAGGCCTTCGGCCAATCCGGCAGCGGGATCTTTATCGGCCCGAGCGTGATTGCCGAGGAAGTGAAGCGTCAGTACGGCGTCGAACTGATCGGCCAGACCGATGCGGTGAGCGAGTCGTTCTACGCCATTTCGGTGGAGCGCAAGGTCAAGCACCCTGGCATCGTTGCGATTACCGAGGGTGCCCGACGCGAGCTGTTTACCGGGTTATGAAGCGCAGGCTTCACGCGGCTTCAGCGTCATCAGCACCATGGCGAGGAACACCGACAGCAGGATGAAGCCGGCAGCGGCAAAGCCGAGAAAGCCCAGACCAGCACTGTCGATCACCCGACCGCCGACCATCGCGCCCAGGCCGATACCGAGATTGGCCCCGGCGATGTTCAGCGATGCGGCAAACGCAGGCGCTTGCGGCGCGGCTTTCATCAGGCGCACATGGCTGACCAGGAACAGCGCCGCCTGGGTTACGCCCCAGATGCCCATCGCCACTGCCAGGCCGACGGGCGAATGAATGTTCGGCACCAGCGAGACCATGCCAGCGATCATGAACGCGCAGAACAACACCGACGCTCCCAGCGGATGCCGATCCACCGCACGTCCACCGAGCGAGTTACCAATCAGCCCGACCGCGCCAAAGGCCATCAGGCACCAGCCGACTACGGTGCCGTTGAACCCGGCAAGGCGCTCGAGGATGTCGGCGAGGTAGGTGTAGGCGGTAAACATGCCGCTGAACACCAGAATCGACAACACGATATGGCCGATCATCAACGGACTGCGCAGGATCTTGAATTGCGAACGGAAGCTGACCTGATGCTGGTGCAGACTGGTTTTCGGCAGGTAGACAAACAGCAGCAAGGCTTTGGCAAACGCGATCAGCGCGAGAATGCCGAATGCGCTGCGCCAGCCGAACGCGTCGGAAATCAGCGTGCCGACCGGAATGCCGAACACCGTGGCGCAGACAATACCGAAGCCGATCTTGGCAATCGCCCGACCGGCGAAATCCGGGCCGACGATGTCCACCGCCGTCTCGCTGGCCAGCGCCCAGAACACCGGCAAGCCCAGCGCCGGAATCAAGCGCGCGATGGCCATCACCCAGATGTTCGGCGCCAAAGCTGCAACTGTGTTGGCCAGGCCGAACATGATCAGGATGCTGATGAACAGTCTGCGCCGTTCGAAACGGGCGAAATAAGCGGTCAGGAACGGGCCGAACAGCGCCACGGTAAAGGCGAACAACGTCACCAACAGCCCGGCTTGCGGGATGGTGACTTCGAGGTCTCGGGCTATCGCCGGCAGCAGGCCGACAATGACGAATTCCGTGGTCAGCACCGTGAACCCGGCGGCGGACAACAGAAGAATAGGCAACAGCATGCGCAACTCCAGCAAAACGACGACGCCAGCGATGACCCGGAGGCCCGCTGGCAGAACTAGAAAATGAGGATGGCGAATCTTAACAGACTGTGTCTGCACTGAGTTGCCCAAAACTGCCGATCTGCCCGGTTGATGCGGTGGCAGATCGTCACAGGCTGAAGGTTGGCGCCTGCGCTGTGATAAAGTCCGCGCCCTGAAAATCGTACAGCTGATCAACGTGCCGTTTGGCGGCGTTGATGTCACTTCGACAGGCGTTTCGTGACTGCCCACGACGCTTCGCACCCTATAAAAAACAGAGATGCCGTCATGACCGCTTCATCCCCTTCTCTTTTGCAACGCCTGAAAAACCTCAGTCTGGTCAGCCAGATTGTCATCGGCCTGATCGCCGGCATCGCCCTGGCTCTGTTCGCCCCGGAAGCGGCGAAGTCCACCGCGTTCATTGGCAAAGTGTTTGTCTCGGCGTTGAAAGCCGTGGCGCCGATTCTGGTGTTCGTGCTGGTGATGGCTTCGATCGCCAACCACAAGCATGGCCAGGAAACCCACATCCGGCCGATCCTGTTCCTCTACCTGCTGGGCACGTTCGCCGCGGCGGTGGTGGCCGTGGTTGTCAGCATGAGCTTCCCGTCGAGCCTGGTACTGTCCACGGACAACGTTACGGTCACCGCGCCCGGCGGCATCACCGAGGTCCTGCAAAGCCTGTTGCTGAGTGTTGTCGACAACCCGGTCAGCGCGCTGATGAATGCCAACTTCATCGGCATTCTCGCCTGGGCGATCGGCATGGGCATCGCCATTCGCCACGCCGGCGATACCACCCGCGAAGTGCTCGATGATCTGTCCAACGGCGTGACCCTGATCGTGCGCGTAGTGATTCGCTTCGCGCCGCTGGGCATCTTTGGCCTGGTGGCGTCGACGCTGGCCACTTCCGGTTTCGGCGCGCTGCTCGGCTATGCGCACCTGCTGGCCGTGCTGCTGGGCTGCATGCTGTTCGTTGCGCTGGTGATGAACCCGCTGATCGTGTTCTGGAAGCTGCGCCGCAACCCGTACCCGCTGACCCTGATGTGCCTGCGCGAAAGCGGCATCACCGCATTTTTCACCCGCAGCTCGGCGGCGAACATTCCGGTCAATCTGGAGTTGAGCAAGCGCCTGGGCCTGCACGAAGACACCTACTCGGTATCGATCCCGCTCGGCGCCACCATCAACATGGCGGGCGCGGCAATCACCATCACCGTGCTGACCCTGGCGGCCGTGCACACCCTGGGCATCACCGTGGACATCCCGACCGCGATCCTGCTCAGCGTCGTCGCAGCGATCTGCGCCTGTGGCGCTTCGGGTGTGGCCGGTGGTTCGCTGCTGCTGATTCCGCTGGCGTGCAGCCTGTTCGGCATCCCGAGCGAGATCGCCATGCAGGTCGTGGCGGTAGGCTTCATTATTGGCGTGCTGCAGGATTCGGCGGAAACCGCGCTCAACTCGTCGACCGATGTGCTGTTTACCGCAGCGGCTTGCCTCGGTGAGGAAGAGAAGGCTCAGCGTACGGCGTAATTTCTCGCGCAACGAAAAGCCCGCCTTGGTGTGAACCTTGGCGGGCTTTTTTGTGGCTGGAATCTACCCCCTCACCCCAACCCTCTCCCCCAAGGGGGCGAGGGGGAAAGGGAGCCGATCTGTGTCGTTTTCATACCTGAGTTCGGCTTGATAGCTCACGTTAGCTTATCTCGGGCAAACACCACGGTCAGTTGATCTGGCTTAATGATTCTGGACACCCCTAAAGGGCGGTAATCTACGCCCATAGACGAGGTGTGATTTGACCAGACGATATTTTTCGACAGATTTCAAACGGGATGCGGCTTGCCTGGTTTTGGATAAAGACTATTCGGTGAGTGAAGCCTGCGAAGCAATGGGCGTGGGCCCTACAGCTCTGCGTCGCTGGGTTGAGCAACTGCGTGCGGAGCGCAGCGGCAAGACGCCTGAGAAGTCCAAGGCCATGACCGTTGACCAACAACGCATCCAGGAACTGGAAGCAACAATTCGACGGATTGAGCGCGAGAAGGAAATTTTAAAAAAGGCTACAGCTCTCTTGATGTCGGATTCCCTCGATCGGTAAGGCTGGTCGAGGAGTTAAGCGAGCAATATTCAAGATCCGAGTTGTGCGTTGTATTTGGAATCAACCGCAGCAGTTATTACGAGCGTCTGAAACAGCGGGCGAAAGTAGATGACGGGCGCAATCGCCTAAAGATCAAAGCTGCTGAATTACATGAGCAAAGTCGCGGCTCAATGGGCGCGCGCAGCCTGTCAAAGGCGCTATGTAACGAAAAAGAGTCGGTGGGTCGTTACATGGCTCGTAGCCTGATGCGCGAGCTCGGGTTGAAGAGTCAGCAACGGCGCAGGCATCGTTACAAACCCAGCGGTGCGGAGGCGCAATACGCCCCCAATCATTTGGAGCGTAAATTCAATGTCGAGGTCCCCAATCGAGTGTGGTGTGGCGACGTGACTTACATTTGGGCCGGTACTTACTGGGTTTATCTGGCTGCTGTACTTGATCTGCATGCCCGGCGCATCGTCGGCTGGGCGATGTCCAGAAGTCCGGATTCAGCTCTGACCTGTCGAGCGTTAAAGATGGCTTTCGAGTCGCGAGGACGCCCTGAAAACCTAATGTTCCATTCGGATCAGGGCTGTCATTACAGCAGTAAAGTATTTCGTGAAATGCTGGCGGACATGCGCATAAAACAAAGCATGAGTCGACGAGGAAACTGCTGGGATAACGCCCCGATGGAGCGTTTCTTTGGCAGTTTGAAATCTGAATGGATACCCAAGGCTGGCTACCGAAACGAAGATGAGGCTAGTACCGATGTGTTGCGCTACCTGACCCATTATTACAATCGGATCAGGCTGCACAGTCACAACGGATATCGGACTCCGGTAGCAATGGAAGCCTTGGCAGCATGAGAAATGACCTAAACCCTATAACCGTGTCCAGTATCGTTTGACCAGAACAAGTCCCCTCTCCCTCCGGGAGAGGGTTAGGGTGAGGGGCTCTTGCAGGCTTAGAACGCGCCCATGTAGTCGCGCTTGCCCACTTCAACGCCGTTATGACGCAGCAGCGCATAAGTGGTGGTGACGTGGAAGAAGAACTGCGGCAAGCCGTAAGTCAGCAGATACGCCTGACCACTGAAGCGCTTCTCTTTCGGCGTGCCCGGACGGGTCACGATTTCGATGCCTTCCTTGCCGTCGATCTGCTCTGGCTTGATCTCGCCGATGAAGGCCAGAACCTTGGCAATCAGCGCTTGCAGCTCGGCGAAGGTGGTTTCGGTGTCGTCGTACTTCGGCAATTCGACCTCAGCCAGACGCGCCGACACGCCTTTGGCGAAATCCACAGCGATCTGCACCTGACGCACCAGCGGGAACATGTCCGGGTACAACCGCGCTTGCAGGAAGACGCTCTGGTCGATGTTTTTCGCGCTGGCGTGGGCTTCAGCCTTTTTCAGCACATCGCTCAGGGCGTTGAGCATTTGTTGAAAAACCGGGACGGATGCGGCGTACAGTGAAATGGTCATGGCAATCTCATGTGATGGCTGGGTAATACGTGGTGGCGATTATAGCCATGCTTGATGACCGCACGGCTTGCCTTTTGTTTGGCAAGGATTAGGCTAGGCGGCTTCGACTGCAGAGGGAACGCGCGATGAGCAACGAACAAGAATCCACCGCCGAACAGCCACGGCTCAATGCCACGGAAATCCGCATCCTCGGTGCGCTGATCGAAAAGCAGGCCACCAGCCCGGAAACCTATCCGCTGACCCTCAACGCGCTGGTGCTGGCCTGCAATCAGAAGACCAGCCGCGAACCGGTGATGAACCTCAATCAGGGTCAGGTTGGCCAGAGCCTGCGGGCGCTGGAAGGTCGCGGCTTCACCAGACTGGTCATGGGCAGCCGCGCCGACCGCTGGGAGCACAAGGTCGACAAGGCGCTGGAACTGGTGCCGGCACAGGTGATTCTGACGGGTTTGATGTTTCTGCGCGGTCCGCAGACCGTCAATGAACTGCTGACCCGCAGCGGGCGCATGCATGAGTTCGAAGATAGCGAACAGGTCGTGCATCAGCTTGAGCGATTGATCGCTCGTGGTCTGGCGGCATTGATTCCGCGTCAGGCCGGGCAGCGCGAGGATCGCTACACCCATGCGCTGGGCGATCCGGCGGATATCGAGGCGATATTAGCGGCGCGGCACAATCCTGGGGAGCGTTCGAGCGGTGGCATTTCGCTGGAGCGCATCGAAGAACTGGAAGCGCGGATTGCAGCGCTGGAAGAACGCCTGGCCCGTCTCGAATAACCCTGGGATCCCCGTGTAGGAGTGAGCCTGCTCGCGATAGCGGTGTGTCAGTCACAGCGGATTTGACCGACATACCGCTATCGCGAGCAGGCTCACTCCTACAAGAGACATCAGCGCATTTCAGATTTTTTATTCGCCATCCCAATAATCCACCCCATCCGCCTGCCGCGCGACAGCGACAAACCCCGAGGCATTGCCCTCGGCATCCACCGCGAAGTTATCCATCACCGCGTACTTGTTCGAATCCGGATACTCGCAAATCTCAGGCTGCTGCTGAGTGCTCACCGCCAGATAACGCAGTTCGCCCGCGCCGGTATTGATGATCTGATGGGCGTTCTCCGGCCCGCCCGCTGGGCAGGCGATCACATCACCGGCGCGGATCGAAAAACGCTCGCCTCCCAACCGCACCTCGCCCTCCCCGGCCACCACGTAGAACATTTCCTCATTGACCCGATGGCTGTGGAACGGACTGCCGCGCATGCCCGGCGGCAGCGCATACAGGCGATAACCGAGTTTCTGCGCACCCAGTTGCTGACCTATGCGCGCGATACGCTGCTGATAACGCCCGGCGGTTTCGCCTTCGGGGGCGAGGGCTTCGGGCAGGGGCTCGAGTTCGACCTCGTTGAGGTTGAGGATGGGCGGATGCATGGGTGGCCTCGGTTACGGTTTTTGTGTGGGCACATCTGTGCGTGCTGGCGAGAATTATAGAGAGTGATCCAGAACCGCAGCGCGGCCTTCGCGAGCAGGCTCGCTCCCACATTCAATCGCATTCCAGCGCAACCTGTAGGAGTGAGCCTGCTCGCGATGAGGCCAGACCAGCCCACTACAAAAATCACTCAGCTACGGGCAAATTCCACCGCCGCCGCAAACTGCGCCTCATTCGGCCGCACCCCGGTGTACAGCACGAACTGCTCCAGCGCCTGGATCGCAATCACTTCCAGCCCGGTGATCACCCGCTTGCCTTCGGCCCGCGCCCGCACGATCAGCGGCGTTTCCGAAGGGATCGCCACTACATCGAACACGGTCTCGGCCGCCTGGATCATTTCAGGCTCGAACGCCAGTTGCCCCGCCTCCGGCCCGCCGTCCATGCCCACCGGCGTGACGTTGATCAGCATCTGCGGGCGCTCGTCACCCAACTCGGCCTGCCAGCGATAACCCAGCGAATCTGCCAAAGCACGTCCGGCCCGCTCGTTGCGGGCGACGATCAAACCGT
Organism: Pseudomonas sp. HN2; assembly: GCF_020736465.1. Classification (NCBI taxonomy): domain Bacteria; kingdom Pseudomonadati; phylum Pseudomonadota; class Gammaproteobacteria; order Pseudomonadales; family Pseudomonadaceae; genus Pseudomonas; species Pseudomonas sp. HN2. The sequence continues at coordinate 3,909,248 of NZ_CP085885.1, forward strand.
TCCTGTAGCCGCCATCGCGCAGGGCGCTGGCCACCGCTTTGGCCATGCCGCCGCTGCCACGCAGGGCGAAGGTCGAATCTTTCGGCACCGCGTGGCTTTCCAGCAACTGCGCGACGGCGATGTAATCGGTGTTATAGGCCTTGAGGTGGCCGTTGGTGTTGACGATGGTATTGATCGACTGGATCGCCGCTGCCGAGGCATCCAGCTCATCGACCAGGGCAATGCAGGCTTCCTTGAACGGCATCGACACGCCGCAGCCACGAATACCCAGTGCCCGGATGCCACCGACTGCGCCGGTCAGGTCCTGGCTGCTGAATGCCTTGTAGTAGAAATTCAGGCCCAACTGCTCATACAAATGGTTGTGAAAACGCAGACCGAAATTCCCCGGCCGCCCGGACAGGGACATGCACAATTGGGTGTCTTTGTTCGGGTTCATCTGCATGAAACTTCTCCTTCAAACGCACTTTCGGATGGACGGGATTGGCCAGCCCACCGGGTTCTGAATCATCATTGCGGCTTGTTCGAGGCGCCGCGCTGCCGAGTAAAAAAGCCGCTACAGACCTTACACAAAATTTACCCAGCGGCTGTGCTGAATTTCGCAAATTTGCTGTCTTAGCTGTATCCCCGCGACAACTGTGGGCCTGGTTCAGGCCCAGCCGCCGGGTCGAAGAACCGAGGACTTATCATGATTCGTAAACTTCCCATCATGGCTTTGTTGATTGGCGCACTCGCCGTCACCGGTCAGGCTGAAGCGGGTGGTGGCCATGGCTGGCAGGGCCCTGCAGTGTTTGGCGCGATCGTCGGCTCGGCCATCATCGGCTCGGCACTGATCAACCAGGATCGGCCGGTGTACGTGCAGCAACAGCCGGTTTATGTTCAGCCGCAACCGGTCTACGTGCAGCAACCGCCGCCACCGGTCTACTACCAACCGGCACCGGTGTATGTGCAGCAACCGGTTTACGTGCAGCCGGCCCCTGTTTACTACGGCCCGCCTCGCGGTTATTACGGTCGGCCCCATGGCTACTATGGCGGCCCGCATGGTTACTACGGCGGTCCACGCTGGTAAGCGCAACACAGAGCCCCGCTTTCGAGCGGGGCTTTTTTATGACCGCTGGTCGGCGAAGGTCCGAAAAAATCTCGCCGAGGTCGTTGTGAGGACAGTTCGAGCAGCTAAAGTCGGCATGATGGAATCGACCGTAGGCAGTTCTTTCATCAAACGGTCACCGTTTTGTCATGGCGGAACCGCAATCTGAATCCGTCCGTAAACAACAGATCGATAACAACAAGGACGACTGTATGCCCACACAAAATCCGCACCGCATCGTCGGTTTGTGCACCTCGAGCAAGGTCTACAGCGCGCTCACCGAGCTCAAGCATCTGGAAGGCCATCGGTGCGCCAAGTTGCTGTCCCTGCTCGCCGAAAACCTTGTGCACAAGGGCCTGCTCAATGAACGTGAAGTCATGCACATGCTCGATCAGGTGGTCGAATGACGCCGTACCTCACTGGCATCAATGACCACTATCGAAAGCGTTGATTGTCCGTCGCGCCGGCAAATCCCTAAGGTAGCCCCATCAGTTTGATGGAGGTTTTCCCATGGCTCAGGTTCAAATCATGTCGGTGATCGGCAGCGCAGTTCCCGCTTCGCTGCGCGCGTCGGGCTTGCTCGCCTGCTGGTATCTGGTGCGCGATGGCGAGCCAATCAGCGGCCCGCTCACCTCTTTGCCGGCGGCGCAGGCCTTGTCGCAACAGGTCACCAGCACCGCGTTGCATGCCTAAGGCAGTTGCACTTTGGGCTTGGTCTCGACGAACAGCGCCCAGCTCGACAGGAATAGCGCGGCGATCAGCGGGCCGATCACGAAGCCGTTGAGGCCGAACACCGCAAGCCCGCCAAGGGTGGAAACCAGAATCAGGTAGTCGGGCATTTTCGTGTCCTTGCCCACCAGAATCGGGCGCAGCACGTTGTCGACCAGGCCGATCACGAAGACGCCGAACAAGCCCAGCACCACGCCCTGCCAGATCATGCCGCTGAGCAGGAAGTACACCGCCACCGGCGCCCAGACAATCCCCGCGCCCACCGCAGGCAACAGCGAGAGAAACGCCATCAGCACCGCCCAGAGCAACGCGCTGGGAATGTCGAGAAACCAGAAAATCAGCCCGCCCAGCGCACCCTGGGTCACGGCCACGACCACGTTGCCCTTGACTGTCGCACGCACCACGCGGTTGAACTTCAGTTGCAGGCGACGCTTGTGGTTTTCCTCCAGCGGCACCGCCGTGCGCATCTTGCGCGCCAGCTCGGGGCCGTCACGCAGAAAGAAAAACAGCAGATACAGCATGATGAAAAAGCTCACCACGAATTCAAAGGTGCCCTGGCCGAAACTGAACGCCTGGGTCGCCAGCACCTGACTGCCCTGCATCGCCGTCTTGACGATTTTCTCCCGCAGGCTGTCGAGTTCGCCCATGCCAAAGCGATCGAGCAAATGCTGAAAGTACGGCGGCAGGCTGTGCTTGAACTGCGCCAGATACGCGGCGATGTCCAGCTCACCGCTTTCGATGTTCTTGTAGACCGTCGCCCCTTCCTGCACCAGCAAAATGCTGACGATGATCACTGGCAGAATCGCGATCACCAGACACAGGCTCAACGTGCACAGCGAGGTCACGTTGCGTGGCCAGCCGAATTTCAGCTGCACCTTGCGCTGCACCGGCGCAAACAGAATGCCGAGGATGACAGCCCAGAACACCGCGCCGTAAAACGGCAGCAGAATCCAGATAAAAGCTACCGTGACCAGCACCAGCAGCACTGTCAGGGATTTGAATTGCAGACTCTTTTCGTTCATATCCGGTCCATGTCAGTCAGGCGTCACGCACGCCCGCCCCACTTAGTCAGCCGCCGCGCGCGCGAGTGCCATGTTTATTCATGGAGCATAGATCCAGATCAATAAACCCTCGCGACAGCTGCCCTACCCTGCGTGGCTTTTGCGACCGACCCCCAAATGCCGACTCTCATCGCTCCCGAGCTGCTTGCCCCCGCTGGCACCCTGAAAAACATGCGTTACGCCTTCGCCTACGGCGCCGATGCTTGGCCGAGGTGAAGGTGGAGAATCGGTTTGTCATCGGCGATCATCTGGAATTGATGACGCCCAAGGGCAATTTTCATTTTGATCTGCATGAGTTGCGCAGTGTCAGCGGGGCAGCGATAGAGGTGGCGCCGGGGGATGGGCATACGGTGTATGTTCCGGTACCGGATGGAGCGGACTTGCGCTTTGGGTTGTTGATGCGGGATTTGGTCCCGGTTTAATTCCGAGGCACGCCTGCCGAAGGCTGCGATCTTTTGATTGTGATCGCTCCCACCCTCCAGCGTGGGAGCGAGCCTGCTCGCGAAGCGGCCGACACATTCAACGAAAAATCCAGGCTTCAGCGCATATCATCCGACAACGGCGTCGGCTCATCCGCCGGCGGCACATCCTCGTCATCCGGCGGATCCTTCCAGTCATCCGGCCGGTCGCCATCGCTCAGTGGATCGCGCCCCGGATGCATGCCCGGCGGTGCGTCGTGATCGCTCAGGGTCGGCTCGTCGGTGCCGGATACGGGGCGGGTCTGGTCGGTGGGCGCCATGCCACCGGGAACAAGCGAGTCATCAGCCATGCTGCACCTCACAATACTGGCCCGGATTATCCGGGGCGTATAAGTTGGAAGCGCGGCCATCGACGGCGTGCGATAGATCAGACCAGCGGCATCAATCCTGGGCAATAAAGCGATCACGACTGTTGGTCAAGTGCAGCCACATGGCGGCACGGGCGGCGTCGGCGTCCTGACGCTTGATCGCATTCAGAATCGCCTCGTGCTCCAGATTCGCCAAATGCCCGAGCTTGCTCAGATCCGCCGCGCCGCGTTCGGCGGCATTCAGACGATTGCGCGGGATCATCGCGCTGCCCAGGTGCTGCATGATCTCGCTGAAGCAGGCGTTGCCGGTGGCCTCGGCGATCAACAGATGAAAACGCCGATCGGCCTCCACGCAACTGTCGTTGTTGGCCAGCAGCCGCTGATAGTCATCCAGCGCCTGACGCATCTGCAGCAACTGCTGCTCACTGCGTCGCTGCGCCGCCAGCGCTGCGGCTTGCGTTTCAAGGCCCATGCGCAATTCGAGAATGCTGCGCACACCCAGCGCCGTGTCGACATTCAGGCGCAGGCCCTGCTCCGCTGCGCGCTCGATCACGAAGGTACCGATGCCGTGGCGCGTCTCGACCAGCCCCGAGGCCTGCAACTTGGAGATCGCCTCGCGCACTACCGTGCGGCTGACGCCGTGCTCCTGGACGATGGAATTCTCCGACGGCAGTTTGTCACCGGGCGACATCTGTCCGAGCAGGATGCTCTGGGTGAGTTTTTCCACCAGGTCATGAGCGAGGTTGTGCGTGCGTTTGCGCGCAGGCGCGTCGAGGTCTTCTTGCATGGTCGGTTCCGGTGATCGGGGCTTGCCGATCGTAGCACCGCGGGATGACGGTTGAGATGGATTCTAGCGCTGTATGCCACGACTACTTGTATGACAACATCAGAGACGTCGAAATTCGCTGTGTTGATCCTACGGTGTTACCGATATGCCTGAAGCAAGCAAGCCACTACGCACATCTCGCTATAACCCCCGAAAATATTGGGCTTAACCCGATTTTTTCATAAGAAACTCTATGTTCAGACGAATTTAATAACCCCTCCCCACTTGTAGGACAAAAAAACACAGTTGTATGATGTCTATCAACAACGCAACACCAGTCCTACCCGCATAAAAATAATCAGTGGGAGAAAAAACAAGTGAAAACCTCCGTCTCGCGGATGCAGGAAAGCGTTGATCCAACGCTCGCCTCGGCCATCTCGAAAGTCAAACGCCACGTCCTGCCGCTCTTCGTGATCATGTTTATCGTCAATTACATTGACCGGGTGAACATCGGTTTCGTCCGCACCCACATGGAAACCGATCTGGGCATTGGTGCTGCCGCCTACGGCTTCGGCGCCGGCCTGTTCTTCATCGGCTACGCGCTGTTCGAAGTGCCGTCCAACATGCTCCTGCAAAAAGTCGGCGCGCGCATCTGGCTGACCCGCATCATGTTCACCTGGGGCATCGTCGCGGCCTGCATGGCCTTCATCCAGAACGAAACCCACTTCTATATCCTGCGTTTCCTGCTCGGTGTCGCCGAGGCCGGGTTCTTTCCCGGGGTGATTTATTACTTCACCCGTTGGCTGCCAGGCGTCGAGCGCGGCAAGGCGATCGCGATCTTCCTCAGCGGCTCGGCGGTGGCCTCGCTGATCTCCGGTCCGCTGTCCGGTCTGCTTCTGCAGATCAACGGGCTGGGCATGCACGGCTGGCAGTGGATGTACTTCATCGAGGGGATGTTCTCGGTGTGCCTGTGCGTCTTCGTCTGGTTCTGGCTGGATGCCAAACCCCACGATGCGAAATGGCTGAGCCGCGCCGAACAGGATGCGCTGGTCAGCGCCATCGACGACGAGCAAAAGGCCCGCGAAGCCGCGACGCCGATCAGGCCCTCGCTGGGCAAACTGCTCAAGGACCGGCAGATCATTCTGTTCTGCCTGATCTACTTCTTCATTCAGTTGACCATTTATGCGGCGACCTTCTGGCTGCCAAGCATCATCAAGAAGATGGGCGAACTCAGCGACGTTCAGGTCGGCCTGTTCAACTCGATTCCATGGTTGCTGTCGATTGTCGGCATGTACGCCTTTGCCTCGCTGTCGGCGAAGTGGAAACACCAGCAAGCGTGGGTGGCTACGGCGCTGCTGATCGCCGCAGCTGGGATGTTCATGTCCACCACTGGCGGGCCGATCTTTGCCTTCGTCGCGATCTGCTTTGCGGCGCTGGGCTTCAAATCCGCCTCGTCGCTGTTCTGGCCGATTCCCCAGGCCTACCTGGACGCACGCATCGCGGCGGCGGTGATCGCACTGATCAACTCGGTGGGCAACCTCGGCGGTTTCGTCGCCCCGACCACCTTCGGCCTGCTGGAACAACACACCGGCTCGATTCAGGGCGGCCTCTATGGTCTGGCCGCGACCTCGATCATCGCCGCAATCATCGTCTTCGCTGCGCGCACCACGCCGAAACCCGCTGCTGAAAAAGCGCTGGCCGACGCCGCGCCGAAACACGCCTGACTCCGTCTCGACAAGGAAAACAACAATGACTGTTCATGACACCGCCAAAGCTCCGATCATCACCGAGATGCAGGTCATTCCGGTGGCCGGTCACGACGGCATGCTGCTCAATCTGAGCGGCGCCCACGGGCCGTTTTTCACCCGCAACATCGTCATCCTCAAGGACAACGCCGGCTATACCGGCGTCGGCGAAGTGCCCGGTGGCGAGCGCATTCGCCAGACCCTGGAGGACGCGCGCAACCTGGTGGTCGGCAGCCCCATCGGCACGTACCAGAAGATCCTCAACCAGGTGCGCCAGACCTTCGCCGACCGCGATGCCGGCGGCCGTGGTCTGCAGACGTTCGACCTGCGCATCACCATTCACGCGGTCACCGGCCTGGAAGCCGCCCTCCTCGACCTGCTCGGCCAACATCTGGATGTGCCGGTGGCGGCGCTGCTCGGCGAAGGTCAGCAACGCGATGAAGTGAAGATGCTCGGTTATCTGTTCTACGTCGGCGATCAGCACGAAACCGATCTGGCCTATCGCAGCGAACCGGACGCGGACAACGACTGGTTCCGTGTGCGTCACGAAAAAGCCATGAGCGCCGAAGCGGTGGTGCGTCTGGCCGAGGCGGCGCACGCCAGGTACGGTTTCAAGGATTTCAAACTCAAGGGCGGTGTGCTCAGTGGCGATGCCGAGATCGAAGCGGTGACGGCACTGGCCGAGCGCTTCCCCGATGCGCGGATTACCCTCGACCCGAACGGCGCCTGGTCGCTGAAAGAAGCGATTCGTCTGTGCCGCGATCAGCATCACGTACTCGCCTACGCCGAAGACCCGTGCGGTGCGGAAAACGGTTATTCCGGTCGCGAAGTCATGGCCGAATTCCGCCGCGCCACCGGGCTGAAAACCGCGACCAACATGATCGCCACCGACTGGCGCGAAATGGGTCATGCGATTCAGTTGCAGTCGGTGGACATTCCGCTGGCCGACCCACACTTCTGGACCATGCAGGGTTCGGTGCGCGTCGCGCAGATGTGCCACGAGTGGGGCCTGACCTGGGGCTCGCATTCCAACAACCACTTCGATATTTCCCTGGCGATGTTCACTCACGTCGCCGCCGCTGCACCGGGCGACATCACCGCCATCGACACTCACTGGATCTGGCAGGACGGCCAGCGCCTGACCAAGGCACCGCTGCAGATTGTCGATGGTCTCGTGCAGGTGCCGAAAAAACCGGGGCTGGGTGTGGAACTGGACATCGATCAAGTGGCCAAGGCCCACGAACTGTACAAAGGCATGGGCCTCGGCGCGCGGGATGACAGCGTCGCGATGCAGTTTCTGATTCCGGGGTGGAAATTCGATAACAAGCGGCCGTGTCTGGTGCGGTAAACCTGATCTCCCATCCACCACGGTCCCTGTAGGAGTGAGCCTGCTCGCGATAGCGGTGTGTCAGTCAAAATTGATATCAACTGACACACCGCTATCGCGAGCAGGCTCACTCCTACAAGGGATTTGCATTAACCAGAGATTTGCAGCAACCACGCCTTGAACGCTTTCATCGCCGCTGTCTCGGGTCGCGACTGCAACCGCGTCAGCCAATAACTGCCGGTGGTGATCTCGATCGCAAACGGCTGGCAGATCGCATCCGCCGCCAGTTGCCGGGCGAACATCAGCGGAGGTGCCAACGCCACCCCGCCGCCCTGCAATGCCGCCTCCATCATGGCCAGCGACGAATCGAACACGATGCTTTGCGGTGGCGCGGCCTGGGTCGCCAGACCCGCCGCGTGAAACCATTCCGGCCATTCATCGGTGCGGTAGGAACGCAGCAAGGTCTGCTGCAACAGGTCCGCCGGCGAATGCAATTGACGGGCAATCTCCGGCACACACAGCACCGACAACGGCGCATCGAGCAAGCGTGTTGCCTCGATGCCATGCCACGCGCCGGCGCCGAAACGAATCGCGTAATCCAGCCCCTCCGCCGCAACATCCACCCGGTTGTTATGAGTCGAGAGGCGTAAGTCGATCAGCGGATATTTCGCCCGAAAGTCCGCCAGCCTCGGCAGCAGCCAGCCCACGGCAAACGTGCCCACCGCGCCGACCGTCAGCATGTCGCGATACTGGCCACCGGCCAAGCGCTCGAGCATCTGCGCAATATGATCGAATGAGGTAGTGAGCACCGGCAGCAAGGTCTCGCCTTCACTGGTCAGCATCAGTCCACGGGGCAGGCGTTTGAACAGGGTCAGATTGAGTTGCGCTTCCAGGCTTTTGACTTGATGGCTTACGGCAGCTTGCGTCACGCAGAGCTCGACGGCAGCGCGGGTGAAACTCAAGTGGCGTGCCGAGGCTTCAAACGCGCGCAGAGCGTTGAGCGGCAGTTGTGGTCGAATCATGCGCTGTCCAGAATTTTTCTAATGGCTCGTCCGAGTTTTCATCGTTTGTCGAGGGCCGGCGATGTGCCTAAATTAACCGCGCTGATCAGCCGCCCGATGAAAAATCACCCGCAGTGTAGCGGTATACAACAATCGACACTCATGGAGAGTGACTCACTCATGCGTTCCTTCAAACCGAGCAAGGCCTTTTCCTACAGCGCTTTCGCCCTGTTCTTCGGCAGCGTTGCCTGCCATGCCGCCACGCCGAGCGATGCGCAATTGCAGGCACTGGTCGCCCAAGCCGTGACCCCGGTGATGCAGCAAAACAACATCCCGGGGCTGACCGTGGCGATCACCCTGAATGGCCAAGCGCATTACTTTAACTACGGCATTGCCGACAAGGATGTAGGGCAAAAGGTCACTGAAAACACTCTGTTCGAAGTCGGCTCGGTGAGTAAAACCTTCACCGCCACCCTCGCCGGCTACGCCCAGGCCACAGGCAAACTCGACCTGTCGAGCAAGGCCAGCCAGCTCTGGCCTGAGCTCAAGGGCAGTGCCTTCGACAATGTCAGCGTGCTGCAACTGGGCACCTACAGTGCTGGCGGTCTGCCGTTGCAATTTCCTGCTGAGGCGGATTCTTCCGACAAGATGCTCGGCTATTACCAACAGTGGAAACCGCAGTTTCCCGCCGGCAGCCATCGCCTGTATTCCAACCCGAGTCTCGGCCTGTTCGGCTACCTGACGGCGAAAAGCCTCGGCCAGCCGTTCGACCAAGCAATGACGCAAACCCTGCTGCCGAAACTCGGTTTGCAGCACACCTTCCTCAGCGTGCCGTCAGCGCAGTCAAAGCTTTACGCCCAAGGCTACGACAGCGCCGACCAACCAGTGCGCGTCAGCCCCGGCGCCCTTGACGCCGAGGCCTACGGCATCAAAACCAGCGCCGCCGACCTGCTGCGCTATGTCCAGGCACAGCTGAAACCGGCCAGCCTCGCGCCTGATCTGCACAAAGCCATCGTCAATACACACCTCGGTTATTACCGCGTCGGCGACATGACCCAAGGCCTCGGCTGGGAGCGCTACGCCTACCCGATCACTTTGGAAAAACTGCAAAACGGCAACTCGATCCCCATGGCCATGGAACCGCACAAAGTCGAGTGGCTGACCCCGCCGCAAGCTGAACCGGCCAACGTGCTGTTCAACAAGACCGGTTCGACGCGGGGCTTTGGCGCGTACGTGGCGTTCGTGCCGTCGCGGGATATGGGTATCGTGATTCTGGCCAACAAGAATTACCCGAATGCCGAACGGGTGAAGATTGCGCATACGGTTTTCGCGGCGCTGGCGGATTAAGAGCAAAAGATCGTCCGATCGCGGCCCGAGCCTTCGGCAGCTCCTACGGGGTCGGGTTTTCACACGGTCGATGGAGCTGTCGCAGGCTGCGATCTTTTCGTTTCAGCGCTTAAAGCTGCGCCTGCAACTTCCAGCCGATGACATCCATCAGGTCGCAACTGTCACGCAGCACAGTCGCCGAGACCCGGGCCAGATCCTGCAGCAACAAGGCGTCGTGGCCCTTGCCGTCACCCAGCGCCAGGGTTTCCAGCAATTGCGTTACGCAGCGCAAGCGATACGCTGCAGTGCCGTGTAGAACATCCAGTGGAGCTTCGCTGTCGATCAGCAGACAGGGGATCTTGCAGTCAATCCCGGTGATGGGTATGTAGCGCGCCATGTAGAACCTCCCTGTTCAATGTTGAGTCGCCGTTGTGGGTGAATCGAGATTGTCCAGCGCGCGGTCGACCAACAGTTCACCGAGCACGGCCAATTGCTGGATCGACAATGTCAGGCTGCGCTGCGCACCGCTCAATTCGCAGGCCAGATCAGTGGTCAACACGTTCAGTGAGGCCAGGGTTTCGCAGGCGTGACTCAAGAGTGTTGCTGTGTCGATGTCGGGGAGAATGGTGAAGACGTGGCTGATGGGATCGGGGTTGCCGGGATGGCGGAGACGCGGGTTATTGGAGTCGAAGGAGCTTGAATCCATAAGGGATTCTGGGGGATTTGGAGTGTGTTTTTTCATGTGTTTATTACCGTTGTGGATTGTAGGAAACACTACCTGTCTCACTTCCACATGAGGGTGGCAGCAGTACGCAGGTGTGGAAGACCAGGCCAATCCACCAAGACCCGGCGCACTCGAAAGTGCTCCTGCGCACAGCCGCCAAAACGCGGCGATGTTGACATAAAACCCGTCGACATGCGCTTTTGAGACATTGATGGATGTAACCGAACAACCAGACTTCCACATCCGACCACTGTTTTTCTCAGCGGCCAAAAGAGGTTATCCCTCTGCGCCACAACGCACCAGTTCACCCCGGCCGCCGCGTCTTGCAGGAAAAATCCACCGGGTTTGAAGGGTGTTAGTGTCGGACATTTCGGCGGGCACATGCTGCAACGAGTTTTGATTAGCGGATGAATTCGTTGTATCTACACTCCACATTTTCCTGCAATCCGAGTACCGCTCAAAAGGCGCATCCATGGAAATCCAAAGCTTCAAACTCTCGAACGTCGGACATTTTGGCGATCTGGATATCGAGTTTGCACCGACCCGGACACATTCATCGAATATCACGGTACTGGTGGGCAACAACGGCACGGGCAAAACCACTGTGCTGAAATCCGTTAACACCTGCCTGACCTGGTTGATCGCGCGAATCCGTTCCGATAAAGGCAAGGGCAGACAGCTTGCCGACGAAGAAATCAGGAACGACGCCCCGGCAGCCGTCGTTTCGATTGGCCTCGCGGACCGTTCTCACCCACGGGCTGCTGTCTGCAATGCCGATGACGAAAACCATCTGTTCGTATGGGGCAGCGCTCGCACTCGAGGAGAACCTGCGGTCTCTGACCGTGGCTTTCTGAGAGACGTCAGAGAGCTTGCCGATCACTACCGTACGCGCCTCACAGCCGATGCCAGCGCCTCACTCCCGCTGATCGCCTACTACCCAGCCGAACGGTGTGTGAACGATATCTCGCTGAAACCCAGCGGCAGACAGGCCTTCGATCAGCTCGATGCCTACGACAGCAGTTTTAGCGATGGCGCCGATTTTCGCGGCTTTTTCGCATGGTTTCGTGAGCGCGAGGACAGCGAAAACGAGGATGGGTTATCTGCTTCGGCACTGGCAGCAATCTCGGAAAGATTCGGTACCGACAGCGACGTCTGGAAAGAACTTGCCACAATAAAGACCTCGGCGCGCGACAGCCAGTTGACTGCTGTTCGCTCGGCTATCGCGGCATTCATGCCGGAGTTTACGAATCTGCGCGTGCAGCGCCGAGCGCGCCTGTTTATGGCCATCGACCGGCAGGGCACATCGCTGGATGTGAGCCGGCTCTCCCAAGGCGAAAAATCGATGATCGCGCTGGCAGGCGATATCGGCCGACGTCTGGCACTGCTTAATCCATCACTGGCTGATCCGTTGCAAGGCGACGGCATCGTGCTGATCGACGATGTCGACTTGCACCTCGATCAACGCAGGCAACTCGGTCTGATCGAGCAATTGAGCGCAACCTTTCCCAACTGCCAATTCGTATTGACCACCCGCTCGCCTATGATCATTGAGCGTGCAAAAGGTGCATTGGTGTACATGCTTGATGACAAGTGATATGCCGACCTGCACATTTTTTTTGCAGGCAGCGCCGGTCAAACTGTAGGAGTGAGCCTGCTCGCGATCGCGGTTTGTCAGGCAACATATTCGCAGGCTGATTCGCCGCCATCGCGAGCAGGCTCACTCCTACAAGGGATTTGTGACTGCCTCGGGTTTGTGTTCTGACAAAAAAATGTGGGAGCTGGTTTGCCAGCTCCCACAGGGATTTTGCTTCATTCAGTCAACGCGCGATCAATCATCCGGCATCTGCGGCGGCTTGCTCGGTTTCGCCGGTTTGCTCGGTTTGGCGCCCTTCGCGCCTTTGGCCGGTTCCGGCTCGGTGGCGGCGGGTGTTTGCGCAGCGGCGGCAGCAGCGGCGGCTTCTTTTTCGGCCATGGGCATGGCGTCGATGGTTTCGAAGATTTTCGCCAGGCTCAACGCCTTGGCTTCGTCACCTGAGGCGGAGAGCTTGGTCTCGCCGTCCTTGCCCACCAGGAACACTTTCGGATACGCCCCGGCCCCCAGCTTCAGCGAACGCAGCAGCGCCATGGTGTCCTGCTGGCCCATGTCCTTGCCATCGAGTTGGCCGGACATGCTGAGGATGGTGTAGACCTTGATGTTGCGGTCGGTGACGCCCTTTTTGTTGGCGGGGTCTTCCAGCGACTTTTTCAGGCTCAGCCATACCGGGTCGACGGTGCTTTGCGCAATCACGATCAGCGGGCGGGCGCGGCCCACGTCCCCGGCCAGGGGTGAATCGCTGTCGGCGGCGAACAAGGGGCCGGCGATCGCCAGCAAGAATGTCAGGGTCAGGGACCTGATGAGCATGCGCATCTCCTTTTGATATCCACGCACTACTGATTGCGCATCGTAGCGATTGTTCCGGCGGCGTCTGGCAAAAAGGCATTGCCCTGTCAGAAGCTTAGGTCAGGGCGCGCTTTGCGCAACATGGCAGACGTGATCACGCTGTCGATTTGCTTACCGGCCAACGGCGCACTACGGTGGCTGCTCTGCCAATGAAATGGAGTTCACCCGCATGCACATCGACTATCTGTGCAATCACCCCGAATTTATCGAAGAACTGGCCACACTCAACTTCAAGGAATGGGGTGATTTCGCGCCTGGCGACAGCCTGGAGGCCCGCATCGAGTTGATGCGCTCTGCGTGTGGCAAGGGCGAGATCCCCAGCGTGGTGGTGGCTTTGGAAGGCGCGGAGCTGCTCGGCGGTGCCTTGCTGATCGACAGCGATCTTGACCTGCGGCCGGAATTGACGCCGTGGCTGGCCGGGGTCTACGTCAAAGCCGGACACCGCGGCAAAGGCGTGGCTTCACAACTGGTCAATCGAGTGGTTGAAGAAGCAGCGGCGCTGGGCGTACCTGAGCTATATCTCTACACCGACACTTCGCAGTCGCTGTATGCGCGACTGGGCTGGCAGGTAGTCGAGGAACTGGTTTACGAAGAACTGCCGGTAACGGTGATGAAGTTCGTCATCCAACGCTGACCCCTGTGGCGAGGGAGCTTGCTCCCTCGCCACAGTTCTGTAGGGCGCTCAGCAGGATCAGAACGCCAACTTATACCCAATCAACACCAGCATCGTAGCCAGGCACGGGCGCAGGACTTCGTCGGAGATGCGGCCGGTCAGGTGGCTGCCGAGCCAGATGCCTGGCAGCGAGCCCACCAGCAAGAAACCCAGCACACCCCAATCCATATTGCCCATGCTCGCGTGGCCGAGGCCGGCGACGAGGGTCAGGGGCACGGCGTGGGCGATTTCCGTGCCGACCAGGCGGCGGGTTGGCAGCAACGGGTAGAGGATGAAGAGCGCGACGGTGCCCAGTGCGCCGGCGCCGATCGAGGTCAGGGCAACCATGGTGCCGAGGATCAGCCCGGTGATCACGGTCATCACGTTGAGCCGCGAACCGCTAGGGTTGTAGTTGCCACCCGCGCGTTTGTGGGCGAATTCGAGCAAGCGTTTCTTGAAAAAGATTGCCAGCGCCGTGGCAAAGAGGACGAAGCCCAGCGCCTGTTTGATGATGGCGTTCATCGCTTCCGGCGCGGTGTGCAGAGTGCTGAGGAACCACAGGGTCATGGCCACAGCGGGCACACTGCCCAGGGTCAGCCAGCCGGTGATGGCCCAATCGATGTTGTTGTTTTTCCTGTGAACGAGGACGCCGCTGGATTTGGTGATCGCCGCATACAACAGGTCGGTGCCCACCGCGGTTGCCGGGTTGATGCCGAACCACAGGAGAATCGGCGTCATCAACGAACCGCCGCCGACACCGGTCATGCCGACGATAAACCCCACCACCAGCCCGGCAATCACCAGGCCGAAATTTGCCAATTCCATTCAAACGTCCAGAAAACGACAGGAAAAATCTGGCCCGCAGCATAGCGATTTTTCATATAACCACATATATCGATGCGGTCTATGGTTATGCCATATCGAATTTACCCGGGATTAAAATTGTAGGAGTGAGCCTGCTCGCGATAGCGGAGTGCCTGTCGACTCATCAAAATCTGAAAGACGGCTATCGCGAGCAGGCTCACTCCTACAGAGATCTCTGCACTAGCCGAAACCGTGGGGCTCACTGCACCGGCAGGAAATTCAGAAACAACAGACTCTGCGCGTAATTCAAACCAATCCTGCGATAGCGCTCATCGAGCATCTGCGTGAGCAGGTCCAGGCGCGCGACGATTTTGCTGAATTCGGTGGCGAAGCTGAGGTTGCTGCCCTCCTCCGAAATTTCATTGGAGAACAGCAATGGCTGGCCTTCCTTGTTCTGCCGTTGCGAGAGGATCCACATGGCTTTTTCGATATTACGTGCAGCGTTGTGGACGAAGGTCGGGTTGATCGCGTCGGTCATGTAGAACTCGGTGCGATTGCCGTGGGCGGTGACCAGCATGCTGCCGATCGCATAGATGAACGCGCCGACGCGGTCGCCGAGGAATTCCGGGCTCATCGCATAGCTCAGCGCCGCCAGATCCTTGCGCCCGCCGAGCACGGGCAGCGGCTGCTGTTGCTCAACGGCGAGGCGCACCTGTTTCACGGCGGTGTTGATGTTGAGGAAGCCGGACTTGCGCAGTTCTTCCGGGTTGCGCAGGTAGAGCTTGCCCATCAATCGGTAGAGGCTGTCGAGGTTGTCGCGCATCGCCAGGGTGGCCATACGGTCGACGCTGGTCTGCAGGAATTCCTGCGGCTGCCCTTCACGCATCTGGTTGAAGAACCCGTTGCCGTTCTGGTGGCTGCAGCCGCTGAGCAACAGCGAGACCAGGCAGGCCAGCAGCAGGCACGGGCGGCGGTGAGCGACGGTGATCAGGGCAAAAACACTCGGCATGAAATCTCGGGACAGGCACATTCCTGTGCGGCGGGAGTCACCGCATCCTGGCCATGCATAGAGCCGCCGATTGGGAAAAAGTGCAGTGCTTGGGCGTTTAGCCGACCTTCGGTGACAGGCGACTCATCAATTAGTCGGACTTTATATTTGCCAACACCGGCAAATCCGCTATAAATCTTCTCTCTCGACTCAAATAGCATGACTAGTGATATGTAGGAGCTGCCGAAGGCTGCGATCTTTTGATCTTGCTTCTAAAAATCAAAATCAAGATCAAAAGATCGTCCGATCGCGGCCCGAGCCTTCGGCAGCTCCTACGGTCAATACGAAAACAACAACAAAAAGGAAGGTCAACCATGCTTCAATCCCGTCACCTGCTCTCCGGCCTCGGACTGTCCCTGATGATCGCTACCCTTTCCGCCAACGCGGCGGGACTGACCGCCGAACACAAAGCCTTCGGCAAGACCAATGACGGCACGCCCGTCGAACAGTACATCCTGCGCAACAGCCACGGCATGCAAGCCACTGTCATCACTTACGGCGCGACCCTGCAAGCACTGAAAGTTGCCGACAAGCACGGCAAGTTCGACGACGTGGTGCTGGGTTTCGATGATGTGCAGGGCTACCAGAAAGGCACCGCGTACTTCGGCGCGACCATCGGCCGCTTCGGCAATCGCCTCGCCGAGGGTGCTTTCGAACTCGACGGCAAACGCTATCAAGTGCCGCAGAACGACAAGTCCAATGCCTTGCATGGCGGCCCCGAAGGTTTCGACAAGAAAGTCTGGAAGGCCAAAGAGACCAAGGACAAGGATTCGGTTGGCGTGACCCTGACCTATTTGTCGGCCGACGGTGAAATGGGCTTCCCTGGCAACCTGACCACCGAAGTCACCTATCGCCTGACCGACAACAACGAGCTGCGCATCGACTACAAGGCCAGCACCGACAAGCCAACCGTGCTCAACCTGACCAACCACAGCTACTTCAACCTGGCCGGCGCAGGCAATGGCGACATTCTCAAACAGGTCGCGACCATCCACTCCAGCCATTACACGCCGGTCACCGCGAAACTGATCCCCACCGGGGAACTGGCGCCAGTCGCCGGTACGCCGATGGACTTCAGCAAACCGACGGCGATCGGCACGCATATCAAGGCTGATCATCCGCAACTGAAATTTGCCGAGCCGAAACAGGGTGGTTTCGATTTCAACTGGGCGCTGGACACCAAGGGCGATGTCAGCAAAGTCGCCACCGAAGTCAGCGATCCGCAATCCGGACGTGTCCTGCAACTGTTCACCACCGAGCCGGGCGTGCAGTTCTACACCAGCAACTTCCTCGACGGCACGGTCAAGGGCAAGGGCGGCAAGGTCTATCCGCACTGGGGCGCGTTTACCCTCGAGACCCAGCACTACCCGGATTCGCCAAACCAGCCGGACTTCCCGAGCACGCGGCTTGATCCGGGACAGACTTATGCCCACAGCGTGGTCCTGAAATTCTCCACAAAATAACCTGCAACACGCGCCCCTGTGGCGAGGGAGCTTGCTCCCGCTGGACTGCGCAGCAGGCCCCTGCTTTTCAATTCAAGGAAAAGCGAGGGCCGCTGCGCGCCCCAGCGGGAGCGAGCTCCCTCGCCACAGGAGTTTCAGCGTTCCGACACACCTTCGTTGGGGAACCCTTGGTCTATCCTGCTGCCCACTAAAGATATCGACTCTTTAAGCCAGGAGGTTTGAATGCGTACCCTTGAGTTGGCCGGCGTACAGGTTCCCGTGATTGGCCAGGGCACTTGGCGCATGGGCGAGGATCGCTCGGCGCACACCCGTGAAGTCGCGGCGCTGCGCACCGGCATCGAGCTGGGCATGACCCTGATCGACACTGCAGAGATGTACGCCGAGGGCGGTGCCGAAACCGTCGTCGGCGAGGCCATTGCCGGTCAGCGCGACAAGATTTTCCTGGTCAGCAAGGTCTATCCGCACAACGCCAGCCGCCAAGGCATCCCGCAAGCCTGCGAGCGCAGCCTGCGTCGGCTCGGCACCGACTACATCGATCTGTATCTGCTGCACTGGCGCGGTCAATACCCGCTGGAGGAAACCGTCGAAGCCTTCGAACGTTTGCGCGAGGAAGGCAAGATCGGCCGTTGGGGCGTGTCGAATTTCGATGTCGACGATCTCGAAGAACTGTCCAGTTCGGCCTGCGCCACCAATCAAGTGCTGTACAACCTCGAAGAGCGCGGCATCGAATTCGATCTGCTGCCGTGGTGCCAGCATCAGCGCCTGCCGCTGATGGCTTACTGTCCGATCGGCCAGGGCGGCGCGATGCTCGCCGAGCCGGTTCTGCAAGACATTGCCAGTCGTCACAACGCCACCCCGGCGCAGGTTTCGCTGGCATGGATTCTGCGCCAGGATGGCGTGATTGCGATTCCCAAGGCTGTGCGCCCGGAACATGTGCAACTCAATGCTGAGGCGGCGCAGCTGCAATTGGACGCCGGGGATCTGGCGGCGCTGGACAAAGTATTCCCGGCGCCACAACGCAAGCAGCGGCTGGCCATGGTCTGAGCCGCCGACTGCGAGGACTTGGCGATGAGAAGCACAGATCTGCACGACCCGTTTGATCTGCAACGTTTTGTCCAGGCGCAGGACCCGGTGTTCGACCGCGTTCAACGCGAACTCGAAGAGGGCCGCAAGCGCAGCCACTGGATGTGGTTTGTCTTCCCGCAGTTCGCCGGGTTGGGCGGCAGCGAAATGGCCCGACGCTTTGCCATTGGTTCAGCCGATGAGGCCCAGGCTTATCTGGCCCACGAACTGCTTGGCGCGCGATTGCGCACCTGCACGCAGTTGGTACTCAACGTGCCGCAGCGCTCGATTGCAGAGATTTTCGGTCATCCCGATGACTTGAAGTTTCATTCTTCGATGACCCTGTTCGCCCAGTTCAGCGCCGAGGAAAGCCTGTTCAATCAGGCGCTGGAGCGCTATTTCCACGGCATTCTCGATGAGTGGACACTGCAACTGCTTGATTCAAAACAGGCCCAGTTGCCCACCGATCAGGGTTGAGAAGTCGTCGTCGACAAACGGCAGGATTGCATCCGCCACCGGTTGCAGCTGGCGGGTGATGTAGTGATCGTAATCGATGGCGGCGCGGCGTACCTCCAACGGTTCCGGGCCGGCCAGCGTGATGACATAGCTGATCCAGCCGCCGTTCTGATACTGCCGGGGCCGACCCTGCTCCGCGTTGTAGTCGTCGGCCAGCCGTGCCGCACGGACATGCGGCGGCACGTTGCGTTCGTAATCGTCGAGCGTGCGACGCAGACGCTTGCGATACACCAGCCGATCATCGAACTCTCCGGCGAGGGTCTTGCGCACGTAGTCGCGCACGTAATCCTGATACGGCTTGCGCTGGAAAATCCGCTCATACAGTTCCTGCTGAAATTGTCGGGCCAGCAGTGACCAGTCGGTGCGCACGGTCTCCAGGCCCTTGTAGACCATTTCCTCGCTGCCATCGCTACGGGTGACCAGACCGGCATAGCGCTTCTTGCTGCCCTCCTCCGCACCGCGAATGGTCGGCATCAGGAAACGCTTGTAGTGAATCTCGAACTGCAACTCCAGCGCGCTTTCCAGCCCGTATTCGTCGCGCACATGGGCGCGCCACCAATCGTTGACGTGCTTGACCAGCGCATGGCCGATCTGCGCTGCTTCTTCCTGGCCATGCAGTCGGCGCAGCCAGACGAAGGTCGAATCGGTATCGCCGTATATCACCGCGTGGCCTTGTTCCTCGATCAACTGGCGAGTGCGCAGCATGATTTCGTGGCCGCGCAAGGTGATCGACGAGGCCAGTCGGGTATCGAAAAAACGGCAGCCGCTGGAGCCAAGCACGCCGTAGAAGGCGTTCATGATGATCTTCAACGCCTGGGACAGCGGCGCGTTGTGCTCGCGCTTGGCGGTCTCACGCCCTTCAGCCACCCGCGCCACGATGGCCGGCAGGCAATGCCGGGTACGTGAGAAACGGGCGCCACGGAAACCCGGCACCGAGTCAGCGTCGTCGGGATGTTGCAGGCCTTCGATCAGGCCCACCGGGTCGATCAGAAACGTGCGAATGATCGACGGGTACAGGCTTTTGTAATCGAGCACCAGCACCGACTCGTACAACCCCGGCCGCGAATCCATGACAAACCCGCCGGGGCTGGCCTGCGGCGGGTTGGTGCCGAGGTTCGGCGCAACAAAGCCCTGGCGATGCATCAACGGCATGTACAAATGGGTGAACGCGGCGACCGAACCGCCGCTGCGGTCGGCTGGCAAACCGGTCACGCTGGCGCGCTCAAGCAAAAACGTCAGCAGTTCGGTCTTGGCGAAGATCCGCGTGACCAGTTCGCAGTCCTTGAGGTTGTACTTGGCCAGCGCCGGTTTGTCTTGGGCGAACATGCGGTTGATCTCGTCCATGCGCTGGTACGGATTGTTGATCGCCTTGCCTTCGCCGAGCAGGGTCTGCGCAACATTTTCCAGGCTGAACGACGGAAAGCTCCAGGTCGCCGACCGCAACGACTCGATGCCATCGATGATCAGCCGCCCCGCTGCCGAGGCGAAGTAGTGATTGCGGCTGCCGTGCTCGCGCCACTGCATTTCTTCGCCGCCACGGCCGATTTTCAGCGGCACGCCGAGACGCCGGGCGTGTTCGTGAAGGATGCGCAGATCGAACTGCACAACGTTCCAGCCGATGATTGCGTCAGGGTCGTGGCGGGCGAACCAGTCGTTGAGTTTTTTCAGGATCACCGCGCGTGAGTCGCAGTACTCCAGATCGAAATCGACAATGCTGGCGTCGCCGTTCGGCGCGCCGAGCATGTACACCTGGCGCTCGCCGCAACCTTCCAGGGCAATCGAATACAGCTCGCCGTTTTCCGTGGTTTCGATGTCGAGCGAGACCAGGCGCAGTTTCGGCCGGTAATCGGGGTCGGGTTTCAGCTGGGCGTTGAGCAGCACGCCCTCTGCATCCGGGGTGCCGCCGAACAGCACCGGCGCGGTGATGAAGCGCTCCATCAGATAGCGTTCCGGCGGGCGCACGTCGGCTTCAAAAACATCGACGCCGGCGCGGTTCAGCGCGGTTTCCAGGCGCATCAACTGGCCGTGTTGCTGGCAATACAGACCGAGTACCGGACGATGCTGAAAATCCTGCAGGGCGAGCGGGCGCAGTTCGACATTGTTTTCATCGTGCAGCAGACGCTCGGCCGCTTCACGCTGGGCGGCGGGAATGAACGCTACCGACGGCTGATGCGCCAGGCGCACACGGCGTGGCCCGGCGTCGGTCGCCAGCCAGAACTCGACTTCGGTGCCGGCCGGCGTATCGCGCCAATGCCGGGTCAGGACGAAGCCCTGCTGTAAATCCACCACTGCGACCTCGAAAAATCAGACTGACCGGCATTCTACGCGGCATTACCACGCCTGGCCTCGGCAAAAAACACCGCGGATCTGCGGAAAAACCCGGCGAATGGCGTTTTTTGCACGCTAACTGCCGCTTTGCCACCTTGCTCTGCGCGGCTGCGTCTACGATGCTTGATGAACAACGACAACACCTGAGTAACCGCCATGAAGACCGTCGCCCAACTGCTCAAGCTCAAAGATCAGAAAAATCAGGAAGTGCACCAGATCAAACCCGATCACATGGTGCTCGAAGCGCTGATGAAGATGGCCGAGAAAAACGTCGGCGCCTTGCTGGTGGTCGAAGACGACAAAGTGGTCGGCATCATCAGCGAGCGCGACTATGCACGCAAACTGGTGCTGCACGGCCGCTCCTCGGTAGGCACGCCGGTGCGCGACATCATGGTCAAGGACGTGATCACCGTGGACACCCGGCAAACCGTCGACACCTGCCTAGGCATCATGTCGGACAAACGCCTGCGCCACCTGCCGGTGGTCGAGGACGGCCAGTTGATTGGTCTGCTGTCGATTGGCGACCTGGTGAAGGAAGCGATTGCCGAACAGGCTGAATTGATCAAACAGCTCGAGCAATACATTCGCGGCGAATGAGCCCACCGCCGTGCCGTTGTGGGAGCGAGCCTGCTCGCGAATGCGCTGGGTCAGTAGAAACATCTTTGGCTGACACACCGCTTTCGCGAGCAAGCTCGCTCCCACAAGGGGCTATTTGTCAGCCTTGAGAGGGCCAATGCCGTTCGAACACCGGTGCCAGCACCGGGTGTCGGTCAATCCTTTGCAACCACGCATAAAACCCCGGGCGGGTCTGGCGCAGATGTTCGCGGCTGCCGGCCCAGCGGCTCACCACCGCCGCCAGCACATCCAGTGCCCCGGGGGTTTCATCGTCCAGATACAGCTCGCCGGAAAACTGATCGGCAAATATCTCCCAACTGAAGTGCAGGCGCTGGCGCGTGCCAGCGATCAGGTTCTGCCGTGCGCTCTCGTCGGGCGTGATCAACCAGCGCTCGGGGTAATCGATGATGCCGACCGCCGCGTAGCAATTGCCGACGATATAGGCGAGGCCGCGAATCGCCTGATCGCGATCAGCCGCCTCGCTCGGCAGCAGGCCGGACTTGGGAAACGTCAGGCCCAGGTGGATCAGGATCGCCGCACTTTCAGTCATGGCGCTGCCGTCCGGCAGTTGCAGGGTCGGGATCTGCTTCAGCGGATTGAGTTTTCCCAGCGCCTCGGCAGCCTCGGCGCTGGCTTCGGTATCAATGAAGCGGTAAGCGATCTGGCACAACTCCAGTGCCGCCTCGATGGCGGCCGCGCCGGAATTCTTGTGCCCGTAGAGCTGGTACATGTCCGTTTCCCCCGATTAGGCCTTAGCACAGGGTAGATGGCTGTGGCTCGGGTGTAAAAGTCTCCGACGTAACCCCCTGTAGGAGTGAGCCTGCTCGCGATGGCGTCGTGTCAGCAAAACTTATATAGCAGGCATACCGCTATCGCGAGCAGGCTCACTCCTACAGGGTTGTGGCGAGTCATCAAAAATATTCTCCCGGCACTGCATCCAATCGCCTCCGCCACGGGTAGTCCTTGTAACAGCCCACTCTGGTGCTGTCAGCGCCCTACCCTTTTCGGAGAATCATCGGATGAACATCACCCAGCTGATTGGCTTCACCGGTTTGCTCGCTTTCACCGCCAGCACGTTTGCCCAGAGCAGTTATCCCGACGCGATCAAAGTGCCGGACGGGCACAGGATTGCCCTGGAAACCACCGGGGTTGGCGAGATTACTTACGAATGCCGCGACAAGCCCAATATGGCCGGGCAGACCGAGTGGACTTTTGTCGGGCCGAAAGCGGTGCTCAATGATCGCAGCGGCAAACAGGTCGGCACCTACTTCGGCCCACCGGCGACCTGGCAAGCGAAAGACGGATCGAAAGTCACTGGCACGCAACTGGCCGTGGCACCGTCGAGCCCGGGCAACCTGCCGTATCAACTGGTCAAGGCCAATCCGGCCGAGGGCAAAGGCGCGATGACCGGGGTCAGCTACATCCAGCGTGTTGCGCTCAAGGGCGGCGTAGCGCCGGGCAGTGAGTGCACCATGGCGAACAAGGGCAAGCAGGAAATGGTGAAGTACCAGGCGGATTATATTTTCTGGGCGGCGAACTGATATCTCGATCCCAGCACAAATCCCTGTAGGAGTGAGCCTGCTCGCGATAGCGGTATGTCAGTGAACGATCTGCCGGCTGACACAGCGCTATCGCGAGCAGGCTCACTCCTACAAGTGGGACTGTGTGATTCTGGAGAATGTGAGCTAGATTGCACGCCATGCCTTTAGCCGAATCCGTTTTCGATTACGAAGCCCGCCTCGCTGCCTGTGCCCGGGGCGAGCGGGCGGCCTTGCGCGATTTGTATGTGCAGGAAGGCCCGCGCCTGCTCGGTGTGGCCAAGCGGCTGGTGCGCGATACGGCGCTGGCAGAGGACGTCGTGCATGAGGCGTTCATCAAGATCTGGAATGGTGCTTCCGGGTTCGACCCGGCGCGCGGTTCCGCGCGGGGCTGGATGTTCAGCGTGACCCGGCATCTGGCCTTGAATCAGCTGCGCAGACAAAGTCGGGAAACGCCCTTCAGCGAAGAACATGAGGCAGCGGCGCCTGATGAGTTGGCCGATGTTCACTCGGCGCGCATCCATCGCTGCCTCGAGCAACTGGAACCGCAGCGGCGCAGCTGTATCCTCCACGCCTACGTCGACGGTTACAGCCATGCGCAGATTTCCGCACGCCTCGACACGCCGCTGGGCACGGTCAAAGCGTGGATCAAGCGCAGCCTCAATGCTTTGCGGGAGTGCATGGGATGACCGGCGAATCAGCGCAGGACCGGGATGAACTGGCCGGCGAATACGTGCTCGGCACGCTGTCGTTCGAGCAGCGCATCGAGGTGCAACGGCGTTTGCCCGACGAACCCGAATTGCGGGCCGCCGTGGATGCCTGGGAACGCCGGCTGCTGGAGCTGACCGATCTGGCCGAGCCACAGCAACCGTCGGCGCAGCTGTGGCCTCGCATCGAGCGCAGTCTCGAACGGCTGACGGAGAGCAAACCGCTGACTTCGTGGTGGAACCTGCTGCCGCTGTGGCGCGGTCTGAGCGCCGCCGGTCTGGCGGCGACATTGATCCTCGGCACGATCCTGCTGACCCAGACTGCGCCGAAGCCGAGTTATCTGGTGGTGCTGGTGGCGCCGCAGGACAAGGCGCCGGGTTGGGTGATTCAGGCGAGCGATTCCCGGGAGATCCAGTTGATTCCGCTGGGCGTGGTCGAGGTGCCGGCGGACAAGGCGCTGGAGTTCTGGACCAAGGCTGACGGCTGGTCGGGGCCGGTTTCCCTGGGCCTGGTCAAACCGGGGCAGGCTTTGTCGGTGCCGCTGGACAAATTGCCGCCGCTGCAGCCCAACCAACTGTTCGAGCTTACGCTGGAAGGCGCGAGCGGCTCGCCGATCGGCAAACCGACCGGGCCGATTCAGGCGATCGGGCGTGCGGTCAAAGTCTTGTAGTGTGCCCTGTAGGAGCTGCCGAAGGCTGCGATCTTTTGATTTTTCTTAGAATCAAGATCAAAAGATCGCAGCCTTCGGCAGCTCCTACATCAATCATCATCGACGTCGATGTTCACCATCACGGCAATGAAGTTCTCATAAAAAATTCCGGGCGTAACATCGGCTCCATACCAACCAACAACACCCCGGAGCACACCATCATGAAACGCCAGACCCTTCTCAGCATCGCTTTCTCGGTTTTCGCAGTTAACGCTTTTGCCGCCACCCCGGCGCACACCATGATCGCCGAAGGCGGCTCGGACAAACTGATCGAAAGCCGTCTGGCCGAAGGCGGCTCGGATCGTCTGATCGAACGTCGTGTTGCCGAAGGCGGTTCGGATCGTCTGATCGAACGCCGTGTTGCCGAAGGTGGCTCGGATCGCCTGATCGAACGTCGCGTTGCTGAAGGTGGCTCGGATCGCCTGATCGAACGCCGTGTTGCCTGATGCATGACTGCAAGCGCAACACCGCAGAGAAACCCGGCTCCCGCAGCCGGGTTTTTTATGTCTGCCTGTTTTATCCGGCCTTGGCCATGCAGCGTTTGTAGCGCTCGTCCACGCGTTTGGCGAACCAGGCTGTGGTGAGTTTGCGGGTGATCTTCGGGCTCTGCAGCACGATCCCCGGCAATAGCGCACGCGGTAATGCCTTGCCTTCGGCTCGCTCCGCCAGTTCGAACACGCGCTGATAGAGTTTGGTCTCTTCGAATTCCAGGGTTTTGCCCTTCTCCAGTTGATCGCGAATCGTCGGGTTGCGCATGCCCAGCGACTTGCCAAGGGTGCGTACCGCCAGTTCGGTGCTGCCGGGCATGATCGAATCGTAGCGGATCAGGTCGCCGTCCAGGGTCAGCGGAATGCCGGACGCGCGACTGACCGCGTTCTGAAACGCAGCATTGCGGCTGGCGTACCAGCCGGCGTTGAAATCGGCGAAACGATACAGCGGCTCGCGGTAATTCACCGGATAGCCGAGCAAATGGGCGATGCCGAAATACATGCCGCCGCGCCGGCTGAACACTTCACGGCGAATCGTGCCGTCCACCGGATACGGGTAATCCTTGGCGTGCTCTTCGGCGAATTCGATGCTGACCTGCATCGGCCCGCCGGTGTGCACCGGGTTGAAGCCGCCGAACAGGGTGCGCCCCATCGGTACCATGCCGATGAAGTCATCGAAAATCGCGCTCAGCTCCTTTTCACTGCGTGCCGCATTCAGGCGTTCGCTGTAGGTCTTGCCATTGGGCGAGCGCACTTGCAGAGCGCCGCTGACCAACAAGCTGGGGATGTGCACCTTGGCGGCGCGGCGATCGATCTCGTCGCGGGCAATCTTGCCCAGACCGGGCACCGTCGGATCGGCCTGGAAAGTGGATTCCTGTTCCGCCACGGCCAGTACCGAACAGAGATTTTGCGTGGTGGTATTGATGCCCTGCGCGGCGAACGCGGCGTAGATGTCCGTGGCCCAGCCTTGGCGATCAGCGGTTTTCGCCGGCAGCAAGCGGACGATTTCCGCTTTCACTTCAGCCGGCGGGCGCGGTGCCGGTTCGTTGCTGCGCTGGCTGGCGCAACCGGCGAGCAGCAGCAAGGCGCTGAGTGTGGCGAGTAATCTTGAGGGGTGCATCGTTGCTCCTTCCAGTCCGGTGTGCCGCGTTCCCCCTGCAAGCCCACAAATCCTGTGGCGAGGGAGCTTGCTCCCGCTGGGCTGCGGAGCGGCCCCGAATCCTGCCATCCGCGTCAACCAGAAACAACCGGGAGTCCAGGATTGCGACGGCTGCGCCGCCGAGCGGGAGCAAGCTCCCTCGCCACAATGTGCAGCTCTTACGGGGCTGATGACAAACTGATTGCAAAACGTTACTGCGAAACCCTATCATTTGCGCCTGGAGTCGCATTAGCGCAAGGAGTTCCGCGCCGCCCTTATTTTATTCATTGGCCGCTCGCCTCCAGGTATCCGACATGCCCGCTTCAGCTCGACTTGGCGCTCCGTTCCGCCCGACTTTGCTTGCCCTGCTATGTTCCCTGACCGTTACCGCCCACGCCGCTGAAGACAACAGCAAAGAGCTCGTGCTCGACGACGTCAACGTCAACGCCCAGGCCCCAACCCCCAACGCCCTGCCCCCGGTCTACGCTGGCGGTCAGGTTGCACGCGGCGGCCAATTGGGCGTGCTGGGCAATCAGGACATGATGGACGTGCCGTTCAGCGCGGCGTCCTACACCGAGCAACTGATCCAGGACCAGCAGGCGGAAAACGTTGCCGATGTGCTGCTCAACGATTCCTCGGTGCGCCAGGCCTCGGGCTTCTCCAACCAGGCGCAGGTCTTCATGATTCGCGGCCTGCCGCTCAATGGCGATGATATTTCCTACAACGGCCTGTACGGCGTCTTGCCCCGGCAGATCATTTCCACCGATGCACTGGAACGCGTAGAAGTGTTCAAAGGCCCCAATGCCTTCATCAATGGCGTAACCCCGACCGGTTCCGGCATCGGCGGCGGCGTCAACCTGCAACCAAAACGCGCCGGCGATGTGCCGCTGCGCCGTTACACCACCGACATCAACAGCGAAGGTCGCATCGGTCATCACTTCGATATCGGCCAGCGTTTCGGGGAAGACAATCGCTTCGGCGCGCGGGTCAACCTGTCCCAGCGCGAAGGCGACACCGGCATCGATCACGAGAACCAGCGCTCGAAACTGTTCGCCATCGGTCTGGATTATCGCGGCGATGCGCTGCGGCTTTCCGGCGACTTTGCCTATCAGAAAGAACGCGTCAACGGTGGCCGCAGCTCGGTCAACCTCGGTACCGCCACGCACCTGCCGGACGCGCCATCGGCGGACACCAACTACGCGCCGAAGTGGGGCTACACCGACATCGAAGACACCTTCGGCATGCTCCGCGCCGAGTACGACCTCAACGACAACTGGACCGCCTACGCCGCCGGTGGCGCCAAGCACACCCGTGAAGTCGGCCGCTACAACTCGACCACCCTGGTCGGCAACAGCGGCGCTTCGTTCACCACCGGCTCGTTCGTGCCCCATGACGAGGACAACACCAGCGTCATGGCCGGCCTCAACGGCAAATTCAACACCGGCCCGGTCAGCCACAAGCTGAATTTCGGCCTGACCGGGATCTGGGCTGAGCAGCGCAGTGCCTATGATTTTGATAGAACACAAACCGCAAACAATATTTATCATCCGATTCAAGCCCCGGCACCAATAACTGGGAATGTCGGTGGGGACCTTAGTGATCCTGGCATCGTCGGCAAGACCTTCAACCGCAGCGTGGCGATTTCCGACACCCTCGGTTTCTTCGACGATCGCCTGCTGGTCACCGCCGGCTTGCGCCGTCAACAGCTGGTTGTACAGGGTTATAACTACGCCAGTTGGGGCAGTGGCGGACGTAAGTCGAGCTACGACGAATCGATCACCACGCCGGTGTACGGCATCGTGTTCAAGCCGTGGGAGCATGTGTCGATCTACGCCAACCACATCGAGGGCCTGGCGCAGGGTCCGACCTCGCCGACCAGCTCCGGCGGTTTCCGCGTGACCAACGGCAACGAAGTCTACGCACCGAAACGCTCCAAGCAGACCGAGCTGGGCGTGAAAGTCGACATGGGTACCTACGGCGCAAGTCTGGGTGTTTACCGCATCGAACAGCCAAGCGATGGCTACTGCGAAATCAACGGTCCGACCACTTGCACCTACGTCCGTGAAGGCGAACAGATCAACAAAGGCGTGGAAATGAACGTGTTCGGCGAGCCGATCGATGGCCTGCGCCTGATCAGCGGCCTGACCCTGATGGACACCGAACTGAAAAACACCCTCAACGGTGCCAACGATGGCAACCACGCCATCGGCGTGCCGACCTTCCAGTTCAACGCTGGCGTGGATTGGGACGTGCCGGGTCTGCAAGGCGTCGCGCTGAATGCGCGGATGCTGCGCACCGGCGGGCAATACGCCGACGCGGCGAACAACCTCAGCCTGCCAACGTGGAACCGCTTCGACGCAGGTGCGCGCTATGCGTTCAAGGTGTCGGAGAAAGACGTGACGCTGCGTTTCGGCGTTGAGAACGTGGCGAACAAGAAGTACTGGGAATCGGCTCAGGGCGGGTACCTGACCCAGGGTGAACCGCGGGTGGCGAAGCTGTCCGGAACGATTGATTTCTAAGCACTAAAAAGATCAAAAGCCCCTCACCCTAACCCTCTCCCAAACCCTCTCCCAAAGGGAGAGGGGACTGACCGAGATGTTCTCTCGAACTACGCCGACCTGAAATATCCAGTCGAACTCAGGACTGGAAAAGCCCCCGATCGGCTCCCTCTCCCTCGGGAGAGGGCTGGGGTGAGGGGTTGCAGCCGTGCAGCCCATTCCCAGGTATGCACAAAACAGCCGCCCTGTCCCGTCCGGCCGACCACACTGGCCACCCTCTCCCGCTGATCCATACTTGCTGCACAGCCAGAGGAGGACAGCCCCATGAACCGCAGCGACGTGCTGATCATCGGCGCCGGCCCGACCGGTCTGGTCCTGGCGCTGTGGCTGAGCAGACTCGGCGTGCGCGTGCGCATCATCGACAAGACTACAGCGCCCGGCACTACTTCCCGCGCTTTGGCCGTGCAAGCGAGAACCCTCGAGCTGTATCGCCAACTCGACCTGGCCGACACCATCGTGCGGCGTGGCCATCAGGTCGCGGCGGCGAACTTCTGGGTCAACGGCAAACCGGTCGCGCTGTTGCCACTCAAGCGCATCGGCGAAGGCCTCACTCCCTACGCCTTCGTCGAAATTTTCCCGCAGGACGAGCACGAACGGCTGCTGCTCGAGCGCCTTGAAGATTACGGCGTCAGCGTCGAGCGCAATACCGCGCTGGACAGCTTCGAGGACACCGGCGACACCATCACCGCGCATC
The DNA here is from genome assembly GCF_020736465.1 of Pseudomonas sp. HN2. Classification (NCBI taxonomy): domain Bacteria; kingdom Pseudomonadati; phylum Pseudomonadota; class Gammaproteobacteria; order Pseudomonadales; family Pseudomonadaceae; genus Pseudomonas; species Pseudomonas sp. HN2. The sequence goes on from NZ_CP085885.1 coordinate 3,938,559, forward strand.
TGCGCCTGCCGGATGGCCAGCAGGAAGTCTGTCAGGCCTGCTATCTGGCCGGTTGCGACGGCGCCCGTTCGGTGGTGCGCAAAACCCTCGACACCGATTTCCCCGGCGGCACCTATCAGCAGATTTTCTACGTCGCCGATGTCACGGTCAGCGGCCCGGCGCTCAATGGCGAGCTGCATCTGGATCTGGACGAAGCGGACTTTCTCGCGGTGTTCCCCCTGGCGGGCGAAGGCCGCGCGCGGCTGATCGGCACCGTTCGGGACGAACGCGCCGAGCGTGCCGAAACCCTGCAATTTTCCGACGTAAGCAGCCGCGCCATCGAGCATCTGAAAGTGCATATCGAAGACGTGCACTGGTTCTCCACCTACCGCGTGCATCACCGGGTGGCCGAACACTTCCGTGATGGCCGGGCATTTCTGCTCGGCGATGCCGCCCACGTACACAGCCCCGCGGGCGGCCAAGGCATGAACACCGGCATCGGCGATGCGATCAATCTGGCCTGGAAGCTCGCCGCCGTGCTCAGCGGTGGTGCCGAACCGAAACTGCTCGACACCTACGAAACCGAGCGCATCGCCTTCGCCCGCCGACTGGTCTCGACGACCGACAAGGTCTTCAGTTTCGTCACTGCCGAGGGGCGCATGGCCGACCTGCTACGTATGCGTGTAGCGCCGTTTCTGCTTCCGAAAATGGCCGCGTTCGAAGCAAGCCGTGAGTTCCTCTTTCGCACCGTCTCGCAAGTCACCCTCAACTATCGCGGCTTGCCGCTGAGTCAGGGCGAAGCCGGCCATGTGCACGGCGGCGACCGCTTGCCGTGGGCGCATGATGGCGAAGGAGATAATTTCGGACCGCTGCGGCAGCCGTGCTGGCAGGTGCATGTCTACGGCGACACCAGCGACGAGATGATCGCCTGGTGCGCCGAACATCACTTGCCGCTGCACGTCTTCGACTGGCGCCCGGCGTTTGAAACAGCCGGATTGGGCCGCAACGGCTTTTACCTGCTGCGCCCGGATACCTATGTGGCGATTGCGGATAACAGTGCCGATCCAAAAGTGATCGAGCGCTACTTCCGCGATCACGGCATCCGCCCGTTCTTCAACTGACACACCACAACCCCCTGTAGGAGTGAGCCTGCTCGCGATAGCGTTGTGTCAGTGGAGAAAATTCATGTCTGACACACCGCTATCGCGAGCAGGCTCACTCCTACAGTCTGGATTTGTGCTGGGCTTAGATCCCGGCCAGTGCCAGATCCATCGCAAAGTAAGTGAAGATCAGATCCGCGCCCGCACGCTTGATGGCGCCAAGGCTTTCGCGCACCACGCGATCTTCATCGATCGCCCCGGCCTGGGCGCCGAACTTGATCATCGCGTACTCGCCGCTGACCTGATACGCCGCCAATGGCAGGTTCGAAGCCTGACGAATGTCACGGATGATGTCGAGGTAGGCGCCAGCCGGTTTTACCATCAGCGCATCCGCGCCTTCCTGCTCATCGAGCAGCGATTCGCGCAGGGCTTCGCGACGATTCATCGGGTTCATCTGATAGCTCTTGCGATCACCCTTGAGCGCGCTGCCGCCGGCCTCGCGGAACGGACCGTACAGCGCAGAAGCGAATTTGGTCGAGTAGGCCATGATCGGAATCTGCGTGAAGCCGGCCGCGTCCAGTGCCTGGCGAATCGCGCGCACCTGGCCATCCATTGCTGCCGACGGTGCGATTACGTCAGCCCCGGCGCGAGCGGCGGCCACGGCTTGCTTGCCAAGATTGATCAGGGTCTGGTCGTTGTCGACTTCGTGATTGTGCATCACACCGCAATGGCCGTGGTCGGTGTACTCGCAGAAGCAGGTGTCGGACATCACGATCATTTCCGGCACGGCATCCTTGGCGATGCGCGACATGCGCGAGACCAGGCCGTCTTCGCGCCAGGTGTCGCTGCCGTTGGCGTCGAGATGATGGGACACGCCAAAGGTCATCACCGACTTGATCCCGGCACGGGCATAGCGCTCGATTTCACTGGCCAGTTTGCGCTCGGGGATGCGCTGCACGCCGGGCATGCTGGTGATCGGCACGAAGTCGTCGATCTCTTCCTCGACGAATATCGGCAGCACCAGATCGTTGAGGCTGAATTCGGTTTCCTGGAACAGACTGCGCAGGCTCGCATTGCGGCGCAGACGGCGGGGACGTGCTTCGGGGAACTGACTGGACATGGGGCCTTTCCTGAAAACAGCGGATGAGACGAAAGTCGTAGGGGGCGAAGCTTATGCCTTGCGGCGGGTGCGGGACAAACCTGGATCGGCCAAGAGAGCGTTACCGGGCTTGCAATAATCGATAAAACGCAACAAATCCCCCTGTAGGAGTGAGCCTGCTCGCGATAGCAGTGTGTCGGACATAAATTTCTCCACTGATACACCGCTATCGCGAGCAGGCTCACTCCTACAAAAGGAACGCGGTGGGTCAGGAAGGAATGGTCAGGCCGCGGATGACTGCCGGGCGAGCGAGGAACCGCTCCAGCACCCGGGTGACGTTGGGGAAATTCTGAATCCCGACCAGATCCCCTGCCTCATAGAAGCCGAGCAGATTGCGCATCCACGGGAACGTGGCGATATCGGCAATGGTGTAGCGCTCGCCCATGATCCAGTCGCGGCCTTCAAGGCGGGTGTTGAGCACGTTCAACAGGCGTTTGCTCTCCTCGACATAGCGGTCACGCGGGCGCTTGTCCTCGTAATCCTTGCCAGCGAATTTGTTGAAGAAACCGAGCTGGCCGAACATCGGGCCGATGCCGCCCATCTGCCACATCAGCCATTGAATGGTCTCGTAGCGCAGCGCGCCTTCCTGAGCGAGCAACTGGCCGCTCTTGTCGGCCAGATAAATCAGGATCGCGCCGGATTCGAACAGCGGCAGCGGCTGATCTTCCGGGCCATACGGGTCGAGGATCGCCGGGATCTTGTTGTTCGGGTTCAGCGAGAGAAACTCCGCCGAGGTCTGGTCGTTGGTGTCGAAGCCGACGCGGTGCGGCTCGTACGGCAGGCCGATCTCTTCGAGCATGATCGACACTTTGACGCCGTTGGGGGTCGGCAGGGAGTAGAGCTGAATCCAGTCCGGGTACTGCGCCGGCCATTTCTGAGTAATCGGGAATGCAGACAGATCGGTCATTGGAAGCATCCAGTCACAAATTGAAAGCCGATCATAATGTAGGCCCGGGTTGGCGCCTACACGAACCGTAACATCCTGTCGCTAACCTGCCTGCATGCCCGCAAAGGTTGCCGTTAGAGTGCTGCGCACTGGCCCGGATCGAACCAAACGGGCATTACAGGACTCTGAGCTATGCCTTTCTCGCAGAGGAAGCTGTTCACGACAGGGAAACACCCGGTGCTGGGAGCCCGCGGTGCAAAGGTTTGTCAGCCTTAACCGATTTTGCTGAAGAATCTTCGAATTGATGACGAACCTGATGAGTTTCGCCAAACGTTTCAAACATCGCGCGTACGTGGCCCTGCCCTCCCTGCTGGCAGTCAGTGCGCTATTTCTGTCCCTCGAATCCAGTGAAAGCCGCGCGCAACCGGCGGACGGCACGCAGACCCTGGTGTTCCTGCGTCATGCGGAAAAACCCGAAGGCGGCTTAGGCCAGCTCAACTGCCAGGGCCTGAACCGCGCCATCGATCTGTCGACACTGCTGCCGGAAAAATTCGGCAAGGCCGACTACGTGTTCGCCGCCAACCCGACACGCAACGTTGAAGAAGGCGAGCTGGATAACTCCTACAGCTACATTCGCCCGCTGATGACCATCAGCCCGGCCGCGATCAAGCTTGGCCTGCCGGTGAACATCGAGTTCTCCGCCAACGACACCAGCGATCTGGCCCGCGAGCTGCTGGACGAGAAATACCACAACTCGACGATCTACACCGCCTGGTCACACGGCTATCTGCCGGAGCTGATCAACAAGGTCGCCGGCAATGCGGTGGGCGAGCGGCAGAAGATCACCGATGACTGGGCTGGAGACGACTTCGACTCGCTGTACGTGCTCACCCTGAAGTGGCACAACGGCAAGGCCAGTCTGCAGAGCCATAGCTACAAGCAGGGGCTGGATAACGGCAAGGACACCTGCCCGACCTGAGATTTTTATCGCCTGACCTGGCCCTATCGCGAGCAGGCTCACTCCTACATTTGGAACGCGTTCCACCTGTAGGAGTGAGCCTGCTCGCGATGAGGCCGGTACAACCGACGCTAAATCCTCTGATTCACCCGCTCGCGCAAATACTCGATCACCGCCTGACGCTCCCCGGCGAACTCGATCCGCCCTCCCTTCTTTTCGCGCTGGAACACATACATCGGGTCGTAGTACTCACGCAGCAACACGCTTGTCCAATCGCGAAACAGCTCGACCGAACCGCTCCGGGCCTGTTCGGCCAGTGCCGCCTCCATCTGACCGTACAGTCGTTGATAGCGCTCGCCACCCAGGCGACGCTGAATATTGTTCAGGCTGGCAATCAATCGCTCGGCATATAGGGCGAAACCCACCTGCTCGCCATGCAAGGCGACGAACTCGGCGTGCAGGTCAATCACGTAATCCTGGAGGATTCGCTCGACCCGATTCTCAAGGCTGTCTTCAAGCCAGACCAGCGGTGCCGCTTGCATGCTCCGGTACAGCGGCAACGGCAAAGCACAGCTGCCGACCACCCGACTCTCGTCTTCCAGGACAAATTGCCCGATCCCGCGGGCGCGCTTTTTCAGCACATCGACAGCCAGGCGATTCTCGAAATCGATGTTGCCCGGTTGCCCGGTGGCGCGCTTGCCGAAACTCGAACCGCGGTGATTGGCATGGCCTTCCAGATCCAGACCATTGCTCAACTGCACCAGCACTTCGGTCTTGCCAGTACCGGTCATGCCACCGAGCAGAACCAGATCGCATTCGGCCACAGCCTGATCGACCGTTTCCAGGAGGAACGTGCGCATGGCCTTGTAGCCACCGCCCACACGCGGGTAATCGATACCACCTTCGTCCTTGATCCATTGCTGGACGATCTGTGAACGCAGACCACCGCGGAAACAATAGAGATAGCCGTCGGGGTGGTTACGGGCGAATTCGACCCAGCCCTGGATGCGTGCCTCCCGAACCTCGGCCGACACCAGCCGCTCACCCAGAGCAATCGCGGCTTGCTGCCCGTGCTGTTTGTAACAGGTGCCGACCTGTTCGCGCTCACGGTCGTTCATCAGCGGCAGATTGATCACACCCGGGAACGCGCCGTGGGAAAATTCAACCGGCGCACGGACATCCATCATTGGCCGGTCGTTGAGGAAAATATCGCGGTAGTCAGTGCAGTCGCGGAGCATCAGATCACCTCGACTGCGTTCGTCTGTCGCTCAACCAGTTCGCCGATCGGCTCAAGGTTCAGCCCCAGTTCGGCAGCAACGCCGAGGAACTCTTCATTGCCCTCGGGCGTGACCGCAATCAGCAGACCGCCACTGGTTTGCGGATCGCACAGCACGCGCTTGTGCAGTTCCTGCACGCGGCCGACCTTGCTCGAGTAGCTGTCGAAATTGCGCAGCGTACCGCCTGGCACACAGCCTTGATCAAGGTAGTACTCGACGCTGTCCAGACGCGGCACGCGGTCGTAGGCGATGCGCGCGGTCAACTGGCTGCCGTCGGCCATTTCCACCAAGTGCCCGAGCAGGCCGAAACCGGTGACATCGGTCATCGCCGTAACGCCGGCGAGCTTGCCGAAACGACTGCCGGGCTTGTTCAGGGTACACATCCAGTCACGGGCGACACCGACGTCGGCGGCGCGCAATTTGCCCTTCTTTTCTGCGGTAGTGAGGATGCCGATGCCCAGCGGTTTGGTCAGATACAACAGGCAACCGGCGGTGGCGGTGTCGTTGCGCTTCATGTGGCGCTTTTCCACCAGACCGGTAACGGCAAGACCGAAAATCGGCTCCGGCGCATCGATCGAATGCCCCCCCGCCAACGGTATGCCTGCGGCGTCACACACCGAGCGACCGCCACGAATCACTTCCCGCGCCACTTCCGGCGCCAGCACGTTCACCGGCCAGCCGAGGATCGCAATCGCCATCAACGGATCGCCACCCATCGCGTAGATGTCGCTGATCGCGTTGGTCGCGGCGATGCGGCCGAAGTCGAACGGGTCATCGACAATCGGCATGAAGAAATCGGTGGTCGACACCACACCGCGCTCGGCATCGATCTCATACACCGCAGCGTCATCGCGCGACGCGTTGCCGACCCAGAGCTTGGGATCGAGGTTCTGTGCGCCGCTGCCGGCGAGGATCACTTCCAGCACCTGTGGGGAAATCTTGCAGCCACAACCGGCGCCATGGCTGTATTGGGTCAGACGAATCGGCTCGCTCATGGGAGAGTCTCTGGCAATGAATGGGGCGGATTCTAGCAGAGCCGGTGCAGGTGGAGACTTTCACCCTGGAACCCATTGTGGGAGCGAGCCTGCTCGCGAACAGGCCGTTTCAGTCGACGAATATTGCGACTGACACAGCGTCTTCGCGAGCAGGCATGCTCCCACAGGTTATCCGGGTGGCTGAGGGAATGGCGTCCTTCAAGGAATCAAAATGATCTTGTCGCCACCACCCTGATTGACCTCTGCATAACGCGCCAACCCTTCCGCCAGCGGCACTTCCACCAGGCCCTGCGGCAGCGGCAAGCGATCTTCGTCGAAGAACCGCCCGAACTGCTCAAGCATCGCCGCACATGCCTCGACGCCGTACAGCAACGAGTTGATCCCGACCACCGAGCCGCCCTTGCGATACAGCGCCAGCGCCGGCAGGTGCACGTGGCCGTCGACCGGGGCGGCGATGATGGCGATGCGGCCGAAGGTGGCCAGTGCGGCGACCGAGGCCGGCAGCCAGAAACCGGTGGTATCGAAGATCACATCGGCGCCGCCGCGGTACACCGCGTTGACCTGCGCACCCAGCTCGTCAGGCTTGTCCAGTTGAATCGTCTGATAGCCCTGCTTCTGCAAATCCGCCACCTGCTCGGGCCGGCGCGCGGCGGCCAGCAACTGCGCGCCGCGCACTTTCGCCAAGGCCAATGCCGCCGTCGCCACCGCCCCGCCGCCGATCACCAGCAAGCGCGTGTCGGCGCTGACCAGGCTGCGCTCCAGCGCATCCCACGCCGTGGTGTACGGCACGCCGAGGCTGGCCGCCTGGGCAAAACTCAGATGCGCCGGTTTGTGCGCCACGCCATTGGCCGGCAGTTTGACGAATTGCGCATGCGCGCCGTCGGCGAAGAAACCCAGCTCGCGGCCAGTGCCCCAGACTTCCTGACCGATCAACGCTTGCGGTCCCTCGACCACCACCCCGGCAAAATCCCGTCCCGGTACCCGCGGCAAAGTGGTGTAAGGGAAACGACCGAGGACGTTTTTCACATCGCTGGGATTGAGGCCCGCAGCCTTGATCTGCACCAGCACTTCATCGACGCCGGGCACCGGGGTCGGCACGTCGACGAAACGCAGGGAAGACAGGTCGCCGGTCTGATCGAATTGCAACGCTTTCATGGGCACATCCACCGTGAAAAAAGGGAAATTCAGGACAACCAGCCAGCGACCAGTTGCCGGCCCATCGGCCACAACTGCTCACCGGCCAACATGCCGAGCAGACCGACCAGCGCTATGGCCGGCGGTGCGGGAGAACGGAAATCGAGCGCGCCGTAGAGCAGGCCGACGCCCAGGCCAATGGTCAGAGAAATGAGGTAGTTCATGGGGGGAACTCCGCCGCGACAAGTGATGGGCAGAGTCTAGGGAAAGGGACGGAGCGGTATCGGCCAAGGACTTCTGAATTTCGGACAAAACCAAAAGGTCACCACAACGCCCTGTAGGAGTGAGCCTGCTCGCGATAGCGGAGTTTCAGTCAACTCATCAACATCTGAAAGACCGTTATCGCGAGCAGGCTCACTCCTACAGGGGGTTGTGTTCAGCCAGTGGAGAATTGCGAAGGCGCGACGCCCAGCTCTCGGCGAAACATGTCGCTGAAGCTGCTCGGTGAATAACCCAGTTCGCGAGCGATGACGCTCACCGCCACGCCCTGAATCAACGCCGCCACCGCCGTCGCCAGTTGCACTTGGCGCCGCCATTCGGCGAAGCCCATGCCGAGGCTGTCCTTGAACAACCGCGCCAGAGTGCGCACGCTGGCCCCAGCGTTTTCCGCATGCTGCTCGAACGGGATCTCCAGTGACGGCGCGGCCATCACTGCCTGACACAGGTTCATCAGACGCCGGTCGGACTCATCCGGCAGTGGGATCTTCAGTTGCGAACGCCTTGCCCGCCGCAACTCCAGCAACGCCAGCCCGACCAGCGCCTCGTAATACTCAGCCTCGCCATCATCGCCCTGCGCCACCAGCCCGACGATCAACTCGCGCAGCAAACCGCCGACTTGGATCACCTGCACCGTCGCATCCAGCGTCGCCGCCAACGCCGGGCGCAGGTAGATATTGCGCATCTGCAAGTCCGACACCACGCGAATCCCGTGGGGCACCCCCGGCGGCAACCACACCGCCCGCTGCGGCGGCACCACCAGTGCTTCGTGCGGGGTTTCCACCCACATCACCCCGCTCATCGCATACAGCAACTGCCCCCAGACATGCTCGTGCGGCTCGACGAACAAACCACGCGGGTACGTCCGCGCCAGCGGTTGCACGGGCACATCGGTGTCGGTCAGATCAGGGGGCGCGGCGAGGGCCATGGCGAGCGTTCACAGGGGGTTGGCGAAGCCGCCATGGTAACCAGCACGCCCCGCCCTCGCCAACGATAGATACCGTCGGACAATCCAACTGAATTTTCTCGGCACAGCGCGATCCGTTTATTACCACAGGGAGGAATACGGGCTTTATGAACAACGCAAAACTTTACGTCATCGACTACACACTGCATGGCACCCCCAAGTCGTTCATTATCCGCTCGGACAAAATGGACAACGCCGAAGCCTGGCACTGGGCAAGCTGCGACGCGGGCGTGGGTCGCATCCCGCGCTTCGGCCGCGAAAAAGTGCAAAAGACCAGCAAACCGATGGCAGAAAAATTCGGCCTGGAAAACGTCACCTGGCGCCAGACCAACTGACCCCATCGCCTTCACCGCAGGCTTGACAATCGCAAGGGGGAATCGACGATGACCGACACTTATCACCCGGCCCGACTGGATTACGGCCTGACCACCTTCTTCGGCCAGATCAGCAAAACGGTGGATTGCGAGGTGGCACTGGAAACGGTGGCGGATGACCCCTACCGCTTCACCTTGTGCGTCCAGGCACCGGTGCCGGAGGATCTGGACCAGGCCAAGATCGTGGTGGTCAAGGTCAAGGGGCGAACGTTGCAAGGCACGGTGAGACACTTTGAACGACAGGAAGACGACAGTCTGAAAATGGAAGTGGAGCCTGATTAGGCTCCACTTTTTTTTGCCCTGATTATTTCGGATGGGCGCAACCGCAGCCCTTCATCGCACATTCTTCACCGTGCTTGTGGTGATGAGCGCAGGCCTCGCAGCAATAGTGTTTACCGTGCACAGCATAGGAATGTTCGCCCTCTTTGAGGGTGCAGTTGCAGCCGGGGCAGTCGCATTTTTTATCGGACATGGGACAGACTCCTTGCGTGGTGGTTGTCTGGGGCTTGAGTGGTAAGCCGTAAGAGACAGTGTAGGAGGTGATTTTGCAGGCTGGGCAATTGATGAGAGATTGGGCGCCGCGCAGATGGCTTCCGCGAGCAGGCTCGCTCCCACAAGAACGACTTCGCGCAGCACAGACCTGCGCATGACATCAAAAGCCCCTCACCCTAGCCCTCTCCCGGAGGGAGAGGGGACTGACCGAGGTGATTGCGAGAAACCCGCCGACGTGGAATACAGAGTCGAACGCAGATTTGAAAAGCCCAAAAATCGGCCCCCTCTCCCTCGGGAGAGGGCTGGGGTGAGGGGCGAACCCACCAGAAAAACCAAGGCAGGCACCACCCGCTATTCACCACTCAAAACAATGAGCGCAAGCTCGAGTACCGCTCTTGATCTTGCCGTGCCGGCCCCATCGGCAGGCTGAGTGGAGGGATCGATCCGGGCGTGGGAGCGCAGCGACCGTACGACGCAGTCGTACACAGCGGGAGGAGGTGCAGCGAAGCAAACCGGAGACGCTGCGCCCGGATCGATTCCGGAACGAAGGAACCCCGAGCCCCAGCGAGCGGGCCGAACGCCGGGGCCAAGCCTTTTGGTTACTTTTTGGCGTCTGAAAAAGTAACCCGCTGTAAGAGCGGAACCGTAATGAGCAACACCCGAAGCAACGGATATGTCCTCAAATCCAATCACTCAGCAGAACGCAAACTGCTCCGATACATGAAAACCAAAGCCACCGCCAAACAAACCATCGCCAGCATCCGGCTCGAAGACAAGCCGATCGCCGGATTCCCCAACCAGCCAAAATTGTCGATCAACATCCCCATCCCCAACTGCCCGACAATCACCGCCACGGTCGCCACAGCCGTCCCGACCACTGGCACCGCGCCGACCATCACCATCATGTACACCACGCCAAACAGCGCCCCGGTCAACTGCCACTTCGGCACCTCCAGCAGACTCACCGCCTGCGCCGGCTCGAAAAACAGGATCAACAACCCGGTCACCACCGCACCCACGGCAAAGGTCAGCAGACTGCTACGCAGCACACCCACCGTCTCACCCAAGCGACCATTGATCGCCGCCTGAACACTCAATACCGCCCCGGCCAACACCACCACCGCCAACAAAATCACCAGACCCATCATTCACCCCCGAGCAATCAGAACCAAAGCCACCACAATCAAACCCAACGCCAGCCAGCGCTCGCCGTTGACCTTCTTGCGCGTCGCGCCGAACCAGCCGAAATGGTCGATCAGCACACTCTTGCCGACCTGCCCGGACAAAATCGCAATCATCGTCATGGCAATGCCGATGTGCGGCGTCGCCAGCGTCAGCACCACCACGTAGATCGGCCCCAGAAATCCGCCGATCAACTGCCAGCGTGGCAGTTCGGTCAGCGCCGGACCTTTTCGCGGGCCGGCGAACAGCAGCAGCAAAAACAGAATCGCCGAGCCCACGCCGAAGATGCTCAAAGTTGCCCACAAATGCCCGACCTGCTCGCCCAACGGCCCGAGCAAGCCCGCCTCCACCGACAAGCCCATGCCGGCGAGAATCACCAGCGGCAGCAACAACAGACGTAACACCGACCGCTTCACCGGCGCCGCGACCAACCCCTCATCCAACGTCTGCATACACAACCTTCCACGCTCATAAACAATGGCGCGAATTATCGGCTGGCGCCGCTGTGCGATAAATGGGAGCATCCGGACAACACTTTTGCGCAAAACGCACAGCGAGACACAGCATGCACGGGCTCAATGAACTCGGATTCAAGGCGTTACGGCTGTTTGTAGCGGTCCTCGACCACGGCAGCTTTTCCGAAGTCGCCCGCCGCGAAGGCGTGGCGCCCTCGTCTATCTCGCGACAGATCCAGTTGATGGAGCAGGCGCTGAATCAGCAATTGCTCTACCGCCACACCCGTGCCGTCACCCCGACCGAAGCCGGGCGCACGCTCGGCCATCATGCGCGGTTGCTGCTGGTGCAATTGGAAGAAGCCGAGCAAGCGTTGCAGGAGCAGCAAAGCGAACCCACCGGACTGGTGCGGATCAACGCGCCAGTGGTGTTCGGCCAACGCCACCTGACGCCGTGGCTGGGCGAGCTCTGCGCGCGCTATCCGAAGCTGCAACTGGACATCCAGCAAACCGACCATTACGTCGATCCGTTGCAGGAAGGCGCCGATCTGCTGTTTCGCATCGGTGCGCTGCACGACTCGAGCATGCAGGCTCGGATCCTCGCTCCGCACCGCTTTCAGGTCGCCGCCAGCCCGGCCTATCTGCAGCGCCACGGCACCCCACAGCATCCCGACGAACTCGCGCAGCATCAGTGCCTGGCCTACAAAGGCGCGGCCGGTCAGCAGCGCTGGTTTTTTCGCCGTGACGGTGCGAACTGGACGCCGTACACGGTCAGAGGCCCGATCACCGGCAACCACGCCGACACCCTCACCCAGGCCGCTCAGCAGGGGCTGGGGCTGGTGATGTTTCCGTCGTGGCTGATTGGCGAAGCGGTGCGCGAAGGCACACTGGTGCCGGTGCTCGGGGAGTATCAGGTGTCGAACAGTCTGGAGCCGCAGCAGATCGCGGTGCTGTGGCCGGGGAGCCGACGGTTGTCGGTGAAGGTGAGGACGGTGATTGATTTTTTTGTTGAATGCTTTGGCGAGATTCCCTATTGGGACAGAGCTTGAAGATCAAGAGCCCCTCACCCTAGCCCTCTCCCGGAGGGAGAGGGAACTGATTGGGGGATGCTCGAGAATTTCGCCAACCTGAATGTCCCGCTTTGAATCCACCATCGACCGGATTCAGCTGGACGCAGAACCAGATCGTTTTTGGATTCACCCGAGAGCGTTCAAGTCGGTGCAGCTCCCGAGGATCGCGCGGTCGGTCCCCTCTCCCTCTGGGAGAGGGCTAGGGTGAGGGGCATTTCAGGCGATCAGATACGGAACTGACCAACCAGCTTGCCCAGCCGCTGCCCCAGCTCCGCCAGACTGCGCGAGGTCTGCGCACCCAACTGCGTTTCATCAGCGACGCTGTCCACCGCCACGGCAATCTGATGCACGCTGCGGTTGATCTCTTCGGCCACCGCTGTCTGCTCTTCCGCTGCGCTGGCGATCTGCGCGTTCATCGAGTTGATCGTCGCGATCAACTGCGCCATGGCATCCAGCGACGCGCCGGCCTGATTAGCTTGCTGGGAAGTGCCGTCGCCGGCCTCGCTGGAGCGGCGCATCGCCTCGACCGCCTGCTGCGTGCCCGCTTGCAAGCGGTCGATCATGCCCTGGATTTCCTGGGTGCTGATCTGCGTTCGGCTGGCCAGCGCGCGCACTTCGTCGGCGACCACGGCGAAACCACGCCCGGCCTCGCCAGCACGGGCCGCTTCGATGGCTGCGTTCAAGGCCAACAGATTGGTCTGCTCGGCAATCGAACGGATCACCCCGAGCACGCCGACAATTGAACTGACGTCCTGCTGCAGGCTGTCCAGCGACACGCCGCTGTTGCGGATGTCATCGACCAGCGCATGAATCTGTTTGATGCTGCCCGCGACCACGCGCTTGGCGCTCTGGCCTTCTTCGTCAGTCTGCTGGGCGGCGACGGCGGCGTTCTGCGCGCTTTTCGCCACCTCCTGGGCGGCGGCGGACATTTCGTTGATCGCCGTAGCGACCTGATCGGTTTCGTGGCGCTGACGCTCCATGGCCTGATCGGAACGCTGCGCCTGTTCCGAGACCTGGGTGACCAGGCCGGTGAGTTGCGTGGTCATTTCAGTGATCTGCCGCACCAGGCCGTGGATCTTGTCGACGAAACGATTGAACGAGCCGGCCAGCTCACCGAGTTCGTCCTGGCTGGTGATGTTCAGGCGTCGGGTCAGGTCGCCCTCGCCCGCCGCGATATCGTCGAGGCTGGCTTTCATTTGCGTCAGCGGGCGCAGAATGGTGTTGGCCAGCAGCATGCCCGCCGCCGCGATCACCAGCAGCACCAACACGGCAACGCCGACGATGCTCAGCACCACGCCTTGCACACGCTCCTGCACTTGCGCTTCGACCTGCGCGACTTGCGCTTCGATGCCGTCGAGGTTGACCGAGGTACCGACCGCCATGTCCCACTTCGGCAGGTATTCGGTGTAGCCGAGTTTCGGCACCAGCACCTTGGCGTTGCCCGGCAGTGGCGAGCTGTATTGCAGATAGTGGGTGCCGTCCTTGGCCACTTTGACCAGGCCGAGGTTGACGTAGACGCCGTTCGGATCGCGGTTGTCCTTGAAGCTTTTGCCGACGCCGTCGGGGTCGTTGGCCTTGAACAGGCGCACGGTCTCGGAATCGTAGCCGAAGAAGTAACCGTCCTTGCCGTAGCGAATGCCCGAGAGCAATTTGATCGCCTGCGCCCGCGCCGCGTCGTCGCCCGGTGCGGCGGCGTCGTAAAGGGGTTTGATCGTGGTCATGGCCACGGCGACGTAACTTTGCAGGGTGGCCTTGGCATCGCTGAGCAGCCGCTCGCGGGTCTGTTCGACTTCCTTGCGCGCCTGTTCCTGGAGGATGAACAGCGTGGTCACGCTGATGACCAGCGCAAAGAGCAGCACCGGCAGAACGGCAAGGGACAGGACTTTAGCCTTCAGACTCAGGCGCATCGGGGGACTCACTTTTTTGTTTTATTGGCGTGGTTAAAGGCTTTAACGGCACGCCGGGGCAAAAGTTGAGTCCGGGAACAACCCAATCCCCTGTAGGAGTGAGCCTGCTCGCGATAGCGGTGTATCAGTCAGCGGATGAGGCGACGGATACACCGCCATCGCGAGCAGGCTCACTCCTACAAGAGGGTTGGTGGGCCGTTTAGAGAACCATCGCCGCCACCCAGCCAAACGCCAACAGCGGCAAATTGTAGTGCAGGAAGGTCGGTACGACGGTGTCCCAGATGTGGTGATGCTGGCCGTCGATGTTCAGGCCGGAGGTCGGGCCGAGGGTCGAGTCCGAGGCCGGCGATCCGGCGTCGCCGAGCGCACCGGCAGTGCCGACGATGCAGACGATGGCGATCGGACTGAAGCCCAGTTGCACGCACAGCGGCACGAAAATCACCGCGAGAATCGGCACGGTGGAAAACGACGAGCCGATGCCCATGGTCACCAGCAGCCCGACCAGCAACATCATCAGGGCACCGACGCCCTTGCTGTGATCGATCCACGCCGCCGAGGCTTCTACCAGGGTCTGCACTTCGCCGGTAGCCTTGATCACTTCGCCGAAACCGGACGAGGCGATCATGATGAAGCCGATCATCGCCATCATCTTCATGCCTTCGGTAAACAGATCATCGGTCTCGCGCCACTTGACGATGCCCGATGCCGAGAAGATCAGAAACCCGGCCAGCGCACCGATAATCATCGAGTCCAGCAACAGCTGAATGACGAACGCGGCGGCGATCGCTACACCGGCAATCATCAGGCTCAGTGGGTTGTACTGCACCGCGGTCTGCTCGACCTGTTCGATCTTCGCCAGGTCATAGACGCGCTTCTTGCGATAGCTGATAAACGCGATGCCGAGGCCGACCAGCATGCCCAGCGCCGGAATACCCATGGCATGGGTGACATTGATACCGCTGATGTCGACGCCGCTGCGCGCGACGTTGGCCAGCAGGATTTCATTGAGGAAGATGTTGCCGAAGCCCACCGGCAGGAACATGTACGGAGTGATCAGGCCGAACGTCATGACGCAGGCGATCAACCGGCGATCGAGTTGCAGCTTGGTCAGTACATAAAGAAGCGGCGGTACCAGCAGCGGAATGAACGCGATGTGGATCGGCAGAATGTTCTGCGAAGCAATCGCCACCACCCAGAGCAGGCCGATCAGCAGCCATTTGACGTTACCGCCGCCGGTCGCATGTTGCCGATCGACCATGGCCAGAGCCTTGTCGGCCAACGCATGGGCCAGGCCGGATTTGGCGATCGCCACGGCAAAAGCGCCGAGCAAGGCGTAGGACAACGCCACCGTCGCGCCGCCGCCCAGGCCGCTGTTGAACGCCTTGAGCGTCGCTTCGATGCCCAGACCACCGGTCAGGCCACCGACCAGCGCCCCGACGATCAGCGCGATCACCACATGCACGCGCGCCAGGCTGAGGATCAGCATGACGCCGACGGCTGCTATGACTGCATTCATTTCACTACCTCAAAAAACACTGCGGGTGAAAACACACCGCCAGACAGGATGAGTCCGCCCGGAATTGGCCGGCGGATTTGCAAAGAGGGTCTTATTAGAGGGCGCGCACTGTGCCGCAGCGAACAGTCCTTGTCAAAGTCACACGGCCCTGTAGGAGCTGCCGAAGGCTGCGATCTTTTGATCTTGTTCCAGAGCAAAAACGCAAGATCGCAGCCTTCGGCAGCTCCTACATGGATCGCATGCGCAATTGGTCATATTGCGCTGGAGGGATAAAGAAAGCGCAAACGCAGCCGCTACAGTGCAAAGTCTCAGATATTTATCGGATAAGGATGTTTTCCATGTCGCTCAGACAACTTTCCATCCAATGGAAAATCACCCTGCTCGCCGGCCTCTGCCTGGCCGGTATCGTGACCCTGTTGGTCGGTCTTTCGCTGTATCGCATGGAACACAGCTCGGCGCTGGTCAAGGCCTCGAGCATGGAGATGCTCACCGAATCGGCGCAGGCGCGGATCGAATCGCAAGGTGAAGTGCAGGCTGCGGGCATTCGCCAGCAGTTCATGGACGCCTATCAGTACGGCCACGGTTTCTCGCGGCAGGTGCTGTTCTTGCGTGAACAGGCCGAGAAGCGTTTTCTCGATGCCTTCGACCTGCGCGAGGACATGACCCGTCAGGTCAAGTCCGCGCTGCAGGCCAACCCGGACCTGCTCGGCCTGTCGCTGGTGTTTGAAGCCAACGCGCTGGACGGCAAGGATGAACTGTTCGCCGATCAGGCTGAGCTGGGCAGCAACGACAAGGGCCGCTTCGCGCTGTACTGGTCGCAGCCGACCCCGGGCAAAGTCACCTCGATGGCGCTGCCGGAAAGCGACATGAGCGACACCAGCACCGGCCCCAGCGGTCAGGCCGCCAACGCCTGGTTCACCTGCCCGCGCACCACCCTCAAACCCTGCGTGATCGAGCCGTACTTCTATGTCATCGACGGGCAGAAAGTGCTGATGACCAGCATCGTCTTCCCGCTGCAGGTCAACGGCAAAGTCATTGCGTCGTTGTCGGTCGACATCAACCTCAACAGCCTGCAAGCGATCAGCCAGAATGCCAGTCGCAAACTTTATGACGGTCAGACCGCGGTAAGCATCGTCAGCCCTGCCGGCCTGCTCGCCGGTTACAGCCCGGATGCCGGCAAGCTCAGCCAGCGCCTGGATGCGGTGGATCAGGCCAGCGGCAGCGAGTTGCTGCGCCTGCTCGCCTCGAGCCCTGGCGTGAGCAGTCTGCGCAGCAACGGCCAGTTGAAAGTGCTGTCGCCGTTCCAGCCGATTCCCGGCGGGCCGGCGTGGGGCGTGTTGTTGGACGTGCCGGAAAAAGTCCTGGTCAGCCGCGCCGAGGCGCTCAAGCAGCAACTGGATGCGAGCAATAATTCGGGCACGCTGATCGAACTGAGCCTCGGTCTGCTCGCCGCGCTGATCGGTTTGCTGCTGGTGTGGCTGATGGCGCGCAGCGTGACCAAGCCGATCCTCGGCGTCGCGCACATGCTTGAAGACATCGCCAGCGGCGAAGGCGATCTGACCCGGCGCCTGGCCTATGACAAGCATGACGAACTCGGGCAACTGGCCGGCTGGTTCAACCGTTTCCTCGACAAGCTGCAGCCGATCATCGCCGAGGTGAAACGCTCGGTGCAGGACGCGCGCAATACCGCCGACCAGTCCTCGGCCATCGCTACCCAGACCAGCGCTGGCATGGAGCAGCAATACCGTCAGGTCGATCAGGTCGCCACCGCCTCCCATGAAATGAGTGCCACTGCGCAGGACGTCGCACGCAGCGCCGCGCAGGCCGCCGAAGCCGCCAAGGACGCCGACCGCGCTACCCGCCAAGGCCTGACGGTGATCGATCGCACCACCGCGAGCATCGACACCCTCGCCGCCGACATGAGCGCAGCGATGGTGCAGGTCGAGGGCCTGGCCGCCAACAGCGAGAAGATCGGCACGGTGCTGGAAACCATTCGCGCCATCGCCGAGCAGACCAACCTTTTGGCGCTTAACGCTGCCATCGAAGCGGCCCGCGCCGGTGAAGCCGGACGCGGTTTCGCGGTGGTCGCTGACGAAGTGCGCAACCTCGCGCGCCGCACCCAGGAGTCGGTGGAGGAAACCCGCCAGGTCATCGAGCAATTGCAGAACGGTACGCAGGAAGTGGTCGGCTCGATGGGCAACAGCCATCGTCAGGCCCAGGGCAGTGTCGAGCAGGTGGGCCAGGCCGTGACGGCGCTGCGGCAGATCGGCGATGCGGTGACGGTGATCAGCGACATGAACCTGCAGATTGCCAGCGCCGCCGAAGAGCAGAGCGCGGTGGCCGAGGAGATCAACAATAATGTGGCGACGATTCGCGATGTGACCGAATCGTTGTCGGGACAGGCGAATGAATCGGCGCGGGTGAGTCAGTCGCTCAATAGCCTGGCGAACCAGCAGCAGCGGTTGATGGATCAGTTTCGCGTTTGATCTGAGATTGCGGGGTGTCAGTCAGATTCCCCCCTCACCCCAGCCCTCTCCCCCCAAGGGGGGCGAGGGGGAAAGGGAGCCGATCTTCACACCATTCAAACCTGAGTTCGGCTCGGTATTTCAGGTCGACGTATCTCGTCCAATCACCACGGTCAGTCCCCTCTCCCTCTGGGAGAGGGTTAGGGTGAGGGGCTTTTCAAGGGCTCACCGCCGAGGCAGTTCGATCACCACTTTCAACCCGCCCCACTCGCTCTCGCCCAACACCAGCAAGCCGCCCCAGGTATCGACGATATCCCGCACGATGCCAAGGCCCAGCCCATGCCCGTGGGTCTGCTCATCAAGCCGCGTGCCACGGCTGAACACCTGAGCGCGTTGTTCCTCGGGGATTCCCGGCCCGTCATCTTCCACGCTCAGGGCAAAGCCGTCAGCGCGCTCGATGACGCTCAAGCGCACCTCGGCATCGGCCCATTTGCAGGCGTTGTCGAGCAGGTTGCCGAGCAGTTCCAGCAAGTCCTCGCGATCCCACGGCAGTTGCAGGCCCGGCGGTGCGACGTAACTCAAGGCCAGGTGTTCGCCATGAATCATGTTCAGCGTCGCCAGCAACCCCGGCAGCTCGGCATCGCAATCGAACAACGCGCCGGGCAGCGCATCACCGGATAACCGCGCCCGATTGAGTTCACGATTGAGGCGCTGCTGCACCTGCTCGAGTTGTTCCTTGAGAATCCTGCGCAGCTCGGGATGGTCGTCGAGCTTGTCGCTGGAGGCCAGGCTCAGCAGCACCGCCAGCGGTGTTTTCAACGCGTGGCCGAGGTTGCCCAAGGCATTGCGCGAGCGCTTTAGGCTGTCTTCGGTGTGAGCGAGCAAATGGTTGATCTGCGCCACCAGCGGTTCCAGTTCCACCGGCACCTGATCGTCGAGTTGCGAGCGCTGGCCCTGCTGCAACTGAGCGATCTGCTCGCGCGCGCGCTCCAGTGGTTTGAGGGCGCGGCGCACGGTCAGGCGCTGCAGGAACAGGATCAGCAACAACGCCGCCAGCCCCAGGCCGAGGCCGATCTGGCGCATGCGCTGGAAGCTGTCGCTGACCGGCGTGTAATCCTGGGCGACGCTGATCGAGATCGACTGGCCCAGGCGCCGATAGTCCGAACGCAATATCAGCAGGCGTTGACCGCCGGGGCCCAGTTGCAGGTTACTGTGCAGCCCCGGGTGGTCGAGCAAGGGCAGATCCTGATCCCATAACGAGCGCGAGCGCCAGTGACTGTCAGAGAAGTCGATGCGAAAGTAATGCCCGGAAAATGGCCGCTGATAGGCCGGCGACAGATGCCGCTCATCCAGCTGCAACCCTTGCGGGCCGCGCACCAGCGCCACCAGCAGGCTTTCGCTGTCATTGCGCAGGCCGGCTTCGAGGTAGCGCTGCAAGCCGACCTCGAATAACCACAGGCTGGTTTGCGCCAGCACCAGACCGACGATCACCATCACGCTGATCAAACCCAGGCTCAACCGGCGCTGGATTGATCTCATGAAGCTTGCCCGCCGAACAGGTATCCCTGACCGCGACGGGTTTCGATGACGCTTTTGCCGAGCTTGCGCCGCAGGTGATTGACGTGGACTTCGAGAACGTTGGAATCGCGCTCGGTCTCACCGTCATAGAGGTGTTCGGCGAGGTGGCTTTTCGAGAGGATTTGTTCGGGGTGCAGCATGAAATAGCGCAGCAGGCGGAATTCGGCGGCGGTCAGCTGGATGTCGGCGCCGTCGCGAACCACGCACTGGCGGCCCTCGTCCAGATGCAGACCCGCGGCTTGCAGGGTGGGCTGGTTGGACTGGCCCTTGGAGCGGCGCAACAGCGACTGAATGCGCAGGAACAGCTCTTCCGGGTGAAACGGTTTGGTCAGGTAATCATCCGCGCCGGCCTTCAGGCCTTCGATGCGCTCGGCCCAGGAATCGCGCGCGGTGAGGATCAGCACCGGTATCGCCAGACCGGCCGCGCGCCACTGCGCAAGCACGTCCAGCCCCGGTACGCCGGGCAGGCCGAGGTCGAGGATGATCAGGTCATAGGGCTCGCTGCTGCCCTGATACACCGCGTCACGGCCATCGGCCAGCCAATCCACCGCGTAGCCCTGGCGCTGAAGGCCAGCGAGCAATTCGTCGGCCAGCGGTACGTGGTCTTCCACCAGAAGCAAACGCATCGATCAATCTTCCTTGTCTTTGACTAACTCGCCGGTATCGGCCTTCAAGTGCAGCTCGCGCGCCACGCCTTCGACCGTCAGCAATTCGACTTCGTAAATGTACACGTCGTGTTTTTCTTCCAGCTCGACTTCCAGCAGTTTGGCACCGGGGTAGCGATCCATGGCCTGCTGCAGCACTTGCTCCAGCGGCAGGATCACGCCATCGCGACGCAGGGCCAGCGCCTCGTCCTGATCGAGATCGCGAGCCATGGCCGTACTGCACAACAACACCAGCGCCAGCGCCGTCAGGCGGGTGGCGCGAATATTCAGCTTCATTACGTATCCTGATGATCCCTGAGCACTTCACCATCTACCGCGTTCAACTCCAGATCCCACTTCACACCTTTCGGGTCGCGCAGTTCGATCTGGTAAATGAACTTGCCGTACTCTTCTTCCAGCTCGGTTTCGGTGATTTCCGAACCGGGGTGTTTTTCCAGCGCGATGGCGTTGAGCTTCTCGAAGGAGACGATAGTACCAGCGTCGCGCAAACGAAGCGCTTCGTCAGGCCCGAGATCGCGCGCGTGAGCGGTGCTGGCAGTGAGGCCGATGAGCGAGGCAGTGGTCAGGGCAGTCAGGGTTTTCATGGTGTCTCCGAATTCTTATATGTTGCATACGGTGGGCACCTTAGCGGGGTCAACTTAACTGAAACTGAATGGCCATCATTGTGCCCTTTCATTACCAATCCACCGCCTGGAACAAGACTGTGTAGGAGTGAGCCTGCTCGCGATAGCGGTGTGTCAGCCAACACATCTGCCACTGATGCACCGCTATCGCGAGCAGGCTCACTCCTACAAGGGTTCGCAACATCGGCTTATAATTCGCAGCTTGCCAACGATCGAGACCGGTATGACCGCCATCCACATCAAGTTCCCCGCCCTCACCCTCAAGGCCGGCCCGCGGGCCATGGCGCGGATTCGTGCGCAGGGCTTGCACGCCGCTGACGTCGGCACCCTGCCCGGTGCGGCCGGTGGGCCGAAGGCGCTGGGGATTCAGGGGCTCGATCTGGCGTTGTTCGGCGAGTGGCTGCCGAGTGCGCCGCGCGAGCGTTCGCTGATCGGTGCATCTGTGGGTTCCTGGCGCTTCGCCAGTGCCTGCCTGCCGGACGCCGCCGAAGGCATTCGCCGCCTCGGTCAGCTGTACGCCGAGCAGAATTTCAACAAAGGCGTGACCATGGCCGAGATCAGTCAGAGCTCGCAACGCATGCTCAACGATCTGCTCGACGGCCGCGACGCGAGCATCCTCGAAAACCGCGATTACCGCCTCAACATCATGGTGGTGAAAAGTCAGGGCCGCCTCGCCGAAGACCATCGCGGGCGCCTCGGTCTGGCGCTCGGTTCGGTGATTGCCGACAACCTGCGCGGGCGCGCCCGGCTGTCGCGGCACTTCGAACGGCTGATCATCCACGATCCGCGCCTCGCCCCGCCGCTCGATGCCTTGACCGATTTCCCCTCGCGCTTCGTTGCCCTCAATGCCGGCAACCTGCGTCAGGCGCTGCTCGCTTCGGGGTCGATTCCGATGGTCATGGAAGGCGTGCGCGACTTGCCCGGCGCCGGCGCAGGTACGTTCCGTGACGGCGGCCTGCTCGACTATCACCTCGACCTTCCCTACAGCGGCGACGGCATCGTGCTTTATCCGCACTTCACCGACCGGGTGATTCCCGGCTGGTTCGACAAGACCCTGCCGTGGCGCCGCGCCTCGGTGCAGCGTTTGCAGGACGTGGTGCTGGTCGCGCCGTCGAAGGAATATCTGGCGCGCCTGCCCTACGGCAAACTGCCCGATCGCAACGACTTCAAACGCTTCATGGGCGATGCGCCGAGCCGGCAGAAATACTGGCACGCGGCGATGGACGAGAGTCGCCGACTGGGCGATGAATTCCTCGAACTGACGGCCAGCGGTCGCCTCGCCGACCGCTTGCTGACCCTTTAGTCAGCACGGCCAAAGACAAGCTGATAAACTCGCCGCCTGCCCGAATCGCTGCGGCGAACGCCATCTGAACAGAGCCGAAAATACCGTGGAAATCTTCAAAGAGTTTACCTTCGAATCCGCCCACCGCCTGCCCCACGTCCCCGACGGCCACAAGTGCGGACGCCTGCACGGTCACTCGTTCAAGGTCGCGCTGCACCTGAGCGGCGACCTCGATCCGCACACTGGCTGGATTCGCGATTTCTCCGAGATCAAAGCGTTCTTCAAGCCCCTGTACGAACGCCTCGACCACAACTACCTGAACGACATTCCCGGCCTGGAAAACCCGACCAGCGAAGTGCTGGCCAAATTCATCTGGAACGAGATGAAGCCGTTGCTGCCGGAACTCAGTGCGATCCGCATTCATGAGACGTGCACCAGCGGGTGCATTTATCGCGGCGAATAAGCACCACACATCTCCTGTGTAGGAGCTGCCGCAGGCTGCGAGCTTTTGATCTTTGTTTTTTACAATCAAAATCAAAAGATCGCAGCCTTCGGCAGCTCCTACAGGGGCATCGCGTTCCCTCAGGGAAATGGAGAACAGCCTTTACGGCTGTTTTTTTATGCCTATGCTTTTCGTTCTCCCGCCAAGAGGACAGACCCATGACGGAATGGCTGCTGGATCAGGTCTTTGACTTCAACGGGCATCAGGTGCGCTATACCGTGCGCGGTGACGGTCCGCCGCTGGTGTTCGTGCATGGCACACCGTTCTCGTCTTACGTATGGCACCGCATCGCCCCGCACTTTTTCGCCACGCACCGTGTGCACTACTTCGATCTGCTTGGTTACGGACAGTCCGCGCAGCCAGACGCCGACGTCTCCCTCGGCGTGCAGAACGAACTTCTGGCGCAACTGCTTGATCACTGGAATCTGCAAACTCCAGACGTGGTCGCCCATGATTTCGGCGGTGCCACGGTGTTGCGCGCGCACGTGCTCGACGGCAAGGATTACCGCAGTCTGACCCTGATCGACCCGGTCGCCTTGACGCCGTGGGGCTCGCCGTTTGTACAGCATGTGCGTCAACACGAAGCAGCGTTCAGCGGCCTGCCCGATTACATCCAGCGCGCCATCGTGCCGACCTATATTAGGGGCGCGATTCACCGCCAGATTGCCGATGAGCAACTGGCGCCGTATGTGCAGTCGTGGCTGGGGGATCCGGGCCAAGCGGCGTTCTACCGGCAGATTGCGCAGATGGACGAACGCTATACTCGCGAAGCCGAAAGTCTGTACCCGACGATACGCTGCCCGGTGCAGATTCTCTGGGGCGAAGAGGATCAGTGGATTCCCATCGAACGTGGCCGGGCCTTACAGCAGATGATTCCCGGGGCGCAATTTCACGCCATCGCCAATGCCGGCCACCTCGTCCAGGAAGATGCGCCCGAAGCCATCGTCGCCGCCCTGCTGCGCTTTCTCTGAATCACACACCTGCACCTGTAGGAGCTGCCGCAGGCTGCGATCTTTTGATCTTTGTTTTTTACAATCAAAATCAAAAGATCGCAGCCTTCGGCAGCTCCTACATTGGGCTTCGGTGTGGTCAGGTGCACCGTTTTCGCGCCTGACTTCACCATGTCGCCTATACAGACCCGGCCCGACCGCGTTTGGCACGACCGCTGCAACCCTCCTGCGTCTTCCCCTTCCAGCAAGGACTGCCCCATGACGCAGAACGCCTCCGGCAACGATTACCCGCTCAGTGAAGTGCCGATGCACGCGCGCAAAGGCCTGGCCTCTACGGCGATGGTGTTACTGGGTTTCACGTTTTTCACCGCGACCATGTTTGCCGGCGGCAAGCTGGGGGTCGCGTTCGGTTTTGCCGAGATGATGGCGGTGATCATTGTCGGCAACCTGTTGCTCGGTCTGTACGCCGCGGGCCTGGGTTACATCGCCTTCAAGAGCGGCCTCAATTCGGTGCTGATGGGGCGGTTCTGTTTTGGCGAAGTCGGCAGCAAGCTCAGCGACCTGATCCTCGGTTTCACTCAGATCGGCTGGTACGCCTGGGGCACGGCGACGGCGGCGGTGGTGATCGGCAAATACTTCGATCTGAATGAGGCCACGGTGCTCGGCCTGATGGTGTTGTTCGGTCTGGGCTTCTGCGCCACGGCGTACATCGGTTATCGCGGACTGGAAATTCTCTCTTACATCGCGGTGCCGGCGATGATGTTGCTGTTAATGCTGTCGATGTGGGTGGCGACGGTGAAAGTCGGCGGCTTCGAAGGTTTGCTCAGCGTGATACCGACGGGTTCGCTGGACTGGTCGACAGCGATCACTCTGGTGTTCGGCACTTTCGTCAGCGGCGCTACGCAAGCCACCAACTGGACGCGATTTTCGCGCTCGGCAAAAGTGGCGGTGCTCGCCAGTCTGATCGGCTTTTTCATCGGCAACGGCCTGATGGTGCTGATCGGCGCATACGGCGCGATCGTCTATCAGCAGCCGGACGTGGTTGAAGTGCTGCTGTTGCAGGGCTTCGCCATGGCCGCGATGGCCATGCTCCTGCTGAACATCTGGAGTACGCAGGACAACACCATCTACAACTTCGCCGTGGCCGGCTGCAACCTGCTGCGTACCGGGCGGCGCAAAACCGTAACCCTCGGTGGTGCGGTGATTGGCACCCTGCTCGCCCTGCTGGGCATGTACGACATGCTGGTGCCGTACCTGATCCTGCTCGGCACGGTGATTCCGCCGATTGGCGGGGTGATCATGGCTGACTTCTTCTACCGCTGGCGCGGGCACTATCCGCGTCTGGCCGACGCACGGTTGCCGGCGTTCAACTGGCCGGGGCTCGGGGCCTATGGGGTGGGCACCGTCGCTGCGTTCAGCTCGCCATGGGTCGCGCCGCTGGTAGGGATCGCCGCTGCCGCGCTAACGTATGTCATCGTCACCGGTGTGCTCGGCGCCCGTCGCCTAAGCGCGCCACTACAAGACCTATAAAAAGGATTCGCCTGATGCACATCATCAACGCCCGCCTGCGCAACCAGGAAGGCCTGCACGAATTGCACCTCGAAGACGGCCTGATCCACAGCATCGCTCGCCAGACCGAAGCGCCGACCCTCGGCCCGGATGACCTCGATGCCGGCGGCAATCTGGTGGTGCCGCCCTTCGTCGAGCCGCACATTCACCTCGACGCCACCCTTACCGCCGGCGAGCCGCGCTGGAACATGAGCGGCACGCTGTTCGAAGGCATCGAGTGCTGGGGCGAGCGCAAAATCACCATTACCGAAGAAGACACCAAGACCCGCGCCAAGAAGACCATTCAGGCGCTGGCCGCCCACGGCATCCAGCATGTGCGCACCCACGTCGACGTCACTGACCCGCAACTCACTGCGCTCAAAGCCATGCTCGAAGTGCGCGAGGAAAGCCGGCACCTGATCGACCTGCAAATCGTCGCGTTCCCGCAGGAAGGCATCGAGTCGTTCCGCAACGGTCGCGAGCTGATGGAGGAAGCGATCCGCATGGGCGCCGATGTGGTCGGGGGCATTCCGCATTTCGAATACACCCGCGATCAGGGCGTCAGCTCGGTGAAGTTCCTGATGGACCTGGCCGAGCGCACCGGCTGCCTGGTCGACGTGCATTGCGACGAGACCGACGACCCGCATTCGCGCTTCCTTGAAGTGCTCGCCGAAGAAGCGCGCAGCCGCGACATGGGCGCCCGCGTCACCGCCAGCCACACCACGGCGATGGGCTCTTACGACAACGCCTACTGCGCCAAACTGTTCCGCCTGCTCGGCCATTCCGGGATCAGTTTTGTTTCCTGCCCGACCGAAAGCATCCACCTGCAGGGACGTTTCGACAATTTCCCGAAACGCCGCGGCGTCACCCGCGTCAACGAACTGCTCGAAGCCGGGATGAACGTGTGTTTCGGCCAGGATTCCATCGTCGATCCCTGGTACCCGCTGGGCAACGGCAACATCCTGCGCGTGCTTGAAGCGGGTCTGCACATCTGTCACATGCTCGGTTATCGCAACCTGCAAAGCGCGCTGGACCTGGTCACCGACAACAGCGCCAAAGCCATGCACCTGGGCGAGCGTTACGGCCTGGAACAGGGCCGCCCGGCGAACCTGCTGATTCTGTCGGCGGACAGCGATTACGAGGTGATCCGCAGCCAGGGCCTGCCGCTGTATTCGATTCGTGACGGCAAGGTGTTGATGAAACGGCAGATGCCGGTGGTGGAGTTCAGCCGAGAATTGCGCTGAGTCGAATGCAAATATTCCATTTGCCACAAACCCTGTAGGAGTGAGCCTGCTCGCGATAGCGTTCTTTCAGTCGATGGAAATGTGGCTGACACACCGCCATCGCGAGCAGGCTCACTCCTACAAGAGCATCGCTAGTGGCCGAATCAAGCGATCAACCGCGCCGTGCCAAACAATCTGACGCGCAGCAACTCCCCTTCTGAAACCTCAAGCAAAACCGGTGCAGTGCCGCCAGGCATGGTCACTTGCACTTCCCCCGCCTCGACCCAACCCACCCGCCACGCCGCACAAGCCACTGCGCTGGCACTGGTGCCGGATGACGCGGTCGGCCCCTCGCCGCGCTCGAACACCCGGGCAAGGATTTGCTGCGGTGACGCCAGCGCAGCCCATTGCAGATTGACGCCCGCCGGGCAGGGATTGCCGGCACCGGTGGGCATGGCATAGGCAATAGCGGTCAGCCGTTCGTTCAGGGGCGATTCACGCATCTGTTGGTTGCCCGGCAACGCGGCCGCATCGCTGAGCAGCGTTACGCAGTGGGGATTGCCGATGCGCACGAACTGGCTGTGGGTCCAGTCGGGATCGAGTTGTGCCAGGGGCCGGACATGACTGACGTCACGGTGATTGAAGTGAACGCTCTCAACTGACTGCGCCCCCACGGCTCGCGCGCCGAATCCGGGCTGTCCGAGATCAAGCCAGAAACCGCGCACGCCTTCGACCTCGGCCGGTTTCACCGAGGTTTCCAGCGCCTCGCCCTTGTCATGATGAACGCGCAACACTGCACCCTGCGCCGGCATCAGGCCTTGCTCGGTCAGCGCCTGAGAAAAAATCGTCAGGCCGTTGCCACTGCGTTCGGCGAGGCTGCCGTCGGTGTTCACGATCAGCACATCGAACGGTGCACACGTCTGAAACGGGCCGATCAGCAGACCATCACTGCGGTGCGGTTTGCTGTTGGCCGGGCGCAGGCCTTCGGGCCAATGGCAGCACAGGGCGATGGCGGCTTTGCTCCATTGCTGCCGAGACGTGGCGCATTCGGCGGCGCTGACCGGCAAAGCAATCCCGGCCTCGCGCAAGGCTTGGGGCGAAACCACGGCGTAGATATTGCCGCGTGCGTCGTAGAAGCTCGTCATGCCTTGGTCCCGTATTCCATGCTGGCGAAAATCCAACTGTAAACCGCAATCCCCTGTAGGAGTGAGCCCGCTAGCGATAGCGGTGTGTCCGTTAAAAAATTGTCGACTGACACACCGCTATCGCGAGCAGGCTCACTCCTACAGGGTAGGATGTTCACCGTTATGCCCCGAAGGCCTGAGATCGAACCTCAACGCCGTCAGAATGTCACTCGGGATGCAGTTGTTTTTTTGCCAAGGATCGATATGACCAGCCTCAACCCCCAAGACACGTTCGTCCCCGGACGCCTGGAACAGATGTCCACGCGCGTCGCTTTTTTCATCGCCGGCCTCGGCATCGCCGCGTGGGCGCCGCTGGTGCCGTATGCCAAGGCGCGGGCCGGGCTGGATGAGGGCACGCTGGGGTTATTGCTGTTGTGCCTGGGCGTCGGCTCGATTCTGGCGATGCCGCTGGCGGGGATTCTCGCGACGCGCTTCGGCTGCCGGCGTGTGGCCACCGGCGGCACGTTGCTGATCTGCGCGGCGCTGCCTTTGCTGGCGACGGTGTCGTCGATCCCGGCGCTGATCGCCACGCTGTTCATGTTCGGTGCCGGCCTCGGCACGGTGGATTCGACGGTGAACCTGCAAGCCGTGATCGTCGAGCGCGCCAGCGGCAAGCACATGATGTCGGGCTTCCACGGCTTGTTCAGCCTCGGCGGCATTGTCGGTGCGGCGGGCGTCAGCGCATTGCTCGGCCTCGGCCTGACGCCGCTGGCGGCGATGCTGGTGGTGGTGGTTTTGCTGATCGGCGCCTTGCTCAAGTGCGTGCCGCACATGTTGCCCTACGGCAGTGAAAGCTCCGGCCCGGCCTTCGCCATTCCCCACGGCATCGTGCTGTTTATCGGCGGCATGTGCTTCATCGTGTTCCTCACCGAAGGCGCGGCGCTGGACTGGAGCGCCGTGTTCCTCGCCCAGGAACGCGGAATCGACACGGCGTACGCTGGAATGGGTTACGCAGCGTTCGCCCTGACCATGACCGTCGGACGTCTGCTGGGTGACCGCATCGTGCGCAAGCTGGGTGCCACGCGGATCATTCTGTTCGGCGGGCTGCTGGCGGCGACGGGGTTGTTTCTCGCCACCTTCGCGCCGAGCTGGCAAGCGGCGCTGGTCGGTTACGCGCTGGTCGGCGCCGGTTGCTCGAACATCGTTCCCGTGCTGTACACGGCGGTAGGCAAGCAGACAGTGATGCCGGAAAGCATCGCGGTGCCGGCGATTACCACGCTCGGCTACGCAGGGATTCTCGCCGGGCCGGCGGTGATCGGTTTTGTCGCCCATGCCAGCAGCCTGAGTTTTGCCTTTGGGCTGATGGCGGTGTTGCTGGTCGCTGTGGCGATCGGCGGGAAAGTCCTGAAGGTCTAAAGCAAAAGATCGCAGCCTTCGGCAGCTCCTACAGGGCGAACATCCTGTAGGAGCTGCCGAAGGCTGCGATCTTTTGATCTTGTGTTTTAAAAACCGACGCTGGCCTGCACGAAGAACGTGCGCGGTGCGCCGACATACATCCCCGAGTTGTTGTCGCTGGAGCGGGTGAAGTACTGCTTGTCGAAGACGTTTTTCACCCCGGCGCCGAGCTTGAGGTTCGACACCTGCGGGCCGAAGTCATAGCCGCCGCGCACGTTCCAGGTCACGTAACCCGGAATGTCGCCGTACTGCCCGTCCGCTGTGCCTTCGGTGATGTAGTTGCCATTGAAGCTGCCATCGGCATTCACTCCGGTGCCCGGCGAACGTTGTTTCGATTGGGCGAAGCCGTCGATGTTCCAGGTCCAGCGATTGATGTCGTAACGCAGCCCGACCGTGGCCACCTGCCGCGAATAGAACGGCAGATCGCGGCCCTTGAAGCCGGGAATCTCGCCTTCATAGGTGGCGCGGGTGTAGGTGAAGCCGGCATTGGCGGTCAGGCCATCGAGGCGCGGGTCGAGTGCCGCCATGTCGTAGTGCACGGACGCTTCGATGCCCTGGTGCTTGGTGGCGCCGAGGTTGGTCCAGCCGACGTCGTTGCTGATGTATTGCAGCTCGTCGTCGAAGTCGATGTAGAACAGCGTCACCTCGCCACCCCAGACATCATCGTTGTAGCGCGTGCCGATCTCGTAGGTCTTGGCCTTTTCCGGCTCCAGACCGTTGGCGGTGCTGTCACCCGAACCGCCCTGGCCGAGCTGGAAATACTGCAGGCTGCCGAACGAGGTCTCGTAATTGGCGAACAGCTTCCAGGCGTCCGACAGGTGATACATCACGCTCAGCGCCGGCAGCGGTTCGTTGCTTTCGATGCTGCGTTTTTTTTCCGGGACCGGCCGGCCAGCGGTGTCGAGCACGGCGCGGTCATGCCAGTCGGTACTGATGTGTTCAAAGCGGATGCCCGGGGTGATGGTCCAGTTGCCGACGTCGATCTTGTTGTCGACATACACCGAGTTGGCCTCGGTGCCACCGGTGCGATCCTGGAACACATGGCCGTCGGAGGTCGGTGTGACCACTGGCTGGTTGTTGACCAGCGCCAGACGGCTGGATTCTTCGTGCATTGCTTCTTTCAGATAGCGATAACCAACGCTGACTTCCTGGGTGGTCGGGCCGACATCGAACACCCGCGACACGCGCGGCTCGATGCCGAGGGTGTAATAGGAACGCGGGTACGAGCTGAGGGTGCGCTGATCGCGCGCGGCGATGGTACTGCCGCGAAAGCTGTCGGTGTAATAGGTGAGGATCTCCGCCTGAGTGCGCTCATCGATCTGGCGAATCCACTTGAACGACACGTCTTTGCGCCGGCCACTGAACTGATCGTAGTCACGCACCGATTGGTAAGGCTTGTCGTCGTACTGACGCTGGGTCAGGCCGCCGGGCATGTCGGCGCTGGCGTCGTAGTAGTGAAAATTGAGACTGAAATCATCCTGATCGGTCGGCGCCCAATGCGTCTTGAGCAGCACGTCGTCGATGTCATTGCCGTTGTTGCGTTCGCGATAGCCGTGGCCGTTGACGCCGGAGTACAACAGTGCGACGCCCATGCCGTTGTCGGCCGTGCCGCCGAGGAACGCCGTGTCGATGTGTTTCCAGCCGCCGTACTGCGTGGTCTCGAGGGTGGTGCCGATTTCACCGGTGGTTTTTTCCGGAATCGCACGAGTCACGAAGTTGATTACGCCGCCGACGTTCTGCGGCCCGTAACGCACGGAACCGGCGCCCCGCACCACGTCGATGCTGTCGAGATTGCCCGAGGAAATCGGCGCCATCGACAGTTGCGGCTGGCCGTACGGGGCAAACGCGGCAGGTACGCCGTCGATCAGCACGGTCGAGCGTGGCGACAGGCGCGAAGTCAGACCGCGCACGCCAACGTTGAGAGAAATATCGCTGCCGCCGGTGCCGTTGGAGTCCTGCACCTGCACACCGGGCACGCGTTTGAGCACGTCGCTGACGTTCATCGCACCCTGCTCGACCATCGCTTCGCGGCGAATCACCGTACGTGCGCCGGGATGGTTCTGCACCACCGCCGCATCGGCGTCACCGAGCCAGTCGCCGACCACTTTGATGTCGGTCACGCCGAGCTCCAGCGGGCCACTGCTGGCAGCCGAAGTGGCGGCCGGCGCGAGCGTCACCGAGCCATCGCTGATCTGATAATCGAGGCCGCTGCCCTGCAACAACTGGCGCAGCGCCTGCTCCGGCGAGAGGTCGCCGTCGACCGCTGGCGCCTGTTTGCCAGCCACCAGCTCAGGGCTGAAAAACACCTGCAGCGAGGTCTGCTGGCCCAGCTCGCTCAAGGCCTGGCCCAGCGGCTGCGCGCGGATATGAATGGCTTCGGCGGCAAATGCCAACGGCATCGCCGTGTTGACCGCGAGCGCCAGCGCGAGTGGCAACCAAGGGGATTTTTTATTGTGGGTTATGGTGATGTTCACGTCGTACGGAGTCCTGTAGATCGCAAGAGTGTGCGGCTGTTAATGCAAACCAGTTGCAGTTGAACAGGAAGACGCTGAACGGGAAAAAAACCTGAATGCTATCGGGAAATTATTTCCTGACTGCCATCGGCGAGGGTGCGCACGGTCACCGGCAGGATGCTCGGCAAGGCTTTAAGCAAGGCCTCGGTGTCGTCGGATTTGAACACGCTGGTCAGGCGCAGGCTGGCCACGTTCGGCTGAGTGACGGTGAGCGGCTTGTCGCGATAGCGTGATACTTCTGCCGCCACTTCGCTGAGGCTAGCGTTGTTGAACACCAGTTTGCCGTGGCGCCATGCAGTCAGTTCCGCCGGGTTGACCGGGTATGCCGGCAGGACTTTGCCTTGCGCATCGACCGAAGTGCCGAGGCCTGCGCTGAGGTTGATGAACTCGTCGTCCCGCGCATGACTTCCCTGCACTTTCACCGTGCCCTGCTCCACCGCCACACGGGTTTGCGTGGCCTCGCGGCGCACATCGAAACGTGTACCGGTGACCGTGACCTTGCCGCTACCGGCCTCGACGACAAACGGCCGCGAGGGGTCATGTGCAACGCTGAACATCGCCTCGCCTGCGCTCAACTCGATCACCCGTCGATCCTGCTCGTAACGCACCTGCAAGCGGCTGCGACTGTTCAGATCAATCACCGAGCCATCCGGCAACGCCACATGTTTGCGCTCGCCCTGCGCCGTGGCGAACCCGGCGCGGTAACCGCCGGGATGATTCAGCCCACTGAACAGGCCAAGTCCCAGCGCAACGGCCAGGACACTCGCGGCCACGGCATAACGCAACAACGGACGTCGTTCGCGGCGAGGTGGCGCAGTTTCAACAAGCGCTTGCAGACGCGACGTCGGCAGCCGATCAGCCGCCGCCCACAATCCTTGCAGCAGTTGGAATTCTTCGCGGTGTTGCGGATGCTCGTTCAGCCAGGCGTCGAAGCGCTGCTGTTGTTCGACGCTGACATCCGGCTCCTGCAAGCGCACGAACCAGCCTGCCGCCTCGTCACGCATCGCGGTTTGCCCACAGGCGCAATCACCCGTCTCCATCATGGAATGTCCTGTCCGGCTGAGAATGAAAAGGTGCGAGCGCTCATGATTGCATCCCATCCAGCCGCTCACGCAGATGCCGCAGGGTGCGGATCATATACTTTTCGACCATGTTCTTGGACAGCCCGAGGCGCTCGGCAATTTCTGCCTGCGTCAGGCCTTCGATTTTCTGCCAGACAAAGATCTTGCGACAGTTGAGCGGCAGCTCGGTGAGCGCGCGTTCGATGGAATCCGCCAACTGGATCGCGTGCATGTAGTGCTCCGGGTCGCCCGCTGATGACGCACTGTCATCGACCGCCTCCGACTCCATGGCGCCCCGCCGGTCCTCACGCCGGTAACCATCGACCGCGATATTGCGCGCGGTCTGGTGCAGATACGCGCGCGGCTGCTGCACCGCCGCCGAATCCGCCTCGAGCACCCGCACAAAGGTGTCGTGCGCCAGATCCTCGGCCTGCGCGCGATTGCGCAGGCGCCGAGTCCAGGTGCCGATCAACTCTTCGTAATGCTCGAAAAAGCCGGATCTGCGGGAGCGCATGGGGGATGGACGGCGTGGTGAGGAAAGGGGCGTGAATAGTAATGCTTCCTATTAAGCCCGGCAATTCATTCCTTTGCATGCAAACGCGCTCAGCAACAACGCTACACCATTGCACACGATCAGCGTTGCGCCCAACGCCTGAAGCCGACCGACAAGCATTAGTCCCGCGCCTATCAGCAAGTAATACATCAACCCCAGCAACGCCCCGGCAGTACCCAGCCGATCGGCGTAATCCACCAGCGCCAGGCCCAGAACGTTGGGAATGGCCATGCCGAATGCCAGCACGATCAACAGCATTGGCAGCAGGAACGCGGCGCTGTCTTGCAGTAACCAGACGCCAATGCCACCAGCCAGTCCGCACACCGCTGCGAGCCGGATCAATTGCATCGCCGCGTACCCGGCCAGCAACAGACGCTTGTTGAACCACGCGCCAAGACCCGAACCCAGCGCGAGCAACACGCCGCTGTAGCCGAACCACTTCTCGCTCATGCCCAAGCGCTGGAACATGAATGGCGCGAGGCTGTAGTAACTGAACAGCGCGACGTTGAATGACGCAACCCACAACGCTGAGCGCCAGATCCCGAGGTCGCGCAGCATGAGCCAGAGGGTTTCGGAAAGACGGATGTCCGGCGTCTGTTCCGGCCGCGACTCCGCCAGGCCGTACCAACTCCACAGCCACAAACAAGCCGCGAGCAGCACCAACGCGCCGAGCACACCGCGATACCCGAACACCTGCACCAGACTGGCACCGCTGAACAATCCAATCGCCGGGCTTGCCGCCAGTGCGACGCCCACCAGCGAGAAGACCTGCGCCAGTTCGGCGCCCTTGAAGCGATCACGCAATACGGTTTGCGTGACCACCGAAGCCACCGCCGCGCCAAACGCTGCCAGCCCTTGAACCAACAGCAAAGCGTTGAAACTGCTGACCCCCAGGCCGACCAGCATGGCTACGGCATAAAGCGCCAGTCCCGCCAGCATCACCGGACGCCGTCCGAAGCGATCACACGCGCGGCCCCACGCAACTACGCCGAACGCAAACGCGAGAAAAAATACCGACAAGGATTGCGCGGCCGCTTGCGGACCGACAGCAAACGCTTGCCCCATGTCAGCCAAGGCCGGGCTGTACAGCGTTTGCGCGATTTGCGGGAACATCAGCAACCCGATCGCCAGCGCCAGAAAACTTCGGTTATTCATCCCTCACGACTCCTCTACGAAAGCAGAGAAGTTTAAGAACCAACCGTTGGCGTATTATCCAGACCCCGCCAATTTATCGCTGAAATCGGACAACCCCATGGCCTGGCTCGATGCCCATACGACGTTTGATGCAGACAGTTTTGCCGCCCCGGTCATCGGCCTCGCCTCGACCCTGGGTGAACACGATTCCGGTATGCATCAGCATCGGCGCGGGCAATTGCTGTACACCCGGCAGGGCTGCATCCGGATTACCCTGGCGCAGCAGTTGTGCCTGTTGCCGCCGTCGCGGGCAGCATGGATTCCGGCTGGCGTCAGCCATCGCGCGGTGATGCAGCAGAGCGTCGATTATCGTTCGATCTACCTGGTCGATGACTTATGCCATGAGTTGCCGCATGAGGTCTGCGTCATTGAAGTCAGACCCTTGCTGCGCGCGGTGCTCGAACCCATGGCGACGGCGGCGTTCGACACTGACTGGCGAACAGGCAAATTCGCCCACTTGCTCGGGCTGTGTCTGAGTGAAATCAATGACGCGGCGCAGCAACCGATGCTGTTGCCATTGCCTTGGGACAAACGAATTGCACCGCTGCTGGCGATGCCCGAACGCCTGCCACCCGCGCTGCATGTGCTGGAACAGCAGATCGGCGCCAGCAGCCGCACGATCGGGCGGATCTTCCAGCGCGAGACCGGCATGAGTTATCAGCAATGGCGTCAGCAGTGGCGCTTGATGCGCGCGATCGAACTGCTTGCCACCGGGCGAAGCCTGAGTTACTGCGCTTTTCAGTTGGGGTTTGCCAGCGACAGCGCGTTCATCGCCTTTTTCAAATCAATGACCGGCAGCACACCGGGCCAGTGGCTCAAGTAAGCAACTGACGATCGACCGCAGAAATAATTTGCCACGAAATATTACTCGCGTCATATTACAGCCGTAATAACGAACCGTTTCCTCAGGTACTGACGCCATGACCAGCATGCCCTCCCCCGATTCTGTTCCGGTCAAGACCCGGCCTCCCCTGTTCAAACGCCTGTTGATCGCCGGCAGCGTTTTGCTGGTGTTGATCCTGGCGGGCATGTACGCCTTGCACTGGTGGGGCGCCGGACGCTTTCTGGAGGAGACCGACGATGCCTACATCGGTGGCAACGTCACAGTGATCGGGCCGAAAGTGGCCGGTTATATCGAAGAGGTGCTGGTGGGCGACAACCAGTCGGTGAAGGCCGGCGATGTGTTGATCCGCCTCGATGCCCGGGACTATCGCGCCAATCTGGCCAAGGCCGAAGGCGCTGTGGCGGCGGAACAAGCGCTGCTGGCCAACCTCGACGCAACCGAGCAATTGCAGCACGCGGTGATCGGTCAGGCCCGCGCCGGTATCGACGCAGCAAGCGCGGAAACGGCGCGGTCACGGGATGACAACACACGCTACAAACGTCTGGTGAGCAGCAACGCAGTGTCGGTGGAAAGTGCGCAGCGCGCTGACGCCACGTTCAAGACCGCACAAGCCCTGAGCGCCCGAGCGCAGGCCGAACTGCTCGCCGCGCAACGGCAACTGGCGGTGATCGAAACCCAAAAACAACAAGCCCGCGCCGCCCTGCAGCAGGCCCGCGCTGAACGTGATCTGGCCGAGTTGAACCTCGGTTACACCGAACTGCGCGCGCCGGTCGATGGGGTGATCGGCAATCGCCGCGCCAGGGTCGGCGCCTATGCCCAGGCCGGTTCGCAACAACTGTCGGTGGTGCCGGCCAGCGGTCTGTGGGTCGATGCCAATTTCAAGGAGGACCAACTGGCGCGGATGAAACCCGGGCAACGCGTGAGCATCCGCGCCGACGTGCTGTCCGGGCAGGAATTCCACGGCCATCTCGACAGCCTCGCCCCGGCCACCGGCTCAC
This sequence comes from Pseudomonas sp. HN2, assembly GCF_020736465.1. NCBI lineage: Bacteria > Pseudomonadati > Pseudomonadota > Gammaproteobacteria > Pseudomonadales > Pseudomonadaceae > Pseudomonas > Pseudomonas sp. HN2. The sequence continues at coordinate 3,974,861 of NZ_CP085885.1, forward strand.
TGTTCAGCGTGTTGCCGCCGGAAAACGCCACCGGCAACTTCACTAAAATCGTTCAGCGCGTGCCGGTCAGAATCGTCCTTGATCCGGCCGATGGCGTGCTCGGTCACCTGCGCCCGGGTCTGTCGGTGACCGCTGAAGTCGACACCCGCGCCGAGCCGCAAACCTCCGCCGTGGCTGTCGCGCCATGAGCACCCGCCTCGCCGCTCCTGCGCAACCGTTCAATGCGGCAGACATGAGCACTGCGACAAAGGTGTTTGCCTTCGCCACCATGTGCATCGGCATGTTCATCGCCCTGCTGGATATCCAGATCGTCTCGGCGTCGCTGCGCGATATCGGCGGTGGCCTGTCCGCCGGCACCGACGAAACCGCATGGGTGCAGACCAGCTACCTGATCGCCGAAATCATCGTGATTCCGTTGTCGGGCTGGTTGTCGCGGGTGTTTTCCACGCGCTGGCTGTTCTGCGCCTCGGCAGTCGGTTTCACCCTCGCCAGTCTGCTCTGCGGCCTGGCGTGGAACATCCAGAGCATGATCGCCTTCCGCGCATTGCAAGGCTTTCTCGGCGGCTCGATGATTCCGCTGGTGTTTACCACCGCGTTCTTTTTCTTCACTGGCAAGCAACGGGTGATTGCCGCCGCGACCATCGGCGCGGTGGCTTCGCTGGCACCGACGCTGGGGCCGGTGATCGGTGGCTGGATTACTGACATTTCTTCCTGGCACTGGCTGTTCTATATCAATCTGGTGCCGGGGATTTTCGTCGCCGTGGCGGTGCCGATGCTGGTCAGGATCGATCAGCCGGAACTGTCGCTGCTCAAGGGTGCGGACTACCTGAGCATGGTCTTTCTCGCGCTGTTCCTCGGTTGCCTGGAATACACCCTCGAAGAAGGCCCGCGCTGGAACTGGTTCAGCGACCAGACGATCCTCACCACCGCGTGGATCAGCGGCCTGGCCGGGCTGGCCTTCATCGGCCGCACTCTGCATGTAGCCAATCCGATCGTCGATCTGCGGGCCTTGAAAGACCGCAATTTCGCCCTCGGCTGCTTCTTTTCCTTCGTCACCGGCATCGGCCTGTTCGCGACGATCTACCTGACGCCGCTGTTCCTCGGCCGCGTGCGCGGCTACAGCGCGCTGGACATTGGTATGGCGGTTTTCTCCACCGGGGTGTTCCAGATTCTGGCGATTCCGCTGTATGCCTTTCTGGCCAATCGCATAGATCTGCGCTGGATCATGATGCTCGGCCTGGGCCTGTTTGCCTTGTCGATGTGGGAGTTCAGCCCGATCACCCACGACTGGGGCGCCGGGGAATTGATGCTGCCGCAAGCACTGCGCGGGATTGCCCAGCAACTGGCGGTGCCGCCCGCGGTGACGTTGACGTTGGGTGGACTGGCACCGGCGCGACTCAAGCACGCGTCAGGGTTGTTCAACCTGATGCGCAACCTCGGCGGTGCGATTGGCATCGCGGCCTGCGCGACGATTCTCAATGACCGCACCAACCTGCATTTCACCCGGTTGGCCGAGCATTTGAACAGCAGCAATGAGGCGATGAACCAGTGGCTGTCGCAGGTCGGCGGCAACTTCGCCCATCTCGGCCAGAGCGGCGATGTCGGCGTCACTGCCAGCCTGCGCCAGTTGTGGCTGGTGACGTATCGCGAGGCGCAGACGCAGACCTATGGCGATACGTTTCTGATGATCATGGTCTGCTTCATCATCGCCACGGCGATGGTGCCCTTGATGCGCAAGGTGCAACCACCGGCGGCGCCGACTTCACAAGCACATTGAAGATTCCCTTGTAGGAGTGAGCCTGCTCGCGATAGCGGTGTGTCAGGTAGCAAACATGGTGACTGACATACTGCTATCGCGAGCAGGCTCGCTCCCACAAGGGATCTGCGTGAATGCCTTAAGCCTGCGGCAGTTTGCGGAAGCCCACCGCCAGGCGATTCCAGCCATTGATGGTGTTGATTGCCACGGTCAGGTCAACCAGTTCCTTCGGCGAGAATTGCGCAGCCACCACGTCATAGTCTTCGTCGGGTGCGTGGGTCAGGCTCAGTTGCGTCAGGGATTCGGTCCACAGCAGCGCGGCACGTTCGCGCTCGCTGAAGAACGGCGCTTCGCGCCATGCCGTCACGGCGAACAGGCGACGCGGGGTTTCGCCATCCTTGATGGCATCGGCGGTGTGCATGTCGATGCAGAACGCGCAGCCGTTGATCTGCGAGGCACGCAGCTTGACCAGTTCGATCAGGCTCTTTTCCAGCGGCAGTTTCGAGACGGCATTTTCCAGCGCCATCATCGCTTTCAGGGCATCGGGGGAAGCGGTGTAGAAATCGGCACGAGGTTGCATGGTGGGCTCCGGGGTAGCGATTGAATGTGTGGCTACGTTAGTCCCCGGGGGTGGTTCGGCAAATAGCCAATATTGCAGAAGAACGGTAGGCCACTCAGCGCGGCAACTGACCGCTCGTCACTCGACCGGCACCAAGGCTTGGGCGCGCGAGACCAATATCAGGTAATCCCCTTTATCAGGAGACGTACCATGATGACGCGCAAATTCACTTCGTTGTTGTTGGCCGGCCTGCTCGCCACGGCATCTGCCGCCAGCTTCGCCGCCAATGACAGCACCGACGCGACGGGCACCAAGTCAGGCGGCCCCACCAGCTCGACCATGCCGCCAGACAACACCCCGGGCTCGCCATCGGGCAGCACCGGCTCCGGCACCAACAACGGCACGGGCACGGGCACTGGTTCGAGCATGGGCACCGGCACGGGCACGGGCACCAATGGCGGCGCCAGCGGCTCCGGTTCCGGCGCGGGTGGCGGCACCGGTTCGGCCGGCGGCGGCACAGGTGGCGCGGGCGGTGGCACGGGCGGCTGAACGAACAAGAGTCATCCCAGATAGTCCTGAATACATCAGGACGATTGTGGAAGCGAGCCTGCTCGCGAAAGTGGTGTATCAGTCAACAAATAGGGTGACTGACATGCCTCTTCGCGAGCAGGCTCGCTCCCACTTTCTATTTATGTAAATTGAAAGAATCAGCGATCCGAACGCATCAGCTCGGCAAAACCTTCTTCCGGCGCGAACACCGCCGCCCGATTACGCCCGGCATTTTTCGCCTGATACAACGCCGCATCTGCACGCTGGATAAACACCTGCGGGCTGTCATTGCCATGGGGAATAAATGAATAACAGCCCAGGCTCACGGTGAGATAACCGGTCGGCGAGCCACTGTGAATAATGTGCTTGTCGATAACGCTGCGGCGTATCTGCCCGGCGATTGCCAGTGCCCCATTGATATCGGTGTCCGGCAACAGCACCGCGAACTCTTCACCACCGTAACGCACCGCCAGATCCGACTTGCGCTGGCAGCAGGTCTTCACCACTTGCGCCACTTGCGCGAGGCATTGATCGCCGGCGACATGGCCGTAAGCGTCGTTGTAGCGCTTGAAGAAATCGATATCGAGCATGATCAGGCTGACCGGACTCACCTGGCGCGCGCCACGGGCAAATTCGATGTCCAGCGAACGCTCGAACAAGCGTCGATTAGCCAGTCCGGTGAGGCTGTCGTGGGTGGCGATCTGCTCCAGCGCCAGTTGCGCCTTGCGCAGGTTTTTCTCGATGCGCTCACCATCGCGCACCTGATGAATGAACACCCAGCCGAACAGGCCAACCCCGAGAATCACCAGCGCGACAATCACGCTGGACTGGAATGCGCGGTCGTGCCAGCCCTGCAGAATGGTGTCTTGCGAAGTCGCGGCGGAGACCACCAGCGGATACGAGGCGAGCTGTCGATAGCCATACAAGCGGGTCACGCCATCGACCACTGAATTGAGCATCGCCGTGCCCGCGTTAGCGTTGGGCAACAGGGTTTGATAGATCTCGCCGTGGGCTACCGAGGTATTGATCAGCGACTCATCGAAAGGCCGTCGCGCCAGCAAGGTGCCGTCGGTCAACGCCATGAACATGATGCCGCTGTCATCAAGGCTGAAACTTTTGAAGAACTGATCGAAGTACGACATGCGGATGCCGGCCATCAGCACGCCCTGAAAATTGCCAACCTGGTCGTTGACGCGTCTGGAGATCGGGATGATCCACTCGCCATTTTCACGGCTGCGAATCGCCGGGCCGATGTGCGCCACGGTCGAGGCATTCTGCTGATGGAACTTGAAATATTCGCGATCGGCCACGCCGTTGCCACGGGGCAGATTGGCGAACGAAGTGATGACCCACTGCCCCTCGCGATCGAACAGAAATATGCCGTGCAACTGATCCAGCTGCTGCGCGCGGCGGGCGAAGATCCGTTGTAATCGAGGACGCTGCACCGCTCCGTAACCGTCATCCTGAATCCAGTCGACCAGGCTGGTCATCACCAGATCCGCTGCCCGCACGGTGTCTTCGGCCTGCTGGGCCATGGCTCGGGTCAGGTTGCCCGAAGCCATCTTCGCCACCGCCAGATCCTGCCGCCGCGACTGCTCCAGTTGCAGATACAACAAGCCGCACAGGCACAGGCTCACCGCAACGATGAACAGCACCGCCGCTTTGCGTAGCGGCAGGCGCTTGAGCGTGCCGGGGGCTTGATGCGGATCGTGAATGGGGATTGGCAAAAGCATGTCCTGGGCAGGTACGACAGGGGCGCGAGCCCGAAACCCTTGTGTTCGTGAGCGTAGCCCACCGGGATGCACGGAGCAAACGCCCGCCTCCCGCCCAGTTATCGGCGCCTCGCGAGTTTGGATGATCGCTTTTCGTCGATTTATTTGCGATTGCTTCTTTCCGGTTAATCAGTTGTGCAGGGCCAGCCGCCGCATCGCGCTGCTCAGATGCGCGCGAGCACTTTGCGCATCGCCTTCGCGCATTTGCTCGCTGGCGCGTTGCGCTATGGCATGCGGCACCGGTTTCAATTCGCGCTGGGTGGCCATGGCCAGCAGTTGAACCTGCGCGGCGCGTTCCAGGTAATACAGATCATCCCAGGCTTCGGCGATAGTCGGCGCGGCAACGATCACACCGTGGTTTTTCAGAAAAAGAATATCGGCGTCGCCCATGACGCTGGCGATGCGGTCGCCTTCGGATGCGTCCAGCGCGAGGCCGTGGTAATCCTCGTCCACGGCCGTGCGTCCGTAGAACTTCAGCGCGGTCTGCCCCAGCCACAGCAGCGGCGGGCCTTGCAGCAGGCACAACGCCGTGGCGTGCGGCATGTGCGTGTGGAACGCAACTTTTACCCGTGGCAACTGTTTGTGCAGGCGCGCGTGGATGTAGAACGCCGTGGCTTCGGGCTCGCCCTCGCCAGCGACCACGTTGCCGGCGAAGTCGCAGACCAGCAGATTCTGCGCGGTCACTTCCGAGAAAGCGTAGCCATAGGGATTGACCAGAAACAGATCATCATGCCCCGGCAGCATCGCCGAAAAGTGATTGCAGATGCCCTCCTCCAGGCCATGCAAAGCCGCCAGTTGAAAGCATGCGGCGAGTTCGTTGCGAGCCGTGCTGATCGCCTCGGTTTCGAGGTTCGGTGTCGATGCTCGTCTGGTTTTGGCTGTGCCGCTCAAGGTGTGCGCCATGGCAGTTCTCCTTAGGTCCAGCCGAGAGATTTGAACAGCGGCAGCACTTGATCGAGGCTCGGCAGAATCGCGTCGGGGCGATAGTCCGGCAACAGCTGGCGGCCCGTGCCGCGATCGATCCACACGCAACGAAAACCCATGTCCCGCGCCGCTGTGTGATCAAGCATGGGGCTGGCGCAGATGTGCACCACTTCATCCCTTGTCACGCCCAATTGCTGATGAGCGTAGTCGAACAGCCGCGGCGCCGGTTTGTAGGCACCGGCCTGTTGCGCGGTGATCACCCGGTCGATATGACCACCGAGTTGCGCGACGTTGCCAGCGATGATGTCGTCGTCGGTGTTGGACACAATGCACAGCTTGAAACCCATCGCCTTGAGTTGCGCGAGGGTGTCGAGCACTTCGGCAAAGGGCGGCATGTTCGGGATGGCGGCCGCCAAGCGTTGACTATCTTCCGGCAAGCTCGGCAAGCCAAGTTCTTCCAGAGCCAGTTGCAGACCGAGGGTGCTCAATTCGCGGAAGGAACGGTGCGGCGGGGTTTGTTCGAGGCGGTGCTCGTGACGGTCGTAGACTTCAATCAGCTTATCGGCATCGATTGCGTGCTCGCCCTTCTCGCCGAGGATTTTTTCGACAACGGCTTTCAGTCCTTCGTCCCACTGAATCAGCGTGCCGTAGCAATCGAAGGTCAGCCATTGCGGGCGTGGCGTGTTGTTCAAGGTCATCGGTCAATTCCTCCAGAGTCAGGACTTCAGCTTATGAGCGCACGGTGATAGTGTGAAATTAAATAAACACGCGATCGTCATTCGCAAAACCACTATCAGGACCGTCGCCATGCTGGATCTGGAACTGCTGAAAACCTTCGTCTGTGTGGTCGACGAAGGCAGCTTCACCCGCGCCGCCGAGCGTGTGCACCGCACGCAATCAACGGTCAGCCAGCAGGTGCGCAAACTCGAAGATCTGGTCGGCCACCCCCTGCTGTTGCGTGACCGAAGCGGATTGAACGTTGCCGTCACCGAGCACGGCGAATTGCTGATCCACTACGCGCGTCGATTGCTGGCGCTGTCCGCTGAAGCCAGCCAAGCACTGGCCAGCGATGTCGACCTCGAAGTGCTGCGCATCGGCATGCCGGAAGACTTCGATGCGCGGCGCATGGCGCTGATCCTCGCCGGCTTCACCCGCAGCCACCCGCAAGCGCGCCTGGAAACGATCAGTGGCATGAGCCTCGACCTGCGCCAACGCCTCGATGCCAGCGACATCGACATCGCCCTGATCAAACGCGAACCCGACAGCGGCCCGGCATGGGCGACCTGGCCGGAGCGACTGGTGTGGGTCAAAAGCCCCGGGTTCGATACCTCCAGGGGCGTGCTGCCGCTAGCGCTGTTTCCTCAGGGTTGCCTGTATCGACAACGGGCGATCCGCCTGCTCGACGTGGCGCAACGACCGTGGCGGGTGGCGTTCGGCAGTCATAGCCTGACCGGGATTCAAGCGGCGGTGGCGTCCGGGCTGGGGGTTTCGGTGCTCCCGGTTTCGGCGGTTTTGCCGGAGCATGAGGTGTGTGCGGATTTGCCGGAGCTGGCGCCGACGGAACTGGCGCTGGTTAGTCGTGAAGGGGTTTTGAGCGGGTTGCAGCGGGGGTTGGTGGAGTTTTTGCGTGGGGAGTTGGGGGTGGATGCGGGGGGATTTGCGTGAGCCCCCCCGGGGTTTCTTATTCGGGTTTGTTGATTTCCCGGAGCAGGTCGGCGGTGGGGATGTTCATGGTGTTTGAGTAGTAGGGTTTGTAGCCGTAGGCGGTGATGACGACTTTGCAGGGGATTTGGGTTTTATTGGATAGGAGGTTGTTCAGCTCCGCTACTGACAAATGTCTTTCCGAACTCTGATCGCTGGAAGTTTCACTCATGAACGCTCGGGTGAAGTAAGAGAATTTGGCACTTTCGCTTTTTGTTTTCTCGGATCTGATCAATCCGTATGAGGAAAACCGAATGCCTTTGCCCACTGAGAAATCCTGATCGTCAGCCAAAGCGCATTTGAGCATGCCTGAGATCATTCCTTCCCGCTCGCCTAGTCCAAAAAGATCCAGAATATCAACATCAGACTGATATCTGATTACGTATAAAACAGACTGCTCTCTTTCAACTGACATGAATTTCAGGTGGGCGGCAGGCATAACATGGTCTTTGGCGCACCCTGAGCAAATAGCCAGAAACGCGCAAAGCAACGTCCTGTTCATGCTGGAAACTCCTTCATGATCGAGTCGAAGAGAAGATCACTCGCCGTTTTTCCCCCGGCGATACGCGCGGTGAACAATCCCAATGCATTCGCGTGATTGGTGTCAACATTGGTGTTCAATGAAGGTCCGCATGAAATTGTCCATTTCTCGCCAAAATCCGCGACTCCGTCTGATGAGTCTCTTCTGGATGGCGTTGCCTTGACGTTTATCCAGTCAAGAGCGACTGGATCGGGAGCGCCAAAGTAGATGTCTGAGCCAGCCCAGACCAAAGCCCCCTCACCCACCGGGTCAAGGGTAATTAACATTTGAACTCTGTAATTCCAATCCGACATCAACTTCGTCAAGTGCGCGCCATTCCACCCACCGAGGCTATGCCCAATGATGTAAACGGGACAGCTTTTATAGGGGATCAGACTTAGGACGTACCGCTGTATATCCTGCTTTCCTTTGACTTGGTTGTAACCCAACCAATCCGACTTGTATTTCCCTTCCCTCGCGAGCGTTAAAGCTCGCTCATCAAATTCCTTGCGCGCCTCTTGGATGTTTCCATACGGCCCAGAAAAGTAATAACTCTCCTTATCCCCAGCCCCACCAATAAAAAGCACAATCGCCCTGGTACTTTCCACCGGCACAGGCTTGGCACTGACATCCTTCTTGTCGGTCAGCACATGTTCCTTATGCAGCTTGTAAGTGTTGCCCTTCGCGCACGTTACCGTCTCAGCCGTCATTGCCTCACTCCTCCAGAAACAGCTTGATTGTTTCAGGCAGGTGCGAACTGACCTCATGGGTAAATCCGGCGGCATCAGAAACGCCGTGCTCCATGCGCCCGTCGGCGCGCTGGATCATGTAGGGGTGATCGGGCATCGGTTCACCGGTCACATCGTTGACCAGGTTCAACTTGTCGGTGAAGTGCACCGGCATCGGCAGGCGCCACGACTACGGTGTCGCCAATGATCACCGTGCCTGAACCTCCGATGACGACATTACCGTGGCCACCGGTGCTGTCCAGCGTCGCCGCGCTCAGGCCATTGATGAACACGGTGCCGGATACAGCGCCGCTGATCGCGCTGCCGCAAGCGGACTTGTCGGTCATGCGTGCAGCCGCCAGACCGTCGAAATTCACGTTCGGCGAGCCGCTGACGATCGGGTTGGTGCCGTGTCCTGGCAATGGACAGGCGGTCGGGTCGGTGACGCGGGCAGCGGGTTTTCCGCTCATGAACAGCTCCTTGCAATGTGTCGTGCAGATCCTTTGAGGCGCGCAGCATGCGTGAATTTGCCAAGCGCTTCAAATCTTCAGGCGAAAAAAAGGCGCTCACGGGAGCGCCTGTTTGTCCTGGCTCATTACGGATGTCTCACCGTGCCGGCGGAACCCGAATATCCCCCGCGCGGCACTGAGTCTTCACCCCGTTGCCACACGCGCCGAACTGCAAATCCTTGTCCAAGCACACCCGCACTTCCGACAGCTGCGGGCCGCTGCAAACCACCGCGATTCCATCCTCGGGAATACCCGGATTGGCCTTGCGAAACAGATCGACAATCTCCTGCGCTTCGAAGTAGTACGACGTCGAGCCGAACGGTTGCAGTTCCTGCGGAATCTTCACAGCGCCGAGAGCCTGATCTGACTTGTCGAGATAGCCCATCGCACCGAGACCGCTGCAGGTGCCGTGCTTGGACCATTCGTGATCGAGGAGTTTTTTCGTGGGGTACATCGTCAGGCCCTTGCTGGTTTCTGCCGCCGATAGCCTGATCAGCGGCGGACAGGATTCTGGCCAGCCGCCCTTGGCGTATTGCGGCCACAAACCGTGCAGGACAAACCCATAACCCTTGCCGGTGCATTGCGCGTCGTCCTTGTGCGTCAGACAAAAGGTCGGCGACCAGGACAGCGCCAGCAGGTAGTAGTCGAACACCCCTGCCACCGACTCCGCCTGCGCTTTGTTAGATGACGGCTGACGCGCCGAGCTTATGCCGATGCTACCGGCCGTCAGCGCAATCAGCGCCAGAATTGTAAACAGCTTTTTCATTAACCCATTCCTTGGGACGCCTGCGTCCGTGGTTTTCGTTGATGGCCACGCTTGGCCAGCGCTGATTTCGACACGTTTGTATTGCAAGCGCATGACGCAAGGCAAGGCCCTGCGCCGTGCAAAGGTCTACGCTGAACAGGCAGACATCCAACAAGGGAACCGACATGAGTAAAGCAGACGAACTCGCCGCCAGACTCAAGCAGACCCGGCATACCCAGGCTGATGCGGCGCTGGAAATCGATTGCTGGCCTGCTCAGGTGTACGACTTGTACCACCGCATCGAGGGCTGGCTGCAGCCAGTCACCGAAGTAGGACTGAAGATTCGCCGCAATCCTACGCACGTTTGCGAAACTTCGCCGGATGGCGAAGCCCGTGACTACGCCATCGACCAACTGGTGATCGAGGCCAACCATCACAGCCTGACGTTCGATCCGATTGCGCGGTTTACCGAGGATGGTTGCGGGCGTGTCGAAATCAAGGTGCCAGGGCGCGATCAGTCGTTGCTGCGCACGGTTGACGAGCATGGCGAAAGTCACTGGTGGCTGCAAACTATCGAGACCGGCCAGGAGCTGGATGCGATTGCGTTGACGGAAAACAATCTGCTGCAAGTGGTGCAGCAAGGGCTGGGCCTCTAACGGATCAACATTGACGGTGACAGCGGACTGGATCAACGGTGAGAACGTGGTTAACTTCGAACACGTTCTTCCCGCCCACTCCAGAGAAAAGTCCGACAGATGCCAACGACAAAAACCACATTCCTGCTCGGTGCATTGCTCGCGTTGCCTTTCACCGCTCAGGCAGCCGAACCGTCAACCCACCTCGACAGCATCCAGCAACAAGGCCAGTTGCGCGTCTGCACCACCGGCGACTACAAGCCGTACACGTTCAAGCGCAGCGATGGCGACTTCGAAGGCATCGACATCAGCATGGCCCGCTCCCTGGCCGACAGCCTCGGCGTCAAAGTGCAATGGGTGCAAACCACCTGGAAAACCCTGATGCCCGATATGCAGGCCGGCAAATGCGACATCGGCATGGGCGGCATCTCCGTCACCCTCGAACGGCAGAAAAAAGCCTACTTCAGCAACACCCTGGATACCGACGGCAAAATCCCGCTGGTGCGCTGCGCCGACCAGTCCAAATACCAGACCATCGACCAGATCAACCAGCCCAACGTGCGCCTGGTGGAACCGGCCGGCGGCACCAACGAAGCTTTCGTTCACGCCTTCCTGCCCAGAGCGCAACTGGCCCTGCACGACAACGTGACGATCTTCCAGCAACTGCTCGACAACAAAGCCGACGTGATGATCACCGACGCGTCGGAAGCGCTGTATCAGCAGAAACTCAAACCCGGTTTGTGCGCGGTGAATCCGCATCAGTACATGCAATACGGTGAGAAGGCGTACTTGCTGCCGCGTGATGACATCAGCTGGAAACTGTATGTCGATCAGTGGCTGCATTTGAGCAAGGTCACTGGCAAGTATCAGCAGACGTTGAGTGAGTGGATTGCGGTGCCGTCTCAATAACGGTTAATCGTCGTGCAGCGGTGACGGCGACTTTTCAGCTAACCATATAGCCTCGCGGTGACGGATAAGCGCTCCGTCACCGCGAGGTTCGCTTCAAGCCTTCACTTCAACTTTGTCCAACGCCTGATTCACTGCGATCTCTCCCAGCATCACTACCTGGGCGATGCCCAATAACGTCTTGCGGTGCGAGTTTTCCAGTAACGCGGCGAAGTCGTTGAGCATGGTGCTGGCCGAACCCAGCGATTCGCTGGCATTGGCCAACAGGGATTCGCTGTCGTACGCAGGGTTGGCGAGGAACATGCGTTCGGGCTGGTTGGTGGAGGCTTTGATGTGACTGGCGGGAGGCAGGTAGTAATCCAGCGCACGCTCGGCGGCGTCGTGGAGTTTTTTTGAGTCTGGGGATTTGTACGGGGATGCGGGATCGGTGTCCGGCGGATTGGGTGTGGGTTTGAACATGGGTGAATCCTCTAGCGCGATTACCAAAAGGAGCCATCACCCTCGCTACCAAACGAAGGGTGGCGGCCATACGCGGGTTGGTAGACCGGTCGCACTAGAACCCGGCGCCCACGAATGGACCCCACGCATGACCACCATGATATTCGAGCGCTGAGAAGCGACCTGAATCAGGTGACGCAATGCATCTAGACACGAAGCGGGCTACCAAACCCGATCACTGATTTCAGTGACCCAGGGACGATAGAACCCGCAGGCTAGACGCACAAGCCGGCGGATTCTGTCTTAGGTGTAGGGGGAGGCGCAAGACAACGTAGGCTTCGAATGACTTTCACTAGTCAGATTTAAACAAGCGCCCGCGTAACCGTTTAAACGGATATTGAAGGACAGAAAACAGGCAGATATACACTTCCTCCCATCAGGCCGAGCGCGTCGGAGCCCAGTTCAAACCACAAACAGCGCCTCGCAAGCCTTTGCTGGTTCGCAGACCTGATAAACTCTTGCGCCTTCGCCTTCATGATCCAGATTCCTCACATGTCCCTACAACCCGCCCCACTCTCCCGCCGTTTTTCCGTCGCCCCAATGATGGATTGGCACGGCTAATTCTACAGGCCGCTAAAGTCGCGGCCTCCAGCACCATCTAGAAACGCACGTACCATTTTCGTACCACCCCATTTCTTTTTCTCCCCCTGGCGGGACAAGCGACAGTCCTCTCGCATCATCGACACATACGCCAGTCGCTCCAATCCCAAGCACTTCCTACAAGCGTTTCCGCACGGGCAAAAGGTCCTGCGCGAGAGTGTCCCTTTATCATCTGCGTGAGTGAGCCCAGCGGCCATCGGCTGCGCCGCCTTATAGGAGATGCCGTTGTTCGGGAAAGGCATCGGAAAAAGGTAATTTTGGTAAGCCGAACGGTCAATCTTGCTGAGAGCCTTGATTTTACTGGGCTGCAAAAGATCGGCATGAAGTAATTTTTGAGTAATGTAGAAGTAAGGTAATTACCTTTTAAGGAAGTAATATTTGTTTTTGTGCATCCCTTCTAAATCAACCACTTGCAGCCACATTACCTTTTTCATTACTCAAAATTACTTTCCGAAGTAAGCCAGCAAAGCCAATGAATACGGGGCTTTTACCGGTGTTCCGATATTTGAATTACCACATTACTTTTTTCCGATGGCGTTCCTGAAAAACCCGCATCGAAAGGTTTCGTCTACCTGCCTCCCGCTTCGCCAGATCCGCCCTGTCAGACCCTACCCTTCGCAGGGATCCGCAGGCTTTTGGACCTTCGACGCCACTACTACAGCGCCCGGCTGTGGGGGCGCTTGGCCAGGTGCAGAACTGCGGAAAAAAAGACCCATTTAGCCCGCAGGCGAGGTGGGGGGACGACGGCGCGCGCCAGAGTTGGAAAAGGACTTCATGGGCGAATCCCGCGGATAAATTTTGATAAAAAAAAACCACCTAGAAGGTGGTTTCAATAGATATTAATTCTGGCAATCAATAGATCCCGTTATTCTCGCCAAGATTGAAAAGACCATCTAGACCTTTCAATAATACTGAATTATCAACAGGACACTCCAACTGATACTTTTCGGATATTGCTTTTACAGCCGACGCATACGGTTCAATCGCATATGGGGAAACAACAATTTTTTCCAAAAAATTTAATCCTTTGACCTTTACTGCATACGACTTGGCACTAGGAGAGTCTCGGCCCACCTTGAACTCTGAAGGTAAGAAATATGCACGCACTTCATTTTCATGAGCGAACGACATCCTTTTCATTACTGGCCCCAACCCAGACTTCACAAGATGGCGCAGACTTTCATCGGATGGCTCTTCGTAATCCGTATAGATCACCTTTGCAATTTTTATCGTCTCCGTCGATAACAATGCTTCTTGGAGCAGTTGAACGGTGGATTGTATCGCCACCCCCTTATGCCCCTCACCATAAAGTTTCCACATTGCTTCGGACTCAAATTCATTAGCATGCCAGCAGCTGACAACGTGTCCCTTGAACATATTAGTTACAAACACCGTAAAATTACGATGTTCCTCATCTATCGATTCTGCCAGCGACTCGCTCAAATCTTTTGACAATCTCAAATCTGCATCTTTCGGCATGGCCTTCAAAGCAGCTAAATCTTTTTTAATTCTTGAGTCAACAGGCACTAATTGACGAATTTTTTTTATAATCCGCAACGGCGGCATACCTTCGAACGGATCGCTGCGCGAATACTCATTCAAAGTGCTAAAATATAAGGTTTCCGAATCCAGCAAGTGAATATACTTATCTAAGGTCATGTACCGCCATATTTTGGTGTCTGGCCTCAGATCGCCCAACAAATCGATTCCCATCCTTCTTCTCCCTAATTACTACGCTAAGCAACCTTCAAATCTGACCTCCATGCCGAGATACTAGCTGCCTTGGTGTCCGAGATCATAGAGGCTTTCCTCAACAAGCAAAACTTTACACATCGTCTGAGTTGGCACCCACATCAGGTTTAAATGGATCCCTTCCCCCTCTTCAAAATTTTTTGGCCTTGCCGTAAATATGGTATACAAATCTATCGGTCTATCATCACCTATAAAATCGCACATCCACCGCCTACTACTTCCAACCTCTAAATAGCACTCATAAAAATAGCACTTTAGATATATTCGCGTAATTGATTCGATATACTCCTCCAGCAATGGAAGAAGATGAAACCTCTCAGCTTGAAGAGCGAGCTGCTTCTTAACTATCACCCCCCATTCCGAATAAGACTCTAATAAAGCGTCTCGATCAAGGGTTACTTCAATTTTTACCTCATTCTCCCTGACTGGCGAGTGATCCATGGTAAAGTGTAGAGGTGGCATCCCACAATGCTGAGTATAATTTCTAAGCTTATAAAAGAAGCCATATGAAAAATAGCTATCAAATTCCAACGCAGTATGCGCCTTGAAATTTGCGAGTTGCGAAGAATCCTTGCCAAACTTTCTTTTTATCGCCGTTTCGCGATGATCTAGGAAAGTACGAACACTATACAAAACATTTAGAAGCATTCTATTCCCGTACAGAATCAACCCTTCATAAAAGGCTGCATTAAGTACGTGATCAGCACCAGCCTGCTGATGAGCAACCTTAATCAAATTAGATATCAACTCTTGAAAGCTATCTTGCACACATTGAATCAACTCATATCCACGAGCAAACTCAGCCAAAATTTTGGTATGCTTTTTATAAATAGCTAGTTCCTCCGGCGTAACCTCTCTAATACCCGAAATACAGCCTTCTTTGAAAACCCCCAACTCCATCGGCAAAACCGTTGCATCAGTCACGGGCAAGCTCCACATGATTGTAAATCGTGAGATTAGTCCAAAGCCCTAAGGTCTGACAGGGATTTAAATCTAATCACCTCATCTCCCACCCAGTCATTAAGCTGCGCCATACGCGATTGTATTGGTGCAAGCTCGTTTTCCATCCAGACGTCTGTCGCCTCTTTTATTGATCCGAACCCGCCCGCATTCTGCGGAACAATCCCCATCAACTGCGGCGGAATCCGCAGGCTCGCCAGCACGTCATCCCGCGTCTGATTCTTGATCGAGTTAAATTCATCCTTCGCCGCCACCTCGCTCACCGGGATCAGCTGAATCCCGTCCTTTTTGCCGGTCGGCGAGTAAACAAACAGATTCCGGAAATTCCCCGGCCCTTTCGATTCCTTGAGTGCCTTGCGCAGCGCATCGATGTCCGCTTCTGTCTGCGCCGCATCAGTCATGTAAAGGATGAACCCAGCATGACTTCCGTTCTCGTAGTACTTGCGTCGGAACAGGGTTGCGGACTCATTCAACAACGCCGACTGCAAAGCGCTGATCCACTCCGGCAACCCATATATCTCCTGGTGCAAATCCGCCTCACGCAAATGAAAAATGCTGTCCGGCTCAAACGCGTGTTCATCCTTCCACCCTCGCACTTGGTAAAACTGCCCATCCGGCCCGGCGCGCATGTATTTGGCCAATGGCGTCTCCAGCTTCCGAACCCCGCCCAACCGCGAACGCCGCCCCTCAAGATACCCATTGCCCAAGCACAGAAAGTCCAAAGCAAACTGCTCAAACGAAGCCCGTGACAACAGCGGATGCGGGATAAACGTCTTGCTCAACAGGTTGCGCTTGAACATCAACCCTGAATGCAGATGCACACTCGCTCCCACCGACCGGGCCAGCCCATCCAGCGACAGTGGCGGCTCATACCACCGCCCGTTGAACCAGCACTCCAGATAGTCGAAGACCTCCCGACCACCCAGCACCGGCGTCGGCTCGCCGAAGGAAAACACCTGAGTCCCGGCGCCTGTAGCGGATGTGGTCGCGGGCAACGTCTGGTTGGCCATTTGTTCGGTCATCAGTAAATCTCCATACGCCCGGTGTTGGCAGTGGTCTGCCCCTCAAGCGGTTCGTGGTGCAATGCGTGAAAGAGTGCCCAAGCCAGGTCGGCGTGGCCGGTGTTGTCGTTTCTGCCGGCGGTGTAGGTGTACTGGCGCCCGCCGGCGGTGACCGTCTTGCGGATCGCCATCAGCGACTGGGCCATGTCGGTCCAGCCGGCATCGAATTCGAGCCGGCCCTTGTGGATCACGTCATACGCCTTGAGTACCAGGCGGGTTTTGACTTCGGGCGAGTAGCTGAAGGTAGTCACCGCCGGGAAGAACTGGCGCACCAGCTGGGCCACGCCGCTGCCCAGACCGGTCACGTCAATGCCGATGTAGGTCACCCAGTAGCGGTCGCAGACGCTCTTGATGAACGCGGCCTGCGCGGCGAAGTCCATGCCCCGGAATTGGTGGCGCTCGAGGATGCGGAATTTGCCACCGGGCACCAGCGGCGGCGCGACCACCACCATGCCGGAACAGTCGCCTGTCTCGGCCGGGTCGTAACCGATCCAGACCTGACGGTCGCCGAACGGGCGCATGGCGAAGGGCTTGTAGTCCTCGGCCCACTCGACCCAGCTGTCCACCATGCAGGACTGCAACAGGGTCAGCGGAAAGATGCTCGCGCCGTCGTCGACGAACTCGCACATGAGCAGGTTGGCGAACGCCTCGGGACTGTATTCGCGGCGCAGTTCCTCGATGTCGAACAGATCGCAACCGCCGCGTTCCGCGTCCAGGATCGTGACGATCTGCCGCCACAATCGATCCTCACAGAACCGGCCCTGCTGGAGCGCGCCGTGGGACACGTCCACCTTCGTATGCTGCGCGGCGGGCTTGCCCTTGTTGAAACGCTCGCCGGTCCAGAAGGTGTATGCCTCATGGGCCATGCTAGACGGAGTGGAGAAGTACGTTTTGCGCCACTTCTTGTGCATCGCCATGCCCGAGGCGACTTTGTTCAGTTCCTCGAACTTGAACGTCCAGAAGAACTCATCGAAGTAGAAATTGCCGTGATAGCCCTGGGCGGTACGCGCATTGGTACCGAGGAAAAACAGCTCGGCGCCGTTGGGCAAAACGATGGGGTCGCCAGTCAGTTCGACGCCGATAATCTCGCGGCAGAACGCCTGAATGTAGCCCCGAAACAGGTAGGCCTGGTTCTTCGAGGCCGACAGGAAAATCTGGTTGCGCCCGGTGTCCAGCGCATCGATGAACGCCTCGCGTGCGAAGTAGTAAGTCGCACCGATCTGCCGGCTCTTGAGAATGACGCGGGTGCGCTGATTGCCAGCCCGGTACCAGTCTTTCTGATAGTCGAAACAGCCATCGATGAAGGCCTCGCGCAGCAGCTCGATCTGGTCTTCATCAATCTCGTTTTTGACGGCCTTTTTCTTCGGCTCGGCGTTGCGCTTGGCAAGGTTCGGGTTCAGGTCGGTTTCGGTACCACCACCCTGAAAACGTTGAATCCGCGCCTGCCGCTCCAACTGCCGGTGCAGCAAATCAATCTCTTTGAAGTCGCCGCCGCTTTTTCCCTCCTTGAGGATCAGTTGCACCAACCGCGCTTCCAGTGCCCCGCCAATGCGTTCGACGTTGTCCGCCCGGTCCCACTCATCGCGAGCTTTCCAGCTGTGTAGCGTTTTTTCCTTTTCGCCCGTAGCCTCGGCAATCTCGCAGATGCGCCAACCCATCCAGTAGAGAAACTTGGATTGGCGGCGGGGGTCGATAGGCAGCAGTTCGGTCGTAGTCATGGCCGCGATGCTGCCGCCCGCGCCCGCGACTCAATAGCGCTGCCGCTTGTACCGCCCTGCCCTACAGTCCTGCCTCATTGCCGCAACTCGCGCGCGTCACGACCATGCCCTTCATCGCAACGCACTGCTCACCCAACAGCAGGCGCCCCAAGCAATGAGGATTTTCGGCATGAAGAAATTTCGCAGCAACTGGTTCCGCGTGGCCGTCGAGGGCGCTACCTCCGACAAGCGCATCATCAAACGTACCTGGCTGGAACAGGCTGCGAAAAACTTCAATCCGTCCACCTACGGCGCCCGCATATGGCTGGAGCACTACCGTAGCGTGATGCCGGACAGCCCATTCAAGGCCTATGGCGACGTGCTGGCTGTGAAGACCGAAGAAGTGGACATCAACGGGCAGAAGAAACTGGCGCTGTTTGCCCAGGTTGAGCCGACGTCCGATCTGATCGCCATGAACAAGGCGAAGCAGAAGATTTACACCTCCATCGAAATCGACGACAGCTTTGCCGATACCGGCGAGGCGTACATCGTCGGGCTCGCGGTAACCGACTCCCCGGCCAGTCTCGGCACCGATGTTCTGGCGTTCTCCGCGCAGAAGCCAGACGCCAACCCGTTCAAGGATCGCCACTATTCCGCGACCTCGATGTTCACCGAAGCGCTGGAAACCGAGCTGACCTTTGAAGAAATCGAGGAAAAACCAAGCCTCGGCGCTCAGCTTTTCAGCAAAGTGCAAATCCTGCTCGGCGGCAAACAGGCCAAGGATGACGCCGAGTTTTCGCAGATCAGCCAAGCCGTCGAAGCCGTCGCCGAGCACGTCAAGGACCTGCCGGACCAACTGACCGCCGAGAAGAAATTCTCCGCCGGCCTGAGCACCCGGCTGGACCAACTGAGCAAGGACTTCACCGAGTTGAAGGCAAAGCTCTCGAACACCCAAGACCACAACCAGAAGAAGCGCCCTCCGGTCACCGGTGGCGACAACCAGGTCATGACCGACTGCTGACAGCCGGCCCACCCACAGCCCCCGACCCACGAAGGACGATATTCATGCGTAACGACACTCGCGAACACTTCAACGCTTACCTGAGTCAGTTGGCGCGCCTCAACGGCGTATCCTCGACTGCCGCCACCTTCGCGGTCGATCCGACCGTGCAGCAAACGCTGGAAACACGCATGCAGGAATCCAGCGAATTCCTCGGCCAGATCGGCATCATCGGCGTCGATGAGCTGCAAGGCGAAAAAGTTGGCCTTGGCGTCAGCAGCACAATCGCCGGCCGTACCGACACCACCGGCAACGGCGTGCGCCAACCTCGCGACGTGTCGTCACTGGACAAGAAAGGCTACGAAGCCAAGCACACAGACTTTGACACCGCGATCCGCTACGCGCAGCTCGACGCCTGGGCGAAGTTCCCCGACTTCCAGGCACGCCTGCGCGACGCGATCCTCAAGCGCCAGGCCCTCGACCGCATCATGGTCGGCTTCAACGGCGTCAGCGCTGCCGCCACCACCGACCGCCAAGCCAACCCCCTGTTGCAAGACGTCAACATCGGCTGGCTTCAGCAGTACCGCAACAACGCCTCGGCACGCGTGCTCAAGGATGGCAAAACCGCCGGCAAAATCGTCATCGGCACCGGTGCAGAAGCGGACTACAACAACCTCGACGCGCTGGTGTACGACGCCATCGCCAATCTGATCGATCCTTGGCACCGCAAGGACCCGGGCATCGTGGTCATCCTCGGCAGCAACCTGGTGCACGACAAATATTTCCCACTGATCAACAAGGAGCAGCCGGCCACCGAGAAATTGGCAACCGACATGATCCTGTCGCAAAAGCGCATGGGCGGTAAGCAGCCAATCGAAGTGCCGTATGTGCCCGACGGCGCTGCACTGATCACGACGCTGAGCAACCTGGCCATCTACTGGCAGATCGGTGGACGCCGTCGCTACGTGAAGGAGGCGCCGGAAAAGAACCGCATCGAGAACTACGAATCCAGCAACGATGCCTATGTCGTTGAGGATTATGGCCTCGGCTGCCTGGTCGAAAACATCGAGCTTGAAGGGGCATAAGCCATGGCCAGCAGCCTCGCCAAGCAGCATTTCCAACGAGTCACTGCCGCCATTGAGGCGGCAGCGACCGAACCCACGCAAACCATGGCCGGCGCCACGGCCTACGAACATCAGCTCAACCAGTTGCTGCAAGATCGCCTGCGCCTGAAACAGGTGCAATCGAACCAGGGCAAGGCCGAACTCAAGCGTCAGCTGCTGCCCGAATACGTCCCCTATGTGCAAGGCGTGCTGGACGCTGGCCAGGGTGCCCAAGACGAAGTGCTGACCACCATCATGGTCTGGCGCTTCGACGCCGGCGACTTCACCGGTGGCCTCGACATCGCGCAGTACGTGCTGCAATACAAGATGGTCATGCCGGACCGCTTCGCCCGCACGCTGGGCTGTCTGGTCGCCGAAGAAGTCGCGACCGCCGCGTTCAAGGCGCAAAAGGTCGGCGAGCCTTTCGACCTGGCCGTCCTGCACCGCACCGCCGAACTGACCGACGCCGAAGACATGCCCGACCAGGCACGTGCGAAGCTGTTCCTCGCCATGGGCCGCGCAACACTAGAAGGCGTCACCGACGAAAAGCCCGGCCAACCCGGCCAGGTTCAAGCCGGCATCGACTTGCTGAAAAAAGCCATCGACCTGCACGACGCCTGCGGTGGCAAAAAGGATCTGGAGCGGGCCGAACGCCTGCTCAACAAACTTGCTGCCGCTGGCAGCTAACCGAGCGTCCCCACGCACCCCGCCGGCTCGGGGCGGATCGGCCAGGCTGCTCCTCCTGAACGTGAAGCCCCGACCACCGGCGACCTACAACAGAGCGCAGATCCATGAGCGGATTCGTAGCGGGCGGCAGCGGTACTCCGGCCCCCAGCGGCCACATCAACACCGACCCCTTTTGGCCATCGATCGACCTCGACGACGTGCGCGGCACTTTGCGCATCGACTCCAGCGTCACGCCGATCCGACTGGAAACCGCGACCATTGCCGCCGCCATCAGCGTAAACCGCGAGTTTGCCACCTGGCGCCGCGCCAAACAGGCCGAAGGCTACACCACCCTCGCGGACGTACCGGCCGAGCAGATCGAGGACAAATCTGAACTCGTTCACCTCTACCAACGGGCGATCTATGCCGCGACCGGCGCGGAGATTTGCGAGCGCTACCGTTCCTATGACAGCACCAACAGTGGCAACCAAAACGCCGAGGAACTGACGCCGAGCATCGACGAACTGCGCCGCGACCAGCGTTGGGCCGTGCGCGACTTCCTCGGTCTCGGCCGTACCACTGTGGAGCTGATCTGATGGCCGTCAGCATCCGCGCCCAACAAAACGACACCGTCGATGCCCTGTGCTGGCGTCACTACGGCCGCACCGCCGGTGTCACCGAAGCAGTACTCGAAGCCAACCCCGGCCTTGCCGACCACGGCCCGACCTTGCCGCAAGGCCTCCTGGTGCAAATGCCAGAAGCCCAAGCCGCCGCCCCGCAACGGCAAATGGTGAACCTATGGGACTGAACCGCCCGCACCGCGCCCTTGAACCCAACCACTCTGGATCATGGAATGAAACGCATGCCTGACCGTCCCGACACCTGGGCCTGGCTCGCCGCCTGGCTCGAACAGAACTGGCCCGCCATTTACTCCGGCCTGCTGGCCGTGATCATCGCAAGCCTTCGAGTGATCTATGGCGGCGGCACCGTGCGCCGGATGGTGATCGAGGCTCCCCTTTGCGGCGCACTCGCTCTGTCCGCGAGTCACGGGCTGTCGCTGCTGGGGATTCCAGCCTCGACTGCGCCGTTCTTCGGAGGCGTCATCGGGCTACTCGGCGTTGAGGGCACGCGCGCGGCTGCCAAGAAGATTTTCAACCGCAAGGTAGAACAGCTATGACCACACTTCGCCACGGTGACCGCTCGCAAGCGGTGCGCAATCTGCAAAAGAGCCTCAACCAACACGGCGCCAAACTGAACGTCGATGGTGATTACGGCGACGCCACGGAACACGCCGTGCGCGCCTATCAACTCAAGGTTGGTTTGGTGGCTGATGGCGTCGCCGGCAGCAAAACACTGAGCGCGCTCACTGGCACCGACTGCCAGCAGTTGCTAAAGAATGCAGACCTAGTCAACGCCGCCGAACGCCTCGGCGTGCCGCTGGCCAGCGTCTACGCGGTCAATGAAGTTGAATCGAAAGGCAATGGCTTTCTCGATAATGGCAAACCGGTGATCCTGTTCGAACGACACATCATGTATCGCCAACTGGCGAAAGTTCGGCACGAAGGCGACGACCCCGCCGCGCTCAAACGCCACGCTGATCAGTTGGCCGCAACCAACCCGGCCATCGTCAATCCGAAATCCGGCGGCTATGCCGGCGGCAGCGCTGAACACCAGCGGCTGTCGACCGCGCGCCTGATCGACGACACCGCCGCACTGGAATCCGCGTCATGGGGTGCGTTCCAGATCATGGGCTTTCACTGGCAGCGCCTGGGCTACAACAGCGTGCAGGAATTTGTCGCCGCCATGAGCGCGGGAGAATCGCAGCAGTTCGACGCGTTCGTCCGTTTCATTGAAACCGACCCGGTGCTACACAAGACGTTGAAGGGCCGTAAATGGGCCGAGTTCGCCAAGCTCTACAACGGACCGGACTACCAGCGAAACCTGTACGACATCAAACTTCAGCGCGCCTACGAACGGCACGACGACTGCGGTTGCGGGCAGGCGGTGGCGGCATGATCGACTTCAACGCGGTGCAGCGGCTGGATGTCCAAGACGGTGATCTGCTGGTAGTGCCAGAGAACAGCGATCAGCAGGACATGGTGCAGCTGCGCGACGCGCTCTGCATCCAGAACCCTCAGCGCAAAGTCATCATCATTCGCGGCCCGATCCAGCACATGGACGTCGGCGACATGAATCAGCTTGGCTGGTACCGGGCGTGAGCATCCTACGGCAGGCCTTGCTCGGAGTTGCATTGCTTGCAGCGCTGGGGCTGCTGATCTGGAGCCAAGAGCTGCGCATCAGCGGGGCGAACAAGGACACGCAACTGGCCGAGCAAGACGCCAGCCGCGCACGAGAACAAGCCGAACGCAACCTCGCCAATGCCAACGCGTTGCGCGACACCCTGCAACAGGAACGCAACGCCCAGACCACCCTGCGCGCGCAACAGGATCAACTACGCCAAGGCCTGGCAAAGCGCGAACTCACCATCGAGGCTCTGAAACGTGAAAACGCCGACCTACGCAATTGGGCTGCCCAGCCTTTGCCTGATGCTGCTCGCCGGCTGCGCGAGCGCCCCGCCTTCACTGGCGCCGACGCTTATCGTCAGTGGCTGTCCGGCCGTGGTGCCGTGCACGCTGCCGGCGACCAGCCCGCGCAGTAACGGCGATCAGCTCACCGACCAGGACCGTGTCGAAGCCGCTTGGGCAGACTGTGCGAGCCAGGTGGACATGGTTTACCAACACCAGCAGGCCCAACCATGAACAAGCCCGACAGCCTGAAAGCCCACCTGCTCGCCACGGTGGCCGAACTCAAGCACAACCCCGACCGACTGTTGATTTTCATCGACAACGGCAAGATCCGCTGCACCGCCGCGCAGTCGCTGTCGTTCGAGTACATCTTCGACCTGCAAGTCATCCTCACCGATTTCGCCGGCCATCCCGATAGCGTCATGTTGCCGCTGCTGGGTTGGCTGAGCGTTCACCAGTCCGAACTGCTGGAAAACCTGAACAAGGCCGCTGATGGCATTCAGTTCGAGGCTGACATTCTCGACAACAGCAAAGTGGATATGAGCCTGACGCTGCCGCTGACCGAGCGTGTGGTAGTGGGCAAGGATGACCAGGGCAACACAACCATTCGACATCCTGGCGAGCCGCAACGGGCTGCTGACTTTCTTGATCCGAACTGGATACCTGGTGCGCAGGGTACTGGTAGCGAATGGGTAGTGCCCAAATGACCAATCGACTGGAAGCGCTGGAAGACTGGGCAGCGGGGCTGCTTGGGCAGCTCGAACCGGCGTCGCGCAACAAGCTTGCACGAAGCGTTGGGCAGGCATTACGTCGCAGCCAGCAGCAGCGAATCATTGCCCAGCAGAACCCGGACGGCAGCGAATACGCACCGCGCAAGCAGCGCAATCTGCGTGGTAAACAGGGTCGGGTGAAGCGGAAGGTGAAGATGTTTCAGAAGCTGCGCACCGCCACGTTTTTGAAGGTAAAAGCCGACGGAAGCACTATTAGAGTTGGGTTTACAGGACGCATCGCGAGAATTGCTAGAGTGCATCAATTTGGACTAAAAGATCGCGCGGAACGCGACGCACCGGACACCCGGTATGAGCAGCGGGAATTACTAGGCTTCACCGATACAGATCTAGGATTAATTCGAGACGCTTTGTTAACCCACCTGATTGATCAATAAGCTTCTATTCTCAATATTGCCTCCGCCGTGCAATGCTAACGAAATAATTGTACGAAAATGGAGAGTGGAGTTGGAAGAAGCCAAGATAGTCAAAGCGCTTTGCCCCCGCTGTAAGGGAGAAAGGAAATGCGTAGAGCACGGCTTTGTAAGCGTCCCCTGGGAGCTAGGAGACGAGGTCAACTACAACTGGGGCAACGACGAGTCGAGACTCCTACAATGCTGTGGTTGTGAGACTGTTTTCCTCCACATCAAAAGCTGGGACAGCGAACTGTTCGAAATCGAATACGATTACATCAAACGTGATCAGGTGCAGGTCCCCATTGTAAGGGTGACAACCTTCCCAGCTATTGAAGTTGAGGGAAACCGAAAACCTGATTGGATTTGGGAGATTGCACGTGTCGACCCGCAGCTTCACAGAATTCTTGATGAAACGTATATGGCTTTTGAGGCTGGGTTGCTCATCTTGGCAGCAGTTGGCTTGAGGACAGCGTTCGACCGCGCCACCGAAGCATTACAGATTGACCCTGGCCATACACTGGATGAAAAAATACGGAAGCTCAAAGAACGGGGTTTCATTGGAGAAACTGAAGCATCGACTTTGGGAGTCCTCGCAAATGCGGGAAGTGCGGCAGCCCACCGCGCCTGGTCTCCTACCGAAGCAGAGTTTAAACCCCTACTTGCAACACTAGAGCATTTCCTACAGCGCACCGTGGTCAGTGGTAAATCCGCTCTGAGCATCGCGGACAAAATCCCTCCTCGCCAACCACGACCGAAGAAACAATGAAAATTAGTGGTATTGAAAAAAAGTAAAATCACAAACGCATAAACGTCGATTTGTAAGAGCAGCGTCTACACACCAGCAAGACTGCACTCGCACACGCATGGCGCCACCATCGGCGCCATGAATGACTTAGCCACCCTCGCCCGCCTGATCGAAAACCTCATCCGCCTCGGCACCATCGCTGCCGTCCAGATGAAGCCCCCGCGCGTGCAGGTTAAAACCGGAAACCTCACCACCGGTTGGCTGCCATGGCTCGCCGCCCGAGCCGGCGCCGACCGGGAATGGAACCCGCCCACCGAAGGCGAGCAGATCATCCTCTTCAGCCCATCCGGCCAACTCGGCAATGGCATCGTCCTGACCGGCCTGTTCAGCGACAACATCCCAGCCAACGGCGACCGTGAAGGCCTGCACCGAACGACCTACCGCGACGGCACCGTCATTGAGTACGACAGCGTCGCTCACCACCTCAACGCCACATTGGCCGAAGGCGGCACCACCAACTTGGTCAGCACCGGCGGCATCCACATCGTCGGCCCGATCAACCATGAGGGCGACTACACCCAGACCGGCAACCAGAACGTCACCGGCATGGTCACTGTGTCCGAAGATGTCATCGCTGCAGGCATCAGTCTGGTGAAGCACCTGCACGGCGGTGTCATGCCTGGCGGCGCGAAGACGGGGAAACCGGAATGAACCGAGAAACCGGCGCAGCCCTCGGCTTGGTCGAACATATAGCCCAGTCCATTACCGACATCCTGACCACTCGTATCGGCACCCGCGTCATGCGCCGCGAATACGGCAGCCTGCTCCCCGAGCTGGTGGATCAGCCGTTCAATGACTTCACCCGTTTGCAGGTCTACGCCGCCACCGTCATGGCGCTGATGCGTTGGGAAACCCGCATCAGCCTCAGCCGTATCCAGTTCATCGGCGCGAACCTTCAGGGCCAGGCGTCGCTGGAGTTCGAAGGCACCATCGTCGACAACAATCAGCCGCTGAGCCTAAGCGTGCCTCTACAACTGGGGGGCAGCGTATGAATACTTTTGTCGCCATCGACCTCGGCCAACTGCCAGCGCCGCAGATCGTTGAACAGATCGACTACGAGCAGATCCTCGCCGAGCGCAAGGCCTACGCCGTCAGCCTCTGGCCCGCTGAGGAACAAGCCGAGATTGCCGCCCGCCTCAACATGGAGTCGGAGCCGCTGACCAAATTACTCGAGGAAAACGCCTACCGCGAAACTGTCTGGCGTCAGCGGGTCAATGAAGCATCCGTCGCCAATATGCTCGCCCTGGCCAAGGGCACCGACCTCGAACAGCTCGCCGCCAACTTCAACGTGAAGCGCCTGGTCATTCAAGCTGCAAACCCGACTGCCGTGCCGCCCCTCCCCAAGCTGATGGAAAGCGACGACAGCCTGCGCGAACGTGCGCAAATGGCATGGGAAGGCCTCAGCACCGCCGGCCCGCGCAACAGCTACATTTTCCACGCTCGGTCCGCTGACGGTCAGGTCGCCGACGCCACTGCCGAAAGCCCGGCGCCGGCCGAAGCCGTGGTTACCGTGCAATCGGTGCTGGCCGATGGCACCGCGTCGCCGGCGCTGCTCGACAAGGTCAAAACCTACCTCAGCGACGACGACCGCAGGCCCGTCGCCGATCGGCTTACGGTCCAAGGCGCGGAGATCATCAATTACCAGATCAAAGCCAGAATCTACCCGCTGAGCAACGGCCCTGAAACTGAATTGGTCCTCGCAGCGGCCGAAGCCCAGTTGCTCCAGTTCGTGCATCAGCGCCGACGCCTGGCACTGGAAGTTTCCGAATCCATCGTGCATGCCGCGCTGCACGTCGAGGGTGTGCGCAAAGTAGTGCTGGAAGACTGGGAAGACATCGTCGCCACCAAGTACCAGGCGCCGTATTGCACGAGCGTGGAACTGACATTGGGGGTTGAGTGATGACCTACCAGCCATTGCTACCCGGCAACTCGACACCACTGGAGCGCCAAGCCGCACAGGCCTTGGCAGAAATCCAACGCGTACCGATTCCGTTGCGCACGCTCTACAACCCTGACCTGTGTCCCCTGCCCTTATTGCCGTATCTGGCCTGGGCGTTTTCGGTCGATCGCTGGGACAGCAAATGGTCAGAAGCCGCCAAGCGTGCCGCCTGCCGTGCCGCGTATTACGTGCACTCGCACAAGGGCACCATCGGCGCTTTGCGCCGGGTCGTTGAACCTCTCGGCTACCTGATCGAGGTCGCCGAATGGTGGCAGACCGTTCCCCCCGGCACACCGGGCACCTTCGCCTTGCGCATCGGCGTTCTCGACTCCGGCATCACCGAAGCGATGTACCAGGAACTGGTCTGGCTGATCGACGACGCGAAACCCCTCACCCGGCACCTGACCGGTCTCGACATCGTGCTTGAAACCAAACTCGACGCCTTCGTCGGTTTCGCTGTTTACGACGGCGATGAAATCGACGTGTACCCCTGGAACAACCCGGACATCGATGTCGCGATCCGGGGCTACAGCGGCGTCAGCCTTTTCACCCTCGACGAACTGGATGTGTATCCCCATGGTTGACCAGAATTCTATTTTCGGCGGCATGCTGACGACGCAGGGCGTCGCCAAGAAAACCAACTGCGACGCCCTCGGTATACCGTGGGAGCCGAGCCATATGCTGATTGGCGACGCCAACGGCACCGACCCGGTACCGAGTCCTTCGCAGACCAAGCTGATCAATCAACGGTATCGCGCTCAGATCAACCAACTGTTCGTTTCACCTACCGATGAAAACGTCCTGATTGCCGAGCTGGTATTGCCGCCCGACGTCGGCGGCTGGTGGATCCGTGAACTGGCCCTTGAAGACAAGGACGGCGTGTTTAGCGCGGTGGCCAACGTCGCGCCGAGCTACAAACCTCTGCTCGCCCAAGGCTCTGGCCGCAACCAGGTGGTGCGGATGCACATCATCACCAGCGGCACGTCGAACATTCAGTTGAAGATTGATCCGTCGGTAGTGCTAGCGACACGGAAATACGTCGATGACTCCGTAAAAAGTGCGCTGCCCGCAGACAAACAGGCAGGGCAATTCACTCGCGTCAAGACCGATACCCGAGGGATCGTGCTATCGGGCGATAACCCGGAAACACTGGCCGCGATGGGCATCAAGGACACCTACACAGCGGCCGAAATAGACGAGCTGATTGCCAAGGCGACGGCACTGCCAGTGGGCACCGTCGTGTCGTTCCCGCTGAATAAGATGCCGGCAGGCTTTGTTGAGCTGGATGGCAGCGTCAAGAGCAGCATCGTCTATCCGGATCTGTCGGATTATCTGGGGACTGCTTTCAACAAGGGCAACGAGGGCGCCGGCAACTTCCGTCTGCCGGATCTGCGCGCTGAGTTCCTGCGGGGTTGGGATCATGGCCGGGGTATTGATGCGGGGCGAGCGATTGGCAGCGCCCAGCTCGGCACGCTCGTGGTGTTTGACAGCAACTATAGCGGCGGCGCATCGGTTGATATCGCACGCGCTACGGCGGTCGAGGCTCAGGCGGATACCTATAAGGATTCGGATTATCCCAACGTCGGAATCTCTTACACGACAGCGGGCGTAACCGCTGGCGCGTACCCTTCCGGCGGCGGCGTCGCCCGGCCGCGTAACGTCGCGGTGATGTGGTGTATCAAGGCTTGGAGTGCGCCGGTTAATCAGGGCGTGATTGACGTCGGTGTTTTGGCCGATGAAGTGCGCAAGGCGACGGGGCGTCTGATCGGCACGCGGCGAATTCGTGCGACTCAGATTTACTGGTCGACGCCTGGAACCAACAAAATCCGGGTGAAGGGACAGGGGGCAGGCGCTGCTGGCGGCGGTGCAGCATCCACCGCGACTGGGCAGGTTTCCGCCGGCTGCGGCGGCGGTGCAGGGGCGCCATTCGATACGTGGATTTATAGCGGCTTTGACGGTGTGGTAGCCACGATCGGCAAGGGCGGCACCGGTGTGCTGGTTGGTCCGGGTAATAACGGCGGGGCCACTTCATTCGGGTCGCATGTTACCGCGCCGGGCGGTATCGGTGGCGGGTTGTCGGCGAACGTGGTGCCGCCGCTATACCTCGGCCAGACCCCAAACTCACAGCCGGCGGTCGGCGCGACCGTGAATAATGGATCGGGCAAAGGGGGCGGTGGCGTCATTGGGCCAAAAGCGGACTTTGTCGTATCTGGCGAGGGCGGTGCGAGCGAAATGGGGCCGGGTGGTAACTCCATCTCAACCAGCGCGCCGGGTGCTGATGCGGTCAACCCAGGTTCAGGTGGCGGCGGTGCCGTTGCGCTTCCTTCATACCCTGCGCATTTGCGCGGCGGTCACGGCGCTGATGGTTGGATCGATGTTGAGGAGTGGACATGAGTATTTATGCGCGGATCTATGCCGATCAGGTGTTTGAGTTTGTCGAGGTGAGCGGCGATATCTCGACGATGTATCACCCCTCCATGATCTGGGTGTGTATGGACGGCATCGAGCCAGCGCCGGCCATTGGCTGGAAAGCGATCGAGATGGACGGAGCGTGGCAATTTTCGCCGCCAGGGTTGCCCATCGTGGTTCCTGAACCGCTCAGTGAAATTATCGCCGCCGAGCGTTTCAGGCGGGAGGGCTCCGGCGTCACAGTCGAAGGGCTGTCCATCGAGACGACACGCGACAGCCAGGCGTTGATTGCCAGCACCGGATTGTCCGCAGTCCTTGATCCGGACTATCGCTGCAACTTCAAAACGGCCGCCGGTTTCGTCGAGATCGGGTCGGCGCAAATTATTGCCATAGCCAAGGCCGTGCGTGCACACGTTCAGGCATGTTTTGACCGCGAGCATGCATTGTTGCAGGCGATTGAAGCCGGCGAGTATCGCGATGAGATGCTCAATGAAGGTTGGCCGGACTCAGCGACACCAACTACGAAACCGTAATCGGTCTCGTCGGGAGGCGCTGTCCTGTAGCGCCTCTCCCTACAAGTCCCAGCTCTCGCCCATCCGGCGCGCGCGCGGCAGCCTGTGCACTGTCATCCCATTTACTGCGCAGGCAAATCCATGGCCGATTATCTTCACGGCGTGCGGGTGCTCGAACTCAACGACGGCACCCGCCCCATTCGCACCATCCCCACCGCCGTCATCGGCATGGTCTGCACGGCCGACGATGCCGACGCTACCGTCTTCCCGCTCGACACGCCGGTGCTGCTCACCAACGTGCAGACCGCCGTCGGCAAAGCCGGCACCACCGGCACCCTCGCCGCCAGCCTGCAAGCCATCGCTGACCAGACCAAGCCCTACACCATCGTCGTGCGCGTCAAGGCAGGCGCCACCGAGGCGGAAACGGCCAGCGCGTTGATCGGTACCACCACCGCCGATGGCAAATACACCGGCATGAAAGCGTTGCTCGCCGCAAAGGCCAAAGTCGGTATGGTGCCGCGCATCCTCGGCGTGCCAGGCCTCGACAGCCAACCGGTGGCCACCGCTCTGGCGAGCATTGCCCAACAACTACGCGCCTTCAGTTATGTCAGCGCCTGGGACTGCAAAACCAAGGAAGAAGCTGTCGCCTATCGCGAGAACTTCGGCGCCCGCGAAGTGATGGTGATCTGGCCGGACTTCCAGAACTGGGACACCGTCACCAGCGCCACGGTGAAAGCCTCGGCTGTCGCCCGTGCCCTCGGTCTTCGCGCCAAGATCGATCAGGAAGTGGGCTGGCACAAAACCCTGTCCAACGTCGCGGTCGATGGCGTTACCGGCATCAGCGCCGACGTGTTCTGGGATCTGCAAAACCCGGCCACCGATGCCAACTACCTCAACGGCAACGAAGTCACCACCCTGATCAACGAAGGCGGTTTTCGCTTCTGGGGTAGCCGCACGTGCAGCGACGATCCGCTGTTCGCTTTCGAGAACTACACCCGCACCGCGCAGATCCTCGCTGACACCATGGCCGAAGCGCAGATGTGGGCCGTAGACAGGCCCATGCACCCGTCCCTGGTGCGCGACATGATCGAGAGCATCAAAGCCAAGTTTCGCGAAATGGTCGGCAGCGGCTACCTGATCGGCGGCGACTGCTGGTATCCAGAGGACATCAACGACAAAGACACGCTCAAGGCCGGCAAGCTCTACCTCGATTACGACTACACACCCGTGCCGCCGCTGGAAGACTTGACCCTTCGTCAGCGCATCACCGACCGCTACCTGATCCAGTTCGCCAGCAAAGTGAACGCCTGAATCGGCGCTTCCCTATGGGAGAGTCCGTACCCCGGAGACCAATGCCATGGCCATGCCTCGCAAACTCAAAAACATGAACCTGTTCAATGACGGCAACACCTACCAGGGCGTTGCCAAAAGCGTCACTCCGCCGCCGCTCGGTCGCAAGATGGAAAGCTATCGCGGCGGCGGCATGAACGGCCCGGTCAAGGCTGACCTCGGCTTCTCCGATGATGGCATCCAGTTCGAATGGAAAACCGGCGGGCTGGATCTGATCGCGCTTCGGCAGTTCGGCAGTGTCAACGCGTCCGGCGTGCAGCTGCGCTTTGCCGGCTCTTTCCAGCAGGACGACACCGGCGAAATCAGCGCCGTGGAAATCATCGTGCGTGGCCGTCACGAAACCATCGAGATGGGCGACGCGGCGCCCGGTGAAGACACCGAACACAGCATCACCACGACGTGCAGCTACTACAAGCTGATCGTCGACAACGAAGACATCATCGAGATTGACTTGCTCAACTTCATCGAGAAGGTCAACGGCGTGGACATGCTGGAGAAACAGCGTTCCGCCATCGGCCTTTGAACTCCTTCCTAAAACCATTACCTGGAGCAACACATGAACACCGAAGACACCAACACCGAAGCTCTGCCGGCAGTCGATGACAACACCGTCAACCTCGACACGCCCATCGTTCGCGGCAAGTCCTACATGACCAGCCTCACCCTGCGCAAACCGTCATCCGGCGAACTGCGCGGCGTCCATTTGGTGGACCTGCTGAACCTCGACGTCGCCGCCCTGCTCAAGGTGCTGCCGCGCATCACTTCGCCAAGCATCACCGCCACCGAAGCCGCCGGCATGGACCCGGCCGACCTGCTCGCCTGCGGCAACAAGGTTGCGCATTTTTTGTTGCAGAGGTCGGTGAAGACGGACGCCTCCCTCGTTGCGTAGAAGACGCCATGGCCGATCTGGCCGTGGTCTTTCACTGGGCGCCAGCTGATATGGATCAACTCGGCCTGCAAGAACTGATGGACTGGCGCGAGCGCGCCAGGGTGCGGAGTTCCACCGATGGCGAATGACTTAAAGCTTCAGGTACTGCTCAACGCGATTGACCGGGCGAGCGGCCCCCTGAAGGCCATCGACAAGGGCAGCATCGGCGCGGCGCGCGCACTCAAGGACGCGCGCGACCGCCTCAAGGAACTCAACGCGCAGCAGAAAGACGTCAGCGCCTGGCGCACCCAGCGCGCCGCCGCTGAACAGACCGAAACCGCCCTAACCTCCGCCCGCGACAGAGTACGCGCGCTCAGTCAGCAGTTCGCCGCCACGGGCGTTCCCACCAAAGCGCTGGCCAAGGACTTCCGCACCGCCGTGCGTGAAGCCCAGCGGCTCAAGGAACAACACCAGCAACAGTCCGAACAGTTACAGACCTTGCGTTCGAAGCTGTACAGCGCAGGGATCAGCACCAAAGACCTCGGTACACACGAACGCCAGCTGCGCGAGCAGATCGGCGCCACCAGCACCAAAATCAGCGAACAGGGCAAACGGCTGGTCGCGCT
Organism: Pseudomonas sp. HN2; assembly: GCF_020736465.1. Taxonomy (NCBI): domain Bacteria; kingdom Pseudomonadati; phylum Pseudomonadota; class Gammaproteobacteria; order Pseudomonadales; family Pseudomonadaceae; genus Pseudomonas; species Pseudomonas sp. HN2. The sequence continues at coordinate 4,007,719 of NZ_CP085885.1, forward strand.
GAATGCCCAGCAGAAACGCATGGCCGCCGAACGCGCCAAACTGGCGAAGACCCAAGGCCTTGCCAGTGACATGGCGGTCAACGGTGCGGCCGGGTTGGGAGTTGGTTACGCGGCCAGCCGCCCGATAGCCAAAGCCGTGGGCGCATTTGCACCGAACGAAGACTCGGCCACACAGCTGAAAGTGTCGATGATGGACAACACCGGCAAAGTCGCCGAGGACTTTCAGAAAATCACCGACCTGGCCACCAAACTGGGCGACCGTTTGCCCGGTACGACGGCCGACTTTCAAGAAATGATGACCATGCTGCGGCGCCAGGGCCTCAGCGCGCAAAGCATCCTCGGCGGTACCGGCGAAGCGGCCGCGTACCTGGGCGTACAGTTGAAAATGCCGGTGGCCGAAGCCGCCGAGTTTGCCGCCAAGATGCAGGACGCCACGCGCACCACCGAGAAGGACATGATGGCGCTGATGGACACCATCCAGCGCGGGTTCTACTCCGGTGTCGATTCGACCAACATGTTGCAGGGCTTCAGCAAGATCGCCCCGGTGATGGACACCATCAAGAAATCCGGGATTGAGGCCGCCAACGAACTGGCCCCGCTGCTGATCATGATGGATCAGGCCGGCATGGAAGGCGGCGCCGCTGGTAACGCCTTCCGCAAAATCTTTCAGGCGGGCTTGAACAAGGACAAGGTCGACGACGTCAACAAGATCCGCCAACTCAAGGGCCAGAAGATCCAATTCAGTTTCACCAACAAGGAAGGCAACTTCGCCGGGCTGGAGAACCTCTTCGCCCAAGTCGAAAAGCTGAAAGCACTGAACGACGAAGACCGTACCGAGACCATCAAGGACTTGTTCGGTGATGACTCGGAAACCATGACCACCCTCAACACCATGATGAACAAGGGGCTGGCGGGTTACAAAGAGGTGCAGCAGAAGCTCCAGAATCAGGCCGACTTGCGCACCCGCGTCAATGAACAACTCAGCACTTTGACCAACGTCATGGAAGCCGCCGAAGGCAGCTTCACCAACGCCATGGCCGAGTTCGGCGCCGCCGTTGCACCTGAATTGAAAGAACTGATCAACACCCTCGGCGAAGTCGCCAACAACGTCGGCGCCTGGGCGCGGGAAAACCCAAAGCTCGCCGGCGGACTGGTCAAAGTCGTGGCACTGGTCGCAGGTTTGTCGTTCGTGTTCGGCGGCTTGGCCATCGGCATGGCCAGCCTGCTCGGCCCGTTTGCCGTGATTCGTTACGGCATGGCGATGTTCGGTATGCAGGGCGGTGGCACGCTGAGAGTCATGCAAAAGCTCGCCCCCACCATCACCGGTCTGGCCCGTAATGCACTTCCCATGCTGGGCCAGGGCCTTCGCACGCTGGCCAGCACACTCAGCGGCGCACTGGTGACCGCCCTGCGAACCGTCAGCATCGCTATGTGGGGCCTCGCCACCAACCCGGTCGCGCTCGCCATCGGCGCAGTAGTCGCGGCTCTCGCCGGTGCGGCCTATCTGATCTACACCAATTGGGACGCGGTGAAACTGTACTTCAGCAACGCCTGGACCGAGATCAAAGCCGGTTTCAGTGGAGGCATCGGCGGCATCCTCACCACGCTCGCCAACTTCAGCCCTATCGGCCTGATCTACCAGGCCTTCGCCGGCGTGCTGAGTTACCTGGGCGTAGACCTGCCGAGCCGCTTTACTGAGTTCGGCAACATGCTGGTCAACGGCCTGATCAACGGACTGCTTGCAGGGTTGGGCCAGATCAAGGACGCCGTCAGCTCAATCGCTGATTCTGCCATCAACATGTTCAAGGAGAAACTCGGCATCCATAGCCCGTCCCGTGTGTTCACCGCGCTCGGCAGCTTCACTATGGCCGGGCTGACTCAAGGTCTTGAAGGTGGCCAGGACGGCCCGCTCGGCGCCATCACCGACATGGGCAAACAGGTCGTGTCTGCCGGGCAACGTGCGCTCGGCGCCGTGGCTGGCCCGCTCGGCTCCATTGGGCTGCCGCAGTTGCCGACTGGCGCCGCCGCATCCTCTTCAGTGTCGATCGACAATCGCGCGCCCATCAGCCCGGCGCCGGCCGCAGCCTACGACAGTCACGACACCTACGAAATCAACATCCACACCACGCCCGGCATGGACGAGCGCGCCATCGCCCGCGCCGTGCGCGCCGAGCTGGCCCGCGTCTCCAGCGAAAAGAACGCCCGCCAGCGCAGCAAATTGTCCGACCTGGAGTAACCCGCCATGATGCTTGCCCTGGGCATGTTCGTTTTCAGCCTCTCCACCGCCGCCTACCAGGAACTGCAACGCCAAACCGAATGGCGCCACGCCAGCAGCAACCGCGTCGGCGCCGCGCCGGCCCGCCAGTTCGTCGGCCGTGGTGATGATTCCATCACCCTACCCGGCATCATCCTGCCGGAACTCGCCGGCAGCGCCCTCAGTCTCGACGCTCTGCGTCTGATGGCCAACACCGGCAAGGCGTGGCCAATGGTCGAAGGCAGCGGCCGAATCTACGGCTTGTGGATCATCGAAAGCCTGAGCGAAACCAAAACGTTGTTCTTCCGCGACGGCACGCCGCGCCGTATCGAATTCACCCTCAGTCTCAAGCGCATCGATGACAACCGGATCGACCTGATCGGCGCCGGTACCAGCGCCGGCGTCAGCATCATGAGGGCGCTGCTGTGATCGATGCCGCCCTCTCCCGCGTCACCGGTTTTCTGGACAAGACCATCGAGCGCTACAAGCGCGAGGCCGCCTACCCGGTGCCAGCGTTCCGTATCACCGTGGACGGCAACGACATCGCCCAACTGATCAGCCCGCGCCTGATGAGCCTCGACCTGACCGATAATCGCGGCATCGAGGCTGATCAACTGAGCATCACCCTAAGCGACCACGACGGATTGCTCGCCATCCCGCCCAAGGGCGCGGTGATTCGGTTGTGGCTGGGCTGGAGCGATACCGGACTGGTCGACAAGGGCACCTACACTGTCGATGAAACCGAACACTCCGGCACGCCCGACGTGCTGAGCATCCGCGCCCGCTCGGCAGATCTACGCAAAGGCCTGAAGACCAAACGCGAACGAAGCTGGAGCAACACCACCCTCGGCGACGTGCTGGGCGACATCGCCCTGGGCAACGGACTGACCTCAACCGTCGCTGGCGCCCTCGACGGCTTGCCCATCCTTCAACTGGACCAGGCCAACGAATCCGACGCCAACCTCATCAGCCGCGTTGGTGAAGAGTTCGACGCCGTGGTCACCGTCAAAGCCGGATGCTTGCTGTGCCTGCCCGCCGGCGGCGGTAAGACTGCCAGCGGTACCGAGCTGCCCCACGTCACCCTCTCCCGCGCCGATGGCGACCAGCACCGATACCTGCAAGCTGACCGCGACAGCTACGATGGGGTGCGCGCCTATTTTTACGACGTGAACAGCGCCAAGAAACAAGAAGCCATCGCCGGCAGTGGGGAGAATCTCAAGGATCTGCGGCATACCTACAGCGACAGGCAATCTGCCCTGCGTGCCGCCCGGGCTGAGTTCAATCGGTTGCAACGAGGGAGTGCGACGCTCAGTTACACCCTGGCCACGGGCCGGCCGGATCTGATACCGGAGCTGACCTATACGTTGGAAGGTGTGAAGCCTGAGATCGACGAAATCATTTGGTACGGCGGGAATGTGCAGCACACGCTCAGTGCGGACAACGGATACACCGTCAGCCTGGAGCTGGAGAGCAAGCTGCCGGAGGATACGGTTGAGGACTTGGCCGAAGAAAATAAGGGGGACTTCACAGGTATCATCGCGTACTACCGCGACAAGAAGACCGGAAAAGAGAAGACAGTCACAGCCGGTGATCAGACAAGGCCCAGACGATTGCGTTGGTTATATGCGAGTGAACGAACAGCAAAGCGTGCTTTAGACAGGGAATGGCTTAGAGCAAAATCCAAATATTAGACAAAATGAGTATGGCCCAGATTGAGTCTGGGCCTTCGTGCCTAGCTCAATCGATGAGCCAGTTCCACAATTTTTTTATAGGATTGTAAAGCCGCAATATTATCACGTGCAGAATAATACACCTCTGTTTTCCAGCCATCCAAACGACTCCCCATCTCTCTTAACCTATGAGAATCAGCATTCAAAAGACTTAAATAAAATGAAACTAAACTGTCGATATCTTGCATAGTAGTGGTAAATGAAAACGTAACTCCGGGTCTACTTTCATTATAAGCGGTGAACGCCCCAGCGCCTTTCTCTCTGTCAAAAAGCAACCCGTACCCCTCATGCTTTGAGTTCTTATAAAACACGAGGAACGCGAGCCAGAAAAAATGAACTGCGCCATCAATCGAATCAGCCGCACTCTTAATCTGCTTTAGATAGTTAACCAGCTCACGCAACTCTACATCAAAGTAACGACACAAGCCGACTACAAATATAGCATTTTCAGAAAAATCCTTTATATCTGAAACCACCGTATTTTTTTGAGGATGCTTAGGTTCCTTATCACCACGGAAATAGCGAGCGTCAAATTTCCCGCTAATGTTTACACCCAATTTTAAACTATTAATTTCCGGAAGAGAATGATGCACCATCGAGAAAATATCTTGATTGTCAAGGTTAAACTCTACATCAAAAAATCTATTCAAGTATCTTTCAGATGCAAAACCCTCACCATAAACAGCTCGAATTGAGTGAGCTAACTGAGCCGAATCGGATGCAATAATAAAACGACAATCGTCCAACTCAAAAAAATGCTTGATACGCTCCAACAACTCAATTGCATATGTAGGGCGACAGCGATCGAGCTCATCTATAAATATAAATGCGGGCGCTTTCTTCCCTTGATTCGACGCAGCACTTGCAAGACGGGACCTGACCTCCTTTTTAAACTCCTCAACATTACCTTTCGTCTCAGCCTGCTCTTCAATGAGCGCTTTGATAACATCATCGGCCGCATCACCCGCTCCGTCGCCGATCAGCTCATCAATTTCTACACCACTGAACTTCTTAACCAACCCCTTCATAATCAACGGGCCAGCTTTTTTTATCAGCGCGGAACTTACATTGATTATTCCCTTGCCAACTTTGGTTGACTCCAAAGCAAGAGGATCCATAACTTGTTGCTCAATACATGAGATAAGCGCAACCAATGGCTCTGTTGTATAATCGGAATCCCACGCATTGAAATTTACGCACACATGATCTTCAGAAAGAGCCTTCGACCAACGCTGTAAAAAAAATGACTTCCCTGACCCCCAAGGCGAGTTGACGTTCAATACTTTTACATGACTATTCGCCAATAAATAATTAGTCAAAAATTTTGCACTTGGCTGGCGATCCATGAGATCACCTTCCCAAAAATCAACACCTGCTTTCTTACTCGCCACTATAATCCCTCATCTTTTACGAGTTGGTAGAATCAACAGAGGCCCCGGCAGTTTTCCCGGAGCCGCCCAAAAATATCGCCTTACTTCGATGACTGCACAAGCGCCTCCATGATCCTCAGCACGTCTTGACGCTGCTGTTCATCCAGCTTTGCCAGTAGCTGCAAAAAAAGGTGCTCCAAAGGGGTAAGGTTTTCCATCATACGTACTCCATTTCCTTGTGATGGGAGGGGTGCTATTCGCAGCACTTGAACCGCCCGGGAGTCACCCATTCTCAGCACGTTTTTCTGTGCCACCAGCCCCTACAGCTCATTTGGGTCCGGACTGAATGGGTGTCGCCTCCGAGATGGCTACTCCTGTACCTCTGCACCACATTGGAAATGTAAACAGCCGTTGCTTGTGCCCTACAGCGTCGGCGAACGCGGTGGCAGCGTCATGTAGGCACCGTTCTCACCCCATCCCTGCAAGTTTCCCTTCGCGTCGACTACGTAGTACTCGCCGAAGCTGTTTTCAGGCTCATCCAGGCGAAGTCCGCCATCAGGAAGGTTCTTCGCCTGATAGCTTTCCGTGTTTTTTCCGCCATTAGGGAAAATTGAATCGATGGCGTATTTGCCGTTCCGCTTGTACAGAACCATCACGTGGCCAAGTGCACCATCCCGTATCCAGCTGCCTAACTTGTCTGGGTAAGCCTTCAGGTCGAGAGCTTGCAGGTTCTGATAATCTTGGGCACTAAGGCCGATGAGAGAGCTTTTGTAATCAGGATCAAAACTGGCGTTGGCCCAGTAGGCCTTGTCGTTCTGGCCTTCGACCCTGAAGCCGATGAATGTCGTCTTGGGCTTCGACTTCGTATCGGCGCGAACGGCCTTGGCCACTTCAGACAGCTCCGCATCACTTACACGTTTGGGTAAGACGACTTCAACCTTACGAGGTCGCCCCTCTTGGAAATCGTCTTTAGTGATCGTGTATGCCTTGGTCGCAACGTTCTGCGTAACCTGTTCGACAGGCTCGTCTTTGTTATCCCGAGAGCACATCGACACTGTCACAGCGATGATGACTACCAGAATGATAAACCCGCCGATCTTTTGGCCGAGGGTGACTCCTGGATCGGCCACGCCACAGCTGGGACAAACCTTCGCTGAAATATCTACTTTGTGTTTGCAAGACTTGCAGGGCTTCAAAGCCATTCGAACCGCTCCTTTCTATATCCATGAAAAAGCCGGCCATCGTGGCCGGCGTGTTGCACCCACTTTCCTGACCAGTGTTTGCTCGGTCAGCTTTTTTCCTTTGTCACATCACACTTGCGGCCTTCGCAAAAGCCGCGGCCATGCGAAACAGAACCTCCCGATCAGGTTCGCCAATGTGCTGATAGACCTCAAGAAACTTTGCCGCCTCGGTACTGATGCTCCCTGCGGCGGTTGGTTTGCGCTCGCCTGTCACGACATAAAGAACGTCTACGCCCAATTCGGCAGCGGCAGCCAAGTACTTAGCGTCGGGACTACCTGAACCTTTTTCATAATTTATTTGGGTGGTTTTACCGACACCACCAGCAGCACCTAAATCAGTCTGGCTGAGGCCTAGACGCGACCTCTCTTCCTTCAGCCGTTCACCGATGGTCATATTTTTTGAACCCCACACATTGACAGGTTCAATTTACTGAACCAATATCATCAAACCATTACGCGAAATCACACGAATTTGAACTATGCACGCCACCTATGCACCCGAGCAAGCCTGCCAGGCCGCTAGAACGCGGCTGGAACGCAAAGGCATGTCCGTAAAGGACTTTGCCCTTCAGAACGATTTGCACCCCTCAACCGTGTACGCGGTATTGAACGGCCAGAAGAAGTGCCTGCGGGGCGAAGCCCACCGCGCCGCAGTACTTCTCGGTATCAAAGATCGCGTGATTGAAAACTAAGCCCGTTGGCTCAGGGAGGAAACCAGAAGATGAAACGCCCCGTTCTAGCCAACAGGAAAGACGTTGTCAGTGCAGTGATCGGCGCCTACCAGGGCGGGCGGATTTACGCCGCTGCCGACTTGGGAATGCCGCTCAAAAAATTCGATAACCAGGCTTACGAGAACGCCGGTAGCCGACCGCTGAGTGACGACCATATCCATCGTCTCGAACAAGTAGCAGGTACGACCTTCCTGCCGGACTACATCGCAGCCAAATACGGCGGCATGTTCGTCCCACTGACGGCGCCAGCGGATCTGGACAACGTCGAGCTGTACAACCGCTCAGTCAAAGCCGCCGCCAAACGCGGAATGGTGGACCAGATCATCGCCAAAGCACTCGACGACGGCGTCATTGAGTCCTGCGAAGCCCAAGCCATCATCAACGCCCTGATGCACTACATGTCCGCCCGCTACGCCGAAGTGTTGGCCACCATTCAATTGCACGGTCGGGGGTTCGCCGGGTGAGTACTTACAAACTTGTCTGCCCGCACTGCCTCGGCCGCATGCGCATCCGCACCAGCGAAGGCACACACATTTTCCTGCGCGTGGCCTACCTCCAATGCACCAACGAGGCCTGCGGCTGGTCGGTGCGTGCCGAGTTCGAAATGACTCACGAAATGAGTCCCAGCGGCATGGCCAATCCATCGGTGCGTTTGCCCATTGCCGACATCGCCCTGCGCCGCGCCGCGATGAAGACCGCCAACGATCAACCCGACCTGCTCGACCAAATGGAAATGGAGTGTGCGCAATGAACCTCGATCAGTTGACTCACGATTACCGCAGCAGCATGCAACGTGCCGCGTTCGCTTACCTGCAACGGCACGAAGCGCAGTACCTGGTGGATTCGGACCTGCTTTATGAAAACTGCGTTCGCCACTTGGCTACGTCTCTTGAGGTGCCTGTCTTCATGGCGGAGCGACTGGTGCATAACGCCTGGACTGAATTGCAGGTGATCAATCAGCGCAAGTGGATCGGTGTGGACTGGGGCAACAGCCCCGGCTGCACGGTCGTGCACTTGATCGACACCCGTGCTGATCTGCGCTACCCGGTACCGGCGAGGCTGCTGCCGCAAAGCCTGCTCGCCCAGCGCGGTTCCGCGCACAAGCACCACCCTCAGTAACCCCTTTTTAAACACCCCGCCCTGCCCCGCTTCCCGTGGGTTTGGGTGAGCTTTGCCTGAAATCCGAGGTGGACCATGGAAATCGACATCGCCATCACCGCAAAACTGCCCCGCGCACAGGCCGAAGCCCTGCTCCAGGCACTGCGCGCCCAGTACTCCATGCAGTTCAACGAGTACTGGTATGACGACCGGTTTCGCATGATCCCCGAGGGTTTACGGCACGGCTCGCTGCTGTCGGCCTTCCCCGTGATGGCCGCGCAAAAACGCCTGATTGGCGCCCTTAAACACAGTCTCGGCGAAGTGAAGTAAGCCCCGATGAACATGAAACACGATTTGCGCGCCGACATTCTGCAACGCCTTGAATCCGACTACGGACTCAAACACAAAGCCGGCAAATACATGCGCCAGGGCGAATGCCCGGCATGCAAGAAGAAGGAGCTGTACGCCTTCCACGATGACCCGTGGATGATCCGATGCGGCCGGGGCAAGTGTGGCCAGACTTGGCACGTTAAAGAGATTTACGAAGACCTATTCGAAGACTGGAGCAAGCGCGCGCCGGCCAGCGAGCAACACCCCAGCGCCACCGCCCGTGCCTATCTGGAATTTGCCCGAGGCTTTCAGCTTGATCTGATTCAAGGCTGGTTTACGCAGGAAACGTATTTCTCCGGCGAGCTGAATGCCGGCAGCGCGACGGTGCGTTTTGCGTTGGAAAAAGGTGGCTACTGGGAGCGCCTGATCGACCGGCCGCACCGGTTCGGCAAGATGAAAGCGCGGTTCAAGCCTGGCGATAGCCCGCGTGGGTACTGGTGGTGCCCGCCATGTGTCGAGCTGCTGGATGTCAAAGAGCTGTGGATTGTCGAGGGCATCTTTGACGCCATCGCTCTGGTGCATAACGGCATTGCAGCCGTGTCGGCAATGTCGTCTGCCTTCTTCCCTGAAGAGTCTCTGAAAGAGCTGGCCCGGCAGCGCGGCGGCAAATTGCCCAAGCTCATTTGGGCATTGGACAACGAACCCGGCGCGCACAAATACACCAAGCGATGGGTGCGTCAGGCTCGCGCTCTGGGCTACGAGTGCGAAGCGGCACAGATCCCGCAATCGGACAGCCGCAAGGTTGATTGGAACGATCTGCATCAGCGCTGGGCATTCATCGATGACGAGAGCGAGCGTGCCGAGCAGATCGACAAGGATCTGGCCACGGCGCGCTATCACGGCTCCTTGCTGATCGCCGAAAGCGCGTCAGAGAAAGGCGTGCTGATGTACGAATGGCGCGAGCGCCATGAGTTTCACTTCGGCTTCGACAGCCGGCTCTACTGGTTCAAGATGGACCTGGAGAAATTCAACAAGGCCATGCAGGCGCTGGAGTCCTCCGATCGCCACGAAGACCAGCTGTTGAACGAAAAGCAGCGTCGTGAAAAGGCCCTGCGCCAATGTGGTGGCGTGGTGGAAATCGCCAACTGCTACCCACAGGCGCTGTACTTCCAGCGCAACGAAGTCACCGACGAATCCTGGTACTACTTCCGCGTCGATTTCCCGCACGACAGCGGCAGCGTCAAGAACACTTTCACCGGTGGCCAGGTCGCGGCCGCCAGCGAATTCAAGAAACGCTTGCTCAGCATGGCCGCCGGCGCGGTGTTCACCGGCAGCGGACAGCAGCTCGACAAGATCATGAAGGACCAGCTGTTCGGCCTGAAAACGGTCGAGACCATCGACTTCATCGGCTACAGCAAACTGCACGGCTGCTACGTGTTTGGCGATATCGCGGTACGCGGCGGCATTGTCAGCGTGGTGAACAAAGAAGACTTTTTCGAGTTCGGCAAGCTGCGGCTCAAGACATTGCAGAAGTCTATCGCCATGCACATTCAGCGCGACAGCAAGCAGTACCGCACTGACTGGCTGCCGATGCTGTGGCTGTGCTTCGGTGCCAAAGGAATCGTCGCCCTGGCGTTCTGGTTTGGCTCGCTGTTCGCCGAGCAGATCCGTGCACAGTACAAGTCCTTTCCGTTCCTTGAGGTCACTGGTGAAGCGGGCGCCGGCAAGACCACGCTGCTGACTTTCCTGTGGAAACTGCTCGGCCGCGAGCATGAAGGTTTTGACCCGTCGAAATCGACCCGCGCCGGCCGTCAGCGCGCCATGGGCCAGGTCTCCAACATGCCAGTGGTGCTGATCGAGGGCGACCGCAACGAGCCGGATAAAGCGCACGCCAAGGGTTTCGACTGGGACGAGCTGAAAGACTTCTATGGCGGCGGCACGCTCGGCACCAAAGGCATGAAGACCAGCGGCAACGAGACCTACGAACCGCCGTTCCGTGGCGCGATTGCGATCAGCCAGAACGCTGATGTCAGCGCATCCGAAGCGATCCTGACCCGGATTATCAAATCCCACTTTGCGCGGCCGGAAGTCACCACCGAGAGCCGTGCAGCGGCTGACAACCTGAACCTGATCCCGGTCGAGCAACTGAGCCACTTTCTGTTGCTGGCCGTCCGTGCCGAAGCCCAGGTGATGGCCAAGTTCTCCGAACGCGTGCTGGTCCATGAGCAGCAACTGCGAAAGCTCAAAGAAATCCGCGTGGAGCGCATCATCAAGAACCACAGCCAGTTGATGGCCCTGGTCGATTGCCTGCGCCTGGTCTGCCCGCTCGATGACAACCACGTCGCCACAACGCATCAGGCTCTGATGGTCATGGCGCTGGAGCGGCAAGCCGCGATCAGTGCCGACCACCCGCTGGTTGCCGAATTTTGGGAAGTCTACGAATACCTCGAAAGCCTGGGCGAAGGCCCGCAGGTCAACCACAGCACCGACCCGAAACTCATTGCGATCAACCTCAACGAGTTCGCCGAAAAGGCCAGCGAGCATCGGCAGAACCTGGCCGACCTCAAGACCTTGCGCGGGCTGCTGGTCAACAGCCGCAGCCACAAATGGCTGGAATCCAATAAGGCCGTGTACAGCGCCGTGCGCGCTTCACAAGCCGCCGGCAACGCGATGTTCAACAAACCCACCACTGTGCGCTGCTGGATTTTTCAGAGCGCGTAAACCGCAACCAGCGCTGCAACGCTGGGCACATTCCAAAGGAGAAGCACCATGCAAGTTCAAGTCATCACCGGCAATGCAGGCACGGGCAAGACGACAAAACTGAGGTCGATCGAGGCCCAGCAACTGGCCGAAGGAAAACCGGCCGCGATCATGTACGCGGAAGCGTATTCGCATCGAGGCCTGCTCATAGCCTTGGAGGTCAGGTTGGAACGCGGCGAGCGGACGCTGCTTGTCGACGATTGCTCGAGCAAGCAGATCGAGGAGGTTTTGCAGTGGCAACGGGAGGTCGATGGCAACGAGCGGTTCAAAGACTTGGCGATTCACCTGGTTCGCCGCGCGGGCTGAACGAAGTTCATGCCAGAAAGAAGTGATGCCGAGGGGCTGCAACCCCTCGACACCGACCACCGCAAAGGAGAAGCACCATGCAAGCACAAAACCCAAGTGGCAGCAGCACAGAGGCTATCACGAAGCCACTGGAATTCGGCGTCGCTGACTTCGACACCCTGCTGCGTGAGGTGGAACAACTCAGACAGTTCAAGGAATCCATCAAGCGCACCTGTGAAAACCCGAAAAATCGAACGAGGCAGACCCAGTTGCAGATGTGCAGATTTCTCGATGAGCTGCGGCTGACGGCGATCAATGTAGGCGCGGTAGGTGCGGGAAACGCGGAGGCGCGATGAACGCAAATCCCGATCCTGCTTCGCGCATCCGCCCGCCCATGGCCAGTCATCGCCTGGACCTGCCCAGTTGCTGCGACATTTGCGGCAAAGCCCGATCCACCCGCAAGCATCAACGGTGTAGCCGGATCAGGCAGCAGCGCAAGTCTGTTGAGTGGGCCGAGTTGATGGCAGCGCGAGCTGAAGCGAAGAACAAAAAACTTCGGCGCTACACGCGCTGAACCGAATCACAGGGCGAACAACGGGGAGCTGCAACTCCCCATCGCCCGCAACGGGGAGAAGCACCATGCAAATGCTCAAACGTATAGAACCGAACATCTCTCAGCAGCAGGCCGCGCTATGACTGTTTTCCTGCTGCTGTACCTGTGCGCAGATGCGTCTCGGACAGATTGCCAGGTATTTCCGGCGCAGCACTGGATTGGCGATACGGCATATGAACAGTGCCTCGACGCTGTTCCCGGACTCACCAAAGCCCTGACCGCAACCAACCGTCAACGGCACAGATTCGTCTGTGAGATCCAGACGGAGGCCGCAAAGCCGGCGGAAGAAGTAGCCCGGACGAGGTTCATTCATCAATCGTTTCGGATGTGAGGGGAGCATCATGAACACAGCTTTTATTCTGATGGCCCAGTACGAAGGCCAAGCGATTATCCCGCTTGACCGGGTGTGTCGGGACTACTTCACACACCTGACGCCGGACATGTTCCAGCGCAAGGTGATGAGTGGGCAGATAAAAATTCCGATCACCCGACTCGAGCCGAGCCAGAAGTCCGCCAAGGGCATCCACATCGGCGACCTGGCGGCTTACCTCGATCTCCAGCGCGCCGCCGCGGTGAAAGAGAACAACCAGCTCAACGGCTTAAAACCCGCCTTTTGAGCCACTTCATTGATGCGGCGCCCAGTTGGACGGGCGCCCTCAATATCTTTTCGTGCCACTCCCACCCCACATACCGATCACCCTTACCGCGCAGGTGGGTGTAGCGTCGCAGCGAGTTCCAGTCTCTGTGCCCCGACACGCTCGCCACGCGCGGAATGTCCCAGTCCATTTCGAACAACCGGCTGACACCTTCATGCCGGAGGTCGTGAAAGTGCAGGTCAGCGATTTCCAGGAATTTGCAGGCCTTCGCCCAGGAGGTGGAAATAGACTCAGGGCTGTACGGGAAAATGTCTTCGCCGGCCTTCGGCATCGTTTGGAGGATCTGCCACGCTTCATCAGGCAAGTAACACCAGACGTCGTTGCCGATCTTCTGGCCAGGGTTCTTCATGTCCCGAACCAGGACTCGCTGGCCGGCCTCGTCCACGTCCGCCCAACGAATGCGGGTGATTTCATCGAGACGGCGGGTTGAGAATAGGGCGAAGCCGACGACCTTCAGCATGTTGGTGACGCTGCGGCGGCGGGCCTGCATTTCCTCGTAGTGCGTCATGAGCTTGCCCAACTCTTCAAGTGTCGGACGGCGGTCCCGCTCGCGACTCTTGAGGTTGTAGCCGAGTTTGCGCAGCACTCGCCGGGCGCCGGCCATGGCCAGCGGATCGACCTGATAACCCCATGCGTCCCGAGCGATGGAAAGCACAGCGCCGAGGTGCGCGAGATCGTTTCCAGCCGTTTGCGGCTGGACGCCCCCGCCTTCGGCGCTCATCCGCCACAGGGCGAAGTCCACCAGGCATTGGGTATTGATGTCGGTGTCATTGAGCTTGCCGAAGTAGCTGGCACCGATAGCCGTGAGCGTGGCCTTCTTGGTTTTGCCCAGCGGCCGCGCTTTTTCAACTTCGCGCAGGTATTGATCGATCATTTCCTTGGCAGTGGCGCCTTTGCGGCTCGCCCGCTCGATCGCACCTGGTTCATCCAGTTCCGATTCACGCTTACGCGCCCAGGCCTGGGCGGCCTGTTTCCGGGCGAAGGTCTGGCTCTCTTGGTAGACTTGCACTCCGTCACGCTTGATGCGGATCTGAGCGGTGTAGCTCATAGACCCATCCGCCAGTTTTCTTGCCCTGATAGCTGCCATATCGAAAGTGGTACGCGTCGGTTTTGAAGTGGTACATCGTACCACCGAGACCTGAAAAAGGCCTGAAAACGCCCAAAAACACGCCGAATACACGTTGAGTAAAATGGTACAGAATCAGAGCTTTAGCCCAGTAAAACCAAGGCCTACGCTGTCTCGGCGGTTTAGCGTCGCACCCATGATGGATTGGACGGACCGCCATTGCCGGTACTTCCTGCGCCTGCTTTCCAAGCACGCCCTGCTCTACACCGAAATGGTCACCACTGGCGCGTTGCTCAACGGCGATCACGAACGTTTCCTCCGTCACCACGAAGCCGAGCACCCGCTCGCGTTGCAGTTGGGCGGTAGCGTTCCGCTTGATCTCGCGGCCTGCGCGCGTATGGCGCAAGAGCACGGCTACGACGAAGTGAACCTGAACGTTGGCTGCCCGAGCGATCGTGTGCAGAACAACATGATCGGCGCGTGCCTGATGGGGCATCCGCAGCTTGTGGCGGATTGTGTGAAGGCGATGCGCGATGCGGTGTCGATTCCGGTGACGGTAAAGCACCGCATCGGCATCAACGGACGCGACAGTTATGCCGAGCTGTGCGATTTCGTCGGTACGGTGCGCGATGCCGGGTGCACGAGTTTTACCGTGCATGCGCGGATTGCGATTCTCGAAGGGTTGTCGCCGAAGGAGAATCGCGACATTCCGCCGTTGCGTTATGACGTCGCGGCGCAGTTGAAGGCGGATTTTCCGGAGCTGGAGATTGTGTTGAACGGCGGGATCAAGACCATGGAGGCCTGCCATGAGCATCTGCAGACTTTCGACGGTGTGATGTTGGGGCGTGAGGCTTATCACAATCCGTATTTGCTGGCAGAGGTCGATCAGCAGTTGTTCGGCAGTAACGCGCCGGTGATCAGCCGGGCTGGAGCGTTGGCGCAGTTGCGGCCTTATATTGCCGAACATCTGCTGGCCGGTGGTGCGATGCATCACATCACGCGGCATGTGCTGGGTTTGGGTACCGGATTCCCCGGGGCGCGCAAGTTTCGGCAGCTGTTGTCGGTGGATATTCACAAGGCCACGGATCCGCTGGCGTTGCTGGGTCAGGCGGCGGAGTTGCTCGAAGGGCGTTGATGCCCTGCCCTCAACAGCCGGGCGGTTTGATCCGCCTGGCTTGACGCCTCAACCGGCCGCAGCCGCCGTCCAGTTCACCCAGCCAAACACCCACGTCGCCAGAATCAACAAACCAAAACCGATCCGGTACCACGCGAACGCCGCATAGCTGTGGTTGGCAATAAACTTCAGCAAGCCACGCACGGCGATCATCGCAAAGATGAATGCGGTGACGAAGCCGAGGGCGAAGACTGGCAGGTCGTTGGGCTGAAACAGGTCGCGGTATTTATAGCCGGAGTACACCGCGGCGCCGACCATGGTCGGCATGGCGAGGAAGAACGAGAACTCGGTCGCGGCTTTGCGTGAGAGGCCGAAGAGCAGACCGCCGATGATGGTCGAACCGGAGCGCGAGGTGCCGGGAATCATCGCCAGGCATTGTACGAAACCGACTTTTAGCGCGTGAGACCAGCGCATGTCGTCGACATGTTCGACGCTGACCACATGGCTACGCTGTTCCGCCCATAACATGACGATGCCGCCGACAACCAGGGCAACCGCAACGGTGATCGGGTTGAAGAGATATTCATGGATCGCGTCGGCGAATAACACGCCGAGAATAACGGCGGGGAGAAACGCGATCAGCAGATTAAGGGTAAAACGTTGTGC
The DNA here is from genome assembly GCF_020736465.1 of Pseudomonas sp. HN2. NCBI lineage: Bacteria > Pseudomonadati > Pseudomonadota > Gammaproteobacteria > Pseudomonadales > Pseudomonadaceae > Pseudomonas > Pseudomonas sp. HN2. The sequence goes on from NZ_CP085885.1 coordinate 4,023,633, forward strand.
ATTGCGCTCGGTGGGCAGACCTTTGACGATTTCGAAGATCTTCGGACGGAATTCCCACACCACCGCAAGAATAGCCCCCAGTTGAATAATGATGTTGAACGCCATCGCGCGTTCGCCGCCGAATTCGAGCAGGTCGGCGACAATAATCTGGTGACCGGTACTCGAGATCGGCAAGAACTCGGTCAAGCCTTCTACCGCGCCCAATATCAACACCTGGAAAAGGGTCCAGAAATCCATTAATCCTCCGTCAGAGCACTCAAGACGAGCGACCGGTCAATAACACTCAGGGGTTGAGTATCTGAAGTTACACAATTGGCTTTTATGAATATCAAAAGATCGCAGGCTTCGGCAGCTCCTGTAGGGGAACGCATTTCAAGCGTAGGAGCTGCCGAAGGCTGCGATCTTTTGGTGTTGAAGAATAGGTCTAACGGATTGCCACACTCAAGTCATGTTAGTAATCGTCGGTCGACGAACTTAACTGGAAAAATTTACATCTATCACAACAATTATTTCAGTTCAGATATGAAATGTGATCAACTTCACACAATCAGGACATGGCCAACCCATGGCAAAAGGACATAGACAAAGCCATCGCTATAAGCTCAAAATAGTGGCACCATTGCATATAGCCATCACACACGCATTAGTTCACAACCCCCGAAAAATCAACTAAAAGCTTGAAAAGCTTACTTATTGTTAGAAAACTCGGGAGACACGTCTAAAATCCGCGTAAATGTTACCAATTGTCAGTCACAGATGAGAACCGGTGCTTTAACATCCCGATGTCAGCACCTAATTCGAGTCAACGCATGATGCTCTCAGGGAACTTGGCGACTAGAAGTCCGCGCCCGACAAATGATGAATCCGGTGTTCTTGCTCTGGGTCGTACCTTGGGTGTGGCCGATCATTTTACGACGCTGATCGCAAAGCACGTGCAGCCCGATATGATCTTGGAAACAGGTGCTTTCACTAGTTCATATAAACAGCAGCGTTACATCGATTCCTATCGCGCCATCTTCCTCATCATCGATAGCCCACAGGCCCTCGAAGACAATTTGGCGCTGATACAGAATCTGCGCGATGCGAACTTGAAACCGCTTATTTGCGCAGTCATCACCGGCCGCGGGGCGGTCAACAAGATCAAGTATTATCTCGCCGGCGCCGATGCCTGTATCAAGCTCAACACACTGAGCGATGACAGCGACGACTTGCTCACGGAGTTCTTCAACAGCGAAGACTGGCAGCGGGATATCACTCTGACGCTTGATCCGACGCGGATCTGCCTGCTGGACAGTCGGCGCAAACTCGATATTTCTTTCGCCGAGATGAAGATCCTCGAGGCCTTTGCGCAGACCGCCAATCACATTCTGAGCCATGATGAAATCGCCAGCATCATGGGCCTCAACGCCAATTTCTACGATCCTCGGGCACTGGAGAAATCTATCAGCCGCTTGCGTGGAAAAATCAAGGACATGTATGGTACAAACGCGATTCAGAGCATCCGCGGCTACGGCTATCGCCTGATGCGGGGCCTGATATCGACTGCCTGAGTCTCGGGCAGTCTTCCCTTTTGCATACGTACGAAGGATCGTCTGATGCAGCCATATCGTTTCAGTTCCGCTTCATATTTATTAAAACTCAAGCACTTGAATGAGCGCGGCAACACGCCACATAACAATAAAACTCCATAACATAGCAGCAGATCGAGTGGAATTTATCGACGGCCATTTTCGGCCCGAACCCTGCCTACGATTACTTCCGAGGAAGTCATTGCTCGCCTGCCGATTTATCTTTTAGCCAATTTTGGTGTGTATTTAGGAGAGAGACATGGAAACGAGTACAACCCTCCCCAGAAAATATTTTGTAGTTGTGACGCACAGCACAACGTCGCAGCGTGAACTGGAAAGCATTTTGTCCAGTGAGCGTTTCAATTCGTTTGGCACGTCGCAGGCACAAATGTTTGTTGAAGGTGTTGCTTCGCCCTCTTCCGCCCCGATGGTCATGGAGTTCAGTTACCCAAGTCTTAGCCGAAAGAACGTTGCGCGCAGTATCGAACATGATACTCAACGCATACTGGCCACCCTTGAAAATGAATGGCGAGCCGCGCAAACAGACAACCCGTTCCAGAGCTTTCCGGCAGTTAGTGCAGAACGAGCACATATCTCGAATGTCAGCGAGAGTCCTGACGCCTGCAGCGACACCTGGCATCTTGACGATGATCAAGGCGTACTGCTCAAGGACAACATCGCAATCAGCCTGACTGGCCTGGAAACCGCCCTGGTCCGGAAAATGCTGACCCATGAAGAACGGGTGGTCAGTCGCGATGACTTGATCATCAGTATTGGCCGGGAACCGGAGCAATACCGTGGTCTGGAGATGTGCCTGAGCCGCTTGCAGGATAAATTCAAGAGCGCGAGTAATGGCGAGCGATTGTTTCGAGCCGTAAGAAATCGCGGATATTGCTTGATCCAGGAAGTCGTCGCGTAATCACAGGCGACATTCTAACCAAGACAAACAGATATAAAGTGCGACTACAACAACAAGAAGAGCACTCTGTTTGGTTTTTCCTCCCTGATTCAATAAAAGCTTCCCTGCCTCCACCCCGCCAACAGTAACAAATACATCCCCGCCTTTTCATCCCCCTCTCTACGACCTTTTCTAACAGACTGGTATTTAAATATTAGAAAGTTGGCATTATGCCATCTTGTTAGAACTCGTCAGACACCATTCCCAACAATAACTTAGTCTATTGGCTGACGACAGTTCGGCTCTCGATGTTGTTACCTCAAGACACTCGCTAAAACAAAAACAATAAGTCTGCATAACAACTCGGCTTTCAACTGTTGAAACCTGAATGGACGTCTTTTGGGGATATCGTATGGATCTTTCTCTCAGTATTAATCGAAGCACGGGCCTCAAGGGACTGACCTTTTGGGGCCAATGGGCGCTGGCACAGGCTTTCGTTGTGACGCTGTTGTTCATCCTCGCTGAACAGCACACCGGCACCGTCGCGTTCTACTACCGAATGTGCGCTACCCTCGCCGTCCTGGCCTCGGTGCCGGCTTACACATTCAGCGGCGTTTATCGCAAACGCGACAACTACCTGACTGGCCTCGGCCGTCTGTTCATGGGTTGGTCGATGACCATGGCCGCGCTGGCGTGCATCGCGTTTGTCTGCCAGGCCGATGAGCTGTTTTCCCGTCAGGTGATCCTGAGCTGGGCGGTGTACGGCTTCCTCGGTCAGGCCTTCCTCTACGCGCCGCTGCATGCGTTTTCCAAGTACTACCAGCGTTCGCGTAAAAGCGAGCACCGGACGCTGATCGTCGGCACTGGCGAACTGGCGCTCGGCCTGGCGAAGAAACTCAGCCAACTGGAAAACCTGCCGCTGATCGGTCTGGTCAGCAACGGCGACAAACCAGTCCTCGCCGCGGACGCACCACGCGTCGTCGGCGCTCAGGATGAGTTGCTCGAACTGATCGAGGCTCACGACATCCGCCGCTTGTACATCACCCTGCCGCTGTGCGAAGCCGCCAAAATCGAGGCGATGTATGTCGATCTGCTCGGGGCCAACGTCGATGTGGTGTGGGTGCCGGATCTCAACAGCCTGACCCTGCTCAACCACTCGGTGAAAGTCGTGGACGGCCTGCCGGCGATCTACCTGAACGAAAGCCCCCTGACCAGCCGCCCGACCGCTGCCCTGAGCAAAAGTCTGGTTGAGAAGACCGTGGCGTTCCTGGCGATCATTGCCCTCAGTCCGCTGCTGTTGATCATCGCGCTGGCGGTTAAACTCAACTCGCCCGGCCCGGTGTTTTTCAAGCAGGATCGTCATGGCTGGAACGGCAAGGTGATCAAGGTCTGGAAATTTCGCTCGATGCGTGTCCACGATGATCGCGAAGTGAAACAGGCCAGTCGTAATGACTCGCGTATCACCGCTGTGGGTCGCTTTATCCGCCGCACGTCGCTGGATGAGTTGCCGCAACTGTTCAACGTGTTGCAGGGGCATATGGCTCTGGTGGGTCCGCGTCCACATGCTGTTGCGCACAACAACTACTACTCGGGCAAGATCCTCGCCTACATGGCGCGTCACCGAATCAAACCGGGGATCACCGGGCTTGCACAGATCAGTGGCTGCCGCGGCGAAACCGACACCATCGACAAGATGCAGAAGCGTGTCGAGATCGACCTGCAGTACATCAACAGCTGGTCGTTGTGGCTGGACCTGAAGATCCTGGTAAAAACCCCGTTTACGTTGTTATCGAAAGATATTTACTGAGGTTCACAACTTCAGATCGCAAGGGGACGAAAGTCCCCTTTTTTGTGGGCGGGATTTGGCACAAGGGTATCGAACACAGGTGCGCCCCCTGTGGGGGTTGGGTTATGGCCGGGTTCTGTAATTGGATGACGATCAAATGTAGGAGTGAGCCTGCTCGCGATGGCGGTGTGTCAGTCAATGATGATGTCGGCTGACATGACGCTATCGCGAGCAGGCTCACTCCTACAAGGGGCTTTGAGACATGGCCGGGATGTGTGGCGCGACGCAGATCAACTGTAGGAGTGAGCCTGCTCGCGATGGCGGTAGGTCAGTCAACAACGATGTCGGCTGATCGGACGCTATCGCGAGCAGGCTCACTCCTACAAGGGTTTTGTGTCGGGCTTGGGAGGCCAGCGCTTACTCGGTAATCTTCTCGAAGTTGCGATAGAACATGTCCCCTTCCCGGCTATCCGTCATCGAGTGCAGTTGATAGCTGCGGCTCAGTCGGGCGCCGCCATCTCGGGTCAGTGGCGCCCAGACCAGGTTGGCGCGACGCATGGTCGACATGCTCATCATTTCGTCGAACGGGATCGACAGGTACAGGCCCTTGTCGAAACTACCTTCGCCGTATTCGGCGCTGCTGGCCGTGGTAATGGTCGCCCACGCACCGACGCGCACGCCGTTGAAGAACTCGCGGGAGATGTCCACGGTCGTGCCCCAGTCCCCGGCCAGATAACGACCGACACTGACCGCGGCCAGCGTGTCGAAAGGCAGATCGGTATAGCCAGTGATATGCCCGGTCACCACGGAGTAATCGCGCAACGCGAAGCCTTGATCGAAATCGCGCTGGCGCACCCAGTTCAAATCCGCTCCTACCGACCAGCGTTCGCCTGTCGGGCGGAACAGCACTTCGGCACCGACGCCGGCAAACATCGATTCCAGATAACCGCCATAAACCATGCCGTAGAGATCCTTGTCCAACTGCTCGGCATGGCTGAGCTGGAACAACGGCATGGTCGTGTTGGAGGTGGTCAGGTACTGGCGCAAATCCGTGCGCACGCGCGGTAATCCGCTCGGTGCGTCGTAGACGAATTTGTCGAAGTTGTTGACCAGATTGGCGCTGAGCAAACCGCTCCACCAGGTGTTGCGGTTGAAGCGATATTCCGCGTCCGCGTCGGCACTGAATTGATAGAGCAGACCGTCCGGGCCGCCGACGTTTTGCTTGAAGCCCAGACCGACGCCATAGCTGAAATGCTGCGGCGCTTCGGTGTAGAGGGTTTTCTCGTTGCGCGGCATCGCCGGGTTGATTTCGGTGGTGCGGTGCAGCGACTGCAACGGCTCCTCGTTGTTGATCACCTCGCGAAAGGTCTGGCGCGGCAGGCTGGTTTCTTCCAGCGGCAAGTCGTAGCGCTTGTTGACCACGGTGAACCAGTCGATGTCGTCGTTGACGCTGTTGTCGAGAATCCGGCTCGCGCGGCCGACAGCCTTGGACGAATGAAAATATCGCTGCTGCTCGCCATACACGATCAGCTCGGAATCGCGCTGGCTGATGCGCTCGACCTTGTACCCGGCATTCTGCTGCAGACGCCGCGACACATCGGCCCAGTTGACCTGCTCCATCGAGGTCGTCGGGGCCTTCGCCGGCAACGGTTCGGGCGTCGGGTCGTAGGTCTTGGCCGGGGCGTTGCGGCTGACGAAATTGGTGTGAAAGGTCACGCCGAACATTGCCGTATTGCCCCGTTCCCACGCAGCGCTCAGATCGATCGAATCGGTGACCTTGAACACCGCGCCGAGGTTGATCGGCGAGTCCTGTTTGATTTCGTTGTCCTTCGGCTCGTTCTTGTAATCGTTGCCTTCGAACTCCAGTTTCAGGCTGAGACGATCCCAAGGCGTCTGGTAGCTCACGCCACCGAACAGCGACGGTTTGCCACGAAAGTACGAGCCGGAGTTGACGTCACCGGTGCCTTCAAGGGCCGGGCGGGTATCGAAGCGATTGCTGACGTAGCCCAATGGGTTGTCGAAGTCGCCGCGATTACCGATGTAGCCCCAGGCGATGCCCGCGCTGAAATCGAAATTGTCGAAACGCTTGTTGGCGACGAAGAATTCGCTGGAGAACAAACCGGTACCACCGATATCTCGAAAGCCCAGCGCCACTTCCGGCGCCCAGTGGCTTTCCTGCCACAGGCGCACTTTGGCGTCGACCGCCTTGTCCTTGTAGCTTTGACTGCCGCTCAGGGCCTCCGAGCCATACGGCCGGTTGGTGATCGCGGTGTAGCGAAACGAACCTTCGAGCCAGTCCAGCGGCTGCAACGACACGCTGTAGCGGCTGTAAGGGTCGGTGCGATTGGCGTTGACGCTCAGCTCGCCGGCCGGGGCCATGCGCGCCGTCGGCGTCTGCAACAGGCCGGTGCCACCGAAGTCATTCTGGGTGATGCGCGGCTCGGCGTGGGCCAGACCGCAGGGCAATAACAACACAGCTGCAAAACGTAACTTCAACGAACCACCTCGGCCAGCTGCGTGGCAATGAATTCGGCCAACTGCTGATTCAGTTCAGGAAGAGGCGGATCCAGATCATCATTTTTTATCGGCACCAGAATCCTGCTGCCGGCCACCGGGAACTGTCCGGACTCGCGATTCCAGTGCGCGATACCGACACGCCGCGACACGCCGTTGGGCTGGATCAGCCACAGGTAATCGGCCTCGGCGTCGTCGAGAATCGAGCAACCTTCCAGGTATTCGCGAGCCTCCTGCAACGGCTGATACGGCAGGTGGCACGGCTCGGCGACTGCGCCCAATACCTGCACTTCGTCGACCCGTTTCGGGTAGATCAGCCGATCGCCGTCATCCAGACGAATGTTGCGCGCGAAGCCGACTTCCACGGCCACCGGGTCGAGGTCAGCGATCTGCCGCCCGGTCACCGGCATCTGCCGCACTTCTTCGGCAATGCGCTGTGCCAGTGCTGCGCGGCCTGGCCGGTCGAACAACGTGGCCATGCGCTGCAGCACATCGAGGTCGAACAGCACGCCGACCTTGAGCCGTGTCTGTTCCTCGACCAGCGACTGACGCAACAAACCGCCCGCCAGCCAATAGCCTTCGGCATTGGGCACGGCTTCGCCGATCACATCGAGCAGGCGACCGCCCGGCGGCAGTGCGATCGGCCCGGGATTGGCGACATCGCCGGACACCGTGACGGCGGCCTGACTCGCCCCGGCGATCAGCAGAAAGCCCACCGCGATAAGGCTGAAGCGCTTCACGGCAGGTGCCTGCGATCAGGGGTCAGCTGCACCAGCTTGACGCGCAGTTGCGAGGTCAGCTGTTGCTCGCTCTGCAGAATGAAACCGTCACGTGGGTCGACCCAGTAACGGTTGGTCGCACTGAGGCCGATGGCTGGCGCGTCAATCTGCTCATCGACGCGCAGTACCGAGTAAGCCTTGTCGAGAATCTCCAGGGTCTCGGTGGAACGGCGCGAGAAGCGGCTGTTGACCACCACGCCGACTTCCTGGCCCTTGTACAGGTCGATCCAGCGCCGCGTGGTGTAACCATCGGCAACATGATGCAGGCCTTGCTTGAATGGCGAGTCATCGGCCAGCCGCGTGCCATCCAGATCGCCCTCCAGTCCCAGGCCAATGCTGCGCACGGCAAGGCCATCGCGCAGCAGCAAAACCTGCTTGCCAGAGGCGACCCAGAACTGCAGGTCTTCACGCTCGCGCACCAGCGCCAGCACGCCGGAGCCGGAGGGCGTGGTCAGTTTCAGTTGCGAATAGTTGACCCCGGCAACTTCGGCCGCCGAAACGTCAACTTCATCGGGGCCGACGACGGCGGCCTTGAGGTTGTTCAGCGACGCGCTCATCAGCGGGTTACAGCCGCACAGCAACGACGCCGCCATCAGGCAGACGCCCACTTTCAATAGGTTCACAGTCGGGCGGCCTTATTTGCTGTTGTTGCTGTATTCGCTCCAGTTCTTCGCTGCCGAAGCCCCAGTGCCGACAATCGACGCCGACGGCACCAACTGGCTGATGAAACGGTTCCAGCGAGTGACGTTGGCCGGGCCGACGTAGACGACATCCTGCGGCCGCACCTGGAAGTGCGAAGCCAGTGCCATGGCGGTCGGTGATTCGGCTTCGAGCTGATAGATCTTCGCTGGCTCGACGTCGAGATTTTCTACCCCGCGAATGACGTAGACCGCGTTGCCGTTGGAGCTGGTCTGACTCAGGCCGCCGACCGAACCGAGCACGTCGGAAAGGTTCATGGTCGCAGTCTTGAAGCTCAGCGCGCGTGGCTGGTTGACCTCGCCCATGACGTAGATGCGCTTGTTGTCGTTGTATGGCAGGTACAGCTGATCGCCGCCCTTGAGGTAGACGTTCTGCAGTTCGGAATCCTGCTGATTGAGCGAGTCGAGATTGAGCGGATAGACCCGCCCGTTGCGCGTCAGCAGCAGGCCCGACAAGTCGGCGTTATTGGTGTCGATGCCGGCGGAACCGAGGGCCTCGACCACGCTCAGCGGATTGGTCGAAATCGCTTGCGGGCCGGCCTTCGTTACGGCACCGGTGACCACGACTTTCTGGCTGGCGAAGCGCAACACCGCTACATCGACCTGGGGCTCGGCGATGAATGCCGACAAGCGTTGTTCGATGTCCGCGCGCAGTTGCTGGATGGTCCGGCCAGCGGCCTGGACTTCCTTGATGAACGGGTAATACAGCGTGCCGTCGGAGCGCACCAGGCGGCCGTTGGCATCGATCTGCTGTTGCGCGCCGGAGGGGGCGGTCAGCTCCGGGTGATCCCAGACGGTGATGTACAGAACATCATTGTTGCCGATGCGATATTCCGCCGGCGTTACCAGCAGCTCCGCCGGCAGCGACTCACGCTTTTGCGTGGCGCGGTTCATGGCGATCAGCTTCGGGGTGATCGGAATCAGCTCGACCCGACTGCTTTCGCTGGCGCCCTGGCGGGTGATATCGCTGGTGCTCAGGTACTGACCGGGGGAAAACATGCAACCTTGCAAAGCGAGACTTGCCAACATTAAAAGATAAACACTACGAGTCATAATGGCACTACGCTATTCAAGGGCGAATCCAAAAAACAAAGTCACCCGACTTGCGTCGGGCGACTCTGTACTGCACTAACAAATGTTCCTGTTAGTTATGCGTGCCGGTTGTACCGGTGGTACCTGTCGTACCGGTGGTACCGCCATTGGCACTGCCACCGCTGTTGGACGCCGCTACAGCACTGGCAACCATTGCAGTACTGGCGGCGGGCGCTTGCGAAGCCGCCACACTGCCACCTACATTGGTTACCGCTGTCAACGGCGCTTCAGCTGCGGCAGCCCAGTTGCTCAACATCGTCAACAGGGCAACTGCCATCACTTTTTTCATAACAACTCCTTTCTAACATTCGACCTGTTAAAAAACCGGTCTGTGTCAGAGCTGGTAGCGTTCGAGTCCGCAAAGAGCGCGAACACGATCCGTTGTTCTTTCACAGTCTTACCCAACTGATAAAAGTCGAACGGCAGGTTTATATCTACGGACTTGCAAAAGGCATTGCCAGTGTAATTTCCCGACGTTATCTAACAACCTGACTGAAACTAACATCGGACTAAAAGGCCATCATCGCGAATAACCGTTGGGGTGATTCGATTGCCAGCGCCAAGTGTCGGCGACCATGTCCTGCAAGTTGCGCGTGGCCTTCCAGCCGAGTTCTTTTGCGGCTTTCGAAGCGTCGGCGAAACTTTCGGCAATGTCACCAGCCCGACGCGGCATCATCCGGTACGGCACCGGCCGCCCGCAGGCCTGTTCGAAGGCATGCAGCACTTGCAGCACGCTGTAGCCATCGCCGGTGCCGAGGTTCCAGGTGTGGATGCCGGTGCGTTCACTGATCGACTGCAACGCCTTCAAGTGGCCGTCCGCCAGATCGACGACATGGATGTAATCGCGCACGCCGGTGCCATCGGCTGTCGGGTAATCGTTACCGAAGATCGACAACTCACGCAGGCTGCCGACCGCGACCTGGCTGATATAAGGCACCAGATTGTTCGGAATGCCGTTCGGGTCTTCGCCCATATGCCCGCTGGCATGGGCGCCGATCGGATTGAAGTAGCGCAGCAGTGCGATGCTCCAGCGTGGCTCGGCCAGGCTCAGGTCGCGCAGCACGTTCTCGACGATCAGCTTGGACTGGCCGTAGGGATTGGTCGGATTGCCCGTCGGAAAATCCTCGCGGATCGGCATCTCCTCAGGTTCGCCGTACACCGTCGCCGAGGAACTGAACACCAGTCTGAACACCCCCGCCGCCGCCATCGCCTGACACAGGGTGATGCTGCCGCCGACGTTGGTTTCGTAGTATTCGAGCGGCTTGCGCACGCTCTCGCCCACGGCTTTCAGCCCGGCGAAATGCAGCACGGCGTCGATCTGATGTTCGCGGAAAATACGATCCAGCAATGGGCGATCGCAAACATCGCCGCGAATCATCCACGGGCTTTTGCCGCAAATGGCTTCAACGGCGTGGAGTGCCGCATCGCTGCTGTTACAAAGATTATCCAGAACGACAACTTCATAACCTGCTTCAAGCAATGCAAGTGTGGTATGCGAGCCGATATAGCCGGCGCCACCCGTTACTAGAATCTTCATAGCGCGATCCGTCATTGAATAAATACCCGGTAGCGTGTCAAGCCTTGCCTGGTGGATATGCGGGGCAATTCACACAAACAAGGCGACAACAACCTCAAACAAATTTAGTTCAACCACTGGCAATAAATATTTTCGCCGGTCAAACTATCTGCGGGTACTTATTAGCACTCCCCGTGCACTTATCACTATCAACGGATACCGACTAAAAATAACTTAAAACACAGTAGTCGACATCTCATAACATTAACGCCTTTTAACGGCGCAACTAATTGCCACCCACAGCCTGACTCGGGTATTAAAGTAAGCCTTCAATAATCATTGAAACTTGCCGCCACTCTCTGGTGCGCAACCGTCGCCTGTGTTCCATGACTGTCCAGGATACTTTTATGATTCGTAAATGTTTGTTCCCCGCTGCCGGCTATGGCACGCGTTTCTTGCCGGCAACCAAAGCCATGCCGAAAGAGATGCTGCCGATCGTCAACAAGCCGTTGATCGAATACGCCGTTGAAGAAGCACGGGACGCCGGTCTGCAACACATGGCCATCGTCACCGGCCGGGGCAAACGCGCGCTGGAAGACCACTTCGACATCAGCTACGAACTCGAGCACCAGATTCGCGGCACGGAGAAAGAGAAATTCCTGGCCGGCACCCGTGAGCTGATCGACACCTGCACCTTCTCTTACACCCGTCAGGTGGAAATGAAAGGTCTGGGTCACGCGATTCTCAGCGGCCGTCCGTTGATCGGCGACGAGCCGTTTGCCGTGGTACTGGCCGACGACCTGTGCCTGAACCTCGAAGGCGACGGCGTGCTGTCGCAAATGATCCAGCTGTACAAGAAATTCCGCTGCTCGATCGTTGCCATCCAGGAAGTCCCGGCCGACCAGACTCACAAGTACGGCGTGATTGCCGGCGAGCTGATTTCCGACGGCATCTACCGGGTCAACAACATGGTGGAAAAACCGGCACCGCAGGATGCGCCGTCGAACCTGGCGATCATTGGGCGCTACATCCTTACGCCGGATATCTTCGACCTGATCGCCGACACCGAACCGGGCAAGGGCGGCGAAATCCAGATCACCGACGCCTTGATGAAACAGGCGCAGAACGGCTGCGTGCTGGCGTACAAATTCAAAGGCCTGCGCTTCGATTGCGGCGACGCCGAGGGTTATCTGCAGGCGACCAACTTCTGCTACGACAACGTGTACCTCAAGGGCCGCTGAGACGGCTTTCCACTTCCCCACAGGCAGGCAACCATGAACATTGCACAACATTCGACAGAGATTGAACGTGAGGTGGGCAACCTCGGGGTGATGAGCTGGTTGTCGCGCCATCAACCGCTGCCCAGCGCCAACGAAACCTGGCTGGGCACGATTCTGCTGGTGGAGCGGATCGGTGTGTTTCCTGCGTCCGGCGATATTCGCCGGCCGATGCGCGATCCCTACCCGCTGCTCGCGCACCTGAAGGCGCTATACGGTGGACAAGCGCTGGAGATGGACGACCGCGATGGCCTGAAAGTGATCTTCAGCGACTGGCGCTTTCGCGTGCGCATCTGCTGCAACGACCCGGCGATCATCATCAACGTCGAAACCCGTTGTGATGCACGGTTGATGCCGCAGAAGCTTGACGAACTGCTGGGGCTCATCGACGCCTTCAAGCACGACGCCTGATCACCCGGGCTTCACGCCAATCCATTGTGGGAGCGAGCCTGCTCGCGAAAGCGGTGGCACAGTCAGCACTTCGGTATCTGACACGGCGCCTTCGCGAGCAGGCTCGCTCCCACATTCAGATTTTTGCAGCGCTGCCGCACCCAGTCTCGTGCCCCATAATCCAGCCATAAAAATAATCGGCAATCACCTTCCCGCCCGTGGCCGGCAATGGATGAATCCTGTCCGGGCCGATCATCGCGCTGGCGTAGCGTTTGACGTCGGGGCCGAATGCGCATTGCAGGTTGGCGAATCCGAGATGCTGTTCACGCGCCCAAGGCTCGAGCACCTGCGCATAGGCCGACATCGGGTAAGCGCTGGAACGCGTGGTGTCCTGGCGCATGATCAGGTTGATGCTCGCCGCTGGCTGGATCTCGCGCAGCATGCTCACCAGGCCCTGAACGTTCTGCAGATACTGCGCAGGCTTGACGCCAAAACCCTGATCGTTGCCGCCGAGCATGATCAGGTAAACGTCGGCCGGAATCTTCGACACCACGGCTTTCCATTGCGTCTGCCACTGCGGATCGGCGTGATAGAAATCGGCCGATGCCGCACCTGACGCCGCCAGTTTCGACACCCGCACACCCTTCTGCTCGTTGCCCAGCCACAGGCCGAACAGCGTCGGCGCGCCTTTCACCACTTCCAGTTTGAATGACCAGTCTGCGGCTGATGGAGCACCGGGTAGCGCGACTTCCTGAACGCCCGAGCCTGCGAGCTGCAACGGGCGCCAGTCTTGCGTGGGCGACCAGCGATAGCGCAGTTCGTCGGATCCGCCGTTACCCACATACAACAGTTTCGCCTGAGTCACCGCGGTATCGATGCGCGGCGAAGGGTTGGCATCCACCTGCAACCAGGCGCCAGGTTTGCCGCTGATCGTGCGACTGTCCGGGCTGGCCTGGCCCAGCTCGGAAACCTTCCAGTCGCCACCGAAGTATTTGTCGCTGCTGCGGGTGTATTTGAAATGCGTGCCGCCCAGCGCCGCGCCGTGATTGAACCCGACGTAACCGGGGCCGGCGAAACCCACCTCGGCAGCCACTCGTTGCACCAGTTTGTTCAGGTAAAAATCCTGCCCGGCGGTGTAGCTGTCGCCGATCACCGAAACGGACAACACCTTGCCGGCCTTGCCCTCGCGCCATTGCGCAAAACGTTCGCTGGCATCCTCTACCGTGATGGCCGAGGTGGCGACTGGTTGAGGGGCGTCTACTGGCATCATTCAATATTTCCTTTGTCCGGGATGGCCCTTTCGCGAGCAGGCTCGCTCCCACAAGGATGTGTGACTTGCACGGATCCACTGTAGGAGCTGACGAGTGCAACGAGGCTGCGATCTTTTGATCTTCGCAAGCCACGACAAAAGATCAAAAGATCGCAGCCTCGTTTCACTCGTCAGCTCCTACAGGGATGATTGCGTGTGTACCACGGGGGTGACGGGCGCCAACGGTTTCTTACTCGCCGCGCGCTCGCCAAGGAACAACACCGAGGTGAAGTTGAACCGACTGAACACCATCGCCAACACCACCGGCCCGAGCAAACCGCTGCTCAAACCACCGAGCACCAGCAAGCTTTCATCTTTCACGCCCATGCGTCCCAGCACAAACCGCGAGGTCGCCGCGAACAGCACATGAAACAGGAAAATCGCATAGGAATATCCGCCCAGCCAGGTCAGCGCTTTCGAGCGCATGTCACTGGACAGCAACGCGATGCAAGACACACACCCCACCGCCAGACCGATCACACTGCGACGATCGACAATCAGCTCACGATCGATCGCCGCGACATACAGCAACGTCAGCGAAATCAGCACAAACAGCAGCGGGCCGAGCACCTTGAAACGCTGCTTCAAAACATCGACATTTTCCTGGCCAATCATCCCCGCGACGAAAAACGGTAGCAGGTATATCGCACCGTTGATGCCGAACGCATCCAGCGGCAACGGCGGCAGCAGGAACAACACCGCCGCAAACGCAAACAACCCATACAACCGCGTCGCTGAACGCAGCAGGCCGCGCCATTCCAGCAAGCCGACGAAGATGAAAATGATGAACACCGCCTGCAGGAACCAGAAGTGGTTGATCGGCACCCAGAACGACAACAGCGCATCGATCACGCCGACGTCCTTGTTCACCCCCGGCCCCACCGCTTGCAGCACCGAGAACGGCACGCCGACGCACAGCAGTGGCACGATCAACCGACGCACCTTGCCGCTAAAGAACGCGGAAAAGTCATTGCCGCGAATCTTGTAGATCGAATAGATGTAGCCGGAGATAAAGGTGAACAGCGGCATGCGCACGTACACCATCGAGTCGGCGATGACCCGGAACGGCGAGCCGATGTCGATCTTCAAGCCGCCGCCCAGCGGGCCGATGACGTGATAGAGCACCAGCAGCAGGCACGCCAGGCCGCGCAAAGTTTCGATCTCCAGGGATTTTTTCTTGCTCGACATAGAGCACCTGCCTTAAGTGAGAATGCGTGATTCAACCTGCGCCGGCTTGTTCGCGCGCAGCATCAAGCCCAGGCCGACGAACAACACCGGCACGACCATCGAGAAGTGGCGGGCGAAGGAGCCGAAGTCCGGCTCGAACAAGCCTTGCACCAACAGAAACGCCAGCGGAATCGCGATCAGCTCCTTGGGTTTGGTCTGGATCGGCGCTCCCTTGTAGTCGGTCGACGTGATGACTTTGAACAGCAGCAGCGCGGTCATGATCATCAGCGCGACGAAGATCACCTGCCCCGGCCCGGACAGCAGAATCAGCTCCACAGGGAACGACAGGCGGAAGAAAATGATCATCGAGTCCAGCGCCTGGGAGACGAAGTCGCTGCCGCTGAGCCACGAGACGATCAGCGACTTCGAACCCTCTTCGCCCGCCGTGCGCAGTTCGTTGTTGCTAGCGCGAATCGACGACACGGGAAAGCCCAGCGCCAGCTGAATGGCCATGGCCACCGCCAGATAAAACAGGAACAGCATCAGAAAGAAGGTGAAGCGCGACACGTACTTTTTCATCACACAGACGCCGACCCACGACAGCGAAAACAGAATCCAGTACGGCCGGATCAGCACGCCATAAATCACCGCCGAGAGAAAAAACCCGCCGCGATACTTGCGCGTCAATGCGCTGAGCAGAATGCTCAACACCGCCACCGAGACGATGATTTCCTTGGTCAGGTTCTCGAGGAAAAACGAACGCACGATGCCCCACAGACACAGGGTGCCGAAGATGGTCAGCGGCATGCGCCGGAACACCACCACCGGAATCGCCGTGAGGAAGAAATTGCAGAACATGCCGTAGGCCCAGGCATTGGTCAGGTTGATCCCGGTGGGCCGCAGCAGGAACGCCGAACACTCGTAGGACGAACGATCCGGCGAGAACGGGTTCCAGAAATTGCAGTTGTCCGCACGCGCATACGACGACCACAGGGTCATCGCATCCGGCCCCGGATCGCGTGGCACCAGCAGCGGCATCGCCACTGACAGGAACAGCCCGGTGAACAGGATCAGAAAGGAAATCGACGAATCGAATTTGCGCCCGCGAAATTCGATGCGCGGCAGTTTCAGGCCCATGACAGCGCAGCCTTTTTCGCGCCGGTGACGCGGGTCAATAACGCGATCACGCCAAGCTGCACGACGATGGCAAACACGTTGCCCCACGCCGCGCCATAGATAGAGTAATGCTTGATCAGCATGTAACTGACCGGCACCGAAATCAGCAGACAGAGGGCCGCGCTGGCCAGCGACACCCGACTGTTCTTCGAGGCAATCAAACCGCCCCAGACGATGTCGCCGATTGCACGCAAGGCGAAAGAAAAAATCAGCACCGCGAGGAGAGCGTTATCCGGACGCGGCACGCTGCTGGCGACGTAATCGAGCACCAGGTTGAAAAACACATAGATCGCCACGGCCACAACCGCGGAGACCACCAGCGAGCGCATGACCCATTTATTCACGAACAGTTGCCTGACCGTGAACGCCTGCTGATCCGCCTGAAAACGCTTGGCCAGCACCGGGATGCCGACCACCGCCACTACTGCATACGACAACGCCTGCAAAGTGTTGGCCGCCGACCACGCGTAGACATATTTTCCGAGGCTGGCGTAGGGTTCCAGATCGATGATCAGAAAGCGTTCGGCGTACTGACTCAGGGCGATCAGACCGGTGCCGAGATAGAACGGCAACCCGGCCTTCCACACCGTCGCGGTGTCCAGCACCGCTGCCTCGCGACCCTTGTGCACGTTCACCACGATCAGGTATCCGGCGATGATCACCAGCACGTTGGCGGCGACCCACAGCCACAAGACGCTGGCGATGCCCGCGACCCAGCCGAGCATCATGCCGCCGACCGCCAACATGGCCCAAAGGCCGGTCTTGATGAAGAACAGCAAGGCACCGGCGGTGGCTTTCTGTGCGGAGAACACAAAGGAATTGATTTCGAACGACAGGTGCTCGGTGAGCAGCACCAGGGTCACGCAAAGGATCAAGGTGGCGGTTGCTTCGACCGACTGAAACAGCGAATAGATCAGCACGGTCAGCACCGACAACAACAGCCCCACTGCCAGGTACAGCAGCAGGACTTTGTCGACCACCCGCCGCGAACTGCCGCCGACGCTGATCAGCCGATTGATCTCGGAACTGAAGCCGACGCTGTAGAACTTCGAAGCGATCAGCGACGCCGCGACCACCACGCCGTAAAAACCCAGCGCCTCGTACCCGAGGTAATGGGTGATGGCCAACACCAGCAAGAACTTCGCCCCCAACGCTCCGCCGCGAAGCAACAGCCGAAATATCATCGAACGACACCCTTGATGATCTCGTCCATCGCAACGGTTTTCGCCTCGATCTCGCGGCAGGTGTCGGTCAGACGCTTGCCGAAATCCGCCAGCGCATTCGGTGCGTAAACAGTATTGATGATGGTGTCGACGTCGATGTCGCCGCCGTTGATGACCCAGTCCTCGACGCCCATGTCCTGATAGGCGCCAAAGCCTTTGCGCTCGTAGCTGATGTGGTACGCCGGCACGCCGGAGAGCAGCGATTCGATGGCGCCGTGCAGACGCACCGAGATCACCAGGTCCGGTTGATATTTGGCGATGGTTGCCTTCAGCGACAGCAGGTCTTCGTTGATGCCCAGCTCGCGGTAGAACGCGCCGTCATCGTTGCCACGCACCGCGCTTTGCACGGCGCAGACCACTTTGCTTTTGTTCTTCAGACGCTGCAGCAGCAGTTTCAGGTTGGCCACGTAGGCGACCTTCTTTTCTTTGCTCCACTCCGGCGGCTTGCGCAGCACCACGCACACTGTCGTCGGCGAGGCGGCGCAGCGGGTGAATTTCGGTTGCTGAAGAATCTTGCCTGCCAGCGATTGCACCGCCAGATCCGGCGCGCGATAGACGTTTTCGCAAGCGTCGAAAATCGCCGAGGAGCGGTTGTCGCGCACGAACACCGCATCGGCGCTGGCGTAATGCTCAACGATCTTGTTGCTCTCGCCATGGAACGGACCAATGCTCTGCGGCAGGTACACCGACGGCACCTTGCTGAGGATCGCCGTTTCCAGTTGCTTGGCGTGGCCAAGCTTCAGCTTGATGTGCTCGAACGCGCTCTTCGAACGCATGTAGCCACCGCCGACACCGACGATCAGATCGGTCTTCTTCAGCAGCTCGGCGAGCCCGGCGTAGGACTGATTGAGAAACACCGCTTGCTTGACCCGGCCCAGGCCTTTGGCCGCCATCACCGGCGCATCGAAACGCGGGTGCGGCAGGTAGCTGAACGACTCGGGATCGGACGCCACGACATTGATCGCGGTGTCTTCACCGAAGTTACGCTGCACCAGAGCAATGGCCAGATCGACAAGCAGACCGTCACCGGAGTTGGACGCACTGTAGCCATGCAAAATCGTTACGTTCATAAGCTTGAGTTCTACTTAATAAGTGGGAGCGTGATACAGGTCGTAGGTCTGACGGATCATCAATGCGGCGCTGAAGCGTTCGCGGACGATGCTCCGGCCTTCGTTGCCGAGGTCGAGCAGGCGCGGCTTCTGGATGATCGTCAACACGTCGGCCAGCGCCTGGTGGTCGCCGGACGGAAAGACGTAGCCGGACACTTCATTGGTGACCAGTTCCGGCAGCGAGGTGCAGTTGCTGGCAATCACCGGCAGCCCCATGGCCATGCCTTCCAGCGGCACCATGGCGAAGCCTTCCCAGCGACTGGGCACGATCAGCGCATCGGCCTTCTGATACAGCGCCTGCACTTCGCTCGGGGTCACCCAGGGCAGGTACTCGACCGAATCCATCGGCGGGCACTCCACCGAATCCTCGTTGACCGCACTGCCGACCACGGTCAGTTTCAGGTCGTTGCGATTGACCTTGGCGTAGGCCTTGAGCAGCACGTCGAAACCTTTCTGATAGTCCAGGCGTCCGACAAACAGCAGATGAATCGGGTCTGCGCCAGCACGCTTCGGCGCCTCGTCCTTGTGGTGAATGCCGTTGTAGATCAGCTTCATGCGCTTGCGCTCGATGCCGAAGCGCGCAGCTTTGTCGAGTTCGTACTGGCTGACGCAGATGATCACGTCGGTGACTTTCTGCAGCACCCGTTCGATCCACGCGTAGACCTTCTGCTTGGTCGGCGAGCTTTCCATCAGGAACGAAAACGCGTGCGGGCAATAGACGATTTTCGGCTTGCGCCACGGCCGCAACAGCACGCAGACACAACGGCCAATCACCCCGGAAAAAGTGCTGTGCAGGTGCACGATGTCGGGTTTTTCCTTGAGCAGCACCTGGCTCAGGCGCCAGGCGAAACGCAGCAGCGACGTCACGTTACGGCCACTGCGCGGGAAGGTGCGCACCTGCTGGGGCGCGATGCCGTGCAGTTCTTTGGCCTGATCCTCCGGGACCAGATAGACCAGTTGATAATTCGCCGTGTCGTCGTCAGGCGATGCCGAAATCGTACGGATCACCGTCGCCACGCCACCTTTGATCGTCTCTGCCACGTGCAGTATTTTTTTCACAGCTCACCCACTTCAAACAGGAAAGAACAATCGGCAACCATCAGGATTTGTCGGACGCGTATTCGTAGTTGTAATAGCCAGTGCCGCCGTAATAGCTGGCGGCACGCTTCTCGACGCCGTTGAACACCGCGCCTTTCAACTCGATGCCGTTCTGGGCGAAGCGGCGAATGGTCAGTTCGATCTCTTTGGCCGGGTTCACGCCGAAGCGGGTGACGATCAGGCTGATGCCGGCCTCACGACCGACGATGGCGGCATCGGTCACCGCCAGCAGTGGCGGCGTGTCGATGATCACCAGGTCATAGCGCTCGCTGAGTTGCGCCAGCAGCTCACGGAAGTTGGCGTGCATCAGCAACTCGGAAGGATTGGGCGGCACCTGTCCCCGGCTGATGAAATGCAGGTTGTCGATCTCGACAGTGTTGATCGCCTGCTCGAGGGTGCAGCGCTTGACCAGCAGGTCGGACAGACCGTTGCTGATCGGTGTGTTGAGGGTTTTGTGCAGATGCCCTTTGCGCATGTCGGCGTCGATCAGCACCACGCGCTGGCCGCTCAGGGCCATGACCGCCGCGAGGTTGGACGAGACAAAAGTCTTGCCGACCTGCGGGCTCGGCCCGGAAATCATGATGCGGTTGTTGGTCGAGTCGAGCCCGGCAAAGTGCAGGCACGTGCGCAGGCTGCGGATCGATTCGATCGACAGATCGGTCGGATTGCGCAGCGCCAGCAAGTAGGCCGGTTTATCAACGCCATCCCGGGCGCGGCCCTTTTTACTGTCCTCTTCCTCCTGCAAGGCACTGTAGGGAATCGACGCATAAACCGGCAGGCCCAACTGCTCGATGCCCTCCGGGCCTTCGAGGCCTCGACTGAGGGATTTGCGCAGCAACACCACGGCCACGCCGATGAACGCACCGAGCAACGTCGCGATCAGCACGATCAGCGGTTTCTTCGGTTTGATCGGGCTGGTCAGGTCGACGTCAGCGGTGTCGATCAAACGTACATTGCCAACGGCCCCGGCGCGGACGATGTCCAGCTCCTGGGATTTGTTCAGCAACTGCGTGTAGATCTGCGAAGCCACTTCAACGTCGCGGGTCAGGTTGAGCAATTCCTGCTGGGTGGCGGGCAGGTCCTGAACCTTGCCTTCGAGGGATTTCTGCTGCTGGGTCAACTCGCCGATCTGCGTCATCAGGGCGCGATACGCCGGGTGCTGTTTGGTGAACTTGCGATCGAGCTCGGCCTGCTGCATTTTCAGTTCGGAGATGCGCGTTTCCAGCGCCACCGACTGGCCCAGCACCGACTGGGTTTCCAGTGAGATATTCACGGTCTTGCCATGGGTCTGGTAGGCATTCAAGGCGTCGCTGGCCTTGGCCAGATCGCGTTTGACCTGCGGCAACTGACTCTGCAGGAACGCCAGGCTTTGCGCGGCCTCCGCCGAGGTGCGGCGCACGTTTTGCTCGACGTAGAGCGAGGCGATCTTGTTGAGAATCTTCACCGCTTCGCCAGCGTCCGAGCTGGCCAGCGCCAGACGAATGATCCCCGACTCCTTGCCTTGCTCGGAAATATCCAGCGCGTCCTGATAGCCCTGAATGGTCACGATCCGTGGATTGCGCACCACTTGAAAACGCGTACCCGGGTTGGCCGCCAGTTGCGCGATCTGCCCTTCTACACCGTCGTTGGCAAACGCTTCACCGGCCACACCTTCGGCGAGCAGATTGTCGTTCTCATCGAACAACTGGAAGCGCTGTTGCTCGCCGGCGATCAGGGTGAGTTTCTTGCCGAGCAGGTCTTTCGGCAATTCCAGTCGTGTGAACTCCAGACGCTCACCGCCCCAGGCATAACTGCTCAGACCGAAGCGCGGCGGCGCTACGCTGGTCTCGCTTTCGCCGCGATAGCGCCGCGAAAGAAAGCCGCCGATCAACGGAAACGTGTTGGGAGTGACGTCGATATCCAGGCGCAGGTCATCAACGGTTTTGCCGATTACCGCGCGGGATTTGATGATGCCGATTTCGGTCACCGATGGCGATTGCCCACCGAGCATGCTGTTGAGGTCGGAGAAACCGAGCATGTCGTTCTTTTTCGGTTCGACCTGCACCAGCGCGTTCGCCAGATACACCGGCGTCGCCAGCACCGCATAGGCGACGCCAGTGACCATGAAGGCACCGGTCAGCGCGCCGATCAGCCACTTCTGGTCGATCAGGCTGCCAAAGATGCCGAGCAGATCAATACTGTCTTGATCATTGTCGCGGGAGCCGATTACGGACGGTAACTGCATAAGTCTGTTCTTACCATTCACTGTTCTGAAGAATATTCATCAATGCCCGAGACGCTTTGCCCATGAACTAACAGCATCTTCAATCAATGCGTGGGCATGAATAAAAGCGGCCTTGCCTTGACGATACGGGTCATGTATTTCGCGCTCGCTCTGCCATTTGCCGAGCAGAAACACTTTGCCTCTGGCGTGCGAGGCAATCTTCAGCACTTGATTGACGTGGGCCTTTTCCATGACCAGGATCAGATCCGAGTCATTGACGATGTCCGAAGTCAGTTGCCGCGCCTTGAACGCCTCGGCGCAGTGCCCGTGTTCTTCGAGAACCTGCCGCGCCGAGGCTTCGACGCCCTCGCCCACGCGGGCGGACAGGCCAGCGGAGGACACCGTGATGGCGGACGGGCCCAGCGCGTTGCGCAGCAGCAGTTCAGCCGTCGGACTTCGGCATATATTGCCTACGCAGACAACGAGGATCTTTTTGAACAAGTCTTGCTTTCCTGTGTAATATCAAACAGCCAACATGCCGTGAAAGTTAATGAACCCCCACGACTTTCCTGCACTCAGAAATAGCTTCGCCCTGTTAGTACAGGAACATTAAGTACCACAGCGTTTTAAGCCGCCCCAACCACAATTAGCGGACTAAAAATAACTGTGATTTTCAGTTGCTGTTTTCCTGACAAAAAATAACATTCACGCACTTAGTGCCATCATCGTTATCGGAAATTGAGTAACGGGATAAATATTCGTAGTTGTCATTCTCTTCAGGAGAGCAGACATGAAATCAGCACAGCGCAATAAACTCGCCGCCCTCGTCCTGATGGCAATCGGTGCCACCAGTCAGGTTCATGCCAGTGAGCTGTTCCCCAACCTTCCAGCGAAAACCATCGGCGTTCAGGTGAAGATCCAGAGCTTTACCGCTGCCGATGCCGCGCAGATCAAAGCGGCAGGTTTCAGCTTTGTGCGCTTCGGCGTGTGGAGCGACAGCCTCACCGCCAAGGCTTATCAGAAACAGGTCAGCGACGCCTTCGCCGCCGCTGCTTCCGCCGGGCTGCCGGTGTTGCTGACCGTGCGCGCTATCAAGGCTTTGCCCGCGACTTCGCCCGCTGAACTGAACGCAGCCGGTGCTACGTTTGCCAACGCCGTGACCGGGCTGGAAAAATCCTGGAGTTCGCAATTGGTCGCGATCGAAATCTGGAACGAGCCGGATCTGGAAACCTACTGGCCAACCCGCAATTTCGACACCACGTTCGTGCCGTTCATGGCAGGTATGTGCAAGGCCTTCGAAGGCCAGCCGCAGACGACACCGCGCGTCGGTTTCGGCTTCGCCCGGCCGCCAAGCGCCGGTTCTGCCTCAACGGTGGCGCTGAAAAGCATCGTCAGCGATTATCCCAAATGCCTCAATGCGGTGTCCTATCACCCTTACGGCATGACCGCTACGCAGATCAGCAACGCGCAGACGTTTATCCAGCAGAACTTCAATCTGCCGGGGGTCATCAGTGAGTGGGGAGTTTCCGCCCTCGCCTCCAACGGCGGGCCTGAGGGGCAAGCGACCAAGATCAACGCGTTTATCGCTGACGTTAAACGTCTGAATATCCCGCTGACATCTATCTATGAATGGCGCAACAGTGATTCAGGCAGCAATGATCGCGAGAAGAACTTCGGCTTTCTCACTTCCGACGGTCAGCCAAAACCGGCCCGCTTGTCCGTGGAAGGTTTGTTGAACGCTGAGTAGGGCTTGGGCAACCGGTCTGTTCACAGGTCGGTTGCTTTGAACCTGTGGGCTGTTTTGGCATCGTATTCATCGACACCGCGCCCCGCCTTTCAAACAATCGTTGTCAGGTTGTTGCCGCAGGGGCCATCGATCCACGAATGCACCCTTGAGTGCCCGTCAGCGCTCGGGTAATGTCTTCAGACCCATAGGATAGAGCACGCCCATGACTTCCAAGCTGGAACAACTCAAACAGTTCACCACCGTGGTTGCCGACACCGGCGACTTCGAAGCGATCGCCCGGGTCAAACCGGTCGACGCCACCACCAACCCTTCCCTGCTGCTCAAGGCCTCGGCGATTCACGGTTACGCCGAACTGCTGAACGATTGCGTCCGCGACTGCAAGGGCGATGTCGGCCTGGCCAGCGACCGTTTCGGCGTCGCAGTGGGCAAGGAAATCCTCAACGTGGTTCCTGGCCGCATTTCCACTGAAGTGGACGCACGCCTGTCCTTCGACCAGGACGCGATCCTCAAGCGTGCACACCGCCTGATCGAGCTGTACGACAAGGCTGGCGTCGGCCGCGACCGCGTGCTGATCAAGATCGCCTCGACCTGGGAAGGTATCCGCGCCGCCGAGATCCTCGAGAAAGAAGGCATCCAGACCAACCTGACCCTGCTGTTCTCCTTCGCCCAGGCCGCCGCCTGCGCCGACGCCGGTGTCTTCCTGATTTCGCCGTTCGTGGGCCGCATCTACGACTGGTACAAGAAGGCCAACGGTAACGACTACACCGGTGCCGATGATCCGGGCGTGCAGTCGGTGACGCGCATCTACAACTACTACAAGGCCAATGATTACAAGACCGTGGTCATGGGCGCCAGCTTCCGCAACATCAACCAGATCGAACAACTGGCTGGCTGTGATCGCCTGACCATCAGCCCGGAACTGCTGGAAAAACTCGCCGCCGACACCGGCAAGCTGGAACGCAAACTGGCACCGGGCAACGCCGGGGAAGCGCGTCTGAGCCTCAACGAAGCGCAATTCCGCTGGTTGTCCAACGAAGACGCGATGGCCACCGAGAAACTGGCTGAAGGCATCCGTCAGTTCGCACGCGACCAGGAGAAGCTGGAAGCGTTGCTGCAGGCCAAGCTGTGATTTGAGTTTGTAGAATGCAAAAAGGGCGAACCTTCACAGGTTCGCCCTTTTTTGTGTACGCGCAATTCGCTGTCAGCCAGTCACCTGTGGCGAGGGAGCTTGCTCCCTCGCCACAGGCCATCAGTGTCTTTCGAGGGCATTCACCAGATCATGAAACGCCTCACGATTGGAATCGTTCAGGCCCATGAGGATCTTGTGCGCTTCCAGCACTTTGATGCGCACCACCTCTTCCGACTGATCCTGATCCGGCAGGTCGTCCAGGCACTCCGGGCACGGCACCGGGTGGTTGACGATGTTGAACACCTGCTCGAAGCCCATCGACTGCAATAGCCGGGTGATGTCTTCGTGGGTGGTGACAACCGTCGGCAACAGACCGACCTTCTGCCGCGACAGGATCGACAGTTTGGCCAGCAGGCCGAGGGTGGTGCTGTCGATGCTGCGGGTTTCGGTCAAATCGATCACGATCGCGTTGAAGTTCAGCGCGGTGAAGATTTTCTCAATAGTCGCATCCAACGCCGAACACAGGGTCAGGCGAACTTCACCGACGAACTTCAGGACGAAGGTGCCGTCCTGCTCGGCGAACTGGATTCTACCGGTACTCATTGAAGATTCCTGCTCAACACCAACAGGGCGATATCATCCGGCATCTCCCCTAGCGTGGCCAAACCAAACACTTGCCGCAGACCATCCAGGCTGCCGCCCGCTGACTTCACCCGTTCGGGCAAAGCAGCCTCTTTTTCTTTGAGCGTTGCTTCCGGCAAAAGGTCCAGAATGCCATCAGACATCAGCGTCAGGCTGAACGTCGGCGGCAGCTCAAGCACGTGGTCTTCGTAGGTGGCTTCATTGAACAGCCCCACCGGCAGACCACGACCTTCGAGATAACGAACACTGTCAGGCGTGTACAACACAGGCAACGGCAGATGGCCGCCGATGCTATAGGTCAACAAACCGGTCTCCTCGTCGATGACTCCACCGACCATTGTGACGTGTTTACCCAGCTTACAACTGATCAGCCCCCGGTTGATATGACCGAGCACTTCCGAAGGCTTGAACTCCGGCAAGGTACCGCTGCGTTTCGATTCGAAGAGCAGACGCGTGGTCATGAACTTCAACAGCACAGTGACGAAGGCGGATGACGCGCCATGCCCGGAAACATCCGCCAGGTAGAACGCGACCCGACGCTCGTCGACGCGGAAATAGTCGACAAAATCACCCGACAGGTACAACGACGGGATGATCTGGTGGGCAAAGTTGAATTCGTCGATGCTCCACGGGCTGTCCGGCAGCATGTTCATCTGCACCTGGCGACCGGCGTTCTGGTCTTCCTGGAGCAGGTTCAGGCTGGCTTCGAGCTCGCGGTTGGCCTTTTCCAGCTTCTCGCGGTAACGCTGGTTTTCCAGCAGCAGCCGCGCACGATCCAGGGCCCGGCGCACAGAGTGCTCGAGCACAGCCAGATCTTCGAGAGGCTTGATCAGGTAATCTGCCGCGCCGAGGCGCAGGGCCTCGACCGCGTCGTTCATCACCCCGGCACCCGAGACCACGATCACCGGCGTTTGCGGCGAGCGCTCGGTGACCTGACGGATCAGTTCGAGACCGCCCATCTGCGGCATGCGCAGATCGCAGATCACCAGATCGGGCTCGTCTTGCTCGAATACCTGAAGACCCTGTTGGCCGTTGCCGGCCTGCAGGACGCTGAAACCACTGTCTTCCAGATAGGCCGCGAGGCTCGCGCGCACTACCTCGTCATCATCGATTATCAGCAGCGTGGCACTGGTTTTTGGCATGTGGGCAAACGGCGCCAGAATTAGGTTGGCGTAGTGAGCGGGGCAACGGCCCTGCGCAGACTACTGGATTCGCTTTCTAGCCTCTCTGCTGCAGCGCTTTCAAGCATTCGCCTGGCGCGCGGTTTTAAACAGAGGTGCCCTTCTAAGGCGCAGACGGTACTCCCATCCGCAGAGCGTTTCAAGCATGCGCCGATTGTCGCTTGACGACTTTGTTTGTCAAATCACCGGGAGTTATAAGAACCGCTCCAACCGTAACCCGATGGAAGGTAGCGACAGTCGATGGCGATGCTCTGGCGCAGACAAAAAAGGCGACCCGAGGGTCGCCTTTTTGGCATCGGTCGAAATCAGAAATCGTCTTCGACTTGTCCGTCCTTCACCTTGAACTCGCGGTTCTGCAGGTAAGCGTTGCGGATGAAGGTGTACTTGTCGCCGCTGATCAGCTTCTCACTCGACAGCAGGCTGGCGCGGGTGTCGACGATGTTGAGGCCGAAGATCGAGTTACGCGTGGGCACGTGATCGATGTAGCGGTACATCCCGGTGTAGCTGTCGACGTATTTCGACGGTGCGTCACGCAGGGTGCTCGGGCCCATCAGCGGCAGCATCACGTACGGGCCGCTGCCCACGCCCCAGTAACCGAGGGTCTGACCGAAGTCTTCGTCGCTGCGGTTCAGGCCCATCTGGGTGCCAACGTCGAAGAAGCCGAGCAGACCGAAGGTGGTGTTGAAAATCAGTCGGGCAGTATCAACGCCCGCTGCAGCCGGTTTGGCCTGGAGAATGTTGTTCGCCAGGTTGGTGACGTCACCGACGTTGCGGAACATGTTGTGAATGCCATCTTCAACGAACTGCGGGGTGACGAACTCATAGCCCTGCGCCAATGGCTTCAGCGCGTAGGTGTCAACGAAGTCGTTGAACCGGAATATCGGCCGGTTGACGCTTTCCCAAGGGTCTTCTTCCGTGGCCGCCTGAGTGGCGAACGGCGCCAGCAACAGGCTGGCACATACACTTAGCTGAGCGAGCGAAGGGCTCCAGCGCATAGAAAAACTCCTTGGATTTGATACTGGCGCGGACCTCTGGGCCCACGCATTAAGGCCGCTAGTATAAGCGTAAACGGCGATTTGGGCAGTCTGCCAGGCAAGGATATGCAGGAAGTTTCCTACGTCGTCTTTCACAGGGCTGTCATGCAACTGTCACCCGCGCGCCATAGCCTTGAGCGTTATTTCAGGGACGTTGCCATGACTCACGCCGAAACCTTGCCCGTCGCCGCGCCCAGTCTGACTGCCGTGCTGTTCGGCCTGAGCGGTTGCCTGGTGGATTTCGGTTCCCGCGCCGCGCAGCAGCTCACCGCCGCCCCGGAACACGCCGAAGCCACCCCGGGCGCCCTCGATAGCCTGAGAAGCTTGCAGCGTCAGCGGATACCCTGTACCTGGCTCGACGAATTGCCCCCCGCCCTCGCTCATTCACTGGCCGCTTCGCTGCCAACCTGGATCAAGCCGACGCAACATTCAGCAACAATGAATCCATGGCCGGCACCCAATGCGTGTTGGCAAGCATTGATGGATCTGAACATCGACCGCCTCGATGGCTGCGTGCTGGTCAGCGGTGAGCCGCGCCTGTTGCAGGCCGGCCTGAATGCCGGACTGTGGACAATTGGTCTGGCGTCCTGCGGCTCGTTGTGCGGCCTGAGCCCGAGCGAATGGCAGGCGCTCTCGCAAGCGGAACGCGAACAGTTGCGCGGCAAGGCGACCGTGCAGTTGTTCAGCCTTGGCGTGCACTCAGTGATCGATCATCTCGGCGAACTGGATGCCTGTCTTGCCGACATCTGCTCGCGCCGCGCCAAAGGCGAAAAGCCCTGACCGACGTCATGCAGGTTCACCGAGAGTGGATTAATCTAAAGGTCAGCCATAGACCTTTGGCGCGCGGCTGCGGTCAATGCCAGTGCCTATTGATAAAAGGAAACCACCATGCCCGCCCAAGAACTGCAAAAACAGCTCGATACCCTGCGCGAGCAGCTGGAACAGAATCCACCGCTGTCGGAAGTCGAGCGTGAAGATCTGCGTGCGTTGATGGCGCAGATCGAATCGGAAATCCAGCTGGAAACTGCCACCCAGGACGCGAGCATCGCCGATGGTGTGAACCTGGCAGTGGATCGCTTCGAGCTTGAACACCCAGCTATCGCCGGCACTCTGCGCAACATCGTCAACGCGCTGGGCAGCATGGGCATCTGACGCCCCGTCGCGCAAAAAAGCCCTGCCAGCGATGGCAGGGCTTTTTCATTTCCACAATTTGAAACGCAATCTCCTGTAGGAGTGAGCCTGCTCGCGATAGCGGTGGACCAGTCGACATCAACGTTGAATGTCAGTCAGCTATCGCGAGCAGGCTCACTCCTACAGTTACTGACGCACCAGACGATGGTTCGGCAGTTGCACCTCTTCAGTACTGCGATACGGGTTGATATCCAACCCGCCGCGCCGAACATATCGCGCGAATACAGTGAGCTTCTGCGGCTTCAGCAACCGCTGCAGATCAAGAAAAATCCGCTCCACACACTGTTCATGGAAATCCGAGTGCTGGCGGAAGCTGACGATGTATTCCAGCAGGCTGGCGTGATCCAGCGCCGCGCCGCGATATTCCACGACCACGCTGCCCCAGTCCGGCTGGCTGGTCACCGGGCAGTTGGATTTGAGCAGATGGCTGTGCACGCTCTCTTCAACGATTCGCGAATCGTCGCAACGCAGCAATTCCGGGCGCGGATGTTCGTAGTTGCTGACGCTGATATCCAGATCGTCGATGCACACGCCCGGCAGTGCCACGACGCCTTCAGCCTCAACGTCCTTCAAACTGCGAACCCGCACGCCCACCGGTTTGCCGGCGGCGGCGGACAGATCCTTGACCAGCGTCGCCTCCAGCGTGGCGACGTCGGCGAACGGCGTCTGGTTCAGCGAGTTGAGGTACAGCTTGAACGACTTCGATTCGATGATGTTCGGCGAGTCCGCCGGGATGCTGAATTCAGCGATCGCCACCACCGGTTTGCCCGACGGCAGCAGCCACGACAGCTCGAAGCAGTTCCAGAAATCTACGCCTTTATACGGCAGGGTTTCGGCGCTCAGGCCCAGCTCTGCCCATTTCGCGGTGCGCGGAATCGGGAACAGCAGGGACGGCGTGTAGGTGGCGATGTATTCGCTGGATTTGCCCAGCGGCGAATGTTCGGCTGCGGGATGCATGGCGGAAACCTGACTGAAGAATCAGCGGATTCTACCAGCCTTTGCCCGCGCCTTTGAGTGCTTACTGACTGACTGTCAGGTTGCCGACCATGCCCGCCTGGTAATGCCCCGGAATATTGCAGGCGAACTCAAGCGCCGTGGCCTTGCTGAAGGTCCAGGTCAACTCCGCGGATTTACCCGGTTCGACCAATACACTGTTGGGGTCGTCGTGTTTCATTCCGTGGCCCATCGCCGCGTGATCCATGCCCGCCATGTCGTGGGACATTTCTTTTATCCCTGTCGGCGTGAGCATGCCGCTCTGCTGCATCTGTAACATTTCCTGCTGGTGACTGGCATGCATCGCCGCGTCACCCAAGTTGAATTCGTGCAGCAACTGGCCTTTATTCACCAGCACAAAGCGAACCGTCTCACCCGCCTTGACCTGTATGGTTTTCGGATCGAAGTTCATGTCGCCCATGACGATTTCGATACTGCGCGTGGCCTGGCTGACCGCTGCCGGCTGGCCGAAGGCGTAGGTGTGCGCCGGTGTCGCCCAGGCTGGCGAACTCAATGCCAGCAGACAAGCCGCTACTGTAAGAGGTGTGGGAAAAAACATGGTCACGCTCCAGCAAGAGAAGGTTCAGCCTGTGGGAAACTCTAACCACCCTGGGCTGGCACCGACCTGACAGACAGATTACAACTTTGTCAGCTTGGCGCTTATCGCCGGATCTCACGGTATAACGCCCTCGCCCTTCTAAATACCACCCCGTCCGAGTCGCCCATGAAACTGTTGATCGTTGAAGACCAAGCCAAAACCGGGCAATACCTGCGCCAGGGCCTGACCGAGGCCGGGTTCAATACCGAGCTGGTGGCAGACGGCATCAGCGGCCAGCAATTGGCCTTGAGCGGCGAGTACGCGCTGCTGATCCTCGATGTGATGCTGCCCGGACGTAATGGCTGGCAGATTCTGCAAGCGGTGCGCAGCGCCGGCCTCGACACGCCGGTACTTTTTCTGACGGCCAAGGACGCCGTGGACGACAGGGTTCACGGCCTCGAACTGGGTGCTGACGATTATCTGGTCAAGCCATTCGCCTTCTCCGAACTGCTCGCCCGGGTGCGCAGCCTGTTGCGGCGCGGCAGCGCGATCGCCCAGGAAACCAGCCTGCAACTGGCCGATCTGCGCCTGGATCTGATCCGCCGCCGGGTCGAACGCAGCGGCCAACGCATCGACCTGACCGCCAAGGAGTTCGCCCTGCTGGAAATGCTCCTGCGCCGCCAGGGTGAGGTCCTGCCGAAGTCGCTGATCGCTTCGCAGGTCTGGGACATGAATTTCGACAGCGACACCAACGTCATCGAAGTGGCGATCCGCCGCTTGCGCCTGAAGATCGACGACGACTTCCCCAACAAACTGATCCACACCGTGCGCGGCATGGGTTACGTGCTCGAAGAGCGTGCGCTGTGATGCGTCACTTGTCCCTGAGCACGCGCCTCGCCCTGTTGTTTGCCGCCTGCACCGCGGTGGTCTCGCTGTTCGCCGGGGTACTGTTCGACCGCGCCAGCGAGGCGCACTTCATCGAGCTCGATCAGCAACAACTGGAGGCTAAGCTGATCGGCCTGCGCCGCGCCTTGCAGGATCTCCAGCCTGCTCAGCGCGAAGCGCGGCTGGCCGATGAGCTGAGCCGCCAGGCCGACTTGTCGTTGCGCATCACCAGCGGCGACGGTCAGCACTGGTACGACAGCTCGGTGCAGATCCCCAAGAGTCTGCCGCTGCAAACTGGCCTGTCGACCATCAGCCATGACGGCACCGACTACCGTGTACTCCGGGCCCCGCTCTACCCGGACTCAACGGATTCGCCGCAACTGACGCTGCTGCTGGACATCACCCATCACCAGCATTTCCTTGCGCGCATGCAGCATCTGATCTGGCTGACCGTCGGCCTCTCAGCGCTAGCCACGGCGTTGCTCGGTGCCTGGGCCGCGCGCAGCGGACTGCGCCCGTTGCGGCGGATAAGCGCGGTGGCCCGTGGGATTTCTGCGCAATCGCTGAATGCCCGACTGCCTGAAGAGAAAATGCCGCCAGAGCTTGCGGAAATGGCCCACAGTTTCAACGCCATGCTCGCACGCCTCGACGACTCGTTTCAGCGCCTCTCGGCGTTCTCCGCCGACATCGCCCATGAACTGCGCACGCCACTGTCGAACCTGCTCACCCACACCCAGGTCACCCTCACCCGTCCGCGGGCACTGGAGGATTACCGCGAAGCGCTGCACAGCAACCTCGAAGAGCTGCAATGGATGGCGCAACTGGTCAACGACATGCTCTACCTCGCGAAGGCCGATCACGGCCTGCTGATGCCCAAGCGCGAACCGCTGGAACTGGCGAACGAGGCTGACATGTTGCTGGAGTTTTTTGCGCCATTGGCCGAAGACGCTCGCGTTAACCTGAGTCGTGAGGGGGCGGCGCGTATCGAGGGTGATCGCGGCATGTTGCGCCGGGCCTTGTCGAATCTGCTGGATAACGCGCTGCGCTTTACCCCAGCTGAAGGTGATGTTCGGCTGAGCATTGTCGAGCAGCCGCAGGCTGTACGCGTTTGCGTCGAGAACAGTGGTGAGGGGATTTCAGGGCAATTACTGCAACGTCTGTTTGACCGGTTCTATAGAGCGGATCCGGCGCGGCAGGAAGGCAGCAGTGAGCATGCGGGGTTGGGGCTGGCAATTACCCAGTCGATCGTCCGTGCGCATGGCGGGACGATTCATTGCGAATCTGAAGCGGGCTGGACGCGGTTTGTGATCGAGTTGCCAAAGGAAGAATGAGGCCAGCAGTACCGGCCCTATCGCGAGCAGGCTCACTCCTACAGAGGGAACGCATTCCAATTGTAGGAGTGAGCCAGCTCGCGATAGCGGTTTTGCAGGCTACGAATATCTCAAGGCATGCGCCGGTTCGATCTTCGCCGCCCGCCACGCCGGATACACCGTCGCCAGAAAGCTCAGAACGAAGCCCGCCGAGCAGATCAACAGCACGTCGCCGCCCTGCAGTTCCGAGGGCAGGTTGCTGACGAAATACACGTCCGAACTGAAGATGTGCTGCCCGGTCACGCGCTCGACCCAGCCGACCAGTTCGCTGACATTTAGCGCGGCGATAACGCCCAGAACGCCACCAATGATGGTGCCGACAATGCCGATCACCGTGCCCTGCACCATGAAGATCGCCATGATCTGCCGCGGTGTGGCGCCGATGGTGCGCAGGATCGCGATGTCGGCGCCCTTGTCGTTCACCACCATGATCAGCGTCGCGATGATGTTGAACGCTGCCACCGCGACGATCATCAGCAACAGCAGGCCGATCATGGTTTTTTCCATTTTCATCGCGCTGAACAGGCTGCCCTGGGTGTGGGTCCAGTCGTCAGCCTTGAAGTCGGCGCCAAGGCCACCGGCAATGTCCGCAGACACCTTCGGCGCGGCGTACAGATCCTTGACTGCAAGGCGCACGCTCTGCACCTGATTCGGCTGCCAATGCTGCATGGTCGCCGCATCGGCGACATGGATCAGGCCCATCGAACCGTCCAGCTCGGCACCGACCTTGAACACGCCAACCACATTCAGGCGCTGCATGCGCGGAGTAATGCCTCCCGGCGCGGTGCTGACTTCCGGAACGATCAGGGTGATCTTGTCACCGACGTTCAGGCGGAAACGTCGCGCGGTGATTTCACC
This sequence comes from Pseudomonas sp. HN2, assembly GCF_020736465.1. Taxonomy (NCBI): domain Bacteria; kingdom Pseudomonadati; phylum Pseudomonadota; class Gammaproteobacteria; order Pseudomonadales; family Pseudomonadaceae; genus Pseudomonas; species Pseudomonas sp. HN2. Next base: position 4,057,004 of record NZ_CP085885.1, read on the forward strand.
GATCACCACGCCAAATTCGCCCGGTTTCAGAGCATCAAGACGCCCTTGGACGATGTGCTGAGCAACGATCGACACCTTGCCTTCCTGGGACGGGTCGACGCCGCTGATCTGGATCGGCTGCATCGAACCCTTGTACGAAAGCATGCCTTCCATTTCGGTGAACGGCACGGCGGCGGTCACTTCGGGATTTTTCATCGCGGCGGCGGCCACCGGTTGCCAGTCGTCGATCGGCTTGACGCCGACGATGGTCGCGTGGGGCACCATGCCGAGGATGCGCGAGCTCATTTCGCGCTGAAAGCCGTTCATCACCGACAGCACCACGATCATCGCCAGCACGCCAAGGGCGAGGCCGATCATCGAGGTCATCGAAATGAATGAAACAAAGCGATTGCGGCGCTTGGCGCGGGTATAGCGCGTGCCGATAAAGATCGATAACGGTCTGAACATTCGCTGGGGCACCGTATAGAAATAAAAGACCCGGCGCCGTTACCAGCGCCGGGTTTCAGCCAGTCAGATGGGGGTGAGGCAGCCTTCCTGCAGCTGCAGAACGCGATCCATCTGGCGAGCCAGGTTCATGTCGTGCGTCACCACCAGGAACGCCGTCCGCATCGACGTGCTCAGCTCGAGCATCAGATCCTGAATGCCTTCGGCGGTGTGCAGGTCGAGGTTGCCGGTTGGCTCATCGAGCATCACCAGCCCCGGGTTGTTGACCAGGGCACGAGCGATGGCTACGCGCTGACGTTCGCCGCCGGACAGTTCCGCCGGCTTGTGCTCGAGGCGATGGCCCAGACCGACACGCTCCAGCAACGCCGTGGCACGCTGGCGCGCCTCCGGGATGGCGGTCTTGCCGATCAACAGCGGCATGCAGACGTTTTCCAGCGCAGTGAATTCCGGCAGCAAGTGGTGAAACTGATAAACGAAGCCGAGCGCGCGGTTGCGCAGCAGGCCGCGCTTCTTCTCGCTCAACGCCGACAGCTCTTCGCCATCGAGCCAGACGCTGCCCTTGCTCGGCGTATCGAGACCGCCGAGCAGGTTGAGCAAGGTACTTTTGCCGGAACCGGATTTACCCACGATCGCCACGCGCTCGCCCGGATGCAACTCCAGTTGCAGGCCGGCCAGCACTTGTACCGACTCAGGGCCTTCCTCGTAGGATTTGCCCAGGTTACGGCAGCTCAGAATTGCTTGTTCACTCATGCCCGACTCACTCATAACGTAACGCCTCCGCCGGCTGGGTGCGCGCGGCACGCCAGGCGGGATACAGGGTGGCGAGGAAACTCAGGACCAACGCAGCGGCGCAGACCATGACGACGTCCTGGCTCTGTACCTGCGAAGGAAGATAATCAATGAAATACACGTCAGCATTAAGGAACTTGTGGCCGATCAGCCCTTCAAGCGCCGAAATGGCCGCACTGACATTCAGCGCCGCGAGAATCCCGACCACCGCGCCGATGGCCGTGCCGACCACGCCGATTACCGTGCCCTGAACCATGAACGTGCGCATGATCGTGCCCGGTGTGGCGCCGAGGGTGCGCAGAATGGCGATGTCGCCCTTCTTGTCGTTCACCACCATCACCAGCGTGGAAATGATGTTGAACGCGGCGACGGCGACAATCAGCAGCAACAGCAGACCGATCATGGCTTTTTCCATGCGGATCGCCTGATAGAGGTTGCCGTGGGTGCGGGTCCAGTCGCGGGCGTAGTAACGGTCCTCGCCGAGCTGCTGGGCGATGTTCCACGCCTCGCGCGGGGCCTGGAACAGGTCGTCGAACTTCAGACGCAGGCCCTGCACCTGATCGGCTTTCCAGCGGTGCATTTTCGCCAGATCCTGCAGATTGGTCACGCCGAGGTAGCCATCGAGCTCACCGGCGCCGACATGGAAAATGCCGACCACGGTGAAGCGCTTCATGCGCGGGAACATCCCGGCCGGGGTCACGCTGACCTCCGGCGCGACAAAAGTAACCTTGTCGCCGATGCCGACGCCAAGCTTGGTCGCGGCCTTGTCGCCGATGACGATGCCGAAGCTGCCGGGCGTCAGGTCGTCGAGTTTGCCCTGCTTCATGAAGTTGTCGATGATCGACACATTGCGCTCGAGCGCAGGATCAATGGCATTGAGCAACACTTTGGAGACCTGACCGTTATTGGTCAGCAGGCCCTGCATCTGGGTGAACGGCGCTACTGCCGTGACCTGCCGGTTCTGCTTGACCTTATCGGCCAGGCTCTGCCAGTCATTGATCGGCTCGCCGGTCTCGAGAGTAGCGTGGGGCACCATGCCCAGCACGCGGGTGCGCATCTCATGGTCGAAGCCGTTCATCACCGACAGCACGACGATCATCACGACCACGCCAAGGGCGAGCCCGATCATCGAAGTCAGGGAAATGAATGACACAAAATGATTGCGACGCTTTGCACGGGTATAACGCGTGCCGATAAATACGAAGAGAGGTCTGAACATGTCGGGGCTTGTTCGGAGGGAAAAGGAACGTCCTTGTGGCGGGGGTCGAAAACCAGCTTTACACTCAGACCACCGCCGCTACCATGGGTTCGCCATGTCGACATTAGATGAAGAAGATCGCCGCGAATACTACCGTATCGAGGACACGATCGCACTGGAAATTCGGCCCCTGTCCGCTCCCGAAGCCGCAGGCCAGGAAGTGTTGCAGGATGCTTCCCCACTGTTCAACCTGCTCAGCGAATTGCACCTGAGCGAATTCGAGTCGCAGCACCTGCTGCGGCAGATCAGCGAGCGCGACCGCGCCATCGCTGCATTTCTCAAATCGCAGAACAAACGCATCGACCTGCTCAGCCAGGTGATCGCCCTGACCGCGCTCGGCCACATCGGCGAGCCGCAGCCGGTGATCATCTCCGAAGGCGGGATCGACTTTCAGTACCCGACCCCGATCGCCACCGGCGCGCACCTGTCGGTGAAACTGGTGCTGATGCCGCAGGCGCTGGGCCTGCTGCTGCGCGCCCGGGTCACCCATTGCGATCCCAAGGGCGATGGCTATGACGTCGGTACCGAGTTCGAACGCCCGACCGATGCGCAGCGCCAGTTGCTTGCGCGCTACATCTTGCAAAAGCAGGCTCAGGAACGCCGTCTGGCCCGCGAACAGAACGAATCTGGCATTTAACTTAAGGAAGCACCGTGACCCTCATCTACGGCCACCGCGGCGCCAAGGGCGAAGCACCGGAAAACACCCTGAGCAGCTTTCAGGAATGCCTCAAGCACGGCGTGCGCCGCTGCGAACTGGATCTGCACCTGTCCAAGGACGGCGAGCTGATGGTCATCCATGACCCGACGCTCAAGCGCACCACCGAACGCCGCGGCAAAGTCGTCGAGCACACCGCTGCCGAACTGGTGACCTATGACGCGCGCAAGGGTGGCCCGGGCTGGATCAAGCCGTGCCCGATTCCGACGCTGGAAGAGTTGTTCGAGAAGTGTGATTTCGAGCACTGGCAGCTGGAAGTCAAAAGCGCTTCGCGCACCCGCGCGGCGACGACCGTGCTGGCGATTCGGGAAATGGCTCAGCGCCACGGACTGCTCGACAAGGTGACGATCACCTCGAGTTCGCGGGAAGTCTTGAAGGCAGCGCTGGATCTGGTACCGGACGTGTCGCGTGGGCTGGTGGCCGAATACGCCTGGCTCGATCCGTTGAAGGTCGCCGCCAGCTACGGCTGCGAGATTCTCGCCTTGAACTGGACGCTGTGTACGCCGGAACGCCTGCAGAAGGCGCAGCGTCAGGGCCTGCATGTGTCGGTGTGGACCGTCAACGAGCCTGCACTGATGCGCAGACTCGCCGACTTCGGCGTTGACAGCCTGATTACAGACTTTCCCGGTTTGGCCACTGCCACCCTTGAGAATTGCTGAAATCGGTCTCCCCGGCCGGCTCAGGCCACCGGCCGGAGCCCGTCAAAAAAGCCGGTTGAGGCCGTCGTACGCTGCTACCCGATAGGCTTCGGCCATGGTCGGGTAGTTGAACGTAGTGTTGACGAAATACTTCAGGGTGTTCAGCTCGCCCGGCTGGTTCATGATCGCCTGACCGATGTGAACGATCTCTGACGCCTGATAACCGAAGCAGTGCACACCGAGCACTTCCAGCGTCTCGCGATGGAAGAGGATTTTCAGCATGCCTTGCGGCTCGCCGGCAATCTGCGCCCGCGCCATGCTCTTGAAGAAGGCCTTGCCGACTTCGTAGGGCACTTTGGCCTGGGTCAGCTCCTGCTCGTTCTTGCCGATCGAGCTGATCTCCGGAATCGTGTAGATGCCGGTCGGTACGTCATTGACGAAGCGCCAGCTGCCATTGTCGACGATGCTGCCAGCGGCCGAACGACCCTGGTCGTGGGCGGCACTCGCCAGGCTTGGCCAGCCGATCACGTCACCGGCGCCGTAGATGTTCTCCACGCAGGTGCGGTAGTTCTGGTCGACTTCGATCTGGCCACGGCTGTTGACCTTGACCCCGATGTTTTCCAGACCCAGCGTGTCGGTGTTGCCGGTACGGCCGTTGCACCAGAGCAAGGCATCGGCCTTGATCTTCTTGCCGGACTTGAGGTGCAGGATTACACCGTTGTCCACGCCTTCGACGCGGTCGTACTCTTCGTTGTGGCGCACGGTGATGTTGTTGTTGCTGAAGTGGTAGCTCAGCGCCTGGGAAATTTCCGAGTCGAGGAAGCTCAGTAACTGGCCCCGGTTGTCGACCAGTTCGACCAGCACCCCCAGACCACTGAAGATCGACGCGTATTCGCAACCGATCACACCAGCGCCGTAAACGATCAGTTTGCGCGGGGTGTGGCCGAGGCTGAGGATGGTGTCGCTATCGTAGATACGCGGGTGGTGGAAATCGATGTCCGCCGGGCGATACGGACGCGAACCGGTGGCGATGATGACGTGCTTGGCGACCAGTTTTTCGACCACGCCGTTGCCGCAGACCACTTCGATGGTTTGCTCGTCGGCAAAGCTGCCGGTGCCGAAGAACACGTCTACGCGGTTACGGGCGTAGTAGCCGGTGCGCGAAGCGACCTGCTTGGAAATGACTTTCTCGGCGCTTTTCAACACGTCCGGGAAGGAGAACCAGCGTGGCTCGCCGATCGCGCGGAACATCGGGTTGGTGTTGAACTGCATGATCTGCCGCACCGAGTGACGCAGTGCCTTGGACGGGATGGTGCCGAGGTGGGTGCAGTTGCCGCCGACCTGGCGACGGCTGTCGACCATCGCGACCTTGCGCCCCGCTTTGGCGGCGTTCATTGCCGCGCCTTCTCCCGCCGGGCCGGAACCCAGTACCACCACGTCGTAGTTGTAGACAGCCATGCGTACTCCTCAGAACAGGCCGCGATGCCAGCAGCACCGGCGGCTAAATCACGCCGAACGGCGGCGCGAAGGAACAATTGGGGGCCAGTGAAGAACCCGGACACAGTCTATAGAAGCGTCAACGCCGCGCACATTAACCCTTGGTCGCGTCGTAGGCTACTTTTGCCTGCACTACAACGCCAGCTTTCGTCTTGTCTTCAGTCAGTTTTTTTCGTCGACAAGCTGCGCAAATGCCTGACTGCTGCGGGTGACGAAACCTGTATCGGCACGCAGGACAAAGAATGCAGCAATGTCATGCTTTTGGGCATAGTCCTGCGCCCTTTCCGGCCCGAGAATCAGCAACAGCGTCGATAGTCCATCGGCCATCAACGCTGAAGGATGAATCACCGTGACTGACGCCAGCTCATGTAGGACCGGTCGCCCAATGCGTGCATCGAAGGTGTGGGAATAACGCCGGCCGTCCTGCAGAAAATAGTTGCGGTAGTCGCCGGAGGTGGATACGCCGTAACCATCGACATCGATAATCCGCTCGGCCACTTGCTGGTCATCCCGGGGCTCTTCGACGGCGATGCGCCACGCTGAGCCATCTGGCTTGCTGCCCTTGGCTTTGAGTTCGCCCGTGGCTTCGACCAGGTAATTGGCGATGCCCATGCCCTGCAATCTGGCGGCGATGGCATCCACGGCATAACCGGCGGCGATGCTGTTGAAGTCGACTTCGACAGCGGCGTCCTTGCACAAATGGATGCCGTCGATACGCAGATGCTGATGGCCGACCCGCTGCATGACCTCGGCCAGGGCAATCTCATCGGGGATGATCTCTTCGCGTCCTTGCGGGCCAAATCCCCAGAGATTCATCAGTGGCTCCACGGTCAGATCGTAGGAGCCTTCGCTTTGCGTCGAAAGCTGTTCACCGACGCGGATCAACTCAAGCACCGCTGCCGGCATCGATTGGCAACTGTCGGCAGGCAACGAGTTGAAACGCTCGATGGCGGAGTCACTTCGGTAAGTCGACATCTGTTGATCGACTTCACCGAGGATGGTCTCCACTTCGCCGCGCACCTGTGCAGGATCGGCAACCCCGGCGTGGCGCACGTACTTGACCGACCAGGTGCTGCCCATGGTCGAGCCGCCGACCTGTTCCAGGGAATCGCCGTTGCCGCAGCCGCCGATTGCCCCCGCCAAGACCACAAGCCCCAACCAGCGTCCAGTTAACAATTCTTCATCTCCCCGCAAAACCACGGCGGCCATTATGAACTACAAGCGCCCGCTCGCTTCCCCATGGCAGCAACGCCTTTATACAAAATTGAACAGTGAGTACCTCCCATGTCCTCGACCACGGGCAAAGGCAAAGCGATCTTTCGCGTTGTCAGCGGCAACTTCCTCGAAATGTTCGACTTCATGGTCTACGGCTTCTATGCCACGGCCATCGCCAAAACCTTCTTCCCCACCGACAGCGCGTTCGCTTCGCTGATGCTGTCGCTGGCAACCTTCGGTGCCGGCTTCCTGATGCGCCCGCTCGGGGCGATTTTTCTCGGCGCCTATATCGACCGTCACGGACGGCGCAAAGGGCTGATCATCACTCTGGCGATGATGGCCGCCGGTACAGTGCTGATTGCCTGCGTGCCCGGCTACGCGACGCTCGGCGTCGCCGCGCCGCTGCTGGTGTTGTTCGGCCGTCTGTTGCAAGGCTTTTCGGCGGGCGTGGAACTGGGCGGTGTGTCGGTGTATCTGGCGGAAATCTCCACGCCGGGGCGTAAAGGCTTTTTCGTCAGTTGGCAGTCCGCCAGCCAACAAGCTGCGGTGGTGTTCGCCGGCCTGCTCGGCGTTGCTCTGAATCACTGGCTGAGTCCGGAGCAAATGGGCGAATGGGGCTGGCGCGTACCGTTTCTGATTGGCTGCATGATCGTGCCGGTGATTTTCTTCATCCGCCGCTCGCTGGAGGAAACTCCGGAATTCCAGGCGCGCACCCACCGCCCTACCCTCGGCGAAATCGTCCGTTCGATCGGCCAGAACTTCGGCATCGTCATCGCCGGCATGGCACTGGTGGTGATGACCACGGTGTCGTTCTACCTGATCACCGCCTACACCCCGACGTTCGGCAAAGCCGAACTGCACCTGTCGGACCTCGATGCCTTGCTGGTGACCGTGTGCATTGGTTTGTCGAACTTCTTCTGGCTGCCGGTGATGGGCGCTGTTTCCGACAAGATCGGGCGAAAGCCCTTACTGCTGGCGGCGACGATTCTGGCGATCCTGACTGCGTATCCGGCGCTGTCGTGGCTGGTGGCGAATCCGAGCTTCAGCCATTTGCTGATTGTCGAACTGTGGCTGTCGTTCCTCTATGGCTCCTACAACGGTGCGATGGTGGTGGCGCTGACCGAGATCATGCCGGTGGAAGTGCGCACGACCGGGTTTTCACTGGCCTACAGCCTGGCGACGGCGACGTTCGGCGGGTTCACTCCGGCGGCGTGCACCTACCTGATTCATGTGCTGGACAACAAGGCAGCACCGGGCATCTGGCTCAGCGGCGCGGCGGTATTGGGCCTGGTTGCCACGCTGGTGTTGTTCCGTGGCAATCGGCATGAGTTGCGCACGGCGCAGGCTTCGGTTGCCAGCGGCGCCTGACAGAATGCTTTCGCGAGCAGGCTCGCTCCCACAGGGAATTGTGAACGCCCCCCTGTAGGAGTGAGCCTGCTCGCGATGAGGCCTACGCAGGCAACACAACTCTATAAAGCAGACAAACAAAAACGCCCCGACAAAATGCCGGGGCGTTTTCATTCAAGCCTGAGGCTTAGCGCGGGAACGCTGGCGGATTCACATCAGCCATGTCTTCCATCACGCGAACCACCTGGCAGCTGTAGCCGAACTCGTTGTCGTACCAGACGTACAGAACAACGCGGTTGTCCTGCACGATGGTCGCTTCAGCGTCGACTACACCGGCGTGACGCGAGCCGACGAAGTCAGTCGACACAACTTCCTGCGAATTGACGAAGTCGATCTGCTTGTGCAGCTCGGAGTGCAGCGCCATGTAGCGCAGGTACTCGTTCATCTCTTCACGGGTGGCGGCTTTCTCAAGGTTGAGGTTGAGAATGGCCATCGACACGTTCGGCGTCGGCACACGAATCGCGTTGCCGGTCAGCTTGCCGGCCAGCTCTGGCAGCGCCTTGGCCGCAGCGGTGGCGGCGCCGGTTTCGGTGATCACCATGTTCAGCGCGGCGCTGCGACCACGGCGATCGCCCTTGTGGAAGTTGTCGATCAGGTTCTGGTCGTTGGTGTACGAGTGAACGGTTTCGACGTGACCGTTGATGATGCCGAACTTGTCATTCACAGCCTTCAGCACCGGCACGATGGCGTTGGTGGTGCAGGAAGCGGCGGACACGATCTTGTCGTCAGCGGTGATTTCACCGTGGTTGATGCCGTGAACGATGTTCTTCAGCTTGCCCTTGCCAGGCGCGGTCAGAACAACGCGGTCGATACCCGGGCAGGCCAGGTGCTGACCCAGGCCATCGGCGTCACGCCATACACCAGTGTTGTCCACCAGCAGCGCGTCTTTGATGCCGTACTGGGTGTAATCCACCTCGGTCGGGTTCTTCGCGTAGATCACCTGGATCAGGTTACCGTTGGCGGTGATGGTGTTGTTTTCTTCGTCGATGGTAATGGTGCCGTTGAACGAACCGTGTACCGAATCGCGGCGCAGCAGGCTGGCGCGTTTGGTCAGGTCGTTCTCGGCGCCTTTGCGCACGACGATGGCACGCAGACGCAGACCGTCGCCACCACCGGTTTTCTCGATCAGGATGCGCGCCAGCAGACGGCCGATACGACCGAAGCCGTAAAGAACAACGTCAGTGCCTTTGCGGGCCGAGGCGTTTTGCTGACCAACCACGTCAGCCATCTCTTCACGCACGAACTGCTCGGCGCTGCGGCCGTTGCCTTCATTGCGGAATTTGAACGCCAGCTTGCCCAGATCCACCGACGCCGCGCCGAGCTTGAGCTCGCTCATGGCCTTGAGCAGTGGGAATGTTTCGTGGACGGAGAGTTCGCTGTCGTCGGAAGAACGGTGGCGAGCAAAGCGGTGAGCTTTGAGAATCGCGATGACAGACTGGTTGATCAGGCTGCGGCCATAGATCGAGCTAACCACGTTGTTATTGCGGTAGAGCTGACCGATAAGCGGGATCATCGCTTCTGCGAGTGCTTCACGGTCGATCCATTCACCAAGACACTGGTCGGGCTTCTGAGTCACGGTAACCTTCCACATGTAGGGGCAGAAAAAAGGGGCTACATTATGCCGCCGACAAGCCCTTTCAGCAATGCGCGCTTGTCGCGCAATCGGTAACAAAATCCCGTTCAAAAAATTTACGCCTTTCTCCAGCCCAGTAAAACCGGGGCTTTCAGCGCAGTCAATTTTTCGACGACTGTTAGACGATGTCTGTAACCCTCCGTAACACCGCGCGGTTTCGGCACTACATAACCACGAAAAAAGTGCCCGTTTTTATGGTTACCACTACATTTCGTCCAAACCGTGAAGATAGACGCAGTCTGCAACTGACAGGCGGCACCGGAGGCCGCTACAATTACCGACTTTGTCGCAACGCCTGGAGCTCAACCTTCCGTGCCTGTTCTGCGTCTACCGCTACTCCCTGCCGAAGCAGGTAAACAGCATTGGGGCAATCTGCCCGGTGCCGCCCTCAGCCTGGCGATTGCCGAGGCTGCCAGCGCTGCCAAGCGCTTTACCCTGCTGCTGACCGCCGACAGCCAAAGTGCCGAACGGCTGGAACAGGAGCTGAGTTTCTTCGCCCCGGATTTGCCCGTGCTGCATTTCCCCGACTGGGAAACCCTGCCCTACGACCTGTTCTCGCCGCACCAGGACATCATTTCCCAGCGCATCGCCAGCCTCTATCGCCTGCCGGAACTGGCCCACGGTGTGCTGGTGGTGCCGATCACCACCGCCCTGCACCGTTTGGCGCCGACCAAATTCCTGCTCGGCAGCAGCCTGGTGCTGGACATCGGCCAGAAGCTCGACGTCGAACAGATGCGCGCGCGGCTCGAAGCCAGCGGCTATCGCTATGTCGACACGGTGTATGAGCACGGCGAGTTCACCGTACGCGGCGCGCTGATCGACCTGTTCCCGATGGGCAGCAAGCTGCCCTATCGCATCGACCTGTTCGATGACGAAATCGAAACCCTGCGCACCTTCGATCCGGAAACCCAGCGTTCGATCGACAAGGTCGAGTCGGTCAAGCTGCTGCCGGCTCGTGAGTTCCCACTGCAGAAAGACGCAGTCACCCGCTTCAAGGCACGCTTTCGCGAGCGCTTCGACGTCGACTTCCGCCGCTGCCCGATCTTTCAGGACCTGAGCAGCGGCATCACCCCGGCCGGTATCGAGTATTACCTGCCGCTGTTCTTCGACGAAACCTCGACCTTGTTCGATTACCTGCCCCAGGACACTCAGGTGTTCTCGCTGCCGGGCATCGAGCAAGCGGCGGAAAATTTCTGGAACGACGTGCGCAACCGTTATGAAGAACGCCGCGTCGATCCTTCGCGTCCTTTATTGCCACCGGCCGAACTGTTCCTGCCGGTGGAAGACTGCTTTGCGCGCCTGAAGAACTGGCCGCGGGTCGTCGCCAGTCAGCAGGACGTTGAAAGCGGCGTGGGCCGTGAACGCTTCCCGGCGCACGCGCTGCCGGATCTGGCCATCGAAGCCAAGGCCACGCAACCGCTGGCGGCGCTGGCAGGTTTCCTCGAAGATTTCCCCGGGCGCGTGCTGTTCACCGCTGAATCGGCGGGGCGTCGCGAAGTCCTGCTGGAACTGCTGGAACGTCTGAAGCTGCGGCCGAAAACCGTCGACAGCTGGCCGGACTTCGTCGCCAGCAAGGATCGTCTGGCGATCACTATCGCCCCGCTCGACGAAGGTCTGCTGCTCGACGACCCGGCGTTGGCGCTGGTCGCGGAAAGTCCGCTGTTCGGCCAGCGCGTCATGCAACGTCGTCGCCGCGAGAAGCGCAGCGACGTCAGCAACGATGCGGTGATCAAGAACCTCACGGAGCTGCGCGAAGGCGCGCCGGTGGTGCATATCGATCACGGCGTCGGCCGCTACCTGGGCCTGACGATTCTGGAAATCGACAATCAGGCCGCCGAATTCCTCACCCTCGAATACGCCGAGAACGCCAAGCTCTACGTGCCGGTCGCCAACCTGCACCTGATCGCACGCTACACCGGCAGCGACGATTCGCTCGCGCCGCTGCATCGCCTCGGCTCGGAAACCTGGCAGAAAGCCAAGCGCAAAGCCGCCGAACAGGTGCGCGACGTCGCCGCTGAACTGCTCGACATTTATGCCCGTCGCGCCGCCCGTGAAGGTTATGCCTTCGCCGACCCGAAGGCCGATTACGCTACGTTCAGCGCCGGTTTCCCGTTCGAAGAAACTCCCGACCAGCAAGCCACCATCGAGGCCGTGCGCGAGGATATGCTCGCGCCGAAACCGATGGATCGCCTGGTCTGTGGCGACGTCGGCTTCGGCAAGACCGAAGTGGCCATGCGCGCCGCGTTCATCGCCGTGCACGGCGGGCGTCAAGTGGCGATTCTGGTGCCGACCACCCTCCTCGCCCAGCAGCACTACAACAGCTTCCGCGACCGCTTCGCCGACTGGCCGGTGACGGTGGAAGTGATGAGTCGCTTCAAGTCGGCCAAGGAAGTCAACGCGGCAATCGCCGATCTGGCGGAAGGCAAGATCGACATCGTTATCGGCACGCACAAGCTGCTGTCCGACGACGTGAAGATCAAAAACCTCGGGCTGGTGATCATCGACGAAGAACACCGTTTCGGCGTGCGCCAGAAGGAACAGCTCAAGGCCCTGCGCAGCGAAGTCGACATCCTGACCCTGACCGCCACGCCGATCCCGCGCACGCTGAACATGGCAGTGTCGGGCATGCGCGACCTGTCGATCATCGCCACTCCGCCGGCGCGACGCCTGTCGGTGCGCACTTTCGTCATGGAGCAGAACAAGAGCACGGTCAAAGAGGCGTTGCTGCGTGAACTGCTGCGTGGCGGTCAGGTTTACTACCTGCACAACGATGTGAAGACCATCGAGAAATGCGCCGCCGACCTCGCCGAACTGGTGCCGGAAGCGCGCATCGGTATCGGCCACGGGCAGATGCGCGAGCGTGAACTCGAACAGGTGATGAGCGATTTCTACCACAAGCGCTTCAACGTGCTGATCGCCTCGACCATCATCGAGACCGGCATCGACGTGCCGAGCGCCAACACCATCATCATCGAGCGCGCCGACAAGTTCGGTCTGGCGCAGTTGCACCAGTTGCGTGGTCGTGTCGGTCGCAGTCACCACCAGGCTTACGCCTACCTGCTGACGCCGCCGCGCCAGCAGATCACCTCGGATGCGGAAAAGCGTCTGGAGGCGATCGCCAACACCCAGGACCTCGGCGCCGGTTTCGTCCTGGCCACCAACGACCTGGAAATCCGTGGCGCCGGCGAACTGCTCGGCGATGGTCAGAGCGGGCAGATTCAGGCGGTCGGTTTCACCCTGTATATGGAGATGCTCGAGCGCGCGGTGAAGTCGATCCGCAAAGGCGAGCAACCCAACCTCGATCAACCGCTTGGCGGCGGCCCGGAAGTCAATCTGCGGGTGCCGGCGCTGATTCCGGAAGATTATCTGCCGGATGTGCATGCGCGGCTGATTCTGTATAAACGCATCGCCTCGGCCACCGATGAGGAAGGGCTCAAGGATCTGCAGGTCGAGATGATCGACCGCTTCGGCCTGCTGCCGGAGCCGACCAAGAACCTGGTGCGGATCACCGCGTTGAAACTGCAGGCGGAAAAGCTCGGCATCAAGAAGGTCGATGGCGGGCCGCAAGGCGGGCGCATCGAGTTCGAAGCGCAGACGCCGGTTGACCCGATGACCCTGATCAAGCTGATCCAGACGCAGCCCAAACGCTACAAGTTCGAAGGCGCAACGATGTTCAAATTCCAGGTGCCGATGGAGCGCCCGGAAGAACGTTTCAATACTGTCGAGGCGCTGTTTGAGCGCCTCATCCCGAAATCCGCTTGAAGGACGCCCGATGCGCCTGTTCCGCTCTCTGACTTTGTTGCTTGCCTCGCTCTTGATTACAGTGGCAGCACCAGCGGCGTTTGCCGATGACACGTATCAGGTCGAAATGATTCTGGTGCGCCAGAATGCCGTACCCGCAATCGTCAGCCGCGCCGCCCCGGAAGACTGGGCCGCTGGCGCCCAGCGTTTGGGCAACGACAGCCAGCGCACGCCCGCGCTCAATGATGTGGTAACCAAACTCACGGCCAGCGGCGAGTACACGGTGCTGATGCACAAAGCCTGGCAGCAGAGCCTCGGCGAAGCGCCAGCGAAAGTCGCAGTCAGTGAAGGTCAGGAGCAGTTCGGCCAGTTCCCCATCGAGGGCACGCTGGAAATGAAACTCGGCCGCTTCACCGACGTGACCGCCGACTTCTGGGTCAATCAGATCGACGCCAATGGCCTGGTCACCGCCAGTGAGCGTCTGCGCCAGGACAGCCACACCAAGAACGGCCAGCTCAACTACCTCGACAACGGTCATCTGGCCTTGCTGATCAAGATCACTTCCCTCACCGCGCCAGCGCCGCGGGAAGCGCCTGAAGTCGTGCCGGACTGATCGAAGTCCTTATGCCGCCGCCCCTGAGCAAACCGCTGGCCCCGTCGTGGGTCAGCCGATTCAAAGAACAGAGTCTGGAGCGCGGCCGTCGCTACGCTTTGGAGAATCGGGTGCGCATCGCCCAGGTCGGCGATGCGACCATCACCGCCAGTTGCGAAGGTTCTGGCGGCAGTGTCTACCGGCAGACTATCCATCTGCGCGAGTCAGCCAAAGCCACCCTGCTGCTGGTCGACGCCACCTGCACCTGTCCGGTGCGCAGCAACTGCAAACACTGCGCTGCGGTGCTGCTGAAAATCCAGGAAACCCTCGACTACCCCGCCGCCGCGAAAGATGCCGAACTGCTGGAGAAACTCCAGGCGGTGCTGGAAAACCGCAGTCCGAAAGCGCCGCCGCAAGTGCTGGTGGACAACGTGCAGCCGGTGCCGCGCTTGTGGCTGGCGAGCGTCGAGTTCAGCGCCTTCGAGCCGCGCAACGGCAAGATGCAGCGTTACATTCAACACCGCGCGGCGCTGTCGTTCAGCTATCTGGACGAATACGTCAGCGGGCAAAAACACAGCGATATCCTGATCCGTCAGGAAACCCAGACCCTGCGGATAAAACGCCACCCGGATGTTGAACAGTCCTACCGCGAACAGCTACGCATCCTCGGTTTCCGCATCGCCACCCGGCAGAGCAAAGCTCTGCCGGAAAGCGCCGGCGAACTTTACGAAATGGTCAACGACAGCGCCTGGCTGACCTTCACTCTCAACGATCTGCCGAAGTTGCGCAGCCAGGGCTGGGAGTTGCAGATCGATGAAGAATTCGGCTTCGACCTGACCGCCGTCGACGACTGGTACGCCACCGTCGAACAGGCGCCGGAGCGCGACTGGTTCGATCTGGAACTGGGCATTATCGTCAACGGCGAACGCCTGAGCCTGCTGCCGATCCTGCTCAATCTGATGCGCTCGCACACCGAGATCCTCAACCCGGAACGCCTCGCCCGCCGTCGCGATGACGAATTGATTCTGGTAAACATTCCGCAACGCACCAGCGAGCACGGCCCGTTGCAAGTGGCGCTGCCGCTCGGCCGCTTGAAGCCGGTATTGATGACGCTGGGCGAGTTCTATTTGCAGGAGCCGGGCGAAACCACCCTGCGCCTGAGCAAGGCTGACGCCACCCGGCTCAATTCGCTGGAAGGCCTGCCGCTGCTGTGGGAAGGCGGCGAGCAGATCCGCACCTTCGCTCAGCGCCTGCGCGACATCCGCGATTTCAGCGCCGAAGCGCCGCAAGGCTTGAACGCAACGCTGCGCCCCTACCAGCTCGAAGGCTTGAGCTGGATGCAATCGCTGCGGCAACTGGAAGTCGGCGGGATTCTTGCGGATGACATGGGCCTGGGCAAAACCCTACAGACCCTGGCGCATATTCTCACCGAGAAGAACGCCGGACGCCTCGATCGCCCGTGCATGGTGGTGATGCCGACCAGCCTGATCCCCAACTGGCTCGACGAGGCCGCGCACTTTACTCCGCAACTGAAAGTACTCGCGCTGTATGGCGCCACGCGCAAGAAACACTTCGACAATCTCGCCGACTTCGATCTGATCCTCACCACCTACGCCCTGCTGCCAAAAGACGTCGAGCGCTTGGCCAAACAGCCGCTGCACGTATTGGTGCTGGACGAAGCGCAGTACATCAAGAACCCCAACAGCAAAGCCGCCCAGGCCGCGCGCGACCTGAATGCGCGCCAGCGCCTGTGCCTCAGCGGTACGCCGCTGGAAAACCACTTGGGTGAACTGTGGTCGCTGTTTCACTTCCTGCTGCCGGGCTGGCTCGGCGACGTGAAGAGCTTCAATGCCGACTACCGCGTGCCGATCGAAAAGCGCGGCAGTGAAGTCAGGCTGCAGCACCTCAACGGTCGGATAAAACCGTTTCTGCTACGCAGGACCAAAGAGCAGGTCGCCACTGAGCTGCCGCCGAAAACCGAAATCATCCATTGGGTCGAACTCAACGAAGCGCAGCGCGATGTGTACGAAACCATGCGCCTGGCGATGGACAAGAAAGTCCGCGACGAGATCACCCGCAAAGGTGTGGCGCGCAGCCAGATCATCATTCTCGAAGCACTGCTCAAGCTGCGTCAGGTCTGCTGCGACCTGCGTCTGGTCAACGACGCCACCCTGCCTGCACGCGGCAGCACCTCGGGCAAACTCGACAGCCTGATGGAAATGCTTGAGGAATTGTTCGAAGAAGGTCGGCGGATTCTGCTGTTCTCGCAATTCACTTCGATGCTGTCGTTGATCGAGGACGAACTGAAAAAACGCAAGGTCGCCTATGCCCTGCTCACCGGCCAGACCCGTGACCGGCGCACCCCGGTAAAGGAATTCCAGAGCGGCAAGCGTCAGATCTTTCTGATCAGCCTGAAGGCTGGCGGTGTCGGTCTGAACCTGACCGAAGCCGATACGGTGATTCACTACGACCCGTGGTGGAACCCGGCGACCGAGAACCAGGCCACCGATCGGGCCTATCGCATTGGCCAGGAAAAACCGGTGTTCGTGTACAAGATGATTGCCCGGGGCACGGTGGAAGAGAAGATTCAGCACCTGCAGAAGGAAAAGTCCGACCTCGCCGCGGGCGTGCTCGATGGGCGCAAGGCCGGAGACTGGAAGTTGCAGAGCGATGATATTGAAGCGCTGTTTGCGCCGTTGCCGGACAAGATCGACAAGCGTTGAAATCGTCGTCGCCGGTTAGATAGCTTTCGCGAGCAGGCTCACTCCCACACGATCCAGATTCACTGAAGATCAAATGTGGGAGCGAGCCTGCTCGCGAAGGGCCTCACCGCGGTTCAAACCCTTCAACCTCTGGAAACAGGCAACGGCGCAAACAACGCTTCGATATCACTCTGTTCCAATTTGAAGCCGCCCGTCGTGCCCCCCTCAAGCACAGCCCCGGCCAGCGCAGCCTTCTCCTGCTGCAACGCCTGGATCTTCTCCTCCACGGTGCCTTTGGCAATCAGCTTGTAGACGAATACCGGATTGTTCTGGCCGATACGATAAGCCCGATCAGTCGCCTGATTCTCCACGGCCGGGTTCCACCACGGATCGAAGTGAATCACCGTGTCCGCCGCCGTCAGGTTTAGACCAGTACCGCCGGCCTTGAGACTGATGAGGAACAACGGCACCTTGCCGCCCTGAAAATTCTTGACTGGCGTGCGCCGGTCGGTGGTGTCGCCGGTCAGCAACGAATAACCGAGCCCACGCTGCTGCAACTCCTCCTCGATCAGCGCCAGCATCGAGGTGAACTGGGAGAACAGCAGAATTCTGCGACCTTCACCGAGCAATTCTTCAAGCATCTCCATCAGGCTGGTCAGCTTGCCGCTGCCCGAGCGCAACGCCTTCGCCGTGAGCGGCATGTTGATCAAGCGCAGATCGCAGCAGACCTGACGCAGCTTGAGCAGCGCATCGAGAATGATGATCTGACTGCGCGCCACGCCGCTGCGGGCGATTTCGTCGCGGACCTTTTTGTCCATGGCCACGCGCACCGTTTCATAGACGTCGCGCTGACCATCGCTGAGTTCGACCCAGTGAATGATCTCGGTTTTCGGCGGCAACTCGGTAGCGACCTGATCCTTCTTGCGCCGCAGCAAAAACGGCTTGATCCGCGCCGTCAGGTGCTGCATGCGCTGCACGTTGCCGTGCTTCTCGATCGGTGTGCGGTAATCGCGGTTGAACGACTTGCTGTCGCCGAGCCAGCCGGGCATGAGGAAATGGAACTGCGACCACAGCTCCCCGAGGTGGTTTTCCAGTGGCGTACCGCTCAGACACAAGCGCTGACGGGCCTGCAAGTCACGTGCGGCCTGCGCGGCTTTGCTCAGCGGGTTCTTGATGTTCTGCGCTTCGTCGAGAATCAGTACGCTCCACGCCTGCGGCTGCAACGTCTCCAGATCCCTGGGCAGCAATGCGTAAGTGGTCAGCACAAGGTCGTATTCGGCGAGATTGGCGAAGTCTTTTTGCCGCCCGGTGCCGTGCAGCGCCAGCACTTTCAACTGCGGCGTGAAGCGCTCGGCTTCATCGAGCCAGTTGGGAATCAGGCTGGTCGGCATTACCGCCAGTGCCGGGCAATCGAGACGCCCGGCGTGCTTTTCCGTGAGCAGGTGCGCCAGGGTCTGCAGGGTTTTGCCCAGGCCCATGTCATCGCCAAGAATGCCGCCGACCTCCAGCTCGCGCAGGGTTTGCATCCAGTTCAAGCCTTCGAGCTGATACGGGCGCAGTTGCGCATTGAGACCGGCCGGCGCAGCAACGTGGGCGTGACTGGAATTCTGCAGGCGCCTGGCAAAGGACCGCAGGCGCTCGCCGCCCTGCCAATCCAGCGGCACGCCATCGAGCATACTCAGGCGCGCGGCGTCTGGAGCGGTCAAGCGCAGCGCATCGCCCTGATGTCCGCCCAGGTACAGTTCACCCAGCGTCGCCATCAGCGGTTTGACCCGACTCAGCGGCAACGCGACCTTGGCACCCGCCGGATCGCCAAAACCGTTGGGCTTGAGTTCGATCAGGAGTTTTTCGTCATCGCTGCGTTGCGCCAGATTGACCGGGTCGAGCAAGCGCGGCTGGGTGCGCAACAGATGCAGAAGGATCGGCAGCAAGCTGTAGCGCTCGCCATTGACGACGATGCCCAACTGCAAATCAAACCACTGATGCCCGGCCTCTTCTTCGACCTCGGCGTACCACTGTTCAACCGGTTGCACATTGAAATGGAAGCCGGGACTGATCTCGATTTTCCAGTCTGCGGCGCGCAGTGTGGCAAGCCCTTCGTGCATGAATCCGAGCCAGGCGGAATCATCCGGCAAGGTAAACATCTCGCCGGGACGATCCATAGCGCTCTTGCGCGTGGCTTTTTTGAAGCCGTGCTTTTGCAGGCTCTGGCGCAGCTTCTTTTCCAGCGCAGGCTGACGTTGAATGCGCTGGGTTTCGCTGCCGTTGAGGATCATTACTTCCGGGTTGCGATCCACCACCGGATGGCCGTTGTAGGTAAACAGCAGAGCGGCGCGGTGCTCCAGCACGTATTCCCAGCGCGAGCGTTCTCGACCGCTGACGAGGGTCAACTGCGGCTGCGGCAGCACGTCATCGATGATTCGTTCGGTGAGCTTGTGCGGCGGCGGGATTCTGGTCGTCGCGCTCATGCGATGACTGAACTGCATGGCCTGACGCGCCGGAATGTCTGGGGCGAGGGTCAAATGGCAGGCGAGTTTTTCTTCCAGCTCACTGAACAGAGGGCCAACCTGTCGCTGCTCACGATCGAGGTAATAAAGCGGCTCCAGCGCCAGCACGGTTTCCTGTGCGGCTTCGGCACTGCTCCACTGCGCGCGGAAGCCGCCGTCGGCCTGCTCGGCCCAAGAGAACTGGCCCACGCGTTTCGCGCCCGGCGTCAGGGGCTGCAAGTCTTCGAATTCGAGGAACAGGCGCGAGGTGCGCAGGAGCATTTCCAGCAGTTCGGCGCCACTGCTGCCTTCCAGCGGATAGCCGCTGTAATAGGCGTGATGGGAGTGCATGGCGACCAGCAGCCTGGCGACGCGCAGATCCAGCTCGGACAGGTAGCCGGGCTGGCGCATGAGCATGTCCGAGAGCGAATACATCGGTTTTACTTCGCGCAACTCGCCGCTCTTGAGCTGATAGACCTTGAAAATATCGAGCAGCCACTTGCCGTTCGCAGGCGTCGGTTTGAGCTTGTAAAACAGACGCGTGCCTGCGGTTTGCGCACTTTCTTCAGCAGGCTTGGCCGGCACGGGAATTGTCGACAGCCAATGCTCCAGGGCCCGGCCCAAGGGGACCGCTGCGTCACTTTCAGACGTATCGTCGCCAGTGCCCTGCAGGTGATAGAGCACCGCTGCACAATGCTTGCAATCGATCGCAACGGGACAGGTACACAAGCACCGCAAATTAACCGATCCCAGGCGATCTTCGGACAGGTAGATGCTTTGCTCATACGCCTGAAGTTCCGAACCGACGCAGAACGCCTCGATTTTTTTGTCATCGATTTCGATGATCTCGACCCGGTCATCGGCAGCATAAGCGCGGGCCTTGGCCAACGCCTTGCTAGTGAATGCGTGGGTCCATATCAGCCCTTTAAGCCGCTCGATGAAAATGCTCATGGACAGTCCTTAGCTGGCCAGCACCCGTGCCAACGTAGATTTCACCTTGCCCATGCCATCGTGCAGTGCCTGCTCGATTTCTGCCATGGTGATCACTTCTGTGGTCTTGCCCGCGGCTGGATTCACCACCAGCGCCAGACAGGCGTAATCCAGATCCAGCTCACGGGCCAGCGCGGCTTCCGGCATGCCGGTCATGCCGACGATGTCGCAGCCGTCACGTTCCAGTCGGACGATCTCCGCGACCGTTTCCAGACGTGGGCCCTGGGTGCAGGCGTACACGCCCTGATCGCTGTATTCGCAGCCTTCAGCGGCGAGCGCGGCAATCAGTTGCTGACGCAACGGCTCGCTGTAGGGAAAGCTGAAATCGATATGAGTGACGTGTTCCAGATCGTCGGCGAAATAGGTGTGCTCGCGCCCGCTGGTGTAGTCGACGATCTGATGCGGCACGCAGAAATGCCCGGTGCCCATGGCCGAATGAATCCCGCCGACCGCATTCACTGCGATGATCGCTTCGGCACCGGCCTGCTTCAATGCCCAGAGGTTGGCGCGGTAGTTGACCTTGTGTGGCGGAAAGCGGTGCGGGTGACCGTGACGGGCGAGGAACAGCACTTCCTTGCCCGCGTACTCACCAATCTGCACTTCGGCCGAAGGCGCGCCGTAAGGAGTGTCGACTGCCAGCGACTGGCGGATGCTCAAGCCTTCGAGCTGAGTCAGGCCGGTGCCACCGATGATTGCGTAAACGGTCATAACGAAAAATCCTTAATCGATCAGTTGGGCGTCTTTGAGCGCGCCGAGGGCGGTGAGCCAACGCGGGTCCTGACGATAATCGGTGCTGGCGAAAGCCTGACCGCGCATCTTCGCGATACGCGCGGACGGCTTGACCTTCATGCGCTGGGCGGCGCTGAGGGCCAGTTCGGCAGCGGCGCGGTCGTTGCATACCAGGCCCATGTCGCAGCCAGCAGTGAGCGCAGCTTCGATGCGACTGGCGGCGTCCCCGACCACATGGGCGCCGGCCATCGACAGATCATCACTGAAGATAACGCCATCGAACTGCAACTCGCCGCGCAGGATCTCCTGTAGCCAGCGCCGGGAGAAGCCGGCGGGCTGTGAGTCGACTTGCGGATAGATGACGTGGGCCGGCATGACGGCGGCCAGGTGTTTGCTGAGTTTGGCAAACGGCACGAGATCGTTGGCGCGGATCTCGTCGAGGCTGCGCTCGTCGTTCGGGATCGCCACGTGAGAATCGGCTTCGGCCCAACCGTGGCCGGGGAAATGTTTGCCGGTGGCGGCCATGCCAGCGCTGTTCATGCCGCGAATGAATGCCCCTGCGAGCAAGGCAGCACGCTCGGGATCGCCTTCGAAAGAACGGGTTCCGACCACGGCGCTGCGCTGATAGTCCAGATCCAGCACCGGGGCGAAACTCAGGTCGAGCCCGACCGCCAGCACTTCGGTGGCCATGATCCAGCCGCATTGCTCGGCGAGGTATTCGGCGTTCGGGTTGTCGGCGATGGCGCGCATGGCCGGCAGACGGACGAAACCCTGACGCAGGCGCTGCACGCGCCCGCCCTCCTGATCCACCGCCAGCAACAGATCCGGACGAATCGCACGGATAGCCGCGCTGAGTTCACGCACCTGGCGCGGGTGCTCGATGTTACGGGCGAAAATGATCAGGCCGCCCACTTCGGGCTGACGCAACAATTGGCGATCTTCGGCCGTCAGCCAGGTACCGGCGACGTCCACCATCAACGAGCCTTGCAGGCCAGCAGTCATAGAGATTCCTTGAAAACGAAAAACCCGACCTGCCTGTGTTCGCTACCGTGGGCAGCGCCCGGACGGTCAGCAGAACTCATGCAGATCGGGTTCAGTACGAGAGTCGGCATGGCCGGCTAGCTTAGCGGATCCCCGCTGCCGCGCCCACCCGTGCGCGGTCAAACCTTGGCGGCGACCGGCGTGGATTTGCTGCGCGGCCGCAATTGCGCACTGGCCATGGCTGTATCGGTAACGCCGGTTTCGGCGCGCATGCCGGCGGCGAGGAACGGCACCATCAGGCGCATCACTTGCTCAATGGACGTGTTGACGCCGAAATCGGTTTCGGCAATCGCGCGCAAGGCCTTGATCCCGGACATGCTGAACGCGGCGGCGCCAAGCATGAAGTGCACGCGCCAGAACAGCTCGATCGGCGGAATGCGTGGCGCCGCTTCGTTGACCAGGAGCATGTAGCGGCGGAACACCTTGCCGTACATGTCTTCCAGATAACGCCGCAAGTGGCCCTGGCTCTGACTGAACGCGAGGCCGAGCAGGCGCATGAAGATGGACAGGTCGTTGCCGCTGCGAGGCTGCACGACGAGTGCTTGCTCGACGAGGATTTCCAGCAACTCTTCGAGCGTCGGCTTGTTTTCCGGCTTGGCCTGACGGCGCTCGAGCTCTTTGTCGAGACTGACGCAGAATGGTCCGAGAAAACGCGAAAACACCGCCTGGATCAGCGCCTTCTTCGAGCCGAAGTGATAATTCACCGCAGCCAGATTGACGCCAGCCTTGCTGGTGATCAAACGCAATGAGGTTTCAGCGAATCCTTTCTCCGCGAACAACTGCTCGGCAGCATCAAGAATGCGTTCAACGGTTTCCGACTGGGCCATGGCTACTCCGCCTGACAAACACTTGTTTGAAACATACGTTTCAGCCTGTGCCTTGTCAAGCCTGCCGGTTCGTTTTGGGAATGGTCGGTCAGCTATTTAACCACACAAGACCACAGCATTAATAAGCGCCCTTGGCGACCGCTCGGCGGGCGGCAAAAAAACGCCCATTGCCAAGAGCGCTTCACTGTATATAATCCCAGTCACTGTATAAAAAGACAGAGCGATCAATATGCTAAAGCTGACGCCACGCCAAGCCGAGATTCTGGCCTTTATCAAACGTTGCCTAGAAGACAACGGCTATCCGCCCACCCGTGCGGAAATCGCTCAGGAACTGGGTTTCAAATCGCCCAATGCGGCGGAAGAACATCTCAAGGCCCTGGCCCGCAAGGGCGCGATCGAGATGACGCCCGGCGCTTCCCGCGGCATCCGTATTCCCGGCTTCGAAGCCAAGGCCGACGACTCCACCCTGCCGATCATTGGCCGAGTGGCTGCCGGCGCGCCGATCCTCGCCCAGCAGCACATCGAAGAATCCTGCAACATCAACCCGACCTTTTTCCATCCTCGCGCCGACTACCTGTTGCGTGTGCACGGCATGAGCATGAAGGACATCGGCATCTTCGACGGTGATCTATTGGCCGTCCATACCACCCGTGAAGCACGTAACGGCCAGGTCGTGGTTGCCCGTATCGGCGACGAAGTCACGGTCAAGCGCTTCAAGCGGGAAGGCAGCAAAGTCTGGCTGATCGCCGAAAACCCCGAGTTTGCCCCTATCGAAGTCGACCTGAAAGATCAGGAACTGGTGATTGAAGGCTTGAGTGTCGGCGTCATTCGCCGCTAAAGGAGGCTCCATGCAGTTCCCACACACACCTCAGCAAACACAACTGCCTTTATTCGAAGCGTTTCTGGCCCAGCCTATGGCGCCGATTCTGAAAGACGTGGTCGAGCGTGATTGGAATGCCAAACCCGATGCCTTCAGTGAACTGTCACTGCGTGGTGCTGCCGGGAACTGCCTGAACCTGCTCGCGCCGATCCTGCGCGAGCTCAGCGAGGATCAGGATGCTCGCTGGCTGACGCTGATCGCTCCGCCCGCCAGCCTGACGCAAACCTGGCTGCGCGATGCCGGACTGAATCGCGAACGCATTCTGCTGCTGCAACCGCGGGGCACTCAAAGCGCTCAGCAACTGGCGTGCGAAGCTTTGCGCCTGGGTCGCAGCCATACCGTGGTGACCTGGCTCAACCCGTTGAACGCCAACTCGCGGCAACAACTGATCAGCGCCGCGCGTACGGGCGAAGCTCAGAGTCTGAACATTCGTTTGGGGTAATTGCCTGGTGATGCGGGCTGTGTGAAGCGCAGGGCTTCTCCATGGATAGAGAAGCCGATCTGAAGTGCAAGCGATCGAGAAAAGGTCAAGGCGTGGATCAATGAAGAACCCGCGGCCCCTCTTCCTTATCAAACTCGCCTTCAACCATACGCCCCGCCATCTGCACGCCGACGCTCAGCATCGCTTTGGCAATTTCGACGTGCTGGCCTTGCAGGAACGCCTTGGCATCCTCGGAGAAATCCAGCGTCACCAGGGAGCCTTCGTCCTCAGCCCTGCGCAGTTCGATTCGGCCGTCTGGTAACTCGACAATTTCTAGAAAGGACGTTGGCATATAAGTCTGTTCTCCACGAAAGGCAGCGATTATATAGACATCATTCGAGCTTCGCTCGGGATCTTGACCAGCAGCATGTTTCTGATTGCCACTGCATCAAACCCCGTCAGCACTCGTTCAAGCCTTCACGGAATCTAATGGCCAAGCCTTTGAGGCTCTGTCGCCAGCTCTCCAGTTCCTCTCGAGTCAGCTCTTCTGACGCCTCTTCTTCATCCAGGTTGATGGCCTGAATCAGCGGCTGTGTCACGTCGCCTTTCGGCTTGCGTGGCACCCTGGGAGGTTGAAACAGTGCCGCGTGCGCCGCCAGCAGTTTGGCCAGCCAGGTTTCCGGATTACCGGCCAGCTCGACCATTTCTGCGAGCTCCGGGATAGCGATCGATTCCAGAACTTCCTGCTTCAGCAACTCCTCCGCCCTCGGCGAATTGGCCTGCGGTAGCCGGTAAAAACCGGCAATCTCATGACACAGACCCAGCAGTGCGCCGTAGAGGTGGAACAGCGCCGACTCACGCCCGGCCTGAATCAGCGCCAGAGAATTCATCGCCCGCCCTTCTTCAGCACGAGCCAGAGCTTCAAGTGACAGGCCGGCGAAATAGATTTTCTGGTTGGTGCGGGTATAGAGTTCGTGGGCCATGACGGCAGCCTCCACAACGAAATAATTGCTTCACACAGGCCCGACAGTGTCGTGGATCAGCCAATGCCACCGCAAGCACAAAACAAAAAGGCCGCATGAAATCCTTAAGGTTTCATGCGGCCTTTTCGCTGTTCAGACTAACGCTTACTCAGCCTTGGCCTTCGCGCTGCGCTTGTCTTCAACTGTCCACTTGCCACCGTCGTAATACGCCTTCCATCCTGTAGGCTTGCCATCGACTTCGGTCTGCACGTATTGCTCCTTGGTCTTGCGGCTGTAGCGGATGACCGCCGGCAGACCGTCAGGATCCTTCTGCGGAGCTTCGCACAGGAAGTGGTACTTCGGATCGATCTCGTCCTTGTGCGGCAGAATCTCGATTACCAGCGGAGCACGGGTCTCGCGGTTTTTCGGGAACTGACTGGCGGCCAGGAACAGACCGGATGCGCCGTCGCGCAGGATGTAGGTGTCGTTGACCTTTTCGCATTTCAGCTCAGGCATCTTCACCGGATCCATCTTCGGTGGCGCTGCGTCACCGCTCTTCAGCAGTTTGCGGGTGTTTTTGCACTCCGGGTTGGTGCAACCGAAGAACTTGCCGAAACGACCGGTCTTGAGCTGCATCTCGCTGCCGCACTTGTCGCACTCCAGACTAGGACCTTCATAGCCCTTGATGCGATAGCTGCCCTCTTCGATTTCATAACCGGCGCAATCCGGGTTGTTACCGCAGATGTGCAACTTGCGCTTTTCGTCCAGCAGGTAGGCGTCCATCGCCGTGCTGCAGATCGGGCAACGATGCTTGCCACGCAGTACCAGCGATTCCGATTCACCCTCGTCGTCCGCTGCGATTTCATCGCCCGGCACCAGGTTGACCGTGGCCTTGCAGCGCTCTTTCGGCGGCAGGCTGTAGCCCGAGCAGCCGAGGAACACGCCAGTCGAGGCAGTACGAATCTGCATCGGGCGGCCGCAGGTGGTGCACGGAATGTCGGTCATGACCGGCTGGTTGGCGCGCATGCCGCTGTCCGGATTTTCCGCTACTTCGAGTTTCTTCTTGAAGTCGCCGTAGAACTCGTCCAGTACGTTTTTCCAGTCGCGCTCGCCTTGCGCCACGTCATCGAGGTTCTCTTCCATGCCGGCGGTGAAGCCGTAGTCCATGAGATTGGAGAAACTCTCGGAAAGACGCTCGGTGACGATGTCGCCCATCTTCTCCGAATAGAAACGGCGGTTGTGCAGCGTCACGTAACCGCGATCCTGAATGGTCGAAATGATCGCAGCGTAGGTCGAAGGACGACCGATGCCGCGTTTTTCCATTTCCTTGACCAGACTGGCTTCGGAGTAGCGCGCCGGTGGCTTGGTGAAATGCTGCGACGGATCGAGCTTGATCAGCTTCATCACATCGCCCTGCGCCATATCCGGCAGTACGTCGTCATCGCCGGGCTTGGCAATTTGTGGCATCACGCGGGTGTAACCGTCGAACTTGAGGATACGGCCCTTGGCGCGCAGCTCGAAGTCGCCAGCGCCAACGCTGACGGTGGTCGACAGGTACTGCGCCGGCAGCATCTGGCAGGCGAGGAACTGACGCCAGATCAGCTCATACAGACGCTCGGCATCGCGCTCCATACCCGCCAGTTTGCTCGGTGTGGTGTTGGCGTCGGAGGGACGAATCGCTTCGTGAGCCTCTTGCGCACCTTCCTTGCTGCTGTAGACGTTTGGCGATTCCGGCAGGTATTTCTTGCCGAACTCGTCTTCGATGTAAGTGCGCGCCATCGCTACGGCGTCGGCCGAGAGATTGGTCGAGTCGGTACGCATGTAAGTGATGTAGCCGGCTTCGTACAGACGCTGGGCCATCATCATGGTTTTCTTCACGCCGAAACCGAGGCGGTTGCTCGCGGCCTGCTGCAAGGTCGAGGTGATGAAAGGCGCCGACGGCTTGCTGCTGGTCGGCTTGTCTTCGCGCTTGACGATGCTGTAGCTGGAGGATTTGAGCTTCTCCAGCGCAGCCATGGCCTGGGCTTCGTTGAGCGGCTTGAAGGCTTCGCCTTTTTCGCGAGCCACTTCGAAACGCACGGTCGAGCCTTTGGCAGTGCCGAGATCGGCATGCACTTCCCAGTATTCTTCCGGGATGAACGCACGAATTTCGCGCTCACGCTCGACCACCAGTTTCACCGCTACCGATTGCACACGACCGGCGGACAGACCACGGGCGATCTTGGCCCACAGCAGCGGCGACACCATGTAGCCGACGACGCGGTCGAGGAAGCGACGCGCCTGCTGGGCGTTGACACGATCGATGTCCAGCTCGCCCGGCTCGGAGAAGGCTTCCTGAATCGCCTTCTTGGTGATTTCGTTGAACACCACGCGCTTGTAGCGGCTGTCATCACCACCGATGGCTTCGCGCAGGTGCCAGGCAATGGCTTCCCCCTCGCGATCCAAGTCGGTTGCGAGATAGATGGTGTCAGCATCCTTGGCGAGCCGGCGCAGCTCTTCGATGACCTTCTCTTTACCCGGAAGGATCTCGTACTTGGCTTTCCAGCCGTGCTCGGGATCGACGCCCATACGCGAGACCAGCTGCTTGCGAGCTTTGTCTTTCGGCGAGAGCACCGGACCTTCGCCCGCAGCCGCCTTGCCACGCTTGGCGGCTGGCTCTTTGCTGGCGCTAGCCGAACCGCTGGTGGGCAGGTCTCGGATATGGCCGATACTCGACTTCACCACGTATTGGTTACCCAGATACTTGTTGATGGTCTTGGCCTTAGCCGGGGATTCCACAATGACCAGCGATTTGCCCATGGATCAGAAAATTCCTGAATTCTAGAAGTGAAAGGCGGTTGGCGCCTGACGCGGCACCGCTATATATAGTTGATACAAGGTGAGGTCAAGCGCAGGGTTCTCTGCGCAGTCGCCTCAAACCTCGTCAAAAAGGCTCGGTTCGGCTTGCACCAAAGCAAAGCGCGGTACCTGCTCGCCGTCAACCTCGACCGACTCGACGAACATGCTCAGCGGGCGCACCCAAAAGCCGTAATCGCCATACAGGGCTTGGTAAAAGACCACTTCTTCTTCGGTCTCGGAATGCCGCGCAATACTGAATACACGGTATTGCGGACCTTTGTAATGTTGATAGAGCCCAGGTTGTATCGGCATGCTTCGGCCCTCACTGAAATCATTTCAAAAATAAATAAAAAACCCAAAAACAAAAACCGGGGCACTGGGCCCCGGCTTCCATCGACGAGACGCTTAAACGCGTTCGAAGACGGTGGAGATACCTTGGCCGAGACCAATGCACATAGTGGCCACCCCGAAGGTACCGCTATTCTGCTTCATCACGTTCAGCAGGGTGCCGGAAATACGCGCACCGGAGCAACCGAACGGGTGACCCAGGGCGATCGCGCCGCCGTGCAGGTTAACCTTCTCGTTCATCTTGTCGAGCACTTTCAGATCTTTCAGCACTGGCAGGGCCTGTGCAGCGAAAGCTTCGTTGAGCTCGAAGAAGTCGATATCGTTGATACCAAGGCCCGCACGCTTCAGGGCTTTTTGGGTCGCTGGCACTGGACCATAGCCCATGATCGCCGGATCCACACCCGCCACTGCCATCGAACGGATCACCGCCATCGGCTGGATACCCAGGTCCTGCGCGCGCTGCGCCGACATCACGATCATGCACGAGGCGCCGTCTGTGATCTGCGACGAAGTGCCCGCCGTCACGGTACCGCCCTTCGGATTGAATGCCGGCTTGAGCGCCGCCAGACTTTCCAGGGTAGTTTCCGGACGAATGGTTTCGTCGTAGTCGTACAGTTTCAGGAAACCGTTCTCGTCGTAACCCTGCATCGGGATGATTTCATCTTTGAACTTGCCTTCCACAGTTGCCTTGTGGGCCAACTGGTGAGAACGCACGCCAAAAGCATCCTGCTGTTCGCGGGTGATGCCGTGCATCTTGCCGAGCATTTCAGCGGTCAGGCCCATCATGCCCGAGGCTTTCGCCGCGTACAGCGACATATGCGGGTTCGGATCGACACCGTGCATCATGCTCACGTGGCCCATGTGCTCGACACCGCCGACCACGAACACGTCACCGTTGCCGGTCATGATCGCTTGCGCAGCGGTGTGCAGCGCGCTCATCGACGAGCCGCACAGACGGCTGACGGTCTGACCTGCAGAGGTGTGCGGGATCTGGGTCATCAGCGACGCCATGCGCGCGATGTTCCAGCCCTGCTCCAGGGTCTGGTTGACGCAGCCCCAGATCACGTCCTCGACTTCCGCCGGGTCGACCTTGCTGTTGCGTTCCAGCAGTTTGCTGATCAGGTGCGCCGACATGTCTTCAGCGCGGGTGTTGCGGTGCATGCCGCCCTTGGAGCGGCCCATCGGAGTACGACCGAAGTCGACGATCACAACGTCTCTAGGATTCAAGCTCATAAGTTCACTCTCACTCTAGTTGGGGGCGCTTAACCGAAGAAGCTCTGGCCGTTTTTGGCCATTTCGCGCAGCTTCGCGGTCGGGTGGTACAGCGCGCCCAAATCAGCGTACTGGTCAGCCAGGGCAACGAACTCGGCGACACCGATCGAATCGATGTAGCGCAGCGCGCCGCCACGGAATGGAGGGAAACCGATACCGTAAACCAGACCCATGTCGGCTTCGGCGGCGGTTTCGACGATGCCGTCTTCCAGGCAGCGCACGGTTTCCAGGCACAGCGGGATCATCATCCAGTTGATGATGTCTTCGTCAGTGACTTCGCGCTGCTCGTAAACGATCGGCTTGAGCACTTCCAGCACCGACGGATCGGCGACTTTCTTCTGCTTGCCTTTCTTGTCGGCCTCGTAGGCGTAGAAACCCTTGCCGTTCTTCTGGCCCAGGCGCTTGGCTTCGTACAGCACGTCGATGGCCGAACGACGGTCATCCTTCATGCGATCCGGGAAACCTTCAGCCATGACGTCACGACCGTGGTGACCGGTGTCGATGCCGACCACGTCCATCAGGTACGCAGGACCCATCGGCCAGCCGAATTTCTCCATGACTTTGTCGATACGGACGAAGTCGACACCGGCGCTGACCAGCTTGGCGAAACCGCCGAAGTACGGGAACAGCACGCGGTTGACCAGAAAGCCCGGGCAGTCATTGACGACGATCGGGTTCTTGCCCATTTTCTTCGCGTAGGCAACGGTGGTGGCAATGGCCAGCTCGCTGGACTTTTCGCCACGGATCACTTCCACCAGCGGCATCATGTGCACCGGGTTGAAGAAGTGCATGCCGACGAAGTTTTCCGGACGCTTGAGGGCCTTGGCCAGTAGGCTGATGGAAATGGTCGAAGTGTTGGAGGCGAGGATGGTGTCCTCTTTGACCTGACCTTCGACTTCAGCCAGTACCGCTTGCTTGACCTTCGGGTTCTCGACCACAGCTTCGACGACCAGATCGACGTGACCGAAGTCACCGTAGGACAAGGTCGGACGAATGCCGTTGAGCACTTCAGCCATTTTCGCAGCGGTCATGCGACCTTTATCAACGCGGCCAACCAGCAGCTTGGCGGCTTCGGCCAGACCCTGTTCGATACCTTGCTCGTTGATGTCCTTCATCAGGATCGGCGTGCCTTTGGAGGCCGACTGATAGGCGATACCGCCACCCATGATGCCAGCGCCGAGTACGGCGGCCTGCTTCACGTCTTTGGCGATTTCGTCGTAGGCCTTGGCCTTTTTCTTCAGTTCCTGATCGTTCAGGAACAGACCGATCAGGCTCTGCGCAGCAGAGGTCTTGGCCAGTTTGACGAAGCCTGCGGCTTCCACTTCCAGAGCTTTGTCGCGCCCGAAGTTCGCGGCTTTCTGGATGGTCTTGATTGCTTCGACCGGCGCCGGGTAGTTCGGACCCGCTTGACCGGCGACGAAACCTTTGGCGGTTTCGAAAGCCATCATCTGCTCAATGGCGTTCAACTTGAGTTTTTCAAGTTTCGGCTGACGCTTGGCCTTGTAGTCGAACTCACCGGAAATGGCGCGCTTGATCAGCTCGAGGGCAGCTTCCTGCAGCTTCTCGGGAGCAACCACGGCGTCGACGGCGCTGACTTTCAGGGCGTCTTCAGGGCGGTTTTCCTTGCCGGCGGCAATCCATTCGATGGCGTTATCGACGCCGATCAGGCGTGGCAGACGTACGGTACCGCCGAAGCCCGGGTAGATGCCCAGTTTGACTTCCGGCAGGCCGATCTTGGCCTTGGTGGACATGACGCGATAGTCGGCCGCCAGGCACATTTCCAGACCGCCACCGAGGGCGATGCCGTTGATGGCCGCGACGGTTGGCACGTTGAGGTCTTCGAAATCGCTGAAGATCTTGTTGGCTTCGAGATTGCCAGCAACCAGCTCGGCATCCGGCAGCTTGAAGTTGTCGACAAATTCGGTGATGTCGGCGCCGACGATGAACACGTCCTTGCCACTGCTGACGATCACGCCCTTGATCGAAGCATCTGCCTTGATGATGTCTACGGCCTGACGCAGTTCGTTCAGGGTTAGACGGTTGAACTTGTTGACGGACTCACCCTTGAGGTCGAATTTCAATTCGACGATGCCACTTTCAAGAGCTTTAACCGTGATGGCTTTACCTTCGTAAATCATCAACTGATCTCCACGATATGGAAGCTGAACAGTACACGTCGGACGCAGGCATATGGCTCAGAAGGACGCTTTGTTCGTCAATGCTGATACCTGTCCGCCTGGCACACCCGCCAACGCGATAGTCGGGATTCTGTAGGAGCAGTCTGTAAGACAAACGCTCAATTCATACGCCCGTTTGATTCGGGTACGTCACATTCACGGAATTTCTGACAATTGTCAATCGCCCTAAATTCGGGCTGAAACGCGACTTTGTAGTCATTTCTGCACCATGATGAGCAGCAACACGCGCCCGCATGGTCAGCTATTCATAGAATCAATAGTTAGAAAAGTCGCCCTAATTCCCGACGTGCCCTGTTCAGGAGGCTACGCTAGGTGGACTTCAGAGAATTTGCCGAGGCGAACCAAGCGCCTGCCGCGAAAAAGTTTACCAGCCTGCCTGGCCAACCCGCCCGACGAATCATGTCGGGCTTTTTAATGCGCGTCTGCCGGACGCATCACACCGTTGCAGTGAGAAAAATCGCCACGTCACGCGAGCGCTTTCAGCGTCGCGTCAATATCCTGCAAAACCGTCGCTTCGCCCTTCTCGCCCCAGTACAAGGCGATCATCTGCCTGTCCGCTTCGATCTTGAAAACATTGCCCGGCAATTTTTCGAAATAATCCAGCAGCGTCCGGTCCTCGCAGACTTCCTGCCACTGATTGACCCAGACTCCGGGAGTCTTCTGCCAGTAGGTCCAGCACGCCGGCTGACTGCCACGCCGCGGCCGGTGGTACTGGGCGCAGGGATTCGGCGGCTCAGGCAACAGCCAGTGCGGCCACTCCTGCGGCGCCAGCTGCATGGCCAGGCCGATGCGCCGCGCTTCCATGCGCAGGGCCATGCGCCCGCTCTGTGTACGCGATGGGCGCAACCATGCCAGCGGACTTAAAACTACCAGCAGGATTGACACCACCAGCCAGACCGTCATATCTGTACTCCCGATTTTTGATGAGCCCATTGTGTCACTAGCGAACCAATGCGCTTGAAACCAGCCATACTTACCAATATCGAACCCTCAGGAGGAGCACCTCATGCCCTACCACCACATACTGGTCGCTGTAGATCTGACCGAAGAGTGCGACCCTGTGATCCACCGCGCCCGCGAGCTGTCGGTGAGCAACGGTGCCAAGTTGTCGCTGGTGCACATCGTTGAACCGATGGCCATGGCCTTCGGTGGCGACGTGCCGATGGACCTGTCACAACTGCAACAACAGCAGTTCGATCAGGCCAAGGAGCGCCTGGAAAAACTGAAATCAAAATATCCCGAACTCGAAGGCGCCAATTGCCACCTGACCTACGGCCAGCCACGCCAGGAAATCCACCACTTCGCCAAAGACCAGGCGTGCGATCTGATTGTGGTTGGCAGCCACGGCCGTCATGGTTTGGCGCTATTGCTCGGCTCGACTGCGAATGACGTGCTGCACGGTGCGCCTTGCGATGTACTGGCGGTGCACCTGGTCAAACGCTGACTTGTCTTGCTCATTGTGGGAGCGAGCCTGCTCGCGAATACGTCGGCGCATTCAAAATGAGTGCTGCCTGACACACCGCTTTCGCGAGCAGGCTCGCTCCCACAGGTAATTTGATTCATCCTTTATCGCATTACATATGAAAAGCCCGGCGCTCATTACTAAGCGCCGGGCTTTTTCATATCAGGATCAATCAGGCATCCAGCTCGGCCCAACGCTCCACCAACGCATCCAGCTCGGCCTGCAGTTGCTCCAGCGAAGCTATCACCTTGGCCGTTTCCGCCGGCGGACGCTGGTAGAAACCGGCCTCAGCCATTTCCGCCTCAACCGCCGCAATCTGCTGTTCCTTGGCGTCGATGTCGCCCGGCAAGGCTTCCAGCTCACGCTGGAGCTTGTAGCTCAGCTTCTTCTTGGCAGCCGGTGCAGCAGCGGCTGGCGCAGCAACCACAGCAGGTTCAGCGGTAACCACTGCCGAGTTGAGATCCGCCTTGCCCGACTTGCTTTCAGTCACGCCCAGCAGGCGCGGCGAACCGCCTTGACGGATCCAGTCCTGGTAGCCGCCGACATATTCTCGAACCTTGCCTTCACCTTCGAAAACCAGAGTGCTGGTCACTACGTTGTCGAGGAATGCCCGGTCGTGGCTGACCATCAGCACGGTGCCGTTGAAGGTCAGCAGCACTTCTTCGAGCAGTTCAAGGGTTTCCACATCGAGGTCGTTGGTTGGTTCGTCGAGTACCAGCAGGTTGGCCGGTTTGCTGAACAGCTTCGCCAGCAACAGACGCGCGCGCTCACCACCCGACAACGCCTTGACCGGCGTGCGCGCACGCTGCGGGCTGAACAGGAAGTCGCCGAGGTAACTCAGCACGTGGCGGCTCTGCCCGTCAATGTCGATGAAGTCGCGACCTTCGGCGACGTTGTCGATCACGGTTTTTTCCAGATCCAGCTGATGGCGCAACTGGTCGAAGTAGGCCACGTCGATGCGCGTGCCCTCTTCGACTTTGCCGCTGGTGGGTTGCAGACCGCTGAGCATCAGCTTCAGCAGTGTGGTCTTGCCGGTACCGTTGGCGCCGAGCAGACCGATACGGTCGCCGCGCTGCAGGACCATGGAGAAGTCCTTGATCAGGAACGGCCCGCCCGGATGCGCGAAGCTCACGTTCTCGAGCACCATCACCTGCTTGCCGGACTTGTCGGCGGTTTCCAGCTGAATGTTGGCTTTGCCGGTACGCTCGCGACGCTCACTGCGCTCGACGCGCAGGGCTTTCAGCGCACGCACGCGGCCTTCGTTACGGGTACGCCGGGCCTTGATGCCCTGACGGATCCACACTTCTTCCTGAGCCAGACGCTTGTCGAACAGCGCGTTGGCGGTTTCTTCAGCGGCCAGCGCCGCCTCTTTGTGCACGAGGAAACTGGCGTAGTCGCCGTTCCAGTCAATCAGGCCGCCGCGATCCAGTTCGAGAATGCGCGTGGCCAGGTTTTGCAGGAAGGAACGGTCGTGCGTGATGAACAGCACGGCGCCCTGGAAATCCTTCAGTGCCTCTTCGAGCCAGGCGATCGCCCCGATGTCCAGGTGGTTGGTCGGTTCGTCGAGCAGCAGCAGGTCCGGCTCGGACACCAGGGCCTGCGCAAGCAGCACCCGACGACGCCAGCCGCCGGACAACTCGGCGAGGGTCTTGTCGGCCGGCAGTTGCAGGCGGCTCAGGGTGCTGTCGACCAGGGTCTGCAAGCGCCAGCCGTCACGGGCTTCGAGGTCGTGCTGGACGTGCATCAGCTTGTCCAGGTCGGCGTCGGTGACGATGTTCTGGCTCAAGTGATGATATTCGGCGAGCAACGCGCCGACGCCGTCGAGGCCTTCAGCCACCACATCGAATACCGTCCGGTCGTCGGCCACCGGCAATTCTTGCGGCAATTCGCCGATTTTCAGACCGGGGGCACGCCAAACCGAGCCGTCATCGGGCTTCTGATCGCCCTTGACCAGTTTCATCATGCTGGATTTGCCAGTGCCGTTGCGGCCGATGATGCACACCCGCTCTCCACGGGCGATCTGCCAGGATACCTTGTCCAACAACGGCATAGCGCCGAACGCAAGGGACACATCGCTGAATTTGAGCAGGGTCATGAGCTTCTCCAAAAACCGGGGGCGCATTCTACCCGACTTGGGGCTTCAGCAGGCCGGCAATTTGTCGGTCGAAGCACTCTGCACAACATTTGTTGCGAACTTGTGCAGCGAGGCTCGCAAAGCTTTCGCCGCTTGCTGGCAAAAGGCTAAGCTACAGGCAATTCAGTGCGGATTTCGGTCAGCACTTGTCATGATTTCTCTGCCCGGATGTCTCATGCGCAGTCGCCTTCTCAGTGTTTTGTCCTGCTTGTTACTCACCGCCGCTGCCGCTCAATCCGCCCAGGCGGTGGACCTTTCCACCCAACGCCAGTATTACGATGAAGCCAAACGCGCCCTTGCCAAGGGTGATACCGGCCCGTATTTGCGCTACAGCCAGGCGCTAGCCGATTATCCGTTGGAACCGTACCTGGCCTACGACGAACTGACAGCGCGCCTGAAGACGGCGAGCAATGCGGAGATCGAGAAATTCCTTGCCGAACACGGCGACCTGCCGCAAGCCAACTGGATGAAACTGCGCTGGTTGCGCTGGCTCGCGGACCGCGGCGACTGGGCGACCTTCGTCAAGTACTACGATCCGAAGCTGAATTTCACCGAGCTCGACTGCCTCAACGCGCAGTACCAGATCAGCCACGACAAGAAAGCCGAAGGCTATGCCAGCGCGGAAAAGCTCTGGCTCACCGGCAAATCGCAACCGGCCGCCTGTGATGCCTTGTTCGGCATCTGGGCTGCCGACGGCCAGCTCACCGAGCAGAAACGCTGGGAGCGCACCAAGCTCGCCGCGCAAGCACGCAATTATCCGCTGGCCAACAGTCTGATCAACGGCTTGACCACCCTCGCCCCGCGCGGTCGTTTGCTGGTCGACGTGGCCCAGAAACCCGAACTGCTCAATCAGCCGTCGCGCTTCGCCCCGGCCGACGAGCCGATGTCCGACGTGGTCAGCCTCGGCCTGCGTCGCCTCGCCAGGCAGGACCCGGACAAGGCCATGGCATTGCTCGACGGTTACGCCAGCAGCATGCATTTTTCTCGTGATGAAAAAGTCGCGATTGCCCGTGAGATCGGCCTGACCCTGGCCCGCCGTTTCGACAGCCGCGCATTGGACGTAATGACCAAATACGATCCAGAGCTGCGCGACAACACCGTCTCGGAATGGCGCCTGCGCCTGCTGCTGCGTCTGGCACGCTGGAACGATGCCTACGAACTGACCAAACGCCTGCCGCAAGATCTGGCTACCACCAATCGTTGGCGCTACTGGCAGGCGCGCAGCCTGGAACTGGCCCAGCCGCAGAACCCGCAAGCGCTGACCCTGTACAAGAATCTGGCGCGTGAACGGGACTTCTATGGCTTCCTCGCCGCAGACCGCTCGCAGTCGCCTTACTCGCTGAACAACAAGCCACTGGTGCTCAGCCAGGCGCTGATCAATAAAGTGCGTAACACCCCGGGCGTACGCCGCGCGCTGGAGTTTCATGCACGCGGCCAGATCGTCGACGGGCGTCGCGAGTGGTATCACGTCAGCCGTCATTTCAACCGCGATGAAATGGTCGCCCAGGCCAAACTGGCCTACGACCTGAAGTGGTACTTCCCGGCGATTCGCACCATCAGTCAGGCGCAGTACTGGGACGATCTGGACATCCGCTTCCCGATGGCTCACCGCGATACCCTCGTGCGCGAAGCCAAGGTGCGTGGGCTGCATTCGAGCTGGGTGTTCGCTATCACCCGGC
This sequence comes from Pseudomonas sp. HN2, assembly GCF_020736465.1. Classification (NCBI taxonomy): domain Bacteria; kingdom Pseudomonadati; phylum Pseudomonadota; class Gammaproteobacteria; order Pseudomonadales; family Pseudomonadaceae; genus Pseudomonas; species Pseudomonas sp. HN2. Next base: position 4,093,902 of record NZ_CP085885.1, read on the forward strand.
AGGAAAGCGCCTTCATGGACGATGCACGCTCCGGCGTCGGCGCCAGCGGTCTGATGCAATTGATGCCCGGCACCGCCAAGGAGACCGCACGCAAGTTCAGCATTCCACTGGCCTCGCCCCAGCAAGTGCTCGATCCAGACAAGAACATCCAGCTCGGCGCGGCCTACCTCAGCCAGGTACACAGCCAGTTCAACGGCAACCGCGTGCTCGCCTCCGCCGCTTACAACGCCGGCCCCGGCCGCGTGCGTCAGTGGCTGCGCGGCGCCGATCACCTGAGCTTCGACGTCTGGGTGGAAAGCATCCCGTTCGACGAAACCCGGCAATACGTGCAGAACGTGCTGTCGTACTCGGTGATCTACGGTCAAAAGCTCAACTCGCCGCAACCGCTGGTGGATTGGCATGAGCGGTACTTTGATGATCAATAACCGGTAATCCCGGTCAGGCGGGAGCTGCCGAAGGCTGCGATCTTTTGATCTGGCTTTTCAAAAAATGCCCGCACGCGATGCGGGCATTTTTTTGCTGCAGATCTATCTTTTCGCCAGCCCAATCTTGAGCCTGCCCGTTTCGGTGAGCAAATATTTCTGAACTGGACTGTTCGGGCTTTGAGGATCCGACATCTTTACAAATCCCGCTACCAGCGCGGGTTTAAGGTAGTTGGATCGAAACGTTGCTTTATGTCTAAGGCCCAACTCGCCCATTAGCTCGCTGGTTTTCAGCGCTCGGTTTTCCAACGTTAGCAACAGCCTCTTTACTGGGTCGGTTACTAGGTCGTTTACTGGGTCGGTCACAGACTCGCTTTCGACGGCTTCGCGCAGTGCAAGGCTCAACGCCTGGAGCATGTATTCAACAAACGGCGTCGATTCTGCCGTCCGGTCCGCTGTCGAGAGCGCAGCGTAATAGGCGTCCTGTTGATCTCGGATAACCGCCTCAACTGGCAGGTAGGCAAGCACCGGTCGCCACTGACTGAGAATCAGCGTTTGCCAGAGACGCCCCATCCTCCCATTTCCATCCGCGAAAGGATGAATAAACTCGAATTCGTAATGGAAGACACAACTGATGATCAACGGATGCCAATCAGATGAGCCAAGCCATGCCAAGAGGTCATCGACCAGATCCGCAATCCGGCTCGGGGGCGGCGCCATGTGCACCAACTGATCGCCTCGATAGATGCCAACGCCTGTACGGCGAAGTTGCCCGCATTCTTCGATCAAACCTTTCATCAATAGCTCGTGGGCCCGCAAAAGATCAGCCTTGCTGGCCGGATTCCAAGCGGCCAACAACTCATAAGCCGCGAAAGCGTTGTGGACCTCCTGTATCTCTTTGGGCAGCCCCAGGACTCTGCGTCCGGCAATGACCGCGGTGACCTGCTCAACGCTCAGTGTATTGTTTTCGATAGCCAGCGACGCCTGAATCGTGCGGATTCGATTGCTTCGACGGAGCTGAGGCGTCTGCCTGCTGTCGTCTACAGCCAGGAGCTGACCTATCTGTTCGCTGATGTCAGCGATCAAGGTAATCATTCGTGCAGTCAGGGTCAGCGGCGGCTGATAACGACTCATATCCTCATCCCAGCAATCATGCAGTTCGTCATGATGCCCGATGTAGGCGCGATGTATCAGTCCCGTTTGCTCGTCTCATCGCCATCATTGAACTGCAACGCCGCCAGGCGCGCGTACAGCGGGTTGCTGGCGATCAATTCCTGGTGCGTCCCCACCGCGACCAGCTTGCCTTGATCCATCACTGCAATTCGATCAGCGTTCTTCACGGTGGCCAGCCGGTGGGCGATGACCAGCGTTGTGCGGTTTTCCATCAGCGTTGGCAAGGCTTGCTGGATCAGATGCTCGCTCTGTGCGTCGAGGGCGCTGGTGGCTTCGTCCAGCAGCAGGATCGGCGCGTCCACCAGCAGGGCGCGAGCAATGGCCAGGCGCTGGCGCTGACCGCCTGACAGCCCGAGACCGCCATCGCCCAGATGAGTCTGATAACCATCAGGCATTTGCTCGATGAAATCGTGGGCGTGGGCGATTCGCGCAGCTTCCTTGACCTGCTCCAGCGTGGCGGTTGGGCAGCCGTAGCGAATGTTCTCCTCCACACTTCCGAAGAACAGCGCAGGGGTTTGCGAGACCAGTGCAAAACAGCGGCGCAGATCCAGCGGATCGAGGCTGGTGAGCGGCACGCCATCCAGCAGAATCTGGCCCTCGCGCGGATCGTAGAAGCGCAGCAACAGGTCGTAGACCGTGGACTTGCCCGCGCCGGACGGTCCCACCAACGCCAGGGTTTCGCCCGCCCTGACCGTCAGATTCAAGCCATCGACTGCGTAGCTTTGCGGACGCGACGGGTAGGAAAAGCGCACATCGCGCAGTTCAAGCTCACCTTTGACTCGGGCTGGCAAAGTAACCAGTCCGGTCAACGGTGGCTGGATGATGTTTTCCGAGCGCAGCAATTCGGCGATGCGTTCGGCGGCGCCCGCAGCGCGTTGCAGCTCACCGATCACTTCGCTCAATGTGCCGAACGCACTGCCGACGATCAGGCTGTAAAAAACGAATGCCGCCAGTTCTCCGGCGGAAATCCGCCCGGCCATGACGTCCATGCCGCCGACCCACAACATCACTGCCACCGCGCCCAACACCAGCACGATCACCAAGGTGATCAACCACGCCCGCTGAAAAATCCGTTTGCGCGCGGTGTCGAACGCCTGCTCGACGGTCGCGGCGAAGCGCTGTTGATCCTGCACCTGGTGGTTGTAGGCCTGCACGGTTTTGATCTGGCCAAGGGTTTCCGACACGTAGCTGCCAATATCAGCGATGCGGTCCTGGCTCTGGCGCGACAGATTGCGCACGCGGCGGCCGAAAATCAGGATCGGCGCGATCACCAGCGGCAGCGCAATCACGACGATGCTGGTGAGTTTGGGGTTGGTAATGAACAGCAACACCACACCGCCGATCACCATCAGCAAATTGCGCAGGAATAGCGAGAGCGACGAGCCGATTACTGATTGCAGCAGCGTGGTGTCGGCAGTCAGGCGCGACTGGATTTCCGAGCTGCGGTTGTCCTCATAAAAGCCCGGATGCAGATACACCAGATGGTTGAAAACCTGGCGACGAATATCGGCGACCACCCGCTCGCCGATCCACGACACCAGATAGAAACGGGCGAACGTTCCCAGCGCCAGCCCGAGCACCAGCAGCATGAAAATGCCGATGGACTGATTGAGCAGATGCGGCGATCGGGTCATGAAGCCCTGATCCACCAACAACTTGATGCCCTGCCCCATCGACAAGGTGATGCCGGCCGTGACGATCAGCGCGAGTAACGCGCCGAAGGCATGCCAGCGATATGGAAGGAGAAAATGACTGGTCAGGCGCAGGGCGCGCCGGTGTCGGGAAGAAAGCATGGAGATCATGGAGTTCACGTCTGCGCAAATGGATCGGGCCAGCCTACAGACTCAGATGGGGTGGAACTCTGTAAATCACAATGAGTCAGGTTAAATATGCCCGGGATGTCCGGATGCTAGAAACGATTGGTCTAAGGTTGCGGTTGAGACGAGCGGTCATTTCTGTTTGAGTAGAGATGCCGCCCGCCGACAGACCGCAGGGAGTTGTCACAGCCTGGTCACGTGGCGGTTTTAACTTAGGCACACAACCTGATGAGGAGACAGGCCATGTCCTTGCAACACAGCAGCGAAGACAAGATTGAAGTGATCCGCACCCAACCCGACCAGTCTCTGGGTTGCTCGATTATCGATGAACAGGGCCGCGAAGTACCGATCACTGAAAACATGATCCAGGACGCTTGCCGCGAACTGGAGAAGCGATTGGTCAAGCCTGCCGAACAAGAGTGATATAGCCACCGTCTTCCTGACCCGGCCCTGATTGGCCGGGTTTTTTCTGTCTGCAATTCAGGATCGGGGGTGCCGCTTTCGCGAGCAGGTTCGCTCCCACACAAATCGGATGTTCATTGAAGATCCCTGTGGGAGCGAGCCTGCTCGCGAATGAGCCGCTTCGGTTTCTAGACAGCCACAGCCCCCAGCGCCTCGACAATCTGGCGCAACGCCGGCCCATCCCCTTCAATCCGCACCTTGAGCCCTTCGATCTCGCGTCGCACCGGATACTGCTTGCGCAACATATCAAACGCCGCACGCTGTTCAGCGACATTTCCCACCAGACTGCGGCGGAAATCCGCATCATCGCGGCGCGGGTCGTACACGCCCCGGCACAACATCGCCAGCGCCCACGCCGGGTCACTGCCGCCGTGCAGGGAAACTTCCGACAGCCACGCTGCCGGCAAAAGATCACTGAGCTGGATATCTGCGGGCTGCCCGATGAACGCGCAGTAAGCCTGATAGATTTGCGCAGTCCCGCGTTGCTTGCCATCGAGGCTGTAACCGGCAATATGTGGCGTGGCCAATACACAGAGTTCGGCCAGCGCAACATCGACTTCAGGCTCCTTTTCCCAGACATCGAGCACTGCCTGCAAGTCTTCGCGCTCGAGCAGCACCTCACGCAGCGCTGCGTTGTCCACCACAGGGCCGCGCGCCGCGTTGATCAGCCACGCACCCTGTTTGAGTTGCCGCAGACGCTGTTGATCGAACAGATGCCACGTTGCATCGTCGCCGCTACGGGTCAGTGGCGTATGCAGACTGATCACGTCGCACTGCTGGATGATCTGCTCAAGGCTGACGTAATCGCCGCCTTCAATCTGACGCGGCGGATCGCACACCATGACGTTCCAGCCCAAGCCCTTCAGGACCTTGATAAAGCGACCACCGACTTCACCGGCGCCAACGACGCCGTAGGTACGCTGACTCAGGTCAACGCCTTCGATTTCGGCCAGTGTCATGAGACTGCCCAGTACGTAATCGACCACACCCCGGGCGTTGCATCCCGGCGCGCTCGACCAGGTAATCCCAGCCTCGTTGAAATAATCGAGATCCAAATGGTCGGTGCCGATGGTGCAGGTGCCGACGAAGCGCACCTTGCTGCCCTCAAGCAGCGCGCGGTTGACGTTGGTCACCGAACGCACCAGCAACACATCGGCCTGCTCGACCGTCGCACGGTCAATGGAGCGGCCCGGGACCCGGCGGATTTCACCGAAACCGGCAAAAAAGGCGTCGAGCAGCGGGATATTTTCATCGGCAACAATCAGCATGGCGGGCTCCTTGGGCGGATCGGCAGTTTAGGTGCAGACGCGTCGATCAGCCAGCAGGCTTTGCGTTTACAAATACGCAACAGAGGATTTTTCCTGACCGGGGCGTCAGCGGCGTAGAATGCCCCGCCTCGCGCATCACTACTTTCTGGACGCTTTGCCTGTGAACCCTGTAACTGACCAACCTGTCGCCGTCTCCCTGACCCGCCCTGCGCGGATTCGCCTGGAGTTGAAAAACCTGCTCGCCCTGGCCCTGCCGATCATCATCGCGCAACTGGCGACCACGGCCATGGGCTTCGTCGATGCGGTGATGGCCGGGCGCGTCGGGCCTAAGGATCTGGCGGCGGTGGCATTGGGCAACTCGATCTGGGTGCCGGTGTTTCTGTTGATGACCGGCACTCTGCTCGCCACCACGCCGAAAGTGGCGCAACGTTTCGGCGCCGGCAAGCACAGCGAGATCGGCCCGATCGTGCGTCAGGCGCTGTGGCTGGCATTGGTGGTGGGACTGATCGCCACCTCGATGCTGGTCGCCGCTGAACCGGTGTTGCACCTGATGAAGGTCGACCCAGAGCTGATCGGCCCGTGCATGCAATACCTGCACGGCATCGCCAGCGGCTTGCCGGCGGTGGCCTTCTATCACGTGTTGCGTTGCACCAGTGACGGCATTGGCCGCACCCGCCCGGCCATGGTGTTGGGCCTGTGCGGTCTGGCGCTGAACATCCCGCTGAACTACATCTTCATCTATGGCCACTTCGGCGTGCCGGCCATGGGCGGCGTCGGCTGCGGCTGGGCCACGGCAATCGTGATGTGGATGATGGCGCTGGGTCTGGCCGGTTACGAACGCTGGGCGCCGGCCTATCGTTCGAGCGAGCTGTTCAGTCGCTTCGACTGGCCGCAGTGGGCGGTGATCAAGCGTCTGCTGTCGATTGGTTTGCCGATCGGCATCGCGGTGTTTGCCGAATCGAGCATCTTCGCCGTGATCGCCCTGCTCATCGGCAGCCTCGGCGCGACGGTGGTGGCCGGGCATCAGATTGCATTGAACGTCAGCTCGCTGGTGTTCATGATTCCGTATTCGCTGGGCATGGCGGTCACCGTGCGTGTCGGGCAGGCACTGGGCCGTGAAGAACCGCGGGAGGCGCGTTTTGCCGCCGGAGTCGGCATGGGTACCGCCCTCGCCTACGCCTGCCTGTCGGCGAGTCTGATGCTGTTGCTGCGCGAGCCAATTGCAGCGATCTATACCGCCGATCCGACGGTGATTCACATCGCGGCGATGCTGATTGTGTATTCGGCGCTGTTCCAGTTTTCCGATGCGATCCAAGTGACTGCTGCCGGCGCGTTGCGTGGTTATCAGGACACTCGCGTGACGATGATCCTGACCCTGTTCGCTTACTGGGGGATTGGTTTGCCGGTCGGTTACGCGTTGGGCCTGACCGACTGGCTCGGCGCGCCACGTGGCCCGAGCGGCCTGTGGCAGGGGTTGATCGTCGGTCTGAGCTGCGCGGCGCTGATGCTCTCGATCCGTCTGACGCGCAGTGCGCGCAAGCGGATTCGGATCAGTCGTTCGGCGGGTTGATCACCCATAAAAAAGACCTGCATTTGCAGGTCTTTTTTTGCCCAGAGTCAGGACTTCTTGCGAATCCAGTACAGATAAGTACCGGCCTCTTCATGCTGGCTCACCAGTTCATGGTCGAGGAACACACAGAACTTGGGAATGTCGCGTTTGGTCGAGGGGTCCGTGGCGATCACCTTGAGCAGGCCGCCGGGCAGCAGATCGCGGATGTACTGGTGCAACATCATCACCGGTTCCGGGCAATTGAGGCCGGTGGCGTCGAGGGTGCGGTCGACCGGGGTATCGATCATTTCACTCATGGTTCACTCCAGAAACTGGCCTGCATTGTCGCGCATTGCCGGATATCGTCCAACCCATGTGGGAACGAGCCTGCTCGCGAATACGCTGTTTCATCCAACATTGGTGTCGGCTGACAAGACGCTTTCGCGAGCAGGCTCGCTCCCACAAGGGTTTGCGCTGCTTCAGCGGGACTTGGCTTTTTTGCTGTCGTGCCGACGCAAGTGGCAGGTCACTTCTTCGCGGTCGTGATACAGCTGCTTGCAGCCGATATCAACCTTGATCCCGCGCGCCTTGAAACCATCGGCAATACGCTCCAGCAGACGCTTCACTTCGGCATAACGCTGTTTCATCGGCAGCTTCAGGTTGACCACCGCCTCGCGGCAATGTCCCTCGCCGATCCATTCTTCCAGCATCGCGGCGTTGCGCGCCGGTTTCTCAACGATATCGCAGACCATCCAGTCAACTGGCTGTTTCGGCTTGAAGGTAAAACCATCCGCCATCAGATGCTGGACGAGCCCGGTTTCCATCAGGCTTTCAGCCATCGGGCCGTTGTCGATGGCGGTGACCAGCATGCCACGGTTGACCAGTTGCCAGGTCCAGCCGCCCGGCGCGGCACCGAGGTCGACGCCGGTCATGTCACTGTGCAGACGATCTTCCCACTGATCACGCGGAATGAAGTGGTGCCACGCCTCTTCCAGCTTCAAGGTGGAACGACTGGGCGCTTCGCGGGGAAACTTCAGGCGCGGAATGCCCATCGGCCACATTGCCGAGTTACCGGCGTCGGCCATGCCAAGAAACACCTCGCGACCGCTTTTGAAGGTCAGCAACAGACGCGGCTTGCTGGCGTCTTCCACCAGTTTTCCGGCGGCGGTCAGTGCCTTGCGCAGCGGGCCTTCGAACTTCTTGCAGAAGTTCGACAGCTCCTTGCCGTCGTTGGTATCGACCACTTCCAGCCACAGACTGCCACACACCGGGAAATCGGCCATGTGCGCGAGGATCACGCTGATCCGGTCGTTTTCCGGCAGATCGATGAAAAAGCCGCGCGCCCACTGCCGCGGGAAGATCAGTTCGGCGAAACGCTGACCGCGCATCAGGCGTTCGGCGCCGTCGGCTTCGGTGCAGACAAACTCGGCGCAGGCCGCGGCCGTTTTGGCTTTGGCGTAGCCGGCGACGTTGAGACGGGCGGCGAGGTCGGAAACTTCCGAACAGACTTCGCCTTCGAAGCCGGGCCGGCAATGCATGAATAGGGTGTTCATTCTTACTCCTGGGCAGCGCTCGATGATTCGGCCGCTGCGCGATGCTCAAGCCTTGCGTTGCCGCAATGCCTGTCACGAAAACCGGCGCATGATAGCCGAAGTCGGAACCTTGGTTCCGCCCATAGAGTCCAGTTATTAGCCAGCTACTCAAAACAGAGCTAGGTTTAATGCTCTGCCCGTCCCCTCAGTCCGTAGCCGTGCGGACTCAAAGGAGTGATCGTAATGCCGTCCCTCGATAGTCTGAAATCACTGAAAACCCTGCAAATCGACGCCACGACCTACCATTATTTCAGCCTGCCGGAAGCCGCCAAAAGCCTGGGCGACCTCGACAGGCTGCCGATGTCGTTAAAGGTACTGCTGGAAAACCTGCTGCGCTGGGAAGACGAAAAAACCGTGACCGGTGCCGACCTCAAGGCCCTTGCTGCCTGGCTCAAGGAGCGCCGCTCCGATCGGGAAATCCAGTACCGCCCGGCGCGCGTATTGATGCAGGATTTTACCGGTGTCCCCGCCGTGGTCGACCTCGCCGCCATGCGTGCGGCGATGGCCAAGGCTGGCGGTGATCCTCAACGGATCAATCCGTTATCACCGGTGGATCTGGTAATCGACCACTCGGTGATGGTCGACAAGTTTGGCAGCGCCAGTGCGTTTGAACAGAACGTCGACATCGAAATGCAACGCAACGGCGAACGCTATGCGTTTCTGCGCTGGGGCCAGAGTGCGTTCGATAACTTCAGCGTGGTACCGCCGGGCACCGGCATCTGCCACCAGGTCAACCTCGAGTACCTCGGTCGCACCGTGTGGACCAAAGAAGAGGACGGCCGCACCTACGCTTTCCCCGACACGCTGGTCGGGACCGACTCCCACACCACCATGATCAACGGCCTCGGCGTACTCGGCTGGGGCGTCGGCGGGATCGAAGCGGAAGCGGCGATGCTTGGGCAACCGGTGTCAATGCTGATTCCGGAAGTGATCGGCTTCAAACTCACCGGCAAGCTCAAGGAAGGCATCACCGCGACCGACCTGGTGCTGACCGTGACGCAGATGCTGCGCAAGAAAGGCGTGGTCGGCAAATTCGTCGAGTTCTATGGCGACGGCCTCGCCGACCTGCCACTGGCCGACCGCGCGACCATCGCTAACATGGCTCCCGAGTACGGGGCGACATGCGGCTTCTTCCCGGTGGACGATGTCTCCCTGGAATACCTGCGCCTGTCCGGCCGGCCAGCGGAAGTGGTGAAACTGGTCGAGGCTTACACCAAGGCTCAAGGTCTGTGGCGTCTTCCGGGTCAGGAGCCGGTGTTCACTGACAGCCTGGCGCTGGACATGGGCAGCGTCGAAGCCAGTCTGGCGGGACCGAAGCGCCCGCAGGATCGCGTCTCGCTGCCGAACGTTGCGCAGGCCTTCAGTGACTTTGTCGACCTGCAATTCAAACCCACCAGCAAAGAAGAAGGACGCCTGGAAAGCGAGGGCGGTGGCGGCGTCGCCGTGGGCAATGCCGATCTGGTGGGCGAAGCGGATTATGAATACGAGGGCAAAACCTATCGCCTGAAAAACGGCGCCGTGGTCATCGCCGCGATCACCTCCTGCACCAACACTTCCAACCCGAGCGTGATGATGGCGGCCGGGTTGCTGGCGAAAAAAGCAGTGGAAAAAGGCCTGACGCGCAAGCCGTGGGTCAAAAGCTCGCTGGCCCCCGGGTCGAAAGTCGTCACCGACTACTACAAGGCTGCCGGGCTGACCCAATACCTTGATCAACTAGGGTTTTCTCTGGTCGGCTATGGCTGCACCACCTGCATCGGCAACTCCGGGCCACTGCCGGAGCCGATCGAAAAAGCCATTCAGAAAGCCGATCTTACGGTCGCGTCGGTCCTGTCCGGCAACCGCAACTTCGAAGGTCGCGTGCATCCGCTGGTGAAAACCAATTGGCTGGCCTCGCCACCGCTGGTCGTCGCCTATGCATTGGCGGGTAGCGTGCGCACCGATATCAGCAGCGAACCACTGGGTGAGGATCAGCAGGGTAATCCGGTGTATCTGCGCGATATCTGGCCGAGCAGCCGAGAGATCGCCGAAGCGGTGAATCAGGTCAATACGGCGATGTTCCACAAGGAATACGCCGAAGTGTTTGCCGGTGATGAGCAATGGCAAGCCATCGAGGTGCCGCAAGCGGCCACTTACGTGTGGCAGGACGATTCGACCTACATTCAGCATCCGCCTTTCTTCGACGACATTTCCGGCCCCCTGCCGGAGGTCAAAGATGTAAAAGGCGCACGGGTATTGGCCCTGCTCGGTGATTCGGTAACCACAGACCACATCTCCCCCGCCGGCAATATCAAGATCGACAGCCCGGCCGGGCGTTATCTGCAGGAAAAAGGCGTCGAGCCTCGCGACTTCAACTCCTACGGTTCACGTCGCGGCAATCATCAAGTGATGATGCGCGGCACGTTTGCCAACATCCGTATTCGCAACGAGATGCTCGGGGGCGAGGAAGGTGGCAACACCCTCTACATTCCCACCGGGGAAAAAATGGCCATTTATGATGCAGCCATGAAGTACCAGGCTTCGGGCACTCCGCTGGTGGTGATTGCCGGACAGGAATATGGCACAGGGTCAAGCCGTGACTGGGCGGCAAAAGGTACCAATCTGCTGGGGGTCAAAGCGGTCATTGCGGAAAGCTTCGAGCGCATTCACCGCTCCAATCTGGTGGGCATGGGTGTGCTGCCGTTGCAGTTCAAGCTTGACCAGAATCGCAAGAGTCTCAATCTGACTGGCAAGGAAACATTCGAGATTCAGGGGCTGAGCGGTGTCGAGTTGACGCCGCGGATGAATCTGCCTCTGGTGATTACTCGCGAGGACGGGCGTCAGGAGAAGGTCGAGGTCTTGTGCCGGATTGATACGTTGAACGAGGTTGAGTACTTCAAATCCGGGGGGATTCTGCATTATGTGTTGCGGCAGTTGATTGCTTCGTAACGGGTGACATTTGCAGCAGGCTGCGGTTTTTTTGACTTTGGCTTTAAAAGCAAGATCAAAAGATCGCAGCCTTCGGCAGCTCCTACGTGCAGACGAAAAAAAACCCGCCGAAGCGGGTTTTTCCCAAGACCATTATCGACTCCCTGTCGGTAGCGATCCTTGCAAATGGTCGATCATCCATGATCCTGAAACACTCCCTGTGTCTCAGTTGATGTGTGTAGATTACCCAGTGGATCCAATCAGCAATAGTCGTAAAAGCTACCAACGCGTGTAAGACATTCGCTATACAAACACTTCCGAAAACCCTTAGACCTGTCAGGCACTACCGCTTTCACGGGCCTTGGCACTTTCAGCGAGGAACTGTTCAAGCCTGCTCAATTGTTCCTCCCAACCGCGACTGTCCATGTAATACGCCTCTTTCTGGCGAACATCGGGGATGTGGGCGAAGCCGGATTCCGAAACCTTGAGCAACGTACCGTCCTCGAAATCCTGCAGCTCGAACTTGACCAGGGTGGTGGGCTCTTGCGAGTAGTCGATCTTCGGGTTGACCGCATACGGATGCCAGCGGAAAGAAAACAACTGCTGCGGCTCGACCCGCTCGATCAGCACGTTCCACAATACGTGTTCATAACCGGGGTACGTGACCTGGCCCTGCGTCCATTCGCCAGCGATGAATCGCCGGCCCTCGAGCGCCACGCCAAACCATTGTCCAAACGCCTCGGCATCGACTAATGCACGCCAGACGTGGGAACGCGACGCCTTGAGCTTGATTTTGCGTTCGAAACTGTTAGGTACTGGTTTCATACGTCACCTCCTGTTCTGAACACTAGGCTTGTATGACCACATGTCCAATGGGAAGTTGTATCCAAGCGCTGCAGCTTTGACTCGTGCAGACACATTCTGCCGTAGTTTGCGCTCTGTAATCAGCGCCGATTGACCTGCTATCTTGCCAGCGAATTCGCAGAAACAAGGACGAACCATGCAGCCCTCTCTAGCCGATCGTTATCGCGGCGCCCTTCTAGGCCTGGCTTGCGGCGACGCGGTCGGCACCACGGTCGAGTTCCAACCGCGAGGATCATTCCGGCCGCTGAGTGATATGGTCGGCGGTGGCCCGTTTCAGCTCAAACCGGGGCAATGGACCGATGACACCTCAATGGCGCTGTGTCTGGCCGAGAGCCTGCTGAGCAAAAACGGCTTCGATGCGGCTGATCAGATGGGCCGCTATCTCAATTGGTGGAAATGGGGATACCTGAGTTCTACCGGTGAATGTTTCGACATCGGTATGACCGTGAGCCAGGCGCTGCAACAGTACCAGCGCACCGGGGAGCCTTTTGCCGGCTCGACTGATCCGTTGACTGCTGGCAACGGGTCGCTGATGCGACTGGCCCCCGTCGTGCTGTTTTATTTTCCCGATGTTCGACAGATACAGACGTTCGCTGCCGACAGCTCACGCACAACCCATGCCGCGCCGGAGGCAATCGAGTGCTGCCAATTGCTGGCTGATCTGATCGCAAGAGCCCTTGAGGGTGCGGAGAAAACCCAGCTTCGCCGGGCGCCACTGCTAGCGCTTTCCCAGCCGGGGGTGGCTGCGATCGCACGGGGTGAATACCTCGACAAAGGGGAAACTGAAATCAAGGGCAGCGGCTATAGCGTCCAATCGCTGGAAGCCGCGTTGTGGTGCTTCCACCACACGCAGACCTACGCCGACGCGGTGTTGCAAGCAGCCAATCTCGGTGATGATGCGGATACAACCGCTGCTATCGTGGGTCAGTTGGCAGGTGCTTACTATGGGGCTCGGGCGATTCCCGAGCACTGGCTGGAGCGGCTGCATGAATGCGAGGAAATCGCCGCCACTGCGGATCGCCTGCTGGAAGCTTCCAGGTTACGCACTCAACCCTAGCTACACTGTTTGCACTTTTCCATTCGGTACAGCGAGAACCTTATGTCAGTACGACTGCTTCTGGCCTTTGCGCCCTTTGTTTTTTCCCCATTCGTCCACGCCGCCGTTGACTGCGCCAATGCCAGTGATCAAGCGACAATGAATCAATGCGCGGGGCAAGCATTCAAAGCGGCAGACAAGGAATTGAATGCGGTTTACCAGCAGATCACCGGCCGCTTGAAAGACAATCCGGACGGCAAGAAGCTGCTGGTGGGCGCGCAACGGGCATGGATTGGATTCCGCGACTCTGAATGCAAGTTTTCGGCATCAGGAGTGGCGGGCGGGAGTGTTTATCCATTGATTTACAGCGATTGCCTGACGGGCATGACCAAGACGCGTGTCGAGGCGCTCAAGCAATATTTGAAATGTGAGGAAGGCGACATGAGTTGCCCGGTACCCGGTGCGTAATCACAGGCTCCGCTGGAGCCTGTGCCATGAAGCTACTACGCTTTAGACGTGGGGGTCGCCCGGGGCTTTGCTCGGCGCGGCGTATTGCTGCTTGAGATGACCATCCTGATCGAGTAACCAGGCATCCATGATCTGCCGGACTACCGGCCCTGCGACCCGCCCGCCGGCCTCGCCGTTCTCGATCATTACCGAGATGGCGATTTTCGGATGCTCTGCCGGCGCGAATCCTACGAACAGGGCGTTGTCACGGTGGCGCTCAAGGGTTTTCTCACGGTTGTAGCGCTCCCCCTGCTTGATCGCCACGACTTGCGCCGTACCACTTTTGCCGGCAATGCGGTATTGCGCGCCCGCAGCGGCCGCTCGGGCAATGCCTCGAGCATCGTGCATGACCATCTGCATGCCGTGGTTGACCTGCTCCCAATCACGCGGATCCTTGAGCAGGATGTTCGGCATCGGGTGCTCGTCAACCGGCGCTACGCCGTCGACCGATTTGGCCAGATGCGGCCGATTCCATATCCCTTTATTGGCGATCAGTGCGGTAGCTTGGGCCAATTGCAGGGGTGTGACCTGCATGTAGCCCTGGCCGATGCCCAGGATAACGGTTTCACCGGGATACCATGCCTGCCGCCGCGTTGCGCGTTTCCAAGCCTGCGACGGCATCAGACCGGGGGACTCTTCAAACATGTCGAGCGAGACCTTTTCACCGAGGCCGAACATCGCCATGTAGTCGTGCAGGCGATCAATGCCAAGCTTGTGCGCCAAATCGTAAAAGTAGGTGTCGTTGGATCGCATGATCGCCGCGTCCATATCCACCCAGCCGTCACCGCTGTGGTTCCAGTTGCGGTACTTGTGATCGAAGTCCGGTAGTTGGTAATAGCCGGGATCGAATACGCGTGTTTGCGGGGTCACGACGCCTGCGTCCAGACCTGCGATGGCGACTTCCGGCTTGATCGTCGAACCGGGGGCGTACAAGCCGCGCAATACGCGGTTGAACAGCGGCCGGTCGATGGAATCGCGCAGGGCGGAATATTCCTTTGAGCTGATGCCAGTGACGAACAGATTCGGATCGAAGCTGGGGTTGCTGACCATCGCCAGTACTTCTCCCGTGGACGGATCAAGAGCAACCACGGATCCACGACGATCGCCCAAAGCAGCTTCGGCGGCCTCCTGCAGTTTCACATCGAGGCTGAGGACGATGTTTTTGCCTGGCACCGGGTCGGTATGCTTGAGCACCCGCAGCACTCTTCCTTGAGCGTTGGTTTCGACTTCTTCATAGCCGACATGGCCATGCAGCTGCGCTTCATAGAAGCGCTCGATACCGGTTTTACCGATGGATTGCGTACCACGGTATTCAACGGAGTCGAGAGCCTTCGATTCTTTCTCGTTGATCCGACCGACATAACCGATTGAATGGGCGAAATGCGCGCCAAGGGGATAGTGCCGGACAAACTGCGGTTCGACATCGAGGCCCGGCAGGCGGAACTCATTGACCGCCAGGACGGCAATCTGCTCTTCCGTCAGCTCATAAAACAGGGTAACCGGTGTGAACGGATGCCGGGATTGCTTCATCGCCTTGTCGAATACCATGCGGTCCTCAGCAGGCAAGTGCAGCAAGTTGATGACTTCGTCCAATTCCTGATTGACGTCAGTTGCACGCTCACGAGTGATGGTCAGGTTGTAGCTGGGACGGTTGTCGGCGAGAAGTACACCGTTGCGGTCATAGATCAATCCGCGCGTCGGCGGAATCGGCAGGACATGCACACGGTTATTTTCGGAGATGGTCGAGTGGTAGTCGAATTCCACCACCTGAAGGATATACAGACGCACCACCAGAGCACAGCTGATGGCAAAGACGAACAGAGCACAGGCAATCAAGCGTTTGTTGACCAGCCGCGTCTCTTTTTCATGGTCCTTGATCGGGATTGGTTCAGGCATTTCTACAGCAACTCTTCGACATAAATGAGTGCCGATCCATGGGCAGGA
The DNA here is from genome assembly GCF_020736465.1 of Pseudomonas sp. HN2. Taxonomy (NCBI): domain Bacteria; kingdom Pseudomonadati; phylum Pseudomonadota; class Gammaproteobacteria; order Pseudomonadales; family Pseudomonadaceae; genus Pseudomonas; species Pseudomonas sp. HN2. Next base: position 4,109,440 of record NZ_CP085885.1, read on the forward strand.
CATCAGTCCGTTAAAAAAAGGAGCTGCACCATACCAAAACTGGCCGTCCACTTCAGGATGTATTTCCCCGGTGGCGCTGTGAAAAACTTTCTCGCAGGCAAAACAAAACCCCAACTGCTTTCGCAATTGGGGTTTCGGAATTTAATCTTGACGATGACCTACTCTCACATGGGGAAACCCCACACTACCATCGGCGATGCATCGTTTCACTGCTGAGTTCGGGATGGGATCAGGTGGTTCCAACGCTCTATGGTCGTCAAGAAATTCGGGTACTGAGTCGTGACCAGAGGGCCTCGCTTCAGCAAATTAGGTATGTGACAGCTGTCGGTGTTTGTGCGCTTCGAACTTTCGGTTCGTTTCGTCTTCACACACCGCAATCTGGTGCCTTCTCAGGTCAGCAAATTGCTTGGGTGTTATATGGTCAAGCCTCACGGGCAATTAGTATTGGTTAGCTCAACGCCTCACAGCGCTTACACACCCAACCTATCAACGTCGTAGTCTTCGACGGCCCTTCAGGGAACTCAAGGTTCCAGTGAGATCTCATCTTGAGGCAAGTTTCCCGCTTAGATGCTTTCAGCGGTTATCTTTCCCGAACATAGCTACCCGGCAATGCCACTGGCGTGACAACCGGAACACCAGAGGTTCGTCCACTCCGGTCCTCTCGTACTAGGAGCAGCCCCTCTCAAATCTCAAACGTCCACGGCAGATAGGGACCGAACTGTCTCACGACGTTCTAAACCCAGCTCGCGTACCACTTTAAATGGCGAACAGCCATACCCTTGGGACCGGCTTCAGCCCCAGGATGTGATGAGCCGACATCGAGGTGCCAAACACCGCCGTCGATATGAACTCTTGGGCGGTATCAGCCTGTTATCCCCGGAGTACCTTTTATCCGTTGAGCGATGGCCCTTCCATACAGAACCACCGGATCACTAAGACCTACTTTCGTACCTGCTCGACGTGTCTGTCTCGCAGTCAAGCGCGCTTTTGCCTTTATACTCTACGACCGATTTCCGACCGGTCTGAGCGCACCTTCGTACTCCTCCGTTACTCTTTAGGAGGAGACCGCCCCAGTCAAACTACCCACCATACACTGTCCTCGATCCGGATAACGGACCTGAGTTAGAACCTCAAAGTTGCCAGGGTGGTATTTCAAGGATGGCTCCACGCGAACTGGCGTCCACGCTTCAAAGCCTCCCACCTATCCTACACAAGCAAATTCAAAGTCCAGTGCAAAGCTATAGTAAAGGTTCACGGGGTCTTTCCGTCTAGCCGCGGATACACTGCATCTTCACAGCGATTTCAATTTCACTGAGTCTCGGGTGGAGACAGCGCCGCCATCGTTACGCCATTCGTGCAGGTCGGAACTTACCCGACAAGGAATTTCGCTACCTTAGGACCGTTATAGTTACGGCCGCCGTTTACCGGGGCTTCGATCAAGAGCTTCGCGTTAGCTAACCCCATCAATTAACCTTCCGGCACCGGGCAGGCGTCACACCCTATACGTCCACTTTCGTGTTTGCAGAGTGCTGTGTTTTTAATAAACAGTCGCAGCGGCCTGGTATCTTCGACCGGCATGAGCTTACGGAGCAAGTCCTTCACCCTCACCGGCGCACCTTCTCCCGAAGTTACGGTGCCATTTTGCCTAGTTCCTTCACCCGAGTTCTCTCAAGCGCCTTGGTATTCTCTACCCAACCACCTGTGTCGGTTTGGGGTACGGTTCCTGGTTACCTGAAGCTTAGAAGCTTTTCTTGGAAGCATGGCATCAACCACTTCGTCACCCAAAGGGTAACTCGTCATCAGCTCTCGGCCTTAAGATCCCGGATTTACCTAAGATCTCAGCCTACCACCTTAAACTTGGACAACCAACGCCAAGCTGGCCTAGCCTTCTCCGTCCCTCCATCGCAATAACCAGAAGTACAGGAATATTAACCTGTTTTCCATCGACTACGCTTTTCAGCCTCGCCTTAGGGACCGACTAACCCTGCGTCGATTAACGTTGCGCAGGAAACCTTGGTCTTTCGGCGTGGGTGTTTTTCACACCCATTGTCGTTACTCATGTCAGCATTCGCACTTCTGATACCTCCAGCAAGCTTCTCAACTCACCTTCACAGGCTTACAGAACGCTCCTCTACCGCATCACCCGAAGGTGATACCCGTAGCTTCGGTGTATGGTTTGAGCCCCGTTACATCTTCCGCGCAGGCCGACTCGACTAGTGAGCTATTACGCTTTCTTTAAAGGGTGGCTGCTTCTAAGCCAACCTCCTAGCTGTCTAAGCCTTCCCACATCGTTTCCCACTTAACCATAACTTTGGGACCTTAGCTGACGGTCTGGGTTGTTTCCCTTTTCACGACGGACGTTAGCACCCGCCGTGTGTCTCCCATGCTCGGCACTTGTAGGTATTCGGAGTTTGCATCGGTTTGGTAAGTCGGGATGACCCCCTAGCCGAAACAGTGCTCTACCCCCTACAGTGATACATGAGGCGCTACCTAAATAGCTTTCGAGGAGAACCAGCTATCTCCGAGCTTGATTAGCCTTTCACTCCGATCCACAGGTCATCCGCTAACTTTTCAACGGTAGTCGGTTCGGTCCTCCAGTCAGTGTTACCTAACCTTCAACCTGCCCATGGATAGATCGCCCGGTTTCGGGTCTATTCCCAGCGACTAGACGCCCTATTAAGACTCGCTTTCGCTACGCCTCCCCTATTCGGTTAAGCTCGCCACTGAAAATAAGTCGCTGACCCATTATACAAAAGGTACGCAGTCACAGAACAAAGTCTGCTCCCACTGCTTGTACGCATACGGTTTCAGGATCTATTTCACTCCCCTCTCCGGGGTTCTTTTCGCCTTTCCCTCACGGTACTAGTTCACTATCGGTCAGTCAGTAGTATTTAGCCTTGGAGGATGGTCCCCCCATATTCAGACAAAGTTTCTCGTGCTCCGTCCTACTCGATTTCATGACTAAGAGATTTTCGCGTACAGGGCTATCACCCACTATGGCCGCACTTTCCAGAGCGTTCCGCTAATCTCAAAGCCACTTAAGGGCTAGTCCCCGTTCGCTCGCCACTACTAAGGGAATCTCGGTTGATTTCTTTTCCTCAGGGTACTTAGATGTTTCAGTTCCCCTGGTTCGCCTCTTGCACCTATGTATTCAGTACAAGATAACCATCTTATGATGGCTGGGTTCCCCCATTCAGACATCTCCGGATCAAAGTCTGTTTGCCGACTCCCCGAAGCTTTTCGCAGGCTACCACGTCTTTCATCGCCTCTGACTGCCAAGGCATCCACCGTATGCGCTTCTTCACTTGACCATATAACCCCAAGCAATCTGATTATACTGTGAAGACGACATTCGCCGAAAATTCGAATTTCTCAACTAAGAGAACTCACAAATTTTACCTTAGCCTGATCCGCTACCAGTGAAAGTAACGTTCAGTCTATCTTTCTATCACATACCCAAATTTTTAAAGAACGATCTAGTCAAAGACTAGAAATCAATATTCACTACGAATATTCATTTCTAAACTCTGTAACGGCGAAGCAGTTTATGGTGGAGCCAAGCGGGATCGAACCGCTGACCTCCTGCGTGCAAGGCAGGCGCTCTCCCAGCTGAGCTATGGCCCCATAACAAAATTGGTGGGTCTGGGCAGATTCGAACTGCCGACCTCACCCTTATCAGGGGTGCGCTCTAACCAACTGAGCTACAGACCCAATTTCGAGCTTGTAACTGTTAGCTCAGAGCTATCAGCTTGGAGCTTAAAGCTGCTTCTATCGTCTTCTTCAATGAATCAAGCAATTCGTGTGGGAGCTCATGCAGCAGCTGATGTCGTCGATTAAGGAGGTGATCCAGCCGCAGGTTCCCCTACGGCTACCTTGTTACGACTTCACCCCAGTCATGAATCACACCGTGGTAACCGTCCCCCCGAAGGTTAGACTAGCTACTTCTGGTGCAACCCACTCCCATGGTGTGACGGGCGGTGTGTACAAGGCCCGGGAACGTATTCACCGCGACATTCTGATTCGCGATTACTAGCGATTCCGACTTCACGCAGTCGAGTTGCAGACTGCGATCCGGACTACGATCGGTTTTACGGGATTAGCTCCACCTCGCGGCTTGGCAACCCTTTGTACCGACCATTGTAGCACGTGTGTAGCCCAGGCCGTAAGGGCCATGATGACTTGACGTCATCCCCACCTTCCTCCGGTTTGTCACCGGCAGTCTCCTTAGAGTGCCCACCATAACGTGCTGGTAACTAAGGACAAGGGTTGCGCTCGTTACGGGACTTAACCCAACATCTCACGACACGAGCTGACGACAGCCATGCAGCACCTGTCTCAATGCTCCCGAAGGCACCAATCCATCTCTGGAAAGTTCATTGGATGTCAAGGCCTGGTAAGGTTCTTCGCGTTGCTTCGAATTAAACCACATGCTCCACCGCTTGTGCGGGCCCCCGTCAATTCATTTGAGTTTTAACCTTGCGGCCGTACTCCCCAGGCGGTCAACTTAATGCGTTAGCTGCGCCACTAAGAACTCAAGGCTCCCAACGGCTAGTTGACATCGTTTACGGCGTGGACTACCAGGGTATCTAATCCTGTTTGCTCCCCACGCTTTCGCACCTCAGTGTCAGTATCAGTCCAGGTGGTCGCCTTCGCCACTGGTGTTCCTTCCTATATCTACGCATTTCACCGCTACACAGGAAATTCCACCACCCTCTACCATACTCTAGCTTGCCAGTTTTGGATGCAGTTCCCAGGTTGAGCCCGGGGCTTTCACATCCAACTTAACAAACCACCTACGCGCGCTTTACGCCCAGTAATTCCGATTAACGCTTGCACCCTCTGTATTACCGCGGCTGCTGGCACAGAGTTAGCCGGTGCTTATTCTGTCGGTAACGTCAAAATTGCAGAGTATTAATCTACAACCCTTCCTCCCAACTTAAAGTGCTTTACAATCCGAAGACCTTCTTCACACACGCGGCATGGCTGGATCAGGCTTTCGCCCATTGTCCAATATTCCCCACTGCTGCCTCCCGTAGGAGTCTGGACCGTGTCTCAGTTCCAGTGTGACTGATCATCCTCTCAGACCAGTTACGGATCGTCGCCTTGGTGAGCCATTACCTCACCAACTAGCTAATCCGACCTAGGCTCATCTGATAGCGCAAGGCCCGAAGGTCCCCTGCTTTCTCCCGTAGGACGTATGCGGTATTAGCGTTCCTTTCGAAACGTTGTCCCCCACTACCAGGCAGATTCCTAGGCATTACTCACCCGTCCGCCGCTGAATCCAGGAGCAAGCTCCTTTCATCCGCTCGACTTGCATGTGTTAGGCCTGCCGCCAGCGTTCAATCTGAGCCATGATCAAACTCTTCAGTTCAAACATCTTTGGGTTTTTAAGAAACCCTAAACTTGGCTCAGCAATCGTTGGTTACATCTTTGATTTCTCGCGGAGTAACTTGTGATGCTGATAATCTTGTTGACTATCAGTCTGACTGCACAAGCACCCACACGAATTGCTTGATTCAGTTGTTAAAGAGCGGTTGGTTAAGATCTTTCGTCTCAACCGAGGCGCGCATTCTACAGCAGCCTCATTTGCTGTCAAGTGATTATTTTCAGAAGTTTTCGAAGAATTCTTCAACAACTTCAACCACTTGCGCTTCCGATCTCTCGTTAGCGGGAGGCGAATTCTACAGCGTTAATCGCTGCTGTCAACACCTCTTTTTCTCCGCTTTCGACCGAGAAGATCGAACCGTTAAAAGAGCCAAACATCACTGCTCTTTCAACTCCTTCCAGGCTTCGATGATCTGAAGCGAGCCGCTGCCGAAAACTGCGTAACTCTTTGAATCTCAAGGAGTTTTCCGTTTCGACTGCGCCGGAAGTGGGGCGAATTATAGACCTCTGGAATCTGCCGTCAACCGTTAATTTCGCTTTTCTTACAAATCAGCAAAAACCTCCTCTATATATAGACGCGCCCCCATCCAATGCGCAATATATTGCCCACTCCCATAACAACACTCTGCTTTTGCCTGGATGCCGCCCTGTAATGAATGACCAACCTCGCTCCCTAGCCTCCATGTTGTTTCCGGTAGGCCTGCTCATGATAGCCATGGCATCCATCCAGTCAGGCGCCTCCCTAGCCAAAAGCATGTTCCCGATTATCGGCGCTCAAGGCACGACCACGCTGCGCTTGATCTTTGCCAGCGTGATCATGCTGCTATTACTCCGGCCATGGCGCGCAAAGCTGACCGCCAAGTCTCTTCGTACCGTGATCGTCTACGGCATGGCACTGGGCGGGATGAACTTCCTCTTCTATATGTCTCTGCGCACGGTGCCGCTGGGCATCGCCGTAGCTCTCGAGTTCACCGGCCCTCTGGCTGTAGCGATATATGCCTCTCGCCGCGCTATCGATTTTCTCTGGATCGCGCTGGCTGCGGCCGGCTTGCTTCTATTGATACCTACTGGGGCAACCACTGCTGGCATTGACCTGGTCGGAGCGGGCTATGCACTGGGAGCCGGGGTTTGCTGGGCGCTGTACATACTGTTCGGGCAGAAGGCCGGCGCTGATAACGGAGTAACTACGGCTGCGTTGGGCGTGATGATCGCCGCGCTGTTCGTAGCGCCGATCGGTATCGTTCATGCCGGCGCTGCGCTGCTGACACCCTCACTGATTCCAGTCGCTATCGGAGTCGCCATTCTGTCCACCGCCCTGCCCTACACCCTGGAAATGGTCGCCCTGACGCGAATGCCCGCGCGCACCTTCGGCACACTCATGAGTATCGAACCCGCGTTCGGCGCGCTATCGGGCCTGCTTTTTCTGCAGGAATACCTTTCATTGTCACAATGGCTGGCCATCCTGTGCATTATTCTGGCCTCCGTGGGCGCAACGATGACCATGGGCAGCGGAGCAAAGCCTGCTGTCGCGGCGGACTGAAGGGTAATGAAAAGTGGCTCTGGTAATTGGCGCTTATTTAGGCCATGTTTAGCTTCGTAACCCATCGCCAGGCATGGATTTTTTCGCAAAGGAACGGCACAACGCTGCAAACGCGAGCGAATACAGGCAGACCCGAGCACAAGACTCGCGGCCGCTATTAAGGATGGTAATGAAACGAATTTTGCTATTGATCGCCCTGCTGGCGATCGCAAGTTGCGCAGCGACCTCGGAAACCCAGGTCAAGCGGGGAAAGAAGGGCCTGCATATCAACTGTTCCGGACTTTCATCCTCATGGGACAAGTGCTACACCAGCGCCGCCAACTCCTGCGCGCCCAAGGGGTACAAGGTGATCGCCAAATCCGGGGATGCCGTGGAAGAACCAGGCGATTATCCGTTCGGCCTGAACCCCGCCGGCTATACCAGCCGCAGCATGATCGTCATCTGCAAATAACTACTCGGCTCGCGGGGAAGCGAGCTGACGCGTGATTTCCTGATGGCTCGAGCGCAACACCGTTCGCTGCATGTCCGGTGTTGCCAGCATCCGCGCGACCACCAGCGCACCCACGCATTGCGCAAGCACCGACCAGGCCAGGCTCTCGCTTTCCAGTATCTCAGCCCAACTTTGCTGGAGACGGCAGATCCATTCTTCCGCCTGCTCACGCACCTGCACATCGGCACGGGCGATCTCTGCACCCAATGTCGGCAGCGCGCAGCCGGACTCGGGTTGCTCGACGTGGGCCATGCTCAGGTACTGCTTCAGACAACGCTCCAGCCGCTGCCGATCTGCGCCGCCCTGCCCACCAAGGCGCTCAAGACTCTCACTCAGCTCTCGCTCGACAATGGCAGCAAACAACCCATCCTTTGAGGAAAAGTGACTGTAGAACGCTGCGCCACTCAAACCGATAGCCTTCATCAGACCATCCACGCCCACCGTGGAAAACCCCGATTTCTTTGCCGAGAGCGCGCTGCTTTGCAGCAATCTTTCGCGGGTTTCCGATTTGTGGCCTGCCGAATAACGCATGTCCTCTCCTGAAATGGTTCGCCTTGACGCTGCCCGAATCCTAGCATAACGTTCGTTAACTAAACGATCGTTAACCTAAAGGGATTCACCCATGAATAACAAGAAGGTCGTATTGGTTGTCGGTGCGGGCGATGCCACTGGCGGCGCGATTGCCAAGCGTTTTGCCAAGGAAGGTTTCACTGCCTGCGTGACCCGGCGCAGCGCCGAAAAACTGCAGCCATTGGTCGACGCCATAGTCGCTGAAGGCGGTGAGGCTCATGGGTTCGCTTGCGATGCGCGCAAGGAAGAAGACGTCATCGCGCTGATCGAAGACATCGAGACACGCGTCGGTCCGATCGAGGCCTTTGTCTTCAACATCGGAGCCAACGTGCCGTGCAGCATTCTCGAAGAAACCGCGCGCAAGTATTTCAAGATCTGGGAGATGGCCTGTTTCTCCGGGTTTCTCAATGCCCGTGAAGTGGCCAAGCGCATGGTGACCCGGCAGCGCGGCACGATTCTGTTTACCGGTGCCACCGCCGGACTGCGCGGCGCTTCCGGATTCGCCGCTTTCGCTGGCGCCAAACACGGTATCCGCGCACTGGCCCAAAGCATGGCCAGGGAACTGGGACCGATGAACATCCATGTCGCCCATGTCGTAGTGGACGGTGCGATCGACACCGACTTCATCCGCAACAGCTTTCCCGAAAAATACGCGACCAAGGATCAGGACGGCATTCTCGACCCGGAGCACATCGCCGAAAACTACTGGTATCTGCACCGTCAGCCACGGGATGCATGGACCTTCGAGCTGGACCTGCGCCCATGGAACGAGCGCTGGTAAGCCCTCCCCCTCATCACAACAATAAGAGCGCGACTTGATCATGACGAAAACCGTGGAATTCTATTTCGACCTCGGCAGCCCCACCACCTATCTGGCGCACACCCAGCTGCCGAACATTTGCGCCGAAACCCGCAGCGAACTGATCTACATCCCGATGCTGTTGGGTGGCGTATTCAAAGCCACCGGCAATGCCTCGCCGGCGGTGATTCCGGCCAAGGGTCGTTACATGTTTCAGGACCTCGACCGTTTCGCCAAACGCTACGGCGTACAGCTCAGGTTCAATCCGCACTTTCCGATCAATACGCTGATATTGATGCGCGCCGTCACTGGCATGCAGTTGCATCAGCCGCAGCGTTTCGCCGACTTCGTCGATTGCCTGTTCAAGGCACTTTGGGTGGAAGGCCGTAACCTTAACGATCCGCAAACCATCGCAGGGGTGCTGACTGAAAACGGCTTCGATACCCAGGAAATAATGGCGTTGACCAACGATGAATCAGTCAAGGCCGCACTCAAGGAAAACACCGAAAGAGCCATCAAGCGCGGCGTTTTCGGTGCTCCAAGCATGTTCATTGGCGATCAGATGTTCTTCGGTCAGGATCGACTCGACTTCGTAGAAGAGGCATTGCGCAAGGATTGAAGCCAAGCCCAAGGCACCGCGGGCAGTGCCTTGGGTACATCGATCAAATTGCCACAGTGCGCTCGTTCAGCCAGCCCAGCGCCGCACCCTCCAGCAATGGGCTCAAACGCTCGCGCACTTCACTGTGATAAGCATTGAGCCAGTGCTTTTCTTCCTGGGTCAGCAGATCCGCAATCAGGCAACGGGTATCGATCGGGCACAACGTCAGGGTTTCGAACTTGAGGAAATCGCCGAATTCGCTGGTGCCGGCCTCGCGGTTCATCGCCAGGTTCTCGATGCGCACACCCCAACGGCCTGGACGATAAGTACCGGGTTCGATCGATGTGATCATTCCCGGTTGCATCGCCGTTTGCGGCGCCGGCGCGGCCTGATAGGCGATCACCTGCGGACCTTCGTGAACGTTGAGGAAATAGCCCACGCCGTGACCGGTGCCGTGACCGTAATCGACGTTTTCAGCCCAGATCGGCGCACGGGCGATGGCGTCGAGCAGCGGCGACAGAATGCCTTTCGGGAAGCGTGCCCGTGACAGGGCAATCACGCCTTTCAACACACGCGTGCAATCCTGCTTCTGCTCTTGGGTCGGCGTTCCCACCGGGACCATGCGGGTGATGTCGGTCGTACCGCCGAGGTATTGGCCACCGGAATCGATAAGCAACAGACCATCACCCTCGATCACCGCATGCTCCTCTTCGGTAGCGTGATAATGCGGCATCGCGCCGTTGGCATTGAACGCGGCAATGGTGTTGAAACTCAGCGAAACATAATCGGGGCGACGTTCACGAGCGGCGGTGAGTTTCTCGTCAATGGTCAGCTCGGTGATGCGCTCGCGACCCCACGCCGATTCCAGCCAGGCGAAGAATTCGCACAACGCCGCGCCATCCTGCTCCATCGCTTTGCGGATGTGCTGAGCGTCGGCTTCGCTTTTCTGCGATTTGGCCAGCGTGGTCGGGTTCAGGCCTTCGACCAGTTTCACGCCACTGTCCAGGTGATCCAGCAAACCTGTGGTCACTCGCGCCGGATCGACCAGCAGGCTCGCGCCACTCGGCACAGCACGCAATGCATCGGCCACTTCGCTGTAGTCACGCAGCGTCACGCCATCCTGTTCGAGCACGCCGCGCAGATCGGCATCGACCTTGCTCAGGGCGACGAATAACGTCGCCTGTTGCTGATTGATCAAGGCGAACGAAACAAACACTGGATTGAACGAGACATCACCACCGCGCAGGTTGAACAGCCAGGCGATGTCATCCAGGGTGGCGATGAAATGCCAATCGGCCCCACGCTCTTGCAAGGACTCGCGCAGCTTCGCGAGTTTCTCACCGCGGCTGACAGTCGCTTGCGGCGGCAGATGCTGATAGACCGGCGCGTCGGGGAGGCTCGGGCGATCGCGCCAGACTTCCTGCAACAGGTCGATATCGGTGCGCAGACGAGCGCCGCGTGCTTCGAGCTTGCTGCTCAGTGTGCGCGCCGACGCCACTGCCATCACCGCACCATCGACCGCCACCACGCCGCCCTCTGGGGTTTGCTCGGCCAGCCAGTCCAGCGGGCTCGGCTGCCCCGGTTGCAGCTTGACCAGTTCGATGCCGCTGCCGTCGAGTTCCTTGGTCGCCTGTTCCCAGTAACGACTGTCGGCCCACACGCCAGCGAAATCAGTAGTGACAATCAGCGTACCGACCGAACCGTGGAAACCCGACAGCCATTGCCGGCCCTGCCAGTAACCCGGCAAATATTCCGACAGATGCGGGTCGGCGGACGGCACGAGCAGCGCATGGATGCCTTCGCGGCGCATCAGTTCACGGGTATGCGCCAGGCGCTGAGGCACCGATCCTTCGGTCAAGGTGTGGGAACTCATCATGTCTCCTGCTAATCGCGTCATCGTTATTGTTCGTAGCCTTCACGGCCATGGAAAGCGTCGGCTGTTTTAAAGCCCTGTCGCCCAGAATGCCGGGGCACTGGCGCAGGCGGTTCTGATCAGTTCGACGGCCTTGTCGACATCCTCGGCGGTGGTAAACCGCCCGAGGCTCAAGCGAATGGTGCGCCCCGCCAGCCGCGCATCGTGGCCGAGCGCGAGCAGCACGTGGGACGGCGCGTTGCTTGCGGAATTACACGCCGACGTCGCGGAAAACGCGATCGAATGGCTCAACGCAGCACTGTTGAACTCGCCCTCGCTGAAGGTCAGGCTCAGGGTGTGCGGAATACGTTGCGAGGCACTGCCATTGAGGCGCACGCCAGGCAAACTCAAAAGCTGTTCGAGCAAACGTTCGCGCAAAGCGACGATGGCTTTTTTCTCTTCATCGAATGCGTCGGCGGCCAGAGCGAATGCTGCGCCCATACCAGCAATCTGATGAGTCGCCAGGGTTCCGGAGCGCAAGCCGCCTTCGTGACCGCCGCCATGGATCTGCGCCTGCAAGCGTTGCTGCGCGTGCGGACCGACATACAAGGCGCCGATGCCCTTGGGGCCGTAGAGTTTGTGTGCGGAAAACGACATCAGGTCAACCGCCAGGCGGCTCAGATCGATCGCGACTTTGCCAGCGCCCTGCGCGGCGTCGACATGGAATAGCGCCTGCCGACTGCGCACCACCTCACCAATCGCCTCGACATCGTTGACCGTGCCCAGCTCGTTGTTGACCAGCATCAGCGACACCAGAAACGTGTCGTCGCGCATCGCTTCACTGACCGCTTGCGGTGTGATCAAGCCTTCAGCGTCCGGCACCAGATAAGTCACGGCAATGCCCGAATCCTGCAATTGTCGGGCGGTGTCGAGAATGGCCTTGTGTTCGATCTGGCTGGTAATGATGTGCCCGCCGGAAACGCCACGGGCCTGGGCGACGCCTTTGAGGGCGAGATTGTTGGATTCGGTGGCACCGGAGGTCCAGACGATCTGCTCAGGCTGCGCGCCGACCAGATCGGCGACTTGCCGACGTGCCTGCTCGACCGTCTGCCGGGCCTGCTGGCCGAAGGCGTGGGAGCTGGAAGCCGGGTTACCGAAGTTACCGTGAAAACCCAGACATTCGGTCATCACCCTGATGACCCGCTCGTCCACCGGGGTGGTGGCGGCGTAATCGAGATACAACGGACGTGTGTTCATAAAGGACTCGCAGAGCGTGTTCCGGGATCAGGAGGCTCGTGTCTGCAAACGACGGTGCACAGCCTCGTGAGCTGTGCATGGGTTCGAGAGCGTCATCAATACCTGATCGGATGCCGTTAAAGAAGTAGGGCTTCATTTAAAAGTGCGTAGGAACGCTCCTGAAACCGAGCTTAACAGGCATCGGGCCGGCGATTGAAGCAATGCGTCAGTGAAAGCTTTCGAGAAGTAACGGATACAGCGAAATTACCAGTAGCGCCGCCATGCCCCAATTGAACACACGCAACCACCGCGGATCCTTGAGTACATTGCGCAGCAGCGTGCCGCACGCGGCCCACAGGCCAACACTTGGAAGGTTGATGATGGCGAATACCGCCGCGATGACCACCACATTGTAGAAATAGCCCTGCATCGGCGTGTACGTGCTGATCGCACCGATGGCCATGATCCACGCCTTGGGATTGACCCACTGAAACGCGGCGGCGCCCAGATAGCTGATCGGTTTCGCCTCGCCGTCGGCACCGTCGCCGACCGGGCCGGAGTGGGCGATCTTCCACGCCAGGTAGAGCAAATAGGCGGCGCCGACATAACGCAGCACCGTATAAAGAATCGGGTAGGCCTGAAACACCGCGCCCAGGCCGAAGCCCACCGCCACCACTAACAGGAAGAAGCCGCAGCTGATGCCGAGCATGTGCGGAATGGTGCGGTTGAAGCCGAAATTCACTCCGGATGCCAACAACATGGTGTTGTTCGGCCCCGGTGTGATCGAGGTGACAAGGGCAAACAGGGCAAAGCCCAACAGCAGATCAAGCGAGAGGTTCATCGAGGCAGTCCATCCAGGGTCATTCAGGTGTTGACCCTATCCCACGGCGTCCGGCAAACCCACGGACAGTTAGGGAAAACTTCAAGCAGTACAGTTTGCTTTCAGCTAGGACGTCCGTGCAGCTGTACGGCACGCTCGGCGCTCATCTCACCCTGCTGGTCAAAACCGAAAGTCTTCTGCGGCTGGCCGAGCAACTGGGCTTTTTTTGCGTGGTATTCGTCGAACGACAGGCCGCTGCGGTTCAGCGCCTCCAGTGCCAGTTCGCGGGATTCTTCAGCGGTGTAAGGGCGCAGCTCTGGCGAAACGTGGCCGGCACAGCCAGCGAGTACGGAAACAGCGAGCATCAGCGAAACAGTCAGTAAACGGTTCATGGGGGCGTCCTGGCGAGCAATGTGGGGTCGATGGAGAAAGGCTACGCCCAGGCACGCTCGCGCAGAAATCAACGCTCTCAATAGTGGCTATCAGGTTTGCGCTAATCCTGGCTAACCCGGCAGACGGCAATGCAGCGCATCGTCGTGGCTGCGGGCAATGCTGCTGCGTACCTGGAAGGAATTGAAGGTCACGGTTTTCGCGCGATGAGTGCGGATCAGTTGCCAGAAATCCTGCTCACCGTTTTCGAAACTGTGAAATGCCGCCTCCCCCGCCTCGCGGCTTTGCCATTGCAGAAAGCTCAACACGCGGCGGCCGTCGTCGCTGGCCTGCACGCTGGCACTGAGAAAACCGTCGTAACGCTGAGCCAGACGCTCGGTTTGCATCGCCAATGCCGAAACCAGCGCGACTTGCTGACGCGGTTCGATCTCGAATTCGATCAATTGGGTAAAGCTGCGATTGCTCATGGAAAGCCCCCACTCATCTTGAAGCGAGCCTTGCGACCCGAAGAGCTGCAGGGTAAAACCTCTAGTTAAGTCAAGGTCAAGAGCATTTTCCCCATGATCAGCAAAGACCAGGTGCATAAACCTCTTACCGTCGGCGAAGTTGCCGCGCGCAGTGGCGTCGCGGTCACCGCGCTGCATTTTTACGAAGCCAAAGGTTTGATCAAAAGTGAACGCAACGCCGGTAACCAGCGCCGCTATCCCCGTGCCGTGTTGCGCCGGGTAGCATTGATCAAAGTCGCGCAACGACTAGGGATACCGCTGGCGGAGATCGGCGAAGCGCTGAAGATCCTGCCGCAGGATCGCGCGCCATCGGCGGCGGACTGGAAAATGCTGTCTGAACAATGGCAGCGCGAACTCGACGAACGAATCAGGCAACTGACGCTAATGCGCGATCAGCTCACCGGTTGCATCGGCTGCGGCTGTCTGTCGATGGAGGCGTGTCCATTGCGCAATAAGGGTGACGTGCTCGGTGACCGAGGCCCAGGCCCGCACTTTCGCGATGCGTGATGCGCGCTGCTCGTCGGCAGAAAACCTGCGCTGCGAGGACGGTTCTATAGTAATTGCTCCGGACAAATCCGGAGCAACCCCATCTGTTGAAAACAAAAACAGGGAGAACGTCATGAGCGTCAAACCCATTCCTGAGGGGTATCACAGCATTACCCCGTATCTCGGCATCCAACAGGCCGCCGAGGCCATCGATTTCTACAAGAAAGCCTTCAATGCCAGCGAAGTCATGCGTCTGACCATGCCCGACGGCAATATCGGCCACGCCGAACTGCGCATCGGTGACAGCGCGATCATGCTCGGCACACCTTGCGACCAAGGGCCGTTGAGCAATCCGCAGCAGGCGGTTTCGATCGGTTTGCACCTGTACGTGCCCGATGTCGATCAGGCCTTTCAACAAGCACTGGATGCCGGCGCGCAAAGCGTCTCCGAGGTCAAAGACCAGTTCTACGGCGACCGCAGCGGGACTTTGAGAGATCCGTTCGGCCATTTATGGTTTCTCGCCACCCACAAGGAAGACCTGAGCGAAGAGCAGATTCGCCAACGAGCGATGGAAATGTTCAACCAAAACTAAAGCCTTGTTGCCGGAACCGACCGACAAAACGCTGTGCCGATGTAACTGCGAAACATTTGCTTTCATATCCGCTTTCGGGATTTTCTTCGCTCATACGTCTTATAGGAATGCAGGCCGTTCGCGTAGGCAAAAGCCACGAACGGCCTCCCGGGGAGTTCCGTGCTGCGAAGCCCGTAGCCCGGCCCCTTCCACCGCTATCAAGACGCGCAATCATGTCGAAGAAATCCCGTTCCAAACTGTGGTTCCTGGTGCATAGCTGGCTGGCGTTGCCGATCTGGTTCTTTGTGCTGATCGTCTGTGTCACCGGCACGCTGGCGGTGGTCAGTCAGGAAATCGTCTGGCTGGCCAACCCGCAAATGCGCGCCAGCCAGCCGTCGGACGACGCGCCGCGCCTGAGCTACGACCAGATTCTTGCCGCGATCAAACAAGCCGAGCCGCAAACCCTGGTGCAGAGCATCAACCGCCCGGACGAGTCGCACTTTGCCCTCGACGTCGAAGTCAGCTACCCCGACGGGCGTTCGTTGACGGTCTATGTCAATCCGTACACCGGCGTCATTCAGGGCACTGCGCCGGCCTTCGATTTCAAGGCCTTCACCCGCGCCCTGCACGGCTGGTGGCTGGTGCCGTTCACCAATGGCTACAGCTGGGGCTGGTATCTGGTGTCATTGCTCGGCGTGCCGATGCTGGTTTCGCTGATTACCGGGCTGGTGGTCTACAAGCGCTTCTGGAAAGGTTTTCTGCGCCCGACCCTACGCGTACGCCATGGCGCGCGGATCTTTTGGGGCGATTTCCATCGCCTGTGCGGCATCTGGTCGATCTGGTTCATTGCGGTGATTTCCATCACCGGCATCTGGTTCCTGATCAAGGCATTCCTGTTCGATAACCAGATTTCCATTTCCAGCGAACCGATCATTCCGGCGATGTCCCGGGAAAGCGTGCCGATCTCCGCCGCCGGCACTCCGCCACCGCGGATCAGTCTGGACCGCGCCATCGAAATCGCCCAGCAGAAAATTCCGGGGCTGGAAGCCAGCTACGTCAACCTGCCGGGCAATGCCTACTCGCACATGAGCGTCAGCGGTCGCGGCTGGTATCCGCTGATGTACCAGACCGCGACACTCAACCCATACAACGGCGAAATGGCCTCATCACGCTTGCTGTCCGACCGGTCCTCGCTGGAATTCGTCACCGAATCCATGCGCCCGCTGCACACCGGTGACTTCGGTGGGATCTGGATCAAATTGATCTGGTTCTTCTTCGGTCTGTTGCTGAGCATGATGATCCTCAGCGGCCTGCTGATCTGGACCAAACGTACCGCGCTGGCCACCGCCAATGCACTGAAGCGCGAGGACAAGAAAAACCGCGTCACCGCCCAACCAGCGATGCGCCGTGAACCTTCGGAGGCCAGCCTGTGAACAAAGCCATCTCGGTCACACCGCCGTCTCGCCTGTCGCGTTTCTGGCACAAGTGGCGCTTCCACATCAATGTTCTGTTGTTGCTGATCCCTTTGGGGTTCATGCCGAAATACTTTGCCGATGCCTCGCTTTTTCGCGGCGACAGTGGCTTGGGCCAACGGGAAATAGGCACCGTTCAGGTCGGCCCGTGGAGCCTGCGCCTGGCCGAGCTGCGCGAAGAAGCGCCGCACCTGAGCGGCCCGGCTGGCTATATGAAGGATTTCACTGCTGCCGTCTGCGATACCTGCGTCGAACAGGTCAAGGCCACTTACCTGCGCATCGGCAAACCGCGCAGCCTGCGTGCCGCCGGCACGATCTTCTTCGGCACCCCTTACCGCATGGGCACGCAGATGCCGATCCCGGCGAAAACCAAACCTGACGCCGAGCTGTGGATCACCATGGAAGGCTGGGACGGCAGCATGCACCAGGCCGCGATTCCCCTGAGCCAAGCCTCCCCCGCCACCGTTGCCTGGCTGAACAAACAAGGAGCCAAACCATGACTCGCTCGCCACTCCACCCGCGCTTGCTGGCAAGTGCCGCGCTGCTGGTCCTGAGCGCCGGTTTCAGTGCCGGCGCTCTGGCGCACAACCCGATGTGCGAATGCAAAGCCATCGATGCCGAACAGATCAAATGCACCGGCGGTTTCTCCGATGGGAGCGGCGCGCCGGGCGTGACCCTCGACGTGATCGGCTACGACGAAACCATTCTGGTGCCCGGCAAACTGGGTCAAGACTCGACGCTGACATTCAAGAAACCCGGTAGTGAGTTTTATGTCCTGTTCGACGCCGGCCCCGGCCATGTAGTGGAAATCGACCAGGCGGATATCGAAGCCCCATGAGTACCCCGACAACTCAAGTGGTACGCCCGGCGGGTGCCGGCCATGAAACCCTCAACGTGCTGCTGTTGTGTCTGTTGATCCTCGCGGTCGCCGGTTCGGTGGTGGCGTGGCGCGGGGTTTCCCATGAGCCGGAGCCCGTCGCGAGCAACCAGTACGACGCCCGCCGCGACCTCAGCGCCGCCGAGCAAGGCATCTATGCCGACCTGCGGGTGACCCTCGACGAAATCCGCTTGCTGCGCGAAGAGCAAAAAACCCTGCCGACCCCACAGGTGCTGGCCGAAGAGGGTTTCGCGCCGTTCGCACAGGATGCCAGTTCGGTCAGCCGTGGCGGTCATGCATGGCAGATGCTCGCCGACCGCGCCTACTTCGGTCGCAGCGCGACGCCTGATGTCGCCGGGTCATTTCTGATGCGTGTCGGTGCCGATGCCAACGCTGCGCCGGACATCTGGCTGAACCGCAGCGCCGACCTCGCGCCAGCGGAGGATCTGTCCGATGCCGCGCTGTCCGCCGCTGGCTGGAAACAGATCGTCGCGCAATTCGATGCCGGGGTTACCCGCGAACATCGCCATTGATTCCTCGCCTTCATCCGAGAGAAGACTGCTTGCCCATGTCCATTTCATCTCCTCGCCGTCCATTGTTACGCCTGTTTCTCCTCGGCCTGTGCGCCTGCCTGCTGAGCCCGCTGGCCAACGCCGAACAGGGCAAACGCCTGCGCATCGGCATCACCCTGCATCCGTATTACAGCTATGTCGCGAACATCGTCGGCGACAAGGCGGAAGTGGTGCCGTTGATTCCCGCCGGTTTCAACCCGCACGCCTATGAGCCACGAGCCGAAGACATCAAGCGCATCAGCGGTCTGGATGTGATCGTGCTCAACGGCGTCGGCCATGACGACTTCGCCGATCGCATGATCGCCGCCAGCGAAACGCCCAACGTCAAAACCATCGAAGCCAACGAGAATGTGCCGTTGCTGGCCGCTACCGGTGTCGCTGCGCGCGGCGCCGGCAAAGTGGTCAACCCGCACACGTTCCTGTCGATCAGCGCCTCCATCGCCCAGGTCAACAACATCGCCCGCGAGCTGGGCAAGATCGACCCGGACAACGCCAAGACCTACACCCAGAACGCCCGCGCCTACGGCAAACGCCTGCGGCAGATGCGCGCCGACGCGTTGGCCAAGCTGACCCAGGCACCGAATGCCGAACTGCGTGTGGCCACGGTGCACGCGGCTTACGACTATCTGTTGCGCGAATTCGGTCTGGAAGTGACGGCCGTGGTCGAGCCCGCCCACGGCATCGAGCCAAGCCCAAGTCAGCTGAAAAAAACCATCGACCAGCTGCGCGAGCTCGACGTGAAAGTGATCTTCTCGGAAATGGATTTCCCCTCCAGCTACGTCGATACCATCCAGCGCGAATCCGGGGTGAAGCTGTACCCGCTGTCGCATATTTCCTACGGCGAATACACCGCCGACAAGTACGAAAAGGAAATGACCGGCAACCTCAACACCGTGGTCCGGGCGATTCAGGAGTCAGGGGCATGACGTCGAAAGAAACCCTCGCCCCAGAAAACACCGAGTCCCCTGTAGGAGTGAGCCTGCTCGCGATGGCGTCCGCTCAGCCAACATCTTCATTGGATGAAACTCCGCTATCGCGAGCAGGCTCACTCCTACAGGTTACGGGGCCATCGCTGGAGTTTGCGGAAGTCAGCCTGACGCTGGGGCGCACAACGATTCTCGACAAGGTCAGCTTCCAGGTGCAGCCCGGCAGCGTGCATGCGCTGGTCGGCCCCAACGGCGGTGGCAAGAGCTCGCTGATCAAAACCCTGCTGGGGCAGATGCCGCATCAGGGCCAGCTCAGCCTGCACTGGTCCGGCGAGGCCGGCACCATCGGTTACGTCCCGCAGGCGCTGGAGTTCGATCGCGGTTTGCCGATGACCGTCGACGATTTCATGGCCGCCATGTGTCAGCGCCGTCCGGCCTTTCTCGGCTTGAGCAAACACTACGCCGCTGCCATCGGCGAGGCGCTGGAGCGTGTCGGCATGCAGGACAAGCGCAAGCGGCGCATGGGCGCGCTGTCCGGCGGTGAGCGGCAGCGGGTGCTGCTCGCGCAGGGCCTGATTCCGCCGCCGCAATTGCTGGTGCTCGACGAGCCGATGTCAGCCCTCGATGAGGCCGGGATTCAGGTGTTCGAACGTCTGCTGAATGACTGGCGCGCGGCGGGCATCACCGTGTTGTGGATCGAACATGATCTGGAAGCGGTGGGGCGGCTGGCCGATCACGTGACCGGCCTCAACCGTCGCGTGCTGTTCGACGCCACGCCGCAACAGGCGCTGACGCCGGAACGTCTGCTGACGCTGTTTTCCACCCATCCACGGAGCGCTCTCTGATGAGTTACGAAGCCTTTCGTTTGATGGTCCAGGGTTGGGCATCTTCGGGTTATCTGCCGGAAGCGCTGGCCTACGGATTTGTGGTCAACGCCCTGCTCGCCGGTCTGCTGATCGGCCCGGTGCTCGGTGGGCTCGGCACGTTGGTGGTGGTCAAGCGCTTCGCGTTCTTCTCCGAAGCGGTCGGCCATGCGGCACTTACCGGCGTGGCCATCGGCATTCTGCTCGGCGAACCCTACACCGGCCCGTACGGCAGCCTGTTCGGCTACTGCCTGCTGTTCGGCATCCTGCTCAATTACCTGCGCAACCGCACCGGTCTGGCACCGGATACGCTGATCGGTGTGTTTCTGTCGGTGTCGCTGGCACTCGGCGCGAGCCTGCTGCTGATCCTCGCCGGCAAGATCAACGTGCACATTCTGGAAAACGTGCTGTTCGGTTCGGTACTGACGGTCAACGGCAATGATCTGGCGGTGCTGGCGATCGTCGGGTCGCTGGTCATGGCCCTCGCCCTGCCGCTGTACAACCGCATCATGCTCGCCAGTTTCAATCCGCAACTGGCGGCGGTGCGTGGCGTGGCGGTCAAGACGCTGGATTACCTGTTCGTGATCCTGGTGACCTTGATCACCGTCGCGGCGGTAAAAGTCATCGGTGCAATTCTGGTCGGCGCCTTGCTGGTGATTCCGGCTGCGGCGGCGCGCTTGCTCAGCCAGTCGCTCAAAGGGTTTTTCTGGTGTTCGGTGCTGATCGCTACCGTCAGCACGCTGTGCGGCATTCTTGCGCCGATCGTGTTCGACCTGCCGATTCCATCCGGCGCCGCGATCATTCTGGTCGCCGGCATCGCTTTCGCCCTCGCCGCCATCGCGCGAGGTGTTGTCCCCAGCCTGAAAGGGAACCTTGGATAAATGGCTTTTTCATTGCGAAACCTGACTCTGGCCATGGCCCTGTGCGGCGTGGTCTGCACGCCGTTGATGGCTGCTGAAAGTGCAAAACCCTTGCGCGTTCTGGCCTCGTTGCCGATTACCTTCGGCCTCGGCGAAGCGCTGCTCAAAGGCACCGACGTCAAGCTCGAACGTGCAGCGCCGGCCAACCTGCCCGGCAGCCGCCAGACTGCGTATTTCACTGGCCGTGGCGCTCCGGCCCTGAGCAAACTGGCCACCGACGCGGACGCGGTGATCGGTCTGCGTTCGCTGTGGGCCGATGATCCGCTGTACCCGATCGCTCGGCGCAGCAACATCCGTATCGTCGAAGTCGACGCTGCCCGCCCGGTCGACGGCGCCCTGCCCGGCATCGCTGTGCAGCCGGGCGTGCAGGTTGATGGCCTGAACAGTCAGCCATGGCTGGCGAGCAACAACATGGGGCGCATGGCGGATGTGATGGCGGCGGACCTGGTGCGCCTGGCACCGAGCGCCAAGCCTGCGATCGAAGCCAATCTGGCGGCGTTGAAACAGCGTCTGCTGAAACTCAGCGCGGACACCGAAGCGCGTCTGGCCGAGGCGGACAATCTGAGTGTGATGAGCCTGAGCGATCACTTCGGCTATCTGATTGGCAGCCTCAACCTTGAACTGGCGGGACAGGATGCGCGTCCTGATGCCGAGTGGACGCCTGAAGCACTGAAGAAGCTGACCGCAACACTCAAGGACAACGACGTAGCGGTGGTGCTGCACCATCGCCAGCCAGCCGAACCGGTGAAAGCGGCGATTGCCGAATCCGGCAGCCGACTGGTGGTGTTGAGTACTGATGCGGCGGATCCGCTGGCGGAGCTGGAGGGCAATGTGGATTTGTTGCTCAAGGGGCTGAGCGGAGCGTAATTTCAGGCACGACCGCGTTATCGTTTATCGCGAGCAGGCTCACTCCTACAGGGGATCGCATTTCAACTGTAGGAGTGAGCCTGCTCGCGAAGAGGCCAGCACTGACAGCGCCACTCTCCAGACATGAAAAAACCCGCTGCCCATCATTGGTCCAGCGGGTTTTTTTTCTGCCCGGTCGCTTATTGCGCCGCGACTTGCGCATCCATCTTCTGACGCAGACTCAACGGGCGCATGTCGGTCCAGACTTCTTCGATGTAGGCCAGGCATTCCTTCTTCAGGCCGCTCTTGCCCACGGTGCGCCAGCCTTCTGGTACGGCTTTGTAATCGGGCCAGATCGAGTATTGCTCTTCGTGGTTGACCACGACCTGAAAGAGGATGTCCTCGCGGTCGAATACTGACGTCATGCTGGTTCTCCATCGTTGTAAGGTCGGCTGCACAACGGATGCAGCCGGGGTATGTAGAAAGAACGTTCGCCGCGCGGAAAAATTTACAGTGCGGCGGTGGCAGCGACCAAAGCGCGACCGAAAATCTCCGCGACGCGGTCGATTTCCGCAGCGGTAATCACCAACGGTGGCAGGAAACGCACCACTGCGCCATGGCGGCCGCCCAGCTCCAGAATCAGGCCGCGCTTGAGGCATTCACGCTGAACCAGCGGCGCCAGACGTGCGAATGCCGGCGGGTGACCGAGCGCGTCGGGTAGGCCGCTCGGGTCGACCAGTTCGACGCCGAGCATCAGGCCGCGCCCGCGGACGTCGCCCAGTTGCGGGAAGTCGCGTTGCAGAATGCGCAGATGCTCGCTGAGTCGATCCCCCATGGCGGCGGCGTGTTCGCAGACCTTGTGCTCTACCAGATAGCGCATCACCGCTGAACCGGCGGCCATGGCCATCTGATTGCCACGGAACGTGCCGGCATGGGCGCCCGGTTGCCAAGTGTCGAGCCAGTCGCGGTAAACCACCACCGCCAACGGCAGGCTGCCGCCGATGGCTTTGGACAACACCACCACATCCGGAACGATGCCCGCATGCTCAAAGGCAAACATCTTGCCGGTACGGGCGAAACCGCTCTGGATCTCATCGACAATCAGCGCCACACCGGCCTTCTCGGTGATCCGGCGCAAACCGCGCAGCCACTCGATATCAGCGGGTATCACCCCGCCCTCGCCCTGCACCGCCTCGACAATCACCGCTGCCGGCAACTGCACGCCAGCCTCGGGATCGCTCAGCAGGTTTTCCAGATAGCTCAGATTGGCTTTGACGCCCGCCGCGCCGCCGAGGCCGAACGGGCAACGGTAGTCGTAGGGGAACGGCATGAATTGCACGCCATTGCTGAGCAAGGCACCCAGTGGTTTTTTTGGTCCCAGGCTGCCCATCAGGCTCAATGCGCCCTGACTCATGCCGTGATAACCGCCGGAAAATGACAGCACGGTGCTGCGCCCGGTGGCGGTGCGTACCAGTTTCAGCGCTGCCTCCACGGCGTCGGTGCCGGTCGGGCCGCAGAACTGGATTTTCGCCTGCGCCGCCAGTTCCGTCGGCAGCAAGCCGAACAGATCCTGGACGAATTGATCTTTGACCGGCGTGGTCAGGTCGAGGGTGTGCAGCGGCAATTCATCGGCGAGCACCTGCTGGATTGCCTCGATCACCACCGGGTGGTTATGCCCCAGCGCCAGCGTGCCGGCCCCGGCCAGGCAGTCGATGAATGTGCGCCCCTCGACATCCTCGACATACAGGCCCTTGGCACGCTTGAGCGCCAGTGGAATACGCCGAGGGTAGCTGCGTGCGTTGGACTCCTGCTGGCTCTGGCGCGCCAGCAACGGTGATTCGTGGAATTCGTACAACGTCTCCGCTGGCGCCGAGGCGACCCGGGCCGGCGATTCTTCGATAAGGCTGGTGGCGACTGACATCTCTCGACCCCTCAATTCGCTATGGATAGTGACCAAAACAGCACACCAACAGGTGCGCGTTCCGGTGGCGGGGCGCACTTGCAGGTTTTCCTGTTCTGGAAACGCTTCAGCGCGGCGCGGATTTACACCCTTGATCGAGTTGTCGGGCCGGTGCGGACAAAGGTTTGTGCAGCGGCACGGTCTGCAAGCCGTCGCAGATGCCGGATGGCGCCGCTTGTTGATAACCCAGATGCCGATAGAACGGCTCGGCGGTGCAGGAACTGTAGAGGTGAACATGCTGCACGCCACGAATGCGCAACCAGCCTTCGAGATCCTGCATCAGCGCCCGTCCGACGCCCCGGCGAAAGGATTCCGGCTGCACGTAACACAGGGAAATCTCGCCGCTGGCCTGGGCCATGCCGACACCGACCGGTTTGTCCGCCAGTAAAGCCAGACATAAATGGAAGTGGGGGTCAGCGAGTCGGGCGCTGATGAAGTCAGCGGATTGCTGAGCGATCCAGGTGCCGACCCGTGGCGGATCGTTACGGTGGTCGAGCGCGCAACCGATGCGGATGGAACGCTCGATAATGCGGCTGATGATGCCAGCGTCGGCCAATCGGGCCGGACGAATGCAGATGGGTGCTTCCATGGCGCAGTTCCCTCAATCCATTGAGTCAAGCTGCGTTGACCTTAGCCCCGGCCCTGCCGAATAGCGAACGGCGAGAAGTTACATTTCATGTGGCAGAACATGTTCCCTTGTGGGAGCGAGCCTGCTCGCGAAAGCGTCAGGCCAGTCAACGTCGATGTTGAATGACTTACCGCATTCGCGAGCAGGCTCGCTCCCACAGGGGATCTGAGGTGCGGTCAGAGGGCTTGCAACGGCATGGTCAGTTCGACCCGCAAGCCATCCGGGCGGCTGTCGAAATGCAGGGCGCAGTCGCAGCGCTGAACAATTGCCTGGACAATCGCCAGACCCAGCCCGCAACCGGTGCTCTGACCGTTGCGCCAGAAGCGCTGAGTCAGATGCTGCAAGTCATCCGGCGCAATGCCCGGCCCATGGTCGCGCACGACAAAGCGCACACGGTTGCCGATGCTTTCGAGATTGACCTCGACCGCACAATCTTCAGGCGTGTGGCGCAGAGCGTTGTCGAGCAGGTTGCGCAGCGCAGCAATCGCCAGCACTGCAGGCATTTGCAGCGGCGCGGCGGACAGCTCGTCCGGCACGTGCAGTTTGATCCGCAGCCGTTCACCGCCCGTGGCGTCCTGAATCGCCAGCCTGGCCACTTGCTCGGCGCTGCATTGCGAGCCGTCATCGAATGACAGACTGCCTTCGACCCGCGCCAGCAACAGCAACTGTTCAAGGGTGCGGTGCAGGCGATCGGCACCCTCCTCGGCGCGGGCCAGCGATTGATCGCGGGCGCTGCCATCGGTCATGCGCGCGACTTGCAGGTGGGTCTTGATCGCCGTCAGCGGACTGCGCAATTCGTGCGCGGCGTCACCGGTCAGGCGGCGTTCACGCTCGATGGTCTTGCCGATGCGCTGGAACAATTGGTTCTGGGTTTCCAGCAGCGGCTTCAATTCGCTGGGAAACGCCTGCAACTGCAACGGTTCAAGCGAATCGGCATTGCGCCGCATCAGCGCTTCGCGCAGACGATTCAGTGGCGCCAGGCCTTGACCGATCCCCAGCCACAGCAAGCACAGACAACCCAGCAAGGCCACGCCGACCGGTACCGAAGCGGCGAGCAGGATCGACATGTTCAACGCTTCACGCTCGATCTGCCGGTCTGCGGTAGTGATCCGCACATCGCCGCGGGCCAGGGTGAAACTGCGCCACGGTGCGCCGTCGATCATCTGATCGTGGAAGCCCATTTTTTCCGCTTCCAGCGCTTGTTCGGGATTGTTGTGGCTACGGGCAAGAATCTCGCCGCGCAATGAGCTGACCTGACAGGCCATCCCCCCGGGAATATTCAGCTGTTCAGCGCTGAAGTGAGTGCCTTCGCCCTTGCTCGGCAGCGTCGGCAACTGCTCGAGCAGACCGGCGACCATGCGCGCCGAGGCAACCAGGCGCTGGTCGAGGGAAAACATCATCTGATTGCGCAGATCGCTGAGCATCCACGCCGCAGCCAGCGCCCAGATCAGCGCAAATGCGGCGCCGAGCGTCAGGCTCAGGCGCAGGCGCAGACTCATCACTTGCCCTGCTCCCCGCCATCGGCAGGCCCGAGGCGATAGCCCAGACCGCGCACGGTTTCGACGATGCCTTTGCCAAGCTTGCTGCGCAGATGATGGATATGCACGTTCAGCGCATTGCTTTCCAGCTCATCGTTGAAGCCATAGACGCTGTCCTTCAATTGCTCGGTGGACAAAACGCGGCCGCGGTTGTGCAGCAGCGCCTGCAACAGCGATTGCTCGCGGCGCGACAAGTCCACCGGTTGTCCGCCCAGGCGGGTTTCCCGGCTGCTCGGGTCGTAGGTGAGCGCGCCATGTTCGATCAGATTGACGCTGCGTCCGGCCACTCGGCGCAACAGGGTTTGCAGGCGGGCGAACAGTTCGCGCAGGTCGAAAGGCTTGAGCAGGTAATCGTCGGCGCCGGCCTGCAAACCGTCGACACGATCCGTCACAGAATCGCGGGCGGTGAGAATCAGCACCGGAATCTCCAGGCCGCTCTGGCGCAATTGCTGGAGCAACTTGAGGCCATCTTCGTCGGGAAGGCCAAGATCGAGCACCATCACGTCGAACTCGGCGACCTTGAGCATCGCCCGCGCTTTCGACGCCGTGTTGACGTGCTCGACGGTCAGGCCCTGAGCCGTGAGCCCGGCAACGATGCCGCTGGCGATCAGCTCATCGTCTTCGCAAACCAGTACGTGCATGGTGAATCCCACAGGAAAAAAGCGGATTAGGCGGTTGGCCGATTAAGCTGACATTATGGCGCCGAACGTCACTGCGACAAGGGCATCGCGGTTAATCATCGGTTAATCGCCGCTGCCCATTGTGCACCTCAATTGCACAGGGACAAGGCTCCTCCATGCGTCATTTTTTTCTTCTGTTTGCTTTACTGATTTCCGGTCTGGCCCAGGCCGGAAACAATCCGTTCGAGTCCAAGCCGGACTTTTTACCCGTCGACAAGGCATTCGTCCTCACCTCCGAGCGTCTGGAGTCGGGGGAAACCCAGCTGTTCTGGCAGATCACCGACGGCTACTACCTGTATCAGAAACGCTTGAAGTTCGACGGACTGGCCGCCGACCAGCAGCCGGTGCTGCCTGAAGGCGAATCCCACAGCGATGAGTTCTTTGGCGAGCAGCCGGTGTATCGCCAAGGCCTGGAAGTGAAAATCCCGGCTGCGGCCAGCGGGCAGATCAAGGTCAGTTACCAGGGCTGCGCCGATGCCGGCCTGTGTTATCCACCGCAAACCCGGGTGATTGACCTGGGCGGCAAAGCCGCAGCGACAACTGGCGGGGAAGCGCCGGATCAGGCCTTGGCCAGCAGCTTGCAACAACGGGCGCTGGGCTGGAGTCTGCTGGTGTTCTTCGGTCTCGGCCTGCTGTTGGCGTTTACCCCGTGTTCACTGCCAATGCTGCCGATTCTGGCCGGAATGATCGTCGGCAGTGGCGCCACACCACGGCGCGGCTTCGCCCTGGCCAGCAGCTATGTGATCTGCATGGCGCTGGTGTATGCGGCGATGGGTGTGATTGCCGCTCTGCTCGGTGCGAACCTGCAGGCGTGGTTGCAGAATCCCTGGCTGCTCGGTGCGTTCGCGGCGATTTTCGTGGTGCTGGCATTGCCGATGTTCGGCTTCTTCGAGCTGCAGTTGCCGGTGGCGCTGCGTGATCGACTTGAACACGCTTCACGCAGCCGCAGCGGCGGCAGCCTGATCGGCGCCGGTGTGCTCGGTGCATTGTCCGGTCTGCTGGTCGGGCCGTGCATGACCGCGCCACTGGCCGGTGCGCTGCTGTACATCGCGCAAAGCGGTAACGCGTTGCACGGCGGTCTGATTCTGTTTGCACTGGGCATCGGCATCGGTGTGCCGCTGTTGCTGCTGGTCACCGTGGGCAATCGATTCCTGCCCAAACCAGGGGCGTGGATGAACCTGCTCAAGGGCATATTCGGTTTTCTCTTTCTCGCAACCGCATTGCTGATGCTGCGCCCGGTACTGGATCCGTCGTTGTGGCTGGGTCTGTGTGGCGCGCTGCTGCTGATTGCCGCCTACAGCGCCTGGAAACAGTCCGAAGGTTTTGGCCGCGTCGCGCAGATGTTCGGCGCCCTGTCCCTGTTGCTCGGTTTGTGGGGCAGCTTGCTGGTGATCGGTGCGGCTGGCGGCAGTGATGATCCGTACCAACCATTGCAGGTCTACAGCGCCGGCCGGGTCGCCAGCGCCGCACCAAGCGGTCATGACGCCTTCACCACCATCAAGGAACCGGCCGCCCTGCAACGTGAACTCGACGCCGCCAAGGCCCAAGGCCAGTGGGTACTGCTCGATTACTACGCCGACTGGTGCGTGTCGTGCAAAGTCATGGAGAAGAAGGTATTCGGCGAGGCCAAGGTCATGCAGGCATTGAGCGACGTGCGTCTGCTGCGCCTGGATGTGACCGCCGACAACGCCGCCAGCCGCGAGCTGCTCGGTCGCTATAAAGTGCCCGGTCCGCCGACTTTCATCTGGGTCGGTACTGACGGTGAAGAACGCCGCAGCCAGCGCATCACCGGCGAGGTCGATGCCGACACGTTCCTGCAACGCTGGTCCACTACCCGAGACGCCAACTGATGCTGACGTTCACCCTCGGCACTTTTGCCATCGCGCTCAACCACCTGCTGCTGATCAGTGCGCTGGCACTGGCGACATTTGTCGGCTGGCGGGTAGCCAAGCGCGGTGGCGATAACCCCGAGTCGGCGCTGTTCAGCCTGTTTTTGCTGGGCATGCTTACGGCGCGCATTGCCTTTGTCGCGCTGTACTGGTCGCATTATCGCAATGACCCGTGGCAGATCATCGATCTGCGCGACGGTGGATTCCTCGCCTGGCCCGGGGTGATCGTGCTGCTGCTGGCGGCGTTGTATCGCGGCTGGCGTCGTCCCGGTCTGCGCCGACCGTTGGGCTTTGGTGTGGTCAGTGGCGTGGCGTTCTGGCTGCTCGCCACCCTCTCGCTGAACATCTACGAACAAGGCACGCGCCTGCCGGACATTTCCCTGCGCAATGCCGCCGGGCAAACCATCAAGCTCAGTGACTATCAGGGCGGCCCGCTGGTGATCAATCTGTGGGCCACCTGGTGCCCGCCGTGTCGGCGGGAAATGCCGGTGCTGGAAAATGCCCAACAACAGCGCCCTGACCTGACATTTCTGTTCGTCAATCAGGCCGAAAGCATGCAAAGCGTGGCGACGTTCCTGGAAACCCAGGGCCTGAGCCTGAACAACGTGCTGTTCGACCGCAACGGCCGTCTCGGTCAGGCCGTGGGGTCCATGGCGTTACCGACTACGCTGTTCTATAGCCCGGACGGTCGCTTGCTGACCAGTCACCTCGGTGAACTGTCGAACGCCAGCCTCGCCCGCGCTCTGGAAACCTTCGACACTTCCCCTTCAAGCCCGAATCAGGCCGTTGCCCCGGCCAACTCTGCAAGGAAACTGCCATGCCCCGCCTCCGCCACCTGCTGACGCTGACCCTGGGCACCGCCCTGCTGCACTTGCCGTCGGTGCAGGCTGCTGAAGAACTGCCCGCGGCGATCAAAAAGATCGAAGCCAAGGGCGCGAAAATCGTCGGCCAGTTCGACGCCCCCGATGGCCTGCGCGGGTATGCCGCGCAATACCAGAATCGCGGCATGGCGCTGTACCTGACCCCGGACGGTAAACACGTGGTAGTGGGCAACCTGTACGACGCCGACGGCAAGGACCTGAGCAGCGAGCCATTGCAAAAACTGGTTTACGCGCCGATGTCCAAGGAAGTCTGGGCCAAGTTCGAGGCGAGCAACTGGATTCAGGACGGCAACAAGGATGCGCCGCGCACGGTGTACCTGTTCAGCGATCCGAACTGCCCGTACTGCAACATGTTCTGGGAGCAGGCGCGGCCATGGGTCAAGGCCGGCAAAGTGCAGTTGCGCCACATCATGGTCGGCATTATTCGTGAAGACAGCCCGGGCAAATCCGCCGCGCTGCTGGCGGCGAAAGACCCGGCCAAGGCCCTGGAAGATCACGAAAAGGCTGGCAAGGGCAGCGCGCTCAAGGCTCTCAAAGACATTCCGGTCGCCGTGCAGAGCAAACTCGCGGCGAACATGCAATTGATGGAAGACCTGGAACTGCAGGCCACTCCGGCGATTTTCTACCTGGACGACAAAGGCGAACTGCAACAACAGCAAGGCGCGCCTTCGCCGGACAAGTTGGTGAAGATCCTCGGGCCCAAGTAGTTTTTCATCGCCTGAACCGGCCCCAATCGCGAGCAGGCTCACTCCTACAGTTGACTGCATTCCTTCAGCAAGAATGCGATACCTGTAGGAGTGAGCCTGCTCGCGATTGGATCAAACGGTGTGTCTGTTGCACTCGCTCAAGAAGCCAAGCAGCGCCTCAGTCACAAACCCGGGATTCTCCAGATTGGAGATATGCCCCGCCTCCGGTACCAGCACACACGGGCAACCAATCAATTCAGCCATTTCCCGGGCCTCCGAGGGTGGTCGTGGTTTGTCCTGATCGCCGCACAGCACCAACGTGGCCGCTGCGTTGAGTTCGCCCAAACGTGGCAACAGATCGTCGCGACCAAACGTAATGCGCCCCATCGGTACGATGCTTTCGCGCAAACGCTCGGGCGAGTAGTTCTGCAGTTTTGCGCGGAAGTTCTGATACAGCGGCGACTGCGGATCGATGCCCGGGCGGAAGAAGATCGGTACGACGATGTCCAGCAGTTGTTCGGAGATGGTCCCGGTGTCTTCGATCAGCTTGAACAGCGAGAAGTAATACTGCCGGGTCGGTTCCGGCTCGACGCCGACGTAGGTGTCCATCAGCACCAGACCGTTGAGACGTTGCGGCGCGGCCAGTGCCAGGCGCGTGCCCCACATGCCGCCGACCGATAGCCCGACGAGGGTGACGCGGTCGATGTCCAGATGATCGAGCAAGGCCTGCGCCTGACGGGCGATGTCGTCCAGCGATGTGGTGCCTTCAGGTAACTTGCCGGACTCGCCATGCCCCCACAGATCCAGGGCAATGACGCGATAGTGCGGGGTCAGCGCGGCGATCTGCGGCGCCCACATGGCCTGATCCCAGAGATAACTGCCAGCGAGCAACACGGCCGGGCCGGTGCCGTGATCAATGTAGTGCAGCGCTTGTCCGTCAACCGTGAAAAAGGGCATCGACCACCTCCGGGAGAAAAAACAGAACCGGCAGACTGAGCTGCCGGTTGTTGATCGTCAAGGGTGGAAATGTACAGTCATGTACCGTTGATTTGTGTTGAATCCACCGACGCCATCGCGAGCAGGCTCACTCCTACAATTGGAATGCATTTCAACTGTAGGAGTGAGCCTGCTCGCGATGGGGCCAGTACAAACCCTAGAGAACTACAGCCCCTCCAACTCCGCCATCAGATCATTCAACCGATCCACCTTCTCCTCGGTAATATCACTGGCCGCCAATCCATCGATGTACTCAGCCAGTTCCTCTACCGTGCTGCACTCGAACATCGCGCGTAGCGGCACGTTGCGTTGCAGGGCTTTCTGCACCCGCGATGCAATCTGCGTCGCCAGCAAGGAATGCCCGCCGAGTTCGAAGAAGTTGTCGCGCACGCCGACCTTTTCCACCTTCAACACCTCGGCCCAGATATCAGCCAGGGTCTGCTCCAGCTCGTTGCGCGGGGCGAGATAATCCTCGCTCTGCAATTGACCGATCTCCAGCGCCGGCAGGGCTTTGCGGTCGAGTTTGCCGTTGGCATTGAGCGGCATCTGCTGCAGCCACAGCCAGTGCAGCGGCACCATGTATTCCGGCAGTTCGGCGCGCAGGCGCTGCTTGATCCGTTCAAGGCGTTCGCCCGGATTGAGCGCTGCATCGGCAGCAACCAGATAACCCACCAGATGCTTGCCGTTGACGCCTTCCTGCACGCCAACCGCAGCGTCGCGCACTTCCGGCTGTTCATGCAGGCGCGCTTCGATTTCACCAAGTTCGATGCGGTAGCCGCGAATCTTCACCTGATGATCGACGCGGCCGACGTATTCCAGCACGCCGTCAGCGCGGCGCCGCGCCAGGTCGCCGGTACGGTACAGACGCTCGCCCGGCGCGCCGAACGGATTCGGCACGAACACTGGCGCGGTGCGCAGCGGATCACTGACGTAGCCGCGCCCGACACCGGTGCCGGCCACGCACAGTTCGCCCACCGCGCCCAGCGGTACCAGATCCAGCGCACCATCGAGCAGATAGAGCAAGTTGTTGTCGGTCGGCGTGCCGATCGGCAAATAACTGCCGCGCGTCGAGGCCAGGTCAACGCGGAAGAACGCCACGTCGTCGGAACATTCCGCCGGGCCATAAGCATTGACCAGACCGATGTCCGGGTAACGCAGCAGCCATTGATGCGCCAGTTCGGGCGGCATCGCTTCGCCGGTCGGCAGCATCCAGCGCAGACCGTCGAGGCTCATGTGGTCTGCGCCGAGCATGCCCTGGATCAGCGAGGGCACACTCTCCAGCACGGTGATGCCCTGCGCCTGCACATGCGCCAGCAGACCTTGCGGATCGTGTGCGATGGTGTTCGGCACGATGTCGACCCGCGCGCCGAACAACGGCGCGGCGAGGAACTGCCAGACGGAAATGTCGAAGCTTTGCGAAGCGGTCTGCGCGATCACGTCGGCCTCGCTCAAGTCGAGGTACGGGCGTTTGCTCACCTGGTTGTTGAGCATGCCGCGCTGCTCGACCATCACGCCTTTTGGCAAACCGGTCGAACCCGAGGTGTAGATCACATAAGCGAGGTTATCCGGGCTGCTGTGAATCCCGGGATTCTCAGTCGCCGTCCCCGATACCTGCACCTCTTCCCAGACCAGCAGGCGCGGACGATTCGAACATCCAGACTCCTCGAGCAAACTCTGCGCCTGTCCAAGGCAGGCGGCGCTGCACACCAGTAACGGCGTGCGGCTCATCTCGATGATGCGGCTCAGGCGCTGGCTCGGCAGGCCCGGGTCCAGCGGCAGGTAACCGGCGCCGGCCTTGAAGCTGCCGATGATCATGCCGAGCAGGTCGAGATTACGCTCGGCCAGCAGCGCCACCGGTTGATCCATGCGCACCCCGGCGGCGATCAGCGCATGACCCAGGCGGTTGGCGTTGTGATTCAGCTCGGCATAGCTCAATTGCTGATCGAGGCAACTGGCGGCAATGCGCTGCGGATGCGCCGCGACCTGGGCTTCGAACAGCGCCACGTAGCTTTGCTCCAGCGGATAGTCGTGGCCACTCTGGTTGCAACCGTGCAGAAGGAAATCGCGTTCTTCGTCGCCCAGCAGCGGCAAGTCGGCCATGTCGCCATGAAAGCCGTCGACCAGCGCCAGCAGCAACCGCTTGAACTCAGCGAGCATACGCTCGACCGTCGACTCGTCGAAATAACGCTGGTCATACGACAGGTGCAAACCAAGGTCATCGCCCGGGTAGCACACCGCTGTCAGCGGGAAGTTGGTGTGGGTCCGGCCGGAATCCGAGGTCGCGTTCAAGCTCTGTGCACGATCCAGCACCGAGACTTCCACCGGAGCGTTTTCGAACACGAACAGGCTGTCGAACAGCGGCTGGCCTTTGGGCAATTCGCTCTGTTCCTGGATGTTCACCAGCGGCAGGTATTCGTACTCGCGCAGTTGCATGTTGCTGTAGAGCAACGCGCTGAGCCACTGGCGCACGCTGCTGCACTGATCGTCCGCAGGCATCTTCACCCGCAGGGCGATGCTGTTGATGAACAGGCCGACGGTACGTTGCATCTCCGGCATGTCCACCGGGCGCCCGGCCACGGTCACGCCGAAGAGCACGTCGCGGTCGCCGCTCAAGCGTCGCAGAACCAGAGCCCACGCCGCCTGGGCAAAGGTGTTGACGGTCAATTGATGGGCCTGCGCCAGCTCGCGGAGCCGCGCACCGTCCTCGACATTCAGGCGGGTGTAGCGGTCGCCGACGATCATGCCGCCGCTTTCACCGGCATGCTCGCGCAGGAACGGCCGGTCGCTCGGGATCGGCGTGGTGCGCTCGAAGCCCTGCAGATTCTGCCGCCACCACTGCCGCGCTTCGGCCAGGCTCTGCCGTTGCAGCCAGCCGATGTAATCGCGATAACGCGGCGGCACGCTCAACTGCGCTTCACGACCTTCGCCGAGGGCAGTGTAGATCTCGAAGAAGTCGTTCATCAGCAGCGAACGGCACCAGGCGTCGATGAGAATGTGGTGGTTGCTCATCATGAACCAGTAGCGCGCCGCGCCGACCTTGATCAGGCGCAGGTGGAACGGCGCCTGATTGAGCAGATCGAAACCGGCCTCGCGCTCGCTTTTCAGCAGCGCTTGCAGTTTCGGTTCCTGCTCGGGTTCGGCGAAGGCGCTCCAGTCCAGATACTCGATCGGCGTGCGACCCGGGGTGTGAATCACTTGCAGCATGTCTTCGCCGACGTTCCAGCAGAACGAGGCGCGCAACGCTTCGTGACGGGCGACCACCGCTTGCCAGGCCTGGGCGAAACGCTCGGGATCGAGTTCGCTGTTGATGCGATAACGATCCTGCATGTAATACAGACCGGTGCCCGGTTCCAGCAGGGTGTGCAGGAGCATGCCCTCCTGCATCGGCGTCAGCGGATAGACATCTTCGATGTGTGCGGCCGGCACCGGCAAGGCGTCGAGTTGCGTCTGGGTCAGTTTTGCCAGCGGGAAGTCCGACGGCGTCAGACCGCCGCCCCCTTCCTGCAGGCAATGTTCGATCAGGCTTTGCAGCTCACCGACGTAAGCATCGGCCAGATCGTGGATGGTCTGCGCGTCATAACGCTCGGCGCTGAAGGTCCAGCGCAGGAGCAATTCGCCGCCATACACCTGACTGTCGACGCTCAGCTCGTTCGGCAACGGCGCCTGCGGATCGTGGGCGGCACCGACCGGCTCATCGAGCGGACGGAACAGCGCATCGCTGGCAAAACTCTGGTCGAACTGGCCGAGGTAATTGAAGGTGATCGGCGCGCTCGGCAGCGTAGCCATGCTTTGCCGGCAACCGTCATCGGCGAGATAGCGCAGCACGCCATAACCGAGACCTTTGTGCGGCACGGCGCGCAGTTGTTCCTTGATCGCCTTGATCGAAGCGCCCTGCCCGGCGGCCTCTTCGATGGTGAATGGAGTCAGGCGCAGCGGGTAGGCGCTGGTGAACCAGCCGACCGTGCGGGTCAGGTCGATCTCGTCGAACAGGGTTTCGCGACCGTGGCCCTCCAGTTGAATCAGTGCCGACGGCTGGCCGCTCCAGCGGCACAGCACGCGGGCCAGTGCGGTCAGCAGCAGGTCGTTGACCTGGGTGCGGTACGCGCTCGGCGCCTGTTGCAGCAACTGCCGGGTACGCTCGGCATCGAGGCGCACGCTGACGGTTTGCGCATGACGATTCTGCCCGTCGCCCTGCGGATTCTCGCAAGGCAGGTCAGCGCTCGGCCCGGCCAGTTGCGCTTGCCACCAGCTCAATTCTTCACGTAGCGATTCGCTGCCAGCGTAGGCCTGCAAACGCGCGGTCCAGTCCTTGAAGGCGCTGGTTTTCGCCGGCAGTTTCAGCGGCTGCGCCGCGTCGAGTTGGCGATACGCCGTTTGCAGATCGTCGAGCAGCACGCGCCAGGAAACACCGTCGACCACCAAGTGATGGATGACGATAAACAAGCGTTGCTGCGCATCGGCGCCATCGACCAGCACTGCGCGCAGCAACGGGCCGTTGTGCAGGTGCAGGCTGCGTTGCGCGTCGGCAAACAGGCCTTCGCATTCGTTCAGCGAATCGATACTGAACTGCCACAGCACATCCTCATCCGTCAGCGCTTGATGCGTCGCTTGCCATACGCCATCGGTTTCGCTGAAACGCAGACGCAGTGCATCGTGCTGCTCGATCACCGCCAGCAAAGCCTGGCGTAAACGTTGCGGCGCGAGCGGCACAGTCGGTTCCAGCAACAGCGCCTGGTTCCAGTGCTGACGCTCGGGGATATCCGTATCGAAGAACCAGTGCTGAATCGGTGTCAGACGCGACTCGCCGTCGACCAGACCTTGCTCGGCAGTCACTTGCTGCGTGCGACTGGCAACTGCAGCGAGTGTCTGCACGGTCTGATGCTGGAACAGATCACGCGGGCTGAAGTGAATACCCTGCTGACGCGCGCGGCTGACCACTTGAATCGACAGAATCGAATCACCGCCGAGTTCGAAGAAGTTATCGCTGAGACCGACCTGCCTGACGTTGAGCACGTCGCACCAGATCTGCGCGAGGGTCTGCTCCAGCGCGTTGCTTGGCGCGACGTAGTCCTGCCGATTGAGCTGCGGATCCGGAGCCGGCAAGGCGCGGCGGTCGAGCTTGCCGTTGGCGGTCAGCGGCATGCTCGCCAGCAGTATGAGGTGGGTCGGCACCATGTAATCCGGCAGTTGCGCCTTGAGGTGAGTCTTCAGTGCCTCGCGCAGTTCCGCTTGTTGCGCCTGATTTTGCTCGGCTACGTCGGTCACCAGGTAGCCCACCAGTTGCTTGCCACTCGGTGCGTCCAGCGCCAGCACTACGGCTTCGCGGATCGAAGGGTGATCGAGCAGGCGCGTTTCGATTTCGCCCAGCTCGATACGGAAACCACGGATCTTCACCTGATGGTCGATCCGGCCCAGATACTCGACCAGACCATCGGCACGCTGGCGCACCAGGTCGCCGGTGCGATACATGCGTCCGCCATCAGCGGCAAACGGGTCAGCGACGAAACGCTCGGCGGTGATGCCCGGACGGTCGTGATAGGCCTGGCCCAGACCGGCGCCGCCAACGAACAGTTCACCGGTCGCACCTTGCGGCACCAACGCCAGGTCGGCGTCGAGAATGTACGCGACCCGCGCGCCGATCACGCTGCCGATCGGCACACTGCCGGCGCCCTCTTCCAGCACCTGCGGCGCCAGACTGGCCAGCGGCATGACCACGGTTTCGGTCGGGCCGTAGGCGTTGAAGAACTGCGCCGGTTGGAACGCCGCGCGGATGCGCTGCAGATGCTCGCCGGTCAGCGCTTCGCCGCCGGTGATGATCATCCGCACCGGCAGGACTTGGTTCTGTGTCGCGAGAAACTGCGCCAACTGGCTGCCGTAGCTTGGCGTGAAGCCAAGGACGTTGATTCGATGCGTACGAATCAAACCGCAGATTTCTTCCGCGTCCCATTGGCCCTGCGCCCGCAACACCACCTGCGCACCGCTGAGCAGCGGCACCAGCAGACGTTCGGTGGCAGCGTCGAAGTTGATCGAATAGAAATGCAGTTCACAGTCGTCCGGGCGCATGCCGAAGCGTTCGATCACGGCCTGGCAGTGCATGGCGATTTCGCCGTGGGAGACCACCACGCCTTTCGGTTTGCCGGTCGAGCCCGAGGTGTAAATCAGATAAGCCTGATGTTGCGGCAGGCTGATGAACGGCAACTCGCTGGCCGGGTAGTCGGCCAATGCCGGGCTGTCATCTTCCAGGCACCAGCGCGCCACGCTTGGCGGCAACTCGCCGAGGGCTTCGAACATCGCCCGATCGCTGAGCAGCAGGCCGATGCGACTGTCTTCGATCATGTAGTGCAAACGGTCGAGCGGGTATTCCGGATCCAGCGGCACATAGGCGCCACCAGCCTTGAGAATCGCCAGCAGGCCGATGACCATTTCCAGCGAACGCTCCAGCGCCAGACCCACCCGCACTTGCGGGCCGACCCCGCGTTCGCGCAGCGCCCAGGCCAAGCGACTGGCGCGGGCATCGAGCTCGGTGTAGCTCAGGGTCTGCCCGGCGAAGGTCAGCGCTGGCGCGTCTTTGCGCGCCAGTGCCTGTTCGGCAAACAGATGATGAATGCACTGATCGAGACGATGCTCGCCCGGCTCGATGCCGAGGCTGTCGAGCAGTTGCTGTTGCTCAGGCTGATCGAGCAACGGCAATTCGCTGAGGCGTTGCTGCGGATTGGCGATCAACGCCTCAAGCAGGTTGCGCCAATGCCTGGCCATGCGCGCGATGGTCGGTTCGTCGAACAGATCGGTGCTGTAGGTCAGGCAGCAACCGAGGCGATGGTCGAGGTCGGTGACTTCCAGATTGAGGTCGAACTTGGTCGCCCGCGCATCGTTGGCCAGATACTCGACGGTCATGCCGGCCAGCGTGCGACTCTGCTGGAATTCCCAGCGCTGGACGTTGCACATCACCTGGAACAGCGGGTTGTAAGCGGCGCTGCGCGGCGGCTGCAAGGCTTCGACCAGATGATCGAACGGCAGATCCTGATGGGACTGGCCTTCGATCACCGTGTGGCGCACTTGCTCGAACAATTCGCCGACCGACATCTGCCCGTCGAGCTGGCAACGCAGCACCTGGGTGTTGAGGAACGCACCGATCAGCCTTTCGCTTTCCGGGCGGATGCGGTTGGCCACCGGCGCGCCGATGCGCAGGTCGGTCTGGCCGCTGTAGCGGTAGAGCAACGTGGCGAGTGCGGCAGTCATGGTCATGAACAGGGTCAGACCGTTTTGCGCGTTGAACGCCCGCACCCGCGCGGCGAGATCGTCGCTCAGATCGAAACGGTACAGCTCGCCCTGGTGGCTTTGCACCGGTGGACGCGGACGGTCGCCGGGCAATTCCAGCAGCGGATGTTCGCGGCCCAGTTGTGCAGTCCAATAGTCGAGTTGGCGCTGACGCTCGCCGGATTCCAGCCACTGGCGCTGCCAGACGCTGTAGTCGAGGTATTGCACCGGCAGCGGCTCGAGCGGTGATTCGCGCTCATCGACGAACGCTTCGTACAACGCGCTGAGTTCACGGGCGAAGATGTCCATCGCCCAGCCTTCGGTGACGATGTGGTGCAGGGTCAGAACGAAGTAATGCTCGTGCTCGGCAGTCTTGACCAGACAGGCGCGCAGCAGCGGGCCGGTTTCCAGGTCGAACGGCTGGTGCGCTTCTGCATCGGCCAGTTGCTGGACTTGTTGTTCACGCACAGCCGCCGGCAGGCTGGAGAAATCCTTCCAGCCCATGCGCACGCCGGTCTCGGCATGCACGTGCTGGCGGGCGACACCGTCAACACTTGGGAACGTTGTGCGCAGGGTTTCGTGACGCAGGATCAGCGCCTGCAACGCGGCCTCGAAATGCTCGACATGCAGCACGCCACGCAGGCGCGCCATGCCACCGACGTTGTACGCAGGGCTGTCCGGTTCCATCTGCCAGAGGAACCACATGCGCTGCTGCGAATAGGACAACGGCACCGCTTGGCTGCGATCGACTTTGCCGATCGGCAACTGTTGGTTGGTGCGGCCGCTGGCCTGGATCTGGCGGATCTGTTCGGCGTAATCGCCCAGTTCGCTGTGCTCGAACAGCGTGCGCAGCGGCAGTTCGACGTCACAGGCCTGACGTGTGCGGGAGATGATCTGAGTGGCCAGCAGCGAGTGACCGCCGAGGGCAAAGAAATCGTCGCTCAGGCCAATCTGATTTAGGCCGAGTACTTCACGCCAGATGGCGGCGATTTGTTGTTCCAGTTCGCTGACCGGTTCGACGTGTTCACGCACCTGCCATTGCGGTTCAGGCAAGGCGCGGCGGTCGAGTTTGCCGCTGGGGCTGAGCGGCATCGCGTGGAGGCGCAGCAGTTGCGCCGGGACCATGTACTCCGGCAGCTCGGCAGCCAAAGCGGCTTTCAGGCGAGCGATTTGCTCATCGGCATCTTCAGGCAAATCGGTTGTCGTGAAGTAGCCGATCAGTTGCCCACCGGCAGCGGTTTCGCGCACCAGCACCACGGCTTGGGCGACGCCCTCCTGAGCGAGCAGCCGCGCCTGGATTTCTTCCGGCTCAACCCGAAAGCCGCGCAGCTTGACCTGCTGATCGAGACGGCCGAGGTATTCGATCACCCCGTCGGACGTCCAGCGCGCACGGTCGCCAGTACGGTACAAGCGGGCGCCCTGCTCGCCCGATGGATCGACGACAAAACGTTCAGCGGTCAACGCCGGACGGCCGAGATAGCCACGGGCCAGACCGCTGCCGCTGATGCACAGCTCACCCGGCACGCCCGCTGGAACCGGGTTGAGATCGGCATCGAGGATGCGGCAGATCACGTTGCCCAGCGGCCGGCCAATCGGCGAGCGCTCGCCATCGGCGCTGGTGCAATGCCAGTGCGTGACGTTGATCGCAGTTTCAGTCGGGCCGTAACGGTTGTGCAGTTGCACCGCCGGTAGTTGCGCGAGGACACGATTGCGCAGTTCGGCCGGCAGTGCTTCACCGCCGGAGAATACCCGACGCAGGCTGGTGCATTCGGCGCTCAGCGGTTCATCTATGAACAGCGAGAGCAGCGGCGGCACAAAGTGCAGCGTGGTCACGCCATGTTCTTGAACCAGTTGCGCGATGCGATGGGGATCGCGGTGTTCGCCGGGGCCGGCAATCAGCAGACGCGCGCCAGTGATCAGCGGCCAGAAGCATTCCCACACCGAGACATCGAAACTGATCGGCGCTTTTTGCATCAGCACGTCGGTTTCATCGAGGGCGTAGGTGTTCTGCATCCATTGCAGGCGCTCGGCCAGCGCTGCGTGGGTATTGCCGACGCCTTTCGGTTGCCCGGTGGAACCCGAGGTGTAAATCACGTAGGCGAGATTGTCGCCGTGCAAATGCAGGCCCGGTGCATGGCTCGGCCATTTTTCCAGGTGCAACGCGTCCATGGCGATCACACTGACACCGTCGCTGGCTGGCAGGCGCTCAAGCAGTTCGGTCTGGGTCAGGAGCAGTTCGACGCCGCTGTCGCTGAGCATGTAGGCGAGGCGTTCCGCCGGGTAATCGGGGTCCAGTGGCACATAGGCGCCACCGGCCTTGATGATCGCCAGCAGACCGATCAGCAGTTGCGGCGAACGCTCGGCGGCGATGGCCACGCACACGTCCGGGCCGACGCCTTTGTCGCGCAGGTAATGGGCGAGCCGGTTGGCTTGCGCGTGCAGCTCGGCAAAATCCAGGCTACCGGTCTCCCACGCCAGCGCGGTGCGGTGCGG
Source organism: Pseudomonas sp. HN2 (assembly GCF_020736465.1). NCBI lineage: Bacteria > Pseudomonadati > Pseudomonadota > Gammaproteobacteria > Pseudomonadales > Pseudomonadaceae > Pseudomonas > Pseudomonas sp. HN2. Next base: position 4,150,167 of record NZ_CP085885.1, read on the forward strand.
GGTTTTATGCAGTTGCTGGTCGAGCAGCTCCGGCAGCCACTGTTGCGCCGCGGTGCACGGTGCGACGCTCCAGTCCTTCTGCTGGTGTTGCTCGCTGGCGGTCAACAGGCGCAGATCGCCGATGGCCTGCTGTGGCTGTTCGCACACTTCGCTCAGCAGATTGTGGAAATGCGCGGCCAGTCGCTCGATGGTCGTGGCGTCGAACAGTTCGCTGGCGTAGTCGAACGACAAGCTCAGACGTCCGTTGCGGTCTTCTTCACTGTGCAATTGCAGATCGAACTTGGCCTCCCGGCTGTGCCACGGCAGCTCTTCGGCGAGCAGACCGGGCAAGCGCTTGAGTGCACCGAGGTCGCGCTGCTGATGGTTGAACATGACCTGGAACAGACCCTGTTCGCGGGCCTGCGGGAAGGCTTCAAGCAGTTGCTCGAAGGGCAGATCCTGATTGTCCTGGGCACCGAGTGCGGCCTGGCGCGTCTGGCTCAGCAACTCGGCAAACGGCAGGCGCGAATCGACGTGCGCACGCAGTACCTGGGTGTTGATGAAGAAGCCGATCAGGCCCTGGGTTTCCAGGCGCGGGCGGTTGGCATTGGGTACGCCGATACGAATGTCGCGCTGACCGCTGTAGCGGTGCAGCAGGCTCTGCAACGCGGCGAGCAGAAGCATGAACGGCGTGGCTCGGTGCGCCTGCGCGGTCTGGCGGATGGCCTCGCTGAGCTGGGCACTCAGGCGCACGCTGTGGCGCGCAGCGCTGTGGTTTAGTCTGGCCGAGCGGGGATGATCGGTAGCCAGTTCCAGTGTCGGATGCTCATCGCCCAACTGCGCTTTCCAGTACGCCAGTTGCCGCTCGCCCTCGCCTTGCGCCAGCCATTGCCGCTGCCAGTTGCCGTAGTCGGCGTATTGCGTGGGCAGCACTGCCAGGTTTGCCGTTGTACCCTGCGCAGCGGCGGCGTAGAGGCGCGAGAACTCGTCGAGGAGAATATTCAGCGACCAGCCGTCGGCGATGATGTGGTGCATCGTCACCAGCAGTTGATGTTCTTCATCGTCCAGACGCACCAGGGTCACCCATAGCAACGGGCCTTTTTCCAGGTCGAACCGAGTGCGCGCCTGGTCTTCGCGAATCTGCTCGGCCCGGGCTTCACGCTCGGCCGCTGGCAGGTCGCTGATGTCGATCAATTGCAGATTGAATTCGGCGGCGGCGAGCACTTGCTGCAATGCCACACCGTCGCGTTCGAAGAAACGCGTGCGCAGGGATTCGTGGCGTTCGATCAGTTGCTGGAAGCTGCTGCGCACGGCGTCTTCGTCCAGCTCCCCACGCAGGCGCAGGCCACCGGGAATGTTGTAGGCGCTGCTGTGCGGGTCGAGCTGCCAGGTGATCCACAGACGATTTTGTGCCAGCGACTGCGGCATCGCCTCGCTGCGCGACAGCGCGGTGATCGCACCCTGGGCGCTGCCACCGTCCTGTTGTTGCTGCGCCACAGCGGCGGCGAAGGCGGACAAGGTGGGCGCTTCGAATAGCAGGCGCAGGCTCAGCTCGACACCTAATGCTTCGCGAACCCGCGCAACCACTTGCGTGGCGGCGATCGAGTTGCCGCCGAGCAGGAAAAAGTGATCATCGGCGTTGACCTGCTTGACGTTGAGTTGCTCGGCCCAGACTTGCCCGATCAACGTTTCGAGATCCGACGTGCTGCGGGTCGCGGTCTGGGTTTCGGCAGCGGTCGACGGGAACAGCGCATAGCTGTCGAGGCTGCCCTCGGCCAGACGATTGCGGCATGCCGAGCGCTGCAGTTTGCCGCTGGAGGTTTTCGGCAAAGCGCCCGGATTGAGCAGCACCACCACGCTTGGGGCTTGCTGATACGCCTCGGCGACGGCTTGGCGAATGGCTTTGATCAGCGCTTGCGGCGGGAGGATTTTCTGCACGCTGCGGCTGATTTCTGCGGCGATGCCAATGCCCTCTTCACCGTCGTCAGTGACTGCGAAGGCTGCGACGCGGCCCTTGCGCACGACTTCGACTTCGCGTTCGACGGTCTGCTCGATGTCCTGCGGATAGAGGTTGTGCCCGCGGACGATGAGCATGTCTTTCAGACGCCCGGTGACGAACAATTCCCCGTCACGGACAAAGCCCAGATCACCGGTGCGCAGCCAGGTGCGGCCGGCGTGCTGAACGAAGGTCTTGGCGCTGGCTTCGGGATTGCGCCAGTAGCCGTGGGCAATGCTCGGGCCGGCGGCCCAGACTTCACCGACCGCGTTGTCCGCCAGTTCCTTGAGCGTATTCGGTTCGACGATCAGCACCGCGTGTTCCGGCTGGCTGATGCCACAGCTCATGATCGCGCCGCCGTCGCCCGGCTCGGCACGGTTTTGCGCCAGCGCCTGATCGTTCACGCGCAGCGCCGGGATGCCGTTGCCGCGCGGCGTGCCGGCGACAAACAGGGTCGCCTCGGCCAAACCGTACGAAGCCATGAAACTCTGTTCACTGAAACCGCAGGCAGCGAATTTCTCGGCGAAACGTTCAAGGGTATCGAGGCGGATCGGCTCGGAGCCGGAATAGGCCACGCGCCAACGGCTCAGATCGAGGCGCTCCAGCGCCGATTCGCTGACCCGCTCGCTGCACAGGCGGTAGGCGAAATCCGGCCCGCCGCTGATGGTACCGCCGTATTCGGCGATCGCTTCCAGCCAGCGCAATGGTCGGCCGAGGAAGTATGCCGGCGACATCAGAATGCACGGCACACCGCTGAAGATCGGCTGCAGCAGGCCGCCGATCAATCCCATGTCGTGATACAGCGGCAACCAGCTGACGATGACGTCGTCCGGGTTGACGTCGATGCCGAAACCGTGACGGATCAGCAGTTCGTTGGCGACCAGATTGCCGTGGCTGACTTGCACGCCCTTGGGCAGCGCAGTGGAGCCGGAGGTGTATTGCAGGAAGGCGATGTGCTCGGGCGGCAGGCTCGGCTCAATCCAGCGCTCGGCCAGTGCGCTGTCGAGGGTGTCGACGCACAACAGCGGCGGCGCGCCCTCGATTTGCTGCAAGGCATCGCGCAGGTCGGCGCTGGTCAGCAACAGCCTGGGCTCGGCGTCGGCGATGATCGACAGCAAGCGCTCCTGATGGTGACGCCGGGCGGATTCCGGCGGATAGGCCGGCACCGCGATCACACCGGCATACAGGCAGCCGAAAAACGCCGCGACGTAATCCGCGCCACTGGGGAACAGCAGCACCGCGCGCTCACCGAAACCGGCCTCGGCCTGCAATGCAGCGGCGATGGCGCGCGCGCGTTGATCCAGTTCGCGATAGCTGAGCACCACAGCCTGCTCCGGGTTTTCGGCGAGAAAACGCAAGGCCAGTCGGTCCGGCGTCAGGGCCGCACGACGCTTGAGGGCATGGACCAGGGTGCTGGGGAGTTCGAACGCGTCGGTCATGAGGTTTCCTGCCTGAATTCGGCTTGCAAGTGGAATCGGTGGCTGCGTCACGCCTGTCGAGAGGCGTGCAGGGCGCGGTCTGTGCCGACCGCGCAAGGCATCGGAATGCGCTGTGGCCGGGGATCAACACCCGGAACCATTCACCAATGAGAACGGATGACGTCTTGAAATAATTAGTCGGCAGGCTCGACGTTCAACGGGGCCAGGCTGCGGCAGCGTGTCGCAGTTCGCAAAACACATCGACTTACAGCAGTACTTCTCTTTCTCATTTGACAATCATTATCATTCAACATAATTTGTCGCTCGATGTGTAGGACGGCGCCGTCCCCCAGGCCCTCCCACTAACCTATTGGCAGCAAGGTGATTTCCATGACGGAACAAGTATCCACAAGCAGGTGCGATTCACCGCTACTTCAGGCATTCGTCGACAATCGACTGATTCTGGTCAAGATTGCAGCCCGCATTACCGGCTGCAGGTCTCGTGCCGAAGACGTGGTTCAGGATGCGTTTTTCCGACTGCAATCGGCGCCGCCGATCACGTCGTCGATCAAGGCTCAGCTGAGCTACCTGTTCCAGATCGTGCGCAACCTCGCCATCGATCACTACCGCAAGCAGGCGCTCGAACAGAAATACTCAGGCCCGGAGGAGGAAGGCTTGAACGTGGTGATTCAGGGCGCTTCGCCGGAAACGTCGCACATCAACTTCTCGACCCTGGAACACATCGCCGATGCGCTGACCGAATTGCCCAGCCGCACCCGCTACGCCTTCGAGATGTATCGCTTGCACGGCGTGCCGCAGAAAGACATCGCCAAGGAACTCGGCGTATCGCCGACCCTGGTCAACTTCATGATTCGTGATGCGCTGGTGCACTGCCGCAAGGTGTCGGGCAGTCGACGGGATGGGGTGATCGCGGGTCGTCGCTGAGACCGCGTCGTCTGATCAAAAAAGATCGCAGCCTTCGGCAGCTCCTACTTGAGAATGCATTCCTCTGTAGGAGCTGCCGAAGGCTGCGATCTTTTGCTTGATGCGATATCAGGCCAACCGGCACCGATCAAAAAACCGCTCCCGCCCCAGAATCATCAGCGCCGCGCGCTTGTGCGGGAAATCGAATTCCTTTTCGCAGTGGAAACACTGGTTGTGCATATGCCCGATCATCCTCGCGTTATCGGCACGCGGCTCGGCGACCACGCGCTGGGTGCGTGGGTCATCGAGAAACAGGTAATGCACCAGCGCCGATAACCAGCTCGCCACTTTGTGCGGGCCGCGATGGCTTTCCTCGCCGACCAGCATGTGAATCCCACGGTCGTAATCGCCGGCATCGTAGAACGGCGCGATGCGGTCTTCCTTGGCCCAGTAGGCTTCAAAATAGGCGAATGGCTGATCGTCAAAACAGCCGATCAGCGTCAGCGTGTGCGGATCGGCATCGAGCTTGCTCAGGTATTCGCGATGCTGCTCAAGGCTGCCCTCCTCCTGCCAGAAGCTCGCCACGCGCGGACTGTTCTGCCAGCGATTGAAGCGCGACAGGTCTTCTTCGATTTCCAGCGTACGCAGGGAAATCCACGCGCCGAGCCGCGCATCGAAACGTCGATAGACTTCACCCCGCGGCTTCACCGGGCGCAGCGGATGGCGCTTGCCCTGGCTGATGACCATTTGCTGCGGATAGCTGCCGGTCAGTGAAGCGCCGAGCCACGGTAGCGGCAGTTGCCAGAACAGCGTGCGCTCGCAGCGATATTCGCCAGCCACTTCGGTATTGATCAACAAACCGCTGAGCAATGCCTCGGTGGGCGGTTGGTCGAGTTGCCAGGTCAACTGCTGACACGCCGGGTCACGGGCGAACAACCAATAGCAGGCCGCCCACAAAGCTTGCCCGGGCGGCAGGGCGAAACGCTCGTCGAGCTGGATCGGGCCTTTGCCCTCGCGGTCGAGACGCAGCCGAATCAACGGCTGACCGTCCAGGCTCAGGCTCAAGCGGCTCTCGGTGGCATCAGCGATCAATTGACTGCCCGAGGGCAAAGCCAGGGCAGTCAGGTCATTCAGATTGGACATGGGTCGGGCTCACGTAATCGTCGACAGTTCAACGAAGTGACGTGAGCCGGGAGGGGAAATTTAAGCGCGGGATGAAAACCGCACCTCAGCGCTGAGGCACCGGCACCACCGCAATCCGGTAAGGATCGAAGATCCTCAGCAATTCCCCGTTGTCGCGCAGCCCTTGCAGCAGCTTGCCGAAAGCTTCGCCAGTGATCGGAGCACTTGTGCGCAGAATCGCGTAGTGGTGATAGATCTGATCGGTACGCTGCGAGGGCAGCAAGGCATCGCGGACCTTTTCGTTGCGCAGCAGGTAATCGAACAGATAGGAACGGGTAACCAAGGCAATGTCGGCGCGTCCGCGCAGGACCATCAGCAGGTTGCTGTCGTGGGAATAGGTCAGCGTGGCGTTGTAGTTTTTCGCGAGGTATTTCGGATCGGCGTTGAAGTTGGCAAATTCGTAGTGATAACCGCTGAACAACGCCAGACGCTTGCCCGAAAGGCTGGAGAAATAGCTCTGCTGGCGGCCGTCTTCGCGTTGCGCGACGAAAATCTCGGCGTCTTCCAGGCCCATGTCGACGTCATCGTGGGGAATGTCTTTCCAGCCCCACTCGGGGTTTTCGAAGATCGCCATGTCGATGCGGCCCTGCTTGAAATCACCGAAACGGCGCGGGATCGACGTTGGCACCAGGACGAACTGATAGTCGCTCTGCGAACTGTTCAGCGCCTCGATCAATTGCGGCAACAGGCCGGTGTCGGCGCCGTTTTCCGGGCGAATCGTATAGGGCGGAAAATGCGCGGCGCCGACCCGGACCAATTGCGCTGACTGAACGGGCAATACCCATAACACAGCCAGCGCAGCGAGCATCAGCCCGGCGGCTGTCCGAATTGGCGAAGACTTCAAAACACCCCACTCCCCGAAAAAAAATAGCGATCAATGCATTCAAGCTAGGCGGTTTCGCCGACTTAGCCAGTTTCCCGGCCGGTCCGACAACCGTTCAACGCGCTTCGAGGACCAGAATCAGCGCTTCATCGGCGAGTTGATCGAGGCTCAAACTGCCGCCGGCACGGAACCAGGTGGTGGTCCAGGACAGTGCGCCGGTGAGGAAACGTCGGGTAATAAAAACGTCGCCGCGAATATAACCGGCGTCCTTGGCCTCGCCCAGAACCTGCAGCCAGATGTCTTCATAAACGTCACGCAAAGCGAGGACTTTAGCCTGGCCGTCTTCGGACAATGAGCGCCATTCATACACCAGCACCGCCATCGCTTCGCCGCTGCCGCCCATGATCGACTGCAACTCGCAGCGAATCAGTGCCAGGACTTTCTCGCGCACATCGTTTGCCTCGGCCAGGGCTGCGCGCATCAACGCGGTGTTGTAGCGGATGGTTTCCTCCATCACCGCGCGAAGGATTTCATCCTTGCTTTTGAAGTGATGAAAAATGCTGCCCGACTGAATGCCCACGGCGCTGGCCAGATCGCGCACCGTGGTGCGCTCGTAGCCTTTGTTGCGAAACAGGTGAGCCGCCACTTGCAGCAATTTGCCACGGGCGCTGTCCGGGTCGGTCAACTGGCCTGACTCGACCAGTTCGCGCATGACCCGCAGGGCTTTTTGCTCGTCCACCCGTTCTCTCCTACAGTCGATCAGTGTGTTGCCCCCTGTAACCGCAGGGTTGCGCGCAATTTAAGCCGCGCGCGGGCACCAAGCAAGCGCTTGGGCAGAAGAATGTTTCCCCTGTTTACAAACCAAGCGCTTGCTTGGTAGCCTCCAGACACTTCTGTCGCAGGTTCCTGAGTCGGAGATAAAAATGCCAACCACCGTGCGTATCGGCTGCGCCAGCGCCTTTTGGGGCGATACCTCCACCGCTGCCGCCCAACTGGTGACGGGCGGAGACCTCGATTATCTGGTGTTCGATTATCTGGCCGAGATCACCATGTCGCTGATGGCCGGCGCGCGTCTCAAAGACCCGCAGGCCGGGTACGCCGGCGACTTCATCGAAGTGCTGACGCCGCTGCTGACGCAACTGGCCGAACAGCAGATCCGCGTGATCAGCAATGCCGGCGGCGTCAATCCGCAGGCCTGCGCGGCTGCCCTGCAAGCGGCGTGCGACCAGGCCGGGGTCAAGTTGAAGATTGCCGTGTTGCTCGGTGATGACCTGCAAGGACACCTCGAAAACCCCGCCGACATCCGCGAAATGTTCAGCGGCGCCCCGCTTCCACGCGTGTGCGTGTCGACCAACGCCTACCTCGGCGCGCCGGGGATTGTCGAAGCGTTGCGTCTGGGTGCCGACATCGTCATTACTGGTCGGGTGGTCGACAGCGCCGTGGTCAGCGCAGCGCTGGTCCATGAATTCGGCTGGTCGTGGCATGACTACGACAAACTCGCCCAGGCCGCGCTGGCCGGGCACATCATCGAATGCGGCGCGCAATGCACCGGCGGCAATTTCACCGACTGGCGCGAGGTACCGGATTACGAGCACATCGGTTTTCCGATCGTCGAAGTCAGCGCCGATGGCCAGTTCCTCGTCAGCAAACCGGAAGGCTCCGGCGGGCTGGTCACGCCGCTGACGGTCGGCGAGCAGATGCTCTATGAAATCGGCGATCCGCAGGCTTACTTGCTACCCGACGTGGTCTGCGACTTCACTCAGGTCAAACTCCAGCAGCAAGGCAAAAACGTCGTGCAGGTGCACGGCGCCAAAGGCCTGCCGCCCACCGACAAATACAAGGTCAGCGCCACTTGTCCGGACGGCTTTCGCTGTACGGCGAGTTGCCTGATGGCCGGCATCGACGCAGTGGACAAGGCGCGGCGGGTCAGCCAGGCAATCATCGACAAGACCGCCGAGATGTTCAGCCTGCGCGGCTGGGCGCCCTACAGCGAAACCCATATCGAACTGCTCGGCAGCGAAGCCACCTATGGCCCCCACGGTCAGCGCCGTGACAGCCGCGAAGTGGTGATCAAAATCGCCGTGCGGCATCCCGACAAACGCGCGCTGGTGCTGTTTTCCAAAGAGATCGCCCAGGCTGCGACCGGTATGGCGCCTGGCTTGACCGGCATCGTCGGCGGTCGCCCGAGCGTTTACCCAGTCATCCGCCTGTTCTCGTTTCTCATCGAAAAAAGCGCCTGCACCCTGCAAGTAGACATGGCTGGCGAGCGTCATCCGTGTGCCCTGCCCGCCGTGGTCGCTCTGGACAGTGCAGACTTGCCCGTCGTCCAGCATCCGCCCAAACCCCAGGGCCGCGCCGATGCCAGTGTGCCGCTGGTGAAACTGGCGGTGGCGCGCTCCGGCGACAAGGGCAACCACAGCAACATCGGCGTGATGCCGCGCCATCCCGATTACCTGCCGTGGATCGCCGAAGCGCTGACAACTTCGGTGGTGGTCGACTGGATGCGCCACGTCCTTGATCCAGTGCTCGGGCGTGTTGAACGTTGGTACCTGCCCGGTACCCACAGCCTCAACTTTCTCTTGGAAAACGCCCTCGGCGGTGGCGGTGTCGCCAGTCTGCGCATCGACCCGCAGGGCAAAGCCTTCGCCCAGCAATTATTGGAAATCCAGATCCCGGTGCCGCAGAGCATCGCCGAACAGCTCGACTAGAGGATGGTGTGCATGGCTTACGCGTCGATTTTTCGCGCCGATCTGTTCAGCGGCCAGAACCTGATTGTCACCGGTGGCGGCAGCGGCATCGGTCGCTGCACCGCCCATGAACTGGCGGCGCTCGGCGCCCATGTGCTGCTGGTCGGGCGCAAGCCGGAAAAGCTCGAAAAGGTCGCCTCCGAAATCACCGAGGACGGCGGCCGCGCGCACTGGAAGGCTTGCGATATCCGCGATGAAGAAGCGGTCAAGCAACTGGTCAAAGAGCTGATCGCCGAACACGGACCGATTCACGGTCTGGTCAACAACGCCGGTGGTCAGTACCCGTCGCCGCTGGCGTCGATCAATCAGAAGGGTTTCGAAACCGTGTTGCGCACCAATCTGGTCGGCGGTTTTCTGATGGCCCGCGAAGTGTTCAACCAGTCGATGAGCAAACACGGCGGCAGCATCGTCAACATGCTCGCCGACATGTGGGGCGGCATGCCCGGCATGGGCCACTCGGGCGCCGCGCGTTCGGGCATGGACAACTTCACCAAGACTGCCGCGTTCGAGTGGGGCTATGCCGGGGTGCGGGTCAACGCTGTGGCACCGGGCTGGATTGCGTCCAGCGGCATGGACACTTACGAAGGCGCCTTCAAAGCAGTGATCCCGACGTTGCGCGAGCATGTGCCGCTCAAGCGCATCGGCACCGAGTCGGAAGTCAGTGCGGCGATCGTGTTTCTGCTCAGCCCGGCGGCGGCGTTCATCAGCGGCACCACGGTGAAAATCGACGGCGCCGCCAGCCTCGGCAGTCGCGCCTGGCCGCTGCACAAGGCCAGCCACAGCGAATCCTTCAACGGCTTTCACCGCGCCTATTCACCAGAAGTGTTGCGTCCCGACGTGCCCAAGGACGAGGAATAAGCCATGGCGCAGATTCAGTCGCAACTCGACCCGCACAGCGAAGCGTTCGCGCGCAACCGCGCCGCCATGCTCGCCGCCATCGAGCAGGTCCGGCAGCTTGAACAGAAGCTGCTGGACAAGGCCGCCGACGCCAAAGACAAATTCAGCAAACGCGGGCAACTGTTGCCCCGCGAGCGTCTGAACCTGTTGCTCGACCCTGGCGCGCCGTTCCTCGAACTGGCCAGCCTCGCCGGCTACAAGTTGCACGACGACAAGGACGGCAGTTCGGCCGGTGGCGGGCTGATTGCCGGCATCGGTTACGTCTGCGGCATCCGTGCGATGGTGGTTGCCAACAACAGCGCGATCAAGGGCGGCACGATCTCGCCGAGCGGTCTGAAAAAATCCCTGCGCCTGCAACAGATCGCTCGGGAAAACAAACTGCCGATGATCACCCTCGCCGAAAGCGGCGGCGCCAATCTCAATTACGCGGCGGAGATTTTTGTCGAAGGCGCGCGCAGTTTTGCCAATCAGGCGCGCATGTCGGCCATGGGGTTGCCGCAGATTACCGTGGTGCACGGCTCGGCCACCGCGGGCGGCGCTTATCAACCGGGTTTGTCGGATTACGTGGTGGTGGTGCGCGGCAAGGCCAAGCTGTTCCTCGCCGGCCCGCCATTGCTCAAAGCGGCGACCGGCGAAGTGGCCAGCGATGAGGAGCTGGGTGGCGCCGAGATGCACGCGCAGGTCGCCGGTACCGCCGAATATCTAGCCGAGAACGATGCTGACGGCATACGTCAGGTGCGCGAAATCATGCGCATGCTGCCATGGAATGCACAGCTGCCATGGCAGCCGGAGGCGCAATTCAAAGAACCGCTCTACCCCATCGATGAACTGCTCGGGTTGATCCCGGACGATGCGAAAAAGCCCTACGACGTGCGCGAAATCATCGCGCGGATCGCCGATGAATCGGATTTTCTCGAGTTCAAGGGCGAGTTCGATCAACAAACCATCTGCGGCCAATTGAAAATCCAGGGCCGCGCCTGCGGCTTCATCGGCAACAACGGCCCGATCACCCCTCAAGGTGCGAGCAAGGCGGCGCAGTTCATCCAGTTGTGCGACCAGAGCCAGACGCCGCTGCTGTTTTTCCACAACACCACGGGTTTCATGGTCGGCACCGAATCGGAACAGCAAGGCGTGATCAAGCACGGCTCGAAACTGATTCAAGCGGTGGCCAACGCGCGGGTGCCTAAACTGACCATCGTCGTCGGCGGTTCCTACGGCGCCGGCAACTACGCGATGTGCGGGCGCGGTCTCGACCCGCGCTTCATCTTCGCCTGGCCCAACAGTCGCACCGCAGTCATGGGCGGTGCGCAGGCCGGCAAGGTTTTGCGCATCGTCACCGAGGCCAAACAGCTCAAGGACGGCATCGAGCCCGATCCGAAAATGCTTGACATGCTCGAGCAGATGACCGCGCAGAAACTCGACAGCCAGTCCACCGCACTGTACGGCAGCGCCAACCTGTGGGACGACGGCCTGATCGACCCGCGCGACACCCGCACCCTGCTCGGTTACTTGCTGGATATCTGCCACGAAGCCGACAGGCGTGCGCTGCAACCCAACAGCTTCGGCGTCAGCCGCTTCTGACCGCCACGGATCCTACGGAGAACAACAACAATGATCTTCACCCCGGAACACGAAGCCCTGCGCCGCACCGTCCGCCAGTTCGTCACGCACGAGATCAACCCGCACGTCGAAGAATGGGAAAAGGCCGGGCGCTTTCCCATCCACGATATTTTCCGCAAGGCCGGCGAACTGGGCCTGCTGGGCATTTCCAAACCGGAAAAATTCGGCGGTATGGGCCTCGATTACAGCTATTCGATTGTCGCCGCCGAAGAGTTCGGCACCATTCATTGCGGCGGGATTCCGATGTCGATCGGCGTGCAGACCGACATGTGCACTCCGGCACTGGCGCGTTTCGGCTCCGATGAACTGCGCGAAGAATTCCTTCGTCCGGCCATCACCGGCGAACAGGTGGGTTGCATCGGCGTTTCCGAAGTCGGCGCCGGCTCCGATGTCGCCGGGCTGAAGACCACGGCGCGCAAGGACGGCGATGACTACGTGATCAACGGCAGCAAGATGTGGATCACCAACTCGCCAAGCGCCGACTTCATTTGCCTGCTGGCCAACACCTCGGACGACAAGCCGCACATCAACAAGTCGCTGATCATGGTGCCGATGAACACCCCGGGAATCAGCCTCAGCTCGCACCTGGACAAGCTCGGCATGCGCAGCTCGGAAACCGCGCAGGTGTTCTTCGACAACGTGCGCGTGCCGCAGCGCAACCGCATCGGCCATGAAGGCGCGGGGTTCATGATGCAGATGCTGCAGTTCCAGGAAGAACGCCTGTTCGGCGCGGCGAACATGATCAAAGGCCTGGAATATTGCATCGACAGCACCATCGAGTACTGCAAGGAGCGCAAGACCTTCGGCAATACGCTGATCGACAATCAGGTCATCCACTTCCGCCTCGCCGAATTGCAGACCGAAATCGAGTGCCTGCGTGCGCTGGTCTATCAGGCCACCGAGCAATACATCAAAGGCCAGGACGTCACGCGACTGGCGTCGATGGCCAAGCTCAAGGCCGGACGCCTCGGCCGCGAAGTCAGTGACAGCTGCCTGCAATACTGGGGCGGCATGGGTTTCATGTGGGACAACCCGGTGGCCCGCGCCTACCGCGATGTGCGCCTGGTGTCGATTGGCGGCGGCGCCGACGAAATCATGCTGGGCATCATCTGCAAACTGATGGGCATCCTGCCGGGGAAAAAGAAATGAGCGACCTGCCGGATTGCCAGACGCTGTTGCTGGAACTGCATGGCGGTGTGCTGCATATCACTCTCAACCGCCCGGACAGCCGCAACGCGATGAGCCTGCAAATGGTCGCCGAACTGCGCGCGGTGCTCGCGACGATACGCGATGACCGTACGGTGCGGGCGTTGGTGCTCAGCGGCGCCGGCGGGCATTTCTGCGCCGGTGGCGACATCAAGGACATGGCCAACGCACGGGTGCAGGGCACGGAGGCTTACCGTGAGTTGAACCGGGCGTTCGGCGCGTTGCTGGAGGAAGCCCAGCACACGCCGCCAGTGCTGATCACTGTGCTGCAAGGCGCGGTGCTCGGCGGCGGATTTGGTCTGGCCTGTGTCAGCGATATCGCTTTGGCCGATCACAAGGCGCAGTTCGGGTTGCCGGAAACCAGCCTCGGCCTGATCCCGGCGCAAATCGCGCCGTTTGTGGTGCAACGGATCGGCCTGACCGAAACCCGCCGACTCGCGCTGACGGCGGCGCGTTTCGATGGCGCCGAGGCGCAGCGATTGGGGCTGGTGCATTTCGTTGAACAGGATGCGCAAGCACTGGCCGAACGGCTGGATGAAGTGTTGCAACAGGTGCTGCGCTGCGCCCCGCAAGCGAATGCGATGACCAAGAAATTGCTGTTGGCGAGTGCCGGGCAACCGTCGAATGAATTGCTGGACGACGCGGCGCAGTGGTTCAGCGCGGCGGTGACTGGAGACGAAGGGATCGAGGGGACTATGGCTTTTGTGCAAAAGCGCAAACCGCGGTGGGTCAACTAAAAGCTTCGCGAGCAGGCTCGCTCCCACAGGTCGAAATTGCATTGCAAATGTGGGAGCGAGCCTGCTCGCGATGAGGCCATCACATTCACCGCCATCATTTCAGGAAATTCACCATGCCCACTCTCCACAAAATCCTGATCGCCAACCGCGGTGAAATCGCCTGCCGCATCCAGCGCACGGCCCAGGCGCTGGGCTATCGCACCGTCGCGGTGTTCAGCGATGCCGACGCCGATGCGCTGCATGTGCAAATGGCCGATCAGGCGGTGCACATCGGCCCGGCGCCGGTGCAGCAGTCCTACCTCAACATTCCGGCGATCATCGAAGCCGCCCGACGCAGCGGCGCCGATGCGATTCACCCCGGCTACGGCTTCCTCTCGGAAAACGCCGATTTCGCCCGCGCCTGCGCCGAAGCCGGGCTGATCTTCATCGGCCCCAGCGCCGACGCGATCGAACTGATGGGCAGCAAACGCCTGTCGAAGATCGCCATGCTTGATGCCGGTGTTCCATGCATTGCAGGCTACCAGGGCGCCGCGCAGGACGACGCGACTCTGCTGGCCGAGGCCGAGCGCATCGGTTATCCGCTGATGATCAAGGCCAGCGCCGGTGGCGGTGGACGCGGCATGCGCCTGGTGCACGAGGCCAGCGAACTGGCGGCGCAACTGCGCACGGCTCGTTCCGAAGCACTGAACGGTTTCGGCAGTGACGAGTTGATCCTTGAGCAGGCACTGATCGAACCCCGCCATGTGGAAATGCAGCTGTTCGGCGATCAGCACGGCCATCTGGTCTACCTCGGCGAACGCGATTGCTCGATCCAGCGCCGCCATCAGAAAGTCATCGAAGAAGCACCCTGCCCGGTGATGACCGCCGAGCTGCGCCAGGCCATGGGCGAGGCGGCGCTCAAGGCCGGGCGCGCGGTGGATTACGTCGGCGCTGGCACCGTGGAGTTTCTGCTCGACGCGCGCGGGCAGTTCTATTTTCTGGAGATGAACACGCGCCTGCAGGTCGAACACCCGGTGACGGAAATGATCACCGGACTTGATCTGGTCGCATGGCAGTTGCTGGTCGCCGAAGGCCAGCCGCTACCGCTGACGCAGGAACAGATCCATCTCGACGGTCACGCCATGGAAGTGCGCCTCTACGCTGAAGATCCCGCCGCGGACTTTCTCCCGCAAACCGGCCGGATCGCCGCATGGCAGCCAGCGCTGGGGCACGGCGCGCGCATCGATCACGGTCTGCTTGAAGGTCAGTCGGTCAGCCCGTTCTACGATCCGATGCTGGGCAAACTGATCGCCCACGGCGCCACTCGTGAAGAGGCGCGGCGCAAGCTGTTGCGTGCGGTGCAGGACACCGTGCTGCTCGGGGTGCAGAGCAATCAACGTTTGCTCGAAGGCCTGCTGCAACATCCGCAGTTCATCAGTGGCGACTTCAGCACCGCTTTCATCCAGCAGCACTTTTCCAGCCACGCCAGTCTCAACGCCCATGTGCCAACGACGGAGCAACTGGCGATTGCCGTGGTGTTGTTCTATCAGGCCAGCGCCCTGCCCCATCGCGCCCCTTTGAACGGCTGGCGCAACAACGCCAGTGTGCCGTTGCACTATCGACTCGGCAGTGACGAGCAGGACTGGGCACTGTCAGTGCTGGCGCGCAAATCCGGTGAATGCGTCGTGCAGGTCGGCGAACGCGCGCTGGAATTGAAAGTCATCGAGCACACCGCGCAATCGGTCACCATGGAGGTCAACGGTCTGCGCCAGCGCCACGCCTATCGCCTGCACGACGGGCAGCTCTGGCTGTTCACCCATCCGGGCAGCCTGCGCCTGGAGGATCGAACTCATGCGCAGATCGGCAGTCAGACCAGCGTCGCCTCCGGCACCCTGAAAGCACCGATGGACGGTGCCATTGTCGACGTGCTGGTCAGCGAGGGCAGTACGGTCCGCAAGGGTCAATTGCTGGTGGTACTGGAGGCAATGAAAATGGAGCATCCGCTGAAAGCCGGCATCGATGGCGTGCTCAAACGGGTGCAAGTGAAGGTCGGCGATCAGGTAAAAAATCGTCAGGTTCTGTTGCAGGTCGAGTAGTCGCCCGGACACAAGCGCGGGGTTTGACTACGCTCTGATAAATCAGAACGCGGAAATCAGGAACCCTGCGATGCCCCATTGGCTGGTCATAGATCTGGAAGCCACCACAGACGAGGGTGGCTGGCCGGTGACGGAAATGGAAATTATCGAGATCGGTGCGACGCTGGTCGATCGTGCCGGGCGCGAGCAGGATCACTTCCAGCGCTTCGTCAAACCGACCCGCCGTCCATTGCTGACGCCGTTCTGTCGGGAGCTGACGCACATCACCCAGGCCAATATCGATTCGGCGCAACCGCTGAGCGAAGTCTGGCCGGCTTTCGAGCGCTGGCTGGCGCAGCATCAGGCTCGCCTTGAAGGCTGGGCCAGTTGGGGCGGTTACGATCGCCAGCAGCTGCTGCAGGAATGGCAGCGCCTGAACATCGACAGTGGGCTGAACAAAGTGCCGCACATGAACCTCAAACAACGCTTCGCCAAGGCCCGCCGCCTGGAACGACCGCTTGGGCTCAACGGCGCGCTGCAACTGGCGGGCATGCAGTTCAGCGGTCAACAGCATCGGGCCCTGGAAGATGCGCGCAATACTGCACGATTACTGCCGCTGGTCCTGCCGCTTTAGGGGCGTGACGAGGTTGCAAGCCTTGTGCATACTGGCCGCCCCCTTTCAAGCCCTTTTCGAGGAATCCGCCCATGTTTAAAGTCAACGAGTACTTCGACGGCACCGTCAAGTCGATCGCCTTTGGCACCGCTGAAGGTCCGGCGACCATTGGCGTCATGGCCCCGGGCGAATACGAATTCGGCACCAGCCAGCGGGAAATCATGCACGTCGTTTCCGGCGCGCTGAGTGTAAAACTGCCAGACAGCAGCGACTGGGAAACCTTCGCCGCCGGCAGCCAGTTCAACGTCCCGGCCAACAGCAAGTTCCAGCTGAAAGTCGCCGTCGATACCGCTTACCTGTGCGAATACCGCGGCTGATCCCGCCGGTTTTCACAGCGCAAAAAAATGCCCGTGTCCAGAAGACACGGGCATTTTTCATTTCAGCGACAGCCTATTCGAGAACTTCCACCGGCATGCCGACTTCCAGGCGGCCGTTGCCGTCGTTGACCAGATTCTGCCCGAACATCGCGCCGTCGGCGGTGCTGCGGTTTTTCTGCAGCGTCGCGAACGGCTCGCGATCGGCGCTGCGCTCACCGGTTTGCGGGTCGACGGTAGTCATGATGCAGCGCGCGCACGGCTTGACCACGCGGAATTCGATGTCGCCGATGCGAATACGCTTCCAGTTGTCCTCGGCGTAAGGCGCGCTGCCTTCGATGACCAGGTTCGGGCGGAAACGCAGCATCTCCAGCGGTCGCCCGACTGTTTCCGCAAGCGCCAGCCGCGAGGCTTCGCCGATCAGCAGCAACGGATAACCGTCCGCGAACGCCACTTGATCGTCGTCCTTGCCGAATCCCGACTGGGTGGTGCGCGCCCGCTCCAGTGGCATTTGCACCAGACGCGTCGGTTTGCCGAGGAAGTCGCTGACAAATCGCGCGGCTTGATCACCGGCGTCCGGCACACGCAGGGTGTCACGCCAGATCGTCACCCCGCGCAGCTCGGCGTCGGCCGCAGGCAATGGGACTTCGATGGAGCCCTGGTCTGGAGCGCTCAGGGTCAGACCGCCGCTGGCATTCCACAATGCCGACAACTGACTCATTTTCGCTTCGGCGCGCTGGGTCAGAAAGCGTCCGCTGGCCTCGTCCACCAGCATCCAGCGTCGATCGCCCGCCAGGCCCAGCTTGTCCAGCTCGATGCTTTGCAGGATTTCGCCCTTGCCGGATTTCAACGGGTAACGATAAAGCGCGCTCAGACGCAGCATGGCCAGCTCCCTGATGGAAAAACGCCACCCTATACGAGCTTCAATGCTGAATCAAAGCCGTAGTGGGTTTGAACATATCCGTTGTGGGAGCGAGCCTGCTCGCGAAAGCGCAGGCTCAGACAGCATTGATGGTGAATGTGCCGGCGTCTTCGCAAGCAGGCTCGCTCTCACAGGAAGCAAAATCTGCGTGTTTCAGGCTGGCACGGCGTCGAGCATCAGGCGCTGGCGCACCACATCGACCAGTTTGTCCGGCTGGAACTTGGACAGGAAGTTGTCGCAGCCGACCTTCTTCACCATCGAGTCGTTGAAACTGCCAGACAGCGAGGTGTGCAGCACTACGTACAAGCCACGCAGACGCGGGTCATTGCGGATTTCCGTGGTCAGACGGTAGCCGTCCATTTCCGGCATTTCTGCGTCGGTGAAGATCATCAGCAGTTTGTCGGTCATGTGCACGCCGGTATCGGCCCAGGCCTTGAGCATGTTCAAGGCTTTCAAACCGTCGCTGGCGATGTGCATTTTCACCCCGAGCTGGCCGAGGGTGTCGCGCAATTGCGAAAGCGCCACGTTGGAATCATCCACCAGCAACACTTCGCGCCCACGGGCGCGCTCCAGTACCGGGTCGTCGAGTTTCTCGCGCGAGACCTTGGCGTTGTACGGGACGATTTCGGCGAGGACTTTTTCCACGTCGATGATCTCGACCAGTTGATCGTCGACCTTGCTGATCGCAGTCAGGTAATGCTGGCGGCCGGCACTGGTCGGCGGCGGCAGAATGGCTTCCCAGTTCATGTTGACGATGCGGTCGACACCGCCAACAAGGAAGGCCTGCACCGAACGGTTGTATTCGGTGACGATGATCGTGCTGTTCGGGCCCGGCACCAGTGGGCGCATGCCGATCGCCTGGGACAGGTCGATCACTGGCAATGTCTGGCCGCGCAGATTGACCACGCCGCAGACAAAGGGATGACGCTGCGGCATCAAGGTCAGCTTCGGCAGTTGCAGTACTTCCTGAACCTTGAACACGTTGATCGCGAACAACTGCCGTCCGGCCAGGCGAAACATGAGGATTTCCAGGCGATTCTCACCCACCAGTTGCGTGCGTTGGTCTACCGTGTCGAGAATGCCGGCCATCAATGACTCCTGGGCTTGTTCTGATGAATTCACTATGGGGGTTTATCGGCCGCGTTCAGCTAATCTTGATTGCTGTAAGCAGCGCCGGTAAAAATGCCATAAACGCCCATTGATGTCACACTGACATCATGCTTTACTGGCGTTCGTGATTTCATCTGCTAGATTCATTGCGGCGCGACCTCGGTTTGCACGTTAGGTTCCCGCGCCTAAGGGATTCCCCTAGCCACAATCAGGCCCAACCTGATATTCGCCCTTTCCAATAGCCATTACTGTGACGCCATTCTCATTGCATGAACGGAGTCAGGCTATTGTGTGCGATCGCAATTCAGTGGCAACCCACCCTCTGGAACCCCTCGGTCCGTGCACCTGCACCGCCGGGCGCGATCTGCCGACGATCCACGATCGTCGCCACACACGGCCATCCGTCAACCAACACGACGTGGTGGAGATGAACATGCCAATCGACCGTAAAGACTGGGCGCAGCGCTTCCCCGAATTTCTGGTCGAGGCCGAAACGCTTCTCGCCAAGTCCGAAGAATGCCTGAATCACCTGCAACTGATCAGCAATGACAAGGATGCCATCGACTGCATGCTCGGCACCCTGCTCAAGTTGGCGGGCCGGGCCGAAGCATTGGCGCTGGAAGCGATCTCCGAGTTTTCCCTGCATATCTACAACCTGCTGAATCTGACCCAGGGTCATGTCGACCTGCACGAGCAGGCCCTCGATGCACTGCGAGACTGCTTCACCCTGATGGCGTGGCAGCTTGAACTGGTCGATCCTAAAACCGGCCAACTGAGCCTCGATGAAAGCGAGCAGGCAGCCTTGCTTGAAGCGTTCGCGGCGCACATGGGCCAGGACACCCTTGAGCCGAAGACGGCGAGCAAACGTTTGCTCCCGACGTCTCTGACCGCGCGCCAGGCTTGAGAAACCAGGCCGCGATACTGTCGTAATTGAATAGTTGATACCTGCCAGCGACAATGCGGGCCAAACAATCAGCCCGACCAACGGCTGAGTTCCAAGTGCCGGCATCAGGGTTTTCCCTGTGTGCACTCGGCGATACTTCCAGGCAAATCGAAGTCGTCCAAATACAATAATTCCAACTTTTCCAATATGGAACTTGCGTCCACGATCCGGTATTTCCTGACCAGATAGACATATATAGCGACCGCGACCAACGGTATGTTAAGTGGTATTATGCCGCCGGTTAGTTGCCTGCCGATTAATGGCACACTGACTTCAGCGTTTCGGTACCGATGTTATTGCCGGTCAATGATTGCTTAACGAATGCGGTTTGAATCAATAACATAATTGACAGTATTTCCACACAGAGATCCGCCCCTTACCGGCCGGTCTGCCCGCAGCGAACATCCATTGGCTCCATCCGTTATGTACGCCAGTCTCAAGTCACTCATTACATGGCCACCCTCACGGGAAAACGCCCGGCGCTTCACACTGGTGCTGTGTGTTCTGGCGACCCTTGGCAGTTTACTGGCCTATTGTTTTTCCGCGAGCATTCCGTTGGGGTTGCTGGCGATCGAGATCGCCGCGACCGCCTGCGTCTGGGTGCAATATCGCTTGTCGCGCAAGTCGATCAAGTTCCAGCCGCAAGAGCTGGCCGATCGTCTGCTGCAAGTCCAGGAAAACGAACGGCACCGCCTCAGCCGCGAATTGCATGACGATATCGGCCAATTGCTCACCGCCGCCAAACTGCAAAGTGACTGGCTCAAGCGTCGCCTGCCGGAAGAGCTGCAGGAACAATGCGCGGTGCTGTGCGACACGCTGGACGAAACCCTGACCAAAGTGCGTGACGTCTCGGCCATTCTCAATCCGCGGCAATTGACCAGTCTGGGGCTTGAAGCCAGCCTGCGTGCGCATTTGCTCAAGACGCTGGCCAACAGCTCGGTCAACTGGAGCCTCGACTGCCAGCAACGGCTCAACGGCATTCCCGAGGAAATGGCGGTCGCGGCGTTTCGCATCGCTCAGGAAGCCGTGACCAATATCCTGCGCCACGCACAGGCAAAAAATCTGTTGATTCGAGTGCAGCGTCTGCCGCAAGGTCTGACTCTGCTGATCAGCGATGACGGTCTCGGTTTCGCCCCGGCGGCCGACCCGGCCAGAGAAGGCCAACGCGGCATGGCCGGGATGGCCGAGCGCATCGAACAGTTGGGCGGCACATTGAGCGTTGTCAGCGAGCCGGGCAAAGGCACAAGAATCGAAGCACGTTTCCCCTGGGCGCCGCGAGCGCTCGAACGGGCCAGTACGAATAAGGTTATGCGTTGACTTGTAACTTACTTCTGGTGGATGACCACTCGCTGATCAGGGCCGGCGTGCGCGCTCTGGTACTGGATATTCCCGGTTACGCGGTAATCGGCGAAGCCAATGATGGTTCGCAACTGCTCGAAATGGTCGAGCAATTGAGCCCCGACATCGTATTGCTGGACATTTCGATGAGGGAAACCGGGGGCCTGGAAGCGCTGCAACGCCTCAAGCGCGTGCGCCCGCAGAGCAAGGTGCTGATCCTGTCGATGCACACCGATCCGGCGCTGATCATGCAGGCGCTGGAGTCCGGTGCCCATGGTTACCTGCTCAAGGACACCACGGCCACCGAGCTCGAACACGCACTGGAAGCCCTGCGCAATAACGAACGCTACCTCAGCCCCGCCATTGCTCATACGGTGATCAACCAGGCATTGACCCGTAACCAGAAGAGCCAGCCGGACATCGCCGATTCGCACAACCTGACGGCGCGCCAGCTGGAAATCCTTCGGCTGATCGTACGAGGCAAATCCACCCGGGAAATCGCCAACGGCCTGGGCTTGAGCGTCAAGACCGTGGAAACCCATCGCGCGCAGATCATGAAACGCCTGCAGATCTACGACGTAGCGGGTCTGGTGCTATTCGCCGTGCGTGAACAGATCATCAGCCTGGATGACTGATTGACGCTTGTGGGCCCAATAGCGGCGAGTCTTTCGGCAGGTGCACCTGCAACGCTGCGGGTTTCGCCACGAAGCGCAGACTGTCGCCTTCCAGCGGCTCGCCGTCGAGATTGATGCTCAGCCCTTCGGCGACCTTGATCTCGACCCACGGCAACCGCGCGCGTACAAACATGTTGTCGAGGCCAAAGCCCTCGCTCAGCAAATTCTTCAGTGTCCCGACCAGTTCCTGCGGCGCCGGCAAAATGCTGATATCCAGCAGACCGTCGTCGACCCGCGCCTCGGGGCACAACACATGCCCGCCACCCGCCTGCCGACCGTTGCCGATGCCCAGTGCCAGCAGTTCGCCCTGCCAATGGAAATCCGGCCCCTGCAACTCACCGTAAGCGGCGTGCAGCTCGCTGAACCGGGTCAGGCCAGTGAACAGATAAGCCGCGCCACCCAGGACTTTTTTCAGGTCTTCCGAGGTATTGGCGGTGACCTGGCTGCCGAATCCACCCGTCGCCATGTTGAGGAAAATCTGCCCGCCGACTTCGCCCAGATCGATATCCGAAGGCTCGACGTCCAGCAGATCGAGGGCCTGCGCCGGCTCCAGGGAAATGCCGGCAGCCCGGGAAAAATCGTTGGCGGTGCCCAGTGGCAGCAAGACGAGACTGGCTTTTTGCGGATGCTGAGCCAATGCTTCGGCGATATCACGCAAGGTGCCGTCGCCGCCGCCGGCGATGATTTTCGTGTAGCCGGCGGCCAGCGCTTCTTCTACCAGACGCTGGGCGTCGCCGGCTTCCCAGGTCACTCGCACCGCAAGCTCCCAGCCTGACTCGCGCCTGGCCTCAACAGCGGCGCGGACATCCTCGTTGAGTGCCTGTTTGCCATGCAAGATCAGCAGTGCCCGGCGTTCACTCATAACGTCACTCCAAGAATTGAATCGGTTGAAACATCTTGACCACGGCGTGCCTCGAAAAAGCCACCGGGGAGAGCAATTAATTGCTGTTCGAACAGCACGCTTCCTGCACAGCGGTATTTTTTCTTACGAAACAACAGGAATCGGCTTAATTGACCGCGCCCGGCCCTTGGGTCACCGTGTGCTGACAGCATCAACCTTCAACCCAATAACACAAGGATGTGCCGGTAATGAACGGATCCCCCCCGATTTATTTTCATGAATCGCGTCATGGAAACATCAGCAAGCGTGCAGTTGATTCATTCAGCGAGTACTTCCATGCACAACCATGAAACCAAGGCACCGGTGAGCCCGGTCGCCGCGCTGGCCGAAAGTCGTGCCAGTAAAAAAGCGGATTTTTGCAACAGCGCCAAACCCACTGGAGAGTTTGATATGGAGCCCCGTGTCAGCGAGCTGGAAACCCATTTCAAATACATGCGCCGCGACATGGACGAAATGCTCAATGACGTCCGTACCATCAAACACCGTCTGGCCTATTCGGCGGGTGCGACCGCTGTCATCCTGGGACTGTTGGGATGGGTGGCCAACAGCCGATTCGACCAGTTGGTGACACTGATCAGCAACTGACCGAACCAATCGTTGCACGCGCCGTGCGTACCCGCCGACGCGTGCATGGGTGAGAAGGTCTACCCCAGAAGCTCACTGAGCGGAATGAAGTTCACTTCATCACCCTCGCTCAGCGTGCGGCCTTCTCGGACTTCGACCAATCCGTCGGCCCACGCCGCGCTACGCAGCACACCCGAACTCTGGTTGCGGTAGATGATTGCCCGCCCGTGCTCGAGACGTCCGCGCAAATATTCGCGACGGTTTCCGGCGACCGGCCAGACAAAACCTGCTGGCACTGCAAACTTGAGCGGTTCGACGTCTTGCACACCCAGGCGTCGCAACAGATAAGGCCGCGTCAGCAATGCGAACGTCACCAGCGTGGAGGCGGGATTGCCGGGCAGGCCAATCACCGGCACGTTGCGGAAATGGCCGAAGGTCAAGGGTTTTCCAGGCTTGATGGCGAGCTTCCACAAGGCCAGTTCGCCTTCTTCACGCAAGGCAATGCCGAGGAAATCCGCCTCACCGACCGAGACACCGCCGGTGGAAAGAATCAGATCGACATTTTGCAACTCGCCCAGCCGGGCCCTTGTGGTGGGCAGATCGTCCGGGAGAATTCCGCCATCGATGACTTCACAGCCCAGACGCTGCAGCCAGCTGCACAGAAGCACGCGGTTGCTGTTGTAGATCTGGCCCGGGCCCAGTGCCTGGCCGGGCTCAACCAGTTCGTCACCGGTGGACAATACCGCCACGCGCGGCTTGCGCACGACATTGAGGCCGGCGCAGCCAAGCGAAGCAGCCAGACCTTGCTCAATCGGCCCCAATCGGGTGCCTGCCTGCAGCACCAATTCGCCAACCGTGGTTTCCTGGCCCTGCGGACGAATGTTCTGGTCTGGTTTCAGCGTTTCAAGGAAACGCACTCGGCCGTCGGCCTGAACTTCAGCGTTTTCCTGCATCTCGACGCAGTCCGCGCCCGGCGGCAGCGGTGCCCCGGTAAAGATGCGAGCGCAAGTGCCTCGCTCCAACGGTTGCGGAGACTGCCCGGCGAAGACCTTTTGACTGACGGCCAGCGGCTCACCCTTCCAGTCAGCAAGGTTCAAGGCGTAGCCGTCCATGGCGCTGTTCGGCCAGGGCGGCAAATCCAGTGTCGAGATCAGATCTTCAGCCAGCACCCGTCCTTCCACCTGAGCCAGCGGCAAGTGCTCGCGCTCGACAATGCGCGATGCATCGGCCATGTCCAGCAAACGCTCGAGCGCCGCTTCGACGGGCAACAAACTGCCGGTCTTGCCTGGCTTACCCACGGGATTCACAAGGCGCCGCCTGCTTCAGATGGGTGACGAAGTTGCACGGACGATGACGGGCGTCCAGTTGCTCAGCGAGGATGCCGTCCCATCCGGTACGCACCGCATTGGTCGAACCTGGCAGGCAGCACACCAGCGTGCCGTTGGCCAGACCTGCCAGGGCACGGGACTGTACGGTCGACGTACCGATATCGGCCACGGAGATCTGGCGGAACAGTTCGCCAAAACCGTCGACCTGCTTGTCGAGCAGGCACGCCACTGCTTCCGGTGTGCTGTCACGGCCGGTGAAGCCGGTGCCGCCAGTGATCAGCACCACTTGAACGACATCGTCGGCAATCCAGTTGGCGACTTGCGCGCGAATTTTATACAGATCATCTTTTAGCAGAACGCGCTCGGCCAGCGCATGGCCGGCCGCGATCAAGCGATCGACGAAGACCTGGCCGGAGGTATCGGTTTCCAGGGTTCGGGTATCGCTGACAGTCAGCACCGCGATATTGAGCGGCACGAAAGGTACATCAGCCTTGGCTTTCATAGGCTCTTCCAGTTGTAGGGGAAACAGCCCGGTGTTATATCACAGCGGCTCATTTTTCTGCCGCCCCTCTGGAGAGTCGTCATGCCCTTGAACAGCCCATTGCCACCCTGCTCTGTACTGCTTCTGGCCGGTGGACGCGGCCAGCGCATGGGCGGTCAGGACAAGGGGCTCATCGAGTGGCTGGGCGAGCCTTTGATCGCGCATTTGCAGCGTAAGGTGCGGCCGCTCACCGACGATCTCATTATTTCGTGCAACCGCAATCGCGAGCGTTATGCCGCGTTTGCCGATCAGTTGGTCATGGATGATGAGGGGGACTTTCCGGGCCCGTTGGCCGGGATTCGTGCAGGGCTGAAAGCGGCGCGCCATGCGCACTTGCTGGTGTTGCCATGCGATGTGCCACGGATCGACGAGGCGTTGCTGCAAGCCATGCTTGCCACCGCCGATCAGCAACATGAAAAACCTTTAATGCTGCGCCACGGCGAGCACTGGGAACCACTGCTGTGCGTGATTCCTGTGGCGCTATTGCCGGCATTCGAAGCGGCGTGGCACAGCGGTGAACGCAGCCCCGGGCGGGTGATGCGCGGTCTGGGCGCCGTCGCATTGCAATGCCCCGACAACGACCCACGACTGGCCAACCTCAACACCCCCGAATTGTTACATCTGCATAACACTGTGTCAGACTGACATTATCCAAGGAACTCTCACGCCTTGTTTACGTCTCAAGCTCAGTAACCAGAAGATTTCCCATTCGGAGACACACTCATGACTCAACGGACCCTCGCCACTTTCATGCTCGCACTGGGCCTGGCAACCCTCGCCGGTTGCTCCTCGCCAACAGTGATCACCTTGAATGACGGTCGCGAAATCCAGGCCGTCGACACCCCGAAATACGATGATGATTCGGGCTTCTACGAGTTCCAGCAACTGGACGGCAAAGAAACCCGCATCAACAAGGATCAGGTTCGTACCGTTAAAGAGCTGTAAGGCTCCGGGTCGATACCGGATACACAAAAGCCCGCATTGCGATGCGGGCTTTTTCATGGGCGTAGCAAAAGTGATCGGTTGTCACCACTGCAAGGTGATCCGGCTTTCGAACTCCCGTAATTCACCCGTCACCGGATCAATGAAGCGCAGGCCTTGCGCAAGCAGCTTCAATGGGTTGGCGTAGTCGTCCTCGACATCTTTCAGCACAGTCGGATAAAAAGGATCGTTGCAGATACTCGCCCCCAGCGCGGTCATGTGCACACGCAGCTGATGCTTTTTGCCGGTCACTGGAAACAGGCCATAGCGCCACAGATCGCCGTTTTTCTCGCACACCTCGACCGCCGTTTCGGTATTACTGACACCAGGCCCCTCTTGCATGCGGAAGAATGGCTCGCCATCGACCAACCGGCTCTTGTGTACCAACGGAAAATTCAGATCGGGCAGCGCCGGGGCAATCGCTTCGTAGCGTTTGTCGATCTGCCGCGTCGGGAACAACGACTGATAGGCGGAACGGGTTTGCGGATTGGCCGAGAAAATCACCAGCCCCGCGGTGTGCCGATCGATGCGGTGCAGCGGGACCAGATGCGGATTGTCCAGCCGACGGATCAGCCGCCGCAGCAGGGTCTGCTCGACATATTCCCCGGCCGGCGTGACCGGGAGGAAATGAGGTTTGTCGGCCACCACCAGATGTTCATCTGCGTAGAGAATCGATTCGACCACCGGGATCGGTTTCTCATCCGGTACTTCGCGGAAGTAATGAATGCGCAAACCTTCCTTGTACGGCAAGTCCGGCGCAATGGGCTGGCCCTGTGCATCCAGCACCCGCCCCCGAGCAATCCGGTCGAGCCACTGCTCGCGGCCGATGGCACTGAAGTGCTCGCACAGGCAATCGAGTACCGTCAGCCAGGGACCGGGCGGCAAGTACAACGTGCTGGCCTGATTGTGCGCAGCGGAAAAAAAGGGAGTGGACATACGAAACAGGAATCCTCAATGCAGGCCGGCATTATCCAACACCGAGGCAAAGCCACCTAGCGCAGTTTCTTCACGCCGGCACGGATTTGAGTGCCGCCGCTTCGGTGAACTCCTTCAGCCAGCGCAACACATCGACCGCCTCCCAGCGCCCCGGATCGTACAAGGCATACAGCAGGCCCTGATAACCGACCACATCCAGCTGCTTGTGATAACCGGCGCGTTGAAACAGGGCTTCGATTTCGGCAAAGCAGGTATTGAAATGCAGCTTGTTGAACGGCGTCTTGCCTTCCGTGACCAGCCCGTCCAGGCGCAATTCGAGGACGGCCTCGCGCACCACGTCGACCGACATCCGGTTAACGCTGCTCTTCAACTGTTCGACATTGACCACGGTTCATCCCTCTGACTCGATTGCTGTATGAACATACAGTAACCGAAGAAGCCGGGGACTGCCAACGCAAGGATGGGTTGCTGCGACCAGCGGAATGAACAGGACTACTCTGCGTCAGCGTAAAAACGCCACGATTTCATCGCCACTGAACGGCCAATCCAGCTCCGCGCCAGTGTCGACCCGCCGCAGTACCGGAATGCGCAAGCTGTACTTTTGGAACCACGATTCGTCTTCGGCGATGTCCACCAGTTCCACCAGCAGACCATGCTCGACAAAGGGCATCAGCTCGGCTTCGGCGACTTCACACAGATGACACCCGAGGGTGCCGAACAACTGACATTCAGGAGGCATGACGGCATTACCGGAAAACAAGTGAGCCCATTCTAGGACGGTGCCGAACCCTCGTCGACCCGCCACCGCCCAAAGGATGCAACGCTGCTGGCGCAAAATCCTGACGCAAATCATTCGGCGCAAATTGCAATTGCGTCATCCTCGCGGACTTTTTGCCTCTACGCTTCAGAGGCCAACGCCCTGACAGCGGAGTGTCCCGTGTTTGCAAATCTGTTGATCATTCTCGCCTCGTCCCTGGTGGTGATTGCCCTGTTCCGGCGCCTGCGACTGCCACCGGTGCTGGGCTACCTGTGCGTGGGATTAATGGTCGGGCCGAACGCGTTCGACTGGGTCAACCAGAGCGAACATCTGCCGGATGTCGCTGAGCTGGGCGTAGTGTTCCTGCTGTTCTCGCTGGGCCTGGAGTTTTCCCTGTCGAAGATGATTGCGCTGCGTCAGGTGGTGTTTCGCCTCGGCAGTCAGCAGGTGCTCATCAGCACAGCCTTGCTCGGCACACTGTTGATGGGGCTGGGCATGCCGATGATGCCAGCGCTGTTGCTCGGTGCCGGTCTATCGCTGTCATCCACGGCGATTGTGACCAAGGAGCTGGGCAGTCTCGGTGAAGTATTCAGCAGCCACGGCCAGAACGCGGTCGGCGTGCTGTTGTTTCAGGACGTCGTCGCAGTGTTGCTGCTGACACTGGTGCCCGTGTTCGCCGGGACCAGCGAGCAGCCCTGGTACTGGGCCTTGCCGTTGACCCTGGGCAAAACCGTGGTGCTGTTCTTCGGCCTGCTGCTCGCCAGTCGCTGGTTGCTGCCAAGGCTGTTTCATGAAGTGGCGGCGTCACGCTCGGCGGAGCTGTTCGTCCTGCTGGCACTGGTGATCGTGCTGCTCACCGCATGGCTCACGCACTTGTTGGGCCTGTCGCCAGCCCTCGGCGCCTTTCTGGCCGGCATGTTGCTCGGGGAGAGCCATTATCGGCACCAGATCGAAGCCGACATCCGGCCTTTTCGCGACATCCTGCTCGGCGTGTTCTTCGTCAGCATCGGCATGCTGATCGACCTGCAATTGTTCGTCAGTCACAGCCTGTTGATCATCGGCCTGACGCTGGGACTGATGTTGGTCAAGGGCATCGTGGTTGCGCTGCTGGTGAAGTGGCGTGGCAGCGACAGCGAAACCGCGTGGCGCAGCGGTCTGGCGCTGGCCCAGGGCGGCGAATTCTGTTTTGCCTTGATGGCGCAGATGCAACAGAACAGTTTGCTGCCGGCCGAACCGGGTGCCCTGCTGCTCGCGGCGACGTTCTGTTCGATGCTGCTCACGCCGCTGCTTTTGCGCGCAGCGCCGCGCCTTGCCGCCGTGCTGCACCGCAAGCCCAATCAGGAAGCGCAGATCGAACAGATCAGCGCGCTCAACGCCGATCTCGACCAACATGTGGTGATCTGCGGCTACGGTCGCGTTGGCCAGTCCATCGGGCGCTTCATGGGCAATGCCGGGCAAGCCTATGTCGCGCTGGACAACGACCCGGTACGGGTACAGGAAGCCGCTAGCGGGGAAAGCGACGTGCATTACGGCGACTCGGCGCGTGGCGAACTGCTTACTGCCGTTGGCCTGCTACGCGCGAGGCTGCTGGTGATTGCCGTAGATCAAAGTGATGTGGCGTTGCGCATCCTCCGCGAAGCGCGCCGACTCAACCCACAGGTGCCGATTCTGGTGCGCACCCGTGACGACAGCCAATCGGCCGAGCTCAGAGCCGCCGGCGCCACCGAGGTGGTGCCGGAGCTTCTGGAGTCGAGCCTGATGCTCGCTTCACACGCACTGATCATGCTTGGCCTGCCAGCGCATCAGGTGCAGGAGAAAGTCGATCAGGTGCGCATCGATCGCTATCGCCTTCTCCACGGTTTCTACCCCGGAGCCAATGATGAGGAAATCTAGTCCTGACTCACCGCGCCGATCTTGTGCAGCGACAGGTCGGCGCCGTAATACTCTTGTTCCTGACTCAGGCGCAGCCCATGCAGAGCCTTGATCGCGCCGTAAACTACAAAGCCGCCGACCAGCGCCACCACGACGCCGAGCACGGTGCCGATCACCTGGCTGATCAGACTCACCCCGCCCAGACCTCCCAGCGCAGTCTGGCCGAAAATGCCGCAGGCAATTGCGCCCCACACGCCACACACGCCGTGCAGCGGCCATACGCCGAGGACGTCATCGATGCGCCATTTGACTTGAGCAGCGGTAAAGCACCAGACAAACAAGGCTCCGGCAATTGCCCCCGTCACCAGTGCGCCGACCGGGTGCATCAGGTCGGATCCGGCACAGATCGCCACCAGACCGGCCAACGGGCCGTTGTGCAGAAAGCCCGGGTCATTGCGCCCGACGATCAACGCCGCAACGGTGCCGCCGACCATGGCCATCAGCGAGTTGACGGCGACCAGGCCACTGACACCTTGCAGCGTCTGCGCGCTCATCACGTTGAAGCCGAACCAGCCGACAATCAGGATCCACGACCCCAGTGCCAGAAACGGGATGCTCGATGGCGCAAATGCGACCAGCCGACCATCGCGATAACGACCATTGCGCGGCCCGAGCAACAACACGGCGGCCAACGCCAGCCAACCGCCCATGGCGTGCACCACCACCGAGCCGGCGAAGTCGTGGAATGCGGCGCCAAACTTCGCCGCCAGCCAGCCTTGCAGGCCGAAGTTGCCGTTCCAGACCAGGCCCTCGAAAAACGGATAGATGAAGGCCACGATCAGCGCCGTCGCGCACAGCTGCGGGACGAAATGCGCGCGCTCGGCAATACCGCCGGAAATGATCGCCGGGATCGCGGCAGCGAAGGTCAGCAGAAAGAAAAACTTCACCAGTCCATAGCCATGGTCGGCGCTGAGCACCGCGGCGGGTTGCATGAAGGTCACGCCATAGGAGATCCAATAGCCTATAAAGAAATAGGCCAGGGTCGAGACGGCGAAATCGCTGAGGATTTTCGACAGTGCGTTGACCTGATTCTTCTGCCGGACCGTGCCAACCTCCAGAAAGGCGAAACCGGCGTGCATCGCCAGTACCATCACCGCACCGATCAGAATGAACAACGTGTTGGAACTGTGAACCAGCGTGTCCACAGCACTTTGCAGATTTTCCATGAGGAGGCAGACCTGAAGGCTAAAAAGGCACCAAAGCGGTTCATGGGGACATTTCATGCACCAAGTTGCGCCCCGTCAGTCATCCATCCACAAATGGGATGAACTGATTTGGCGCACTGTTGATGTCCGATCACGAACCGCAAGCAGATGAATTGGATTTTTTCGCCCGGCAACAGCGCACGGATACCAAGCGACGCACCACGACACAGCAAAAGTTGTACCAGGCATTTGCACTGAACCTTCACGCAAGGCTCATACTCGAACGCTTCAAAGCCACCTACGGAGATCCACCAATGGCCAGCATCAAGGCAAAGACTGCTCAAGAAATCCTGATGAACGACTTCCAGACTCTGGTTGCCGACACCGAACGCTTGCTCGAGCACACCAAGACCCTCGCTGGCGATCAGGCCGATGAGCTGCGCGCCCAGATTCATGACAGCCTGCTGCGCGCCCGCGAGACCCTGAAAGTGACTGAAGACACTCTGCGCGAACGCGGTCAGGCGGCGGTCACCGCTACTGAAGACTATGTGTCCGCCAACCCATGGCAATCGGTGGGCATCGCTGCCGGCGTCGGTTTCCTGGTTGGCCTGCTGGCTACTCGGCGCTGATCATGTCGATCGGTGAATCCGGCCCGACTGCGGGCACCGCCTCCTCCACGCGTCGTCTCGGCGCCGCCGTTCTGGGCCTGCTGCACAGTCATGTCGAGTTGTTCGGCATCGAATTGCAGGAGCAGAAATCACGCACCGTCAGCCTGCTGCTGTTTGCCGGTCTGGCGCTGGTGTTTGCCCTGCTGTTGCTGGTGGGCCTGTCGACGCTGGTGATGATCATCTTCTGGGACACCTACCGTCTGGCGGCGATCATCGGCCTGTGCGTGTTCTACACGCTGGCGTCGATCTTCTGCGGCCTGCGCCTCAAAGCGGCGATTTTCGACGAGTCCTCGCCTTTCCACGGAACGCTCGAAGAGCTCGCCAACGACCGGGAGCGCCTGCTGCCATGAGCCTGCCTGAACTTCCGCACAACAGCTCGCGCCGGGAAATGCGCAAGGCCCTGATCCGCCTGCGCATGGAAATGCACCGTCAGGAAATCCGCCACGAAACCGCGCAAGTGCTGCAACCCTTGCAGCGCATGCGTGGCATGAAGCAGAACGTGCAGGACGGTTTCGGCATCAAGCATGCGCCGTTGTGGGGCGTGGCGGCGGTAACGCTGCTGGGTTTCCTCACCGGCAAAGGCTCGAAACGCAGCGGCGGTGGCGGTCTGACCCGACTGCTGCGTCTCGGCACCACGCTCGGACCGCTGATCAAACTGGTCATGCACAGCTCGGGCAAACGCTGAGTCGGTGTCTCTGGCTACAATCTTGCAATAGCGCCGGGGTGAATCTCCTTATCGGGGGATTCAATCCCGCGTGCCTATCCGGCAAACGCGGCCAACAAACAATAAGATTAAGGACTTGCCGTGATCGACGGGCAACCGCTCGCCTGCTTTCAGCCTTTCATTGACACCGCCACCGGACGCATTGCAGGCGTCGAAGCACTCGGCCGCTTGCGTCACGGCGATGGTCAGTTGACCTCGGTCGGACCGTTATTCGCCGATCCGCGCACCCCGGCCACGGCCCTGCGTCGTCTCGACCGGCAGATCCGTGATCATGCCTTGAGCCGCCTGCATGAGGCGCCGCCCGAATGGTTTCTCAGCCTCAACATGTCGCCACGCTGGATCAGTAGCCTGCGTGCGGATCAGGCCTTGCCCAGTCTCAAGCAGTTGGCCCGGAACAAGGTTGATCCGCAGCGCATCGTGTTCGAAATCACCGAGCTGGGTGGCAACAGCGAACGTTTGTCACAGGTGGTCGGACGCTACCGCGACGCAGGCGCAAGAATCGCCATCGATGATTTCGGCGCTGGCTATTCGCAGCTGGATCGGGTGCTGGCCCTGCAACCGGACATTCTCAAGCTCGACATGCGCCTGTTCCAGGCAGCGGCCCTTGGTGGCCCGAGCAGCGATGTGGTCAAAGCACTCGCGCAAATGGCCGAGAAAACCGGCTGCTGGATCATCGCTGAGGGTGTCGAAACCGAAGCGCAGCTCAATTTCGCACTGGAATGCGGCTCGCGCTACGTGCAGGGTTTTCTCTTCGCCCGTGCGCAGGAAGATTTCTTCGCTACGGACGCTTTCGTCGCGCACTTCGCTCAACTGCGCCAGCGTTATGTGAAGCAGAAACTCAGCGAGCGCGGACGCCTGATGCAGATGCGCCAGCAGCTCAGTGAGTTGATGGCGATTCTGCAGCAATGGGCGCAGGCCCGCGCTCCGCTCAGCGCACTGCCAAAGCTGCAGGCGTTTCCCTGGCTGCTGCGCTTTTATCAATGTGATCGTCACGGCACGCAACTGACGCCCAACCTGGAATGGCGACACGACGGCTGGTTCGCCGATGATCGCTACCTGGGGCACAACTGGTCGTGGCGACCCTACTTCTATCATCTGCTCGCCGAAGGCTGGGAAGAACGCCGCCTGACCCTGTCGAGTACTTATCGCGATGCCACCAGCAACCAGTATTGCCTGACCGCCGGGCAGTTCTTCGATAACGGTGAACGCTTGCTGTTGATCGATATCGATGCGGCGGGCCTGTAGTTCTGCTTGCAGGCACGGGGCCGAACCGGGAAGCTAGGGCGATCAGTCACCAGACGGAGAGAATCAGCCTTGGATTGGCCTACCCTGCTCAACCGCGAACGCCTCGGCAAGCCGCTGCACAGCCCGCAAGAACTTGGCCGCAGCCCTTTTCACAAAGACCATGACCGCATCATTTTCTCCGGTGCCTTCCGCCGCCTCGGGCGCAAGACCCAAGTGCACCCGGTCACCAGCAACGATCACATTCACACGCGCCTGACCCACTCGCTGGAAGTCAGTTGCGTCGGCCGGTCGCTGGGCATGCGCGTCGGCGAAACCCTGCGCAGCGCGCTGCCGGAATGGTGCGACCCCGCCGACCTCGGCATGGTGGTGCAGTCGGCCTGCCTGGCTCACGACATCGGTAACCCGCCGTTCGGCCATTCCGGCGAAGACGCCATTCGCCACTGGTTTCAACAAGCCGCCGGGCGCGGCTGGCTCGATGGCATGAGCGAAGCCGAGCGCGGTGACTTCCTCAATTTCGAGGGCAATGCTCAAGGCTTTCGCGTGCTGACACAGTTGGAATATCACCAGTTCGATGGCGGCACCCGCCTGACCTACGCGACGCTGGGCACCTATCTGAAGTACCCGTGGACCGCGCGCCACGCTGACTCCCTTGGCTACAAGAAACACAAGTTCGGCTGCTACCAGAGCGAACTGCCGCTGCTCGAACAGATCGCTCACAAGCTCGGCCTGCCACAACTAGAAGATCAGCGCTGGGCACGCCATCCATTGGTGTATCTGATGGAGGCAGCCGACGACATCTGCTATGCGCTGATCGATCTCGAAGACGGTCTGGAGATGGAGCTCCTGGAATACGCCGAAGTCGAATCGCTGCTGCTCGGATTGGTCGGTGACGACCTGCCGGAAACCTATCGCCAGCTCGGCCCGCAGGATTCCCGACGGCGCAAGCTGGCGATCCTGCGCGGCAAGGCCATCGAGCACTTGACCAACGCAGCGGCGCGGGCCTTTGTCGAACAACAGGAAGCACTGCTTGCGGGCACGCTGCACGGCGATCTGGTCGAACACATGCACGGGCCGGCGAAACGCTGCGTGTTGAACGCCAAGGACATTGCCCGCAAGAAAATCTTTCAGGACAAGCGCAAGACCTTGCACGAAATCGGCGCGTATACGACGCTGGAAATCCTGCTCAATTCGTTCTGCGGCGCCGCGCTGGAGCAACACAACGGCCGCACGCCGTCGTTCAAGAGTCGGCGCATCCTCGATCTGCTCGGTAATAACGCCCCGGACCCGCGGGGGTCGTTGCACAGCTCGTTTCTGCGCATGATCGATTTCATCGCCGGCATGACCGACAGCTATGCCAGCGACATGGCGCTGGAAATGACCGGCCGCTCCAGCCACTGAGTCTGCTGCATCCAGTCGGGCGGGCACCGTGACCGACTGGATACAACCAGCTGCCCCCGCGATCATTCAGAAAACGCCGTGCTGGCCAGGGCAGCGCGTGAGCTGATAGCGGAAAAGATAAACACCATGACGGCGCACTGTTAAACCCATATTTAAACACTTGCAAAATTATCAAAGCCCAACACTTGCAAACTCTGACAAGCCAACAGTGAAGTCCTGCCAACCCCGCACTTCCTTACGTCAAACCTAATTTTAACGTAGTCCCTTTCCTTATTACGCGTAGGACTAATCCTATAAGGTAGTCACGACACTGCCAGTCCATGCGAGTGCTCACGCATCTGAGCTAAGGTGCGCGCTTTATTCATGCTTGCATGGGACTCTATTTATGAACTCCGTTTTTATTGTGGACGACCATCCGGTTATCCGTCTCGCCGTCCGAATGCTGCTGGAACATGAAGGCTATAAGGTCGTCGGTGAATCCGATAACGGTGTCGATGCCATGCAAATGGTCCGCGAATGCATGCCTGACCTGGTCATCCTGGATGTCAGCATTCCCAAGCTGGACGGCCTCGAAGTGCTGGCCCGCTTCAACACCATGGGTTCGAATTTCAAAATTCTCATTCTGACCGCGCAATGTCCAACGCTGTTCGGGATTCGTTGCATGCAGTCCGGTGCCTCCGGTTATGTCTGTAAACAGGAAGATCTGAGCGAACTGGTCAGCGCAATCAAAGCGGTACTCTCCGGTTATAACTACTTCCCCAGCCAGGCACTTAATCCGGTGCGCTGTGACGACATCCGTTATGTCGAACTTGAATTATTCAAATCCGTCAATGATCGCGAATTGATGGTGCTGCAGTTATTTGCCCAGGGCCGTACCAATAAAGAAATTGCCAAGGGCATGTTTCTAAGTAACAAGACGGTGAGCACGTATAAAAAACGCCTGATGCAAAAACTCAAGGCCAGATCCCTTGTAGAACTTATCGAGATGGCCAAACGCAACGCTCTTGTGTGAGACCCTTCATGCCCAGCCGTTTAAAGGACTATCTAATCGCCTGGAGCGCAGGTCTGTGCCTGAGCGCCAACGCATCTGCCATGCCAGGCGTCTCACCGGACTACGCCTTGCTCAGTCGCTCGGCCAGCGAAGCCGTCCAGGTTGTCTTGCAGCCTGCTCAGCGGCAATGGCTGCAGACTCGCAGCGAACTGGTGCTGGGAACCTCTGCACCTGACTACCCGCCATTCGACATGACCGTGAGCGGCAAGGACTACGAAGGACTCACCGCCGACTACGCGGGCATCCTCGGCCAGGCCACC
Organism: Pseudomonas sp. HN2; assembly: GCF_020736465.1. NCBI lineage: Bacteria > Pseudomonadati > Pseudomonadota > Gammaproteobacteria > Pseudomonadales > Pseudomonadaceae > Pseudomonas > Pseudomonas sp. HN2. The sequence continues at coordinate 4,186,155 of NZ_CP085885.1, forward strand.
GGCTTGCCGATCAGGGTGCAACGTTTCCCCTCCCGCGACGCTGCCATTCGCGCTCTGGTCGACGGCCAGATCGACCTGCTCGGCACAGCCAACGGCTACGAAGCGGGCAACGCCAATCTCGCGTTCTCCAGACCTTACGCGGTCGATCAGCCAGTACTGGTGACCCGCGAGGATGAAACCCGCTCTCTGACCGAGGGTCTGGCCGGGCTGCGCCTGAGCATGGTTTATCACTACTTGCCACTGCCCGAGATCAGAGCGCTGTATCCCAAGGCGCTCATTACCTGTTATCCGTCCTACCAGAATGCAATCAACGCCGTGGCGTTCGACCAGGCCGATGTGTTTCTCGGCGATACCCTTTCCACCCACTACATGATCAACAAGGGTTATCTGAACAATGTGCGCATGGCCAACTTCGGCAAGCAGGAAGCCCAAGGGTTCAGCTTCGCCGTAAGGCGCAGCAATCCGCAACTGCTGGCCATTGTCGACACGGTGCTCGACGCCATTCCGGGCAGCCAGCGCGACGAAATCGGCAAACGCTGGAGCGCTGGCAGCGACTTGCTGCTCACCGACAGAAAACTGCAGTTGACCCATCGCGAGGAGAGCTGGCTCAAGCAGCATCCCGTAGTCAGCGTAGTGGTCAATGAAGCGTTCGCACCGTTGACCTTCTTCGACAGCGCCGGCAACTTTCGGGGCATCAGCGCCGATCTGCTCGAACTCATTCGCTTGCGCACCGGCCTGCGTTTCGAAATTCAGCGCAGTCGCAACGATGCGGAAATGATCAAACAGATCGACAACCACAAGGCCGATCTGATCGCCGCGCTGCTGCCCAGTGCCGAACGCGAAAAAACCCTGAGCTTCAGCCGGCCCTACCTTGAAAATTCCTACGTGCTGCTGACCCGCAAAAGCGCCGACGGCCCGACCAACCTGGCACAACTCAAAGGCAAGCGGCTGGCGATCGCCCAAGGCAATCCACTGGTCGATTACTTGCGGGAAGACTTCCCGGGCATTGAAGTGATCGAAACGCCCGACAGTTTCAGCGCGGTGTCGATGCTGGCTGAAAACCATGTCGACGGCGCCGTGAACTCACTGGTGATCGCCAACTACTTCATTTCATCGCGCATCTTTGCCCGGCCATTGCAGATCACCACCACCATCGGCACCGGTCAGGCCGCGTTTTCGCTGGCTACCGCCCGTGACAACAGCGAGCTCTCCTCGATCATCAACAAGGCACTGCTGAGCATCGCTCCGGAAGAACTCGGTGTGATCAACGGTCGCTGGCGTGGTTACTCCACCGCATCGCAGAACATCTGGCAAAACTATCAGCGCCTGTTCTATCAAGTCATCGCTGCCGCCGGCCTGATCCTGCTGCTGTTGCTGACATGGAACGCCTACATGCGCCATCAGATCAAACAGCGCCGCGCCGCCGAGCGCGCGTTGAACGATCAACTGGAGTTCATGCGATCTCTGGTCAACGGCACGCCGCATCCGATCTACGTGCGGGATCGCCAGGGTCTGCTGCAGAGTTGCAATGACAGCTATCTCCAGGCGTTCAACGCCAAGCGTGAGGACATCCTTGGCAAAGGGGTGATGCAGGGCACAGTGAGCAATGCTTTCGAGGCCCAGGCCTTCCACGCCGATTACCAGAGAGTCATCGCCGAAGGTACTGCGCTGATACTCGACCGCCCCCTGCACATCGGCAACCGCCGTCTGACGATTTACCACTGGATCCTCCCCTACCGCGACTCCAGCGGCGACGTCCAGGGCATCATCGGCGGCTGGATCGATATCAGTGAACGCCGTCAGTTGTTCGAGGAACTGCGCGCGGCCAAGGAGCAGGCAGACGAGGCGAACCGGGCCAAGAGCACGTTTCTGGCGACCATGAGCCATGAAATCCGCACACCGATGAACGCCGTGATCGGCATGCTCGAGCTGACCCTCAAACGCATCGAGCCCCAGCATCCGGATCGAGCATCCATCGACACGGCGTACCATTCGGCGAAGGATCTGTTGGGGCTGATTGGCGATATTCTCGACATCGCCCGCATCGAATCCGGGCGACTGAGCCTGTGTCCGGACTGGATCAACCTAGTCGACACGGTGACATCCGTGGCGCGCATCTTCGACGGTCTCGCCCGGCAGAAAAACCTCGCCCTGCAAGTCGTCTTCAATCCGCCGGACCCGGCCGTGGAGGTGCATCTGGATCCGCTGCGTTTCAAGCAGGTGCTGTCCAATCTGGTCAGCAATGCCATCAAATTCACCGACCACGGCCACGTGCGGATTACCCTTGACTTGATGACATCGGACGCAACCGGACGGGCTCTGATGCAATTGACCGTGCAGGACAGCGGTGTCGGGATCAGCGCCGAAGATCAACAGCGCCTGTTCGAACCGTTTGCCCAGGCACAAAATGGCAGTCGCCAGGCCACAAGCGGCGCCGGGCTGGGGCTGGTCATCAGTCGCAACCTGTGTGAAATGATGGGCGGACAACTGCAGCTCAACAGCCAGCCGGAACTGGGCACTCAGGTCTGCGTGTCCCTGCCATTGCAAATCCGCCCGGCAACGACACACCCAGCGAAAAGCGAGCCGGCGATCAAACCTGCAACGACGCCCCTGCATGTCCTCGTGGTCGACGACCATCCCGCCAACCGTTTGCTGATGTGCCAGCAGCTCGAGTTTCTCGGTCACCGCTTCAGCATCGCCGAAGATGGCCGCAGCGGCCTGGAACTGTGGCAGGCAGAGCATTTCGATCTGGTGATTGCCGACTGCAACATGCCCGTGATGAACGGATATGAGCTGACTCGCGCCATCCGCCAGTTCGAGCTGCAAAATCGTCGTCCGCCGTGCACCGTGCTGGGTTTCACGGCCAACGCCCAGCCAGAGGAAGTCCAGCGCTGCAAACTCGCCGGCATGAACGATTGCCTGTTCAAGCCACTGAGCCTGACCCTGCTCGGACAGTGGATCGACGGGATCACGCCAACGTCTCCCGCATCGGTGTTCGACCTGCAGAGTTTGTGCCTGCTGACCGGCAGCAACCCGGCGCAGACACGCCGCTTGCTGGTGGAGCTGCTCAAAAGCAGCCGCCTCGACCGCCAGGAACTGCTCACTCTTTCGCCCGCCGATGATCGCGAAGGACTGACAGTAGTCGCCCACAAGATCAAGGGCGCGGCACGCATCGCCCAGGCATCGCGGGTGATCGAATGTTGCGATGCCCTCGAGGACGCTTGCCAGCAAGCGCTTCCCTCGCTGGAGATTGGCCGCCGATGGCAAGCAACCAGTCAGGCGATGCTCGAACTGGAGCAAGCCCTGCAACATCAATTGGCATTGGCCGACCAAGGCACAGTGAGCGAGTCTTAACTATGCTTGGGGCTGAGCAGTGAGTTAAACATTCATGGAGAGCCTGCAATGCCCAGCCCACTGCGCCCCGAGCAGCGCCGCTTGCCGCTGCACGTGCACATCAGCGTCATGTTCACTTTTCTTTTGTTGCTGACGGGCGTAGTGCTGGGCCTGTTCAATTACCGCCAGACCACGCAGATCATTCTGTCGAGCAGCGAGAAACTGTTCGATCGCATCGAACAGGATGTGCGCGATGACCTGCAGGCGACTTACCAGCCGATCCGCCATCTGTTGAGCCTGCTGGCAGATACCCCGGCGGCCCAGTCTGCTGATCTTGAGCATCGCCTGCCCTTGCTCAAGCCCTTCAGCCAGTCATTGGTCGACAACCCGGCGCTGGCTTCGCTGTATCTGGGTTACGCCAATGGCGACTTTTTCATGGTGCGGGCGCTGCGCACGGCGGCGCTCAAGGCCCAGTTGCAGGCGCCGGACACGGCGGTGTATCAGGTGTGGAGCATCGAGCACGATCCCCAAGGCGCCATACGCTCGCAATCACTGTTCTTTGATCAGGGCCTGACCCCGATCAGCCGCCGCGATCATCCGCAGGACGCCTACGATCCACGCAACCGGAACTGGTTCAGCGACGCCCTGCAACAGGCCGGGCAGATCACCACCGAACCCTACGTATTTTTCTCCACTCACAATGTCGGCACCACGCTGGCCCGGCGCAGCGGCGAGAACGCCGTGATTGGCGCCGACCTGACCCTCGCCTCGCTGTCGACCGCCCTTGGCAGGCACCGGGTCACGCCCTCTACGGAAATCGCGTTGTACGACACCGACGGCAATGCCGTGGCCTACCCCGACAGCCATCGCCTGATCGTCGACGACCGCTCGGCGCGGCTGGCCCGAGCGGCCGATCTGAGCCCCGAGCTGAACGCACTTTTCAGCGCAGGAGATATTGGCAAGCGCCTGCAGGTGAACGGCCGGCAATGGATCGTCGCCCGTACCGGCATTGAGGAAGGTGGGCCAAAAGGTCTGCAACTGGCGCTGCTGGTGCCGGAAGATGAATTACTGGCCGACGCTTTCCGCCTGCGCTGGCAAGGCGCGCTCATCACCTTGGCGATCTTGCTGCTGTGCCTGCCACTGGGCTGGGTGACTTCGCGGATCCTCGTCAAACCGCTGCATGCATTGGTCAAGGAAGCCGATGCCATTCGCAGCTTCGACTTCAACTTCCCACTGACCCGCCGCTCAGCCGTGCTGGAAATCGACCGATTGAGCCTGTCCATGGCGCGGATGAAGGACACCCTGGGCAGTTTCTTCCGGATCACCGACAGCCTGTGTGCCGAAACACGCTTCGCCCCGTTGCTTGAACGAGTGCTCTTCGAAACCGTGCAAATCGCCCAGGCTCAGGCCGGCCTGATCTATCTGCGTGAAGCCGACGGTGCCCGCATGGAACCTTATGGGCTGATCATCGATGGCGTACCGCAAGCACTGGAGGCATTTGACATTCAGGGCCGTGAGCTGCATCAAAACAGCGGGCCGGCGTGGTTCGAACAATTGGCCAGCGCCAACAATACCGTCAGCCATCTGGGCTTCGATCAGGCCGGCGACTTGCAGAAAATCCTCCTGGCGATGCAGTCGCCACGCATCCACCTGATTGGTATCCGCCTGCACAACCAGCATGATGAAACCATCGGCCTGCTGATTCTGCTGGTCGATGACAGCGGTGCGCCGAGCGATCTGGAAAAACTGCGGCCTGACCGCATCGCCTTTTTGCAGGCGGTGTCCGGCGCGGCGGCGGTGAGCATCGAAAGCCAGCGCCTGCAGGCCCGGCAGAAACAATTGCTCGATGCTTTCATCCAGCTGCTCGCCAGCGCGATCGACGCCAAGAGCCCGTACACCGGCGGCCACTGCCAGCGAGTACCGGAACTGACGCTGATGCTCGCCCAGGCTGCCGCCGCCAGCCAGGCGCCGGCGTTCAGTGCCTATCAGCCCAGTGAGGATGAATGGGAGGCGTTGCACATCGCCGCGTGGCTGCACGATTGCGGCAAGGTCACGACGCCGGAATACGTGGTCGACAAAGCCACCAAACTTGAAACCATCAACGACCGCATCCACGAAATCCGTACGCGTTTCGAAGTGCTCAAGCGTGATGTGTGGATCAACTACTGGCAGACGTTGGCGAACGGTGCAGACGACGCTGCGCTGGCCCGCTCGCGTGACCTCGAGTTGATGACGCTGGACGACGATTTTGCCTTTGTCGCCCGCTGCAATCTCGGTGGCGAGGCCATGGCCGAGGCTGATCTGCAACGCCTTGATCAGATCGCGCAACGCACCTGGCTGCGCACGCTTGACGATCGCCTCGGTGTGTCATGGGAAGAACACCGCCGCCAGACGAAAACGCCTGCGCCCACGCTGCCCGTCAGCGAAAGACTGCTGGCCGACAAACCCGAGCATCTGATCGAACGCGACCCGAACGAGCTGATCCCGGAAGACAATCCCTGGGGCTTCAAACTTGATGTGCCCAAATACAAATACAATCGCGGCGAGCTCTACAACCTGAAGATCGCCCGGGGCACGCTGACCCGCGAAGAGCGCTACATCATCAATCACCACATGGTGCAGACGATCATGATGCTCAGCCGCCTGCCCTTCCCCGGCCACCTCGACAGCATCGCCGAGATCGCTGGCGGCCATCACGAAAAAATGGACGGCACCGGCTACCCGAAACGGCTGAAGCGCGAGCAGATGAGCCTGCCGGCGCGGATGATGGCGATTGCCGATATTTTCGAAGCGCTGACCGCCGCCGATCGCCCTTACAAGAAAGCCAAGTCGTTGAGCGAGGCGCTGGGGATCATGGCGACCATGTGCCGCGAAGCGCACATTGACGCGCCGCTGTTCGGCCTGTTCATCAACGAGGGGGTGTACATGCAGTACGCGACGCGGTTTCTCGATCCCGCGCAAGTCGACAGCGTGGACACGGCCAGCCTGTTGCACAAGGCTGGCCTCAGCGGTTGATCAGCAGTCGGTCAGGCGCAGGAAAATCGCCGCCAGTTGCTCGATGCCGGCCTGGTCTGCGGCGCCGAAACGCGCCAGCTTCGGGCTGTCGAGGTCAAGCACGCCAATCAGGCGACCGTCCTTGACCAACGGCACCACCAACTCACTGTTGGACGCGCTGTCGCAGGCGATGTGGCCGGGGAAGGCATGCACATCTTCGACGCGCTGAGTCTGCAGACTGGCAGCCGCCGCGCCACACACACCACGCCCGAACGGAATGCGCACGCACGCGATCTGGCCTTGAAACGGGCCGAGCACCAGTTCTTCGTTGCGATTAAGGTAGAAACCGGCCCAGTTCAAATCATCGAGCTGATTGAACAGGAACGCGGAAAACTGCGCGGCATTGGCGATGAAATCGCGCTCGTCCGCCAGCAGCGACTCCAGTTGGGCAGCCAACATACCGTAGCCTTCGAGGCCCTGGCCGCTGTGTTGCAAATCAATCATGCCTTGTGCTCCAGCAATTTCAGTCCCACCCAGTAGCGGGCGAATTGATACGCGCAACGTCCGTTGCGATTACCGCGGCCGGTGGCCCAGCGCACGGCGAGAATGTCCAGTGCTTCGTCGCGCTGCCAGCTCAGGCCGGCCTTGGCGGCCAACTGGCCGATCCAGTGTTCGACGACATTGAGGAAGTGTTCCTGGGTAAACGGATAGAACGACAGCCACAGACCGAAGCGGTCCGACAGGGCGATCTTGTCTTCCACCGCTTCGCTGGGGTGCAGTTCGCCGTCGACGCGCTTCCAGTTTTCGTTGTCGCTTTCCTTTTCCGGCACCAGGTGGCGGCGGTTGGAAGTGGCGTACAGCAAGACGTTGTCGGGGGCCTGCTCGAGCGAACCGTCAAGCACGCTTTTCAGCACGCGGTAGTCGCCTTCGCCGGATTCGAACGACAAGTCATCACAGAACAGCACGAAACGTTGCGGCAATTTGGCGACCTGCTCGACCACCCGTGGCAAGTCCGCCAGATGATCGCGCTCGATCTCGATCAGACGCAGGCCCGCTCCGGCATGCTCGGCCAGCAACGCCCGTACCAGCGAGGACTTGCCAGTGCCGCGCGAGCCCCAGAGCAAAGCGTGGTTGGCCGGCATGCCATCGAGAAACTGTTGCGTGTTGCGCCCCAATTGCTCCAACTGACGGTCGACGCCGATCAGGTCCGACAGGCGCATGTCGAGGCTGACTTCCAGCGGCAGCAGATAACCGCTGCGCCCGTCACGCTGCCAGCGCGCCGCCAGACACGTATTCCAGTCAATGACAGGACGCGGTGCCGGCAACAGTGGTTCGATTCGCGCCAGAACCGACTCGGCGCGTTCAAGAAAAGCATTCAATCGGGAATCCACGTCTTCTCCTCGGGCACTTTCACAGTGATGATGACGATCCGGCGACCCCGCACAGATAGAATTGCCCGACCAAGCCTTGTTACAAGGCGATTCGGGAACCTCGGTATCCATACATGATCGACTATGCTTGAGCAGCGAAGGGAAACGGAAGTGGTTCAACACCTCATGGATATCAAATTCACCCACCGGCTGTCATACAAGCAAGCCAGGCTTACCGTGCTGGTCGGGTTCATTCTGGGCACCCTGCTCAGTCTGCTGCAGATCGGCATCGATTATGCCAGCGAAGACGCTTCCATCAACCGGGAAATCCTCGCCCTGCTGGAAATCAGCCACAACCCGGCCTCGCGCATCGCCTACAACATCGACGCCGAACTGGCGCAGGAACTCACCCTGGGCCTGCTGCGCTCGCCGGCGATCATCGCCGCGCAACTGATCGACAACAACGAGACCGTGCTGGCCAACGTCAAACGCCCGGAACTGCAGAGCAACTATCGGCTGATCAGCGACTTCCTGTTCGGCGCCAAGCGTCATTTCGAAGACCGCCTGTACCTCGACCACTTGCCCAATGAATCCCTCGGCGTCCTCAAGCTCGAAGTCGACACCTATGCCTTCGGCAGCCGTTTCCTGCGACGTGCAGAAGTCACCCTGCTCAATGGCTTCGCCCGCAGCCTGCTGCTGACCGGGATCCTGCTGGCGCTGTTCTACGTGATGCTGACCAAGCCGCTGGTGCGAGTCATCCGCGAGCTCAGCGGCCGCGATCCACGCAGCGCCGAGCCGACCACGCTGGAGTGCCCCGCCGGCCACGGCAATGATGAAATCGGCGTACTGGTAAAAGTCGCCAATCAGCAATTCGAAAACATCGCCACGGAAATCCAGCAACGGCGTACAGCGGAAAACCGCCTGACCGAATACCTCGCGCAACTTGAAGACATCGTCTCGGCGCGCACCGCCGAGCTCAAGGCGATCAACGCCCGCCTCAGCCAGTCCAACGAAGAACTCGAAGTGGCGCGCCGCACGGCGCTGGACATGGCCGAAGCGCGTTCGGCCTTTCTGGCCAACATGAGCCATGAAATCCGCACGCCGCTCAACGGCTTGCTGGGGATGATCGCGCTGTCGCTGGACGGCCCGCTGAACGCCGAGCAGCAGCAACAATTGTCGATTGCCCACGACTCGGGCAAGGTGCTGGTGGAACTGCTCAACGATATTCTCGACCTGTCGAAATTCGACGCCGGGCAACTGGAGCTGGAAAACATCCCGTTCGATCTCGGCTCGCTGATCGAGGACACGGCCAATCTGCTCTCACAAAATGCTGCGCCGAGCGTTGAGCTGACCTGTTTGATCGAGCCGCACTTCCCGGCCCTGGTGCTGGGGGACCCGACGCGAGTGCGGCAGATTGTCAGCAACCTTTTGTCCAATGCACTGAAATTCACCCGCTTCGGTCGGGTCGACGTGCGTTTGTCGGCGCACAAGCATGGCGTGCGCATCGAAGTCTGCGATACCGGCATCGGTATCGCCCAGGAAGCTCAGGTGAAAATCTTCCAGCCGTTCACTCAGGCCGGCGCTGGCATTACCCGTCAATACGGCGGCACCGGGCTGGGTCTGGCGCTGACGTACAACCTGTGCGAAGCCATGCAGGGCCGCCTGACCATCAGTTCCGAGAGCGGTTTCGGCAGCCAGTTCTGCGCCGACCTGCCCCTGCCAAGCCACACCCGCGCACTGGCGCCGGAGCCGTTACGCGGCAAGGTCCTGGCGATCACCGCCGCCAGCAGTGGTCTGGCAGAGCTGCTGAAAAGCCTGTTGCCGGTGTGGGGGCTGGAATACACGCAGCGCACCATCGATGACTCGCTGCTGGGCCTGAATCCTGACGTACTGATCACTGATTGCCCGGAGTGCCTGTTCGGTCTGCGCCCGAACATCACCGCACCGATTCTGCTGGTGACGGCTTACGGCAGTTTCCTGCCCAGCGAAGAAGCCGCCGCCCTCGCCCCCTTGCAGCAGCAAGCCCGGCCGCTGGCGCGCAACGCGCTCTATCAGCACCTGCGGCGGATTCTGCAACCGGATGTTGCCACCCTCAGTGAAACGCAAGCGGATGCCTCGCCGTCCACGCGTCGGGGCAAGGTGCTGCTGGTCGAGGACAACCCGGTCAATCAGTTGGTCGCCAAAGGCATGCTCGGCAAGCTTGGCTGCGATGTGGTGGTGGCGGGCCATGGCGCCGAGGCGCTGGACCAGCTGGAGTTTGCCGATTTCGATCTGGTGCTGATGGATTGCAACATGCCGGTGATGGATGGCTATGAAGCCAGTCGGCAGATTCGCCAGAGCGGACGCTGGCCGAATCTGCCGATCGTCGCGCTGACCGCCAATGCCATGTCCGAGGAGCGCGAACGCTGCCGCGCGGCCGGCATGAGCGATTATCTGGCCAAACCCTTTCGCCGCGAAGAACTCGCGGCGTTGCTCGATCAGTGGATGCCGACTACGTCAGCGCTTTGATCTGCCCCAGCAAGTGATCGAGGCCGGCGCGCAAGTCGTCGAGACGGTCGAGATCAACGCCGCTGTCGCATAACAGGCGCGCTTTCAGCGGCCCGACCTGTTCGCGCAATGCTGCGCCGACAGGCGTCAGGCTCAAATGCACCTCGCGTTCATCGCGCTCCGAGCGCCGACGCTGGACCAGATCGATGTGCTCCAGCCGCTTGAGCAACGGCGTCAACGTGCCCGAGTCCAGCGCCAGACGCTCACCGAGGGCTTTTACCGTCGGCTGCTCCGGTGCAGCGTCCTGCCACTCCCACAACACCAGCATCGCCAGGTACTGCGGGTAAGTCAGGCCCAACTGATCAAGCATCGGCTTGTAGGCGCGAATCACCGCCCGCGAGGCTGCGTAAAGCTTGAAGCACAACTGGCTGTCGAGCTTCAGCGAATCAACCGCCAGACTCATTTCAGCAAGGCTTCGATCTCGCCGCTCAGATCCTGCGGCTTGGTCGTCGGGGCGAAACGCTTTACCAACTGGCCGTCCTTGCCGATCAGGAACTTGGTGAAGTTCCACTTGATGCCCTGCGAGCCGAGCACGCCCGGGGCGCGTTTCTTCAACTGCACGAACAGTGGATGAGCATCGGCGCCATTGACGTCGATCTTCTTGAACAGCGGGAAGCTGACGCCGAAATTCAGCTCGCAGAATTCGCTGATGGCGCCCTCAGTGCCCGGTTCCTGCTTGCCGAACTGGTTGCAGGGAAAGCCCAGCACCACCAGCCCCTGGTCCTTGTAGGTCTGCCAGAGCTCTTCGAGGCCTTTGTATTGCGGAGTGAAGCCACACTTGCTCGCCGTGTTGACCACCAGCACTGCTTTGCCAGCGAAGTCGGCGAGGGTCTTTTGCTCACCCTTGATGGTGGTGCAGGGGATATTCAGCAGGTTGTCGCTCATGAGATGGCTCCGCAATCGTGAGGAAAGGGCGAACATAACGAGCAATTGAATTGTGTGCAATTTAATTATTCGAAAAACAGGCGACATCGCGTCGCCTGGTTCGGTTATTCGCGGGGCTCGAGATTCAGGCACACCGAGTTGATGCAGTACCGCAGGCCAGTCGGTGGCGGGCCATCCGGGAACACATGGCCAAGATGCGCATCGCAGCACGCGCATTTCACTTCGGTGCGGATCATGCCGTGGCTGGTATCACGGATTTCGGTCATCGCGCTTTCGCCGATCGGCGCGTAGAAGCTCGGCCAGCCGCAACCGGAATCGAACTTGGTCGTGGAATCGAACAGTGGTTCATTGCAGCAGATGCAGTGGTAGACACCGTCGGTTTTGGTGTCGTTGTATTTGCCGGAGAACGGGCGCTCGGTGGCACTCAGACGGCAGACGTTGTACTGCTCGGGGTCGAGCATGGCTTTCCACTCTTCCAGGGTTTTCTGCAACTTTTCCATCATCACACCTCAGCGGCTGAAAAAGCCCGATCTGTACCTTTTCCACGGATCGGGCGGCACGTATGATTGCGCCTCGTCACGCGCCAGTCTGGCAGCCAGACCGGGCGCATTCAAACGGATTCTGAGCGCTCAAGCGACAGACCTCCGCCTGTGCGAAGACGCAGCAATCCCAGTACGGTTGTCCACTTGCCGTCTGGATCGTTCATTTTCGGGATCACATCGCCATGCAGTTCAGCAAATCGAACAAGCTCGCCAACGTCTGCTACGACATTCGCGGCCCGGTGCTCAAGCACGCCAAACGACTGGAAGAGGAAGGCCAGCGCATCCTCAAGCTGAACATCGGCAACCCGGCGCCGTTTGGTTTCGAAGCGCCGGACGAAATCCTCCAGGACGTGATCCGCAACCTGCCGACCGCGCAAGGCTACAGCGATTCCAAAGGCCTGTTCAGCGCGCGCAAGGCGGTGATGCAGTACTACCAGCAGAAACAGGTCGAGGGCGTCGGCATCGAAGACATCTACCTGGGCAACGGTGTTTCCGAGCTGATCGTGATGTTGCTGCAGGCGCTGCTCAATAACGGCGACGAAGTACTGGTGCCAGCGCCGGACTATCCGCTGTGGACCGCCGCCGTCAGCCTCGCCGGCGGTAATGCCGTGCATTACCTGTGCGATGAAGGCGCCGACTGGTTCCCGGACCTGGCCGACATCAAGGCCAGGATCACCCCGAACACCAAGGCCATGGTGATCATCAACCCGAACAACCCGACCGGTGCGGTGTACTCGAAGGAAGTGTTGCTGGGCATGCTGGAAATCGCCAGGGCGCACAACCTGGTGGTGTTCTCCGATGAAATCTACGACAAGATCCTGTATGACGATGCCGTGCACATCTGCACCGCTTCGCTGGCGCCGGACCTGCTCTGCCTGACCTTCAACGGCCTGTCGAAATCCTACCGCGTGGCCGGTTTCCGCTCCGGATGGATCGCCATCTCCGGGCCGAAACACAACGCACAGAGCTATATCGAAGGCATCGACATGCTGGCCAACATGCGTCTGTGCGCCAACGTGCCGAGCCAGCACGCGATCCAGACCGCGCTGGGCGGCTATCAGAGCATCAACGATCTGGTCCTGCCCCAGGGCCGCCTGCTGGAACAGCGCAACCGCACCTGGGAACTGCTCAATGACATTCCCGGTGTCAGCTGCGTCAAGCCGATGGGCGCGCTGTACGCATTCCCGAAAATCGACCCGAAGGTCTGCCCGATCCATAACGACGAGAAATTCGTCCTCGACCTGCTGCTCTCCGAGAAGCTGCTGGTGGTGCAAGGAACGGCATTCAACTGGCCTTGGCCGGATCACTTCCGTGTGGTCACCCTGCCCCGCGTCGATGATCTGGAAATGGCCATCGGCCGTATCGGCAACTTCCTCAAGTCCTACCGCCAGTAATAGGCCAGCAGTGCGCAACGGATCAGCCGTTGCGTACTGTCTGATTCAGCAACACATCTTTGTTCCGCACCTTTGCAGCCCTTCTACACTTGCGATGCGAGGCGTGCAGACGTGTCCGACCTAATGGCAGCGGGGCGCGAAGCTGTGTCATCCGCATCGGAATTGAGAGTGGGAATTTTCTTTTTCCTCAGGAAACCGCTGTAGGACACAGTTTGAAATAGTCACTCGGTTGAATAGCCCGGTGCCGCACCTTATATACCCCGCAGTACGCTACATCTTTAGCTTGAGGAGAGTTCTACAACCATGATGCGCATCCTGCTGTTTTTGGCCACTAACCTGGCGGTCGTGCTGATAGCCAGCATCACCCTGAGCCTGTTCGGCTTCAACGGGTTCATGGCGGCCAACGGGGTCGATCTCGACCTCAGTCAGCTGCTGGTTTTCTGTGCGGTCTTTGGTTTCGCCGGCTCGCTGTTCTCACTGTTCATCTCCAAGTGGATGGCGAAGATGAGCACCGGAACGCAAATCATCAGCCAGCCACGCACTCGTCATGAGCAATGGCTGCTGCAAACGGTCGAGCAACTGTCCCGCGAAGCCGGGATCAAGATGCCTGAAGTCGGGATTTTCCCGGCCTACGAGGCGAATGCCTTCGCCACCGGCTGGAACAAGAACGACGCGCTGGTCGCGGTCAGCCAGGGCCTGCTCGAGCGTTTCTCGCCCGATGAAGTGAAAGCCGTACTGGCCCACGAAATCGGTCACGTTGCCAACGGTGACATGGTTACGCTGGCACTGATCCAGGGCGTGGTGAACACCTTTGTGATGTTCTTCGCGCGGATCATCGGCAACTTCGTCGACAAGGTGATCTTCAAGAACGAAGAAGGCCAGGGCATCGCCTACTACGTCGCGACCATCTTCGCCGAACTGGTGCTGGGCATTCTCGCCAGTGCGATCGTCATGTGGTTCTCGCGCAAGCGCGAATTCCGCGCCGACGAAGCCGGCGCCCGCCTGGCCGGTACCAGCGCGATGATCGGCGCGCTGCAACGCTTGCGCGCCGAACAGGGCTTGCCGGTGCACATGCCCGACACCCTGAACGCCTTTGGCATCAACGGTGGCATCAAACAGGGCTTCGCCCGCATGTTCATGAGCCACCCGCCGCTGGAAGAGCGTATTGACGCATTGCGTCGTCGCGGTTGATCTGATCGCAATAAAAAAGAAGGCCCGCAGTGATGCGGGCCTTTTTTTGTGTCCGACGATTATGCGCTGGCAGTGCCAACCCTTTCGCGAGCAGGCTCGCTCCCACCTTTGGAATGCATTCCCCTGTGGGAGCGAGCCTGCTCGCGAAGACGCCGGAACTGTTAACAAAAAACTATCTGGAAGAAACCCGATAAACCCGCTCCACCAACCACTCAGCCCCGCCCTGCAGAAACTTGGGGCTCTCAGCCAGAATATCCCGCTCTTCCAGCCTCTCCACCTGCCAACCCTGGCCCAGCAACCGCTGCACTTCACCATCGCTCACCGCAAAAGGCGGCCCCGGGATCTGCGTCTGATCGTAATCCAGAGTAATCACCAACCCTTTCATCCCCTGCGCCAGCAACTGCTGCAGGTGCGTCGCGTAGCGCTCGCGCATCGCTTCCGGCAAGGCAATCAACGCGGCGCGGTCATACAACGCAGTGCAACCCGCGACATCCTCCGCCTTCAGCGCGAAAAAATCCCCGCACCAAAGTTCGACGGCATCACTTCGATAAACCTTGAACGCGCCCTGCTCGCTGATCTGCGGCTCAAGCTTGTGCTCAACGAAAAAATCCTCGACCGCCCTTTCCGCGAGCTCCACCCCAAGCACCTGATGCCCCTGCCCGGCAAGCCAGAGCAGATCCAGACTCTTCCCGCACAGCGGCACCAGCACACGCGCCGACGGTGCAATCGCCAGATCCGCCCAGTAGCGCTGCAAATACGGGTTGGCCTCGGGCTGGTGAAAGCCGATCTGGTTCGAATCCCATTTCTTGTACCAAAACTCAGGCTGCATGGATCACTCCCGAAAAACCGATGAAAAACCGCAGAAACTTATATTGGATTCAGATCGATGACCTGACTGAAGATGGCTCATCTTAACGCTGAGGAGTCCGTCCATGTTGCCCAGCCTGTTTATCTCCCACGGCTCACCGATGCTGGCGCTGGAACCCGGTGCCAGCGGCCCGGCACTGGCGCGACTGGCCGCCGAACTGCCGCGCCCCAAAGCCATCGTCATCGTCTCGGCACACTGGGAAAGCCACGAACTGCTGGTCGGCAGCCATCCGCACCCGGAGACCTGGCACGACTTCGGCGGCTTTCCGCGAGCGTTGTTCGAAGTGCAATATCCGGCGCCGGGCAATCCGCAGTTGGCAGCCGAAGTGGCTGAGCTTCTCAACACCAATGACCTGCCGTCGCGCCCCGATCCGCAACGACCGTTCGATCATGGCGTCTGGGTGCCGTTGTCGCTGATGTATCCGCAGGCCGATATTCCGGTGGTGCAAGTCTCGCTGCCGAGTCGCGGCGGCCCGGCACTGCAGACGCGAGTTGGCCGTGCTCTGGCGAGCCTGCGCGAGCAAGGCGTTCTGTTGATCGGCTCCGGCAGCATCACCCACAACCTGCGCGAACTGGACTGGCACGCCGGGCCGGAAAGCATTGAGCCGTGGGCGCGGGATTTCCGTGACTGGATGATCGCCAGGCTTGCCGCCGACGATGAGGCGGCGCTGCATGATTATCGCCAGCAGGCACCGAGCGCCGTGCGCAGCCACCCGAGTGAAGAGCATTTGTTGCCGTTGTTCTTTGCTCGCGGTGCTGGCGGGATTTTCAGCGTGGCGCATCAGGGCTTTACGATGGGCGCGTTGGGTATGGATATTTATCGCTTCGGTTGAGGCCTTCGCGAGCAGGCTCGCTCCCACAGACGCCAAAACACAGGCAAAAAAAATCCCCGAACCAGTCGGGGATTTTTTATCTGCGATCAATCAGCCCAGAGGCGGATCAATCTTCGCGATAGCGACGCAGCTTCAACTGCTTGCCAGCAACGCGAGTGTCCTTCAGTTTGGTCAGGAGTTTTTCCAGACCTTCTTCCGGCAGCTCGACGAGGCTGAAGCTGTCACGCACCTGGATGCGACCGATCGCTTCACGGGCCAGACCGCCTTCGTTGAGGATGGCGCCCAACAGGTTTTTCGCAGCGATACCGTCACGCGCACCCAGCGCGGTACGGCAACGAGCACGGCCTTCGCCCAAAGGCATTGGCGCGCGACGCTCGCGATCACCACGGTCCGGACGATCGCCGGAACGCTCAGGACGGTCGCCACGCGGTGCGTTGTTCGGCACCAGTGGACGTTCCTTCTCGATCGCCGCCAGGTTCAGCGCTTGACCGTTGGTAGCCTTGCGCAGCAGCGCAGCGGCCAGTGCACGCGGGGTGCAACCGATGTCGGCGGTCAGGCGATCGAGCAGCTCACCGTGAGTCGATTCGGCATCAGCGACCAGCGGCGACAGGCTGTTGGTCAGTTTCTTGATGCGGGCATCGAGCACAGCCTGAGCGTCCGGCAGACGCACTTCGGCAACCTTCTGACCGGTTACACGCTCGATCACTTGCAGCATGCGGCGCTCACGTGGAGTCACCAGCAGCAGGGCACGACCTTCGCGACCGGCACGGCCGGTACGGCCGATACGGTGCACGTAGGATTCCGGATCGTACGGCATGTCAACGTTGAACACGTGAGTGATGCGCGGAACGTCCAGACCACGGGCAGCAACGTCGGTCGCCACAACGATGTCCAGACGGCCATCCTTCAGCGAGTCGATGACGCGCTCACGCTGGTTCTGGGCGATGTCACCGTTCAGCGCGGCGGCTTTGTAGCCTTTGGCGTCGAGGGCGCTGGCCAGGTCCAGGGTGGCCTGCTTGGTGCGCACGAACATGATCAGTGCGTCGAAGTCTTCGACTTCCAGCAGGCTGAGCACGGCCGAGGTTTTCTGGTCAGCGTGAACCAACAGGTGAGCCTGTTCGATCGCGGTAACCGTCTGGGTCTTGGTCTGGATCTTGACGTGTTGCGGATCGCGCAGGTGGCGTTCGGCAATGGCGCGGATCGACTGCGGCAGGGTCGCCGAGAACAAAACGGTCTGACGGGTCGCTGGCAGAGCCTTGAAGATGACTTCCAGGTCATCCATGAAGCCCAGCTTCAACATTTCGTCGGCTTCGTCGAGAACCAGATGGTTCACGGTCGACAGGACTTTCTCGTCGCGACGCAAGTGGTCGCACAGACGACCCGGAGTGGCGACAACGATCTGTGCGCCATTACGGATTGCCTTGAGTTGCGGGCCCATCGGCGCGCCGCCGTAAACGGCCACGACCGTAACGCCTGGCATTTGCTTGGCGTAGGTTTCAAAAGCGGTTGCTACTTGCAGCGCCAACTCTCGGGTTGGCGCCAGGATCAGGGCTTGCGGTTCGCGCTTGGCAGGATCGATGCGGTGCAGAATAGGCAGTGCGAACGCGGCGGTTTTACCGGTACCGGTTTGCGCCTGGCCAATCATGTCCTGGCCGGCCATGATGATCGGGATCGATTGCTGCTGAATCGCCGAA
The DNA here is from genome assembly GCF_020736465.1 of Pseudomonas sp. HN2. Classification (NCBI taxonomy): domain Bacteria; kingdom Pseudomonadati; phylum Pseudomonadota; class Gammaproteobacteria; order Pseudomonadales; family Pseudomonadaceae; genus Pseudomonas; species Pseudomonas sp. HN2. Next base: position 4,203,805 of record NZ_CP085885.1, read on the forward strand.
GGCTCCTCGTAGCCGGTCGCTGCGACGGCTGCAAGAATATTCGGGTTGAGATTAAAAGCGGCGAATCCGCCGGTTTCCTGGGTCATGGGTCTGCCTCTAAGTGCATCCGCAAAGACCCATGCTCCAAAGCTGCGCATGCCGTGTTGAGACTCAAGAGTCGCCCTGGCAGCTTTGTCGGCGGGGATTTGCGAAAACGAATGAATGAAGATGAATCGTCAAGGAAGAGCCCGCAGTGCGGACGTGCAGCCGAAGCTGACTTCGGGAAATTGCGCTACCTAAACGCGGCCCGGTTAAAGGCCGGCGCGCACTATACCGGATTTTGCCCAAAAAGGGAGCTTTTTTTATCGCCACAACCCGTGTGTCACCGCCGTGTAACGGGCTTTTGCGGATAATCGTGCAACGGTCTATTTTGCAAAGGCCCGGCCCTGCGGGTGATGACGCTTAAACGGTTCACCGACCTGCGGCAAAGCGCCGCGCACCCGTCCATCCTGCTCGAGGAATTCTTCATGAATCAGCCCTGCGCCGGCCGTGTCAGCCGAGAAAGTCGTGGTCACGTGTACCTGATCGGCCTTGATCGGGCGGCCAAGCGCAATGCCTTCGACCTCGATCTGCTCAATGAGCTGAGCCTGGCTTACGGCGAGTTCGAAGCCGACCGCGAAGCGCGGGTGGCCGTGGTGTTCGGCCACGGCGAGCACTTCACCGCCGGGCTCGATCTGGTCAATGCCAGTGCCGCACTGGCCGAAGGCTGGCAGGTTCCGAGCGGCGGTTGCGATCCCTGGGGTGTTTTCGTCGGGCCCCGGGTGAGCAAACCGGTGATCGTCGCCACGCAAGGTTACTGCCTGACCATTGGCATCGAGTTGATGCTGGCGGCAGACATCAACCTGTGCGCGAGCAACACCCGCTTCGCGCAGATGGAAGTGCAGCGTGGGATCTTTCCGTTTGGCGGGGCGACTTTGCGTTTCCAGCAGATCGCCGGCTGGGGCAATGCGATGCGCTGGTTGCTCACGGGCGATGAGTTTGATGCCCACGAGGCGTTGCATCTGGGCCTGGTGCAGGAAGTGATGGCCAGTGAAGACCTGATGCCGCGGGCGATCGAGCTGGCCGAACGGATTGCCCGGCAGGCGCCGCTGGGCGTGCAGGCGACTTTGCTGTCGGCGCGAAAGGCGCGCTATGAGGGTGAGACGGCCGCGGCGCAGGCGTTACCGGCACTGGTGAAGAAGTTGCTTGCTACTGAGGATGCCAGGGAGGGGGTGCGGTCGCTGGTGGAGCGGCGGCCAGGGATCTTCAAAGGAGTTTGAGAAGTCTGGCGCCTGTCGAGGCGACATCGCGAGCAGGCTCACTCCTACATTTGAAATGCAATCCCCTGTAGGAGTGAGCCTGCTCGCGATAGGGCCGGCACGGCCCTCGTTTCAGGTCGCCGGGCGAATCGCCTTGATCAACGACTGCAACGAATACCCCAGCTGTGGCGCCAGCGCTTCGGCCCGTTGGGTCAGCGCCTGCAGATCCAGCGTCTGATCGAGGTCCGCCGGGACGATCAGAATCACGTTGCCCTCCTTCACCGGCAGCTCCCAGTAATGCCGGTGATAAAGGCCGCGCAACAACGCCGCGCCCAGTGGTTTGCCATCGTCGGTGGCCCACTGGTTGATCACCAGCCAGCCGCCCGGATTCAGGCGCTTCTGGCAATCGCCGAGAAAGCTCCAGGCCAGATGCCCGACCCCGGGGCCGACATCGGTGTACAGGTCGACGAAAATCAGATCCGCCGGCTCGGCAGTCGGCAGCAGCTCAAGCGCATCGCCGACGCGGATGTACAGACGCGGATCGTCATCCAGACCGAGGTACTCGATGGCCAGACGCGGCACGTCCGGGCGCAGTTCGATGGCTTCGACGTCTTCCAGCGGCAGAAACTTGAGACAGGCCTGGGTCAGCGTGCCCGCGCCCAATCCGAGAAACAGCGCGCTCTCAGGTTGCTCGTGACACAGCGCGCCGATCAGCATCGCACGGGTGTAGTCATACTCCAGCCAGCTCGGGTCAGCGGTGAACACGCAACTCTGCTCGATCGCATCGCCGAATTCGAGAAAGCGGTAATCGGCCACTTCCAGCACGCGAATCACGCCGAACTCATCCTGTACTTCGGCGAGCAGATGCTCGACGCGCTCCTCAGTCATTTCGTCTCCTGATGGTCACCGGGCGCGGTGACGCGATGGCGCCGCTGTGGCACCGTGGCAAAGCGGCGATTGTCGGCGATGGGGCGGGAACAGGTCACGCACTAATTGCTGCTAACATGGCGCTCCCCTGCGTACGAACTTCGAGACCGTGATGAGCCAACCGTGGAGCCCTGACAGCTGGCGCGCCCTGCCGATCCAGCAACAACCGCAATACCCCGACGCCGCGCACCTGCGCCAGGTCGAGCAAACGCTGGCCAGTTATCCGCCGCTGGTGTTCGCCGGCGAAGCGCGCGAGCTGCGCCGTCAGTTCGCCGAAGTCACCCAGGGCCGGGCGTTTCTGTTGCAGGGCGGCGATTGCGCGGAGAGCTTCGCCGAGTTCTCCGCAGCGAAGATCCGCGACACCTTTAAAGTGTTGCTGCAAATGGCAATCGTCATGACCTTCGCCGCCGGCTGCCCGGTGGTCAAGGTCGGGCGCATGGCCGGTCAGTTCGCCAAGCCGCGTTCGGCCAACGACGAAACCATCGGCGGGGTGACTTTGCCGGCCTACCGTGGCGACATCGTCAACGGTATCGGCTTCGACGAAAAGAGCCGCGTGCCGGATCCGGAACGTCTGCTGCAGTCCTACCATCAGTCCACGGCGACTCTGAACCTGTTGCGCGCTTTTGCTCAGGGTGGTTTTGCCGACCTGCATCAAGTGCACAAGTGGAACCTGGATTTCATCGCCAACTCGGCGCTGGCCGAGAAGTACAGCCACCTCGCCGACCGCATCGATGAAACCCTGGCATTCATGCGCGCCTGCGGCATGGACAGCTCGCCGCAACTGCGCGAAACCAGTTTCTTCACCGCCCACGAAGCGTTGCTGCTGAACTACGAAGAAGCCTTCGTGCGCCGCGACAGCCTGACCAACGATTATTACGATTGCTCGGCGCACATGCTGTGGATCGGCGACCGCACCCGCCAGCTCGACGGCGCGCACGTCGAATTCCTGCGCGGGGTGAACAACCCGATCGGGGTCAAAGTGGGTCCGAGCATGAACCCCGATGACCTGATCCGCCTGATCGACGTGCTCAATCCCGACAACGATCCGGGCCGTCTGAACCTGATCGCGCGGATGGGCGCAAACAAGGTTGGCGATCACCTGCCAGCACTGATCCGCGCGGTGCAGCGCGAAGGCAAGCACGTGCTGTGGAGCTCCGATCCGATGCACGGCAACACCATCAAGGCCAGCAGCGGCTACAAGACCCGCGACTTCGCGCAGATCCTTGGCGAAGTGAAGCAGTTCTTCCAGGTGCACGAAGCGGAAGGCAGTTATGCCGGCGGCATCCACATCGAAATGACCGGACAGAACGTCACCGAGTGCATTGGCGGCGCGCGACCGATTACCGAGGATGGCTTGTCCGATCGTTATCACACCCATTGTGATCCACGGATGAATGCCGACCAGTCGCTGGAATTAGCGTTTCTGATTGCCGAGACCCTGAAGCAAGTCCGCCGCTAGACCGGATCCCGTGTAGGAGCTGCCGAAGGCTGCGATCTTTTGATCTTGATCTTCAAAAACAAGAGCAAAAGATCGCAGCCTTCGGCAGCTCCTACAGGGAGCCGGTGCCATCCAGTTGCGCCAATGCCAGCCTGAGCCGAGCCGCACTCTCGCGCTGACAATTCAACTGCACCCGCTCAAGCCCTAACCAACCCGCCATCCGCCGCAAATTCAGGGCCAGCGCCAACATCCCCTCCTCGTCCAGCCCCGGCTCTTCCTCGTGAACCGCATGCACCGCCAACTGCCCCGCCGCTCTTTCGGCGCGTAAATCGACTCGCGCCGCGATCCGCTCGTTGTGCAAAAACGGCAGCACGTAATAGCCGTAAACCCGCTTGGGCTGCGGCGTGTAAATCTCCAGGCGGTAACGGAAATCGAACAGGCGCTCGGTGCGGCTGCGTTCCCAGATCAATGAGTCGAACGGCGACAACAGCGCACTGGCAATGACCTTGCGCGGCACCTTGGGCTCCGGCAGGCAATAGACGATCTGCCGCCAATCGCCGACTTCGCACATCTGCAATTGCCCCGCCTCGACCAGCTCAGCCAGACGCGGCCGTGCATCCGCAGGATTCAGCCGGAAATAATCGCGCAAATCTTTCTCCGTACCGACGCCCAGCGCTTGCGCTGCGTGCAACAGCAAACCGCGTTGTGCTTCGGCCTCATCCGCCAGCGGCTGCTGCAGGATCGCTGCCGGAATCACCCGCTCGGGTAAATCGTACAAACGCTCAAACCCGCGTCGCCCCGCCACCGTCACCTCGCCGGCAGCGAATAGCCATTCCAATGCCTGTTTCTCAGCACTCCAGTCCCACCACGGCCCGGCCTTGTCTTCGCGGGTCGACAGACTTCCCGCGCCCAACGCGCCCCGCTCTTCAACCGTGGCCAGCACGCGGCGAATGATTTCCTGTTGTTCGCGACCAAACTTCGCCAAGTGCTGATAGATGTCCTCGCCCCGCCTGGCTCGCTGCATCCGCCAGCCCAGCAACGGATACATCGACAGCGGCAGCAGCGACGCTTCATGGCCCCAGTATTCGAACAGCGTACGGCGACGCCCCGAACTCCAGGCAGCCTGGTCGAGCAAGTCGGAAGAATAGGAACCAAGGCGGGAAAACAGCGGCAGGTAGTGCGAGCGCACCACGGCATTGACGGAATCGATTTGCAGCAGACCCAGCCGATCGATCAGCCGGTTGAGGTGGCTGGCGTTGACGGTCGGCGGCTGGCGCCCATTGAACCCTTGGGCAGCCAGCGCCAGACGTCGCGCCTGTTTGATGGAAAAGGACACTGTCGCGGGCATTGATTCCTCCATGTCTGCTCGCAACCTACCTCACCTGAAAGGGGTTTGTGTAGCGATGGCCTCATCATTTATGCATCGGGTCGTCCCAGAACGGCCGCACGGTTTCGTGTTCGACATCGGCGCGGCTGATGCCGATGTCCTTCAACGCTTCGTCGCTCAGCCCGGCGAGCATTTCCCGCTCACGGTGCAGCTCGTACCAACGGCTGAACTTGTGCAGCAGATCGGACACGATATGCCCGTGGCCAGCCTGCTGTTGTTCACTTACATACTCTCTTTGACCTTTCATCGTCTTGCCTCCTTTTGTGGATGGCTCAAGTCTCGCGCCGGCGCTAAGATCAATCCAACGAATGTTTCTGATGGCATGCATCACGGAGATTCATCAATTGTCCGCGTACCCCAGTATCGATACCGATGTCCTGCGCACCTTCGTCGCGATTGCCGATCAGGGCGGTTTCACCCGTGCTGGCGAGATGGTCAATCGCACCCAGTCGGCGGTGAGCATGCAGATGAAACGCCTGGAAGAAGACGTGTTGCAGCGCCAGCTGTTCGAGCGCGATGGTCGCCAGCTGCGCTTGACCGCTGAGGGCCAGGTGCTGCTCGGTTACGCGCGGCGCATCCTCAAGCTGCACAGTGAGGTGTTCAACACCCTGCGCGAGCCGCACATGGTCGGCACCGTGCGCATCGGTACTCCGGATGATTATGTGATGCGTTTTCTGCCGGGGATCCTGTCGCGATTTGCGCAGTTCTATCCGCTGATCCAGATCGAGGTGCATTGCGAGTCGAGCAAGCAGTTGCTGCAACGCACTGATCTGGATTTGTCGATCGTCACCCGTGAACCGGGTAACGAGATTGGCCAGTTATTGCGCAAGGAGCGCTTTGTCTGGGCCGAGGCGCAGAACTTCAGCGCCCACGAACAGACGCCGTTGCCGTTGGCGATGTTCAACAGCGACTGTTTCTGCCGCTTGTGGGCGTGCAATGCGCTGGACGCGATGGGCCGCGATTACCGCATCGCCTACAACAGCAGCAGCCTGTCGGCGCTGATGGCGGTGGTCAGCGCGGGTCTGGCGATCACCGCGCAGCTGGAAAGCCTGATCACCCCGGACATGCGCATCCTCGGCGCCGCCGAAGACCTGCCGCTGTTGCCCGAGGCGAGCATCATGCTGATCCGCAACCTGAACAACCCGTCGCCGATCACCGAGTGCCTGGCCGAGCACATCGTCGAAGGCTTCAAACTTTAAACGCGAGCATCACCGCACACAGCACCAGGAAGCCGCAGAACAGCCCGCGCAGCAGTTTCTCCGGCATGGCGTGGGCAACTTTCACGCCCCAACTGATGCTGAGCAGACCACCGACTGCCAGCGGCAAACCGATCATCCAGTCGACTTCGTGGTGCACCGCGTAAGTCACTAGCGTCACACCGGTGCTCGGCAAGGCCAGCGCCAATGACAAGCCCTGAGCGACCACCTGCGTGGTGCCGAACAGGCTGGTCAGCACCGGCGTGGCGACCACGGCGCCACCCACGCCGAACAAGCCGCCCATGGTTCCTGACGCCGCGCCAAGCACACCCAGCCAAGGCCACGAATAGCGCATCTCGGCAGTCGGCGCCGGGCGCGGGCCGAACATCTTCAACAGGTTGTAGGCCGACAGCGCCACCAGAAACGCGACAAAGCCGATGCGCATGGTTTGCGCATCAATGCCCACTGCCCAGATCGAGCCGAGCCAGGCGAAGCAGAAACCCATCACCGCCAGCGGCAGCGCATGGCGCAATTCGATGCGGTTGCGCTGGTGATAACGCCACAGCGCCAGCATGACGTTGGGCACCACCATCACCAGCGCCGTGCCTTGGGCGATCTGCTGATCAAGGCCGAACCACACGCCGAGCAACGGAATCGCGATCAAACCGCCGCCAATGCCAAAGATCCCGCCCAATGTGCCAAGGGCAGCGCCGAACAGCAGGTACAACAGAAAATCCATCACAAGCGTAATCCTCTAACGACAGGCGGCCAATGCTACGCACTCGCGCCTAGCGGGGAAACGCACAGCAACGCACAATGGCTGTGCCGATTTTGCACAAGCGTGGTTTCACATGAATCCCAACCAATTGACAGAGCAGCTTGGTCTGTTTCTCGACGTGCTGGAGAGTGGCAGCTTTTCTGCCGCGTCGCGCCGTCATCCGCTGACGCCTTCCGCTGTAGCCCGGCGGATCGACAGCCTGGAAAGTGCCGTCGGCAGCCAGCTGTTTGTGCGCAGCACCCATGCCGTGCTGCCGACTTCGGCCGGACTGGCCTTTGCCGAACGGGCGCGGCGGATCATCGCCGAATTGCAGCTGGCCCGCGCCGAGGCCGTTTCGTTGAGCAGCGCGCCGGAAGGCTTGATCCGCATCGATGCGCCAGCAGCGTTCGGACGGCGGCATCTGGCGCCGGTGATCGCCGACTTTCTCCTGCTGTACCCGGGACTCGATGTGCAGATGCATCTGATCGACAGCTTCATCGACATGGCCGGCAGCAGTCTGGGCAAGGTCGATCTGGTGCTGCGTACCGGGCAGTTGGCCGACTCGCGTCTGGTCGCCACGCCCTTGGCCAGCATGGTCCGCGTGGCCTGCGCGAGTCCTGACTACCTCAAGCGTCGTGGCATGCCCAATCATCCCGCGCAGTTGAGCGAACACGACGGCCTCGATTGGGAAGGCCTCGCCCCGCCCTTTGCCTGGAAATTCGAAGTGGATGGGCAGCTGCAACTACACCGTCCGTCGCGCGTGCGCCTGAGCGCCAACAATGCCGAAGCCCTGGCATGTGGCGCGGCGGCGGGTCTGGGCGTCGCACACCTGCCAACCTGGCTGGCCAGTGAATACCTGCTGCGCGGCGAGCTGGTGCCGCTATTCTGCGAAAACGGCCTGCCGCCACCGGAGTCCACCGGCATTTACGCACTGCGCATGGAACAGCAGATCCATTCACGCAGTCGCCTGCTGCTGGAATACCTCAAAACCCGCTTCAGTCCGGTGCCGCCGTGGGATCTGGCGCTGCAACGGCAATTCGCCGGGCACTGACGCCGGGCATATTTATCTGGCGCATTAAAGGTTCGAGCGCTAGATTCAAAACGATCAACGATCAAGGCTTTGACATGACTTCCGAACGCGACAATTGCGACGACCTGCTGCTCGACAATCAGGCGTGCTTCGCCCTGCACTCGACCTCGCTGATGATGACCAAGGTCTACAAGCCGCTATTGCAGGCGCTGGGGCTGACCTATCCGCAGTATCTGGCGATGATGGTGTTGTGGGAGAAGGACGGTTTGACCGTCGGAGAAATCAGCGCGCGCCTGCTGACCGATCCGGGTTCGCTGACACCGTTGCTCAAACGACTGGAAGCCGAAGGCCTGCTCAGCCGCACCCGCAGTCGTGAAGATGAACGCGTGGTGATTGTCGAGCTGACCGCAGCAGGCCGGGCATTGCGCGACAAGGCGCAGACCGTGCCGCAGTGCATTCTTGGCGCCAGCGGCTTCACCCTTGAACGCCTGCAGAAGTTACAGGCCGAGCTGCAAGCGCTGCGCGGTCATCTGCAAGACAGCCTCAACTGAACGCACGCAGCCCCCTGTAGGAGTGAGCCTGCTCGCGATTGCGGTCTGTCAGGCTACACAGGCGGTGACTGACCCACCGCAATCGCGAGCAGGCTCACTCCTACAATTGATCTCCACCGCCAGAAAATATTTCACCCTTCACCTTTCCCTCCGACCGCTCTAATTCAAGTCTTTCAAGCTAATTGATCTTCAGACAGTCGCATTCCTCCAAGTTTTTTCGAAAATTTATCTTGCGCGCTAAACATTAGCGCTATACATTCTCTTCACACCTACTTAGCGCGCAAACAATTAGCGCACAACACCACAACCAACGAGGCTCACATCATGCAAACTCTCTACACCGCAATCGCAACTTCCACTGGCGGCCGTGACGGTCGTGCGATCTCCAGCGACAACGTTCTCGACGTCAAACTGGCCACTCCGAAAGAACTCGGCGGTGCTGGCGGCGCGGCGACCAACCCTGAGCAACTGTTCGCTGCCGGTTACTCGGCCTGCTTCATCGGCGCACTGAAATTCGTTGCCAGCCAGACCAAGCGCAAAATTCCTGACGACGCATCAATCACCGCCCACGTCGGCATCGGCCAGATCCCTGGCGGTTTCGGTCTGGACATCGACTTGCACATCAGCCTGCCGGGCCTCGAACAGGCCGACGCGCAATCGCTGGTCGACGCTGCTCACCAGGTCTGCCCGTACTCCAACGCCACCCGTGGCAACGTCGATGTCCGTCTGCACGTGACCGTGTAAGCACTGAAGCCCCCGGCCCGAACAAGGAAATTGAACATGAACACTTTCAGCAAAGTCTTGACCGGTACCCTTCTCGCCCTGTCGGTGCACAGCGCTTTTGCCGGTGATGTCGAACACAACACCCAGGCATTTCTCGATGCGCTGAATGCCGGCAGCGGCAAACCGATCGAGCAGCTGTCGCCCAAGGATGCCCGCGCCGTGCTGGTCGGCGCGCAATCCGGGGTCAAGTTGACACTGCCCAAAGCCGATGTCAGCGAGAAGACCGTGCAGGTCGATGGCCAACCGTTGAGCCTGACCATCGTCCGGCCGGCCGGGGTCAAGGGTGAGCTGCCGGTGTTCATGTTCTTCCACGGCGGCGGCTGGGTACTGGGGGACTTCCCGACTCACGAACGTCTGGTGCGGGATCTGGTGGTCGGTTCGGGGGCGGCGGCGGTGTTCGTCAATTACACCCCATCGCCGGAAGCGCATTACCCGGTGGCAATCAATCAGGCCTACGCTGCGACCAAGTGGGTGGCGGAACACGGTAAAGAGATCAATGTCGACGGCAAGCGCCTGGCCGTGGCCGGCAACAGCGTCGGCGGCAACATGGCCGCAGTGGTCGCGCTGATGGCCAAGGACAAGGGCACCCCGGCAATCAAATTCCAGGTGCTGCTGTGGCCGGTGACCGATGCCAACTTCGACACCGGTTCGTACAACCAGTACGCCGAAGGGCACTTCCTCACTCGCAACATGATGAAGTGGTTCTGGGACAACTACACCACCGACGCCAAACAGCGCAACGACATCTACGCCTCACCGCTGCGCGCCACCACCGCGCAACTCAAAGGCCTGCCGCCTGCACTGGTGCAGACGGCCAGCGCCGATGTACTGCGCGATGAAGGCGAAGCCTATGCGCGCAAACTCGACGAAGCCGGAGTGCCGGTTACGTCGGTGCGCTACAACGGCATGATCCACGATTACGGTTTGCTCAACGTGGTCAGCCAGGTGCCAGCGGTGCGTTCGGCGATGTTGCAGGCTTCGCAGGAGCTCAAGGAACACCTGAAATAACCGCAGCCCTCCTGTAGGAGTGAGCCTGCTCGCGATAGCGTCGTCTCAGTCAACATCTTCAGCGACTGAATCACCGCCATCGCGAGCAGGCTCACTCCTACAAGGGATTCGCGCTGCCGCAAATACCGCAGGCACAAAAAAACCCGACTCAATGGTCGGGTTTTTTCTTTCCGCAAAAAGCAGTGCTTATTTGGCACGGCCTTTGTAGGAACCGCCTTCGCGGGTGTCGATCTCGATCATGTCGCCGATTTCGATGAAGTCGGCAACCGACAGTTCGGTACCGTTCTTCAGTTTGGCAGGCTTCATCACCTTGCCGGAAGTGTCACCGCGAGCGGAGCCTTCGGTGTAGTCGACCTGACGCACGATGGTGGTCGGCAGCTCTACGGAAACCAGACGCTCTTCGAAGAACACGGCTTCGCAAACGTCGGTCATGCCTTCTTCAACGAAAGGCAGAACGCTTTCGATGTCTTCGGCGTTCAGCTCGTACATGGTGTAGTCAGTGGTGTCCATGAACGTGTAGGTGTCACCGCTGATGAACGACAGGGTGGCTTCTTTACGATCCAGGATCACGTCGTCCAGTTTGTCGTCCGCACCGTAAACGGTTTCGGTCTTGTAACCGGTCAGCAGGTTCTTCAGCTTGGTCTTCATGATCGCGCTGTTACGGCCCGACTTGGTGAATTCAGCTTTCTGAACCAGCCAAGGATCGTTGTCGATACGGATCACGGTACCGGGTTTGAGTTCTTTACCAGTTTTCATTGCGAATATCCGAATTTGGATGGGATTTACAAAAATCTAGGCCGCGTATCATATCCAATTTACATAAAACTGTACCAGCGCCGTGGCAAGATCCGCCTGCAAGGCCTGTTCCAGACACCATGCCTCGGCGTTTTCCTCAAGTTCCGGCCAATGTTTTCGCACCCTCAGCCAGTGCTCGCCGATCGGTTGACCAGCGCTCCAGGCGCGCCACAGACCGTTCATCGCCTCAGCGGCCGCAGGTGAAAGCCCTTGGGTGTAGAGCGCGAGGAAAGCATCGAGCTTGTCCAGATGGATGTCGTCGTCCTGCTGATAGATGTGCCAGAGCATCGGCCGCCCCCCCCATTGCGCGCGCACGAATGAGTCTTCACCGCGCACCGCATTGAAATCGCAGCACCAGAGCAAATGATCGTATTGGTCCTGACGGACGAATGGCAGCACTTGCACGGTCAGCGACTCGCGCACATGAATCGCCCCGACCGTCAGGATCTCCACGTCCAGCCAGCGCGCCACATCACCGAGAATCCGCCCTTCCGGCACCAGCAGGTGCGTCGGCTGTGCATCGGCGGCCAGCACATCCAGCCAACTGGCCAACCCGGCATTCTCGTAAGCAAACAGCGAGATCAGCTGTGCGCCGGGCGCAGGATCGATGCCCAGGCCCTGCAGGAATTGTCGCTGCGCCGGTCGATCCTGCTGAAACTGCCGACGCTGTTCGAGCAGTCCGCGTTCACGCAGCAGGCCGCCGGTGCCCGGTTTGAAGCCCGGAAAGAAGAAGAACTTCTGCACCGATTTGTATTTCACCGACGGCAAGCCGTGGCAACCGGTGACCCAGTCTTCGGCGCTGAGATAATCGAGGTTGAGCCACAGCGGCGGCGTTTTCCGGGCGGCCATGCTGTCCATGTAATCAGTCGGCAGTTGACAGGCGAAGGCTGCGATGACTACGTCGGCAGCGTCCGCATGCCGCCACTCGCTCGGCCACTGTCGCACGTCGACACCCTGCTGCCACTGCTGCGCAAGATCGATATCGATCTCTGGGCAGAGGCGCTCGAACGCACGCAGATCATCTACCCACAGGCGCACCGGCAAGGCCTGTTCGGCCACCAATTGCCGGGCCAGGCGCCAGGTCACGCCGATGTCGCCATAGTTGTCGACCACGGTGCAGAAAATATCCCAGCGGGGTTTCGCTTCAGGCATGCCGTTCTCCCGTTGGCAAAAAACCTCGATTGTCCGCATAAATGCGCTCGCGCAGAAGAGCCGACGGCGATTAATCTTCGTGCGACAATCGTCACTTGCCTGCAACCATCCGCCAGGAGGCCGCCATGCCCTACCGTCCGAATCCGCGTCGTCCCTTGCCTGTTCAGCTTAGCGCGCTGCATCTGACCGGCAGCATCGCATTGGGCCTGTGGCTGGGGTTTCTCGCGATCGCGCTGACTTGCTGGCTGCTCTCGCGTCTGTTTTTTGCCGAGCAACTGGCCCCTGTCGCGCAAGCGGTGCAGCAGCGCGTCAATCCACCAGCAGCCGTCGAGCCACAGCCGGACGTTGCGCCGCCGCCAACGCCGATGTTCCAACAGTACGAAGAAAACCTGCGCAAGAATGAACAGCAGGCGCGACTGGATCAGGCACGCGCCAATTCGCGCAATGCATCCAATCCGAAATGCCAGTTCTGGCTGCAGCAGGACCAGACCGCGCCAACCGAAAAGAGCCGCGCCAACGTTTTGCAATTCTGCGATTGATCATGAACAAACACAGCGTCCACCAATTGATTCTCGACAAGCTGCGCATCGACCTCGACATTGCCGAGCGCGCCGCGCAAACCGCTTACGAAACCGCGACCCACGAAGAAAACATCGCCGAAAACAAATACGACACCCTGGGGCTGGAGGCTTCGTATCTGGCGGCCGGTCAGGCGAAACGGGTTGAGGAGATCCGTCAGTCACTGGCGCTGTGCCAGAACCTGACGTTGCGTGCCTACGATGAAAACCGCGGTATCGAAGTCGGCGCCCTGCTCGGTCTGGAAGACGAAAAGGGTCGCGAGCAATGGCTGTTTCTGGCGCCGGATGCGGCGGGCCTGAAAGTCGATGTAGTGGGTCAGCCGATCACCGTCATCACCCCGCGCTCGCCACTGGGCAAAAGCCTGCTGGGCAAGTTCGAAGGCGATGAGGTGGAGATTCTGGTGGCGGGCACCCGGCAACAGTTCGCTGTCACCGAGGTGCTTTGAGGCGGGACCTTAGTGGACCGGCAGTTCGACACCGTCGAACAGCTCTTCCAGTTCCTGCTTGTTGTGGCACTGAATGGCTTTGGCCATGACTTCGCGGGTCAGGTGCGGGGCGAACTTCTCGATGAAGTCGCACATGAAACCACGCAGGAACGTGCCGCGACGGAAACCGATCTTGGTGATGCTCGACTCGAACAACTCGCTGGCATCCAGCACCACCAGGTCGTTATCGAGTTTGGTATCGACGGCCATTTTCGCCACGATGCCCACGCCCAGGCCCAGGCGCACGTAGGTCTTGATCACGTCGGCGTCAGCAGCGGTGAATACCACTTTCGGGGTCAGCCCACGATGGCTGAACGCTTCGTCGAGTTTGGAGCGGCCGGTAAAACCGAACACATAAGTAACGATCGGGTATTCGGCCAGCGCTTCGAGGGTCAGCTTCGGCAGCTTGGTCAGCGGGTGCCCATGAGGCACGACCACGCAACGGTTCCAGCGGTAGCACGGCATCATCACCAGATCCCCGAACAGCTCCAGCGCTTCAGTGGCGATGGCGAAATCGACGGTGCCATCAGCGGCCATTTCGGCGATCTGCATCGGCGAGCCCTGATGCATGTGCAGCGCCACGTCCGGGTATTGCTTGATGAAATTGCTGATCACCGGCGGCAGCGCATAACGTGCCTGGGTGTGGGTGGTGGCGATCGACAGCGTGCCTTTTTTCTCGTTGGAGAATTCCTGGGCAATCTGCTTGATGCTCTCGACCTTGCGCAGAATCTCGCCGGCGGTGGTGATGATGCGCTCGCCGGCCGGGGTGACGCGGGTCAGGTGCTTGCCGCTGCGGGCGAAGACTTCGACGCCCAGTTCGTCTTCCAGCAGGCGGATCTGCTTACTGATGCCCGGTTGCGAGGTGTACAGGCTTTGGGCGGTAGCGGAAACGTTGAGGTCGTGGTGCGCCACTTCCCAGATGTAGCGCAGTTGTTGAAGCTTCATATCAATCCCTCAAAGCAGGTAGACGCCACGGGCATCAGCGACGGTATATAACTATATTAATGGTTTGAAGAATAAATCTAGAACTTTTTATCAAAACGCCATTATTCCTGCTTCAACGATCTTCCCGCCGCCGGCGCTCCATCAACGGCACCAGATACACCGGCACCTTGGCCAGTTGCAGCACCCGCGCCGCCGTGCGCCCCAACGGCGTTTCAGCGCCGACGCCATGGCTGTGACTGCCGACGATCAGCAGATCGACCGAGAGCTTGTGCACCTGATCGAGAATCACCTGCGACGGATCGCCCTGCAGCACGCGCACTGCGCGAATGCGCTGCAGATCCTGTTCGCCGTCGTCCCCCAGTTCTTCACGAAAGCTGTCGAGCACCCGCTGTTCGATATTGGCGATGACTGTTTTCAGACCCTGACTATGGAATTCGTTCAATGCCTGTTCGTCGAGATAGCTTTGCAGCACCGACTCGGCAAACAGGCCCATGGGTTCCACCGCGTGCACTACATACAGATCGGCATTGAAGGTGCGCGCTAACGCCAGGGCATGCTGCATCACGAACGGTGCATAGAGACCGAGGTCGGTGGCATACAGCATTGAGCGAATCATCGGGACCTCCTCGCGAGCCAACGATGGCGGAGATTGATTCAGCTTAGCAGTGCCTTGGCGAGTGCGACGTGCGACGCAACGTCCTGAATGAAAAGGCTCTAGATCGGCGGTTCGTTGCTGATGCCATGGGGTACATGGCCGGTGGCGACCACTTCACGGGCCAGCTCGCAATGGCCGGTCTGGTCATCGAAGAACACGTCAGCGGCGAAGGCTTCGAGGAACGCCGATTTGGTCAGGCCACCGAGAAACAGCGATTCATCGAGACGGATATCCCATTCCCGCAAGGTGCGAATCACCCGCTCATGGGCCGGCGCCGAACGCGCGGTCACCAGCGCCGTGCGGATCGGGCAGTCGTCGTCGGGAAACTCGCGCTGCAACAGATTCAGCGCAGCCAGGAAGCCTTTGAACGGCCCGCCACGTAACGGCTCGCGGGCCGACTCGCGTTCCTTGGCCTGAAACGCTTCCAGACCACCAGACTGATAGACGCGCTCGGACTCGTCGGAAAAAATCACCGCGTCACCGTCGAAGGCAATGCGCAATTCATCGCTGGCCGCGCGGCTGGCGCCACCGGACAGGATCGTTGCCGCGGCAAATCCTGCATCCAGCGCCGCGCGCACGTCTTCAGCGTGAGTCGAGAGAAACAGGTCACAACCAAACGCTTTCAGGTACGGATACGGACTGCGCCCACCAACGAACGCCGCGCGGGAAATCGCCAGCCCATAATGGTGAATCGAATTGAACACGCGCAGCCCGGTGTCGGCGCTGTTGCGCGAGACCAGAATCACCTCGACCCGCGCGCGGCCGAGGCGACTGTTCAGGCTCAGGAGTTTTTCCACCAGCGGGAACGCATCGCCCGGCGCGAGAATTTCGTCTTCGTGCTCGATCTGATATTGCCGATAGGCTTCGACGCCGCTCGACAGATAGACCTTGTGGCTTTCGCTCAGGTCGAACAAGGCGCGCGAGGAAATCGCCAGCACCAGTTTGTCATCGATGTTATTGGCCATGCCTTCCCCCAGAACAACCGACTCAAGTATTGCGTCGGTCGATGAAACCCAAATGGCGATACAACGCCTCGATGCGCGGCAACTCGCAGCCCGCCGCTTTCGCCGCCGCCAGTGGCCGGGCGTAGATCGCCTCCAGCTCCAGCGGGCGTTTGTGTGAAAAGTCGTGGTACATGCTCGGCCAGTAATCGGGCATTTTTTCCGTCATGGTAAACAGGTACTCGCCATAGCCGGGCGGGATCTCGTATCCGCAAGCCCTCGCGCCCTGCACCACTTCGGCCATCAGCGCCTGAATCGACACGCGGCTGTCGGCATCGGCCATCAGCGCTTCAGTGCCCGCGCCGAGCAATACCGAAAGTCCGTTGTAGGGAATATTCCACACCAGTTTCTGCCAGCGCGCCTGATGCACGTTGGCCATCGCTTGAGAGTCGATGCCAGCGGCGCGGAACAACCCGGCGCCTTCTTCGACAATCGCCATGCGCGCCACTTCATCAATGGCCGGACCGCTGTGGTAACCAACGTTCACCGCGCCAAGGGCCTGGTGGGTAATCTGCCCCGGGCCTTCGCGATTTACGCAGATCAGACACAGGCCGCCGAGCAGATGCAGCGAATCCGGCAGCAGCGGCCGCAGGCTGTCTTCGACATCCAGACCGTTTTGCAGCAACAGCACTTTTGCGTCAGGTTTGGCCGCTTGAATGATCGCCGGCGCGAGACCTGCGTTGCTGGTGGTTTTGGTGCCGACCAGCAGCCAGTCGCAGCGCGGCATGTCTTCGGCAGCGCAATAGGCATTCGCCGGATTCAGCGTCAACGCACCGTGCACCGAACTGTTGATCTGCAAACCACGCTCCGCCACTGCGGAAAATTCGCTGCGCAACAAGAAGTGCACGTCGAAACCGGCACGCGCCAGCATCACCCCGTAAAAACCGCCGATTGCACCGGTGCCGATAATCCCCACCACCGGTTTGCTGACTGTCTCGCTCATGGCAACTCCTCTGCAATTCGACCCAGCGCCTGCGCCACGGCCTGGTTGAGACCGTCAACCGTCAGGCGGCTGTGCACTGCGCCAAAGAACTCGCCGTCGCGCACCACAAACAGCGCCGGCAAATGAAACACCTGATAACGCTCGACCAGGCCGCCATTGTTGCCGGCGTCGATCCAGCACAGCCGATCGATTGCCAGCGGCATGCCCGGCAACACCTCGCGGGCATAGCGACAACTGGCGCAGCCGACGCTGGTGAAAATCACCAAGCAAACCCCTTTCATCGCCAGCAGCCGCTGGTCGGCGTCAAAGTCGGTCAGCTCGGATTCGGCCACTATACTGGGAGAAACAATGTCAGATGGCCGACACAGGGAGTCTGTGCTCATGGGACGTTTCATTCCTCATCCGGACGAAGTGCCGGTTGAATTGACGTTACTCAAGCCTGAATGCATTTCCAGACAACAGCTGCACACTATCAGCCTCGGCGGCATCGCTTGCAATTACCACCGCGCCTGGCGCCACGGCACCGCGTTGCAAGTGCGCATGCCGACGCTGAATGCCGACTTCTGTTGTCCGGGCTATGTGGCCTGGTGTCTGCGCCGCAAAAAAGGCTATCTGGTGGGCATCGCCTTCACTGACGAACAGACTCTGTTCAGCGCGCGAATGGGTGAGCAGGTGTGTCAGATCGAACGCTATTCGCGCATGCAGGACAGCCACGATGACCTGCAGGATATTCAGGCGCTGGCCCTGCAATGGGTCGAGGAGCATGCCGAAGAGTTCTCCCACGACAACCTGCGCAAGGCTTTTGCGCAGCCAGCGCTGGACTAAAGCACGGTTTGCCCATTGTCGAGCCGCGTCTGACGCGCTAAGGTTCGGCTCCCCCGACGCGCTAAATCTGCTGTGCTCCGCCGCGCGGGGATCGCTGGCGGCCGGCACCCGTGACCTGACGAGTAAACGATGGCTGATTTACCGATCAACGACCTAAACGTCGCCTCTAACGAGACCCTGATCACTCCCGATCAGCTCAAGCGTGATATCCCCCTGAGCGACGCCGCCCTGCGCACTGTCACCAAGGGCCGCGAAGTCATTCGCAACATTCTCGATGGCACCGACCACCGTCTGTTCGTCGTGATCGGCCCGTGCTCGATTCATGACATCAAGGCTGCCCACGAATACGCCGATCGCCTCAAGGTGCTGGCCGAGGAAGTCTCCGACACCCTGTACCTGGTCATGCGCGTGTATTTCGAGAAGCCGCGTACCACCGTCGGCTGGAAAGGTCTGATCAATGATCCGTACCTGGATGACTCGTTCAAGATCCAGGATGGCCTGCACATCGGTCGTCAGTTGCTGCTGGACCTGGCCGAAAAAGGCCTGCCGACCGCGACCGAAGCCCTCGACCCGATCTCCCCGCAATATCTGCAGGATCTGATCAGCTGGTCGGCCATCGGCGCGCGTACCACCGAATCCCAGACTCACCGCGAGATGGCTTCCGGCCTGTCCTCGGCGGTCGGCTTCAAGAACGGCACCGATGGCGGCCTGACCGTGGCGATCAACGCCTTGCAGTCGGTGTCCAGCCCGCATCGTTTCCTCGGCATCAACCAGGAAGGTGGCGTATCGATCGTCACCACCAAAGGCAACGCCTACGGTCACGTGGTGCTGCGCGGCGGTAATGGCAAGCCGAACTATGACTCGGTCAGCGTGGCCCTGTGCGAGCAGGCGCTGAACAAGGCGAAGATCAAGCCGAACATCATGGTCGATTGCAGCCACGCCAACTCCAACAAGGACCCGGCCCTGCAACCGCTGGTGATGGAAAACGTCGCCAACCAGATCCTTGAAGGCAACCAGTCGATCATCGGCCTGATGGTTGAAAGCCACTTGAACTGGGGCTGCCAGGCGATCCCGAAAGACCTCGCCGACCTGCAATACGGCGTGTCGATCACCGATGCCTGCATCGATTGGTCCGCCACTGAAAACACCTTGCGCAGCATGCACGCCAAGCTCAAGGACGTATTGCCGAAACGCCAGCGCACGTAAGCATGGTTTCGCGGACATAAAAAAACGCCGGGCAATGCCCGGCGTTTTTGCGTGTGCGATTCAGATTTTTGCGGCGCGGCGCTGATGACGTTCCATGTAGCGCTCGACGTAGGAGCAGGACGGGATCACCGTGTAGCCCATTTCTTCGGCGTATTGCAGCGCGCGTTCAGTCAGCGCTGCGGCGATGCCACGACCGCGCAGGGCATTGGGCACGAAGGTGCGATAGATATCCAGGGTCTGCTTGCCCAGATCCATGTAGGTCAGGTAAGCACGATGACCGTCCACGGTGGTCTCGAATTGATGACCAGCCTGGTCATGGTGGATGGACAACGCCTCGCTCATCACTACTCCTCGCGGGTCTTGAATTGTGACCCCTACCTTACCGATGTTTTCCCGGCGAAGGAACATCTACGCCACCCCGTGCCTGATGGACACCGAGAAGAGCCACACCGATCTCGCGCAACCTGACACCAATTGAATAGTAGGCACCATTGGCAAAAATGCTCAAGGTACGCTCGTCATCGCACAGTCGGTGGGCGAAGGCTTCGATGCTCGCAGGATGGCCGCAAGACGTTCTTCGCGTGCCGTTTGCCTGAACATTGCCGGAATGTTGAGACTTAAGACGTGCGACCTTTTTTAAAGTCACCTGAACATCAACAAAGATACGCGAAGCGGTTCGCAGAAGCAGAACAAAAGTGTGGACGAATTCATTTAGAAAGACTCTCGCCGAACTCGCAAAAAGAGCATGCAAGGGTGGGAACTTTTTCCGTTTGAGTCGCTCACACCGGGGCTTGCAGCTGGATATTTTTTATACAGCGCAGTTAAAAGTTGCTCGAAAAAGAATCAACGCCTACAATTTTTTTTGCTTCTTGCGCTACGTCAGTTTACTTACTACAAGTAATGGGTAGTATGTACGCCGGCTATTTCCTCAATCGTGAGGAGACAGCCACTTAATTTGAAAGTCCTTGAAGGGGAACACGATGAACAACGTTCTGAAATTCTCTGCTCTGGCTCTGGCCGCAGTTCTGGCTACCGGTTGCAGCAGCGCATCGAAAGAAACCGAAGCACGTCTGACAGCTACTGAAGACGCAGCTGCTCGCTCCCAGGCTCGTGCAGACGAAGCTTACCGTAAAGCTGATGAAGCTCTGGCTGCTGCTCAAAAAGCACAACAGACTGCTGACGAAGCTAACGAGCGTGCTCTGCGCATGCTGGAAAAAGCTAGCCGCAAGTAATAATCCCTCGGGATTGTTATCGAGCCGATCCGGTTTCCGGGTCGGCTTTTTTGTGCCCGGTACTTTCCTCCGGGCACTAAAAAACCCGCCGACGCTCTCGCATCGGCGGGTTTCGATCAACGCTTATTGCTGCAGATCGATCGGTGCACTGCTCACCATCGGCGCCGAAGCGTTCGGCACGGCGATCTCGACCGGCAGGCCATCTTCGGCCGCGACCACATCACGCACCACGTCCCAGTTCATGCGCAGGTTACTGGTGATGTCTTCACGCTTGAGCATCGCGTTGATCACCGCCGTGTGCTTGTCGACTACAGACGGGTTGCCGTTGTCGTCGAGCGGCGTGTGCGCTTCCAGATAGACCTTGCCGCCGCTGCGTCCGAACTTGTACGGGTCGTTGATGATGCGCACCGAGGTGCCGACCGGGACCATGCCGGCCATCTCCAGCACGTTGTTGTTGAACATGCGGAAGCAACCGTGACTGGTGCGCATGCCGATGCCGAACTTCTTGTTCGAACCGTGGATCAGGTAACCCGGCGTGCCGAGAGTGAACTTGAACGGGCCCAGCGGATTGTCAGGTCCGGCTGGTACCACGTTGGGCAGCGGATCACCGTCTGCGGCGTGCTCAGCCTTGATCGAGGCCGGAGGAGTCCACGTCGGGTTCGGCGTCTTGGCGATGATCGAGGTATGCGCGATCGGCGAGCCCCAGCCTTCACGGCCGATGCCCAGCGGGAAGGTGTACACCACGTCCCGGCCTTTCGGGTAGTAATAGAGGCGGTATTCGGCGAGGTTGATGACGATGCCTTCACGCGGGCCCGGCGGCAGGATGAACCGGGTCGGCAGGACGATCTCGGTGCCGGCGCCCGGCAGCCAGGCATCGATGCCCGGGTTGGCCGCAACCATCTCCGAATAGCCCAGATCGTAAGTAGTGCCCAGGTCGGCGAAGGTGTCTTCGTACTTGGCTTTGATCACCTGCACCTGACCGACGATGTCCTCGCCGGGTGGTGGCAGGGGAAGCTCCAATGCAGCAACGGGACCGGCCACACACAGGGCGGCAAGTGACAGGCAGCGGGTGACGGCAGGAAAGCGCGGCAACATCCGGAAAATCCTTCGCATGATCATCAAGGGTATAAGGGCGCGATTGTACACCGCGGCTTGGGGATTCGGGGAGGTAGCGCGGCCATAGGCGACAGGGTGCGTTCAGGGTGGGAGCGAGCCTGCTCGCGGAAGCAGTGTGTCAGCCAGCATGAATGTCGATTGAAAAGACCTTCGCGAGCAGGCTCGCTCCCACATTTTTGATCTTGAACACTCAGAGCTCGAAACGCAGCTCGGGCCAGATCGGCGAGGTACCGCGCTTCTGCGATTCGAGAATCGCCCGGCACAGCGAGCACAGGCGCTGATCCTGAAACACCCGGCGATCAACATTCGACCAGCGCGGTTGCGCCGGCAGCAGCGTGCCACAGAGCGTGCGGTCAGCCGAGCCTCCGAGTTCCAGCTGACGCGTCACCAGATGTACCCGCACTTCCTGGCAGGCGAACAGGTCCAGCTGCTCGTCAGGCTCGATCAGTTGGTAGGCAAACAGGGACCAGGCAGGACGCGGCATCGGGGGCTCCAAATTAGGGGGCGCCACATTAGCCGAAAGCCTGCCTGTAGAAAAGCCTCATAACAGCGGTTTCAGCGTCGGCCAGACATTTTCCAGCAACTTGCCCTGAGCCCCGGCGGCCGGGTGCAGACCGTCGGCTTGCATCAGGTCCGGATGACCGCCGACGCCTTCCAGAAAAAACGGCACCAGCGGGACCTTTTTCTCGTCAGCGAGCCTGCCGTAAACCTCGGCGAACGAATCGGTGTAACGCTTGCCATAGTTGGGTGGCAGTTGCATGCCGAGCAACAGCACTTTGGCGCCGCTCTGGCGCGAGCTGTCGATCATCGAGGCAAGATTTTGTTGCAATTGCGTTGGCGGCATCCCGCGCAGGCCATCGTTGCCACCCAGTTCGAGGATCACCAACTCAGGCTTATGCTCTGCAAGCAGCGCCGGCAGCCGCGCCTGGCCTCCGGCGCTGGTGTCGCCACTGATCGAGGCGTTGACCACTTTATCGTCGAAACCCTCTTGTTCGAGCCGCTGCTCAAGCAGCGACACCCACCCCAGACGGGTATCCAGGCCGAAACCGGCGCTGATACTATCGCCAACGATCAGGACAGTACCCGCCGCTGCGTTCTGGGCCATGCACATCAAGGCCAGGCCAGCACTCAAAAACCATACACGCATCGGATTCTCCATGGGCGCAAGCATTCTCACCGCGAAGAACCTCAGCAAAGTGGTCCCTAGCGCGGAAGGTGAACTGACTATCCTGCACGAACTCAGCCTGGAACTGAACAAGGGCGACAGCCTGGCCATCGTCGGCGCGTCCGGTTCCGGCAAATCCACCCTCCTCGGCCTGCTCGCCGGCCTCGACCTGCCGAGCAGCGGCGAAGTCACCCTCGCCGGCCAGGGCCTGAGCAATCTCGACGAAGACCAGCGCGCGCGAATCCGCGCCGAGCACGTCGGTTTTGTCTTCCAGTCGTTCCAGTTGCTCGACAGCCTCAATGCGCTGGAAAACGTCATGCTGCCGCTCGAGCTTGATGGCCGCAAAGATGCCCGCGAGCGCGCCACGCAACTGCTTCAGCGCGTCGGCCTCGGCCAGCGCCTGACCCACTCGCCGCGCCAGCTCTCCGGTGGCGAACAGCAACGTGTGGCCATCGCCCGCGCCTTCGCCGCCGAACCGGACGTGCTGTTCGCCGACGAACCCACCGGCAATCTCGACAGCCACACCGGCGAGCGCATCAGCGACTTGCTGTTCGAGTTGAACAAGGAACGCGGCACCACTCTGGTGCTGGTGACCCACGACGAACGCCTGGCCCATCGCTGCCGGCGCCTGATCCGTCTTGAAGCCGGGCTGCTGGTCGCCCCTCTGGAGCCTTGATGGCACGTCTGCCGCTGTTGCGTCTGTTCAGCCTCGCCCTGCGCCAGCTCATGCGCGATGCCCGCGCTGGTGAGTTGCGCGTGTTGTTCTTTGCGCTGGTGGTAGCCGTCGCGGCGAGCACCGCGATTGGCTATTTCGGCGCTCGCCTCAATGGCGCGATGATGCTGCGTGCCACCGAGTTTCTCGGTGCCGACCTGGTTCTGGAAGGCAGCTCGCCGGCCCGCGAGGAGCAAATCCGCAGCGGCACCGAACTGCGCCTGAATCATGCGCAAGTGGTGGAGTTCTCCAGCGTCATTGCCACCGACAACGGCATTCAGCTGTCGAGCATCAAAGCTGTCGACCGAGCCTATCCACTGCGTGGCGAGCTGAAAAGCGCGCCCGCGCCATTTGCCCAGGAAGAAGTCGGCGGCGAACCGCAACCCGGTGAAGCCTGGGTCGAGGCGCGCCTGTTGACCGCGCTGGATCTGAAGATCGGCGACAGCATCGATGTCGGCATGAAGACTTTGAAGCTGACGCGCGTGCTGACCTACGAGCCGGATCGCGCCGGCAACTTCTACAGCCTGACGCCCCGGGTGCTGATCAACCTCGATGACCTCGCCGCCACCGGCGTGGTGCAACCGGGCAGCCGGGTGAGCTACCGCGAACTGTGGCGCGGCGAACCGCAGGCGCTGGAAACCTATCGCGAACTGATCAAACCGGGCCTGGCTGCAAACCAGCGAATCCAGGATGCCCGTGATGGTAACCGGCAGATTGGCGGTGCGCTGGGCAAAGCCGAGCGCTATCTGAACATGGCCAGTCTGGTCGCGGTGTTGCTGGCCGGGGTGGCGGTGGCGTTGTCGGCCAACCGTTTCGCCAGCCGGCGGTTCGACGCCAGTGCCTTGCTGCGCTGCCTCGGATTATCGCGGCGGGAAACCATGGTGCTGTTCAGTCTGCAGCTCACCGCGCTGGGTCTGATTGCGGCGATCAGTGGCGCCCTGCTCGGCTGGCTGGCGCAACTGGGCCTGTTCGCACTGCTGCATGATTTGCTGCCGAGCGATGTGCCGCCGGGTGGCCTGTTTCCAGCCATTGCCGGGATCGGCACCGGGCTGGTGGCATTGGCCGGTTTTGCCCTGCCGCCGCTGGCCGCCCTCGGTCGCGTGCCACCGCTGCGGGTATTGCGTCGCGACATGCTGCCGATCCCGTCGAGTACGTGGATGGTCTATGGCGCGGCGCTGGGTGCGCTGGGCCTGATCATGTGGCGTCTGAGCCTCGACCTGCTGCTGACTTTCGCCCTGCTCGGCGGTGGCGTGGTCGCCGCGCTTGTGCTCGGCGGCCTGCTGCTGTTGTTGCTGCAAAGCCTGCGCCGCATGCTCGCCCGCGCTTCGTTGCCATGGCGCCTGGGCCTTGGCCAGTTGTTGCGGCATCCGTTGGCCGCGGCCGGACAATCCCTGGCCTTCGGCCTGATCCTGTTGTCGATGGCACTGATCGCGCTGCTGCGCGGTGAGTTGCTGGACACCTGGCAGAACCAGCTACCGAAAAATGCGCCGAACTACTTCGCGCTGAACATCCTCCCGGCTGACAAGCAGGCCTTCGCCGATCACCTGATCAAGGTGTCCGCGCAAGCGGCGCCACTGTATCCAGTGGTGCCGGGGCGGCTGATCAGCATCAATGGCGAGGCGGTGCAACAAATCGTCAGCAAGGATTCCGCCGGAGACCGCGCCATTCAGCGCGACCTGAGCCTGACCTGGGCGGCGGATCTGCCGGCCGGCAACAAGCTCACCGCTGGCTCATGGTGGAGCGGTCAGCCGTCCGACGATGTGCCAGGCGTTTCCGTGGAAGGCAAAGTTGCCGAAAGCCTGAAACTCAAACTCGGCGATCACATGGTGTTCAGTGTCGGCGGGGTCAATCGCGAAGCGAAGGTCACCAGCCTGCGCGAGATCAACTGGGACAACTTCCAGCCGAACTTCTTCATGATCTTCCAGCCGGGCACCTTGAAGGATCTCCCGGCGACCTACCTCACCAGTTTCTATCTGGCACCAGGGCACGATCAGCAGATCGTCGAGCTGTCGCGGACCTTCCCGGCGGTGACCATCCTGCAGGTCGAAGCCTTGCTCGAACAGCTGCGCAGCATCCTCGCCCAGGTCACCCTGGCGGTGGAATATGTGCTGTTGTTTGTTCTCGCTGCGGGGATGGCGGTGCTGTTCTCCGGCCTGCAGGCGACGCTGGATGAACGCATCCGCCAAGGTGCGCTGTTGCGTGCGCTGGGTGCCGAGCGGCAGTTGCTGATCAAGGCGCGGCGTATCGAGTTCGGTTTGCTGGGCGCGGTCAGCGGCTTGCTCGCGGCGATCGGTTCGGAGGTGGTCAGCCTGGTGCTGTACCGCTTCGCCTTCGACCTGCCATGGCATCCGCATCCCTGGCTGCTGGTGCTGCCGTTGATTGGCGCCGCATTGATAGGGGGAGCCGGGGTGTTCGGCACGCGTCGCGCACTGAACGCCAGCCCACTGACAGTGTTGCGCGAGGGTTGATAGACTCAGGCGGTCTTAATCACAAGAAGTTGCCATGAGCCGTTATCGCCCTCCCCGCACCGCCGGCACCGCGCTGATCACCCCCGAAGGTGAAGCGCGGATGCGCGCTGAATTCCATGAGTTGTGGCATGTGCGTCGCCCGCAGGTCACCCAGGCGGTGAGTGAAGCGGCGGCGCAGGGTGATCGTTCGGAAAACGCCGAGTACACCTACGGCAAAAAAATGCTGCGCGAAATCGACAGTCGCGTACGTTTTCTCACCAAGCGTCTGGAAGCGCTCAAGGTAGTCAGCGAAAAACCCAGTGACCCGAACAAGGTCTATTTCGGTGCCTGGGTCACTATCGAAGACGAAGACGGCAAGCAGTCGCGCTACCGCATCGTCGGCCCCGATGAACTGGACCTCAAACTCGGTTTGATCAGCATCGACTCACCGCTGGCCCGCGCTCTCATCGGCAAGGCACTCGACGCCGAAGTGCGGGTGCAGACGCCGACCGGCGAGCAGTTCGTTTACATCGTGGCGATTGAATACCCGTAAGAACAATCAGCGCCGGGTGATCAAGCCCTGCCGCGCAACGCGGGTCAGTTGCTTGATCATTTCCGGCGCCTCTTCTGCGCTCGGCGCCTGAATCACCGCCAGATCAAAGCTGTCAGTGGCGAAACGCGCCAGCGACTCGCCATCATCGACAAACTGGATCAGGAACGCGGCAGGACCGCCGCTGCGACGTGGCCAGCCATCGAGATAACGCAACAGCGTCGGCTGGTGTTTGCCGCCAAGAAGAATTTTCGGGTTGCGCTGGGTGACATGGGCCGTGATCGGCGCGGGACGTGCTGGAGGGTGTAGTGCATTCATCGTGTCGTGTCTCTGCCTCAAAAGTCTGCATGGCAGGTGAGAGGCAACACCGAACCAGCGCTTTAGCGGTATTTCGAAGCCCTGTTCCGGCTTCTGACGGTAACTGTAGAAGTCACCTGGCGCCCCGCAAGTAGCTGTTTAAATCGGCGCATGAGCAACATCCTAGAGAACGTGACCGACCAGTGTCAAGAATCGCCCGCAACAAAAAAAGGCCCGCGCAATGCGGGCCTTTGCCTTGAGCCAGAGCCTTCAACCGGCGATGGCGCGATCCGCCGAAAGCTTGCCGGCACCTTCGATCAGTACCGCGATGCTACCGGCCAGCAGAGCCAGGGCGAACTCATAACCGTTGTTGGCCATGAACAAACCGTTGCCGATGTGCACCGAGAAGATTGCCACCAGCGAGAGGAACGCCAGACCGAGTGCTGCCGGGCGTGCCAGCAGGCCGATGATCAGGGCCAGACCGGCGAAGAACTCGGTACCACCGGCCAGCGAGGCCATCAGGTAGCCCGGGGTCAGGCCGATGCTTTCCATCCATTGCGCGGTGCCGGCCAGGCCGTAGCCACCGAACAGACCAAAGAGTTTCTGCGACCCGTGGGCGGCGAAGATCACGCCAACAGCAATGCGCAGGACAGTCAGGCCGTAACCGGCGCGGGTGAACAGAACCTTGTTGATCAAAGAGCTCATGGTGCATTCCTTGTTGTGCAGAAGTGTTTGTGTGTTTGGGTTGGTCGCTATATTAATCAGTTTATTTCATGTTAAAAGCGAAAATATTTCGCCATAACAATCAAATTTTTAGATTATTTTCGTGTGACCACTTTCTGCTGGCGGGGCTCGAGCGACTCACGCTCCCGGTCGAATGCCAGGTAGTACTTGTTCACGCTATTAACATAGCTGACGGCGCCCATTCCCACCTGCTCCATGGCGATACGCTCGACCTGGAAAAACCACTGGTTGGGATTCAGGCCACGGCGGCGCGCTTCGGCACGCATGCCCTGCACGCGCTCAGGGCCGATGTTGTACGCAGCGAGGGTGAATGCCATGCGCTCACGCTCGTTGAGTTTGGGGCTGCTGAAAAATTTGCGGCGGATCATCGCCAGATACTTGGCGCCGGCCTGCACATTCGCATCGAGATTCTGGATATTGCTCACCCCGACCCGTTGCGCGGCGGACGGAGTGATCTGCATCAGCCCGGTCGGGCCGCTGCCGCTGCGGGCGTCGGGCTGCAGACGCGATTCCTTGAACGCCAGCGCCGCAAGATTGAGCCAGTCCATGTTCTGCGCGTCGGCGTGCTTTTGCAGGGTCGGGCGGAGTTTTTCCAAACGCTGGCGATCCCCCTTGGCCAGCGGATTGTGCACCTGGTACAAGCGCCGATAGATGCGCAGAAATGCGGCGTCTTCGTCAGAGGGTTTCTTGTAACCGGTGAGAAAGCGATCGATGCTCGCGCGCAACATCGACGCGTCGCGGCGCACGAACCAATGTTCCTCGCCCGGCTCGCCGAGGCTCAGTTGCCGGTCGAGGCGCAGCTTCGGCAGGATCTTGCCCCAGCGCTCGGCAATCGGCTGCTCGACGATGGTCAGGTGGAAAATCCCGCCCTGGACCATTTCCAGCACATCCTCCACGGCCAGCGTTGGATCGACCCATTCGATATTGATCGGTGCCAGTTTGTGCAGCGCCAGTTTCTGGTTGAGCTGGCTGACCACCTCCCCCGCCGCACTGCCAGTGGGCAGGGCCAGGGTTTTGCCAGAGAGTTGCTCGACCCTGGTGTAGCGGCGCTGGCCCTTGATGCCGACCAGCACCAGCGGCACGTTGCTGGCGATCGGCTCACTGCTGGCGACCGCATAGCCCGAAGGCAGATCGAGCAACTCGCCCGGCGCGACCATGTCACCTTCGCCGCGCTGCAAGGCGCCGAGCAATTGATCCTTGGCTTTGGGAATGATTTTGAGGGTGACTTGCTGGCCATCACGGGCATGGCCGTTGAGGTATTGCTCGAAGGCGCGCAGGCGGTGGTATTCGACACCAATGGCCTGGCCCTGCACTTCGCCGGAGCTGTTGCGGCTCTGATTGACCAGCACGCGCAACACGCGGCTGCTGCGAATGTCCGAGAGGTCGCGAACCTTGGTCGCCGGCACGGCTTGCAGCGGCCCGGGCAGGCGCGCGACCGCCGTCATCGGCAGCAGCAACGCAGCGCACAACAGCAGCAGAACCGAGGGACGATGCATCCACTCTCCGAAAAGAATACGGGGCGACTTCACCATGAAAGCGGCGAGATCACCGACGAAAACAGAGCGCTTGTGCGCTGGTAAAGTGCGAGAGACTGGCACAGTGATGGCATTGCCGCCACCCCGGAGTTCCCCGCGGCCCCAACAGACAGCCATAAGTCGTTGTAGTTCTTGCCTTTTCTTATAAATCTACAGCTCTGATATGCTTTCCGGCCTTCGGCCCGAGGTAGCACCATGCAACTCATCGATATCGGCGTCAACCTGACCAACCCCAGTTTCGCCGACAAACACCAGACGGTGCTCGACCGCGCCTACGCCGCCGGCGTCTGCCAACTGGTGCTCACCGGCACCAGCGTCGAGGGCAGTGAGCAGGCGCTGGAGCTGTGCCAGCAACTGGACGAAAGCGGCCAACGACTGTTCGCCACTGCCGGTGTTCACCCACATTCGGCCAGCGACTGGAACGCTGACAGCGCGCGTCGTTTGCGCAGCCTGTTGAACGAATCCAATGTCGTCGCGGTAGGTGAATGCGGTCTGGATTTCAACCGCGACTTCTCCCCGCGTGCGCAGCAGGAAAAGGCCCTCGAAGAACATCTGGCGCTGGCCGCCGAGCTGCAACTGCCGGTGTTCCTGCATGAGCGTGATGCCAGCCAGCGCCTGCTGGAAATCCTCAAGGACTTCCGCGATCAACTGCCGGCGGCAGTGGTGCACTGCTTCACTGGCGAACAGAAAGCCCTGTTCAGCTACCTCGATCTGGATCTGCACATCGGCATTACCGGTTGGATCTGCGACGAGCGCCGCGGCACGCATCTGCATCCGCTGGTCAAGGAGATCAAGCCGGGACGGCTGATGCTGGAAAGCGATGCGCCGTATCTGCTGCCTCGCACGCTGCGGCCGAAGCCGAAAAACGGGCGCAATGAGCCGGCCTATCTGACCGAGGTGTTGCGCGAGGTGGCGTTGCATCGCGGCGAGACCGAAGAAGCACTGGCCGCGCACACCACCGCGTGTGCCCGGGCATTCTTCGGTTTACCGATCATTTCCTGACACACCCAAATCCCATTGTAGGAGTGAGCCTGCTCGCGATAGCGGTGGGTCAGTCGCTTACATCATTGACTGACACACCGCTATCGCGAGCAGGCTCACTCCTACAGAAAAGCAGGCCAGCGGCATCTGTTGATTCATATCAAAACTCCCTTATCTGCATAGCGGCACAATAATGGCACCTTGCCAAAACTGTTTCCGCTATCAGAGAAGACCTCCATGGGTGCCTGGCTTAGCAACATCTCGCTGAAATACAAATTCTGGGCGGTCAATGCGGTCGCCTTTGTCACAACGCTGCTGCTGGTGCTGTACGCCGTACATCTCGAACAGCAGGCCCGTAGCGACGCCGCTCAGGCATCCGCGCAGGCGCAGGCGCAATTGCTCAAAGCCTGGCCGCCCGGGCAGGCGCTGCCCAGATCCGCTCAGGTGCTGACCTTCAAACGCGGTGAAGCGCCGCGCCTCAATGATCAACCGCTGCTGGAAATCAGCGGCAGCGTCGGTTGGAACGCCATCAATCATCTGTCGCTGTTTGGCGAAAATCCATTGATCGGCGCCGAGGTGTTCAGCCGTGCCGACGGCGAACGAGTGGCAGTCATCGCTTATGCCCCGAGCCTGAGCCAAGTGTTCAGCGAGCGCTTCGCCAACTACGCGCTGGCAGTCTTCGTCCTGATGCTGGCAATGCTCGGCGCTTCGCAACTGTTGATCCGCTTTCTGCTCAGCCAGCTCAACACGTTGAAAGACGTGATGCTGCACGTTGAAAAAACCGGCGACCTTTCAGCTCGGGTGCCGCTGGTGGGCAGGGATGAAGTCGGGCAGATGGCCAATGCCTTCAACGCCATGCAGGCCGGATATCAACGCGTCGTGACGACAGTGGCCAACACCGCACGGCAACTGGATGTCGGTGCCGCGCGGCTGGCGGCGAGCATGAACGATGTGCGGCACGGCATGCTCGGGCAGCAGAGCGAAACCGATCAGGCCGCCACCGCGATCAACGAAATGACCGCCACCGTTTATCACATCGCACAACACGCCGGCGCCACTCGCGATCTGTCGAAAACCGCCGACGGCCTCGCCGGCAGCGGCCAGCAAGTGGTCGCCCGGGTGCAGCAGTCGATTGCCGGGCTATCCAGTGGCGTGCAGCAGACGGCGCAAATGATTCAACGCCTGGCCGAAGACAGTCAGAAGATCAGCGGCGTGGTCAGCGTGATTCACAGCATCGCCGAACAGACCAATCTGCTGGCGCTCAACGCGGCGATCGAAGCTGCCCGTGCTGGGGAAATGGGTCGCGGCTTTGCCGTGGTCGCCGATGAAGTGCGTAACCTTGCCAAGCGCGTGCAGGCCTCCACCGACGAGATCACCGGGATGATCGCGGCGTTGCAGGCCGGCACCCGCGATGCGGTGGATTTCATGCAGGAGAGCTCGTACAAGGCTGACGATTGTGTGCAGCAGGCGCAGGAGGCCGGCGCAGCCTTGGCAGAGATCACCGGCGCGGTGGCGCAGATGCGCGAGAGCAACACGCAGATCGCCGTGGCGGCGGAGCAACAGAGTCAGGTTGCCGAGGAGATGAACCGGGCGGTGGTGAGTATTCGTGATGTGACCGAGAACACCGTACAGCAGACCGTGGATTCGGCGACGACCAGTGATGAGTTGGCGACGTTGGCCGGGGAGTTGAGCAAGGCGATTGGGCAGTTGAAGCTTTAACATCAGAAGATCAAAAGATCAAAAGATCGCAGCCTTCGGCAGCTCCTACGGGGGGAACGCATTTCAAATGTAGGAGTGAGCCTGCTCGCGATGGGGCCAGATCGGGCACCATCAAAAACGGCCATTGCCGCTATCAACTCAATAGCCAACCTTGATTCGCCGCCCTCCGCGCCCGGGCCTATTCTTCAACCATGAAGTTCAACATGGATCGAGGAGTAGTAAACATGGGCAAACGTCACCCCAATCTTCCCGCGTGGCAATGGCGCGCCTACCCGGGCAATCATCAGCATCCGACCAATCTGGTTCTGCACCTGATTGCCGTGCCGCTGTTCATCGTGGCGTTTCTGCTGATCGTGTCGGGGGTGTTCAGCCTGAGCCTGGCCAGCGTCGCCATCGGCGTGATCGGTATCGTCGCGGCGCTGGGTCTGCAGCGTCACGGTCACAGCCTGGAGGCGCAAGCCTCCGAGCCGTTCAGTGATCGCCAGGATGCCGTCTCACGTTTGCTGGTCGAGCAGTTTCTGACCTTTCCACGATTCTTTCTCAGCGGTGGCTGGTGGCGCGCCTGGCGTGAGCGCCACCGTCGGCATTGAGTCAGGCAAAGATCGTCACGGTCTGGCGACTCATGGCTATCAACTCTCCCTTCGCGCTCCACAGCTTGGCGGCGACATGGCCGTAGCCGTCGGCCGCGTATTCGATATCGGCCAGGTATTGGCACCAGTCCAGCGTACTGAAGTCGTGTAACGGCTGAACGAATTCAATGGTCCAGGTCAGCGTGCTGCCCGGTGCAGGCTTCTTCAGATACGGCAACAGCGCCGGTGGCCAGGCATCCACCAGCGCCAACAGATGCGCCTCGTTGACCGGCTCCTCTTTGACATCCCCACGCAAGCGCACCCAACCGCCCATCAAGCGCGATGGCGTGCCGGAGAACGGAATGCCACCGACGCTCCAGCGCATGGCCAGGTGGCGCATGAATTCCGGGGTCACGCCTTTGATATACGGCAGCTCCTGACATTCGTCCCAGTGTTTCATCGCTGGCGCTGGATAGGCTTCGACGGCGACTTCCGAGGGCCGCGAGGCACCGAAGCTGCCCTGAATGATCGTCACCACCTGGCCATTCTGCATGGCTCGGCCCAACACCTGGCTGACCGCTTTGCCTTCGCGCAGCACGTCGACTTCGAAACTCACCGGCACGTCCGGCTCGACCGGGCCGACAAAGGTGATCGCCAGCGAACGCACCGGACGTTCCGACGGCACCCTGGCGCGCATGACTTCAAATTGCAGCGCGGCCACCAGTCCGCCAAAACTGGCGCGGCCCTGCCCCCATTCGGCGGGGATGGTCACTTCAGGTTGTTGGCGGACAGCATCGAGCAGATCGCAAAAGCGCATGGCAACCTCGGAAAGCGAAAAAGGAATGCGGGGATCTTAACCAGCCCGGGGCGGCGGCGCAGCGTCTATTCCGGTCAAATGGGCTGACAGATAGGCCTTGCACCTTTATCCGTCACACCGAATTCTCCTGTAGGAGTGAGCCTGCTCGCGATAGCGGTCTATCTGGCAGCGAAGTGTCGACTGATGAATCGCTATCGCGAGCAGGCTCACTCCTACAAGGGACCGTGTGGATTTCAGGGTTTGAAACAAGTGGCGCTGAGTTTTTCCAGCACTTGATCGGCCTTCAGTTCTGCCTTGATCAACCCCGCCTGCCAGGTTGCCACACACGGTTGCAGATCGGCCTCTTGCTCTGCGCGGGCCAGCCATTGCCAGCAATCGTGCCAATCGCCCA
Source organism: Pseudomonas sp. HN2 (assembly GCF_020736465.1). NCBI lineage: Bacteria > Pseudomonadati > Pseudomonadota > Gammaproteobacteria > Pseudomonadales > Pseudomonadaceae > Pseudomonas > Pseudomonas sp. HN2. The sequence continues at coordinate 4,237,019 of NZ_CP085885.1, forward strand.
ATGCGCCTTGCGCGGATTTCAGTTGTTTGTAAGCCGGTTTCGGCAAGCGATCCAGTTGCGGATAAGCTTCGATGCCGTAGCGCACGCGTTTGATCAGCAGGCGCAGACGATGACGGTCGTGGGCGGGATCGTGCAGCGCCGCGTCGAGCTTCTGCCATTGTTTGCCCAGACGTTTTTCAATGCGCTTATCCAGATCCTTGAGCAGCCCCTGACGCTCGGACGCGCGCAAGAACCGTGGAAAGGCGTCAAGAATCATCAGCAACGAAGCCAATTCCGCACTCGCCGCCAGCGCCGGATAGGCTTCGGCCATTTGCGCCAGACGCCGCTGCGCAGCCTCGGGCTGATCATGCTCGAGCAGATACGCCGCGAGCACTTCGCGATCACGCCACGGTGTGGTCAGATCGCCCACCGCCGAAGCCGCCGCCTCCAGTTGCTCGACACCCGGCAACCCGCGCAACGGCCGCAACAGACTGCGCAAGCGCCGCACCGTGGTGCGCAAATCATGCAACGCCTCGGGATCGGTGCGCGCATTCAACCTTGCCTGACACGCCAGCAGCCGCACATCCAGGCTCAACACATGAGCCACCAAACGATCGATCATAGGGGTCTACTCCGTAGGACAGCTGCAAGTTGCAAGCTACAAGCTTCAAGCTGAACGCGGTCGTTTTAAGCTTGCCGCTTGCAGCTAGAAGCTTGCAGCTGCTTTTTTAACGTCCTGCTCGGGATTCGCGAATGTAGAATCGGGCTTTTTCGGCTTTCTTGCTGCAGCCTTCGAAGCCTTCGAATTGTTGCTGGGTCTTGGCGGCGGTCAGCAGCGACAGCGCTTTGGAATAGCTGACGGTGCCGGCGAAGCCTTCAGCCTTGGCCAGGTCCAGTTCGTGCCAGGCCGTATCGAGTTGGCTGCCGCAGCTGTCGCGGTACGCGGTTTTGCCGGCGCAACCGGCCAGAACCAGGGCCATCAACGGTACACAGATCCAGGCTTTCATCACTCACACCTCAAGGTAGGTCAACAGTCGTGCAGGTAAGACGGTCGAGCGGCGAAAAAGTGCCTCGCCCGCCGGCCAAACCGTGTGGCGCAGAGCATAGCGCGCAAGCGTGCGGCGCGAGCGAAAAACGACGTCACTGCCTCGCGCAACGACCTTGACGATTGAGCCGCTTGGCCGATGCGTGCATTGTGCAGGCTTGTCCGGAGGAAGTTTGATGAAAAAGCGTGTCGCACTGGTGCTGGGCTCCGGTGGTGCCCGGGGCTATGCCCATATCGGCGTTATCGAAGAGATTGAAAGACGCGGCTACGACATCGCCTGCATTGCCGGTTGTTCGATGGGCGCGGTGGTCGGCGGGATCTATGCCGCCGGCAAACTGGATGACTACCGGCGCTGGATCGAAAGCCTCGATTACCTCGACGTGCTGCGTCTGGTCGACGTCAGTTTCCGCCTCGGCGCGATTCGCGGTGAAAAGGTCTTCGGGCAGATTCGCAAGATCGTCGGCGAGATCAACATCGAAGACCTGCGCATCCCCTACACCGCTGTCGCCGCCGACCTGACCAATCAGCAGGAAATCTGGTTTCAGGAAGGCTGCCTGCATCAAGCCATGCGCGCCTCGGCGGCGATTCCCAGTCTGTTTACGCCGGTGATGCAGGGCAACCGCATGCTGGTCGACGGCGGCATCCTCAATCCGTTGCCGATCGTTCCGGTGGTGTCCAGCCACTGCGATCTGATTATCGCGGTCAACCTCAACGCCACCAATCAGCGTCATTACAAATTACCGGTGATCGAGCGGCCCGCCGCGTTCCGTTCGCGCTTCGACAGTCTGATCAAATCCATGGGTTCGAAGTTGCCATTCCGGCGCAAACAGGCCGAGCAGTTGTTGAAACTGGAACAGGAGGCCCTGCGCGCCGAAGCGGCGGAAATCAATCCGTGGCTCGAAGGCGTCGAACCGGAAAGCCAGCAACCGGCCGCCGCCCCGGAACGCGAAGGCGCACCGAAATCCGCCACCGGTTCGTTCATCATCGATAACGTCGGGCCGGCGTCGCTGCTGGATCTGATCAACCAGAGTTTCGAGGTGATGCAGACCTCACTGGCGCAGTACAAGATCGCCGGCTATCCGCCGGATATCCTGATCAACGTGCCGAAGCGGGTGTGCCGGTTTTTCGAGTTCTACAAGGCGCCGGAATTGATTGCGCTGGGCAGACAGATTGCCAGTGATACGCTGGATCGGTATGAGCAGGAGCAGGGTTGAGATCTCCGTTGGCTGTCAGGCCCTCATCGCGAGCAGGCTCACTCCTACAATGGATTTATGCACGACGCAACCCCCCTGTAGGAGTGAGCCTGCTCGCGATGAGGCCATAAAAGACAACAAAAAATCTACAGCCCACCCTCCCCCAACAACCGATACCCAACCCCAGCCTCAGTCACAATAAACCGCGGCCGGGTCGGGTCATCCGCCAGCTTCTGCCGCAGATGCCCGACCACGATCCGCAGGTAATGACTGTCCTCGGTGTGCGTCGGTCCCCAGATATCCTTGAGCAATTGCTGCTGGGTGATCACTCGCCCCGGATGCCGCGCCAGTTGCGCGAGCACCGCGTATTCCTTGCGGGTCAGGGCGACTTCGGCGCCGTCGAGCAGCACCCGCCGATAGGCCAGATCCACGGTCAACGGGCCGACGTTCAGCGCCGCCGGCTGCGCCTCGCCCGCCGGGGCCTGGCGCAATAGCGCGCGAACCCGGGCGAGAAATTCCTGGATGCCGAAGGGTTTGGTCACGTAGTCATTCGCGCCGCCATCCAGCGCTTCGACCTTCTGCCCTTCACTGGCGCGCACCGACAGCACCAGCACTGGCGTGCTCGCCCATTCGCGCAACTCGCGCAGCACTTGCTGACCGTCCATGTCCGGCAGGCCGAGGTCGAGCACCACCAGGTCCGGTTTGCTCAGCGCGGCTTGCGCCAGGCCTTCGGCGCCGGTACCCACTTCGAGCACTTTATAGCCTTGTGAAGCGAGGCTGATGCGCAGGAATTTGCGGATCTGCGGTTCGTCGTCGATGACCAAAATGGTCGCGGTCTGGCTCATGAATTCACATCAACACAAAAGAGTGGCAAGAGAGTAGCGCAGTCGGCCTCAGGCTTCATTGTCCATCCCAGGTTGCGCTTGCAACGGCAGGTGCAAGGTGATGCAGGTGCCCCGCCCGTCGATGCCGTCAGCTACGGCGATGCGCCCACCGTGAGCGCCGACCATGCCCTGACAGATCGCCAGTCCCAATCCGGTGCCCTGGCCGCCGCGATCACCGCGCGCGGCGGTGTAGAACATGTCGAAAATCTTCGCGCGGTCCTCTTCGGGGATGCCCGGGCCCTCATCGCTGACCGAAAAGAAAATCTCCTGCTCATCCGCCCCGGCGTGCAGTTGCAAGCGACCGTGGCTCGGCGAAAAACGCGCGGCGTTTTCCAGCACGTTGACCAGCGCTTGCTCGATCAACGCCGCGTGCACGTACAGCAGTGGCAACTCGGCCGGCACCTCGGTGCTGACCTGCAAAGGCGCCAGCACCGCGCGCAGGCGATTGAGCGCACTGCCGACGATATCGGCCGGTGACACCCAGTCCCGCGCCAGCTTCAAGGCGCCGTGGCCGAGGCGGGTCATGTCGAGCAGGTTCTGGATGTAGCGGTCGAGGCGTTCAGCTTCATCGCGGGTGCCTTCGAGCAACTCGCGGCGATCCTCCAGCGGGATCGCTTCGCCGAGGGCCAACAGGCTGTCGATGCTGCCGCGCATGGCGGTGAGTGGCGTGCGCAAATCGTGGGACACCGAGGCCAGCAAGGCGCTGCGCAGTTGCTCGGTTTCGCCATGCAGCCGCGCCGCTTCGAGGTCATCGGCCAACTGCGCGCGTGCCAGGGCCTGCGCGAGCGGCTGGCTCAGCGCAGTGAGCAAGCGTCGGCGCTGACCGCTCAAGGTCTGGCCTTCCCTGGCGCAAACACCGAGCAATGCCAGCGGCCCGTCCTCGACCGACAGCGGCCACCACCACCAACGCCCAAGCGGCAAGGTGCCGGTGCCCTTGCCCGCTGGTTGATCGTGTTGCCACGCCCAATCGGCGGCGGCGCGTTCGGCCTCGGTGAATTGCAGCGGCCCGCCGGTTTCGACTTTCCAGCCGCCCTGCCCGTCGCGGTTGAGCAGGCACAGTTGCAGGTCGCTCCAGCCTTCGAGGTGCTGCGCGGCGGCGCTGACCACGGCCTGGCGATCAGTCGCGGCGGTGAGTTTGCGCGACAGGTCGAGCAATTCGCTGGTCTCTTCCTGGGTATCGCGCAGGGCCTGCAATTGCCGCCGCTGACGTGCCGCGAGGTTGCCGGTGAGCGCCGCCATCAGCAGGAAAAACAGCAGCGTCAGCACGTCTTCTTCGCGCTGGATGCTGAGCGAGAAATTCGGCGGGATGAACAGGAAATCGTAGGTCAGAAACGACAGCGCCGCACACGCCAGCGCCGGGCCAAGGCTGCTGCGCACCGCCACCAGCAACACCGCTGCGAGAAACACCAGCGAGATGTTCGGCAGCGGCAACACGCTCGACACCGCCCAGGCCAGGGCACTGGCCAACAACGTCGCGACCAGCGCCAGCGCATAGTCGAACCACACCAGCGTGAGCGGATTGCGCGGGCGCGGTGGGTGCTGTTCGTGGTCACTGTCGAGGACGTTGATTTCCAGCCCATGAGCCTGACGCAGCAGCCGCGCCGCCAGGCCACCGCCGAACAATCGACGGCGCAATCGCGGCCGCGACTGGCCGACCAGCAACAGACTGGCGCGGCGCTCGGCGGCGTGTTGAATCAGGGTTTTCGCCACTTCACCGGCCCGCAGCAGCACCACTTCGCCGCCGAGGCGTTCGGCCAATTGCTGGGCGCTTTGCAGACGCAACCGCGATTGCTCGTCGCGGCCACTGCCGTTGTCGACATGCACCAGACTCCACGGCAGATGCCGGCGCTGGGCGACGCGGCTGGCATGACGCACCAGACGCTCGGCCTGCGCATCGCCATCGACACCAACCAGCAAACGCCCGCGCACCGCCGGCGCAGCCTGACCGAGCTGGCGATAGCCTTGGGCGAGATCGTTATCGACCTGCGCAGCAGCGGTCTGCATCGCCAGTTCACGCAGGGCGGTGAGGTTGGTCTGGGTGAAGAACGCGTCGATAGCGGCGCGCGCCTGCTCCGGCACGTAGACCTTGCCTTCGCGCAGACGCTCGAGCAATTCACGCGGCGGCAGGTCGATCAGCAGCAGCTCATAAGCCTCCTGCAAGACCCAGTCCGGGAGCGTCTCGCGCACTTGCACGCCGGTGATGCCGCGCACCTGATCGTTGAGGCTTTCCAGGTGCTGGACGTTGACCGTGGTGAACACGTCGATGCCGGCGGCGAGCAGTTCCTGAATGTCTTGCCAGCGCTTGGCATGACGACTGCCGGGGGCGTTGCTGTGGGCCAGTTCATCGACCAGTACCAGCTTGGGTCTGGCAGCGAGAATGCCGTCGAGGTCCATTTCTTCAAGCAGCACGCCACGGTACTCGCTGCGCACCAGCGGTTGCTGCGGCAGGCCACCAAGCAAGGCTTCGGTTTCGGCGCGGCCATGGGTTTCGACCACCCCGGCGAGAACTTTCACGCCCTGGCGCAGTTGCGTGTGGGCGGCCTGAAGCATGGCGTAGGTCTTGCCGACACCGGGGGCGGCGCCGAGAAAAACCTTGAGCCGGCCACGGCCATCGCGGGGCAGGTCTGCTAACAGCGCGTCGGCGCGGCCGGAGTCGCTCATGCTGGGATTGCCTTGTTCGGTTTGAGATTGGTGTGAAGCGTCAAGAGATCGCTCCTACAGGGTAATGCGATTCATGTAGGAGCTGCCGAAGGCTGCGATCTTTTGATCTACAGGTTTTGCAGTGCCAGGTTCAGCTCCAGCACATTCACAACCGGCGGCCCCACCAGCGGCTGTTCGATGTGCTTATCGAGCAGTTGCTGCAAGGTCGACACCGGCAGGTTACGCGCCGCCGCAACACGCGCCAGTTGATAGGCAATTGCTGCCGGTGGCAAGTGCGGATCGAGGCCGCTGGCGGAGGTGGTCAGCAGTGCCAGTGGCACCGGGCCCTGGCCGGGGACTTGTTGTTTGTGGGCGTCTTCGATCACTCGGGCTGCCAAGGCCGGATTGCTCGGCGCGAGGTTGCTGGCGCTGCTGGCCACTGTGGCAAAAGCCCCGGCGGACGGGCGTGGGTGAAACCAGTTGTCGCCGCTGAAATCCTGGGCGATCAGCGACGAGCCGCGGACCTTGCCGTCGGCGTCGTGGATCAGGCTGCCGTTGGCTTGGGCCGGGAATGCGACCTGGGCGATGCCGGTGACCACCAGTGGATAGGCGGCGCCGGTGACCAAGGTCATCAGCACCAGAAGGCTCAGGGCCGGGCGTATCATTGTGGACATTTCAAGATCCTCGAATTCGTTGGGCAAACTTTTGCGGGGTGTCAGGGAGATCTTTTCCCCCTCACCCCAGCCCTCTCCCCCAAGGGGGCGAGGGGGAAAGGGAGCCGATCTATGTGCAGTTCAAAACCTGAGTACACCTCGGTATTTCAGGTCGATAAAGCTCCCGTCGTCACCTCGGTCAGTCCCCTCTCCCCCCGGGAGAGGGCTAGGGTGAGGGCCTCTTTTCTAATCGTCACACCAGATGCAACGCCGTAAGCAGCATGTCGATCGCTTTGATCCCCACGAACGGCACGACAATCCCGCCCACGCCATAGATCAGCAGATTGCGCCGCAACAACGCCGCCGCACTCGCTGCCTGCACGCGCACGCCGCGCAATGCCAGCGGAATCAGCACGACAATGATCAACGCGTTAAAGACGATGGCCGAGAGAATCGCGCTCTGCGGACTGCTCAGGTGCATGATGTTCAGCACGCCCAGCTGCGGATAAATCGAGGCGAACAGTGCCGGCAGAATCGCGAAGTATTTGGCGATGTCGTTGGCGATGGAAAAGGTCGTCAGCGCGCCACGGGTCACCAGCAATTCCTTGCCGATCTGCACCACGTCGAGCAGCTTGGTCGGGTCGCTGTCGAGATCGACCATGTTCGCCGCCTCGCGCGCCGCTTGCGTGCCGTCGTTCATCGCCATGCCGACGTCTGCCTGGGCCAGTGCCGGGGCGTCGTTGGCACCGTCGCCGCACATGGCAACCAGACGACCGTCGTTCTGCTCGTGACGAATGCGCGCGAGTTTTTTCTCCGGCGTGGCTTCGGCAAGCACGTCATCGACGCCCGCTTCGGCGGCGATGGCCGCAGCGGTCAGCGGGTTGTCGCCGGTGACCATCACCGTGCGAATCCCCAGTTTGCGCAGCTCGGCAAAACGCTCGCGGATGCCTGGCTTGACCACGTCCTTGAGATGAATCGCGCCAAGCAATTTGCCGTCAGCGCAGACCAGCAACGGCGTGCCGCCGCTCTGGGCGATCCTGTCGATTTCCCGCGCCAGCGCCGGGGCCAGATCGGTGCGCTGCTGACCGAGAAACGCCAGCAGCGAATCCACCGCACCTTTACGATACACGCGGCCCTGATAATCCACGCCGGACAAGCGGGTTTCCGCGCTGAACGGTACGGCGGTCAGGGTTTCCGGGGCAGGCTCCGGTTGTGGATGCAGACCACGGAGGAACTCGACGATCGATTTGCCTTCAGCGGTTTCATCGGCAAGCGACGCAAACAACGCACCTTCGGCCAGCTCACGGCCGGTCACACCCGGCGCCGCGTACACCGCGCTGCAACGACGGTTACCGAAGGTGATGGTGCCGGTCTTGTCGAGCAACAGCACATGCACGTCACCCGCCGCTTCTACTGCGCGACCGGACTTGGCAATCACGTTGAGGCGCACCAGACGATCCATCCCGGCGATACCGATGGCCGACAGCAGACCGCCGATGGTGGTCGGAATCAGCGTGACCAATAACGCCACAAGGAACACCAGCGGCAGGCTGCCATTGGCAAAGTGGGCGAACGGTTGCAGGGTGACGACCACCAGCAGAAAGATCAGGGTCAGGCCGATCAGCAGAATGTCCAGTGCCACTTCGTTCGGGGTCTTCTGGCGTTTGGCGCCTTCGACCAGCGCGATCATGCGGTCGAGCGTCGATTCACCGGGGTTGGCGGTGATCTTCACCAGCAGCCAGTCGGACACCAGCCGCGTGTTACCGGTGACGGCGGAACGGTCGCCACCGGATTCGCGGATCACCGGCGCCGATTCGCCGGTAATCGCCGCTTCGTTGACCGCCGCGATGCCTTCGATGACTTCGCCGTCACCGGGGATCATCTCCCCGGCCTCGACACGCACCACGTCGCCCTTGCGCAGATTGGCAGCCGGCACGATCTTGAAACTGCCATCGGCCTGGCGGCAGCGCGCACTGAGGCCTTCGCTGCCCGCCTTGAGGCTGTCGGCGCGGGCCTTGCCGCGACCTTCGGCCAAGGCCTCGGCGAAGTTGGCGAACAGCACGGTGAACCACAGCCACAGGGCGATTTGTGCGGCGACGAAGGTCGGCACGTCGGCATCCGGGATGAAGCACAGCACGGTGGTGAAAATCGCCGTCAGTTCGACCACCAGCATCACTGGCGAACGCGCCAGTTGCCGTGGGTCGAGCTTGACGAAGGCTTGCACCAGCGCCGGCCGCCACAGGGCCGAGATCGCGGTTTTTGCTTGTTCCGGCGCCTTGACAGCGGCGGGTTTGATTGCAGGCATATTCATGGATGGATTCCTTGGAAGCCCATACTTAAATGTTCGGCGACAGGACCGAGCGCCAGCGTCGGCAAGAACGTCAGGCCGCCCACCAGCAAAATGGTCACGGTCAACAGAGTCACGAACAGCGGGCCGTGAGTCGGGAAGCTGTTCTGGCCGACCGGTGCACTTTTCTTCATCGCCAGGCTGCCGGCCAATGCCAGCACCGGCAGGATGTAGCCGAATCGACCGATCAACATGCCCAGGCCGAGCATCAGGTTGTGAAACGGGGTGTTCGCGCTCAGGCCACCGAATGCCGAGCCGTTGTTGGCGCTGGCCGAGGTGTAGGCGTAAAGCAACTGACTGAAACCGTGGGGGCCGGGGTTGCTGATGGTCGCCGCCGGGCCGGGTAGCACCGCAGCAATGGCGCCGAGCACCAGCACACCGACCGGCATCACCAGCAGCGTCACCACCAGCAACTGCACTTCGCGGGCCTGGAGTTTCTTGCCGAGGTATTCCGGGGTGCGGCCGATCATCAGACCGGCGAGGAACACCGCGATCAGCACGTTGAGCAACATGCCGTACAGCCCGGCGCCGACACCGCCGAAGATCACCTCGCCGACCATCATGTTGACCAGCGCGACCATGCCGCTGAGCGGGTTGAGGCTGTCATGCATGGCGTTGACCGAACCGTTCGAGGCCGCCGTCGTCGTCACCGACCACAGCACCGTGGCGGTGGTGCCGAAGCGCGCTTCCTTGCCTTCCAGCGGCGCGGTCTGCTCGACGGCGGTGTTGTTCAGGGTCGGATTCGGCTGATACTCGGCCCACAGCGAGGTCGCGCCGCCGATCAGGAACAGCGCCAGCATGCAGGCGATGATCGCGCGGCTCTGACGCAGATCCTTGACGTAGTGGCCGAAGGTGAACACCAGCGCCACCGGAATCAGGATGATCGAAGCGACTTCGAACAGGTTGCTCCACGCCGTCGGGTTTTCGAACGGATGCGCCGAGTTGACGCCGAAGAAACCGCCACCGTTGGTGCCTAATTGCTTGATCGCGATCTGGCTGGCGGCCGGGCCGAGCGGGATCACCTGATCGACGCCTTGCAGGGTCACGGCATTCACATACTGGGCGAAGGTTTGCGGCACGCCCTGCCAGACCAGATACAGCGCCAGCAGCAGGCACAGCGGCAGCAGGCCATAGAGGGTGGCGCGGGTCATGTCGACCCAGAAGTTGCCGAGGGTTTTCGTCGATTTACGGCCGATGCCACGGCACAGCGCGACCAGAACGGCGAGGCCGGTGGCAGCGCTGACGAAGTTCTGCACGGTGAGGCCGACCATCTGGCTCAGGTAGCTGAGGGTTGCCTCGCCGCTGTAGGACTGCCAGTTGGTATTGGTCATGAAACTGACCGCGGTGTTGAATGCCTGCGTCCATTCCTGGCCCGGCAGGTTTTGCGGGTTCAGCGGCAGGTGATCCTGGAACAGCAGAATCGCAAACAGCAGCAGGAAACCGGCGAGGTTGAAGGCCAGCAGCGCCAGCGTGTACTTCTGCCAGCTCTGCTCCGCCTGCGCATCGACCCCGGCGAGACGATAGCAACCGCGCTCGACCGGGCCGAGAATCGGCGTCAGCCAGGTGCGCTGGCCCTCCATGACCTTGTAATAAAAGCGCCCGAGAAACGGCGCCGGCAACAGGACCAGCGCGAAAAACCCGAGGATCAGCCAATAGTCATAACTGTGCATAGCCGCTCCTAGTTCCGGTCCGCGCGCAACAGCGCAACCAACAGATAAATGAACAGCCCCACTGCCAACAGCAGTGACACCCCGTCCAGAACGCTCATGGAAGATCTCCGTGTTACGGCGTATTGCCGTGTGTGCGCTGATTGTCGGGAAGGTCGCTGTAAAGGAACGAGAGCGAGGCGCGGCGCGGGACATAAAGAAAGTGTAAAGAGTGGGTTTATGCGGGCTTTACAGGGAGATTTCTGGTGTTTGTACAGGCCCCATCGCGAGCAGGCTCACTCCTACATTTGGAATGCGTCGCCCTGTAGGAGTGAGCCTGCTCGCGAAGGCGGCGGCGCAGACAACATCGCACCCAACTGGCGCACAAAACCCACACATCCAGCGCCAATCATCCCCGCTGCGACAGCTTTGAACTCATTACGACTTGTTTCACGGCAGTGGCACGCCCACTGCACGCGCCCTCCCCGGAGCTTTCCAACCATTTCGGGAGCAAGCGCATGAACACACAACTCAAACCCACGCTGGGCACGTTGCACCTGTGGGGCATTGCCGTAGGGCTGGTGATTTCCGGGGAATATTTCGGCTGGAGTTACGGCTGGGGCGTGGCGGGCACGCTGGGCTTTCTGGTGACTTCATTCATGGTCGCGACCATGTACACCTGTTTCATCTTCAGTTTCACCGAACTGACCACCGCAATTCCCCATGCCGGCGGACCATTCGCCTACAGCCGCCGTGCGTTCGGCGAGAAAGGTGGATTGATCGCCGGGCTGGCCACACTGATCGAATTCGTCTTCGCCCCGCCGGCGATTGCCTTGGCGATCGGTGCTTATCTGAATGTGCAATTTCCGGCCCTCGACCCGAAACACGCAGCGGTTGGCGCGTACATCGTGTTCATGAGCCTGAACATTCTCGGGGTGAAACTGGCGGCGACGTTCGAGCTGATCGTCTGCGTGCTGGCGGTGGCTGAGTTGCTTGTTTTCATGGGCGTAGTCGCTCCGGCGTTCAGCTTCAGCAACTTCGCGCTGAATGGCTGGGCCGGCTCCGACGTCTTCGGCGCGCCGGCGATTGCCGGGATGTTCGCGGCGATTCCCTTCGCGATCTGGTTTTTCCTCGCCATCGAAGGTGCGGCCATGGCGGCCGAAGAAGCCAAGGACCCGAAACGCACGATTCCCAAGGCTTACATCAGTGGCATCCTGACGTTGGTGCTGCTGGCCATGGGCGTGATGTTCTTCGCAGGCGGCGTCGGCGACTGGCGCACCCTGGCCAACATCAACGATCCGTTGCCACAGGCGATGAAAACCGTGGTCGGTGACAACTCCGGCTGGCTGCACATGCTGGTGTGGATCGGCCTGTTCGGCCTGGTCGCCAGTTTTCACGGGATCATCCTCGGCTACTCCCGACAGTTCTTCGCCCTCGCCCGCGCCGGCTATCTGCCTGCTTCGCTGGCTAAGCTCTCGCGCTTCCAGACACCACACCGCGCGATCATCGCCGGCGGGCTCATCGGCATTGCCGCGATCTACAGCGATGGTCTTATCAACCTCGGCGGCATGACACTGACAGCTGCGATGATCACCATGGCCGTGTTCGGCGCAATTGTGATGTACATCATGAGCATGCTCAGCCTGTTCAAACTGCGTAAAACGGAACCGAATCTGGAGCGCACCTTCAGGGCGCCGTGTTACCCGCTGGTGCCGTTGATTGCGCTGATACTGGCCGTGGTTTGCCTGGTGGCGATGGCGTGGTTCAACACGCTGATCGGGCTGATTTTCCTCGGCTTCATGGCGGTCGGGTTCTGTTACTTCCTGCTGACCGGACAACTGCGCGCCGATGCACCGGCGGATGCGATGCTCACAGGCCTGTAACGCCCCGTCCCCTACAAAAATTTGGGATCCACCGGGGGCAAGCGGCCTGGAAGGGAACCACTGCGAGTTCACTTCGCTCAAAAGTGGTATGCAGCATCGCACGGCGAAATCCTCGCCCGTCGAGCTGCCATTAAGGAGAGCCGTTATGCCCTGGTATGCCTGGTTGATTCTGGTCGTTGCGATCGGCTCGATTGTTGGCGGATTGATGATGTTGCGCGACACCGCCAACAAGGTCGAACTGACCGATGAAGAACGCAAGCGCGTCGCACAGCGCAATGCCGAAGCGGACGCCAAGGACGCACAGGACCGCTGACACCAGACCCCGCTGCAATGGCGGGGTTGGTTTTTCCAATGCAATCGGACTTACTGGCAGGCTTTTAGATTTTAGAAGTACAGTCACCATTTAATCTTCCGTGGTTAAGATGGCAACATCGTCGCGGAGAGCTCCACATGCGTTACTCGCCAGATCACAAAGCCCAGACCCATCAGCGCATCATCAAGGAAGCCTCGGCGCGCTTTCGCAAGGACGGCATCGGCGCGACCGGCCTGCAACCGTTGATGAAAGCCCTCGGCTTGACCCATGGCGGTTTCTACTCGCACTTCAAATCAAAGGAAGAACTGGTCGAAAAAGCCCTGCAAGCGGCCGGCGCGCAGGTCGCGGGCCTGTGCGAAGACATCTTCGCGCAGGAAAACCCTCTGCAGGTCTTTATCGATACCTACCTGTCAGAGTGGCATCAGACCTCGCCCCACGAAGGCTGCCCGCTGCTGACCATTTCCTCAGAGCTGGGCCTGCGCGGCCAGCCGAGCCCAACCAGCGACGAAGTCCTCAATGCTCGACTCAGCCAGATTCAAGGCACACTCGCAGGCGACAATATTGCCGATCGCAGCATTGTCATCATGGCGACCCTGGCGGGTGCACTGCTGCTGTCGCGCAGCGTCGCCGATGCCGACTTCGCTCAGCGCATCCTCGACGTCACCCGCGAGCATCTCAAGCAATCGACCGATTAACCTCCCCAGCGCTTGAACAACACACTCGCATTGACCCCGCCAAAACCGAAGCCATTGGACAACGCAAACTCGATCGACATCGACCGCGCCTCGCCATGGACAATGTCCACCCCTTCGCTCGCTGGATCCGGGTTTTCGAAGTTGAGCGTCGGCGGCACCACCTGATCACGGATCGCCAGCAGGGTGAAAATCGCTTCCAGCCCACCCGCCGCGCCGAGCAAATGACCGGTGGCGGATTTGGTCGACGTTACGGCGATTTTGTTCTGCGCACCGAACACCGCCTTGATCGCGGCCAACTCGCCCAGGTCGCCAACCGGCGTTGAAGTGGCGTGAGCGTTGAGATGTTGCACCTGCGCCGGCGTCACGCCACCCTGGGCCAAAGCCAGTTGCATCGCCCGCCGCGCGCCGCTGCCGTCTTCTGGCCCGGCGGTCAGATGATACGCATCGGCGGTGGTGCCGTAGCCCACCAGTTCGGCCAACGGTTTTGCCCCCCGCGCCAGAGCATGCTCCAGCGACTCGATGACCAGCAGGCCGGCCCCCTCACCCATAACGAAGCCATCGCGCCCGCTGTCGAACGGACGGGAAGCTTTCTCAGGGGTGTCGTTGTAACCGCAGGACAACGCCCGCGCGGCGGCGAAACCGGCCAGACTGACGCGATCGATCGAAGCTTCCGCGCCGCCACATACGGCGATGTCCGCCTCTCCCGAGCGAATCAACCGCGCCGCGTCGCCGATCGCCTGAACCCCGGCGGCACATGCGGTCACCGGTGCGCCCAACGGCCCTTTGAGGCCATGCTGGATCGAGACATGACCGGCCGCAAGATTGACCAGAAACGATGGAATGGTGAACGGTGACAAACGCCGAGGACCACGGCTGTCGGTGGTACGCACGGCGTCGGCAATGGCCCCGAAACCGCCGACGCCCGAGCCGATGATCGTCGCCGTGCGCTCCTGGCTTTCAGGGTCCGCTGGATGCCAGCCGGCCTGCTCCAAAGCCTGCCGCGCCGCTTCCATGGCAAACAGGATGAAGCGATCCATCTTCTTCTGTTCTTTGGGTGGCGTTGCGCGATCCGGGTCGAACCCGGCCTCGGCGTCCTCCTCGACCGTCGGCACACTGCCGCCCACTCGGGTCGGCAGATCAGCCACGACCGCGTCAGGCAAATTGCGCAACCCGGAATGCCCGGCGAGCAAACGCTTCCAGACGATTTCAACATCACTGCCCAAGGGTGAAACCAGGCCCATGCCCGTGACGACGACTCGACGTTGGTTCATACCGTGGTGACCCCTTTATCAGTTCAAATATTCGACGTATCGCGGCGTGCTGCGATTCGGCTACTGCGTCAGCGACGAAATGCCGAGCAGCTCGGCCGCTGCCGTTTCGGCTGCTGAATCAGCCCCAAGCGGAATTTATTATAGGCATAATCAAGGCGCAATATGATAACCGTAATTTTCAGCTTGCAAGCTTCCACAGGTCGGCAGCCAATAAAAAGGCCGGTCAATGACCGGCCTCTCGGCGTTGAACTGTCAGCTTAGTTCACTTCCAGCTTTTCACGGTTGCGATCCAGGATCGCCTTGCCGATCCCCTTCACTTCCAGCAACTCATCCACCGATGCGAACGGCCCGTTTGTATCACGATACGCAACAATCGCTTGCGCCTTCGCCTCTCCCACACCCGACAACTCCTTTTGCAGTGTCGCCGCATCCGCGCCGTTGAGATCGACCTTCGCGCTTGCCGAGGGCGCAGCCGCCTCCATCAGCAAAGGCGCCTTTGTTGTCTCGGTCGGGGCTACAGGGGCAGCAATGGCAGCGATCGAGGCGCTGGTGAGGAAAGCAAAGATCAGCGAGTAGAAATAACCGGTACGCATAAGTGACGCTCCATCATCGTTTTAGAAAGCAGCTTTTCCGAAGCTGCTCTCCAAACGTAGGTCATGCTGGAGCGATGTCAAAAATGCGTGCGTTACAGAATGTGAAACAATCAAGGCTCGAGGCGGCGTTGCTGGTAGATCCAGTCGACGATGTCGCCGTCGGGTGTATAGCCGCTGACGGTTTCGCGCAGGAGCTGCCGGACGTGGGTGTAGTTGTCGCTATCAACGGCTGACAGCAGTTCGCTTAGCCGCGCTTTCAGTACATCCCATGGCAGATGGTCCTCATGGGCGCTCATGATCATCGGATGCGGGGTGGCGGCGACGTTATCGCCGATCAACAACTCTTCGTAGAGCTTTTCGCCGGGACGCAGCCCGGTGAACTCGATGGAAATATCGCCTTGCGGATTGCGGTCCGAGCGCACACTCAGACCGGAGAGATGGATCATTTTCTCGGCGAGCTCGACGATCCTCACCGGCTCGCCCATGTCCAGCACGAATACATCGCCACCTTGCCCCATGGAGCCGGCCTGAATCACCAACTGCGCCGCCTCGGGAATGGTCATGAAGTAGCGGGTGATTTTCGGATGGGTAACCGTCAGCGGCCCGCCGGATTTGATTTGGCTGTGGAACAATGGGATCACCGAGCCGGACGACCCCAATACATTGCCGAACCGAACCATGGTGAAGCGGGTTTTGTTGACCCTTGAAACGTTGGACTTGTCGCCAAACAGTACCGGAGCAATCTCGTGACTGAGCGCCTGCAGCACCAGCTCGGCCAGGCGTTTGGTACTGCCCATCACATTGGTCGGGCGTACAGCCTTGTCGGTCGAGATCAGCACGAAATTGGCAACACCCGATTGCAGGGCGGCCTGCGCAGTGTTCAAGGTGCCGATCACGTTGTTCAGCACACCTTCGGCAATATTGTGCTCGACCATGGGTACATGTTTGTAAGCGGCGGCGTGATAAACAGTGTCGACGTGCCAGGTTTTCATCACGTCCAGCAGCTTGTGCGGATGGCGCACGGAGCCGAGGATGGGCAGCAGTCTGACCTTTCCCGCCTCCCTGCAACTGCGCTGCTCGAGTTCGGACAGAATGCTGTAAAGATTGAATTCACTGTGATCGAACAACAGTAGCGTGGTCGGTCCCAAGGAAAAAATCTGCCGGCACAGCTCGGATCCGATCGACCCACCGGCACCGGTCACCATGACCACTTTGCCCTTGATGCAGCGCTGGAGCAGGTCCGGTTGCGCCGGCACCGCATCGCGCCCCAACAGGTCAGCAATGTCGACTTCCTGAATATCCTCGACTCTCACCCTGCCACTGGCCAGATCGGTGAAATTTGGCACGCTGCGGATATGCAGAGGAAAACCCTCGAGCAGATTGAGGATTTCCCGCCGCCTGGCCCGGGTGGAGGATGGCAGGGCCAGCAGGATTTCCTGCGCACCGGTGACGTCGATCATTTCCTGAATGTGCTTGGGTTTATAGACATGCAGACCCGAGATCGAACGGTCAGCGATACTGGCATCATCGTCGATGAAAGCCACGGGGCGCATGACCTTGCCCATGCGCAACGCGGCAACCAGCTGATTGCCGGCGACGCCGGCGCCGTAAATGGCGACCTTGGTCAGGCCGTTGTCACGATTGGTGAAGGGAACGTGCTGTGCTGCAGTGAACCAGTCGCCCATGAAGTACTGGCGCATGCACAGGCGCAGTCCGCCGATGATGACCAGGCTCAACCACCAGTAATTGAAAATGATCGAACGCGGGACCACAGCCTCATGATTGCTGTACCAGTACACGACAACGGCCAGGATCAACGAAGAGAGACTGACGGCCTTGATGATGGCAATCAGGGCATCATTGCCGAAGTAGCGCATGACCGCCCGATACATACCGAAGCGGATGAACAGGGGAATGGCGACCACGGGTGCGCAGACAAACAGCCAGACATGCACCCTGAACGGGTTATACATGTCATCGATGCCCAGGCGCACGATGAACGCCAGCCACAGGGCTGCCCAGACCAGGACGATGTCCGTTGCCACCTGAATCAGGCGCTTGCGTCGCCTCGGCAATGCGACGAGCCGTTCCCGAACCTTGTCCATCAACTCTTCAAACACTCAGTTTTCTCCCTTCAACTGCTGTATTCCTCTGCGAAACTGCTGGCATGCCCTGCACTGTAAACCCAAATGACAGAACTGCTACCCGCGGATCTCCGAGCTCTTTTCCAGTTCGCCGGCGCGATACCTGATCGCCAGCCACAGCAAAGGAGCATAGGCGACAATAATGCCCACGCTCCCGTCCAGACCGAAATGCATGACGGCCACGGCAATCGGCAACAGCCAAAACATATTGATCACGGCAACGGCAATAGTGACGGGCAGATGACTGCCAAACCGACGAGAGGCATATTGATAGGCATGACTGCGGTGCGCCTCATAAACTTTATCGCCGCGCAGCAGGCGCCGAAACAGCGTGAACGTCGCGTCGACAATGAATACGCCGAGCAGAATCAACCAGCCCCACAGCAGTTCGCCATTCTGTCCTGCCGCCTGGAGCGACAAGCCTCCCAGCACGATACCGAGAAACCCGCTGCCGGCATCGCCCATGAAGATCCTCGCGGGCGGGAAATTCCAGAACAGGAAACCGCCGACGCAAACTGCGAGCAACAACGGGGCCCATATCAGCTGCGGCCAGCCACCCAGCCAGCCAAGAAGACAGGCGCCGAGGCACACGCAAATGGCTTCGACACTGGCGATACCATCGATGCCATCCATGAAGTTGTAGAGGTTGAGCAGCCAGACCAGATAAAAGGCCGCCAGCACATCACCGACAACGCCCAGGTCGACCAGCACGCCCCAAATCCGCAAGGCAGGCAGTCCGCCCATCCACCAGAGCAACCAGATCGCCGCGGCAAAATGCCCTAACAAGCGCCAGCGTGCGGCGATGTGTCCATGGTCGTCCATGAAACCAACCACGGCGACCAGCGTGCCCGCTCCGGCGATGGCCAGAAATGGCGCAAACGCGATCAGATCCCGCCACAGCAGATAAACCAGCGCCACTATGAATGTCAGAACAATCGCCACCCCGCCCCCGCGCGGGGTTGGCACCGAATGCGAGCTTCGCGCGTTGGGAATATCCATCAGGCTGCGTGACAGTGCGTAATGGCGCAAAGCCCAGGTCAGCGTGAGGGAGAAAAGCGCGATGATCGCGATGAACCATCCGTAATTCATATTTCGCGAGTATCCAGAAAATGCTGCGCCGTCAGGCTCAAGGCGCGATCAAGGGGCACAGGAGGCACCCAGTTCAATAGTTGGCGGTTCTTGCTGACGTCGACCTGCAGAGAACCGAAGATTCTCTGCGACAGGGCTTCACGCCCCAGCAACCTGGCCACACCGCTCATCAAGCCGACAGGGACCGGCACCAACCGGGCCGGTCTGCCGAGCGCAATGCCAAGCCTGCGCAACAGTTGAGTGGTCGACACATCTTCACCATCACTGGCCAGGAATACCTGGTTTGCAGCGGCCGGGTGCTCGACGCACGTCAGCAAAAGGTCGATCAGATTGTCCAGCCCCAGCAGGCTGCGCCGATTGTCGACAGTACCGAATGGCAGCGGCACGCCTCGAACGAGCCAGCGCATCATGTCGAGGAAATTGGCTTTGACCCCAGGCCCGTAAACCAACACCGGTCGAATGATCACGACTTCCATGCCAGTCTCCTTCGCCAGCGCCTGCAACACCTGCTCCGCCTCGTATTTCGAGATACCGTACGGATCGACCGGAGCAGGTACGTCGTCGGCGCAGTACGGCCGGCCCGGCGGAGTACCTTCGCCATTGACCTTGATCGAACTGACGAAGATGAAACGCCGCACTCCGGCCGCCGCCGCTTGCCGGGCAAGATCCAGAGTGCCTTGGACATTGACCTGACGAAACGCTGCCAGCGGATCAGCAGCCACCTCGTTCATGACGTGGACCCGGGCTGCCGCATGAATGACGCAATCGACGCCCTGCAGCGCTTCCGACAGATCCTGCCCGCTGCCAAGACCGGACCACTGGATCGCACGCATGCGAGGGTCAACAGCCGTTTCGGCGCGGCGCAGAGGGGCCACGACACGGCAGTCCGCTGACGCGAGCAATTGCCCGATCAATGCCCGGCCCACGAAACCGTTGCCACCCGTTACCAGAAATGTCTTGGTGCTCATGGGCGACCCTTGGAAGAAATGGATGCTGCAAACACACTGCAGCGACGCTGTTGCAAGTGGCGGAACCGCACGTGTGGCGCGACGCCAGGAAAATCGGATCGGCTATCGACTTGAGGCGGGCAGTTTATTGAATCGTCGACGTCATAGCCACTTCTGTGGCGACAGCAATCCTGCAAGCTGCATCTACCGCATAGCCCGACACTGGCGCTAATTGCACTTTGCTGTTGGAGCGGACTCAGGGTACGGATAGAATCCGTGCGGAAAAGTGATCAGAGCGCTCGCCGCTACAGGATTTTCAGATCCGTCATCACGCCAAATCTCGGCTAACACCGGCCAAAATCAAGATAGCAGACGCCTTTTGCTTCGAAATGGAGAGCACCCATGCAACAGATCAACAACCTCGCAGCGAAGATCGACAAGTTCAAGTCGCAGATTAATGCTTCGGTGCAGCGCGTGGTCGACAGCGGGTGGGTGGTTTTAGGACCGGAAGTCAAACGCTTTGAAACGGCATTCGCAGAGTATCTGCAGGCTGGCCATTGCGTCAGCGTCGCCAATGGAACCGACGCCATCGAGCTGGCGCTCAAGGCACTCGGTGTCGCTGATGGCGATCAGGTCGCTACAGTGGCCAATGCCGGCATGTACACCACCACATCGGTACTGGCCATCGGCGCCACTCCGCTGTTCATGGATGTTGACCTGGACACTCATGTAGTCACATTGGCGAGCGTCAAGCAGGCGATCGAAGCCGGGGCCAAAGCCGTAGTCGTCACCCACCTGTATGGTCTGGCAGTGCCGGACATCAAGGCGATCGCCGCGTACTGCGCGGCGCACAAGGTTGCCCTGCTGGAAGATTGCGCCCAGGCTCATGGCGCCGAGCGCGATGGTCAGCGGGTGGGTACCTTCGGGGACGCTTCCAGTTTCAGCTTCTATCCTACGAAGAATCTCGGCGCCCTGGGCGACGGCGGCGCTGTCGTGACCAATTCGGCTGCGATAGCCCAGCGTGTGGCGCAATTGCGTCAGTACGGCTGGTCCTCCAAGTACTGCGTGGAGCTCGCGGGCGCCCGCAATAGCCGCCTGGATGAAATGCAGGCAGCCATCCTGTCCGAGTTCCTGCCGCACCTCGATGAGGGCAATGCCCGCCGTCGCGAAATTGCCCAGCGCTACCGCAACGAGATCCGTCACGCAGAGGTCAGTCATGCGCAGGATGCAGGCCTGGCCTCGGTGGCCCATTTGTATGTGATCAAATCCCCGAAGCGCGACGCCCTGCAGCAGCACTTGCGTCAGGCGCAGATCGCCTCCGACGTTCACTATCCGATTCCCGACTACAAACAACCGGTGTTCGGTGAGCAGTTTGCCGGCCTGAGCCTGGCCAATACCGAACAACTGGCATCGCTGATCCTGACGCTGCCCTGCTACCCGGAAATGAGCGATGCAGAAGTCGGCAACGTCATCGCTGCGGTCAATGGATGGGCTGCATGAGATATTCGGTCATCGTCCCGGTCTATAAAAACGCGGATTCCATCCCCCGGCTGATCCAGGCGCTGACGGACATGAACACCACCCTCGAGAACCAGCTCGAGGTGGTATTCGTCGTGGACGGCAGCCCTGACGATTCGTTTCTGCTGCTCAAACAGGCTTTGGGCGCAATGAGCTTTTCCGCACAATTGCTGGCCCACTCGCGCAACTTCGGTTCGTTCCCCGCCATACGCACCGGCCTGATGGCTGCCAAGGGTGATTATTTCGGTGTGATGGCCGCTGATCTGCAAGAGCCGCCAGAACTCCTGATCAACTTTTTCAGGTCGCTTGCCAACGATGAGTGCGACGTCGCCATCGGTACGCGCAACGCCCGCCAGGATCCGTTTTCCAGTCGGATGGCGTCATCGATCTTCTGGGGCCTGTATCGCCGCCTGGTGGTGCACGACATGCCGCCAGGAGGGGTCGACATCTTCGGCTGCAACAAAGCGTTTCGCGAGCAGCTGCTGCAGTTGAACGAGTCGCGCTCGTCGCTGATTGCGCTTATTTTCTGGCTCGGCTTTCGGCGCAAGTTCATCGAATACGAACGGCAGACACGCCTGGAAGGCAAATCGGCGTGGACCTTCAAGAAGAAGCTCGAGTACATGATGGACAGTGTGTTCGCGTTTACCGATTACCCGATCAGACTGCTCACACGCATGGGCGCCATGGGTTCGCTCATTTCGCTGTTCATCGGTTTCATGGTGATCATTGCGAAGCTGTCTGGAGCTATCGAGGTGCCAGGGTATGCCGCCACCATGCTGGTGGTGCTCTTGTTGGGCACACTCAATCTGCTCGGCCTGGGACTCGTGGGCACCTATGCCTGGCGCGCCTACGAAAACAGCAAGCAGCGACCGCTTGCCATTGTCTGCATGAAACTCGACAACAAGGAACATTCCAATGACTGAGCCGTTCATCCACGCCAGCGCCGATGTAAAGAGTTCGAAGATCGGCAAGAACACACGCATCTGGCAATACGTTGTGGTCTTCCCGGACGCGGTGATCGGTGACGACGTCAACGTCTGCTCGCACTCACTGATTGAAAATGACGTGGTGATCGGTGATCGCACCACCATCAAGTCCGGTGTCTACGTGTGGGACGGCTTGCGGATCGGCTCCGACGTATTCATCGGCCCGAACGCCACGTTCACCAACGACAAGTTCCCACGCTCGAAGGTATATCCGGAGTCGTTTTCGCAGACGGTCATTCAGGACGGCGCCTCGATTGGTGGCGGCGCGGTCATTCTGCCTGGCGTCACCATCGGTACCGGCGCAATGGTGGGTGCAGGTGCGGTCGTTACCAAATCCGTACCTCCGTACGCCATCGTGACCGGCTCTCCGGCCCGTATAACAGGCTACGTGGAAAACTCCGCATCCAGTGATGCAACCAAGACTCCTGCCGTCAAAACCCAGGAGCAGGATGATGCGGTAGTGCGTATCGGCGTCGGCGATGTCACCACCCACCGCTTCAAATACATTGCGGACATGCGCGGCGACCTCTCCGTGGGTGAGTTCCACAAGGAAATCCCGTTTACCCCCAAGCGTTATTTTCTCGTGTTCAATGTCCCGAGCCAGAAGACCCGCGGCGAGCATGCCCACCACAAGTGCCACCAGTTTTTGATTTGCGTCAAAGGCAGCTGCGCAGTGGTGGTAGATGACGGTACCAACCGTGCCGAAGTGTTGCTCGACGCTCCGAACAAAGGCATCTATCTGCCGCCACTGACTTGGGGCATCCAGTACAAATATTCCGAAGATGCGGTACTGCTGGTGTTCACCTCGGACTATTACGAAGCTGACGATTACATCCGTGATTATTCAGAGTTCACCAAGCTGACCGCAAAAAAAACAACGCCGTGACTACACTGAAGGACAATCCGCAAGTTCGCCGCTGGATCAGCTTCCTGATCGGCGGCGGACTCAATACCGGAATAACCTACTGCCTCTATCTGTTGCTCAGCTATGTGATCAACTACCAGATAGCCTATGCGATCGCCTATGTTGCCGGAATAGTCTTTGCCTACTTCTTCAACTCGAAAGTCGTGTTCAAGGTCGAGCACTCGGTAATCGGCATGCTTGTTTATCCGAGCATTTATCTCGTGCAGTACGTACTCGGCGCAGTTTTACTCAATGTGCTGGTCGAGCACTTGAATATGCACAAGGCTGTCGCACCGATTCTGGTCATATTGCTTCTCCTACCCTCAAGTTACCTTCTAAACAAAGTCGTTCTCAAGGCAACTCATAAAACCAAGCCCGCGAAGGATTAACAGGCGCCCCATGACAACTACGAAACCGGCATTGCCTGCGATGCCTATTCATACCTATAGCAGGTCGATGCTATGGCTTGCCCACTTGGCTCCGGCACTGCTGACCGTTGTGTTCATATGGCTGCCCTTCGGATTTTTGCTGACCGGGCTTATTGAGGAATGGGGTGTAATCGGCCTCTTCAGCAGAGCGGGGCTGTTTTTCGTAACAGACATTTCAAGCCCCTTGCCTGCTCATGCCTTGCGACCACTGACGGTATTTCCCCACGCGGTTGCTTATTTTCTCGACCCGAACAGTTTCAATTTCTGGCACATATTGCTGATGGTTGCACTGACGATCAAAGGCGCCTCATTGAGTTTGCTTACCACGCGGGTGACAGGCTCTATCAAATGGGGAATGTTCGCCAGCATTCTGGTCATCATTTATCCAGCTGACACGATGCAGCTCTCGTTCCGGGCGATCCACATCAATTGGGCATTGAGCCTGGTATTGATTGGCAGCGTCTTGCTGCTCGCAGCAACTGACCAGAACAGCAAACTCCGCGGGACACTCCTGAGCCTGGCTGCTGGCTTTCTGCTGGCTTGTGCCAGTGCAATGTATGAAGCCTCCCTGCTGCTCGTCGCAATTCCGTTTCTGGTCGCGTTCGCACAGACGGGATTCAAGCGATTGTTTTCGAATCTGAAAGACAATTGCCTGTACTACGTGATCTGGGTTTCCGGCGCCCTGACGTATATTGCTTATGTCATTCATACTGCGCCGCTGGTAAAAAGCTATCAAAGCGTGCTGGCTGGCGGCAGCGCACTGACGACGCTGATGACGTACTATCCCAACCTGTTCAAAGTGGGCCTGTTTCGCAGTATCTTCGGCGGCTGGATCGATGCACTGCGCATCACCCGCATCGAGATAATCAGTTATTGGTACCTGGTAGTTGCGACTGCACTACTGTTGGGATTGATTTATATCTTCTTGAAGAGATCAGTAAAACCCGTCGCATTCGAAGAAAAAAGCGCCAACCTCGCAATCGTTTTCCGGCTCGCCTTGATCGGCCTCGCCCTTATTTGCATCGGCTACGCTCCGTTTCTGCTTTCGCCTCCGCATATGGCGATCAGCCAACGGACCTTTTTATTCGCCACACCGGGCGCCGTCCTGTTCGCAGTCTCAATGCTCTGGGCTTTGAGCAAAGCATCCAAAGCACTGACCTCGGCAGGATTCGCCGCGCTCATCTTCACTGGCCTCGCCTTCCAGCTGTTCCAGTTTCACCATTACATTGAAATTTCCAGGCAACAACAGCTCGCGCTCAGGGACATTGTTCAAAATTTCGACGGCAACGCAGCTGATAAGACCCTGTTGATACTCGACTACAACAATCAGCTCAATCATGTCTGGATGTTCTTGAATCCTGATCTGGCAAACGTTCTTACTTACATTTATGGCAAACCCGTCAACGACATTCAGGTTTGCTATATGCCTAGTCGCGAATGGCAAGCTCCAACACCTTCGGTACAACGCAAGGGCACTTGCGAAGAGGGCAAAGATGACTGGACATTCAACTTTCCATCGCCTGTTACTGGCCCAGGCATGGAGTTGGCACCCGCTACCCCGAGCATAAAGCTCTCCAAGTCGAAAGTGGTCACGGTGGTAGTCGGGGACAGAAAGCCGAACGCGGAAAATGGTTTATCGGCATCCTACCGCACGGAGCTGGAATCGGGCGATACGCCGACCAGCCTGCGCTACCGTGGAATTACCGAAACCAAACCGTGGTTTGATTTTTTCAAATTTCGCGACCAATTGGCCAAAGATGAATACTCCTGGGGCTTTGGCAACTGGTGGAATCTCGACCTTCCTACGGCTGGCTCTGGATGGCGCGACGCAGATTGGGAACCTCGCCGGTTCAATCACATTGCTACCGCCTGGATGAATGCACCGCAAGCGTCACTTTACTTCGATATCGAGCCGAAAAACGCGCCTTACGTACTGAGCGGTTTTTTCGACGCGTTCCCGAACGAGGCGAGCCGCAGCAACATGAAGTTCAGAATCAACGGCGCAGAGATTCCTGTTGAATGGAGCGAGGTTGGAAAGTTCACTGGATCAGTGGACCCTAAACTTTTGAAAACGGGACGCAATGTACTCGAGTTCGAGACGGTCCCGAACCATGATTACTACGGTTACTCTGCCCGGCTGGACTGGGTCAAGATCGTACCTGAATAACCCTGCAGCCCCGCATCCTTGCCGAGTCAAAAATGCAGATGCGGGGTTTATCGGAATTTATTTCACGTCGAGCCAGCACACTCTTCGTTGAAAACGGAGCAACAACATGGATGCGATGAAAATCGATACCCGCACCCCGTCAGAGCAATCGGCAATGTATACCTTCAGACTAAGCGAGAAATTCGTCGCCTTCATATTGGCCACGCTACTGATGTTCATGGCCCAGCTTTACATCAACCCACAGACATTCCTGGGTGATGCCTATAACTATTGGGACCTGAGCTCAAAAGTCTGGGATTTTTCATTTCCAAAATCTTTGCGCGGTTACTTTTATCCATTGCTGCTCTCGCCAGCGAGGATATTCTTCGACGCTTATCCTGCAACGGGATATCTGGCTGTCCATTTGATCCAGGCACTGGCCTTCTCCTACTCACTGTGCATTTCGCTTCCATACGTGTTCAGCAAGGTCATCGGGGGCAAAGTCACTCTGCCGCGCCGCCTGTTGGTTCCCGCGCTGGTAGCCATTTTCTTCCCGCCGCTGATTGCTTACACACTTAGCGACCTTCCCGCTTTCTGCCTGATCATTGGCGCGCTGGCCCTGATTCTCAAAGCAAGCGAGCAAAAGAGTGTTGCAACAGCAATCGTCCTGATGATCGTGGCAGGGGTACTGGCATACGGGGCATACAATACTCGAACGATTTATCTGTTCACTCTCATTGCCTTGCTGCCGGCTATTCCCCTGCTCGCCCTTAAGAATCAATGCCTGCGTAAAAAAATGCTGTTATTGGCATTCTTCGTTATCGGCTCGGCGATCGCAGCCATTCCTCAGTCTTTGATAAACAAAAAGCACCTGGACTCTGCAACCCCGCTGGTTGTCGCGAGCGTCAACGACGCTTCACTTTTTGCAAGTCAGCTGAAATGGGGGATTACCCTGCAGCGTTATGAAACAGGCCACGACACAGAGACCGGCGCAATCTTTCCTATCTTCTATCTCGATCCGATAGGTGTGCGATTGACTGAAGAATTAAAGTTTAAAGGTACTGTTCCAACACTACCGTGGTACTTCCAACTGCTCCTCTCGGAACCGGTTTCATTCCTCAAGATATACACCAAGCATTTTGTGAACGGGCTGGATGTTCGCGACTATGACACCTACACAAAGGTTCGTTCCAAGGAAAATGACGTTCGTTCGGCGACCAGTATCGCAACCGCTTTTTTTGGACTGATCTGCTTATTCCTTTTAGTGATTCGAAAATCGGACAAACCGGCGCAGGGCCTATATCGCATTGGCTGGCTGGCGGTTATTGTGCTGCCAGTATTCGCAATTCTTCCGGGCGCCATTGAGACCAGGTTTTTCTTGCCTCTGCATGTGATGGCTTACTGTGCGATTGCGTTCGGAGTTTCAAAACAGTGCGCACGAGCGACTTCGGCAAAAGTCCTGATTCCCTTGGGCATTTTGTTTGTGGTCGCCGTACCTATTGCGTTCATGATTGCAAAAGCTGCGATATCCAACCCGGTATTTCAGCTGAATTGAGAATCGGATGTCAGTGTAAGGGCGCCGCGCGAGACGCCCTTACATGCAGATTGAGCCGACGCGCTCACGATGGCTGTACGGAAGATTCTACGACGCTTGTGCGAAGCTCTCGGACCTCAGGGCTTTCGCAGCAAGCGCCGATAGATTGCCGCGTACGCTGAAACCATGGATTGCGCAGAAAACACCTCAGAGTATCGACGCTGCGCATTCTCACCGAAGGCCTGAGCGCGCTCAGGTGCGTTCGACAACGTCAACATTGCGCTGGCAAGGGCACCGGAGTCTCGAGGCGGAACCACAAGACCAGTCTCACCAGCAATGTTGATGAAGGTCGTACCCGAACCGATTTCACAGGAAATGAGCGGTTTGCCATACATCGCCGCCTCAAGCAGCGAGATGCCAAATGACTCCGAACGCAAGTGTGATGGAAACACAAAGGCATAACACAGCGTCAACAGCGCAGCCTTGTCCTCATCATCCAACCCTCCCAGGAAATGCACATTGGCAAGGCCGAGCCGCCCAGCCTGCTCTTTTAGTTCGGACTCCTGATGCCCACCCCCGAGGATCACTACTGGCAGTCCGCTGATCTTTGCCGCATCCAGCAGGTAATCGAGCCCCTTGTAATATCGCAAGGCACCGACGAACAGGAAGAACTTCGACCCCACCCTGCTCCGCCAGAAATCAAGCCTGGTTTCGGGGACGACCGGATAGGTAGCCCTGTCCAACCCATAAGGAATGATTTCGACCTTGTCGCGGAACCGTGACAGCACCGGACTGCTTTGCGCGTAGTTAGGTGAAGACGCCACGATACAATCCACGCTCGAGAGAAAGCGGTTCATCAGTGGCTGATACAACTTGAGCAGTGTCTTTTGCTTGACGATATCGGAGTGATAACTGAGTACCGAGGGTTTGCCATGCCGAGTCGCAAAATGGACCAGGTCCATATAAGGCCATGGGAAGTGGTAATGCACCACGTCAGCCTGTTTGGCCAATTGCGAAAAATCCTTGAACGCGGACAGAGAGAATCCCGTCGAGGCAACATGCATATCCAGCCTGGAGCGATGGGTCAGGTGGTTACCCACTGTTTCATTACGAGCAGCGCCCCGTTCACTGAGGTACAGCACTTCGGAGGAAAACCCGTGTTCCGCGCCACCTTGGGCTATCTGGAAAATGACCTGCTCGATCCCACCCATCGTTTCCGGGTAATAGGTTTTGAAGAAGTGCAGAACCTTGATCATTTGGCGTCGATAACCTTTTGGTAGACCTGCAGCGTTTCTCGAGCGCAACGCTCCCAGGAAAAGCCTTGAGCGTGCTTCATTCCCTTGATGACAGCGGCATCGCGCCAACACTGATCGGTCAGCCCGCGCTCGATAAGACCGGTCAGCGCTTCGACGTCCAGCGCGGCGCACATCAGCGCAGCATCACCCGCCACCTCAGGCAGCGATGAACTATTGGAGCAGACCACCGGCACCCCGGAGCTCATGGCTTCCAGAACCGGTAGACCGAAACCTTCATAAAGCGACGGAAACGCGAACAGACGTGCACCGGCAAACAGCAGGGGCAAGTCTGCGCTGGGGACGAATCCGAGATAGTGCGCCCAGCCTTCTCGCCTGGCGCTTTCGAGCTTCTCGTGAATCGCGTCGTTGCGCCAGCCGTGATACCCGGTAAGGATCAACGGCCAACGGGTTCGCAATGCAAGCGGCAATCGACCATAGGCGGCGAGTAAGGTCTCGATGTTCTTGCGTGGCTCGATCGTACCGACAAAAAGCGTATAGCCATCGGGCTTCAAGCCATGGCGTGCAAGCACATCGCGAAGCTCGTGCGGCGCGCGAGGAAAGAACTCCGGAGAGCTGGCCAGCGGCACAGTATGGATTCGTTCGATGGGCCAGGAAAAATAGCTGGCCAGTTCCTGTCGCGTGAATTCCGAATCAGTGATCAGGGCATCAGCCCTGACCAGTGTGGTTTTCAGCTCTTTTTGCAGGTAACGGACTAACTGCGGCGCGTGACAATGCGCCCAGGTGAAGGGCGACAGGTCGTGAAACGTCGCCACGCTGCGCCCGGCAAAAGGCGGCAGATAATAATTGGGACTGTGGTAGAGAAAATCCCCGTGACCTTTCAGGGCAGCCTTTCGCAACATCGGCATCAATAGCCGATAAGCTTCTACTGCCAGGAAGTTCTTCTGCACCGCACGCTTTAAGCCGTAGCCACTGCCTGACTCATTGGCAGCTGTGGGAAGTTCAGGCAGAAAATGTCGACCGGCAAAAAATTGCAGGTCGGTAATTTCAGGACTTTGCTGAAGTCTCAGCGCAAGTTCATAGGTATAGCGGCCGATGCCAGTCAGCGGAAAGCGGATCGGCTCAACTGAAAGAACTAGCTTCATTTATTCCGCCGCAAGCATCCAGCTCAGAGTTTCTTCCAGCCTTGGCGTGTCCCAGCCCTGGACCAGCTCGCAAAGACGGGTATTGTCGCCGCACAGGATTTTGACTTCGTTGGCTCGGACGAACGCCGGGTTCACTTCGACTGCAAGCTGATGCCCCGTGATAGCCGAACACATGTCGATCACTTCACGCAGGGAATGACTTTTTCCCGAACTCACATTGACCGTCTGGCCAACAGGCCGCGCCTCGATCAAACCGCGATAAGCCTTGACCACTGCACGCACATCACTGAAGTCGCGAGATACATCAAGGTTGCCCAGCTCGATCTTGTCCGCACGCTGGCGGAAATGAGCGACGATCTTCGGCAGCAGAAAGCTCTCGGCCTGGCCGACACCGGTGTAATTGAAAGGACGTGTCACCACTATCGGCAAGCGGTTATGCCAAAGACTGGCCATGTATTCCATGGCCAGTTTGCTGACTGCGTAATCGTTGGCCGGTGCTGGCGGTGTGGTTTCGCTGAGCAAACCCGCCGAAGCATTGCCATAGACATTGGCACTGCTTGCCAGCAGCACGCAGTCCGGCACCTTGCCACAGGCTGCGACGGCTTCAAGCAGGTGACGGGTGCCGATGAGATTGACGCGGTAAAAGGTATCGGCCGCACCGTGGGCCACAAAGGCGAGTGCGGCCAGATGAATTACCACGTCGGGTTGAATAGTTGCCAGTAACTCGCGCAAGGCAGGACCGTCGGCCAGATCAACCTGATAATAGCCAGGTTCATCCGACGGCTGTGTACCCATCCCTATCACTTCATAGCCACCGGCTTTCAGCTCAGCAGCCATGTACCGCCCGGTGAAACCTTGAATACCTGTGATCAACGCGCGTTTACCGGCAATACTCATCAGAACGAAAACCCTTTCTCATTTCGACGCAGATCCGCTTCGACCATCATGCGGCACAGCTCTTCAAGCGTGGTTTTTGGCTCCCAGCCCAGCGCCGCTTTGGCTTTGGCAGGGTTGCCGATCAACAGCTCGACTTCGGTAGGACGGTAGAATTTCGGATTGATCGTGACCAACACCTTGCCAGTTGCCAGGTCTGTGCCCTTCTCGTCTTCAGCCGCACCGCTCCAGGCCAGATCGATCCCGACAGCCTTGAAGGCCATGGTGACAAAATCACGCACGGTTTCGGTACGGTTGGTCGCGAGTACAAAAGTATCCGGCTCGTCTGCCTGCAGCATGCGCCACATACCTTCGACGTACTCTTTGGCAAAGCCCCAGTCACGCTTGGCGTCCAGATTGCCGAGTTCCATCTTGTCGAGCAGGCCCAGCTTGATCTTCGCCACGGAGTCGGTGATCTTGCGGGTAACGAACTCGCGTCCGCGCAGTGGCGACTCGTGGTTGAACAAAATGCCGCTGGTGGCAAAGATGTTGTAGGACTCGCGGTAGTTGATGGTCATCCAGTGCGCGTACAGTTTGGCAACGCCATAAGGACTGCGCGGGTAGAAAGGTGTGCTCTCGATCTGGGGAATCGCCTGCACCTTGCCGAACATCTCGGAAGTCGACGCCTGGTAGAAACGCACTTTCGGATTGACGATCCGGATCGCTTCCAGAAGGTTCACACAACCCATGCCGGTAATGTCACCGGTAGTCAGAGGCTGATCGAATGACACGCCAACGAAACTCTGGGCTGCGAGGTTGTAAACCTCAGTCGCTTCAGTGGTCTGAAGCAGACGGATGCTGGCCGAAAGATCGGTCAGGTCGTACTCGACCAGATGCAGATTGGGATGCTTTTCAATACCAAGCTCCTCAATGCGCCAGAAGTTGACAGAACTGGTTCGACGGTAGGTGCCGTACACCGTATAACCCTTTTCCAGCAGCAGTTCCGCCAGATAGGCGCCGTCTTGCCCAGTAATGCCGGTAACGATAGCTTTCATGCGAATCCTCTAAACTCCATTAGAGAGCCTTTGCCAGGCTCCGTTGTGTCATGTGCGCCCATTGAGCTCTAAGTGGAAGAGCCATGAAATCTTGCAGATCATACAGAATGCGGCTCGGAACGACGATACCAAAGCTGTTCGCAAGGCGTAACAGGATCATTATGCCAGCAGCCCATGACATTCCTCCGCATGTCGAGGATTGCATTCTGCCCGATCCCTGCCACGCCTACACGGATATATAAATCAAGAAGTTGCTGCTACCGATCGAAATCTCCCAGCGCGTGCGACAGGCAATAAAGAAATAACTCAGAAAGAGTGACACTCCCCGCACCCAAGCCTAAAATGGCGTGTTTTTTTGATCAACAATCTGGTGCTATTAATGCGCAATGGTTCAGTAAGTATCGCCGTGTCGGACATCATCGCCGCGACGAGACGGTACGCTTTAGTAGGGATGCTAGGCTGGCAGGACGTTCGACAGCGCTATAGAAGGTCGGCACTCGGACCGTTCTGGCTGACCATCAGCATGGGTGTCATGATCGCCACGATCGGCGTGGTTTTCGGTCAGATTTTCAATTCTCCGATTCAGGAATTCCTGCCCTTTCTCGCTATCGGCATGATTCTCTGGAGTTTCATGTCCACGGTGATCACCGAAGGCTGCACCGGCTTCATTGCCGCCGAAGGCATCATCAAGCAACTACCGATCCCCCTGTTTGCCCACATCATGCGCATGATCTGGCGCAACATCCTGATTCTGGGTCACAACATCGTGATCTTTCCACTGGTACTGCTGGCCGTCGGCAAGCCGCTGACGTGGCTGGCCCTGATCAGCATTCCGGGTTTTTTCCTGGCACTGCTCAACTTGACCTGGATCGCCCTTCTGCTGGGCATTCTGTGTGCGCGCTATCGTGATCTGCCCCAGATTGTCGGAAGTTTGTTGCAAGTCGTGTTTTACCTCACGCCAATCATGTGGATGCCAAGCTTGCTGCCGCAACGGGCAGGTCTGTACCTGCTCGATCTCAACCCGGCCTACCATGTCATGTCGGTGGTTCGATCACCGCTGATCGGGCAGTTGCCAACCGCCACCAACTGGTGGGTTTCCCTGGGCATGGCCGTCGTCGGCTGGGCTTTCGCGCTCGTGGTTTATGGCCGTTACAAGCGCCGCATCGCATACTGGCTCTGAGAAGAACGACTAATGTCCTTGATCGAATTCAAAAATGTCTGTGTAGATTTTCCGATCTATAACGCGAACGGGCGCTCGCTGAAAAAGCGTCTGATGCAAGTGGCTACCGGCGGTCAGTTAGGTGCGGATCAACAGGGTCGAGTGATTGTCAGAGCTCTCGAAGACCTGACGTTCACACTTCGCGACGGGGATCGGGTCGGTCTCCTTGGACACAACGGCGCCGGCAAGAGCACGCTGCTGCGCTTGCTCAGCAGCGTGTACGAACCTTCCTCCGGCACCGCCGTGATCAAGGGAGAAATCGGCTCGTTGATCGACATATCACTGGGTACGGATCCGGAGGCGACCGGCCGGGAAAACATTTTCCTGCGCGGCGGCATTCTTGGCATGACCAAGTCGGAGATCGCTGAAAAGCTCGACGAGATCATCGAGTTCTCGGAGCTTGGGGATTTCGTCGACATGCCGATCCGTACGTATTCGTCAGGGATGCACTTGCGTCTGGCGTTTGCAGTTTCGACGACGATAAAACCGGAAATCCTGTTGATGGACGAATGGCTTTCGGTGGGCGATGAAGGCTTCAAGCACAAAGCCGAAATCCGCATGAACGAGCTGGTGAAATCGACCAATATCCTGGTGATTGCCAGCCACTCGCGCGAACTCGTCATGCACACCTGCAATCGAGTGCTGTGGCTGGAGCACGGGAAAATAAAAATGGATGGCGACCCGGCGACGGTCACCGCGGCTTATTTCGGAGCTTGAGGCAGATGAACAGCATTAAGCGCAACGGCGTGGATATACAGGTGGCTTTCACGCTGGCCTCCAGCCGCCTGCACGCCAAGAACATCATTGAAACGGGCGGTGATGTCCCGGCGGAGGTCGTAGCGACCAAGCCAGGCATGAAACTGATCGTACGCCACTATACGAAGCAGGCGCTTGTGCGTATTGCGCATCGCCTTGTCAGAGCGGCCCGACCGGTCACCCGTCCGCTATTGTTCCGCCTGCGCAACTACTTCACCTCCACTCTCCGCCAGGAGATGCTGGAAGAGTTCACCAAACTGCAGAAGATTCAGTACCAGCAGCACCAGCAGATTGTTCTCGAATTCCAGCGCCTGGCGAACTCGGCGAAGATCCAGACCCGACTGTCGCAAAAAATCTTTTCCGGCCAGCACTCGCTGGAAAGCCTGCAACAACAACTGGACCGTATCGAACAGAAATGTCCGGGTGCCGACCGTCAAGCGGCTGTCGATTCGCTTCAGGACGACGCCGCGGCCGCTCCTCGACAAGCCAGAGGTGAAGGTGCATGAAAAGTGAAGTGATCGTCGTCGGTGCCGGTGGGCACGCCAAGGTGTGTATCGAATTGCTGCGCGCCCAAGGCGATAGCGTCGCTTACTGCGTAGGTAATCCGGACAGTCCGGATACCTGCCTGGGGGTTCCCGTACTTAAGAATGACGAACACCTCGCCGCGCTTCGCAAGGACGGCTACGAAAAGGCGTTCATCGCGATCGGGTCCAATTCAGTGCGAAACAAGCTGGCCGCGAAGGCGACCCAACTGGGGTTTGGCCTGGTCAATGCGATCAGTCCGGCAGCAGTGGTATCGCCTTCAGCTACCTTGGGGAGGGGAATTGCCGTCATGGCTGGCGCCGTTATCAATGCCGAGGCGAAGATTTCGGATCTGTGCATCGTCAATACCGGCGCCACTATCGATCACGATTGCGTGATTGGCGAGGCGGTCCATGTCGCTCCGCAATGCGCGCTGGCGGGCAATGTGCATGTGGGCAATTTCAGCTTTATCGGTGTCGGCAGCAAAATCATCCCCGAGGTTCATATTGGTGAGTCGGTGATGGTAGGTGCCGGCAGCGTCGTCATTTCGAACATCGGGTCGGCAACCACAGTCGTAGGCGTGCCAGCCAAAGCTCTACACAAAATTTGAAGGAACAAGCATGAATCGTATTTCTGTTGCACAACCGAAGCTTGCCGGAAACGAACGTAAGTATGTGCTGGATTGCCTGGATACCAACTGGATTTCCTCGAACGGCAAATACATCGGCGCCTTCGAAGAAAGCTTCGCAGCATTCTGCGGCGTCAAGCATGCGATCGCCACCAACAACGGCACTACTGCACTGCACCTGGCATTGGTCGTGCTCGACCTGCAACCGGGCGATGAAGTCATCATCCCGACAGTGACTTACATTGCCACCGCCAATGCCGTGCGCTACTGCGGAGCGACGCCTGTACTGGTGGACGTGTGCGCCGATACGATGAACATCGATCCGCAGACCATCGAAAGCAAGATCACCGCGAAGACCAAAGGCATCATCCCGGTGCACCTGTACGGTCACCCGGCGCAGATGGATGTCGTCAACGAAATCGCCCGCAAACACAACCTGTGGGTGGTGGAAGACGCGGCCGAAGCTCATGGCGCCGAAGTCAAGGGCAGCAAGGTTGGCAGCCTCGGCACGTGCGCAACCTTCAGTTTTTTTGGCAACAAGATCGTCACCACCGGTGAAGGCGGCATGATTACCACCAACGATGATGAGCTGGCGGCGAAACTGCGCCTGTTCCGTGGTCAGGGCATGGATCCTAAGCGTCGTTACTGGTTTCCAGTGGTCGGCTACAACTACCGCATGACCAACATTCAGGCAGCCATCGGTCTGGCGCAGATGGAAAACATTGACACTGCCCTGGC
Source organism: Pseudomonas sp. HN2 (assembly GCF_020736465.1). Classification (NCBI taxonomy): domain Bacteria; kingdom Pseudomonadati; phylum Pseudomonadota; class Gammaproteobacteria; order Pseudomonadales; family Pseudomonadaceae; genus Pseudomonas; species Pseudomonas sp. HN2. Next base: position 4,272,046 of record NZ_CP085885.1, read on the forward strand.
TGATCGTGATCGGCTCGCTGGCTGGTACAACGAAGCGCTGGCCGACCTTGCTGGCAAAATCGTGTTGCCGACCGAGGCTTCCTGGGCCAAACAGGTTTTCTGGATGTACAACATCTTTCTGAGCGATGGCGACGAGCACAAACGTGACGAAGTCATGCAAAAACTTGATGCCATGGGTATCGAAACCCGCCCGGTCTTCTACCCGATGCACGTGCTGCCACCGTACATGGAAGACAGCACCTACCCTGTTGCAGACTTGTGGTCGGGGCGGGGCATCAATCTGCCGACGCATCAGGACCTGACTCAGGATGACATCATCAGAATTGCAGCCAGCCTGCGTGAGGTCCTGGCCGACTGATGAAAATCGCCCTTTGCTCCACATTCGTGCCCTTCATCAGAGGGGGCGGAAGGAATATCGTCGACTGGCTGGCCTCTACACTGACGGCTGCCGGCCATCAGGTCGAAGTCATCTACTTGCCCGAACTGGATGCGCCGGATCTGTTGTTTCAACAGATGATGGCGTTGCGTTGGGTCGATCTGCAGAGCGCTGACCGGGTGATATGTTTCCGGCCACAGTCGCACCTGATTCCCCATCCGCACAAGATCCTCTGGTTCATCCATCACATTCGTGCGTTCTACGATATGTGGGACAGCCCGTACCGCGATTTCCCGGACGATGCCAAGCATCGCGCAATTCGCGATGCGCTGGTGGATGCCGATACCCGAGCCCTGGGCGAAGCAAAGGCGATCTTCACCAATTCGAAGGTCGTATCCAAGCGACTCAAGACCTACAACGACTTCGATAGCGAGGTGCTTTACCCTCCGGTCTTCGAGTCGGAGCGTTTTTTTTGCGCTGGCTACAACGATGAAATCGCTTACATCTGCCGCCTCGAACATCACAAGCGCCAACACCTGCTGATCGACGCACTGAACTATACGACGACGCCGGTCCGCCTGCGGTTGCTGGGAACGGGCGCGGGTCCTGACTACGGCATCGCCCTGCGAGAAAAAATCGAAGAGTACGGCCTTTCGGACCGAGTGACCCTGGATGATCGCTGGATCACCGAAGAAGAAAAGGTCGCGCAGTTGTCAGTTTGCCTGGCTGCCGCTTACCTTCCGGTTGATGAAGACTCCTACGGCTATCCCAGCCTCGAAGCCAGTCACGCGGAAAAACCGATCCTCACCACTACCGACTCGGGTGGCGTTCTGGAGTTGGTGCAGGATGGCTACAACGGTTATATCGCCGAGCCGACTCCAGAGTCTCTGGCCGTTGCGATGGACAAACTCTACCGGGATCGAAGTCTGACCGAAGCGATGGGCAAGAATGCCCGGCAGCGCCTGGTTGACTTGAAAATTTCCTGGTCACATGTGCTGGAGCGTCTGTTGGCATGAAAGTCCTGATTGTGAACAACATGGCTCCGTTCATCTGGGGCGGCGCAGAAGAATTGGCGGTCAATCTGCAAAGAAACCTGCTCATGGCCGGTCACGACGCCGAAGTCATGCGCATCCCGGCTCAGTGGGAACCGGCATCGCGCATCCCCTCGCAGATGTTGCTGACCCGCACGCTGGAAATCTTCAATACCGATCACGTCATCGCCTTGAAATTCCCGGCGTACCTGGTTCGCCACCACCGCAAATCACTGTGGCTGCTGCACCAGTATCGTCAGGCCTACGACCTTTACGACGTCGGCCAGACCAACCTGCCGGCAGACAAAAGCGGCACCGACATTCGCAACGCCATTATCAACGCGGACAACGAAACATTCGCGGAGAGCCGCAGCATCTACACCAACTCCGAAGTGACCAGACAGCGGTTGTTCAAGTACAACGGCTTCGACTCGCAGGTGCTGTTGCCGCCCGTAAACGATCCTGAAGCATTCACCGGCGGTGAATATGACGATTACATATTTGCCGGCGGACGCGTCAACGGCATGAAGCGTCAGCACTTGCTGCTGCGAGCACTTGCCAAAGCCGACAAACGGGTCAAGCTGGTCATTGCCGGGCCTCCCGAGTCGCACGCCGACACGCTGCAATTGCATTCGATCATCAATGAGTTCGGCCTGCATGATCGCGTCAAACTCGACCTTGGCTTCCTGCCTCGGTCCACCTACGTCAATTATGTCAATCGTGCACTCGCCGTTGCTTACATCCCGTTCGATGAAGACTCCCTGGGTTACGTCGCGATGGAAGCCGCCACTGCGCGCAAGGCACTGATCACGACGACCGACAGCGGTGGCATCCTGGGCCTGGTCAATCCGCAGGAGTCCGGATGGCGAGCAGAGCCCACTGCAGAAAGTCTGGCCGAAGCGATGAATGCGGCGTTCGAAAGCAAAACCCGAACCATCGAGTACGGCGAAGGCGCGGAGGCGCTGTGGAACACCCTGGGCATCAACTGGCCCGAGACCATAGAGGCGCTACTTAAATGAAACTGGTCATTTTTACCCCCGGCGTCAAATCCTCCGCCATCGGAAGGATGACTCGTCTCGTGGTTCGCGCCCTGCTCAGTCAGCAGCACCACATTGTGCTGGTGCGCACTGAAAGCCCGCATGTTCTCGACAAAGAGGCTCATGACTTCGGTTGCACCGTCATTGCCTGGACGGATGAAGAACGGGTTAGCACCGAAGTGGCCGACGCTGACTGCCTCGTCTACCAGATCGGCGACAACTACGAGTTTCACGAAGGTGGCGTGGCCTGGCTTCACAAAGCCCCAGGCATCGTCTGCCTGCATGACTTCTTCCTCGGCCATCTTTTCTGGGGCTGGGCGCAGCAGCGGCGCGATGAAGCCCATCACATCCTGACGCAGTGGTACGGACGCAGAATCGCCACCGACTACTTCAACGTCAGCGACAGTACGACCTTCATCAACTCGACGCGAGAAACCGCACCGCTGACCGAATGGATCAGTTCGATGGCCACCGGCGTGATTACCCATAGCAACTGGGGATGCAAGCGGGTAATGGCCGCGTGCGCGGGTCCGGTTTTCGTGACACCGCTGGCCTACGACGCTCCCGGGGCCGTCGATGTGCAACCGGTACACAATGACAATCGCAAGTTGCGCTTGTTGACCATCGGCCACGTCAACCCCAACAAACGCGTGGAAAGTTGCATCAAGGCGATTGCCAGCAACGCCTCACTTCGAAAGAACGTGAGTTACCGTCTGGTGGGGGCGATTCTTCCGGATGTCGAACGGAAATTGACCGAAATGGCCGCCAAGGCCGGGGTCGAGCTGATCATTTCCAACGAAGTCGATGACGCCCCGTTGTCAGAGGCCATTCGCGAAGCTGACGTCATCAGTTGCCTGCGCTGGCCCAGCCTCGAAGCTGCGTCGGCCTCTGCGATTGAAGCGATGCTCTACGGTAAAGCCACCATCGTTACCAACACTGGCTTTTACAGCGAACTGCCCGATCAGTATGTATTGAAGGTATCGCCTGAAAGGGAAATAGAAGATCTGAAGAAGATCCTTCTATCACTGCGCGGCAGCCCCTCCTCGGCGATCGATATCGGCAAGCAGGCGCAAACGTGGGCACAGGATACATTCACGGCCGAGAACTACGCCCACAAACTTGCGCAGGCTGTGCCTGTCGCGCTTCGGGCGAAGGTCATCATTTCAGCGGTCGACCATTTTGCGACCATCATCGAGAAATGGTCAGCGAGCCCCGAATTGCTCGGTACGCCCGAGATTCTCAAGTCGCTGAATCTGTTCAACACCAATACGATTGCCTGAATACCAGCATGCGGTGGATCGCCCCTGATCCACCGCATGCTGTAATCGTTACTTCAGGCTATCGAAAACAAACTGCGCCGTCTCTTTCCAGGCAACGGGTTTGTAATCACGTTTGATCGCCGCTTCCTTGGCCGCCAGCGCCAGCGGATCGAAAGCATATTTGTGCAGTTCAGCGACCCACGCCGACACATCCCACGGCTCCAGGTAGTCCAGCAGATGCCCGCCTACTTCCGGAATCGAAGCCGCATTGGAGGCCAGGCAATACTTGCCGGCAGCCAGACTTTCGGCAACAGGCAACCCCCAGCCTTCATACAAGGAAGGGAACGCGGTCATCATGCAGTTGCGATACAGATGCATGAGGTCAGAGTCCGAAACGTTGTTGAGAATCCGTATGTAATCCCGGGTTCTCGGGTCAAGGGAGATGTCCGATAACAAGTCACCCACGCCCCAACCCGGCATTCCGACGAAGACCAGTTTAGGCAGATCCTCAACACCGCTATCGATCAGGCGCGTATAGGCGCGATATAGCACTTCGTGGTTCTTGCGGCGCTCGATCGTGGAAACGAACAGCACGAAACGCTCTTTCAACAATGTTTCGACGTCGGGGCTGACGGTGTCGCTCAACTCGTGGGATAGCTGGCAGCCCAACTTGACCACCGCCGTTTCAGGAATCGGCGCACCCAATTCATCGAGCAACGCGATCAGATCCTTGCGCGTGCATTCGGAAATGCACAGGATCTTGTCCGCGCACCAGGCGACGTCAGCAAAGTAATTGGCAAACTTGGCCGCAACATCACCCACGCACAAGTGTGGCAGCCTCACCGGAATCACGTCGTAGCAGAAGAGAATGACGCGCAAACCGACCTGCTTCTTCAACTCATAGAGATGCGCAAGGTCTTTATTGTCCCAGTCCAGCCCCACCGATATGTAGCTGTCGCCTTTGGCAAAGGGATGGCCGCCACTGTGCACTTTGCGTGACGAAGGATTGAATACATGGCTGCGCTGGGCCGGTTTGAAAAAAGCCCGTGCGGCCGAGATCAAATGGCGGACGCCGATCACCGCTTCAACGATGGAGGTACGGCGCAGCTGGAAAAACTGATAGATACGCCCGCTCAACTTGGGGGGCAGGCGGTTCAGTACCTTGGTCGCCTTTTCTTTCAGGCGCGCCTCTATCGAACGTTTATGGGTAGCGCCCGCAACTGTCCGGCCTGGCGCTGCTGCGTGAGCCCCGGAAATTCTCTTCAGGGTCGCTGCCACGTCGGCCGCATCGATCGCGCTGTATCCGGTGGCATGACTGAAGAAGCAGAACTTCACCTCTTCCCCCGCCGCAATCAGTTCGAGCGCATGGGCCGCAGCCTCGGCCTCGGTACGAATAATGCCTACGGCAGGCCGACGCCAGCCAAGAATGGTTGTTACATCAAACCAAGTGGTCATGCTTGCGCCTTCTGAACGATTACGTCTGCCGCTGTACGCGGAATTGATTCCAGACTCCGAGCCCACGTCAATGGCTCGCGCGATGCTCTGTCCGGGCCGTCACCACTGATCGTCGCAGGCCCGGTGAGACGCGCGCGGATTGCCGCATGAAACTCGTGTGGCGTACGCGCAACACTGAGCTCGGGAAGCAGAAGATGCTGTTCAAAACCACGAAATGCCGCTTCGGTACCGATGACGTACTTGCCAGAGTAAATGGCTTCCGCGGTTTTGATATTCGAGCCGCCACCGTGGGGGATCGGTAACAGAAATGCGTGCGCAAGTGTCTTGACGGCGTCCAGATCTTCGTCCGGCAGCATGTACAGCAGTTGCAGGCGCGAAAGGTTCAGTTGTCCCCAGCGACTGTCGCGAAGTGTGGTTTCGAGGTGCTCACATACACTGCCGACCACCACCAGTTTGCTGTCCGGAGGAATGCACGCCAGAGAACTGCCGAGGCATTCATTGAAACCCTTGAAGTTGGGCGGATGGGCACTGGCAACATAGAGAATCCAGGGCGACTGCGGCAGCCGCTCCTTCCAACTGGCGAGCAACTCCGCCCTGGCCGACCACGGCGCGATACCGTTGGACGCCAGCAGCGGTCTTTTCGCGCCCCAGGCCTTGAGAATATCGAAATCGGCCTGGGTTACCGCCACGGCGATATCTGCTTCCAGCGTCGCCTTGCGCTCGAGCGTCTCGATGTCGGCGATCACCGATTCGGCGCCCTTGATGCCGTAGCTGTCGAGGATCTCCTGCTTCAGCGGAGCCTCGATGTTCTGCGAGCCGTAAATGAGGCAGGCATTGGCGTATTGCGGCATCTGGCGGATCTTCAGCACCAGCGGCCATAGCCATGGCTGCTCGACATGAATGACGTCGATCACTGGCGGCAGTTTCTTGAGAATGTCAGCGAACCCGCCCTGCTCCGACGCTGCGAATTCCCCGGACAGCAAATCGTTGATCAATGGCACGTACGTGCCCTTGTATTTCCTGAAGTCGCTGCCAGCCGGAAAGCTGACATCGTTGGCACCCAGGGTAGATGGCGGATAACCTTCCGGCTCATAGACAGCCAGATGAGTCACATCCCAACCATTTTCGCGAAAGGTCTTGGCGATGTTGGCGACCCGGACCTGTCCGCCGTGGCGGGGACTGGCAATCGGGTACGTGCTTAGCAATAAAACCGTTTTCAAAATGGCAACCTATAGAAATGATGTTTCGCAACCCGCGCCCGCATCGCTGTGCTTCGCTCACCAAAGCACCGGCGCCGCTGAATACCAGACGGGCGAAGCTTCAAGCACCTTTGATCAACAACTCGATCTCTTTCAGACGCGCCCACATCAACGCCTGATCGCCACGGGTCTCGACGTTGAGGCGCAACAGCGGCTCGGTGTTGGAGCCGCGCAGGTTGAAGCGCCAGTCGGCAAACGACACGCTGATGCCGTCAGTCCTGTCGAGCGCGGGATTGAGCGGCAGGAAATGCTCCAGGACTTGGTGCAGCATCGCCGGCACATCTTCAACGCGATAATTGATCTCGCCGGTGCATGGATAAGCGGCAATACGCTCATCGACCAGTTGCGCCAGGCTCTTGCCAGTGCTGGACATCAGGGCCGTGACCAACAACCAGGGGATCATCCCGCTGTCACAATAGGCGAAATCACGGAAATAGTGGTGGGCACTCATTTCGCCGCCATAAATGGCGTCCTCGATACGCATGCGCTCTTTGATAAAGGCATGTCCGGTCTTGCACAGCACCGGTACACCGCCAGCTTGCTCGACCTGCTCGATGGTGTTCCAGGTCAGCCGCGGGTCATGAATGATCTTGCTGCCCGGGTGTTGCTTGAGCAACATTTCCGCCAACAGACCGACCAGGTAATAACCTTCGATAAACCGGCCGGTTTCGTCGAAAAAGAAACAACGGTCAAAATCCCCATCCCACGCCAGCCCCACATCGCAGCCATTTTCAAGCAATGCCTGGCGCGTCAGCTCGCGATTTTCCGGCAGCAGGGGATTGGGCACGCCATTGGGGAAGTGACCGTCCGGCTCGGCATTGATCAGCGTCCATTCGAATGGCAACTTGCCCATCAACTCCTGCAGGACCGGCCCGGCAGCACCGTTGCCAGGGTCTGCCAGGATCTTCAGCGGCTTGAGGTCCGCCACGTCGATGTAAGTCAGCAGGTGATCGATGTAACGGCTTTTATCGAACGCCTCACGCACGTTACCGACGGCATCCGCCAACGCGCCAAGGTCACCACTCTCTACCCGATCACGGATGGCGTTCAGCCCGGTGTCACCGCTGATGGGCCGTGACTGCGACTTGACCAGTTTCATCCCGTTATAGCCTTTGGGGTTGTGACTCGCCGTGATCATTACGCCACCGTCGGCATTGAAGGCACTGGTGGCGAAATAGACTTCTTCAGTTCCGCATAGTCCGATATCGATGACATCGGCACCTGCCTCTCTCAGACCACGGCTCATCGCCTCGGCCAGCATCGGACTTTCCAGTCGCATGTCCCGCCCCAGCACGATGCTTTTGGCTTGCAACTCGACGACCATGGCCCGGCCGATCCGGTAAGCGACATCCTCGTTCAGATCGACCGGTACTTCACCACGGATGTCATAAGCCTTGAAGCAGCGGGTCTTGATAGGGGTATGCATTTCGATCTCTTGCCTGGGAATCCGAGACAGCCGCCGGTAAATGCCGCAGCTGTGAATCATCGATAGGGAGTGAAGTCGCGTGAAGCCACATGCAAATAAGCCCGACCGGTAAAAAATCGCCGATCAGGCTTAAGGCTGCAACCCGCTGTTATTTGTCGACGCGGCCGTAGTTGTCTTCGAAGCGGACGATATCGTCTTCACCCAGATAATCGCCGCTCTGCACCTCGATCAGCACCAGGTCAATGACGCCCGGGTTCATGAGGCGATGCTGGTGACCGGCACGGATGAACGTCGACTCGTTGGTGTTGAGCATCAGTTCCTGCTGGTCGTTGACCACGACCGCCATCCCGCTGACGACGATCCAGTGTTCACTGCGGTGATGATGCATCTGCAGCGACAGCGACGCCTTGGGCTTTACGACAATCCGCTTGATCTTGAAGCGTTCGCCATTTTCCAGGGTCGTGTAGGTACCCCATGGACGGTGGACCGTACGGTGCAGCAAATGCACGGTGTGGCTGCACGCCTTGAGCTGATTGACGATGTGTTTCACGTCTTGAGCGTGATCCTTATGAGCAATCATCACCGCATCAGGCGTGTCGATGACCAACAGGTCTTCCACACCGACCAGCGCAGTCAGACGCCCTTCGCTGTTCACATAATTATTGCGCGAGCCATGGGACAGCACTTCGCCTTCAAAGCGGTTGCCGTTTTCATCCGGCGCAGTCAGTTCGCTCACCGCGTTCCATGAGCCGATGTCACTCCAGCCGATGTCACACGGAATGGTTGCGACTTTCTGGGAACGCTCCATCAATGCATAGTCGATGGAAATATCCGGCACCTGCGCAAAGCTTTCGCTGTCCAGCGCCAGGCAACGATATTTGTTGGAGGAAGTCAGGCGAGACACCTCGATGGTCTTTGCAACCGCCTCGACAACGTCGGGGGCGTGCAGCCGAAGCTCTTCCAGGACGGTGCCTACACGGAAACAGAACATGCCCGAGTTCCAGAAATAGTTGCCGGCACTGACGTAGTTCTGTGCAGTCTCCAGATCAGGCTTCTCGACAAACCGGGCGACCTTCAGCCCGCCTTTGAGCGGCGCCTCTTTCTGCGCCTCGATGTAACCGAAACCGGTTTCCGGATAGGTCGGCTGAATGCCAAACGTAACCAGCCAGCCTTCACTGGCCAGCGCCACGGCATTGGACACGGCCGCGGCAAAGGCTTTTTCGTCCTGGATCAAATGATCGGCGGCGAGCACCAGCATGTGTGCATCGGGACCATGGGTGGTCTCCAGTTGCAGAGCCGCCGCCGCCACTGCCGCTGCAGTATTTCGCCCAAAGGGTTCGAGGATGAAGCCTTGCGCGTGCCTGGCCGTGTTGACGACGCCGTATTCATCTTCAGTCTTGAACAGCAACTCACGATTGGTCACGGTGAGGACTTCCACCACACCGTCCAGCCGTGAGGCGCGCAGGAACGTCTTCTGGATCAGATTCTGACCATCCGGCAACTCCATGAAGGGCTTGGGATGGGCTTCTCGGGACACAGGCCACAACCGGCTGCCCACTCCGCCAGACAAAATTACGGGAATCAGTTCCATGCTCAAAGTCCTTAACCCTCTCTCCCGCCAATGATTGTCAGGAAAGCAGTCTCAATTATGTTTGCAATCGAACTGCACCAAACCCAGTGCAGAATCCTTGCCCCGCCTCTCGATCTCAAGACAACGGGACTGATGACACATGCGCCCTCGCGAGCGCGGAATACGTTGCGTAATTGCCTGCCATTCTACATCGCCAATCGCAATTGATACCTCGACAGAATGCAACAAACAGCGCTCGATAAACCGCGCCCGTCAACGTGCTGGCTGATCGAGCAGCTTCTGCAGATATTGCCCGTAGCCGGTTTTCTTCAGGCGCAGCGCCTGAGCTTCGACTTGCTCTGCGCTGATCCAGCCGTTGTGGTAGGCGATTTCTTCAAGGCAAGCGACTTTGAGCCCCTGACGGTGTTCGATAGTGTGGACGAAATGCCCGGCTTCCAGCAGCGAGTCATGCGTACCGGTATCCAGCCAGGCAAAGCCGCGCCCCAACATTTCGACGTTCAGGGTTTTCTGTTCCAGATACGCGCGATTGATGTCGGTGATTTCCAGCTCGCCTCGTTCCGACGGCTTGATGTTCCTGGCGATTTCGACAACCTGGTTATCGTAGAAGTACAACCCGGTCACGGCGTAGTTGGATTTCGGCTTCAGTGGCTTTTCTTCGATGCTCAGCGCACAGCCATTGGCATCGAATTCCACCACTCCGAAACGCTCCGGGTCGGACACGTGATAGCCGAACACTGTCGCGCCTGAGGGCTGAGCGTTGGCAGAGCGCAGGTTTTCAGTGAAGTACTGACCGTAAAAGATATTGTCGCCGAGAATCAGGCAGCAAGGGTCGCTACCGATAAACGACTCGCCGATGATGAACGCCTGCGCAAGGCCGTCCGGGCTCGGCTGCTCGGCATAACTCAACTCGATGCCATACAGACTGCCGTCACCCAGGAGCTTGCGGAAATTGGGCAAGTCTTCAGGCGTCGAAATGATCAGGATTTCTCGTATGCCCGCGAGCATGAGCACCGACAACGGATAGAAAATCATCGGCTTGTCGTAGATAGGCAACAGCTGCTTGGACACCCCCAGCGTGACCGGATGCAAACGTGTCCCGGAGCCACCTGCCAGAATGATGCCTTTACGATTGGTCTTGATCATTTATTCAGAATTTCCCTGAGCATTCGGGTTACACCACTTTGCCAATCCGGCAAGTGTAGAGAAAAAGTAGCGCGCAGCTTTTGAGTATTCAGTCGCGAGTTCAGCGGTCGGTGTGCGGGCGTCGGAAACGCAGTGGTTTCGACCGGCTCGATAGCCTTCACCGCGAGTAATTCACCATTGGCTTTAGCGAAAGCGATCACCTCGCTTGCGTAGCCATGCCAGGACACTTCACCAGCGGCTGCCAAGTGGTACAACCCCGCCAGCTCGGGCTGTTGCAGGGCCTGGCGAAGCGCCTGAGCCGTTACGTCGGCAATCAGATCTGCACCGGTAGGCGCACCAATCTGATCCGCGACCACGCTCAACGTTTCGCGATCGGTGGCCAAGCGCAGCATCGTCTTCGCGAAGTTGTTACCGCGAGCGCCATAAACCCAGCTGGTACGGAAGATCAGGTGCTTGCAGCCCGATGCAGTGATTGCCCGCTCGCCGGCGAGTTTGCTGGAGCCATAGTGGTTCACCGGCGCAACGGCATCGGTTTCCCGCCACGCGGCAGTGCCCTGGCCATTGAAAACGTAATCGGTTGAGTAATGAACCAGCCAGGCACCGGAGGCGGCGGCTTCTTCAGCCATAACACCCGCTGCAATGCCGTTTACACGGTCAGCCAACTCGGTTTCCGATTCGGCTTTATCAACGGCAGTGTAAGCAGCAGCGTTAACGATAACGTCGGGCTGCACCTGCCGAATCGTCGCGCGAAGAGCCTCGGGATTCGACAGATCGCCATTCAATCCATCGGCCTGATGGCGATCAAGTGCAATCAACTCTCCAAGCGGAGCCAGAGAGCGTTGCAGCTCCCAGCCCACCTGACCGCTCTTGCCCAGCAACAGAATTTTCATGCGTTGTTCGAGCGATCCGTGTAGTTCTGATCGATCCACTGCTGATAGCTGCCGCTCTTCACGTGCTCAACCCAATCAGCGTTGTTCAAATACCACTCAACCGTCTTGCGGATTCCGGTCTCGAAGGTCTCTTCAGGCGCCCAACCCAATTCCCGCTGGATCTTGCTGGCATCGATTGCATAACGCTGATCATGCCCCGGGCGATCCTGCACATAGGTAATCAGGCTGGCATGGGGACGATGGGCCGAATCAGGCCGCAACTCATCGAGCAACGAACACAGGGTATGCACCACGTCGATGTTCTGTTTTTCGTTGTGTCCACCGATGTTGTAGGTCTCACCGATGACGCCTTCGGTGACGACTTTGTACAACGCACGAGCATGATCTTCGACATACAACCAATCGCGAACCTGATCGCCTTTGCCGTACACCGGCAGCGGCTTGCCTTCAAGTGCGTTGAGAATGATCAGCGGGATCAGCTTCTCAGGGAAGTGACATGGGCCATAGTTGTTCGAGCAGTTGGTCACCAGCGTAGGCAAGCCATAAGTGCGTGCCCAGGCACGAACCAGATGATCGGAGCTGGCCTTGCTCGCCGAGTAGGGTGAGCTTGGTTGATAAGGCGTGGTTTCGGTGAAGAGGTCTTCCGGACCTTCGAGGTCTCCGTAAACTTCGTCAGTCGAAATGTGGTGGAAGCGGAAGCGCGCTTTACGCGCATCGTCCAGCGCGGCCCAGTAGTGGCGCGCGGCCTCGAGCAGCGTGTAGGTACCGATGATATTGGTCTGGATGAAGTCGGACGGGCCCGATATCGAGCGATCGACGTGGGATTCTGCGGCCAGGTGCATGATTGCATCCGGTTGATGCTCACGCAGAACGCGGTCGATCTGCTCACGATCACAGATATCGACTCGCTCGAACGCATAACGCGAATTCTGGCTGACTTCCGCCAAGGACTCCAGATTGCCGGCGTACGTGAGTTTATCGACGTTAACGACTGCATCGGAAGTGTTGGAGATGATGTGACGGATGACTGCCGAGCCAATGAAGCCGGCACCGCCGGTAACTAGAATTTTCACGCGAAGCGATACCCTTGAGCTGCGGACAGCGCTGCTAGCGAGCGCGGTCTAATCCATGAATGCAGAAGCCACTATCAGTCGGCATCCGTCAGAGTCAGTCTGAATCGACATGCAGAAGGCACGATCGAACAAGGGACGCATTTTACAGCTTAATGATGGTTTTACTAATGGATAAAGGCAGGCCGAGGCGCAATTTCGACAGATGCCTTGCGCCTGCCGTTTTCAGACCATTCGCTTGCGTGCGGCTCTGGACGAACGCCCCAGAAACCAGCCCAATACCGGGCCGATCAGCATGCCAATCAGCAGCGCCAACACTGCAACCACCGAGACTGGCAACTGCGGGCCGGAAAAACCCAGAAACAAAAGCGCAACCGATTGCTGGTTCTCCAGTACAAACGCCAGAACAACCAGAACCATCAACAGAAGAAATACGCCAAGCAGTATGCGTTTCAGATTACGCATTCACACGCCCTCGAATTTGAATAGCGAAGATCAAGCGCCCTCCTCCTCTTCCTCGTTCACGCGGTCACGCAACTCCTTGCCTGGCTTGAAATGCGGAACGAATTTGCCGTCCAGACTGACAGACTGGCCGGTCTTTGGGTTACGGCCGACGCGGGGCGCGCGGTAGTGCAGGGAGAAGCTGCCGAATCCACGGATCTCGATGCGATCACCGGTGGCAAGGCACTGAGACATTTGTTCAAGCATGGTCTTGATAGCCAGCTCAACATCCTTGGATGAGAGTAGCCCTTGATGGGTGACAATTCGTTCGATCAACTCCGACTTCGTCATATTTTTCCCTTCTTTTTCAAGCAGCTAGATCAGCGCTTGAAAGGTTTTAGCATGCCCCGAAGAATTTGAACAGCCCAGGGATTGACATATCTTCCCCCGCGTTAAAACGCCCATTTTCAGGGCATCGAACCCGCGAGCCGGAACGCTGCGCACCTAGCGACACATCACCAGCATGGTCCGGGTGACAAAGCCTGCGGGATTGAAGCCGAACGGATAGTCGTCTTCATCTTTCGCATCATCAGAGCGGGTGATGACCTTGTAGCCTTTGCCCTTGCACTCTTTAGCCGCACGCTTCTGGCACTTCTCCCAGCTGGAACCGAGCCCCGAACAGTCGACTTCGATACCGCTGACACCACGTACTGCATGGGTCTTCGCACTGGTGGCACAACCTGCCAGCGCCATTACCATTGCAACAACAAGTAACTTGTTCATCCACTTCCTTATGCCAGGCAAGCCCGACGACTACACGCTCAAGACCAAGCTTAGTCGCGAATAGGCGATTGATCCGATTAAAGAAACAGACCCACAGGCGGACGCAATGGTTTCATGCACGGGCGTACAAAGACCAAATCGCAGACACAAAAAAGGGCGACCGAAGTCGCCCTTTTTCATGATCAAGCAGAACTTAGTTCTGTTTGGCCATTGCTTGACGCAGCAGTGCCGCCATAGTGGTGTCAGCTGCTTCACCTTCCGGAGCTGCTTTCAGGCTCTGGATGGCTTCTTTCTCTTCAGCATCGTCTTTCGACTTGATCGAGAGCTGGATTACGCGGCTCTTGCGATCAACGCTGATGATCTTGGCTTCAACTTCCTGGCCTTCTTTCAGAACGTTGCGCGCGTCTTCAACGCGGTCACGGCTGATTTCGGAGGCTTTCAGGGTAGCTTCGATGTCGTCGGCCAGAACGATGATGGCGCCTTTGGCGTCAACTTCTTTCACGGTACCGGTCACGATAGCGCCCTTGTCGTTAACCGAGACGTACTCGGAGAACGGATCGCTTTCCAGTTGCTTGATGCCCAGGGAGATGCGCTCGCGCTCCGGGTCAACCGACAGGATGACAGTGTCCAGCTCGTCGCCCTTCTTGAAACGACGTACGGCTTCTTCGCCCACTTCGTTCCAGGAGATGTCGGACAGGTGAACCAGACCGTCGATGCCGCCGTCCAGACCAATGAAGATACCGAAATCGGTGATCGACTTGATGGTGCCGGAGATCTTGTCGCCCTTGTTGAACTGGCCAGAGAAGTCTTCCCATGGGTTCGACTTGCACTGCTTGATGCCCAGGGAGATACGACGACGCTCTTCGTCGATGTCCAGAACCATGACTTCCACTTCGTCGCCGACTTGTACGACTTTCGAAGGGTGGATGTTCTTGTTGGTCCAGTCCATTTCCGAAACGTGTACCAGGCCTTCAACGCCTTCTTCCAGCTCAGCGAAGCAGCCGTAGTCGGTCAGGTTGGTTACACGAGCGGTTACGCGAGTGCCTTCTGGGTAACGGGCTTTGATAGCAACCCATGGATCTTCGCCCAGTTGCTTCAGGCCCAGGGAAACACGGTTGCGTTCGCGATCGTATTTCAGAACCTTGACGTCGATTTCGTCACCAACGTTGACGATCTCGGAAGGATGCTTGATGCGCTTCCAGGCCATGTCGGTGATGTGCAGCAGGCCGTCCACGCCACCCAGATCGACGAATGCGCCGTAATCGGTGAGGTTTTTGACGATACCTTTGACTTGCTGGCCTTCCTGCAGGGATTCCAGCAGAGCTTCACGCTCGGCGGAGTTCTCGGCTTCGAGGACGCTGCGACGGGAAACGACAACGTTGTTGCGCTTCTGGTCCAGCTTGATGACCTTGAATTCCAGCTCTTTGCCTTCCAGGTGCGTGGTGTCGCGCACAGGACGGACGTCAACCAGGGAACCTGGCAGGAACGCACGGATGCCGTTAACGTCGACAGTGAAGCCGCCTTTAACCTTACCGTTGATAACGCCCTTGACCACTTCCTCGGCTGCGAAGGCTGCTTCCAGAACGATCCAGCATTCAGCGCGCTTGGCTTTTTCACGGGACAGCTTGGTTTCGCCAAAGCCGTCTTCAACCGAATCCAGAGCAACGTGAACTTCATCACCAACGTTGATGTTCAGTTCGCCAGCATCGTTGTAGAACTGCTCAAGCGGGATGAGTGCTTCAGACTTCAGACCAGCGTGAACGGTTACCCAGCGAGCCTGGTAATCGATATCAACGATAACACCGGTGATGATGGAGCCTGCCTGAAGGTTCAGGGTTTTCAGGCTTTCTTCAAAGAGTTCCGCAAAGCTTTCGCTCATTTTAATTCCTGTAGATGAGGGCGAAGTAAACGCCCATCTCCACACCCCAGACGGTGTGGGTTAGTTTCATTTAAAAGAAGCACCGCAGGACTATGACTGGTCCCCTGCGGCCCTCTTGGTCACCCGGCGATATCGCGAATGGCGATCTCGCTCATGATGCGTTCAAGCACCTGATCGATGGAAAGCTCCGTGGAATCCAGCTGAATCGCGTCGGCCGCCGGCTTGAGCGGGGCTACTGCGCGCTGGGTGTCACGCTCATCGCGTGCACGGATCTCATCTAGCAGACTCGACAGACTAACACCCTCGACTTTGCCCTTCAACTGCAAATATCGACGGCGCGCCCGCTCCTCGGCACTGGCGGTCAGGAAAATCTTCAGCGGTGCATCCGGAAAAACCACCGTACCCATGTCGCGACCGTCAGCCACCAGGCCTGGCGCTTCCTGGAATGCGCGCTGGCGCTGCAGCAGCGCCTCGCGCACGGCGGGCAGCGCAGCCACTTGCGAGGCACCGGAACCGACGCTTTCAGTGCGAATGACATCGCTGACTTCATCGCCTTCCAGAATGATCCGCTGTAACTGACCTTCGGTCGCGGCGATGAACTGCACATCCAGATGAGCGGCCAATGTCTTCAGCAGCTCTTCGTTGGTCAGGTCGACGCCATGATTGTGCGCAGCGAACGCGAGCAAACGATAAAGCGCACCGGAATCCAGCAGGTTCCAGCCCAGACGCTTGGCCAGAATCCCGGCGACCGTGCCTTTGCCGGAGCCGCTTGGCCCATCGATGGTGATGACCGGTGCAATGTTTTTCACGACTGAGCCTCTTGTGCCACACGAATGCCGACTTGCCCGCACAGCGCGAGGAAGTTGGGGAACGAGGTCGCGACGTTGGCGCAATCGTGGATACGGATCGGTGCGGTAGCGCGCAACGAGGCAACGCTGAAAGCCATGGCAATACGGTGATCGCCGTGACCGTGCACTTCACCGCCGCCGATCGGGCCGCCGTCGATGATGATGCCGTCCGGGGTCGGTTCGCACTTGACGCCCAGCGCCAGCAAACCGTCCGCCATGACCTGGATCCGGTCGGATTCCTTGACCCGCAGCTCTTCGGCGCCAGTCAGCACGGTCCGCCCTTCGGCGCATGCAGCAGCGACGAACAGTACCGGGAATTCGTCGATCGCCAGCGGCACCAGTTCTTCCGGAATCTCGATACCTTTGAGTCTAGCTGCCCGCACGCGCAAGTCAGCCACTGGCTCACCGCCGACTTCGCGCTGGTTTTCCAGAGTGATATCAGCGCCCATCAAACGCAGGATGTCGATCACGCCAGTACGGGTCGGGTTGATACCGACGTGCTCCAGCACCAGTTCGGAACCCTCGGCGATCGAGGCCGCGACGAGGAAGAACGCCGATGACGAGATATCGCCCGGCACTTCGATGTGAGTTGCAGTGAGCTTGCCGCCGGACTCGACCGAAGCCGTGGCACCGTCGACGCTGACCGGATAGCCGAAGCCACGCAGCATGCGCTCGGTGTGGTCACGGGTCGGTGCTGGCTCGGTGACGGTGGTCTTGCCTTCGGCGTACAGGCCGGCGAGCAGCAGGCAGGATTTCACCTGAGCGCTGGCCATCGGCATGGTGTAGGTCAGGCCTTTGAGCTTGTGGCCACCGCGAATGGTCATCGGCGGACGACCTTCAGCGGCGGTTTCGATCACGGCGCCCATTTCCCGCAGAGGATTGGCCACACGATTCATCGGACGCTTGGACAGCGACGCGTCGCCGGTCAGGGTGCTGTCGAAGTCCTGCGCCGCCAGCAGGCCGGAGAGCAGGCGCATCGAGGTGCCGGAGTTGCCCAGATAGATCGGGCCCGGCGCCGGTTTCAGGCCGTGCAGGCCGACACCGTGAATGGTCACGCGGCCGTGGTGCGGGCCTTCGATGACCACGCCCATGTCGCGAAACGCCTGCAAGGTCGCCAGGGCGTCTTCGCCCTCGAGGAAGCCTTCGACTTCGGTGACGCCTTCGGCCAGCGAGCCGAGCATGATCGAACGGTGGGAAATCGATTTGTCACCCGGTACGCGAATCCGACCGGACAGGCGGCCACCAGGTTGAGCCAGGAAGATCAGATCGTTGGAATTCATAGCGTCCACATAGGCCCTGCGGGCCAGGATTTTACTGAAATGCTCGCGGGCAACCCGGGCGCGCGTGAAAACGCCCAACAATTGGTGCCCATCCCCTGCATCGACCGCGTCGCGCAAGGCGTCGAGGTCGCTGCGAAATGTATCGAGTGTGCGCAGGACAGCCTCGCGGTTGGCGAGGAAGATGTCGTGCCACATCACCGGGTCGCTTCCGGCGATTCTTGTGAAATCGCGAAAACCACCGGCAGCGTAACGGAAGATCTCCAGATTTTCATTGCGCTTGGCCAACGAATCGACCAGACCGAAGGCCAGCAGGTGCGGCAGATGACTGGTCGCGGCAAGCACTTCGTCGTGACGCTCGACCTGCATGTGCTCGACATCGGCGCCCAGCTCGCGCCACAGGCGATCGACCAGCGCCAGCGCGGCAGGATCGGTCTGCTCGAGCGGCGTCAGGATCACCTTGTGCCGGCGGAACAGCTCGGCATTCGAGGCTTCCACTCCGCTCTGCTCGGAACCGGCAATCGGGTGGCCCGGCACGAACCGCGCCGGCATGCCGCCGAACGCTTCGGTCGCCGCGCGCACCACATTGCCCTTGGCGCTGCCGACATCCGTGAGGATCGCCTGCCCCAGATCCATTACAGCCAGACGTGCGAGCAGTTTTTCCATCGCCAGAATCGGCACCGCCAGCTGAATCACATCAGCGCCGACGCAAGCTGCCGCCAAGTCGTCTTCACAGCGATCGACCACACCCAACTCGACCGCGAGCTTGCGCGATTGCGGATCCAGATCGACGCCGACCACTTCACGGCACAGGCCGCTCTCACGCAAGCCTTTGGCAAACGAACCACCGATCAATCCCAGACCGACCACCACAAGGCGACCGATCATAGGTGCAGCAGGTTGCAGCGCAGTGACATCAACCACGAGCCAGAACCTTGCGCAGCGCCTCGAGGAAACGGCTGTTTTCCGCTGGCAGACCGATGGTCACCCGCAGGTGGTTCGGCATGCCGTAATTGGCCACCGGACGCACGATCACGCCTTCGCGCAGCAAGCCCTGGAAAACCGGCGCCGCGACCTGGCCGAGATCGACGCAGATGAAGTTGCCTTTGGACTCGATCCAGCCCAGATCCAGCTCACGGAAACCAGCCTGCAACTGCTGCATGCCCGCTTCGTTGAGCTGACGGCTCTGCGCCAGATACTCATCGTCCTTCAATGCTGCACAAGCTGCGGCGAGGGCGAGGCTGTTGACGTTGAACGGCTGGCGAACGCGGTTCAGCACATCTGCCACCACAGGCGTCGACAAGCCATAACCGACGCGCAGCGCTGCCAGGCCATAGGCTTTGGAGAACGTGCGCGACACCAGCAGGTTTGGATAAGCCGCGAGAAAGTCGAGGCCGTCCGGCAAGTCGCTGCCTTCGGCGTATTCGATGTAAGCCTCGTCGAGCACCACCAGCACGTGCTCGGGAACGTCCTGCAGGAACTCGTCCAGCGCTTCTGCGCCGAACCAGGTGCCGGTCGGGTTGTTCGGATTGGCAATGAACACCACACGGGTATTGGCATCGATAGCCGCAAGCATCGCCGGCAGATCATGCCCCCAATCCTTGGCCGGCACGACTTTGGCTTGTGCGCCGACCGCTTGGGTGGCAATCGGATATACGGCGAAAGCGTGCTCGCTGAACACCGCATTCAAGCCCGGTGCCAGATAGGCACGGGCAACCAGCTCAAGAATGTCATTGGAGCCATTGCCCAGGGTGACCTGATTCAGCTCGACGCGGCACTGCTCGGCGAGCAGCGATTTCAGGGCGAAACCATTGCCGTCCGGGTAGCGGGTCAGCTCGGCCAGCTCTTCGCGAATCGCCGCCAAGGCTTTCGGGCTGGCGCCCAGCGGGTTTTCATTGCTCGCCAGTTTGACGATTTTTGCCGGATCCAGATCCAGCTCGCGCGCCAGTTCGTCCACAGGCTTGCCCGGAACGTACGGCGAAAGTTGTTGCACGCCCGGCTGTGCCAGAGCGAGGAAGTTGCCACTCATTTGCTACCACCCCTTAGAGAACTGCTTTCGGGTAGGAACCCAGCACTTTGAGTGCTACTGCTTCCTGACTGATCTTTTCCAGCACACCTTTGATCAACGGATCACGGTGGTGGCCGACGAAGTCGATGAAGAACACGTAGGTCCATTTGCCGCTGCGCGACGGACGTGTTTCGATGCGGGTCAGGTCGATGCCATTGTCATGGAACGGCACCAGCAGCTCATGGAGCGCGCCGGGCTTGTTGCTCATCGACACAATGATCGAGGTCTTGTCGTCGCCGGTCGGCGGCACTTCCTGATTACCGATCATCAAAAAGCGCGTGGAGTTGTCCGGACGGTCTTCGATCTTCTCGGCCAGGCGCGTCAGGCCGTACAGCCCCGCCGCCATGTCGCCGGCGATCGCCGCGGAATTCCACTCACCCTTGACCCGCTTGGCCGCTTCGGCGTTGCTCGACACCGCGACGCGCTCGACATTCGGGTAATGCGCGTCCAGCCACTTGCGGCACTGGGCCAGCGACTGCGCATGGGAATAGATGCGGCTGATGCTGTCGGTCTTGGTGTTTTCGCCGACCAGCAGATGATGGTGGATGCGCAGCTCGACTTCGCCGCAGATCACCATGTCGTGCTCGAGGAAGCTGTCCAGCGTGTGGTTGACCGCGCCTTCAGTGGAGTTTTCCACCGGCACCACGCCGAAATTCACCGCACCGGCGGCGACTTCACGGAACACTTCGTCGATCGCCGCCATTGGCTTGCTGATCACTGCGTGACCGAAGTGCTTCATCGCCGCCGCTTGGGTGAAAGTGCCCTCAGGACCCAGATACGCCACTTTCAACGGCTGCTCCAGCGCCAGGCACGAGGACATGATTTCGCGGAACAGCCGCGCCATCTCTTCGTTGCCCAGCGGCCCCTGATTGCGCTCCATCACGCGCTTGAGCACCTGAGCTTCGCGCTCGGGACGATAGAACACCGGCACTTCGCCTTCGGCCAGCGAGGCCATCTTCACGCGGGCGACTTCCTGGGCGCAACGCGCACGCTCACTGATCAGCTCGAGGACTTTGGTGTCCAGAGCGTCGATGCGAACGCGCAGTGCCTTGAGTTCTTGCTCGGACATCAGCCGTGTTCCTTCTCGAATTCCGCCATGTAGGCCACCAGCGCGTTGACCGCAGTGATGTCGACAGCGTTGTAGATGGAGGCGCGCATGCCGCCCACCGAGCGGTGGCCCTTGAGGTTGAGCAGACCGCGCTCGTCGGCACCGGCGAGGAACGGCTTGTCCAGACGATCGTCAGCCAAACGGAACGGCACGTTCATCCACGAGCGATCCGACTTGTTGATCGGGTTGCTGTAGAGGCCGCTGGCATCGATGAAGTCGTACAGGGTGCGCTGCTTGACGTCATTGAGCCTGGCGATCGCTTCGACGCCGCCCTGCTCTTTCAGCCACTGGAACACCAGACCGGACAGGTACCAGGCCAGGGTCGGCGGGGTGTTGTACATCGAGCCGTTGTCGGCCGCGACCTTGTAGTCGAGCATGGTCGGGCACAGCGAGCGGGCCTTGCCGAGCAGGTCTTCGCGGATGATGTTGACGAGGATGCCGCTCGGGCCGATGTTCTTCTGTGCGCCGGCGTAGATCATGCCGAAACGCGAGATGTCGACCGGACGCGAGAGAATGTCCGAGGACATGTCGGCCACCAGCGGCACGTCACCGGTTTGCGGGATCCACTGGAATTCCAGACCACCGATGGTTTCGTTCGGCGCGTAGTGAACGTACGCGGCGTCTTTCGACAGATTCCACTCGTTCTGGCCGGGAATGGCGAAATAGTCGTAAGGCTTGGCGGTGGCGGCAACGTTGACGTGACCGTAGCGCGAGGCTTCTTCGATGGCTTTCTGCGACCAGATACCGGTGTCGATGTAGTCGGCCGAACCACCTTCGGGCAGCAGGTTCAGCGGGATCTGTGCGAACTGCTGGCTGGCGCCGCCCTGCAGGAACAGCACTTTGTAGTTCGACGGGATATTCAGCAGGTCACGCAGATCCTGCTCGGCCTGGGTGGCAATGGACACGAACTCATCGCTGCGATGGCTCATTTCCATGACCGACAGACCCTTGCCGTGCCAATCAAGGAGTTCACCCTGGGCGCGCTGCAGGACAGCTTCAGGCAGCGCCGCAGGACCGGCGCAGAAGTTATAGGCTCGCTTGCTCACATCCAATCTCGCTCTGATTTGATATCACGCATTAAATCGTATCGACCGTCGACACTGGAACGGCGATAAACCGCTTTCCAGTGTAGGAGTGAGCCTGCTCGCGATAGCGGTGTGTCAGATAAACATTCGCTGACTGAAACACCGCTATCGCGAGCAGGCTCACTCCTACAGGGGATCTCCTTGCCTGACGATATTTCATACCGGACAAATAACAAGGGGGCGAATTCTCATCCGCCCCCTCGTTTTTCCGCTTATTCCTGCGGTTCTTCGTCAGCTGCGGCGTCCAGTTGCTGGTCTTCACCTGCCTCGTCGATGCCGACGCTGCCTGCGAATTCCTCGCCCTCTTCACCTTCGAGCTCTTCGCCTTCGACTTCCGAAGGCTCCTGGACCCGCTCCAGCCCGACCAGGGTTTCATCCTTGGCCAGCTTGATCAGCGTCACGCCCTGAGTGTTACGGCCCAGGCTCGACACTTCGCCGACACGGGTACGCACCAGAGTGCCCTGATCGGAGATCAGCATGATTTCTTCACCGTCGAGCACCTGCACCGCGCCGACCAGACGGCCGTTACGCTCGTTGCTGACCATGGCGATCACGCCCTGGCCGCCACGCTTGTATTCAGGGAACTCGGTGATCGCGGTGCGCTTGCCATAACCACGCTCGGAAGCGGTGAGGATCTGGCTGCCTTCTTCCGGGATCAGCATGGAAATCAGCTTCTGCCCTTCCGGCAGACGCATGCCGCGCACGCCGCGCGCGGTACGGCCCATGGCACGTACATCGGACTCTTTGAAGCGGGTGACCTTGCCGCCGTCGGAGAACAGCATCACTTCGCGCTCGCCATCGGTAATGGCCGCAGAGATCAGCACGTCGCCTTCGTCCAGCTCCAGCGCGATCAGACCGACGCTGCGCTGACGGCTGAAGGATTCCAGCGGGGTCTTCTTCACGGTGCCGTTGGCGGTGGCCATGAAGATGTAGTGACCTTCGGTATATTCCTCGACCGGCAGCATGGTGGTGATGTATTCACCGTCATCCAGCGGCAGCAGGTTGACCAGCGGACGACCACGGGCCGCGCGGGATGCTTCCGGAATTTCGTAGGTCTTGAGCCAGTACACCTTGCCCTTGCTGGAGAACAGCAGCAGCGTGGTGTGGCTGTTGGCGACCAGCAGGTGAGCGATGTAGTCCTCGTCCTTGACGCCGGTGGCCGACTTGCCTTTGCCGCCACGACGCTGAGCCTGGTACGCAGCCAGCGGCTGGGTCTTGGCGTAGCCACCGTGGGAAATGGTCACGACGCGCTCTTCTTCCGGGATCATGTCGCCCAGGGTCAGGTCAAGACGGGCATCGAGAATTTCGGTACGGCGCACGTCGCCGTATTCGGCGCGGATCACTTCCAGCTCTTCGCGGATCACTTCCATCAGGCGCACAGCGCTGTTGAGGATGCGGATCAGCTCGCCGATCTGGTTGAGGATCTCCTGGTACTCGGCCAGCAGCTTCTCGTGCTCCAGACCGGTCAGGCGGTGCAGGCGCAGTTCGAGAATGGCTTGAGCCTGTTCTGGCGAAAGGAAGTACTTGCCTTCGCGCAGACCGTATTGCGGATCGAGGTTTTCCGGACGGCACGAATCGGCACCGGCACGTTCAACCATCGCCACCACCGCCGAGGATTCCCAAGGCGTGCTGATCAGCGCTTCCTTGGCTTCCGACGGCGTTGGCGAGGCCTTGATCAGGGCGATCACCGGGTCGATGTTCGACAGGGCAACGGCCTGGCCTTCGAGAATGTGCCCGCGCTCGCGCGCCTTGCGCAGTTCGAACACGGTGCGGCGGGTGACCACTTCGCGACGGTGACGGACGAAGGCTTCCAGCAAATCCTTGAGATTGAGGATGCGCGGACGGCCGTCGATCAGCGCGACGATGTTGATACCGAACACCGATTGCAGCTGGGTCTGGGCGTAGAGGTTGTTGAGGATCACCTCAGGCACTTCGCCGCGACGCAGTTCGATCACGACGCGCATACCGTCCTTGTCGGACTCGTCACGCAGCTCGGTGATACCTTCGAGCTTCTTCTCCTTGACCAGTTCGGCGATTTTCTCGATCAGACGCGCCTTGTTCAACTGGTAAGGCAGTTCGGTGATGACGATCTGCTGACGGCCACCGACCTTGTCGATGTCTTCGATGATCGAGCGGGCACGCATGTAAATGCGCCCGCGACCGGTGCGATAGGCTTCGATGATGCCGGCGCGACCGTTGATGATCGCGGCAGTCGGGAAGTCCGGACCGGGGATATATTGCATCAGCTCATCGACGGTCAGCTCGGGATTGTCGATGAGGGCCAGGCAACCGTCGATGACTTCACCGAGGTTGTGCGGCGGAATGTTGGTCGCCATGCCCACGGCGATACCGCTGGAACCGTTGACCAGGAGGTTCGGTACGCGGGTCGGCATGACCGCCGGGATCAGTTCGGTGCCGTCGTAGTTCGGCACCCAGTCCACGGTTTCCTTGTGCAGGTCAGCCAGCAGCTCGTGCGCCAGCTTGGTCATGCGCACTTCGGTGTATCGCATGGCCGCGGCGTTGTCGCCGTCGACCGAACCGAAGTTGCCCTGGCCGTCGACCAGCAGGTAGCGCAGGGAGAAAGGCTGGGCCATACGAACGATGGTGTCGTACACGGCAGTGTCGCCGTGCGGGTGATACTTACCGATCACGTCGCCGACGACACGGGCAGATTTCTTGTACGGCTTGTTGTAGTCGTTGCCCAGCTCGCTCATCGCGAACAGTACGCGACGGTGCACGGGCTTGAGGCCATCGCGCGCATCCGGCAGTGCACGGCCGACGATCACGCTCATTGCGTAGTCGAGGTAGGACTGTTTCAGCTCGTCTTCGATATTGACCGGGAGGATTTCTTTGGCCAGTTCGCCCATGAGAAGCCTGATTCCTTTTTCTGGTGAAACTTCGTCATATCCATGTGGGAGCAACGAAGCTTGTCGGGGCCGGCCGAGTGCCATGCGCCGACTTACGACAAATCAACATTGGATCGCGGATTTGCGCAGTAAAGACAGCTCCGTGGAGCCGCCTCGGAAAACGCCGGATGTTATCACAAAGGCCGCCACGCACCTATCCCCCAGATGCGCATGGAGCATAGTTAGTTGACCGATGACAGGCTTGAGGGGGACGAGAGAGGCTCAGAGCTTCGTTGAATGTGAAATCTCGGCCTGAATTGGAGTTGTTTATTGACTTTACCGGCCTCTTCGCGAGCAGGCTCGCTCCCACAATGGTCTGTGGCGATCACGAAACCTGTGGGAGCGAGCCTGCTCGCGAAGGGCTCAATGCAACACCAGAGCCTGTCAATGCAGGCGCTTGCGGCACATCAGCTGGGCCATTTTCGCGGTGTCCGGCCGCTCGACGATGCCTTTTTCGGTGACGATCGCGTCGATCAGATCCGCCGGAGTGACATCGAACACCGGGTTGAACGCTTCAACGTCGGCACCGACGCGTTTGCCGCCAACTTCCAGCAGCTCGGCGCCATCACGCTCTTCGATCGGGATGTCATCGCCGCTGGCCAGATTCATGTCGATGGTCGAACTCGGCGCCACCACCATGAAGCGCACGCCATGATGCATGGCGTTCACCGCCAGTTGATAAGTCCCGATCTTGTTCGCCACGTCGCCATTGGCAGTGATGCGATCAGCGCCGACGATCACCCAGGTCACGCCTTTGGTTTTCATGATGTGCGCGGCGGCGGAGTCGGCGTTCAGGGTCACCGGAATGCCTTCGTTGGCCAGCTCCCACGCGGTCAGCCGCGAGCCCTGCAGCCACGGTCGGGTTTCGTCGGCGTAGACGCGCTCGACCATGCCTTCTATATAAGCGGCGCGGATCACACCCAGCGCAGTACCGAACCCGCCGGTCGCCAGCGCGCCAGTGTTGCAGTGAGTCAGAATGGCCTGAGCGTTGCCCTGATGCTTGCGAATCAGATCGACGCCGAGTTGCGCCATGGTCAGGTTGGCTTCGCGGTCGCTTTGGTGAATGGCGATGGCTTCGGCCTCGAGCGCCGCCAGCGGATCGGCGTTGCTTTTCAGGCGATCAAGGCGATCATGCATGCGGCCCAGCGCCCAGAACAGATTGACCGCGGTCGGCCGCGAATCCGCCAACAGGGCAAAATCCTCTTCCAGCGCCGCGTACCAGTCGCCACCCTCGGCAATCCGCGCCCGCGCCGCGAGGACGATGCCATAAGCCGCGCTGATGCCGATGGCCGGCGCGCCACGCACGACCATCGAGCGAATCGCCTCGGCCACGCCGGCGGCGCTGGTGTAAGCGATCCAGGTTTCCTCGAACGGCAAAATACGCTGATCCAGCAGGTGCAGCGCGCCATCACGCCAATCGATGGCCTTCACTTTCTCCGCAGCCAACAGTCGATCGCGCATCCCACACCCCGCACTCATGAACAAAAGCCGCCGATTATAGCGATCCCCCCGCGAAGACGCTCGGGTATACTTCGCCATCCTTTACAAAAGCACTGGAACCGACCCTCGATGCCGAAACCTGCCATTGCGCTCGACCTGTTATTGCTGCCGACCTGGCTGGTTCCCGTCGAACCTGCAGGCGTGGTGCTCAAGGAGCACGGCCTGGGCATCCGTGATGGTCGCATCGTATTTATCGGCCCGCGGGCTGAAGCATTGAAGTGTAACGCCACGCAGATCCGTGAACTGCCGGATATCTTGCTGGCGCCGGGGCTGATCAACGCCCACGGCCATGCGGCGATGACACTGTTCCGGGGCCTGGCCGACGATCTGCCGCTGATGACCTGGCTGGAAAATCACATCTGGCCGGCCGAAGGCAAATGGGTCGATGAAGACTTCGTCCGCGACGGCACCGATCTGGCGATCGCCGAGCAGATCAAGGGCGGCATCAGCTGTTTTTCGGACATGTATTTCTTCCCGAAAGTCGCCAGCGAGCGCGTGCACAACAGCGGCATCCGTGCGCAGATCGCCATTCCGATCCTCGATTTCCCGATCCCCGGTGCCAGCAGCGCCGACGAAGCCATTCGCCAGGGCGTCGAATTGTTCGGCGACCTCAAGCATCACGAACGCATCAAGATCACTTTCGGCCCTCATGCACCCTACACCGTCGGCGATGAGAACCTCGAGAAAATCAGGGTGATCGCCGAGGAGCTGGACGCCTCGATCCACATGCACGTGCACGAAACCGCATTCGAGGTGCAGCAGGCCGTCGAGCAGACAGGCGAACGGCCACTGGCGCGCCTCGCTCGCCTTGGCCTGCTCGGCCCGCGGTTCCAGGCCGTGCACATGACCCAGATCAGCGATGACGACCTCGCCCTGCTGGTAGAAAGCAACAGCAGCGTGATCCACTGCCCGGAATCCAACCTCAAACTGGCCAGCGGCTTCTGCCCGGTCGAGCGTTTGTGGCAGGCTGGGGTCAATGTGGCTGTCGGCACCGATGGCGCGGCGAGCAACAATGATCTCGACCTGCTCGGGGAAACCCGCACTGCCGCCCTGCTGGCCAAAGCCGTCGCTGGCTCCGCCACCGCGCTGGATGCCCATCGCGCCTTGCGCATGGCCACGCTGAACGGCGCCCGTGCATTGGGCATCGAGACGCAGGTCGGCTCGCTGGAGATCGGCAAAGCCGCGGACATCGTCGCTTTCGATCTGTCCGGTCTGGCGCAGCAACCGGTGTACGACCCGGTGTCGCAGCTGATCTATGCCACCGGGCGCGATTGCGTGAAACACCTGTGGGTCGCCGGCAAACAACTGCTCGACGATCGGCGCCTGACCCGCATGGACGAACAACAGCTGGGCGAGACCGCCCGCCACTGGGGCCAGCGCATCAGCGGCCATACCGAATCGTAAACACCGCGGCGCAATATCCGCGGCTACAGCCCTTTTTCAGGTTTTTCGAGGAATTGAACATGAGCAACGTCGACCACGCCGAAATCGCCAAATTCGAGGCCCTGGCCCATCGCTGGTGGGACCGCGAAAGCGAATTCAAGCCACTGCACGACATCAACCCGCTGCGGGTCAACTGGATCGACGAACGGGTCAACCTGGCCGGCAAGAAAGTCCTCGACGTCGGCTGCGGCGGCGGCATCCTCAGCGAAGCCATGGCCCAGCGCGGCGCCACGGTGATGGGCATCGACATGGGCGAAGCGCCGCTGGCGGTCGCGCAACTGCATCAGCTGGAATCCGGGGTCAGCGTCGAATACCGGCAGATCACCGCCGAAGCCCTCGCCGACGAAATGCCCGAGCAGTTCGACGTGGTCACCTGCCTGGAAATGCTCGAGCACGTGCCGGATCCGTCCTCGGTGATCCGCGCCTGTTTCCGCATGGTCAAGCCGGGCGGCCAGGTGTTCTTCTCGACCATCAACCGCAACCCGAAGGCGTATCTGTTCGCGATCATCGGCGCCGAATACATCATGAAGCTGCTGCCGCGCGGCACCCATGATTTCAAGAAATTCATTCGCCCGTCCGAGCTCGGCGCGTGGAGCCGCATGGCCGGCCTGACCGTCAAGGACATCATCGGTCTGACCTACAACCCGCTGACCAAGCACTACAAGCTGGCCAACGACGTTGACGTCAACTACATGATCCAGACCCTGCGCGAGGAATAAGCCGATGGCCATCAGAGCGGTACTTTTCGACATGGACGGCACCCTGCTCGACACCGCGCCGGACTTCATTGCCATCTGCCAGGCAATGCGCGCCGATCGCGGTTTGCCGCCGATCAACGACAAGCACATTCGTGATGAAATCTCCGGCGGCGCCAAGGCGATGGTCGCGGTGACGTTCTCGATGGATCCGGAATCGCCAGGCTTCGAGGAGCTGCGCCTGGAGTTTCTCGAGCGCTATCTGGTCGGCTGCGCAGTGCACAGCAGACTGTTCGACGGCATGAGCGAACTGCTCGCCGACATCGAAAAGGCCAATCTGATCTGGGGTGTGGTCACCAACAAACCGGTGCGCTTCGCCGAGCCGATCATGCAACGTCTTGGGCTGGCCGAGCGTTCGGCGCTGCTGATCTGCCCGGACCATGTGAAGAACAGCAAGCCGGACCCGGAGCCGTTGATCCTCGCCTGCAAGATGCTTGATCTGGATCCGTCGACCGTGCTGTTTATCGGCGATGATCTGCGCGATATCGAATCGGGCCGCGACGCCGGCACCAAGACCGCTGCGGTGACCTACGGCTATATTCACCCTGACGACAACCCGCGGCATTGGGGCGCGGACGTGGTCGTGGATCACCCGCTGGAGTTGCGCAAGGTGCTCGATAGCGCGCTTTGCAGCTGCTGACCAAAATCAAAAGATCGCAGCCTTCGGCAGCTCCTCCAGGAGAATGCATACCCATGCAGGAACTGCCGAAGGCTCGGGCCGCGTTCGGACGATCTTTTAAGGACTATGAGGTTTTTATGTTTGATTACACCGCTCGCCCCGAATTGCTCAAGGACCGGGTGATTCTCGTCACGGGTGCCGGTCGTGGCATCGGCGCGGCTGCGGCGAAGACTTATGCCGCATACGGCGCCACCGTGCTGCTGCTTGGCAAGACAGAGGCCAATCTGACCGAGGTCTACGACGAGATCGAAGCGGCCGGTCATCCGCAGCCGGCGGTGATCCCGTTCAACCTTGAGACTGCCCTGCCCCATCAGTACGATGAACTGGCAGCGATGATCGAAACCGAGTTCGGCCACCTCGACGGGCTGCTGCACAACGCCTCGATCATCGGCCCACGCACGCCGATCGAGCAACTGTCCGGCGAAAACTTCATGCGCGTCATGCAGGTCAACGTCAACGCGATGTTCATGCTGACCAGCACCCTGCTGCCGCTGCTCAAGCTGTCGCAGGATGCTTCGGTGGTGTTCACCTCCAGCAGCGTCGGGCGCAAGGGCCGTGCGTATTGGGGCGCCTACGGTGTGTCGAAATTCGCCACCGAAGGCCTGATGCAAACCCTGGCCGACGAAGTCGAAGGCGTGGCGCCGGTGCGCTCCAACAGCATCAACCCCGGCGGCACCCGCACCAGCATGCGTGCGCAGGCGTACCCGGCGGAAAATCCGCTGAACAACCCGACGCCGGAAGAGATCATGCCGGTGTATCTGTACCTGATGGGTCCCGACAGCACAGGCGTCAATGGCCAGGCTTTCAACGCTCAATAACGCCATACGTCGCATTTGTTGCCGCGGCAGAATGCTGTCGCGGCAAATCATTGCCGCTCAGAAGCGTCACAAAGCCGCCAATTACCCAGCGCGGGACGCTGGCACCTTTCAGCAAGTCATTGATTGGAAAAGCTTTAAATAAAATCGAACCGAATGGCACGGGTTTCGCTCTAAATTCCCTCAAAACATGCCGTGTGATGGCCATGGGGCAACGCCGATTTCGATAGCTGACTGATCGTCCTGCGGCAGACTAAACTTACGCCAAACGTCCTACGGGACTGATGGATCAGTACGACGCGCAGCCCATAGCCGCTCTCACCCAGCCTGTAAGACAGACTTACTGCTTAGGGGCTCACGCCATATGAAATCTCCTTCCCAGACCCATGCAATTGACTTTGACAGTGCCAAATTGCAGCGCCTGGGCTTCGGTCAACTACCGGCGCTGATCGAGCGCCCGACCAGCCTGGCGCAATTGCGTCAGCAAATGAGCCTGCAACTGCAAACCAGCCTTGAGCCACAGCGCATCCTTGGCCTCTTTTTCCGCGAAATCCAGCGTCTGGTGCCGTTGGACGCGCTGAGCTACGTGCATAAGGCCAGTGATCTGCGCCTGGAGTTCGGCGCGCGCGGCCACCATTCGGTCAGCTACACCCTGAGCCACGAAGGCGAGCACATGGGCGAGCTGGTCTTCCGCCGCAATCAGCGTTTCAACGACAAGGAACAGGGCGACCTCGAGTCGCTGCTGTCCTGTCTGTTGTACCCGATGCGCAACGCCCTGCTCTATCGCGCCGCCACTCAAAGTGCCTTGCGCGACCCGTTGACCGGCGCCGGCAATCGCGTGGCGATGGAGCAGACCTTACAGCGCGAGATCGACATGTCGCGCCGCCATGTGCAGCCGCTGTCGGTGCTGATGCTCGACATCGACCACTTCAAACGGGTCAACGACGAACACGGCCACGGCGCCGGGGATGACGTGCTCAAGGCTATCGCAGCGTCGATCAAGGCGCAGCTGCGCAACGTCGACATGGTGTTCCGTTATGGCGGCGAGGAGTTTCTGATCCTGCTGTCCAACACCGGCCGTGAAGCGGCGGCGATGGTCGGCGAGCGTTTGCGCCAGGCGACGCAGTCGGAGGAATATTTCGCCGATGGCCAGTTGATCGAGATCACCGTGAGCCTGGGATGCTCGACGTTGTTGCCGGGCGAATCGGCGGACAGCTTGCTGCGCCGCGCGGACAGTGCGCTCTATGTCGCAAAGCGCGAGGGGCGTAACCGGCTGGCGATGGCCGGCTAGAAATCATTGTGGGAGCGAGCCTGCTCGCGAAGAGGGAGTGTCAGACAACGATTCGTTGAGTGACCCACCGCTTTCGCGAGCAGGCTCGCTCCCACAGTTCTATCAGCTCTCGGTGACGGTCCTGCGCTCGCGGTTGACCAGCAACCGCTCCGACGTTTCAAGCTGCATGCACCGTTCGAGGAACAGATACATGTAGTCGTAGCTCTTGCAGATCGCCTGCCGCAGCTCGGCCTGCAAAGCCTTGGTCGGGTTCAGGCCGGCCAGGGTGCAGATGATTTCCAGCGCTTCCCACGGGTGGGCATCATCGTACTGGGCGTGCATCTTCAACCACTTCATCGCGCGCTTGCGGTCCTCTTCCGGGAACGCCGCCGCATAGACCCCGGTCGAGCAGACCACCGCTGACCACTCCCCGGTCGCGCCCTCGATCGCATAGTTGGTCGCGGCGATCGCGACGATCAGCGAATCCGCCGAGCTGGTGTGCCAGCACCAGTGACTCAGGGCGTGCAGCTCCGGTGGCACTTGCTGAGCCTGGAGATCTTCGAGGCTGACGCCATGGGCGCGGCTCCAGTGCATCCAGTAGTCGGCGTGATTGAGTTCGACGCGGATGTTGCGCATCAGCCAGCGCCGCGCCATGTCCTCGCCGGGATGGCGGGCGAAGCGGGTCTTGGTGAGGTTCTGCGCCATGTACAAGGCAAACTGCTCGACCACCGGCCAGCCGCCGATCAGGTACTGGCGCATGGTTTTCGCGCTGAGTTTGTTGTCACGCATGCGCTGATAAAGTTCATGTTCGACAACCCGGCGCTTGCTCTCGCTGCAATCCTTGATGAGCTGTTGTGCCCAGGCAGGATAACTTGCAGCTTCCATGAGGGGTCCGGTTCGGTTGAATGTGTCGATCACTGTTCGGCTCCTTTTGAGTTGTGATGGCAAGGATCGGCGAGAGACTTCAACGGAACGTGCCAGGCGCTTTGAACAACAACGGCTGCGGTCTGGCAGGGCGACTTTGCAAACTGTCACAGGTAAACAACTGCGGACGCTCTATGACATAACCCTGAGCGTAATCCACACCTATTTCAAGCAATGCCTGTTCGATCTGGTTAGTTTCAACAAACTCGGCAATTGTCTGCTTACCCATAACATGGCCAATGTGATTGATCACCTCGACCATTGCCCGATTAATCGGGTCGTCCAGCATGTCCTTTACGAAACTCCCGTCGATCTTCAGGAAGTCTACAGGCAAATGTTTCAAGTAAGCGAATGAAGACATTCCGGCACAAAAGTCATCCAGGGAAAAGTGACAACCTAAGCCTTTGAGTTCATTGATAAAACGAATTGCGCTGCCAAGATTGGCGATTGCACTGGTTTCAGTAATTTCAAAACAAATCATTTCAGGCGGTATAGCGTAGTTAACAAACTGTTCGCGCAGGAAGTGCAAAAACGCGTCATCTCCGATAGTAATGCCTGACAGATTAATCGCACACATCGCTAACGGAAGTTCATGTTCCTGCTCAATACACTGAGCAATTACCTTAAACACGTTTTGAACTACCCAGCGATCTAACTGGGTCATCAAACCATAGCGCTCTGCCGCCGGAATAAAGCTGTCAGGCAAAATCATCCGCCCCGACTCATCGTGCAGACGCAGGAGGATCTCGATGTGCCCGGCCTGACCGGGTTGCGGCTTGAGCGGCGCGATCTGTTGCGCATACAGGCAGAAGCGGTTTTCCTCCAGCGCCATGTGCAGCCGTTGCACCCAGGCCATTTCACCGAAGCGCATGGACAGTTCGGAATCGTCGGCGTGATAGACCTGCACGCGGTTGCGGCCCTTTTCCTTGGCCATGTAGCAGGCCATGTCTGCCGCCCGCAGCGAGGCCTCAAGGGTGGTCGGATTCTGCGCCACGTGGACCAGGCCGATACTGACCGTGGTCAGAAACGGCCGCCCTTTCCAGACAAAATGCAGGTTCTGCACGGTCTGGCGCAGGCTCTCGGCAATCTTCTCCGCCACCTCCGGCGGGCAGTTCTCCAGCAGGATGCCGAATTCGTCGCCGCCCAACCGCGCCAGCGTGTCGCCCTCGCGCAGGCCCGATTGCAGCAGCGTGCAGATATGCCGCAACAACTCATCGCCTGCCGCATGGCCGCAGGTGTCGTTGACCAGTTTGAACTGGTCCAGGTCGAGGAACATCAGCGCATGCCGCCCGGGCTGGCGTGTCAGGTTGTGCAAGGCCTGTTCGAGGCGATATTCGAATTCGCGGCGGTTGGCCAGCCCGGTCAGCGCATCATGGGTCGCCTGCCAGGACAGATTGGCGATGTACTGCCGCTCCTGGGTCATGTCGTGCAACACCAGCACGGTGCCGCTGACATTGCCGGCATTGCGGATCGGCGCACCGACCAGGGTCACCGACAACGTGCTGCCATCCAGACGCTGAATCAATTTGGAATGCTCGCTGCCGCCGCTGAGCTGACCGCTGAGAATGTGCTCGATCAAGGTCAGCCCTTCGGTCTGGGCATTCTCGTCGAGCAGGTTGAACAGCGCCGACAGCGGCAGGCCCGCCGCCTGCTCGGCCTTCCAGTGGGTCATGGCTTCGGCGGCCGGGTTCATGTAATCGATCGCGCCGTTGACGTCGGTGGTGATCACGCCATCGCCAATCGACTGCAAGGTGATATGCGCGCGATCCTTCTCCAGTTGCAGTGCCTGGGCAAACTCATGTCGTTGTTTGAGCAGTTTGTGCGTGCGCCACAGCGCCAGCACGATCAGACCCAGCGCGGTGGCCAGGTTGGTGAACAGCAAAATCCGCATGATCACCCGCGACCCTTCGCCCAAGGCATCGCTGAAAGCCCTGGCTGCCGGGGTCACGGCATCGTTGATGGCGAAGATCTGCACTTTCCAGCGCTGCACATCGCCGGGGCTGGCCTGGTTCCGGGCAATGCCCTGATGCATCTCCTGCGCGACGTCGTGCAATCGGTCCAGATAGGCGTCGCCGATCGTCCAGCGATCGATGGCGGTTTCGAGATAACTGAAGTGACGAAAATTGAGGTACAGCCAGATCAGGCTGGAGACGTCGTCGGGGTGATTACCGCCCTTGAGTATGCCTTCGCGCGCGGCCTGCAGATCCGGCGGCTGACGATCCAGCGCCAGGCGCAATTCGTGCCCGCCCTGGGGCACAGCGATGGCCGTCAGGTACTTGCGGTAGATCGCCTCGTCACGGCTGTCGGCGTAGAGGTTCAAATAATAGATGGCGTCTTTCTGGCCCTTGGACCACAGGCTTTCTCCAGCCACGTAGCCACGCACGGCCGAAAGCACGTAAAGGCTCACGCCCCCGAGTAATGCCTGGAACACCACGACAGCAATAAAGGGCCAGACGATACCCAACAACCGTGGTGTTCCCAGAGTCTGCTTTTGCTTCATGAGAGTCCTTGCATGAGCACTGCCCGCTCGCCTTCCGGGCGAATTCGCTATGACGAGACTAGGTGGGGTTCTCGTTCAAGGCAAGGCGCGGCCTTACACCGCGCGCAGAACGTCTGACAGGTCGGCGAAGGTTTCGATCAGTGCTGTTGCAAGTTGCCGTAGAGCTTGGCGTACAGACCGCCGTCGGCGATCAGTTGGCGATGGTCGCCGTCCTCGGCGATCTGCCCGCCGTCGAACACCAGCACCCGGTCCGCCTGCTTAACCGCCGAAAGGCGATGGGCAATGATCAATGTGGTGCGACCGTTGAGAAATTTCGCCATCGCCTGATGCAGGTTGTACTCGGTGGCGGCGTCGAGGGCCGAGGTGGCTTCGTCGAGAATGACCACTTTCGGCTCGGCGAGGATCATCCGTGCGATCGCCAGACGTTGGCGCTGGCCGCCGGACAAACGCACGCCGGAACGACCGACGATGCTGTCGAGGCCATCTGGCAGCGCGCGGATGGTCGAGGCCATTTGCGCAATTTCCAGAGCCTGCCAGCAGGCTTCGTCGCTGCGAATCCGGCCCATGGTCAGGTTGGCGCGCACGCTGTCGTTGAACAGTGCCGGATGCTGCAGCACCACCGCGACGTTCTCGCGCACCGTCTCCAGACCGATTTCCTGCTGGGTCGACCCGCCAAAGCGAATGGTCCCGGCCGCTGGCGTGTACAGGCCCAACAGCAGCTGCACCAAGGTACTCTTGCCGCCGCCGCTGGCGCCGACAATCGCAACTTTCTCGCCGGGCAGGATCGACAGGTTCATCTGATCCAGCACCAGCTCGTCGCCATAACCGAAGCTCAGGCCTTGCACCTCGATGCCGACGGTGTCGCGGCCCTTGAACGGATCGACGCCGCCGGGATACTGCGGCTCGTCGGCGCGCGCCAGCAGTTCATTGATCCGCGCCAGTGCGCCGCCCGCCGCGTAGTAGGCGTATTGCAGGTTAAGCAACTGTTCGACCGGGCCGATCATGAACCACAGGTAACTGAACACCGCGAGCATCTGGCCGATCGACAGGTCGGAAAACAGCACGGTGAGCATCGCTGCTGCGCGGAAGATGTCGATGCCGAACTGGAACAGCAAACCACTGGCGCGATTCGAGGCGTCGGTTTTCCACTGCGAGTTGACCGCGTAGTTGCGCACTTCCTGCGCTCGTAACCCGAGACGCCCGAGGAAATAGCCCTGGCGGTTGCCGGCGCGCACTTCCTGAATCGCATCGAGGGTTTCACTCAGCGCCTGGGTGAAGCGCGAAGTGCTGTCGTTCTCCAGTTTCTTCAGATGTTTGACGCGCTTGCCCAACTGCACCGTGGCGTAGATCACCAACGGGTTGAACAGCAGAATCAGCAGCGCCAGCTTCCAGTGCATCCACATCAGGATGCTGGCGGTGCCGACCAGGGTCAGCATGGCCACAAGGAAGCGGCTAAGGGTTTCGCCGACGAATTTATCCAGCGTGTCCAGATCGGTGACCAGATGCGTCGTCACCGTGCCGCTGCCAAGGCTTTCGTATTCGCCGAGGGAGATACGCTTGAGCCGTTCGATCAGACGCACGCGAATCCGGTAGACGATGTCCTTGGCCAGCCGCGCGAACAGCCGCGACTGCAAAACACCAAAACACAGGGCGCTGCAACGCAGAGTCAGGGTCACCACCAGCATCAGGCCGATATAACCCGCCGCCTGCTGCCACATGCTCGGCAGGAAATGGTTCATGACTTTCAGTGCCGCATCGCCGTGGCCGAGCAGGACTTCGTCGACCAGCAATGGCAGCAGCAACGGAATCGGCACACTGCACAACGTCGCCAGCACAGCGACGCCGTTGGCGATCCACAGGGATTTCTTGTGATGCAGTGCCAGACGCCGGACTTCGGCCCAGCTCAGCCGGTCGACACGCTCTACGGCTGGCGTGTCATCGGCCCGGTCAGACACAGGCCGCGCGCTCCAGCCAGCGGCCGAGCAATGGCGACAGCTCGCTGAGTGGTTGATAGCCGTTGGTCAGCAGCGCCAGTTGACCGTTGCGCTCGGCGAGCAGGGTCGGGAATCCGGCGATGCCCAGATCCTGCACCCAGCTGAAATCGGCCTGGGTCGCCTTGTGCTGCTCGGCATGATCGAACAACGCGGCGAATTCGATACGCGGCACACCGGCCTGCTCCGCCAGTTCGACCAGCACGCTGGCCTGGGTGACATCGCGACCTTCGGCATAGAACGCCTGCTGGATCAGCCCGACCAACGTCCACGCGCAATCCGGCGCCAGACTGCGCGCGGTGACGATGGCGCGACAGGCCGGTTCGGTGTCGTAGACAAAACCGTCAGGCAACGCGCCGTCGAATTTGAACGGCTGGCCGGTGGCCTCGGTGACCGCTTGCCAGTGCTCAAGAATGTAGCGTCGCGTGGTCGGCTCCAGCGCCGAACCGCTGCCGGTACGCAACCCGCCAACCACCAGATGCAGCTCGACCCCGGCTGCCTGCGCCTGCTCGACCAGTGACTTGGCCACCGGAGCAAATCCCCAGCACCACGAACACATCGGATCCATCACATAGAGCAGGCGCGCAGACATGGTTAAGCCTCGGTGGATGCTTGCTTATAGTTGTAGCCGATCGGGTGCGGCTGGTTGCGCGCCTTGGCCAGTTCGATCTGCTTTTGCCGATCGATGGCGCTGCGCCGGGTCTTCTCGCTGAGCTTGTCCCAGCAATGCGGGCAACTGATGCCGGCGACGTAGTGCTCGGAGGCGCGATCCTCAACGCTGACCGGTGTGCGGCAGGCATGACATTGATCGTAGTCGCCTTCCGTCAGGTCGTGACGCACGGTCACGCGGTTGTCGAAGACGAAGCAGTCGCCGCGCCACTTGGTTTCTTCCTGCGGCACCTCTTCGAGGTATTTCAGAATGCCGCCCTTGAGGTGGTAGACCTCTTCGAAACCTTCGCCGAGCATGTAGCTCGAGGCTTTTTCGCAGCGAATGCCGCCGGTGCAGAACATCGCGACCTTCTTGTGCACGGCCGGGTCGAAGTGTTCTTTGATGTAGTCGGGAAACTCGCGAAAACTGGTGGTTTTCGGATCGATGGCGCCTTCGAAGGTGCCGATCGACACTTCGTAATCGTTGCGCGTGTCGATCAGCAGCACTTCCGGGTCGCTGATCAGCGCATTCCAGTCCTGCGGCTCGACGTAGGTGCCGACCTTCTTGTTCGGGTCAACGCCTTCGACGCCGAGGGTGACGATCTCTTTCTTCAGCTTGACCTTGGTGCGGTAGAACGGCTGCTCGTCGCAGTAGGATTCCTTGTGGTCGATATCGACCATGCGCGGATCGTTCTTCAGCCAGGCGAGCAGACCATCGATACCCTCACGGCTGCCGGAAACCGTGCCGTTGATGCCTTCTTCGGCGATCAACAGGGTGCCTTTGATGCCGTTGTCGACCATCGCTTGCAGCAGGGGCTCGCGCAGGTCAACGTAATCTTCGAGGGTGACGAACTTATACAGTGCCGCCACGACAATCGGTTGTGTCATGGGTATTTCTCCAGGTGGCTACCCTCGCAAAGGGTGAACCGGATTCAAAAAAAACGCGCCGGCTAAGCGGCGCGTTGCGGATTCTAGCAAAAAACACGGTCAATTGACGGTGCACTGATATCTCTGTGGCGAGGGAGCTTGCTCCCGCTTGGCTGCGCAGCAGTCATAAAACCAGCAAGCGCATTCCTTCAGCCCGTGCACCTTTGCAGCCTCGGGAGCGCTGCGCA
This sequence comes from Pseudomonas sp. HN2, assembly GCF_020736465.1. Taxonomy (NCBI): domain Bacteria; kingdom Pseudomonadati; phylum Pseudomonadota; class Gammaproteobacteria; order Pseudomonadales; family Pseudomonadaceae; genus Pseudomonas; species Pseudomonas sp. HN2. Next base: position 4,310,618 of record NZ_CP085885.1, read on the forward strand.
CTCCAGCGGGAGCAAGCTCCCTCGCCACAACAGCCCTCACTATCCTCAGTGTTTGCTACCGCCAGCACAGGTCGGCGACGCCGGGGCGCCATCGAGCTCTGCCCATTCCTGCGGGGTATAGGTGTGCAGCGCCAACGCATGGAACTCGCCCATCAGCTCGCCGAGCGTGCCGTAGACTTTCTGGTGACGCTTGACCCGGTTCAGGCCTTCGAACTGCGCACTGACCACCACAGCCTTGTAGTGGGTCTGTAACCCGCGACTGTGCATGTGGCTTTCGTCCAGCACTTGCAGGTGCTCAGGCTGTAACAGTGCCAGCGTCGATTCGATGCGTTGTTGCATGGTCATCACGAACTCCGCTTACTTCTTCTTGGCCGGCGCAGCAGCGCCTTTCGGGTCCAGCTCTTTGGTCATGTCGTCGAGCAGCTTGTTGACCACAGGCACCGCGCTTTCGAGTTTGCCCTGGGTCATCTGCGCCGACTGCTGGGTCAGCTGCGGCATTTTTTCGAGGACTTTCTTGCCCAGTGGCGACTGGTAGAAAGCCACCAGATCCTTCAGCTCGGATTCGCTGAAGTTGCTGGTGTAGAGCTTGACCATGTCCGGCTTGAGCTTGTTCCAGCCGATGGCCTGGTCCAGCGCGGCGTTGGCCTTGGCCTGGTAGGTTTCGAGAACGGCTTTCTTCGACTCCGGCGCTTTGGTCTGTTCAAAGCGCTGGGCGAACATTTGCTGCACTTGCATGTACACCGGGGTGCCCAGCTTGTCAGCGTGAGCCAGCGTCAGGAAAGCTTCGGCACTGGCGTTGTGGCTGGCGGTATCGGCAAGCACCTGGCCGCTGGCGCAAACCAGTGCAACCGCGGTACAGATGGCGCGAAGACGAGTCATCGAGTTTCCTTTAAGCAAAGCGAGGTCGAACCCCAAGGGCGACCATTCTGCGCCTAACAATCGCTGTGGCTCAACCCCCGCCCCTTGCCGCGCTTGATTGGCGGGGCTTTGCGGTCAACAATCGAGCCGATGGAACCACCCGGGCCGATGCCGGCCTAAATTGCGCCAACAGACCAACAGGAGTGTGCACGATGAGCCGTATCGAAACCGACAGCCTGGGCCAGATCGAAGTCCCGGACGACGCTTACTGGGGTGCTCAGACGCAACGCTCGCTGATCAACTTCGCCATTGGTCAGGAACGCATGCCGCTACCGGTGCTGCATGCCCTGGCGCTGATCAAGAAAGCTGCCGCGCGGGTCAACGACCGCAACGGCGATCTGCCCGCCGACATCGCCCGCCTGATCGAACAGGCCGCCGATGAAGTCCTCGCCGGCGAGCACGACGAGCAGTTTCCGCTCGTCGTCTGGCAGACCGGCAGCGGCACCCAGAGCAACATGAACGTCAACGAGGTGATCGCCGGCCGCGCCAACGAACTGGCCGGCAACCCGCGCGGCGGCAAGTCGCCGGTGCACCCGAACGATCACGTCAACCGCTCGCAAAGCTCCAACGACTGCTTCCCTACCGCGATGAGCATCGCCACCGCCAAAGCGGTACAGGAACAGCTGCTGCCGGCGATTGCCGAGTTGTCCGGCGGCCTCGCTGAACTGGCGGCGCGCCATATGAAACTGGTGAAGACCGGGCGCACGCACATGATGGACGCGACGCCGATCACCTTCGGTCAGGAGCTGTCCGGGTTCATCGCGCAACTGGATTATGCCGAGCGCGCGATTCGTGCCGCATTGCCCGCGGTCTGCGAGCTGGCGCAGGGCGGCACTGCGGTGGGCACCGGGCTCAATTCGCCCCACGGCTTCGGTGAGGCGATTGCCGCCGAGCTCGCTGCGCTGTCCGGCTTGCCGTTCGTCACCGCGCCGAACAAATTTGCCGCGCTGGCCGGCCATGAGCCGCTGGTCACCCTGTCCGGTGCGCTGAAAACCCTCGCTGTGGCGCTGATGAAAATTGCCAACGACCTGCGTCTGCTTGGCTCGGGTCCTCGCGCGGGGTTCGCGGAAGTGAAGCTGCCGGCCAACGAACCGGGCAGCTCGATCATGCCCGGCAAGGTCAACCCGACCCAGTGCGAAGCGCTGTCGATGCTCGCCTGTCAGGTGCTCGGCAACGACGTGGCGATCGGTATTGCTGCGAGCCAGGGGCACTTGCAGTTGAACGTGTTCAAACCGGTGATCATCCACAACCTGCTGCAATCGATCCGCTTGCTCGGCGATGGCTGCAGCAACTTCCAGCAGCACTGCATCGCCGGACTCGAGCCGGATGCCGAGGCCATGGCCAAACATCTGGAGCGTGGGCTGATGCTGGTGACTGCACTGAACCCGCACATCGGTTATGACAAGTCGGCGGAGATCGCCAAGAAGGCCTACAGCGAAGGGCTGACCCTGCGTGAGGCGGCGCTGCAGTTGGGTTATCTGACCGATGAAGAGTTCGATGCGTGGGTGCGGCCGGAGAACATGATCGAAGCGGGCGCCAAGGGCTAGATCTGTAGCGTCTGTTAGTCAGTCATCGCGAGCAGGCTCACTCCTACAGGGGGTACGCATTCCAACTGTAGGAGTGAGCCTGCTCGCGATGAAGCTGACGCGGTTTAACTGGCTGCCATCTTCAGCCGGCGCGCCCTGAGCCCGGCAATCAACGATGGCCCCAGCGCCACCAGCGCCGAACCCAGCACCACCAGCACCGCCCCGCCATAGCCCAGGGCATTGATCTGCTCGGCATGCACATACTCGGGCCAGATCCGCGCCGCAATGGCCACCGCAACGAACGTCACCAACGGCGTGATCGCCAGCGTCGCACTGACCCGCGACGCTTCCCAATGCGCCAGCGCTTCGGCGAATGCGCCGTAAGCGATCAAGGTATTCATGCAACACGCCAGCAATAGCCAGCCCTGCAGCGGGCTCAGCGCCAGCGCTTCCAGCGGATGCACCCACGGCGTCAGCAACAGCGCGCAGAACAGGTAGATCACCATCATCACCTGCAACGAATTCCACACCGTCAGCAATTGCTTCTGGCCCAGCGCGTAAAAGGTCCAGACGGTCGACGCCAGCAACACCAACAGCACGCCAGCGGTGTAATCGGACAGCGAGGTCAGCAGTTCGGCCAGGCGCTGATTGAAGAACAGACCAAACCCGAGCAGCAGCACCAGCAAGCCGATGCCCTGGCCGATGCTGAAGCGTTCCTTGAACACGAACAGGCTGGCAATCAGCAACATGATCGGGCCCATTTGCACCACCAGTTGCGCGGTGCCGGGGCTGAGCAGGTTGAGGCCCATCAGGTACAGCACGTAATTGCCGACCAGCCCTAGCACGGCCATCAGCACCAGCCAGCCGCCCTTGGGGCCGAGCACCTTGCGACTCGGCAGGCGTTTGACCGAGGCCAGATAGATGAACAGGCAGCCGCCGGACACCAACAGGCGAAACCAGGTCACCGTGACCGGGTCCATCACCAGCAGCACCTGTTTGAGCTTGATCGGCAGGATGCCCCACAGAAACGCGGTCAGCAGCGCCAGGAACAGTCCGTATACCCAGCGCCCCGATGAAATGTGCATGCGAACCCCAAAAGCCTGCTGACAAGAGCGGTCATTCTAGGCGCCCTGTCCCGTGCAACACAGGGACAGTTGCCGGCAGGCCGCGAATGAAACTGTGCAGGTCGCAGCAGTAAACCGCCACGCCGCCGTTGATCGGCCGGACAGGCGCGCCAAGTGCTTCAGGCATAAGCTGATTGCAGACTTTTCCACACATTGATCAGGGAGACCGACATGTACGCCATGCGCGCCGAGGACAGCGCCCCCGCCACCCGTTTTCGCAGCGACCGTGTGTGTCGGGTCAATGGCGAGCTGTATTTCAGCACCCGGGAAAATACCCTTGAGGGGCCGTTTGACGGTCAGGTGATTGAGCGGGAGATTCAGGCTTATATCGCGCGGATGCAGCGGCAGGATTCCAATCGGACAACCGGTTGATGCCATCGCGAGCAGGCTCACTCCTACATTTGGAACGCCTTCCCCTGTAGGAGTGAGCCTGCTCGCGATAGCGGTTGATCAATCAACGCATCAGTCAGGGCTTAGCGCACCGCCTCAAACAACCCCGTCGCCCCCATCCCGCCACCCACACACATGGTGACGATGCCGTAACGCAGATTGCGCCGCTGCAACTCGCGAATCAGATGCCCGACCTGGCGCGAGCCGGTCATGCCGAACGGGTGGCCGATGGAAATCGAGCCGCCATTGACGTTGTACTTCTCGTTGTCGATCTCCAGCCGATCGCGGCTGTACAGGCACTGCGAAGCGAACGCCTCGTTCAATTCCCACATATCGATATCCGCCACTTGCAGGCCCTTGGCCTTGAGCAGTTTCGGCACCGAGAACACCGGGCCGATGCCCATTTCGTCCGGCTCGCAACCGGCCACAGTGAAACCGCGGAAAAACGCTTTGGGTTTGAGCCCCAGCTCCAGGGCTTTGTCCAGACTCATCACCAGCGTCATCGACGCACCGTCGGACAGCTGTGATGAATTGCCCGCCGTGACCGAACCGTCGTCGGCGAATACCGGCTTCAAACCGGCAAGGCTTTCGTAGGTCGTGTCCGGACGGTTGCAGTCGTCGCGCTCGACGACCCCGTCGACAATCTGCACCTCACCGCTGGTCTTGTCCTCGACGCGGTATTTCACCGCCATCGGCACGATCTCGTCATCGAACAGGCCGGCTGCTTGCGCTTGCGCCGTACGCATCTGGCTTTGCAGCGCGTAACGATCCTGCGCTTCGCGGCTGACACCGTAACGGCGCGCCACCACTTCGGCGGTCTGGCCCATGGTGTAGTAGATGCCGGGGGTCTGCTGCTTGAGCAGAGGGTTGATCAGGTGATCGGTGTTGACGCTTTTCAGGGTCAGGCTGATCGACTCGACGCCGCCGGCAACGATGATCTCGCTGCAACCGGAGGCGATCTGGTTGGCGGCGATCGCAATCGCCTGCAGGCCCGACGAGCAGAAGCGGTTGAGGGTCATGCCCGCGGTGCCGGTGCCCAATCGCGAGAGCACCGCGACGTTGCGGCCGATGTTGTAGCCCTGCGCGCCTTCGTTGGAGCCCGCGCCGACGATGCAATCCTCGACGCTGGCCGGGTCGATATCGTTGCGTGTCAGCAGCGCATTGACGCAGTGGGCCGCCATGTCATCGGGGCGGGTCTGGTTGAACTTGCCGCGAAAGGATTTGGCCAGGCCGGTCCGCACGCTGTCGACGATCACCACTTCACGCATGGCATACCTCATTGTTGTTGTCGGTTGAGAGTGGACCTGAGCATAAGTCCACCTTCTTGCCGACCGCGAGGATCATTCACCCGGCGTATGCGCGGCCATCGTCTCAGTCCTTGTGCTTCCGGGCCTTCTTGTCGGATTTCTCGAACGCGTCTTCCAGCGCACGGTTGATGGTGCGCAGGACTTTCACCCGTGCCCAGCGCTTGTCGTTGGCCTCGACCAAGGTCCACGGCGCGATCTCGGTGCTGGTGCGATCGACCATGTCACCGACTGCTCCACGATAGGCGTCCCACTTCTCCCGATTGCGCCAGTCGTCTTCAGTGATCTTGAAACGCTTGAAGGAAATCTCTTCGCGCTCCTGAAAGCGTTCCATCTGGGTGTCCTTGTCGATGGCCAGCCAGAACTTGACGACGATGACCCCGGCGTCGGTCAGCTGCTCCTCGAAATCATTGATCTCGCCATAGGCGCGCAACCAGTCGGCCTGGGTGCAGAAGCCTTCGACGCGCTCGACCAGCACCCGCCCATACCACGAGCGGTCGAACACGGTGAATTTGCCCCGTGCCGGAATGTGTCGCCAGAACCGCCACAGGTACGGTTGCGCGCGCTCTTCTTCGGTCGGCGCGGCAATCGGCACGATGCTGTACTGACGCGGGTCGAGCGCCGCCGCCACCCGCCGGATCGCGCCGCCCTTGCCGGCCGCATCGTTGCCTTCGAACACCGCAATCAGCGCATGGCGACGCATGCGTTTATCGCGCATCAGCCCGGACAGGCGCGCTTGCTCGCTGATCAGTTGTTCTTCGTAGTCTTTCTTGTCCAGACGCTGTGTCAGGTCGAGGCTGTCGAGCAGGTTCAACTGATCGACCGGCGCCCCCAACGGCGCGGCGCTCACCTCACGCGGATTGACCTCGGCGCGTTTGAGCGCACTCTGCAGGCCTTCAAGGAGGATCTTGCCCACTGCCAGGCTACGGTAGTTGGCGTCGGCGCCTTCAATGATGTGCCACGGCGCGTAATCGCGGCTGGTGCGGCGCAACACGCGCTCGCCGTATTTGACGAACTTGTCGTAGGTCTGCGATTGCTGCCAGTCCAGCGGACTGATGCGCCAGCTGTGCAGCGGGTCGTCGGCCAATGACTTGAGCCGCGCTTTCATCTGCTTTTTGGACAGGTGAAACCAGAACTTGAAGATCAGCGCACCTTCATCGCAGAGCATCTTTTCCAGACGCTCGGCGCCGGCAATGGCCTGATCCAGACGGGGATCCTTGAACAACCCATGAACTCTGCCCTGCAGCATCTGGCTGTACCAGTTGCCGAAGAACACCCCCATCCGCCCCTTGGCCGGCAGCATCCGCCAGTAGCGCCAGGCCGGTGGCCGCGCGAGTTCTTCATCGGTTTGCTGGTCGAAAGTGCGCACTTCGATCAGGCGCGGGTCCATCCATTCATTGAGCAGTTTGACCGTCTCGCCCTTGCCCGCCCCTTCGATGCCGTTGATCAGGATGATCACCGGGAAGCGCTTCTGCTGCTGCAACTCGAACTGCGCTTCCAGCAAGGCTTCACGCAGCGCAGGGACCGCCGCCTCATAAGTGTCTTTGTCGATGGCGTGACCGATTTCAGCGGATTCAAACATGGGACGGCTCCTTCCAGGGTTCAGCAAGACTAGCGGATTGGGCACGGGCGCGGCGCAGAAATTCCCTGTGTTCAACGATTGTCCCCGAGCGGTCGATGCTGGACCTTGCGCTGGATCAGGCAGCCCTCGCGCGATCGGCTAGAATGGCCGCCTTGTGTTTGCCGAGCCTGCCATGAAAGCCGAAATGCCCCACGCCCAACTCGACTGGGATGACCACGGGCGCCCACGTTCGCGGGTGTTCGATGACGTGTATTTTTCCGACCAGTCGGGGCTGGAGGAAACCCGTTACGTGTTCCTCGAACAGAACCGTCTGGCCGAGCGTTTCGCTGCGCTGCCGGCCAATGGGCGCCTGGTCATTGGCGAAACCGGCTTCGGCACCGGGTTGAATTTTCTCTGTGCCTGGCAGCTGTTCGAGCAACACGCAGTGGCGGCCGCGCGCCTGCATTTTGTCAGCGTCGAGAAGTACCCGCTGGCGCCTGCGGACATGCACCGAGCCTTGGCATTGTGGCCGGAGCTCAAGCCGTTGGCCGATCAGTTACTCAAGCACTACGTAGCGATTCATCCAGGCTTTCAGCGCATCACGCTGGCCGGAGGTCGGGTGACGCTGACCTTGCTGATTGGCGATGCACTGGAGCAACTGCCGCAACTCGATGCGCAGATCGACGCGTGGTTTCTCGACGGTTTCGCTCCGGCGAAAAACCCCGACATGTGGACGGCTGAACTGTTCGTCGAACTGGCGCGTCTGGCCGCGCCGGGCTCGACCATCAGCACCTTCACCAGCACCGGTTGGGTGCGACGCTTGCTCAATGCTGCCGGGTTCAAGATGAAACGCACGCCGGGCATTGGCCACAAATGGGAAATCCTGCGTGGCGAGTTTCTCGGCTGGCCCGCCGAGGTGGCGGCGCCAGTGCCGGCAAAACCCTGGTTTGCCCGCCCTGCTCCGTTGCGCGGCGAACGCCGGGTGTTGGTGATCGGCGCCGGTCTCGCCGGCTGCGCAACGGCGTCGAGCCTGGCGGCACGTGGCTGGCACGTGAGTCTGCTGGAGCGTCATGCTGAGGTGGCGCAAGAAGCCTCGGGCAATCCGCAAGGCGTGCTCTATCTGAAGCTGTCCGCCCATGGCACCGCATTGTCGCAGTTGATTGTCAGCGGCTTCGGTTACACCCGGCGACTGCTCGAAACGCTGCAGCGCGGTACTGACTGGGATGACTGCGGCGTGCTGCAATTGGCGTTCAATGCCAAGGAAGCCGAACGTCATGGGCAACTGGCGACGGCGTTTCCCGAAGATCTTCTGCAATGGCTGGAACAGCCTGAAGCACAGGCGCGTGCCGGTGTCGGCGTGGCCCATGGCGGTTTGTTCTATCCCGAGGGCGGTTGGGTGCATCCGCCGGCGCTGTGTCAGGCCCAGGCGATGCACGTCAACATCGAACTGCTCAGCCATCACCATGCCCTGGAGCTGCGCAAGGTCGCTGACCAGTGGCAAGCCCTCGACGGCGAACGGCTGCTCGCCAGTGCAGCGGTTGTGGTACTGGCCGGAGCCGCAGACATCCAACGCTTTGCCCAGAGCGCCGAATTGCCGCTCAAGCGCATTCGCGGACAGATCACGCGTCTGGCTGAAACCGCAGAAAGTCATGCCTTGGCGACGGTGGTGTGCGCCGAAGGCTACGTCGCCCCGGCACGTCTGGGCGAGCACACCCTGGGCGCCAGTTTCGACTTCAACAGCGACGATCTGACGCCCACGACTGCCGAGCATCAAGGCAATCTGGCAATGCTCGAAGAGATCTCCAGCGATCTGCTGGCACGCCTGAACATCAGCGAGCAGCCGCTTGAGCACCTTGAGGGCCGCGCCGCCTTCCGCTGCACCAGCCCGGACTACTTGCCGATCGTCGGCCCGCTCGCCGATCGCGCAGCCTTTGTCCAGACCTACGCGGCCCTGAGCAAGGATGCCCGGCAAGTGCCAGACAATCCCTGCCCATGGCTCGACGGACTCTACGTCAACAGCGGCCACGGTTCTCGCGGACTGATCACCGCGCCGCTGTCCGGCGAACTGCTCGCCGCGTGGCTGGACAACGAGCCGCTGCCGTTGCCACGCAGCGTGGCCGAAGCCTGCCATCCCAACCGTTTCGCATTACGGCAGTTGATTCGCGGCAAGTGAACCTCACGTATCGGGCATCGCGCAGAGGCCGAGGTCCATCAAGCGGATCGATTCTTCGGTCAGGCGTTTGATCACGGCCTCTTGCGCCTGTTCCTTCTCAAGTTTGAGGGCATCCGCCTGACTCACATAGTCGGCACTGAGCAGTGTGTCCGCCTGCTCATCCAGCGCACTCATTCGCGGAGCAAACGATTCATCGATCAGCGAAAACTTGCGTGTAAACGTACGCTTCAGGTAGTCACGCCAGAACGTTTGCGCCTGGATGAATTTCAGCCACTGAGGCGAGAGTTCGGCGGTCGTGATGCGGTTTTTTGCGGTTTCCAGATCCGTTGCAGTGACGCCGCTCTGCGCATTGAACAGCATGCTTTGCGGCTGGCCGGGCAGCTCCAGCGCTTTGGCCAGCCCGACGCGATACGCCAGATTGACCTCCAACGGATCCGACTTCACAGCCTTGACGGCATGTTCGCGGGCAATCGCGTTCAACCGATCCAGCCGGAACAGGCCGCGCCCCAGATTGAGCAGCGGTTTGGCCGTGACTCTGCCGCCTGCCCCCTTGGTGACCTGATCAACTTCAACGGCGACTTCCAGGTGACTGAAATTGAGCGCCGCGCTGTCAATGCAGTTGATCGGGTTGGCGGCCAGATCGAGCAACTGATCGCACAGAGCACCGTCAGCCTCCGCCGCCTTCAACACTCTCCAGACCCGTCGCTGCATGTCTGCGCTGCCCTTGGTGGCGTCGGCTGTGTCGCCCAGTTGCGCGAGCAAATGAAACAGGCCTTCGGCGCGGGTATCGTCACGAAATGCCGCCCAGATTCGCGCCTGCTCGGCCGAGTCTGCAGCGGACGTTCTGGTCAACCATAACGATCGCGCGGTCTGCTCGTTGAGGCGGGGAATGTCATCGGCGGAATAGCCCATTCCGATACCGAAATTTTCGCGATAGTCATCCAGATGCGTTTTGCTTGTTTCGTTGAAGGGATTCAGCCCCAGTTCGAGCACGCCGGTGAATCGTCGATTTTTTTCAAACAGCCAGTCGGGCAGTTCCCTGATCTGGTTTTTGCTCAGATCCATCCATTCAATGTGCGCAGCATTGTTGAGGCCTTCGGGCAATTCCGTGATGCCTGTCTCGCGCAGCGTCAATCGACGCAGGTCGGTCATCTGACTGACATCAGGGGTAGCGCCCAACGGATTGCTGTCCAGATTCAGATACCGCACCGTCCGCAGCCGATTCAGTTTCGCCAGTGTCTGCTCGGTCAACTTCAGCTTATTGCCCGGCAGACTCAACCGTTTGAGCCTGGGCATATACGAGAGCACTTCAGGGAGCCGGGTGATTTTATTGTTGTCCAGTTCCAGCGACTCGAGCTGTTTGAAGGATTTGAGGAAGTACACGATATCGTCATCCTGCTCCATGTTTCTCATCGACAGGTGCTGGATATGGGCAAAGCTCAAACCCGTTGGCAGGGTCGGCAGTTTACCGACCCGCATGCCGTCCAGATTGAGGGCGCAGACCCGGTCGCCCTGCTCATCATTGATCCAATTGAATCGACGAAAGCCCTCCTCGATCAGTTCAGCGGCCATTTTGCGGCTGTGTCGCGCCTCTGCCCGATCACCGCCCATGGCCGCCAGGGCAACGCCATCCTCACTCCAGGTAAACAGCGCGTCGCGCAGGGTTTTCACGTCCTCGCGCAAGGCTTTGACCCGGGTTGCGCGGCTCAGCGAATCGTCGCCCAGTTCATCGAGCAATTTGCCGGCCTGGGTGTCGTCCAGGCGTGGAAACAGTTTGCGCACTTTGCGCAGCAGCTTGCGTGAATGAGCTGTCGCGGGGACCTGATCGCCTTGCACACAGGCCGGCTCGACAGCCGATGGTTCAATGCTGTCGCCGAGCAATGTCCGCGCAGTGACCTCGCGTTCGTCGAGTGCAACATTGAGCAGCTTTTTGCGTAACTGTTGCGTACTGACCTGTCCGGCGTCGGCAAATCCGAGCGCTGCCCGCTGACGTGACGGCAGCGCCTTGAGGATGGCCATGTATAACGCGCCGGGGCCGGATTTCACCTTGCCCAGGGATTTCCTGTCGCCGCCAAAGGCTTCATAGCCCTCAGTGGACTTCACCAGATAGCCGGTATTGTCGGAGGTCGCCGACGCATCGCCGACCTCTTCGAGCAACGGTCCGGTCAAGGCCTTGTCGCGTACCTGCAGACGCAGTTGAGCGTCCCATCCGCTGAGGCGCGGCAGCAATTTCACGGCCAGCTTGTCTGTGTCGGCATTGGCCAGTCGCGACCAGTGCAATCCGCTCAGCGCCCGGTCAAGCCGCACCTCGGCCACACCGGCCCGAACCCGCTGCCCCAGGCGCAATGGCACGCGCCCGGTCGAACGCAGGTGCAGGCGCTCGACACTCGGAGCGCGGTCAATCAGCCTTTGGCCAAGGCGCGCCGGAATGTCGGCGAAGACCTTGCGCAATTTGTCCAGATCCTGCGCGTCACTGTGGTCGTAGCGCTTGTACATCCGCTCGAACGCCGCGCGGTAATCCGCCTTGAGCGCAGCAGCCAGTTTTTTCGCCAGCGCAGAAGCCTGGGTGGTTTTCGCGACTTGGCCGCCGAGCATGGCCTCGACTTCATGCGGGTAAAGGCCACCGATCACGGTTTGCAGCAAGCGTCCGAGTGCCAACTGGCCTTGAGTGACCGGCACTTCCAGGGTTTCGTCGAGCGTGCTGTTTGCAGGATAAGTGGTGTCGACGTCGCCTTCATGACCGGCGACCTTGATGTAGCGGTCAGTCGGCCAGCCCGGCAGTTGCGTCAAGGCATGCATCTGTTCCTCGACAGGTTGCCCGGAGTGAAACTCGCCATTGGCCAGCTCCGTCGTCAGCTCCCGCAGCTGCCGCCCGATGCGCACGCGCTCGACGGTATCGCGCAGGCGTACCGGCAACTTCAGATTGTCATTGAACGTGTCGAGCAGGGTCTGCTGCGAGGTGTCGCTCAGCCGGCGCAGCATGTCCAGATCACTGTCGGCAAATTCGCTCAACTGCGGATCGATGCGCTTGAGCGTGTAGGCGGAACTGCCCCATTCTTCGGGCTCCTCGGCAGGGAGCCGCCAGCCGCCTTCGACGTGGCGGATCAGTTCGGGGGCATAGGCTTGTGCGCGGCCGGCGTGTTCCAGGCGCCAGCGCTGGGTGTCGGTATCAAAGTTGCCGGCCAACAGGCGGTGCTCGAGGCGGCCGATAGTCTTGCTGCCGATCTGGTAGAACTCCTTGGAGCCGGCATCGATGGTGAATCCGGCCGGCAGAGAATGCTCGTACGGGCTCAAATCAGCCTTCCACAGGCGTGGCTTGCCGGCCTGGCCGAGAATGGCGGTGAACTGCGCGAAGAACTGCGGATGCTCGCGCAGCAGTTTTTTGCCCAGTGTTCCCAGCGCTTTCTGCCCCCCGGCAAAGACGCCCATCAATGCGACGTTCTCGACCACACTGAGCAGATGTGACAGCGCTTGTTGATGATCACCGCGACGCCAGTCCTCGACGCCTTCATACACTTCGCCGAGCAATTGCCCGACCGCGACGCCCATCATCAATTGCCCCAGGACCGGCACGAACAGCCCGGCCACCGACGCCACGCTCACCCCGCGCTGAACGAAATCCAACAGACGTTTCTGCCGCGCCGCTTCATCGATATCAGCCGTCGGCACCGCCAGTTTGCGCGCGTCGATCTGCAGCTTGCCGACATGGCTCTGCACCATGAAATCGAAGAGCGGCACGTTGATCGGCCACTGTTCGACCAACCCCAGATCAGGTTTTTCGGCAAGCGATTTGAAGAAGTCGGCCTTGTCATCTTCATCGAGACTGCCGGAGAAATACCGCTGATATTCGGTGCTCTTGAGTTGTTGCGCGAGGTAGCGCTTGAACGCGTTGAAACTCGGATATTCATACACCGCTCGCTCGGGCTCGCCGGGCATGTACACCATGCATCCGTCCTCAGGGTGTTGCTGCACGGAGCGTTTGGAAAACACGACCACGCCCCACACGCAACTGTCGAGGATTTTGATGCCCTGCATGATCATCGGGTCTTTGCCGTAGCGCAGGTTTTGCGCCGACGCCACGCCCTCGGCCACCATCAGATCCTGCAGCATGCGCAGACCTGCCGTGGTGATATCGCCCTTGAGCGCGGCCAGATGGGCGTCCAGTTCCAGCAGCGATTGCTTCAATGCGGCGATATCGCGGGTCATGGCACTGGTCGCGACGACTTTGCCGCTGTCATCACGCAGACCGAACACTTGCTGCAGATGCTCCTGGTACTTCTTGCCCAGATCCAGCTTGCGGCAAAACGCTGCGAACGCTGCCGGCGTCAGATCTTTCACGCCAGCGGGCGCACTTTTGATGCGCACCAGACTGCCGGCGGGGAAACCGTCGGCCAGTTCCTCGTCTTCGGTGAAATTCTGCATGGCTGCTTGCAACAGGGTCTGGGTTGCGTGTCTGACCAGGTCGATATCGGCCTGATCCGTCGCCGTCGCATCGCAGCCGCAATCGACGCCCGGCAGACTGAGCACATCCTCGCCTGCGTCATAGACCGCTGGCCATTTCGCGCTCAGCACCGCGTCGAGTTCGCTGATGCAGAAGCTGTGCAAGGGTTTGAGCCGGGTCAATTGCTTATCGACCTTGAGTTGCAGGGTGTGCAGCTCACGATTGATTTCGTCCAGCTTGACCAGCGTGGCCGTGGACGCCTTGAGCAAATACGCCGGCAAGCGTTTTTCCAGGACTTCAGCGGTGTCGAGGTCGCCTGTAGCGTCGTACAGGGTGCTCAGGACCGAGGCCTGAATCGGTGGATTTGTCTTGTCTTGGGTGGGCATGGCAATAGTCCTTTATTGCGATTTGAACCCTCGACCCTAGCGGTGCCGGACGGCCAATAACAGTCCAAATTCCTGGGCCGAATCCGCGCAGATCAACCGTGTTTTTGTATGGAAAAAATAGCCCTGCACCACCCGCGCGGAACGTCGACGCCCAGCGGGGGCTTATGCACAAAAAGTGTAAAGGCACGCAGGCAAATCCGGCGCTCGATCCGCGCTGATAGCGTGACGACAGGAGGCAGCGCGGCCGACTTATAACTTATCGATCTAAAACTCCACATACCGAGACAGGTCAGTTTCTGAGTACCCGCACTTTCCGCGTGGTACGGCTTGACCTTCCCCAACGGAAAAACCGGTAAGGACTTTATGTGCGGATTAGCTGGCGAGTTACGTTTTGATCAACAACCTGCAGACCTTGCAGCGATCGAGAGAATCACCCATCACCTGGCCCCTCGCGGCCCTGACGCGTGGGGCTTCCATGCCCAAGGGCCGATTGCCCTGGGGCATCGACGCCTGAAAATCATGGACCTGTCGGACGGCTCGGCACAGCCGATGATCGACAGCCAGTTAGGCCTGTCCCTGGCCTTCAACGGCGCGATCTACAACTTCCCGGAATTGCGCGAAGAGCTCGAAGGGCTGGGTTATGCCTTCTATTCCGGTGGCGACACCGAAGTGCTGCTCAAGGGTTATCACGCCTGGGGCGAGGCGCTGCTGCCGAAACTCAACGGCATGTTCGCCTTTGCCATTTGGGAGCGCGATGCCCAGCGCCTGTTCATCGCTCGTGACCGTCTCGGCGTGAAGCCGTTGTACCTGTCGCGCACAGGGCAGCGCTTGCGCTTTGCCTCGGCACTGCCAGCCCTGCTCAAGGGCGGCGATATCAACCCGATCCTCGATCCAGTGGCGCTCAACCACTACCTGAATTTCCACGCAGTCGTGCCTGCGCCGCGCACATTGCTGGCCGGCATCGAAAAACTGCCGCCGGCCACCTGGATGCGCGTTGAAGCCGATGGCCGCACCGAACAGAAGACCTGGTGGACCCTGCCCTACGGCCCGCATGAGGACGAGAAAAACCTCAACCTCGAAGACTGGGTCGATCGCGTTCTCGACAGCACCCGCGAAGCGGTGGCGATTCGTCAGCGTGCGGCGGTTGATGTCGGTGTGTTGCTCTCGGGCGGTGTCGATTCGAGCATGCTCGTCGGCCTGTTGCGCGAAGTCGGTGTAGAAAATCTCTCGACCTTCTCCATCGGGTTTCAGGATGCCGGCGGCGAGCGCGGCGACGAATTCCAGTATTCGGACCTGATCGCCAAGCACTACGGCACCCGCCACCATCAATTGCGCATCGACGAGAAAGAAATCATCGAGCAACTCCCCGCCGCGTTCCGCGCGATGAGCGAGCCGATGGTCAGCCACGACTGCATTGCCTTCTACCTGTTGTCCCGGGAAGTGGCCAAGCACTGCAAAGTGGTGCAGAGCGGCCAGGGTGCCGACGAGTTGTTTGCCGGCTATCACTGGTATCCGCAAGTCGACGGCGCGGCCGATCCTTACGCGGCTTACCGCGATGCGTTTTTCGACCGCAGCTATGACGACTATGCCGCAACCGTGCAGCCGAAATGGCTGGTCGATCACGACGCAGCAGGCGACTTCGTCAAAGATCATTTTGCCCAGCCTGGCGCTGCTGCCGCGGTGGACAAAGCCTTGCGTCTGGACAGCACGGTGATGCTGGTCGATGACCCGGTCAAACGCGTCGACAACATGACCATGGCCTGGGGCCTGGAAGCGCGCACACCGTTCCTCGACTATCGACTGGTCGAACTGTCGGCCCGCGTGCCCGGCAAATTCAAGCTCCCCGATGGCGGCAAACAAGTGCTCAAGGAAGCCGCGCGTCGGGTCATTCCAAGCGAAGTGATCGACCGCAAGAAAGGCTATTTCCCGGTGCCGGGCCTCAAGCATTTGCAGGGCGACACGCTCAATTGGGTGCGCGAACTGCTGCTCGATCCAAGCCAGGATCGTGGCCTGTTCAACCCGACCATGCTCGACAAGCTTTTGACTGATCCACAAGGCCAGCTGACCCCGTTGCGGGGTTCGAAATTGTGGCAACTGGCGGCCCTGAACCTGTGGCTCAGTGAACAAGGAATCTGATTGATGAAACCCCATGCCACGTCCATCAACCAACGTCTGTTGCGTGGTCAGGCCCCTTCGTATGAACGTTTGCAGGCGCGCCTGGCCGAAGACGGCAGCGAACCTGCCACCGCCCCGATTGCCGTGCATTGCGGTTGGGGTCGGCTGCTGATCGGTCACACCTTTCCCGACCCGGCGTCACTGGCGCAGGAACTGCTCAACGAGCAGCCCGGCGAGCGCGACATCGCCCTGTACGTCGCCGCACCGCAGCAGATTCTCGGCCTCGAGCCGACTCAGCTGTTTCTCGATCCATCCGACACCCTGCGCCTGTGGTTCAGCGATTATCGTCAGGCGACACGGGTGTTTCGCGGCTTCCGCATTCGTCGTGCGCAGAGCGAAACCGACTGGCAGGGCATCAACCGTTTGTATCAGGCGCGCGGCATGTTGCCGATCGATCCGGAGCTGCTGACCCCGCATCATCAGGGCGGCCCGGTGTACTGGCTGGCGGAAGACGAGGACAGCGGCGCGGTGATCGGCAGTGTCATGGGCCTCAATCATCAGAATGCCTTCAACGACCCGGAACACGGCAGCAGCCTTTGGTGCCTGGCGGTCGATCCGCATTGCTCGCGTCCGGGCGTCGGTGAAGTGCTGGTGCGGCACCTGGTCGAGCACTTCATGAGTCGCGGCCTGGCTTATCTCGATCTGTCGGTACTGCATGACAACCGTCAGGCGAAAAGCCTTTACGCCAAACTGGGCTTCCGCAACTTGCCGACCTTCGCCATCAAGCGCAAGAACGGTATCAACCAGCCGCTGTTTCTCGGTCCGGGGCCGGAGGCGAATTTCAATCCTTACGCACGGATCATTGTCGAAGAAGCGCATCGGCGCGGTATCGATGTGCAAGTGGATGACGCCGACGCCGGGCTGTTTACCCTCAGCCATGGCGGCCGCCGCGTGCGCTGCCGCGAGTCGCTGAGCGATCTGACCAGCGCGATCAGCATGACCCTGTGCCAGGACAAAAGCCTGACCCATAAAGTGCTGAAGGCCGCAGGCCTGAAACTGCCGGCCCAGCAACTGGCGGGCAATGCCGACGATAATCTGGCCTTTCTCGATGAGCATCAGCGTGTAGTGGTCAAACCTCTCGACGGCGAACAGGGCCACGGCGTGGCTGTGGATCTGCGCACCATTGAAGAAGTGCAGAAGGCCATCGAAACCGCCAAGCAGTTCGACAGTCGCGTGCTGCTGGAAAGCTTCCATGAAGGCCTTGATCTACGGATTGTGGTGATCGGTTTCGAAGTGGTTGCGGCAGCGATTCGCCGTCCGGCGGAAGTGGTTGGCGATGGTCAGCATTCGATCGGTGCGCTGATCGAAGCGCAAAGCCGCCGTCGGCAAGCGGCCACCAGCGGCGAGAGCAAGATCCCACTGGATCACGAAACCCAACGCACGCTGCACGCCGCCGGCTATGACTACAGCAGCATTCTGCCGGCAGGCGAGCATCTGTTCGTGCGGCGCACGGCCAATCTGCACACCGGCGGGACGCTGGAAGACGTGACGGCGATTCTTCATCCGACCCTGGTCGACGCGGCGGTGCGTGCGGCGCGAGCGCTGGACATTCCGATGGTCGGCCTCGATCTCATGGTGCCGGCGGCGGATCAGCCCGAGTACGTTTTCATCGAAGCCAACGAACGTGCCGGCCTGGCCAACCATGAACCGCAGCCGACGGCGGAGCGCTTTGTCGATCTGTTGTTTCCGCACAGTCAGCCGGCTGCCTCTTGAACCTTCATTGTTCCGGCTGACGCCTTCGCGAGCAGGCTCGCTCCCACATTTGGAATGCGTTTCCCCGTGGGAGCGAGCCTGCTCGCGAAGAGGCCCGAACGTCATCACAAATTTCTCTCATCGAAACCATCGGTGTGCTCAACCCATCAGGAGTTTCCATGACCAAGACCCCACACATCCCTGAACCGGATCTGGCTTACCTGCAAAAAGTCCTGCTGGAGATGCTCGCCATTCCCAGCCCCACCGGCTTCACCGACACGATCGTGCGCTACGTCGCCGAACGTCTTGAAGAGCTGGGCATTCCGTTCGAAATGACCCGGCGCGGCACCATTCGCGCGACGTTGAAGGGCAAAAAGAGCAGCCCCGACCGCGCCGTGTCTGCGCACCTGGACACCATCGGTGCCGCCGTCCGTGCGGTGAAAGACAACGGTCGCCTGACCCTCGCCCCGGTCGGTTGCTGGTCGAGCCGCTTTGCCGAGGGCAGCCGGGTCAGCCTGTTTACCGACACCGGCGTGATTCGCGGCAGCGTGCTGCCGCTAATGGCTTCCGGGCATGCGTTCAACACTCAGGTCGATGAAATGCCGATCAGCTGGGATCACGTCGAACTGCGTCTGGACGCCTACTGCACGACCAAGGCCGATTGCGAATCCCTGGGCATTCATGTCGGTGACGTGGTGGCGTTCGACCCGCTGCCGGAGTTCACCGAAAGCGGCCATATCAGCGCGCGCCACCTCGACGACAAGGCCGGCGTTGCCGCACTGCTCGCCGCACTGAAGGCGATTGTCGACAGCGGCCAGGAACTGAACATCGATTGTCATCCGCTGTTCACCATCACCGAGGAAACCGGCAGCGGCGCGGCGGCGGCATTGCCGTGGGACGTCAGCGAATTTGTCGGCATCGACATCGCTCCGGTCGCGCCGGGCCAGCATTCCAGCGAACACGCGGTGAGCGTGGCGATGCAGGATTCCGGTGGCCCATATGATTATCACTTGTCCCGGCATCTGTTGCGCCTGGCCGATGAACACGAACTGCCGGTGCGCCGCGACATGTTCCGCTATTACTTCAGCGATGCGCACTCGGCGGTCACCGCCGGCCACGACATCCGCACCGCCCTGCTCGCTTTCGGCTGCGACGCCACGCATGGTTACGAACGCACGCACATCGACAGCCTGGCGGCGCTCAGCCGTTTGCTCGGCGCGTACATTCTGAGCCCGCCGGTCTTCGCCAGCGATGCGGCGCCGGCCAATGCATCACTGGATCGCTTCAGCCACCAGATCGAGCATGACACGCAGATGGAAAGCGAGACCCGCGTGCCGCCGGTGGACAGTCTGGTGGGGCAGCGTTCCGACAGTTAAGACTGGTTGCCTGAAACATCGCTATCGCGAGCAGGCTCACTCCTACATTGGGAATGCGTTCCCCTGTAAGAGTGAGCCTGCTCGCGATGGCGCTGGTCGAGGCACTACAAAAACTGGCAGGCAAAACCCAATCCCCGTAGCATCCCGACATCGATTTGACCGAGGTGCCCATGCTCATCCCCCACGACCAGCTTGAAGTCGACACCCTCACCCGCCTGATCGAGGATTTCGTTACCCGCGACGGTACCGACAACGGCGATGACACACCGCTGGAAACCCGCGTACTGCGCGTGCGCCAGGCATTGACCAAAGGTCAGGCGCTGATCGTGTTCGACCCGGAAAGCGAACAGTGCCAGTTGATGCTCAAGCACGACGTACCCAAGCATCTGTTCGACTGAAACCGTCAGCCAGCCTTCGCTGCGGCCTCCTTGCGCTTGATCCGGTCATAGACCTCGGCGCGGTGCACATGGACTTTCTTCGGCGCCTCGACGCCGAAGCGCACGCTGGAGCCATTCACCGACAGAACACGCAGGGTGATGTCGTCACCGATTGAAATCAACTCACCGACCACACGGCTGAGTACAAGCATGGGATTCATCCTTCAGGACTGGCAAACCCTGAAGATGCGCGGCTTACAGCGGCTCCACAATGCATGACGAGCAAATCAGTCTTGCCCTACAGCCTCCCATGCCCGCAGCCGTCAGACGCTTCGCACAAAGGTATCAGGCGGCGGAAAAGCGCGGCCCCAACAGAATCACACTCGCACCGACCACGCATAGCGCCATGCCGATCCAGTCCGAGCCCAGCGGGCGCACCCGTTCGACGACCGCGAGCCAGCCGATCGAAGCGACGATGTAGATCCCGCCGTACGCGGCATAGGCGCGCCCGGCGTAGGCCGCTTCAACACGGGTGAGCAACAGTGCGAACAGGGTCAGGCTGAGTAGCGCGGGAATCACCCACAACGCACTTTTGCCCTGGCGCAGCCACAAATAGAAAGCAAAACACCCGGCGATCTCAAACAGCGCCGCCAGGAAGAACCACAGGTAATTGAGCATGGAATGCGTCTCGACAGGGTGACCATGGCGGCCACCCTAACCACGCGGCGGGCAACGAACAAGATCACGCGTTGTTTTGTCGGGCCTTGGCGCGCATTTTCTCCGCCATCGAAGTCATCTCGTTGTAGAGCAGTTGCGGATTTTTCTGTTTCAGCGCCCAGGCCATGCGCCCTTGTTCGTGGGGCAGAATCATGAACTCGCCAGCGGCGACTTGCTGATAGATGTATTCCGCAATATCGGCTGCACTGATCGGCGAACTTTCCAGCAACTTGCCGACCTGCGCTTTCATTGCCGGGGTTGGGCCGCGGAAGGAATCGAGCAAGTTGGTCTGGAAGAACGATGGGCAGACCACGTGCACCGCCACTTCCTGCTGCGCCAGTTCGATCAGCAGGCTTTCCGACAATGCCACCACGCCCGCTTTGGCGACGTTGTAGTTGCTCATCGCCGGGCCTTGCATCAGCGCGGCCATGGAGGCGATGTTGATGATCTTGCCCTTGCTCTGTTCCAGCAGTGGCAGGAACGCCTTGCAGCCTTTGACCACGCCCATCAGGTTGATCGCGATCTGCCAGTCCCAGTCTTCCAGGGACAGTTCGCTGAAGAACCCACCCGAGGCGACCCCGGCATTGTTGACGATGATGTCGATGCCGCCGAGCTTCTCTTCACAGGCTTGGGCGAACGCGGTGAGCTGGCTGTAATCACGCACATCGCAGCGCTGGATGAAACCGTCGCCGCCCGCCTCGCGCACCAGTTTGAGGGTTTCCTGCAGGCCGGGTTCACTGACATCGGACAAGGCCAGCCGCCAGCCTTCACGGGCCCAGCGCAGCGCGATTTCGCGACCCAGGCCGGAGCCTGCACCAGTGATCATCATGCGATTTTGCATAGCGGACAGCCTTGTTGTTCCGGGAGAGATGCGCCGAGTGTAGCGAAGGAACTGCGTCCGCCCACGCTCCATCCAGTTGCTGAATGGAGGATCAAAAGATTGCAGCCCCCGCCAACTTCGCCATCCAATCCCGTAGGAGCTGACGAGTGCAACGAGGCTGCAATCTTTTCGCTGGAAAGGAAATAACAGAGCAATCCAAATACATTAAAAAAACATTGAATTTTTTTTCATTCGCGCAAGTCGGAACATGTAAGCCGGCTGGAATTTAGTTGCTATCCAGCTGCCCACTGAGCGTCAAGACTCTTCCAGACTCTGAACAAGGAAATCACCCATGGGCACAATTCTAATCATCATCCTGATCCTGTTGCTGATCGGTGGTCTGCCGGTCTTCCCGCACTCCAGAAGTTGGGGTTATGGCCCGTCGGGCATTATCGGCGTGGTGTTGGTCGTGCTGCTGGTGCTGTTGTTACTCGGCAAGATATGACGATTTGAAGCTGTAAAAAAAGAGGCCCTTTTTCAAGGGCCTCTTTTTTATTGCGTGGACTTCAACGAGTCATCAATCCGGCTTGCCGTGAATCACACCGGCGGTGTTATCGAGCAGGCTTTTGGTCGCGGTTTGCAGGAACGCCTCGAGTTTGAGTTTGAGTTCGGCAGTACGCGGCGCATTTGGCACAACTTCGGCGTGCGGAGTGGCACCGAGCTGGTATTGCCAGATTTTCGGGCCCATGTCCTTGTCGCGCGGCAGCACCAGAATCTGGTCAGCGGTGACGATGGCGGTGGTCTGCTCGCTGCCCGATGGCTTGATCACACCGAAACCGGTGTCGCCCTGCGGCAGGTTGAGCAGGTCACGGCCCCAGCACTGGTGACGCACTTCACCACCGAGACGGCCCATGATGGTCGGCACGATGTCGATCTGCGTGCCCACGGTGTGGTCACGGGCACCGAACTTCTGCTGAATGCCCGGGGCGATCATCAGCATCGGCACGTTGAAGCGGCCCAGGTCCATTTCAGTGATCTGGCGCTCGTTGCCGAAGCCGTGGTCGCCGACGATGATGAACAGGGTTTCGTTGAAGTACTTCTCTTTGCGCGCCTTCTCGAAGAACTGGCCGAGCGCCCAGTCGGAGTAACGCATGGCGGTCAGGTGTTCGTTGAGGCTGCCACGGTCAGTCACGCGCTCGACCGGCAACGGTGTCGGCAAGGCGTACGGCGTGTGGTTGGACAGGGTTTGCAGCAGGGCGTAGAACGGCTTGCCGTTTTCCCGCGCCTTGAGCTCCTGCAGGCCACGATCGAACATGTCCTGGTCGGACACGCCCCAGGTCGGATCGGAGAACACCGGATTGACGAAGTCGTTACGGCCAACGAAGTTGGTCATGCCCTGGTTGCTGAAGAAGCCCGACTGGTTGTCCCAGGCGAAGTCGCCGTTGTAGACGTACACGTCGTCGTAGTCGCGAGCACTGAGCACCTGCGGCAGGCCGGACAGCTTGTGGCTGCCTTCCGGGGTCTGCATCAGGTATTCGAAGCCGGGCAGGTTCGGGAAGCAGGCCATGGTCGCAAACATGCCCTGGTGGGTGTGCGTACCGTTGGAGAAGAAACGGTCGAACAGCAGGCCTTCCTTGGACAGCTTGTCCAGGTAAGGCGTGATGTTGCCCGGAGCACCCAGGGCGCCAACCGAGTGACCGGCCATGCTTTCCATCAGGATCACGACAACGTTCTTGATCGGCAGGGTCTTGCCGGCTGGCGGCATGTAATCACGGCGCACGGCGGCAATATCGGCGTCGACCAGTTTGTCGTCAGGCATCAGCAGCATGTCACGCACGATTTTCTGCGCCTGTTCCTGCGGCAGCGTGGCTTTCCAGATGTTGTCGCGATCTTCGCCCATGCGCGACTTGGCGGCCTCGATCAGCGACAGCGTGGCGTTAAGACCGAGCTGGTTGGCGAAGTTGGAATCAGTGGTGTACACGTCACCCCAGCGCATTGGCGGGCCTTGACGCAGGGTGCCACGGGCGGCAACCACGCAGATCAGCAGGCAGACCACAAACACCGCCAGGCGGGTGTACCACGGCGCAACCTGACGGGAGCTGACGCTGCCGCCGCTGAACGGCCCGCGCGGGCGGGTGGCGCGGTCGGCGCCCTTGAATGCCAGGGTCAGAATGACCGTGCCGATGACCCACGCCAGCAGGTAGCGCACCACCGGGAAACCGTACCAGAGCATGCTCATCACGGTTTTCGGATCTTCTCTCACGTATTGGAACACCAGACCGTTGAGGCGCTGGTGAAACTCGCGGTAGAAGTCCATCTCCATCAGGCCGAGGAACAGCGCGATGCTCGAGGCGATGGTCAGCCACAGGCGAAAGAAGCCGCGCGCGGCCATGGCCCGGGCGCTGAACAGCGCCAGCACCAGCGGAATGCACAGGTACACCACCAGGCGCAGGTCGAAACGCAGACCGTTGACGAACGCTTCGAGGAAGGTCGCGGCCGGGGTGTCGAGGATCATCTCGCGGTTGTAGACCAGCAGCGCGAGGCGCAGCGCGGAAAACATGACCATCATGACCAGTGCGCACAGCAGCGTGTAGGCCAGATGCGATTTGACGGTCGGTTGCAGCAGGCGAGCAGAAGATCGCTGCTGATTCAGGGCGTCCGGGTTTGCCATGTCGTTTTAGGACCCATTGGAAGTTGAAGTTGCAAAAATACAGCGGCGCCAGGCCCTCTATTGGTCATTCCAGACCCCGGGGCGTGCGCGGTGCGCAAATGTTGCACGATCGTTCACACCATTGCCATTGATTACTGCCCTGCTCTTCGAGACTTTCATTCAAAGGGCTGACAGCGCTGTAGCAGGCAACAAGTGCGGGCGAATTGTCTTGAAGGCTTTGTGAAAATTTCGTGCAACGCATATCTGGAAATACAATTTAGAGACAAAACAAAACGCCCCGAACCGGTCGGGGCGTTTTGCTTAGAGCGCGAAGATTATTTCTCGGCGCGTTCTTTCAGCGCTTTCAGCGTATTGAATGGCGCATCGACGACGAACTTGTTGGCAACCATCGCCGGTACGCTGCCACCTGGCTCGGTGTGTACTTGATAGGTCACTTCGACCTGATCGCCTTTAGGCACGAACTTCCAGAAGCCTTTGACTTGCTGAACCCGTACGAAGCCTTTTTCTTCCGGCAGATAGGTCGGCACGCCTTCAAGATTCCGCGTCAGGCTGCCATCGGCACCTTCAACAGTGGTGATCTTCAACACCGAATCACGCGGAGTCACCGGCCATGGTGTATTGAATTGCGAATAGGTCCAGCTCAGATCGCCTTCATGCTTGAGCAGTTTCTGGCTCTTGCACTCGTGAATCCAAGCGCAGGCGCCGGAGACGTCTTCCTGCAAGGCGCGCAGTTTGGCAATGGTGGTCTTCATCAGCGCGACGCCCTGATAGGACTTGTAGTCCGAACCGGGTATTTCACTCAGGGAAACCTTGATACCGTCTTCGTTCTTGGCGACTTTCCAGTCTTCCGCCTGGGCGACCGAAGTGGCAAGTACGGCAGTCAGACCACACAACACAGCGATACGATGCAGCGAACCCATAGTGTTATTCCTTATTGTTGAAGTTCCGTTGGTGAACACATCACGCCGCCGTCATCTGCTCCCACCAGCCGATCAATCTGATCGCCTCTTCCGAACTGCTGCCGCAAACCTCGACATCCGCAGCGAAACCCGAGCAGACAGGCGGACGTTCCGGACGGCCGAAAATGCTGCACAGGTTATCGACCGACAGTTGCACGCAACGTTCGCCAGCGGGTTTGCCATCGGGCATGCCGGGGATCGGTGAACTGATGGAGGGGGCAATGCAGCAAGCGCCACAGCCTTCGCGGCATTTCATGACGTACAGATCCTCGGGACGGGCGATGTGTAAAGAGACGGGGAACAGAGTAACCGCTAAAACGGCTGTTTCAAATTGTTGGAAGCGGGTTTTCAACGATAAGTAAAAGTGACCGGGCAGTCTCCGACGAAGCGTCTGGTCTGCGCATCACAGATGACCCGTTCTACTGTTTGAATTCAAAATCCAGCGCGGCGCCTTCCACATCGCGTCGCGCTTCATTGCGCAGTTGCAACTGCATTTCGTTGCTGAGCAAGCGCCCGTTGAGCTGGAAACCGGCGTCCTTCTCACCGAACATCTGCGGCAGGATCGCCTCGCGCTTGGGCAGCTCCACCGTGCCCTTGGGCTTCAACTCTTCAACCATATCCTTGGGCAGGCTGAGATCGAGTTTTGCCGGCGGCAATTTGGTCTTCGCCACTTCGCTGGCGGATTTCGATTTCGAAGCAACCGGGCGGCGCTTCTTCACTGTGGCGGTTTTTTTGGCCTGGGCTTTTTTTGCTGGAGCCGCGGTTTTCACGGTTTTGTTCGTCGTACTCGTCGCTGCCGGTTTTTCCTGGGCTGCGGCCACCATGACACCCGGTACCTGACCGATCATCAGCCAACCCAACAATACCCACGCGGCAGGAACAATGGCTTTCATGGACCCAACGAACTAACGGCAGAGGGCCACATGCTCGCCTGTTGCGCGTCACATGACAAGCATCACCTGCCCCCTCGTTCAGAAACCGCCAGCGGTTTCCTGACACAGTTGCGTCGCCAGCAGACCCAGCGTCATCAGCGCCCGCTCCGCCTCGCGATTCCACGGAATGCCGCAATTGAGGCGGATACAGTGGTTGAACTGCTCGGTGTTACTGAAGATCAGCCCCGGCGCGATGCTGATGCCTTGTTGCAGCGCGCGGACATGCAATTCCTGGGTGTTGACCCGTCCCGGCAAGCTCACCCAGAGGATGAAACCGCCGGTGGGCCGGGACATTTGCGTGCCCTCGGGGAAGTGCTGCTGCACCGCCAGCTGGAACGCGCTGAGGTTTTTTCGGTATTCCTGGCGGATGTACCGTAAATGCCGGTCATAACCGCCGTTTTCCAGATAGGCGGCGATCGCCATTTGCGTAACGCTGCACGCCGAATGGGTGCTGAAGGTTTGCAGTCGCTGGATTTCCTGCTGGTACTTGCCAGCGATCATCCAGCCGATGCGCACACCTGGCGACAAGGTTTTGGAGAAGCTCGAGCAGTAGATCACCCGATCCAGCCGGTCATAGGCTTTCAGCGCTTTGGTGCGGCCTTGCTCGAACATCAGTTCGCCATAGATATCGTCTTCGACAATCTGAATGTCGAAATCCGAGGCCAGGCGCAGCAACTGTTTCTGCCGCTCTTCCGGCATGGTTCCGCCGAGGGGATTACTCAATCGCGTGGTCAGCACCAGTGCCTTGATCGACCATTGGTTGGCGGCCAGTTGCAAGGCTTCCAGGCTCATGCCGGTGGCGGGATCACTGGGGATTTCGATGACTTTCAGACCGAGCAGATCAGCCAGTTGCAGCAGGCCGTAATAGGTGGGTGATTCCGCAGCGATCAGATCGCCCGGGCGGGTCAGCACGCGCAACGACATCTGCAGGGCATCGACACAGCCGTGGGTGATCACCACTTCCGATGGATCGACCACCACGCCGGCGTCACGCATGCGGATCGCGACCTGGCGGCGCAGCGGTTCGAAACCGGGGCTGAACATGTAGCTGAACGCCCGCGGACTGTGGAATCGGGTGACCTTGGCGAGCTGCTGATGCAGGGCACGCACCGGCAAATAATCGACACTCGGCACCGCAGCGCCCAGCGGAAACACGCCTTCGCGTCGAGACTCGACCAATACCTGTTGGATGATGCTGCTGCGCGTGACCAGCCCCGGCCGCTCGACCCGGGCAATGTCCGGGGTCGGCGCGGTCAGCGCGGGGGTCTGGTGCACGTAATAACCCGATTGCGGACGCGCGCGGATCAGGCCCTGGTCTTCGAGGTTGGCATACGCCTGCAACACCGTCGCGTGGCTGACGTTGAGCTGCGAACTCATCTTGCGCACCGAAGGCACGCGCTCCCCGGGTTGATAGACACCACGGCGGATGTCCTCGGCCAGTTGCTGAGCAATACGTTGGTAGAGCAAGAGATTGGTCATGAGCGCAGCACTCGATTTCACGGGTGTTTTATTCTTGTGTGAAACAATACCGGAACAGTTTAGAAGTGTACTGGGACAGTTGCCAGATTACTCGACCGTACAGTGCGGTGTCTGCCCCATCTGTACGGTTTTGCGCGGCAATCGACAGACGTAAAAAAGCCCGGCACTGCATGACAGGCCGGGCTTCCCAGAGACGCAACCCTCAGCGGGCGGCGCCGAGCTGGCCTTTTTCGTCGGAGAAAACAATTTCCACCCGGCGGTTCTGTGCCCTGCCGCGCTCGGAAGCGTTGGCGTCGACCGGGAACTGGTCGCCGTACCCTTCGACCTGAATGCGTTTTTCATCGACACCCAGATCGACCAGCACGTCAGCCACCGATTGCGCGCGGTCGCGGGACAGTTTGAGGTTTTCCTGCTTGCCGCCGGTGCTGTCGGTATAACCCTCGATGCGCACCACGCGCTTGGGGTTCAGTTGCAGGAACTGAACGATCTTCAACACGACACGGTTGGCCGAGTTTTTCAGTTCCGCTTCGCCGGTGTCGAACAACACATCACCGAGAGTCATCACCAGACCACGATCGGTCTGCGTGGTGGCCAGCGCCACGATCTGTTCCTCCAGCCACTTGCCTTGCTGCTGCACGCTGAGCAGTTTCGACTCGCGCAGGGCCAGTTGCAGACGCTGCCGCTCCAGTTCGAGTCTGGCCGCCTGCTCCTCGTTGAGTGCCTGGTTGGTGTGCTCGCGAGCGATTTCGCTGTAGCGCTGGCTCAGGTAGGCGTAATGCACAACGTCAGCACCGCTGCCCCAATAAGTCGACAGACGATCGGCGCGGGCCAGGGATTCACCGGCGCGGATCACGTCTTTCGGCGCAATCCGCAGCACGTTGGAATCTTCCTTGACCTTCTGGAAATCAGCCCCGGCCTGTTGCAGCGCCGCCTCACTGTGCTGGCCGACGCAGCCGTAAAGGCTCGCGCACCCGGCGAGCAGCAGAATACCAATAGCGTTGGATCTGAGGCTCATTGCGCTTCCCCCAGTTGCAGCTGCTTGCGCAGGCGGACAATGCGGGTATTGAGCACATTGAGTTGCTCTTCGCTTTTTTTCGTCAGCACCTTGGCTTCGGCCAGACGTGCATCCAGTTCGGCCTGCTCGGCACGCATGCGCGCATTGCGATAGGACTCGTCCGCCATGTTGCCTTTGGCGCGGTTGTACTTGGTTTCGGCCAGTTGCATTTCCGGCACTTCGTCAGCGGTGGCGCCGACTGCCTTGGCCTGCACGATGGCCTGTTCGGTCAGACGCATTTGTTCACTGGGTGCCGGATCGGTTGCGCACCCGGCCAGGGCCAGAACGGCCACAGCCGCGAAAAGAGGTCGAATACTCACTAAGAATCCCTACTGTTTTGGGGCACTGACAGGTTGTGGCGGCTGTTGCTGTTGCGCCTTCCAGCGCTCGATGTTGCGTTGCAGCGCGGCTTCCGTCAGTCCGGACGCGGGCAATTCTGTCATCTTTTTGGCGAGCTGTCCGCGCAACCACGGATCGTTGCAGGCCGAGTTATGGGAAACCGCGAGGAACAGTCCCGGACGATCAATGGGTTGCTCGAACGCCAACAGATCGCTGGTCATGCCCAATGTCTGCGCGGCGGCCAGGCCTGAGTAACGTCCGGCGAGGACATATTCCACCTCGCCCAACAGAAGTTTCTGTAGGGCCTGGGTAAGGTTGGCTGTCCGCGTCAGGGTCAGATTCTGTTCGGCGAAAGTGCCGAATGCCTGGGTCATCCGAGACTTTTCCGACACCGCGCCGGCATGGCCTTTCAGATCGACCGCCTCGGCATAGGTCAGCGTCGAGCCTTTGCGCGTCCACACCAGATAGTCGTTTTCCAGTAGTGGCGGATGAATGTAGTCGAGGTTTTCCAGCTCATTCACGGTCAGCGGCGCGTCGGCGAGCATGTCCATGCGCCCGCTGCGCACTTCGTCGAGCGCTTGCGAGCGTTTACCGGCATACAGCAGGTCGACTTTGATGCCGAGGTCCTTGGCCACTTGCTGCAACAGATCGGCACTGGCACCGATCAAGCGCTTGGGGTTTTGCGGGTCCTGCCACAGGTACGGCGGCGCATCCGGGCTACCGGTGACGACCAGGCGCTCGCACTTGCCAGCGGCCGTGGCCAGACCTGGCAACAGCATCAATCCCAACAACCATCCGCAGCGCAGATCCATGGCAAACCGTTCCCCACTCAAATCCGAGACAAAAAAAAGCCCGACCAACAGGCCGGGCTCTTTATAAGTGAAGCCGCCGGATTAGACCAGCTTCTCCAGCTCAGGTACTGCTTCGAACAGATCTGCCACCAGACCGTAATCGGCCACCTGGAAGATCGGCGCTTCTTCGTCCTTGTTGATCGCAACGATCACTTTGGAGTCTTTCATACCGGCCAGATGCTGGATCGCGCCGGAGATACCGACGGCGATGTACAGCTGTGGCGCAACGATCTTGCCGGTCTGACCGACCTGCATGTCGTTCGGTACGAAACCTGCGTCGACCGCAGCGCGGGAAGCACCAACAGCCGCGCCGAGCTTGTCGGCCAGAGCGTACAGGTGTTTGAAGTTGTCGCCGTTCTGCATGCCGCGACCGCCGGAAACGACGATCTTTGCAGCGGTCAGCTCAGGACGATCGGACTTGGCCAGCTCTTCGCTGACGAAGCTCGACGTACCGGCGTCGTGGGCAGCGCCAACCGCTTCAACGGCAGCCGAACCACCTTCAGCGGCAACCGGGTCGAAACCGGTGGCACGCACGGTGATCACTTTGATCGCAGCAGTCGATTGCACGGTAGCGATGGCGTTACCAGCGTAGATCGGACGCTTGAAGGTGTCAGCGCTTTCCACCGAGATGATCTCGGAGATCTGGTCAACGTCCAGCGCAGCAGCAACGCGCGGCAGGATGTTTTTGCCGTTGGAGGTCGCGGCAGCCAGGATGTGGCTGTAGCCAGCGCCGAGTTCGGCTACCAGCGGCGCGATGTTTTCCGGCAGCTGATGCGCATAGGCGGCGTTGTCAGCGTTGAGGACTTTGCTCACGCCAGCGATTTTCGCCGCGGCTTCGGCCACCGGGCCAGCGCCCTGACCTGCCACCAGAACGTGGATGTCGCCGCCGATTTTGGCAGCAGCGGCCACGGTGTTCAGTGTGGCCGGGGCCAGCACTTTGTTGTCGTGTTCAGCGATTACCAAGATAGTCATTTTTAGATTACCTTCGCTTCGTTTTTCAGTTTCTCGACCAGTTCAGCCACCGACTTGACCTTGATGCCTGCGCTGCGTGCTGCCGGCGCTTCGACTTTCAGAGTCTTGTTGGTGGAGGCGGTGGAAACGCCCAAAGCGTCCGGAGTCAGCACTTCGAGAGGCTTCTTCTTGGCTTTCATGATGTTTGGCAGAGACGCATAGCGCGGCTCGTTCAAACGCAGGTCGGTGGTGACGATGGCCGGCAGTTTCAGCGAAACGGTCTGCGCGCCGCCGTCGATCTCGCGGGTCACGGCAACGCTGTCGCCGGAGACTTCGACTTTCGAAGCGAACGTGCCCTGACCGTAGCCGCTCAGTGCAGCGAGCATCTGACCGGTCTGGTTGTTGTCGCTGTCGATCGCCTGTTTGCCAAGGATCACCAGCTGAGGCTGTTCCTTGTCGACGACGGCCTTGAGCAGCTTGGCCACGGCCAGCGAAGTCAGGTCTTCAGCGGATTCGACGAGGATGGCGCGGTCGGCACCCAGAGCCAGTGCGGTACGCAGCTGCTCCTGAGCGGTGGTCGGGCCGATCGAGACGACGACGATTTCAGTCGCAACGCCCTTCTCTTTCAGGCGAACGGCTTCTTCCACGGCGATTTCGCAGAATGGGTTCATCGACATCTTGACGTTGGCGAGGTCGACGCCGGAATTGTCCGCCTTGACGCGGACCTTGACGTTGTAATCCACAACGCGTTTGACAGCTACAAGAACCTTCATGGATTCCTCGTTACTCTCCGGTGAAAAGAAAGTCGCCTAGGCGAACCTGGCGGATGATGCTCATCGGGCGACAAGGGCACCTCTAAAAACGCCGGCTTGAATGTGAGGTGATTCACTTGGCGAAGGGTGATGACCGTTCGTCAGGGGTGACTGCCGGGTCATTCATTCCCACGCTGTGTAAACTGCGCGCCGGACTTGCGCTGCGCATCACCGTCTACTGCCTGTGCCCTGTCTTTAGAGGTGCTCTTGAAACCGCCAGTCTGCCTACGGCGAGCGCAAAACCGCCCGTATCTTGACCGGAACGCCCATTCTGGTCAATACGCCAAAATGCCCTGTCATAAGCCGCGCTTCTTTGATTTATCAGGGCTGGAGGCGATTCAAACAAACGTTTGTATTGGACGTTAGGAGTGGTGTAGATATAATGCGCCGCCTAGAGAGAAAGGTAGATTCGCCAATATTCCCTTTGACGTTAACGTAAAGGCAATACGGAAGCGACATCAAACCTCCAAATCAGAAAAAAAACTGTTGAGCCTTGAGTAGGAGATAGCCTGTGGAACGCGAATACATGGAATTCGACGTCGTCATCGTCGGTGCCGGCCCCGCTGGTCTGTCCGCCGCCTGCCGCTTGAAGCAGAAGGCCGCTGACGCCGGTAAGGAAATCAGCGTCTGCGTGGTCGAAAAAGGCTCCGAAGTCGGCGCGCACATCCTCTCCGGTGCGGTGTTCGAACCGCGCGCATTGAACGAACTGTTCCCGGACTGGAAAGCACTCGGCGCACCGCTGAACACGCCAGTCACGCGCGATGACATTTTCGTGCTGAAAAACGCCGACAGCGCGCAGAAGATCCCCGACTTCTTTGTGCCCAAGACCATGCACAACGAAGGCAACTACATTATCTCCCTCGGCAACCTGTGCCGCTGGCTGGCTCAACAGGCCGAAAACCTCGGTGTGGAAATCTACCCGGGCTTCGCCGCTCAGGAAGCGCTGATCGATGAAAACGGCGTGGTGCGCGGGATCATCACCGGTGATCTGGGCGTCGATCGCGAAGGCCATCCGAAAGAAGGCCTGTACACCCCGGGCATGGAATTGCGTGGCAAATACACGCTGTTCGCCGAAGGCTGCCGTGGCCACATCGGCAAGCAACTGATCAAGCGCTACAACCTCGACAGCGATGCCGACGTCCAGCATTACGGCATCGGTCTGAAGGAAATCTGGGAAATCGACCCGGCCAAGCATCAGCCAGGCCTGGTGGTGCACACCGCCGGCTGGCCGCTGGACATCATGGGCACCGAAAATACCGGCGGCTCGTTCCTCTATCACCTGGAAAACAATCAGGTGGTGGTCGGTCTGATCGTCGACCTGTCCTACAGCAACACTTACCTGTCGCCATTCGACGAATTCCAGCGCCTCAAGCATCACCCGGTGCTCAAGCAATACCTGGAAGGCGGCAAGCGCGTCAGCTACGGCGCCCGCGCCATCGCCAAGGGCGGCCTGAACTCGCTGCCGAAAATGGTCTTCAAGGGCGGCGCGCTGATCGGTTGCGACCTCGGCACCCTGAACTTCGCCAAGATCAAAGGCAGCCACACCGCGATGAAGTCCGGCATGCTCGCGGCTGAATCGGTGGCAGATGCGCTGTTCGCCGAGCAGGACTGCACGGTCGAACTGACGACTTACGTCGACGCGTTCAAGAACAGCTGGCTGCACGAAGAACTGTTCGCCAGCCGCAACTTCGGCGCGGCGATTCACAAGTACGGCGCGATCATCGGCGGAGGTTTCAACTGGCTGGACCAGAACATCTTCGGCGGCAAACTGCCGTTCACCCTGCGCGACACCAAGCCGGATTACGCCTGCCTCAAGCTCGCGGCCGACTGCAAGAAGATCGACTATCCGAAACCCGACGGCAAACTGAGTTTCGACAAACTCAGCTCGGTGTTCATCTCCGGTACCAACCACGAAGAAGAACAGCCGTGCCACTTGAAGCTGACCGACCCGAGCATCCCGATCAGCAAGAACCTGCCGCTGTACGACGAACCGGCGCAGCGCTACTGCCCGGCCGGCGTGTACGAAGTGATCACCAAGGAAGACGGCGAGAAGCGCTTCCAGATCAACGCCCAGAACTGCGTGCACTGCAAGACCTGTGACATCAAGGACCCTGCGCAGAACATCACCTGGGTGGCGCCGGAAGGTGCCGGCGGCCCGACTTATCCGAACATGTAAGTCGACGCGCTGAACAACAAGGTTCCCGAAATGGGGGCCTTTTTGTTGCCCAAAATTCCTGCAACACCGCCGAACCAATGTAGGAGTGAGCCTGCTCGCGATAGCGGTGCTTCAGTCAGCATCATCGTCAACTGATACACCGCTATCGCGAGCAGGCTCACTCCTACAGGGGATCTCCATCGGCTCAAGCAGCGCGCTCATCGCCCGGGCTACGTTCGAAGTAGCGCTTGTACTCGCGGCTGAACTGCGACGTGCTCTGATACCCCACCCGATGCGCCACCTGTGCCACACCCAGCCCTTCCGCCACCAGCAGCGTCTGCGCCTTCAACAAGCGCAAACGCTTGAGATACTGCACCGGCGACAACAACGTGCTGCGTTTGAAATGCTCGTGGAAGGTCGACACGCTCATGTTCGCGCAACCGGCGAGGGTCTCGACATTCAGCGGCTCGGTGTAGTGCGCATGCAGATGGCTGATCGAAGCCGCCACCCGGGCGAATTGCCCTTGTTGCTCGACCAGCGCGCGCAACACATCCGCTTGCGGCCCGCGCAGCGCGACGAACAATAATTCGCGAACCCGCGCCGGGCCGAGAATCTGGCATTCCAGCGGATCGTGCAGACAGCTGAGCAGGCGTTCGACGCAACCGCGCATGCCGTCATCGAGCACCACCGAGGTCATCGACTCCGGTGTCTGCGCCGGAATATGCCGCCCCGGCGCCAGCCCCATGGCCAGCACCAGTTCGCCGAGCAGTACGCGATCAATCGCCACCGAGACCCCAAGCAACGGCGCATCGGGCAAGGCAAAGGTTTCGCATTCGAACGGCACCGGCAGCGCCTGGATCAGGTAATGCCCGGCGCCATATTCCATCGTCCGTGGGCCGAGAAACGCCAGTTTGCTGCCCTGGGCGATGATCATCAGGCTCGGCTCGTAAATGTGCGGGCCACGGGCGACGTCGCAACTGGCGCGCAGGATCTGCACACCGGGCAGGCCGGTCTGGCTGTAGCCATCGCGCAGCGCCAGCGGTTCGATCAGCGAAACCAGCCGGGCATTGGCATCAAGATGACGGGTCAACTGCATCGAATAGGTCTTCGTAAAAAATCAGGGAAAAGGGGATGAAAACATCATCGCAGATCTGCTGGCCAATACGACTGCCGCAACCCGCATCCCGGAGGATTAGGCATGAGACCCGGAGAAATCGTCATGGCCGCACCCGCGCCTGGCGCCCAGAATTCACCGCCTCACTTGTCACTGTTTTTGCGAGGTCACTCATGTACACCGCCATCGGCTATGCCGCCCAATCGGCCACCACTCCCCTCGCCCCGATGAAATTCGAACGCCGCAGCCCGCGCGCGGACGACGTGGCGATCGAAATTCTCTACTGCGGCGTCTGCCACTCCGACATCCATCAGGCGCGCAACGAATGGGGCATCGCCGTTTATCCGCTGATGCCCGGCCATGAGATCGTCGGAAAAGTCACCGCTGTCGGTGCGAATGTCACCCGTCACAAAGTAGGCGATCTGGTTGGCGTCGGATGCATGGTCGACTCCTGCCGCAGTTGCGAAGCGTGCCAGGCGAACCTCGAGCAATATTGCCTCGAAGGCCCGACCATGACCTACGCCACCCCGGACCGGGTCGATGGCAGCAACACCATGGGCGGTTATTCGGACAGCATCGTGGTCAGCGAACACTTTGTCGTGCGCATCCCGGAACGCCTGGCGCTGGCCAGCGCCGCACCGATTCTCTGCGCCGGCATCACCACCTACTCGCCGCTCAAGCACTACGGCGTCAAGGCCGGTGACAAGGTCGGGATTCTCGGCATGGGTGGCCTCGGTCACATGGGCATCAAGTTCGCCAAGGCCATGGGCGCGGAAGTCACGCTGTTTACCCGCTCGGCGAGCAAGGCTGAAGAAGGTCGCCGTCAGGGTGCCGATCACGTCATTGTCTCCACCGACGCCGAACAGATGAAGGCCGCGGCCGGTTATTTCGACTTTCTGCTCGACACCATTCCGGTCCAGCACGACCTCAACCCGTACCTCGACACCTTGCGCTTCGATGGCGTGCACATTCTGGTCGGTCTGATCGAGCCGGTGAACCCGCCGGTCCACGCCGGCAAACTGGTGATGAGCCGTCGCGTACTGGCCGGCTCGCTGATCGGCGGTATCGCCGAAACCCAGGAGGTGCTGGATTTCTGCGCCGAGCACAACATCACCTGCGACATCGAAATGCTCGACATCCGCAATATCAACGAAGCCTACGCGCGGATGATTGCCGGTGACGTGAAGTACCGTTTCGTCATCGACATGGCGACGCTGAAGGCTTAAACCTTCACGGCTTACACCTTCAAGCCAAGCTCCGCCGACAGCCGGGTTGTGACCCCTTTGAGCAGGGGGATCAACTCGGCCATTTTTTCCAGCGGCATGTACGGCACAGTGCTGGCGATGCTGATCGCCGCGACAATGCCCTTGCTCGCATCGCGAATCGGCGCCGCCACACAGCGGATCGACGGTTCGTTGTCTTCCAGATCGAAGGCGTAGCCACCAGTGACGTATTCGCCCATGCGCTGCTCCAGCTGTTCCCACGACTGCTGGGGATGCTGCGGCCAGAACTGACTTTTGCCACCCGCCGGAAGGCTGATGTCATACAGCCGCCGCCAATCCTGCGGCGAGTCATCGAGCATCAATGCCTTGCCGATCCCGGTGCGCACCAGCGGCATGCGATGGCCGACCCGAGAGCGCATTTCCGGGCCGTTGCGCCCAGGATTCTTCAGCAGATACAACACCTCGTCGCCTTCGCGAATGCCCAGATGCACGGTATCGCCGGTCAGCGCCGACAACTCGTCCAGATACGGCCCGGCCAGGGTCACCAGCGGCAACTCTTCGCGGGCCTGAAAGCCCAGTTCGATCAGTTTCGGCCCAAGCAGATAACCGATTTGCGGCACCACGCGCAGATAACGCTCGTCGACCAGGCAACTGGCCAGCCGATGGGTGGTGCTGCGCGTGGTGCCGATCAGCCGGGCGATCTCCTTGAGATCACGTGCGCCGCTGGCCACCGCTTGGACTACACCGAGGCCGCGCAACAGCGTCTGGGTGCCGGTGGGCGCGGCGTCCTTGGTTTTTTCCGGGGCGTTTTCCTGCATATCCAGCCTTTTACCGTTGAGCGAAGGAACGGGCGGCATTATGGTCGCCCGACGCAGAGCACTACAACTCGATACGCTCGACCTTGCCCACCAGCAGCACGTAGGACAGGGCACCGACCAGTGCGAGCACGGCGATATAGGTAATCGCCGGCGCGAACGAATCGCCGCTGGCGAGGAAGCCGATCACGATTGGCGTCGCGATCGCCGAGAGGTTGCCGATGAAGTTGAACACGCCGCCGGTCAAGCCGAGCAAACGCGCCGGCGCCAGCGTCGACACCAGCGACCAGGTGATCGACGCCAGACCATTGCCGAAAAATGCCAGGGCCAGGAAGGCGATCACCAGCGATGTCGACTCGACGAAGTTGGCGCCGATGATCGAGGTCGAAATCAGCAGCCCGCCAATGATCGGCAACTTGCGCGCGAAGCCCACGGTGTAGCCACGGCGAATGAGGAAGTCGGAAAAGAATCCCGAACACAACACTCCCACGAACGCGGCGAGAAACGGCAGCGACGCGAGCAGGCCGGACTTGATGAAGTCCATGCCGCGATATTTCACCAGGTAGGTCGGGAACCAGGTGAGGAAAAACCACAGGGTCGAGTTCAGGCAGAACTGGCCGAGGTAGATGCCCCACAACTTGCGTTTGCTGAGGACGATGCCCAGATCGGTCCAGCTGAATCTGGCTTTGACCTTGGCCGCGTCAGCCTGGATATCGACCAGCCCGCCACCCTCGCGGATCAGATCGATTTCCGCCTCATTGGCGCCTTTGAAATCGCGCGGCTCGCGATACACCGCGTACCAGATCAGCGCCCACAGAATACCCACGGCGCCGGTGGCGACGAACACCATGTGCCAACCGAATTCATGTTGCAGCCACGCCAGCACTGGCGTCAGGAAGGCCAGGCCGACGAACTGCCCGGAGGTGTAGAAACCGATCGCCGTGGCGCGTTCGCGCTCGGGAAACCAGGTGGTGACCACGCGGCTGTTGATCGGATAGGCCGGCGCTTCCAGTGCACCGACGGCCATGCGCAGCACGAACAGTGCGATGAAGCTGCTGACGAAACCGAGCATCACCGTGGCCACCGACCACAGCAGCAGCGCGACGCTATAAAGGATCCGAGGCGGCACGCGATCGACCAGCCAGCCGCCGGGGATCTGCATCGCGGCATAAGTCCAGCCGAAAGCGGAGAAGATCAGCCCGACGTGTACCGGATCGATGCCCAGCTCACTGGTCAGCGCCGGTGCGGCAATCGACAGGTTACTGCGGTCGAGGTAGTTGATGACCACGGTGATGAACAGCAACACCATGATGAAAAACCGCTTGCGGCTGGGCGTGACTAAAGACGCCTGCCCGGAGAGGGTGTGCGTTTGCATGAGGAGAGCCTCTTTTTATGTTTATTGAGGTCGGCCTGAGGCCTTGCACAAATCCCTGTAGGAGTGAGCCTGCTCGCGATAGCGTTCTGTCAGTCACAAACATTCCGGATGTAAAACCGAATCGCGAGCAGGCTCACTCCTACATTGGGATTGTGGTGTTTCGCAGACGACTTACCACTCGGCAAAGCTGCCATCGGCATGGCGCCAGATCGGGTTGCGCCAGCGGTGGCCGACGGCGGCGCGTTCGATCACGTATTCCTCGTTGATCTCGATGCCCAGCCCCGGGCCGTTCGGAATTTTCACGAAGCCCTGATCGTAGTCGAACACCCGCGGGTCCTTCACATAGTCGAGCAAGTCATTGCTCTCGTTGTAATGGATGCCCAGGCTCTGCTCCTGGATAAACGCGTTGT
The DNA here is from genome assembly GCF_020736465.1 of Pseudomonas sp. HN2. Taxonomy (NCBI): domain Bacteria; kingdom Pseudomonadati; phylum Pseudomonadota; class Gammaproteobacteria; order Pseudomonadales; family Pseudomonadaceae; genus Pseudomonas; species Pseudomonas sp. HN2. The sequence goes on from NZ_CP085885.1 coordinate 4,348,738, forward strand.
AACAAGCCGCGTCGAGTTGCAAACACGCCGCCAGCGCAATCGGCCCCAACGGGCAATGCAGGGCCAGCGCGACGTCGTAGGCTTCGGCCATGTTGGCGATCTTGCGGGTTTCGGTGATGCCGCCGGCATGGGACGCGTCCGGCTGGATGATGTCGACGTAGCCTTCGCTCAACACCCGTTTAAAATCCCAGCGCGAGAACAGCCGCTCGCCGAGGGCAATCGGTGTGCTGGTCAGCGGCGCCAGTTCTTTCAGCGCTTCGTAGTTTTCGCTGAGTACCGGTTCTTCGATGAACATCAGTTTGTAAGGGTCGAGTTCCTTCATCAGCACCTTGGCCATCGGCTTGTGCACGCGGCCATGGAAGTCGACGCCGATGCCGACGTTCGGCCCGACCGCGTCACGCACGGCGGCAACGTTGGCCAAGGCGAGATCGACTTTTTCGAACGTGTCGAGGAACTGCAGCTCTTCGGTGCCGTTCATTTTCACCGCAGTGAAACCACGGCTCACCGCCTCTTTCGCCGCACGCGCGGTGTCGGCCGGGCGGTCGCCGCCGATCCACGAGTAGACACGGATCTTGTCGCGCACCTGGCCACCGAGCAGGTCGCTGACCGAGACGCCGAGGGCCTTGCCCTTGATGTCCCACAGGGCCTGATCGATACCGGCCAGCGCACTCATGTGGATCGCGCCGCCGCGGTAGAAGCCGCCGCGATAGAGCACGGTCCAGATGTCTTCGATATTGCGTGGGTCTTTACCGATCAGGTAGTCGGACAATTCTTCCACCGCAGCGGCGACCGTGTGCGCGCGCCCTTCGACCACAGGCTCGCCCCAACCGGTCACGCCCTCGTCGGTTTCGACCTTGAGGAAGCACCAGCGCGGCGGAACGATGAAGGTCGTGAGTTTGGTGATTTTCATCTCTGCTCTCTTTTGTAAATGCAGCTTTTATTAGATGCAGCGCACACAGCGCCAAAACGTCTTTAACGCAGGGCTTTCCAGGCAGCCACGTAGGCCTTGGCATTGACCGCCACCTGCTCGGGCGTCATGCCCGGTTTGAACAGGCCGGAACCGAGGCCGAAACCTTTCACGCCAGCGTCGATAAAGTCCTGCATGTTGTCCGGGGTAATGCCGCCGACCGGCGCCAGCACCGTGCCGGCCGGCAACACCGCAAGCCAGGCTTTGACGACTGCCGGCCCCATCTGCTCGGCCGGGAACAGCTTGAGAATGTCCGCACCCTCGGCCAGCGCGGCGAAGGCTTCGGTCGGCGTCGCCACGCCCGGCGACAGGTACAGCCCCGCCGCTTTCGCCGCGCGCAACACCTTGGCATCGCTGTGGGGCATAACGATCACTTGTCCGCCAGCAGCTTTGACCTGCTCGACCTGCTCGGGGGTGAGCACCGTGCCGGCACCGATCAGGCAATCGGCGGGCAGCGCATCACGCAGAATGCGGATACTGTCGTACGGCGATGGGGAATTGAGCGGTACTTCGATGACGCGAAATCCGGCGGAATAAAGGACTTCTCCGACAGCCGCCGCTTCCTGCGGTTGCAGGCCACGCAGAATCGCGATCAGACCGTTTTGTGCCAGTGCTTGCTTGAGCATGTCAGGCCTCCAGTCAGGGTTAACGGGATGAGGAATCGATTAGCCCGGCGGCACGCGCCAGTTGCCACAGGCCACGCTCGGTCGCCTGCTCGGCCAGCGTCACCCGAGCAAAGCCGCAGGCATCGAGCGCGCGTTGATAGCGCGTGCACAATTGCGCATTGCCGATGAGCACGATCGCTGGAAGATTCGCTTGATTGCGCCGGCGCCGCTGCACATTGGCGAGCGCGGCCAACTCGTGGCCGATCATCAGACCGGACAGATAATCCGCTTGAGCGCTCGGGCTCAGTTCACCAGTGAGGCCGAGGGTACGGGCGCTGAACAGGGTCGAGAGCACACCGAGCTCGGCATCCGCCGACAGCGCGATCTGCACGCCACGGTCAAATGCCTGTGCGTCGAAGATCGGGCTCGGCTGTTGGGTACGGCCAAGAATGCTGTGTTCGCTGAGTACGGCGAAGACTTCGCCAGTCATGAAGGTGTCGAAATGCGTGATGCGGCCATCGACCACTTCCACCCATTTCGAGTGGCTGCCGGGCAGGCCGATCAACAGATCGTTACCCGCCTCGGCCGGCAGACTTTGCAGCACGCCGAGGACTTGGGTTTCTTCGCCGCGCATCACATTCGGCAGCCGCGAACGCTGGATCACGCCCGGGACGATATGCACTGGCGTGCCGCGAAGACTGATAACGGTCTGTAGGGAATTTCCGAGATGGGCGACGTCGGCCGGCGTCTCGCAGTAAGCCGCTTCGCGCCAGCCCTGGGCACTGCCGACCATACCGCAAGCGATCACCGGCAGATCCGGCTGCGCGTCGAGCCAGTCACCGCAGGCTTCGTCGAAGGCCAGTTCAAAACCATCGGCGCATTCACGACCGTGGATGATTCGCGGAGTCTTGTGCAACTGCATGATCCCGGACGACAGCGCACGCTGCTCCAGCACCACACCGTCCGCCGCGAGTTTGTAAGCACGTAATGAGGTTGTCCCCCAATCGAGCGCGATCAATTGCGCCTGCATCGCTTCACCTGTTTTGTTTTTGGCAGTGAGTGCGACGGACTATAAACCCGGGCGAGCTAAAATCTCAATATATAAATATCAATCCCATATTTTGGGATGAAAGCAAAAAAAGATCGCAGCAGTTCCTGCCGAGTGAGCAGAATCTGCCAAAGGCTGCGATTTACTTAAGAAATTCAGTTTCCTTCGGCGAACTCGCGCAACACCTTGCCATCCATGCGATACCGCACCCACTCCTCCTGCGGTTGCGCGCCGAGGGATTTGTAGAATTCGATGGCCGGGGTGTTCCACTCCAGCACACTCCATTCGAAGCGGCCGCAGTCGTTGGCGCAGGCGATTTTCGCCAGGTGGCGCAGCAGGGTTTTACCGGCGCCGCCGCCGCGTTGTTCCGGGGTGATGTAGAGGTCTTCGAGGTACAGGCAGTTGCTGCCCAGCCAGGTCGAGTAACTGAAGAAGAACACCGCGAAACCGATCGGCAAGCCGTCGCGCAGGCAGATCAGGCCGTGGGCGGTGGCGCCGTCGCCGAACAGGCTGCGTTCGATGTCGGCGACGCTGGCGATGACTTCGTGACGGGCCTTCTCGAAATCTGCCAGTTCGGTGATGAAGGCGAGGATTTGCGGCGCATCGCTGGGGGTCGCCGGGCGGATTTCGATCGTCATGGACGGGCCTTGTGTGCAAATTAAAGCGCCATACTAAGGCGCGCAGCGGCGCTCGTCACATGGCAAAACATCCTGACCTGCCCAATTTGGTGAACACTGCTGCCCCAGTGGGACCGAGCCTGCTCGCGAAAGCGTCCTTCCAGTCAGCCTCGAGTCAACTGACATAATGTCTTCGCGAGCAGGCTCGCTCCGACAGCTGATACCGCACATTCTGAAAGGATGCTTATGACCGTTAACTGTTTCGCGCCGATGGAAACATTGGCTTCAGCGCTGATTCGGCACGCACTGGAACCCTCGGACGACGGCGCCCACGACCTCGCTCACCTGCAACGGGTCTGGCACAACGCACGCACCTTGCATGAAACCGAAGGCGGCGATCTCGAGGTGCTGCTTGCGGCCGTGCTGCTGCACGATTGCGTCGCGGTCGAGAAAAACTCAGCTCTGCGCTCGCAGGCTTCACGTCTTGCCGCGGACAAGGCTTCATCGGTGCTGCAGGAAAAAAACTGGCCCCGCGAGAAAATCAGCAACGTCGCCCACGCCATCGAAGCCCACAGTTTTTCCGCCAACATCACCCCACTGACACTCGAAGCGAAAATCGTCCAGGACGCTGATCGTCTCGACTCGCTGGGCATGCTCGGCGTTGCTCGAACCTTCTACGTGGCCGGGCGCATGGGCTCGGCACTGTACGATCCGCAAGATCCCGAAGCGCATGAACGCGAATACGACGACAGACGTTTTTGCCTCGATCATTTCCAGACCAAACTGCTGCATCTGGCCGACGGCTTTCAGACCGCGACCGGCCAGCGTCTGGCACAGATTCGTCATCACCGTCTGAAGGATTTCATGGAGCAGTTCAAGGAAGAGATCGGCATCGCCTGAACAGCAAAGACGTACCTCGGTGAAGACCGTTCGTCGATCATCAGGCACCAATCCGACACCAGGGCTGACCAACCAAGTGTATGGATTCCAATCACTGGAGAAGCCCTATGATCTCGTCAAGGTTGACCGCTCTTGTCTTCAGCGCCCTGCTCTGCCCTGCGGTGTTCGCCGCCTCGTCCACGGCAGCAGGCACTGGCCCTACCGATCCGACCCCGCCACGTGCGCCCGCCATCAACAGTGCTCCCGGTGTGAACACCGATGGCTCCGGTGTGCCGCTGATCAATCAGCCACCGGCCACCGGTACCGACCCGCGCACTCAGGGCAGCGATCCTGGACGTCAGGGCGGCATGAACACCCCAGACTCCCCGGCCGCCACGCCTGACAATGCCGGCCCGGGTGTCGGCTCGAAAACCACCACCGGTGGCTCCGGTTCCGAAGGTGCCGGTCAGTAGTTCGCCGACGCGAGCGCCCTATTCACTCCCATGAAGAGGTAACCATGAACGTCGACAAAGACCTGGAAAAAGAAGTCCTCACCCGTCTGCTCCACGCGCATCCCAATGGTCTGGGCAAGGAGGTGCTGGACAATTACCGGGGCGAGAAAGTCGTGGCCAGCGCCCTCGCCGCCCTGCAGGATCGCGGGCTGATTCACCACGGTCATGTGACATGCAGTGAAGCGGGCGAACACTCGCTGAACCTGCCGATCAAGCTCAGTTCAGCCGGGGTTGAAGCGGCGAAGAAACTCGATAGCTGACGCTGGTTGGGGCTGCGGACTTTCGATTTCGGACGTGTGATTCGTCTCGAGAGATTCGCAGCCCTCGGCGCAACGCACCACATCCTGACGCAAGGAGAAATCCCATGCCTCGTGGAAGCAAAGACAAATACACCACCGAACAGAAGCGCAAAGCCGAGCACATCGAAGACAGCTACGAGAAAAAGGGCGTGTCGAAAGATGAAGCCGAGGCGCGCGCCTGGGCGACGGTGAATAAACAATCCGGCGGCGGTGAGAAGTCCGGCGGTTCAGGGCGCAAAAAGCCTGCGAGCGCCAAGTCGCAAGAACGCAAAGAGTCATCGCGCCGCGCGGTGGCCAGTCGCAAGGGGCACTCGCGTAACAGCGAAACTTCGAAGGACACCCAGACTGTCGACAGCCTGATGAAGGAAGCCCGGGCGAAGAATATTCCGGGGCGCTCGTCGATGCGCAAGCAGGAGTTGATCGAGGCATTGCGCAAAGCGGGCTGAGCCGAGAATCTTTAGCGTGTTTGATGGCCCTATCGCGAGCAGGCTCACTCCTACACTTGGAATGCGTTCCCCTGTAGGAGTGAGCCTGCTCGCGATGGCCGTGGATCAGTCGCCACAGGACTCGCGGATAAACTCATCAACCTCAGCGGCCCCCGGCGATGTCGCCGGCCCCCAGCGCGTCACCGCCAGTGCCGCTGCCGCATTTGCCCGCCGCGCCGATTCCCACGCATCCAATCCCTGCGCCAATCCGGCAACAAACACCCCGGCATGGGCATCGCCGGCGCCATTACTGTCCAGCGCTTTCACAGCAAATCCCGGCACTTGACGACGCTCGCCACGCTGTTGAATCCAGCAACCCTGCGGCCCGTCGCGCACCACCATCAGCACATCTCCAGGCAAAAATTTCGCCAGACGATCCATTGCCGCGCCAATCTCATCAGCACCGGTAAAGCGCAGCGCCTCGACACTGTTGCTGGTCCACACATCGATGCGCGGCAGCAACGCTTGCATCATCGGCGCGTCCGGCGATTCCACCAGCGGTCCCGGGTCGAACACCACGTTGACCGATCCCGGCAGCGCCAGTGTCCAGTCGAGCAACGCCTGCGCCTTGCCCTCGTGCAGCAGGCTGTAACCACTCAGGTAAACGTAATCACCGGCCTCGGCCGGCACGCTGTTCAAATCCTCCGCGGTCACCTCGCCTTCGGCGCCGATGTAGGAAATAAAACTGCGTTCGGCCGAGGCATCGGTCAGCGCCACACACAACCCGGTGTCGCGCTCGGCCGGTTCACGGATGCCAATGCAGATACCTTCCGCCTGCATCGCTTGGCGTGCCAGATCGCCGAAGCGCCCGCTACCATGGCGACCGAGATAGACCACCGGCAAGCCGTTACGCACCGCCGCCGCCATCACGTTGAAACCGCCACCGGCTTCGAATCCCGCCGACTGCGCCAGTACGTCGCCGCCAATCTGCGGCAATTTATCCACGGCCATGACCAGATCGATGATGACCTGGCCGGTGTGCAACATCTTAGGCATGAGCATTCTCGGGTTGCGCGGCGCGGCGATCTTTCGCGCCGCCGAGTATCAGGTAAAGGCCACCGGCGACGACGAAGGTCACGATCCAGCCGAGGCCGTTGTGGCCCAGCCAGGAGTCGGACAGAAAGCCCTTGAACCAGACGTTTTCCGCCGTGGTGCCGATGGTGGTGAAGCTGAAGCCGAGCACGATGGCGATCGCCCAGGCGCCGAACGCGCGCCACTCGATGCCGCCGCGATACCAGTAGGCGCTGCTCGGGCTGACGTCGAGCAGGTCTTTGGGGCTGTAGTAGTGACGGTGAATCAGGTCGACCACGAAGATCCCCACCCACGCAGTGATCGGCACCGCCAGCAGGGAAATGAAGGTGATGAACGGGCCGTAGAAACTGTCGGCGATCAGCATGAAGTAGATCGAGCCGGCGAAGATCGCGACGATGTCGACCACCACCGCGTAGACGCGTTTGACCTTGAGGCCCAGCGTCAGCGTGGTCAGGCCGGCCGAGTACACCGACAGGTTGTTCGACAGCAGCAGGCCGCCGAACGCGGTGATCAGGTACGGCACGGCCATCCAGGTGGGCAGCATGTCGCGGATCGCCACGATCGGGTCAGTCGCCGAAGCCAGGTCATTGTTGCCCACCGAGAGCAAGCCGCCGAGGGTGATCAGCAGCACCAGCGGAATGCCCGCGCCGAATGCCGCCGACGCTACCAGACGCACAGCCTTGACGCTGCGGTGCTGATAGCGCGACATGTCGGCGCCGGCGTTGGCCCAGCCGATGCCGGTGCCGGCAGCCATGGTGCCGATACCGATGATCATCGCGCTCAGCGGCGCCGGCGTGGCGTTGAACACCGCACTCCAGTCGATGGTCGCGCAGAGGAAGCCGCCGACGAGAATGTTCAGCGCGCCGAACACGTAGGTCGCCCACTTCTGGATCACCAGCAGTGTCGCGTGGCCGAGGCCGGACACCGCCAACGTCAGCAGGACGAAGATGGCGATAAAGATCAGCGTCAGTACCGGCGCGCTTTTCGCCTCGACCGGCGAGCCGAACAGGATCGAACACAGCGACAGCAGTACGAACGCCGCGGTGGTGGTGTTGACGGTTTCCCAACCCAGACGCGACATCAGCGAAACCAGCGTCGGGCCGATGTTGCCGCGTACGCCGAAGATCGCCCGCGACAGCGTCAGGCTCGGCGCGCGGCCACGACGTCCGGCAATCGAAATGATGCCGACCACCGCAAACGAACCGGCGGCACCGAGGATCGCGACGATGATCGCCTGCCAGATCGCCAGCCCGCGAAACGCCACCAGCGTGGCGCCCAGCGGCAGGCCGAGAATGGAAATATTGGCGGCAAACCAGACCCAGAACAGCTGCAGCGGATGACCGTTGCACTCGGCTTCCGGCACCGGCTCGATGCCGCGGGTTTCCAGTTGCCCGACGCTTTGCCCGGCGGTTGATGAACTCATGAAGATGCTCCTGTTTGCCTTTTTTGTGGTTGTGGCAATGATGCAAAACGACAAGACAACCGGCCTTCCGAGGCCTGTCTGTGCGATCCATTGCTGTGTGAATTCTTTAGAAATGCGCCGCCCCTTTCGCGAGCAGGCTCGCTCCCACAAGGAAATGCATTCCAATTGTGGGAGCGAGCCTGCTCGCGAAGAGGCCAGCCAGTCAACGCAAGGCCAAAAGCCCCTGCACCAATGGCTCGAGCTCGAGTTGATTAACCGCTTTCACCGTCTCGATCATCTGTACCGGCCAGCACTCAAGCCCCAGGCAGGCCCCGAGCATGGCACCGAGAATCGCCGCGATGGTATCGGTGTCGCCACCCAGGCTGGCGGCCATGCACACCGCGTCAAAAGCGCTCATCTCGCCAATGGCCACTTGTTGCGCCAACGCGAATGAAACCACCACCGACTCCTGCGACGCCACCGATGTACCGATCACGTCATAGAGCAGATCGGCGAGCAGTGTTTTGTCACTGTCGACACTGATGCTGCGCGCCCAACTGATCCGTGAGGCGATGCGCCCACCGGCGACCCAGTGCCCGTGGACTTCGGCTTGCTGGGCAATCTGCTGGCCGAGGTTCAGCGCCTCGCCCAGATCGACGCCATTGATCCCGGCCGAGACCACCGCCGCCACCGCCGCCGCGCTGGAAATCCCCAACGTGGTGTTGTGGGTCACCTGACAGGCTTGCACCACCGCCGCAATGAAGCGCTGCGGATCGGCCACGTTCGCAGCTATTCCCACCGGGGTGATGCGCATCGCCGCGCCGTTGGTAGTGCCGTAGCGCCCGGCTTCTTCCGGGGAATGCCCGGCGAGGATCATTTCGATGGCGCGTTTGGTCGACGGGCCGAGCAAGTCCTGTGAGCCTTTGGCCTGCATCTGTGCTTCCCATTCGATCAAGCGCTGGGCAAGCACGGCGGGTTCGATCCGGCCCTGACCTTCGACCAGCAACTCGCCAACCAGAATCGCCTGTTCGGTGTCATCGGTGATTGAGCCCTTGGGCATGTTCGCAGCGATCGGTTGCAAGGGACCGGCATCCTGCAGATCGGTGATCTGTCCGAAGCGCGCTTTTATCGTTTCACGATCGAGCGACTGCGTCGGCATGCCCAGCGCATCACCCAGGGCCAGACCGTAGAAAGCGCCGAGCGCACGGTTGAGCGCGGTCATTTCGATTCTCCAAATTGCAGGTGCAGACGAAAGTGCACGGGATCGAGCAGACTTTCGACCTGCTCCATGAAACGGTTCTGTCGGTCGTAGGTGGTGCGCAGCGCCTTGAGGAACACCGTGCCGGCCGGGCGACCGAGCAACTCGGCGTCTTCGGCACTCAGCGGCTCGGCGCCGATCCACTGATCGCCGCGTTCGCCGATGTACCCGTAGGCGGCCAGGGTGATGGTCAGGGAATTGTCGATCAGACCGACACGCGGCAGGCTTTCCAAGCCGCCGTTGGCCGGCATCAATGCACGTTCCAGAGACACCAGCGTACCGTCGGTGGCGCGCCGGCGACGGTCGAGGGTGATGAATTGATCGGTGCCGAAACGCACCAGCAGATCAGGTCGGGTTACGGCTTCGAGGCGCAACACTTCGGTGTTGATCAGCGCCCCGCTGTCGGCCAGCGCCTGCGCCCAGCCGCTGCGCTGATCCAGCGCGACACCGTCGAAGGTCACGATCGAACCGACCCCACTTTGCGTGGCGATGTACTTGCGCCGCTTCAGCTCGGCCAGCGCCTCACGCAAGGTGCCACGGCTGACCTGGAATTCTTGAGCCAACTGATGTTCGCCGGGCAACAGAAAGCCGTCCTCCATGAGGCCGCTTTCGATGCGTCGGACGAGCTCGTCGACCACCCTTTGTTTCTTGTCGAATCGTACCTGTCTAATCATGTACAAATTGATAACCGAAACGGGTGCGGGCGAGCAAGGAAAATCTCGGGGAAGAGACAGAAGGTTGAAAGTCAAAAGCACCCTCACCCTAGCCCTCTCCCGGAGGGAGAGGGGACTGAATGGGGGATGCTCAAGAGGTATGCCGACCTGAAAGTGCTCCGCCGAATCCATAATCGACGAGAGCTTTCAGGTCGACGGATTACGCAAGACACCTCGGTCGGCCCCCTTTCCCTCTCCCGGAGGGAAAGGGAGAGGGTGAGGGATGCTCAGGAGATACGCCGACCTGATATTGCTTTAGCGAATCCACAATCGACCCAACCTTCCAGGTCGATGTAGACCGCAAGACACCTCGGTCGGCCCCCTCTCCCTCCGGGAGAGGGCTGGGGTGAGGGTAGTTCTTGACGTTAGCGTTGTTTCAGGCGGTCAATGACCACGGCCAACAACAGGATCGAACCCCGAATCACATACTGATAAAACGTATCGATGTTCTTCAGGTTCATCGCGTTCTCGATGATCGCCAGAATCAACACCCCGGCAATCACATGGCGGATCATGCCGATGCCGCCGCTCAGCGAAACCCCGCCCAGCACGCAAGCCGAGATCACCGTCAGTTCAAAACCCTGACCAATCATTGGCTGCCCGGAAGTCATCCGCGAGGCCAGGATCACCCCCGCCAGCGCGCCGATCACACCGTGCACGGCGAAGATGATGATCTTGGTGCGGTCGACGTTGACGCCCGCCAACAGCGCCGCTTCCTGGTTGCCACCGATGGCCATGGTGTTGCGCCCATAGGTGGTGTAGTTCAGCAGCCAGCCGAAAAACAGGAAGCAGACAATGGTGATCAGGATCGGCACCGGCACGCCGAACAACTGGCCGTTACCGAAGACGAAGAAGGATTCCTGCGAGACGCCGACCGCTTTGCCGTTGGCAAAGATATAAGCCAGACCGCGAACGATCTGCATGGTCGCCAGCGTCGTGATCAACGCATTGACGCGCAACTTGGCAATCACGATGCCGTTGATCAACCCGACGATCAGGCCCATCACCAGCGCCGCACTGACCCCGAGAAACACGCTGTTGGTGTCACGCATCACCACCGCCGCGACCACGCCGGCACAGGCAATCACCGAACCAACCGAGAGGTCGAAGTGTCCCGACGCCAGGCAGTAAAGCATGGTGCACGCGGCGATGCCGGTGGTGGAAATCGCCAGGCCCAGACCGCGCATGTTCAGCGGCGAGAGGAAGTTATCGATCAACAGCGTGCAGGCGACAAAGATGCCGATCGCCGCCAGCAGCATGACCCAGTCATCGAGGAAGCGCCGCAGGTCCAGCGGTTTGCGCTCGTTCGGCAGGGTTTCGTTTTGGGTAGTCATCATAGTCACCTCTCAGTTCGCCACGCCGTCAGCGCGGTGGCGTGGCAAAGCCAGTTGCAGCAGGTTGGATTCATTGGCCTGGTCGCGGCTGACTTCGCCGCGCAGGGCGCCTTCGCACAGCACCAGGATGCGGTCGGAAATGCCCATCACTTCCATCAGATCGCTGGACACCACGATCACCGAAATGCCGTCGGCGGCGAGGTTGTGGATGATCTGGTAGATCTCGGCCTTGGCGCCGATGTCGATGCCACGGGTCGGTTCGTCGAGCAGCAAAACCTTCATCGGCATCGACAGCCAGCGGCCGAGAATGGCCTTCTGCTGGTTGCCGCCGGAAAGGAACTTGATCTGCTGGCCGGCGTGCGGGGTTTTCACTTTCAGGGCTTTGATCTGCTTGTCGGCGTTGCCCTTTTCCCACAGGCCACGGATCAGGCAGCCAAGCCCGGAATGCGCACCACGGGCACTGATGTTGATGTTCTCGGCGACGCTGGCCAGCGGGATGATGCCTTCCTTCTTACGGTCTTCCGGGCAAAGCAGAATGCCGGCGGCAATCGCGTCACGGGGCGAGCGCAGTTTCAGCTCATGGCCGCGCAATTCAAGGCGTCCGGCGGTGTTGCGCTCCAGGCCACTGAGCAGACGAAACAGCTCGGTGCGCCCTGCCCCGACCAGGCCGAACAAGCCAAGGATTTCGCCCTTGTGCGCTTCGAAACTGATCGGCTCGCGCAGGCCCGGGCCAAGCAGACCATCGACTTTCAACGCCACGGCGCCACGGGGGCGATGGCGGTAGTCGTAGATGTCCTGAATGTCGCGACCGACCATGCAGGTCACCAGTTGATCGTGGGTCAGCTGGCTCATGTCTTCAAACGTGCGCACGTAGCGGCCGTCCTTGAACACCGTCACGGCGTCGCAGATGCGGAACACTTCTTCCATGCGATGGGACACGTAGAGCACGACTTTGCCCTCATCGCGCAGGCGCCCGATGATCGCCATCAAGCGATCGATCTCGCGTGCCGAGAGGCTGCTGGTCGGTTCGTCGAAAGCGATGACGTGGGCACCACGAGACAACGCTTTGGCGATTTCGACCAATTGGCGCTGGCCCAGCGACAAGCGCCCGACTTTGGTTTGCGGATCGATTTCGTCCGCCAGGCCTTTCAGGCAATTCAAGGCCTTCTGGCGCAGTTCGCCGCGATTGATCAAACCGAAACTGGCCGGCAGATGACCGAGAAACAGGTTCTCGGCCACGGTCATTTCCGGAACCAGATGCAGTTCCTGGTGAATCACCGCGACACCGCTGCCAATGCTGTCGGCAGTCGACTTGAACGCCATCGCCTGCTCGCCGATCTGCAGTTCGCCGCTGCTCGGAATATAGGCGCCACCGAGGATTTTCAGCAGCGTCGACTTGCCCGCACCGTTCTCGCCCATCAAGGCATGAACCTGGCCGGGGTGGGCGACGAAGCTGATGCCATCGAGCGCTTTTACCCCGGGAAAGGTCTTGCCGATCCCGTTGAAACGCAGGCTGCCGCTGGCGCCATGTTGTTGTTCTTGTGTCTGTACTTGCGCGTGCATAAAGCCACCTCTTCACACCGAAAAACGGCCCGGCTGCCCGGGCCGTCGCTGCCTCAGTTCCACAAGCCGATTTTTTCCAGCTCTTGCTTGAAGTTTTCGCGGGTGATCAGGGTGACGTCATCCATGGCGGTGTACTTCGGCGGTTCTTTGCCGGCGGTGATCCACTCGTACATCATCTCGGCGGTTTTGTAGCCTTCGATGTGCGGACTAGGCAGCATCGAACCGAAGAAGCCGCTGTTAGGTTTCTTCAACTCGCCAATGGCGTCGGTGCCGTTGATGCCGATGCCGATCACGTTGCTCGCGGCAAACCCGGCCGCTTCGGTAGCACGCACGCCGCCAAGCACGGTGTTGTCGTTCATGCCGCCGATGATCAGGTTTTTCGCCGCACTCGGCAGTTTCACCAGCGCCGAGTTGGTGGCGTCCATGCTGCCCGGTACGTCGAGGGTTTTCAGCGCGGCGAAGAGGATGTGATCCTCTGGCATGCCGGCCTTCTTCAGCGCATCGACCGAACCATCGGTGCGTTTCTTGCCGGTGTCGAGTTCGTTGTAGGTATTGACCACCGCGTAGGTGTCTTTCCAGTCCCAGTTACGTTTCTTCGCTTCGGCAGCCATGGCGGCGCCCTGCTTCTGCCCGACTTCGAACGCGGCCATGCCCAGGTACGGCACGTCTTCCATGAATTTGCCGTTGGCGTCGACGAAACGGTCGTCGACGGCAATCACTTTCAGATCGTTGATCTTGGCCTTGGCCATGATGGCCGGGCCGAGGGACACGTCCGGCGGGCAAATCACGAAGCCCTTGGCGCCGTTGGCAGCCAGGCTGTCGATGGCCGAAAGAGTTTTTTCGCCATCGGGCACAGCGATCTTGATCAGTTCGAAGCCCTTGTCCTTGGCGGCCTTTTCGGCAAAAGCCCATTCGGTCTGGAACCACGGTTCTTCGGCCTGCTTGACCAGAAAACCGATCTTCACCGCGTCGGCGGCGAGCAGCGCACTGCTCAGGCTGAACGCAGTGACCGTCAGGGCAGTGCTGCACAGGGTACGAATCCCGAAACGACGTTTCATCAGATGACTCCTTGTTATTTTTTTTGAGCAAATTAAACAGCTTGTGGCGAGGGAGCTTGCTCCCGCTGGGCTGCGAAGCGGCCCTAAAACCGGTTACCTCGGTCAATCAGACACACCGCATTGCCCGAATTTACGACTGCTGCGCAGCGGAGCGAGAGCGAGCTCCCTCGCCACAGGTGTGGTGGCGTGACACGTACTGCTGCAAAGCTATTTGAAAATAGTCATATCGTATGATGATTGGATTTCAAGCGTAGTTCAGCGCTGGAAATCCGTTCTATTCAGTCGTGGTACATCACCGAGCGACCACCATCGATGGTGATGCACGAGGCGTTGATAAACGGTGCTTCATCGCTGGCCAGAAACACTGCGGTCATCGCCACTTCGATCGGCTGGCCGATGCGCTTGGGCGGATGCAGGTCGAAGGCGCGCTGCCGCTCGGCGTGGGGATCGGCAAAGCCGTTCCAGTAATCGACGTTCAGCTGGGTTTCGATGTAGCCCGGGGCGATGGCGTTGACGCGAATGCCTTTGGCCGCATATTCGATGCCGAGGGCGCGGGTCAGGCCGAGCAAGCCGTGCTTGGCCACCGGGTACGGAAAGCAGCCAGGAATGATGTGGCTGGAATGAGTCGAGGCGATGTTGATGATGCTGCCGACGCCCTGCTCGATCATTTGCGGCAGCACGGCTTTGCAGCCATACCAGGCGCCATCCAGATCAATGGCGAAGCAACGATGCCAGTCTTCCTCGGTCATCTGCAGCGGATCGCGGAACACATTGACCCCGGCGCAGTTGACCAGCACGTCGATGCGGCCATGCAATTCCACGGCGCGTCTGGCAAGGGCATGCAGGTCCTGCTGATTCGACACATCGACCTTCAGTGCCTGCACGTCATGGCCTTGTGCACGCCAATGGGCGGCGACCTGCTCGACCTTGTCGGCCTGGATATCGCTGATCAGCAGTCTGGCCTGCTGTGAGGCAAAGGCGGCAACGATCGCTTCGCCAATGCCCTGAGCGGCGCCAGTCAGCAGCACAACCTTGTTTTTCAGGCGTTCGCCTTTTGGCGTTGGCGGCACGGCAGGCAATGTGAGCGCTTCACCCATGGTTCAGGCCTCCCGCGCGCAGACGCAAAAAAACCGGGCATCGGTCGATGTCCGGTTTTCACGGCTTGGGAAAAGAAACAGGCAAGCGTCGCCAACGGCATTGAGCCGTGACGAAAGGCGGATCCCGCCTAAGCGGGCGACAAGAATTCGCTGCATCACTTCACCTGTTTTGTTCTTTTTAAGTGTGAGTGCGTGTTACTGCTGGAGCCGACTATAAACCCGACCCGCAAATAATCTCAATATATAATTTTGCATCCCATATTTTGGGATTTAACCGGCAAAACGCGTACAGAGTTTTCCTGCAACATCGACGCGCATGCTCAGCACCGCACCATCGAGTGGATGATTGAGCGGACTTTTTGCACTGGTGATGTACAAGGTTCTCAGGTCTTCACCACCGAATACGCAACTGGTCGGGCGACTGACCGGCAGGTCGATTCTGCGATCCACCTGCCCGTCCGGCGTCAGGCGCAACAGGCAACTGCCGTCCCAGCGCGCATTCCACACATAGCCTTCGGCATCCATGGCCGAGCCGTCGGGGCCGCCGTGCTGATCGGATGAATAGAAAACCTGTGGCGCATCGAGACTGCCGTCGGTGCGGATGAAATATCGATTGAGCGTGCTGTCGAGACTTTCGCCGAACAGCAGCGTGGTGCCGTCGTCGCTCCACAGCAGGGTGTTGGGAATGCCCAGACCGAGCAGCAGTGGCGTGACGCGCTGATCGGGATCGACGCGGAACAGGCCACCGGAACGACGCACGATCGGCAGATCCTCGCCATGCTCGCCGATGTTGTTCTGCATGGTGCCGAGCCACAAGCGGCCCAGCGCATCACAGCGGGCTTCGTTGGGCCGATTGCCCGGTTGCGGGTCGGCAACGCAGAACAGGGTCAATCGAGGCTCAAGCCCGGGAGAATCGAGATCCAGTCGATACACGCCGCTGCTCAACGTGACCAGCGCATCGCCGCTGGCGCAGGGAATGAAGGCGGAGATGTGCTCGGGCATTTGCCAGATCTGCACGTTCTGGCCAATCAGGCGCAATGCTTGTTTGCCAGCGATGTCGACCCAGTACAACGCATGGGTCGGCGCATCCCAGAACGGGCCTTCGCCAAGTAGCGCGCGGTGTTGGGTCAGGGCGGTGCAGGTCATCTGGAATCCTTCATGTTCTTGTTGTTCGCATTGTAGGAGTGAGCCTGCTCGCGATAGCGGTGTATCAGTCGACATCATTGGTAGTGAACCACCGCTATCGCGAGCAGGCTCACTCCTACAGGGGATCTCGGTGTTCAGCTGGCTTTCCGGTCGGCCATGACTTTCGGGTAAAAGCGTTTTATCGCCAGATCGGCATTGTCGATCAAGGTCATGCACGCCCACACGCCACGGGTCGAATCCCGTGCGGCGATGGCGTCGGCCATGTCTTTATGGATCGGCAAGGTGCGACGCAGTTCATCGGGGTCGGCGGCGGAGACTTCGAACGACACCGCCAGCAACGCGCCGAGAGCCGGGACCATTTGTTCGATGAACTGATTATGGCTGGCGGCCAGGATGCATTCGTGGAAAGCCTGGTCGGCGCGGTTGTAATCGATGCCACTATCGACCGCACGCTCCAGCGCATTGAAGGCCAGTTGCACCGCTTCGATCTGCTCCGGGGTCGCCCGTTCACAGGCCCAGCGCACCGCCATCGGCTCAATGGTGCGGCGCAAATCCAGCAAGTCATCGACGAAATTTTCCGGCAGGCCATTGCGCGACAGCCAACCCACCACTTGCGGATCGAACAGATTCCAGCGGCGCACCGGCAATACCCGCGTGCCGACTTTCGGCCCGACTTCGAGCATGCCTTTGGCGACGAGGGTTTTGATCGCTTCGCGAATCACCGTGCGGCTGACACCGAGTTGCTCGCCCAGATCCGCCTCGACCTTGATGGTCTGCCCCGGCTTGACCTGGCCAGCGGCAATCCAGCTGCCCAGCCAGTCAACGGTCGACGCATGAAAGCTGCTGGACATGAACACCTCAAGGCGAATCGCGATGGGTGCCTACGCTAATCATCATATGAATAACAGTCAACCGGGATTTTCCGCTGGAACACGAAACAGATGTAGGAGTGAGCCTGCTCGCGATAGCGGTGTACCAGTCAATGCAAATATCAACCGTCATACCGCCATCGCGAGCAGGCTCACTCCTACAGGGGATTTATTCAGGGTTCGAGACCGATGCGAAAGAACTCGCCGCCGCTCCACACGCCGAGCCAGCGCTGACCATCAATCTCGCGGCTCACCGCCAGTTCCACCAGCTGATAAAACACATTGCGGTGAATCAGCGCTTCCAAATTGCTGCGCACATGCACATAGGGCGCAGGCTCCTGGGTCTCAGGATCAATCTCGACGCGAATCGGATGCTCCGGTCCCGCCTCGGTGGTTTCCTCGACATTGGTAGTAAAGCGCAAAAGCTGCGTCTCGCCCTCGCCTTCTACTTCCACGGCAACCGCCACAAACGGCGCGTCATCGACCTTGATGCCGACCTTCTCGACCGGGGTAATCAGGAAATAATCATCGCCATCGCGGCGGATGATGGTGGAGAACAATTTGACCATGGGCTTGCGCCCGATCGGCGTGCCCAGGTAGTACCAGGTGCCATCGCGGGCGATGCGCATGTCGATGTCGCCGCAGAAATCCGGGTTCCACAAATGCACCGGTGGCAGGCCTTTGGTCTTGGGAATCTGTCCCAGCAGGTCATTGGCTGTTTGCGGGTCACTCATGGCGTACTCCTTGATTACTGGTCGCCGATCCCCAGCAGGCGGCGTGCGTACTGCGCCAGCGGCGGACCGATGAGGTCTTCGGGTTTGGAGTCATGGAACGTCAGTAAACCGCCACGACTCTTGATCCGTGCAGTATCAATCAAATACTGGGTGCTGGTCTCGATCAACATGATCTGAATCACGCCGCCGTCGATACCGAGGCGATCCACCGCTTCCTGATCCAGCCACTCGTCGGAGTTGCCGATGCGGTCGTCTGCCTTGGCGAAACGTGTGTAGAGCAGGTAATGCGCGCCGGCGTCGCGGGCTTCGCCCATGGCCTGGTCGAGGCCTTCCGGCGCGCGGGCGCGGCGGACCATCGGGAAGTATTCGACGAAGCCCTTGAAGGCTTCTTCGGCGACCACATTCGGCCGTGGATAGGAACCACCCGGCGGCGCGAATGCGCCCTGGGCGATGAAGATGAACGAGTCCGGCTGAATGCGGATATTGTTCACCCGGCGGCTGTCGCTATGGTCCAGAAGTCCCGCATCGCTCATGTGATAGCGAGTGCCTTCGGCCATGTCGCTGACATTCATGCAGCCGCCAAGCGCCAAAACGGCCAGCAGCAAAACCAGGCTACGCATCCTATTCCTCCAGAAGCCGGTGTCGGAAAACCGGCGAATGGCCGTTGGATGCAGCTTTTGCGCCAGCTCGGCTAATTCGGTGACAGAGGCATTCGCGAGCAGGCTCGCTCACACAGGGAAATGCCTTTTCAAGGTGGGAGCGAGCTTGTTCGCGAAAGCGGTAGATCAGCCGCCAATAATCTTCATGACCGTAGCGCCGCCAGAGAACGCCACCTCCTGCTTGTCACCCAACGCCTTGACCAGCAAACGCTGCAGCGCCGGCAACGCCTGATGCCGCGGCTTGTCGAGCAAATCGCCGACGTAGTGACGGTTGCTCGACGACAGGCAGCCATGCAGCCAACCGGTCGACGACAGGCGCAAGCGCGAACAGGTGCGGCAGAACGGCACGCTTTCATTGGCGATCACGCCGAAGGTGCCGCGACCGGGAATCGCGTAGCGTACGGCCGTGGCATCCACAGGCGCGTCGGTCTGGGCGTATTCATAACGTTCGCCGATCAGACCGAGCAACTGCTCAAGGCTGACGAACTGCTGCAGGAAGGCGTTCGAGTCTTTGGCCAGGTGGCCCATGCGCATCAACTCGATGAAACGCAGTTCAAAGCCGCGTTCCAGACAATAATCGAGCAGCGGCATGACCTGATCGAGGTTCTGCCCGCGCAACGGCACCATGTTGACCTTGATCTTCATCCCGGCGGCGGCAGCCTGATCCATGCCGTCGAGCACGCTGGCCAGATCGCCGCCACGAGCGATGCTGCGAAAAGCAGCGGCATCAAGAGTATCGAGGGAAACGTTGATTCGACGCAGACCGGCATCCACCAGCAGCGGCAGTTTTTTCGCAAGAAGTTGACCGTTGGTGGTCAGGCTGATGTCGTCGAGGCCCATCTGGCCGACGGCAGTCATGAACGATTCGAGCTTGGGGCTGACCAGCGGCTCGCCGCCGGTGATGCGCAGGCGCTCGATGCCGGCCGCCTCGATCAGGTATTCGACGCCCCGCGCCATGGCTTCGGCCGACAGTTCATCCTGCGCAGCGACCAACCGCTTGCCGTTGGGCACGCAGTAGGTACAGGCATAGTTGCAGGCAGAGGTCAGGCTGATGCGCAGATTGCGAAAACGCCTGCCTTGACGGTCAACGATCATGAAACACTCCGGCGAAAGAAAGTCGAGCGCGGAAAACCTGACTGAGAAATCAGGTTTTAGCAAGCCCTATGCCTGAGTATATTCCTGCGCTACTGCGCCATGTAGCTAAAACATGGCGCAATCAGATCGCTGAATGGCTCAAGTGCTCGGCGTTTCCGGGTCGCGCTTGCGCTTGTTGCCCATGCGCACGCCGATGTCCATCAGGAACTGGAAGAAGCCTTCCTGATCTTCCAGCACATTGCTCCAGAACGGCGAGTGATACAGCGCCACCGCGCCGTGCACCAACGCCCAGGATGCGCAGTAGTGGAAGTACGGCGGCACATCTTCGAGCTTGCCTTCGCTGATGCGACCCTTGATCAGCAGGGTCAGGCGTTCGAAGTTCGAGGCACGGATCTTGTGCAGTTCCTCGACCATCTCCGGCACCTGATTGCCCTTGACCACTTTCTCTTCGAGGCGGTCAAACAGGCGATAGCGCTGCGGGTCGCGCATGCGGAATTCGAAGTAGGCGCGGGACAGCGCTTCCTTGTCCTTGTCGACATCGGCCGAATGCAGCAACTCGTTCAGATCGCGCTCGTAATCGAGCATCAGGCGCAAGTAGATCTCGGCCTTGGATTTGAAGTGCTTGTAGATCGTGCCTTTGCCGATACCCACGGCATCAGCAATCATCTCGACGGTGACACTGTCTTCACCCTGGTCGAGGAACAGCTTGAGCGCGGTATCGAGAATTTCCTGCTCGCGGCGACGAAATTCACGGACCTTACGAGGTTCTTTATGCATAAGAAAAAGGTCTGAAGGGTCAAAATTCGAAGCCGCGTATTATGCCTAACTTGCACAAAAAAGCACGGTTCATCGACCAAATCTGTGTTTCTTGTTCATTTCGAGAACGATTTGAGCGCAATGAGAACTCAACTGAAGCAAACGTATTCCAAATTTGTTTAAAAACCCCGACCGGCTCACTGGACTGAACGCCAGACTGATCAATACTTGAACTGTCGGCCGACATCTCCCCCAAGTGTCGCGCCGGTAAAGGTACCAACGGACCGCGTGCCTTTGTTTTACTCCTAATGGTCTTAACCCGGATTCACCCCCCAGAACCCGGGTTTTTTTTGCCTGCGATTTGGTCAGCCGTCACAGGGCAGATTTAACACTCGCCAGCGGGAACAGACGCTTGAAATTTTCTGTGGTCTGCTCGGCAAAGCGCTCGTAGTTCTCACCACGCAGCATCGCCAGAAACTCCGCCACTTCGCGCACGTACTGCGGCAGGTTCGGCTTGCCACGATAAGGAATCGGCGCCAGATACGGCGAATCGGTTTCCACCAGCAGGCGATCGGCCGGCACTTTGCTCGCCACATCGCGCAGCGCGTCGGCGTTGCGGAACGTAACGATGCCTGACAGGGAAATGTAATAGCCCATGTCCAGCGCCGCTTTGGCCATGTCCCAGTCTTCGGTGAAGCAATGCAACACGCCGGCCTGGGGCAACGCCGCTTCGCGCAGCAGTTCGAGGGTGTCGGCACGCGCGCCGCGAGTGTGGATGATCACCGGCTTACCGGTCTGCTGCGCCGCCTGCAGATGCAGGCGAAACGACTCCTGCTGCAATTCGGCGGCTTCCGGCTCGTAGTGATAGTCGAGGCCGGTCTCGCCGATTGCCACCACTTTCGGGTGGTTGAGTTCGTGCAACAACCAGTCAAGCGCCGGTGCCGCGCCCGGCTGCACATCCAGCGGATGCACGCCCACCGAGCAGTCGACGTCGGCATGACGCTCGGCGAGGGCTTTGACGTCGGCGGCGTTGTCGGCACTGACGCCGATGCACAGAAAATGTCCGACCCCGCGCTCACGGGCCGCAGCAAGTGCGGCATCCAGCGAGCCGTCATGGGCGGCGAGGTCGAGGCGATCAAGGTGACAATGGGAATCTACGAGCATAAAAAAGACTGCAACTTACATCGTATGAGTGGGACGGTCGGATTTCAGCGCTCCGGCCAGATGAGTTTCGATGCGACTGCGCGCGGTGTCGTCGCCGTCGTTGAATTGCACGCCGACACCGGCGGCGCGATTGCCTTGCGCGCCTTTGGGGGTGATCCAGGCGACCTTGCCGGCGACCGGAATCTTTTCCGCTTCATCCATCAGGTGCAAAAGCATGAACACCTCGTCGCCCAACCTGTAGCTTTTGTTGGTCGGGATGAACAGACCACCGTTCTTGATGAACGGCATATACGCGGCGTAAAGCACCGACTTGTCCTTGATGGTCAGGGACAGGATGCCGTTACGCGGCCCCGGGCTGACAGGTTCAATCATGTTCACCTCCACTGCTGATCTTCAGAGTCTAGATACACATTCTTATCTTTGACCAGGCAATCCCACCCATTGCACCAACAACGCTTCCAGCAACAGCGCCGGATTGAGGTTGGCCTTGCTCAGGACTTTCTGCCGTTGGGCGAGAATCCAGTCCTGAATCTCCAGCACTTTGCCCTGCGCGCTTTTCTGCGCCAGATATTGCACAACCTTGCGCATATCGGCCAGGCCAAGGCCGGCTTCGTCCTGGGTCAACTGATAGCGCAGGATCAGGCTCGACCAGTCGCAGAACCAGTCGAACAGACGCAGCATCGGAATGCTTTTCCACTCTTCCGCCAGCTGCGTCGGCGATTGCTGCCCTTTGAGCAACTTCTTCACGCCTTCGACCACTAGCGCGCGCTGTTCACGCACGCCCTGGGCTTGCAGGCTGACCGCCATCAGCGGCGAGCCGGCGGCGAGGGTCAGCAGTTCGACGCGTTCTTCTTCGGCGCAATCCGGCAGCGCCTGAGCCAGCCACTCCAGGCTCATCGCCTCGCCCGGCAGCGGGCAGGCCTGCTGCACGCAACGGCTCTTGATGGTCGGCAACAAACGGCTCGGCTGATGGCTGACCAACAGCAGCACGGTATCCCCGGACGGCTCTTCGAGGCTTTTCAGCAAGGCGTTGGCAGCGTTGATGTTCATCGACTCGACCGGCTCGATCAGCACCACTTTGCGCCCGCCGAGCTGTGCGGTCTGCACGACGAAACTGACCAGATCACGAACCTGATCGACCTTGATCGCCTTGTCCGCTTCTTCCGGCTCCAGAATGTAATTGTCCGGGTGACTGCCGGCCTTGAGCAGCAGGCAGGATTTGCACTCGCCACAGGCCTCGGGGGTTGGCCGCTGGCACAGCAGGCTGGCCATCAGACGTTCGGCAAGCGCACGTTTGCCGATCCCGGCAGGGCCGTGCAGCAGATACGCGTGGGCGTGCTGACTGCGTCCGGCCAGTTGCTGCCAGAGGCTGTCCTGCCATGGATAGGCCTCAGCCACGGGCCAGCTCCAGCAGATTCGGCAGCAAGGTGTCCAGCGATTGCTGGACCTTGGCCAATGGCTGACCGGCATCGATGCGCACATAGCGCGAAGGGTCGGCTTCGGCGCGTTTCAGGAACGCATTGCGCACGCTTTCGAAAAACGCCCGCCCTTCCAGTTCGAAACGGTCCAGTCGACCACGGGCACTGGCACGGGCCAGACCGATTTCCACGGGCAGATCGAAAATCAGCGTCAGATCGGGACGCAAGTCGCCCTGCACGAAAGTCTCCAGAGTGGCGATGCGCTCCAGCGACAAACCCCGACCGCCGCCCTGATAGGCGTACGTCGAATCGGTGAAGCGATCACACAGCACCACGGCGCCACGGGCCAGCGCCGGGCGAATCACCTCTGCCAGATGCTGCGCGCGTGCGGCGAATACCAGCAACAACTCGGCGTCCGGGTGCATCACTTCGTCGGCCGGTGTCAGCAGCACCTCGCGAATCCGCTCGGCCAGTGGCGTGCCACCCGGCTCACGGGTGAGCACCACTTCGATGCCGGCGGCGCGCAGGCGCTCGGCGAGGTATTCGCGATTGGTGCTCTTGCCCGCGCCTTCCGGGCCTTCCAGGGTAATAAACAAGCCAGTCACAGGCAGTCCTTCATCAAAGTCATTGCGCGTTCTGCGGTGCAGCGGCGTCCGGTTCTTGGGCTGGCGCCGGATCTTGCGGCGGCGCTTTCGATGGCACTTCGGGCAGCGCCTCTGGCGCGGTGTTCGGCGAAGCGGCCGGAATCGCCTCATCGGCGGCCGGCGCCGTTTCGGGCGCGTTCACTGGCGCCGGGCTGGAACGGTAATCGGCACGGCGTTTGAGCTGGTACTCGCGCACTGCGTTGTTGTGCGCATCCAGATCATCGGAAAACACATGGCTGCCATCGCCACGGGCGACGAAATACAGGCTGCTGCCTTCTACCGGATTGAGCGCAGCGTGAATCGCTTCGCGTCCGACCATCGCAATCGGCGTCGGCGGCAAGCCGGGAATCACGTACGTGTTGTAAGGCGTCGGCTCTTTCAAATGCGCGCGGGTCAGTTTGCCGGTGTAGCGATCACCGAGGCCATAAATCACCGTCGGGTCGGTCTGCAACTGCATGCCCAGCGCCATCCGCCGCACAAAGACGCCGGCAATCTGGCCGCGTTCCTGCGGAACGCCGGTTTCCTTCTCGACCAGTGAGGCCATGATCAGCGCTTGATAGGGTTCGGTGTAAGGCACATCGCCGGAACGCTGTGCCCACTCTTTGGCAAGCACCTCGTCGAGGCGGTCAAAGGCCTTCTTCAACAGCTCGGCATCGGACATGCCGCGCACGAAACGATAGGTGTCCGGGAAGAACCGGCCTTCAGGGAACAAGCCCTTGTGGCCAATCTTGGCCATGACGTCGCCGTCGCTCAGACCGTTGAGGGTCTGCTCGAGCTTGTCGTCCTTGGCCAGGGCGGCGCGCACTTGATGGAAAGTCCAGCCTTCGACCAGAGTCAGGCTGTACTGAACAACGTCGCCGCGCTTCCACGAATCGATCAGACCGTTGACGGTCATGCCCGGCTGCATGCGGTACTCGCCGCTGTGAATCGGCGTGCCGGCGAGGTTGAAGCGCCAGTAGACGCGCAGCCAGAACGCGTCCTTGATGACGCCATCGGTCTCGAGTTCAAGGAAGGTACGGGTCGGAGTGGAGCCTTTCGGCACATCCAGCAGTTGCTCCTGCGGGATGTTCAGGGGCTGTTCCAGTGCCGAATGAATTTTCCAGGCGCTGGCGCCCAACAGCAGCCCTGCCAGAACCAGTCCGGTTTCCAGCAGCAGCAAAAGTTTACGTCTCACGAATCAAGCATCCAGTAGCGCGCGGGCAATGGTTTGCAGTTTACGGGTGAGCGGGCCAACCGACCAGCTCAGTGCGGCACAGGCGCGTACCGGCCAGACGCCATAAACGCTGTTGCAGACAAACACTTCATCAGCCCATTGCAGGTGATCGAGGCTGATATCGGCGATTTGCGCAGGGATGGCCAGTGACTCGGCCTGAAACAATATTTCCGCGCGCATCACACCAGCGACGCCGCAGCGCTTCAAGTCGGGCGTGATCAGACCACCGTCGCGCACCAGGAAAATATTGCTGAACACGCCTTCGACGACGCGCCCGGCCTGATCGAGCATCAAGCCTTCGGCATGCTCGCTGTCCTGCCACTCGGCGCGGGCAAGCACCTGTTCGAGTCGATTCAGATGTTTGAGTCCGGCCAACAACGGCTGCGTGGACAAGCGGGTGTTGCAGGGAAAGAGGCGGATGCCGTGCTCGGCATGGGCAGCGGGATAAGCCGCCGGCGGATTGCCTTGCAGAATGCGTCGGCCCTGCGCCGCAGGGTCGGGCGCATAACCGCGCAGACCGTCACCGCGAGTGAGGATGAGCTTGAGCACGCCCTCGCCCATCGCTGTCGCATAGCTCAGCAGCTCGTGGCGAATCAGCTCGATATCGGTAGAGATGGCCAGACGCATACAGCCCTCGGCCAGACGCGTCAGGTGCCGATCCAGCAGGATCGGCCGACCACTGCGCACAGCAATGGTCTCGAACAGACCATCGCCGTAAGCCAGGCCGCGATCTTTCAGCGACAGCGCGTCAGCCGGTTGACCGTCGACCCAGCTCTCCATCAGCCCGCGAACCGGCGGAACGCCAGAGTGCCGTTGGTGCCGCCAAAACCGAAGGAGTTGGACAGCACGACATCGATATCCATGTTGCGCGCAGTGTGCGCGACGAAATCGAGATCGCAGCCTTCGTCCGGCTCATCGAGGTTGATGGTCGGCGGTGTTACCTGGCTGTTGATCGCCAGCACGCTGAAGATCGCCTCGACGGCGCCCGCTGCACCCAGCAGGTGACCGGTCATCGACTTGGTCGAGCTGACCGCCAGCTTGTAGGCGTGATCGCCGAACACTGACTTGATCGCGTTGGCTTCGGCAAGGTCGCCGGCCGGGGTCGAAGTGCCGTGAGCGTTGATGTACTGCACTTGATCGACATTGATCTTCGCGTCGCGCAGGGCATTGGTGATGCAGCGCGCGGCACCGGCGCCGTCGGCGGGTGGCGAGGTCATGTGGAACGCATCGCCACTGGTGCCGAAACCGATCAGCTCGGCGTAGATCGTCGCGCCGCGCGCCTTGGCGTGTTCGAGTTCTTCAAGAACCAGCGCACCGGCGCCGTCGGACAGGACGAAGCCATCACGGCCCTTGTCCCATGGACGACTGGCGCGGGTCGGCTCGTCGTTGCGGGTCGACAGCGCACGGGACGCGCCGAAGCCGCCCATGCCCAGGCCGCAAGCGGCCATTTCCGCACCGCCGGCAATCATCACGTCGGCTTCGTCATACATGATATTGCGCGCGGCCATGCCGATACAGTGCGTACCGGTGGTGCACGCGGTGGCGATAGCGTAGTTGGGTCCCTGTGCGCCCAGATGGATCGACAGGAAACCGGAAATCATATTGATGATCGAGCCAGGCACAAAGAACGGCGAGATCCGTCGCGGACCGGTCTCGTGCAGGGTGCGACTGGTTTCTTCGATGTTGGTCAGACCGCCGATACCCGAACCCATGGCCACGCCAATGCGCTCACGGTTGGCGTCGGTGACTTCCAGACCGGCGTTGCGCACGGCTTGAAAACCTGCGGCGAGGCCGTACTGAATGAACAGGTCGAGCTTGCGCGCTTCCTTGACCGACAGGTACTCCTCGACATTGAAGCCTTTGACCGAACCGCCAAAGCGGGTCGAATAGGCAGAAAGGTCGGTGTGTTCGATCAGACCAATGCCACTGCGGCCAGCCAGAATGCCCTGCCAACTGCTCGGCACATCCGTGCCCAGTGGCGACAACATACCCATACCGGTGACTACGACGCGTCTACGCGACACAGCACTCTCCTTTTTCAAATGACGACTTTGCATCAGGCCTAAAGAAAAAACCGCACGCCATGATGGCAGTGCGGTTTTTCCATGACAGCAAGCAACGATTACAAACTATTACGCCTGGTGGCTGGTAACGTAGTCGATTGCAGCTTGTACAGTAGTGATCTTTTCAGCTTCTTCGTCAGGGATTTCGGTCTCGAATTCCTCTTCCAGAGCCATCACCAGCTCAACGGTGTCAAGGGAGTCGGCACCCAGGTCTTCTACGAAGGAAGCGGTGTTGACCACTTCTTCTTCTTTAACACCCAGTTGCTCGGCAACGATTTTCTTGACGCGCTCTTCGATGGTGCTCATACCTTGTTTTCACTCCTAATGGACAAATTCAGGCAGCTGGCCAGTGGGTAAGTGTATAGAAAGACTTTTCAGCTTTTCAACTGAAAGCTTCACTCCTCAAACCCTGCGACCCTCTGCCTATAAATAGATTGCAGCTTTATAACGGATTTTAGACAGCTCGTATGACATTTTTTTGAAGCAATCCGTCACATTTTACTTACATGTACATCCCACCGTTCACCGGGATTGTAGCCCCGGTAACGTATGCCGCACCGTCGGATGCAAGAAAAGCGACCACGGACGCGATCTCTTGAGCTTGTCCCAGACGACCCAGCGGAATCTGCGTCTGCAAGGCTTCACGCTGTGCTTCAGGCAGCTCGCGGGTCATATCGGTGTCGATGAACCCTGGGGTTACCGAGTTGACCGTAATCGAACGCGAACCGACTTCACGCGCCATCGCCCGGCTGAAACCTTCCAGACCGGCCTTGGCGGCTGCATAGTTTACTTGGCCGGCGTTGCCCATGGCACCCACCACCGAGCCAATACTGATAATTCGACCCCAACGTGCCTTGGTCATGCCGCGCAGAACGCCCTTGGACAAGCGATACAGACTGTTCAGGTTGGTATCGATTACGTCGTACCATTCGTCGTCTTTCATGCGCATCATCAGGTTATCGCGGGTGATACCGGCATTATTGACCAGAATCGCCACCGGCGCACCGAACTGCTCCTGAATGCCCGCCAGCACGGCGCTGACCGATTCGTCGCTGGTGACGTTGAGTTCGAAACCGGCACCCTGGATGCCGTTTTCCTTCAGGGTCGCAGAAATGCGCTCGGCGCCCGACGCGGAGGTCGCGGTGCCAACAACGATGGCGCCCTGACGACCCAGTTCCAGTGCGATGGCCTGGCCGATACCGCGGCTTGCACCGGTGACCAGTGCAACTTTACCTTGCAGACTCATGCAAGTTTCTCCTGATTCAGGCCTGCGCTGCACGAGCGGCAGCGAAGGCGTCTGGGGTATTGAGATTGGAAGTCGAAACGCCTTCGGCGCAACGTTTGTTCAGGCCGGCCAGGACTTTGCCCGGGCCGCATTCGACCAGATTCGTGGCGCCCTTGCCCGCCAGGGTCTGCACCGATTCAACCCAGCGCACTGGCTTGTAGAGTTGTTCCAACAGATCACGCTTGAGGATTTCCAGATCGGCCGGCACTTGTGCGCTGACGTTCTGGACGACCGGGATCTGCGGCGCCTGCCAGTCGATGGCAGCGATCGACTCAGCGAAGCGCTCGGCAGCCGGACGCATCAGTTCACAGTGCGATGGCACGCTCACCGGCAACGGCATGGCGCGTTTGGCACCACGGGCCTTGCAGCCTTCGATGGCGCGCTCGACGGCTGCCTTGGCGCCGGCGATCACCACTTGGCCTGGCGAGTTGAAGTTCACCGCGCTGACGACTTCGCCTTGCGCCGCTTCGGCGCAGGCTGCCAGCACATCGGCATCTTCCAGACCGAGAATCGCGGCCATGCCGCCCTGCCCGGCCGGCACCGCTTCCTGCATCAACTGGCCACGGCGCTCGACGAGCTTGACCGCGTCAGCCAGGCTCAGGCTGCCGGCGGCGACCAAGGCGCTGTATTCACCCAGGCTATGACCGGCGACGAATGCCGGACGCGCGCCACCTTCAGCCAGCCACAGACGCCACAGGGCGATCGAAGCGGTCAGAATGGCCGGCTGGGTTTTATCGGTTTGGTTGAGCAGCTCTTCCGGACCCTGTTGGGTCAGTGCCCACAGGTCATAGCCCAGCGCAGCAGAGGCTTCTTGGAATGTTTCGAGGATCAGCGGATGTTGCGCGCCCAGCTCGGCCAGCATGCCGAGGGACTGCGAACCCTGTCCTGGAAAGACGAATGCGAGGGAAGCAGACATGTAACAAGCCCCTAATGATCTTGTCGTCGGAAAATAACGTCCCGCTCGGGACGGGAGAAACTGACAGTTTGGATGGCCCTTTGAACCGGGCGGTCACATTTAAGCATTGTCCGACGAAAACGCCTAAGACAACAGATCCTCCAGACGACCGTGGAGGCGCTCGGGCAGGTTCTCTTGAATCTCGATCAGCGCCCGCTGAATCGCACTCTGAAAGCCCTGCACCCCGGCCGATCCGTGACTTTTCACGACGATGCCCTGCAAGCCGAGAAAGCTTGCGCCATTATGTCGCGCCGGGGTCAGATCGGCCTGCAGACGCTTCATCAACGGCATCGCGAGCGCACCTACAGCGCGAGAAGCCAGGTTTTTCTTGAACAGAGCCTCGATGCGCGCCGCAATCATCGTCGCCAGCCCCTCGCTGGATTTGAGCAGAATATTGCCGACGAAACCGTCACAGACCACCACATCGGCCTCGCCGCGATACAAGCCGTCGCCTTCGATGAAGCCGATGTAGTTGATCCCGCGCGCAGCCTGCAACAGCGTCGCCGCCAGTTTGACCTGCTGATTGCCCTTGATGTCTTCGGTGCCGATGTTCAGCAGCGCCACACGCGGACGGGCAATCCCCAAGGTCTGCGCAGCCACCGAACCCATCACAGCGAACTGCAACAGGTGCTCGGCACTGCAATCGACGTTGGCGCCAAGATCGAGCAACTGGCAATAGCCGGTCTGCGTCGGAATCGCCGCCACCATGGCCGGACGATCAATGCCGGGCAGTGTCTTCAGGACAAAACGCGACAACGCCATCAACGCGCCGGTATTGCCGGCACTGACACAGGCCTGCACCTTGCCATCGCGGAGCAATTCGAGGGCGACACGCATCGACGAATCCGGCTTGCCACGCAGGGCCTGGGCAGGTTTTTCGTCCATGGTGATGACTTCGCTGGCCGGAACAATCGTCAGGCGCGCGCGATCGGCAGCCGATTGGCCGTGGATCAGTTCTTCAAGAAGGGAGGGTTGACCGACGAGGGTCAGGTGCAACGAGGGCGTAGCAGACAGACAAGCGAGACTGGCCTGAACAATGCTGCGGGGACCGAAGTCCCCGCCCATTGCGTCAATCGCGATGACTTGAGCGGACAAGTGATTACTCGTCAGCGCCCTTGTCGATCACTTTACGGCCACGGTATACGCCTTCTGGCGATACGTGGTGACGCAGGTGAACTTCACCGGTGGTTTTTTCTACAGACAGGGTGCTAGCCTCGAGAGCGTCGTGCGAACGGCGCATGTCACGGGCAGAGCGGGATTTTTTGTTCTGCTGAACAGCCATAATTGATTAACTCCTAAACGTTTGGGTCACGCTTTAACTGCGCCAATACACTGAACGGGTTGGACCGCGTTACCTCGTCCTCGCTCGGTTCGGGCTCATCTGCTCCCGCCGGCTGCTGGCATTCTTCCGGATGATGAGCAGGCACAATGGGCAAGGCGAGCAGAAGCTCCTCCTCGATCAGTGACTGCAGATCCAATGGATCTTCGCCCAGTTCCAGCACGTCATAACCTTTCGGCAACGACTGGGTATTCGCACCCTCCTTCACCACCGCGTAACTGCATTCGCTGTGGATCGGCAGGGTGACCAGCTCAAGACAACGCTGGCAAACCATTTTGACTTCGGTGTCGATAAAGCTGTGGATGACCACAGACTTACGTTCATCTCGTTCAAAAACGAATTTGGCCTGCACCGTACCGACATCGTCGGAAAGCGGGTCGCAGAGTCTCTTCAAATCGGCCAGCAGCAGCTCACCTTGAAGGGTGGTGCCACGGTCAGCCAATTTGCGCGGGTCAACGTGAGGTGGAATCGGGTCATTCAACATAGGCGCAGCATTATAGGGATGCACCCACCCATGTCAAAGGAAATTGTGCCCTGTCCGTCACTTGCGCGCCTCCGCTAGAATCCGCACCTGCCTCAGGAGACGTCCATGCTGCCTTTATTACTCGCTTCAAGCTCGACTTATCGCCGCCAATTGCTGGCCCGCCTGCACCTGCCGTTCGTCTGCAGCTCGCCGGACATCGATGAAAGTCATCGCCCGGGCGAGTCCGCGCTCGACCTGGTCAAACGTCTTGCCGAGGAAAAAGCCCGGGCCTTGGCGGACAGCCACCCTGCTCATTTGATCATTGGCTCGGATCAGGTCGCCGTCCTCGGCGAACAGATCATCGGCAAGCCGCACACCTTCGAAAAGGCCCGCGATCAGCTGATGGCCGCCAGCGGCGCGAGCGTGACCTTCCTCACCGGCCTGGCGCTGCTCAACAGCCAGACCGGGCAATGCCAGGTCGACTGCGTGCCGTTCACCGTGCACATGCGTCAGCTGGATCAGGCGCGCATCGAGCGCTACCTGCGCATTGAGCAGCCGTACGACTGCGCCGGCAGCTTCAAGGCCGAAGGCTTGGGTGTAAGCCTGTTTCAATCGACCGAAGGTCCGGACGCCACCAGCCTGATCGGCCTGCCGCTGATTCGCCTGATCGATATGTTGCTGACCGAAGGTGTGCAAATCCCTTAAAAGCAAAAGATCGCAGCCTTCGGCAGCTACTACAGAATCGGCGTCACCGCAAAAAAAGCGAGTGAACATTAATCCTGTAAGAGCTGCCGCAGGCTGCGATCTTTTGATCTACCGGCAATTTACCGCAACGAAGGCCCGTGGAAACCCATCCACATCGCCAATTGCTCCGCCACGCTGGCACCAAGCTTCTTCGAGAAACGATCAAACGGCGACTCCTGCACAGTGAAGTCCACCAGTTCCTTCTCGCCAATCACATCGCGCGCCACCGAACTGGCACTGCCCAGGCCGTCGATCAGGCCCAGCGGCAGCGCCTGCTCACCCGACCAGACCAGCCCGGAAAACAGCTCCGGATGCTCTTTGTCTTTCAGGCGTTCGCCACGACCCTGCTTGACGCTGTTGATGAACTGCTTGTGCGTAGTGTCGAGCACGCCTTGCCAGAACGCGGTTTCTTCAGGCTTTTGCGGCTGGAACGGATCGAGAAACGCCTTGTGCTCGCCGGAGGTGTAGGTACGACGCTCAACACCCAGCTTTTCCATGGTGCCGACGAAACCGTAACCCGCCGCTGTCACGCCGATCGAACCCACCAGACTGGCCTTGTCGGCGTAAATC
This sequence comes from Pseudomonas sp. HN2, assembly GCF_020736465.1. Classification (NCBI taxonomy): domain Bacteria; kingdom Pseudomonadati; phylum Pseudomonadota; class Gammaproteobacteria; order Pseudomonadales; family Pseudomonadaceae; genus Pseudomonas; species Pseudomonas sp. HN2. The sequence goes on from NZ_CP085885.1 coordinate 4,380,724, forward strand.
TGGTCCGCCGCGCTGGCGATGTAGTAAGCACCGGAGGCACCTAGATCGGAAATCACTGCGTAAAGCTTGATCTCCGGGTGCAGAGCACGCAGACGCTTGATCTCGTCGTAGACATAACCCGACTGCACCGGACTGCCGCCCGGGCTGTTGATGCGCAGGATCACGCCCTTGACCTTTTTGTCTTCGAACGCCGCGCGCAGGCTGCCCACGATATTGTCGGCGCTGGCTGGCTCCTTGTCGGCGATTACGCCGTCGATCTCGATCAACGCCGTGTAGTTCGGGCCGCGGGTGGCGCTTTTTTCCATGTCCATCAGCGGCGTGAACAGCAGCAGCACAACAAACAGATAAACAAACGTCAGCAGCTTGAAGAAAATCCCCCAGCGCCGCGAACGGCGTTGTTCCTGCACACCAGCCAGCAGAGTTTTTTCCAACAGCTTCCAGCTTTTCGCGTCACCGTCGTCGGCACTTGCCTTGGCCGGTGCTTTCCATTCGTCGGTCATGCCATCTACCCCAGCAAAAACGTATTAAGCCCGCTGACCCAGCCAGGCATGCAATTCAGAAAAACGGTCGATCGACAGCCGCGGCTCAAACTGCTGCAGGGACTCGATCGATTGCGCGCCATAACTGACCGCCACCGAATCCATTCCCGCATTGCGCGCCATCAGCAGATCGAACGACGAATCACCGACCATCAACGCCTGCTCCGGGCGCACGCCGCAGTGGCTGACGATCTGCTCAAGCATCAGAGGGTGCGGCTTGCTGGCAGTTTCATCGGCGGCACGGGTGATATCGAAATAATCTTCCCAGCCATTGGCCTTGAGCACGCGATCCAGTCCGCGCCGATTTTTGCCAGTCGCCACCGCCAGGTGATAGCCCTGCTCGCGAAACGACGCCATCGACTCGACCACGCCTTCGAACAGCGGCGAAGGCACGGCCTCGGCAGCGATGTAGTGATCGGCGTAGTACTCGCGGAACGCGAGCAGTTCTGCGTCGCTGATTTCGGGGTACAGGGTGCGAATCGCTTCCGGCAATCCGAGGCCGATGATGCCTTTTACGGCGAAGTCATCGCGCAGCTCGAAACCGGAACGGCCGGACGCCGAATGCATGGCCTCGACGATCCGGTGAATGGAATCGGCGAGGGTGCCGTCCCAGTCGAAAATCAGCAGCTTGTAATCAGATGGGCGCACTCAATCGCTCCACGGTCTTGGCCCACATTTCGTCAACCGGTGCCTGAAGGGTCAGCTTGCCGCCGTCGGGCAGCGGCACGGTCAGCATGTAGGCGTGCAGGAACAGGCGCTTGCCACCCAGATCGCGGATTTCCCTGGTGAAATCGTCGTCGCCGTACTTGCTGTCGCCGGCGATGCAATGCCCGGCGTGCAGGGTGTGCACACGAATCTGGTGGGTACGCCCGGTAACCGGTTTGGCCTCGACCATGGTGGCAAAGTCGCCGAAGCGGCGCAGCACCTTGAACACGGTCAGAGCTTCCTTGCCTTCATCGTTGACCTCGACCATGCGCTCGCCGGAACGCAGATTGCTCTTGAGCAATGGCGCACGGACTTGCTTGATCGACGTTGCCCAGTTGCCGCGAACCAGTGCCATGTAGCGCTTGTCGACGCCATCGCCGCGCAGTTGCTCGTGCAAGTGGCGCAACATGCTGCGCTTCTTGGCGATCATCAGCAGGCCGGAGGTGTCACGGTCGAGACGGTGAACCAGTTCGAGCTCCTTGGCATCGGGACGCAACTGACGAAAGGCTTCGATCACCCCGAAATTCAGCCCGCTGCCGCCGTGAACCGCAATGCCGGCGGGCTTGTTGATCACGATCAGGGCTTTGTCTTCGTAGACAATCGACGCTTCCAGCCGCTGCAGCAGCCCTTGGGCCAGGGGCACCGGCTCGTCGCGCTCAGGCACGCGAACCGGCGGCACGCGCACGATATCGCCGGCCTGGAGCTTGTATTCGGGCTTGATCCGACCTTTGTTCACGCGCACTTCGCCTTTGCGCAAAATGCGGTAAATCAAGGTCTTGGGCACGCCTTTGAGCCGGGCGAGGAGAAAGTTGTCGATTCGTTGGCCGGCATACTCCGGCGAGACTTCAAGCAGTTGAACGCCTGGAGTCGAAGGGGCAGTAGTTGTCATGCCGCGGATGATAACAATTTTTATGGAATTGAAGCACTTAATCATTGCTGCTATAGTCGCGAACGCCGCCAAAAGCGGCCTGGACAGCGGAACCACGGTCAAAGACCGGCCCTGACCAACGCAATTCACCAGGGCGCGAGGCCGTCCTACGGGGCTTTCGCTACGTAACGGTGGAGTTTGCGGTTGTAACGAGCGCAGGTGACATGAGGCCTGAATTACACCGTCGAGCAGAGTTCTCACTCGCCCGGCAGGCAACATTCGAGGCCAGTTCACAAAGTGCAGTCGACTGCGAATGACCCCGAGCGAATGTTTCGGAAACATCGCCTGAATTAGCCATGATGCGTGACCTCCCCTTTCGGAGCTCACGGTAAATGCCAACCCGCTGCGGATTCTGCGCGCGGCAGCACCCGAATTATCAGGGATACGTGTAGGGTGGAGATGCACAACCGCCGGACTGTGTAGCAACAAGCTTTGATCAAGACGCTTCATCTCGTCCACAGCCGCTGGTTGATTCCTCCTCCTGACTGAGTGCTTAAGTAGCCACAGCAAGCAGGACGCGTACGTCGCGGTATCGGCCCAATTGGCCGGACATCGCTGGACACGGGAATGGCCAACCACTCCCGACGCACCTGACACCGACCGTGAGAAGTCGTGTGTGCCGAACGCCGTTTCCGGCAGCCCGGAAACCGACGGTACTACATGAAAAGAATGCTGATTAACGCAACTCAACCCGAAGAGTTGCGTGTTGCACTGGTAGATGGCCAGCGCCTCTACGACCTGGACATCGAATCCGGTGCACGCGAGCAGAAGAAGGCCAACATCTATAAAGGCCGCATCACTCGCATCGAACCAAGCCTTGAGGCTGCCTTTGTCGATTTCGGCTCCGAGCGCCACGGCTTCCTGCCCCTCAAAGAAATCTCCCGCGAATACTTCAAGAAAGCCCCCGAAGGCCGCGTCAACATTAAGGACGTCCTGAGCGAAGGCCAGGAAGTCATCGTTCAGGTCGAGAAAGAAGAACGTGGCAACAAGGGCGCCGCCCTCACCACCTTCATCAGCCTGGCCGGTCGTTACCTCGTGCTGATGCCGAACAACCCGCGTGCCGGCGGCATCTCCCGTCGCATCGAAGGCGAAGAGCGCAACGAACTGCGTGAAGCGCTGAACGGCCTGGTCGCTCCGGCCGACATGGGTCTGATCGTGCGCACTGCCGGCCTGGGCCGCAGCAGCGAAGAAATGCAGTGGGACCTCGACTACCTGCTGCAACTGTGGACCGCCATCAAAGAGGCTTCGCTGGATCGCTCCGCGCCATTCCTGATCTACCAGGAAAGCAACGTGATCATCCGCGCCATCCGCGATTATCTGCGCCAGGACATCGGCGAAGTGCTGATCGACAGCGTTGAAGCCCAGGACGAAGCCCTGACCTTCATCCGCCAGGTGATGCCGCAGTACGCCAGCAAGATCAAGCTGTACGAAGACAGCGTGCCGCTGTTCAACCGTTTCCAGATCGAAAGCCAGATTGAGACCGCGTTCCAGCGCGTCGTCGAACTGCCTTCCGGCGGCTCCATCGTCATCGATCCGACCGAAGCCCTGGTGTCCATCGACATCAACTCGGCGCGCGCCACCAAAGGCAGCGACATCGAAGAAACCGCCCTGCAGACCAACCTTGAAGCCGCCGAAGAAATCGCCCGTCAGTTGCGCCTGCGCGACATCGGCGGCCTGATCGTCATCGACTTCATCGACATGACCCCGGCCAAGAACCAGCGCGCCGTGGAAGAAAAAGTCCGTGAATGCCTGGAAGCCGACCGCGCCCGTGTGCAGATCGGTCGCATCTCGCGCTTCGGCCTGCTGGAAATGTCCCGTCAGCGCCTGCGTCCATCGCTTGGCGAAAGCAGCGGCATCGTCTGCCCGCGTTGCAACGGCACCGGCATCATCCGTGACGTTGAATCGCTGTCGCTGGCAATCCTGCGTCTGATCGAAGAAGAAGCCCTGAAGGACCGCACCGCCGAAGTTCGCGCGCAAGTGCCGATCCCGGTCGCCGCCTTCCTGCTCAACGAAAAACGCAACTCGATCACCAAGATCGAACTGCGCACCCGTGCCCGCATCGTCATTCTGCCGAACGATCACCTCGAAACGCCGCACTTCGAAGTTCAGCGTCTGCGTGATGACAGCCCGGAAGCCGCGACCAACCAGTCCAGCTACGAAATCGCTGCGGCAGCTGCCGAAGTCGAAGAAGTCCAGCCAGCCGCTGCCACCCGTACCCTGGTTCGCCAGGAAGCTGCGGTGAAGACTGCGCCGGCCCGCGCCAACGCGCCGGTGCCGACTGAAGTTGCCCCTGCCGCCCCTGCTCCGGCACCGGTTGCCGCGCCTGAGCCGAGCCTGTTCAAAGGTCTGGTGAAGTCGCTGGTCAGCCTGTTCGCCACCAAGGAAGAGCCAGCCGCACCGGTTGCCGTTGCAAAACCGGCTGCCACCGAGCGTCCAGCGCGTAACGAAGAGCGTCGCAACGGTCGTCAGCAGAGCCGCAACCGTAACGGTCGCCGCGATGAAGAACGCAAGCCGCGCGAAGAACGTGCTCCACGTGAAGAGCGTGCGCCGCGCGAACCGCGTGAAGAGCGTCAGCCACGTGAAGTCCGTGAGCCCCGTGAAGCTCGCAGCGAAGCACCGGTTGCCCGCGAAGAGCGCGCACCACGTGCCCCGCGTGAAGAACGTGCACCGCGCGCACCGCGTGAAGATCGCAAGCCGCGTGGCGAGCGTGAAGAACGCGTACGTGAACTGCGCGAGCCACTGGACGCCGCGCCAGCCGCAGCCGCAGCCACCGCTGCCGTGTCGGCTGAAGAGCGTCCGGCCCGTCAGCCACGCGAAGAACGCGCTCCGCGTCCGCCGCGTGAAGAACGTCAACCGCGCGCCGAACAAGCCGCTGCTGCCGTCGCTGAAGAAGAAGTGAACACCCATAACGAAGAGCAACTGCCGGAAGACGGTCAGGACAGCGCCGAAGGCGATCGTCCACGTCGTCGCTCCCGTGGTCAGCGTCGTCGCAGCAACCGTCGCGAGCGTCAGCGTGATGCCAACGGCAACGTGATCGAAGGTTCAGAAGAATCCGAGTCCGCTGAAAACGCTGGTGAGCCAAGCACTGCCGATCTGGCCGCTGGCCTGGCCGTCACCGCCGCCGTTGCCAGCAGCACCATCAGCGCGCCGGCTGAAGCCCAGGCCCACGAGCAGGCTGAACGCGCCACCGCCGCCACACTGGAAACTGCTCCAGTCGAAGCGCCGGTTGTCGAAGCCACCACCCCTGTGGAAGTGACCGCTGCACCGGAAATCGAAGTGGCCCCGGTTCGCGAAGCCCAACCTCAGGCTGAAGCGGCGGCTGAACCAGAAGCTACCGTTGAAGTGCCAGCTGCCGTCACTGAGCCAGCGGTTGAAACCGTCACTGAAGACGTGACCAAAACCGTGCGTGAAGTTCGCGAAGAGCAGACTGCGTTCAACTGGGTTGCCGAGCCAGCCGTCACCGAAGCGCCAGCGCCAGTCGCTGAAGTCGAAGTGCCGCAGGCCATGGTTTCCGAGCCAGTAGTTGCAGCGGCCGAACCGGCTCCAGAGCCAGTGGTTGAAGCACCAGCTGTCGAAGCACCGGTTGCGAAAGCTCAGGTTGAAGAAGCACCAGCCGTAGTCGAAGCGCCTGCCCCGGTAGTTGAAGCACCGGCCCCGGTCAGCGCCCTGACGCCAAACGGCCGCGCGCCAAACGACCCGCGTGAAGTGCGTCGTCGCAAGCGTGAAGCCGAGCGTCTGCAGAAGGAAGCCGAACTGGCTGCCGCTGCGGCGCCAGTGGCTGCCGAACCAGCCCCTGCGGCTGAAGTGGTCGAGGCAGCCCCTGCCCCGATCGCGGAAGAAGCATCGGTTGAAGCGGTGATCGCTGAAGCACCACGCTCCGTTCAGGACGCGGTCGAGCAGCGCGAAGAAGCCCAGGAAAAACACCACGAGCCTAAACCACTCGTGTAATTCCTGAAGCGATTAAAAAGCCCCGCCAGGTGAAAGCCTGGCGGGGCTTTTTATTGACTGCGATTCAGGCCGCACCGATGTTCATTGTAGGAGTGAGCCTGCTCGCGATAGCGGTGTGTCAGTCAGCACACATGTAGCTGAACGACCACTATCGCGAGCAGGCTCACTCCTACAGGGGATTTGTGCATGGCTCAAGAATGAGGAAATACCAAAGATTCAGGCACATCGATATCCCACAATACACCAGGATCTTCCACCGCCACTTCCACCATCCTACCCTGCGCAAACAACGGCCGGGCCCCACGATCACCGGTCAGCGTCTGCAACTGCGCGCCAAACGAACGACCGAACCCCACCGGATGGCCAAACTCGCCGTTCAGCACCGGCACACTCACCGCATCGTCAGCCATCGCCGCGACCACTCGCTCAATACTCGATGGCAAGATAAACGGCATATCACCCAGCACGATCAACCAGCCATCGGCGTCAGGGCAAGCGGCAACACCTGCGGCGATACTGTCACCCATGCCTATCGATGCGATCGACACCACATCGCAGCCGTAAGCCTGGGCCATGCGCATCGCCTGCGGGCGCGCTTCGGTCGTGACCAGTACGCGCTTGTCGAGACTGGCCGGCAGGTTCACGAGTACTTGCTCGATCACCGAGCGCACGACGTCGTCGCGCCCCGTGCAGTCAGCGAGCAACTTGTCTTTGTCAGGGCCGGCGATCTGGCGAAAGCGCTTGCCCTCGCCCGCTGCCAGCACGATCACTGCGATGGATTGGCTCATGCACCCTCCAGCGGTTTTTTCTGCTTCAACTCCACACCGTTCTTGATCGCGACAATTTCCGCCAGCAACGACAAAGCGATCTCCGCTGGCGAATGACTGCCGATGTGCAGGCCGATCGGCCCGTGCAGGCGATCAATCGATGTTTGCGACAAGCCTAGCTGAGCGAGGTTATCCCGGCGCTTCTGGCTGTTGACCCGCGAGCCCAGCGCGCCGACGTAGAACGCCGGCGAGTCGAGCGCGGTGAGCAACGCCATGTCGTCCAGCCGAGGATCGTGGGTCAAGGCAACGATCGCCGTGCGCTCGTCGGTCTGGATGTTCAGCACTGCTTCGTCCGGCATGCCGGGAACAAAACGGCCATGTTGCTCTTCCCAGCCGTAAACGAACTCGGTGCGTGGATCGCAGATCAGCACTTCGAAATCCAGCAGCCGCGCCATGTCGGCGACGTAGCGCGACAACTGCCCGGCGCCGATCAACAACAGGCGCCAGCGCGGGCCATAAATCGCTCGCAGGACTTTGCCGTCGAACACCAGTGAGTCGGATTTAGTCGCCGGAGTTAACAGCACCTCGCCGGTTTCGATGTTCAGTTCCCGGGCAACGATTTCATGGTTTTCGCAACGCTGCAGCAGCTCGGCCACCCACGCCGGATCCCCGACGCGCTCCTCGGTCAGGCGCAGGGTGCCGCCGCATGGCAGGCCGAAACGCGCGGCCTCCTCGCGGGTCACGCCGTAGGTAATCATCTGCACTGGCGGGCCCTCGGTGGCGATGCGACCGTCGTGCAGGCGCGCGATCAGGTCATCCTCGACACAGCCGCCCGACACCGAGCCGATCACCACGCCATCTTCACGCAAGGCGAGCATGGCGCCGGGCGAGCGCGGTGCGGTGCCCCAGGTCTGCACCACACTGAACAGCACCACCCGCTGCCCGGCGCGGCGCCATTCGAGGACGCTGCGCAGGACGTTGAGATCGACGCTGTCCATTACGCCTCCGCCTTCTGCCAGCCTTGCAACTGATAACGCACCGGCAGATTGCGGATGCGCTTGCCGGTCGCGGCGAAGATCGCATTGCACAGCGCCGGAGCAATTGGCGGTACGCCCGGCTCACCAACGCCACCCAACGGCACGTCCCCCGGCGGCGTGACCAGATGCACCGCAACTTCCTTCGGTGCCAGCGACATGCGCGCGACCTCGTACATATGGAAGTTGTCCTGCTGCACCTTGCCGTCCTTGAAGCTGATTTCACCGAGTACGGCATTGCCCAGGCCCATGACGCACGCGCCTTCGAACTGCGAACGGATACGCTCAGGGTTGATTTGCGGTCCGCAGTCCACGGCGATGTCGGCCTTGTGCACGATCAGCGAACCGTCGTCCTTGACCTCGACCTCAATCACCGCCGCCACATAGGTGACGAAGCTGTAATGCACGGCCAGACCGAGCCCCCGGCCCTTGGGCAGCTTGCGCCCCCAACCGGCAGCCTTGGCGGCCGTTTCCAGCACCGTGCGCATGCGACCGGTGTCGATCGGATAACGCTCGGGCGATTCGCCGTAGTTCCACTCTTCGCTCAAGGTGCGAGGATCGATCTGCCGGTCCGGCCCGAGCAGTTTGATCTGGTACTTGAGCGGATCTTCACCGGCCTTGTGCGCCAATTCATCAACGAAACTCTGAATCGCAAAGCCATGGGGAATGTTCGATACCGAGCGGTACCAGCCGACCCGCGTGTGCACTTTGGCTTCGGGGTTTTCCAGGCGCACGTTGGGAATCGCGTAGGCCATGCTGGTAAAGCCCATGCCCAGCTCGAACGCGGCTTCATGGTTCATGTCCGGGGCAAACAGTGCAGTGATGCTTGGCGCCACGGTGCGATGCAGCCAACCGGAGGGCATGCCGTTCTTGTCGATGCCGGCCTTCAGGTACTCCGCCGATACGGTGTGGAAATACGAATTGTGGATGTCGTCTTCACGCGTCCACTGCACCCGTACAGCCTTGCCCGGAAATTCCTTGGCGAGAATCGCCGCTTCGACGACGAAGTCCGGTTTCGACTTGCGCCCGAACCCACCGCCCAGCAGCGTTACGTTGAAAGTGACCTTTTCGAACGGTACGCCCAGGCGCTCGGCGATGCGCTCACGGGTGACCTGCGGTGCCTGGCTCGGCGCCCAGGCTTCGCACACACCGTCCTTGAACCGCGCAATCGCAACCATCGGTTCCATCGGCGCCTGCGCCAGATGCGGCAGGTAATACGAGGCTTCGAGGGTGCTGGCAGCGCCGCTCAGGGCCTTGTCGATGTCACCGGTGTTGCGCACCACTTTGCCGGCTGTCAGCGACGCGGCTTCAAGCTCTTTGCGATAGGCAATCGAGTCATAACTGGCATTCGGGCCGTCGTCCCACTCGATCTTCAGCACCTCGCGGCCCTTGATCGCCGCCCAGGTGTTGCTGGCGACGACTGCGACGCCGCCCAACGGCTGAAACTCCGACGGCAACGGTCGGCCTTCGATCTGAATGACTTTTAGCACGCCCGGGACTTTCAGTGCGGCGCTGTCATCGAGGCTTTTGACCTTGCCGCCATACACTGCCGGGCGAGCGATGGTGGCGTAGAGCATGCCGTCGAAATGCACGTCGGCGCCGTACACTGCGCGGCCATTGACGATGTCGGCACCATCAATGGCCTTGGTGCCTTCTTTGCCGATGTAGCGAAACTCCGACGGCTGCTTGAGGCGCAGGCTGTCACGCGCCGGTACTGCCAGCGCACTGGCCGCAGCGGCGAGCTCGCCATACCCCAGCTCACGGCCGGAGGGTTTATGAATAACTTTGTGCAGTTGCGCATGGCATTCGCCGACCGGCACTTTCCATTGCGCAGCGGCCGCCTGTTCGAGCATGGTCCGCGCGGCCGCGCCGCAACGACGCATCGGCTCATACCAGTGACGCATGCTGCGCGAACCGTCGGTGTCTTGGTTGCCGAAGCGCACTTCGTCACCGGGCGCCTGCTGCACTTTGACCTGCGCCCAATCGGCCTCCAGTTCATCGGCAACCACCATGCTCAGGCTGGTGCGCACGCCCTGGCCCATTTCCGAACGGTTGCACACCACGGTGACGCTGCCATCGGCGGCAATGCTTACATAGACCTTGGGATCGTCGACCCAACCATTGGGCATGCCGTCGGCGCCGAACTTCTTCGCCGCGTCATCGGCCAGCGCATCCTGCCAGCCCCAACTCGCCGCAAGGACCAGCGCGCTGGTGGCGCCGACGCCTTTGAGAAAGCCACGGCGGCTGAGGTTGCTCAGGGCGAAATCATTCGGGACGCGGCTCATGCCTTCACCTCCTTCAGTTGCGTGGAGGCCTGGCGGATCGCGGTTTTGATCCGGTTGTAGGTGCCGCAGCGGCAGATGTTGCCGACCATGGCTTCTTCGATCTGCTCGTCGCTCGGGTTGGGATTGGTTTTCAGCAGAGCGGTGGCCGACATGATCTGCCCGCCCTGGCAATAACCGCATTGCGCGACCGCGCTGTCGAGCCAGGCTTGCTGAACGACCTTGCCCACCGGATCGGCGTGGAGGTTATCGATGGTGGTGACATTCTGGCCGATCACCGAGCCGATCGGCGTGATGCAACTGCGCGCCGGCAAGCCGTCGATGTGGATGGTGCAGGCGCCGCACAGGCCCATGCCGCAACCGAACTTGGTGCCGTTGTAACCGGCTACGTCACGAATCGCCCACAGCAGCGGCATGTCTTCGGTGACATCGAGGGAGTGGTCTTGACCGTTGAGTTTCAGGGTAATCATGGGCACGCCCGCATATTTTTTAGTGGTTATGGGGTCGAGCAATCTGCCGCCGGAAAATCAGCGGTGGGTTCGCGCAGATCGACTCAGGCTAATCAGGCTCTCTTGCGCCGACGGGAACGTCTGCACCGGGCCTTTGGGTGGAGCAAATGGTAGGTATCGTTAGGTCGCTAAGTTAACCCAGCATTAACAAAAAAGCCCTGCACTTTTTTCAGCAGTGCAGGGCTTTGGATGGCGTCAGGCAAGCGTAGCCTCAATACCGATTGGGCTCCATTTCCAGTTCGACATGGAAGCGCTCGGCGATGTCTTTCTGGATACGTTGCGCCAGGTCGAGCAGTTGCAGACCGGTGGCCGTGCCGTAGTTGACCAGCACCAGTGCCTGCAACTTGTGCACGCCGGCATCGCCGTCGCGAAAACCCTTCCAGCCGGCGCGTTCGATCAGCCAGCCGGCGGCCAGTTTCATCTGTCCATCGGCTTGCGGGTAAGCCACCAGATCCGGGTGCTGCGCTTTGATCTGCGTGACTGCAGCGGCGGGCACCAGCGGGTTCTTGAAGAAGCTGCCGGCGTTGCCGAGCACCGCCGGGTCCGGCAGTTTTTCGCTGCGGATGCTGCAGATGGCGCGGCTGACGTCGGTGGGCGTCGGCTGCTCGATGCCCTGCTCGCTCAAGCGCTGACGCACTGGGCCGTATTCCAGATGCAGGTGCGCTGCGCGATCGAGCCTGAAGCGCACCCGCAGGATCAGCCAACGTCCCGGCTGCTGCTTGAACAGGCTGTCGCGGTAGCCGAAGTTGCAGTCTTCCAGACTGAAATCACGCAGCTCGCCGCTCTCGCGGTCGAGCGCGGTCAGCCCGGCAAACACGTCTTTGATCTCGACGCCATAGGCACCGATATTCTGCATCGGCGCGGCGCCGACGGTGCCAGGAATCAGGCTGAGGTTTTCCAGCCCGGCCAGCCCCTGGGCCAGCGTGTGCTGGACGAACGGGTGCCACGGCTCGCCCGCTTCCGCCTCGATCACTACGCGACTGCCATCATCGCTGAGCAGCCGAATGCCACGAGTGGCCATGCGCAACACCAACGCCTGAACATCCGCCGTCAGCAGCAAATTGCTGCCGCCGCCGATCACCAGCAACGGCACGTCATGGGACGCGGCATAGGCCAGCGCCTCGCGGACGTCGGCGTCGCTGTGGGCTTCGGCAAACAGTTGCGCACGCACATCGACGCCAAAGGTGTTGAACGCTTTCAGCGACACTTGTGCTTGGATCTGCAAACTCATAAGCGGCCCTTCACTTCGATCAGCAGTTGATCGCAGGCCGCTTCGATCAGATCGAGCACCTGCTCGAAACCCTGATCACCGTCGTAATACGGATCTGGCACTTCATCGATCAATCCAGCATAGCGACGCAGGAACAGGTCAAGCTCGGCCTTGCCGGCGGACGGCTGCAAGGCTTTGAGGTTGCGCAGGTTGCTGTTATCCATGGCGAGAATCAGGTCGTAGCTGGCGAAATCGGCCCGGCTGACCTGCTGCGCGCGTTGCGTCGACAGGTCATAACCGCGCAGTTTCGCCGCGGCCTGGCTGCGCTTGTCCGGCGGGTTGCCGACGTGCCAGTCACCGGTGCCGGCGGAGGCCACTTCGACCACGTCCGCCAATCCGGCTTCGCGCAACTTGTGGCGCAACACGCCTTCGGCGGTGGGCGAACGGCAGATGTTGCCCAGGCACACAAACAGAACGCGCATCAGGCCCCCAGCAGGCGACGAACCCGCTCAAGGTCTTCGACGGTGTCGACGCCGGTCGGCGGCGCGATCAGCGCGTCGGCGACATGAATGCGCACGCCGTGCCACAAGGCACGCAGTTGCTCGAGGGATTCGGTGTTTTCCAGCCAGCACGGCCCCCAGCTCACGAAGTCGTGGAGGAACCCGGCGCGATAGGCATAAATACCGATGTGGCGGCGATAGGGCACGCCTTCCGGCAGTTGCTCGCGGTTTCTGGCGAATGCATCGCGAGCCCATGGCAAGGTTGCACGACTGAATGTCAGGGCCAGACCGTTGATGTCGCTGGAAACCTTCACAACGTTGGGGTTGAACAGGGTTTCCACATCTTCGATCGGCTCGGCCAGCGTGGCCATGCGCGCTTCGGTATGGGCAGCAAGGTTGGCGGCGACCTGATCGATCACGCTCGGCGGAATCAGCGGCTCATCGCCTTGCACGTTGACCACGATCGCATCCGGCGCAAGGCCCAGTTTCGTCGCGACTTCGGCCAGACGATCAGTGCCGGAATTGTGATCTTCACGGGTCAGCACCACTTCGGCGCCAAAGCTGTTGCACGCCTCGACGATGCGCGCGTCATCGGTAGCCACCACGACGCGGGTCGCGCTGCTTTTGCTCGCCTGTTCCCAGACATGCTGGATCATCGGCTTGCCGGCGATATCGAGCAACGGCTTGCCCGGCAGACGGGTCGAGGCGAAACGCGACGGGATGACAACGGTGAAGGCTGTGGTCATTTATCCAGGCGCTCGTCGGTGGTCAGGGTGCGCGCTTCGCTTTCCAGCATTACCGGGATGCCGTCGCGGATCGGGTACGCCAGGCCGGCGCCCTTGCTGATCAGTTCGGTCTTGTCGGCGCTGAGCTTGAGCGGGCCTTTGCACACGGGGCAAGCAAGGATGTCGAGCAGTTTGGTGTCCATGAACATTCCCAGAAATAAAAACAGTTAAGGCAACAGACGATCCGGCAACAGGCGCATCAGCTGCGTGTCGAACCAGGCCACGAAGGCCGACGATGGCACGGCATCGACCGCCAGATACCACCAGTCGGCAGCAGCAAAGGCACGGCACTTCACCGCGTCCTTTTCGGTCATTACCAAGGGCAATGACGGGGTGAAATTCAGGGCCTGCACGCTGTACTCGGCGTGGTCGGCAAACGCATGCGGAACTGGCCGCCAGTCTAGCGCTTCGAGGGTATTGAAGAAACGTTGCGGATTGCCGATCCCGGCTACCGCGTGCAGCGCCTGGCCGGGCGGAAAATGCTCGAGCGACTGCCGTTCGCCGCTGTGCAGATTGACCAGCGCCGTCGGTTGCAGGCGGAAGGCGAAACCGTCGTCGCGATCAGCCAAGGCGCCGTTGAACAATACGCCGTCGACACTTTGCAGGCGCTCGACCGGCTCACGCAACGGTCCGGCCGGCAGACAGCGCTGGTTGCCCAGGCCACGAGCCGCATCGATCAGTACCAGTTCCAGATCCCGTGCGAGGCGGTAATGCTGCATGCCATCGTCGGACAGGATCAGGTCCAAGGGCTCACTGGCGATCAAGGCTTTGACGGCGGCGCTGCGATCAGGGTCGATCATCAGTGGCACGCCGGTGCGCTGGACAATCAGCAGCGGCTCGTCACCGGCAACCTCGGCGCTGTGCGCAGCCTCGACGCGCCACGGCAGGTGCGGCGGCCTGGCGCCATAACCACGACTGACCACGCCAACCCGCAGTCCACGGCGCCGGCAATGCTCGATCAGCCAGAGAATCATCGGTGTCTTGCCGGTGCCGCCGACGGTGATATTGCCGACCACAATCAGCGGCACGGGCGATTGGTAGATTTCACCTTCGCCGTCGAGAAAGCGCTGACGTTTGTTGATCACCACACGGCGATACAACATTTCCAGCGGCCGCAGCAGCGTCAGGGCCGGGTGCCCCTGATACCACGCGGCGAGCAGGCGATCGGAGAGGCTCATCAGGATTTCGGCGCCGCCTCGACCGTGGTCATGCGCAGATGGCTGAAACCGAGCTTGCCGGCCGCGTCCATGGCGGTGATCACCGATTGGTGCTGGGCCTTGCCATCGGCACTGATCGACAGCGGCATGCTGGTATCGCCGTTGGATTCTTTCTGCATGGCTTCCATCAGCGTCGGCAGGTCATTCTTCGGCAGAATCCTGTTATTCACCGAGAACACGCCTTCGGCGCTGATCGCGACGTCCAGTTGTTTGACTTGCTGATCTTCGGCCGGCGAACCGCTGACTGCTTCCGGCAAATCCACGCGCAACTGGGTTTCACGGGTGAAGGTGGTAGTGACCACGAAAAACAGCAGCAGAATGAACACCACGTCGATCAGCGACGCGAGGTTGATATCGATGGTTTCCCGAGGCTTGCGACGGAATTTCACGCGCGGCCCTCGGCCAGATCGACATCACGGTCGCCCTGCACCACTTCCACCAGTTTGATCGCTTCCTGCTCCATGCCGACCACCAGCTCGTCGATACGGCGTTGCAGGAAACGGTGGAAGAACACCGCCGGAATACCGACCATCAGGCCCGCCGCCGTGGTGATCAGCGCCTTGGAAATACCGCCGGCCAGCACCGATGCATTGGTGGTCATGCCGGAACCGGTGAAGGCACTGAAAATGTCGATCATGCCGAGCACAGTGCCGAGCAGACCGAGCAACGGCGACATCGCGGCGATGGTGCCCAACGCGTTGACGTAGCGTTCGAGCTCATGAATCACCCGCGCGGCGGCCTCTTCGATGCATTCCTTCATGATCTCGCGACCATGCTTGGAATTGGCCAGGCCCGCGGCGAGGATTTCCCCCAGCGGCGAGTTGGCGCGCAATTCCTTGAGTTTTTCCTTGTTGAGCTGCTTGTCCTTGATCCAGACCCAGACCTGACCCAGCAGATGCTCGGGGGTGACGCGACTGGCGCGCAGTGTCCACAGGCGTTCGGCAACGATCGCCATGGCCGCAATGGAACTCAGAATGATCGGCAACATCATCCAGCCGCCGGATTTGACCAATTCCCACACAGTGACAGTCCCCTCGAAAAAGTGCGCCACTTTACCATACCGATCCGCGATTAAGACCCGCCGCCCCGACGACCGTAAGGTGGCAACCATGCTGGCACCGATCAACGGCCAGGCGCCGGCGGCTCGCGCCAGAAGCGCCGCTGGTGACGCATCGTCCACGGCGGTTTGAAGCTGCCCAGTTGCAGATGGATGGCGCCCTGCTCGGCGCTGTCATAGATGCGCAGGCCTTGCTTGCGGTAGCGCGCAAGCACGGTCGGATGCGGGTGACCGAAGGAGTTGCCGTGGCCACGGGAGATCAGCACCGCTTCTGGCTGCAAGGCTTTGAGCAGGGCCATCGACGATGAGCTGCGACTGCCGTGATGCGGCGATTGCAGCCATTGCGTCGGCACCGCCAGTGGACTGTCGAGCAGAACGCGCTCGGCGTGAATGTCGATGTCGCCGGTGAGCAGCAGGCGCTCGCCGTTGGCTTCGATCTGCAAGACACAGGAGCGCTGGTTGCTGTCATCGGCCGCCGACCATTGCCAGAGCTGGAACTGCACGCCATCCCATTGCCACTGTTCGCCATTTGCGCAGGCTTCGGCGCTCAACTCCGGCGGCAGGTTTGGCGGGTCGCCACTGACGATGCGGTGCACGTTCAATCCACGCATCACCGCCCCGGCGCCGCCAGCGTGATCGGCGTCGGCATGGCTGAGCAGCATCAGGTCGAGCGTTTGCAGATTGAGTTTGCGCAGCGCTGGCAGCACCACCCGCTCGCCGAGATCGAACTCGCCGAAACGCGGCCCGGCGTCATAGAGCAACGCGTGATGGCGGGTGCGCACGAGGATGGCCAGGCCTTGGCCGACGTCGAGTTGCCAGACATCGGCCCGCCCCTCTTCTATTCGCTCTCGCGGCGGCAATATCAGCAGCAACATCAACGGCCAGCCCAATGGACGTAGCGGCACACCACGGGGCAACAGCAATAACAAGGCGCCGAGGCTGCCCAAGACCAGCGCCCACAATGGAATGGCGGCGGGTATCCACGCCGGCCATTGCCCGGCAATCAGCGCCAGTCCGATAAACAGCCAGTCGATCAAACCACCGGCCAGCCACAACAACCCTTCGCCAACATAAGGCACGGGCAGCAATAGCGTGCCGAGCAACGCCGGCGGCAATACCACAAGACTGACCCACGGCACCGCAAACAGATTCGCCACGGGGCCACTGACGCTGATCGGCAGGCTGAGCGCCAGCAACACCGGACACAAGCCAATCGCGATCAGCCACTGCGCGCGGGTCCAGGTCTGCCACCAGCGCCAAGCGCCCAGCCGCCCGCCGAAGGTGAAAATCAGTACGGCCACCGCCGCGAAAGACAGCCAGAACCCGGGACGCAAACTGGCCAACGGATCAAACAGCAGCACGCCGTTGAACGCCAGCAACAACGGCCTCCACGCACCGAGATGGCGAAAACGCAGGCGCCACAACAGCACCAGCGCCACCATCACGCAGGCGCGCTGCACCGGCACATCGAAACCGGCGAGCAAGCCATAACCCAGCGCCGCCGCGAAGGCCAGGCCGCATGCCCAGGGCAGCCATGGCCAGCGCAACGGCCACAAACCGTATCGCGAAAGCCCGGCGACCAGCAGATACATCACCGCGGCGAGCAAACCGATGTGCTGGCCGGAAATCACCAGCAAATGCACGGTGCCGGTGTCTTGCAGTACCTGCCAGTACTCGCGACTCAGACCCGAACCGTCGCCGAGCACCAGCGCCGCCAACGCGCCCTCTCGCCCCTGCGCATCGACCGCCAGCAGGCGCTGACGAACGCTGTCGCGCCAGGCGTACCGGGCCTCAGCCAGACGCTGGCCATCTTTGATCGTACCGGTCGCACCGATGCGCTGGGCGAGCAGCCAGGCCTCGTAATCGAAGGCGTCCGGGTTGAGCAAGCCACCCGGGCGCTTCAACTTCACCGCCAGACGCCAGCGTTCGCCGCTGTTGACCGGCGGCCCGGCGTACCAGGCCAGGCGCATCAGCGATGGCAGCTTTTCGTGGCGCGAGCGGGCGTCAGCCAGTTCGAAACGCACCACACCGTCGCCGTGCTGCGGCAAGCCGACCACACGCCCCTCGAGCCAACGGGTTTCGCCGTCCAGTGGCGGCGGCAAGCGGTCATTCAGAGCCATCTGCGCGCCGACGCAGACCCATGTGAAGCCAAACAACAAAAATGCCAGTGGATAGCTGCGAAACGGTAGGAGCATCAGCGCCACCACCGGCAGTACCACCCACCAACCGACCGGCGGCAAGGCCGGCAAAAAAACCGGGGCCAGCAGACCGACTGCCAGCGCCATCATCCCTGTGCGCATATGCCCGTCCTTGAGAGTCCCCTCCTTAGGCATAGCGGGTCTGCGGCACCACTGTGGTCAACAATTGTCACAAAGTCTGAATGGGCGGTTCGTAGAATCCAGACATACTTGCCGCCTTAACCGACCGAGAAGCCTTATGCCCCGGCGCTTATTCAAACGTTACATGCCCGACCCGACGAGCATCAGGGAACACAAATCCTTACGCTTTCTCGGCAAGTTGCTGCATGACCCGAACCTCTGGCACCTCAACCGCCACTCGGTGGCCCGGGCGATGGCGGTCGGCCTGTTTGCCGCGTTCCTGCCGATACCAGCACAGATGCTGGTCGCGGCGGCGCTGGCGGTGATGGTGCGCGGCAACATGCCGATCGCGGTGAGTCTGGTCTGGCTGACCAACCCGATCACCATGCCGGCGGTGTTTTTCTGTACCTATCAGGCCGGGGCGTTCCTGATGGATGTGCCGGCGCGACATCTGCCGGACGAGTTGACCTGGGAATGGATCAGCGGCGAATTGTCGACGCTTTGGCAACCGTTTCTGTTGGGCTCGGTGGTCGTCGGCCTGGTGCTGGGCATCCTCGCCTACTTTCTGGTGATGCTGTACTGGCGCTGGTGGGTGGCGCGGCAATGGCGGCG
Source organism: Pseudomonas sp. HN2 (assembly GCF_020736465.1). Classification (NCBI taxonomy): domain Bacteria; kingdom Pseudomonadati; phylum Pseudomonadota; class Gammaproteobacteria; order Pseudomonadales; family Pseudomonadaceae; genus Pseudomonas; species Pseudomonas sp. HN2. The sequence continues at coordinate 4,399,135 of NZ_CP085885.1, forward strand.
GCGCAAGAAAAGCCGGCAGAAATGAATGCAAAACGGCCTCCGCGATGGGAGGCCGTTTTTTCGTTGTGTCTGGGCTGGCCCCTTCGCGAGCAGGCTCGCTCCCACGGACATCATTCCAGTGTGGGAGCGAGCCTGCTCGCGAAGAAGGCGACGCGGTCCTGGATCAGGTACGCATGCCGCGCCCGCTCACCAGCAACCGCGCACAGCCGAGATACAGCACCACGGTCGCTACCAGCATGAACGTAATGGCGATGCCGATGCGGATATCCGAGACACCAAGGATGCCGTAGCGGAAGGCGTTGACCATGTGCAGCACCGGGTTGGCCAACGACACGGTCTGCCAGAACGGCGGCAGCAAGGTGATCGAGTAGAACACGCCGCCCAGGTAAGTCAGCGGAGTCAGCACAAAAGTGGGGATGATCGAAATATCATCGAAGTTGCGCGCAAACACCGCGTTGATGAAGCCCAGCAACGAGAAGATCGTCGCGGTCAGCACCACCACCAGAATGGTCACGCCGAGGTGATGGACCTGCAAATCGGTGAAGAACAGCGACAGAATCGTCACGATCAGACCCACCGCCAGACCGCGCAATACACCACCAATGGTGAAGCCGATGAGGATCGTGTGCGGGGACACCGGTGAGACCATCAGCTCTTCGATCGAACGCTGGAACTTGCTGCCGAAGAAGCTCGATACCACGTTGCCGTAAGAGTTGGTGATCACCGACATCATGATCAGGCCCGGCACGATGTACTCCATGTAGGTGAAGCCACCCATGTCGCCGATCTGCCGGCCGATCAGGTTGCCGAAGATCACGAAGTACAGAACCATGGTAATCGCCGGCGGCAGCAGCGTCTGCGGCCAGATCCGCATGAAGCGTTTGACCTCGCGGTAGACGATGGTTTGCAGGGCGACCAGGTTGGGACCGAACTCGGAACTCATACCGCCACCTTCGACAGATTTTTCTCCACCAGGGACACGAACAACTCCTCGAGGCGATTGGTTTTGTTGCGCAGGCTCAGCACTTCGATGTTCTGCCGCGCCAACTGGGTGAACAGCGCCGTAATGCCCATGGATTTGTCGACCTGGACTTCCAGGGTATGACTGTCAAGCAACCGGGCGGGGTAGCCGAGCAATTGCGGCGCCGCATGCAGGTCGTTTTTCAGATCCAGCAAAAAGGTTTCCACGTGCAACTGGCCCAGCAATTGTTTCATGCTGGTGTTTTCGACGATGGTGCCGTGGTCGATGATGCCGATGTTGCGGCACAACTGCTCGGCCTCTTCCAGATAATGCGTGGTCAGGATGATGGTGATGCCTTTCTGGTTCAGCTCGGTGAGGAAGGTCCACATCGAACGGCGCAGCTCGATATCAACGCCAGCAGTCGGCTCATCGAGGATCAGCAGACGCGGTTCGTGCACCAGTGCACGGGCGATCATCAGACGACGTTTCATGCCGCCGGACAGCGAACGCGACGGCACATCGCGCTTGTCCCACAGGCCGAGCTGGGTCAGGTACTGCTCGGCGCGCTCCTTGGCGACTTTCGCCGGAATGCCGTAGTAACCGGCCTGGGTCACGACGATGTCGAAGGTCTTCTCGAACTGGTTGAAATTGAATTCCTGCGGCACCACACCGATCGAGCGCTTGAGCGCCGCCGGGTTCTTGTCCAGATCGTGGCCGAAGATATTCACCGTACCGCTGGTCTTGTTGACCAGGGTCGAGAGGATGCCAATGGTGGTGGATTTGCCGGCGCCGTTGGGGCCGAGCAAGGCGAAAAAGTCACCTTCGGCGACGTCCAGATCGATACCACTCAAGGCCTGGAACCCGTTGCCGTAGGTTTTGGTTAGCTGCCGGATGGACAGAGCGGAACTCATATCGGATTTACGCACCAAGAAGGAAGGAAAGGAATAAATTAGGGCGGGCGGCGAGGGAAACAACCGCGGCGCAAGTTCGCAATGGTGCTTGCCGCCGCCGCACAAGTACAGTCAAGTGTGTCGATAGTAATTATCAAGTCAACGCGGTCATGACCGCTTTCTGATAGGCCGCACGCTGCTTCAAACGTTCATACCAGGCTTGCAGGTGGGGCTGCGGAGCGCGCTCGATGGGCATTTCGAACCAGGCATAAATGAAGCTGCCCAGCGGGATGTCACCCATGCCGATGTCATTGCCGGAGAGATAAGGCTGGCTGATCAGGGCATGGTCGGCCATGTTCAGCAATTCATCGCATTCCTTGATCGCGCCGTTGATCGCCTTCCAGTCCTGCTTCTCGGAGGGCGTGCGCAGCACACCCCAGAACACCGTGCGAAACGGCCCGGCGAAGCTCGAAGTGGTCCAGTCCATCCACTTGTCCGCCGTGGCGCGGGCTTGCGCATCGGCCGGATACCAGGCGCTGTCCGGTGCATGTTTGGCCAACAGATAGCGAACGATGGCGTTGGATTCCCACAGCACGAAACCATCATCTTCGATCACCGGCACCCGGCCATTGGGGTTCATCGCGCGGTACTCGGGCGTGTCGACCACACCGAACGCGCCACCGGCATCGATGGCCTCGTAAGCCAGGCCCAGCTCCTCGGCAGCCCACAAGGGCTTCCTGACGTTCGATGAATTTTTCCGTCCCCAGATCTTCAGCATGACCGCCTCTTTGCACATGAGTGGACGGCCAGCATACGCCGGATCAGGTGCGGCTCAAATCAGTCTGCATATCACCCAGCAGCACGGGCAGTTGCTCGCTGAACAGATGCGGATAGCACTTTTGCAGGTGCTCGAAGAAGAAGGTTTCCGGCACGTCGGTGAACTGACCGTGATCGAGCAGATACTCCATCAACTGCGCGCCGTCCCGGTTGAACGGGTGGAAAACGCTGTCGTTGATCCCGTCGAACTCCAGCGCTGCGACGTTGAACAGCTCGCACAGTTGCTGGTTGAACGCCGGCGTCGCCTTGACCCAGCGGCCGGCGAGAAACAGCTCGGTGTAGCCATGCATGGCAAACACATCGCTTTTGAGCAACTCAAGCAGCCGCGGCGTCGACAGGTGATTGCGTACATCGGCCAGACCGATGCGCGCCGGGATCCCGCAATGCCGCGCGCACCCGGCAAGCAGCGTGGCTTTCGGCACGCAGTAACTCTGCCCCGCTGCCAGTGCGTAACTGCCGCGCAAGGTTTGCGGATCACGGCTGAAGGTGTAAGGGTTGTAGCGCACCGCCTCGCGCACGGCGTAATAAAGACTGATCGCCTGCTCACGCGGATCATTGCTGGCACCGCGATGCTGCTCGGCGAACTCCACCACTGCCGGGTGGTCACTATCGATGAAGCGGCCGGGGCTCAGATACTCGTGCATGGCGGCAATCTCCTGGTTAAGCCACGAGTCTAGCGACAGCCTGAGCACAGAGATAACGACGTTTCGGCCAAACCTGAAAGCAAAGCTGCGCAGCAACGAACGATTTCCCACACGTGTTGCCCACCGAACCTACGAAAACCATCCGGGGTTTCCCACGATTTCAATCACCATGCTCTGACCACCCGGATTTACAGATGCCGTCTAAGCTCTGGAGGGTCGATTTGCCTTGGTTCACGGAGGACTGAATATGCTGTTGTTGTGGATACTGGTTTTGATCGTCGGCGTGGCGTATCTCGCCCATCGACGCATCGCCCCGCTGCCCGCGTTGGGCATCGTCGCCGTCTATTTGCTGGCGATGGGGATTTTCAGTCACGCGCCGGGCTGGCTGCTGTTCATCTTCTGGGTCTTGCTGGCAGTGGTCGCCGCGCCATTGCTGTTGCCTGACCTGCGCCGCAAGCACTTCACCGCGCCACTGTTCAACTGGTTCCAGAAAACCCTGCCGCCGATGTCGCAGACCGAACGCGACGCAATCGACGCCGGCACCGTATGGTGGGACGGCGAGCTGTTCAGCGGCCGTCCGGACTGGGACAAACTGCTGGCCTATCCCAAAGTGCAGCTGAGCGAAGAAGAACAGGCCTTCATCGATGGTCCGACCGAAGAACTCTGCGCGATGGTCAGCGACTGGCAGATCGGCCAGTCGATGGATCTGCCGCCCGAGGCCTGGACGCACATCAAGGAACACGGCTTTTTCGCCCTGATCATTCCCAAGGAATACGGCGGCAAAGGCTTCTCCGCCTACGCGCACTCACAAGTGGCGATGAAACTGGCCACCCGCAGCGGCGACCTCGCCTCTACCGTGATGGTCCCGAACTCCCTCGGCCCGGCCGAATTGCTGCTGCATTACGGCACCGATGAACAACGTAATCACTACCTGCCGCGCCTGGCCCGTGGCGACGATATCCCGTGCTTCGCCCTCACCGGTCCGCTGGCCGGTTCCGACGCTGGCGCGATGCCCGACACCGGGATCATTTGCAAAGGCCAGTGGCAAGGTGAGGAAGTCATCGGCCTGCGCCTGAACTGGGAAAAGCGCTACATCACCCTCGGCCCGGTCGCGACCCTGCTCGGCCTGGCATTCAAAGCCTACGACCCGGATCACCTGCTCGGTGAAGAGGAAGACCTTGGCATCAGTCTGGCGCTGATCCCGACCGATACTGCAGGCGTGGAAATCGGTCGTCGTCACCTGCCGCTGGGCGCCGCGTTCATGAACGGCCCGAACTCCGGCAAGGACGTGTTCATTCCGCTGGACTACCTTATCGGTGGTCAGGAAATGCTCGGCAAGGGCTGGATGATGCTGATGAACTGCCTGTCGGTCGGGCGTTCGATTTCGTTGCCGGCCGTCGGTACCGGCGCGGCCAAGTTCACCAGTCTGGTGACCGGCCAGTACGCGCAGATTCGTGAACAGTTCAATGTGCCGCTGTCGGCGTTCGAAGGCATCCAGGAAGCGATGGCGCGCATCGGCGGCAACGCGTGGATGATGGACGCCGCCCGCATGCTCACCGCCAACGCGGTGGACCTCGGTGAAAAACCTTCGGTGCTGTCGGCGATCCTCAAATATCACCTCACCGAACGCGGCCGCGAATGCATCAGCCACGCCATGGATGTGCATGGCGGCAAAGCGATCATCATGGGGCCGAACAACTACCTCGGCCGCAGCTGGAACGGCGCACCGATCTTCATCACCGTCGAAGGCGCAAACATCCTGTCACGCAACCTGATGATCTTCGGTCAGGGCGCAATCCGCTGCCATCCGTTCGTACTCAAGGAAATGGCCCTGGCTGGTCGTGCGGACAAGGAACAGGCACTCAAGGAGTTCGATGGCCTGCTGCTCAAGCACATCGGCTTCGCCGTCAGTAATGCCGCCAGTACATTGGTGCTGAACCTCGGGCTCGGTCACTTCGAACATGCACCGGGCGACAGGATCAGCCAAGGCTACTTCCGCGCGCTCAACCGTCAGGCTGCCGCATTCGCCATGCTTGCCGACTTCAGCATGATGCTTCTGGGTGGCGAACTGAAACGTCGCGAACGCCTGTCGGCGCGGCTCGGTGATGTGTTGAGCAACCTGTATCTGGCCTCCGCCTCGCTCAAGCGTTATCACGACCTGGATTCGCCGGCCTACATGGAGCCGCTGTTCCGCTGGGCCATGGAAGAAAGCCTCGGCCAGTCGGAGCGCGCGCTGGATGAACTGTTGAGCAACTTCCCGAACAAGGTCTTCGGCTGCCTGCTGCGGGTTATCGTGTTCCCGTTCGGCCGCCGACACAAAGGCCCGTCGGACAAACTCGGCGCCGAAGTCGCTGCGGTCATCGGTCGCGCCAAAGGCGATCCGGCCCTGGAAGAACTGCTCGCCGGCTGCTACCGCCCGCAATCGGCGGACGATGCCGTGGGCGCACTGCAACACGCGAGCGACCTGCTCAACGCTGCGCAACCTCTGCACAAAAAGCTGCACATCGCGCTGAAAAGCGGCCAGGTCAAACCGGCAGCAGGCGAACATGCCATTGATGCCGCCCTGGAGGCCGGCGTGCTGCAAGCTGTCGAAGCGCAAAGCCTGCGCGACGCCGAAGCGGCCCGCCGCAAGGTGATCGACGTCGATGATTTCGACAAAGACGAACTGACCCAGGCAGAGGGCAAAGTCCGCTGATCCCGGTTTTTGTGAAAAAACGGCGCGAGGGCTTTATACTCCCGCGCCCGTTTTGCTCTTGAGGACTTATCTCGTGTCCAACGTCGTTGCCGATCATCTCGTGTTGCTCGACCACCTGCGCAGTATCCTGGTCGCCGTAGGTGAGGCCGAACAAGTGCCCGAAGAAAGCCATGCCCTGTTCCTCGAGCGCTTCGACGAACTGCTGGCCTCCCTGCCGATCGACCCTATCGAAAGCCAATACCTGGGTCAGGACATCCTTACCCAAGTCATCACCCGCTACCCGCAAATCGCCCACCTGATCCCCCGCGACCTGCTGTGGTTCTTCGCCGGCGACTGCCTGCACTACCTCTCCGACGAAGAAATCGACCTGTACCAGGCCCTCGAAGAACGCCGCTACGACGCCGAACAGAACGACGAACCGTTCGACTGGAACCAGGAAAAACAACTGCTGGCCATGTCCGCACAGGACAGCAAGCACTGATTCTCGACAGGTAATCAAAGGCCCGCATTGGAGATTCCATGCGGGCCTTTTTTTAAGATCAAAAACACCCTCACCCTAGCCCTCTCCCGGAGGGAGAGGGGACTGAACGGTGTGATTGGGCGAAGCACGCCGGCCTGGGATATCGAGTTGAATGCAAATACGCACAAGATCAAAAGCCCCTCACCCTAGCCCTCTCCCGGAGGGAGAGGGGACTGACCGCGTTGGTTGGACGAGGTACGCCGACCTGGAATTACCGAGTCGAATGCAGATTCTGAAAAACCCGCAAATCGGCTCCCTCTCCCTCGGGAGAGGGCGGGATGAGGGGCGAATCCAACGCAGATCCAAAGCAGACCACCCGCTTTTCACCACTCAACAATGAGCGTTAGCGCGAGTGCTTTTGATCTTGATCCACGGGCGACGTCGGAAGGCTGAGTGGAGGGATCGATCCCGCAGCGAAGGAACCCGAGCCTGCGAGGGCCGAACGCAGGAGCTAGCGTTTTGGTTACTTTTTGGCGCCTGAAAAAGTGACTCGCCGTAAGGGCGAAACCGCCATCAGCAACACCCGAAGCAACGGATATACACCCAAAACTTCAAAGCAACCCCTCACTCTCCGGCAACTCATACGCCACAGCCGCGTTGCTCCCGCCGGCCGACTTCCCGGGCCTGCCCAACGTCGGCTCCTTCTGCAGACACTCCACCAGATAATCAATAAACACCCGCAACTTCGGCGGCAAATAACGCGTCGGCGAATGCAGCAACCACAACCCGCCATGGTAAGAGGCCAGAAACGTCCAGTCCGGCAACACCTGCACAATCAACTTCTGCTCCAACGCATAACGCGCGGTGAAATACGGCAGACTGCCAATTCCGATGTGCTGCAATACCGCCCCCAACCGCACGCCAGTGTGATTGGCGGCATAGCGCCCCCGCACACCGACCGTGACAGCCTTGCTGCCCTTCTTGAATTTCCAGCGCGCATCGCTCGGAGTTTCACCCAGATAAATACAACTGTGATTGAGCAAGTCGTGAGGATGCGTCGGCGTGCCGTGTTCGGCCAGGTATTGCGGCGTGGCGCAGAGCAAATGATCGATAGTCAGCAACTGCCGACCGACCAGCCCGGCCGGCGGACGATCAGTGATACGAATCGCCAGATCGACATGATCATCGATCAGATCGACCTGACGATCCTCCAACAGCAACTCCACATCGACCTTGGGATAGCGGCGCAGAAAATCCGGCATGTGTGGATGGATCACAAAGCGCCCTACCGCCTTCGGCACGCTGACCCGGACCAGACCTTCCGCTTCGTGGGTGAACTGGCCGCTGATCTCCATCACCGATCTGGCCGCACTGACCATTTCCTGGCAACGCTTGAACACCTCTTCCCCGCCATCGCTCAAACGCAGTTTGCGGGTGGTGCGTTGCAGCAAGCGCGTGGCTAACGCCTTCTCCAGTCGGGAAATACTGCGACTGACCGCCGAGGGTGAGGAACCCATCTGCCGGGCCGCTTCAGAGAAGCTGCCGGTCTCGACAACCTTGACGAAAATCGCCATTTCACCCAGCAGCGGCAGCGGAAGATTGATGCTCACAACGCACAAGTCCTTTGATGTTCGAATGGATTATCACGTTATTGCACGATTCATATAATAAAAACAGAACTTCGATCAGGGCACGGAATATGACGCTTCGCCTGTTTTTTCACAGTGATGACCTCAAGGCGAATGTCGAAGTCCTCGACTGCACACCCCACGAGCACGAATTCGCCGTAGTGCTGCGCGCTACTCTGTTCCACCCGCAGGGCGGCGGGCAGCCTTGCGATACCGGCTGGATCGGTGAAAGCCAGGTCTCGCGGGTGGTGCAAGAGCCGGAGCGCATTGTGCATTTCGTCGACCGACCGGTGCCGCTGGGCATGACCGTCATCCGGGTCGATGAACAGCGCCGCCGCTTCAATACGCGCATGCACTCGGCCGGGCACTTGATCGGACATTTCATTCAGGCCATGGGCTGGATGCCGATCAAGGCGCATCACTGGCCGGACGAAGGTCGGGTGCAATTCAAGCCGGGTGATGGCGCTGAAGAGGTCGACGCGCCAACGCTGCAAACCGGCATCGAGCAGTGGATCGAACACGATCTGCCGCGCCTGACCTCACTGCGCGAAGGCGCGCGGGAAATCAGTTTTGGTGAACTGCCAGCCTATGGCTGCGGTGGCACCCACGTACGCAGCCTGAAGGATCTGGGCACAGTCACGATCGCGTCACTTTCGCAGAAGAAAGGCACGCTATCCGTCCACTACAGCGTGGATTGAGCATTTCGGACGTTGCCGTCGCGCAGCGTCCGCCGCCGGGGAACCGCAATCGCCGGTTCCGTTGACTATCGATAGATGGACCTAAAACAAATGATGCTAGACGTCGAGCGTCTCGATGAGACGTGCATAAAAAAACTGGCCAACGAAGAAGTCCTCGCCATCCGCGTCAAACGCTTTCTGCCCGAGCCGCTGGCAGTCGAGATTGGCGACAAGATCCTCGCCCCGGGCTTTGAGGGCTACATCAACGCACCGAGCATCGGCCGCATCGGCATGGCCTTTTATGAGGCGGAAAACCAGCCGCTGCTGATCGAGGATTACTTCGAACGCGCCACCCGCAACATCGACGAACTGCGCCAGCGCTGCGCGCCCTACTCTTCGCCGATCGACACCCTGCGCTGCATGCTCGACGAATCCTGGCCCGCCGGCGCGCATCTGGAAAACCTCTACGGGCGCAAGATGTATGTCGGCTTGTCGCGGGTGGTCAAACCCGGCGTGTGCTTTCTCGCCCACCACGACATCTTCGCCAAGGACGCCCCGGACAGTTTTCAGGCACGCAGCCTGGAAGCGCAATTCGCCTGCAACGTCTACCTGAACATGCCCACCGAGGGTGGCGCTTTGCAGATGTGGGACGACGACATCACCCCGGACCAATTCGATGAAATGCGTGGCGACAGTTATGGCATCGAGCCGTCGCTGCTGGGGCCTCCAGCGCTCGAAGTGCGCCCGCAGCCCGGCGATTTCATCATGTTCAACTCGCGCCGCATGCACTCGGTGACCCCGGGCGTAGCGGATCCGCGTTTGAGCCTGTCGTTCTTTGTCGGCTATCGCGGCAATGCTTCCCCTCTGACTTTCTGGAGCTGACATGCTTTCCAATTACCTGGGCGAATTTCTCGCATTGGCGACTATCCACTTCCTCGCCGTCGTTGCACCCGGCCCGGACTTCGCCGTGACCATCCGCCAGAGCGTGCGCTTCGGACGCCTCGTCGGCATCTGCACCGCGCTGGGCATAGGCGCGGGGATTTCCGTGCATGTGCTGTATACCTTGCTCGGCGTCGGCGCCTTGATGCACACCACGCCTTGGCTGCTCACCGTCGCCAAGGTTGTCGGCGGTGCCTACATCCTTTATCTGGGCGTCAGCCTGATCCGCAGCAAACCGAAAAGCAGCGTCGAAGGCGAAAAAAACGCTGACGAGCCGCTGGTCGAACAGTCGCTGTTCAAAGCCTTCAGCACCGGTTTTCTGACCAATGCGACCAACCCCAAGGCCACGCTGTTCTTCCTGGCTATTTTCACCACGATCATCAGCGCCAGCACACCGCTGCAGATCCAGGCGTTCTATGGATTGTGGATGTGCTTCGTCAACGCGCTGTGGTTCGTCATCGTCGCGCTGTTTTTCTCCAGCAACAAAGTGCGCCTGCTGTTCATGCGCCTTGGACATTGGTTCGAGCGCAGCATGGGCGTCATTCTGATTCTGTTCGCCGGACGCCTGATGCTGTCGATGTAATCCACCCAAAAAAGTCCCGGCCATCACCCGCCGGGACTTTTTCATTTGTGCGTCTCTTTTGCATTTCTGTGCGACAGATCAAGTTTGCGACTCCCTCTCCCAGCGCTCGCAGTGTTAGGTTTACAAAATGTTTCTGTCACAAGCGTCAGAAATACTTTCCCAATCCTTTGCAAAGGAATGCCTGCTCCATGGTCTTTTCCCTGAAAAAACTGGCCGCCGCCACTCTGGTCATGGCCAGCCTCGCCACGTTTACCAGCGCCGCACAAGCCAACATCACTGCCGAGCAAAGCGCAGCGATCCTGAAATCCTTCGACGGCAAGAACCTGGCGGACTTCCGTAGCTTCCTTGGCAGCCTGGCGCAAAGCGATCTGGCCAAGACGGATAACCTCAACCCGTCCATCAGCGCCTTCCTCGACAACAAGCCCCTGAATGCCGAACAGCAGAATGAAATCCACCGTCTGCTGGGTATCTACACTCGAGTGAAATACGGCAAGGCGGCGCTGGAAACCCTGCGTCAACTCGTCGAGATTCCAACCTTCCGCAAGGACGGCGTGGCGCAGCACGACAACCCGGAATTCATCAAAATTGCCGGCGAGATTCTAAAGCTCTCCGAATCCTTTGGTTTGAAATTCCGCAACATCGATAACCGTGTCTACGAAATATCTCTGGACGGCAAAGGCGACGAAGTCGTCGGTATTCACGCGCACGCTGATGTGGTGCCAGTGACCCCGGAAAACTGGGTGCTGAAAGACGGCACCAAGCTCGACCCGTTCAAAGTCACGCTGATTGGTGATCGCATGTACGGTCGCGGTACCGAGGATGACAAAAACGCCATTGTCGTCGCGCTGTACGCCATGAAAGTGATCAAGGACGAGAAGCTGCCGCTGGCACGCAATTTCAAATTGCTGGTCGACACCACCGAGGAAACCAGCGGCGACGCCATCCCGTACTACTTCGAGCGCAACCCGACGCCGAACTACAACATGGCGCTGGACGGCGGCTATCCGGTGGTGATTGCCGAGAAAGGCTACGGCACGGTGATGGCCAACTTCGCCAAGCGCAAAGGCGAAGGCAACGGCGCGGAAATCGTTTCGATGACCGGCGGCAAGGCGACCAACCAGATTCCATCGGCTTCGGTGGTCACCCTGGTAACCGACAAGCCTGCCGAGCTCGCCGCCAGTCTGCAAAAATCCGGCGACGCCTATGCCAAAGCCAACGGTGGCGACTTCCAGGTCGCTGCGAAGGTTGATGGTAAAGACGTGAAACTGACCGTCACCGGGGTTTCTGCGCACTCCTCGGAACCAGAGTCCGGCGTCAACCCGGTCGCGCGGATGTTGAGCTTCATCAACAGCCTGGACGGCAAAGTCGCGCTCAAGCACAACCAGTTCACCGACGCGGCGCGTTATGCCGACGACAACTGGGGCCTGGATTACTTGGGTAAAAAACTTGGCGTGGGCTTCTCCGATTCGTTCATGGGACCACTGACCACCTCGCTGACCTATGTCGGCGAGGACGACAAAGCCTTCAAACTGGCGGTGAACCTGCGGGTGCCGAAGGGTAAATCCCCGGAAAAGCTCAAGGCCGAGATCGCCGAGAAACTGGACGCCTGGAGCAAGAAGACTCACGTTGCCGTGGCGTTCGACTACTCAGTGGCAGAACCGATGTACCGCAATCCCGAAGGTGAGTGGGTCAAGGCGCTGCTCGCGGTGGCCAGCGAAAACCTCGGCATGAAGTCGGAATTCGGTACTTCCGCTGGCGCGACTTCGGTTCACGAATTGCCGAACGGCGTGCAATTCGGCCTGGCGCGACCGGAAGCCAAATACACCGGCCACACCGATGGCGAATTCAAGACCGTCGACCAGTTCCTGCTGGATCTGCAGATCGTCACGGAAATGATGGGGCGTGTCGGGCAGTTGCCGAAGCTCTGATGCGCTGTTTTAACCCGGTCGCTTGTGACCGGGTTAAACATAAGGAAGGACCCGCATCGGGTCCTTTTTTTTGCCCCCAAAAAACGCGCGCGTCGAGGCTGTCAGCCCCCTGAGCAGGTCGCACTTCGATCGCCTGCAACCGTCACCCAACTTCGTTGCACTTGCAATCACATGCAAGCGTTGAGTAAGGTGCAGGCACGACGGAACGTACGGAGATCGTGGAATGATCGGCTTTTCCAGCTTCACTAAGACGCCAGAAACCAGCCTGGCCGCTCAGGCCTGCATCGATAAGATCCGCACAGTTCCACCGCAGCAGACTGCGGGCTCTTCCTCGCCGCTGCTCACCATGGTCGATATCGCCAATCGCCTCGAGAGGGATCCGGGAACAGCCAGGCATATCTGGGTCGTCCGCTCCAGCAAACAGAGCCAAACCGCAAATGCCCACACCCGGATCAGCGCCTGGCCCCTGCGTTTGAACGCCACAGCCCGCTGCAGTGAGAGGCAGCTGCTGTACCTGACCACTTCGGCAACCTCGGCCGAGTTGTGTGCACTTTCCAATGAATCGGCCCATCGCGGCATTCTGTGCAATGACATCGAAACCTTGCCTTCACGCTGGCCCAAGGGGGCTCATCCCTGGGTGCCACTCTGGCTGGTCGCCAACACGCACTGCCTGCCCTTTGACCCCGCCAGCGGCGCCGAAGCGCAGGCCATTACCCTGGCGGCTTTGCAAAGTCTGTATGTGGAAGGCAACGACGGTTTTTATTACATGGCACTTCACGATGAGCCCAGTGACTTCATCGCTCCAACCAACCGACTCAGCGCCAGCGAGGCTTTCAAGGGCATGTACCGGCTCAGCAGCATCGATATCGATTCAGCGCGCCCTAAAGTGCGCTTGCTCGGGGCGGGGCTGGCGTTGCAGTCGGTGACGACGGCGGGGCAGCTGCTACGCGAGGACTGGGGCGTGGCCAGCGAACTGTGGAGCTGCCCCAGCTATACCCGCCTTGCCCGCGATGCGGACAATGCGCACCGCTGGAATCGCCTGCATCCCGAGATGCCGCGCAGGTCAGCGCATTTGTTCGATTGCCTGGACAACGAGGATTGGCCGGTGGTGGCCGTGACCGGGTATGGCCGGCATGTCGCCGAGCAGATCGGTGCACATGTGAAGTCACGGTTCGCGGCCCTCGGTGCCGACTCGATCGGGTCCGCCATGGGCCGGGTGGATGAGCGCTGGATCGTGGTGCTGGCCCTGCAGGTTCTGGCTGAGGAAGGCGTCATCAGCCCAGCGTTCATCCAGCAGGCCATGGATCGGTACCTGCTCCAATGAAAAGCCCCCTCACTTCCCCCGCCCACTGCTGCGCGCAGCGCTGGCCGCGCGCTCGAGGGCATCGCTGAAAAGCCGTTGCTCGGCGTCGTCAAATTGCGACAAGAACAGTTCGTCCACTGCGCCTTCGTAGATGGCCCACATTTTCTTGCGTAACGCCTTGCCCTGCTCGGTGATGCTGGCATAAGCGCCGCGACCGTCATCGCTGGCGCGGCTGCGGATGACCAGACCTTCGGCTTCCAGGCGGTCCACCAGACGCGTCAGGTTGTAGCGCTCGATGGCCATCACATCCGCCAGTTCGTTCATTCGCCGGCTGCCTTCGGGGCCGCTTTCCAGCCCCCATAACGCGTCGTACCAGGCGTAGGCCGGAAGTCCGGCGGCCGCCAGCCGACGCTCGATCTCGCGGATCAGGCAGCGGTGTGCCCTGACGAATCTGAACCAGGTATCCGGCTCGTTGGATGACATACATCACCTTTTTCATGAAATCGATTTAGTTGCAATTGTAGCGCACGGCAGGCTAAGTTCTTTCACGTAGTTGCAACTGCAACTACAAACTCGAAGGCTGGCGCTGACCCACGCCCCTTGGTCAGGCACCAAACGACTCGGTGCTGCTGCAATGTTCAGGAGACGACAACGATGGCACAACAACCCGCTTTTCTCGACGAGGATCCACAAGAGACTCGCGAATGGCTCGAATCGATTGAGTCGGTGGCGAGTGTCGAAGGACGCCCTCGCGCCCACTATCTGATCGATCAGATGCTGGATTTCGACGCCAACCGTCACGGTGACTTCTACGGGCGCGTGACGACGCCCTACGTCAATACGATCCCGGTCGAACGCCAGCAGCCCTATCCCGGCGATCTGGCCGTGGAGCGCCGGATCAATGCCTATATCCGCTGGAACGCGCTGGCCATGGTGCTGCGCGCTGGCAAACATTCGAACGTGGGCGGACACATTGCGTCCTACGCATCGGCGGCGGTTTTGTACGACGTCGGCTTCGAGCATTTTTTCCGTGGCCGCACCGAGCAGTTCGCCGGCGACATGGTGTACATCCAGGGCCACTCCTCACCGGGCATCTACGCACGGGCGTATCTGGAAGGACGCCTGAGTGAAGAGCAACTGGACAACTTCCGCCGCGAAACCGATCGTGACGGTATCTCATCCTATCCGCATCCGCGGCTGATGCCGGAGTTCTGGCAATTCCCGACGGTGTCCATGGGGCTCGGGCCAATTACCGCCGCGTATCAGGCCCGGTTCATGCGTTACCTGGAGGACCGCGGGCTGAAGGAACATCAGGGGCGAAAAGTATGGGCATTTCTCGGCGACGGTGAAATGGACCAGCCGGAATCCCTGGCGGCGATTTCGCTCGCAGGCCGGGAAAAGCTCGACAACCTCATCTTTGTCGTCAACTGCAATCTGCAGCGCCTGGATGGACCGGTGCGCGGCAACAGCAAGGTGATTCAGGAGTTCGAAAGCCTGTACCGGGCGGCTGGCTGGAATGTACTCAAGGTAATCTGGGGCAGCGGCTGGGATGCCCTGTTGCAGAAGGACAGGACCGGCCTGCTGCGCCAGCGGATGATGGAGTGCGTCGACGGCGACTATCAGAACTACAAGTCGCAGAACGGCGCCTATGTGCGGGAGCATTTTTTCGGCAAATACCCTGAGCTGCTGGAGCTGGTCAGTGACCTGAGCGACGACGACATCTGGAAACTGTCCCGTGGTGGCCACGATCCGGAGAAAGTCCACAACGCGTACGCCGCCGCCATGCGCCACATCGGCGGACCGACCGTGATCCTCGCCAAGACGGTGAAGGGTTTCGGCATGGGCGAAGCCGGTGAAGGTCAGAATATCAACCACCAGCTCAAGAAGATGGGCGACGACGCGGTCAAGGCGTTCCGTGATCGGTTCGGACTGGAACTCAGTGACGATCAGCTCGGCGACATGCCTTACCTCAAACCGGCTGCGGACAGCGTCGAAAGCCTGTACCTGCAAGCCAGGCGCAGCCAGTTGGGCGGTTACATCCCGGCCCGTTTCAATGCCGTGGCACCATTGCAGGTCCCGCCTTTGTCGACGCTGGATACACAGCTCAAAGGGACTGGCGAGCGGGCGATCTCCACGACCATGGCGTTCGTGCGCATCCTCGGCACGCTGCTCAAGGACCCGAACATTGGCAAACTGATCGTGCCGATCGTGCCCGATGAATCACGCACCTTCGGTATGGAAAGCCTGTTCCGCCAGATTGGCATCCACTCCCACGTCGGCCAGCTCTATACGCCTCAGGACGCCGGCCAACTGAGTTATTACAAGGAGGCCAGAGATGGCCAGATCATGCAGGAAGGCCTGAACGAATCCGGCGGAATTTCTTCCTGGATCGCCGCGAGCACTTCCTACAGCACCCACGCCGTAATGACGGTGCCCTTCTATATTTTCTACTCGATGTTCGGCTTCCAGCGCGTGGGTGACCTCGCTTGGGCGGCAGGTGACGCCCGTGCCCGGGGCTTCCTGCTCGGCGCCACGTCCGGCCGGACCACGCTGATGGGCGAGGGCCTGCAGCACGACGACGGCCATAGCCATGTCCTGTCCTCCACCATCCCCTGCTGCGTGTCCTACGACCCCACTTACGCCTATGAACTGGCGGTGATCATCCAGGACGGGATGCGGCGGATGTATGCCGAAAACGAGGATATCTTTTACTACATCACGCTGCTCAACGAGAACTACGCCCATCCGCCGATGCCCGAGGGTGTCGAGCAAGACATCCTCAGAGGCATGTACCGGCTCAGCGCCAGTGCGCACCCCGCCGAAGGCAAGCATGTGCAACTGATGGGTTGCGGTTCGATCCTGCAGGAAGTCGTCGCCGCAGCCCAATTGTTGGAGCGGGATTTTGCCGTCAGCAGTGACGTATGGAGCGTCACCAGCCTGACCGAACTGCGTCGGGAGGGCCAGGATGCCGAACGCTGGAACCTGCTTCATCCACAACAGACACCTCGCATCAGCCATGTTGAAAGCTGCCTGCAGGATGCACAGGGTCCGGTGGTGATCGCGACCGACTATATGAAAATATTCGCCGATCAGATCCGCCCGTTCGTGCCCAATCGCCGCTTCGTCGCCCTGGGCACTGACGGTTTCGGCCAATCGGACACCCGCGAATCGTTGCGTCGGTTTTTCGAAGTGGATCGCCATTTCATTGCCTTGGCGGCCCTCAAAGCGCTGGCTGACGACGGAGCGATCACACGGGAAAAAGTCGCCGAGGCGATTGTTCTTTATGGGATTGACCCCGAGAAGCAGAATCCTGCAGCTGTATGATTGGGTGATTCCATTGAAACTGGAAAGGCACCCTGCACTGGTTCCAGGGCAGGGTCCTTTTTTTTTGCCGCTACAAAACGCGCACAAACAAAAACGCCGATCATCACTGATCGGCGTTTTTGTGAAATTGGAGCGGGAAACGAGACTCGAACTCGCGACCCCGACCTTGGCAAGGTCGTGCTCTACCAACTGAGCTATTCCCGCAAATGGCGTCCCCTAGGGGACTCGAACCCCTGTTACCGCCGTGAAAGGGCGGTGTCCTAGGCCACTAGACGAAGGGGACACGCTACCCGGAACACATGGTGTGTGTTTCGGTGTCCAGATCCGCGTCCGAAGACTTGGTTCTGGTTTCACTCAGCACCGCCCGAAAGCACTGCTGTTTAAAATTGGAGCGGGAAACGAGACTCGAACTCGCGACCCCGACCTTGGCAAGGTCGTGCTCTACCAACTGAGCTATTCCCGCATTGGCGTCCCCTAGGGGACTCGAACCCCTGTTACCGCCGTGAAAGGGCGGTGTCCTAGGCCACTAGACGAAGGGGACACACTACAACATTCACTCCCTGCCGCGTTTCGCTGTGTGCTTTACGCTGCAAGTGGCGCGCATTCTATGGATGGATTGAGAGGTCGTCAACCCCCTGATATAAATTTATTTAAATCAATGACTTCGACCTGGATTAAGGGCTACGCAGGGCTTTTCCGTCATCCGAAACCTGACGCCTATATTCCGCCACTCGCCAAGACGTTATAGTCCACCGCACAGTGATGGCAATCTGCACATCAAGCGCCAGCATTCATCTATACAGCCGGCGGCCGATACAGATTGCAGCAGCCGATCAAACCCGTCGAGCGGCGCTAGGCGCCTAAATGCCCAGCCACTACACTCGCATGCGAACCCTATAAAGAGGTCTTACCGGTGACACCACTCATGATCACCCTGCTAGTCGTAGCCGGGATCGCAATTCTGATCGCCATTGGCTACATGAACCATGTGGTGGAAAACAATAAACTGGAGAAGGCCCGCACCAAAGTCGAACTCAACGACCGCCTGCGCCGCTGCGGCGAACTGACCGAAACCTTCCCCGGCCAGTTCATGACCCCGGCGCTCAAGCTGCTGCTGACCCGCCTGGAACTCAACGTCTGCCAGCGCCTGCTCAATCTGGAAAAAACCAGCGCGACCACCAAGGCCCGGATCACCGAACTCAGTGCCCTGGTGGCCCAGGGCGAATCGATCCCGGTCAACAACCCGCCGGCGCCGATCCTGACCGAAGCCAAGGCCAAAGACGTACGCTTCCTCCTCGAAGCCCTGCACGGCCAGATCACCCGCGCCGCCCACGACGGCTTCCTGCCACCGAACGAAGCCAAACAATGGATTCGCGAAGTGCGCCACATCCTTGTTCTGCTGCACATCGAATTCTTCAACAACCTGGGCCAACAGTCCCTGCAACAAAACCAACCCGGCCAGGCCCGCCTCGCCTTCGAACGTGGCGTGCAATATCTGCGCAAACAACAGGATCCGCAGATGTACGCCGAGCAACTGCAATACCTGGAAAAACTCCTCGCGCGCGCCAATGCCCAGGTCATGGACAAGATTGCCCCGGTTGAAGGTGAAGAAAACCAATTGACCGCTGGTTTGAAGGATGTCGAAGCGGATGCGGACTGGAAGAAGAAAGTGATTTACGACTGAGGCGCGAATGCCGGGAAAGAAGCCACCGTAATCGGTGGCTTCTTTGTGGGGGGGTTAAAAGAGGGTGTGATTTGAAGATCGCCATCGCGAGCAGGCTCGCTCCCACAGAAAAGCAAAGTCAAAAGCAAAAGATCGCAGCCTTCGGCAGCTCCTACAGGCGGATCGCGTAACACTCAAGAACAGGTCGGCTGTCAGACCGCCTTCGCGAGCAGGCTCGCTCCCACAACAGCAACAGCAACAGCAACAGCAACAGCAACAGCAACAGCAACAGCAACAGCAACAGCAAAAGATCGCAGCCTTCGGCAGCTCCTACACACGATGAGCGTTAGCTCGAGTTCCGCTTTTGATCTTGATCTGGGAGCCCGTCGGCAGGCTGAGTGGAGGGATTGATCCGGGCGTGGGAGCGCAGCGACCGTACGACGCAGTCGTACACAGCGAGTGTAGGTGCAGCGAAGCAAACCGGAGCCGCTGCGCCAGGATCGATCCCGTAGCGAAGGAACCCCGAGCCCCAGCGAGGGGCCGAACGTCAGGGCACAGACCTTTGGTTACTTTGGGGCGTTTGCCAAAGTGACCCGCCGTAAGGGCGGAACCGCCAGAAGCAACACCCGCAGCAACGGATATTCACGCCATCAACCCACAGCCTGGTCGGCCCAGAGGCCGCCAAGGCTCAAAGCCGAAAATGCCCAACCATCGAGCGCAACTCCCCCCCCAACTGCGCCAGCTCAACACTCGAAGCCGCATTCCCGCGCATCGCCAGCGAAGAGTGATCCGCGCTCGCGCGAATCTGTGTGACACTGCGATTGATTTCCTCCGCCACCGAACTCTGCTCCTCCGCCACCGCCGCAATCTGCTGATTCATCTGCTGAATCAACGACACCGCCGCCGCAATACTCCCCAGCGCACTCTCGGTCTGCAGTGCATCGCTGACCGCCAGCTTCACCAGCTCGCCACTGCTGCGAATCTGCTGCACCGACGACTGCGCCGCCGCCCGCAAGGCACTGACCAGACGCTCGATCTCCTCGGTCGATTGCTGCGTGCGCCGTGCCAGTGCGCGCACCTCATCGGCCACCACCGCAAATCCCCTGCCCTGCTCACCGGCCCGCGCCGCTTCGATGGCCGCGTTCAGCGCCAACAGATTGGTTTGCTCGGCCACGCTCTTGATCACCTCCAGCACCGTGCCGATATTCTGAATCTCGGCGCTGAGGCTCTCGATACTCGAACTGGCGGAAGTCGCCGAATCGGCCAACTGCTCGATCCGCGCCATGCTCTGGCGCACAACCTGCTGGCCGCTCTCGACCTTGTCATCCGCTGTCTGCGCTGCCAGCGCCGCTTCTTCGGCATTGCGCGCGACGTCATGCACAGTGGCGGTCATCTGATTCATGGCCGTGGCCACCTGCTCGGTTTCTTCTTTCTGGCTGTTGACCTCCAGGTTGGTTTGCTCAGTCACTGCTGACAGCGATTGCGCGGAACCGGCCAGGCGTTCGATCCCGGCCTGCAAGCCACTGACAATCGTGCCAAGGCCTGCAGCCATCTGCTGCATCGCCAGCATCAGCTGACCCATTTCATCGCGGCGCGTCACCTCGACCTTCGCCGTCAGATCACCCGCAGCAATCTGCTGAGCCACGCGAATCACACTGCGCAGCGGCGCCACGATCAGCCGCGTGATCACCCAGGCGGCGAGCAATCCGACCAACAAGGCCAGCGCCGAGGAGCCGATGATCAGCATCGAGTTCTTCTTCAGCTCGGCCTGCATTGAAGCGTCTTCGGCGACATAGGCCTGATTCACTCGATCCATCACCTGCGCGGCACGCTGATGCAGTTGGTCGTAGACAGTTTTTTCCTGCGCCAGCAGGCCAGTGTATTCAGCGAGTTTTTCGTTGAACCCGGCGATGTGCCCCGACACTTCATTGAGCACGGTCAGATAGCCCTCGTCCTTGACCGTGGTTTTCAGCGCCTCGGCCTGCTCTTGTGCTTGCGCCGCCTGTTCAATATTGCCTTGACCCGCATTGTCGGGATCGCCCTTGCGACTCTGATCCAGGCGCACGCGCGCTTCGTTCATTGCCTGCAACATCAGCCGCGAGACCTGACTGACCTGACTGGCCTGTTCGATGAACTGGGCGCCGTCCTTGCCCTCGGTGTCTTTGAGCGTGTAGGCGCCATCATCGGCGAGCCCGGCCTGCAACACGTCGAGATTATTCGCCACGCTGGACACCGACCAACTGGCCATTTCCAGCGCGAGGTCCTTGGCCTGGCTCAGCGAAACGAATTCATCGAACGCCTTGCGATACGCGCCCAGCGCTTGCTCGACATCGCTCATCACCGGCACATTGGCCGGCGTATGCGCCTTGAGCTCACCGGCAAGGACGATCAGCCCATCGACACCTTCGCGCAGGGCATCGGCGGTTTTCGGATTGCCACGCAGGGCGTACTCCTGCTCGAGCAGACGCACCTTGAGCAGGCCGCTGTTGAGCGCAGACATCTGCTTCAAGCCGTCGAAACGCAGACTGATGGCTTGCAGGGACCAGACCCCGATCGCCGCGACCAATGCAGTCAGCAGCAAGACCAGCACAAATCCGATACCCAGTTTTTTCGCCATACCGAGGTTGGCAAAACGTCCTTGCACGGCCGAAATCATTGCGCGTAGTCCCCTGCCAAAGTCTGTTGCCGAAGATTCGCAACGGGCTCGAACCAGCACAAGTCTCGGGCGTCGGAATAATGGCAAAAAGCTACGCCCGCGTCGTTTTCAGAATGCTGGAGGTCGATCCGCGCAGGTATTGCGGAAAAACTGCCGGGCACGCGGGTCGCAGGCACAGGCGACATTGATGCGCTGCCAGTCACCGGCCTCGCCGCTGGGACTGAAGGCGTCCGCTGCCGATAACTCCAGCCCGCAACGCTGCGCCTGCCTGCGCACCAACGCCTGATCCTTCAACCGCGCCCGCGCCCAGATGAACAGCCCGCCAACCGGCTTGCCGAACACTTCCCAGTCGGCATCTTCCAGGGCCTGCAGGGCCGCCGCGCGATCAGCATTCAAGCGCTGGCGCTGACGCTGCACCAGTTTGCGATACGCGCCCGTCGCCATCAGGCGGGCCAGCACTGCCTCGGCCAGCCTTGAACAACCCAGGCCGCTGATCATCTTGACCTCGGCCAGGCGCATGACGAGTTCGCGCTCAGCCAGCACAAAACCCACCCGCAACGAACTGCTCAGGGTCTTGGAGAAACTGCCCACATAGATGACCCGCCCCTCATGGTCCAGCGCCGCGAGGCGGGTGCCGTTGCCCGTGTGCAGATCGGCATAGACATCGTCCTCGATCACGCGCAGATCGTAGGTCTTGCTCAGTTGCACGATGCGCTGGGCGACAGCGGGCGTCAGGCAACTGCCGGTGGGATTGTGGTGGTGACTGCCGATGAACAGGGCGATGGGACGAAACTGACGCAGCACCGATTCAAGCATTTCGATGTCCGGCCCGTTCGGCGTACGTCGGACTTCGAGCATGCGTACGCCGTGCATGCGCAACAGGTCAAACAACGGTGCATGACCAGGCGTTTCCACCACCACACAGTCGCCGGCCTTGAACAAGGTGCGCACGATAAGATCCAGCGCATGACTGGCGCCGCTGGTGCTCATCAACCGGCTGCCACAGGCTTCGATATTCATCGTTTTGAGACGCTTGACGATCTGCTCGCGCAACGCTGGCAGGCCCAGCGGCGAGCTGTAATTGAACAGACTGGCCATGTCGGTCCGCGCTACCTCGCGTAACGCGTAGCTGAGGTCGTCGGGCTCACGCCAGCTCGGCGGCAGGCTGCCCTGCCCCAGCTTCAGACGACTGGTCGTGGCGCTCATCTCATCACACCAGGCATGGCGCCCCTCGAACACGCCCAGTTCCGGCTCTGCACCGCTCACGGTCGCCGACGCCGCGACGATAAATCCGGCCCCCTGACGCGTGGTCAGAATGCCCTGCGAAACCAGGCGCTCGCAGGCTTCGACGACGCACGACTGGCTGAGCAGATTGCCCCGGGCGATTTGCCGCACGGAGGGCAACCGGGTGGCCGGCGGGATGCCGCTTTGCACGATCCAGTCCGTCAGTCCGTCCACAATCTGCTGCACGACCGGCACCATTGCCTGTCGGTCAATTCTCAGTTCCATGAGCTCGCAAACTCCTGTCAGTTTTGCTGGCAGCAGTAAATCACAGCCGCGCCGCCGAGGCTGTGCGACAACGCCGCCAAATGCAGCAGTTCTAACTATTTGATACACATTGTTTAACGGATTCACGCCCACAGAACGCGGGACAAAAAAACCCGCACGAAGGCGGGCTCTTTAGAAGCGGACACATTCAGAACGCCGTCACGCCACCGTCCACCGCCAGTGAGTGCCCGGTAGTGAACGCCGCGCCATCGCTGCACAGGTACAGCACCGCACTGGCGATTTCCTCGACCTTGCCGATGCGCCCGACCGGGTGCATGGCGTTGGCGAATTCGCCCTTCTTCGGATCGGCTTCGTAAGCACGCCGGAACATGTCCGTATCGATCACCGCCGGGCACACCGCGTTGACGCGGATTTTCTTCTTCGCATATTCGATTGCCGCCGATTTGGTCAGGCCGATCACTGCATGTTTCGACGCCGCGTAGATACTCATTTTCGGTGCCGCGCCCAGCCCGGCCACCGATGCCGTGTTGACGATCGCCCCACCGCCCTGAGCCAGCAGCAACGGCAACTGATACTTCATGCACAGCCAGACGCCTTTGACGTTGACGCCCATGATCGCGTCGAATTCGTCGAGCGAACCGTCGGCAAGTTTGCCTTTCTCGATTTCGATCCCGGCGTTGTTGAAGGCGTAGTCGAGCCGACCGTAGGTATTGATCACCTCGTCCATCAGATTTTTTACATCACTTTCCAGCGTTACGTCGCAGCGCACGAAGGCCGCTTCGCCACCGGCTGTACGAATCAGCGCCACCGTGCCTTCACCACCGGCCGCATCCAGGTCAGCCACCACGACTTTCAGGCCCTGCGCGGCAAACGCCAGAGCGGTCGCCCGGCCGATGCCGTGGGCCGCTCCCGTGATTACAACCACCTGACCGGAAAACGTCATGCTCATGGATATGTCCTCGAAGGCAAAGAAGCCGGGATGTTGGCGTTGCAGCATAGCCAGCTGCGGTGGCGGTGCGTCAGCACTATCCAGAAGCCGTTTATGGGTCCATGCGTTGCAGTGATAAAACCCCACCTGCAACCATCACTGCACTGGATCGACCTGCATTCGCCGTATCAGCCAACCTTGCGACATCGGCGCTGAAGGTCTATCAACAAAGCTTCATTCCGTTCGAGTGCCTGTCATGACCAACCAGACCAATCGCCAGTTCCTGCTCGCCAAACGCCCAGTAGGCGCCGCGACCCGCGAGACTTTCACTTATCAGGAAGTACCGGTCGGCGAACCACAGGCGGGACAGATTCTGGTCAAGAACGAATATTTGTCTCTGGATCCGGCCATGCGAGGCTGGATGAACGAAGGCAAGTCCTACATCCCGCCGGTCGGCCTCGGTGAAGTCATGCGCGCACTGGGCGTGGGAAAAGTCATCGCCTCGAACAATCCCGGTTTTGCCGTGGGCGATTACGTCAACGGTGCCCTCGGCGTGCAGGATTATTTCCTCGGCGAGCCGCGCGGCTTCTACAAGGTCGATCCGAAACTCGCACCATTGCCGCGTTACCTGTCTGCGCTGGGCATGACCGGCATGACCGCCTACTTCGCCCTGTTAGATGTGGGCGCCCCAAAAGCCGGTGACACCGTGGTGCTGTCCGGCGCGGCAGGTGCGGTGGGCAGCGTCGCCGGGCAGATCGCCAAAATCAAAGGCTGCCGCGTCGTCGGCATTGCCGGCGGTGCCGACAAGTGCAAATTCCTCATCGACGAGTTGGGCTTCGACGGCGCCATCGATTACAAGGCTGAAGACGTGGTGGCGGGACTGAAGCGCGAATGTCCGAAAGGCGTCGACGTGTACTTCGATAACGTCGGCGGCGACATTCTCGATGCGGTGCTGAGCCGCTTGAACATGAAGGCGCGGGTGGTGATCTGCGGCGCGATCAGCCAGTACAACAATAAAGAGGCGGTCAAGGGGCCGGCCAATTACCTGTCACTGCTGGTCAATCGCGCGCGTATGGAAGGTTTTGTGGTGATGGACTACGCCGCGCAGTTTGCCAGTGCCGCGCAGGAGATGGCCGGCTGGATGGCCAACGGGCAGCTCAAGAGCAAGGAAGATGTGGTTGAAGGGCTGGAGACGTTCCCGGAGACGCTGATGAAACTGTTCAACGGTGAGAACTTTGGCAAATTGGTGTTGAAGGTTTAAGACAGAAGATCAAAAGATCGCAGCGTTCCGCAGCTCCTACAGGTGTTCACATGGCTCTGTAGGAGCTGCCGAAGGCTGCGATCTTTTAGGCGATTTCGGCTACGACCGCGGCCAAGGCTTGGGCCGGGTTCGCCGCCTGGCTGATCGGGCGACCGATCACCAGGTAGTCGGAACCGGCATCCAGCGCCTGACGCGGGGTCAGAATGCGGCGCTGATCGTCCTGCGCGCTGCCCGCCGGGCGAATCCCCGGGGTGACCAGTTGCAGCGACGGGTGCGCGGTTTTCAGCGCCGACGCCTCCAGCGCTGAACACACCAGACCGTCCATCCCGGCCTTCTCGGCCAGGGCCGCCAGCCGCAGCACTTGCTCCTGCGGTTCGATGTCCAGACCGATACCCGCCAGATCCTCGCGCTCCATGCTGGTCAGCACGGTCACACCGATCAACAGCGGTTGCGGGCCGCTGCGCTTGTCCAGCTCTTCACGGCAGGCGGCCATCATGCGCAGGCCACCGGAGCAGTGCACGTTGACCATCCACACGCCCATCTCCGCAGCGGCTTTCACGGCCATCGCCGTGGTGTTGGGGATGTCGTGGAATTTCAGGTCCAGGAACACTTCGAAGCCCTTGTCACGCAGGGTGCCGACGATTTCCGCCGCGCAACTGGTGAACAGTTCCTTGCCCACTTTGACCCGGCACAGTTTCGGGTCCAACTGATCGGCCAGCTTCAGTGCGGCGTCACGGGTGGGAAAATCCAGGGCGACGATGATAGGAGTCTGGCAGGCGGACATGGATGGGCTCTCAGGCTGGTCGAAAACGGCGCGCATTGTAGCGGAACCGGCGGCGGCGCGGCACCCGATGATCGGTAAATCGTCGCGCCGGCGGTGTTCAGCGTAGCCGCCACGGTCATTGTGTCGACTCCGATACACAACCGACACGCCGGCAACACGCACCCGGGTTAGCCTCGTCCGGCGCAACACGCCCTTACAACAGCACTTCCCGCCTCCCGGCTGGACGCCTATGCTGAAACCACCCCTGGTAGTGAACAGCCCCATGCCCAACGCCCCGACAACCGTGACGGATGAAAGCAAAGACGACAAGCGCTGGAGCATCCGCGCGCTGATCGTCGACGATGACGTGCCGATCCGTGAGCTGATGATCGATTACCTCGCCCGCTTCAACATCCACGCCAGCGGCGTCACCGACGGAGCGGCAATGCGCCAGGCGCTGCAGGCCGAACACTTCGATGTCATCGTCCTCGACCTGATGCTCCCCGGCGAGGACGGTCTGTCGCTGTGCCGCTGGCTGCGTGCCGAATCGGACATCCCGATCCTGATGCTCACCGCTCGCTGCGAACCCACCGATCGCATCATCGGCCTGGAACTGGGCGCCGACGACTACATGGCCAAGCCTTTCGAACCGCGCGAACTGGTGGCCCGCATCCAGACCATCCTGCGCCGCGTGCGCGACGACCGCACCGAGCAGCGGGCGAACATTCGCTTCGACCACTGGCGCCTGAACAGCGTCCTGCGCCAAGTGATCGCCGACGACGGCCTGGTAGTGCCGCTGTCCAACGCTGAGTTCCGCCTGCTCTGGGTCTTCCTCGAACGCCCGCGCCGCGTGCTCAGCCGCGAACAACTGCTCGACGCCGCCCGCGGTCGCTCGATCGAAGCATTCGACCGCAGTATCGATCTGCTGGTCTCGCGCCTGCGGCAAAAACTCGGCGACGACCCGAAAGCCCCGCAGTTGATCAAGACCGTGCGCGGTGAAGGCTACCTGTTCGACGCGCGGGACATTGGCTGATGAGGGTGCGCTTCGACACATTGTTCGGCAGGCTGTTCGGTGTGCTGTTCGTGGCAATTGTCCTGGCCCACCTGCTGGCCTTCGCCTGGTTCAAACTCTACGGCCCTCCGCCGCCCCCACCGCCGCCCGCGTTCACAGCCAACATCGACGGCCAACCGCCGGTGCACGATTCCGCTTACCCACCGAGGCAAGCGCGTCCCTGGTTCGGTGGCCCGGTGGTGCCACTGACCTTTCAGTTCATCACGCTGATGATCGCTGCGTGGTACGGCGCCAAACTGCTCAGCCGGCCGATCCAGCGCCTGAGCGACGCCGCCGAGCGCCTGAGCGAAGACCTCGACAGCGACCCCCTCGACGAGTCCGGCCCGCGCGAAGCCCGGCAAGCCGCGCACACTTTCAACCTCATGCAGCGGCGTATCCGCGAACAGGTCCAGCAACGCGCCCGCATGCTCGGCGCCGTCTCCCACGACCTGCGCACGCCACTGTCACGGCTGAAACTGCGCCTGGAAAACATCAGCGACGACAGACTGCAAAATCAGATGCGCCAGGATCTGGACGACATGATCGGCATGCTCGACGCCACCCTCACCTATCTGCACGAACAACGCACCAGCGAAGCCTTGCAACTGCTGGACGTGCAGGCGCTGGTCGAATCGCTGTGCGAGAACGCCCAGGACCAGGGCGCCGATGTTCAGGTCAGCGGCCACTGCGCGCCCCTGCCGGTGCAACCGATGGCGCTGCGCTCATGCATCAACAACCTGCTGGATAACGCCCTGCGTTACGCCGGACAGGCACAGATTGAACTGCTGGAACAGCGTGAAGCATTGCTGATTCGGGTAATCGATCACGGACCGGGCATTGCTGAAGACCAGCGGGAAGCGGTGTTTGAACCGTTCTACCGACTGGAAGGCTCGCGCAACCGCAACTCCGGCGGCGTAGGGCTGGGCATGACCATCGCCCGCGAAGCCGCGCAGCGGTTGGGTGGGCAATTGACGCTGGAAGACACACCGGGCGGTGGGCTGACCGCTATTGTCCGGTTGCCGCGGTGCTGACTCTCTGTGGGAGCGAGCCTGCTCGCGAAGGCGTCTGTTCATTCAATGTCTGTGTTGAATGTACGCCCCCTTCGCGAGCAGGCTCACTCCTACATTGGAGTGGTGTTCATCCGGGATAATGGGTTGGCTGTGAGGGCGCTGTTGCTGGCAAGCCAGCTCCCACAGGGGATCGAGTGATCTCAGAGGACGATGGGTTGGCAGTGAGGACGTCATCGCGAGCAGGCTCACTCCTACACTTGGACTGGGTACAACCTCAAGAAACAGGTCGGCTGTCAGGCCGCCTTCGCGAGCAGGCTCGCTCCCACATTGGAGTGGTGTTCATCCGGGATAATGGGTTGGCTGTGAGGGCGCTATCGCTGGCAAGCCAGCTCCCACCGGGATCGAGTGGTCTCAGAAAGAAATGGGTTGGTTTTAAGGACGCTATCGCGAGCAGGCTCGCTCCTACAGTGGATCGCGTATCACTCAAGAGCAGGTCGGCTGTCAGGCCGCCTTCGCGAGCAGGCTCGCTCCCACATTGGAGTGGTGTTCATCCGGGATAATGGGTTGGCTGTGAGGGCGCTATCGCTGGCAAGCCAGCTCCCACCGGGATCGAGCGGTCTCAGAAAGAAATGGGTTGGTTTTAAGGATGCTATCGCGAGCAGGCTCGCTCCTACAGTGGATCGCGTATCACTCAAGAGCAGGTCGGCTGTCAGGCCGCCTTCGCGAGCAGGCTCGCTCCCACAGAAAAGCAAAGCAGCGCAGCTGCCCGCGGCGAAGCCGCCCCACTCAACAATGAGCGTTAGCTCGAGTGCTTTTGATCTTGCTTTTGATCCACTGGCGACGTCGGGAGGCTGAGCGGAGGGATTGATCCGGGCGTGGGAGCGCAGCGACCGTACGACGCAGTCGTACACAGCGAGTGTAGGTGCAGCGAAGCAAACCGGAGCCGCTGCGCCAGGATCGATCCCGCAGCGAAGGAACCCGAGCCTGCGAGGGCCGAACGCAGGAGCAAGCCTTTTGGGTTACCTTTTTGGCGTTTGAAAAAGGTGACCCGCCGTAAGGGCGGAACCCTAAGTCGCCGTTACCGCAGAAATGGATATTCACCCAAAACCCCAAGCAGCATGGTCGGCCCAAAGGCCGCCAAGCCCCCCTAGACCCGAGCCTGACTCTTACTCCAATCCGTCAACAGACTATAAGCCACCGCCAACAACGTAGGCCCAATAAACAACCCGATAAACCCAAACGCAATCAACCCGCCAAACACCCCGAGCAACACAATCACCAACGGCAGATTGCCGCCACGGCTGATCAGATACGGCTTGAGCACATTGTCCACGCCACTGATGATGAACGTCCCCCAGATCCCGAGAAACACCGCCATCCCGTAATCGCCCTTCCACGCCAGCCACGCCGTGGCCGGCACCCACACCAGCGGCGGCCCCATCGGGATCAGGCTGAGCAGGAACGTGACGATCCCCAGCACCAGCGCCCCCGGAACGCCAGCAATCAAAAAGCCGATCAACGCCAGTACCGCCTGCGCAGCCGCCGTACCAATCACGCCGTTGACCACCCGCTGAACAGTTCCGGCCACGAGCTCGATGTAATACCCGGCACGATCGCCGATCAAGCGCTGCAGCAGACTGTGCACGAACGCCGCCAGTCGCGGCCCGTCACGGTAGAAAAAGAATACGAACACCAGACTCAGCGTCAGCTCGAGAATCCCGCCGCCGATCTGCGCGCTGCGTGCCAGCAGCCAGTTGCCGACCTGCCCCAGATACGGTTTGATCGAGACCATCAACGCCGCGCCCTGCTGGTCGATGCTGTCCCACATCGCCACCAGCCGCTCACCGACCAGAGGCACGCTGCCCAGCCAGGTCGGTGCTTCGGGCAGACCGTCGACCTGCACATCCTTGATGAATGCTGTGGCATCGCGCACATGATCGGCGAGATTGAACCCCAGCCAAACCAACGGTGCGGCCACCAGCAACATCCAGCCCAGTGTCAGGATCAACGCGGCCAGCGATTCGCGGCCATTGAGCGCACGGGTCAGCAAACGCATCAGCGGCCAACTGGCGAACGCCAGCACCGCGCCCCAGAACAGCGCCGACCAGAACGGCGCCATCACCCACAGGCTGGCGCCAAACAACACCAGCAGCAGAATCTGCACCAGCAGGCGATCGTTATTGAGCATGGAAAGTCCCGGCAAAGTCAGTCAGCGAAAGAGTAGGCGAACATGCATCGCATGCTCGCCGGGCACAGCTTATCGCAACAGGTCGATGCGCAGGCCAGAGCCTTCGAGATTGCCGGTTTCCAACCTCGCCGCCCGCACGCCCTGAGTGATCAACGCCTGGCGCCAGGCTTCGGCCCTGGGCCCGGAAACCGTGACCCGCAAGGTCGTATCGAGATTCAGCCCACGGGAAATCAGGCGCAGCCAGGTAGCATCCGGGTCATCGGCGAGTTTCGGGAAATCCAGTTCGCCAGTGCTTTTCAACTGCCGCAACAGGGTCGCTGAGGTTGGCAGCAACTCGCCCAATGGCGCAGTCGCCTCGAACTGCTCGACATGCAGATAGGCTTTGCGATTGCCGCGCGTGATGCTGTAGAGCGCCACCAACGTGTTGTCCTTTGGCGCCGCCAGCCTGAGCAACAGATAGGCCTGCTGCTCATCGGAACCGTACAACTTGGCGTTGCCGAACACCTCGTTGGCCCACAGGCTGCTTTCGCCGCAATCGCGGGCCTGACACCAGAACAGCAGCTCGGCGTCCTGCTTTTGCAGGGCTTCGCGGGCGGCGGTGAAGGCTTCGGTAGCGGAATGTTCCGGCGGCAATTCGTAGGTCACCGAGGTGGTCTGGCCGCGGGCGGTGATCTGCCCGTCGAAACGCAACTGGCCGCTGATCTTGCGGATCGAGCCCAGCGGATAGATGCGCTCCAGCTCGGCGGCCGGGCGATAGTCGACGATCTGCGCGTCGGCCAGACGCGGCACGATTTGCAGATCATGGCTGCCCGGCACATCGGCGGCGAACGATAAGGAGCTGAAGCAGCCCAGCGCGAAAAGACTGAGTGACCGCATAGTCAGGCTCACCGGACGGTCAAGGCTGGGCGGGTCGGGGTCGCAGCGGTATAGAAATCCATCGAGTTTGTCTCCCATTTCAACCCGCCCAGCCTCGGCAGTTGCCCGCAGCAAGTCAAGGCATGGCGAAGAAGCGATTGAAACAGTCTGCTACAAGACCTGCGCCAGCCTGGTCATTCAGGTGCAGATGATGCCCGCCCGGCAACTGTTCGTGACTGAACGGTAGACGCTGCAGCAGCTCGGGATGCCTGGCCAGCATGCCATCCGCCGCGACCACCAGATGGGCCGGACAGCTGACGCGCAGAGCGAATGCCATCGCCTGTTCCTCGGTCAGGCGCAGCGGCGATGGCAGCGTCAGGCGATTGTCGGTGCGCCAGGTGTAACCGCCGGGCACCGGCATCAAGCCGCGTTGGGCCAACAGTTCAGCGGCTTCGCGACTGACCGCCACCAGGCCTTTCATCCGCGCCTCGATGGCACGCTCGAGGGTGGTGTAGACCGGTTTGCGCTTTTCCCGCAGATCGAGTTGCGCCTGCAGGGCCATGCCCATGCGCTCGGCGGCGTTTTCTCCTTTGTCTGTAGGAGGAATCACCCCATCGATGAGCGCCAGATGACTGATGCGCTCCGGCAGCGAACCGGCGAGGACCATCGAGACGATCGCGCCCATCGAATGCCCGAGCAGGCCGAAACGCTTCCAGCCCAGTTGTTCGGCGACTTGCAGCACATCGTGGGCGTAGTCCCACAGGGCATAACCGGCGCCGTTCGGCCGATGCCCGGAATGGCCATGCCCGGCCATGTCCAGCGCGACGATGCGCAGGCCTTTGAGCATCGGCGCCAGCCGGGCAAAGCTGTTGGCGTTGTCGAGCCAGCCGTGCAGCGCGATCACCGGCAAGCCGTCGTCAGGGCCGAACAAGTGCGCGGCCAGCTCGATGTGCGGCAGGTTCAGGCGTACTTCTTCGCAGGTCGGGCTCATGCGCAATCCTTGCTCTGTCGCTGTTCCCAGCGCATGAACAGGCTCTTGAGCAACCGTGCCGTGTCCTGCGGGCGCTCCAGCGGAAACATGTGCCCGCCGGGCATGCTCAGCGCCTCGCCTTGCGGCAGACGCGAAACGAAGCGTGTGTGATGACGCATGACCACGCGGCTCTTGTGCCCGCGCACCATGGCCAGTGGCACCTGCAATTGCCGGGTACGCCCGGGGCTGGTGTGCGGCACGCCGCGATAAATGCTGATCTCCGTGGCGGGATCAAAACGCAGACGCAGTTTGTCGTCGACCTGATGCAAACCGTGTTGCAGGTAGGCGTCGAAGCATTCCGGGTCGAAGCCACGAAAAAGGGTTTTGCCGGCAAAGTAACTGCGCGCGCTGTCCAGATCGGCGAATTCTTCACGGCGCCCGAGCGTGCGCCCGGCCGGGGTCAGCTTATCGATGAAACCAAAGCGCTTGGCCGCGCGAATCACCCACTGATCGGTGCGGGTCAGCACCGGCGAATCGAGCATCACCACGCCCCGGTACAGCTCGGGACAGCGCAACGCTGCGTGCAGGTGCAGCAGACCGCCAAAGGAATGCCCGACGCCCCACACCGGCTGCTCCTGCTGTTCCAGGTGATGGATCAGCTCATCGACGAGGTTGTACCAGTTGTCGTCCGCCGGAAAACGCGGGTCATGGGCATGCTGCTCCAGATGCGCGACCCGGTACTCCGGCGCCAGCGCCGCGAACAACTTGCCATAGGTCCCCGAAGGGAAACCGTTGGCGTGGGCGAAAAAGATCGGTTGCGACATGCGGGCAAATCCACTGGGCGAGAAACGTGGCGTTGATTGTCCGCAAGACCCGGCGCCGCAGCAATGACTGTAAGTGCCAGGAATGATGACAGTCTGGTCAGGCTGATGTGTGTCAGCGAGACTGCTTCCCCCTCTCCCCCAAAGGGGGCGAGGGGGGAAAGGGACTGATCGGGGATAATTCAATTCTGAAGGTCGGAGCGAAACCGCCGATCAGAACTCACTCTGGAACACGCAGATCTCTAAGGTCTACGACGATCGCCGAAACCACACGGTCGGCCCCCTCTCCCTCTGGAAGAGGGCTGGCCCTGACGCAACTCGATAATTGTCAGCGCAATGGTGGCTGTTCCCCCAGCGGCACCACCGCCATGGTCAGGCGCGATACGCAACTGGCCTTGCCTTCA
This sequence comes from Pseudomonas sp. HN2, assembly GCF_020736465.1. Taxonomy (NCBI): domain Bacteria; kingdom Pseudomonadati; phylum Pseudomonadota; class Gammaproteobacteria; order Pseudomonadales; family Pseudomonadaceae; genus Pseudomonas; species Pseudomonas sp. HN2. The sequence continues at coordinate 4,432,083 of NZ_CP085885.1, forward strand.
TCGCTGGTCAGGCGGATGTCCCAGACGTGTGTGGTGCGGCCAATGTGGATCGGCGTGGCCACCGCGGTCACTCGCCCGCTCCGCAAGCCACGCAAGTGGTTGGCGTTGATCTCCAGGCCGACGCAATAGAACTTGCTGGCATCGATGCACAGATAACTGGCCATCGAGCCGACGGTTTCCGCCAGCACCACCGATGCGCCGCCATGCAGCAGACCGTAGGGCTGATGGGTGCGATGGTCGATGACCATGCTCGCGGTCAGCGATTGTTCGTCGAAGGCTTCGAAGCGAATGTCCAGCACTTCGCCAATGGTGTTCTTCTGGATTGCGTTCAACTGTTCGATGTCGGGTGCAGTACGCCACAAGCTCATCGCAGACTTCCTTTGTTGTTGTAGTCGACGCTCAATCCTGCCACAGCACCGCCTCACTGCGCGCGCTCCATTCTTCGAAGCGCGCGCCGTAGCGGTCTTCAATGACATTGCGTTTGATTTTCAGGGTCGGCGTGAGGAAGCCGTTGTCCACCGCCCAGTTGTCCTTGACCACCACCAGCCGGCGCAGGCGTTCGTGTTTGTCGAGGGCGGCGTTGACCTCTTCCAGGAGCTTTTCCAGGCTCGCGTGCAGGTTCGCTCGGGGCTCCTGCTGATTGACCGTCGACAGCACGCACAACCCCAGTGGCGCACTCAGGCCATCGCCGACCACGCACACTTGTTCAATGCGCGAATGCACGGCCAGACGGTTTTCGATCGGCGCCGGCGCGACGTATTTGCCTTTGCTGGTCTTGAAGATTTCCTTGAGACGCCCGGTCAGGCGCAGGCGCCCTTCACTGTCCTGCTCGCCCTTGTCGCCGGTGCGCAGAAAACCGTCGGCGGTCAAAGTCTCGGCGGTCTTCTGCGGCTCCTTGAAATAACCGAGCATGTTGGCCTGGCTGCGCACCTGCACTTCGCCCGATTCATCGATGCGCACTTCCACTTCCGGGCACGGCTGACCAATCCAGCCCTGCTTGTATTGCCCGGGGAGGCAGATATGCGAATAACCGCAGCCCTCGGTCATGCCGTAGACCTCCAGCACATCGAGGCCGAGTTTCTGATACCAGGCAAGCAAGGTCTGTGGCACTGGCGCGGCACCGGACAACGCCACGCGCAAGGCATCCAGGCCAAGCCCGGCCAGCACTTTATGCCCGACCCGCTTGCCGATGAAGGGCAGCCCGAGGAGAAAGTCCAGACGCTGCGCCGGGATCTTGCTGTACACCCCCATCTGGAATTTGGTCCAGATACGCGGCACGCCAAACATGGCCGTCGGCCGCGCGCGCTGCAGATCGGTAATAAAGGTGTCGAGGCTTTCGGCGAAAAAAACCGTCTGCCCGGTGTAGATCGACGCCAGTTCGACAAACATGCGCTCGGCGACGTGACACAGCGGCAAGTACGACAGCAGCCGATCGTTCTCGTTGAGCCCGAACAGCTGCGTGCCCCGACTGGTGGCGAAACCGAGATTGGCGAAACTGTGCATCACGCCTTTGGGCAGGCCGGTGGTGCCGGAGGTGTAGATGATCGTCGCCAGTTGCTCGGCGGCCGGACGCGGATCGTCCTGGATCGGCGAACAGTTTTGCAGGTCCGCCCAACTGAAATCGAATTCGCCCGGCGGATGCAGCGGCAGGCTGATGGTCGGCAAACCCGCCGGCACGCCTTGGGACATGCCTGCCCAGTCATCGAGCTTGCCGATGAACGCCAGCGCACTTTCCGAGTGGGTCAGCACCTGCGTCACGGATTCCGCGGTGAGGTTGGGATACAGCGGCACCGAGACATGCCCGGCCATCCAGATCGCCAGGTCGGCGATGATCCAGTGCGCGCAGTTTTTCGAGATCAGGGCGATGTGGCTGCCGGGCGGCAGTTCCCGCGCCCGTAGCCAGTGGGCAGCGCAGCGTGCCTGATGGCCGACGTCCGCCCAGCTCAGCGTCTCGACCTGGCCGCCACCGATGGGCTGCACCAGAAAGCGCTGGCGCGGGTGCCGGGCTTCCCGTTCGTAGAACACGTCCAGCGGTAAACGGAAGGCGGCAGACATGCGACTCGCTCCTGTTTTTTTGGGTCTGGAGCAAGCGTAGTCAACCAAGCAAGTGCTTGGTTGAATTTTTTACCAAAAGAGACAAGATGAAGAGATCGCAGCCTTCGGCAGCTCCTGCAGGGGTATGCATTCCAATGTAGGAGCTGCCGAAGGCTGCGATCTTTGCTTTTAAGGGTGCTTAAGGCTATTGAGCTTCATTGAGCCAATCAGCAGTTCACTGTGTTCGAGCTCCGCCAGTCCCGCTGTACTGACTCGCTCCGGTGGATGCCCGGCGCCATGTTGCAAATAGCTGAGCAGATTGCCCACCAACGGGTTGTGGCTGACCAGCAGTACATTGCTCACCGCAACCAATTGCTCGGCCACCTTGTCGGGATCAGTATCCGGCGTCAGCCAGTCGACCGTGCGAATCTCCGGCTCGAAGCCGAGTACCTCACGAACGATTTGCGCAGTCTGCTGCGCGCGCAGATAAGGGCTGGCGTAAATCGCGGTCAGCGGCTGGCCCATCAGATGCGCCGCGCTCGTCAGGGCTTCCTTGCGGCCGTGCTCGGTCAGCTCACGTTCGGAATCGATTTTCGAGCCGTGAGGCACCGCCTCACCGTGACGCAATACCCAGAGTTTCATAGTTTTGGCTCCTCATCGCGCACCGGATGCGCGGCCGGGGCGACGGTGTGCGGCGTTTCCCCTTCCGGGGTGCGCGGCGCTGGCCAGTCGGCGAACGGCCAGGGCTTCTGGTCACTGTGGAACGTGCCGAAGCGGCCGATCTGCGCGAGGAACTGGCTGAGGCTGTCGCCAAAATTCATCAGGCTGGCGCTCGGTGCGCCGTAGATCAAACGGTAGATCAGTTGCACCAGTACCACCGCGCCGAGGATGAATTGCGCGACTTGCCAGACCAGCAGATAAACGATCATCCACAACACCCGCAGGAGAATGGATTCGTACTGGGTTTCGGTTTTCGGATCGTTCATGGCTTGCTTCCTGTCCGTGTAACAGCTGAATCAGTTGAAACCGCTGGTGGAAATAAAGTCGACGTCGGTTTTCGGCTCGGCACGCATCAGTAGACCGATCACCTGCTCCAGCGTGCGTCCTTCGAACAGGATTGCGTGCAGCCCGGCGACCAGCGGCATGTACACACCGACTTCCTGGGACTTGGCCTTGAGCACTTTGAGGGTATTGACCCCTTCGGCGACTTCGCCGAGACGCGACACCGCTTCGTCGAGGCTCAAGCCCTGACCAAGGGCGAAACCGACCTGATAGTTGCGGCTCTTGGGCGACGAACACGTCACGATCAGATCGCCGACCCCGGCCAGGCCGAGAAAGGTCATCGGGTTGGCGCCTTGATTCACAGCGAAGCGGGTCATCTCGGCCAAGGCGCGAGTGATCAGCATGCTCTTGGTGTTCTCGCCCATCTCCAGCGCCACCGCCATGCCGGCGATGATCGCGTAAACGTTTTTCAACGCCCCGCCCAGTTCGACACCGAACCGGTCGGCGCTGGCGTAAACGCGGAAGGTGCGCCCGTGCAGCGCGGCTTGCACCTGTTTGCACAGCTCTTCGTCTTCGCTGGCGACCACTGTGGCGGTCAATGCATGTTCGGCGATTTCCCGCGCCAGGTTCGGCCCCGACAACACGCCGATCCGCGCCTGCGGGGCGATCTCTTCGAGGATCTGGCTCATCAGTTTGAAGGTCTGCGCTTCAATGCCTTTGGTCAGGCTGACCAGCATCTTGCCGCTCAAGCGCTGGGCGTGGGCCGCAAGCACCGTGCGCAAGGCGCTGGAGGGCAGCGCGACAAAGCACAGATCGCAGGCGTCAAGGGTGGCCTGCAGGTCGGTGACGGCGCTCACCCCCGGCAGAATCTTGATGCCTTTGAGGTAGCGTGGGTTTTCGCGATTGACCCGGATGGCCTCGGCCTGCTCGGGGTCACGCATCCACTGAAGGACTTGATGGCCGTTCTCGGCCAGCAGATTGGCCACGGCGGTACCAAAACTTCCGCCTCCCAGGACCGCAATCGGGCGCTGTTCAGTCATATGCAATCCGTTAATCCATACCAGTGGCGATGCCGGGCATTATACGGGGCGCCCCGGTGGCGGCCAGCCCCAGCAACAATTACCGACATTTGTAGGAAGAAGACCAATAAAGCCTAGGAAAATGCCTGTAACGTCACTGGAAAAGTCGCCGCCCTCGGTTAACATGCGCGCCAATTCTTCTCTCTACAGGCTGTGTCGTGTTTTCTGGCCCTCCTCCCCCGCGCTCGCCCCTGCTACTGGCACTGCTGTTCAGCCCGCTGGTGCTGGCGGACGACCTGTTCGTCGACAGCCAGACGCTGCCGCCGGTGCTCACGGCCACGCGGCTGAAGCAGACGCCGGCAGAAGTGCCCGGGAGCATGACCGTCCTCGACAACGAATTGATCACTGCCAGCGGTGCCCGCGATATCAGCGAACTGTTGCGGCTGGTGCCGGGGATGATGGTCGGCAACATCAACGGCAATCAGCCGGCGGTGAATTACCACGGCACCAACGCCAGCGAAGCACGACGCATGCAGGTGCTGATCGATGGCCGTTCGGTGTACCGCGCCGGTCTGGCGACGGTGGACTGGAGCGATATTCCAGTGGCCATGGAAGACATCGAGCGGATCGAGGTGTTTCGCGGCCCGAACACCGTCAGCTACGGCGCCAACGCATTGATGGCGGTGATCAACATCATCACTCGCCACCCGGCGGACAGTCACGGCACGCGCCTGAAAATCACTCGCGGCCAGCGCGGCATCAACGACTTTTATGCCAGCCAGGGCACCGGTTGGGATGGCGGCGATTTGCGCCTGTCGCTGTCCGGCCAGGAAGATGACGGTTTCGACAGCGACCGCAACGGCGCCGATTACCGTGACAGTCGGCGCTTGAATCGTCTGAGTCTGGCGATCAGTCACGACCTCAATGAAGGACAAAGCCTCGACTGGCAGCTCAACGCCAAGGACGGCAGCAATCAACGGCCCTATACCTACCGCCCGGTGTTCTCCGGGATTACCGACGCCGGGAACAATTCCGACGTGGTCGCTAAGGATTACGCCGGCTCGGTGCGCTGGAACCTCGATATCAACCCGGAACACAGCCTTTACGTGCAAGGCTCGGCGCAGCATTGGGACCGCCAGCAAGTCTGGCGCGCCTGCGATGCCGAGGTGTCGTTCAGTCCTGAACTGACGCAATTGTGGCAGCTCAACCCGAATTACACCGAACGCCTGGCGCGCAACATCAGCCAGTTCACCGGCCCCGGCGCGGCACCCGGCACGCCAGAGGAAATGGCCCTGGCCAATCAGGTGCTCGAACAATGGCGTAACGGCGCGAGCAGAACCCTGTGCGGCGACATCGATCAGAGCGCCCGCGAGTCGCGTTACGACCTCGAACTGCAAGACACCCTCAGCCTGTCCGACAGCCTGCGTCTGGTCAGCGGCCTCAACTACCGCTACGACCGCGCCGACTCCGAGACCTACTTCAACGGTACCCTCGACGACACCACCTGGCGCGCCTTCGGCCAACTGGAATGGCGCGCTACCGAGCACTGGCTGGTGCAGGGCGGTGCGATGTTCGAAGACACGCAACTGATCGGCAGTTCGCTGACCCCGCGCTTCGCGGTCAACTACCTGATCAACCCGCGTCACGGCCTGCGCGCGGTGTACTCGGAGGCGATCCGTTCGCCGGACATGTTCGAGAACAACGTCAACTGGAGCTATCAGGTCAGCAACCTGCGACCTTCGGCGTATGGCCAGTCGTCGGCGCGCTATTTCGTCAAGACCCGCGGCCCCGGCGATCTCGATCAGGAGCACATGCGCTCGCGGGAATTGGGCTACAACGGCTATTTCGCCGAACTCGGACTGGCCGTAGACGTGAAGCTGTTCTACGACGAAATCACCGGGATGATCAGCGAGCCGCTGCGCAACAATCAGTACATCGCCAGCAACGCCAACAGTTCGCGCTTTCGCGGCACGGAAACGCAACTCGACTGGCGCCTCAGCAGCGCCGACCGTTTGCGCTTCACCTACGCCTTCGTCGACGCCGAGGCGAGCAATCCGCTGGATCAGCAGTTCACCTCGCGCAACAGCGGTTCCGCCGGTTGGCTGCGCAGTTGGGGCCATGGCTGGAACAGCGCCCTCTTCTATTACGGTGACAACGCGCTCAACGGCTATCGCTTCGAACGCGTCGACACACGCATCGCCAAACGCATCGCCATTGGCAAAGCGCAGCTGCAACTGGCGGGCGTGCTGCAACGGCGTCTCGACCATCAGCCGAACACCTTCGTCGATAACAATTATGACGAACGCCGGGTGATGTATTTCAGCGCCGAGCTGGAGTTCTAGGATGCGCAACGGCTCGTCACGGAAGACGCCAACCCTTGGCCACTGGCTGGCGGGGCTCTGCCTGTTCTTGACCGCGTGGCTGCACGGGGTCGCGGTGCAGGCCGCCGACATTCTCCTGACCGGCGCCGAGGAAAGCCCCGGCGTGCAGGCGTTCGTCCAAGCATTGAGTGAACTGCGCCCGACCGACAACGTGCGGTTTCAGCCGCTGGCGAGCCTGCCGGCGCCGGGCAAACTGCCGGCCAGCCTGCGCCTGATCCTGCTCGATCTGCCGAGCCTCGACTGGCGCCTGCAGGACGCGCAAGGCCCGTCGACCCTGGTGTTGCGCATCAGCCGCTTGCAGGCGCGCCAGCGTTTCGCCGATGCCCACCCGGCGCGCCTGAGTCTGCTGTGGAGCGACCCGCCGCTGAGCCGACAACTGCAACTGATCCGGCGAATTCTGCCCCAGGCCCGGCGCGTCGGCGTGCTGTTCGATGAGCACGGCGAATTCCTTCTCGACGAACTGCGCGTGGCTGCCCGGTCCTTGAATCTGGACATCGTCAGCCAGCGCTGGGACAACACCCACGACAGCCGTCCGTTGCAAGCCGTGCTGAAAAACAGCGACGTATTGCTCGGTCTCGACGACCCCGATCTGTACAACTCACAAACTGCAAAGAATCTGTTGCTCAGCAGCTACTCGCGGCAGGTTGCGCTGATCGGCCCCAACATTGCATTCGTTCGCGCTGGCAGTCTCGCCAGTACCTACAGCGATCAAAGCGACTGGCTGGCGATCCTCGACCATTTGCTCGATCAGCCGACCAGCGCATGGCCGCGGGCGCTCTATCCCGATCGTTTCAAAGTCTCAAGTAATGCGCAGGTGGCTCGTTCCCTAGGCATCGAACCGTTGAATGAAGCATCTGTCGCCAGTGCCTTGGCCGAAGGAGAGCGTCGCCCATGAATTTCCGTCGCCGTTGGGACATCAACACCCGCACGCAGCTGATCAGCCTCGGCCCGGCGCTGTTGCTGACGTTGCTGCTGATCAGCTTCTTTACCTTCGTGCGCATCCAGGATTTGCGTCAGGAGCTGAACCACACCGGCCAGTTGATCGCCAACCAACTGGCCCCGGCCACGGAATACGGGGTGATTTCGGGCAACAACGAAGTGCTGGAAAGCCTGCTCAAAGCGACACTGGCCACGCCCAATGTGCGTTTTCTCGAAGTGCAGGACAGCGCCAACCGGATTCTGGTGTATGTCGAACAACCGGCCGACAGCCACAGCCGCCCCCATCAGGTCGAAGTGTTCCAGGCCCCGGTGCGCCTGCAGCGGATCGCTTTGCACAATGATTTTTTCCAGGACGGCAAAGTCAGCAACAGCGCCGCGGGCGAGGATTATCTGGGGCGGGTGATCGTCGGCCTGTCCAACGACGCTTTCAGTCAGCGCCAGCAGGAGATCCTTTTCAAGGCCGGGATTCTCGCGCTGTTTGCCCTGCTCTTCACCTTCGTCGTCGCCCGGCGTCTGGCCGGCAGTCTGTCGCAACCGATCCGCGACATCGGCGACGCAGTCAAGGCGATTCAGGAAGGCGACTACAAAACCCCGCTGCCGATCGTCGACGACACCGAACTGGGCGCGCTGTCGCAGCACATCAACAACCTCGCCCAGGCGCTGGAACAGGCCAGCCGCGAACAGCAACAGGCGATGGCGCAACTGATCCAGACCCGCGAAGAAGCGGAAAAGGCCAACAACGCCAAATCGGATTTCCTGGCGATGATGAGCCACGAACTGCGCACCCCCATGAACGGCGTGCTGGGCATGCTGCAGTTGCTCGAAACCACCGAGATGACCGACGAGCAGGTGGAATACGCCGCTCTCGCTTCGGAGTCGACCGAGCATTTGCTCAAGGTCATCAACGACATTCTCGACTTCTCGCGAATCGAGCGTTCGGAGCTGGAGCTTGAGCACATTCCGTTCAACCTCGCCGAGCTGATCGGCGCCTGCGCGCAATCGTTCCAGCACAGTGCGGTGCAGCGAGGCCTGGCGCTGAATCTGCGCATTCCCGACGACATGCGCGGTTTGCAGGTGCAGGGCGATCCGACGCGGATCCGGCAGATTCTGGTCAATCTGGTCGGCAATGCCTTGAAGTTCACCGAGCAGGGCCGGGTCAGCATCGAGGCGCAATGGCAATCGCTGGATCATGAACTGCTGTGGTTCACCTGCTCGGTGCGCGACAGCGGCATCGGCATTTCATCGCAGAGTCTGGAGCTGATGTTCAATGCCTTCCAGCAGGCCGACAGCTCGATCTCTCGCCGTTACGGCGGCACCGGCCTGGGTCTGCCGATCGCGCGCACGCTCGCCGAACGCATGGGCGGCACCTTGCGCGCGCAGAGTGAGGAAGGACGCGGTTCGGTGTTCACGCTGGAAATTCCATTGGCGCTTTATAAGCAGGCAATGCCGGCGCTGGCCGCGCCGCGTGCGCTGAACGGCAGCGGTCAGGGCGACGGGCGTCATGTGTTGCTGGTAGAAGACAACCCGGTCAACCAGACCGTGATCGAAGCGATGCTGCGCAGTCTGGGTTTTGCCGTCAGCGTGGCGACCGATGGCGCGCAAGCGGTGCGCAGCGCCGGGGACGGCGAATTCGAAGTGATTCTGATGGATTGCCGCCTGCCGGTCATCGACGGCTACGAGGCCACGCGACAGATTCGCGGCCTGCCCGGACGCCGCGATGTGCCGATCATCGCGCTGACTGCCAATGCCTTGCAGGGCGACCGCGAAACCTGTCTGGCGGCGGGTATGAACGATTACCTGGCCAAGCCGTTCAAACGCAATGACCTGCAGCAGATTTTGCAGCGCTGGGTGTCGTAGTGTGGGCCTTTCGACCATCTGCGACTGGCGTGAAAAGCGAAAGTGCGGCAGTCTTAGGCACCCGAACGAGCCCCAAAAGGGGCTTGATTAAAAATTTCAGTGCACAAGTGTACATTCATGTCCTTGGTGCTGTGACTTTCACCACAACGCAATAGTCTATGAGTAGGCTGCCGGTTCGAGGCATGAACGCTTCGAACGGTCGGGAAGATCTGCCCCACCTGCCGCATGGGATTATTGAGGAGCTCGCATGACCAAACAAAACGCCTTTACTCGGGAAGACCTGCTGCGCTGCAGTCGCGGTGAGCTGTTCGGCCCAGGTAACGCGCAACTGCCCGCCCCGAACATGCTGATGGTGGATCGCATCACCCATATCAGCGAAGAAGGCGGCAAGTACGGCAAAGGTGAATTGGTCGCCGAACTGGATATCAACCCTGACCTGTGGTTCTTCGCCTGCCATTTCGAAGGCGATCCGGTGATGCCGGGCTGCCTGGGTCTGGATGCCATGTGGCAACTGGTCGGCTTCTTCCTGGGCTGGCAAGGCCTGCCGGGCCGCGGCCGTGCGCTGGGTTCGGGCGAGGTGAAATTCTTCGGTCAGGTGCTGCCGACCGCCAAGAAAGTCACTTACAACATTCATATCAAACGCGTCCTCAAGGGCAAGCTGAACATGGCCATCGCCGATGGTTCGGTGAGTGTCGACGGACGCGAAATCTACACCGCCGAAGGCCTGCGCGTCGGCGTGTTCACCTCCACTGACAACTTCTAAGGGTTATTCGCATGCGCCGCGTCGTTATCACTGGTCTGGGCATCGTTTCGTGCCTGGGCAATGACAAAGAGACCGTCTCCGCTAACCTGCGTGCAAGCCGCCCTGGCATCCGGTTCAACCCGGAATATGCTGAAATGGGTCTGCGTAGCCAGGTTTCCGGCTCCATCGACCTCAACCTTGAAGAGCTGATCGATCGCAAGATCTATCGCTTCGTCGGCCATGCAGCGGCTTATGCCTACCTGGCCATGAAAGACGCCATCACTGACTCCGGCCTGACCGAAGAGCAGGTGTCCAACCCGCGCACCGGCCTGATCGCCGGCTCCGGCGGTGCCTCCACGCTGAACCAGATGGAAGCGCTGGACATCCTCCGTGAGAAAGGCGTGAAACGCGTCGGCCCGTACCGCGTCACGCGGACCATGAGCAGCACCGTTTCCGCCTGCCTGGCCACGCCATTCAAGATCAAGGGCCTGAACTACTCCATCGCGTCTGCCTGCGCCACCAGTGCTCACTGCATCGGTACCGCCATGGAACAGATCCAGATGGGCAAGCAGGACATCGTCTTCGCCGGTGGCGGTGAAGAAGAGCACTGGAGCCAGTCTTTCCTGTTCGACGCCATGGGCGCCCTGTCCAGCAAGCGCAATGACACCCCGGAACAAGCTTCCCGCGCCTACGACAAGGACCGTGACGGTTTCGTCATCGCTGGCGGCGGCGGCATGGTTGTCGTCGAAGAGCTGGAACACGCTCTGGCCCGCGGCGCGAAAATCTACGCAGAGATCGTTGGCTACGGCGCAACGTCCGACGGCTACGACATGGTTGCCCCGAGCGGTGAAGGCGCAATCCGCTGCATGCAGCAGGCGCTGTCCACCGTCGACACCCCGATCGACTACCTGAACACCCACGGCACTTCGACTCCGGTCGGCGACGTCGCGGAAATGAAAGGTGTGCGTGAAGTGTTCGGCGACAAGGCTCCAGCGATCAGCTCGACCAAGAGCCTGTCCGGTCACTCCCTGGGCGCTGCCGGCGTGCACGAAGCGATCTACTGCATGCTGATGATGGAAGGCAACTTCATTGCCGGCTCCGCCAACATCGACGAGCTGGACCCGGAAGTGGCCGATCTGCCTGTGCTGACCAAGACCCGCGAGAACGCCACCATCAACACTGTGATGAGCAACAGCTTCGGCTTCGGCGGCACCAACGCCACGCTGGTGCTGAAGCGCTGGGAAGGCAAGTAAGTCCTCGCTGCCGAGCCACACATGAAAACGCCCCGACTGGTTCGGGGCGTTTTTTTTGGTCTATGGAATCTCCGAGCCGACAAAAATCCTTTGTAGGAGTGAGCCTGCTCGCGATAGCGCTGGATCAGCCAACATCTTCTGTGACTGACACTCCGCTATCGCGAGCAGGCTCACTCCTACAGGGTTTCGCGGTGCGCTGGAGATGAAAGATTCGTCATGAAACCAATCACCCTGCGACCGAATGTCGCGGTTTACGCGGGCTGCAGCACTGTTGCGAAATCCGCAACAACACCTTGCGCCAATCGGCGGTTTACTTAGCTGGCTAACAAATCCTATAACGGAGTCCTGCACACGCCTTGGTGCAGCAACTTGAGATCTGGAGCTAGCAGATGACTGTAAAAGTAACTGAACGCGACGATTCACACATGTCCCACGAAGGCTTGGCCGCCGGTATCCGTATCTGGGACGTGCATCAACAAGACTTGCTGGTCGGCATGTTCCACAACGAGATCGATGCCCACAACTACAAGGCCGAACTGGAAATGCAGGAACAGCAAAGAGAACTGAAGTCCGCCTGATCAGGCAAACATTGCACATTGTGGCGAGGGAGCTTGCTCCCGCTGGACTGCGCAGCAGGCCCTGCTCTCAGGATAAAGAGCGGGGCCGCTTCGCGCCCCAGCGGGAGCAAGCTCCCTCGCCACAATCGCTTACCACATCAGATCGTCAGGGATCTGATAAGCCGCGTACGGATCGTCCTCGGCGTTGACCTCTTCGGTCTGCACGTTGAGCTGGACGATGCGCTGCGGGTCGCGCTCCTGGATCTTGAGTGCCGCTTCACGGGGAATCACTTCATAGCCGCCGTTGTGGTGCACGATCGCCAGCGAGCCGCTGCTGAGCTTGTTGCGCATCAGCGTGTTGACCGAGATGCGCTTGACCTTCTTGTCGTCGACGAAGTTGTAGTAGTCCTCGGTGGTCAGCTTGGGCAGACGCGAGACCTCGATCAACTGCTTGACCTGTGCGGCGCGGGCCTTGGCCTCGGCCTTCTCCTGCTGCTGACGGTTCAGCTCCTGGTCGCGCTTGACCTTCTCGGCCATGGCTTCCTGGGCGGCGCGCTGCTGCGAATCATCCAGCTCGGCCTGGCCTTTGTGGGCCAGACGCTGTTGCTTCTGCTTGTCTTTGCTGACCTGCTTGGCCTGCTTTTGATTGACCAGGCCTGCTTTGAGCAACTGGTCGCGAAGGGAAAGGCTCATCAATGCTTACTCACTTGGGCAACGGCTCAGCCGCAGCTGGGCTCATTCTTTTCCTGGCGTTTGGCTTCGCCCCACAGGGCGTCCAACTCTTCGAGGGTGCAATCTTCCATGGGACGGTGGGTGTCGCGCAATGCCTGTTCGATAAAACGGAAACGTCTTTCAAACTTGCCGTTGGCGCCGCGCAAGGCGGTTTCCGGATCGACCTTCAGATGCCGGGCCAGATTGACCACGGAAAACAGCAGGTCGCCGATCTCGTCGGCCACCGCCACCGGATCGTTTTCGGACATGGCTTCGAGCACTTCATCGAGCTCTTCGCGGACCTTGTCGAGCACCGGCAAGGCGTCCGGCCAGTCGAAACCGACCTGCCCGGCGCGCTTCTGCAACTTGGCTGAGCGCGACAGTGCCGGCAACGTGGCCGGCACATCGTCGAGCAGCGACAACTGCTCGGGCGCCGCGGATTTTTCGGCGCGCTCTTCGGCCTTGATCTCTTCCCAGCGCTGCTTGACCTGCTCTTCGCTCAAGCGCGGCACGTCAAGCGGCGCGTACAGGTCGCCGGTGGGGAATACGTGGGGATGACGACGAATCAGTTTGCGCGTGATGCTGTCGATCACTCCGGCGAATTCGAACCGCCCTTCTTCCTTGGCCAACTGGCTGTAATACACCACCTGAAACAACAGATCACCCAACTCGCCCTGCAAATGATCGAGATCGCCGCGTTCGATGGCATCGGCCACTTCATAGGCTTCTTCGAGGGTGTGCGGGACGATGGTCGCGTAGGTTTGCTTGATGTCCCACGGACAACCGAACTGCGGATCGCGCAGACGGGACATCAGATGGAGCAGGTCTTCGAGGGTGTACTTCATTTATCTGGCTCACCACAAATCCCATGTGGGAGCGAGCCTGCTCGCGAAAGCGGCGTGTCTGCAACAAAGATGTCGACTGACACGCCCTCTTCACGAGCAGGCTCGCTCCCACAGGGAACAATCAATTGCATCACGGAGTTCGGTTACGCCGCGTTTCAATGATGTTCGGCAATTGCGAAATCCGCCCCAGCAGCCGCCCGAGCGCATCCAGACCGGGGATCTCGATGGTCAGCGACATCAGTGCGGTGTTGTCTTCCTTGTTCGAGCGGGTGTTGACCGCCAGCACGTTGATGCGCTCGTTGAGCAGCACCTGCGAGACGTCACGCAGCAGCCCGGAACGGTCGTAGGCGCGAATGATGATGTCCACCGGATAGGTGAGCACCGGCACCGGGCCCCAGCTGACCTGAATGATCCGCTCCGGCTCGCGCCCGCCCAGTTGCAGCACCGAGGCGCAGTCCTGACGGTGAATGCTCACGCCACGGCCCTGGGTGATGTAACCGACGATCGCGTCGCCCGGCAGCGGCTGGCAGCAGCCGGCCATCTGCGTCATCAGGTTGCCGACGCCCTGAATCTGGATATCGCCGCGCTTGCCCGGCTTGTAACCAGTAGCCTTGCGCGGGATCAGCTCCAACTGTTCGTTGCCGCGCTCCGGCTCGACCAGTTGCTGCGCGAGGTTGACCAGATGCGCCTGACGCAGGTCGCCGGCCCCAAGGGCCGCGAACATGTCTTCGGCGGTTTTCATGTTGGCTTTTTCGGCCAGCTTGTCGAAATCCACCGCCGGCAGGCCAAGGCGATTGAGTTCGCGCTCGATCAGGGTTTTACCAGCGGCAACGTTCTGATCGCGAGCCTGCAACTTGAACCAGTGAACGATCTTCGCCCGCGCCCTCGAGGTGGTCACGTAACCGAGGTTCGGGTTCAGCCAGTCGCGGCTCGGGGTGCCGTGCTTGCTGGTGATGATCTCGACCTGCTCGCCGGTCTGCAGGCTGTAGTTCAGCGGCACGATACGGCCGTTGATCTTCGCGCCGCGACAGTTGTGGCCGATTTCCGTGTGCACCCGGTAGGCGAAATCCAGCGGCGTCGCGCCTTTCGGCAAGTCGATGGCGTGACCATCGGGCGTGAAGATGTAGACCCGATCGGGCTCGATGTCGACGCGCAGCTGTTCAGCCAGACCGCCGATGTCACCGAGCTCTTCGTGCCATTCGAGAACCTGACGCAGCCAGGAAATTTTCTCTTCGTAATGGTTTGAACCGGATTTGACGTCGGTGCCCTTGTAGCGCCAGTGCGCGCAGACGCCAAGTTCGGCTTCTTCGTGCATCGAATGAGTGCGGATCTGCACCTCGAGGACCTTGCCCTCCGGGCCGATCACCGCCGTGTGCAGCGAGCGGTAGCCGTTCTCTTTCGGGTTGGCGATGTAGTCGTCGAATTCTTTCGGGATATGCCGCCACAGAGTGTGGACGATGCCGAGCGCGGTGTAGCAGTCGCGCATTTCCGGCACCAGCACGCGCACGGCGCGAACGTCGTAGATCTGGCTGAATTCCAGGCCCTTGCGCTGCATTTTGCGCCAGATCGAGTAGATGTGTTTGGCCCGGCCGCTGATGTCGGCGTCGACGCCGGTGGCCTGCAGTTCGTCCTTGAGCTGGGTCATCACGTCGCTGATGAAGCGCTCGCGATCCAGCCGCCGCTCGTGGAGCAACTTGGCGATCTGCTTGTATTGATCCGGTTCGAGATAGCGGAAGGACAAGTCCTCCAGCTCCCATTTGATGTGACCGATGCCGAGACGATGCGCGAGCGGCGCATAGATGTCGAAGACTTCCCGGGCGACGCGGTTGCGCTTTTCATCGTCGGCGGTTTTCACCGCACGAATGGCGCAGGTGCGTTCGGCCAGTTTGATCAGCGCAACGCGCACGTCATCGACCATCGCCACGAGCATCTTGCGCAGGTTTTCGACCTGCCCCTGGGTGCCCATGACCATCGACTGCCGTGGGCTGAGACTGGCGCTGATGGCCGCCATGCGCTGCACGCCGTCGATCAGTTTGGCCACCACCGGGCCGAAGCGCTGGCCGACTGCCGCCAGTTCGATCTGCCCTTCGCGCACGCCGCGATACAACACGGCGGCGACCAGTGAATCCTGATCGAGCTTGAGGTCGGCAAGGATTTCGGCGATCTCAAGGCCAGTGCTGAAACTGCCGGAGCCTTCGGCCCACAGGTTCTTCCTGGCGTTGGACTGTTGTTCGGCCTCGCGAGCGAACTCGCAGGCTTCTTTCAAGGCCTCGCGATCCAGTGCCAGATCGACACTGACCGCGTGATCGAGCCAGGCCTCGAGATTGATACTGCCGTCGGTGTTGATCGGCTGGTGTGCTCTCACCTGTACCATGCTGCTTTACCTTCCCTACGACGCAGATTCAATGCGTCAAATCGCTGATCCTCAGTGTCCGTTCGCGCTCGCGGGGCTCAGGCGAGCGCTGCGCGGACAGATCAGACGGATTCAGACGAGCCGTCCTGGCTCGCTTCAAATAACGCCATGGCCTCGACATGTGCCGTCTGAGGAAACATATCGAGAATCCCGGCACGTTTTAACCGGTAGCCCTGCTTGATCAATTCCTGCGTATCGCGCGCCAGCGTGGCCGGGTTGCACGACACGTATACCAACCGTCTGGCGCCCAGGGTCGCGAGCTTGCGCACCACCTCGAAAGCACCGTCACGCGGTGGGTCCAAGAGTACCGCAGAAAAGCCGTTTCCGATCCACTGAGCATCGGTCAAAGGCTGGGATAAATCGGCTTGAAAAAACTTTGTGTTATGCAAATTGTTACTGAGGGCATTCGCAGCGGCACGCTCGACCATGGTCTGCACGCCCTCTACCGCCACCACTTCACGTACGCTTTTGGCCAGCGGCAGGGCAAAATTGCCCAGCCCGCAGAACAGATCGAGCACGCGCTCGTCAGCCGTCGGCTGCAGCCACTCCAGCGCCTGAGCGATCATCGCTTCGTTGACCCCGGCGTTGACCTGAACAAAGTCTCCCGGCCGGTACGCCAGTTCGAGATCCCACTGCTCCAGGCGATAACCGAGGCTCTGACCGGCCTCGACCGGTTGCGGTTCACCTTCGCCATGCAACCACAACTGCGCCTGATGGAACTGGCAGAAATCCTTGAGAATCGTCAGATCCGCTTCGGACAAAGGCGCCATGTGCCGCAGCAACACCGCCAGAGATGAGCCGCTGAACAACTCGACATGGCCCAGCGCCTGGGGCTTGCTCAGGCGCCGCAGCATCTCCGGCAAACGGGTCATGATCGGTTGCAAGGGCTGTACCAGCACCGGGCATTCGCTGATCGCAACGATGTCCTGACTGCCGGCGGCGCGGAAACCCACTTCGAGCTTCTTCGCTTTCATGTCCCAGCGCACGGCGATGCGCGCGCGCCGACGGTAACCGAATTCCGGGCCGGTCAGCGGCGCTGCCCATTCTTCGGGTTCGACACCGGCAACTCGCGACAATTGCTCGGCGAGCATGCGCTGTTTCAGGGCGAGCTGTTCGGCGTGGGGCAAGTGCTGGACGCTGCAACCGCCACAGCGGCCGAAGTGCGCGCACGCTGCCGGACGACGCAAGTCGCTTGCGGTAAACACACGCTCGGTGCGCGCTTCGACCACTTTGCCGTGGGCGCCAAGCACCCGCGCTTCGACCTCTTCACCGGCAAGGGCGCCGAGGACGAACCAGGTTTTGCCTTCGAAAAACGCGATACCGCGACCGTCACTGGCCAGGCGCTCGATGCTCAAGCGCTGCTTTTTACCGGTCGGAATTTGCGGCGCCTTGCTGCCGCCCGTGGGCTGGAAGCGCAGGCCTCTTTCGTGTTTGGCCATCAGTTGGGCGCGTCGAAAATGCCGGTCGACAGGTAACGGTCGCCACGGTCGCAGATGATCGCGACGATCACCGCGTTTTCAACTTCTTTGGACAGGCGCAGCATCGCTGCCACCGCACCGCCCGAGGACACGCCGCAGAAGATGCCTTCTTCGCGGGCCAGACGACGAGTGACGTCTTCGGCTTCGCTTTGCGCCATGTCGACGATGCGATCGACGCGGTCAGCCTGATAGATCTTCGGCAGGTATTCCTGCGGCCAGCGGCGGATGCCGGGAATAGCCGAGCCTTCCATCGGTTGCAGGCCGACGATCTGCACGCTGTCGCTCTGCTCTTTGAGGTAGCGCGACACGCCCATGATGGTCCCGGTGGTGCCCATCGAACTGACGAAATGGGTGATGCTGCCTTGGGTCTGACGCCAGATTTCCGGACCGGTGGTGGTGTAGTGCGCTTCTGGGTTGTCGCCGTTGGCGAACTGGTCGAGCACCTTGCCACGGCCTTCGGCTTCCATACGCTGGGCCAGATCGCGGGCGCCTTCCATGCCCTCTTCCTGAGTGACCAGAATCAGCTCGGCGCCGTAAGCGGTCATCGCCGCTTTGCGCTCGGCGCTGGAGTTGTCCGGCATGATCAGGATCATCTTGTAACCCTTGATCGCAGCGGCCATCGCCAGAGCGATACCGGTGTTGCCGGAGGTCGCCTCGATCAGCGTATCGCCGGGATTGATCTGCCCGCGCAGCTCGGCACGGGTGATCATCGACAGCGCCGGCCGGTCCTTGACCGAACCCGCCGGGTTGTTCCCTTCGAGCTTGAGCAAAAGGGTGTTGCTGGTGGCGCCGGGCAGGCGCTGCAAACGCACCAGCGGCGTGTTGCCGACGCAATCGGCGATGGTTGGGTACTGCAGGGTCATGGCGTATTCGCAATCCAGACGTGCGGGGGCGCCTATCATACCGGCAAACCCGCGCAGGCCATATCACGCAAAGTGCGGTGCTTATGGTTTATGGGAATAAGGGATCACTGGTCGGGTTTTCCATATGGGCTGTATCCAAGGCGTAAAACTCATGGAGCTTGGCTTGCAGCAACTGTTTATCCGGCAAGCATGTTTGATATTGCGCAATCAATGCGGGCGAAAGACTGCGGTTGAGGGCGTACTCGACGACCTCGTCCTCTTTGCTGGCACAGAGCAACACACCGATCGCCGGATTTTCGTGGGGCTTGCGGACATTGCGATCCAGCGCCTCCAGATAGAAATCCAGCTTGCCCAAATACTCTGGCTCGAAACGCCCGACCTTGAGTTCAATCGCGACCAGGCAATTAAGCCCCCGGTGGAAGAACAGAAGATCCACAGCGAAATCCCGGCCGCCGACTTGCAGCGGATATTCGGAGCCGACAAAGCAGAAGTCCCGACCCAGCTCAATGAGGAAGTCCTTTAGCCTTGTCAGGAGCCCTTGGTGCAGATCGGTTTCAGAATGAGCAGAAGGCAGGTCGAGAAATTCGACCATGTAGGAATCGCGGAATATCTCAAGCGCTGCCGGGTGCGTTTGTTTGAGCGCGGCGGAGGCTTTCGCTGGATCGGCGATGGTTCGCTCGAACAGAGCGGCTTTAAGTTGCCGCTCCAGTTCGCGCTTTGACCATTTTTCTCGAACGGCCATTCGTACATAGAATTCGCGCTCTTCCGGCCTTTTGCACTGGCTGAAAATGATCAAATTGTGGGACCAGGACAATTGTCGCACCAGTGGTGCGACTTTCTCTTCGGCGTGATAAAGCTCATAAAACTGGCGCATGCGAAACAAGTTGGAGCGTGTAAAGCCTCGCAGCCCCGGTTGCGTTTTGGCCAGATGCTCAGCCAATTGGCCGACCACCGAATCCCCCCACTCCGCCCGCTCAATCTTGCGACTGATATGCGCGCCCACCTGCCAGTAAAGCTCGATCAGGTGAGTATTGACCGCTTGCATGGCCTTGTGTCTGGAACTGTGAATCAGCGCGAGCACTTCATTGAAACGATCGCCATCTGAGCTGCCGGTAAGGCTGGATGCATTCATGCGCAATTCCTTGAAGGTTTGGTGAAGCACGAGCCTAAACCGTTCAGGAAGCTTGAAATGACCGCTGGTGCAGCTTGGGAAATGTCATACAGAAAAAGACGAGCGCTCCGGCAAGTCAGTGGGATTGGGAGCGCGAATGGACTACATCGCGAGCAGGCTCACTCCTACAAGGGGATTTATGTTGTTCAAATAATCTGCGGCGTACGCAATTCCACTGTAGGAGTGAGCCTGCTCGCGATAGCGTCATTCGGCGCAACACCATCATCCGCCAACAAGCGCAAATTCAACCGCAACCCAGCCCCTGCATTTTCCGCCCAGAGCAACCCGCCCTGGCGCTGCACCGCGTTACGCGCAATGCTCAACCCCAGCCCAAACCCGCCATCCCCGGGCCGCGATCCGTCCAGGCGAATGAACGGCGAAAAGATCCGCTGCAGATCCTCTTCAGCCACGCCGCCGCCCTGATCCTCCAGCCACAAGTGCCAATACTCACCATCGCGCCGGCCATCCAGCCGCACAATCCCGCCGTCGGGCGAGTGACGAATGGCATTGCGCAAAATGTTTTCCAGCGCTTGCGCGAGAGTGTTGAGGTTGCCGCGCACCCAGCACGATGCTTCGACCGAGCATTGCAGTTGCAGACTCGGCCAGCCGCTTTCATAACAGGCGTTGTCGGTGAGCATTTCCCACAGTGCCTGAATCTGGATCGCTTCATCCGGCAATGGCGAGCGGTCGGTGTCGAGCCAGGCCAGTTGCAGGGTGTCTTCGACCAGGCGTTGCATGCCGTCCACCTCGCGGCCGATGCGTTCGCGCAGTTGCGGCAGGCCCTGTTCGCTTTCGCTGGCCACGCGCAAGCGGCTCAGCGGCGTGCGCAACTCATGCGACAGGTCGCGCAACAATTGCTGTTGCAGGGCGACGGTGGTTTGCAGGCGTTCGGACATGGAATCGAAGGCCCGCGCCAGCTCACCGAGTTCATCCGGGCGCTGGGTGATGCCGCTCGACAGGCGCACATTCAATTGGTCGGCGCGCCAGGCGTTGGCCTGTTCGCGCAGGTTGTTCAGCGGCACCACCAGCAGGCGGTACAGGCCGACGCAGAGCAACAGGGTGAACAGTCCGGGAATCACGCCGTTGGTGATCACGCGCCAGAACACCCGGTACTTGCCCGGGACAAAGCGCTCGGGCAATTCGATGACCAGAATGCCGGCGGCCGGATCCTGGGGAAACGGTACCCGCAGCCACGGCCGGCCCTTCTTGTGGATCGGCCAGTCGAGGCCACGCAGAAAGGTCAGGTGCTGCACTTCTGCCGCGTTCAACGGGCGGCTGCTCAGCGATTGCAGGTCCGCGCCAATCACCCCCACCCAACTGGCCTCGCGCAATTCCATGCTTCGCAACCAGTCATCGACACCATCGCGCCCGCCGCGCTGCCACGCCTGTTCGGCTTGTGTGGCATACCGGCTGAGAGTGTTGCGCGCTTCACTGGAAAGGAACTGATTGCGTTCCTCCATGTAGCGCCCCCACGACCAGCTCAGCCAGATCATCAACAGACAGAACGCTACCAACAGGCACGCCAGTTTCCAGAACAGCGAATGCCGCCCTGGCAGCTCAGACAGTTTCATCGGCACCGCTCAAGACATAGCCTTTGCCCCACACCGTGCGCACTTCGCGTTCGGTGTAACCGATGGCTTTGAGTTTGCGGCGGATCTGGCTGATGTGCATATCGAGGCTGCGGTCGTGGGCAGCAAAACCGCGTTGCAGGACGTGCTGATAAAGGAAGGCTTTGCTCAGCACTTCTTCGTGGTTGCGGTGCAGGGTTTCCAGCAAACGGAATTCGCTGCGGGTCAGCCCGGCCGCTTGCTCGCGGAAGAACACGTCGCACTGTTGGTCATCGAAACGCAGGGTGCCTCCGACCTGAGCAGCGGCCACCGCAGGTGGGCGCCGATCCAGTGCGACTCGCCGCAGGATCGCTTCGATGCGCACATGCAACTCGGCCATGCTGAACGGCTTGGGCAGGTAATCATCGGCACCGAGACGGAAGCCGCTGATGCGATCGGCCTCGGCGCCCAGCGCGGACATCAGCAACACCGGCGTCGAGTGGCTCTGGCGCAATTGCGTCAACAGTTTCAGACCATCAAGCCCGGGCAGCAGAATGTCCATCAGCACCACGTCGAAAGGCTGACGCTGCGCAATATTGAGACCTTCCTGGCCGTTCTGGCACCAGGTCACCTGAAAACCGCTGCGGCCCAGATGCTCGTGCACATAGGCGCCGAGGACCGGATCGTCTTCAATGGAAAGGATGCGTGGCTGGCCAGCGGAAACAGGAGTCATGAGTATCTGCAAGTAATTCTCAGTTGGCGGATTATTCAAGATTGTCCGACAGCGGGCAACACAAGCTTGGCCTGTCGGACGAACGCGTGCTGGGGCGCGCTGCATTTTCCGCAAGATTGCCCGCCAGCAAATCGCTACACTGCGCCCATGTCGCGTGCTGGATGCACGCATGTGTCAACAGATCAGCGGGATGCGGGAGATAGGCGTGCTCAAGAAACTGGGAATCAAAGGTCGCGTGTTGTTGCTGACCTTGTTGCCGACCAGCCTGATGGCGCTGGTGCTGGGTGGCTATTTCACCTGGACCCAGCAGACCGACCTGCAGAGCCAATTGATGCAGCGCGGCGAAATGATCGCCGAGCAACTGGCGCCGCTGGTCGCGCCGGCGATGGGCCACGGCGATGCCGATCTGCTCGAGCGCATCGCCACCCAGTCCCTTGAACAACCTGACGTGCGCGCGGTGACCTTCCTCGCGGCGGACCGCTCGCCACTGGCCCACGCCGGCCCGACCATGCTCAATCAGGCGCCCAGCGGCGACAGCGCATTGTTGCAACGGCGCAGCGGCAACGACGCGACGCGCTACCTGATGCCGGTGTTCGGCAAGCACCGCAACCTCGCCGGTGAAATCATTCCCGAGGAGTCCGAGCGGTTGCTCGGTTGGGTCGAACTTGAGCTGTCGCACAACGGCATGCTGTTGCGCGGTTATCGCAGCTTGTTCGCCAGCCTGCTATTGATCGCCGCCGGACTCGCCGGCGCCGCCCTCCTCGCGCTGCGCATGGGCCGCACCATCAACCGTCCGCTGAGCCAGATCAAACAGGCTGTCGCGCAGCTCAAGGACGGGCATCTGGAAACCCGTTTGCCGCCCCTCGGCAGTCAGGAACTGGACGAACTGGCCTCCGGCATCAACCGCATGGCCGGCACCCTGCAGAACGCTCGTGAAGAGTTGCAGCACAGCGTCGATCAGGCCACCGAAGACGTCCGGCAGAACCTGGAAACCATCGAAATCCAGAACATCGAACTGGACCTGGCGCGCAAAGAGGCGCTGGAGGCCAGCCGGATCAAATCCGAATTCCTTGCCAACATGAGCCACGAAATCCGCACCCCGCTCAACGGCATTCTCGGCTTCACTCACCTGTTGCAGAAAAGCGAACTGACCCCGCGCCAGCTCGACTATCTCGGCACCATCGAAAAATCTGCCGACAGTCTGCTGGGGATCATCAACGAGATTCTCGATTTCTCGAAGATCGAGGCCGGCAAACTGGTGCTCGATCACATTCCGTTCAATCTGCGTGATCTGTTGCAGGACACCCTGACCATTCTCGCCCCGGCAGCGCATGCCAAGCAGCTGGAGCTGGTGAGTCTGGTCTATCGCGACACGCCGCTGTCGCTGGTCGGCGATCCGCTGCGCCTCAAGCAGATCCTCACCAACCTGGTGAGCAATGCGATCAAGTTCACCCGCGAAGGCACCATCGTCGCCCGGGCGATGCTCGAAGACGAGCACGAAGACAGCGTGCAATTGCGCATCAGCATTCAGGACACCGGCATCGGTTTGTCGAGCCAGGATGTGCGCGCGCTGTTTCAGGCCTTCAGCCAGGCCGACAACTCGCTGTCCCGCCAGCCCGGCGGCACCGGTCTGGGGCTGGTGATTTCCAAGCGCCTGATCGAGCAGATGGGCGGCGAGATCGGCGTCGACAGCACCCCGGGCGAAGGTTCGGAATTCTGGATCAGCCTGAGCCTGCCGAAGACTCGCGACGACGCCGAAGACCTGCCCGCCGCGCCATTGCTCGGGCGCCGCGTGGCGGTACTGGAAAATCACGAACTGGCGCGTCAGGCCTTGCAGCATCAACTGGAAGACTGCGGCCTCGACGTCACGCCGTTCAATACTCTGGAAAGCCTGAGCAATGGCGTCACCGGCGCACATCAGACCGATCAGGCGATCGATCTGGCGGTCATCGGCATCACCAGCAACGACATGCTCCCGGAGCGTTTGAACCAGCACATCTGGGACCTCGAACACTTGGGCTGCAAAGTGCTGGTGCTGTGCCCGACCACCGAGCAGACGCTGTTCCATCTGTCGGTGCCCAACCCGCACAGCCAGCTTCAAGCCAAACCGGCGTGCACGCGCAAGTTGCGCCGGGCGCTGGCCGATCTGGTCAATCCGCGCCAGATCCGCAGCGAACCGGGCGAGCCGCTGTCGAGTCGTGCGCCGCGCGTGCTGTGCGTAGACGACAATCCGGCCAATCTGTTGCTGGTGCAAACCCTGCTCGAAGACATGGGCGCCCGCGTGCTCGCCGTGGAAAGCGGCTACGCGGCAGTCAAAGCTGTCCAGAGCGAATCCTTCGATCTGGTGCTGATGGACGTGCAGATGCCGGGCATGGACGGTCGCCAGACCACCGAAACCATTCGCCAATGGGAAAGCGAACGGCATTGCACACCGCTGCCGATCGTCGCCCTCACCGCCCACGCCATGGCCAACGAAAAACGCGCGCTGCTGCAAAGCGGCATGGACGACTACCTGACCAAACCGATCAGCGAGCGGCAACTGGCGCAGGTGGTGTTGAAGTGGACCGGACTGGCCCTGCGCAATCAGGCGCCGGATCGTAGCGGCGACAGCGCGGCGAGTCAGCAGGAACTGCCGGTACTCGATCACGAAGAAGGCTTGCGTCTGGCGGCCGGCAAGGCGGATCTGGCGGCGGACATGCTCGCCATGCTGCTGGCCTCGCTGGAAGCCGACCGCGAAGCGATTCGCGCGGCGCGGGACAGCCACGACCAGAATGCCTTGCTCGAACGCGTGCACCGCCTGCACGGCGCCACCCGTTATTGCGGGGTGCCGCAACTGCGCGCCGCCTGCCAGCGCAGCGAAACCCTGCTCAAGCAGGACGATCCGAAAGCCGCTGCCGCGCTGGACGAACTGGAACGCTCGATCAACCGACTCGCGGCGCAGGCGCGCATCAGCGCCTGATCCACGGCAAGGCACGGTGCGCGCAAAGCGCTACAGTTGTCGCGGGCGATTGCCGCCCGCGTCGATGTTCCAGGAGGATTCATGCGCACGATCTTTTTCAGCAGCCAGACCTACGACCGCGACAGCTTCCTCGGCGCCGACTGCCCGGCCGGGCTCGAACTGCACTTTCAAGCGGCGCGACTGAGCGTAGATACGGCGGCTTTGGCCGAGCAGCACGAAGTGGTCTGCGCGTTCATCAATGACGACCTCAGCGCCCCGGTGCTGGAACGCCTTGCGGCTGGCGGCACGCGGCTGATTGCCCTGCGTTCCGCCGGTTACAACCATGTAGACCTGCCCGCAGCAAAACGCCTCGGCCTGGCCGTCGTGCGTGTGCCGGCCTACTCGCCGCACGCCGTGGCCGAACATGCCGTCGCGCTGATCCTCGCCCTCAATCGTCGCCTGCACCGCGCCTACAACCGCACCCGCGAAGGTGATTTCAGCCTGCATGGCCTGAGCGGTTTCGATCTGGTGGGCAAAACTGTCGGCATCGTCGGCACCGGGCAGATTGGCGCAACCTTCGCGAAAATCATGCACGGCTTCGGCTGTGAATTGCTGGCCTGCGACCCGTATCCCAATCCCGAGGTGCTGGCCTTGGGCGCGCGTTATCTGAGCCTGCCGGAGTTGCTCGCGCAGTCGCGGATCATCAGCCTGCATTGCCCGCTCAACGAGCAGAGCAAACACCTGATCAATCGCCAGTCACTGGCACACATGCAGGCGGGGGCGATGTTGATCAACACCGGGCGCGGTGGTCTGGTGGACACCCCGGCGCTGATCGACGCCCTGAAGGACGGTCAACTCGGGTATCTGGGGCTGGATGTTTACGAGGAAGAGGCGCAGCTGTTTTTCGAGGATCGCTCCGACCTGCCGTTGCAGGACGATGTGCTGGCACGCCTGCTGACGTTTCCCAACGTGATCATCACGGCGCATCAGGCATTTCTGACCCGCGAGGCGCTGGGCGCGATTGCCGCCACCACCCTGGATAACATCGCGACCTGGGCGGCAGGTGCGCCGCAGAACCAGGTCGAGGGTTGAACCGTTTTACTTGGGCAGCGAAGACGCCAGGATCAGCAAGCCCAGCCAACCGAAACCGAGCAGGCGCTGCTTGCTCGAATGGCCGCTGCGCAGCAGGAACCAGACGAAAAACGCCGGCAACAGGAACACCATGATTTTCAGCCAGCCTTCCACCGGGCGGCTGCCATCGGCGTTGAGCGGTTGTTGTGCCTGGCGAGCCTGTTCTGCCGCCTGCTGACGACGACGCCGCCCTGCTGCTGCGGGCATCACTTTCGGTAACGGCTCGGCCACTGGCGGTACAACCGCTTCGGGCACAGCCTTGTTGCGTGGCAGGCTGCCGAAGGAAATCGTCGAGGTCTGCGCCGATGCCGCAATGGACTGCGCCTGCATGGCGGCGTGCTCGGCCATCGGGGCGCCGCAGTGAATGCACACCAGCGCTTCGGAACTGATGCTCCGCTTGCATTCATAACATTCGATCAGCGCCATGTTCCGTTCCTTCAGATTCGGGGGCCGGCAGTTTGCCATGACTGTCGGCCTATTTGAACCGGATCGAAGGTCGCACGCGTGCATCATTCTGCAATCGAGCCCGTGCTAGCATGTCGCGCATATTTGGAGGACCCATGGTCGAACACGATTTCCGCTACACCCTGATGAACCCGCAACACACCCTCACCGAATGCCGCGCCCTCGTTCCGGGCCGCTATCAGGTGACTGGCAACGGTGGCTCGATCCGCATCGGCGATGCCCTGTTGGTCACCCTCAAAGGCAGCAAGGACTTGTCCATGCGCCTGACCGTCGACACGGTCCGCCACCTGATCAACCCGCCGGGCCAGTGGACCGCAATGACCACAGGCCCGGTGTTCGGCGAACTGGCCATTCACACCTGGCAGGTCAATTGCGACAGCTGCGCGAAAGAGCTGAGCTTTGAATTCGCCGTGGACGCCAAACTCGGCAAAACCGCAGAAAAACCGGCTGCCACTGCGCGCATCGCCGAGCTGGGCTGGAAAGCCGTTGGCGACAAGCACCTGTGCCCGAAATGCCAAGAGCCTGCGTGATGAAACGGCTCGTCCTGACCGCGCTGATCGGTGTCGGCCTGGCCGGTTGCGCCGCAGAGCCGGTGCAACTGCAACACAACCGCAGCTACATTCTGGAATGGATCGGCGAGCGGCCGCTGATGGATTACAGCCATCTGACGGTAACCCTCGGCGATGACGGCCGCGCCTATGGCAATGGCGGCTGCAACCATTGGTTCGCGCCCTATACGCAGGACGGCGACAAGCTGACCTTCGGCAAGATCGGCAAGACCCGCAAGCTCTGCGCCCTGGCGCTGATGGAGCAGGAACAGCGATTCCTGCAGGCGCTGGAAAAGGTCGAGCGCTGGGACATTTCGCCGATCGAGCAGATACGCTTCTGGCCGGCTGAAGGCAAACCGTTGCGCTGGTGGCTGGAAGAGGGTTGATCGCTTGGACCGCCAAGCCCCTCACCCTAGCCCTCTCCCAGAGGTAGAGGGGACTGATTGG
Organism: Pseudomonas sp. HN2; assembly: GCF_020736465.1. NCBI lineage: Bacteria > Pseudomonadati > Pseudomonadota > Gammaproteobacteria > Pseudomonadales > Pseudomonadaceae > Pseudomonas > Pseudomonas sp. HN2. The sequence goes on from NZ_CP085885.1 coordinate 4,459,157, forward strand.
GGGATATTCGAGAGATACGCCGACTTGAAAGCTCTTCGCTGAATCCCTGATGTACTGGCCCCTCTCTAGCGGATGCATAATCGACCCGGTGTCTCAGACACCTCGGTCGGCCCCCTCTCCCTCGGGGAGAGGGCTGGGGTGAGGGGCTTCTGGCGGTTTACTTCGTAGCCTGCAACGCCTCCAGCTTCGCCATCACCCCCGCCGCCGTCTGCTCACCCAGCAACTGTTCACGCACCTTGCCCTTGTCATCGATGATGAAGGTCACCGGCAGCGCCTCACTGCGCGGCAGGTCGAACAGCTCTGCCGGATCCTGCGCCAGCACGGTGAACTTGATGCCCAGTTTCTCGCTGGCTTCTTTCAGCTCCGCGCCCTGCACATTGTCGAAATTGACTCCGAACACACCGACGTTCCTGCCTTTGAGTTCGTCAGCCAAATGATTCAGTTCAGGAATCTCCGTACGGCACGGGCCACACCATTCGGCCCAGTAGTTAAGGACCACCCATTGTTTGTCCAGACGTTCGGACGCAACCTTCTGGCCGTTCTGGTCGATCCCGTAATCATTGCCGCAGCCCCCCAGCATCAACGCCCCGATAATGGTCAATGCCGCTGCCAATCGCCGTGTCATGTCGTGTTCCTTGTGAAAATTCGAAAGCGCCTGCGACCCATCGCCTCTGACGGTTCTGGATTGCGCGCCGCACAGTTAGAATAGCCGCCACTTTACGCCAGAAGCGACCCGCCATGACCGATCTGACGCTTTATCACAATCCGCGCTGCTCGAAATCCCGCGCCGCGCTGGAACTGCTCGAAGCCCGCGGCTTGCAGCCGACTATCGTGCGCTACCTGGAAACGCCGCTGAACGCCGCGCAAGTCAAGGCCCTGCTCGGCAAGCTCGGGATCAGCGCGCGGCAACTGCTGCGCAGCGGCGAAGAGGAATACAAAACCCTGAACCTGGCGGACGCCAGTCTCAGCGAGCAGCATTTGATCGACGCCATCGCTGCGCACCCGAAACTGATGGAGCGGCCGATTCTCGAAGCCGGCAACAAAGCCGTCATCGGTCGCCCACCGGAGAACGTGTTGGAGTTGTTGCCATGAGCGCGCCGTACATTCTGGTGCTCTATTACAGCCGCAGCGGTTCGACCAACGAGATGGCCCGGCAGATCGCCCGGGGTGTCGAGCAGGCTGGAATGGAAGCGCGTCTGCGCACGGTCCCGGCGATCTCCACCGAATGCGAAGCGGTGGCCGCGGACATTCCCGATGAAGGCGCGCTCTACGCCAGCCTCGACGATCTGAAGAACTGCGCCGGTCTCGCACTGGGCAGTCCGACACGTTTCGGCAATATGGCCGCGCCGCTCAAATATTTTCTGGACGGCACCAGCAACCTCTGGCTGACCGGCGCGCTGGTCGGCAAACCGGCCGGCGTGTTCACCTCCACCGCCAGCCTGCACGGCGGCCAGGAAACCACGCTGCTGTCGATGATGCTGCCGCTGTTGCACCACGGCATGTTGATCACCGGCCTGCCCTACAGCGAATCGGCCCTGCTCGAAACCGAAGGTGGCGGCACGCCTTACGGGGCCAGCCATCACGCCGGTGCCGACGGCAAGAACGGTCTCGATCAGCACGAAGTGGCGCTGTGCCGCGCACTCGGTCTGCGTCTGGCGAAAACCGCGCAAAAACTGGTGGGCTGATGGCGAAGAAGCCGAAAGTCCTGCCCTCGGTGGCGTGGCTTGAGCCACGGGTCAAGGCGATGCGCGTGCTCAGCCTGCTGAGCTTTTTCGCCCTCGCCGGGTTGCTCGCCGCCTATTACCTGCTGTTCGCCGACCTGCACGGCGCACGGCCGTGGGTGATTCTGCTGGTCGAGCTGATCCCGTGGCTGGTGCTCGCCCCGGCGATGATCATGGGCAGCGCCCGTGGACATTCGTGGATGTGTTTTGTAGTGAACCTGTATTTCATCAAAGGCGCACTGGCCGCATACGATCCCAACCGGCACGTGTTCGGCCTGCTGGAAATGGCCGCGAGCCTGGCAGTGTTCTGTTCGGCGCTGCTGTATGTGCGCTGGCGCTATCAGTTGAATCGCAAATTGGCTGGCGAAGGCGAAGTCTCCGTCGCCTGACAAATAGCTATCGCGAGCAGGCTCACTCCTACAGGGGATTTGTGTACGCCACAGATCCCCTGTGGGAGCGAGCCTGCTCGCGAATGCAGCGACGCGGTCTTAATGGTTCACGGTGTAGGCCAGCATCATCGAGATCTGGCTCATCGGCCGTCCGCCACTCTGTTCGTGCCACTGGTTGAACGCGTTCTGCACCGTTGCCAGATCACGCTGGCTGGTCGGCACTTTGTCGACGATCTTCTGCGCGTTCAACGCTGCGACCACGTCGTAGCTCGGCACGAATGTGTCCTTGCCGACCATGCGCAAAAACCGCGGCGCCGACAGCCCGCCGAGTTGGTGGCCGTGCTTTTTCAGGTACGTCCACAGACCAACGATGTCGGTCACCGGCCAGTCGGCGATCAGCGCGCCGAAGCTGCCCTTGTCCTTTTCCACATCGAGGATGAACTGCGCATTGCGCGGCACGCTTTTCAGCTTGCCCAGATGGCGGATGATCCGCGCGTCCTGCATCAGGCGCTCCAGGTGTTCGGCGCTCATCAGCACGACTTTTTCCGGATCGAACTTGAAGAACACTTCTTCGAAGGCCGGCCACTTGGCGTCGACCAGGCTGTGCTTGAGCCCGGCGCGAAACACCCGCAGGGCCATGGTCGAGAGGTAGCGGTCGTCGCGGATCTTGCGCAATTGTGCGGGGGTCTTGGGAACGGGCAGATGGGCTTCCAGTTCAGCCGCCGAACCAAAACGGTTCAGACAGTATTCGTGCAGCCACTTGTAATCGCGCATGCCCTCTCCTATTGAATGAAACGAACAGATCCCTGTGGGAGCGAGCCTGCTCGCGAAGGGGTTGGATCAGTCAACACTTGGGCTGAATGACACACCGCTTTCGCGAGCAGGCTCGCTCCCACATCTGGATCGGGTTTACAGATTGACGACATTGACGAAACGCGAAGCCGCGGTCTCGTCGATCTTCAGGCTGGTGAAGTCGAACAGGTTACGGTCGGCCAGTTGCGACGGCACCACGTTCTGCAGGCTGCGGAAAATCGATTCGGTGCGGCCCGGGGTCTTGCGGTCCCAGTCCTGAAGCATTTCCTTGACCACCTGGCGCTGCAGGTTCTCCTGCGAGCCGCAAAGGTTGCACGGAATGATCGGGAATTGCTTGAAGTCCGAATAGGCCTGGATGTCTTTCTCGTTGCAGTACGCCAGCGGCCGAATCACCACGTTGCGGCCATCGTCGGCGCGCAGTTTCGGCGGCATCGCTTTCAGGGTGCCGTTGAAGAACATGTTGAGGAAAAACGTCTCGACGATGTCGTCGCGGTGATGACCGAGGGCCATCTTCGTCGCGCCGATTTCGTCAGCAAAGGTGTACAGCGTGCCGCGACGCAGGCGCGAGCACAGCGAGCAGGTGGTCTTGCCTTCCGGCACCAGTTCCTTGACCACCGAGTAGGTGTCTTTCTCGACGATGTGATACTCGATGCCCAGTTCTTTCAGGTAGGCCGGCAGCACGTGCTCGGGAAAGCCCGGCTGTTTCTGGTCCATGTTCACCGCGACGATGTCGAATTTGATCGGCGCAACCTTCTGCAGGTGCATCAGCACGTCGAGCATGGTGTAGCTGTCCTTGCCCCCGGACAGGCAGACCATGACCTTGTCGCCGTCTTCGATCATGTTGAAATCGGCGACCGCCTCGCCGGCCAGGCGGCGCAGGCGCTTTTGCAGTTTGTTCTGGTTGACCGTAAGAGTGCCCATGACGCGAAATCCGTGAGGTGTGACGAAAGGCCGGCATTTTACGCAAAAACCCGGCGCGGGCGAAGGGCCGCAGTCGAATTGACTCACCTCTACTGTGGCGAGGGAGCTTGCTCCCGCTGGGGTGCGAAGCGCCCCCAAACCTGCAACGGAATTTTTCCTGACACGGCGAGCCGGGAGGGTTTGCGACTGCTGCGTAGCCGGGCGGGAGCAAGCTCCCTCACCACCGAACCATTCGGTTCCTTCAAGATTCTGGCGCGATTAAGCCCTTTGTTTACAGCGCGATTTGCTCTAAGCCCGGCATACCGGTGCGCTGGAGTCCTTTCTATACTGCGACATAAGGTCGCACACGTCTTTAGACCTGTATTTGCTCGGCCACCTTGGCCCGTAGGCGCTCCGTTGGGGGGCGATGGCAATGACAAGAGGAGTGAATGGCATGATCCATCACGTAGTGGGACTGTTTACCCACCCCGATCAGGAATGGAAGGAGATTCGTGGCGACCAAGAGGAAAGCATCAGCCACATGTACTTGACCCACACGCTGATTCTGGCGGCGATCCCCGCTGTCTCGGCGTTCATCGGCACGACCCAGGTCGGCTGGGTGATCGGCAACCGCGCGCCGGTGATGCTGACGTTCGAAAGTGCCTTGTGGATGACCATCATGTCGTACCTGGCGATGCTCGGCGGGGTCGCGGTGATGGGGGCCTTCGTGCACTGGATGGCGCGCACCTATGACGCCAATCCAAGCCTGGCCCGTTGCGTGGCGTTTGCCACTTACACGGCGACACCGTTGTTCGTCGGCGGCCTGGCGGCGCTGTACCCGCACATGTGGCTGGGGATGATCGTCGGCACGGCGGCCATCTGCTACACGGTGTACCTGCTGTACGTCGGCCTGCCGACCTTCATGAACATTCCTTCGGATGAAGGTTTTCTGTTTTCCAGTTCGGTGCTCGCGGTCGGGCTGGTAGTGCTGGTGGCGATCATGGCGTTTACCGTGATCATCTGGGGGCTGGGTGTCGGGCCCGTCTATACCAACTGACTCGTTTCCTCCCTGAGAAAAACAACCTCTGCCAATACAGGCCGCCGCAAGGCGGCCTTCTCGTTGGGCGACGACCATTCGGCAGGTCGGCGATTCGCAAGTCGCCGGGGTTGCGGCATACTCGGCTTCTCTGGAGATCCATCAAGCATGCCCGAGCAACTCAATACCCGCGTCGAAGATTGTTACCAACTCGCTGAATCCTTTTTCAAACGTTCCTTCAAACGCCCCGTCGTCAGTCTCAAGCTGCGCGGGCAGAAAGCCGGTGTCGCGCATCTGCACGAAAACCTGCTGCGCTTCAACCCGCAGTTGTACCGGGAAAACACCGAACACTTCCTCAAGCAGACCGTGGCCCACGAAGTCGCGCATCTGATCGCTCATCAACTGTTCGGCGACCGCATCCAGCCCCATGGCGAGGAGTGGCAATTGATCATGCGCGGCGTATACGAACTGCCGCCCGACCGCTGCCACACCTACGAGATCAAGCGGCGCAGCGTGACCCGCTATATCTACAAATGTCCGTGCCCCGACAGTGACTTCCCGTTTACCGCCCAGCGCCATGGCCTGGTACGGCAAGGGCGGCGGTACTTGTGCCGGCGCTGCCGAAGCACCTTGGTGTTCAGTGGTGAGATGCGGGTGGAATAGTTGGTTTCTGTGTTGCTTTGACCGGTCCCATCGCGAGCAGGCTCGCTCCTACATTTGGAACGCGTTTCACCTGTAGGAGTGAGCCTGCTCGCGATAGGGCCATCACAAGCACTAAAGGATTACTTTGGCGGAACGCAGCTCAGCGATCTTCGAAGCACTCAACCCCAACTCCTCCAACACCTGATCCGTATGCTGCCCCAACCCCGCGCCGACATGCCTTGGCGCCGGTAACGCTTCAGAGAATTTCAACGGACAGGCGATCTGCGCCTGCGTCGTGCCATCGCCGCGCGGCACCTGGGTCACCAGCTCCCGCGCCTGCAATTGCGGATGGCGCAGCGCCTCGCCCAGATTCAACACCGGTTCGACACAGGCATCGACTCCGGCGAACAGCTCACACAGTTCAGCAAAATCATGTCGCTCGAATTCGATCCGCAATGCCTCTTTCAGCGCCTGTTGCTGCTCTGCCCTGGGGGACAATCCCTGCGCCGCCAGTTCCGGTCGGCCCAGCGCCGTGCACAGTTGCTGCATGAACGCCGGCTCGAGACTGCCCACTGACATCCAGCGCCCATCCCGCGTGCGGTAATAATCGTAGAAACTGCCGCCGTTGAGCATCTGATCTTCCCAGCCCGGCTCCGCGCCACAGGCCAGATATCCCGCACCTGCCATGGCATTCAGGCTGAACGCGCAATCGGTCATGCTCACATCCAGATGCGTGCCTTGCCCGCTCTGCTGGCGAGCGATCACCGCCGCCAGCAAGCCGATCACCCCGTGCAACGAGCCGCCGGCCACGTCCGCCACCTGCATGCCCAGTGGCAAGGGCCCGCTGTCGGCGCGGCCGGTGTAACTGGCCAGCCCGGCCAGCGCCAGATAGTTGATGTCATGCCCCGCACGCTCTTTGTACGGCCCGGTCTGGCCGTAACCGCTGATCGACACGAAAATCAGCCGCGGGTTGATCGCCCTCAACGCCTCATAGCCCAGGCCCAGACGCTCCATCACCCCGGGGCGGAATTGCTCAAGAACGATGTCGTACTCACCCAGCAGCTGCTTGATGATCTCCAGCGCCGCGGGCTGTTTCAGATCCAGCGCCAGACTGCGCTTGTTGCGGTTCAGGTAGGCGTGGCTGGCCGATACCCCGCCATCATGCGGCGGCAGCACCCGCAGCAGATCCATACGCGTCGGCGATTCGATGCGCAGCACCTCGGCGCCCATGTCCGCCAGCAGCAGCGAGGCGAAAGGCCCTGGCAGCAAGGTCGAGAAATCAAGAATCTTCAGTGAGGCCAGCGGTGCGGACATGGGCGAACTCCTTGGGCGATGCACTCAGCCTAGGCAGCCATCGTCGATGCGGCAATCACCGCAAATGTCAGCAGGTGTGACCGTTGCGCTCAAATCCCGGGCAAGAAAAAACCCGCCGAAGCGGGTTTTTCCGTGCAAGCGATGCTTACTTCACATTGCTCGGGGTTGGGCCTTCAGCCACACCCAGGTCGTCTTCTTCACGCTCGTCGGAGATACCGCGACCGCCGGAAGCCAGCTCGGCCTGCAGTTGATCGGTATCCAGCTCCTTGACCCACTTGGCCACGACGATGGTCGCTACCGCGTTACCGACCAGGTTGGTCAGCGCGCGGGCTTCGGACATGAAGCGGTCGATGCCGAGGATCAGCGCCAGACCGGCCACCGGCAGGTGACCTACCGCCGACAGGGTTGCGGCCAGCACGATGAAGCCCGAACCGGTTACACCCGCCGCACCTTTGGAGGACAGCAGCAGTACCAGCAGCAGGGTGATCTGGTGGGTGATGTCCATGTGCGTGTCAGTCGCCTGGGCGATGAACACGGCAGCCATGGTCAGGTAGATCGAAGTACCGTCAAGGTTGAACGAGTAACCGGTCGGGATCACCAGACCCACCACCGATTTCTTCGCGCCCAGACGCTCCATCTTGATCAGCATGCGTGGCAGTGCCGATTCCGACGAGGACGTACCCAGTACGATCAGCAGCTCTTCACGGATGTAGCGCACCAGTTTGAACACGCTGAAACCGTGAGCCCGACAGATCGCACCCAGCACCAGCACGACGAACAGTACGCAGGTTATGTAGAAGCAGATCATCAGTTGACCCAGCTGCACCAGCGAGCCGACACCGTAGGCACCGATGGTGAACGCCATGGCGCCCAGCGCACCGAGTGGCGCCAGTTTCATGATCATGTTGATGATGTTGAACATCACGTGGGCGAAGCGATCGATCATGTCCAGCAGCGGACGACCGTACGAACCCAGGCGATGCAGGGCGTAACCGAAGATCACCGAGAACATCAGCACTTGCAGGATATCACCGGTGGCAAACGCGCCGACGATGGTGTTCGGGATCACATTGAGGAGGAAGCCGACAATGCTCTGGTCTTTACTGGCCGTCACGTAGGTGGCGATTTTCGAGGCGTCGAGGGTGGTGACGTCGATGTGCATGCCGGCGCCCGGTTGCACAACGTTGACCACGACCAGACCGATCAGCAGGGCAATGGTGGAAACGATTTCGAAGTACAGCAGCGCGTAGCCGCCGGTCTTGCCTACCGACTTCATGTTCTGCATGCCGGCGATGCCGCTGACAACAGTACAGAAGATGATCGGGGCGATGACCATTTTGATCAGCTTGATGAAGCCGTCACCCAGTGGCTTGAGGGCCACGCCGGTCTGCGGGTAGAAGTGACCGAGCAGGATGCCGATGGCGATGGCAACGATCACCTGGAAATACAGGGATTTGTACAGTGGCTGACGAGTCGTCATTGCAGGTTTCCTCAAGCGTCCAGCGGCAACATCCATCTGTCGAGCGCCGAACCTTAATTGCGAACCCTCCTGCACTGGAGGGATTTGTTGTTGGAACGGCATCCTCCCCAGCGGGAGAAATGCACGCTTCTGTCGCTTGTATCGCAAACGTCGTGCCAGATTGGTGCGATTAGCAGCAAGCCTTTTGATATCAGGCATTGCAGGATTTGTCCGGACCGCGTTGACTACTTCAGCGTGGCGGATTTCCGCCAACTCACCGCAGCTCGTCCTACAATTTGGCGGAAATCCGCCTTGTTGCGTTGCAGGCCCGCCGTTACGATCGGTGCCAGAACAAGGATTGCCGCTTATGCGCGAACGCACCATCGCCAGCCATTTCGCCCGCGCCGCCCTTGGCGGCGCACGCCGTCGCGGTTTCGATTACTCAAACCTGTTGCAGCAACTGGGAATCAGCCCGGAGTTGCTCGACGAGCCCCGCGCACGCATCGCGCCGGAGCAGTTCACCCGCCTGATTCAGGGGTTGTGGCTGGCGCTGGATGATGAATACCTGGGTTTCGGCAACTCACCGAGCAAGCCCGGCAGCTTTGCCATGATGTGCCACGCCTCGATTCACTGCCGCAATCTGGAGAAGGCCCTGCAACGCGGTTTATTGTTTTATAGCCTATTCCCTGATGCCCCGCGCCTGAGCTTGAGCCGCGAAGACGAATGGGTGCGGTTGAGCCTGGATGACGCGCAGTTGTGGGACCCGGACCACTTTCTCAGCGAAAGCCTGCTGGTGATCTGGCACCGCCTCGGCAGTTGGCTGATCGGCCAGCGGATTCGCCTTGAGCAGGCCACCTTCAGTTATCCGCGCCCCGCTCACGGCAGCGAATACGACCTGCTGTTCCCCTGCCCCCTGACCTTCGACGGCGCCCGGAGCAGCCTGCTGTTTCACAGTCGCTACCTGGCCATGCCGCTGTTGCAGGACGAACGCACCCTCAAACATTTTCTCGAACGCTCCCCTGCCGACCTGCTCTCACGCCCGGACGACGGCGACAGCCTGAGCAGCCGCCTGCGCCGCTTGCTCAGCCGTGACGCTGCGCGCTGGCCGGATCTGGAAGCCGTCGCGGCGCATCTGCACATCAGCCCGCAAACCTTGCGCCGGCACTTGCGCGAGGAAGGCACGAGTTTTCAGGAGCTCAAGGATCAACTGCGGCGGGATATCGCCATCTATCATCTGGGCCGGGCGGATTTGTCGTTGCAGCAGATTGCCGAGCAGCTCGGATTTTCCGAACCGTCGGCGTTTCATCGGGCGTTCAAGAAATGGACGGGGCTGACACCGGGGGCTTATCGGGCGCAGGAATTGTGAAAGATCAAAAGCCCCTCACCCTAACCCTCTCCCAGAGGGAGAGGAGATTGATTGGAGGATGCTGAAGATCTGGACCGGCCTGACAGTTATTCAGTGAATCCATATCCACTGCAAGTTGCTCAGGTCGATAAATTTCTCAAGACACTTAGGTCAGTTCCCTCTCCCACTGGGAGAGGGTTAGGGTGAGGGCCGCTTCATTCACACCGCAGGAAAATGAATCCTGAACGCCGCCCCACCCATCGGCGAATCGCCCAGGGCCAAGCGGGCGTTGTAACTCTCGATGATGTCCTTGACCACCGCCAACCCGATGCCCTGCCCCGGATGCTGGGCGTCCAGGCGTTCGCCGCGCTCGAGAATCCGCGCCCGCTGATCGAGCGGCACGCCCGGCCCATCGTCCTCGACACACAATTCGATCCCGGCCAGTGACTCGCGCACGCTGACCCGCACTTCGCCCAGGCACAGGCGATAGGCGTTTTCCAGCAGGTTGCCGAGCATTTCCAGCAAGGCGCCCTGCTCGATCGGCACGTAGCAATGTTCAGGCAGATCAAAAGTCACGCGCACGTGTTTGTCGCGGTAGACCTTGTCCAGCGTATCGCACAGGCTTTTGAGCACAGGTTGCAGGCGCACCTGATGGCGAACCAGGCCGCTTTTGCGCAGGCTGGCCCGTTGCAGCTGGTAGCTGATCTGCTGGCTCATGCGCTCGATCTGGCTTTGCAGGACCCAGGCCTGATCGCGGTCTTCGGGACGCTGGGCCATGTCTTCGCTGACGCCTTGCAGCACCGCCAATGGGGTTTTCAGGCTGTGGGCGAGGTCGTCGAGGGAGTCGCGATAGCGGCTGCGCTGCTGGCGTTCGCTGAGCAGCAGGCGGTTGAGCGAGCCGGTCAGGCGCAGCAGTTCGCGCGGGTGTTTTTCCGTCAGGCTTTCGCGGGTGCCACCTTCGATTTCGTCGAGTTCCTGGCTCAATCGCCGCAGAGCCTTGAGGCCCCAGGTCAGGCCGATCCACAGCAATGCCAGCAGTACCAGCAATGCCGCGCCGAAGCCCAGATAGAGATTTTCGCGCAGGCCTTCCAGGGTGGTTTCGTACTCACGGACCGGTTGCAGAGCGACGATGCTGAATGCCGCGCTCTTGCCGCCGAGCAGTTTGACTTCGACGTCGTAGACGAAGAATTCCTGACCGCTGGCTTCACGGATCCGCGCGAACTCGTTGCCGAGGCCGTCGTAACGCGGTTTGTAGTTGATCTGCTCTTCCTGGGTGGCTTTCGAACGCCACACCAGATTGCCGTCGCGGTCGTAGATATAGCCGAGCAAGCGGAAATCGGTGAGGTTGAAGCGCTCGTCCGGCAATTGCGAGGGCATCACCAAATGACCGTTTTCCACCCGCGCGGCGGAGATCAGTGTGGTGACGTCGGAGGCCAGGCGTTGCTCGATCGAATCCTGCAACGCGAGGCTGAACGCGCCCTGCATCGCCGGGAGCAAGGCGAGCATGAACAACACCGCCAACGTGGTGGCGGCAAGCATCAAACGAACGCGGAGGGAACGGATCAAGTGCAGCGCTCATTGAACAGGTAGCCGAGGCCGCGCACGGTGTCGATCGGCTTGAACCCGGCCGGGCCTTCGAGCTTGCGCCGCAGACGGCCGACCAGCACTTCGATGACATTTGGATCGCGCTCGTCGTCATCCGGATAGAGCTGCTCCATCAAGCGATCCTTGGGCACCACTTGCTGATGGTGGCGCATGAGGTATTCGAGGATGCGGTATTCGTAGGCGGTCAGCGCCAGCGGTTGTTCATCGAGGCTGGCCTGTTTGCGATTGAGGTCGAGCAGCAACGGCCCGGCAACGATGGTCGACTGGGTGAAACCGCTGGAGCGGCGCAACAGTGCGTTGAGGCGTGCGTCGAGTTCTTCGAACTGGAACGGCTTGACCACGTAATCGTCGGCACCGGCGGCAAGGCCCTCGACTTTGTCCTGCCAGTTGCCGCGCGCGGTGAGGATCAGGATCGGGAAGGTCTTGCCGCCCGAGCGCAACTGGCGGATCAGGTCGAGGCCGCCCATGCCCGGCAGGCCGAGATCGATCACCGCCAGATCGAAGTTGTACTGGCCGGTCTGGTACAGCGCCTCCTCGGCATTGGCCACGGACTCGACCACGTGGCCGCTCTCCGTCAGGCGGGTTTGCAGGTGATGACGCAACAGCGCCTCATCTTCGACGACCAACAGTTTCATGCCCTTCTCCCCATCACTTGAACACTCCAGACACAACCTGTGGGAGCGAGCCTGCTCGCGAATGCGGGTATTCAGTCAACGATGACGTTGAATGAAACATCGCTTTCGCGAGCAGGCTCGCTCCAACTATTCAATCGGCGACAACTGCTTAGAAATAGTAGTTGGCCGACAGGTAGGTCTGCGCGCTGCTGGTCAAGTCCAGCGAGCCCTGTTTGCTGCCGCCGCTCTCTTTCATTTCGGTGCTGGCGTTGCTGCGCAGGTAACGGTAACCGAGTTCCACCGAGGTGTTCTGTGAAACTTGCTGCAAGACACCGACCTGGCCACCGATGGCGTAACCGATGTCGCTGTCACGGCTGAAGCCTGGCGAATCCTGAGTCAGTTTGGTCAGACCGGCCGTGGCGCCGCCGAACAACTTGGTGCTGCCGCCCACCGGATAGAACAGGTCATAGCTGCCGAGCAGGTTTTCCTGGCGCAGTTTAACGCCATTGTGCGAGCCGGAAACGTTGTCGTAGGTGGCGTAGTAGCGGCCCTGGCTGTTTTGCTGACCGAGGCGCATGCCGTAGGTGTTGTTGCCGTCGATGGCTCCGGTGGCGTTGGGGTGGCCGAGGTTATTGTTCAGTGCGTGGGACTTGTCGATCTTGTCGCTGGTCTGGCCGAACGTCAGGCCGGCGAAGTTGCTGGTGTCGTCGGCGTTGGCCGCGATGCTGGAGCCTAACAGGGTAAAAGCCAGCAGCAGTTTGTTGATACGAGTCATGGGTATTTCCTCTTTCACAGTGCTGTTTGGGTATGGCGCAAGGTTACTGAGCCGCCCCTGTACGGCCCCTGAACCATCTCTGAACCTGACCTGAACCAGATCGACTAGGCTGTTCTGACCCACTTTCCATAAGGAGACCCGACCATGCGCCTGTTCCTCGCCCTTGCTTTGCTGGCGGTCAGCAGCTTCACCCAGGCTGCGATCAAGACTGAAGAAATCCCTTATCAAAGCGCCGACGGCAGCAAACTGATCGGTTACTACGCCTATGACGACGCGATCAAAGGCCCACGCCCCGGCGTTGTCGTGGTCCACGAATGGTGGGGGCTGAACGATTACGCCAAACGCCGCGCACGGGATCTCGCCGAACTCGGCTACAGCGCACTGGCCATCGACATGTACGGCGATGGCAAAAACACCGAGCACCCGAAAGATGCCATGGCCTTCATGCAGGCAGCGACCAAGGATGCCGATGCCGCCAGTAAACGCTTCGCCGCCGGGCTGGAGCTGCTGAAGCAGCAAACGCAGACCGACCCGAACAGGATTGCCGCCATCGGCTACTGCTTCGGCGGCGGCGTGGTGCTGAATGCAGCGCGTCAGGGTGTGCCGCTGGCCGGTGTGGTGAGTTTCCATGGCGCGCTGGCGACCAAGACCCCGGCGACCCCGGGCAGCGTGAAGGCGAAAATCCTGGTCGAGCATGGTGCGCTGGACAGCATGGTCACGCAGGACAACGTCACTGCGTTCAAGGCGGAGATGGACAAGGCCGGGGCGGACTACCAGTTCGTCAGCCTGGATGGCGCCAAGCACGGCTTCAGCAATCCGGAGGCGGACCGCTTGAGTCATGGCGAGCATGGTGGGCCGGACATCGGGTACAACAAGGCGGCGGATGAAAAATCCTGGGCGGACATGCAGGCGTTCTTCAAGAAAATTTTCGGCTAACCCGCCTTTGTGGCGAGGGAGCTTGCTCCCGCTCGGCGACGCAGTCGTCGCCAAACCTGCTGGCTACCTTCTCGCTGACAGATATCAGCAGGTTTTTTTGGGGGCGCTTCGCGCCCCAGCGGGAGCAAGCTCCCTCGCCACAAAAACAGGGCCTACTGTTCAGCCTCGAAGCTAACCGGCAAAATGCCCGCCATGCATACCATCCCCGCCCTGCCCGCCTGCTGCACCGCGCTCGACAACCACTGGCCGTTGCCGACGGTGTTGGCCGACACCGTGCTGCTCAGTACCCACTTCAACCCGGCGCAGTTGCTTGGCGATGACTTTCAGCGCAGCGCTGTCATCGCGCCGCCGAGCATTCAGCGTTCAGTGGCCAAGCGTCAGGCCGAGTTTCTCGCCGGGCGAATCTGCGCCCGTGCCGCGCTGCAACAACTCGAAGGTTTGAACGTCATCCCGCCGATCGGCGAGGACCGCGCGCCGGTGTGGCCAGCGCATATCTGCGGCTCGATCACCCACAGCACCGGCCGCGCCGCAGCGATTGTCGCCAACAAGCGGCACTGGCGCGGCTTGGGCATGGATCTGGAAAACCTGCTGAGCCATGAGCGCGCCGAACGTCTGGCCGGGGAAATTCTCACCCCGGCGGAAATGCAGCGCATGGCCGCTAGGTCGCAGGATCAACTGGCGCTGCTGGTTACCTTGACGTTTTCGGTCAAGGAGAGTCTGTTCAAGGCGCTGTACCCGATCGTCCAGCAGCGCTTCTATTTCGAGCACGCCGAAGTGCTGGAATGGACTGAGGCGGGTCAGGTCAGGCTGCGGTTATTGACGGATCTGTCGAGCGAATGGCGCAACGGTTCGGAGCTGGAGGCGCAGTTCGGGGTGCAGGATGGGCAGTTGTTGAGTCTGGTCAGCATTCAGGCCTGAAGATTTGCATTGTCGGCACTGGCGCTATCGCGAGCAGGCTCACTCCTACAGGGTGAACGCATTCCAAATGTAGGAGTGAGCCTGCTCGCGATGAGGCCAGCCCTGCCACCACACAACCTACCGGCGCTCCTGATTCCTCGGCCAACTCAGACTGAAACACGCCCCGCCCAGACTCTTGCTCTTACCAATGATCGCCCGGCCGTCGTGCCAGTGAATGATCCGCCGCACGATCGACAACCCTAGGCCATGCCCGCCCGACGCCCGCGTGCGGCTGTCGTCCAGGCGCAGGAACGGCGTGAAGATCCGCTCCCACGCCACTTCCGGCACGCCCGGTCCGTCGTCCTCGACGTCGATGCGACAGCGCAGCTGGCCGACCTGATAACTCACCGTCACCTGTGAATGGGCATGACGCATCGCGTTGCCCACCAGGTTCTGCAGCGCCCGATGCAGATAACGCGGCTCGGCCTCGACCCACGCGCCGTCGTTGTCGGCGGATGACAGGCACAAGCCGCGCTGCACCGTGACCTCGGCGCGTAGCGGCGCCAGCTCCTCGATCACCTGATTGACCAGCGCATCCAGATCGATGCGCTGGAAAGTCAGCGCTGGCGAGCCCTGTTCCAGTCGCGCGTAGGTGAGCATTTCGTCGACCAGCTTATCGAGGTCCTCGATGTCGTGATCCATGCCTTCGCGGTATTTCTCCAGCGCTTGCGGCGTGGTCGCGGTGCCGATCATTTCCAGACCGAAACGCAGGCGCGCCACCGGCGTGCGCAGTTCATGGGACACCGCGCGCACCAGTTCACGCTGGATCGCCAGCAGCTGTTGCAGGTGCTCAGCCATGCCATTGAACGCCGATGCCAGACGCCCGACCGAGTCGGCGCCACGCGCCGGCACGCGGGTTTCCAGACTGCCCTTGGCAATGCGCGTGGCCGCCGCTTCGAGGCCGCGCAGACGCCGCTCGAGCTGACGCACCAGCAGATAAACGATAAGGCCGATCAGCGTCAGCCCCAGCGCGGCGATCAGCACCAGCCATTCCGGCGGGTACGGATTCATTTGATACAGCGGGCCGATTTCCAGCACCCACGGCGTACCGACCATGCCGGCAAACACGCGGATCGAATCGCCGCCCTTGCCCAGCGCCATCACCGTGTCGCCCTCGGCCACCCGGCGACTCTGGTCTTCGTCCATGTCGGCGTCATTCACCGTGACCAGACGCAGATCGAAGCCGAAACCCTTTTCCTGCTTTATCTGCGCAAGACGTCTGGGCTGTTCGCCGACCGGCACCCGCACCAGTTCATCGGCGAGCAGGTAAATAGTCGCCCGAGCCAGTTGCTCGCTGATCTGCTGCACCTCTCCTACCAGTACAAGCTGCTCTTTTTCACTGATCAGCCGATAGACCTTGGCCGCGTGCGGCCCGGTCTGCTCGACCAGCGCCTGACCGCGCAGCACGCGGGTACGCTGGGCCAGATCGAGGTCGGTTTCGGCGAATTTCTTCAGCGTCAGCGGAATACCGAGCAGCCGCTCCCACACCAGCAGCGCGCGATGGCGCTCGGTCTGGTTCATTGGTTGCAGGTTGTCGGCCATCAGCGAGAATGTGCCGTGGGCCAGGCGCTCGCGGTATTGCTCGCTGCGCACCTGATTGAGCAGGTTCAGCGCCAGCACGCCAAGCACCGCCACCAGAATCAGCGCGGCGCACATGCCGCCATAGATGCGCAGGAAAATCGAATTCACAGGGCCAGGTCTGCGCAGGCTTCAGGGACGAACAGGTAGCCTTTGCTGCGGATGGTCTTGATCAGACGCGGATGGTCGGGGTCGTCGCCGATTTTCGGGCGGATGCGTGAGATGCGCACGTCGATCGAGCGATCCTGGCCGTCGTAGCCGATGCCGCGCAGGGCAGTGAAGATTTCTTCGCGCGAAAGAATCCGCCCGGCGTTGGAGACCAGCAGCCAGAGCAGGTCGAACTCGGCGCTGGTCAACTCGATGCCGTTGTCGCTCAGCCAGGCTTCGCGCAACGCGTTGTCGACCACCAGCGGACCGAATTGCAGGCGACGGGATTTTTCTGCGACCGGCTCGGGTGTGTCACTGCGTCGCAGCAACGCCTGGATGCGCGCCAGCAACAAGCGCGGGCGCACCGGTTTGCACACGTAATCGTCGGCACCGAGGTCGAGGCCGTGGATCTGATCGGCGTCGTCGGTGCGCGCGGTGAGCATCAGGATCGGCCCGTCGTACCGGTCGCGCACCTTGCGGCAAATGCTCAGGCCATCCTCGCCGGGCAGCATCAGATCGAGGATCACCAGATCCGGTTGCTCCTTGATGATCCGCGCCGCCGCCAACGCACCGTTGCCTTCGATCTCCACGCGCAGGCCATTGGCTTGCAGGTAATCGCGGGTCAGCTCGGCCAGTCGCTGGTCATCCTCGACGATCAATACCTGCCAGGTTTGTTGCTCCACCGGTGACCTCTGCTTGCTGTTTTTATTGATATGAGAAGGCTGTGCTGAATGAACGCGGTCCCTCCTCCCGTTCATTTGTCATGTTTCGGGAGGATAAAAATGCCCGTGCACCCAGCGATTGTATAAACGCCGGTCACCCGGAAAACAAGTCGGTAAATGCGTTCGGACAAGGCGGAATTCTGTGGTAGGGTTCGCGCCCTTAAAAAACCGCTGAAGCGTTTTTCCAGGCAAAAAAACAGTGACAAACGGTCTGGCTCAGCAGGTTCGCGGCCTACACGCGTTTTCCCTGTTTCTTACACAAATTACGCACAGGCTTATCCACAGGTAGTACGTTGCAATCCTCCCCTGAAACGCATTATCTTGTAGCACCGCGAAAACGCAGACCCTACATATGGGGTTTTCGTCAAAATCGCCCAACCACATTTCAGACCTGAAACTCAAGTGCTTTATGGCCAGTTTCCGGTAGAACGAACGAGTTTTTTCAAGTCCGAACCGCACTGGCGGATGGCACCGTTTTATTTGGTCCGAAACGGACAAAACGGTATGGGTGTTGCAGTCATGACTGTCACCCGCGAAGGAATCCGGTAGCGAGCTTCGGCTCACGACCAAAACTTCGGCAAGGATGCGGCGTTGCAGCCTTTTTCCTACTGTTCCGAAGTTTGTAATGCCGACGCCCGTCGGTTGCAGTGCTTCGGTACAGAACGGTGAGCACCATGACGGTGCCAAACAAACATAGAGAATGTGGAGACCACCCCCCATGCAAACCGACACAACTCGCGAGAACCCGCAGGGCAGCTTGCCGCAGGCCGCCGATTCGACTTCGGATCTGGCAGCCACCGCGCCTGGCCAGCTGCGCGTGATCAAGCGTAATGGCACTGTCGTTCCTTACACCGATGACAAGATCACCGTCGCTATCACCAAAGCGTTTCTCGCAGTTGAGGGCGGCACCGCTGCCGCTTCGTCGCGAATCCACGATACCGTTGCACGCCTGACCGAGCAGGTCACCGCGACTTTCAAGCGTCGCATGCCATCGGGTGGCACCATCCACATCGAAGAAATCCAGGACCAGGTCGAACTGGCCCTGATGCGCGCCGGCGAGCAGAAAGTCGCGCGTGACTACGTGATCTACCGTGACGGTCGTTCGAAAGAGCGCGCTGCCCACGCCCCGGCCGAAGCAGCCGTCAATGCACACCCGTCGATCCGCATCACCCGCGCCGACGGCAGCCTCGCGCCCCTGGACATGGGCCGCCTGAACACCATCGTCACCGAGGCCTGCGAAGGTCTGGAAGAAGTCGACGGCGACCTGATCCAGCGCGAAACCCTGAAGAACCTGTACGACGGCGTGGCCCTGACCGACGTCAACACCGCCCTGGTAATGACCGCCCGTACCCTGGTCGAGCGCGAGCCGAACTACTCGTTCGTCACCGCCCGCCTGCTGATGGACACCCTGCGTGCCGAAGGCCTGAACTTCCTCGAAGTCGCCGAAAGCGCCACCCATCACGAAATGGCCGACCTGTACGCCAAGGCACTGCCGGCCTACATCGCCAAAGGTATCGAGTTCGAACTGCTGAACCCTGTGCTGGCCACCTTCGACCTGGAAAAACTGGGCAAGGCGATCAACCACGAACGCGATCAGCAATTCACCTACCTGGGCCTGCAGACCCTGTACGACCGTTACTTCATCCACAAGGATGGCGTGCGTTTCGAACTGCCGCAGATCTTCTTCATGCGCGTGGCCATGGGTCTTGCGATCGAAGAGAAGCAGAAAGAAGACCGTGCGATCGAGTTCTACAACCTGCTGTCCTCGTTCGACTACATGGCTTCGACCCCGACCCTGTTCAACGCCGGTACCCTGCGTCCACAGCTGTCGAGCTGCTACCTGACCACCGTGCCGGATGACCTGTCGGGCATCTATCACGCGATCCACGACAATGCCATGCTGTCGAAGTTTGCCGGCGGCCTGGGCAACGACTGGACGCCAGTGCGTGCACTGGGTTCGTACATCAAGGGCACCAACGGCAAGTCGCAAGGCGTGGTGCCGTTCCTCAAAGTGGTGAACGACACCGCTGTGGCCGTGAACCAGGGTGGCAAGCGCAAAGGCGCTGTGTGTGCCTACCTGGAAACCTGGCACATGGACATCGAAGAGTTCATCGAGCTGCGCAAGAACACCGGTGATGATCGTCGTCGTACCCACGACATGAACACCGCCAACTGGATCCCTGACCTGTTCATGAAGCGTGTCTTCGATGACGGCAAGTGGACCCTGTTCTCGCCATCCGAAGTACCGGACCTGCACGACCTGACCGGTAAAGCCTTCGAAGAGCGCTACGAGTACTACGAAGCGCTGACCGAGTACCCGGGCAAGGTCAAGCTGTTCAAGACCATCCAGGCCAAAGACCTGTGGCGCAAGATGCTGTCCATGCTGTTCGAAACCGGCCACCCATGGCTGACGTTCAAGGACCCGTGCAACCTGCGCAGCCCGCAGCAGCACGTCGGCGTGGTCCACAGCTCGAACCTGTGCACCGAGATCACCTTGAACACCAACAAGGACGAGATCGCCGTTTGCAACCTGGGCTCGATCAACCTGCCGAACCACATCGTCGACGGCAAGCTCGATACCGCCAAGCTGCAACGCACCGTGAACACCGCCGTGCGCATGCTCGATAACGTGATCGACATCAACTACTACTCGGTGCCGCAAGCGAAGAACTCCAACTTCCGCCACCGTCCGGTCGGTCTGGGCATCATGGGCTTCCAGGACGCTCTGTACCTGCAGCACATCGCCTACGGCTCCGACGCTGCCGTCGAGTTCGCCGACAAGTCGATGGAAGCGGTCAGCTACTATGCGATCCAGGCGTCCTGCGACCTGGCCGACGAGCGCGGTGCTTACGAGACGTTCAACGGTTCGCTGTGGTCCAAGGGCATCCTGCCGCTGGATTCGCAACAGATCCTGATCGAGCAACGTGGCCAGAAGTACATCGATGTCGACCTGAATGAAACCCTGGACTGGGCACCGGTTCGCGCCCGTGTACAGAAAGGCATTCGTAACTCGAACATCATGGCCATCGCACCGACCGCGACCATCGCCAACATCACTGGCGTCTCGCAGTCGATCGAACCGACCTACCAGAACCTCTACGTGAAATCGAACCTGTCGGGCGAATTCACCGTGATCAACCCGTACCTGGTTCGCGACCTGAAAGCTCGCGGTCTGTGGGACTCGGTGATGATCAACGACCTGAAGTACTACGACGGTTCGGTGCAGCAGATCGAGCGCATCCCGCAAGAACTCAAAGAGCTCTACGCGACCGCGTTCGAAGTGGACACCAAGTGGATCGTTGACGCCGCCAGCCGTCGTCAGAAGTGGATCGACCAGGCCCAGTCGCTGAACCTGTACATCGCCGGCGCATCGGGCAAGAAGCTCGACGTGACCTACCGCATGGCCTGGTACCGTGGTCTGAAAACCACTTACTACCTCCGTGCCCTGGCCGCGACCAGCACTGAGAAGTCGACCATCAACACCGGCAAGCTGAACGCTGTTTCCAGCGGCGGCAACCATGGCGACGATTCGGTCCTGGCCGCTCCGGCAGGTCCGGCGCCAGTGCCAAAGGCTTGCGCGATTGACGAGCCGGATTGCGAAGCTTGCCAATAAGCTGAGCTGATCCCAGGCGTTGTGAGACGCCTGGGATCTTCAGGCAAAAGAACCCCCCGACAGACTTCTGGTTTGTCGGGGGTTTCTTTTGCATGGAAAAAACCACAGGCATAAAAAACGGCGAGGCCCTATTACGGGACTCGCCGTTTCAACATTGCAACCTTCGTCAGCCCATCACGGACTCGGTCATTGCCTGCCCCACTACCGGAATAGTGAAGGAATCGCCGTTGTTGGTGTAGAAGGTTTCAATGGTGTTGGCTCCCTTGTACCAGTCTTTCAGGAACACGCCAGAGTCCAGATTGCCGCTTTGCAGGTCGGCGGCGTTGAAGATGTAGGCGCCCTGATCGTTTTGCATGATCCGGACATCGCTGACACTCTGGATGTTTCTGAGAGTGACCAGATCGATCCCTGTGGTGCCGTCATCGAAAATCGCGACCATGGTTTTGGAAGATACAAAATACGCATCGCTGCCCTCTCCACCATAACCGTCACCGGAAGCGCTCAGATACAGCTTGTCGGCACCGGCACCACCGCGCAGCTCATAGCCATGACCCAAGCCCATTAACGTGTCATTGCCATCGCCCCCGTCGGCGATACCCGAAATGACCGTAATGTTGTCATTGCCGGCTTCGCCATAGAAAACTGAACCGACATCACGCACATACCCAATGATGTAATCATCGCCGTTACCACCATAGATGGTATCAGCCTGATTATCCGTCGAGAAAGGTACAGTCAGGGCGCCAGTATCCGTGAAGCTATGACCATAGAGAGTGTCATTGCCATCACCGCCATACAGGACGTCGTTACCGTCACCGCCCTCTAACATGTTGGCGTAGGCATTACCGGTCAAGGTGTCACTGAAGGCTGAGCCCACAAGGTTATCGATATTTATGAGTGCGTCCCCTTGGGCATCACCGCCAGTGCCGAAACCTGTCAGCAGATTGACCTGTACCGCATCGGAGCTATTGACGTACCAGGCAGAGTCTCCACGCCCAACACCAATCAAACTATCCGCACCAGCGCCGCCAATAAAGGTCTCTCTCACGGCGGCGGAGCCAGTGAAGGTATCGGCATAGGCGGAACCTTGGAATGCCTCGATCGACGCATAGATATCCCCCGCCGCAATACCGGTAAGCACCGCAGCACTCAGATCCAGCGTAACGCCCGAATCCTCACCCGCAAAGCTGAGAATGTCGTTGCCATTGCCACCATCAAAACGATCCACGCCGGCACTACCGACAAAGATATCGCCGTAATTGGAGCCCCGGATCTGTTCAATACTATTGTAGGAATCGCCGGCAGCGATACCCGTGCTGACTCCGGTTTTGGAGTTGATTGTCACGCCCGTGAGGCTGTCAACGTAGCTGACCGTGTCAAAACCATCGCCACCGAAGAATTGGTCAGCACCTGCTCCGCCCGACAGCGTATCGGCACCGGCCCCGCCCGTGATGATGTTGTCTGAGGCATTGCCGTAACCGGTAAAATTACCGGTGCCGACGTAAGTAAGACGTTCAACGTTGGCTGCCAGGGTGTGATTGAGCAAAACAGTGCGTACTTCATCATCACCGCCGCTAACTGCTTCAACCACGTTCACCGAAGTGCCGTTGACGTAGTAGATGTCATCGCCGGCGCCGCCGTTCAGGACATTGCCCGTGGTTTGCCCGGTCAACACGTCACTGAAAGACGAGCCGATGACGGTTTCGAAGTTCCACAGCTTGTCACCCTGGGCATCACCACCGACACCCAGAACACCTCCGACCAGACTTACTGTCACACCGCTGGACGAGCCGGAGTAGTCAATGGTGTCCGTGCCGCCCGAACCGAAAAACTGATCCGCAGCTTCGCCGCTGATAAAGGTGTCATTGCTGCCAGAACCTTGCAGGAACTCGATACCGACGTATGTATCACCGAAAGCGATCCCGGAGTTTACCCCGGTTTTGGTGTTGATCGTCACACCCGAAGGGCTGTCGCCATAACTCACGATATCGTTACCGGCGCCACCGATGAACTGGTCAGCACCTGCTCCGCCCGACAGCGTATCGGCACCGGCCCCGCCCGTGATGATGTTGTCTGAGGCATTGCCGTAACCGGTAAAATTACCGGTGCCGACGTAAGTAAGACGTTCAACGTTGGCTGCCAGGGTGTGATTGAGCAAAACAGTGCGTACTTCATCATCACCGCCGCTAACTGCTTCAACCACGTTCACCGAAGTGCCGTTGACGTAGTAGATGTCATCGCCGGCGCCGCCGTTCAGGACATTGCCCGTGGTTTGCCCGGTCAGGACGTCATTGAAAGACGAGCCGATGACCGTTTCAAATTCCCACAGCTTGTCGCCCTGGGCATCGCCACCCACGCCTGCAACACCGCCGACCAGACTCACCGTCACACCGCTGGAAGACCCAGAATAGTCAATGGTGTCAGTACCGCCCGAACCATCAAACTGATCGGCAGTTGCACCACTGATAAAGGTGTCGTTGCTGCCGGAGCCCGCCAGCATCTCGATGCCGACGTAGGTATCACCGGCAGCAATCCCGGAGTTCACTCCGGTTTTGGTGTTGATCGTTACACCCGAAGGGCTGTCGCCATAACTCACGATATCGTTACCGGCGCCACCGATGAACTGGTCAGCACCTGCTCCGCCCGACAGCGTATCGGCACCGGCCCCGCCCGTGATGATGTTGTCTGAG
The DNA here is from genome assembly GCF_020736465.1 of Pseudomonas sp. HN2. Taxonomy (NCBI): domain Bacteria; kingdom Pseudomonadati; phylum Pseudomonadota; class Gammaproteobacteria; order Pseudomonadales; family Pseudomonadaceae; genus Pseudomonas; species Pseudomonas sp. HN2. The sequence continues at coordinate 4,482,413 of NZ_CP085885.1, forward strand.
GCATTGCCGTAACCGGTAAAATTACCGGTGCCGACGTAAGTAAGACGTTCAACGTTGGCTGCCAGGGTGTGATTGAGCAAAACAGTGCGTACTTCATCATCACCGCCGCTAACTGCTTCAACCACGTTCACCGAAGTGCCGTTGACGTAGTAGATGTCATCGCCGGCGCCGCCGTTCAGGACATTGCCCGTGGTTTGCCCGGTCAACACGTCACTGAAAGACGAGCCGATGACGGTTTCGAAGTTCCACAGCTTGTCACCCTGGGCATCACCACCGACACCCAGAACACCTCCGACCAGACTTACTGTCACACCGCTGGAAGACCCAGAATAGTCAATGGTGTCAGTACCGCCCGAACCATCAAACTGATCGGCAGTTGCACCACTGATAAAGGTGTCGTTGCTGCCGGAGCCCGCCAGCATCTCGATGCCGACGTAGGTATCACCGGCAGCAATCCCGGAGTTCACTCCGGTTTTGGTGTTGATCGTTACACCCGCAGGGCTGTCGGTATAACTCACGGTATCAGTGCCTGCACCGCCGATGAACTGGTCAGCACCTGCGCCGCCCATCAGAATGTCGTTACCGATCCCGCCGGTAATGACGTTGTCCGACGCGTTGCCGTAACCGACAAAGTTGCCGGTACCGACGTAGGTCAGGCGTTCGACGTTGGTTGCCAGGGTGTGATTGAGCAGGATGGTCCGTACTTCGTCATCACCGCCGCCCACCGCTTCAACGACGTTTACCGAAGTGCCGTTGACGTAGTAGATGTCATCGCCGGCGCCGCCGTTCAGGACGTTGCCCGTGGTTTGCCCGGTCAACACGTCATTGAAAGACGAGCCGATGACGGTTTCGAAGTTCCACAGCTTGTCACCCTGGGCATCACCACCGACACCCAGAACACCTCCGACCAGACTTACTGTCACACCGCTGGACGAACCGGAGTAGTCAATGGTGTCCGTGCCGCCCGAACCGAAAAACTGATCCGCAGCTTCGCCGCTGATAAAGGTGTCATTGCTGCCAGAACCTTGCAGGAACTCGATGCCGACGTAGGTATCACCGGCAGCAATCCCGGAGTTCACTCCGGTTTTGGTGTTGATCGTTACACCCGCAGGGCTGTCGGTATAACTCACGGTATCAGTGCCTGCACCGCCGATGAACTGGTCAGCACCTGCGCCGCCCATCAGAATGTCGTTACCGATCCCGCCGGTAATGACGTTGTCCGACGCGTTGCCGTAACCGACAAAGTTGCCGGTACCGACGTAGGTCAGGCGTTCGACGTTGGTTGCCAGGGTGTGATTGAGCAGGATGGTCCGTACTTCGTCATCACCGCCGCCCACCGCTTCAACGACGTTTACCGAAGTGCCGTTGACGTAGTAGATGTCGTTACCAGCGCCACCGCTTAAAGTGTTGCCGGATGCTTGGGCGGTGAGAATGTCATTAAATGCAGAACCAATCACGGCCTCTATAGACGTCAAGGTATCGCCCTGAGCATCTCCGCCAACACCTGTTCCAGCGGTCAGATTGACGGTTACTCCTGCCGTCGAGCTGGCATAAGACGCGGTATCGATACCGTTCCCGCCATTCAAGACATCAGCACCTGCTCCGCCATCCAGCAAGTCATTGCCATCGCCGCCACTCAGCGAGTCATTTCCTGCAACCCCATACAACTCATCCGCACTTGACGTGCCTACCAGTGTGTCCGTACCCGACGTTCCGTTTATAACTGCCATTGTCTCTTCCTTGCCTTTTTGATGAATCGATAGTCAGCGCAATACTTCAGAATCGCCTCGATAAGGCCGAGTACTTTTGAGCGTGGTCATTGATGAGACGCTTAACCGCCTTGCAACCAGAGGTCTCCATGACCTGCGAAAGTTTGACGCGCCCCTTCTTCTGCTGGGGGCAACTGCAATTACTGCACCACAGCTGCCGACGAACGGTAGGTATTTGAGAAAAGCCTGACAGCGCGCAAAAAAAACCGACGCCCTAGGACGTCGGTTTTCAGTGCAGCAATCAGATCACATCAAGTCATCTGAATGATGGTCTGCATGATGGTGCTCTGAGTGGAGATGGTCTTGGCGTTCGCCTGATAGTTGCTCTGGCCCTTGATCAGATCAACCAGCTCGTTGGTCAGGTTAACGTTCGACTCTTCCAGCGAGTTGGACACCACCTCACCCAACGTACCGGTCTTCGGCGCGTCGTAGCCCGGAATACCCGAAGCGAAAGTCTCTTTCCAGCTAGTACCACCGACAGCCTGCAAGCCCTGCTCGTTGGTGAAACTGGCCAGTGCAACCTGACCAATCGCCTTGCTCTGGTTGTTGCTGAAGTTGGCGAACAGCGTACCTGTACCGTCGATGGTCAGGTTGGTGATCTGTCCAGTGGCGTAGCCATCCTGAGTCGGGATCGTGCGCGAAGTATCAGCGTTGTACTGGGTGGTCTTGGCCATCGAAATGGTCACGCCAGCCGGATTTGCTGCCGCGCCGTTAGGCGTAAAAACACCGTTGGTCACGGTGCCTGGTTTCCAGTTACTCAACGTCAAGTCGCTGCTGATGAGCGGATTTGGCGCCGGCGGCGGCAAAGTACTCGGTGTACTCACCTGAAGCAATTTGCCGGAACTGTCGAACGTCAATGTCGAAGCAACCGGAGGCGTGGCGGCGTTGGTTGGATCGCTACCGGTGGCATCCGGGTTGCGTCCATCAACCAGGGTGTAAACCTTCCAGGTATTCTCGCCAGTCTTGACCATGTACTGATCCATGACGTGGGAGTTACCCTGAGTGTCATAGATCGGCGTGCTGAAGGACTTGGTGTAAGTTTCAGGCTTCGACGGGTCGAATTTGACGGCGCTGGCGCCGGTATCAACGATCACTGGCGAAGACGAATTGAGGTTGATGCTCGAGGTCACCGAAGAAGACGACTTCGGCGCCAGGTTCGAGGTGTCGATCTTCAGATCGGTCAACACGCCGTTGATGATCTTGCCGTTGGCATCCACACCGTAACCCTGCAGACGCGAGGTGTAGTCGGTGTTGGTGATGTAACCGGCGTTGTCGACCTTGAACGTACCGGCACGGGTATACGAGATCGAGCCATTGTTGCTCATGGTGAAGAAGCCGGAACCGTTGATGCCCATGTCCAGCACGTTGCCAGTGTTGTTGATGTCACCCTGGGTGAACTGCTGGGACACGTTGGCCAGGCGCACGCCGTTACCGATGACTTTGCTGCCGCTGCCCAGGCGGGTCGACGAATACACGTCCTCGAATTCCGCGCGGGAGGATTTGAAACCGGCGGTGGCGACGTTGGCGATGTTGTTGCCGGTCACGTCGAGTTGTTTGTTGGCGGCATAGAGACCGCTAAGGCCGATGTTAAAAGACATGTTCCACTCCTTCGTGCCGGGTTAGTCGGCTCTATATACCAATGGTTTGTACTTTGGACAGGGCAACGGTGCCCTTGCCGGCCAGGTTGAGCATCAGCTCGCCACCGGTCTGGCTGATCGTCACGCTGTTGACCGTCGCTGGCAGGTAGGTCGCCAGGTCGGTCGCGGTGCCGTTGATCGGTGCGTTGGCCTTGAACGTGTAAGTGCCGACCGGAACCACGGTGCCGGCGGTGTCCTTGCCGTCCCAAGTGAAGCTGGCATCGCCGGCGGCGCGGCTGCCGAGGTCGATGGTGCGCACGGCTTTGCCGTCCTTGTCGGTGATGGTCACGGTGCCGCCGGCAATCGACGAAGGCACGGTGACCGAACCGGTCAGGCCTTTGCTCGGGTCATCGAGCTGGGCGGTGTTGGTCTGCACGATCACGTTGCGACCGACCAGCGACGACGCCTGCAGCGCCTGCGACGAGTTGTAGTTGCCGGCAAGGCCACTGACGGTGGAGTTCAGCGTGGTGATGCCTTCAAGACTGCTGAACTGCGCCAGTTGCGCCACGAAAGCGCTGTTGTCCTGCGGGTCGAGCGGGTTCTGGTTTTTCAGCTGGGTGACCAGCAATTGCAGGAACGCATCCTTGCCCAGCGCCTGGCCGCCGGTGGCACTGTTGGTCGCCGAGGCGATGCCGCCCGGCGTCGTGCTGCTGGCCGTCTTCGACGAGTTGGCCAGGATGTCCTTCATGCTCAGGGTGCTGGTGGTGTCCGTAACGCTCATGGCATTCGTCCCTTATTACTGACCGAGGGTCAGTACCTTCTGCATCATGGTTTTGGCGGTGTTCATCATTTCGGCGTTGGTCTGGAACGAACGACTCGCGGAAATCATGTCAGCCATTTCTTCCACCACGTTGACGTTCGGGTAATAGACATAGCCCTTGGCGTCAGCGGCCGGATGGTTCGGCTCGTAGCGCGCTTCGAGGTTGCTCTGGTCTTCGACCACGCCAAGCACCTGCACGCCCTGCCCGGCTGCGTCCTGGTTCTGGAACAGCGAATCGCTGCCGCCGGCCTGGCCGCCCTGGAACATGGTGGCGAACACCGGGTGACGGGCGCGGTAGGTCTGGTCGATGCTCGACGAAACGGTTTCGGCGTTGGCGATGTTCGACGCCACGGTGTTCAGACGCGTGGTCTGCGCGCTCATGCCGCTGCCGGCAATGTTGAAAACGCTGGACAGGGACATGGATTATTCTCCGCGCAGGGCTGACACCAGCCCTTTGAATTTGCTGTTGAGCAAGGTGAAGCTGGCCTGGAAGCCGACCGCGTTTTCCGCGTAGTTCGACTGTTCCAGTTGAGCGTCGACGGTGTTCTGGTCGATGGAAGGCTGCATCGGCGTGCGATACATCAGCGACTCGTCGCCGTTGCCCAACCCTTCAGCCTCGATGTGGCGGCTGTTGGTCATGTTCAGGGCAAAGTGGCCGCCGGTCTTGGTCTTCTCGGTCTGTGCTTCGAGCACTTTGGAGAAATCCAGATCCCGCGCCTTGTAGTTCGGGGTGTCGGCGTTGGCGATGTTGTTGGCCAGCACTTCAGCACGCTGGGCACGGAAGCCCAATGCCTTTTCGTGAATGCCCAGCGCTTTGTCGAAGCTGATGCTCATGTCGGGAACCTTCAGGTGACCGGTTTTTCGTAACTGAGCTTTAGCAAGCGCCGTGCCAAATGGAAGAACCCCCGTATTCCGGGGCTTTGCGCCGAACAGGCAAAGCGGCAATGCCAGAAAAGCGGCAACCGGTTTCCGCTGGATGCCGCTTTTCTGCCGCTTGCCGTCCCTCTCCCTGACGCCGCAGATCCATTGTAGGAGTGAGCCTGCTCGCGATTGCGGTGTATCAGTCACTTATGTGGCATCTGGTAGACCGCTATCGCGAGCAGGCTCACTCCTACAGAGGAGCCATGGAGTTTCGCAGAGAACATTCAGGCATAAAAAACGGGAGACCTTGAGGGCCTCCCGTTTTTGTATTGCCGCGAACCGGTTATTTCGCCTTGTAGATAATCCCCGGGCTGCACTGAACCATCTGGTAATGATCCGGCAAACCGTTCAGCGCCTCAGACGCGCCAAGGAACAGATACCCGCCCGGCTTCAACGTGCTGTGAATGCGCAACAGGATGTCTTTCTTCACTTCGGCAGAGAAGTAGATCAACACATTGCGGCAAAACACGATGTCGAACTTGCCCAGCGCTGCGTAGCTGTCGAGCAGGTTGAACGAGCGGAATTCCACCCGGCTCTTGATTGGCGCCTTGACCACCCAGCGCCCCGGCCCTTTCGGGTCGAAATAGCGTTGCAGGCGTTCCGGCGACAGTCCGCGACCGATCGCCAGGCTGTCGTACTCGCCGGTCTTGCAATTGTTGAGCATCAGTCCCGACAGGTCAGTGGCAACGATCTGCACGCCCATCTTCAACTGGCCCAGGTTGCTGCGCTCGAACTCGTCGATCGACATCGACAGCGAGTACGGTTCCTGACCCGACGAGCAGGCCGCCGACCAGATCCGCAGACGCTGGTTGGGGCTGGCCTTGATCGCTTCCGGCAGTACCTTGTTCTTCAAGACTTCAAACGGATAGGTGTCACGAAACCACAGGGTTTCGTTGGTCGTCATGGCATCGACCACCTGCTCGCGCAAACCGCTGCGCGGCTGGGTCTGGATGCGCTGAACCAGCTCACCCAAAGACTTGATGCCTTGCTGCTCCATCAGTTTGTTGAGACGGCTCGAGACCAGATACTGCTTGTTTTCACCGAGCAGAATGCCACAGGCTTTTTCCAGGAAGACCCGGAACTGTTCGAAATCCAAATTACCCGTAGACAATGATGCCGCCTCTTAAATCGTGTTGAACGCCAGGGGCAGAAGGCCCTTAGCTGATATCTGCTGCTTTGATCCGGTCGACTACCCGGGACGCGAGGTCATCAGGACGGAATTTGGCCAGAAAGTCATCAGCACCGACTTTCTTGACCATCGCCTGGTTGAATACCCCCGACAACGAAGTATGCAGGATGATATGGAGCTTTTGCATGCGCGCGTCGCCGCGGATTTCCGCCGTCAGGGTGTACCCGTCCATCTCCGGCATCTCGATGTCGGAAATCATCATCAGGAACTCTTCTTCCGGCTTCTTGCCCTCGTCGACCAGCTTGCGCAGGTAATCCAGCGCCTGCTTGCCGTCGTTCAGCGCCACCACTTCGACACCGATGGTCTGCAGACAACGCGTGACCTGCTTGCGCGCCACCGACGAGTCATCGACTGTCAGCACCCGCAGCGACAGCGCTTTGGTCTGCGTCTCGACATCGACCACGCCCACCGAAATCGCTTCCGGCGTCGGCGCTACTTCGGCCAGCACCTTCTCGACGTCGATGATTTCGACTAACTGGTTGTCGACCCGAGTCACAGCGGTCAGGTAGTGATCGCGACCGGTGCCCTTGGGAGGCGGATGGATCTCTTCCCAGTTCATGTTGACGATGCGCTCCACCGAGCGGACCAGGAAACCCTGGGTCTTGGTGTTGTACTCCGTGATGATCACGAACGGACTGTTCTTGTCTTTCAACGCACCGGAGCCCGTTGCCATTGCCAGATCCAGGATCGGAATGGTCGCTCCCCGTATATTCGCTACCCCGCACACGACAGGACTGGATTTGGGCATCAAGGTCAGTGACGGGCACTGCAACACTTCCCGTACCTTGAACACGTTGATCCCGTAGAGCTGCGGCCCGTCAAGACGGAACAACAGCAGCTCGAGGCGATTCTGCCCTACCAGTTGCGTGCGCTGGTTCACCGAATCCATTACACCAGCCATGCCCAGACTCCTACATCAACGCCAAGTGTTGTTGCGACGCACATTCATTGCTAAACGGCACGGCGCTTGCTTTTTAACTCGTATGAACGCTCAAACGACATTTTCCCGACGCCTGACATCTTCCCTTCGCAAAGGGCTTTGCGCGGTGTCCGCCGTTTGCTGCTTGCTTGCCGGCAGTCCTGCCAATGCTGATGCGGTTACCTTGCCTGATATGCTTATCGGCGTGACTCAGGGCTTTCTTGAATTCACCGTAGAAGACTATTTGGCTTCCAGTCAAACCGAAGGCCGCTACGAAATCGAAGTCAACCAGCTCGACCCGCGTATGCGCATGCCCATGTGCGACAAGGAATTGACAGCCACTCTGGAGAGCCCGGCCCGCCCGCTGGGCCGCGTTACGGTGAAGGTCCGATGCGAAGGCAGCTCGCCCTGGACGGTGTTCGTACCCGCTCAAGTCCGCCTGTTTCGCGAGATCGTCACGACCACTCGTCCGCTGAAACGCGCCGGCATCATCGAGCCGCAGGACGTGACGTTGCGCGAGCGCGATGTCAGCACGATCAACCAGGGTTTCCTGACCTCGGTCGATGAAGCGATCGGGCAGAAACTGACCCGACCAACGGTCGCCGATCAGGTCATCACACTGGTGCATCTGGAACAGGCCGAAGTGGTGCGCAAGGGCGATCAGGTGGTGATCACTGCGCGTAGCGGCACCCTTGCCGTACGCATGCCGGGGGAAGCCCTCTCCAATGGCGGCATGAAAGAACAGATTCGAGTAAAAAACCTTAATTCTCAAAGAGTTATCAAGGCGCAGGTGATTGCGCCGGGACAGGTCGAAGTGGCCATGTAAAAGCCCTGTGGAGAAAACTGGCGCCGATCCCGTCGCTTCCCTAAACTGTGCCGCAGCAGGTCTCGCAACGGCGCATGCAAGCTTATGGTTGATTGGGCCTAAAGTTTTTCAGGGGATAGCCGAAAACATGGCAAGCGTCCAAATTCCCAGAGGTTTTTTATCATGGTTATCGATTTCAACCGATTGAACAGTTCCTCGTCACTTACCGGCAGTACACGTACCAGCAACGCCAAGGAAAGCGCTGAAAACAGCCCTTCCGCGCCGCTGAATACCCAGGCCGAACCGGCCAGTGCCGCCAAAAGCGGGGAATCGGTACACCTCAGCAATGAGGCTCAACAGTTGCAGAAGGTCACTGACAAGCTGCGCGATCAACCTGCTGTCGACAAAGCCCGCGTGGCCGAGTTGAAAGCCGCGATTGCCGATGGCAGCTATAAAGTCGACAGCAACCGTGTAGCCAGCAAACTGCTCAACTTCGAAGCCCAGCGCTAGGCTTTTGCCGGCGCCAGGCTTTTGGACGCTTAAACCCCAAGGCCAGCCATGCACGACACTAACTTATTGCAACTGATCAACGACGACTTTGCTCCAGCGCAACAATTGCTGGAGTTATTGCAAACCGAATCCCTCGCTTTGCACGGTCGTGACATGCCGCTGCTGGAAGAAATTCTGGCAACCAAGCAGGCGTTGATCATTTTGCTTGAACAGCATGGCCGCAAGCGCAGCGAAATCCTCGCCAGCCTCAACCTGCCGACCGACCGCAGCGGCCTTGAGCAACTGGCCAGCCAGTCGAGCATTGGCGACCAGTTGCTGGCCCAGGGCGATGCCCTGACCGCGCTGATCGCGCAATGTCAGGACGCCAACACTAAGAACGGCCGGTCAATCCAGATCCAGCAGGCGACCACGGCCAATCAGTTGAAGATCCTCACCGGCGGTGAGCCGCCAGCGCTTTACGACGCCAGCGGGACCTTTGCCAAACCGGTCAAGCCGCGAACGCTCAGCCAGGCATGAGCCATTCGGTGGCCCTGCACTATCCACTCGCGCAACATGCTGGCAAAATACTGGCCAGTCGTAGTCTTATTTTGTCTGGAGATTGAAGAACCGTGTCCAACACCCTAAGCGCGGATGATGCTCCGCAGCCTCCGAAGGTGCTCACCACGCCACTGGAAATCTCCAGCAACCTGCGCCAGCTGCAAGACAGCCATGACCCGCTGATCATCACCTTCCATGAACGCAGCCAGCGCTTCCAGAGTTACCTGATCAAGGTCGACCGTGAAACCGCGACGATTGCGCTGGACGAAATGATCCCCCGCGATGGCGAGCGTTTCCTGCAGGCTGGCGAACCGTTCAAGGTCGAAGGCTTTCATGACGGCGTACGCATCGCCTGGGAATGCAACGGCACGCTGAACATCGAAGAATCCGACGGCGACCGTTTCTACACCGGCGACCTGCCGAGCGAAGTGGTCTATCACCAGCGCCGCAACGCCTTCCGCGCTGCGTTGAAACTCACTGACCTGGTCAGCGTTGAACTGGGTGGCGAAAAGCTCAAGTCGCCTCTGCACGGCAAGCTGCTGGATATCTCCGCCACCGGTTGCAAGTTCCGCTTCGAGGGCGACATCACTGACCGCCTGCAACTGGGCCAGGTCTACGATCGCCTGATCGCCCCGCCGCTGTTCGGCAACCAGCCAACGTCGGTCGAGCTGCGCTATCTGCACTTCGAAGAAAAACTCAACATCACCTTCGCCGGTCTGCGCTTCCACAACATCAGTGGTCAGGCTGCACGCAACGTCGAGCGGTTTGTTTACCAGTTGCAACGCGAAGCACGACGTTTCGACAAAGACGACCTCTGAGTCGCAGCGACAAATAAAAAGGGCAGTCCCGCAAAGGACTGCCCTTTTTTTCATGCCGACGAAGCCTGTGTGGCGAGGGAGCTTGCTCCCGCTGGACTGCGCAGCAGGCTGCTTTTCAACAAAGAAAGGGCCGCTTCGCGCCCCTGCGGGAGCAAGCTCCCTCGCCACAGTTAGCGCGTGATATCTCAGGGTCTGCCGCCGCTGATATCCGCTGCAGGTGTGTCATGTTCATCGGCGGGATCGGTTTCGACCCCTGCCTCCGGCTGGGCGACGGGTTCCGGCTCAGAAGAGGCCGGCGCCGGATCCTGGACCATCTGCTCCTGCACCACCTGCTCATCGACACGCGGGTCAAGTGCCGCCACCAGTGGCGAGCTCGACATGCTGTCCGGCATTGCCACGTGATGCAGCGGCGCGTCGTCGACCTGATGCAGATTGGTGACCGCTTTCGGGCGAATCCGCCAGACCAGCACCAGCGCAAAGAAGCTGAAGAAGGCATACAGGCTCTGGCTGCCGAGAAACTTCATCAGCACACCGGCAAGCAGCGGCCCGATGCTCGCGCCGACGCCGTAGGTCACCAGCAACATGGCGGTCAGTGACACGCGGCGATCACCTTCGACGTGGTCGTTGGAGAACGCCACCGCCAGCGGATACAGGCAGAACTGCACCAGCGAACAGAAGAAGCCCACCACGAACAGCACCTCCAGCGGCACCTGCGGCAAGATCGCCAATGGCAATGCCGCCACCGCGAGAAACCCGGCAAAGCAGCGAATCAGCAGCGCGCGGTCGTAGCGGTCGGACAACCAGCCCAACGGCCACTGCACCAGCAAACCGGCAAAGATGCAGCTACCCATGAACAGACCGACCTGCTCGGTGGACAGCCCTTGTTGCGAGGCATACAGCGGCGCCAGACCATAAAACGAACCGATGATCAGACCCGCACCGAGCACCGTACTCAGCGATTGCGGCACGCGTTTGATAAAGAAGCGCGGCTCCATCGGCGCCGGATGCAGCGGCGCCGGGTGGATCCGCTGGGTCAGGGTCACCGGTACCAGACACAGGGCAAAGCACAGCGCCACCAGCATCAGCAGTTCCAGGCCCAGGCCGGGGTGCATGACCAGAATCAGTTGGCCGAGCACCAGCCCCAGATACGACGCGATCATGTAACCGCTGAACACCAGCCCGCGCTGATTGGCGTCGGCCTGTTCGTTGAGCCAGCTCTCGATGACCATGTACTGACACATCATGCCCAGACCGACGATCGTCCGCAGCACTATCCACGCCGGCAGCCAATCCACCAGGCCATGGCCGAGCACCGCCGCGCCGACGATCCCGGCACACGCCGAGTACGCACGGATATGCCCGACCCGGGCGATCAGGCGATGGCCGATCTTGCCGCCCAGCACCAGACCGAAATAGTTGGCCGCCATCAGCGCACCGACCCACAGACCGTCGACATTGTCGGCGGCCAGACGCAAAGCCAGATAAGTAGAGAGAAGGCCTGAGCCGATCAACATCATCAGCGAGGCGAAATACAGCGCTCGAAAGGATTTCCAGATTTGGCGCATCGGCGTTCCGAGCGGCTCCTTGCAGTAAGTACCGGGCTATCGCAACGATAGCCCGGTGGCGGCGAAACGTCAGGCCTGGGCGGCCAGCACACGGCGCTCCCAGGGAGTGATTTCATCAAAGAAGCTGGTCAACTCCATGGTCTTCGAAGCGATGTAGCCTTCGATGAACTCCGCTCCGAACAGTTCCCTGGCCAACTGGCTACGTTTCAGACGTTCAAGCGCGGCGTGCAAGGTACATGGCAAGGCGAGGTTATCCGGCACGGCGAATTCGCCCTGAATCGCCGCGCTCGGCTCCAGCTCCTGTTCGATGCCGTGCAAACCCGCGGCCAGACTAGCGGCGATGGCCAGATACGGATTCGCGTCGGCGCCCGGCAGACGATTTTCGACCCGACGTGCGGCCGGCGAGCTGGCGGGAATACGCAAGCCGGCGGCGCGATTGTCATGGGACCAACAGGCATTGTTCGGCGACGCGTACGGATGACACAGGCGCTGATAGGAATTCACGTTGGGCGCGAACAGTGCGGTGAAATCGGCAAGGCCGGCCTGCTGCCCACCAATGAAGTGGCGGAACATCGCCGTCGGCTCGCCGTTCGAGTCGGTGAAGACATTCTTGCCGCTTTCGATGCCGACGATGCTCTGGTGAATGTGCATCGAACTGCCCGGCGTGTGCGCCAGCGGCTTGGCCATGCACACCACGCTCAGGCCATGCTTGAGCGCGACTTCCTTGAGCAGGTGCTTGAACAGGAACGTCTGATCGGCCAGCAGCAGCGGATCGCCGTGCAGGAGGTTGATTTCGAACTGGCTGACGCCCATCTCATGCATGAAGGTGTCGCGTGGCAGGCCGAGGGCCGCCATGCATTTATACACTTCGCTGAAGAATGGCCGCAGACCGTTGTTGGAACTGACGCTGAAGGCCGACTGGCCATCTTCGCGACGGCCATCGAGGCCTACCGGCGGACGGAACGGCTGGGTCGGATCGGTATTCGGTGCGAAGACAAAGAATTCCAGCTCGGTCGCCACCACCGGCGCCAGACCGTGCGCGGCATAACGGGCAATGACCGCTTTGAGCTGGCCGCGGGTCGAGAGGCTGGAGCTCTCCCCGCTCAGTTCGTCGGCGTCGCAAATCGCCATCGCGCGGGGCTCGTCGCTCCAGGGCAAACGATGGATCTGCGCCGGATCGGCGACCAGCGCCAGATCGCCGTCATCGCTGCCGTAAAACCGCGCCGGCGGATAACCGCCCATGATGCATTGCAGCAGCACACCCCGCGCCAGCTGCAAACGCCGCCCTTCGAGGAAACCCTCGGCGGTCATCACCTTGCCCCGTGGCACACCGTTCAGATCCGGGATGACACATTCAATCTCATCAATGCCGGTCAATCGCTGCGCGAGTGAACCCTGGCCATCGGTTGTCATGACGCAATCCTTGTTATTGTGCGAGCCGCGAACGGCGACCCGGACAAAATAGGCTGCGCCTGTTCGGAATATCAAGCAGCGTCCACAAAAATCCCGGATCTTGCGTAGGAGCCGTAGGAGCTGACGAGTGCAACGAGGCTGCGATCTTTTGACTTTGATTTTTCAAGATCAAAAGATCGCAGCCTCGTTGCACTCGTCAGCTCCTACAGGTCATGTCAGGGCAGGTAGAGGCTGAATACCCCACCACCCAACGGCCCGCCATTGCTGATTTCGGTGCGCCCTTCGACACCATTGCGCTGATGCAGCGCCGCGATCCGATTGGCGAAATACAAACCCAGGCCGGTGCTGCCGCTGCTGTGATTGATGCCCTGCACATAATCGGCCTGACGCTCGAGCATCTGCGCCGGGTAGCCGTCGCCGTCGTCATTGATGCTCAGCACCAGTTGCCCGGCTTCGTCGCTGACGGTAATCAGCAGCGACTCGCGGGCGTAACGGATGGCATTGTTGATGCAGTTGCCGAGCACCGAGGCGATCAGCTCGCGATCGAAGAAACCCAGCGGGCTCAGCGGATCGACTTCGTAGGTGGCGATGATGCCGCGACTGGCGAACACCTCTTGGTGCGCGGCCAGTTGCGCCTCGATGAAATCGTCGAGTTCGTGATAGGCCGGCTGCAATGGCAACTGATTCACGCCGAGTTTGTACAGCCCGAGCAACTGCACGAGCATGCCGTTGAGGTGGGCGAACTCGAAATCGATCACGCCCTGCTCCGAGCCGTCGCGCAGCTCTTTCGGCAAACGTGCGAGCCACTGGCTGTGCGCCTGCATCAACATCGCCAGGGAGTTCTTCATGTCGTGAACGGTGGAGGCAATCACCGTGGAAAAATCCAGCGCCGGATCAATTGGGTTCATTCGCCAAACGCCTTGCTTTTCAGCTTCTGATAACGCGCAAACCGCGCGTCGGTGTCGGGCATCAGGCCAACCAGTTTCAGGCAGGCCCGACATTCTTCCAGCTCCGCCGACGGCACACTGGTGTCGGTACCGTGCAGCAGCGACTGGGCCAGGTTCAGCGCAATACTGATGTTTTTCGGTTGCAACTTGAGCGCCTTGCGGAACACCTCGCGGGCCTCGACCAGATTGCCGGTCTTGTACACGCGCACGCCCTGACGGTTGAGATCGGCCGCAGCGTTACTCGAGCTGAGGATGGTCGGATCGTCGGTGAGCTTGGCAATGTCTTTCATCACCGCCGGGTCATCGCCGTAGATCTCCGCGCAGCTCTTGAGCATCGAAGTGCCCGCCTCGGCCTGACCGAGCATCTGCAACTGCTTGGCCACCAGCAACGCCGCCTCGGGACTCATGAATTGCTCCATACCATCGAGGCGCATCAATGCTTGTTCGGTAAGTTTGTCTGCGGTTTCGGCGTCGTTGAGCAACAGGCTGGTGGCCTTCATCAGCCGCGCACGAATTTGCAGGCCGGGATCGCTCGGGTTCTCTTTAGCCACAGCGCTGAGCGTCATGTTGATTTCCAGCCGCGTGCGCGTGTCGAGGCCGCGATCACTGCCCTTGCTGATCAGCGCGTGCGCCAGACCGAGGTTGCTTTCCGGGTCCTTGAAACGCGACTGCGCGCCCTGCGCCACGGCCTGACGATAAGCGCGCGAGGCGGTTTCAAAATCCTCGTTGGCCATCGCCAGTTTGCCCAGCAGAGCCTGACGACGCACCGCCAGCGGCGACAAACGAATCGCCTCTTCCAGCACGCGCTGCGCGCCTTTGCTGTCGCCTTCGGCCACCAGCACATCGGCCATGCCGTCATACAGCGCTGGCATCATCGGGAAGACTTTCAGGGCTTTTTCATAAACTTCTTTGGCCTGCGTTACCTGCCCGCGCTTGAACAACAACTTGCCCAATCCGGCGAAGGCCCAGGGCAACGGGCGGTCGGCGATGATGCCGTCGTAGAGCCGCTCCAGCGCTTCGTTCTGGTTCATGTCACGCAGCGCGTCGGCACGGTAGCGCAGGCACAGCGGCGAATAGCGGATGTCCTGTTTGCACAGGGCGATACAGGCATTGAGCACCTCGACCGGCTTACCGCGATCAAGGGCTTGCAGAATCGGTTTGAGCAAAGTCTTGCGTTGTTCCAGACGCTCAAGGCGCTGGGCCAGTCCGGAACGGTTGAACGGCTTGGTCAGGTACGCATCCGGCTCATGCTCCAACGCGCTGAGCACCATCGCCTGACTGGTCTCGGCGGTGACCATGACGAAAACGGCTTCGTGGCTGATGAGCTTTTCCGACATCAGGTCTTCGAGCACCTGCTGGCCGTTCTTCTTGCCGTCGCCGAGGTGGAAGTCCTGAAGAATGAAATCGTAGGACTTCTGCGAGCACATCTTTAGCGCCTGCTCGCCGGTGTCGGCGGTATCGACATCCTTGACGCCGAGCTCACGCAACATCGAACGCACGGAACTGCGGAAATCGGAAAAATCATCGACGATCAGAAAGCTTTTTTGGTGATACGACGACATCGAGGATTTCCAGGCAATTGAAGAAAACGAACCGAGGCGATTTCAGGCGCGCAGATGATAGCTGGAGGCCATGCACCATCAAGCGATTTCGCGCGAGTGTGAACTCACCGTTCGGGTTATCGGCCAAAAGTGCCGGGGCCTGAGGGTGGTGCTTCAAGAATATTGCTTCGAGTATTACTCTGCGCGCCTGCTCAAGGATTTCCATAAGGACTGAATCGTGTACATCAAGGGACGCTACATCCTGTCAGCCTGTTTGCTTCTGTTTATCCAGCCAATCAGTGCGGCGGCAATGGACTGCACAAAAGCGGCGAACGACGCGGAAAACACCATTTGCGCGAATAAAGCGCTGCACGAGCTCGATGTGCAGATGGGCAGCCTGTATCGCCAACTGATGGCAACGGCCACAGCGACGCAAACTGAACTCAAGGGCACCCAGCGCGCCTGGCTGAAAACCCGCAATGCCTGCGCAGACGATGTCGCTTGCCTGGATGGCAGCTACCGCCAGCGCCTGCAAGCATTGCAGGCACAATGGACGCACGCCGCAATGTGGCAGCCGGACGCCGTGGATCTTCAGGCGATGAACGATCTGCAGGAAAGCATTCGCGCCGAGAGCAAAAGCCACCCGGAATTTGCGCTGGAACGCGCCTTGGCCGCGCGGGCTTTCGATTCTTCGCAGACATCGTTCGCGGGCGATCCAGTCGACAGCTACGGCGAGCAAACCAACTTCCCCAAGTCGCGCCCCAAAGGCGTGAGCGCGGATGAGTGGAAAGCATTGAACGCCTCAAGCATCGACGGCGCCGCCGAAACCGGACGGACTTCCTACGCACTGCTGGATCTGGACAATGATGGCCAGCGCGACCTTATCGTCGACACATACGCAGGCGGCACCGGCCTGTTCACCTACGTGGAAACCTGGCGCCGGGCGGGCGAGCGGTTTGTCAAAAGATCGGTCGAGCCGGAAAGTTCGCTGTTCTACACCAACGACCGTGGCGCCAATCAGGCAGTCAGCTGGATCAAGCTTCACGACAGGATTTATGCCGCCTACCGAAACAGCGCCTACGGTGTCGACAACCTGTATCTGCTCAATCCGCTGAAGATCAACCGCCAGGTACCGACGGTGTCCGTGCGTTACGCTTACTCCCTGCAAGTGCCCACGACTCAACATAAAGAGGATGGCACCAGCACCTATGAGCTTGACGCGGATCTGCACGCGGCACTTGAGCAATCCATCACTCAAGCGATGAAAGTCGCCCTAAGCTCGGCCGATCACGCGCCGCTTTGCCCAATTCCTCCCACGGGCGCCGGTGACGACGATTACTACAGCTACGGCCCGACGCACTACGCCATCGAGAAGATCACCGATCTGCCCGTGATGATCGAGGGCGAATGTCATATCGGCGCGCTGATCGACTGGTTCGGCAGCTACAGCGAGAAAACCGGCTTATCTGCTCAACTGGCCGTGCGCAAACCGGGGGTCGAGTCGAGCGGGACTGGTTACGAGGTCTATGGACGTCGGCATATCACCGACGTCAGCAGTACCCTCGGCAAAGTCGAACTGAACAGCGACTGATCGGCGGTAGCACCGCCCCGCGAAATCATCGCCACGGTCGCTAATGACAGGGTGCCAAAAGCACAGGCCGCGCAACGTAAAAGCCCCGTCGCACGGTTAAATGCGGCGGGGCTTTTCGGTGTTGAAGAGGTGGTGTCCCAGGCGGGGTTCGAACCTGCAACCTTCCCCTTAGGAGGGATAATTTTGCACCCGGCCCGCTTGGACAGCGCCCAGTAATCACGGGTTATGCGTCCGGTTGCGTCCGTGAAAACGGCGCCGTATAGTTCTTTTTGCACCCACCCTGCACCCATGGGAACAACGTGAAAGAGAAGATTACGGCCAAGCTGCTTGCCGGCCTGCAAGTCACCGGCCGGGAGTATGAGGTCCACGATACCATCATCACCGGGCTATTCGTGCGAGTGACGGCTGCGGGAGCGAAGTCCTATGTGGTGACTTGGGCGCGCGGCCGCAAAAAGACTTTGGGCCGAGTAGGCATCCTCACGCTAGACCAAGCTCGCCAGGAGGCAACACAGTACCTCGCCGACGCGAGGAAGCACGGCGAGCCGCTGGCCGTCACCCAAGGAAGAAAGGGCTCCGCCCTACCCTCCCTGCGTCAATTCATCGACGACACCTATATGCCCTGGTTCAAGACGCACCACAAAGGGCATGAGAAAACACTGCATACGCTCGACAACAACTTCGAGGCCATCATGGCTCAACGTCTCGACGCAATCACCGGCCGTGATCTGGACCAGATCCGCACCGGATGGATGAAGTCGGGCAACAAGCCGTCGACGGTCAACCGCAAAATGGGCTCGATCAGCGGTCTATTCAGTAGAGCAGTTGAATGGGAGTACATCGGCGCCCATCCGATGGACAAGCTCAGAGCCCTCAAGGTCGATGCAATGGGTCTGGTCCGCTATCTGGATGCCGACGAGACCAAGCGCCTACGCGAAGCGCTGGACGCGCGCCAAGACGAAGCGCGGGCCGAGCGCGAGACTGCGAATAAGTGGCGGGCCGACCGCGGCAAGGAATTGATGCCGAGCCTTCTCGAGCTGCCCTTCACCGATCACCTGAAGCCCATGGTGCTAGTGTCTTTGAATACCGGTATGAGGCGCGGTGAGCTGTTCGACCTTAAATGGTCGGCGGTGAGCTTTCAAACAAAGACGATCACCGCCGCCGGCGCCACCACCAAAACAAGCGACACGCGGCATATCCCGATGAACAAGGAAACCTTTGGCGTGCTGGAGGATTGGAAAAAGCAGGCCGGGAAGTCTCAGTACGTTTTCCCGAGCCAGGCCGGCGGCCGCCTGGAGGACGTTAAAAGCGCCTGGCTCAATCTGCTGGAGCGCGCCAAGATTGAGGGCTTCCGCTGGCACGATATGCGTCACGACTTCGCGTCACGCCTGGTGATGGCCGGCGTACCGCTCAACACGATCCGGGATCTGCTGGGGCACGCCGATATCAAGATGACCCTGCGCTATGCCCACCTCGCACCCGACAGCAAGGCGGCAGCAGTAGAGCTGATTTGATGGCCTAAAAGGGGATGTCGTCGAACTCAACCACGGATGGTGAATTTTTATATTCTTCGACATGTTCTTTCAGTAGTGGCCAGTTAAGCCGAAGCTTCCACTCGTTAAGATGCTCTCGGTATTCGGTGGGATAACCAACGGTCCAGAAAATTTTGGAGAGCTTAATCGTGTCCCAAATCCGTAGCTCGTCGTAAGTCAGCATCATCGGGACTTCGAAGCACATATTTATGAACCTAGTCGCCTCATCCGTAGACCAGATTGAGTCGATAGCCTCTGTGATTTTCGTAGGACCCTTTGAGCTTTCGATTGCCTGCTGACTCATTGCGTTAGAAATCGCCCACTCGATCACCGCGGTCAGCGACCGTTTTTGTAACCGTCCCATCATGTCTAGAGCGAACTTGATCTTGGGATCGATTCTTATCCCGACACTCACAGTAGTGCTGGTTTCGCCCACGCGCTTGCTCGTCTTGGTAGCCATACCCATCCATCTGCTCTGTGAAGGTCAGTTGCGCCGACCTGATGACTATAGCTTGCGCGACGTGCAAATCACTGTCAATCCATGCGAGTACGAGACTGTTTAGCATTTGCTTGCACTGATAGTTTTATGCGTTGTAACCTAGCAACATCTGGCACCCTCTTCGGCGCCGGAAATTCAGGAGACAACCATGGAACAAGCTCAACAACAAATGGCACCGCTGTCGGTGAGCGTCGAAGAATCAGCCCGAATTTTGGGTATTTCGCGATCTGCTACATACGAGCTCATCGCTCAAGGTCAAATCAAGACTTTCAAGATTGGTCGCCGGCGCCTGGCGTTGGCGTCGGAACTAAAGGCATTCATCGAGCGCGCGGCCGAGGCTGGTGCAAGGTGAAGCGAGAAAAAAACAGGGAACATGAATTGCGCAGGGCTGCGCAGGAGATTGCCACGGCGGTGCTGGAACACCGCCATGGCGAAAACACACTGGATAGCACCAACGTGAAGAGCAAACTATGACACGCCATTCTTCTACCGAGCAAGACCGCAAGATGATCGAGGCGCTGCGAAACGGGCCGATAACATCCGTTGAAGCAGCGCAAGCACTCGATATCGTTCAACCACCAAGCACCATTCGCCGCCTCAGGAAAAAGGGGCACGAAATCCGCACCTACTGGACGCAGCAGTCGACAGAGCCGGGGCGCCCGCCGCATCGGGTCGCCAAGTACATTCTAATGCGCGAAGCCTCGTAAACCATTGACCTGCAGGATGTCCCTGGGTTTTGGGGCGTCCTGCGCCTGCCTGCGAGCCATTGAATGGCATCTTCAAGAACAGTCCGGACCAAGAAAGCTAAAACGCCTCCTTTCGCGATGCTGTTTCTTGCTATGGGCCAGTCTGCCAATTACAGGGCTATGGGGCCTTGGTCTCGGTGCGTGCTTAACGAACTCATGATGCAGTATCGCGGCAACAACAACGGCGATCTTTCAGCGACGCGGACGATGGCAAAAGAGTGGGGTATTGCCTCTGACAACACCCTCCGAAAAGCTCTGGTAGAGCTGGAGGCCGGCGGCTGGATCATCCAGACCAGAAGCAGCATCTTTTCGCGTCATGGCGCGCGCTGTGCGCTCTATGCTCTGAGCTGGTTCGCTATCGACGAATGCCCAGGCAAGGATCTTGAAATAGGCCCTACTCGCGCACCTCCTCGTACGATCCGCAGCCTGGCAACTTCGAATTCTTCCGGCGCAGAAAATGCGCATATACCGGCGCAGTAAATGCGCACGCAGAACCATCAATTTGTACAGCTCCGTCCGGTTGTGTCTTTCACCTGTTCCTATGTGCGCAGAAAGTGCGCCGTAATTGCCCTTTTACGTGCGCAGAAAGTGCGCACCCTTATAGATATCTACCATGCTGTCTGAGCTTTTAGTGCAGACCCGAGAGGATCAGGACGAATAGAAACCAGATGCGTGCGGCCATGACTGACAACCTCGTCTTGCCGATGTCGGTGATGGACAGTGAGTAGTGGCGAGGTATGCCGCCTGTGTCGAGAGTGGTCCTTTGGGATCTGATGCCTCAGGTGTGGAGTGCCCGGCCGAGAGAGATTTTTCCAGCCAGAGCCGTTACCTTTTCTGAACATCTGAAGTGTCGCAGAGCCCTGAATGACCTGGTTGAGCGCGGCCTGATTATCCGGACCATGACCAAGCCGGACCGCTACGCGCTCAGCTTTCCACCCTCCTCAGAACGCCCGCATTCCGGCCGATGAGCGAAAAAGGCACCACCCCGTTGCAGGGTAGTGCCGTCGATACAACGAAAGTTTCGTAGTTGCTCAGTCGGTCTCCGCAGGCATGAATGGCTGAGCACCTTCACGCAGTGCACGAAGGCCGACCATCGCGGCCAGAGCTACGTGCTCGATAAAGCCAATTTCAAGGCAGGTATAGCGCCCGCCCATCCCGACAAGCGCGAACCGGATCGCGTCGAAGGCTTCAGTTTCGTCATGGGTCGCCAAGTCGCGCACTTCGCACTCAAAGAAGTCGATACCCTTCTGCCAATCGGCCGCCGCGCCGGGATTGTTCCGTGGCCAGTTGATCAACCGCCCCTCAACGTCGCGCTGGGTGAAGCTCAAATCTTCTCTCGTTCGAACAGAACCATTCATTGCATATCCCCCTTGCCGACCACGCCGTGAGACTCGCCCAAGTGACGATGCTTCCAGCAGAAGTTGCCGCTGAACAGGCGGATCTGCTCGATGTGACGGGCAATGTCGGAAGCGGTTGTGTTTGTCTCGTCCAGAAGCATGACATCCAGCAGCGGGCACAGGACGCGAGCCAGCTTGTCGAACTCCTCTCTGGCGAAGTTCATCGAGCACATTTGCTCGGGAGTGAGCACGGCTTGGCCAAGCACCTCAGGCTGAATTGCGTAGGGTTGCAGATTCATTGCACGCCCCCTTCCAGCAAGCGCTCGTAGTCTTCGATGAAGCAGTCGACGACGTTGGCATGATCCATTGCGACGAACGCACCGAGCGAGGCGAGACGCGCCTGGTTGGAATGCTGCGGCGCGGAATCCTTGAGGGCGACCATCAGCGCCTCCAATTGCTGCAGGATCTCCTTGCAGCCCCTCAGTTGCTCGAAAGCATCATACGCGACGTTGTGCACAGACCTGTCGGCGGAAGTCATAGCACACTCCCTACGCTCAGTCCTTTGAAAGCCGGAGCGCCCGGTAAGACCCTCACGCTGATATCGCCGAGGACCTTCAATGGTGCCAATTGGGTCAGCTTGATGTTTGCCGGCAGCACCATGGTGGTGATGATCTGACCGTGCGCGTCCAAAATTTGGATGGTATTCTGTTTAAATTGCATGACGTGTACCTTCAAGTTGTGTCGTGCGATAGCCGGCCCGGTGGTTGCACACCGGGTTGGCACCTTTTCTGTGATGGCTCGGATCTGAGCCATCGTCTCGATCAGCTAAATGTTCAGCCGATTAATCCTTACCCTTCTCGCTGATCCAGCCCGCCGCCCAGCTCAAGGGGTCTTTCGTGCCCATCGGCTTGAGTGGCTTGCCGTCTCGCGCTGCCTGCCTACCCTCCTCCTCGGTTTCACCGTGAATCCATACGGTTGTTTGCCTAAAACCAGCTTCGCGCTGACGCTCTTTGTAAATCCTCTGGCGATCGGCCGCAGATAGCGGGCCTTTCGGTTCCTCTCTCTTCACAACAACCTCCGTTAGCAGTCACGATGGACCAATAATGGATCATCGTTAGCAGTCACGCAAGAGGGAGGGTGAAAAATAATTGCAGCCCCCAAACTTGGGGAAAGATGCGCTCAAAACTGAGCACATCACAGATGCGCGGACTTTTGCTCACATCTGCCGGGCTTGCCGACACTTTCGCGAGGAGGTCGTAAAAGGGGTGGGGAGGTTTACTCCAATGGCGGAAACCTCGATGCGCCACCAATCGATTTCCACCACCGGTGGGAGTTACAGACGCATCTGCCTGATTACCTGGCGCGGATGGGCGCCGGCGGCTATCGCTGAGACTGCGTCTCGGGTGAGCTGATCGAGCGCCTGCTGTTCGAAGGCGTCGGCAAGCGATGCGGCCTTGCGGACGATGAGCAGGGCCAGCTCGGGCGGGAATGCGGTTTTGGATGGGTCGGGCAGGTAATCGCAATCGATGATCGACATATAGGCTCCGGTAGATGTCCTCAAAACTGAGGATATCTCCGAATGTAGTGATAACCCCTTCAAATTCTCACTTCCATAGCGAAATATCTCGACGTGTGACGTTTTGGTCTCACTGAGACGGTTTGATCTCACTCTCTATCGTGCCATTACATTACAGAGTCAAACGATCAATGGTCGATCCGAACCAAAATTGCCTTGCCTTCCATGATGGCTAATTCCTATCATCCGGAGCGGACCTAAGAAGGAATACAGCGGTATTTTATGAGGCCGGAGGAAGGAATTCGCATGGACGGGAAAATCAACTTTCTTTACCAAGCTATATCAGATTGCCAAGCAACAATTAGAGCTATTGATGCAAAGATAGGTTTTTTGATGGTTATTATCTTTATTCCGCTTGCAGGAATAAAAGAAATAATTCTACTTTATAAGCAATTAAATCCGATATGTCTATATATTGCCCCATCAATGTGGGCAATAGCTTCAACTTGGGCAGCTACTGTGCTCATTCTCTTTCGGGCATTATGGTCCGTAAAAAACCCAGGAAAAAGCGTGATAGGTGGTGAAGGCTTAGGTTCTTTTTTCAATAGCGCAAACTATAAACTAAGCCTGATCGACTGTGTTTTTAATTTCCCAATAAAATCAAACAGCAGCCTAGCAGAAGCTATTTCCAAGCTCCCAAACAACTCCGAGCGAGTCATTCAAGAACTCATGTACGAGAAGATGAAGCTTGAATATATAAGAGATATAAAAATGAGGCGATGCAGCGTAAGTGCGGCGCTAATCTTGACTTGGGTCGGTTTCGGAATCGCCATATATACTTTTTCTTTACTGAGGTAACAACAGTGCTGAATATCCAGGAAGAGAATGACATCAAAGAATGCATAAGAGAGTCACTCGATAGAGCCGAGAACCACTGGAGGCAGGGAGGATATAAACTACTAGCAAAGGCGGCAACTTTAGATTCAGTTAACGAACGCATGGAGTCTGCACCTTCACACATACCGGGCCATAGTATCGTTCAAGACGACATCACAATAATTGACGAATTTATCGCACTTGTGGCAGATATGCGTGACTCCAGCAAACACCTGAACTCGGCGATAAGTGAGAAAACCGCCAAGGTATCTCAACTACAGCGCGTTTACTATGAAACATCTGCACTATTACCGGCTTTAGCTTTAACAGTGAAGTTTGAGAAGGGCAGCGTAACCGAATATTTAGGCGACGGCATACTTGCTCTGTTCAAAGTAGACCCCAATGAAAAATCGATCGCGATTTATGCAGCGTATGAAGCTGCTGCGAACTCGATTGGCCGTACAAGAGAATTAGTAAACGAAGCATTAAGAGAGCGATACAGTCTTCCAGATATAAACCTAGGGGTAGGACTCGCTATGAGTAAAACCATTGTAACTCTCATCGGCCTCCCTGGCGAAAAACACCCAAAGGCTTTCGGCGAGTGCGTATTCAGAGCTACAAAATTATCAGGCGGCAAGAATGAAATATACGTCGATGAACTTGTACGGAAAACTTGGCCTCAAGCAAAAGGCGGTACTCTTCAGTTTGTTCAGCGATCAAAAAATGACGTAAACGGATACCTTATTTCAAAATAGCAAGCAAATTCGAAACGATCAGCGCCTGATGTCTGATGACCAATGAGTTGATACCAACAAGTCTATGCTTCATCGATCGAGGCCGGATTCAGGGGGAAACTATGCCGCAGATAACAATCACTCGGCCCATTAAGATCAAGGAGCAAGGTAGGCCGTCGACCTTTAAACCAGTTACCGGATTCAGCGAGACAGGCCAAATGATCCGAGTCAGACCGTATCGTCTGAGTGGCAGGTAACGGTCTCAGCGTTACCAGGTCCCGGTGGTGTGTACGTGAGGCATTGCCATTGCGCGCCGCCTGGGCAACCATGAGGATTCTTGACAGACCCTAGACAGATTCCAGCCCATGGCCGCGCTTAACAACGAAATCAAAGCCTTCATCATCCAGGCGTTGGCCTGTTTCGACTCGCCCTCTCAGGTCGCCGGCGCCGTCAGAGAGCGTTTCGGGGTCGCCGTGTCGCGCCAGCACGTCGAAGCCCACGATCCGACCCGAAAGAGCAGCAAGGGCCTGGCCAAGCGCTGGGTGACGCTGTTCAACGATACCCGCGAGGGTTTCCGCGATGAGGCGATCAGGGAGCCGATCGCAAACCGTGCTGTGCGACTGCGTGCGCTGGGTAGAATGCTCGAGGAGGCCGAAGCGCGCGGGAATCTGGTGATGGCCATGAGGCTGCTGGAGCAGGCCGCCCGGGAATGCGGCGACATGAACACCAATCGCCGGGCAAAAACCGAGGGAGAGCCGATGGCGCCGGCCGCGCCAGTGGGTGTGGATTTCTCTTTCGCAGGTTCCGCCGCGATCAGGCCTGAGTAACGCATCCACCGTTACCTAACCGTTCTCTAACGTTAAAACATCCCTGACAGCAGGTCGGAGCAGGCTCGGTTGTGCTACCCCAGCGGGGGAAGACGCGTCCAAATCTGGACGCATCAAGTACGCGACACGTTTTCAGATCCGGCAAAACGTGTCGCGACACCTGTCATACCGAAATGGGATGGCAGGTCCGGCCCCCAACGGGGGTTGGATCGTTCAACTTCCCCCACTGGGGGTTGTTCCTCAAATTGAGGAAATCCCGCCACTCCCCGTAATTATCCAACCTCAGATTGAGGGTGAATGATGCGTTCATTTGGGCAGCTGTATCACTTTGCCTAATATCGACTTACTGCAACAAAAATGCCTCCTTCCGATCCGCCCAAACCAACTATTTCAGTCCCATTCCGTCCCGTTCCGTGTAGCACCTTAGGTGCACCCTAAAAGCACTGGATATGCGGCCAGATACTGCCTAATGTGAGCATTGCAAGGCTTTCAACTGCTCACAGAGGATTGATCATGTCAGTCACCGCCAGCACCGCTAAACCCCGTGGCCCCCAAGCCAAACCGACCCGCGCCGAAATCAATGCCGCATGGGGCCGCCTGCGTTCGGCCGCCGAACAAGGAAGTGTTCAGGCAAGCGCTCTGCTGATCGCGCTGGTTGAGAACCGTCCACTTCATGTCGACGCCGCCTAATCAACTCACAATTCAAAGGTAACCGAATGAAAATCGGCAAACGCTCCGTCCTCAAGGTTGGCTTGGCTAACCTGCATTATTCCGAATACGACCACGCTCATATCGAAAGCCGAACATTCGGCATCCAGCGCCCAGACGGCACCAAGGGAACCTGGCAAGCAGGTGGCCTGCTTAAGTCGGTCCGCCACCTACAGGGGCTCGCCCTTGAGACTTTTAAGGATATCGGCGAGGAAATTCTCGCAGTCCGCAATAACAATGATCTGAACGCCGCCGCAGTCGAGCGAATGAGCAAGGAGCAGATTGACGACATCGCTCCAACGCTCATGCCGGCCATGGAAAAAGTGGCCAAGGATATGCTTGCACTTGCTCAAACCGTCGCCGAGGGTTTTGCACCAGTTACGCCTCGCGCCAGCTGTGATGTAGTTGGCTTTCTCGCCGATCAGGAGCTTCGCGCCATCGTACGAGGGCTGAGCCCGGAAGAGCGCCGGGCGTTGATCGCCGAGGCGCGCGCCGGTAGCCATCCCGACATCGTCGAAGCGGTGCTCCGCGCCAACCCTATGCTTTCCGGCCTTTCTACTGAAGCTGCCGAGAGTTTGTCACGCGCGGGCATTGCCGCATCGCGCGCCGAGGACATCGCGGAGCTGAAGCAAATGCTCGCCGTCTACGACGATGTACTGGCCACCGCTTCCAATGCCGGCGTTGCACTAAGCGGGATGGTTGCAAATTCGAACGGTTACACGGGTCGATTTGAGAAATGGAAATCCGGTTGCGAAGGCTCGATCGCGCTTCGTGAATGGCTCGCCAAGATGCCAACACGTCCTGCCACCAACGCAGCCGCAGAAGAATCCGAAGCCGCCTGAGCAGACCGGCTTGCGGCCGCGACTACGCGGTCGCCATTCAAGGAGCAGCACCTTGACCAACTACCAAGATCGCTTCGCCGAAGCCTGCAAGACAACATACTTTTCGCCCTACTCGCTGAAACAAGGCCCCGACTCTGGCTACGTGGTGTGGGATGTCCAGCACGTCCGCGACGGCCAGAAGGTGACGATTGACGGGCCGTTCTTCACCGAGGACGAAGCCCGGGTTTCGGCCGACCTTCTGCGCGGCACCTTCCGGGGTGCCAGGGCCTACCAGGGGATTTACGACCGGATCTGGAACTACGACCCGCGCCACGAGCAGGTGATGGTCGACCAGGCGCGTATGTCGCGTTCGCTGCTCGCCATCCGACTGGGTGTTTCGGTACCCAACAGCAGCGCCCAGCGCGCCAAGGAGTAAATCACTGCTATGGCCACCAACTACGGCACCAAAACCCGAATCCTGCTTGGCGGCTCGGCCGGCAAACTGTTCGGGCGCGAACACGTTTACGAACTCTCCACCGGCGACACGCGGGAGGCAGTGAAGGCCATCGACGTCAACCATCCCGGGTTCGCGAAGTACCTCGCCGACGCAAAAATGAAGGGCCTTGAGTTTGCGATTTTCCGCAACCGAAAAAACATCGGCGAACAGGAGCTGAAGATGGGCGGAGCAAAGGAGATCCGCATCGTGCCGGTGATCGCCGGCAGCAAGCGCGCCGGTCTTCTGCAAACAATCCTCGGTGTCGCCCTAATCGTCATGAGCCCCTTCACGAATGGTGCAACGTTGGCGCCGGGTATCGCCCTGGCAGCGGGGGGTGTGATCCAGATGCTCAGCCCGCAGGCAACCGGACTGAAGCAAAGTGCCTCACCCGAGAACTCTCCGTCCTACGCCTTCGGCAGCGCCAAGAACACCACTGCCAGCGGCAACCCGGTACCGATCTGCATCGGCGAACGTCGGTGGGGTGGAATGATCATCTCAGCCTCGGTCCTGGCTGAAGACAAGGTCTAACCTATCTGGTGTAAAGTCAGCCCTCCAAACATTGAGGACGAATCATGCACAGGATTTTGCCAGCGGCCGCGGCGATCGGGTTGATTGCTGGGTGCTCAAGCACCCCCGTTGATTCTGGGTCAGCAAAGCGAGTACCAGCCGATCGCGTATATGCCTATCAGACTGCGGCGCCGGGTGGTGCAACGCTTGTTGTCAGCCGCGACAAAGGATTTTGGGCTTCTGGCGGATGCTTCGCCACGCTGCTCATTGATGGCAAGAGAGCGGCCCGCCTTGATACTGGCGAGGTCGCAAAATTTCACGTTAAGCCGGGTCGGCATATCGTGGGCGTTGGAGGAGATGAAGATGGCGGTGGCTTGTGCGCAATGCAGATTGGCCAGCCAGTGAAAGAGACGGCGACTGAGCTTGTCGCCGACGAGGTTCAGAAGTACCGGATATCAGGCACGCAAAACGGCACAGATATCCGCCCCAGCTCGCTTTGACCTGCCCCCGCGTCGAAAACAACACAGTGTGTTGAGACCTCCACGCTGTGGCGTTTTCGCCACTCAACCGACCCATTGTCATATCTCAAAATAGCGGCCGGGATCGTGGGGATCGATCAAAATGATCTTGGCCCAATCACGTTTTTCTATCGAAACGGAATCCCTGAATAGCTCCTGATCAAACTCGCTCAACCCCCATCCAATCATGTCAACAAGCACAAGCCACCACGTTTGATAGTTGGCTCGAACCTTGTCGATTTTTTTGGATTTTTCATCAATGCATAGCTGCAGGTTTTTTTCCATCATATCGAGTAACCAGCCAGCACTATCCCGATCAGATGCCGAGGCAAAGACAAATTCCAGATCGTGAACGATCTCAGCCGGAACAAGCTTTACTGAAAATCCTTCAACCACAGCAATTTTCTGCTCGCCGTCGCGTGGATGATCACGAAACTCTAGCAGAGCCTTTTTCAGCAGCCTGGGGATATCCTTGTAGCCCTTGAT
The DNA here is from genome assembly GCF_020736465.1 of Pseudomonas sp. HN2. Lineage (NCBI taxonomy): Bacteria > Pseudomonadati > Pseudomonadota > Gammaproteobacteria > Pseudomonadales > Pseudomonadaceae > Pseudomonas > Pseudomonas sp. HN2. Next base: position 4,510,935 of record NZ_CP085885.1, read on the forward strand.
AGGCCTTCTCACTGTGTAACACACCCACCAGCTTTGCCCGTGAGTGGGCGGCCCAATCTCCCTCAGGATTTCCTTCACAGTGTTCCATATCGCTACGCCTTTCTTGTCCAGTGACTCAGGGGCTTCTCCATCGGCCTCGAAGTGATGGTTTAGCCTTCGCACTTCGACAGCGATCTGACCATCGCATAAAAAATCGGGAGGTATATTACCATCGGGCTCGTATTCGACCGTGTTAAATCCCTGTGAACGCAAGAAAGCCTGTGACAGCATTTCGGCTGAATCCATTTCACTTTCTCTCCAGGGTGAAAAGGTAAAGGATAAACCACCAGACATTTGAAATGCGCTCAGCTTTGAGCACATCTCAGTGTGATCAAAACTGCTCGTATCTATTTATATGGGACGCACGACTGCATAAAGATGACGGAAAATCTGGACATAAACCATCACTGCAGAGAAGCTTTTCAGGTAGAAGAACATGATGCTGGGCCAGTTGAGAATCGGGGGCGCGTCAAGCTCAGTATCGTCGGCAACATTTCGCCGCTCCTGGATTCTGGTAAATATCCCCCACGCTGAAGATGCATAAAAGTATTGAGCAAAATCGAACGCCAGCGCAGCTACTACCCAAAGCAGCGCCCAATATAGCGGCACAGGTAAATTTGTGACCTGATTGGCATCCTGCTTGAACACCCATATGATTGCCACTGCCGATATACACAAGGATCGGACGTTGTCGCTCACCTTGCCGCTGTGGACATAGTAGCCCTCTCGGAAGTCCTCCAATTTAGCCATTGTCTTTGTCCCTCGGTCCGGTAGAGCCTGTCCCCTTGCGCGCAACGGTCGGCTTCTTGTCAGTTTCAACTGTAACCACTAATGGCCCGCGCCCAGCTTGAGTAGCTCTTCCTTTTTGCGTGGCTTGCCGGATATAGCCTTTAATAACAGGGTGTTTAGAAGTGCCCTTAGTGATGCGAACGGGAGCTATGGGTTCGACCGAAATAACCAAGTCACCATCTATCCACTCGTACCGTGCAACGAACCCCTTGGGCACATTCACCTTGATTTTCAATCGATCACTCCTTTGATTTCAGCTCGCTGTTTTGAGCAGTGTACCTCTAGGTATGCCTGAGCTGATACGCGCAAATTCGTCTTAATTTGCGCAATGTGCTTGATAAGTGACACTCATAGTGCAACAGTATTAGTAGAACACCTTAACTGATACGGACAGCACATCATGTTCATCCGCGCATACCTCCGAGCATCAACCGAAGAGCAGGACGCCGGCCGCGCCCGGGCATCGCTCGAGCAATTCGCTACCGACCACAACAAGGTGATCGCCAGCGTGTACCTGGAGAACGCCAGCGGCGCGTCGGCAGATCGGCCTGAGCTGCTGCGCCTGCTCAAAGATGCGCGCAAGGGTGACGTCCTGCTGGTGGAGTCGATAGACCGCCTCTCACGCCTTCCTGTGGAGGATTGGCATAAGCTCAAGGCTGCGATCGACTCCAAAGGCTTACGCATCGTTGCGCTCGATCTGCCTACCAGTCACCAAGGAATGCACGACACCAAAGGCGACGAGTTCACCGGCCGAATGCTGGGCGCGATCAACTCAATGCTGGTGGAGATGATGGCGGCGATCGCGCGCAAGGATTACGAGCAGCGCCGCGAGCGGCAGGCCCAGGGCATCGAGAAAGCGAAAGCCGCCGGCAAGTACCAGGGGCGGCCGGTGGACGCCGATCTGCACAAACGCGTTACCGAGCTACTTAGCGCTGGCTTGGGTATTCGCGCAACCGCCCGGCACGCGAACTGCTCGACGACCACCGTACTCAGGATTAGAGACTTGGCGCAGCCCTAGACACGGTAGCTAAAGTGGATTCTGCGTGCCGTAACGCTGCCTCGCCAAACTCCCGCCCGCTGAGCAATTGATCCAAGGTTTTGAATAGCTGTCTATCAAACTGCCCGTTTAGCCATTGAATACGAGAATGGGAAAGGGTCTTGAACTCGCCTAACAGTGATTCGCCAAGTAGCGCACCAATCATCCGATGGATGTTTTCATCTTCATACCAGATGAGCTTTTCGGGCTTTCTTTTACCCTCCCGAAAAAGATAAATGATACGCCCCAGCATCCCATGAAAGCCTGCGAATTGAGCCCAAATCACCTCTCCCAGAAAAGGGCGATGATCTTCAACATTGGCGAAAAATTTGGTAATAATCCCGAACTCAATCGATCGAAGCTCTGGGCCTAACACACTGCTGTAAGCATTCTTAAGTTCTGATTTGGTCAGTACGTCGGAGGCAACGATTGATGACGGCATCAGTCTCCTTCCTTCAAGCACAGCCAACCATAAAGCCTCTACAGCCTCAATTTTTCGAACGATGATCACTTTTTGCACTTCAGAGAACGACGCTGAAGCTATGCGAAGCTTATCCGCTTGGCGATCTATTTCCGACGTTAGCTCGGCTAGGTTTGCGTCACCTTCTTGCCTCAGCTCGGCCTTCAGGTTTTCGAGCCGGTCATCGTACTCATGCTTGACGCTAGCTTTGAACCGTTCTCCTATCCATGTCCTCAGTAACCATCCCAGCGCCAGCAAGAGCAGAGCACTCACGCTAGCGGATGCGATTGTGGTCAACACGAAATCGATCAACGTATCCATCCCTTTCCTTGATGTTGAGGGCCACGGTTACGAAAAAGCCCCGACAGGCACTTACCTGAACGGGGCTTTTGAATGCCTGAAACAATTCTAGTGCACCCGCTCTGCACCCATGGAGCTTTTACGGTTAGAGCTAAAATCGCTGAAGGCCTTTATTTATATGGTGTCCCAGGCGGGGTTCGAACCTGCAACCTTCCCCTTAGGAGGGGGATGCTCTATCCAATTGAGCTACTGAGACACTGATTGACGCGGGCTGTATGCGGCGCGACAGACGGCGTGCATGTTAACGGCCAGCCCCTGTTTTGTCATGTCGTCCGTAGGGCTTTTTAAGTGTAGGCAAGCGCCCTGCAAGATTGCGGGAACTTTTACCGGGCAATTTGCACTACGCGAAAATGCGCTCATTGCAGATTGCAATCAGCGCATTCCTAAAAACCTTACCAAACCCTTGTTTTTAAAGGACTTATCAGCCGTTACACTGTTGGCACGGCGACTGCTATGCCTGTTCTATCAAAAAGAACAATTTGGAGCGTCGTGCCATGAACAGCACCCTCTTGCTTGCAAACGCAGCGGCTTTGGCTTTCTTGCTCGGATCGCATTTTTTCCCCAAGGCTGAGGTTGAGCAGCCAGTGGCGCAACGCATGCCGCATTACCTGCAGGTGCAGAAAGCGCCGCAGTGGGCAGTGTTGAGTGATCGCAGCGACGCTTCTACGCACATGGTCAGCGAACCTGAGCAAGCCTCGGCGCCAACCACCGAACGTCTGGTTTTTTGAAATATCTTCAGGAGTACAACATGTCCAAATCGGCGACAGGATTTCTGATCCTCGCTTTACTGAGTGGCGTTACCCATCTGGCGCTGTTCGAGGAGACGGAAGTCACCTTGCCTCTGGTTGGCTGTGGCGTCTTTGCGGTGCTTTTCGTGCTGGCTCTGATCGCCGGGCGCAAGATCAAATTCGATCCGGTTCTGCGTTGAGCCGAATCAATTCCAGTAGCGCGGAAACAGCGTCAGCAAGGTCACCAGAATTGTCGATGTGATAAACGGGGCTGTCGCTGGATCTGCGGTCTTTGAACAGCGCATTGCGCGCCAGCCTGGCATCGATCTGCTCAGGGGTTTCCCGACCCCGCCTGAGCAGTCGCTGGCGCAGAACCTCGTCGTTGACCGTCAGCAGGATCGGCACGAGGGCCGGGTACAACTCCATCGCTTGGCGCAGGTTTGCTCTTGAACCATTGACCAGGACATGGCGCCCACCTCGCAACCATTGATCCATTTCCCTGGGAATGCCGTAAGACAGGCCATTTGCTTGCCAGGCCAGAGAAAACGCTCCGGCCTGCTTTTGCCGATCGAACTCTTGCGGCGTCACGCCAATCGCATCCTCGCCGACGGACTCCGCTGATCGGGTGATCACCCGACGCATGATTTCGCAGTTCAACTCACGCAATGGCTCACGCGATGCGTCGATCAGGCTGTCCTTGCCCGAACCGGACGGTCCCATCAGGTAAAAAAGCTTGCCATCCATCCTGTAAACGCCCTCCGACGGGACCTGCCTCTAGTAAATCGGCAAATTGCCACTATCCTGTACACATAGGGATAAGAATAGCGAGCCGCATAGCATGCACGTTCCGAGGTCTTCGGACATCAACAGATGCGCATGTCGAAGCATGCAGCGATACGGATGGATGGAAAGTTTTCCAACCAGTCCGCATTTCTGACAACTGGTGCTGGCATTACGCCTTTACCCGGCTCAATATTTGTCACAGAATTGGCGCCAATGATCTGGCAATTTTGAGGCATGATGCCGGCCTCTTAACAATTCAGGTTGAACCAATTGGTCCGGATGCTTGTCCTACCACACATCCTGCGGCCAATCCCGAGAACCGCTCCCCTGAACTAACCGGTTAAATATATGCGCCCATTGAAACAGGCAATTTATTCCAGCCGTACGGCTGACAAGTTTGTCGTACGTCTGCCAGACGGAATGCGTGAACGCATTGCCGAGGTGGCTCGCAATCATCATCGCAGCATGAACTCCGAGATCATTGCGCGCCTTGAGCAGAGTCTTATTCAGGAAGGCGCACTGGGCGAAGAGCTGAGCATGCGCCTGGACAGCCCGGAGCTGTCGCTGCACGAGCGCGAGCTGTTGCAACGCTTCCGTCAGTTGTCGCATCGTCAGCAAAACGCCCTGGTGTCGCTGATCGCCCACGACGCTGAAATGGCCGCAGACGCGTCCTGAGTCATACCGAACACATTAAAGCCAGCATGATTGCTGGCTTTTTTTTGCCTCGGTTTTGAGTTTTCGCAGCCATGAAAAAGCCCGTCAATTTGACGGGCTTTGTATTTGTTTTCAGATGATCAGAGCAGGAAGATCGTCGCCAGGCCCAGGAAGATGAAGAAGCCGCCACTGTCCGTCATTGCGGTGATCATCACACTGGCGCCCATCGCCGGATCCCGGCCCATCTTCGCCAGCGTCATCGGGATCAACACCCCCATCAACGCGGCCAGCAACAGGTTGAGCGTCATTGCCGCCGTCATCACCACGCCGAGCGACCAACTGCCGTAGAGCATGTACGCGACCACACCGATCACCCCGCCCCAGACCAGACCGTTGATCAAACCGACCGCCAGCTCTTTGCGCATCAAGCGCGAGGTGTTGCCGGTGCTGACCTGATCCAGCGCCATGGCGCGCACGATCATGGTGATGGTCTGGTTGCCGGAGTTGCCGCCGATACCGGCGACGATCGGCATCAGCGCCGCCAGCGCTACCAGTTTTTCGATCGAGCCTTCGAACAGGCCGATCACCCGCGATGCCACGAACGCAGTGATCAGGTTCACCGCCAACCAGGCCCAACGGTTGCGCAGTGATTTCCACACCGACGCGAAAATGTCTTCCTCTTCACGCAGACCGGCCATATTGAGGACTTCGCTTTCGCTTTCCTCACGGATCAGGTCGACCATTTCATCGATGGTCAGACGGCCGATCAGCTTGCCGTTCTTGTCAACCACCGGGGCCGAGATCAAGTCGTAACGCTCGAATGCCTGAGCGGCGTCGTAGGCATCTTCGTCCGGGTGGAAACTCACCGGATCGCTGGCCATCACTTCGGCGACCTGCTTCTCCGGATCGTTGACCAGCAGACGCTTGATCGGCAGCACGCCTTTGAGCACGCCGTCGTAATCGACTACGAACAATTTGTCGGTATGACCAGGAAGCTCTTTGAGGCGACGCAGGTAACGCAGAACCACTTCGAGGCTGACGTCCTCACGGATCGTCACCATCTCGAAGTCCATCAGCGCACCGACCTGATCCTCGTCATAAGACAGGGCCGAGCGCACGCGTTCGCGCTGCTGGTTATCCAGACTTTCCATCAGCTCATGGACAACGTCTCGCGGCAGCTCGGAAGCCAGGTCAGCGAGTTCGTCGGCGTCCATGTCCTTGGCCGCGGCCAGGAGCTCGTGATCGTCCATGTCGGCGATCAGCGTTTCACGGACGGAATCGGATACTTCGAGAAGAATGTCGCCGTCGCGATCGGCCTTGACCAGTTGCCAGAGGGTCAGACGATCGTCCAGCGGCAAGGCTTCGAGAATGTAGGCGACGTCGGCGGAGTGCAGATCATCGAGCTTGCGTTGCAGCTCGACAAGGTTTTGCCGGTGAACCAGGTTCTCCACGCGGTCGTGATGCGGACCTTCCTGACGATGAGTCAGGTCTTCAACGACACGCTGGCGCTGCAGCAACTCGACGACCTGAGCCAGGCGGTCCTGCAGGCTTTCCTGAGTTTTCTTTACTTCGATTTCGGACATAGGCGAACTCCACTCCCAGCAGCGGGGCACGCCGGAAGGATCAATCAGTCAATTCATGATTGGTGAAACGGTTTACTGAACAACTACTGGGTAAGTCCATGGAGGATTTCCATAAGCCCCGGCGGGGCTGACGGGCGCAATGATACACGCCTGACGGTTTAAAACGTTGAAAAAATCACGGCTGAAACAAGCGCTTGCGAAACAAACCTGAGCGCCTTCCTGACCCGTGCAAATGCGACGACTCATCTTGAAAAGAAAACACACCGACAATGGAAAAAGCAGCGACTACCCTTGAGCGTAGATCGTCATGGAGGACATCGAATGCCAGCAAAACCCGCGCTTTTTCTACTGACCGCTCTGCTCCACCTCACGCCTTCCGAGGCCACCACACTTCATCGTTGCCAGGCCGCTGACGGTGGCGTCACATTTACATCGATGAGCTGCGCTGCCGACGAACAGCTGTCGCTTCAGGAGGTTCATCCTTATTCCCCCGGCTGGGTCGCAATCATGCCGGAGTTCAATCACGAAGCCGTGAACGGCATGAAAGACAGCGGACGCGAACCGGGCATCATCGGCGGCACTGAACATAAATGTGGAAACCTGATCGATAACAGGCAGCGGCGCGAAGCGATCATCAACCGGCGAGTCATTGTCGGCATGAGCCAGCGGGATGTCGAAAGCGCGCTGGGCAAGCCGGACAAGATCAATACGCGTACGTCGACCACAAGCTATCGTTACGACCTCAAGCGAGGGCGCAGTGCTCAAATTGATTTTGATGAAAGAGGCTGCGTGAAGGGAAAAGCCAAATCCCGGACAGCAAAAAGCCCGCGTTAAACGCGGGCTTCTTGGTATATGGTGCACTCGACAGGATTCGAACCTGTGACCGCTCGGTTCGTAGCCGAGTACTCTATCCAGCTGAGCTACGAGTGCATTTTGTGTTTTTAAACCAGACCACAACTGGCTGAAACCGAGTTACTCACCTTACAGCAAATAACTCTTAAATGGTGCACTCGACAGGATTCGAACCTGTGACCGCTCGGTTCGTAGCCGAGTACTCTATCCAGCTGAGCTACGAGTGCATTTGTTGCCGCGCATTATAGGCCGTCTAATCTCTATGTCAAACACTTTTTCTAGTAATTTCAACAACTTACAGAAGAAGCCAGATTACGACGTACTAAGCAAATAATGGCGGAGAACGGGGGATTCGAACCCCCGACACCCTTTTGAGGTGTACTCCCTTAGCAGGGGAGCGCCTTCGGCCACTCGGCCAGCTCTCCGCAACACGGGGCGTATATTAACCAGCTTCTTCCCCGTTTGCAAACATAAAAATCGATAAAAATTAATGGCTTGGTTCTTCGTCCTTCTCTTTCTTTATACGCAGGTAAATTTCCTCACGGTGCACCGCAACCTCTTTCGGAGCGTTGACGCCGATACGCACCTGGTTTCCTTTGACGCCGAGCACGGTCACGGTGATTTCGCCGTCACCGATAATCAGGCTTTCCGCGCACCGACGAGTCAGAATCAGCATACCTTTCTCCTTACGCCATTCATTTCAGGGACAACAGTCTGCAAAAAAAAGGCACCCGACCTACAACCGCAGCGATCGTAGCCCTACATGCCTGAGTATTGACCAGCGCGAGCAAAAGAACAGTTCAGGGCCCGCGCCATTCAAAAAATAAAGGGCGCGGTCAGACCGCGCCCTTCACAGAATCGGATTACTCGCCCTGACGGGCCGGAGCATCCAGTTCGAAAGCCGTGTGCAGCGCGCGCACGGCCAGTTCCAGGTACTTCTCTTCGATCACTACGGAAACCTTGATTTCCGACGTCGAGATCATCTGGATGTTGATGCTTTCTTTCGCCAGGGATTCGAACATGCGGCTGGCCACGCCTGCGTGGGAACGCATGCCGACGCCGACGATCGAAACCTTGGCGATTTTGGTGTCGCCAACCACTTCACGGGCACCGATCTCACGAGCGGTGTTTTCCAGCACGGTCTGTGCGGCCTGGTAGTCGTTGCGGTGCACGGTGAAGGTGAAGTCGGTGGTGTTATCGTGCGCGACGTTCTGCACGATCATGTCGACTTCGATGTTCGCGGCACTGATCGGGCCGAGAATCTTGAACGCCACACCCGGGGTGTCTGGCACGCCACGGATGGTCAGCTTGGCTTCATCGCGGTTGAAAGCGATGCCGGAAATGATCGGCTGTTCCATGGTTTCCTCTTCATCAATAGTAATGAGGGTGCCCGGACCCTCCTTGAAGCTGTGCAGTACGCGCAGCGGTACGTTGTACTTGCCGGCGAATTCCACCGCACGGATCTGCAGCACCTTGGAACCGAGGCTGGCCATTTCCAGCATCTCTTCAAAGGTGATCTTGTCCAGACGCTGAGCAACCGGCACCACACGCGGGTCGGTGGTGTAGACACCGTCGACGTCGGTGTAGATCTGGCATTCATCCGCCTTCAAGGCTGCCGCCAGCGCCACGCCAGTGGTATCGGAACCGCCACGCCCGAGGGTGGTGATGTTGCCGTGCTCGTCGACGCCCTGGAAACCGGCGACAACCACCACGCGACCGGCCTTCAGATCACCGCGAATCTTCTGGTCATCAATCTGCAAGATACGCGCTTTATTGTGCGCACTGTCGGTCAGGATCCGCACCTGATTACCGGTGTACGACACCGCCGGCACACCGCGCTTGATCAGCGCCATGGCCAACAGGGCAATCGTCACCTGCTCACCGGTGGAAACGATCACGTCCAGCTCGCGCGGAACCGGTTGCGCCTCGCCACTGATTTGCTTGGCCAGATCGATCAGACGGTTGGTTTCGCCGCTCATTGCAGACAGCACAACCACCAGGTCATCGCCGGCATCGCGGAATTTCTTAACCTTGTCGGCGACCTGCTCGATTCTCTCGACAGTGCCGACCGAGGTGCCTCCAAATTTCTGTACGATCAAAGCCATTTCAAAGCCGCCTCTGCCCATGAAGGGCGCCCAATAATCTTTCCAACAGTCGCCGGGGCCGCCACTGGACTGCGGGCCCGGCGAGCCGTCTTATAAAGCCTGCTCGACGAATGGAACGGTCAGCGCCAGTGCGCCATCCAGCGCTGCGGCATCGACGCCACCGCCCTGCGCCATGTCCGGACGACCACCGCCCTTCCCGCCCACTGCCGCAGCGGCCTGTTTCATCAAATCACCGGCTTTGAGTTGGCCAGTCAGGTCCTTGGTTACGCCTGCAACCAGTACGACCTTTTCCTCATGGACACCGCCGAGCAGGATCACTGCGCGGCCGAGTTTGTTTTTCAGCTGATCGACCAGCGCCAGCAGCGCCTTGCCATCCTGACCGTCCAGACGGGCGGCCAGCACCTTCACATCCTTGACGTCCACCGCCGAGGCCGACAGATCGTCGCCCGCAGCGCTGGCAGCCTTGGCCTGCAACTGCTCGAGTTGTTTCTCCAGCAGACGGTTGCGCTCAAGTACCGCCGAGAGCTTGTCGATCAGGTTGTCGCGGCTGCCCTTGACGAGGCTGGCCGCTTCCTTGAGTTGTTCTTCCGCCGCGTTCAAGTAGGCCAGTGCTGCAGCACCGGTAACTGCCTCGATACGACGCACGCCCGATGCCACACCGCCTTCGCTGATGATTTTCAGCAGGCCGATGTCGCCGGTACGGTTGGCGTGGATACCGCCGCACAGTTCGACGGAGAAGTCGCCCATGCTCAGCACGCGCACGCTGTCGCCGTACTTCTCGCCGAACAGCGCCATGGCGCCTTTGTTCTTCGCGGTTTCGATATCGGTTTCTTCGGTTTCAACCGCGGAGTTCTTGCGAATCTCGGCGTTGACGATGTCTTCCAGCTGCTTGATCTGCTCTGGCTTGATCGCTTCAAAGTGACTGAAGTCGAAACGCAGGCGCTGACTGTCGACCAACGAGCCTTTCTGCTGCACGTGCTCGCCCAGCACCTGACGCAGGGCGGCGTGGAGCAAGTGGGTGGCCGAGTGGTTCAGCGCGGTGGCGTGACGCACTTCGGCATCGACGTGGGTTTGCACCGGCGCGCCAATGGTCAGGCTGCCCGAGGCCAGCACGCCGTGGTGGAGGAACGCGCCGCCGGTCTTGGTGGTATCACGAACGTCAAAACGGCTGTCGCCGGCCTGAATGAAACCGCAGTCGCCGATCTGGCCACCGGACTCGGCGTAGAACGGCGTCTGGTTGAGCACGATCACCCCCTCCTGACCTTCGCTCAGCACGTCGACCGACTGACCATCCTTATAGATGGCGACGATTTTTGCCGAACCACTGGTGGCGGCGTATCCGGTGAATTCGGTGGCTACATCAACCTTGACCAGGGTGTTGTAGTCCAGACCGAACGAGCTGGCCGAACGTGCACGAACGCGCTGGGCTTCCATCTCGCGCTCGAAGCCGACTTCGTCGACGGTCAGGCCGCGTTCGCGAGCGATGTCGGCGGTCAGGTCCATCGGGAAACCGTAGGTGTCGTAGAGTTTGAACACCACGTCGCCCGGCACCACGGTGCCTTTGAGCTCGGCCAGATCCTGCTCGAGGATTTTCAGGCCGTGCTCCAGGGTCTTGGAGAACTGCTCCTCTTCAGCCTTGAGCACGCGCTCGATGTTGCCTTGCTGCTTCTTCAGTTCCGGGAAGGCTTCGCCCATCTCGGCGACCAGCGCCGCGACGATCTTGTAGAAGAAGCTGCCGCTGGCGCCGAGCTTGTTGCCGTGACGGCAGGCGCGACGGATGATCCGGCGCAGCACGTAACCGCGACCTTCGTTGGACGGCAGCACGCCGTCGGCGATCAGGAAGCCGCAGGAACGAATGTGGTCGGATACGACCTTGAGCGACGACTGATCGCCGTTTTCGCAGCCGATCGCTTGCGCCGAAGCCTTCAGCAGGTTCTTGAACAGGTCGATGTCATAGTTGGAATTGACGTGCTGCATCACCGCACTGATCCGCTCCAGGCCCATGCCGGTGTCCACCGACGGCGCTGGCAACGGATGCAACACGCCATCGGCGGTGCGGTTGAACTGCATGAACACGTTGTTCCAGATCTCGATGTAGCGGTCGCCATCTTCTTCCGGCGAGCCCGGCGGGCCGCCCCAGATGTGCTCGCCGTGATCGTAGAAGATCTCGGTGCACGGGCCGCACGGGCCGGTATCGCCCATGGTCCAGAAGTTGTCGGAGGCGTAAGGCGCGCCCTTGTTGTCGCCGATGCGGATCATGCGCTCGGCCGGTACACCGATTTTCTGTGTCCAGATGTCATACGCTTCGTCGTCGGTGGCGTAGACGGTGACCCAGAGCTTTTCCTTCGGCAGCTTGAGCACGCCGGTGAGGAAGGTCCAGGCAAAGGTAATCGCGTCGTGCTTGAAGTAGTCGCCGAAGCTGAAGTTGCCGAGCATTTCGAAGAACGTGTGGTGACGCGCGGTATAACCGACGTTTTCCAGGTCACTGTTCTTGCCGCCGGCGCGCACGCATTTCTGGCTGCTGGTGGCACGGGTGTACGCACGTTTTTCCTGGCCCAGGAAGCAGTCCTTGAACTGGTTCATCCCCGCGTTGGTGAACAGCAGGGTTGGGTCGTTGCCCGGAATCAAAGAGCTGGAGGCTACACGGGTGTGGCCTTGCTCTTCGAAGAAGCGAAGGAAGGCTTCACGGATTTCTGCGCTTTTCATTAGGTTCTTCCACGGAGGCTGCGGCCAAAGGCCTGTTCGAAACGTCGTGAGACGAAGCGACGGCAAAGGGCCGCATTATATCGGCCCTGCGCGCGGGGTACAGCGTGTTTATACGATAGAAACGGTCAATTGGACGGCTAACGCTGTCACTTGCGCGAAAACTCGACGAATGTCGCGATCACTTGCTCGATTTGCGCGCGGCTGACGTCCATGTGCGTGACCATGCGCAACCGTGCGGCGGCGCTGAGCTTGATCCCGCGTTCGCCGGCAAAGGCCTTGAGCGCTTGAGCCTTGTCGCCCATTTGCACATAAACCATGTTGGTTTGCACGGGTTCGACGACGAAACCGGCCTCACGCAGACCATCGGCGAGCACTTGCGCGTTGGCGTGATCGTCGGCCAGCCGTTCAACATGGTGATCCAGCGCATACAACCCAGCCGCCGCCAGCAAACCGGCCTGACGCATCCCGCCGCCGACCATTTTGCGCAAACGCCGCGCCTTGCCGATCAACAGTTCGGAGCCGCACAGCACCGAGCCGACCGGCGCACCGAGGCCCTTGGACAGACACACCGACACCGAATCGAAATGCTGGGTGATCTCGCGGGCATCGACGCCGAGTCTGACCGCTGCGTTGTACAGCCGCGCACCGTCGAGGTGCAATTGCAGGCCGTGATCCTGCGTAAAGCGTCGGGCGCGCGCCAGATATTCCAGCGGCAGCACCTTGCCCTGCATGGTGTTTTCCAGCGCCAGCAGGCGTGTGCGGGCGAAATGGAAGTCGTCAGGTTTGATCGCCGCCGCGACCTGATCCAGATCCAGCGACCCGTCGGCCTGCACTTCCAGCGGCTGCGGCTGGATCGAGCCAAGCACCGCCGCCCCGCCACCCTCGTACTTATAGGTGTGTGCCTGCTGACCGACGATGTACTCGTCGCCGCGCTCGCAATGGGCCATCAAGCCGAGCAGATTACTCATGGTGCCGGTGGGCACGAACAACGCAGCGGCGAAGCCCAGGCGTTTGGCCAGTTCGGCTTCGAGGCGATTGACCGTCGGATCTTCGCCGTACACATCGTCTCCGGTGTCCGCTGCGGTCATCGCTTCGAGCATGGCGGGAGTCGGTTGGGTAACGGTGTCGCTGCGAAGATCGATAACGCTCATGAACCTGGCCTCTGGTCAGCAGGGAGAATCCCTTTGTGAAGTGGGATTACTGCGGTCAACGCGCGGATTAATCAAGCCTTGAACAAGGAAAAATCCTTTTCTTCCTAAAGCGCACACCGCCAATGTGGGAGCGAGCCTGCTCGCGAACGCGGAGTAAGAGTCAGCATATTCGTTGAATGTGAAACCGCTTTCGCGAGCAGGCTCGCTCCCACAGGGGTTATGTGTTAAAAATCCTGCGCCGCCCGCCTATGGGCGGCGAAAACGTTCTCAGGGCGGGGTGCAATTCCCCACCGGCGGTAATTGCGCGCAATGCGCATAGCCCGCGAGCGCTTGGCGCTGCACACGACTTGATCGGGTGCGTCGGCAAGGTCAGCAGACCCGGTGTGATTCCGGGGCCGACGGTCATAGTCCGGATGAAGAGAGAACGGGATTGACGCCAAAGGGCCGTCCGCGTGCATTCGTGCCTGCGCTCGCACCCTTGCATCCCTTTCGATTCATAACGCCCTGTTTTTCACACAAACAGGAGTCAGAACATGCAACCCACCGCTATCGACAGCAAAAGCAAACACCCACAGGGCGAGCGCGTCGCGTTCATCCAGGCCTGCTGGCACAAGGAAATCGTCGACCAGAGCCGCAAAGGCTTCGTCGCCGAAATGCTGGTGCAGGGTTATCAGGAATCGGACATCGATTTCTTCGAAGTCGGCGGCGCTTTCGAAATGCCGCTGCACGCCAAGCTGCTGGCCAAGTCCGGCCGTTACGCCGGCATCGTCGCCGCCGCCCTGGTGGTGGACGGTGGCATCTACCGCCACGAGTTTGTTGCGCAATCGGTGGTCAGTGGCCTGATGCAGGTGCAGCTGGAAACCGAAGTGCCGGTGTTCTCGGTGTCGCTGACCCCGCATCACTTTCATTCGGGCGAAGAGCACCAGAAATTCTTTTTCGAACACTTTGTGCACAAGGGCCAGGAAGCGGCGCGGACTTGCGCCGATACGCTGCAGAAGATTCGCGCACTGCGCCGTACGGAGCCGCGGGCGGTAGCGGTCTGATTCCACCCGGCCGGGTGGGGACTCAAGCCCCACCCGAATTTAAATGTGGGAGCGAGCCTGCTCGCGAATGCGGTGTGTCAGCCACCATCATTTTTGGCTGGCAGTCAGCATTCGCGAGCAGGCTCGCTCCCACAGGAATTTGCTCCAGCCGCCAGATTGCGTCAGGCGAGGTTTTCGTCGGTGGTCGGGACGATCAGGATGCCGGCGCGCAGGCCGTTCTTGACCTTGGGATTGGGGAAGATGATCCGCGCGCCCTGCTCTTCGATCACCCAACGGGTATTGGCCAGGTCTTCGGCCAGCACATAACCCGGCTCCAGCTCGGAAAAATTCTCGATGTCCGCCGGCAGGTTCAGGCGGAACGCGTCGCTGTGCTTGATGATTTCCCGCGCCACGCTGAACAGTTGCAAGCCATCCAGCCCTGCTTCTGTCTCCGGCTCATTGCCTTCGATGATCTGCTTCAGGCGGGTTTCCAACAGTGAGACATTGACGCCGTCGTTCTGCCCGAACGGCCGCGCCTTGCCCAGTTCCAGGGTGAAAGCCTCGGCGTCGAGCTTGTCGTAGGTATACGAACTGAAGACGATCGACGGCTTGTTCTGCAACAGCACCGCTTCCATGCCGGCGGCGCGCAGGCGCGCCAGCTCACGACGGGAATGCTGACGCCCTTCCTTCCATGGGTACAAGGCGAACTGCTCGATCTTCGAACCACGAATCGCCGTGTGCAGGTCGTAGTGCAGGCGCTGGCGCTCGGGCTTGCTGAAGAAACTCGCCGCCAGCCGCTCCAGCTCACAGGCGCGCAACGCTTCCGAGCCGCTGCTTTGCTCATGACGACCGTTGAACAGCCGATTGACGTCCTGCTCGACGAAACGCTCACCCTTGCGAATCGCTTCCGGGTTGCCGAACAGGAACAGAATGCGTGCGCGCGGCTTCAGGTCGCCGCGTGCGATGTCGTGCAGCAACCGATCGAGCAACTCGATCGGCGCGGTTTCATTGCCGTGGATACCTGCCGAGAGCAGCAGGTCCTGGCCATTGTCGCGCGCTTCCGGGGGCCGGACTTCCAGCGCCCCTTCGCTCAACCAGCGCATGCGCACGCCTTCGACAGTCAGTTGAGTCTTCTCCGCCGGTTCGCGGCCGGCGAGGGTCAGTTCAAGCAGTTTGCCGAGGGCGAGCATAGAGCGATTTCCTTAGTGGTCGTGGTTGCAATCCGGGCCGTGTACGTGATCCTCGTCAGCGCCGAGGTCAGCCGGTTCCATTTCCAGTTGCAGACTTACCAGATTAGTCGCCAATGGGCGCAGCAGCAGGTTGGCGTACTCTTCGTCACCTTCCTCCACGTCCACGCCGATCAGCAGTTGGCCACGGCCATCCTGCTGGATCCACAGCTCTTTGCCTTGCCACATGACCGCAACGCGGGTGCACGAGGTTTGCAGTTGCGTGCCGTCGGTGTCTTCAAGGATCAGCTGCAGGGAATCGCTCATGTTTTTACTCTCTTGGGGTGACACGCCGCGCGCCGGGTTCAGGCCGCGCGCTGGCGATCAATTGATCTGGAAAGGATAAACCGCGCCCAGTTTAAGGATTTGCGTCAGTTCATCCAGTGCCGTCCGGCATTCAAGCAGCAACTGCGGGTCCGCCAGGTCGGTTTCGCTCAGGCGGTCGCGGTAGTGCTTTTCAACCCATGCGGTCAACGAACCGTACAACGGGGCCGTCATGATAACCCCTGGGTTGACCGCCGCCAGTTCGGTTTCATTCAGCGCCACGCGCAGACGCAGGCATGCCGGGCCACCGCCGTTCTGCATGCTTTGCTTGAGATCGAAGACTTTCACTTCGCGGATCATTCCACCCGAGCTGGTCAAACTCTGCAGATAAGCCCAGACGCGTTCGTTGGCCTGGCATTCCTGCGGCACGATCAGCAGCATCGAACCGTCGGGACGCGACAGCAACTGGCTGTTGAACAGGTAGGAACGCACCGCGTCATCGACGCTGACCGCCGAACGCGGCACGCAAACGGACTGGAAGTTGCCGCCGACCTTGGCCAGTTTGCCTTGCAGTTCGGCGAGCATCTTGTCGGTCTCGAGGAACGCGTCCTCGTGATAGAACAGAACCTCGCCGTTGCCCACAGCGATCACGTCGTTGTGGAACACGCCCTGATCGATGACGTTGGGGTTCTGTTGCGCGTAGACCACGCCTTCGTCACGCAGACCGTGCAGACGCGCGACGGCTTGCGAGGCTTCGAGGGTCTGGCGCGCCGGGTATTTTTGCGGCGCCGGGAAACGGTTGTCGAACGCACTGCGACCGAACACGAAAAACTCGACGCCGGCTTCACCGTACTCACGGCAGAAGCGCGTGTGGTTAGCCGCGCCTTCGTCGCCGAATTGCGCTACCGCTGGGAGCGCAGCGTGATGGGCGAAGTGCTGCTGATTGGCGAACATAGCTCCGAGCACGCGACTGGTGGTCGGGTGTTCGATGCTGCGGTGGTATTTGCAATTGAGGTTGGCGGCGGTGAAGTGCACGCGGCCGTCGGCAGTGTCGGCACTCGGGCTGACCGTGGCGGCGTTGGCCACCCACATGCTCGACGCCGAGCAGCTGGCGACCAGCAGCGGCATCGCTTCTTTGGCGGCCCGCTCGATCACCTGCGCATCGGTGCCGCTGAAGCCCAGACGGCGCAGCGCGGCCACGTCGGGACGTTCCTGCGGAGCCAGTACGCCTTGCTGAAAGCCCATGTCCATCAGCGCTTTCATTTTCGCCAGACCTTGCAGCGCCGCTTCCTTCGGATTCGAGGATTGCTGACTGTTGCTCTGCGAGGCGACGTTGCCGTAGGACAGACCACCGTAGTTATGGGTCGGCCCCACTAGACCGTCAAAATTGACTTCATAGGATTTCATCAGCGAGGCTCCACGAGAATCTGTTGTTATAGGCTTCAGTAACTATTCTTTGCGACCGAGGCGCGGCCTTCGCGAGCAGGCTCGCTCCCACAGGAAAATGCATTCCAATGTGGGAGCGAGCCTGCTCGCGAATGGGCATCACGCCATTTTCACGCCAGGCGTCAGGGCCGATGGCAACACCAGGCTCGGGGTTTCCAGCGATGCCACCGGGTACGCGCAGTAGTCCGCTGCGTAATAGGCGCTGGCGCGGTGGTTGCCCGAGGCACCGACGCCGCCGAATGGCGCGCTGCTGGCGGCGCCGGTCAGCTGTTTGTTCCAGTTGACGATGCCGGCGCGGCTTTCCAGCCAGAACTGCTGGTAACGCGCTTCGGAATCCGAGAGCAAACCGGCGGCCAGCCCATAAGCGGTGTTGTTGGCTTCAGTGATCGCCGCAGCGAAATCGGCGTAGCGGATCACTTGCAGCAACGGCCCGAACAGTTCTTCGTCCGGACGCTCAGCGACTGCCGTTACATCGACGATGCCCGGGGTCAGCAAGGCCGACTGCGCCTGCGGCTGAGTCATTTCCAGCAGCGCCACCGCGCCGTTGGCCAGCAGTTGTTCCTGCGCATCCATCAGCGCTTTCGCCGCGCCGAGGGAAATCACCGAACCCATGAACGGCGCCGGTTGCTGATCGAACGCACCGACTTCGATGGTCGCGCTGACTTCTACCAGACGCTTGAGCAGGCTGTCGCCCCACGCGCCTTCTGGCACCAGCAGACGCCGGGCGCAGGTGCAGCGCTGACCGGCGGAAATGAATGCCGACTGAATGATGGTGTACACCGCCGCATTCAGATCGGCGACCTGATCGACCACCAGCGGGTTGTTGCCGCCCATTTCCAACGCAAGAATCTTGTCCGGGCGACCGGCAAATTGCTGATGCAGATGATTGCCGGTGCGGCTGGAACCGGTGAAGAACAGACCGTCGATGCCCGGGTTCGCCGCCAGAGCGATACCGGTTTCCCGCGCGCCTTGCAGCAGGTTCAGCACGCCTGCCGGCAGACCGGCTTCGATCCAGCACTTGACCGTCAGCTCGGCGACTTTCGGTGTCAGTTCGCTGGGTTTGAACAGCACGCTGTTACCGGCCAGCAGCGCCGGCACGATATGACCGTTGGGCAAGTGACCGGGGAAGTTGTAAGGACCGAACACCGCGACCACGCCGTGGGGCTTGTGGCGCAATACGGCGGTAGCGTCACCCAGCGGGCCGCTCTTCTCGCCGGTACGCTCGCGGTAGCTCTGCACCGAGATGGCGATCTTGTTGACCATGCTGGTGACTTCAGTCGCGGACTCCCACAGCGGCTTGCCGGTTTCTTCACCGATGGTGCGAGCCAGTTCGTCAGCGTGGTTTTTCAGCGACGCGGCGAAAGCCTCGAGCACGCTGATGCGCTCTTCGAGCGTGCGACGTGCCCATTGAGGAAAGGCCTGACGGGCAGCCTGCACCGCCGACTCGACCTGCGCGGCCGTCGCGCCCTCACCCGCCCACAGCACTTGCTGGGTCACCGGGTTCAGCGACTGAAAGGCTTCGCCCTGACCGGCCAGCCACTCACCTGCGATGTATAGCGAATTCATTATTTCGACTCCCGTGCAGCGGACAGCGCCACGGCGCGAACCTGATCGCCGGCGCTGAGTTGAAGACGTTTTGCGGTCTGCGGATCGACCACCAGGGTGCCCGCTGCCAGACGCGCTGGCGCGGCAGTGATGCGGCAATCCTCGCGCTTGCGGTTGTGGATGATGAAGGGTGTGGCGTCATCACCCGGCGTGCCCACGGCCAACACCAGCGCTTCGCTGTCACGCACTGCGCGGATCTTGCTGGTTTCGCATTCGATGGCCGGGCCGGCGTCGAAGATGTCGACGTAACCCTGGTAGCTGAAGCCTTCGCTCTTGAGCATGGCCAGCGCCGGCTCGGTATCCGGGTGTACCTGGCCGATGACATTGCGCGCGTCCGGCGAGAGGAAGCAGGTGTACAGCGGGAATTTCGGCATCAGTTCGGCGATGAATGCCTTGTTGCCGACGCCGGTCAGGTAATCGG
Source organism: Pseudomonas sp. HN2 (assembly GCF_020736465.1). Classification (NCBI taxonomy): domain Bacteria; kingdom Pseudomonadati; phylum Pseudomonadota; class Gammaproteobacteria; order Pseudomonadales; family Pseudomonadaceae; genus Pseudomonas; species Pseudomonas sp. HN2. The sequence goes on from NZ_CP085885.1 coordinate 4,530,165, forward strand.
CCTGGCTGAATTCCATCTTGAAGAAATGCCGGCCAAGGCTCTCCCAGAACGGCGAGCGCCCGGCGTCGTCGGACACGCCGCGCATTTCGGCGATGATCTTGTTGCCGAACAGCTCCGGGAACTCGGCGATGAACAGCATGCGTGCCTTGGACAGCATGCGGCCGTTCAGTCCGTTGCGGTAATCGGCGTGCAGGAACAGCGAGCACAGCTCGGAATTGCCGGTCAGGTCGTTGGCCAGAAACAGCGTCGGAATTTCGCGATAGATGTTCAGCTCTTGCGACGCGCTGACGGTCAGACCGACGCGGAAATTGTACCAGGGCTCACGCAGGCCGACCGCTCCGGCGATGGCGGAAATGCCCACCACGCGGCCGTCGTCGTCTTCGAGCACGAACAGGTAGTCCGCATCGCCACGCCCGGCTTCGCCGCGAAAGGTCTTCTCGGCCCAGCCGACCCGGTGGGTCAGGCGCTCTTCGTTGGCCGGCAAAGTGGTCAGGCCGGTGCCGGTGCTGCGGGCCAGGTCGATCAGCGCGGATAAATCGCTGCTGCGTACGGGACGAACAATCATGCTATCTCCTCAAACGGGCCGCTCGCGCCACCCGTGAAACTCGCTAAGGCGTTAAACCGCCACCAGGCGCACGCTGGCACCTTCACCGACGCCCAGGGCTTCGGCCGCTTCCATATCCAGCGTCACCGGTTTGCCCGGCGCGTAATCCAGCTCCAGCAACACCGCGCGGTAATCCTGCAACTGCGCATTGGCCACAAGGTACTGACGCCCGGCGCCTTTGACCGGCTCGCCGATCTTCACCGGCACCACGCGGCTCTGCGCGATTGAACGGATCCCGGAAACCCGCGCATGCAGGGTCGGGCCGCCGTCGAAGATGTCGATGTAGTGATCGGTCTCGAAGCCTTCGCGCATCAGGATGTCGAAGGTGATCTGCGCCCGCGGGTGCACCTGACCCATCGCCTCTTGCGCGGAGTCCGGCAGCAGCGGCACGTAGATCGGATAATGCGGCATCAGCTCGGCGAGGAAGGTGCGGCTTTTCAGCCCGCACAGACGCTCGGCTTCGGCGTAGTTGAGGTCGAAGAAGTTGCGCCCGATCGCATCCCAGAACGGCGAGTCGCCATTCTCGTCGCTGTAACCGACGATCTCGGTCACCACCGAATCGGCAAAACGCTCCGGGTGACTGGCGACGAACAGCAGACGGCCACGGGAATTGAGCTCGGCCCACGGCGACCCGACCAGCTCGCGCTGCACGTAGAAACTGGTCAGCAAGCTGTTGCCGGTCAGGTCGTGGCACTGCGAGAGCACGTGGATCTTGTTGTGAATCTTCAGCTCGCGGGAGGCATGCACGAACGTCTCGTTGCGGAAGCTGTAGAACGGCTCGGAGTAACCGGCCGAAGCGACGATGGCCGAGCAGCCGACCAGTTTGCCGGTGCTCGAGTCTTCGAGGACGAAGAAGTAACTCTCTTCACCGTTGAAGCTCACTTCGGCGGCGAACGATGCTTCGCTCGCGGCGATCTTGTCGCTCAGACGTTCAACGTCATCCGGCAAGGAAGTGACACCAATCGGGCTGTCCGCAGCCAGACGCTGTACCTCGCCCAGATCAGCCATTTGCGCGGGGCGCATCACCAGCATGGTGTCACTCCTTTCTCTTCAATATTCACAGAAAAAAACACCGGACCTTGTAGGAGTGAGCCTGCTCGCGATAGCAGTCTGTCAGAACCCGATGAGTCGACTGACAAACCGCTATCGCGAGCAGGCTCACTCCTACAGTGAACATGCCCGGTATCAAAAATTGGCTTCGGCACCTGAAAAACTCCAGGCGCCGAAAGGTCCATCAGGCTTGCGTCAACTTCGCCGCAGCGCGTTCGAAGCGGTCCAGACCGGCATCGATATCGGCGTCTTCCACCACCAGACTCGGGGCGAAACGGATCACGTCCGGGCCAGCCTGGAGAATCATCAGGCCTTCCTGTTCGGCGGCGTTGAAGATGTCCTTGGCCTTGCCTTTCCAGGCGTCGCTCAGCACGCAACCGATCAGCAGACCGAGACCACGCACCTGAGTGAACAGGCCGTATTTCTCGCCGATCTGTTGCAGGCGGGTCTTGAACTTGTCGTGCTTGGCGTTCACGCCGTTCAACACTTCAGGAGTGTTGATCACGTCGATCACTGCCTCAGCGACAGCGCAGGCCAACGGGTTGCCGCCGTACGTGGTGCCGTGAGTGCCGACCACCAGATGTTTGGCCAGCGCTTCGGTGGTCAGCATCGCCGCGATCGGGAAACCACCGCCCAGGCTCTTGGCGCTGGTGAGGATGTCCGGGGTCACGCCGTAATGCTGGTAGGCGAACAGCTTGCCGCTGCGGCCCATGCCGGTCTGCACTTCGTCGAACACCAGCAGCGCGTTGTTCGCATCGCACAGTTCGCGGGCAGCTTGCAGGTATTCAAGCTCGGCCGGCAGCACGCCGCCCTCGCCCTGGATCGGCTCGAGCACGACCGCGCAGGTCTTCTCGGACACCGCGGCTTTCAGCGCGGCCAAGTCGTTGTAGGGAACGTGGGTGATACCGGTGATTTTCGGGCCGAAACCGTCGGAGTATTTCGACTGACCACCGACGTTGACGGTGAACAGGGTACGGCCGTGGAAGCTGTTCAGCGCGGCGATGATTTCGTATTTCTCCGTGCCGAAACGGTCGAATGCAACGCGACGGGCCAGCTTGAACGCGGCCTCGTTGGCTTCAGCGCCGGAGTTGCAGAAGAACACGCGCTCGGCGAACGTGGCGTCGATCAGCTTGTGCGCCAGGCGCAGGGCCGGCTCGTTGGTGAACACGTTGGAGACGTGCCACAGCTTGTTCGCCTGTTCGGTCAACGCGCCGACCAGCGCCGGGTGCGCGTGGCCCAATACGTTGACGGCAATCCCGCCGGCGAAGTCGATCAGCTCGCGGCCGGCCTGATCCCAGACCCGGGAACCGGCGCCACGCACCGGAATGAAAGCGGCAGGCGCGTAGTTGGGAACCATTACCTGGTCGAAATCGGCGCGTTGTACCGCAGCGTGCTCAACGGACATCGGAGTCTCCTGAAGAGGAACACCCGCCTGGAACTGGCGAGCGATGGGGGGATTGTAAGGACAGTTTGGTGCCCGGCCTTGTCGCCAAGCGACAACTTCTTATAGCGCAAACCCCGGATTTTCCCGGGTTTACGGCAATGCGACATATAGCGTCGCAAAGGCGCAGTTTACCGGGCACGGCCGATTTGCGGGAGGCCGCGCAGAATACCAAGTCAGCCTCGCGAAAGAGATATGAATATGTACCGCACGGCAGGCGCTTGCTGCTGATTTGCTGAGGGTTCTTATCACGGCCAAGGAATGCTCATGCACCTGTCTGATCGACACTTACCGACAACCTCGAGCAAGACGCCCGATCCCCAACATCCGGACGAGCATTATCAACCACTGAAAAACGCGATTCCCCAGTGGCTCGGCAACACCTCCGCCTCCCGGCGCCAGGCACTGAAAAACAGCACTGCGCAAATGCCGGAGACACTCAGGCTCGCTGCCACCGAACAGCACGCTGTGCTGAAAGACCTCACTGCAACAAGTATCACCGCGCACAGCCAGGTGGACAAAAGCCTGGAACATCTGCAGGACGCCGCCGCTTTCGCCGAGCCGTTGCTCAAGGCGGAACTGAAAAAATGCTTCGATCTCGATCTGGACGTCAGAGGCACCTTCGTGCGCCTGTACATCCCCGTGACGACGCCATGGTTTGCCATCAGCACGGGCGCCCGCGTCTGGACGGTATCGTTGCTGGATGCCGCGCTGCATAACTTCGAGGACCGGGAAACCCACGAAAACGCTTTCGAAGCGGCATCGACCTACACCACTGCGCCCTCCCCAGGCGGGCAGTTCGAGCCACTGCCGCAGATCAAGGCCAGACTCAGTATTGCGGCCTTCACCCAACTGTGTCGCCGCCTGGACATCGGTGCGCAGTACAAAGCCAGCCTGGAAAACAATCTCGGTTACTCCGATCCGATGGTCGCGACGGTGTTACGCGGCAAACTGGACGCCAGCGAGAAAGCTGCGATGAAAGCCGCGCTGCAATGGGCGCGGATGAACCGTGACGTATCGGAGAATCACTTTCGTCTGGTCGACGCCATTCTCGACGGCATGACCGGCATTTACATCAACGGTGCACCGGTGCTGCGCCATGACATGACCATGCTTTGTGCGCCGCTTACCGGCATCGTCGTGTTCGCTGCGGATCTGTACGTGACACGCGACGCTGCACGCGTCGTGGCCTATGTACCGAACGACCCCGAGCATCCGTTCAAGGAATACGCGTCGCCAGCTGAAATGCTCGTCGAGCTGACGCGCCAGTTGCGGTCAACGGAGTACCAGCAATTCTTCAGCCGCTTCGTCAATCACGAACAACGGGGCTACTTCTTCAGCACACTCAACAGCCGCCTGAGCGAAATCAAATGGCACCCGCACGAGCCCGGCAGCGCCCTGCCCGCCTGGCGAGAAGCACCTGTGGAACGGCCCGATCTGCAGAGCGCGCTCGTGCCGTTCTACGACGACCTGTGGCAGCACTTGCACCAGGCCAAACTGAACAAGGTCTTCAACGATGCCCGAGTCATCGCCGTCCCGACGGCCTGGGTCGACCAACGCGCGCGCTGGGCGTTCTGGGATTCGGTGGTCAATATCCTTTCCAGCATCGTCCAAAGCGCTGCCTTGATCGTCGCGCCATTCGTGCCGGTGCTGGGCGAGGCGATGATGGCGTACATGGCTTATCAGATGCTCGACGAAACCTTCGAGGGCATCGTCGAGTGGGCACAGGGTCGCAACACCGAAGCCATCGGGCACCTGATGGACACCGTCGATTCGATGATTCAGTTGGGCCTTTTCGCGGTGGGCGGGGCGATTGGCGCGGCCGAATTCCGCAAGGTACTGCCCACAGAGGTCGTGGCGTTCATCGACCGCTTCAAACCGGTGAAACTGGCCAAAGGCGAAACCCGCTACTGGCAGCCCGATCTTGAGCGTTACAGGCACCCGCTGCGTCCGCCAGCCGATTCGCAACCCGACGGACTGGGCCTGCATGCCCATCAGGACAAGCAACTGCTGCCCCTCGACGATGCGCATTTTTCAGTGAAACCCGACGAGATGTCCGGGCAGTACCGCATCGAACATCCCACCCGACCCGACGCCTACCAACCGGTGGTCCGCCATAACGGTGAAGGCGCCTGGCACACGGAGCTCGAGCAACCGCTCGAGTGGGACGGCGAAACCGCACTGCGCCGCATCGGCCCGTCGGTCGAGAGCTTTTCGCCGGCCGAGCGGGAAACCATTCTGCAGGTCAGTGGCGCCAGCGAAGACGTTTTGCGCAAGATGCATGTCAATCGGGAAAAGGTCCCGCCGCTGCTGGCCGACAGCATTCAGCGCTTCAGGATCGACCAGCAGCTGCAGCGCTTCATCGATCAGCTTGCCAGCGAAGCGTCTGAAGATTTCTTGCGTGCCGATCCGGTCACCCAGTTGCAATTGCTTGCCGACCACGGCCGTTGGCCGAGCAACAGCCGACTGCGTCTGATCGATCGACAAGGCGAACTGCTCTGGCAATCCTCTGCAGACGAAAGCCTGCCCCTGACAGAGCTGCAGCAGGATCGCCTGGTCGGTGGCGACCTGCTCAAATCCTTGCTCGCGGTCCTCGATGAAGCGCAGATCAAGGCGCTGCTGGCTGAACCCTTTGCGCTGACGCCATCACTGGACGTTCGCAGCCAGACCCTGCGCAAGCAACTGGTCGGCCTCGCGAAAACCCACAGAAACACATTGTTCGAATCGCGCTACCAGGCGCTGCAACCCATCGACGACCCACTGGCACAGCCGCTCCAGGCGCAAGCCCCCGACCTGCCGGTCAGCATCACCCGCGAACTGCTCGACACCGCCACCGGCGGCGAACTGTTACAGCTCGACCAGGGCCAGGTCCCGCCGCGCCAGCAGGAGCTGCTGCAACTGGCCCGCCAGGAAGTGCGCGTCGCCCGCGCCTACGAAGGGCTGCAGCTCGGTTCAGTGAGCAATCCCGATTCCGATGCCCTCGCCCTGCATAGCCTCAAACTGTTGCCCGGCTGGAGCGGCGATGTGCGCATCGAAATCCGCGACGGCCGTCACGACGGCCCGGTACTCGACAGCATCGGCCGCGAAGACGCCCCCGAGCAAAAAGTCCTCGTGCGCACCGACGACGGGCGCTATCAACCCTACGATGAGCGCGGCCAGGCACTGCATTCGCTCAGCGATTTCTATTCCGGCCTGCTCCATGCCCTGCCCGACAGCGAGCGCCAGAGTCTCGATCTGCGGATCGATGAGGGACAGGCGCTGAAGGCCGCAATCCGCGAGCGCACGCTGGAACGCAGCGAGCTGCGGGAGGTGCTGGCGGAACATCCGGTCACCCCGCCGAAAATCGATACATTACGCCTGGTGGGTGCCGAGGGTTACCCACGGCTTTCCCGTGCGATCGCGCTGGAGGACGCCCCACAACGCACCCTTGAAGCAGACATACGGGTCCTCTACCCGAGAATGTCGGATCGCCGCATCCAGCACCTGGCGCGGAGCATGCGCGCCAGTCCGTCCGGCGCTCGCGCAGAACTGGTTCGTTTGCAAGATGACTATCTGCAACTGCAGCACGAGCTGCAGGTCTGGGCCAACGACCCGCCCGCCCGACATCCAGAGACGGGTAGCGTGCTCACGGCAATCGAGCGACGCGCGGACATTCGCAACCGGCGATTGCTCAGGGAACAACTGCTCCAGGGCTGGCGACGTGAGAACGTCGTCGGGATCGATCCGCAGGGTGCCGCCTCGGGCCACGCCTTGTTGTTGACCCACGGCATCCTGGACGACTTGCCTGTGCTGTCGGCCGACTTCAGCCACATCACTCTGCTCGCGATCGACGGCAATGCCACGACCGGTTCTCTCGACAGCTTTCTCCACTCTTTCACGCAACTGCAAAGCCTGGATGCGCGCAATCTCAATCTGCCCAGCCTGCCCCAGGCGCTCGGCTCGATGCCGGCGCTGCGCGAATTGAGATTGCGCAATTGCCGAGTCAGCCTGACCACCACGACCCAATCGGTGCTGGCCTCATTACCGCAACTCACCCTGCTCGATCTGCACGGCAATTCGTTGGGCCTGCCTCCCGATCTGCACGCAATGCCCTCGCTGCGTTACGTCAACTTGTCGAACACCGGCCTCTACGCCGTACCGGATGACGTACTCGATCATCCGCGATTGATCTCTGCGCAGTTCGACGGCAACCGGATCACGCGCATCCCCGATGGTTTCTTCAACCTGGCCAGCTCTCTGAGCGATGGCTACACCTTTGCTGACAACCCGTTGTCCACTGCGTCTCGCGAACGGGTAAAAAGCTTTTACAGCCACACCGGCAAACACTTCGGCGTCCGCCCGAAGTCGCAAGACCTGCGACGCACCATCAACCTGTTCCCCAACCTGGATGCCGAGCAGGCCACTCAGGTGTTGTACCGGCTACCCGGCACCTGGGCCGACGCCCGCGCCCAGTTGTCATGCTGGGAGACAGAGCTGAGCCAGATGAACGTCGAACTGGATCAATGGATCGCTCAGGCTTCCATCGCTCCACCTGAATCCGGCACGTCGACGACGTTTGAAGAAGACCCCCGCGAAATCAATGCCAGGCGTTCCTTTGCCCGGCAACTCAAGTTGTTCTGGCGCAGCCGGACCGCGTTCGGCCGCGCTGATGAACTGAGGGCAAATGCCGAGTTCAGCGGCACCATGCCGATACTCAGCGCCAATTTCGACCACGTTTCGCGATTGAACCTGATCGGCAACAGGAACCTCTCCGCCATCGCGCCATTCCTGGAACGTTTCCCCAACCTGACTACCCTGCGCCTAGACGGCTTCGACCTGGACACAACTACACTGGCGGGAGTCAGCCTGCCCGGCCTGAGCGAGCTGGAGCTGAAGAACTGCGGCGTGATCCTGACCCCGGAAAACCAGGCTGCGCTGGTGTCGCTGAACAACCTGCGCAGGCTGGACCTGAGCGACAACCCGCTGGGGACATTTCCCGACCTGAACCTGCTGCCGGAACTGAGGTATATCGACCTGTCCAACAGCGGTCTTAGCGTGGTGCCCGATGGGCTGGCCAGCCACCCGAATCAGCCCATTGCAGTGCTGACCGGCAACCGCATCACCGACCTTCCCGATGCCCTGTTCGACATTCCGGCAACTCGCAGCGACGGCATTTATCTTTCCGACAATCCGCTCTCGGCCGCAGCGCGGGACAAGATCAAAGCCTATTACCGCGTTTATCAAAACGACTTTGAAGTGCCCGCCGACGGCCAGGACATTGCCCTCGCCCGCCAACTGTTTCCCGACCTCGACCAGCAACAGGCCAGCGATATGATTTACGACCTGCCCGGCACCCTGGCGGACAGCCGTATCCAGCTTGATCAATGGCATGCAGAGCTGGAACAGATGCAGCTCGATCTCGCGCAGTGGACAGAGCAGATCACAGCCACCCATCCGGTTACCGGGCAGTTGCTGTCCGCCGCTGAATTACAGGCGCAGACAACTGCGCGAACCGCGTTCAAACAGGCCCTGGAGGCGTTATGGCGACAGCGGTCGAGCGAGACTGCAGCGCGAAGCGGTTTCTTTTCGGCCGACCTGAAATTCTTTGGCGACATGCCCCGGCTGACCGCGGATTTCAGCCACGTTGAAAGCCTGAAGCTGAGCGGAAACGCTGCAATCAGCAACATCGGGACGTTCGTCGAACAATTCCCCAACCTCCAGGCTCTGGAACTGAAAGCCATCGCCCTGAAGGAAATCCCGGCTTTCGTGGCAGGCCTGCGGACGCTCAAGGAACTGCGCCTGCGTCACTGCGCCGTGACGCTCACGAGCGCCGGACAGGATGTACTCGATTCCTTGCCTACCCTCAAGCTTGTGGATCTGAGCGATAACCCGTTGGCCATGGCACCCGATCTGCGGGGCATGCAGGCGCTGGGGGATATCTTCCTGATGAATACCGGCCTGACTGCCCTGCCTGAAGGGATCATCGACCACCCGACACTGCAGAGCGCATACCTCAACGACAACCACATGACTGAACTGCCGCAGGCTTTGTTCACGGCCAGCCCACAGCGTGCCGATGGCATACATCTGACCGGCAACCCGCTGTCCCTCAATGCGCGCGAGCGGATCAAGGCCTACCACGCAGTGCACGGTCGCAACTTCCGGGTCAGGCCCGCCACAGCGGATATAACCTTGGCGCGCCGGCTGTTTCCGCTGCTGGACGACGCTACAGCCAGCGACATGATTTACCGACTCCCCGGTACGTTGCAGGCCGGTACGGGGCAACTGATCCGCTGGGAAGCGGAAATCGCCCGCATGATCAGTGACCTCAACACCTGGCGCGAGCAAGTGCCCGTCAGCAACCCTGCTACAGGACAACCGTGGACGGCCGAAGCGCGGGCGGCGCAACTTGTCGCCAGGCAACAGTTCGGTGAGCGCCTCGAAGAGCTTTGGCGCGGCCGACGCACCCGGGACCTGGCGCTACGCCTGGACAGGTTCGAAACGGAGGCGAAATTTGCCGGCGAATTACCGCAGTTGAGCGCAGATTTCAGCCACATCACTCATCTGCAGATCGCGGGCGATGGCGGCTCAGGCGTTCCGGACGGTTTCCTCAGAAGCTTCAGCGGCTTGAATGGACTGGAACTCAAAGGCTGCAACCTGGGCCGGATGCCGCAGGCGCTGGAGAGCATGCGGTCGCTTGAAACGCTGATGTTGAGCCGCTGCGAGATCACGCTCGATGCGGCCGGGCAAGCGACGTTGTCCACGCTTGTCCGCTTGAAGGCACTGGACCTGTTCGGCAATCCTTTACAGGCCACCCCCGATGTATCGGCGCTGACGGACCTCAGGTTCCTCGATCTGATAAGGACCGGCATCGACGCAGTGCCTGCAGGGCTTGAGCAACTGCCGCAGCTGGGCGCCGCGTTATTGAACGACAACAACATTACCGAGTTGCCGGGAGACCTCGTTCCCTACACCGGTAATGGCGTGGATATCGGCGCCAATCCGCTGTCGGCGGCGTCGAGAGAACGCATCAAAGCGACCTTTCAGACCACAGGCGACAATCTGGGCGTGTGGGGCGAATCAGCTGACTTGAGCCTGATTCAGTCGCTGTACCCCTCGTTGACCGCTTTCGAAGCCAACGACCTGCTGTATCGTCTGCCCGGCACGCTGGCCGACGGTCGCGTCGAGCTGATGCGCCGACAGACCGAAATAACCCGATTGCTGACGCGCCTTGATACCTGGAGCAACGAGACTGCGCACGACCCGGTGCTCCGCACGCCCCTGAAAGGAGAAGCCGCGCGCCGGGAATCGGCCCGCCGAAAACGCTTCAAGGAAAATCTGGAAGCACGTCTGCGGCGCTATCCGAAATCGCCAGGGGACAACGCGTTCGTCTGTGATTTGTCGTTCACTGGAGAGCTGCCGCCATTGTCCGGACGCTTCGACTACATCGAACAGCTGGGGCTGACCAGCACGGCCGCTTCGCCGCCGGACGTCAATCGATTGGTGGAGCTGTTTCCGAAGCTGCGCGGGGTCGACATTCGCAATTATCCGCTAAGGGAAATCCCGCCTGCGATTCTCGGGCTCGATTCACTGGCGAACCTGAGCTTGCCAGACTGCCGCATCACGCTTCCACGGCAAGCCGCAGACGCCATCGCCGGGATGAAAAACCTTCTTTCCCTGGACCTGGGCGACAACCCGCTGGGCAACGTGCCCGACCTGAGCAGACTGGTCAATCTGCGGGTATTGCGTCTGAACAATATCGGGCTGAGCGAAACGCCCAAAGGGCTGTTCGATTTGCCCGGGATTGAGTCGGTGAACCTGGCCGATAACATCATCAGCGAGCTGCCGAGTCAGTTCCCATCCAGTCCCGGCGAGGTGGCGACGCATTACAACTTCAGCGGCAATCCCTTGAACCCGCAGAGTCAACTGCGTCTTGAGACCTACAATGCCGCTCGGCAAATGCGTCTGTTTGAAAAACAGGCAAGTCAGATCGACCTGAATCCAGCGCGCGATGGCAGCGACGAGTCAGAGATTTCCATCGGTGTGGAGTTCAACCGCAACAACTGAACCGCGATCAGCCCCGCTCCGGTGGCATTGACGACAATTCGAACGGGCTGCTGCTGCGCCGCTGGTTGCGATCTTCCCGCGGCGTGGCACCGAAGAAGTTGCGGTAGGCGCTGGAGAAATGCGGCCCCGAGGAGAAGCCGCAGGAGAGGCCGATCTGGATGATCGACTTGCTGGTCTGCATCAACATCTGCCGGGCCTTGTTCAAACGCAGCTCGAGGTAGTACTGGCTCGGCACGCGGTTGAGGTATTGCTTGAAAATCCGCTCCAGTTGCCGACGGGATACGCACACGTGCTGGGCGATTTCGTCGGTGGTCAACGGCTCTTCGATGTTGGCTTCCATCAGCAACACCGCTTGGGTCAGTTTCGGATGGCTGGAGCCGAGGCGATTCTGCAGTGGAATGCGCTGACGCTCACCGCCCTCGCGGATGCGCTCGACCACCAGTTCTTCCGAGACCGCGCCGGCCAGTTCGGCGCCGTGATCACGAGCGAGCACCGCCAGCAACAGATCGAGCACGGACATGCCGCCGCACGCGGTCAGGCGATCGCGATCCCAGTCGAACAAGTGGCTGGTGGCGATAACCTTGGGGAAGCGCTCAGCGAAATCGTCCTGCCAGCGCCAATGCACGGCGGCGCGATACCCGTCGAGCAACCCGAGCTGGGCCAGCGGATAGACACCGGCCGACAGACCACCGATCACGCAACCGGCGCGCACCACTTGCTTGAGCGCACTGCTCAGCGCCGGCGCCAAGGTAGTCGGCGGCTCGTCAGCGAGCAGAAAGAGTTTCTGGAAGTTTTCAAGCTTGCCGGCCCAGGGTTCACCGGGCAATTGCCAGGCACCTTCGGCAGGCGGCTCGGCCTGCAAGAACGACAGTTCGTAAACCACATCCGGGTGCACCCGCTGCGCAACACGCAAGGCCTCCTCCGCCAGCGCCAGCGTCAAGGCTTTAGTGCTGGGCCAAATCAGGAAACCAATTCGATGGGCAGTCATGGGCGGGCAATCCGAAACGAACAACGGTGATGAAGGCATGGGCCAATGCTAGCCCGGAAATGAACACAATTCACAAGACAGCGCAGATCCCTTGTAGGAGTGAGCCTGCTCGCGATAGCGGTGGTTCAGGCAATCATAATGTTGACTGTTACACCGCTATCGCGAGCAGGCTCACTCCTACAGGGAACTTTGTCAGCTCCCGAAGGCTGCGAAGCATGACCTAATCGGGTGCACAACGGCAGCGCTGATTTATTTCAGGCTACCCGACAGGAATTGCTGCAAACGCTCCGACTGCGGGTTGACCAGCACTTCGCGCGGGTTGCCGCTTTCTTCGACGACGCCTTTGTGCAGGAATACCAACTGGTTCGACACTTCACGGGCGAAGCCCATTTCGTGGGTCACGACGACCATGGTGCGGCCTTCCTGCGCCAGCGCCTGCATGACTTTCAGCACGTCGCCGACCAGTTCCGGGTCGAGGGCCGAGGTCGGTTCGTCGAACAGCATCACTTCCGGCTCCATCGCCAGCGCCCGGGCGATCGCCACACGCTGCTGCTCGCCGCCGGACATGTGCCCCGGGAACGCGTCTTTGCGATGGGCCACGCCGACCTTGTTCAGGTAGTGCTCGGCTTTCTCGCGGGCTTCGGCTTTGGACACACCGAGCACATGCACCGGCGCTTCCATGATGTTTTCCAGCGCAGTCATGTGCGACCACAGATTGAAATGCTGGAACACCATCGACAGGCGCGAACGCATGCGCTGCAGCTGCTTCGGGTCGGCGGCTTTCAGCGCGCCGTCCTTGTTCGCCACCAGTTTCAGCTCTTCGTTGTTGAGCAGGATCCTGCCGGCGTGCGGCTGCTCGAGCAGGTTGATGCAGCGCAGGAAAGTACTTTTGCCGGAGCCACTGGAGCCGATGATGCTGATCACATCGCCGGCGGCGGCTTTCAGGGACACGCCCTTGAGCACTTCGTGACTGCCATAGCGTTTATGCAGGTCTTGGACTTCAAGTTTGTACATGCGGTCGGTTCTCACAAAAACAGTCAGTCAGTCGTTGAGCAAGCGCCCGTGACGCAGCGCTTCGCGCCCCGCCACCTTGGCCAGCCAGAAACCGGGTTGGGCATAGCGCAGCCGTTCAATGGCAAACAGCACCCCGGACGTACCAGCACTTACCGTGCTGACCCGATCGGACACAGGGTCGATCACTTGAAAAATCTCGTCGCCCGCCTCGACCCATTCGCCGGGCCTGCGGGAAAAACTCACCACACCGGGGTGCGGCGCAAACAACAATTCGGTGCCTTCGAAGGGCATGCCTTCGCAGGGTTCAAACGCCGGGGTCGGCCACTCGCCAGTGATCAGGCCTTGCTCGGCCAGAAACGCCAGAATGCCTTCGGCGTAAGCCTCGGCTTCGACACGACCGGTGTCGGCCTGCCCGCCCAGCTCGATGGTCGTCGCCAGACAGGCCAGCGGAATCTGCGCATCGGGGAACTGCCGCGACAGGCGCAGCCACGGTAGCGAGCACGCCTCGTCGAAGGAGCTGCCACCGGAATCTTCCGCAAGCAAACCGACCTTGACGTTCAGATGCGCCGACAGTGAACGCCACTGCGGCCAGTGCTGCGGCAGCGCGTACATGTGCAGCGCGGCTTCGGCGTCGCAGTGCAAATCCAGCACCACGTCGGCGGTGCAGGCGTGGCTGAGCAACACCCGCTGCATGCCTTGCAACTGGCTGCTCGCCTCAGGCAGCGCGGCCAGGTGATCCGCCATGGCCTGACGGATCAGCCGCACGTTGGCATGCGGATCATCACCGAGCCTGTCGCCCAGCGCGGCCGCGACCGGCGCGCTCAGCTCGACGAAATCACGGTTGAAATTCTTGCCGCTGCCCGCCTCGAAACGGCCCTGGAAATTACCTTGCAGCAATTGCCCCAGCCCGAGTGGATTGGCCACCGGCACCAGCTCGATCACACCGTTGAGCAAGCCCTGGGCTTCGAGTTCGCCGAGACGCTTTTTCAGCTCCCAGGCAGTGCGCATGCCCGGCAATTCATCAGCATGCAGGCTGGCCTGGATGTAGGCCTTGCGCTCGCCGCTACCAAACCGGAAAACCGAAACCCTGCGCTCGCTGCCCAGATGGCTCCATGGCAATAGGTGATCGATGCGTTGCATATCAGTGCTTCCGTGGCGCGAGGTAGCTCAACCAGCGACGCTCGGCCAGTTTGAACAGCTTGACCAGAATGAAGGTCAGGCACAGGTAGAACACGCCGGCGGTGATGTACGCCTCGAACGGCAGATAGAACTGCGCGTTGACGGTACGCGCCGCGCCGGTGATGTCGATCAGGGTCACGATCGACGCCAGACTGGTGGTCTGCAGCATCATGATCACTTCGTTGCTGTACTGCGGCAGCGCCCGGCGCAGGGCCGACGGCAGCAGAATGCGCTTGTACAGTTTGAAGCGCGACATGCCCATGGCCTTGGCCGCTTCGATCTCACCGTTCGGCGTGGCCTTGAGGCTGCCGGCGATGATCTCTGCGGTGTAGGCGCTGGTGTTGATCGCAAAGGCCAGGCAGGCGCAGAACGTCGCGCTCGACAGCCATGGCCACAGGAAGCTTTCGCGCACCGCTTCGAACTGGGCCAGACCGTAGTAGATCAGGAACAGCTGCACCAGCATCGGCGTGCCACGAATCACGTAGGTGTACAGCCACGCCCCGCCATTGATCATCGGGTTTTTCGAGACGCGCATCAGCCCCAGCGGCAACGCCGCGAGCAAGCCGAAGAACAGCGACAGCGCAAGCAGTTTGAGGGTGGTCAGCAGGCCGCCGAAGTACAGCGGCAGCGCCTCCCAAATGACGTTGTAGTCGAAGATCATAGATCAGCCGCCCTTACGCCTACCGAGTAGCGCTTCTCAAGGTGACGCAATGCCAGCAACGAAACACTGGTGATCACCAGGTACATCGCCGCCACTGCGAGGAAGAAGGTGAAAGGCTCACGCGTGGCATCCGCCGCCTGCTTGGCCTTGAACATCATGTCTTGCAGACCGACCACGGAAATCAGCGCGGTCGCCTTGGTGAGTACCAGCCAGTTGTTGGTAAAGCCCGGGATGGCCAGACGAATCATCTGCGGCACCATCACCCGGAAGAACACCTGAAAACTGCTCATGCCGTAGGCCATGCCCGCTTCGGCCTGGCCCTTGGGGATCGCCATGAACGCGCCACGGAAGGTTTCCGACAGGTACGCACCGAAGATGAAACCGAGAGTACCGATACCGGCCGCCAGCGGGTTCAGGTCGATGTAGTCGTCATAGCCAAGCATCGGCGCAACGCGGTTGAGCAGGTCCTGACCGCCGTAGAAGATCAGCAGGATCAGCACCAGGTCGGGAATCCCGCGGATCACCGTCGAATACAGGTCGCCCAGCCACGCCAGCCAGCGCACCGGCGACAGGCGCAACGCAACACCGATCAGCCCGAGAACGATGGCCAGAGCCATGGACGACAAGGCGAGCTGAAGCGTCAGCCATGCGCCATCGAGGATGACAGCCCCGTAGCCTTTCAACATGATTCAGGTCCTCGAAAGTTGGGATGAAAAAATGGCGCAAACCGCAGAGATTCTGTTGCTTGCGCCATTTCGGACTTGTCGCAGAGACGTCTTACTTGCCGTAGATATCGAAGGCGAAGTACTTGTCCTGGATTGCTTTGTATTTGCCGTTTTCGCGGATGGCCGCGATGGCAGTGTTGATCTTGTCTTTCAGGGCGTCGCCCTTGCGCACCGCGATACCTACGCCGTCGCCGAAGTATTTGACGTCGGTGAAGGCCGGGCCGACGAACGCGAAGCCCTTGCCAGCGTCGGTTTTCAGGAAACCGTCGTCGAGGAGGGTTGCGTCAGCCACGGTACCGTCGAGACGACCGGCGGCCACGTCGAGGTAGATTTCGTTCTGCGAGCCGTACGGCTTGATCTCGGCGCCCAGTGGAGCGAGAACCTCGCGGGCGAAACGCTCGTGGATCGAACCACGCTGTACGCCGATGTTCTTGCCCTTCAGCTCAGCCAGGTTTTCGCTGACCTGAGTGCCGGCCTTCATGACCAGACGCGCCGGGGTGTTGTAGTACTTGTTGGTGAAGTCGACCGACTTCTTGCGGTCTTCGGTGATCGACATCGACGACAGGATCGCGTCGATCTTGCGCACTTTCAGCGCCGGGATCAGACCGTCGAACTCTTGCTCGACCCACACGCACTTGACCTTCATTTCTTCGCACAGCGCATTGCCGATGTCGTAGTCGAAACCGACGATGCTGCCGTCCGGAGCTTTCGAGGCGAATGGAGGGTAAGCCGCTTCGATGCCGATCTTCACAGGTTTTTCGTCAGCGACGGCATTCAACGACAGCACGGACAGTGCCAGGGCGCCAAGCAGCACAAGTTTCTTCATCTTGGGACTCCATCGGTAAAGGGCAAAAACGGCAGAGTGAGCGACAGCCCAATATGCGAATGGGTGAATCGGAAATCGGTTGCGCATCGGCGGAAATTTCCCGTTGAAACCGCAGGTGATTTCAACATCAGCCACGATGAGCGAGTGATCGGCATTCTAACGACAGGCCCGAAGCCGATATTTCTTCAATGCGACAACTAATTACAGATGCACCGAGAAAGCGGTTTGAGCTCATTGACAGCCCTGCAATTTCATGCAAGAGCGAAAGACAGTGAACCGATACATATTGCAAGTTGCGGGCCCATTATTCGCAAACCCTTCTAATCCGGCAAGCGCAGCGTTGTGTCTTATTTTTCACTGGTGGCTGTGAGGCTCTAAAACGGGGCATGACGTTTCCCTTCGCCCCGGTTTGGCGCAGGGGGTTACACATTGGGTTGTGACGGGTAACAGAAGCAAGGGTCCTGCGGCGCAGATCGATAATTATTGGTTGGGGTGTTGCGGTTTCCTACAAGCGGCTACAGCGGCGTCTGACAGATTGCTATCGCGAGCAGGCTCACTCCTACAGTGACTGCATTCCAACTGAAGAAACCCAATCCCCTGTAGGAGCGAGCCTGCTCGCGAAGAGGCCAGCCCGGCCACCACAAAACCTCCAGACACAAAAAAGCCCCGTCCGGTAATACCGGACGGGGCTTTCTGTGCTTCTAACGCTTAAGCAACATTCATGGTCTTGTGCGTATCAATCAAATGCTGCACCACACCCGGATCCGCCAGGGTCGAGATATCCCCCAACCCGTCGTATTCGGCCGTGGCGATCTTGCGCAGAATGCGCCGCATGATCTTGCCCGAACGGGTTTTCGGCAGCCCCGGCGCCCACTGGATCACGTCCGGCGAAGCAATCGGGCCGATCTCCTTGCGCACCCAGTTCTTCAGCTCCAGACGCAACTGCTCGGTCGGCTCCTCGCCATTCTTCAAGGTTACATAGACATAGATGCCCTGCCCCTTGATGTCATGCGGCACACCCACCACCGCCGCTTCAGCGACTTTCGGATGCGCAACCATCGCGCTCTCGATCTCGGCGGTGCCCATGCGGTGGCCGGACACGTTGAGCACGTCGTCCACGCGCCCGGTGATCCAGTAGTAACCGTCGGCGTCACGACGCGCGCCGTCACCGGTGAAGTACATGCCGCGGAAAGTCTTGAAGTAGGTATCGACAAAGCGGTCGTGATCGCCATACAGCGTGCGCGCCTGGCCTGGCCACGAATCGAGAATCACCAGATTGCCTTCGGCCTCGCCCTCGATGATGTTGCCCAGGTTGTCGACCAGCGCCGGCACCACGCCGAAGAACGGACGCGCCGCCGAACCCGGTTTCAGCGCATGAGCCCCCGGCAGCGGGCTCATCATGTTGCCGCCAGTCTCGGTCTGCCACCAGGTATCGACGATCGGGCAACGGGACTTGCCGACATTCTTGTAGTACCAGTCCCAGGCTTCCGGGTTGATCGGCTCGCCCACCGAGCCGAGCAGACGCAGGCTGCTGCCATCGGCGCCTTCGACCGCGGCCTGACCCGAAGCCATCATCGCGCGGATCGCGGTCGGCGCGGTGTAGAGAATGTTGACCTTGTGCTTGTCGATGATCTTCGCCACCCGGGTGATGTCCGGGTAGTTCGGCACACCTTCGAACAGCACGGTGGTCGCGCCATTGGCCAGCGGGCCGTAGACGATGTAACTGTGGCCGGTGACCCAGCCGACGTCGGCGGTGCACCAGTAGATTTCGCCCGGGCGGTAGTCGAACACGCGCTCGTGGGTCATCGCCGCATAGAGCAGATAACCGCCGGTGGTGTGCTGCACGCCCTTCGGCTTGCCGGTGGAGCCGGAGGTATAAAGGATGAACAGCGCTTCTTCGGCGCCCATCTCTTTCGGCGCGCAAACGGTGCCCGCGACTTTCATCAGATCTTCGTACCAGATGTCGCGATGCTGGTTCCACTTGATGTCGCCACCGGTGCGCTTGCAGACGATGACTTTCTGGATGCTGCTGGTTTCCGGGTTGGTCAGAGCGTCGTCGACGTTGGCCTTGAGGGAAATCTTCTTGCCGGCGCGGATACCTTCGTCAGCGGTGATCACCACTTTCGATTTGCAGTCGATGATGCGACCGGCCAGGGCTTCCGGCGAGAAACCACCGAACACCACCGAGTGAATCGCGCCGATCCGGGTGCAGGCCAGCATGGCGACCACGGCTTCGGGGATCATCGGCATGTAAATGGTCACCACGTCGCCACGGTGCACATCCTGACCACGCAGCGCGTTGGCCAGTTTGCACACTTGCTCGTGCAGTTCGCGGTAGGTGATGTTGCGGCTTTCGGAAGGATCGTCGCCTTCCCAGATGATCGCGATTTGATCGCCGCGCTCGGCCAGATGACGGTCGAGGCAGTTATAGGAAACGTTCAGGGTGCCGTCGGCAAACCACTTGATGTCGACATGGTGATCGTCGAACGAGGTCTGTTTCACCGTGGTGAAGGGCTTGATCCAGTCCAGACGCTGGGCTTGCTCGCGCCAGAAGCCGTCAGGGTTGACGACCGACTGCTGGTACATGGCTTTGTAGGTCGCCTCGTCAGTCAGCGTGTTTGCCAGAACCTCGGGACGAACGGGATACAGAGAAGCCGCACTCATCTTTCCTACCTCGGTGTAATAGTTGTTTTTGTATGACCCCGTTGTAGCCGGGTGGGCCCCATAGAACCATTCGACGATGGTTGTAGGAGCTGCCGCAGGCTGCGATCTTTTGATCTCCAAAGCAAGATCAATAGATCGCAGCCTCGTTGCACTCGACAGCTCCTACAAGGGCCGCGCGGGGGATTGTTACCAAATATGCCAAAAGTGTTTATCAAAACCCGGTCTGTTTACCCCGCGCCCGACTCCCTAAAATTGACCTCGCCAACAAGGCAACCGCGATTAACAACGTTACAGCCCCCACGAAGGCCGTTAATCCAGCTCTCCAAGTAACGCATCAAATACCCAAGCTCCACACGCAACCCTAAAAAGGTTGCGTGACCCCACTCGACCTCAAAAAGGTGAATTAGAAATGAAAGCTTTATTGGTTCTGGCCCTCAGCAGTCTGTGCGCAACCGCCATGGCAAACGAGGGTCCGACTGATGTCGCACAGCAACAACCGGTTATCGAGGAATACACCTACTCCACACACCTGGACATCGCCAAAGTTGTATCGATGAGCGAAATTCCAAATGTCTGCGAAGTAGTACCGGCAAAAATGGAATACGACGACTCCAAAGGCCAACGCCACATCCTGCGCTACAGCATCATGGGCAACGGCTGCACGAACTGAATCAGACTGCACCGAATCGGATCGCTCAGCGCTACATTGAGGGTCGATTCCAGCCCGGCCTCGGTCGGGCTCAGTTGTGTCTGGAGACGCCCAGAAGGGTTGCAAAACACAAGATATAGTGAAAACCGTACTTTTCTGGCTATTTTTTAAACAGAAAACCATCTGCCAAAAATTTAACGAAAAAAAATCTGCACGCGCTGAATCCGCGCAAAGCCCTGTAATCCCTCGGTCGGATCGAAATCCACCCCCTCCCCGGCCTCGCCATGAGCCGATTCGCCGCACCACGCCGGTAAAAATTTCCCTATAATGCCGCCCCATACGGGTCAGCAATATTCCCTTACAGGGAGCAAAAGCCATTCTGAAGCCCCGCAACAGTGCCAGACGCTGATTGCGCCCATCAGAGGCTCTCGGAACCCGTCAAAATTTCTGTTTATTTGCCTGCGTGCAGCGCTGCAAAAAACGACATCCAACGCGGCTTGTTTGGCCGTGTGAAAAGCCAACCCATCAGGTTTCACACGGGCACAAGCCCTCACGCAGGAGACGACACGTCATGCTGAGCTGGGACGAATTCGATAAAGAAGACAGTGAAGTCGCAACCGTGAAAGGCGCCAACGCCGGCCACGCAAGCGAAGCCAACATGGACCGCCTCGACAACGCCGGCGGCGCCGCGGCGCTCGAAGCCCGCGCCGTGACCGCCGACGACTCGGCCGCCGTGGCCCGCGCCAAGGCTGCACTGAACTCCCTCGACGTCGCCGAAGGCCTCGCCGAACTCGAAGGCGCCTCCGCCCGTGTCGCCGTTGACGAAAAGCGCATGATCAACTGCCGCGCCGACCTCAACCAACTCGTGCCATTCAAGTACGACTGGGCCTGGCAGAAGTACCTGGACGGTTGCGCAAACCACTGGATGCCGCAAGAAGTCAACATGACCGCCGACATCGCCCTCTGGAAAAACCCGGAAGGCCTGACCGACGACGAGCGCCGCATCGTCATGCGCAACCTCGGCTTCTTCTCCACCGCCGACTCCCTGGTTGCCAACAACCTGGTCCTGGCCGTGTACCGCTTGATCACCAACCCGGAATGCCGCCAGTACATCCTGCGCCAGGCTTTCGAAGAAGCGATCCACACCCACGCCTACCAGTACTGCATCGAATCGCTGGCCATGGATGAAGGCGAGATCTTCAACATGTACCACGAGATCCCATCGGTCGCGAAGAAAGCAGCTTGGGGCCTGAAATACACCCGCTCGATCTCCGATCCGAAGTTCGAAACCGGCACCCCGGAAACCGACAAAGAGTTGCTGCGCAACCTGATCGCCTACTACTGCGTTCTGGAAGGCATCTTCTTCTACTGCGGCTTCACCCAAATCCTCTCCATGGGCCGCCGCAACAAAATGACCGGCGTCGCCGAGCAGTTCCAATACATCCTGCGCGACGAATCCATGCACCTGAACTTCGGCATCGACGTGATCAACCAGATCAAAATCGAAAACCCGCATTTGTGGGATGCTGAGATGAAGGAAGAAGCGACCCAGATGATCCTGCAGGGGACTCAGCTGGAGATTGAATACGCACGGGATACCATGCCTCGCGGGGTGTTGGGTATGAATGCGGCGATGATGGAGGATTATCTGAAGTTCATCGCTAACCGTCGTTTGAGCCAGATCGGTTTGAAGGAGGAGTATCCAGGGACGACTAACCCGTTCCCTTGGATGAGCGAGATTATGGACTTGAAGAAAGAGAAGAATTTCTTTGAGACACGGGTTATTGAGTATCAGACTGGTGGTGCGTTGAGCTGGGATTGATTCCTTTGAGCTTTCCGCAATTTGACGATTAAATCGACAAATCAAAATACGAAAAGCCCCGATCCGATCGGGGCTTTTTTATTGATTAGGAAAATACTAACTCAACTACCCACACCCATTAGATTGGCATCGCCGACGTAGTCGTCGAGACCTTCAGGAAGCAAAATACCTTTATCTCAAGGTTACTCTCAAATATAGCGCTCATTGACGATCTCTGCGATGAAACTCTAGAAGGTCGTAGCGAGGGTTCACAAAGGTGTTTAACGCACGCGGGAGCAAATGCGATCCGTACTCTACAGCACTAAAGGAAAATTCATTTTGCGCAGATCATTTGTCCGCAACATTTAGACATTCGGCAACCCGACGACAGACAACATCATAAACAGTTTTCGCTATTTTTTTTGCCAACAATGGCGGCACCGCATTACCAACTTGGTGGTATTGCTGGGTTCTGTTCCCTTCGAAATAATAGTTGTCTGGGAATGTCTGAAGCCGCGCAGCCTCGCGAACGGTCAAGCTTCGGCACTGCGCAGGGTCGTAGTGAATAAAGTAGTGCCCATCCTTAGAGATATGACTAGTGATAGTAGTTGCAGGAAGCTCTGCAAGCTGCACCCTGAAACGGTCATTGAACTTACCGCTTTCCCAATTCTTGTGAGCGGGAGCGAGACCAGGAAGAGAAAATTGTTGATGCCCCTTGGGCGAGTATTTTTTGTGCTCAGCGAACGTACTCGCAAACACATATCGCCGCAAGTCCGACAGCATATGGCTTCGGGCATCGTGACTCATCCAATACTTGATCTTGGGATCCTGATACCAAGCATCTAGGGATGGTATACCTGTATTACCTTGACCCTGCTCCTTTAGCACTCGTTCACCACCTGAACTCTTTGGCGCATTGAAAAGTGCTTGCCGAGTATCGCGCAAAGGCGCAATCAGTTCGCCCCTTTCAAGTTCTGCGTGATGCAGCAGATCATCTACTTCGTCAGCAACAGCTTGATACCAAGCCTCTTGAGAATCCGAACGTTTTGACAGTTTGCTTCTAAGCTTGGGCAGGCCACCAATAGCTTGCCTCACCGATACGGGGTCGGTTGGCTTCAAAAGGTCATGGGGCGGAACATTACCGTGCTCGTCAATCGCTATTCCCAGAAGGATGACACGATGGCGAGCTTGGGGGATTCCGTATTTTTCTGCTTCGATAATAAAAGACTTCGGATTTACCTTATCCATACAATCCGCAGAGCTGAACGACTCTTCGGAAACCAGAGAACATATCTTGTATTTTTGTCCGCCCTCTTTGTTATCTAATGCTTTTGTAGGATCCACCAAATCTTCCAAAATTTGAGCAAAGATCCCTTTACCTCCAACTTTTGAAGACAAGATCCCCTTCACATTTTCCATAACGAAAACAGTAGGGCGATAATCCTTGATGATGCGTAAATAATCCTTATACAAAAAGTGCCGATGATCATTCTCGGGAATATAACCCTGTTTTGTTTGGTTTCTGGATCGACCAGCAAGTGAATACGCTTGGCATGGAGGACCGCCAATTAAGACCCACGGGCGCCCGTCCTTTTTCAATCTGGCGTTGATGAGACCATTCAACTCCTCGTCGCCAGCATCCGAACCCAAGGTTATTTGCCGTGCCTCCTGATCGGCCCGACTCCAGAACTCTGCTGTTTCAGAGGTACTAGGCTCTGCTGCCTCGCCATTGCAGTATCGGTAGTAATCCTTAAGTCCTTCAGGGTAGTCGCGCTTGAGCAAGCGGTAGAAAGCTCGCAGTTTAAGCGTCCTCCTAGCGACAGGATCCATTTCGGCAGAAACAATGATATCGAAATGACGGCCATCACCGGAGGCCGAAAAACCCTCACCCAAACCACCGGGGCCAGCGAAAAGGTCGACGATCTGGATCGCGTCCTCAACTGCAACAGCTGGCTCAGCGATTGTCCTCGGCGGGAAAAGAAGGTTCTGATATTGAGTCATGGGCATCATTGGTCAAAAAATCAAGAATGGCAACTGCGTAGGCTGCCGAGTCGCGACACTCTACCAGGATTAGAACAGCAGCGCACTTCAGCCGCGCTCGCGACGATCACATCCTCAGTACAGGCGGGCTGGTGCGTCGAATCGACTCTTGGCAGGAAACTAAACTCAATCTCTAATAAGGCTGAGACTTCAAACCGGAAAGATCAACTCTATACTCAATCTGAACAACGCCTTCTGGGAGCACTCCACCTATAAAACTCGCAGGCGATATTCGGGGAAAGCTGTCATCAACCGTATAGGACCGCGCCTCGAGCAGGTTGTATTCCTCTTTCCGAGCGGAACATCCTGCCTCCATCCCGAGCCGCTGCAACGCGCCCTCCAGCATGACTGCGTCAACGCCGAGCGCAATGAGACGATCACAGATTAGATCGATCGACAGACCATCATTGACCGGCTCAAACCTGAAGTAGACCAGTTTTAACTGTTTATCGGATGAGGCGGCCAGCTGGAACTGCCCGGAGATATTGATCACAGAGCCGTAGCGACTGATCGTTGACTTGACCTCGTAATCCGTCGTTGGAGTCTTGATATCAACTACGCCGCCGAAGGGGCCGCTCCACTCATAGGTAGCTCCTTTGATGACCAGCGCTTCCAAGGCCAGCAGTTCGGCAAGCACGTCATAACCATGCTTGTCGACTAATGCATTGCCCAGCAAATGCCGCCACCGTTGCCACCAGGCTAACGGGTCTGCCAGCAGCGCCTGACGTACAGCAATCCCGGATTCAACGCTGATCATATGCTCGCAGATTAGACCGAACTCGTTGCGGAGCCATTCAATGGATGACTCGAGCCGCAGGAACCTCTGATGCTTTCCCGCGACAACCCGTTCCACTGTCCGGAGCTTGGCGCCGGCGAACCCTTCTGAAATCTCTAAGGGTTCGGAGCACTCGACGGCAACGCCGAACCTGTCGCCTTCACGAAAGACCCACGCTGGGCACGCTGCAGGCATCGCCTTGATGGGCAAAATACGGCCACTGTGGTCAAGGTTAGCGAAGCCTTCCTGAATCTCTTTCAGTAAATCAGTCATGATCATTATTCAAATCGATGGGTGCGCATCCCACGTCGGCAAACAGTGCGTCGACGTAGCCAGACAAACCGCCTGCGCAGAAAACGGGCTCCTTCAGCACAATCTGCGCCGTATTTAGCTTCATGATTGCCCTGAACTGATCCTGAGTTGGTTTGCGCAACCTTCGCATCCTGAAAATCAGCCGTGTCAGATCAATCCTGAAACCGCCTTTGCCAGGCCGTTCGACCAGTTGTACGACCGTATCCGTGGTCACACTCTCCAGTACTTTTCGAGTGCTTTCCTCGGAGCCCTGCCACGTCAGATGAACGGTCCACCACATCGCCCTTAGCCAGATGCGGCTTCGCCCCTTCCAGAACCGCACGGGCGGTGTGCCGCCCCAACGACTTTTCACCAAATCCGGTAGAACGCGCAGGGTAAGAAAGCGCCACCACCCATCATCTGCGGCGGTGCGGATGTCCATGCCCGCCTCTGCCAATATTCGGTATAGGGCAAGGCCAACTTTCATGTCATAGGCGCCAGGACCTGAAGCGTTGCTCCTTGCGGTTGGATCATACAGCGACACAATGGCAAGTAGTTGGCAGCGTATTTTTTCCAGTTCCGGGTTGGATATATCGGGGAGAAACGCATCGCTTTTGACCATTTCGTCAAAGTGGCGCTGCGACAGTTTGGGGTTCAGTATCGGGAAACTCATGCCGCGTTCTCCACTTCCCGGACCCGGTAATCAAGCCAGCATTGAGTAGATATGAAAAGATCCGGAAGTGAGCCTACGTTCAGATTCCCCATTCGAATGAATGAGCGCACAGCCTCTGCGATACTCGCGATGCCTTGATCGGCGTCGGGCGCGCCCAGATACGCATCAAACTGTGCGCCCATATCTTCCTTGACTTGGGCAATGACCAACGCAAGCCAAGCGGCGAACACTTGGCGCATCAACGGCGACTGCTCGATATTTAAAGCCCGGCGGTCGCGCAATTGTTCGAAATGCGGATGTGCGTTGTTAAGTACAAGGGCTACGTAGTCGCTGGAGAATGGCTCGTCCCGCGGATCACTCCAACAAGCTCTCAACTGCCACAGTGGTCCCTCTGCGCCCAGAGACTCTTCCAGCACCGGAAAAAGGGAGCCGTCACCGTCAATTACGATTTCGATTGGTTGTGCCAACGGACCTAGTCGTGAACCTGATTGATGCGCAAATCCGGGAAAGAACCCTGCCTCGGATTGGCCTAGAAACGCTTGAACCGAGAGAAAACCGCTACCTCTGACAGTCCCAGGCTCCAGTTCGATGTTGAGCAGCACAGTCCCGCCCTCTTCGTCGTGCTGCAGTTCATGAACGGTCCCAAGCGTTCGCCAGCAGGAATCTGCAGATGCCCATTCCAGCGCCAGCAACACCTTAGCGTCCGTGCTCGCTACACCGTCGGGACCAAAGATGGCCTCAAGAAGCGGCGCCCGCTCGATCAAACATTCAACCATCAAGGGATGTTCAGCCGGGTTCCAGTCACTATCCTTACCCAAGGCATATTGATCGCCACTCACCGCCGTCGCGCCTGGATCAAGACCGTGAAGTGACCGGAAGACATACTTCACTTCTGACTCGCTTCCATCGCCGAGTGGTGCATTCAGCATTCGATATAGCGGCAGTCGAGTACTCATTCAGCCGCTCCATTCGTATCCGAAATCCGAACTCCGATCACCGGCCGCAACAACTTGCCACCGGGGTCAGTCATCCTGACGTGGAGTTCCCCCTCCAGCATGAGCCCCGGTTGAACAAGCGCAGCACCAACCCTCAGCATGACACCGGTTCCATTCGCAGTTTCCATGCTTTTTACAGAAGGGATCACACTATTAATGCGGGGTGAGTCCAGTTGAAACGGAAACGTGCCGAGTCCGCTATCGACCCAGTTATCAAAGGTGATTGGCCCGGCTTCGGAATCTACAGAAACGGTGATTTCCCTAGGTATGTTTGGCTGCAGCATCCCCCATCTCAAACACCATTTCATGACGATGGCGGATGCTGTATGCCTAACCTCCATTATCTCCAGTTCGGGCGTAGGCAGCGCACCTCCTTTGGAACCTAGTCCAATGGCCGCACGGGGTGCCGCCTTGCCAAACCGCCCATCTGCACCAAACCCACGGCTCGGCAGCACGAGCTCCGCGAGTTTGCGTGACATCCGCATCGATGGTTTGACGGTCACGCTGGGCTGGGACGGTACGCCGAAATCCTTCAAGGCCCGGCCACACTGGGCACGAATCTTTTCTACGACTCTCCCTCCGTTTACGTCTACCCACTCTGCATGATCCGCACGTTCGCAACTCCTCAGATACCCTTCGAGATTCTGTACGGTCGAACGTAACCCTCGAGCTTCGGATGGCTGGAGTTGCTGGTCCGAATCGGGTAGAAAGAGCCCCACAACGTATCGCCCGTCCGCAAAGCCGGCGAATCCACCGGCCCAACCTCGAGAATCAATACTGTCATCCCAACAGATGTTCATACCGGGCGAGCGCATGAAGGTCATAATCGGTCGATGGGGCGCACCGCTGTCTGGTTTGGAGAAGATGCAGGTTTCTGGGCTTGGCGCGTTGTCTGGCGCATCCATTTGCAACTGGCGCGGGGTTATCGCCAAGGCAAGCAGCCAGCCCGCCTGACTGCCACTTACAAATTCCCCGCGCAACTGAACAGCTCTGCAGAGCAGATCATTACTCTTGATGCCTCGAGCCGTCAGATAATCTGCCTCCTCAGGCGCTTCTCCTACTGCGCGGTCATACAGGCATTGACTCACTCGAAATATCGGCAACATATCCGCACTAGTGATCTCCTTGCCATTCACCGATGCACTCAGATATCTACCACTAGCGTAAAAGGGGTTATCCAGCCG
The DNA here is from genome assembly GCF_020736465.1 of Pseudomonas sp. HN2. Lineage (NCBI taxonomy): Bacteria > Pseudomonadati > Pseudomonadota > Gammaproteobacteria > Pseudomonadales > Pseudomonadaceae > Pseudomonas > Pseudomonas sp. HN2. Next base: position 4,557,771 of record NZ_CP085885.1, read on the forward strand.
CGCATTGAACCAGCGCTGGATCGCAACGTTCAAGTAATCTTCATAACTGCTGCACCACCAAGGCGCCGGTCCTCTTTCTTCGTCGAATACCGGCAAAAGGTTTTCTTTAAGCAGTGGAATGATGATTGCCGTTCCAGTTGTGTTACCGGTGAAAGGCTGAGCACCGAATACGTCCAAGATTTCGTGAATGTGCTCGGGCGCAGTGATTGCTCGCAAGCTATCATTCGCCACCCACCAAGCAATACCGGTTTGCGTCGTGAGCTGCAGGCGATCAACACGGTTTTCATCTTCGACCAGCGAAGCCACCAGCCGCTCTTCATACCCTTCGACCGTCTTAATCCGGCTGTAGTAGATAACTAGGCCTGCACCCATGCGGAAGTAACAGGTCTTGCCCAATCCCCACGAGCCGCCCGCACCATCGTCCGCACGAGTCCGACCGATTTCGAACGCAAGCTTCAGGAAGTTGCCATGCTGACCGTTCGCTTCCACGCTATCGAAGGTCATCGGCCCAGTCAGTCCCTCGGTACCCGAGTCGCGAATTTCAAGCAGTTTCGGTGTACGCGGATAACGTTTCTCGAGCATCTGCAAGTTCAGTCCGTCACTGAACGTCGAGGCAATGGCGTCCAGCGAATGCTCGCGAATATGAAAATCCACCGAAACCGGAATCGCTCGATTTCCGTTGCGTCCTGCGTCGAGCGCATTCTGAATGGATTCACGTACCAGCAGATCCAGAAGAGGCGTTTCTTCGTTCTGCAGCGCGCGAAGAAGGAATGCACCAGATTCCTGCATGGGCTGCAGTTGAAGACTGTGATACTTCATGGGTCAGATCCCGTCTATCGTTTCTTCGAGATTATCTTCCGACACAGTGAAGGTTTCCGGGATATTGACCGTGACGTGAGTGACGTAGTTTTTCTGCTTGCCTTGCGAACCTGGCAGATAAAGGCTGATGCCTACGATGTGCGCCTTGGCATTGAGTGAATCCCTCTCCCGGCGCGGCGCAGCGGCGATTTTTCTAGAGCGATCATAGGGACTGTCTTTGTCGATGAGGTAGATCAGCAGCTGAGGTACTTTTCCTACACCACCTTTGCAGCGAAGCTTTGCCACCTCGAAATTAGTGAAACCTGCCTTCGAAAAGTCACGCTCTTCAAGACCTTGGGCATCAGCCAGCAGATCCTTCGGATCTCGCAGTGCACCAATGGACACGCCATCATCCGAACGTTTGTCAGCGAAGCGGCTACGGTTGACCCGACCAACAGTCTTCCCAGAAACCTCCCAGCTGTTTTCCGGCTTAGATGTGCTGCCTGCAACCACGACGTTCCATTTCGTGTAGTTGGCGTTCTCAGCGTGCTCATCGAGCCATTTCAGAAAGGCCTTCATGTCGGAGAAGAATTGATTCCCGGGGTGGAACGACAGGCCTCCCAGATAATCGGCTACCCGATTGACGCCAACGTTACGCCAAACAAGGCTATTGGCTCCTTTCAATTCGGAGTTTTCTAGGTTTGTACCTGCCGAATTCAGAAATCTTTCCGTTAACGACAAATTGGCATCGAGCACCGCGGCAGCAGCATCGTCGTCATGAAAAACTGTTGTTTGCCGGTTTATTCCCGAAAAGTCGAATTCTGCCTTGATAGCGCGCTGCATCCTGTTCGCGCCTGTTGGGCGAATCCAAGCGAGCCGCGAATGTACACGGACGCGAGGCCCGAACTCCTCAGGCTTGGCGCCGCCATGCATGAAGCGCTGCAGATCGTCACGAAGCTCCTCCTCCGCCACTGTCATGAACTCGTACTTCACTCTCGTATCATCGGACATCCAGATACGAGGCAGCAGTTCATAGCCCTTACGGTAACCAAACCATCGTCCCATCTGCATGAGGGAATCTGCTTGCGCTGAGCCACGCAGGAAAAAGGTACTGACCAGATTTTCAATTGTCAGCCCTCGGGAAAGCGTCCCGCCGCCGATGACAATGAACGCCGTACAAAAATCAAGGCCTTGAGCCGTGTCAGGATAGAACAACCGCCGAACTTCGTTCTCATCTGTCACCCCGTTATTCGCGCAGTTATCGACACACACGTGGATACCGCGGTGGTAAGTCCGTTTGGAGTCTGCATCCAGCTGGATTGCCGTCACCGTATCGAGAAGTATCCGGATTTCTGAAAAGAAATTATCAAACGTTGGCAGTTCACAAAGCTCGGAGAGCCGTCCATAGTCGGGAAAACGCTCGGCAAACTGCGCAACATCCAGACCTGACGAAACCCTTTCCCACACAGGTCTTAAAGTATCGGCCAGTTCATCATCGCCATACTCCGACCACGTCTGAAGCGCTGCCTGCACCGCTTCGCTCATATAGTCATGATGAAGCTGCCTCGCGCTGGTATGGATCAACATGCTTACGGGCTTTGCAGCGCCGGACAATCGCATCACGGCGACGCAGCATAGGTACCAAATCAGACTTTCTTGTAGCGCTAGCGGCAGTGCCAGGTTTTCTCCCTTGTGAAGCCTACCAATCTGTTTCAAATCCTCGTTGGAGACTTCACGAACGATTCCAAGCGGCTCCTTGTTATGTTCGGCGTAACCGAAAATTTGCACAGGACCGAAATGTTCGTCCGCCTGCGGCAGAGCCGCGATGAAATCCACGGGATAAAGAGTATCGCCAGGTCCTTCATTCAGAAAGTTAGCGGCAGGTGTGGCTGTGAACGCGACGTAGTTCACGCATTGAAGCGGCAAACTGATCAACCGCAGGATGAGTTCATTAATGACCGTACGTTCATCCTTCGAAACGTCATTCGAATTAATTCCCGCCTGATCCGCCTCGTCATCAATCACTACGAGCCGCATTTGCGACATCCCCAAAGAATGCGCCTCGATCCAGTCAATAAGATGCCTCAGCCGTGCCGGGTTCTTCAAACAAACAACAAGATGCCGGTCTCGTCGGCCAGCGTCGAACTGCATGTCCTGTGCACGGGCTCCATAAGGGCTGTTCCTCGACGGATGCTCGATCGCCTTCCAACTAACGTTGGCATCATGCTGGAACAAGTCGCCGACTAGACGCTTGCTGGTTTGTACCCGCAGGTTTTCGAGTGTCCCGGTAAGCACGACGAAAAGGTTCCATCGATAGTCGGCTGCCATGGAAATCAGGCCCGCCATGTTGGCTGTCTTGCCGGACTGTACATGTCCGACCACCAACCCTTTCACAGGCATGCGATCTTTTGTTGTCTGCCGAAGGTGCTGCAGGACGCGCACGGCAGATCTCTGAATATTATCGACCGAGGTTCCCTTCCAGCCCTGTGCGATCAGATATTTTCTGTAGAGCTGCCATGCACTTCGCCCGTCTTGTGGCACTGCCATGCCGGGCTCGGCCTCTTCCGCCCCTACAATGATCAAGGGGCTCGCCGCGGCTACAGATTGCTGTTCCGCCTGCTCTTTGTGCCGAACAATCTCCTTCCAGCATTCAAAGCGCTCTTCCGGGCTATTGCCTAGCGAAGGCCAGTCGTCCATTTCCTCCTGCACAAGGAGCCAGTCATTGACTTTATCAAGTGACTCTCCCATTCGGCCGAGCTTGGCAATATCCTCCCAACTCCTGCCTTTCAGGCGCCAACCATCAATGAACGCGCGACATTTGTCGTACGCTGGGTCAACAATGTAATCAGCCATTAGCATCCCTACTGTATTTAGGAAGACAACTCGATTCAGGAATATCGCCTGCATCAAAGTCAGGGATAGGGATAGTGGCATAGCGCTGGCAGCCTTGCAAAACCCCTTGCCGAGCGGTCACGAATCGCAAGCATTTCATTGCTTGCATAAATTTCGTCGCCGTCAGAAAACGATATCTTTTCAGTCTATTCAAAGATCCTTTGAATTATCTACTAAAACACTGTTGCCATAGGTCGACAGCCGCGTGAGTGAGAACTCATCATGAGCGGCCAAGCGGCAATGCCTTCTTTTTGTATAACTGGCAGGTTGTCAGCGACGCGGTTACAGTTTGCCTATTCCATTCGCCCCTATGTCGGCAGGTGAGTGAGGACGTCCTTCGATCTCAGGGTCGAAAGGCAATTTTGCTGTTCGCTCAAAAATCTCGATCAATAAATCGAATCTACAGACTAGCGCGGGTGCCTTATTGGATGAGTGCAGACATTGTCTCCCCCGAACACCGCTCCAAGATAATGTCAATGATCAAGAGCAAAAACACCAAACCTGAAATGATCGTGCGTTCGATATGCCATGAAATGGGGTTTCGTTATCGCCTGCATCGAAAAGATCTGCCAGGTTCTCCTGATCTGGTATTCCCCAAACATCGATTATGTATCTTCGTCCACGGCTGCTTTTGGCACCGACACCCGGGCTGCAAATATGCGTACACACCAAAAAGCAGACCCGACTTTTGGCTTCCTAAACTCGCGAGGAATGTTGAGCGGGACTTGCAGGTTCAGGAGAGGCTGAAGGCGCTTGGGTGGAAAGTAGTAATCGTCTGGGAGTGCCACACCAAAGACAGAGAAATCCTACACAATGAAATCCGTTTTGCATTTGGTTTGGATGCGTAGACCTACGGGCATCGGGCAAATAGTCGATGATCAATTTTATAGGATTGACCATACCGTTTTGACGCCCTAGGCTTCTGTTCCGGCGCCTAAGAAACGCCTCAACCAGAGCGGTCCTCCGCACCCGACAGTCATGCGGCTTTTTTCGTCTGCGGTTTCTCTACGTCTGCGAAAAATCCCGTTATGTCGGGAGTGGGCGAATACAAGACCCGAAAGGGGAATATGTCCGGCCCGTCTCTGGTGGGTTTCTTAGCTCCCGACACCCTAACGAATGCCCTAAGAAAGCAGCCAGAGGTAAATGGAAATGCCTGGATATCAAACCTTCATGATGAAGGTGAATTGCTGTACCCGCCGTTCGAATCGCGTGCTTCCAGCTCAGGAGGCATGCCATGTCTGAATCACTTCTTCCGACTCGTTTCACCCGCAACAAAACCCATCTGCACGCCCTTCTGGTCGAGAACCAAGCATGGTTTTGCGTCCATGAAATGGGCCGGTTGATGGGCAAACATCTTGATGAGCGCCAATTGCGCAAACTCGACGCTGATCAGCGGCAGATGATGCGCCTGGAGACCTATGGCGAAGCTGAGGACCAGGTGATGGTGAGTGAGTCCGGCGTGTATGCCCTGTTGATCTATCACTACTGTCCTGAGTATCGGCAGCTTCGTGAGTGGCTGACGCATCAGGTTGTGCCTGCGCTGCGTGACGCTCGTCCGGCGCGAGATGTAGAGCGGCCAACGCTGAGTGTTTTGAGCTGGCCGCAGATGTCGCTGAGTACTTTGCACTGGCAGGATGAGCCGTGGATTCGATTGCGGGATATGCCTTGTTTATTGGCGGAGAATCCACTCAATCCGCAGGAATCCTGGTGGCGTAGGGCTTCGCGATTGTTGCGTGGTTGCTGAGAGTTTCAAGATCCGCTGTTTGAAGTTCAAGCAGCGGATTTTTTGTGCCTCAAAATGCTTGGGACTGCTTCGCAGCCCAGCGGGAGCAAGCTCCCTCGCCACAGGGGGATATGTGGCCTGCAATTGCGGTGTGAGTATTGGAATCTGGTTGATGCGGAGAATCGCCAGCAGGCTGGCTCCCCCAGATTCCGCATCATCCTGAAAACAATCAGTGCAACCCGCCCCGCCTCCCGCTATTAATAACCCTCCCCCACTCAAGGATCCGAGCCCCACCATGAAATTCGATCTCGCTTACTGCCTCAGCCTCGACGACAAGTTGTCGATCTATGATGTTCGCGATCTCAATTTCGATGAGACGGTGGCGTTTGACTCTGCGAAGGAACACTTCCAGTGTCCCAACGATGTCTGCCGCTCTGCGTTCGAGGCTTTCAACGAGTTGGGCACGTTCAACGCCAAGAACGTGAACTACGTGCGCACGCCGCACTTCAAGAATCTGCCCACGACGCAGCATGTGGCGGGTTGTCCGTATGTGAGTTTGAAAGCTTCAGCGTCTGGCGTTGAGACAGCGGATGGCGAGGTGGATGACGGTCGTGAGGAACACTTCCCGTCAGAGTTATTGCTGACGCGGCGTGAGTATGTGCGCAAGCCTGTCGCGCCAGCGGGAGCTGCGGATGTGTTGCGCGATGATCCGGTTCGGATGGCGGCGGACAGTGGTAAGGAATCAGCGAGTCGTGAGTCGGCGCCGGACAAGACCAGTGTTTTCGCGCATCCGGTGGAGTGTTTTGTTTCGAACTTCGCCGACAAGGATTTGCTCAAGCGCATGCCGCTGAAGGTCGGTGAGCATTCGGCGCCGTACAGTTCGTTCTTCAAGAAGATTGAGTATCTGACGGACAACAAGGGACTGATTTACTGGGGGCGGATCAAAAAGATTGAGGACTTCCACAGTGGCGCCAGTTTCCGGATCGATTTCGAAGACAAGGTCTGGTTCAAGAAGCCCGAGGACAGTAAGAAGAAGCCTTATCCGGTCAGTGTTTATCTGAACAAGAAGCTGATCGACAACTACCGCAAGCGCAAGGCGTTTCTGGAGGAGATCAAGCACGCTGCTGATAGCGACAAGGCGTTGTTCTGTTTCTTCTATGGCGTGACGCCGGAGTTGAAGCAGGTGCCGGGCAAGAAGAACCCCGAAAAGCCTTTCGAGGTCTTCAATGCCAATATCGAGAACCTGGATCACTTCATTATTCGTGAAGCGCCGGGGTTGGAATGAGAGTTAGCTTTCGGGCAGTTGCAGTTTCACGGCGCCCGGATGCTGCTTGAGCAGACCATAGGGTAGAATGCCCCATTCGACGTATCCGCAAACTGCCATGACATGCGGATAGGACGGAAAAAAGGTGACGCCGTTTTCTCCGAACTGCCACGTAGGAAATTGCCAGTGTTCTGGCTCGTCATAGCCGCAATCATCTTCGCCCTCAGCGACAACGGTCATTTCGGTAGGGTAGCGCTTCGACAATTGTGCGACGAGCCAAGGGGCGAGTTCTTTGGCGCGGTAATTGGAGTTTTCCTCCGAAGATGCGTCAGGTGATTCTTCACGATGCAGCGGCTCGCCCTGCCCCACCCATAGCACATCTTCAAGGCTCAACAGTTGCCCTGTCCGCGCATCGAAGTTCAGCGATTCATTATTTTGATCAGGATACGCACCGCCGCAATAATACTCGGTGGAAACTCGCACGCTCATGACTGAAGACGACATCCACAGCGGCTGCGCGGATTGCCTGTAACTCCCCGAACAACCGAAATGCTGCGACACTTCGCTCCATAACCGCGCCCTTAAATATTGATTGATGCGTTCCTGCGCTGCCGGGTCGTAACCCGATACCACTTCAAACAGCGAAGCCCCCGACTTCGGCTCTCTCCACCATTGCAGGGTGTAGCCCATGAAGATTTCGGTCTTGCCTTTTTTCAACAGCAAACCCTGAAGCCGCAGGTATTCGTAGGGCTGTGTGTCGTGCAGTTGCGCCAGAAAAGGCGCGGCATCTGCAGGAAGATCAGGAAGCCTGGCGGGTTGCAAATCCACTTTAAGCGTTTTTCCGGAAGGGGCTTTCCACTCGCCGCTCCAACCGCTGAGTGTGGGCAGCAAGCGCAAGGTCGGGCGCGAGTCGTCCATTGCGGCGCCTTCCAGCATCACCAACGCATTGCCCTCTTTACTAGTTTCCAGCGCAAGGTCGGTTCGGTATTTTCGGTAAAAATAACGTCCTTCGTTGTAGCGCGCGTCGAGTTCAACAACAATCGCGGCTTTACCCAAGGTGCCGGTGAAGACTTGCCTACTGTCTTCGGCCCAGACGCGCGGTGAGAGACATTAAGCTACAAGTGCTAAAGCCAAGTTGATGCGCAACAGTCCAAGATGCATCGTTTCATCCTTGAATGAGCGGGCCGTTGCCCGTAAAAAAAAGTCGCAGGTGGTGACGGGCCAGACTCAATTCCTCGAACGCTGTCTCTCATACTCTTCCATAAAAGCCTTGCGCTCCATCGCCGCTATTTCCCGCGCGACCTGTAGCCGACGTTCTTTGGCGGCATGAAGCTGGACATCATCGAGAAAGCAATAATGGCGCAGCCAGTGAAGCGTCATCTCCTCGTCCGGGAAGTAGTAGGACTTGGCTCCCTTGCTGTTTCTCGGCGTGTCGTTCATTTGTTCATCGAACACCATCGCCGTGACTTCATCGGGCGGCAAGCAACCCGTTCCAGCCACCTTGCTTCGGAAACACCAAGCAATTTCATCAATGTGTTTTTGCGCGCTGCGATGGCCGCGCCGATAGAATCGCTGGTGCTCACAAGTCTGTAGCATCCGCGCCAACATCAACTCGGTGTCTAGCCATTGTCCGAGACCATGGTTCTGGGCATTGATCATCAGTCCATTCACCCAACGCTCGGTGAAGCGCACAACGAACCCGTGATCGTCGGCTTTTTTCGCGTTAGCCAGGATCACGCAATAGCGGGTTTTGATGTGCAGGATCAACAATACATGTTTGCGCTGCACAGTGATCGCATGGACCAGCCACTGTTCGTCCGCGCCGTTCAGCTCATCATCCTCAATAACCGATGACGGCGGTTTGGTGTCCACCGGCGTGATCGTTTTGCCTTTATGAACACGGCTGAAAAACTTGCTGGCGGCTTCGGTGCAATTGAAGATCAACATCCTGGATCTCTGCTGGTGACTGGCGGGCAACGCTCAGTCGCCGATTCTGATTTCTTTCGCCCGCACCAATCAACGATTCATTTGAGGGAAATGCTCAGCAGCACGATGACGAGCAATCCAATATAGACCCACGCATGCACCCGATCCGGTATCCGCCCAATCCATCGCGAAGCCAATTTAATCCCCAGCAACGAGCCAACCGTCAGCACTGCAAACGCCAGCACATCGACATACCCGAGATACCAAACGCCCAAATCAGCCCCGGTGAACCCGGCCAGCGCCATGTACGTCAGGGTGCCAGCCAGCGCCACTGGCACGCTGAGCGGATTGGCCATGGATGTGGCTTGCGACATGTTGAGCCCGCAACGGCGCAGCAGCGGCACGGTCATGACGCTTCCTCCTACGCCGAGAAACGTCGCGATAGCGCCAATGCTTACACCGCCGGCGGATGTTTCCGTCGTGGTCAGTCGCCGTGGGATTGTGGTTTGAGGCTGTGTGAGAAATCCGCGGCGCAGCAGGCAATCGACGATGGTCACGCCCAGGTAGGCGATGAAGGCGTAGCGGATTACTTCGCCGCTGACCCACATGGCGGCGATGGCGCCGACGACCGCGCCCAGGCCGATAAATCCGCCCAATGGCCAAAGGTAATCCCGAATGAGATTGCCCGCGCGTTGGTGTTTGCGTGTGGCGATCAGGGCGTTGACGATCATCACGCAGGTCGAGGTAGCCACGGCGATGTGCATGGCCGACTGGGCGATGGGGTCGTCAGCTGCGTGGCTGGCGGTGAGCATGCGGTAGAGCAGCGGCACGATGACGAAGCCACCGCCGAAACCGAAGAGCACTGCGCTGATACCGGTGAGGCAGCCGAACATTGTAAGCAGGAGGTCGAACATGGTGAGCGTCCTGGATTGGGAAGCCCACGACATTAGTCGTAGCATGCATTGGCCGGCTTCAGTAGTTCAGCCAATAATGTTCGCGTTTACGCCAATCGCCGGAACCACGCCTGATGCGCAATATTTCGATCAATCAGCTCGATGACACGCCTCGCACGGTCGTGGCCATCGGTACCGATTATTCCCACGGCCACCTACTCCCGTTTCATACGCATCGACGCGGGCAATTGCTCTACGGCGCCACCGGCGTGATGCAGGTCAGCACTCAGAACGGTAATTGGGTGGTGCCGCCGCAGCGCGCGGTGTGGATTCCGCCGGGTGTGGCCCACGAGGTTTTGATGCTCGGGGTGAGCACGCGCAGTGCATATATCGAACCGGGCAAGGTGGATCTGGGGCCGGACTGCCAAGTGCTGAATGTCACGCCGCTACTGCGGCACTTATTGATGGAAGCAGTGGACGTGCCGCTGACGTACGACGAGTCCGGACGTGACGGCGTGCTGATCAATTTGCTGTTGCATGAACTGACGAGCAGTGCGCCTCTTCCCCTACACATTCCTATGCCTGCCGAAGGAAAGCTCCTCAGTCTGTGTCAGACCTTTCTGAACATGCCCAATACCCATCAATCCCCGCAGCATTGGGCAGACCAGTTACACATAAGCTTGCGTACCTTTAACAGATTGTTTCGGCAGCAGACCGGGCTCAGCTTCCGCCAATGGCGACAGCAAGCCTGCGTGGTGCAGGCACTGGCACGGTTGGCGGCGGGGGAAGCGGTGACGCGGATTGCCCTGGACTTCGGCTATGAAAGTCCGGCGGCCTTTTCAACGATGTTTCGGCGAGTGCTCGGTGAGGCACCGTCCGTCTGGTTGGAGGCGGCGAACTAGGCAAATTCAAAAATTGCGTTTGATCCCGGCCGAAAACAACTGTACAAAAACACAGTACATTTTCAATCAGCACTTTTGAGCCCGGAGCACACCATGGCCTCTCTTGCGATGAACCACGTCCTCGAACGCATTGCCCTTTTCCAGTTCACCCCGACCCACTGCATCCAGGCCCGCGCCATGCTGGGCTGGAGCGTTGAGCAACTGTCCCGCGAGGCCGAGGTGGCGGTGGCAGATATTCAGCGGTTCGAAGCGCAGCAGGACGTGGCGGATGCCGCGAGGCTGGCACTGGCTTATCGGTTCGAGGCGCAAGGGTTGGTGTTCTTCCCGGGGTTTGCACCGGGGCGCAGTGTCAGGGCGCAGGGTATGGCGGGGGAATCGGTGGGGCGTGGGGATTTTGCGATGGCTGACTGAAATGGCAATTTGATTATTATCCCAATATAGGTATATTTCTCATGAGTGCAAGGAAGCCGCTTATGTGGGTCTGCAGTAGCAAGAAAGATCTCAAGCAGATGCCCACAGAGGTACAAGACGTATTTGGTCACGCACTGGATCTGGCTCAATGTGGCTTGAAGTATTCAGATGCAAAACCATTGAAAGGGTTTGTAGGCGCGGGTGTCCTGGAGTTGATAGAAGACTTCGATACTGACACCTACCGTGCCGTTTATACGGTTCGTTTTGGCAGTGCAATTTACGTTTTGCACTGTTTTCAGAAAAAGTCTAAAAGCGGGATTAAAACCGCCCAGACAGACATTGATCTGATCAGAAACAGACTTCGAGCCGCCCAGGAACATGCGAAAGGATCAGAAAACCATGGAGATTGAAGTAGGTAGCGGAAACGTCTATCAAGATCTGGACTTACCCAATGCAAGTGAGATGCAGGTCAAGTCGCAGCTCGCAGCAAAAATTGGCGCAATCATCAAGGCGCGTCATCTCACTCAAATCCAAGCGTCGGAAATCCTGGGACTGTCACAACCCAAGCTTTCCGAAATGTTGCGTGGCAAATTTCGCGGAATCAGTGAGGCAAAAATGATGGAATGCCTTGCTCGTCTCGGACGAGATGTGCAAATCGTAGTCAAATCGGCCCCCCGATCAAGAAAAGAGGGCCGTATCGAGGTGGTATTCGCTTGAGGCCAACCCGTCAGGCATTCTGAGCAACCACCTCCCCCTCCTCCACCGCCATCCACCAAGCGCTCCCCCGTTCTGGTTGCGCAATGTTGAACGCCTCCCCCATTCGCGGTGTGGTAATCGCAATACTGCGTTCCCATGCGAGGGCGAGGATGCGGTCGAAGGGTTCGTGCCAGGCGTGCATGGCCAGGTCGAAGGTGCCGTTGTGGATCGGGAAGAGCCAGCGGCCCTTGAGGTCGATGTGGGCTTGCAGGGTTTCTTCCGGTTGCATGTGAACGTGGGGCCATTCGACGTTGTAGGCACCGGTTTCCATCAGGGTCAGGTCGAACGGGCCGTATTGTTCGCCGATGCGTTTGAAGCCGTCGAAGTAACCGCTGTCGCCGCTGAAAAAGATGCGTGTGTCGCCATCGATCATCACCCATGACGCCCACAGCGTGCTGTTGCCGTCGAACAGGCCACGGCCGGAGAAGTGCTGCGATGGAGTGGCGATGAAGCGGATGCCGGCGAGTTCGGCGCCCTGCCACCAGTCGTACTGGCGCACTTTGCTGGCGTCGATGCCCCATTTGATCAGAGTGTCGCCCACGCCCAGCGGGGTCAGGAAGTACGTGGTTTTGGCGGCGAGTTTGAGTACCGCTTCGTAGTCGAGATGGTCGTAATGATTGTGCGAGAGGATCACCGCCTCGATCGGCGGCAACTCGTCAATGCTGATCGGTGGCTGATGAAAGCGTTTCGGACCCGCCCACTGCACGGGCGAGGCGCGCTCGGCGAAGACCGGGTCGGTGATCCAGAACTTGTCGCGCATCTTCAGCAACAGGGTTGAATGCCCGAGGCGATAGACGCTGTGGTTGGGCGCTGCGAGCAGATCTTCGCGCGTCAGCGGCTGCACCGGAATGGCGGCGGTCGGACGGGTGTTGCGCGGTTTGTGGAAAATCATGTTCCACATGATCCGCAGCATTTTGCGCAGGCCTTCGCGTTGCACCGGCGCGTGATTGCGAAACAGCCCTTGATCCTGTCGAGAGGCTTCAGGCGCGGGAGTGTTATCCGGGAGGGAGACTGGATTGGCCATGATTGAACGACTCCGAAAAACCGTGTGCTGCACGGTATTCCACGGGGAATGAAAATGGCCAAGCTGCACGCAAGGGCCAAGCGCTCTGGTTTGTAAGGTGCGAGGATTAACGCAACATTACACTGAGCGGTGTAGTTTCTAGGTTGCATCAAAGCCGACGCCAAGTAAACTGCCGAGTGTAATTTCCTCCCTTCTCTGCCGAAGCCCGCTCATGACCGCTCCACAACGCCTCACCGACCGCAAACGCGAAGCCATCATCCAGGCGGCGATAGCCGAATTCCGTGCCCATGGGTTCGAAATTACCAGCATGGACAAGATCGCCGCCACGGCCGGCGTGTCGAAGCGTACGGTGTACAACCACTTCCCGAGCAAGGAAGAGCTGTTCGCCGAAATCCTCAATCAGTTGTGGGCGCGGATCATTGCCGAGCCATCGGTGCGCTATAACCGCGATCAGCCGCTGGAAGACCAGCTCAGGCAGATACTGACGGAGAAGATGCAAATGATGGCCGACGAGAATTTCCTCACCCTCGCGCGGGTCGCAATCGCCGCAACCATTCATTCCCCCGAGCGCGCGCAGAACATGATCGAGCGCATGGGCGAGCGCGAGGAAGGCCTGACTGTCTGGATACGCGAGGCGCAAGCCGACGGCCGGCTCAAACCGGTGGATCCCGAGTTCGCTGCGCATCAAGTGCAAGGCTTGCTCAAGGCTTTCGCCTTCTGGCCACAGATCTCGCTCGGCCGCGCGGCCCTTGATCCAGACGCGCAGAACACGGTGGCGGAGTCGGCGCTGGAAATGTTTCTGGCGCGGTACCAGCGCTGACTCAAAGCGTGTGTCGAAGCGTGTACAACTAATCTCGCAAAAAGTTATACAAACTTGCTAAAAATTCCTTTCTTGTACAACTTTATGAAGTTTTGTATAAGTAGCCATCTGCCAGTAACGGAACGCTGGCATTGAGCAGTCACCGCCGAAATGCCGCCTGTGCATTTCGGTCTGCCGGCGCAGGAATAGGGACTGAATCCTTTTGATTTTCCCCACTCCCGAGTATCGCAAGCATGTTTTTCAATCGCCACAAAGCCGCCCTCGAAGAACTGCAACACACCGTTTTTGACCAAGCTGCAATGCTCGAAGCGATCAACCGTTCAATGGCGGTGATCGAGTTCGATCTTGATGGCGTGGTGTTGCGTGCCAATGACAATTTCCTCAAGACCATGGGTTACACGGCTGCCCAGGCAATCGGCCAGCCACACCGGCATTTCTGCACGGCGGAATTCGGTCGTAGCGCCCAATACACTGAGTTGTGGTCGCGTCTGAAAAACGGCCAGTTCCAGTCAGGCACCTTTGAACGGGTCAACAGCAAAGGCCAGCCGATCTGGCTGGAGGCCAGTTACAACCCGATCAAGGATGCATCGGGACGGGTGATCAAAGTGGTCAAGTACGCGATGGATGTCACCACCAAAGTGCAGCAGGAAAACGAGGCCAACGCCAAATTGCAGGCAATCGATCGCGCGATGGCGGTGATCGAGTTCGACCTTGAGGGCAACATCCTTACCGCCAACCAGAATTTTCTCACGCGCATGGGTTACAACCTCGCGGAGTTCAAGGGCCAGCATCACCGTTTGTTCTGCACCCCGGCGCTGGTCAACAGCGGCGCCTATCAGGATTTCTGGCGACGCCTGAATCAGGGCGAGTTCTTTCACGGTCAGTTCGAACGCGTGGACAAGCGCGGCCAGACCGTGTGGCTGGAGGCTAATTACAACCCGGTGTACGACGCCTCGGGGCGCTTGTACAAAGTGGTGAAGTTCGCTTCGGACGTCACCGCTCGTGTCGAACAACACGAGCAGGACGCGCGCAGTGCCAGCACCGCTTATCACATCTCGGTAGCGACGCGAAAAGTCGCCGAGCAAGGTACGCAAGTGATTCAACAGGCTGCCAGCGAAATGCGCGAAATCGCCGAAGACATCAGCCAGTCTTCAACATTGATCGCGCAACTGGGCGACCGCTCCGAGCAGATCACCGCGATCGTCAACACCATCCGCGCGATTGCCGATCAGACCAACCTGCTCGCGCTGAACGCAGCCATCGAAGCGGCACGCGCCGGTGAACAGGGGCGCGGTTTTGCCGTGGTCGCCGATGAAGTGCGGCAACTGGCGGCGCGCACCAGCGGCTCCACCGCCGAAATTTCCAACATGATCAGTCTGATCCAGAGCGAAACGCGGCAAGCGATCAAAAGCATGCAAGGCACCCGCGACCGCGCGGCCGAAGGCGTGGAACTGGCCAATCAGGCCGGGACGGTGATTCTGCAGATTCGCGACGGCGCCAGTGAGGCCGTGGATGCGGTGAGCATGTTTGCCAATGAGCGGGTGCCGGGGTGATGGGAACTGACATCGGTTCGTGGTCGGGTGGGAATTGCGGCTGGCGATGAACCGAGGTGCCGCCTTCGCGAGCAGGCTCGCTCCCACAGGGGATCTGTGGCGTTCACAAAATCCCTGTGGGAGCGAGCCTGCTCGCGAAGAGGCCCGCAACCACACTACAAACCTCAGCTGCGCACCAGACTTCGCACTGCAACAATCTCCGGTACTTCGACCTTGCTCATGTAAACCCGCAACGGTTCGCTGATGTTGATGCGCTCGTCGATGTGTTGATCAAGCAGCAACTGAATCAGTTCGCGCTTGAGCGTCATGGTGGTGTCCGATAGCGGTGCCCATACGAACTCACTGGTCGGGATGATGCCGTCATCGGCCACGTCCATGCCGAACGAATCTTCGCTGAAGCGCACGATGTATTGGCCGGTCTTGCGGTTGAGGCCGACGAAGCCTTTGAGATTGTCGGCGGCCTGGCAGATGAGTTGGGAGGTGATGCGCATGGTAAACCTCACGAAAGATGATCGATGGTTTACACGCAGGGCAACACAGCGGCGCGCCCTCTGCCGGGGCGTCTGCCGTGGGCAAGCGTACTGCAAACAGCGCCACAAAAGTGCAGGAAGTTTCCGTTTTGCTCGCTTTATGTCGGTCTGGCGATAGCCCTGCGGCGCTTCAATTGTTAAAAGGTACGTCTCGAAAAAAACCTGCGAAAGGAACTCGACCATGCCTGCCACTTTTACCCGAAGCGCCCTGGTGCTGAGTCTGTTGTTCGGTCTCGGTCAGGCGCACGCCGACAGCCATCCTGAGCCCAAGGCAATTGCTGCCGCCCATGGCATTCCGCATCCGGCGGTGATCGCCCACCGTGGCGCGTCGTTCGATGCCCCGGAATCCACCGCAGCGGCCTACAAACTGGCCCGCGACCTCGGCGCCGATTACCTGGAAATGGACTTGCAACGCAGCAAGGACGGCGTGCTCTTCGCCCTGCACGACGACAATCTGCAACGCACCACCGACGTCGCCAGCAAATTCCCCGAGCGCAAGGACAGCCCGGCCACCGCGTTCACCATGGCCGAACTGAAAACCCTCGACGCCGGCAGTTGGTTCAACACCAAGTACCCGGACCGCGCGCGCCCCTCTTACGCCGGGCTGAAAATCCTCACTCTTGATGAAATCATCGACATCGCCCGCGCCAACCCGCAACACAAGCCGGGCCTGTACATCGAAACCAAAGAGCCACAGCTGTTTCCCGGCATCGAACACGACCTGAAGGAAAAACTGCAGGATCGCGGCTGGCTCAGTCCGGCCGGTTCGAAACTGGCGAAAAGTGCGCTGGGCGTCGGTCAGGGCAAAGGCAAGGTGATCCTGCAAACCTTCGACAAAAACAGCCTGCAACTGCTGGAAAAGGAAATGCCGCAAGTGCCGAAGATCCTGCTGTTGTGGGTCGGCGAAGGCAGCATCGAGCCGAAATCCGGCGTGACGTTTGCCGCGTCCGGTGAGAAAGACAAAAACGTTTTCTACGGCAAGCAGGAGCCAAAATCCGAAGCTGAATTCAAGCAATGGGTCGACTACGCCAAGGCCCAGGGCGCGATCGGCACCGGCCCTTCGGCGAAGCTGACGCATGGCGGTGACCAGAGCTATTCCGATCTGGTGCAACCGTGGATGAACCAGTACGCCCACGACCAGGGCATGCTGGTGCACGTTTATACCGTCGATGAGCCGGTGGACTACGAGAAAGTCATGGCGGCCGGGGTTGATGGCATCTTTACCAACCGCGCCAGTGAACTGTTGAAGTTTTACAAGCGTCCGGCGGCTGGCAGTGTTGATGAAGTTTTGAAGAAGAACGGTTTCTGATTTGTTATCGAGTCGTCTGCTTCGCGAGCAGGCTCGCTCCCACAAGAGCGGTTTTCTCGCGAGGCGCAGATTTAAGGGTGGATTAAGTTGCGCTGGTTAATCTGAACCCACTTACACAGATCAACCACTTCAACGCACTGCCAAGGAATGAACCGATGAAAACTTTGACTGCCCTGTTTACCGCCGCTGCCCTGACTCTTACCGCTGGCCTGGCTCAGGCTGACGTGCGTATCGACCAGATCCCGCAACTGGTCAAGGACGGCAAGATCAAGTCGCTGGAATCGATGAACGAAGCAGCCCTGAAACTGCATCCGGGCGCAACGATTACCGACACCGACCTGGATAACCACTTCAACGGTTACGAGTACGAAGTCGAACTTAAAACTGCTGACGGCAAAGAATTCGACGTGGACTTTGATGCCACCACCGGTAAAGTCCTGAGCGACAAGCAAGATACTTGATAGACCGTTGTTAAAGAGCCGCACGATTTAAGATCGTGCGGTTTTTTTATGATTTGCGTTTGGCTTTGTTGATAAGTTGTCAGTGAAAACTTTACCCCCTCACCCCAGCCCTCTCCCCCAAGGGGGCGAGGGGGAAAGGGAGCAGATCGGGGAAATTTCGGAGCCTGAGTTCGCCTCAAAATTCAAAAGCCATCACCAAGGACTACCAGCCTGAGTGCACCTCGACATCTCAGGTCGGCGTACCTCGAACAATCAACACGGTCAGTCCCCTCTCCCTCTGGGAGAGGGTTAGGGTGAGGGGCAAAAGCCATCACGCCGAAAACACTGACAAACCGCCAGCCAAAATCAGGCACTCAACCGCGCCGTCACTTCATTCAACTGCCCCGACAACCCATGCAGATTCTGACTGGCACTTTCGGTGCGCTGCACGTTGTCCAGATTGGTGCTGGCAATCGCGGTGATTTCAGTCAGGTTGCGCGAGATATCCTCGGCTACCGACGTCTGCTCCTCGGCTGCGGTGGCGATCTGACGGTTCATGTCGCGAATGGCTTCCACGGCCAGGGTGATGCGCTCCAGCATCGCGCCAGCCTGGGTCACTTGCTCGACACTTTCGTCACTGCGCGCCTGTCCGCTCTCGATAGCCTGCGCGGCGTCGACAGCCCCAGTCTGCACGTTCTGAATGATCTGGTTGATCTCGATGATCGACTCCGCCGTGCGCTGGGCGAGGTTGCGCACCTCGTCGGCCACCACCGCAAAACCGCGCCCGGCCTCGCCGGCCCGTGCCGCTTCGATGGCTGCGTTGAGCGCCAGCAGGTTGGTCTGCTCGGCGATGCCGCGAATCACCTCCAGCACCTTGCCGATACGACCGCTATCGGTTTCCAGACGACGGATCACCGTGGCCGTGTTGGCGATTTCGCCGCGCATCTGCGTGATGGAATGAATGGTGGTTTGCATGACCTTTTCGCCCTGCTGCGCCGACTGATCGGCATCGTCGGCAGCACGCGCGGCATCAGCGGCGTGGCGGGCGACTTCCTGAGCGGTGGCGGACATTTCATTCATCGCCGTGGCCACCTGATCGGTGCGGTTGAATTGCTCGTTGGTGCCGCCGGCCATGGTCGTGGCAATGGCATTGAGCTCGCCGCTGGCGCTGTCCAGATTGCTGGCGCTGCGCTGCAACCGAGTGAAGGTGTCGGCAAGGAAATCGCGCAGGGTGTTCGCGGCGGCGGCGAGGTTGCCCAGCTCATCGCGGCGCGCGCTGACTACACGTTCGGCCAACTGGCCACGGCTCAAGCGAGTGACGTAATCGATGAGGTTGCGGATCGGCTCGATCAGGTTGCGGCTGACCAGCCACAGGCTCAGCAACCCGATCAGCAAGCCTGACCCGAGCATCACCAGAAGCCCCAGCCACACGGTGCGCTCAGCGCTGGCACTGATCAGCGCCGATTGCTCGGTGCCCTGCTGGCGCAACTCGGCGACCAGTTCGCTCATCTGCTCGCTGGTGGCGCGGTCGACGCCTTTGACCGCTGCGTCGCCGGCGCTCGGCTCACCACCGGCTGCCACGTAGGCATCACGGCCCTTCTGGTAGGCAGCACCCAACTGGCGATGCTCTTCGCGCAAACGTTCGATGCGTGATTTCAGATTTGTCTCGATGCCTTTCTGCCCGGCCAGTTCGCCGAGAATGTTCTGCACGTCGCGCTGACGCTCTTCGAACTGGCTCCAGTATTTCGCCAGATCCGCCGGTTGCTTGCCGCGCAGCAGGACGTTTTTCCACTCCTGAACCTGCACTTTGAATTGCAGGTTGGCTTCATCGATCAGTTGCGAAGTGTGCAACGGGCCGGCGATCAACTGGCTGTAGCTTTGCACGCCGTTGGAAAGGAAATGGAAGCAGGCCAGCGCGATCAACAGTATCGCCAGCAGACTGCCGCTCAGCAGGGCGAGGATTTGCGCTCTCAGGGATTTTTGCAGCATTGCAAGGTACTCGAAGCAGGGATGAGGCACGCCCGAACGGACGTGGAAATTGGCCGGACTTCCCTGTCGACACACCATGACCGAAAGCCAATGGCGCGCAACCTAACTCACCTGGGATCGGCGCGCCAGAGCGCTTCTTGAGAATCTTCCGACAGTCGGTAACGCATTGATTTGACGTCACTTCACTGTCACAAAACGGTCATGTGAGCTTGCGATGATGCCGCTCAGGTGAACCTGAAAATCCGCACCAGACACCCTCCTCCCAGCGAGCCGCCATGAACCATAGCCTCGATATCAGCCATCGCGATTCGGATCTGTTCGGCCTGCTCTACGGCTTTCGCTTCCTGCCCGGTGAGCGCGGTCGCGAGATCGATTCGGCGACGGCATTGCGCTGTTTGCAGGACGACAGCGAAAGCGGCGAATTCCTCTGGCTGCACCTGAACCTGGCCCATGCTGCGTGCGAGCGCTGGATGAAAAGTCACCTGCAATTACCCGACGAATTTTTCGAGGCGTTGCACGAGGGTTCGCGGTCGACGCGCATCGAGCATGTCGACTCGGCGCTGCTGGCGGTGGTCAACGATGTGGTGTTCAACCTCAGCAGCATGGTCTCCTCGGACGTGTCGACGCTGTGGGTCTGCGTGCGCAGCAAATTGATCGTCAGCGCGCGCCTGCAACCGCTGCACTCGGTGGATAAATTGCGCTCGTCGGTGAAGGCCGGCGAGTGCTTCCGTTCGCCCTCGGAATTGCTCGTGCACCTGCTGCGCGATCAGGGCGAAGTGCTGACGCAGATCGTGCGCAAGACCAGCCTGAGCGTCGATCTGGTCGAGGACCAATTGCTTTCCTCGCGTCTGTCGACCAACCGCGCCGAGCTTGGCGCAAATCGCCGCGTGCTGGTGCGCCTGCAACGGCTGCTGGCACTGGAGCCGGGTTCGCTGCTGCGCCTGCTCAACCGCCCGCCGCCGTGGTTGCAGAAGGAGGACGTCAAGGAGTTGCGCAAATCCACCGAGGAGTTTGCGCTGATCATCAACGACCTCACCGCCCTCGGCGAGCGGATCAAATTGCTGCAGGAAGAAATCGCCGCCAACCTCAACGAACAGAGCAACCGCACGCTGTTCACCCTGACCGTGGTGACGGTGCTGGCCCTGCCCATCAACATCATTGCCGGTTTTTTCGGCATGAATGTCGGCGGTGTGCCGCTGTCGCAGGACCCGCACGGGTTTTGGGTGCTGGTTGCGCTGGTGGCGACGTTCACGGTGATCGCCGGGCGCTGGGCGTTCCGCAAGCGTGGGGATTATTGAGCGCAAATCCCACACACAAGACAGTCGTCCCTGTGGGAGCGAGCCTGCTCGCGAAGTCGGTGTGTCAGATAAATCAATGTTGAATGACAGGGCGCTTTCGCGAGCAGGCTCGCTCCCACAGGTTTCTTCTCCAGCCTTCGGATCAGCGGCGGGCTTGAACACCCAAACACTGACCTGACGCAGTCTCTCTGTAACATTCTGCAACGATCATGGGCGACATTCCTTTCCTCGCTCAGGATTGTCCGCCATGGCCACGCCCTCACTGACCGCCAGCCCTGCGTCCGCCGCCAGTGGCAGACCGGCGCTCGACAAGAAAACCGGTCCGTTCACCTACGTCATCTTTTTCGCCGTGCTCGCCATGGGCATGCTGTTTACCGCCTACAGCCTGATGCACGACATGCACGAACTCGGCACAGTGGTCACCACCTGGACGCCGTTCCTGTTGCTCGGCGTGGCGCTGTTGATCGCGCTGGGATTCGAGTTCGTCAACGGTTTCCACGACACCGCCAACGCCGTCGCGACAGTCATCTACACCCACTCGCTGCCGCCGAATGTCGCGGTGGTCTGGTCGGGGTTCTTCAATTTCCTCGGGGTGCTGCTGTCGAGCGGTGCGGTGGCGTTCGGCATCATTGCGCTGTTGCCGGTGGAGCTGATTCTGCAGGTCGGCTCGTCCGCCGGGTTTGCGATGATCTTCGCCCTGTTGATCGCGGCGATTCTGTGGAACCTCGGCACCTGGTGGCTGGGCTTGCCGGCGTCGTCTTCGCACACCTTGATCGGCTCGATCATCGGCGTCGGCGTGGCGAATGCCTTGATGCACGGCCGCGACGGCACCAGCGGTGTCGACTGGGCGCAGGCGACCAAGATCGGCTATGCGCTGCTGCTGTCGCCGCTGGTGGGTTTCGGTTGTGCCGCGCTGTTGCTGTTGGCGTTGCGCGCGTTCGTCAAGAACCGTGCGCTGTACAAGGCGCCCGAAGGCAATACTCCACCGCCACTGTGGATTCGCGGTTTGCTCATCGCCACCTGCACCGGCGTGTCGTTCGCCCACGGCTCCAACGACGGCCAGAAAGGCATGGGCCTGATCATGCTGATTCTGGTCGGCACGCTGCCAATGGCCTACGCATTGAACCGGACCATGCCGGAAGAACAATCGCTGCAATTCGCCGCCGTCGCCCAAGTCACTCAGCAAGCGCTGGTGAAAAGTGCGCCACTGCCGGCACCTGCCGATCCGCGCCCGGTCCTTTCGGATTACGTGCGCAGCAAGGAACCCACGCCGCAACTGATCCCCGCCCTCGCCGCCCTGACCGGGCATATCGGCGAGGAAGTCAAAGGCTACGGTTCGCTGGCAAAGGTCCCGGCCGAAGCCATGGGCAACGTGCGCAACGACATGTACCTGGCGAGCGAAAGCATTCGCCTGATGGACAAGAACAAGGTCGGCAACTTCGATGCCGACACCAACAGCAAACTGCAGCTGTTCAAACAACAGATCGACAACGCCACGCGGTTCATTCCGCTGTGGGTGAAGATCGCCGTGGCGATTGCGCTGGGACTCGGCACCATGGTCGGCTGGAAGCGCATTGTCGTGACCGTCGGCGAGAAGATCGGCAAGACTCACCTGACCTACGCCCAGGGCGCCTCGGCGGAAACCGTGGCGATGCTGACCATCGGCGCGGCGGACATGTTCGGTTTGCCGGTATCGACAACCCATGTGTTGTCCTCGGGCGTGGCCGGGACCATGGTTGCCAACGGCGCCGGGTTGCAGATGCGCACGATCCGCAATTTGCTGATGGCCTGGGTGTTGACGCTGCCAGCGGCCATCCTGCTGTCGGGCAGCCTTTACTGGCTGTTCACCCAAATCTTCTGACCCTGCGCAAATCCCCCTGTAGGAGCTGCCGAAGGCTGCGATCTTTTGATCTGGTTTTTACAAATCAAAGTCAAAAGATCGCAGCCTTCGGCAGCTCCTACACAGGGTTGCATTCCCAAGTCAGAGCGTTGAGCGGACCACGTCGCCGAGCCAATCCATAAACACCCGCACCCGCAGTGGCAAATGCCGTTGTCGCGCATACAACAAGGAAATCGCCATCGGCGGGGCGGTGTACTGCGCCAGCACGGTCACCAGTTCGCCATTTTCCAGATGCGGTTGCATGCCGGTGCGCGGTACCTGGGTCAGGCCGAAACCGCCCAGGCACGCCGCTTCGTAGGCATCGGTGCTGTTGACCGTGACACTGCCGGCCATCGCCACGCGCCGCACCTCACCGTCCTCCTCATAGACAAACCCTTCCGAACGCGAGCCCAGCACGCCGACGTAATGCACCAGCCGATGCTGTGCCAGATCTTCCAGGGTCTGCGGCACGCCGTAACGTTGCAGATAATCCGGGCTGGCGCAGTTGACCATCGGGAAGTCGCCCAGATGCCGGGCGACCACCGACTGATCCGGCTGCGCGCCGATGCGCAACACGCAGTCGAAGCCCTCGCTCAGCAGATCGACACGGCGATCGGTGCTGCTGATTTCCATCTGCAGATTCGGGTGGCGGTCCATGAATTCTGGCAGGCGCGGCATGATCAACCGTCGCGCGAGAATATTCGGCATATCAACCCGGATGCGCCCGGTCAGCGAACCCTCGTCCTGCCGAAACAGCCCTTCGATCTCATCCATGTGCGAGAGCAGATCCTTGCTGCGTTCATACAACACCAGGCCGTCCTGGGTGGCCTGCACCTTGCGCGTGGTGCGCTGCAACAGGCGCGTGCCGAGCAAGGCTTCAAGTGCCTGCACCTGCTCGGACACCGTGGAGCGCGGCAGGCCGAGGCTTTCACCGGCGAGGGTGAAACTCGACAGTTCGCTGACCCGGACGAAGGTACGCAGCAGTTCCAGTTTGTTCATCACAGGCCTCGGTGATTGTTCGGCTGCGCCGATCAGTGATTCCGCTTTTGCCGTGTTTATCACCTCAGGGCGGATAAATAAACTTCTTCCATCCCCACTCAACGCAATCGAGGAAGTCCGCATGAATCGCAAAATCGCACTGATCACCGGCGCCAGTCGCGGCCTGGGCCGCAGCGCCGCCCTGCATCTCGCCGCGCAAGGCATCGACATCATCGGCACCTACAACAGCCGCGCCGACGAGGCGCAGAATCTGGTCATTGAGCTACAGGCACTCGGCGCGAAAGCGGCAATGCTGCAACTGGACGTCGGCCACAGCGAACACTTTGCCGCGTTCGCCGCGCAGGTTGCACAAGTACTGGAGCAGACCTTTGAGCGGCAGCGCTTTGATTTCCTCATCAACAATGCCGGGATCGGCGTGCATGCGCTGTTCAGCGAAACCAACCCGGAGCAGTTCGATCTGCTGATGAACGTGCAACTGAAAGGGCCGTTCTTTCTGACTCAGCAACTGCTGCCGCTGATCAACGACGGTGGTCGCATCGTCAATATTTCCAGCGGTCTGACCCGCTTCAGCCTGCCGGGTTATGGCGCCTACGCGGCGATGAAAGGCGCGATGGAAGTGCTGACCCGTTATCAGGCGAAGGAGCTTGGCGCGCGGCAGATTGGTGTGAATATTCTGGCGCCGGGTGCGATTGAAACCGATTTTGGTGGCGGTACGGTGCGCGACAACAGCGCTGTCAACGCGATGGTCGCAAGTAACACCGCGCTGGGTCGCGTCGGGCAGCCGGACGATATTGGCGGTGCACTGGCGCTGCTGCTGTCACCGGGTGGGCAGTGGATCAATGGCCAGCGGGTCGAGGCATCGGGCGGCATGTTCCTGTAGCGCTTGACCCGTGTAGGAACTGCCGAAGGCTGCGATCTTCTGACTTTGATTTTCAAAAAACAAAATCAAAAGATCGCAGCCTTCGGCAGCTCCTACAGGGGGATCGGCGTCAGCTTTCATAGGCGCGGCGCGCCATGAAGCGCTCGCGCAGGACGTCATAACCCCAGTGATAGACGTAGGTGTACGGCAGGAAAAACAGCAGCACACCGATGTCGAGCAACAACGCCTGCCACAGGCTGACCGACAGCCACCAGGCAATCAGCGGCACGCCCATCACGATCAGTCCACCTTCGAACAACAATGCATGCACCACCCGCACCCAGGCGTTGTGCGACAGATTCATCCGCGCCAGAGCACGGTCGAAAAAACGGTTGAACACCACGTTCCATGCCAGCGCCAACATCGCAATCAGTACGGTCACGGCCCCCATGTCGAGCAGAGGTTTTTGCATGATCCACGCCAGCAGCGGTGTGCAGATGAGGATGGCGAGAAATTCGAACCCGACAGCCTGGAAAACGCGTTCGGTGATGGACTTGTGGACAGTCATGGCCTGACTCCTTGTTTGACGATGGTTGCCATGATCCAACCGATTCCCGATACTTCACAATCAATAACCATCGATCAAGGCGATAGTTCATGGCTTCGCAGGAAGTGCTGTTGGCGTTTGTGCAGGCGGCGACGCAAGGCTCGTTTTCCGCCGCTGCGCGTAAGTTGGGGCGCAGTCAGTCGACCATCAGCTCAGCGGTCGCCAGTCTGGAAATCGATCTGGATTTGCAACTGTTTGATCGCAGCAGCCGCAAACCCACGCTCACCCCCGCCGGCCACGTCATGTTGCAGAAAGCCGAAGCGATTCTGGCCGCCACCAGTCGCCTGGAGATGAGCGCACGGCAATTGGCGCAAGGCGTCGAGCCGAAGCTGACCGTGGCGATTTCCGATACCTATCAGTCGTATCGTTTCGAGGCGGCACTGGTGAGTTTCGAGCAGCGATATCCAGAGCTGGAGCTGGAATGCCTGATTGCCGAATGCGATGACCTGATCGAACTGGTCCAGCGCGGCCGCGCGCATCTGGCCTTCGCGGAAATGCAGGACAACTACCCGCCGGATCTGGTCACCTCGACCGTCGCCGAGCGCACGGAGATCGCCCTGTTCGTCAGCCGCGAGCATCCATTGGCGAAACTTGAGCATGTCGATCAGCAGATCCTCGAGCAACATCGCGAGTTGCGCCTGGCGACCATCGTCAATCCCTATGACAGCCGTGGCAAAGGCCGGGTGTGGTCGGCGCCGAGTTATCTGATGCTGCTGGAAATGGCGGAAAAGGGATTTGGCTGGGCGCCATTGCCGAGGTGGCTGGTGCAGCGCTATGCCAATGATTTGCTGGTTGAACTGGACGTGCGCGGCTGGCCGAAACCGGTGTTTGTCGATGCCTTGTGGTCGCGGCTATATCCGCCGGGGCCGGCGGGGAGCTGGTTGTTGAGCAAGATGCTCGAATAAAGCTGCCAAGATCAAAAGCCCCTCACCCCAGCCCTCTCCCGGAGGGAGAAGGAGCCGACCGAGGTGTCTGGCGTTATGCATCGACCTGAAAAACCTTATCGATTATGGATTCAAGACAATTCGTTCAAGTCGGTGAATCTCTCCAATATCCCCCAATCAGTCCCCTCTCCCTCTGGGAGAGGGTTAGGGTGAGGGCAATCCACAGGCTGCCCACCGTCGCGAGAGCGCCAAGATCAGGGCATTTCCAGCGCCTTGATCCGTCCTTGAATAAACCGCCGCTCCGGCTCCTGCCGCGTCAACTCCAGCGCCCGCTGATACGCAGCCCGCGCCTCCTCCACCCGGCCCAACTGCCGGCAAAACTCCGCCCGCGCCGAATGCGCCAAGTGGTAATCCTGCAACTCGCCTCGGGCCAAAATCCCTTCTATCAATGACAACCCGGCCAACGCTCCATCACGCTTGGCCACCGCCACTGCCCGGTTCAGCTCGATCACCGGCGAGGGCACCGCGCGCAGCAAGACATCGTACAGCCCGACAATCTGCCGCCAGTCGGTTTCCGCCGCCGACGGCGCTTCCGCATGCACCGCTGCAATCGCCGCCTGCAGGCAATACGGCCCGAAGCGTCGTGTACTCAGCGCGCGCTCGACCAGCGCGCAACCTTCTGCCATCAACCCGGCGTCCCACAACGCGCGATCCTGATCGTCGAGCAGCACCAGCTCACCGCTCGGCGAGGTGCGTGCCGGCCGGCGTGATTCGTGCAGCAGCATCAGCGCCAGCAGGCCCGTGACTTCCGGTTCCGGCAGCAACTCCATCAACAAGCGCCCCAGCCGAATCGCTTCGCGCGTCAGATCCTCGCGGGTCAGCTCGGCGCCAACCGAGGCCGAATAGCCTTCGTTGAACACCAGATAGATCACCCGCAGCACGCTGTCGAGGCGCTCGGGCAATTCGTTCAGCGTGGGTACTTGATAAGGGATTTTCGCGTCGCGGATCTTGGCTTTCGCGCGCACGATGCGCTGGGCAATCGCCGCCGGCGCCGAGAGAAAAGCACGGGCGATTTCTTCGGTGGTGAGGTCGCAGACTTCGCGCAAGGTCAGCGGCACCTGCGCATCCGCCGCCAGTGCCGGGTGACAGCAGGTGAAGATCAGCCGCAAGCGATCGTCTTCCACGTCTTCGCCACTCCAGTCAGCCTGTTCCAGCTCATCGAGTTGCGCCAGCAGCAGCGGTTGCGAGGCCTTGAACCGCGCGCGCCGACGCAACACATCGATGGCTTTGAATCGTCCGGTCGAGACCAGCCAGGTGCGCGGGTTGTCCGGCACGCCGTCGCGCTGCCAGCGCTCGACCGCGACGAAGAACGCCTCGTGCAAGGCTTCTTCGGCGAGGTCGAAATCACCAAGCAGGCGAATCAGCGTCGCCAGGATCCGCCGCGAATCCTCGCGGTAGACCTGCTCGACCCGCGCCCGGACGTCAGACATTCAACTGCCGCACCGGGCGCACTTCAACGCTGCCGACCCGGGCTGCCGGGATGTTGCCGGCGACCTGAATCGCTTCGTTGAGATCCTTGGCATCGATCAGGTAGAAACCGGCCAGTTGCTCCTTGGTTTCAGCGAAAGGCCCGTCGGTGATCGACAACTTGCCGTTGCGCATCCGTACGGTGGTTGCGGTCTCTACCGACTCCAGCGCTTCGGCGGCGATCATCCGCCCGCTGCCCTGCACCGACTCGGCGTAGGCCGAGCATTCAGCGTCTTCGGGACTGTCGGGCGACGAGTGCAGCAGGCGTTCATCGCTGTAGACCAGGCATAGGTATTTCATGGCGATCTCCTGATTCGAACGGATCAACTATGGCTGAAGATCAGGGGGTCACATCGAACAGTGTCGCGCCGCTCATCGGATCGAACGGTGCCGACCAGTGCTCGTGAGCGATCTTCCACGCCCCGCCGATCTGCCGATAGCACGCGGTGACGCGCATCCAGCAGCTCTGGGTTTCGCCCTTGTCATTGGTGCCGCCGCAGTTGGCGACCCAGTGGGCGAAGGCGATGTTGCCGGCAGTTTCGATGACGAGCTCCTGAAACTCGAAGATGTGCGGGCCGGGGCACATCTCCATGCACTCGACCCAGTGCGTACGGTAGGCCGCTTTGCCCTTGAATTGCAGGGCCTTGATCGCGTCGAACGAGACGATGTCATCGGCGTACAACGCCATGACTTTCTCCACGTCCTTGGTCATGACGGCGTCGCGGTAGCTATTGATCAGGGTTTGAATTTCAGACTGTGCGCTCATGGTGTTCTCCGTGGTTTTTGTTGTTGAAGACACCCTTAGTCGTTTGCCCTTTGCGCAGATCGACAAGGCAAACAAAAAAAATCCGCCGACGACAATGTCGCTAGAATCCGAGGCTCATTCTTTGTAGGAAAAAGGAAATTCCCGTGTCAGCCCAACTCGTGCCGTACGACAGCCTCAGCCCTTTGCAGCGTCAGCAAGTCGAGGCCATTGAAATCCACCCCGAGCAGATCAGATTCTCCGGCGACATCCACGGTGCCTTGCACACCCTGCTGTCGAAACCCGGCCCCGGGGTAAAGGGTTTTGCCCTGCTGGCTGACGACGTGCCGGTGGCATTTTTGCTGCTCAAGCGCCCGCCGGTATTGCCCGACTGGGCCGACGAACACAGCGCCACGTTGCATGCCTTGCAGGTCGATCGCCGCGCCCAAGGCAAGGGCTACGGCAAGGCTTGTCTGCAAGCACTGCCCGCCGTCGCGCGTGAAGCATGGCCGGAGATCAAGGGGCTGGAATTGTCGGTGGACGCCGATAACGAGGCGGCGATTGCGCTGTACGCCAGGCATGGCTACGTCGACAGCGGCGAAGCGTACAAGGGACGGATTGGGTACGAGCGGCGGATGGGGCTGGTTTTCTGAGTATCCAGAAACTCTCTGCTGACACGCCACGATCCTCTGTAGGAGCTGCCGAAGGCTGCGATCTTTTGATCTGGCTTTTGAAGATCAAGATCAAAAGATCGCAGCCTTCGGCAGCTCCTACAGTTGTGATAGGTGTTGGCTTCAGAGGGTCAGGATCATCTCGTGCCACGCCATGCCGCCATGGTCGGACTCGGACGGTTTGATGTAGGCAAAACCAAACCCGGCATACAGTGCAATGTGCTGCTCTTTGCACATCAGATGAATCGTCGCTTTGTCCATCGCGCGCATGCGCTCGATGAACTCTGCCAGCAGGCGCTTGGCCAGGCCCTTCCCCTGGTAATCCGGGTGCACTACCACCGACATGATCACCACGTTCGGGCCTTTCGGGTCGTGCCCGATCAGTTCCTTGAAGGCCTCGTCGGACATCTGCACGTCGAACGCCGCGCCGGAATTGATGAAACCGGCAACCACGCCGTCTACTTCGGCGACGATGAAGCCGTCCGGCCAAGTGGCAATGCGCGTGGCGATCTTCTCGCGGGTGGCGGCTTCATCGCCTTCATAGGCAACGGTTTCGATGGCGTAGCAGCGCTCGAGGTCGGCGGCGCTGACGTTGCGGATCACGGTGTTCATGGCAACTCGAAAATCTGTGGAAACAAGGCCCACCAGCATAAAGCACAACCACCGGGGCGGACATGCTCCGCCTCGATTCGAACGCCGGTCAGGCCTTGATCGGCAGCCAGATTTCCAGGGTGCCGGTGTTGAGCTTCGGGTTGTAATCCTCGCTGTAGCGCTCGAATTCCGGCGCATCCGCCGCTTCGTAACCGGACCGCGGCAGCCAGGTTTTCCAGATGTACTGGAAGGTGTCGGGGAGTTGCGTCAGGGGCCCTTTGTGCGCGAACACCGCATATTCCTGCGGCTGGATTTCAACCCAGCGGTACTGCTCCGGCAGGTCATCGAGCTTGTCGATCTGCACGCCGGCGATGTACTCGAAACCTCCCTCGCCGTCCGCGTTGCAGCAAACGCCGTAGGTCACTTCGTTGACCTGCGCAGGGATTTTTCCCAGGTGCGGGATAAGCTTTTCCCACAGCCTTGGAATGTCTCCTGTGGTTTCCTGAGTGAATCGCCCGCCGAACCCGGCAATCAGCAGAAATTGCCCGTGTTCGAAGCGAGGTTCGGCTATTTCGACGCGTGTCTGTTCATCCATAACGCGGCTCCTCAGAACGGAAAAGTGGGTTCGGCTGGGAGTATAGAAAGCCCGACCCGTTTCGCACGTTTACAGCGCATGCAACTGCTCGACGGCGCCCGACCCGACAAACTCGTTATAGCCAGATACGATCACGTACACCGCGAAATAGCAGAAGATCGCCGCAGATGCCATGTAGGAGTAGCGCAGCAGTTTATCGCCCAAGAGCTTGCCGCCATGGCTTGCAGCGAAGCACAAACCGGCCGACCACAACAGCCCGGCGCACAGAAAACCACCGAGGAACAACGCCGAGCTCAAAGGCCCGCCGCCACCCGAGCGGGCGATCAAGGTGCCGCCTACCGCAGCGAACCAGAGAATCGCGCTGGGCGACGACATGGCGAGAAAGATGCCGCGAAAGAATTCCTTGCGATGGGAGTTCTGCCCCACCTCGGCCGTCTCCGCCAGCAGCGCTTCGTGGTGGATCGCCGAATAAATCATCTTCGCCGCGAAATAGATCAGCAGCGCCGAACCGCCGATCCACAGCACCCAGCGTACGGTTTCGTATTGCAGCAAAACGGTCATGCCGGCCAGTGCCAGCACCGCATAAATCAAGTCGCCGACGCAGGTGCCCAGGCCAAGGGCGAAGCCCTGAAAGTAGCCGCGCTGCATGGCCAGGGTGATCATCGCGATGTTGGCCACGCCGATATCCAGGCACAGCGAAAGGCTCAGCAGGAAGCCGCTGGTGAATTCCATTGACCGATTTTCCTTGAAAAAAATGTTTACAACCGCGCTGGACAGTATGCCATCACTGCCCTTATCTTCCGCCACAGGTCACCGCAGTGACCAGCGTCGCTCGGACGGTTCCGGGCGCTTACGTTATCCGAGGCAACAATGGCCGAACAAGGTTCGCCGCGCCGCTTTGCGCGCATAGATCGACTCCCCCCTTACGTTTTCAACATCACCGCCGAGCTGAAGATGGCCGCTCGCCGCCGTGGTGAAGACATCATCGACCTGAGCATGGGCAATCCCGACGGCGCCACGCCGCCGCACATTGTCGAAAAACTCGTGCAGGTCGCCCAACGTGAAGACACCCACGGCTACTCGACGTCCAAGGGCATTCCGCGCCTGCGCCGGGCGATTTCCAACTGGTACAAGCAGCGCTACGAAGTCGATATCGACCCGGAAAGCGAAGCCATCGTCACCATCGGTTCCAAGGAAGGCCTGGCGCACTTGATGCTGGCGACTCTGGATCAGGGCGACACGGTGCTGGTGCCGAACCCGAGCTATCCGATTCACATCTACGGCGCGGTGATTGCCGGCGCTCAGGTGCGCTCGGTGCCGCTGGTGCCGGGGGTGGATTTCTTCGATGAGCTGGAGCGGGCGATTCGCGGCTCGATCCCCAAGCCGAAAATGATGATCCTCGGTTTCCCGTCAAACCCGACGGCGCAGTGCGTGGAGCTGGATTTCTTCGAACGGGTGATCGCCCTCGCCAAGCAGTATGACGTGCTGGTGATTCACGATCTGGCTTACGCCGACATCGTCTACGACGGCTGGAAAGCGCCGTCGATCATGCAAGTGCCGGGCGCCAAGGACATCGCGGTGGAATTTTTCACCCTGTCCAAGAGCTACAACATGGCCGGCTGGCGCATCGGCTTCATGGTCGGCAATCCGGAACTGGTCAACGCCCTGGCGCGGATCAAGAGCTACCACGACTACGGCACTTTCACCCCGCTGCAAGTTGCGGCGATTGCTGCGCTCGAAGGCGACCAGCAGTGCGTGCGCGACATCGCCGAGCAGTATCGCCAGCGGCGTAACGTGCTGGTCAAGGGCCTGCATGAATTGGGCTGGATGGTCGAGAATCCAAAGGCCTCCATGTATGTATGGGCGAAGATTCCCGACGCGTATGCACATCTGGGCTCGCTGGAATTTGCCAAGAAACTGCTGGCCGAGGCCAAGGTCTGCGTGTCGCCGGGGGTGGGTTTTGGCGAGTACGGTGACGACCACGTACGCTTCGCCCTGATCGAAAACCAGGACCGCATTCGTCAGGCCGTGCGCGGGATCCGCGGAATGTTCCGCGCGGATGGCTTAGTCGCAAAAACTGGCGGCTAACACAGTACCTGCAGAAGAACCCTTATGTGGCGAGGGAGCTTGCTTCCGCTGGACTGCGCAGCAGGCCCAAATCCTGCAATCGCGGTCTGTCTGATTCACTGGGTGCAGAGGTTTTTACGACTGCTGCGCAGCCGAGCGGGAGCAAGCTCCCTCGCCACAACATCCGTGTTACCACAGATTTTTTACCCACAAAAAAACCGCATCGCTGCGGTTTTTTTGTGCCTGCGCTTTCTTTAAACAAAGAACAGCTTAAACGAACAGCGACAACAGCAGGATAAAGCCCAGGGCCACCACCGACAGAATGGTTTCCATCGCGGTCCAGGTCTTGAAGGTTTCGGCCACGGTCATGTTGAAGTACTGCTTGACCAGCCAGAAACCGGCATCGTTGACGTGGGACAGGATCAGCGAACCGGCACCGGTGGCCAGCACCAGCAGCTCACGGTTGACGCCCGGAATCATGCCGACGACCGGCACAACGATACCGGCGCCGGTGATGGTCGCCACCGTCGCGGAACCGGTTGCAATACGGATCACCGCCGCCACCAGCCACGCCAGCAGGATCGGCGAGATCTGTGCGCTGACCGCCATGTGGCCGATCACATCACCCACGCCGCTGGTCACCAGCATCTGCTTGAAGCCACCGCCGGCACCGATGATCAGGATGATCGCAGCGGTTGGCGCCAGGCTTGCGTCGAGCCATTTGAGCATCTGGTTGGAACCGATGCCCTGCTTGTAGCCGAAGGTGTACAGCGACAGCAGCAACGCCAGCAGCAATGCGGAGATCGGGTGACCGATCATGTCCATCCAGATGCGGAAGAAATTGCCGTCCGGCAGCGCCACATCAGCGAAGGTTTTCAGCAGCATCAGGAACACCGGAAGCAGCACGGTGACCAGGGTGATGCTGAAGCTCGGCAGGTTGGCCGAATCGTTTTCGCGGGCCAGTTGATCGACCAGTTCCTGATTCGGGTGACCGGGAATGTGCTTGGCGATGAACGTACCGAAGATCGGACCGGCAATGATGGCGGTCGGCAGCGCGACGATCAGGCCATAGAGAATGGTCTTGCCGATGTCAGCGCCGAACACGCCGATGGCCAACAATGGGCCCGGATGCGGTGGCACCAGACCGTGCACAGCGGACAGGCCGGCGAGCAGCGGGATACCGATCTTGATGATCGATACGCCAGTGCGGCGGGCAACGATGAACACCAGCGGAATCAGCAGCACGAAGCCGATTTCGAAGAACAGCGGGATGCCCACCAGGAACGCGGCGAACATCATTGCCCACTGCACATTGTCCTTGCCGAAGGCGCGGATCAGGGTCTGGGCGATCTGATCGGCGCCGCCGGATTCGGCCATCATCTTGCCGAGCATGGTGCCCAGGGCGAGGATGATGCCGACGAAACCGAGTACGCCACCGAAGCCATCCTGGAACGCCTTGATGATGGTGTTGATCGGCATGCCGGAAGTCAGGCCGAGGAACGCGGCGGCGATGGTCAGGGCGATAAAGGGGTGAATCTTGAATTTGGTGATCAGGATAATCAGGCCGATTACCGTGACCACCGCATCGAGCAGCAGGAACGTCTCGTGGGACATGCCAAACATGGGGGGTGTCTCCTGGATTGTTGTTGTTATTAAAGCGGGTTGAACAGAAGTCGGGAGGACAGCGCTGTCTTTTTCAACATGCTCATATCGCCTGTTTCAAGCCGTTGGCCTGCCACCAGACGTGAGCCTGCAGGGCCAGCTCTTCAACGCTGTGTACTGAGGCATTGAGCGCCAGGGTCAGCGGCTCGCCCTTGGGCGATTCGAGCGTGGCGAACTGGCTTTCGATCAACGTCGCCGGCATGAAGTGGCCCGGGCGGTGCGATACACGCTCGGCGGCGACTTCCGGGGTCAATTCAAGAAAGACGAAGCCCAGGCCCGGCAAGGCGCTGCGCAGACGTTCGCGATAACTGTGTTTAAGGGCCGAGCAGGTCAACACCGGGCGCTGGCCTTTGGCATCGACGCGACGCAGTTCATCGCACAGGCTGTCGAGCCAGCCGGCACGGTCTTCGTCGTTCAGGGGGATCCCCGCGCTCATCTTTTCGATGTTCGCGGCCGGATGGAAAGTATCGCCTTCAATGGCAGTGGCGCCGCTCAAATGGCACAGGGCCTGGCTGACGCACGTCTTGCCGCAACCGGCAACGCCCATGATGACCAGGGCGGTGATGGGATGACTCATATAACACCTCAGCGCGCAGACAGCGCTACCTTTGCTAGCTATGACTCTAGTGCACAGGCAGAAGTTGCCGACGCCTTCTTGTCGTTTTTTTGGGTTGCAGCAGGTTTGTTCCCGATACCAAAGCGCGCAGATCAGGCAGGACCGCGCTCACGCATTTGCAGCTGCATCAGGACAGCGCTACCTTAGTGCCTTGATTTTTGTTTGGCAAGCCGCCCGATGACCTCCCCCAAGAACGATAAAAATACCCGCACCACCGGCCGTCCGACCCTTAACGAAGTAGCCCGCCTGGCCGGCGTCAGCCCGATTACCGCCTCGCGCGCTCTGCGCGGGGTCAGCACGGTGGCCACCGAACTGGTGGAAAAAGTGCAGAAAGCCGCGCTCGAACTCAACTATGTAGTCAACCCCGCCGCCCGCGCGCTGGCCTCGGCGCAGAGCCATTCGGTGGTGGTGCTGGTGCCGTCGCTGTCCAACCTGCTGTTCATCGACACACTGGAAGCCATTCATCGGGTGCTGACGCCCAAGGGCTTCGAAGTGCTGATCGGCAACTTCCACTACTCGCGCGATGAAGAAGAAAACCTGCTGCGCAATTACATGGCCTATCAGCCGCGCGGGTTTCTGCTGACCGGTTTCGATCGCACCGAGAGTTCGCGGCGGATGATCGAGCTCAGCAATATTCCCTGCGTGTACATGATGGAGCTGGACAGCGCCGCCGGGGTCAATTGCGTGGGTTTTTCGCAGTTGAGCGCCGGTGAAACGGCCGCGGAGCATTTGCTGTCTCGCGGGCGCAAACGCTTGGCCTACATTGGCGCGCAGCTGGATCAGCGCACGTTGTTGCGTGGCGAGGGTTTCCGCAAGGCACTGCAGAAGGCTGGCCGCTACGACCCGGATCTGGAAGTGCTGACGCCGCGCGCTTCGTCGGTGGGCTTGGGTGGTGAGTTGTTTCTGCAACTGCTGGCGGCGCATCCGGATGTCGATGCGATTTTCTTTGGCAACGATGACCTGGCCCAGGGTGCGCTGCTGGAAGCCTTGCGCAATGGCATCAAAATTCCCGAGCAAGTGGCGATTCTGGGCTTCAACGACCTGCCAATGTCCGAGCACATGGTCCCGCGCCTGAGCAGCATCAACACCCCGCGTGAGGCCATCGGCCGGCGCGCGGCGGAGCAGATGCTGACGTTGATGGCGGGCAACAAAGTAGCGCGGCCGGTGGAAGATATGGGATTTGAGCTGAAGGTGCGCGAGAGTACCTGAAACTCACGCGATCCCCTGTAGGAGCTGCCGAAGGCTGCGATCTTTTGATTTTGCTTTCAAGAACAAGATCAAAAGATCGCAGCCTTCGGCAGCTCCTACAGGGGTTTTGTGTTGGGCTCAATGGTTGAGCAGGTCGACCAAGGCCTGCGCGCCCTTCTGCAATGGCTGGCTCTTGAGCCATACCGCATGCACCGGCAGCACCAGACCATTTTCGATGTTGCGAAAATTCAGCCGTTTCAAGCGTCCGGACTCCAGCCACGGCTGCACCACCGACAGCGGAAAATTGCCCCAGCCCAATCCCGCCTCGACCAACTCCATCGCCGTTTCGAGGTTATCCGTACGCCAGTAGGATTCCGCCACCAACGGCCGCGTCTCGCTGATAGGCAAGTCGCGACTGGCGACGATGATCTGCCGCACCTGCACCAGATCTTCGAGAAACACATCCCGCCCCTGCAGCAACGGACTGTCCGCCGCCAGCGTGGCGATAATGCGTTCGCTGCCGACGAACTGAAACCGCTCCAGCGCATTTACGCTCAACCCGGCGAAGGCCAGGCACACGCTGACCCGGCCACTGTGCAACATCGCCAGCACATCATCCTGCGGCGCGGTCAGCACTTCGACGTCGAGCAGCGGATGACGCTCGGCAATCACCTTGATCGCGGCCAGCAAACGCCGCCGATCAATGTCCGCGACCACGCCGATCGACAATCTGCTTTCCAGCCCCAGCGACAACTCCACCGCGTGCACTTGCAGTTGCTTGAGCTGCTCGGCGATCAGTCGCGCGTGCGGCACCAGCGATTGTGCCATCGCCGTGGGTTGCGGCTCACGGTGACTGCGATCAAACAACGGGTAACCGAGTTCGGCTTCAAGATTGGCAATGCCCATGCTCACCGCCGAAGGCACCTTGCCCAACTGCCGCGCGGCGGCGGAAAACGAGCCGCGCTCGATCACTGCGAGAAACAATTCAATGCTGTCGCTATTGAAATTCAATCTGCCCACCTATCAATAAAACTGAAAGCTACCGACTTTTTCTGTCAGGTCTATTGAAGCTATCTTTCCCCGCCTTCGCCAGCCCTGCTGGCCCCCATCGGCAAGAAAGAGGCAAATCTGCATGCAAGGCGTGAAACGCAAACTGGTCTACGTATCGCTCTACGAAGTGATCGGCATGACCTTCTCGGCCCTCGGTCTGGCGTTGCTGTCGGGCACATCGCCGGGCAGCACCGGGCCGCTGGCGGTGATCATCACCAGCATCGCCGTGACCTGGAATTTCATTTACACCTCGTTGTTCGAGCGCTGGGAAAGCCGCCAGGTCTCGCGCACCCGCACGGTCAAACGGCGCATCGCCCATGCCGTCGGTTTTCAACTGACGCTGATCGTGTTTCTGATTCCGCTGATTGCCTGGTGGATGAACATCAGTCTGGTGCAGGCCTTTGTGCTGGATCTGGCGCTGATCATTTTCATCCCGTGCTACACGTTCGTGTTCAACTGGCTGTTTGACCGGATCTTCGGTTTGCCAAACTCGGCGCTGCCTGATTCTGCCGCTGCGGCATAAATCGAGTCTGCTGATTGGCATGTTTCTGGATAACTTCGGCACGCCGGGGGTGTTGGCATTCATTGCCAGCAGCATGCTGATCGTGATGCTGACCATCGGCTGGTTCGGCCCACGCACGCGCAATCTGGCCCTGGAGAATATTGCCCATCGCTGAAGGCCAATACAGGACTCCACTGTGGGAGCGAGCCTGCTCGCGAAGGCGCCGTGTCAGACAGGCATGTATTAGTTGACATAACGCTTTCGCGAGCAGGCTCGCTCCCACATTGGGCATTGGTGATGTTGAAACAGGTCAGTTCAATTGCAGGGTTTCATTGAACTGACTGATCGCATCCACCACATGCCGTGAGCCCTGCTGAATTTCCAGAATCACCTCGCCCGCCTCGTTCGCCAGTTCCACGCCCAGCCCGGTGCGGCTTAGGCTCGACTGCATGCTCGACACCGCACTTAGCGACAGGTCATGGTTCTTGCGCACCACGTCGACAATTTCCAGCGTCGCCTGACTGGTTCGCGCGGCTAGGCTGCGTACCTCATCGGCCACTACTGCAAAACCGCGTCCATGTTCCCCGGCACGCGCCGCTTCGATGGCAGCATTGAGCGCCAGCAGGTTCGTCTGATCGGCGATCCCGCGAATGGTCTGGACGATGGTGCCGATGATGTCCGACTGCTTGCTCACCGCATCGATACTCACCGCGGCCTCATTCAGATCGCGGGAAATGTCCTGAATGATCTGCACGGTCTGCTGCACCACCTGTGAGCCTTTTTGCGCGCAGGCGTCGTTTTGTACCGAGGTGCTGTGGGCCGATTCCGCAGCATTTTGCAAAGTGGTCATCTGCCGGGTGATGTCGCTGGCGAACTTGACCACTTTGTACAAGCGGCCTTTGGCGTCGAACAGCGGGTTATACGAAGCCTCCAGATAAACCATCTGCCCGGACTTGTTCTTGCGTTCGAAGCGGTGCGAGTGATATTCGCCGCGATTGAGCGAAGCCCAGAACGCCTTGTACTGCGCGGATTCGGCTTCGGCGCGGTGACAGAACAGGCTGTGGTGCTGGCCGACAATTTCATTGTGCGTGTACTGCATGGTTTGCAGGAAGTTGTCGTTGGCGCTGATGACATGGCCTTCAGGGGTGAACTCGATCACCGCCATGGAACGGCCGATCGCCGCCAGCATGGCTTCTTCTTCATGCTCTTTGTTGATGCGTGCGGTGATGTCCGCCGCAACCTTGATGACACTTCTGACCTGTTTGTCGGGACCGAACACCGGCATGTAACTGGCCTCGAGCCAGATCTCCCGCCCGCTCTTGTTCAACCGCAGAAAAGTCCCGCTGAGGGGTTCACCACGGGCCAGGTCACGCCACAACTTTGCGTAGTCCTCGCTGCGATAAAAGCTTTCTTCGCAGAAGATCCGATGGTGTTTGCCGCGCACTTCATCGGCGTTGTAACCCATGGTCTTGCAGAAGTTTTCGTTGGCGTCGAGGACGATGCCTTCGGGCGTGAACTCGATCATGGCCATCGAGCGGCTGATCGCTTCGATTTTCGCGTTGGCCTCGGTCAGCGCACAGCTGAAGCGCTCGATTTCCCGCAGGTCAGCCTTGCGATGTAGGTTGAACATGGTTGTATCACCTTCCGCGCGTTCTTTGATTTGATGAAAGTCCAGGTCCTTCAAGATCCACCACTACGTTCCACAGAACAGGCACACGCCTTCCTCCAAGAGAGGAAGTTGTCAGGTGATAAATGATGATCAATCGGAGGGGTCGTGCAGCGACGCTCTGATCAAGACATCCTTTTCTTGATAGCCCGCATGCGGGCCAGCCCTAACGCGTAGAAGAACTTCCATGTAGGTGACGCTCCTTGTTGGTTCAGTGTCGGTGCCTTGGATCGCGCACTCTGGCAGCATGAATCACGGACCAACCGTGATGCCGCTGTCATGGATGGCATGACGCTCGACATGGTTAGTTACCTGCAAGGATAGCCAGCGTGACGCCGGGCGCAAGGCCACTAGTCGGCCAGTATCTGGCATTTTTTGTACAAGAAACGGTTCAGCGCCCGGAAAAATGTTGCCTGAGCGGACGCTTTCGCGAGCAGGGTCGCTCCCCCAGTGGGTACGCATTCCAATGTGGGAGCGAGCCTGCTCGCGAAGACGTCATTTGATGCACCACAAAAACATCGGAGAACAACTACAAACTCCCCTTCACCTTATTCGCCACCTCCCCCGGCACCCAAGCTGTCCAGACCTGCGGCTGATCACGCAAAAACGCCTCGGCCACCGCCCGCGGTTGCAGGCGTTTTTCACTCATGCCGGCCAATGTCTGGTTGAGCAGATCAATCGGCAGATCGACTTTCTCAAAGAACGCGACCAGCTCCGGGTACTGCGCCTTGAACGGCGCCGACACGCCAATCGCCAGGCTCGCCGGCATCGAGCGCGTGCCCTGCGGATTCGGGTTGTTGGCATCGGCAAGGGTTTTCCATGCCTCGGCATCGAACGGTGGCTCTTCCAGCTTCACCAGTTTGAAACGCCCAAGCAACGGCGTCGGCGACCAGTAATAGAACAGCACCGGTTTGCCGCGTTTGATCGATGACGCCACCTCGGCATCCAATGCCGCGCCGGAGCCGGTGCGGAAGTTGACGAAGCTGTCGCTCAGACCATACGCCTTGAGCTTCTGGCTGTTGACGATTTCCGAGGTCCAGCCGGTCGGGCTGTTGAGAAAGCGCCCGCGGCCCGGGTCTTCCGGGTCCCGGAACACATCCTTGTAGCGCGGCAGGTCAGCGACCGATTTCAGTTCCGGCGCCAGCGCCTTGATTCCGCGTTCCGGGTCGCCCTTGATCACATATTCCGGGACCCACCAGCCTTCGGTGGCACCTTTGACCGTGTCGCCGAGGCCGAATACCTTGCCCTCGGCGGCAGCCTTGACCCACGCCGGACTGCGCCCGGCCCACTCTTCGCCGATTACCTGAATGTCGTTTTTCGCCAACGCCGCCTCCAGGCTGACCGTGCTGCCCGGCAACGTGTCGGTCGGATAGCCGTAGCCTTTTTCCACGATCAGACGCAGCACTTCAGTGATGAAACTGCCGCTCTCCCACGTGATGTCGCCGAAGTGAATCGGTGCGCTTTTTTCGGCTGCGCAAACAGCCCCGACGCTCAGGCTCAGCGCCAGCAGCGTGCGGCCGAGCAGGGTTTTGATCGATGTCATGCAGACCTCTTTTCTTCCAGGAATTGGTTGGCGCTGTGGCGATCGCACAGCGCTTGGGAACGAGCCATGTACACGCTCACCGAACGCTGTGAGATGCCCAGTTCGGCAGCGATTTGCGGGTAGGTCAGGCCATCGATACGCGCCAGCAGAAAGGTCGACCGGACCTTGGCCGGCAAGCGATGCAGGCTGCGATCAAGGCGATCGAGAGTTTGCGAGAGCTGAGCGAGGTGTTCAGGCGACGCCGCGACATCGAGGTCGGACTGCTGACGATGCCGGCGTTGCAGATCCGCACGGCGCCAGTGCTGATAGAGCACACGCTGCGCGATCGTCGTCAGTAAGGCGCGAGGTTCGCGAATCGCCGTCAGCGACGGGGCTTCGAGCAGTTGAGCGAAGGTTTCGCCGGCAATGTCTTCCGCGCCGGCCACGTCGCGCGAGTGTCGACGCAGGTAATCACAGAGCCAGCGATAATGCGCGCGGAACAGGCGTTCCACGGTGTCGCGATGGAATTGATCGGCGCCGGACATAGGGGCTCCTGGGCAAGGGTCGCTGAATGTCCGGTGTTCCGGTGGCGCGATCGTAGCAAGGCGCCTTATGCGTTAATAATATTTAAATATTATTTTTATATTCACTTTGGTAATTAGGTCGAACTAGCGCAGTTGCCCATAGCCCTGAGCTTCAGCGTCTCGCTGATAGTCGAGCAGCACCTCATAGTCGCTTTCAGTTGCCGGCAGAACTTCAGGCAAACCCAAGGTCTGCACTACCTCAGGCAATTCATGCAACGTCTGATTCATCACTTGCAGCAGCCGTTCGACCTGCGCGTCGCTGGCACTGGCAGCCGTGATGAATGGCAGCGTCGGGCTCAACGCACTGAGCGCAACCACACGTAATCCGCTGACTTCTTCGGGCGCGTGCCGGGCGATATAAGCGAACGTGACGCTGTCGATCGCGGCCAGGTCGGCGAGGTTTTCCCGCAGCCAGCGCAGGCTCTCGCGGTGGCCGCCACTGATGCCGACACTGGCGAAAAACCGGCCGTCCAGCTGCAGCGGCGCCAGACGCTGGCGCAGCAGGTTCATCCCGCTGTTGGAATCTCCGCTGTTGATCACGCCCCGGCTGTGGCGAAAGTCGCCAAGCGAATAGCGCGGATCAACAGCGCGGCCAACGATCAGGCTGCAATGCTGGCCGCCGCTGGCCTCAGGCAATTCATAGCGCGGCCGGCCAATGAGACGGACCCGGCCACGCAGCGCTGTCATCAGCGGATAGCCGCAGGTCTGGGTGAGCAGCAGATGCGGCGATAGCCACAGTTCGGGCAGCGTCAGCTTTGTCGCGTCGAGTCGGCTGTGGCCGAGGTGTTCGAGGATGCGCGCCAGCCATTGTTCATTGGCCACGCGGACGGGCTCCGGGGCCGGGTACATCAGCAGTTCGGCGTGGTGTTGGGTCATGCAAATTTCTCCCCGACAACAAAATCCCCCTGTAGGAGTGAGCCTGCTCGCGATAGCGGTATGTCAGTGACAAACTCAGTTACTGATACGACGCTATCGCGAGCAGGCTCACTCCTACAGGGGATTGTGGTGTTTCTGGATCAGTGAAACGGATGCTCCGGGCTATCAATCGGTTTGAAGCCATGTTGTCGCCACAACTCCCCATACCCCCGCACGACAAACCCGCCACTGCGCGCAATCCACTGCTCGCGGTGCAGCCGGTAGACCTTGGGCAAGTCGTACCATGCCAGCCCCGGCAGGTCGTGATGCACCAGATGAAAATTCAGGTTGAGAAACAGCCAGCGCCACGGCCAGCCAGCCTCGTTGAGCACGGTGCGTTGCTCGGCCTGGGCATGCGGTCGATGCTCGTGAAACGAACGGATCATCGCGATCGACAG
This sequence comes from Pseudomonas sp. HN2, assembly GCF_020736465.1. Taxonomy (NCBI): domain Bacteria; kingdom Pseudomonadati; phylum Pseudomonadota; class Gammaproteobacteria; order Pseudomonadales; family Pseudomonadaceae; genus Pseudomonas; species Pseudomonas sp. HN2. The sequence continues at coordinate 4,599,823 of NZ_CP085885.1, forward strand.
CGCCGGTACGCTGATCAGCAACAGGTAATGCCACACCGGCAAAATGCTGTAGCGGGCAATGAAACCCAGCATCAATAGAGTAACCACGCCGTGGCTCAGCCACATCAGCCAGGCTTGCGGATCAGCGTTTCGCAAGCGCTGCTGCTCCTCGCGCGCTAACGCCGTCAACGCCAGCGGCGCGCCAATCACGAAGCGTCCGAGCACCGTTTTGTTCAGCCAATGCACGCTGCGCTCGAACGCCGAGCCGTCCCGCCAGCTCGCCGAGGTCAGATAACGACTTTCCGGATCGACGCCCGGCACCGTCAAGTCTTCCTCGCGGTGATGACGCAAATGGCTGTCGCGATACAGCGTGTACGGATACCACACGGCAAACGGCGCGTAGCCGAGGATTTTATTGTTGAAGGTCGAGCGGGTCGGATGGCCGTGAAGCAATTCATGCTGCAGCGACAACCACAACACCAGCAGCGGGATCAGCAGCAACGTACTCAAGCCGCGTCCCAGCCAGGCGCTGTTGAGGAGGATGGCGAACCAGCCGGCGTACACACCGATCAGCAACAGCCAGGTCGGCCATTCGCTGCGGGCGGTGAAGCGCTGGCGCAGGGTTTCGATCTGCTGGCGATGCTCGGCATCAAAGTAAAAAGCCATGGCGTTGCTCGGAACGGAAATCGTCCCCTTCTGTGCAACGAGGCGGTGCAATCTTGCAGATTATTTTTCTGATGGCGTGGAAGCCCGAGAGACGGGCTTCCGAAGGGTTTGCTCAATGGCCGAAGATGTCGACTTTCTTGGCTTTCTTTTCTGCGCGTTTTTCAATTGCGGTCTTGGCCGGCTTCTTCTTCGCGGCTTTCTTTGAATCCATACCTTTGGACATGATCGGTACTCCACTCACAGGGATGTGAGATCAGGTATACACCTATCCCGCGCCGCGCGTTCTTTTATAATCGGCGCTTTTCGAACCGACAGTCCGAACCATGCCCGACATCCACTACAGCCAGCTCGACGAACCGTTGTGGCCGCTGATGAACAAGTTCTACCGCAGCCACCAGTCCTCGATGAAGGCCGTGCGCGAGGCGCAACTGTGGGTCGCGCGGAGTGGCGAGATCGTGGCGGCGCTGTGCCTGCGGCAGGTATCGGGCGGCCACTGGCTGACAGGGTTGTTTGTCGATCCGGGGTGTCGGGAACAGGGAATTGCCGGGCAGTTGATTGCGGCGGCGGTTGCTCAGGTGGACGGGCCGGTGTGGCTGTTCTGTCATCCGGATCTGCGCGGGTTTTATGAGCGGCGCGGGTTCAGCGTTGATCCGGCGCTGCCGCAGGCGATGGCCGAACGGTTGAGCCGGTATGCGCGGAGCAAGCCGATGATTGCGATGGGGCTCAATCCCCCAGCCTGACGCAGTCCCCTTGTAGGAGTGAGCCTGCTCGCGATAGCGATCTATCAGTCACCGGATTCGTCAATGACAGACCGCTATCGCGAGCAGGCTCACTCCTACAGGGAATTGTGGTGAGTCTGGATCAGTCGTCGGCCATGGGATCAAGATCCGGGAACAGCACTTCGGTAAAGCCGAACTTGCTGAAATCGGTAATCCGCGACGGGTACAGCCGACCGATCAGGTGATCGCATTCATGCTGCACCACTCGCGCATGAAAACCCGAGGCCACGCGCACGATCGGCTCGCCCTTGGGATCGAAGCCCTCGTAGCGAATCTGCTGATAGCGATCCACCGCGCCGCGCAGGCCAGGTACCGACAAGCAGCCTTCAAAACCCTCTTCCATCAGCGGATTCAAAGGCGTGATCAGCGGATTGATCAGGATCGTCTGCGGCACAGCCTCGGCGTCCGGGTAACGCTCGCTGTGCTCGAAGCCGAAGATCACCAGTTGCAGATCGACGCCGATCTGCGGTGCCGCCAGACCCACGCCACCGACGCTTTCCATGGTCTGGAACATGTCGTCGATCAACTGCCACAGCTCGGCGCTGTTGAACATCTCCGGCGGTACCGGCGGGGCGATGCGCAGCAGGCGCTCGTCGCCCATTTTCAGAATTTCACGGATCATGGTCGCGCTTCATCAGTGTCCGGCTTGAGCGAATGATCGCGGCCCAGGCCCGAGACGTGTTGTTTGCTGGATTCGTCGGGCTCGCCAGGGGCTTTCTCGCCCTTGTCCTTGCCTTCGGCGGACATGTGCTCGATCACCGCATTCATTTCCGCGCCGAGCAACAACACCGCCGCGGAAATATAGAAATACAGCAAGAGCACGATGATCGCCCCGATGCTGCCATACATCGCGTTGTAGTTGGCGAAGGTTTTCACGTAGAAGGCAAAACCCAGCGAGGCGAGGATCCACACCACCACCGCCAGCACCGAGCCGGGTGTGATGAAGCGGAAGTCCTGTTTGACGTCGGGCATCACGTAGTAGATCAGCGCCACCGCGACCATCATCAGAATCACGATCACCGGCCAACGCGCAATCGTCCACACCGTGACGATGAAGTCTTCCAGCCCCACTTGTGCGGCGATCCAGCCCATCACCTGCGGCCCGAGCACCATCAGCGCGGCAGCGATCAGCAGCATGCCGGCAATGCCGACGGTGTAGACGATCGATAGGGGAAAACGCTTCCAGACCGGCCGGCCTTCGACCACGTCGTAAGCGGCATTCATCGCGCTCATCATCAGGCGCACGCCGGCGGACGCGGTGTACAGGGCGATCACGATACCGATTGAAAGCAGGCCACCCTTGGATTGCTGCAACTGGTCGATCACCGGGTTGACCTGCTCCAGCGCCTGCGGCGGCAGGACCAGTTCGGATTGCAGGCGCAGCCAGGAGAAGAAGTCCGGAAGATGGAGGAAACCGATCAGGGCAATCAGGAAGAGAATGAAGGGAAACAGCGAGAACAGCATCTGGTAGGCCAGTGCCGAGGCGTAGGTCGACATTTCGTCATCGACGAACTCAGTGACCGTGCGCACCATCACCCGGTGCAGGGGCAGACCTTTCATGTCCGGAAATATCATTCGCGTCTCCTTGCGCCGCAAAAGGTTGAAGTCGTGGCGACTCAGGGGCCGTTTTTTACCTCAAGGTAGCCTGTTTGGCGATCCTTCGGCGGATGACCGCAGGGTTCTGATACAAAAACGGCCATCTTTGGATGGCCGCTCGTGTGATTCGTTCAAGGCTCGCTTACGCCTTGTCGACGCCTTTTTTCACAGCGTCCTTGGCGTTGCCGACCGCTTGCTGGGCTTCGCCTTTTTTCTCTTGAACTTTGCCTTCCGCGCGCAGTTTGTCGTTGTCAGTGGCCTTGCCGACGCCCTGTTTGACGTTACCGACAGCTTCGTTGGCCATGCCTTTTACTTTATCGCCTGTGCTACTCATGGTGTTTCTCCGTGATGCATATAGGGAAGAAAAGTCATTACGTAACGATTGACCGGTGCGCTTTGCGCCGAGTTTCATTTATTTTTGCGGGATTTCGTCGCGATGCGCAGGTTGCGCTTTATGTTTGCCGGCGTTGCCCCGAGAATGCTCAGCCTATGGGCGTTGCGCCCCGCACACCGATTCGCAGGAATGTCATGAAGCTCAATAAAACCCAGGCCATCGCCCGTCGCAACCAGCAACTGGGCGGCGCCGTGCTCGGCACCAACAACTGCCACTTCGCCGAACTGAACCGCAACCGCAACATCTGGTGGTTCGACCTGCCGGTGTCGCGTCTGGCGATCGGTCAGTACGAGTGGATTCACTTGTTGCTGCACACCCCGGCCACCGATGAGTTGCTGCACTTGAAAGTGCCGACGGTGTTCCTGCGCGAAAAGCTCGAAGGTCTGGTGATCCGCAATGAAGGCAAGCGCAAGGCGGCGCTGAGCCTGGAGCTGAGTGCCGACAAGGATTCGTATCTGCAGGACATGCGTCCGGCGGGGACCAACGTGAATTTTGCGCCGTTTCGTCAGTAGGATTTGTGGCGTCAGCCCTTCCCCTCACCCTAGCCCTCTCCCAGAGGGAGAGGGGACCGAATGGGGGATATTCAAGAGATACGCCGACCTGATCGAGCTTACTGAATCCATAATCGACTCGGTTTTTCAGGTTGATGCTCAACGCCAGACATCTCGATCGGCTCCCTCTCCCTCGGGAGAGGGCTGGGGTGAGGGGCCGCTTCACCGCATGATCAAAGCCCTGCTCTGCACCAACAAAAAGCCCCGCATCTGCGGGGCTTTTTATTTACGCGGCAGACGCGGCCTTGAGCTTCTTCAGCTCTTCATCACGCAACTCGCGGCGCAGGATCTTGCCGACGTTGGTGGTCGGCAGCGCGTCGCGGAATTCCACCGAGCGCGGCACCTTGTAGCCGGTGACGTTGGCGCGCATGTGGTCCATGACCTGCTCCTTGGTCAGGGTCACACCCGGTTTGGCGACAATGAAAATCTTGATCGCCTCGCCCGATTTCTCGTCCGGCACACCGATCGCCGCGCACTGCAACACGCCCGGCAAAGTCGCCAGCACGTCTTCCAGTTCGTTCGGATAAACGTTGAAACCGGACACCAGAATCATGTCTTTCTTGCGATCGACAATGCGCATGTAGCCGTCCGGCTGGATCAGCGCGATGTCACCGGTTTTCAGCCAGCCGTCGCTGTCGAGCATTTCATCGGTGGCTTCCTGACGCTGCCAGTAGCCCTTCATCACTTGCGGGCCCTTGACGCACAGCTCGCCGATTTCGCCCAGCGGCTGCTCGACACCGGCATCGTCGATGACCTTGCACAGGGTCGACGGCACCGGAATACCGATCGTGCCGATCTGGATGTGCTGGATCGGGTTGACCGTGGCCACCGGGCTGGTTTCGGTCATGCCGTAGCCTTCGCAGATGGCGCAACCGGTCACGGCTTTCCAGCGCTCGGCTGCGGCCAGTTGCAGGGCCATGCCGCCGGACAGGGTGACTTTCAGCGCGGAGAAATCCAGCTTGCGGAAACCTTCGTTGTTGCACAGCGCCACGAACAGGGTGTTCAGACCGACGAAACCGCTGAACTTCCACTTCGACAGCTCCTTGACCATCGCGGGCAGGTCGCGCGGGTTGCTGATCAGGATGTTGTGGTTGCCGATCAGCATCATCGCCATGCAGTGAAAAGTGAACGCATAGATGTGGTACAGCGGCAGCGGCGTGATCAGGATCTCGCAGCCTTCGTTGAGGTTGGAGCCCATCAGCGCCTTGCATTGCAGCATGTTGGCGACCAGGTTGCGGTGGGTGAGCATCGCGCCCTTGGCCACGCCGGTGGTGCCGCCGGTGTATTGCAGCACCGCGACATCGCCGCTGTCCGGGTTGGCTTCGGCCACTGGCTGACCGTGGCCCTTGCTCAGCACGTCGTTGAACTTGATGGCTTTGGGCAGGTGATAGGCCGGGACCATTTTCTTCACGTACTTGATGACGCTGTTGATCAGCAGGCGCTTGATCGGCGGCAGCAGGTCGGCGACTTCGGTGACGATGATGTGCTTGACGCCGGTCTTCGGCACCACGGCTTCGGCCAGGTGCGCCATGTTCGCCAGGCACACCAGCGCTTTGGCACCGGAGTCGTTGAATTGGTGTTCCATTTCCCGCGCGGTGTACAGCGGGTTGGTATTGACCACGATCAACCCGGCGCGAATGGCACCGAAGACCGCGACCGGGTATTGCAGGACGTTGGGCAGTTGCACGGCGATTCGATCACCGGGCTGCAAGTCGGTATGCTGTTGCAGATACGCGGCAAAGGCACCGGACAGTTCGTACAGTTCACCGTAGGTGATTGTCTTGCCCAGGTTGCTGAAAGCCGGTTTGTTGGCGAAGCGTTGGCAGGATTGCTTCAACACTGCCTGAATGTTCGGATACTCGTCTGGATTGATCTCGGCTGCGATTCCCGCCGGGTACTTATCCTTCCAAAAGTCTTCGATCATGGAAGCCCACTCCTCAGCAACGCGAATTCTTCACCGCATTTGATGCGATTATTATTGGTGTGTGTTTTGTATTGGTGAATCCGGCGTTTTACAGGCCGAGAAGTCACAAAGCGCGCCGAGAGTAGCAGCTTTGCCGAGGGTCGACCAGAGCCAAACGTGGGCCCTACAGTCATATTGATGACTCAAGACTTGCCAGCGGTCATTTTAGAGCAAAAATCCTATTAAACCGTAAAAGCCCCATAGTCAGGGGTGTAAAAGCAAAAGATCGCAGCCTTCGGCAGCTCCTACAAAGGGAACGCATTCCAAATGTAGGAGCTGCCGAAGGCTGCGATCTTTTCGCTTGTGACCTTTATGCGATATCGCGCAACTCGCGCCGCAGAATTTTCCCTACAGGCGTCATCGGCAACGACTCACGCAGCACGATGTGTTTCGGCACTTTGTAGGCGGTGAAATTCTCTTTGCAGTAGGCCTTCAGCTCTTCAAGACTGACACCGGTTTCCCGCGCCACGACAAACAGCTTCACCGCCTCCCCCGAACGCTCGTCCGGCACACCGATCACCGCGCAATTGGCGACTTTCGGGTGCGCCATGACCACGTCTTCGATTTCGTTCGGATACACGTTGAAGCCGGAGACGATGATCATGTCCTTCTTGCGATCGACGATACGCACGAAACCGTCCGGGTCGATCACGGCGATGTCGCCGGACTTGAACCAGCCTTCGGCATCGAGCACTTCGGCGGTGGCCTCGGGTTTGTTCCAGTAGCCCTTCATGATCTGCGGGCCTTTGATGCACAGCTCACCGCGCTCGCCCAGCGGCTGCTCAACGCCGTCATCGTTGATGATTTTCACCAGCGTACCCGGCACCGGCAGGCCCACCGTGCCCAAGCGCGATTGGTCGCCGTAAGGGTTAGTGCAGGCCACCGGCGAGGTTTCGGTCAGGCCGTAGCCTTCGGTGATACGGCAACCGGTCATCTGCTCCCAGCGCTCGGCGGTGGCCTTGACCAGCGCGGTGCCGCCGGAGTTGGTCAGCTTCAGGCTGGAGAAATCCAGGGTCTTGAAATCGGGATGGTCCATCAGCGCAACGAACAAGGTATTCAAACCCAGCAATGCCGAGAAGCGCCAGTTCTTCAACTCCTTGATGAAGCCGGCGATGTCGCGCGGATTGGAGATCAGCACGTTGTGGTTGCCCGACACCATCATGCACATGCAATTCGCGGTGAACGCATAGATGTGGTACAGCGGCAGCGGCGCAATCATCACCTCCTGGCCCTCGCGCAACAGCGGCTGACCGTCCGGGCCGAGCTGGGCCAGACAGGCGCGCACTTGCTGCATGTTCGCCACGAGATTGCCGTGGGTGAGCATCGCGCCTTTCGCCAGGCCGGTGGTGCCGCCGGTGTATTGCAGCACGGCGATGTCCTCAAGGCCGACGCTCAGCGGTTTGATACCCAGGCCACGCCCCATGCGCAGCGCGCTTTTGAAGGAGATCGCCTGGGGCAGCGAATACTCGGGAACCAGTTTTTTCACCTTGCTGACCACGGTATTGACCAGCCAGCCCTTGGCGGCGGGCATCAGGTCGCCCATCTTCGCTTCGATCAGGTATTGGATATCGGTGTCGGGCAGCACTTCCTGGACTTTCTGCCCGAACAGATTCAGGTAGACCAGCGCACGCGCACCGGAATCCTTGAATTGATGGCGCATCTCGCGCGGCGTGTAGAGCGGGTTGGTGTTGACCACGATCAGCCCGGCGCGCAAGGCCCCAAACACGGCGATCGGATAATGCAGGACGTTGGGCATCTGCACCGCGATGCGGTCTCCCGGCACCAGATCGGTATGGGCCTGCAGATAACCGGCAAACGCCGCGCTCTGGCGCTCAAGCTCGGCGTAGGTCAGGGTGATGCCCATGCTGCTGAACGCGGGGCGGTCAGCGAACTTCTTGCAGGAACGCTCAAACACTTCGATGACCGACTTGAACTCGCCCATGTCGATGTCCAGCGGTACGCCGGCCGGGCGTTTGTCATTCCAGAAATCAGGTTGCATTGTTCTTGTCCTCTTTACCTGAGCCGATCCGGGAGCCGCTTTCTGTCGTTTCTGCTTCGTCCATGGAAGGCGAAAAGCACAAAGCGGAGCTTCACGGACACTAGCAGCTATGGCCATTGAGGCAAATATGACGCAAGCCCTCATTGATCCCGTGAATCTTCCTGCCGTGGCGTGGGCTGATCAGACGCGCTATACACTGTGGCGATGCTGAGCAAAGGAATCGCCATGACCCACGACACCTTCTGGCTGGACGCGAGTGACCGCAGCCGCCTGTACGTAAACCGCTGGCTGCCGGCCACGCCCTTGAAAGCGGTGATTCTCGTCGCCCATGGCATGGCCGAGCACAGCGCTCGCTACGCCCGCCTCGCCGACACCTTTTGCGACAAAGACTATGGCGTCTACGCACCGGATCTGCGCGGCCATGGCCGCACCGCCGACAACGGCACCCTCGGCCATTTCGCCGATGACGATGGCTGGTGCAAGGTCGTTGGCGATCTGGCCAGCCTCAACCAGCACATCGGCCAGCAACACCACGGCGTGCCGATCATTCTGCTCGGGCACAGCATGGGCAGTTACCTCGCCCAGGCCTATCTGCTGCACCACAGCGCCAGTCTGCACGGGGCGATTCTCAGCGGATCGAATTTCCAGCCAGTGGCCCTGTATCGCGTCGCCCGGCAGATTGCCCGGTTGGAAAAACTGCGTCAGGGCGGCAAGGGCCGCAGCGCGTTGATCGAGTGGCTGTCGTTCGGCTCGTTCAACAATAAATTCAAACCGCTGCGCACCCGTTTCGACTGGCTGAGCCGCGATCCGGCCGAGGTCGACAAATACGCCGCCGACCCATTGTGTGGCTTTCGCTGTACCAATCAGTTCTGGATCGACCTGCTCGGCGGCTTGCAGCAAATCAGCAAAGCGTCCAATCTCGCGCAAATCGATCCGGGCCTGCCGCTGCTGGTGATTGGCGGCGAATGTGATCCGGTGAGCGAGGGCAAGCGTCTGACTGATCTGGCCAACGCCTTGCGCAGGGCCGGCAGCCAGCACCTGCAACTGAAGATCTACCCGCAGGCCCGGCACGAATTGTTCAATGAAAGCAATCGCGACGAAGTGACCGCCGATGTGCTCGCCTGGATCGATCAGGCCCTGAGCCATCCGCGCCCGCAGCGCAGCGAATAATTTTTTGTGGATTCACTGAATCCGTCACAGGAATCGAAACCGATGACCCAGGTTACCAACATCCCTTACGAAGCCCTCGAAGTCGGCCAGACCGCCAGCTACAGCAAGACTGTCGAAGAGCGCGACATCCAGCTGTTCGCCGCGATGTCGGGCGACCACAACCCGGTGCACCTGGACGCCGAGTTTGCCGCCGCGAGCATGTTCAAGGAACGCATTGCCCACGGTATGTTCAGCGGTGCGCTGATCAGCGCCGCGGTCGCTTGCGAACTGCCTGGGCCGGGCACTATTTATATCGGTCAGCAGATGAGCTTTCAGAAACCGGTAAAGATCGGCGACACGCTGACGGTGCGTCTGGAGATTCTCGAGAAACTGCCGAAATTTCGCGTGCGCATTGCCACTCGCGTATTCAATCAGCGTGATGAGCTTGTGGTGGATGGCGAGGCGGAGATTCTCGCGCCGCGCAAGCAGCAGACGGTAACGTTGCCGACATTGCCGGCGATCAGTATTGGCTGATGGGTTGTAGGGTGTCAGGTAGAGCCTTTCCCCTTCACCCCAGCCCTCCCGAAACGTCGGACCGCCCCCAAGGGGGCGAGGGGGAAAGGGAGCAGATTTGAGTGTTTTTCAAATCCTCAATCGACTCGATCATTCAGGTCGATGTTTAGCGAAAGACACCTCGGTCAGTCCCCTCTCCCTCCGGGAGAAGGCTAGGGTGAGGGGCTTTTCCTGCGGGCACAAAAAAACGCCAGACTAGCTGGCGTTTTTTGTAGCCGACTAACTCTTACGAGTTGGCACGAGCCTGGTTACGCAGGGCTTTCACCTGATCGTGGTTGCGTTGTACGCCGTGGTACTGACGCTCAACCAGGTCACGAATACCCACCAGATTGTGCTTGGTGATTTTTTCCAGCGCTTCCTTGTAAGCCTTCAGGGCATGGTCTTCACCGCGCTCGGCTTCGTTCAGCACAGCCTCTTCGTCTTTGCCGGTGAACATGGCTTTCACGTCGACCCAGCGACGGTGCAGGTCACCGCTGACGCTGGTGGAAGTTTCCGGATCGCCGCCCAGCGAACGAACTGCCGCTTGCAGCTCAGCTGCGGCAGCGGCGCAATCAGCTGCGCGAGTCACAAACAGGCTTTTCAGCTCTGGGTGCTTGATGTCTTCGGCGCAAGTCTTGAAACCTTCCTGACCGTCCTTGGAGGTTTCGATCAGGTCATTGAGTACCGAGATGGATTCTTTGTTTACGTCAGTCATTTTCCAATTCCTTGCGGTTGGTTGAAGATGCAAGGGATATTGCAGTGTGCGTGCCAGTTTCCTTATTGAGAATAAAACCTTGTTTTTCAGTGACTTATAAAAGATTGAACCATCTGTATGCTGGTTTTTTGCATGATCTGTCATTTGGCCTGCATGCAGAATGCCTGTATTTTCCAGACTGATCTGAAAACCAACGAAGCGCGCTGATGAATCCGGAAAAACTCGAACTGCTGATCACCCGCGAGATGCCTTTCGGCAAGTACAAGGGCCGAATCATTGCCGACCTGCCCGGCCCCTACCTGAACTGGTTCGCCCGTGAAGGCTTTCCCCACGGCGAACTCGGTGGTCTGCTCGCGCTGATGCAGGAGATCGACCACAACGGCCTGTCCGACCTGCTTGAGCCGCTACGCGCCAAACATGGCAAACCCGCCCCGCGCCACTGAAGCGCCCTCCTCTCTTGAGCCATGCCGACCATGCCTGACAACACCCGCCGAGCCCGTGACGAAGCTTTCTGGCAAACCTTTGCCGACCGATACGATGTGCAGCCCGGCCCGGTCAACCTGGAGAACGGTTACTTCGGACGCCTGTCGCGCACGGTGATCGAGGAATACCAGCGCAACATCGAGCTGATCAACACCAGCAACTCGGTTTACGTGCGCCAGCGCTTTGAACAGCACGACAACCTCGAGATCCGCGCGCAACTGGCCGAACTGATTGGCGTACGCGCGCAAAGCGTGGCCCTGACGCGTAACGCCACCGAAGGCCTGCAATCGCTGATCCGCAATTACAATCGCCTGCAGCCGGGCGATCAAGTGCTGATCTGCGACCTCGACTACGACACGGTCAAAGGCGCCATGCGCTGGCTGGCGAAACACCGCGGGGTCGAGGTCATCGAAATTGCCCACCGCCATCCGGCCAGCTTCGAAAGCCTGCTGGAAAGCTACCGCGAGGCGTTCATCCGCCATCCGAAACTCAAACTGATGGCCCTGACCCACGTCACCCACCGCACTGGTCTGGTCATGCCGGTGCAGGCTATCGCCGCGCTGGCCAAAGAGCATGGGGTCGACATTATCCTCGACGGTGCCCACGCCCTCGGGCAGATCGAATTCGATCTGCAAGCGTTGGGCATCGCTTTCGCCGGCTACAACCTGCACAAGTGGATCGGCGCGCCGCTGACCCTCGGCTTCATTTATGTTGCCCCGCAGCGTCTGGCCGACATCGATCCGGACATGGGCGAGATGCACTATCCGGTCACCGACATTCGCGCGCGCACCTCGTACAGCACGCCAAACATCCCGGCGCTGATGACCCTGCCGCTGGTGTTCGAAGAGCACAACGCCCTCGGCGGTGCCGCAGCCAAAAGCGCACGCCTGAATTACCTGCGCAATCTCTGGGTCAGCGCGGTGCGGGAGCTGCCGGGCATCGAGGTGCTGACGCCGGATGATCCGCAACTGTATTGCGGGATCACCTCGCTGCGCTTCACTCGTCATGCCGATCAACAGGTCATGGTTGAGCGCCTGCTCAACGAGTTCAACCTGTTCACCGTGGTGCGCACCGGCGCCGCATGCGGGCCGTGCATCCGCGTTACACCGGGGCTGACCACCACGGCTGGCGAAATGGAGCAACTGGTAGGGGCGCTGAACCAGCTGCGCTAGAACGGCACACCGGATTTTTTTTCGTAGCCTTCAAGGCCAAGCTGCGACGATACGGCGAAGGTGTCGATGCCGAGCGTCTGGCAGGCGAAGGCACCGTCGTCGAGATCCGTGCCGGCGATCGGCTGCAACACCAACCGCAAGGCTTCCTCGGCGGGCACTTCACAGTCGCAGCAGCCGGGCAGGTGCAAGGTGCCGGCCCAGGCTTCGTGGTGAGCCTGGGCGCTTTTGTCGTCGCTGGGGATGTATACGTTCAGGGAAAGGCAAGATGTGCCAAGCGCCGGGCGATCCGGGTAGATGCTGGTGAAACGGACGATGCCATGGCTGTCGGTCAATTGGCTGCCGCAGAGGCTGGTGTGGCTATCGACACGCTGCTGAATGCGCACCAACGCGCCGGTAACCGGCTCGCCGGTCATGGCATCGACCAGCAACAGACGCAGGATCAGCGGCAGGCCTTCGACCCCCTTGCTGATATTGCGCACCTGGGGTTCGGCTGCTCGGCCATCGGGGCGGCCATGGGTGGCCAGCTTCGGTTGATAAAGGGATTGTGGCGTAAGGGTCAGAGACTGAAGGTCGTCCATGAGGCGTTCTCTCTTCCATAAGATGAACGCAGGTTAACCCCGTGAAACAGCCAGCGTGCGGTAACTATGTATCGCGGCATGTACCGGCGGTTTTTTCAGCGCAAAAAAAAGGTGCGCCGACCAAGCGCACCATAAAGCCGTAAAGCACACAACGAAGTGTCGGTTAACGATCAGTCCAGCAGCGCCAGAGCTTCGGCGGTGCATTCCTGAATGCGGGCCCAGTCGCCGTTCTTGATCCACTCCGGATCAAGCATCCAGCTACCGCCCACGCACATGACGTTTTTCAGCGCCATGTAGCTCTTGATATTGGCCGGGCCGACGCCGCCAGTCGGGCAGAATTTCACTTCGCCAAACGGACCGCCAAGGGCCTTGATTGCCGCTACGCCACCGCTGACTTCCGCCGGGAACAGCTTGAAGCGGCGATACCCCAGGCCGTAGCCTTCCATGATCCCCGAGGCGTTGCTGATGCCCGGCAGCAGCGGGATCGGGCTGTCGACACTGGCTTCGAGCAGGTCGCGGGTGATGCCCGGGGTGACGATGAATTGCGAGCCTGCCGCTTCCGCCGCCGCGAGCATGTTGCGGTCGAGCACGGTGCCAGCACCGGTCATCAGTTCCGGGCGTTGTTCGCGCAGGATCTGGATCGCTTTGAGGCCGAACTGCGAACGCAGGGTCACTTCCAGCGCGGTCAGGCCACCGGCGGCGAGGGCGTCGGCCAGCGGCAGCACGTCCTGTTCGCGGGCGATGGTGATCACCGGCAGGATCCGCGCCTTGGCGCAGAGACTGTCGATCAGGGCAACTTTGTCCGCCATGGAAACGGTCGGGGATGGGGTTGTCATAGCGGCTGTTCCTTGGCTTATGGGCACCAGTAAATCTCTAACGTAGGTTGCAGAAACGCGCGCACCGGCATGGCCGCGACGTCATCGGATGCCAGCGCGGCATTCAGGGTGGTCAGTTTCGATTGACCGGAAATCGACAGAATCTTGTGTTTGGCCGAAGCCAGCAGCGCACGGCTCATGGTCAGGCGCTGACGCGGCACGCTTGGCGCCAGCATCGGCCAGCAACGGCGCGTGCCTTCGGCTTGCAGGGCCTCGGCGAGGTTCGGGCTGTCGGGGAACAACGACGCGGTGTGACCGTCATCGCCCATGCCGAGCACCAACACGTCGATCGGCGGCAGCTCGGCGAGCAGACGGTCGGCCTGTTCCGCAGCCTGCTCGACATTCGCCGCAGCGCTGTAGAGGCTGAGGAACTGCGCCTTGGCTGCCGGGCCTTTGAGCAAATACTGCTTGAGCAGACCGGCATTGCTGTCGGCGTGTTCGACCGGCACCCAACGTTCGTCGGCCAGGGTCACAACGACTTTCGACCAGTCCAGTTCCTGTTTGGCCAGATGCTGGAAAAACGCCACCGGGCTGCGCCCGCCAGACACCACCAGCACCGCGTTGCCGCGAGCCGCAATGGCCTCGCTCAATTGCTGGGCAACGTTAAGTGCCAGGCCTTCGGCCAGCAACACCGGGCTGTTGAATTCGCGGGCAGTCACGCCCGCCGGCAGTTGCACATCAGATATCGCCATACCACGACCTCCCGTCCCGCGTGATCAATGCAATGGAGCTCATCGGCCCCCACGATCCGGCCGCATACGGCTTGGGCGCGTCACCGGATTTTTTCCACCCGGCGATCAACTGGTCACACCACTTCCACGCGGCTTCGATTTCATCTTTACGGACAAACAGGTTCTGATTGCCGTTCATCACTTCCAGCAACAACCGCTCGTAGGCATCGGGGATTCGCGCGCTACGCCAGGTGTCGGAGAAATTCAGTTGCAGAGGCCCGCTGCGCAGTTGCATGCCCTTGTCCAGGCCCTGCTCTTTGGTCATCACGCGCAAGGAAATGCCTTCGTCCGGTTGCAGGCGGATGATCAGTTTGTTGCTGATCTGCAGGCGCTGCTCCGGGGCGAAAATGTAGTGCGACGGTTCCTTGAAATGGATGACGATCTGCGACAGCTTTTGCGGCATGCGCTTGCCGGTGCGCAAATAGAACGGCACGCCGGCCCAGCGCCAGTTGCGGATGTCGGCACGCAGGGCGACGAAGGTTTCAGTGTCGCTCTGGGTGTTGGAATTCGGTTCTTCGAGGTAACCCGGGACGGATTTCCCCTCGCTGTGGCCAGCGATGTACTGGCCGCGCACCACTTGTGTAGTCAGGCCTTCCGGGCTGATCGGCGCCAGCGCCTTCAGCACCTTTACTTTCTCGTCACGGATGCTGTCGGCGGACAGGTCGGCCGGCGGGTCCATGGCAATCAGGCAGAGCAGTTGCAGCAGGTGATTCTGGATCATGTCGCGCAGCTGTCCGGCCTTGTCGAAATAGCCCCAGCGGCCTTCGATGCCGACCTTCTCGGCCACGGTGATTTCCACGTGGGAGATGTAATTCTGGTTCCACTGGGTTTCGAACAGGCTGTTGGCGAAACGCAGGGCGATCAGGTTTTGAACGGTTTCCTTGCCCAGATAATGGTCGATGCGGTACGTGCGGTCTTCCGGGAAGAACTGCGCCACCGCGTCGTTGACCTTGCGCGACGATTCCAGGTCAGAGCCGATCGGCTTTTCCAGGACCACGCGGGTGTTCTCGGCCAGACCGACTTTTTCCAGGTTCTCGCAGATCGCGCCGTACACCGCCGCCGGCGTGGCGAAGTAGGCGATCATGCGCTGACTGTTGCCGGCCAGTTCGGCCAGTGCCACGTAGTCTTCGGCCTTGAGGAAGTCGACGTGGAGGTAGGTCAGGCGCGCGAGGAAGCGCTCGGCCACGGTTTCGTTCAGCTCTTTGCCGACGTAACGGCGCAATTCGGCGGCGATGAACGCCATGTGCTGCTGCTCGCTGCCGGGCTCACGGGCCAGCGCGATGATGCGCGTGTCCTCGTGCAGCAGGTCGGCACCGTCAAGGTGATAAAGGGCAGGAAACAGCTTGCGCAGGGCCAGATCGCCCAGCGCGCCGAACAAGGCAAAGGTGCACGGTTCAACCGTAATGGAAGGCATGATGTTTGTTCTTTTATCAAGTTAAGCTACAAATACCTTTTTTCAAGGCATCACTCAAGGGAAAATGTAGTAATAACCACAACATTTTCCCACAATGCACAATCCGAGTGGTGGTCGCCCGGACGCATCAGTAGGATAGGCCACCGTCCCGGGCCATATCAAAGGCCCAATTTGCATAGCCCGACGCAACTCTGCGTTGGTGAATCAGGAATTCCATATGGACCGCGTGCGAAATTTACTGGAACAGATCCAGAGTCGCCTTGAAGAGCTGAACAAGGCTGAACGCAAGGTCGCCGAGGTGATCCTGCTCAATCCGCAGCAGGCCACCCGCTTCAGCATCGCCGCCCTCGCCCAGGCCGCCTCGGTGAGCGAACCGACGGTCAACCGTTTCTGCCGTTCGTTCGGCGTCAGCGGTTATCCCGAACTCAAGCTGCAATTGGCCCAGAGCCTGGCCAGTGGCGCGGCGTATGTCAGCCGCGCGGTCGAGGCTGACGACAATCCCGAAGCCTACACACAGAAGATTTTCGGCAGCGCCATCGCCTCGCTGGACAGCGCTTGTCAGGCGCTGGACCCGAACCTGATCAGCCGCGCCGTCGACCTGTTGATCCAGGCCCGGCAGATCCACTTTTTCGGCCTCGGTGCTTCGGCACCGGTGGCGCTGGATGCGCAGCACAAGTTCTTCCGCTTCAACCTTGCGGTGACTGCGCATGCCGACGTGCTGATGCAGCGGATGATCGCCTCGGTGGCGCACACCGGTGAGCTGTTCGTGATCATTTCCTACACCGGGCGTACGCGCGAACTGGTGGAAGTGGCGCGGATCGCCCGGGAGAACGGCGCGTCCGTGCTGGGCCTGACGGCGGAGAATTCGCCGCTGGCCAAGGCCAGTACGCTGAGCCTGAACATTCCGCTGCCGGAAGACACCGACATCTATATGCCGATGACCTCGCGGATCATTCAGTTGACCGTGCTGGATGTGTTGGCGACCGGGATGACCTTGCGTCGCGGGGTGGATTTCCAGCCGCATCTGCGCAAGATCAAAGAGAGCTTGAATGCAAGCCGGTATCCGGTTGGGGATGAATTCAACTAAAGATCAAAAGCCCCTCACCCCAGCCCTCTCCCGGAGGGAGAGGGGGCCGATCGAGGTGTCTTGCGCTATACATCGACCTGGATGATCGAGTCGATTATGGATTCAGCACTGCACTTTCACGTCGGCGTAACTCTTCAGCATCCCGCAATCAGTCCCCTCTCCCTCCGGGAGAGGGCTAGGGTGAGGGTATCGGTGTACTTGACGCACTAAGCCGCCGCCCACGCGTGCAAACTCAAGTGCGCCTTCTCCCCCGGCGCCAAGTGCAGACTGTCGGTGCCGCCCGCCGCTGCTTCTACACAAACGAATTCCGATACCTCGTCCCAACTCACCCCCAGCAACGGTCGCGCGCCCGGATGCCACACGACGGTGTCGCCACTTTCACCCGTATCGATGCACAACTCGCGCTGCCAGGCGTGATCCTTGAGCTGCAATTCGCCGTCATGCTGGAACACCCGCTGACACCCGCCATCCACCCGCAACTCGCCTTCCTGCTGGCAAGACTGGCGACTCAACTGGTCATAACCCTGTGCGCCTTCGAGGCCAGACAGCGCTATCTCACCGACATCGCCAATACGCCAGTAAGCGTGCAAAGCCTGGCTCAACTGGCACGGCATGTCGTCCTGATGCTCGGTGCTCAGACGTAATTCCATGCGTTCGCCCAGATGCGCGTGCAGGTCGACCTGCCAATCGCACAGCTGCAATTGCCAGTGCAGGCGGACGCCATCCTCGGTGCTGCTGCTGTCGAGCAGTTTCCAGTCGAGCAGTCGCGCCCAACCATGCGATGGCCAGGCGTTTTCGCTCGGATGACGGCCATACCAGGGCCAGCACACCGGCACGCCACCGCGAATCGCGCCGACATGCGGCCACTTTGCCGCACACCACAACCACGGCTTCTGTCCACGCGGCTGAAAGTGCAGCAACTGCGCGCCCTGACGACTGAACACCGCCTGACACAGCGGATGATCGATCACCAACACGTCGCGCATCTGATAGCGCTCCCAGGCGAACACCGGTCGCTCGCGCAGGGATTTGAAGAAGCGTTGCAGCGGATGCTCATGCATTTGCCACGGTCCTGAAAATCATCGAGTACTCAAATTCCACATTGCTTTTGTGGCGAGGGAGCTTGCTCCCGCCGGGCTGCGAAGCGGCCCCAAAACCATTCACTGCTGTGTGTCGGCAAGACTGCATTGACCGGGTTTACGACTGCGGCGCAGCCGAGCGGGAGCAAGCTCCCTCGCCACAAATGCCTACGACACAAGCCTTGTGTACGGGTCTGGCAAAAAAAAGCGGACAGCCTGGGCTGTCCGCAAAATGCGCACATAGAGAGGAGCTTATCGCAGACGCGTCAGAACGTTGACTGAATTTTCAGGCCAGCGACCAAAGCGTTATCGACTTCATCCACACCGCCCGGATGGGTGATGTATTGCAGGTTTGGACGCACGGTCAGCCAGTTGGTGACGTGGAAACCGTAGTTCAGCTCGTAGTTGTATTCGGTTTCACGAATCGGCGAGAACGCGGCGTTGTCGTAGTCGGACACACCGTTGGAAGCGTTCAGCAGTTCCGCGTTGCGCTTGACGTCCTTGTTGACGTGGATACGCGCCGCGCCGATACCGATGTCATCCTTCGGACGCGCATCGAACGGACCTTTGTAGACAAACATCACCGATTGGTAGTTGTCGATGAAGTTGGTGTCCTTGTCATGGAAGGTCGCGTTGGCAGCGATGTTCAGACCGCGAGTCGCGTCACCGTTGTGGCTGGTGAGTTGTTGTTGCGCGACGAACCAGTAGCCGTGTTTGCTGCTGTGCGACTTGTACTCGTCACCAGTGGTTGCCGCGTCGAAACCGTTGACGTCTTCGCGAACGTCGTCGGCATCGGCCGTGCTCTTGTAGTAACCGACGCGGTATTCGCCCGGCAGGCTGTTGACCTTCGGCGACCAGACCAATTCGATCGGCAGCACGGTACCCTTGGTGCCGCTGCCGCTGAGCTTGAAGCCGTTGCCGTGTTCCAGCTGCGACGGGTTCTGGTTGTACGCACCGATTTGTGCATAGAGCTCGTCGTTGATGTTGTACTTCACACGGATCGCAGCCTGGCTGACTGGCCAGTTGTACCAGATGTTGGTCGCCCAGTTACCCACTTGCGAACCGCAGAATGCGAGGTTCTGGAAGTCGCACGGGAAGGTGTTGAAGTCTTCGCCTTCGCCGAAGTAACCGGCCTTGACGTCGAGCTTGTTGTCGAAGAACTGGTGCTGAATCCACAGTTGAGTCAGACGCACCATGTGGCCACGGCCGTAGACTTCCTGCGAGGAGCTGAGGGTGCCGGCACGCGGATCGCCAACGCGGTCGTTGGAGATGTTGTAGCCGTTACGGTTGGTCAGCTGGATCTTCGCTTGCGTGTTGTCCCAGCCCCACAGTTTCTGCAGGTCGAGGGCCACGCCGAGGCCGAACTGGTCGCTGTAGCGGCCGGTCTTGTCGTCGTCATAACCGCCGTGCAGATTGGCGCCCATCTCGCCAACGTAGTCGGCCTTGATGTCGATACCCTGCTCGATCAGCTTGGTGCGCTCGCCGCCCCAGTCGCCGGTCATCCATTTGGAGTCGGAGCTGAAGGCATCCGCCGCCATTGCATTACCGGCCAGCACCAGTGCAGCTGCCGCTGAAACCTGGCAGATCAACCGGGCATTGACGTGTTTCTTTTTCATCCCTACATCCTCGTCTTTATTGTTATTAACTGTTTTTATCTAACGCGGTTTACATAAATTGCGGTGCTCGACAGGCCGGGCACCGCGTGCTCCTTGTAGGAGTGAGCCTGCTCGCGATAGCGGTTTTACATTCAACATCTCTGTCGACTGATACACCGTCATCGCGAGCAGGCTCACTCCTACATTGTTTTTCAGCGCCCTTTGAATTGGGCGACGTTCGCAGACCGCGCATCGGTCTGTGGTTGACCGGCAGTGCCGAGGCGCTCGCCGGTATTGGCGTCGAACAACAACACTTTCGATGGATCGAATTGCAGCGTCAGGCTTTCGCCCACCTGCGGAGCCACGTCCGGTGCCAGTCGGCAGCAGACCTTGGTGTCATTCAGGTTGACGAACACCAGGGTGTCCGGCCCGGTCGGTTCCGTGACCTGCACTTCCGCGCGGATGCTTGGCAGGCCATTGCCCTCGCCGTTCGCCAGCACAATCTGCTCCGGGCGCAGGCCGAGGATCACTTCGCGGTCTTCAAGCCCGGCGTCCTGCATGCTCATCGGCAATTCACAACGCGCCTGACCGCTGTCGAGCAGCGCCAGCAGACGACCGTCCTTGCGCTGCAGACGCAGGGGGATGAAGTTCATCGGCGGCGAACCGATGAAGCTGGCGACGAACAGGTTCGCCGGGTCGTTATAGATGTCTTTCGGCGTGCCGAACTGCTGAATGATGCCGTCCTTCATCACCGCGACTTTGTCGCCCAGGGTCATCGCTTCGATCTGGTCGTGGGTCACGTAGACCGTGGTGGTTTTCAGGCGCTGGTGCATCAGTTTCATTTCGGTACGCATCTCGACGCGCAGCTTGGCGTCGAGGTTGGACAGCGGTTCGTCAAACAGGTAGATCTTCGGCCGCCGCGCCAGCGCACGACCCATCGCCACGCGCTGTTGCTGACCACCGGAGAGCTGGCCCGGCTTGCGATTGAGCAGGTGTTCGATCTGCAGCAGCTTGGCCACGCGGGCGACTTCTTCGTCGATCGCTGCCTGCGGCATCTTGCGGATTTTCAGGCCGAACTCGATGTTCTCGCGCACACTCATGGTCGGGTACAGCGCGTAGGACTGGAACACCATGGCGATGTCACGATCCTTGGGGCTCATGCCGCTGACGTCCTGATCACCGATCATGATCGCGCCGCCAGTGATGGTTTCGAGGCCGGCGATGCAGTTCATCAAGGTCGATTTGCCGCAGCCCGACGGGCCGACGAGGATCAGGAATTCACCGTCCTTGATCGACAGTTCGATGTTCTTCAGGGTGTCCGGCAGGCCGGCCCCGTAGGTCTTGTTTACGTTGCGAAGTTCAAGCGTAGCCATGATTACCCCTTGACCGCGCCGGCCGTCAGCCCGCGCACGAAATACTTGCCTGCGACCACATAGACCAGCAGGGTCGGCAGGCCGGCGATCATCGCCGCTGCCATATCCACGTTGTATTCCTTGGCGCCGGTGCTGGTGTTGACCAGGTTGTTCAGCGCCACGGTGATCGGTTGCGAATCACCGCTGGAGAACACCACCCCGAACAGGAAGTCGTTCCAGATCTGGGTGAACTGCCAGATCAGACAGACCATGATGATCGGCGTCGACATCGGCAGGATGATGCGGCGGAAAATCGTGAAGAACCCCGCGCCATCCAGACGCGCAGCCTTGACCAGCGCATCGGGAATGCTCACGTAGTAGTTGCGGAAGAACAGCGTGGTGAACGCCAGACCGTAAACCACATGGACAAACACCAGGCCGGTGGTGGTGCTCGCCAGGCCCATCTTGCCGAGGGTGAACGAGGCCGGCAGCAGCACGGTCTGGAACGGCAGGAAGCAGCCGAAGAGCAACAGACCGAAAAACAGTTGCGAACCCCGGAAACGCCACATCGACAGCACGTAACCGTTCAACGCACCGATGGCCGTGGAGATGATTACGGCCGGTACGGTGATCTTGATCGAGTTCCAGAAGTAGCCGTCAACCGTGGCCCAGGCCTTGACCCAGCCGATGCCGCTGACCACGGTCGGCCAGCTCAGCAGGTTGCCGGTGCTGATGTCTTCCGGGGTCTTGAAGCTGGTCAGCAACATGACCACCAGCGGCACCAGATAGAGAAACACCGCGAAGATCAGCACCGCGTAGATCGCGATACGGCTCAAGCTGATGGCGGGTTTGGCAGCAAGACTAGTCATTACGCTTGGTCCTCAGCTCGGAGTACAGGTAAGGCACGATGATCGCGAGGATCGCACCGAGCATCAGAATCGCACTGGCCGAGCCCATGCCCATCTGGCCGCGACTGAAGGTGAAGGAATACATGAACATCGCTGGCAGGTCGGAGGAATAACCCGGGCCACCGGCGGTCATTGCCGCAACGAGGTCGAAGCTCTTGATCGCGATGTGCGCAAGGATCATTACCGCACTGAAGAACACCGGACGCAGGCTTGGCAGTACGACTTTCCAGTAGATGCGCGGCATGCTCGCGCCATCGATCTGCGCGGCACGGATGATCGATTGATCGACGCCACGCAGGCCGGCGAGGAACATCGCCATGATGAAGCCCGAGGCTTGCCACACAGCGGCGATCACCAGGCAATAAACCACGCGATCGGGGTCGATCAGCCAGTCCAGACGGAAGCCTTCCCAGCCCCAGTCACGCAACAATTTGTCCAGGCCCATGCCCGGGTTGAGCAGCCATTTCCACGCGGTACCGGTGACGATCATCGAGAGCGCCATCGGGTACAGGTAAATGGTGCGGATAAAGCCTTCGCGACGGATGCGCTGGTCGAGGAACACCGCCAGCAACACGCCGATCACCAGGGTGATGCCGATGAACATGCCGCCGAACACGGCGAGGTTCTTGCTCGCCACCCACCAGCGATCGTTGTCGAACAACCGCGCGTATTGCGCCAGGCCGGCCCACTTGTAGTTGGGCAGGAAGGTCGACGTGGTGAACGACAGAATGAACGTCCACAGGATGTAGCCATAGAAGCCCACCAGCACGATGAACATGCTCGGCGCCAGCACCAGTTTCGGTAGCCAGCGCTGCAATGCATCGAACGGCGAGGCCTTGCTGAACACAGCAACAGAACTCATGGGGAAATCCACAATAAGGGTTTACGAAAGCATTCCCCTTGTAGGAGTGAGCCTGCTCGCGATTGCGGTGTGTCAGTCACTCAGACGGTGGCTGACAGATTGCTATCGCGAGCAGGCTCACTCCTACAGGGGCCAAGCATTACTTGGCTGACTGAACTGCCGCGCCCAATTTCTTCGCGGCATCGGCCGGGTCGGCTTTCGGGTCGTTGATGTAGTTGGTGACTACGTCAAAGAACGCGCCCTGCACCGCCAGCGTGGTTGCCATGTTGTGCGCCATGCTTGGTTGCAGGCCGCCGGACTTGGCGTCCGCGAGGAAGTCCTTGGCAGCGGTCTGTGCGCAGGAATCGAAGCCGAGCTTGTCCATGTTGTTCAACATGTCGTTGCGCACCGGGATCGAGCCTTTGTTGATGCTGAAGACTTTCTGGAAGTTCTCACCCAGCACGACTTTGGCGATGTCCTGCTGACCGGCCGCAGTGCCTGCGTCCTTCTGCTTGAACACGGCCAGCGAGTCGATGTTGTAGGTGAACGCCTTGTCGGTGCCCGGGAACGCTACGCACTCGTAGTCCTTGCCGGCGACTTTCTTGGCGGCGGTCCATTCGGACTTGGCCCAGTCACCCATGATCTGCATGCCGGCCTTGCCGTTGATGACCTTGGCCGCTTCGAGGTTCCAGTCCTGGCCTTTGCCGTCAGCGTCCATGTAGGTCGCGACTTTCTTCAGCTCGGTGAGCGCCTTGACCATTTCCGGGCCGGTCAGCGCCTTGTTGTCGAGATCGACCAGGGCTTTCTTGTAGCCATCCACGCCCATGACCGAGAGCACCACGGCTTCGAACACGGTGCTGTCCTGCCAAGGCTGACCGCCGTGGGCCAGCGGAATGAAGCCCGCGGCTTTCAGCTTGTCGCCGGCGGCGTAGAACTCTTCGAGGGTGGTTGGGTTCTTGGTGATGCCGGCTTTCTTGAAGACTTCCGGGTTGATCCACAGCCAGTTCACACGGTGAATGTTCACCGGCACGGCCACGTAATCACCGTCGTACTTCACGGTATCGGAGACCTTCTTGTCGAGCAGGCTGTCCCACTTTTCCGACTTGGCGACGTCTTTAAGCACGTCGGTGTCGAGCAGACCGGTCGACGCCCATTCCTGGATGTCCGGGCCTTTGATCTGCGCAACGCCAGGCGGGTTACCGGCGACGGCGCGGCTCTTCAGCACGGTCATGGCAGTCGCACCGCCACCACCGGCGACAGCGCCGTCCTTCCAGGTGAAACCGTCTTTTTCGACTTGGGCCTTGAGCACATCGACAGCGGCTTTTTCGCCACCGGAGGTCCACCAGTGCACGACTTCGACCGAACCTTTGGAGTCGGCAGCGGAGACACTGAGCGGCAGGATTGCGAGCGGGAACAGGGAGGCGACAGAAATGACAGTAGCGAGGCGAGAAATCGCATTCATTCGAGATGTACCTTTCTTGTTGTTATGCATTGCAAG
This sequence comes from Pseudomonas sp. HN2, assembly GCF_020736465.1. NCBI lineage: Bacteria > Pseudomonadati > Pseudomonadota > Gammaproteobacteria > Pseudomonadales > Pseudomonadaceae > Pseudomonas > Pseudomonas sp. HN2. The sequence goes on from NZ_CP085885.1 coordinate 4,623,779, forward strand.
TCTGGTGCTTGCGCTGCACGGAGTTTAAACAGAGCGTTTCGCTTCGCAGGTAACGAAGGGACGCGTAAATGTCACGACATGGTTACACAGGAACAGGCCGAGATAACCGTGCCAAAGCCGTGGCCATGCTCGGCGCCAGCGGCAACCGCGGAATCAGCACAGCCTGCCAGGCGTGATACAGATCGGGCTTGCCCGGCCAGATATCGGCACTGGGCACATTCTGTGGATTGAGTTCGTGGTGCCAGCTGCCGTTGCAGCGGTCGATGAAATTCGTCTCACAGAATTCCCAGAACAGTCGGTACCAGGTTTCGTATTGCACGTCGCCGGTGCGTTTGAGCAAGGCACTGGCGGCGGCGCTGGCTTCGGCATGCGTCCAGTGCAGGCGATGGCGAACGACGGCCTGGTTATCCCAGTCGAGGGTGTAGACGATGCCCGGCGCACCATCGACATCCCAGCCGTGGCGGCAATTGTTTTCAAACAGCTTTTGCGCATCAAGGGCCAGCCAGCCCGGCGTGAGCATACCCGCCTGCCCCCGCGCGGCTTCGAGGTGCAGAAGCAATCGTGCCCACTCGAAACCGTGGCCCGGCGTGGTGCCATACGGACGGAAACCGTCAGCAGGATTGTCGTGGTTGTATTCGCGCAGCGGCTGCCAGTCACGATCGAAGTGTTCGATGACCATGTAATCATTGGCCGCCGCGTGACCGTGGATCACCCGCTCAACGATGCGCTGAGCACGCACCAGCCAGCGCGGATCTTCGGTGACATCGGCCAGCGCGAGGAATGCTTCGGTGGCGTGCATGTTGCTGTTGGCGCCGCGATAGGCTTCTTCTTCGCTCCAGTCGCGATTGAAGAATTCGCGCATGGCGCCCTCTTCTTCGCTCCAGAACCAGGTGTCGATGATATCGATCGCGTCATCGAGCAAGGCCTGGGCGCCGGGCCGTTGTGCAACCACGGCGGAACTGGCGGCGAGGGCGACAAAGGCGTGCAGGTAGGCGTTCTTGCCGGTGTTGTCATCGCGGTGCCCGGCGACTGCAAACCAGCCGCCGTGCAACGCATCACGCAGCGGCCCGCGCAGGGCGGCGATGCCGTGATCGATCAGCTCGGCGAACCCCGGCAGCCCCTGAATGTGGGCCATGGCGAAGCTGTGGGTCATGCGCGCGGTGTTCATGGTTTCGGCTTGCGCGTGCGCCGGCAGACGGCCGCGCTCGTCGAGATTGCCGAAACCTTCAGGCAGCTTCGAGGCCTTGGCAAAATCCAGCAGACGCAGGCCTTCGGCGGCAAGCCATTGCTGGTGGGCAGGGGCATTCAGCCAACTGCTGAAGTCTGGGTGAAAGGTGTCCATGGAGTGACCCTTTTTTGTTGTTAGGACTGCGGGCAGTCTAAACAACGGGCCGGGGCGGGCTTGTAACGAAGGGGACGGGGTTTGTCACTGACTCGTGACAAAAGAGAAGAGCAAAAGCACCCTCACCCCAGCCCTCTCCCGGAGGGAGAGGGGGCCGACCGAGGCGTCTTGCGATCTCCGTCGACCTGAACCATCGAGTCGATTATGGATTGGGCAATGCACCGGATCGACTCTGGATTCGACATCGCACGCTCAGGTCGGCGTATCCCTCAAATATCCCCCAATCGGTCCCCTCTCCCTCCGGGAGAGGGCTAGGGTGAGGGGCTTTTCGGGATTAATCCACAGAGCGCGGCAACTGCAATGTCACCCGCAACCCACCTTCACGCAGGTTCTGCAGCGTCACCTCACCGCCATGGCTATGGGCAATGTTGCGCGCAATACCCAGACCGAGTCCGTAGCCCTGCTGCTGCCCCGCCAGGCGGAAGTGGGGTTCGAACACCTGCTCCAACCGTTGCTGCGGCACGCCCGGGCCTTCATCGTCGACGTGCAAGACGAACGCGCTGTCATCGTCATCGATGTGCAGGTGCGCGTTCTGTCCATACTTCAAGGCGTTGTCGATCAGGTTGCCGATGCAGCGCTTGAGCGCCAGCGGCTTGCCCGGATACGCCGACAGCGCGCGCCCATGCTGGGTTACGCGACCGTTGCCATTCGGCGCCAGGTACGGCTCGACCAGGCAATCGAGGACATGGTTGAGATCCACCGGCTCGATGTTCTCGTGGATGTCGGTGTCTTTCACGCATTGCAACGCGCCTTTGACCAGCAGCTCCAGCTCATCCAGATCGCGGCCGAACTTGGCTTGCAGCTGTTCGTCCTCGAGCAGCTCGACGCGCAAGCGCAAGCGGGTGATCGGCGTGCGCAAGTCGTGGGAAATCGCGCTGAACAACTGGCTGCGCTCGGTCAGGTAGCGGCTGATGCGTTCGCGCATGGTGTTGAACGCGCGCCCGACCTCCACCACTTCACTGCCGCCGCCCTCCGCCACTGGCTCGACGTCGGCGCCCAGCGACAGATCCCGCGCTGCTCGCGCCAGACGCTTGAGCGGCCGGCTCTGCCAGTGCACGAGCAGGCCGATGAACAACAACAGAAAGCCGCTGGTCAGGACGATGAACCACACCTGCTGCGCCGGCAGGCCTTGCTCTTCGAGACTGGTGTAGGGCTCGGGCAGCAACGAGGCGATGTACAGCCACTCGCCCGGGGCCATCTGAATTTGTGTGACCAGCACCGGCGGATTCACCGGTTCAAGCGTCAACGCGTAGTGCGCCCAGGAGCGCGGCAATTCATCGAGTTTCAGTCCGGCGTTGAAAATGCGCAGGTCTTCGGGACTGACGAAGGTCACCGAAATATCCGTGTCATGGCCCAGCGACTGGCGCAGCACTTCATCCACCGCTTGCATCACCGCGGCCTTGCGCGGCGTCACTGGCAGCACGTCCATGCCCAAGGGCTTGTCGTTGAGGGTCACGACAAACCGGGTGCCGCCCATGCTGCGCAATTGATCGAGCACCAGCGGTCGATAGGCCACCGGCAAGGAACGGAAATAACTGACGCTGGCGGTCATCGAATGGGCCAGGCTGCGGGCGCTGGTGACCAGGCCTTCGAGCTGGGTGGCGCGCAACTGCGAAACCCAGATCACACTCGACAGCGTCTGTGCGAACAGCACCGCCAGCAGGGTCAGCAGCAACATCCGCCCGAGCAGCGAACGCGGCACCGGAATGCGGTTGGCGAACTTGCGCAGTGACTCAGTGAGCATTGCCGGCAACCACATTGGCTGCCAACTGGTAACCGCTGCCACGCACGGTGCGGATCAGCCGTGGCGGTTTTTCGGTGTCGCGCAGGCGTTGGCGCAAACGGCTGACGGCCATGTCGACGATGCGATCGAGCGGCATCAGATCGCGGCCACGGGTGGCGTTGCCGATGGTGTCGCGGTCGAGGATTTGCTGCGGGTGGTCGAGGAACAGTTTCAGCAGGGCGAAATCGGCGCCGGAGAGAATCACCTCTTCACCGTCAGTGTGGAACAGCCGATGGCTGACCGTGTCCAGGCGCCAGTCGTCAAAGGCCAGCACTTCGCTGCCGCTGCGTTCGTGGGCGAATTGCGCACGGCGCAGCAAAGCCTTGATTCGCGCTTGCAGTTCGCGCGGGCTGAACGGTTTGCCGAGGTAGTCATCGGCGCCGAGTTCGAGACCGATCACGCGGTCGGCTTCGTCGGAACTGGCGGTCAGCATGATGATCGGCACCTGCGCCTGACGCGGATGCTGACGCACCCAACGGCACAGGCTGAAGCCGTCTTCGTCGGGCAGCATGACATCGAGGATCACCAGATCGCTCGGCGCCTCGTTGAGCGCCTGACGAAAACCGGCGCCATCGGCGGTGGCCCGCACCTGAAACCCGGCGCGGGTCAGGTAGGTTTCCAGCAACTCGCGTATTTCCTGGTCGTCATCGACCAACAATATCGACTTGTTGACTGAGCTCACTTCGAAGGCATCCTTGTTGTTGGAGTTGGGGCGGATTATGCCTTAAGCGCTGATTTTACAAACACCACAAAACCACTGTGGGAGCGAGCCTGCTCGCGATAGCGGTTTCACATACAACGGATTCGTTGACTGATGTACCGCTATCGCGAGCAGGCTCACTCCTACAGTTGACCGTATTTCAGGGTCGAGTTGCTTGATCCAGCGCGACGCCGGCGCCCACCAGGCCGGAGTACGGTGCCGTCACCAGCCACACCGGGATGCCTTTGAAGTAGTCGCTCATGCAGCCCTTGTCGGCGAAGCAGCGAGCGAAGCCGCTTTCGAGGAAGAAATCGGCGAAGCGTGGAATCACCCCACCGACGATAAACACGCCGCCGCGCGCGCCGGTGGTGAGCACGTTGTTACCAGCGACGCGACCGAGCCAGCAGCAGAACTGCTCGAGCACTTCCAGAGCAATCGGGTCACCGGCAAGGCCGGCGGCAGTGATGGCTTCCGGCGTCTCGAGCGTCGGCTCATGGCCATCCACCGCACAGATCGCCCGGTACAGCCGCGGCAGGCCGCCGCCGCTCAATGCGGTTTCCGCGCTGACATGGCCGATCTCGTTGTGGATGTGCTGCCACAATTGCGTTTCCCGCGGGCTGCTCAGTGGCAGGTCGACGTGGCCGCCCTCGCCCGGCAGCGCGGCAAAGCGACCTCCGCCGAGATCGAGCAGGGTGCCCACACCCAGGCCAGTGCCCGGGCCGATCACCACCGCCGGGCGCAACGGCTCCGGCGTGCCTTCGCAGACCACGCGGAATTCGCCCGGCTGCAAACGGGTCATGCCCAGTGCCATCGCCGAGAAGTCGTTGGTCAGCAACAATTGGTCGACCTGCAAGGTCTTGCAGAACGCGCTGCGACTCAGCCGCCAGTGATTGTTGGTGAACTTGAATTCGTCGCCGCTCACCGGTCCCGCCACCGACAGGCACACCGAACCGATTGAACCCGGCGCCAGGCCAAGCCCGCTCAGGTACAGGCCGATCGCCTCTTCCGGCGTGGCGAAGTCGGCCGTGGCCAGCACCTGAACCGATTGCAGTTGCTGGTTTTGCCACAACGCGAAACGCGCGTTGGTGCCTCCGATGTCACCGACCAAAGCCAGTTTCAATTAAGCGTCTCCAGGGCAGAAGTGAAGGCGCTGGCGCCCTGCTCCGCCGAGCTGAAGGCCATGCGCATGAAGCCAAACAGCTCGCGGCCGCTGCCAATGTTGTTGCCCAACAGGCCCTTGGCAGGTTCGCGCGCTGCAAATTCGGCGGCGTCGACCTTCAGTTCCAAGGTGCCTTTGACGCCATCGACGCGGATGATATCGCCCTCTTGCACCCGCGCCAAAGCACCACCGACATAAGCTTCGGGGCTGACGTGAATCGCCGCCGGGATTTTCCCTGACGCGCCGGACATGCGCCCGTCAGTGACCAGCGCGACTTTGAAGCCGCGATCCTGCAGCACGCCGAGGAACGGCGTCATCTTGTGCAGCTCCGGCATGCCGTTGGAACGCGGGCCCTGGAAGCGCATCACCGCGACAAAATCCTTCTCCAGCAGACCGGCCTTGAACGCATCGGCCAGATCCTGCTGATCCTGGAAGACCATCGCCGGTGCTTCGACGATCTGGTTTTCCAGCGCGACGGCAGACACTTTCATCACGCCGCGACCGAGATTGCCTTCCATCACCCGCAGTCCGCCTTCTTGCGAGAACGCACGGGACACCGGACGGAGGATGTTTTCGTCGAGGCTGTCGGTCGGGCCTTCGCGCCAGACCAGCTCACCGTTATCGAGGAACGGTTCCTTGGTGTACTGGCTCAGGCCATGACCGAGCACGGTGTTGACGTCTTCGTGCAGCAGACCGGCGCCGAGCAGTTCGCGAATCAGGAACGACATGCCGCCGGCGGCCTGGAAGTGATTGATGTCAGCTTTGCCGTTCGGGTAGACGTGGCTCAGAGTCGGCACGACTTCGGAGAGGTCGGCCATGTCTTGCCAGGTCAGTTGAATGCCCGCGGCCATGGCGATGGCCGGCATGTGCAGGGTGTGGTTGGTCGAGCCGCCAGTGGCGTGCAGGGCAACGATGGAGTTGACCAGCGCCTTCTCGTCGACGATTTCGCCGATCGGCATGAAGTTGCCGTTCTGCTTGGTCAGGCGCGTGACCTGGTGCGCGGCTTCGCGGGTCAGCGCGTCGCGCAGCGGTGTATTCGGGTTGACGAAGGACGCGCCCGGCAAGTGCAGGCCCATGACTTCCATCAGCAACTGATTGGTGTTGGCGGTGCCGTAAAACGTGCAGGTGCCCGGGCTGTGGTAGGACTTCATCTCCGATTCCAGCAGCTCTTCACGGGTGGCCTTGCCTTCGGCGTACTTCTGGCGGACGTCGGCTTTTTCCTTGTTGGAAATCCCCGAAACCATCGGCCCGCCCGGGACAAAGATCGTTGGCAAATGACCGAAGCGCAGCGAGCCCATCATCAGGCCCGGCACAATCTTGTCGCAGATGCCGAGCATCAGCGCACCGTCGAACATGTTGTGCGACAGCGCCACGGCGGTCGACATGGCGATCACTTCGCGGCTCGGCAGGCTCAGTTCCATGCCCGGCTCGCCTTGGGTCACGCCGTCACACATCGCCGGAGTGCCGCCGGCGAACTGGCCGACCGAGCCGATCTCGCGCAGGGCGTTCTTGATCTGTTGTGGGAAAACTTCGTATGGCTGATGCGCCGAAAGCATGTCGTTATACGAAGACACAATGGCGATGTTCGCCGAGTTCATCATCCGCAGGCTGTGCTTGTCTTCCGTGCCGCACCCGGCCACGCCGTGGGCGAAGTTGGCGCATTGCAGCTTGCCGCGCATCGGGCCGTCGGTGGCAGCGCCGCGAATCAATGCAAGGTAAGCCTGACGCGTGGCGCGGCTGCGGGCGATAAGCCGTTCGGTGACCTCAAGAACGCGGGGATGCATGTGTAGAACTCCAGGCTAACGGATGTGGCGACCTGATTGTCTATGCTGATCAAACGCCGTTGTTGTTGGAATGACAGACGGCTTTTTTGACCATTCGGACCAGTTAATTCAGGTCACTCGTTGTAGATAAAACAAAATATTGCCACTAAAAAGGCTTGTTTTCTATTTTTATGCGAATAATCTTGTAATTCCAACAACAAAACGACGGCGGCGCTGTTCCATGACTCTTCGAATCGCAATCAATGGTTTTGGCCGCATCGGCCGTAATGTCCTGCGCGCACTGTATACCCAAGGCTATCGTCAAGACCTGCAGATCGTCGCGATCAACGATCTGGGTGACAGTTCGATCAATGCCCATCTGCTCAAATATGACACCGTCCACGGCACGTTCGACGCCGAAGTGGCCCACGATAACGAAAGCCTGACGGTCAATGGCGACCGCATCGCGGTCAGCGCCATTCGCAACCCGGCCGACCTGCCATGGGCCGCGGAAAAGATCGACGTGGTCTTCGAATGCACCGGTCTGTTCACCGACCGTGCCAAAGCCGCCGCGCACATCAGCGCCGGCGCCCGCAAAGTGATCATCTCGGCCCCGGCCAAAGGCGCCGATGCCACCGTCGTATACGGCGTCAACCACGACATTCTGCGCCAGTCGCACCAGATCATCTCCAACGCTTCGTGCACCACCAACTGCCTCGCGCCAGTGGCGCAGGTGCTGCATCGCGAGCTGGGCATCGAGAGCGGTCTGATGACCACCATCCACGCCTACACCAACGACCAGAACCTCACCGACGTCTATCACAGCGACCCGTACCGAGCCCGTTCGGCCACGCAGAACATGATCCCGAGCAAGACCGGCGCTGCCGAAGCGGTGGGCCTGGTGCTGCCGGAACTGGCCGGCAAACTGACTGGCATGGCCGTGCGCGTACCGGTGATCAACGTGTCGCTGGTCGACCTCACCGTGCAATTGAAGAAAGAAGCCAGCGCCGACGAAGTCAACGCCCTGCTGAAAGCGGCCAGCCAGCATTCGAAAATTCTCGGTTACAACACCTTGCCGCTGGTTTCCAGCGACTTCAACCACAACCCGCTGTCGTCGATCTTCGACGCCAACCACACCAAAGTCAGCGGCAAGTTGCTCAAGGTGCTGGCCTGGTACGACAACGAATGGGGCTTCTCCAACCGCATGCTGGATAACTGCCTGGCGTTGTGTAACGCGGAATAATTGCGGGTATCCCCAAACCTGTGGGAGCGAGCCTGCTCGCGAAAGCTTTCTGTCAGTCGATATGGAATTGACTGACACGACGCCTTCGCGAGCAGGCTCGCTCCCACAGGGATATGCATTGAAATCGATGAAATCAGCACTTGACCATTCAGCCAGATGATAAGCATTATCATTCGCTCGAAATGGATCAGGTCCTCCCGTGAGTCAATCGCGCTTCAACCACGTCTTCCTCGCCCAGCGCACTTCCCTGCTGCGCACGCTGGAACGGATGGTCAACAATCACAGCACCGCTGAGGACCTGTTGCAGGAGACTTACCTGCGCGTGAGCCGTGCGTTGAGCGAGCGGGCCATCGATCACCTTGAACCCTTTGTCTTCCAGACCGCGCGTAACCTGGCACTGGACCATTTGCGTGCGCGCAAGATCCATGCGCGAACCATGGTCGATGACGTGCCGCAGGACGTGGTGCAGAGCATCGCCGCACCGGCCAGCAGCGCCGAAGACGCCGCCCATGCCGAACAACTGCTGGAGCGTTTGAACGTGAGCCTCAGTCAACTCAGCCCGCGCCAGCAGCAGATCTTCATCCTCAGTCGCCTGCACGGGCACAGCTATCAGGAAATCGCCGATGAACTGAAGGTGTCGCTGAGCACTGTGCAGAAGGAGCTGAAACTGATCATGTCGATTTGCATCGGCGTTGCCGAACGACATGACAGCAGCGGCAAGCTTTGAGCAGCAAGCTACAAGTAAAAGCAAAAAGCAGTAACGCATCCGGCTTGCAGCTTGCAGCTTGAAGCTGGAAACTGCTTCGCCAGAAGCCTTGAGGAACCACCGTGACGGACACCCACCGCCCGCCTTCGCCCGATTCGGCGCGGGACGCTGCAGCAGCAATGGACCAGGCGCTGGACTGGCTCATCGTGCTCGGCAGCCCGGACGAGGAACAGACCCGGCAATTTCATGCCTGGCTGGCGGCGGATCCGTTGAATGCCGAAGTTTTCGCCAAGGCCCAGGCGATCTGGGATGGCCCGCAAGTGGTGCTGTGCGCCCAGGCCCTGGCAGCGAAACCGGCGAAAGTCACTGTCCTGCAACGTCTGCGTCCGCACTGGAAACCGCTGGCCAGCGCTGCGGTGTTGATCCTCGGTCTGTTCAGTTTCAGCAACCTGCCGATGCGCCTGCAGGCCGATCACCTGACCGTGGTCGGCGAGCGCCAGCGCCTGCAATTGGAGGACGGCTCGAAAGTGCTGCTGAACACCAATTCGGCATTCTCCAGCACCATTAATGACCAGCAACGCGTGGCCCGGCTGTTTCAGGGCGAGGCGTTTTTCGAGATCGCCAGCGGTCGCAATCAGCCGCTGGAGATCGATGCGGGGCCGGTAACGGCCAGTGTGCACGACACCGCATTCGCCGTGCGCTACCTCGACGGGGTCGCGCAGGTGAATGTGCAGCGTGGCGATGTCGATCTGCGCGCCACCCACAACGATGCCCGCGTGCGCTTGCGTGCCGGGGAAAGCATTCGTATCGGTCCCAACGGATTTGATCGTCCGGCCAAGCTCGACGCCAATGCGGATCTGGCGTGGATTGAAGGCCGTCTGGTGTTCGAGAACTGTCCGCTCAATCAGGTGCTGGCCGAGCTGCGCCGCTACTACCCGGGCTGGATCATCAACAACAACGAGCAACTGGCCGACGTCGCCGTCACCGGCAATTACCGTCTCGACCAGCCGCTCGACGTGGTGCGCTCCCTCGCCCACATCACCTCGGCGCGCCTGCAGGAATTCCCCGCGCTGGTCATCTTGAACTAAATGAGAATTATTTTTACTCGATAGCCAACGGCAGTACGTCTCGTTATAGCCAATGCAATTGATTCGCATCTAACCATGCCGATCAGCACCTATAAAGATTCGTGCGACACGGAGCGCTATCGATGTCCTCACGCCTTACCCGCCAGACTTCCTCCCCTTCCCGCGTACTGTCGCTGCTGACTGCGGCGATTCTCATGGCCGGCACCGCGCCGCTGCTCGCAGCCACCGAGCAACCGGCGCGCAACATGGGCGACTACGCGTTCGCCATCGGCCAGCAACCGCTGGTTTCAGCGCTGAATGCCTTTACCGCCGTGACCGGTTGGCAGGTCGGCTTGCCGGCAGAGCTGGGTCAGAACGTTTCGTCGCCCGGCGTGCGCGGTTCGCTGCCACCGGAGAAAGCCCTCGAGCGCCTGTTGGTGGGGACCAACCTGAGCTTCCGCAAGCTGAGCAGCAACAACGTCGTGCTGGAAAAACGCAACAGCAGCGGAACGCTGAATCTCGATCAGGTGACGATCAGCGCGACGCGTCAGGAACAGTCGGTCAACAGCGTGCCTTCGACAGTCAGCGTGCAGGATCGCCAAGAGCTCGACCGCAACAACGTCAACACCATCAAGGATCTGGTGCGCTACGAGCCGGGCGTTTCCGTTGGCGGTGCCGGTCAGCGTGGCGGCATCAGCGGCTATAACATTCGCGGTATCGACGGCGACCGCATCCTGACCCAGGTCGACGGCGTGGAAATCCCCAACGGGTTCTTCAACGGTCCGTACGCCAAGAGCCAGCGCAATTACGTCGACCCGGAAATCGTCAAGCGCGTGGAGATCCTCCGCGGCCCGGCCTCGGTGCTGTACGGCAGCAACGCCATCGGCGGCGCGGTCAGCTATTACACGCTGGACGCCGACGACATCATCAAACCGGGCAAGGATGTCGGCGCACGCTTGAAAAGCGGTTACAGCTCCGCCGACGACAGCTGGCTGAAATCCGCCACCGTCGCCGGGCGCAGCGGTGAGTTCGACGGTCTGCTGCATTACAGCCAGCGCGACGGTCACGAAACCGAATCCTTCGGCAGCCACAACGGCACTGGCCTTGCGCGCACCGCGGCGAACCCGGAAGACGTCCGTGCGACCAACGTGCTGGCCAAGCTCGGCTGGAACTACAACGACGATTCCCGCCTGGGCCTGACCTACGAAAAGTACAAGGACGACCGCGACACCGATCAGAAAAGCGCCTACGGCGGCCCGTACTTCAACGGCGCCCCGACCATCCCCGACAGCGTACTGCCTGGCGGCATGTACCAGTGGCGCACTGGCAACGACACCATCACCCGCGAGCGTTTCGGCATCGACCATTCGTTCGCCCTCGACAGCCTGCTGGCAGATAACGTGAAGTGGAGCCTCAATCACCAGATCGCCAAGACCGACCAGAGCACCGAAGAGGATTACTTCCCGATGACCCGCAGGGTGCTGCGTACCCGCGACACGATCTACCAGGAAAAACAGTGGGTGTTCGACGCGCAACTGGACAAGGCTTTCGCCATCGGTGATACCGATCATCTGCTGACTTACGGCACCACGATCAAGCAGCAGAAAGTCACCGGCTCGCGCAGCGGCGACGGCACATGCCTGGCAGTCGGTCGCGGCTGCACGGCGATTGGCGCGACCAGCGCGGCGGACGTGCTGGCCAAGGCCAGCGACTTCCCCGATCCGACCATCAACACCTACAGCCTGTTTGCCCAGGATCAGATCAGTTGGAACGACTGGACCTTCCTGCCGGGTCTGCGCTACGACTACACCCAGCTCAAGCCGCACATCACTGAGGAGTTCCTCAACACCGTAAACGCCGACGGCCAGGGCACGGTCAGCGACAAGAACAAGACCTGGCACAAAGTCTCGCCGAAATTCGGCCTGACCTATGCGCTGACGGAACACTACACTTGGTACGGCCAGTATGCCGAAGGCTTCCGCACGCCGACGGCGAAAGCGTTGTACGGGCGTTTCGAGAACAACACCAGCGGCTACACCGTCGCGCCCAACTCCGACCTTGAGCCGGAAAAGAGCAAAGGCTTCGAAACCGGCCTGCGCGGGAATTTCGAGCAGGGTTCGTTCGACGTCGCGGTGTTCTATAACAAGTACCGCGACTTCATCAACGAAGACGCAGTCAAGCCGGGTGACGATCAGCTGACCTTCCAGAGCAACAACATCAAGCGCGCCACCATCAAGGGCGCGGAAGTCAAAGGTCGTTTGAACCTGGATGCATTCGGTGCGCCGCAGGGCCTGTATACCCAGGGCTCGATCGCTTACGCCTACGGTCGCAACAACGACAACGGCGAACCGATCAACAGCGTCAACCCGCTCACCGGCGTCTTCGGCCTCGGTTACGACCAGGACACCTATGGCGGCCTGCTGAGCTGGACCGTGGTGAAGAAAAAGGACCGTGTCGACGACAGCAACTTCAAATCGCCGGACGGCGTCAGCAGTCAGTTCAAGACCCCGGGCTTCGGCATTCTCGATCTGGCCGGCTATTACAAGGTTAGCGACGACGTCACCGTCAGCGGCGGCATCTACAACCTCACCGACAAAAAATACTGGCTGTGGGACGACGTGCGCGGTTACGACAGCGTCGGCGAAGCCTCGGTGACGCAACCGGCCAACCTCGATCGCCTGACCCAACCGGGACGCAACTTCGCGATCAATCTGATCTGGGACATCTGATCGGCCCGTCCTCACTGCGCTTAACGGCGCAGTGAGTATTTTTACTGTCCGGCGCCCGCCCGTACGTCTTGTTATCAAGCGCCTCATTTATCAAGGACACCCCATGACTGCCTCGGAAAAAGCCCTGCGTTCGCAACGCTTGAACCAGATCACCCATGAGCCGCACAGCAAACTCGATGCGCTGGTCAAAGCCCACGCGCCCTTCGAAACCCGCGCCAGCTTCGCCCGATTCGTTGTTGCGCAATACCTGTTCCAGGCGGAACTGGTCGAGCTGTACAACGACGCTGAACTGACTGCGATCGTCCCTGACCTGCCGGCCCGTTGCCGCGCCGAAGCGGCCAAGGCTGACCTCGCCGACCTCGATACCGACGTCCCGGCCCCAGTGGCTGGCGCGTTGAAAAACCCGAGCAAGGCGCGGGCGCTGGGCTGGATCTTCGTGTCGGAGGGTTCCAAACTCGGCGCGGCGTTCCTGATCAAGCGCGCCGTGGCGCTCGAGCTGAGCGAAACCTTCGGCGCCCGGCATTTGGCTGAACCGCAAGGTGGCCGCGCCGAGGGCTGGAAAAGCTTCGTACGCACCCTCGACGCTTTGCCGTTCACGGCAGAGGAAGAGGCCGAAGTGGAGCAAGGCGCGCTGGACGCGTTCAACCGCTTCACCGTGCTGCTGGAACGGGCTTATGCGACAGAAGCCGAACCTGCCTGACACACCGCCATTTCCCTCTGTAGGAGTGAGCCTGCTCGCGATAGCGTCCTTTCATTCAACATCGATGTCGACTGATACATTGCTATCGCGAGCAGGCTCACTCCTACAGGGGGCTGCGTAAGTCTGTAAGATCCCCGTTCCGCTCCAGAAGCCACCTCGAGCCCATGCCCGCACCCGCCTCTTCGAAACTCGCCCGTCTGCTGTTCGCCCTGCTGGCCTATGTCAGCCTCGGCATTGGCCTGATCGCCATCGTCGTGCCCGGTCTGCCGACCACCGAGTTCATCCTCCTTGCCGCGTGGGCCGCGACCCGCAGTTCGCCGCGCCTGAGTGCCTGGCTGGAAAACCATCGTCTGTTCGGGCCGATCCTCAGTAACTGGCGCAACGGCAAGATCATCGCGCGCAAGGCCAAGGTCAGTGCCACCGTGAGCATGCTGCTATGCGCAACATTGATGCTGGTGCTGCTCGATCACGGCTGGCCGATTTATCTGGCAATGGTCGGCATGGGCCTGGGCAATCTGTGGATCTGGTCGCGCCCGGAAGCGCCCGCTGCTGTCGCGAAACATCCCTGTAATTAAAGATTTTTCAGCACTTCCCCCTGCGCAAACGTTTAGCGGCGACCGTCTGTCGGCGGGCGCCTCATGCCGTCTCGCTCGACGCCGATGAGCATTGAATGGCGCTGAATGGATTTGGCAAACCGGGCTGCGGCCCAGGCCACCTGTCTATTTCATTCGCGAGATCGCCCCATGTTCGACGCTCTGTCCATTCGCCTGAAAATCGTCCTGCTCTCCGGCCTGTGCCTGCTCGGAGTGGTGGCGCTGATTGTCAGCATGAACATCTACCAGACCAACCAGAACGACGAACTGGTCAGTCAATCCAGCAACCAGTTGCTCACCGCCAGCGTGCAGAACCTGCTGCAGGCCAAGGCCGCCGAGCAGGCAGTGCGGGTGCAGAAAACCTTTGGCGAAAGCCTGCTGGTGGTCACCGCCCTCGCCGACCAGATCAAGGATCTGCGGACGATGGCGGCCAAGCGTTCACTCGAACCAGGCGCGGTTCGTGAAGAGTTGAACCAGAGCCTGAAAACCGCGTTCGAGCGCAACGATAAAGTCCTCGGTATCTGGCTGGCCTTCGAACCCAACGGCCTCGACGGCAAGGACAGCGAGTTCGCCAACGACGCCGCGCGGCAGTCCAACGAGGCTGGGCGCTTCGCTTCCTACTGGAGCCGTGCCGCCGGCGGCGCGCTGAATACGATCATGGTCGAAGATGACCTGACCAAGACCACCCTCAGCGTCAGCGGCACGCCGTACAACAGTTGGTACACCTGCCCTCGCGACAACAAGCGCACCTGCCTGCTCGACCCGTATGCCGACACCGTCGGTGGCAAGGAAATGCTCATGACGACCATTTCCGTGCCAGTGATGGTCGACGGCAAAGCGATCGGCGTAGTCGGTGTCGACATTGCCCTCGACGCGCTGCAAGCCGCCGCCGTCGACTCGCAACGCAGCCTGTTCAACAACGCCGGGCATATGCTGATCGTTTCCGGCAGCGGCGTGCTGGCGGCCGACAGTGCTGACGCGACGCGGGTCGGCAAAAAGATCAGTGACACCCTCGGCGCGGACGGCAAGGATGTTCTGCAACTGGTCGGCAGCGGCACGGCGAAAATTCTTGAACAGGGGGAGCTGATTCGCGCGGTTTACCCGGTCGATCCGATCGGCAATTCGCGGGCGTGGGGCGTGGTCATCGACCTGCCCAAACAAGTGCTGCTGGCTGACTCGGTGAAGCTGCAAGCGGTGCTGGATGATGCGCAGGAAACCGGCGTGATCACTGCTCTGCTGGTCGCCGTGGTGGCCGGTCTGGTCGGCCTGCTGCTGATCTGGCTCACCGCCTCCGGGGTCACCCGTCCGATCAACAGTGTCGCCGAAATGCTGAAGAACATTGCCAGCGGCGAAGGCGATCTGACCCAGCGTCTGAACTACAGCAAGAAAGACGAATTGGGCGAGCTGGTGAACTGGTTCAACCGCTTTCTCGACAAGCTGCAGCCGACCATCGCGCAGATCAAACAGAGCATCACCGAAGCCCGTGGCACGGCTGATCAGTCTTCGGAAATTGCCCGGCAGACCAGCGAAGGCATGCAGGTGCAGTTCCGCGAAATCGATCAGGTCGCCACCGCGTCCAACGAAATGAGCGCCACCGCCCACGATGTCGCCGACAGTGCCTCGAACGCCGCCAATGCGGCCAAAGGTGCCGACCAGTCGGCCAAGGACGGTATGGCGATCATCGAGCGCAGCACCCGCGACATCAATCAACTGGCCGATGAAGTCAGCAAAGCGGTGACCGAAGTCGAAGCGCTGGCGGTCAACAGCGAGCAGATCGGCTCGGTGCTGGAAGTGATCCGCAGCATCGCCGAACAGACCAACCTGCTGGCCCTCAACGCTGCTATCGAAGCCGCCCGCGCCGGCGAAAGCGGTCGCGGTTTTGCCGTGGTCGCTGACGAGGTGCGCAACCTGGCCAAGCGCACGCAGGATTCGGTGGAAGAAATCCGCGTGGTCATCGAGCGCATCCAGACCGGCACCCGTGGCGTGGTCGCGACCATGCACTCGAGCCAGACCCAGGCGCACAACAACGCCGGGCAGATCCGCCAGGCGGTCGATGCATTGGGCAAGATCAGCGACGCGGTGACGGTGATCAGCGACATGAACCTGCAGATCGCCAGTGCTGCCGAAGAGCAGAGCGCAGTGGCCGAAGAGGTCAACCGCAACGTCTCGGCGATTCGCACCGTGACCGAAACCCTGACCGAACAAGCCACGGAATCAGCGGCGATCAGCAGCCAGCTCAACAGCCTGGCGAGCCAGCAGATGAAATTGATGGATCAGTTCCGCGTGTAACAATCCAGCATAAATCCCTGTGGGAGCGAGCCTGCTCGCGAAGAGGTCGTCATATCCAACATCAGTGTTGACTGACACGACGCCTTCGCGAGCAGGCTCGCTCCCACAGGGAACGGGTCCACATCCTGGTTTCATCTAAACCGCGATTTTTTTGCACTATCATCCCCCTCTCGCTCAGGAGGGCTTCGATGACTGATCTGCTTACGTCCATCCAGACCGCACTCGACCTGCCGCGCACGCCAATCCCCTTCAACGGTGACGGCGCGCTGCCCTCGGCGTTCGCGGTCACCGAGCTGGCCTGCGCCAGCATCGCCGCTGCCGGGCAAGCGGTCAGCGAATTGCTCCACCAGCAGACCGGTGACATGCCCGCCGTTGCGGTCGATCGACGTCTGGCCTCGTTCTGGTTCTCCACCTCGCTGCGCCCGATCGGCTGGCAAGTGCCGCCGCTGTGGGATCCGGTCGCCGGCGACTATGCCACCCGGGACGGCTGGATCCGCCTGCACACCAACGCCCCGCATCACCGCGCCGCCGCTGAACGGGTGCTTGGCGCCTGCGCCGACCGTGCAGCAATGGCGGCGAAAGTTGCGCAATGGGCAAGTACGGATCTGGAACAAGCGGTGGTCGACGCCCAGGGTTGCGCCGCTGAAATGCGCAGTTGGGCGCAGTGGCAGCAGCACCCGCAAGGGCTGGCAGTGAATGCTGAGCCGTTGGTGCATTTCATTGCGCAGACAGACGAGCACCGTGCCGAATGGCAAGGTTCGATCGCGCGACCACTGGCCGGGATCAAGGTGCTCGATCTGACCCGCGTGCTCGCCGGCCCCACCGCCAGCCGCTTGCTCGCCGGGCTGGGCGCCAATGTGCTGCGCATCGATCCGCCGAGCTGGAACGAACCCGGTGTGGTTCCGGAAATGACCGTCGGCAAACATTGCGCGCGGCTGGACCTGCAGACTCCGGCGGATCGCGCAGTGTTCGAAGGTTTGTTGCAAGACGCCGACATCCTGCTGCACGGCTATCGTGCCGACGCTCTGGAACACCTCGGCTTTGGTGTTGAGCGCCGTCGACAACTGGCGCCCGGTCTGATCGATGTCTGCCTCAACGCCTACGGCTGGAGCGGCCCGTGGCAGAACCGCAGGGGCTTCGACAGCCTGGTGCAGATGAGCAGCGGCATCGCCGAGGCCGGACAGCGCTGGAAGCACAGCGATAAACCGACGCCGTTGCCAGTGCAGGCGCTGGATCATGCGACCGGGTATCTGATGGCGGCGAGTGCGATCAGGCTGCTGACTGAACGCCTGGCCAACGGTCGCGGCGGGGCGGCGCGGCTGTCGCTGGCGCGCACGGCGAAGCTGTTGGTCGAGCATGGGCCGGGGACGCTTGATCCGCTGCGGGCCGAAAACGCGCTGGATCAGGATTCGGCAATTGAACACACCGCGTGGGGCCCGGCGCGGAGGTTGCGCGTGCCGGTGCAGATCAGCGGGGTGGCAGTGCGGTGGGATTTGCCGGCGACGGAGTTGGGCTCGTATCCTGCGCAGTGGCTCTAGAAGAAGCCCCTCACCCCAGCCCTCCTGGAGGGAGAGGGGGCCGACCGAGGGGTCTTGCGCTATACGTCGACCTGAAAAACCAGTCGATTATGGATTCGGTCAAGGTCTTTCACGTCGGCGTAATTCGCCAATATCCCCCGGTCGGCCCCCTCTACCTCAGGCAGAGGGCTGGGGTGAGGAGCTGCTTTTCAGATCACAACGCCAACACCCCGCTATACAACCCATACGCCGCCAGCCCCGCGCCAATCACCACGCAGGCAAAAATCCCTTTCTCCACCGTGGTAAAAACCGGCTGGCCCTGTTCATGCTTGGCCTTGGCAAACAGAATCACCCCGGGGGCATACAACAGCGCCGACAGCAGCAGATACTTCACCCCGCCGGCGTACAACAGCCACACCGCGTAAATCAGTGCGATGCCGCCAATCAGCAGATCCTTGGTGCGTTCGGCCGAGGCGTGTTCGTAGGTTTCACCGCGCCCGCTGAGCAGCACCGCGTAGGCCGCCGACCACAGATACGGCACCAGAATCATCGACGAGGCCAGATAGATCAGACTGGTGTAAGTACCCGCCGAGAACAGCGTGATCAGCAGGAAAATCTGGATCATCGCGTTAGTCAGCCACAGCGCGTTGACCGGCACGTGATTGTTGTTTTCCTTCTTGAGGAACGCCGGCATGGTTTTGTCCTTGGCCGTGGCGAAGAGGATTTCTGCGCACAGCAGAGCCCACGACAGCAACGCGCCCAACAGGGAAATCGCCAGCCCGACGCTGATCAGCAACGCGCCCCACGGCCCGACGATGTGTTCGAGCACCGCCGCCAGTGAAGGATTCTGCAGATTGGCCAGTTCCGGCTGGCTCATGATCCCCAGCGACAGCACATTGACCAGCACCAGCAGCGCCAGCACGCCGATGAAACCGATCACCGTGGCGCGGCCGACATCGCTGCGTTTTTCCGCCCGCGCCGAATACACACTGGCGCCTTCGATGCCGATGAACACGAACACGGTGACCAGCATCATGTTGCGCACCTGGTCCATCACCCCGCCGAAGTTCGGGTTGCTGCGGCCCCAGATGTCGCGGGTGAAGATGTCCGCCTTGAACGCCACGGCAGCGATGACGATGAACATGATCAGCGGTACGACCTTGGCCACGGTGGTCAACTGGTTGATCAGCGCCGCCTCCTTGATTCCGCGCATCACCAGAAAGTGCACCGCCCACAACAGTACCGAGGCGCAGCCGATGGCGATCGGCGTGTTGCCCTGGCCGAACACCGGAAAGAAGTAGCCGAGGGTGCTGAACAGCAAGACGAAATAACCGACGTTGCCCAGCCAGGCGCTGATCCAGTAACCCCAGGCCGACGAAAAGCCCATGTAATCGCCAAACCCGGCCTTGGCATAGGCATAGACGCCCGAGTCCAGCTCCGGTTTGCGATTGGCCAGGGTCTGAAAGACGAAGGCCAAGGTCAGCATGCCGATCGCGGTAATGCCCCAGCCAATCAGGATCGCCCCGGCATCGGCGCGCGCCGCCATGTTCTGCGGCAACGAGAAAATCCCCCCGCCGATCATCGAGCCCACCACCAGAGCGATCAACGCACCAAGGCGCAGCTTTTGCGTCGGTTGCGACATGCAGATCTCCTTGAACAAGCCGCTGTTATTTATTTGTAACAACAGCTGACTAAAAGCCTAAGAGTAGATGACGTTTATCAGGTAATGCATAGGCGAGCACATTTATATATAGCGGATGACGATAACGCGTAGCACGTTAAGTCAGTTTTGTGCGCTGATCCTGATAATTCGATTCTGTACTGAAAACAGATGACGGACATTTGCCAAACCCGCAAAAGCAACTAGCGTCATAGTTCGAAAGCATTAATAGCTATTCCCAATTGCATTAGCGAAAAGGCTCTGTCGCGGGCCTTTCAGAGCACAGCGTTATGCCCGCAACGGGTGGATAAGTCATTCATTAACAATGGAATGTGGCCATGCACTGATCCAAGTCAGCTATTCGAACAGACAACGGTACTAGGCTGTGAGCTCTCCTTTCCTGCAATGGAGTCATGCAAATGTCTGAAGCGCCCGGAAAACTAAGACTCGGTGCACTGGTTGCACTGGTAGTCGGTTCAATGATCGGTGGCGGGATATTTTCGTTGCCGCAAAACATGGCCGCCAGCGCCGACGTCGGTGCCGTGCTGATCGGCTGGGCCATCACCGCCGTCGGCATGCTCACCCTCGCTTTCGTCTTTCAGACCCTCGCCAATCGCAAGCCTGACCTGGACGGCGGGGTCTACGCCTACGCCAAGGCCGGATTCGGCGACTACATGGGCTTCTCGTCTGCCTGGGGTTACTGGATCAGCGCCTGGCTGGGCAACGTTGGCTACTTCGTTCTGCTGTTCAGCACCCTCGGCTACTTCTTTCCGATCTTCGGCGAAGGCAACACGCCGGCGGCGGTGATCGGCGCGTCCTTGCTGCTGTGGGGCGTGCACTTCCTGGTGCTGCGCGGAATCAAGGAAGCGGCGTTCATCAACCTGGTGACCACGGTCGCCAAGGTCGTGCCGCTGCTGCTGTTCGTGCTGATTGCGGTCTTCGCGTTCAAACTGGACATCTTCACCGCCGACATCTGGGGCGTGAAAAACCCGGATCTGGGCAGTGTGATGAACCAGGTGCGCAACATGATGCTGGTCACCGTCTGGGTGTTTATCGGCATCGAAGGCGCGAGCATCTTCTCCGCCCGCGCCGAGAAACGTTCGGATGTCGGCAAGGCCACCGTGATCGGCTTCATCACCGTGCTGCTGTTTCTGGTGCTGGTGAACGTGCTGTCGCTGGGCATCATGACCCAGCCGGAACTGGCGAAACTGCAGAACCCCTCGATGGCCGCCGTGCTTGAACACGTGGTCGGGCACTGGGGCGCGGTGCTGATCAGCGTCGGTCTGATCATTTCGCTGCTGGGCGCGCTGCTGTCATGGGTGCTGCTGTGTGCGGAGATCATGTTCGCCGCCGCCAAAGACCACACCATGCCGGAGTTCCTGCGCAAGGAAAACGCCAACCACGTGCCGGTCAACGCGCTGTGGCTGACCAATGCCATGGTGCAGATTTTCCTCATCATCACGCTGTTCTCGGCCAGCACGTACCTGTCGCTGATCTACCTCGCCACCTCGATGATTCTGGTGCCCTACCTGTGGTCGGCGGCCTATGCCCTGCTGCTGGCGGTGCGCGGCGAGAGCTACGAAGGGTTTGCCGCCGAGCGGCGCAAGGATCTGATCATCGGCGGTATCGCCCTGATCTATGCGGTGTGGTTGTTGTACGCCGGCGGGGTCAAGTACCTGCTGCTGTCGGCCCTGCTTTATGCGCCCGGTGCGATCCTGTTCGCCAAGGCCAAGCTGGAACTCAAACAACCGGTTTTCACCAACGTCGAGAAGCTGATTTTCGCCGCAGTGGTCGTGGGCGCCGTGGTGGCGGCCTACGGTCTCTACGATGGCTTCCTGACGCTGTAACCCCTGATTGATCTGTCATCTGGAGGAACACAGAAATGACCACGGAAAAAGTGAAGTACGGCGTCCACTCCGAAGCCGGGAAACTGCGTAAAGTCATGGTTTGCTCCCCAGGTCTGGCCCATCAGCGGCTGACCCCGAACAACTGCGATGAACTGCTGTTCGACGACGTGCTGTGGGTGGCACAGGCCAAGCGCGACCACTTCGACTTCGTCACCAAGATGCGCGAACGCGGCATCGACGTGCTGGAAATGCACAACCTGCTGACCGACATCGTCGCCATTCCCGAAGCCCTGGACTGGATTCTTGAGCGCAAGGTCACCGCCGACTCGGTGGGCCTGGGCCTGATCAGTGAGGTCAAATCCTGGCTGAAAAGCCTTGAGCCACGGCACATCGCCGAATTCCTGATTGGCGGCGTCTCGGCCGATGATCTGCCGGACAGCTTCGGTGGCAAGACCATCCAGATGTTCCGCGACTTCCTCGGCCACTCCAGCTTCATCCTGCCGCCGCTGCCGAACACCCAGTTCACCCGCGACACCACCTGCTGGATCTACGGCGGCGTGACGCTGAACCCGATGTACTGGCCGGCGCGCCGTCAGGAAACCTTGCTGACCACCGCCATCTACAAATTCCATCCGCAGTTCACCAACGCCGAATTCGAGATCTGGTACGGCGACCCGGACAAGGACCACGGCAACTCCACCCTCGAGGGCGGCGACGTCATGCCGATCGGCAACGGCGTGGTGCTGATCGGCATGGGCGAGCGTTCATCGCGGCAGGCCATCGGCCAACTGGCGCTGAACCTGTTCAACAACAAAGCGGTGGAAAAAGTCATCGTCGCCGGCCTGCCGAAGTCCCGCGCAGCAATGCACCTGGACACCGTGTTCAGCTTCTGCGACCGCGACCTGGTGACGATCTTCCCGGAAGTGGTCAACCAGATCGTCGCCTTCACCCTGCGTCCTGACGAAAGCAAACAGGGTGGCATCGACATCCGCCGCGAAGAAGGCAGCTTCCTCGACACCGTCGCCGCTGCGCTCAACCTGCCGAAACTGCGCGTGGTGGAAACCGGCGGCAACAGCTTCGCCGCCGAACGCGAGCAATGGGACGACGGCAACAACGTGGTGGCGATGGAACCCGGCGTGGTCATCGGCTACGACCGCAACACCTACACCAATACCCTGCTGCGCAAGGCCGGCGTGGAAGTCATCACCATCAGCGCCGGCGAACTCGGTCGCGGCCGTGGCGGCGGCCACTGCATGACCTGCCCGATCGTGCGTGACCCAATCGACTACTAAACCTCTGAGCCCTGGCCGGCACTTACCCAGTGCGGCCAGGGGGATAACCGACACCGAAGGAGATCCATCATGGCTTTTAACATCCACAACCGTAATTTGCTGAGCCTGGAACACCACACCCCTCGCGAATTGCGTTACCTGCTCGACCTGTCCCGCGATCTCAAACGCGCGAAATACACCGGCACCGAGCAGCAACACCTGAAGGGCAACAACATCGCCCTGATCTTCGAAAAAACCTCGACCCGCACCCGTTGCGCCTTCGAAGTGGCGGCCTACGACCAGGGCGCCAACGTCACCTACATCGACCCGAACTCCTCGCAGATCGGCCACAAGGAAAGCATGAAGGACACCGCCCGCGTGCTCGGGCGCATGTACGACGCCATCGAGTACCGTGGCTTCAAACAGGAAATCGTCGAGGAACTGGCCAAGTTTGCCGGTGTGCCGGTGTTCAACGGCCTGACCGATGAATATCACCCGACCCAGATGATCGCCGACGTGCTGACCATGCGTGAGCACGCCGACAAGCCGATCCACGAAATCAGCTACGCCTACCTCGGCGATGCGCGCAACAACATGGGCAACTCGCTGTTGCTGATCGGCGCCAAACTCGGCATGGATGTGCGCATCTGCGCGCCAAAAGCCCTGTGGCCACTGGACGATCTGGTAGCGCGCTGCAAAAAATACGGTGAGGAAAGTGGCGCACGCATCACCCTCACCGAAGATCCGAAGGAAGCGGTCAAAGGCGTCGACTTCATTCACACCGATGTCTGGGTATCGATGGGCGAACCGGTGGAAGCCTGGGCCGAGCGCATCCAGCAGCTGCTGCCGTATCAGGTCAACGCCGAGCTGATGAAAGCCACCGGCAACCCGCGCACCAAGTTCATGCACTGCCTGCCAGCGTTCCACAACAGTGACACCAAGGTCGGCAAACAGATCGCCGAACAATATCCGCATCTGAAAAACGGCATCGAAGTGACCGACGACGTGTTCGAGTCGCCGGCCTGCATCGCCTTCGAGCAAGCGGAGAACCGCATGCACACGATCAAGGCGATCCTGGTCTCGACCCTGGCTGATCTCTAAGAGCGGCACCGCTCCATGTAGGAGTGAGCCTGCTCGCGATAGCGGTCTGACATTCAACATTAATGTCGACTGATGCTCCGTCATCGCGAGCAGGCTCACTCCTACAATTGATCGAGTCGTTTGCCACTCCTCTGCTTAGAAGGATTGCACCATGCGTATCGTCGTAGCCCTGGGCGGTAACGCCCTGCTCCGCCGTGGTGAGCCGATGACCGCTGACAATCAGCGCGCCAACATCCGCATCGCCACCGAGCAAATCGCCAAGATCCATCCCGGCAACCAACTGGTCATCGCCCACGGCAATGGCCCGCAAGTCGGCCTGCTGTCGCTGCAAGCGGCGGCCTATACGTCTGTCACTCCGTACCCGCTGGACGTGCTCGGCGCCGAAACCGAGGGCATGATCGGCTACATCATCGAACAGGAACTGGGCAATCTGCTCGACTTCGAAGTGCCGTTCGCCACCCTGCTCACCCAGGTCGAAGTCGACGCCAACGACCCGGCCTTCAAGAACCCGACCAAGCCGATCGGCCCGGTGTACGAAAAAGCCGAAGCGGAAAAACTCGCCGCCGAAAAAGGCTGGGCAATTGCTGCCGACGGCGACAAGTTCCGCCGTGTCGTCGCCAGTCCACGGCCGAAACGCATCTTCGAAATCCGCCCGATCAAGTGGCTGCTGGACAAGGGCAGCATTGTGATCTGCGCCGGTGGCGGCGGCATTCCGACCATGTATGACGAACAGCGCAATCTCAAAGGCATCGAGGCGGTAATCGACAAGGACCTGTGCTCGTCGCTGCTCGCCGAGCAACTGGAAGCCGACCTGCTGGTGATCGCCACCGACGTCAACGCGGCGTTCATCGACTACGGCAAACCCACCCAGAAAGCCATCGCCGAAGCCCACCCGGACGAACTCGAACGCCTCGGTTTCGCCGCCGGTTCCATGGGGCCGAAGGTGCAGGCAGCTTGCGAGTTCGCACGCCATACTGGCAAGGTCGCGGTGATCGGTTCGCTGGCCGATATCGAAGCCATCGTCCAGGGCACCGCCGGTACGCGGGTCAGCACGGCGAAGCCGGGGATCAGCTACCGATAACAATAAACGCCGGAGCAGGCACAAGACCTGCTCCGCTCCCATGCCTTGAAAGGAGTAGCTCAATGGCCCAATTCGAACCCGGTCATCTGCATATCGAGCGGCACGCGTTGACCGACGATGACGTCAATTACAACGTGCATCTGGACTATGAAGTGTTCACCGATCCGCAGAAAGGCAAAGGGATTCAGTTCAACCTGCATGGCAGCATGCAGGGCAAGGACATGAAGGAAACGTTTTTCCTGCCTAAGGAGGAGGCCTACAACTTCGCCCGTGACGTGACCCGGATCGCCGAGAAGTACGGAATCCCCAAGACCCACAGCCAGATCGGCTCGGTGCACAAGCATTACGACCTGATGTTCGAAGACATTCGGCAGAAGTTGAATATGCAGTCAGGGGATCCGGTCAATCTCGAGCATTTCGAATAAAAATCCAAAGCCCCTCACCCTAACCCTCTCCCAGAGGGAGAGGGGACCGATTGGGGGATGCTGCAGCATTGCGTCGACCTGATCCTGCATCACTGAATCCATAATCGCCCGGTACTTTCAGGTCGATGCATAACCCCAGACACCTCGGTCGACCCCCTCTCCCTCCGGGAGAGGGCTGGGGTGAGGGTGCTTTTGCTTTCACCTCTCTTCAAGCCCAAGGCATACTTGCCCCCCTCCGCTCTGCAGATCACTGAACCGCCCCATGCGTATCCACGTCAGCTTCATCGACCGCGTCGGCATCACCCAGGAAGTCCTGGCTATCCTCGGTGGGCGCAATCTCAATCTGGATGCGGTGGAGATGATCCCGCCGAACGTCTACATCGACGCGCCAACCCTGAGCCCGCAAGTGCTCGAAGAGCTGAAAGATGCGCTGTTTCGGGTGCTCGGCGTGGTAGCGGTAACCGTGGTCGATATCCTGCCCGGCCAGCGTCGGCATTTGCAGCTCGATGCCCTGCTCGCGGCGATGACCGATCCGGTGTTGGCCCTAGATAGCGCCGGCAAGGTGCTGCTGGCCAACCCGGCGTTGATCGCGTTGTACGGTCGCGAACCCGCTGGCGAAAGCGTGTCGGCGCTGTTCAATGATCCCGGCCTGCTCGGCACCCTGCTGGAAAACGGCTTCCGCCTGCCGCTGCGCGAGATCACCGTCAACGGCCAGACGCTGTTGCTGGATGCCACGCCGATCACCGACGCCGGCGCCCTGCTGACCCTCTATCAGCCGAACCGCATCGGCGAACAGCTCTCGGCGCTGCATCACGACCACGCCGAAGGCTTCGACGCGCTGCTCGGCGAATCCCCGGCGATCCGCACCCTCAAGGCCCGCGCGCAAAGGGTCGCGGCGCTTGACGCACCTTTATTGATTCAAGGCGAAACCGGTACCGGCAAAGAACTGGTCGCCCGCGCGTGCCACGCGATCAGTGCGCGGCACAGCGCACCGTTTCTCGCCCTGAACTGCGCGGCACTGCCGGAAAACCTCGCCGAAAGCGAACTGTTTGGCTACGCCCCCGGTGCTTTCACCGGCGCCGCGCGTGGCGGTAAACCGGGGCTGATGGAACTGGCCAATCAGGGCACGGTGTTTCTCGATGAGATCGGCGAGATGTCACCGTACTTGCAGGCCAAGCTCCTGCGTTTCCTGAACGACGGCAGCTTCCGCCGCGTCGGCGGTGATCGTGAAGTGAAGGTCAACGTGCGCATCCTCAGCGCGACCCACCGCGATCTGGAAAAAATGGTCAGCGAAGGCCTGTTCCGCGAAGACCTGTTCTATCGCCTCAACGTGCTCAACGTCGAAGTGCCGCCGCTGCGTGAACGCGGCCAGGACATTCTGCTGTTGGCGCGGTATTTCATGCAGCAAGCCTGTGCGCAGATCCAGCGCCCGGTCTGCCGCCTGGCGCCGGGGACTTATCCGGCGCTGCTCGGCAATCTCTGGCCGGGCAACGTGCGGCAACTGCAGAACGTGATTTTCCGCGCGGCAGCGATTTGCGAGAGCAGCCTGGTCGATATCGGCGACCTCGACATTGCCGGCACCTCAGTGGCGCGCCAGGCCGACACCGACGTCGACAGTCTTGAACAAGCCGTCGAGTCCTTCGAGAGAGAGCTGCTGGAAAAGCTCTACGTCAGCTACCCCTCGACCCGGCAACTGGCGAGCCGCTTGCAAACTTCGCATACCGCCATCGCCCATCGATTGCGCAAGTACGGCATTCCCAATAAACCCTGACTCATTGCCGCTCCCCCTTGTAGGAGTGAGCCTGCTCGCGATAGCGGTTTAGTCAATTAATTTGTCGTCTGCCACACCGCTATCGCGAGCAGGCTCACTCCTACAATGATTTGTGACGGATTCGAAATCTGTTCAAAAGCGACCTTCACCTGTACCGAAAGCGCTACAGCGGAACGATATCGCTACACCCGCCTATGACCTGTGCTGCGCAACGCTTTGATCCCGCTCAGCTTTTCTCCTCGCCCCAAGCTGTAGCGATTTCGCTACAACAGCGATATCCCGAGAAGTGCGAAAATCAGCCAACCCATTGATTTACATCGACAAATTAACCTTGGCCGCATTCTTGCTACCTGTCTCCTCATCTATGAGGGCTTCCACGCCCCAAGCTTTCCACCGCGTCCACCAGACGCGTCTGGCCCCCTGAGGAGTTTCCATGAGCGAGTTGCGTTTTACTGAAGATCACGAATGGCTGCGCACCGAAGCCGACGGCAGTGTCACTGTCGGCATCACCGCGTTTGCGCAGAACGCCCTGGGCGACGTGGTGTTCGTGCAACTGCCTGAGCTGCAGGCTTACGAAAAAGGCGCCGAAGCCGCCACCGTGGAATCGGTGAAAGCCGCCAGCGGCGTGTACATGCCGCTCGACGGCGAAGTACTGGCCGTCAACCCGGCTCTGGAAAACGCTCCTGAGCTGGTCAACGAAGATCCGCTGGGCGAAGGCTGGTTCTTCCGCTTCCAGCCAAGCGACGCCGCCGCTGTCGGCCAACTACTCGATCAAGACGCTTACGACCGTCTGATCAAAGCCCAAGCCGAAGCCTGAGGAATTACGCCATGAGCCAGATCAATCTCGGCACCGCCAACGAATTCATCGCCCGTCACATCGGCCCGCGCGCCGGTGACGAGCAAGCCATGCTCAACAGCCTCGGCTTCGACTCGCTTGAAGCGCTGAGCGCCAGCGTCATCCCGGAAAGCATCAAGGGCACCAGCGTGCTCGGCATGGACGACGGCCTCAGCGAAGCCGACGCCCTGGCGATGATCAAATCCATCGCCGGCAAGAATCAGCTGTTCAAAACCTACATCGGCCAGGGCTACTACAACTGCCACACGCCGTCGCCGATCCTGCGCAACCTGCTGGAAAACCCGGCCTGGTACACCGCTTACACCCCGTATCAGCCAGAAATTTCCCAGGGCCGTCTCGAAGCGCTGCTGAACTTCCAGACCCTGATCAGCGACCTCACCGGCCTGCCGATCGCCAACGCCTCCCTGCTCGACGAAGCCACCGCCGCTGCCGAAGCCATGACCTTCTGCAAACGCCTGAGCAAGAACAAGGGCAGCCACCAATTCTTCGCCTCGATCCACAGCCACCCGCAAACCCTCGACGTGCTGCGCACCCGTGCCGAGCCGCTGGGCATTGAAGTTGTAGTGGGCGATGAGCGCGAGCTGACTGACGTGACGCCGTTCTTCGGCGCGCTGCTGCAATACCCGGCGAGCAACGGTGATCTGTTCGACTACCGCGAACTGACCGAACGCTTCCACGCCGCCAACGCTTTGGTCGCCGTGGCCGCTGATCTGCTGGCCCTGACCCTGCTCACCGCACCGGGCGAATTCGGCGCCGACGTGGCGATCGGTTCAGCGCAACGCTTCGGCGTGCCGCTGGGCTTCGGTGGCCCGCACGCCGCTTACTTCTCCACCAAAGATGCGTTCAAGCGTGACATGCCCGGCCGTCTGGTCGGTGTCTCGGTTGACCGCTTCGGCAAGCCGGCCCTGCGTCTGGCGATGCAGACCCGCGAGCAACACATCCGCCGCGAAAAGGCCACGTCGAACATCTGCACCGCGCAGGTGCTGCTGGCCAACATCGCCAGCATGTACGCCGTCTACCACGGCCCGAAAGGCCTGACCCAGATCGCCAACCGCGTGCACCACCTGACCGCGATTCTGGCCAAGGGCCTGAGCGCACTGGGCGCTAACGTCGAACAAGCCAGTTTCTTCGACACCCTGACTGTAGCCACCGGCGCACACACCGCCGCGCTGCACGACAAGGCGCACGCTGCGCAGATCAACCTGCGCGTGGTCGACGCTGAACGTCTGGGCCTGTCGGTCGATGAAACCACCACCCAGGCTGATATCGAAACCCTGTGGGGCCTGTTCGCCGACGGCAAGACCCTGCCGGACTTCGCTGCACTGGCTGCTTCGGTGCAGAGCACCATCCCTGCTGCGCTGGTACGTCAGTCGCCGATCCTCAGCCACCCGGTGTTCAACCGCTATCACTCGGAAACCGAGCTGATGCGCTACCTGCGCAAACTGGCGGACAAAGACCTGGCGCTGGATCGCACCATGATCCCGCTGGGCTCGTGCACCATGAAACTCAACGCCGCCAGCGAAATGATTCCGGTGACCTGGGCCGAATTCGGTGCGCTGCACCCGTTCGCCCCGGCCGCGCAAAGCGCCGGTTACCAGCAACTGACCGATGAACTGGAAGCGATGCTCTGTGCCGCCACCGGTTACGACGCGATCTCGCTGCAACCGAACGCTGGTTCGCAAGGTGAATACGCAGGTCTCCTGGCAATCCGCGCCTACCACCAGAGCCGTGGCGATGAGCGCCGTGACATCTGCCTGATCCCGTCGTCGGCCCACGGCACCAACCCGGCTACCGCGCAAATGGCCGGCATGCGCGTGGTCGTCACCGCGTGCGATGCCCGTGGCAACGTCGACATCGAAGACCTGCGCGCCAAAGCCATCGAGCACCGTGAACACCTCGCTGCATTGATGATCACTTACCCGTCGACCCACGGCGTGTTCGAAGAAGGCATCCGCGAAATCTGCGCGATCATTCACGACAACGGCGGCCAGGTGTACATCGACGGCGCCAACATGAACGCCATGGTCGGCCTCTGCGCCCCGGGCAAGTTCGGCGGCGATGTCTCCCACCTGAACCTGCACAAAACCTTCTGTATCCCTCACGGCGGTGGCGGCCCGGGCGTCGGCCCGATTGGCGTCAAATCGCACTTGACCCCGTTCCTGCCAGGCCACGGCCAGATGGAACGCAAGGAAGGCGCGGTCTGCGCAGCACCTTTCGGCAGCGCAAGCATTCTGCCGATCACCTGGATGTATATCCGCATGATGGGTGGCGCCGGTCTGAAGCGCGCTTCGCAACTGGCGATCCTCAATGCCAACTACATTTCCCGTCGTCTGGAAGAGCACTACCCAGTGCTGTACACCGGCAGCAATGGTCTGGTGGCGCACGAATGCATCCTCGATCTGCGTCCGTTGAAAGACAGCAGCGGCATCAGCGTCGATGACGTCGCCAAGCGCCTGATCGACTTCGGCTTCCACGCGCCGACCATGTCGTTCCCGGTCGCTGGCACGCTGATGATCGAGCCGACCGAAAGCGAATCCAAGGAAGAACTGGATCGCTTCTGCGACGCCATGATCCGCATCCGCGAAGAAATCCGCGCAGTGGAAAACGGCACCCTGGACAAGGAAGACAACCCACTGAAAAACGCCCCGCACACCGCAGCGGAACTGGTCGGCGAGTGGACTCACCCGTACAGCCGCGAGCAAGCGGTGTACCCGGTCGCCTCGCTGATCGAAGGCAAATACTGGCCGCCGGTCGGCCGGGTCGACAACGTCTTCGGTGATCGCAACCTAGTGTGCGCCTGCCCATCGATCGAAAGCTACGCTTAACCGTATAGGGGGATCAGTTGCACCGATCCCCCACACGCCGCAGCCCCCTGTAGGAGTGAGCCTGCTCGCGATAGCGGTGGATCAGCCGACTCAATTGTTATCCGACATACCGTTATCGCGAGCAGGCTCACTCCTACAGGGGAATGTGGTCAGCCGCACGAACCTGCCAATCCCCATAACAAGAAACCGGAGAACCACTCATGTCGTTAAGCGTGTTCGACCTGTTCAAGATTGGCATCGGTCCCTCCAGTTCCCACACCGTCGGCCCGATGCGCGCGGCGGCGCGGTTCGCCGAAGGTCTGCGCCGTGAAAACCTGCTGTCGGCCACCGCCAGCGTGCGCGTCGAGCTGTACGGTTCGCTGGGCGCTACCGGCAAAGGTCACGGCAGCGACAAAGCCGTGTTGCTCGGCCTCGAAGGCGAGCACCCGGACACGGTCGACACCGAAACCGTTGCCGCGCGCCTGCAGGAGATTCGCGGCAACGGCCGGCTGAATCTGCTCGGCGAGCACAGCATTGCGTTCAACGAAAAAGAACATCTGGCAATGATCCGCAAGCCGTTGGCCTACCACCCCAACGGCATGATCTTTCGCGCCTTCGATGCGGCGGCAATTCAGATTCGCAGCCGCGAGTACTATTCGGTCGGCGGTGGTTTTGTTGTCGATGAAGATGCCGCCGGTGCCGATCGCATCGTCGAAGACGCCACGCCGCTGACTTTCCCGTTCAAAAGCGCCAAGGACTTGCTGGGCCATTGCAGCACCTACGGGCTGTCGATCAGTCAGGTGATGCTGACCAACGAAAGCGCCTGGCGCCCGGAAGCCGAGACTCGCGCCGGCCTGCTGAACATCTGGCAAGTGATGCAGGACTGCGTGGCTGCGGGCTGCAGAAACGAAGGCATTTTGCCCGGCGGTCTGAAGGTCAGGCGCCGGGCCGCCGCGCTGCATCGGCAATTGTGCAAGAACCCGGAGTCGGCCCTGCGTGATCCGCTGTCGGTGCTTGACTGGGTCAACCTTTATGCACTGGCGGTCAACGAAGAAAACGCCAACGGCGGACGCGTGGTTACCGCGCCCACCAATGGCGCGGCGGGAATCATTCCGGCGGTGCTGCATTACTACATGCGTTTTATCCCCGGGGCGAATGACGACGGCGTCGTGCGTTTTCTGCTGACCGCTGCCGCTATCGGCATTCTCTACAAGGAAAACGCCTCGATCTCCGGCGCCGAAGTCGGCTGCCAGGGTGAAGTCGGTGTGGCCTGTTCGATGGCAGCCGGCGCCCTGTGCGAAGTGCTCGGGGGCAGCGTGCAGCAAGTCGAGAACGCCGCGGAAATCGGCATGGAACACAACCTCGGCCTGACCTGCGACCCGATCGGCGGCCTGGTGCAAGTGCCGTGCATCGAGCGCAACGCGATGGGCTCGGTGAAAGCCATCAACGCGGTGCGCATGGCCATGCGTGGCGACGGTCAGCATTTCGTCTCCCTCGACAAAGTCATCCGCACCATGCGCCAGACCGGCGCCGATATGAAAAGCAAATACAAGGAAACCGCCCGCGGCGGTTTGGCAGTCAACATTATCGAATGCTGATCACGAACCAAGCCAAACGAAATTGACCACCTCTCCCCTAGGGAGAGAAACGTAATTTGATCTGGCTTAATGATTCTGGACACCCCTAAAGGGCGGTAATCTACGCCCATAGACGAGGTGTGATTTGACCAGACGATATTTTTCGACAGATTTCAAACGGGATGCGGCTTGCCTGGTTTTGGATAAAGACTATTCGGTGAGTGAAGCCTGCGAAGCAATGGGCGTGGGCCCTACAGCTCTGCGTCGCTGGGTTGAGCAACTGCGTGCGGAGCGCAGCGGCAAGACGCCTGAGAAGTCCAAGGCCATGACCGTTGACCAACAACGCATCCAAGAACTGGAAGCAACAATTCGACGGATTGAGCGCGAGAAGGAAATTTTAAAAAAGGCTACAGCTCTCTTGATGTCGGATTCCCTCGATCGGTAAGGCTGGTCGAGGAGTTAAGCGAGCAATATTCAAGATCCGAGTTGTGCGTTGTATTTGGAATCAACCGCAGCAGTTATTACGAGCGTCTGAAACAGCGGGCGAAAGTAGATGACGGGCGCAATCGCCTAAAGATCAAAGCTGCTGAATTACATGAGCAAAGTCGCGGCTCAATGGGCGCGCGCAGCCTGTCAAAGGCGCTATGTAACGAAAAAGAGTCGGTGGGTCGTTACATGGCTCGTAGCCTGATGCGCGAGCTCGGGTTGAAGAGTCAGCAACGGCGCAGGCATCGTTACAAACCCAGCGGTGCGGAGGCGCAATACGCCCCCAATCATTTGGAGCGTAAATTCAATGTCGAGGTCCCCAATCGAGTGTGGTGTGGCGACGTGACTTACATTTGGGCCGGTACTTACTGGGTTTATCTGGCTGCTGTACTTGATCTGCATGCCCGGCGCATCGTCGGCTGGGCGATGTCCAGAAGTCCGGATTCAGCTCTGACCTGTCGAGCGTTAAAGATGGCTTTCGAGTCGCGAGGACGCCCTGAAAACCTAATGTTCCATTCGGATCAGGGCTGTCATTACAGCAGTAAAGTATTTCGTGAAATGCTGGCGGACATGCGCATAAAACAAAGCATGAGTCGACGAGGAAACTGCTGGGATAACGCCCCGATGGAGCGTTTCTTTGGCAGTTTGAAATCTGAATGGATACCCAAGGCTGGCTACCGAAACGAAGATGAGGCTAGTACCGATGTGTTGCGCTACCTGACCCATTATTACAATCGGATCAGGCTGCACAGTCACAACGGATATCGGACTCCGGTAGCAATGGAAGCCTTGGCAGCATGAGAAATGACCTAAACCCTATAACCGTGTCCAGTATCGTTTGACCAGAACAATTAGCCCCCTCTCCCTCTGGGAGAGGGCTGGGGTGAGGGGCTTTTGATCTTGATCTTGCTTCTTACCCCCAAACTCTAATTTCCAAGGAGCTACGCATGTCCACCGAAACCCTGTCGAAAACCCCGCTGCACGCGCTGCACCTCGAACTCGGCGCGCGCATGGTGCCGTTCGCCGGCTACGACATGCCCGTGCAATACCCGCTCGGCGTGATGAAAGAACACCAACACACCCGCGACCAGGCCGGGTTGTTCGACGTCTCGCACATGGGCCAGATTCGCCTGACCGGTGCCAACGCTGCCAAAGCCCTGGAAACCCTGGTACCGGTCGACATCATCGACTTGCCGGTGGGCATGCAGCGTTATGCGATGTTCACCAACGAAAGCGGCGGCATCCTCGATGACCTGATGGTCGCCAACCTCGGCAATGACGAGCTGTTCCTGGTCGTCAACGCGGCCTGCAAGGATCAGGATCTCGCGCATCTGCACAAACAGATCGGCGATCAGTGCACCATTACGGCGCTGTTCGAGGAGCGCGCCCTGCTCGCCTTGCAAGGTCCGGCAGCGGTAACGGTGCTGGCGCGCCTTGCGCCGGACGTGGCGAAGATGACCTTCATGCAGTTCAAACGTGTGTCGTTGCTCGGCATTGATTGCTTTGTCAGCCGTTCGGGCTACACCGGTGAAGACGGTTTCGAAATCTCGGTACCGGCTGCCGAAGCGGAAAAACTCGCCCGCGCCCTGCTCGCCGAACCTGAAGTCCAGGCCATCGGCCTCGGCGCGCGCGATTCGCTGCGCCTCGAAGCCGGGCTGTGCCTGTACGGCCACGACATGAACACCGAAACCACACCAATCGAAGCCAGCCTGCTCTGGGCGATTTCCAAGCCACGCCGCGCCGATGGCGCACGGGCCGGCGGTTTCCCCGGCGCGGAGCAGATTTTCGCTCAGCAACAGAATGGCGTCGCACGCAAACGCGTGGGCCTGCTGCCACAGGAGCGCACCCCGGTGCGTGAAGGTGCAGAAATCGTCAACGAGGCTGGCGAGATCATCGGCAGTGTCTGCAGCGGCGGCTTCGGTCCGACTCTGGGCGGGCCGTTGGCAATGGGTTACCTCGACAGTGCTTACGTAGCGCTCGAAACGCCCGTGTGGGCCATTGTCCGTGGGAAAAAGGTGCAGATGCTTGTAAGCAAAATGCCATTTGTTCCACAACGCTACTATCGTGGTTGATCGACTGTTTCTATAAGTAACGCGATTGCGTTATGCGTGCACTAATGTGTAACGCAATCGCCATAAAACAGTGCGTTTTTTAACATCCGAGTGAAATATGATCGTTGCTTATAACGTTTATAAAAAACAGAACCAGACAATCGTCTAAGCCCGGACTAGTGAGCTGACTAACAGCCGTTCAGAGCAGTAAAACCGGGGCCTTCGCGGGGCTTGTTTTTTCTCCCGTAGTTGGCGTAGAGTTTGTCCACTGTGTTTGCATGGGTCAGCTTGGAATCGTGACCTGGGCAGTAGCCTACAAGTTAGCTACATCCCGCTCGACGTCTTCTTACTCCTTGCAACCAGCTCCAGTACTCTTTCATGTGAAAGGGGCTGTCATCAATTTATGCGTCAAAGGAAATAAGAAATGTCCACACGTCAGAGCGGTACCGTCAAGTGGTTTAACGACGAGAAAGGTTTTGGTTTTATCACTCCAGAAAGCGGTCCGGATCTGTTCGTACATTTCCGCGCCATTCAGGGCAACGGCTTCAAAAGCCTGAAAGAAGGCCAGAAAGTGACTTTCGTTGCTGTGCAGGGCCAGAAAGGCATGCAGGCTGACGAAGTACAAGCAGAAGCCTGATCTTCTGATACGAAAAAGCCCCTGATATTGATATCAGGGGCTTTTTTGTGCGCGCTAATCCGTAAAATGGCGCTTCCATTCGCGTCCCGAGGCTGCCATGTCGAAAAACCTGCTCACGCCCCAAGGGGACTTCCCTCCTGTCGCGCTTGGTCGTCGTCTGGCGGCGATGTTCTACGACTTCCTGCTGTGCACCGCCCTGCTGATCGTCACTGGCTTCATCTACAAGTTGATCCAGGGCGCGATCATCGGCGAAGAACGCCTGCGGGCAATGACCGATGCTGGCCAGCTTGACGGTGATCCGCTCTACTCCACAGTGCTGCTGTTGGTGTTGTTCGGCTTCTTCGCCAAGTTCTGGACCCATGGCGGGCAGACCCTCGGCATGCAGGTCTGGGGCATTCGCGTGCAGAACGCCAACGGCACAGCGATCAGCCTGTGGCAGGCGCTGTTGCGCTTTATGGTGTCGATTGCGTCGTGGCTATGTATCGGGCTGGGATTCTTCTGGTCGCTGTTCGACAAGCAGAAGCGCACGTGGCATGACATTTATTCGGATACCCGCGTGGTGCGGATCCCGAAAAAGGCCAAATAACTTCCAGACACCGAATACCAATGTAGGAGTGAGCCTGCTCGCGATAGCGGTGTGTCAGTCAACGTATCGCTGACTGACACACCGCTATCGCGAGCAGGCTCACTCCTACAGGTTTTGTGTTGTATCTGAAAGGTTTTAGGCGTTACCGGCCAATTTCATCCGCGCTGCCTGGGTGAAGTCCAGCATGCGCTTCAACGGGCGGATCGCCTGCGGGATCAGCGCCGGATCAACGAAGATCTCGTTCGTGCCCTCCTTCAGGCTCTTGAGCGTGCGCTCAAGGGTGTTCATGGCCATCCAGGGGCAATGCGCGCAACTGCGGCACGCCGCGCCGTTGCCGGCGGTAGGCGCCTCGATGAAGACCTTGTCCGGGCACAGCTGCTGCATCTTGTAGAAGATGCCGCGGTCGGTCGCCACGATGAAGGTCTTGTTCGGCAGGCTCTGTGCGGCTGCGATCAACTGACTGGTGGAACCGACGGCGTCGGCCAGCTCGATCACCGATGTCGGCGACTCCGGGTGAACCAGAATCGCCGCGTCCGGGTACAACGCCTTCATGTCTTCGAGCTGCTTGGACTTGAACTCTTCGTGAACGATGCAGGCACCGTCCCAAAGCAGCATGTCGGCGCCGGTCTTGCGCTGAATGTAAGTGCCCAGGTGCTTGTCCGGGCCCCAGATGATCGTTTCGCCGTTGTCCATCAGGCTTTCGACGATTTCCAGTGCGCAGCTCGACGTCACCACCCAGTCAGCCCGCGCCTTCACGGCGGCGGAGGTGTTTGCGTAAACCACCACGGTGCGCTCCGGATGCTGATCGCAGAACGCCGAGAACTCGTCGACCGGGCAACCCAGGTCCAGCGAGCAGGTCGCCTCCAGGGTTGGCATCAGCACGCGTTTTTCCGGGTTGAGAATTTTTGCCGTCTCGCCCATGAACTTCACGCCGGCGACCACCACGGTCTTGGCCGGGTGGGCGTTGCCGAAGCGGGCCATTTCCAGGGAATCGGAAACACAGCCGCCGGTTTCTTCGGCCAGGGCCTGAATCACCGGATCGCAATAGAAGTGGGCCACGAGCACCGCGTCCTGAGCCTTGAGCTCGGCGGCGATGGCGGAACGGTAGTAGGCCTCTTCCTCTGCCGTCAGCGGTTTGGGCTGCTTGGCGTCGAGGTGGGCTTGAACCAGAAGGCGTTCGGAAATCTGCGTCATGTTCGCAAGACCTGCAGGCGCATTCGCGCGAAAGTCGAGTATACACCCGGCTCCGGACCGCTAGAGGTACCGCCGGGAGAGTGAGTATCATCAGGCACGGACAGCGTTGAAGCTGCGCAAGGCTACAGAATATCCCGTTGATACAAAAGATGATTCTGACCTGTGTCAGGCACGGCGGCGCTGAAACACAACGCAGCCGAATCGCAGGCAAAAAAAAACCCGGAAATCCTCACTTTCGTGGGCCTTCCGGATTTTCTAAACCGCCAAATATGGTGGGTCGTGTGGGATTCGAACCTACGACCAATTGGTTAAAAGCCAACTGCTCTACCAACTGAGCTAACGACCCGCTGTGTTGTGGCGCGTATAATACTGATTTTTAAGGACTATTCAACACCTTTTTGAAAATAATCAAAAATAAGGGGTTGGATCGTCCACACCAGCTGCCGCGAAGCCTTCTGCACGCAGGCGGCAGCTGTCGCATTTGCCGCACGCGCGCCCGTCATCGTCTGCCTGGTAGCAGGAAACCGTCAGGCCATAATCCACGCCCAGCTTCACGCCGGCCTGGACGATCTGCGCCTTGCTCAGGTTCTGCAACGGTGCCTGAATCCGGAAGCCGTTGCCCTCCACGCCCGCCTTGGTCGCCAGATTGGCCATGCGCTCGAACGACTCGATGAACTCGGGACGGCAATCCGGGTAGCCGGAATAATCCACCGCGTTGACGCCGATGAAGATGTCGCGGGCGCCGAGCACTTCCGCCCAACCCAATGCCAACGACAGGAACACGGTATTGCGCGCCGGCACGTAAGTCACCGGAATGCCTTCGCCCAGCTCCTCCGGGATGTCGATACTGGTGTCGGTCAGGGCCGAACCGCCCATGCCATTGAGATTCAGGCCAATGACCTTGTGCTCGACCACGCCCAGATCACGAGCAACGCGGGCGGCGGCATGCAATTCGGCATGCGAGCGCTGACCGTAATCGAAACTCATGGTGTAGCAGGCGTAGCCTTCGGCGCGGGCCATCGCAACGACGGTGGCCGAGTCGAGGCCGCCTGACAGCAGGATGACCGCACGTTTTTCGGTAGTGTTCAGTTGCTCAGTCATCTCAGCGCCCCGGTTCGTCGTTCCAAAGATATTTATGCAGCTGCAATTGCAGGCGTACCGGCAGATTGTCCGCCACCACCCAGTCTGCCAGCTCGCGAGCATTGAGGTCATGGTGGCTTGGAGAAAACAGCACTTCGCCGGCACGCTGGTCGAGACCGTACTGGATCAGCTTGGAGACCGCCCAGTCATAGTCCTCCCGCGAGCAGATGACAAACTTCACCTGATCGTTGCGGGTCAGCAGTTCGATGTTCTCGTAGCGGTTGCGATGCGCTTCTTTCGAGCCTGGGGTCTTCAGGTCAACCACGCGACTGACGCGTGAATCCACCGCCGAGACGTCGAGGGCGCCGCTGGTTTCCAGCGAAACCTCGTAGCCGGCATCACACAACCGTTCAAGCAAAGGAATAGCGTTTGGCTGAGCCAACGGCTCACCGCCGGTGACACAGACGTAGCGCGGGCGAAACCCGGCCACTTGCTCAAGGATGTCGTCGAGGGTGCGGACGGTGCCGCCACTGAACGCATAAGCGCTGTCGCAGTATTGGCAACGCAACGGGCAACCGGTCAGGCGCACGAAAACCGTGGGCAGCCCGGCAGTCCGAGTTTCCCCCTGCAACGAGTAGAAAACTTCGGTG
Source organism: Pseudomonas sp. HN2 (assembly GCF_020736465.1). Taxonomy (NCBI): domain Bacteria; kingdom Pseudomonadati; phylum Pseudomonadota; class Gammaproteobacteria; order Pseudomonadales; family Pseudomonadaceae; genus Pseudomonas; species Pseudomonas sp. HN2. Next base: position 4,662,507 of record NZ_CP085885.1, read on the forward strand.
ATTCTCAATGTGTCTTGCATAGTCGCCACGGGCGTAACAGCTAAACAGGCTGTCCGCCTCCGTCAGGCACTTCAGGCAATCCCGCCAACGCGTAGACCGCAAGAAGCGTGTTTCAGAAAAAGGGCGTGAATTCTAACGAAAAAACCCGCGACAAGCGCGGGTTTCTTCAAAACACGGATAAACAGGCTTACATGCGCTGCAGATCACGCTGGGCCAATTGCGCGGCGGACGTGCCCGGATATTGGGACACCACCTGCTGCAGAATGCCTTTGACCTTGTCGGTATGACCGAGGCGGCGTTCTACGTCAGCCAGTTTGTACAGCGAGTCCGGCACTTTGTTGTGCTTGGGATACAGCTGCGAAACCTTGGCAAAGGCCTGACCTGCACCTTGCAGATCACCCTTGGCCAGGTTCACTTCGCCCAACCAGTATTGAGCGTTGCCCGCGTACTGGCTGTTCGGATATTTGCGCAGGAAAGCCGCGAAGGCCTGGCTGGCCTTGTCGAAATCCTTGGCTTTGATCAGGTCGAAAGCGGCATCGTAATACAGCTTTTCCTTGGCCGGATCAGCCGGTTCGCTACCCGCAGCAGGGGCTTGGGCGGCCGCAGCAGCACCCGCGCCTGCGGCAGCACCGGCAGCAGCACTTGCATCGCCGCCGGCAGAAGAATTCTCGGGAGTCGCGGCTGGTGCAACGCCGGATCCTATGCGCCGATCAAGATCCTGGTATCGCTCCAGGGATTCCTGCTTCATGCGCGCAACCTGATTCTGCAGTTCTTCGATCACGCCCTGTTGGCGCGAGATCTGATCCTGCATCTGTTGCAATTGGTTGAACAGCATGCCTTGTGCCGAGGCAGGGGCCGAAGCCGCTCCCCCGGCATAGGCGCCGTTCGTACCGTAACCCGCAGGCGGATAACTGCTCCCGCTATTGTTATAACCGGAGTTGTCATCGACCACAGGAACCGCAGCCCACGCCGCAAGCGGCGCGAGGCTGAGAGCCAGAACAGTTACAGCACGACGGCACGTTCGCATATCGAATTACTTACGCAGTTCGACGCGACGGTTCTGGGCCCAGGACTGCTCGTCGTTGCCGGTAGCAACTGGACGCTCTTCGCCGTAGGAAACCAGTTCCAGCTGAGCTGGGGAAACACCTTGCAGTACCAGGTAGCGCTGAACGGCTTTCGCACGACGCTCGCCCAGTGCCATGTTGTACTCACGAGTACCACGTTCGTCGGTGTTGCCTTCCAGAACAACGCGAGCGCCGTTTGCTTTCAGGTCTTTGGCGTGAACGTCCAGAGCGCGCATGGCTTCTGGCTTCAGGTCCGAGCTGTCGTATTCGAAGTAGAAGGTGGTGATTGCGCGCAGAGCAGCTTCTTCGCTCAGGGAGCCGTCAACGGCACCGGTGTTTGCGCCGTAACCAGCGTTTGGATCAACAGCGCCTTCGCCGGCGTTGTCGCCGCCTTTGGACGAGCAACCTACAGCTACAGCCATGGCCAGAGCCAGCGCAGCAAATTTACCAAACTTCAGCATTTCCATCGTGAAACTCCTAATGAACCCCAGTGTGTTAAGTAAAACGTGTAGCGCCCGCTCACTTCAGGTAAGGGGACCAGGACGGTTCTCTGACTTCGCCTTGAGCGGTAGGAAGCGGGAGCCTCACGCGCCCATTAATGGACACGAGCATCAAGACTCCCCGGCCCTGTTGGCGGGTGGCGTAGATTACCATGGTGCCGTTGGGCGCAACAGTAGGTGACTCGTCCAGAGTGCTATCAGTGAGGATCTTTACACTACCCCGCTGCAGATCCTGAGCTGCCACCTTGAAATTGGTGAAGCCATCCTGACGATGGATCATCACCAAAGTCTTTTCATCAGCCGAAAGTTTCGGGTTGGCGTTGTAGTTGCCCACGAACGTCACACGCTCGGCACCACCGCCACCGACGCTGGTTTTATAGATTTGCGGCTTGCCGCCACGGTCGGAGGTGAAGTAGATGGTCGAGCCATCCTTGCCCCAGAACGGTTCGGTATTGATGCCCTGACCATTGGTTACACGGCTGATCTGGCGCGAACCGAGGTTCATCACGTAGATGTCCGGGTTACCGTCTTTCGACAGAACGAACGCCAGGCGATTGCCATCCGGCGACCAGGCTGGCGCGCCGTTGAGGCCTTCGAAGTTGGTGATCTGCTCACGGCGACCGGTGTCGATGTTCTGCATGAAGATGCGCGGACGCTTCTGCTCGAACGACACATAGGCGATACGTTTGCCGTCCGGCGCGAAACGTGGCGACAGGATCGGCTCGCGGGATTGCAGCAGCGTCACTGCACGAGCGCCGTCGTAGTCGGAACGTTGCAGGGTGTAACGCGTGTTCTTCTCGGAGAAGCGCTCGGCGGTTACGTACAGCAGACGCGTCGAGAACGCGCCGTCGATGCCGGTCAGCTTCTGGAACGACTGATCGGAAATGAAGTGCGCCATGTCACGGATCTGGTCGGTAGTACCGGAAACACTGCCGTCAGCCACTTTCTGTTCGGTGGCAACGTTGAACAGTGCCCACTGCACCTGCAGACGACCGCCCGCTGGAGCAATGCTGCCGACCATCACGTATTGAGCGCCCAATGCCTTCCAGTCACGGAAGATGATTTCGCTCGGCTGGCTTGGCTGGCTGATCATGTTCTGCTTGGGGATCGGCGCGTAATAGCCAGAGTTGCGCAAATCGTTACCGATAATTTCTGCCATGTCATCCGGCAGCACGGCACCGCCCTGCATGCCGAATGGAACGACGGCGATCGGCGTAGCCCGGTCAGTGCCACTGCTGATCAGGATGTTCTTTTCGTCTGCTACCGCTATCCCTGCAAGGCAGCAGATAACGACCAGCATTGATCGAAGAATAGTTCTCACAAGCCTAAATCCTCAGGATTGAATGTCATCTTGAATGAGCGATACGGAGCAAAATCAGCGGGGCTCAAGCCCTGCATTTCCGTCAATCGCCCGATATTCTTAACCGCGGCTACCGCAGAAGCGTCAAATGGAGCATCGCCGCTGGACTTTGTGACCGTAGCACCCGTTACGGTACCGTCCGGCAACATACTGATCCGAAGCTCCACTTTCATGCCTTTACGCGCCGAAGGTGGAAGATTCCAACCCTCCGAAACACGGAGCCTGATCAGGTCATCGAAATCACCCGCTACGCTGTCGCCAAGTTCGTCCGCCTTGGTCGCTGCCCGATCCGTCTTGTCCGAAAGCAACTCAGCCAACGCCTGAGCCTTTTTGTCTTCAGCCGACTTGCGCGCTGCATCCTGGGCCTTTTTCTTGGCAGCGTCAGCAGCAGCCTTTTTCTTCGCGTCTTCGGCGACTTTCTTCTTCGCCTCTTCAGCTTCAGCTTTCTTCTTGGCGTCTTCGGCGGCTTTCTTCTTCGCGTCTTCGACGATCTTCTTCTTGGCTTCTTCGGCAGCGGCTTTCTTGGCCTCTTCCTCAGCAGCTTTTTTCGCTTCGTCTTCGGCCTTCTTCTTGGCTATATCAGCCAATTGTTTCTCTTCGGCTTTTTTGGCTTCGGATTTCTTCGCGTCATCGGCTTTTTTGGCTTCATCAGCCTTTTTCGCTTCGTCCGCTTTTTTTGCCTCGTCGGCCTTCTTCGCTTCCTCGGCCTTTTGAGCCGCTTCCTCTTTCTTTTGTTCCGCCGCTTTCACCGCTTCCTGCTCGATCTTTTTCTGTTCGAGCTGTTCGACTTCAGTCTGGCGCGCGGCAGTTTTCTTCGCCTCACCCGCAATCTTCTGATTGGTCTGGGTAGTCGCCGGACTTTTCGATTTCAGCTGGTACAGAGTCGCCTGGACGATCGGCTTGGCCGGCGGCAGTTCGGGCGTGAAGGCAAAACTGACGAACAGCATGCCGAATACCAGCACGTGCAGGACAATTGCCAGAACACTAGGCCAGAAGTAGCTTTCCGAGGCGGACGGCTCTCGCTGTTGCTGCATCAGGGGGCCTCGGTAATCAGACCAACGTTACCGACCCCGGCTTTCTGCAACCCGCCCATGGCACCCATGACGGCGCCGTAGTCGACAGTCTTGTCGCCACGAATGAACACCTGGGTGCGTTTGCCGCCTTCGGTGCCGACGCGAATGATCTTGGTCACTGCGTCAGTCATCTGCGGCAGGGTCATGGCCCTGTCCTGTTGCTTCTCGGTGTCGACTTCGCTGCCAAGGTTCCAGTAGTAGGTCTTGTCAGCCTTGATCGAAATGGTCAGGACCTGGGTGTTGTTGTCCTGCGGCAAGGCTTCGCTGGAAACCTTGGGCAGATCAACTTTCACGCCCTGATTGAGCATCGGCGCGGTCACCATGAAGATGACCAGCAGCACCAACATCACGTCGATGTAGGGCACCACGTTCATCTCGGCGACCGGCTTGCGCTTTTTGCGAGCTCGAGCGATTAAAGCCATCGGGAAATACCTGCTTATTCTTCGCTGGTGTGCACTTTGCGGTGCAGGATCGCCTGGAATTCATCGGCGAAGGTGTAGTAGCGGCCCAGCAAGGTTTCGCTGCGTGCAGCAAAACGGTTGTAAGCGATGACCGCCGGGATCGCAGCGAACAGGCCGATCGCCGTGGCGATCAGGGCTTCGGCGATACCCGGGGCAACGGTGGCAAGGGTCGCCTGCTGAGCGCTGGCCAGACCGCGGAAGGAGTTCATGATCCCCCAGACGGTACCGAACAGACCGATGTACGGGCTGACCGAACCGACGGTGGCGAGGAACGGCAGGCTCTGTTCGAGCTTCTCTTCTTCACGGGAGATGGCCACGCGCATGGCACGAGCGACACCTTCCATCACGGCTTCAGGATCGACGCCTGGCTGCTGACGCAGACGGGAGAATTCCTTGAAACCGGCACGGAAGATCTGCTCGACGCCCGAATCCGGATCCGGATTGCTGCCGGCCTGACGGTACAGTTTGGACAGATCGATACCCGACCAGAAGCGCTCTTCGAAGCTCTCCAGGGCGCGTCGACCGGCACGCAGCAAGTTGCTGCGCTGAAAGATCATGATCCATGAGGTCACCGATGCGGCCACCAGGGTCAACATTACCAACTGCACCACGATGCTGGCATTGCTGACCAGGCTCCACATGGAGGAATGGTCGACGACGTTAGCTTCCACGCTTTATCTCCTGCTCTGAGTGTGTACCCGGGCCGACCGCGTCGGCAAAGGCCGCACGCAGGTCTTCGGGAAGGGCCCGGGGTTTCAAACTGTCGGTGCGCACGCAGGCCACCAAAAACTGCCCTTCGCAGAGCAGCACATTATCCGTGGCCCGCCTGACCTGCTGTCTGAAGCGCAGGCTGGCACGGTTCAATTCGGTTACATCAGCGCTTACCAGCAGTTCGTCATCCAGTCGCGCCGGCGCGTGGTAGCGCGCTTCGCTGGAATGCACGACGAACAACAGGTCCTCTCCGGCCAGCTGCGATTGGGCAAAGCCCAGTTCCCGTAGCCGTTCGGTTCGAGCCCGTTCCATAAACTTGAGGTAATTAACGTAATACACGATGCCGCCCGCATCGGTGTCCTCGTAATAAACGCGACAACGATGTGCGAACGGCCCAAGCCCGTTTTGCGCGCGCATACTCTAGTGCTTACTCCTCAGGTTGCCAATCCGGCAGACAACTGTTTTTCGTGGTTTCAAAGCTATAACGCAAAAGTACCGTCCTATGACCGTACAAACCCTGAATAAATCACCAACAAATGTGTATCAATCGTCCACGGCGTCGAGAAACTCGTCTGCCACGGGCATCTCACCCATACGCGATGGAACGTTCAAACCGAAATGCAGGTAGGCATGGCGCGTCACCACCCTGCCCCGGGGTGTGCGCATGATATAGCCCTGCTGGATCAGATAGGGCTCGAGTACGTCTTCAATGGTGTGGCGTTCTTCACTGATTGCCGCCGCCAGACTGTCGATCCCGACCGGGCCGCCGTCGAACTTCTCGATCATGGTCAGCAGCAGTCGCCGGTCCTGGTGATCGAAACCGTGTTCGTCGACATCCAGCAGGTTCAGCGCCAGATCTGCGACCGCTTTGGTGATGTGGCCCTTGGCGCGGACCTCGGCGAAGTCGCGTACTCGGCGCAGCAGCCGGTTGGCAATTCGTGGCGTGCCACGAGCACGACGGGCGATCTCGAACGAACCTTCCGGATCCAGCGGCAGACCCAGAATCGCCGCCGAACGGCTGACGATCGTTGCCAGGTCGGCGGTGCTGTAGAACTCCAGGCGCTGGACGATACCGAAGCGGTCACGCAGCGGATTGGTCAGCATGCCCGCGCGGGTAGTCGCACCGACCAGAGTGAACGGCGGCAGATCCAGCTTGATCGAGCGGGCCGCCGGCCCTTCGCCGATCATGATGTCGAGCTGGAAATCTTCCATCGCCGGATACAGCACTTCTTCAACGATCGGCGACAGTCGATGGATTTCGTCGATGAACAGCACGTCGTGCGGTTCAAGATTGGTCAGCAATGCGGCCAGATCACCAGGGCGCTCGAGCACCGGGCCCGAAGTGCTCTTGATCGACACGCCCATTTCCTGGGCAATGATGTTCGCCAGCGTGGTCTTGCCCAGACCCGGTGGGCCGAAGATCAAGGTGTGATCGAGGGATTCGCTACGGCCACGAGCGGCCTGGATGAACAGTTCCATCTGCTCGCGCACGGTCGGCTGGCCAATGTAATCGGCCAGGCTGACGGGACGAATCGCCCGGTCCTGGACTTCTTCGCGCTCGCGCGGGCTGTGCGCGGCGGCGATCAGACGGTCAGCTTCAATCACTTAAATCATTCCCTTCAGAGCGCGGCGGATCAGGTCTTCGCTGCTCAGGTTCTTGTCTTTGATCGCGGAAATCGCCTTGCTCGCTTCCTGCGGCTTGTAGCCCAAGGATATCAACGCACTGACGGCATCGGTCTCGGCGCTGTTGACCGGCGCCGGGCCGTCCGGCTGATTCGGCACCAGCGCGAACATCGCCGGCGAAGTTTCCCAGGCTTTGAAACGGTCTTTCAATTCGACCAGCAAACGCTCGGCAGTCTTCTTGCCAACCCCAGGCACCTTGGTCAGCGCCGAGGTGTCCTGAGACTGCACGCAACGCACCAGCTCATCGACTTCCAGGCTCGACATCAGCGCCAGCGCCAGTTTCGGCCCGACCCCGTTGAGACGGATCAGCTCGCGGAAGAAGTCTCGCTCACGCTTGCCGGCAAAACCATAGAGCAATTGCGCATCTTCGCGTACGACCAAGTGGGTGTGCAGGGTCAGCGGTTCACCGACCGACGGCAGGCGATAAAGGGTGGTCATCGGCACTTCCACCTCATAGCCGAGGCCGTTTACATCGAGAATCAGGTGCGGCGGCTGTTTCTCAGCCAGAGTGCCGCGCAAGCGTCCAATCACGTTTGAAATCCTTGAGCGCTGGCCAGCCGTGGGCTGGCGACGATTGAAGGGGGCTTGCGCGCCGGCAACACAGGCACCGAAAAGCCACTTTCAGGAAAATTGATGCTGATGCTATCAGAGACGCAGGCGCCCGCCACGACTGCGTGCGGTTCCCAGACCGTGGGGGAGCAGGCTCGAGCGTGTATGCGCATGGCAGATGGCGATCGCCAGGGCGTCGGAGGCGTCGATTTGCGGCTTGCTGGTCAATTTGAGCATGTGCATGACCATCATCTGCACCTGCTCTTTATTGGCCGCGCCCGTGCCGACCACGGCCTGTTTGACTTGCGTGGCGGTGTACTCGGCAATTTCGAGGCATTCTTCAGCGCCAGCAACAATCGCAGCGCCGCGCGCCTGACCGAGCTTCAGCGCCGAGTCGGCGTTTTTCGCCATGAACACCTTTTCGATGCCCATGGTCACCGGGCCATAGGTCTTGATGATCTCGCGCACGCCGCGATAGACGATCTGCAGACGCTCATGCAGCTCGCCGGAACCGGTGCGAATGCAGCCCGAAGCCACATAGATGCAGCCGCCCCGCCCGGTATCGCGAACGATCCCGTAACCGGTGATGCGCGAACCGGGGTCGATACCAAGAATTAGAGTCATAACGCCTGCAGATTCATAAAAACGATTTATCTGACAACCAATAGCAAATGTGGGAGCGAGCCTGCTCGCGAACGCGGTATATCAGCAACACAGGTGCTGAATGACACACCGCTTTCGCGAGCTGGCTCGCTCCCACAGGGAAGACTAGTCGCTAATCAACCCAACTGAGCAGCGACGTCTTCCGGGATATCCGCGTTGGAATAAACGTTCTGCACGTCATCCAGGTCCTCGAGCATGTCGATCAGCTTGAGCACCTTTTCCGCGCCTTCCAGATCCAGCTCGGCGCTGGTGGTTGGCTGCATCACGATTTCCGCGTCGTCGCCCTTGAACCCGGCCGCTTCCAGCGCGTTGCGCACCGCATAGAAACCGGTGAACGAGGTGAACACGTCGATCGAACCGTCTTCGTGGGTGACCACGTCATCGGCGTCGGCTTCCAGCGCCGCTTCGGTCAGCGCGTCTTCATCGATGCCCGGGGCGAAGCTGATCTGGCCCTTGCGTTCGAACAGATACGCCACCGAACCGTCGGTGCCGAGGTTGCCTCCACACTTGCTGAACGCGTGACGCACAGCCGCGGCGGTACGGTTGCGGTTGTCGGTCATGCACTCGACCATCACCGCCACGCCGCCCGGGCCGTAGCCTTCGTAGGTCAGTTCTTCAACGTTGTCCGCTTCGGTGGCACCGGCACCGCGCGCGACGGCGCGGTCGATGATGTCGCGGCTCATGTTGGCGCTCAACGCCTTGTCCAGCGCCAGACGCAAACGCGGGTTGGAACCCGGATCACCGCCACCCTGACGGGCGGCAACGGTCAGTTCACGGATCCACTTGGTGAAGATCTTGCCCCTCTTGGCATCCTGACGTTCTTTGCGGTGCTTGATGTTTGCCCACTTGGAATGACCTGCCATAACTTGCTCCGAATGCTCTTTGAAACCTTGCCCGCCCTGCCGAGGCAGCGGCCGGCAATTGAAAAATTCGACCTGAGAAAGAAAAAAGGCGCATCCGAAGATGCGCCTTCAGGCCCGTCTTACTCAGCCTTTGGCGTTTCGCGCAGGCGAATGTGCAGCTCGCGCAATGCCTTCGCGTCGACCACGCCCGGAGCCTGCGTCATCACGTCGGCAGCACTCTGGGTTTTCGGGAAGGCGATCACTTCACGGATCGACTGGGCGCCGGTCATCAGCATCACCAGACGGTCCAGACCGAAGGCCAGACCACCGTGCGGCGGTGCACCGTACTTCAGCGCGTCGAGCAGGAAGCCGAACTTCTCTTCCTGTTCCGCTTCGTTGATGCCCAGCAGACGGAATACCGCTTGCTGCATTTCCTTGCGGTGGATACGGATCGAACCGCCGCCCAACTCGGTGCCGTTCAGCACCATGTCGTACGCACGGGACAGCGCGCCGGCCGGGTTGGCTTCGAGTTCCTGCGGGGTGCACTTCGGTGCGGTGAACGGGTGGTGCAGCGCGGAGAAGCTGCCGTCGTCGTTCTCTTCGAACATCGGGAAGTCGACGACCCACATTGGCGCCCACTCGCAGGTCAGCAGCTTGAGGTCGTGACCGAGCTTGATACGCAGCGCGCCCAGGGCTTCGCTGACGATCTTGGCCTTGTCGGCACCGAAGAACACGATGTCGCCGTCGACTGCGCCGACGCGATCGAGGATCACGTTGAGCTTGTCTTCAGGAATGTTCTTCACGATCGGCGATTGCAGACCTTCAACACCGGCCGCGCGCTCGTTGACCTTGATGTACGCCAGGCCCTTGGCACCGTAGATGCCGACAAACTTGGTGTAATCGTCGATCTGCTTGCGCGGCATGCTCGCCCCGCCTGGAACGCGCAGTGCGGCGATACGGCACTTCGGATCATTGGCCGGGCCGCTGAATACCTTGAAGTCGACTTCTTTGAGCTGGTCGGCAACGTCGACCAGTTCCAGCGGAATACGCAGGTCCGGCTTGTCCGAACCGTAGCGGCGCATGGCCTCTTCGAAGGTCATGTGCGGGAATTCGCCGAATTCCAGATCCAGCACTTCCTTGAACAGGTTGCGGATCATCTGCTCGGTCAGGCCCATGATCTCTTTTTCATCGAGGAAGCTGGTCTCGATGTCGATCTGGGTGAATTCCGGCTGACGGTCCGCACGCAGGTCTTCGTCACGGAAGCACTTGGCGATCTGGTAGTAACGGTCGAAGCCGGCCACCATCAGCAGCTGCTTGAACAGCTGCGGCGATTGCGGCAGGGCGAAGAACGAACCGGCGTGGGTGCGGCTCGGCACCAAATAGTCACGCGCACCTTCAGGGGTGGCACGGGTCAGGATCGGCGTTTCGACGTCGAGGAAGCCGTTCTCGTCGAGGAAGCGGCGGATGCTGGTGGTCATGCGCGAACGCAGACGCAGCTTCTCGGCCATTTCCGGACGACGCAGGTCGAGGAAGCGATAGCGCAGGCGGATTTCTTCGCCGACGTCGGAGAACTCGTTGAGCGGGAACGGCGGGGTTTCCGACTCGTTCAGCACTTCCAGTTCATAACCCAGCACTTCGATCATGCCCGACGCCATGTTGGCGTTGGTCGCACCGGCCGGACGCAGACGCACCTTGCCGGTGATCTTCACGACGTATTCGCTGCGCACGCGATCGGCGGCGGCGAAGCTCTCGGCGCGATCCGGATCGAACACCACCTGAGCCAGACCGTCACGATCACGGATATCGAGGAAAATCACCCCGCCGTGGTCGCGGCGACGGTGGACCCATCCGCAAAGGGTAATTTCCTGGCCTTCCAGGCTTTCGTTCAGTTGGCCGCAATAGTGGCTGCGCATCATGGTGTCGTTCGCTTCTCGTAATTCGAAATTCGGTGGAGTAACCGTCGCTTCAAGCAATGCGGCCACTCACGCGTGTCGTTCGTTCAGGGTTTGAACCCTAGTCAGCTTTGTCGCCACCGGCCAGATTCTTCTTGGCTCCGGTCTTGAAATCGGTCTCGTACCAACCGTTGCCGCTGAGGCGAAAACCCGGCATGGACAGCTGCTTCTTCAGATCTGGCGCCTGGCAGGCAGGGCAGTCGACCAGCGGTGCGTCGCTGATCTTCTGAATGGCTTCCAACTGATGACCACAGGAAGCACATTGGTAATCGTACATTGGCATGGGGGTGTCTCGGCGATCGGATTGCTGCCGCGCGCAGGGCTTTGCGGCGAAAGCGCGGGATTATATCGATTAAATGCGCCCTGTGCAGCCGTAACACTGCACAGGCCGCAACCTCGTTGCACCTTCCGTTTCAGCGCGAAACGCCGGGTGCGAGATCCTTGATCCCGTTCATGACGCACACTACCCGAATCAGCGCACTGAAGTTCTTCACCCCGCCGTGCCGCAGATGCACCTCACGATCGACGTGGGATAACAATGTGCTGATCGTACAATGATTGTCCTCGGCCATGCCGCCGAGGATGTTCCAGTAGACCTGCTCGAGTCGCAGGCAGGTCGCGAAACCGTTGAGCCGGATTGATCGGGACAAGGGCCGGATCAGGTTCATGTCGAACTCGCTGACAAACGGATCGACCTTTATTACGTGCCGCGAAGCCGACATCCTGTCGCTTCGCCTGTCTCCTTCTACCATAGCGTTGACACTCCTTTGCCATGACTGCTGATTTATAAGGCAACATCCTGCGCCTTCATAAAAACCCAGTGACAAAGTTATCGCCATACGACTTGTTGACCAGCCTCGTAGGATAAGCCAACGACAATGGTAAGAGCCTGGACAGGGTGCGGACGGCTTGACGGCGCCCGCACCGGCCGACTTACTCCTCGAGCAGTGCGCGCAGCATCCAGGCGGTTTTCTCGTGCACCTGCATACGCTGGGTCAGCAGGTCGGCTGTCGGCTCGTCGCTGACCTTGTCCAGCAGCGGGAAAATACCCCGCGCGGTGCGGGTCACCGCTTCCTGGCCCTCGACCAATTGCTTGATCATGTCCTCGGCGCTCGGCACACCGACCTCTTCTTTAATAGAGGACAGCCGCGCGTAGGTCGCATAAGCCCCCGGCGCCGGAAAGCCCAACGCACGAATACGCTCGGCGATTGAATCGACGGCCAGCGCCAGCTCGTTGTATTGCTCTTCGAACATCAGATGCAGCGTGCGGAACATCGGGCCAGTGACGTTCCAGTGGAAGTTATGGGTTTTCAGATACAGCACGTAGGTGTCCGACAGCAGTCGCGACAGCCCTTCGACGATGGATTTGCGGTCTTCTTCACTGATACCGATATCAATTGCCATGCTTACCCCCTAACAGTGATTGAATTCATCCAGCAGGTTCAGCCCCACTTTAGCAAGGCAAGCGCTGGCTCGCAGCTATGAATCGGTGATCAGACTGCGACAAATCGACCGTTTCCGTGCCGCTGGCCGGGCTGATTTGAGTAGCCGCAGGCTTTGCTGTTAAATAGGCAGTGTGTCGCCACCCCCCATTTTCCGGGGTGTTGCGCATAGGCTGATCAGTGTACGTGTCCACCGCCTCTTATTTTGTCCTGAAGCGAACCGTGCGCCTTCAGCTCTTCCTTGTGAGCCGTCATAACGTGAGCCAATCAAAATGTTGAAAATCGTCCACTTGCTAATGGGCGCAGCAGCCTTGCTGCTGTCGTTCATACCCAGCCTGAAAGCCGAAGCCGTTCCTTACCTGCAACAGCCCGATGCACTTTACCTGGCCTTTTTCGGCCTGCTGAACCTGGTCATCGCTCCAGTGATTCCCTACTGGAACAAAGGCCCGCGCCAGCATCTGCAAAATCTGGTCAGCGCGCTGCTGGTGCTGACCGTCGTCCTGCAAACCCTGACCCTGATCGCACCGATGCCGGTCATCGCTGGCCAGCCGGCCGTGCTGTTCAGCCTGGCGATTGCGCTGGTTGCCGTGCTGCTGCACCTGGCCGTCAGCTTCTACAAATCGTCACCGGCCGCCGCGCCGACTACCTATGACATGAGCAATCGCGATACCGGCACCGTGAAGTGGTTCAACACTTCCAAGGGTTTCGGTTTTATCTCCCGGGACTCCGGCGATGATATTTTCGTGCACTTTCGCGCCATTCGTGGCGAAGGCCATCGCGTCCTGGTCGAAGGCCAGCGCGTCGAGTTCTCGGTGATGAACCGCGACAAAGGCCTGCAAGCCGAGGACGTGATCGCCGCCCTGCCGCGTCGCTGATCCAAAGCAAAAAAAACCGCGAGCAGCCTGACTGTTCGCGGTTTTTTTGTGCCTGCCGAATGGCTCAATAATGCGGCGGCGGTGCATCTTCTTCAAAAGCACCAAACTGCCCGACCATTTCCTCGTGACGCTTGATCAGCGCTTCCATCTGCAATTGCAGGCGCTCGATAACCCTCTGCTGGGCCACCAGCACATCGTTCAATGCCTGAATGGTGTCATCCTGAAAGGCCAGACGGCTTTCCAGGTCGGTAACGCGTTCTTCAAGGCTCATGACTCAGCCCTCCACAAAAGTGAATTCTTCAGTCAGTACCAGGCGCAGGCGCTCGCGAATGGCTACCACCTGGTCCCCGCTGTACGGCTTGGCCGGATGCTTGCCCCAGACCGGCGCAGGCCAGGCGGCATCGTCGCGTTTGCGCACGATCACATGCATGTGCAATTGACTGACAACGTTCCCCAGGGTCGCCACGTTCAGCTTGTCGGCATCGAACGAATCCTTGAGCAACTCCGCAAGGGTGGTGGTTTCCCGCCAGAGTTGCTGCTGATCGGCGACATCCAACTGAAACAACTCGCTTGTATCCTCGCGGCGAGGCACCAGGATGAACCACGGGTAATTACTGTCGTTGGACAGCAACAGCCGGCACAACGGAAAGTCGCCGATGACCAGGGTGTCCTGTTGAAGTCGTGAATCCAAAGCAAACACTGTACGTACTCCCGGCTGATCATATGACTCAGCTTAGCGGCCGGTTCCGAAAACCGGCGCGCCAAGCGACAGAGCGGCAGCATACCTGCGAATGCAGCGGGCTTCACGCTGCCTCCGGCGCTAAATCGCCAGGCGCTCCGACATGAGACATTTATCCCATCCGCGCACCAACACCGCCCCTGACATGAGCCTGAACGTGAAGAGACGCATGAAAATCCTTGATCTGCCGAGTCTCGAGTCAGTCCTCGCTCGATCGCTCCAGGCTTGATCGTGTATTTTTGCACCAAAATTGCACAACGGGTCTACGCTCACTGGGTCAGGCATCCGCCAAATACTCACGGCGGGGTGAACCGGTAACGTTTTTGGTTGTCCTGCGCGTCTTTGGTGCGTTGCAACACGATTGGGAGAATCTCGTCAAGCCCGCGACCAAACAGGCCCGAGGCCCCGTTTTCACAAGGTTTTCACATATGCGGGCGGCACCCGAAAAAATAACCGCACCGATTTTGCGGTTTGTGCACGCTTGTTGCATTCGTAACCGTATGGACTAAAAGCGCACCACTGGAAGTGGTCGGCTGAAGCCAATAAAAACAGTGGCAGGGTTGCCCGATGGAGATTCAAGTGTTTTGCCAGGGACTCTTTTTATCGATGCAAAAAGGCCCGGATACAGCGATTGAAGTTGTCAGTCAGGCTGCATTGGTACTGTGAATTTGCGACATCCAGCGCTCCTTCCGCGACAACGCCGTAAAGAAGCTGAAAGGTTGGTTTCGCAAGTATCGCCAACATTGTCGGCGTGATATAAGTTTGCGCCGACACAAAAAGAAAGAGCCGCCCAGATAATAAAACAGGTGGGACGGCAGTACTCTTCTAAAACCAAAGGAGCAAATCACGATGCGCGTGATGAAGTGGAGCATGATCGCACTGGCCGTTGCAGCAGCAGCCAGTTCGCAGTTGGCTACGGCCGCCCCGTTTGTCAGTGACCAGGCTGAAGCCAAAGGTTTCGTTGAAGACGCGAAACTCACCGAGACGTTGAAGAACTACTACTTCAACCGCGACAACAAGAACGGTGGCCGCGACCAGAAAGACTGGACCCAGGGCTTCCTCGGCAACTTCACCTCCGGTTATACCCAAGGCACCGTGGGTGTAGGTATTGATGCATACGGTTATCTGGCCTTGAAACTGGATGGCGGTGACGGTACTTCCGGTACTGGCAACATGAGCCGTAGCGATACCGTGAAGGCCAACGGCTATGGCCGCGACGTCAATGACAGTCAGGGCAAGGCAGGCGCTTCCATCAAGTTCCGCGTCTCCAAGACCGAACTGAAATTCGGCGACATGCAGCCAAGCACTTCTCCGGTGTTCGCTGTCGGCGGTTCCCGCATCCTTCCGCAAACTGCCACTGGCTTCCAGTTGCAGAGCAGCGAAGTGAAAGACCTTGACCTCGAAGCCGGTCACTTCTACTCCGGCTCCAGCCAGGACAAGAACGCCCGCGATGGTGGCCTCTACGCTACCTACGCCGGTGTTGAAGCGAACAACATCGACTACTTCGGCGGCAAGTACTCGATCACTGACAACCTCAGTGCATCGCTGTACGGCGCAAAACTGGAAGACATCTGGAACCAGTACTACGCCAACGTGAACCTCACCACTCCGTTCGGTGGTGACACTTCGCTGAACACCGACTTCAACATCTACCGCACCACCGACACCGGTAGTGCCGAAGCGGGTGACATCAGCAACACCACGTTCTCCCTGGCAACCGCTTTGTCGTTCCTCAAAGCGCACACCTTTACCCTGGCCTTCCAGAAGGTCAACGGCGACACCCCGTTCGACTACATCGGCGTGGGCAAGAACAACCGTGGTGGCGACTCGATCTTCCTCGCCAACTCCATCCAGTACTCTGACTTCAACGGCGCAGGCGAGAAATCCGTCCAGGCCCGTTACGACCTGAAAATGGCCGAGTACGGCGTTCCTGGCCTGAGCTTCATGGTTCGTTACGTCAAAGGTTGGGATATCGACGGTACCAACACTCCAGCGGGCAGCGCTTACGCCGGTCTGTATGGTGATGATGGCAAACACCACGAAACCAACTTTGAAGCCAAGTACGTTGTTCAAAGCGGCCCGGCCAAAGATCTTTCCTTCCGCATTCGTCAAGCCTGGCACGTTGCCAACGCTGACGAAGGTGAAGGCGATGTCAAAGAGTTCCGCCTGATCACCGAGTACCCGCTGAACATCTTGTAATCGTCAGTGGTTAGTTTCAAAGCATAAAAAAAGGCCCATCTTCCGATGGGCCTTTTTTATTTGCCTGGCACTGATTAAGAGTCTGGCTACGAGAGCAATTACTTAGCTAGCAACCTATCATTGTGTCGCCGACTCCTGAACAACGCGTATAACTCGCTGCGGAAATGGAATATCAATCCCGGCAGCCTTCAAACGATCACGCGCCTGTTCATTAAACATGAACATCACATCCCAATAGTCTGCGGTTTTAACCCAGACGCGCAGGGACACCGTGATCGAACTGTCGCCCAGTGTCGAAATTACCGCCTGCGGTTCCGGGTCCTGCATGACGCGCGCATCCTTGGCCAGATCCAGCAGCACCTGACGGGCCTTTTGCAGATCCGCTTCGTAATCCACGCCCACGTCGAACACCACTTTGCGGGTTGGCTGGCGGTTGGTGTTGGTGATGATGCCGTTCGACAGATTGCCGTTGGGCACGATGATGGTCTTGTTGTCGCCGGTGCGCAGCACGGTATGGAAGATCTGGATGCTGTCGACGGTACCCGCCACGCCTTGGGCTTCGATCCAGTCACCGATGCGGAACGGGCGGAACAGCAGAATCAGCACGCCGCCAGCGAAGTTTGCCAGGCTGCCCTGCAGGGCCAGGCCGATCGCCAGACCGGCAGCACCAATAGCCGCGACGAACGAGGTGGTTTCGACGCCGATCATCGACGCGACGCTGACAATCAGCAGCACCTTGAGAATGATGTTGGCCAGGCTGCTGATAAAGCCTTGCAGCGCCAGGTCGGCATTGCGCAGGGCCAGCAGACCGCCGAGTTTTTGCGTGACCTTGTTGATCAGCCACCAGCCGATGGCCAGGGTAATCACTGCCAGCAGCACGCGACTGCCGTATTCCATGATCATCGGGATCCACGCCTGGGACGCCTTGACCAGGTGGTCCACTTCAGCATTCAAATCCATGTTCTATCTCCTGATTTCCGGCTTCCCGGGGTGTATTAAAAACAACTGTGGGAGCGAGCCTGCTCGCGAAAGCGTTGTTTCAGTCAACTCATCGCTGAATGAAACACCGCATTCGCGAGCAGGCTCGCTCCCACACAGCATTCAGACCAGGCTTAGTCGCGGAAGTTGTT
Organism: Pseudomonas sp. HN2; assembly: GCF_020736465.1. Classification (NCBI taxonomy): domain Bacteria; kingdom Pseudomonadati; phylum Pseudomonadota; class Gammaproteobacteria; order Pseudomonadales; family Pseudomonadaceae; genus Pseudomonas; species Pseudomonas sp. HN2. The sequence goes on from NZ_CP085885.1 coordinate 4,679,750, forward strand.
GAACTGCAGCGGCATGCCGAATTCCTTGGCACGCAGGGCCGCGATGGCTTCCTGGAGGTCGTCGCGCTTCTTGCCGGTGACACGCACCTGCTCGCCCTGAATGGCGGCCTGCACTTTCAGCTTGGCCTCCTTGATGTGGCCGACGATCTTCTTCGCCAACTCTTTATCGATGCCTTCCTTGAGGATGGCGTCCTGCTTCATCAGTTTGCCGGAAGCGTAAGCCTCCTTGACCTCGAGGCACTGCACGTCGATCTTGCGCTTGGTCAGCGCCAGCTTGAGGATTTCGATCATCGCTTCGAGCTGGAAAGCGGCTTCGGCGGTGAGGCTGACGGTCAGGTCTTTTTCCTTGAACTCGAAGCTGCCTTTGCCTTTCAGGTCATAACGACGATCGAGTTCCTTCACGGCGTTCTCGACCGCGTTGGTGAGTTCGTGTTTGTCCAGTTCGGATACCACGTCGAACGACGGCATGTAATCTCTCCAATAAAAAGGCGCGCTCGATGTGGATGGAGCGCGCTTGGCTTGCGGTTAAAATCGGGCTCATTATAACGGGTCTTTTCCTACCGATACGGCGAGCCGCACATGCCTGCAAGCAATCGAGCAAAAAACTGATGTCGACCATCTGGCATGTCTTGGGCGCCGGCAGTCTCGGCACACTCTGGGCGACACGGCTGGCCCGCGCCGGCTTGCCCGTGCGACTGATCCTGCGCGACCCGTCACGCTTGCGCAGCTATGCAGCTGGTGGCGGATTAACCCTGGTAGAAAACGGACAAGCTCATACCTATGCAGTTCCCGGCGAAACCCCGGACAGCCCCGAGCCGATTCGCCGTCTGCTGGTCGCGTGCAAGGCCTATGACGCCGAAGAGGCCGTCGCCCGCCTCGCTTCACGCCTCGCTCCGGATGCCGAATTGATCCTCCTGCAAAACGGTCTGGGCAGTCAGGACGCCGTTGCCGCGCGGGTGCCGCAAGCGCGCTGCATCAGCGCATCCAGCACCGAGGGCGCGTTTCGCGATGGCGATTGGCGGGTGGTGTTCGCCGGCCACGGTTTCAACTGGCTGGGCGATATCGGCAATCCGCTGGCACCGGTCTGGCTCGACGATCTGCAAGCGGCAAATATTCCCCATGAATGGAGCGCCGACATCCTCACTCGGCTGTGGCGCAAACTGGCGCTGAACTGCGCGATCAACCCGCTGACCGTGCTCCACGACTGCCGTAACGGCGGCCTGACAGCGCATCACTGCGAGGTCGCTACGCTCTGCGCCGAACTGACTGAACTGCTCGAACGCTGTGGTCAGCCGACAGCGGCAGACAATCTGCAAGCGGAGGTCGAACGGGTGATCCACGCCACCGCCGCCAATTACTCTTCGATGTATCAGGACGTCGCCAACCAGCGCCGCACCGAAATCAGCTATCTATTGGGCCACGCCTGCAAAGTCGCTGAGCGCCATCAGTTGAACCTGCCGCACCTGCACCAGTTGCAGCAACGTCTGGTCGCTCATCTGCGCAACCGTGGATTGCCCAGCGACTGAGCAGCCGCTAGGCTGACGGCTTGTTCCCCTGCTGCGATAAACCCGATGCCATTGCGCCAGCGCCTCGAAAACCTGCCGGTCGGCCAGAAACTGCTGGCCGCCCTGCTGGTGTTGTTGACCACGGTTCTGCTGGTCGCCAACCTGACCTTTATCAGCGCCGCCTACTACATTTCCCAGGAAAGCATGGCGCCACAGGCCCTGCAGACCATCGGCCGGCTGATCGCCAATCCGAGTCTGGTCAGCGACGCGCTGGAGTCGCCGCGCAGCGCCGAGCGCCTGCTCAAGGAACTCGACAGTTATTCACCGTTGCGCGCCGCTGCCCTGTACGACGGCAAGGGTGAACGTCTGGCGCAGGTGCAGCGCGGTGAAAAGCTCAGCCTGCCCGAGCGCTATCGCCATGTCGAAGCCTGGCAACTCACCGAATTTCGCAGCAATCAACTGATCACCCTGCCCCGCCCCGGTGCCGCGCCGGGGCATCTGTTGCTGGTCGCCAGCAGCGAATTGCCGATGGCGTTCTACACCGGCACCCTGACCGCCAGCCTCGGCATCCTGATCTTCAGCGTCTTGTTGTGGCTGGTGATTGCCCGGCAGATCAAACGTCTGATCACCCGCCCCATTCATCAGCTCGAGGAGCTGTCCCGCCAGGTCACCCGCGAAGAGAACTACGCGCTGCGCGCTGCACGGGGCAATCACGATGAAATCGGCAGTCTGGCCGAGGCGTTCAACACCATGCTCTCGCGCATCGAAGCCCGCGAGCAGCAGCTCAAACGCGCCCGTGATGACTCGCAAGCCGCCTACGATCAGGCGCAGGGGCTGGCCGAGGAAACCCGCCACACCAATCGCAAACTGGAGCTGGAAGTCCAGGTGCGCAGCAAGATCGAGAAGAAACTCACCGGCTTCCAGAATTACCTCAACAGCATTATCGACTCGATGCCTTCAGCGCTGATCGCCCTCGACGAGCAGCTTTACGTCACCCAGTGGAACCAGGAGGCCAGTGCGCTCTCCGGCACGCGCCTGGACGAGGCTCTGAACCAGCCGATCTTCCTCGCCTTCGAACCGCTCAAGCCGTTTCTGCCGCAGCTCAAAGCTACCGTCGAGCAGCACACCGTGGCCAAAGTCGATCGGGTGACCTGGTTCAAGGACGATGAACCGAAACATTACGCGCTGACGTTTTATCCGCTGATGGGCGGTGCCGGGCGCGGCGTGGTGATCCGTATCGACGACATCACCCAGCGCCTGTCGCTGGAAGAAATGATGGTGCAGTCGGAGAAGATGCTCTCGGTCGGTGGCCTTGCGGCTGGCATGGCCCATGAAATCAACAACCCGCTTGGCGCGATCCTGCACAACGTGCAGAACATCCGTCGGCGGCTGTCGGCGGATCTGCCGAAGAACATCGAGACCGCCGAACAACTGGGCATCGAACTGGATGCCGTCAACCGTTACCTGCAGGGCCGCGAAGTCCCGCAATTGCTCGATGGCATTCAACAGGCGGGCGCCCGCGCGGCGAAGATCGTCACGCACATGCTCAGCTTCAGCCGTCGCAGCACCCGGCAGATGGCGCCGTGCGATCTGCCGGCGCTGATCGATCAGGCGGTTGAAATCGCCGGCAACGACTTCGATCTGGCGATTGGTTTCGACTTCAAGGGTCAAGCGATCATCCGCCAGTTCGATCCGGCACTGGGGCCGGTGCCGGGCACCGCCAACGAGCTCGAACAGGTGCTGCTCAATCTGCTGAAAAACGCCGCCCAGGCGATTCATCAGCGCGAAGACGACAGCGAACCGGGACGGATCATTTTGCGCACCAGACTCAATCCGCCGTGGGCCGAGATTCAGGTCGAGGACAACGGCATCGGCATGAGCGAGAACGTGCGCAAGCGTACCTTCGAGCCGTTCTTTACCACCAAGGAAATCGGCCAGGGCACCGGCCTTGGCTTGTCGGTGTCGTACTTCATCATCACCAACAACCACAAAGGCCAGATGGAAGTGCAGTCGGCGCCCGGCCAGGGCACTTGCTTCACCCTGCGTCTGCCGCTGGTACAACCGGCGCCGTTGACCGCCGAAACCAATTCACTACCGAGGTAACCCATGGGCTTTCGCTTGTCGAAGATCTACACCCGCACCGGCGACAAAGGCGAGACCGGCCTCGGTGACGGCCGTCGCGTCCCCAAGGATCACCCGCGCATCGAGGCGATTGGCGAGGTCGATACGCTGAACAGTCAGGTCGGCGTGCTGCTGGCGGGTCTGCTCGCCGAGCGTGAAGTGCATCCGGGGCTCAACGAGATCATTGAGGTGTTGGCGCCGTGTCAGCACCGCTTGTTCGATCTCGGCGGCGAACTGGCGATGCCGGCGTATCAGGCGCTGAACGAGACGGAAATCCAGCGGCTGGAAGCGGCGATCGATGTCTGGAATGAAGAGCTGGGGCCGCTGGAAAACTTCATCCTGCCCGGCGGTTCGATGTTGATTGCGCAAGCGCATGTCTGCCGCAGTCTGGCCCGCAGCGCCGAGCGCCGGTGTCAGCATTTGAACGCGATCGAACCGTTGGCCGGGGTTGGCCTGGCGTATATCAATCGGTTGTCGGATTTGCTGTTTGTCGCGGCGCGATTGATTGCGCGGAGGCAGGGAGTGGCGGAGATTTTGTGGCAGCCGGCTGCGAAACCTGAAGATTTGTAGTGTTTGAAAATAAGCTATCGCGAGCAGGCTCACTCCTACAGTGACCGTATTTCTTCAGTTGAAACGCGGTCATTGTAGGAGTGAGCCTGCTCGCGATAGGGCCAGTAGCCGCTATACAGGATCAGGCCAGAACGCCCGAATCCCCGCAACACCCTGAGCCCCTACATCCCAAGCCTTCTCACGCTCCGCCGGCCCTACCCCACCGAGCAGGAACACCGGTTTGCTGAAACCGTCAATCAACGCCGCAGCCTGCTCCCAACCCAACGGCTGTGCATCCGGGTGCGTCAGCGTCGGCTGCACCGGCGACAGGGTGACGAAGTCGACGCCCATCTGCTCCGCCAGCGCCAATTCCTCAGCGTTATGGCACGACGCCGCGAGCCAGCGCTCCGCCGGCAACGGACGCCCTGCCGCCGCGTATTTCCGCAGCTGGGCGGCGGTGATGTGCCAGCCCGCCGACGGGAAATCGCCGAGCCACTCGAACGGCCCCTTGATCATCAACTGCGCCTTGCCCGCGCACAGGCCAACCGCGTCCACCGCCAGATCGCGGTATTTCGGGTCGTAGCCATTCGGTGCGCGCAGCTGGATCAATTTGATGCCGCCAGCAATCGCCTTCTGGATGCCGCGCAACAACGCCGGGCCTTCGAGATCTTCCGGGGTGATCAGGTATTCGGCAGGCAAACGCGCCGCCGCGACGATTGGCTGGTTAGCCGCCGGGAATTCATAGTTGACCAGCTCTCTGGCGCTGACCCAGGCCAGTGGCTGGCCTTCAGCACCGTGGGGTTCGCCGCTGAATGCCGAGACTTCCCAGACATCCAGCAACACCTGTTTGTCCGGGTAGTCGTGGCGAACCTTGATCAACGGACGGGCAGCATCAACGACGATGCCCAGCTCTTCGTGCAGCTCGCGAGCCAGTGCCGATTCGACTGATTCGTCAGCCTCGACCTTGCCACCGGGAAATTCCCACAAGCCGCCCTGATGCTGAGTGTCGGCGCGGCGGGCGATAAGGATTTTGCCGGCGCCGTCACGAATGACGGCAGCGGCGACGTGGACGCGTTTCACGGGTTTAACTCCTCCAGTCCAGCCTTTTGCCACGCCTTGAAGGCGGGCCATTGGTAGACGGTTTCAACATAAGCTTCGTCGATCGCAGGCAGCTTCACCTGATAGGTGCGCAGGCGCACGGCGATCGGCGCGAAAAAGGCATCGGCGAGGCTGACCCGCCCGAACAGGTATGGCCCGTCTTCCGTTGCCGCCGCACGGCATTCGGCCCAAAGCGCGAGCATGCGTTCGATATCGACCTTCACTTCTGGCGGCACCGGGTTCAGCGGCGCGTCCTGGCTGAGGTTGAACGGCATGTGGTTGCGCATGGCGAAGAAGCCGCTGTGCATTTGTGCGCAGGCCGAGCGGGCCCGGGCGCGGGCGAAGGTATCGCTCGGCCAGAGCTGCTCGGACGGAAACTGCTCCGCGAGGTATTCAGCGATAGCCAGCGAATCGGCGATGGTGCCGCGGGTGGTTTGCAGCAGCGGCACCTTGCCGGTCGGCGAATGCTTGAGCAGGCGTTCGCGGGTGTCGGGCTTACCGAGTTTGATCAGCTCTTCGCTGTAGGGTGCGCCGGTCAGCTCCAGCGCCAGTGCCGCACGCAGGGACCAGGAGGAAAGCAGTTTGTCGCCGATGATCAGGTGCAGGGACATGGTGTGGCGCCTTTTCGTCAGAGGGAAAACTCTAATTTTGTAGTGTCCGGACTGGCGCTATCGCGAGCAGGCTCACTCCTACAGTGGATGTGTGAAACGACACATATCTCTGTGGGAGCCAGCCTGCTGGCGATGCAGGCGACTCGGTCCCAGGCTGGATCAGGTGCGGTATTCAGCGTTGATCTTCACGTATTCATGCGACAGGTCGGTGGTCCAGATGGTTTCGCTGCAATCGCCGCGACCCAGTTCAATGCGGATGGTGATTTCTTCCTGCTGCATCACTGCCGAGCCCTGAGCTTCAGTGTAGGTGGCGGCGCGGGCGCCACGGCTGGCGATGCACACGTCGCCGAGGAATACGTCGATCTTGCTCACGTCCAGGTCCGGCACACCGGCACGGCCCACGGCGGCGAGGATGCGCCCCCAGTTCGGGTCGGAGGCGAACAGCGCGGTCTTGATCAGCGGCGAGTGCGCCACGGTATAGCCGACGTCCAGGCATTCCTGGTGGTTGCCGCCGCCATTCACTTCGACAGTGACAAACTTGGTCGCACCTTCGCCGTCACGCACGATGGCCTGCGCCACGTCCATGCACACTTCGAACACGGCTTGTTTGAGCTTGGCGAACAGCTCGCCTTCTGCGCGGGTGATTTCCGGCAGCGCGGCCTTGCCAGTGGCGATCAGCATGCAGCAGTCGTTGGTCGAGGTGTCGCCGTCGATGGTGATGCGATTGAACGACTTGTTGGCACCGTCGAGCATCAGGTTGTGCAGCACGTCGCGGGAGACTTTGGCGTCCGTGGCGATGTAACCCAGCATGGTTGCCATATTCGGACGAATCATGCCGGCGCCTTTGCTGATGCCGGTGACGGTGATGGTCACGCCGTCATGCTCGAACTGGCGGCTCGCGCCCTTCGGCAAAGTATCGGTGGTCATGATGCCGGTGGCAGCAGCTTCCCAGTTGTTTTCCGACAGGTCGTCCAGCGCGGCTTGCAGTGCGCCTTCGATTTTCTCGACCGGCAGCGGCTCGCCGATCACACCCGTGGAGTAAGGCAGGATCTGGCTGGCGTCGACGCCGGTCAGCTCAGCCAGTCTGGCAGTGGTGCGCTCGGCGGCGGCCAGGCCTGGTTCGCCGGTGCCGGCGTTGGCGTTGCCGGTGTTGGTCAGCAAGTAACGCACAGCGTTGTTCACGCGTTTTTTCGCCAGGATCACCGGCGCGGCGCAGAACGCGTTAAGGGTGAACACGCCAGCCACGGTCGAACCTTCAGCGCAGCGCATCACCACCACATCCTTGCGCCCCGGGCGCTTGATGCCGGCCGAGGCGATACCGAGTTCAAAACCGGCAACCGGGTGCAACGTTGGCAAAGGACCAAGACCAACAGCCATGAATGCGCTCCTTACTCAATGATGTCAGCACCGCCACGGGAAAGGACGGTGGGATAAATGGCAAAACGCCGCGACGGCAGGAGCCGGTCGCGGCGCGGGGTGTTCAGCGATTGAAACGGGTTTTACTGGATCTGCCCGTGGCAATGCTTGTATTTCTTGCCCGAACCGCAGAAGCACAGTTCGTTGCGGCCCAGCTTCTGCTCATTGCGAACTGGGGCAGCGGCGGTGGCCAGCGCCACATCGACCTCTTCACCCAACGCTTCCGGCTGATCCAGCCCAGGGGCTTCGGCGTGTTCGAACTGCATGCGCGCCGCCAGTGCTTCGGCTTCCTGACGCAGGCGCTGCTCTTCGGCTTCCGGATCTTCGCGGCGGACCTGAACGTGCGAGAGCACGCGGATCGAGTCGCGCTTGATCGAATCGAGCAGCTCGGAGAACAGGGTGAACGACTCGCGCTTGTATTCCTGCTTCGGGTTCTTCTGCGCATAACCACGCAAGTGAATGCCGTGACGCAGGTGATCCATGGTCGACAGGTGGTCTTTCCACAGGTCGTCGAGTACGCGCAGGACGATCTGCTTCTCGAACGAGCGCAGCGCCTCGGCACCGGCCTGGTCTTCTTTCTCGTTGTACGCCGCCATCAGCTCGGTCATGAGCTTCTCGCGCAGGGTTTCTTCGTACAGGTGATCGTCTTCGTCGAGCCATTGCTGGATCGGCAGCTTCACGCCGAAATCGCTTTCGATGGACGCTTCCAGACCGGCCACGTCCCACTGCTCTGGCAGCGATTGCGGCGGAATGTGCGCGCTGACGGTGGCGTTGAGCACGTCCTGACGGAAGTCGGCGATGGTTTCACCGATGTTGTCGGCGGCCAGCAACGTGTTACGCATGTGATAGATCACTTTACGCTGTTCGTTGTTGACGTCGTCGAACTCGAGCAATTGCTTGCGGATGTCGAAGTTGCGGCCTTCAACCTTGCGCTGCGCCTTCTCGATCGCGTTGGTCACCATGCGGTGCTCGATCGCTTCGCCCGGCTGCATGCCCAGGGCTTTCATGAAGTTCTTCACCCGGTCAGAGGCGAAGATGCGCATCAGGCTGTCTTCCAGCGACAGGTAGAAGCGGCTCGAACCGGCATCGCCCTGACGGCCGGCACGGCCACGCAGCTGGTTGTCGATACGACGCGATTCGTGACGCTCGGAAGCGATTACCTGCAAGCCGCCGGATTCCAGCACTTGTTGGTGACGCTTCTGCCAGTCGGCCTTGATCTGGGCGATCTGCTCAGGGGTCGGGTTTTCCAGCGAAGCGACTTCCACTTCCCAGTTGCCGCCCAACAGGATGTCGGTACCACGACCGGCCATGTTGGTGGCGATGGTCAGCGCACCCGGACGACCGGCCTGAGCGATGATTTCGGCTTCTTTCTCGTGGAACTTGGCGTTGAGAACCTTGTGTTCGATGCCTTCTTTGACGAGCAATGCGGACATGTGCTCGGAAGTCTCGATGGTCGCGGTACCCACCAGCACTGGACGACCGGCCGCCATGCTTTCCTTGATGTCCGCCACGATTGCCGCGTATTTCTCTTCGGCGGTGAGGAACACCAGGTCGTTGTAGTCTTTACGCGCCAACGGTTTGTTCGGCGGGATGACCATGACTTCCAGACCATAGATCTGGTGGAATTCGAACGCTTCGGTGTCGGCGGTACCGGTCATGCCGGACAGCTTGGTGTACAGACGGAAGTAGTTCTGGAAAGTCGTCGAGGCCAGGGTCTGGCTCTCGGCCTGAATGTTCAGGCCTTCCTTCGCTTCGATCGCCTGGTGCAGGCCTTCGGACAGACGACGACCCGGCATGGTCCGGCCGGTGTGCTCGTCGACCAGTACGACCTGGCCGTCCTGCACGATGTATTCGATATTGCGGTTGAACAGTTTGTGCGCACGCAGACCGGCATAGACGTGGGTCAGCAGACCGAGGTTGTGCGCCGAGTACAGGCTCTCGCCTTCGGCCAGCAGGCCGACGCGGGTGAGCATGTCTTCGATGAACTGGTGACCGGCTTCGTTGAGCTCTACCTGACGGGTCTTTTCGTCAACGGTGTAGTGTCCGGCCTTGGTGACCTGGCCTTCGACTTCCTCGACATGCAGTTCCAGCTGCGGGATCAGTTTGTTGATCTCCATGTACAGCTTGGAGCTGTCCTCGGCCTGACCGGAAATGATCAGCGGGGTACGCGCTTCGTCGATGAGGATGGAGTCGACTTCGTCGATCACGGCAAAGTTGAGTTCGCGCTGGAATTTTTCATCCATGCTGAACGCCATGTTGTCGCGCAGGTAGTCGAAACCGAACTCGTTGTTGGTGCCGTAGGTGATGTCGGCGGCGTAGGCGGCACGCTTCTCTTCCGGCGGCTGGAACGGCGTCACGACGCCGACGGTCAGGCCGAGGAATTCATACAGCGGGCGCATCCAGTTGGCGTCACGGCGGGCCAGGTAGTCGTTCACCGTCACAACGTGCACGCCCTTGCCGGACAATGCGTTGAGGTAAACACCCAAAGTGGCCACGAGGGTCTTGCCCTCACCGGTGCGCATTTCGGCGATCTTGCCTTCGTGCAAGGTCATGCCGCCGACGAGTTGCACGTCGAAGTGGCGCATGCCCATCACGCGTTTGCCGGCCTCGCGGGCTACGGCAAAGGCTTCCGGCAACAGCTTGTCGAGGGTTTCCCCTTTGGCGATACGGGCCTTGAACTCGGCGGTCTTGGCACGCAATTGATCGTCCGAAAGGGCCACCATTTGCTCTTCGAAGGCATTGACGAGCTGCACCGTCTTGAGCATGCGTTTGACTTCACGCTCGTTCTTGCTTCCAAAAAGTTTCTTTAACAAAGGCGCAAACATATCGGCAGGATCTTCCACACTAAAGGGATGGAGGGCGGCCCCGTGAGTCGCCCGTGCAGCCCTCATGGCCGCATGCGAACGAGCATTCTACCCGGAAACGGTGGTGAGGAAAGTGGCGATGTTCCACGATGCTGGCACTGCGCTTTGACGGGGCTCACTTAAAATAGGGGCGTTTTGCTCAACTTCAACCCGTCGGGGAAAGAAGTCAGGCGTTGATTTAATGAGCAAAGCAGGGACAAAAGCAATGGGCCAGTGGTTCCACAGCTTTCTGCTAACATGGCGCCTCTGTTACTTCAGGTGTTCGATCATGGCGTTTCGCCCTCTCACGGCCAGAGCACCCGCCGTCCTGTTACGCGAAGCCAGGCCGCTCAAAGCCATCCTCGGCCATGCCCAGCGCCTTGAGCATTTGCAGCGCCTGCTCGAAAGCCAGCTGCAACCGGCCGCCCGCGAGCATTGCCGGGTGGCCAAGTGGCGCGAAGGCGAACTGTCGCTGGTGGTCACTGACGGTCACTGGGCCACGCGCCTGCGCTACCAGCAAAAACGCCTGCAACGGCAGCTGCAATTGTTCGAAGAGTTCGCCAGCCTGACGCGGATCAAATTCAGTGTGCGCCCGCCGATCGTCCAGCATCGGGCGACTGGGCACACGATGGATTTGTCGAGCAGCGCGGCGGAGACGATTCAGTCGACGGCCGACGGGATCAGCGATCCGGGATTGCGCGCGGCGCTGGAGCGGTTGGCGGCGCATGCCAAGGGTAAAGCCTGAAGCAAAATCAAAAGATCGCAGCCTTCGGCAGCTCCTACAGAATGAATGCATTTCAACTGTAGATACCGTCTTGAGCCTTACCGGGCAAGCGCAAGTTTCGGGTCATATGGCAGTCCTGACTTGAGCACTCCGTAAACGAAGTGCAGCAGCTTGCGCATTGCTGCGCAGATGATCTGCTTGGGAGCCTTGCCGTTGGCTTCCAAGCGTTCTTTCATCGCCTTGATCGCCTTATTGTGTTTCAGCGCCACCATGCCAGGCATGTAGAGGCCTGCACGCAGCCGTGCTGACCCTACTCTTGAGATCAGGGTATGACCTTTGAGCTTTCCTGATTCCTGCAGCTTTGGATTGAGCCCCGCAGCAGCGACCAGTTGGCGAGGGTCACTGTATTTGCGCAAGTCACCCAGTTCGGCCAGCAATCGTTCAAGCGTTTTTTGTCCGATGCCGTCGATGGTTACGATCAGATTCCGCATCTGACGCATATCCGGGTCGTCATCGATGTGTTTTTTGATCGCCTTATGCGTTTCCACGATCTCTTTTTCGATATGGCGCAGAACAGAGTTGATCGAGTCTTTGACCTTTTCGTCGGAAACGTCCAGACGATTAAGCTCCATTTGTTCCATTTCCTGAAGGTCATCCAGGCGGCGCACCATTGCTTTCAACTGGCGGTATTTCAGCGGCTCAGGCGCCCATGGGTGAAGTTTTTGATCCTTTTCCCGGGCAAAGTCGGCGATCAGTTTGGCATCACTTTTATCAGTCTTTATGCGGCGCAGTTCGCTGTCAGCGTACGCTTTGGTCGTAGCCGGGTTCACGACGCAGACCCGGAAGCCTTTGTTGTAAACGAACTCCGCGAGCTCCAAGTGGTAGACGCTCGTGGCTTCCATCACGATCAGGGCCGAACGCTCGGCGTTTTTTTCTAGCCACGCCTCAAACTCTTTAAAGCCCTTTGGGTCGTTGGCCAGCTTGGCCTTGGTTTTGTGCTTGCCGTTGGGCAGGTGTGTAGCGATATCAAAGGTGTTCTTTGCGATGTCGACGCCAACGAAACCAGACATGATCGTTTCTCCACTTGTTCCCTGTTGCGATCATCACTTCACTCTGTCCAACCTTGCGAATGCGGGCTCTCGCCGGAGGCGGGCCCAAGATACCGTGCGAACTGTACGAGTGAGTGTGGAGGGCTGGAGCACGATCTACGTCACAGGCAAAAAGCCTAAGGAGCTGCGCGGCTTCCAAGTCCCTCCCTCGATGATCAGTCGAGAACTATCGCTCCTGGCGGAGCGCTAGTCGAGATACAAGGAGCTGCCGAAGGCTGCGATCTTTGCTTTTAGCGGCGCTTGCTGCCGCCGAGCAGCGACCCCATCAACCCGCGCACCAACTGCTTGCCGAGGTTATTGGCCGCCTGGCGCATCGCCGATTTCAGCGCCTGCCCTGCCGCCGTGCCGAGGAATTCGCCCGCGCGATCAGCGAGGCTTGGCTCTTCAGCCTGTTTACCTGCAGGCGTTTCGGCCTCAGGCGCCAGCCCTTTGCGGCCCATCAGGATTTCATAGGCCGACTCACGATCGATCGGCTTGTCATAGCGACCCCTGAACGGCGAGCCGGCGATCAGCATGGTGCGTTCGGTTTCGGTCAACGGCCCGATCCGCGATTGCGGCGGCGCCACCAGCACGCGCTGGACCATTTCCGGCGTGCCCTTGTCGGTCAACGTGCCCACCAGCGCCTCGCCAATGCCCAGTTCGGTCAGCACCGACAGGCTGTCGAACGCCGGATTCGGCCGGAAACCGTCCGCCACGGCGCGCAGGGATTTCTGCTCTTTCGCGGTAAATGCGCGCAGACCATGCTGAATGCGCAAGCCCAACTGCGCCAGCACATCGTCCGGCAGATCCGCCGGCGATTGGGTGACAAAGTAAACCCCCACACCTTTGGATCGGATCAAACGCACCACTTGCTCCAGACGCTCCTGCAAAGCCTTGGGCGTGTCGCCGAAGAGCAAATGCGCCTCGTCGAAAAACAGCGCCAGCAGCGGCTTTTCGGCGTCGCCGCGTTCGGGCAGTTGCTCGAACAACTCGGCCAGCAGCCACAGCAGGAACGTTGCGTAAACCTTCGGCGCCTCGTGCACCAGCCGGCTGGCGTCGAGCAGATGGATGCGGCCACGGCCATCCGCCCCCGGTTGCAGAATGTCCTCGAGTTGCAGCGCCGGCTCACCGAACAGCGCTTCGGCGCCCTGCTGTTCCAGCGTCGCCAAGCGGCGTAACAGTGCCTGGCTGGAACCGGTGGTCATCAGCGCCGCGTCTTCGCCGAGCAACTGCGGGTTGTCCTTGAGGTGATTGAGCAGCGCTTTCAGATCCTTGAGATCCAGCAGCAACAGCCCTTCGCGATCCGCCACTTTGAAGGCCGCGTAAAGCGCCGACTGCTGACTGTCGGTCAGCTCGAGCAGGCTGCCGATCAGCAACGGGCCCATTTCGCTCAGGGTGGTGCGCAGCGGATGACCGGATTCACCGTGGATGTCCCACAGCGTGACGGGATAAGCCTGAGGCGTGTGACCGAGCCACGGCATGCCGGCAATGCGCTCGGCCACTTTGCCCTGCGGGTTGCCAGCGGCGCCGAGGCCGCACAGGTCGCCCTTGATGTCGGCGGCGAACACCGCCACGCCAGCATCGCTGAACGCTTCGGCCAGGCGCTGCAACGTCACGGTTTTACCGGTGCCGGTGGCGCCGGCGATCAGTCCGTGGCGGTTGGCCAGGCGCATGGCCTGAGCAATGGGTTGCGCGGCCGGATCAGCGCCGATAACGAGTTGCAAGGAGTCAGGCATTTTCTCACCCAATGGTTAATCTTTGATGACACATGGCCGATACATAAATTGGACAGACCCGTCAGAAATTCGGGTCGGACATTTCCCTAAGGAGAGCCGGAAATTTCAGTTTTTCAACCTTGCCCATAGTGCGCGCCCCTATCAAAGCACGCCCAGGACATTAAGACCTTAGCGGAACCCCAAGCCATGAACAAAAACCTGCGCTTCAGCCATAAGATTTTGCTTGCCGCCGCCCTCATCGTCATTGCCGCTTTCGCCTCGTTCACGTTGTACAACGATTGGCTGCAGCGCAATGCGATCCGCGATGATCTCAATAACTACCTCAATGAAATGGGCGAGGTCACTGCCGGCAATATCCAGACCTGGCTCAGCGGGCGCATCTTGCTGATCGAGAACGCCGCGCAGAACATCGCCATCAACCCGGAACCTGCCACGGTCGCCAGTCTGCTGGAGCAGAAAAGCCTGACCTCGACGTTCATGGCCACCTACCTGGGCGATGCCACCGGGCATTTCACCATCCGCCCGGACGTGAAGATGCCGGACGGTTTCGATCCGCGCGTACGCCCTTGGTATAAAGGTGCCGAAAGCAGCAGTACGTCGACCCTGACCGAACCCTACATCGATGCCGCCACCGGCCAGTTGATCATCTCCATCGCCACCGCGTCGAAAAAGGCCGGGCAGAGCGTCGGCGTGGTCGGCGGCGATCTCAGCCTGCAATCGCTGGTCGATACCCTCGCCGCGCGGGATTTCGACGGGATGGGCTATGTGTTCCTGGTCAGCGCCGACGGCAAGATCCTCGTCCACCCGGACAAGGCTCTGGTGATGAAATCGCTCAAGGAAGCCTACCCGCAGGACACCCCGCGCATCAGCAGCGACTTCAGTGAAGTGACGGTGGATGGCAAAACCCGCATTGTCACGTTCGCTCCGATCAAAGGCCTGCCGTCGGTGAACTGGTACATCGGTCTGTCGATCGACAAGGATCAGGCCTACGCGATGCTCAGCGAATTCCGCACCTCGGCGGTGATCGCGACCATTATTGCCGTGGCGATCATCATTGCCCTGCTCGGCATGCTCATCCGTCTGCTGATCCAGCCGCTGCACGTGATGACCCGCGCCATGGAAGACATCGCCGACGGTGAAGGTGACCTGACCAAACGTCTGAACATCGTCAATAACGATGAATTCGGCATTCTCGGCACCGCGTTCAACCGTTTCGTCGAGCGTATTCACGGCTCGATCCGCGAAGTGTCCTCAGCCACCGGCCAGGTCAATGAGGTTGCCCTGCGCGTCGTTGCTGCGTCGAACTCGTCGATGTACAACTCCGACCAGCAAGCCTCGCGCACCAGCAGCGTCGCTGCCGCGATCAATCAGCTCGGCGCCGCCGCGCAGGAAATTGCCCGCAATGCCGCGCAAGCTTCGAATCAGGCCAGTGACGCACGGGGTCTGGCCGAGGATGGCCAGCAAGTGGTCGAGCGCAGCATCAAGGCGATGAATCAATTGTCGAGCATGCTCAGCGCGTCGAGCACCAACATCGAGTCGCTGAACAGCAAGACCGTCAACATCGGTCAGATTCTCGAAGTGATCACCAGCATTTCCCAGCAGACCAACCTGCTCGCGCTCAACGCTGCCATCGAGGCGGCACGTGCGGGTGAGGCAGGTCGCGGCTTTGCGGTGGTGGCCGACGAAGTGCGCAACCTCGCGCACCGCACTCAGGAATCGGCGCAACAGGTGCAGACCATGATCGAGGAGCTGCAGGTCGGCGCCCGGGAATCGGTGAGCACCATGAGCGACAGTCAGCGCCACAGCCAGGACAGCGTGGAGATCGCCAATCTCGCCGGCGAACGCCTGAACAGCGTGACCTTGCGCATTGGTGAGATCGACGGGATGAACCAGTCGGTGGCGACCGCGACTGAAGAGCAGACTGCGGTGGTCGAGTCGATCAACGTCGACATTACCGAGATCAATACACTGAACCAGGAAGGCGTGGAAAACCTGCAGGCGACCTTGCGCGCGTGCTCGGATCTGGAGCAGCAGGCTTCGCGTCTCAAGCAACTGGTGGGCAGCTTCCGCATTTAAGATCAAAAGCCTAACCCCCTCACCCCAGCCCTCCGGAAACGTCGGACCGCCCCCAAGGGGGCGAGGGGGAAAGGGAGCAGATCTTCAAGCTTTTCAATGCCTGTGTTCGACCGGATATCGCAGGACATCGCAACAATCCCAAACACCCCGATCAATTCCCTCTCCCTCCGGGAGAGGGCTAGGGTGAGGGGCGCGCAATCCCGACCGAACATCTATTCTGGATAACGGTCAACCAAGGGAGAACAACACAGCGGAGGGTTGCTCACCGTGCATATCGCCGACATCACCATGTTCTACGCCCCGGCCAGCGGAGGCGTGCGTACTTACCTGGATGCCAAACACCGTCGCCTCGGCGACCGCAACGCCATTCGTCACAGCCTGCTGATCCCCGGCGCACGACTGGGTGAACATGACGGCATTTACACGGTTCCAGCGCCCGCCCTGCCCTTCGGCAAAGGCTATCGCTTCCCGCTGCGCCTGGCGCCGTGGCGCAATGTCTTGCAGGATTTGCAGCCGGACCTGATCGAAGTCGGCGATCCCTACCTCACCGCGTGGGCGGCGCTGGATGCCCGGCGGCAGCTGGATGTGCCGGTGATCGGCTTTTATCACTCGGATCTACCGCTGCTGGCGGGCAATCGCATGGGCCATTGGGTCACGCCGAATGTCGAGGCCTACGTCACCCGTCTCTATGGCAATTTCGACCGGGTGCTTGCGCCGAGCCAGGTCATGGCCGACAAGCTCACCGGGCTTGGCGTGCGCAATGTTCATGTGCAGCCGCTCGGCGTCGATCTGCACACCTTCCATCCTGACGCCCGCGACCCCGGCCTGCGTGCCGAACTGGGCATTGCCGAAGACACCCGCCTGCTGATCTTCGCCGGGCGCGGTTCCAAGGAAAAAAACCTGCCGGTGCTGCTCAAGTGCATGCAACGCCTAGGCCCGCGCTATCACCTGCTGCTGGTCGGCTCGTCGATGCCCGCTGCGGTGCCGGACAACGTCAGCGTCATCGACGAGTTCTGCCCGGCGCCAAAAGTCGCGCGGCTGATGGCCAGCGCCGATGCGCTGCTGCATGCCGGTGATCAGGAAACCTTCGGGCTGGTCATCCTTGAAGCCATGGCTTGCGGCATTCCCGTGGTGGCCGTCGCCGCCGGAGCGTTTGAAGAAATCGTCAACGATTCCTGCGGCCTGCTCTGCGCGCCGAACAATCCGCAAGCCATGGCCAATGCTGTGCGCGAACTGTTCAGTCGTGGCTGTGATCGACTCGGCCGCCAGGCACGCCAACATGTCGAGCGGCACTACGCTTGGGATACCGTGGTCGACAGCCTGCTCAGCCACTACCACGCGGTGCTTGGCCATACGCTGCCACGGGTGGCCAATGGCTGAGCAAATGAAAACGGTTTGTCTGGTGTTGCATGATGTGGCGCCCTCGACCTGGGCGGATTACCAGCCCTTCGTCGAGGCCGTCGATGCGTTGGGCAATGTACCGATGACGTGGCTGGTGGTCCCGGATTTCCATCGCCACGATGCCCTCGATGCCAACCCGGCGTTTCGGCAAGTGCTCGATGCCAGGGTTGCCAGAGGCGATGAACTGGCGCTGCACGGTTACTACCACGACGATCAGGAACCCATGCCGAACACCCCGCGCGACTGGTTCATGCGTCGGGTCTACACCCATGAAGGCGAGTTCTATCGCCTGTCCCGCGAAGCCGCCCTCGCCCGCCTGCACGCCGGGCTGGAAATTTTTCAGCGCTACGACTGGCCAGTGCACGGCTTCGTCGCCCCGGCCTGGCTGATGAGCGCCGGCACCCGCCAAGCCTTGCGTCAACTGCCGCTCAGCTACACCAGCGATCCCCAGCATCTTTATCGCTTGCCCGACTTCAGCGCTATCGATGCACCCGGACTGGTGTGGAGTGCGCGTAGCGCGTGGCGGCGCGGATTGTCGAAAATCGTCAGCGACCAACGTCAACAGCGCTGGCGCGAGGCACCAGTGATTCGCCTCGGCCTGCATCCCGTCGACATGCGCCATCGTTTCTCTCGAGATTATTGGTTACGCACACTGGAACGCCTGCTGGCAGACGGACGCGTGCCGCTGACCAAGATCGACTGGCTCGCCCGACAGTACGGTCAACTGGAACGCGCAGCATGAAGCGCAGCCTGTTGTTGCTGATCGGCCTGCTCGCCGCGGTGCTGATACCGGTGCTGCTTGGCGGCGGCGAAACCTGGGCACGCCTGCGCAGTTTTCCGCTGAACTGGCTGTTGATCATGTTCGGCATGATCCTGCTGTGCTGGGGCATCAATACCCTGCGCCTGCGGTTGTTGCTGGGCGATCAGCGTGAAAAGGTCGCGCCGTTGAAAAGTCTTGGCGTGGTGATGGCGGCCGAGTTCGCCTACTGCGCTACGCCCGGGGGCAGCGGCGGGCCGCTGACCATCATGGCCTTGCTGGCCCGTTGCGGCGTGCGTCCGGCGCGGGGCAGCGCGGTGTTTGCCATGGACCAGCTCAGCGATCTGCTTTTCTTCCTCTGCGCGCTGAGCGGAATTCTGATTTACGCGCTGTTCCAGCACCTGAGCGATCGCCTCGAGTGGCTACTGACGGTCAGCGCCGTGTCGCTGTTCGGCGGCTTGTGCAGTTGCGTATTGATTGCGCGCTATCACCGGGCGTTGATTCGCCTGAGCGGCCGGCTGTTGGCGGGGATGAACGTTACGGCGCGCACTCGCCGCCGCTGGGCGCGCAAGTTGCTGCACTTTCTCGCGGCCTTTACCGATACCTTGAAGTTGCCCTGGCAGACGCTTGTCCAGGTGTTCGCCCTGACCTGCGTGCACTGGCTGCTGCGCTACAGCGTGCTGTATCTGGCCTTGCGCGGGCTCGGTGCCGACTTGCAGTGGGCATGGAGTTTTCTGGTGCAGATGCTCTCGCTGGGCGCCGGCCAGTTCAGTCTGTTACCCGGCGGCGCAGGAGCGGCGGAATTGACCTCGGCCGCGCTGCTCGCGCCGATGGTGGGCAAATCCACCGCAGCGGCGGCGATCCTGATCTGGCGCGTAGTGACGTATTACTTCTATCTGCTGGTCGGCGGCCCGGTGTTCGTGTTGATGCTGGGCAAGCCGTTGCTGAAGAAGCTGATGAACGTCAGGCAGGCTTCTTAAGTTCGTCGTGCTCTTGCTGCAGCTGCTCCCATAACTCGGCGGCGCCGGGGAATTCGGTGCCGTCCTCGGGGCTCATGTCGTCGGGGTCGTAGCGACTGAGGCAACCATCACCAAGGGTGGCAGGTGCTTTGGAGGTGGCTTTGTCCAGTGGATCGCTCATGGCTTTTTCTCGGGCTCAAATGACAAGGGCCTGAGCGATTCAACGCCCAGGCCCTTGGTTTTTCAAGCAGGTCGTGTGCTATCAGAACACGACCGTCTTGTTGCCGTGCACCAGCACACGGTCTTCGAGGTGATAACGCAGGCCGCGGGCCAGCACCATCTTCTCGACGTCACGGCCGAAACGCACCATGTCTTCGATGCTGTCGCTGTGGCTGACACGCACCACGTCCTGCTCGATGATCGGGCCGGCGTCCAGCTCTTCGGTCACGTAGTGGCAGGTCGCGCCGATCAGCTTGACGCCGCGCAGGGACGCCTGGTGGTACGGCTTGGCGCCGACAAACGAAGGCAGGAAGCTGTGGTGAATGTTGATGACCTTGTGCGCATATTCGCGGCACATGTCCGGCGGCAGGATCTGCATGTAGCGCGCCAGCACCACCACTTCGGCGTCGTGCTGTTTGACCAGGCGCGACACTTCGTCGAACGCTGGCTGCTTGTCCTGCGGATTGACCGGTACGTGGTAGTAAGGAATGCCGTGCCACTCGACCATGCTGCGCAGGTCGTCGTGGTTGGAAATCACGCAGGAAATTTCGCAGTCCAGCTCATCGCTGTGCCAGCGGTGCAGCAGGTCGGCGAGGCAGTGGGATTCGCGGCTGGCCATCAGCACCACGCGTTTTTTCTGCTCGGTGTCGGTGATGCGCCAGTCCATCGAGAACTCTTCGGCGATCGGCGCGAACTTCTCGCGCAATTCTTCGATACCGAACGGCAGCGAATCGGCACGAATTTCGTGACGCATGAAGAACCAGCCCACTTGATTGTCAGAGTGGTGGCTCGCTTCGGTGATCCAGCCGTTATGAGAGGCCAGAAAATTACTGACTTTGGCAACGATGCCAACGCGGTCCGGGCAAGATATCACCAGCCGAAAAGTGCGCATGAGGGGGAAACTCCAGAACTTCACAAAGGCCGCCATTCTAACGACTGTGCAGGAAAACTGCAGTACGCATGCGTGCCGGGCGAAACGAAGCCCGGCGAAACGGCTTTCTGACGCAGGTCTTCGTCAAGACCGTGACGCTTTAGCGAGGCGTTTGTCAGACAACTGTAAATATCTGTGCTGACTGCATCACATTATTTAACGGAACATTCAATTGACGGCTAATTCCTGTAACTCATTTAAATAAAAAGCCCATCTAAATGTTTACTTGATGAAACAGCCTGACTATTATTGCGGCACTGTCCCCTGTCATTCAGCATTCTACAAAAGGTAGTACTCATGTCCTTGATCAACGAATATCGCGCCACCGAAGAAGCCATCAAAGAGCTGCAAGCCCGTCTGAAAAACCTGTCCGAAGACGACAAACTGCAAGCCGAACTGGAATTCGAAGGCAAATTGCGCACGCTGATGGGTGAATACTCCAAATCGCTGCGTGACATCATCGCGCTGCTGGACCCGGAAGCCAAATCCAAGGCTCCACGTGGCGGCGCAGTGAAAACTACCGGCACCAAGCGTGCACGCAAAGTTAAACAATACAAAAACCCGCACAACGGTGAAGTCATCGAAACCAAAGGTGGCAACCACAAGACTCTGAAAGAGTGGAAAGCCAAGTGGGGCGGCGACGTGGTTGAAGGCTGGGCTACCCTGCTGGGCTAAGCCGCGACACCTTCGCCGAGCGATCCGCGAACAAAAAAACGCCAGCTTGCGCTGGCGTTTTTTTATGCCGGTAAATTATTACCGGGCATGTTCGATTTCACAGATTCAAACGTTTGCGTAATGCCTGGACATAGTTCTGCCAGTCATTGAGCACCTCTCGCTGCATTGGCGTCGCACTAAGCGACCATTGCTCGGCACTCTCGATAAATGACTGCACGGTATTCGGTGCGCCTGCCTCGGGTTGCGTCAGACGCTGCTGACAAAATAATCTCCAGCGTTCCTGCTCGGCAACATCCAGGGTCTGAGGAAAGTTGCGTGCTCGATATCGAAAAAGTAATTCGGGCAAACGTTCATCATCGAACGGCCACGGCTCTTGCGCTAGTTGCGCAGGGTCCGCCATTCGAACTTGCTCACATAGGCGGCGGTCACGATCGCCGATAAATCCGTCGTACAACTGCTGCTCGGGATCTTCGTTGGGGGTGAAATCTTCGCTGGCATAAATCGCCGCGATTTTATCTTTCCAGACTTGTTGTGCGTCAGTTAGTCGCAGTGCCCGCTCCTGATAAAGCGCCATATCCAGCCCAAGCCGTTGCTGATCTTCTGCACGCAATACCGCCAGCGGCGCTACAACCGGACAACGATTGATGTGAATCAGCTTGAGCGGCACCGGCAACTCACCTTCGGCCAACTCATCGCGGCGGGTATAAAGACGCTGGCGCAGGGCGTGCGCGTCCAGGTCCAGCAGTCCCTGCGGATCGAGATGCAAGTCACAGACGATCAAGGCGTTACGGTTCTTCGGATGCCAGGCCAGCGGCAGGACCACGCCGATATAACTGCGCACCGCCGAGAAACGTCCGGACACATGCACCATTGGCTGCAACAGGCGGATCTGATCCATGACTTTCTGTTTGCTGCGCAACTGGAACAGCCAGTCGTAGAGTCTGGGTTGTTTCTCGCGAATCAGCCGCGCCAGTGCGATGGTGGCGCGCACGTCCGACAGCGCCTCGTGGGCATGGCCGTGATCGATATTATTGGCCGCCGTGAGGCGTTCGAGCTTGAGGGTCACGCGGCCCTCGTCATCCGTCGGCCAGACCAGACCGTCAGGACGCAATGCGTAAGCGGCACGCACCACGTCGATCAGATCCCAGCGACTGTTGCCGCCCTGCCATTCCCGGGCATAGGGGTCGAAGAAATTGCGATACAGGCTGTAGCGAGTCATCTCGTCGTCGAAACGCAAGGTGTTGTAGCCGGCGCCACAGGTACCCGGTGCGGCCAGTTGCGCATGCACACGGGTCATGAAATCGGCTTCGCTCAAACCCTTCTCGGCAAGCTGAGCGGGCGTGATTCCGGTGATTGCGCACGCCGCCGGATGCGGCAGGATGTCTTCGCTGGGCTGGCAATACAGATTCACCGGCTCGTCGATTTCGTTGAGCGCATGGTCGGTGCGAATCCCGGCCACCTGCAGCGGACGGTCGTTGCGCGGATTGATGCCAGTGGTTTCGTAGTCGTACCAGAAGATTGAAGTCACGGGCGAATCCTGAACAGAAGATCGGCGAAGTCTAGGCGCTCCAGGGTTACCACGGCCAGCCTCGGAGCCCTTGAACAGCAATTTCTCCAGATTCCTACAGCTGAATTGCATTTCCCTTGTGGGAGCGAGCCTGCCCGCGAAAGCTTTCTGTCAGTTGCACATGGGCTGACTGATCCACCGCATTCGCGAGCAGGCTCGCTCCCACACCCGAGAGACTGCTAGCATCAGCCGCACTTGCATCCCGAACAGGCGAACATCAGGTAGCCCATGCTCGAACCCACAGCACCGCCAAGGAAAGCACCGCTGGATACGCGGCATCAGGTCGAAACGCCGGAAGGCATCGACCTGCCTTTACGCCCCGCCGGGCTGATGGTGCGCGCCGTGGCGTTTGCCATCGATCTGGGCATTCGCGGCTTGATTCTGGGCGTGCTGTTTATCGCACTGGCATTTCTCGGCAAGCTCGGCATGGGCCTCGGTTCACTGCTGCTGTTTGCCATCAGCTGGTGGTACATGGTGCTGTTCGAAGTGCTGCGCCAAGGCCGCTCGCCGGGCAAGCAATGGCTGGGTTTGCGCGTCGTCCATGACGACGGCACGCCGATCGGCTGGTCGGCCTCACTGCTGCGCAACCTGCTGCGTGTTGTCGACCTGCTGCCCTTCGGCTATTGCCTCGGTGCGATCAGTTGCCTGCAACACCCGACCTTCAAACGCCTCGGCGACATTGCCGCCGGCACACTGGTGGTCTACAGCGAACGCCCGCTCAGTCGCCCGCAATTGCCTGAGGCCGAACCTCGCCGCTGCCCCGTCGCTCTCACGCTCAGCGAGCAACGCGCGGTGCTCGGTTTCGCCGAGCGTCAGGCCGAGCTGTCGCCGGCGCGAGTCAATGAGCTGGCGGCATTGCTGGCGCAGCCGCTGCATATTTCCGCGCCCAGGGCCGTGTCCGAACTCAATGGCATCGCACGCGGACTGCTGGGGCCGACCCCATGAAGCAGAGCCTGTTCGAAACCCGCCACAAAGCCGAATGGGAGCGCTTCGCCCTGGCGCTGGAACGCCTCGAACATGGCAAGGACACCGCGCAGGTGAGCGCCTTTCCCAAAGCCTATCGACGTCTCTGCCAACATCTGGCTCTGGCCCAGGAGCGCGGCTACAGCAGTTTTCTGATCGATTCATTGCAGCAGCAGGTGTTGCGCGGCCATCAACAGCTGTATCGGCATCGCAGTCGCCTCGGCGCGCAAATCATCAGTTTCATCCTCGCCGACTTTCCGCGACTTGTGCGCGAAGAGTGGCGCTTCGTTGCGGTTGCCAGCCTGCTGTTCTTTGGCAGTCTGATCGGTTTCGCAGTGCTGGTTTATCTGTTTCCGCAGCTGATCTACAACCTGATCCCCGCCGAACAGGTGCGCGAGATGCAAGGCATGTACGACCCCGTCGCCGGCCACCTCGGACGCTCGGCGGAACGCGCAGCGAGTGAAGACTGGGTGATGTTCGGCTATTACGTGATGCACAACATCGGCATCGCCTTCCAGACCTTCGCCAGCGGTTTGCTGATGGGCGTGGGCAGCGGTTTTTTCCTGCTCTACAACGGCATGATCATCGGCGCGGTGGCCGGACATCTCAGCGAAATCGGCTTCGGCCAGACCTTCTGGTCCTTCGTGATCGGCCACGGCGCATTCGAACTGACCGCCATTGCCCTCGCCGGTGCCGCGGGCCTGAAGCTGGGCTGGGCGCTGATCGCACCGGGACGCCTGACCCGCGGCGAGGCACTGCGCCTGGCCGCGCAAAAAAGCGTGCTGCTGGTATGCGGGGTCATGCTGTTCTTGCTGATTGCAGCCTTCATCGAGGCTTACTGGTCGTCGAAGACCAGTGTCGCACCGCTGACCAAATACACCGTCGGCGCCGCGCTGTGGCTGGCCGTTGCGGTATATCTGCTGTTGGCCGGAAGGACTCGCCATGCGCCTGAGTGACGCCAGTGTGGTGATCCGCCCGCGCACGACCTGGGAAGCCATGGACCTGGGCGTGTTGCTGAGCCAGCAGCATCGGCGGTTGTTGATGACCAGTTGGGCGCTCGTCACCCTGCCGCTGTTCGCCCTGCTCAGCGTGCTGCTGTGGGATTCGCCATCGCTGGCGGTGTTTGTGTTCTGGTGGCTGAAACCGGCGTATGAACGCCTGCCGCTGTACATCCTCTCCAAAGCGCTGTTCGGCGAGACGCCGACGCTCAAACAGGCCTTGCGTGAATGGCCGCGCCTGCTCAAGCCGCAACTGCTGGCCAGTCTGACCTGGCGCCGGCTGAGCCTGAGTCGCAGCTTTGTGCTGCCGGTGACGCAACTCGAGGGCCTCGATGGCGAGGCCAGACAACAACGCCTGCAGGTGCTGCTGCAACGCAACGGCGGCGCCGCACAATGGTTGACGATCATCGGCGTGCATCTGGAAACCGCACTGTGGATCGGCGTGATGCTGCTGTTCTACATGTTGCTGCCGCAGCAGATCGAAACCGATTGGGACTGGCAGTCGCTGCTGCTCGCGGCCGATCAGGACTGGCGTTGGCTGGAACACCTGACCAACGCGTTTTATGCGCTGATCCTGGTGGTCTGGGAACCCGTCTATGTTGCCTGCGGTTTCAGCCTGTACCTGAACCGCCGCACGCAACTGGAAGCCTGGGATATCGAGCTGGTCTTCCGGCGTTTGCGCCAGCGTTTGAACAACAGCGTGCTCGGCGTTTTGCTGGCCGCGTGTCTGCTACTGCCGAACCTGCAACCGGTATGGGCGGCTGATACGCCGGACGCGCCACGACTGCTCAATCAACCGCTGACCAGTCAGGCCTCGCGCGACAGCATCCAGTCATTGCTTGAACAGCCGCCGTTCAAGAACAAGGAAAGCGTCACCCGTTACCGCTTTGGCGAGGATCCGGCGAGCCCGGCGAAAGACGCGCAACCGGGTGAGGCGCCGCAGTGGCTGAAGACCCTGCTCGGCTGGCTCGACGGGCAACGCCTGAATGCCGTGGCCAATGTCATTGAAGCGCTGTTGTGGGGTGCGTTGATCGCCGCGCTGGGCTGGCTGGTCTGGCGGTATCGCGAATTCTTCCGGACCTTTGTCAGTCGTCGCCCGAACCTGCCATCGCGCAGCAAACCACCGGCGCCACCGCAAGTTTTCGGCCTCGATCTGAACCGTGAAACCTTGCCTGACGACATCGCCGCCAGCGCCGAACAATTGTGGTTCAGCGAACCTCGCGCCGCGCTGGGCCTGCTCTATCGCGGGCTGCTCAGCCATCTGCTGCACGATTTCGACCTGACGCTGAAAGCCGCCGACACCGAGAGCCAGATCCTCGAACGCATCGAGCAATTGCAACGCCCCGACCTGCTCGCCTACAGCCGCAACCTTACCGGCCACTGGCAGAACATGGCCTACGGACACCGGGTTCCACCGGCACATTTGCAAGCGGAGCTGTGCAACGGCTGGCGTGCATTGTTTGCCAAAGGTGCTGCGCATTGAACCGGCGCATCGGCTGGTCGATCGGTGCGCTGGCGCTTTTGCTGCTCGGCGGCTTGAGCCTTTTTCTGTTCCTCAAAGCCCGGCCGTATCAGGAAGTTATCGATCATGGCCCCTCGCCCACCGCGCAAGCCAACCCGTATCTGGCCGCAGAAATGTTCCTGCGCGAACGTGGTCTGGCGGTCAATCACGCCGAGACCCTGGCGGTGCTGCCGCAGATCGATCCGCACAACCACACCTTGCTGTTGTTCGGTGAACGCGCGCGGATGACGCCGCGTGAAGTCGATCAGGTGCTGAACTGGACTCGCGCCGGCGGGCGTCTGGTGTTTGTCGCCGAGTCGCTGTGGGATGCGCAAAACCGGCAAAGCGACGATCTGCTGCTCGACCGCGTGCAACTGCACCAATCGCTGAGCAAAGACTTGAAAGATCCTCCGCAAGAAGTGGGAAAGGATCGCTTCCCGAAACTGACCAAGCTGTATCTGGAAGACGAAGATGCGCCGGCCTACGCCAGTTTCGACACCGACTTCCACCTCGATGACCCGAACAACGTAGCCCAGGCCTGGGCCAACAGCGCCAAAGCCACGCATATGATGCAACGGGTATACGGCCTCGGCACGGTCACCGTGGTCACCGATGCCGAGCTGTGGAAAACCCCGGCCATCGGCCAATACGACAACGCCTGGCTGCTCTGGTACCTCAGCGCCGACACCGACGTCACGCTGATTTACAACACCGCCCACGATGGTCTGTGGACGTTGCTCTGGCGCTACTTCCCGCAGGCTATCGTCGCCCTGCTCGCCTTGATCGGTCTGTGGTTGTGGCAGGCGAGCGTGCGCCACGGGCCGGTGCAAATGCCCGCGCCAGCGGGTCGCCGTCAACTGCTGGAGCATCTGCGCGCCAGCGCCGATTTCCTGCTGCGCCACAACGGCCAGCAAGCGCTGTTGCAAGCGCTGCAGCAAGACGTCCTGCGTCGTGCCCGTCGCCGCCATCCCGGTTTCGATCAATTGAATGTGGCCGAACAATGGCTGGCGTTATCGCGCCTGACCCGGCAACCCACCCGCGCTATCAGCCAGGCCCTGAGCCCACGACCGAAGCAGCGTTTGTCCAGCGCCGAATTCAGCCGTCAGGTCGCTCATCTGCAAACCTTGAGGAACGCGTTATGACTGAACAGATCGAGCCCGGCAGCGCGACTCACGCCGCCCAGCAACGCCAGCGTGCCAGCCAGTTGGCGCAGGCGGTACGCAATGAATTGAACAAGGCGCTGATCGGCCAGGAGGCAGTGGTCGACGACGTGCTGACCGCACTGATTGCCGGCGGCCATGTGCTGCTCGAGGGTGTCCCCGGTCTGGGCAAGACCTTGCTGGTGCGGGCGCTGGCGCGTTGCTTCGGCGGCGAGTTTGCGCGCATTCAATTCACCCCCGACCTGATGCCCAGCGACGTCACCGGCCATGCCGTGTATGACTTGCAGACCGAGCAGTTCAAGCTGCGCAAAGGCCCGTTGTTCACCAACCTGCTGCTGGCCGATGAGATCAATCGCGCCCCGGCGAAAACCCAGGCGGCCTTGCTCGAAGCCATGCAGGAACGCCAGGTGACACTTGAAGGACGCGCCCTGCCCATCGCGCAACCGTTCATGGTCCTGGCCACGCAGAACCCGATCGAACAGGAAGGCACCTATCCGCTGCCGGAAGCCGAACTCGACCGGTTCATGCTCAAGGTGCGCATGGATTACCCCGATGCCGATCAGGAACTGAACATGGTCCGTCAGGTGTGTCGTTCGACCCGCGCCGACATGCTCGACGTGCAACCACTGCGCACCGTGTTGCAGGCCAAGGATGTGCAAGCCCTGCAACGGATTGCCAGTGATTTGCCGCTGGACGATCAGGTTCTCGATTACGCCGTGCGCCTGGCGCGCAGTACGCGAACCTGGCCGGGGTTGACCCTTGGTGCCGGGCCGCGCGCCTCGATCGCCCTGGTGCGTTGCGCCCGCGCCAGGGCGCTGTTGCGCGGCGGCGAATTCGTGATTCCCGATGACATCAAGGGGTGCGCGCTTGCCGTGCTGCGCCATCGCGTGCGCATCGCGCCGGAACTGGATATCGAAGGTCTGCAGGTCGATCAGGTGCTCGCGCAATTGCTCGATCAAGTCCCGGCGCCGCGCCTGTGAAACCCTCGTGGCTGCTGCTGAGCTGGCTCGCCCTGCTGCTGGTCGTCAGCCTTGTGCTCGGCGTCTTTCAGGCACTCGGCAGGGAGCTCCCGTCGAGCCTGATTGCGATCAACTGGGGTTTGCTCCTGGCTCTGTTGGCGTTGGCAGTTATTGACGCACTGCGCCTCAAACGCCTGCCCTCGCCACGCATCAAGCGGCATATGCCCGGCAGCCTGGCATTGGGGCGCTGGGCAGAGGTGCAGCTGGACATTGCGCATGACTTCGCCGAGGCGCTCAACGTCAATCTTTTCGACCACGTTCCCGACGGCCTCGCGTTTGAACATCTGCCATGGGTCGTTGAGCTTCAACCCGGCCATTCGAGCCAGATCCGCTACCGTCTGCGCCCGGCCAAACGCGGGCATTTCCGCTTTGAACAGTGCGAAGTCAACCTGCCGAGCCCGTTCGGATTATGGTCGGGAAAACGCCTGATCGAGGTCGCCGATCAGACCCGCGTCTATCCCGATTTCGCCCGGCTCTATGGCGCAGAGTTACGCGCCGTCGACAACTGGCTCAGCCAGCTTGGCGTACGCCAGCGGCAACGTCGCGGTCAGGGTCAGGAGTTCCATCAGTTGCGCGAATTTCGTGAGGGCGACAGCCTGCGCCAGATCGACTGGAAAGCCACTGCCCGCCAGCGCACACCGATTGCCCGCGAGTATCAGGACGAGCGCGACCAGCAAATCATCTTTCTCCTCGATTGCGGCCGACGCATGCGCAGCCAGGACGATGAACTGTCGCACTTCGACCACGCGCTCAATGCCTGCCTGTTGCTCAGTTATGTGGCGTTGCGTCAGGGCGATGCGGTGGGATTGAGTACGTTTGCCGATGATCAACCGCGCCATGTCGTGCCAGTCAAAGGCAGCGGGCAACTGAACGTGCTGCTCAACGCGGTTTACGACCTCGACAGCACGCAGCGTCCGGCTGATTATCAGGCCGCCGTCAACCAACTGCTGACGCGCCAGAAGCGCCGGGCACTGGTGGTCATGGTGACCAACCTGCGCGACGAAGACGATGAGGAGCTGCTGAGCGCGATCAGGCGTCTGAGCGCACATCATCGGGTAATGGTCGCCAGTCTGCGCGAAGAAGCGCTGGATACGTTACGCCAGTCACCGGTGCAAACGCTGCCAGAGGCGTTGGCTTATTGCGGCACGGTGAACTACCTGAATGAGCGTGCAGAACGCCATGAGCGCTTGAGTGCTCATGGCGTTGCCGTGATGGATGTTCGGCCCGCAGCGTTCGGCGCCGAGCTGGTGACGCAGTATCTGAGCTGGAAAAGTAGTGGGGCGCTTTGATCACTCCAGAATCGGCACATACACCGACCCACTTTCGGAGGTGCCGTCAGCATTTTCCACTTCAACCTCAAGGGAAACGATTTCCGACGCGGACATCACTTTCCAGCCAGTCTTGAATTCACCCTTGCTGTCTGTAATGGAATCAATGAAAGGCTTGCCGTTCACGCGGACCCGAATTTTTCTTTGAGGCAGCGGTGCTGCCGACGTTTTGTCCACGACCAATGCAGTCATCGATACATAGGCGCCCACATAGGCAGGATTCGGCGTCGCAACAACAGACGCCACAACAGCTGGACGCTCAGTGACAATCAGTGGCAGCGATTTCATATCCCATCCAGCCACGCCCCCCTTCACCGCCGCCCACACATGCCCCTCCCCCGGAACACCCAGCGACAAGCGAAGCTTTGCGTGCCCTTGAGCGTTGGTACGGGTTGACGGCAAGAATTCATCCGCGTAATTCCACATGACCTCAACGTCACTCTGCGGCTGACCATCGAGTGCTGACACGACGCTGGCTTGAAGCTCTACCGGTTCACCCGGATAGCCAGCGGACTGGATAAGGACCAGTTCGTTGATTTCAAGCGGCGCATTGAGCGTGA
The DNA here is from genome assembly GCF_020736465.1 of Pseudomonas sp. HN2. Lineage (NCBI taxonomy): Bacteria > Pseudomonadati > Pseudomonadota > Gammaproteobacteria > Pseudomonadales > Pseudomonadaceae > Pseudomonas > Pseudomonas sp. HN2. Next base: position 4,709,555 of record NZ_CP085885.1, read on the forward strand.
ATCGATAATGGATGGAGCGTGCGCCCGCGCCTGCTCCCACGGTCGCAGTCAACTCGTTCAATCCAGGACAGGCAGGGATAAAGCCTATTTTCGCCATTCCGTAAAAGTCCGAGACACTCATCAATTCATTGATCCCGGCACCGAGCCATTTTACCGTTATGCCTGGCATCGCTTTGCCGCTGATCGATGACTGCAATCTGACTTGCCACTCAAGTGTCTCTCCCCAATCAAGCACTCTGTCCGCAACGGTATGTTCGGCAAACTCTACGACCCGCGAACCTGAACCCTGCGACATCGCATTGGCCGGCGACAGCCGTGCCAGCCGTTCGGCGGAAAGCCGCAAGGCAAAACTGCCGTCCGTGAAATCTCCCGCGCGCAACCCGAACCTTGCCATGCCATTCGTGACGACCTGCGCCATGCCCAGCTCTGGCTCATAGCTATTGCCCAGTACCGCGGGCGCCGTGCCGGTGTGCCCCATACGTACGGTCTGCCCGTTAAATTCTTCCGGGAAAAACGCCACGATACTGTGCCGACCGTTGCGACGCGGGAATCCGGTGGTGACACCCCAGACCTGACTGGTCTGACCATCGAAACTGACCTTGACTCGCGGCCAGAGATCTTCTGCCAATGTTTTGAAGGTGACGCTTCTCTGCTCTGAGGTATTGTCGAAGAGACTGAGCAAAGTCGCCTGCACCGTATGCATGTCGGCGCTCACGGGAAGCACGGCGAAGCCGGAGTTACCACTGCTGTCCGTGTTGACCACTACGGGGTCTGCGCCTGCGTACCATGTGACCGGCACATCGGCAACTGCCTCCCCGGTAAATCGTGATACCACATTAGCCCACGTCCAGGCCCGATCAAGATCCACTACCGGATCCACCGGTGATTCCAGTATGGAATTGAAACTCAAGGCGTTATGTCCCAGATCCATGGGTGTGACGGGGGCGAGGAATGCCAATTGAGGCAGGTTTACAGCGAGCGCAAAGTCACCCGCTTTTGTGCTGCTGCTGAAGTCGAGTTGCCAGAAAGCACCCTCGGCACCCAGCGGTTGAGATTGCGCCAGGGGCGGACGCACGCCCGCGTTCAATTCTTCGGCGGGCGTTCCCGACCACTCCAGCGCTGTTGACAGACCCACCAGCGGGCTCAGCTCATTGAGCCAGACGGTGAACTGATGATCCGCACCGAGGCAGGGATATAGCGTCTGCCCATCGAGTGCTGCCGTTACGCGGTCCAGCCTGACGCCAAGCTCCCGAGTCAGGTCTGCATTGACGAATCGCCCGCACAACTCGCGATCATCTGCAACAGCTTCAGCGCGCAGACGCAACTCAAAGGGTCTGCTCAGACTTTCGGCGGCGCTGGAGGACAGGTTCCATGTCAATCCATCAGCCCCCAGCGGGAAAAAACTGCCCGGGTCAGCCGGGTTCAGACCGATCAGCGGATCGCCCTCTCGCCAATCCAGACTGATGCGTTTGTTGTCGACCCATGGGCTGCCCTCAACAGGGGTGACCTTCAGCACATGTGTCTGTCCATGCCGGCACACCAGACCGATGGTTTGCAGATCCACTGCTTCGTCATCCAGAGTGATCTGCACATGCTCCTTCCAGACATTGGTCGCGATCGCCTTCACGACGAATTCCATCTCGCTCGGCTCGGCATCTTCATGAGCCTTGATGGTGGCAGTCACACGATGGTCTCCCGCAGCGCCAGGCTGATGGCTATGACTGGCCCAGCCACCGATGCCTGTCAGGGTCTTCGTCACGCTCCCATCCGGCTCCGTCCAGAACACCAGTGCTCCCTCGACCTGGCCACCGGTTCCCGATGCCGTCTTGTGCAGTACCTGCACCCACATTCTTGCGCTGTCGTTTTCATCCACCACACAAATCCTGTCAGGCCCTCGCACCTCACCAGGTTCAACGACATTGCGCGCCAGCAACATGGGTTTGGCAGGCGAACTTTCCAACAGATGCGCAGAGGTCAACCGCAGAGAAAACTGGCCATCGTCTCTGTCCTCGTTATCAAATCGATACTCAAGCAGTCCACCCGAACCTATACGAGCGGCTGTTTCAAGCGGTGGCGTGACAGTAACTCCCAGCTTCTCGGCAGGGTCGCCACTCCAGCGCAACGTCACGTCTGTGTCCCACAGTTCCTCGGGGAAGCGGATTTGCAAACGATAGGTCGTTCCGCGATTGGGATAGCCTTTCTGATCCCACGGCCGCTCGTCTCCCTCTCCAATGATCGTGCGGATCTCTTGCAACGGGTCGGTCGCCAGCACCTTGACTTCAAAGGCCTGACTCACTGCGCCGCTGGCGTAGTAGAGACTTTCGACCGACGCTTGGATCTGCACATCGCCGGCCGCGCTCGGTTGTTGTTCAAACCAGGCCCAGCCCTCACGATCGGTCGGCGTTGTGGTTTTTACGTCCGTGCCGTCTACCGTCCAGGTGACTGTTATGCCCTCGAGCGCCTTGTCGGTGTAATACGAACCGACGCAGACGCCAACCCTGATGGATTGGCCATACTCCATTACCACGTAATGCGCCGCCTCTTTCAGTTGAATGAACTTTAGGCGGTGGTCACCCAGTGAGAGCGGAATATCCAGCACGGGGGAGTTGAACTCGTTCGCTAACTGCAGAGTGAAAAGATAGGGGGGGTCGCCGTCAAGTTCAGGGCAAACGAGACTCCAGGTATCATCCAGCGGTTTATCCCTGCCCCAATCCGGATCGGCGACAATTGCGCCCTGTGGGTTGTTCCTGATGTTCAACGACGCCCGAGTACCCTGCCAGGCATCATCCTGCGCATGGATGCATTTGAAGCGGTGCGCAGTCGAACCCAGCGCGCCCAGACAAAGAGGCAAGACGCGCGCCAGTGGCAATTGTTCTGCGTCCAGTTGCAACGTCAACACATGCGCGGCCGGCAAATGCAACTGCAGGTTGATCCGGGTGATACGCAACGAGGAGAAGTAGTCGCCCTCTTTGTTGAGCGGACTGATGGCGTGGACTTTCAGAAGCTGTGTATCCAACAGCGGCAGTGTCACATCCACTTCGTACGTGTGTGGCCGGAACAGCCGAGGCAGACCATCGCGCTGGCGCTGGAGGTCGGCATTGCGGTCGCGAAGTGCGCCCACGCGCAGGGGAATTTTCTGCGTATCGGGCAGCCCGGCCACACTGAGCTCCAGCAGCCCTTCCTCATCGTGGTCCATTTCACAAAGAAAGCTGATGACATACCTGACGTCGTTGCTGGCACTTTTGAATAAGGTAATTTCCTGATACGCGGAAGCCCCGTCGAGAGCGGACAGGATGTTCAGGCGCTCACCACTTTCCAATTGCTCGGCCTTGGTCACGACATAAGCCGGGTTGACCGGCCCTCTTTTCCACTCTCGCAGGCTCTGAGAGAAGTCGCCGTTGAGGATCAGATTGCGCTCGGCTTGAATCCCGGGTTTACGCATGATGGCGGCTCCGTTCGGCATTGCGCTGCAAAGCATCCGCTTTGGCTTCTGTCACCAGGTTTTCCACTGCCAGTACGAAGGTCGGCTCACCGGGCCAAGCCGAATAGCGGATAGTGATAATGAGGTCGGTAATGGATGCAAGCACGGCAGATTGAGCCGGCTCGCCCCACCACGGAAAATGGATTTCCCAACAGGAAACAGCCCCCGAGCACTCAAAGGCGCGAAGCAGCCCCGTATCCTGGTCTTCCATGACGCGCCCATCATCGGCAACGCCTTGGGAAATGCCGATTTGCTGCCCCGAGCGCGTGTTGAACACCACATCGGCAGGTGCTGCCTTGCTCTCGGGGTTATGCAGATATTCCACCGCCTGTGGCACTGGCCGGACGACGGTACGACTGCCAGTCTGGGTCAGCGTGGCCCTGAGGTTTTCGTAGGGTCCGAGCAATGCCGGGCAGTCAAATTCAACCGAGCGGATCAACCGGCAGTATTCACCGGGATGGTCGCGATTGAAGTTCAACTCACTCACGCAAAAAGCGAGGCGTCCTCGAGTCTGCAGGTTTCCAAGCGCCGTCGCCCAGTCGGGGGCGTCGGGCTGCGGCTCGACGGTATCAGCGAAAAGCTGTCGCAAGGAAACGGTCTTGACCCGCTCGATACGTCGCTCGAAGCTTTGCAGGTGATCGCGCTGCTCGCGCATCAGAAAGCCCGCCAACTGCTGGCCAGCCAACAAACCGTGATGTTTATCGGACCATGCCTGGGCCAAAATCGACGCTGAATCGTAATCACCGGTTTGTGCAATGCGCGATGCCTGAGCACTGACGCACAGACTGTAAGTTGCGTCATAAGCCTGGTAGTACAACGCCTTGAGTTGTGCCAGCAGCCAATCGTAAAGCTGACTGTGGGTGGTGCGTTTTTGCAGAAAGTCGTACACGGCCATGGACTGAAGATTGGTTTGCAAGACCAATTGCAGACTGGCCCGGGCAGCATCCACAGCAATCACCTGCGCATTGATCTGCTCATCCAGCGCCTGCAGTTCGGCGAGTGCCAGGTTGCGTTGCAAACCCCACTCGCGGCGACGCAGACGATAGCCTTCAGTCACCGCTCTTTTTTCCGCGTCGGCCTGCTTGCCCAGTGAGGCAATCTGCAAGCCCTGTGCGATGGCATGCAAAACACCTTCTGGAAAGGCATTGCCGTTGGCCATACCAAATACTTTGGGAATGACCGAAATCCCCCCCGCCGCAGACTGAACGGCGACCGAGCCCTGATTGAGTTCCTTGGCAGCGTGAAGGTCATCCATGACCTTGTATTCCTCTGCCGTGACGTTTTCGTCAAACCACGCGGCGTACTCATCGGCGCGTTGCTTGACGGCGGCGTGACTTTGGCGCAAGGCCGTCAGCGTCACGTCCATCTGAGCGAGGGATTTTTCCTGAATGGTTTTCGTCCATTCGGCTTGTTCCAGCAAATGCCTTTGTTGCAACTCAATCTGTTGCGCTGTGTCGCGCTGTTCCATGAAGCGCAGCAGTTCACTGCCGAGGTTTTGCAGCTCCTGTGCAGACCGCAGGGCAAATTCGCTGGTGACTCGCCAGCCGTAGCCGTTCAGGACTGGTCGCCCCCCCATTCGCCGTGGCCCGGCGTTGTTTCCTGCCGCCAGATCACGTAACAGTTGCGCAGGATCACCCGGCGGTTCATACAGCGGCAATTCGAGCGGTTTGCCATCAATGGTCAACCAATGGCGCAAGTTGTAGAGGCGCTGCCGAGGCAGTTGGATCAGCGCCAGCAAGCGATCATTGGTCGGCAGTTTGAACGGTGGTGTCGCCAGCAGCCCCATCGCGGGTGCGAAATCAGCCGCGGGCGGTACGTCGGCAAGGGAATACACATGCGTTCTCTCGAACGCTTCCAGCGTTGGACGCGCGCCGCTCTGGTCAATCAGCGCTCCGAGCGTCTGCGTCTGCCAATCGGTCACCGAGCGCGCCGTAGGCGGGTCGCCCATCAAGTCCTGCGCCTGCTGATAACACTCCTTGGCCAGCACCAGACTGTCCCGCGTCTGCTGGCGGTAATACCAGTCCCCCTCCTCGACCAGATTCTTGACGAACTCCATGAAGGTCAGGATCTGAAAATGCTGTGGCGCCGCATAACTGATGGCGTACGGATCATCTTCTACCAGACACTCAGAGCCGGCATTGCCGGGACTCACCAAGGGCCGGCAGCGCCAGTAGTCCGGCTTGTCGCTTGGCTGCGGGGGATTGGAAACCTGCGCGGTCGCTTGCGGATCGAACACCCTGCGCCACCAGGCTTCAGCCTCGCGATAACGATTTTCGTCGCGAAAGCGGATACCCACCAGATGAATCACATGGTAGTACAACTCCCAGAAGTACAAGCCATTGGCACTATTGAAGGCACCGTTGGGCTCATTGACCGGCCCGGCTTCCGAGGTCGGCTCATCGAAAAACTGCGCCTCCCAGGCGTACACCGCATCTACAGAAAAATTGGCGAGGCCGACCAACCGCGGACCGAACAGCGAATTAAGGCGTACCCGTGCCAGGGTTCCAGGCTTGTTGAAGGCCAGAAACTGCGCCGCGTCATGCCGATTCTTTTCCAGTACCGCGGGATCGAAACCCACGATGCCGGTCATTGTCAGCACGAACTGTTTCCGGCCATAGGTTGCAGAGGCAGTAGTCGCGCCGAAAGTGAAGGTGATGGGGCTGATGAAGCCGCCTGAACCACGCGTGTAGGTAAGCCAGTCGGTGGCCCATCCACCGTCTGTCGAATACGTTCCACTGGTTTCCTCCGGATCCCCGCCTGAGGGTTCGCTGGCCAGCGTCAAATCGAAACCAACATTTGCCACACCCCCGGTGCCATTTGGCCTGCAAATGCCCCTGACGGCCAGGATGTCTCCCGTCGAGTGAGTCAGCACAAACGCATCCAGTTCGTAGAAGTCAGTCAGCGTCCCGGACGTCGGGATCGTCGTAACCATTTTTGGCCGCATCTGTTCAGTCAGCGAATGCTGGACAGTGAGCACACTGTCGAAACGTTGCGCGAGTTTTTCCAGCCAGCCGCCCTCATACGCAGGGAGTGGCCGAAACAACACATCGCGCATTACCGGCGTCTGCGCTTCATGACCTTTGAAAAACAAGATGCCGAGAAAACCATTGGGATGACTTTCGGTAACACGGATCGTCGCAATCAAGCGGCTATCGGCTGGCGGAGGCGCGTCGAGATCTCCAATGCTTTGCAGATTGGTTGCCGGCGACCACTCTCCGTTCTGCGATCTGAAGGCTATGTTGATGCTCACCTTGTAGGGAACATAGCCATCCTTGCCTATCTCCCCGAGTTTGTCTGAAGGCTCGGCCCAGACCAGACACGGCCTGCCGTTCCAGAACACCGGGCGCACATCCAGCACGGTTCCGGTCACCCCGACATCGATCATGTCCCACTCGTACCACGCCGCCGGATTGACGCTGGTACAGGTCGGCGTCAGTTCAATCTGCGCTTCGCGCCAAAAGTATCGGTAAGGCGCCACCCGTTCGCGGCCGACAAGGAAATAGCGCCCATCCACGGCCGTGGTGCCATGCAGAAAAGCACTGATGACTTCCAGGTTGCAGATTTCTTCAAAAGACTTCAGATAGGCACGCAAAGCGATCAGTACCGAATCGGTGCTTAACCGTGTCTGGTTCAGATCGGTCATCAACGTCAGGAACAAACGAGTCATGCGAGACCGCGCGAACGGCGTCATGTAGTTTTCCGGGTAAATGAGGAGCAACATCAACGCCGACCAGTCCGAATAGTTTCTGTACAGCTCCCAGCGTTTCAGATCCTCTTCAGGGAACTCTGTCTTCGAATACCCCGGCTCAAGCTTGCGGTAGGCAGCATTGATGAATTTCTGCGCGCAGCTGATTGCCTCGGCACCCAGTGCACTGGGCACTTTTTGCGTGTCGAGCGAGTCCAGACGCAACAATTCATTCAGATGGTCAGCGTTCTTTATGATGCTGAACCGGCCATCGCTCTCGCCGAAGTGGCCCAGGCAATACTCCGTCAGTGCTGTGCGACGTTGTTCGAGCAAATCGTTGATGATGCTTTGGCTCATGATCTTCACCTTCTGGCGGGGCTGCGCAAACGTCATGCTTCATTCGGAAGGGGGGGAGGCGCGAATTCAATCGGTGCAAAGTCCACTGTGTTTTTGCTGCTCTCCGAGAACACGGTGCAAATGAATGTGCCTCCCGTCGGACTTGAGATAACCGCTCGGGCAACGCCTTGCTGAGTGGCCTGGCCCTGCTGAGGCCGAATCACCGCCTCAACCGCCAGTAAAGCCGCGTCATCAACAGCTGTGGCGGACCAACGCACCCCGCGGTTTTTGCCCAGATTGCCGAAGCGATCCATGAGCACGGCCGATAACTCGACCGCTTGCCCCGCTGGCACAACGTTGGTGGGCACTCTGGACATGAAAGGCGCGGGGAAATCCAGGTGCAGCTCGTCGTCGGTCACCTGGATGAGCGGCCCCTCCTGCGGCGCGATCAAGGGTAACCAGAACAGCGGACGCTCAGCGCCCATGACCTTCCCTGGCGTGTAGGTTGCCGTGGCGATACCGGTTTGTGGCTGGGTGTTGCCGATAACCAGGGTGCCAAGACTGGCCTGTCCGCGAATGGACACACCGCTGAGCGCCGTGCCGTCCTGATCTGTCAGCCTGATGGTGAAAATGATCTTGCCCTCACTTCCGGCAATCACCTCGAAGTTATCCGGCACAATCTGCATGTTGATGAGCGGCGCCCGCAGCTCGGCGGATGGGCGAACCGCTGCCGCCGCTTCCCACAGACTCAACGAGGCATGCTCGGCAGCGTCTTTGTAAACCGGCTTGTCGACGGTTTCAGGCAGCGTCCCCAGGAGAAAAATGGTCAGCGCATCCATCTGGGTATGGGTGGCCAGTTCGCGCACCCGAACCAACAGATCCAGTTGCTGGAGATTTTTCAAGAGCCTGTATTTCGGGTCGATTCGCCCGATGCATTCGTGCACTTCCTGCTCGCTCCAGTCGAAAAACCGTGCCAGCCAGACCTCCGATGCCTGCTGTGCAAGGCGCAGCGCGTGGGTGGACAAACCCTCCGGATCTCCCCATTCATGGATCTGCCTCAGGTACTCAAGCAACTCGGTATGAGGCTGCTTGCTGATCTCGAAGGCATGAGTCAGAACCGTCAGGTAGTACAGGGTTGCGACGCTGAAGACTTCAGGGTCGTTCTGCTGCCACCAATCGTTGAGTCCGTAATCGAGCAGGGCATTAAGGGTTTCGAGGCTTATGTCGAGTTCAGCCACGACGGCGCTGAGCCGACGTATGTCAGCCAGCAGAAAAAACAGCGGATCAAGAGGTTCCTCACGCAGGGTGTGTGACAGCTCCCAGTCCTCACCCATTTGCTCGACGATTCTGACCAACAGCTCATAAACGCTCGAATTCGCCCAGGTCAAAACCTTCAGCGCCCTCTCTGCATCCAGCCCGGTATAAACGGCCAGACATTCACGCGCGACTGACAGCTGAGCAGCACGCGCCTGCAGCAGAACCGTGAGCATGATTTCGACGATGGGCGCACGCACACTGATGTCATCTTCAATCAGCCCCTCCCTGACCGCCTTGTCGAGTTCCTCTCTGGCGAAAACAACGTATTGGTCTTCCGTACCCTCGCGGGATTTCACCAGCCCCAGCGGGTCAGTCAGCGAAGAAAGCAGATCTTTCCAGTTATGGCCCACCTGCAGCGGCGGCACACCGGCGGTCACAAATCCGGTATGCGTCAATAATGCCTCGCCCAGCAAATTGCGGACCTGCTCGAACAAGCGCAGTTCTGGCTCGGCCGCCACATTGGACACCTGAGGAACCGCCACCTGTTGCAGCATCCACAGCACCGGCAAATCGCGCGTTCGACACCAATAGCGGCATGCAACCAGTGCCGAAATGAGGTTCAACACATCGGGAACAGTGTCGCCGGCCGTGGGTTCTCCCGTGATCACCGGAATGCCCGCCAGTCCGTCAGCCCATGCCTCCCCGCCAAGCACCATGAGCATCAACAGCCCCTCGACCGGCGTCATGCCCAACAAGCGGGGCAATTTCACCAGTCGGTAAAACGCCGACAGAATCTCCGGGCTGCGCTCGAGCGTCCCGGTTCGGCCATGGGCACGGGCAATCGCCAGCGCCAGATACTGGTAGGTCTGCAGGTCGATTTCCAGCGCGCTGCAGATTCGGCTGATGGTGAGTTCGGGCACACCCTGCGACGGTAGCAAGAGAAACTCACCGTTATCCAGGAGCAATGGATCGCGGTAGTGTCTCTGGACATTATTGAATATCTGATCAAACTGTGACGCTAGCTGCCCGCGGCCATAGATCGAGAATTTGTCGATAAACACCGCGAACTCCGCAGCCGTGCACTCGAAGCCTTCACGCAAGGTCTGGAACAACCCCAGCGCATGCACGGTATGGTCGGTAACCCAGATGGCGGGTTTTACAGGTTTTTCAGGGGAGTCCGGGATGCCAGCCCACTCGGCGTTGAAAGCGGCCACCAGCAGCGAATCGACCTCTTCGGGAGGCAGCCTCAGCCATAAATCCAGGCGTCGCTTGCGGTTCATCCGGTCGTATCGCCTCGGGTTGAGGGGGGATTCGCTCAACCGGTGCTGAAATCTTTCGTAATTGACACTGACGGCGGGTGATTCGCCGCCGTTGATAAAAACCGAACCGGAACGCTCGCTTTCCTCCTTTTCGGCAGCCGCATAGATACTCACGTTATCCGATCGTGTTGGTGCGTAACGGCCAATGGACAGAAATGCTTCCACGCCATCGGCATCCAGTTTGGTGCGCTTGGCGAAAAAATTCACTTGATTGAGGTTCTGCCAGTCCACCCCGGTGGCGCCGTAATTCTTCAGATAGAATGCGTTTCTGGTGTCGGCGTCGTCGGGAACGGGCCTCTCGGTCAACAAGTCTCGCTGAAACGGCCCCAGCCGCGACGCATGCGCCAGCGCACGACCGGCGTCGTCATCCCAGGCATCCGGGAGAAGAAAGTTTGGATATTCGATATCTGTCCAGCGGGCGAAGTGCCCTACCGAAAGACCGTGATCAGCGACCAGCGCATTGATGGTTGCCCAATGCTTGTAGTACGGCAAACCGTTCGGATAGCGCCGCAGGATCATGGCCTCTTCCAGCTCCGCTTCAGTTTTGCCGATAAACCTTTCCAGTACCTTGAGCGTGATCTCCACTGCTGAAACGGTCTGGTGCATCGCGTTGTGGTCGATGAGCAGCTCGCTGATATCGGCCCGACGCGTGTGGATCGGAATCATGCCGGTTAGTTCATTGGGGTCACCATGTTCCTCGATATTGTCCCTGACCCACTTCCACTCCTCTACCAGATAAGCGACAAGCCCCGTGGCATCTTCGAGCGCGCCAACCGGCGCGAACTGGTCAAATGCCGGGCGGAACAGGAGTTCGAAACTGGGCCCGGTATTGAACCCACCCGCCTCGAACGGTGCCGGTGTCGTCTCGCCGGCCAATGACTGCTCGATGAACTGCCGTCGCAGGTAAACCGCCAGGCCATTCAACCGACGCAGCAACTTTCTGGCGTCCTCGACATTGATGTCGAAGTCTTTCGCCAGGCCCTCGGCGCCCTTCTCCACCAAGGGAAAAATCGACTCACCACGCTCCAGCCAGGATCTCAGACCGGCGAACTTCTCCAGGCTCTGCTGCTCGCCAAAGACCTGCTCGAACAACTCCAGGGCGGGTTTTTTCGCCGTACTTTTACTGGCCATGCTGTCAGTCCTTGAACAGTTGATGTGCGCTGGCGGGGAACCTGGCCGGCATCGGTTGATACAGAGCATTCAGCGCTTCGGAACAGACATAGTCCACTGTCATAAATGACAGGTTTTACGACCATTCATCGGAAAACCTTCAAGCGTTGTCTGGCGAATCGACACGCACATCAAAACGCGCACTTTCTGCATCGTCTGACATTGGCGCCCCTGTGTCGGAGATTTGCCGGAAACGGCACCACTGGGCGCCGCTGTGGAGCGGCTCCGTCGGCGAGGCCGTCCAGCCAGCGTCAGTGACGGTAATGGGGCCGGCAAGCACGACATCCGCGCTGTACCAGCTCAAGAGTGTCCCGATGCCCGGTTTGCCCAAGCCAGTGACGGCCACCAAGGGAGGAACCCAGAGGCCTGGCCCTGGGTAGATGAATTGCGGGAGAAAAAGCCTTACCTGACACTCCCATTCGCTGGGGACCGAATGATATTCACCCTTGGAGGCCATAACGCTCAATGTGACAGCCCCATCGGGTAGCTCCAGCGTTGCGGGGATTGACCAGCTTGCGTCGTCAAGCACCGGGGCCGTGCCCAATACGCATTCTCCGCGCTTGAGCGTGATCAGGTCTCCAGGAACGCCGAACCCGGACACCGTCACCGTAGCGCCGAGGAATTCTTCGGGAGTGGGTGATTCCGGCATCACCGCGACGGGTACGACCCGACACGGCACGTCAAGGCTGGGTTTTGAAGTTTTGCCCTCGAACGTCTGAGTTGCCCAAAGGATTTCGTCTCCGACCTCCAACTCAACTCTGGCTTCCCACGTACCGTCCACACCGATCTGGACATCGCGCAACAACGGCTCATCGAGCCCGCGGCGCCAGACGGTAACCAACCCGTCTCGCCGACCTGTACCCGACAGAACTGCCCGGCGCGTCAGATCGCCTCCAGGAAGCGGCCGCACGAACTCGGGCGGCATGACCACGACGTCGAATTGGCGCACCTCACTGTCGGGTGAGGCCCGGTCGTTGAGGGTTTGCTGCGCGGTGATGAACCATGTCTTGATGGCGAGTCCGGTGAGGCGCACCGACCAAGGGCCGTCCTGCCCGAGAACCACGGGATCGCCCAAGGGCTTTCCGTCCTGTAAATTCCACAGCCGCATCGAAGCGCCTGCCATGCCGAAGTCACCGGTCACCGTCAGATCACTGTCCGTTTCCTGTTCGGGCAGCGGCGTTCTGATCGTGGGCTTGAGCCGCTCCCTGTAGACCATGAAGCTGGTGGAGGCAGGCTCTGAGGTCTGCCCGTTGAGCGTCTGAGTCGCCTGGACGGCATAAGCCATACCTTCAGTGAAAAAGAGGTCGCGCTGAAAGCGCCAGGTGTCTCCAGATACATCTGCTTCAAAAAAGCGCTCGTCATCACTGAACTTGAGAAGGACGGTCGCTGTGCTGTGGCAACTTCCACTGAATTCGGGTGAAAGCGTGTCTTGGTCGAACGGATGTATTTCAGGTTTTCGCGGCCGGATGGTGACTTTTAACGTCACCCAGCTGGGGGATGCATGTTCGTCCATGAACTGCCTGATACGAACCTCGCGATCACGCACCGGTCCCCACTCAGCAATGGTCCGGGTAGACCACCGCCCCGCAGTGGGCACCAGTACCGGTTCAGCCGCGACCGTGTCATCAGGGCCAAGCAGCCTCACCGTTGCGCCGGGATAGCCCATCCCGGAAATGGTCGGCTGATAATCCTGGTCATGTTCTATCGCTGCCGGATCCGGCAATTGCAGCGAAATCGTTATCCGCGCAGGCTCAGACTCGATCCACCCGGCAGGGACATCACGAATTTTTTGCACAACGTCCAGAATGACAGTCCCAAGCGGCCAGCCATTCACCTGTGTTTGAAATTCCCCCCCTATGACCTCTGCAGGCGGCGGAGTTGTGGCTTCAGGCGGACTGACAACCTTGAACTCGACCGTAGCGTCATCAATACCCTCGCCCGACAACGTTACAACGGTACCCTCCACCACTACATCGACTTCCCCCAGCCTCGGCGGGCGAATTCTGAAGTAACGAGCCACACTGGCGGATGATGGAGGGCTGCCGGTGAATTGCTGCCTGGCGACCAACGAGCGACGGCCGGGGGAGACATCGACCTCTACCTTCCAGCTACCTGCCATATCTGTGATGGTCGACGATCCGAGGACCGGACCGGTTTCCAGATCCGGATAGATGGAAACCGTTGCCCCGAACGCACCCTGGTCGCCTTCCAGAGTAAATTGGGGATTCTGGGGAGTGCCTTCCATCGGTTTTGTAATGCGAGGTGCACCCATCGTGACAAACGTGCGCTCGACCGGAGCATGGGAGCCGCCAAACCCGTCATGAGAAGCCTGAATGGTCAGCGAAGAAGTGGGCGGAGGGATGATGCTCACTTCCCAGAAACCATACGTACCGGCAACACAGGTACCCAAGGTTTGGCCTGTCGCAACATTCTTTACCGTAACCGTCGAGCCCGTTATGGCGTCTCCTTTCAGTAGAAAAGGCTGAGCCGGCGGTACGAACGCGCCTGCAGCAGGAGATGTAATCGAGGTCCCGCAATTCTTCCGCCAGATAATGTCTACCGATACACGCTGCACAGGGTCGCGGATTCTTGCCGCTATGTTCAGATTCGGATAGGGCAGACTCTCAAGATCATCTTCTACATACCAATACCCGTTACCGTCTCGAGGTGGATAAAGTGTCCGGTTAACCTCCACCACCACCTCTTGAGAAGGATTCTGCGGAACAGCTCTGCCTCGCACGATTACCTTGCTGCCCAGCAAAGCGTTCGGAGGAGGGAAATCGATCTGAAGTATCTGCGCCTTTCCTTCATTCATTTTCGAGGAGGACGCGCTTTCGGTCTGCGGATCGACATTCTTGTCAAAGTCTTCCATCTAGCTTTCCTCGACGGGTTAAGAGCTGGTGCAAGCGGTAGCCGGAGCCTGAGTGTTTAATACCCACTCGTGCCTCGGCCGCCACCTGTCAACTCTGACAGTCCCGACCAGCGGTAACTATTCCCACACCGCAACATGCAGACGTCCTTCAGCCATTAACACGCGGCTACACCGGGTTGCGCCGTTGCCTACACATCACTCAGAATCCGCCGGCTTGTGCGCTTTGAAGCTGCCCTGTAACGTGATCCGTGCCGCTGCCAATCAGTGGTCGGGTTTAGTCGCCCGGGGGTTTGTCATCAAGGTGTATAAGCGTCATCAAGTCGGGTAATCCCTATTCCCGCACTCGATGGTGGCTGTACGCAGGGCGCTTCGGCGCGCCGGTTTTTGGTGATACCCCCGGTCGACTAACCTGCGTCCAGCCGCCACCCCATTCGTTTAGTCGCGAGGGGTGAAGGCCCCCAACCAAGGGTTATCACCATGATCAAACCAACACCCAATCCCCCCGAAACCGAAGACTCGACCTCCCCCTACGCGTCCCCCGATTCCAACAGACTTCACGAGGCCGCTGAAAAAGCCCTCGACCACTACCTGAAAAAACCCGCAACTGCGCCGTCGTGCAATTCTGTAGATCGCGGCATGCAGATGTTCATGGTTGCGCCTGATATCAACCCCGAAGCGATGGCCATTCAAACCTACGAGACCTTTTCTTCGGTCAGCATTCTGCTGCTCGATCTGGCGGACAGCCTCGAGGACAAGCCACGACATCTGGCGATGGCGATCTATCAGTTGAGCGAGATGGGGTTATTGCTGGCGGAGAAGGCGCTGGATCAGGAGCGGGCGATCACGACGGCGTGACGTCAAGATCAAAAGATCGCAGCCTTCGGCAGCGCCTGCATTTGCAACGCGTTCCCTTGTAGGAGCTGCCGAAGGCTGCGATCTTTTGCTGTTCAGGCCGAGGCTGGCAGCGGCTGAAAGCTGAAGTACTGCTGCAGCGCCAGCACCAATTGACCGAACTCCGCTGGCGCGCGGCGCAGGGTGAAACCGGCGTCGTAGTGCAGCGGCGTGGCGTCTTCATGGCACCACACGCAGCAGGCGCTGAAATCGATGACTTGCTGGCCGCCATCGCGGGTGGGGACTTTGAGGCGTAACTGGAAATCCATCCCGACCATCATCGGCAATTGACTGATCAGCATCAGCCCGTCTGCCGACACGTTGCCGAGAAAGCCAACGGGTTTGTCGGTCACGCTGTTGAACACTCTGAGGTAGTACGGCAACTGGTGCCGTTCGATCCGGCGGTCGGTAAACATGATCAGCAGTTCGCCCTGCATGGCTCCGTCAGGAGCCGCACCTGTGCTTCGGAACGAACCTGTTCGGCAGGCCCGCTCTCCCCGCTTCCGGTGTGACGGTCGCGATCATCGCCGTCACCTTTACAACTGCCAGTCGCAGGTGTTGCGCCGCCATGAAGACAAGGCTTCAGGCGGTTTCCTTGACTATAGCGGAGCTTGTACAGACGGCCAGATTTTGTACGGCAAGCATCATCAGAAGCGTGTCGGCCGCACCACCGCAGCGGCACTGCGCGTCGGGTAATGGCCCAGACTCTGCAGGGTTTCAAGACGCGCACGGGCGCGGTAGGCGTATTCGCTGTCGGGGTACGAAGCGATGATGAACTGGTAGGTCTGCACCGCGTCGATGTACAGCTTCTGCCGTTCCAGGCACTGACCGCGCATCATCGACACTTCCGGCCACACGTACGGGCGGGCACGGCTGGCGCGTTCGACCTTGGAGAGTTCGAGCATGACCTGCTCGCAATTGCCCCGCTCGTAGGCGCTGTAGGCGTTGTTCAAGTGATGGTTCATCGACCAACGGGTGCAGCCCGTCACGGCGAGGACGCTGAGGGCAAGGGCGGCAATGGGCAACAATCGCATGGGGGTTCTCCTGTCTTGTGCTCTGTATCGACCCCTGGTCGGAAATCTTCAGGCGCGCTGATCGCAAAGTTGCCGCGTTCAATAAAGAAAACGATAAGTAGTGCATTCGAACAATGACTACACCCTTCGAGCATAGTAGCCTCTGCCTGCGCTTGAACTCAGGAGTCTTTGCATGTCCGTCCGTCGTACCAAAATCGTCGCTACCCTTGGCCCGGCCAGTAACTCGCCGGAAGTTCTCGAACAGCTGATTCTGGCTGGTCTGGACGTTGCCCGTCTGAACTTCTCCCACGGCACCCCCGACGAGCACAAGGCTCGCGCGAAGCTGGTGCGTGACCTCGCTGCCAAGCACGGCCGCTTCGTCGCCCTGCTCGGCGACCTGCAAGGCCCGAAAATCCGTATCGCCAAATTCGCCAACAAGAAGATCGAGCTGAAGATCGGTGACAAGTTCACCTTCTCCACCAGCCATCCGTTGACCGAAGGCAACCAGCAAGTGGTCGGCATCGACTACCCGGATCTGGTCAAGGACTGCGGCGTGGGCGACGAGCTGCTGCTCGACGACGGCCGCGTGGTGATGCGCGTTGAAACCGCCACCGCCACCGAACTGCATTGCGTCGTGACCATCGGCGGCCCGCTGTCCGATCACAAAGGCATCAACCGTCGCGGTGGCGGTCTGACCGCGCCGGCCCTGACCGAAAAAGACAAGGCCGACATCAAGCTCGCCGCGGAAATGGAAGTCGACTACCTCGCGGTGTCCTTCCCGCGTGATGCCGCGGACATGGAATACGCCCGTCAACTGCGCGACGAGGCCGGCGGCACTGCCTGGCTGGTGGCGAAGATCGAGCGCGCCGAAGCCGTGGCCGACGACGAAACCCTCGACGGGCTGATCAAGGCGTCCGACGCAGTGATGGTTGCCCGTGGTGACCTGGGTGTGGAAATCGGCGACGCCGAGCTGGTGGGCATCCAGAAGAAAATCATCCTGCACGCACGTCGCCACAATAAAGCGGTGATCGTCGCGACGCAGATGATGGAGTCGATGATCCAGAACCCGATGCCGACCCGCGCCGAAGTGTCCGACGTGGCCAACGCCGTGCTCGACTACACCGACGCCGTAATGCTGTCGGCCGAATCCGCCGCTGGCCTGTACCCGCTGGAAGCCGTGCAGGCAATGGCGCGCATCTGCGTTGGCGCCGAGAAGCACCCGACCGGCAAAACCTCCAGCCACCGCATCGGCAAGGAATTCAGCCGTTGCGACGAAAGCATCGCGCTGGCGACCATGTACACCGCCAACCACTTCCCGGGCGTCAAAGCGATCATCGCCCTGACCGAAAGTGGCTTCACTCCGCTGATCATGTCGCGTATCCGCTCCTCGGTGCCGATCTACGCCTTCACCCCGCACCGCGAAGCCCAGGCTCGCGCAGCCATGTTCCGTGGCGTCTACACCATCCCGTTCGACCCGGCCTCGCTGGAACCGCACGAAGTCAGCCAGAAAGCCATCGACGAACTGACCAAGCGCGGCGTTGTGGAAAAAGGCGACTGGGTCATCCTGACCAAGGGCGACAGCTACCACACCACCGGCGGCACCAACGGCATGAAGATCCTGCACGTGGGCGACCCGCAGGTCTGAGTGACCGACAGCTGAAACGCAAAAGCCCCGCCATGTGAATGGCGGGGCTTTTTGTTGGCGGGGCACAAAGTCAACACGGCTGTCTACTGTCAGACCTGACAGTAGACCGGGTCGATTGTTGGGTAGCTAATCGGGTCGTAACCATCCACTCAAGGAGAGCGGCATGAACGATTCGATACGGTTGACCCAGGACGACGATGGGCGTGACAAAAACTTTGCAGACAACGGTGTTTTTTTACTGGATCGCGTCTCTCTCGGACGCGAATCCATACTGTATGGCGTCCAGACGCAATACACCCCTACCGTCGAGCGGATTTATTTCACGGGGCAGGCACGCACGGGCGTCACCGAAAGACCCTACGTGTTGGGCTGCCTGAAAGCCGATGGCACGCTCGATCCCGACTTTGGCGATAACGGCATCGCCAGTGGCAATTTCATTCAACGAACGGAGTCAGCGGGCACCACCATCACGCTGCTCGATGACGGGAAAATCCTGCTGACCGGATGGATCTACGACACGGCAACTCCGGCGTTGGCCAGATTCTTCGCTGACGGCAGACGCGACACCTCTTTCGGTGTCGACGGCTACGTGATCCTCAGGCGGCCGGTTTCCAGCGTTGATCAGGATCTGGCTGGCATAGCAGAGAAGAATGCCAGTCAGGAATTTTCGACCAGCGTCACACCGCTGGCAGATGGAAAAATCCTCGTGGGCAATACCTATACCGTCACTCACGTGACAGACACCCTTGCGTACCTGTTCCTGCTCAACAGCGATGGTTCGTACGACACGGATTTCAACGGCACAGGTCATGTCCAGGTGATTTATCCCGGAGCAGATCCCGCTCAAGTGAAACTGCGCAGTGCATGTGTGGATCACGATGGCACGATTGTGGTGGCGGGAGGCCTGGTTTCTGATCCGAATCTGAGAGTGCCGTTGATGGCGCGCTACACGCGCGCCGGCAAACTTGTACCCGGCTTCGGCACGGCGGGTTTCTTCGCCCCACCACAAACCTTGTTCGAATTCGCCGAATTCGAAACGGTCATTGCCCAGCCGAACAAGCGGCTGCTGGGGATCGGCTCAACCAGCGATGGGCGAGGCCTTTTGATCAGCCTTGAAGCGGATGGCAAGTACAACATTCAATTCAATGGCGCAACACCGTTGCTCAACCGGCTCGACGACAGCACTACCAAATGGGAAGCAGGCGCAATGCAACCCGATGGCAAAATTGTTCTATGCGGAGCCATCAAGCCTGCGGACGAGTCGTCGCCCGGCGTGGTGGTGCGCTTGCTGGACAACGGCGCGCTGGACACGACATTTCACCAGCGCGGCTGGACAAGCACTCGGGTCGACGGTCACACCCGTTTCTATGGGCTGGCGTTGCAGAAGGACGGGAAGATCGTCGTGGCCGGTTTTCGGCACGGCGACGGAGCCTTCCAAGGCCTGATCCTGCGTTACCACGCCAACGGCACAGGTAAGCGACCATCGACTTCGAACAATGAAGGGCAACTCGATCCCGCTTTCGGCACCCACGGTCTAGTGCTTCTGAACGCTTCGGGAACTGAAGGGGCTTCGATTCAGCCCAGGGGGCTGGGCGTCGATTCCACTGGCCGGATCTACGTCGTCGGCGCTGAGTACAGCGACAGGGTTTCCTACTGGTGCATGAGGATGAGTGCCAATGGAGTCGTCGACAGCACATTCGGCAAGGGTGGACATGTCACCGGCGAGTTCGATCCAGATGAAGGCGGACGTGCCCACTCGGACATCCTTGAAGTCGTAGCGCTGCCTGACGGCAAAATATTGCTGATAGGCGACTACCGCGACGGCAGCTTTGACGCGTGGGTCGGGCTCGTGCGCCTGTTACCCGATGGCCGTCCGGATCCGGACTTCGGCGACAAGGGGGAAGTGCTGATCCCCCTTGGCAGCCTGAGCGCCGACCGGAAACTGCGCGATGAGAACTCCCGCGCAACGCCGCTGGCTCAATCGGTCAGCCACGGCCCTGTGCTGCCTGATGGCAAGATTCTGGTACTGACGCGGATTTATGACGGTAATGAACAAACGCAGTCGGTCGTGCTTCGTTTCATGCCCAATGGTGCACTCGACACCAGCTTCAACCAGACCGGAATGGTCCGCGTCGCACACCCTGACTATCCTCATACCGTATTGACCGATATGGTCGTCGACCATGAAGGAAAGTACGCTCTGAGCGGGTATTGCCTCGGAAAAAACCATCGGCCGGGCGACGCGCTTTTCAGCAAACTGGAAATCACTGGGGCCCTGGACACTTCCTTCGCCACAGCGGGCTATTTGGTGGTCAAGCCCAATAGCGACGAACTGCGCTTCTTCACTGACAAACTCGTTGCCCAGGCCAATAGACGTCTGTTGAGCATTGGCTATGAACAACACTTGGACAAGAATCGGGGATTGTTGATCAGTCGGGAATCCGATGGCAGCGCGAACATCCAGTTCAATCGGGGCGAACCGTTGCTGACCAGACTGGAGGGGCGCTCGGCCAGTTGGTCATCGGCAGCCACCCAGCCGGACGGGAGTATTCTGGTGTTTGGATACCTGTATGATCCAGGTCGCACCGTGATCGCGAAGTTCACTGACCGGGGCGAACTGGATAAAACGTTCGGGGCCGGAACAGGGTGGCTGCAGTTCGATGTCATGAGGGGTTTCATGCCTGCATCGTTGCTCACCGACCACAGCGCGCTGTTCATTGCAACCGTAATGGACAATGGTCGACGAGTGTCCTGCGTGGCGCGCGGTCTGCTGACACCGAAGAGTCAAACCCTCGATAGCGCAGGCAAGCCTGACCTGGAGTTCGGTACCGACGGGACAGTAATGATCAATGTCCCCGACATGCCATTGGCGCGGGTCTCCGGCGTTCGTATCGGCCCGGACAACAAGATTTACTGCGCGGGCAACGGTGAAGATGTCGCCGATCCGAACCCCAGGTATTTCCTTGGTCGGTTCAACAGTGACGGCAGTGTCGATCGCAGTTTTGCAACCTCCGGTTTTGCCCAGGACATTTATCCTGACTGCACCCTGTCGCAAATCAAATCCTTCACGTTTCAACCCGATGGAAACATCGTCATCTTCAGTGAAGTCTACGCTGGAGGCCAGTTGGTGCCCGCCTTCTCCCGCTACGACGCTCACGGGCAACTGGATCCCTCGTTTGGTACCAACGGACACACCGTACTGGATATCAAGCTGTCGCCACCCGGCAGGTCGGCATCCAGCGACAGATCTCGAAAAATAGACGCCAGCGCCACCCATCCACACGGCGTCGAAATACTGCCGGACGGCAAAATCCTCGCATCCCATAACTATTTTTTCGATTTACAGCAGTCCCATGGCCTCATTATCCGCCTGGAAAAAAATGGCGCACTGGATCTGGGCTTCAACCAGATCGGTTATATCCCGGTGATTCATCCCGATTACCCCCTCAATGCCACGGTGTTGAGGAATGTGACCGTGCAACCGGATGGCAAGTACCTGGGTTGCGGCAATGTGTACGACGACTCCGGCAACCCCAGCCCGGCCATGTTCGTACGCTACAACGCCTCCGGTGAGCTGGACGAGCAGTTTGGCGACAATGGATTTGTCACTGTTGCCAGCCCACTGCACGCGCATCTGATCCAGGCTACTGTGCTGCAACCCAATCAACGCATCCTCGGGTTCGGCGATAGCCTTGGCAACGAAGGCGTGATGATCAGCCTTGAACCTGACGGCAGTCCCAACATTCAGTTCAACCGGGGTCAACCTCTCTATACGGAGCTGGAATCCGGTTCGATTACGTCATGGACAGGCGCAGCCATTCAGAAAAACGGCAGGATTGTGGTCGCCGGGGCGATCGGAGTACGGGGACAGGCTGACATTGTCATCGCACGGTTCATCGACGCAGACTTCGATCCGGAGTTCAACGATGGCCAAGGCTGGCTACGCACACGCCTGGAGGACGGCGTGCAACTGGCTACCGGTTTGACACTGCAGGAGGATGGCCGGATTTTGATCTGCGCCACCCTGCCCGGCAGAAAAATCGCGTTGCTGCGCTACCACGGCTGAGTTTCGCCAACCGCCTCAAATGCAACGCCCTGCCAGGTAAATGGCAGGGCGTTCCATATTGGGCCTGACAAATGTGCTCGCTGACTTGGCCCCTTCGCTCACAAGGCCAGTGCAGTCGCCGCCATTTCAGTGCCGTTTGATAAATCCGTTCAACGCCGCCAACGCTTCCGGGGAACGCAGCCGCTGGGTGAACAACGCGCCCTCCTCCTCGATGACTTTGCGCAGCAACTCGCGATCCGGCGCTCGCATTAATTGCTTGCTGATGCGTACCGCTTCGGCCGGCAGTTCATCAAACCGCAGCGCCATCTCCCGGGCCTTGCTCAGCACCTCATCACCGCTGTCCAGCGCTTGGGTGGCGATCCCCCACTGCGCAGCCTGCTCGCCGCTGAAGCTTTCGCCGAGCAACAACAATTCTGCCGCTCTGGCCTGCCCAAGCAGACGCGGCAGGATCAGGCTGGAACCGAACTCAGGGCACAAACCGAGGTTGACGAATGGCATGCGCAGGCGTGCATCGCGGCTGACGTAAACCAGATCGCAATGCAGCAACAGGGTTGCGCCGATGCCAACCGCCGCGCCGGCCACAGCGGCAATCACCGGTTTGCGGCACTCAAGCAAATTGAGCATGAAATGAAACACCGGGCTGTCGAGGTCGCTCGGCGGTTGCTGGATGAAGTCGGCGATGTCGTTGCCGGCGGTGAAACACTCGGCGCTGCCGGTGATCAGCACGGCGTTGATCTGCGGGTCGCCATCGGCCTGCTTCAATGCGTCGGCGAGGCGGCCGTACATGGCACGGGTCAGGGCGTTTTTCTTGTCCGGGCGATTGAGGCGCAGGGTCAACAGACCGCGCTCGCGCTCCAGCAGAATGGCTTCGGTCATGGCGTGTCTCGCGTCTGGAAGTCAGCGCTCAACCACGGGACAGAAACACATCGGCCAGCAGTTGATTGCGCGGCAATCCGGCCAGATACAAGCGCCTGGCGAAGGCGTCGACACTGGCCGTCGAGCCGCAGACTAAGGCCAGGGTCTGTCGGGAAACAAGGCGCAGTTGCGCCAAAGCGGCGGCCGACTCGGCCGCCGTCCACAGCTCGACGCTGAGGTTTTCCCGCTGCGCGGCCAGTGCCGCAAGGGGTTTGGCCAGATAGTGCTCGCGTGCGTCATGAGCCAGGTGAATGACACGGATGGCGCCTTGGTGATCCTGACGCAGTGCTTCGCGCAGGACACCGAACAACGGGCCTAGACCGGTGCCGGCGGCGAGCAGCCACAGCGGCCGGGCGTGCCAGTCCGGGTCGTAGTGCAAAGCGCCGCCGCGCAGTTCACCGAGGCGGATCGAGTCGCCGATCTGCAGGTGACGTGCGGCATCGATGAATTCGCCGGGCTGGCGGCAATCGAGGTGAAACTCGAGAAAGCGGTCTTCTTGCGGCAGGCTCGCCAGCGAGTAAGGCCGAGCGATGTGGTCAATCCACAACACCAGATGCTGACCGGCGCTGTAGCGCAGCGGCCGCTGCGGGGCCAGGCGCAGGCGCAGAACGCTGTCGCTGAGCCAGTCCAGCGCCTCGACCACGGCCGGACGACCGTCGGCGAGCGGATCGAAGGTGTGCACCTGCAGATCTTCGGTCACCTGGCATTGGCAGGCCAGGCGCCAACCGTCCTGACGTTGCTCGGCACTCAAGGCGTCCGGACGGTTGTCGGCAGGCAGGCCTTGGGTGCATTGCACCAGACAGGCATGGCAACTGCCGGCGCGACAGCTGTAGGGCACGACGACACCGTTCTGGTTGAGGACATCGAGCAGATTGCTGCCCGCCTCAACCGTCCATTGCCGATCACCGACGCGCAGTTCAGGCATCGACGTTTTCCCATGCCGCGGCACAACGATTGCGCCCGTCACGCTTGGCCCGATACAGCGCCTGATCGGCGCGCTGCAACGCCTCATCCAGATCATCGCCAACGCACAGCAGGGTCATGCCCGCCGACAGGCTCAGGTTGCGCACTTGCAGGCCCATCAATTCCACCTCACTGAAGGCGATGCGCAAACGCTCGCAACACGCGGTCAGGCGTTCGGCATCGCAGTCGGGCAACAGCACCACGAATTCCTCGCCACCATAGCGCGCCAGCACGTCGCCGTCGCGCAGGCACGCTTGCGCGACAGCGGCAAACGCCTGCAGCACCTGATCGCCGGCGGCGTGGCCGTGCAGGTCGTTGATGCGTTTGAAGTGATCCAGATCGATCAGCGCCAGACCGTGCATCACGTCGCTGTCCAGCGCGTTGAGCTCGCGCGAGGCGATGCGCAGGAAGTGACGGCGATTGAACAGGCCGGTCAGTTCATCGGTGGCGACCAGGTCTTCGAGCTGGCGCATCATTCCGCGCAAGGTGTCCTGATGCGCCTGCAAGGCAAACCGGCGCTGGCGCTGACGTTGTCGGGAAACCTGGACAAAACGTGCGTAAAGCACCAGCCACGCCAAGACCATCGCCAGAATGCACACCTGCAATGCCGCAAGCGCAGGCTCGGCGAGGCGGAAGTGGTAGGCGTCCCACAGGGTAATCGCGGAGAAACTGAAAAACACCAGCAGCGCGCAGCGGATGAACACCCGGCGGGTGAGATGGAACAGGCCGAACAGCAGAATCAGCACGTAAAACACCAGAAACGCCCCGCGCGCCTCGTCGACATGGGCGATCAGCCAGGTCTGCCAGCCCAGGCCCATCAACACTTGCGCTTCGGTCAGGCTGGGGTCGGCGAAGCGCTGGTTGCGACCGCTCCAGAACAGCCCGAACAGGGTCGCCTGACTGATGACTACCATAGCGCTGCCGATCGCCACGCCACTGAGCGATTGCTGGTAATGCCCGGTAAAAAACGCCAGCCACAGCAGCAGCAAAGCCAATCCGTAGGTGGCCGCAGCGAGGGCGAAGCGTTTGAGCAACAGGCGTTGAATGGCGTTATGGGTCAATCGTTGACTCACCGTGCGATAGGAGGCTGACCGAGTGTCCTACTCTACAGACCGGATGCCACTTTAGAGGCCCGGTCGCTAAATGACCACCGATTTTCGGGCCGGGAAAATGGCGTCAAAAGTGTGGCCCGCCCGGCCCGGAAGGGCAGCTACAAGCCGCAAGCTTCAAGCGGCAAGCTCAAGCTGTCCGCGTCCTGCTTTGACTTGCCGCTCGAAGCTTGCAGCTTGCAGCTACTGCAATGAATGACTGCTGGCGCGTGTACGCCCAACCGAGCCGCGGTATACTGCCGCGCCTTTTTAGCGTCGCGCCACAAAGGGACAGCCGCAAGCCTCAAGCGGCAAGCTCAAGCTGTCCGCGTAATGCTTTAACTTGCCGCTCGAAGCTAGAAGCTTGTAGCTGCCCCACCGTGTTTTTCGAGGAGCGCGACTCATGACCGTGATCAAGCAAGATGACCTGATTCAGAGCGTTGCCGACGCTTTGCAGTTCATTTCCTATTACCACCCCGTGGATTTCATCCAGGCGATGCACGAGGCCTACCTGCGCGAAAAATCGCCGGCGGCCCGTGATTCGATGGCGCAGATCCTGATCAACTCGCGCATGTGCGCCACCGGCCATCGGCCGATTTGCCAGGACACCGGTATCGTCACCGTGTTCGTCCGTGTCGGCATGGACGTGCGTTGGGATGGCGCCACCATGGGCCTGGACGACATGATCAACGAAGGCGTGCGTCGCGCCTACAACCTGCCGGAAAACGTCCTGCGTGCCTCGATCCTCGCCGACCCGGCAGGCGCTCGCAAGAACACCAAGGACAACACCCCGGCCGTGATCCACTACTCCATCGTCCCGGGCAATACCGTGGAAGTGGACGTGGCGGCCAAGGGCGGCGGTTCCGAGAACAAGTCGAAAATGGCCATGCTCAACCCGTCCGATTCGATCGTTGACTGGGTGCTCAAGACTGTTCCGACCATGGGCGCTGGCTGGTGCCCGCCAGGCATGCTCGGCATCGGCATCGGCGGCACCGCGGAGAAAGCCGCGGTGATGGCCAAGGAAGTGTTGATGGAATCCATCGACATTCACGAACTCAAGGCCCGTGGCCCGCAGAACCGCATCGAAGAAATGCGTCTGGAGTTGTTCGAGAAGGTCAACCAGTTGGGCATCGGCGCCCAGGGCCTCGGTGGCCTGACCACCGTGCTCGACGTGAAGATCATGGACTACCCGACCCACGCCGCCTCGCTGCCGGTGTGCATGATCCCCAACTGCGCAGCCACCCGTCACGCGCACTTTGTGCTCGACGGTTCCGGCCCGGCCTCGCTGGAAGCGCCACCGCTGGACGCCTACCCGGAAATCGTCTGGGAAGCCGGCCCGTCGGCCCGCCGTGTCAACCTCGACACTCTGACCCCGGAAGACGTGCAGAGCTGGAAGCCGGGCGAAACCGTGCTGCTCAACGGCAAGATGCTCACCGGCCGCGACGCCGCGCACAAGCGCATGGTCGAGATGCTGAACAAGGGTGAAACCCTGCCGGTGGACCTCAAGGGTCGCTTCATTTACTACGTCGGCCCGGTTGACCCGGTGGGTGACGAAGTGGTTGGCCCGGCTGGCCCGACCACCGCGACGCGGATGGACAAGTTCACCCGGCAGATCCTCGAGCAGACCGGTTTGTTGGGCATGATCGGCAAATCCGAGCGCGGCCCGACTGCGATCGACGCGATCAAGGACAACAAGGCTGTGTACCTGATGGCCGTCGGCGGCGCGGCTTACCTGGTTGCGCAAGCGATCAAGAAGTCCAAAGTGCTGGCGTTTGCCGAACTGGGCATGGAAGCGATCTACGAGTTCGAGGTCAAGGACATGCCGGTCACCGTGGCGGTGGACAGCAAAGGTGAGTCCGTACACATCACTGGCCCGGCGATCTGGCAGCAGAAGATCAGCGAGAGCCTGGCGGTAGAAGTGCAGTAAGCCCTTCACTTCCATGAAACGGCCGATTCATCCGCAGGGATGAATCGGCCGTTTTCATATGTGCGAACCGATCGCGATAAAAAAGCTGCCGGAGCATACAAAATGATCTTGCGCACCTGTCAGATCTGACAGGTTCATTTACCTGCCATTCTTGTTAGCGTCAGTCCAGTCACGCCCACCCCGCGCGCAATGGATTCGACCATGCCTGAACAACAAGAGCTGAGCATCACCACCCCCTCCATCGCCAAAAGCGCATCGATCGCCACCATTGGCAAAAGCTGGGGCGCGGTGGGGCCGACCGGAGCGGCTTCGTTCGAACTGCCGATTCCGACGACGGCCGGGCGCGGCTGGGATGCGCAGTTCTCGTTGAACTACAGCAGCCAAAGCGGCAACGGTCCGTTCGGGCTTTCCTGGCACTTGGCCGGCGCAGGTCAGATCAGCCGTAGAACCAACAAAGGCGTGCCGCGCTACACCGATCACGACGAGATCATCGGTGTCGACGGCGAAGTATGGATGCCGGAGCTGGATGTAAACGGTGAAATCAGATTCCGGGAAGAACACACCTATAACGATGTCGACATCGGCCCGCACAGGGTCGTGCGCTACTGGCCGCAAGTGGAAAGTGATTTCGCCCTGCGTGAGCGCTGGCAAGCGCAAACCCGAGAGGCCGATCCACCGTCATTCTGGCTGATACACGGTGCCGACGGTTCGCTGCACCTCTACGGCAAGACCGAAGCCAGCCGAATTGCCGACCCCGACGCGCCTGGACATATCGCTGCCTGGTTAATAGGCGAAAGCATGAACGCGCGCGGCGAACATATCTGTTTCGACTACAAGGCCGACGATCAGGATCCCGACCCGCTGCATGAATACCGCGCCCAGCGTTATCTGGCCCGCGTGTGCTACGGCAATTTCACGGCCAGCAACAATCTGTACAGCTGGACCACAGAACACCCCGCCGAACTGGACTGGCATTTTCATCTGCTGTTCGATTACGGCGAACGCAGCACGTCACTGAGCGATATCCCAGCGTACGACGGTGACACCCTGAAACCCTGGGCGCTGCGAGCGGACAGCTTTTTGACCCATGGTCAGGGGTTTGAGCTGGGCACGCGCAGACTCTGTCAGCAAGCGTTGCTGTTCCATCACTTCCCCGCACAGTCGACTGACCAACCGAAACTGGCGAGCCGCCTGCTACTGGAATACCGGCAACCGCAGGACGGCGCAAAGTGGACCTATAGCCAGATCAGCGCGGCGCACTATCAGGCATTCGATGCCACAGGCTTCGTCGAAAATACGCCACCGGTCGAGTTCGACTACGCCCCTTTTGACCTCAATAAAACCCCGCTTCGCTTTCTTGAGTTCGATACGCAGCCGGGTATCGAGGACGGCGGTTTTTATCAGTGCGTTGATCTTTTTGGCGAAGGTGTGCCGGGTTTTCTCTGCCGCCATGACCAGAGCTGGTACTACCGCGAACCGCGGCGCGCGACCCAAGGCACTGATGCAATCGACTATGGGCCCTGGGTCGCGCTGGACAGGATTCCGGTGGCTGATCGCAACCGGCCGGTCCAGCAACTGTTGACCGACCTGACGGGTGACGGTCGGCTCGACTGGGTTACTGCCCGACCGGGCATCACTGGGTTTCGCACCCTGACAGAGCAACGCACGTTTGCCGACTTCATTCCGTTTGGCAAATTCCCACCGGAATTTTTCAACACGCTCTCGACACTCGGCGATTTGACTGGAGATGGTTTGAGTAGCCTGGCATTGATCGGGCCGAACTCGGTGCGACTGTATGCCAACGAACGTGAACAGGGCTTTGCTGCTCCCGAGGAGGTCGCTCACAAACCCGACGGCGACCGCTTGCCGTTGTTCAGCAGCTCCCGCACAGAACTGGTGGCGCTGAGCAGTTTTCTGGGCAGCGATATGCCTGAGCTGTGCCGGATTCGCCACGATGAAATCCGTTGCTGGCCGAACCTGGGCCATGGTCGGTTTGGCCGTGGCCGCAAGATCAGCGCATTGCCCTTCAGCTATGAGCAATTCGATTCGTCCCGGGTACGCCTTGCCGACCTCGACGGCTCCGGTGCCCCGTCGCTGATTTATCTGAACTCCGACACCTTCGATATCTACTTGAATCGCGGCGGCAATGGCCTGGAGCAAACACCGATCAGCGTGCCGTGGCCCGACGGCGTGCGCTACGACCGGTTCTGTCAGGTGAATTTCGCCGACCTGCAAGGCCTGGGCTGCGCCAGCCTGATCCTGACGGTAACGCACATGCAGCCGCAGCATTGGCGTTACGACTTCGTTTCGGCCAAGCCGTATCTGCTGACCAGCAGTAACAACAACATGGGCTGCAGCGCCAGCGTGGTCTACCGCAGCTCGGCGCAGGAATGGCTGGATGAGAAACGCCATTTGCCCACCCTCAGACGTTTTCCGGCGTGCCACCTGCCATTCCCGGTGACGGTGGTCAAAAAACAGCAGCAACTGGATGAAATCACCGGCAACTGTCTGACGCAGGTTTTCACCTGGCGGGAAGGTTTCTACGACAGCCGCGAGCGCGAGTTCCGCGGTTTCGGCCTGTTGCAGCAAACCGACAGCGAGAGCGCCGGCGACGATCAGGGCGACGGCTTCAGCGAGCCGATGCGGGTCTTCACCTGGTTTCATACCGGGCAATCGATGAACCGCTCGCGTGACGACTATTTCACTCACGACGCACATGCAGTGCCACTGGGCGATACGCTGTTCAGCCGCTACCACGAGGCGGACGATTGCGAGGAACAGCTGGATGCTCCTGACGCAGACACTTGCTACCAGATTTCCCGGGCACTGGTTGGCGCGGTCACGCGCATCGAGACCTATGCCGATACAGGCGAGGATGTTCCGCGGGTCACCACGCCTTTTACCGTCGAAGAAACCCGTTATCGGGTGCGCGAGGTGGGTAAACAAGGCGCGACCGCCGCCGCCGTCCTGCTGCCGCGGGTGGTGGAAAAAATCAACTACCAGTACGACGGCTTCGTCGACGATCCCATGTGCCGCATGGATCTGGTCCTGCGCTACAACGCTTACGGCCAGGCGACGCACTCAATCACCGTGAGCTACGCCCGGCGGCTCACCGACGACGATACGCCGCCGTTCGACGATCCTGATGAACGGCAGTGGTGGTCAGACGCCCATGACCCGGCGCAACAATCGTTCTACCTGAATGAAAGCCGCTCTGCGTTCATCGATCTGGACAAGGATCCGCAGCATTGGCGGCTCGGTTTGCCCTATCAGCAGCGCGGCAATGCGCTGGTCTTGCCCAAAGGCACACTGCCCACCGGGCTTATGCCTGGGCAGGTCTCTTATGACTGCCTGATGGAACATGAGGATTCGCCGCAATGGAACGCCCAGCGAGTGCTGACCACACAGTCCGTGCAACGTTACGTGAGTACCGACGGCAAACTGCTGGACGACGGCACTGCCAGCTTCGAAGCCTTGTTCGGCCCGTTGGAAGTGGCACAACTGGACAAGACGGCGCTGGACGCTTACAGCGTTCTATCGAATTTCGACGTGCGGACCGAATTGGCAAGAATCGGTTACACACCGATGCCGTTCCTGTTCTGGGTCCACCCCATGGGCAGCACGGAGCAGGATCTCTGGTCGGCGAATTTCGGCTACGCCGAATATGCCGGCCCCGAGCGTTTCTACAAGGTACGGCGTTACCGTGAAACGCTCAGCCATGGCTATACCAGTGCCGAATACGACCCTTACTCGCTGGCCATCATCTGCGTGGAGTTACCGGACGGCTGTCTGACGCGTATCGAGTACGACTATCACGCGCTGCAACCGCTGCAAATCATCGATGCCAACCTGAACATTCATCAGGGTTTTTATGACCCCGCCAGGCAGCCTCTGGCCACCAGTTTTCATGGCACCGAGAACAACAGGGAGGCGGGGTTCAAGCCACTGAGCGAATACAGAATTCCGGATGACCGCAGCCCCGCCGCCGCCATTGCCCACCCATCCGATGCCGTACAAAAAGCCGCGAGTACCCTGCGCAAGGACCTGTTCAGCTGGATGGGTCGGATCGCCAGTGATACCCGCGCCGCCTTGGCCTGGATCGCCCAGGGTTATCTGCTACCCAGCGGCCACATCAGGGCCAGCGCGCGCCGCCGACTTGCCCGGCCTGGTAACGTCCTGACGCCCGATGAGCGAGCCCTGCAAGATGCCATCGCCGCCGTGCATCGCGAACCGGTCCACAGCGTGATCCTCAGTGCCGACCGCTACCCGGACGATCCGCTGGCGCAGATCCAGATCATCAAAGCCTGTGTCGACGGCTTTGGCCGCGCTCTGCAAACCCAGCAGCTGGTCGATCCGGGCGAGGCGTATGCCGTGGACGCTGACGGTTCTCTGATTATCGAAAATGGTCAGATCAAAGTGGTCGATGCCAATCCGCGCTGGCGCATCAGCGAGCGTGTCGAATTCAACAACAAGGGTTTGCCGGTTCGTCAGTACCGCGCGTTTTTCGCCGATACCTATACCTACGTCAACGATCAGTCCCTGCGCACCCTCGGCCATCACGACAAGGTTTTCTATGACGTCATGAGCCGGCAGGTGCGATTGATCAATGCCAAGGGGCACCTGTCCCGAGTGGCCTACCATCCCTGGTTTCAAACCAGCGAAGATTTCAACGACACTGCCGAGGCATCATCTCCAACCCAGGCGCCAGGGTCGTGACCGCCAGCGTGCATCGCCGCACACCCGCGCTGGTCGTGAGCGATGCGCGTGGCTTGGCAGTGCGTCAGGTCGGGTACTTGCGCAGTGTGACGGCCGACACTCCCAAAGCCCTGGTAACCCGGCAGCAGCACGACTGCGCCGGGCGGCTGGTCGAACAATGGGATCCGCGCCTGTCGGCGCCGTGCCTGACCACGGTTTACCGGCTGGACGGATCGGCCGTGAAAACCGACAGCGTCGACGCCGGCTGGCGCCTGACCCTGCCCGGGCTGGCCGGTGAGCCTTTGCGCCGCTGGGACCAGCGCGGCAGCCATTGGCAGACACTCTTCGATGAGCAACTGCGGGTGGTCGCCGTCGGGGAAAATGGCCGGCCCAACGTGGATGTTTTCATCTACGCCGACGCCTCGGCCGAGGCGGGGCTCAACCAGCGCGGCCAGTTGCTGGAACAAAAGGATCGTGCCGGCTCACTGCTTACCGACAGTTTTTCCCTGACCGGCCCGTCTCTGAGGGAAACCCGCACGTTCCACGACGGTGAGCCATTTACCAGCCACCAAGTGTTCAGCCCCCTCGGCGCACTGCTGGAGCAGACCGACGCCGGCGGCCACCGGCGACGCTTATGTTACGGCCTGGCCGGGCAACTCAAGGATGCGCAACTGCTGATCAGCGGCACGTCTGACTGGCAACCGGTGTTGATCGACGCGCAGTACAACGCCAACGACCAGATCATCGAACAACTGGCCGGGAATCGGGTGCACAGCACGTGGACGTATGACCCGGCGGATAATCGTTTGCACACCCAGTCCAGCCACCACGAAGACCGTGGGGTCCTGCAAGACCTCGAGTACTTCTACGACCGCGTCGGCAACATCACCCGCATCGAAGACCACGCTTTTGCACCGCGATATTTCGCCAACCAACGGGTCGACGGCCACCGCGATTTCATCTATGACTCGCTTTATCGGCTGATCAGCGCCACTGGCCACGATGCGGGCCCGCCGCCGGACATCCCCGGTCTGCCGCAACCGGGTGACCCTAACAATCGGCTCAACTACACCCAGACCTATCAATACGATCACGGTGGCAACCTGATCGAACTGTGCCATGTACGGGCGGGCAACCATTACACCCGGCAAATGCGCATCGAT
Source organism: Pseudomonas sp. HN2 (assembly GCF_020736465.1). Lineage (NCBI taxonomy): Bacteria > Pseudomonadati > Pseudomonadota > Gammaproteobacteria > Pseudomonadales > Pseudomonadaceae > Pseudomonas > Pseudomonas sp. HN2. Next base: position 4,742,041 of record NZ_CP085885.1, read on the forward strand.
CCGAACAGTAATCGCGGGGTACGCTGGAAAACAGACGATCCGGAACCGGAGTTCGACGTTCTGTTCGATCGCCACGGCAACCTGAATGCGATGCACCCCTGCAAACCGCTGACCTGGAATGCCCGCGACGAGCTGCAAAGCGTGACCCTGATCCAGCGCGCGGACGGCCCCGATGATGCCGAGCATTACCGCTACAGCCAGGGCATGCGCGTGTTCAAGCGCCACGAAACCTTGGCGGCCAACACCGCACACTTTCATCAGGTGCGCTACTTGCCGGGGCTGGAAATCCGCACCCGCGACAACGGCGAAGAACTGCACGTCATCACCCTCGGCAACGCCCGTTGCCTGCATTGGGCAGCGAAACAACCCGAGGGCATCGCCACCGATCAACTGCGCTACAGCCTGGAAGATCACCTCGGCTCCTGCGTGATGGAACTCGGTCAGCAGGCGCAACTGATCAGCGCCGAAGGTTACTACCCGTTCGGCGCCACGGCGTGGATGACCGCGCCGTCAGAGATCGAGGCCCCCTACAAGTTCATCCGCTATTCGGGCAAGGAGATGGACGCCAGCGGTTTGTATTACTACGGCGCCCGTTATTACGCGCCATGGTTGCAGCGCTGGGTCAGCGCCGACCCGGCGGGGGATGTGGATGGCCTGAACCTGTATGGATTCGTTGGCAATAATCCGCTGCGGTACTTCGATGCTCAGGGGCAACAGCGAACACCTTCTGAATTACTGACCGTGGCGACAGACTACGAAAACCTGCTTGCTGTTGTTACAGGCAAACTGGACAAATCGATCTATCAACTCAGCCATTTGAACTCCACCAGGGATATCTACCGTTCCAGCGGGAAGCGTGCAGCCCTGACCCTGCTCAACGTTCTGGCCTCTGCCCTCACTGCGGGTACGGCGCTTACTGCAGGGACATTCGTCGGAACATTTGCCACGTTCAACCCGATCACCGGGTTGGGTATCGGCATAGCCACAGCAGCCATCGCCGCAGACGTGACAGGTGCAGGGATAGACAAGCTAGGCGCAGACAATCCTTACGGCTACAAACTGTTGCCCGACAGCGCAGATTACGATGTCGGTCGTCTGGCTGAAGAAGCCAAACCCACGGACGGGAAAAATAAAATCAAATCCTTTCTCTCAAAATATGACCCCCGCACCACCGACGGTAACAAGGAAAGTCTGATAGCAGGAACCATTGGAGTCGCTGATGACATCACAGGAGGCACTCATCTGGAAAAATGGCTGGCCTTTTTCCGTCTCAGTGTCGAAGTGACGGAGGCACTCAATAATTCGCTCGGGCAGCGCGATCTGGACCTGGTAGGACAAAGTATCGAATTGACCGCCGATTACCTCGCTGCCCGGAAGGAGCTGTATGACCAGGCATTGGCAGAGCTTGAAGGTCTCGGTCGAGAGCACATTGCAACGGCCCAAGGCACCCGCTATCGCCTGGGACAGGTCGAGACCGCTGTGCTGGGCAAGTTGAACCGTGTCACCGAGTTGCTGCCGAGAGTGTCGGCACACCAGCAGAAAAAAAGTGCAGCGAATCACTTATGAACGCTCGCGCCTTGACTCGCACACCAGACATAGTCGCTTGGGATGGCAGAGGCCTGGCTGTCAGACAGATCGCCTGTTTGCGCAAACCCGGTGACCCTGCTGTGCAAATGCTTGTCGCTCGCCAGTATTACAATGCGACAGGCGCGGTGGTTGAAAAATGGGATGCGCGTCTTTTTGGCTCAAGCCCCCGTCCCAACCTTGCCCTCGTCTATTCACTGAACGGCGAGCCCTTGAAAACCGACAGCGTCGACGCCGGCTGGCGCCTGACCCTGCCCGGGCTGGCCGGTGAGCCTTTGCGCCGCTGGGATCAGCGCGGCAGCCATTGGCAGACGCTCTTCGATGCGCAACTGCGGGTGGTCGCCGTCGGGGAAAATGGCCGGCCCAACGTGGATGTTTTCATCTACGCCGACGCCTCGGCCGAGGCGGGGCTCAATCAGCGCGGCCAGTTGCTGGAACAAAATGATCGTGCCGGTTCACTGCTTACCGACAGTTTTTCCCTGACCGGCCCGTCTCTGAGGGAAACCCGCACGTTCCACGACGGTGAGCCATTTACCAGCCTCCAAGTGTTCAGCCCCCTCGGCGCACTGCTGGAGCAGACCGACGCCGGCGGCCACCGGCGACGCTCATGTTACGGCCTGGCCGGGCAACTCAAGGACGCGCAACTGCTGATCAGCGGCACGTCTGACTGGCAACCGGTGTTGATCGACGCGCAGTACAACGCCAACGACCAGATCATCGAACAACTGGCCGGGAATCGGGTGCACAGCACGTGGACGTATGACCCGGCGGATAATCGTTTGCACACCCAGTCCAGCCACCACGAAGACCGCGGGGTCGTGCAAGACCTCGAGTACTTCTACGACCGCGTCGGCAACATCACCCGCATCGAAGACCACGCTTTTGCGCCGCGATATTTCGCCAACCAACGGATCGACGGCCACCGTGATTTCATCTATGACTCGCTTTATCGGCTGATCAGCGCCACCGGCCACGATGCGGGCCCGCCGCCGGACATCCCCGGTCTGCCGCAACCGGGTGACCCTAACAATCGGCTCAACTACACCCAGACCTATGAGTACGATCACGGTGGCAACCTGATCGAACTGTGCCATGTACGGGCGGGCAACAATTACACCCGGCAAATGCGCATCGATCCGAACAGTAATCGCGGGGTACGCTGGAAAACAGACGATCCGGAACCGGAGTTCGACGTTCTGTTCGATCGCCACGGCAACCTGAATGCGATGCACCCCTGCAAACCGCTGACCTGGAATGCCCGCGACGAGCTGCAAAGCGTGACCCTGATCCAGCGCGCGGACGGCCCCGATGATGCCGAACATTACCGCTACAGCCAGGGCATGCGCGTGTTCAAACGCCACGAATTCCACAGCTCCACAGCCGCCCACTTTCATCAGGTGCGCTACTTGCCGGGGCTGGAAATCCGCACCCGCGACAACGGCGAAGAGCTGCACGTCATCACCCTCGGCAACGCGCGTTGCCTGCATTGGGTAGCGAAAAAACCCGAAGGCATCGCCACCGATCAACTGCGCTACAGCCTGGAAGATCACCTCGGCTCCTGCGTCATGGAACTCGGTCAGCAGGCGCAACTGATCAGCGCCGAAGGTTACTACCCGTTCGGCGCCACGGCGTGGATGACCGCGCCCTCAGAGATCGAAGCCCCCTACAAGTTCATCCGCTATTCGGGCAAGGAGATGGACGCCAGCGGTTTGTATTACTACGGAGCCCGTTATTACGCGCCATGGTTGCAGCGCTGGGTCAGCGCCGACCCGGCGGGGGATGTGGATGGGCTGAACCTGTATGGGTTCGTGCGCAACAATCCGATGACTTACTTCGACACGACAGGCAACAAAACAGAAGAAGCCCAGCCGTCAAGCACAGGCGCTCTGGCGTTTATTACCGGAAACACTCCCACAGAGCGTATGCAGAAGAAACTGGCCTTCCATAACGAGCTGCTTTCAGCGGTCGATCTGGCTGTCAGGGATGTCACCACACAAATACTCAATCACCGTTCCGAGACCAACAGCAGGGTATCAACCGCGAAACGAACAGGTTTTTTCCTTGCGGAAAAGGGCGCGTCCAACGCGGTTGGCATAGGCATGAGCGCAGCCGGGGTAGCACTGGGAATCCCTGGCGGCCCTCTGGGAATGCTGATTGGCGGAGCTCTTGGTTTCGTCGTCGGAAAAACCGTGAGTAGAACGACGAAAGCGATCGGCAAAAAAACCGGTTTGAACACCTCCATCAGCTTGCAAACGGATCGATTGAAAGGACCCAGGCTGTTAAAGCAAACACAGGGCGAACAAGGGCCCGTGATCAACTTTAAAGCTATCGCCGGTTACAACCCGCTCACACCCGAAGGACGGCAAGAGATCCAACAAGGCGGCATCGCGGCTGGCAAGGAACTGGCCTTGGCAGCCGCTGGCAAGATCCCCTACGTCGGGCCGGCCATCAAGGTGATTCCGGACACCCTCGATCTCTTGAATGAAATAGTAACCAGCGCAAATGATCTTACCGAGGATGAGGTGACTGCACTGGATGCCGACATTACCGACACGATCAATATGCTGCAGTATCGCTCGAAACATTTAATCGAAACGGTCAAGACCCTAAGTCGTACGGACCCCTCCAAGCGCATTGAACGCATTGAACGCGATACAGGACAGCGAATAAGAAGGCTTCGAAACCTGAGGACCGTGCTTCATTCCAATTCGTCGACTTTTACTGCCGTATGAAAAGGTGACGCCGCCGCTCCTGGCCTGAACAGTGCTCATGGTAAGGTGCCTGCCCGTCCTTATTCCTGCGCCCAGCATGCTGCCGACTTCCCGTACCCTGCGTCTGTCGTTGTATTCCCTGCTGATCATCGCCGGCACTGTCGTGGCCGCGACGCTCGCCATGCGCCACGCCGAGCGTCAGGCACAGGAAGAAGACGCCACCCGCGCGAACCAGCAACTGGGGCTCTACGCCAACTCATTGCACACCCTGATCGACCGCTACCGCGCGCTGCCCGCCGTGCTGGCGCTGGATCCGCAATTGCGTTCGGCACTGGCCGGCCCTGTCGATGCGACGCAGCAGACCGCACTGAATCTGAAGCTGGAAAAGATCAACGGCGCGGCGCAGTCCTCGACCCTTGAACTGCTCGACCGCACCGGCCTGGCCGTGGCCGCCAGTAACTGGCGCTTGCCGAGCAGTTACGTCGGTCACAATTACGGCTTCCGCCCCTACTTCAGCCAGACCCGCACCCAAGGCACCGGGCGTTTCTATGCGGTGGGTGTGACCAGCGGCATTCCCGGTTATTTCCTCTCCAGCGCAGTGCTCGGGGACAACGGCGAGTTCCTTGGCGCGATGGTGGTCAAGCTGGAATTTCCCGAGCTGGAGCGCGAATGGAGCCAGGGCAGCGACACGCTGCTGGTCAGTGATGCGCGCGGGATCATCTTCATCGCCAACCAGCCGGGCTGGCGTTATCGCGCCTTGCGGCCGTTGAGCGCCAGCGATCTGGCCGAGATCAAAACCACCCGCCAGTACGACAAGCAATCGCTGGTCCCTTTGACCCATTTGCCGCTACGGCGCTTCGATGACAACAGCGATCTGCGCCGGGTCGAAGGCCCGCAGGGCACGGCGGATTATCTGTGGGAATCGCTGCCGCTGACGACCGAAGGCTGGACCCTGCACCTGCTGCGCCGCCCGCAAGTGGCCTTCGAGGATTTGCGCAACGCCGCGCTGGCCGCCGCTGGGGTGTGGCTGGCGCTGGTGTTTCTGTTGCTGTTTCTCAACCAGCGCTGGCGGCTGGCCAAGGTCCGCCAGCGCAATCGCGAAGAACTCGAGCGTCTGGTCGAGGAGCGCACCCGCGACTTGCGCACTGCTCAGGAAGGTCTGGTGCAGTCGGCCAAGCTCGCCGCGCTGGGGCAGATGTCCGCCGCGCTGGCCCATGAAATCAATCAACCGCTGACCGCTCAGCGCATGCAACTGGCGACCCTGCGCCTGCTGCTCGAACATGGCCGCGTGGATGACGCGTACAAGGCGCTGAAACCGGTGGATGACATGCTTACGCGCATGGCCGCCCTCACCGGCCACCTCAAGACTTTCGCCCGCAAAAGTCCGAGCGGTTTGCGTGAACGTCTGGATCTGGCGACCGTGGTCGATCAATCGCTGCAATTGCTCGATGCGCGGCTGCGCGACGAGCAGGTCAGCCTGGTGCTGCATCTGACACGCCCGGCATGGGTACGCGGTGATGCGATTCGTCTCGAACAGGTGCTGATCAACCTGTTGCGCAATGCGCTGGACGCCATGCAAGGCAAAGCCTGCAAGCGGCTGCAAATCCGTCTGGAGGCCGACGAGCAATTGTGGCGGCTGAGCGTCAGCGACAATGGTGGCGGCATTGCCGAGGAGCATCTGGGCCAGGTGTTCGATCCGTTCTTCACCACCAAACCGGTGGGTGACGGCCTGGGCCTGGGGCTGGCAGTATCCTTCGCCATCGTGCATGAATCCGGCGGCCGTCTGAGCGCCGAGAATGCCGACAACGGCGCGGTGTTCAGTCTTACTTTGCCAATCGATCTGGAGGCACACATCTGATGCTCAATTCGGTGATGGTGGTCGACGACGAAAGCAGCATTCGCGACGCCGTCGAACAATGGCTGAGCCTGTCGGGCTTCGAAGTGCAGCTGTTCAGCCGCGCCGAAGAATGCCTCGCCGCGCTGCCGGAGCATTTTCCCGGGGTGATCCTCAGCGATGTGCGCATGCCCGGCGTGGACGGTTTGCAATTGCTCGCCGAGGTGCAGAAGCGCGACGCGGATCTGCCGGTGATTCTGCTCACCGGCCACGGCGACGTGCCGATGGCAGTTGAAGCCATGCGCGACGGTGCCTACGACTTCCTGGAAAAACCGTTCAGCCCGGAAACCCTGCTCGGCAGTCTGCGCCGGGCGCTGGACAAACGCCGCCTGGTCCTGGAAAACCGCGCCCTGCACGAACTGGCCGACAACCGCGCGAAGCTGGATGCGACGTTGCTGGGCGTGTCCCGGGGTTTGCAGACGTTGCGTCGGCAGGTGCTGGATCTGGCGGCGCTGCCGGTCAACGTGCTGATCCGTGGCGAAACCGGCAGCGGCAAGGAACTGGTCGCGCGCTGCCTGCATGATTTCGGCCCGCGCGCCGACAAACCGTTCGTGGCGCTGAACTGCGCGGCGATCCCGGAACAACTGTTCGAGGCCGAACTGTTCGGCCATGAGAGCGGCGCGTTCACCGGCGCCTCGGGCAAGCGCATCGGCAAACTGGAGTACGCCGATGGCGGCACGCTGTTTCTCGACGAGATCGAAAGCATGCCGCTGGCCCAACAGGTGAAATTGCTGCGGGTGTTGCAGGAGCAAAAGCTTGAACGGCTGGGCTCAAATCAGAGCATTCGCGTCGATTTGCGCATCGTTGCGGCGACCAAACCGGACCTGCTTGATGAGGCCCGCGCCGGACGTTTCCGCGAAGACCTGGCTTATCGCCTGAACGTCGCCGAACTGCGCTTGCCGCCGCTGCGCGATCGCCGCGAAGATATTCCGTTGCTGTTCGAAACATTTGCCCAGAACGCCGCCCAGCGTCTGGGCCGGACCTTCCCACCGTTGACCGGCGCCCAGCTGAGTCACCTGCTCAGCCACGACTGGCCGGGCAACGTCCGCGAACTGGCCAACGTTGCCGAGCGTCAGGTGTTGGGGCTGGATGAACCGGTCGCCGGAATCGATCCGGGGCAATCGCTGGCGGCGCAGCAGGAAGCCTTCGAAGCGCAATGCCTGCGCGCGGCGCTGACCCGGCACAAAGGCGATGTGAAAGCCGTGCTCGAAGAACTGCAACTGCCGCGCCGCACGTTCAATGAAAAGATGCAGCGCCATGGGTTGAGTCGGGAGATGTTTTTGGCCGAGTGAGGCAGAGATTTGTGGTGTAGCTGAAATCCATCCCCCTCACCCCAGCCCTCTCCCCCAGAGGGGCGAGGGGGAAAGGGAGCCGATCTTCATGCTTTCCCGAATCTGTATTCGACTCGATATTGCAGGTCGATGTAACCCACGAGAACACCTCGGTCAGTCCCCTCTCCCTCTGGGAGAGGGCTAGGGTGAGGGGCTTTGATCTTCACGCCGATAAGCGGAAATCCGCTCACACAAACCAATCAGTCGGCACAAATCCGCTCACCCATTCCCTCTACCCCCCTCTAAACCGGCCCCCCGCCCCTTGGCACACCTCCTGCTATAGCCCCAACAGGCTGCGTTCCGACGCGCTCCACAAAAACAATTAAACGAAGGATCCTTCAATGGATAACTCCAACGCCCTGCCCCTTGGGTCGGCTGCCGTGCCGGCCAAACCGAGAACCACCGCCAGCCGGATCAAATCGATCTTCAGCGGCTCTGTCGGCAACATGGTCGAGTGGTACGACTGGTACGTGTATGCCGCCTTCTCCCTGTACTTCGCCAAGACCTTCTTCCCCGCCGGTTCCACCACCGCGCAACTGATGAACACCGCAGCGATCTTCGCCGTCGGCTTCCTGATGCGCCCGATCGGTGGCTGGCTGATGGGCATGTACGCCGACAAGGTCGGACGCAAGAAAGCGCTGATGGCCTCGGTGTACCTGATGTGCTTCGGCTCGCTGCTGATTGCCCTGAGCCCGAACTATGAAACCATCGGCATCGGCGCGCCGATCCTGCTGGTGTTCGCCCGCCTGCTGCAGGGCCTGTCGGTCGGTGGCGAGTACGGCACGTCGGCGACGTATCTGTCCGAGATGGCGACCAAGGAACGTCGCGGCTTCTTCTCCAGCTTCCAGTACGTAACGCTGATCTCCGGCCAGCTCATCGCCCTCGGCGTGCTGATCGTGCTGCAAAACATGCTGACCACCGAACAGCTGTACGCGTGGGGCTGGCGCATCCCGTTCGCCATCGGCGCGCTGTGTGCGGTCGTGGCGCTGTACCTGCGTCGCGGCATGGAAGAAACCGAGTCGTTCACCAAAAAGGAAAAATCCAGGGAAAGCGCCATGCGCACCTTGATGCGCCACCCCAAAGAGCTGTTGACCGTGGTCGGCCTGACCATGGGCGGCACCCTGGCGTTCTACACCTACACCACCTACATGCAGAAATACCTGGTGAACACGGTCGGCATGAGCATCTCCGACTCGACCACCATTTCCGCCGCCACGCTGTTCCTGTTCATGTGCCTGCAACCGATCATCGGTGGCCTGTCGGACAAGATCGGCCGGCGCCCGATCCTGATCGCCTTCGGCGTGCTCGGTACGATCTTCACCGTGCCGATCCTGATGACCCTGCACACCATCCAGACCTGGTGGGGCGCGTTCTTCCTGATCATGGCGGCGCTGATCATCGTCAGCGGCTACACCTCGATCAACGCGGTGGTCAAAGCCGAATTGTTCCCCACTGAAATCCGCGCCCTGGGCGTCGGCCTGCCGTATGCACTGACCGTATCGATCTTCGGCGGCACCGCTGAATACATCGCGCTGTGGTTCAAGAGCATCGGCATGGAAACCGGTTACTACTGGTACGTCACCGCATGCATTGCCGTGTCGCTGCTGGTGTACATCACCATGAAAGACACCCAGAAGCATTCGCGGATCGTGACTGACTGACCGTGCTTTTGATCAACACAAATCCACTGTAGGAGTGAGCCTGCTCGCGATAGCGGTGTATCAGTCGCCATCACTGATATCTGACACACCGCCATCGCGAGCAGGCTCACTCCTACAAGGTTTGTGTCCGGGTGGAAATATGCGCTGGGTCCTTGCACTATGGCTGCATCCGAATGCAGCTCAGGAATCCGCTCCCCATGCCCGATGACATCCACTTCTACGAACCTGCCAATGGCCACGGCCTGCCTCACGATCCGTTCAACGCCATCGTCGGCCCGCGCCCCATCGGCTGGATCTCTTCGCAGGATGCCGAAGGCCGGCTCAATCTGGCGCCGTACAGTTTCTTCAACGCCTTCAACTACATTCCGCCGATCATTGGTTTTTCCAGCATCGGGCGCAAAGACAGTCTGAACAACATCGAGCAGACCGGTGAGTTCGTCTGGAACCTCGCCACCCGCCCGTTGGCCGAGCAGATGAACCAGAGCTGCGCGATGGTCGCGCCGGAGGTCAACGAGTTTGAACTGGCGGGGCTGACGACCGTGGCGTCGAAGGTGATTTCCGTCCCACGGGTCGCTGAAAGCCCGGTGTCCTTTGAGTGCAAGGTCACGCAGATCATTCAGCTGCAACGCGCCGATGGCGCAACCGTGCCGAGCTGGCTGATTCTCGGCGAAGTGGTCGCCGTGCACATTGCCAAATGGCTGCTGAAAGATGGCGTCTACGACACCGCCGCCGCACAACCGATTCTGCGTGGCGGCGGGCCGGCGGATTATTTCCAGCTGGGGCCTGAAGCATTGTTCAAGATGTGGCGCCCGGGGGCGCAGAAATAACTACCAGATCAGCTCGGCGTCATCAGTGACGCCCTGGAGTTTATCCAGCTCGTTGATCGCCGCTTCATCGGCTGCGATGGCGCCGGGAAACACCTGATCGTTCAGCAATTTGTGAAAGCGCGGTGCGCCGCCATCGATCAGGGCCTTGACCGCGATGGCCGCGTAATAACCCTTGTTGCCGCCCAGCTCGACGGGGACGACTGCGGAGACTGCTTCGAAGCGTTCAAACTCTTTACGTGCCATGTCGCGGATCCTGGCTCAATCAATTAAGCCGGACATTAAACCCTCAACCGGCGAGTTTGTGTATCGGCGCCGAACATTGACCGAGGGCCTGCGCGGCGGAAACGTCCCTGAAGGTGTGGAAGTCGAGGCTGTTGACCACCAGGTCCTGGACCAGCTCGGCGAAGACTTCCATCGACGGACTGTTGAAGTAAGCAGTCATCATCTGCTGGCTGCTCCAGTAGCCGCTGACCAGCCACAGGTCGGCGTCGCACTGCGATTGTTGCAACGAGAAACTCAGGCAACCGGGCGCAGCGCGCGAGACCTCGATCAAAGCGCTCAGGCGCACACCGAGTTCCGCCGAGCGCCCGGCCTGGGCACGAACGAAGGCCATATGACTGACAGGCATCTGCTTGGACATGATCAACCCTCCATGAAATCGCGTGGCAGCCGGGGGACGGGCTGCGACTGAAGCAAAGATTAAGGGTGGGGCCGGCAGCGCCGTTAGTCGATTCCTGCCTTCGCGTTGCACAATCCTGCGAGACTGTGCAGACGACCTGTAACAACCTGTAAACCTGCGCAACACGTGGGTCATACGCGTTTTGTGTAGGAGCTGCCGAAGGCTGCGATCTTTTGATTTTGCCTTGAAGATCAACGGATCGCAGCCTTCGGCAGCTCCTACAGGGTTGTATGGCGGGAGTCATGTGCGCACCTCAGGGCAGAATCAGGCAAGCATTTGGCAGAATGTGTCTACCGCCGCTGCTTGCACAAACATATGCTCTGTTGCATTCCCCCTCACTTGCCGAGGATGCCGTGCATGACGTCATTCGATCGTTTTCAAGCCGAACCCAGCGCCGACATGGAAAAACAGCGCGCGGAGCTGGCGGCGATCATCCGCCGCAACACCAGCGATGATGGCAGCTACCAGACCGCCATTGGCTCGCTGGTCATGTCGCGCCACACCAAGTCCCATGATTTCGCCCCGGTGCTCGCGCAGCCGGCGCTGTGCATCATGGCGCAGGGGCGTAAAGAGGTCCGACTGGCTGACGAGTTCTTCAATTACGACCCGCTGAATTATCTGGTGGTGTCGGTTTCGATGCCGCTCAGCGGGCGGGTGGTCAACGTCTCCCCCGAAGAACCGATCCTCGCCGTGCGCCTCGACATCGACCCGACGGAAATCACCGCGCTGATCGCCGACGCCGGCCCGATGGGCGTGCCGACGCGCCCGACCGGCCGTGGTCTGTACGTGGAAAAAATCGACAGCGCCATGCTCGACGCGGTGTTGCGTCTGGCGCGATTGCTCGACGCGCCGAAAGACATCGCCATGCTCGCGCCACTGATTCGCCGGGAGATTCTCTATCGCCTGCTGCGCAGCCCGCAGGGTCATCGCTTGTATGAGATTGCGATTGCCAACAGCCAGAGCCATCGCATCAGCCAGGCGATCAAATGGCTCAACGGCAATTTCGAGCAGCCGTTGCGCATCGATGATCTGGCGCGGGAAGTGAACCTCAGCGTGTCGACGCTGCATCACCGCTTCAAGGCGATGACGGCGATGAGTCCGTTGCAGTATCAGAAGCAGCTGCGCCTGCAAGAGGCGCGGCGACTGATGTTGACCGAAGGACTGGAAGCGTCAGCGGCGGGGTATCGCGTGGGCTATGAAAGCCCGTCGCAATTCAGCCGCGAGTACAGCCGGCTGTTTGGCGCACCGCCGTTGCGGGATCTGGCGCGGCTGCGGCTGTCGGTCTGACCGTTAAAAGCCCCTCACCCTAGCCCTCTCCCAGAGGGAGAGGGGACAGATTGGGGAATATTGAAGAGGTTCACCGACTTGAACGATTACCTTTGAATCCATAATCGACTCGATTTTTCAGGTCGGCGAACATCGCAAGACACCTCGGTCGGCTCCCTCTCCCTCGGGGAGAGGGCTGGGGTGAGGGTCGGCTTTTACACCGCTCGAATCACATGCTTGATCTCCTGAAACGCCGCCAACCCCCAAGGCCCCAGTTCGCGGCCAATACTGCTCTGCTTGTATCCGCCCCACGCCGTCTGCGGGAAGATCACCTGCGGTGCATTGATCCACACCAGCCCCGCCTGCAACCCATTGGCCACGCGATCTGCTGCGGCGGCATCGCGCGTCACCACACTCGCCACCAGGCCGAACCGGGTGTCGTTGGCCAAGGCAATTGCTTCGGCCTCGCTGCCGAAACTGCGCACACACACCACCGGCCCGAAAATCTCCTCTCGCCATAACGCGCTGTCCAGCGGCACGTCGGTGAACACCGTCGGTTGCAGAAAATAGCCCCGCGGCAAATCTGCCGGGCGATTGCCGCCACAGAGCAAACGCGCCCCCGCACTCAAGCCGCGATCAATATGTCCGAGCACCCTTTGGTATTGCGCCTGATTGACCAGCGCGCCCATCTCCACGTCCGGGTCGAACGGATCGGCGACCCGAATCGCCTGCGCGCGTTTTTGCAGACGCTGAAGGAATTCATCCATCAATTGCTTGGCGACCAGCACCCGACTGGTGGCCGAACACATCTGCCCGGCGTTGAAGAACGCACCGCCACACGCCAGTTCCACCGCCAGATCAACATCGGCATCCGCCAGCACCAGCAACGACGATTTGCCACCGAGCTCCAGGCTGACTCCCTTCACGGTTTCGGCAGCGCGTTGCATCACCTGCACGCCAACTGCGTTGCTGCCGGTGAAGGAGATTTTGGCAATACGTGGATCCGCCGACAACGGCGCCCCCACCGCCAGACCAGTACCGCAAACCAGATTGAACACGCCGTCGGGCAAACCGGATTCAGCGATGATCGCCGCCAGTTCCAGCTCCGGCAACGGCGTTACCTCGGACGGCTTCAGCACCACGCAGCAACCGGCGGCCAGCGCTGGTGCGAGTTTCCATGCGGTGGTGACCATGGGGAAATTCCACGGCACGATCAGCCCGACCACGCCGCACGGCTCACGACGCAGGCGCGCGCTGAAATCCGCGCTGGGCAGCGGCACATGGCTGTCCTGTTTTGCGTCGAGGCCTTCGGCGAGTTCGGCGTAATACTCGAACGTGGCGATCACGTCATCGACATCGATCGCCGCTTCGAACTGCGGTTTGCCGTTGTTGCTCGATTGCAGGTTCATCAAATGCTCGCGACCCTTGCGCACGCCATTGGCAATGGCGCGCAGGATCGCAGCGCGCTCGGTGCCGGTGGTCTGCGACCAGTGTTTGAACGCTTCGCACGCGGCGCTGATCGCTTGATCGACGGTCTGTTCGTCACCGCCATTGACCGTGGTCAGCAGCGCCTCCGTAGCGGGGTTGATCACCCGCAGGTGTTCACGGCCCGATGACCATTGGCCGTTGATGTAGAGGCCATCGAGTGTGGTTGGAAAATTGCTCATGGGGCCACCGCCTGCATCCACTGGTTCTGGTCGATTTCAATCAGCGTCGGGCCTTGCCGGTCCGTCGCCTTGCGCAGCGCTGCGCGCAGTTCGTCGACGCTGCTGATGGCTTGCGCGGCGCAACCGAGGCCCTTGGCCACGGCGACGAAGTCCGGGGTGTAGATGTCCACGCCGACCGGTTCGATGGCGCGGTTGACCATGTACTTTTTGATCTCCTCATAACCCTGGTTATTCCACAGCAGCACGATCACCGGCACCCGCGCTTCGACGGCGCTGGCCAGTTCCGGCAGAGTGAATTGCAAGCCGCCGTCGCCGATCAGGCACACCACGGGCGGACGGGCGCCGTTATCGAGTTGTCCACCGAGCCACGCACCAATCGCCGCAGGCAACGCATAGCCGAGGGTGCCGTAACCGGTGGAGGCGTTGAACCAGCGGCGGGGACGCTCGGGGTTGAAAGTGAGGTTGCCGGTGTACACGGGTTGCGTGGAATCGCCGACGAACACCGCGTCGGGCAATTCATGCAACACCGTTTCAAGGAAGCGGGTTTGCGCCAGCGTCGGCGCATCCCAGCTCGCGGCCAGCTCATCGCGCAAGCGCGCAGCCCGAGCGTGGCCCCAATCATCGCGGCGCTCGGCCAGCGGTTTTTGCATCAGCGTGCTGAGCAATGCCTGCGCGGCGTTGCGCGAATCAGCGACCAGTGCGACGTGCGGCGGGAAGTTGCGCACGGTCTGATCGGGGTCGATGTCGATGCGCAGCAGCCTGCCGGGAATCTCGAAGCCGCCAGCGAACGTGACGTCGTAATCGGTCTCGGCCAGCTCGGTGCCAATCGCCAGCACCACATCGGCCTCGGCAACCAGTGCGCGGGTGGCGACCAGGCTTTGCGTCGAACCGATCAACAGCGGATGGCTGGTCGGCAGCATGCCTTTGGCGTTGATGGTCAGCGCCACTGGAGCGTCGAGCAGTTCGGCGAGTCGCGTCAGCTCCGGCGCCGCGTCGATAGCACCGCCGCCGGCGAGAATCAGTGGCCGTTGCGCGCTGGCGAGCAGTTCGCTCATGCGACTCACGGCAGCCGGTGCGGCGCCGGCACGGTCGATGTTCACCGGCATGCTGGCGAGCAATTCATCGGCCTCCTCCACCAACACGTCCAAGGGAATTTCGATGTGCACCGGACGCGGTCGCCCGGCCTGGAACAAGGCAAACGCACGGGCCAGCACCACCGGCAACTCGGCGGCAGACATCAGCGTGTGCGAGAACGCTGCAACGCCCCCGACCAGTGCGCTCTGGTTCGGCAGCTCATGCAACTTGCCGCGGCCACCGCCCAACTGATGGCGCGACTGCACGCTGGAGATCACCAGCATCGGAATCGAATCGGCGTAAGCCTGGCCCATGGCGGTGGTGATATTGGTCATGCCCGGGCCGGTGATGATGAAACACACACCGGGTTTGCCGCTGGTGCGCGCATAGCCGTCGGCCATGAAGCCGGCACCCTGCTCATGGCGAGGCGTGACGTGGTTGATGCTCGAACGGGCGAGGCCTCGGTACAGCTCAACGGTGTGCACACCGGGAATGCCGAACACCTGCTCGACCCCGTAATTCTCCAACAGCCTGACCAGTACTTCGCCGCACGTTGCCATGTTGATTGCCCTTTCTCGTTCGCTGAAACACAGCTTGTGCAGGAGTGAGCCTGCTCGCGTTAGCGTCATGAAATTCAACATTGCGGTGACTGACTCACCGCTATCGCGAGCAGGCTCACTCCTACAGAAAAGCCGTGGAATGCGTTCATTGGAACGGTGCACAACTGGCAGCAACAATCGATTAAAAGTCATACTAGCCATGTCCTCCCGTCATACCTCGGATCGCCATGAAACGCCTGCCTCCCCTGCCCGCTCTGCACACGTTCTGGATCACCGCGCAATGTTGCAACTTCACCCGCGCCGCCGAGCAGTTGCACATCACTCAGGGCGCGGTGAGCCGGCAGATCGCCGGGCTGGAGGAACAGCTCGGTTATCCGTTGTTCATTCGTCTGGCCCGCGGTCTGGCGTTAACGGCCGAAGGCCGCGAATGGCTGCCGCAGGTGGAAAAGGTCTTCGGACTGATCGGCGAAGCGACCGAGCAGATCGGGCTCAAACATCAGACTTTGCAACTCAAGGCCCCGAGCTGCGTGATGCGCTGGCTGCTGCCGCGTCTGCTGCAATGGCAGAAGGAGCGCCCGGACGTGCCGGTAAAACTGACGGCCTCGCTGCAACACGGTGTGGATTTTCAGCGCGAGCAATTCGACGCTGCCGTGATCTACGGCTCGCCACCGGATAATTCGCCAGGCGCGCTGCATCTGTTCGACGAGCAACTGACACCGGTCTGCTCGCCGCAATTGCTCAAGGGCTCGCCCGCGCTGAATTCACCGGAGGATCTGCAGGCGCATCTGTTGTTGCACCCGACCCACGACCTTCAGGACTGGTCGGTGTGGCTCGATGCGGCGGGTTTGCAACTGAGTAACCTGGGTAGCGGGCAGCATTTCGAAACGCTGGATCAGGCGATGTCGATGGCCTCCCATGGCACAGGCGTGGCGATCGGGGACTGGTCGCTGATTGGTGATGATCTGAACGCCGGGCGGCTGGTGATGCCGTTTGCGTTGAAGGTGAAGACGGGGTTGGCGTATTACGTGGTGGTGCCTGCTGCAGCCAAGCCCTCGCCGCAGTTGGAAGAGTTGATGCTTTGGCTGGTTGAGCAGGCACATTTGCGCTGAAGCTTCTCCCCTCACCCTAGCCCTCTCCCCAGGGAGAGGGAACTGATTGGGGGATGCTCAAGAAATTCATCGACCTGACACAGCCGCGCCGAATCCATAATCGACACGGTCGTTCAGGTCAATGCGTGATCCAAGACAACTCGGTCGGCTCCCTCTCCCCCCGGGAGAGGGCTGGGGTGAGGGGAAAAGTCTTGACTCAATATCCGACCGTATAACGCTGGCGCGAATGCTTCGGCGTTTCCACTTCGTCAATCAGCGCAATCGCGTAATCGGCAAACGTGATCCAGCTACGCCCTTGCGCACTGACCAACAGATGATCCTTGCCGACACGGAAGGTGCCACTGCGCTCACCTTCGACAAACTCCGCCGACGGCGACAGGAAAGTCCAGTCCAGTTCCTGTTCCTGACGCAACGCTTCAAGAAACGCCGCCCCCGCACTCGCCTCGGTTTTGTACTCGGCCGGGAACGCGGCACTGTCGATCACCCGCGTGTCATCCGGCAGCAACAGCGAACCGGCGCCGCCCACCACCAGCAAGCGTTTAACGCCCGCCTGCTTGACCGGCCCGACAATCGCCGAGGCCGGCACGGTGGCGAAATGCGCTGCGCTGATCACCACGTCGTGACCGGCTACCGCCGCCTGCAGCGCCGCCGCATCCAGCACGTCGAGATTTTTGCTGACGACACCGGCGCGATTACCGATCTTCGAAGTATCGCGGGCAATGGCCGTGACGCTGTGACCGCGACGCAGGGCTTCTTCCAGCAGTTGGCTACCGGCACGTCCGGTGGCGCCGATGATTGCAATCTTGCTCATGAGATTCTCCAGTTGGCTTGAAAAGGCTGCGTGTTCAGGTTCGGCTTACCACTGCATCTCACCCTTGGCGACTTTCGCGCTGAGTTCCAGCGAGCTTTCCTCGCCAAGTTGCGGGTAGCGCTTTTTCATCGCCGCGATCAACGCAGCAGAATCTTTGGCCTTGGCGGTTTCGGCATCGAAGGCCTTGATGTAATCAGCGGTGAATTTCACGCTGTCCAGCGAGCGGCTGCTATCACCCAGGTAATGGCCAGGCACCACGGTTTGCGGTTTCAGGCTTTCGATGGTGTGCAAGGTGTGCAGCCAGTCGGCGTGGGATTGCGCAGTCTGGGTGTCGGCCATCCACACATGAATGTTCTCGGCGACCACCACGCCGCCGACCACCGCCTTCAGCGACGGAATCCACACGAAGCTGCGATCCGGCTGTTTGCCGTCGAGGCCGATCACCTGCAACTTCTGCCCTTCGAGGGTCAGGCTGTCGCCCTTGAGCACGTCCGGGACGATGGTTTTCGCTGGCACATCGGCACCCATTTTCGGGCCCCAGTAGGCCAGTTTGCCATCGACGGTGTGCTTGATGTGATCAACGGTCGGCTGCGAGGCCAGCACTTTCGCCTGTGGAAATGCTTGGGTCAGGGTGTCGAGACCGAAGTAGTAATCCGGATCGCCGTGGCTGATGTAGATGGTGGTCAATTGCTTGCCGCTGGCGCGGATCTTTTCCACCACCTGCTCGGCTTGGGATTTGCCGAATTGCGCGTCGACCAGAATCGCCTCTTTCTCGCCACTGACCAGCACCGAGCTGACCGGGAAAATCGCCTGGGTGCCCGGGTTGTAGATATCGAGGCTCAGCTCGGCAGCGGACGCATGGGCGGCAAAAGCGAAAAATGCTGAGGCGAGCAGCACGCGTTTGAACTGGGTGAAACCGATCATCTGTTGCTCCGAGTTTCGAATGCCAGGTTGGCGATGCAACAGAGCTTAGTTGCCAGACTCAGTACAAAAAATGCGATGCTTGAACATAGTTTGTTTCTGAAAGCGGGCAAATCATGGATCGGCTTCAAGCAATGCGCGTATTCGTCACGGTGGTGGATCTGGGCAGCCAGTCAGCGGCGGCCGACCACCTCGACCTGTCGCGGCCGGTGGTCTCGCGCTATCTGGCGGAGCTGGAAGACTGGGTCGGCGCGCGGCTGATGCACCGCACCACGCGCAAACTGAGCCTGACCGCCGCCGGCAGCGAAATCCTCCCGCGCTGTCGGCAGATGATCGACCTGTCGCACGACATGCAGGCCGCCGTCAGCGAACCCGATGACGCCCCGCGCGGACTGCTGCGGATCAGCGTCAGCACCTCGTTCGGCCAGGCGCAACTGGCCGATGCCATGGCGGCATACGTCAAGCTCTACCCAGGCGTGAGCATCGATCTGCAAATGCTCGACCGCACGGTGAATCTGGTCGATGAACGCATCGATCTGGCGATTCGCACCAGCAACGATCTCGATCCGAATCTGATCGCCCGACGCCTGACCGTTTGTCGTTCGGTGGTCTGCGCAGCGCCGGCTTACCTGCGAGAGCATCCGGCGCCGCGGACAGTTGTAGATCTGAGCCGACACAATTGCCTGACCCATTCCTACTTCGGCAAGAGCCTGTGGCATTTCGAAGAGGATGGCCAACCGGTCTCGGTGCCGGTGCAGGGCAATATCAGCGCCAACGAGGCCAGCACCCTCCTGCGCGCAACCCTGGCCGGCGCGGGTGTGGCGATGCTGCCGACCTACCAGGCCGGGGTGCACATTCACAACGGCGAACTGCTGCGTTTGCTGCCACATGCCGAACCGCGACAGATGAACATCTACGCGGTGTACGCCTCACGCAAACACATGCCCGCAGCGCTGCGCAGCCTGCTCGACTTCCTCGTACAGCGTTTTCCGGAGAACCCCGCGTGGGATGCCGGCCTGTAAAGCAATCCCTTGTAGGAGTGAGCCTGCTCGCGATAGCGGTATTTCTGTCGGCACAGCGGTGACTGACACACCGCTATCGCGAGCAGGCTCACTCCTACAGGGGCTCATCAGTGTGCTGAATGGCCAGGTAAATCCTCAAGCGAACTCGCTGGCAAGTGTGCACCGCTGACCTATGCTCAAAGTAATACCGCAAGGTAGACGTTCAGAGGTCTACGCCATGAACATCAAAACAAAAAGGTACGCCGCGATTTTCATCACCTGCGCCGCCACGCTGGCGTTGTATGGCGCCGCTGCCTGGCGGGTCGAGCAGTTACGCCAGCTGCCGCGCGAGTATGCGAGCTGCAACTATGAGCGGTGTATTCCGCACAATGCCACGCTGAATGCATTGCGCTGATTGACCTGGGCTGGAATGCAATCCCTGTGGGAGCGAGCCTGCTCGCGAATGCGCTGTGTCAGCCAGCATCGTTGCTGAATGAAAGGCCGTATTCGCGAGCAGGCTCGCTCCCACCGGGGGTGTTCTCAGGATTGCTGCTCGGCCTTCAAGCGGTCGCGGAATGCCTTTGGCGAAATCCCCACCCGGCGGCGGAACAGGCGCGTGAAGTTGGTCGGGTCGGAAAAGCCCAACAACTCCGACATCTCGTAAATGGTCATGCTGGTGTAGGTCAACAGGCGCTTGGCTTCCAGCAACTGGCGCTCGTGCATGATCTGCAACGCCGGTTGCCCGGCCAGTTCACGGCAGGTGCCGTTGAGGTGCGATACGGAAATGCCCAGGCGATGGGCGAGGTCTTCCACTTTGACGTGCTGGCGGTAAGTCTCTTCCACCAACTGAATGAAACCGTTGAGGTACTCGCGCTGACGTTGTGGGCGCTGACTGGCCTTGTGGCGGACGATCGCCTGACGGCTGACCCAGACCATGATCACGCTGACCAGCGAATGCATGAGCATTTCCCGCGCTGGTTGATGGCCGTTGTACTCGGCCTGCAACGCTGCAAACAGACTGTTGAGGTAATCGCCGTCCTCGCCGGCCGGGTAGTTTTCCGCCCGGGCCAGGGCGTGTACCGAGTCGCCCAGTTGCGCCTGCAAATGGTTGATCAGTGGCGTCGCCAGGGTGACGATGAAGCCCTCGACGTCCTCGGAAAAGCGAAAACCGTGCACCGACAACGGTGGCAACACCTGAATCGCAGGCGTCTCGAGTTGCGTGCGCTGGCCTTCGATTTCAAGCTCTGCCTGACCTTTGAAAACGAATAGCAGCTGGCACAGATCCGCATGGCGGTGAGGTTTGATTTCCCATTGATGTTCGCGACTGCGCGAGGAAATGGTTTCACAGTGCAGCAAGTCCGGGGTCGGCCAGTCCAGGCTTTCACCATAGAGCTTGAACACCGGAATCGAAGGCAGGGCAGGCTTGTTCATCACTTCAATCCAGGCCTCGGGTTTATGGGCGATAATCGCACCGATTGGCAGAATGTACAGGTATCGGCTCAGTTTTCACCTTCAATTGACAGACCCGCAAGGGAAAAATGCAAGCACTCGATCCATAAAATCATTCACCGGCTATTGCTGCGTGAAGCTTGCGAGTCATAAAAACAATGAAAACCCTGAAAACCCAAGTCGCCATTATCGGCGCCGGTCCTTCCGGACTGCTCCTCGGCCAGTTGCTGCACAACGCTGGCATCGACACCCTGATCCTCGAACGCCAGACCCCTGATTACATTCTCGGGCGCATCCGTGCCGGTGTGCTTGAACAAGGCATGGTAGAGCTGCTGCGTCAGGCCGGGGTCGGTCAGCGAATGGATGCCGAGGGCCTGATTCATGGCGGATTCGATCTGGCGCTGGACGGTCGTCAGGTGCATATCGACCTGCACGCGTTGACCGGTGGCAAAACCGTAATGGTCTACGGCCAGACCGAGGTCACCCGCGACCTGATGGCCGCTCGTCGGGAGGCCGGCGCGCCGACTATTTATCAGGCGAGCAATGTCGTTCCCCACGACATGAAAAGCGACGAAGCTTTTGTCACCTTCGAAAAGGACGGTGAATCGTGGCGCGTCGACTGCGATTACATCGCCGGTTGCGATGGCTTCCACGGCGTCGCGCGGCAGTCGATTCCTGTCGATTGCCTGAAGATCTTCGAGCGGGTTTATCCGTTCGGCTGGCTGGGCATTCTTGCCGACACACCACCCGTTCACGATGAACTGGTCTACGCCCGTCACGAGCGCGGCTTCGCCTTGTGCAGCATGCGTTCGGCCACCCGCACGCGTTATTACCTGCAAGTGCCAGCGGATGAAAACGTCGATGACTGGAGCGATCAGCGTTTCTGGGATGAGTTGAAAAACCGCCTGCCGGTGGCCCTCGCGGAAAAACTGGTGACCGGCCCTTCGATCGAAAAAAGCATCGCGCCGCTGCGCAGCTTTGTCGTTGAACCGATGCAGTACGGCCGGATGTTCCTGGTCGGCGACGCCGCGCACATCGTCCCGCCCACCGGTGCCAAAGGCTTGAATCTGGCGGCCAGCGATGTCAGTACGCTGTTCAATATTCTGCTGAAGGTCTATCGAGAAGGTCGTAGCGATCTGCTGGAAAAATATTCAGAGATTTGCCTGCGTCGGGTGTGGAAAGCCGAGCGGTTTTCCTGGTGGATGACGTCGATGCTGCATCGCTTCGACGAGCACGATGAATTCAGCCAGCGCATCAGCGCTTCGGAACTGGACTACTTCGTCAGCTCGGAAGCCGGGCAGAAAACCATTGCAGAAAATTACGTCGGGCTCCCGTACGAGGCTATCGAATAGCCTGCTATCGACTTACACTGGCGAGCACTTACCCGCTCGCCTTGCCCGTGCGGGTCAATCACTGCCCGCAGGTTTTCCGTGACCACTCTCAATCAGCCTGAAACGCCCAAACCGGCCATTCGCAGCGTGCTGGTCGCCTTGATGATGGCGATCTTTCTTGGTGCGCTGGACCAGACCATCGTCGCCGTGTCGATGCCGGCGATCTCCGCGCAGTTCAAGGACGTCAGCCTGCTGGCCTGGGTGATTTCCGGTTACATGGTGGCGATGACCGTCGCGGTGCCGATCTACGGCAAGCTCGGCGACCTGTACGGGCGACGCAAACTGATGCTGTTCGGCATGGGCCTGTTCACCCTCGCCTCGTTGTTCTGCGGCATGGCGCAAAGCATGGAGCAGCTGGTGCTGGCGCGCATTCTTCAGGGCATCGGTGCTGGCGGCATGATCTCGGTGAGTCAGGCGATCATCGGCGACATCGTCCCACCGCGTGAACGCGGGCGCTATCAGGGTTACTTCAGCAGCATGTACGCCGTGGCCAGCGTTGCCGGGCCGGTGCTCGGCGGCTACATGACCGAATACCTGTCGTGGCGCTGGGTGTTTCTGATCAACCTGCCGCTGGGCCTCGGCGCGTGGTGGGTGGCGCGGCGCAACCTGCGCGGCTTGCCGATTCCGCAGCGCAAACCGGTGATCGATTACCTCGGCACGGTGCTGATGATCATCGGTCTGACTGCATTGCTGCTCGGCATCACCGAAGTCGGCCAGGGCCATTCATGGCGCAGCAGCGAAGTGCTCGGCCTGCTCGCCTGCGCCGTGATCGTCCTGGCGTTGTTCGTCTGGCATGAGCGCCGGGCACGCGAGCCGTTGCTGCCGATGCACCTGTTCGCCAACCGCAATGCCCTGCTGTGCTGGTGCACGATTTTCTTCACCAGTTTCCAGGCCATCTCGCTGATCGTGCTGATGCCGCTGCGCTTTCAAAGCGTCACCGGCGCCGGCGCCGACAGCGCCGCGTTGCACTTGCTGCCGCTGGCGATGGGCTTGCCGATCGGCGCCTATTTCGCCGGCCGCCGCACGTCGATTACCGGACGCTACAAACCGCAGATTCTCACCGGGGCGATCCTGATGCCGATCTCGATTCTCGGCATGGCCTTCAGTCCGCCGCAAGCGACGTTGCTCAGCGGGTTGTTCATGTTGCTCAGTGGTATTGCCGGCGGCATGCAGTTCCCGACCTCGCTGGTCGGTACGCAAAACTCAGTGGAACAACGCGACATCGGCGTCGCTACCAGCACCACCAACTTGTTTCGCTCACTGGGCGGTGCGGTAGGCGTGGCGTTGATGTCGGCGCTGTTGCTCGCGTTGCTGCACGACTCCAGTTTCGCCCACCTGGCGAACAGTTCGCTGATCAGCGAAGGGCATTCTGGCAATGTCCTGCTCGATGGCCTGAACGCCGCGCCGGGGGATGCACAGAACGCCCTGCGCGCGGAACTGCTGGTGACCTTCCGACACTTGCTCTGGGTCAGCACGGCGGTGTCGCTGCTGGGGCTGGCGGCGGCGATTGCCATGCCGAACAACCTGCTGCGCGGGCGCGAGCACGACGCGAAATAGCACAAGCACCGCAAAACCCTGTAGGAGTGAGCCTGCTCGCGATGACGGTATGCCTGTCGACATCATTGTTGTATGAAACACCGCATCACGAGCAGGCTCACTCCTACAGAGGAACGGCGTTCGCTCAAGGGCTGTAGTAACCCACCGCAACGAGGAAGTGCCCGACCTTTTTCAGGTAGGCATGCTTGTCCTCGATCTTGCCGGTCACCGGGTTTTTCCAGCGATATTCGTATTCGCCTTCATCCTGTTTGCCGATCAGCGCCAGAATCGGCTCGCCCACCGGCTTGCCTTCCGGGTCCTTGACCTTGCCAAAATCAGTGTTGATCAAGCGCAGGTTGGTGCCGTGTGCGACGTAACGCTGGTTGTTCAGATCGACCACGAACACATACAGATCGTCCTGCAGATAACCGCCCTTGAGCGAGTTGATCGCGGTCAGCGTGCCCTTCTCGTCCTTGCCCAGATCCGTCGCGGCTTTATCCAGCAAGGCCTTGGCCTGCTCGGCAGATGCCCGCGGCAAGTAGTAACCGACGGCAAGAATGCGCTGGCCGACGCGCTGATAGAACACATGCTTGCGCTCGACCTTGCCGTCGGCCCAGTTCTGCCAGCGGTATTCGGCCTGCTGGATGCCGTTGCCTTCCGGCACCTTCAGCGCGTCCTTGAACGCCTTCTGCAGATCCGGCCCGAGCACTTCGCTGACATCGCGGCCGATCAGCGCCGAAGACGGCCCGCCACTCGCAAGCATGACGCCCTTGGTGTCGAGGACGAAGACATAGCGATCCTTGTCGACGAATTCGCCCTGGCGGCTGAACGCAGCGAACGCCTTGTCGCCATTGTCGTGGTAGTAGGCCAAGGCTTTTTCCAGCAGGGCGATGGCCGCCTGACTGTCATCCTTGGCGGCGGTGGCGGCGCTGGCCTGGCCGAAACCGGCCAACAACAGCAGGCCGAGCCAGGCCACCTTATGCAAAAACCCCATAGCGCATCCCTCGTTCTTTTTGGTGTTTCAAGAGCGTAGACGGCTTGCGGTCATGTAGAGATATTCAGAGCATTTCTGAACATTGCGCCGTGAGGCTGACAAGCAATGCTCGCCAGCCTCGATCGGCGCTTACGGGCGGGAATTGATCTGTTGCTGCAGGTTCTGGATCTGCGCCTGCAAGGTGTTGAGGTTGCGGGTCATCTGCGCGCGGAACGCATCGAACTCGGCGGTATTGCCGCCACCCTGTGGCGCGGCCGGGCGATTGTCCTGCTGACTTTTCAACACCACGATGTCCTGCTCCAGACGATCGATCGCCGCGCTCGGGTTGCCCTGTTTCTTCAGCGCCGCGATATCGGCGCCGAGGCTCTTGAACTGGGCATCGAAAGCTTTCAACTGCGCATCGACCTTGCTGGTATCGGCCGGCGTGCTTTTGATGGTCGCCAGTTCGGCGCTCAGGGCTTTGACCTGCGCCTGCAATTGCGTATTGGCGTTCTGCTGTTCAGTGGTCTGCGCGGTCATCTGCGCCAGACGCTTGTCCAGCTCGCTGGCCTGACCGGCCACGCCTTGCTGCTGCTTGCTCTGATCGAGCAATTTGCCTTCGAGCTGTTTGATCTGCAGCTTCAGCGCTTCGCTGTCGCTGCTGACGTTGCTCTGGCTGGCGACGACCTTGCCGGAAATATCCTGCAGGCGCCCCGCCGCTTCTTCGCTGATGCGCGCAAAGCTTTCCTGAGTGGCGACCAGTTGCTGCTCCATCAGCGAAATCTGCTGGAAGCTCCACCAGGCCAGGCCGATGAAGGCGAAAAACAACGCGCCGACCAGCGCCCACAGCGGCCCGGTGCTGGAGGTCTTGACCTTGACCACGGGCGCTGTGCGCGAATGCACGGAAGTGCGGGGGCTGGGCGCGATGTCATCGTCGTCGAACGGATCGGCGCGCAGGCTTGGCACGTTATCGAAATCGTCGTCGTGGGCATCGTTTCGCATGGACATTGAGGCAACCTTTGGCAAACGCGGTGATGGCTAAATGCTGCGAAGTATAACCGCCGCAGCCGCAGGCATTGACCCTCAAGCCGCAACGCGGTTCATTGCCGCCCGGCCGAATCGTTTCAACGAATGTCCTGAGCTTTCCACCACGCACAGAACTCATCGAGGGCAGCCCACAGGCTGACTTTCGGGTCGTAGTCGAGATAATGCCGGGCGCGGCTGATATCCAGGGTGAAATTTTTCTTCATGACTTGCATGCCGAGGCGCGACAGGGTCGGCTCCGGACGTCCGGGCCAGAGCATGCACGCGCCCTCATTGAGCGCCGCGACGCTGTAGGCCAGACCGTAAGAGCGATATTTGCGCACCTGATCGACGTCCATCCGCCGCATCACGTAGTTGACCACGTCCCACAGCGGCACCGGCGTACCGTTGCTGATGTTGTAGGCCTTGCCCAGCGCCGAGCCAGCCGCCAAGAGGCTGCTGAGCATGACTTCGTTGAGGTTCTGCACGCTGGTGAAGTCGACCTTGTTCAAACCGTCGCCGATGATCGCCAGACGGCCCTTGCGCTGCATCTTCAGCAGTCGCGGGAAGATGCTCATGTCACCGGCGCCGGTGACGAAACGCGGGCGCAGGGCGATGGTTTCCAGACCGAACTCCTGTGCGCCGAAGACTTTTTGCTCGGCCAGATATTTGGTCGCGGCGTAGGGATGCTTGAAGCGCTTGGGCACTTGCTCTTCGGTCAGGCCGAGATGGTCACGGCCATCAAAATAGATCGACGGCGACGACAGATGCACCAGCCGCCGCACGCGCTGCTTGAGGCAGGCTTCGACAACGTTTTCGGTGACTTGGACATTGCCCTGATGGAAGTCCTGATAACGCCCCCACACGCCGACGGCACCGGCGCAATGCACCACCGCTTCGACGTCGCGGCAGAGGTCGCGTACCAGATCGGCGTCGGTCAGATCGCCCGGCACAAACTCCGCACCCCGGCGCACCAGATGCTCGACGCTCTCGGCCCGGCGACCGTTGACCCGCAGTTCAAGGCCCTGCTCCAGGGCGAAACGCGCAAAGCGCCCGCCAACAAAGCCGCTGGCGCCGGTAACCAAAATCTTCATCAAAAACTCCAGGGGAGCAGCTGCAAGCCTCGAGCTTTCAGCTGCAAGTTGAAACGGTGTTTGTTCTTGCCGCTTGCAGCTTGACGCTTGCCGCTGCGTTCAAGCCACTAGCCATTGCTTTGAGGCGCGCAGCAGTTGTTCGGTGAGCAGGTTCAGCAACTGGCCGCCATTGCGCCAATGATGCCAGTACAACGGCACGTCGATCGGTTTATCTGGCAGCAATTCGCGCAGCACGCCGCGCTCCAGCTGTTCGCGCACTTGCAGTTCCGGCACCAGCCCCCAGCCCAGGCCGGCTTCGGTCAGGCGAATGAAGCCTTCGGAGGACGGGCATAAATGGTGCTCGAACGCGCCATCGACGCCCAACAGCGCCAGGTAGCGATGCTGGAGGAAATCGTCCGGGCCGAACACCAGTGCGGGGGTGCGTGGAAGCTGTTCGGCGCGTACGCCATCGGGAAAATGCCGGGCGATGAAGGCCGGACTGGCGAGCGCGCGATAGCGCATGGCACCGAGCAACACGCTGCGTGCGCCGGCCACCGGGCGCTCGCTGGCGCACAGGCATGCGGCCACTTCACCGGCACGCATGCGCTTGAGGCCGACGGTCTGGTCTTCGACGATCAGATCGAGCAACAAATGCTGCTCGGCGCAGAAATCGCCAACGGCGCCAGCCCACCAAGTGGCAAGGCTATCGGCGTTGAGGGCGATGCGCAGGCGATCCGGCAGGCCTTCTTCGTCCAGCGCCGGTACCGCCGATTGCAAGTCGCGCTCAAGCAAACGCACCTGCTGCACATGGTTGAGCAAGCGCCGGCCGATTTCGGTCGGCGATGGCGGTGTTTCGCGTACCAGCACCGGCTGGCCGACGCGCGCCTCGAGCAACTTGATGCGCTGGGAGATCGCCGACTGCGACAGGCCGAGAACCTGTGCAGCGCGATCGAATCCGGCCTGCTCGACCACCGCGGCCAGCGCAGAAAGCAATTTATAGTCGAACATCAGTTTTCCTAATGGGCGATCAGTACTATTGGTTTTTCTTATACAGCGCCACACCGGAGAATAGCCAGCAAGCACTCTCTTTCAAGGATATTTTCCATGTGGCAAAGCTATGTAAACGGCCTGTTGGTGGCGTTCGGCCTGATCATGGCGATCGGCACGCAGAACGCGTTTGTATTGGCGCAGAGCCTGCGCCGTGAACACCATTTGCCCGTGGCGGCATTGTGCGTGGTGTGTGACGCGATTCTGGTGGCGGCCGGGGTGTTCGGCCTGGCGACGATTCTCGCGCAGAACCCGACCCTGCTGGCGATTGCCCGTTGGGGCGGCGCGACCTTTTTGATCTGGTACGGCAGCCAGGCGCTGCGCCGGGCCTGCTCCAAGCAGAGCCTCGAGCAAGGCGAGAACCAGACCGTACGCTCCCTGCGCGCGGTCATGCTCAGCGCGTTGGCGGTGACATTGCTCAATCCCCACGTTTATCTGGATACGGTTTTATTGATCGGCTCGCTGGGCGCGCAGCAATCGGTGCCCGGCGCTTATGTAGTCGGCGCGGCGAGCGCCTCGCTGCTGTGGTTTTTCACCCTGGCTCTCGGCGCCGCATGGCTGGCACCGTGGCTGGCCCGGCCGAGCACCTGGCGCATTCTCGATCTGGTGGTGGCGTTGATGATGTTCGCCGTGGCCGCGCAGTTGATCATCGCCGGATGAATTAATGCTGAAGGCTCTGGAACCTCTATCCCACACAGTTGTTGCGTGGTTAAGGCGCGACCCCGGTGCTATGATCCGAACCCTGCGCCGCAAAGAGTAAAAACTCGCCGGTGCATTTCCGGCCGCCCGTGATCGGCCTTGCGCTCACCGCAACAGACCTGATTAGGAGAATCATCATGGCTTTCGAATTGCCGCCGCTGCCCTACGCACACGATGCCCTGCAGCCGCACATCTCCAAGGAAACCCTGGAGTTCCACCACGACAAGCACCACAACACCTACGTCGTGAACCTGAACAACCTGGTGCCAGGCACCGAGTTTGAAGGCAAGACCCTGGAAGAGATCGTCAAGACTTCCTCGGGCGGTATCTTCAACAACGCCGCTCAGGTCTGGAACCACACCTTCTACTGGAACTGCCTGGCGCCAAACGCCGGCGGTCAGCCAACCGGCGCACTGGCAGATGCCATCAACGCAGCGTTCGGTTCGTTCGACAAGTTCAAGGAAGAATTCAGCAAAACCTCGATCGGCACCTTCGGCTCCGGCTGGGGCTGGCTGGTGAAAAAGGCTGACGGTTCCCTGGCCCTGGCCAGCACCATCGGCGCCGGCAACCCGCTGACCAGCGGTGACACCCCGCTGCTGACCTGCGACGTCTGGGAACACGCTTACTACATCGACTACCGCAACCTGCGTCCGAAGTACGTTGAAGCGTTCTGGAACCTGGTCAACTGGAAGTTCGTGGCCGAGCAGTTCGAAGGCAAGACCTTCACCGCTTAAGCTGCGCGCCAGACAGGAAACCCGGCTTCGGCCGGGTTTTTTTATGCCTTGCGCATGGCGTTTGTCGCACGGCAAAAACAGCTTCGCGCCGTTTGCTGCCAGCCGACAGCCGACTACCATCAGAGACAGGAAAAAATCTTTGACCCGGTGCTCAAGTTGCGGGCCACTGCAACCGACACAGTAATTCAGAGCTATTACTCAAATGACGACATCGCGGCCAGGATACCGGCGAATTTTCCCGTGCCTGATTGTCCCTTTGACTGCCAACCCGGGATTGCCAATACTCATGGCAACTTGACGCTACCCGCACGGAACAAGGAATAACCCTTTGAAGCTGGAACTCAAGAACAGCTTGTCGGTGAAGTTGCTCCGGGTCGTGCTCCTGTCGGCATTGATCGTAGGCGTAGTCTTGAGCTGCGCGCAGATTGTCTTCGATGCCTACAAGACCCGTCAGGCGGTGGCCGGTGACGCCGAGCGGATCCTCGACATGTTCCGCGATCCTTCGACCCAGGCGGTCTATAGCCTGGACCGGGAAATGGGCATGCAGGTGATCGAGGGGCTGTTCCAGGACGACGCCGTGCGCCAGGCCTCCATTGGTCATCCCAATGAAGCGATGCTCGCGCAGAAATCCCGCGAATTGCAGCATTCCAACAGCCGTTGGCTGACCGACCTGATTCTCGGTCAGGAACGCACCTTCACCACGCAATTGGTCGGCCGTGGCCCCTACAGCGAATACTACGGCGACCTGAGCATCACCCTCGACACCGCAACCTATGGCGAAGGCTTCATTGTCAGCTCGGTGATCATCTTCATTTCCGGCGTACTGCGCGCACTCGCCATGGGACTGGTGCTGTATCTGGTCTATCACTGGCTGCTGACCAAACCGCTGTCGCGGATCATCGAGCACCTCACCGAAATCAACCCGGATCGTCCCAGCGAGCACAAGATTCCGCAGCTCAAGGGCCACGAAAAAAACGAGCTGGGCCTGTGGATCAACACCGCCAACCAGTTGCTCGAGTCCATCGAACGCAACACCCACCTGCGCCACGAAGCAGAAAACAGCCTGCTGCGCATGGCCCAGTACGACTTCCTGACCGGTCTGCCGAACCGCCAGCAATTGCAGCAGCAGCTGGACAAGATTCTCGTCGATGCCGGCAAGTTGCAGCGCCGCGTCGCGGTGTTGTGCGTCGGCCTGGATGATTTCAAAGGCATCAACGAACAATTCAGCTACCAGACCGGCGACCAGTTGCTGCTGGCCCTGGCCGATCGCTTGCGCGCCCACAGCGGTCGTCTCGGCGCCCTTGCCCGCCTGGGCGGCGATCAGTTCGCCCTGGTGCAGGCCGACATCGAACAACCTTACGAAGCAGCGGAACTGGCGCAGAGCATTCTCGATGACCTGGAGGCGCCCTTCGCCCTCGACGATCAGGAAATCCGCCTGCGCGCGACCATCGGCATCACCCTGTTCCCGGAGGACGGCGACAGCACCGAGAAGCTGTTGCAGAAAGCCGAGCAGACCATGACCCTGGCCAAGACCCGCTCGCGCAACCGCTATCAGTTCTACATCGCCAGCGTCGACAGCGAGATGCGCCGCCGTCGCGAGCTGGAAAAAGACCTGCGTGATGCGCTGATCCGCGACCAGTTCTACCTCGTCTATCAGCCGCAGATCAGTTATCGCGATCATCGCGTAGTGGGTGTCGAAGCGCTGATTCGCTGGCAGCACCCCGAACACGGCCTGGTGCCGCCGGACCTGTTCATTCCGCTGGCCGAACAGAACGGCACGATCATCGCCATCGGCGAGTGGGTGCTCGACCAGGCCTGCAAGCAATTGCGCGAGTGGCATGATCAGGGTTTTGTCGATCTGCGCATGGCGGTCAACCTGTCGACCGTGCAACTGCACCACGCCGAGCTGCCGCGGGTGGTCAACAACCTGCTGCAAATGTACCGCCTGCCGCCGCGCAGTCTGGAACTGGAAGTCACCGAAACCGGCCTGATGGAAGACATCACCACCGCCGCCCAGCATCTGCTGAGCCTGCGCCGCTCCGGCGCACTGATTGCGATCGACGACTTCGGCACCGGCTATTCATCCCTCAGCTATCTGAAAAGCCTGCCGCTGGACAAGATCAAGATCGACAAGAGCTTCGTCCAGGATCTGCTGGATGACGACGATGACGCGACCATCGTTCGCGCGATCATTCAACTGGGCAAGAGCCTGGGCATGCAGGTGATTGCCGAAGGCGTGGAGACCGCCGAGCAGGAAACCTACATCATTTCCGAGGGTTGCCACGAAGGTCAGGGCTACCACTACAGCAAACCGCTGCCGGCGCGGGAGCTGGGTATTTACCTCAAGCAGGCGCAACGCAGCAATGCGGCGATTCTTTAAAGATCAAAAGATCGCAGCCTCGTTGCACTCGTCAGCTCCTACAGTGCAACGAGGCTGCGATCTTTTGATCTTCTTGCGCAAATAAGAAATATTTCCACCCACGCCTTTACACATAATGCGAAAGATTTGCATTATGTCGCAGTTTTGCGCGCCCCCGGCGCCAGTCCACTCAACTACCGAAGCAGGATGTTCGCCATGATTCGTATGCCTCTGGCTACCGCCAGTCTGCTGGCCATCGCTATTTCCCTCGCCGGTTGCGGTGAAGGCAAGGACAAAGAAAAAGCCTCCGAAATGACTCCGGCTTCCAGCAGCGCTGCTCCAGCCCCGGCGCCGGCCGCTGCCCCTGCTCCTGCTGCCGGTAAAGTTGACGATGCCGCCGCCAAGGCTGTGGTCGCGCACTACGCCGACATGGTCTTCGCCGTTTACAGCGATGCCGAATCCACCGCGAAAACCCTGCAAACCGCCGTCGACGCGTTCCTCGCCAAGCCGAACGCCGACACCCTGAAAGCCGCCAAGGCTGCCTGGGTTGCCGCGCGCGTGCCGTACCTGCAGAGCGAAGTGTTCCGCTTCGGCAACACCATTATTGACGACTGGGAAGGTCAGGTTAACGCCTGGCCGCTGGACGAAGGCCTGATCGACTACGTCGACAAATCCTACGAGCACGCACTGGGTAACCCGGGCGCCACCGCCAATATCATCGCCAACACCGAAGTTCAGGTCGGCGAAGACAAGGTCGACGTGAAAGAGATCACCCCGGAAAAACTCGCCAGCCTCAATGAGCTGGGCGGTTCCGAAGCCAACGTTGCGACTGGCTACCACGCCATCGAATTCCTCCTCTGGGGCCAGGACCTCAACGGTACCGGCCCGGGCGCTGGCAACCGTCCGGCCTCGGACTACCTGGAAGGCGCCGGCGCCACCGGTGGTCACAACGAGCGTCGTCGTGCCTACCTGAAAGCCGTGACCCAACTGCTGGTCAGCGATCTGGAAGAAATGGTCGGTAACTGGAAGCCGAACGTGGCCGACAACTACCGCGCCACACTGGAAGCCGAGCCAGGCGAAACCGGCCTGCGCAAAATGCTCTTCGGCATGGGCAGCCTGTCCCTGGGTGAACTGGCGGGCGAGCGCATGAAGGTTTCCCTGGAAGCCAACTCCCCTGAAGACGAGCAGGATTGCTTCAGCGACAACACCCACTACTCGCACTTCTACGATGCCAAAGGCGTGCGTAACGTTTATCTGGGCGAGTACACCCGGGTTGACGGCACCAAGCTGACCGGCGCCAGCCTGTCGTCGCTGGTGGCCAAGGCCGACCCGGCCGCCGACACCGCACTGAAAGCCGATCTGGCCGCGACCGAAGCGAAAATCCAGGTCATGGTCGATCACGCCAACAAGGGTGAGCACTACGACCAGTTGATCGCCGCCGGCAACACCGCTGGCAACCAGGTTGTTCGAGACGCCATCGCCGCGCTGGTCAAGCAGACCGGCTCGATCGAAGCCGCTGCCGGCAAACTGGGCATCAGCGACCTGAACCCGGACAACGCCGATCACGAGTTCTGATCACCGCGTCCGCGTCAAAAAGAGGCGACCTTCGGGTCGCCTTTTTCATACCTGGCACACCGCTGTCCCTGTGGGAGCGAGCCTGTTCGCGAAGGCCTTATCCGGCGCGGCATTTTCAGCGCGTCGGGCGTCTCTTTCGCGAGCAGGCTCGCTCCCACAGTGTTGGCACGCGCTTCAAGGCTTGCGCTGTATCAAGCAAACGATAATTCCTCTTATTCAAACTCCCCTGCCCTGTTAGACTTTGCGCCTTTGTTTTCGCCCGTTTGCAGGATGTCTGATGCCGTCGTTGCCGCTTCGCTTGTCCGCATTGTTGCTGGCCCTGGGCCTGAGTGCCTGCGATGACGCCCCGCGTTTCACCAAGGCCGAGCCGGGTGAAGCGCGATCGGGCGGTGCGGCGACCGTGCGCAAGAGTGATCAGACCGCGTTCTCCCTGCCATCGGCCAACCTGCCTCCGTCGCGGCGGGTGGATTTCAGTGTCGGCAACAGCTTCTTCCGCAGCCCGTGGGTAATTGCGCCGTCGACCACCACGGCGCGCGACGGCCTCGGCCCGTTGTTCAATACCAACGCCTGCCAGAACTGCCACATCAAGGACGGTCGCGGTCATCCGCCGGCCCCTGATGCGACCAATGCGGTGTCGATGCTGGTGCGCCTGTCGATTCCCGACGCGCCGCCCTACGCCAAAATCATCGAACAGCTCGGCGTGGTGCCGGAGCCGGTGTATGGCGGGCAGTTCCAGGACATGGCCGTGCCCGGCGTCGCCCCGGAAGGCAAGGTGCGCGTCGACTACACGCCAGTGCCCGTACGGTTCAAGGACGGCACGCAAGTGGAGTTGCGCAAACCGACCCTGCAGATCACTCAACTCGGTTACGGCCCGATGCATCCGGACACGCGTTTCTCCGCGCGGGTGGCGCCGCCGATGATTGGTCTGGGCCTGCTCGAAGCGATCCCCGAAGAGGCGATCCTCGCCAACGCCGCCGCCCAGGTGAAAGAGAACAACGGCATCAATGGCCGGCCCAACCGTGTTTGGGATGACCAGTTGCAGAAAACCGTGATCGGCCGGTTCGGCTGGAAAGCCGGGCAGCCGAATCTCAACCAGCAGAATGTTCACGCGTTCTCCGGTGACATGGGCCTGACCACCAGCCTGCGGCCTTTCGACGACTGCACCGAGGCGCAGACCGCCTGCAAACAGGCGCCGAACGGCAATGGCCCGGACGGCGAACCGGAAGTCAGCGACAACATCCTGCGTCTGGTGCTGTTCTACAGCCGCAATCTGGCAGTGCCGGCGCGCCGTGGCGTCAACGACCCACAGGTGCTGGCCGGCAAGAACCTGTTTTTCCAGGCCGGTTGCCAGTCGTGCCACACGCCCAAATACACCACCGCCGCCAACGCCGCCGAACCTGAGCTGGCCAATCAAGTGATTCGTCCGTACAGCGATTTGCTCCTGCACGACATGGGCGAAGGACTGGCGGACAACCGCACGGAATTTCAGGCCTCCGGCCGCGACTGGCGCACGCCGCCGTTGTGGGGGATTGGTCTGACGCAAGCGGTCAGCGGTCACACGCAGTTTTTGCACGACGGCCGCGCTCGCAACCTGCTCGAAGCGGTGCTCTGGCATGGCGGCGAAGCGACGGCTGCGCAGCAACAGGTTTTGTCTTTCAATGCCGAGCAGCGCGCTGCGTTGCTGGCATTTCTGAACTCACTTTAAATACTGAAAACGCATCGGGAGCCCGACATGTTCCGTCCCAAGTTACTGTTCACCAGCCTTGCCGCGCTCGCCCTCGGCGCCTGCTCGCCGCAGGATCCGCAAGCGGTCACCTCGGCGGCGATCGCCAAATCGGTGATCCTGCCGACCTACACCCGCTGGGTCGAAGCCGACCGGCAACTGGCGGTCAGCGCCCTCGCCTACTGCCAGGGCAAGGAAAGCCTGGAAACCGCCCGCGCCGACTTCCTCCACGCGCAGAAAGCCTGGGCCGAGCTGCAACCGCTGCTGATCGGCCCGCTGGCCGAGGGCAATCGCTCGTGGCAAGTGCAGTTCTGGCCGGACAAGAAAAACCTCGTCGGCCGTCAGGTCGAGCAACTGGTCGTCGCCCAGCCGCAGATCGATGCCGCCGCGCTGGCCAAATCCAGCGTCGTGGTGCAAGGCCTGTCGGCTTACGAATACATCCTTTTTGACGCCAAGCCTGACGTCGCCAACGATGCGCAGAAAGCCAAGTACTGCCCGCTGTTGATCGCTATCGGCGAGCGTCAGAAGCAACTGGCCGAAGAAATTCTGCAGGGCTGGAACAACACCGACGGCATGCTCGCGCAGATGAGCAAGTTCCCCAACCAGCGCTACGCCGACTCCCACGAAGCGATCGCCGATCTGCTACGCGTACAAGTCACTGCACTGGATACCCTGAAGAAAAAACTCGGTACGCCGATGGGCCGTCAGAGCAAAGGCGTGCCGCAGCCGTTCCAGGCGGATGCGTGGCGCAGCCAGTCGTCGCTGACCGCACTGGAAGCCAGCCTTGCCGCGGCCAAAACCGTTTGGGAAGGCGTCGACAACAAAGGCCTGCGCGGGCTGTTGCCAGCCGAGCAGAAACCCCTGGCGGACAAGATCGACGCCGCTTATGCCGCCTCGCTGAAGCTGTTCGACAGCACCCAGCGTTCGCTCGGCGAAATGCTCGAGGACGACCCCGGTCGCCAGCAACTCAACGATATCTACGACAGCCTCAACGTCGTCCATCGCCTGCATGAAGGCGAGCTGGCCAAGGCGCTGGGCATCCAACTGGGCTTCAATGCCAACGACGGTGACTGATGAGGGCGAGTGCCATGCTGCGACGTCAGGTTCTGACTTTAGGTAGTGCACTGCTGGGAGCAGTGACGCTGGGCGGCTGGACGCTGTTCAAACGCAAGGATCAGAGCCCGTTGCTGTTGTCGGCGCGCGATGACAGCGACGGCAAGCATTACGCCGTCGGTTATCGGCTCGACGGCACGCGGGTGTTCGCCACCCACGTCGGTCAGCGATGCCACGACATCATCAATCATCCGACGCAGCCGCTGGCGCTGTTCGTTGCGCGGCGTCCGGGTACCGAGAGTTACCTGATCGATCTGCGCGACGGCAAGTTGCTGCAGACCGTGACCTCGCAACCGAACCGGCACTTCTACGGCCACGCCGTGGTGCACAAGGACGGCGAATACCTGTACGCCACCGAGAACGACACCACCGATCCCGGCCGTGGCCTGCTCGGCGTGTACAAGTTCGAGGGCGAGCGACTGGTGCACACGGGCGAGATCTCCACCCACGGCCTCGGCCCGCATCAAGTGTCGTGGATGCCCGATGGCGAGACGCTGGTGGTGGCCAATGGCGGGATTCGTACCGAGGCGGAAAGCCGCGTCGACATGAACCTCAACGCCATGGAGCCGAGCCTGGTACTGATGCAGCGCGACGGCACGTTGCTGAGCAAGGAAACCCTCGCCCAGCAGATGAACAGCGTGCGTCACCTGGGCATTGCCAGTGACGGCACCATCGTCGCCGGCCAGCAATTCATGGGGCCGTCCCACGAGCGCTCGGAGCTGCTGGCGATCAAACGGCCGGGGCAACCGTTCGTGGCGTTCCCGGTGGCCGAGCAACAGCTGCAGGCGATGGGGCACTACACGGCCAGCGTCGCGGTGCACAGCGATCTGCGTCTGGTCGCGTTGACCGCGCCGCGTGGCAACCGCTTCTTTATCTGGGATCTGGACAGCGGCGAACTGCGCCTCGATGCGCCGCTGCCTGATTGCGCCGGCGTCGGTGCGGTGAAGGATGGCTTTGTCGTGACCTCGGGTCAGGGCCGCTGCCGCTACTACGATTGCCGCCAGGAACAACTGCTGGCCAAGCCGCTGGAATTGCCGGCGGGGCTCTGGGATAACCATCTCCATCTGATGGCCTAGGCACCACCCGATTTGTGGCGAGGGAGCTTGCTCCCGCTGGACTGCGCAGCAGGCCCCGCTTTTGCACAAAAAGAGGAGCCGCTTCGCGCCTCAGCGGGAGCAAGCTCCCTCGCCACATGGATTCGGGTGTGCAGTACCTGTAATAACTGCCAGTTGGAATCCCCCCTGTACTCGGAGTAATGTGCCCGCCTGTCTCATGATTTATCCAAGGAACTGGACATATGCTGCGTCGCCGCATGCTGATCATGTTGGGTGTTGTTTTGCTGCTCGTCCTGGTGCTGGGCGGATACAAGGCCTTTTCGATCTACACGATGATCCAGGGCTTTTCCAAACCGAAACCACCCATCAGCGTCGCCGTGGCCACGGCCGGCGAACAGCCGTGGCAGATGCGTTTGCCCACTGTCGGTTCGCTCAAGGCGCTGCAAGGCGTTGACCTGAGCCTGGAAGTCGCCGGCACCGTCACGGAACTCAAATTCGAATCCGGGCAGAAGGTCAAGGCCGGCCAACCGTTGTTGCAACTCGACAGCGCCGTGGAAACCGCCCTGCTGGAAACCGCCCGCGCCGATCTCGGCCTGGCGCAACTGGACTTCGGCCGTGGCGCGCAACTGGTCGACAGCCGCGCGATCTCCAAAGGCGAATACGACCGCCTCTCCGCCGTGCTGCAAAAGAACAAAGCCACGGTCAATCAGCTCAACGCGTCACTGGCGAAAAAGCGCATCCTCGCGCCATTCAGCGGCACCATCGGCATCCGTCAGGTCGACGTCGGCGACTACCTCGCCAGCGGCACCAAAATCGCCACGCTGCAGGACTTGAGCAGCCTCTACGCCGACTTCTACGTACCGGAACAAGCGGTGCCGAAACTCGCCATCGGCCAGCCCGTGCAGTTCACCGTTGCCGCTTACCCGGGGCAGAACTTTACCGGCAAGATCAGCGCGATCAACCCGATCGTCGAAAGCACCACGCGCAACATCCTCGTCCGCGCCACCCTGGCCAACCCCGACGGCAAGCTGCTGCCGGGGATGTTCGCCAGCCTTGAGGTGCTGCTGCCCGATCCGCAGAAACACATCGTGGTGCCGGAGAGCGCGATCACCTACACCCTGTACGGCAACTCGGTGTACGTGGTCGGGCAGAAAAAAGCCGAGGACGGCAGCGTCGCCAAGGATGACAACGGCCAACCGCTGCTGATCGCCGAACGTCGTTTCGTCGAGACCGGTGAACGCCGTGATGGCCTGGTGATGATCAACAAGGGCGTGCAGAGCGGCGAACAGGTGGTGACGGCTGGCCAGATCAAACTGGACAACGGCGCCCACATCGCCATCAGCGACGACAAGACCCTCGGCGAGCAGAACAGTCCGCCTCGCGCCGACTGATCAAGGAATCCCCATGGCTTTTACCGATCCGTTCATCCGCCGCCCGGTGCTCGCCACCGTGGTCAGCCTGCTGATTGTGCTGCTGGGCTTCCAGGCCTGGAGCAAGCTGCCGCTGCGCCAGTACCCGCAAATGGAAAACGCCCTGATCACGGTGACCACGGCTTACCCCGGGGCCAACGCCGAGACCATTCAGGGCTACATCACCCAACCGATGCAACAGAGCCTGGCCAGCGCCGAGGGCATCGACTACATGACCTCGGTCAGCCGGCAGAACTTCTCGGTGATCTCGATTTACGCGCGCATTGGCGCCAACACCGACCGCTTGTTCACCGAGTTGCTGGCCAAGGCCAACGAGGTCAAGAACAAGCTGCCGCAGGACGCTGAAGACCCGGTGCTGAGCAAGGAATCTGCCGACGCTTCGGCGCTGATGTACATCAGTTTCTTCAGCAAGGACCTGAGCAACCCGCAGATCACCGACTACCTGTCGCGGGTCATCCAGCCGAAACTGGCGACGCTGCCAGGCATGGCCGAAGCGGAAATCCTCGGCAATCAGGTATTCGCCATGCGCCTGTGGCTCGACCCGGTGAAACTCGCCGGCTTCGGCCTCAGCGCCGCCGACGTCACCGCTGCGGTGCGTCAGTACAACTTCCTCTCCGCCGCCGGTGAGGTGAAAGGCGAGTACACCGTCACCAGCATCAATGCCAACACCGAACTGAAATCCGCCGAAGCCTTCGCGGCGATTCCGCTCAAGGTCGACGGCGACAGCCGCGTGCTGCTGCGCGATGTCGCGCGGGTGGAAATGGGCGCGGAAAACTACGACTCGATCAGTTCGTTCGGCGGCACGCCGTCGGTGTACATCGGCATCAAGGCCACGCCCGGGGCCAACCCGCTGGACGTGATCAGGGAAGTGCGCAAGCTGATGCCCGAGCTGGAATCGCAGCTGCCGCCGAACCTGAAAAGCGAAATCGCCTACGACGCCACACTGTTCATTCAAGCCTCGATCGATGAGGTGGTGAAAACCCTGTTCGAAGCGGTGCTGATCGTCATCGTCGTGGTGTTCCTGTTCCTCGGCGCACTGCGCTCGGTGGTGATCCCGGTGGTGACCATCCCGCTGTCGATGATCGGCGTGATGTTCTTCATGCAGATGATGGGTTACTCGATGAACCTGCTGACGCTGCTGGCAATGGTGCTGGCCATCGGTCTGGTGGTGGACGATGCGATCGTCGTGGTGGAAAACATCCACCGGCACATCGAAGAAGGCAAGACGCCGTTCGATGCTGCCCTGGAAGGCGCCCGCGAGATCGCCATGCCGGTGGTGTCGATGACCATCACCCTGGCGGCGGTGTACGCGCCGATCGGTTTTCTCACCGGGCTGACCGGAGCACTGTTCAAGGAGTTCGCCCTGACCCTGGCCGGCGCAGTGGTGATTTCCGGCGTCGTCGCCCTGACCCTGTCGCCGATGATGTGCGCGTTTCTGCTGCGCCACGAAGAGAATCCCAGCGGACTGGCCCATCGTCTCGACCGGGTTTTCGAAGGCCTCAAGCGTCGTTATCAGAGCATGCTGCACGGCACGCTCAATACCCGGCCGGTGGTGCTGGTGTTCGCGGTGATCGTGCTGTGCCTGATTCCGGTGTTCCTCAAGTTCACCAAGTCGGAACTGGCGCCGGACGAGGACCAGGGCATCATTTTCATGATGGCCAGCGCGCCGCAGCCGACCAACCTCGACTACCTGAGCACCTACACCGACCAATTCATCACCATCTTCAAAGAGTTTCCCGAGTACTACTCTTCGTTCCAGATCAACGGCTACAACGGCGTGCAGGCCGGCATCGGCGGTTTCCTGCTCAAACCGTGGAACGAGCGCGGCCGTACGCAGATGGAAATCCTCCCCGAGGTGCAGAGCAAGCTGGAGAGCATTCCCGGCTTGCAGATCTTCGGCTTCAACCTGCCCTCCTTGCCCGGCACCGGTGAAGGGTTGCCGTTCGAATTCGTGGTCAACACCGCCAATGACTACGAGTTGCTGCTGCAAGTTGCCGAGCGTATCGAGAAGCGCGCAATGGAGTCGGGCAAGTTCGCCTTCGTCGACCTCGATCTGGCGTTCGACAAACCGGAAGTGGTGGTCGATATCGACCGCGACAAGGCTGCGCAGATGGGCGTATCGATGCTCGATCTGGGCGGCACGCTGGCGACCTTGCTTGGCGAGGCGGAGATCAACCGCTTCACCATCGACGGGCGCAGCTACAAGGTCATCGCCCAGGTCGAACGGGCCTACCGCGACAACCCGGACTGGCTGAACAACTACTACGTGAAAAACACTCAGGGCGAATTGTTGCCACTGTCGACCTTGATCAAGGTCAGCGACCGCGCACGACCGCGCCAGCTCAACCAGTTCCAGCAGCTCAACGCGGCGAAGATTTCCGGTTTCCCGCTGGTGAGCATGGGCGAAGCCATCGATACCGTGCTGCAGATCGCCCGTGAAGAAGCACCGGCCGGGTTTGCGTTTGACTACGGCGGCGCCTCGCGCCAGTACGTGCAGGAAGGCAGTGCCTTGTGGGTCACGTTCGCCCTGGCGTTGGCGATAATCTTTCTGGTGCTGGCCGCGCAGTTCGAGAGCTTCCGTGATCCGCTGGTGATTCTGGTGACGGTGCCGCTGTCGATTTGCGGCGCGCTGATTCCGCTGTTCCTTGGCTGGTCGAGCATGAACATCTACACCCAGGTCGGGCTGGTGACGCTGATCGGCCTGATCAGCAAGCACGGCATCCTGATCGTTGAGTTCGCCAACCAGTTGCGCAAGGACAAGGGCCTGACTGCCCGCGAAGCCG
Organism: Pseudomonas sp. HN2; assembly: GCF_020736465.1. Lineage (NCBI taxonomy): Bacteria > Pseudomonadati > Pseudomonadota > Gammaproteobacteria > Pseudomonadales > Pseudomonadaceae > Pseudomonas > Pseudomonas sp. HN2. Next base: position 4,783,100 of record NZ_CP085885.1, read on the forward strand.
TGGAGGAAGCGGCGGCGATTCGCTTGCGTCCGGTACTGATGACCACGGCGGCGATGGTGTTCGGCATGGTGCCGCTGATTCTGGCGACCGGCGCGGGAGCGGTCAGCCGGTTTGATATCGGCATGGTGATCGCCACGGGGATGTCGATTGGCACGTTGTTTACGTTGTTCGTGCTGCCGTGTGTCTACACCTTCCTGGCGAAACCGGATCCCAAACCCACCACATAGCTCTTTGTAGGAGTGAGCCTGCTCGCGATAGCGGTATGTCAGTTTCCATAATGTTGACTGACACACCGTTATCGCGAGCAGGCTCACGCCTACAGGGGGAGCGGTGTGTAAAAAAAGGCCTCGCATTTGCGAGGCCTTTTATTTGGGCTTCATTCGTTTCAACTGGCTGGCCTCATTCCCTGGGACAGTCCGAACATGAACAACAACAAATCATGATCGGGCTGGGTCGCCACGGAGGCCTTGGCCACCCGTGGAACCGAACAGAAAGCGTCGTTCCCGGACGCTCCTATGACCTGCATGCGCGGCTGCTCCCAGGCAGCCACCGCCAGTGAAGCAACTGCCAAGGCCCCAACCAGGAACAAACCTCGTGCAATTTCGAGTTTCATCGCTATAAACCTTTGATAGCGCTGCCAAACGCCGTCTCATAAAAGTAGACGAGTTTTTTCCAGTCGGCATCGCGGAACGACGAATGGCGACGCAGCTGCTTCATGTCATGCTGCGCGGCGCGATAGGCGGTCAGGCGCTGGCGGCATTTCTCCAGATCGATCAGCGCCACTTCAACCTGCGCCGCTTCGCCTTCACCGATCACCCGTACGAACACGTGCTTGATGTAGATGCAGCTGTGCTGCCAGCGACCCTTGTGCATGCGCGCCAGGTTCTCGGCGAGGTCCTTGAGGACACGCTCGTAAACCACGTCGCCACATTGATCGCGGCCACCAGCAGCGGCCAGCCAGTGTTCCAGTTCCTGAAAGCCGTCGAGTGATCTGGTGACAAGCAGGGCCCGCCACTTGTGCTGCGGATCCGGTTGAGCGCCGCAAAAGACGATCTGCGGAACCCGTACGCCGAGCTTGCTTACGCCGGTCAGTGCATCGAGTTCACGCAATACGGTCGGGCGACCGAACGGGTGCAACCAGCTGCGATAGATGTGCCCGGTCTGGCGCTTGGCGTACAGCAACTGGCCGTCACGGCCGACGATACGCTGCACACCACTTTCACCGCCGCGGCGCACGTTGGGCTCTTCAACCCATTCGCCGCGCTGGGCCCAGTAATAATCGAAACCATCCTGTGGAGCGATACCCGCTCCAACCGCTGCTTGCACTGCCATCCTCTACCTCTTGCGTAATACGTAAACCCGCCACATCGCATAGAGCGGTATAAAGTCCAGTTGTTCCTGAATGCGGAAACCCGCCTGTTCAAATTCTTTCTCGATCGTCGTTGCCGGAATCAGAAAGCGATTCTGGTAATCGCGATTTGGCCGGTCCAGCTCAGCGCGTTTGCGCTTCCAGGCTTTGAAGTTGCCGTCGACCCACAATGAAACAATCACGCTGTCACGGGTGACCCGCTCGAATTCACGCAGGATCACCTTACGGTGCTCGGCTTCACCGATGTGGTGAAGAAGACGCATGCAGAAGATGCTGTCGACCGCGTTATCCGGCAGAGCAATATCGAACGCCGAGGTGTGCAGCGGTTGTACGCGCTTGACCACCTCGGCCGGCTGACCTTGCAGCGCCGTATTGATCATCGACTCGGAATTGTCCGCACCGATAATTACCCGATTGGGTTTTTCCGCGAGCATCGGCCAGAAGCGCCCTGCACCGCAGGGCAGGTCCAGCACCAGCCCGGGATCCCCCGCCAGCGCCAAGGCCTTGCGCCCCAATTGCTCGTCGCGCCAGTGCGACAGGCGGCGGCCAAGGCTCTCCTTGTGCTTGCGCAGGTAGCGTTGTGCGTGTTGGTCGTCGTACTTTTCGGAAAAATCGAGCTTGATCGGGCCGGCCATCATCTGGACTCCTGAGTTCTGATGACGTCACCTTAGGCAGCGACGTGTCAGCGTCAGGTCATCCAATTGTGAAAATTCTGTCAGGTAAATCTGCAAAGTATTACAACGTTATACAGGATTTAGACAGGTGGGCGGGAGTAGGCTCGAGACACTATTTGCCTGCATTCACGCCAAGATCTACCTCGAATCGGCAGCCATTGGGCTCCATTGTGCTCAGGCTGACCGTCCAGCCCTGGTTTTCGCAGATGCGCTGCACCAGCGATAACCCCAGGCCCAGACCCTCGCCCCGCTTCTCGCTGCCGCGCACAAATGGCTCGAACATCGCCTCGCGTTTTTCCTCGGGAATGCCCACGCCCGAGTCCTCGACGGCGAAGCCGTTGGCGGTGAGGGTCAGGCGAATGAAACCCTGCTCGGTGTAATGCAGTGCATTGCGCAGCAAATTGCCCATCACCGCGTTGAGCAAGGTCGCGTTGTAACGGGTGTCTGGAGGGTTGCCTGCCTCGAACATCAGCGTCAGGCCCTTGCGCTCGATCGGCTCGCGCCACAGGCACAGCAGGCTTTCGGCCACTTGCGTGAGGTTCTGCTGCGGCGCTGCCCCGGCCTCTTCGTTCTGCGCGCGCGCCAGCGTCAGGAAGGTCTGCACCAGCTCGCGCATTTCCTCGCTGGCGCGGGCGATACGCTCGACCTGGGCGCGACCGCGCTGATCGATGCCGGGGTTTTCCAACAGCAGTTCGCAGGAACTGGCGAGGACCATCAGCGGCGTGCGCAATTCATGGCTGACGTCGCTGGTGAACAGCCGCTCGCGGGTCAACGCCTGACGCAACCGGCCCAGCGTGGCATCGAACGCCACTGCCAGTTCACCGACTTCATCCGCGGCGTAATCCGGTGCCAGGGGTGGCGCCAGGCCGAGCAACTGATCGCGATGGCGCACCTGCCGGGCCAGCCGCACCACCGGCGCCATCACCTTGCGCGCGAGCACCCAGCCGAGAAACACCGCCAGCGCCAGACTGAGCACGAAGCCCACCAGCACCACGGCGAACAGCACGCGCTCGCGCTCTTCGAAATCGCTCTGATCCTGCAGCAGCACGTAGCGCCGGCCATCGACCACTTCGACCATGGCGTGATAGGACAGCTGCTCGCGAAACACTTCGTGGAAACCTGCATCGAGATGACGCAGATCCTTGGGCAGCTCGAAATCCCCGGGCCCGCCGCTGAAATAGAACAACTGATCTGGCTCCGGGCGATGGCTCCAGTCCGAGACGTTGTCCATCAACAGCAGCCGTTGCAGGTCGCCGCCCAGCCCTGCGGAAATCAGTTTCTCTTCCACCAGGTGCACCGTTGCCACGATGCCCATGGCGAAAGCGCCGGCCACCAGTGCGCTCATCAGCGCAAAGGCGATGATGATCCGCTGGGAAAGGCTCTGCTTAAACTCCATCTCGGCCCTCGGCCAAGCGATAACCGACACCGTGCACGGTGTGCAGCAGTGGCTTGGCGAATGGCTTGTCGATCACCTGGCGCAACTGGTGAACATGGCTGCGCAGGCTGTCGCTGTCCGGGCAGTCGTCGCCCCACAGCGCTTCTTCGAGAATCTCCCGACGCAGCACGTGCGGGCTCTTCTGCATCAGCACCGCGAGCAACTTGAGGCCGACCGGGTTGAGCTTGAGCAGCTTGCCTTCACGGGTCACTTCCAGGGTGTCGAGGTCGTAGCTCAGATCACCGACCTGCAACGCGCGGCGACCGCCGCCTTGGGCACGGCGCATGACCGCTTCGACGCGCGCCGCCAGTTCGGACAGGGCGAACGGTTTGATCAGGTAATCGTCGGCACCGGACTTGAAGCCCTGCAGCCGGTCGTCGAGTTGATCGCGCGCAGTGAGCATGATCACCGGAGTGTCGCGCCGGGCATCTTCACGCAGGCGCTTGCACAAGGTGTAGCCGTCGATGCCGGGCAGCATGATGTCGAGCACGATCAGGTCGTAATGCTCGGTTGCCGCCAGATGCAGACCGGACAGACCATCCTGGGCGCAATCGACGGTATAGCCTTTCATGCCCAGGTAATCGGCCAGATTGGCCAGGATGTCACGGTTGTCTTCGACCAGCAGAATTCGCATGGGCACCTCCTCCGAACGGGGTAACGGCCGTCTTGGCCCGCGCAGCTTACGGCCAAGTGTGGCTCAGGGCTAGGGGCCGTTGGATAAACCCGCGCATTGCGCTACCCGACGTTTTTTTCACTTTCGATTAACGAATCGCCAACGCCACCGCGCGCAGACTCCGCGCGATCTCGCTCTCTCCACTCCCTTCATCGACCAAGGAATCTGCCATGGTGTCGACCTCTGCCCTTCCCGCTTCAAGACCACTGAACGGGTGGTTGTGTCTGGGCATTCCCGCAGCGGCGGCGATCATTCTGCTGTTGCTGGAACTGACCGATCTGGACATGGTTCTGGCGCGAATGTTCTACGACCCGGTCGCCGGTGATTTCATCGGGCGGCACAGCTATTTTCTCGAAGACATCCTGCATGACCGGGCGAAACAGGTGGTGATCGGCTTCTCGGTATTTGCCATCCTCGGTTTCATCGGCGCGTTTTTCATCGAACGGCTGAAACCGTTCAAGCGTGAATTGGGCTGTCTGGTGCTATCGCTGGGACTGGCCACTTCGTTCGTCACTCCGGTCAAAGCCGTTACCGCGGTGCAGTGCCCATGGAGTCTGGAGCAATTCGGCGGCCACGAAACCTACAGCAAACTGATGGAGCATCGTCCCGCCACCGACAAGCCCGGGCGTTGCTGGCCGGGTGGCCATGCAGCGACCGGGTTCACCTTGTTTGCGTTGTTCTTCGTGCTGCGCGACCGCCGTCCTCGGCTGGCACGGCTGGCGTTTGTATTTGCCTTCGCGCTAGGCTCGGTGTTCTCGATCAGCCGCATGATGCAGGGCGCGCACTTCTTTTCGCACAACGTATGGACGGCGATCTTCTGCTGGCTGATTTGTCTGGGGGCCTATTACTGGGTGCTTTATCGCCCGGCAGGCAAGACTTCGACGGTTTTGAATCCGCAGCCAATCAACGCCTGAAATACAAATCCAATGTAGGAGTGAGCCTGCTCGCGATAGCGGTGTGTCATTCAAATAGCCAGTGACTGACATACCGCTATCGCGAGCAGGCTCACTCCTACAGGGGGCGGTGCAACTCTGGAATTCGGACAATAAAAAACCCCGCTGACTTTCGCCAGCGGGGTTTTGCGTTACAGGGCCAGGGCTGGCTTACATCATGCCGCCCATGCCACCCATGCCGCCCATGTCTGGCATGCCGCCGCCCGCTGCACCTTCTTTCTTCGGTGCGTCAGCAACAGCTGCTTCGGTGGTCAGGATCAGACCGCCGATCGAAGCTGCGGCTTGCAGAGCCGAACGGGTTACCTTGGTTGGGTCCAGGATGCCCATTTCGATCATGTCGCCGTATTCGCCGGAAGCAGCGTTGTAACCGAAGTTACCTTTGCCGTTCTTCACTTCGTTGACGACGACGCTTGGCTCGTCACCGGAGTTGGCAGCGATCTGACGCAGCGGCGCTTCAACAGCGCGACGCAGCACAGCGATACCGACGTTCTGGTCAGCGTTGTCGCCGGTCAGCTCGGTCAGTGCTTCCAGAGCACGGATCAGCGCCACGCCACCGCCAGGTACCACGCCTTCTTCAACGGCTGCGCGGGTTGCGTGCAGGGCGTCTTCAACGCGGGCTTTCTTCTCTTTCATTTCAACTTCGGAACCAGCGCCAACCTTGATCACCGCAACGCCGCCGGACAGCTTGGCCAGACGCTCTTGCAGTTTTTCACGGTCGTAGTCCGAGGAAGTTTCGGCAACCTGGGCACGGATCTGGGCGATACGGCCTTCGATGTCTGCCTGCACGCCAGCACCGTCAACGATGATGGTGTTTTCCTTGGACAGGGTGACGCGCTTGGCGTTACCCAGGTGCTCCAGGGTGGTGCTTTCCAGGCTCAGACCGATCTCTTCGGAGATCACGGTACCGCCGGTCAGAACAGCGATGTCCTGCAGCATGGCCTTGCGACGGTCGCCGAAGCCCGGTGCCTTGACGGCAGCGACTTTGACGATGCCACGCATGTTGTTCACAACCAGAGTCGCCAGGGCTTCGCCTTCAACGTCTTCGGCCACGATCAGCAGTGGACGGCCGGCTTTGGCAACGGCTTCCAGCACTGGCAGCATTTCGCGGATGTTCGAGATCTTCTTGTCGACCAGCAGGATCAGCGGGCCGTCGAGCTCGGCAACCATGGTGTCCGGCTTGTTGACGAAGTATGGCGACAGGTAGCCACGGTCGAACTGCATGCCTTCTACAACCGACAGTTCGTTTTCCAGGCCCGAGCCTTCTTCAACGGTGATCACGCCTTCTTTACCGACTTTTTCCATGGCTTCGGCAATGATGTCGCCGATGGAGTTGTCGGAGTTGGCCGAGATGGTGCCGACCTGAGCGATGGCCTTGAAGTCAGCGCATGGCTTGGACAGGGCTTTGAGCTCTTTGACGATGGCGATGGTCGCCTTGTCGATGCCGCGCTTGAGGTCCATCGGGTTCATGCCGGCAGCGACGGCTTTCAGGCCTTCGTTGACGATCGACTGAGCCAGAACGGTAGCGGTGGTAGTACCGTCACCAGCGTCATCGTTGGCACGGGAGGCAACGTCTTTGACCAGCTGCGCGCCCATGTTTTCGAAACGATCTTCGAGTTCGATCTCTTTGGCGACGGAAACGCCGTCCTTGGTGATGGTCGGAGCGCCGAAGCTCTTCTCGATAACCACGTTACGGCCTTTCGGGCCCAGGGTCGCTTTTACCGCGTCAGCCAGAACGTTGACGCCTTTGAGCATCTTGGTGCGGGCGGCATCGCCGAACTTAACTTCTTTAGCAGCCATGATCGATATTCCTTAAATACTTTGTAGTAACGGGAAAATGAACGGGAGTATCAGCCTTCGATAACCGCGAGAATTTCGTTCTCGCTCATTACCAGCAGGTCTTCGCCATCGACTTTCACAGTGTTGCTGCCGGAGTAAGGACCGAACACAACCTTGTCGCCTTCCTTCACGGACAGTGCACGCACTTCACCGTTTTCCAGAGCTTTGCCCGGGCCTACAGCGAGAATCACACCGTGGTTGGCTTTTTCAGCAGCCGAACCTGGCAGGACGATACCGCCAGCGGTTTTCTTTTCTTCTTCGCTGCGACGGATAACGACGCGGTCATGCAGAGGACGAAGCTTCATTGTCGATCTCTCCTAATTGTGGTTTTCATCGGCCGGTGTAGTCCCGGCGGGTTTAACAAATCCGGCCTGCGCCGGTCGCGATTCGTCGAGCGAACCGCGGAAGTCTGTCCGGTTCAAATACCGGAAACCTTTCGGTGACCGATACATAGGGGCGTACAAGCCGATTACAAGGGCTGGCGGAAAAAATTTTTCATCCAGACACGGTAAATAACAGCCATAAACGAGCACGGCACCCGCAGGTGCCGTGTCGATGCTGATGTCACTTGTTGTCGCGGTGCTCGAACTCGCCTTCGATCACATTCGGCTCTCGCCCCAGCGGCTCGCGCGGTGCCGGGCCGCCACGGGGTTGCAGGTCGTCGGCGAAGGCGCGCTGGCGCATGGCCTGGTCTTCGGCGCGCTGACGCATCTTGTTTGCCAGCAGACGGCGGGTGACCGGCAACAGCATCACCAGACCGACCACATCACTGATGAAGCCGGGGATGATCAACAGGCCGCCGGCCAGCGCCAGCATCAGGCCTTCGAGCATGGTCTGCGCGGGCAATTCGCCGCGGTTCAGGTTTTCCCGGGCACGCAATGCGGTGGCCAGACCGGCGACGCGCAGCACGAACACACCGAACATCGAGCCGAGAATGATCAGCAGCAGGGCCGGGAAGAACCCGATAGAGCCTGCCACTTTGACGAATACGAACAGCTCCAGCACTGGAAACAGCAGAAAGAGCAACAGAAAAGGGCGCATCAAAGTTTCCTCAACGCAAGAAATGCCTTGCAGTAAGCCTTAGATGACGTCGCCCTTGCGTGAATTCAACCTTAAGAATCCGGTTTTTTTGGCCAGACCTCGGCGTGAGCCAATGAAAGCAAGGCCTCGCGCACTTGTGTCGGCGTATTACATGGCGCCGCGAAGGGTAACCAGTACAGCGCCTGACCGATGCGCAGGTGCATGCCTTCGCTGTCGATGCCGGCCAGTTGCGCCGGCTCGCTGTTCGGCAGCCCCGCCAGCGCGACGTAATGGGCGATGGCTTTAGCGTGGTCGCTGTTCTTGTGCTCGACCATGCTGATTTCCGCCTTGCCGGCGAACGGGTTGGCCAGGGTCAGATGGTCGACCCAGTGGATCGCGCCAAACCCGCCGATGTAGCGATGGCGCACCGGATCGAGCACCCAGAAATCGAAATCATGAGCCTGGTGATAGTTCTGCGAGTCGGGGAAATAGCGGTAATAACGTTCGGTGGCGGCCTCGATGGCTGCCGGGTCCTCGAGCTTCTGCGCTTGCGCCAGATAGGTCAGACGCCCGACCGCCTGCACATCGTCGGCCTCGCGCTCGCCCACCAGCATCGAGCACTTCGGATCCTTCTGCAGGTTGTGGGTGTGCTGGGCGATGCGGCTGATCAGAATCAGCGGCCGGCCCTGCTCGTCCAGGCAATACGGCACAACCGAGCCGAAGGGAAAACCGGGCATCGATCTGGAATGGGTCGACAGCACTCCACGGTATTCCTTGAGAAGCAATTCTCGGGCATTCTTCGCCACTTCAGCGCTCAATTTGTGACTCCTTGAATGGGTTCCGTCTAGAAAACGGACAGGCGCGCAGCGAAAAGTAACCGGCGCGCATCGGGCAAATGTTCTAGTGCAACCAGGCCCGGACCGGTGCCGATCGAGCGTTGCCGACAACAAAAACAACTCAGACCTGCCAGCGGGACATGCGAATGCAACTCAACGACAAAGTAATCATTATCACCGGCGGTTGCCAGGGTTTGGGCCGCTCCATGGCCGAGTATTTCGCCGGCAAGGGCGCGAAACTGGCCCTGGTCGATCTGAATCAGGAAAAACTCGACGACGCCGTGGCCGCCTGCAAAGCCAAGGGTGTCGACGCGCGCAGCTACCTGTGCAACGTCGCCAATGAAGAACAGGTCGAGCACATGGTCGCGCAAGTGGCCGAAGACTTCGGCGCCATCCACGGCTTGATCAACAACGCCGGGATCCTGCGCGATGGTCTGCTGCTGAAGGTCAAGGACGGCGAGATGAGCAAGATGAGCCTCGCCCAGTGGCAGGCGGTGATCGACGTCAACCTGACCGGCGTGTTCCTCTGCACCCGTGAAGTCGCGGCGAAAATGGTCGAGCTGAAGAACAGCGGCGCGATCATCAATATTTCGTCGATCTCCCGCGCGGGTAACGTCGGCCAGACCAACTACTCGGCAGCCAAGGCTGGCGTAGCGGCGGCGACCGTGACCTGGGCAAAAGAGCTGGCGCGTTACGGCATTCGCGTCGCGGGCATTGCGCCGGGCTTCATCGAAACCGAGATGACCCTGGGCATGAAGCCGGAAGCGCTGGAGAAGATGACCTCGGGTATTCCGCTCAAGCGCATGGGCAAGCCGGAAGAGATCGCCCATTCGGCGGCGTATATCTTCGAGAACGACTATTACACCGGGCGGATTCTGGAGATGGATGGCGGGTTGCGTATCTAAGTCCCACCACAAAACCACTGTAGGAGTGAGCCTGCTCGCGATAGCGGATTAACATTCAACAGATGCGTTGAATGAACGACCGCAATCGCGAGCAGGCTCACTCCTACAGGTATATCGGTGTTGCGAATTGATCAATCGTCGCTGATGGTGATGTTCGGCATCGCCGGCGTAACGGCTTCCTGCAACACAATGCGCGCGCCGACGTGGCGGGCCAGTTCCTGATAGACCATGGCGATCTGGCTGTCCGGCTCGGCGATCACGGTTGGCTTGCCGCCGTCGGCCTGTTCGCGGATCAGCATCGACAGCGGCAGCGAGGCCAGCAGTTCGACGCCGTACTGGGTGGCCAGTTTCTCACCGCCACCTTCACCGAACAGATGCTCGGCATGCCCGCAGTTCGAGCAGATGTGCACCGCCATGTTTTCCACCACGCCCAGCACCGGAATGTTGACCTTGCGGAACATTTCCACGCCTTTGCGTGCATCGAGCAGCGCCAGATCCTGCGGCGTGGTGACGATCACCGCGCCCGCCACCGGGACTTTCTGCGCCAGGGTCAGCTGGATGTCGCCGGTGCCTGGTGGCATGTCGATGACCAGGTAATCCAGATCGCCCCACGCAGTCTGCGTGACCAATTGCAGCAGCGCCCCGGAAACCATCGGCCCGCGCCAGACCATCGGCGTGTTGTCGTCGGTCAGGAATGCCATCGACATGACTTCCACACCGTGGGCCTTGAGCGGAACGAACCACTTCTGATCCTTGATTTCCGGGCGGGTGCGCTCGGGGATGCCGAACATGATGCCCTGGCTCGGGCCGTAGATATCGGCGTCGAGGATGCCGACCTTGGCGCCTTCGCGGGCCAGTGCCAGTGCGAGGTTGGCGGCAGTGGTGGATTTGCCCACGCCGCCCTTGCCGGAAGCGACAGCGACGACGTTCTTGACGTTGGCCAGCCCCGGAATCTGCGCCTGGGCCTTGTGCGCGGCGATCACGCTGGTGACCTCGACTTTCGCTGCCGTGACGCCGTCGAGATTTTCGATTGCCAGTTGCAGCATCTGCGCCCAACCGCTCTTGAACAGCCCCGCGGCATAGCCGATTTCCATCTGCACATTGACGCGGTCACCGATGATCTCGATGTTTTTCACGCAACCGGCGCTGAGCGGGTCCTGGTTCAGGTAAGGGTCGGTGTATTGGCTGAGGACGGCTTCCACCGCTGCGCGAGTGACGGCGCTCATGGGCAACTCCGATAACAAGACTGGAAAGGATGGCGGCTATCCTACCCCTTCTGCCCTCCAGACGGCATGCCCGGCAACCATTTGCAGGGGTGAAATATCTTTGCCGGCGCTTTATAGTGGCCGACCTCCGTTTCATCAAGTAGCGAAGCCCCATGTCCGAGCCACGCAAGATCCTCGTCACCAGCGCCCTGCCCTACGCCAACGGTTCGATCCACCTTGGCCACATGCTGGAATACATCCAGACCGATATGTGGGTGCGCTTCCAGAAGCATCGCGGCAACCAATGCATCTATGTCTGCGCCGACGACGCCCACGGTTCGGCGATCATGCTGCGCGCGGAAAAGGAAGGCATCACCCCGGAACAACTGATCGCCAACGTGCAGGCTGAACACAGCGCCGACTTTGCCGACTTCCTGGTTGATTTCGACAACTTCCACTCCACTCACGCCGAAGAAAACCGTGAGCTGTCGAGCCAGATCTACCTCAAGCTGCGTGACGCCGGGCACATCGCCCAGCGCTCGATCACCCAGTATTTCGACCCGGAAAAGAAAATGTTCCTGGCCGACCGCTTCATCAAGGGCACCTGCCCGAAATGCGGCACCGAAGACCAGTATGGCGACAACTGCGAAAAATGCGGCGCGACCTACGCTCCGACCGACCTGAAGGATCCGAAGTCGGCGATCTCCGGCGCCACCCCGGTGCTCAAGGATTCCCAGCACTTCTTCTTCAAGCTGCCGGATTTCCAAGACATGCTCCAGGCCTGGACCCGTAGCGGCACCCTGCAGGACGCCGTGGCGAACAAAATCGCCGAATGGCTGGACGCCGGCCTGCAACAGTGGGACATCTCGCGCGATGCGCCGTACTTCGGCTTCGAGATTCCGGGCGAGCCGGGCAAGTATTTCTACGTCTGGCTGGATGCGCCGATCGGCTACATGGCGAGTTTCAAGAACCTCTGCGACCGTACGCCTGCGCTTGACTTCGACGCGTTCTGGGGCAAGGACTCGACCGCCGAGCTGTATCACTTCATCGGCAAGGACATCGTCAATTTCCACGCGCTGTTCTGGCCAGCGATGCTCGAAGGCGCCGGCTTCCGCAAGCCGACCGGCATCAACGTGCACGGCTACCTGACCGTCAACGGCCAGAAAATGTCGAAGTCGCGCGGCACCTTCATCAAGGCCCGCACCTATCTCGATCACCTGTCGCCGGAATACCTGCGCTATTACTACGCAGCCAAACTGGGCCGTGGCGTCGATGACCTCGACCTGAACCTCGAAGACTTCGTGCAGAAGGTCAACTCCGACCTGGTCGGCAAAGTGGTCAACATCGCCAGCCGTTGCGCCGGTTTCATTCACAAGGGCAACGCTGGCCTGCTGGTCGACAACAATGCCGCGCCGGAACTGACCGAGGCCTTCCTCGCCGCTGCGCCGAGCATTGCCGACGCCTATGAAGCCCGCGACTTCGCCCGTGCCATGCGTGAAACCATGGCCCTGGCCGACCGCGCCAACGCGTGGATCGCCGACAAGGCACCGTGGTCGCTGAACAAGCAGGAAGGCAAGCAGGATGAAGTCCAGGCAATCTGCGCCACCGGCATCAACCTGTTCCGCCAGTTGGTGATCTTCCTCAAACCGGTGCTGCCGCTGCTGGCCGCCGATGCCGAGGCGTTCCTCAACGTCGCGCCGCTGACCTGGAACGACCACACCACCCTGCTGGCCAACCATCAGTTGAACGAATTCAAACCGTTGATGACCCGCATCGACCCGGTAAAAGTGCAAGCCATGACCGACGCCTCGAAAGAAGACCTGACCGCCAGCCAGACCGACACCGGCGAAGCCAAGCCTGCGGGCAACGGCGAGTTGGCCAAGGATCCGCTGTCGCCGGAAATCGATTTCGACGCGTTCGCCGCCATCGACCTGCGCGTCGCGCTGATCGTCAAGGCCGAACACGTGGAGGGCGCCGACAAACTGCTGCGCCTGACCCTCGATATCGGTGACGAGCAACGCAATGTGTTCTCCGGGATCAAGAGCGCTTACCCGGATCCGTCGAAACTCGACGGGCGCCTGACCATGATGATCGCCAACCTCAAGCCACGGAAAATGAAGTTCGGTATTTCCGAGGGCATGATCATGGCTGCAGGTCCCGGCGGTGAAGAGATCTACCTGCTGAGTCCGGACAGCGGCGCCAAGCCGGGTCAGCGCATCAAGTAAGACGTTGCCGTAAAACGATCCCACCGACGTGCCCCGCATGCCGGTGGGATTTTTCATATCTGGCCGGATAGTGCCTAACCTTAAGGATACCCGCCCGTTTCGCTGGCAGAACCATGACCGAACTCGTGTTAACGCTGATCAGTGCTGCGCTGCTCAACAACTTCGTGTTGCACTGGCCGCTGGGCGTCGCTCCGCTGCTGGCGGGTAGCCGACGGCAAGTGCATGCGCTAGGGTTGGCGACGTTGTGCCTGATGATGATCGTCGGCGTCATCGGTCAGGCGATCTGGCAGTGGATGCTGGTGCCACTGCAGCTTGAAGCGCTGCGTCTGTTCGTGTTCCTGCCGCTGAGTGTGTTATTGATCGCGCCGGTGCTGAAACTGCTGGCGCACGGGCTGCCGGATTGGCCCTTCGAGGGTTTGTGGCCACTGTTGCTCGGCAACGCCGGGGTACTCGGACTGGCGCTGATCAATGCGCAAAACGACCACGGCCTGCTGCACGCGACAGCCCTGAGCCTCGGTGCCGGGCTGGGTTTCTGGCTGGTGCTGAGCGTGTTCTGCGACCTGCGTGAACGCACGGCCGCCAACGATATTCCCCTGCCCTTTCGCGGCCTGCCGATCGAGCTGATCAGCGCCGGACTGATCGCAGTGATTTTTCTCGGATTCAGTGGATTGATCAAAACATGAGTCTGATTCAACGCATCGATGCCCTGCTGCCGCAGACCCAATGCGGCAAGTGCGGCCATCCCGGATGCAAACCCTATGCGCAAGGCATCGTTGATGGCGAGCCGATCAACAAATGCCCGCCGGGCGGCGAGGAAACCATCGCTGCCCTCGCCGAGCTGTTGAAAATACCGGTGCTGGAACTGGACATCAGCCGGGGCCCGGCACCGCCGCAGGTGGCGTTCATCCGCGAGGCCGAATGCATCGGCTGCACCAAGTGCATTCAGGCCTGCCCGGTCGATGCCATCGTCGGCGCGGCAAAACTGATGCACACGGTGTTGATCGACGAATGCACCGGTTGTGACCTGTGCGTCGCGCCATGCCCGGTCGATTGCATCGAGATGCATCCTCTGCCTGCGAACACGATCCCGGTGGTTGGCGGTCTCGCATTCGATCTTGATGAACAGCGCGCCCGCGCTGAAAAGCGTGACCATGCGCGCCAGCGTTTCGAGCGCCGCAACCAGCGCCTGCTGCGTGAAGAACAGCAAAAACAGGCCGAACGTGAGGCGCGAGCCCAGCGTGCGGCACAGCCGCAAGTTTCCACCGCCGACCCGGTGCAGGCCGCCCTTGAACGGGTGCGTGCGCAAAAAGCGGCGAACGCTGATGCGGCACTGAAGAAGGCCAAGGTCGATGTGGCGATGAGTCGTGCGCAACTGCACAAATCCTTGAAAGCCTTTGGTCATCCGCCGACGTTCGAGCAGCAGGCGCAATTGATCGTGCTGCAACAACAATTCGAAGCCGCCGAGCAAGCACTGGCAAAGCTGGAAAGCAGTCAACCGGCTACTCTCGTCGTCCCTGCCCCGAGCAACGACGCAGAGTTGAAGCGGGCGAAGATTCAGTTGGCCATGCGCCGCGCCGAATTGAAAAAGGCCCAGGCCGCGGAGGCGGCGCCGGAGCAGATCGCCGCACTGGAACACGCCGTGACCGATGCCGAGCGCCGGGTGCAAGACCATGCCGCCCCTTGAGGCAGCGGACGCTCGCCTGCAACAGGCGATGAATAGCGTGCTGCTCGCAGCTCTGCCGGGGCTGCTTGCTTTGTTCTGGCTGTATGGCTGGGGCGTGTTGATCAACCTGCTGCTGGCGGTTGTCAGCGCTTTGCTCGTCGAGGCTGGCGTTGCCCGTCTGCGTCGGCAAGCGCTGCAACCTGCGTTGCTCGATGGCAGTGCGCTGGTCAGCGCGATGTTGCTGGCCGTTGCGCTGCCCGCTTATTGCCCTTGGTGGCTGACGGTCATCGCAACCGCCTCGGGTTTGTTGTTCGGCAAGCACCTGTATGGCGGCGTCGGCAAGAACCCGTTCAACCCGGCCATGCTTGGCTTTGCCTTGAGCATCGCGCTGTTCCCGCAAGCGATGACGCACTGGCCGGGTCATGGCCTTGATTTCCTTTCAGCGCTGCAACAGGTTTTCAGTCCGGCACCAGCGCCGGACGCCTGGGTGCAGGCCACGGCACTGGACAGCTTGCGCATCAATAAAAGCCTGACCATGGATGAGCTGTTCGCCGGCAATCCGGCCTTGGGCCGTTTTGGCGGGCGCGGTGTGGAGTGGGTGAATCTGGCGTTCCTGCTCGGAGGCCTGTTCCTGTTGCAGCGGCGGGTCTTTTCCTGGCACGCGCCGGTGGGCATGCTTGCCAGTCTGTTCGTCATCAGTCTGTTGTGCTGGAACGGCTCGGGGTCGGATTCCCATGGCTCGCCGCTGTTTCACCTGCTCAGCGGCGCCACGATGCTCGGTGCATTCTTTATCGTCACCGAACCGGTCTCCGGTGCAAAAAGCCCCCTCGCCCGCCTGTTGTTCGGCATCGGCGTCGGCCTGCTGACTTATCTGATTCGCACGTGGGGTGGTTACCCCGACGGCGTCGCGTTCGCGGTATTGCTGATGAATCTTCTGGTACCGGCACTGGAGCGCTTCGCCGCCAGGCGTCAGCCGCCGGTGAGCGCATGAACCGCTCGGCCAGTGTCGTGACGGTTGTGCTGCTCGCACTCGGCGGCGTCAGCGCGACGTACCTGCTGCAACGCAGCAGCGCGCCGCAGATCAGCGCCGAGCAACGCTTGCTCGACAGCCGCAAACTGCTCGATGTGCTCCCTGCCGGGTATTACGACAATCAACCGCTGGAACGGCCGCTAGCCCTCGGCAAGGTGACGTTGCGCCATAGCATTTTGTCGGGCGGCTATCGGGCGATGCGATCCGGACAAACGGTAGCCGTGCTGTTGCGCAGTCGCAGTGAGGGTTACGCAGGCACGCTCGAACTGCTGATCGCCATCGATGCCAACGGCAGACTCCTTGGTGTGAAAACCCTGGAGCAGCGCGAAACGCCGGGATTGGGTGGCTACCTTGGTGAATGGCCGAATGCCTGGCTGCAGCGTTTCACCGGTAAATCTCGCAATGAACCGACAGACCCCGGTTGGGCGCTGAAAAAGGATCAAGGGCAATTCGATCAGATCGCCGGCGCGACCATCACCTCCCGTGCCACCCTCCATGCAATTCATGACGCTCTGCGTTATTTCGATGAGCATCGGGAGCTGCTGCTGGGGGCTGGCCCATGAAACACACGGTGAGTTTATTGATGCTGGTGCCGCTCCTGGGCGCCACACCCACGTTGGACGCGGCGCTGGGGATGACGATGATGCTCGGCGCTGTGCTCGGCGTTTTTGCTGTCTGCATGTCGCCGTTGCGCAGGCGTGTGAAGAGCATGAGCGCGTTGCTGATCAGCCTGATCGTCGCCGCGACATTGACCAGTTGCGCGGATCTCGCCGCGCAACGCTGGTTTTTGCCATGGCAGCAGAAAACCGAGCTCTATATAGGGTTGATCGCCTTGTACTGCGTCGTGCTTGAGTACCACGGCTTCTTCGGCGAGCCCGTCGCTGCCCGCGTCAAACGCTGCGCCCTGTTCGGCGCGCTCATGCTGTTGTTCGGTGGGTTGCGGGAGATTATCGGTCACGGCACCCTTGGCCGAGGACTGGCGGCGCATTGGCAAGGCCTGGTTTTATTCCCCGAGGGGCTGCATCTGATTACGCTGGTTCCCGGCGCTTTTGTTTTACTGGGTTTGCTTCTCGCCGTTCGTCAGGCGTGGACACGCCGCAACTCTGTCACCAAGGAAACGCATCGCCCATGAATGCTGCAAAACGTCTTGAGATATTTCGCCGCCTGCACGAAGACAATCCCGAGCCGAAAACCGAACTGGCCTATTCTTCGCCCTTCGAGTTGCTGATTGCGGTAATTCTTTCGGCGCAGTCCACCGATGTGGGGGTCAACAAGGCCACTGCCAAACTCTTCCCCGTCGCCAACACACCCGCCGCGATTCACGCACTGGGCGTCGAGGGGCTGTCGGAATACATCAAGACGATCGGCCTCTACAACAGCAAGGCGAAAAACGTCATCGAAACCTGTCGCCTGCTGGTAGAACGCCATGGCGGCGAGGTCCCGCAGACCCGTGAGGAACTGGAAGCCTTGCCGGGCGTCGGACGCAAGACTGCCAACGTGGTACTCAACACGGCGTTTCGTCAACTGACCATGGCGGTCGACACGCACATTTTCCGGGTCAGCAACCGCACCGGCATCGCGCCGGGGAAAAACGTTGTGGAAGTTGAAATGAAGTTGATGAAGTTTGTACCGAAAGAATTCCTGCTCGACTCGCACCATTGGCTGATTCTGCACGGCCGTTATGTGTGCCTGGCTCGCAAACCGCGCTGCGGCAGCTGCCGCATCGAAGATCTGTGCGAATACAAACACAAAACTTCCGACGATTGATCCGCCATCAGTTTTTTGCATCCATCGATTGAAAAAATCTTTTTTACCCGCCGCAGTAATGTCGATATAAGGAGCGCCAAAGGCAGTCTTAGCCGGGAGTTGACTTCATGAGTACCGACACAGAGCAACTGGATGTAGAAGAGCTTATTTCCACCGATACCGATGAGGTCGAACCGGTGGTTGAAGTGGCCAAGACCAACCTCAGCAAGCGTCGCACAATCGACAACCTGCTTGAGGAGCGCCGACTGCAAAGGCAATTGGCCGACTACGATTTTGATTTCTGATATCTGAAGGCCTCCCTTGACGGAGGCTTTTCATTTTATGCGGCAACTGAGCTTGATCGGCCCATGACGGTCTCAGCTGTCGAATCGTTCAGACCAGGCCATTGCGCTGCGCCAGCTCGATCAGATCAACCAGAGAGCGGGCATTGAGTTTCAGTAACAGGCGAGTCTTGTAAGTGCTCACTGTCTTGTTGCTCAGAAACATGCCATCGGCGATTTCCTTGTTGGTCTTGCCGCGCGCCAACTGTTGCAACACCATCATTTCCCGACCGGACAGGCGATCGACCATGTCCGCTTCACTCGCATTGCCCAGACTGGTTCGCACGGTGTGCAGGGCCTGGTTGGGAAAGTAACTGTATCCCGAGAGCACTGCTTTGATTGCACTCAGCAATTCGGTCAGATCCTGTTGCTTGCACACATAACCTGCTGCACCCGATTGCATGCAACGCATTGAAAAATGTCCGGGCGCCTGGGAAGTCAGCACCAGAACTTTCAGCGGCATCACGGTGGACGTCAGGCGTGCAATAACTTCCAGCCCGTCGAGTTTGGGTATTCCGATATCCAGAATGACAAGATCCGGCATTTGTTCGCGAGCAATTTGTAGTGCATCAACGCCATTATCCGTTTCTGCAATGACTTCGTAGCCATGCCGTTCCATCAGCATACGTACCGCAAGTCGAATGACGGGGTGGTCATCCACGATCAGCACTTTATTCATGGGCAAGTCCAGTTTTCGCTGTTCGAATTTTTAGAACACGCACGATATCCCAGTCACTTGCTCGATCGCATAACAACTTTTACACGCACTTGCATCGAGAGACATTCCCTACAGGCATTGAGGATAATTCCCACAAATCGAGCCTCGATGCGCTGTTTATTCGGCTAATTCCTTCACCCCGGTGTGAGGATTTTCAATTCCACGGCGACAGCGCCCTACGCCAACCGTTAACGGACTTGTCGACGCCCGCCCTCAGTAGCGGGGAGGCATGGAGCACTGGAACTCTGGCGGTACTAATGCGGCATTCATCATGGAAACATTACGCAGTAGCGCCTGAATCCTTTAGAGCACCCTGTGCTTGAGCGGGAATTTAAAACTTGAAACAACAGCCGCATACTTAAATTCTTGCTTTTGCTATAAATAGAAATACAACCTGCCAAACAACCCTATCGAACTCAAGACAATGCTCAAGATAAAAAAAAAGATAACCAACCCAATGACGGTCATCGCAATATTTGCGATTATTTCGGAAACATCGGCTGCCGTCTCACTGCCATTCCTTGACAATAAGGATCGGGAAATCTACGTCTGGTTTCTGATCAGTTTTCCCTTCTACTTGTTGTTTCTTTTTTTTATTACCCTCAACTTCAACCACCGCTCGCTCTACTCACCCTCGGATTTTGGCAAAGACAAAAGCTTTTTAAGGGCAACAGAGCAGCATGAGCGCGTCAACAAACGAAACGGACCGCCGCACGAGACAGGCGCACCGTGCGCTTTCGAAATAACCAGCAGCATCGTGTCGGGTAAAACGGCTGATGGCAGATTTCAACGGCCATGCCGAATTCACAATTCACCAGATCCGCCAGCCGATATGGGCGACCCACCCAGTCCGGTTGTACAGACCATCAAGTTGTCGCCCTTGATCAGCGAACTGAACATCATCGACACGAGGGATATTGATGCATCGAGGGAATTCGATGCGATTCTCGAGACTTTGCGCAGAACCGATAAAAAAAACCCGCGAGTGCTGGTGTTTTTGTCCAACCATGTGTCGGACTCGCTGGCTCACACCGCATTGCAGCAGATCCGGCAAGCGAAGAAAGGCTCAGGTGCGACGCTGTGTATCGTTTACAACCTGTGCTCACAGACAGTCACGTTGTTGGGAAGAACAAGCTGACAGATGAGTCATGCGCCGCACGCGCACAGACGAGAGACCAGCCTGATGAATCAGACAAAAATTCCAAAAAAAAGGCGGCCCCGAACAGGCCGCCTTTTTTATTGCGCGTCGTTCTGAATCAATCAGAACAACTTGCGGCCCTTGTTGGCAGCAATGCGCATGCGCAAGGCGTTGAGCTTGATGAAGCCCGCCGCGTCCGCCTGGTTGTAGGCGCCGCCGTCTTCTTCGAAGGTCGCGATATTGGCGTCGAACAGCGAATCGTCGGACTTGCGCCCGGTGACGATCACGTTGCCTTTATACAGTTTGAGGCGCACCACACCGTTCACGTTGACCTGCGAAGCGTCGATCATCTGCTGCAGCATCAGACGCTCAGGGCTCCACCAGTAGCCGGTGTAGATCAGGCTGGCGTACTTCGGCATCAACTCGTCTTTGAGGTGAGCGACTTCGCGGTCCAGAGTGATCGATTCGATGGCGCGGTGAGCACGCAGCATGATGGTGCCGCCCGGGGTCTCGTAGCAGCCACGGGACTTCATGCCCACGTAACGGTTTTCGACGATGTCCAGACGACCGATGCCGTGTTCGCCGCCGATCCTGTTCAGCGTCGCCAGTACGGTGGCCGGGGTCATTTCGACGCCGTCCAGCGCGACGATATCGCCGTTGCGGTAGGTCAGTTCCAGATATTGCGGGGTGTCGGGAGCCTTCTCCGGGGAGACTGTCCAGCGCCACATGTCTTCTTCGTGCTCGGTCCAGGTATCTTCCAGTACGCCGCCTTCGTAAGAAATGTGCAGCAGGTTGGCGTCCATCGAGTACGGGGATTTTTTCTTGCCGTGGCGTTCGATCGGGATCGCGTGCTTCTCGGCGTAGTCCATCAGCTTCTCGCGGGACAACAGGTCCCACTCGCGCCATGGCGCAATCACTTTAACGCCTGGCTTGAGCGCGTAGGCGCCCAGTTCGAAACGCACCTGGTCGTTGCCCTTGCCGGTGGCGCCGTGGGAAATGGCGTCGGCGCCGGTTTCGTTGGCGATTTCGATCAGACGC
The DNA here is from genome assembly GCF_020736465.1 of Pseudomonas sp. HN2. NCBI lineage: Bacteria > Pseudomonadati > Pseudomonadota > Gammaproteobacteria > Pseudomonadales > Pseudomonadaceae > Pseudomonas > Pseudomonas sp. HN2. The sequence goes on from NZ_CP085885.1 coordinate 4,803,905, forward strand.
TTGGCGATCAGCGGACGGGCGATGGATGTGCCCAGCAGGTACTCGCCTTCGTAAACGGTGTTGGCGCGGAACATCGGGAACACGAAATCACGCACGAATTCTTCGCGCAGGTCGTCGATGTAGATTTCTTTGACGCCCATGGCCTGAGCCTTGGCGCGGGCCGGCTCGACCTCTTCGCCTTGACCGAGATCGGCGGTGAATGTCACCACTTCACAGTTATAAGTATCCTGCAGCCACTTGAGGATCACCGAAGTGTCCAGGCCGCCGGAATACGCCAGAACGACCTTGTTTACGTCCGCCATGCCATCACTCCACGGGGTTCTACGGAAAGCCGGGGAGTCTACCGCTCAAACGCGATAATTTACAGAGGCGCGACAGCTTAAGACGACAAAGCGACAGAATCTGTCGAGAGCGCGACGATGACCGGCGAGTCAGGAAGTCGTTGCGGCGGTGGCTGGCGTACTCGCTTGCGGTGCTGGCGCAGGGGCTGTGGTCGGTGCCACACGCGACAATTTCACGTTGACCCGACGATTCTTCGCACGATTGGCCTTACTGGTGTTCGGCACGATCGGATACTGCTCGCCGTGGAAACGCACGGTGATCTGCGATTCCTGGATGCCGTTGGCCTTGAAGAAATCAACCACCGCCAGCGCCCGGCGGCGCGACAGTTCGCGGTTGGTCAGGCGATTGCCGCTGTTGTCGGAATGGCCATCGAGTTCGATGTGGTTCACCGTCGGATCGGCCTTCATGTAATCGAGCATCACCTGCAGTTTGGCCTTGGCAGCCGGGTCCAGATCAACGCCTTCGCCGGGGAAGCCGATCTGCGACTGTTTGATCTGGTCGAAATTCTGCGGCAGCAGCTTCGCTACACAGGTCTGGTAATCGTTGAACGCCTTGCTGAATTTCACCGGCAACAGACGCACTTCGGAGACGCGGCCATCGCCAGAAGCACGGCGTACCACCGGGCTGCGGCCGTCCAGCAGGCCGCTGATCAATCCACCGGCCTGCGATTGCGAGCTGTTGAACAACACGTTGCCACTGCCCAGGCGCACAGAGCCCAGGTTGATGTCGCCACGCCCCGGCTGCCACGGTGCAGCCGCCGCGAGCAAGGTTGCCGAACCGCCGCCAAGCATGGCGTTGTAGGCGTTCAGACGAAAGATCGCCTGCTCACCGGCCTTGCGCACGAACTCGCCCGAGCCGAAATCGGTGATCGGCTGGGTCAGGCGGCATTCGAACTGGTCGCCGGCGACCGTCCACTCAATGTTCTCCAGACGGGTCTGGTAGGTCAGCGCCATCGCGGGGAGGCTGGCAAACACACTGAGCAGGGCTAAATAACGCTGGCGCACGGGAGGCTCCATTGGCTTGTGAAACACAAACACCGATTCACACAATGTTTACGGCATACCTTCGGGATATCGGACGCTCGTGGCAAAACTTGATAGCGGGTGCCTGCAAGAGTCTTTTCCGGTAGCATTCGCCTCAGTTTGACCCGCCTGGAATCCCCTCATGTCCGACCGCCTGACCCTGCTGCGTCCCGACGACTGGCACATCCATCTTCGCGATGGTGCCGTGTTGACCAATACCGTTGCCGATGTGGCCCGCACCTTCGGGCGCGCGATCATCATGCCGAACCTGGTACCGCCGGTGCGCAACGCCGCCGAAGCCGACGGCTATCGTCAGCGCATTCTCGCTGCCCGCCCGGCCGGCAGTCAGTTCGAACCGTTGATGGTGCTGTACCTCACCGACCGCACCCAACCGGAAGAAATTCATCAGGCCAAGGCCAGCGGTTTCGTGTACGCCGCCAAGCTTTACCCGGCCGGCGCCACCACCAACTCCGATTCCGGCGTAACCAGTATCGACAAGATCTTCCCGGCGCTGGAAGCCATGGCCGAAGTCGGCATGCCGCTGTTGATCCACGGTGAAGTCACCCGTGGCGATGTCGATGTGTTCGATCGCGAAAAGATCTTCATCGATGAGCACATGCGCCGCGTGGTCGAGCGCTTCCCGACGCTGAAAGTGGTGTTCGAACACATCACCACCGGCGACGCCGTGCAGTTCGTCAACGAGGCCTCGGCCAATGTTGGCGCGACCATCACCGCGCATCACCTGCTGTACAACCGCAACCACATGCTGGTAGGCGGGATTCGGCCGCACTTCTACTGCCTGCCGATCCTCAAGCGCAACACCCATCAGGAAGCCTTGCTCGACGCCGCCACCAGCGGCAGCGCCAAGTTCTTCCTCGGCACCGACTCGGCGCCCCACGCCCAGCACGCCAAGGAAGCCGCTTGCGGCTGCGCCGGTTGCTACACCGCCTACGCCGCCATCGAGATGTACGCCGAAGCGTTCGAACAACGTAACGCGCTGGACAAGCTCGAAGCCTTCGCCAGCCTCAACGGCCCGCGCTTCTACGGCCTGCCGGCGAATACCGATCGCATCACCCTGGTCCGCGAAGAATGGACCGCCCCGACCAGCCTGCCATTTGGCGAGCTGACCGTTATCCCGCTGCGCGCCGGTGAAAAACTGCGCTGGCGCCTGCTGGAGGAACACGCGTGAGTGAAGACAATTTTGACGATGAGCTGGACGGTCAAGGTGGCGGCGGCGGTTCCCGTCACCCGATGGCAGCACGTTTTCGCGGCTACCTGCCGGTTGTCGTCGACGTAGAAACCGGTGGCTTCAACGCAGCCACCGACGCCCTGCTGGAGATTGCCGCGACCACCATCGCCATGGATGAAAAGGGTTTCGTGTACCCGGATCACACCTACTTCTTCCGCGTCGAGCCATTCGAAGGTGCGAACGTTGAAGCGGCAGCGCTGGAGTTCACCGGAATCAAGCTTGATCACCCGCTGCGCATGGCCGTCAGCGAGGAAACCGCGCTGACCGACATCTTCCGTGGCATCCGCAAGGCGCTGAAAGCCAACGGCTGCAAACGGGCGATTCTGGTCGGGCACAACAGCAGCTTCGATCTGGGCTTTCTCAACGCGGCAGTCGCGCGGCTGGACATGAAGCGCAACCCGTTCCACCCGTTCTCCAGCTTCGACACCGCGACCCTGGCGGGTCTGGCATACGGTCAAACCGTGCTGGCGAAAGCCTGTCAGGCGGCTGGCATCGATTTCGACGGTCGTGAAGCGCACTCGGCGCGCTACGACACCGAAAAGACCGCCGAGCTGTTCTGCGGCATCGTCAATCGCTGGAAGCAGATGGGCGGATGGGAAGACTTCGACGACTGATCCTCGGCGAACAAATCCCGCGCATGAAAAAACCGGCCACTTGGGCCGGTTTTTTTGTACCTCGACGTTGCGCCTTACAGGGCAGCAGCGTTCTCGGTCAGGTAAGCCGCAACGCCTTCTGGCGAAGCGTTCATGCCTTTGTCGCCTTTCTTCCAGTTGGCCGGGCAGACTTCGCCGTGCTCTTCGTGGAATTGCAGAGCGTCGACCAGACGGATCAGCTCTTCCATGTTACGGCCCAGCGGCAGGTCGTTGATGATCTGCGAACGGACAATGCCTTTGTCGTCGATCAGGAACGCGCCACGGAAAGCCACGCCGCCTTCGGACTCAACATCGTAGGCCTTGGCGATGTCGTGCTTCATGTCGGCAGCCATGGTGTATTTCACCTGGCCGATGCCGCCATTGTTCACTGGAGTGTTGCGCCAGGCGTTGTGGGTGAAGTGCGAGTCGATCGACACAGCGATCACTTCCACGTTGCGTGCCTTGAAGTCAGCCATGCGGTTGTCCAGAGCGATCAGCTCGGACGGGCAGACGAAGGTGAAGTCCAGTGGGTAGAAGAACACCAGGCCGTATTTGCCTTTGATGGCCGAGGACAGGGTGAAGCTGTCAACGATCTCGCCATTGCCGAGTACGGCCGGGACGGTGAAGTCTGGGGCTTGTTTGCCTACGAGTACGCTCATTGATATCTCCTGGTGTAAAAACTTGAAGTTCAGGGTCCGGGCCAGCCTGTCACCCTCAGGCGACAGCCCTGTGACACGAACCCTCTTCGCAAGGGACGACCATCATACACTGCGTATTTCGCCTGTCCGTAACGGATTTTCCCTGTTCGGTTATCCACCGCGTATTCATTGGGTAAAGCGAGCGCCTGGAAAATACCGTTCGTCAGGCGCAGGCAAATTGGCTGGGAAGCGTTCCGAAAGCACTTTGACAATCATTCTCGTTAACATTAAGATCCATCGCAATTGAGTCACAACCAGCGACGGTTCTTACTTATGTATGTTTGCCTCTGCACTGGCGTCACCGACGGACAGATCCGCGAAGCGATCTATGAAGGTTGCTGCAGCTATAAAGAAGTTCGCCAGGCCACCGGCGTCGCCAGCCAGTGCGGCAAATGCGCTTGCCTTGCCAAGGAAGTGGTGCGCGAAACCCTGACCAAGCTGCAAACCGCCCAGGCAGCGATCCCCTACCCGGTAGAATTTACTGCTGCGTAATGGCCCCCTTTTCAAAGAACCGGACTTCGCGTCCGGTTTTTTTATGCCTGAAAATCAATTGCTTAGCGTCCAGACGCGGAACACAAACATTCTTATTCCGATTAATTTTCATTTATTATTCAACAACTTAGGTTTGACACTTATAAATACCGAGCTCAAACTCCGCCTTATATACGGTTAATACAGGGCAGGACTCCGATCATGAAAGGCGACATTACAGTCATCCAGCATCTCAACAAGATCCTTGCCAATGAGCTGGTCGCGATCAATCAGTACTTCCTGCATGCGCGCATGTACGAAGATTGGGGTCTGAACAAGCTTGGCAAGCACGAATACAAAGAATCCATCGATGAGATGAAGCACGCGGACAAGCTGATCAAGCGCATCCTGTTCCTTGAAGGCCTGCCGAACGTGCAGGACCTTGGCAAGCTGCACATCGGCGAACACACCCGCGAAATGCTCGAATGCGACCTGCGCATCGAAAAGACCGGCCACGCTGACCTGAAAGCCGCCATCGCGCATTGCGAAACCGTTGGCGACTTCGGCAGCCGTGAACTGCTCGAAGACATCCTCGAGTCGGAAGAAGAACACATCGACTGGCTGGAAACCCAGCTCGGCCTGATCGACAAGATCGGTCTGGAAAACTATCTGCAATCGCAGATGGGCGAAGAATGATGTGACACTCGTCGAATCGAGACACTAAAAAAGCCCCGCCCTCTTTGGAGGTGCGGGGCTTTTTTATGCCTGGTGCGATGCAGGCAACACCACAAATCACTTGTAGGAGTGAGCCTGCTCGCGATGGCGGTGTGTCAGTCGATAGTTCAATACCTGACAGAACGCTATCGCGAGCAGGCTCACTCCTACATTGAAGCGAATCAGGCTTCGGACTTGTTCGCCGCTGCCGCTTCGACAGCCGCCTTGATGGTGCTTTGCAGCGAACCGTCTGCTGCCATCTCGGTCATGATGTCGCTGCCGCCGACCAGCTCACCGCCGACCCACAGTTGCGGGAAAGTCGGCCAGTTGGCGTATTTAGGCAGGTTGGCGCGGATTTCCGGGTTCTGCAGGATGTCCACGTAAGCGAACTTTTCACCACATGCCATCACAGCCTGCGCCGCTTTTGCGGAGAAGCCGCACTGCGGGGCATTCGGCGAGCCTTTCATGTAAAGCAGAATGGTGTTGTTGGCAATCTGCTCTTTAATCGTTTCGATGATATCCATGGAGCACCTCGGCTGAACTTTCCGACTCAGAGGTCGGCACGGTGGCGCATTGTAACGGAATCCCGAGCGCCATGCTCGGTCTCCCCGACAGACCCGCTCAAGCCGCCGCCACCGTCACCGGTACGCCATTCAATGCCGCGTTGCCCGACAATTCGTCGAGTTGACACTCGTCGGTCAGGTCGTTGGCGCTCGACCCCGGCTGGCTGCTGGCGATCACCATCTGCACGCCCGGGCGCGCGTGGCCCCAACCGTGGGGCAGGCTGACCACGCCTTTCATCATGTCGAGACTGGCGAGCACTTCCACCTCGATCTGCCCGACCCGCGAGCTCACCCGAACCCGTTGCCCGTCGACCAGACCACGGCTGGCCAGATCATCCGGATGCATCAGCAACTGATGCCGCGGCTTGCCTTTCACCAGGCGATGAAAATTGTGCATCCACGAATTGTTGCTGCGCACATGGCGGCGGCCGATCATCAACAACTCATCGGCAGCTGGCGCCCGCAAAGCGGCAAAGCGTGAGAGGTCGGCGAGGATCTCCGGCGGTGCGGCCTGAATATGCTGATTCGGCGTTTTCAGTCGCGTCGCCAGATTCGGCTTCAGCGCCCCCAGATCGATGCCGTGCGGATGATCGAACAGCGTCGCCAGCGACAGCTTGTGCTCGGACGCATCGCCATAGCGGCCCATGCGCAGGCCCATGTCGATCATCTTCGCCGGCGGCATGGTCGGTTTCAGCTCTTTGCCGGTTTTCTCGGCGAACGCCTTGGCCAGCCCGACGAAGATCTCCCAGTCATGCAGCGCGCCCTCGGGCTTGGCGAGGATCGCGCGATTGAAGCGGGTGACATTGCGCACCGCGAACAGGTTGAAGGTAGTGTCGTAATGGTCGTTTTCCAGCGCCGAGGTCGACGGCAGGATCAGGTCGGCATAGCGCGTGGTTTCGTTGATGTACAGGTCGATGCTGAGCATGAATTCCAGGCCATCCAGCGCCTGTTCCAGCTGCCGGCCGTTGGGTGTCGACAACACTGGATTGCCGGCCACGGTGATCAACGCGCGGATCTGGCCCTCGCCGTCGGTGAGCATCTCTTCGGCCAGCGCCGAGACCGGCAACTCACCACCGTATTCAGGCCGCCCGGAAACGCGGCTCTGCCATTTGTTGAAATGCCCGCCCGAGGTCGACGCCACCAGATCCACAGCGGGTTCGGTGCACAGCGCGCCGCCGACGCGGTCGAGATTGCCGGTGACCAGGTTGATCAGTTGCACCACCCAATGGCACAAGGTACCGAAGGCCTGGGTCGAGACGCCCATGCGGCCGTAGCAGACAGCACTCGGTGCGGCAGCGAAGTCGCGCGCCAACTGGCGAATCTGTTCGGCCGGCACGGCGCACAATGGACTCATGGCTTCGGCAGTGAACGACGCCACGGCAGTGCGCACCTCGCCCAGGCCTTCGACCGGCAGATGGCTGTCGCGGGTCAGGCCTTCGCTGAACAGCGTATTGAGCATGCCGAACAACAGCGCCGCGTCGCCGCCCGGGCGGACGAACACATGCTGATCGGCCATCGCTGCGGTTTCGCTGCGCCGCGGATCGACCACCACCACTTTGCCGCCGCGTGCCTGAATAGCCTTCAGGCGTTTCTCGACATCCGGCACGGTCATGATGCTGCCGTTGGAGGCCAGCGGATTGCCGCCAAGAATCAGCATGAAATCGGTGTGGTCGATGTCCGGGATCGGCAACAGCAAACCGTGGCCGTACATCAGGTAGCTGCTGAGGTGATGGGGCAGTTGATCGACTGAAGTGGCCGAGTAGCGATTGCGCGTTTTCAGCAAACCGAGGAAGTAATTGCTGTGGGTCATCAGCCCGTAGTTGTGCACGCTCGGGTTGCCTTGATAAACCGCCACCGCGTTCTGCCCATGACGCTCCTGAATCGCCGCGAGCTTGTCGGCCACCAGCGCAAAGGCTTCGTCCCACTCGATCGGCAGCCATTCATTGCCGACCCGACGCATCGGTTGGCGCAGGCGATCCGGATCATTCTGGATATCCTGCAGGGCCACGGCTTTCGGGCAGATATGCCCGCGACTGAAGGTATCAAGGGCGTCCCCCTTGATCGAGGTGATCGCGACGTTGCCATCGGTTTCTGTGGTTTCGATGGTCAGGCCGCAAATGGCTTCGCACAGGTGGCACGCACGGTGGTGAAGAGTCTTGGTCATGGCCAGTCTCTGTCTTGTTCGGGAGCGGGCAATCACGCCCGCGGGAACAAAACTATGGCCCGTGCACAGAGGCGGCGCCAGCGACGTTCGTCTTGTGAATCGACGGTTATCAGGGCAGCCGATAAACCGCTGCGATCAGTTCGAAGGCAGCTGCGGCGGTGCGGCCAGCTGGATTTCCTGGATGGTTTCGATCTGCTCGTGGGCGACATGCACGCCGGTGAGTTCGCCGATCAATCGCCAGTGTTCGTCGAGCCCGGCGCTGATGGTGGCCATGCGATCGATCATGTGTCGACCGGCGGATTTGACCACTTCGTCTTCACTGCGCAACAACTCGAAAGACATCGAGGTCACCGAGGCGGTGAGATGGGTCAGAGAGCGAGCCGTGTGGCCCAGCAGTTCCATTAACAGTTGTTCTTTCGATTCCATGCGGAGGCTTCCTGCGTCGCTCGAAACTTATTTATAACCCAGCACTTTGCTTTAGCAAATGTTTCAGTCTGAACATCCGACCAAGCGAATCCGTGGCACAGCGAGCGCAAAGCGACCAAAGCCGCGCCGCTGCCGTCGCGGCACATTGCCAAGCGCGGCGGGGCCAGTGTACAAAGAAGCTCGCTGCTGTACTGAACCCGGCTTCACAATGCGCGATCGAAACCCTCGCTCCGCGCTCCGCATCCCGTTGAAACCGTAGCCTATTGGCGTAACGCGACATTTAATGTCAATATCGCGCCTTCCCCTATTTCGTCGCCCCGTGCGGCTTACGCCGCAGGTCTCGCCCGTTGTTCCGTTAAACAAGGCTTTGAGCATCTGCGGTCTGTAGCAAAAAGGTAGTCAATGATGAGCGCAAGGCACTTTCTCTCCCTGATGGATTGCACGCCCGAAGAGCTGGTCAGCGTGATCCGTCGAGGCGTTGAGCTCAAGGACCTGCGTAACCGCGGCGTACTGTTCGAGCCTTTGAAAAACCGCGTGCTGGGGATGATCTTCGAAAAATCCTCGACCCGCACCCGGATCTCCTTCGAGGCCGGCATGATCCAGCTCGGCGGCCAGGCGATCTTCCTGTCCCCGCGCGACACCCAACTGGGCCGTGGCGAGCCGATCAGCGACTGCGCCATCGTCATGTCGAGCATGCTCGATGCGGTGATGATCCGCACCTTCGCCCACAGCACCCTGACCGAATTCGCCGCCAACTCGCGCGTGCCGGTGATCAACGGCCTGTCCGATGATCTGCACCCGTGCCAGTTGCTTGCCGACATGCAGACCTTTCTTGAGCACCGTGGCTCGATCCAGGGCAAGACCGTGGCCTGGATCGGTGACGGCAACAACATGTGCAACAGCTATATAGAAGCGGCGATCCAGTTCGACTTCCAGCTGCGCGTCGCCTGTCCGGAAGGTTACGAGCCGAACCCTGAGTTTGTCGCCAGGGCCGGTGATCGCGTGACCATCGTCCGCGACCCGCAGGATGCCGCACGCGGCGCGCATCTGGTCAGTACCGACGTCTGGACTTCGATGGGTCAGGAAGAGGAAACTGCCAAGCGCCTCAAGCTGTTCGCGCCGTTCCAGGTCAACCGTGCCCTGCTCGACCTCGCTGCCGAGGACGTGCTGTTCATGCACTGCCTGCCGGCGCACCGTGGCGAAGAAATCAGTCTCGACCTGCTCGATGATCCGCGCTCAGTCGCTTGGGATCAGGCAGAAAACCGTCTCCACGCACAGAAGGCCCTGCTCGAGTTCCTCGTTGAACCGGCATATCACCACGCATGAGCCATGAATTACTGCTGAACCTGCGCAACCTCGCTTGCGGCTATCAAGATCAACGCGTGGTGCAGAACCTCAATCTGCACCTCAACGCCGGCGACATCGGCTGCCTGCTCGGCTCGTCCGGCTGCGGCAAGACCACCACCCTGCGCGCCATCGCCGGTTTCGAACCGGTGCATGAAGGCGAGATCACCCTGGGTGGCGAAACCCTCTCCAGTGCCGGTTTCACCCTGGCGCCGGAGAAACGCCGGATCGGCATGGTGTTTCAGGACTACGCGCTGTTTCCGCACCTGAGCGTGGCCGACAACATCGCCTTCGGCATTCGCAAGCACCTGCACAAGACGCGCGTGGTCGAAGAGCTGCTGGAACTGGTCAACCTGAAAAACCTCGGCAAGCGTTTTCCTCACGAATTGTCCGGCGGCCAGCAACAGCGCGTCGCCCTCGCCCGTGCGTTGGCGCCGGAGCCGCAACTGCTGCTGCTCGACGAGCCCTTCTCCAACCTCGATGGCGAACTGCGCCGCAAGCTCAGCCATGAGGTCCGCGACATTCTCAAGGCCCGGGGCACCAGTGCGATTCTGGTCACCCACGATCAGGAAGAAGCCTTTGCCGTCAGCGACCACGTTGGCGTATTCAAGGAAGGTCGGCTGGAACAATGGGACACGCCCTACAACCTTTATCACGAACCGGCGACGCCGTATGTCGCCAGCTTCATCGGTCAGGGTTACTTCATTCGCGGCCAGCTTGTCAGCCCGGAGTCGGTGCAGACCGAGCTGGGTGAACTGCGCGGTAATCGTGCTTACACCTGGCCGATAGGCGGCGCGGTGGATGTGTTGCTGCGCCCGGATGACATTGTCTATGCGCCGGACAGCGCATTGCAGGCGCAGATTGTCGGCAAGACGTTCCTCGGTGCGGCGACTTTGTACCGCCTGCAACTGCCGACTGGCGCCCAGCTGGAATCGATCTTCCCAAGCCATGCCGATCATCTGGTCGGCGCGCAGGTCGGGATTCGCGTAGCGGCGGATCACCTGGTGCTGTTCCAGGCTTCGGGCAGCACGGCGGCGCAGATCCCGGCGGTGGAAAACGGCGTGCGCCGATTCAGCACCAGCCTCTGATCGAACATATATTCCTGTAGGAGTGAGCCTGCTCGCGATAGCGGTTAATCAGTCGCCGAAGATGTTGACTGATAGACCGCTATCGCGAGCAGGCTCACTCCTACAAGGGATTGCGGTCAGCTCAGATGCAGGGTGCCGCTGGCCACCAACGTCGCTTTGCCACCAATTTTCACCCGCTCCCCTTCCAGCCGACAGAACAATTCACCGCCCCGCGCCGAGCGCTGGCACGCGGTCAGGTTCGATTTGCCCAGGCGCTTGGCCCAGTACGGAATCAGACTGCAGTGCGTCGAACCGGTCACCGGGTCCTCGTTGATGCCGATCGCCGGGGCGAAATAGCGGGAGACGAAGTCGTGCTGATTGCCGCGCGCAGTGACAATCGCGCCCAGCCACGGCAGTTTCGCCAGCGCAGCCATATCGGGTTTGCAGTCGAGCACGGCCTGTTCCGACTCCAGCACCACGAACAGTTCGTTCGAGCCCAACACGTCGACAGCCTCAACACCGAGTGCCCGCTCGACATCCAGCGTCACGCCGATTTCCGAAGGTACGATGGTCGGGAAATCCAGCCATAACCGGTCGCCCTCACGGCTGACACTCAGCGCACCAGACTTGCAAGTGAAGTCGATGCGCGCTGCACTTTCCTTATGGATTTCATACAGCACAAACGCGCTGGCCAACGTCGCATGCCCACAGAGTGGCACCTCAGTAGTCGGCGTGAACCAGCGGATATGCCAGGCCTGCCCTTCGCGCACCAGAAATGCGGTTTCCGCCAGATTGTGTTCGGCGGCGATCTTCTGCATCAAGTCATCGGCCAGCCAGCTGTCGAGCCGGTAGACCATCGCCGGGTTGCCACTGAACGGCCGATCACTGAACGCGTCGACCTGATGAAACGCAAGCTGCATGGCTTTCCCCCTGAATTGGTCGACCGAGCATGCAACGGCGGCCCGGATCAGTGCCAGTGACAGAAACGCAATTTTTTCTTCATACAGCGAGCGCTCTTGTTACGCCCGGCCGATATCGGCGAACGTCGCCTGGGTGTGCTCGGCCAATACTGCTGGCGCCAGTTCCACCTCCAGCCCTCGCCGCCCGGCACTCACATAGATAGTCGCAAAACCCTGAGCGGAATTATCGATGAAGGTGCGCAGGCGTTTCTTCTGCCCGAGCGGGCTGATACCGCCCAACAGATAGCCGGTCGAACGCTGCGCGGCGGCCGGGTCGGCCATTTCGGCTTTCTTCACTCCGGCGGCATGCGCGAGCCCCTTGAGGTCGAGCGTTCCGACGACCGGCACTACGGCGACCAGCAATTCGCCTTTCTCACTGGCGGCCAGCAGGGTCTTGAACACCTGCGCCGGTTCGAGCCCGAGCTTCTCCGCTGCCTCCAGCCCATAAGACGCGGCCTTCGGATCATGTTCGTAACTGTGCACGCGATGTTCGGCACGAACTTTTTTCAACAAGTCCAACGCAGGGGTCATGGCAGCTCCGGGTTCGGCAATCTCAGAAAAAACCTGCGGCCGATTCTAGGTCATCGTGGGTTAAAAGGCTCTATTCCAAGCCGCGATTCCCGTGGTCTGCAGGTCCATGCACCGGGGGAGCCGCACTGATCATTCATGCGGCGAATAGTTATATTGTGACTGACAGTTCACTTTCGACCTTTGACAGGTTTGTTTCTTGTCTATATTTTTTCGAATCTGAATAATGTAAGAATCATGCTCCGCGCAGTACCCAGCAGTAACCCGGGAAGCGAATGGGGATTCCGACCCGGTGAAGATCGCGCCTTGCTCCGTTGGCAAGGCGCCACACAAGAAAAAGAACCGAGGTTTTCAATGACAGCTGCTTTACCGCAACCTTCGCTTTCCGGCCAATGCATGGCCGAGTTTCTCGGCACCGCCCTACTGATCTTCTTCGGCACCGGTTGTGTCGCCGCGCTCAAAGTCGCGGGCGCCAGCTTCGGCCTGTGGGAAATCAGCATCATCTGGGGTGTCGGCGTGAGCATGGCGATCTACCTCACCGCCGGGGTATCCGGCGCGCACCTCAATCCGGCCGTGAGCATCGCTCTGGCAATCTTCGCCGACTTCGAAAAGCGCAAACTGCCGTTCTACATCCTCGCGCAAATTGCCGGCGCCTTCTGCGGCGCGCTGCTGGTCTACACGCTGTACAGCAACCTGTTCTTCGATTACGAACAAACCCACCAGATGGTTCGCGGTTCGGCCGCCAGTCTTGAACTGGCATCGGTGTTCTCCACTTACCCGAACCCGGTGCTGTCGACGGCTCAGGCCTTTCTGGTCGAGATGATCATCACCGCGATCCTGATGGGCGTGATCATGGCCCTGACCGATGACAACAACGGTCTGCCAAGAGGCCCGATGGCACCGCTGCTGATCGGCTTGCTGATTGCCGTGATCGGCAGTGCGATGGGCCCGCTGACCGGTTTTGCGATGAACCCGGCGCGTGACTTCGGTCCGAAACTGATGACTTTCTTTACCGGTTGGGGTGAAATTTCCTTCACTGGCGGTCGAGATATTCCGTATTTCCTGATTCCGATTTTTGCACCGATTGTCGGTGCCTGCCTCGGCGCTGCCGGGTATCGCGGGCTCATCGCCCGTCACCTGACCGGCGCCACACCTGCTACAAAGGATGCAGAACCGGCCATTGACGGCAAACCAAGAACTTCTTGAAACAGTCGGCGCCGGCTCCTGCCCATCCGAGCCTGCGCCATGGCCCACTCTCGTTTTTTTCGTCCAAGGCAATCGACATGACCGACATTCAGAACAAGAACTACATCATTGCCCTTGATCAGGGTACGACCAGCTCCCGCGCAATCATTTTCGACCGCGATGCGAACGTGGTCTGCACCGCCCAGCGCGAATTCGTTCAGCACTACCCGCAGGCCGGTTGGGTCGAGCACGACCCGATGGAAATCTTCGCCACTCAGAGCGCAGTGATGGTTGAGGCACTGGCCCAGGCCGGCCTGCATCACGACCAGGTGGCCGCGATCGGTATCACCAACCAGCGTGAAACCACCGTGGTCTGGGACAAGACCACCGGCCGTCCGGTGTACAACGCGATCGTCTGGCAGTGCCGCCGCAGCACCGAGATCTGCCAGCAGCTCAAGCGCGACGGCCACGAAGACTACATCCGTGACACCACCGGTCTGGTCACCGACCCGTACTTCTCCGGCACCAAACTGAAGTGGATCCTCGACAACGTCGAAGGCAGCCGCGAGCGTGCACGCAATGGCGAGCTGCTGTTCGGCACCGTCGATAGCTGGCTGATCTGGAAATTCACCGGCGGCAAGGTACACGTCACCGACTACACCAACGCCTCGCGCACCATGCTCTTCAACATTCACTCGCTGGAGTGGGATTCGAAGATGCTGGAGATTCTCGACATCCCGCGCGAGATGCTCCCGGAAGTCAAAGCCTCTTCGGAAATCTACGGTCGCACCAAGAGCGGCATCGCCATCGGCGGTATTGCCGGCGACCAGCAAGCGGCACTGTTCGGGCAGATGTGCGTCGAGCCGGGCCAGGCGAAAAACACTTACGGCACCGGTTGCTTCCTGCTGATGAACACCGGCGACAAAGCGGTGAAATCCCAGCACGGCATGCTCACCACCATCGCTTGCGGCCCGCGCGGCGAAGTTGCCTATGCTCTGGAAGGTGCAGTGTTCAACGGCGGTTCGACCGTGCAATGGCTGCGCGATGAACTGAAAATCGTCAACGACGCCCACGACACCGAATACTTCGCCAACAAGGTCAAGGACAGCAACGGCGTCTATCTGGTGCCGGCGTTCACTGGTCTCGGCGCACCGTACTGGGACCCGTATGCCCGAGGCGCGCTGTTCGGCCTGACTCGCGGCGTGCGCGTGGATCACATCATCCGCGCCGCGCTGGAATCGATTGCCTACCAGACCCGCGATGTACTCGACGCCATGCAACAGGACTCCGGCGAACGCCTCAAGGCCCTGCGTGTAGACGGCGGCGCGGTGGCGAACAACTTCCTCATGCAGTTCCAGGCCGACATCCTCGGCACCCAGGTCGAACGCCCGCAAATGCGCGAAACCACTGCACTGGGCGCCGCTTACCTGGCCGGTCTGGCCTGCGGTTTCTGGGGCAGCCTGGAAGAGCTGCGCGGCAAAGCGGTGATCGAGCGCGAGTTCGAACCGAGCCTTGATGAAGTCGAGAAAGAGAAACTCTACAAAGGCTGGAAAAAAGCCGTCAGCCGTACCCGTGACTGGGCGCGTGAGGACGCTGAATAAGCCACGCTGAGGACTGACTAAAGCTGGAAACTGGTAGGGAGCAGATTCCTGCGGCATCATGGGCAAATTTTGCTTGGCAGCCCAAAGGAAGCCCCATGAATCTGCCTCCCCGTCAGCAGCAAATCCTCGAGCTGGTCCGCGAACGCGGCTATGTGAGCATCGAGGAGATGGCCACGCTGTTCGTTGTCACCCCGCAAACCATCCGCCGCGATATCAATCAGCTCGCGGAAGCCAACCTGCTGCGTCGCTACCACGGCGGCGCCGCTTACGATTCCAGCGTTGAAAACACTGCTTACGCGATGCGCGCCGATCAGATGCGCGACGAAAAGCAACGCATCGGCGAAGCCATCGCCGCACAGATCCCCGATCACGCCTCGCTGTTCATCAACATCGGCACCACCACCGAATCGATCGCCCGCGCCCTGCTCAATCACAGTCACTTGAAAATCATCACCAACAACCTGCACGTCGCCTCGATGCTCAGCGCCAAGGATGATTTCGATGTGCTGTTGACCGGCGGTAACGTGCGGCGTGACGGCGGTGTGGTCGGTCAGGCGAGCGTGGACTTCATCAACCAGTTCAAGGTCGATTTCGCCCTGGTCGGCATCAGCGGGATCGATGAGGACGGCAGCCTGCTCGACTTCGATTATCAGGAAGTGCGGGTGAGCCAGGCGATCATTGCCAACGCGCGGCAGGTGATTCTCGCGGCGGACTCGAGCAAGTTCGGGCGCAACGCGATGATCCGACTGGGGCCGATCAGCCTGATCGATTGCCTGGTCACCGATCAGCAGCCGGTACCGGCGCTGGCGCAGTTGCTGAGCCAGCACAAGATTCGTCTGGAAGTCGTTTAACGCTTCCAGGCATCAAAAGATCGCAGCCTTCGGCAGCTCCTACATCTGGAATGCATTCCTCCTGTAGGAGCTGCTGAAGGCTGCGATCTTTTGCTTTTAATGTTCGGATATTTTCCTTTCTCAGCCCTTCGATGAGTTTTTTCAATCGAACGTGACTGGCTGTGCGCGTCTTTATGGGCTAACATTTTCGCAAATGAACATTAATGTTCGATTTCCAAGACATAAAACCAAAAGAACCGAGGCCAGCCGATGTCCACCTCTACCTTGCGTACGCCCCCTCTCTCCGAGATCTATGACGTTGCCGTGATCGGCGGCGGGATCAATGGCGTGGGGATCGCAGCGGATGCCGCCGGTCGCGGTCTTTCGGTGTTCCTTTGCGAAAAAGATGACCTGGCCAGCCACACCTCGTCGGCCAGCAGCAAGCTGATCCACGGTGGCTTGCGCTATCTCGAACATTACGAATTCCGTCTGGTGCGCGAAGCGCTGGCCGAGCGCGAAGTGCTTCTGGCCAAGGCGCCGCACATCGTCAAACCCATGCGTTTCGTCCTGCCGCACCGCCCGCACCTGCGTCCGGCGTGGATGATTCGTGCCGGCCTGTTCCTGTATGACAACCTCGGCAAGCGCGAAAAACTGCCAGGTTCGAAAAGCCTGAAGTTTGGCGCCGACAGCGCACTGAAAAGCGAAATCAAGAACGGCTTCGAATACTCCGACTGCTGGGTCGACGATGCCCGCCTCGTGGTCCTGAACGCCATGGCTGCACGCGAGAAAGGCGCCCATGTGCACACCCAGACCCGCTGCGTCAGCGCCCGCCGCACCAAGGGCCTGTGGCATCTGCATCTGGAGCGCGCCGACGGCAGCCTGTTTTCGATTACCGCCAAAGCGTTGGTCAATGCTGCCGGCCCATGGGTCGCCAAGTTCATTCGTGACGACCTGAAAATGGAATCGCCGTACGGCATCCGTTTGATTCAGGGCAGCCACGTCATCGTGCCGAAACTGTACGAAGGCGAGCACGCGCACATTCTGCAAAACGAAGATCAGCGCATCGTCTTCACCATTCCGTACCTGAACCACTTCACCCTGATCGGTACCACCGACCGTGAGTACACCGGCGACCCGGCGAAAGTGGCGATCACCGAAGGCGAAACCGATTACCTGCTGAAAGTGGTCAACGCCCACTTCAAGAAGCAAGTCAGCCGCGAAGACATCCTGCACAGCTACTCGGGTGTACGTCCGCTGTGCAACGACGAATCCGACAACCCGTCCGCCGTCACCCGCGATTACACCTTGGCGCTGTCGGGCAACGCTGAAGAAGCGCCGCTGCTGTCGGTGTTTGGCGGCAAGCTGACTACCTATCGCAAACTCGCCGAGTCGGCGATGGCGCAGTTGATGCCGTTCTTCACCCAGATGCGCCCGAGCTGGACGGCCACTGCCACCCTGCCCGGCGGCGAAGACATGACCACGCCCGAAGCCCTGAGCGCGCGGATCCGCGACAAGTTCGATTTTGTCCCGACGGAAATCGCCCGGCGCTGGGCCGTCACCTACGGCAGCCGCACCTGGCGCATGCTCGAAGGTGTGGAAAGCCTGGCTGACATGGGCGAGCACATCGGCGGCGGGCTCTACACTCGCGAAGTCGATTACCTGTGCAGCGAAGAGTGGGCGACCACGGCGCATGACATTCTGTGGCGCCGTACCAAGCTTGGATTGTTCACCACACCGGACGAGCAGCAGAAGCTGGCGACGTATCTGGGCAAGGTTGAGCAGAACCGCAAGATCGAGGCGGCTTGATCTTCGCCCCATCGCTTGAACGAAAGCCCCTGAATTGTGAGATTCAGGGGCTTTTTGTTGTCCCCGCAAGATCCAGCCCCCCTCACCCCAGCCCTCTCCCCCCAAGGGGGGCGAGGGGGAACGGGAGCAGATCTTCATGCTTTTCATGACCTGAGTTCGGCTCGACATTTCAGGTCGGCGAAGCTCGCAAGAACAACTCGGTCAGTCCCCTCTCCCTCCGGGAGAGGGTCAGGGTGAGGGGCTTTTGATTTCAGCGCCCCAGATGTGCCACTAGAAAATCGATAAACACCCGCGATTTCTGCGGCAGATGCGGCATATCAGGAAACACCAGGCTGATCGGCTGTGACGGCAGCGAGTATTCCGGCAACACGCGCACCAGATGCCCGCAGGCCATATCGTCTTCAACCATCCACGCCGGCAACACCGACACGCCCAGCGACGACAAGGTCATCGAACGAATCGCCGTCGAGGAATTTGACTGGAATTGACGCGTGCCATTGACCTCGACCCCCTCCCCCACACCATCGCGTAAAACCCACTGCGTCGGCGCCAGCAAATTGCTGTTGGCGATCCACGGTGCGGCATCGAGATCCTGAGGCGTTTTTACCGGATGGCGGGCCAGAAACCCTTCAGTCGCCACCAGCACAATTTCATACTCCGCCAGTTTCCGGCTCTTGAAAGCCGAGTCTGCCAGGTTGCCCAGGCGAACCACCAGATCCAGCCGTTCGGCGAGCAGATCGTTGAGCGAAGAGTTGAAGTCGTAGCACAGGCGGATGTCCGGATAGCGCTCGGCGAATAACGGAATCAGCGGCAGGATGAATCGCTCGCCGTATTCACTGGTGGAGCTGATCCGCAACGTGCCCGAAACGCGGTTTGTGCCGTGCATCACCCTGTCGAAGGCAGTGTCGATATCGGCAACGATGGTTTTGAATTCGTTGTAAAAGCTTTGCCCGGCCTCGGTCAGAGACACAGCACGACTGTTGCGCATCAGCAGCGTTGTAGACAACGCCGCTTCCAGCGCCTTGATGTGCAGGCTGACCATCGCCCGGCTGAGGTTGAGATGGCTGGCAGCCTTGGTGAACGAACCCAGTTCGGCGATCGCCAGAAACGTCTGTACCCGGTTCAAGTGCGTATGCAGGGCGCCCTGCGTCACGGTTCAATCCCTTCAAACATTGTGTTCAGCCCCAGTGCATCGACGGCCGGAGTCTATCGCCCCTATGCTTGACGACAAAGGGGAAAACACCATGAGTTACCGCTATAAAGTCGCGTCGGTTTTCCTGCTCGGCTTCTTTATCGACTGCATCAACATCTTCATGTCGGCAGTGGCGCTGCCCAGTCTGTCGGCAACATTGCACGTCAACAGCTCAGCGGTGGCATGGGTTGGCAATGCTTACATTCTCGGCCTGACGCTGATCGTTCCGGTGAGCACCTGGCTGGCCGCACGCTGGGGCAGCCGCGAAATCCTCACGGCCTCGATGTTGCTGTTTGCAGCAGCGGTATGGCTGTGCGGCCAGGCCGACAGCTTCGAGGAACTGGTGATCTGGCGCTTCATCCAGGGCATCGGCGGCGGCCTGCTGATTCCGGTCGGGCAAGCGCTGGCATTCAATCTTTTCCAGGGTGAGCAACGGGCGAGAATATCCACGCTGGTGATGGCCGTCGCACTGCTCGCACCAGCGATTTCGCCCACCGTGGGCGGCGTCATTGTTGACATCAGTTCCTGGCGCTGGGTGTTCTACAGCAACATCCCGTTTTCGCTGCTTGCCGCCGGATTGTCCTGGTTGTGGATCAGGGAAAGCCGCCCCGCCAGACTTCAACGCCCGGATATCAAAGGCCTGTTGCTGGTCAGCGCGGCGCTCGCCAGTCTGCTGATGGGGATGTCGCTGTACGGCGGCGACTATCCGCCATGGGCAGCGCTGGGTTTTGTCATGGCGGGGCTGATATTCATCGCGCTGTATCTGCTGCACTACCGCCGCTGCAACAACCCGATCATCGACTTGAGCCTGCTCAGAAGCAGAAAACTCAGCACGTCGATTTTCATCTATTACGCGATTCCGGGCGTGTTCACCGGGGTCAACCTGATGAGCATTTTCTACCTGCAGAGCACCCTGCACTTCAGCGCCCGGCTGACCGGAATGTTCATGCTCCTCTACGCCATCGGCGCGTTCATTGCGATGACGATTGGCGGCCGGGTCTACAACCGGGTTGGCGCCAGGCGCCTGTTTACCCTCGGCATGCTGTTGCACAGTGGCGGCATTGCCACGCTGGTGCTGGTCAGTGCGCCAGGTGATCTGTGGATCATCGTGATCGCTTACAGCCTGATGGGCATCGGTGGTGGCATCGGTGCCAATACCGCGCAGACCACCTCCATGATGGACTTCGCCGACGGCGATATGCACAAGGCCAGTGTCATCTGGAACATCAATCGCCAGATGTCTTTCAGCCTCGGCGCCGCACTGTTTCTGATGATCTTCAACGTGCTGCTCCAGCGGCTCGACACCACGCCGGCCTATCACCTGACGTTCGCGATTGCAGCGCTGATCGGGCTTTTCCCGCTGCTGCAGATGCATCAACTTTCCCCTGCAAAGGAACGCCCATGACAAACGATCCCATCGAACAGGCCGAACACAGTATTCATCACGTCCACGAACTGATCCTTCGGGTGTTCACCGATGCCGACGGCATGGGCGCCGCGAGCATCGAGCCGTTGATGCAGGCATTTGCCGAAGATTTCAGCATGCTCGGTATCTCGGCGATTCCGTTGGACCGGCCCGAAGTCGAGCAACTGTTCAGGGGTGCCGTGGGCGCCAGAAAGGGACTCGATATCGAGATCAGTGATTTGCACACGCTATGGCAGCAGGACGACAGGCTCGCCGTGAGCTACGTAGAAACCCATCGCCTGGACGGCGCTGAACACTCGCGGGCGTCGGTGGCGATCCTGAGCGCGCAGCCAGCCGGGGTGAAGTGGCTGTATTTGCATGAAACGCCGCTGAGCCGGGAAGCCTGAGACCGCGAGTTACAAGCATTCGGTTTTCCGAACGCGACTCCTCAGTCGGTTCGGTTAACCGGATCAGCGCCCCATCAAATTGCCGCCACAAAAGTTTAATAACGTTATAAAACAAGGCATTAACCAATGGCGCCTGCTCTGGCACGAGTCATGCTCTACACTCTCTCGACGAATGCCTGTTGTGCCAACACTTCAGGAGCCGTCAGGCATTCGAAGCACAAAAAGGGCCGACAAACTGGCTCCATAAAAAAAACAAAGTCGAGGAAAATTTGATGCGCATCGTTCCCCATATCCTGGGCGCAGCCATTGCTGCCGCTCTGATCAGCACGCCAGTTTTCGCCGCCGAGCTCACCGGCACCCTGAAGAAGATCAAAGAGTCCGGTGTCATCACCCTTGGCCACCGTGACGCCTCCATCCCGTTCTCCTACATCGCTGATGCGTCCGGCAAGCCGGTCGGCTACTCGCACGATATCCAGCTGGCCATCGTCGAAGCGATCAAGAAAGACCTCGACCTGCCGAACCTGCAAGTCAAATACAACCTCGTCACCTCGCAGACCCGTATCCCGCTGGTGCAGAACGGCACCGTGGACGTCGAGTGCGGTTCGACCACCAACAACGTCGAGCGTCAGCAGCAGGTCGACTTCTCCGTCGGCATCTTCGAAATCGGTACCCGTCTTCTGTCCAAGAAAGACTCCAAGTACAAGGATTTCGACGATCTGAAAGGCAAGAACGTCGTGACCACCGCCGGCACCACCTCCGAGCGCATCCTCAAGGCGATGAACGCCGACAAGCAGATGGGCATGAACGTCATCTCCGCCAAAGACCACGGCGAGTCCTTCCAGATGCTGGAGTCGGGCCGTGCCGTTGCGTTCATGATGGACGACGCCCTGCTCGCCGGCGAAGCGGCCAAGGCCAAGAAAGCCACCGATTGGGAAGTGACCGGCACGCCACAGTCGTATGAAATCTACGGCTGCATGGTGCGCAAGGGTGATGCGCCGTTCAAAAAGGCTGTGGATGACGCGATCGTCGCCACCTATAAATCGGGCGAGATCAACAAGATCTACGACAAGTGGTTCATGGCGCCAATCCCGCCAAAAGGTCTGAACCTGAACTTCCCGATGAGCGACGAGCTCAAGGCGCTGATCGCCACTCCGACCGACAAAGCGGCTGACGACAAAAAGTCCTGATTTTCTGACTAACCTTATCCCCTGAGGAGGCGCCTGCCTTTTCAGGGGATGGTCACTCCCTGCTGGCATTTTTCTGGAAACACTCGAACCGGTGGCTGTCGAGCCGATCGCGTGTGCCCGGTCTTTGAAAAAAGACTGGGGAGGGAACGGAGTTCCCCAGGCGGGCACTTGTACATCGATCGAATCGAGGGGAGACCCTAATGAATTACAACTGGGACTGGGGCGTGTTCTTCAAGTCCACCGGCGTGGGCAGCGAGACCTATCTCGACTGGTTCATCTCCGGTCTGGGCTGGACCATCGCCATCGCCGTCGTGGCGTGGATCATCGCCCTGCTGCTCGGCTCGCTGCTGGGCATCATGCGCACCGTGCCGAACCGCATCGTATCCGGCATTGCGACCTGCTACGTCGAGCTGTTCCGTAACGTGCCGCTGCTGGTGCAGCTGTTCATCTGGTACTTCCTGGTACCCGATCTGCTGCCGGCGGATCTGCAGGAGTGGTACAAGCAGGACCTCAACCCGACCACTTCGGCCTACCTGAGCGTGGTCGTCTGCCTCGGCCTGTTCACCGCCGCCCGTGTCTGCGAGCAAGTGCGCACCGGTATCCAGGCGTTGCCCCGTGGCCAGGAATCCGCCGCCCGCGCGATGGGTTTCAAATTGCCGCAGATCTACTGGAACGTGCTGCTGCCCCAGGCCTACCGGATCATCATTCCGCCGCTCACCTCGGAATTCCTCAACGTGTTCAAGAACTCCTCCGTGGCGTCCCTGATCGGTTTGATGGAATTGCTGGCGCAGACCAAACAGACCGCCGAATTCTCGGCCAACCTGTTCGAAGCGTTCACTTTGGCGACGCTGATCTATTTCACCCTCAACATGAGCCTGATGCTGCTGATGCGCCTGGTCGAGAAGAAAGTCGCGGTTCCCGGCCTGATCTCCGTAGGGGGTAAATAATGGAATTCGATTTCAGTGGCATCGTCCCGGCCATTCCCGGTTTGTGGAACGGCATGGTGATGACCCTCAAGCTGATGGCCATGGGCGTGATCGGCGGGATGATTCTCGGCACGATCCTCGCGCTGTGCCGTCTGTCGCACAACAAGTTGCTGTCGAGCATCGCTGGCGCCTACGTCAACTATTTCCGCTCGATTCCGCTGCTGCTGGTGATCACCTGGTTCTACCTGGCGGTGCCGTTCGTGCTGCGCTGGATCACTGGCGAAGACACGCCGATCGGTGCGTTCACCTCCTGCGTCGTGGCATTCATGATGTTCGAAGCGGCGTACTTCTGCGAAATCGTCCGTGCCGGTGTGCAGTCGATTTCCAAGGGCCAGATGGGTGCTGCACAAGCACTCGGCATGAACTACGGACAGATGATGCGCCTGATCATCCTGCCGCAGGCGTTCCGCAAGATGACCCCGCTGTTGCTGCAGCAGAGCATCATCCTGTTCCAGGACACCTCGCTGGTCTACACCGTGGGCCTGGTGGATTTCCTCAACGCCTCGCGCGCCAGCGGCGACATCATCGGCCGCTCCAATGAGTTCCTGATTTTCGCCGGTCTCGTGTACTTCATCATCAGCTTCGCCGCCTCGCGGTTGGTCAAGCGTCTGCAGAAAAGGTTCGCCGTATGATCTCTATCAAAAACATCAACAAGTGGTATGGGGACTTCCAGGTGCTGACTGATTGCAGCACCGAGGTCAAGAAAGGCGAAGTAATCGTGGTCTGCGGCCCGTCGGGTTCCGGCAAATCGACGCTGATCAAGTGCGTCAACGCCCTGGAGCCGTTCCAGAAAGGTGACGTGGTGGTTGACGGCACGTCGATCGCCGACCCGAAGACCAACCTGCCGAAACTGCGTTCGCGGGTCGGCATGGTGTTCCAGCATTTCGAACTGTTCCCGCACCTGACCATCACCGAAAACCTGACCATCGCGCAGATCAAGGTGCTCGGCCGCAGCAAGGAAGAGGCGACCAAGAAAGGCCTGCAACTGCTTGAGCGCGTCGGCCTGTCGGCGCACGCCCACAAGCATCCGGGGCAACTGTCCGGTGGTCAGCAACAGCGTGTGGCGATTGCCCGTGCGCTGGCGATGGACCCGATCGTCATGCTGTTCGACGAACCGACCTCGGCGCTCGACCCGGAAATGGTCAACGAAGTGCTCGACGTGATGGTGCAACTGGCCCACGAAGGCATGACCATGATGTGCGTGACCCACGAAATGGGCTTCGCCCGTAAAGTCGCCGATCGGGTGATCTTCATGGACCAGGGCAAGATCATCGAAGACTGCCCGAAAGAGGAATTCTTCGGCGACATCAGTGCCCGTTCCGAACGCGCGCAGCACTTCCTCGAGAAAATCCTGCAGCACTAACAGCACCACCGATCTGCCCTTTGTGGCGAGGGAGCTTGCTCCCGCTGGGTCGCGCTGCGGCCGCAAAACCTGCAAATTGCGTTGTATCCGACACAACGCATTCGCAGCGTTTACGACTGCTTCGCAGCCGAGCGGGAGCAAGCTCCCTCGCCACAGGTTCCAGGCTCGACCAAACCAGTGCGTCGTCCGCGGCAGCGCTGGTTGACCCAAGGCATCTGTGATGAAATGCGACCCCACTCTTTATCGCGCTGCAGAGCCATCACTTGCCGTGAAGCCCCGTCTGATCCGTCATCTGTTCCTGCCGCCGCTGATCATCGCCCTGATGGTCGGACTGGGTTTCATCGGCTTCTGGACCAGTGAACACTTCGGCATCCGCAGCCTCGGCGAGAACGGCCAGCGTCAGCTGGAACTGCATGCCCGTGCGGTCGAAAGTGAAATCAGCAAATACACCTACCTGCCCAGCCTGCTGGAACTCGAAACCAGCGTCCCGCAGTTGCTGGCCGACCCGACCCCGGAGCACCGGCAGACGGTCAATGATTACCTCGAAGGCCTGAACCGCCGTAGCCGCAGCCGCGCCATCTACGTGATGGACACCACTGGCCGGGTCATGGCCACCAGCAACTGGCGCGATGTCGACAGTTACCTGGGCGAAGACCTGTCCTTTCGCGCCTATTTCAAGGATGCCGTGCGCGGCCAGCCCGGGCGTTTCTACGGCATTGGCAGCACCAATGGCGAGCCCGGCTATTACCTGGCCCACGGCCTCGAAGAGCACGGCAAGATCATCGGCGTGGCGGTGGTCAAAGTGCGTCTGGAAGCCATGGAAGAGCGCTGGCAACGGGCGCGTCTGGAAGCGTTCGTCAGCGATGAAAACGGCATCATCATTCTCTCCAGTGACCCGGCCAGGCGGCTGAAATCGGTGATGCCGCTGAGCGACGAGGTCAAGGAAAAACTCGCCCGCA
Organism: Pseudomonas sp. HN2; assembly: GCF_020736465.1. Taxonomy (NCBI): domain Bacteria; kingdom Pseudomonadati; phylum Pseudomonadota; class Gammaproteobacteria; order Pseudomonadales; family Pseudomonadaceae; genus Pseudomonas; species Pseudomonas sp. HN2. The sequence goes on from NZ_CP085885.1 coordinate 4,829,005, forward strand.
GCCTGCAGTACTACTGGTTCCCGCTCAACGAACTGCAACCGCTGGCCCGCGAGACGCTGGCCGAAGGCGTGGAGAAACTGACCTTCCCGGCCAACAGCGAATTGCAGCCCGACGAGGACGACATCAGCTATCTGGCGCAAACCCGACTACTGAGCGATACGCCGTGGAACTTCACCCTGCTCACGCCGTTGCAGGACCTGCGCCGTGAGGCGATCAATCAAGGGATTCTGGTGGCGGTGGCGTTTGCCCTGTTCGCCTTCCTGTTGATCGCCTGGAACGAGCGGCGCAAAGTCCTCGCCACCCGCCTCGCCGCCCGCGAAGCCTTGCAGGAAGCCAACAGCCAACTGGAGCGTCGGATTACCGAACGCACCGCCGACTTGCGCGCCAGCAACGAACGGCTCAAGAGTCAGATCCGCGAGCGTCGCCAGGCCGAAGAGACCTTGCGCCGTGCCCAGGATGAACTGGTGCAGGCCGGCAAACTCGCCGCCATCGGGCAGATGTCGACCAGCATCGCCCATGAATTGAACCAGCCGCTGGCAGCCATGCGCACGCTATCGGGCAACACCGTGCGCTTTCTCGAGCGCGGCCAGCTCGACGTCGCCAGCACCAATCTCAAGACCATCAATGATTTGATCGATCGCATGGGCCGGATCACCGCCAGCCTGCGCTCGTTTGCCCGGCGTGGAGACAACAAGGGCCAGGCCAGTCTCGGCAAAGCCGTCGATGCCGCGTTGCAAGTGCTGGGCGCGCGCGTGGAAAACACCGCGCTGCAGATTCACCGGCAGTTTTCCGAGGTGCAGTTGCTGATCGATCAGACCCGCCTCGAACAGATCCTCGTCAACCTGATCGGCAACGCTCTAGACGCCATGCACGCGCAACCGCAGCCGCAATTGTGGCTGGAGGGTGAAGAGTTCAACGGCAAGTATCGCCTGCGGGTGCGCGACAACGGCCATGGCATCGACGCCGAAGCGCGCAAGCATCTGTTCGAACCGTTCTTCACCACCAAACCCGGCGAGCAAGGCCTGGGACTGGGCCTGACCCTGTCCGCCAGCCTCGCCGCTGCCACCGGCGGGCATCTGGGTGTCGAACACCCGGCCGGCGGTGGCACCACCTTCGTCCTCAGTTTACCGTTGGTAAGCCCTCTTTCTGCCGAGCCAATATGAACCCCGAACTCAGTGTGCTGATTGTCGAAGACGACCCCCATGTGCTGCTCGGCTGCCAACAGGCGCTGACCCTCGAAGACATCCCGTGCATCGGCGTGGGCAGTGCCGAAGAAGCGCTGGCGCAGGTCGGCGACAACTTTGCCGGCATCGTTATCAGCGACATCCGCCTGCCGGGCATCGATGGCCTGGAACTGCTCACCCGTCTCAAGCAACGTGACCGCAGCCTGCCGGTGGTGCTGATCACCGGCCACGGCGACATCTCCATGGCCGTCGGCGCCATGCAGAAAGGCGCTTACGATTTCATGGAGAAACCGTTCTCCCCGGAGCGTCTGGTGGACGTCGCGCGGCGGGCGCTGGAGCAACGCAGCCTCGCCCGTGAAGTGTCATCGCTGCGTCGGCAACTGGCTGAACGCGATTCACTGGAAGGACGGATCATCGGTCGCTCGCCGGCAATGCAGAACCTGCGCGAACTGATCGCCAACGTGGCCGACACCTCGGCCAATGTCTTGATCGAAGGCGAGACCGGCACCGGCAAGGAACTGGTCGCCCGCTGCCTCCACGATTTCAGTCGGCGCCACAGCAAACAGTTCGTCGCGCTGAACTGCGGCGGTCTGCCGGAAAACCTTTTTGAAAGCGAGATCTTCGGCCACGAAGCCAACGCCTTCACCGGCGCCGGCAAACGCCGCATCGGCAAGATCGAACACGCCGACGGCGGCACGCTGTTCCTCGATGAAGTGGAAAGCATGCCGCTGCCATTGCAGATCAAACTGCTGCGCGTATTGCAGGAACGCACCCTCGAACGCCTCGGCTCGAACCAGAGCGTGGCGGTGGATTGCCGAGTGATTGCGGCGACCAAATCCGACCTTGATGAGTCGAGCAAGGCCGGCGAATTTCGCAGCGACTTGTACTACCGCCTCAACGTCGTGACCCTGGAATTGCCACCGTTGCGCGAACGTCGCGAAGACATCCTGCAACTGTTCGAACACTTCACCCAGCAGTCGGCACTGCGCTTTGATCGCGCGCTGCCGGAGCTGGACAACCAGACCCTGTCGAACCTGATGAGCCACGACTGGCCGGGTAACGTGCGCGAATTGCGCAACGTCGCCGAACGTTTCGCCCTCGGCCTGCCGGCCTTCAAGAAATCCGGAAGCAGCGCCGGCCAGGGCCTGGCGTTTGCCGAAGCGGTGGAAGCGTTCGAGCGCAACCTTCTGGTCGACGCCTTGCAACGCAGCGGCGGCAATCTGACCCAGGCCAGCCAGGAACTGGGCATGGCCAAGACCACGCTGTTCGACAAAGTCAAAAAGTACGGGTTGAGCCACTGATGGATCTGATTCTGAAAGCAGCGATCGGCGCCGCAGTGGTGCTGATCCTCGCGGCATTGTCGAAGACCAGAAACTACTACATCGCCGGCCTGGTGCCGCTGTTTCCGACCTTTGCCCTGATTGCGCATTACATCGTCGGCAAGGGCCGCTCGGTCGACGACCTGAAGACCACGATCGTGTTTGGCATGTGGTCGATCATTCCGTACTTCATCTATCTGGCGACGTTGTACGTGATGGTCGACCGGATGCGGCTTGAAGCCTCGCTGGCCGTGGCGGCGGTGGCGTGGTTGATGGCGGCGACGGTGCTGGTGACGGTCTGGGTGCGGCTGCACAGTTAAGATCAAAGGCTGCCCTCACCCCAGCCCTCTCCCGGAGGGAGAGGGAGCCGACCGCAGGGTGCTTCAAATTACATCGACCTGAGAAACCGAGTCGATTACGGATGCGTAACTTGAACGCGTTTTCATAATCGACCCGCTCATTCAGGTCGGCGGATAGCGCAAGACACCTCCGTAAGTCCCCTCTCCCTCCGGGAGAGGGTCAGGGTGAGGGGCTCTTGATCTTCAGCAGCTAAAGCAGATTCCCCTGCGCCACCGGTTCAACCTGCGCCCAATGCGAAGTGTCCTCGCGATGCGCCTGCAAATACGGCAGCACCGCCGCCAGCAACGGCTCCTTGAACGCCTCCTGAAAGCGATGCGCCAGTCCCGGAATCAGTTTCAGCTGACTGCCCTGAATGTGCGCGGCCAGATGCACACCGTGCATCACCGGCAGCAGCGGATCCGCTGTGCCATGCACCACCAGGGTCGGCACGCGCAACTGATTGAGCAAGGCGACACGGCTAGGCTCGGCAAGGATCGCCATGATCTGCCGCTTCACGCCTTCGGGGTTGAACGCACGATCATAGGACGCCGCCGCCTGCTGCAACAGCGCCTGCCGATCATCGCTGACTGCCGGACTGCCCAACGCGGCCAGCAAATCCGCCTGCTGTTCCAGCGCCACTTGACGATTGGGCGCACCGCGCCGCGAGAGCAATTGCACCAGCGCCGCACTCGGAGCCGGCAAGCCTTCGGCGCCCGAGGTGGTCATGATCAGCGTCAGGCTTTCCACCCGCTGCGGCGCCATCGCCGCCATGTGCTGGGCAATCATCCCGCCCATGCTCGCGCCGAGTACGTGGAATTGCTCGACCTGCAGCGCGGTCATCAAACCCAGCGCATCGTCGGCCATGTCGGTCAGGCTGTACGGCGCCGAAATCGGCAAGCCGAGCTTGTAGCGCAGCACTTCGAACGTCAGGTTGGCCTGCGCCGGTGCCTGACGCCAGGTCGACAGGCCGGCGTCGCGGTTGTCATAACGAATCACCCGGAAACCCTGCTGACACAGGGCGACTACCACCTCATCCGGCCAATGGATCAACTGCCCACCCAGGCCCATGACCAGCAGCAATGCCGGATCCGAAGCACGACCGATGCTTTGATAGGCAAGGCTGACTTGCGGCAGATCAACGTGCTCGGTCGGCACGTTCACATCACAGCGCCCTGCTGCAAACGAGCCGGCCCCGAACAAAAGCGCGGCCAACGCGGCCGCGACTGAAAAAAATCTCTTCAACATGAAAAAACACCAAAACGCAGCACCCCAGTAGAGCGCGAGTCTGATGAAGTTCGTGCGAGCGCGCTGCCACACTTCCATGACAGTTTGATGAAGAGTGCCGAGCGGTCATCCAGCCGCGGCAGACAATATCCCTGTACCGCCATGCTCCTGAGCAAACGCTTTTGAATGACCCGCACAGGAGCGGATGCCCCGCTCCCCCTTGCGAGTCATCCACCATGCTCGAACCCCTCACACTCGATTTGCCGCCGTCTGCGCCTGAGTCGTTCGCGACGTCCCTGGCGCTGCCTGAAACCATCGACGAAAGTCTGTTGTTACGGGCCAATCAACGCTGGCGCGACAGCAGCAATGGCTTGCGCGAACTGTTTGCGAAAAGTCCCGCCCTGCGCGACACGATCAACGCGTCGCTGCGACAACAGCTGCAACTGGATGGCGAAAAAACCGGATTCGGCTTCATTGCCACCCAAACGCAGCCGGAGCATTTCGTCAGCCTTACCGACGCCTGCGCTTTTGTCGTTCAACATCCGGCGCCAGATACCTCGCTCGACCAGCGCTGCCACGTTATCGGTCTGCCGCCTGATCACCCGCTGTATGCACTGAACCCGTCGCAACTGCTGGAAAAGCTCAAGCTGCTCGACCCGCAGTCCGCCCACGCCACACGCTGGGTCGGGTTCTGGGATGCCCGTGCGCCTGGCACCCCGGTGTCGCGGCGCACGCGTGCTATCGAACTGTACCGAACGCATTTCGAAGCGTGCGCTGACGCTGCGTACGCCAGTAAAACCATCAGCACCGAACAGCTCGACCTGCTGCAGCACATCGTCGATGCCGGCTCCTACCCGGTGACGTTCAAAGGTCAGCCGGTTCACCTGGAAAAACCGGCTCTGGTGCTGAGCAACCACAGCAAAGTCAAACTCCCGGGGGCTTGGGTGATCAGCCTGGGAGACCGCGCCACGGCCCGGGCTCTGCTCTACCTGCCCTGCCGCCCCGCGTGCATCCAGGCATTCGACAATCGAGCGGATCTGCAAATATGGCTGGCCGCTCAGGTGCAGATTCCCACCGGCCTGCCGTGCGAGATCCAGCGTTTCGATTACAGCGCCGCGACCGACCCGATGATCACCGGTGCCAGCGATCTGTTCGCCGACCGCCAGCATGCGCAGATCAACGCGTTGCGCAACAGCAACCGGGGCAACCCCGGGTTGCGCGACCACGGTGCGCAAGCGCTGGCGCATGTCGATCTCATCGACCATCAGCGCGGCACAGCGATCATCGTTGCAGCGCCCGCGCCGGCCAAGGCGTCAGCCGCGCCGGATACCCTCGCGAGCGACGCTCCTCCGTTGTTTGGCAGCCTGTCCGCTGGTGTTCCGCTGGCCGTCAGGCATGCCGCGCTCAAGCGCGAGCGCGATGCACTCGAACAGCTGCAGACCGACGACCGCGACGGTTCGCGCTTTGAACAATGCCTGGACGCACTGAAAGCACTGGAAATTGCCGAGCAAGCCTGCGAGAACGCCTGCACCTCATTGCTAGACGACTCCCCCATCTCCGACCCGACATTCACTGCGATTTATCAGGCTCACAAGGATGGCTTGCATGCCGAGGCGAAGCTGCAAGCGATCCTCGGGCAGATCGACAGCGCCGAACACGACCTGCTCAAAGCCGTGCTGGACAACCCTGAGGCCAGCGCACGCAATGCAGAGTGGGTCGCGGCCAGCCTGACCCTGTCACTGAGCGAAACCCGCGACGCAGTCACTACGCAGCAGCGCGAGACGCTCAACGGCGTATTTGTCCTCACGCGGCAAGCTGCGCTGACGGACAGCGGGTCCGAGGCGAGTCTGCTGCTTTACTGCCCGGGCAGCGGCGGTGGCCTGCAGCGCTTTCGCGATCGCCGGGCATTGGCGCTCGAATTGTTCAAGCTTGACGAGCAGGACAGCGAATCGGCCTTGCAGCTCGACGCCATTGCCTCTGATCCGCTGCGTCATTGTCTCAGCGCGCTGATTGCCGATTGCGAAACACGGGCCGCCGGGTTGCGCGACCAGACCGGGCACGCCGATGCACTGGAAATTCTCCGTCAGGCGTGCACGGCCGCCGTGCAAGTCCCGGTCAGCGCCGCCAGAACCCTGATGTTCGCGCATGTGCAAGAGCAGGAGCGCAGCGGTGTGCTGGCCACTCATCTGCCGGACTGGCTGGTGCGTCTGCAGGAAAACGAGCGGATCGCGCTCAAACAGCACATCAAGGCGTACATCGAGGCGATGCGCAAAAGCCATGCGCTGATGACCCGGGCACTGGAACCGCGCGACGACTTCACCCGCAAACACCTGTACGCACGCCTGCGCAAGGACTTCGCCACCGAGGGCTATTTTTCCGTGCAGGTCGAATTGCCCGATTCCACCCGAACCGAAACGGTGGTGGAAGCCAGCCCCGCCGGCCCGCGGCGTAAAACCGTGATCGTGCCCGGCGCTACGCACAGCGTGATGTCACTCGAAGACCTCGCTCAACTGAATATCGACAACGTTCACTCAGTGCTCAATGACTCGCTGTCGCAGCGCCTGATTTTCATGCGCCTGACCGTCAATGCTGCGCGCCAACGGGATCGCAACCGTCTGCTCAACGGCATCAACCTGAGCTATCTGCGTAAAGTCCTGCCGGAGCTGGACCTGCCCAAGGCCTATGAGCGCAGGATCCACGAGGCCTTCCATGGCGCGCCCGGTGAAGCGCTGTTCGTCAGTCAGCATCGGCGTGAAAGCCTGATCGAACCCTGGCGCCTGCTGCTGAAGATTCAGAGTGATAATGCGCGTGCACAAAAACATCTGAACCGCGATGAAGCCGAGGTGGTGAACATTGCGATCGACGCCAACACCACAGACGCCTGGCTCGCCAAGGGCAAGCGCATCGTGCTGCTGCCGGTCGCGCTTGCAGCCGGCGGCAAGGATACGCCGCGCGAAGGCCCGGTGACCTTGTCCGGCGTGACCTTCATTGAAGAACAGATCAGCGGCATGACTCTGCTGTACCTGCCGGACAGCCCGGATCAGCAATTTTTCCGTCGCTACGACAGTCTCGAGTCAGCGCGCAAAGGGCTGTTCACGTTGTGCGCAAATGACCGCTGGATCGAATACCTGGCGGGTAAGGCCTTGCACGGCGATGTCCGCGCGCATACCCGCCGCATCGGTCAGGCCGTGGAAAAAAACTTCGATGCGATTATCGACGTCGGCACGCGCTGGCCGGCGAGGACTTCTCTGGCCGCGCACCTGCTCGACGCGCACATGGGGCGTTTGCTCGAAGCTCATCGCGGCAGTTCGCGCTCCAATGATGAGCTGTTTTTCGAGCGCTACGCACTCAAGGGGCCACGCGCGTTCAATTACATAAAAATGGCGCTGGGCATGGTGCCCTTCGTCGGCACCGTGGTGGCGCTGTATGACGCCTGGAATGCAGCCAATCAGGCCGTGGCGGCGTTTTTGCGCGGCGAGGTCGCGGATGGCCTGGCCGCCATCGAGGCGATGTTTCTCTCGTTGATCGACGCATTCATGGATCTGCTTCCGGGCGAGGCGGTGGCCTCGACGCTCTCGCGCACCACTCGCGCGCTGACACGTGCGCGCCAGGTGCATACGCTGCTGGGCAACGTCGCGGCTCTGCATGGCAAAACCCAGCGGCAGGCCCGGCACGTGCTGGCCCGCTTCCAGGATTACGACTACGAACAACCGCTGTCGCTGGCCGGAATCGAACCCGCCCGTCATGGCCTCTACCGTGGCATTTACCGACATGCGGACGGGGATTTTATCGAACGGCAGGGGCGCATCTACCAGGTGGAGCTCGACACGGACTCGCGCAACTGGCGCCTGTTCGGCAATTCGCGCAAGTCTTACAAACAACCGATCGCGCTGGATGAAAGCGGCCAGTGGGATACCTGGTACGGCGTCTACGGGATCGCCAGCTCGGGTGGCCTGCATGGCGGCGGCAACGTCGCCGGACATCTGGCCGATACGCTGGACCCTTACTGGCCACCGGTGATTCGCCAGCGCTTGCCACGCTGGTGGGCAGAGCGCACGTTTCGCCGCCACCAGCAGCTGGAACTGGAGACTGAACGCCTGGCCAATCTCATCGATAGCAAGGTCGAGGCGCACAAGAAGGCGATCCTGGCTTTCCAGCACGCCAGCCCCGCCAACCAGCGCGCCCTGCTGCCGGCCGCCGAAGCGGCATGCCTGGAAGATATCCGCCTGTGCGTTCAACGCTATCAGGCGCTGGAGGAGTTGAAGCCGCTCACCAGTGGCAATAAACAAGGGGCCGTCAACCGCGTGCAAAGCTCCCTCGCCGTTCGCCTGACCTCGCGATATGCCATGCGCGCCGGTCAGGTTTCGGCCGGCACAGTCATGGTGCTGGAGGACGTCCGGCGCTTGAGCGGCATGCTCAGCGCATTGCCGGCGGGCACACGTTCGCAGCGACTGGCGTTGCGTGCCCGGATTCGGGATCTGCAGATCGACTACGTAAACAAATTCGAGGAGCTGGAAAACCTGCGGCTTCAGCTCAATCAGTGGTACGAGCGCATCACCTTGAGATCCGACAGGGTCGGGCGGATCGACAGTGTGAACCTGATCAATCGTCAGCACAGCGATGCCCGCCTGCTCTTTCACAAAACCTATATGCGCCTGGACCTGGTGAAGAATTACAGCTACGACAATGACGTTTCCTGGATGTACTTTCGCGAGCGCACAGACGAACTCTGGAAGGAGGCCAGAGAGGCCGTGACCACTCAGTACGACCTGCCCAACCTTCAAGCCACTGCACAACATCGCAGCCAGATGCTTGAGCGATGCCTGGATGTCTACACGCGCTTCCGACGGCAAATGACTATCTGGATGACGGACTATCCAGAGCATCTTCATCAGGACGCCATCGAACCGCTGCTCGACGGCCTGGAGCAGATGGCCGGCCGTGCCCGCCGTGGCGTAATCGATCCAGCGGCGCCGAGAACGCCCGGACAGCCTGCCCAGCGCGTCTTCACCACTGCGGACGGCAACCTGCTGTATGGCACGGAACGATTCGACACGCGGTCGCAGCGTCGGACTTATGAACGCCGGCTCAGAGATGGCGAAGTGCAGATCTGGGAGCAAGGCGCCGATGGCCGCTCGCGCCAGGTCGGTCCGGCTCAGGCCCCCCCACCTGCGACGCCTTCAGTCAGCCTCGCCGCTCTGGTCAGTGATGCCCGGCAGCGTCTGGACAGAATCCCTGCCTACCGGGCCGTTGTGCAGAGCAATGCCGACCGGGGCATGCAGCCGATCGATTTGCAACACATGATGGACACCCAGGCCGGTGAGCTGAACACCCGTGCCGACCGTATCGCCGCCCGATCCGCGCAACATCCGCTCATCCAGCGCCTGCGTGATCAAGCCGCCGAACTGATCGTTGCCGGGCGCGCCCTGCGCACCGAACGCACTCTGACCATCCAGAAGCCCACCGACGGCATGCTCGACGACCTGATCGGTCAGGGCGCGGTGGAAATCCGCAGAACGCAACCGATCAGATTACTCGGCAGGCATGCCGGTCACCCGGACTATATGCAGGAGTACGAGATCTGGAACCTGACGAGCCAACCCCCGCAGTTGCTGTGGTACGCGCACTTTCACTACCGCAACGCGACGCCGGTGTTCAACCGCTTCGAAACCGCGCATTTGAAATTGCCGCAGCATCGCTTCCAGACCCATGCCGATGATCCGACGCTGCCCTATTCGAAAATCGGCAGACAGTCGGTTGTGCTCCGGCATTTCGAGCGGATCTGACTAAAAGCGCCCGGTCTTGCTCACAGCCCACCATGCAGTGGGCAAGGTCGAATCGCCCAGCCCCGAAAGCAGCAGAGTCGACAACAGACTGACCATGAGACAAACTCAACCAATCCTCGCTGATCACAAGTTTTGTTCATGGAGCCCCGCCGGTGCTTGAAATCCGTCACTTGAAAACCCTGCATGCCCTGCGTGAAGCCGACAGTCTGGTCGACGCCGCTGACCGCCTGCATCTGACACAGTCAGCCCTGTCGCATCAATTCAAAGAACTGGAAGAACGCATGGGCATGCCATTGTTCGTGCGCAAGACCAAACCGGTGCGTTTCACCAGCGCCGGTCTGCGCCTGCTGCAGTTGGCCGACGCCACCCTGCCGCTGCTGCGCGCCGCCGAGCGCGATATCGGTCGTCTGGCCGGTGGCACTGCCGGACGTCTGCACATGGCTATCGAATGCCATAGCTGCTTCCAGTGGCTGATGCCGACCATCGATCAGTTCCGCGATGCCTGGCCGGAAGTCGAGCTGGACCTGGCTTCAGGTTTCGCTTTTGCACCATTGCCGGCACTCGCCCGAGGCGATCTGGATCTGGTGGTGACGTCCGATCCGCTGGAGCTCGCCGGCATCACTTACGTGCCGCTGTTCACTTACGAGGCCATGCTCGCCGTAGCCAATCAGCACGCGTTGGCGAGCAAGCCGTATATCGTTCCTGAAGACCTGCTGACTGAAACGCTGATCACCTACCCGGTGGAACGCGATCGTCTGGACATCTTCACCCGTTTCCTCGAACCGGCCGACATTGAACCGGCGCAGGTGCGTACTTCCGAGCTGACCGTGATGATGATGCAGTTGGTCGCCAGCGGCCGGGGCGTCTGCGGGATGCCGCACTGGGCGCTGCATGAATACAGCTCACGCGGGTATGTGAAGGGCAAGCGGTTGGGGGAGAAAGGTCTGTTCGCGACGCTGTATGCAGCGATTCGCACCGACATGCTCGATGCGCCGTACATGCGCGATTTCCTGCTGACCGCCAAGGACACCTCGTTCTCGACCCTGGATGGCGTCAGCGCCGTACGTTGAAAACCAAATCAAGAGATCCCCCTGTGGGAGCGAGCCTGCTCGCGAAAGCGGTGGATGATTCAGCGATGATGTCGGCTTGACGGACGCCTTCGCGAGCAGGCTCGCTCCCACAAGGATTGGCGTGGTGGGTCAGACTTCACGCCACATGTGGATCTTGTCGAAATAGTCTTCGCCGACGCGCACCGCCAGTGGTTCGAGACCGTACTGAATGAAGCCGCAGCGCTGATACAACTGAAAAGCCGCGTCGTTGCCGGCAGTGACAGTGAGCTGGACAAGCTTCAGCGCCGGATGCTGTTGCGCTTCGGCCAAAGCCGCCTGGACCAGCTCAAAGCCCAGGCCCCGCCGACGAAAATCCGCCGAGACATACATGCCGAACAGCGTGGCCTTGTGTCGCGCCTTCTCGCGCGGTTCGAAGGCCAGGCCGACAATCCCGGCCAACGTCCCGGCATCGAATGCCCCCAACACCACATCGAGCTTGCTGGTCAGGCGTGCTTCCCACCAACTCAACGGCATCACCGCGCGTTCGCGCACGCTGGAGGTGAACGCCTGCGGATGCCGGTCGTAGGCTTCGAGCATCAGCGCGCGGTACGCCAGGGCATGGCGGGCATCCAGCCGTTCGATCCACACTTCAGGCGGTCCGCCGCTGTTCCAGCATCAACCGCACCGCGAGGCCGCCGAGCACCAGGCCCATGAAATAGCGCTGCACCGCCAGCCAGGTCGGGTTGCGCACGAACCACGAGGCGATGCCTGCAGCGAAGAGCGCGATCAACAGATTGACGCTGAAACTGACGCTGATCTGGGTCAGACCGAGGAGGATGCTTTGGGTGAAAACGGAGCCATGTTCAGGGCTGATGAATTGCGGAAACACCGACAGATAGAAAACCGCGATTTTCGGGTTCAGCGCACTGGTGAGAAAGCCCATGGTGATCAGTTTGCGCGACGAGTCCGGCGGCAATTGCCGGGCTTCGAACGGCGAACGTGCGCCGGGTTTCAGCGCTTGCCAGGCCAGCCACAACAGGTACAGCGCGCCGGCCCATTTCAGCACTTCATAGGCCATCGGCACGGCGAGAAACACCGCCGTCAAGCCGGCCGCCGCCGCGAACATATGCACGAAGAACCCGCCGACCACACCGAGCAGCGACGTCACGCCGGCGCGGCGGCCCTGACAGATCGAACGCGAGATCAGGTAGATCATGTTCGGTCCCGGCGTCAGCACCATCAGCAGAGCGGCAGCGGCAAAGATCAGCAAGTCTGGCAGCGGGATCATGGCAACGTCCTTTGCGGGAATGATCAGGCGAGTGCAGTCAGTGAACGGCGATAAAACGGCAGGATGTGCTCGCGTGTCAATGGCGCCAGTTCGACCGCCGGATCAGTGGCCGGATCGACCCAGATGACTTCCTCGATTTCCGCCGCCGGGCACACGTCAGTATCGATGGTCAGTTGAAAGATTTCCGCGTGCACGATGAAGCCTGGCTCGTTGGCGGCGGGGGCGGAAAACCGGCTCAGATAGATTGCCTGCGCCGGGTCGATCTGTAGGCCCAGTTCTTCTTCCAGCTCCCGCGCGAGAGCGTGAACCGGCAGCTCATGGGCTTCGATCTTGCCGCCCGGCTGCATGAACGCCGTAGTACCGCGTTTGCGCACCAGCAGGGTCTGGCCGTGAGCGTTGAGCAACAGGGCAGCGGCGATATGAATGGTCGACATGAAGGAATCCCTTGGCGCAAAGGCGCCAAGGATCCCATGCCCGTCAGCGGTAAGCCAAGCGCAAGACTCAGGTCGCTTCCTGGAAGTCCAGTTCCGGTGGCTGACGACGGAAACCGCCGGTGAGCACGGCGAGACAGACCACGCCGATCGCCAGCCAGCTCAGCCCCAGCCAGACCGCCAGATGATCGAGGCTGACCATCAACCAAACCACAGCGGCGTATTCGCATCACCCCCAATGTAGTGCACGCACAGCGCAACGAAGGCGATGAGCACAAGGAATTGCCAGGGCGCGGGCGGTTTCCGGGAACTGGATGTCGGGCGTTTGATGCTCAGCGGTTGCTCCAGCAAAGAAATCGCCCGTAAGCTGGAAATCTTCGTGGAAACCGTGAAAGTCCATAAGAAACACATGTACAGCAAACCGGGGATCAAATCCCAGTCAGAGCTGTTTTCGATTTTTATGCAGGCGCAGAACGCCTGAACGCTTGATGAAAGTGCTTTATGTAGGAGTGAGCCTGCTCGCGATGGCGTCGGGTCAGTCAACTCGTTTGCAGCTGATATACCGCTATCGCGAGCAGGCTCACTCCTACAGGGGAATGGTGTTCATCCCTAAAGCTTCGATGAATATTCCGAGTCCGAACCAGGGAACCCGTATGAGCCTGTCGCTGCTGAGCCGCTACGCCTTCTTTGCCGTCTGTGTGATTTTCACTCTCGCCAGCCTGCCTTTCCTCGAACATGACTGGCTGTGGCCGATCACCGCTGTCACTGGCGTGCTCAGCCTGCTCGGGATCTTCGACCTGCTGCAGACACGCCACGCGGTGCGCCGCAACTATCCGATTCTGGGCAATATCCGTTATCTGGTCGAAGGCATCCGCCCGGAGATTCGCCAGTACCTGCTCGAGTCCGACAGCGACGCCCTGCCCTTCTCCCGCGCCCAGCGTTCGCTGGTGTACTCGCGAGCGAAAAACGAGACCGCCGACAAACCGTTCGGTACCTTGATCGACGTCTATCAGTCGGGCTTCGAATTCATCGGCCATTCGATGCGTCCGGCGCCGTTGAGCGATCCGAACGGTTTCCGCGTCACTGTCGGCGGCCCGCAATGCACGCAGCCGTACTCGGCGTCGATCTTCAATATTTCAGCGATGAGCTTCGGCTCGCTCAGTGCCAACGCCATCCGCGCGCTGAACCAGGGTGCGAAACTCGGCAACTTCGCCCACGACACCGGTGAAGGCAGCATCAGCCCGTATCACCGCGAGCACGGCGGCGACCTGACGTGGGAACTGGGCAGCGGCTACTTCGGCTGCCGCACCAGCGACGGCCGTTTCGACCCGGAGCGCTTCGCCGTGCAGGCACAGAACCCGCAGGTGCGCATGATCGAAATCAAGATGAGCCAAGGCGCCAAACCTGGCCACGGCGGCATCTTGCCCAAACACAAGGTCACCCGGGAAATCGCCGAAACCCGCGGCATCCTGATGGGCGAAGACTGCGTTTCGCCCTCGCGCCACAGTGCGTTTTCCACACCGATTGAAATGATGCAGTTCATCCAGCAGCTGCGTGAACTGTCCGGCGGAAAACCGGTGGGCTTCAAGTTCTGTCTCGGCCATCCGTGGGAATTCATGGGCATTGCCAAAGCCATGCTGGAAACCGGCATCCTTCCCGATTTCATCGTCGTCGATGGCAAGGAAGGCGGCACTGGCGCAGCCCCTGTCGAGTTCACCGACCACATCGGCGTGCCGATGCGCGAAGGTCTGCTGTTCGTGCACAACACGCTGGTCGGCCTGAACCTGCGCGACAAGATCAAACTCGGCGCCAGCGGCAAGATCGTCAGCGCCTTCGACATCGCCAGCGTGCTGGCCATCGGCGCCGACTGGGCGAACTCCGCGCGCGGTTTCATGTTCGCCATCGGCTGCATCCAGTCGCAGTCGTGCCATACCAACAAATGCCCGACCGGCGTCGCCACCCAGGACGCCCTGCGCCAACGCGCTCTGGTGGTGCCGGACAAGGCCCAGCGCGTCTACAACTTCCACCGCAGCACGCTCAAAGCGCTGGCGGAAATGCTCGCGGCGGCCGGGCTCGAGCATCCTTCGCAACTGTCGGCCAAGCACCTGGTGCGGCGCATGTCGGCGACCGAGATCAAGCTGTTCTCGCAGTTGCACGTGTTCCTGAAACCGGGGGAATTGCTCACGGGTGAAGTGAATGGCGAGTTTTACTCGCGGATGTGGCAGATGGCGCGGGCGGACAGTTTTGAGCCGCTGGACGTAGTGGCCGCGTAGCGCTGGCGATCGACTCGCGCCCACCACAAAAAAAGCCCCGATCCTGTGACCGGGGCTTTGTTTTTTCAGCGACTGGACTTACGAAACCGAACGCACCGTGTCTTGGGACACCTGGGTCGGCTGCAACTTGAACACGTAGAACAACACCGTCAGCAGAACCAGAAACGCAGGCCCTACATACAGCGCCACACGGGTATCGGGAAAGTACGCCATCAGGCCGACCACCAGCACCAGAAACGCCAGGGCGAAGTACGAGCTGACCGGGTACAGCCACATCTTGTACTTGAGCCCGGCACGTTCGCTGGCGCTCAGGCCTTTGCGGAATTTCAGTTGCGCCAGCAGGATCATCACCCAGGTCCAGATCGCGCCGAAGGTTGCGATCGAGGTGACCCAGACGAAGACTTTTTCAGGCACCAGATAGTTGAGCATTACACCCAGCAGCAACACCGCGATCGATAGCAGCAGCGCACGACGCGGCACGCCGTTGTTCGAGGTCTTGGCGAAACCGGCCGGGGCCTGGCCATTCTGCGCCAGGCTGTAGAGCATGCGCCCGGTGCTGAAGATGCCGCCGTTGCACGACGACAGCGCCGCAGTAATCACCACGAAGTTGATGATGCCGGCGGCGGTCTTGATGCCCAAACGCTCGAAGGTCATCACGAACGGGCTGCCCTGGGTGCCGATTTCATTCCACGGGTAGATCGACAGGATCACGAACAGCGCGCCGACGTAGAACAGCAGAATCCGCCAGAACACCGAGCCGATCGCGTCTGGAATGGTCTTTTGCGGATTCTTCGCTTCACCGGCGGTCAGGCCGATCATCTCGACGCCGAGGTAGGCGAACATGACCATTTGCAGGGACATCAGTACACCGGTGACGCCGTTGGGCATGAAGCCGCCGTGCGCCCAAAGGTTGGAAATCCCCAGCGCCACTCCGTCATTGCCGAAACCGAAGGCAATGATGCCGACGCCGCCGATCACCATGGCGATGATGGTGACGATCTTGATCAGGGCGAACCAGAACTCGAATTCGCCGAAGGCTTTGACCGCGATCAGGTTGATCGAGCCCATGCTGATCAGCGCCGCCAGGGCCCAGATCCAGCGCGGCACATCCGGGAACCAGATGCCCATGTACACCGCCACGGCGGTGATTTCCGCGACGCAGGTCACCAGCCACAGAAACCAGTAGTTCCAGCCCGTGAGGAAGCCTGCCAGCGGACCGAGGTAGTCCTGCGCATAGCGGCTGAACGAACCGGCCACCGGGTTATGCACGGCCATTTCGCCGAGGGCGCGCATGATCACCAGAATCGCCAGACCGCCGAGAATGTAAGACAGCATGATCGCCGGGCCAGCCATTTCGATGGCCTTGGCCGAACCGAGAAACAGGCCGACGCCGATACAGGCGCCGAGCGCCATCAGGCGGATATGCCGTTCGCCGAGTTCGCGTTTGAGCGGACCGCCCTGGGCGGTATTGCCGTGAGGCAGAGGATTGCCGACTGGCATAGGGGTACAACCTCGTCTTGTTATTGGATATGACCGCCGGGTTTCGAAGCGTCGGCCGATAGGCCTAGGCGGGGCAGGAAACCGCGTCGGCTTCGTGGGCAGACGCATCAGCGGGCGTGCAGTATAAAAAGCTCCGGGCAGGATTTTTCACTCTATAAGTCACAACATTCAGCGACAACTCTCGGCAAAAGCCCCGTTTGCGGAGAGGGTTTACCTACGTCATGTAGGAATTTTCGCCGCCAAAAAAGGCGCCGAGTATTGCACAGTCATGGTGCAGCGTCATGTTGCCCGCATGGGTTGCACCGTTCGCGTGGGGAGGGACTTGTCGAATCGCCGCGCCTTGCCGCTTGGGGGCGTAGCAGTCGGAAACCTGACTGGCTGCAGCAGTTGGGACTGCTGCGCAGTCCAGCGGTAGCAAGCTCCCTCGCCACAGGGGATCGGGTTGTTTTGCCTTCCCGGAACTTGCCCGCGCGTTTAGGAGAATCGTCTGACAGGCTTCTCAGACTCGATTCAAGCAATCGGCAGCTAGGGTAAATAGGGAATCAATCATCAGGACGCAACGGAATGCGCAAATGCTTATATTCGCATCGACTTCGACGCGGGCGGTGCTCTGAGCCAGGACGCGCTTATCTGATCACGGTTGTCGTCTATCAACGCCGTCCGATCTTCACCGATTGGCGAATCGGTCGTTTGCTGGTAGCGGAACTCAAGCGAGCCCAGGACCAGCAATGGGTCAAGTCGATCGCATGGGTGGTCATGCCGGATCATTTCCACTGGCTCGTGCAACTTGAAAACGCTTCGCTGGAGCGATTGATGCAAACCGTCAAATCCCGCAGCACGCTGACCATCAATCGCGCGCTGAACCGAACCGGGGCCTTCTGGCAAACCGGATACCACGACCGCGCGATCCGAGACAACGAAGACCTGCGCCCCTATGCGCGCTACATCATTGCCAACCCTTTGCGCGCCGGCCTGGTAAAGAAAGTCGCCGATTACCCACTTTGGGACGCTTGCTGGCTCTGAAACACCCCCTTGTGGCGAGGGAGCTTGCTCCCGCTCGGCTGCGCAGCAGTCGCAGAACCTGACTGCGCGGTGCATCAGGCAGTTCGCAGTTGCATGGGGTTGGGACTGCTGCGCAGTCCAGCGGGAGCAAGCTCCCTCGCCACAGAAGGTGTGCATCGCCCGCCCTTGCTCCCTGGCCACAGAAAGGGTGCATGGCCGCCAATTAGCGCCCACTTCCGCCATCGCGGCCCTGCCTTGCTACCTCTGAAACACCACTGTCCTTGTGGCGAGGGAGCTTGCTCCCGCTCGGCTGCGCAGCAGTCGCAAAACCTGATTGCACGGTGGATCAGGCAGATCGCAGTTGCATGGGTTGGGACTGCTGCGCAGTCCAGCGGGAGCAAGCTCCCTCGCCACAGAAGGGGTGCATCGCCCCGGACTATCGCCCCGGACTATCGCCAACTTCCGCCATCACTGCCCTGCCTGCTGCCTCTGAAACACCGCTACCCTTGTGGCGAGGGAGCTTGCTCCCGCTCGGCTGCGCAGCAGTCGCAAAACCTGATTGCACGGTGGATCAGGCAGATCGCAGTTGCATGGGTTGGGACTGCTGCGCAGTCCAGCGGGAGCAAGCTCCCTCGCCACAGAAGGGGTGCATCGCCCCGGACTATCGCCAACTTCCGCCATCACTGCCCTGCCTGCTGCCTCTGAAACAACACTGACCTTGTGGCGAGGGAGCAAGCTCCCGCTCGGCTGCGCAGCAGTCGCAAAACCTGATTGCGCGGTGGATCAGTCAGACTGTGGACGCAGGGGTTGGGACTGCTGCGCAGTCCAGCGGGAGCAAGCTCCCTCGCCACAGAAGGGGTGCATCGCCGCCAATTAGCGCACACTTCCGCCATCGCTGCCCTGTCTGCTGCCTCTGAAACAACACTGCCCTTGCTCCCTGCCCACAGAAGGGGTGCATGGCCGCCGATCAGCGCCCGCTTCCGCCATCGCTGCCCTGCCTTGCTACCTCTGAAACACCGCTGCCCTTGTGGCGAGGGAGCTTGCGGGGATTCTGCGACCGCTCCTCCCGCAGTCCTTTACATTTTTTTCCCCACGGCCAACCACCGTCTAAGCTTTAGACAAGTCCGATCAATCTGCGTGAATGGATCAGTCGACTATGGGTGCTTTGTGGCAAACCGATTCGAGTAAAACCGTGGTCCCGACTGAACGTGTGGATGAAGCGCCTGTCCCTGAAAAACCCCGCCGCAATCGGCACGGGTGGAAGGCTTTCTGGTTGTTGTTTGTGATCATCGCGGTCGTCGTGGGACTCGCCGCGTCGAAAGAAATGCGCACTTCGCGCTTCCAGGCGCGGGAACTGAGCCAGTACGCCGCTTCGCTGACCTACAAACTCGAACCCGGGCCCAGCGAAGCGATTCGTTATCCGGGCAACGGCCCGTTCGACCTGCGCCTGGGTTACAGCTCGCTGGATGAATTTCTGCCACGCCTGCTCAAGCGCAATTACGTGATCACCGAGCAGACGCGCTTCTCCCCTGCCCTGCTCAGCTACACCGACAAAGGCCTGTTCGTGCCCTATTCGGAGAAGATCCAGGCCGGACTGTCGATCACCGATTGCCGGGCCGCGCCGCTGTACCGCTACAACTATCCGCAACAGCTGTACCCGGACTTCGCAGCGATTCCGCCGGTGGTGGTCAGCAGCCTGCTGTTCATCGAAAACCGTTTTCTCCTCGACCCGAAGCAACCGCTGGCCAATCCGGCGGTGGACTGGCCGCGCTTCGGCATGGCGGCGTGGTCGCAAGTGGCGAAACTGCTGCGCCTTCCTGGGCAATCGGCCGGCGGCAGCACCTTGGCGACGCAACTGGAGAAGTACCGTCACTCGCCTGAGGGCCTGACTTCATCAGGCGCGGAGAAAATCCGCCAGATGATTTCCGCCAGTGTCCGCGCTTATCAGGATGGCCCGCAGAGCCTCGGCGCGCGGCAGAACATCGTCCGTGATTATCTCAACAGCGTGCCGCTCTCGGCGGTGCCCGGCCACGGCGAAGTGCATGGCATGGCCGAAGGCTTGCGGGTCTGGTACGGCAGTGATTT
Source organism: Pseudomonas sp. HN2 (assembly GCF_020736465.1). Taxonomy (NCBI): domain Bacteria; kingdom Pseudomonadati; phylum Pseudomonadota; class Gammaproteobacteria; order Pseudomonadales; family Pseudomonadaceae; genus Pseudomonas; species Pseudomonas sp. HN2. Next base: position 4,848,485 of record NZ_CP085885.1, read on the forward strand.
CAACAAGGCCAACGAGCAATTGAACAGCCCGGCGACCGACCCGCAGACCATGGCCGCCAAAGGCCTCGCCCTGCGGGAAATGCTCTCGCTGATGATCGCCCAGCGCCGCCCTTCCCACTACCTGACCAAGGGCCGCGAAGAGCTGGCCAACCTCACCGACAGCCACCTGCGCCTGCTCAAGCAGAACGGCGTGATCGACAGTGCCCTGGCCGATGCCGCGCTGGCGAGCACCGTGTCGTACCGCGACTGGCAAACCCAACCCACCCTGCAGCCGATCGAAACCAACAAGGGCATCAGCGCCGCTCGCAGCCGTCTGGCGAGCATGCTCAACCGGCCGCTGTACGACCTCGACCGCCTCGACCTGTCGGCCACCAGCACTCTGCAGGGCGACCTGCAAACCCAGGCCACCGCTTACCTGAAAAAACTCGCCGATCCGGCTTATGCCGCCGAAATCGGCCTGCTCGGCGAACGCTTGCTGACGCCCACCAGTACCACGCAAGTGCGCTACAGCTTCACCCTGTTCGAACTGACCCCGGACGGCTCCCGCGTGCGCGTGCAGACCGACAGCACCGACCAGCCGTTCGACATCAACGAGGGCAGCAAGCTCGAACTGGGCTCCACCGCAAAAATGCGCGTGCTTACCACTTACCTGCAAATCGTCGCCGAGCTGCACGACAAGTACGGCGCGATGAGCGTGACGGAACTGAAAAAGGTCGAGATACCGGATCAGGATCGCCTCAGCCGTTGGGTCATCGACTACCTGATCCAGAACAAGGACCACGACCTGTCGAAGCTGCTCGGCGCTGCGCTGGATCGCAAATACTCGGCCAGCCCCGGCGAGGCGTTTTTTACCGGCGGCGGGCTGCACACCTTTCACAACTTTCGCAAAGAGGACAACGGGCGCCTGCCCACTTTGCGCGATTCGTTGCGCGAGTCGATCAACCTGCCGTTCATTCGCCTGATGCGCGATATCGTGCGTTACACCACCTACTCAGGACCCAACGGCGAATTGCTCAAGGATGATCGCGACCCGCGGCGCCAGGAATACCTGGCCAGTTTTGCCGACCGCGAAGGCACTTCGTTCCTGCTCAAGTTCTGGAAGAAGTACAAGAACAAGGACACTCAAGCGCGGCTCGATACCTTTCTCGACAGCATGCGCCCGACGCCGATCCGCATGGCGGCCGTGCATCGCTATCTGCTGCCGGAAGCCAGCCAGGAAGATTTCAACCGGTTCGTGCGCTCGCACCTCAAGGGCACCAAACTCAACGAAAAACTCACGGACGACCGCCTGATCCGCCTCTACGATTCGTATGGCCCCGGCAGTTACGACCTCCCCGACCAAGGCTTTATCGCCAAGGTCCATCCACTGGACCTGTGGCTGATCGGCTACCTGCTGCATCACCCGGAAGCGACCTTCAGCGAGATCGTCAAGGCCAGCCATTTCGAGCGTCAGGAAGTCTACAGCTGGCTGTTCAAGAGTCGCCACAAGGGAGCGCGCGACAGTCGTATCCGCACCATGCTCGAGATCGAAGCCTTCCTCGACATTCACCAGCGCTGGCAGAAAGTCGGCTACCCATTCGATCACCTGGTGCCGTCACTGGCCACGGCCATCGGCAGTTCCGGCGACCGCCCCGCCGCACTCGCCGAGCTGATCGGCACCATCCTCAATGACGGCGTGCGCATGCCGACGCTGCGCATCGACAGCCTGCACTTCGCCGCCGGCACGCCCTACGAAACCCGACTGGTCAATGATCCGCATGTCGGCAAACGGGTAATGCCGGTGGAAGTCGCCAGAGCCATGCGCGAGGCATTGTCGCAAGTGGTCGATGCCGGTACCGCCAAACGGGTCTCGGGCAGCTTCAAATTGCCCGACGGTACGCCACTGGCCATGGGCGGCAAAACCGGCACCGGCGACAACCGCATTGCCGCGATCGGTTCTGGCGGACGGATCATCAGTTCGAAGTCGATCAATCGCACGGCGACCTTTGTGTTCTACATCGGCGATCACCATTTCGGCACCCTCACCGCCTTCGTGCCGGGACGCTCGGCAGAGAACTTCAAGTTCACCTCGGCCCTGCCCACGCAAGTGCTCAAGGGCATGGCGCCGATTCTCACGCCATATCTGCAGCCGGGCAGCGACTCGCAATGCAAACCGACGCAGACCGCCAGCGTGGCCATGCTCGAGGCGCCGCGCCCTACAACGAGGTAACAAATCGTGTCGGTTTTTTCTGCATCAGGGTGACGATTCTTCGCTTCGGTGGGTGGTAACCCTGCATTTTTCAGATTCGAATTCCTGTCGGGTTGCTGACCCGCGGCGAGGTTTGCCTCCCGATCTTTGAACTTTTGTTTTGCCCGGCCCTGAGTAGGCTGATCATTCCTCCACAATCAAGGATGATTGGCCATGTCTCTCTCCCCCCAGCCTGCGGTCAACGCGGACAAAGGACGGCACTACGAATTCATCAAGTCCGCCGTCAACGACAATTTCAAAACCGCCACCGTCAGCCGGGGCCTCGCCTTGGCAGCCTCGCCACTGAAGATTCAATCCTGGTACACCACCGCGCCCGCTCCTTACCTGCTCAGACTCGCGATTGCCAATCTCAAGGCCTGGGGCTCGCAGAACCGGGTGGATCATTTGCTGGCGAAAACCGATCTGCATGCCTTCGCCGAGCCGCTGCTGAAGGCAAGCATCAAGGAGCGACACGGCATCGAGCCGGACGTCAAACGCACCTTTCTGCGCCTTTACCTGCCCAAGGACAAACCGTGGTACGCCATCGATGTTTCCAAGGGCGTCGTGACCCGCACCGTCTCGCTACTGGACGCCGCCCTGCACAACTTCGCCAGCAGTGAAACGGTCGGTGACGGCTCGGACTACATCAGCCAACCCGACGCGCGAGGCTTGTTCGATGTCCTGCCGATCAAAGGTGCCATGCCCATTAGCCAGTTCCAGACGCTGTGCCGCGAGCTGGATATCGGCGCGCAGTATAAAAAACACCTGGAGAGCTACCTGCTGCCCGGCGAGCCTCTGGCCGAAGCCGTGCTGCAACACAAGGTGAGCGAGAGTCAGAAAGACGCCCTCGCCGTCGCCGCACACCTGGCGCTGATCAAGGAAGACATCCAGTACGACACCTACAAAATGCTGTTGAGCCTGGCCGAAGGCAGTCCGCAACTGCTGCTCAACGGCCGCGCAATGCAGTGCTCTGACCTGTCGCTGCTCGGCAACCGGCTGACCGGCGTGCTGGTATTGACCCACGCCGTGACGGACAAGCGTGGCATCCGACGCCTGATCGTTTACGTCCCCCACGACCCGGATCACCCGCTCAAGGAGTACGACTCTTTGAAAGCCTTCCGCGATGAACTGACGCGTCAGCTTCGCGACGACCGGCTCAGCGAATCAACCGGACAGACCTATCGCCAGTTCTTCAGCCAGTTCGTCGATCAGCAGCAGCGCGGGCACTTCTTTGCCGAGCTCGAGCAACGGCTGTTCATCGTCAGGTACCACGCGAGTGAGGCCCCGTCCGACCCGCTGCCGCCGTGGCACAAGGTGGCGGTAGAGAATCCCAATCTGCGCTTCGCTCGGGTGAAATTGCAGGGCGATTACTGGCGCCACGCCTATCAGCAAAAACTCGACAAGATTCTCAATGACGCCCGGGAAATCGCCGTTTCCACCGCGGATACCGACAGCAAGGCGCGCTGGGCGTGGTGGGACAACTTCAAGAAAATTCTCTCGGACATTTTCAATGTCGCGCTGTTGATCGCCACCCCATTCGTGCCGGGGCTGGGCGAATTGATGATGGCCTACACCGCTTACCAACTGACCAGCGACGTCATCGAAGGCATCGTCGATCTGGCCGAAGGCCTTTGGCAGGAAGCCGCCGGGCATGTCATCAGCGTGGTCACCGACATCATTCAATTGGCCGCCTTCACCGCCGGCGCACAGATCGGCGAAGCGTTTCGCGTGAAGCTGTCACCGCTGGTGGACGGCATGAAACCGGTCAGGCTGCCCGATGGCAAAGCGAGTTTATGGCACCCGGACCTGAGCCCCTACGAACGCAACGAACTGATGCTCCCTCCAGACGCCAGACCCGACCGCCATGGCCTGCATCAGTACGGCGACGAAACCGTCCTGCCACTGGAGGGCAAGCTGTACTGTGTCGAAAAACCCTCGCCGCCAGCCACGTCCAACACCCACCGCATCAAACACCCGCGCCGCGCCAACGCCTACCAACCAAAGATCGAACACAACGGCCACGGTGCCTGGCGGCATGAACTGGAAACCCCGCAAGACTGGTCGAACGAAACGTTGATGCGGCGTCTGGGCCACAGCGTCGAACGCTTTTCGCCCACGCAACTGGAGCAGGTGCGCATCAGCAGCGGCACCGATCACAGCGCGCTGCGCCAGATGCATATCGACAACAGTCCGCCGCCACCGCTGCTGGCCGACGCGGTCAAACGCTTCAGCGCTTACGACGACGCAGTCACGGCGAGTGCCGACATCCGTGGCGGTCGGCCGATCGACCCTCAAGCGGTCTGGCTGGAACCGCTGTTGACCGCGTTGCCCGGCTGGCCTGACGGCAAAGCGCTGGAGGTGTTCGCCGATGCCAGTCTGAGCGGTCATTCGCGCAAGTACGGCGACCCGCAGGCTGCACCGGCCGATACCTTGAGCATCAGCCTCGGCGATCTGAACGCCGGCCGGTTGCCGGATCGGCTGGCGGACTTCCTCACCGACAGAGAATTCCATAATCTCCTGGGGCACGAGGTTGCCCGTGCCGATCGTGCGAGCGCCTTGCGCAATCGACTGGCGGATGCCGTGGATGAGCGCCGTGGCGCCGTTTCTCGCCATGTCTATCGAGCCTTGGAAAGACCCGACAAAGCCGACATCAGAATCGTCAGACAGACTTTCCCGGAGCTGCCATTGCCGCTGGCCGAGAAGCTCCTGGCCCAGGCCAGATCCACCGAACTGCAAAGAATCGCCGACGAACAACGCCTGCCGTTACGCCTCAAGACTCAGGCTCGGGAACTGGATTTCGAAGCCAGCGCGGCCCGCGCCTACGATGGTTTTTATCACGACGAACTGATGACGGCCGACACCGAACGCCTGGCCCTCAACACCCTCAGGCTCAATACCGACACCTTCGCCGATCTGCGCCTGGAAGTCCTCGATGGCAGCTACGACGGGACATTGCGCTGCAGTGTCGGGCCGGATGACGCAAGCACCGTCCGACGCCTGATCCGCGACGAACACGGCCGCTACGAAGTACTCGACGTGCACAATAAAAAACTGCATGACGCCGATGATTTCCATGAGTCGATTCTGCATGCCGTGCCCGCCGAAACACTGCCTGCCGTGGGTTATCAACGCGGTCAGGGACGCCCGCTGAAACTGTGGATCATGGAACAGGCCGAGCCCCCCGCGCAGCGCCGAACCGCACTGGCCGAGCCGCCCATCCGGCCTGAGGCGACGATTGAAACCGAAACGCTGGTACGCGGTTTGTCCCGGTTCTTTGGGAGCCGGACGCCAGATCAACGCATCGAGCAGCTTTACCCGACAATGAATGCACGTGCGAGAAACGCGTTCATTGAAACCCTGACGCGCCAGAGCAAAGGCAACACCCTCGATGCCATCGCAAAGCTGGAAAACGAGCGCAAGGATTTGCACAAGGCATTACAGGCGTGGCGTGACGATCACCCCATCGGCATGGATGACGCGGGAGAACCGGGCTACGGCGCCTCCAGGGATTACATGCAGACCGGCGGCAATCACATCGAACAACGGATGATTGAATGCTTCCAACGCCAGAGCGATCTTTTCGACGAACCCGACATCCATCCCGAGCAAGGCTACACGCTGGACCTCACCACCGAGTTCGGCGGCAAGGATCTCGAACGCTGGTGGAAGGATTTGCGCCAGCGCCCCGACATGAACAAGCACATCGACAAGATCACCGCACTGAGGATCAACAAAACCTCACTCTCGGCAGATCCGGATGGATTGCTCGGCAGTTTCCCCCATCTGCGCCGATTGAACGCCCGCCAATGCGAACTGAAAGAAATCCCGTCCAGCATCGGCCAGATGCGTCAACTCGAGGATCTGGATCTGGCCGACAACCTCATCCGCCTCACACCGCGATCCAGCGAACGGCTCAAGGGACTGGTGCGGCTGCGCTCGCTGAACCTGAACGGCAATCCACTGCGCACGCCACCCGATGTCGGCCGCATGTATCGGCTGGAGGAGCTGAGTCTGGCCAAAACCGATATCCACACCTGGCCCGAAGGGCTGTTCAAGGTGGGCAGCATCAACCGACACCGCCCACGGGGGTTCATGCTCGACATGCGCAAGGCGCCGATCGACACCTTGCCCGAGGTCACGCCCGGGTCCGATCAGGCCTTCGTCCTGAGTCGGGCACGGTTTGATACGGAAAAACTGACCAATGAAGAGCGGGTCCGCTATCAACACTATCGCAGCTCCTCAGGCCTGGGTTATGTGATCGATTATCCAGAGGCATCCAGCACCGAACTCAGCCATTGGCAAGAGCCCTTCGATGAGCCTGAGCATTACAGCCCGTCCGTGGCGTTCAGAAAATATCGCGAAGAATCCTGGTTCGACCTGATGGCCGAGCCCGACTCGGCCGGTTTTTTCAGCGTGATTGCCAAGCAAGGAGAAAGCGCGGATTACCGGACGAATCCCGCACGAAAAAAGCTGACCAGACGCGTCTGGGAAATGGTCGAAGCCGCAACGCTGGACTCGGAACTGCGCGAAAAACTGTTCAGACAGATTGTCTCCCCTGACGACTGTGGCGACCTCGGTGCGCAACTGTTCAACTCCCTCGGAATGAAGGTGCTGGTGTCCAGAGCCTATGCAGAACAGACATCCGCCAAGGTGCTGGACAACAAACTCGTGCGCCTGGCGCGCAGTGCTGCGCGGCTGGATCTGGTGCGCGACGAAGCCCGCGTGGAATACAGCCGTCAGGCACAACAGAACCTCATCGATCCGGGCAACCCGCCCCCGGACGAAGTGGAAATCCATCTGGCGTTCGAGAAAGGGCTGGCAGAACGACTGGAACTGCCCTGGCAGTCCGAAGCGATGCTTTATGAGGAGCGTTCCGGCGTAACAAAAGATGAAATCGAAACGGCGTACAGGATGATCATGAAGCGGGAACAGGGCGACGGCCTGGTCAATGCAATGATCGATCTCTCTTCAGACAATTTCTGGGAGCGTCACTTGCGCAAAACCCACCCGACCCAGTACGAACGCAATGATCGTCTCTTTGAGGACAGACTCGAATGGCTTGATGAATTGCGCACGGCACAGGCGCAATGGGCCACCCTCACTGATCGAACGCAGTTCAATGCATTGACGCGAAAACTGGAAGCCCTCGCGACCCGGCTTGGCATCCCCCACGCCGAGATATTCACCGACGAACCCATGAGCCAGCGCCGCTACAACAGGCTGCTCGATGACCTCGGCTACCAGCGCAAGGAGCTGTCCCGACAACTGACCCGTGAGGCGATGAGACTGGCGGGCCTTTAACGGCAGGCTTGCAACCCGGCCAGCCCCGACAAGGACTGGCCGGACGGCACGCTGCCGACAATCGGCGCCAGCACAGGACCGCTCCATGTTCGCCCGATGCGACAGCGTTTTTCCGCTGCGGCATAAACCGGCGCACACGGATAGCTGTGCATATCGATCACTGCGCACCCGGCGCTCTGGCGTTGAACATCAGCACCACATTGCCGTAATAATCCCCGGAACGATAACCACCCTCCGGTTCGATCGGGTCGATCTTCAACGCCACGCGCTTGCCCCCGGCCGCTTCCTCCTCGGACAAGACCTGGCGCGGGGTGACGTGCGAACTCAGTTCGACATCGTTGAAAGAGACCCGCAGATCGATCACTTCACCGGGACGGCCGTTCTCCAGATAGGAGTCGTAGGCAAGCCGCGCCTCAATCGCGCTGCTGTCGTGGCGCACATCGAAATTGCGCATCAGCCCACTGAGGGTCGCGCGCTGGTAATCCCACTCAAGCCGCTGCGGCCGGTGAATCCAGTCCGGTTCCGCCGGAATGATGTAGAACGGCCGGCTGGGAATGGTCAGGGACACTTCGAACGTGTGCTCTTCGCGCGCGGCCCACGCCCCGACGCCGCTCAGCGCAGTGGCGGCCAGCAGCGCGGCGGCGGTGCATTGCTTGATCATGTTGGTTACCCGATGCGTCAATGGAAAACAAACCTAGCGACTGGCGATCTTCACGGTTTTCTTCTCGCTGCCTTCGATCAGGAAGAAGCTGTACTGACGGCCTTTCTCCTTGTCGAACGCAAAGCTCTTCCCTGCCAGCACATGGTGTTTGGTGGTCGCACCACAGTCGTTTTCCTTGCTCAGCGAACAGCTTTTGAACTCGTCGACAATCAGCACGGTGTTGCCGTCGTTGCGCAGTTCATAGCGGCTGTCGGTGTCATTGATGACGGTGGCAAAACGCGCGTCTTTGGGCCGCACGAAGAAGATCGTGCCGAACCCGGTCATCACGTTGACCCCGGCGGAAAGCGAGTTTTTGTAGTCTTCGCGCTCTTCGCTGCTGACCACGAACTCGTCTTCCTTTTCCGGCACCACCGGAACGAAGCGCACGCGGAAATAGCGTTCGCGATCCCGCTCGCCCATGTACAGCAGACGCGTGCCCTGCATGCCCTGCGCCGGCACGATCAGCCGCGCCGGACTGGCCATCACACCGTTGCGTGAAGCGCCGTCAGCTGCGTTTTGCACAGGCACTTCCTGCGGCAGGCCATCGGCGCCGTAGATGATCTCCAGTACGTTGATCTTGACGAACGCGGTGGCGTCGCCACTGTTGAACACCCGTTTCAGATAGGTGCTTTTATCGGCGTCGAGATAATCATAGACAGTGCCGACATTGATCTGCGGCCCGGCCTGCGCCGTCAGGCAACACACACTGAGCACGCCCAGCAGAAAACCACGTTTCATCGCGTTCAACTCCATGAAAATCGAAAAAGGCCGGACTGCAGTGCTCACACATCCGAGTCCCAGATAATGGTGATGTTGCCGCGCAGCCGGTCGTTCTTGCCGGGGCGCAGGAGAAAATCGATCGCCGCCGGTTCCAGCTCGAAATGCAGCGCACCGGGTTTGCGATCCACATAGATGCCCGGCTGGAACGGACCGACCCAGTTGTCGAAGTGCAAGGGAATTCGGTCAACGTCACCACCAGGGCCAGTGATGCCCGTGGGCAGGCTCATGGACACCTTGACCGGAACGCTATCGCCCAAGGGGCTGCCGAGGCTGCAGTACGGTCCGCCCATGGAATTGCACAGCATCATCACCTTGAAGCGCGACGACGCAGAGAGGTAGAAAGGTTGATCGCGGAAAATCCTTCTCGGCTTGCGCCCGCTGTCGAGCCACGGCGCCCAGCCGCCTTCAGGCTCCAGCGAGACCTTATTACCACCCGGTGGCAGATCGACTTTGAGGGTGTGCTGTACGTCCAGCACAAAGTCGAGGGTCAGACTATCGTCGTCCGGCTGCATCAACGGCCCGAAATCAAAGTCCGCCCCACTCCCAAGCCTGTAAGTAAGGGAGCCGGTATAGATGCCTGATGACATACCCAGCGGATTGGGGGTACGCAATTCGTAGGCAAAATCAAGGGTGTCGAAATAAATGGACGGGATGGGATAAGCATTCCTTTTAGTGCAGAACGCTTCCACCGGTGTCTTCCAGAAAAACCGGTAATGCTCAGGACCATAAGGTGCATTACCGCTGAACAGGCAAGGAGCAGGCGCATATACCCAACTACTGTTGGTCCAGAGTTTTTGATGCCCCTCAAGTACGTCACTTACCCCAACCAATTCATAAGCCGGTTGACTCAAAACATATTTGGAGCCAACACCGGTGATACGTACCTCAACGGTTTCCGCTTCCTGAGTGTCAGCATTGACGACCGTCAATCGTCGCCAGTTGGCGGGGGCTTTTATCGGAATGACCTCCCCTTGATAGAGCGCGCGCGTGCCATTGAACCGAATGGGCAGTTGAATGCTGAACATCGAGTTCGCCGTGCACTGGTCCGGATAGCTCGCGCAGTAACCACTGTTCGGTGTCTGGTTAATGAAGACGTTCTTGCTAGGCTGCGAGGGATCGGGGCGAAACAATGCACGTATTTCCTGACCGGCTGCCAGTGCGCTGGGCATGGCCAGCGCCAACGCCAGACCGACACCCGTTGTAATGCTATTCATTGCTTCATCCCGCCTTTTGACTAGTGAACGTTGCATCTGCCAGCGTGTCCGGCGTGCAGCGCAGATCACCGATCATCAACACGTTGTTTTCGCTGCGATGGCTGCCGGCATCGAGGCGGAACTGGCACAGCAACTGGTTGCCCTGACGCACTTCCAGGGTCGGTGAGCCGGCGTTCATTTCCATCGAGAAGAACCCGTCGACTTCGGTCACGCCACGGCTGGCGTGGTTGATCACGTGGTGGCCCTTGAGCGGACGCCCTTGCCCGTCCACCAGCCGGCCGAGCACGGTCAGGGTTTTCATCACGCGGATCTTGCGGTACTCGACGCCGCCCTTGTTCAGGTGATAACGCGTACGCGCCGGTTGGATGGTGGCGGCCGGCACTGTGTTGCCTTCGAAATCGAAACTCACCGAGCTGTTCTGATACGCCGTGATCGGAATGAAATTGCGCCCTGGCTTCAACGCCGCCCCGCCACCGCTGTAATCGTCGGCACGCAGGACGATGTCCTCGATGTCCGACTCCACATCCACGATCATCCCGGCACCGCGCACTTCGCTCTGGCTGGTCATGAGCATCTGCTCGCCGCCCACCACCAGCGTGCTGTCGACGTTGAGGCCGCCGGTGAAGTTGCCGTTATAAGAGGAGCGCTGGATGAAACCGTCGCCGTTGACCGAATCGGTGCGGAAGTTCGCCAGGCTGGCGACACCTATGCCATAGGTGTCGGTGAGCGCCGTGAGCGAGACGTTTTGCAGCACGTGGTCCTTGAAGTCCCGACGCCAGCCGAGCGAGGCGTTGTTGTCACGCGTGCCGTCGCGGGCGGTGCGCGAACCGATGCTGCCGGTGATCTGCTGGCCGGGTGCGCCGAGGGCCATGTTGATGCTCAGGTCGACCCCGCGATTGCGCGCATCGCCGCTGCTGAAACTGCCCGGCCGATCGAAAACCGACAGGCGCCAACTGGCATCGCTGCCAAGCACCAGGGTGCGCTGGGTCCAGCCCAGATCGAGGCCCATGCCTTCGACATTGCCCTCGCTGTGCGAGACCCGCGCGTTGACCGAGCTCTTGCTGCTGAGGCGATGGTTGAGCGCCAGCGACGAATTGCTGGTCTGGCCGATAAACACATTGCGCGGACGTACCCGGGTGCCATCGGGCAGCGTGTCGTAGGTGTTGGTGGTGTCGAGCCAACTGCGGTTGTGGCTGACAACAATGCTGCCGGCGCCATAGTTGTACAGGCTCTGCAGGTCGAGACCGGTGCCGTAGTCCTCGGTCTTGTAGACGTTGGCATACACGCTGATGTGATTGGCCAGCGTCCAGTCGATCGACGTGCCGTACTGCAGCTTTTCCCGGATCTGCCGCGCCGAAGCGCCGACAATCACCCGTGGATGCAACAGATAGTTCACCGCCGCACCGGCGGTGGGACTGCCGCTCGCTTGCGTGTCCCAGTTGCTCAGCAGTTTGCTTTCTTCACCGGCAAACACGTTGTAGCGCCAGCGTTCGTCAAGGTTGCGCCAGTTGTTGGGCTTGTACACCAACTCCTGGGTGGTGGAGGTGATCTGGCCGTCTTCGACCAGCCGCACTTCCACCTCATAGATGCCGCCGGGCAGCGGTCGCGTGTCGAGGGTCTGCAGACCGGCCGGCACCGATTGCGTATTGATCAGCAAACCGTCACGCCAGATCTCCACGGAACCCTGGCGGTTGGCGGTCACGTAGATCGGGTAGACGCTGGGCATCGGACTGTTGATCGCCAGGCTGTCGGAGCTGCCGTACATGACGCCGACCGCCGTGTCGGGACTTGTGCCGAACGTGCGCGGCTGGCGCGTCAGGCCTTCGGAATTGGGGGTGAAATAGCCCACGCGAAAGAAACTGCCTTGCAGTTCGCGCTGGGTGTGCAGCTCGTGGACGGCGTGATAAAGCTTGTCGTCAGGGCCGCCGAGCCGGGCCATTTGCAGGTTGAGCGTCTGGCTCCAGTTGCCCAGGCTGGCACTGGCTTCAAGGCCAAAGCGCCCGCCGAGGTCCTGATCCTGGCCACCATTGAGGTTGAGCTGGTTGCGCACCATCAGGCCGCTGCTGCCGCCGCTCGGCTGCTCGTAATAGCGCTTGGCTTCAACGTCGCGCTCGGCGTTTTCGGTGACGATCGAGACCAGTGAGTTTTCCAGGTTGTAATGCACGGCCAGAAACTGCTCCGGGCACGAACCGCTGCACGCGCCCAGGGGCACGCCGGGCTTGAGGAAGCTTGCCCATTTTTCCCGCTCGGCGGGGCCGAAACGGTTTTCGCTGGTGTCGGTGAATTCGAGAAGCGTGATGCGATCATCGCGGGACAACACCACCATGGCCTCACCCAGCGGCTGCTGGTCGACTTCGACCCGCACCGCCAGCGGCACATCAAAGAAATGCTCCTCGAAATCCGCCGGCAAGCCTTTGGCCTGTGCCAACAGACTACGTGGCGTGGTACCGGCGGTGTTGGATGCGACGGCTGCGCTGGCACAAAACAACAGCGCAAGCGCAGCCGCGATGGGGGTCATCGGGAACATGAACTCGTACTCTGATTGACTGACTATGAAAGTCCGTCGGGGCAAACATCACTGCCTGCCCCGTCGGTTGACGCCGCTCGTGAAAAGCGAGCGTTTTGAATCCGGTCAGTCGATCAGTTGCCGCCAACCGGTGGCACGGCGTCGAAGATCATCGCCACGGAACCGGTGTAGTCACCCGGCTCGAAGTTGCTGCCCTTGGCGGAGATTTTCAGCGGTGCGCGATAGTTGACATCGGACTCGGCTTCACCAACGACCAGTTGTGGAGTCAGGGTCAGTTCCTTGTTGTTGAGCATCACTTGCAGTTCGATCGAAGTGCTGCCCGCGACCAGTTTCGGCAAGCTTTCGAGGCTGGCGTGAACCGAACCGTTGTTGTTGCGCACGTCGAAGAAACCGTTAACTTCGGCCATCTTGCCGGTGGTCGGCTGGTAGCTCATGTCCTGGTCCTTGTTGACCAGATCAGGATCGGTCGGCACCACGTAGAAACCGTTGGTTGGCACGTGAGCGACGAGGCTGATGGAGTGCGAGGCTTCGCCCGCCGCGAAGGCGGTGGAGGTCATTGCCAGAAGAGCCAGTGGGGCAGCGATTGCGAATTTCTTGAGCATCGTTCAGTACCTGTTTGCTGTATATAAGGGGTTGTCATCGAAAGTTCATAAACCCTTGCCCCAGCAACTGCCGGATCAACTTGAACTTTCAACGGTGGGCATCATCGGCTGTTGACTCTGGAATGTAAGCAGGCAACTTCCGACAAACGCGTAGTTAAACAACTCCGCACCCCGCCAGAAAAAAGAACGAAAAACAGATACTTGCGATATTCGCTGTAAGTTACGCCCTACACACAGTTTATCGGGAAAAACCATACAGCAACTTGGGCGCTTTAACTCGGCAACTTCCGAGGAATTAGAATATATACTCGAGTGCAACTAGAGCGTTAACTTTAACTTTTTGGTCACGGCTTATCTTCCACGTCGAAAAACATTCATCGGCGTTTTTCAAGCTGCGACCACTCGTCCGGCCAGGCCAATCCGGAGCCAGAAACGGCTTGCACGGACCTTAAGATATATCTTAAGTTGTATCTAAATACGACGAGAGAGAAAGCGAAAAATGAGAGACCATCATTCCCCCCACCGCGAACACGGTGATGGCCGCGACGGCTTCGAGAAGCGCCCCGGTCGCGAACGCGGTGGCCGTGGCCCGCGTGTTTTTGCCCCCGGTGATTTGAAGTTGCTGCTGTTGGCGTTGATCGCCGAACAGCCGTGCCATGGCTACGACCTGATCCGCCAGATCGAAGGCATGTTCGACGGCGCCTACAGCCCCAGCCCCGGGGTGATCTACCCGACCCTGACGTTTCTGGAAGAGAGCGACCTGATCGTCGGCGATGCCGAGGCCGGCAAAAAGCGTTACAGCGTGACCGACGCCGGTCGTCTGTCTTTGAGTGAACAAGCGGTGGCGCTCGACGGCGTTCGCATGCGCATCGACGTCAGCAAGCGCTCGCTGCGCGGCCATGACCGACCGCCGGAAATCCACGAAGCCGTGCACAACCTGCGTCATGCCCTGCAGTTGCACCATGGCCGCTGGAGCGCCGAGGAAATCCTGCGCGTGCGCGACCTGCTCAATGACACCGCCAAAGCCATCGTGGACGGCCCTGCCGTTCAACCTGCCCCGGAGAAAGCCGAATGACCGCAGTCGATACTCAAACCATCCACCGCGTAATGCATGAGATCAAACGGCGCAAACTTGAAGTTTTACGCGTCACCGACCTGACCCCGCGCATGCGCCGCATCACCCTCGGCGGGCCGGAGCTGGCCGGGTTCATCAGCCTGGGCACGGACGATCACGTCAAACTGCTGTTCCCGCAGAACGCCGAACAAGCCGCGGCGCTGGAGACCCTGCAGCTCGGCGCCGGCAAGGACAACGGCTCCATGCCCGAGATGCGCGACTACACGCCGCGCCGCTACGATCTGGAAAAATTGGAGCTGGACATCGATTTCGTCCTGCACGGCGACGGCCCTGCCTCGACCTGGGCCGAGCAGGCACAACCCGGGCAGTTCCTGCACATCGGCGGGCCGCGCGGCTCGATGATCGTGCCGGACATCTTCGACAGCTACCTGCTGATCGGCGACGAAACCGCCCTTCCCGCCATCGCCCGCCGCCTCGAAAACCTCGCGGCCAATCGCAAGGCGCTGGTGGTGATCGAAGTGGAAAACGGCGCCGAACAGCAAATGCTCGAAAGCGCGGCGCAGTTCAATGTGATCTGGGTACTGCGCGAAGGTGGCAAGGACAACCTGCTGACCACGGTCAGACAACTGCAGGTGCCCAAGGGCAATCTGTATGCATGGGTAGCAACGGAGACCAAGGTCTCACGGCAGATTCGCCGGGTGCTGATCGATGAGCATGGGCTGGATGAACAGTTCATCAAGGCTGTCGGCTACTGGCGCGCGGAAGGCTCGGAAGAAGAGTAATGCTCCCCTGTAGGAGTGAGCCTGCTCGCGATAGCGGTCTGACAGTCAATATCTCAGGTGACTGACACACCGCGATCGCGAGCAGGCTCACTCCTACATTGAACGGCGGCGATCCAGACCAATCACTAGCAACCCCACCAGCACAAACCCCACCAGTATCCCCCCGGCATTCGCCAGCACCTGTGGATAACCCAGCACCGCCACATCAATGAACGGATACGCATAGGCGCCGAGCAGGCGCCCGCGCAGCAGGGCATAGATGAAATACACCAGTGGGTAAATCAGCCACAGCGGCAAATGCCACAGGCGCAATGTGCCTTTGGGTACGCAGCACCACCAATAGCCGAGAAACAGCAGCGGCATGACGTCATGGAGCAATTCATCAGCGATGAACTGCCAGCCCTCGGGGTGCCACAAATGCCGCAACAGAATGCTGTAGGCCAGACCAACCACGGCGATACTTACCGCGATGCCACTACTGACCCACGGTTGCAGAAACCAGCGCCGCGCCGCGGATTCGCGCTCGCTCACGGCGCAGGTCAGCACCGTCGCCACCAGGGTGTTGGTCAATATGGTGAAGTAGCTGAAGAAACTCACCAGCCCGCCCAGCATGCTGGCGCCGATGCTCAATCGTGCGAAGAAGATCAGGTACAGCTGAATCGTCAATCCAGCCCAGCCCAGTGCGGCCAGGCAGGTGATCAGGCGTCGCCGCCTCGCGCTGTCCATCTCAGAGCGGTCGCTTGGTGCGCATCAGTTTCACGTACAGGCGCTGGACCTTCTCCCGCGCCCACGGGGTTTTACGCAGGAAGGTCAGGCTCGACTTGATGCTCGGATCGCTCTTGAAGCAACGGATGTCGATCCGCTCCGCCAGCCCCGACCACTCGTAGTGAGCGACCAGTGCATTGAGGATCTGTTCGAGGGTCACGCCATGCAGCGGATCGGGAGTCTGTTCGTTCATGCCGGGCCTTTGGGCAAAGTGGAATGCGTAAAGCCGCGCACCTTAGCCGAGGGGCTGGGCGGGTGGAAGGCCTTCCTGAAAATGTAGGCCAACCCGGAAAGATCGCAGGCTGTGACCCGACTCACAATGCGCCCGTTTGCCGCACTGTTACCGAATCCGAAACGCTGCATGTCTGCAAAAGACCTTTCTCAATTTGTTACAGATCATTATCCTGCCGCCCTTCCGCTGAAACGCTTCACTGCCTGCGACAATCTGAAGCGTTCGGCCTGCACCCGAAAAACATCAAAAAAAGACTTATTCATGGCTGATTTTTCCTCTTCCCGAGATAGCGCTATCTCCATTCTGCGCACCCTTGGCGGCTGCACCGCTCTTGGTTTTGCCACCTGCACCTTGGCAAACCCGGCCTTCGACAGTGAATCACCGTACATGCTCGGTGACTGGAACGGCACACGCACAGCACTCGCGGAAAAAGGCTACGCGTTCAAACTCGATTACACCGGCGAAATGGGCAGCAACCTGCACGGTGGCTACGACCACGATCGCACCGCGCGCTACAGCGACCAGTTCGGCCTCGGCACCCATCTGGATCTGCAGAAGATCCTCGGCTGGGACGATGCCGAATTTCAGTTGACCATCACCAAGCGCAGCGGCAACAACATCAGCAATGACCGCATCAACGACCCGCGCGTCGGCGGCTTCACCTCTGCCCAGGAAGTCTGGGGCCGTGGCCAGACCACGCGCCTGACGCAGATGTGGTACCAGCAGAAATTCTTCGATCAGGCGCTCGACATCAAGGTTGGCCGGTTCGGCGAGGGCGAAGATTTCAACAGCTTCCCCTGCGACTTCCAGAACCTGGCCTTCTGCGGCTCCCAGGTCGGCAACTGGGTCGGTGGCATCTGGTACAACTGGCCGGTCAGCCAATGGGCGCTGCGGGTCAAATATCACCTGACGCCGGAGCTGTACGCGCAGGTCGGCGCTTACGAGCAGAACCCGTCGAACCTCGATCGCGGCAACGGTTTCAAACTCAGCGGCAGCGGCACCCAGGGTGCGATCCTGCCGGTCGAACTGGTGTGGACGCCGAAGCTCAACGGCCTGCCGGGCGAATACCGCGCCGGTTATTACTACAGCAACGCCAAGGCCTCGGATGTCTATAAAGATCGCAATGACCAGCCGGCAGCGCTGAGCGGCGAAGCCTACCGTAGCGCGTCGAGCAAGCACGGCGTGTGGCTGGGCCTGCAACAGCAAGTCACCAGTGTCGCCAGCGACAACAGCCGTGGTTTGAGTCTGTTCGCCAACGCGACGATGCACGACAAGAAAACCAATGCCATCGACAACTACGTGCAGGCCGGCCTGACCTACAAGGGTCCATTCGACGCCCGCGCCAAAGACGACATCGGTTTCGCCCTGGCCCGCGTCCACGTCAACCCGGCCTATCGCAAGAACGCCGAAATGACTAACCGCGCCAACGCCATCTACGACTACGACAACCCAGGTTTTCTGCCACCGCAGGACACCGAGTACAGCGCCGAGTTGTATTACGGCGTGCACGTCACCAACTGGCTGACCGTGCGCCCGAACCTGCAATACATCCGCCACCCCGGTGGCGTGAACGACGTCGACGACGCCCTGATCGGCGGGATCAAGATCCAGTCGTCGTTCTAAAGATCTGCACAAAACCAATGTAGGAGTGAGCCTGCTCGCGAAGGCGTCGTGTCAGTCAGCACATCAGCCTTCTGACACACCGCTTTCGCGAGCAGGCTCGCTCCCACAAATGGGAATTGATTAGCTGGATAAGTTTTTATCTGAACCATGCCTGCGCCAAATCGTCATCTAAAGTGACTACAGCGCGGGACTACATAAACGTCACGGAGAATCACACTATGAGCACCGAAAGTGCTTCGAGTCGGGGCCGTCTGCTACCGGGCCTGCTCGGCATTCTGCTTCTACTGATGGGCCTGGCCATGCTGGCCGGGGGAGTCAAGCTGAGCATGCTCGGCGGCTCGCTTTACTATCTGCTGGCCGGTATCGGCATCGCATTGACCGGCATCCTGCTGCTGATGCGCCGTCGTGCGGCGCTGGGCTTGTACGCCATCGTGCTGTTCGCCAGCACCGTGTGGGCGCTGTGGGAAGTTGGCCTGGACTGGTGGCAACTGGTGCCGCGCCTGGCAATGCTGTTCGCCCTCGGCCTGGTGATGTTGCTGCCGTGGTTCCGCCGCCCGCTGCTGCTCAACGGCCCTGCCCCGATGGGCACCGGCGCGCTGACCGTAGCCGTGGTACTGGCCGGCCTGACCGCTGTAGCCAGTCAGTTCACCAACCCTGGGGAAATCAAAGGCCAACTGGAGCGCGACAGCGTCGACGGTATGACCAACACCGCGCCGGCCATGCCCGACGGTGACTGGAACTCCTACGGCCGCAGCGCCCACGGTGATCGTTACTCGCCACTGGCGCAGATCACCCCGGCCAACGTGAGCAAACTGGTGCCGGCCTGGACCTACCGCACCGGCGACATCCCGGGGCCGAACGATCCGGGCGAAACCACCGCTGAAAATACCCCGCTGAAAGTCAACGGCATGCTCTACGTGTGCACGCCGCACAGCCAGGTGATTGCGCTGGATCCGGACAGCGGCAAGGAAATCTGGCGTTTCGATCCGAAGCTGAGCACACAGAACGCGGCCAACTTCAAAGGCTGGGCGCACATGACCTGCCGTGGCGTGAGCTATCACGACGACGCGGTCTATGCTTCCGAGCAGAGCCCGACCGGTTCGGCCAGCCCGGCCCCGGCCAGCGCCTGCCCGCGCCGCATCTTCCTGCCAACCGCTGACACCCGTCTGATCGCCCTGAACGCCGACACCGGCAAAATGTGCGAAGACTTCGGTGACAAGGGTCAGATCGACCTGTCTGCCAACATCGGCGGCTTCAACGCCGGCGGTTACTACTCCACTTCGCCACCTGCGGTCACCAAGGACCTGGTGGTGATTGGCGGTCACGTCACCGACAACGTTTCCACCGACGAGCCTAGCGGCGTGATCCGCGCGTTCGACGTACACACCGGCAAGCTGGTGTGGAACTGGGACAGCGGCAACCCGGACGACACCGCGCCGATTGCCGAAGGCAAGACCTACACGCGCAACTCGCCGAACATGTGGTCGATGTTTGCCGTCGACGAAAAACTCGGCATGCTCTACCTGCCGATGGGCAACCAGACCCCGGACCAGTTCGGTGGCATGCGTACACCTGAATCGGAACTGCACGCCGCGGGCCTGACTGCGCTGGATATCGCCACCGGCAAGGTGCGCTGGAACTTCCAGTTCACCCACCATGACCTGTGGGATATGGACGTCGGTGGTCAACCCACCGTGATGGACATCAAAACCGCTGACGGCGTCAAGCCAGCGGTATTGGCTTCGACCAAGCAGGGCAGCATCTACGTACTGGATCGCAGCACCGGCAAAGCCATCGTGCCGATCAACGAAATCCCGGTGCCGCAAGGCGCGGTGGAAGGCGACCACACTTCGCCGACCCAACCGAAGTCCGACCTCAACTTCATGCCGCCACCACTCAAAGAGCGCGACATGTGGGGCGTGACGCCATTCGACCAGATGCTCTGCCGGATCGACTTCAAATCCCTGCGTTATGACGGCCCGTTCACTCCGCCGTCGCTGCAAGGTTCGATCGTGTATCCAGGCAACTTCGGCGTGTTCGACTGGGGCGGCATTTCAGTCGATCCGGTGCGCCAGATCGCCTTCGTCAACCCGAGCTACATGGCGTTCCGTTCGAAACTGGTTCCAGCAGCAGAAGTTGCCGGCGGCCCGGGTCGCAAGAGCGAAACCGAAGGCGTGCAGCCTAACAAGGGCGCGCCATACGGCGTGATCCTCGAAGCGCTGCTGTCGCCAATGGGCCTGCCATGCCAGGCGCCAGCGTGGGGTTATGTGGCAGCGGTCGACCTGACCACCAGCAAAACCATCTGGATGCACAAAAACGGCACCGTGCGCGACAGCTCGCCGGTTCCGATCCCGCTGAGCATGGGCGTACCGAGCCTGGGCGGCACCTTCACCACCGCAGGTGGCGTGGCCTTCCTGAGCGGCACCCTCGACCAGTACCTGCGCGCCTACGACGTGAAAAACGGCAAGCAACTGTGGGAAGGCCGCCTGCCAGCCGGCGCGCAAACCACACCGATGACGTACACCGGCAAGGACGGCAAGCAATACGTGCTCGTCGTCGCCGGCGGTCACGGCTCGCTGGGCACCAAGCAGGGTGACTATGTGATTGCGTACAAACTGTCTGAATAAGCGTTAGCGAGCGGTAAAAAAAGGCGATGTCCCGTGAGGGACATCGCCTTTTTTGTGCATGAAATCTTGAAGCGGTTCACAAAACCTGTAGGAGTGAGCCTGCTCGCGATAGCGGTGTGTCAGACAGCAACTTTGGGCCTGACACACCGCTATCGCGAGCAGGCTCACTCCCACAATGGACAGTCCGCAGCGAGATACCATCCTGGCGATTCAGCAAGTGATCATGCGCGCCGAACTGGCCGTGAACCGCGTTCTGGATAACCACGAAATCCCCGCAAATAACTGCCAACCCACCTTGTGTAGGAGCAGCGTGTGACAGCTCCTACACAGGTCGAGCGTTAACCCGGCTGACTCAAAAAGCTTTCCCACCACTTTTCATCCGCTCCAATCGATCATTGATCAATTGCTCGGCCTGTTTGCGGGTCTCAAGCAAAAAACTCTCATCTGTCGCGTCATAGATCACCCGAAAATGCAGTCCCGGAGTGTCAGAAGAATATTCGCGAATGATGTAATCCTTGTATTTCGAATCTGTATAACTCACGGTTGATTCCTTGAAGTCGGAGATTGGCATTCATCCTGACGCCTAAGGGCGCCTGATTAATCTCGGGGCAACCGACAAATATGTCTACTGTCAGAAATTACAGGAGCTCAAGACCAGTTCGAAATAAACCGCAAACAATTCTGATCTATGAATTAACCGTTGAATTGAAGATGACTCTCGAGAGACATCGTCTTATCGTGCATGCTGTTTTCAGAGTCACCAAAGCTACCCTGTGAGAGTGAGTTTTCTCACGAAGGCGTCAGCACATTCAACATCTACGCTGCATGACACGTCGCTATCGCGAGCCGGCTCGCTCCTACACAAAACAAAAATCAAAATCAAAAGATCGCAGCCTTCGGCAGCTCCTACACACGATGAGCGTTAGCTCGAGTTCCGCTTTTGATCCTGGAGCCCGTCGGCAGGCTGAGCGGAGGGATGGATCCGGGCGTGGGAGCGCAGCGACCGTACGACGCAGTCGGACACAGCGAGTGTAGGTGCAGCGAAGCAAACCGGAGCCGCTGCGCCAGGATCGATCCCGTAGCGAAGGAACCCCGAGCCCCAGCGAGCGGGCCGAACGTCAGGGCGAAGACCTTTTGGTTCCTTTTGGGGCGTTTGCCAAAAGGGACTCGCCGTAAGGGCGAAACCGCCAGCCGCAACCCCCAAAAAAACGGATATTCACACAATCCCCCAGAGCATGGCCGGCCCAAAGGCCGCCAAGGCCCCCTGAACACAAGCAGAAACACACCCGCCCCATTGAAACCACCCCACCCCTGCCCCATCTAACACCCCATACCCCATTGCGCAGGTGCCCCATGACCGACCAGCAAGATCGCCCGGACAACCACGACGACTACGAAACCGACCACATCGAACACACCTCCTCCGGCACCGGGCTGGCGCTGCCCGGGCAAAACCTGCCGGACAAGGTCTACATCATCCCGATCCACAACCGCCCGTTCTTCCCGGCCCAGGTCCTGCCGGTCATCGTCAACGAAGAACCGTGGGCCGAAACCCTCGAACTGGTCAGCAAATCCGAACACCACTCCCTTGCCCTGTTCTTCATGGACACGCCCCAGGAAGACCCGCGCCACTTCGACACCGGCGCCCTCCCCGAATACGGCACGCTGGTCAAAGTCCACCATGCCAGCCGCGAGAACGGCAAACTGCAATTCGTCGCCCAAGGCCTGAGCCGCGTGCGCATCAAGACCTGGCTCAAGCATCACCGCCCGCCGTATCTGGTCGAAGTCGAATACCCGCACCAGCCCACCGAGCCAACCGACGAGGTCAAGGCCTACGGCATGGCGCTGATCAATGCGATCAAGGAGCTGCTGCCGCTCAACCCGCTGTACAGCGAAGAGCTGAAGAACTACCTCAACCGCTTCAGCCCCAACGACCCGTCGCCGCTGACCGACTTCGCCGCCGCCCTGACGTCCGCCACCGGACCCGAGCTGCAGGAAGTGCTCGACTGCGTGCCGATGCTCAAGCGCATGGAAAAAGTCCTGCCGATGCTGCGCAAGGAAGTCGAAGTCGCGCGCCTGCAAAAAGAGATCTCAGCCGAAGTTAACCGCAAGATCGGCGAGCATCAGCGCGAGTTCTTCCTCAAGGAACAACTCAAGGTCATCCAGCAGGAACTCGGCCTGACCAAGGACGACCGCAGCGCCGACCTCGAACAGTTCCAGCAGCGCCTCGAAGGCAAAACCCTGCCGGCGCAGGTGCAGAAACGCCTCGAAGAAGAATCCCACAAACTGTCGATCCTCGAAACCGGCTCGCCGGAATACGCGGTCACGCGCAATTACCTGGACTGGGCCACTTCGGTGCCGTGGGGCGTGTACGGCGAAGACAAACTCGACCTCAAGCACGCACGCAAAGTCCTCGACAAGCACCACGCGGGTCTGGACGACATCAAGGATCGCATCCTCGAATTCCTCGCCGTCGGTGCCTACAAAGGTGAAATCAGCGGCTCGATCGTGCTGCTGGTCGGCCCGCCGGGCGTGGGTAAAACCAGCGTCGGCAAATCCATCGCCGAATCCCTCGGCCGGCCGTTCTACCGCTTCAGCGTCGGCGGCATGCGCGACGAAGCCGAGATCAAGGGTCACCGCCGCACTTACATCGGCGCACAGCCGGGCAAGTTGGTGCAGGCGTTGAAAGACGTCGAAGTGATGAACCCGGTGATCATGCTCGACGAGATCGACAAGATGGGCCAGAGCTACCAGGGCGACCCGGCCTCGGCGTTGCTGGAAACCCTCGATCCTGAGCAGAACGTCGAATTCCTCGACCACTACCTCGACCTGCGCATGGACCTGTCGAAAGTCCTCTTCGTGTGCACCGCCAACACCCTCGACTCGATCCCCGGCCCACTGCTCGACCGCATGGAAGTGATTCGTCTGTCGGGCTACATCACCGAAGAGAAAGTCGCCATCGCCAAGCGGCACCTGTGGCCGAAGCTGCTGGAAAAGGCCGGCGTGTCGAAAGGCAGCCTGAGCATCAGCGACACCGCGCTCAAAGCCCTGATCGACGGCTACGCCCGAGAAGCCGGCGTGCGTCAGCTGGAAAAGCAGATGGGCAAACTCGTGCGCAAAGCGGTGATGAAGCTGATCGACGACCCGAAAGCGGTGATCAAACTCGGCCCGAAAGACCTCGAAGCGTCACTGGGGCACCCGGTGTTCCGCAATGAACAAGTGCTGTCCGGCACCGGGGTGATCACCGGCCTGGCGTGGACCAGCATGGGCGGCGCGACCCTGCCGATCGAAGCCACGCGGATTCATACGCTTAACCGTGGGTTCAAGCTCACCGGGCAACTCGGCGATGTGATGAAGGAATCGGCAGAAATCGCCTACAGCTACGTCAGCTCGCACCTCAAGCAGTTTGGCGGTGATGCGAAGTTCTTCGACGAAGCCTTCGTCCACCTGCATGTGCCGGAAGGCGCGACGCCGAAGGATGGCCCAAGTGCCGGCGTGACCATGGCCAGCGCCCTGCTCTCCCTCGCACGCAATCAACCGCCGAAAAAAGGCGTGGCGATGACCGGCGAATTGACCCTGACCGGGCATGTGCTGCCGATCGGCGGCGTGCGCGAGAAGGTGATCGCGGCGCGCCGGCAGAAGATATTCGAATTGATTCTGCCGGAGCCGAACCGGGGTAACTTCGAGGAATTGCCGGATTATCTGAAGGAAGGGATTACCGTGCACTTTGCCAAGCGGTTTGCCGATGTGGCGAAGGTGCTGTTCTGATGATCATGTAGTGCCTGCTATACCGCTTTCGCGAGCAGGCTCGCTCCCACAGGGTGATGCAGTGAACACAAAAAGTTTCGACACTGCTGATCACTGTGGGAGCGAGCCTGCTCGCGAAGGCGTCAGCTGTTGCTCCACCGCTCTCCCTGACTGTCACACTTTGTCTCATCTTCAGTTATGCTCGCCGTTCGTCGTAACCGCCGGAGCCGCTGACCCATGTCCCCCACCCGCCTGTTTCTCCCCCTCGCCCTTTGCTTGCTGGCCGCTTGCGCCACGCAACCGAAACACAACGTGACCGTGGAAAAACAAAGCGAATGCCCCGTGCGGCTCACGACCGGGCAAAACCTGATCATCTCCCTGCCGAGCAACCCGACCACGGGCTATCGCTGGGCAATCCAGGATTCCGCTGGCGGCGTATTGCGCGCGCTCAGCCCGGAGGTCTACAGCAACCCGGAAGACGCCGGCGTGGTCGGTGCTGCAGGTGTGTCGACCTGGCGCTTCCAGGCATTTGCGGCGGGCACCGGGCGTTTGCGCCTGACTTCGCAACAACCCTGGGCACCAGAAGTGCTGCCCGTGGAAACCTTTGATTGCGCCATTTCCGTGAACTGACGGCGGGATACAGCGCTGGCCTGCTCGCGAAAGCCATATGCCTGACGGCGAGAATTACCCCCCGTTCGGTGCTTTATCAGACAACCCAAGCATCCGCGCCCCACTTTGGCTAAAATGCCGGCCCTTTCCACCGACACCGCCGGACACCGCCGTGAGCAAAGAACCCGATCGCCTATTCGCCCAGCCCTTGGCCCAGGTGCCTGACTTCGCCTTCAATGAAGACGTGGTGCGGGTGTTCCCGGACATGATCAAGCGCTCGGTGCCGGGTTATCCAACCATCGTCGAGAACCTCGGCGTGCTCGCGGCGCAGTTCGCTCAACCGAACAGCGTGCTCTACGACCTTGGTTCCTCGCTCGGCGCAGTGACTCAAGCCCTGCGCCGCCATGTGCGCACCGACGGTTGCCGGGTGATCGCTGTGGATAACTCGGCGGCGATGGTCGGGCGTTGCCGGGAATACCTTAACGGTCAGGACTCGATGTTTCAGGAATTGCTGCCGGTCGAAGTGATCGAGGGCGATATCCTCGCGCTGGAGTTCCAGCCCGCCTCGGTGGTGGCGCTGAACTTCACCCTGCAATTCATCGCCCCGGATCAGCGCACCGCGCTGCTCTCGCGCCTTCGTCAGTCGTTGTTGCCCGGCGGCGCACTGATTCTGTCGGAGAAGCTGCGCTTCAATGATGCCGAAGAGCACGCGCTGCTCACCGATCTGCACGTCGCGTTCAAACGCGCCAACGGCTACAGCGAATTGGAAATCGCCCAGAAGCGCAGCGCCATCGAAAACGTCATGAAACCCGACAGCCTCGAAGAACACCGCGAACGCCTGCTGGCCGCCGGGTTCTCGAAAGTCGTGCCGTGGTTCCAGTGTCTTAACTTTGCCTCGTTGATTGCCTTGCCATGATTGATCTGTCCCCCCTCGCCCGCCGTCTGGCCGGTACTCCGCTGGCCGACTGGGCCAACACCCTGCAGCGTCAACTCGACAAGAAAATGGAAAAAGGCCACGGCGACCTGGAGCGCTGGCAAAGTGCGCTGGATGCCTTGCCGAAGATTCAGCCGAGCGAAGTCGACTTGCTCAACGGCCTGACACTCGACACCGATTGCGACGACGACACTCGCGCACAGATGCGCACCGCACTGATGGGCCTGTCGCCGTGGCGCAAAGGGCCGTTCGATCTGTTTGGCGTGCACGTCGACACTGAATGGCGCTCGGACTGGAAGTGGTCGCGCGTGGCGCCGCATCTGGATCTGAAAGGCAAACGCATTCTCGACGTGGGTTGCGGCAACGGCTACTACATGTGGCGCATGCTCGGTGCCGGCGCCGACAGCGTGATCGGCGTCGATCCGAACTGGCTGTTCTTCTGCCAGTTCCAGGCGGTGCAGCGTTACCTGTCAGAGCCGAATGCCTGGCACCTGCCATTCCCGTTCGAAGACTTGCCAGCGAATCTGGAAGGTTTCGACACCGTGTTCTCCATGGGCGTGTTCTATCACCGCCGCTCGCCGATCGAGCATTTGCTGGCCCTGAAGGATTGCCTGGTCAAGGGCGGCGAACTGGTGCTGGAGACATTGGTGGTCGAAGGCGACAAGCACCAGGTGCTGGTGCCGGAAGACCGCTACGCGCAGATGCGCAACGTGTGGTTCTTGCCGTCGGTGCCGGCGCTGGAATTGTGGCTGCGCCGCGCGGGATTCACCGATATTCGCTGTGTGGATGTCAGCACCACGACAGTCGAGGAACAGCGCGGGACGGAGTGGATGAAGTATCAGTCGCTGAGCGATTTTCTTGATCCCGCGGATCACAGCAAAACCATCGAAGGGCTGCCGGCGCCGATGCGTGCGGTGATTGTTGCGAAGAAGTAAGCGTAATTCCCTGATGATCGCGGTGAGCCTACCCCTCACCCCAGCCCTCTCCCCAGGGAGAGGGAGCAGATCTCTGGGCTTTTCAAAATTTGCATTCGACTCGGAGTCTCAGGTCGGCGGACTTCACCCATTCAACTCGGTCGGTCCCCTCTCCCTCCACCCCAAGGAGAGGGAGCTGATTGTTGCTTTCAAAACTTGAGTTCGACTCGGTATTTCAGGTCGGCGGACTTGGCCCATCCACCTCGGTCAGTCCCCTCTCCCTCTGGGAGAGGGTTAGGGTGAGGGGCTTTTGGCGCGGCGAGCGCGGAAAAACTCGGTCAACACTGCGCCACATTCCTCAGCCAACACCCCACCCTCATACAACACCCGGTGATTCAAAAATCCCTGGGTGAAAAACTGACCTTGGCTCTGCACAATCCCGGCCTTGGGCTCCAGGGCGCCATACACCACCCGCGCCACCCGCGAATGCACGATCAACCCGGCGCACATGCTGCACGGCTCCAGCGTCACGTACAGCGTACTGCCCGGCAGGCGATAGTTATCCACGGCCTGCGCGGCGGCGCGGATCGCGACCATTTCGGCGTGGGCACTCGGGTCGCTGGTGCTGATCGGGCAGTTGAAGCCGCTGCCGATGATCTCGCCGTCCTGCACCAGCACTGCGCCCACCGGCACTTCGCCGAGCGCCGCGCCTTGTGCGGCGAGGGTCAGGGCTTCGCGCATGAAGTCGCGGTCGCGGCTGCGGTCGATGATCGCCGCCGGGCGAATCTGGCGCATCACTTCACCTCGATCGCGGCCATCAGGCCGGTTTCCATGTGGTCGATGACATGGCAGTGGAACATCCACACCCCCGGGTTATCCGCCACCAGCGCCACTTGCGCACGCTCGTTCTTGCCCAGCAGATAGGTGTCGGTGAAATACGGCACGACCTTGTGCCGGTTCGACGCGATCACCTTGAAGCTCATGCCGTGCAGGTGGATCGGGTGCTGGTATTGAGTCATGTTCTTCAGTTCGAAAATATAGCTCTGGCCGAGTTTCAGACTGGCGATCGGTCGATCGGCGCAGGTCTTGTCGGTGATGTCCCAGGCCTTGCCGTTGATCTGCCACAGGCTCGGCGGCTTGCCGTTTTCGGTGTTCACCGAGACCGAGCCGACCCATTCGAAATTGAAGTTGAGTTTCTCGGCATTGGCCAGGTCCGGCTCGGCCACCGGGTTGGCCGGCAGCGCTTTCGGCCAGTCCGTCGGCGCGTCCGTATTGGCCACCGAACGCAGCGTGCCCAGGCGTACCGGGCCGTTGCGCAGCGACAACTCTTCACCGGCCGCCGGCGCCTTGATCGCCAGGCAAATGCGCATGCCAGGGCCGAGCCAGTATTCCTTGCCCAATGGCCGGGGTTCGACCGGATTACCATCGAGCGCGTAGATCTTCGCTTCGACGCCGGGAATGTTGATGCGGTAGGTCAGGGTGTTGTCGAGGTTGAGCAAGCGCACCCGGGTGATCTGCCCGGCCGGCAGATCGATCACCGGCAATGGCACGCCATTGATCGTCGACAGACGCCCGGCGGTACCGCCACGGGCCGCTTCGCGGGGGATGCTGAATTCGACGAACTGGCCTTGTTCGTCGACATGCCAGTTCTTCAGGCTGAGGGTTTTCTCATACTTGAAACCGGTGGGCTCGCGCTCCTCGATGATCAGCGGCCCGACCAGCCCGCGTCCGAGTTCTTCGCTGCTGCTGACATGCGGGTGATACCAGTAGCTGCCGGCGTCCGGCACGCGGAATTTATAGTCGAAATACTCGCCCGGCAGCACCGGCAGCTGCGATACGTAAGGCACGCCGTCCATTTCCAGCGGCAGGCGGATGCCGTGCCAGTGAATGGTCGTCGCCACCGGCAGATGATTGATGAAACGCACCCGCAGCCATTCGCCCTGGCGCACGCGCAGTTCGGTACCCGGCGCCGACGGGCCGAAAGCCCAGGCCTCGGTCTTGTGCCCCGGCACCAGCTCGACGTCGAGCGGCGCGGCGATCAGTTCATAGTCGTGGCCTGCCTCAGCGTCAGCCATCTTGCCCAGCCAGTAACGCGAAGCGCCTCCCGCGCCCACGCCAACGACAACAAGACCAGCCAGGCCACCGAGGATTTGGCGACGGGTAAAGGACATGAACTCAACTACCTCACGTATCAGCGACAGACCCCGAGGGATCCGCAAAAAGGCGAATACGATACACCCGCAGTTGAGAAACAGTAAGGGCGACCTGCGGCCGCACGTCTTGTCAGCCCTGCGCGCGCAGCCCGGTGATCAGGTGCAGCACGCCGTCACCAAGCGGCATGACGCCAGCCACACCGGCGACACTCAGCGCCTCACGGTCAACACGCGCCGCGTCATGCAGCGCCACCCGCACCCGGGTCAGCGCCACCGGCTGCTGCGATTTGAGATTATCCACACCGCCCAACGCCGTGACGATCTGCGCGCTCAAGCCGGCAACCGGATCGGCGGCAACTTGCACCTCGTCCGGCACCAGATCCGGCGTCAACGCTTTCCAGAATGTCTGCTGCAATTTGTCGAACATGTTCAATTCTCCATTACCGGCGAGCCATCGACTTTCACCTCATGAAACCGCTGCAAGGCGTCGCGTACGTCGCCAGCGCCTTCCAGGTTTGAAACCTGTTCGGCGATGATTCGACAGTCGGCCAGATTCAACTCACGCACCGCCGACTTGATCGCCGGAATCAACGGCACGCTCACCGACAGTTCATCCACGCCCAGCCCCAGCAGCAACGGCACGGCCAGGCGTTCGGAAGCCATCGCGCCGCAAACCCCGACCCATTTACCGTGCGCATGTGCAGCTCTCACCGTCATGGCGATCAGGCGCAGCACCGCAGGGTGGAAGCTGTCCGCCTGGCTGGCCAGACGCGGGTGATCGCGATCCATGGCCAGGGTGTATTGGGTGAGGTCATTGGTGCCGATGGAGAAAAAATCCACATGCGGTGCCAGCACATCGGCCATCAGCGCGACGGCGGGCACTTCGATCATGATTCCCAGTTTCGGCAAGTGCGTCAGCCCCAGCACCTGCACCTCCTGCTCAAGGATCTGTCGTGCCAGACGCAACTCCGCAAGATGGGTGACCATCGGCAACATGATGTGCAGACGCGTCAGCGCACTGCAGGCCAGGATCGCCCGAAACTGTTCGCGCAACAGTTGCGGTCGCTCAAGGCACAGACGAATGCCACGCAAACCGAGGAAGGGATTGCTTTCGCTGTCCATCGGCACATAGGCCAGCGGCTTGTCACCGCCGACATCGAGGGTGCGCACCACCAGATTGTGCGATGGCCCGATAGTGCGGGCGATGGCGCTATAGGTGGCGACCTGTTCATCGTGGCTCGGCGCTTGCTGGCGATCCAGATAGAGAAACTCCGAACGCAGCAGCCCCACGCCATTCGCGCCGAGTTCCATGGCCTGCGCGGTTTCGCTCTGCGAGGCAACGTTGGCCGTGACTTCGATGTGCTGACCGTCGCGGGTACAGGCCGCCTCGCTGGCCTGCGCCAGCTCCTGCTGATGGCGCTGGCGCTGTTGTGCATGTCGCGTACGCAATTGGTCGATGGACTCGGCGTCCGGATGCAACTGCAACTCGCCCTTGTCGGCATCGAGCAGCACCCGCGTGCCGTTGTCGAGCGTCAGCATTTGCATCGGCATGCCGCAGATCGCCGGCAAGCCACAGGCCCGCGCGAGGATGGCGACATGACTGGTGGCACCGCCGCCGACCGTGGCGAAACCCAACACCTTGCGCGTATCCAGCCCTGCCGTCTGCGATGGGGTCAACTGGTCGGCGATGAGGATGGTGTCGTCCGCCAGCTCCAGCGTCTGCTCGTGCACACCCAGGATCAGCTTGAGCACACGCTGGCCGACATCGGCCAGATCCGCAGCGCGTTCGGCCAACAAGGCATTGCCCAGCGAACGGAACATCGCCGCCGTGGCTTCGGTGGAGGTCTTCCAGGCAAATGCCGCGCTTTTGCCCTCCTCGATCAAGGCCTGGGCCTGGTCCAGCAGGCTCGGGTCGGCCAGCAGTTCCTGATGCGCCCTGAAGATCTCCGCCTGCGCGTCGCCGCTGGCGGTGTCGCGCAGATGCTGCAAGGTCATGTCGGCTTCGATCAGTGCCTGGCTCAACGCCTCCCGTTCGACCGGCGGCGCGGCGCCGAACTCGTTGACCATGAGCGTCGCTTCGACGATCTGCATGACCTGGCCCAGTGCCGAACCGGGCGAGGCACACACACCGCGCAGGATGTTCGGCATTTCTGCGGCGACGACTTCGACTGGCGCCGGCGCTGTGACAGCTTCGCCGCAGCCTTCGGTCAGCAAGCGGGTCAGCGCTTCGACGGCGGCCTCGGCATCGTCTCCTTCGGCGCTGACCTGCACGCTGTCACCCTGGGCCGTTTGCAACGCCATGATTGCCACCAATGATTTGGCATTGGCTTGTGCTTGCAGTCTGTGCAGATGGATCGTCGATGAAAACGCTTTGGCCGCTTGGGCAAATACTGCAGCCGGGCGCGCATGCAGGCCGTTGGGGTTGGGCAGGTTGATCGGCTGCGAGAAAACCGCATCACCTTGCGCCGCAGCGGGATTTTCGCCAGGCGATACGCCGCCCCCGACATCCAGCACGGGCTGGCCAACCTCCACCAATCCGGTCGAGCCGACGAGCGAATCGAACGGCTCGCCGCTGACCACCAGCATCAAGGTCAACAAACTGCGCGCATGCAGGGCAATGTAATCAGCGTCGAAGTCGATCAGCGCCTGCCCCGCTGCGACCCGCTGCCCTGCCTCGACACGGCGGATGAACCCCTTACCCGCGAGATTCACCGTGTCCAGACCGATATGCATCAGCACCTGCACACCTGCATCACTGGTAATGGTCAGCGCGTGCCCGCTGGCCTGCACGTCACTGACCACGCCGGCCAGCGGCGCGCAGAGCGTCGAGGACGTCGGGTCGATGCACAGGCCGTCACCGATGATCCGCCCGGCAAACACCGGGTCGGGCACCTGGTCCAGCGCCATCAGCACGCCGGATAAAGGAGCCAGCAGCTGCAATTGTTGGGGTGTGGCCATGACATCACCTGAGCTTGTATTGATTGAATGAGCGGTCGCAGCCGCTTTGCTTATTTCCACCAGTATTCAACCTGCAAGCCGACATTGGCGCCGTGCCGCGCGTTGCCGAAGGCGCCCGTATCGGACAGCGCCGAGCCCTTGGCCAACAGGTTGGCGGCACGCTTGGCCGCCTGGTTCCAGCTGGCATATGTGTAATACAGACGCACCTCGGGTCGCGCCCAGAATTCCGGGCCTTTGGGTGACCACGTCGGCGCGAAGGTGAACTTGCTCAGCTTGCGCGTGCCGTCCGCCGCCTCGACCTGATCGTGTCCCAGTTCGGTCACCAGTTTGAACTGCTCGCTCAATGCGTAGGCCGGGCGCACACCCAGCGAAAGCCAGTTCTGGTCGGCGCCACCCTGACGAATATCCTTTTGATACACCGCCTGCACTTGCCCGCCAAAACGCGGCGTCACTTGCCAGTCGAAGAACTCGACGATCCGATAGCTCTTGTTGCGGTCATCGAGCCTGACGTTACCGGTATAGCCCAACCCGGTGCCCGGCCCTTCGCCGTATTGCAGCGCCAGTTTGTTCTTGCCGCCGAAAAAATCCTGCTGCACGTGCTGAGTGGTGATCGCCCAGCCACGGTGGGCGTCGCGGCTGTCGGGCTTGTCGATGTAGCTCAGGCCAAACTCCAGTTCACCGCCGGGGTTGCTGTTGAAACCGCCGACGTTGAAGTCGTGCCGGTTGATGTAATCCTTCTGGTAAAGGTTGTCCTTGCGTGAAAAGGCGTAGCTGTATTTCAAGCCACCGATCAACACGTCTTCGATACCACCGCCGGTGGCGCTCTGGTTCCAGTAGTAGTAATCGGAAATGTGGATGTCGTTACGTTTGTAGTAGCGCCGCCCCGCCCACAGCGAACCGCCATTGAGCGCGGGCATCGCCGACCACTGTGCGTAGGCCTGGGGCAAGCGAATCGAGCCATTGTCCTCTTTGAATGTCGGGCTGCGATCGTAACGGTTGTACAGCGACGCCATGCCGTCGACGCTCAGCACCGAACCGTCGTCGAGGGTGTACAGATCCTGACGCAGCTCGAGCTCGCCGTACTGCTCGCACTCGTTGCCGAGGCGATATTTGGTCTGCGCGCCGGGCAACTGGAAACACGACTGGCCACTGCTGTTGACCGAAGTACCGACACCGCTGCGCAGATAGCCGCCAAACTCCAGCGCCTGTGAAGACGTAGGCATTGCCAGACAAAATCCGGCGACTGCCAGGCTGTAACTCATGGTTTTTTTCATATGCCACCCATTGTTTTTATTGTGTGGTCGCAGGAATTCAGCGCGCACAAATCCCCCGCGCAGCGTTCTGCGTGTTTTTTTAAAAGTTGTTTTTCAGTTAGTGATCAGGGGTCGGTCAGGTGCAGAACGAAGGATTCGTAAGGTCGCAGGTGCAGCAACCGCGTGCGTTTCGGACAGTCCGGGTGGTTGCTGATCAACAGGCGCTGCTCCATGGACTCGTTGATCAGCGGCGGTAGCTCGACGTCACACGCGGTGCCATAGAAGTTGTTCACTACCAACAGACGTTCACCTGCGCCCTCGCGCAGGTAGGCCCAGACCTGTGGATGCTCCGGCAGCAGCTGACGATATACGCCGTCGGAGATCAGCGCTTCAGTGCGGCGCAAGGCGATCAGGCGTCGATAGTGATGCAATACCGATTCCGGGTCGTGGAGCTGCTGCGCGACGTTGATCTGCGCGGCATTGGCCGGCACGCCGATCCACGGTTCGCCACGGGTGAAACCGGCGTTGTGCCCGGCGTGCCAGTGCATCGGCGTGCGCCCGTTGTCCCGGGACTTCTGCATGATCGCTGCCATGTTGTCGAGTTCGCTCGCCCCGGCCTCGCGCTTGAGGCGAAAGATATTCAGGGTCTCGACATCGCGGTACTGCTCGATGCTCTCGAAGCCGGGATTGGTCATGCCCAGTTCTTCACCTTGATAAACGAACGGCGTGCCCTGCAGAAAGTGCAGCGCCGTGCCAAGCATCTTCGCCGAGAGCTCGCGGTATTCAGCGTCATTGCCGAACCGCGAGACCACGCGCGGCTGATCGTGGTTACACCAGAACAACGCATTCCACCCACCGCCCGCCTGCATGCCGGTCTGCCAGTCGGAGAGAATCTGCTTGAGCTGGAGGAAATCGAAATCGGCGCGCACCCACTTCTGCAGATTCGGGTAATCGACCTTCAGGTGATGAAAATTGAAGGTCATCGACAGTTCTTGCGATTGCGGATTGGAGTAACGAATGCAGTGTTCGAGGCGGGTCGAGGACATCTCGCCGACGTTGATCAGATCGTGCCCCTCGAAAACTTCGCGGTGCATTTGCTGCAAGTAGGTGTGCACATTCGGCCCGTCGGTGTAGAAGCGCCGACCGTCGCTGTCATCTTCGGGAAAGTCCGCCGGTTTGGAGATCAGGTTGATCACATCCAGGCGGAAGCCACCGACGCCTTTGTCGCGCCAGAAGCGCATCATCTTGAACACTTCGTCGCGGACTTTGGGGTTGTCCCAATTGAGGTCGGCCTGGGTGTGATCGAACAGGTGCAGATAGTACTGGCCGGTCTGCGCTTCGTACTCCCAGGCCGATCCACCGAACTTGGATTCCCAGTTGTTCGGCTGATCGCGCCAGATATAGAAGTCGCGGTAGGGATTGTCGAGGCTGCTGCGTGCCTGCTGGAACCAGACGTGCTCGATCGAGGTGTGGTTGACCACGATGTCGAGCATCAGCTTGATCCCGCGCTTGCCCGCTTCGGCGATCAGCAGTTCACAGTCGGCCATGCTGCCGTAGCTCGGATCGACCGCGTAGTAGTCGCTGATGTCGTAGCCGTTATCGCGCTGCGGCGAACGCAGAAACGGCGTGATCCACAGGTAGTCGACTCCCAGCCATTGCAGGTAATCGAGCTTGGCAACGATGCCGAGCAGGTCGCCGGTGGCGTTGCCGGCATGGCTGTGAAAGCTTTTCGGGTAGATCTGGTAGATCACCGAACGTTGCCAGTCTTGCATGGCGGATTTTCCTCTTGAATGTCAGGAACCGTGTAGGAGCTGCCGAAGGCTCGGGCCGCGATCGGACGATCTTTTGATTTCAGGCCACCCGGTAACCCGGCCGGACGATCTTCATGCTCAGCACGCAGGTCAGGGCAAACGGCACGAGCATGGCAATGAGCATCCCGATGACGAACATGGGGATGAACTGCGGCATGATCGAAATGAAACCGGGCAGGCCGCCAACACCGATGGCCGAGGCCTGGATCTTGTTCAGCGAGAGGAACATGCAACCCAGCGCCGAACCGGCCAGCGCGGCGTAAAACGGAAACTTGTAGCGCAGATTGACGCCGAACATCGCCGGTTCAGTGATGCCGAAGTAGGCGGAAATCGCCGAGGTAGAGGCCATGCTCTTGTCCCGCGCATTGCGCGTCATCCAGAACACCGCCAGTGCCGCACTGCCCTGCGCCAGATTGGACATGACAATCATCGGCCAGATGAAGGTGCCGCCCTGGCTCGAGATCAATTGCAGATCCACCGCGAGGAACATGTGGTGCATGCCAGTGATCACCAAAGGCGCATACAACAGACCGAAAATCAGACCGCCCACCAGCGGCGCCAGATCGAAGAGCATCACCAGCCCTTCGGTAATGTAGATGCCGATATGCCGGGTCACCGGGCCGATGATCGCCAGCGCCAGCACGCCAGTGACGACAATGGTGGTGATCGGCACTACCAGCAGTTGCACGGCATTGGGCACACGTGCGCGCAACCATTTTTCAATCACGCTCATCACATAGGCCGCCAGCAAAATCGGCAGGATCTGCCCCTGGTAACCCACCTTTTCCACCTGGAAAAGGCCGAGGATGTCGAAATACGGCAGTTGCTGCCCGTCCAGCCCGGCAACGGCCTTGCCGTAGTTCCAGGCGTTGAGCAGGTCCGGATGCACCAGCATCAGACCGAGAACGATGCCGAGGATTTCGCTGCCGCCAAAGCGCTTGGCCGCCGACCAGCCCACCAGTGCCGGCAGAAACACGAACGAGGTGTTGGCCATCAGATTGATCAGGCTCCACAAGCCATCGAGGTTGGGATAGGCATCGAGCAGGGTCTGCCCCTCGATGAACATGCCCTTGGCGCCGAGCAGGTTGTTGATGCCCATCAACAGGCCGGCAATGATCAGCGCCGGCAGGATCGGCATGAACACATCGGAAAACACCCGCACCAGCCGCTGCATGGCGTTTATCTTCTCGGCGCTTTTCTGTTTAACGTCGGCGATGGTCGATGCCGCGAGGCCTGTCTGTTGCCTCAGTTCGGCGTAGACCTTTTCAACGTCGCCCGGGCCGATGACCACCTGATACAACCCACCCGTGAAGAACGACCCCTTGACCAGCTCGACGCCGTTGAGTGCGGCGACATTGACCCGCGCGGGGTCTTTCAACGCCAGGCGCAAACGCGTCACGCAATGCGCCGCCTGCTCGATGTTATCGCTGCCACCGAGGCTTTCCAGCAGCTCCCTGGCGATGTTCGGATAGTCATGGCTCATGCTTGTTCTTCCGTCGTGGATTGTTGTTATTGGCAGCACGCCGAGAGGAAAAATACTCGTCTGTACGAGTTAATGCAACAACTCGTCTGTACGAGTTTGTGTGAGTGGATGAACGTCAGATCAGCAAGGATTTTTCCTACTCTGACTTAAGCCGTTTTCCGTCCTCCGCATGGACAAAGCCCTACCCTACCCTTAAGGTTCGGGGTTTTGAGCACCGTCGGCACAGAGCCCAGTCATGAGCAAATACAATCAGATCTACAGCGATTTGCTTGCCAGCATCACCACCCAACGCTTGGAGCGCGGCGCCCGGCTGCCTTCGGAAACCGAATTGATGGACACCTATCAGGCCAGCCGTGGCACGGTGCGCAAGGCCATCGATCAACTGCAGGAGCGCGGTTTCGCCCAGAAGATTCACGGCAAAGGCGCGTTCGTGCTGTCGACCAACCCGATCGAGTTCCAGCTCGGCGGCATCGTCAGCTTTCAGGAGACCCACCCGCGCCTGGGCAACGACGTCAGCACCGAAGTGGTGGAGATGTGCCAGGTTCCGCTGGAAGGTACGCTGCTCGAACACATCAATGCCGAGCCCGGCAGCCCGATCACCCGCATCAAACGGGTACGGCGCATCGACGGCAAACGCGTCATTCTCGACATCAACCATTTCGTCAGCACGGTGATTCCCGACCTGTCTGCAGACATCGCCGAACACTCGATCTACGCCCACATCGAACAGACCCTGCAACTGCAGATTGCCTACGCCCAGCGCACCATCGAAGCAGTTGCGTGCAGCAGGGACGACCAACAACACCTGGACCTCGACGGCCAGAGCCACGTCATCGTGGTCAGCAACCAGACCTTCCTGCAGGACGGCCGCCAGTTCGAATACACCGAATCGCGGCATACGCTGGACAAGTTTTATTTTTCGGACGTGGCGCGGCGCTGACGAGAACATCTTTTGTAACGCAACTTGCGATAGCTGGCTAACACACCCCCCTTGGGCCAATCGGTCATGCTCAGTCTTTGTTCCTCAAGGATGAAAGAACACATGACCGCTCCCGAACGCCGTCTGCTGCCAAACGCAGCGGACAAAAACGCCCTCAAAACCATCGCCACAACGATCGTGAAGACCTGCCCGAGCCTGCTTGATGCGGCCCGGCAAGTGGCCAACGAACTGCTCGCGGACAAAGGTCTGTCCGGCCTTGACCCTGACGAGATTTATTTCCACCGTTTCAAAACGGCGCAGAGCAGCACGCTGACCTTTACCGGTTGGGAACACTTGCTGGAAAAGCCTTACGAAACGCTCACCCTCACGCAACTGGTCATCCATCGTTTTCGTGCCACCGACCAGGACAATGCAGACCTGCTCGGCCTCTATTGCGGCTTTTATTCGGATGGCCCGCAAGCAGAGAATTTCAATCAGAGCAATGAAGTGCGCTTGCTGGGCAGCGACGTGCTGAAGGTGTTCTGGGATGTCGACTTCAGCGCTCGCTACACCGGTCAATTGACGAAATTCTGGCAAACCGCGTCGGAGGATTTCCGTGCGTTGGCAAAGTGCAATTTCCTCAGCCAGGCCGTGCAGGCGCTGCAACAGGGCGACCTTGATGGGACCGATTTTCAGCGCATCGTCGATTCGGTAGTCGGCCCCGTTACCTGGCCTGTCACCCTGCCAATGCTCCGAGCGACATACCCGGTCGGCGCTGAAGTACGCGCGCTGGATCTCGATGGTCACGTCGCCACCAATGTGCTGCGTCTGGTAGAAACCAATGGTCGACAGACCCTCTATTTGCCCGGCGAGGCCCAGGCCTTTCGCTTGATGGACAACGAGGCCGATCTGCATTGGTGGTTGCTTGAGCAGATGAATGCCGAGGACAAGCGCCCGGCGTTTCTCAAGCACTTCGCGCTGGCCGACAGCAATCACATGTCCGAAAACCTCACCGATCTGATGAATCGCCTGGTCCACACCTGGGGCCACAGCGATCACCACATGGTCAACCGCAGCAATGTCGCGATCAGCGGTGACGCATT
This sequence comes from Pseudomonas sp. HN2, assembly GCF_020736465.1. NCBI lineage: Bacteria > Pseudomonadati > Pseudomonadota > Gammaproteobacteria > Pseudomonadales > Pseudomonadaceae > Pseudomonas > Pseudomonas sp. HN2. The sequence goes on from NZ_CP085885.1 coordinate 4,886,824, forward strand.
CACTTGGTTAAGCGAATCGACTCGCACGGCGATGGTTGCCGAAGCGCATCTGGTGCTCACGTCCAACAGTGACCTGCGCAAGAAACTCTGGATGGGTTATCTGACTGCCGGCCTCAAGGTGTTCGGCCCTATGGCGGCCGTAGGCTGGCCGGTGGCGTTGCCCCTGATTGGCGCCAGCATCGCCAACATGGGTTTGAACATCGATCAGGCCATCAACGGCTCGACGGCCACCGAACGCAAAGCCGGCGTTACCGGCGCGGTGCTCAACGCTATCGAAATTGTCTTCAACGTCCCGTTCCTGATCGGCACGGGCGCGCAACTGGAGGTAGGACCTCAGGTCGAGTTTGCCGAAGCGCAGGAAATGCTCGGGCTGATCGAGTTCACGTCGGCTGACACGCCCTTGCTGCCGCCTGCAAAGCTTCCACCGGCCACGACGATTGAAGCGGCGACGGATGAGTTGACGAACGAAATACCCCGCGAGACGACATCCGTCACCGCCTCTGAGCACCTGAGCATGGCGGCGGCAAGGCAAGGTTCGGCGTTGCCAGGGATTCCCGGCCGTTATCGGTGCAACGAACTGCTTGCACAACGTTCCGCTGAGGCGGTCCCGGGAAAATTCGAAGGCATCTACCGCCTCGACAAAGAGCCGGCCTATGCCATCGAAATGGATGGCGTAGCGTATTACGTGCGCTATTTTGCCGACTCTGAAGGCACTGGCAACTGGGCCATCGTCAATCCCGAGCGCCCCAATCAGTTCGCGTACTCTTTGCCAGTACGTCTGGGCAGTGGCGGCAAATGGGAACGTATGCCAGCGCTGCGTTTGCGTGGAGGCGGCCAATGTGTGGGCAAGGCGTGTTTGCCGGAGGATGAACTGACCTCGACGCCGGCTTCGGCAACGCCGTCGGCGGAGCTGCCACTCGTCCAGCCGGTTTCGCCGGTTGCGCGCCCGTTGCGCCTGGTAACCCCCCTTGACGATATCGTCGGGATGGACATGGCCAGAATGAGAAGATGGGCAATGAACTTGCCAGAGACTTTCGCCGAGCTCTCCAGTGCAAACCGGGGCAATCGTGCACCCGCCGACACGTATGCAGCCTATTTCAGCGAAAGACGCGCGGCACTGCTCAATGAAGCCAAGGAATATTACTCGGAGCTGAACTGGACCAATCTGCCCGTGCGGCCGGTCATTCCTCAGGTCAGCCCGCAAATGCAGACAACTCAGTTGATCGATCGCATCTTTGCCAATAGCCAAGGGCTGGTCGTCGGTGAAACCTTCGATCGTATCGCCAGCATGCGTTTCATGATCGAGAACATGCCCGCGTTCGCGCGGCATATCAAAACCCTGTACGTCCGTGGCTTGCTGAGTGACTTCGCCCAGGCAGATCTCAATGACTTCTACTTGTCGGGAGAGATGTCCGAGGATCTTCGTGTCTACCTGTCCAGCCTGGGTACCGACCCTGAAGGCCGGTTCGACCTTCTCGAACTGGTCAAGACCGCCCAGGCCAATGGCATCAGGACCCACGGCCTCGAGACCGTGCACAGCTACAAACTGAAGATACCGCTTACCTCGATCGAGGAGCAGATGATCCACGCCCGGCTCGCCTCGCAGATCATGTGGGGTGACGAAATCCTCAACGGACCGGGTAAATGGGCAGCTCTGATCGAGGCGACGAACATCAATACGTTCAGAAACCTGCCTGGAATAAGCGAACTCAGGGGCGGCATCGGTTTGCGGATTGAAGAGGTTTCGCCGAGCGAAGTGGCGGAGACAGGCATCGATCCGGGGTTGAAAGTCGCTCGCGGTCCGTTTGATAACGGAGCAACGACGCGCAACTCATCCGACGTGCTTTTCGCTGATCTGCGCTTGCAGATCGAAACAGCGGCGCCGCAATGGACTGAGGCATCCCTGGAAAAGCTTCTGCATCGCAACGGTATGTTTCTGATCGAACAGGCACAAAACAACACGTACACGTTGGTGCGTCGCAACAGCGCGAGCAATATTGTCCGGACAGTGGTCAATCGCAGGAGGGATGGCCAGGTTTACATCTGGGCCCAGTCGCTACCTCGCATCAGCGGCATCATGTTCCGCAACATCGCCGCACTGGCCGAGCGCCTGATAGAAATCGGCCTGACCCTGCAAAGTCGCTTGCCCACCTGACCGATTGGCCAACCCATGAAACGAAAAAACCCTTGGCTTGAGGCCAAGGGTTTTTCGTTAATCGAACCGCAGCGGGATTATTCCCACTCAATCGTCGCCGGTGGCTTGCTCGATACGTCGTAGGTAACGCGCGAGATGCCTTCGATTTCGTTGATGATGCGGCCGGAGACGGTTTCCAGCAGTTCGTAAGGCAGGTGTGCCCAACGTGCGGTCATGAAGTCGATGGTTTCCACGGCACGCAGGGCCACGACCCAGGCGTAACGACGGCCGTCGCCGACCACGCCCACCGATTTCACTGGCTGGAACACCACGAACGCCTGGCTGACCTTGTGGTACCAGTCGGCCTTGCGCAGTTCTTCGATGAAGATGTGGTCGGCGCGACGCAGCAGGTCGGCGTATTCCTTTTTCACTTCACCGAGGATGCGCACGCCCAGGCCCGGGCCCGGGAACGGGTGACGGTAGACCATGTCGTACGGCAGGCCCAGTTCCAGACCCAGACGACGGACTTCGTCCTTGAACAGTTCGCGCAGTGGCTCGACCAGTTTCAGGTTCATCTCTTCCGGCAGGCCGCCCACGTTGTGGTGCGACTTGATCACGTGGGCCTTGCCGCTTTTCGCGCCAGCCGACTCGATTACGTCCGGGTAGATGGTGCCTTGCGCGAGGTACTTGATGTTTTCCAGTTTGTTCGACTGGGCATCGAAGACGTCGATGAAGGTGCGGCCGATGATCTTGCGCTTCTTCTCCGGGTCGGCTTCGCCGGCCAGGTTGTTGAGGAACTGCTCTTCAGCGTTGGCGCGGATCACTTTGACGCCCATGTTCTCGGCAAACATGGCCATCACTTGCTCGCCTTCGTGCAGACGCAGCAGGCCGTTGTCAACGAACACGCAGGTCAACTGGTCGCCGATGGCCTTGTGCAGCAGCGCAGCAACCACCGAGGAATCGACACCGCCGGACAGGCCCAGCAGGACGTTGTCAGTGCCGACCTGGGCGCGGATATTGGCGATGGCGTCTTCAGCGATCTTCGACGGCGTCCACAGCGCTTCACAGCCGCAGATGTCGAGCACGAAGCGCGAAAGGATGCGGCCGCCCTGCTTGGTGTGGGTCACTTCCGGGTGGAACTGCACGCCGTAGTAAGCGCGGTCGTCGTTGAACATACCGGCGATCGGGCAGCTCGGGGTGCTGGCGAGGATGTGGAAGTCTTCCGGCATCTTCGTGACTTTGTCACCGTGGCTCATCCACACGTCGAGGCCGAACAGGCCGTCGGCGTCGATGTGGTCTTCGATGCCGTCGAGCAGGCGGCTCTTGCCGACCACGTCAACGCGGGCGTAACCGAACTCACGCAGTTCGGAACCTTCAACCTTGCCGCCCAGTTGCTCGGCCATGGTCTGCATGCCGTAGCAGATGCCGAACACCGGAACGCCCAGATCGAACACCGCCTGCGGGCAGCGCGGGCTGTTGGCTTCGTGCACGGACTCGGGGCCGCCGGCGAGGATGACGCCTTTAGGGGCGAATTCGCGGATCGCATCTTCGTCCATGTCGAACGGGTGCAGTTCGCAGTACACGCCGATCTCGCGCACGCGGCGGGCAATCAGCTGGGTGTATTGCGAACCGAAGTCGAGGATCAGGATGCGGTGAGCGTGAATGTCGAGGGCCATGACTCATTCTCATGTAGTGAATCAGAAACAACTCGGGGCTGAATGAACAGCCCCGGTGATTTAACGTTTTGGTGGAAGCCTCAACCTACGCGGTAGTTCGGCGCTTCCTTGGTGATCTGCACGTCGTGAACGTGGGATTCGGCCATGCCGGCACCGGTGATCCGCACGAACTCGGGCTTGGTGCGCATTTCTTCGATGTTGGCGCTGCCGGTGTAGCCCATCGAGGAACGCAGGCCGCCCATCAACTGGTGAATGATCGCGCTCAGGGTGCCTTTGTACGGTACACGGCCCTCGATGCCTTCCGGAACCAGTTTCTCGGCACCTGCCGAGGAGTCCTGGAAGTAACGGTCGGACGAGCCTTGGGCCTGGGACATGGCGCCCAGCGAACCCATGCCGCGATAGGCCTTGTACGAACGGCCCTGGAACAGTTCGATCTCGCCCGGCGCTTCTTCGGTACCGGCAAACATCGAGCCCATCATCACGCAGGACGCACCGGCGACGATGGCCTTGGACAGGTCACCGGAGAACCGGATACCGCCGTCGGCGATCAACGGAACGCCGGTGCCTTCAAGGGCGGCGGCGACGTTGGCGATGGCACTGATTTGCGGCACGCCGACACCGGCGACGATACGGGTGGTGCAGATCGAGCCAGGGCCGATACCGACCTTGACTGCGTCGGCGCCCGCTTCGGCCAGAGCCTTGGCGGCTGCGCCGGTGGCGATGTTGCCGCCGATCACCTGCACTTCAGGGAAGTTCTCTTTGACCCAGCGTACGCGGTCGATCACGCCTTTGGAGTGACCGTGCGCAGTGTCGACCACCACCACGTCCACGCCGGCGTTGACCAGGGCGGTCACGCGATCACCGGTGTCTTTACCGGTGCCGACCGCAGCGCCAACGCGCAGACGACCTTGGTCATCCTTGCTGGCCAGCGGATAGGCTTTGGCTTTTTCGATGTCGTTGACGGTCATCATGCCTTTGAGGGCGAATTTGTCGTCGACGATCAGCACGCGCTCGATGCGGTGCTTGTGCAGCAGTTCACGGACGTCGTTCTTGTCGGCGCCTTCCTTGACCGTGACCAGACGCTCTTTAGGCGTCATCACTTCGCGGACAGTGGCTTCCAGACGGTTTTCGAAACGTACGTCGCGGGAGGTGACGATGCCGACCAGGTCGCCATCGTGCAGTACCGGAACGCCCGAAATGTTGTGCAGACGGGTCAGTTCGAACAGATCACGCACCGTGGCATCGGCCTCGATGGTGATGGGATCCTTGACCACACCGGCTTCGAACTTCTTGACCTTGCGCACTTCGGCAGCTTGCTGCTCGATGGTCATGTTCTTGTGGATAATGCCGATGCCACCTTCCTGAGCCATGGCAATTGCCAGACGGGCTTCAGTAACGGTGTCCATGGCGGCAGAAACCAGAGGAATATTCAGTTCGATGCCACGGGTAAGACGGGTCTTCAGACTGACTTCGTTGGGAAGCACCTCGGAATAACCGGGCACTAGGAGAATGTCGTCGAATGTCAGAGCTTCTTGGCTGATACGCAGCATCGCGGGGGCTCCCGAGCGGGAAAATGGAAGCGCGCCATTATAGTCAGACACCCCCTGCTGTTCAATGTAAAACTCAGCCTAATTGATAGATGGAAAACCCCGCTTTCCGTAGGAGCTGCCGAAGGCTGCGATCTTTTGACTTTGCTTTTCAAAGGCAAGATCAAAAGATCGCAGCCTTCGGCAGCTCCTACAGGGATCAGAGCTCGACCTTTACCCAACTTACTGGTTGATCGAGCCAGTCGGCGAACTCGTCGATAAAGCTCTGCTTGAACCCCGCCTCCAGCCAGTTATTGAAAATGAAACCGAGGTTGGAAAACGCGCATTCCTGCAAAAACAGGAAACCGTTGATGTCGTCTTCATGCCCGCATTCAGGGCAGGTGAAATTGTCGGTGCGTCCTGGAAACCAGTCTTCGAGGCTTTCGAACAGCGCCTCGCCCACTTCGCGGCGGCACTCGGCGCAACCGGCCTCTTCGAGAAAACCCTTGGCCGGGGTGTAGATGCAGCGTTTGGTGACGATCTCCAGGCCATTGATCGGCTCGCCGAACGGCAGCGCTTCGGGGTGCAGAACGACAGCGCGGGCACCCTCGGCGATGGCGTGGGCCATGCGGTTGCCGGTGCGGCCGCAGGTGGTCAGCTGTTCTTCGATGATGTTCTTGCGCACCAGCCAGCGCACGATCGCCCGCGCCCGGGGTTCGTGCACCGGCAAGGTGGAGATTTTCGGGACGATGATGCTTTGCGTGTTCATGGTCGAGCCTGCTGAAAATACCGGGATCCCCCTGTAGGAGTGAGCCTGCTCGCGATAGCGGTGGGTCAGACGCACCAATTTTGATTGATGCACTGCTATCGCGAGCAGGCTCACTCCTACAGGGAAACTGCGGCCGGCAGCTTAATCCCTGAAGAAATCCGGTCAAGTGCTGAAATAGCGCACGATCAAGGCAATCCCGCTGACCAGCACCAGCCAGGTCACCAGCCGCACAAATGCCTCGCGCGACAACCTCATGGTCAGCCGCCGGCCGATCCACAAGCCCAGCGCCATGGCCGGTAGCAGACACAGGGCCAGCATCAACAAGGGTAGCTCGGCATATACACCGGCGATGGCGAACAGGCTCAAACGCACCACCGTGCTGCAACTGATCAGCGCACTTTGCGTGGCCCGCGCCGCTTCCTTGGGCAGACGACTGTTCAGATAAATGGCATAGAGAAACCCGCCGCTGCCAAACAAAGCGCCGAACAACCCGCCGACCGTGCCCATCGGCACCGCCCACGCCGCTGACAACTGCGTCGGCCGGGCTTTGACCCACAGGCTGTAGATCGCATAAGCGCTGATGAACAGCCCCATCAACAACAGCAACAGATCGGATTTCAGATTCAGCAGGAAGATCACCCCCAGCGTGCAGCCGATCGCCATGCACGGCAGCAGCCTGAGCAATTCCGGCCTGGCGACGTCCCGCCGCGAGGGCAGCAGATTGCCGAATGCCGCGACGAAATCCAGCAGCACCAGCAGCGGAACGATTTTCGACAACGGCATGAACAGGATCAGAATCGGCCCCGCCACCAGCGCCGTGCCGAAACCGGCGATGCCGAACACGATGTAGGCCAGCGCAATGCCCAGCCCGATCACCGCCCAACCGCCAGCGCCCCACGACCATGTGCCCAACAGCTCCATCATGCTCATTGTCCGCATCCCTTATAAGACCGCGCTGACTCTACCATTCCCCTGTAGGAGTGAGCCTGCTCGCGATAGCGGTGTGTCAGTCGACAACAGCTTTGAATGACTCACCGCTATCGCGAGCAGGCTCACTCCTACAGTGGATCGGTGGTGATTGACGGGCAAATGCCTTTAAACTGCGCCCCATGATTAAAGATCCCTTTGCAAGACTTGGCCTGGACCGTGAAGTCCTGACCGTCAGCCAGCTCAACGGCCGCGCGCGGGTGTTGCTTGAAGACGTGTTCAGCAACATCTGGGTCGAAGGCGAAATCTCCAACCTGGCGCGCCCGGCGTCCGGCCACGTCTACTTCACTCTCAAGGACAGCGGCGCGCAGGTGCGTTGCGCGTTGTTCCGGCAGAACGCCGCCCGCGTGCGCCAGGCACTGAAGGACGGTCTGGCGGTCAAGGTGCGCGGCAAGGTTTCGCTGTTCGAAGGCCGCGGCGACTATCAACTGATCCTCGACACCGTCGAGCCGGCCGGTGACGGTGCGTTGCGTCTGGCCTTCGATGCACTGAAGGAGAAGCTCAGCGCCGAAGGCCTGTTCAGTGCCGAACGCAAGGTGCCGCTGCCCGCGCATCCGCAACGCATCGGCATCATCAGCTCGCCGACCGGCGCGGTGATTCGCGACATCATCAGCGTATTCCGCCGCCGTGCGCCGCAAGTGCAACTGACCCTGATTCCCACCGCCGTGCAGGGCCGCGAGGCCACCGCGCAGATTGTCCGCGCGCTGAAAATGGCCGATGCCCGTGGCTTTGACGCGCTGATCCTGGCCCGTGGCGGCGGCTCGCTGGAGGACCTCTGGTGCTTCAACGAAGAAGCCGTGGCCCGCGCGGTCGATGCCTGTGTCACGCCGATCGTCAGCGCCGTCGGCCATGAAACCGATGTGTCGATCAGCGACTTTGTTGCCGACGTCCGCGCACCGACACCCTCGGCCGCCGCCGAACTGCTCGCCCCGGATTCCAGCCATCTGATCCGTCAGGTCGAGAGCCTGCATCGCCGCCTGGTAATGCGCATGCGTGATCGCTTGATGCGTGATCGCCTGCGGCTGGAGGGCATGGCGCGGCGGCTGCGGCATCCCGGCGAACGTCTGCGCCAGCAGGCCCAGCGTCTGGACGATCTGGACATGCGCATGCGTCGTGCCTTCGAGCGCAGTCTCAATACCCGCCGCGAACGCCTGATCCGTCTGGAAACCCGCCTCGCCGGGCAACATCCGGGGCGCCAACTGGCGATGCTCCGTCAGCGCCTCGAAAGTCTCGCCGAACGTCTGCCCCGCGCCATGCGTGATGGCCTGAAACAGCGCCGACAGCAATTGCACAGTCAGATGCAGACCCTGCATGTGGTCAGCCCGTTGGCGACCCTCGGTCGTGGTTACAGCATTTTGCTCGACGAGCGCGGCCACGCGATTCGCAACGCTGCACAGACTCACACCGGCCAGCGTCTGAAAGCCAGGCTGGGCGAAGGCGAACTGCAAGTGCGCGTCGAGGACAATCACCTGACGCCCGTCACCCTTTCTTTACTGGACTGATCCATGCCGCGTTTTCTGGCTCCACTGCTGTTGCTCTGCCTGACCTTCAACGCCCACGCCGACAGTTACATCACTCGGCTGCTGAACAAACCGGTACCAGGCGGCGTCGCCGTGGTGGATCTGGGCACCGCCGCGCAGGCGCCGAAAGCCACCTATCAAGGCAAACCGGTGCTGGTGGTCAAGGAGCAGAACAACTGGCTGGCGATCGTAGGCGTACCGCTCACGGTCAAGCCCGGTGGGCAGCAGATCAGCAGCGCTGGGCGCAATCTGCCCTTCACCGTCGGCAGCAAGAAATACCCGGAACAGCACATCACCCTGAAGAACAAACAGCAGGTCAACCCTAACGCCGACAACCTCAAGCGCATCGAGGGTGAACTGGCGGAACAGATCGCGGCTTACCGCAGTTTCAGCCCGAACACGCCGAGCAATCTGCTGCTGGACAAACCGGTCAACGGGCCGCTGTCGAGCAAGTTCGGTGTGCGCCGCTTCTTCAATGGCGAGGAGCGTAACCCTCATGCCGGACTGGATTTCGCAGTGCCGGCGGGCACGCCGATCAAGACCCCGGCGGCGGGCAAGGTGATTTTGATCGGCAATTACTTCTTCAATGGCAACACGGTGTTCGTCGATCATGGCCAGGGATTCATCAGCATGTTCTGCCATATGTCGAAGATCGATGTGAAAAACGGCCAGCAACTGGCCCGCGGTGCGGTGGTGGGCAAAGTGGGCGCGACTGGTCGGGCGACCGGGCCGCATATGCACTGGAATGTCAGCCTGAATGATGCGCGGGTGGATCCGGCGATTTTCGTTGGTGCTTTCCAACCCTGAATACTGTGTTGAGGCCGCTGGCCTCATCGCGAGCAGGCTCACTCCTACATTGGACTGGTGTTGTGAACACGATCAACTGTAGGAGTGAGCCTGCTCGCGATGGCGGCTTATGCTGTACTCAAACACCCCTGACACCCCATCGATCTCAATTGCGCCCCAATCAAACCTCGCGCAAATATCACAACGATCAGCGGAATTCAGCGCAATAAAATCCCGCAAAAACTCTCTTTCCGGGTATTCCTCTCAATTTTTTCCGACTGCTTGCCATCCTTTCCCCTCGCGGTTAGGGTTGAAGCCATGAAAACCTCTCACACCCTCATTCAGCTTCGCCAGCACCGCAGCCTGTGCCTCGTCAGCGCACGACTGCCAGGCTGAATCGCTGCGCCTCGTCCCACGCTTTTCCAAGAACATTCGTTCAACCGGCAGGCCGCCTCTATTCGGCCCAGACAACAAGGAATTTCCCGATGAGCATGCTCAAAGACCCGTCTTCGAAGTACCGCGCGTTTCCCGTCATCAACCTGCCGGATCGCACCTGGCCGTCGAAAACCATCGACGCCGCGCCGATCTGGTGCAGTTCCGACCTGCGTGACGGCAACCAGTCGCTGATCGAACCGATGGACGCGGCGAAGAAGCTGCGCTTCTGGAAAACCCTGGTGCAGGTGGGCGTGAAGGAAATCGAAGCGTCGTTCCCGGCCGCTTCACAAACCGACTTCGACTTCGTGCGTACGCTGATCGAGGAAGGCCACATCCCGGACGACACCACCATTCAAGTGCTGACCCAGGGCCGTGAAGACCTGATCGAACGCACCTTCGAATCCCTGCGCGGGGCGAAGAAAGCCATCGTCCACCTGTACAACGCCACCTCGCCTTCTTTCCGGCGCATCGTCTTCAACCAGGACAAGGACGGCATCAAGGCCATCGCGGTCAATGCCGCCAAGCTGTTCGTCAAATACGCAGCCATGCAGCCAGACACCGAGTGGACCTTCGAATACTCGCCGGAAACCTTCAGCGCCACCGAGCTGGAATTCGCCAAGGAAGTCTGTGACGCCGTGATCGAGGTGTGGAACCCGACGCCTGAGCACAAGATGATCCTCAACCTGCCAGCTACCGTTGAATGCGCGACGCCGAACGTTTACGCCGACCAGATCGAGTGGTTCGGCCGTAACATCAACCGTCGTGACAGCGTGATCATCAGCCTGCACACCCACAACGACCGTGGCACCGGCGTCGCTGCTACCGAGCTGGGCCTGATGGCCGGCGCCGACCGGGTCGAAGGCTGCCTGTTCGGCAACGGCGAGCGCACCGGTAACGTCGACCTCGTCACCGTAGCGTTGAACATGTACACCCAAGGCGTCGATCCTGAGCTGGACTTCTCCGACATCGATGGCGTGCGCAAGGTCGTCGAAGAGTGCAACCAGATCCAGGTGCACCCGCGTCATCCGTACGTTGGCGATCTGGTGCATACCGCGTTCTCTGGCTCGCACCAGGACGCGATCCGCAAGGGTTTCGCCCAGCAGAAACCGGACACCCTGTGGGAAGTGCCGTACCTGCCGATCGACCCGGCCGACATCGGCCGCAGCTACGAGGCGGTGATCCGCGTCAACAGCCAGTCGGGCAAGGGCGGCATCGCTTACTTGCTGGAGCAGGAATACGGCATCAGCCTGCCACGGCGCATGCAGATCGAATTCAGCCAGGTCGTGCAGCGTGAAACCGATCGCCTGGGCCTGGAGATGACCGCCAAGCAGATTCACTCGCTGTTGATCAGCGAATACCTGCAAGCCAACACCCCGTATGCACTGGTCAGCCATCGCCTGCAGGAAGAAAACGGCAACAGCGCCGTCGAAGTCGAAGTGGCCAGCAAAGGCCAGGGCGAAACCAACCTGCACTGGCGCGGCAAGGGCAACGGCGCACTGGAAGCCCTGGTCGCCGGCCTGCCGATTCCGGTGGAAATCATGGACTACAACGAACACGCAATCGGCGCCGGCACCAACGCCAAAGCAGCGGCCTACATCGAGCTGCGTGTGAATGGCGAGCGTGCAGTGCACGGCGTGGGTATCGATGAAAACATCACCACCGCCAGCTTCAAGGCGCTGTTCAGCGCACTGAACCGCTCGTTGAGCCAGCCTGAAGCGAAAGCGGCGTAATCGACCGCTGAAATACGAAAGGCCCCGAAGTGCAAACTCCGGGGCCTTTTTTGTAGTAGATCAAAGGATCGCAGTCTTCGGCAGCTCCTACAGGATGTTCGCCGTCCCAATGTAGGAGCTGCCGAAGGCTGCGATCTTTTGCTTTTCAAGTGAACTGGAAGGTATCGGCATCCAGGTTCGCCGGAAAGCGCTCCCGATAGGCAGCCAACGGCGCAGCTTCCAGAATCACTTTGAACACGCCATCCGCCTCCCCCGCCGCCAGCAAGGTTTCGCCCTGGAAATCCAGCACCTGACTGTCACCGGTATACGCGAAGCCCTTGCCATCGCTGCCCACCCGATTCACCGCCGCTACGTAGCAGAGGTTTTCAATCGCACGCGCCGGCAGCAAGCGATTCCAGTGCAGACGCCGTGCGCCCGGCCAGTTCGCGGTGTACAGCAGCAGATCGGTGTCCTGCGCATCCCGGCTCCACACAGGGAAACGCAGGTCGTAGCAGATCAGCGGACGAATCCGCCAGCCCTTGAGTTCGAACTGCACCTGACGCTCGCCCGGGGTGTAATGGTTGTGCTCGCCGGCCATGCGGAACAGGTGGCGCTTATCGTAATGCAGCACTTCGCCGTCCGGCCGTGCCCACAGCAGGCGGTTACGATGGCTGCCGTCAGCCGCCTGAATGATCACGCTGCCAGTGATGACCGCATCGAACTTCGCTGCCTGCATCCGCAGCCATTTGCTGGTCGGCCCGTTTTCCGCCTCGGCGAGGGTTTCCGATTCCATGGAAAACCCGGTGGTGAACATCTCCGGCAGGATAATCAGATCGGCGCCACGGGCCTGCTCCAGCAACAGCTCGAAATGCTCGAGGTTGGCCCGGCGATCATGCCAGGCCAGGCTCGTCTGGATCAGCGCCAGGGTCAGGTCTGGCAATGTACTCAGATCACGCATAGTTTCGCCGCCGCTTCACGCAGCGTCTCCTCGCGTTTGGCAAAGCACAGGCGTATCAGGCGCTGGCCTTGCGGTGGATTCTGGTAGAACACCGACACCGGAATGCTCGCGACACCGTGCTCGCGGGTCATCCACATGGCCATGTCGACATCATTCAGATCGGGACGGATCTGCGAATAATCGACCAGCTGGAAATAGGTGCCGCTGACCCGGGTGAAGCTGAAGCGCGACGGCGCGAGCAGATCGCAGAACAGATCGCGCTTGGCCTGATAGAAGCCCGGCAACTCTTCAACGTGCTCCGGGTGCTCGGCCATGTAGTCGGCCAGCGCGTATTGCAGCGGTGTCACGCCACAGAAACTCACGTACTGATGCACTTTACGCAGCTCGGCCGTCAGGGCCGGCGGCGCGACGACGTAGCCGGTTTTCCAGCCAGTGACGTGGTAAGTCTTGCCGAACGAGCTGACCACGAACGCGCGCTGATACAGCTCTTCATGGGCCAGCACGCTGACATGCGGTACGCCGTCGAACACCAGGTGTTCGTAGACTTCGTCGCTGATCAGGTAGATGTCGCGATCACGGATCAACGCCGCCAGTTGATCGAGCTCGTCGCGGCTGATCAATGCGCCGCTCGGGTTATGCGGGGTGTTGATGACGATCATTTTCGTGCGCGGGCTCAGGGCCGCGGCGAGCTGGTCGAAATCGATGGTGAAATCGTCCGGGTTCAGTTGCACATGCACGCAACGGCCACCCGCCAACTCCGTGGCCGGTCCATAGCTGTCGTAGCACGGATCGAACACGATGACTTCGTCGCCGCTGTGGATAACTGCCTGAATCGCGCAGAAGATTGCCTGAGTCGCACCGGGCGTCACCGTCACTTCGTGATCGGCATCGACATTCACGCCATAACTGCGCGAGATCTTCGCTGCGATCTGCTCACGCAACGCCGGCAATCCGGTCATCGGCGAATACTGGTTATGGCCACTGGCGATATGCCGCCCGACCGCATCACGCAGCGACTGCGGCCCGTCGAAATCCGGGAAACCCTGAGACAGGTTGATCGCGCCGGTCTGCGCCGCGAGCTGAGACATCTGCGTGAAAATAGTGATGCCGACATTCGGCAGCTTGCTGGTGATCATCGGGGGTTCTCTGCTCAACACCCGGCTCTGACGACGGCGCGGGAGAGCCCGAGGATAGCCCATCCGGCGCTCATAAAAAAAGGGCGCCTGAACGGCGCCCTTCTTCTTTGCCAGCACACCGAACTCTGTGGCGAGGGAGCTTGCTCCCGCTCGGCTGCGCAGCAGTCGCAAAGCAGCCCGATGCGTTCTGTCTGAACGACTACGGTTGCAGGCTTCGGGATCGCTTCGCGATCCAGCGGGAGCAAGCTCCCTCGCCACAAAAGTCCCACTCCAGACAGTCAATCACTTCTTGTCGCGGCGCTTCTTGCTGGCTTTCTTGTTGTGCGACATCAAGCGACGCTTCTTGTTGACCTGGCGGTCGGTCAGCGTGTTCTTGTTGCCTTCGTACGGGTTCTCGCCGCCCTTGAACTCGATGCGGATCGGCGTACCGACCAGCTTCAGTACACGGCGGTAAGTGTTTTCCAGATAGCGCACGTACGACTTCGGCACTTTCTCGATCTGGTTACCGTGGATCACGATGATCGGCGGGTTCGCGCCACCCAGGTGAGCGTAACGCAGCTTGATCCGGCGGTTGTTGACCATCGGTGGCGCGTGCTCGCCTACCGCATCTTCCAGAATCTGGGTGAGGCGGTTGGTCGGCCAGCGGGTAACCGCGGACTTGAACGAGTTCTGCACCGAGGCGTAGAGGTTGCCCACGCCAGTACCGTGCAGCGCCGAGATGAAGTGGATGTCGGCGTAGTCAACGAAGAACAGCCGGCGCTGCAGCTCGACCTTGACGAAGTCGCGCTCGCTCGGCGTCATGCCGTCCCACTTGTTGATCGCGATGACCAGCGCACGACCGGATTCGATCGCGAAGCCCAGCAGGTTCAAGTCGTGATCGACCACACCCTCGCGGGCGTCCATGACGAAGATCACCACGTTGGCGTCTTTGATCGCCTGCAGGGTTTTGACCACGGAGAATTTTTCGACTTCTTCGTGGATCTTGCCGCGCTTGCGCACACCAGCGGTGTCGATCAGCGTGTACTTCTCTTCATTGCGCTCGAACGGAATGTAGATACTGTCGCGGGTGGTGCCGGGCTGGTCATAAACGATAACCCGGTCTTCACCGAGCATGCGGTTGACCAGGGTCGACTTGCCGACGTTCGGCCGGCCGATGATGGCGATCTTGATCCCGTCTTTTTCGCTCGGGCCAGGAATGCGCTTGGCTTCCTCGCCTTCGGCGACGACTTCTTCCTCTTCACCTTCAGCCGGCTCGTCGTCATCGCGCGGGAATTCGCTCAGGGCGGCTTCCAGCAATTGCGTGATGCCACGGCCGTGGGCGCCAGCGATCGGGATCGCGTGGCCCATGCCCAGCGGGGCGAACTCGGCGCGGGCCATTTCCGGGTCGATGTTGTCGACCTTGTTGGCCACCACGTGGGAGCGCTTGTTACGTTTGCGCAAATGCTCGGCGATCATCTGGTCGGCAGCGGTAAAACCGGCCTTGGCATCTACCAGAAACAGCACCACATCGGCTTCTTCGATGGCCAGCAGCGACTGCTCGGCCATTTTTTCGTCCATACCATGTTCGTCACCGGAGATACCGCCGGTGTCGATCAGAATGTAGGAACGCCCTTGCCACTTGGCCTCACCGTACTGGCGATCACGGGTCAGACCGGACAGGTCGCCGACGATGGCGTCACGAGTCCTGGTCAGGCGGTTGAACAAGGTGGACTTGCCGACGTTCGGTCGGCCCACCAGGGCGATTACGGGAACCATGCGGCTCTCCACTGCGTTATTTCAGAAAATACAAAAGCCGCTGCGAGGCAGCGGCTGGTGCTCGGGGCAACACCCGGGGGCGCTGCAAAACCCTGCTGATGCAGGGCCGCTTGGGGATGAACCCCAAGCATAGTTGTTACTTGATGGTCAGGGCTTCCAGTTTGCCGCTGTTGCCATACACATAAATCGTGTCGCCCACCACCAGCGGACGGGCACGCAGGCCATCGCTGTCGATGCGCTCACGGCCGACGAAACGACCGTCGACCTGACTCAGCAGGTGCAGATAACCTTCCAGGTCACCCACAGCTACGTAGCTGGAGAACACTTCCGGCGCCGACAGTTGACGGCGAGCCAGCGAGTCATTGCTCCACAGTGCAGTGGTCGATCGCTCGTCAACGCCTTCGACGGTGCCCGAGGACAGGCTCACGTAGACGCTGCCGAAACCCTGAGCGATACCGGCGTAGCTCGACGCATCGCGCTGCCACAGTTGGCGACCGCTTTCCAGGTCCAGTGCCGCCACGCGACCCTGATAGCTGGCGACGTACAGCGTGCCGCCAGACAACAGCAGACCGCCGTCGATGTCGACCACGCGCTCCAGCTCCGAACGTCCCTGTGGAATGGCGATGCGTTGTTCCCACACCGGCACGCCGTTGGTGATATCCAGAGCGACCACTTTACCGGTCGACAGGCCAGCTACCGCCAGACGATTGGTCACCAGCGGAGCACTGGTGCCACGCAGGGTCAGGACCGCCGGGGTGCTGTCATACACCCAGCGCTGGTTGCCAGTGGCAGCGTCCAGACCGATCAGACGATCGTCCTGGGTCTGTACAACCACCACGTCGCCGTTGTTGGCCGGCGGCGCGAGGACTTCACTGTTGACGCGGGCACGCCACTTCTCTTCACCATTGCTGGTATCGAGCGCGACAACTTCGCCACGCAGGGTACCGATCAGTACCAGACCGTAACCCACGCCAACGGCGCCGGAGACAGGTAGTTCCAGATCCTGGTCCCACTTCACGTCGCCGTTGCTGCGATCCAGCGCCATCACCACGCCAGTGACATCAGCGGCGTAGATGGTGTCACCGTCGATCGCCGGCACCAGCATGTTGTAGGTTTCGCCCTGACCGTCACCGATCGAGCGGCTCCACTGCTTGTGCAGAACCACTTCTTCTTTGAAGTCGGTCAGTTCGGCCGGTGGCAATTCTTTCTTGCTGTTGCTGCTGCAACCCGCGGCCAGAAGGGCCAGAGCCAGCAATGCTGCATGCTTCCAACGGATCACGTCACGCATCCCCTTTGGCCAGGTCGTCGAGCTTGATTTGAAGGCCACCGACCGCCGCTTCATCCGACAGTGCCGCCTTGGCTTTTTGATACGCCTTGTTCGCGTCATCGGTACGGCCCAAGCGCACCAGCAGGTCGCCCTTGAGTTCTTCGCGAGTGGCCAGGAACGCTTTGTCGGCATCGCCGTCGAGCAGTTTCAAGGCGTCTTCGGCCTTGTCCTGCGCGCCCAGCACCTGCGCCAGACGCTGACGGGCGATTTCGCCCAGCGCCGGGTTGGCCGGTTTGTCGACGATGGCTTTGAGTTCGGTTGCCGCGTCGTCCAGCTTGCCGCTGTCGACCGCTACTTTGGCGACGAACAGGCTGCCGTACTGCGCGTAGGCCGAACCGCCGTATTCGCTGTTGAGCTTGCCGGCCAGATCCGCAACACGGGCGGCATCAGGCTTGCCGTCAGGCGTCAGGGTGGTTTCCAGCAATTGCTGATAGAGCACCGAGGCGCCTTGCGACTGGTTGCTCTGGTATTTGTGATAAGCCTGCCAGCCGAACACGATGACCAGCGCCAACAGGCCGCCGGTGACCAGAGGTTTGCCGTTGCGTGTCCACCAGTCCTTCAAATCCGCCAACTGTTCGTCTTCGGTACTCGACACCCCAATACTCCTTAATCGCTAAATCGGCTGTTAAGACAGCTTCAACCCTGCACGACGCAGGTGGCCAGGTGAGCGGCGAGCGCATCCCAGGCAATGCTTTGTTGTTCGCCCTGGCCACGCAGGGGTTTGAAACCTACCACTTGCTGGGCCATTTCGTCGTCACCGAGGATCAATGCGTACAGCGCACCGCTCTTGTCGGCCTTCTTGAACTGGCTTTTGAAGCTGCCGGCGCCGGCATTGACTTGCAGGCGCAGGTTTGGAAGTTGATCGCGAACCCGTTCGGCCAGGGCCAGACCGGCCAGCTCGGCTTCTTCACCGAAGGCGCAGAGGTAGACGTCGACCTGACGGGAAATTTCTTCCGGGATCTGCTCGAGGGTTTCGAGCATCAGGACCAGGCGCTCGATGCCCATGGCGAAACCCACGCCCGGGGTTGGCTTGCCGCCCATCTGCTCGACCAGACCGTCGTAACGGCCGCCCGCGCACACGGTGCCCTGGGCGCCGAGCTTGTCGGTGACCCATTCGAAAACGGTTTTGCTGTAGTAATCGAGGCCGCGCACCAGTTTCGGGTTGAGCACGTAAGGAATGCCGACGGCATCCAGACGCGCCTTCAGTCCTTCGAAGTGAGCACGGGACTCGTCGTCGAGGTAATCGGCCATTTTCGGCGCATCGACCAGCACGGCCTGGGTGTCGGCATTTTTCGTGTCGAGCACGCGCAGCGGGTTGGTTTTCAGGCGACGCTGGCTGTCTTCGTCGAGCTTGTCGTGGTGCGCCGAGAGGTACTCGACCAGCGCTTCACGATAGCGGCCACGGGATTCGCTGGTGCCGAGGCTGTTGAGTTCGAGCTTGACCGCATCACGGATGCCCAGCTCGCCCCACAGGCGCCAGGTCATGATGATCAGCTCGGCGTCGATGTCCGGACCGTCGAGGTTGAACACTTCCAGACCGATCTGGTGGAACTGGCGATAGCGGCCTTTCTGCGGACGCTCGTGGCGGAACATCGGGCCGATGTACCAGAGCTTCTGCACCTGACCGCCGCCGGTGATGCCGTGTTCGAGCACTGCGCGCACGCAGGCCGCGGTGCCTTCCGGACGCAGGGTCAGGGAGTCGCCATTGCGGTCTTCGAAGGTGTACATCTCTTTTTCGACGATATCGGTGACTTCGCCGATCGAGCGTTTGAACAGCTCGGTGAACTCGACGATCGGCATGCGGATCTGCTTGTAACCGTAGTTATCCAGCAGACGCGCCACAGTGCCTTCGAAATAACGCCACAGCGGGGTCTGTTCGGGCAGGATGTCATTCATGCCACGAATGGCTTGCAGAGACTTGCTCACAAAATTTCCTTAATTCGTTCGATCAGCCGCGCGCAATAACGGCAGCGTCAGCTTCGACCTTTTCGGCCGCTTTCTGGCGGATCAGCTTTTCCAGCTCGTCCACCAGATTGTCATTCGTCAGCTTCTGCGACGGCTTGCCGTCGATGTAAATCAGGTTTGGCGTGCCGCCGGTCAAGCCGATATGGGCTTCCTTGGCTTCGCCGGGGCCGTTGACCACGCAACCGATGACCGCGACATCCAGCGGCACCAGCAGGTCTTCAAGGCGCCCTTCCAGCTCGTTCATGGTCTTGACCACATCGAAGTTCTGCCGCGAGCAGCTCGGGCAGGCGATGAAGTTGATGCCACGGGAACGCAGATGCAAAGACTTGAGGATGTCGTAACCGACCTTCACTTCCTCGACCGGATCGGCCGCCAGCGAGATGCGGATAGTATCGCCAATCCCTTCGGCGAGCAGCATACCTAGGCCCACGGCGGATTTCACCGTGCCCGAACGCAAACCGCCAGCTTCGGTAATACCCAGGTGCAACGGCTGAACGATTTCTTTCGCCAGCAAACGGTAGGCTTCGACGGCCATGAACACGTCGGAGGCCTTCACGCTGACTTTGAAGTCCTGGAAATTCAAGCGTTCGAGGTGCTCAACGTGGCGCAGCGCGGATTCGACCAATGCGGCCGGGGTCGGCTCGCCGTATTTCTTCTGCAGGTCTTTTTCCAGGGAGCCGGCGTTGACGCCGATGCGGATCGGAATGCCGCGATCACGGGCCGCATCGACCACGGCACGCACGCGGTCTTCGCGACCGATGTTGCCCGGGTTGATACGCAGGCAGTCGACACCCAGCTCGGCCACGCGCAAGGCGATCTTGTAGTCGAAGTGAATGTCGGCCACCAACGGCACTTTGACCAGTTGCTTGATCCTGCCGAACGCCTCGGCGGCGTCCATGTCCGGTACCGAGACGCGAACGATGTCGACGCCGGCAGCTTCCAGACGATTGATCTGCGCCACGGTCGCGGCCACGTCATTGGTGTCACTGTTGGTCATGCTCTGCACAGCGATCGGCGCGTCGCCGCCCACCGGTACGTTGCCGACCCAGATCTTGCGCGATTCGCGACGTTTGATTGGAGATTCGCCGTGCATGACTTATTGACCCAACTTCAGGCGAGCAGTCTCGCCACTGGTGAACGGAGCGATATCGACCGGTTGGCCGTTGTAGCTGACCTGTGCCGCGCGGGCAACGCCCAGACGTACAGCGAGCGGCGGCTTGCCGGAAACACTCACGCTGTCGCCTTTATGCTTCAGGCCGCTGAAAATCACTTTGCCACGGCCATCGGTCACCTGTGCCCAGCAATCGCCGGTGAACTGCAACTGCACCTGGCCTTCGCCGGCAACCGGCGCAGCTGCTTCAGCGCTTGGCGCCTGAGCAACCGGCGCGGTCGGGGCAGGTGTCGCTGGGACATTCGGCGCTGGAGTGGCCGGAGCCGCCACCACTGGCGCAGGCGTCTGTGCCGGTGCGCTTGGCGCAACTGCCGGGGCAGCTGGCTCGGTCGCTGGCGCAGCAGATTCGGCACCGGTGGATTCAGCGCTGGTTTCCGACTGCGGCAAGGCCAGCGAAGTCGAATTGTCGGCCTGATTTTCAGCGACAGCCTGATCTTCCGGCTCGTCGATCGGGTGAATCTGCGTGGTGCCGTCAGCGCCTTCGACTTCGACGTGCTCCGGCGCGAGGCTGGTCAGATCGCGGGTGCGCTGCGAGGTCTGATCCTGCCACCAGACGAAACCGCCGCCGATGACCGCGATCAGCAGCAACAGGCTGACGATACGCAAAATGGTGTGGGAAACGCGCACCGGCTCTTCGATCCGGCCAAGGGCGTGAACGTTGCTGCCCTGGGAGTCCGTGCCGGTGGACTGGTCGAATTGCTGAACCAGAACGGTCTGGTCCATGCCGAGCAATTTGGCATAGGCGCGAATGTAACCGCGAGCGAAGGTATGCCCCGGCAGCTTGTCGAAAGCGCCGGCTTCAAGATTGCTCAGGGACGTCACGGTGAGGTTGAGCTTGAGGGCCACTTCGGCCAGCGACCAGCCATTGCTTTCGCGGGCCTGGCGCAGGGTCTCACCGGGATTAACGCGATTCGCTGCTACAACTTCGGGATGCGCCGCTTTCATCATTGCTCCGACAGGTATTGCTGATATTCCGGCGTACCGGGATAGAGTCGTTTTAATTGCAGACCGTAACTGGCTGCCTTGTCGCGATCTTCAAACACTTTTGCCAGCCGAACGCCGAGCAATAGACTACGTGCATTTTGTTCGGTCAGCTGGCTGAAACGGTCGTAATAGTCACGCGCGGGCACATAATGCCTGTCTTCGAAGGACAACTCAGCCATTTCCAGCAATGCGCGTGGTTGTTGGCGGTTCAGGCGCAGGGCTTTTTCCAGCTGTTGCTGCGCCAGATCACGCTGGCCCAGCTTGGCGGCGGTCATGCCGAGGTTTTCGAAGACCCGCGAACGCTCAGGATACAGGGTATCGGCGGCCGCTTGTTCAAAACGCTCGTAGGCTTCCTTGTAGCGTTGTTGTTCGTAGAGAAAACTGCCGTAGTTGTTGAGGATGCGCGCATCGGCGGGACGGGAAGACAGGGCCTTGCGAAAGTGCTCGTCGGCCAGTGCAGGCTCCATCTCGGCCTGAAACACCAGACCGAGGGCCGCATTGGCGTCAGGGTCTGATCCGTCCAGCTCCAGCGCTTTCTTCAAGGGCACCTTGGCCCGCTCGGTCATGCCCTGCTGCAGGTAGCCCAGCCCCAGCTGCACGTAGGCAGCCCGCGCTTCATCGCGGCCCTTGCTGGTCTTCATCGGGTTGTAGTCACCCGACAGGACACAACCAGCGCACAGGCTGGCCAACAGCAACAGCAGCGCAAAGCGCAGGGACATAGAGATCCTCTCTTAGTTAGTGTTCGCGGCGTTCTGTGCCAGATCGCTGTCGGCGCTCAACTCGCGCACGGCGATGTAACGTTCGCTGCGACGGGTGCGATCCAGCACCTGCCCTACCAATTGACCACATGCGGCATCGATGTCTTCACCACGAGTGGTGCGCACGGTGACGTTGAAGCCGGCCTGATGCAACTGATCCTGGAAGCGGCGGATGGCATTGTTGCTCGGCCGCTCGTACCCGGAGTGCGGGAACGGGTTGAACGGGATCAGGTTGATCTTGCACGGGATGTCTTTGAGCAGCTCGATCATTTCCACCGCGTGCTCAAGCTTGTCGTTGACGTCCTTGAGCAAGGTGTACTCGATGGTCAGCACACGTTTCTCGCCAAGGGCGGACATGTAGCGCTGGCACGACTCGAGCAGCATCTTAAGCGGATATTTCTTGTTGATCGGCACCAATTGGTTACGCAATGCGTCATTTGGTGCGTGCAGCGACAACGCCAGGGATACGTCGATGTGCTTGGCCAGCTCATCGATCATCGGCACCACACCCGAGGTGGACAGGGTCACGCGGCGCTTGGAGATCCCGTAGCCGAGGTCATCCATCATCAGATGCATGGCGGCGACGACGTTGTCGAAGTTCAGCAACGGCTCGCCCATGCCCATCATCACCACGTTGGTGATGGCGCGGTCGACGGTGGCCGGGACGCTGCCGAAAGATTTGTTGGCAATCCACACCTGACCGATGACTTCGGCGGCGGTGAGGTTGCTGTTGAAGCCTTGCTTGCCGGTGGAGCAGAAACTGCAATCCAGGGCACAGCCTGCCTGGGACGAAACGCACAAGGTGCCGCGTTTGCCCTGGGGAATGTACACGGTCTCGACGCAGCTGCCGGACGCCACGCGCACCACCCATTTACGGGTGCCGTCGCTGGAGATGTCCTCGCTGACCACTTCCGGACCACGTACTTCAGCAATAGCCTTGAGCTTGTCGCGCAAGGCTTTGCTGACGTTCGTCATGGCATCGAAATCATCGACGCCAAAGTGGTGAATCCATTTCATTACCTGACCGGCACGGAAACGCTTCTCCCCGATTGAGTCGAAGAATTTTTCCATTTCCGGCTGGGTCAGACCCAGCAGGTTTGTTTTAACAGTCGATGTAGTCATGGATTCACCTTCACTCTGCAAGCAATGCTTAGCGAGTGGTTACTTCAGTAGCTGCGAAGAAGTAAGCGATTTCGCGAGCGGCAGCAGCTTCGGAGTCCGAACCGTGAACGGCGTTGGCGTCGATCGATTCAGCGAAGTCAGCACGGATGGTGCCGGCAGCAGCTTCTTTAGGGTTGGTAGCGCCCATCAGCTCACGGTTGCGAGCGATAGCGTTTTCGCCTTCCAGAACCTGAACGACAACCGGGCCGGAAGTCATGAAAGCAACCAGGTCACCGAAGAAACCGCGCTCGCTGTGCTCAGCGTAGAAGCCTTCGGCTTCGGCTTTGGACAGTTGCTTCAGTTTCGAAGCTACAACGCGCAGGCCAGCGTCTTCGAAGCGAGTGGTGATCTTGCCGATCACGTTTTTAGCAACGGCGTCAGGCTTGATGATGGAGAAAGTACGTTGAACAGCCATGGTGTAACTCCAGAAACGGTAATTTGCGAAAAATTAAACCCGCGAATTATACGCGGGTTCTTGGGTATTGCCTAACCTGCGAGACGATCAGTCCGATTCTGCGGCCCAAAGCTCCTGAACCGCTTCAAGCACCTTCTCGCCGACCCGGCCAGAAGTAGCATCGAAGTCAGGCAGCTCAAGGATCATCTGCTGCAGACGGACAAAACCTACAGAGTATGGATCGAGCCCCTCGTGGGCCTCGGCCAGCTCTTCGGCAATGCGTTGAACATCATTCCAACCGTAGCTCATGACAGTCTTACCAGTCAGTGCGGCGCTTCGGCCGCATGGTTAAGCGAATATTTCGGAATCTCGACGGTGAGGTCTTCCTCACCGACGATGGCCTGACAGGCCAGACGCGATTGCGCTTCAAGGCCCCAGGCACGGTCGAGGAAATCTTCTTCCAGCTCGTCAGCCTCTTCCAGCGAGTCGAAACCCTCGCGGATGATGCAGTGGCACGTGGTGCAGGCGCAGACACCGCCGCAGGCGCTTTCCATCTCGATGTGGTGTTCGTGGGCCAGTTCGAGAATCGATGTGCCGGGCGCAGCCTCGACCACCATGCCTTCAGGGCAGAACTTCTCGTGGGGCAGAAAAATGACCTGCGGCATCAGATATCCTCGATTTCATTCAGGTTGCGCCCCGACAGAGCGGCTTTCACCGTCAGATCCATGCGGCGGGCAGCAAAAGCATCGGTCACTTGCGACAGACGCTTGGTCTGCTGCTCGATGGCGTAACCATCGGTACCTTTCATCAGTTCGGCCAGTTCCTGCATTTGCAGTTCGATGACCATGCGCTCTTCGGCGTCGAGCAAACGCTCGCCATCGGTATCCAGCGCACCCTGCACGGCTTCGAGCAGGCGCTGGGCATCGACTTGCTGCTCGCGCAGAACGCGGGCGACCTTGTCGTCATTGGCGTGCTGGAACGAATCCTTGAGCATCTTGGCGATTTCGCCGTCGGTCAGGCCGTAGGACGGCTTGACCTGAATGCTCGCTTCAACGCCCGAGCCCAATTCACGGGCAGACACGCTGAGCAGACCGTCGGCGTCGACCTGGAAGGTCACGCGAATCTTCGCCGCACCGGCCACCATCGCCGGAATGCCGCGCAATTCGAAGCGCGCCAGCGAGCGGCAGTCGCTGATCAGCTCGCGCTCGCCCTGCAAGACGTGGATCGCCATGGCCGACTGACCGTCTTTATAAGTGGTGAAATCCTGAGCGCGGGCGACGGGAATGGTGGTGTTGCGCGGAATCACCTTCTCCATCAGACCGCCCATGGTTTCCAGCCCAAGGGACAGCGGAATCACATCGAGCAGCAACAGCTCACCACCATCACGCTTGTTGCCAGCCAGGGTATCGGCCTGGATCGCGGCCCCGATGGCCACCACTTGATCCGGGTCGATTTCCGTCAATGGCTGACGACCGAAGGCTTCGGCCACGGCCTCACGAACACGCGGCACGCGGGTCGAACCGCCGACCATGACCACGGCGTGGACGTCTTCCAGCTCAATGCCGGAATCGCGAACGGCGCGGCGGCAGGCTTTCAGGCTGCGCGCGACCATCGGCTCGATCAGCGCATCGAATGCTTCACGGGTCAGTTGTGCTTTCCAGTCGCCGTAAGCCACTTCCACACTGGCCGCGTCGGTCAGGGCTTCTTTGGCCGCACAAGCGGTTTGCAGCAGACTGCGTTGTGCGCCCGGATCGAGATCGGCGGACAGGCCAGCGCTCTCGATGATCCAGCCGGCAATCGCATGATCGAAGTCATCGCCGCCCAGCGCGCTGTCGCCGCCAGTGGCCAGAACTTCAAAGACGCCGCCAGTCAGACGCAGAATGGAAATATCGAAAGTACCGCCGCCCAGGTCATATATCGCCACCAGACCTTCGGCGTGCTGATCCAGACCGTACGCTACAGCGGCAGCGGTCGGTTCGTTGAGCAGACGCAACACGTTCAGACCGGCGAGCTTGGCGGCATCTTTGGTGGCCTGACGCTGCGCATCGTCGAAGTAGGCAGGAACGGTGATCACCGCGCCAACCAGCTCGCCGCCCAAGGTCGCTTCGGCACGCTGACGCAGGACCTTGAGAATATCGGCGGACACTTCGACCGGGCTTTTCGGGCCTTGCACGGTGTCGATGAACGGCATGTGCGATTCGCCACCGACAAAGCGGTACGGCAGTTGCTCGCCCAGTTGCTTGACGTCGGAAAGACCCCGACCCATCAAGCGCTTGACCGACAGCACGGTATTCAGAGGATCGGAGGATGCAGCGAGCTTGGCCGACTCGCCGACTTCGACGCGGTCAGCGTGATAACGCACGGCGGACGGCAGGATGACCTGCCCGTTGGCGTCGGCCAGCGGTTCGGAGAGACCACTGCGCAGCGCAGCGACCAGCGAATTGGTAGTACCCAAGTCGATCCCCACAGCCAGACGACGCTGGTGCGGTTGAGGACTTTGGCCGGGTTCGGCGATCTGCAGTAGAGCCATGGTGATCAGGTCTTGTCTGTCTGTCAGCGTGCAATCAGGGCAGCGCTGGGTTAATCGTCGAGGCGCTCTTCCAGCTGGCGCACTTCGTAGGTGAGCTTGTCGAGGAACTGCATGCGCCGCATCAGGCGTTCGGCCTGCTCGCGTTGCGCTGCATCATCCCAACAGGCTGCGAAGCTTTCGTTGAGCTGCTCCTGAGCTGCCTTCAAGCGACGCTTGAATACCGCGACACCGTCGAGGTCGGCACTGTCCTGCAGATCTTCGAGCTCTTCGCGCCATTGCATCTGCTGCAGAAGAAACTCGGGATCGTGGACGGTGACTTCCATCGGCACTTCATGCCCGCTGATTTTCAACAGGTAGCGTGCACGCTGGGCCGGGCTCTTGAGCGTCTGGTAGGCGTCGTTGAGCCGCGCCGATTGCTCGAGCGCCGAGCGCTGCTCGCGCTCCGAAGCGTCGGCAAAACGGTCGGGATGGACGCCGCGCGCCAACTCACGGTAGCGCGTGGCCAACTGCTCGAGATCCAGGCGGAAGCTCGGCTGCAGCTCGAATAAAGCGAAATGACAAGGAATACCCACGACCAGCCTCAGATGTTGAAGCTTTCGCCGCAGCCACACTCACCGCGCACGTTGGGGTTGTTGAACTTGAAGCCTTCGTTCAACCCTTCCTTGACGAAATCGAGCTCGGTGCCGTCCAGGTAGGCCAGGCTCTTAGGGTCGATGATCACTTTTTCGCCGTGACTCTCGAACACCTGATCCTCCGCCACTACCTCGTCGACAAACTCCAGCACGTAGGCAAGGCCGGAACAGCCTGTGGTGCGAACACCCAGACGAATCCCTTCACCTTTGCCGCGCCCGTCGAGGGAGCGCCGCACGTGTCGAGCAGCCGCTTCTGTCATGCTGATAGCCATCGGTGACTCCTTACTCGTCGCCAAATCTTGAAAGTCAGATCAAGCCTTTCTTCTGCTTGTAATCGCGAACTGCCGCTTTGATAGCGTCTTCTGCGAGCACGGAGCAGTGGATTTTCACTGGCGGCAGGGCCAGTTCTTCGGCCAGCTGAGTGTTCTTGATGGTTTCGGCTTCGTCCAGGGTCTTGCCTTTCATCCACTCGGTGGCGAGGGAACTGGAGGCGATCGCCGAACCGCAGCCGTAGGTCTTGAACTTGGCGTCTTCGATAACGCCCTGATCGTTGACCTTGATCTGCAGGCGCATTACGTCGCCGCACGCCGGAGCGCCGACCATGCCGGTGCCGACATCAGGATCTTCCGCGTTCATCTTGCCGACGTTGCGCGGGTTTTCGTAGTGGTCGATGACCTTTTCGCTGTAAGCCATGATTCTCAATCCTCACTCATCAGGGCCGCTCTTGAGACCCTGCAACTGCGCTGCGTAAACCGCCGCGTCGCTACAGGATCTGTATCCGGCGGCTTCTATAGTTAGTGTGCCGCCCACTCGATTTTCGAGATATCGACGCCGTCTTTGTACATGTCCCACAGCGGCGACAGAGCGCGCAGCTTGGTAACGGCCTCGCAGACTTTCTGCGCGGCGTAGTCGATTTCTTCTTCGGTGGTGAAACGGCCGAAGGTAAAGCGGATCGAGCTGTGTGCCAGTTCGTCGTTGCGGCCCAGGGCGCGCAGTACATACGAGGGCTCCAGGGACGCCGAGGTGCAGGCCGAACCGGACGATACCGCCAGATCCTTGAGCGCCATGATCAGCGACTCGCCTTCAACGTAGTTGAAGCTCAGGTTCAGGTTGTGCGGAACGCGGGCGGTCAGGCTGCCGTTGACGTACAGCTCTTCCAGGTGCTCGACCTGCTGGTAGAAACGGTCGCTCAAGGCTTTGATGCGCACGTTTTCAGCGGCCATGTCTTCCTTGGCTACGCGGAACGCTTCACCCATGCCGACAATCTGGTGGGTCGCCAGGGTGCCGGAACGCATGCCACGCTCGTGACCGCCGCCGTGCATGGTCGCTTCGATGCGCACACGCGGCTTGCGGCTGACGTACAGCGCGCCGATGCCTTTAGGGCCATAAGTCTTGTGGGCGGAGAACGACATCATGTCGACTTTCAGCTTCTGCAGGTCGATCTCGACCTTGCCAGTGGACTGAGCGGCGTCGACGTGGAACAGCACACCCTTGGCGCGCAGCATCTCGCCGATGGCGGCGATGTCGTTGATGGTGCCGATTTCGTTGTTGACGTGCATCACCGACACCAGGATGGTGTCCTCGCGCAGGGCCGCGTCGATCATTGCCGGCGTGATCAGACCGTCTTCGGTCGGCTCGAGGTAGGTCACTTCGAAACCTTCACGCTCCAGTTGGCGCATGGTGTCGAGGACAGCCTTGTGCTCGATCTTGCTGGTGATCAGGTGCTTGCCCTTGGAGGCGTAGAAATGTGCCGCGCCCTTGATCGCCAGGTTGTCGGATTCAGTGGCACCGGAGGTCCAGACGATTTCACGCGGGTCGGCATTGACCAGATCGGCCACCTGACGACGGGCGTTTTCGACGGACTCTTCAGCCTTCCAGCCGAACACGTGGGAACGGGACGCCGGGTTACCGAAGTTTCCGTCGACCAGCAGGCATTCACTCATTTTCTGCGCAACGCGCGGATCAACCGGGGTGGTTGCAGAGTAATCAAGGTAAATCGGCAATTTCATGGACTATCTCCTAAATCAGGGCTGGCGTGCCGCGGGTAGCTCTTCGGCTGTCATTCGACGGCGGACGCTTCAATCTTGTCCAGGCGTGGCGCCTTGCTGCTGCAACGGCGCTGGTCCTGACGCTGGGCCACTTCTTGCACCTCACGGCGAGTCACAAGGTCGGCCAAGCTGATACCGCTCAGAAATTCGTGAATCTGCAGGCTCAAGTCGCACCACAGATGGTGGGTCAGGCAAGTATCACCGGAATGGCAATCGCCCTGGCCCTGGCACTTGGTGGCATCGACCGATTCGTTCACCGCATCGATCACCTGAGCGACCTGGATGCCCTGCATGTCGCGGGACAACTGGTAGCCACCACCCGGACCGCGAACGCTGGAAACCAGGTTGCTGCGGCGCAGCTTGGCAAACAGCTGTTCGAGGTAGGACAGGGAGATGCCTTGGCGCTCGGAGATATCGGCCAGAGACACCGGCCCGTGCTGCGCGTGCAACGCCAGGTCAAGCATGGCGGTCACGGCGTATCGGCCTTTTGTAGTCAGTCGCATGGACAGTTACCACGGAGTTCGGAATGGGCGGGAGTATGCAATTCCCGAGCATTTAAGTCAACTATAAGACCTAGTGCTTTAGTCGGGTTTACCCGCAAAAGAGCGCGCGCATGATAGCAAAGGCCTGCGGCGTACAGCCAGCGGAACCGCGTTATCGTTATTCGCGAGCAGGCTCGCTCCCACTATTGGAATGCATTCATCTGTGGGAGCGAGCCTGCTCGCGAAAAGCAGCGCTGCGGTTCAGCCGGCTTTCGATTCATCCTTGCCTTGCACACTGGCGAAGTCTTCTTCGCGCAGCGAAGGCAGATCTTTCGCACAGTAATTGCTGCCCAGATCCTTCAGCGCGCCGCACATGCCTTCCAGACGCCCGTCCACCGCTTGCAGATGGTCGAGCAACTGGCCGATGGCGCGGGCCACCGGGTCGGGCATGTCTTCGCTGACACCATAGGCGTCAAAGCCGATCTTTTCTGCCATCGCCTTGCGCTTGGCATCCTGCTCTTCGTCGGTCTTGACGATGATCCGCCCCGGAATCCCCACCACCGTGGCGCCCGGCGGCACTTCTTTGGTGACCACGGCATTCGAGCCGACCTTGGCGCCGGCACCCACCGTGAACGGACCGAGCACTTTGGCTCCCGCACCGACCACCACGCCATCACCCAGCGTCGGGTGGCGCTTGCCTTTGTTCCAACTGGTGCCGCCGAGGGTCACACCTTGATAGATGGTCACGTCGTCGCCGATTTCGGCGGTTTCACCAATGACGATGCCCATGCCGTGGTCAATGAAGAAACGCCGACCGACCTTGGCGCCCGGATGAATTTCGATTCCGGTCAGCCAGCGACCGAAGTTCGACACCAGCCGCGCCAGCCATTTCAGTTCGTTACGCCAGAGCATGCCGGCCAGTCGATGAATCCAGATCGCATGCATGCCGGGGTAGCAGGTCAGGACTTCAAAAGCGTTACGTGCCGCCGGGTCTCGATGGAATACGCTCTGGATATCTTCACGCAAACGCTCAAACATCATTCAATCCTTCCGCTTTAGAAGCTCGCCACGGGCCGCTTTCTGGGTTTCCGTGAGGATGCCACGCAAAATATTCATTTCCGCCCGGCTGACCGAGCTGCGTCCATACAAACGACGCAGGCGCGCCATCAAGTGCCGTGGTTTTTCCGGGTCGAGGAATTCGATGGCGACCAGCGTCTGCTCAAGGTGCTCATAGAATCGCTCCAGCTCATCCATGGTCGCCAGCTCGGCGCTTTTCACCGAGGCCACTTCTTCTTTCTCGACCTTGCTCGGCTGACCCTGTGCGACCAGCCAGGCCATGCGCACTTCATAACTCAACACCTGCACCGCCGCCCCGAGGTTCAGCGAACTGAACGTCGGGTCGGAAGGGATGTGCACGTGAAAGTGACATCGCTGCAGCTCGTCATTGGTCAAGCCGGAATCTTCGCGACCGAATACCAGAGCGATCTCGGCGCCCTGCCCGGCCTCCTCGACCACTTTGCTGCCGCATTCGCGCGGATCCAGCAGCGGCCAGGGAATACGGCGGTCGCGAGCGCTGGTACCGAGCACCAGATTGCAGCCAATCAAGGCGTCTTCCAGAGTGGCGACGACTTGCGCGTTTTCAAGGATGTCACCGGCACCGGAGGCGCGGGCGTCGGCCTCGTGATGCGGGAAGACCCGCGGCTCGACCAGCACCAGTCGCGACAGACCCATGTTTTTCATGGCGCGCGCGGCCCCGCCGATGTTGCCGGGGTGGCTGGTGTTGACCAGGACGACACGAATGTTCTGCAGCAAGGGAGGCGCTCTCGGACACAGGAAAGGGGGGCAAATCTTACAGAACAGCCTACCGTTAAGCTATGAAAGCGAACAGCGTCCTTCACCTGAAGAAAAGTTCTGATAGAATGCGCGGCTTTCTTTAACAACCTTAGGTGACACATCCATGCAGCCCATGCTGAATATCGCGCTGCGCGCCGCCCGCAGCGCCAGTGAACTGATCTTCCGCTCCATCGAGCGCCTGGATACCATCAAGGTCGACGAAAAAGACGCCAAGGATTACGTATCCGAGGTCGATCGCGCCGCTGAACAGAAAATCATCGATGCCCTGCGCAAGGCTTACCCGAACCACTCGATCCAGGGTGAAGAAACCGGCCTGCACGCCGGCACCGGCATCGAAGGCGAAGAGTACCTGTGGATCATCGATCCGCTGGACGGCACCACCAACTTCCTGCGTGGCATTCCGCACTTTGCAGTGAGCATTGCCTGCAAATATCGTGGCCGCCTGGAACACGCAGTGGTGCTGGACCCGGTTCGCCAGGAAGAATTCACCGCCAGCCGTGGCCGCGGCGCCCAACTGAACGGTCGTCGTCTGCGCGTCAGCGGTCGCACCAGCCTCGACGGCGCCCTGCTCGGCACTGGCTTCCCGTTCCGTGACGATCAGATGGACAACCTCGACAACTACCTGGGCATGTTCCGCGCCCTGGTTGGCCAGACTGCCGGCATCCGCCGCGCCGGCTCGGCGAGCCTGGACCTGGCCTACGTGGCTGCCGGTCGTTTCGACGCGTTCTGGGAGTCGGGCCTGTCCGAGTGGGACATGGCTGCAGGCGCCCTGCTGATCCAAGAAGCTGGCGGTCTGGTGAGCGATTTCACCGGCGGTCACGACTTCCTCGAGAAAGGCCACATCGTTGCCGGCAACACCAAATGCTTCAAGGCAGTACTGACGGCGATCCAGCCGCACCTGCCGGCTTCGCTGAAGCGCTAAGCTTTCCGCGAAACAAAAAAAACACCCTTCGGGGTGTTTTTTTATGCCTGCAATTTGCCTCCCTGACACACCACAAACCATGTAGGAGTGAGCCTGCTCGCGATAGCGTCGTATCAGTCACCACCCGCTTTGAATGATGAATCGCTATCGCGAGCAGGCTCACTCCTACAAGGGAATGCGGTGCAGCCAAAAAACGCGGGTATAAAAAAAGCACCCCGCAGGGTGCTTCTTTTCAAAACGCTGAAACCTTACTGACCCGGCTCATTCTGCGACAGGATCAGCTTGCCTTCCTTGTCGACCGGAATCTGGTTGCCCGGATCACGGTCCATCCGCACTTTGCCTTCCTTGCCATCGAGCGAGTAACGCACGTCGTAGCCGACGACCTTGTCGCTGATGTCATTGACCGTGTTGCAGCGGGTTTGCGTGGTGGTGTAGGTATCGCGGTTCTGCATACCTTCCTGCACCTTGTTACCGGCATAACCGCCGCCGACTGCACCGGCCACGGTGGCAATCTTCTTGCCGTTACCGCCGCCCACCTGATTACCCAACAAACCACCGGCTACGGCACCGATCGCCGTACCGAGAATCTGGTGTTGATCCTTGACCGGCGCCTGCCGGGTCACGGTTACATCCTTGCATACTTCACGTGGAGTCTTGATCTGTGTCTTGACCGGCTCGACGGCTAATACTTGCGCATACTCAGGGCCGCTTTTAACCAGGCTGTAGGTGGCAACAGCACCCCCGGCTGTGACACCGACAGCACCCAATACCGCACCAACCAGCAACGACTTGTTCACATGAACCTCCTGACCATCACATGCGGGATGCGCCCGCGCTTCTCCCAGCCTTGGAGCACAAAAAAAGGCGCGAGTTCAACTCGCGCCTTTTGTCGACTGACAGCCGGGACATCGCTGGCCGTTATGGACGGTCGTCGACTTCCTTCTCGGTGTTGGCCGGAGGAATCAGATCCTCGGTGGTCAGGTTCAGCCAGATCAGCACCACGTTGGCGATGTAGATCGACGAGTAGGTACCCGCCAATACACCGATGAACAGCGCGATGGAGAAGCCGAACAGGTTGTCGCCGCCGAAGAACAGCAGCGCCGCGATCGCCAGCAGCGTGGAGATCGACGTCGCCATGGTGCGCAGCAGGGTCTGGGTGGTCGAGATGTTGATGTTCTCGATCAGCGTCGCCTTGCGCAGCACGCGGAAGTTCTCACGGACCCGGTCGAAAACCACGATGGTGTCGTTCAGCGAGTAACCGATGATCGCCAGCACTGCCGCCAGTACGGTCAGATCGAAAGTGATCTGGAAGTACGAGAGGATACCCACGGTCACGATCACGTCGTGGATCAGCGAGACAATCGCGCCGACCGCGAACTTCCACTGAAAGCGGAACGCCAGGTAGATCAGGATCCCGCCGAGCGCCAGCAGCATGCCGAGGCCGCCCTGGTCGCGCAGCTCTTCACCGACCTGCGGGCCGACGAACTCGACACGCTTGACCGTCGCCGGGTTATCGCCGCCGATCTTCTGCAGCGCTTCGGCAACCTGATGGCCCAGCTGCGGGTCTTCACCCGGCATGCGCACCAGCAGGTCAGTCGTGGCGCCGAAATTCTGCACCACGGCTTCGTGATAACCGGAGGTCGCCAGCTGCTCGCGCACCTTGGTGACGT
This sequence comes from Pseudomonas sp. HN2, assembly GCF_020736465.1. NCBI lineage: Bacteria > Pseudomonadati > Pseudomonadota > Gammaproteobacteria > Pseudomonadales > Pseudomonadaceae > Pseudomonas > Pseudomonas sp. HN2. The sequence goes on from NZ_CP085885.1 coordinate 4,920,113, forward strand.
CGGCCGGACGCTCGTAGGTCAGCTCGATGAGCGTACCGCCGGTGAAGTCCAGGCCCCAGTTCATGCCTTTGTGGAACACGCTGAACAGGGCAATGACCGTGAGCAGCACTGTGACGCCGAACGCTACGTTGCGAACGCCCATGAAGTTGATTGTACGTAACATGGCAGCCCCTTAAATCCACAACTTCTTGAAGTCACGTCCGCCAAAGATCAGGTTGACCATTGCGCGGGTCACCATGATGGCCGTGAACATCGAGGTAAAGATCCCGAGGGACATGGTCACTGCGAAACCCTTCACCGGGCCGGTGCCCATGGCGAAGAGAATGCCGCCGACCAGCAAGGTGGTCAGGTTGGCGTCGAGAATCGCAGTGAATGCCCGGCCGAAGCCTTCGTTGATTGCCCGCTGCACCGTCATGCCAGCGGCGATCTCTTCACGAATCCGCGAGAAGATCAGTACGTTGGCGTCGACCGCCATACCCATGGTCAAAACGATACCAGCGATACCCGGCAGGGTCAGCGTAGCGCCCAGCAACGACATCAGCGCCAGCAGCAGCACCATGTTCACCGCCAGCGCGACGGTGGCGATGACGCCGAAGAAGCGGTAGATGGCGATGATGAACAGCGACACGAACAGCATGCCCCACAGCGATGCATCGATACCTTTGGTGATGTTGTCAGCACCCAGGCTCGGACCGATTGTGCGCTCTTCAGCGAAGTACATCGGTGCAGCCAGACCACCGGCACGCAGGAGCAGCGCCAGTTCGGACGACTCGCCCTGACCGTTCAGGCCAGTGATGCGGAACTGCGCACCCAGCGGCGACTGTATGGTCGCCAGGCTGATGATCTTCTTCTCTTCCTTGAACGTCTGCACCGCGACGTCTTTCTCGACGCCATCCACCACTTGCTTGGTGTAAGTGGTGACCGGACGCTGCTCGATGAAGATCACCGCCATGCTGCGACCGACGTTGGAACGGGTCGCGCGGCTCATCAGCTCGCCGCCGTGACCATCCAGACGGATGTTCACTTCAGGTGTGCCGTGCTCGCCGAAACCGGCCTTGGCGTCGGTGACCTGGTCACCGGTGATGATCAGACCACGCTCGATCTGCGCTGGTGGACGGTTGCCTTCACGGAACTCGAACGATTCGGAAGTGGCTTTCGACGCACCCGGCTCAGCGGCCAGACGGAACTCGAGGTTGGCCGTCTTGCCGAGAATTCGCTTGGCTTCGGCAGTGTCCTGCACGCCCGGCAGCTCAACCACGATGCGGTTGGCGCCCTGACGCTGCACGATCGGTTCGGCAACACCCAGCTCGTTGACGCGGTTACGTACCGTGGTCAGGTTCTGCTTGATGGAGTATTCACGGATTTCCGCCAGCTTGGCCGGGGTCATCGCCAGACGCAGCACCGGTTGACCGTTGAGGTCGGCCGGAACAATGTCGAAATCGTTGAAGTTCTTGCGGATCAGCGCACGGGCCTGTTCGCGGGAGTCTTCATCGCTGAAGCCCAACTGAATGGCACCGCCCAGTTGCGGCAGGCTGCGATAGCGCAGCTTCTCTTTGCGCAGCAGGCTCTTGACGTCGCCTTCGTAGACTTTCAGGCGCGCATCGAGGGCTTTGTCCATGTCCACTTCGAGCAGGAAGTGCACACCACCGGACAAGTCCAGACCCAGCTTCATCGGGTGCGCACCGAGGTTGCGCAGCCATTGCGGAGTGGTCTGTGCCAGGTTCAGCGCGACGACGTAGTCATCACCCAGTGCCTTGCGTACAACGTCCTTGGCCGGCAGCTGATCTTCAGCCTTGCTCAGACGGATCAGACCGCCCTTGCCACCTGCGGTCAGAGTGGCCGCCTTGACGTTGATGCCGGACTCTTTCAGCGCTGTGCTGACGCGAGCCAGATCGGCGTCATTGACCTGCAGGGCCGTGCTGGCGCCGCTGATCTGAATGGCCGGGTCATCGGGGTAAAGATTGGGAGCGGAATAAATCAGACCGATCGCCAGCACCGCCAGGATCAGAATGTATTTCCACAGAGGGTATTTGTTCAGCATCACGCCGCCCGTTATGAACGCGGGGCGCCTTGCGCGCCCCGTCGATTGAGTAGAAGTTGTTGCTCTTAGATCGCTTTCAGCGTGCCTTTTGGCAGCGTGGCGGCGATAGCGCCTTTCTGGAACTTCATTTCCACGGTGTCGGAGACTTCCAGGACGACGAAGTCATCGGCAACTTTGGTGATCTTGCCGGCGATGCCGCCAGTGGTCACGACCTCGTCACCCTTTTGCAGGCTGCTCAGCAGGTTCTTCTGCTCTTTGGCGCGCTTGGCCTGTGGACGCCAGATCATCAGGTAGAAGATGACCAGGAAGCCGACCAGGAAAATCCACTCGAAGCCGCCGCCCATTGGGCTTGCAGCAGCCGGTGCAGCTGCGTCAGCCATGGCGTTAGAGATAAAAAAGCTCATTTAGCACTCCAGTTGCAAATGTTGAATCTTGGGGTCAGAAAACTCAGTCCAAAGGCGGGACGGGAAGTCCGCGTTTGGCGTAGAAGGCATCGACAAAGGCGGCCAATGTACCCTGTTGAATAGCCTCGCGCAAACCAGCCATCAGCACCTGATAATGGCGCAAGTTATGGATGGTATTGAGCATGCTGCCGAGCATTTCGCCGCACTTGTCCAGGTGATGCAGATAAGCGCGCGAGAAGTTCTGGCAGGTGTAGCAATCGCAGGTCGGATCCAGCGGCGATTCATCATGGCGATGGAACGCGTTACGGATCTTCAGCACACCGGTATCGATGAACAGATGCCCATTGCGGGCATTACGGGTTGGCATCACGCAATCGAACATGTCCACACCGCGGCGCACACCCTCAACCAGATCTTCCGGTTTGCCAACGCCCATAAGGTAACGAGGTTTGTCAGCGGGCATCTGACCCGGCAGATAATCCAGCACCTTGATCATTTCGTGCTTCGGTTCGCCCACCGACAGACCGCCGATGGCGAGGCCGTCGAAGCCGATCTTGTCGAGGCCTTCGAGCGAACGCATGCGCAGGTTTTCATGCATGCCGCCCTGGACGATGCCGAACAGCGCTGCAGTGTTGTCACCGTGAGCATTCTTCGAACGCTGTGCCCAACGCAACGACAACTCCATCGATACGCGCGCGACGTCTTCGTCAGCCGGGTACGGCGTGCATTCGTCGAAGATCATCACGATGTCGGAACCGAGATCGCGCTGCACCTGCATCGACTCTTCCGGGCCCATGAACACTTTGGCGCCATCGACCGGAGAAGCGAAGGTCACGCCCTCCTCCTTGATCTTGCGCATCGCGCCAAGGCTGAACACCTGGAAGCCGCCGGAGTCGGTGAGAATCGGGCCTTTCCACTGCATGAAATCGTGCAGGTCGCCGTGTTCCTTGATCACTTGGGTGCCAGGACGCAACCACAGGTGAAAGGTGTTGCCCAGAATGATTTCCGCGCCAGTGGCGACGATGTCGCGCGGCAGCATGCCCTTGACCGTGCCGTAGGTGCCGACCGGCATGAACGCCGGGGTCTCGACAGTGCCACGGGGGAAGGTCAGGCGACCACGGCGAGCCTTGCCATCGGTGGCCAGCAGCTCAAAGGACATTCGACATTCGCGACTCATTCTGTTTCCTCTGGGCCCGACTGTTCAGGGGCAGTTGGAGCGGGATTGCGGGTGATGAACATCGCATCCCCGTAGCTGAAAAAGCGGTAACCGTTTTCAACGGCGGCCTTGTAGGCGGCCATGGTTTCGGGATAACCGGCAAACGCGGAAACCAGCATCAACAACGTGGATTCCGGCAAATGGAAATTGGTCACCAGGGCATCGACCACATGAAACGGCCGGCCTGGGTAGATAAAGATGTCGGTGTCGCCACTGAACGGCTTGAGCACACCATCGCGCGCCGCACTTTCCAGCGAACGCACACTGGTGGTGCCGACCGCGATCACCCGACCGCCACGCGCGCGGCATGCCGCCACGGCATCGACCACGTCCTGGCCGACTTCCAGCCACTCGCTGTGCATGTGGTGATCTTCGATCTTCTCGACGCGCACCGGCTGAAACGTCCCCGCGCCGACGTGCAAAGTAACGAACGCCGTCTCGACGCCCTTGGCAGCAATCGCCTGCATCAACGGCTCATCGAAATGCAGCCCTGCCGTCGGTGCCGCCACCGCGCCCAGACGCTGGGCATACACGGTCTGATAACGCTCGCGGTCCGAGCCTTCATCCGGGCGGTCTATATAAGGAGGCAACGGCATGTGCCCGACGCGGTCGAGCAGCGGCAACACTTCCTCGGCAAAACCCAGCTCGAACAACGCGTCATGACGCGCGAGCATCTCGGCTTCGCCACCACCGTCGATAAGAATCTTCGAACCCGGCTTGGGCGACTTGCTGGAGCGCACATGAGCCAGCACGCGGTGCGCATCGAGCACGCGCTCGACAAGAATTTCCAGCTTGCCGCCGGACGCTTTCTGCCCGAAAAGCCGCGCCGGAATCACCCGGGTATTGTTGAACACCATCAAATCGCCCGGGCGCAAATGCTCAAGCAAATCAGTGAATTGACGGTGTGCCAGGGCGCCGCTCGGCCCATCGAGGGTCAGCAGGCGACTACCGCGACGCTCGGCCAACGGATGGCGGGCGATCAGCGAATCAGGAAGCTCGAAAGTAAAGTCAGCAACGCGCATGATGGGGTTCGTCTAGCAGGGCCGGAAAGTCTAGCGGAAATATCAAAAATTGACCATGAAACGTGATTGACCAACGGTAATCACCTCTCTATACTTCGCCGCCATTGAGCCCTGATGGCGGAATTGGTAGACGCGGCGGATTCAAAATCCGTTTTCGAAAGGAGTGGGAGTTCGAGTCTCCCTCGGGGCACCATATAGCAGTATCTGAAAGTCTCTACCAGACTTTCAGACCCAGATAAACCGGCCACTTGGTCGGTTTTTTTGTGCCTGTCTGTTTATGCCAGTCTCCCTCTATCCGTTGTATCCCTGTATCCCTGCTTGTATCCTGAGAAAAATACCGAACTTTGGGATACAAGGATGAAGCGCGCAGACATCAAGCGCCGCCCTCTCGCTGATACGACACTCGCGGGATTGGAGCCGGAATCAAAGGAATACCGAGAGCTGGACGGAAACGGCCTTTATTTCAGGGTCAAACCTGATGGAGGCAAGTCTTGGCAATTTCGCTACAAACGTCCGGCGGGCAATTGGGCTTGGATGGGGCTCGGGGGTTACCCGGAAGTAAGTGGCGCGCTGGCACGAGACAAAGCCGCTGATCTACGCAAAGTAGTTAGTAGCGGTGCCGACCCACTTGAACAGAAGAGATCCGCTAAAGCTGCTATCGACGCGGTCAAAACTCGAACCTTTCGAGCTGCCGCTGATGCCTGGCTGAAGGCAAAAGAGGAAAAGGGTCTCGCACCCTCCACTCTCAACAAAATCCGCACCTACCTCGACAAAGACATACTCCCGGCACTGGGAGATAAGCCGCTAGACGAAATAACCCGTACCGACTGCGCAGAACTCCAAGCATCAATCGAAGCCCGCGACGCACACAACGTGGCGGAGAAGTGCCGCACTTGGATAAATCAGATATTCGGGCGAGCCATCGGCTTGGGTCTTACCGAAAACGATCCTGGCAGTCGACTTCGCGATATTGCGGCCCAAGCCCCAAAGACTCAGCAGCACCCACATCTGCTGGAGCCTGAGCTGGCTGAATTTCTCCAAGCCCTCAAAAATACTCCAAGTAGGCTGACGGCCCGCACTGCGGCATGGCTTTGTGTATGGACGGCATCACGACCTGGGATGGTCCGCCTGGCTGAATGGAAAGAGTTCAACCTTGATAAAGGCATTTGGACCACACCAGCCTCCAAGATGAAGATGCGTCGGGATTTCGTATGCCCCCTTCCTCACCAAGCTGTTGCTGCGCTTAAAGAGCTGCACTGCTTAACCGGACGGAGTCGTTGGCTATTCCCCGGAGTCGGAGCGAAAAATCCAACCATCAGTGAAAACACGATCAACAAGGTCTTCGCCACCATCGGCTATAAGGGACGTCTTGTTGGGCATGGGACTCGCCATACAGCGAGCACATTGCTTCGAGAACATGGTTGGCCGAAAGAACATGTTGAGGCGCAGCTTGCTCACAAAGAAGAAGGTATCTCAGGCGTGTACAACAAAGCCCAATATCTTGAGCAACGCGTAAAGATGATGCAGTGGTATGCGAATCATCTTGATGCATTAGAGTCAGGGAACGTATCGCACGTACAGCCTGGAAAGGTTGTATGAGAGCGAAAACCCGTACCCGCCCTAAAACAGGTGTAACCGGTGTTGCGCGTGTAACGCAGCGCAACAACCCATTGAAAACGTTGAATTTATATCGAGTTACACCGTGTCTGACGCTCCCATCAAGAGCGTGTTACGTCGGCGGGATGTGTAACGGACACGAAGCCACATGCTCCCTGTCGGCAACCTCTTTCCAAGGCATTGCTCGCAGGGTCAGTCATCCTTTGTGGGGGCGAGGGGCGCTCTGATGGAACACACACTTGGCACCAGAGATCTGGAACTTGAAATCGCCGGAGCAGATGTGGCCAGTCTCCTTTGGGATCTTGACGAGGTCGAGCAAGCCGTCCGCGAGCTAGCGTTGTATAGCGATTTCGCTGAGAGCTTCCGCGACGCGTTTGTGTGTATCGATAACGCAACCTTCTTCTGGCTAGAGGATGGTCGGTATGCTGATTGTGCTGATTCAGTGACAAAAGCAATGTTTCACCTCCGCGCCACAATTGATGAGCACTTCAGTTTTTCCGAAACCACGTCACTGCCGAGGGTCGTCCGCCGCTTCCTCGGGATTGATCATTCGGCAAGCGACACTCAGCTCGTAGCGACTTACGCTCTCATACAAGCGGTTCAGGCGGTCGAAGCCCTTGCGAACTGGCTATTTGATTTAGAGCTATCTCTATACGACTTGGATGTCGATCTGATAGAGCAGCTAAGACAAACTGATCCTCAGCAATACCTCGCGCTCGTAACCCGAGCACGAAGACGAGATAGCAGCTCAGAAATCATCGCCCGGGAAGACTTCGCCATTTTCAATGGCGAGGCCTCCAAGATCTTGATGCTAGCTTCTCTCTATCAACAGGCTGATTTCAGCGATGGTCTGCGTAACGATTTCGCGGCATCAAGTTTTCTAAGAAGTGCATTGGATAAGGCCTTTGCGGCTAAAGCTTCAGCAAGAGCCCAAGCTGCTGGAAAGGCGAATAGAAATCCAGGCGCAATAAAGCAGGAAAACAGCCACAAACTTTTCGAGGAAATTAGTACAGCCGCGAGAAGCCAAATATCCAGCAATCCAAAAATATCGGAAACCGAGCTAGTCAAAACGATAGTCGCGCAGGGCAAAGCATCTGCGCCGACCGTTAGGAAGCACTTAAGGAAAGGTGGATTTATTCCTCGATAATTTTTCAAGTTCGCAAAAAGCAAACCATGTTTGCTTTTTTTTCGCCCTCTAGTCTGTGCCTGTCTCCCACCATAAAGGCACGACTATGACTATCTCTATTGCTACTGAAAAAAACTCCCTCTCTCATCGCGACCCAGCCACGACCCTGATCAGAATATCTGAGGTCATGGCCATCATTGGCTTAGCTCGCCCCACCATCTACAAGCTTATGCAGTGCACTGAAAGCGGCTTTCCGCGCCCCGTGAAATTAAGCATGAGCAATGCTCGCGGCGCTCCTGTCGCGTGGGTACTTGGCGAAGTTCAAGCTTGGGCACGTAGTCGCATTGAGGCACGTGACCAGGTGGCCGCATGAAGCGCAATTACTGCCCTTTCAAGGGGCCATTCTTCGATTCGTACAGCATCGGATTCCGGCTCTATCAACCTGGTGAAATCAACTGGCGTCATCGCACCATTGCGGGCGTGAGCTGGAACGGCGAAGAGCAGGAAGCGTTCTTTTTTAGCCCTGACGGGTTCGTACTTCCACTCAAAGCCAATCCTTGGGAACTGCCCGAACTGATCCGCAAAAATGCAGTGCGCAGAGAGTTTTCGAGTGTTCACGGCTCCGGCTATTTTGCTATGAGCGAAAGCCGCCTCGCCTCGCTGAAATCGCGCGGCATGGCCGACTGGGTCACCTACTGGCTCGTCGATCAATCAGCAGGATTCGCGAACGATCCGGTGGTGTGGCAACGCATCACGGATGAGGATCTTGCCGCCGAGAAGACGACAAGCGAGCGCGCTCATCAAGATATGCGCTTGACCTCCGACCTCAACGGTTATGTCGAGGAGTGTGTTGCACAACGCCGCGAGCAAATGGACGTTGTACACCGCCGACGCTGTGTTGAAGACAGCAAGATCCTCTCCTGGCTCAAAGGCGAAACACCGCCTCCACTGTTCGCTAATGCGCAGGAGGCAGCATGAATCGCAAAATTGCTGATATCGCCGTTATGCATCCGTTTTCTGTGCTCCGCCGGATCGGATTTCCCCCTTGCCTCATGCAGCGTCTTGAACGCCACCGCAGCCGACAGGAAAAGCAAGGTCGCATAGTCAGTGTCCTGAGCTGGGCGGACGGCACCTGGTGCGCCCTTTCCCTCCACTGCGAAAAGACTGGAGCCGTGGTCGTCGACGAAGGCCAGCAAACTCACGCCTACGAAGACGCCCGCTCGATGCTCAGCGGCGGTTTTCTACCACTCCTATCCCTGCGCTGGGAAGCCCATGCCTGAAACGAAAACGCCTCCGGGGGCGATCCGGAGGCGTTGAGGTCAAACTACATGCACGAACAATTTATGCCGCACCCGAAAAAACCGCAAGCCATCAGCGCAGTTGCACTTTCGAAAAACGGGCGTTACTCTCTGACCATCGCTGCAAATTCAGCGATTGGGCTTGGCGGCCCAGACAGTACAAGGCGCAACAGCGCCCCCATTACGTTTGCAGGCGCTTTTTTTGCGCCCGCATTCCCGTGTTATGGCGGGTTGCGTAGGAGCACCCTCGGGTGCGCCGGTCTCCTTGTACGCCGGTCCGCCAATCCTGCGCAATCCGTCACCCTAATCTGCTTGGCGGCAGACGGTGACGGTTCCTCAGTACAAGGAGCCTTCACAAATGCAACGCACCCTCAATCCGTCCAAAATTCGCGCCGCTGCACACCGTGCAATGGCTCTCGCCGCTTTACACGCCAATTCCAGCCTCGCTACACGCCTCTCCCGTTACAACGCTCACATGGCCAAAGCCCGAGCACTCGAAACCGCAGGCGGTGCCCAATGAACAGTGCTTTGAGCTTCGCCCTGCCCGAAGACCTTCTCTGCGTGAATCCGACCGCAGAAGCCGGTGTGCCCATCGACGCCATCACCTGCGCCATTGCTCGCGCCGACTCGGTGCTGACGCTGCTTGAAGAACACTTCGAAAACGATTCCTCGCGCCTTGCTAATCACGTCATCGCGGCCGTCCTCTGGGACGTGCGCGGCACACTTGGCTTGATCAAAACGCTGACCTTGCACGGCGACTCCACCTCGATGCCTGCTGCGCAGAAAGGCGGTGCGCTATGACCACCTCCACCACCCTCGGGCATGCCACGTTCACTCGCGTGAACGCCTCCGATTTGAAGTTGTTCCGGGTCAATGCCGGAATACCGGTCGAAGACGCACTGGAGATGGTTTCCCTGCTGCAGCATCACGCCAACCAACTTAATTTCGACGCCGCCATGAGTGAAAGCGGTGAGCGTTTCAGTTGGCCTGCCATGTACCTAGGCGAGATGGCTAAAGCTCTGATCGATGATATCAACGACGCATTGTTTCTGCCGAGGGCTGACGCATGAGCCAACGCCCGAGCACCTCCGCAAAGCGTCCAAGCTTTGCCGACGTGAAAGCCGCCGCACTGAAAGACATTGATCGCGTTCTGTCTCACTGGCTGCCCAATGGCAAGCGCGTCGACGGAGGTAAGGAATACACCGCACCCAACCCAACCCGCAGCGATAAGCGCGCCGGTTCGCTCAAGATCAGTTTGAGCAAAGGCACATGGTCCGACTTTGCCACCGGCGACAAGGGCGGCGACCTGATCGATTTGGTGCGCTATCTGGACGGCGGCACTGACATCGAGGCCTGCAACCAACTCGCAGAATTGCTCAACGTGTCGCCCGGCGGTGCCCAGGCGAAGACAGCGCCTGCCAAGACAAAAGCCCCTGAGTGGATTGCCATCCAGCCGATCCCAGGCGAGGCCATGAATAAGTGCCCTGCCAAGCATCGGCAGCACGGCGCACCGTCCAAGGTGTGGATCTACCGTGATGCAAAAGGCCAGCCGCTTATGGCGCTCTACCGCTTCGACCTGACGCCCGATGAGGACGGCAAGCCGAAAAAGGTCTTTGCACCACTTACATGGTGCGAGCGCGCCGATGGCCAAACCAAGCAATGGCGCTGGCAGGGTCTGCCCGATCCACGTCCGCTGTTGCGACTTGATGAACTGGCTGAGCGCAGTGATGCACCGATAGTTTTATGCGAAGGCGAGAAAGCTGCCGATGCTGCCGCCGAACTGCTGCCGGGCCACGTGGCCACCTGCTGGCCGAACGGTTCCAACTCTTGGCATAAAGCTGACCTGACACCACTTAAGGGTCGCGATGTGCTGTTGTGGCCTGACAACGACGACAGCGGCAAAGCTTGCATGAAAACCGTCGCCGAAAAGCTGCGCGAAATCGGAGCCGCCTCGGTCCGTTTCATCGCTATGGACTCGTTCAAACGCAAGCCCACGCTGAAGAGTGGCCGCGCCGCTTTCGCCAAAGGTGGTCAATGGGATGATGGTGATGACGCTGCCGATGCGCTTACCAAAAATTGGACAGCCGCGCATTTCGCCGAGCTGCAAAGCAGCGGCGAGCTGTTTGGTTTGGTCGAGGAACAACCATCCCCGGAGCAAACTGAAGCCAAGCCGGACGCGAAGACGAAACCCGCAGCCAAGCGCCCGACAAAATCGAAAACCGACCTGATGCCCGGCGGCTTTCGACTCACGTCAGAAGGTGTGTTTTATGCCGGTGATGACGGTGAGGCGCGTCCGGTGTGCTCGCCATTGGAGATCCTCGCCCGTACTCGCGACGACAAAGGTCAGACTGGGGCTTGTTAGTCGAATTCGACGATCCCGACGGCGCCAAGAAACGCTGGAACATTCCGGCGCGCACCATGACCGGTGACTTTGGCAAAGACGTGCTCGGCCCGCTGGTGGACATGGGACTACGTCTCGCAGGAAGTCGGTCAGGGCGTAATGCACGCAATGATCTACAGAGTTATCTCGGCGGCTTCGACAGCGCCCAACGGGCTCGACTGGTCACGCGTTTAGGTTGGCATGACACGGCGTTTCTACTGCCCGAGCAGCAGGTTGGTGCGCACAGCGAGCACCTACACTTCTACGAAGCCGGTTCGCAACTTCCTCCAATCAGCGAAGCGGGCACGCTTGAACAATGGCAAGAGCAGATCGGCGCGCTGTGCGTCGGCAATCATCGTTTGGCATTTGTCGTCGGCGTGGCCTTCGCGGGGCCGCTGTTGCACATGCTTGGTCATGAGTCGGGCGGCTTTCACTTGTACGGCGACAGCTCCGGCGGCAAGACCACCCATTTGCAGGTCGCCGCATCGATCTACGGCGGACCGCGACTGGTGCGTTCGTGGCGTTCCACCGACAACGCGCTGGAGTCTATCGCCGCCGCGCATTCCGACGGCCTTCTGGTCTTGGATGAAATCGGCATGTGCGACCCGCGCATCATCGGCGAGACGGTGTACATGCTCGGCAACGGCACAGGCAAGGCACGCGCCAACGATCGAGGCCAAGCTGGCCGACAGGTGCAAGAGTGGCGCCTGCTATTTCTCTCCACCGGCGAGAAGACGTTGGCCCAGCACATGGCCGAAGCGAACAAGGAACTAAAAGCGGGTATGGAAGTGCGCATGCTTGCTGTCCCGGCCGATGCCAGCAAAGGCCTCGGCATGTTCGATGTGCTTAACGGTTTTGAAGATGCAGCGGCACTGTCCGACGCGCTCAAAGCACGCGTAGCGAAGTACTACGGCACGCCGCTCACCGCCTTCCTTACCGCGCTGTGTGAACCCGGTAAACGTCACGGCTGGGCAGCCATCCTGCGCCGCACGCTGGAAGGTTTTATCGCCCAGTCGTTACCGGCGTCGGCCAGTGGACAAGCGCACCGTGCCGCCGCTCGCTTCGGTCTCGCCGCTGCAGCGGGCGAGTTGGCAACCGCGATGGGGATCACCGGCTGGCCCGACGGGACCGCCACCACCGCTGCTCGCGTATGCCTCAACGCATGGATGAACGAGCGTGGCGGCGCCGGCAACTTCGAGGGCGATGCAATCGTGGCGCGACTTAGACAGATCATCGAGCGCTTCGGTGAGAGCCGCTTTACGCGTTGGGAGTCGACAGCGGCGAAGATCGACGAACACGGTCCGCGCACCATCGACCGACTCGGTTTTCGTAAGACGTTGGAGCACGGTCTTGGTGATTCCCTGCACACAACCAACACCTACTACGTGCTCCCCGAGTTATGGCGCTCGGAAATCTTCCGAGGCATGAACATCAACGCGGTGAACAAGGAACTGCTGCAGCGCGGTGTTCTGGAACCGGGGAAGGACGGCAAGGCGTCGAGCCTGATCCGGTTACCAGGCCTCGGTACGCAACGTTGCTACATCGTGAAGACGATTCCGGGAATGGATCAGAGCGAGGCTCGGGCTGCCTGAGGGCATCTCTGCTGATCGAGGTAGCGCCGGCTAAATCCCGGCCTCGCCAGCCACTCAGCAAACCCACAATCGAATTGAACAGAGACCAACCACATGAACGAGATTCAAAACCTGAAAGACCGTCGCGACCATCTGTTGAGCGAGGCCGACCAACTGCATGCCGAACTACTGCCTCTTGAGGCTGTGCTGGAAAGCGAGGAAACCATCGAGCCGACTCAGGAGCGCGAACTCCGCAACAGGTACAACGAGCTGAAACGGAGTTTCGATTCGCGCAAAAACAACGCCGACCTTTTGGACAGGAAGATCGGTCGCCGCGAGAACCTTGCCTACTGCGATTCCCTGATGGCGGGATACATCGAAGCGATGGATAACTGGGCCGCTGATGAACAGGAGTTGAAGGAGAAGCGCCAAAGCCTCAGCAACCGTTTGGAGCAGATTCAGAAGCAGGCGGAAGAGGACATGGCGAGAGCTCGTCAGGCCGAGACGGACGCTGCCACGGCTTACGCGCAGGCAGTCGCCTGGGGTGATACCGAAGGCGAGAAGACCGCCAACACTGATGCGCAGAAGGCGGCGAAGAACCTCACGGTGGCCACCGAACACAATCGTCGCCAACACCTGATCATGAAGGCTTTAGAGCAGGAGCTGGTCACCGTAGATAAATACATCGCCGAAGCACAGGTAAAGCATAAGGGGATAGAGCGCACCGCCCTGCTGCTATCGCAAACGGTACTCGAAGAAAAGTGGAACGAAGCCGCAAAAGCGTTGTTCGAGGTGGGCGGAAAATTGTGGGCCAATTACAACCTGCTTGACCGTGACCAGATTGGACTTATGAAGCTTGCCGTTCCAGAGCAAGGTGAGAACTTTGGGAATTGGACGTGGGAAGAGCTATCAGCTCGTTCGCGCCAATATCGCGCGCGGGACTTAATCCAGCTCGACAGCCTGACGGTACCGCAATACCTCGAAGATATGAACAATCCAGAACGACGCAAGGATGAACGTAATGAACAAGCCGATACAGAACAGCGCCAGTTGGTCTGACACGCTCAAAACTCGGAAGGCCCATCTCAATGCGTTGTTGAAAACCCTCAACGCTGAAGCTGGTAAATCCAGCCCGATACAGAGTCTAACAATCACCGCAATTAAATCGGAGGTGACACATATTGAACGACAGCTGAATCGTCGACAATGACGATTTAGGAAGGAGCTGACTGAGTAACTACCTAAAAAAGGCCTCCAGGAGGCCTTTTTTTAAAGTTTGAGAGTTGGCAAGCAAATACACGGCAAAAAAGTATGAATAAGTTGAATAAAAAAGCCCAAAATCATTGTCTAGCTCAAAGCTTAAATGACAAGCATCTGAGAACGAAAACCTTGCTTTGCGCTCCAGGCCACCCTCTACAGTAAGGCCGCCAGTAAGGCGACCCCAAACAAGAGCGGAATCAGATATGACGCTACAACTGAAACCTCTCTATTTTAACCCTACCACCATCTATGAACACCTGATCCACTAAAAATCTATTCAGCTGCCCTTCGCATTCTGAAAGATCATGAGGCGTCATGATTGATATCTCACTAACCTTGTACCCTATAGAGTTGAATGAAGTCCCCAGCCTCAACCCCACGCCCTTACTTATTATCCATCTATCATGAATTAACTCTGCATTATTGAGTTTACCAACGCCATAAATATAAGTCTCAGGCGGAGTTTGATCCGATATTTTTTGCCACGCCACCTCGAAATCGTCATTTGAAGCCGACTTCTTCTCTTTTAGATAGCTTGACGATGCAATAACCTGAATTTTACAAGATGGGTTTGCGGCTTGAATCATTTGTATAATTTCAACATCATCACTTGTAAAAAACGGGTCACAGAACTTTACATATTCCAAGCAGTTCTGATTAAGCCAGTTTTGTATATACTCCAGCGCGGAAGCTCGAGTATTAGGCTTAATAATCATTCCTTTCACCGAGGAATCGAGTCCGCCGACGTGTACCGCTGAATGTGTTTTAGTACTTATCACCTCAATAGCCAATTCAGACGTTTTCATTAACGTCTCACACATAGGCAATATATGTTGATTGATATCACTTGCTGAGATGTATTTTCTCGCAGCATTCTCTACATACCAACACAACAAAGGATACAACTCACCCAAACCTAGATCTAGGTCACACGACATATACGCGGTCAGCGCGGATACAGGCTTAGCCGTAATGCGTCCTGACAATAATGAAGAGAGGTTCCTCCATGCTGCCTCAGCGAGAAACTCTTCATCGATATCTTTGCCTGCTCCGGAACTGCTGCAGTCAGCGAACGCTTTTTTTGCCTTGACAACCGACAGAGTATGTTTTGCGTGCGCTCGTGCCTCTAGGCGAGTTGGATCATCACCGATAAGCTCTAAGAGCTCCTCTGCGAATTTTTGATCAATTTGATCAGCTGCATCTATTAGGGATTTTTGCACGTCCGCAATTACGTCTATGTCTTCAATCTCCTGACACATAGTAAATGCTTCACGCAACATTTTCTTGGAAGAAAAAGGATTTAGTTCTTTGCAAGTTATCGCACACAACTCCAAGCGACCGATCTTATCCACCAACCAAGGAATTAGATTTGATCCTGCCTCAGCCGCCTCCAAAAGCTCCTTTTTTTGTGACAAGAATTTCACAGGCATCGAGCTCAAGATCTCTATATAAACGAACGCCTTATCAGCAGCATTTGGAATCAACTTTGCCTCTTCGATTAAGGCTAGCCAAGTCGGCAATGCAACATCCGTTATCATATAAACCCGAGCTAACGCACATAGCGCATAACCTTTATGGGTAATATTTTTTGCATCAGGTAATTTTGCCCTTATCAAAAGAGTAAGACGCTCACTAATGTCTTTACGCTGCTGAGCAGAGAACTTAGATTTGCTTTTTTTACTTGCAATAGATCGGAGCAACCTTTCGAGCGATGGATAGATGGATGAATCGAACACCATATATTCAATAAGGGTGATAATGTCGGATGCTTGATTATAATCTAACGAAAACTCTTCAGTTGAATCCACGGCTGCAGGATCTGTAGCAGTCTGCCTGCGCCTGATAAACTCACAAGCATTGTAGAGCGCAGCTTCTCTATTGCTCTCAGATAAGCAGGACAATTCTTTCAGGGATGACTCACTATGGCAAACGAACAACGCAGGGAACGCTATTTCATACATCGCCGCGTATAAGGATTCATTAGAGCGCCGCGTCTTTTCCAGAAGAGGATAACAGAAATCGGAAACTATAGTTTTAAGCATGCTATCAGCAAGCCATGCTCGCGATGCTAAATCCGTATACAGCGCTATCTGCTGTCTTGGAGATGATAGTTTACCAATAGCGGCAGCTAAACGCAGAAGCATTTCCGAATCTACAGAACCACTTTTTATTGCTACCCCATAAGATCTGACAGTTAATGCCAGACACTGCATCAGGCATTGTTGGACGCCTAGATTTTCGAATTCCAGTGTACCTCGAAACTCCGTTGCACGCTGATAAAGCTTTTCAGCCTCATCAATGGCAGTTTCGGACAGTGCTTCGACCGCGTTGAAGCAGACCTCATTTCTAACTGCTCCCGGGGGATACTTATCAATCAGTTCATTTATTGAGCCGACCAGGTAGGACCATCCCATAGGACTGTTAGACCTGGCGAACTGCTTAAATAAATTCACTTTACATCTAGCGATAATTAGATAGTCACCAATTCTTCCAACAACACTTCTTAGGCACTCAGCCCAGCCATTATCAAAATCTTCTTTGATTACTATTCTGGTACACGAAAGAATAAGATTGGAGACAAACTCCTCATCATCAATTGAATCTAGAATCTTAATGAATAATGTTTCGTTTTGCTCAACAGAAGGCTTGCGAACAAGATCCTCAGCAATCAATTGCAATGCCAAAAACCGACTACGCATGGTATTTAATCGGCTAGCCAAACTGTAGGCTTCAGTCACATCGCACTCTATAAGCGCGGGCAAAACGGATTCAATACACTCGTATTGAGAAGCTGAGTTACTAAGCAGATCATCAACAGAGGTTTTTAGACCTTCATCAATGACAACCTTAAATCCTTCCTCATCTTCAAATTTATTATCAGGATCAATATATCTTAACGCGTAAAACAGCCTCACAAAGCATTCAGACTGCACCTCACAGTTATTAGACTCACAAACAACATAGTAAGCCTCCATAAGCCTATCATAAGCTTTGCGCGGGTTGCTTTGGGATTCAGCATAGGCAAGATATGTGTTCAACCTCACGAGCTCACGAACTAAAGAAGCATCCTTCACAAGCTTAATTTGACGATCAAACAGCCCGATCAACTCCTGAGCGACCTCCTGCTCCCCATCGGTCGTTCGAAGTGCACTGGCCAAAGACGCTAGATCTTTCAGAGTGACATTGTACCCTGTGTCTTTATCTATAACGCCAAGCACATACTTAACAATTTCTAATAATCCCTCACGCTTATTTTGCGTTGACACAAAACGAATTAAAACTCTAGTTTTGTTTTTTATTTTCGACGAGTCAAAGAAATTTATGATTTCTGCCGAGCTATCATCTTTATGAAACAAGGTCATAGCAGCAGTAAACTCCTTCACTGCTTTATTTTTTATGCGACCTTCAAAAGAGTTACCTTCAAGCTCTTGTTTCTCCATAGAAGCAACAATACTAAACCTGGAAAATGTAAGATCTTTACGCTTAGCATCACTTACGTTAATCAAACATCTTTCCAACGCTTCAGAAGCTAATGTTACGTCAACAGATACCAGCTCTTCGGCAATTTGCAGCGCCGCTCCGCCGCCCTCACTAAAGTCTACATTTTTAACTAACTGAACAATATGCTCTAGAAGAAATGGATCGACGTTTTTCGACTTACTCTTCAAACCATTTGCATACGCTGTTAGAAGTGACAATTTAGATATTTTTGTCAGCGCACGCTCAACCAACTGCATCGCATGTTGAGTCTTCCCGATGGCAACCAGAGCGTTAACTTCAGCTTTGGATGCACTCGACTCCGAAAGATCTACGAAAAGGGATTTCTGCAATGCAAATTGAAATATTGATAACGGTCGACCTTCTGCATGAGCACTAACGAGACCAATCGAAGCACTCGACTTTAGCAAAGCCAATGACTGAGTGGATTCAAGCAGCATATAATAATGCTCGCTTGATACAAGCTCTATAATTTCTGCATTACGACTTTGCTGCTGCAAATATCCAGCGAGAAATAGTAGAGTTTCGTTGCTCTCCGGCTTTCTCTTAAGATAATCTATCTGCAACCCTACAATTTCCAGCTGGTAGTTCTTCAGTTTATTTTCCGCGTACTTTCTATGAGAGCTAGAGATAAAGCCGATCACACCGGTAGTTTTCAGCTCTAAAAAAGTGCAGAGTTCAAGCATCTCCGCAACTTCAGAAGCACTAACCCCTAAAATAATCTCAATTTCATTTCGACTAATTATCTGCTTAGAAAAAGCAAGCAGAGACACCGCCCTTTTCTGATTGGCGCTCAATTCTTCGATATTATTGAAATCGAGAGCGATGAAATCAAGATGTTTCTCCGGCGAGCTTAGTAAAACATCAGGCAAACTGGTTCCGACCTTTAACTGCCGTTTAATAGCGCACAACTTACCAGGATTGCCCCGGCATAGCTGCTTCAGATCTGCTAACTCTCCGAATGGTAAAGCAAATTCTTCGAACAGTGCGTCGACTTCTGACTCCGTGAAGCGGCGCAACTGACAGGTTTTAGAAGAAGATTTATTAAGAGATTTAGCCAGCCGATTTTGCGGCCCGGAAATTAAAAATCGAAAATTACCCACACCAATTGGTAAAGCGGAGTTAAAAATAGCTGAAATGTAGGCATCATCATCAACAGGGATGTGAGCCATTCCATCTACAACAAAGTAAGCTATCTTACCCTTGAACCTTGCTCTAGTTCTGAACAGCAGAGTACTAAACTCTGCATCATCGATTGCTGCCTTTTCAAACGGCACTTCATCCAAAAAAAGTTTAAGCTGCTCAGCGATAATAAGGCGTACATAATCGAGACTGTAGGAGTATTGGCTCGCCGGACTCAAGAATACTGAAAATGTATTCTCCATATTTGCAGCGACAAACTGAGCAAGTACAGTGGTCGCGCCAATTCCGCTTTCACCCTCAAGAAATACAACATGATTTTCTGATGTAAATACATCCACAATAGTTTCGAGAACGTCTTTTCTTTCTATAAGAGGCTCATCTGAACTGAGAAAAAGCTGTGTGGAATTCCAGTTTTTAGGTTGTAGCTCAATATCTTGGGCGCTGCTCATTGTCTGTTCCCTGACTTAAACTTTTACGCTCGTTATAGCATGCCGTTAAAAAAAATGGACCCCTTTGCTTAGGTTTCGTATGTACAAGAAGGGAAAAATGACTGGAAGTTTTGGGAAACCGATAGGGACCTGTATAAAAACACAGCAAAAATACAGCAAAAACACAGGCGAGAGGCGCTGTAACATCCATGTTTACGAGATAATGGAGCGCTGACTAATGCTCTTCCACCTATGGTGACGCTGAGAGGCGACAAGAACTAATATTTTGAGAACGAGCCCGACAGATCCATTGGATATTGTGGAGGTCTGCACCTACCCATCATTATTCTGATCCATCCCCTGAATGGTCGCGAAAACTGGCTCTTTAAGGTGCATAAGCCCTGATCGTTTACTGAGCAGGAGTGTTCCCAAGTGGCAGCCTTCAGCAAGACTGCAAAAAAGGTTGGCTGCACCGCAGACGTCGAGAAGACGGTGCCAGAGACACAGAAATTAGGCCTATCTATGGAGGGAGCATATTACGGGGGGGTATGCCTTTTTGCACTGATACCGGCCCCAACACCGTTACACCGTTTCGCGTAGTTACACCACCAGCACACATATTCACCAATCCGTGTCACACAATGTTTTTGTTTAAATTCAATGACTTATAATCAGCGTTACACTTGCTACACCGGTTACACCACTATTACGACTATCTGCCCCACTCCCCAGTGAACGGCACCCCACCAGCGACAAGGTCCCAGTCTCGGTTGGGGCCCCATACGATTTCAGCTACCTGCGGGGTCGGAAACCCGCCGGACTTTGTTAGCGGACAGGTGCCCAGCTTAGTGAACAGGTGAACTGGGTGAACACATCGTTCACCCAGTTCAAATGCACAGTGTCTCGGAAAGACGCCGGGGCCCCTGAGCAAATCTGAAAGACACGGGGCACAAAACCCGCGCGATCTTGGCAGTGGCTGATTTTTCTACATTGGTTGACAAGTTGACTCGGTTGACAGCCCAAGGCCCATAATCATCAACATAAAAGGCCATCGTTACCGATGCGGTAACGATGGCCTTTTTTCAGCAGAATTCTTTCGATTTCAATGCCTGAAATTTCAGTAACTTTGAAATCCTTCCACTAACACAGCCACGCGGGTTTCCGACCCCGTGTCCAAGCAAGATGCTCAGGGTCCCCGGCAGGCTTCTAGAACTCTACCGGGACCGAGCGTTCATGGATTGCACGACACCAGGTGCTACGGGATGATCGCCAATTTATCAACCGGCAAATCGAGGAAGCACTCATGGAAGACATCACGCTCTTGGCGTCACTACTGACCCGCATGAACCAAAATCAACTGGCATTGGGCGCAGCAGTTGAGGAACTAGCAGTTTGGGTAGAACAACGAGGCTCCGCAGACGTAGCAAGCAACGTTAGAGGAGCTCTTGACACATTGGATAAAAACCTAGACTTCATCAACCTAGCGCTTTTATCTCTGCCAACAGCAGGCAAAAAGTGATTACCACCCTGTACATGGTAGGAGCGGTTTAAATGGACGATGAACCTGTTTGGCGCCTGTTCAATGTAGATGATGCGATCAACGCGCTCTCGGACTCAGATCCGGTCGGGCCGACGGTTGATTTATACGTCGCAACATTGGCCTACAAAAATTTCGACTTCATCTCGAAACGGCTACCCCACATCATCGAGTGCTCAA
Organism: Pseudomonas sp. HN2; assembly: GCF_020736465.1. Taxonomy (NCBI): domain Bacteria; kingdom Pseudomonadati; phylum Pseudomonadota; class Gammaproteobacteria; order Pseudomonadales; family Pseudomonadaceae; genus Pseudomonas; species Pseudomonas sp. HN2. The sequence continues at coordinate 4,940,834 of NZ_CP085885.1, forward strand.
CCTACAACCCACTCGCATGGCTACAGATGCTCGATAGCGCTTCCGAACGCTATTGGATACAAGAAAAAAATGAGGGTGTCGCCGTATATGGTGCCACTGAGCATTGCGGATGCGTACGAACCTACAGGCTCAACGTCGAACACCCCGTGCGTGCTCATAAACACGGACGGGAGTGGGTGGTACTTCCAAACGAAAAGGAGCTTTATTCCCTGCTCGACTCAGCATCAGCCCAGGCTGTCTTCAATTCTTGGCACCACTGGACTACGCAGGGAAATAAGCACGCCACTGCGCTAGCTGAAGGTCGCTTCAAAAATACTTCAGTAGGGCAATCGTTGATAATTTCCAGCGGGCTGGGTTGCGTTGTGTGTGCCGCACCAGCAGTCGCACATGCGAGCACCACGATCGGCTTAGCTACCTCACAGGCTATGCTTGTGCAGCTTCCGGTCTGCGCCATTCACCTAGAGGAGGCGCGAGCGGAGCCCAACGTACTGGCATTCATATCGAAGATGTTCTCTCTCTCGCTTGATATACCCGAGTCGATTCGAACTGAATCAATACCCGATGCCATGATCAGCGAAGTACACCAAATTGCCGCAAACGAGTTAGGAGGCACGATCGGCACTGCAGAAAAGCGCAAGGGAAACTGGATTCTTAAAATAGAACTCCCTACTGGATGGCATTGGGTACTGCGCCTGAGGACATTGATGGACTATGCCTACATGCTTTTCAGACCTGGTGACGACGTAGCTGTCTACCGAGCAGACTCAGCACCTCATCACACTGAGCTCCCCTTTTTCCCTGATCACGAGCACTCGAGGCCAGATCGCAAAAAAGATGTCACAGCTCCAAGTTACCTGTATGGAACGCCAATTTTCGATCTAAAGAGGTTGCGAACTGTCAGTCAAGAACATAAGGCAATATGAACCAGCCTTGAAATGCCCTCCCCTTGCAGAGTCACCGACCATGCTTGATTTGAAAACAGGGAATTCTAACCTTCAGTTCCGGGTAGTCTTATCTGGCAGTGGGTCTGCAGGGAGCTACCGAGAATGGTACTACCATGCTAGCAATGATGATCATGTATCCCTACATGTATCCCGAGTTAGCAAACCTCTCTGGAGGCCTTGAGTTTACTGGAAGACTCCAGTCTCCCTCGGCACCAACACAGAGAAAAAGGTCTTGCGAAAGCAGGGCCTTTTTTTTCGTCTGGAGGAAAGTGGGGCGTTGATTTTTTGCATGTGCGAGACGCCGAGGATTGCACTCAACAACGGCCTAATCCCCAGACGCTGAAAGAAGCAAGGTGCTGAGCAAATGCCCTTGATGACCTTTGCCGGAATCGTTACCAACCGGCAGTAGACGGCAGGCTTACAAGATAGTAGCGTCGCGCCACCACTCTAAGTCATGTAAAGGATTACGTCATGCTTCTCTCTGTCGTTCGGTGTGCTGCATTTGCCAGTGTGCTATCAACGCTCGTCGGGTGCTCCGCGGTAGGCGTGGTAAGCAGTTCGGACCCTCATCAAAAGCTGGCCGATGCTAATGCTTTGGTAGATCAGAATAGACCGTTGCCTGCAGAGCGGCTCATTGTCGAAACGCTGACGATCTGCCAGGCCACGGCGGATCAGCTTTGCTTTGCCGATGCGTACCGAAGTTATGGTTTGTTTTTCATGTCGCCTACTTTGGGTGGTCAATGGGCGAATCATTACACCACCAACGGTTTTCTTGATCGCACAGCGACCTACAGTGCTCGCTATGAGAAGGCCAACGAGTACTTCGAAAAGTCACGGGCAATTTATGCGCAGGCCGGCAAGTTCGATGTCGTGACCAATATCAATCTCAACCGTGGTTTCGCTTATGAGATGGCGGCGAACAAGCCGTCCGCTTGCAGTGCCTACAACGACAGCCTGGCGGCCAGCCATGAAAATCTTCGGCTACAACCGGGAGCCGTGATTCGAGTGCCGGAAAAATACGGCACGTTTGAGAATTACATCGCTTTGCAGAAGAAACGCGTGGGATGCGATAGCCAAGGCTGAGCCCATTAGCGAACAATCTTTCAGACCACCTTCAAGCGCGAGGAGCGGCGGAACACGCGCTCCAGCGCAGTGCCTGCCTGAACTGGTTCCAACGTCGTGAATCAAGGCGCGCTAACAACATGGATGTCGAGGTTGTGCCAGCCTGTGACGCCAGTTGCCGGATCGCTGGTTGCCCCCAATGCGATCACCGCCCGTATAATCACGCCCGCACAACAGACCTCCGCCGGCATTTTTCGTGTTGGTTTGAAGCCTCCCTTCTACGACAGACATCCCCCATGGAAACCTCACTGGAAACCGTCGCCCTCTTCTCCCTCAAACTCGCCTACGAGGAAGAAGGCCTCAGCCCGATCCTGCGCGATGACATGGTCATGGGCGACTACCAAAAAGACGTTTTCGAATTGCTGGTGAAGCGCGGCGATGTCGAGTCCATTCAGTTCAAGCTGAACGAATGCCTGAGCCTCGCGCTGGATGCGCTTGGTGGGGTCGAGAAGCCGTTGGGGCGGGAGTTGCGCAAGTTGTCGGCGGAGTTGGCTCAGGCGCGATCCGTGGAGCAACTGGGTCAGCCGCTCCTCGCGCTGAAGGGGTATTTGCGCGACATTCTTTGAGTGCCGCGCGGTGGGTTCTTACAGCAGGTAGCTGGAGATGTATTTGGAGATCTCCACCATCGAGGTCTTGCCGGTGAATTCGAATTTCACTTTGCCCAGCGACGAAAAGTAAATCTCCAGTTCCGAATCCAGATCGAAGGTGCCCGAAGTTTCCACGGAGTAGGCGACGATGTTTTTGTAGGGCAGTGAGGTGAAATCCTTTTTGCTGCCGGTGATGCCCTGGACGTTGACGGCGATGATGCGTTTGTTGGTGAAGACCACGCCGTCACGCATGGCTTTGTAGGAATCGATGACTTGTTCGCCTTCCAGTAGTAGTGCGGTGACGCGCTCAGCGTACTCATCGTTCTGTTTGAGTTTGAAGAAGCCTTTGTTGTTGAAGTCGATCATCTGTCCATCCTCTGAGTAAAAAAAACTCCCGGTAAAGCTTTGGCTCAGTGACGCGCCCTTAATGCGAAAGTGGCGCGATGCCAGTATTTTGTTATCTTGCGCCCAAATCTTTCGAGAGGCACTGGCGCCTACCCGATCAAAGCGTTTTTCTGGAGTGGATTGCAATGGATGGGTGGCTTTTTGTACTAGCTCTGGTCGTGACGTGGGTATGGGTTGTAGGCGAACGAGGTGATTGGAACCTGGTGACAGCCAACCTCGCCGGATGTTTCGCTGGCTGGGTTGTCGGCTTGGTAGTGAAAGCGGTTTACGAGGGTTTCGTGGGCGGCACAAGCATGCAATCGTCGCCACACGTCGTGCGATCCCTGCTGATGGTGCTCAGCAGCCTTGGCGCGTTCGCCGGCATTTGGATTTGGGTGGTGCAACGCAAACGCCCCACGAGCAAGTTGACACGCCATATCATTGGCGCTGCTTTTGGCATTTTTGCCGGTTTCGATACGCTGATGCTGCTCACTCGGTTCATTCCTTTGAGTGCCTGACAGGGCGGACCGACAGGTTTGCTATCGTGCAGCCCTGTTGGAATGATTCGTGTGTCATCTAAAGAATTTCAAGGTTTGAGGAAAAGGATCAAATGGAGTTTCTGTATTTCCTGTTGTTTTTGCTCGTCTGGGGCCTCATGTGGCGCTGGGTGATGAAAAACCGCGGCAGCTGGAATCTGTTCTTTGGCACGTTCGCTGGTGTTCTGGCCGGGTTCATCGTCGCTCTAGTGGTACTGTCGATCACCCTCGCCTTATTCCCTCTGGCGCCGCGCTCCCCTGTGGAACCAACGCAAAGCGACGAGGCTGAAATCTCCTCTTCTTCCCCCGCGCCCGTTACACAAACCGTGTCCAGGTTGATGCCGGTGATCGCCTCCACGCCGGATACTTCCGACAACCTTGTCGACTATGTCGCCAGCGCACCTCAGAACGAGCCCTCTCCGCCCGAGTCCGCGCTGTTGCCGAACTACAGCGAACGCCTGCCCTCTTCGCTGCTCGAAAGGGATTTCAAGGACATCATGGGCAATGACTTTGTCGTGTCGCGCCGGCTGGCGGGCAGCAATGCGAATGCGGACAGATCGTTGATGGCGTTCATGATGTGCGACCCCTTCATCAAGCGCGCCATGCGTTTTGCAGCAGCGACTTCCATCGCAGGTGCCGAGAGCGCCAGCAGCCATCGGTTCAAAGATCAGACTTACAGCATTAACGGCACCCTGACCGCTCGCAACATGTTGGGCGACGATGTCCGCTATGCCTACGATTGTTCAGTTCAGCAAGTGGACGGCAACAATCCTGACAAGGCCGCATGGCGACTGCTCGGCCTGAAGTTGAAAAAGGTCGACTCTTAAGACTCATTTAAGGGATCAAGGTGCCGGCTGCGCTATCATCGCCGGCCTGTGCGCCTTGAGCTTTACCCTGATGTTTTCAACACCCGATGACCTGATCTCGCTGCCTCCTGTCCTCGCCGGCCCGCTGCTGCGACGGCTGGAGCCGACGCGCGTGGTGCTGTGGCTGGTGGGCTCGCGTGAACTGTCGCTGACCTTGCGCCTGCAGGGTGTAGGAGACATTCCGCTCGACTCGGAGAAATGCACGGTCATTGCCGTAGGCCGTCATGCCTTTGTGCATCTGATCGACGTTCAACTTGCAAGCGTCCTGCCCTGCGACACGTTTATCGATTACGACCTGCTGATTGATGACGCCATCGGCATGGCTGAATGGGCACCGCATCTGCTTTACGCCGGTGCCACCTGCGCGAACCTCGTCGTGCGTTCACGGATCGACCAATTGCTCCACGGCTCCTGCCGCAAGCCGCATCATCCGGCAACCGATGGTTTGCTCTGCGTCGATCAACTGCTGGCCGACGAAACCGATGCGCAGCAACGTCCGGCGCTGCTGATGATGAGCGGTGATCAGGTGTATGCCGATGACGTCGCCGGGCCAATGCTGCGGGCGATTCATGCCTTGATCGAGCGTCTCGGTCTGTTCGATGAGCACCTTGACGGTGCCGTGGTCAGCGACAGCGCCAAGCTCTACCAACACCCTGCCAGCTATTACCACCGTGCGGATTTGTTACCGGCGCTGGAGAGCAACGAGACCTTGCGCGAGCGATTTTTCGGTGGCGCGCGTAAGCCGATTTTCACCAGCAGCAGCGCCGACAATCATCTGGTGACGTTTGCCGAAGTCATGGCGATGTACATGCTGGTGTGGTCGCCGACGCCGTGGTCGCTGATCAATCCGAGCGCGCCGACGCTGACGCCGGAACGCCTGAAGCGCTACAACCTTGAGCAGACGCGTATCGATGCGTTCAAGGCTGGCCTTGGCAACGTCGCGCGGGCGCTGGCGCATCTGCCGAGCCTGATGATTTTCGATGATCACGACATCACCGATGACTGGAATCTCTCCGCGCAGTGGGAGGAAACCGCCTACGGTCATCCGTTCTCCAAACGCATCATCGGCAACGCGCTGATCGCCTATATGTTGTGCCAGGGCTGGGGCAACAATCCGGATGCCTTCAAGGGCGTGCTGGAGCAGACCGCGCAACTGGGCGCCAGTGGCGATGACGGCTATCTGGACATGCCAGTGCAGGACGATCTGATTGATCAGTTACTGCGTTTTCAGCAGTGGCATTTCGTGTTGCCGAGCAATCCGGCACTGGTGGTGATCGACACGCGCACGCGGCGCTGGCGCAGCGAGATGGCCCTCAAGCAACCGTCGGGCCTGCTCGACTGGGAGGCCTTGAGCGAACTGCAACAGGAACTGCTCGATCACCCTTCGGCAATCATCGTGTCGCCGGCGCCGATCTTCGGCGTGAAGCTGATTGAAACCGTACAGAAGGTGTTCAGCTGGTGCGGTTATCCACTGCTGGTCGACGCGGAAAACTGGATGGCCCATCGCGGCGCGGCCCAGGTGATCCTGAACATTTTCCGACACTCGCGCACACCCGGGAACTACGTGGTGCTGTCCGGCGATGTGCATTATTCCTTCGTCTACGAAGTCCTGATTCGCCACCGCAAGGCCGGCCCACGGATCTGGCAGATCACCAGCAGCGGCATCAAGAACGAATTCCCTGCAACCCTCCTGGAATGGTTCGACCGCCTCAACCGCTGGCTCTACTCGCCACGCTCGCCGTTGAACTGGTTCACCAAACGCCGGCTGATGCGCATCGTTCCGTATACGCCGGAACATGCCGAGGCCGGGGAACGGCTGTGGAATTCGGCGGGAATTGGACAGGTGTTTTTCAATGAACAGGGGCAGCCGAGCGAGATTGTTCAGCACAACTCGAATGGGGCGGAGAAGACGAGGATGCTGGCGCCGGAGTTTGAAGATGCGCCGGATTGAAGCAGTAACCATTTCCTACATCGGCTAGGTCATGGGATGACGAAATAAGGGCTTCGCGACACTGAACAGGACGGAGGAGGATTACAACCTTCTCAGAAACGTCTCGAATATTACTGAGCGATACTGATTGAAGTCGCAGTCAGCCCTGCTGCGACACAACCACTGGTAGGTGTCGGCTTGTCATCCTGTACTCATTTCTGTACGTTCTCCGCAACCAGCGAGGACTTCAATATGCAAACCATCAACTACACCACCGCCCGTGCGCATTTGGCCGAGACGATGGACCGTGTCAATGAAGATCGTGCGCCGCTATTGGTCACTCGGCAGAAAGGTGAACCAGTAGTGATGATGTCTTTGGCCGAATACAACGCATTGGAAGAAACAGCGTACTTGCTTCGCTCCCCCGCCAACGCCGAACGGCTGATGAAATCCATCGGTGAGTTACGCGCCGGCAAAGCCAAAGTCAGGCAATTGATCGAAGAATGAAAATCGAGTTCACGCCCACAGGCTGGGAAGACTATTTGTGGTTTCAGCAAAACGACAAGGCTGGGCTCAAGCGCATCAATCTTCTGATCAAAGCAATCAAGCGCGAACCGTTTGAGGGTGTCGGTAAACCAGAGGCGCTCAAACATAATATGAGCGGCCTCTGGTCACGCCGAGTAACGGCCGAACATCGTCTGGTGTACAGGGTTGAGGACGGCGAAATCTGCGTCATCAGTTGCCGGTATCACTATTGAACCTGAGCTGAATCAGTCATCAGAGCCCGCCCAACCCCTCTGACAATCATCCCCACCTCGCGCTCATCAATCGTCAGCGGCGGCAGCAACCTGATGGTCTTGCCACGAGTCACGTTGATCAACAACCCATGATCCCGTGCGGCGATCAGCGTCAGGTCGCGCACCGGTTGTTTCAGCTCGATGCCGATCATCAGGCCCTGCCCACGAATCGCCAGCACGTTCGGGTTGTCTGCCAGTTCGGCGCGCAGGCGTTCCAGTAACCGTGCGCCCTGCACCCGCGCATTCTCCAGCAGGCCTTGTTCTTCGATGATGTCCAGCACCGTGCAGCCGACCCGGCAGGCCAGAGGATTACCGCCGAAAGTGCTGCCGTGGCTGCCCGGGGTGAACAGGTCGGCCGCGCGCCCGCGGGCCAGGCAGGCGCCAATCGGCACGCCATTGCCGAGGCCTTTGGCCAGGGTCATGACGTCGGGAACGATGCCTTCATGCTGAAAGGCGAACCACTGCCCGGTGCGGCCGATGCCGGTCTGGATCTCATCGAGCATCAGCAGCCATGCGTGGCGATTGCACAGGTCGCGCAGGGCCTTGAGATAACCCGGCGGTGCGACTTGCACGCCGCTTTCGCCCTGGATCGGCTCGACCAGAATCGCCACGATGCGCGCGCCATGTTTGCGCTGTATTTGCTCCAGCGCCGCGAGATCACCGAACGGCACTTTGACGAAATCCCCCGGCAATTCGTTGAATCCCAGCCGCACTGCCGGGCCATCGCTGGCGGACAACGTGCCAAGCGTGCGGCCATGAAAAGCATTAGCCATGACCACCACCAGCGGCTGCTCGATACCTTTGCGCCAGCCGTACAGACGTGCCAGTTTCAGTGCCGTCTCGTTCGCTTCGGCCCCGGAATTGTTGAAGAACGCGCGCTCCATCCCCGATAACGCCGTCAGCCGTTTAGCCAGTTGTTGCTGCCAATCGATGCTGTACAGGTTGGAGGTGTGCAACAGCAATCCCGCTTGCTCGCTGATCGCCGAGACAATGCGCGGATGCGAGTGGCCGACGTTGGTCACTGCCACACCGGCAACGGCGTCCAGGTATTCGCGCCCCGCCTGATCCCACAGGCGCGTGCCCAGGCCTTTGGTGAAACTCAGGGCCAGTGGTTGGTAGGTGTTCATCAGGGCGGCGGTCATGACGTGAAACTCCATTGCAGGTCGGTGTTTTTGCAGTATGGTTAGCCACCTGAGCTGGATAAACCCGGAATAACTTCAATCATTTAAAAGCCGAGCTTGATAATGGACCTGTTTCAGTCGATGGGCGTTTACGTCAAAGTGGTCGAAACGGGGAGCATGACGGCAGCCGCCGGAAAGTGCGAAATGTCGACGACGATGGTGGGCAATCATCTGCGCGCGCTGGAGCAACGCCTCGGTGTGCAACTGTTGCAACGCACCACGCGGCGTCAGCGCCTGACCGAATTCGGCAGCGTCTATTATCAACGCTGCCTGGAAGTGCTTGGCCTGGTGGCGGACTCCGAACGCCTTGCCGAACAAGCATCGGATGAGCCGCGCGGCTTGCTGCGCATCACCGCGCCGCTGACCTTCGGCGTCGAACGACTGACCCCGGCCCTCAGCGAATATTCGTTGCTGTATCCGCAAGTGAAACTCGACGTGGTGCTGACCAACAGCCGCCCGGATCTGCTGGAAAACGGCCTCGATGTTGCGTTCCGCCTGGGCAATTTCGACCAGTCCAACCTGATCGCCCGCCCCCTGATCGACTACACCCTGACGGTCTGCGCCTCCCCCGAATACATCGCGCGACGCGGCATGCCGCACACACCACAGGATTTGCAGCAGCACGATTGCCTGTCCTTCGCCTACCCGGCCGGGGATGATTGGCAATCGGTGGAAAAACGCTGGCGTCTGAGCGGCCCGGAAGGCGAAGTCCTCATCGACGTCAGCGGGCCGATGCTGATCAACAGCTCCGCCGGACTGCATCAGGCGGCGCGCAACGGCATGGGCATCATGATGCTGCCCGATGCCTTGGTGGAGCAGGACTTGCGCGACGGCAAACTGGTCAGGGTGATGGCCGACTACCAACCACCGAGCCGACCGATGCATCTGCTGTATGCGCAGGATCGCTATCGACTGCCGAAGCTGAGACGGTTCGTCGAGTTTGCGATGCGTACGTGGGGGAAACCTGACGTCGGCCGGCCGTAATCATTCACGATGGACATTTACAAAGGACTGGTACCAACCATGAACGACGCCCTGACCGTGCGCGACTTGCATCCCGGCGAAACAGAGTCGGCGAGGCTGTTTCTCGACCAGCATGGCTGGGGCCATCGCACCGGTGATGCCGACACTTTTGCTCGTCTGATTCACAATTCGCAGCGAACGGCTGTCGCGCTCGCAGGCGAGCAGATTGTGGGATTCGCTCGAGCGATTACCGATGAGGTCTCCAACGGCTATCTGTCGATGGTGGTGGTCGATGACCAGCATCGGCGCAAGGGAATTGGCCGGGCACTGGTGGAGCATGTGATGGGCAATGACCCCGCTATCACTTGGGTGCTACGCGCAGGACGCGAGGGCGCTGAAGCTTTTTTTGCCAGCCTGGGCTTCCAGAAGTCCGTGATTGCCATGGAACGTCCGCGCCGCAAATAGCGCGCAGTGGAAAAATCCCGACCGGCAGACCGTTGCTCCGTGACAACGCCGCCCCGCTCCCCTAAATTAGGCGGCCTGAAAAAGACCTCGTGCTTTCTCGCCTCAACTCAAGTTAAAAAGTAGTGAAATTTCAATGTCCGATTTCAACACCGCTGAATCCGTAGTCACCCAGTCGTCCAAAGCGGAATACGAAAACTCCATCAATCTTTCACAACACCTGCCTCAAGCCAAAATCATCAGCGAGATGGTCCTGGACGCGTTCCAGTCGACCCGCGAAAGCGACCAGATCCGCGAATTGCGTGCGGCGATCCGTCAGGCGCATGACAGCTTTGATGACGACAAGGCGTACGAGCTGATGGGCGAACTCAAGCGCCTGAAAGACGCCGAGGCAGCGGACATCGCTGCACTGGAGGACTTGAGCAGCAAGTTCTCGATCGGGCGCATTCTGTCCAGCTTCAAGGACGATCCGGCATTCCAGGAAATCGTTTATGGCCTGGCCCTCAAAGTGCTGAACCAGACTCACCAGGCGATCAGCAACCCGAGCGGCGGCAAGAGCAAGGCTGCAAAAAAGAAAGAAGTGGAAATCTTCACCATCAGCAAGGACGGCGCCAGCGTAACCCTGCCAATGCGCACGCCGCGTTCGCGTCTGAACGTTGACCGTGCGGCGCTGGAGTTCCTCGGCTTTACCTTCGTGGGTGAAGGCGATGAAGCCGAGCTGGAGAGCGAAACCTTTGTCGACAACGCCGGTACGGAACAGGCTGTGAACCGCAAGAACATCATCACGGCACTGCAACAGCAGACTGCGTTCGATGGGTATAGCATCGCGGCGCAGTAATCTGCCAAGCGCTTGCGAAAAAGCCTCGTGCTGAGCAATCAGACGGGGCTTTTTTTCGGCTTGAGATCGGTGGTGTAGCTAACCTCGTCGCCCCTCACCCCAGCCCTCTCCCGAGGGAGAGGGAGCCGATTTGTGGGCTGTTCGGAATTCGCATTCGACGCGATATTCCGTTTCGACGCGTCTCGCCCAATCACCTCGGTCAGTCCCCTCTCCCCCCGGGAGAGGGTTAGGGTGAGGGGAGCAGGCGCCGAAGATTTCAAGCCGAAGGATGCAACGCCGCAATCATGTCCACTTCAATAGCCGCATTCTTCGGCAGCTGATACACGCCGATGGTCGTGCGGGTATGCCGCCCGGCATCGCCCAGCACATGACTGAACACGTCCGAAGCGCCGTTGGCCACTTCGCTGAGGTCAACGAAATCAGCCGTCGACTTCACGTACACCGTGACTCGCAACAACGCGCGGATCTTGTCCAGTGACCCCACCGCATCGACTATCAGTGCCAGGCAACGCATCGCGCTGATGCTCGCCGCGGCTTGCGCATCCTTGAGGTTCAATTCCAGCCCCACGCGACCGGGATACAGAATCTTGCCATTGACCCGTGGCACCATGCCGCTGATGTACAGCTCATCGTGATGACGGATCAGCGGCGCGTAATTGCCACCGGCGGTGTTCTCGCCATAGATGTCGTAGTTGAGTTCTTCGGCCAGGGCGATAAAGCGCTCATCGCAGGTCATCCGTTCGGTCATTGCGCCCAGCCTTTTGATCAATGCACGGGTTAGGACAGTCGAGCACCGAAGGATGGCTTGGAGCTACTACTGTCGGGGTTGGATCCGAATCTAGGTCTTTTACCGAATGGCCGCAACCGCAAACTGTGGGAGCGAGCCTGCTCGCGAATGGCAGCACCCCGAACGAGCATATTTCAGCCAACAAAAAAACCCGCACATCTCTCAACGTGCGGGGTTTTCCTGAAGCTTGCAAACCTTACGGCGCGTACGTCAGCAGCAGCTCTGTCGGCACCTTGAAGTCCAGGGACATCATGACGCTCAACGCAGTGATGGTGAAGATCGAGAACACGAACAGCTTGCGTGCCCAGACGGTGTCATCGACTGCCTTGTAGCCGGTCCAGGCCATGTACAGCCAGTACATGCCCATGGCGGCGGCGACGGCGAGGTAGCTCATGCCGGCGTAGCCGCTGAAGGTCAGCATCAAGGTCGCCACGAGGAACGCCAGGATGTAGAGCAGGATGTGCTTCTTCGCCACCTGGATTCCGCGTTTCACTGGCAGCACCGGAATCGATGCGGCCAGGTAATCGTTGAAACGGAAAATCGCGATAGCGTAGGAATGCGGCATCTGCCACAGGCTGAACATCACCAGCAGGGTCAGTGCGGCCATGTCGAAGCTGTTGGTCACGGCCACGTAACCGATCACTGGCGGCATGGCGCCCGACAGGCTGCCCACCAGCGTGCCGTGAACCGACTTGCGCTTGAGGTACAGGCTGTAGAAGCCGACGTAGATGATGAAGCCGATTACTGCGAACAGGGCAGCCAACGGGTTGGCCACCTTGTACAACAGGGCAACGCCGAGAACACCCAGAATGGTCGCGTAAACCAGGGCCAGTTTCAGGGAGATGAGGCCCTGGACCAGCACACGGTTCTTGGTGCGTTCCATCTTCAGGTCGATGTCGCGGTCGATGCAATTGTTGAACACGCAACCGGAGGCCACGACCAGGGAAGTACCGATCATGGCGGCCAGGAACACCGCCAGATCGACATGCCCTTTCGAGGCCAGGAAGAACCCGCCTGCCACAGAAAGCACGTTACCGAAAATGATCCCCGGTTTGGTGATTTGGATAAAGTGCTTGAGCGACATCGGGTCTACCTCACTTCGCCATCATGTACGTGTGGATGCTGAACATGATCCACAGCGACAGGCCAACCAGCAGCACGATCACAATCGCCGTGAAGACGAACGCGATCACGTTGTTACGCTGTGCAATGGAGCGGTCCAGGTGCAGGAAGTAATACAGGTGAACGATCACCTGGATCACTGCGAACAGCAGAACGATTGCCAGCGTCGTCGACTTCGGCAGGGTCGGGTACATCACCAGACCGAACGGAATGACGGTCAGGATTACCGACAGGATGAAGCCGATGGCGTACGACTTGACGCTGCCGTGGCCAGCATCGTGGCTGTCATGGGAGTGTGCATTAGCCATTACAGAGTCCCCATCAGGTAAACAACGGTGAAGACGCAGATCCAGACCACGTCCAGGAAGTGCCAGAACAGGCTCAGGCAGCTCAGACGGGTCTTGTTGGTCGACGTCAGGCCATGCTTGTTGACCTGATACATCATGATGCCCATCCAGATCAGACCGGCCGAAACGTGCAGACCGTGGGTACCGACCAGGGTGAAGAACGCCGACAGGAAGCCCGAACGGCTAGGACCGAAGCCCTCGGAGATCAGCAGGTGGAACTCGTTGATCTCCATGGCGATGAAGCCCGCGCCGAGCAGGAAGGTCATGAACAACCAGCCCAGGACCGCCTGCTTCTTGCCCTTGTACAACGCCAGCATGGCGAAGCCGTAGGTGATCGAACTGAACAACAGCAGAGCGGTTTCGCCCAGCACGTATGGCAGTTCGAAGATGTCGTGGCCCGACGGGCCACCGGCAACATTGTTTACCAGTACTGCGTACACCGCGAAGATCGATGCAAACAGAATGCAGTCGGTCATCAGGTAGAGCCAGAAACCGTATACGGTCATCTCGCCCGAGTCGTGGTGATGGTCATCGTGCCCATGGTCACCATGGGCGTGTCCAACATTGGTCACTAAGTTCGACATGGTTTAAGCCTGTTCCAACGAGGTTTCAACACGGGTGGCATTGGCCGGGATTTTCCCTGCCGCGACCAGACGCTTGTGCTGCTCGGCTTCGATACGCTCGATCGTTTCAACCGGAACCATATAGCCCTGGTCGTCACGCGCAGCGTGGATCACGAAGTAAACGACGGTGCCTACCAGGCTCGCGATCGCCAGCCACCAGATGTGCCAGATCATCGCGAAACCGAAGACGGTCAACAGCGCGCCCATCACCACGCCGGTGGCGGTGTTGTTCGGCATGTGGATCGGCTCGTACTTGGCCGGACGCTGATACGCAGTACCGTTTTCCTTGGCCTCGGTGAACGGGTCGATGCAGTCAGCCTTAGGCAGCACAGCGAAGTTGTAGAACGGTGGTGGCGACGAGGTCGACCATTCCAGCGTGTGCGCATTCCACGGGTCACCGTGATCGCAAACGTTCTCTGGCTTGTTGCGGTCACGCACACTGACGTACAGCTGGATCAGTTGGCAGGCGATACCGGCAGCAATCATCACCGCACCGAACATGGCAACGTACAGGTACGGTACCCACTCAGGGTTGGTGGTGGCGTTCAGACGACGGGTCATGCCCATGAAGCCCAGTGCATAGAGCGGCATGAACGCGACGAAGAAGCCCGAGATCCAGAACCAGAACGCTGCTTTGCCCCAGCCTTCGTGCAGCTTGAAGCCGAACGCTTTCGGGAAGTAGAACGCGAAGCCAGCGATGTAGCCGAATACCGCACCGCCGATGATCACGTTGTGGAAGTGCGCGATCACGAACAGGCTGTTGTGCAGCACGAAGTCAGCACCCGGAATGGCCAGCAGTACGCCGGTCATGCCGCCGATGGCGAAGGTCACCATGAAGCCCAGGGTCCACATTACCTGGCTGGTGAAGCGCAGACGGCCCTGGTAGATGGTGAACAGCCAGTTGAACAGCTTCACACCCGTCGGGATGGAAATCAGCATCGTCGCCAGACCGAAGAAGGCGTTGACGCTTGCACCCGAACCCATGGTGAAGAAGTGGTGCAGCCAGACCATGAAGCCCAGTACCGAGATCGCGCCCGAGGCGTAGATCATCGAGTGGTGGCCGAACAGTTTCTTGCCGGTGAAGGCCGAGATCACTTCCGAGAAGATGCCGAAGGCCGGCAGGATCAGGATGTAAACCTCAGGGTGGCCCCACGCCCAGAACAGGTTGACGTACATCATCGGATTGCCACCAAGTTCATTGGTGAAAATGTGGAAATCCATGTAACGGTCAAGGGTCAGCAGTGCCAGGGTCGCGGTCAGGATCGGGAACGAAGCCACGATCAGAACGTTTGCCCAGGTGCAGGTCCAGGTGAAGATCGGCATGTCCATCAGTTTCATGCCAGGGGTACGCATTTTCAGTACGGTCGCGAGGAAGTTGACCCCGGTTAACGTCGTACCCAATCCGGATAGCTGTAGCGCCCAGATGTAGTAATCCATACCTACGCCAGGACTGTATTGCAGACCCGACAGCGGCGGATACGCAACCCAACCGGTCTTGGCGAATTCACCGATACCCAGCGACAGGTTGATCAGCACAACGCCGGATACCAGCAGCCAGAAGCTCAGGGAGTTCAGGAACGGGAAGGCAACGTCACGCGCACCGATCTGCAGCGGCACTGCAAGGTTCATCAGGCCGGTGAAGAATGGCATCGCCATGAAGATGATCATGATCACACCGTGAGCGGTGAAGATCTGGTCATAGTGTTCAGGTGGCAGGTAGCCAGGCGAACCCTCGGTGGCCATGGCCAGCTGGGTACGCATCATGATCGCGTCGGCAAAGCCGCGCAGCAGCATGACCATGGCGACGATGATGTACATCACGCCGATTTTCTTGTGGTCGACCGAAGTCAGCCACTCGGTCCACAGGTACGTCCACTTCTTGAAATAAGTGATCGCAGCGAACAGTGCCAGACCACCGAGGGCGATCATGGCGATGGTCACCATCACGATCGGCTCGTGGAATGGGACTGCTTCCCAACTTAATTTACCAAACATCGTTTACTCCTCTGCCCCGGCAGCTGAATGCGAACCCGCGTCAATATCCGTGGCCGCCACTTCTTTCTCTTTCTTCTCGTGCTTCAGCGGCTTGCCCGGCTTCATACCTTCGTACTTGTCGACGATGATCTGGAACTGGTTCGGCGTGACCGACGAGTAGAGCTCGACTGGGTTGTTCTGGCTCGGTTTGGCCAGGGCTGCGTATTCAGCCTGATCAAGCTGTTTAGGCGACTTCTTGACTTCACTGACCCAGGCGTCGAAATCTTCCTGAGTGGTGGAGATAGCCTTGAATTTCATACCGGTGAAACCGGCGCCGCTGTAGTTGGCGGAGATACCGTCCATTTCAGCGTTGCGGTCGGCGATCAGGTGCAGCTTGGTCTGCATGCCCGCCATCGCGTAGATCTGGCCGCCCAGGCCCGGGATGAAGAACGAGTTCATCACGGCGTCGGAGGTGATCTTGAAGTTGATCGGCGTGTGCGCCGGGAACACGATCTTGTTGACCGTGGCGATGCCTTGTTCCGGATAGATGAACAGCCACTTCCAGTCCAGCGCGACGACTTCGATGGTCACCGGCTTGACGTCAGACTCGATCGGACGATACGGGTCCAGCTCGTGAGTCGAGATGTAAGTGATGTAACCCAGGGCGATGATGATCAGCACCGGGATGGTCCATACGGCCACTTCGATCTTGGTCGAGTGCGACCACTTCGGCGTGTAGACGGCGTTCTTGTTCGAAGCGCGGTACTTCCAGGCAAACAGGAAGGTCATGACGATGACCGGCACGACGACCAATAGCATCAGCAGCGTGGCGGTGATGATCAGGTTGCGCTGTTCCAGGCCGACCTGGCCCGTTGGATTGAGCAAGGTCATGTTGCAGCCTCCCAGCAGCAACGTGCCGAGCAGCGGCACTAGGCCTAGTAATCTGGGGTACCTGTTTTTACTCATCTCACGACCTCTAAAGCAGCTTGCGCAATGCAGTTGGGTTTTGATCGCCAACACTTCACCCTGCCAAGGGTTGGCATTTTCTTTGGATTGAATAAGGGCCGCCCGTCGCGCGTCTCACGCTCGACAAAACCTTGGGACAGCGTTCAGTTCTTATTCGAATTCGTGGTCAAAGGCCTTGTTACAGACCAATTCCATTTGGTGCGGAAAATTGGAAAGGCACCGACACCTGGGTGTCTTGAAAGCCTCGCGGCTCGCTCGACACCCGACCTCCTGATCAGTTCCTTGATAAAGGCTGAACAGCGCCGGGAATTCAGTGCGGGCGATTGTAGATAGGTAGCGCCCTATACACCATGTCTTATCCCGAAATAATTTTTATCACTCAGAGCAACAATCCATCGCCATTTTTGCAAAAGTTGCGGGTGTTATTGAAAGCTCTTCTCAACAAACCCGGCAAAATGTGCACATGTAACCGCCTCAAATCAGACAGCTCTGCGAGCCGCCTGCGAGCGCCTGACCGGCGCAAAGCCCGATATTCCAAGGCCTTCGCCTACATGCCGGGGCCTGTTAAAACTGCCTGATCCGGCGCCTCCGCCCTGAAGCCCGAAATCGTCGAAACTGGCCAATGTTTTTATGTAACAGGCGGCCAATCCGCCGCATCCCGAGCCCCTGCGACAGCCTGTGTGTGACAACATGTCGCACACTTGCCGCATGCTTCATTGCCGTTCGTCACGGTGTTTTCACAAACGCTCTGAAATGCAAAACGCCTCGATTTTCAGCAGCGAAAATCGGGGCGTTTTGTTTATCGGCACTCCCGCGCAAAAGTTGACTCAGCGCAGCGCTTTTCGATTACGCGAGGTCAGCAGCGGCACCAGAATCACCACCAGCACGAACGCCACCAGCGCCCACTGCGCCAGCGACAGACCGAGGATCGGCGGATACGGCGTCGAGCAGAAACCGTCGACCTGGAAGCCCAGCGGGAAGATCTTCGCCAGCGGCAAATCATCGACAATCGGCTGCAGCACATCGACGCCACAACTCACCGCCGGATAGAACTGCGTATAGACGTGATGCCCGGCCACAGCGGCCCCGGCAAGCGCACAGATCACCACCAGCGTTTCGAACACGGTGATGCTGCGACGGCTGCGCATGCCCGCGCCGATGAAGGCGAACAGTGCGATCAGCAGCAATGCATAGCGCTGCAGAATGCACAGCGGGCACGGTGCCTCACCCAAGACGATCTGCATGTACAGCGCACCGCCGATCAACGCCAGGCAGATGATCCCCAGCAGCACCAGATAGCGCCGCTCACGTCCCAACCGCATCGTTTCCTCGCTCATTGCCTTTCCCTTGTAAGTCCATGGTCCAGCCGGCCGGCGGCTGAAATTGTCGCAAGTCTACACCGGGGCAATAAACGATAAAGCGGTTAAGGAATGATTAACCAACAAAGCTTTGCGGCGCGCAGAAGGTTCGCGAGCAGGCTCGCTCCCACAATGGATCTGCGTCGGACACAAACTCTGTGAACAGTGCAAAACCTGTAGGAGTGAGCCTGCTCGCGATGCAGGCGACTCGGTCGTTGACGGTTATTCCAAAGCAGAAGCCGGCCCGAAGAACTCGTAACGGCTCTGTTTCTCCGGCACGCCCAACGCTTTCAGATGCCGCTTGATCGCGCCCATGAACCCTTTCGGCCCGAGGAAGTACGCATCGACATCACGCTGCGCCGGCAACCATTCGCCGAGCAGCTCTTCACTGAGCATGCCGACCTTGTCCGCCGCCGGGCTCACGCCGTCTTCTTCGGCGTAGCAATAGAAGCGCTTGAGCTGTGGATGACGTTCAGCCAGCCCATCGACCCAGTCACGGAACGCGTGGACGCTGCCGTTTCGCGCGCAGTGGATAAAATGCACCGGACGCTCGGTCTCCAACGCCGCTTCCAGCATCGCCAGCGTCGGGGTAATGCCGACACCGCCGCTGATCAGCACCAGCGGTTTGTCGCTGGCCGCCAGGGTGAACTCGCCGGATGGCGGGAACAGTTGAATGCTTGAGCCGACCTGCAGTTGATCATGCAGATAATTCGACGCGCGGCCACCCGGTTCACGCTTGACGCTGATGCGGTACTGGCCGTGATTGGCCAGTGCCGACAGCGAATAGTTGCGGCGGATTTCTTCGCCATCGAGGTGCAGCTTCATGCCGATGTACTGACCCGGTTCAGCCGCAAGAATCGGCCCTTTGTCCACCGGCTCGAAGTAGAACGAGGTGATTTCGGCGCTCTCTTGCACTTTCGCCGCGACGATGAACTCCCGCGCACCGCGCCAGCCGCCGACTGCGTGTTCTTTTTGGTCGTAGATCGCGGTTTCCGCACCAATCAGGATGTCGGCCAGTTGCCCGTACGCCGCGCCCCAGGCGCTCATCACTTCGGGCGTAGCGATCTCTTCACCGAGCACTTCGGAAATGGCCCGCAGCAGGCAGGTGCCGACGATCGGGTAGTGCTCGGGCAGAATCTGCAGGGCCACGTGCTTGTTGATGATCTTCGCCACCAGATCGCCCAACTGGTCGAGCTGATCGATGTGCCGGGCATACATCAGCACGCCGTTAGCCAAGGCACGCGGCTGATCGCCACTGGCCTGGTGCGCCTGGTTGAACAGCGGGCGCACTTGCGGGTATTCGGAAAGCATCATGCGATAAAAGTGCGTGATCAACGCCTCGCCGCCGCTTTCCAGCAGAGGCACGGTGGATTTGACGATGGCACGATCCTGGACGCTAAGCATAAGGTGACTCCTGCGCTTTCTTGAAAGATTGCACTAGAGGTATCAGCTTTCGTGCCAACTTATTAATCGTTCAAATTCAATAGCTTGAAACCAACATAGTCATTTCGACACAAATGCACGTATAGTCATCACGACTACACTTTGTCTCTTTGACTACATCACCATGACCGCCAAATCCTTGCTTACCGCCCTGCTGCCTCTGGTCGCTGACCTGTCCCGCGAATTGCCCGAAGGTGAGCGCTACCGGCGCTTGCTCGAAGCCATGCGCGCCTTGTTGCCCTGCGATGCCGCCGCGTTACTGCGTCTGGACGGTGAGTCCTTGGTGCCGCTGGCGGTGGACGGCTTGAGTACCGACACCCTCGGCCGCCGCTTCAAAGTCAGCGAACACCCACGGTTTGAAATTCTGCTGGCCGGCGCCGGTCCGACGCGCTTCGCCGCCGACAGCGAACTGCCCGATCCCTATGACGGATTGGTCGATGGCCTCGACGATCACCTCGAAGTGCACGACTGCCTCGGCTGTCCTTTATTTGTCGATGAGAAACTCTGGGGGCTGATCACCCTTGATGCGCTCGACCCCGAGCGTTTCGAGCCGATCGAACTCGATGCCCTGCAAGCCTTCGCCAGCCTCGCCTCGGCCACGGTCAACGCTGCCGAGCGCATCGAGCGTCTGGCCACACGCGCCGAAGATGAACATCAGCGCGCCGAGGTTTACCGTCAGGCCAGCGGCCAGCAGAACCGCGAAATGATCGGCCAGAGCAAAGCGCACAAACGTCTGGTGGAAGAAATCAATCTGGTCGGCGGCAGTGACCTGACCGTGCTGATCACCGGCGAAACCGGTGTCGGCAAGGAGCTGGTCGCCCAAGCGATTCACGCCGCTTCCCCGCGCGCCGACAAACCGATCATCAGCCTCAACTGCGCCGCCCTGCCTGACACACTGGTGGAAAGCGAACTGTTCGGCCACGTGCGCGGTGCTTTCACCGGCGCTACCAGCGACCGCCGCGGCAAATTCGAGCTGGCCAATGGCGGCACGCTGTTTCTCGATGAAGTCGGCGAGCTGTCGCTGACGGTCCAGGCCAAATTGCTGCGCGTATTGCAGAGCGGACAGTTGCAACGCCTGGGCTCGGACAAGGAGCATCAGGTTGATGTGCGCTTGATTGCCGCGACCAATCGCGATCTGGCCGAAGAAGTACGCAGCGGTCGCTATCGGGCCGACTTCTATCACCGCTTGAGTGTCTACCCGCTGCGGGTGCCGGCGCTGCGCGATCGCGGCCGCGATGTGTTGCTGCTCAGCGGCTTTTTTCTCGAGCAGAACCGCTCGCGCATGGGCCTTAACAGCCTGCGCTTGAACGGCGATGCGCAAGAGGCGCTGCTGGCGTACACCTGGCCGGGGAATGTGCGCGAGCTGGAGCATTTGATCGGGCGCAGTGCACTGAAGGCGCTGGGTAATTGCAAGGTGCGGCCGAAAATCCTGAGTCTGAGTGCGGCGGATCTGGATTTGCCGCGTGAGGTTGTGGATAACGTGGTTGTGCCTGTTACCGCAGGCTTGGCCAATGAGATGCCAATGATCGGCGGGGATTTGCGCAGTGCCACTGATGAGTTTCAGCGGCGCCTGATCAGTGCAGCGCTGGAACGTCATCGGGATAACTGGGCGAGTGCGGCGCGAGAGCTGGGGGTGGATCGGGCGAACCTTGGGCGGATGGCCAAGCGCTTGGGAATGAAAAGCTGAAGATTATCGCCAAGGCCTAAAGCCCCCTCACCCCAGCCCTCTCCCAGAGGGAGAGGGAGCCGATTCGGGAATATTGGAGAACTCCGTCGACCTGGGTGTGATTTACCGAATCCGTAACCTGACCGACTCCCGTGCGCTAATTGATTCAAACTCTTCGAGTCCATAATCGATTCGATCTTTCAGGTCGATGTATGACGCAGGACACCTCGGTCGGCTCCCTCTCCCTCCGGGAGAGGGCTGGGGTGAGGGGCTTTTGATCTGTGACGACAAACCTAAAGCCCACTCCATTCAAGCCGATAACCCGGCATCAAAGGTTTCTGGCGATTTGCACTCTCGCCCATCCACAGAAGGTTCTTATGTCCTCCACCAAAGCCCGCGCAGATTCACTTTCGCTTCTGCTGTTTACCTTGCGCAGCGGCAAGCTGATGGCGATCAACCTGCTGAAAGTCAGTGAAATCATTCCCTGCCCGCCGCTGACCAAGCTGCCGGAGTCGCACCCGCACGTCAAAGGCATCGCCTCCCTGCGTGGTGCCTCGCTGTCGGTGATCGACCTCAGCCGCGCGATCGGCGAGCGGCCGCTGGAAGATCCCAACGGCGGCTGCCTGATCGTCACCGATGTCAGCCGTTCCAAGCAGGGTCTGCACGTGCAGGCGGTGAGCAAGATCGTCCATTGCCTGACCACCGACATCAGGCCGCCACCGTTCGGCTCCGGCGGTTCGCGTGCCTACATCACCGGCGTGACCTCGGTGGACGGTACGCTGGTGCAGGTGCTGGATATCGAAAAAGTCATCCACAGCATCGCCCCGGCGCAGATCGAAATGGCGCCGACCGACCTGACCATGGAAGACGCCGAAGTCCTCGGCAACGCGCGGATTCTGGTGGTCGATGACAGCCAGGTGGCGCTGCAACAATCGGTGCACACCCTGCGCAACCTCGGCCTGCAGTGCCACACCGCGCGCAGTGCCAAGGAAGCCATCGACTGCCTGCTCGATCTGCAGGGCACCGCGCAGCAGATCAACCTGATCGTCTCCGACATCGAAATGTCCGAGATGGACGGCTATGCCTTCACCCGCACGCTGCGCGAAACCCCGGATTTCGCGCACTTGTACGTGCTGCTGCACACCTCGCTCGACAGCGCGATGAACAGCGAAAAGGCCCGACTGGCGGGAGCGAATGCAGTGCTGACCAAGTTCTCCTCGCCGGAACTGACCCAACGTCTGATCGAAGCGGCCAAGCACGTCGCGGCCAACGGGCACTGAGTCTTGGCCGAAGCGTTTTGTTTTCTGCTACGGCGCGACTTGAGTGAAGCGGTGCCGAATGCGCAGTGGCCGTCCGGGATTGAGCTGTCCGTCTACCGCGATGAATTGGCGCCAGCGCTGCATCAGTTGATGCAACTCGGACATCTGCAGGGTGGCGGTCGAGTACCGCCGCTGGACGAATGGCAGCAGCGGTTTGTCAGCGATCCCGAATACGATCCCTCATTGTGCTTCGTTGCCTGCGATGCCGAGGGTGTGGTTGGCGTGGCGCAGTGCTGGACCAGTGCGTATATCAAGAATCTGGTGGTACACCCGCGAATGCAGGGCCGGGGACTTGGGCGAGCGTTGTTGCTGCATGCTTTCAGCGTCTATCAACAGCGGCGTGAAGGGTTTGTCGATTTGAGGGTTCTGGAGGACAACCTGCGGGCGCGCCGGTTGTATGAAAGTGTCGGGATGTATGTAGTCCGGCGGGAGCTGGTCGTCGAATGATCCACCGCCATCGCGAGCAGGCTCACTCCTACATTTGAAATGCATTCCAACCTGTAGGAGTGAGCCTGCTCGCGATAGCGCCGGCACAGGCAACTTCCAACCCGCAGGCATACTCCAACCTTGGCCATAACCCAGGATGCCCCAACCATGAAAGCCATCACCCTCGCCCTGCTCACCCTCACCGCCCTCGCCTCCCAGGCCCACGCCTCCAGCCCCGACGCCTGGGCCGCCTACGACAAAACCGTGCTCGCCAGTTGCACCAAGGCCAGCGGACTGAAAAACGTCAAACCGGTCGGCACGCCCGCGCAATTCGATGATCGCGTCGGTTACACCGCCGTTCTGCTGCAAGGCCAATATCCGCAAAAACACATGAAAGGCCAGCAAGGCAGCGAGCTGTGCCTTTACAACAAACAGTCGAAGACCGCATTCGTCACCGAGTGGGACTCGATCCGCCCGGTGACAAAATCCCACTGAGTGGCGCAGTCCTTGCTTCGATCGGGTTCTGTGCGATGGTTTTCCGCCATCCTTTCACACCCTGATTGAAGACAGATCGCTCAATGAATACGACGTTTTCCTGCGTAGGCTGCGGCAAATGCTGCACCGACCACCATGTGCCGCTGACGCTGGCCGAAGCCCGCATGTGGGCGGCGGATGGCGGTCAGGTAATCGTGCTGGTCGAGGCCTTTCTCGGCAATGGTCTGGGCCTGCCAGCGCAGCAGCGCGAACATGCCGAGCACCGTTCAGCCATGGTCCGCAGCGGTGCTACCGATGCTCATGTGGCGATCACTTTCGCCGCCTACAACGTCGGCCCCTGCCGGAATCTTGACGACGACAAGCGCTGCCGAATCTACGAGCGGCGTCCGCTGGTGTGCCGGATTTACCCGGCGGAAATCAATCCGCACATCCCGCTCAATCCTGCTGCCAAGGATTGCCCGCCAGAATCATGGGAACAGGGACCGGAACTGATCGTGGGCGGCGAATTGGTTGATCGGGAACTGGTTGAGCTGATCCAGCGTTCGCGTCAGGCGGACCGGGATGACATCAGACTCAAGGATGCGATCTGCGCGATGCTCGGGATTCGCACTACCGCGCTCAAGGGCGATGGGTTTACAGCTTATTTGCCGAACATGGATGCGTTTGCGCAGGTGATCGACCAGGTAAGCGCGCAACCGCTGGCGGCGCAGCCGAGTGAGTGGCTGTTTCATTTGTCAGGTGATGACGTGGCCGGGCAAGTGCTGGCAGCCGGAGGCCAAGTGGTGACTGAACCGGCGCAGACTTACGCGTTTATTTCATTGCGCGCGGCTTGATCTGATATTCGTGGTGTGCGGCTGCCGCCTTCCCGAGCAGGCTCGCTCCCACATTGGATCTGCGCCGAACCCAAACCTGTGGGAGCGAGCCTGCTCGCGAAAAGGCCAGCACAAGCACCATCACTTTCCGATGTCAGCGCTTGCCCATCGACCGACGCGTGCCCGGCGGCGCCATGCCCGGGGTCTTGGTGTGGCCATTCTTCGCGCCATTCTTGTACCACGGCTGATTCGAGCCTTTCGCCGAGGCCAGCTCGCCCGGCTTGAACGGGAACTTGAACGCCGGGATCTCGGCCTTGGTTTCGCTGGTGTCAGCCACGTCAGCCGGGACGTCGCTCACAGCGTCGTCAACCGGCGGTTGGGTCGGGGAAGTCATAAAAGCTCCGGGAACAAAAAGTCGGCCCGATCAGTGAGCCGCAAAGGCGCGCAGTATACCTGTGCGCTCTGGCTCGGCATCTGAAGATTTGCGCGATGCGCTGAATGGCTGCTTGGTACTGACACTGCGTGATGATATTTCAGTTCATGCGGTGTTGAACGTCACTCAACAATTGCGAGGTGCTCTCCAGCAACTGCTCAAGAAGCGCGTCATCCTCATCCATATAGCCTTCGTATTCGGCGAGATTCCGCCGCTCATGGCACAGCGCAAACAATCGCACCTGAACCTTACTGCTTTGCGTGGTATGGATCAGACACTGGAATACCAGATAGCGCTTGTCCGATCGATAGCCACTCAAGCGAAGAGCTGTCAGCGCCAGCGCGTGAGCGGCGTTGTAGGCCAAATCGAACCGGCTGGAAAACGAGAGTGTGCAGGTGTGCGCATCCTTGAGCCTATCCAGAGCCGAGCGCATCAGCCCCTCACACTCTTTGCGGTCAGGTGGCTCCGCTTTCAGTACACCGCTACGTAGAAGATTCTCCAGACTCTCGTTGCTGCCCATCCTTGGACTCCAAAGGGTTTGCCCCTGACAGATCGATTTTTTCCTGCTGCATCACCCGCATGACAAAACTGTTCTGTGCCGCCAGCTTCCTGGCCCAGTCTTGCGGGGTGTATAGCGTCGGGTTGATGGGACGCCTCAATTGCTCCTCCAACGGCATGAGTCGCTCCATCAACTCACTGTAGTGCAGGCCTTCGCCAATCAGCATGAGATCTATGTCACTGAGTGTGTTCGCCGAGTTTTTGGCGATGGAGCCATACACGAACGCCCACGTGATCTGTTCGGCAAACGGCTCTAATGCCTGACGAAGAGGCTCGGCAAAACCGAATGTCTTACGCGTGATGCCCAGAAGCTCCGCGTAGATAGGACAGGCGGGGTTGGCCTGGTAATGGGTCTGGTTACCCACTCGTGTCATGCTGAGGATCCCGGCTCGTTGCAATCGATCGAGTTCACGCATCAGCCCGCCTTTGCCAACCTGCGCCCAGCGCACAATTTCGTTGGCGTAGAACGTCTGGTCAGGCTTGCCGAACAACAATCCCAATACTT
Organism: Pseudomonas sp. HN2; assembly: GCF_020736465.1. NCBI lineage: Bacteria > Pseudomonadati > Pseudomonadota > Gammaproteobacteria > Pseudomonadales > Pseudomonadaceae > Pseudomonas > Pseudomonas sp. HN2. The sequence continues at coordinate 4,966,278 of NZ_CP085885.1, forward strand.
TTTGCTGGGTGGCGGTGAACAGGGCTTCGCTTAAAGAAAGGTTTTCCACTGGCGCAAACCGAAGAGTCCCAAAAAAGGAACGATAGGTCCCTTTTAGGGACTTATCAACTCAACCGTAATCGCAGCTACTGCAATTAACATCGGAAACTGACAATCCTGACAGCCAGCCGTCACCCTGCCGACCGCCTGACCGGTTTATAACTGGCCAATCTGCCCAAACTCCAGACTTCGGCGCCGCGCATGTCCATTCAGAAAAATAAAATCCTGCTCGCCTCTCTCCTGATTTTGCTGGCAGCCGCCGGCCTGTGGTTTGTGCTCAAACCGGCACCGGCCAAACTGGCCAGCCCGACCGCCATTCCTGTGCGCGTGGTGACGGTCAGCGCCAAAGACGTGCCGCGTTATACCAGCGGCATCGGCTCGGTGCTCTCGCTCCACAGTGTGGTGGTGCGTCCGCAGATCGACGGGATCCTGACGAAAATTCTGGTAAAGGAAGGTCAACTGGTCAAAGCAGGCGACCTGCTCGCCACCATCGACGACCGCTCGATCCGCGCCAGCCTTGATCAGGCCCGGGCGCAGTTGGGCGAGAGCCAGGCGCAGTTGCAGGTCGCGCTGGTCAATCTCAAGCGCTACAAATTGCTCAGCGTTGACGACGGCGTGTCGAAGCAGACCTTCGACCAGCAGCAAGCGCTGGTCAATCAGCTCAAAGCCACGGCGCAGGGCAATCAGGCCTTGATCGATGCGGCGCAGGTGCAACTGTCCTACACGCAGATTCGCTCCCCAGTCACCGGGCGCGTCGGTATTCGTACGGTCGATGAAGGCAATTTCCTGCGCATGACCGACACCCAAGGACTGTTCACCGTGACTCAGATCGACCCGATCGCCGTCGAGTTCTCCCTGCCCCAGCAGATGCTGCCGACCCTGCAGAGCCTGATCAGCGATCCGCAACGCGCGCCGGTCAAGGCCTACATCGGCGCCGACACCGATGGCGAAACCGGCAATCTGCTCGGCGAAGGTCATCTGACCCTGATCGACAACCAGATCAACGCCAACACCGGCACCATCCGCGCCAAGGCCGAATTCGCCAACGCCAGCCAGAAGCTCTGGCCGGGTTTGCTGGTGACGGTAAAAATTCAGACGGCTGTGGATAAAGATGCGCTGGTCGTTCCGTCCACCGTCGTACAACGTGGCCTTGAACAACACTTCGTTTACCGCGTGAAGGACGATAAGGTCGAAGCGGTGCCGGTGCAGATGGTGTATCAGGGCAGCGGCCAGGACATCATCAAAGGCGTCAACGCCGGTGACGTGCTGGTGACCGACGGCCAGTCGCGGCTCAAGCCGGGGTCGAGCGTGCAAGTCATGAGTGAGCCGCCGCAAGTGGTGCAGGCGGAGCCGAAGCCATGAATTCGCACAAAGGCATCTCGACCTGGTGCATCGATCACCCGGTGGCGACGATCCTGTTGACGATCGCGCTGGTGCTGGTCGGGGCGATTGCCTTCCCGCGCTTGCCGATTGCCCCACTGCCGGAAGCGGAATTTCCTACTATTCAAGTCTCGGCGCAGTTGCCCGGCGCCAGCCCGGACACCATGGCGTCTTCGGTGGCGACGCCGCTGGAGGTGCAATTCAGCGCCATCCCCGGCATGACCCAGATGACCTCGAGCAGTGCGCTGGGCTCAACCCTGCTGACCCTGCAATTCACCCTCGACAAAAGCATCGACACCGCCGCCCAGGAAGTCCAGGCGGCGATCAACACCGCCGCCGGCAAGCTGCCCAAGGATATGCCGACGCTGCCGACGTGGAAGAAGGTCAACCCGGCCGACAGCCCGGTGCTGATCCTCAGTGTCAGCTCCACACAGATGCCCGGCACCGAACTCAGCGACCTGGTGGAAACCCTGCTCGCCCGGCAGATCAGTCAGATCGACGGCGTCGGCCAGATCAACATCACCGGTCAGCAACGTCCGGCGATTCGCGTGCAGGCGTCGGCGGACAAACTCGCGGCGATTGGCCTGACGCTGGCCGACATCAGGCTGGCGATCCAGCAGACCAGCCTTAACCTCGCCAAAGGCGCGCTGTACGGCGAATCGAGCATTTCCACGCTGTCGACCAATGACCAGTTGTTCCACCCCGAGGACTACAGCCAGCTCATCGTTTCCTACAAGGATGGCGCCCCGGTTCACCTGCGCGATGTCGCCAAAGTCGTCAACGGTGCGGAAGATGCCTACGTGCAGGCGTGGGCGGGTGATCGTCCGGGGGTGAACCTGGTGATCTCGCGTCAGCCCGGCGCCAACATCGTTGAGACCGTCGACCGCATTCAAGCCGCCCTCCCCGGTCTCGAAGCCATGCTGCCGGCCTCGGTGCAGGTGAAAACCCTGATCGACCGCACGCAGACCATTCGCGCTTCGCTGCATGAAGTCGAGATCACCTTGCTGATCGCGATCCTGCTGGTGGTCGCAGTCATGGCGCTGTTCCTGCGGCAGTTGTCGGCGACGCTGATTGTTTCGGCGGTGCTCGGCGTCTCGCTGATCGCCAGTTTCGCCCTGATGTACGTGCTCGGTTTCAGCCTGAACAACCTGACGCTGGTGGCGATCGTCGTCGCGGTCGGCTTCGTGGTCGACGATGCGATTGTCGTGGTGGAGAACATTCACCGCCATCTCGAGGCCGGCGATGACATGCGCGAGGCGGCGATCAAGGGTGCCGGCGAGATTGGCTTCACCGTCGTTTCGATCAGTTTCTCGCTGGTAGCGGCGTTCATCCCACTGCTGTTCATGGGCGGTGTGGTCGGGCGGCTGTTCAAGGAATTCGCCCTGACCGCGACGTCCACCATCATGATTTCCGTGGTGGTGTCGCTGACGCTGGCGCCAACCCTTGCCGCGCTGTTCATGCGCAAACCGCTGCATCATGCCAATGCCAAACCCGGTTTCAGCGAACGCCTGCTCGGCTGGTACGAAAAGGGCCTGCGCCGCGCCCTCGACCATCAGAAACTGATGATTGGTGTGTTCGGTCTCTCGCTGGCGTTGGCGGTCGCCGGCTACATCTTCATTCCCAAGGGCTTCTTCCCGGTGCAGGACACCGGTTTTGTCCTCGGCACCACCGAAGCCGCTGCGGACATTTCCTACGGCGACATGGTGAAAAAACACTTGGCGATGGCGGAAATCGTCGCGGCCGATCCGGCGGTGCAGGCGTTTTCCCATTCGGTGGGTGTCTCCGGCAGCAACCAGACCATCGCCAACGGGCGCTTCTGGATCGCGCTGAAAAAACGCGGCGATCGCGATGTCAGCGCCAGCCAGTTCATCGACCGCATCCGTCCGCAACTGATGAAAGTCCCCGGCATCGTTCTGTATTTGCGCGCAGGGCAGGACATCAACCTCAGCTCCGGCCCGAGCCGTGCGCAGTACCAGTACGTGCTCAAAAGCAATGACGGCGCGACCCTCGCCACCTGGACGCAGCGCCTGACCGAGAAACTGCGCAGCAACCCGGCGTTCCGCGACATTTCCAATGATCTGCAACTGGGCGGCAGCATCACTCACATCAGCATCGACCGTAGCGCAGCGGCGCGTTTTGGCCTGACTGCGAGCGATGTCGACGAGGCGCTGTACGATGCGTTCGGCCAACGGCAGATCAATGAATTCCAGACTCAGGTCAACCAGTACAACGTGATTCTCGAGCTGGACACAAAGCAACGCGGCAAGGCCGAAAGCCTCAACTATTTCTACCTGCGCTCGCCGCTCAGCGGAGAAATGGTGCCGCTCTCGGCGCTGGCCCGGTTTGACGCGCCGACTATCGGCCCGCTGTCGATTGCCCACGACGGCATGTTCCCCGCCGCCAACCTGTCCTTCAACCTCGCCCCGGGCGTGGCGCTGGGCGATGCGGTAATTCTGCTCAATCAGGCCAAGGCCGAGATCGGCATGCCCACCGCGATCAGCGGCAATTTCCAGGGTGCAGCGCAGGCCTTCCAGAGTTCGCTGGCCAGTCAGCCGTGGCTGATCCTTGCGGCGCTGGTGGCGGTGTACATCATCCTCGGCGTGCTTTATGAAAGCTTCGTGCATCCGCTGACGATCATTTCGACATTGCCGGCGGCAGGCCTCGGCGCGGTGATCATGCTGTGGATCTGTGGCCAGGACTTTTCGATCATGGCGTTGATCGGCCTGGTGCTGCTGATCGGTATCGTCAAGAAGAACGGCATCCTGATGATCGACTTTGCCCTCGAGGCGCAACGCCAGCGTGGACTGCCGCCGCAAGAGGCGATTTTCGAGGCGTGCATCACCCGTTTCCGGCCGATCATCATGACCACCCTCGCCGCGCTGCTCGGCGCGTTGCCGCTGATGCTCGGCTACGGCACCGGCGCCGAACTGCGCCAGCCATTGGGCATTGCCGTGGTCGGCGGTTTGCTGGTCAGCCAGATGCTGACGCTGTTCACCACCCCGGTCATATACTTATGGCTCGAACGGCTGTTTCACCGGCACTCACACCCACCAGCCCCAACGCCCGCAACGGCATTGGCGACCACAGACTGAGGCGGTCATGCGCGTTCTGATTATCGAAGACGAAGAAAAAACCGCGGACTATCTGCACCGTGGCCTGACCGAACAGGGCTACACCGTGGACCTTGCCCGCGACGGCGTTGAAGGCCTGCATCTGGCGCTGGAATGCGACTACGCAGTGATCGTCCTCGACGTCATGTTGCCGGGGCTCGATGGCTTCGGCGTGCTGCGCGCGTTGCGTGCGCGCAAACAGACCCCGGTGATCATGCTCACCGCCCGCGAGCGCGTCGAAGACCGCATCAAGGGCCTGCGCGACGGTGCCGACGATTACCTCGGCAAGCCGTTTTCCTTCCTCGAACTGGTCGCCCGCCTGCAAGCGTTGACCCGGCGCAGCGGCGGTCATGAGCCGGTGCAAGTAACCATCGCCGACCTGTGGATCGACCTGATCAGCCGCAAGGCCACCCGCGCCGGCACGCGCCTGGATCTGACCGCGAAAGAGTTTTCCCTGCTCAGCGTGCTCGCCCGTCGCCAGGGCGAAATCCTCTCGAAAACCGCGATCGCCGAGATGGTCTGGGACATCAATTTCGACAGTGATGCCAACGTCGTCGAAGTCGCGATCAAACGCCTGCGCGCCAAACTGGATGGCCCGTTCCACGAAAAACTGCTGCACACCATTCGCGGCATGGGTTATGTACTGGAGAGCCGTGGTGTCCAGTAACTCGATTGCCCTGCGTTTAAGCGGGATGTTCACGCTGGTGGCGCTCGTGGTGTTTCTGTTGATTGGTGGCGCACTGTATCAACAGGTCGACAAGGGCTTGGGGCTGTTGCCGGAAGCTGAGCTGGATGCGCGTTACAGCGTGCTCGAGTCGGCGCTCAATCGCTTCGGCACACCGGAACATTGGGTGAAGATCAACGCCAAGCTCAAGCTGCTCGGCGAAGAAGACAAGCGCATCCGGTTCTGGGTGGTCAGTGGTAATCCGGGTTACGAATATGGACAACCCGATGCCGCGATTCGGGCCTTCGCTCAGGGTCCGCTGGGCATGCATGACCTGCATCTGGCCGACCATCCCTACCCCCTGAAAGTGCTGCTGACCGAGTTGCCGGCCAAGGACCAGCGCCCGTCGCTGCGCTTCATGATCGGCATCGATACCGAAACCTTCCATGAGACGCAGCACAATCTGCTGATCGCACTGATCGGTCTGGCGATCGCCGGTGTGCTGATGGCTTCGGCGCTGGGCTATTGGGTCGCAAGAATCGGCCTCAAGCCGCTGATCAAACTGTCGCAGGAAGCTCAGCGCCTGGCACCACCACTACGCGCCGGGCGCTTGCGTCTATCGCCGTTGCCGCCGGAACTGGAGCAGTTCGTCGAGTCGTTCAATTCGACGCTGGAACGGGTGGAACTGGCCTATTCGCGGTTGGAGTCGTTCAACGCCGACGTCGCCCATGAACTGCGGTCACCGCTGACCAACCTGATCGGCCAGACCCAAGTCGCGCTGACCCGCGGGCGCTCGGCCGAACACTATTTCGAAGTGCTGCAATCGAACCTCGAAGAGCTGGAGCGACTGCGTTCGATCATCAACGATATGTTGTTCCTGGCCAGCGCCGATCAGGGCAACAAGGCAACCAAACTGACCTCGACGTCACTGGCTGATGAGGTGGCGACGACCCTGGACTATCTGGATTTCATTCTTGAAGACGCCCAGGTTGAAGTGCAGGTCAGCGGCGATGCGCAGGTCCAGATCGAGGTCGCGCATTTGCGCCGGGCGCTGATCAACTTGCTGAGCAACGCGGTGCAGCACACCGAACCGGGACAGGTGATCGAAGTGCGCATCGAGGTTCAAGAACATCAGGTGAGCATCGGCGTGGCCAATCCCGGGACGCCGATTGCCAGTGAGCATTTGCCGAGGTTGTTCGAGCGCTTTTATCGGGTCGATGCCTCGCGCAGCAACAGCGGCAATAACCACGGCTTGGGGCTGGCGATCGTCAAGGCGATCGCGCTGATGCACGGCGGGGATGTGTTTGTACGCAGTGACCGGGGCATGAACACCTTCGGCATTCACCTTCCGGTCTGAAAAGATCAAAAGATCGCAGCCTTCGGCAGCTCCTACAGGTGTACGACACGCCCTTGTAGGAGCTGCCGAAGGCTGCGATCTTTGCTTCTGCTGTAACAGTCATTTATGAAAATCACGCTGTTTCCCAACCCTCGGCAACCTTATCTTTGCCCGCACCAAACAGCACTTGCCAAGCAAGAAGGTTTTCCAGATGTCCAACAGTATGGGTATTGCCAGCGCGTTCGTTTTGTCCTCATTGATCCTGTCGCCGATGGCGATGGCTGAAGAATCGCAAACGTTCGTGGCGCAAAAAGTCGCTCGCGCGCAGGCATTCGATCAGCATCAGGCCGAAGTGATGGCCAAGGCTCAAGACGCGACGCAATCCCCGCAGGCCGCCAATTCCCAGACTCAAGTAATCGAGAAAGACAGCTGAGTTGCACCGCGAAAGGTTTCCCTCGACGCGGTTGTTTGGCTCTTCCCGTTCAACCGTCGTCACTCTAGGCCGCTGCCTTTCAGCGGCCTTTTTTCGTTGTGGTCTGAAAGCCGTCTGGTGCGTCTGTAACAACAAGAAATATCAAGCCGCTCAAGAAACAGAGCGGCCCGCTGACCCAAGGAGCTCCACCGCACGTGTTTTACCCTGCCCGCCTTACCCCGCTGTTCATTGCAATGGCCGCAACGATTGTTCCCACCGCCCACGCCGACGAGCCTGCTGAACAAGGCTTCGTCGAAGGTTCGAGCCTCAACCTGAACGCCCGCAACTACTACATGAATCGCAACCGCTTGCAGCAAGCGGACGACAACATCGAGTGGGGCCAGGGTTTTCTCGGGGTGTTCCAGTCCGGCTATACCGATGGCACGGTTGGCTTCGGTTTCGATGCCCACGCCATGCTCGGCCTGAAACTCGACGGCGGTGGCGGTACCGACGGTTCGAGTATCCTGCCGATCAGCGATGGCAACGGCAAAGCGCCGGGCTCGTTCTCCACCGCAGGCGGGACGTTGAAGCTGCGTGCGTTCGATACCGAGTTGAAGGCTGGTGACCTGTTCCTCACCAACCCGGTGATTGCCGGCGGCGACACGCGGATGCTGCCGCAGACGTTTCGCGGTATCAGCCTCGCCAATCACAGTTTTGACGGCTGGCTGATCGAAGGTGGCCAGGCCAGTTTCACCAAGCCCTATAACCAGAGCGGTCACACGCGAATCGGTACGTCCTACGGCACCCTCGCCGATGGCGATGAGAGTCAGCACCTGAACTGGGCTGGTGTGGCCTGGAGCGGGGTCGAAGGTCTGACCAGTAACCTCTATGCCTCTGAGCTGAAAGACATCTGGAACCAGTACTACTACGACCTCGACTACACCTGGCAACTGAATGACCTGCTCAGCCTCAACCCGGGCCTGCACTTCTATCACACACAAGACACCGGCGACGCGCTACTCGGCGACATCGACAACAACACCTGGAGCGCGCATCTGACCGTCGGCATCGGCAGCCACAGCGTTACCGCCGCGTACCAGCGGGTCAACGGCAACACACCGTTCGACTACATCAGCCAGGGCGACAGCGTTTACCTGGACAACTCCCAGCAATACTCGGACTTCAACGGGCCGAACGAACGCTCGTGGAAGCTCAAGTACGCTTACGACTTCACGGGTGTCGGCCTGCCAGGGCTGACTTCGGCGCTGTCCTATTCGCGCGGCACGGTCGACCTGACCAAAGCCGACCCGGACAACCCAGGCTATTCCAGCTGGTACAGCGCTGACGGCCGCAACGCCAAACACTGGGAGCGCGATATCGATTTGCAGTACGTCGTGCAAAGCGGTCAGGCCAAGGACCTGGCGGTGCGCCTGCAATGGGCGACCAACCGTGGCGGCAATGGCTACGGCGCGATTGATTCGGATACAGATGAATACCGCGTGATCATCGACTACCCGGTCAACGTCTTCTAAGATCGGCGCGGCGTTTTTCAGATCCTGTGATCTATCCTGTGGGAGCGAGCCTGCTCGCGAAAGCGGTGTGTCATTCAACGCAGATGTTGACTGACAATCAGCTTTCGCGAGCAGGCTCGCTCCCACAGGTTCGTCCGGCGTCAGCCCAACTAAGCTTATGAAACCACTCCAACCGGCTCCCCCTCATGATCGCCAGCCGCACACCTCCCATCACAGGCCAGACCGGTCGCCCCGAGCGCCTGCTGATCCTCGGCAGTCTGCTGACCGTGATTGCGATGGTGTGCATCGTCACCTTCCTGTTGATCCGCGAATACGCCAGTGCGCAGGACGCCGCCACTCGCCGTGCGACCACCATTGCGCAACTGATCGATGCCGACGTACTGCGCACCGTCGAGCTGTACGACCTGACGCTGCAAGGCCTGATCGCCGCCGCCCAGCGTGATGACTTGCAGCAGGTCTCGCCGCAGATCCGTCACCTGGCGCTGTTCGATCGCTCGGCCACCGCGCGCTTCAAAGGCGACATCCTGCTGCTGGACAAGCATGGCGAGGTCGTCGCCGACTCCTCGCGCATCGAACCGAAACCGGGCAATTTCGCTGACCGCGATTATTTCCTCGCCCATGCGTTCAACCGCGAGATGGGCATGTTCATCAGCCGGCCGTTCAAGACCCGTTGCGATTGCGACGAGGCCGATCAGTGGCGCATCAGCTTCAGTCGACGCATCTCCTCGCAGACCGGTGAATTCCTCGGTGTGGCGGTGGCGTCGCTGAAACTCGACTACTTCGACGAACTGTTCAAAAGCCTCGACATTGGCACCGACAGCACGCTGAACATCATCAACAGCGATGGCGTGCTGCTCGCGCAGAAGCCGTACCTGCAAAGCGATTCGGTGGGCAAGAGCTTCGGCAATCGGCCCAACGTTGTGCGCATCCTCAATGATCGCGATGGCAGCGGCAGTTTCACCAGCACCTCGAGCATGGATAAACAACGCCGGCTCTATACCTACTCGCGGGTCGGCAATCTGCCGTTGACCGTAATGGTCGCGCTGTCCAGTGATGAGGTGTTCGGCACCTGGCGGCGCACGGCGATATTGATCAGTGGCGCCACCGGCGTGCTGTGCCTTGGCCTGTTGTGGCTGACCTGGCTGCTCGCCCGGGAACTGCGTTTGCGCCATCGCGCCGAACGCGAGCTGGCGCAACTGGCCGCCACCGATGACCTGACCGGCGTGGCCAACCGGCGCATGCTCGATCAGACCCTGCGTCATGAGTGGTTCCGCGCGCAACGCTCGGGCCAGCCGCTGTCGGTGATGATGATCGATGCCGACCACTTCAAGGCCTTCAACGACCGACATGGCCATCAGGCCGGCGATCAGGTCTTGCGTGAGCTGGCCAAGGTGATCACGGCGAATGTGCGACGTCCGGCGGATCTGGTTGCGCGTTATGGCGGCGAAGAGTTTTCGGTGATTCTCGCCGAGACCGACAGCGCAGGAGCGCAGCAGATCGCTGAGCAGATCCGTAGCGCTGTGGAAAACCTGCCGTGGACCGAAGGCGCTGAGCGGGCGATGACCGTGAGTATCGGCATCGCCACATGGACGACAGCGAGCGAGATGACCCTGGAGCAGTTGTTGTTTGCGGCGGACAAGGCGCTGTATCAGGCCAAGGAAGGCGGACGCAATCGGGTGGTGGTATCGGTTTGAGAGGTGCAGTGGCCCCACCGGCCCTATCGCGAGCAGGCTCACTCCTACAATTGGAATGCGTTCCCCCTGTAGGAGTGAGCCTGCTCGCGATAGGGCCATCCCAGGCAATACAAAAACCACAGGTATAAAAAAAGGCCATCCGAGGATGGCCTTCAAAAAACTAGAGAGGTTTTTTACTTACACAGCCGCTACAGGGCGCATGTAAGAGATCGGTGCGGTGCTGGCGTCTTCGAACGTCACCACTTCCCACGCATCTGTCTGCTCAATCAATTTGCGCAGCAGCTGGTTGTTCAGTGCATGACCGGACTTGAAGCCTTTGAACTCACCAATCAGGCTGTTGCCCAGCAGGTACAGGTCGCCAATCGCATCGAGGATCTTGTGCTTGACGAATTCGTCTTCATAACGAAGACCGTCTTCGTTCAACACGCCATCGGCGTCGACCACGATCGCGTTTTCCACGCTGCCGCCGAGTGCGAGGTTGTGCTTGCGCAGGTACTCGATGTCACTCATGAAACCAAAGGTACGGGCGCGACTGACTTCTTTTACGAACGAAGTGCTGGAAAAGTCCACGCTTGCACTTTGGGTGCGGTCCCGGAATACCGGGTGATCGAAATCGATCTCGAAGCTCACCTTGAAGCCTTCGAAAGGGACGAAAGTGGCGCGCTTGTCGCCGTCTTCCACTGTCACTTCACGCAGGATGCGGATGAATTTCTTGGCGGCGTCCTGTTCTTCCAGGCCTGCCGATTGAATCAGGAATACGAAGGGTCCAGCGCTGCCATCCATGATCGGGACTTCGGACGCGGAGAGCTCGACGTAGGCGTTATCGATGCCCAGGCCAGCCATGGCCGAGAGCAAGTGCTCTACCGTGTCCACTTTGACGTCGCCATTGATCAGCGTCGTCGACATAGTGGTTTCACCGACGTTTTCCGCGCGGGCAGGAATCTGCACCACAGGGTCGAGGTCAGCGCGACAAAACACAATGCCAGTGTCGACAGGCGCAGGCTTGAGGGTCAGGTAGACCTTCTCACCGGAGTGCAGGCCTACACCTGTGGCACGGATAATATTTTTCAGTGTGCGTTGTTTAATCATGGCTTGGGCCGCTTCAGCGCAAATTGCGAACTGGTATCAACAAAGGCTGGCGATGATAGCAGACCATGCCTTTGCTGAACACCAATCACCTTCATAGCCCTGATACATTCCATCAATCGGCCTGACGACGCAGGAATGCCGGAATGTCCAGGTAGTCCAAGTCATCCTGCGGATTCATCTTCGCGGCAGCCGCAGCACCGGCCTGAGCCTGGTTGCGCATGACGGTCGGACGGTCCAGATCACGGTAGTTCACCGCAGGCTGCTCCTGACGGGCCGGAGCCGGTTGTTGCACCTGAGCCGAAGCCATGGAGGTGTGAACGGTGTTGTCGATAACCTTCACAGGCTTCTCGATCTTCGCGCCCAGACCGGTGGCAACCACAGTCACGTGCAGCTCGTCGCGCATGTCCGGATCGATAACGGTACCGACCTTGACCATCGCGTGCTCGGAAGCGAAGGCTTCGATGATCGAACCAACGTCGGAGTACTCACCCAGGGACAGGTCAGGACCGGCGGTGATGTTCACCAGAATGCCGCGCGCGCCTTGCAGGTTGACGTCTTCCAGCAGCGGGTTGCGGATTGCCGCTTCGGTGGCTTCACGTGCACGGTTCGGACCGCTGGCGCAGCCAGTGCCCATCATCGCCATGCCCATTTCGCTCATCACGGTACGTACGTCGGCGAAGTCGACGTTGATCATGCCCGGACGCTTGATGATGTCGGAGATACCGCGAACGGCACCGGCCAGAACATCGTCAGCCTTGGCGAAAGCCGACAACAGGCTGGCGTCCTTGCCGAGGATGGTCAGCAGTTTTTCGTTCGGAATGGTGATCAGCGAGTCGACGCTTTCCGAGAGCATGCGGATGCCTTCGTCGGCGATCTGCATACGCTTGCGGCCTTCGAACGGGAACGGACGGGTCACGACCGCAACGGTCAGGATGCCCATTTCCTTGGCCACTTCAGCGATGATCGGCGCCGCACCGGTACCGGTACCGCCGCCCATGCCAGTGGTGATGAACACCATGTTGGTGCCGGCCAGCACTTCAGCGATGCGCTCGCGGTCTTCCAGAGCGGCTTGACGACCGACCTCAGGGTTTGCGCCGGCGCCCAGGCCTTTGGTCACGCCAGTGCCCAGTTGCAGGATGGTCCGCGCGCCGATGTTTTTCAGCGCTTGAGCATCGGTGTTGGCGCAGATGAACTCAACGCCTTCGATGTTGCTCTTGACCATGTGATTGACAGCGTTGCCGCCGCCACCGCCGACACCGATAACTTTGATTACCGGGCTTGCGGGGATGTTGTCTACGAGTTCGAACATTTTCCCTCTCCTTACATTCTCTAGTTTTTTCGCCTACTGCTGTTTGTAGCGGTGTTGCGGTAAAGCTTTAAAAATTGCCCTGAACCCACTTTTTCAAGCGGTCCAGCAGCGGCGCCTGAGGCTCTTCGCTGCTGTAGCTGTCGCGGCTGCCGATGCCGGAGAACGAAACTCCGTCGGACTGCTTTTGCAGGCCGTACATCAACAAACCGACGCCAGTGGAATAAATCGGGTTGCGCACTACGTCATCCAGACCTTTCACGCCATGCGGCACCCCGAGGCGTACCGGCATGTGGAAGATTTCTTCGGCCAGTTCGGTCGCGCCTTCCATTTTCGAGGTACCGCCGGTGAGCACGATGCCCGCCGGGATCAGGTCTTCGTAGCCGCTGCGACGCAGCTCGGCCTGGATCAGGGTGAACAGTTCGTCGTAGCGCGGCTCGACCACTTCGGCCAGGGCCTGACGCGACAGTTCGCGCGGTGGACGGTCGCCGACGCTCGGCACCTTGATGGTTTCGCCGGCACCGGCCAGTTTCGCCAAGGCGCAGGCATAGCGGATCTTGATTTCTTCGGCGTACTGGGTCGGGGTGCGCAACGCCATGGCGATGTCGTTGGTCACCTGATCACCGGCAATCGGGATCACTGCGGTGTGACGAATCGCGCCTTCGGTGAAGATCGCGATGTCGGTAGTGCCGCCGCCGATGTCGACCAGGCACACGCCGAGTTCTTTCTCGTCATCGGTCAGCACCGAGTAGGCCGAGGCCAGTTGCTCGAGGATGATGTCGTCGATTTCCAGACCGCAGCGACGCACGCATTTTTCAATGTTCTGTGCGGCGTTGACGGCGCAGGTGACCACGTGAACCTTGGCTTCCAGACGCACGCCGGACATGCCCAGCGGCTCGCGCACGCCTTCCTGGTTATCGATCACGTAATCCTGCGGCAGGGTGTGCAGCACGCGCTGGTCAGCCGGAATCGCCACGGCCTGGGCGGCGTCGAGCACACGCTCAAGGTCGGCCGAGCTGACTTCGCGATCACGGATCGCGACGATGCCGTGGGAGTTCAGGCTGCGAATGTGATTGCCGGCCACGCCGACGAAAGCCGAGTGAATGCGGCAGCCGGCCATCAGTTGGGCTTCTTCGATCGCACGCTGGATCGACTGCACGGTGGATTCGATGTTGACCACCACGCCCTTCTTCAGGCCGCGGGACGGATGTGTGCCGATCCCGACGATTTCCAGCTGGCCGTCGTCCGCGACCTCGCCTACCAGCGCCACCACTTTGGAGGTGCCGATATCCAGACCGACGATCATTTTGCCGCTTTGCACGTTTGCCATGGGTCCTGCCTCTTCTTAATTCTTTGCGACAGCGGGTTGGGCTGTCGTCGGCGCTACGGGTTCCCGCCAGCCAACAGCAAGGCCGTTGGCGTAGCGCAGATCGATGCGCGCAATGTTCGTAATCTGCTCTTTCAGCGTCTTGTCATAGATGGCGATGAAGCGGCGCATCTTTTCCACCAGGTTGCCGCGTCCCAGCAGCAACTCGATGCCGGGGCCGGAACTGCCGGCACCGGTGGTCAGGAACCAGCTGCCGCGTTCACGCAATTCCAGGCGTGCAATCGAAAAACCCAGCGGGCGCAGCATCTGGCTCAGCACCTGATACTGCTGCATCACTTGCTGCTGAGCCCGTTGTGGGCCGAACAGCTGCGGCAGGTGTTCGTAGTTCGCCAGTTCCTTGGGCGTGAACGCCTGGCCCTGGTTGTTGAGCAGCGACTCGTCGCCCCAGCGCGCCACCGGCAATTGTTCTTCGAGGCGGATCACCACCTGGTCCGGCCATACCCGGCGCACTTCGGCGTGGGCGATCCACGGCATCTGTTCCAACTCGGTACGCATACCGGCGAGGTCGATGGTGAAGAAGCTCGACGCCACGAACGGTGCGATCCGCTGCTGCACCGCCTGCTGGCTGATGTAACTCAAGTCGCCCTGCACCGCGATCTTGCTGATCGGCCGGTCGGCATACGGCAGCAAACGCTGCGCACCTTCGTAGGTGCCAAAGCCCAGTGCCACCAGCAGCACCGGCCAGAACAGGCTTTTCAGAAAGCTGAAATTGGCTTTCGGCAGGCGCGCGGACATCGGCTCTTTCGCCACCATTCGGCTGGCACCCCGCGGCACCGGCTTGCGGCCGGGTGCGGGGGGCTGATGTCTGAGATGAGCGCCTTGCATGGTCTTAACCTCGCGCCTCTGTTGCGCCTGCGTCTTCAACGCTGGCGGCCAGAATGGCCAGAACCAGTTGCTGGAAATCCAGACCGGCAGCACGCGCCGCCATCGGCACCAGGCTGTGATCGGTCATGCCCGGTGCGGTATTGACTTCAAGGAACCAGAACTGCCCGTCGGCGTCCTGCATCACGTCCGCCCGGCCCCAACCGGCGATACCCAGCGCCTCACAGGCCTTGGCCGTGAGTTCCATGAGTTCCTGTTCCTTGGCCGCGTCCAGTCCGCACGGAATGCGGTACTGGGTATCGTTGGCGATGTACTTGGCGTCGTAGTCGTAAAATGTGTGCGGTGTACCCAGGGCGATAGGAGGCAACACCTGGTCACGCAGGGTGGCGATGGTGAACTCCGGACCTTGAATCCATTGCTCGACCAACACTTGCGAATCGTAGGTACTGGCCGCTTTCCATGCGTCGATCAACTCGGACGCAGAATTCACTTTGGCCATCCCGATACTTGAACCTTCATGCGCCGGTTTGACGATCAAAGGCAAGCCCAGTTCCGTCGCTGCCGAAATACAATCGGCTTCGCAGCACAGTACGGCGTGACGCGGCGTCGGAATCCCGAGGCTGTGCCAGACCTGCTTGGTGCGCAGCTTGTCCATCGCCAGTGCGGAAGCAAGAATGCCGCTGCCGGTGTACGGGATGCCGGCGCACTCGAGCAGGCCCTGCATGCTGCCGTCTTCACCGCCGCGACCGTGGAGAATGATGAACGCGCGGTCGATCTTTTCGCTGAGCAGACGCTGCAGGAAGTCTTCGCCCACATCGATACCGAACGCATCCACGCCAGCGCTTTGCAGCGCCTCGAGCACGGCGTTGCCGGATTTCAGCGACACCTCACGCTCGGCACTCAGGCCGCCGAAGAGCACGGCGACGCGGCCGAAGTCTTTTGGCGCGATCGTGGAAAACAGCTTGGCGTAGGCAGCAGTCATTTCAACTTCCCCTCGACCGACGCCGCCACGGCGCCGGCGAACAACTCACTTTTCAACAGTTTCGGTGCGAGACCGCCGATATCACCGGCGCCCTGGCACAACAGAATGTCGCCGGCACGCAGCAGCGGCTTGACCAGCGGCGCCAGATCGACACCACGCTCGATGTAGATCGGGTCGAGCTGACCGCGCTGGCGGATGCTGTTGCACAGTTTGCGGCTGTCGGCGCCCGGGATCGGCTCTTCGCCGGCCGGATAGACTTCCATCAGCAGCAGCACGTTGGCATCGGCCAGCACATTGACGAAGTCGTCGTACAGATCGCGGGTGCGGCTGTAACGGTGCGGCTGGTAAACCATCACCAGACGACGCTCCGGCCAGCCACCGCGCACGGCTTTGATCACCGCAGCGACTTCGGTCGGGTGGTGGCCGTAGTCGTCGACCAGCATCACGTTGCCGCCGTCCACCGGCAGTTCGCCGTAGACCTGGAAGCGCCGACCGACACCCTGGAAGCCTGACAGGCCCTGGACAATCGCTTCATCACTGACGCCTTCGTCGGTGGCGATGCAGATGGTCGCCAGCGAGTTGAGCACGTTGTGGTTGCCGGGCATGTTCACCGACACGTCGAGCGGCTCGCGATCCGGGCGCAGCACGGTGAAAAAGGTCTGCATACCCTGCTGACGCACATTGATTGCGCGCACATCGGCGTCTTCGCTGAAGCCATAGGTCACGGTCGGACGTTTCACCAGCGGCAGGATCTCCCGCACCACCGGATCGTCCAGGCACATCACCGCCAAACCGTAGAACGGCAGGTTGTGCAGGAATTCGACGAAGGTTTTCTTCAGTTTGTTGAAGTCACCGTCGTAGGTCGCCATGTGGTCGGCGTCGATATTGGTGACCACGGCCACCAGCGGCTGCAGGTGCAGGAAGCTCGCATCGCTTTCGTCGGCTTCGGCGATCAGGTAACGGCTGGTGCCGAGCTGAGCGTTGGTGCCCGCTGCATTCAGACGACCACCGATCACGAACGTCGGATCCAGCCCCCCGGCCGCGAACACCGAAGCGATCAGGCTGGTGGTGGTGGTTTTGCCGTGGGTACCGGCGACGGCGATGCCGTGGCGATAGCGCATCAGCTCGGCGAGCATTTCTGCGCGCGGTACCACTGGAATGCGGCGCTCAAGGGCGGTCGCGACTTCCGGGTTGGACGTGTTCACTGCGCTCGACACCACCAGCACGTCGGCGGTAGCGGCGTTCTCGGCACGGTGACCGATGAAGATCTGCGCGCCGAAGGTTTCCAGGCGCTCGGTGACCGGCGACGCTTTCAGGTCGGAACCGGAGACTTGATAGCCCAGGTTCAACAACACTTCAGCGATACCGCACATGCCCACGCCGCCGATACCGACGAAGTGGATGCGCCGGATGCGGCGCATTTCCGGTTGTGGCATGGCTTTCTGATTCTCAACCATGGGCCACCTCCAGACAGGTATCGACCACGCTACGGGTGGCATCGGGTTTGGCCAGTCGGCGGGCCGCTTGGGCCATTGCTTCGAGTCGTTGCGGTTGCATCAAGACCTCTGTCAGGCGCGCGGCAAGATCCGCGGCACCAGTCGTTCTTTGTGGCATCAGGAAGGCAGCGCCTTCGCGGGCCAAATAATCGGCGTTGCGGGTCTGGTGATCGTCGATCGCGTGGGGCAAAGGCACCAGCATCGAGGGCAGACCGGCGGCCGCCAGCTCACTGATGGTCAGCGCGCCGGCGCGGCACACCACCAGGTCAGCCCAACCATAGGCCTGGGCCATGTCTTTGATGAACGGCTGCACCTGCGCGTCCACGCCCGCGGCGCGGTAACGCTCGGCAGTCACTTCATCGTGATTTTTGCCGGCCTGATGGAACACTTCCGGGCGCAGGTCGGCAGCGACTTGGGCCAGGGCTTCAGGCAGCAATTTGTTCAACGGTTCTGCGCCCAGGCTGCCGCCAAGGATCAGCAAACGCGCTTTGCGCCCGGCCAGCGCCGGTCGCGATGTCTCGAGGAACAGCTCGCTGCGCACCGGATTACCGGTGGTACGGCGGCTGTCCGACAGAGTAAAGGTGTCGGGGAACGCTTCACACACTCGGGCGGCGAACGGCACCAGCAACCGATTGGCGGTGCCGGCGACAGCGTTCTGCTCATGAACGATCACCGGCACGCCAGCCAGTTTCGCGGCAAGGCCACCAGGGCCAGTCACATAACCGCCGAAGCCGACGACGCATACGGGTTTCAAGCGGCGCATGATCGCCCGCGCCTGCCACACCGATTTCAGCAACATCAACGGCGCCTTGAGCAGCGACAGCTTGCCCTTGCCGCGCAGACCGCTGGCGTTGATCCGGTGCAGTTCAAGCCCCGCCGCCGGGACCAGTTCGTTTTCGATGCCGCGTGGTGTGCCGAGCCAGTGCACGGTATAGCCGCGCGCCTGAAACTCGCGGGCACAGGCCAGCGCCGGGAACACGTGGCCGCCGGTACCGCCGGCCATGATCAATACGTTAGCGCCCATGAGTCGGCTCCTCGGCGAAGTCGCTCTCCTGGAATTCCATCTCTTCGCTGCCCAGGTGGGTTCGACTCTCCCACTCGATGCGCAGCAACAGGCCCAGACAGGCGCAGCAGATCACCAGCGAGCTGCCGCCGTAACTGAGAAACGGCAAGGTCAGGCCCTTGGTGGGCAGCAGGCCAACGTTCACCCCGATGTTGATCAGGAACTGACCGATCCACAGGAACGACAAGCCGTACGCCACATAAGCGGCGAAGAACTGTTTGGCTTTCTCCGCCCACAGGCCGATGTACATGCCGCGAATACACACGAACACGAACAGCGCGACAGTGCACAGCGAACCGACCGCACCGAGCTCTTCGGCGAGGACCGAAAACACGAAGTCGGTGTGCGCTTCCGGCAGGTAGAACTGCTTTTGCACGCTGTTGCCGAGGCCGACGCCCAGCCACTCGCCGCGACCGAAGGCGATCAAGGCTTGCGACAACTGATAACCGGCGCCGAACTGGTCGGCCCACGGGTCGGCGAAGTTGGTCAGACGCGCCATTCGATAGGGCTGCATCTGGATCAGCAACACCACTGCACCGACCGCCAGCACCACCATTAGCGAGAAACGGAACAGTCCGACCCCGCCAAGAAACAGCATCGCCGCCGCCGCGCCCATCATTACCACGGTGGCACCGAAGTCCGGCTCCATGAGCAACAGACCGGCCATCGGCAGCAGGACAATGAACGGCTTGAAGAAGCCCATCCAACTCTCGCGCACTTCTTTCTGCCGGCGCACCAGATAGCCAGCGAGGTAGATCACCACGAACACCTTGGCGATTTCCGACGGCTGCACGTTGAAGAAGCTGAAACCGATCCAGCGCATCGAACCGTTCACTTCCCGTCCGATGCCGGGGATGATCACCATCACCAGCAGGCCGAACGCGCCGATCAGCATCATCCAGCCGAGGCGCTGCCAGGTGGCGATCGGGATCATCATGGTGACGATGCACGCGCCCAGACCCAGCACCACATAGATAAGGTGGCGAATCATGTAATACAGCGGACTGCCCGACTGCGCCGCCGCCACTTCGGTGGACGCCGAGGCAATCATGATCAGGCCCAGGCCGAGCAGCGCCAGGCAACCGGCGAGCATCGGGAAATCGAGGTCGATGCCACGCCCGGTGATCAGCGGCGACGGGTACGGCTTGATGATGTTTCTCAGGTTCATGCCAGTTCCTCCACAGCGCGGACGAACTGGTGACCACGGTCTTCGTAATTCTTGAACATGTCGAAACTGGCGCAGGCCGGCGACAGCAGCACCACGTCACCCGGCTGGGCAGCGGCGCGGCATTGCTCGACGGCGTCGACCAGCGAGGTCGCGCGGATCAACGGCACAGCATCGCCAATGGCCTCGCCGATCTTGTCCGAGTCGCGACCCATCAGCACCACGGCGCGGCAGTTGGCCGCGACCGGATCGCGCAGATCGTTGAATTCGGCGCCCTTGCCGTCACCGCCGGCGATCAGAATCACCTTGCCGTCGATGTCCGCACCCAGGCCTTCGATGGCAGCCAGCGCGGCGCCAACGTTGGTGGCTTTGGAATCGTTGTAGTAGGCCACGCCGTCGAGATCACGCACCCACTGGCAGCGGTGTTCGAGTCCGGTAAACGTGCGCAGTGCCGAGAGCATGGCGTCGAACGGCAGGCCGACGGCGTGACCCAATGCCAAGGCTGCAAGAGCGTTGGACTGGTTATGTGCGCCGCGAACTTTCAACTCACGCACCGGCAGCAGATTCTGGAATTCGAAGGCCAGATACTTCTCGCCGTCTTCTTCGCGGATACCGAACGCTTTGAAATCCGGTTTGCTCAGACCAAAGGTCCAGCAGGGCTGGCCTTCGCCGATCAATGGACGGCTCAGGGCATCCTGACGGTTGACCACGAACTGCTTCGCGCCACGGAAGATCCGGTGCTTGGCCAGGTGATACGCCGGCAGACCGCTGTAGCGATCCATGTGGTCTTCGCTGATGTTCAGCACGGTGGCGACTTCGGCGTTGAGCTGGTCGGTGGTTTCCAGCTGAAAACTCGACAGCTCCATCACGTACAGCTCGACGTCGTCGCTGAGCAGGTCCAGCGCCGGGGTGCCGAGGTTGCCGCCAACAGCGACGCGCTTGCCGGCCGCAGCCGCCATCTCGCCGACCAGCGTGGTCACGGTGCTTTTCGCGTTGGAACCGGTGATTGCGACGATCGGCGCCCGCGCGTTACGCGCGAACAGCTCGATGTCGCCGGACATTTTCACGCCACGGGCCGCGGCGGCTTGCAGGGCTGGGGTCGCCAGCGCCAGGCCGGGACTCACGTAGAGCTCGTCGGCACGGCAGAGGAATTCGACGTCCAGCTCGCCACAACGCACTTCCACGTGCGGATAGTCACGCTTGAGCGTGGCCAGTTCCGGTGGATTTTCCCGCGTGTCGGCCACGGCAAACGACGTGCCCCGGTTCGCCAGGAAGCGAACCAGGGACATGCCGCTCTTGCCGAGGCCGACAACGATGCGGAAGTGGTCAGAAGCGATCAGAGACACTCGTTCTACCTCAGCTTCAGGGTGGCAAGGCCGACCAGGACAAGAATCACGGTGATGATCCAGAAACGGACGATCACGCGCGGCTCGGGCCAGCCCTTGAGTTCAAAGTGGTGGTGTATCGGCGCCATGCGGAACACGCGGCGACCGGTCAGCTTAAAGGAGGCAACCTGAATGACCACTGACAGGGTTTCCATCACGAACACGCCGCCCATGATGAACAGGACGATTTCCTGGCGCACGATCACGGCGATGGTGCCCAGCGCCGCGCCGAGTGCCAGTGCACCGACGTCGCCCATGAACACTTGCGCCGGATAGGTGTTGAACCAGAGGAAACCGAGGCCGGCACCAATCAGCGCACCGCAGAACACGATCAGTTCGCCCGCGCCCGGCACGTAGGGAATCAGCAGGTATTCGGCGAATTTCACGTTGCCCGACAGGTAGCAGAAAATCCCCAGGCCGCCGCCGACCATCACCGTCGGCATGATCGCCAGGCCGTCGAGGCCGTCAGTCAGGTTGACCGCGTTGCTCGAACCGACAATCACGAAGTAGGTCAGCACGATGAAGCCGGCGCCCAGCGGAATGCTGTAGTCCTTGAGCATCGGCAGGATCAGCGTGGTTTCCACCGGCGTTGCGGCGGTCATATAAAGGAAGATCGCCGCGCCGAGGCCGAACACCGACTGCCAGAAATACTTCCAGCGGCTCGGCAGGCCACGGGAGTTTTTCTCGATGACTTTGCGGTAATCGTCGACCCAGCCGATGGCGCCGAACAGCAGGGTCACCAGCAGCACCACCCAGACGTAG
This sequence comes from Pseudomonas sp. HN2, assembly GCF_020736465.1. Taxonomy (NCBI): domain Bacteria; kingdom Pseudomonadati; phylum Pseudomonadota; class Gammaproteobacteria; order Pseudomonadales; family Pseudomonadaceae; genus Pseudomonas; species Pseudomonas sp. HN2. Next base: position 4,987,902 of record NZ_CP085885.1, read on the forward strand.
CGGTTGCTCAGGTCAGCCCAGAGCAAGGTGCTGACGCCGATCGACGACAGAATCAGCGCGCCACCCATGGTCGGCGTGCCGGATTTGGACAGGTGCGATTGCGGGCCGTCATTGCGTACCGATTGGCCGATCTGACGGTTCTGCAGAGTACGGATCATCCACGGGCCATAGCACAGCGACAAAACCAGCGCGGTCAGCACACCGAGAATCCCGCGCAGGGTCAGGTACTGAAAGACCGCGAAGCCTTTGTAGAACTGTTGCAGATACTCCGCTAGCAGCAGCAGCATTAATGTTTCTCCAGACTGGACCCGCACAGAGCCGCAACGATGTTTTCCATCGCTGCGCTGCGCGAACCCTTGATCAAAATGGTGGTGTTTGTGTCCTGCTCGGCGGCGAGGGCCTGGATCAGCTCGGCCTGTGTGCCGAAGTGCTGCGCCTGCTCACCGAAAGCGTTTACGGCGTGGACCATGTTCGGCCCGACTGCGTAGAGCGCGGAAACCTTGCCTCGGGCGTACTCGCCCACGTCGCGGTGCCCCTGCTCCGCCCAGTCGCCCAACTCGCCGATATCCCCGAGCACCAGGACGGTGCGGCCGGAAAAGCCGGCGAGTATATCAACGGCCGCGCACATCGAGGTGGGGTTTGCGTTGTAGGTGTCGTCGATCACGCGCATGCCGTTTTTCGCCAGTTGCGCGACGGTACGTCCCTTGACCGGTTGCACCGCGCCGAGCCCGGTGGCGATGCCGAACAGCGACACGCCCAAGGCGTGTGCAGCAGCGGCGGCGGCCAAAGCGTTGGCGACGTTGTGGGTGCCGAGCAGATTCAGTTGCACGCGCTCACTGCCTTCCGGCGTGTGCAGATTGAACGCCGGGCAGCCCCGAGCATCGGTGGCCAGATCACTGGCATGGAAATTCGCCTCGCTGTTGCTCAGGGCGAAGGTCAATACCTGACGGCCTGCCGCGCGGGTCTTCCAGATACCGAAAGCCTTGTCATCGAGGTTCAGCACAGCAATGCCATCGGCGGCGAGGCCTTCGATGATTTCACCTTTGGCTTCAACGATTTTTTCCGGGCCGCCGAACTCACCGACGTGAGCGGTGCCGGCATTGTTCAGGATCGCCACGTGCGGCTTGGTCAGCCCGACGGTGTAGGCGATTTCGCCCAGACGCGAGGCGCCCAGTTCGATGACAGCCGAGGTGTGTTCCGGCGCCAGTTCGATCAGGGTCAGCGGTACGCCGAGGTCGTTGTTCAGGTTGCCACGGGTGGCCAGCACCGGGCCGCGGGTGCGCAGGATGCTCGCAAGCATTTCCTTGACCGTGGTCTTGCCGCTGGAACCGGTCACCGCTGCCACTGGCTGAGTGAACGCAGCACGATTCAAGGCGCCGAGTTGGCCCAAGGCCTGACGGGTGTCCTTGACCAGCAGTTGCGGCAGAGCGCTGTCGGCGACTTCGCGCTCGACCAGTGCCGCCACGGCGCCTTTGCCAGCGACATCATTCAGATAATCGTGGCCGTCGAAACGCGGGCCAGTCAGGGCAATGAACAGTTGGCCGGGCTGGATCGCGCGGCTGTCAATACTCACGCCGTTGAAACTGGCATCGTTGCCGATCAGACGGGCTTCGAGCGCGTTGGTCAATTCGCTGAGTGTCAGGGCCTTAAGCATGGGCCACCTCCCACGCGGTCAGGGCATGATCGGCCTCGACCAGATCGGAAAACGCATGGCGCACGCCGTTGATTTCCTGATAGTCCTCATGACCTTTGCCGGCCAGGACAATCACGTCGTCAGCGGTCGCGCCGGCAATCAATTGCGCAATGGCCTGGCCGCGACCGGCGACGAAAGTGACTTTATCCACAGCGGTAAAACCGGCGCGGATGTCGTCGAAAATCACAGCAGGATCTTCAGTGCGCGGGTTGTCATCGGTAACCAGCACCTGATCGGCCAGACGCTCGACCACTTCGGCCATCAACGGACGCTTGCCGCGATCGCGATCACCGCCGCAGCCGAACAGGCACAGCAATTGGCCTTTGACATGCGGGCGCAGTGCGGTGAGCACTTTTTCCAGGGCATCCGGGGTGTGGGCGTAATCGACCACCACCAGCGGCTGCGTGCCGCCCCCCAGACGCTGCATGCGACCGGCCGGGCCTTCGAGCTTCGGCAGCACCTTGAGAATTTCGTCGAGGGCGTAATCCAGACCGAGCAAGGCGCCGACTGCGGCCAGAACGTTGCTCAGGTTGAAACGGCCGAGCAGTGTGCTGCGCAGGTGGTGTTCGCCCTGCGGCGTGACCAGTGTGGCGCGTACGCCGTGGTCGTCGAACTGCGCTTCGCGGCAGAACAGGTAAGCGCTGCTGTCGAGCAGGCTGTAGGTGATCAAACGCGACTCGCGTTTCTCCGCCGCCAGTTGCCGGCCGAAATCGTCGTCGAGGTTGACCACCCGGCACTTCAGGTCATTCCAGGCGAACAGCTTGGCCTTGGCCTCGGCGTACGCCTGCATGGTGCCGTGATAATCCAGATGATCGCGGGACAGGTTGGTCATCACTGCCACGTCGAACGCCAGCGCGGTAACCCGCCCCTGATCCAGACCGTGGGACGACACTTCCATGGCCACAGCTTTGGCGCCGGCCTTTTTCAGGTCGCCCAGGGTCGCTTGCACGGCAATCGGGTTCGGCGTGGTGTGCAGGCCGCTTTCCAGCGCGCCATAAAAACCGGAACCGAGGGTGCCGACGATGCCGCAATGCTGACCTAGCAGATCCAGTGCCTGCGCGACCAGTTGGGTCACGCTGGTCTTGCCGTTGGTGCCGGTGACGCCGATCAGGTTCAGGTGATGACTCGGCTCACCGTAAAAACGCCCGGCGATGTCCGACAGCTGCGCCGCCAGACCTTTCACAGGAATCAGTGGCACGTCGGTGATTGGCAGCACGGTCGCGCCTTCGACTTCATAAGCCACGGCAGCCGCGCCGCGTTGCAGGGCATCGGCAATGTGCGCGCGGCCATCGAAACGGCCGCCGGGCACGGCGAGAAACAGGTCGCCGGCGCGCACGTTGCGGCTGTCCAGCGCCAGTTCACGGATCAACAGATCGTGGCCGGCGTGGGGGAATATCTTGTTCAGACTTAATGACATCAGCCGCGCCCTCCATTGGCTTTCAGCGGAACGACCGGGGTGGCGTTGGCCTGTTGCGTAGTCGGCAGGTTGTCCGGGGTCACGTTCATCAGGCGCAGGGTGCCGGACATCACACGGCTGAACACTGGTGCCGAGACCAGACCACCGAAGTAACCGGCCTTGGTCGGTTCATCGATCACCACAACGATGGCGTAACGCGGATCGCTCATCGGGCCGAAACCGGCGAACAGCGAACGGTAGGAGTTTTCCGCGTAGCCCTTGGTACCGACCGAGGTCTTGCGCGCGGTACCCGACTTGCCGCCGACGTGGTACGCCGGAACCTGCGCACGGAACACGCCGCGCGGCGCTTCGATCACTTGCTGCAACATGCCCTGCATGGTTTTCGCCACGGCTTCGGGCAGCACCTGGGTGGTCTGCGGCATCTTGTCGGTTTTGATCAGGGTCAGCGGCGCGAGACGGCCGTTGTTGGCCAGCGCCGAGAACGCGTGCACCAGCTGGATTGCGGTGACGGAGATACCGTAGCCGTAAGACAAGGTTGCAGTTTCAGCCTTGCGCCATTCGCGATAGTTCGGCAGATTGCCGACGCGTTCGCCGGGGAAGCCCAGGCCGGTGTCCTGACCGAGGCCGACTTTCTGCGCCAGACGGAAAATGGTTTCGCCGCCGATATCGAAGGCGACCTTGCTCATGCCGACGTTACTGGAATTGATCAGGATGCCGGTCAGATCAAGCACCGGGCCTTCGGTCTTCGACACGTCTTTGATGGTGTACTTGCCGATCTGCAACGAGCCCGGATACACCTCGACGGTGTCGCTCGGTTTCCAGCGACCGGTTTCGATCGCCGCGCTCATGGAAATGGCTTTCATGGTCGAACCCGGTTCGAACACGTCGATCATCGCGCGGTTGCGCATCATCGCCGGTTGCAGGTTGCGACGGTTGTTCGGGTTGTAGGTCGGCTGATTGACCATGGCCAGAATCTCGCCGGTCTTGACGTCCATGATCACCAGGCTGCCGGCCTTGGCGCCGTTCTCGATGATCGCGTTGCGCAGCTCGCGGTTGGCCAGGTATTGCAGACGCAGGTCAATCGACAACGCCAAGGGCTTGCCGGCCTTGGCGTTTTTGGTGACCTGAACATCCTTGATCAGCCGGCCACGGCGATCCTTGATGACTTGTCGTTTGCCCGGCACCCCGGCCAGCCATTCGTCATAGGCCAGCTCGACGCCTTCACGACCGTGATCGTCGATGTCGGTAAAGCCGACCATGTGCGCGGTGACTTCACCGGCCGGGTAGAAGCGGCGGAATTCTTCGATGCCGTACACGCCCGGCACTTTCAGATCGAGCACAGCCTGGCCCTGCTCGGGGGTCAACCCGCGCACCAGGTAAATGAATTCCTTGTTGGCCTGGGCTTCGAGGCGTTCGCTCAGGGCTTTCGGGTCCTGACCCAACGCGGCGGCAAGTGCCGGCCACTTCTCTTTGGCAGTCTGCATTTCCTTGGCGTTGGCCCACAGCGTGGTCACCGGCGTACTGACGGCCAGAGGCTCGCCGTTACGGTCGGTGATCAGGCCACGGTGCGCCGGAATCGGGATGTGCCGCAGGCTGCGTGCGTCGCCCTGCCCCTTGAGGAAATCACGGTCGACCACTTGCAGGTCGATGATGCGCCAGCAGATCGCCGCGACCATCAGACCAAGCAGCGCCACCATCAGGCGGAAGCGCCATGGGAACAGCGCGCCTTCGAGTTTCATCATGGCGCCACCATCTTCACGTCAGCCGCGCCAGGGATGTGCATTTTCAGTTGTTCGGTCGCCAACACTTCGATGCGGCTGTGCGCAGTCCAGGTGCTCTGCTCGAGAATCAGCCGGCCCCACTCGGCCTGCGCCTTGTCGCGCACGCTGAGCTCGTTGTACAGAGTGTTGAGCAACTGCCGGTTCCAGTGCGCGCTGTACGACACGGCGATCGCCGAAAACAGCACGCCGATAAACAGCAGCAGCATCAGAAAGCTGCCGCCGGGCAGTGGCTTGGCGAAAAGCTTGCTCACCGCAACTTCTCCGCGACACGCATGACGGCGCTACGGGAACGTGGGTTGGCTTTGAGCTCGGCGTCGGAGGCCGTCTGGGCTTTGCCGTGGACTTTGATTTTCGGTTCGAAGGCGACGTGGCGAACCGGCAGGTTGCGCGGCAGGTTGTCGGCTTCGCCTTTCACCAGCTTGCGCATGAACAGTTTGACGATGCGGTCTTCCAGCGAGTGGAAGCTGATCACCACCAGACGACCGCCGATTTCCAGCGCTTCCAGGGCGGCGTCGAGGCCGGCTTCCAGGTCGCCCAATTCGTTATTGACGTGAATGCGCAAACCCTGGAACGCGCGAGTGGCCGGGTTCTTGCCCTTTTCCCACGCCGGGTTGGCGACTTTCAGCACTTCGGCCAGATCGGCAGTGCGTTCGAATGGCTTGATGTCACGACGTTCAGCGACGGCACGGGCCATGCGCCCGGAAAAACGTTCTTCACCGTATTCCTTGAACACCCGGGCGATTTCCTCCACCGGCGCGGTGTTGACGAATTCGGCGGCGCTGATGCCACGGGACGGGTCCATGCGCATGTCCAGCGGCCCGTCATTGAGGAAGCTGAAGCCACGCTCGGCGTCGTCAAGTTGCGGCGACGACACGCCGAGGTCGAGCAGAATGCCGCTGACCTTGCCGGTCAGGCCTTGTTCGGCAACCACCGAACCGAGCTCGGCAAAGCTGCGCTGCACAACGACAAAGCGGCCGTCTTCGGCCGCTAGCGCTTGCCCGGTGGCAATCGCTTGTGGATCCTTGTCGAATCCGATAAGTCGACCGTCCGGCCCGAGCTGGCTGAGGATCAACCGGCTGTGCCCGCCGCGCCCGAACGTGCCGTCCAGATAGCAGCCATCAGGACGTACGGCGAGAGCCTCGACGGCTTCGTCAAGCAGTACGGTGATGTGGTTAAAGCCGCTATCAATAGTCACAGGATCAAATCACGCAGTTCATCAGGCATCGCGCCCGGTTGTTGAATAGCAGCAAGGTCAGCGGCAGATACCGCGTTCCATGCATCCTCGTCCCACAGTTGGAACTTGTTCAGTTGGCCGACCAGCATCGCGCGCTTGTCCAGCTTGGCGTACTCGCGCAAACGCGGCGGAACCAGGAAACGACCACTGCCATCGAGTTCGAGGTCGACGGCATTACCAATCAATAAACGCTGCAGCCGACGGTTCTCTTCGCGAAGCGAAGGGAGTGCGCGCAACTTGGTTTCAATAATTTCCCACTCGTCGAGCGGATAGACACACAGACACGGATCAACGGCATCAATGGTCACGATCAATTGGCCGGAACTACGCGAATCGAGCTCGTCACGGTACCGGCTCGGCATGGCGAGACGGCCCTTTGCATCGAGACTGATAGCGTTAGCTCCGCGAAACACGTCAGCGTTTCTCCAATTTTTATCGTTTTGAGCTCAAAAAACCCACTTCATGCCACTTTCCGCCACTTGCGCACACTATAGGAATGCGCCCACCACACCGTCAAGGCGCGGATTAAAGGAAAAGCCTTACAGAACGGAGATTTAGCGACGTAAAAGGAGGCTCAACGAGAATCTGACGTGAAGTTTTGACCAATAACCTGATGCAGCACTGAAAGCTGCGTTCGAAAGTTAAAGTAGTTTGTTAAGAGTAAGATTTTTTCGGTATTACGAATGCGCTTCGGCTGTTGATTGAAGCAGGGTGGGAAAAGGCTATTACCGCGTTTGCCGCTGCCGGAATTTCAGACCAGGCCGGCTGATATTACACAGCCGCGTCTTCTTTGTTTCAAGCAGGGAAAGAAAAAGGTGGAGAGTCGATCTGTAAGCCGGGTTCTGTCTTGAACAGTCATTCGTCTACGATGGCCATCACTGGACATCTTTAGCAACCTACCCGGTCCCAGCGCGGGCCACGCCTTGGGACCCTATTTGGTCTTGCTCCAAGTGGGGTTTACCTAGCCACGAACTGTTGCCAGACGTGCGGTGCGCTCTTACCGCACCTTTTCACCCTTACCGGCGCTTGCGCGCTTAGGCGGTTATTTTCTGTGGCACTTTCCGTAGGCTCACGCCTCCCAGGCATTACCTGGCACTTCGCCCTATGGAGCCCGGACTTTCCTCCCCCCCCTAATTTTCATAGAGGGCAGCGACTGTCCGATCGACTCTCCGCCGCGAAGGTTAACGGCAGAGCGCCGGAAGAACAAGCGCTAAAACCCTCAGGAACGCCATGGGCGACGGCTTACACGCCTTTCTGTTTATCCAGCGCCACCTGATAAAGCACGTTTTTGCGCTCGCCGGTGATTTGCGCTGCCAGTGCGGCGGCGCGCTTGAGCGGCATTTCTTCGAGCAGCAGATCGAGGATGCGCATGGCTTCACTGCTGACCGCGTCCTCCGACTCTGGCGCGGTCCAGCCGGCCACCAGCACCACGCACTCGCCGCGCTGCTGATTGCTGTCGGACTCGACGAACGCACGCAGTTCGCTGAGCGGCAGGCCTTTGAGGGTTTCGAAGGTTTTGGTGATTTCCCGCGCCAGCAATGCCTGACGCTCGCCACCGAACACCGCTTCCATATCCTGCAAACATTCGAGAATGCGATGTGGCGCCTCATAGAAGATCAATGTGCGCGGTTCTTCTTTTACCGCTTCCAGACGCGCCTTGCGCCCGACCGATTTGGCCGGCAGGAAGCCTTCGAAGATGAAACGATCGGACGGCAATCCCGCCGCCGACAGCGCCGCAATCAACGCGCAGGCACCCGGCACCGGCACCACATTGATGCCGGCCGCACGGGCCTGACGCACCAGGTGATAACCCGGATCGGAGATCAATGGCGTGCCGGCATCGGAAATCAGCGCCACGTTGTCGCCCGCCAGCAACCGGGTAATAAAGCGGCTACCCTCATCCCGTTCGTTGTGCTCGTGGCACGCGGCCAATGGCGTGCCGATACCGAAGTGCTGCATCAGACGCGCCGAGTGCCGCGTGTCTTCCGCCGCAATCAACGCCACTTCACGGAGGATCTTCAGGGCCCGGGCGCTGATGTCGTCCAGGTTGCCGATGGGCGTCGCCACCACATAAAGCGAGCCAGCAGCGGAATTCAAAGGACCTGGAGCAGTCAAAGCGCACACCTCGTGATCGGTAAAAGCGGCCATTGTAGCGCGTCACGAGGATTGCGATGCGCTCCAGCCAAACGCGGTTTTTCCCACCGTTGTGCGCTTGCGCAACATTTACGCCAGCTAAATTGACCGATTCACACCAGTAACATCGCGCCCCGGCCAGTGCTTGGGTACAATTCCACGCTAATTTGATCGAGTATCAGGAACACTTACATGATCGCTTGCCTGCGGCTGTTCACTGCCCTCTGCCTCGCTGCCTTGTTGGCCGCGTGTGCCAGCTCCCCTTCCTCCAGCCTTGGCGAACTTCCACGGACTCCGGACGCCAGCATCGAGCAGCTGCTCGAACAGGCGGCCCAGGCCAAGACCCCGGAACAAGCCGCCCTGCTGCGCCTGAGCGCGGCGGACCAGGCTTACCGCCAAGGCAATGCCGGCCAGTCCGCGCAAATCCTGCAACAAGTGCCGGTGGAGCAACTCAAGCCGGGGCAGCAGATTTTCGCCAACACGCTGTCCGCCGAACTGGCCATGACCCGCAATCAACCGAAAGCCGCGCTGACTGCCCTGAGTCATCCAAGCTTCCAAAAGCTCGGTGAAATGCCGCAAGAGCAGCAAGTTCGCACCGGCACTGTTCACGCCCGCGCCCTTGAAGCTGATGGCCAGACACTCGCCGCTGCTCGCGAGCGTGTGTTCATCGCGCCGATGCTGGAAGGCGAAGCGGCGAGCAAGAACCACGAAGCGATCTGGACCCTGATCGCCTCGCTGCCAACCGATCAACTGCAACCCAACACCACCGATGATCTCGGCGGCTGGATGGCGCTGGCGCAAGCGGTGAAAACCGCCGGTACGCTGGAGCAGCAGCAAGCCGCGATCGACACCTGGCGCGCGCAGAATCCAAAGCACCCAGCCGCAATCAACCTGCCGCTGCCGCTGACCAAACTCAAGGAACTGGCCAGCCAGCCACTGAGCAAAATCGCCCTGCTGCTGCCACAGGACGGCCAGTTGGCTGCGGTCGGCAAAGCACTGCGTGAAGGCTTCATGGCCGCGCATTATCAGGCGCAGCAGGCCGGGCAGAACCCACCTGCCATCGAGTTCTACGACAGTTCGAAACTGACCTCGATGGACGAGTTCTATCGCAAGGCTCAGGCTGACGGCGTGCAACTGGTGGTTGGCCCGCTGGAAAAACCCCTGGTCAAACAGCTGAGCACTCGCCCGCAACTGCCGATCACCACCCTTGCGCTGAACTACAGCGAAGGCGAGCAGGGCCCGGCGCAATTGTTCCAGTTCGGTCTGGCGGCTGAAGACGAAGCTCGTGAAGTGTCCCGTCGCGCCCGCGCCGATGGTCTGCATCGCGCTGCGATCATGGTGCCGAAGGGCGAATGGGGCGATCGCGTTCTGCGCGCCTTCAGCCAGGACTGGCAAGCCAACGGCGGCAGCATCGTTGCCACCGAGCGTGTTGATCAGCCGGTGCAACTGGCCCAGCAGATTGCCGACATGTTCCAGCTGCGTCAGAGCGAAGCTCGCGCCAAGAGCCTGCAGAACGTTGCCGGCACTAACGTTGCCGCCCAGCCATCGCGCCGCCAGGACATCGAATTCATCTTCCTCGCCGCGACGCCGCAGCAAGCCCAGCAGATCAAACCGACCCTGAATTTCCAGTACGCCGGTGACGTGCCGGTCTACGCGACTTCCCACGTCTACAGCGCCAGCGGCGACGTCAACCAGTACAACGACATGAACGGCATTCGCTTCTGCGAAACCCCATGGCTCCTGGAAACCAGCGATCCGCTGCGCCAGCAAGTCACTGCACAATGGCCGCAAGCCAACGGCAGCCTTGGTCGCCTGTACGCCATGGGCGCCGATGCCTACCGTCTCGCTCCACGCCTGGGCCAGCTCAAAGCCCTGCCGGACAGCCGCATCGAAGGTCAGTCGGGCAGCCTCGGCATGACCCAGACCCAGCGCGTTGTGCGTCAGTTGCCTTGGGCGCAGTTCGTCAGCGGTCAGGTACAGCGTCTGCCGGACACGCCGCGCTGATGCCCGACAGGTCACGCTCGCAAAGCGGTAAGGATGCCGAGCGCCAGGCGCTCGAACATCTGCAACAACACGGGCTGCGCCTGCTGGCGCAGAACTGGTTATGCAAACGCGGCGAGCTTGATCTGGTCATGCTTGATGGCGATACAGTAGTATTCGTTGAAGTTCGCTACAGAAAAAACACTCAATGGGGTGGCGCGCTCGCCAGTATCGACGAGCGCAAGCAGCAGAAACTGATCTTTGCAGCACAGTATTTTCTTCAGCGCGAGTCGCGTTGGGCCAATTCCCCCTGCCGCTTCGATGTGGTGGCGATCGAAAGCCACCCCGATCAGCTGAACTGGTTGCAGAATGCTTTCGACAGTTGACCGCCTGCACGCAGCCCCGTTTTCGTCCGACACATTTTGCTCTTTGCTTTGCGGGTTGCACATTCACGTGCCGAACAGCCGCGCCACTTAAGGTCACACAGATGGACATGCAATCCCGAATTCGCCAGCTTTTCAAGGCCAGTATCGACACCAAAGAACAGGCGATGAACGTAGTTGCACCGCACATCGAGCAAGCCAGCCAGATCATGGTCAACGCCCTGCTCAACGAAGGCAAAATGCTCTCGTGCGGCAACGGCGGCTCGGCCGGCGACGCTCAGCATTTCTCGTCGGAACTGCTCAACCGCTTCGAGCGCGAGCGTCCAAGCCTGCCGGCGATTGCGCTGACCACCGACACCTCGACGATCACCTCGATCTCCAACGACTACAGCTACAACGAAGTGTTCTCCAAGCAGATCCGCGCCCTCGGCCAGCCAGGCGATGTGCTGCTGGCGATTTCGACCAGCGGTAATTCGGCGAACATTATTCAAGCGATCCAGGCCGCACATGATCGCGAAATGATTGTCGTAGCTTTGACCGGACGCGATGGCGGCGGCATGGCGTCGCTGCTGCTGCCCGAGGACGTCGAAATTCGCGTCCCGGCCTACGTCACTGCACGTATTCAGGAAGTCCACTTGCTGGCGATCCATTGCCTTTGCGATCTGATCGACAGCCAACTGTTCGGGAGTGAAGAATGACCCCTAATCGCCTTGGCCTTCTGGCCTTGACCCTGTGCCTCGGCATCAGCGGCTGCACTTCGGTGGTGAATGCCAGCCGTGAAGCGCCGATCGAAGACGACCGTGGCACGCGCACCTTCGGCAGCAAGATCGACGACTCGTTGATCGAAACCAAGGCGGGCGTGAACATCGCCAAGGCCGACCCGGCTCTGGACAACGATTCACACATCGTCATCACCAGTTTCAACGGTGTCGTCCTGCTCGCCGGCCAGACGCCACGCGAGGACCTTAAGGCCAAGGCTGAACAAGCCGCCGCCAACGTCCAGCGCGTGAAGAAAGTCCACAACGAGCTGCAAGTACTGCAACCGTCCTCCCTGCTCGCCCGTCAGAACGATGCGTGGCTGACCACCAAGATCAAGACGCAGATGCTCACCGATGCCAGCATTCCTGGCTCGCGCATCAAGGTCGTGACCGAAAACGGCATCGTCTACCTGCTGGGCCTGCTGACCAAACAGGAAGCCACTCAGGCGACCAATCTCGTTCAGGGTGTATCCGGTGTGCAGAAGATCGTGAAGCTGTTCGAATACATCGACTGACCGCAAACGTCAGGCACAAAAAAGGCGATCCATCCGGATCGCCTTTTTTTATTTCACAACCTTCAAGCTCGGCCGGCCACTTGGGCGCGGCGGCTCGCTGCCCGGTGGCGGCGAGTCGTCATCCGGATCGATGTCTTCCTCGTCGTCCATCGGCAACTCGAGGTCAAACACCATGCCCTGGCCGTTCTCCCGGGCGTAGATGCCCAGAATCGCGCTGATCGGCACGTAGAGACTGTGTGGAACACCGCCGAAGCGGCCTTCGAACGTCACCACGTCGTTGTCCATGTGCAGATGACGCACGGCACTCGGCGAGATGTTCAGGACGATCTGGCCGTCACTGGCAAAGCCTTGTGGCACCTGCACCGCCGGGTACTCGGAGTTGACCAGCATGTGCGGGGTGCAATCGTTATCCACAATCCACTCGTAGAGCGCGCGGACCAGATAAGGTCGACTGGAGTTCATAGCGGCTCCTTAAGCCTTAGCGCATATCGCGTTCGACACCAGACAGACTCGCCTGGAAAGCCTCACGCGCAAACTGACGCTCCATATAATCAAGCAGCGGCTTGGCCGGCCGCGGCAGTTCAATACCCAGAATCGGCAAACGCCAGAGTATGGGTAATAGGCAGCAATCCACCAGACTTTGTTCCTCACTGAGGAAGAACGGTTTGTCGGCAAACAGCGGCGAAACGCCGGTCAGGCTTTCGCGCAGCTCCTTGCGCGCCACGACCCGTGCGGCCTCTTTGCTCTTGGGATCCAGAATCAGATCCACCAGCCCGCACCAGTCACGCTGAATCCTGTGAATCAGCAGACGGCTGTTGGCCCGCGCCACCGGATAAACCGGCATCAGCGGCGGGTGCGGGTAACGCTCATCCAGATACTCCATCACCACGGTCGACTCCCACAACGCCAGGTCACGATCGACCAGCGTCGGCAGACTGCCGTAAGGGTTCACCTCAATCAGTTTAGGCGGCTGGCGGCCCGCTTCCACGTAAATGATTTCGGCGCTGACACCCTTCTCTGCAAGCACGATGCGCACTCGGTGGGAATAGTGGTCGGCGGGGTCGGAGTAACAGGCCAACCGATTGGTCACGCCCATGGCGATCCTCCTCGCTTGTTGAATTTGTCGGAACCGGAAAAACGCGCGCGCCCAGAGGGCACCTCCCGCAGGGTCTGACGGAGCAGACCCTGCTTTAGCGGAGGCGCCCTTGGGCGCGCGCGATTAACAGCAATGCTTGAAGCGTATCAGTGCACGTCTTTCCAGTATTCACGCTTGAGCAGGTAGGCGAACACAAAGAAGAACGCCAGGTACAGCAAGACATAAGTACCGATGCGCTGATGTTGCAGCTTAACCGGGTTAGCCGAGTAAGCCAGGAAGGTTACCAGATTCTTGACCTTCTCATCGAACTGCTCTTCGTTCAGGGCACCTGACTTCGGCACGATGGTCAGTTGATCGCACGCTTCATGGGTCAGCGGCGTGCCGGTCAGCGGATCGTATTGTTTCTTGCCGTCCTCGACGATCTGCACCTGTTTGCAGCCGACCACCTGACGACCCTGCAGGCCAACCAGCACGTTAGGCATACCAACGTTCGGGAAGACCTTGTTGTTCACGCCCCATGGACGCGCTGGATCTTCGTAGAACGACTTCAGGTAACCGTAGAGCCAGTCGGTACCGCGCACCCGCGCCACCAGCGTCAGGTCCGGCGGCGCTGCGCCGAACCAGGTTTTGGCGTCGGCCGGTTGCATACCGATGTTCATGTGGTCGCCGATCTTGGCGCCGGTGAACACCAGCTTCTCCAGCATTAATTCGTGCGGGATGCCGAGATCATCGGCGACGCGCTCGTAACGCTGGAACTTGGCACTGTGACAACCCATGCAATAGTTTGCGAAAGTCCGCGCACCATCCTGCAGGGCGGCTTTGTCGGAGACGTCGATATCGACATGTTCCAGTTCCGGACCATGGCCCTCGGCAGCAAAAACCAGGGAAGGCAGCGCAGCAAAAAACAGAGCAAGAAATAACTTTTTCATCAGCCAGTCACCCTTTCCGGAACCGGTTTGGTCTTCTCGAGCCGGGTGTAGAACGGCATCAGAATGAAGTAGGCGAAATAGAGGAAGGTGCAGACCTGCGACAACAACGTCAGAGAAGGAGTCGGCGCTTTAACGCCCGTCCAGCCAAGCAGCACGAAAGAAATACAGAATACGACCAGCCAGATTTTGCTCATCCAGCCTTTGTAGCGCATCGACTTCACCGGGCTTCGGTCAAGCCATGGCAGGACAAACAGCAGCGCGATCGAAGCCCCCATGGCGATAACACCCATGAGCTTGTCCGGGATCGCCCGCAGGATGGCGTAGAACGGTGTGAAGTACCAGACCGGAGCAATGTGCTCTGGAGTCTTGAACGGGTTGGCCGGCTCGAAGTTCGGCTTTTCGAGGAAATAACCGCCCATTTCCGGAAAGAAGAACACAATGAAGCAGAAGATGAACAGGAACACCACGACGCCGACAATGTCCTTCACCGTGTAGTACGGGTGGAACGCAATGCCGTCCAGCGGGATGCCGTTCTCGTCCTTGTGCTTCTTGATATCGACGCCGTCAGGGTTGTTCGAACCCACTTCGTGCAGCGCCAGAATGTGCAGCACCACCAGACCGAGAATCACGATTGGCAATGCAACAACGTGCAAGGCGAAGAAGCGGTTCAGGGTGATTCCGGAGATCAGGTAGTCACCACGAATCCACTGGGTCAGGTCATCGCCGATCAGCGGAATCGCACCGAACAGCGAGATGATCACCTGGGCGCCCCAATACGACATTTGGCCCCACGGCAGCAGGTAACCCATGAACGCTTCAGCCATCAGCGCCAGATAGATCAGCATGCCGAACACCCAGACCAGCTCGCGCGGTTTCTGGTACGAACCGTAGAGCAGGCCGCGGAACATGTGCAGATAGACGACGATGAAAAATGCCGAGGCGCCGGTCGAGTGCAGCAGACGCAGGATCGAGCCGTACTCGACGTCGCGCATGATGTATTCAACAGAAGCAAAGGCTTCTTCTGCCGACGGCGTGTAGCTCATCGTCAGCCAGACACCGGTGACGATCTGGTTGACCAGCACCAGCAGCGCCAGCGAGCCGAAGAAATAGAAGAAGTTGAAGTTTTTCGGTGCGTAATATTTGCTGAGATGGTCTTCCCACATTTTCGTCGCTGGAAAGCGCGCATCAACCCAATCCATGAACTTGCTCATCACGCTTTCTCCGTATCGACGCCAATGACAATCAGGTCATCGGTCTCATAGGAATGCGGGGGAACTGGCAGGTTCAAAGGCGCAGGTTGCGACTTGTAGACGCGGCCAGCCAGATCGTAATGGGAACCGTGGCACGGGCAGAAATAGCCGCCTACCCAGTCTTTGCCCAGATCCGCAGGTGCCACTTCGGGACGGAAGGTCGGTGAGCAACCCAAGTGCGTACAGATCCCGATCAGCAGCACAATTTCCGGCTTGATCGAGCGTACTTCCGGGTCGACATAAGTGGGTTGCGTGGAGTTTTTGGAGGTCGGATCGGAGAGCTGACCCTCGATCTTTTTGAGATTCCCCAGGATTTCCTCCGTACGGCGGACAATGAACACCGGCTGGCCGCGCCACTCAGCAATCATCTGCTGGCCTGGCTCGATTTTGCTGACATTCACTTTCACCGGTGCACCGGCGGCTTTCGCCTTGGCACTGGGAAACCATGACCCCACGAACGGGACCGCAGCCCCCACCGCTCCTGCAGCACCCACCACGGATGTGGCTGCCACCAAGAAGCGACGCCGGCCTGCATTCACGCCGTCATTGCTCATTCAGTCCTCTCCCATCAGCTTTTTTGGCCTGTTAAATCAGGCGTCTACTAAATAAATCAAATGTTACTTATAAAAATTTTGCCCGAATGGTAATGAAAACCCCTAATTCTGACAAGGTTAATTCCCGGGAGCTCAGCCCCTCAAGCCTTGGAGTATAGGGGGTCTACGGATGTGGCAAGTTGTCACAACGCAATTCTTTGATAAATCGCAGGCATAAAAAAACGCCCGCTTCCGTGAGGAGGCGGGCGTTCTTTTTTGAACGCGGAAGCGGAATTAACGCTTCGAGTACTGCGGACGCTTACGCGCTTTACGCAGACCGACTTTCTTACGTTCAACTTCACGGGCGTCGCGGGTAACGAAGCCAGCTTTGCGCAGAGCGCTACGCAGGGTTTCGTCGTAGTCCATCAGAGCGCGAGTGATGCCGTGGCGGATTGCGCCAGCCTGACCACTTACACCACCGCCGATCACGGTGACGTAGATGTCGAACTTCTCGACAGTCTCGGTCAGCTCCAGCGGCTGACGAACTACCATGCGGGCAGTTTCGCGGCCGAAGAAGTTATCCAGCGAACGGTTGTTGATGGAGATGTTACCAGTACCCGGACGCAGGAAAACGCGTGCGGTTGCGGTCTTGCGACGGCCAGTGCCGTAATTTTGAGTCGCCGACATAATGAACTATTCCGTTAAATCTTCAGTTCTTGGGGCTGCTGAGCAGTATGAGGGTGTGCAGCGCCCGCATAGACTTTCAGCTTACGGTACATGTCGCGACCCAGTGGGTTTTTAGGCAGCATGCCTTTAACCGCGGTCTCGATCACGCGCTCAGGGGCTTTGGCGATCAGCTTTTCAAAGTTGATCGACTTGATGCCGCCCGGGAAACCGGAGTGGGAGTAGTACATTTTGTCAGTGGTTTTAGCGCCGGTAACACGGATCTGCTCGGCGTTGATGACGACGATGTAGTCGCCGGTGTCAACGTGAGGAGTGTACTCAGGCTTGTGCTTGCCACGCAGACGGCTCGCGATTTCGGTGGCCAGACGACCCAGGGTCTGACCAGCAGCGTCGACGACAAACCAGTCGCGCTTTACTGTTTCCGGTTTAGCAGTAAAAGTTTTCATTCTTTATAGCCTCAGGGGCCGCCTGTAAATAAGACGGCGGATCTTACTGAATAGTGCGTACTTTGACAAGTCAAAGGCAGCCGGATACAGACGCTTTCGGGGGCTCGGGTCGGCGCGTCCGTTCAACGGCAAGATTCTTCGGCGGCGGCGCATCACTTCCACTGCAGAAAGAGGTCGGCAATTATGCAGATTGCGAAAAATTTTTCAACCTGCTTTTATGATTGTTTTGCCCAAGGAGCATACGATGGACTATCGCCAGCTAGGCCGTACCGACCTGAACGTGAGTGCAATCTGCCTCGGCACCATGACCTGGGGCGAGCAAAACACTGAGGCTGAAGCCTTCGCCCAGATCGAAAGGGCCAAGGAAGCCGGGATCAATTTCCTCGACACCGCCGAAATGTATCCGGTGCCGCCAAAAGCCGAAACCTACGCCACCACCGAGCGCTACATCGGCAATTACTTCAAGAGTCGCGGTGACCGTGCCGACTGGATACTCGCCAGCAAGATCGCCGGCCCCGGCAACACCATCGACTACATCCGCGACAAGAACCTGCGGCACAACCGTCAACACATCACCGAAGCACTGGACGGCAGCCTCAAGCGCCTGCAGACCGATTACATCGACCTCTACCAACTGCACTGGCCGGAACGCAGCACCAACTTTTTCGGACAGCTGGGCTACAAGCACAAGATCGAAGCCAACCTGACCCCGCTCGAAGACACCCTCGAGGCTCTCGACGAGCAGGTCAAGGCCGGCAAGATCCGCCACATCGGTCTGTCCAACGAAACGCCGTGGGGCACCATGCGTTTTCTCGCGTTGGCCGAAGCCCGTGGCTGGCCGCGCGCCGTGTCGATCCAGAACCCCTACAACCTGCTCAACCGCAGCTTCGAAGTGGGCCTCGCGGAGATCGCCATCCGCGAACAGTGCGGCCTGCTCGCCTATTCGCCACTGGCGTTCGGCTTCCTCTCCGGCAAGTACGAAGGCGGCGCCCGCCCACCGAAAGGCCGCCTGAGCCTGTACAGCCGCTTCAGCCGCTATTTCAACCCGCAATCGGAAGCGGCGTGCAGCCGTTACGTGGCACTGGCCCGTGAGCACGGTCTGGATCCGGCGCAAATGGCCCTGGCGTTCGTGACCCAGCAACCGTTCGTGACCAGCAATATCATTGGCGCGACGACGCTGGAACAGCTGGACAGCAACATTGCCAGTTTTGATCTGAAACTGTCTGATGAGGTGTTGGCCGGGATCGAAGCGATTCACAAGGATCATCCGAACCCTGCACCTTGAATGACCGCTAGAAGCTTCGCGAGCAGGCTCGCTCCCACAGGTACGGTGATCCCCTGTGGGAGCGAGCCTGCTCGCGAAGAGGCCCGCCAATACAGCGAAGATCAGAGCGACCGCGCAATGATCTCCTTCATGATTTCATTGGTGCCGGCATAGATCCGTTGCACCCGCGCATCCGCCCACGCCCGGGCTACCGGGTATTCCCACATGAAGCCGTAGCCGCCATGCAGTTGCACGCATTCGTCGAGCACTTTGCACTGCAGGTCGGTGCCCCAATATTTAGCCATCGCCGCCGTCGGCACGTCGAGTTTGCCTTGCAGGTGCAGTTCCAGGCAGCGGTCAACGAAGACTCGGCCAATCTGAATCTCGGTAGCCATCTCGGCCAGTTTGAAGCGGGTGTTCTGGAAGTCGGCAATCGCCTTGCCGAACGCCTTGCGATCGCGGGTGTAATCCAGCGTCCATTGCAGCGCTGCCTCGGCCGAGGCCAGCCCGCCGATGGCCACGGTCAGGCGCTCCTGCGGTAATTCCTGCATCAGATAGGCAAACCCGGCACCCGCCTGCCCGAGAAGGTTTTCCTTCGGCACACGAACGTCCTGGAAGAACAATTCCGAAGTGTCCTGCGCTTTCATGCCGACCTTCTCCAGGCGCTTGCCCTTCTCGAAGCCCGGCGTATTTGCCTCCACCAGAAACAGGCTGGTGCCCTTGGCGCCGGCCTTCGGATCGGTCTTTGCCACCACAATCACCAGGTCAGCCAGAAAGCCATTGGTGATGAAGGTTTTCGATCCGTTGATCACATATTCGTCACCGTCCAGTACCGCTGTGGTCTTGACCCCTTGCAGGTCGGAACCGGCGCCAGGCTCGGTCATGGCAATCGCCGTGACCATTTCGCCCGAGACCAGCTTCGGCAGGTATTTGTGCTTCAGTGCTTCGTTGCCGTAATGCAGGATGTACGGCGCGACGATGTCCGAGTGCAGGGAAAAGCCGATGCCGGTCAGGCCCAGGCGACCGACCTCTTCAATCACCACGGTGCTGTACAAAAAATCCGCGCCCAGTCCGCCATATTCCTCTGGCAGATGCGAACAGAGCATCCCCGCCTCCCCCGCTTTGTTCCAGAGTGCGCGATCGATGTGCCCCTGCTTCTCCCACTGAGCGTGATACGGCACGGCCTCTTTTTCGAGGAAAGTTCGTACGCTGTCGCGGAACAATTCGTGCTCGGAGCTGAACAAGGTTCTGGGGATCATGCGGCACCTTTGTTTTTGTTGGAGGGATACGGCATTCAGAGACTAAGCCCGACTCCCGCTACGCGACACTGGACACATCCGACAAAAAATAAGACGATCCAGCCGTCTGGTGACCACTTTCCCTTATAAAAACAAAACAAAAGTTGAATTATGTCCAAGCACGTCTCCCCGCCCTTGCGGCGCGTCAGCATCCTGGCCGTCGACCGGGTTTTCGCTTACACCCTCATGCAGGCCAAGGATTTTTTCCATGTGGCCAGCTTGCGTTATGGCAAACAACTGGGCCATGGCCTGACGCCGGCGTTCGAAACGCGCCTGGTCAGCCCTGATGGCAAACCGGTAAAAAGCTTCAGCGATGTAGTCATGCCGGTCGACGGCGGCCTGGAAAACGCCGATGTGATCATCCTCCCGGCGTTCTGGGACGATTTCGACACGCTGTGCAGCCGTTATCCGCAGATCCTCCCGTGGCTGCGTGAACAGCATGCGCGCGGCGCGGTGTTATGCGGTGAAGCCACGGGAGTGTTCTGGCTCGCCGAAGCCGGCCTGCTCAACGGCAAGGAAGCGACCACCTACTGGCGCTTCTTCAATGCATTCGCCGAGCGCTTCCCCAAGGTCTATCTGAATCAGGACAAGCACCTGACCGATGCCGACAATCTCTACTGCGCCGGCGGCACCACCTCGGCCTGCGACTTGTATATCTACCTGATCGAACGCTTCTGCGGCTCGAACGTGGCACAGGCCGTGGCCCGCGACATTCTTTACGAAGTGCAGCGCAGCTATTCGCCCGGACGCATCGGTTTCGGCGGGCAGAAACTGCACCAGGACGTGATCATTCTGCAGATCCAGCATTGGCTCGAAGAACATTTCGCCGACAAGTTCCGCTTCGAGGACGTCGCCCGCGAGCACGGTATGAGCATCCGCAATTTCATGCGCCGCTTCCAGACCGCCACCGGCGACAAGCCGCTGCACTACTTGCAGCGCCTGCGCATCGAGACCGCCAAGGGCTTGCTTTCGGGCACACGCAAAAGCATCAAGACCATCAGTTATGAGGTCGGTTACGACGATGCGAGCTTCTTTGCGCGACTGTTCCGCCAGCACACTGAACTGTCGCCTAACCAGTATCGGCAGCAGTTTCAGCAGGCTGCCTAACCCTCTGCCCACGCACAACCCCATGTAGGAGTGAGCCTGCTCGCGATTGCGTCCGTCCGTGCAGCATTGATGTTACTGACTCAACGCTATCGCGAGCAGGCTCACTCCTACAGGGTGTTGCGGTGAATTCTGGATATAAAAAAAGGGCCTGCAATCGCAGGCCCTTTTTCTTTGCCGAAACTCCGCTTAAGGCTTGTGCGCCCGCGACAGAAACTCGTGGGATTGCATCTCCAGCAGGCGGCTCAGCGTGCGCTGGAACTCGAAGGTCAGGCGTCCGCCGGTGTACAGATCCTTCAGCTCGACTTCGGCAGAAATGATCAGTTTGACGTTGCGATCGTAGAACTCGTCGACCATGTTGATGAAGCGCCGCGCGATGTCGTCGGTGGTGACGCTCATCTGCTCGACGCCGCTGAGCAGCACCGCGTGGAAGATCTTGCCCAGTTCGATGTAGTCGTTCTGGCTGCGCGGGCCGTCGCACAGTTCGCGGAAGTCGAACCAGGCCACGTCATCACAGGTACGCAGGGCGCGGATTTCGCGGTTCTCGATGATCAGTACATCGTTCTCCACCGCCGCCGTGCACTCCGGCGTCAGTGCCTTGAAGCTCTTGCGCAGACTTTCGTGCGCCGCTTCGTCGAGCGGATAGTGGAACAGCTCGGCTTGCTCGAGGTGACGCAGACGGTAGTCGACGCCGCTGTCGACGTTGACGATCTCGGTGTTCTGCTTGATCAGCGCGATGGCCGGCAGGAAGCGCGCGCGTTGCAGGCCGTCCTTGTACAGACCGTCAGGCACGATGTTCGAGGTCGCAACCAGGGTCACGCCGTTCTTGAACAGCTCTTCCATCAGCGTGCCGAGGATCATCGCGTCGGTGATGTCGGAGACGAAGAATTCATCGAAGCAGATCACCCGCGACTCGGTCGCGAAGCGCTTGGCGATGATGGTCAGCGGGTTTTTCTCGCCGCCGAGGGTTTTCATTTCTTCGTGTACACGCTTCATGAAACGGTGGAAGTGCGTGCGGGTCTTTTCCTTGAACGGCAGCGCTTCGAAGAAGGTGTCGACCAGGTAAGTCTTGCCGCGACCGACGCCGCCCCAGAAATACAGGCCCTTGACCGGTGCCTGATCCTTTTTGCCAAACAGCTTGCCGAGAAATCCCGGCTTGTTCTGATCGGCGGCGATCAAGTCGTCGTACAGACGCTGCAAGTGACGCACAGCAGTTTCCTGCGCGGCGTCATGGAAGAAGTCCGGGCGTTTCAGATCAGCTTGATATCGTTCTAGGGGCGTCATAATTCGTTAGCAAGGCAACAAAAACGGGCCGTCACTGTAGCGACGGCCTGTGGGAATGGCAATCGGCCCTTGGTCGGGTCGTGCCGCCGATCAGTCCTGCGCTGGGGTCAGCGCTACGCGCAACGCCTCGATGGCGGCATCTCGCGCTGCAGCATCGGCGAATGCGGGGCTGTCACCCACGCGCTCACCGGCCAGCCAGACGCTGAAGCTCAGGTTTTCAGTGCGTACGTCCAGCGGGTCGCCGGACTGCAACTGTTTGGTCGCCTGTCCGGCGGTTTTGCCATCGGCGAAGTTGCGCGACAGCAGCAGTTGCTCGCCATCAGCCGCCAGCAGACGGAAACGGAAGCTGCCATCCTCTTCGCGGAAGCTGACGAAACGCGCAGCCTTCGCGGCTTTCTTCTTGGTGGTCGCGGCGACCTGAACCTGATTGACGAAAGAACGCAGGCCAACGGCTTCGCGCAACTCATTGAGGAACGGCGTGGCAACCGCGCGGGCCTTCTTCGCACCGATCTGCAGAATGTCTTCCAGGTCCGCCGGACGCTCGATCAACTGGTGATACTTCTCGCGCGCCTCGCCCAGCTCATTGTCGAGCAACTGGAACAGACGATTCTTCGCCTCGCCCCAGCCCAGACCACCGAGCAGTTCGCGGCGGAATTCGTCAGCCTGCGCCGGTGTGGCGAAGGCCTGGAACAGGGTGAAAAAGTGCGAGTTGTCGGGATCTTTCGCTTCGCCCGGGGCCTTGGAGTCGGTGACGATCCGCGAGATCGCGTCCTTCATCTCTTTGGCGCTGGAGAACAACGGGATGGTGTTGTCGTAGCTCTTCGACATCTTGCGACCGTCAAGGCCCGGCAAGGTCGCCACGCTTTCTTCGATCAGCGCTTCGGGCATGGTGAAGAATTCTCTGCCCTGACCGAACAGATGGTTGAAACGCTGGCCGATATCGCGCGCCATCTCGACGTGCTGAATCTGGTCACGACCTACCGGCACCTTGTGCGCGTTGAACATCAGGATGTCCGCGGCCATCAGTACCGGGTAGCTGTAGAGGCCCATGGTGATACCGGCATCCGGGTCTTCACCGGTCTCGACATTCTTGTCCACCGACGCCTTGTAAGCGTGCGCGCGATTGAGCAGGCCCTTGGCGGCAACGCAGGTCAGCAGCCAGGTCAGCTCGGGGATTTCCGGGATGTCGGACTGGCGGTAGAAGGTCACGCGATCGACATCGAGGCCACCGGCCAGCCAGGTTGCAGCGATTTCCAGACGCGAGCGCTGGATGCGCAGCGGGTCATCGCATTTGATCAGGGCGTGGTAGTCGGCGAGGAAGTAGAACGAATCGGCCTGGCTGTCGCGGCTGGCAAGGATTGCCGGGCGGATGGCGCCGGCGTAGTTGCCCAGATGCGGCGTGCCGGTGGTGGTGATGCCGGTGAGAATGCGGGTACGGTTGGTCATGGGTAATCGCTTGTCAGACTGCAATCAATTCGAGAGACGCGGCAGCAGCAGATCCTTGAGATCGGTCAGCTTGCCGTGAAAAAAGTGTCCGCATTCTGCCACTTTCAGCAGCTCATGGGGGCGCTGGAGTTTGTCGGACCAGTCGTAGACCAGTTGCGGATCGATGACTTCGTCGCTTTCCGGCTGGATCACGGTCAACGCGCCGTGCTGCGGCAGTTGATCCTGCTCGCCCAGGCGCATCACCGCCGGGGCGACCATGAACAGGTGTGCAAGCTGTACGCCTTGGGCTTCGAGACGGCCGCCGAGACTTGCTGCAACAAATCCGCCGAAGGAGAACCCGAACAGGGTCAGGGGCAAGTCCGGGTGTTTTTCGCGCAGCCATGCGGCGGCGGCCTGGGCGTCGTCGACTTCACCGGTGCCCATGTCGTGCGTGCCCTGGCTGGCGCCGACGCCGCGATAATTGAAACGCAAGGTGATCAGGCCTGCGTCGCGCGCGGTGCGCTGCAGGGTCGAGACGACCTTGTTGAGCATGGTGCCGCCCTGTACCGGGTTCGGATGGCAGATCAGCGCAATGCCGCGCGGCTGCTCGTTATCCAGGTACAGGGATTCCAGTTGACCCACCGGGCCGTCAATCACTACAGGGGTTTCACGCATCAGCAAGGGAGGAACTCCGTGACCTCGAATCGGGTCGACTCGTCTAGCAAATTGTCTGTGCCAATCTATTGCGAGTGAATCGCGGTATACAGCGCAGGTTCGAGCCGTTAACGTAAAGCAAAGCCGTTTATAGAGGAAGGACTCGTGGAACACTCGCTCTTAGTTTGGTTGTTACCGACTCTTGCCCTGGTTGTGGGTGTCGCCATTGGATTCCTGATCGCGCGCGTTGCGCCGAACGCCGCGCCGAGCCGCACGCAGCGTCAACTGGATGATATCCAGGAGCGTTTCGACAGTTATCAAAACGAAGTGGTCACCCACTTCAACAGCACCGCGATGCTGGTCAAGAAGCTGACCCAAAGTTATCAGGAAGTGCAGGATCATCTCGCCGAGGGCGCCAACCGTCTGGCCCTGGACGAGCAGACCCGCCAGCGCCTGATCGCCGCCCTGCACGCCGACGCAGCGCAGGCCCCCCGCGAACGCCTGACGCCACCGCGCGATCAGGAACCACCGCGTGACTATGCACCGAAGAATCCGAACTCGCCGGGCATGCTCGATGAGCACTATGGTTTGAAGAAGTAATCAGCCTTCGCGGCTAACAAAAAGCCCCCGGACATTGATGTGTCCGGGGGCTTTTTTGTGCCCGGCAGGTTTCTGGTGCCCATTTTATCGCCATCGCGAGCAGGCTCACTCCTACATTTTGGAATGCGTCCCACTGTAGGAGTGAGCCTGCTCGCGATGACGCCGGCGGCAATGACACAAAAAAAATGCCCGATCACAGGACCGGGCATTGGTTCTTTCAGGCAGTCGCTTACGGGTACTGCTGAACCGTACCCGGTTGCTGTTGCTGTTGCTGATCACCATACTGCTGGCCCGGAATCGCCTTCAGGTTGACTTCAACCCGGCGGTTCTGCGCACGGCCATTGACGTCACCGTTGCTGGCGATCGGATTATCCGGGCCGGCGCCACGGGCCGACAGGTTGGCACCGCTGACGCCTTGCGAGGTCAGGTAGGTCGCCACGCTCTGCGCACGACGCTGGGACAGGTCCATGTTGTGCTGGCGGCTGCCGGTGCTGTCGGTGTAGCCGACGATTTCGATCTGGTTCTGGTTGAACTCTTTCAGCGAGTTGGCCAGGTTGTTCAGCGGCTGATAGAAGCTTGGGGCGATGTTCGCCGAGTCGGTGGCGAAGGTGATATTGCCCGGCATGATCAGCTTGATCTGATCACCCTGACGCTGCACCTCAACACCAGTGTTGGCCATGCTCGCGCGCAGTTTCTTTTCCTGCTGGTCGGCGTAGTAACCGTAGCCGGCAGCGGATGCACCGACAACAGCGGCGCCGATCAAGGCGCCCTTGCCACGGTTGTCGTGGCCGATGGCAGCGCCGGCGAGTGCACCGGCCAGCGCACCGAGGCCACCGTATTTGGCGGTTTTGCTCATGCCCTGCGAGCCACCGTCGGCCTGACCCTGATTGTCATACGGATTGGGCGAGGCGCAGCCGGACAGCACGGCCACGGCAGTAGCGACAATAATCAAACGACGCGTGGTGAACATGGAGAGCTCCTGGTCTTTTTTGCATTCTTTGGTGCAGCGGCCACCGATCAACTAATGGACCTGCGCGGGCGTTGGATCATGACAATGCCCAAAAATTCCGCGCGCCGCCCGTGACAAAAAATTCAGGCACGCACAAACGGGTTCTCTCGCATCTCGTCACCCAGACGCGTGTCCGGACCGTGCCCGGTAACAACGGTTGCGTCCTCGTCCAGCGTATATAGCCGCTGCTTGATCGAACGCACGATGGTCGCCTGATCGCCGCCCCATAAGTCCGTGCGCCCTACTCCGCGACGAAACAGCGTGTCTCCGGCAATCAACAGCTTAGCCTCGGAAAACCAGAAGCTCATGGAACCTGGCGTATGCCCCGGCGTATGCAGCGCGACGCCGCAACCACAGGCCAGTTCTTCATCATCGCTCAACCAACGATCCGGCGACGGTACCGGAGCGTAAGGCACGCCGAACATCTGGCATTGCATTTCGAGGTTGTCCCAGAGGAATTGATCTTCCTTATGCAGATGCAGGGTCGCACCAGTCTTTTCCTTCATCTGCCCGGAAGCCAGGAAATGGTCAAGATGCGCGTGGGTGTGGATGATGCTGACCACCCTCAGACCGAGGGTATCAAGGCGCGCCATGATCAGATCGGGATTGCCGCCCGGGTCGACGACGATGGCTTTTTTCGTGATCGGGTCGCCGATGATGGTGCAGTTGCACTGAAGCGGTCCGACGGGGAAGGTTTCGCGGATGAGTGCTGGATTCGGAACGGTCATAGGGATCCTGAGCTGAAGGCATGAAGCTGACATCAAGATTCTACGTCACACGCCGATACATATCGCCCGAACAGTTTTTTGACGCCATCAATCGGAAAATAGTGGCCATATAATGTCAAAGCTGTTTTTTTTCGTGCAAAATCAAACCTTGTAGCGGCCACATTTCGGGAAGGGCCGCAGCCTACCTCAGGAATTCTTCATGCCACGCCCTACTGGTTACACCGACACCTGGTCCGCTTCATTGACAGGGGTAGCTCCTGTCGACAGCCTTATTTCCGGCTATAAATGGGAAAGCACCAAGTGGTACTCCCCTGCGGCAGTGACCAGTCTTACCTACAGTTTCATCGTCCCTGGTGTTTCAGTCTTCGCACCGAACTACAGCGCCGACAATGAACCAAAGGCCGCCTACGCCCTGACAAACACACAGAAACTGGCGGTAATGGGCGCACTGGATAGTTGGGCCGCGGTGGCGAATATCACCTTTCAGTTGACCGGTGAATCCTCGACGAGCGTGGGCGACCTGCGCTTCGGCGGTTACTCGTTGCTGGACGACGACGCAGCAGCCTGGGCTTACACTCCTTCCGAAAAGCCTAATGGCGGTGATGTCTGGATCGGACCAAACACCAGTGAACTGTTTCCGGACAAGGGCACTTATGACTTCATGACATTCGTTCATGAAATCGGTCATGCCATTGGCCTGAAGCATTCGTTCGCACCATCAGCCAACAATGCCATCACGCTCGCTCCGGCGCTGGATGACGTCGCCTTCACCGTCATGAGCTATAACAACAATTACTCGTACCTGCCGACCACTCCGATGGTGCTCGACATCCTGGCGATCCAGAGCCTGTATGGCGCCAATACCCAGTGGATGACTGGCAACAACGTGTACTCCTGGGCACCGACACAATCTGTGTTTGAAACCATCTGGGACGCCGGCGGTGTCGATACGATCGATGCGAGCAACCAATTGGCAGCCGTCAGCCTTAACCTCAACGAAGGACAGTACAGCACGATCGGTCAGGCCTTTACTGACCAGGCCGGCAATGCCTTCAATGAAGGTCTGGCGATTGCATACGGCGCGAAGATAGAAAACGCTACCGGTTCGGTTTTCAATGACACGCTGATCGGCAACGCACTGGATAATCAACTCAATGGCATGGCGGGTGCCGACAGAATGGAGGGTGGTGCCGGCAACGATATTTATATCGTCGAGAACGTCGGCGACGTGGTCGTCGAAATCGGTACTTCGCTCTCGGAAATCGACATGGTCTACTCCTACGTCGACTACACCCTGGGCAATAACGTCGAGATATTGAATCTGGTTGGTAGCGCAAATCTCAGCGGTACCGGCAACGCGTTGAACAACACCCTGTCCGGCAACGATGGCAACAACGTACTGGACGGTGGCCTGGGCGCCGACTTCATGGCTGGCGGCGCTGGCAACGATACTTACATCCTCGACAACGTCGGTGACGTGATCAGCGAGACCAGCACCCTGGCCAGCGAGATCGACACCGTTCGCGCCTCGATCAGCTACGCACTTGTCGCCAACGTGGAAAACCTCACGCTCACCGGCACTGCCAATAATTACGCCGTCGGCAACGCGCTGAACAACGTATTGATCGGCAATGACGGCAACAACCAACTGGTCGGGGGGGCTGGCCTCGACACCATGATCGGCGGCAAGGGCAATGACGGCTACGGCGTCGATCAGGCGGGAGAACTGGCGCTGATTCAGGAATATGCCAATGAGGGTAACGACACCATTGTCATTGAGTACAGCGCTACCGCCCAGACCAGCACCGTCAGTCTGAACCAGAGCAATCTGCTAAACGTCGAAAATCTCATCGTCAGCGGCGCAGGGGCGTTCAACCTGACGGGCAACGTGCTGAACAACACCCTGACGGGCAACAGCGACGCCAACTTCATCGACGGTGGCTGGGGCGCAGATACCATGATCGGCGGCGCCGGTAACGATACTTACATCGTTAACGACATCGCGGATGTGGTGGTCGAGACAGGTGCCTCACTCTCGGAAATCGACATGGTCTATTCCTACGTCGACTACACCTTGGGCAACAACGTCGAAATCCTCGCTCTGGCAGGTGCCGCAGACCTCAAGGCTACCGGTAATGCCCTGAACAACACCCTCTACGGCAACGAAGGCAACAACGTAGTCGACGGCGGCCTGGGCGCCGACTTCATGGCTGGCGGCGCTGGCAACGATACTTACATCCTCGACAACGTCGGTGACGTGGTCAGCGAGACCAGCACCCTGGCCAGCGAGATCGACACCGTTCGCGCCTCGATCAGCTACGCACTTGTCGCCAACGTGGAAAACCTCACGCTCACCGGCACTGCCAATAACTACGCCGTCGGCAACGCGCTGAACAACGTATTGATCGGCAATGACGGCAACAACCAACTGGTCGGGG
The DNA here is from genome assembly GCF_020736465.1 of Pseudomonas sp. HN2. Taxonomy (NCBI): domain Bacteria; kingdom Pseudomonadati; phylum Pseudomonadota; class Gammaproteobacteria; order Pseudomonadales; family Pseudomonadaceae; genus Pseudomonas; species Pseudomonas sp. HN2. Next base: position 5,016,538 of record NZ_CP085885.1, read on the forward strand.
GGGCTGGCCTCGACACCATGATCGGCGGCAAGGGCAACGACGGCTACGGCGTCGATCAGGCGGGAGAACTGGCGCTGATTCAGGAATATGCCGATGAGGGTAACGACACCATCGTCATTGAGTACAGCGCTACCGCCCAGACCAGCACCGTCAGTCTGAACCAGAGCAATCTGCTAAACGTCGAAAATCTCATCATCAGCGGCGCAGGGGCGTTCAACCTGACGGGCAATGCGCTGAACAATACCCTGACCGGCAACAGCGGCAACAACGTACTGGACGGTGGCCTGGGCGCCGACTTCATGGCTGGCGGCGCTGGCAACGATACTTACATCCTCGACAACGTCGGTGACGTGATCAGCGAGACCAGCACCCTGGCCAGCGAGATCGACACCGTTCGCGCCTCGATCAGCTACGCACTTGTCGCCAACGTGGAAAACCTCACGCTCACCGGCACTGCCAATAACTACGCCGTCGGCAACGCGCTGAACAACGTATTGATCGGCAATGACGGCAACAACCAACTGGTCGGGGGGGCTGGCCTCGACACCATGATCGGCGGCAAGGGCAATGACGGCTACGGCGTCGATCAGGCGGGAGAAATGGCGCTGATTCAGGAATATGCCGATGAGGGTAACGACACCATCGTCATTGAGTACAGCGCTACCGCCCAGACCAGCACCGTCAGTCTGAACCAGAGCAATCTGCTAAACGTCGAAAATCTCATCGTCAGCGGCGCAGGGGCGTTCAACCTGACGGGCAACGTGCTGAACAACACCCTGACGGGCAACAGCGACGCCAACTTCATCGACGGCGGCTGGGGCGCAGATACCATGATCGGCGGCGCCGGTAACGATACTTACATCGTTAACGACATCGCGGATGTGGTGGTCGAGACGGGTACCTCACTCTCGGAAATCGACATGGTCTATTCCTACGTCGACTACACCTTGGGCAACAACGTCGAAATCCTCGCTCTGGCAGGTGCCGCAGACCTCAAGGCTACCGGTAATGCCCTGAACAACACCCTCTACGGCAACGAAGGCAACAACGTAGTCGACGGCGGCCTGGGCGCCGACTTCATGGCTGGCGGCGCTGGCAACGATACTTACATCCTCGACAACGTCGGTGACGTGGTCAGCGAGACCAGCACCCTGGCCAGCGAGATCGACACCGTTCGCGCCTCGATCAGCTACGCACTTGTCGCCAACGTGGAAAACCTCACGCTCACCGGCACTGCCAATAACTACGCCGTCGGCAACGCGCTGAACAACGTATTGATCGGCAATGACGGCAACAACCAACTGGTCGGGGGGGCTGGCCTCGACACCATGATCGGCGGCAAGGGCAATGACGGCTACGGCGTCGATCAGGCGGGAGAACTGGCGCTGATTCAGGAATATGCCAATGAGGGTAACGACACCATTGTCATTGAGTACAGCGCTACCGCCCAGACCAGCACCGTCAGTCTGAACCAGAGCAATCTGCTAAACGTCGAAAATCTCATCATCAGCGGCGCAGGGGCGTTCAACCTGACGGGCAACGTGCTGAACAACACCCTGACGGGCAACAGCGACGCCAACTTCATCGACGGCGGCTGGGGCGCAGATACCATGATCGGCGGCGCCGGTAACGATACTTACATCGTTAACGACATCGCGGATGTGGTGGTCGAGACGGGTACCTCACTCTCGGAAATCGACATGGTCTATTCCTACGTCGACTACACCTTGGGCAACAACGTCGAAATCCTCGCTCTGGCAGGTGCCGCAGACCTCAAGGCTACCGGTAATGCCCTGAACAACACCCTGTACGGCAACGATGGCAACAACGTACTGGACGGTGGTGCGGGCAAAGACACGCTCATTGGAGGTAACGGAGCCGACACCTTCGTCTTCCGCGCAGTCAACGAAATAGGCCTCGGCGCCAATCGAGACGTCATCACTGACTTCAACAGCCTGCAAGGCGACAAGATTGATCTGACGAAGTTTGATGCCAACCTGATGACTGCTGGCTTTAACGGCTTCACTTTCATCGGCGCCAATGACTTCACCGGTGCCGGGCAACTGCGCTTCGTCGACCACGTACTGTCGGGCAATGTCAGCGGCAATGCCGGCGCGGACTTCGAAATCCAGCTGGTCGGTGTCAATAGCTTCAGCGCCAACGATCTGGTGGCCTGACGCTCTGTTCACTTGCCAGGCCAGCAACCCCGGCCGGTGAACTGAAAACAAACGCCCCGACTGGTTCGGGGCGTTTGTTTTTCTGTCGGGTCATGGCGTGATCTCAATAGAGCAATCCCAGTTCCTTGGCGCGCGCCACTGCCTGGGTACGCCGCTCGACGCCCAGCTTGCTATTGATGTGGCTGGCGTGGGTTTTCACGGTGTGCAGGGAAATGAACAACTGCTCACTGATTTCCTGATTGGAACAGCCCTGTGCGATCAGGCGCAGTACCGCCAATTCACGGCTGCTGAGTTGTTCAGTGACAGAGCTTTCCACGGTGGGGCGCAACACTGCTGTAGGAAAATGCGTAAGCAATTGCTGGCTGACCGCGTTGCAAGTGAGCGCCTGCAGTTGTCCACGCAACCAGTCGGGATGACTTTTCAGCAACGCCTCAAAAGGTTGAACGGCACCGCCGGCAGCAGCTTCCATTGCCTGAGCCAGCGCTTTGCGGGCTTCCGGTTCACGGGCGGTCGCCAGCAATAACGCCACCTTCTGCGTCAGTGCCATCACGCTGAGCAACTGCCGCCCGGTTCGCTGGCCGTTTTCATGCAACAGGTTCAAACGCCCTTCGGCGAGCATCGGTTGCCCTTGGATTAAATCGAGCAGTGCCTGTTGCAGTTCCACATGCAGTGGCAGCTGTGGATGAAACTCCGGCGGTGCGGCAGCATGCTCGCCGGTGTAGGTCTGCCCCAGGCGCGCGAGCCACGCCTCGGCGAGATCGATACGCCCCTGCGCCAGCCACAGTTCGCATTTGACCAGCGTGATCATCGCCAGATAGTAGATCGGCGGCACGTCCCAGATGTGCATCAGGCGCTCGGCTTCGGCGAGTTCGGCAAAGGCCTTGGCGAACTCGCCGCTGGCCCCGTCCAGGCGGGCGATCACGCAGTGACCGATCAGCACGCTGATGTCGCGACAGGCCCGCGCTTCGCCAATCCCGGCGAGCAGGCGTACGCGCGCGGCCTGAGATTGCAAACGCATCGCCAGCAGGAAACCTTCGTACAACGTCAGCCGCGCGCGTACGGCGTACAGTCGTTGCGGCGACAGACCACGCAAGCGCTCCAGCCCCTGATGCACTTCATCCAGCGCGCGCAGGATCTCGCCCCGCGATTGCAGAACCCGGGCCCGATCGTAATGCGCCAGAGCTTCGAATAATGGATTGCCGACCCGTTGCGCCAGTTCGAGGGATTCACGGTTCAGCCCGCGGGCGCGCCACAGATCGCCGTCGGCGATCGCCAGATTGGACAGGGTCGACAGGCACATCAGCCGCTGGCCGTAACGCTTGGCCGGCAGGCTCTCCAGCGCCTCGCCGCAATAGCGCAGGGTCAGATCGCGATGGCCGCGTCCGCGAGCGATGATCCCGCTCAACGCCAGCCACTGCGCCAGCATCGATTTCTGCGCGGTGGCCGAGGGCGCTGGCAGAAAGCGGCTCAAATGGCTGGCCAGCTCTTCGGCGGCATCGAGTTGGCAGGCCAGCCCCAGTGCCCAGCTGTAGAGCACGATCAGCCGTGGCGTGCTGATCAGCAGACTGTCGGGCAAGTCCATCTTCCAGCGCAGCAGCATGCCGACGTTCTGCTCGGCGAGCAGTTGTTCTTCGGACAGGTTCTGTACCAGGTTCGCGGCGACATCGAGATGCCCGGCACGCAACGCCTGCTCCACCGCTTCATCGAGCAAGCCCTGCGCATTGAACCAGCGACAGGCGCGCAAATGCAGGGTGGCAGTCGGCACCATCGCCTGGGCGATCGGCCGGCTGCGCAACAAGTCGGAGAACAAATGGTGATAGCGATACCAGTGACCGTGCTCGTCCAGCGGTACCAGAAATACCTGATGAGCGAGCAGAAAGCGCAGGATCTCGGCGCTGTCATGGGCTTCGCGGACAGCGTCGCACAGCTCGCTGCAAAAGCGTTCCTGCGGTGCGGTTTCGTAGAGAAAGGATTGCACGTCGGCGGGCAGGCAATCGATGACTTCTTCGAGCAGATAGTCGCGAATCAGCCCTTCCCCGCCGTTCAGCGCTTGCGGCAGCGCGGCATCGCTGCCCGCCTCGGCCACCGCCAGCAACCAGAAGCGCAGGCCGGCGACCCAGCCTTCGCTGCGCTGGATCAGGCTTTCCAGTGCTTCGCCGCGCAGTGAGCTGCTGTGCCGATCGAGCAGAGTCAGCGCTTCATCGTGGGTCAGGCGCAAATCCTGTTCGTGCAGCTCGAGCAACTGCCGCGACAGGCGCAGACGCGCCAGATGCCAGTCCGGGCGCTGCCGACTGGTAACCATCACCAGCAAGCCATCGGGCAGATGATTGAGGAAAAATTGCAGGCAACGATCCAGCACCGGCCCTTGGGCGAGGTGGTAATCGTCGAGCACCAGCAGCAGCGGTGCAGCGGGATCGAGATGCAGCGCGAGCTCGTCGAGCAGTCCGTCGAGCCATTCTTCGAAGGCGAACGGCTGATGACGCTGACGCATTTTCAGCAGGCCAAGCGCACCGGCGCCCAAGGCCGGAAAATAGTCTTGCAGACCTTCGAGCAAGCGCTCGAGAAAACGCCCGGGATCACTGTCACGCGGACTCAAGCCCAACCACAGACTTTGCCAGTGCGCCGGCAGACTCTGACAGAACTCCACCGCCAGCGAGCTCTTGCCGAACCCTGCCGGGGCGCTGACCAACAGCAACCGGCCACCCAGCCCGGCCTGCAGACGCTGGCAGAGGCGCGGTCGCAGGACATAGCCGTCAGGCAGCGGCGGGCGGAAAAAACGCCCGTCCAGTGCTGCGACGGTGATGCTTGCGGGACCCGGAAGTGGGGACAGATCAGTCATGGCCGGCTCTTGTTCGAAGGCGATTGGCGGCGTTGCAGATGTCCGCAGCCTAGCCTTAATCGAACCGGTTATGAAGGTTGCTGCTACAAATGGCTACAAAAAGCCTACATCCACCCGCGCCCTCCCATGTAGGAGTTGCCGAAGGCTGCGATCTTTGATGTTGAATTTTCAAGATCAACAGATCGCAGCCTTCGGCAGCTCCTACAAAAAGCGATTTCAAAAGCCGAAAAAAACGCCCCGAACCAGTCGGGGCGTTTTCATGAGGATGCGGCCTCGGGTTCAAGCAGCTTTAGCGCACACCGTCCTGACGCAGAGCGGCCGGGGTGAAGTCGCTGGTGGTGGCGGTGAAACCGAAGTCATACGCCTGCTTCTCTTCGTTCTTCATGCCCAGCGCCAGATAACGGCCGGACTGCAGGTCGTAGAGGGTTTCAAGGGCGTACCACGGCACTTGCTTGTCGTAGTAGTTCTCGGCATGCGCCTCGGCCACACGCCACAGTTGACCACGACCGTCGTAGTGGTCGATCACCGCGGCTTGCCAGGTGTCCTCGTCGATGTAGAAGTCACGTTTGGCGTAGATGTGGCGCTGACCTTCCTTCAGGGTCGCTGTGACATGCCAGACGCGGCGCAGCTCGTAACGCGCCAGATCCTGATTGATGTGGCCGGCCTTGATGATGTCCGAGTACTTCAGTTTCGGATCGTCGAGTTTGTAGCTGTCGGAGGCGATGTACATCTCCTTCTTGCCTTCGAGCTTCCAGTCGTAGCGATCCGGCGCGCCGTTGTACATATCGAGGTTGTCGGAAGTACGCAGGCCGTCGGCGGCGGTACCCGGGCCGTCATACGACACTTGCGGTGCACGACGCACCCGACGCTGACCGGCGTTGTAGACCCACGCCGAACGCGGCTCTTTGACCTGATCGAGAGTCTCGTGCACCAGCAGTACGCCACCGGCCAGACGCGCCGGCGCGGTCACTTTCTGCTTGAAGTAGAACAGGATGTTGCCCGGGTTCGCCGGATCGTAGTCCTTCATCTTGTCGCGGAACACGAACTGATCCTGGAAGTACACCAGGCTGTACGAGCCGTTCGGTTGCGGCGTGGCCTGGGTCACCAGGCGGGTCACGCTGCCGCCGCGATAGCGGGTGATGTGGTTCCAGATCACTTCCACACCGGTTTTCGGGATCGGGAACGGCACGGCGGTATCGAAGTTTTCCAGACCGTTGCCGCCGGACACCAGATTAGTGCTGGTCGCATTCTTCTTGATGGCAGCGAATACGTCATCCGGCACGGTGGCGCCGCGATGGGACGGATAGACCGGCATCTTGAAGGTTTCCGGGTAGCGCTTGAACATCGCGTACTGGCCCGGGGCAAGCTTGTCCTTGTACTTGTCGACGTCCTTGGCAGTGATGGTGAACAGCGGCTGCTCACTGGCGTAAGGGTTGGACAGGAAGCCTTTGCTGTCGACGCTGCCGGCATTTTTCGGCAGCGGTTTCCAGGCCGGGATCGAACCGTCGGCGTTACCGGCCATCTCCGCGCCCATCGGCGTCAGGCTCTTGCCCAGTTTATCCGCTTCGGCAGCAGGCACCGCCGCCATGACGCCGGTCGCCAGCAGCGACAGGCCCAGAACACCGGCGTGGAACAGACTCTTTGTTATTTTCATAAATTCGTTCGTCCTGAAATGCAGTGCTTAGAAGTTCACGCCGAAGCTGAGCGCCACGAAGTCGCGGTCATCCACGGTGGTGTACTTGCCGTCGAAGAAATTGGTGTAGGCCAGGCTCGCGGTGTAGGTGTTCTGGTATTCGGCATCGACGCCCAGGCTGACCGCTTTGCGACCCTCTTCGAAGTTGCCGCCAGGGCCTGGCGAGTAACCGCTGACGTCGTGGGACCAGGCCACGTTCGGCTTGAGGTTTACGCCGGCGAACACGTCGTTGTATTCCCAGATGGCACGACCACGGTAGCCCCAGGACATCGAGGTGGTGAAACCGTCGTTGTCGCAATTGCGGCTGCGGTTGTTCTGCGGTGAACCCGGGCCGGCGCCGTTGATGGTGCTGGCGTTGAGGATGTTGGCGCAGGTATTGGTGGTGCCAGTGGCCGGCAATTCGCCCGGGCCGTAGACCGGATCGCGGCCATAACGCATGTCGGAACGGCTTTCCAGCCCGCCGACGTAAGTCGCGCCCACTTCACCGACGAGGGTCAGACGGCTGGCGCCCATGACCTGATCGAAGAAGTGCGTGAAGGTCGTCTGGATCTGGGTGATTTCCTTGCGCTCATAGCCGTGCAGGTCCTGACCCGGTACGCCAGTGAGCAGCGAAGCGTTGGTCAGCGCGCCGCCCAGTGGACGCACGCCGGCAAACAGGATGTCGGTGGAGTTCAGTTGCACCGGCGCGTTCGGACGATAGCTGATCTCACCGCTCCACGCCGTACCGGTAGGCAGGGTGGTGGAGAAGCTCAGGCCGTAGAGACGAATGTCTTCCGGGTATTCGATGAAGTAATTGGAGTTGCCCGCAACCAGCAGCGGTGCGAGCGCGGCGAACGGCCCCGGCAGCGCGGCGGCGGTGTTGTACACCGACTGCGGCGCACCGGTGGCGCTGAAGATCGGCGCACGGCTGTGGTAGTTCATGAAGTAGGCGCCGAACTCGGTATCGAGTGGCTCGAACATGTATTTGAGGGACGCGCCCCACTGGCCGCTGTCGCGGGCATCACGGTCCGGCCCACGGCGCACGAGTACGCCTTCTTCGTTGACATCCACGCCTGCGCCCGCCAACGGCCCGAGGGCGATGGCCGGAATCTGCGAACGCTTGTTCAGCACGCGCAGATTGCTGTCGCAACCGTCGGCAACGATGTCCGGCTGGGAGAAGAACGTGCCGCAGTTGTCGACGACGGTCTGGTCCCATTCCAGTTGATAGAACGCTTCGGCCGAGAGGTTATCGGTGAGGCTCTGGGACACGTAGAACATGTTGACCGGAATCAGGCCTTCCTTGATCTCGGCGCCCGGACGACGGAACGCGGAGACGTCGATCGGGTTGATCGAGTTGATGCCGCCGCCGATGAAGGTACTTTCACCCCAGCTCACCACTTGCTTGCCCAGACGCACGGAACCCGGCTGATCGGCAATCGCGTAGTTGTGGTAGACGAAGGCGTCGAGGATCTGCCCGCCCGAGGACTTGGCGCCCTCTTTGCGGTTGCTGTCGCTGATGTCCTTGAACTGGCGGCTTTCGTCCTTCAGTTCGAAGTCGTACCAGTATTTGCCACGGACGAACACGCCGGTGTCGCCGTATTTCAGTTCAAGGTCATGGATGCCCTTGAAGATCTTCGAGAAGGTTTCGCCGCTCTTGAAGTTGGCGTGACCGTCATCGGAAGTCTGCGACAGGCCATGGCCGCCATTGTTGACGCCGATGAGGTTCTTGTTCGGGCTCTGCGTGGACCAACTGGCACCGATCGACAGGGACGAGTCGAACTGCCCTTCGATTTCACCGACGTTGAAACTGACGCCGAATGCAGGCCCGGCGAGCGAGGAGGCAAGACTGACCGCCAGAGGCAGTTTCGCCCGGCGCCAGAACTGGTTTGCTGAGGTCATCGACGCTACTCCATGTGCATTATTGTTATGGCAGTGAGTACTTTTAAAAACGCTGTGGAGGACCGGGCGCCAGGGCTGCCCGAAATCGTTCCAGAGTTGCTCGCCCCGATCAGTGCGTGTGCTCCGTTTTCAAAAAGTCCTTGAGCGGACTATAGCCAGCGGGTGGTAGTGCTTGATCCCTCTAAAGTGTGATTTGCAGCCGCCAACCACTCTGGAACAGTCCTTTCGCCAGTCCGACACAAGTCGGCACGGCAAGGATGGCTGATTTTTTCGATTTCACAAGCCAAGCGCTTGCTTGGTGGGTCTGGCGCGCCGGTTTCGGCGCGCCAGCAGGCACTCAAAGTGTCGAAAGGAAGGTGCTGTTATTGGCCTGCCACTCGGTGATGTCGAGGCGGATACGCTTCTTGTCGAGCTTGCCGACACTGGTCTTGGGAATTTCGGTAACAAGGGCGATCTGGCTGGGGATCGCCCACTTGCTCAGATGCCCCAGCTCGACGAACGGCTTGAGGTGTTCCTTGAGCTCACGCGCACCGATCACCTGCCCTTCGCGCACTACCAGCAAGGCAAACGGACGCTCGCCCCACTGCGGGTCGGCAATGCCCACCACTGCTACTTCGCGTACCGCCGCATGCCGACTGATCAGGTCTTCGAGGTCGAGGGAGGAGATCCACTCGCCGCCGGTCTTGATCACGTCCTTGATACGGTCACGAATGTCGATCACGCCCATGCTGTCGAGCGTGGCGACGTCGCCGGTGTGCAGCCAGCCGCCGGCCCAGAGCTCGGCGCCCTTCTGCGGTTCATTGAAGTAGCCTTCGGTCAGCCATGGCGCGCGCAGCACCAGTTCGCCCTGGGTTTCGCCGTCGGCCGGGAGGAAGTTGCCCTCGCCGTCGACAATCGCCGCTTCGACCAATGGCCCCGGCACACCGGCCTTGATCCGGTAAGTGGTGCGCTCGTCTTCAGTCCCGGCCATCAATTCATCGTTGAGGTGCGCGCAGGACACCAGCGGCCCGGTTTCCGACATACCGTACGCGGCCGTCAGCTGAATGCCGCGCGCCTTGGCGTTTTCATACAGGCTGCGATTGAGCGCGCTGCCGCCGATGACGATCTTCCAGCCGCCGAAGTCGGCATCCTGCGCGGCTTTGGCGTTGAGCAGCATCTGCAGGATCGTCGGCACGCAGTGGGAAAAAGTCACCTTCTCCTTGCGCCACAACTCCACCAGATATTCCGGATCGTAACGCCCGGGATAGACCTGCTTGAGCCCGAGCATGGTCGCCACGTAGGGCAATCCCCAGGCGTGGACGTGGAACATTGGCGTGATCGGCATGTACACATCGTTGGTGCCGAGCAGGCGCACGCTGTCGATCGACCCCATGATCGTCGCCACGCCGATGGTGTGCAGCACCAGTTGCCGGTGGGTGAAATACACGCCTTTCGGATTGCCCGTCGTGCCGGTGGTGTAGAACGTGGTGGCCACCGAGTTTTCGTCGAAGTCCTGGAAATCGTATTGCGCACTTGCAGCGGCCAGCAGTTGCTCGTATTCACCGACGAGGTTGGGCAGCTCTGCAGTTTTCTCCGGAAGATCGGTCAGCAGCAGGGTTTTCTCGACCGTGGTCAACTGCGGCGCGATGGCCTGGTAGAGCCCGACGAACTCGCTGTTGACCAGCACGAAGCGGTCCTCGGCGTGATTCATGGTGTAGAGGATCTGCTCCGGTGACAGTCGCACGTTGATGGTGTGGATCACCGCGCCGATCATCGGAATGGCGAACATGCATTCCAGGTAACGATGGCTGTCCCAGTCCATCACCGCCACCGTGTCGCCGGCCTTCACGCCAGCAGCGGTGAGCACATTGGCCAGCCGCGCAACACGTTCGATCAGGGTCGGATAGCTGTAGCGCAACTGGTCACGGTAGATGATTTCGCGGGTTTTCTCGTAACGGGCGCCAGACATCAGCAGCCGTTTGATCAGCAATGGATACTGGTAGGCCCCATCGGCCGGCGGAATGACCCGAGTCTGCAACATAAGAATCCCTTTTCTGACTGCACGGTGTTGGCGGAGAGATTCGTACTCTAGTGCGCCTGCAAGACAGTCAAATCAGCCAAAGGAATGATTTGCAGAACCGCGCAAATGCTAGCTTTGCGCCAGCATTTCGGGCTGATCCGGAAGAAAACACTACTTGTGGGAGCGAGCCTGCTCGCGAAGGCGTCGGGTCAGTCGACATCTTTGGTGGCTGGACTAGCGCTTTCGCGAGCAGGCTCGCTCCCACAGGGATTAATGTGTTCCAGTTCTCAGTGCATCTCGGTAAACGCGATTTTCACGCCGAGCGCGATCAGAACCGCGCCCATGGTGCGGTCGAACCAGTGGCCCATGCGGGCGAAGCCGGCGCGCACGCGGTGTTGGCTGAACAGCATCGCCACAAGACAGAACCAGATCGCCGTCGCCACCGCCAGGTACACGCCGTAACCGGCCTGCACGGCCAGCGGCGTGTGCGGGTTGATCACCACGGTGAACAGCGAAAGGAAAAACAGCGTGGCTTTGGGATTCAGGCCGTTAGTGACGAAGCCCGAGGTGAACGCACCCCGCGCGGTACGCACGCCGGCTTCCTTGTGCAAGTCATCGGTGACGGTTTTCGCCGGTTGCGCGCGCAAGGCCTTGAAGCCGATGTACAGCAAGTAAGCCGCTGCCGCCCACTTCAGCGCGTTGAACAGCACGATCGATTGCGACACGATCAGACCGATGCCAAGCAACGAATAGCCGACATGCAGGAAAATCGCCGAGCCTACGCCCAGCGCGGTCCAGGTGCCGGCGCGACGCCCATGGGTGACGCTCTCGCGCACCACCACGGCAAAGTCCGGGCCGGGGCTGGCGACGGCGAGCAGATGGATCAGTGCAACGGTCAAGAACTCGGTCCAGTACATGGGGGCTCCTATTTTTCAGGGGTAAACATCCAATCGGCAGTCACCACCCATTTGTGGCGAGGGAGCTTGCTCCCGCTCGGCTGCGCAGCAGTCGTAAAACCGGTACACCGGATAGTGCTAAGACAACCTCATTGGGCTTGGGTCTGCTTCGCAGCCCAGCGGGAGCAAGCTCCCTCGCCACAGGTATTACAGCGGCTCATGCTGCCGAGTAACCAATTGTTTCATCTGGTAGGCTCGGCAGAGTACGCCCTCCGCTCACAGCACAAAAGGTACAGTTGATGACGAACACGCGCCGCGCGGTATTCCTGGATCACCCTTCGCTGGACCTCGGCGATCTGGACCTCAATCCGTTGCGTGAATGCTTCAGCGATCTGCAGCTGTTCGCCCAGACTTCGCCGGAACAGGTCAGCGAACGCCTGCAAGGCGCCAGCGTGGCGATCACCAATAAAGTCGTGATCGATGCGGCCGCGATGACTGCCAATCCGCAACTGAAACTGATCCTGATCAGCGCCACCGGCACCAACAACGTCGACCTCACCGCCGCTCGCGCTCACGGCATCACCGTGTGCAATTGCCAGGCGTACGGCACCCCGTCGGTGGCGCAACACACGATCATGCTGTTGCTCAACCTCGCCACGCGCCTGGCCGACTATCAGAAAGCTGTGGGCGAAGGCCGCTGGCAACAGGCGAAACAGTTCTGCCTGCTCGACTACCCGATCGTCGAACTGCAAGGCAAGACCCTCGGCCTGCTCGGGCATGGCGAACTCGGTGGCGCCGTGGCGCGGTTGGCCGAAGCGTTCGGCATGCGCGTGTTGCTCGGGCAGATTCCCGGGCGCCCGGCGCGGCCGGATCGTTTGCCACTGGAGCAACTGCTGCCGCAGATCGACGCCCTGACCCTGCACTGCCCGCTCAACGAGGATACCCGGCATTTCATCGGCGCCCGTGAGCTGGCCTCGATGAAGCCCGGCGCATTTGTGGTCAATACCGCTCGTGGCGGCCTGATCGATGAGCAGGCGCTGGCCGATGCTTTGCGCAGCGGTCACCTCGGCGGTGCTGCCACCGATGTGTTGAGTGTCGAGCCCCCGACCCAGGGCAATCCGCTGCTCGCCGGCGATATTCCGCGCCTGATCGTCACCCCGCACAACGCCTGGGGCAGTCGCGAGGCACGCCAGCGTATCGTCAGCCAACTGAGCGAAAACGCCGAAGCGTTTTTCAGCGGTGAGGCGCTGCGGGTCGTCAGTTGATAAACTGCGGCACTTTTTTTCAAGGAGCAGTTATGGATCCGCGCAGTGAAGTACTGCTTCGTCAGGCCGAGTTATTCCAGGGTTCGCTGTTGTTGGCGGGCTTGCCTGCCGACGACTTGCTCGGGCGTCTGCCCAACGCGTTCGGCTGGTGCTGGCACGCTGGCGATCAAGCCGCGCTGGACGCACGTTTCGAGGGCCGCAGCCAGTTCGGCGTGAATGTCCCGGAGCGCAAATTCGACAGCGCCGTGGTGTTTCTGCCCAAGTCCAAGGACCTGACCGACTACATCCTCAACGCCGTGGCGTCGCGTCTGGCCGGGCGCGAGGTGTTTCTGGTCGGGGAAAAACGCAGCGGCATCGAAGGCGCCTCCAAGCAGCTCAATCCGTTCGGCAAGCCGCGCAAACTCGACAGCGCCCGCCACTGCCAGCTCTGGCAAGTCACCGTGGCCAATGCGCCCGAAGCGAAATCCCTCGAAAGCCTGGCGCAGACTTACGAACTGCCGTTGGCCGAAGGGCCGTTGAAGGTCATCAGCCTGCCGGGCGTGTTCAGCCACGGTCGACTGGATCGCGGCAGCGCCCTGCTGCTGGAACATCTGGACAAACTGCCGAGCGGCCATCTGCTGGATTTCGGTTGCGGCGCCGGCGTGCTCGGGGCTGCGGTGAAACGTCGCTATCCGCACAATCAGGTGACCTTGCTCGATGTCGACGCGTTCGCCGCCGCCAGCAGCCGTCTGACCCTGGCCGCCAACGGCCTTGAGGCGGACGTCCTGACCGGTGATGGCATCGACGCCGCACCGATGGGTTTGAACGCAATTCTGAGCAACCCGCCGTTCCATGTCGGCGTGCACACCGATTATTTCGCCACAGAGAATCTGCTGCGAAAAGCGGCCAAACATCTGAAAAACGGTGGCGAACTGCGCCTCGTGGCCAACAGCTTCCTCAAGTATCAGCCGCTGATCGAGGAGCACTTGGGCATTTGCGCGATCAAGGCTGAAGGCAATGGTTTCCGCATTTACCGGGCCAAGCGCGGTTGAAAATTTGTTCTTGCCCAATCGGATTTGCCTAGGCAGAATCCGCTCCGTCCTAGGGGAGTAGTCTCCCACGAGCGTCAAGCTCGTCCGGCATACGTCAACATACTTGATCCTCAGATCATGGCGTATGCGACCCAAGCGTCCGCAGCAGACGGATCGCAGGGTTTGACAAGACCTATGACACGCACACCTTACCCGGGGCGGGAAGGCTGTACGTGTCATAGCCGTGTCGACCCGCCCCTTAGGAAATTCCTGATGCTGGACTCGTTACTCGTTCCCACCGCTATCGTTGCCTTGGCCGAAATCGGCGACAAGACGCAACTGCTCGCGCTGATTCTCGCCGCTCGCTTCCGCAAACCCTGGCCGATCATTGCCGGGATTGTCGCCGCGACCCTGGCCAACCACGCAGCAGCCGGTGCGGTAGGTGCCTGGTTCGGCAGTTTCTTCTCCGACGCCGTGCTGCACTGGATCCTCGCCGCCAGCTTCGCGGCCACAGCACTGTGGACTCTGGTCCCGGACAAGATGGATGACGACGAAGCCAGCACGGCGCGCAAGTTCGGGCCGTTCCTGACGACCCTGATTGCGTTCTTCCTCGCCGAGATCGGCGACAAGACCCAGATCGCCACCGTGATGCTCGCCGCGCAATACCCGGAACTGTGGCTAGTGATCATCGGCACCACCGTGGGCATGTTGATTGCCAACGTGCCGGTGGTACTGGCGGGTAATTTCGCCGCGGACAAACTGCCACTGACCCTGATCCGCCGCCTCGCGGCTTCGGCGTTCATGATTCTGGCGATTGTCGCGGTGTACAAGGCCATGCAGAGTAGTGGCTGGGTTTGACCCTACTCCTGATCTGGAATGAACTGTGGCGAGGGAGCTTGCTCCCGCTGGGCTGCGAAGCGGCCCCAAACGCTGCAATCGCGGTGTAACAATGTCACCGCATTGCCTGCATTTACGACTGCTGCGCAGCCGAGCGGGAGCAAGCTCCCTCGCCACAAGGGCCCCGTCAATCTCAGGATTTTGGGGCTTTTTCGTACAGCGGCATCACTTTTGGAATGGCTGCCTGCAACGCCGCAATGCGACTGCTCGATGCCGGGTGAGTGCTCATGAATTCCGGTGGCGCGCCCTCGGAAGCCTTGCTCATCTTGTCCCACAAGGTGATCGCCGCGTTCGGGTTGTAGCCGGCGCGGGCGGCCAGCTCCAGACCAATCAGGTCGGCTTCGTTTTCGTTGGCGCGGCTGTTGGGCAAGGTCATGCCGTAGTTGGCCACGGTGTCGGCCAGCGCCAGGCTGTCCTGACCCAGCCCGAACAACGCACCGGCGCCCTGCTTCGCCATCTCCATGCCATAAGCCTTGGACATCGCTTCACGACCGTGCTCGCGCAGGGCGTGGGCGATTTCATGGCCCATGACCGCGGCAATTTCGTCGTCGGTGAGTTTCAGGCTGTCGATCAGCCCGGTGTAGAAAATGATCTTGCCGCCAGGACCGCAGTTGGCGTTGAGCTCATCGCTCTTGATCAGATTGACTTCCCACTGCCACTGCGCCGCGTCCGGGCGGAAGGTCGGTGCCTGGGCGATCAGCCGGTTGGCGATGGTCTGCACGCGCTTGGCTTCCGGGCTGGTCTTGTCCAGCACACCTTTGCTCGACGCCTCGCCGACGGTCTTCTGATACGACTGCGCGTACATCTGGTCGACCTCTTGCGAGGACAGCATGCTGAACATGTACTGCTTGCGCTCCACGCCCACGGCACCGCCGCTGGTGGTGTTGACCGACTGACAACCGGCCAGCAACAGCGCTGCGCTCAGTGCACTTGTAACCAATGTCTTGTTCATTCAAAAACTCCCTGAAAACCTGAGGCGTATCCTAGGCGGCTAATGGTATCGGCGCCAGATACACCGGACGCATTGCGCGTACATTCACCTATGGCCGCAAGACGCGGTGGAAATTCCTCAACGCACATTGAATCCGCCGTGCACCGATCCATCCACGACATCGCGCGGCGATTCCGACCAACGTCTCTCATGGCCCTGCACGCGCCGCCGATAAATCCCTCGCAGATTGTCCTCTTGCGTGCGGAGCTCCCATGAAGTTCAAGTCGATCCAGTTTTCCGTCGCCGCCCTGGCCGGCGCCATCGTTCTCAGCGTGGTCGCGGCGCTGGTGCTGTATGCACTGTTCTCCGGCGCTCGCACTCAAGAAATGGTGCAACAGCGCACCCAGGCGCAGTTCGAGCAAGTGATCGAGCAGCGCCTGACCTCGTTGGCCCAGACTCAGGTCAGCCAGATCCAGCGCGAACTCGAAGCGCCGCTGCTGATCGCCGGCGGCCTGGTTCGCGTCAACGCTCTGCTCGGCACAAACGGCACCGATGGCCAGCCGCGCCTGAGCCTCAGCCGCGAACAATTGATCAGTCTGATCAAGGAAAACGTCGAAAAGAACCCGAAGATTCTCGGCACCTACATCGGCTGGGAAAAAAACGCACTGGACCACAATGACGCGGCCTACGTCGGCAGCGCCGTGGTCGGCATCGATCCGGCCAACGGGCGCTTCCTGCCGTGGTGGTTCCGCAATACCGACGGCAGCCTGGGCGTGGACAAACTGGCCGATGTCGACGATCAGAAAACCCTGTCCACGGGCGTGCGCGCCAGCGAGTACTACCTCTGCTCCAAGGAAACGAAAAAGCCCTGCGTGATCGACCCTGCACCGTACAAGGTCGGCGACAAAATCGTCATGCTCGCCTCGTTCATCGAACCGATCATGGTCAACGGCGCGTTCCAGGGCATCGTCGGCGCGGACCTGTCGGTGAACTTCATTCAGGACATGCTCCTCGCCGCCAACCAGAAGCTTTACAGCGGGGCCGGTGAAATGGCGCTGGTCGGCGGCAACGGGCGGATCGTTGCCTATACCAAGGATTCGAGCAAATTCGGCGAAAAGGTCAGCGACATCCTCGACGCCGAACAAACCAGCAACCTCGCCAATCTGAAGCGCGACGAGGTGACCTACTCGGTCAATCAGGCCAAGGGCCGCATCGAGCTTTACCTGCCGTTCGGCATCGGCCAGACCGACGCGCGCTGGACGCTGATGCTGCAATTGCCGCTGAATGCGGTGATGGCTGATCTGCAAAACCTCCAGGCCGACCTCGAAGCCCAGCGCAAATCCGACACTTTCGGCATGGCCATGGTCGGCCTGATCATCGCCGGCATCGGCCTGCTGGTGATCTGGCTGGTGGGCCACGGCATTGCCCGGCCACTCAAGCAAATGGTCGCCATGCTCGATGACATCGCTCAGGGCGAAGGTGATCTGACCCGGCGTTTGAGCAGTGACCGCAGCGATGAACTGGGTTCGATTGCCAAAGGCTTCAACACCTTCCTCGCCAAGTTGCAGGCGATGATTACGCAAGTGGTGACCTCGGTGCAGAGCGTCAGCGATTCCTCGGAACACACCGCCGACATCGCCATCCGCACCAACATCGGCGTGCAGAAACAAATGGCCGAGATCGATCAGGTGGCGACCGCCGTGCAGGAAATGACCGCCACCGCCCAGGACGTCGCGCGCAACGCCACCCAGGCGGCACAAGCAGCGAGCCACGCCGATCAAGCCGCCAGCCAGGGCATGCAGATCGTCCGCGACACCTCCAATTCGATCGGCGTACTGGCGGTGGAAATCGGCAAGGCTGTCGACGTGGTGCAGACGCTGGCCAAGGACAGCGAAAACATCAACGCCATCCTCACCGCCATTCGCGGGATCGCTGAACAGACCAACCTGCTGGCTCTGAACGCGGCGATCGAGGCCGCGCGGGCCGGCGAGCAGGGCCGCGGTTTTGCCGTGGTCGCCGACGAAGTGCGCAATCTGGCGCAGAAAACCCAGAAAGCCACCGAAGAAATCCAGGCGATGATCCAGCAATTGCAGCAAGGCACTCGCGATGTGGTGCGCGTTATGGAAGACAGCCAGAGCCGCACCGACGAGAGCGTACAGCACGCGGCGAAAGCGGCCGAGGCGCTGGAGACGATTACCCAGGCGGTGTCGGTGATCAACGACATGAACACGCAGATTGCCAGCGCCGCCGAGGAGCAGAGCGCGGTTGCCGATGACATCAATCGCAACGTGATCAATATCGGTCAGGTGGCGAATGAAGTGGCCGGCGGTGCGGATGAGTCAAGTTCGGCGAGCGCCGGGTTGACCAAACTGGCGGAACAGCAGCGGCGGTTGATCAATCAGTTCAAGGTTTGAAAGATCAAGAGCCCCTCACCCTAGCCCTCTCCCGGAGGGAGAGGGGACCGACCGCGATGTCTTGCGCTATACATCGACCTGAAAAAAAACAGTCGATTATGGATTCACAACAGATCGTTCAGGTCGGTGTACCTCTGAAGCATCCCCCATTCGGCCCCCTCTCCCTCCGGGAGAGGGCTGGGGTGAGGGGCTTTTGATCTAAATGCCTTAAGCCGGGGTCAGACACTCCGGCCCATTCAATTTCGGATCATTCACCAGATTCGCCAACACCCGCTCGCGCAGCGCCGCCGGCTCGCTGGCGAGCAAACCCTGCAACACATGCAGCGGCGTTGCGGGATCCAGCCAGGCAGCTTGCCCGGCCTCATCAAGAATCAACGGCCGCCGCTGGCTCGCCGCCGACTGAGTGATCACCGCCGTGCTCAGCCAGACCTGCTCCTGCACCGGATACGCCTCCCAGATCGCCGCGAAAAACAGCGACGAGCCCTCCCCCGGCGTCAGCCAATACGGGCGCTTGCGCTGGGTGCCGCGCCATTCGTAAAAGCCGTTGGCCGGCAGCAGGCAGCGCCGCAGACGCAAGGCCTCACGAAACATCGGCTGTTCTGCGACGGTTTCAGCGCGGGCATGGGCCGGGGTTTTCGACAGATCGGTCAGCCACGGCGGCGTCAGGCCCCAGCGCGCAAGGGCCAATGTGCGCTGGCCGTCTTCGTCGGCACGCAGCATCAACACCGAATCATTGGGGGAAATGTTCCACTGCGCCTGCTGATCGGCGGGAAAACCTGGCAGGGCCGCGAAGTCGCGGTTCCAGCGAAACAGGGCATAACGTCCACACATGGGGCAACACGACTCTTGATCAAACGAACGTCAGCCTAACAGACCAGCGTCCCGGGGAAGCTCTCCGGTTCGTCGCCGGGCAGCGGCAGCGCGGCATTGTACGCGGTGATCAGTTCACGGGCGTATTCGGCCTGATCGTTGTCCACCGACAACCCGAGCAGGCCGAAGATCGGCAGTTCCCCCGTACCGCCCACCAGATCACGGCCGATCAGGTGCGCCTCGATTCCTTCATTGGCGAGCATGCCCTTGAGCATCTCGCCTTCCATCAGGTTTGCCGGTTCGTAGATGCGCTGCATACGCGGCCCTCACTCGTTTTCGCTGAAGACTTCGAGAAACCAGTCTTCACCGTGCACCTGCAGAACAAAGGTGATCGGCCGGCAGCACACCTGACAGTCCTCAATGTAAGTCTGATCGCCACCGGACAGGTCCACGGATGTTTCAACCACTTCCCCACAATACGGACATTCATACTCAGCGGCTTCCAGCATCGCGGTCTCCCAAGTGACTTGTGCGTATAATCGCCGGTCTATTTGCAGGGCTATTTTTGTCTGACTACTTTTCAGACCGTGCCCCGCGGGTTTTCGATCAAAACCTTTACTTACCCTAGCCGTTTCCAACAAGAGAGCATGATGGGCGAATTCGATGCCATCCGACCTTACGACGACAGCGAAGTACCTGCGGTACTGGCAAGGCTGCTCGGCGACAAGGCGTTTCTAGATATCCTCACCCACTTCCGCTTCCCGCGTTTTGCCGGTGCCTTCGGCTGGATGCTCAAACCTCTTATAGCCCATCGTCTGCGTCGTGAGTTTGCCGACGTGAATTCCGTGGCTACCTTACAGGACAAAGTCGAGTACTACGTCGACCACACCATCGAGCGCGCCACCGACGGCGTGACCTACACCGGTGTCGAGCAGTTCAAGTCCGGCAGCGCCTACCTGTTCATCGCCAACCACCGCGACATCGTCATGGACCCGGCCTTCGTCAACTACGCCGTGTATCACGCCGGCCTGCCGACACCGCGAATCGCGATTGGCGACAATCTGCTGCAGAAGCCGTTTGTCAGCGACCTGATGCGCCTGAACAAGAGCTTCATCGTCCACCGCTCGATCACCGGCCGTCGCGAGAAAATGGCGGCGTATCAACTGCTGTCGGCCTACATCAACCACTCGATCCGCAACGACTGCGCGTCGATCTGGATTGCGCAGGCTGAAGGTCGGGCCAAGGATGGCGATGACCGCACCGAGTCGGCGATCCTCAAGATGTTCCACATGAGCCGCAAGGACGAGCCGTTCGGCGAAGTGATCCGTTCGTTGAACGTGACGCCAGTGTCGATCAGCTATGAGTACGACCCGTGCGACCAGGCCAAGGCCCGCGAGCTGTACATCCGCGCCACCACCGGCACCTACGCCAAGGCGCCGGGCGAGGATGACGTAAGCATTGCCAAGGGCATCACCGGCTACAAGGGCCGGGTGCACGTGAACTTTGCCGCGCCGATCACCGAGGTGTTCGAGGACACCAAGCAATTGGCGATCGAGATGGACAAGCAAATTCTCGGCGGCTACCGGTTGTTCCCGGTGCATTACCTGGCGTACGCGCAGTGGGCGGATGCCGATCCGCAATTGAACGTGCCGAAGGCGGCAGAGGTGTTCCCGGCCGACGAACTGGCCAAGGCGCAGGATGAATGGCAGAGCCGACTGGACGCCTGCCCCGCTGAGCATCGTCCGTATCTGGTGCTGCAATACGCGACGCCGGTGCGCAATCAGTATCGGGTCAAGGCTGGGTTGCCGCTGTAATTTTTCAGAGCAAGATCAAAAGATCGCAGCCTGCGGCAGCTCCTACAGACATCTGTGTAGAAGCTGCCGCAGGCTGCGATCTTTTGTTTTCAGACGCGGGTGCTGATCCACGAGACCAGCAGCGCCAGGCCCAGGCAAGCAAAACCAAAACGATAGAAAAACCGGTTCATGCGCAACGTTGCCCAATCGAGCATCGGCTCGGCATTCGGCTGCGCCTGGCGCTGGGCGGCGAGACTGGCCTGGGCACGTTGCTCACGGCGGCGGGTCGCGTGCAGCAGCCAACTGCCCGGAAACGCCAGCAGCAAGGCCAGCAGATTGATCAACTTGGCGGGATGGGCGGTAAACAGCGTCATCAAGTGCAGCGACATCACAGACCTCGAACTTAACCGGTGTGGCAGACGCCAGACCGACGACCGCGGCGCGGATTCTACCCAAACCGGCCCACCCCGCCCCAGCCTTTGCGACAAATAACCTGACAATCGACCGATGGCTGTCCTGTGTCATGGCACCGTCACGTGGATGCTGCACCCTGCGCGCCTCGAAACCCGAATGGAATGCGACATGCTGCACGCGGAAAACCAGGATCGCCTGTACCTCATCACCCCATACGACGACCAGCAAAGTCTGGTGGGCAGCCTTGCCTTCAATGTCCAGGATCGCCATTGGCTGGTGTATTGCGCGCTGGGCGGGCATCAGCATGCGGATTTGCCTGAGACCGATTTGCTCACGGGCGTAAGCGTGCTCGATTTCTATTCCCAGGCTGCCTGAACGTCAAAAAGCACCCTCACCCTAGCCCTCTCCCAGAGGGAGCGGGGACTGACCGAGGTGTTTGCGGTAGATACGCCGACTTGATATACCGAGCCGAACTCAGGTTTTGAACCACACGCGATCGGCTCCCTCTCCCTCGGGAGAGGGCTGGGGTGAGGGGAATCGGTTTCCCATACGACACAAATCTCAGACCTGGCAGCCAAAAAAAAGCCCGAAATCATCAATGATCCCGGGCTTTTTCACATCCGCCGAAAATTACTCAGCGAGCACCTGCCCCACCGTCGGGTCCTTGAACAGACGCGTCAACGCATCGCTCAATACATCGCTGACCAGTTTGGTATTGGTTTCCTGATTCGGCGCCATGCCGAAGCGCTGGTCCAGCGACGCACCGTAGCGACCGCTGTAACGGCGGTTGGCGTTCTGCACGTCGGAGCGGAAGGTCGCGCCGATGGTTGCTTCGGTCACGTACATGCCTTCTTTCGGCGACTGGTATTTCAGCTCGGCCAGGGTCACGGTCAACTGCGGCGCATTGGGTGCGCTGGTGGTCGGGGTGAAGCCGAGCAGGCGTACGGCGGCTTCGGCCTGGGCCTGCAACTTGGGCAGGATCTGCTCGCGCTGCACGGTGATGGCGCTGGTTTCCGGGTACAGACCGCCACGGGTGCCGAGGGTTGGCGACGGACGACCGTCGACCACACGCACCACGACCGGCTGACCGCGACCGACCGCTGGCAGTTGCGTGGTCAGCTTCGGCTCCGGATTCAGTTGTTGCGGGCTGTGGGCGCAGCCGGCCAGGGTCAAACCGGCGACAGTGATCAAACCGAACAACAGGCGTTGCAACATGCTCTTCTCTCCAGAATCAGGCACAAACAGGCCGGCAGTATAGCGGTGGGCCACTGCGCGTAACCAGCGCCGCACAGTGAATACTGAAATGTCTGACAAACCCCGCCGAAAGCGGTTCCTGTCACACATTCTTCACTGTCCATACACCGCGACGTCACGGCCCCCCGGCAAGCTTCACAGCAGTCCTCCTTCAAGGAACTCTGCCATGCGTTATCTGATCTCGCTGTTCGCCCCGCGCCCGCTACATCGCAGCTTTGCCCTGCTCGACCGCAACGGCCATTGCCAGGCCTTCAAGCAGTGCAGCCTGCAACCGATGGGAGACGGCTGGGTGGAAATCGAAGAAATCCGCCTGACCTGGCTGCACCAGCCATTGCCCGCCAGCGCGCGGGTCGTACCGCGACAAATGCGCGCACGGGGTCAGGTGCAGTTGAGCATCTGACCGGATGCCTAATAAAAGTCATTAAACACGAGCAACTGCGCGCATTTCTTCGCTACAATCTCCCCCCGATTATAAGGACGTCTCCTGATCGGGCCCCGCAACAGCGTCAATGCGCATGCATCGACATCAAAATCGCCCACAGAGAGCCGCCCACACAGATCGAGTGAAGTTGGCGCGCTTGCCTGTTCTTCCGGCAAAACCCCGCTTTTCGCGAATCTGCAGAGCTGTCATTCGCTCGGCCACCGCGTTGTTTTGCCCTTGCGGGCAGGTGCCAGGCCAAGGCAGCCCTTTTTGAGGTTCACGTCTTCAAAAGAGCGTGAAAAAAACGGGTTTTCACAACTTCACAAGAGTGTGGCGAGCAAATGAATAGTTTTGCGTCTGAACATGCACCATTAGCGTCTGAAACAGCCCAACGACACAGGACCGGGTATACCTCGAATACCGGAGCCTGAAGCCTGTCCGCTACGGATTTGGTTGCACGAAAACGGATGTCTCGACCATAAGTCGAATTGCCAGCCCCGGGCGAAAATGCGTTCATGGAACGCTTGAAACCAGGCCGCACGCATCCGTCGAAGTTGCGAAAAATTGCGAAGATTCGGACATGGCCAACCTGACCACGGATAGCCCGGGCCCACTGACCTGCCCTGGAACGCCTGGCAGCCATGCCGACAATTTGGTGCTGCAGATTTGGGAGACGCGTTAAATGGCGCATAACGAAGCAGTCGACGTAGTTCTGGTAGGGGCCGGCATCATGAGTGCCACCCTGGCCGTACTGCTCAAAGAGCTCGACCCCGCGATCAAGCTGGAAGTCGTCGAGCTGATGGATTCCGGTGCTGCCGAGAGTTCCAATCCATGGAACAACGCCGGTACCGGCCACGCCGGCCTGTGCGAGCTGAACTACACACCGCAGGCCGCCGACGGCAGCGTCGACATCAAGAAAGCCGTGCACATCAACACCCAGTTCGAGGTGTCGAAGCAGTTCTGGTCGTACCTGACCAAAAAAGGCACGTTCGGCTCGTGCAAATCCTTCATCAGCCCGGTGCCGCACCTGAGTTTCGTTCAGGGCGAGAGCGGTGTGTCGTTCCTCAAGGAACGCTTCAATGTCCTGAGCAAGCACCACGCGTTTGCCGACATGGAGTACACCGAAGACAAAGGCAAGATGGCCGAGTGGATGCCGCTGATGATGCCGGGCCGCTCGCCGGACGAAGTCCTCGCCGCGACCCGCGTGATGAACGGCACCGACGTCAACTTCGGCGCCCTGACCAATCAGTTGCTCAAGCACCTGAGCAGCGCCCCGGACACTCAGGTCAAATACTGCAAGCGCGTGACCGGGCTCAAGCGTAACGGCGCCGGCTGGACCGTCAGCATCAAGGACGTCAACAACGGCAACACTCGCGAAGTCGACGCCAGGTTTGTCTTCCTCGGCGCCGGTGGCGCGGCCCTGCCGTTGCTGCAGGCTTCGGGCATCGAAGAAAGCAAAGGCTTCGGCGGCTTCCCGATCAGCGGCCAGTGGCTGCGTTGCGATAACCCGGAAGTGGTCAAGCACCACCAGGCCAAGGTCTACAGCCAGGCGGCCGTGGGTTCGCCACCGATGTCGGTGCCGCACCTCGACACCCGCGTCGTCGACGGCAAGAAATCCCTGCTGTTCGGGCCATACGCCGGTTTCACCACCAAGTTCCTCAAGCACGGCTCCTTCATGGACCTGCCGATGTCGGTGCGCGCAGGCAACATCGGGCCGATGCTGGCGGTGGCAAAAAACAACATGGACCTGACCAAGTACCTGGTCAGCGAAGTGATGCAGTCGATGGAGCAGCGTCTGGAATCCCTGCGCCGCTTCTACCCGCAGGCGAAAGCCGAAGACTGGCGCCTGGAAGTGGCCGGTCAACGGGTGC
This sequence comes from Pseudomonas sp. HN2, assembly GCF_020736465.1. Taxonomy (NCBI): domain Bacteria; kingdom Pseudomonadati; phylum Pseudomonadota; class Gammaproteobacteria; order Pseudomonadales; family Pseudomonadaceae; genus Pseudomonas; species Pseudomonas sp. HN2. The sequence continues at coordinate 5,041,100 of NZ_CP085885.1, forward strand.
AGATCATCAAAAAGGACCCGAAAAAGGGTGGCATTCTGCAGTTCGGTACCGAACTGGTCGCGGCGAAAGACGGCTCCCTCGCCGCCCTGCTTGGCGCATCGCCAGGCGCGTCGGTGACCGTTTCGATCATGCTCGAGCTGATTGAAAAATGCTTCCCGGGCAAAGCGTCCGGCGAGTGGGCCGCTAAACTGGCAGAAATCTTCCCGGCCCGTGAAAAGGTTCTGGAAACCGATGCTGCGCTGTATCGCAAGATCAACACGCAGAACAACATCGCCCTGGAACTGGTTGAGGAAAGCAGCGAGACGCCAAGCTTTGCTTGATCTCCTTGCATAAAAAAACGCCCCATTCGGGGCGTTTTTTTTGCCTGCCAGAATCAAAAGATCGCAGCCTTCGGCAGCTCCTACAGGGTATACATCAATCCCGTGTAGGAGCTGCCGAAGGCTGCGATCTTTTGATCTTGTCTTTTGACCTTAACCGCGCGCCTTCTCGATCAACTCGATGTACTCGGCGGCATTACGCTGATCCTTGATGTGATCAACAAAAGTCTGGCCCTGCTCGTCCTTGCCATCGACGTCATAACCGGCCGCGACGAAGAAGCCCAGAAAACGCTCGAAATCATCGATACGCAGGCCACGATAGGCCTTGATCAGTTTGTGCAGCGACGGCGAAGTGGCGTCGACCGGTTCAAAATCGAGGAACAGCTTGATCTGCTCATCGCCGATCTCGTCACCAATCACTTGTTTCTTATCTTTACGCATTGCCGACTCCAGCTCGCAGACATGACACGGGGCGGGCAGTTTACCCCTGCCCGACCGCCCGGCTCAACGCGGACGAATCGCACCGGTGTGCAAATCCGCCCAGATATGGCCGTTGGCATAACTGAGGAACTGCACATACACCGTGTCGTTGCGCAGCAGATCCATCACCACACGGTATTGCGCCAGTGGATAGAACAGCGTCAGGGTTTTGCTTTTTTCGTCGTAGGCCGGTTTTTTCAGGCTCTTGCTTTCGCCGTCGAAACTCACCAGCACCTGAGCAATGGTCGCGCCTTTGTTCAGCGATTTGCCCTTGAGGCGGATCAACAAGGACGAGGTGACCGGAATCGGCTGCTGACTGGACTGGCGCTGCGCACCGACCACCACTGAATACTCGCTGACCTGCAGCAGTTGCTGCTGCTCAGGCTCGGCGTCGCGCAGGGTCAGATCGTCCGGCGGCAGGAACTGGCTGTGCATCGGCGCGGCGGACAGTGGCAGGCTGAGAATCAGCAACGAGGCGGCGAGACTGCGGATCAAGAGGCGCATGACGGACTCCGGAGGGCGGGGCCGGGCACTCTAGCATGGGTATCACACAAACAAATGTAGGAGTGAGCCTGCTCGCGATTGCGGTCTGTCAGCAACGTAACTGTTGGCTGGTATGACGCTATCGCGAGCAGGCTCACTCCTACAGGGGATGGTGCTTTGGATTACATGCCTTTAACGGCGTAAATCCCGTTGGCATTGCGCCAGTAGCCTTTGTAGTCCATGCCATAACCGAAGATATAGCGGTCGATGCACGGCAGGCCGACGAAATCGGCTTTCAGGTCAGGGCGCGCCTTGCGGTCGTGATCCTTGTCGATCAGCACGGCGGTGTGCACTTTGCGCGCGCCGGCGTGTTTGCAGAAGTCGATGATCGCGCCCAGGGTGTGACCTTCGTCGAGGATGTCGTCGATGATCAGCACGTCGCGGTCGATGAACGAGACTTCCGGCTTGGCTTTCCAGAACAGATCGCCGCCGCTGGTTTCGTTGCGATAACGGGTCGCGTGCAGGTAGGACGCTTCCAGCGGGAATTGCAGATGCGTCAGCAGTTTGCCGGAGAAGATCAGGCCGCCGTTCATCACGCAGAACACCACCGGATTGCTGTCAGCCAGTTGTTCGTTGATTTGTGCACCGACGCGAGCGATGGCCGCCTCGACTTCAGACTCGGTGTACAGGCAGTCAGCCTCTCGCATGATTTGACGGATATGCTCGAGATCAGCGGACATGGCGCTCTCCAGGGGTTGGCGGAATTGGAAAAGCGGGCAAAGGTACGCATCCCGCGAGGTCGAATCAAGCTCTTATGGACTAACGTACAGAATGTCCTATAGGACATCACCCTCGGATAGATTAATCTAGGCCGGTTTTTTTGCCCGCCGCCGGAGCCTTTCCCATGCCCATCCTCGAGATCCGCCATCCGCTGATCCGTCATAAACTCGGCCTGATGCGCCGCGCTGACATCAGCACCAAGAATTTCCGCGAGCTCGCTCAGGAAGTCGGCGCCCTGTTGACCTATGAAGCTACAAAAGATTTGCCGCTCGAATCCTACGACATTGCCGGCTGGTGCGGCACTGTGTCGGTGGAGAAGATCGCCGGCAAGAAGATCACCGTCGTGCCGATCCTGCGTGCCGGCATCGGCATGCTCGAAGGCGTGCTCAGCCTGATTCCGGGTGCCAAGGTCTCCGCCGTGGGCGTGGCCCGCAACGAAGAAACCCTGCAAGCGCACACCTATCTGGAAAAACTGGTACCGGAAATCGACGAACGTCTGGCGATGATCATCGACCCGATGCTCGCCACCGGCAGTTCCATGGTTGCCACCATTGACCTGCTCAAGAAGGCCGGATGCCGCGACATCCGCGCCATGGTTCTGGTCGCCGCGCCGGAAGGCATTGCCGCCGTAGAACAGGCGCACCCGGACGTGACCATCTACACCGCATCCATCGATGAGCGCTTGAACGAGCACGGCTACATCATTCCTGGGCTTGGCGACGCCGGTGACAAGATCTTCGGCACCAAGCAGAAGGACGCGTAACCATGCAGCAAGAGTTCAACGATCCGCTCTGGCGCACGGTGCTGTCCGGCGCGCAGATGCTGTTCGTGGCTTTCGGCGCTTTGGTGCTGATGCCACTGATCACGGGCCTGGACCCGAACGTGGCACTGTTTACCGCAGGTCTGGGGACGATCCTGTTCCAGATCGTCACCGGACGTCAGGTGCCGGTGTTCCTCGCGTCGAGCTTCGCTTTCATCACACCGATCATCCTCGCCAAGGGCCAGTTCGGCCTCGCCGCGACCATGGGTGGAGTGATGGCGGCCGGTTTCGTCTACACCTTCCTGGGCCTGGCCGTGAAGATCAAAGGCACCGGCTTCATTGACCGGTTGCTGCCACCGGTGGTGATCGGTCCGGTGATCATTTCCATCGGCCTGGCCATGGCGCCGATTGCCGCGAACATGGCGATGGGCAAGGCCGGTGACGGCACCGAGCTGATCCACTATCAGACGGCGATGATGATTTCCATGCCGGCGCTGCTGACCACGTTGATCGTGGCAGTGTTCGGCAAGGGCATCTTTCGTCTGGTGCCGATCATTTCCGGCGTGCTGGTGGGATTTGCCATGTCGTTCTATTTCGGCGTGGTCGACACGGCGAAAATTGCTGCCGCGCCCTGGTTCGCCCTGCCGCATTTCACCGCGCCGGAGTTCAACTGGCAGGCGATTCTGTTCATCGTTCCGGTGGCACTGGCTCCGGCGATCGAGCACATCGGCGGTGTGATTGCCGTGGGTAGCGTGACCGGTCGCGATTACCTGAAGAAGCCGGGCCTGCATCGCACCCTGCTTGGTGACGGTATCGCCACCACCGCCGCCGGCCTGTTCGGTGGCCCGCCCAACACCACTTACGCCGAAGTCACCGGCGCAGTGATGCTGACCAAGAACTACAACCCGAAAATCATGACCTGGGCGGCGATCTTCGCCATCACCCTGGCCTTCATCGGCAAGTTCGGCGCGCTGCTGCAAAGCATTCCGGTACCGGTGATGGGCGGGATTCTGTGCCTGTTGTTCGGTTCGATTGCGGCGGTGGGCATGAACACCCTGATCCGCCACAAGATCGACCTGGGCGAAGCGCGCAACCTGGTGATCGTCTCGGTGACGCTGGTGTTTGGCATTGGCGGTGTGCTGGTCGGCACCGGCACCGGTCCGGACGACTTCGGCCTCAAAGGCATCGCGCTGTGCGCGGTGGTGGCGATTGCGCTGAACCTGATCCTGCCGGGTAATGACGGCTGGAAGAACAAGAAGGCGGATGAGCCGCTGATTTAACGCCTGAAGATTTTTACTGCCTGACAGATAGCTATCGCGAGCAGGCTCACTCCTACAAGGTCAACGCAATACCTGTAGGAGTGAGCCTGCTCGCGATTTGCTTTAAAGGGCCAGCGGCGCGCGTTCGCAGAGCGTCGCCAAAGCCTTGGCCCATTGCGCGTCGTCGTTCAGGCACGGCACCAGCACCAGTTCCTCGCCCCCCGCTTCGCGGAACTGTTCCTTGCCGCGATCGCCGATCTCTTCCAGCGTCTCGATGCAATCGGCGACGAACGCCGGGCACATCACCAGAATCTTTTTCACCCCGCTTTTCGCCAGTTCATCCAGCCGCGCTTCGGTGTACGGCTCGATCCATTTCGCCCGGCCCAGGCGGGACTGAAACGACACCGACCACTTGCCGTCCGCCAGGCCCATGGTTTTGGCGAAGGCGGCGGCGGTGCGGAAACACTGCGCGCGATAACAGGTCGCCAATACCGCCGCAGAGGCGGTCTGGCAGCAATCGGCGCCCTTGAGGCAGTGATCGCCTGTCGGGTCGAGTTTGCTCAGATGCCGCTCAGGCAAGCCGTGAAAACTCAGCAGCAGATGGTCGTAATCCTGCTGCAGGTGTGGGCGCGCGCTGGCGGCCAGTGCTTCGATGTATTCCGGCTGATCGTAGAACGGTTGCAGGATCGACAGCTGCACGTCGAGTTTCTTCTCGCGCAGCACGCGTCGGGCTTCTTCGATCACCGTGGTCGTGGTGCTGTCGGCGAACTGCGGATACAGCGGCGCCAGCGTGATTTTCCGGTGTCCGGCCTTCACCAGACGCAGCAGACAGGTTTCGATCGACGGCTCGCCATAACGCATCGCCAGATCCACCGGACCGTGTTTCCACGTTCGGGTCATCTGCTCCTGCAAGCGGCGGCTGAGCACCACCAGCGGCGAGCCCTCCTCCCACCAGATCGACGCATAGGCATGGGCCGATTGCTCGGGACGCTTGATCAGGATCAGCGACACCAGCAGCCGCCGCAGCGGCCACGGCAGATCGATCACGTACGGGTCCATCAGAAATTGATTGAGGTAGCTGCGCACATCGGCCACCGAGGTGGAGGCCGGAGAGCCCAGGTTGACCAGAAGCAAAGCGTGATCGGTCATGCAACGTCCTATTTCAGAGGCGGCTGGAGAGATCATCCAGGGCCGCGCGTAAATCCGTGAAGCGGAAGCTGAATCCCGCTTCCAGCAAGCGTGCCGGCGTCGCGCGCTGGCCGCCGAGCAATAACAGTGACAGCTCGCCGAGCATGACTTTCAGCGCCAGGGTCGGCATCGGCATGAACACCGGGCGGTGCAATACGCTGCCCAGGGTCTTGGCAAATTCGCGGTTGCGCACAGGTTTCGGCGCGCAGGCATTATAAGGACCGCTGGCCTGATTGCGGTGCAGAAGAAAATCAATCAGGGCGATTTGATCGTCGATGTGAATCCATGGCATCCACTGCCGGCCATTGCCCAACGGCCCGCCGAGCCCGAGCTTGAACGGCAGCAACAGCCGCGACAAAAAGCCGCCCTCGGCCGACAGCACCAGACCGGTTCGCACCAGCACCACGCGGATGCCGAGGTTCTCGGCGCGCAGCGCGGTTTCTTCCCAGGCGATGCACAACTGACTGGCGAAGTCGTCGATGCCGGGCGGCGACTCTTCAGTCAATTCGCGCTCGCCACCGTCGCCATACCAGCCGATCGCCGAGCCGGAAATCAGCAGCGACGGTTTCTGCGCACGAGTTTCCAGCCACGCCAGCAGCGTTTCTGTCAGTGTGATGCGACTGCTCCAGAGCAATGCCTTGCGTCGATGGGTCCAGGGGCGATCGGCAATCGGCGCGCCGGCGAGATTGACGATCGCATCTAGCGGCTCTTCGCCGAGGTCCTCCAGCCGCGCAATCCCGCGCACTTGCGGGCCGCAGATCTGCGCGACCTTTTCCGCACGGCGACTCCACACCGTCAGGCGATGGCCCTGCTCCAGCCAGTGTCGGCAGAGCTGACGTCCGATCAAACCAGTACCGCCGGTCAGCAATATGTGCATGACATCTTCCTCGCGTGGCGTTTAACCCGGATCACTAGTCTATTTTTATAGGCAGGGATCTTTTCTATCGGGCAGGCTCTATGGTTTAACAATAGGCCAAGCTGTCAGAACGAGAACGCTAGAAGTTATACCAAAAAACAGAATTGTACAGGTTTCATCGACGGCGTAGTCTGTACAGAAAGGTAAACGAGGCCCCTATGACTGTACCTATCGCAATCATTGGCACCGGCATCGCCGGGCTCTCCGCCGCCCAGGCTCTGACAGAGACCGGGCATACCGTTCAACTGTTCGATAAAAGCCGTGGCAGCGGCGGGCGCATGTCGAGCAAGCGCAGCGACGCTGGCTCGCTGGACATGGGCGCTCAATACTTCACCGCGCGTGACCGGCGTTTCGTTACCGAAGTGCAGCGCTGGCAGAGCCAGGGCTGGGCCGCCGAGTGGACGCCGCAGCTCTACACCTTCCAGGGCGGGCAACTGAACATGTCGCCGGACGAGCAGACCCGCTGGGTCGGTACGCCGCGCATGAGCGCCATCACCCGCGGCCTGCTCGATGGTCTGGATGTGCAGTTTGCCTGCCGCATCACCGAGGTCTATCGCGGCGAAGAACACTGGCATCTGCAAGACGCCGACGGCTGTACCCACGGCCCCTTCAGCCATGTGGTGATCGCCACGCCGGCACCGCAAGCCACCGCGCTGCTGGCCGCCGCGCCGAAACTCGCCGGCGTTGCTGCCGGGGTGAAAATGGAGCCGACCTGGGCCGTCGCCCTCGCCTTCGAAACCCCGCTCGATACGCCGATCGAAGGCTGCTTCGTGCAGGACAGCCCGCTTGACTGGCTGGCACGCAACCGCAGCAAACCCGGGCGCGACAGCACCCTCGACACTTGGGTGCTACATGCGACCAGTGCCTGGAGCCGACAGCACATTGATCTGTCCAAGGAAGCGGTCATCGAGCATCTGCATGGCGCTTTCGCTGAATTGCTGCACAGCGCCATGCCTGCGCCAACCTTCAGCCTCGCCCACCGCTGGCTCTACGCGCGCCCCGCGACCGGCCACGAATGGACCACCCTGGCCGACGCCGATCTGGGTTTGTATGCCTGTGGCGACTGGTGTCTGTCGGGTCGCGTCGAAGGCGCCTGGCTCAGCGGTCAGGAGGCTGCACGTCGCTTGCACGAACACCTGCAATGAATCGGATCAATCCACGCAAACTGCTGCTGTCGAAATGGACAGCAGCCCACCCGCAGAATCGCGAAAAGCATTTTCTGGTCACCGAACTGATCCGCGATGAAGAAGGCACGGTACTCGAGGTCGAGTTGCAGGCGGTGCTGACCCAGCGTAGCGAGCGAATGGATTGGCGAACGCTTCAGGACAATGAAAACTGGGTACTGGGCTGGAAATAAATTCCCTTGTAGGAGTGAGCCTGCTCGCGAAAGAGCTGTATCAGATACGAAATCATTGACTGACCCACCGCTTTCGCGAGCAGGCTCGCTCCCACAGATTCAGCGCCGCACGAAAAACCTTATACAAAACATTTGACTTGTACATCCATCGATCTATGCTGAGGAAAAGTTGTACAGAGATAACTCTCTGTACAGGTATAGATTCGAGGTGCTCATGTCTACAGCTTCCCTGTCCAAGCCGAAGATCGCCATCAGCGCCTGCCTGTTGGGCGAAGAAGTGCGCTACAACGGTGGGCACAAGGAATCGCGGCTGTGCAGCCGTACCCTCGCGGAATATTTCGATTTCGTCCCGTTGTGCCCGGAAGTCGCCATCGGCATGGGCATTCCCCGCGAGCCGATCCGGCTGGTGGGCGACCCTGAGCAACCCGAGGCCGTCGGCACCGTCGACCGGACCATCAACGTCACCAGGCCGCTGGCCGAGTACGGCGAGAAAATGGCCGGCGAGCTGCAGGACCTTTGCGGCTACATCTTCATGCAGCAGTCGCCGTCCTGCGGACTGGAACGGGTCAAGGTCTATCACGCCAACGGCGCCCCGGTGAACGGCGGCGGACGTGGCATCTACGCGCAGGCGTTCTGTGCCCGACACCCGGACTTGCCGGTAGAAGAAGCCGGGCGCCTCAACGATCCGGTGCTGCGGGAAAACTTCATCACCCGCGTGCTCGCCTACAGCGCCTGGCAACAAGTGCTCGCCCAGGGCCTCAGCCGCCGCGCGCTCACCGAATTCCACTCGCGCTACAAGTACCTGCTGATGGCGCACAACCCGCTGCAATACAAAACCCTGGGCAAACTGCTCGGCAACATGGCCGACAGCGATCCCGCCGAACTCGGCCCGCGCTACTTCAGCGAACTGATGGCCGCGCTGAAGAAATGCGCCACTCGCGGCACCCATTGCAATGTGCTGCTGCACCTCAGCGGATATTTGAAACAATCGCTGAGTGCCGAAGACAAACAGGAAATGCAACAGGTCATCGGCCAGTACCGCCAGGGCATCGTGCCGCTGGTGGTGCCTCTGACACTGCTTAAACACCACTTTCGACTCCATCCGGACCCGTACATCGCGCAACAGGTTTACCTGCAGCCGCATCCGGAAAACCTCAGTCTGCGAAACGCGATCTAATGAACGATAAAACCGACAGCAGCGCCCGGGAAGACCTCGGCGCCGACTTCAAGAAAGCCCTCGACGAGGGCTGGTTGCCGATTCGCGAAGTCGCGCGGCAAACCGGCGTCAACGCCATCACCCTGCGTGCGTGGGAACGTCGCTACGGGCTGGTGGTGCCCCAGCGCACGCCCAAGGGCCATCGACTGTATAGCGCTGAACATGTGCAGCGAATCATGGCCATTCTCACCTGGCTGAACCGTGGGGTGGCGGTCAGTCAGGTCAAGCCATTGCTCGACGCCCCGCAGGCCTTCACCGAGACCGTGGAGAACGACTGGCAGCGCCTGCGACAGACGTTGCTTTCGGCGGTCACCGCACTGAATGAGCGCACGCTGGATGACAGCGTCAATCAGGCCATCGCCCTGTACCCGCCCCGGACCTTGTGCGAGCAATTGCTGATGCCGCTGCTGGCCGAACTCGAACAGCGCTGGCAGGGCCAGTTCGGCGCGCAGATGGAGCGGACGTTTTTCTATTCCTGGCTGCGCAGCAAATTCGGTGCACGCATCTACCATAACAACCGCCAGCTGCATTCGGCGCCGCTGCTGTTGATCAATCATTCCGACCTGCCGCTGGAACCGCACCTGTGGCTGTGCGCATGGCTGATCAGCAGTGCCGACTGCCCGGTGCAAGTCTTCGACTGGCCGCTGCCGGCCGGTGAACTGGCACTCACCGTCGAGCATCTGCAAGCCCGTGGCGTGCTGCTGTATTCGAGCAAAGCCATGCAACTGGCGCAGTTGCCGAAACTGCTGGCGAACGTCAATTGCCCAACCCTGATTGCCGGCCCCGCGGTGCACATCCACCACAGCGAGCTGTCCACTCGCACCGCTCAGACTGCCGAGCTGTTCCTCGCCGAAGATCCGCTTGCGGCACACCAGGCGCTGCTCGAACGCGGATTGATTTGATGATGGGTCTAATCACATGCAACTGATCTGGCTGCGCAGCGACTTGCGCCAACATGACAACACTGCCCTCGCGGCCGCTGCAGCGCGCGGCCCGACGCTGGCGGTGTATCTGTTGAGCCCCCAGCAGTGGCTGGACCACGACGATGCGCCGTGCAAGGTGGATTTCTGGTTGCGCAACCTGCGCGAACTGAGCCAGAGCCTCGGCGCACTGAACATCCCGCTGTTGATTCGCAGCGCGCCGCACTGGGATCAAGCGCCGGCAGAATTGCTCAAGCTCTGCCGGCAATTGAAGATCGAAGCAGTGCACGTCAACGAAGAATACGGCGTTCACGAAAGCCGCCGCGATGAGGCCGTCGCCGAAACGTTGCAGGCCGAGGGCATTGAATTCCACAGCTATCTGGATCAATTGCTGTTCAAACCCGGCACAGTGCTGACCAAGACCGGTACCTACTTTCAGGTGTTCAGTCAGTTCCGCAAGGTCTGTTACGAACGCCTGCACCGCTCGATGCCGGCGCTGGTCAAGGCACCCGGCAAACAGGCCGCGCTGGATATCGCCAGCGATGCCATTCCCGAGGCAGTCAAAGGCTTCGCCACGCCGAGTGAATCCCTGCGCACGTTGTGGCCGGCCGGTGAGCAAGAGGCGCAGCGCCGACTCGACACTTTCACCGATGCGCAGATCGATTATTACCGCAGCGAACGCGACTTTCCGGCCAAACCAGGTACCAGCCAATTGTCGGCGTACCTCGCCGCCGGGGTGATCTCGCCACGCCAGTGCCTGCACGCCGCTCTGCAAAGCAATCAGGGCGAGTTCGAAAGCGGCAAGGTCGGCGCGGTGACCTGGATCAACGAGCTGCTCTGGCGCGAATTCTACAAACATATTCTGGTCGGCTATCCACGCGTCTCGCGGCACCGCGCTTTTCGCCCGGAAACCGAGGCGCTGGCCTGGCGCGATGCGCCGGAGGAACTCAAGGCCTGGCAAAAGGCACGCACCGGCCTGCCGATCATCGACGCGGCGATGCGTCAGTTGCTTGAAACCGGCTGGATGCACAATCGCCTGCGCATGGTCGTGGCGATGTTCCTGACCAAAAACCTGCTGATCGACTGGCGCGAGGGCGAACGCTTTTTCATGCGCCACCTGATCGATGGCGACCTGGCGGCGAACAACGGCGGTTGGCAGTGGAGCTCGTCGACCGGCACCGATTCGGCGCCGTACTTCCGTATTTTCAACCCGTTGAGCCAGTCGGAAAAATTCGACGCTGAGGGCGTGTTCATCAAGCACTGGTTGCCGGAACTGGCCGGGCTCAACAAAAAGGAAGTGCACAATCCGGCGGGCGCCGGAGGGCTGTTCGGCGTGGCGGATTATCCGGCGCCGATCGTCAACCTCAGCGCCTCACGCGAGCGCGCGCTGACGGCGTTCAAGAACCTTCCGTCGCGCCAGCATGCGAGTGGCGGCGATGAGTGAATTCCTGCGCAGCTTCGCCCGCGAGTTTTCCGGGTTGAACAAAGACAATCTGCATCGCTTGGGCGAGCTGTACAGCGACGACATTCATTTCACCGATCCGCTGCACGAAGTTCAGGGCCTGGCGCAGCTGCAGGATTACTTCAAAGAGCTGTACGCCAACGTCAGCGATCTACGCTTCGACTTTCACGGTTTCGACCAGATCGGCGCAGGCGAAGGTTATCTGCGCTGGGTCATGAGCTATCGCCACCCGCGTCTGGCCAAAGGCCGGGAAATCCGGGTTGGCGGCTGTTCGCACCTGCTCTGGCGCGACAAGGTTTATCGCCATCGGGATTATTTCGATGCCGGGGCGCTGCTGTATGAACACTTGCCAATATTGGGCCGGGTGATTGCCTGGCTGAAAAGGAGAATGGGATGAGTCGTACACCTCCACGGCGGTATTGGTTGACCGGCGCCAGCAGTGGCATCGGTGCAGCATTGTGCGAGGACATTCTGAAAAGCGGCGCGCACCTGGCGGTCAGTTCGCGCTCGGTCGCGCCGCTGAAAGTCTTGTCGCAGCGTTATCCGGGCCAGGTACTGGTGGTGCCCGGCGATCTGACCAACAGTCAGACCGTGCGCGAAATCGGCGAGCGGATCGGCGACGCCTGGGGCTCGCTGGACAGCGTGATTCTCAACGCTGGCACCTGTGAATATGTCGACGCGCGCCAGTTCGATTCCTCGATCATCGAGCACGTGGTGCGCACCAATCTGCTCGCCAGCAGCTACTGCATCGAAGCCGCCCTGCCGCTGCTGCGCAAAGGCACAACGCCGCATCTGGTCGGCATGGCCAGCTCGGTGACCTACCTGCCCCTGCCACGGGCCGAAGCCTACGGCGCATCGAAGGCGGGGCTGCGTTACCTGTTCGAATCGCTGCGCATCGATCTGGCGGACGAAGGCATTGACGTCACGATCATCAGCCCGGGTTTTGTCGAGACGCCGCTGACCGAGAGGAACGATTTCCCGATGCCGCTTAGCTGGCCTGCGGATAAAGCGGCGCGGCACATCTTCGCCAAACTCAAGGACCGGCCGCTGGAAATTGCTTTCCCGGGGCTGTTCATGGCGGCGCTTTGGCCACTGTCGAAGCTGCCGGCCCGCGCGCAACTGGCGATCGGCAAACGCATGGTGCGCAAGAACCCACCGCAGCGGGACCCGATATGAAAATCGCCGTGATTGGCAGCGGTATCGCCGGGCTGACCTGCGCTTACCTGCTGAACCGCCGCCACGACATCACCGTCTTCGAAGCGAGTGACTGGGTCGGCGGGCATACCCATACCGTGCCGGTCAGCGTGGCCGGGCAGCCATTCGCCATCGACACCGGCTTCATCGTGTTCAACGACTGGACCTACCCGAACTTCATTCGCTTGCTCAACCAGCTCGGCGTGGCGTTCAAGCCGACCGAAATGAGCTTTTCGGTGACCGACCCGGACACTGGGGTCGAGTACAACGGCAACAACCTCAACAGCCTGTTCGCCCAGCGCAGCAATCTGTTGTCGCCGGGGTTCTGGGGCATGCTGCGCGACATTCTGCGCTTCAACAAGGAGGCCCAGCGTGACCTGATGGAACTGCGCATCGCCGCCGACACTACCCTCGACGATTACCTCAAGGCCGGCGGCTACGGTGAACGCTTCATCCTGCATTACATCGTGCCGATGGGCGCGGCGATCTGGTCGATGCCGATGGCGGAAATGCTCAATTTCCCTCTGCAATTTTTCCTGCGCTTTTTCAAGAATCATGGACTGCTGTCGGTCAGTGATCGCCCGCAATGGCAAGTCATCGAAGGCGGTTCCAGTGCCTACATCGCGCCACTGACCGCCTCATTCCACGACAGGATTCGCCTGAACTGCCCGGTCAGCCGCGTCGAGCGGAATCAGCACGGCGTGGTTATCCACAGCCCGGCCGGCCTCGAACATTTCGACAAAGTGGTGTTTGCCTGCCACAGCGATCAGGCCCTGAAGTTGCTGGCCAATCCGAGCGAGGCCGAGCGCTCGATTCTCGGCGCCCTGCTCTACGCCGACAACGACGTGGTGCTGCACACCGACACGCGCCTATTGCCAGCGCGCAAACTGGCCTGGGCCAGCTGGAACTATCGCCTCGGCGGCGCCGGTCATACTCGCGCGGCGGTCACCTACAACATGAACATCCTGCAGGGCATCGAGAGCGACACTACATTCTGCGTCAGCCTCAACCAGACCGCCGGCATCACCCCGGACAAAGTGCTGGCCCGCTACACCTACGCCCACCCGCAATACACTTTGGCTGCCGCAGCCGCGCAAAACCGCTGGGGCGAACTCGATGGCGAGCAGCACACGCACTATTGCGGCGCCTACTGGGCCAATGGCTTCCATGAGGATGGCGTGGTCAGCGGCTTGCGCGTGGCCGCTGCGTTCGGTGAAACCCTGTGAACAGCGCCCTCTACAGCGGCGTCATCGGCCATCGACGTTTCTCGCCGCGCCGTCACGAATTCCGCTACCGCATCGGTTTGCTCTATCTCGACCTGAGCGAACAGGACGCCGTGCTGGCCTTGTCGCCGCTAGCGGGGCGTAGTCGCTTTGCGCCGTTCTCGTTTCGTGAGACTGATTACCTGAAAGCTTTCACCGGCAAGGGCGTACGCCTGATCGACGCGGTGCGCCAGCAGGTGGGCGCGGCCATCGGTCATGAGCCACAGGGCGCGGTGTGCCTTTTGACTCAGCCGCGCAGTTGGGGGCTGTCGTTCAATCCGGTGAGCTTCTTCTACTGCCACGAGGCGGACGGGCAACTGGCGGCGATCGTCTGTGAAGTAACCAATACGCCGTGGCGCGAGCGCTATCACTACGTGCTGCCGGCGCAGACACCGACCAGTCTGGTGGATTTTCATCAACATTTCGCCGTGGCCAAGGCCTTTCACGTCTCGCCGTTCCTGCCCCGCGACCTCGAATACCGCATGAGTTTCAGTCCGGCCGCGCAAAGCCTCGGCGTGCACATGGCCGATTGGCAGGGCAGCGAAAAACTGTTCGACGCCACGTTGAATCTGCGCCGCGAACCGCTCGATCGACGCAGCCTGCACCGCTATCTGCGCCGCTTCCCGTGGATGACTGCCAAAACCGCCCTGGCGATCTACTGGCAAGCGCTGCGACTGCTGCTCAAGCGCGCGCCGATTTTCGCCCATCAGCCTGCCGACGGCAGCTTTCAAACCGCCACCGTGCCTCCGAAGGAGCCGCACCATGAAATCCTCTAGCCTGCCGCTCGGTCGCTTCAGCACCAACGGCCTGACCGGCTCGCTGCTGCGGCGTGGCGTGCTGCGACAGCTCGCGCAACTCAAACACGGACAATTGATGGTCGTCGAGGATGGCGAACAGATGCTCTTTGGCACACCGGGTAGCGCCTTGCTCGGCGAGGTCCATGTGCTCGATCCGGCGCTGTGGGGCATGGTTGCCAGCAACGGCTCGATCGGCGCCGGCGAAGCATTCATCCACGGCTATTGGAGTTCGCCGGACCTGACCGCGGTGGTGCGCGTGTTCGTCAGCAATCTCGAGGTGCTCGACGCCATGGAGGGTGGCCTGGCGCGACTCGGCCGGCCCTTCGTGCAAGGCCTGCACTGGCTCAATCGCAACACGCGCAAGGGCTCACAAAAAAACATCGCCGCGCATTACGACCTCGGCAATGAACTGTTCGAACAGTTTCTCGACCCGACCATGATGTATTCCGCCGCCCAGTTCCTCTCCCCAAGCGACACCCTGGAACAGGCGCAACTGAACAAACTCGAACGCATCTGCCAGAAACTCGCGCTCAAGCCCAGCGATCACCTGCTGGAAATCGGCACCGGTTGGGGCAGCATGGCGCTCTACGCGGCGCAGCATTATGGCTGCCGCGTGACCACCACGACTCTGTCCAAAGAGCAGTTCGCGTTCACTGCCAAACGCATCGAACAACTCGGCTTGCAGGATCGCGTCACGCTCCTGCTCAAGGACTACCGCGACCTCAGCGGCGAGTACGACAAACTGGTGTCGATCGAGATGATCGAAGCGGTCGGCCATCGGTTCCTGCCGACCTATTTCAAGCAATGCGCGCAGTTGCTCAAGAGCAACGGCCTGATGCTGCTCCAGGCGATCACCATTCGCGAGCAACGCTACGAACAGGCGAAACGCAGCGTCGACTTCATCCAGCGCTACATCTTCCCCGGCGGCGCCCTGCCCTCGGTGCACAAGATGCTCGATGTGGTCAGTCGCGAGACCGACATGAACCTGCTGCACATGGAAGATTTCGGCCTGCATTACGCCAAGACATTGCGCCTGTGGCACGAGAACTTTCGCCTCGCCCATGGTCGCTTGAACGAATTGGGTTACGACGATTATTTCCTGCGCTTGTGGGAGTTCTACCTGTGCTACTGCGAGGGCGGATTCCTCGAGCGGACCATCGGCACCGCGCAATTGCTGCTGGCGAAACCGGCGGCGATGACTGCCCCGCTGCTCGGTCGCTTCGATGCTTGAGCGCCTCGCCAATGCCGTGTTGTTCCAGCTCGGCTGGCTGGCCTGCGTCATCGGCGGCAACAGTTTGTGGCTGTTGCTTGCACTGGCGGCGCTGGTCATTCATCTGCGCTGGATCAGCAGTTGGGCGGCGGAGGGTCGGCTGATGCTGTCCGTGGTGATTGTCGGCACGGCGGTAGACAGTGTTTTGCGTTACCTCGACGTGTTCCGCTTCGAAGATGCTGCACCGTTGATTCCGTTGTGGCTGATGCTGCTCTGGGCGCTGCTTGGCACCACATTGCGTCATTGTCTGGCCTGGAGCGCACGGCCATGGTGGCTGGCCAGCGCACTTGGTGCGGTGGGCGGTGCGTTGTCGTACTACGGCGGTGGACGCCTGGCCGGCGTGCAATTTCCCTACGGCGAAGTGCCGACGCTGATGGTGATCGGCGTGCTCTGGGCCGGGCTGTTTCCGCTGCTGCACATGATGGCGCGACGGCTGGCGCCATGAGCGTCCGTCAGCGCTTTCACACCCACAGCGATCACTGCCTTACACTGCCGCGATGAAAACCATCCCCCACACACAAATCGACGAACCGGCAGTCACCTGCTCGACCTGCGCCGCGTGCTGCTGCCAGCTCGAAGTGATGCTGATCACCGACACCGGCGTGCCTGATCGCTTTATCGATACCGATGAGTGGGGCGGTGAAGTGATGCTGCGTCTGGACGACGGCTGGTGTGCGGCGCTGGATCGCGACAGCATGATGTGCACGATCTACGAAAGGCGACCGTTGATCTGCCGCGAGTTTGAAATGGGCGCGCCGGAGTGCATCGAAGAGCGCCGGGGTATTGCAACAGCCTACCGCTGAAACAACTGTAGGAGTGAGCCTGCTCGCGATCGCGGTGTGTCAGTGCCAAATGTTCCGGCTGACACACCGCGATCGCGAGCAGGCTCACTCCTACAAGAAGCGTGAAGCGTCGAACAATTACAGCGGCATTGTGTAATGCAGCGCGTAGCTTTCTACACCATCGTTGTCGCTGGACAGGCCAGCGTTGGAGTAGTGCGTGGCGCGGATGCCGACTTCGTGGCCGCCGTTGAAGCGCAGGCCGAAACCGATGCGGTCTTCGAACTGGAAGGAGCCGCCCAGCTTGTTGCTTTCGTATTCGGTGTTGGAGAAGAACGCCGCACCGATACCCGCTTCAACGTACGGTTTGACGGACTGGCCGGCAAACTCGTAAACGAAGACCGGCGAGAACGACAGGCTGTTGTTGCTGGAAGTCTTGTCACCTTCCCAGTACGTGTAGGCACCGCTCCAGTAGCCGGTCAGGCGACCCACGTCGCTCTGCAGCCAGCTCTTGTCCCAGTCGAAATTCATGCCCAGGCGATACGTCATTGTCGAATCGCTGGTACCGCCGACGGCGAATTCAACGCCAGCGGCTTGTGCAGAAATGCTTTGCCCCATCAGTGCGGCCGCAATCGCGGCCAAGCAGAATAGTCGCTTCACTTTGAAACTTCCTTTTCCGGAACGATCGTTTGGTTTTTAGTTGCTGCTGTCGCTATAGAAATCTGCGCTTGGTCAGAAGTTCAGCGTATTTCGAGTTATTTCACATTTTTTTTACAAGTCGAAGTTTTGCACATTCGACGCAGTTTGGCCCAGCAGCGGTAGGATTTTTCTGAAGGATCGTGCATCGGCACTGGTCCAGAACCGTACAGGCAAGCTCGGACCTTGCGCCAGCAGATCACGCTCGGCGAGCAACCGTTGCAGCTGCCGGGCCACGGCAGCGCCGGTATCGATCAGGCTGACATCGTCGGCGATCATCGACCTTAGCAGCGGCTTGAGGAAAGGATAATGGGTACATCCCAGGATGATCGTGTCGCAGCCCTGAGCCAGCAAAGGGGTGACGTAACCCTGCAGCAAAGTGCGCAATTGGACGCTGTGCAGGTCGCCATTTTCAATCAGTTCGACCAACCCCGGACACGGCTGGGTGATGACTTTGACGTCAGCCGCAAAGCGATCGAGCAACGCGGCGAACTTGGCGCTCTGCAACGTACCTGTCGTTGCCAGCACGCCAACCACGCCACTGCGGGTCGCCGCTGCGGCCGGTTTGACCGCCGGTTCCATGCCGACAATCGGCCAGTCGGGGAAGTCGCGACGCAGATCGGCAACACCGGCCACAGTCGCGGTATTGCACGCCAGCACCAAAGCCTTGGCGCCCTGGTCGCGGAAAAAACCGGCCATCACACTGCAACGCTGACGGATGAATTCCGGGGTCTTTTCGCCGTATGGAATATGCCCGCAATCGGCGACGTAGAGCAGCGATTCGTTGGGCAGCAAACGCTGGATTTCCGCGAGAACCGACAAGCCGCCGACCCCGGAATCGAACACGCCGATTGGCGCTTCACGCATGGCGCGCGCCACAGACGCTGCAGCCCGGATCGCGCTTGACGCGCAGTTCACGGAAGCGCGAACCCAAGGCGTCGATCAGCAGCAGGCGCCCCACCAACGGTTCGCCAAAGCCGACCAGCACCTTCAACGCTTCCAGCGCCTGCAGGCTGCCAACCAGGCCAACCAGCGGCCCGACGACGCCGGCCTCGCTGCAGGTCAGTTCGGCTTCGCTGCCGTGACCGTACAGACAGTGGTAGCAAGGACTCTCGGCACGCCGTGGGTCGAACACCGACAACTGCCCTTCCAGACGAATCGCTGCGCCGCTGACCAGCGGTTTGCGCGCGACTACACACGCGGCGTTGACCGCCTCACGGGTGGCGAAGTTGTCCGAGCAATCGAGCACCAGATCCACCGCCGCCACCGCTGCGGCAAGAGAATCCTCGTCCAGCGCCCGCCGATGGGCGATGAGTTGGATTTCAGGATTGAGCGCGCCCAGGCGTTTGAGCGCCGAGTCGACCTTGGACATGCCGACGCTGTCTGTGTCGTGAATGATCTGCCGTTGCAGGTTGGTCAGATCGACCGTGTCGAAATCCGCCAGATGCAACTCGCCGACGCCCGCTGCCGCCAGGTACAAGGCCACCGGCGCGCCGAGGCCGCCGAGGCCGACGATCAGCACGCGGCTGGCCTTGAGCTTCAGTTGCCCGTCGATGTCGATGTGTTGCAGCAGAATCTGCCGGCTGTAGCGCAGCAATTCCTGATCATTCAGCACGGCAGGCGCCCCAGACTGATGCGTTGATGGCCGCCCAGATCGGTGCGGCTGTGGACTTCTTCAAAGCCACGGGTGAGCAGCAGATCACGCACGGCTTCGGCCTGATCATAGCCGTGTTCGAGCATCAGCCAACCAGCGCTTTCCAGATGATCGGGGGCTTGCGCAACAATCAGGCGCAGATCATCGAGGCCATCTTCACCGGCCACCAAAGCACTGGCCGGTTCGAAGCGCACATCGCCCTCGACCAGATGCGGATCGGCGGCGGCAATGTACGGCGGGTTGCTGATGATCAATTGAAAGCGCTGGCCTTCCAGTGCACTGAACCAATGGCTGCTCAGTACGGTGGCGTTGTTCAGGTGCAGACGCTGGCGATTGCGTTCGGCCAATGCCACGGCTTCGAGCACGCGATCGACGGCGGTGACTTTCCACGCCGGGCGCTCGCTGGCCAGAGCCAAGGCAATCGCGCCACTGCCGGTGCCCAAGTCGAGAACTTTGGCCGGCATTGCCGGCAGCAGCTCAAGGGCTGTCTCCACCAGCAATTCGGTGTCCGGGCGCGGGATCAGCGTGTGCGGCGCAACTTCCAGATCGAGCTTCCAGAAGCCCTGCTGGCCGAGAATGTAGGCCACCGGCTCACCGCTACGCCGCCGTTGCAGGTACTCGGCAAACGTCAGCGCAGCCTCGCTCGGGACGATGCGCTCGGGCCAGGTATGCAGAAAGCTGCGCGACTTGCCCAGCGCGGCGGCGAGGAGCAGTTCAGCGTCCAGGCGCGCAGTGGGCGAGTCCGGCAGTTCGGCGGCGCGCAACAGGCTGGCGATGATGGTCATTTATTCACCTATCGCTGCGAGTTGGTCAGCCTGGTATTCGGCCAGCAACGGCTCGATCACGGCTTCGACGCCACCGGCAAGAATTTCATCCAGCGAATACAGGGTCAGGTTGACGCGATGGTCGGTGACCCGGCCTTGAGCATAGTTGTACGTGCGGATGCGCTCGGAGCGGTCGCCGGAACCGACCAGCAATTTACGCTCACTGGCAATCGCGTTGGCCGCCGCAGCGTTTTGCTGATCGTTGAGCTTGGCCGACAACCAGGCCATCGCCCGGGCACGGTTCTTGTGCTGGGAGCGTTCTTCCTGACACTCGACGACAGTGCCGGTGGGTATGTGGGTGATGCGGATCGCAGAGTCCGTGGTGTTGACGTGCTGACCACCGGCCCCGGAGGAGCGGAACGTGTCGACGCGCAAATCCGCCGGATTGATCTCGATGGCTTCGCGCTCGTCCGGCTCGGGCAATACCGCCACGGTGCAGGCGGAGGTGTGAATCCGGCCCTGGGATTCGGTGGCAGGAACACGCTGGACACGGTGCGCGCCGGACTCGAATTTCAGCTTGCCGTAGACGTTGTCGCCTTCGATACGGGCGATGACTTCTTTATAGCCACCGTGTTCGCCTTCGTTTTCCGAGAGGATCTCGACACGCCAGCCACGCCGCTCGGCATAACGCGAATACATGCGAAACAGGTCGCCGGAGAAGATCGCCGCCTCGTCGCCACCGGTGCCGGCGCGGATTTCGAGGAAGACGTTGCGCCCGTCGTTCGGATCCTTGGGCAGCAACATGCGCTGCAGATCGGATTCCAGCGTGATCAGCAATTCCTTGGCTTCGCGGACTTCTTCCACGGCCATTTCGCGCATGTCCGGGTCGCTGTCCTTGAGCAGGGCCTGTGCGCCTTCAAGATCGCCTTGTACGCTGAGCAGCTTTTTATACGCAGCCACGACAGGCTCGAGTTCGGCGTATTCCTTGGAGTACGCACGAAATTTGGCCTGATCGGCAATGACTTCGCCGTCGCCGAGCAGCGCGGTCAGTTCCTCGAAACGGTCCTGGAGAATGTCCAGCTTGTTGAGCAGTGACGCTTTCATTGCGGTTTTTTATCCGAAAAACTATCCGGTGAGCCCTCGAGGGCGAAGAGTTCCTGGGCCATGGCCAGCGCATCGAGGCGGCCTTCGGCAGACAGCTTTTTCAACTGCACGCTGGGCGCATGCAAGAGTTTGTTGGTCAGGCCACGGGCCAGTTGGCCGAGCACGTCCTCGGCGTTGCCGCCGTTGGCCAGCAGACGCAGGGCCTTTTGCAATTCTTCGTCACGCAGGCGTTCGCTCTGTTGACGATAGGCCTTGAGCACATCGACCGCCGCCAGTTCGCGCAGGCGCACCATGAAATCGTCGGCGCCGACCGAGACCATTTCCTCCGCCGCTTGCGCTGCGCCCTGCCGGCTCTTGAGGTTTTCGGCAACCACTTCGTGGAGATCGTCGACGCTGTACAGGTAAACGTCGTCGAGTTCGCCGACTTCCGGTTCGATATCTCGCGGTACAGCAATGTCGACCATGAAGATCGGCTTGTGCTTGCGCAGCTTCAGCGCACTTTCCACCGCACCCTTGCCGAGAATCGGCAACTGGCTGGCGGTCGAACTGATGACGATATCGCTGCGCACCAGCTCCGCCGGGATGTCCGAGAGCAGCACCGCGTGAGCGCCGAACTGCTCAGCCAACTGACTGGCGCGCTCCAGCGTACGGTTGGCAACGACGATGCGCTTGACCCCCAGCTCATGCAAATGGCGCGCGACCAGAGTGATCGTCTCGCCAGCGCCGATCAGCAGCGCCTGACTGCGTTGCAGATCACTGAAAATCTGTTTGGCCAGGCTGACGGCGGCAAATGCCACCGACACCGGGTTCTCGCCGATCGCAGTATCGGTGCGCACCTGCTTGGCGGCATTGAAGGTCGCCTGAAACAGCCGCCCCAGCAGCGGGCCGATGGTGCCCGCCTCGCGGGCCACGGCGTAGGCCGATTTCATCTGACCGAGAATCTGTGGTTCGCCCAGCACCAGCGAATCGAGCCCGGAGGCGACGCGCATCATGTGACGAACGGCCGCATCGTCTTCATGCACATAGGCACTGGCGCGCAGCTCGTCCAGGCTCAGATGGTGATAGTCGGCGAGCCAGCGCAGCACGACATCGGCCGAGAGCTGATCCTGTTCTATATAAAGCTCACTGCGATTGCAGGTGGAGAGGATCGCGGCTTCGCGGCTGTCGGTCAGTCGGCAGAGCTGCTGCAAGGCCTCAACCAGCTGCTCAGGGGTAAAGGCCACGCGCTCGCGGACGTCTACTGAAGCAGTCTTGTGGTTAATACCGAGTGCAAGGAAGGCCATTCAAGGTCGCTGGTGGTGACGTGAAGCCGGCAATTGTCCTACTTCGAAAGATCCAGAACAACTACCGCTGACTATTGTCCCAATTGTCAGACCCTATAATGAGCACAATTTGGCTCCTTGTAGGAGCTGCCGCAGGCTGCGATCTTTTGATTGTGGTTTTTCGAATCACCAGCAAGATCAAAAGATCGCAGCCTTCGGCAGCTCCTACGGTTATGTTTGGCCGAAGGCTTGTGTCATGATGATCCGACCGCAGGTTAGTCGTCCTCTTCCTATATGAATAGATCTTCCGCGTTGCTCCTCGCTTTTGTCTTCCTCAGCGGCTGCCAGGCCATGGCGCCCGTTGCGCCGGACGGCACCCCGCCGGTCGAAGACACCACGCCCGCGCCTGAAAAGCCCAAGGTTTACAGCTCGTTCAGCGAGGAAACCGTATTCAGCCTGCTGAGTGCCGAACTCGCCGGCCAGCGCAATCGTTTCGACATTGCCCTGGACAACTACGTGACCCAGGCCATCAACACCCAGGATCCGGGCGTGTCCGAGCGTGCTTTTCGCATCGCCGAATATCTGGGCGCCGATCAACCGGCCCTCGACACCGCGCTGATCTGGGCGCGCAACGCTCCGGACGATCTCGAAGCGCAACGCGCCGCCGCCGTGCAACTGGCCCGCGCCGGGCGTTACGACGACTCCATGGTCTATATGGAGAAAGTCCTGCAGGGCAAGGGCGACACCCATTTCGATTTCCTCGCACTGTCGGCCGCCGACACCGATCAGGAAACCCGCAACGGTCTGATGAAAAGCTTCGACCGCTTGCTGCAGCGTCACCCGAACAACAATCAGCTGATTTTCGGCAAGGCGCTGCTGTTGCAGCAGGACGGCGACAATCAGGGCGCACTGACCCTGCTTGAAGACCATCCGCCGGAAGATGGCGAGATCGCCCCGATTCTGCTGCGCGCGCGCCTGCTTCAGCTGCTCAATCGTGGCGACGAAGCGCTGCCGCTGCTGCAGAAAAACATCAGGAAGTACCCGGAAGACAAACGCCTGCGCCTGACTTACGCGCGCATGCTGGTCGAGCAGGACCGCATGGACGACGCCAAGGCCGAGTTCTCCACGCTTGTTCAGCAATACCCGGAAGACGACGAACTGCGCTATTCGCTGGCGCTGGTGTGCCTGGAAGCCAAGGCGTGGGACGAGGCCAAGGGTTATCTGGAAGACCTCATCGCTCGCGAAAGCCATGTCGATTCGGCGCACCTGAACCTCGGCCGGATTGCCGAAGAACGCAACGATCCGCAGGGCGCACTCATCGAGTACGCCCAGGTCGGCCCGGGCAACGACTATCTGCCGGCACAACTGCGTCAGGCCGATATCCTGATGAGCAACGGCAAGGCCGCCGAAGCGCAAAGCAAACTGGCGGCCGAGCGTGACGAACAGCCCGACTACGCCATCCAGCTGTACCTGATCGAATCGGAAACCCTCTCGGCCAACAAACAGGACGACAAGGCCTGGAAAGTCCTGCAGCAAGCCCTGCAGAAATACCCGGACGATCTCAACCTGCTTTACACCCGCGCCATGCTCGCGGAGAAGCGCAATGACCTGGCGCAAATGGAAAAAGACCTGCGCCTGATCATCAAGCGCGATCCGGACAATGCCATGGCGCTGAATGCGCTGGGCTACACCTTGTCCGACCGCACTACCCGTTACGCCGAAGCGAAAACGCTGATCGAGCAGGCGCATCAGATCAATCCTGAAGACCCGGCGGTTCTCGACAGCCTCGGCTGGGTGAACTACCGCCTGGGCAATCTGGACGACGCAGAGAAATACCTGCGCCAGGCGCTCGAGCGTTTCCCTGACCACGAAGTCGCCGCGCACCTGGGCGAAGTCCTCTGGGCCAAGGGCAATCAACGCGAAGCCAAACAAGTGTGGGGCAAGTTCCTCAAGGACCAGCCCGACAGCACCATTCTGCGCAGCACCATCAAGCGCCTGACCGGATCCGAGACTCTTTAACCCATGTTTTTGCGCCACGTTATTGTTTTCAGTTTCATCGCCCTGCTCGCCGGTTGCTCTGGTTTCGGCACTCGCGAATCCGTCGAGGGCCACGGCAGCCCGGCCCAGTGGGCGGCGAACAAGCAGCAACTCGCCGGCCTCGACGGCTGGCAGATCGACGGCAAGATCGGCATTCGCGCACCGAAGGATTCCGGCAGCGGCACGTTGTTCTGGCTGCAGCGTCAGGACTACTACGACATTCGCCTGTCCGGCCCGCTGGGTCGTGGCGCGGCACGCCTGACCGGGCGGCCGGGCAAAGTGTCACTGGAAGTCGCCAACCAGGGCCGCTACGAATCGCAATCGCCCGAAGCCCTGCTCGAAGAACAGCTTGGCTGGAAATTGCCGGTGTCGAATCTGGCCTGGTGGGTTCGTGGCCTGCCAGCTCCAGAGAGCAAAAGTCGCCTGAACCTGGACGCCGACAGCCGTTTGGCCAGCCTTGAGCAGGACGGCTGGAAAGTCGAATACACCGCCTACACCGAACAGAATGGTTATTGGCTGCCCGAACGCATCAAGCTGCACGGCACCGACCTCGACGTGACGCTGGTGATCAAGACCTGGCAACCGCGCAAGTTGGGGCAATAACGCATGACCGCTGCACGCCTGACCCTGCCCTCACCGGCCAAACTCAATTTGATGCTGCATATTCTCGGCCGCCGTGAAGACGGTTATCACGAGCTGCAGACGCTGTTTCAGTTCCTCGACTACGGCGATGAAATCACTTTCGCCGTGCGCGCTGACGGCGCGATCCAGTTGCACACCGAGTTCGCCGGCGTGCCCCACGACAGCAACCTGATCGTGCGCGCGGCGAAAATGCTGCAGCAACAATCCGCCTGCTCGCTTGGCATCGACATCTGGATCGACAAAGTCCTGCCCATGGGCGGCGGCATCGGCGGCGGCAGTTCGAACGCGGCGACGACTTTGCTTGGCCTCAACCATCTCTGGCAGTTGGGCTGGGATGAAGATCGCCTGGCGGCGCTGGGCTTGTCACTGGGTGCCGACGTGCCGGTTTTCGTCCGTGGCCATGCGGCGTTTGCCGAGGGTGTCGGCGAGAAACTGACCCCGGTCGACCCCGACGAACCGTGGTATCTGGTACTCGTGCCGCAAGTCTCTGTTAGTACGGCAGAAATTTTTTCCGATCCTTTGTTGACACGTAACACACCGCCCATTAAAGTGCGCCCCGTTCCCGAGGGAAACAGTCGAAATGACTGCTTGCCGGTGGTTGCAAGGCGTTATCCAGAGGTACGTAACGCATTGGATTTGTTAGGTAAATTTACCGAAGCAAAGCTCACCGGAACTGGAAGTTGTGTGTTTGGGGGCTTCCCAAGCAAAGCTGAAGCTGATAAAGTCTCGGCCCTTCTGACAGAGACCCTTACAGGGTTTGTAGCGAAAGGAAGCAACGTTTCGATGTTGCATCGCAAGCTGCAAAGTCTGCTCTAAAGGAATCAAGTGCCCGGCACTTGAAAGCAACAGATACAGGGGCGTCGCCAAGCGGTAAGGCAGCAGGTTTTGATCCTGCCATGCGTTGGTTCGAATCCAGCCGCCCCTGCCATTTTCTCTACTCATCCAGGTTACCCTCAGCCTCTAGGTACTGCGCGTGTCCAAGATGATGGTCTTTACGGGGAATGCCAACCCCGATCTGGCTCGGCGTGTCGTACGTCAGCTGCATATCCCTCTCGGTGACATCTCTGTCGGCAAGTTTTCCGACGGCGAAATCACAGCCGAGATCAATGAAAACGTTCGCGGTAAAGACGTCTTCATTATTCAGCCGACCTGCGCTCCGACCAACGATAACCTGATGGAACTGGTAGTGATGGCTGACGCCTTCCGCCGCTCCTCGGCTACTCGTATCACTGCTGTTATTCCTTATTTTGGTTATGCCCGTCAGGATCGCCGTCCGCGTTCCGCACGTGTGGCCATCAGCGCGAAAGTCGTCGCTGACATGCTTACCGTAGTCGGCATCGACCGTGTTCTCACGGTTGATCTGCATGCTGACCAGATTCAGGGCTTCTTCGATATTCCGGTAGATAACATCTACGGCTCCCCGGTTCTGGTGGATGACATTGAAGATCAGCGCTTCGAAAACCTGATGATCGTGTCCCCGGACATTGGTGGCGTCGTGCGTGCACGGGCCGTTGCCAAATCCCTGGGCGTCGATCTCGGGATCATCGACAAACGCCGTGAGAAAGCCAATCACTCTGAAGTGATGCATATCATCGGTGATGTCGAAGGGCGTACCTGTATTCTCGTCGATGACATGGTCGATACCGCCGGCACCCTGTGCCACGCGGCCAAGGCCCTGAAAGAGCATGGCGCAGCCAAGGTCTTTGCCTACTGCACACACCCTGTGCTGTCGGGTCGGGCCATCGAGAATATCGAAAATTCCGTGCTGGACGAGCTGGTGGTCACTAACACCATCCCGCTGTCCGCTGCAGCACAAGCCTGTGCACGTATCCGTCAACTGGATATCGCACCGGTTGTTGCCGAAGCGGTTCGCCGCATCAGCAATGAAGAATCGATCAGCGCGATGTTCCGTTAAGGGCCCTGCCCTTCACGAAATGTCTCGTTGACGAAAAGCGCCCCGCCCCGGCATTCCTGTCGGGGCGGGGCTTTTTTGCCCATACCGTGTTCGGCGCTGGTCGCAAACGCCACTCGGTCATGGCTATTTTGGAGATACAAAATGAACGATTTTACTCTGAATGCTGAAGTGCGTTCCGACCTGGGGAAAGGTGCGAGCCGCCGCCTGCGTCGTCTCGCAAGCCTGGTTCCAGCTGTAGTTTACGGTGGCGACAAAGCCCCTGAATCCATCAGCATGCTGGCCAAGGAAGTTGCCAAACTGCTCGAAAACGAAGCGGCTTACAGCCACATCATCGAGCTGAACGTTGGTGGCACCAAGCAGAACGTCATCATCAAGGCTCTGCAGCGTCACCCGGCCAAAGGCCACGTGATGCACGCTGACTTCGTACGCGTTGTTGCCGGCCAGAAACTGACCGCCATCGTGCCTGTGCACTTTGTTGGCGAAGAAGCTCCGGTCAAGAAAGGCGGCGAAGTCTCGCACGTTATTGCCGAGATCGAAGTTTCCTGCCTGCCAAAAGATCTGCCTGAGTTCATCGAAGTCGACCTGTCGAAAGCAGAAATCGGCACCATCATCCACCTGTCGGACCTCAAAGCTCCTAAAGGTGTTGAGTTCGTTGCTCTGGCACACGGCGATGACAAGGCTGTTGCCAACGTCCACGCTCCACGTGTTGCTCCAGAAGCTACCGAAGAAGGCGCAGCAGAGTAATTCACTCTGTCATGCCTGAGTGAGCAAGTAACATCGCGGACTGGAACGTAGCGAGAAAGCGGGCGAGAACGCGGAGTTTACATCCATGGTAAATGAGCATTTTTCGTCCACTTTCGCCGCTTTCCCTGATCGCGGCGATGTTACTCACCACTCAAAGGAAGGGCCCCTATCGTGACTGCCATCAAACTGATCGTTGGCCTGGGAAATCCAGGCGCCGAATACGACCAGACCCGGCATAACGCAGGGGCCCTTTTTGTTGAGCGCATCGCCCACGCACAGAATGTGAATCTCGTGGCCGATCGCAAATATTTCGGCCTGACCGGGCGCTATTCGCATCAGGGTCAGGATGTTCGTCTGCTGATTCCCACCACCTATATGAACCGCAGCGGCCAGGCCGTGGCGGCACTCGCCGGTTTCTTCCGCATCCAGCCTGAAGAAATCCTCGTGGCGCATGACGAACTCGACCTGCCTCCGGGCGTTGCCAAGCTCAAGCAGGGCGGCGGCCATGGCGGTCACAACGGGTTGCGCGACATCATTGCGCAACTGGGCAATCAGAATACGTTCTACCGCCTGCGGCTTGGCATTGGCCACCCGGGCGTCGCCAGTATGGTTTCAAATTTCGTCCTGGGTCGTGCGCCACGCGCCGAACAGGAAAAACTCGATGCCAGCATCGACTTTGCCCTCGGCGTGCTGCCGGATATCCTCGCCGGGGAATGGAACCGCGCGATGAAAAACCTGCACAGCCAGAAGGCCTGACTTTTACCCGAGGGGAAACACCATGGGATTCAATTGCGGCATCGTCGGCCTGCCTAACGTCGGCAAGTCCACCCTGTTCAACGCCCTGACCAAATCCGGTATCGCGGCGGAGAACTTCCCCTTCTGCACCATCGAGCCGAACAGCGGCATCGTGCCGATGCCGGATCCGCGTCTGGAAGCTTTGGCGGCCATCGTCAATCCGAAGCGCATCCTGCCGACCACCATGGAATTCGTCGACATCGCCGGCCTCGTTGCCGGTGCCTCGAAAGGTGAAGGCCTGGGCAACAAGTTCCTCGCCAACATCCGCGAGACTGACGCGATCGCTCACGTCGTGCGCTGCTTCGAAGACGACAACGTGATCCACGTGTCCAACAGCGTCGACCCGAAACGCGACATCGAAATCATCGACCTGGAACTGATCTTCGCCGACCTCGACAGCTGCGAGAAGCAACTGCAGAAAGTCGCGCGCAACGCCAAGGGTGGTGACAAGGACGCCGTGGTTCAGAAGGCTCTGCTCGAGCAACTGATCGCGCACTTCACCGAAGCCAAGCCGGCGCGCAGCCTGATGAAGAACATGAGCGCGGATGAAAAAGCCGTGATCAAGGGCTTCCACCTGCTGACCACCAAACCGGTCATGTACATCGCCAACGTCGCTGAAGACGGTTTCGAGAACAACCCGCACCTGGACGTGGTAAAGGCCATCGCCGAAGAAGAAGGCGCCATGGTCGTTCCGGTGTGCAACAAGATCGAAGCGGAAATCGCCGAGCTCGATGACGGCGAAGAGAAGGACATGTTCCTCGAGGCCCTGGGCCTGGAAGAGCCTGGCCTGAACCGCGTGATCCGCGCCGGCTACGAAATGCTCCACCTGCAGACCTACTTCACCGCCGGTGTCGAAGAAGTCCGCGCGTGGACCGTCAAGGTCGGCGCCACCGCACCACAGGCCGCTGGCGTGATTCACACCGACTTCGAAAAAGGCTTCATCCGCGCCGAGGTGATCGCCTACAACGACTTCATCCAGTACAAGGGCGAAGCCGGTGCCAAAGAAGCCGGCAAATGGCGCCTGGAAGGCAAGGACTACATCGTCAAGGACGGCGACGTGATGCACTTCCGCTTCAACGTCTAAGCAACAGCCGCACACGAAAAAGCCGCGTTTGATACGCGGCTTTTTTGTGCCTGAAATATTTTCCGCCACACCACCAATCCCCTGTAGGAGTGAGCCTGCTCGCGATAGCGGAGTGTCAGTCAATTCAACCGTAACTGACACACCACCATCGCGAGCAGGCTCACTCCTACAATGGGAAATGTGTGAATCAGTGCTTTTTGGTACGCGGCAAGAAGATCGCCAACACACCAAACAACGGCAGGAACGAGCACAGGAAATACACATACTCAATCCCGTGCACATCCGCCAGATGCCCGAGCAGCGCCGCGCCAATCCCGCCGAAACCAAACATCAGGCCGAAGAAAATCCCGGCAATCATCCCGACATTGCCCGGCACCAGTTCCTGCGCGTACACCACGATCGCCGAGAATGCCGAGGCCAGAATGAAGCCGATCACCACGCTGAGAATACTGGTCCAGAACAGATCGACATGCGGCAGGATCAGGGTGAAAGGCGCGACGCCGAGGATGGAAAACCAGATCACTGCCTTGCGCCCGATCTTGTCGCCAATCGGTCCGCCGAAGAACGTCCCCGCCGCCACTGCGCCCAAGAAGAGGAACAGGTGCAATTGCGAGCTGGCCACCGACAGGTCGAACTTTTCGATCAGGTAGAAGGTGAAGTAGCTGGTGAAGCTGGCCATGTAGAAATACTTGGAGAACACCAGCAGCCCCAGCACCACCAGCGCACTGGTCACCCTGCCCTTCGACAAGCCATGCGTTGCCGCTTGACCGGCCTTGAGCTTGAACAGGTTCAGGTGGTTGGCGTACCAACGGCTGATGCGGTACAGCACGAACAGCGCAAACACCGCGAACAGACCGAACCACGCCACATTGCCCTGGCCGAACGGAATGATGATCGCCGCCGCCAACAAAGGGCCGAACGCGGAACCGGCATTGCCGCCGACCTGGAACGTCGATTGCGCCAGACCAAAGCGCCCGCCCGAGGCCAGCCGCGCAACCCGCGAGGCTTCCGGGTGAAAGGTCGATGAGCCAATGCCGATCAGCGCCGCTGCCAGCAGAATCAATGGGAAGCTGCCGACCACCGACATCATCAGAATGCCGATCAAGGTACACACGGTCCCCGCCGGCAAAAGCCACGGTTTCGGGTGGCGATCAGTGTGATAACCGACCCACGGCTGCAACAGCGACGCGGTCAACTGGAAGGTCAAGGTGATCAGGCCGACTTGGGTGAACGTCAGGCCATAGTTCGCCTTGAGCATCGGGTAGATCGACGGCAGTACCGACTGGATCAGGTCGTTGATCAAATGCGCCAGCGCCACCGCGCCAATGATGCGCATCACCAGTGGACTGCTTTGAGGAGCAGCGGTCGCCGAGGCAGCGGCGTTCTGAACGTTGCTGATAGCCATGGAAAATTCCGGACAGCAGATGGGTGCCCGCAGGCAGGTGCGTCAATGTGCCATTTTTCGGTGCGTAAGCGCTATCCCCTTAGCCAGCTAACTAAGTGATTGACGACTGGTCACCGTGTAGGAGCTGCCGAAGGCTGCGATCTTTTGATCTTGCTTTTAACAATCAAAGGCAAAAGATCGCAGCCTTCGGCAGCTCCTGCAGGGGGCCGTTCAAGGAGAAAGTGATAGCGCAACGCCATGGTCTGAATCTTGCCTTGCTTCTACCCTTGAACACGATCGCCTTACAAAGGCGCTCGACAATGGGAAGTTTCGCTACAGAGCCGGCCTACAGAGCCGGCGAGGGTGAACTTTCGAGGCCTTTTAGAGGGCACGGGTCGCGGCGCAAAAGCTCGCGATGCACGCCAATGGTGCGTGGTGTCCAGAGGAGTCATGAGGCATGCAGGCTTTCCTTTCACCGGGGATCAAATTGCTGGGGCGGTTTGGCTTCGCTGGTAAGTTCCAGTTGTTGTTTCTGCTGTTCATTCTGCCGTTGGCCGGCAGCCTGTTGATGATCGGCCATGACTATCGCGAGAAGCTCAACCTGATCGCCGGCGAGCGTACCGGCGTGGGTCAATTGCTTGCGCTGGATGCGCTGGACAACCTGCTCGCCGCTCAACGTGACCGCGCCGCCCGCTGGCGCGCCACCGAGACCAACCGTCAGCCGACACCGGCCACCCTCGCCGCAATGGCAGCATTCGACGGCGTGCAACCGGCGGTACTGCAAGCCACCACGGAGCTGGGCAATGCGCTGAATCAGCAAGGCGCCGAGGGTCAAATTCTCGCTCGCTACCAAGCATTGCAAACCGCGCTCAATGGCCTGGACTCGAAAAGCCTCAGCAGCGTCGGTTGGTGGCCGGACGGTTACGACCGTTTCACCAATGCCCTGGGCGCGCTGCAAGCGTTGCGCGAGCAGATCGTCATGGACAATCGCCTAACCCTCGCGCCGTGGCTGGAAACCTACCTGCTGACGCAGATTTCCACGCAGCACGCGCCGGACCTGATCGAGCGGGTCGGGCGTCTCGCGGCGGTCGGTCAGGCCTCAGTCGTCTCCGGCCAGTTCACCCTGCAGAGCCGCCTGCAGTTGCGCGACCTGCGCAGCCGCATCGGCGACGCCCGCGAGCAACTGGTGAAAACCGCCGGCCTGCTGGAGGCGCGTCTGCCAGTCGAGCTGCAAGCCTGGGCTGGCCAGTATCACGACAGCCTGAAACATCTCGACGGCGGCCTGAAAGTCCTCGACGACGGCGTTTTCGGCGGCAGCATCAACCTCAAGCCGGAAGACTTCGAACGCAGCCTCGACGCGTTGCTCAGCGACCTCGCCTCGCTGCGCCAGCAGTCGCTGGTGGCGCTGGATCAACGGCTCGATGCCTATTACAGCTCGGCGATCCGCCAGTTCATCGTTGTCGCGGCAATTTTCGGATGCCTGCTGTTGGCGGCGCTGTACCTGTTCGTCTGCCTGCAAGCCTCGATCCGCCGCAGCGCCAGCGGCATCACCCTGCTCGCCGAAGCTTTGCGCGACGGCAACCTGAGCCTGCAAGTGCCGGTGGTGGGCCGCGATGAGCTGGCGGCGATCAGCACCGCGCTCAACGTCGCCGTGGTGCAACTGCGCAGCAGCATGCTCGGCGTCGACCACGAGACCTCGCAGCTGAGCAACGCGGTGCGTAGCCTCAACCAACACTCCAGCGGCGCCCTAGGTGAAGTCGAGGCGCAGCAGTTGCAGATCAGCCAGATCGCCGCTGCCGCCACGCAATTGGCCGCCACCTCGCAAGGCGTCGCGCAGAGTTGCGAACAGGCCTCCGGCAGCGCCCAGCACACCCGGCGCATCGCCGCCGACAGCAGCCGCGACAGCCAGCGCACCACGGCAAGCATTCAGCAACTCAATCAGCGGCTGAACGACACCGCCGCCGCGCTCGGCCGGGTCAGCGAGCAAGGCCAGCAGATTCAACTGGTGGTCGACACCATCCGTGGCGTCGCCGAGCAGACCAACCTGCTCGCACTCAATGCTGCCATCGAAGCCGCCCGCGCCGGGGAACAGGGTCGCGGTTTTGCCGTGGTCGCTGACGAGGTGCGCAGCCTCTCGCAACGCACGCAATCGTCCACCGCGCAAATCGCCGGCACCGTCGACAGCCTGCGCGCCACGGTCAACGAGGCCGTGAGCCTGATGGAGGCCGCCTGCGGCCAGGCTCAGTCGGATGCCGAAGCGGTCACCGGACTCGGCGAACGCCTGGGCGAAATCGCCAGCGCCGTTCAAAGCGTCACCGACACCCTGACGCAGATCGCCACGGCGGTTGAAGAACAGGCCACCACCGCCGATGAAGTCAGCGGCAATATTCAGCAAGTCGATCAGGCAGCGATGCGTTTGCTTGAAGGCGCACGCGCGGTGAACCTCGCGGCGGATACCTTGAGCCAGGGCAGCGATGCCCTGAGCGCCAATACCGCCA
Source organism: Pseudomonas sp. HN2 (assembly GCF_020736465.1). Taxonomy (NCBI): domain Bacteria; kingdom Pseudomonadati; phylum Pseudomonadota; class Gammaproteobacteria; order Pseudomonadales; family Pseudomonadaceae; genus Pseudomonas; species Pseudomonas sp. HN2. The sequence continues at coordinate 5,074,119 of NZ_CP085885.1, forward strand.
GATTCCAGCTACGCTGACGCCCTCCCCGCCCCCGATTTTCGGGGCCCGAGGATAAGCGGTTGAAAACAGGAAGAAATATTTTCGATTTACGCTTGACGCTTTGCCATTTCAGGGGAATAATGCGCGCCACTTGGCTACATAGCTCAGTTGGTTAGAGCATAGCATTCATAATGCTGGGGTCCGGGGTTCAAGTCCCTGTGTAGCCACCAAGTACTAAAAACGGCTTACCGAAAGGTAGGCCGTTTTTTTATGCCTTGAGAAAAGTTGCGCTTTGCTTCACTCGTAAACTACCGCTTACCTCAGCGGATCAATGGCGCGCATCCCAACAGAAAAACTCCGCGGGGATCGCTTTCGCGAGCAGGCTCGCTCCCACAAGGGCATCGTTTTCGGCCAATCGATTGGCGCCGCCGCTGAGCGGGGGGCAGTAATCCCCACCCGGTTTGCACACCGCCGGCCCGCTCGATAAAGTCCCCTAGACTTTTACCCCCACGGACGGAGAGCCCGCGTGTTTCCAACCCAGCCCTTGAGCCGCTTTCGCCTGCCAGCCCTGACACTGCTTGTCAGCGCCCTGACCCTCACCGCATGCAACGCCCCGCCCTCTTCTTCCTTGCCGCTGGCACCGGAAGCCGCTTCCGGTTACCGCACCGATCTGCAAACCCATCACGCCGATAAACACATGGCCGCTGCTGCCAATCCGCTGGCGGCTGAAGCCGGGCGGGAAATGTTGCGTCAGGGTGGTTCGGCGATTGATGCGGCGATTGCGATGCAGGCGGTGTTGACGCTGGTTGAGCCGCAGTCTTCCGGGATCGGTGGCGGGGCGATGATTGTGTTGTGGGATGGCAAGCAGGTGCGCACCTATGACGGCCGCGAAACGGCGCCTGCCGGGGCGACCGAGAAGCTGTTCCTGAAGGCTGATGGTAAACCGATGGCCTTCACGCAAGCGCAAATCGGCGGGCGCTCGGTCGGTACGCCTGGGGTGTTGCGCGCGCTGGAACTGGCGCACCGACAACATGGTCGCCTGCCGTGGGCGAAGTTGTTTGAGCCGGCGATCGAACTGGCCGAGCAAGGCTTTGCGATTTCCCCGCGCCTGCATTCGCTGCTGACCGCCGACCCACTAATACGCCAGTCGCCAGACATGGCCGCGTACTTTCTCAATGACGATGACAGCGTCAAAGCTGTCGGCACGCGCCTGCAGAACCCGAAGTTGGCCGCCGTGCTCCAACGCATCGCCAGCGAAGGGGCCGACGCGCTGTACAAAGGCCCGATCGCCGAAGAAATTGTCGCCAAGGTTCAACAGCACGCCAACCCAGGCAGCCTGTCGCTCAGCGATTTGCAGCGCTATCAGGCCAAGGAACGCGCGCCGCTGTGTACCGACTACAAGCGTTGGCAGGTCTGCGGCATGCCGCCACCGTCGTCGGGCGGGATTGCCGTGGCACAGATTCTCGGCACGTTGCAGGCGCTGGAGACTCGCGACCCACGCCTGTCGCTGACTCCACTCAAACCAGTGAACACCAATAGGCCGGCCGGCATGGAACCGGCGCCGCAAGCGGTGCACCTGATCGCCGAGGCTGAACGTCTGGCCTATGCCGATCGCGCGCAATACGTGGCCGACACCGACTTCGTCCCGGTGCCGGTCAAAGGTCTGCTCGATCCTGCCTACCTGGCCAGCCGCGCCAGCCTGATCGGCGAGCGCAGCATGGGCAGCGCCAAACCGGGCACACCGCCGGGCGTGCAGGTTGCCTATGCACCGGACCGCTCGCCGTTACGGATCTCCACCTCGCAAGTGGTGGCGGTGGATGACCTCGGCGGCGCCGTGTCGATGACCACCACCATCGAAGCCGCGTTCGGCTCGCACCTGATGGTTCAGGGTTTTCTGCTGAACAACCAGATGACCGACTTCTCGTTCATCCCCGAAGAGAACGGGCAGAAAGTCGCCAACCGCGTCGAACCGGGGAAACGCCCACGCTCGTCGATGGCGCCGACGCTGATCTTTGATCGCAACACTGGCGAATTTGTCGCCACGGTCGGCTCCCCCGGCGGCTCGCAAATCATCGAATACGTTGCGAAAACCACCATCGGCCTGCTCGACTGGAACCTCGATGCACAAAGTGCGATCAACCTGCCCAACTTCGGCAGCCGCAACGGCCCGACCGAACTGGAACAGGGACAGTTCAGCCCGGCGCTGATTCAGGCACTCAAGGACAAGGGCCACGCGGTCAGCGAAATCGACATGACCAGCGGCACCCAGGCGATCGTGCGGGTGAAGGATGCGCAAGGCAAAGCGACGTTGACGGGGGGAGCCGATCCTCGGCGTGAGGGAGAAGCGTTGGGGGATTGAGTATTACGAAGTGGGGAGAAAAGGCTTACCGGGAGGTAAGTTTTTTCTCCTCACGGCTACTGTCTTATCGATCAGCGATTCGCCACCAAATGCACCCCAAACAGCAAATAGCACCCACCTGCCAACCGATCCAGCCACTGGCGTGACCGCTCGTAGACACCGGCAACCCGACGGCTGGCGAAGAACAGGGCGACGCTGCAATACCAGCTGAACGACAGCGTGGCCATGGTCATCACGGCCAGCGCCAGCAGGAGCGGCGGTACGTGGGCCGGCATGGCGGTGGCGAAGATGGTGGCGACGAACAGTGCCGATTTCGGGTTGGTCATGTTGCCGAGGAAACCGCGAGCGTAGACGCCGAAATAAGTCTGCCGGGGCGCAGCAGGTGCACCGGGGGCAACCATAGCCTTGCGCTTGAATTGCTTCACTCCCAGATAAATCAGGTAGCAACCGCCGGCAATCTTGAATCCCAGATAGAGGGTCGGCGCGGCGCTGAACAGCGTCTTGATTCCCAAGCCACCGGCAAGGCCCCACAGCACCGTGCCGGTGGCCACGCCCAGCGCAGCCACCACGCCATGTCGGCGCGAGTGACTGGCCGCGAGTTGCGCGATGTTGAAGAAATTCGGCCCGGGCGTGACCACCGCCACTGTCCACAACAGCGTAAGCGACAGCAAAGGGGCCAGATATCCGGCAACAGAAACGTCCATGAGCGTTGCGCCTGTCAGGTGAAATGAGACGTCTACCTTGCTACATCCGCTGACGGTTTTCCATCAACACCCGTTAAACCGCAAGCGTCTTGCCGTCCACTCCATCCCCAATCTTCAGGAAATGCCCACCCGCCACATGATGCAGCGTGCGCAATCCATCCTGCCCCTCGAAATGCCAGCGGCCATCGCTGAACACACGCTCGTCCGCCTGGGCGGCGATGACTTCGGCGAGAAACAGATCATATTGCTCATGATTGCGCGGCTCCGGCAGCAGGCGGCATTCGAGCCAGGCGACACAGCCTTCCAGCAACGGCGCTTCAATGTGTTCGCCGGCGAAGGTGTGCAGGCCATACGCCTGAAATTTATCTCGTCCTTGGTCTCGGTTGATTTCCAGGCCGGACGTGTTGCCGACGGTTTGCACGATATCGGCCTGATTGACGCACGGCACGTTCAGCACAAAGGTGCCGGAGGCTTCGAGCAATTGGCGGGTCCAGGTGGATTTGTCGAGGACGACGGCGACTTTCGGCGGTTCGAAATCCAGCGGCATGGCCCAGGCGGCGGCCATGATATTGCGTTGCCCGTCGTGAGCGGCACTGACGAGAACGGTCGGCCCGTGATTGAGCAGGCGATAGGCTTTGTTCAGGGGTACCGGACGGCGGTGGGAGTCGCTCATGGGGATCTGCTCCGGGGGAAAAGGAGCCGATTGTAGCGTTGTCACTGGAGAATCACAGAACCTGTAGGAGTGAGCCAGCTCGCGATAACGGTCTGCCAGTCAACATCAATGTTGAATGTCAGACCGCTGTCGCGAGCAGGCTCACTCCTACAAGGGAACGATCAGTGCGGTGTCAGTGGGAGAGCTGATTGGCAAACTGCCCCACCGCATCCACCACTTTCTGCGCACCGTCCTGAATCTCAACGATCACCGTGCCCGCCTCCGCTGCCAGTGCCAGGCCTTGTTCAGCCTGAAGCTTGCCGTCGGTCATCAATGCCACCGCGCTGCGGGCCATTTCCTGGTTCTGCCGCACCACGCCGACGATTTCATCGGTTGCCTGGCTGGTGCGCGAGGCCAGTTGCCGGACTTCGTCCGCGACCACGGCAAATCCGCGGCCCTGTTCGCCGGCACGGGCGGCTTCGATCGCGGCGTTGAGCGCCAGCAGGTTGGTCTGTTCGGCAATGCCGCTGATGGTTTTGACGATGGTGCCGATCACCAGCGACTGCTCGTTCAGCGCCTCGATCCCTTCACCGGCCGCTTGCATGTGCCGTGACAGGTCACGCATTACGTTCACCGCTTCGGTGACCACCGTGGTGCCGCGTTGCGCGGTGCTATCGGTTTGTTGCGAAGTGCTGTAAGCAATGCTCGCTGCGTCGGCAACCGCTTGCTCGCGGTTGACCTGATCGGTGATCACCGTGGCGAACTTCACCACTTTGTACAGTTTGTCGTTGGCATCGACCACCGGGTTGTAGGACGCCTCAAGCCACACCGTACGACCATGGCTGTCGATCCGCTTGAAGCGGCCTGCGACGAACTCACCGCTGTTCAGGCGCCGCCAGAAATTCTGGTATTCGGCGCTGTTGTACTCTTCCGGGGCGCAGAACGTGCGGTGATGTTTGCCTTTGATCTGCGCCAGGCTGTAACCCATGCCGTTTAGAAAGCGATCATTGGCGCTGAGCACATTGCCGCTGAGGTCGAACTCGATCACGGCAGTGGAACGCACCAGCGCGCCGATCAGGTTTTCATGCTCGCGTGAGGCTTCGATGGTGCGGGTGAGGTCGCTGGCGTAGAAGGAGATGTGTCTGATCCGGCCATCGGAGGCGAGTACCGGTTGCACGATCGAACGCAGCCACGCCTCGCCACCATTGCCGCGCAACAGGCGCACGGCGCCGGCGAAATGCTCGCCGCGGCTCATCGAGTTCTTGAAGCGCTGGTGGAATTCGTCGGTTTTGACGTGAGCCGGCACGATGTCTTCGATCGCCCGGCCGATCAAATCCTGGCTCTTGTAGAACATTTCATTGAGGAAGTTCTGGTTGACCGAACGAATCCGCCCGTCGGGCTCAAGGGTCAGCGCGAGCATTTCGCTTTCCAGGCTTTCCTTCACTTGTACAAGGCTGGAGAGTTCTTCACGGAGAGCGGCCAGCTCTTGCTTCAAGCGAGTATTGAACATGGGAAAGCACCGATGGCAGGTAGTAAGCGGATACAACCTAGCCATCGGCCTGGCGGAGTTTTTCTGAAGCGGGCTCAAGACCCGTCAGTCGAAAATAGTCCGGCGCTTGCGGCTCAGGCAGCGCCCGCAACCTGACATGGCCCCGTGCGCGGCATGCGCGCAGCGAAATACGCCGCTGTCAAAATCCCCACCGCGCCCATCACTGCACAGAACATCACGCAGATCCATGGGCTCCACGGCATCAGACCAATCAGCAACAGCGGCGTGATACTGGCCCAGGCGGCGTAGGCAATGTTGTAGGTGAAGGAAATGCCCGACACGCGGATCCGCGCCGGGAACAGCCCGACCATCACCGAAGGCACCGCCCCCACCACACCGCAGGCAAGACCTGCGATCGCATAGGCGATGCCGATCCAATGCCCGCCCATGATCAGACAGCCATACAAAACGCCAATGCCCAGCGGCAGCAACAGGCTGTAGAGCATGACCGTTCGCCAGGCGCCAATGCGGTCGACCAGCAGCCCGGCGATCACGCAGCCGATATTGAGAAAAACGATGCCCAAGGCACTGAGGCCGAAGGTGTAGCTGGCGGTCATGCCAAAGGTTTTCTGCATCATCGTCGGGGTGATGACGACGAACACCACCACTGCCGAGGTCAACACACAGGTGAGCAACATGGCAGGCAGCATGGCCAGCCGATGCTCACGCAACACCGTGCGCAGCGGCAGCTCGACCCGCGCCTCGCGTTGCGCTTCCATGGCCATGAACACCGGGGTTTCGCTGAGCCAGCGACGCAGATAAACGCCCACCACGCCGAACACGCCACCGAGCAGAAACGGGTAGCGCCAGGCGTAATCGAGAATTTCGGCGGAGGTAAAGACTTGCGCGAGGAAAGTCGCGGTCAGTGCGCCGATCAGGTAACCGAAAGTCAGGCCAGCCTGCAAAAATCCGAGGGCGTAACCGCGATGCCCGATAGGCGCGTGCTCGGCGACGAACACCCAGGCACTCGGCACTTCGCCGCCCACGGCCGCGCCTTGCAGAATGCGCAGCGCCAGCAACAGCAAGGGTGCGAAATAGCCGATCTGTGCGTAGGTCGGCATGATTCCGATCAACAGGCACGGCAGCGCCATCATCAGAATGCTCAGGCTGAAGACTTTTTTGCGGCCCAGGCGGTCGGCGAAATGCGCCATCAGAATCCCGCCCAGTGGCCGCGCCAGATAACCGGTAACGAAGATGCCGAAGCTCTGCAGCAACCTCAGCCACTCGGGCATTTCCGGCGGGAAGAACAGCTGACTCAGGGTCAGCGCGAAGAACACGAAAATGATGAAATCGTAGATTTCCAGCGCCCCGCCGAGCGCCGCAAGGCCGAGGGTCTTGTAGTCGGAACGGCTGAATGGCGCCGGTCGGGCTGGGGAGTGGGCAGTCATGACAAAGAACTCAGGCATCGGCAAAAACCAAGGCGCCCATGGTCTACGCAAATGCATGGATCGACAACCCGTCAGACCATAGTCTCGGTTTGCGAAAACCTGCTCAACAAAAGCGCTGCGCTTGATTTACTGTTAGGGCCTGTCTGCCGGGCGAATGCGACCCCCTGTAGGAGTGAGCCTGCTCGCGATAGCGCCGTCACATTCAACACAAATGGTGACTGAACGCGCTCTATCGCGAGCAGGCTCACTCCTACACGGGATCTGTATTTCGCCAGAAGACCAAAAATAACCATAAAAATCCGAGGTACATCCCGTGGCCGTTGATATCGAAGATAGCCGCTCTGCGCGCTTTGCCCTGCGCTGTTCCAGTTTTGCCGAACGCTGGTTTCCCGATTCCTGGGTATTCGCCGCGCTGGCCGTCATCATCGTCGCCCTGGCCACCCTGGCCATGGGCGCCAAACCCACCGCTGCGGCGATGGCCTTCGGTGACGGTTTCTGGAGCCTGATCCCGTTCACCATGCAGATGGCTTTCGTGGTGATCGGCGGCTATGTCGTCGCCAGCTCACCCCCTGCGGTCAGACTGATCGACAAACTGGCCCGCATCCCGAAGAACGGCCGTTCCGCCGTGGCTTGGGTGGCATTGATCTCGATGGTTGCATCCTTGCTCAACTGGGGTCTGTCGCTGGTGTTCGGCGGATTGCTGGTGCGCGCCCTCGCCCGTCGCACCGATCTGAAGATGGATTACCGCGCCGCCGGCGCCGCTGCGTATCTAGGTCTGGGCGCGGTGTGGGCGCTGGGCTTGTCATCCTCGGCCGCACAGCTGCAGGCCAACCCCGGCAGCCTGCCGCCGTCGATCCTGTCGATCACCGGCGTGATCCCGTTCACCGAAACCATTTTCCTCTGGCAGTCCGGCGTCATGCTGCTGGCGCTGATCGTGATCTCGATCATCATCGCCTACGCCACCGCGCCCGGGCCGAACTCGGCACGCGACGCCGAGGCCTGTGGCATCGATCCGGCCTTCAACCTGCCACCGCTGCAACCGCGCACTCGCCCCGGCGAATGGCTGGAACACAGCCCGTTGCTGATCATCGTGCTGGTGCTGCTGGCCGCGGGTTGGCTGTTCCACGAGTTCTCGACCAAACCGGCGATTACCGCGATTTCCGGCCTGAACACTTACAACTTTCTGTTCATCATGCTCGGCGCGCTGTTGCACTGGCGCCCGCGCAGCTTCCTTGATGCGGTGGCCCGCGCGGTGCCGACCACCACTGGCGTGTTGATCCAGTTCCCGCTGTACGGCTCGATCGCCGCGCTGATGACCACGGTCAAAGGCGCCGATGCGCAAACCCTCGCGCACCACATTTCCACCTTCTTCGTCAGCATCGCCTCCCACGACACCTATGCGCTGCTGATGGGGGTGTATTCGGCGATTCTCGGGTTCTTCATCCCGTCCGGCGGCGGCAAGTGGATCATCGAAGCCCCCTACGTGATGCAAGTCGCCAACGACCTGCAATACCACCTCGGCTGGGCGGTGCAGATCTACAACGCGGCGGAAGCGTTGCCGAACCTGATCAACCCGTTTTACATGCTGCCACTGCTGGGCGTGCTCGGGTTGAAAGCGCGGGACCTGATCGGCTTCTCGTTCGTGCAACTGCTGGTGCACACGCCGCTGGTCCTGCTGTTGCTGTGGGCGCTGGGGACGACATTGGCGTATACGCCTCCGGTGATGCCGTAGGTAAACTTTAATACGCCTGTCTGCGGACAGGCGTATTCAACCTTGAGCGGTCGGAAGGGACTTCAACAGTGCAGGCAACGCAACCTGAACGGTTTCCCAGACAACGTCCAGATTGATATCGAAATAACCGTGAGCAATTCGATTACGCATCCCACGCATGCTGCGCCACGGCACCTGCGCGTTTTCAACAGTGAGCTCAGGGTAACGATCCATGATCTTGGTCGCTGCCTCTCCAATGATGATCAGGCTCATGATCACCGCTTGTTGCGTTCTCTTATCTTCAGCGAATTCATCTTTGTTCAGGCCCTCGACGAAGATAAGCGCATCGCTCGCGGCCTGACGAATATGTTCAAGATAATCATCTCGCCGGTTCTCTTTCATACGGGTCGCGCCTGATCAAGCACCTGCTGACGAAATTTCACTGGCAGGTCGCCGGGGGTCAGCACCTCGACCGCAACACCCAGCAGGTCTTCAAGCTCAACCTGAAGTCCGCCCAGATCAAAAAGCGTCGTGCCGGGCAGCGGGTCAACCAGCAGATCGAGATCGCTACCGTCCAGATCCGTCCCCAGCAATGCTGAACCAAATACACGCGGGTTGGCCACACGAAAGCGCCCGATCACTTCGCGGACGGCGGACCTTTGCATGTCGAGAGCAGTAGAAGGCTTCATGACTCACCCTTGGAAAATTCAATGTCGCTGCAGTCTAGCAGTGCGGACGCACACCAGGCAGCGTGCTTGTTGGCACAGCCGTAACAATATGTGCGCTGCTTGGTAATACCGCATTCAGGCAAGGATCCACACTCAACCGCTTTTCTGTCAAACACCACTGATCCACTATGAAGCGCCCCCAAATCGTGGGGAACCCACGCTGAAAAGGATCTGAGCATGCTCAAACTAGCAGGACTTACCCTCACCGCGCTCACGCTAAGCGCCGCCGCCCATGCCGATGTCGACGTGAAACTGGGCAGCACCGAGCGCGTCACGCGCCTCTTCGCTTACCCCAACAATTGCAGCGTGATCTGCTTCCGTAACTGGACGCTGGAGCAGACCGTCGCTCACTACCTGAGCCAGAGCGTGCAGCGCGATGGCTACGCCGATGCCAAGGTGCTGGTGAAAACCGACAACGATCAGCTTTACGCCGAGATCAGCGGCGTGCCCGATGGCTACGACAAGCCACTGTCAGCGTTGCTCGACGCCGGGGATCTGGCCTTTACCGGCGCCAGCAAGCTGAATGCCGATGGCAAATGGGCCTATAGCTGGTATCTGTTCCTGCCGCTGGGCATGGCCCTGGAAAATCGTAAAAGCGTCGAGCTGCTGCACTTTCCGCCGGATTACTCGCTGACGCAGGCGCAGGATTACCTGCGCTCCAATACCACCGATCGCTGGGCAACCTTGCTGACCGATAACGGCATCCCCGCCGAGCAGACGCCGGCTTACCAGACCATCATCGACATCGCCCCGATCGCCGCGCCGTCCAATGCCGGCGGTGATCTGGAGGACGTCTACGACTACTTCAAGGATTACCAGACCACGCTGGTCAAGCAGTTCAGCCAGACCGCCAGCGGCACGACGCTGCCAATGGTTGCGTTTGGTGCGCCGGTGCGTAACTGGATCAAGGAGCAATACGGCCCGACGGTGGGCGTGCTCGGGCTGGCGACCATCAGTCCGAGCGAAGGGGTGAAAGTGCCGGTGCTCGGTTCCAACCATCCGAGCTACATCTGGTACGCCGCCGATTCGAAGAGCTATACCGGCGACGATGCCCAGGCCAAGGCTGACGCGGCAGGCCTGAAAGTCATGGGCCAGGATTTGAGCGCCGCCTGCTGGCAGGCCGGCATGGGCAGCAAACCGGGCAGCGATGCGCAGGCCACGCTGAGCAGTTGCACGCAAACGTGGCAGGTGACGCAGAAGGTCAAAACCTGCGAGTTGTTCTACACATCGATCCGCGATCTCAACGCCGAAGAAGCGGCTGCCAAGTGCGCCACGCCACCGGTCAAGACACAACTGCAGCAGTTGAAAGCGCCCCTGCCCGCGGCCGCTGTGCCCGCACCGGCTCTGTAATCCTGGCTGGAGCGACCCCGCGTCAGCCAATGCTGACGCGGGATAACGTCGATCACGCCTGTCAGGTTTGACAGTAGACCTGATGTGGCAATTGCGCGACGCTTGGATCCAATCATGCATCGTCAGGCGAGGCATGGGCACAACCCGGAGGCACTCCCCACCAACAAGGATCGTTATGAACAATCAAGCTATGGGCCGGCACCCGCCCCGCGATACCGAAGGCATCTATCCCTTCGCCGGACTTCCCGTGCGGCTGGGCTTTCCATCCTGCGACGACTTTCAGATCATCCGCGACGAACAGGGCATGGCCACGGCGGTGGTCGCGCGCCGCGAGTTTCTGCGCATCAGCCGAATGTGCCGGGTTTCCGGGCAGTTACTGCCCTACCGCAGTCGACAGACGCGTCAGCTGCAATCCGGCATCCACGTTTACGACCCACGGTTCTGCGGAGTGCTGGAACACGCCTGCGACCCGAATGTATTTCTCGACATGAGTGAGTTGTGGCTGTGGGCCTTGAAAGATATCCACAGCGGCGAGCGCCTGAGCATTGATTACGCATCGACCGAAGACAAGTTGCTGCGCCAGTTCGCCTGCGATTGCGGCTCGCCGCGCTGCCGTGGCTGGATCACTGGTTACGATGAACCACCCACGCCTGAAGGCCAGCGCTTTTTACAGCGCTGGCGTCATGCAGGCCGGGGCTGAACGCCGCGGTTACGGCGCGCCGACCGGACGCAAGCGGTATTGCGGCGGCAGTTGCTCGAAACCACTGATGGTGGTGTTCAGACTTTTCCAGCGGCCGTCCTTGATGCCGTAGATGCAGCCGTGGATCGACAGCGGCTGCCCGCGGTGCCAGGCGTTCTGGATGATGCTGGTGTGCGCGACGTTGGCCACTTGCTGGATCACGTTGAGTTCGCACATCCGGTCAACCTGCTCTTCTTCGGTCGCCAGCTTGGCCAGTTCCTCACGTTTCTCGTAGTACAGATCGCGGATCGAACGCAGCCAGCCGTCGATCAGGCCGAACTGACGGTCCTGCATCGATGCGCGCACGCCGCCGCAGCCATAGTGGCCGGTGACGAGGATGTGTTTGACCTTGAGCACGTCGACGGCGTACTGGATCACCGACAGGCAGTTGAGGTCGGTGTGAAGGACAACGTTGGCGACGTTGCGGTGCACGAACAGATCACCCGGGAGCATGCCGACGATTTCGTTGGCCGGTACCCGTGCGTCGGAACAGCCGATCCATAGATATTCAGGAGTCTGCTGACGCGCCAGTTTGGCGAAGAAATCCGGGTCTTCCTTGGTGATCGCGTCAGCCCAACGCTCGTTGTTATCAATCAGGTCTTGTAGATCGTGCATGGATAAGGCCTCAAGAAAGATGCGCAGGTTTGATAGACGACCACCCGTCGAAGTCACGCCGCCAGCGCAAAGTGTTTCCGTTGGAATTCTCGCGCGCCCGGTGAGTCCACTCAGTAAGGCCCACAGTATGAGGAATTGCCATGACTGATTCACGACGCCCTTATGATGCGGTGCAACCGGAACCCATCGATGATAACGAAGACCGCATGGGTTCGGTGCACGAGCTGGATTTCGACGATGAAGAGCCCAGCGCGAAGATCGGTGATGAGCTGCCCGAGCGTGAACGTGAGCAACTGATGCCCGAGGAACGCGTGCGTGAGGCGGGTCTCACCGGGGCTTCGGTAGATGATCACCAGCCGACCGACGATGACCTCAGCCCGGAGACGTTGATTCGTGCGGATGGTGCACGCGATGCCGATGAACCTGGCGAGGACAATCCAGCGGATTGGGATTTGAGCGAGGTCGGTGAAAACGACATCGGCGGCGGTGACGGACTGGACGAGGCGGAACTGGCGGATCTGGATCCGCTGGATGGCAAGCGCTGATCCGCTGACTTGAAATTTGCCCCCTGTAGGAGCTGCCGAAGGCTGCGATCTTTTGATATTGCTTTGGATCTTACAAAAACAGGATCAAAAGATCGCAGCCTTCGGCAGCTCCTACAGGCCTAATCCACCAAGGTACAGGCCATTACCACCGCATCCTCACGCCCACCCACCGCCGGATAATAATCGCGACGCCGGCCAATCTCGTTGAACCCATAGCGCTCGTACAATTTGAAAGCGGCCGTATTACTGTCGCGCACTTCCAGAAAACATTCCCGAGCGTGAGCCTTGTAGGCAATCGACATCAGGTGCTCAAGCAGCGTCAACCCCAACCCACGCCCCTGATTTTCCGGTTTGACCGTGATATTGAGCAGATGCGCCTCATCAAGAATGATCTGCACCACGCCATGGCCGACTTGCTGCTGACCTTCGAACATCAGCCAGATCTGGTATTTGCCCAGGCCATCGAGAAAGATCCCCCGGGTCCACGGATGGCTGTACGCGGCGTATTCGATCTTCAGCACAGCGTCCAGGTCCGCCTCGGTCATCGGGCGAAAGGTTACAGCCTCACTCATCGGATTGTTTCCAGCGCGCCATCAGCCGACGCATGGCTTGCCACACAGCAGCCTTGCGCTGTGGCTCTTCCATTAACAGTTCCAGACCGGGAATTGCCCAGGCCAGGCCCAGGCCTTCGATCTGCAGTTCACTATTGAACGCTTCGGCGTCCGCCTCCCCGGCAAACTTCACCGCCGGCAAACCGATCAGCCATAAACAGGCGCAGGGTGCTGCTTCCATCTGGACCGAGAGGAAACCCTGCACGAAGTCGCGCGCCGCTTCCGGGCCCTGATCCAGCGTGCCGCGATTGAGCCACGGCCAGCGCACCGGCTCGCCGACGATCTGCGGCGCATCCGGCAGACCGGCGGCGCGCAGCATGTCCTTGAGCAGCAGGTAGGCTGGATCGCGACTTTGAAACGCTTCGCCTGTGGGTAACTCGACCAGCAGCAGGCACCGTCCGGCACGCAGCAGTTGCAGGGCGAAACGCGGCGGAGGCACGGGCGCAGGCTTGACCACCACCGGCGTCTCGTCGACTTCTTCCACCGGTTTGGCGCCGTTGCGGGTGCTCGCCAGCGACGGACGCGGCACTTCGATTTTCGGCCGCTCGGCCGGGCGCGCGGCAGGCTGCGCCGGTGCTTCGGCCTGAGGCACCGGCGCAACCGGCACCTCGACCTCAGGCTCGGGCATCTCCAGCAGCTCGGGCCGCGACGGTGCGGCGAAAGGCAGTTCGGTGCGCGGCAACCAGTTGACCACCTGCATGGCGTTCAGATAGGCGCGGCGGCGGGACTCGATAAGCAAAGGTCGGCCACTTGTGGATAACGAAAAGTGCGCTGATTCTACCGCCCTTCGCACAAGATCGCTTGCTGTTGATCGACAGCCTGCGCTGCGCCGGGCCGCTACGTGTTGGCCAAAGAATGCGACAGCCCGTCCCGAGAGTGAATCGCCACGCCTGTGATGCAGTACAATCGCCGCTTTTAATCGCCAACCAGCCGGCCATTCCGATGATCGAACCCAAGCGCGTCTTGCGCGCCCTCGCTGAACACTGGGCACTTCTGGAGCCACTGTGCGAGCACTTCGACCAAGGCACCCTGAGCCTCAACGAACTGCGCACGCAACTGGCCGCCCAACAACTCGACAGCACGCCGCAGGACATCACCAGCCTGCTCGACGTGTGGATTCGCCTCGATATTCTCGTTCCGGTGGCGAAAAGCCCGAACCGTTTCGAGCTCAACGCGCAGATCCACGACTTCCTCGCCTACCTGCGCCGGGAACACCGCCTCGGCCTGTGCCTGGAAATCGAAGCCTACCTGCGGCATCTCGAGCGCCTGGCCGGTTACATCCAGGATGCGTTCGACGTTCGAGACGGCAACGACCTGGCCCGCCAGTTGCGCTTGCTCGACATGCGCGTGCGCGACGTACTGAAGAAACTCGACAACGATGAGCAGGCGCTGGTGGCCGTGGCCGAACGCGCGAAGACCAGCGACCGGCAGATTCCGCTGCGCCAGCGTTACGCCGAAGTACTGGCGACGTGGGACGAGTACGTCGAGCCGATGATCGATCTGGTCAACGCCGACGGCGCCTTCGAACAAGGCGTGCGCAAGGTCGAAACCGTCCTGCTGAAGATGCTCAGCGAACAGCAGCGCCTCGGCCATCTGGTCGATGACGACATGCTCCTGCGCACCCACGCGCGCATCCTCGAAATGCAGACCAGCGCGCAATTGACCCTGCGTCATGCCCGCGAACTGCTGCTGCCGTTGCGTGAAGAAGCTCGTCGGCATAACGCCGTGACCCGCGGCGCCGCATTGGCACTGGCGGCAATTCGCCGCAAAGGCATCGACGCCGTGCCGCAGGCAGCGATGCCACTGTTCACCCGCCCGCAAAGCACCTTCCTCGGCAGCGCCAGTCAGGTCGAAGCCTACGTCTACGCGCTGGCGCGTTTCGAGCCGAAACCGGCGCGCTTCCCCAAGGCGCACAAAACCCAGAAGGCTGGCGACGCTCCACGTGCACCACGCACCGTGCGCGAGATGGTCGATCGTTGCGAAGAGTCATTGCCGATGCCAGACCTGATGACCTGGCTGCTGGAGCAGGAACCCGACGGCGCCACCGACGAATTGCTTTACTGGTTCTCGCGCCTGTCGCGGGAAAAACGCTTCAAGCGCGAGCGTCTGGAACGTCGCGAATACCACACTCACGAGCACCAGGTCAGCCTGCGCTCCTTCGCCCTGCTCTCGGCCAGCGATACCGCCGCCGAGGATTCTGCGAGCATCCCCCATGCATCTTGATCTATCCGAACTGTCGCAACTGGCGCCGATCTTCCGCGAGTTGTTCAAGGGTTACCACGTCAGCCGCCGCGATCCCGAGCTGTACGCACAGCTGTCGAATTTCCAGGACCAGTACCGCACGCTGTTCAAGGCGCTGGGCTTTGAACTGGTCTGCGACACCCGTGGTTTCTACTACTTCGTGCCGGACATGGCCGCCGCGGCAGTGAACAAGACCGCCCAGCGTCTGGCGCTGTTCACCTTCATCCTCGTCGAGCACCTGGCCGATCAGGGCCGCGACCCGATCGCCGTGCTCGATGGCGGCAGCCTCGGCCGCGAAGAGTTGCCGTCGTTGCTGGATAAATACCGCGACCTGTTCATTCAGGCCGAAGTGCAGACCGTCGAAGAACTCGAAGAAAAAATCATGCGCCGCATGACCCAGCTCGGTTTCGCCGGCGAAGAAAACGGTGTCTACCGCTTCCTGCCGCCGATGCATCGTTTCCTCGATGTGTGTCTGTCGGTGCAGCAGGACCGCGATCTGGCCGCCAGCGTGCACAGCGTTCTGCCGCTGCCGGCGCCGGTGCTGATCGACGAAGAAGCCGAAGCGAAATTCCTCGAAACCGACGATCCACTCGATCTCAGCGAGTTTGAAGAAGAAAGCGAAGAAGATGCACTGGCCCGCGCCATTGCCGAAGAACAGGAGTCCGACGCATGAGCCAGGAACGCTACGGCATCCGCCGCTTTGCCCTTTTGAACACCGCCGGTTACAGCCTCGGCCTGTTCCCGCTGGAAGAACCGCTGTCGGTCTACGGCGCGAACAACCTCGGTAAGTCGGCGTCGATCAACGCTTTGCAGTTCCCGATTCTGGCGCGTATGTCGGACATGAGTTTCGGCAAGTACAGCCTGGAACAATCGCGGCGCTTCTACTTCGCTTCCGATACCAGTTACATCCTCGTCGAAGTCAACCTGCCCCACGGCCCGCACGTGATCGGAGTGGTCGGTCGCGGCCCGGGCGGTGGTTTCGGTCACCAGTTCTTCGCCTATGCCGGCAAGCTCGATCTGGCCCACTACCAGAAAAACGACACCTGTCTGCGCCAGAAAGAACTGTTCAGCAATCTCGAAAAAGAAGGCCTGAAAGCTTACGAACTCAAGCCCGACGAGTTGCGGCGCTTGCTGGTGGGCGGTCACACATCGATCCCGCTCGACCTGACGCTGATCCCGCTGCGCTCCACCAGCGAGCAGAGCCTGAAGACCTTCCGCGCGTTGTTCATCAACCTGCTGCACATGCGCGAAATCACCGCGGCCAAGCTCAAACAACTGTTCCTCGATGCCTTCGAGCACAGCCTGCGTTCGGGCAGCGTCGACTACATCGCCGCGTGCGAAGAAGCCTTCCGCGATGTGCGTCGTATGGAACAGGACTACAACTCGCTCGTCGCCGCCGGCCCATTGGTCGAGGCGCTGGCCAACGGCGTGAAACAGCGTGACGTGCTGCGCGGCAAACTGCATCGCCTGTCGCCGCTGCTCGACTCCTTGCTCGGCACCTGGTCGGACTACGCCACTGCGCGCAAGGAAGAGCTGACGATTCAGGCCGAGCACTACCGTCGCGAGCAGGACGATCTGCAAAACGATCAGCGCGGCGGCACCCAGGAGCTAATGCGTCTGGAACGGGAAATTTCCGGCATTCAGCGCTGGCTCGGCGAGTTGTCGGTGCTTAAGAACCGCTTCGCCCTGGTCGATGACGTCAAGGTGCTTGAGCAACAATTGCTCGCCGCCAAGGATGCCCACGACGAATTGGCGGGTGCCTTGGCGCAGTCGCGGCAGTTCAGTGCCGAAGATCTGGAAGAGCGTTTGCGCGATCTGGAAAAACGCCTGAAGTCGGTGAAGCAGCAACTCGATCACGCCGACAACAACAGCTACGCCCGCCTGCGCGAGGAGTTCTCGCAACAGGACGTCGAGCGCCTGATGCGTCTGTTCAACAGCGCGCTGTTCAGCCTGCCGCTGGGCGAACACGGCATCACCCTCGACGAGAACGGCGAGTGGGTCAAATCCGTTGAGCTGATTCTCGATGGCTTCAAAGGCGAGCGCTTCGAAGTGCCGGGCCTCTCCATCGACATCTCGCACATCGAGCCGCCGGCCTTGCAGGCTTTGGCCGACCGCGCCGCGTTGCGCGATCAGAAAGAGCGTCTGGAAAAAGAGCTCAAGCAACTGAAAACCCAGCAAGCCGTGGCCGCCGACCGTGCCGCGAGCAAGACCCAGACCGAAGCGCTGTACCAGCAAGTACTGGACGCACAGAAGGCGCTGGAAGATTTCCGTCGCACCCAGACGCTGAGCGCCGAAGAAGGCGACAAGCTCGAGCAACTGGCGCAGATGGAAGCCGCGCAGGACGAACTCAAGCGCTCCAGCGATGCCTTCACCGAGCGCGTCCAGCAACTGTCGGCCAAGCTGCAATTGGTCGGCCGGCAGATCGCCGATATGGAAGCCAAGCAACGCACGCTCGACGATGCCTTGCGCCGTCGTCAGTTGCTGCCAGCGGATCTGCCATTCGGTACACCGTTCATGGATCCGGTCGATGACTCGATGGACAACCTGCTGCCACTGCTCAACGACTATCAGGACAGCTGGCAGGGCCTGCTGCGTGCCGATGGCCAGATTGAAGCGCTGTACGCGCAGGTGCGCCTCAAAGGTGTGGCCAAGTTCGACAGCGAAGACGACATGGAGCGCCGTCTGTCACTGCTGATCAACGCTTACGCGCACCGCACCGACGAAGCCCTGACTTTGGGCAAGGCGCGGCGCGCGGCGGTCACCGATATCGCCCGCACCCTGCGCAACATCCGCAGCGACTACGACAGCCTCGAGCACCAACTGGCGCTGTTCAACCGCGAGATCAACAAGCGTCAGGTCTCCAACCTGCAAAGCTTCCGTATTGTCCTCGCGCCGAACAAGGAAGCGCTCAAGCACATCGACCAGATCATCCACAGCGCCGGCCAATACGAGGAAGGCGAAACCCTGTCGGTGTTCGACCTGAGCCAGAGTGCCGAACAGGACAACAAGAACGAAGAGGCCAAGGAATACCTGGCGCGGCTGGTGGCGGCGAACCACAACCAGCTCGGTCTCAAGGATTTGTTCGAACTGGCCTTCGAGATCACCAAGGTCAATGGCCAACCGGTCATCCACACCGACATCGACGGCGCCGCCTCCAACGGCACGACCATGACCATCAAGGCGCTGACCAACATGTATCTGTTGCTGCACTTGATGGATCGCGATCTGGCCGGCCGCGTGCGTCTGCCGTACTACCTCGACGAGGCGGCGGACATCGACGAGAAGAACCAGGCAGCGTTGCTGGAAACCAGCCTGCAACTGGGCTTCGTGCCGATCCTGGCGAGCGTCAAGCCGCAGGTCTGCGCCAGTGTCGCGATCGACCTGGAAGGCGGCAGCGGTCCGGCGGGGATCTACATTGATGAAGCGGACTGGAAGTACATCCGCCGCCATGATGTGGTCAAGGCCACGCTGAATGTGCAGGCGGATGAGCCGGAGCTGGATGCGGTTTGATCGGCTTTAGCTGAAGGCAATAAAAAGGGCCGCGATCTGATCGGATCGCGGCCCTTTTTTATGCCTTGGATTTTGTGTTGATTTGCCTGGCCCCTTCGCGAGCAGGCTCGCTCCTACAGTTGGAATGCGTTTCCCCTGTGGGAGCGAGCCTGCTCGCGAAGACGTCTCAACAGACGCCACTATTTACCAAGCTGAATCTTCGGCGCCCAGGTCAGCCATTCTTCCTCGAACTTGTCGAACAGCGGGAACGTCTGCTCGGCCCGCGCCGGATTGCCCATGCGCTCGCCCTCCGGTGTAGCGAAGGCGATGCCGCCCTGAATCAGTGTCTCCAGCGACTCGGTTCGCACCGTCACGCCCTTGAACAACCCGTAATCGAAGCCCACGCCGCTGGTGTTCCAGAAGCGGCTGCCGCTGCGCACCAGTGGCGCGTACTTCGGCTCGATCAGGATGTGCACCAACACCCGGTCAGCCGTCTGGCCCAACTCATAACCGGTGACCTTGCCGACGGTGATTTCACGGTAAGTCACTGGCACGCCAGGCTTCAGCGAACCGCGACGTGCGGCGCTCAACACCAGACTCAAACCGGCTTCCTGTTTAGTGACTTCCGGCGCCTCGGCCAAGGCAACGAAGTTCTTCTGCGGGCCGAGATTCTTCGCCGCTGGCTGGACTTCGATGTACTTACCGGTGACCAGTGTTTCCAGGTTCTGCGTCTTGATCAGACCCAGTTCCGGCTTGACCACCCAGAACTGACTGCCGATTCGGGCAATCTTCTCCGGCACTTCGGTGATGCGCGCGGTGAGGATCACTGACTGCATGTCATCGGTAAGATCGACGCTTTCAATCTTGCCGACATCCAGCCCTTTGAAACGCACCGGCGTACCGCTGCTCAAACCGTCAGCGCGATCGACTTTGATGGTCACCACTGCGCCTTTCTTGTTCGCCTCGTCGTGATCGGCGTACAGACGGAAGCGCGGGATGCGTTTCTTCAACGGCGCATTGGCCTGCGGCGTTTCGAATGCGATACCGCCAGCCATCAGAGTCTGCAGGGATTCACTCTTCACCTGAATCCCGCCGGTCAAGCCACCCGTGAGGGTGATGCCGCTGACGTTCCAGAAACGGGTCGAAGCGTTGACCAGGTTTTCGTATTCCTTCTCGATGTGCACGCCAATGACCAGTTGCTTTTTGGTTCGGGAGAACTGGTAGCTCTGCACTGAACCGACCTTGACCTGCTTGTACAGAATCGGGCTGCCGACGTCGATCGAGCCCAGCGAATCGGTGAACAATACCAAGTGCAGCCCCGGCGAACGCAGATCCAGCGGCGGCGCTTTTGGCCGCGCCTCGAACTCGCGCTTCGGCGCTGCGCCCTTATCGCCCGGACGCACGGCGATGTAGTTACCTTTCACAAGTGCTTCGAGGCCAGTGATGCCGGCCAGGGAAATCGATGGTTTGACCACCCAGAACTGCGTGCCCTCCACCAGGTAGTCCTCAGCCAGCGGATCCAGAGTCAGCTCGGCTGTCGCGCTGTTCAGGTCCGGATCGACTTTCAGCGCTTTCAGGTTGCCGACCTGAATGCCCTTGTACATCACCGGCGTGCGGCCGGCCTGCAGGCCTTCGAAGTCGCTGAGTTTGACCTTCACGCGAATCCCGGCAGCGGCGGCGTCGAAATCCTCATAGAGACGGAACGGCAGGCTCGGGTCGGTCGGCGGGCTGTCCTTGCGATTTTCCGGTGTCGCGAAGGCGATACCGCCAGCGACGATGCTGGCCAGGGATTCGCTGCGCACTTTCACGCCGGACAGGTTGGCGTCGATGCTGATGCCGCTGGCGTTCCAGAATCGTGTATGTTTGCGCACCAGTTTGGCGTAGGTCGGCTCGATGAATACCTTCAGTTCAACGGTGCTCTGATCCTCGGAAAGCACATAGCTTTTCACCTGGCCGACCTTGATCTGCTTGTAGAACACCGGGCTGCCGCGATTCAAAGAGCCGAGGCGATCGGCCTTGATGGTCAGGTGCAGACCGGGCTTGGCGTCGGACAGTGGCGGCTCTTCGGCGAGTGCCTTGAACTTGCGTACCGGTTCGCCCTCTCCAGGACTGATCGCCACGTAATTACCCGAGACCAAGGTTTCCAGCCCGGTGATACCGGCCAGGGTCACGCTCGGTTTGACCAGCCAGAACCGCGTGCTGGTTTTCAGGTACTGCTCGACATCCTTGTTCATTTCGATGGTGGCGATCACTCCTTTGGAGTTGCCTTCATCGTCGAGCTTGAGGGTCTTGACCTTGCCGACCGGCATGCCTTTGTAGACCACTTCAGTCTTGTTGACCTGGATACCTTCGCCACTTTCAAAACGCACCTGAATCTCGATGCCGGTTTCCGACCAGGCACGCCAGCCGAGCCAGCCGCCGATGATCAGCGCAATCAGAGGCAGCACCCAAATAGCCGACCAGTTCGAAGCCGGTCGGGTTTTCGCTACAGGCAAATCAGTCATGGTCGTCGTCCGACTCCGTGTTATCCCAAATCAGTCGGGGATCGAAAGTTACTGCGGCGAGCATCGTCAGAATCACCACAGTGGCGAAGGCGACGGCGCCCAGATTGGCTTCGACACTGGCTATCCGGCCGAAGTTGACGACCGCCACGAGAATGGCGATCACAAAAATATCGAGCATCGACCAACGACCAATGAACTCGATGAAACGGTACATCCAGATGCGCTGACGGGCCGACAATGGCTGCCGGCGCTGCACGGAAAACAGCAACAACGCGATGCCGACCAGTTTGAAGGTCGGCACCAGAATACTGGCAATGAACACTACGGCGGCGATCGGAATCATGCCGTGCTGCACCAGTTGAATCACCCCGGACATGATGGTGCTCGGATCACCCTGGCCCAGAGAACTGACCGTCATGATCGGCAGGACATTCGCCGGGATATAGATGATGGCTGCCGTGATCAACAGCGCCCAGGTTCGGGTCAGGCTGTTCGGTCGGCGAGCGTGAACCTGAGCGCCGCAACGGCTGCAGTTTTGCTCATCGACGTCAGCGTCCTGCCTGTTCAGCTCGTGGCATTCGGTGCACACCAGAATGCCCGCATCAATCGCCCGCATGGGCATCCTCTCCTGATAATGCCTGCCAGATCTGATGCGGTGACATCACCACCTCCAGCCAGACTTGCACCAATAACAAGCCAATAAAACATGCCAGCCCGAGGCCGACGGTGATCGCTGCCATATCTGCCAGCTTCACGATCGCAACGAGGACGCCCATGAGGTAGACCTCGAGCATGCCCCAGTCTCTGAGGTGGTGGTAAATACGATAGAGCAGCAAGCCATAGCCGCGGCCGACATTGAAGCGAATCGTCAGTAGTACAAACAGCTGGCACAGCAACTTGAGCAACGGTATCGCCATACTGCAGAGGAAGACGACAATCGACACTCCTTGCATATCGGTATTGAACAGACCGACCACGCCACTCCACACCGTATCCTGTGACGATTGCCCGAGGATATTGAGTTGCATGATGGGTAAAAAGTTTGCCGGTACGTAAAGTAATAACGCGGCAATCACCAAGGCGAGGCTGCGCTGCACCACATTATGGCGGTGCGCATACAACTCGTAGCCGCAGCGCGGGCAGAGAGCTTTCTCACCATGGGCAAGTGTCGGCTTGCGCATCAGCAGGTCGCACTCGTGACAGGCTATCAAGTCTTCCAGCGGTAAATCTGACAGCCCGGGGGCGTCAACCGATTCTGACATACAGGCTCTGACTCCGAAAAAGATGGGGCTATTCTAGTGTTCTGGTTCGAAAATAACTGTGCAATTTTGTTCGCCGCAGCGCTGAAAACTTTCTCGCAGGCAAAACAAAACCCCAACTGCTTTCGCAATTGGGGTTTCGGAATTTAATCTTGACGATGACCTACTCTCACATGGGGAAACCCCACACTACCATCGGCGATGCATCGTTTCACTGCTGAGTTCGGGATGGGATCAGGTGGTTCCAACGCTCTATGGTCGTCAAGAAATTCGGGTACTGACTCGTGACCAGAGGGCCTCGCTTCAGCAAATTGGGTATGTGACAGCGGGCGGTGTTTGTGCGCTTCGAACTTTCGGTTCGTTTCGTCTTCACACACCGCAATCTGGTGCCTTCTCAGGTCAGCAAATTGCTTGGGTGTTATATGGTCAAGCCTCACGGGCAATTAGTATTGGTTAGCTCAACGCCTCACAGCGCTTACACACCCAACCTATCAACGTCGTAGTCTTCGACGGCCCTTCAGGGAACTCAAGGTTCCAGTGAGATCTCATCTTGAGGCAAGTTTCCCGCTTAGATGCTTTCAGCGGTTATCTTTCCCGAACATAGCTACCCGGCAATGCCACTGGCGTGACAACCGGAACACCAGAGGTTCGTCCACTCCGGTCCTCTCGTACTAGGAGCAGCCCCTCTCAAATCTCAAACGTCCACGGCAGATAGGGACCGAACTGTCTCACGACGTTCTAAACCCAGCTCGCGTACCACTTTAAATGGCGAACAGCCATACCCTTGGGACCGGCTTCAGCCCCAGGATGTGATGAGCCGACATCGAGGTGCCAAACACCGCCGTCGATATGAACTCTTGGGCGGTATCAGCCTGTTATCCCCGGAGTACCTTTTATCCGTTGAGCGATGGCCCTTCCATACAGAACCACCGGATCACTAAGACCTACTTTCGTACCTGCTCGACGTGTCTGTCTCGCAGTCAAGCGCGCTTTTGCCTTTATACTCTACGACCGATTTCCGACCGGTCTGAGCGCACCTTCGTACTCCTCCGTTACTCTTTAGGAGGAGACCGCCCCAGTCAAACTACCCACCATACACTGTCCTCGATCCGGATAACGGACCTGAGTTAGAACCTCAAAGTTGCCAGGGTGGTATTTCAAGGATGGCTCCACGCGAACTGGCGTCCACGCTTCAAAGCCTCCCACCTATCCTACACAAGCAAATTCAAAGTCCAGTGCAAAGCTATAGTAAAGGTTCACGGGGTCTTTCCGTCTAGCCGCGGATACACTGCATCTTCACAGCGATTTCAATTTCACTGAGTCTCGGGTGGAGACAGCGCCGCCATCGTTACGCCATTCGTGCAGGTCGGAACTTACCCGACAAGGAATTTCGCTACCTTAGGACCGTTATAGTTACGGCCGCCGTTTACCGGGGCTTCGATCAAGAGCTTCGCGTTAGCTAACCCCATCAATTAACCTTCCGGCACCGGGCAGGCGTCACACCCTATACGTCCACTTTCGTGTTTGCAGAGTGCTGTGTTTTTAATAAACAGTCGCAGCGGCCTGGTATCTTCGACCGGCATGAGCTTACGGAGCAAGTCCTTCACCCTCACCGGCGCACCTTCTCCCGAAGTTACGGTGCCATTTTGCCTAGTTCCTTCACCCGAGTTCTCTCAAGCGCCTTGGTATTCTCTACCCAACCACCTGTGTCGGTTTGGGGTACGGTTCCTGGTTACCTGAAGCTTAGAAGCTTTTCTTGGAAGCATGGCATCAACCACTTCGTCACCCAAAGGGTAACTCGTCATCAGCTCTCGGCCTTAAGATCCCGGATTTACCTAAGATCTCAGCCTACCACCTTAAACTTGGACAACCAACGCCAAGCTGGCCTAGCCTTCTCCGTCCCTCCATCGCAATAACCAGAAGTACAGGAATATTAACCTGTTTTCCATCGACTACGCTTTTCAGCCTCGCCTTAGGGACCGACTAACCCTGCGTCGATTAACGTTGCGCAGGAAACCTTGGTCTTTCGGCGTGGGTGTTTTTCACACCCATTGTCGTTACTCATGTCAGCATTCGCACTTCTGATACCTCCAGCAAGCTTCTCAACTCACCTTCACAGGCTTACAGAACGCTCCTCTACCGCATCACCCGAAGGTGATACCCGTAGCTTCGGTGTATGGTTTGAGCCCCGTTACATCTTCCGCGCAGGCCGACTCGACTAGTGAGCTATTACGCTTTCTTTAAAGGGTGGCTGCTTCTAAGCCAACCTCCTAGCTGTCTAAGCCTTCCCACATCGTTTCCCACTTAACCATAACTTTGGGACCTTAGCTGACGGTCTGGGTTGTTTCCCTTTTCACGACGGACGTTAGCACCCGCCGTGTGTCTCCCATGCTCGGCACTTGTAGGTATTCGGAGTTTGCATCGGTTTGGTAAGTCGGGATGACCCCCTAGCCGAAACAGTGCTCTACCCCCTACAGTGATACATGAGGCGCTACCTAAATAGCTTTCGAGGAGAACCAGCTATCTCCGAGCTTGATTAGCCTTTCACTCCGATCCACAGGTCATCCGCTAACTTTTCAACGGTAGTCGGTTCGGTCCTCCAGTCAGTGTTACCTAACCTTCAACCTGCCCATGGATAGATCGCCCGGTTTCGGGTCTATTCCCAGCGACTAGACGCCCTATTAAGACTCGCTTTCGCTACGCCTCCCCTATTCGGTTAAGCTCGCCACTGAAAATAAGTCGCTGACCCATTATACAAAAGGTACGCAGTCACAGAACAAAGTCTGCTCCCACTGCTTGTACGCATACGGTTTCAGGATCTATTTCACTCCCCTCTCCGGGGTTCTTTTCGCCTTTCCCTCACGGTACTAGTTCACTATCGGTCAGTCAGTAGTATTTAGCCTTGGAGGATGGTCCCCCCATATTCAGACAAAGTTTCTCGTGCTCCGTCCTACTCGATTTCATGACTAAGAGATTTTCGCGTACAGGGCTATCACCCACTATGGCCGCACTTTCCAGAGCGTTCCGCTAATCTCAAAGCCACTTAAGGGCTAGTCCCCGTTCGCTCGCCACTACTAAGGGAATCTCGGTTGATTTCTTTTCCTCAGGGTACTTAGATGTTTCAGTTCCCCTGGTTCGCCTCTTGCACCTATGTATTCAGTACAAGATAACCATCTTATGATGGCTGGGTTCCCCCATTCAGACATCTCCGGATCAAAGTCTGTTTGCCGACTCCCCGAAGCTTTTCGCAGGCTACCACGTCTTTCATCGCCTCTGACTGCCAAGGCATCCACCGTATGCGCTTCTTCACTTGACCATATAACCCCAAGCAATCTGGTTATACTGTGAAGACGACATTCGCCGAAAATTCGAATTTCTCAACTAAGAGAACTCACAAATTTTACCTTAGCCTGATCCGCTACCAGTGAAAGTAACGTTCAGTCTATCTTTCTATCACATACCCAAATTTTTAAAGAACGATCCAGTCAAAGACTAGAAATCAATATTCACTACGAATATTCATTTCTAAACTCTGTAACGGCGAAGCAGTTTATGGTGGAGCCAAGCGGGATCGAACCGCTGACCTCCTGCGTGCAAGGCAGGCGCTCTCCCAGCTGAGCTATGGCCCCATAACAAAATTGGTGGGTCTGGGCAGATTCGAACTGCCGACCTCACCCTTATCAGGGGTGCGCTCTAACCAACTGAGCTACAGACCCAATTTCGAGCTTGTAACTGTTAGCTCAGAGCTATCAGCTTGGAGCTTAAAGCTGCTTCTATCGTCTTCTTCAATGAATCAAGCAATTCGTGTGGGAGCTCATGCAGCAGCTGATGTCGTCGATTAAGGAGGTGATCCAGCCGCAGGTTCCCCTACGGCTACCTTGTTACGACTTCACCCCAGTCATGAATCACACCGTGGTAACCGTCCTCCCGAAGGTTAGACTAGCTACTTCTGGTGCAACCCACTCCCATGGTGTGACGGGCGGTGTGTACAAGGCCCGGGAACGTATTCACCGCGACATTCTGATTCGCGATTACTAGCGATTCCGACTTCACGCAGTCGAGTTGCAGACTGCGATCCGGACTACGATCGGTTTTATGGGATTAGCTCCACCTCGCGGCTTGGCAACCCTTTGTACCGACCATTGTAGCACGTGTGTAGCCCAGGCCGTAAGGGCCATGATGACTTGACGTCATCCCCACCTTCCTCCGGTTTGTCACCGGCAGTCTCCTTAGAGTGCCCACCATAACGTGCTGGTAACTAAGGACAAGGGTTGCGCTCGTTACGGGACTTAACCCAACATCTCACGACACGAGCTGACGACAGCCATGCAGCACCTGTCTCAATGTTCCCGAAGGCACCAATCCATCTCTGGAAAGTTCATTGGATGTCAAGGCCTGGTAAGGTTCTTCGCGTTGCTTCGAATTAAACCACATGCTCCACCGCTTGTGCGGGCCCCCGTCAATTCATTTGAGTTTTAACCTTGCGGCCGTACTCCCCAGGCGGTCAACTTAATGCGTTAGCTGCGCCACTAAGAGCTCAAGGCTCCCAACGGCTAGTTGACATCGTTTACGGCGTGGACTACCAGGGTATCTAATCCTGTTTGCTCCCCACGCTTTCGCACCTCAGTGTCAGTATCAGTCCAGGTGGTCGCCTTCGCCACTGGTGTTCCTTCCTATATCTACGCATTTCACCGCTACACAGGAAATTCCACCACCCTCTACCATACTCTAGCTTGCCAGTTTTGGATGCAGTTCCCAGGTTGAGCCCGGGGATTTCACATCCAACTTAACAAACCACCTACGCGCGCTTTACGCCCAGTAATTCCGATTAACGCTTGCACCCTCTGTATTACCGCGGCTGCTGGCACAGAGTTAGCCGGTGCTTATTCTGTCGGTAACGTCAAAATTGCAGAGTATTAATCTACAATCCTTCCTCCCAACTTAAAGTGCTTTACAATCCGAAGACCTTCTTCACACACGCGGCATGGCTGGATCAGGCTTTCGCCCATTGTCCAATATTCCCCACTGCTGCCTCCCGTAGGAGTCTGGACCGTGTCTCAGTTCCAGTGTGACTGATCATCCTCTCAGACCAGTTACGGATCGTCGCCTTGGTGAGCCATTACCTCACCAACTAGCTAATCCGACCTAGGCTCATCTGATAGCGCAAGGCCCGAAGGTCCCCTGCTTTCTCCCGTAGGACGTATGCGGTATTAGCGTTCCTTTCGAAACGTTGTCCCCCACTACCAGGCAGATTCCTAGGCATTACTCACCCGTCCGCCGCTGAATCCAGGAGCAAGCTCCTTTCATCCGCTCGACTTGCATGTGTTAGGCCTGCCGCCAGCGTTCAATCTGAGCCATGATCAAACTCTTCAGTTCAAACATCTTTGGGTTTTTAAGAAACCCTAAACTTGGCTCAGCAATCGTTGGTTACATCTTTGATTTCTCGCGGAGTAACTTGTGATGCTGATAATCTTGTTGACTATCAGTCTGACTGCACAAGCACCCACACGAATTGCTTGATTCAGTTGTTAAAGAGCGGTTGGTTAAGATCTTTCGTCTCAACCGAGGCGCGCATTCTACAGCAGCCTCATTTGCTGTCAAGTGATTATTTTCAGAAGTTTTCGAAGAATTCTTCAACAACTTCAACCACTTGCGCTTCCGATCTCTCGTTAGCGGGAGGCGAATTCTACAGCGTTAATCGCTGCTGTCAACACCTCTTTTTCTCCGCTTTCGACCGAGAAGATCGAACCGTTAAAAGAGCCAAACATCACTGCTCTTTCAACTCCTCCCAGGCTTCGATGATCTGAAGCGAGCCGCTGCCGAAAACTGCATAACTCGTTGAATCTCAAGGAGTTTTCCGTTTCGACTGCGCCGGAAGTGGGGCGAATTATAGACCTCTGGAATCTGCCGTCAACCGTTAATTTCGCTTTTCTTGCAGATTCTGCTTTTTGCCCAATAAACGCGGGATTCGTCTGGTCACCGGCGGCAGACGAAGCAGCAAAAGCGCCGCGCCTATAAAGGCATAAATCGTCCACTCCTCCAGATCAGCCCGCACGATCCACAGCATATGCAGCAAACCGAGCCCGAGAATCACGTAAACCAGACGATGCAGCTTCTTCCAGCGAGCACCCAACCGACGCTGACTATAGCGATTCGACGTCACCGCCAATATCAGCAAGCCGAGAAAGCCCAGTGCACCGACAATAATGTACGGCCGCTTGCGCAGCTCCACGCCCAGCTGAGACCAGTCGAATCCGAGGATAAACGCCATGTAGCTGAAAAGATGCAGCGCCACATAGGCAAAACACCAAAGCCCCAACTGCCGGCGAACCGCAATCCACCCCGCCCAGCCGCTCAGCTTTTGCAGCGGTGTCATGCTCAGCGTGATCAACAGCAACACCAGCGTGCCAAGCCCAAGACGATCGACCAGCACCTTGCCCGGATCAGGCCCGAGCAGATCGGCGAACGCCTGATAGAACCACAGCAACGGCCAGATGGCCGCAGCAATGAAAACACCCACTCGCCAGAACGGATAGCGCATCAGTAGTTCTTCCGCAGATCGAGCCCTGTATATAAAGAAGCGACTTCATCCGAGTAGCCGTTGAACATCTGCGTATCGCGCACATTCGGTTTGAACAGACTGTTTGGCAAGCGCCGCTCGCGAGCTTGAGTCCAGCGTGGATGGTCGACCGTCGGATTCACATTCGCATAGAAGCCATACTCGTCGGCTGCGATGCTTTGCCAAGTGGTCTTCGGCTGCTCGCTGACCAGACTGATACGCACAATGGATTTCACGCTTTTGAAGCCATACTTCCATGGCACCACCAGACGCAACGGGGCGCCGTTCTGGTTCGGCAGTTCGCGGCCATACATGCCCACCGCGAGGATCGCCAAAGGATTCATCGCCTCGTCCAGACGCAAGCCTTCGACATATGGCCAATCGATCAGGGCAAAACCGGAACGCTGGCCGGGCATGCTCTTGGGATCCTGCAGGGTTTCGAAGCGGATGTACTTCGCTTTGGAGGTCGGCTCGACCTGTTTGAGCAGGGCCGAAATGGGAAAGCCGATCCAGGGTATGACCATCGACCACGCCTCGACGCAGCGCAGTCGATAGATACGCTCCTCCAGTTGATACGGTTTCATGAAGTCTTCCAGTGCGTAGCGCCCCGGTTTACCCACCTCCCCGTCTATCACTACGCTCCAGGGTTCGGTTTTCAGGTCGCCAGCATTCGAAGCCGGATCGCCCTTGCCGGTACCGAACTCATAAAAGTTGTTGTAGTGCGTGGCGTCTTTATAAGGCGTGATCGCCTCGTCCTTGACGTCGACCGCTCCCCACTGAGTAGAAGAAAGCTTTTCGGCAAACCAGGACGGCGCCTTGCCGGATTCGACATCAGAGTAGCGAGGGGCATCAGCGGCACTCGCCCAGCGCGGCAGGCTGCTTACGGCAATACCGGCAGCGGTAGCACCGAGCAATTGGCGACGGGAAAGATAAATGGCTTCAGGCGTGACATCCGACTCATGGCAGTCGGATGCTTTGGGGATCTTGATCAACATGACAACTCCGCAGCTTTGGAGGACAGGTGCACCCATAGACTGCGGAGTATGCGCGAAATTACATCACTCGGCGTTTTTGTGACGACGAAGACGCAACAGGTACTGCACCGGGCCGGACGCCGCGTAAGCGAGGAACACCAGCAGCAGAATGCGCGGCGGATCGCTGAACACTACAGCGAATACCAGCACCACCGCCAGGATCGCCACGAACGGCACGCGACCTTTGAGATCCAGCTCCTTGAAGCTGTTGTACTTGATGTTGCTGACCATCAGCATGCCGGCGGCCGCAACCATCAGCGCGACCAGGAACGACATCTTCGAACCCTGGATGCCGTAATCGCTGAACGCCCAGACAATGCCCGCCACGACGCCTGCCGCCGCTGGGCTGGCCAGACCGATGAAGTAGCGTTTATCCGCCGTGCCGACCTGAGTGTTGAAACGCGCCAGACGCAACGCTGCGCCCGCTACATAGATGAAGGCGACCATCCAGCCAACCTTGCCCATGTCGCCCAATGCCCAACCGAAGGCCAGCAATGCCGGCGCGACACCGAATGCGACCATGTCCGACAGCGAGTCGTACTCGGCGCCGAAGGCACTTTGCGTATTGGTCATGCGCGCCACGCGGCCATCAAGGCCGTCCAGCACCATCGCGACGAAAATCGCGATCGCAGCGAAAGCGAAGTACTTGCTCGCATTCACCGAGTCACCGGCACTCAGGGCGGCCTGGGCGCTCATCGAGTTGATGATGGAGTAGAAGCCTGCGAACAGGTTGGCAGTGGTGAACAGGTTCGGCAGCAGATAGATACCACGATGCCGGACTTTGCGACCTTCAGCGTCGCGCCCTTCTTCGATGTGTTCATCGATGGGCAGCAGGCTTTCGGCGTCGGAAGCCTTGTTCGGCTCTTCGGGACGTTCGCTCATGGACATTACCTTGCAACGGTTTGGAAAAAATTCGACAGAAGCTTGAGGACGACAGTTCGGCCACAAACGATGCAGCTTTATACCAGAAGCACCGGCCCAAACGAAAAAACGCGGCCGAGGCCGCGTTTTTCGTACAAGGGACGACGACTCAGTTCTTGGCTTTGTCGACGATCTTGTTGGCACCGATCCACGGCATCATGGAGCGCAGTTGCTCGCCGATGATTTCGATACCGTGAGCGGCGTTGTTACGACGCTTGGCGGTCATCGAAGGGTAGCCGGTTGCGCCTTCGCTGATGAACATTTTGGCGTATTCGCCGTCCTGAATACGTTTCAGGGCGTTGCGCATGGCCTGACGGGATTCGGCGTTGATCACTTCCGGGCCGGTTACGTACTCGCCGTACTCGGCGTTGTTGGAGATCGAGTAGTTCATGTTGGCGATACCGCCTTCGTACATGAGATCTACGATCAGCTTCAGTTCGTGCAGGCACTCGAAGTAGGCCATTTCCGGCGCGTAGCCAGCTTCAACCAGGGTTTCGAAACCGGCTTTTACCAGTTCAACGGTACCGCCGCACAGAACGGCTTGTTCGCCGAACAGGTCGGTTTCGGTCTCGTCCTTGAAGGTGGTTTCGATGATGCCGGTACGACCGCCACCGACGCCAGCGGCGTAGGACAGCGCTACGTTCTTGGCATTGCCCGAGGCGTCCTGGTAGATCGCGATCAGGTCAGGGATACCGCCACCTTTGACGAACTCGGAGCGCACGGTGTGGCCCGGGGCTTTCGGCGCGATCATGATCACGTCGAGGTCGGCACGCGGAACAACCTGGTTGTAGTGGATCGCGAAGCCGTGGGAGAAGGCCAGGGTGGCGCCTTTCTTGATGTTCGGCTCGATTTCGTTCTTGTACAGCGAGGACTGGAATTCGTCCGGGGTCAGAATCATGACCAGGTCGGCAGCAGCTACGGCGGAAGCAACGTCGGTCACTTTCAGGCCGTGAGCTTCGGCTTTGGCAACGGTGGCCGAACCTTTACGCAGACCGACAGTAACGTCGACACCGGAGTCTTTCAGGTTGCACGCTTGAGCGTGACCCTGGGAGCCGTAACCGATGATGGCAACTTTCTTGCCCTGGATGATCGACAGGTCGCAGTCTTTATCGTAGAAAACTTTCATGAATTTCCCCTTATATCCGGCCATTCAGGCCATGCGCTAATTTGGTTTAGATGCTGAGTACTTTGTCGCCGCGAGCAATGCCGGTCACGCCGCTGCGGACGGTTTCCAGAATCGATGCGGTGCCGATGGACTGAATGAAGCTGTCGAGCTTGTCGCTGGTACCGGTCAACTGAACGGTATACACGCTGGCGCTGACATCAACGATCTGCCCACGGTAGATATCGGTGGTGCGTTTGATCTCGGCGCGCTGGGCGCCAGTGGCCTTGACCTTGACCAGCATCAGTTCGCGCTCGATGTGAGCGCTTTCCGACAGGTCCACCAGCTTGACCACTTCGATCAGCTTGTTCAGGTTTTTGGTGATCTGCTCGATCACTTCATCGTGGCCCACGGTGGTCAGCGTCAGACGCGACAGGGTCGGGTCTTCGGTCGGGGCCACGGTCAGGCTTTCAATGTTGTAGTTGCGCTGCGAGAACAGGCCGACTACGCGAGACAGAGCGCCGGGTTCGTTTTCCAGAAGCAGGGAAATAATGTGCCGCATGATTAAGTACGCTCCGTCTTGCTCAGCCACATATCGCGCATGGAGCCGTCTTTGATCTGCATCGGGTAGACGTGCTCGCTGGTGTCGACTGCAACATCGATGATCACCAGGCGATCCTTCATGGCAAACGCTTCAGCCATCTTCGACTTCAAATCTTTCGATTCGGTGATGCGTACGCCAACGTGGCCATAGGCCTCGGCCAGCTTGATGAAGTCAGGCAGCGATTCCATGTAGGAGTGCGAGTGACGGCTGCCGTAGCTCATGTCCTGCCACTGGCGAACCATGCCCAGCACACCGTTGTTGAGGATGACGATTTTCACCGGCAAGCCGTACTGCAGGCAGGTCGACAGCTCCTGGATGTTCATCTGGATACTGCCCTCGCCGGTGACGCAGGCCACATCGTCGTCCGGGAAGCTCAGTTTGATGCCCATCGCCGCCGGCAGCCCGAAGCCCATCGTGCCCAGACCACCGGAGTTGATCCAGCGGTTAGGCTTGTTGAACGTGTAGTACTGCGCAGCGAACATCTGGTGCTGACCCACGTCGGAGGTCACAAAGGCATCGCCCTTGGTCACTTCGCAGAGGGTTTCGATCACGGTCTGCGGCTTGATCTGGCTGCCGTCGCCCTTTTCGTAAGGGAACAGGCCGCGATCGCCGCGCCATTCGTCGACCTGCTTCCACCAACTGGCCACGGACTCCTTGTTCGGGGTCTCGCCGATTTCCTTGAGGATCGCGACCATTTCGGTCAGGACGCTCTCGACCGGACCAACGATCGGCACGTCGGCCTTGATGGTCTTGGAGATCGACGCTGGGTCGATGTCGATGTGGATGATCTTGGCGTTCGGGCAAAACTTGGCCGGGCCGTTGATCACCCGATCGTCGAAGCGTGCGCCGACCGCGAGGATCACGTCGGCATGGTGCATCGCCAGGTTCGCGGTGTAGCTGCCGTGCATGCCGAGCATGCCGATGAACTGACGGTCAGTGCCAGGGAAAGCGCCCAGGCCCATCAAGGTATTGGTTACCGGCAGGTTGAGCATTTTTGCCAGCTCGGTCAGCTGCGCGGAGCCGTTGCCGAGGATGACGCCGCCGCCGGAGTACAGCACTGGGCGCTTGGCTGCCAACAACATTTCCGCTGCTTTGCGAATCTGCCCGGAGTGACCGCGAACGGCTGGGCTGTAGGAACGCAGCTTGGCTTTTTTCGGGAAAACGTATTCGAACTTCTCGGCCGGGTTGGTCATGTCTTTCGGGATGTCGACCACGACCGGACCCGGACGACCGGATTGCGCCAGGTAGAACGCCTTCTTCATGACTTCCGGGATTTCCGAGGCGTGCTTGATCATGAAGCTGTGCTTCACGATCGGCCGGGAGATGCCGATCATGTCGGTTTCCTGGAACGCGTCGGTGCCGACCATGGTGCTTGGCACCTGACCGGAAATGATCACCATCGGAATCGAGTCCATATAGGCGGTGGCGATACCGGTGATGGCGTTTGTGGCGCCTGGACCGGATGTCACCAATACCACGCCGGCTTTACCGGTGGCACGGGCGTAGCCGTCAGCCATATGGGTCGCCGCTTGTTCGTGACGAACCAGGATGTGGGTCACTTCCGGTTCTTTGAACAGGGCATCGTAAACATGCAGGAGAGCACCACCCGGGTACCCGTAGATATATTTGACGCCTTCGTCACGCAAAAAGCGGACGAGCATCTCACCGCCAGATAAAAGCTCCACGTTGTTCACCTCTAAAACGCCAGAATACCGTCCACAAAAAGGGGCGGGTCTTAATAGGTTTACTTCTCGGCAGAGCATGAGCGACGGTGGTCGCCGACTACGTCAGCACTGACTGAGCAAGTATTGGGATCGTCCCAAGTGTTGCGGGCCTTTCCCACCCAGCGCGAGGTAACGCGTTGCGGGTGTAACAGGTCGGCGCGGATGTGCGCCTCATGATCTACCGAGTGGGTCTGCTTCTGGCAGTCCCTCTACAGCGGACTTTGGATTCTTCTGTTTCGCCCTCTGCAAGTCAAGTCGTCTGTTGGGTTAATTGTGGGTAAGCACATGAGAACGCAAGAAAAAACCTGAAAAGCGCTACTCTGTTAGCGCCAATTGCGCATTTTTACCAAGGAATCAGCATGCGAACGCTCCTCCTCACTCTGCTGATCGGCCTCAGCCCATGGTGCTCGGCCGCTCAAATCTACAAATGGGTCGATGCCCAAGGTGTCACGCATTTCGATGCGCAGCCGCCGCAGGGCCAATCGTCGACGACCGTACAGACGCCCTCCTCGCCCACGCCGAAAGCTGCGCCGATGCCGGGGGGTGGCGTGCTCGGCGATCAGAAGGCGATTGATACCAAGGTGAAGAAACAGGTCGCCGAGCAGCAGGCGCAACTCAAGGCGTTCTGCGAGCAGGCACGCACGAATCTCGCGCAATTGCAGAACAATCCGCGCTTGCGTGAGGAAGTCGAGGGGGATGTGCGGCGGCTCGACGACGCGCAGCGTCAGGAGCGCATCGTCGAAGCGCAGAAGCAGATTGCCGAGAACTGTTCGTAGGCACTCTGCCGGATCTGTGTGAGAGCTGTGTAGGAGCTGACGAGTGGAACGAGGCTGCGATCTTTTGATCTTGCACTTCAACAGCAAAATCAAAAGATCGCAGCCTGCGGCAGCTCCTACATAACCGTATTCAGCGCGAAGCGGTGATCAGCAGGTCGAACTCTTTGAGCAGCACCTGCAACTGACGATCCTTGCCGCCAAGGTTGCGCTGGGCGAAGACCATTTCCGCCATTTCCTGAATGCCCGAGGCGTTCGG
Organism: Pseudomonas sp. HN2; assembly: GCF_020736465.1. Taxonomy (NCBI): domain Bacteria; kingdom Pseudomonadati; phylum Pseudomonadota; class Gammaproteobacteria; order Pseudomonadales; family Pseudomonadaceae; genus Pseudomonas; species Pseudomonas sp. HN2. Next base: position 5,109,518 of record NZ_CP085885.1, read on the forward strand.
CAGCGGCAGGTCCTGTTCGAGGATCATCTTCATGCGCGGCAGGAAGATCCATTGCAGCCACTGCTCGAAGTCCAGTGTGTCGACCGAAAACGGCTCGACACTGCTCAGGGCTTCGACCGACGGCTCGACCTCATCCCACCAGCCCAAAGCGCGCAGTTCTCGCTCGATCAGCAACAGATGATCGGCGATTTTCGGGAAGCGCGCGTCCATCACAGGGAAACCTTGGCCTTCTGACGGGCCTGAGCAGCGCCGGCGGCATCGCCTTGTTTCTCACGAGACTGAGCGATGATTTCCCACAGGCTGGCTTGCAGATCCGGACGACCATTGGCCATGGTCAGCGCGCGACGGGCGAACTGCTCGGCTTGCGGCGCATCGCCCTGGGCCATGCGCACCTGCGCCAAACGGTACAGTACTTGCGGCTCTCGCGGGGCGACACGTTGCGCCCGCTCCAGGCTGGAAGAGGCACCGTTGAGGTCGCCGCCGGCCTGCTGTTGTTGCGCGGTAGTCAGCAAGGCAAGCACCGGGCCGTCCAGTTGCTCATCCGCCGACAGGCCGCCGCCACTGCTGGCCGAAGGAACGCCACTTGGCGTGGAAGGCATGCTGTAGCTGCCGGAATTGATCGGTGCCGACTCAACCGCCGACGGGTTATACGGCCCCGATGTGATACCGCCCGAGGCCGGGCCCGGGACGATCGGCGAAGAGCTGATCGGTGTCGACACCGCAGCACCGCCGCCCGGCACCATCACCACCACGCCGGTATCGCCCTGCGGAATCGCCTGAGTCTGGCCCTGCGCCGGGCGCTTGACCGTGGTCTGGCGGAAACCGCCATTGGCGCCGATGTGTTCACTGTTGGACACGGCTGTGCCCGAATCCACCACGGGAATCGAACCACGCTGTACGGTGGAGCAGCCGCTGAGCAAAGCCACGGCGGTCACCGCTGGAATCAACCACTTGTTCACTTGAAACCCTCTTTGCTTAATTCATCCAGCCCTTGACCCAGTCCATCACCGATTCCGGCGAGGCAGGTGTTTCGCTTGCACACGCGGCGCCGGGTGGCGGCTCGCTGCCGCGAATATACGGCATCTGCACCGCGCCGGGGCAGTTGGCATCGGAACCCTGGCCGGTGCGCGAATCGACCCAGGCCTGCACGACGTTGTCCGGCTGCGGCATGTCCAGCGGCAGCGGATCGGCCTTGCGCATGAAACTGGTCCAGACCTGCAGCGCACCGGTGGCACCGGTGAACGGCGTCTTGCCATTGTCATCGCGACCGAGCCAGACCACCGCCAGCAGATCCTGACTGAAACCGGCAAACCAGCTGTCGCGCGAATCGTTACTGGTACCGGTCTTGCCCGCCAGCGTCAGGGTCTTGGGCAGCACGTTATAAACCGAACTGCCGGTACCTTCACGCATCACCCTCTGCATGGCGTTCTGGATCAGGTAGATCGAGGCCGGATCGAAACGCTGTTCGATCTGGAACGGATAACGCTTGAGCGGCTCGCCCTCGGCGGTCAGCACGCTGCGAATACCGCGCATCGGCGTGTTGAAACCACCGTTGGCCAGCGTCTGATACATGGTCGCCACTTCGATCGGCGTCATGCCGCCGGCACCCAGCAGCATCGACGGGAACGCCGGGAATTCACGGGTGACGCCCAGGCGACCGAGGGTCTTGAGCACGTTCGGCACGCCGACTTCCAGGCCCAGACGCGAGGTCGAGAGGTTGTAGGAATGCGCCAGACCCTGATAGAGGAACACCGTGCCGTGGGAGCGGCGATCGTAGTTTTGCGGCTTCCACACCTGACCGTTGGCGCCTTTGACCGACAACGGATCGTCCGACAGCCAACTGGTCAGCGTGTACTGGCTCGGTTTCTCCAGCGCGGTGAGGTACACCGCCGGTTTGATCAGCGAGCCGATCGGACGCACCGCATCGAGTGCCCGGTTGAAACCGGCGTAACTGGCCTGACGGCTGCCGATCATTGCCTGGACTTCGCCGGTTTCCGGGTTGGTCACGACCATCGCCGCCTCGACGTCATCGGAGCCCTTGCGCCCGGCGAGACGTTTGAACGTGTCGTTGACCGAAGCTTCGGCTTTCATCTGCAGGATCGGATCGAAACTGGTGAAGATGCGCAGGCCTTCTTCGGTCAAGTCTTCGTCGCGATAGTCTTCGCGCAACTGACGTTTGACCAAGTCGATGAAGCCCGGGAACGAGCTGTCGGCGAGCTTGCCGCGGGTGGTTACACCCAGTGGCATTTTCTTCGCTGCTTCGACCTGTTCGGCAGTTGCCACGCCTTGCTGCGCCAGCACATCGAGGACCAGATTACGCCGCTCCAGCGCACGCTCCGGGTTACGCCGCGGGTTGTAGTAGGACGGCCCCTTGACCATGCCGACCAGCAAGGCCACCTGATGCAGTTTCAGCTCGGACAATGGCTGGCCGAAGAAGAACTGGCTGGCCAGACCGAAACCGTGCACCGCCCGCTGACCGTCCTGGCCGACAAAAACTTCGTTGAGGTAGGCCTCAAGGATTTCCTGCTTGTTGTAATGCAGTTCGAGCAGCAACGCCATCATCGCTTCGGTGAGCTTGCGGGTCAGGCTGCGTTCGCTGGTCAGGTAGAAGTTCTTCACCAACTGCTGCGTCAGCGTACTGCCGCCCTGGGTCATCTTGCCGCCGGAGGTGTTGATCCACACCGCGCGCGCGATCGATTTCGGCGACACGCCCCAATGGCTATAGAAATCGCGGTCTTCGACGGCGATCAGGGTTTCCAGCAGGTACGGCGGCACCTGATCGAGCTTGATCAGGATGCGGTCTTCAAGATTTTTCGGGTAAATGCCGCCGATCATCAGCGGTTCGAGGCGCACCACCGACAGCTTCGAACCGTTGGTCGCGGACAGCTCGGCGACGTAATCGCCGGAGAAACGCACGCGCACCGGCTGCGGTTTCTCCAGCCCCTCATAAAACTGGAAGCCACGGGTGTTCAGGTCGACCGTATTGCCGCTGACGGCGGCGGCACCGGGGCCATTGCTCACGGCTTCGCGGCGATAGCCGAGGGCATCGAGTTCGGTGAGGAAATCGTCCTTGCTGAGCTTCTGTCCGACGAACAGCTCGAGCGGGCGCGCATACACCTTGGCCGGGATGGTCCAGCGCTTGCCGGAGAATTTCTCCTGCACCACGGCATCGAGGTAAACGGCGAAGCCGGCCAGCACCACAAGGCCGACCAGACTGAGTTTAATGGCCCAGCTCAACCATGGGCTGAGGCCCTTGGCTGGTGGTTTTTTCTTGGTACGGGGGGATCGGGATCGAGTCATGGCGGCGGATTATACGCACTTTATCGATCCTCAACAGGCACGCGCGGAGGTTTGCGTCAGGCGGGCAAGCAGCCATAATGGCCGCCTCGAATTCCCCCGCCTCTGAAGGATCGCCCGTGAGCCAGTCCCTGATCGCTGCCCTGCAAAACCCGGCCCTCTACCCGCATCCCGTCGAAGGATTTCAGGTCATCGAAACCCACATCTCGTGGGTGATTCTCACCGGCCCCTTTGCCTATAAAGTGAAGAAACCGGTGAATTTCGGCTTTCTCGACTTCACCAGCCTCGACGCACGCGCGCATTTCTGCGCGGAAGAGCTGCGCCTCAACCAGCGTCTGACCGCTGATTTGTATCTGGACGTGTTGCCAGTCACCGGCAGCATCGAAGCCCCGCAACTCGGCGGCGACGGCCCGGCTATCGAATACGTGCTGAAAATGCGCCAGTTCCCGCAGAGCGGGTTGCTCAGCACGCTGCAAGCCAATGGCGAGCTGACCACTCAGCACATCGATGCCCTGGCTGAGCAGATTGCCCATTTCCATCTCAATGCCCCGAAAGTCCCGGCCGAACACGACGCCGGCACGCCGGACAGCGTGATGGCGCCGGTCGCGCAAAACTTCGAGCAGATCCTGCCATTCCTCAGCGACAAGAACGACCTGCTGCAACTTGAAGCACTGAAAGCCTGGGCCGAAAGCAGCTTCGAACGCCTCAAGCCGTTGTTCGCCCAGCGTAAGGCGCAAGGTTTCACCCGCGAATGCCACGGTGATATTCACTTGGGCAACGCCACAGTCATCGACGGCAATGTGGTGATCTTCGACTGCATCGAATTCAACGAGCCATTCCGTTTCACTGACGTCTGGGCCGACACCGGCTTCCTCGCGATGGACCTGGAAGACCGCGGCTTGAAATCGCTGGCGCGTCGCCTGATCAGCCAATACCTGGAACTGACCGGTGACTATCAGGGCCTGGAAGTGCTGAACTTCTATAAAGCCTACCGCGCTCTAGTGCGCGCCAAAGTGGCGCTGTTCAGCATGCCCGCGGATGCGACTGCCGTGCAGCGCGCCACCACCCTGCGCCAGTACCGCAACTACGCCAACCTGGCCGAAAGCTACAGCACCATTCCTTCGCGCTTCATGGCCATCACCCATGGTGTTTCCGCAGTCGGTAAAAGCCACGTGGCCATGCGCCTGGTGGAAGCGCTGGGCGCGATTCGCCTGCGTTCGGATGTCGAGCGCAAGCGCCTGTTCGGTGAGCAGACCGTTGCCAACGATGTGCAGGCAGGCATTTACAGCGCCGACGCCAGCGCCGCGACTTACGCGCGCCTGCATGAGATCGCCGAGGTCATCTTGCACGCCGGTTTCCCGGTAGTGATTGACGCGACCTATCTCAAACGTGAGCAGCGCGACAACGCAGCGAAGATTGCCGAAGCCACCGGTACGCCATTCCTGATCCTCGACTGCAACGCCCCGCAAGCCGTGATCGAAAGCTGGCTGGCGGTGCGTCAGGCCGATAAAAAGGATCCGTCCGACGCCACCCTCGCAGTCATCGAGGCGCAGCAGGCCAACCGCGAAGCGCTGACGCCGGAAGAAATCCTGCGCAGCAAACGCGTGCAGACCAATGAATCCGGGACGCTGGACACCGTGGTCGCGCAGATCCGTCAGCGCCTGCCAGGTCTGTAAAAAACTATTTCGGCCGTGAAGCCCTCGCTCGCTTCACGTCCGTCAAATAGTGGCACTATACTGGCGTCATAAAACCAACAGGTGATCTGACATGAGCCAGCCGAAACTGCTCGACACTCCGCTTTACGCCCTGCTGCACAAAGATGATGTCGCAGGCTTCAACAACGAACGTCCACAGGATGGCCTGATCGACATGGTCGGCGGCGACTTCCGTGGTCTGGACCTGCGTGAACTGAACGCCGATAACGTGGATTTCCGCGATGCGTACTTCCGCTCCGCCGATCTGCGCGGCATCGACTTTCGCAAGGCTTCGCTCGAAGGCGCCAGCCTGGCCCATGCGCAGATTTCCGGGGCGTACTTTCCGCCGGAGCTGAGTGCTGACGAGATCCTGATGTCGATGAATTTCGGCACGCGGTTGCGGTATCGCACTCGCTGATATTCATCGGCAGCCCCTGACACAACATCCTCTCCATGTAGGAGTGGGCCTGCTCGCGATAGCTGACTGACATTCAAAATGGATGTCGGCTGCTACACCGCCATCGCGAGCAGGCTCACTCCTACAGTTGTATGCATTACCCCCCTCCTCCTGCAATCGCAGGTCTTTCACCCGCCTTTCTTAGAAGCTTTTGCGTCGAATCCGACCAAACAACCACGCTTTTCCTACTGATGGCTACACTCCTGAGAAGCTTGCCCACGCACCATTCGGCCGTCGCAAGGAGGCTTGATGAATGATGAACTGCAACACCTGAAAAATCTTGGCAAGACATCGGCGCAATGGCTGCATGCCGTGGGCATCCACAGCGCCTCGGACTTGCGTCGCCTCGGTGCGGTGGATGCCTATCGCGCCGTGCGCACCCGCGGGTTTCGCGCGTCGAAGGTGTTGCTGTATGCGATCGAGGGCGCGTTGATGGACGTGCACTGGAACGACATTCCCGCCGAGCGCAAGGACGCCTTGAACAAGCAGCTCGAAGCCATTTCTGCGCGCCACAAAAACTGAGCAGGCGCTGACGCCATGTATTTGCTGGGGGAACCATCGGCGCCCGCCGACGCACTGATCAATCGTTTACAGAATCTTCCCGGGCAATGGCTGCAGGAGCTGTCGCCATGCGCGCCGGTTATTGAGCTGCAGGCAACAGATGACCTGTTTGCACAGGTGGCTGGCGACCAGTTGTTTCTGCTGAGCGAGGGCGTGGTACATGGCTGCATCGCCGGCCGTGCGCTGTTCTACTGGCAGGAAGGTGATCTGCTCGGTCTGCGACGTGGCGAGCAATGGAGCGACTGCCGCTTGCGCAGCGAGGGGACTGTGCGGCTGCTGCCTTATCGGCGCGCTGAAGTGCTGCAGCATTTGTATGCCGACCCTGATCGAGCGGAGCAGCTGCTGAGCTATCTGCTCGGGCAAATGGCGCTGCTCGCCCACGCGGTGGCCGAGCTGAAACCGCGCGAGTTTCGCAGCACCAACGGCTTCAAACGCGTTGAAGCCGGCGCCGTGCTGATTCACCAGGGCGATGCAGCGGATCATGTCTTCGTGATCATCGACGGGCACGCCGAGGCTTTCGTCGACGGACACAAGGTCGGCGAGGTGCCCAAGGACGAGATTTTCGGCGCCATGGCGTTGTTTACCGGCGAGCCGCGCAATGCCACGGTGGTGACGCGCGAACAAAGCACAGTGATGCTGATTCCCGGTGATCAATTTTTGAGCATGACCCGCAGCAATCCGAAGATCGCTCACAGCCTGATCGAAGGGATGGCTCGACGGATCGGCCAATTGAATCGACAGATCACTCAGTTGACGACGCATCGCACCTAGCGCGAAGCCCTTTGTTTATGGAGCCTCACGGCCGCTCGAAAAACTTAATTACAGATTTGCAAAAACAGCGGTTGACGCGGTAATGAGAATCGCTATGATTATCACAACTGATCGCGAGATCAGTCGATATTCTGAAAAGCCCTTGGTTCGGACTCTCAGATTATCTCCTCATCAGGCTAATCACGGTTATTTGACCCGGTTTTTACCGGGTCTTTTTTTGCCCGCAGAAAAGTCATTTGCCGAATTGCTGGCGCATCTGCTCGCAGTAATCGGGCTTCGGCGTCGCCGGCGTGTACCAGACGTAGTCGGCCATCGCTGCCGTGACTGCATCGCCCTGCTCGGCGAGCATCAATACGATTGGTGGCTTGCCAGCGCCGAGATCCAGCAAATGCAGCGGCACGCCAACATCCTTGCGCGCATGCCAGGCGCCGGCCAGCAGGATCGAAGGTGTCGGCGCCGCCAGCATCCCCTCGGCCATACGTCGATCACGCTGTTGCTGAATCGCCAACATCGCCGGCATCTGTGATTCGGGCAACAAGCCGCAGTGAGATTCACTGACTTGTCCAAGCAGGGTGTTTTTCACCGCCGGCGCATTACTGCGTCGGCCGTCGAGAGCAGGTGGATTTCGATAAAACGCACGGATGTCGCTGTCGTCGAGATTAGCCGCCAGCAGCGGATAGGACTGCGTCAGGGCGAAGCGCACGATAGGCCCGTAAAGATTCCAGTCCCAGCCATCCTGCCAGGCCAACGCAGCAGGAAGATCTGCCGCAACAGATTTCGACTGGCGCAGCGCATCGACTTTCGCTTGTTGATTCGGCGTGAGCATTTCCAGCAGCAGGCTGCCTTGCGCTCGTTGCTCGCCGAGCGACTGCAACAGCCACAACTGTGCGGCATGGTGATCGGCATTGTCGTGCTGCTCACCCATGATCAGGCGCTCAGGTTCAGCGAGGCGGGTCAGGAGTTGCTGCGCGGTGAGCATCTCGCCGCTGCGCAGATCGCGGATTTCACCGCTCACCGGCGGAGCCACCACGTGCTGACAGCCTGCCAGCAACACCAGCGCCCACAACCACAATCCACGCATGCGACACCTCGATGATTGATCAGCGGGCGATGATCAGCGGATGCCCACGCTCCGGGTGCGGTTGCACCAAAACCTCCAGGCCGAACACCGCTTTTAGCGTATCCGGGCGCAGCACCTGCTGCGGAGTGTCCAGCGCGACCGGACGCCCCTCTTCCAGCAACAACACCCGGTCACAATAGCGCGCCGCCAGATTCAGATCATGCAGGATCACCAGCACCGCCGCGCCACGCTTGGCAAACTCGCGCACCGCTTGCAGGGTGGTGTGCTGATGCAGCGGATCGAGCATCGAGGTCGGTTCGTCGAGCAACAAGGTTTGCCCGACCTGCCCTGGCCAGAGTTGCGCCAGCACCCGCGCCAGATGCACACGTTGACGCTCGCCACCGGACAATGCCAGATAACTGCGCCCGCTCAGGTGCCCGGCATCGGCAGCGGCCAGCGCCGCCGCGACAATTTCGTCATCACGCATGCGCCCGGTCTGGTAGGGCAAACGGCCCATGCCGACGACCTCTTCAACGGCGAAGGCAAAGTCCAGTGTCGAAACCTGAGGCAGCACCGCCAGTCGTTGTGCCCGCTGCGTGCCGCTCCAGTGACTCAACGCCTGCTCGTCGAGCGAAACGTTGCCGTCACTGGCGAGCAATTCTCCGCACAGGGCGCCGAGTAATGTGCTTTTGCCGGCGCCGTTCGGCCCCAGCACGCCAAGCACTTCACCGGGTTCGAGTTGCAGCGTAACGCCGCTGAGCACAGCCTTGCGGCCACGGCGAACATGCAGATTGTGCGCAGACAACATCAGGCACGCCCTCGCAGCAGCAGGTAAAGGAAGAACGGCGCGCCGATAAACGCGGTGACAATGCCAATCGGCAACTCCGCCGGCGCCAGCGCCAGCCGCGCCACCAGATCGGCAAGCAACAACAGGCTCGCACCCGCCAGGACCGAGGCTGGCAGCAGCACCTTATGATCGGGACCGGCCAGCAGGCGCACCAGATGCGGCACGACCAGCCCGACGAAGCCGATCATGCCTGCCGCCGCCACCGCCGCGCCGACACCCAGCGCGGTGCAGAACACCAGTTCCCGCTTGAGCCGTTCGACATCGATGCCCAGATGCCCGGCCTCGGATTCACCCAGCAACAAGGCATTCAATGCCTTGGCCCGACGCGGCAGCCATACCGCCACGCCGATGGTAATGATCAGCAAAGGCCATAGCCGCGCATAGCTGGCGCCGTTGAGGCTGCCCAGGTTCCAGAATGTCAGGGTGCGCAGCGTGGCGTCATCGGCCAGATAAGTGAACAGTCCCACCGCCGAACCGGCCAGCGCCGTAAGCGCGATACCCGCCAGTAACATTGTTGCAACGTGAGTCTGACCGTTGCGCCGGCCCAGCCGATAGACCAGCGCCGTCACCCCGAGTCCGCCAAGAAACGCACACACCGACAACAGATACGGTCCGAACCACTCCGGCAAGCCGCCGAAGAACGAGCCGCCGACAATCGCAATCGCCGCGCCGAGTGCCGCGCCACTGGACACCCCGACCAACCCCGGATCGGCCAGCGGGTTGCGAAACAAGCCCTGCATCGCTACCCCGGACAGCGCCAGCACGCCGCCGACCGCCAACCCGAGCAAGGTTCGCGGCAGGCGAATCTGGCCGAGAATCAGCTCGGCCTGCTCCAGCCCTTCCGGCGCCAACGGCACGCCAATCAGACGCAACGCGGCGCGCAAGGTATCCACTAGCGGCAGGCTCACCGGCCCCAGCGCCAGCGACAGCCAGATCGCCAGCAGACACAGCAATGTCAGGCCGATAAACAAGCCACGGGGTTTGACCAGTGTGGTCATTGGCCGTCCTTGGCCGGGTAGAAACCGTCAGTCAGGGTTTGCAAAGCGGCCGGCAGACGCGGCCCAAGCCCACCCACCAGCAGCGTCGGGTCCAGCTCCATCACGCGTCCGGCCTTGGCCGCACGGCTGGAATTGAGAATCGGGTTTTCCTTGAACAACGCTGCTTTAGCCGCGTCACCGCTCAGCGCACGGTCGGCGAACACCAGCACTTGCGGATCGAGGCTGGCGAGGGATTCCACGGAAAACGGTTTGTAGCCGGTATGCGTTGCAAGGTTGTGCCCGCCGGCCTGCTGCAGCAGCCAATCGGCGGCGGTGTCTTTGCCAGCGATCAACGGCTTGCCACCGGCGTGCCCGAGCAATAGCAGGACGCCTGGGGCTTTCTGTGTGGTCTGCACTCGGGCAACGCGGGCAGCCTGCGCCTGAAGTTGCTGTTTATAAGTCTGCAGCAACTGCGCCGCCTTCGCTTGCGCACCGAGCAACTGCCCGAGATGAGTGACATTCTTTTCCAGCGTCGGCAGATCCGGCTGCGCCGAGAACAACTCGACTTTCACCTTGGCCGCTTTGACTTGCGCCAGAACCGGTGGCGGCCCCATCTCTTCAGTGCCGATGAGAATGTCCGGGCGCAGGCTCAAGATGCCTTCCGCCGACAGGCTGCGCTGATAGCCAATGCTCGGCAGCGTTTGCAACGATTGCGGATGCTGACTGGTGGTGTCGACTCCCACCAGCTTCGACTCACCGCCCAACGCGCTGACCCATTCCGACAGTGCCCCGCCGGCGCTGACCCAACGTTGAGGGAGATCCGCCGCGGTCGTCTGATGGCTGAGAAAAAGGCCGACGCACAGCATGGCAACGCGGTTTTTCAGGCGCATATACAGCTTCCTTGAACAAGGTTTCCCGGGCATCGGCGCAGCGAGCCAAGTATCCTCGACAACAGCCAGACTCCCTTTGGGAGAAGGTCGCCATTTGATAATTGTTTGCATTTGAACGTCAAGCTCGGACATATCCAGACACGAGCGGACACTAGAGGATAGCCATGAAGTTTCTCTGCGCCGGCAGTGATCTGGCCGAAGCCGGCAGTCGCGGTTTCGAAATCGACGGCAAAAAGCTGTTCGCCGTGCGTCGCGGTGGACAGGCCTACGTCTATCTCAATCGCTGCCCGCATCGGGGCGTCGGCCTGGAATGGCAGCCCGACCGGTTTCTCGACCCCAGCAACAGCCTGATCCAGTGCGCCACCCACGGCGCACTGTTTCTGATCGAGGACGGCGAATGCGTTGCCGGCCCGTGCGCCGGGCAATCACTGACGGCGATTGAATGCCGGGAAGATACACAAGGCGTATGGGTCGATGTTTAACCGTTGAGCAAGACGTCGAGTCGACGGTCGATGACCATCTCTTCATGGTCGAGGCGCACGCCGTAGGCCAGCACCTCGACACCGCAGGCGACCGCCTCACGCAGCGCCTCGGCGTAAGCCCAATCGATCTCCTCGGCCGGGCGCACGGCATCGATGCCGGTGAGGTTTACACAGTACAACTGCACCGCCCGAATGCCGTCGCGCGCCAGATGCGCCAGCTCACGCAGATGCTTGGCGCCGCGCTGGGTCACCGCATCGGGAAACGCCGCCACAGCCGTACCGTCGAAGCCCAACGTGACGCTTTTCACTTCGACGTACGCCGGGCCGCTGGGGTATTCGAGGCGGAAGTCGATGCGGCTTTTTTCCTGCCCATAGGCGACTTCACGCTTCAACGCGGTAAAGCCATTCAATTCGCTGATCACGCCAGCCTGCAAGGCCTCTTCGACCAAACCGTTGGCGCGCCCGGTGTTCACGCAAAACAGCCGGCCCTGCGGGGTCTCACCGATTTCCCAGGTCCCGGGCAATTTGCGTTTGGGGTCGTTGGAGCGACTGAACCAGACCTGCCCGCCCTCCACCTGGCAGTTGAGCATCGAACCGGTATTCGGGCAGTGAATGGTCAGCAACTCGCCGTCAACGGTCTCGATATCGGCGAGAAAACGCTTGTAGCGACGAATCAGCCGCGCTTCTTCCAGAGCAGGATAAAAGCGCATCAGCCTTGCCAGCTCTTCAAACCGCGCGCGATGCGCTCCACGGCTTCCTGCAAGCGTGTGAGGTTTTGGGTGTAGGCGAAGCGCACATGATGGCCGGCCTGATAACGACCGAAATCCAGCCCGGGCGTGAAGGCCACATGCTCGGTTTCGAGGAAATGCCGGCAGAACGCGAAGGCATCGCCGCCGAAACGGCTGATATCGGCGTACAGATAGAACGCGCCCTCCGGCTCAACGGCAATGTTGAAGCCGAGCTCGCGCAGCGCTGGCAGGAGGAAGTCGCGACGGCGGGCGAATTCGCCGCGGCGCTCTTCGAGAATCGCGATCGTCGCCGGTTCGAAACACGCCAGCGCCGCGTACTGCGCCATGCTCGGCGCGCTGATGTAGAGGTTCTGCGCAAGCTTTTCCAGTTCACCGACCGCCGCCTCCGGCGCCACCAGCCAGCCCAGGCGCCATCCGGTCATGCCGAAATACTTGGAGAAACTGTTGAGGACAAAAGCGCTGTCGTCGACTTCCAGCACACTGGCGGCATCGGTGCCGTAGGTCAGGCCATGGTAGATCTCGTCCACCACCAGATGCCCGTGTCTGGCCTTGATCGCTGTGGATAACCCGGCCAGTTCATCGCGGGTCAGCAGCGTCCCGGTCGGATTGGCCGGCGAAGCGACCAAGGCGCCGACGCTGTCGTGGTCCCAGTGCCGCTCAACCAGATCCGGGGTCAGTTGATAACGCACCTCCGGCCCGACCGGCACCAGTTGCGCTGCGCCTTCGACCAGCCGCAGGAAATGCCGGTTGCACGGGTAGCCCGGGTCTGCCAGCAGCCAGTGTTTACCCGGATCGACCAACAAGGCACTGGCCAGCAGCAGCGCGCCAGAGCCGCCCGGCGTGATCAGAATGCGCCGCGGGTCGATGTTCAGGCCGTATCGCGACTGGTAAAAACCGGCGATCGCCTCGCGCAGCTCGGGAATGCCACGGGCGGCGGTGTAACGGGTCTTGCCCGCGGTCAACGCGGCTTGGCCGGCGCGAATGATCGGCTCGGCGGTGGTGAAGTCCGGCTCGCCGATTTCCAGATGGATCACGTCGTGCCCTTCAGCCTGCAATTCATTGGCCCGCGCCAGCAGCGCCATCACATGGAACGGTTCGATCGCACGACTGCGCGCACTGTAGGTGGCCATCGGATTGCCTTCGACAGGAAAAAAGAGACGATTCTACCTGTCTGCCGGAACGAGCGAGAACCCGTGAAGGTCACAGCCTCAAGAACGCTGGACTGTAACGATCTGAACGTACGCTCCAGGATTGACTAAAATCAGTGATTGAACAGGTCTCCATTCCCACAGACACGGCTTGCCAAACATCTGCAGGCGCCACCCGCCGGGGGCTCGACATCCGGGAGTAGCGCAGGCTGATTTGATCTGGTAAGTTCGCCCGCTTGCAGCCGCAGGGCCGGCAGGTGTCGGTGATGGAGCAATCCTGCGCAATGGATTACAAGAGTAGAGGCGGTCTATTTCATGTCCACCCAAGCAAAGCAACAGCAGCAAGCGACGATCAGCGGCTTCGAACCTTACGTTTCGAAGGCGGGTGAAGAGTACATGGGCGCTCCGATGCGCGCGCACTTCACCAAGATCCTGAACAAGTGGAAACTGGACTTGATGCAGGAAGTCGACCGTACGGTTGATCACATGAAAGACGAAGCGGCCAACTTCCCTGACCCGGCCGACCGTGCCAGCCAGGAAGAAGAGTTCGCCCTCGAACTGCGCGCCCGCGATCGTGAGCGCAAGCTGATCAAGAAAATCGACAAGACGCTGCAACTGATCGAAGACGAAGAGTACGGCTGGTGCGAGTCCTGCGGCATCGAGATCGGCGTCAAGCGCCTCGAAGCCCGTCCGACCGCCGATCTGTGCATCGACTGCAAGACCCTGGCGGAAATCAAGGAAAAGCAGGTCGGCAAGTAATCTCGACCTGAACGAAAAACGGAGCGTGCGAACGCTCCGTTTTTGTTTGTGCCTTTTGCTTCTGCCGTTGCTTTTTGTAGGAGTGAGCCTGCTCGCGATAGCGATGGGTCAGTCAATATGTTGGTTGAATGTCACACCGCTATCGCGAGCAGGCTCACTCCTACAGGTTGACCTGCGTATAGCCTGAAAAGTAGTTTCGTTTCCATGACCGCCAAAACGTCCCCCGCCTACATCGGCCGCTTCGCCCCCACCCCCAGTGGCCACCTGCACTTCGGCTCTCTTGTCGCTGCGCTGGCGTCCTACCTCGACGCCCGCTCGGTCGGTGGGCGCTGGCTGGTGCGCATGGAAGATCTCGATCCGCCGCGGGAAGAGCCCGGTGCGCAAGCGGCAATTCTCAAGGCGCTGGAAAGCTACGGCTTCGAATGGGACGGCGAAATGGTTCGCCAGAGCGATCGGCACGCGGCCTACGCCGAGGTGCTCGACAGCCTGTTCAATCACGGTCTGGCGTACGCCTGCACCTGCTCGCGCAAACAGCTGGAGCCCTACCACGGCATTTATCCTGGGTTCTGTCGCAACGCCGGGCATGCTCAGCACGACGCGGCGATCCGCCTGCGCGTGCCGGAGCTGGAATACCACTTTATTGACCGCGTACAGGGCGAATACCGTCAGCACCTGGGCCGCGACGTTGGCGACTTCGTCATCCGTCGTCGAGACGGTCTCTATGCCTATCAACTCGCGGTGGTGCTCGATGACGCCTGGCAGGGCATCACCGATATCGTGCGCGGCGCCGATCTGCTCGATTCGACGCCGCGCCAGTTGTACCTGCAAGAACTGCTCGGCCTGAAACAGCCGCGCTATCTGCACCTGCCATTGATCACTCAGCCGGACGGCAACAAACTCGGCAAGTCCTACCGTTCGCCACCGCTTGAAGCCGATCAAGCCACGCCGTTGCTGCTGCGAGCCTTGCGTGCGTTGGGGCAGAACCCCGGCACTGAGCTGGCCCACGCGTCGCCGCGCGAACTGCTTGTCTGGGGCAGCGCACACTGGGATGCCGACAGGATCCCGCGCACACTGACCCTGCCCGAAGCGCAACTGCAATGACGACACTTGCAGTCGCGCGCCCATCCGTTACCATCGCCGCACGTTTTCGGGCACGCGCATAACAAAGAGAGGCCGGGATGTACATCTATCGCTTGGTCCTGCTTCTGGTCGTCGGGATCTACCTGTTCTCCCCCGCCATCATGGATTGGTGGATCGACGCGACGGGCGCCTGGTATCGCCCTTATCTGCTCTGGCTGATCCTGATTGTCGTGACCTTCATCCTGCAGAGCCAAAAAGATGCCGATGAGCTTTAGCCTGACCCAGATGATCCTGATCAGCGCCGCGTACCTCGCGGCACTGTTCGGCGTGGCCTGGGTCAGCGAGCGGGGCATGATCCCGCGCGCGATCATTCGCCACCCGCTGACCTACACTCTGTCGCTGGGGGTTTACGCCAGTGCCTGGGCGTTCTATGGCACGGTGGGGCTGGCCTATCAGTACGGTTACGGCTTTCTGTCCAGCTATCTCGGCGTGTCCGGCGCGTTTCTGCTGGCGCCGGTGCTGCTTTATCCGATCCTGAAAATCACCCGCACCTACCAACTGTCATCGCTGGCCGACCTGTTCGCCTTCCGCTTTCGCAGCACCTGGGCCGGCGCGCTGACCACGATTTTCATGCTGATCGGCGTGCTGCCGCTGCTGGCCCTGCAGATTCAGGCAGTGGCCGACTCCATCGGCATTCTCACCGGCGAACGCGTGCAAAGCCGCGTGGCGCTGGCGTTCTGTGCGCTGATCATTCTGTTCACGATTTTCTTCGGTTCCCGGCATATCGCCACCCGCGAGAAACACGAAGGGCTGGTGTTCGCGATTGCCTTTGAGTCGATCATCAAACTCATCGCCCTCGGCGGCGTTGGCCTGTATGCGCTGTATGGCGTGTTCGACGGCCCACAACAGCTTGAACTGTGGCTGCTGCAGAACCAGACCGCCCTCGCTGCCCTGCACACGCCGTTGCAGGAAGGCCCGTGGCGCACGCTGCTGTTGGTGTTCTTCGCCTCGGCAATCGTGATGCCGCACATGTATCACATGACATTTACCGAGAACCTCAATCCGCGCTCGCTGGTCAGCGCCAGTTGGGGCCTGCCGCTGTTTCTGCTGCTGATGAGCCTCGCGGTGCCGCTGATTCTCTGGGCCGGCCTGAAACTGGGCGCCACCACCGACCCGGAATATTTCACCCTCGGCATCGGCATTGCCGCCAACAGCAAACCGCTGGCCTTGCTTGCCTATGTCGGTGGTCTGTCCGCCGCCAGCGGCCTGATCATCGTCACCACCCTGGCCCTGTCGGGCATGGCGCTGAATCATCTGGTGCTGCCGCTCTATCAACCGCCGGCCGAGGGCAATATCTACCGCTGGCTGAAATGGACCCGTCGGGCGCTGATCGTGGCGATCATCATGGCCGGTTTCGGTTTCTACCTGATGCTGGGCGTCGAGCAGGATCTGGCCAACCTCGGCATCGTCGCTTTTGTTGCGACCCTGCAATTTCTGCCTGGGGTGCTCTCGGTGCTGTACTGGCCGACCGCTAACCGCCGCGGCTTCATTGCCGGTCTGCTGGCGGGGATCACGGTCTGGGTGGTGACCATGTTGCTGCCGCTGGTCGGCAATCTGCAGGGTTTCTACATTCCGCTGTTGAACATGATCTACGTGCTCGACGACACCAGCTGGCACATGGCAGCCATCGCCTCGCTCGCCGCCAACGTGCTGATGTTCACTTTGATTTCCCTGTTCACCAACGCCAGCCCGGAAGAAGCTAGCGCGGCCGAAGCCTGTGCGGTGGACAACGTGCGCCGCCCGCAACGCCGCGAACTGCACGCCGCCTCGCCGCAGGAATTCGCCACGCAACTGGCCAAACCGCTGGGCGCCAAGGCGGCGCAGAAAGAAGTCGAGCAAGCGCTGCGCGATCTGTATCTGCCCTTCGACGAACGCCGCCCTTACGCTTTGCGCCGTTTGCGCGACCGCATCGAGGCCAACCTGTCCGGCCTGATGGGCCCGAGCGTCGCGCAGGATATGGTGGAAACCTTCCTGCCCTATAAGGCCGGCGGCGAAAACTACGTCACCGAAGACATTCACTTTATCGAAAGCCGCCTCGAGGATTACCACTCGCGCCTCACAGGTTTAGCCGCCGAACTCGACGCCCTGCGCCGCTACCACCGGCAGACCTTGCAGGAGCTGCCGATGGGCGTCTGCTCGCTGGCCAAGGATCAGGAGATCCTGATGTGGAACAAGGCCATGGAAGAGCTGACCGGCATCGCTGCGCAGCGGGTGGTCGGTTCGCGCCTGAGTACCATCGCCAACCCGTGGAAAGAATTGCTGCAAGGCTTCATCAATCTGCCCGACGAGCACTTGCACAAACAGCATCTGGCCCTCGATGGCCAGACCCGCTGGCTGAACCTGCACAAAGCGGCAATCGACGAGCCGTTGGCACCTGGCAACAGTGGCCTGGTGTTACTCGTCGAGGATTTGACCGAAACGCAGATGCTCGAAGACAAACTGGTGCACTCCGAACGTCTGGCCAGCATCGGTCGACTCGCGGCGGGTGTGGCTCACGAAATCGGCAACCCGATCACCGGCATTGCCTGTCTGGCGCAAAACCTGCGTGAAGAGCGCGAAGACGACGGCGAGCTGACGGAAATCAGCGGGCAGATTCTCGAGCAGACCAAACGCGTCTCGCGCATCGTCCAGTCGCTGATGAGCTTCGCCCATGCCGGCAGCCATCAGCACAGCGACGAACCGGTGTGTCTGGCGGAAGTCGCGCAGGATGCCATTGGCCTGCTGGCGCTGAACCGGCGCAATTTCGAAGTGCAGTTCTACAACCTGTGCGATCCCGACCATTGGGTCGAAGGCGACCCGCAACGGCTTGCCCAGGTACTGATCAATCTGCTCTCAAACGCCCGTGACGCCTCGCCGCCGCACAGTGCCGTACGGGTCAAGAGCGAAGCCGGCGAACACACGGTCGATCTGATCGTCGAAGACGAAGGCAGTGGTATTCCGTCGAGCATCATGGACCGATTGTTCGAACCTTTCTTCACCACCAAGGATCCGGGTGAAGGCACCGGTCTGGGCCTTGCACTGGTCTATTCCATCGTTGAAGAGCATTATGGACAAATCACCATCGACAGCCCGGCTGATGTACAAAGCCAGCGCGGCACCCGTATCCGGGTGACCTTACCGCGTCATGTCGAAGCGACGTCCGCTGTGAACTGAGACCGTCGAGAGTATCGAATCAATGCCGCACATTTTGATCGTCGAAGACGAAACCATTATCCGCTCCGCCTTGCGCCGCCTGCTGGAACGCAACCAGTACCAGGTCAGCGAAGCCGGATCAGTGCAGGAAGCACAAGAACGCTTCACCATTCCTACGTTCGATCTGATCGTCAGCGACCTGCGCCTGCCGGGCGCCCCGGGCACCGAGCTGATCAAGCTCGGCCAGGGCACGCCGGTGCTGATCATGACCAGTTACGCCAGTCTGCGCTCGGCGGTCGACTCGATGAAAATGGGCGCGGTCGATTACATCGCCAAACCGTTCGACCACGATGAAATGCTCCAGGCGGTTGCGCGGATCCTGCGTGATCGCCAGTCCGCGCCCGCCGTCGGCGAAGCCACGGCGAGCAAGCCTGCCAGTGGCAACGGCAAAGCCTCGGTGGATAACAGCAACGGCGAAATCGGCATCATCGGCTCGTGCCCCCCGATGCAGGACCTTTACAGCAAGATCCGCAAGGTCGCGCCAACCGATTCCAACGTCCTGATCCAGGGCGAGTCCGGCACCGGCAAGGAGCTGGTGGCCCGCGCCCTGCACAATCTGTCGAAACGCGCCAAGGCGCCGATGATCTCGGTGAACTGCGCGGCGATTCCGGAAAGCCTGATCGAGTCCGAACTGTTCGGGCACGAGAAAGGCGCGTTCACCGGTGCCAGCGCCGGTCGCGCCGGTCTGGTCGAGGCGGCGGACGGCGGTACCTTGTTCCTCGATGAGATCGGCGAACTGCCACTGGAAGCCCAGGCTCGCCTGCTGCGGGTCTTGCAGGAAGGCGAAATTCGCCGGGTCGGTTCGGTGCAGTCGCAGAAAGTCGATGTGCGCCTGATCGCTGCAACCCACCGCGATCTCAAGAGCCTGGCGAAAATCGGCCAGTTCCGTGAAGACCTTTATTACCGTCTGCACGTGATTGCCCTGAAGCTGCCGCCGCTACGTGAGCGTGGCGCTGACGTCAACGAAATCGCCAATGCCTTCCTCGCTCGCCAGAGCGCACGGATCAATCGCACCGACCTGAAATTTGCCGCCGATGCCGAACAGGCGATCCGGCACTATTCCTGGCCGGGCAACGTGCGCGAGCTGGAGAACGCCGTCGAGCGCGCGGTGATTCTCAGCGAAAGCCCGGAGATCTCCGCCGACCTGCTTGGCATCGACATCGAGCTGAGCGATCTGGAAGACGACGAGTTCATCGGTCTGCCGCCGCAAACCGGCGGTAACGCCAGCAACAGCAGCCATGAGCCGACCGAGGATCTGTCGCTGGAAGACTATTTCCAGCACTTCGTCCTTGAGCATCAGGACCACATGACCGAGACCGAACTGGCGCGCAAACTGGGCGTCAGCCGCAAATGCCTTTGGGAACGCCGCCAGCGTCTGGGCATTCCACGGCGCAAGACCGGGGTCGCCAGCGAGAGCTGAGCGTTACCCACCGCGTGTGCGGGTAACGCATGACAATGTGAAAAAACTGTTACCGCAGTCGATTCACGTAACAGAAGCCGGGGTTATCGGTAACGAAACCCCGGCTTTTTTTCGCCCCTGCAAAACGGTTATATCGACCTAACCCCTTGTTTTGCGGGGGTTGGCAAAAGTTGGCACGCACCCTGCTATATGTTTGGTACAAGAACAATAACAAGCAATGCACAAGACAATAAAAATAAGACGAATCGACTCACGCACAATAAAAACAAGACGGCGAGAGGCGCAGCTAACTGATTCTTTTGGAGAGGCGTTGTATTTGGGGCTTGCCCCACGACCAGGCCGAGAACAACAAAAACTGTCCTAAGACAGAGCCTGTACTGGTTGGATCGAGAGATCACTGCAATTCAGCGACCAAAGCAATCCGTTTGCTCTTGGCTCCCGATTGGGAGGGTCACGAAGGAAACACTTCGTGGCGAGGGCACTCAACAAAAACAAGAAGCCCGAATCAATAATAAAAAGAGCACGCAACTACTTCTTGGGGAGCTTCGGCTCCCCTTGTAGTTTCTCACCCTTGGTGAAATCCCCCCATTTTCCTCGCTCGGCCCTTGCAGCTTGCGGCTTTCAGCCCGAATCTGCTGTCTCCTACACCATCCCCCGACTAAATGCTAGAATCTGCGCCCATCATGCGGTCATTCTTTTGGTATGGCCGAACATTCCTTCAAACAGTGCATCCCATGCTGAAGAAGCTGTTCCAGTCATTCCGAACTCCCGTGCGTCGTACGCAACACATCCGCAGCACCCCTGAAGTGCTCAACAGCGGCCAACATTCGCTGCAGAAAACGCAGTTCAGCCGCTATGCGGTGAACATCGTCGAACGCCTGCAAGGTGCCGGTTACCAGGCTTATCTGGTCGGCGGTTGCGTGCGTGACATGCTGCTGGGCATCACGCCCAAGGATTTCGACGTCGCCACCAGCGCCACCCCCGAGCAGGTCCGTGCCGAATTCCGCAATGCGCGGATCATCGGTCGCCGGTTCAAACTGGTGCACATCCACTTCGGTCGCGAAATCATTGAAGTCGCGACCTTCCGCGCCAATCACCCGGTCAACGAAGACGACGAAGACAGCAATCAGTCTTCGCGCAACGAGAGCGGGCGGATTCTGCGCGACAACGTCTACGGCACTCTGGAAGAAGACGCGCAACGCCGCGACTTCACCATCAACGCCCTGTATTACGATCCGGTCAGCGAGCGCATCCTCGACTACGCCAACGGTGTACACGACATCCGCAATCACCTGATCCGTCTGATCGGCGATCCCAAGCAACGCTATCAGGAAGATCCGGTGCGCATGCTGCGGGCCGTGCGTTTCGCCGCCAAGCTCAATTTCGGCATCGAGAAGCACACCGTGCAGCCGATCCGCGAACTGGCACCGATGCTGCGCGAGATTCCATCGGCGCGGCTGTTCGAAGAAGTGCTCAAGCTGTTCCTCTCCGGCCACGGCGCGATCACCTTTGAAATGCTGGTCGATCTGCAACTGTTCGCCCCGCTGTTCCCGGCCAGCGCCGAGGCGCTGGAATACAACCCGGAATACACACACACGCTGATCAGCGAAGCGCTAAGGAACACCGACCTGCGCATCAAGCAGAACAAACCGGTGACCCCGGCGTTCCTTTTTGCCGCCCTGTTGTGGCCGGCATTGCCGGCGCGCGTGTTGCGTCTGCAGGAACGTGGCATGCCGCCGATTCCGGCGATGCAGGAAGCCGCCCACGAACTGATCGCCGAACAGTGCCAGCGCATCGCCATTCCGAAACGCTTCACCATGCCGATCCGCGAAATCTGGGACATGCAGGAACGTCTGCCACGGCGCAGCGGCAAACGTGCCGATCTGTTGCTGGACAACCCGCGCTTCCGCGCCGGTTACGATTTCCTCCTGCTGCGTGAAAGCGCCGGCGAGGAGACCGACGGCCTCGGCGAATGGTGGACCGATTATCAGGACGCCAACGACAGCGAGCGCCGCGACATGATCCGAGACCTCAGCGGCAAGGGTGACGATGCCAGTGGCGCACCGCGCAAGCGTCGCCGCAGCGGCGGTTCCAAGCGCAAGCGCGCCGGAGCTTCGAGCGCGACGGGCGAGTAAGCCATGGAACGCATCTACATTGGCCTGGGCAGCAACCTCGCTGACCCGGCCGACCAATTGCGCAGCGCCATTGCGGCGCTGGGGCAATTGCCGCAGACCAGCCTTGCCGGCGTTTCAGCCTTTTATCAAAGCGATTCACTGTTGCCGGGCCAGCCGCGTTACACCAACGCCGTCGCCGCCCTCGACAGCTCGCTCGCACCGATCGAGCTGCTCGACGCCTTGCAAGCCATCGAAAACGCTCAGGGCCGCGAACGCCTGGAGCGCTGGGGGCCACGCACGCTGGATCTGGACATTCTGCTGTTTGGCGATCGTTTGATCGATGAGCCACGGCTGAAAGTCCCGCATTACCAGATTCAGGAGCGCGCCTTTGTGCTCTATCCCCTCGCTGAACTGGCGCCGCAGGGTCTGCGTCTCGCCGATGGTCGCACGCTGACAGACCTGGTGGCCGCCTGCCCGTTCGTCGGTCTCGAACGCCTCCAGACAGATTGATTGCAATCCCCTGTGGGAGCGAGCCTGCTCGCGAAAGCGGTGCGTCATGCAACACTGTGTTGACTGATCTGCCGCCTTCGCGAGCAGGCTCGCTCCCACATTGGTTTATTTCACATCCAGGATTTTGTCAGACAAGAATTCCCCAATTCAGGCCCGCCGCGCCGCTGAATCGCATCAGTAACGCCGGTAACACCGCCCGCGTAACAATGCGGTAACACACGCAATTGACTTCCGCTTGGCTCATCACGACTATAGGCGTCCCGCTGCCGCCAACCCGGCATGAACGGGCGCAATCCAGGCCTTTTAAAGCACGACATAAGACCGTGCGCCTGAGTAGATGAAGAATCACGCGCGTGACTCGCAGCAGTTTCCAGAGCGCCTGAACGAGGATTTCTTACATGCCAGCCATCACCCTGACCACGCTCCAGAGCCTCAAGCAGAAAGGTGAAAAGATCACCATGCTGACCTGCTATGACGCGACCTTCGCCCACGCCTGCAACGAGGCCGGTGTCGAAGTGCTGCTGGTCGGCGACTCTCTCGGCATGGTCCTGCAAGGTCATGACAGCACCCTGCCAGTGACCACGGCGGAAATGGCCTACCATGTCGCCAGCGTCAAGCGTGGCAACGGCGATGCCCTGATCCTTGCCGACCTGCCGTTCATGGCCAACGCCACCCTTGAGCAGACCATGATCAACAGCGCCATGCTGATGCAGGCCGGCGCGCACATGATCAAGGTCGAAGGTCAGCTGTGGCTGGCGGAGTCGATCCGTCTGCTCGCCGAGCGCGGTGTGCCGGTGTGCGCGCACATGGGCCTGACCCCGCAGGCGGTGAACATCCTCGGCGGCTATAAAGTGCAGGGGCGCAACGAGAACCAGGCGCGGCAGATGCGGGCCGATGCGATCGCGCTGGAGCAGGCCGGTGCGTCCATGCTGCTGCTCGAGTGCGTGCCGAGCGAGCTGGCGGCGGAAATCAGCCAGGCCGTGGGCATTCCGGTGATCGGCATCGGCGCCGGCAACGCCACCGACGGTCAGGTGCTGGTATTGCACGACATGCTTGGCCTGTCGATCACCGGCCGCGTACCCAAATTCGTCAAGAACTTCATGCAAGGTCAGGACAGTATCCAGGCTGCGCTGAAGGCTTACGTCAGCGAAGTCAAAGCCACCACGTTCCCCGGCATCGAACACGGATTCTCTGCATGAACACCGTCAAAACCGTACGCGAACTGCGCGCCGCCGTCGCCCGCGCGCGCAGTGAAGGCAAGCGCATCGGCTTCGTGCCGACCATGGGCAACCTGCACAGCGGCCACGTCGCGCTGATCACTAAAGCCACTCAGCGAGTGGACTTCGTGGTCGCGAGTGTTTTCGTCAATCCGCTGCAATTCGGCGCCGGCGAAGACCTCGACAAATACCCGCGCACCCTCGCCGCCGATCAGCAAAAGCTCCTCGAAGCCGGTTGCGATCTGCTGTTCGCGCCAACGGTTGAAGAGATGTACCCCGACGGCATGGCCGGCCAAACCCGGGTCAGCGTGCCGCAACTCTCCGAAGGCCTGTGTGGTGCCAGCCGTCCGGGGCACTTCGAAGGCGTGGCGACGGTGGTCAGCAAGCTGTTCAACATGGTCCAGCCGGATCTGGCGATTTTCGGCCAGAAGGATTACCAGCAACTGGCGGTGATCCGCGCGCTGGTGCACGACCTGAACATGCCGATCCAGATCATCGGCGAGCCGACCGTGCGTGCAGCGGACGGTCTGGCGCTGTCGTCGCGCAACGGTTTTCTCAGTGAAGAGCAGCGTGCCGTGGCGCCGGTGGTGTACCGCGTGCTGAGCAACATTGCCGAAGCGATCAAGCAAGGTCAGCGTGATTACCCGGCGCTGCTCGCTGCGCAGTTGCAGGTGCTGGAAGCGGCCGGTCTGCGCCCGGATTATCTGGAAATCCGCCATGGCCTGACCTTGCGTCCGGCGACGGCGCAGGATCGCGATCTGGTGATTCTGGCGGCGGCGTTCCTTGGTACGACACGGTTGATCGACAACCTGCACCTGAATCTCGATAGCCCGACCTGAAGACAACGCATTTCCCCTGTAGGAGTGAGCCTGCTCGCGATAGCGGTAAATCAGTCAACAACGCTTTGACTGACAGACCGCTATCGCGAGCAGGCTCACTCCTACAGGTTTTTTTGGCGCTGGAAAGATTGCTTCAGGCCCTTCCCCCTCGGCCGGGCACCTCCGTTTGTCGGCCAGATTCCCGTTCGGATGTTAAAAAAGTACAGGGATCTGGTCAGACAAAGTCAAGACAGAACGCGGCGCGAGGTTTACTGTATTCGCCCTGTGTCCGGATATCGTGTCGACGCAGTTGATCCCATGCGCTAAAAGGGCATGGCTGATCTGTACCGTGTTCAAAAGGCCGTTCAAGTAAAAAGGAAAACCGCAGCGATGGCGTACTACCGCACTCCTCACGACGTTACCGCTCTGCCCGCCTGGCAAGCGTTGAAAGATCACCGCCAAGCCATGCAGGATTTCAGCATGCGCGAAGCCTTCAACGCCGATCCGCAGCGTTTCAATCAATTCACCCTCAGCAGCTGCGGCCTGTTTCTCGACTATTCGAAGAATTTGATCAACGCCGAGACCCGCAACCTGCTGGTGGGTCTGGCCAATGAAGTCGATCTGAAGGGCGCGATCCAAGCGCTGTTCGACGGCGAAATCGTCAACGCCTCCGAAGGCCGCCCGGCGCTGCACACCGCCCTGCGCCGCCCGGTCGGCGACAAGTTGTCGGTCAACGGTGTCAACGTGATGCCGGAAGTGCACAAGGTGCTGAACCAGATCACTGATCTGGTCGGGCGAATCCACGACGGCCTGTGGCGCGGTTACACCGAAAAGCCGATCACCGACGTGGTCAACATCGGCATCGGTGGTTCGTTCCTCGGCCCTGAACTGGTGTCCGAAGCGCTGCTGTCCTACGCGCAGAAGGGTGTGCGTTGCCATTATCTGGCGAACATCGACGGCAGTGAATTTCACGAGCTGACGCAGAAACTGCGCGCCGAGACCACGCTGTTCATCGTGTCGTCAAAGTCCTTCAACACCCTCGAAACCCTGAAGAATGCTCAGGCTGCACGCGCCTGGTACCTGGCGCAGGGCGGCTCCGAAGCCGAGCTGTATCGCCACTTCATCGCCGTATCGAGCAACAACGCCGCGGCCGTGGCCTTCGGTATCCGCGAAGAAAACATCTTCCCGATGTGGGACTGGGTCGGCGGTCGTTACTCGCTGTGGTCGGCCATCGGTTTGCCGATCGCCCTGGCCATCGGCATGTCCAACTTCAAGGAACTGCTGTCCGGTGCCTACACCATGGACCAGCATTTCCAGACCGCGCCGTTCGAACAGAACATGCCGGTGCTGCTGGCTCTGCTCGGCGTGTGGTACGGCAATTTCTGGGGCGCGCAAAGCCACGCGATCCTGCCGTACGACCACTACCTGCGCAATATCACCAAGCACCTGCAACAGTTGGACATGGAGTCCAACGGCAAGAGCGTGCGCCAGGACGGCACCTCGGTGTCGACCGATACCGGCCCGGTGATCTGGGGCGGCGTCGGCTGCAACGGTCAGCATGCTTACCACCAGTTGCTGCATCAGGGCACCCAGTTGATCCCGGCCGACTTCATTGTGCCGATCGTCAGCTTCAACCCGGTTTCCGACCATCACCAGTGGCTGTACGCCAACTGCCTGTCGCAGAGCCAGGCGCTGATGCTCGGCAAGACGTTGCCGGAAGCCGAAGCCGAACTGCGCGACAAAGGCATGAGCGAAGACGAAGTGCACAAACTGGCGCCACACAAGGTGATCCCGGGCAACCGTCCGAGCAACACCCTGGTGGTCGAACGCATCAGCCCGCGCCGCCTCGGCGCACTGGTTGCCATGTATGAGCACAAAGTGTTCGTGCAAAGCGTGGTCTGGGGCATCAATGCCTTCGACCAGTGGGGTGTGGAGTTGGGCAAGGAATTGGGCAAAGGCGTCTATAACCGTCTGGTCGGCAGCGACGAGACCGTGGCTGACGATGCCTCGACTCAGGGCCTGATCAACTACTTCCGCGGGCGTCATCGCGGCTAAAAACGGCCGTCGGTCTAACGCTGTTCCCCTGTGGGAGCGAGCCAGCTCGCGAAAGCGGTTTTTCATTCAACACCTTTGTTGATTGATACTCCGCCTTCGCGAGCAGGCTCGCTCCCACAGTTGTTTTGGCGCATGACTTGAACCTGCGCAGCGCTCGGCGCATCTTTATTCCTGTCGCACCACAAGAATAAGGAACCGTCATGTTCGATATCAGCACGTTCCCCGAAGCCGATGCCGTGCGCCAGGCTGCTCAGTTGAGCCAGGAAGACTACCGGCGGCTGTACCGCGAGTCGATTGAACACCCCAGCGCATTCTGGGCCGAGCAGGCCACGCGTTTTCTCGACTGGAGCACGCCGTGGCAGACCGTTCAGCGCTATGACCTGAAAACCGGTGAAGCGGCCTGGTTTGCCGGCGGCAAGCTCAACGTCAGCTACAACTGCATCGACCGTCACCTCGCACAACGTGGCGAACAGACCGCCCTGCTCTGGGAAGGCGACGACCCTGCCGAATCGGCGCAGATCACTTACAAGAAACTCCATCACCACGTCTGCCGCCTGGCCAATGTGCTGAAAAGCCGTGGCGTGAAGAAAGGCGACCGGGTGTGCATCTACATGCCGATGATCCCCGAAGCCGCCTACGCCATGCTTGCCTGTGCGCGGATCGGCGCGATTCATTCGGTGGTATTCGGCGGATTCTCGCCGGATTCCCTGCGCGACCGTATCCTCGACGCCGACTGCCGCACCGTCATCACTGCTGATGAAGGCGTACGCGGCGGGCGCTTCGTGCCACTGAAAAACAACGTCGACAAAGCCCTGCAAAGTTGCCCGAACGTCAGCACCGTTGTGGTCGTCCAGCGCACTCAGGGCGAGGTCGATTGGCTCGAGGGCCGCGACCTCTGGTATCACCAGGCCATACGCGAAGTCGACGACGATTGCCCACCGGAACCGATGGACGCCGAAGACCCGTTATTCATCCTCTACACCTCCGGCAGCACCGGCAAACCCAAAGGCGTGCTGCACACCACCGGCGGCTACCTGCTGCAAGCGGCAATGACCTTCAAGTACGTACTCGATTACCGCGACGGCGAAGTGTTCTGGTGCACCGCCGACGTCGGCTGGGTCACCGGCCACAGTTATATCGTCTACGGGCCGCTGGCCAACGGTGCGACCACACTCATGTTCGAAGGCGTGCCGAGCTACCCGAGCAGTTCGCGTTTCTGGCAGGTCATCGACAAACACAAGGTCAACATCTTCTACACCGCACCGACCGCCCTGCGCGCGCTGATGCGCGAGGGCGCCGGGCCGTTGAAGGAAACTTCGCGCGCAAGCCTGAGATTGCTCGGCAGCGTCGGTGAGCCGATCAACCCGGAAGCGTGGGACTGGTATTTCAACGTTGTCGGTGAACAGCGCTGCCCGATCGTCGACACCTGGTGGCAGACCGAAACCGGCGGCATCATGCTCAGCCCGCTGGTCAGCGCCCAACGGATCAAACCCGGCTGCGCGACGCAACCGATGTTCGGCGTGCAGCCGGTATTGCTTGATGAACACGGCAAGGAAATCCACGGCGCTGGCAGCGGCGTGCTGGCGATCAAATCGAGCTGGCCGGCGCAGATTCGCAGCGTCTACGGCGATCCACAGCGGATGATCGACACCTACTTCAAGCCCTACCCCGGCTATTACTTCACCGGCGACGGCGCCCGCCGCGATGAGGATGGCGATTACTGGATCACCGGGCGCATCGACGACGTGATCAACGTCTCCGGCCACCGTATCGGTACCGCCGAGGTGGAAAGCGCACTGGTGCTGCACGACAGCATCGCCGAAGCCGCCGTGGTCGGTTATCCACACGACGTCAAAGGCCAGGGCATCTATGCCTTTGTCACACCAATGAACGGCACCGAGGCCAACGAAGAGCTGAAGAAAGACTTGCTGGCGCATGTCAGCAAGGAGATCGGCAGCTTCGCCAAACCGGACCTGATCCAATGGGCACCGGCGCTGCCGAAAACCCGCTCGGGCAAGATCATGCGGCGGATCCTGCGCAAGATTGCCTGCAACGAGCTCGACAGTCTGGGCGACACCTCGACGCTGGCTGACCCAAGTGTGGTGCAGGACCTCGTTGACAAGCGGCTCAATACTTGAGAGCTGCAAGTTTCTAGCTACAAGCTGCAAGCTAAAGCGGTCCGCGCAGCTTTTCGCTTTTAGCTTGCAGCTAGAAACTTGCCGCTTGAAGCTCCCCGACTGCTAAGCTTCGCGTTTTTTCAGCAAGGCGCCCGCATGTCTTCCTTGAATCAGGCGCTGCGCGCCGCCCTCGATCAACGCCAGGACCTGCTCGCTGCGCTGCACAGCCAGGGCACCGATTGCTATCGGCTGTTCCATGGCAGCCAGGAAGGCGCTGGCGGCCTGACCATCGACCGCTACGGCCCGCAACTGCTGGTGCAGAGTTTTCATCAGACGCTGGAGCGTGACGACCTGCTGCAACTGCACGCCATGGTCAACCAGACGCTGGGCTTCGACACCCTGCTGGTCTACAACGACCGCTCCCGTGGCAATTCGCGGATTGATCGCGAGGACAGTGTCTATAAAGCCGATGACGCCGCACTGGCCGATCTGGTCGGCCATGAATGGGGCCTGAACTACCGCGTGCGCGGGCGTCATGCCGGGCAGGATCCGCTGTTGTTCCTCGACCTGCGCAATACGCGCGGCTGGGTCAAGGATCACGCGCAAGGAAAAAGCGTGCTCAACCTGTTCGCCTATACCTGTGGCGTTGGCCTCAGTGCTGCGGCCGGCGGTGCGCTCAAGGTGTGCAACCTCGATTTCGCCGAGGGCAATCTGGCGGTCGGTCGCGAGAACGGTTTGCTCAACCCGCAACTGCCGGAGATGCAATTCATTCAGTCCGATTACTTCCCGGCGATCCGTCAGCTTGCTGGCCTGCCGATCAGCCAGCGGCGCGGGCAGAAGTTGCCGAGCTATCAGCGCCTCGAACAGCGCCAATACGATCTGGTGCTGCTCGACCCGCCGGCGTGGGCGAAAAGCGCGTTCGGCACGGTCGACCTGCTGCGCGATTATCAAAGCCTGCTCAAACCCGCGCTGCTCACTACCGCCGATGACGGCGTGCTGATCTGCTGCAACAACCTGGCGAAAGTCAGCATGGACGACTGGCGCGAACAAGTGCTGCGCTGCGCCGAAAAAGCCGGCCGCCCAGTGCGTGAATGGAGCGTGATGACCCCGGGCGCCGACTTCCCCTCGCGTGATCAGCAGCCACCGCTGAAGACGCTGATCTTGCAGCTGTGATTGCTTTTTGACGACGCCGCGCCCGTTGTAGGAGTGAGCCTGCTCGCGATAGCGGTCTGTCAGTGACCAGAATTGCTGACTGACACTCCGCTATCGCGAGCAGGCTCACTCCTACAATGGGGATCTGTTCCTACAGAAATTTCTGAACAATCCTGTCCCACATCAAGCACTTCGGAACCAGAATCGCGTGCCATACTCCAAGGCACTCCGATTCAGACAGATGAAGCCGCACATGCCCAAAGGATTGATTCGCGCGATTGGCGCACTGCTGACAGCCCTGGCCCTCTACAGCCTGCTGGGGTTTCTGATCCTGCCGGGCATTGCCTTGCGTGTGGCCAACCAGCAACTGGCGAACTACGCGACGCTGCCAGCGCATTTGCAGCGTATCGAACTCAACCCGTTCAGCCTTGAGGTCACCCTGTGGGGCTTGGTCATCGGCGAGCCGGGCAAGGAACAGGTCGGCTTTGATCGTCTCTACGCCAACCTGCAAATCGACAGCCTGTGGACCAAAGCGCTGCACCTGTCGGACATCGAACTGGACAAACCCAAGAGCGAAATCCTCTTCGCCAAGGACGGCAAGCTCAACCTGCTGGGCCTGTTCAACGTGCCGCCGAGCGAGCCGACCCCCGCCGATCCCGACGCCAAGCCATTTCCGCTGCGCATCGACAACATCAAACTGGCCGGCGGCGTCGTGCATTTCGAGGACGCACGCCCCAGCGAGCCGATCGAATTCCTCTACGACGACCTCAGTTTCGAGCTGAAAAACCTCAGCACCCTGCCCGAAGACAGCGCCGACATGACCCTTATCGCGATCGGCCCCGCTGGCGGGCGGATCGACTGGACGGGCAACTTCAGCCTGATCCCGTTCACCTCCGAAGGCACCCTGAAAGTCACCGATGGCCAGATGAAATCCTTCTGGCCCTACGTCCGCGACGCCGTGCCGCTGGTACTGGAAAACGGCGTAGTCAGCCTCAGCACCGACTACAAACTCAACCTGTCGAAACAAACCGAACTGCTGCTGAACAACGTCGCGGTGAGCATCGCGCCGTTCGCCATCAAGGCCCCGGATGGACGCCCACTGGCCAGGCTCGAACGTCTCGACGTCAGCGAAACCTCGCTGGACCTGGCCAAGCAGCAAGTGGTGGTCGGCAAGATCCGCAGCAACAAGCTGGAAACCTGGGCGGCGCTGGAAGCCGATGGCCAACTGGACTGGCAGAAACTGTTCGCCAGCCAACCGTCGAAACCGGCTGCCAAAGCCGCTGCCGAACCGGCTGATGCACCAGCGGCCGCCGACTCGCCGAAGGCTGAATCGACTGCACCGAGCAAGCCATGGCAGGTGCTGGTCAAGGATGTGCAACTGCGCAACTACACGGTCCATCTCGCCGACCGTTCAGCACAGCCGGCGGTGGCGCTGGACATCACCCCACTGAACGTCGACCTGCAGGATTTCGACAGCCTCAACGGCTCGCCTTTCAAGCTCAGGCTCGACAGCGGCCTGGGCAAGCAAGGCAGGATCAGCGCCGACGGTACGGTCAATCTGGCCCCGGTGAATGCGCAGCTCAACGTGAAAACCCAGGATGTCGACCTGCGGGTCGCGCAATCCTATATCAACCCGTTCATTCGTCTGGAACTGCGCAGCGGCATGCTTGGCAGTGATCTCAGGGTCGACCTGAAAAGCACCGAACCGCTGGCCCTCAGCGTCACCGGCCGCGCACAGATCGATCAGTTGCACACCCTCGATACGCTCAAGACCCGCGACTTCCTGAAATGGCAGCAAGTGGTGGTCGACGGCATCAACTATCAGCACGGCGACAGCCTGTCGATCGACAAGGTCAACCTGTTACAGCCGTACGTGCGTTTCATGATCAACGACGACCGCACCACCAACGTCGACGATTTGCTGATTCCGCAACCGGCGGACAGCGGTGCAAAACCGGCCGGAAGCAAACCGGCCGGCAAGGACAAGCCGCTGGGCATTCATATTGGCGCGATTGCGATCAACGACGGCTCGGCCAACTTCGCCGATTTCAGCCTGACCCCGAATTTCGCTACCGCCGTGCAGCAGCTCAACGGCCAGATCGGCACCATCGACAGTCGTCAGGCAAAACCGGCCAGCGTCGACATCAAAGGCAAGGTCGACCGTTATGCGCCGGTGACGATCAAGGGTGCGGTCAATCCGTTCGACCCGATGGCCAGCCTCGACATCGCCACCAGTTTCAAACGCGTCGAACTGACGACCCTGACGCCCTACTCCGGCAAGTTCGCCGGGTACCGTATCCGCAAGGGCCGGCTGAATCTTGACCTGCATTACCTGATCACCAAGGGTCAGTTGAAGGCCGAGAACAAGGTCGTGGTCGAGCAACTGCAACTGGGCGAGAAAGTCGACAGCCCCGATGCGGTGAGTCTGCCGCTGAAACTGGCGATCGCCCTGCTCAAGGACGTCGACGGCAAGATCTCCATCGAATTGCCGGTGACCGGCGACCTGAACAATCCGCAGTTCAGCGTGATGCCGATCGTCTGGCAGACCCTGCGCAACCTCATCGTCAAAGCCGCCGCCGCGCCGTTCAAGATGATCGGTGGGCTGGTCAGTGGTGGCGGCTCCGAAGACCTCGGCACCGTATCCTTCGCGCCGGGCTCCAGCGACTTGAGCAAAGACGCCGAAGCGGCGCTGGTGAAACTGTCGCAAGCGCTCAAGGAGCGTCCGGCGCTACGCCTGGAAATTGAAGGCACTGCCGCGAAAAGCAGCGACGGGCCGTTGCTCGCCGAGCAGCGTCTGGAACGCGAATACCAGTACAACTACTACAAGATGCTCCAGCGCCGTGGCGATAAAGTCCCGGCCCAGGCCTCGCTGCTGCAAGTGCCGGAAGGCGAGAAAGGCGCGCTGCTCGAAGGTATCTACCGCACCCGCCTGAAAACCCAGCCGCCAGCAGAATGGAAGGATCTGGGCAAGGAAGAACGCACGGCAAAAATGCGCCAGGGCGTGATCGCGTTCTGGAGTGGTAGCGACGTGCTGCTGCGACAGTTGGGCCAGGATCGCGCCAGCACCATCAAGGATTATCTGGTCGACAAGGGCAAGCTCGAGGATGACCGGGTGTACTTCATCGACGCCAACCTCGGCGAAGCCGAAAGCGATGGCCGCGTGGTAACGCAAATGCATCTGGATGCCGAATGATCATGCGTAACTGGCTGGCGATGATCGCTCTGATATGTGTTGCTGGCCACGCGTCGGCTTCGGACACTTTGCGCTGCGGCAGCCAGTTGATCAGCCTCGGCGACCGCACGAGCGAGGTGCTGCAAAAATGTGGCGAGCCGGCCGGCCGGGACGTGCTCGGCTACAAGCGCAGTGCCAATCGGCGCGAAGAGTTTCAGGTCGAGGAATGGACCTACGGCCCGAACAACGGCATGTACCAGTACCTGCGTTTCGAAGGCAATCGCCTGCGGCAGATCAACAGCAAACGCGGTAACTGATCAATACATCATCCCTGTAGGAGTGAGCCTGCTCGCGATCGCAGTTTGTCAGTCGAGACATCAGTCAACTGACAGACCGCTATCGCGAGCAGGCTCACTCCTACATTTGCTTTGTGTGACCCATGAATAGAACAGGCCCCGACACAAGTGCCGGGGCCTGTAATGGTCACATCCGTGTGACCGTTCGCATGAACTCTAAAGTTGCGGCAGACGTATTGCTCGGCCCGTCTGTCGCGTCTTCTCCCGGTTCAGGCGAGAAGTCTTGCCTTAGTCGGCTTTCAGGCCGTCAGCAGAAACTGCTTTAACGCCTTTGATTTTCTTGGTGATGTTCACCGCGGTGGTTTTCTGAGCTTCGGTAACAGCTACGTCAGAAGACAGGGAAACTACACCCTTGTTGGTTTCGACTTTGATGTCGGTGCCTGGAATACCTTTTTCGGTAACCAGATCGCTTTTCACTTTGGTGGTGATCCAAGTGTCGGAAGTAGCTTCTTTAGCCTTGGTAACTTCACCGGCAGCCAGAACCATTGGCGCTTGGGTAGCCTGAGCGGACTGGGCGAAAGCGCCACCAGCCATGGTCAGGGTCAGAGCGGTAGCAGCGGCAGTGATAGCGAACTTCTTCATACGAGTAACTCCTGTTTTTACTGGAAGTCTGCTGTAACGCTTGTCAGCAGGGTTACCGGAGATATTGCGAACGCTGTGCCAACTTTTTCGACCGTATAAAATCGTTTAAAAACAGAGAGTTATGAAAAACGCTGATTTTCATTTTCATGCAAAATGCATGACTCACCTCAATTTCGCATGCAAGTTGCGGTTTTTTGGAAAGTTCATAAGCTGCTGAAATTATTGGAGCTTTTGTGAAGTGCTCGCGAAAAGAAAATGCCCCGCGGTGCGGGGCATTCGGGCTTCAGGCGCGAACCGGATTACGCACCGCTGGCCGTGCAGCCACGAGGCGAGTAATCGGCGTTGACAGTTGTCGCGCAGGTCCATGCGCCTGAAGTATTGCCCGTGGCGGATCCTGATCGAGAAAGCGTGACGGTTTTACCCAGAACCGGACCCGGCGCGTTAAGCAAGGTACAAGTGATTGATCCTGCGCCTGTAGACGCGGTGCCTGTAACCGCCAACGTACAGTTGGAAGTGGCAGTAGTACCGTTGGCGACGTTCGTCAGATCCGGGGTGCCGCCCTGATTGATCGTGTCCTCGAACGGTACTTTGAGCGCAGTAATCTCCGCCAGCCCCGCCGTCACCTTCGACCGCGCCTGATATTTCGAATACTGCGGCAGGGCGATTGTCGCCAGAATGCCGATGATCGCCACAACGATCAGCAGCTCGATCAATGTAAAGCCTTGTTGTTTTTTCATAGACACGCTCCATGCATGAGTCGAAATCTCATGATCTGAACAAGGCTCAGCACAGCCCATGCCAACGCCCTTTTGGCCCTGTCTGCTGGGCGCGCGCATTCCCCGACGCCGTTTCCTACAACCGGCAACCGCACTATCTGACACTTTTTGTCACCTGCACCGGCCGTGTTTGGCGCTGTCACTTGACTAGGCTATAAGTCATGAACGGCAAGCGTGCGGAATCCCCATGAATGACATCGCTCTGAGCGGTCTGGCCAAGCAATTGGTCCAGGCCGAATTGCTCACGGAAACAAGCGCCCGGCAATCCTGGGCGCAGGCCCAGCGCAATCGTGTGTCGCTGGTCAATTACCTGGTGCACAACAAACTGGTCAACAGCCGGCAGATCGCCGAGATTGCCTCGGAACATTTCGGCATGGCCCTGCTCGATCTCAATTGCCTCGACAAAGAGACCCAGCCCAAGGGCCTGGTTAGCGAAAAACTGGTTCGCCAGCACTGCGCCCTGCCCCTGTGGCGACGTGGCAACAAATTGTTCGTGGGTCTATCCGACCCGAGCAATCAGCAGGCAATCAGCGACATCCAGTTCAGCACCGGCCTGAGCACCGAAGCGATTCTGGTCGAGGACGACAAGCTCAGCGACGCCATCGACAAGTTCTTCGACAGCCATGCTTCGGGCCTGGAAGAAATGGCCGATGTCGATCTCGACGGCCTCGACGTCGAGTCCATCGATGACAACAAGCAGGACGTTATCGGCGGCCTCGATGCGGACGATGCTCCAGTCGTGCGCTTCGTGCACAAGATGCTGCTCGATGCGATCAAGAGCGGCTCTTCCGACCTGCATTTCGAGCCCTACGAGAAAAACTACCGGGTACGCATGCGCACCGACGGCATGCTGCGCGAGGTGGCCAAGCCGCCGATCCAGTTGGCCGGGCGCATCGCCGCACGTTTGAAGGTCATGGCCAGCCTCGATATTTCGGAACGGCGCAAACCCCAGGACGGGCGGATCAAGATGCGCCTGTCGAAAAGCAAATCCATCGATTTCCGCGTCAACACCCTGCCGACCCTGTGGGGCGAAAAAGTGGTGATCCGGATTCTCGACCCGTCCAGTGCGCAAATGGGCATCGACGCCTTGGGTTACGAGGCCGAACAAAAAGCCTTGTACCTCGCTGCGCTGAAACAGCCGCAAGGGATGATTCTGGTCACCGGGCCCACCGGTTCCGGTAAAACCGTGTCGCTGTACACCGGGCTGAACATCCTCAACACCGTCGACATCAACATCTCCACCGCCGAAGACCCGGTGGAGATCAACATGGAAGGCATCAACCAGGTCAACGTCAATCCCCGCCAGGGGCTGGATTTCGCTCAGGCCCTGCGTTCGTTTCTGCGTCAGGACCCGGATGTGATCATGGTCGGCGAGATCCGCGACCTGGAAACCGCCGAGATCGCGATCAAGGCTGCGCAGACCGGTCACCTGGTGCTGTCGACCCTGCACACCAACAGCGCAGCGGAAACCCTCACGCGCCTGCACAACATGGGCATTCCCGGTTTCAACATCGCCACCTCGGTGAGCCTGATCATCGCCCAGCGTCTGGCGCGCAAATTGTGCGCGCACTGCAAGCGGCCGCTGGAGATCCCGCACGAAACCTTGCTCAAGGAAGGCTTCCCCGAGGAACGCATCGGTCATTTCACGATCTACGAGCCGGTCGGTTGCGATCACTGCAATGGCGGTTACAAAGGACGCGTGGGGATTTATGAAGTGGTAAAAAACACACCGGACCTGCAACGGCTGATCATGGCCGAAGGCAATTCGCTGGAGATCGACATCCAGATGCGCCGCGACGGTTTCGCCGACCTGCGCACCTCCGGGCTGCACAAGGCCATGCAAGGCATCACCAGCCTTGAGGAAATCAACCGGGTCACCAAGGATTGAACATGGCGGTCAAGGCAGCAAAAGTCAGCGTTTACGCCTGGGAAGGCACGGATCGCAAAGGCAGCAAAGTCAGCGGCGAGTTGAGTGGGCAGAATCCCGCACTGATCAAGGCGCAGCTGCGCAAACAGGGGATCAACCCGGGCAAGGTGCGCAAGAAATCCGCCTCCCTGCTGAGCTTCGGCAAACGCATCAAGCCGCAGGACATCGCCTTGTTCACCCGGCAGATGGCGACCATGATGAAGGCCGGCGTGCCGCTGTTGCAGTCCTTCGACATCATCGGCGAGGGCTTCGAAAACCCGGCCATGCGCAAACTCGTCGACGAGGTCAAACAGGAGGTCGCCGCCGGTAACAGCTTCGCCACGTCATTGCGCAAAAAACCGCAATACTTCGACGAGTTGTACTGCAATCTGGTCGACGCTGGCGAGCAGTCCGGTGCCCTCGATACCTTGCTCGAACGCGTCGCGACCTATAAGGAAAAAAGCGAAGCGCTCAAGGCCAAGATCAAGAAGGCGATGACTTACCCTACTGCCGTGGTGCTGGTGGCGGCAGTGGTGACCGGTATTCTGCTGGTCAAAGTGGTGCCGCAGTTCCAGTCGGTGTTTTCCGGGTTCGGCGCCGAATTGCCGGGCTTCACTCTGATGATCATCAGCCTGTCGGAGTTCATGCAGCAGTGGTGGTGGGCGATTCTCTTTGCCTTGGTCGCGGCGTTTTTCGGCACTCGCCACGCGCTGAAGACTTCGCAGGCCCTGCGCGACCGTCGCGATGCCTGGCTACTGAAGCTGCCGCTGGTGGGCACCTTGATGTACAAGTCCGCCGTTGCACGTTTTGCCCGCACCTTGTCGACTACATTCGCAGCCGGTGTGCCGTTGGTGGAAGCGCTCGATTCGGTCGCCGGCGCCACCGGCAACGTGGTGTTCAAGCGTGCGGTGCTGCGGGTCCGGCAGGACGTGTCGACCGGCATGCAGCTGAATTTCTCGATGCGCAGCACCGGTGTATTCCCCAACATGGCGGTACAAATGACCGCCATCGGCGAGGAGTCCGGGGCACTGGATGACATGCTCGACAAGGTTGCCAGTTTCTATGAGGCCGAAGTCGATAACATGGTCGACAACCTCACCAGCCTGATGGAGCCGTTTATCATGGTGGTGCTGGGGGTCATCGTCGGTGGACTGGTGGTGGCCATGTACCTGCCGATCTTCCAACTCGGCTCAGCGATCTGACATGCCTATCGACGAACTGTTTGCCGTGTACCCGCTGGCCTTTGTGCTCACCGCGCTGCTGCTTGGTCTGGTGGTCGGCAGCTTCCTCAATGTTGTGGTCTGGCGTCTGCCGAAAATGCTCGAGCGCGACTGGCGCCAGCAGGCCCATGATGTGCTCGGCCTGCCCATTGAAACACCTGCGCCGACTTACAACCTGATGCTGCCACATTCCGCGTGCCCGCATTGCGGACACCGGATCCGCCCTTGGGAAAATATTCCGCTGCTCAGTTATCTGTTGCTGCGCGGGCGCTGCTCGGCCTGCTCGGCACCGATCAGCAGACGTTACCCGCTGACCGAACTGACCTGCGGCCTGCTCTCGGCGTTCATCGCCTGGCACCTTGGCTTCGGCTGGCCGGCGGGTTTGCTGATCTTGCTGACGTGGGGCTTGCTGGCGATGAGTCTGATCGACTGCGAGCATCAACTGCTGCCCGATGTGCTGGTGCTACCGATGTTGTGGCTGGGGCTGATCGTCAATAGCTTCAGCGTATTCGTGCCGTTGTCCGATGCGCTGTGGGGCGCGGTCGCGGGTTATCTGGCGCTGTGGTCGGTGTTCTGGCTGTTCAAGTTACTCACCGGCAAGGACGGCATCGGCCATGGCGATTTCAAGCTGCTGGCCTTGCTCGGTGCATGGGGTGGCTGGCAGGTTCTGCCGCTGACCATTCTGTTGTCATCGCTGGTGGGGGCGATTTTGGGCGTCGTCATGCTGCGTCTGCGCGCCCAGGAAACCTCGACGCCGATCCCGTTCGGGCCCTTTCTGGCAATTGCCGGCTGGATTGCCTTGCTCTGGGGTGGTCAAATAACCGACTTCTATTGGCAGTCTGTCGGTTTGAAATGAATACCCCTGTGGAAAAACCCTGGATTCTCGGCCTGACCGGCGGCATCGGCAGCGGCAAAAGCGCGGCGGCCCAGCACTTCATCGACCTCGGTGTGCATGTGGTGGATGCCGATCACGCCGCGCGCTGGGTGGTCGAGCCGGGACGTCCGGCGCTGGCGAAGATCGCCGAACATTTCGGCCCCAGCGTGTTGCAGGCCGACGGTACACTCGACCGTGCCGCTCTGCGCAAACTGATCTTCGAAGACCCTGAACAACGGCGTTGGCTCGAAGCGCTGCTGCACCCGTTGATCGGCGAAGAGATCGCTCATCATCTGGCGCAGGCAAAATCGCCTTACGCGATTCTGGTTTCACCGTTGCTGATCGAGTCCGGGCAATACGCGATAACCCAACGTATCCTGGTCATCGATGCGCCACAGCAACTGCAGATCGAACGCACCCTGCAGCGAGACCAGACCAGCGAACAACAAGTGCAAGCGATCCTCAAGGCGCAATCGAGCCGTGAAGACCGCG
Organism: Pseudomonas sp. HN2; assembly: GCF_020736465.1. Classification (NCBI taxonomy): domain Bacteria; kingdom Pseudomonadati; phylum Pseudomonadota; class Gammaproteobacteria; order Pseudomonadales; family Pseudomonadaceae; genus Pseudomonas; species Pseudomonas sp. HN2. The sequence goes on from NZ_CP085885.1 coordinate 5,148,323, forward strand.
TGAGCCGTGCCGACGACGTGATCGTCAACGACCGCGACCTCGCCTGGCTGCACAGCGAGGTCGAGCGTCTGCATCACTTTTATCTGACTTTATCCGGAGGCCAAGCATGAGCCAGATCCCAACCGTTGAATGCCCAACCTGCGGCGCCCCCGTCGAATTCACCCCGGCGAACAAATTCCGTCCGTTCTGCTCTGATCGCTGCAAACTGATCGACCTCGGCGCCTGGGCCTCGGAAGAGCACAAGATTCCGGTCGCCCCTGACGCCGAAGACGAGTTGTTTTCCGGCGATTTCGATCCGCGTCACTGATCGCTGATCGGGGTCGCATAAGCCCGCAAGCATGGCGGTTCGATGTGGATCAAGACTTCGGATCGTCATCCTTCCATGGCGCCGAGAGGTAGCGGGTGCGGTTGAAGGTCTCCAGCCACTCCGGGCAGAACACCACCAACGCACTGACCACCATGCCGTTGATGAAAGCTTCGGGAAACAGCAGCAGCCACAGGTAACCGACGAAATCTTCCAGCCACTCCGGCATGGCGAACAGGCCGTCGTACCACAGCAGCGTCAGGCTCAGGATCAGGCACACCAGCCCGGACAACGCGGCGGCAAAGAAGCCGGAACAGAAGATGTAAACGAACGGATTTCGTGGCTGCGCGCGCTCGACAAGGATCGCCACGCATTCGGTGACCAATACCGGTAACAGGATCAGCAACGCGCCATTGACCCCAACCGCAGCCAGATCCTGACGGCCCAACAGCACCAGACCGGTCTGCGCGATCAGCCCGCCGACGATCGCCAGCGGCCAATCGAGCAGCAGCGTGACCGCCGTCATGCCGATGAAGTGATAAGACACGCCGGTATCGAAATCCCTGCGCACCAGCCACAGCAGGAACAGCGCGAACACCGTGCCGAACAGCAAGTGCTGACGACGACTGTCGCTGAACAGCTCGACCCACGGCGCGCGCATGATCGCCCAGAGCAGCACCGGCAGATAAATCAGCCAGCCGAGCGTCAGGCTTGCCGTTGAAAGCAGTTCGGCACCGATCATGATTCCCTCACCTGCTACTCGACACGCTTTTTGTAGGAGCTGCCGAAGGCTGCGATCTTTTGATCTTTTTTATAAAAGCAAAAGATCGCAGCCTTCGGCAGCTCCTACAAGGGCGCAATCGCACGGCGTTTATATCTGGGCCAATGCAAAGCTATCTGCCTGTCGCATTTGGACGCTAAGCTTGGGCTTATGGATGATTCAGATTATTTACGCCTGCTGACCATCGCGGCCGAGCAAGCCAACGCGTTCCTGTCCAATGCCCGCAAATGGGAGCGTGAGCGTTGGGTCTGCCAGCGCCTGCTGCAAGGTTTGAACATTCCCTATCGCGCCGACGAGTTCGCCCCGGCCGGGGAGCCGCCTGACGTGTTGTTCCGCGATGCCAATTTCGAAGTTTTTTTCGTCCTCGACGAAGGCCGTCGCCTCAACGATGAATGGCGCGATGAATTGCAGCGCCGGCGCAGCGCGTTTTCCCTGAGCCAACTGGTGCGCCGCGAAGCCAAACCGAAACGCATCCCGGCCAATGAATTCCTCCTGCGTCTGGCGCCGACCCTGCGCAAGAAGGCGCACAACTACAAGGAACGCGGCATGGATCTGGGTGAACTGGACATCATCGCCTTCGCCAGCCTCAAACGCGAAGTGCTGGACCTCAACAGTCATTTCCCGCCACCGACCGAATACCTGCGCCAGGGCTGGCGCTCGCTGTCACTGGTCGGCCCGACGTTCGCCCGCGTGCTGTTCGCCCACCCCGACGCACCGGACTTTCTGCGCAGCAACCTTGGCCGCAGCATCGTCTTCGACGTGGGCATCAGTCTGTGACGCCGCTGCAGCAGTTGATCGCCGAAGTACCGCAAACAGGTCGAGTGCGCTGGATCGGCGTGCGTCCGGCGTCGCGTGGGCCGATGCTTGAGCTCGACGCGGTCGAGGCGCGACTGGAAGCCGGACTCACCGGCGACCACGCCAGACCGGGCGTGCGCAACGCGCGTCAGGTGACGCTGATTCAATGGGAACACCTGGCGGTGATCAACGCCTTGATGGGCCGTCCCGACGATCAACCTATCGGGCCTGAAGATCTGCGGCGCAATCTCGTTATAAGCGGAATCAATTTGTTTAGCCTGAAGGGGCGGCGCTTTCGCATCGGGCAGGCGATACTCGAAACCACTGGCTGGTGTCAGCCCTGCGCACGTTTGCAGAACAATCTCGGTCCGGGCACTTTTCAAGCCGTGCGCGGGCATGGCGGGATCACCGCCCGAGTGTTACAAAGCGGCATCATTCGCCTCGACGACAGTGTGAGCGTCGAACCGGTCCCGGACAGCGGCTACGCTGCGTTCCACCCCGGCTGAAAACCGCTGTAGCCTGTGCTCATTCAGTAACGTCTACCTGACGAGGCAAATATGACCAGCCGCCTGAACCCCGAAGACCAAAAGCATGTCGAAGAGTACCTGCAACTGTCCCAACACCGTGTCGAGCGCCGGCCTTTCCGGCCGTGGATGCTCCTGGTGCTGGTACTGGCGGTGACCATTGGTCTGGGCCTGTTGAGCCGATTTATCAGTTACCTGACGTTATGAGCTGCCTTGCGCTCCCTCGGGTAACCGCACCGATTTCCTTTAAAAACCTTGCGAGTTATCCCTATGTCCCATCGTATTGTCATTGTCGGCGGCGGCGCCGGCGGTCTGGAGTTGGCTACCCGTCTGGGTAAGACTCTGGGCAAACGCGGCACGGCCAGCGTCATGCTGGTCGACGCGAACCTGACCCACATCTGGAAACCGCTGCTGCACGAAGTCGCTGCCGGTTCCCTGAACTCTTCCGAAGACGAACTCAACTATGTCGCCCAGGCGAAATGGAACCACTTCGAGTTCCAGCTCGGGCGCATGAGCGGGCTTGATCGCGCGCAGAAGAAAATCCAGCTGGCCGCCACCTACGACGAAAACGGCGTCGAGCTGGTGCCGGCGCGTGAAGTGGCTTACGACTCGCTGGTAATCAGCGTCGGCAGCACCACCAACGATTTCGGCACCCAGGGTGCGGCGCAGCACTGCCTGTTCCTCGATACGCGCAAACAGGCCGAGCGCTTCCATCAGCAATTGCTCAATCACTATCTGCGCGCCCACGCCGGGCAGACCGATGTGGTCGAGCAGATCAGCGTGGCCATCGTCGGCGCCGGCGCCACAGGCGTCGAACTGGCGGCCGAGCTGCACAACGCCGCCCATGAACTGGCGGCGTATGGTCTGGACCGGATCAAACCGGAAAACATGCACATCACGCTGATCGAAGCCGGCCCGCGAGTGCTGCCTGCCCTGCCAGAGCGCATCAGCGGGCCGGTGCACAAGACCCTGGAGAAGCTCGGGGTCAATGTGATGACCAACGCCGCGGTCAGCGAAGTCACCGCCGACAGCCTGATCACCGCCGATGGCAACGAGATCAAGGCCGGCCTGAAAGTCTGGGCCGCCGGTATTCGCGCACCGGGTTTCCTCAAGGACATCGACGGTCTGGAAACCAACCGCATCAATCAGCTGCAAGTACTGCCAACCCTGCAAACTACCCGCGACGAAAACATCTTTGCCTTCGGTGACTGCGCGGCCTGCCCGCAGCCGGGCACCGATCGCAACGTCCCGCCGCGTGCACAAGCTGCGCACCAGCAGGCGTCGTTGCTGGCCAAGTCGCTGAAACTGCGTATCGAAGGCAAGAGCCTGCCGCAGTACAAGTACACCGACTACGGCTCGCTGATTTCGCTGTCGCGTTTTTCTGCTGTGGGTAACCTGATGGGCAACCTGACCGGCAGCGTCATGCTTGAAGGCTGGCTGGCGCGGATGTTCTACGTGTCGCTGTACCGCATGCACCAGATGGCGCTGTATGGTCCGTTCCGCACGGCGATGCTGATGCTGGGCAGCAAGATTGGCCGTGGTACCGAGCCGCGTCTGAAATTGCACTAAAGCGCAAACCTGTGGGAGCGAGCTTGCTCGCGAAAGCGGTGGGTCAGTCAACACTGTCGTTGAATGATCCGGCCCCTTCGCGAGCAGGCTCGCTCCCACATTGTCTTGTGTTGTGCGCAATTCAGCAGACGACCACGATATATGTAGGAGTGAGCCTGCTCGCGATGGCGATCTATCCTTCACTCATGCAATGCCTGAACCACCGCTATCGCGAGCAGGCTCACTCCTACAATTGATCTCTGTTCATCAGAGCTGGAAGCGTCGCACCATGCCTTGCAGGGCATTGGCCAGTTGCGACAGCTCATGGCTCGACGCGCTGGTCTGATCGGCTCCTGCGGCCGAACGCACCGACAAATCACGAATATTCACCAGATTGCGATCCACCTCCCGCGCCACCTGCGCCTGTTCTTCAGCGGCGCTGGCGATGACTAGGTTGCGCTCGTGAATCTCGTGCACCGAAGCCGTAATCGTCACCAGCGCCTCACCCGCCCGCTCAGCCAGGACCAGCGTGCTCGCCGCACGGGAAGCGCTGGCCTGCATTGAATCCAGCGCCAGGCTCGAGCCGCTGCGCATGCCTTGCACCATTTGCTCGATTTCCTGCGTCGATTGCTGGGTCCGATACGCCAGTGCGCGCACCTCATCGGCCACTACCGCAAAACCTCGACCGCTTTCACCCGCGCGTGCCGCTTCAATGGCCGCGTTGAGCGCCAGCAGATTGGTCTGCTCGGCGATAGCCCGAATCACGTCCAGAACCTTACCGATGTCTTGCGACTGATTGGCCAGCGACTGCACCAATTCGCCGGTGTTCTGCACATCACTGGCCAAGGCGCTGATAGCGCTGGCGGTTTCGCTGACGCGCTCCTGGCCCAACTGCGCCGACTGACTGGATTGACGCGTGGCATCGGACGTCGATACCGCGTTGCGCGCGACCTCCTCCACCGCAGCGGTCATCTGATTGACCGCCGTGGCGGCTTGTTCGATTTCGTTGTTCTGCTGCTGCAGCCCTTGGGTGCTGTCGACGGTGACGGCGCTCAGTTCGTCAGCGGCGGTGGCCAACTGCGTGGCTGAGCCGCTGATGCCTTGCAGGGTCTCGCGCAGGTTTTGCTGCATCGTCGCCAGGGCCTTGAGCAAGCGGCTGACTTCGTCGTTGCCATGGGTTTCGATGGGGCGGGTCAGATCGCCCTGCGCCACGCTTTCCGCGGCGCTTACGGCGCTGCTCAGCGGGCGCACGATACTGCGTGTGAGCAGCATCGCCAGTGCCACCGTGGCCAGCGCTGCCAAGGCAATGAACAGCGTGACGATGGTCCGCGAGGTTTCGTAATGCGCGGCGGACTTCTCGCTTTCAGCTGCGACCTGCCGAGCGAACAGATCGGCCAGATCGTTGAGTTGCTTGCCGGAGCCGTCGACCACGGTCTTCATATCAACCAGCAGCAATTTGGTCAGCTCTTCACGCTTGCCTTGCTCGGCGAGGGTGAATGACTGGGCAATGCCGGTGCGATAGGCGGCGAAGGTTTTCTTGAACTGGTCATACAGCTGCTGACCCTCGGCAGTGTCGACCAGTTTGTCGTAGGCGGCGATCTTCTCGCTCAGCTCCTTGTCGCGGGTGTCCATCTGGCCGCGATAGGTGGCGATGTTGGCCGGATCCTGATCGAGCGCCATGCGCAGGGAAATGGTGCGGATGCGCAGCATCAGTTCGCGGATCTCGTCGCCGCCACGAATACTTGGCAACCAGCGGTTCTCCACCGCTACCTCACTGTCGCGAATGCTCGACATCTGCCCCAGCGCAAACACACCGAGCAAGGCCACCAACACCGCGATCAGGGCAAATCCCAGGGCAGCCCGGGGAGCAATATTCAACTGACGAAGCAACATGACGAACGCCCTTATTCTTGTAATGGCCAGATTCAAGGGGCGAAGCGTTGGCAGTCCCCTCTTGTTAGCGGGCTATCGGCAGGTTGTATGACGACTTGAAGGGATTCGCCTTTCGGCAGGCAAAAAAAATCCCCGTATCTTTCGACACGAGGATTTTCAATATGGTCGGGGTAAGGGGATTCGAACTCCTGACATCCTGCTCCCAAAGCAGGCGCGCTACCGGACTGCGCTATACCCCGGTAAAAAAAAGGCGACCTTTCAAAGATCGCCTTCTTCGATCAGCGCTTTTGGCCTCTGATCTTAAGATTCGATCCCAGCGCTAACTGGTTTCAAAAATGGTGGGTCGTGTGGGATTCGAACCTACGACCAATTGGTTAAAAGCCAACTGCTCTACCAACTGAGCTAACGACCCAAATATGGTCGGGGTAAGGGGATTCGAACTCCTGACATCCTGCTCCCAAAGCAGGCGCGCTACCGGACTGCGCTATACCCCGATTTGAAATTGGCTCCGTGACCAGGACTCGAACCTGGGACCCAATGATTAACAGTCATTTGCTCTACCGACTGAGCTATCACGGAACTACATATTTCAAGTTACAACGGTGAAGCCTTGTTGCTTCTCGCCACCCGTTCGCATCGCTGCGTTCGTGTGTCTGAGGCGCGCTATTCTACAACCTAGAACACCTCTGTCAACCCCCTAAATTGCTTTCAAGTTAATGATTTGCAACTTATTTCAGATTCCAACCCGGTGGGTTGAAACGCTGCCGGTGACTGACTGCGGGGCGCACTTTACAAGCCTTTTCCTTTGAGTTCAACAGCCTGGCGAAAAAAAGGCCTCGCAATGCGAGGCCTTCCCGGTTTCATTGCTGCTGAGGCTTAGCCGAAAACGATTTCGTCGTTCTCGACCTTGCCAGTGGCGGTGTCGCCTGGCATGAAATGTCCCGACAGGATCAACTGCGCCAGCGGGTTTTCGATCCAGCGCTGGATCGCCCGTTTCAAAGGACGCGCGCCATACACCGGGTCGTAACCGACGGCGATCAGCTTGTCCATCGCCTCCGGACTCAGCTCCAGCTTCAGCTCGCGCTCGGCCAGGCGACTGCGCAGACGGCCCAGCTGGATCTCGGTAATCCCGGCGATCTGGTCGCGTGCCAGCGGCTCGAAGATCACCACTTCGTCGACGCGGTTGATGAACTCCGGCCGGAAGTGCGACGTCAGCGCGTCCATCACCGCGGCACGCTGCGCTTCACGATCACCGACCAGCTCCTGGATCTGCATCGAGCCGAGGTTGGACGTCATCACGATCACCGTGTTGCGGAAGTCCACCGTACGCCCGTGACTGTCGGTCAGACGGCCATCCTCGAGCACTTGCAGGAGGATATTGAACACATCCGGGTGCGCCTTCTCGACTTCATCCATGAGGATCACCGAATACGGCTTGCGACGCACCGCTTCGGTCAGATAGCCGCCCTCTTCATAGCCGACGTAGCCCGGTGGCGCACCAATCAGACGAGCCACCGAATGTTTTTCCATGAACTCGGACATGTCGATCCGCACCATTGCCTCTTCCGTGTCGAAGAGGAATTCGGCCAGCGCCTTGCACAGCTCGGTTTTACCGACACCGGTCGGGCCGAGGAACATGAACGAGCCGCTCGGACGATTCGGGTCGGACAACCCGGCACGGGAACGCCGCACGGCGTTGGCCACGGCCACGACCGCCTCTTCCTGACCGATTACCCGTTTATGCAACAGGCTTTCCATCTTCATCAGCTTGTCGCGCTCGCCTTCGAGCATTTTCGACACCGGGATGCCGGTCCACTTCGACACGACTTCGGCGATCTCTTCCTCGGTCACCTTGCTGCGCAGCAACTGATTTTCGCTCTTGCCGTGCTGGTCGACCATCTGCAGGCTGCGCTCCAGATCCGGGATCACCCCGTACTGCAACTCGGCCATGCGGTTCAAGTCACCTTTGCGGCGCGCCGCTTCCAGTTCCTGACGCGACTGTTCGATCTTCTGTTGAATCTGCGCAGAGCCCTGCACCTCGGCTTTTTCCGAATTCCAGATTTCTTCCAGATCGGAATACTCACGCTCGTGACGCTCGATTTCTTCCTGGAGTTTTTCCAGACGTTTCTTCGCCGCGTCGTCGCTTTCTTTCTTCAGTGCCTGGGATTCCACTTTCAGCTGAATCAGGCGTCGCTCGAGACGATCGAGTACTTCCGGTTTGGAGTCGATCTCCATGCGGATGCGGCTGGCGGCCTCGTCGATCAGGTCGATGGCCTTGTCCGGCAGCTGCCGGTCAGTGATGTAGCGATGGCTGAGCTTGGCCGCGGCGATGATCGCGCCGTCAGTGATCGCCACCTTGTGGTGAACCTCGTAACGTTCCTTGAGGCCACGCAGAATGGCGATGGTGTCTTCTTCGCTTGGCTCGTCCACCAGGACTTTCTGGAAACGCCGCTCGAGCGCCGCGTCCTTCTCTATATATTGGCGGTACTCGTTGAGCGTGGTCGCGCCGACGCAGTGCAACTCGCCACGGGCCAGCGCGGGTTTGAGCATGTTACCGGCGTCCATCGAGCCTTCGCCTTTACCGGCGCCGACCATAGTGTGCAGTTCGTCGATGAACAGAATGATCTGCCCTTCCTGCTTCGACAGTTCGTTGAGCAGGCCTTTGAGGCGCTCTTCGAACTCACCGCGATACTTGGCACCGGCGATCAGTGCGCCCATGTCCAGCGACAGCAGGCGTTTGCCCTTGAGGCCGTCCGGCACTTCGCCATTGATGATGCGCTGGGCCAGACCTTCAGCGATCGCGGTTTTACCCACGCCAGGTTCACCGATGAGGACCGGGTTGTTCTTGGTACGGCGTTGCAGAACCTGAATGGTCCGACGGATTTCGTCGTCACGGCCGATCACCGGATCGAGCTTGCCGTCCTCGGCGCGCTTGGTCAGGTCGACGGTGTACTTGTCCAGTGCCTGCCGCGACTCTTCGTGGTTGGCGTCATTCACCGCTTCGCCGCCACGCAAGTTATTGATCGCGTTTTCCAGGGCTTTCTTGCTCACGCCCTGGCCGAGCAGCAACTTGCCGAGCTTGCTGTTTTCGTCCATTGCGGCGAGCAGCACCAGTTCGCTGGAGATGAACTGGTCGCCTTTCTGCTGGGCCAGACGGTCAGCCTGATTGAGCAGGCGCGCCAGATCCTGCGACATATTCACGTCGCCGGTCGGGTTCTGGATTTTCGGTAATTGGTCGAGCTCTTTGGTCAGCTCTTTACGCAAGCTGTTGACGTCGAAGCCTACTTGCATCAACAGCGGCTTGATCGAACCGCCCTGCTGTTCAAGCATGGCCTGCATCAAGTGCGCCGGCTCGATGGCCGGATGATCGTGGCCAACCGCCAACGACTGGGCGTCGGACAGGGCCAACTGCAATTTGCTGGTTAAACGGTCTATACGCATGGGTCACCTTCCTTTTGAGCAGGCCGGACCTAAGAAACCATCCTGAATAAAGAAACCTGCCAGATACCACTGTAGATGCGGTCGATTCTGGGAGATTCAAGCGTCGGAGAGTTGATACAGGTCAGGCAAGTCTAGCGGGTGAGCCAGATCAATGAAGCGAACCGACCAGTGCGCGACGCACGGCGGTAAGAAAAGAAGCGCGGATCGGTCACGGTGCAGAAACCGCCACCATAAACAGCGGTGACTCCGCATTCAGCCAGACGCAGGCGCGCCAATTCATAGATGTCAGCCATGAACTTGCCGGGATTGTTGCTCGGTACGAACGCTTCTGCTGCTTCAGGCAGCTGATTGATGAAGACTTCCCGTACTTCCGGACCGACTTCAAAGGCTTTGGGGCCAATGGCCGGGCCGAGCCAGACCAGTACCTCGTCAGCAGGAACATCGAGGCTGTCGAGAGTTGCCTCAAGCACGCCCGCCGCCAGACCACGCCAACCCGCATGAGCGGCCGCGACACGCGTGCCGGCACGATCGCAGAACAATGCCGGCAAACAGTCTGCCGTCATCGCCGCGCAGGCAATACCCGGCGTTGCGGTCCAACTGGCATCTGCAGTCGCAACGATGCCCGGATCAGCATGTACCACGGTAATGCCGTGCACTTGCTGCAACCAGGCAGGTTGTATGGAGAAGTGATCGGTCAAGCGGCGACGATTTTCGGCCACCGCTTCCGGGCGATCATCGACGTGATCGCCCAGATTGAGGCTGTCGAACGGCGCCTCACTGACACCGCCCTCGCGGGTGGTGACACAGGCCCTGACGCTGGCCGGCGCAGGCCAGTCCGGCGTCAGCCAGTTCATCCGACGAAGGCCTCGCGATCCTGCTTGAGCAGAGTCAGCAGCCAGACGAAATCTTCCGGCAGCGGCGATTCCCAGCTCATCCGCTCACCGCTCGTCGGGTGATCGAGTTCAAGGAAGCGCGCGTGCAGGGCCTGACGCGGGAAGTGCTTGAGCGACTCGACCATGGTCGGGTTGGCCGCTGGCGGAATGCGGAAACGCCCGCCGTACGCCGGGTCGCCGACCAACGGGAAGTTGATGTGCGCCATATGCACGCGGATCTGGTGGGTCCGACCGGTTTCCAGTTTCACCCGCACGTGGGTGTGGGAACGGAAACGCTCGAGCACGCGGTAGTGGCTGACGGCAGGCTTGCCGCCTTCCATCACCGCCATGCGCTGGCGCTGCTGGCCGTGGCGTCCGATCGGTGCGTTGATCTTGCCACCGGCGGTGACCACGCCAATGACGATGCACTCATAGATGCGGCTGACGCTGCGGCTCTGCAATTGCGCGACCAGCTTGGTCTGCGCCTGAATGGTCTTGGCCACCACCATCAGACCGGTGGTGTCCTTGTCCAGTCGATGCACGATACCGGCACGCGGGACATTGATGATGTCCGGCACATGGTGCAACAAAGCGTTGAGCAAGGTGCCATCGGCGTGACCGGCAGCCGGGTGCACCACCAGGCCTGCAGGCTTGTTGATCACCAGGATGTCGTCGTCTTCATAGACGATATCGAGCTCGATGTCCTGGGCGATCCACTCGCCCTGGGCTTCCTGCTCGGCAGTCAGCTCAAGGATGGCACCGCCATGCACAATGTCGCGCGGGCGGATCACCGCCCCGTCCACAGTCAGGCGACCTTCTTTGATCCAGGCGGAAAGGCGCGAGCGTGAGTGCTCAGCGAAGAGTTGGGCGGCGACTTGATCGAGGCGTTGGCCGCCCAATTCGGACGGCACCTCTGCGCGAAGTTCAATTTTATCGGACATGCTCGGACTGGGCGTCGGCACAGCCTTTGGTTTCGGCTGCGCGCTTGTGGTTAAATACGGCGTCTTTTGCCCCGAGGCTTTTCAACGGGGCGCTCATCATAACAGGACGGCCCCGCCCAAGACAGCGGCCGTCATAGGGACGCAAGCCGCCATGCAAGTGAAACACCTGCTGCTGATCGCCATCCTCGCATTGACCGCTGCTTGCTCATCGAAGGAAGTCGTAGACGAAAACCTCAGCGAAGCCGAGCTGTATCAGCAGGCTCAGACTGATCTGGACAACAACAGCTACACCAGCGCCACAGCCAAGCTGAAGGCTCTGGAGTCGCGTTATCCGTTCGGTCGCTACGCCGATCAGGCTCAGCTGGAGTTGATCTACGCCAACTACAAGAACGCCGAGCCGGAAGCTGCAAAGTCCGCCGCCGAGCGTTTCATTCGTTTGCATCCGCAGCATCCGAACGTGGATTACGCGTACTACCTCAAGGGTCTGACCTCGTTCGACCAGGACGTCGGCCTGCTGGCGCGCTTCCTGCCGCTGGACATGACCAAGCGTGACCCGGGCGCCGCCCGCGACTCGTACAACGAGTTCGCGCAGCTGACCAGCCGCTACCCGAACAGCCGCTACGCGCCGGACGCCAAGCAGCGCATGATCTACCTGCGCAACCTGCTGGCCGCCTACGAAATCCACGTGGCCGACTACTACCTGACCCGTCAGGCTTACGTAGCCGCTGCCAACCGTGGCAAGTACGTGGTGGAAAACTTCCAGGAAACCCCATCGGTCGGCGACGGCCTGGCGGTAATGACCGAAGCCTACCAGCGTCTGCACCTCGACGATCTGGCGGCCACCAGTCTGGAAACCCTGAAACTCAACTACCCGGATCACCCGAACCTGCAGGACGGCCAGTTCGTGCCACGCGTAGCCGAAGCCGACAACCGTTCGTTCCTGAGCAAGGCGACGTTGGGCCTGATCGAATCCCGTCCACCGCTGCCGCCGGGCGAGACCCGCGCCAACCAGGACGTGCAGAAGCAGTTCCAGGACGCGAAAGACGCGATCCCGAACGAGCTCAAGCCTAAAGACGAAAATGGCGACGTGATCGAAGAGCCAGAGCCTGAATCCAGCGACACCGACCGCTCGTGGTTCAGCTACATGACCTTCGGCGTGTTCGACTGATCACACCGGTTGTACGAAAAAGGGAGATCTGCGGATCTCCCTTTTTTATTGCCGCGCTTTAATAGGCTGTGCGCTGCTCGGGTCCTTGGCTAAACTGCCGGATCATCAGTCGAAAAGCCGCTCATCATGCTTCGTTTATTGTTCTGGATTGCCCTGATCTTCGCCGCCATCTGGCTCTGGCGCAAATTCAAGGCCCCCGCCTCGTCCACCCGATCGCCACGCGAACAGGACGCCCCGCCGATGGTGCGTTGCGCCCATTGCGGCGTGCACCTGCCGCGCGACCGCGCCCTGGGTAACCAGCAACAATGGTATTGCAGCCAGGCTCATCTTGAGCAAGGCCCGGGCGCCAGTGGTCGCTGAGGCCGCCAACGCCGACCAGAAACAGGCTCAGCGTCTGCTGCGCCTTTATCACCTGTACCGCTTGAGTGTCGGCATCACCCTGGTGCTGCTGATCTCCAGCAACATGGACAACCGCCTGCTGACGTCGGCCAACGACGATCTGCTGCGCGGTGGCAGCTGGCTGTATCTGATCATCAATATGCTGCTGGTGGTGTTCCTCGAAAACACCCGGCGCCCGGCGCAACTGTTCACTTTAGCGTTGGTCGATGTGCTGCTGTTGTGCGGCCTGTTCTACGCCGCTGGTGGCGTCGCCAGTGCGCTGGGCAATCTGTTGGTCGTCTCGGTGGCGATCAGCAATACCCTGCTGCGCCGGCGCATCGGCCTGCTGATTGCCGCCATCGCGGCGATCGGCATTGTCGGCCTGAGCTTTCTGCTGAGCTTCAGCCATCCCCTCAGCGCCAACGCCTACCTGCAAGCCGGCACCCTCGGAGCGCTGTGCTTTGCCGCCTCGTTGCTGGTGCAAGGGCTGATCCGCCGCCTCGAAGTCAGTGAAACCCTCGCCGAACAGCGCGCCAGTGAAGTGGTTGGCCTGGAAGCGCTCAACGCGTTGATCCTGCAACGCATGCGCACTGGCATTCTGGTGCTCGATGAGCAACGCCGGGTGCAACTGGCCAATCACAGCGCGCAAAGCCTGCTCGGCCATAGCCACCTGCAAGGTCATTTGATCGATGAGTATTCGCCCGCGCTGGTCGATCGCCTGCAACTGTGGCGCAACAACCCGACCTTGCGCCCGCAGAGCCTGAAAATCCCCGGCAACGGCCTCGAGCTGCAACCAAGCTTCATCGCCCTCGAGCAGAGCCCGAACCAGCAGACCCTGGTGTTTCTCGAAGATCTGGCGCAAATCACCCAACAGGCGCAGCAACTCAAACTCGCTGCGCTCGGGCGTTTGACCGCGGGCATCTCCCACGAAATTCGCAATCCGTTGGGCGCAATCAGTCATGCCGCGCAGCTGTTGGCCGAGTCCGAGGAACTCGATAGCGCGGATCGGCGTCTGACGCAGATTATTCAAGATCACTCCCAGCGCATGAACCGAGTCATCGAAAACGTCCTGCAATTGTCCCGCCGTCAGCAAAGCGCACCGCAACGGCTGGACCTCAAGCCGTGGCTGGAAGACTTCGTCGGCGAAACCCGCGAGCAAGCCACCGAGCGCCAGCACATTCATCTACGGATCAATTCGGGCGACTTCACCACGCTGATGGACCCCAACCAGCTGCGGCAGATTCTCGACAATCTGATCCGCAACGCCTGGCGGCACAGTGCCCAGTTGCACGAGCAGGCCGAGGTCTGGCTGGCGCTGTTCGTCGACCCCGACAGCCAGTTGGCAGTACTCGAAGTGCAGGACAACGGCCCCGGCGTGTCGGCCGACGAGCAGGCGCATCTGTTCGAACCGTTCTTCACCACCAGCAGCCAGGGCACCGGTCTTGGCCTTTATCTGTCCCGTGAGCTGTGCGAAAGCAACCAGGCACGCCTAGACTTCAAATCACGCCAAGGCGGCGGCTGCTTTCGCATCACCTTTGCTCACGGACGGAAACAAAGTTGAATACAAGCCCACGGCAAAAAATTCTTATCGTCGACGACGAACCGGATATCCGCGAGCTCCTGGAAATCACCCTGGGACGGATGAAACTCGAGACCTTCAGCGCACGCAACCTGGGCGAGGCTCAGGCGCTGTTACAGCGCGAGCACTTTGACCTGTGCCTGACCGACATGCGCCTGCCCGACGGCACCGGGCTGGAGCTGGTGCAACACATCCAGCAGCGCGCTCCGCATCTGCCGGTAGCGATGATCACCGCGTACGGAAGCCTGGAAACGGCTATCAATGCGCTGAAGGCCGGCGCGTTCGATTTCCTCACCAAACCAGTGGAGCTGCCGCGACTGCGCGAGCTGGTCAGCTCGGCGCTGCGCATTCCGACAGCCGGTGGCCTGAGTACGGCAATCGAGCGACGCTTGCTGGGCGACTCGCCGCCGATGGCCAATCTGCGCAAGCAGATCGACAAGCTCGCGCGCAGCCAGGCGCCGGTGTACATCAGCGGTGAATCCGGCAGCGGCAAAGAACTGGTCGCACGCCTGATTCACGAACAAGGCCCGCGCGCGAGCCAGCCCTTTGTGCCGGTGAACTGCGGGGCGATTCCGTCGGAGCTGATGGAAAGCGAATTCTTCGGCCACCGCAAAGGCAGTTTCACCGGTGCCGTCGAAGACAAGCCGGGGCTGTTCCAGGCGGCCCATGGCGGCACTCTGTTTCTCGATGAAGTTGCCGATCTGCCACTGCCGATGCAGGTGAAACTGCTGCGGGCGATTCAGGAAAAAGCCGTGCGCAGCGTCGGCGGCCAGCAGGAAACGGTGGTCGACGTGCGCATCCTGTGTGCCACACACAAAGACCTTGAAGCCGAAGTCGCGGCCGAGCGCTTCCGTCAGGATCTGTATTACCGGCTCAACGTCATCGAACTGCGCGTGCCTTCCCTGCGTGAACGTCGCGACGACATCGAGGCGCTCGCCATGCATGTGCTCAAGCGCTTGGCCCAGGACACCGGACAACCCGAAGCGCGCCTGCATCCGCAAGCGCTGGAGGCGCTGAAGAACTATCGCTTTCCCGGCAACGTGCGCGAACTGGAGAATGTCCTCGAACGCGCGCACACTTTGTGTGAACAGCGCACGATCGAAGCGCAGGATCTGCGTTTAAGCGAAGGCAATTGCGCCGCGGATGGGGCGACGGCTGATCTGACGCAGATCGACAATCTCGAGGATTATCTGGAGAGCGTCGAGCGCAAACTCATTCTGCAGGCGCTGGAGGAAACCCGCTGGAACCGCACGGCGGCGGCGCAGCGGTTGAGTCTGTCGTTTCGGTCGATGCGTTATCGGCTGAAGAAGTTGGGTCTGGATTGAAGGGCCCTTTCGCGAGCAGGCTCGCTCCCACACTTGGAATGGGTATCCCTGTGGGAGCGAGCCTGCTCGCGAAGGCGGTCTACCAGCCTCTGACTAAATACGGCCCTCAGGCGCATACGGCGCCGGGTCAATGATCGGCGCCCGCCCCAGCATCACATCGGCAAACAACTGACACGAGGCCGGCGCCAGCACCAGCCCATTGCGGTAATGCCCGCAGTTCAGCCACAAACCCTCGAACCCCGGCACCCGGCCAATGTACGGCACGCCTTCCGGCGAACCCGGCCGCAGCCCGGCCCAATGCCCGACCACTTCGGCATCCGCCAGCGCCGGCAACAACTCGATCGCCGAGGCCTTGAGGCTTTCCAGCGCCACATCGGTCGGGGTCTTGTCGTAGCCTTCGTGCTCCAGCGTACTGCCGATCAGAATATGACCATCGCGACGCGGAATCGCGTAACGCCCCTTGGCCAGCACCATGCTCGGCAGAAAATCAGCCGCGCACTTGTAGAGAATCATTTGGCCTTTGACGGGTTCTACCGGCAGCGTCAGGTTCAGCGTCTTGAGCAGATCACCGCTCCACGCCCCCGCCGTCAGCACAATCCCGTCGCCGCTGATCACCCCAGTGGAAGTTTGCACACCAACCACGCGCTCGCCTTCGCGGACGAAACCACTGACTTCGCACTGCTCATGAATCGTCACGTTCGGCAGCGCCAGCAATGCCGCTTTCAGCGACTTGACCAGCCGTGGGTTGCGCACGTTGGCGACATCGGCCATGTAGATCGCCCGGCTGAAACCGCTGCCGAGGACCGGCACCGCGTCATGCGCCGCCGAGATATCCACAGCCCGCAGTGGCCGTTGTTCGCGCTCGGCCCAGGCCAGCGCTGCGGCTTCATCGTCCAGATCCAGCCAGTACAGGCCGGTGGTGTGGACTTCAGGATCGACCCCGGTGTCGGCAAACAAGCGCTCGCCGAGCTGTGGATAAAAATCCTGCGACCAATGCGCCAGCGCAGTAACCGCCGGGCTGTAGCGCCACGGATACAGCGGCGAAACAATGCCGCCGCCGGCCCAGGACGACTCCTGGCCGACATTCGAGCGGTCCAGCAGCACCACGCTGCGCACTTCGGAGGCGAGATTGTAGGCAGTGAGCAGGCCAATTACCCCGCCACCGACAATCACCACTTGCTGTTGCCTGGTCATGTTTGATCCAACCGTAAAAAAGACAGTGGGCGCAAAAGGCGCCCGAAAGAGAGTGCGTCAGCGGCCCCAGCAATCCTTGGTGGTCACTCCGGTGGTCGCGTTGTTCATGCTTCGCACGCCGGTATTGGTCAGGGTGAAATCACCGCATTTGTCGGTGGCCATGGCCGATCCGGTTTTACGAATCGCGGTCAGCACAAAGGTCTGGTCGGTCAGCGTTGGAGTGATGGTGTAGAAATCATTGCCCGTGCTCAGCCCGGTGACGCCGGTGTAGACATTGTTGCGGGTGTAGAAGCGTTCGAGGGTCTGCGCCTGCTCCGAGAGCAGCGAGACCACTTCGGCGCGACGGCCCTTCTTCACGTATTCGTTGTAGCTGGGAATGCTGATGGTGAGGATGATCCCGATAATCGCGATAACGATCATGATCTCGATCAGGGTAAAACCTCGGCTGGTTCTGCGCATGCCTCAAATTCTCGCTTACTGGATTTGTCGCCACATGATACGACGGCTGCCGCCGCCACCTTTTTCCACAACGGTGGTGATGACACCACTGGTGTCGCTCACGAGCTTGGTCTTGGCATCTCGGGAAATGACGTTAAGGGTCGGAATGCCACCGGTGAATACCACGCCACTGGATATCGTGTCATTGCTGTCGACCAAACGGTCACCCGTGGTGTCGATCACGGCGTAGTTGAGCATCTTACCGTTGAACGCATCCAGTTCGACCAGTCTGCCCGTACCAAAGCTAGAACACGGGTCAGTGGTATCGACGCTGGCGGTGGTAAAAACGACTCGTCCCAACACAATGCTGGCCTGGTTGATCACGCGCTCGCCGGTCAGCACGTTGTTGTACACCAGCGGCAAATACCAGCCTTTCTCTCCCGGATACGTCGTTTCATTCTGGCTGGTGGTCAGGAACTGCCCGGAACTGCCGGAGAACGAACCGGTAATCGCCTGCGCCTGCAAACTGCTGACGGTGATTTGTCCGGCCCCGCCTTCTGCATCCCAGATTGAATAGAACGCCTGCAGATCCTTGTTGGTCTTGTCGGCGGTTTCGTTGAACTTGCCGGTGCCAAAGAACACCTGTTTGCCGCCCTGAGCGTTATCCGCCAGCAGCGGTTGCGCGGTGATCGGCTGCGTTGCCCCGCCCGGCGCGGTGAACAAAGGCTTGCCGGCAAACGCCACGCCCCAGCTTTCCGGCGCCGTCGCGCTCAGGTCGAATTTCCACATGCGTCCTTTCAGGTCGCCAGCGTAGGCCGCCTGTACCACGTTCGAAGAGTTCACCCTGAGTTCCACGGATGACAGACCGTTGCTGGTTTCCGTGCTGTCGACGACGATTTTCCTGATCAGCGAACCATCCAGCGCATCCAGTACATACAACGCTGCAACCCCCGAATTGCTGCCGTAGCCATTGGCGATGAAAGTCGCCCAGCGACCATTGGCCAAGCGTGCCACTTCCGGCCTGGCATAGGCGTAACCCAGATCATTGAACGCATTCGCCGTGTTGGCCGTGGCCGGCGCACTGACTTCCCACAGTGCCCTGATCACGTTCCCTGCCGAGGCATCGAACAGTTGCAGCCCATAGAAGGTTTTGCCGCCGGCCCCCGTTCCGCCAATGGCCAGGGTTTTCCAGGTGGTACCGGCCTGCGCATCGAACACGCCGACCTGACCATCCACCAGAAATTTGTGGCTGACGCCGTTGACGTAGTTGGTGTCCGCGATCAGTCGCAGGGACGGCAGCACGCTGGAGGGCATATAGGCATAACGACGGGTGCCGTTCGCCGAATTGATCACATTGACGAAACCGTCGTTGGCGTTGACCACCAGACTGGTGTTCATGTTCGCAGCCTTGGTCGTCAGGTAGTTGGTGTAGCTGCTGTCACCCGTCAAATCGGATGCGGTCTTGTCCGAAGGCGACGCGAGCACCAGCGGCGAATTGATGATGTCGCCGAGCAGCGCACTACGCACCTTGAGCCCGGCCTTGTTGGTACCTTTGCTCCACTCGACCAGATCATTGCCGCTGATACCGGTGGGCAGGCCCTGATTCAGCGTGGTCTGCTGGGCTGGGGAAAAGCTGCCGAATGCCAGAGCAATTGGCGCATTGCTCGCGGTGTTCCATGACTGGAAAGTCGGCGCCGTGGCAGAGGGCACGATCGTGGTGTCGGTCGACCATTGCGCCGCCGAGGTATTTACCGTGCCGGTCGAGGTAAACCCGAACCACCTGATCGTGCCGCGCCAATCCTTGGGATCGTAAGTGGTCTGGTAAAAACTGCTGCCACTGCTCAAGGTGCTGCTGCTGGCGACGCCGGCGCCACCGGAGCCGGCCTTGGAAGTGATATCGCTCAATGCCGACGATAACGCCGCATTGAGCCCGGAGCTGTCGGTCGCCTGGTAGTACCTGCCCTGCCCATAACTGGCGGCGTCGGACAACATGTCGTTATCCGCAGCGAAACCCACGGTGTAGGTGTTCATGTTCTGCCGGGGAAAATCCACCGCGTTCCAGCTCTTGCCGGCGGCGTCGGTACCGGTCGAGCGCATGTCGATGTCGAAGGCGAATTTGGCAATGTCATCCAGATACAGGGTGTCGCCTTCGCCGTCACCGTTGAGGTTGTCGCCATCGTTATTCACGCCATCCCAGTTCGGTAAGCGACTGCCTCCCAGCGGATCGTTAGTCGGGAACGTCCGGTCGTAAGTCGGCAAGCCATCGGTGATTACCACGCCGTAGTTTTTCTGGCAGCGATATTGAATCGGGCTGGTATAGGTCGCCGGCGTGACGTTGTAATACGGCGCCAGGCCACGCATATAGCGAGTCACTTCGTAATAGCTCTCGGCCAACGGTGTATTGGCCACGGCATTCAAGCCGTTGATCGATGAAATCAGCGCATTGTAGTTAGCGTCCGCCTGGGCCTGGGTCACACTGCCGGTAACCGGCGACAGATCGGTGATCGAGCGCGCGATGAAGCCACCATTGCCCGGGTTGCTGCTGGTGGCCGGGTTGAACGTCGACAGGCCCATGCGCAGGGTGCGGTTGCTGCTGACCAGTGCGGTGGAAACGTTGCGCGCGACGTTCATCCGGTAATCGTTGGGAATCGCCCCCGTGGTGAAGTCGCGGGTGCCGGTGCTGTTGGCGAGGCTGACTATGTAGGAAATGTAATCGGCGGAATACCGAGTGTTCTCGTTGCCTACGGGGTCGGGGAGCTTGAGGCACAAGGGCGCCACGCTGTTGTTGTAGAACGCATAGGCGCCTCCCGAGCACCCGGAGGTCGGCAGGCTCGATAGAAACACTGTGTCGCCGGTGATCTGTGGAGCATTGAGTGCAGAGCACAATCCGAGAAAAGCATTGCACTGCCGGGCGGGTGTGCGGTTGACGTTCGGGTCGAATCCGGCGGCGTAGATAATGCTGTTCATACTGCCGGAGTCGTCGATCAGCAGCATCACGTTCGGCGCCACCGCAGCCGCGCTCAGCAGCGGCGAATCGGAAGGCGTGAATGCCCACGCCGGCGCCGCCAGATAGAAACTCAGGAGCATGCCGATCAGCAGCGAGGCGCAGCGCTCAATACTTCGCATAGATACTCTCCACCACGCTACGCGAATTGCCGGCGATGCCGACTGCGGTGACTCGATACAACGTCGCCGAGGTGTTACTTGGCACGTTCACTGCCGTCAGGGTCGTGCCGATGTTCTGCACGCCATAGAAGCCATTACCGGCGGCGACCCAGGTCACCCCCGAGGTCGAATTGAAGCCGGCCGAACTGACCACTGACGACTCCGCCGGCGGCAGGCATTGGGTCGTGCCGCTGCACACGGCCAACGAGTAACTGTCCAGCTGCACCGCGCTTTCGCCAACACGCAACGCCGCTTCCGCAGACTGGAACGATTGATTGCGCAGGCTCACGCTGCCGGCCATTTTTTCTTGCAGGTTGGCGCTCTGCATCGACGACAAGCCAATCAACGTGAGCAACAGCAGAAACACCAGACTGACCAGCAAGACCATGCCGCGCTGTGCCTGACGTTGTTGCAAGGAAATCCTCATCACCGCCCCCTCACTGCAAGCGATTGCGCAATGCCGCAACCACGTTGAAGGTTTGATTGCGCACCCGGTTGTTCGGGTCGGTGAGGGTCAGGCTCAGACGCACACTGCGGATGCGCGCGGGATCGCCGGGATTGCTGCTGTAAGTGGAGGCCGCCACGTCGGTCGCGGAGCTGGCCAGGCCGAAGGTGACGTTGAAGGCGCTGACGTTGTTCACCAGCACTTGCTGCGCGGGATTGCCGCTGCCGGTGCCCATGAGGATCTGGTTATTGCTGAAGCTGTAGATCAGGCGCCGGATCGGGAAAGCGATTTGCCCCGTGGTTGGGCTGCGCAATCCGCTGTAGGCGACCGCGCTGTTGCGACAGTCTGAAATCACTGTCCAGGTCGGCGTTCCCCCGCCGCTGCCGACATCGGCGGTGACCATGGTCAGCTTGAGACTGGCGTTATCCCAGCTGATCGGGGTGAGCTGCGCGGCGTTGAAGTCGCCCGCGCTGCTCGAATCAGTGATGGTGCCGAGACAGCCGAACATGCCGACCATGCGGATTTCCTGAATCATCTTGCTGAGGACGAAACGCGCGTCCTCCTGCATCGCCGCGGCGCTGTTCTGACTGACGTAGGTGTTTTTCGCGGCAATGAAGATCTGCACCACACCCAGCACGACAATCAGCCCCAAAGCCAATGCGATCAGCAACTCGATCAAACCGAAACCACGGCTGGCATGCTTCATGGCGTGGCCACCGGATCGACCGCCGCCCGACTGGTCAGCACGAAACTGCGCTGGGCACTGGCAGCGTTGGCGGCGCGCGCATCGCTCCAGGTAATGGTGATGGTATAGACACGCTGGTTGAGGGTGATGCTGCCCGTCGCGGTCGGACCGCCAAAGTTGGCGATGTTGGTGGTGAAGTCGTAGAGATCCTGATCCCGCGCCACGCTGAGGTTGCCCGAGGTCGGCGGTGTAGTGGTGTAGTCGGCGCCGGAATTGGCGCGAATGCGGTCCATCATGTCGTAGGCAATGAAGCTCGCCTGACTGGTCATCCGCGAACTGTCGGTGTACTTCAGCGCATTGAGTTGCACTGCCGCCGCCCCCAACAGGCCGACAGTGAGAATCAGCAACGCGACCAGCACTTCGATCAGCGTCATGCCCTCCTGTGCGATTTTGCTCCCTGCCCTCATCCGCAATTTCCACCCAGTTGAATGCGTCCGTTCAAACACACGTTCAGCGTCCTGCTTTGCGTGCCCAGCGTGTAACCGATGACTACCGCCGTCGACGGTGCCGCCAGACCACCAAGATTGTTGAAATCCAGTGCGGTCACTCCTAAAGGTAGCGTCAGAGTCGCCCCGCTGCTCATCGCTGGAACAACCCGCAACACATTGGCTGGATTGCCAGTACTGTCGTAGACCGCCAGCTCACCGGTCCAGACGCTGCCGCCAGCGGTCGGACGCAAACGCGTGGTCACGCCGCGATTGATCGCTTCGAGGCGAGCAAAATTGATTGCGCGCTGCAGGTCGCCGACTTCGGTATCCGCCTTGCTGCTCTGAATCGTACGGGTAAAGGCCGGCACCGCCAGCGTGATCAGTACCAGGAACACGGCGATGGCGACCAGCAACTCGACCAGCGTGAAACCTTTTGTACGAAGATCCATCGATGCCCTCCGTTGCCGTCGGCTATACCTGCTTCTACACGCTAGAACATTCGCTCGGCACATGCCGACTGATTTGCCCTGCGCGGCGCACGGATTGCGCTGCTCACACCACTCCACGGAGGGATTTTTCATGCCGCAACACGGTTTCAGCCTGATTGAACTGCTTATGGGACTGGCGATTGGCGCAATTGTTCTGCTGCTGGTCAGCCCGGCGTTCGCTGCGCTCAAGGAAGCAACTCAACGCGATCATGCAGCGCAATCGCTGATCGAAGGTATTCGCCACGCCCGCACACTGGCTATGACACACAATCACAACGTGGTGATCCATGGCATCGACGGCGACTGGAGCCGTGGCTGGCGAATCATTCTGGATCTGAGCGGCAAGGGTTCGGAGGACAGCAGCAATCCGCTGCTGGTTGAACGTGCCAGTGAGGCGAAGGTGCCGATTGTCGGCAACTGGTGGGTGAGCCGCTATGTGCGGTTCAGTCATCTGGGGCAACCGCTGATGCCGGGACGGCGATTTCAGGCGGGGACAATACACATCTGCTCGCCGCGCGCACCGGTCAGCCAGCGGCAGATCGTGCTGGCGGCGACCGGTCGCGTGCGCCTGAGCAGTCAGGAGACCGAACAGGCGCTGTGCGACAGCAGCAGGAACGTCAGATCGAGCGGACGCGCAGCTCTTTCGGCATCGAAAACGTGATGTTCTCTTCACGGCCGGCCAGCTCATCGGCACCGGTCGCGCCCCAGGCCTGCAATTGCTGAATGACGCCACGCACCAGCACTTCCGGTGCCGAGGCGCCGGCGGTGATGCCGATGCGCTCGACGCCGTCGAACCAGCTCTGTTGCAGGTCTTCGGCACCGTCGATCAGGTAGGCCGGGGTCGCCATGCGTTCAGCCAGTTCACGCAGACGGTTGGAGTTGGAGCTGTTCGGGCTGCCGACCACCAGTACCACGTCGCACTCGTCGGCCAGTTGCTTGACGGCGTCTTGACGGTTTTGCGTGGCGTAGCAAATGTCGTCCTTGCGCGGACCGCCGATCGCCGGGAAGCGCGTGCGCAGGGCATCGATGACGCGGCTGGTGTCGTCCATCGACAACGTCGTCTGGGTGACGAAGGCGAGTTTTTCCGGGTTGCGCACTTGCAACTCGGCCACGTCCTTCTCGTCTTCGACAAGATAGATCGCACCGCCATTGCTGGCATCGTACTGACCCATGGTGCCTTCGACTTCCGGGTGACCGGCGTGGCCGATCAGGATGCACTCGCGACCGTCTCGGCTGTATTTGGCGACTTCGATGTGCACCTTGGTCACCAGCGGGCAGGTTGCATCGAAAACCTTCAAACCACGACCGGCGGCTTCGTTGCGCACGGCTTGCGAAACACCGTGGGCGCTGAAGATGACGATGACGTCATCGGGCACCTGATCGAGCTCTTCGACGAAAATCGCGCCACGGCTGCGCAGGTCTTCAACGACGAACTTGTTGTGCACCACTTCGTGACGCACGTAGATCGGCGGCCCGAAGACTTCCAGGGCGCGGTTGACGATTTCGATCGCCCGGTCCACACCGGCGCAGAAGCCACGGGGGTTGGCGAGTTTGATTTGCATGCTGTGCCTCGTGTCTTGCGCGCAAGAAATAACGAATTCTGTGGAAAACAGTGTGGGAGCGACGGTGCGACGATTCGACCTGCTCGCGAAAGCGGTGTGTCAGACAACACCAACGTTGAATGTCATTCAGCATTCGCGAGCAGGCTCGCTCCCACATTGGTTTTGCATTATTACTCAGATCGCTTTGACGCTGATGATCTCGACGTCAAAGGTCAGCGTCTTGCCGGCCAGAGGGTGGTTGAAGTCGACGGTCACCTGCGTGTCGTCGAATTCCTTCACCACACCTGGCAATTCAGTATTGGCCGCATCGTTGAAGATCACCAGCAGGCCCGGTGACAACTCCATGTCGGTGAACTGCGAACGCGGGATGGTCTGCACGTTCTGCGGGTTCGGCTGACCGAAGGCGTTTTCCGGCTCGACGGTCAGGGTGCGCTTGTCGCCGGCCTTGAAGCCGAACAGTGCGGCTTCGAAACCCGGCAGCAGGTTGCCGTCGCCGACCTTGAAGGTGGCCGGGGCCTTGTCGAACGTACTGTCGACGGTATCACCGTTTTCCAGGCGCAGGGCAAAGTGCAGCGTGACTTCGGTGTTCTGGCCGATGCGTTGCTCAGTCGATAGCGGTTCAGTCATGAGCGGCCTCTTCGGTTTTCTTCGATTTGAACATGTCCAGCGCCAGCATGATCGCGCCGACGGTGATCGCGCTGTCGGCAATGTTGAACGCCGGGAAATACCAGCGGTTCTGCCAGTGCACCAGAATGAAGTCGATCACATGGCCCAGGGCAATGCGGTCATACAGGTTGCCCAGCGCGCCACCCAGCACCAGCGCCAGGGCGACGGCCAGCCAGGTGTCGTTGCGGCCCAGGCGCTTGAGCCAGACCACCAGCACGGCACTGACGACAATGGCGATCAGGGCAAACAGCCAGCGCTGCCAGCCGGAGCTGTCCGCGAGGAAGCTGAAGGCGGCGCCGGTGTTGTAGGCCAGGGTCCAGCTGAACAGATCGGGAATGATCACGATCTGCTGGAACATTTCGAGCTTGCTTTCGAAGTAGAACTTGCTGGCCTGGTCAATGACCAGGACCAGCAGGCTCAACCACAGCCAGCTCAGCCGTCCGAAACGGCCAACGGCATCAGGCATAGTGACGAACCTCGCCAGCGCCGCTGATGTTGTCGACGCAACGACCGCAGATTTCCGGATGCTCCGGGTTCACGCCGACGTCTTCGCGGCAGTGCCAGCAACGTGCGCATTTCGGGAAGGCCGATTTGACGATCTTCAGTTTCAGACCACTGACTTCGGTGACCACGGCATCGGCCGGAGCCTGCACGAATGGCGCAACGCTGGCAGTCGAGGTGATCAGGACAAAGCGCAGCTCGTTGCTCAGCTTGGCCAGATCGGCGCTCAGCGCTTCTTCGGCAAACAGCGTTACTTCGGCCTGCAGGTTGCCACCGACGGCTTTCGCCGCACGCTGGATTTCCATCTCTTTGTTGACCGCGACTTTCACTTCCATGATGCGATCCCAGTAGGCGCGACCCAGCTCGAAGCCTTCCGGCAGCTCGGTCAGACCTTCGTACCAGGTGTTGAGCATGACGGATTCGTTACGCTCGCCTGGCAGGTATTGCCACAGCTCATCGGCAGTGAAGGCGAGGATCGGCGCGATCCAGCGCACCAGCGCTTCGGAGATGTGGAACAGCGCGGTCTGGCACGAGCGCCGTGCCTTGCTGTCGGCGCCGGTGGTGTACTGGCGGTCCTTGATGATGTCGAGGTAGAAACCACCCAGCTCCTGCACGCAGAAGTTGTGGATCTTCGAGTAGACGTTCCAGAAACGGTATTCGCCGTAGTGCTCTTGCAACTCGCGTTGCAGCAGCAGCGTGCGATCCACCGCCCAGCGATCCAGCGCCAGCATGTCTTCGGCCGGCAGCAGGTCGGTGGCCGGGTTGAAACCGGTCAGGTTGGAAAGCAGGAAGCGCGCGGTGTTACGGATACGACGATAAGCGTCGGCGCTGCGCTGCAGGATCTGCTCGGACACCGCCATTTCGCCGGAGTAGTCGGTCGAAGCGACCCACAGACGCATGATGTCGGCGCCCAGGGTGTCGTTGACCTTCTGCGGCGCGATCACGTTGCCCAGCGATTTGGACATCTTGCGGCCGGACTCGTCGACGGTGAAGCCGTGCGTCAGCAGTTCGCGGTACGGCGCGTGGTTGTCGATGGCGCAACCGGTCAGCAAGGACGAGTGGAACCAGCCACGGTGCTGGTCGGAACCTTCCAGGTACAGGTCGGCACGCGGGCCGCTCTCGTGACCCATCGGGTGCGAACCGCGCAGGACGTGCCAGTGCGTGGTGCCCGAGTCGAACCAGACGTCGAGGGTGTCGCTGATCTTGTCGTACTGAGGCGCTTCATCGCCGAGCAGTTCGGCGGCGTCGAGTTTGAACCAGGCCTCGATGCCTTCGACTTCAACGCGTTTGGCGACTTCTTCCATCAGCTCGACGGTACGCGGGTGCAGCTCGCCGCTTTCCTTGTTGAGGAAGAACGGGATCGGCACGCCCCAGTTGCGCTGACGCGAGATGCACCAGTCCGGACGGTTGGCGATCATCGAGTGCAGGCGCGCCTGGCCCCAGGCCGGGACGAACCTGGTGTCTTCAATGGCTTTGAGCGAGCGCACGCGCAGGGTGTCGCCGCTGGTTGGCTCCTTGTCCATGCCGATGAACCACTGCGCGGTGGCGCGATAGATCAGCGGGGTCTTGTGGCGCCAGCAGTGCATGTAGCTGTGTTCGATGACGGTGGTGTGCATCAGCGCACCGACTTCGGTCAGTTTTTCGACGATGGCCGGGTTGGCCTTCCAGATGAACTGGCCGCCGAAGAATTCCAGCGACGGCACGTACACGCCGTTGCTCTGTACCGGGTTGAGGATGTCGTCGTTGACCATGCCGTATTTCTTGCAGGTCACGAAGTCGTCCACGCCATAGGCCGGGGCGGAGTGAACCACGCCGGTGCCAGCGCCCAGTTCGACGTAGTCAGCCAGGTACACCGGCGACAGGCGATCGTAGAACGGGTGACGGAAGTTGATCAGCTCCAGTTCTTTACCGGTGGTGGTGGCGATGACCGAACCTTCCACGCCATAGCGCGCCAGGCAGGCTTCGACCAGCTCTTCAGCCAGCACCAGCAGCTTGTCGCCGATATCGACCAGCGCGTAGTTGAATTCCGGGTGCACGTTCAACGCCTGGTTGGCCGGGATGGTCCACGGGGTGGTGGTCCAGATCACGATCGCAGCAGGTTTGCCCAGCGAGGCCAGACCGAACGCGGCAGCCAGTTTGGCCTCGTCAGCGATCGGGAAGGCCACGTCGATGGTCGAGGACTTCTTGTTCTCGTACTCGACTTCCGCTTCAGCCAGGGCCGAACCGCAGTCGAAGCACCAGTTCACGGGCTTCAGGCCCTTGAACACGAAACCACCCTTGACAATCTCGGCGAGGGCGCGGATTTCACCGGCCTCGTTCTTGAAATCCATGGTCTTGTACGGGTTGGCGAAGTCGCCCAGCACGCCGAGGCGGATGAACTCGGACTTCTGCCCTTCGATCTGCTCAGTGGCGTAGGCACGGCACAGCTCGCGGGTTTTATCCGCGCCGAGGTTCTTGCCGTGGGTCACTTCAACCTTGTGCTCGATCGGCAGGCCATGGCAGTCCCAGCCCGGGACGTATGGCGCGTCGAAACCCGACAGGGTTTTCGAGCGGATGATCATGTCTTTGAGAATCTTGTTCAGTGCGTGACCGATGTGGATCGTGCCGTTGGCGTACGGAGGGCCGTCGTGCAGGACGAACTTCGGACGATCCTTGCCAATCTCGCGCAACTTTCCGTACAGGCCAATACTGTCCCAGCGCTGCAGGATCTGCGGTTCGCGCTGTGGCAGGCCGGCCTTCATTGGGAAGGCGGTGTCCGGAAGGTTTAGCGTGGCTTTATAGTCGGTCATTTAAGGCTCTTCATTAGCGATGGGCGCTAGGTGCGGCTAGTGCACGGGCGGTGGCGACATCCGCATTGATCGCCGTTTTCAATGCCTCCAGAGAGGCGAAGCGCTGCTCTTCACGCAGCTTTTGGTGGAAAACCACCGTCAAACGCCGGTCATACAGATCGCCGGCAAAATCTAACAGATGGACCTCGAGGTGGGCTTTGCCATCCCCTTGCACCGTGGGGCGCACGCCGATATTGGCGACGCCGGGCCAGGTCTTGCCGTCGATGTCGACATTCACCAGATACACCCCGGTGAACGGCACGCGACGACGCTTGAGTTGAATGTTGGCAGTGGGTGTTCCCAATTGCCGGGCCAGTTTCTGGCCATGCAGCACGCGACCGGCGATGCGGTACGGACGACCGAGCAAGCGTTCGGCCAAGGCAAAATCGGCGGCGGCCAAAGCATTGCGCACTTGCGTGCTGCTGACGCGAATGCCATCCAGCTCGACGGTTTGCGCGGCTTCGACGGTGAATCCGTGTACCTGCCCGGCCTGCATGAGGAAATCGAAATCGCCGAGGCGGTCGCAGCCGAAGCGGAAATCGTCACCGACCTCCAGATGCTGCACGCCAAGGCCATCGACCAGAATGGTATCGACGAATTCACTGGCGCTAAGCTTGCTCAACCGCTGGTTGAAAGCCAGGCACAACACCCGGTCGACGCCTTCGGCAGCCAGCAACTGCAGCTTGTCACGCAACCGCGCCAGACGCGCCGGTGCGGTGTCGGGAGCAAAGAACTCCCGTGGCTGCGGCTCGAAAATCACCACGCAGCTGGGTACGCCCAACTCGAGCGCACGCTCACGCAGCCGGGCCAGGATAGCCTGGTGACCACGGTGAACACCGTCAAAGTTGCCAATAGTGGCGACGCAGCCCCGATGCTGGGGGCGCAAGTTGTGGAGGCCTCGAACCAGCTGCATAACGCGCTTCTTGCTCATAAAGTGGTCGATTATAACCACACCCGACGGCCGACGACAGGCAACACCGTAACGCAAAGTGAACGAGCCGACAAAACCGTCGACCCGTGCCTGTCGATAAAGGCTGAAACCTTAGCTCAAGGCCTTGCGATTGAAGTCGCGCAGGCGGAAACCCAGCAGCAGCAACATACCGAAATACGCCACCACCCCGGCCACCACCAGCGCGCCCAGGCGCAAGAAGCGCTCGAGCATGTGCCCCTCATCCCAGGCGGGCATGAAATGCATGCCGGCCAGCAACACCGCGGACATCACCGTCACCGCAACAACCAGTTTGAAACCGAACTTGCCCCAGCCCGGCTGCGGTTGATACATCTTCTGCTTGCGCAGTTGATAGAACAGCAACCCGGCGTTGAGGCAAGCACCGGCACTGATCGCCAGCGCCAGACCGGCGTGGGCCAGCGGCCCGATCAGCGCCAGGTTGAACAACTGGGTGCAGACCAGCGTGAAGATTGCGATTTTCACCGGCGTACGGATGTTCTGTTGCGCATAAAAGCCCGGCGCCAGCACCTTGATCACGATAATCCCGAGCAGGCCGACCGAATAGGCGATCAGCGCACGCTGGGTCATCTCGGCATCGAAGCCACTGAACTGACCGTACTGGAACAGCGAAACGGTCAGCGGTTCGGCGAGAATTCCCAGCGCCAGCGCGCACGGCAGCACCAGCACAAAGCACAGGCGCAGCCCCCAGTCGAGGATGCGTGAATACTCGTGGCGATCCTTGCTCGCGTAGGTCTTGGCCAGCGTTGGCAGCAGAATCGTACCGAGCGCCACACCCAACACGCCCGAGGGCAACTCCATCAAACGGTCGGCGTAGTACATCCACGACACTGAACCTGCGACCAGAAACGAGGCGAAGATGGTGTTGATGATCAGCGAGATCTGACTGACCGACACACCGAGAATCGCCGGCAGCATCTGCTTCATCACCCGCCACACGCCGCTGTCGCGCAGGTTCAGGCGCGGCAGCACGAGCATGCCGATCTTTTTCAGGTGCGGCAGCTGATACAGCAATTGCGCCAGACCGCCGACCAACACCGCCCAGCCAAGGGCCATGACCGGCGGATCGAAGTACGGCGTGAGGAACAGCGAAAACACGATCATGCTGACGTTGAGCAGAGTCGGCACGAACGCCGGCACCGAGAAGCGGTTCCAGGTGTTGAGGATCGCGCCGGCCAGCGACGACAGCGAGATCAGCAATATATAAGGAAAGGTCACCCGCAACAGATCGGAGGTGAGCTGGAATTTATCCGGGGTATCGGTAAAACCCGGCGCCGTGGCCCAGATCACCCAGGGCGCGGCGATCATGCCCAGCGCCGTCACTACCGCCAACACCAGCGTCAACAGGCCCGACACATAGGCAATAAAGGTGCGCGTCGCCTCTTCGCCCTGCTGACTTTTATATTCGGCCAGAATCGGCACGAAAGCCTGGGAGAAAGCGCCTTCGGCAAAGATCCGCCGCAGCAGGTTGGGCAGTTTGAAAGCGATAAAGAAGGCGTCCGTGGCCATCCCGGCGCCGAATGTCCGCGCGATCAGCGTGTCACGAACAAAACCCAGAATCCGGGAAAGCATCGTGATAGAGCTGACGGCGGCCAACGATTTGAGCAGATTCATTGAGAGAGTTTGTGCCTGTCGATAAACAGCAGGCGAACAATGCGCCCACTTGTGCGATACTCCGCGCCGCAACAGCACAGAGCCAAAGCTCGCGAGTTTACAGGTCAAGCGCCGGAAATAAATATCCCGCCTCTTTATACCTACCACTTAGCGGAACGATTCAAGTGCCCTTGACAAGACAAGTCTTCATCGGCATGATTCGCGGCCTATTTTGTTTGCTATTTCCTAAAAAGTCTTTCGAGGAGCTCGACGGTGGCCAACTCACCTTCCGCCAAAAAACGTGCAAAACAGGCTGAGAAGCGTCGCAGCCACAACGCCAGCCTGCGTTCCATGGTTCGTACCTACATCAAGAATGTAGTTAAGGCCATCGACGCAAAAGACGCTGAAAAAGCTCAAGCTGCATACGTTCTGGCTGTGCCAGTTATCGACCGTATGGCCGATAAAGGCATCATCCACAAGAACAAGGCTGCTCGTCATAAGAGCCGTCTGAATGGCCACGTCAAAGCGCTGAAAGAAGCCGCTTAATCGACGTAGTCATTAAAAAACCGACCTCAGGGTCGGTTTTTTATTGCCTGGGATTCAACAAGCTACAGGCAAAAAAAGTAGGAGTGAGCCTGCTCGCGATGGCGGCGCATCAGTCGATGCAATTGTTGACTGATACACAGCTATCGCGAGCAGGCTCACTCCTACAATTGGTTTTGCTGTGTTATGGCTGCACAGGCACCCACGGCAGAATCGGGATGGCAGTGACCGCATTCTGCGGACTGCCTTCGATCAGGCGATCGCTGTAGACCAGATACACCAGGGTGTTGCGCTTCTTGTCGAGGAAACGCACGACCTGCATGGTCTTGAACACCAGCGAGGTGCGCTCCTTGAATACCTCGTCGCCATCCTTCAGCTCGCCCTTGAACCTGATCGGCCCGACCTGACGACAAGCGATCGATGCCTCGGCGCGATCCTCTGCCAGACCGAGACCACCCTTTACCCCGCCGGTCTTGGCGCGTGACAGGTAGCAGGTCACGCCCTCGACTTTCGGATCGTCGAACGCCTCGACCACGATCCGATCATTCGGCCCGACAAATTTGAACACCGTCGACACCTGACCGATCTCCTCGGCCGAGGCCAGCAGTGGCATGGCCATCAGCAGACCCAACAATCCTTTCGCTACACGCATCGAATTTTCCCTAGACCAGAATCAGGTTGTCACGGTGAACCAGTTCCGGCTCCGCCATGTAACCGAGCAAACCGACAATCGCATCCGACGACTGACCGATGATTTTTTGCGCCTCCAGGGCGCTGTAATTGGCCAGCCCCCGCGCGATCTCACGACCGTCCGGCGCCACGCAGACCACCATCTCACCACGCCGGAAACTGCCCTGAACCAGTTTCACCCCTACCGGCAGCAGACTTTTGTTGCCCTTGGACAACGCCGACACTGCCCCCTCATCCAGCACCAGAGTGCCACGGGTTTGCAGATGCCCGGCCAGCCACTGCTTGCGCGCAGCGAGCATGCCGCGCTCAGGCGACAGCAGCGTACCGATGCGCTCGCCCGCCTTCAGGCGATCGAGCACGCGCTCAAGCCGCCCACCGACGATGATGGTGTGCGCCCCGGAACGCGCCGCCAGGCGCGCCGCGCGCAACTTGGTCTGCATGCCGCCGCGCCCTAGGGCACCGCCGGTACCGCCGGCGACCGCATCGAGCGTCGGATCATCGGCGCGCGCTTCATAAATCAACTGCGCATCAGGATTGTTGCGCGGATCGGCGTCGAACATGCCGTCGCGATCGGTGAGGATCACCAGCAGATCGGCCTCGACCAGATTGGCCACCAGCGCCGCCAGCGTGTCGTTGTCGCCGAAACGGATTTCGTCGGTCACCACGGTATCGTTTTCGTTGATCACCGGAATGACTTTCAACTCGACCAACGCACGCAAGGTGCTGCGGGCGTTGAGGTAGCGCTTGCGGTCAGACAGGTCGTCGTGGGTCAGGAGAATCTGCGCGGTGTGCCGGCCATGCTCGGCGAAGCTCGATTCCCACGCCTGCACCAGGCCCATCTGACCGATCGCAGCGGCCGCCTGCAACTCGTGCATGGCACTGGGTCGCGAGGTCCAGCCCAAGCGGCTCATGCCGGCCGCCACCGCCCCGGAGGACACCAGCACCAGCTCGACGCCCGCTTCATGCAGCGCCACCATCTGCTCGACCCAGACACTCATTGCCGCGCGATCCAGCCCTTTGCCATCAGCTGTCAGCAAAGCGCTGCCGATCTTCACGACCCAACGCTGCGCACCTGTCACCTTGCTCCGCATCATCTTCAACCTTAGCTTGAGGGCAGCGCGACCTGGCACTGCCCGTGACGTTAATCGTGGCGATTGCTGACCAACGATCGATTTCCGGATACTAAAACGCCGCTCGATTGAGCGGCGTTCAAGTTTATCGCAACGGATCAGTCACGCACGTAAATGATTTCCGGGCCGTCTTCGTCATCCACATCTTCTTCGTCCCAGTCATCGTCGCCGATGTCATGGACCGACTTCACGCCACTGCGGCGCAGGGCACGCTTGTCGTCCAGCGCCTGCAACTGCGCACGGGCTTCGTCTTCGATGCGCTGATCGAGATCGGCCAGCTCTTCCTTGTACGCAGGATCTGCGGCCAGGCGATCGGCACGGTCTTCCATATAACGCATGATGTCGTGGCACAGACGCTCGGTACCGATCTTGGCGATGGCCGAGATCACGTACACCGGACCGGTCCATTCCAGACGATCGACGATTTCCTTGACGCGGGCATCGTGCTCTTCTTCAAGGATCTGGTCGCACTTGTTCAGCACCAGCCAGCGATCACGCTCGGCCAGCGAAGGGCTGAACTTGATCAGCTCGTTGACGATCACTTCAGCCGCGTCCGGAGCACTGGAATCATCCAGTGGCGCCATGTCGACGAGGTGCAGCAGCAGACGCGTACGCGCAAGGTGCTTGAGGAAGCGAATGCCCAGGCCGGCACCGTCGGAAGCGCCTTCGATCAGACCCGGAATGTCGGCAATGACGAAACTCTTCCAGCGATCGACGCTGACCACACCGAGGTTCGGCACCAGCGTGGTGAACGGGTAGTCCGCGACTTTAGGCTTGGCCGCCGAGACCGAACGGATAAAGGTACTTTTACCGGCATTCGGCAAACCCAGCAGACCGACGTCGGCCAGCACTTTCATTTCCAGTTTCAGGTCGCGCTGCTCGCCCGGCTTGCCCGGCGTGGTCTGACGCGGCGCACGGTTGGTACTGGATTTGAAACGGGTGTTGCCCAGACCGTGCCAGCCGCCCTGCACTACCATCAGTTTCTGGCCGGCCTTGGTCAGGTCGCCGATCACTTCCTGAGTGACGGAGTCGATCACGGTGGTGCCGACCGGCACGCGCAGGATCAGATCTTCACCCTTCTTGCCGGTGCAGTCGGTGCTGCCGCCGTTGGAGCCACGCTCGGCATCGAAGTGGCGGGTGTAACGGTAGTCGACCAGGGTGTTGAGGTTTTCGTCGGCCATCATGTAGATGGAACCGCCGTCACCGCCATCACCACCGTTCGGGCCACCGTTCTCGATGAATTTTTCCCGACGGAAACTCATGGCACCGTTGCCACCGTCACCAGCCTTTACGCGAATCGATACTTCATCAACAAACTTCATAACCAACGCCTCTCGCCGTACGGACGAGCCGAAAAACAATCAAGACATAAGACTCTTGCAAAAATGAGCGCAGCGACCCCAAGACACGACCTGCATCGCACGCCGACAGCCCATACAAACAGCTTTGCAAGAGACTCACCCCACAAACGAAAAAGCCCCGTCGCAAGACAGGGCTTCTCCAGCGATCTCGCGATTAAGCCGCGATTACGCTCACGTAACGACGACCGAAGGCGCCCTTTACTTCGAACTTGATCACGCCTTCGATTTTAGCGAAGAGAGTGTGATCCTTACCCATGCCAACGCCGTAGCCAGCGTGGAATTGGGTGCCGCGCTGACGCACGATGATGTTGCCGGCCTTGATGACCTGGCCGCCATACATCTTCACGCCAAGGCGTTTGGCTTCTGAGTCGCGACCGTTACGGGTACTACCACCAGCTTTTTTGTGTGCCATGAGTTCAATTCTCCTAGTGAGGAATTAGGCTGTAATTAAGCCTGAATACCGGTGATTTTGATCTCGGTGAACCACTGGCGGTGGCCCATACGCTTCATGTGGTGCTTACGGCGACGGAACTTGATGATGCGGACTTTATCGTGACGACCTTGGGAGATCACTTCAGCCTTGACGGTTGCGCCAGCAACAACTGGTGCGCCGATGTTCACGTCGTCGCCATTGGCGACCAGCAGAACGCGATCAAAAGTCACGGATTCGCCAGTAGCGATTTCCAGTTTTTCGATCTTCAGGTATTCACCTTCAGCGACCTTGTATTGCTTACCGCCGGTAACGATTACTGCGTACATGGTATTTCTCCGATAATCCTGCTCACCCAGCTCTTTATAAGAAGAGGTATTGGCTGGCATGGCTGCATGGGGCTGGAACGGCCCAAGTGCAATTGCGTAAGGCAGGTGCTGCCCAGGAAGTTCAGGGTGCGCGATTGTACGCAAGCAATCTGCGTCGCGCAAGTGGCCGACAGGCACTGTGAAAGCGTCGCGAGCGAAGGCAAGACAAGGAAAAAACAGGCGAGGAAGCGGAGTTTACGGGTTGTAAATGAGCATTCCGAGCCTGTTTTTGACGCAGGATTGCCGAGCGCAGCAGCTTTCACAGTGCCTGATCGTGCCTTGACAGGTCTGGGTGGGGGTCCTAGCATGCCGCGCAACCCTTCTGGAGCGACTCTCGCTGATGCAACCCCAAGCTTTCTACCGCGCGGTGGCGGACGATTTTAGCGCCGTCGACGGCATCATCAAGAAGCAGCTGACGTCTCGAGTGCCGCTGGTATCGAAAATCGGCGATTACATCACTTCGGCCGGCGGCAAACGCCTGCGTCCTTTATTAGTGTTGCTGTGTGGCAAGGCCCTGGGTCGCGAAGGCGACGACATGCGCCTGCTGGCCGCCACCATCGAATTCCTGCACACCGCGACCTTGCTGCATGACGACGTCGTCGACATGTCCGGCATGCGCCGTGGCCGCTCGACCGCCAACGCCATGTGGGGCAACGCTCCAAGCGTGCTGGTCGGCGATTTCCTGTATTCGCGCTCGTTCGAAATGATGGTCGAACTGGGCTCGATGCCGGTCATGAAGATTCTGTCGCAAGCCACGCGCATCATCGCTGAAGGCGAAGTGTTGCAGCTGTCCAAGGTGCGTGACGCCAGCACCAGCGAAGAAACCTACATGGAAGTCATCCGCGGCAAGACCGCGATGCTCTTCGAAGCATCGACCCACAGCGCCGCCGCCCTGGCCGGCGCCACCGCCGAGCAGAGCGAAGCCCTGCGCACCTTCGGCGATCACCTGGGTGTGGCATTCCAGCTGGTTGATGACCTGCTTGACTACAAAGGCGACGCGGAAACCCTGGGCAAGAACGTCGGTGACGATCTGGCCGAAGGCAAGCCGACCCTGCCGCTGATCTACACCATGCGCGAAGGCACGGCCGAACAGGCAGCACTCGTGCGTCAGGCGATCCAGAAAGGCGGAATCGAAGACCTCGAAAGCATCCGCATCGCCGTCGAAGCGTCGGGATCGCTGGAATACACCGCGCAACTGGCCCGCGATTACGTGGCCCGTGCAATCAAGTGCCTGGAAGCGCTGCCGGCCAGCGAATATCGCGATGCACTGGTTGAACTGAGCGAGTTCGCGGTCGCCCGCACGCACTGATTCATCCCCTGTGGGAGCGAGCCTGCTCGCGAAAGCGTTCTGCCAGCTGACAGTTATGTTGTCTGGCAGGACGCCTTCGCGAGCAGGGTCGCTCCCACAGTTGTTTCTGCGCTATGCCCTTCGCAGCCTAAAACCCTATACAATGTGCGCCCTTTAGCCCTCCTGATACCCAAGGAACCTTAGTGAGCACGTTGCCACCCTGCCCGAAATGCAATTCCGAATACACCTACGAAGACGGCACCCAATTGGTCTGCCCCGAGTGCGCCCACGAGTGGTCTGCCAGCGGCGAAGCCGAAGTGGCGGCCGATGATGCCGTGAAGAAAGATTCGGTCGGCAACGTCCTGCAGGACGGCGACACCATCACCGTGATAAAGGATCTCAAGGTCAAGGGCACCTCGCTGGTGGTCAAGGTCGGCACCAAGGTCAAGAACATCCGCCTGTGCGATGGCGATCACGACATCGACTGCAAGATCGACGGCATCGGCCCGATGAAGCTCAAATCCGAGTTCGTCAGAAAAGTCTGAGCCTTGTGTCATCCATCCCGCGCCAGCCGTGGGATGGAGCGTTGCCCTCCCCGCTTCAGCTCAATGAATCCGCGCATGGCCATCAGCCAGCCATTTTGACCTGACACAACCTTTACCTGGAAAAATCCACGATCCGCCAATAGGCACTTGCTATTTGATGAATAAGAATTATTCTCATTGAAACCTTTCAAGGAGATGAGACCCATGACTTATTTGATCGACGCCTGGCTGGATCGCCCACACCCGTACCTCAGAATCCTCCATCGGGAAACCGGCGAAGTCTGTGCGGTGCTTGAAGAAGAAGCCTTGCATGAACTGCAGGATCAAGGTGATCTGGACGTCAGCAGCCTCAATTCCAGCGAGCCGCTGGTGCTCAAGGAGCTGGTGCGCAATCTGTTCCTGTTCTGCTATGCCCGGGCATTGCGCCCGACCAATGAGCTGCACAACAAGATCGAAATATGAACCGCGGTCAAAACTGTAGGAGTGAGCCTGCTCGCGATAGCGGTGTGTCAGCCAGCCAATCAACAACTGACACACCGCGTTCGCGAGCAGGCTCACTCCTACATTGGTCTGCCATCAAGCAGGCTGGGGATTACAGAACGTCCAGCAGCTCGACGTCGAACACCAGAACGCTGTGCGGCGGGATGCTGCCCACGCCTTGTGCGCCGTAAGCCAGTTCGCTCGGCACGTACAGGCGCCATTTGCTGCCGGCGTTCATCAGTTGCAGGGCTTCGGTCCAGCCAGCGATCACGCCGCCAACCGGGAACTCGGCAGGCTGGCCGCGCTCGTAGGAGCTGTCGAACACAGTGCCGTCGATCAGCGTGCCGTGGTAGTGCGTGCGCACCTGATCTTCACGGGTCGGCTTGGCGCCGTCGCCCTGGGTCAGCACTTCGAATTGCAGGCCGGAAGCCAGGGTGGTGATGCCGTCACGCTTGGCGTTTTCCGCGAGGAAAGCCAGGCCTTCGCCAGCCGCGGCCTCAGCCTTGGCAGCCGCTTCGGCTTGCATGATTTCGCGGATCACCTTGAAGCTGGCGGACATTTCTTCCTGGCCAACACGGCTTGGCTTGCCGGCGAAAGCGTCGGTCAGACCGGCCAGGATCGCGTCCAGGCTGACACCCGGTGGCGGGTTGTCGCGCAGCTGGTCGCCAAGTTGACGGCCGATACCGTAGCTGACGCGGGTTTCGTCGGTGGACAGATTTACTTCGGACATGACACTGCTCCGCTGTGCGGACGGCCACAGGACTTGCCGTGCGTGCACAGCGCGTCCCGGCGCGCCCGGAACCAAAAGGGCGAGCAGACTAGCACAGATACCCCGGGCCTGGGGCCGGCCCTACAGCGCCGAGCGCCAGGCCAGCGGCACTTTCAGGCTTTCATTGATGCCACCGCCCAAACCGCACATTTCGTCGTGCACCGAGGTGTGCACCAGATTGAACGGCAGCACCGGAAACGCATGCAGCATGTCCCGCGCGTGCTCGACGGAACGAAGAGTCAAGGTTTTGCCCAGCGGATCATGCAGCGGATGAGCCGCCCCGTGCATGCGCGCTTCCAGCAGATAGATCCCGCCTTCCATGGAAATCAGATTCAACTCATCGACCTTGCCGGCGATGGCATACGCGTTCAACTCTTGCAGGTTCATGGAAGCACCTCAAACGGTGGAGAATCGCACCATTACAGAGTTAGGCCGCTGCGCTTGAAAGCACAAGCCACAAACGAAACCGCCCGTCTGTTTCGCAACAGACGGGCGGTTCTTTGTAACTCGAAGGGTTGATCAGTGCTTGGTGACCTTGTCGAGGTAACCCATGGCGAACGCGGACACCACAAATGTCATGTGAATGATCACGTACCACATCAGGTGCTCGGGATCGACATTCTTGGCGTCCATGAAGATACGCAGCAAGTGGATCGAGGAAATCGCCACGATCGACGCTGCGACTTTCATCTTCAGCGACGACGAGTCCATGGTGCCCAGCCAGCTGAGCTTCTCTTTGCCTTCGTCGATATCCAGTTGCGAGACGAAGTTCTCATAACCGGAAATCATCACCATCACCAGCAGACCACCCACCAGCGCCATGTCGATCAGCGACAGCAGCACCAGAATCAGGTCCGATTCGGCCATCGCGAAGACGTTGGGCAGGATATGGATGATTTCCTGGAAGAACTTCAATGCCAGCGCCAGCAAACCGAGGGACAGGCCGATGTAGATCGGCGCCAGCAGCCAGCGGGTGGCGTACATTGCATTTTCAATAAAGCGTTCCATTGAATCTCACACAAGGGGCTGGAAATGGCGGCGAGTATAACAGCCCGCTGTGACAGCCAGAAACCGCCGGAAAATCCGCCACCTGCGTGTGTGTGACAAAGTTTTTCTGCTAGTGTCCAAGGCATTGACAGCCCAATGACAGTGGACAGGACGCGTGGAAATGGATGTGCGATCAGCCTTGACGACTGCCGGAATCTGCCTTGCCTTGCTCATCGGTGGTTGCTCGCCCGGCGATGAAAAGCACGTCGCCAACCTTGATGAAAAGACCGCCACCTTCGAACAGTCGCTGGACGCGATCAGCGATCCGAAGCTCAAGGACGCCATCACCGAACTCGGCGGTTCGCTGCTGTTGCTGGAACGGGCCCGACTCAAGCTCGACGACATCACGCCGCACACTGAATACGGCGCCGACGCCCTCGCCGTGCTCAAGCACTACCCTACCCCGCAGGCGCTGGTCGATACGTTCATCAATGGCCTGTTCGTGCTGCACAAGGACGCCAGCTCGGATTACCTCACCGACCTGCAACCGGTGTTTCCTTTCAACCTGAACATTCCCGGCGGTTTTCTGTTCCCGCACGGCATCGAGTGGCACTCGGTGACGCTGAGCAACAAACGCGTGATCGCCTGGCAGCCGGAGTGGTCGGAAACCGATCCGGGCATTCAGCTCAGCCCGTCCAGCTCCAACGTGACCAACCCCGATGATCTGACGGTGACCTACCCGTTCATCGATGGCCTCAACGTCGACAAGAAAAGCCTGCCACAACCGGTCAGCCTGCAAGGCCAGGTCGAAGTGATCGCGCCCCGGCGGCTGTACAGCTTCGACCTGACGCAGAAAGACGTCGGCCAGACCCGCAGCAATGACAACCTCAGCGTCAAACTGCTCAAGCTGGAGAAGAACTACGCCGAGGTCGAAGTCAGCAACAGCCTGCCATTGGCCGCAGAGGTCGCTGAGGCCCGCATCAATCCGCTCATCGTTCAGGCCCGCGACGCCAGCGGCCAATACCTGGTGCGCGCCGGTTCGATCAACGAGAGCCCGGAGCAGGTCGAGTTTTATCAGCACCAACTCACCCAGCTACAGAAGCAGAAGAGCTGGAGCGACGCCCTGGAAAAACAGCTCAGCGACGATCAGCAAGCCTTCGAGAAAGAGCATCCGCGCCGTTACAACAAGGTGTATTTCCACGGCCCGATCGACACACTGGAAGTCAGCGTGCTCGACTTCTCCTCGGCGACAGTGACGCGCAAACCGCTGGACCTGCCGGTTCGCACCTTCGATCCGCACACCACGGCCAAAGCCGTGCAGCCGCTTGACCTGCCGGTGGTGGTTTACGACGATCTCGCCGCGAACTGGCTCAAAGGCGCGGACCTGACCGAAGAACAACTGAAGGCCGGCGTGCGCATTCATCAATCCGTGGAAGAGCCGAGCGCGGCGCGTATCGAGTTTTCCCACCGCCGCACTTTCAACGACGAACTGCTTGGCGACGAACTCAACCCCGGCGTCAGCCCGGTAACCTTCTTCACGGAAAAGCGCGGCGGCAAACTCGACGAGCCGATCGAGCTGCCACCCGAGGCGTACCAGGTCGATCCGCTGCAAGCGACGATTACTTATGATCTGAATCTGTTTCCGGAAACCCCGGCGATCGCCGTGGGCTCGATGCCGCTGTTTCTGGCCACGGTGGCGAAGCAATCCTACGACGCGCAGTCATTGCCCAAAGGCCTGGCGATCAAGGACAACACGCTGGTGGTCGACCTGAAAGCCTTCCCGCCCAACGAGTGGCGTTTCTTCGTCAAGGACGACAGCGGCCATTATCTCAAGCAGATTCTCTCGGTCAGCCACGACGCCAGCACCGAAGGCCCGGCGCTACTCGGCGTGCACTACTTTTACGGTCGCCCGACTCGCGTGGAAACCTATCAGCGCACCGACCTCGTCACCGTGCAATACGGCTTCGAGGTCAAGCTCGACAAGGCGCCGGTGGACCAGACGGCGCCTTAACCGTTGAGGCTGCGCCCACGGCCGCCGTTGATCTGCCGCAACTGAGCTTGCAGATGCAGGCTCCAGATCTGCGGGTCATCGGCCAGTTCGTAGCCATGCAAGGTCAGGCTTTCAACGATGGTGTCGAGAATAGACTCGGCCGCCACCGGGCCGTGGAACGGGCCTTGGGCTTTGATCGCGGAAGGTTGTTCGCCGGCCATGCCGGCCGCGAAGAGCAGCGTCCACATGCCGTTGTCGCCGGCCAGCGGCTTGACGGCGCATTCGATCCGGGTCACCAGACCCAGGCATTGACGGGTGAGACAGAGGTTGCGCGACATGGCGGCGACCCTCGGTAAAGCCGGTATTCAGCCCCACGGGAGGACTGGCTCGATCCAGTGATACTGTCGATATCCTTGACCTGAGAATAGAAGAAAAGTGTCCCGCGCAAGCCAAATGGAACCAGAAGGCGCCGAATGGTCATTGTGTGAAGTTTGGCGCCAGAGTCGTGACGCATTCCCCGAAGATCAATGCAAAACCTGATCTGCAAAACAAATGTAGGAGTGAGCCTGCTCGCGATGGCGGAGTGTCAGGCGACTTTTTGTCGACTGATACTCCGCCATCGCGAGCAGGCTCACTCCTACAGTTTGACCGCGCTTGGCTTAAGCGGGTTTGGCTTCGGCGAGGGCCTCTTGCGCCAGTTCCTTCTCGGCCTCTTTCAGGTCCTCTTCGCTGATCATCTCGGCGATATCGCGCAGGCGCTCGACCACGCGGGCATTGATGCTGCCTTCGGGGAATTCGCCATCGGCATTCGGCTCACCGGCCGGCTCGCCAACCAGCAGGCTCAACGCCTCATCGGCCTGCCGCACTGCGTAGACATGGAACTGCCCGGCGCGTACGGCGGCGAGGACTTTCTCGTCGAGCATCAGCGTGGCGACGTTGGCCTGAGGAATGATCGCGCCCTGCTCGCCAGTCAGGCCGCGCGCTTCGCAGAGGCGGAAGAAGCCTTCAATCTTCTCGTTGACCCCGCCGACCGCCTGCACCTCACCGAACTGGTTGATCGAACCGGTGATGGCGAAGCACTGTTTGAGCGGCGTTTTCGACAGCGCCGAAATCAGCGTGCACGCCTCGCCCAGCGACGCACTGTCGCCATCGACGTAGCCGTAGGACTGCTCGAGGGCGATGCTCGCCGAGATCGCCAGCGGGAATTCCTGCGCGTAACGGCTGCCCAGATAGCCGGTGAGAATCATCACGCCCTTGGAGTGGATCGGCTGGCCGAGGTTGACCTCACGCTCGATGTCGACGATACCGCTGCCGCCCGGGTACACCGTGGCGGAGATCCGCGCCGGCACACCGAACGCCGAGTCGCCGACTTCCAGCACCGTCAGACCGTTGCACTTGCCGACCGCCGCACCATCGGTGTCGATGAGGATGATCCCGGCGAGCATGTCGTCGAGGATCCGCGCCGAGACGCGCCCGGTGCGGGTGGCCTTGGCTTTCAAAGCTCGCTCGATATGCCCGGCATCGGTCATCTCATCGCCGGCCAGATGGCGGATGAAATCGGCCTCGCTGACCAGTTGGAACAGATCGCCGATACGCGCCGACAAGCGTCCCTGATGCTCGGCCAGCCGTGCGCTGTAGGTCGCCAGCCGCGCCACCGCATCGGCGGTCAACGGCGCCATGCCTTCTTCCGAAGTGCGGGTTTTCAGCAGTTGGGCGAACTGCTCGAGGCTTTCGTCGACCATCGGGATGTCTTCGTCGAAGTCGACCAGAACGCGGAACATCTCCTGGAAGTCCGGATCGAGGTCCTGCAGCGTGTAATACAACTGCCGCGCACCGATGATGATGACTTTGACCTGCAACGGAATGTGCTGCGGATTGAGGGTCACGGTGGCGAAGCGGCCCATCTCGCCCAGCGGCGATTCCATTTTCAGTTTGCGCGATTGCAGGGCGCGTTTCAGCGCATCCCACACGAACGGCTCGCTGAGCATTTTTTCTGCTTCGAGAATCAGGAAACCGCCATTGGCGCGATGCAGCGCGCCCGGGCGCAACTGTCGATAGGTTGTATAGAGCGCACCTTGATCGGTGGTGTACTCGATGCGACCGAACAGGTTTTCATAGGTCGGATGCGGCTCGAACACCACCGGAGCACCGCCGCTGGCCGGATGCCCGACCACCAGGCTGGGTGCGTATTGCTCTTCCAGCAACTTGCGCGCGACGGCGTCGGTCTTGCTGTCATCGACCAGTTGCTCGACCACGGTTTTCAGCAGGTAGACCTGCATGGCCTGCAGGTAACCGCAGACCGCAGCGTTTTCCGCGTACTTCTCCGACAGCGGCGCCAGCAACGGCTGCAACGCCAGGGTGATGGTTTCTTCGTTGAGCTGACGCAGTTGATTGTTCGACTCGCGCTTCCACTGCGGCAGGCTGGCGAGTTCTTCGTTCAGGCGCTCTTCGAGGCCGGAAATGTCGTCGTGGAAACGCTCGCGCTCGGCTTCCGGCAACTGCGCGAATTCAGCTTCGTCCAGGGCCTTGCCGTCGAGCATCGGCGTGAAAGCGATGTTGCTGCTGTCGCGGTACAGGGCGACGTCTTTTTCCAGGGCTAGGCGCTCGATGATGTCCAGCGCCTTGTCGTAGCGCTGGTTGAAAGCGCGGTCGATGGCGCTTTTTTTCTGCTGATACGAAGGGTGTTCGAAGACGGCCGGGAAAGTCGCCAGCAGGTTGTCGATCAAGCCGTTGATGTCGCCGATGAACGAGCCCGCCGTGCCCGATGGCAGCTCCAGTGCGCGCGGTTCGCGCGGCTCATCGAAGTTGTTGACGTAGACCCAGTCTGCCGGGGTCTGCAGGCGCTTGCCCTCGGCTTTCAGGTAGCGTTTGACGAACGAGAAGCGGCCGGTGCCCGGCTCGCCCATGACGAATACGTTGTAACCGGGGCGTGGCATCGCCACACCGAACTGCAAGGCTTCGACCGCGCGTTCCTGGCCGAGCACACCGCGAAAGGGCTCCAGATCATTGGTGGTAGTGAAGCTGAACTGTTCAGCGGAAAACGGACGAGTCAGCGCTTCGGGCGCAAGACGCAGGCTGGCAGCAACAGGATCAGGCATCGGGCTTCCTTAACAATCAGGCGGGGCAGGTAGCGGCATTCTGGCGCTGCCCGTGCCCCACTGGCAAGGCGCGCCACATGACAAAGCATAGACAAGCGCGCGGCGGGTCGGCGCGTCCCGATAAATCAGAGGTTTATTCCAAATATTTTGCAAAAAGTC
Source organism: Pseudomonas sp. HN2 (assembly GCF_020736465.1). Lineage (NCBI taxonomy): Bacteria > Pseudomonadati > Pseudomonadota > Gammaproteobacteria > Pseudomonadales > Pseudomonadaceae > Pseudomonas > Pseudomonas sp. HN2. The sequence goes on from NZ_CP085885.1 coordinate 5,192,730, forward strand.
ACGGAACCGCTGGAACGTGCCTAAACTCCAAACTGCGCGGCTGGAACTAATACCGGCCCACTGACACTTTCGGCGCTGTCCTCGGGCAGAGTACGAAAGGCCAGAACCCTGTCCATTGGTATGCACATAAAGAGAACAAAGCTATGAAACGGATTCTTCTCGGTACTCTCTTCACCGCTGTATCCATCAACGCAATGGCGCAAGCCCCGGGCGGCCCGGATTGCGGTTGGGGCAACATGCTGTTCGAAGGTCAGCGTGGCACCCCGGCGCACTTCCTTGCTTCCACCACCAACGGCACTTCCGGTAACGCCACGTTCGGTATGACTTCCGGCACCAACGGTTGCTCGACCAACGCGTCGCTGACCTACGGCGGCAAATCCTGGTTCGCCATGAATGGCATGATGAACGAGCTGTCCGAAGACATGGCCAAAGGCAACGGCGAAGCGCTGACCACCTATGCCGTGGTACTGGGCGTAGCACCGGAAGACCGCGCGCATTTCGCGGCCGTGACCCACGAGCACTTCCAGCAGATCTTCAGCAAAGCTGACGTGACCGCTGAAGACGTGCATACCAACACCCTGGCGGTACTGAAATCGGACCCACGTCTGGCCAAGTACGCAACTCAGGCTTAAGCTCGACCCCGCCCGCTTCCTTCGGGGAGCGGGTTTTTATTTTTTGCCAAATGACGCGCTGCAGGAGCTGACGAGTGTGACGAGGCTGCGATCTTTGCTTTTGAAGATCAAAAGATCGCAGCCCCGTTGCACTCGTCAGCTCCTACAGTTTGTTGGTATTGAATTTTTTCTTTCGACTTAAGTTGCCGACTATGCTCAAACGCCTTGCCTGGCTGGCGCTCTGTGTCTGCGCCCCGCTGTCCGCCGCGCCTCACATCGATCCTCAACGTTTGCAGCAACTGGCCAACGACCGCTTCTGGATTTCCCTCGGTCATTACGAAACCGCCAAGCTCGGCGGCTGGCGCAGCTATGTCAGCGACAAGAAATTCTTTCTCGCCCCCGATGGCAACGAACATCCGGACCGCGAACTGGCCGCCACCGTGCAGGCGCTGTACGCCCCGGCCAGCCTCGGCGAGCAACACGCCCAATGCGTTTACCCGGCGCGTACACGCTGGCTGAAAGCACAGCTCAATCTCGCCGACCTGCCCGCGCCGGAGTGCGCGGAATATAAAAAATGGTTCAAGGACGTCTCGCCGCACAGCGCGGTGATGATTTTCCCGGCGGCGTATCTCAACAGCCCTTCGTCGATGTTCGGCCACACCTTGCTGCGCATTGACCAGGCGGACGTGCAGGCCGACAAGACCTCGCTGCTCAGCTACGCGATCAACTTCGGCGCCTACATCGAGGGCTCGGACAACAGCATTCTGTATGCCTGGAAAGGCTTGATGGGCGGCTACCCGGGGCTGTTTGCACTGGTGCCGTATCAGGAAAAGCTCTCTGAATACCGCAGCCTGGAAAACCGCGACCTGTGGGAATACCGGCTCAACCTGACCCAGGAAGAAACCGCACGCATGGTCGAGCATGTGTGGGAGCTCAAGCAGATCCAGTTCGACTATTTCTTCTTCGACGAAAACTGCTCGTATCGCTTGCTTGAGCTGCTGCAAGTGGCGCGGCCGAGCCTGCGCCTGACCGAACAATTCCCGCTGACCGCAATCCCGACCGACACCGTCAAAGCGGTGAAAGAGGCCGGGCTGGTCGAACACATCGAATATCGCCCGTCCCGCGAACGTGAACTGCTCAGCCGCGCCGAACCGTTGAGCGATGAAGAACAGCAATGGGTGCTCAAGGTCAGCGCCGATCAAAAAGTCCTGCAAGAGTCAACGTTCAAAGCCCTGCCCCGCGCGCGTCAGGCGTTGATCGTCGATGCCGCCTATCGTCTCGAGCGCTACCGCGCCAACGGCCAGGAACGCGACCCGCAGAGAGCGCAGCGCAGCTTCGAACTGCTGCGCGCGATCAACAAGAACCCGGCGCCGGAGCTGGAAATTCCGCAACCCGGTCTGCCCGAAGATGGCCACGAGTCCCGCACCTGGCAGGCCGGCCTCGGTACGCGCGGTGATCGCGCCTTTGGCGAATATGGCCTGCGCATGGCCTATCACGACCTCAACGACAACGCCGAAAGCTTTCCCCTCGGCGCACAGATCGAGATCCTGCAACTGAAGCTGCGTCAGTACGAAGGCAATGACTGGCAGTTGCAGCAACTGGATCTGGCGACCATCCGTTCGCTGACACCGCGCAACGAGCTGCTGCAACCGCTGTCCTGGCAGGTCACCGGTGGCCTTGAGCGTGTACCGGGCAAGCATGATGACGAAACACTGGTCAGCCACGTCAACGGTGGCGGCGGCGGTACCTGGCAGTTGGGCGAAGACGTACTCGGCTTTGCCCTTGGCACGGTACGCGTGGAACACAACAACGACTTCGCCGAGTTTGTTTCCCCGGCCGGTGGCTTCAATACCGGCGTGCTGTGGAAAAACCCGCTGGGCAACCTGAGCCTGGAGGCCAAGGGCGATTATTTCTTCAACGGCGAAGTGCGCCGCAGCCTGAGCCTGAACCAGCAATGGGAGCTGTCGCGCAACCTCGGTTTGCGCTTGAGCGCGCAGCGCGAGTTCAGCCACCTCGCCACACCCGAAACCGAAGTCATGCTCGAAGTGAAGTGGTATCACTACTGATCCCAGACATGCCCCTGTAGGAGTGAGCCTGCTCGCGATAGCGGTATTCCAGTCGCTATATCATCGACTGATAGATTGCTATCGCGAGCAGGCTCACTCCTACAGGGGATCTGTGCTGTTCAACGAATTACTCACACGCCTTTCACCGACACCTGACCAATACCCTTCTAGACTTCCCGTATCAGCCGAAAACCGGCGCGGGAGAGTGCGATGTGGCGGTGCGTGGGGTTGTTGGGCGTTGTCCTGGCGCTGGGCGGTTGCCAGACCACTCATGAAGACTTGATCGCCAAGGGGTATCCACCGGCCTTCGCCGACGGCTTCGATGACGGTTGCGTCAGTGGCCGGCAAGCGGCGGGTTCGATCAGCGGCGAGTTTCGCAAGAACGTGCCGCGCTATCTCAAAGACCAGCAATACGCCGAAGGCTGGGTCGATGGCTTTCGCCAATGCCAGGCGATGCTGGAAAACAAGGATCGCGAGCAATACCGCAACGAGCATTGGGATGAGCGCGAACGCGCCTGGCAGCAGCAGAAGGATCAGGACGTCGGGCGGGCTTATCGCTCGCAATAGGTCGCTTGCAGACATCCGTTGAAACCAAATGCCGGCAACCATGGCCCAAATCCTTTAACAGGAGGACTTCATGAGTCGCGCATTCGTCAACGAAGACAACGCCGCCGCGCAGGCCGATCAGCCGGTCGAACGCCAGGTCAGCACGCAGCCCAACTACGTCACCCCGCAGGGCCTGGCGCAGTTGCAGGCGAAGGTCGCCGAACTGCAAAGCCTGCATGCCGAGCAAACGGCCAAGGGCGAGCAGGCCGACAAGCAACGTCTAGCGGATCTGCAACGGGATCTGCGGTATTTCACTCAACGCCTGAGCAGCGCCCAAGTGGCTGTCGCCGCGACTTCCACCGACAAGGTGCAGATCGGCAGTTGGGTGACTTTTGCTGACGAGCACGACACAGAACACCGCGTGCAATTGGTCGGTGAGGATCAGGCCGACGCCAGTCAGGGCCTGATCAACTGGGCCTCACCGCTGGGCCGAGCCTTGCTCGGCGCCCGGCTCAACGATGAAGTGTTGTGGCAGCGGCCTGCCGGCGATCAACTGATCGAAGTGATCCGCATCGAACCGGCTTAAACCACGCCTTGCGCCAGCATCGCATCGGCGACTTTGACGAAACCGGCGATGTTCGCGCCCTTGACGTAATTGACCTGACCGTTGTCTTCGCCGTAATGCACGCAGGCGTGGTGGATCGATTGCATGATCGCGTGCAGCTTGCTGTCTACCTCTCCCGCTGTCCACAGCAGGCGCATGGCGTTCTGCGACATCTCCAGACCGCTCACGGCCACGCCGCCGGCATTCGAAGCTTTGCCCGGCGCAAAGAGAATGCCCGCCTCGATAAAGATATCCACAGCCTCCAGCGTGGTCGGCATGTTCGCCCCTTCGGCAACGCACACGCAGCCGTTGCCCAGCAGCGTGCGCGCGGCTTCGGCATCGAGTTCGTTCTGCGTCGCGCAAGGCAGTGCGATGTCACAGGGCAGCGACCATGGATGCTGTCCGGCGCGGAACTCCAGGCCATGAGCGCTCGCCAATTCGCTGATGCGCCCGCGTTTGACGTTTTTCAGTTCCAGCAGCGCCCGCCACTGTTCTTCGCTCAAACCGGCTTCGCAATACAGCGTGCCTTCGGAGTCGGACAAGGAGATCACCTTGCCGCCGAGGTCCATGACCTTGCGCGCCGCGTATTGCGCGACGTTACCGGAACCGGAAATCGCCACACGCTTGCCTTCCACGGTCTGCCCGCGGCGCTTGAGCATTTCTTCAGCGAAGTACACGCAACCGAAGCCGGTGGCTTCCGGGCGAATCAGGCTGCCGCCGTAGGTCATGCCTTTGCCGGTGAGGACGCTGGTGAACTGGTTGCTCAGGCGTTTGTACTGGCCAAAGAGGAAACCGATTTCCCGCGCCCCGACGCCGATATCGCCGGCCGGCACGTCAACGTCGGCGCCGATGTGGCGGTACAGCTCGCTCATGAACGCCTGGCAGAAGCGCATGACTTCGGCATCGCTCTTGCCCTTCGGATCGAAGTCCGAACCGCCCTTGCCTCCGCCCATGGGCAGCGACGTCAGGGAGTTCTTGAAGGTCTGTTCGAAGGCGAGGAATTTCAGCACGCCAAGGTTCACTGACGGATGAAAACGCAAGCCGCCCTTGTACGGGCCAATTGCGCTGTTCATCTGGATACGGAAGCCGCGATTGACCTGCACCTTGCCCTGATCATCGACCCACGATACGCGAAACACCACAGCGCGCTCTGGCTCGCAGATGCGCTCAAGAATCCCCGAGGTCAGGTAATGCGGATTGGCTTCGAGAAACGGCCACAGACTGCGCAGGACTTCTTCGACAGCCTGGTGAAATTCGGGCTGGTCCGGGTCACGTTTTTTCAGGCGCGCGAGGAAGGATTCGACGGATTCGATCATGGGAAAAGTCTCGGCAAATTTATTGTCGTTGGAGGAGATTGGGCCGGACTGTAACAAACGAGTTGCGCACAGGAACAGAGCAAAATGTCGCAGTTATGAAATTAAATGGTGCACAGGATATAAATCAGGCGGTTTTTTGAGCTGATTTTGCACCTGAGTGGGGAGTCTGGATTCAAGCAATGCACCACCAGTTATACAGCTATCGCGAGCAGGCTCACTCCTACAGGGGAACGCATTTCAAATGTAGGAGTGAGCCTGCTCGCGATGGCCACACCTCGGTCCCGCTGAAAAAACCGGGCAAAAAAAACGGAGCCCGAAGGCTCCGCTCTTTCTGCAACCAACCCGATATCAGGCCAGTTTCTTGTGACGTACCCGGTGTGGCTGGGCCGCTGCTTCGCCGAGGCGTTTCTTGCGATCGGCTTCGTACTCGGTGTAGTTGCCTTCGAAGAACACCGCTTGCGAGTCGTCTTCGTACGCCAGGATGTGCGTGGCGACACGGTCAAGGAACCACCGATCGTGGGAGATCACAATGGCGGCGCCCGGGAAGTCCAGAAGGGCTTCCTCCAGCGAACGCAGGGTTTCCACGTCGAGGTCGTTGGACGGTTCGTCGAGCAGCAGGACGTTGCCACCCTCCTTCAGGGTCAGCGCCAGGTGCAGACGACCGCGCTCACCGCCGGACAGATCCTTGACGAACTTCTGCTGGTCGCCGCCCTTGAAGTTGAAGCGGCCGACGTAGGTGCGCGACGGGATCTCGTAGTTGCCGATGCGGATCTGGTCGGAACCGTCGGAGATCTGCTGGAACACGGTCTTGCTGCCGTCGAGGTCTTCGCGGCTCTGGTCGACGCAGGCCAGTTGCACGGTTTCGCCGATTTCGATGCTGCCCGAATCCGGGGTTTCCTTGCCCATGAGCATGCGGAACAGCGTCGACTTACCGGCACCGTTACCACCGATCACGCCGACGATGGCGCCCTTCGGCATGGAGAACGACAGGTTGTCGATCAGCACGCGATCGCCGTAACCCTTGGTGACGTTCTTGAACTCGATGACCTTGTCGCCCAGGCGCGGACCGGCCGGGATATAGATCTCGTTGGTTTCGCTGCGCTTCTGGAACTCCTGCGATTGCATTTCCTCGAAGCGTTGCAGACGTGCCTTGGATTTCGACTGGCGGGCCTTGGCGCCTTTGCGCACCCACTCCAGTTCTTCTTTCATGGCTTTTTCATGAGCCGACTGCTGCTTGGACTCCTGGGCCAGACGATCGGACTTGGCTTCGAGCCAGCCCGAATAGTTGCCCTCGTAAGGAATGCCCGCGCCGCGGTCGAGTTCCAGAATCCAGCCGGCAACGTTGTCGAGGAAGTATCGGTCGTGCGTGATCGCGACCACGGTGCCCGGGAAGTCGTGGAGGAAATGCTCCAGCCACGCCACGGAATCGGCATCCAGGTGGTTGGTCGGTTCGTCGAGCAGCAGCATGTCCGGGGCGGACAGCAGCAGACGGCACAGGGCGACACGACGCTTTTCACCACCGGACAGGTGTTCCACTTTCGCGTCCCAGGCCGGCAGGCGCAACGCATCGGCGGCGACTTCCAGCTGGCGCTCGAGGTTGTGACCGTCGCTGGCCTGCAGGATCGCTTCGAGCTTGGCCTGTTCAGCGGCGAGCTTGTCGAAGTCGGCATCCGGGTCGGCGTAGGCGGCGTAGACCTCGTCCAGGCGCGCTTGCGCATCCTTGATCACGCTGACTGCTTCCTCGACCACTTCACGTACGGTCTTGGCGGGGTCGAGCTGCGGCTCTTGCGGCAGGTAACCGATGTTCAGGTCCGGCATCGGACGGGCTTCGCCTTCGAACTCGGTATCGACGCCGGCCATGATTTTCAGCAGCGTGGATTTACCCGAACCGTTGAGGCCGAGCACGCCGATCTTGGCGCCGGGGAAGAAGGACAGCGAAATGTTCTTGAGGATTTCCCGCTTCGGCGGAACAACTTTGCCCAGCCGATGCATGGTGAAGACGTATTGAGCCATGGAGAACCTTGGGTCAGTGACAGATGAATGATTGGAGCGCAGGCGATGCCTGGCCAGACTGTGCGCGTCGTTCACTTGATCACGATCAATGCGTGCGCGCTGGAAAAAGTCTGATTGTAGGGGCTGGAACGCCCCCGTCTAACCGGCAAAGCTACCTGAATGACCGGTGGCAGTCCAGCCGAGAGGGGCTGGCACTTCGCCACAACTCAAGGCATGCTAGCCGCCCTTCGGGCGTCCGGCTTATAGTGCACGTCGCGCCAGTCCAGCCAAATCGCAGGATCACAGCTTGACCAATGTCACTCCGCCAGCCTCTGTGAGCAGCACCCCACCGGCGCCCGGCTCGCCCCTGCGCGGGACATTGAAGGGGGCGCTGGCCACCCTCGTGCTGTTATTGCTCGCGTTGCTGTTCTGGCAACTGCTCGATCAATTGCGTGAAACCCAGAAGAACCAGCGCCAGTACACCATCGACTACACCGCCGACCTCGCCGCGCAAGTCAGCCTGAACATGGCGCTGAACGCGCAAATCGCCCTCAATCTGCTACCGATCGTCGAGCAACCGCAAACCGCCGACGAACAGCAGATGCTCTTGCGCAAACTGCAGCGCTCGCTGCCCGATCTGCGCAGCATGGCCCTGCTCTCGCCCTCCGGCCGGATCATCAGCGACAGCGCCAGCGACAGCTCCGACGCCGATTACCTGACCGAACTGGTACGCCGCAGCCGCGCCCAGGCGCATTACTTCAGCAACGCCGATGACGGCTCGGTGGTGCACCTGCTGTTGCATCAGGCCAGCGGCAGCAGCCGCGGTTACTGGGCGTTGCGCCTGACGCCGACGTTCTTCGACTCGCTGACCAAACAGGACGCCACCGCCCTGCGCCCATTGTGGCTGGTGGAAAACCGCCTCAATCACCAGATCATCAGCCGCGAAGCCGGATTGCCCTCGGCCAAGGCTGGCGGGCTGACCCCCGACGATGTCGCCAACACCGTGCTGACCGTGCCGCTGAGCAGCAGTGACTGGCAACTGCGTGGGCTGTTCGACCGCCAGCGCGTACTGGAAGAACTGCTGCCGGCGTTCATTGGCAAATGCCTGCTCGGCCTGGCGTTTTCGATGCTGCCGGTGATCGCGCTGCTGAACATGCGCCGCCGCCAGCGCCAGGTGCACGAAGGTCGGCGGCGCTATCAGGATATTTTCGAAGGCACCGGTGTGGCCTTGTGCGTGCTTGACCTGTCCGGCCTCAAGCAGATGTTCGACAAGGCGCAGATCCAGACCAGCGACCAGCTAAAAGCCTGGCTCGACCAACCACATCAGCGCCAGCAACTTCTCCAGGAAATGCGCGTCACCGAGGTCAATCAGGTCGCCCTGCAACTGCTCGATGTGCATTCCTGCGACGATGCCTGGCAACTGCTGATCGACGGCCAGCGCCATCCGCAGTGCGCGATCGGTCAGCAGATCCTCGACGCCGTGCTGCAGCAGCAGAAGCAGCTGGAACTGGAAATCAAGCTGCCCAACAGCAATGGCCGCGACCAGCACCTGTGGATGGTCCTGCGCCTGCCGAGCGAGCAGCACGACTATAAAGCGGTGATCCTCAGCATCAGCGACATCACCAGCCGCAAGCTGATCGAACTGTCGTTGCTGGAGCGCGAAGGTTTCTGGTCGGACGTGGTGCGCACCGTACCGGATCATCTGTATGTGCAGGACGTGATCAGCCAGCGAATGATTTTCAGCAACCACCACCTCGGCCAGACCCTCGGCTACAACCGCACCGAGCTGCATCAAATGGGCGAATACTTCTGGGAAATCCTCCTGCACCCGGAAGACGCCGACTACTACCATCGCTCGCGGCAGTTGCAGCGCCACGCCGGTTACAGCCAGTTGTTGCAATGCCAGTTGCGCTTCCGTCATCGCGACGGCAAGTGGCGGCGCTTCGACATTCGCGAACAGGCACTGGCGCGGGACAAGCACGATCAGGTCACGCGGATCATCGGCGTGGCCAAGGACATCACCGAACAGATCGAGGCCAGCGAATCGCTGCGTGACAGCGAGCAGCGCTACCGCATGCTCGCCGAAAGCATCAGCGACGTGATTTTCTCCACCGACTCCAAGCTTTCGCTGAACTACGTCAGCCCGTCGGTGCAGGCTGTGCTTGGCTACAACGCCGAATGGATTTTCCAGAATGGCTGGCAATCGACCATCGCCAACCCCGGGCAGTTGAACGGCATCTACACGCTGATGGACCGCGTCAGCAAAGCGCTGGACAAGCCCGAGCAACTGGCGTTGCTGCGCAGTCAGGTGCAAACCCAGCTGTTCCTGTTCGATTGCCTGCGCGCCGACGGCCGGAAGATTCCGATCGAACTGCGCCTGGTGCTGGTCTGGGACGAACACGGCGCGTTCGAAGGCGTGCTCGGCGTCGGCCGCGATATCAGTCAGCAGCGCCGTGCCGAGAAAGACCTGCGCATGGCTGCTACGGTATTCGAGCACTCGACCTCGGCGATCCTGATCACCGACCCGGCCGGCTACATCGTCCAGGCCAACGAAGCGTTTAGTCGGGTCAGCGGTTACACAGTCAGCGAAGTCCTCGACCAATTGCCGAACATGCTCACCGTCGACGAGCAGCAGGACGCGCACCTGCGCTACGTGCTCAAGCAGTTGCACGAGCACAGCACCTGGGAAGGCGAAGTGTGGATGAAGCGCCGCAACGGCGAGCATTACCCGGCGTGGGTCGGCATCACCGCCGTGCTCGACGACGAAGGCGATCTGGCCAGTTACGTGTGTTTCTTCAGCGACATCAGCGAGCGCAAGGCCAGCGAGCAGCGCATCCACCGCCTCGCCTACTACGACGCCCTCACCCACCTGCCGAACCGCACGCTGTTCCAGGACCGTCTGCACACCGCACTGCAAGCGGCCGAACGGCAGAAGTCGTGGGTGGTGCTGATGTTCCTCGACCTCGACCGTTTCAAACCGATCAACGACTCCCTCGGCCACGCCGCCGGCGACCGCATGCTCAAGGACATGGCCACGCGTCTGCTGGCCTGCGTCGATGACGACGACACCGTGGCGCGCATGGGTGGTGACGAATTCACCTTGCTGTTGCAGCATCGCTCCAGCCGTGAACTGGCGCTGAACCGGGCGATTCATGTCGCCGAGCAGATCCTCGCCAGCCTGGTGCGGCCGTTCGTGCTGGAGGGCCGCGAGTTCTTCGTCACCGCCAGTATCGGCATTGCCCTGAGCCCGCAGGACGGCAACGAACTCAGCCAGTTGATGAAGAACGCCGACACGGCGATGTACCACGCCAAGGAACGCGGCAAGAACAACTTCCAGTTCTATCAGGCCGACATGAACGCCAGTGCGCTGGAACGTCTGGAGCTGGAAAGCGATTTGCGTCATGCGCTGGAGCAGAACGAATTCGTCCTGTATTACCAGCCACAGTTCAGCGGCGACGGCAAACGTTTGACCGGCGCCGAAGCGCTGCTGCGCTGGCGCCATCCCCGTCGCGGACTGGTGCCGCCGGGGGATTTCATTCCGGTGCTGGAAGAGCTCGGGCTGGTGGTGGACGTTGGCGACTGGGTCATCAGCGAGGCCTGTCGACAGCTGAAAACCTGGCACCAGCAGCGGGTGCGGGTGCCGAAGGTCTCGGTGAACATTTCCGCACGGCAGTTCTCCGACGGCCAGTTGGGCACCCGGATTGCCACCATCCTGCGGGAAACCGGCCTGCCCCCGGCGTGTCTGGAACTGGAACTGACCGAAAGTATCCTGATGCGCGAAGTCAGCGAGGCGATGCAGATTCTTGCCGGACTGAAAAACCTCGGCCTGAGCATTGCAGTCGATGACTTCGGCACCGGTTATTCATCGCTGAACTACCTCAAGCAATTCCCGATCGACGTGCTGAAGATCGACCGCACTTTCGTTGACGGCCTGCCGTCCGGCGAACAGGACGCACAGATCGCCCGTGCAATTATCGCCATGGCCCACAGCCTGAACCTGGCGGTAATTGCCGAGGGCGTGGAAACCCACGAGCAACTGGACTTCCTGCGTGAGCATGGCTGCGATGAGGTGCAGGGTTATCTGTTCGGACGGCCGATGCCGGCGGGGCGGTTCGAGGCGCAGTTCTGTAACGATGCGCTCTTCATGTTCGACTAGAACACGCAATTGTGGCGAGGGAGCTTGCTCCCGCTTGAGTGCGCAGCGCTCACAGGGTTTTGGGGCCGCTGCGCAGCCCGGCGGGAGCAAGCTCCCTCGCCACACAACCACCCGATCACCGCTGATCCCGTCATGAACGCCACTTGTCTGCGACATGATGTCGTTTCATATGTCATCCAAAAGCGGTTGAGTTAGAATGCCCCCCTTTTCTGCCCCCGATCCTTGAGGACCGCCATGTTCAGCCGTGATTTGACTATTGCCAAGTACGACGCCGACCTTTTTGCCGCCATGGAGCAAGAAGCTCAGCGTCAGGAAGAACACATTGAGCTGATCGCTTCGGAAAACTACACCAGCCCAGCGGTGATGGAAGCTCAAGGCTCGGTCCTGACCAACAAGTACGCTGAAGGCTATCCGGGCAAGCGTTACTACGGTGGTTGCGAATACGTCGACGTGGTTGAACAACTGGCCATCGACCGCGCCAAGGAACTGTTCGGCGCCGATTACGCCAACGTTCAGCCGCACGCCGGTTCCCAAGCCAACGCTGCTGTCTACCTGGCCCTGCTGTCGGCCGGCGACACCATTCTGGGCATGAGCCTGGCCCACGGCGGTCACCTGACCCACGGCGCCAGCGTTTCCTCCTCGGGCAAGCTGTACAACGCCATCCAGTACGGCATCGACGCCAACGGCCTGATCGACTACGACGAAGTCGAGCGCCTGGCAGTCGAGCACAAGCCGAAAATGATCGTCGCCGGTTTCTCTGCCTACTCGCAGATCCTCGACTTCCCGCGCTTCCGCGAAATCGCTGACAAGGTCGGCGCCTACCTGTTCGTCGACATGGCTCACGTTGCCGGTCTGGTTGCCGCTGGTGTCTACCCGAACCCTGTGCCGTTCGCTGACGTCGTGACCACCACCACCCACAAGACCCTGCGCGGTCCACGTGGCGGCCTGATCCTGGCCAAGGCCAACGCCGAGATCGAGAAAAAGCTCAACTCCGCAGTATTCCCGGGCGCCCAGGGTGGCCCGCTGGAGCACGTGATCGCGGCCAAGGCGATCTGCTTCAAGGAAGCGCTGCAGCCTGAGTTCAAGGCTTACCAGCAACAAGTGGTGAAAAACGCCAAGGCCATGGCCGAAGTGTTCATCGCGCGCGGTTTCGACGTGGTGTCCGGCGGTACTGAAAACCACCTGTTCCTGCTGTCGCTGATCAAGCAGGACATCTCCGGTAAAGACGCCGACGCCGCACTGGGCAAAGCGTTCATCACCGTGAACAAGAACTCCGTGCCTAACGATCCTCGCTCGCCGTTCGTCACCTCCGGCCTGCGCTTCGGTACCCCGGCTGTGACCACTCGCGGCTTCAAAGAGGCCGAGTGCAAAGAGCTGGCCGGCTGGATCTGCGACATCCTGGCTGACCTGAACAACGAAGCGGTGATCGATGCCGTTCGTGAGAAAGTCAAAGCCATCTGCAAGAAACTGCCGGTGTACGGCGCTTAAGTGCGACGTTAAACCTGCAGCATGAAAAACCGGCCAAGTGATTGGCTGGTTTTTTTTTGCCTGTTGAAAAGATCAAAAGATCGCAGCCTTCGGCAGCTCCTACGGGGAATCGCATTTCAAATGCAGGAGCTGCCGGAGGCTGCGATCTTGGCTTCTGGACCACCGGTCAGACCGGTCATGCCAATTTCATGCTGCCCGCTTGTAATCAGGAAAAACCCAAGCCTAGACTGCGCCTGCACTGGACATACCGGTAAGACCACAACAATTAAGTCCTGAATCCGATGCGCAACGCGTGCGGCAGCCAGGACACCGACCCAGGATTCCTCCCATGCTCAGATGGTGCTCGCGTTCAATCTTCCTTCAAGTGGTTCTCGGACTGATGCTCGGCATCGTCTGCGGGCTGACCCTTCCCGAATACTCCGCCCAACTGAAACCGCTCGGCGATGGCTTTATCAAACTGATCAAGATGCTGATCGGCCTGATCGTGTTCTGCGTGGTGGTCAGCGGCATCAGCGGCGCGGGCGATCTGAAGAAGGTCGGGCGCATCGGCCTCAAATCGGTGATCTACTTTGAAGTGCTGACCACCATCGCCCTGGTGATCGGCCTGGTATTCGCCTTCGGTACCGGCATCGGCAGCGGCGCGAATATCCATCTTGAGCAACTCTCCAGCGCCGACATGGGCGACCTCGCTGAACGCAGCCAGCACATGCACACCACCACGCAATTCCTGATGGACCTGATCCCGACCTCGGTGATCGGTGCCTTCGCCGACAACAATATTCTGCAAGTGCTGCTGTTCTCGGTGCTGTTCGGCAGTGCGCTGAATCTGGTCGGCGAAGCGGCGTCCGGGATCTCGCGGCTGATCAACGAACTCAGCCATGTGATCTTCCGCATCATGGGCATGATCGTGCGGCTGGCGCCGATCGGCGTGTTCGGCGCCATCGCCTTCACCACCAGCAAATACGGCCTCGATTCGCTGCAACACTTGGGCAGCCTGGTCGGTCTGTTCTACCTGACCTGCGTCGCCTTCGTCGCGCTGATTCTCGGTCTGGTGATGCGCGTTTCCGGCCTGCGCATGTGGCCGCTGCTCAAATACCTGCGTGAAGAACTGCTGATCGTCATGGGCACCGCTTCTTCCGACGCCGTGCTGCCGCAGATCATGCGCAAGCTTGAACACCTCGGTATCGGCAGCTCCACCGTCGGGCTGGTGATCCCGACCGGGTACTCGTTCAACCTCGACGGGTTCTCGATCTACCTGACCCTGGCCATCGTGTTCATCGCCAACGCCACCGGCACACCACTGGCGATGACTGATTTGCTGACGATTCTGCTGGTGTCGCTGATCACCTCGAAAGGCGCCCATGGCATTCCCGGATCGGCGCTGGTGATTCTCGCGGCGACTTTGACCGCAATCCCGGCGATTCCCGTGGTCGGTCTGGTGCTGGTGCTGGCCGTGGACTGGTTCATGGGCATCGGCCGCGCGCTGACCAACCTGATCGGCAACTGCGTCGCCACCGTGGCCATCGCCCGCTGGGAAAAGGACATCGACGTGCAGCGCGCGAACAAGGTGCTCAACGGCGAACAGGGCTATAACTTTCAACCGCGAAAAACCGTCGCCCAAGCGGCGGCCAAAGAATTTTGAATGAGTGCCGTGCCTGCTGATTGGCAGGCACGGCGCAGGGAGCCAATACGTGATTACAACTTCAACCGTCGTCAATTCAGTGGTGGAAAAGCTCCGCGCCGCGTTGGCTTGTGGCCAGTGGCGTTCAGGCGACATGCTGCCGGGCCAGCGCGAACTGGCTGAACAAATGGGCATCAGCCGGCCGAGCCTGCGCGAAGCGGTGATCGTGCTGGAAACACTCGGCCTGGTGCGCTCGATGCCGGGCAAAGGCGTGGTCGTCCTCGATGCGCAACTCAGCGACAGCCAGAGCCACGACAGCGCGGTGGCCGGCGCCAGTCTCGAAGACGTGCTGCAACTGCGCTACACCCTCGAACCGTTCATCGTCGGGCTGGTCGCGCAATCGATCAGCAGCAAGGAAGTCGGCCAGTTGCGCCTGACCCTGATGGACATGCGCGAAGCCCTCGAGGCCGGCGACAGCGAAGCCGGGGTCAGCGCCTACATTGCCTTCCACGAAGAACTGTTCACCCTGACCTCGAACCCGATTTTCCAGAGCGTGGTCCAGCAGACCAGCAATGCCCTCAAGCAAAGCGCTGACGTGTTGCGCAATTCCCCGGAGCATCTGGCTGAGCGTCTGGAAGAAAACGAAGCCGTGGTCCGCGCGATCCGCAGCAAGAACAGCGCTCAGGCCAGCGCCGAGATGCGCCGGCACATTCTGCGCGAAGGCCAGCGCATGGGCGTCGAGCTGAATATCCCGGATGACAACCTGCCCACCTGATTTGCCAGGAGAACGGCCATGAACAGTTTTGCTTCAGCCTCGCATGCGCACTCCACTGCCCTGCCCTTTCCTGGCCTGCGCACGCCGGTGGAGGATCTGTATCCGCGAGTGTTCGACGCGATCCTCGAGCAGCGTATCGATGAACACAGCCGGTTTACCGAGGACAGTCTGAAGGCGATGTTCAGCGCCAGCCGCGCCGATGTGCGGCGGGTACTGACGCAGTTGTCCCATGAACAGATCGTGGTGCTGCGCGCCAATCATCGGCCGCGAGTGGCGGCGCCCGATCGAGAGCTGATCCGGCAGACGCTGCATGCGCGGCGGCTGGCTGAAAGCACCCTGGTGCGGTTGGCGTGTCAGCGCTCGCGTGCAGATGAGTTACAACGTCTGCGCACGTTGATCGAACGCGAGAAGCGCGCCGTCGAGCAGGATCGGCGCGGGGCGGCGATTCGCTTGTCGGGGGAGTTTCATCTGCAGTTGGCGCGGATGGCGGGGAATGCACCGTTGGCGCATTTTCTTGACAGTCTGGTGCCGCTGACGTCATTGGCGATTGCGCGGAGTCGGTGCCCGACGCGCAGCTGTTGCGCGTGGCAGGAGCATTTGGCGTTGGTTCAGGCCGTCGAGCGAGGTGATGCTGCCAAGGCAGAGGAACTGATGAATCGACATCTGGATCATCTTGAGCAGACACTGCTCGGTCCAGATCTTGAGCATTGTGTTGTTGGTTAGATTGCTATCGCGAGCAGGCTCACTCCTACATTTGAAATGCGTTCCCCTGTAGGAGTGAGCCTGCTCGCGATGGCGTCATCATTGACACTACAAACCCATCAGGCAGAGGCCACCCTGGCAAACCCCGCCCGAATCTTCTCTTCCGGCAAGTCATCGGCGATAAACACGATCACACTCTCTCGCGCTTCGCCTTCGGCCCATTCGGTGTCCCAGTCGAAACCATACAGCTTCAACACCCCCTGAAACACCAGCCGTCGATCTTCCCCGGCGATATTCAGCACACCTTTGTAGCGCAGCAATTGCTTGCCATGCTCTTCCAGCAGTTCGTTCATGAACTCGCTGAGCTGATCGATATCCAGTGCCTGATCGGTGCGCAGCACCAGGCTGGAGATGCGATCGATCGAGGGTGCCTTGCTCACCGGACGCAGGCTCAAACCGCCGCCCAGATCAGCATTGAGGTTGAAGCCGCGCACATCCAGCAGTTCGGCCAGATCAATGTTGCCATGTTCGACCACGCGGATCGGCGCGCGACGGTTGATTCGCGTAAGGCGTTCGCTCAATGCGGTGAACGTCGCCTCATCGACCAGATCGGTCTTGCTCACGAGCAAGCGATCGGCGAAACCGATCTGCGCCTGGGCGATGGTCTGGGTCAGGTGCACATCGGCGTGAGCGGCGTCGACCAGGGTGATGATGCCGTCGAGCAGATAACGCTCGCGCAGTTCTTCATCGATGAAGAACGTCTGCGCCACCGGCGCCGGATCGGCCAGACCGGTGCATTCGATCACCAGACGATCGAAGGCGATTTCGCCACTGTCCAGGCGCTCGAGCAGCAAGTACAGCGCCTTGGTCAGGTCGGTGTGAATAGTGCAGCAGACGCAGCCGTTGGCCAGGGTCATGACCTGCACCGGCTCGTCACCGAGCAGTTGGGTGTCGATCCCGGCGTCGCTGAATTCATTTTCGATCACGGCGATTTTCAGGCCGTGCTCGGCTTTCAATAAATGACGCAGCAAGGTGGTCTTGCCGGCGCCGAGGAAACCGCTGAGTACCGTTACCGGAATGGGAGAAGACAAAACCTGATCTCCTTAAAGAAACACAAAAACAAATGTGGGAGCGAGCCTGCTCGCGAAAGCGGTGTGCCAGTCAAATCACTCATCAACTGACTCTCCACTTCGCGAGCAGGCTCGCTCCCACAGGGGATTACCTCAACCGCAGGCTGTCAGCTCAACAGCACTTCGGCCCACCCTTGCCACCGTAACGCGCTTCCTGACGTTCGCGGAAGAACATCTCGTAGCTCATCACCGGTTTGTCCGGGTGCTTGGTTTGCATATGCTCGACGTAGGTGTCGTAGTCGGGCATGCCGACCATCAGGCGCGCGGCCTGACCGAGGTATTTACCGAGGCGACTCAGGTCATTGAACATGCTGCAATCCTCTGGTTACGCATCCGGCAGGGCCTGAAATGGCGATTCTTTATCCGTGCGCTCTTTCTTGCCCCAGGCGGCGATGCCGACCTTGAGCGCGTAGAACAGGATGCTGAAGACCACGAACAGGAACAGCGCGGTGAGTGTGGCGTTGGTGTAGGCGTTGAAGATCACGTGCTGCATCTGCTCGACGCTTTTCGCCGGTGCCAGCACCTGACCGTTGGCCAGCGCATCGCTGTACTTCTTCGCCAGCGAAAGGAAGCCGATCGCCGGGTTAGCGTCGAACAGCTTGATGAAGCCAGCGGTGGTGGTGCAGATCAACAGCCAGGTGGCCGGCAACAGGGTGACCCAGATGTAGCGCTGACGCTTCATCTTGATCAGGACCACGGTGCCGAGCATCAGCGCGATACCGGCGAGCATCTGGTTGGAGATGCCGAACAGTGGCCACAAGGTGTTGATGCCGCCCAGTGGATCGATCACGCCCTGATACAGCAACCAGCCCCACATCGCCACACAACCGGCGGTGGCGATCAGGTTGGCTGTCCAGGATTCGGTGCGCTTCAGCGCCGGGACGAAGGAGCCGAGCAGGTCCTGCAGCATGAAACGCCCGGCACGGGTACCGGCGTCGACAGCGGTGAGGATGAACAGCGCTTCGAACAGGATCGCGAAGTGGTACCAGAACGCCATGGTGTTTTCACCCGGCAGGACACTGTGCAGGATCTGCGCGATACCGACCGCCAGGGTCGGCGCACCACCGGCGCGAGCCAGGATGGTGGTTTCGCCGATGTCATGGGCAACCGCTTGCAGCGCCTCAGGCGTGATTGCGAAGCCCCAACTGGTGACCATTTGCGCTACTGACGCGGCATCACTGCCGACCACGGCGGCCGGGCTGTTCATGGCGAAGTACACACCCGGCTCGATCACCGAAGCGGCAACCATGGCCATGATCGCTACGAACGACTCCATCAGCATGCCGCCGTAACCGATGTAGCGGGCGTTGGTTTCGTTATCCAGCAGCTTCGGCGTGGTGCCCGAAGAAATCAGTGCGTGGAAACCCGATACCGCGCCGCAGGCGATGGTGATGAACAGGAACGGGAACAGACCGCCCTTCCACACCGGCCCGGTGCCGTCGACGAACTGGGTCAGCGCCGGCATTTTCAGCTCGGGCATGGTAATCAGGATACCGATCGCCAGCGCGACGATGGTGCCGATCTTGAGGAAGGTCGACAGATAGTCACGCGGGGCGAGAATCAGCCAGACCGGCAGCGACGCGGCGACAAAACCGTAACCGACCAGCATCCAGGTAATCTGCACACCGGTGAAGGTGAAGGCCTTGGCCCATACCGGATCGGCAGCAATCTGCCCGCCCAGCCAGATCGAACCGAGCAGCAGCAACACGCCGACCACGGAGATTTCGCCGATGCGGCCCGGGCGGATGTAGCGCATGTAGATGCCCATGAACATCGCGATCGGGATGGTCGCCATCACGGTGAAGATGCCCCACGGGCTCTCGGCCAGGGCCTTGACCACGATCAGCGCCAGCACCGCGAGGATGATGATCATGATCAGGAAGCAGCCGAACAGCGCGATGGTCCCGGGAATCCGGCCCATTTCTTCACGCACCATGTCGCCCAGGGATCGGCCGTTGCGGCGGGTCGACATGAACAGGACCATGAAGTCCTGCACCGCGCCCGCCAGCACAACACCGGCAATCAGCCAGAGCGTGCCGGGCAGATACCCCATCTGCGCCGCCAGCACCGGACCGACCAGCGGCCCCGCGCCAGCGATGGCCGCGAAGTGGTGACCGAAAAGAATGTGTTTGTTGGTCGGCACATAGTCCAGACCATCGTTGTTGAGCACGGCGGGGGTAGCCCGACGCGGATCCAGTTGCATCACGTTGTTGGCGATGAACAGACTGTAGTAACGGTACGCAACCAGATAAATGGCCACGGCAGCGACCACAATCCACAAGGCGTTGATCGCCTCGCCGCGGCGCAATGCCACTACGCCCAGGGCGCACGCTCCTACGATTGCCAGCACGAGCCAGGGTAAGTGGCGCAGCAGGCTATTATTATTTTTCATTTTTTTATTCCAGCCAGGGTGGACAAGAAAGACAGCCACCCCGAGTTTAGCGCTTACGGCGCCAAAGGCCATACCCCGACATAGGTCTAGACGCGTGCGCGATTGGCTGGCGCACGCATTCGCAGTCTATAGTCAGCGAACCTTCATGAGGATTTGCGCCATGAACGATCACTCCGCCAATCGACGTCGCTTCAAACGTATTGCGTTCGATGCCCGAACCGAGCTGAAACAGGGCGAGTACACCTGGCCGGTCAGGCTGATCGACCTGTCACTCAAGGGATTGTTGATCGAACGGCCGGAGCCGTGGCTTGGTGATAAAGAGCAGGACTTTGCCGTCGACATTCATCTGAGCGATGACGTCGACATCGAGATGGATGTGCATCTGGCCCACGAGGAGAACGGCCATTTGGGGTTTATCTGCCGGCATATCAGCCTGGAGTCGATCCAGCGCCTGCGGCGGTTGATCGAGTTGAACCTGGCGGATGAGGCCGAGCTGGAGCGCGAGTTGGGTGCGTTGATAGAAATCTAGAACCCGCCACCGATCAACTGTAGGAGTGAGCCTGCTCGCGATAGCGGTCTGCCATTCAACATATCATTGACTGATTGACCGCTATCGCGAGCAGGCTCACTCCTACAGGGGAATGGTGGTTATTCGAAGAGCGCGTCTAGGGCTTGTTCGAGGCGAGTGACCGCAATGATCTGCAACCCCGCCGGCGCTTCCTTCGGTGCGTTGCCCTTGGGCACGATCGCGCGTTTGAAACCGTGCTTGGCCGCCTCCTTCAAACGTTCCTGGCCGCTCGGCACCGGGCGCACTTCGCCGGACAGGCCGACTTCACCGAACACCAGCAGATCATGGGGCAACGGCCGATTGCGCAAACTCGACATCACCGCCGCCATCAGCGCCAGATCCGACGCGGTTTCCAGCACCTTCACGCCACCGACCACGTTGAGGAACACGTCCTGATCGTGGGTCGGAATGCCGCCATGACGGTGCAGCACCGCGAGCAGCATCGCCAGACGGTTCTGATCCAGACCCAGCGTCACCCGACGCGGGTTGGCCAGATGACTGTCATCGACCAGCGCCTGCACCTCCACCAGCATCGGCCGGGTGCCTTCCCACGTCGCCATGACCACACTGCCGGGGACTTCTTCCTGGGCCCGGGTGAGAAAAATCGCCGAAGGATTGGAGACTTCTTTCAGGCCCTTGTCGGTCATGCCGAACACGCCCAACTCGTTCACCGCGCCGAAACGGTTTTTCACCGCGCGCAGCAGCCGCAGACGCCCATCGGATTCGCCTTCGAAATACAGCACGGTGTCGACCATGTGTTCCAGCACACGAGGACCGGCCAGAGCGCCCTCTTTGGTGACGTGGCCGACAAGGAAAATCGCCGTGCCGCTCTGCTTGGCGTAACGCACCAGCAACGCCGCGCTCTCGCGCACCTGGGATACGCCGCCCGGTGCCGATTGCAGTTGCTCGGTGAAAATGGTCTGGATCGAGTCGATCACCATCACCTTGGGCTTTTCCTGACGAGCGGTGGCGATGATGGTCTCGATGCAGGTCTCGGTCATTACCCGCAGTTGATCCTGCGGCAGGCCGAGACGGCGTGCTCGCATCGCCACTTGCTGCTGGGATTCCTCACCAGTGACGTACAGCGCCGGCATGCTCTTGGCCAGATTGCACAGGGTCTGCAGCAGAATGGTCGACTTGCCGATCCCCGGGTCACCGCCGATCAGCACCACTGAACCGTCCACCAGTCCGCCGCCGAGGACGCGATCGAGCTCACCGGAGGCGGTGGAAAACCGTGGAATTTCTTCGATGCTGACTTCGGCCAGGGTCTTGATCTGGGCCTGTTGCCCGGCCCAGCCGGTACGTCCGGTGGGTGCCGTGGCGCCGCCGCTTTCGATCATGGTTTCAGTCAGGGTGTTCCAGGCACCGCACTCACCGCACTGCCCGGCCCACTTGGGAAAGGTTGCGCCGCACTCGGTGCAGCCGTACATGCGCTTGGCCTTGGCCATCAGAACCCCCGGAACAAAAGACGCGATGATAACGCAGCCACCGCCGATCAGCGCGGCGCAGCGGTACGGATTTCGCCACTGGCCAGACGCGCGGCGCTGTTGCCCAGCGGATCCTCGGCGTTGAGGTCGGCACCCTTGGCTTGCAATGCATCAAGCAATTCCAGACGCTTGAACAGCCCGGCATACATCGCCGCCGTCTGTCCGGCGCCGTTACGCTGGTCGGGGCTGCAATCGGTCGCCATCAGGCGCCGGGCAATCTGCAACTCGCCCTTGAATATCGCGCCCATCAGCGCCGTGTTGCCACGTTGATCCTGAGCACAGGCGTCCGCGCCTGCTGCCAACAGTCGCTCAACCGCCGGCGCCTGACCGTGATAGGCGGCCAGAATCAGCGCGGTGTAACCCTTGCTGTCGCGGGTATCAAGGGCATAGCCGGACTCGATAAAGGTTTCGAGCATCGGCACATCCCCGCGGCGTGCGGCATCGAAGTAATAAGCCTGCAACTGCGCCTTGATTGCCTCGGGGCTTTGCTCGACCGGGGCCGCCCCCGCAGTGAACGACAGGCACGCGGCCAGGCATGAAAGAAAAATCCGCATCGGGCACTCTCCTTGAACACACGCGAGGCCGGGCTGGCCCTCGCGTGCGCCGCATCGCTATCAGTCGGTCAGTTTGGCCGCCAGTGCTTTCACCCGGCTGAGGTCGCCCTTGGCCACTTCGGTCACACCGCTGCCGTACTCAGGGTCGGCCTTGTACAGGAACGACAGGATGATGTGCTTGCTCTCGTCATCGGTGGTGGCCAGCGAGCCGCCGAAGCTGTCGATCAGGTCGCGACGTTCCTGCTTGCTGTACGAGCGATACAGATCACCGGCCTGCTTGAAGTTCTGCTCGCGCTGGATCTTCGCCTGCTGGGTGCTGCCGGACAGCGCCGACTGGCTGTAACGCGCCGCTGGCGTCTCTTCACGCGGTTGCAGGCGGCTCGGCTGGTAGTTGACGCCGGACTGGCTGGCGCCGAAATTCATCGCACCGTCCTGATTGCCATTGTTCACCGCAGTTTTCGGCGCATTGATCGGCAATTGCAAAGCGTTGGCGCCGAGACGGTACATCTGCGTATCGGCATAAGAGAACACCCGGCCCTGCAACAAACGATCTTCCGAAGGTTCTATACCCGGAACTACGTTGGCCGGCGCCATGGCTACTTGTTCGGTTTCCTGGAAGACGTTGGCCGGATTGCGGTTCAAGATCATTTGTCCAACTTTGCGTTCGGGAATACCCGGCCAGATCTTGGTCGCGTCCAATGGATCGAAATCAAACTTGGACAAATCCTGTGGCTTCAGAACTTGCACGTACAAGTCCCACTTCGGGAAGTTGCCTTTGTTGATATTGCTGACCAGATCATTGGTCATATGGCTGTAATCCTGACCCTGAACTTTTGCGACCTGCTTTGGCCGCAGGTTATTAATGCCCTGCAAGCTCTTCCAATGAAACTTCACATAATGAACTTCATTCTTTGCGTTGATCAGCTTATAGGCATGAACGCCATTGCCGTCCATTTCCCGGTAACTGGCCGGAGTGCCGTAGTTGGAATACAGCTCGGTCAGCGTGCGGGTGGCTTCGGGTACATGGGAGAAGAAATCGAACCGGCGCGAATCGTCGTCGAGGTTGGTGCGCGGATCGGGCTTGAAGGCATGCACCATGTCCGGGAATTTGATCGCGTCGCGGATGAAGAAGGTCGGGAAGTTGTTGCCGACCAGATCCCAGTTGCCGTCAGCGGTGTAGAACTTGGTGGCGAAACCGCGCGGGTCGCGCAGGGTTTCCGGGGAATGGTTGCCGTGCACCACCGCCGAGAAACGCACGAACACCGGGGTGCTCTGGCCTGCGGCGAACACCTTGGCCTTGCTCAGGTCGCTGAGGTCGTTGGTCACGGTGAAAGTGCCATGGGCGCCGGTGCCGCGCGCATGGACGACGCGCTCGGGGATGCGTTCACGGTCGAAACGCTGCAGCTTCTGGATCAACTGCACATCCTGCAGCAGCACCGGGCCGTTGGCGCCGGCGGTTTGCGAGTTCTGATTGTCACCGACGGCAGCGCCATTGTCGCGGGTCAGCGGAGCGGCGTTGACCGAAAAGGTCAGCAGGCTGGCGGTCAATACACCGAAAGTGCGGCGATGGGGAAAAGCCCCCAGTCCAGGAGTGGATGTCATATCAGGTTCCTCTGGTTTTATGGGGCGCATCCAGGTGCGCCACGCCAAGGCTAGAGGCCTGCGTCGCGGAACATAAATAGAAAGAACGTAACACCATGATTGAAGAAATTGGCTGTGCAATCAGCGCTTTACCGCGTATTTCGCGCGCGATTGCTGGCATTTTGCAAACTAATCGTCAATTGATGTGTCGATAAAAACGGGCATTGTAAGAAGGTGTGTCGCACAGGAGGCGTTTCGCTGATTTACACTGCCAACACCAAACTCATCTGTAACAAGGAAATAACTATGGGCGTGCTTAGCGAGTTCAAGGCCTTCGCGGTCAAAGGCAATGTGGTCGATATGGCCGTCGGTATCATCATTGGCGCGGCGTTCGGCAAGATTGTTTCGTCGTTTGTCGGCGACGTGATCATGCCGCCGATTGGCCTGTTGATCGGTGGGGTGGACTTCAGTGACCTGGCCGTCACGCTCAAAGCCGCCCAGGGCGATGCGCCCGCAGTGGTGCTGGCTTACGGCAAATTCCTGCAGACCGTGCTGGATTTCGTGATCGTCGCGTTCGCCATCTTCATGGGCGTCAAAGCCATCAACCGCCTCAAGCGCGAAGAAGCCGTGGCGCCAACCGCGCCGCCGATCCCGAGCAAGGAAGAGCAGCTGCTGGGCGAAATTCGCGACCTGCTCAAAGCGCAGAACGAGCGGCCCTGAAGCATCCGCTGGGCAATAAAACGGCACCCGCGGGTGCCGTTTTCGCTACCAGTAATTTTCCACCGCAACCTGCCCCGGCTTGCGCGTCAGGCTCAGGCGCATGTCGCGCTGCTTGAGCAAGGCGCGGGTGTCGTCGATCATCTGCGGATTGCCGCACAACATCACCCGCGAATGCTCTGGCGAAAGCTCGACGCCCGCTGCTCGCTCCAGTTCGCCATTTTCGATCAGCGCAGTAATCCGGCCCTGCAGCGCGCCGGGGTGCGCCTCACGGGTCACAGTCGGGATAAACCGCAATTTGTGCGCATGCTCGCTGAGGTAGTCACGTTGCGCCAACCCGGCAATCAACGCCTGGTAAGCCAGTTCCCGCGCTTCACGCACGCTGTAGACCAGAATGATGCGCTCGAATTTCTCCCAGACTTCGAAGTCCTGCAGGATCGACAGGAACGGCGCCACGCCGGTGCCGGTGGACAGTAGCCAGAGATCGCGACCATCGACAAAGCGATCCAGGGTCAAATAGCCGAACGCCTGGCGTTCAACCATCAGGCTGTCGCCCACCCTGAGCCTGCTCAACTCACTGGTGAACTCGCCCCCCGGCACCACAATGGAAAAGAACTCGAGAAACTCGTCGAACGGCGACGACACCATCGAATACGCGCGCCAAACGGTACTTCCGTTGGCCTTGGTGACGCCCAGGCGGGCGAACTGGCCGGCACGGAAGCGAAAGCCGGGATCGCGGCTGGTGCGCAGCGTGAACAGGTTCGGCGTCAACGGTTGGACATCGAGCAAAGTCTGGGTGGTGTACTTCTCGGCGCTGGCAGTCATGAGGCACTCCTTGAAACGATTGCCCACAGTGTCCCGCAAAATCGCCTTGCCTAACACTCGTGATTGGTAATGGTATTAAGCGGATCAACGCTGTTCATTCGGGACTGCCGCCAGCGTCAGTTATTGAGTAATAACTTTAAATGGCAATTAAAATATAACAGCCTGTATTGCTAAGAACGCTTTATGAAAAAACTTCCAAGTATCAATCTCGAAATAATGTAAGGCGACTCGCAGGAAAGATCCTACACTTCGATTCGTGCCGGATACTTTGGATCCATTCGGCGCCCGGATATCAGGTTATGGAGGCGATAGTTCATGGAAACGTGGAAGGAATCACAACTCAAACAACTGACGTTTGCCAAAGGCATAGAGGCGGCTTACCCGATACTGTTGAGATTCGCGGAGAACCTTGGGTTTAACTTCTGCGCCATTGCAGTCACCTCGCCGAATCGCGAAGTGCATCTGAATGCCTTGCAAATCAATAATTACCCGAAAGAATGGAACATTCAGTACAACAAAGAGAACTACCGGAACATCGACCCGGTAATAGCGCATTGCAATCACTCAATACTTCCAATCGTATGGGAAGAAAGAGTGTTCGGCGATGCACCCCAGCTGTGGCAGGCGTTGAAACACAATGGACTGCAGCATGGCTGGTCGCAGGCATTCCATGATGAAGCCAGTGGCTTGTGCAGCATCATCAGTCTGGCTCGAACCCACTGCCCGATCAGTCCGCTGGAGCTGTATGAGCATTACGGTTATATCTTTTTCGCCAACCGGCACTTCAGCGAACTGTATGCCCGCACCGTGCCCATACCGGCCAAGCCCAGCAGGCCGAGGTTATCGTCCAGGGAGCTGGAAATTCTGAAACTGTCGGCCTTGGGCAAGACCGCTCATGACATTTCGAGAATTCTCAGCCTGAGCGAACGTACCGTTAACTACCACGTGCAAAACGTCATCGAGAAACTCAACGTGTGCAACAAGATTTCCGCCGTGATTGCGGCTGCTCGTGCCGGGATCATCTGATAGCCGAGAGTGATCGCGCGACAATCCTGCGAGTATTTACCCGCAAAAAAACGTAACATTCAGGCCTCTCCGAGTGATGACGCACACCGCTTGCATCGCAGTCCACTCGGTAGGATCCCGTCGCACTACATGCTGACAACGGGATAACTGCCGAATATCCTGAGTCCCCGCCCCATGCCTTTGCTAGAGACACCCTTCGCCCAGCTCGACCTGATTCGCCAGCCCGAACAGCAGAATGAACCGCTGCAAGCGTTCGACGCGGCGGACGAATACCTGCTCAATCATCTCGCCAGCGAACAACCGGCAAGCAGCACCCGCGTGCTGGTGCTCAATGACAGCTTCGGTGCATTGGCCATCAGTTTGCTGGGCAAGGTCGAGGTCAGCAGCAGCGGCGACTCGTTCCTGGGTTTCGTCGGACTGGAAAAGAATCTGCTGCGCAACGGCCAGGCGTTCGATGCGATTCGTCCAATCCCGGCCAGTGAGCCCTTGGTCGGGCCGTTTGATCGGGTGCTGATCCGCGTCCCCAAAACCCTGGCGCTGCTGGAAGAACAGTTGATCCGCCTGCAAGGGCAACTGGCTCCCGGCGCGCAAGTGATCGCGGCTGCCATGGTCAAGCATCTGCCCCGTGCCGCCGGCGATCTGCTCGAGCGCTACATCGGCCCGGTGCAAGCGTCGCTGGCTGTGAAAAAAGCGCGCTTGCTGATTGCCACACCGCAAACCAAAACACCCGCAACGTCCCCCTACCCCACTCGTTATCGCCTGGATGAACCGGCGATCGAACTGCTCAACCACGCCAACGTATTTTGCCGCGAAGGTCTGGACATCGGCACCCGCGCGTTCCTGCCGCATCTGCCGAAGAACCTTGGCAACGCACGAGTCGCCGATCTTGGTTGCGGCAACGGTGTGATGGCCATTGCCAGCGCGTTGCAGAACCCGGACGCGCATTACACGCTGGTCGACGAGTCATTCATGGCGGTGCAATCGGCGGCCGAGAACTGGCGCGCGGCGTTGGGCGATCGGGAAGTGGTGGTGCGCGCCGGCGATGGTCTGGCCGGGCAGGCGCCGCAGTCGCTGGACGTAGTGCTGTGCAATCCACCCTTCCATCAGCAGCAGGTAGTCGGCGATTTCCTCGCCTGGCGCATGTTCCAGCAGGCGCGCGAGGCACTGGTGGTCGGCGGTGCGCTGTACATTGTCGGCAATCGGCACCTGGGCTATCACAGCAAACTGGCGCGCCTGTTCCGCGGCGTCGAGCAAGTGGCGGCAACGCCGAAATTCGTCATCCTCAAAGCCCGCAAATAAATCCCGGACAAAAAAAACCCTCCGTGAGGAGGGTTGCAAATCCATACCCGAAGGCGCCGGGACGGGATGTTTCAGTGGGTGGTCAAACCTGCGGCATTCATGAACATGCGCATCAGGCTGGCGGCGATGAACAGCACGCCGACACTGCCAACCCAGATCAAGGCCAACCAGCCGAGCCGCTGCCACAGCGGTTTTTTTTCAGCTTCTTCAATGTCGTGCAGGGAATGTTTGCCGGTCATTGCGTCGATCTCCGTTTAGCCAAGGCGTCACTGCGGACGCCTTCGCGAGCAGGCTCGCTCCCACAGGGCAAGCCCAGCATGGGATTAGTGGTAACCGTCTTCGTGGGTCACCTTGCCGCGGAATACGTAGTAGCTCCAGAAGGTGTAACCGAGGATGAACGGAATAATGAACAGCGTGCCCACCAGCATGAAGCCCTGACTTTGCGGCGGCGCGGCGGCGTCCCAGATCGAGATCGACGGCGGCACGATGTTCGGCCACAAGCTGATGCCCAGACCGCTGTAGCCAAGGAAAATCAGCACCAGGGTCAGCAGGAACGGCGTGTAGTTGGCATTGCGTGCCACCGCGCGGATCAGGCCATACAGGGTGACCAGCACCAGAATCGGCACCGGCATGAACCACAACAGATTCGGCATGCTGAACCAGCGCGAGGCAATTTCCGGGTGGGACAACGGCGTCCAGATACTGACAATGCCGATCACCGCCAACAGCACAAACGCCAGCGGCCGTGCCAGATCATGCATTTGTTCCTGCAACTTGCCTTCGGTCTTCATGATCAGCCAGGTGCAGCCGAGCAAGGCATACGCCACCACCAGCGCTGCGCCGCAGAACAATGTGAACGGCGTCAGCCAGTCCAGTGAGCCACCGGCGAACTGGCGATTGACCACAGGCAAGCCATCGATGAATGCACCCAGCGCCACACCCTGAAAGAACGTCGCCGCGATCGAACCACCGATGAAGGCCTTGTCCCACAGGTGACGTTTTTCGTCCTTGGCCTTGAAGCGAAACTCGAAGGCCACGCCGCGAAAGATCAGGCCCATCAGCATGAAGATCAGCGGCAGGTACAACGCCGACAGCACCACCGAATAGGCCAGCGGGAACGCGCCGAACAATGCCGCGCCCCCCAGCACCAGCCAGGTCTCGTTGCCGTCCCAGACTGGCGCAACCGTGTTCATCATCACGTCACGGTCGGTCTTGCCCGGCACGAACGGGAAGAGAATGCCGATGCCCAGGTCGAAGCCGTCCATGACCACGTACATCATGATGCCGAAGATGATGATCACGGCCCAGATCAGCGGAAGATCAATACCCATGAGTCAAATCTCCTTGGTCAAGCGAGTGTTGTCTTCGTGCTCGCCCTCGGCCGGATCGTCGGCTGCGGACAGCGGACGCGCCGGGGTGCGTTTCTTGCCTGGACCACCGTCCGGCGTTTCGCTGCCCTCGCTGATCTTCGGCCCCTTGCGCACCAGACGCATCATGTAGCCAAGCCCTGCGCCGAACAGCGCGAAATAGATCACGACGAACATGATCAGGGTGATGCTCATCTGCATGAAGCTGTGGTTGGACGAAGCATCTGCGGTGCGCATCAAGCCGTACACGACCCATGGCTGACGGCCGATTTCCGTGGTGAACCAGCCGGCAAGAATCGCAATCAGGCCGGACGGCCCCATCCACAAGGCCAGATGCAGGAACGGCCGCGAGGTGTACAGCGAGTCACGCTTGCGCAGCCACAGACTCCACAGACCGGTGAAGATCATCAGGAAACCGAGGCCGACCATGATGCGGAACGACCAGAACACGATGGTCGAATTCGGCCGGTCCTCCGGCGGGAATTCCTTGAGTGCCGGCACCTGCTTGTCCAGCGAGTGCGTGAGAATCAGGCTGCCGAGGTAGGGAATCTCCACGGCGAACTTCGTGCGTTCTTCTTTCATGTCCGGCCAGCCGAACAGGATCAGCGGCGTCGCTTCGTCGCCATGGTTTTCCCAGTGGCCTTCGATCGCAGCGATTTTTGCCGGCTGATGCTTGAGCGTGTTGAGACCGTGGAAGTCGCCGATCACTGCCTGGATCGGCGCAACGATCAGCGCCATCCACATCGCCATCGACAGCATGGTGCGGATCGCCGGGTTGTCCCTGCCGCGCAGCAAATGCCAGGCTGCCGAAGAGCCGACGAAGAATGCTGTCGCGACGAACGCGGCGGTGGCCATGTGCATCAGCCGGTAAGGAAATGACGGATTGAAGATGATCGCCAGCCAGTCAGTCGGGATGACCTGGCCGTTGACGATCTCAAAACCTTGCGGGGTCTGCATCCAGCTGTTGGAGGCGAGGATCCAGAAGGTCGAAATCAACGTGCCGATCGCCACCATCACCGTCGAAAAGAAGTGCAGGCCGCGCCCGACCTTGTTCCAGCCGAACAGCATCACGCCAAGGAAACCGGCTTCAAGGAAGAACGCCGTGAGCACTTCATAGGTCAGCAACGGCCCGGTAACGGCGCCGGCGAAGTCGGAGAAACGACTCCAGTTGGTACCGAACTGATAGGCCATGACCAGACCGGAAACCACGCCCATGCCAAAGTTGACGGCGAAGATCTTCGACCAGAAATGGTAGAGGTCACGGTAGGTATCGTTGCGGGTTTTCAGCCACAGGCCTTCGAGCACCGCCAGGTAACTCGCCAGGCCAATGGTGATGGCCGGGAACAGAATGTGGAACGAGATGGTGAACGCGAACTGAATTCGGGCGAGATCGAGAGCCTCTAAACCGAACATATGGCTTCCTCTGTCAGGTAGTACGGGTAGCGGACCCGGAGGCCTGCACCACTGCCCCCACGGATATGGAGTGCGGCGAATTCGGATTCGTTCTTTTTTTACAACCATCGCTACGCAGGGAGTCTGGCCAACTGGCCGTCAGATCAGTTCCGGTCGGGGTCTTGATCTGGATCAAGCAACGTTGAAAGAGTAGTCCCATTTTTGCCAATGAACTGCGTGGTCGTTTGCCGCGTGACAAGTTGTCTCATTGGCGCAGCAAGGTTCTGGCCTGGTGAACCCAAAAAGATTGATGCACATCTGACTGAATTTTTTCTCGTAGCAACTTCCTGTTACAGACTGGTGATAATCTCGCCGTTCACTCGTCCAAGACCTGCCTTCAGATGCCCACTCAAGAGCCCCTGCTGTTACGTCAGCATCGTCCGTTCATGGCCTTTTGGCTGGCGCGGATTTTCACCGCCAGCGGTTTTCAGATGCTCACCGTGGCGATTGGCTGGAACCTCTATCAACTGACCGGCAACGTGCTGGATCTGGGCCTGGTCGGCCTGGCCGAATTTGCCCCTCGCGTATTGTTCATGCTGCACACCGGGCACGTCGCCGATCGCTATGACCGGCGCAAGGTCGCCGCGCTCTGTCAGTCGTTGCAGGCATTGATTGCCCTGGCGCTGGCCATCGGCAGTGCCACCGATCACGTCACCCGCGAAATGATCTTCATCCTCGCTTTTCTCCTGGGGGCGGCGCGGTCGTTCGAGATGCCCACGACCCAGGCGCTGCTGCCAAGCATCGTCCCGAGTGCGCTTTTCCCGCGGGCGGTCGCCGCCGCGCAATCGGCGCAGCAATCGGCGACCATCGTCGCCCCGGCCCTCGGCGGTTTGCTCTATGCATTCGGCAGCGTCTGGGTCTACGGCCCGACCGTATTGCTGTATGTGATCGCCTGCTTGCTGATGCTCAACCTGCCGGCACGCCAGACGCCGCTGAACAAAGGCAAAGCCACGCTGGACTCGCTGCTGGCGGGGATTCGCTTCATCCGCAGCCGTCCGGACATCCTCGGCGCGATCTCGCTGGACCTGTTTGCCGTGTTGCTCGGCGGCGCCACGGCGTTGCTGCCGGTGTTTGCCAAGGACATTCTGCTGACCGGCCCGTGGGGCCTCGGCCTGCTGCGCTCGGCGCCGGCGGTGGGCGCGTTGCTGATGTCATTGTTCCTGGCGCGGTTTGCCGTGGAACGCAACGTCGGCCGGGTGATGTTCACCGCCGTCGGCATCTTCGGCGTCGCCACCATCGCCTTTGGCCTGTCGACCTCGTTCTGGTTCTCGCTGGCGGTACTGGTGGTGCTCGGCGCCGCGGACATGATCAGCATGGTGATCCGCGCCTCCTTCGTACAACTGGAAACCCCCGACGAAATGCGCGGCCGGGTCAGCGCGGTGAACGGCCTGTTCATCGGCGCCTCGAACCAGTTGGGCGAATTCGAATCAGGCCTCACCGCCCACTGGTTCGGCACCGTGCCGGCGGTGGTCATGGGCGGAATCGGCACGCTGGTGGTGACTGGGACGTGGATCAAGCTGTTTCCGACGTTGGCGAACCGGGACCGGATGCATGTGCCGGTGGAGGAGAAGGTCTGAGTTTTCTGGAAAAACTCACCTGCCAAGCACATATCAAGCGACAACGTGCGGTACATAGTTACCGCACTGGGTGTAATGTATCGCCTTACACTCGCCGCCATGATCAAATCCTTTCAGCACAAAGGCCTTCGTGGCTTCTATGAAACAGGTACGACTCGTGGAATTCGTGCCGACCATGCAAAACGGCTGTCGCGCATGTTGCAGTTCATGGATCGAGCGACGCTTCCCGGGGACTTGGACTTGCCCGGCTGGCGCCTGCATCCTTTGAAAGGTGAGCTAAGCGAATATTGGTCGCTCAGCGTGTCAGGCAACTGGCGAGTGATCTTTCGTTTTGTCGGTTCGGATATCGAATTGGTCGATTATCTGGACTACCGCTGACAGGAGGCAGGCTCATGCCCATGCACAACCCGCCACACCCCGGTGAAACCCTGCTGCTGGATGTCTTGCCCGAGCTTGGCATCAGCGTGAGCGAATTAGCACGGCACCTTGGCTTTGCACGCCCGCACCTTTCGCGCGTACTGCACGGACACGCGCCAATCAGCCCGGATCTGGCAGTACGACTTGAACGTGCAGGGATTGGCAAGGCGCGCGTGTGGCTAGGTGGTCAAACCGACTACGATCTTTGGCAAGCGGAGCACCGTGAGCAACCAATGATAGAACCCCTCGCAGCCCACGGCTGACCCGTCAGGCCATCAACTCCCCCGCCACCCTCATCCGCAACGCCTTGCCACCAAGCTGCTCGATCAGGGTCAAGGCAAATTCCAGCGCCGCGCTGGAGCCTTGGGCGGTGATGCAGTTGCCGTCGACCACCACCGGTTGATCAACAAACGTACAGCCCGACAACTGATGGCTGGCGCCGGGCAGGCAGGTCATGCGTCGCTGGCGCAGCACGCCTGATGCTTGCAGCGCAATGGCCGGGGCTTCGCCGATGGCGGCGAACAGTCGGCCGGCGCTGGCTTGGTCTTTGAGCAATTGCTGTAAGGGCTGGTGCGCAGCGAGATGCTGGGAGCCGACGGCACCGCCCGGCAGGACGATCAGGTCGAAGCGCTGCGCGAGTACATCGACGAGCATGCCGTCGGCGGTCAGCCGGGTGCCCCGCGCGCAGGTCAGCATGCGCCGGCCTTCAATACTGGCGGCAACCACTTCGATACCGGCGCGGCGCAGCACGTCGATCAGGGTCACGCTTTGCAAATCGTCGATGCCCTCGGCGAGGGCAATCAGGGCTCTGGCAGTCATGGGCGCTTTCCGCTGGTAGTCTGTAAAGCGTAGTCAGCTTTATCCCACCCTGTTCGAAGACAGCCGTTACTTGATGTAAAGCTGGGTCGACATCATGTTGCGCGGCGCGTTGAGCGAAGTGTTGCTGAAGCTGAAGGTGCCTTCCTGTTTACCGGCCAGATCGAAGGTATAAAGAGAACCGACGGTTTTGCTGCCGGGCGTGCATTCGGTGAGATTGCCATTATCGAAGGCACACACCGGGCCTCGGGTGCCGTTGACCTCGAAGCCATCCAGAGTCACCTGCGGCTGGTTCTGGCCATAGCCGACTTCCAGCACGTAGACCTTGATGTTCGGCCCGTTGTGATTGCACTGGGTTTGCGCCTGGTGATCGGCGATATCTTCCAGGCCACAGGACGGCGACTGCACTTTGATGACCTTTACCTGGGTCAATGGCGGCGCCGATGCCGCGAACGCCGGGACTGCCACCAGCAGTGCTGCAATCCATCCGAAAATCTTCATCCCGCCGTTGCGCATGCCTGCCCACTCCGAAAAATCAGCGCGCAGTATGGCGCAGTTGTCTGCTGCGCAAAACTTCGCCGACGATCGACACCAACATCCGCCAAATTCCTCACGCGGCTGGTATGATGCGCGGCTTTTTCCGGCCCACGACAATTTTCCAGGCGCTTGCGACGGTCTGTGCTTTGCTGTTGAGGTCGATACATTCACGGCGCCACGCGCGCCACGGGGAGCAGACATGCTGGAAAGGCTGTTTCAACTCAAGGCACACAACACCAACGTGCGCACCGAAATTCTCGCGGGCGTCACGACTTTCCTGGCCATGGCTTACATTCTGTTCGTCAACCCGAGCATCCTCGGCGAGACCGGCATGGACAAAGGCGCGATCTTCGTCGCTACCTGTCTGGCGGCCGCGATCGGCTCGACCGTGATGGGCCTGATCGCCAACTACCCGATCGCCCTCGCTCCGGGCATGGGCCTGAATGCCTTCTTTACCTACACCGTGGTCCTGCACATGGGCCACACCTGGCAGGTGGCGCTGGGTGCGGTGTTCATTTCCGCCGTGCTGTTTTTCCTGCTGTCGATCTTCCGCATCCGTGAATGGATCATCAACGCCATCCCGCTGCCATTGCGCTCGGCGATCGCCGCCGGTATCGGCCTGTTCCTGGCACTGATCGCCCTGCACAACGCTGGGATCGTAGTCAGCAACCCAGCGACCATGGTCGGTCTCGGCGATCTGACCAAACCGGCGCCGATTCTCGCCACAGTCGGCTTCGCGGTAATTGTCGCCCTCGAAGCGCTGAAAGTGCGCGGCGCGGTGCTGATCGGCATTCTCGCCGTCACCATCGCCTCGATCGCACTGAACGTCACCGAGTTCGGCGGCATCCTGTCAATGCCGCCGTCGCTGGCGCCGACCTTCCTGCAACTGGACATCAAAGGTGCACTGGACATCGGTCTGGTCAGCGTGATTTTCGCCTTCCTGTTCGTCGACCTGTTCGACAACTCCGGGACCCTGATCGGCGTCGCCAAGCGCGCCGGCCTGATGGGCAAGGACGGCCACATGCCGAAAATGGGCCGCGCGCTGATCGCCGACAGTACGGCGGCCATGGCCGGTTCGCTGCTGGGCACTTCGACCACCACCAGTTACATCGAATCCGCGGCCGGCGTCAGTGCCGGTGGCCGCACTGGCCTGACCGCCATTGTCGTGGCGATCCTGTTCCTGCTGGCGCTGTTCTTCTCGCCACTGGCGGCCAGCGTGCCGGCTTTCGCCACTGCACCAGCGCTGCTGTTCGTCGCCGTGTTGATGACATCGGGCCTGGCGGAAATAGACTGGGATGACATCACCGTCGCCGCGCCGGTTGTGGTCACTGCACTGGCGATGCCGTTCACCTATTCGATCGCCAACGGCATCGCTTTCGGTTTCATCGCCTGGACTGCCATCAAGCTGCTGTCCGGCCGCGCCCGAGAACTGAACCCGGCACTGGTGATTCTGTCGATTCTGTTTGTGATCAAGTTGGGTTGGTTCAACGCATGACTTTCAATTCCCAAGCCTACGCCGAACAACTCGAAGCCAAGGTCACACGTCTGCGTGAGCTGCTGGCGCCGTTCGATGCACCCGAGCCGACGGTGTTTGATTCGCCGCTGCAGAACTTCCGCCTGCGCGCCGAATTCCGCCTGTGGCGCGAGGGCGGCGAGCGGCACTACGCGATGTTCTCTCAGGATGACAAACGCACGCCGATCCTCATCGAAGAATTCCCGATCGCCAGCCTGCGCATCAACCAGTTGATGCCGCAGTTGAAGGCTGCGTGGCAGGCCAATTCGGCGCTGAGCCACAAGCTGTTCCAGGTCGAATTCCTGACCACGCTGGCCGGCGACGCGATGATCACCCTGTGCTACCACCGTCCGCTGGACGAGCACTGGCACGCGGCGGCGACTCAGTTGTCGGCCGATCTCGGTGTGAGCATCATCGGCCGCTCCAAGGGCAAGCGCGAAGTGCTTGGCCAGGACTATGTCGTCGAGAAACTCGAAGTCGGCGGTCGCACTTTCAGCTATCGCCAGCCCGAAGGCGCGTTTACCCAGCCGAACGGGACGGTGAACCAGAAGATGCTCAATTGGGCATACGAAGCGCTGGGCGATCGCAGCGACGATCTGCTGGAGTTGTACTGCGGCAACGGCAACTTCACCCTGCCGCTGGCCACCCGCGTACGCAAAGTGCTCGCTACCGAAATCAGCAAGACTTCAGTCAACGCGGCCCTGAGCAACCTCAGCGAAAATGCGGTGGATAACGTCACGCTGGTGCGTTTGTCCGCCGAGGAACTGACCGAAGCGCTCAACGAAGTGCGCCCGTTCCGCCGCCTGCACGGCATCGATCTGAAGAGCTATGAATTCGGCAGCGTTTTCGTCGACCCACCGCGCGCCGGCATGGACCCGGACACCTGTGAACTGACCCGACGCTTCGACAACATCCTCTACATCTCCTGCAACCCGGAGACCCTGGCCGCCAACATCGCCCAACTGCACGACACCCACCGCATCACTCAATGCGCGATGTTTGACCAGTTCCCGTGGACCCATCACATGGAATCCGGTGTGCTGCTGACCCGGCGTTGATTGCCGGAAGCTGGGAAGAGAAAGCCGTCGTGATTGACGGCTTTTTTGTGGGTGCTATGGCGCGATATCGGTTTTACGTGGACGCCCGCCTTTCTTGCCATTGGCTCGTGCGGCTGCTGATTTTGCAGCGCTGCTTTGACGCCCGTTGCGCGAAGCAACGACCGACGCCGCCATCCGCATGAGCGACGGGTTCGCCGAAATCATTCCGGCAATGGAAATATCCAGGTCTTTACCCTCATGGCACAGCGCAGTGCCGGCGGAGCCGATCGTCAGGCTTTCATAATCGGCTGCTTCAAACCCGTCGAACTCCGGATACTGCTTTACCGGCAACAACACACCGCTGCCGTCCTCGAAACGAATAGCCAGAGAGGATTCTTCGAGCCTCACGGATACTGCCTGCAAACTGCTGGCTTGTCGTGCTTCGCCAAGTTTGATGGCGGCATCGAGCATTTCTTCCGTCAGGGGACGATGCGCCGATGGTTTTGCCTTGATGACTTTCATAATTCGATTTCAACTCCTTCCAACTTGCCGATCAAGGTCAGCAGCACCTTGTCTGCTTCTGGGTGATAGCGCGCCGATCCGATCCGGTAGATCTGGTCGGTGACTGGTTTCATCACGGGCACTTCGTTTGTTTGGCAATCCCATATCTGGTTATCGAGACAAACGGTCTGCAAGCCCGACCACCAGATCCCGCGTGCTCGACGCAGGTGCGCCGGTTGTCCAAGTGACAGGCACAAGCCGTTCAGCACGGCGAGCGGCGGTCGACGGGACAGCGGCACGACGTCCCACAGATCAACTTCGTTGTGCCAGAAGCTGAACCGGATGCGGGCATTCCAGGCACCCGCATCTACATGGGCGTGGGGTGGGCAGTGTTCGCCTCTCAACATGATGCGAATCGACATTCCTTTGTAGCTGCATATCTTCATGCTAACCCATCCGTTAGGTTAATGGATTTCCAAACTCGATTTTCCTTTCGAGTCCGACAACCGGTTGCCACGAGCGAACGTGTCGGAGGTCATCCAAGGCTAGCGGGCATGGAGAGCGGGGCTTGGGAATTGATTGGAAAAAACGTAAGAAAAGCTGTCGTTACATCTTGAAATCAGGGCTCGCCTGAATTTGCCTGTGCGATCACCGAACATAAAACGCCCAGGTCATTTCTGTTCAATTGACCGATGTAACCATCTAGTACATTTTATCTCCACAGGCTGAAACCTCTCGGCCGATGCCAAAAACAATAAGTGGAGTTACCCCATGTCCCCTATCGTTCTGGTGCTCAACGGCCCGAACCTGAACCTGCTTGGCACCCGCGAGCCGGCGACTTATGGTCATGAGACCCTGGCGGACATTTCCGCGCTGTGTGGTCGCGCGGCTGACGAGTTTGGCCTGACCGTAGAGTTTCGCCAGACCAATCATGAAGGCGAGCTGCTCGACTGGATTCACGCGGCGCGCGGTCGTTGCGCCGGGATCGTGATCAACCCGGCGGCGTGGACGCATACGTCGGTAGCGATTCGCGATGCCTTGGTCGCCAGCGAGCTGCCAGTGATTGAAGTGCATCTGTCCAACGTCCACGCCCGTGAGCCGTTCCGTCATCATTCGTTTGTTTCGGGCATTGCCACGGCGGTGATGTGCGGATTCGGCAGCCATGGTTATCGCTTGGCGCTGGAACATTTCAGTCAGCGGTTGCGGGGGTGAAGGCCATGTCACGTTCCAGAGTGATACTCGCCGGGCTGATCGGCGCCGGGATTCAGGCTTCGCGCACGCCGGCACTGCACGAACACGAGGGCGATGCGCAGGGCCTGCGTTATCTCTACCAACTTATCGACCTCGATCAATTGCGCCTCGACAGCACGGCGCTGCCCGACTTGCTGCAAGCGGCCGAGCGGATGAACTACACCGGACTCAACATCACTTTTCCATGCAAGCAGGCAATCATCCCGCTGCTCGATGAATTGTCGCCGGAAGCGCGAGGGATCGGCGCAGTGAACACGGTGGTGCTGAAGGATGGCAAACGTATTGGCCACAACACCGATTGTCTCGGTTTCGCCGAAGGTTTTCGCCGAGGTCTGCCAGACGCTGCCCGCGAACGAGTAGTGCAGATGGGTGCTGGCGGCGCCGGCGCGGCGGTGGCCCACGCGCTGCTCAGTGAAGGCGTACGGCAATTGACGATTTTTGATGTCGATCGCGAGCGCGCGGAAAGTCTGGCGAACAATCTGAATCAACATTTTGGCGCCGGTCGCGCGCAAGCCGGGCGGGATTTGCCCGGGGCGCTGGCGCAGGCCGACGGCCTGGTCAACACCACGCCAATGGGCATGGCCAAGCTGCCAGGTACACCGGTGCCGGCGCAGTTGCTGCGCAAAGCAATGTGGGTCGCAGAGATTGTGTATTTCCCGCTGGAAACCGAATTGCTGCGCGACGCCCGGGCTCTGGGTTGCCGCACGCTTGATGGCGGCAACATGGCGGTGTTTCAGGCGGTCAAGGCGTTTGAATTGTTCAGCGACGTGGTGCCGGATGCGCAGCGCATGCTTGAGCACTTTCAGAGCATGAATGGCTGAGCCCTGCCGCCCCCTGTAGGAGTGAGCCTGCTCGCGATAGCGGTGTATCAGCCAATAGATGCATTGGCTGACGGAATGCCATCGCGAGCAGGCTCACTCCTACAGGGTGGGATGTGTCAGGCCTGCAGGTAGCGCAACACCGATTCGCAGATCATCTCGCGGTGGCGCTGCTTGATGGTTTCGTCCGGCAGATCGATCTGGAAGATTTCCCCCAGCGTGTGGCGGTTCGACACGCGATAGAAGCAGAACGAACTGATCAGCAGGTGCACGTCCAGCGCATCGATGCCACGCCGGAACAAACCTTCGTCCGCCCCCCGTTGCAGAATCCCGCCCAAGGTGTCGAGGATCGTGTTGTTCAGCGCCTTGATCGCATCGGAACGTTTCACGTACTCGGCGTTGTGGATGTTTTCGATGCTGACGATGCGCACGAAATCGACGTTGCGGTCGTGGTGATCGAACGTGAACTCCACCAGTCGGCGGATCGCCAGTTCGGGCGGCAGTTCGTCCAGGTGCAGGCGGTTTTCCGTGCTGCGGATATTGCCGTAGAGTTTCTCCAGCACCTCGACGTACAACTGCTCCTTGCTGCCGAAGTAGTAATAGATCATGCGCTTGGAGGTGTGGATGCGCTCGGCGATCGCGTCGACGCGGGCGCCGGACAAGCCCTGCTGGACGAACTCGACGATCGCCTCCTGCAGGATGTTTTCGCGGGTCTTTTCCGGGTTGTTCTTGCGACTCTTGCGCGGCACTGGGTCGGACTCGACAGCAGCGGCGGAAAGTTCTGAATTCATGGTCATCGCGGGCTCACGGCCATCACTGCACAAGCTGGCGATTATGGGCCGCGCGGGACAGTGAAGGAAGCCGCGCGGCCCGTGTTTAATCCCGCGTTTACGAATTCCCTACAACTTCGCCTGACGCGCCGCGCCGCTGCGGGATTTGGCCATCGCCGCCAGCCTTACGGCAACGTTGGCCGCGCCATAACCGGCGTAACCGTTCTTGCGCTGGATGATCTCGAAAAAGAAGCGCCCTTCGAACGGCTCGGTGTACACATGAAACAGCTCGCCGCCCTGGGCGTCACGGTCGTAGAGCACGTTGTAATAGGCCAGCTCGCTGAGAAACTCATCGTCGAAATCGAAACGCGCGGCGAGGTCGTCGTAGTAGTTCAGCGGGATGTCCAGCAGCGGCACGCCGGCCTCTTTGGCGCGACTGACCTGGGCGAAGATGTCGTCACAATCGAACGCGATGTGGTGCACACCGGA
This sequence comes from Pseudomonas sp. HN2, assembly GCF_020736465.1. Classification (NCBI taxonomy): domain Bacteria; kingdom Pseudomonadati; phylum Pseudomonadota; class Gammaproteobacteria; order Pseudomonadales; family Pseudomonadaceae; genus Pseudomonas; species Pseudomonas sp. HN2. The sequence continues at coordinate 5,232,731 of NZ_CP085885.1, forward strand.
GCCGCGATAACTCGACAACGCGTGGGAGATCGCGGTGTTACGGTTCTCGGAGATATTCAGCGGCAGCCGGATCGAACTGTCGCGGCTGCGCAGTGCGCGGCTCTTCACCAGACCGTACGGATCGGGCAGCACCACTTCGTCGTCGGCCTCGAAATCCAGCAGGCTCTTGTAGAACAGCACCCAACTGTCGAGGCTGTCGGCCGGCAGCGCCATGGCCATGTGATCGATTCGCTTGAGGCCGCCGCCGGTCTGTGCGTCCGGCAGCAGATTGAAATCGGTCCCGTAAACGTCGGCGTCCTCGTCGACCAGATAAATCAGACTGCCGTCCGGTGCGCGCACCGCCGCCAGTTCCAGTTCATTCGGCCCGACCAGCCCGCGATAGGGCTGCCCCTTGTAAGCGACCGCGCGGGCCAGCGCACTGGCGCTGTCCCTGACCCGCACAGCCGTGGCGCACAGCGACGGGCCATGGGCTTCGAAGAAGCTGTGGGCGAACGAATAAGGTTCGCAGTTGAGGATCAGATTGATATCGCCCTGACGCAGCAGGCTGACATTCTTGGAGCGATGCTGCCCGGCCTTGGCAAAACCGAGGCGTTGCAGCCAGTGACCGAGCTTCGCCCCGAGCGCTTCGTCGACGGCAAACTCAAGAAACTCAACGCCGTTGTATTCGCTGGCCTGCGGCGTTTCGAAAAGGATGTCGCGGTTGGCCACCGGCGTCGATTCCTGCTCGAGACGCTGACGGGTTTTCTCTTCCAGATAAAGTAGCGAACGCAAACCGTCGGCGGCGTTGGCCCGTGGCGGCGCGGCACGGAAGCCGTCGTTGAAGATTTCCAGCGACAACGGCCCGCTATAGCCGCTCTTGATGATCGGCGCGAGAAAACCCGGCAGATCGAATTCGCCCTGCCCCGGGAAGCAGCGGAAATGCCGGCTCCACTCCAGCACATCCATCTGCAGAATCGGCGCGTCGGCCATTTGCACGAAGAAGATCTTGTCGCCGGGAATATCGGCGATGGCGCTTGGATCGCCCTTCAGCGACAGCGTGTGGAAGCTGTCGAGCAACACGCCGAGGCTCGGGTGATCGGCCTGACGGACGATGTCCCAGACCTGTTGATAAGTGTTGACGTGCCGGCCCCACGCCAGCGCTTCGTAACCTATGCGCAAGCCGCGGGCGCCGGCGCGCTCGGCAAGCAGGCGCAAGTCATCGACGAGAATCTGTTGATCGCCCAGGCTGTCGGCGGAAGCATTGCTGCACACCAGCACCAGATCGGTGCCGAGTTCCTGCATCAGGTCGAACTTGCGCTCTGCGCGCTCCAGGTTGCGGGCCAGGCGATCACGGCGGCAGCCTTCGAAATCACGGAACGGCTGAAACAGGGTGATGGCGATGCCGAGATCGGCGCACATCTGTTTAACTTCGCGGGGACTGCCGTCGTAGTACAGGAGGTCGTTTTCGAAAATCTCCACGCCGTCGAACCCGGCGGCGGCAATGGCTTCGAGTTTTTCCGGCAGGGTGCCGCTCAAGGAAACGGTGGCAATGGAACGCTGCATGTTTCAACTCCCGGACTGCGCCGCTTTTGTGTAGGAGCTGCCGAAGGCTGCGATCGTTTGATCTTGATTACCTAAACAGCAAAATCAAAAGATCGCAGCCTTCGGCAGCTCCTACGAGGGAATGGGTTTTTATAGTGAGGGAAATTATTGGCTGCATCCCTGCGCGCAGCAATTTAAAGTGTACTACCCGGTTAGTTTTGCGTGCGATTATCGAACACTATGGCGATTTGGCGAATTGACGATTTTTTGTTCACTGCCCAACATCGGTTGCACATCGAGTCCGGCCACTAACCGCCGGACAAGGTGTTCGACCGTAAAGAACACCAAATAACAAATCCAAAAACGGGTGGAACACATGATTCCTTCACAGACTTCCCGCATGGCTCCGGCCATGAGCACTGCCACGGGTGGCATCGGCGACAAGATCCGCGGCGCCATGGCGGTCGGCAAGACCCGCTGGGGCATGCTGGCGCTGGTATTTTTTGCCACCACCCTCAACTACATCGACCGCGCCGCCCTAGGCGTCATGCAGCCGATCCTCGCCAAGGAAATGAGCTGGACGGCGATGGACTACGCCAACATCAACTTCTGGTTCCAGGTCGGCTACGCGATCGGGTTTGTCCTGCAAGGACGGTTGATCGACCGGGTCGGCGTCAAGCGCGTGTTCTTCTGCGCCGTGCTGCTCTGGAGCCTCGCCACCGGCGCCCATGGCCTGGCGACTTCGGCAGCCGGCTTCATGGTCTGCCGCTTCATCCTCGGCCTGACTGAAGCCGCCAATTACCCGGCCTGCGTGAAAACCACGCGCCTGTGGTTCCCGGCCGGTGAACGTGCAGTCGCTACCGGCATCTTCAACGCCGGCACCAACGTCGGCGCGATGTTCACGCCGATGCTGCTGCCGCTGATCCTGCATGCGTGGGGCTGGCAGGCGGCGTTCCTGTGCATGGCCGCACTCGGCGGGATCTGGCTGTTGTTCTGGGGCCTGAAATACTTCAACCCGGAAGATCACCCACGGGTAAAACAATCGGAACTCGATTACATCCAGCAGCAAGTCGAATCGGAACAGGCCCGCGTGCCATTCAGCAAGATCCTGCGCATGCGCGGCACCTGGGCCTTCGCCCTCGCCTACTCGCTGACTGCGCCGGTGTTCTGGTTCTATCTGTACTGGCTGCCGCCGTTTCTCAATCAGCAATACAACCTCGGCATCAATGTGACGCAGATGGGTATTCCGCTGATCATCATCTACGTCACGGCTGACTTCGGCAGTGTCGGCGGCGGGATCCTGTCCTCGTTCCTGATCGGTCGCGGAATGAATTCGATCAAGGCGCGGCTGCTGTCGATGTTGCTGTTTGCCTGCTGCATCATCGGCGTGGTCATGGCCGCTGGTTCCGCCAATCTGTGGGTCGCCGTCGCTGCAATCTCCCTGGCCATCGGCGCGCATCAAGCCTGGACCGCGAACATCTGGAGCCTGGTGATGGACTACACGCCCAAGCACATGATGAGCACGGTGTTCGGCTTCGGCGGCATGTGCGCGGCGATCGGCGGGATGTTCATGACCCAGATCGTCGGCCACATCCTCACCGTCACCAACAACAACTACACGGTGCTGTTCACGCTGATTCCGGCGATGTACTTCCTCGCACTGACGTGGATGTACTTCATGGCACCGCGCAAGATTCCGACCGTTAGCGAATAACCTGCCTGTATCGCCCCCCCCCCTGTAGGAGTGAGCCTGCTCGCGATAGCGGTATTTCAATCGACACTTATGTTGACTGATACACCGTCATCGCGAGCAGGCTCACTCCTACAGGGGATTTGCGTTTCTTCAGCGCCGGCTCTGCTGCCACGCCGCCGCCAATCCGCTGCAGCAGATCACCGCAATACCAATCACCGTCAACCCGCTCGGCGTGTGACTGAACAGCAGCCAGCCCAACAACCCGGCAAAGACGATCTGGCAATAGCCGAACGGCGCCAGCAAGGCTGGTGCTGCGTGACGGAAGGCCTGGGTCAGAAACAGGTGAGCAGTCATCCCGCAGCTGCCCAGCGCCAGCATCAGCGCGGCGTGTGGCAGACTCGGCACTTGCCAGAAGAACGGCACCAGCGCGCTCATCACCAGGGTATTGCACAGCCCGGCGAAGAAGTTGCTGGTGGTCGGGCTGTCGACTTCGGCGAGCTTGCGCGTCAGCAGTTGGTAAAAGCAGAAAAACAGTGCCGAACAGAACGGCAGCAGGATCGCCGGGGTGAACAGTTCGCCACCCGGGTGGACGATGATCAGCACGCCGATGAAACCGCAGATCACCGCGATCCACTGCCCGCGCGTCACCCGTTCCTTGAGCAGCGGCACCGACAATGCGGTGACCAACACCGGTGCGAGAAAGTTGACCGCCGTGGCTTCCGCGAGCGGGATGTACAACAGCGCCGTGGTGAAAAACAGGCTGGTGCCGAGCAGACACAGGGCACGGGCGAGCTGCCATAACGGTTTTTTGGTGCGCAGCACACGCAAGCCGGATTGCGGCAGAAAAATCCCCGCCATCAACAGGGTGTGCACCACATAGCGCGCCCACACCACCATCACGATGGGATAGAACCCGGACAGGTATTTGGATAAGGCGTCGTGACTGGAAAACAGGAACGTCGCCACGACAATCAGCAGGATCCCCTTGAAGGGCTGGTTGACACCGGAGAGCGGGGTGCTGACGGTCATTGGCAATCTCTGAAAAAAATACCCAGGCGAGCGTTCGCGCTGGCGGCAATCGGTGTGGCAATCATAGTCGGCGCAGCTTTCAGCAACCGCACAGGTTGCCATCTTCTTCGCCGGGAAACCGCCGTTGAGCAAAACCGTGAGGCAAGATTCCCGCCACTTCGGCTCTCGGCAAGTCTGCAACATCACAGACTGCTGTCGAAACAGCCGGTTCATGACCTGGCCGGGATAAATTCTTCTCCGGATTGAATTCGCCGCCCGGCCGACCGTCAATAACAAGCCCGCACCACGTGGGCGCGTGTGAATGGACGGACGACCGGACTGGCGCCACACTCACACAGCGGCAACACTCATCACCTGACTCATCACCCGCAATAAAGAGGATTCCCACATGCTATGGAAAAAAGGCCGACGCAGTGACAACGTCGTCGACGCCCGGGGTGATGATGCCGGCGGTGGCGGTGGCATGCGCTTCGGTGGCGGCAAGGGCCTTAGCCTGACGGCCATCGTGCTGATCGTCGGCATCGGCTGGCTGACCGGCCAGGACCCGATGCAGATCCTCGGCCAGTTGACCGGACAGATGGACCAACCGGCACCCACCTCGCAAACCCGCCAGGCACCGCCGGCCAATGATGAACAGGCCGAATTCGTCCGCTCGATCCTCGGCGACACCGAAGACACCTGGGGTCCGATCTTCCAGCAGGCCGGACGCCAATACAAAGACCCGACACTGGTGCTGTTCAGCAATCGGGTGAATTCGGCGTGCGGCATGGCCACTTCTGCCACCGGCCCGTTCTATTGCCCGGCCGACCAGAAGGTCTATCTGGACATGGCCTTCTTCCAGGAAATGTCGCAGCGCTTCAAAGCCGCCGGCGACTTCGCTCAGGCTTACGTGATCGCGCACGAGGTCGGTCACCATGTGCAGACACTGCTAGGCGTGTCGGCGAAGATGCAGACGGCGCGTCAGCAAGGTCGGCAAATGGAAGGCGACGGCGGCCTGCTGGTCCGTCAGGAATTGCAGGCCGACTGCCTCGCGGGCGTCTGGGCGTATAACGCGCAGAAGCGCCTGAACTGGCTGGAACCCGGCGACATCGAAGAAGCCTTGAACGCCGCCAACGCCATCGGCGATGATCGCCTGCAGCAACAGGGTCAGGGCCGCGTGGTGCCGGACTCGTTTACCCACGGTACGTCGGCGCAAAGGGTGCGCTGGTTCAAAACCGGATTCGCGCAAGGCCAGGTAAGCCAGTGCGACACCTTCGCGGCGAAAACCCTGTAAATGCATAAATGGCTTGTGGCGTTACTGTTCATCGCCGGCACCGCGCAAGCGGCCGGCGTCGATGCGATCAGCCCCGGTCGCCTGCAACTCAAGGCCGGGGAAATGGCAGTGGGCATCGGCCCGGCGCCGGAGAAAATCGAGCGCGTACTGATCGTCATTCACGGTCGCTTGCGCAACGCCGAGACCTATCGCAAAAGCGCGCAAAGCGCCGCCGAACTCGCCGGGCAGACCGCACACACGCTGGTGATCGCCCCGCAATTTCTCAATGAAAGCGATGTCACTTTGTATTCCTTGCCGCCGACGGTGCTGCGCTGGCAAGGCAACGAGTGGATGGGCGGCGGCTTGTCCACCGGGCCGAATCCGCTGAGTTCCTATGCCGCGCTGGATGAAATCGTCGCGCGGGTCAGCGATCGCAAACAGTTTCCGGACGTGAAGCAGATCGTGATCTTCGGCCACTCCGGCGGTGGTCAGGTGGTGCAGCGCTACGCCTTGCTGGCCAAGGATCAGCCAGCGCTCAAGGCCAACGGCATTCGCTTGCGCTTTGTAGTCGCCAATCCTTCTTCTTATGCGTACTTCAACGAGCAGCGGCCGGTGGCGTTCGATCACGCGCAATGCCCGGGTTTCAATCGCTGGAAATATGGACTGGCGGACATGCCGGTGTATGCCGGCGGGCAAACGCCGTTGCAGGTCGAGAGCAGTTACGTCAAACGCGAGGTGATTTATCTGCTCGGCCAGCAGGATGTCGACCCGGAACATCCGGCGCTGGACAAGAGCTGCGCGGCCGAGGCGCAAGGGGCTTACCGCTTGATGCGCGGCAAGCTGTATTTCGGCTATCTGCTGCGCCGCCATCCTGAGGGGGTCAATCAGCGACTGATTGAAGTGCCCGGGGTCGGGCATGACGGGGATGGCATGCTGACTTCGGCGGAGGGGCAGAAGGCTTTGTTTGATCAGTAGGTTTTGTGCTGAATGTGCCGAAGCTATCGCGAGCAGGCTCACTCCTACAGGGGAACGCATTCCAAATTGTAGGAGTGAGCCTGCTCGCGATGAGGGCATCACTAACAGCAAATCTCTTAAGCCTGAAGCATCCGCCGCAACTCGACACAATCCCTTGCATGCCAATCGGTCAATTCCGGCCACGGGTTATCCGGCAGATTCACCAACACCGTCCGCGCTCCCGCCGCGCGACCGCAATCCAGATCGAAACGGTAATCGCCGACCATCACCATGTCACTCGCTGGCACCTGCCAGGCCTCGGCCAGTTTCAGCAAACCGCCGGGATGCGGCTTTGGCGGTGCTTCGTCGCGCCCCAACACATCCTCGACCGCGAAACAGTCAGCCAGACCGATCGCCTCCAGCGTCACGTGCGCCAGCTCCCGCGCATTGCGCGTGAGTATGCCGAGGCGATAACCCCGCGCATGCAGGTCACGCACCAGCTCCACCGCGCCGGTGGCCGGGGTCGAGCCCAGTGCCAGATCGCGTTCATGCTCGAGCAACCAGGCATGTTTGGCCGCTGCTTCATCCGCTGGCAAGGCGGCGAGATGGCTGAGGATGTCGTCCTCCGGCGGAATCGCCAGCGCCACGCGAATCGCCGCGAAATCATGCACGGCCACGGTCAGCGTGCCGTCCATGTCGAACACCCAATGGCGAACCTCCGTCAGGCTCATGCCCAGTCCTTGCGATGGCGGATCAGGCCTTCCTGAGTCACCGAAGCGACCAGTTGCCCGGCACGGTTGAACACGCTGCCACGGGAAAAACCGCGGGAATTGCCGGCCCATGGGCTGTCCATCGCGTAGAGCAACCAGTCATCGGCACGCAGGTCATTGTGGAACCACAGCGCGTGATCGAGGCTGGCGACCTGCATGTCTTTCTGCCAGACCGATTTGCCGTGGGGCAGCATCGAAGTGGTCAGCAGGCCGAAGTCCGAGGCGTAGGCCAGCAGGTATTTGTGCAGCGCCGGGATGTCGGCCAGAGCGCCGTCAGCGCGGAACCACACGTACTTCACCGGATCGGCCGGTTGCGGGTTGTACGGATCTTTTTCGGTGACCGGGCGTACTTCGATCGGTTTCGGGCACAGCAGTTTTTCGCGCATGTGCTCGGGGATCAGGTGCGCACGCTGCTGGGTCAGTTCCAGTTCCGACGGCAGGTTTTCCGGGCCGACCACCACGGGCATCTGGCCCTGATGCTCGAAGCCTTGCTCGTCGTACTGAAACGAAGCGCTGCACGTGAAGATCGGGTGGCCCTTCTGGATCGCCGTGACCCGGCGGGTGCTGAAGCTGCCGCCATCACGGACACGATCAACCGAATAGACCACCGGCAACTTGGCATCGCCCGGGCGCAGGAAATAACCGTGCAGCGAGTGCACGTGGCGCGCTTCTTCCACCGTCTGACTGGCCGCCGACAGCGACTGTCCGAGCACCTGACCGCCGAACAACTGGCGGAACCCCAGATCCTGGCTGCGGCCACGGAACAGATTTTCTTCGATCGGTTCCAGGGTCAGCAGATCGACCAGATCTTCCAGCACTTGGCTCATTCAGACTCTCCTCACACAACGCAATGGCCGCGCAGTCTTGGCTGCGACGGACGATTCAGGTTCTGGCACGGGCCAATACAATGGCGGCCATTGTAAACGTCCGGGTCGGCTTATTCATGCAAGGTTTGCAGCCATTGTTCGCGGCTGATGCGATACAGGACATGTCGGCGCAACGGGTGATCGGGCGCAAGCCTGGGGTGATCGAAATCGTCCTGCGGGTCGTGATGCATGCCGATCGCCTGCATGACCTTTTCCGACTGGGCATTCTGCTCGGCGGTAAACGAGACGATTTCCTCCAGTTTCAAGCGGTCGAAGCCGGCGCGCAGCGCGGTCCACGCCGCTTCACTGGCGTAGCCCAGGCCCCAATGCTCCTTGGCCAGACGCCAGCCGATCTCCACCGCCGGGGTGAACGGCGCATCGAAGCCGACCACGCCGAGCCCGGTGAAACCGATGAACTCGCCCGTGTCCTTGCGCTCCAGCGCCCACAGGCCAAAACCATGCTCGGCGAAATGCCCGCGCACGCGGCCGATCAGCGCGGCACTTTCCAGCCGGGTCAGTGGCGCCGGAAAGTAGCGCATTACCTGTGGATCGGCGCACATCGCGGCGAATGCCGGCAAATCCTCGTCCTGCCACTGACGCATCAACAAGCGCGCGCTTTGCAGCTCCAGTATCGGCTCCATCGTCCCCTCCATTTCCATGCCGTTGAGTCTACATCGCTGGTAGGATCGCTCACTTGTTCCCAGGTTCTGCGCGAAACAAGCCATGCCCTTGCCGTTGATCTATCACGAAGACTACAGCCCCGAGTTCCCGGCGGATCACCGCTTCCCCATGGACAAGTTTCGTCTGTTGCGCGATCACCTGGTCGATAGCGGCCTGACCCGCGACGCCGACCTGCTGCGCCCGCAGATCTGCCCCAACGACATCCTCGCCCTCGCCCATGACCGCAGCTATATCGAACGCTACATGAGCGGCGAGTTGTCCCGCGAAGACCAACGGCGCCTCGGCCTGCCGTGGAACGAAGCGCTGGCGCGGCGCACCGTGCGTGCGGTGGGCGGTTCGATCCTCGCGGCAGAGAAAGCCCTTGAGCATGGCCTGGCCTGTCATCTGGCCGGCGGCACCCATCATGCCCATTACGATTACCCGGCTGGCTTCTGCATCTTCAATGACCTGGCAATCATCAGTCAGTACCTGTTGCAGAGCGGCCGGGTCAATCGCGTGCTGATCTTCGACTGCGATGTGCATCAGGGCGACGGCACCGCGCGGATTCTGCACGACACGCCGGAGGCGATTACCGTTTCCCTGCACTGCGAGAAGAATTTTCCCGCACGCAAGGCCGACAGCGACTGGGACATTCCGCTGCCCAAGGGCATGGGCGATGCCGATTATCTGCAGGTGGTCGATGACACACTCAACTACCTGCTGCCGCTGTATCAACCGGATCTGGTGCTCTACGACGCCGGCGTCGATGTGCACAAGGACGATGCCCTCGGTTATCTGCAACTGACCGACGAAGGCGTTGCCGAGCGCGATGAACGGGTGATGCGGCATTGCCTGGGCCGGGACATCCCGGTGGTCGGTGTGATCGGCGGTGGCTACAGCAAGGACCGCCACGCCCTCGCCCGCCGCCACGGCATCCTCCATCACAGCGCGCAACGGGTCTGGGATTCACACGGCTGTCACTGAAACAGGCTGCGTGACCCACAATCGTTGTGGAACTGCCTGTGGATAACCCGTAGCAGCTGCCGAAGGCTGCGATCTTTTGATCTTGCTGCAAAATCCACAGCAAAGATCGCGGCCTGCGGCAGCTCCTACAGAGGGCTCGGCTGTTAGAATGCGCGCCTTGTCCCGCCATACCGCAGCGCACGCCCATGACCCAGAATTCCGTCCCCGCCAACACTCACGTCGCCATCATCGGCGGTGGCCCCGCCGGCCTGATGGCCGCCGAAGTGCTGAGCCAGGCCGGAGTCCGCGTCGATCTTTATGACGGCATGCCCTCGGTGGGGCGCAAATTCCTGCTGGCCGGGGTCGGCGGCATGAACATCACCCACTCCGAAGCCTACCCGGCGTTCCTCGCGCGCTACGCCGAGCGCGCGCCGCAAATCGCCCCGCTGCTGCGCGCATTCGATGCTGATGCGCTGTGCCGGTGGATTCACGAGCTGGGCATCGAAACCTTCATCGGCAGTTCCGGCCGCGTATTCCCCACCGACATGAAAGCCGCGCCGCTGTTGCGCGCCTGGCTCAAACGCCTGCGCGACAGCGGCGTGGTTATCCACACCCGCCATCGCTGGCTCGGCTGGGACGCCGACGGCGCGCTGCGCATCGCCAGCCCGGAAGGTGAATTCAGCGTAAACCCCGACGCCACCCTGCTCGCCCTCGGCGGCGGCAGCTGGTCGCGCCTGGGCTCGGATGGCGCGTGGATGTTGCCGCTGGAGCAACGGGGCGTGGATCTGGCGCCGCTGCAGCCGAGCAACTGTGGCTTCGAGGTCCAGGCCTGGAGCGATCTGATGGTGAGCAAATTCGCCGGCGCGCCGCTGAAAAACATCGCCATCGGCTTGAACGACGATATCCCGCGTCTAGGCGAATGCGTGATCACCGCGACCGGGATTGAAGGCAGCCTGATCTACTCCCTGTCGGCGCCGATTCGCGAGGCAATCAATCGCTACGGCGCGGCGGTTATTCACATCGACCTGCTGCCCGGCCGCCCTGTGGATAAATTGCAGGCGGCGCTGAGCAAACCCCGCGGCTCGCGCTCAATGGCCAAGCATCTGCACAGTCAGGTCGGGGTTGATGGGGTAAAAGCCGCGTTGTTGCGCGAGCTGACCGATGCCGAGACATTCGCCGATCCGGCGCTGTTGGCGCGAGCGATCAAGGCATTGCCACTGACCCTGGTGAAAACCCGGCCGCTGGACGAGGCGATCAGCAGCGCCGGTGGCGTCAGGTTCGAAGCGATGGATGAGCGTTTGATGCTCAAGGCGGCGCCGGGCGTGTTTTGTGCGGGCGAGATGCTCGACTGGGAAGCGCCAACCGGTGGCTATTTGCTGACCGGGTGTTTTGCCAGCGGACGGGCGGCGGGTTTTGGGATGTTGGAGTGGTTACGGCGGGGGAACTGAGTCGCCCCTGCCCCTCACCCCAGCCCTCTCCCCGAGGAGAGGGAGCCGACCGAGGTGAAGCATCCCCCAATCAGTCCCCTCTCCCTTTGGGAGAGGGTTAGGGTGAGGGGCTTTTGATTTTTGATCTCAAGGCTTGCGCTTGCGCGGCCCGGTATTGAACACCGGCACTTTGCGCACTGGCTTGATCGATGGCTCCGGTGCCGAGGTCTCACCGCTGTCGACCCACTTGCCCAGATTGCGCTTGCCGCCACCGCCCGACACTTTCGGCTTCTTCGGTTTTTTCGGCTTCTTGATCACCTGACCGCTGGCATCGGTATCCGGCACGCGGTGCTCGGGTTCGAAATCCGGTTCGTTCTGGCGCTTCAGAGTCTGGCGCGTGAGCATTTCGATCGCCGAGAGCATGTTCACTTCATCGGCACACACCAGCGAGATCGCCTCACCGGTGGCACCCGCGCGGCCAGTGCGGCCGATGCGGTGAATGTAGTCCTCGGCGACGATCGGCAGATCGAAGTTGACCACCAGCGGCAGATCTTCGATGTCCAGGCCCCGGGCGGCCACGTCGGTCGCCACCAGAATCTGCACTTCACTGAGTTTGAAACGGTCCAGTGCGCGCTGGCGGGTAGCCTGCGGTTTGTCGCCATGGATGCCGTCAGCATTCACACCCAGGCCTTGAAGTTTTTCCACCAGCGCATCGACGCCGTTACGGGTCTTGGCGAACACCAGCACCTGCTTCCACTTGTTCTTGCGCATCAAGTGCACGAACAGCTCGGCCTTGCGCTTCTTGTCCACTGTCACGATCCACTGCTTGACCGTGTTGGCGGCGACATTGCGCGGACTGACTTCGACGCTCAGCGGATCGTTGAGCATCTGTCCGGCGAGCAGGCGGATGTCATCGGAGAAGGTTGCGGAAAACAGCAGGGTCTGGCGCTTTTTCGGCAGCATGCGGTAGATATTCGCCAGTTCTTCGGAGAAGCCCAGATCGAGCATGCGATCGGCTTCATCCAGCACCAGCGTTTGCAACTGATCCAGTTTCAGCGCGTTCTGACGGAACAGGTCGATCAAGCGACCCGGCGTGGCCACCAGCACATCGACGCCGCCGCGCAGCTTCATCATCTGTGGGTTGATGCTGACACCACCGTACACCGCATAAGTGCGCAGAGGCAGGTTTTCCGCGTATTGGCGCACGGCTTCGTGGACCTGTTCGGCCAGCTCGCGGGTCGGCACCAGAATCAGCGCACGCGCCGAGTTGGCGTTGACTTTCGGCCCTTGCATGGCCAGCAACTGCAGCAGCGGCAAGGCGAAACCGGCAGTTTTGCCGGTGCCGGTCTGGGCCGCTGCCATCAGGTCGCGACCGGCCAGCACCGCAGGAATGGCTTGCGCCTGCACCGGCGTCGGGGTCTGGTAGCCGAGCGTCTCGAGGGAGCGCAGCAAGGGTTCGATCAGGCCAAGGGAGGCGAAAGTCATGGGAATACCGTAGGAAAAAATCACGCGGGGATGCAATGCCGCGCAGTTTACCCTAATTCGTACGCGCTTCCGTCGGAACGGCTTTCGCCTCTTCCACCGGTGGCTGCGCCGGCCGGCGCCACTGCGGCAGGCTGATCAGCAGCACCGCGCTGATGATCACCAGCATCGCCAACGCCTCTTCGATGCCGATGGTCTCGCCGACAAACACCACGCCGAGCAACACCGCCACTGCCGGGTTGACGTAGGCATAACTGGTCGCTGCCGCTGGGCGCACGTGTTTGAGCAGATACATATAGGAATTGAAGGCGATGATCGAGCCGAAGAAAATCAGATAGGCCAGCGCCAGCCAACCCTCGAGCGGCGGCATCGCTTCCAGGTGCTCGCCGCTCAGCGCGCTGCCGATCAGCAAGACCACGCCGCCAATCAGCATTTCCACAGCACTGGCCATCGCCCCTGCGGGGAGCGGCAGATGCTTGCTCCACACCGAACCGAACGCCCAGCTCGCTGCCGCGAAGATCAGCAACACCGCGCCGAGCGGACTCGATTGCAGGTTGGAACCCATGTTGAGCATGGCGATGCCAATGATCCCCAGCGCCACACCGGCCCATTCCAGCCGCGTATTACGCGCGCCCCAGAAATAGCCGAACAGCAAGGTGAACAGTGGCACCGTCGCCACCGCCAGCGCGGCGACACCCGAGGCCACACCGGTGTGCTCGGCGACGCTGACCGCGCCGTTACCGAAACTGAGCAGCAGAATGCCGACCAGCCCCGCCGCTTTCCACTGCGCCCAGCTCGGCGCCGGAGCCCCGCGCCAGCGCAGCCACGCGTACATCAAGCTGCCGGCAATGACGAAACGCACCCCGGCCAGCAACAGCGGCGGCCAGTATTCGACACCGATGCGGATCACCAGATAAGTCGACCCCCAAATCACATACAACGCAAAAAACGCAGCGATCAACGGCAGGGAAAAACGGCGCAAGGCAGGCATGGGCAGCTCGACAGTCAGATTTCTGTGGACTGTTTATTCTAGAAAGGCTGCCACGCAAAAATAAGTTACAAAACCTGTTTATCGCGCCGGTACACTTTTGAAATCACGGAGATCGCCGGGTTAAGCCGCGATTTCGAAAGTCTGGCCATTTCAGGAGTTCGCCTTGGACAAATACGACCGCATGCTGCTCGGCGCACTTCTGGAAAACGGCCGCGCGTCCTACGCTGATCTGGCGCGCAAGGTTAACCTCTCAGCCCCCGCCGTCGCCGAACGCGTGGCCAAACTGGAAGCGGCCGGAGTGATCACCGGTTATCAAGCAAAAATCGATATGGCGAAAATCGGCCTGCCGATCCAGTGCGTGATCGAACTGCGCCTGAACCAGCACGGCAACCAGAAGGCCTACGATGAACTGATCAAAATCCCGCAGATAACCGAATGCCATCGGGTCACCGGCGCCCCGTGCGTGATCATGCAAGCGGCGGTGGCCTCGATGCCGGAGCTGGAAGAGTTGATCGATCGGGTGGCGAAGTTCGGGTTCAGCAAGACGTCGATTGTGCTTTCAAGCGCAGTCGAAAAGCGTGTGCCGTTGGGGCACATCGAAGGCAACGGTAAATAATCAGGCACACCGAAAAGATGAATGTGGGAGCGAGCCTGCTCGCGAAGGCGGTGCATCAATCAATACAAAGCTGACTGACACACCGCCATAGCGCCGATAAAACCAGCCGCACTAAATGCTCATGAAAACCAAGCGAGGGCGAGACAGGCCAGCTATAAACCTGGCTTCATTGCGCGCACTTTAAAACTTGAGGCCAGACAGCGTAAAAAACTGGAACACGCTATTCAAGCAGCGGTTGCCAAAGACACGCAGCAGTTGGCTCAAGAAATAGCGGAGTGGGAAAACGAGCATCAGGATTGGAAAATAGATCACGAACTCGCGCTAGGAATTCTCGCTGGCAATGGCCAATCAAAAATTGATGCAGTTCTGCGCGTGAATCCGTTCACGGATATTTCCCACTTGGGCACGTCAATTAATTTCTCGGTCGCAGATAACGGCATTCTCGAATGCACACTCTCGGTACACGGGACCAAAGTGATCCCTCAAGACATCAAGTCGCTGCTACAGAGTGGAAAACTGTCGGTGAAAAAAATGCCGATCAGTAAATTTAATGAGCTGTTACAGGACTACGTATCCAGCTGCGTTCTGCGTGTGGGTCAAGAACTGCTAAATATTCTTCCCGAACACCTCGTCATTGTTACGGCCGTTGACTTACTCCTCAACTCCGCGACCGGCCACTTAGAGGATCAGCCCATCCTCAGCGTCGCTATTTCTCGCGAGACACTGTCCAAGCTCAACATGCAAAGCATCGACCCATCAGACTCGATGAAGAACTTTGTACACGCTATGAACTTCAAGAAAACGACAGGCTTCATGCCGGTAAGCAAGATCAATAGCCAGCAATTCAACAGTCTGGCCTAAAGCAAAAATCGCAGCCTTCGGCAGCTCCTAGAAGACATTTGATGTTTCAAAGTACACATCGTCTTATCCCATAATGGTTAAGGTGGTGTGTACAGCACGCTGCAGTGGGCCAGGGATCAGCGATAACGCTGCAAATGCTCGCCGACTTTTGCGGCAGGGACTTTCTGCAACTTGCACAGCAGGTCGTGATTCAACTCGCGCACCCCATGCTTGCCCCGCAACTCATCCGCCAGATGCGCCATCAGGTTCGCCGCCATCTCCGCATCGGCCATGGCCCGGTGAGCCTGGCCGGTGTGCGGCAGGCGCGCGAACGTGGTGAGCGTGCCGAGCTTGTGATTCGGCGCCGCCGGCATCAGCCGCCGCGCCAACAGCAGTGAACAGGCGAAATTCTGCAGGCGTGTGCGCTTGATCCGGCCCAGTTCGAAATCCCAGAACTTCTGGTCGAACGAGGCATTGTGCGCCAGCAGCGGCGTGCAACCGACGAATTCGTTGACCTCTTCCATCACCCGTTCGGCGGGCGGCGCGGTGCGCAGCATGGCGTTGCTGATGCCGGTCAGTTGCTCGATGAACGCGGGGACGCGCACGCCGGCGTTCATCAGGCTCTGGTAACGCTCGACAATGCGGCCGTTTTCCAGCATGACCACGGCAATTTCCGTAGCGCGGCAGCTGCTGTTCGGCGACAGGCCGGTGGTTTCAAAGTCGATGACTGCAATGCGTTCCAAACCGGGGTGTACTCCGTTCAAATCAATGGTTCAGCTCAGTTCTTCAACAGCAGCGCGCCTTCGATCGGCACGTAGCGGCTGGCGGCGCGGATCAGCGAGTTGGCGGTCAGGCCAGGGACGCCGTAGGCCACCGCTTGCACGCCGTGTTTGTTGATGATGCGTTCGAGCAGCATGTCGAAATCGCCGTCACCGGAGGCCAGCACCACTTCGTCGACATGGTCGGCGGCGTCCATGATGTCCAGCGTGATACCTACGTCCCAGTCGCCCTTGGCCGAGCCGTCGCTGCGCTGGATGTAGGGCTTGAGCTTCACGGTGAAGCCGAGGTTGCGCAGGATCTGCTGGAACTGCTGCTGCTTGCTGTCGCCTCGGTCAATCGCGTAGGCGTAGGCCTCGACGATTTGCCCGTTCTTGCTGATGTCCGCCCACAGTGCGGCGTAGTTGAAGTGGCAACCATAGGCCTGACGCACGGTGTAGTAGAGGTTCTGCACATCGGCGAACACTGCGATTTTTTTCACCGGAGTTCCTGTGAGCGCGCAAGCGCACGAAGCGGGGTCAGGCGTTCAGGCCCGAAAAAGGCGCCCAGTATGCCAGTAAATAGCAGTGTGGCGAGGGAGCTTGCTCGCGCTGGATTGCGCAGCAGGCCCCTCTTTTCAAAGGAAAGGGCCGCCAGGCGCCCCGGCGGGAGCACGCTCCCTCGCCACCCGGGTCGATGCTGACCGTTGGTCAGACGAAGGAGTCGTCGTCATCGAAGAACGATGAATTGTCATCGCTGTAATCGGCGTCGCTGAAACCGTTCTGGTCATTGCCGGAAAAGCCATTGTCCGCCACGCGCTGATCATCGCCCCAGCCACTGTTGCTCTGGTCGGCGACCTGCGCCGGTTCTTCCTTGATGATCTCGACGATTTCTTCCGGTTGCTGGTTGTGATGGAACAGGCTGCTGATGCCCTGCGCCAGCATTACACCGCCGGCCACGCCCGCGGCGGTTTTCAGCGCGCCGCCGAGGAAGCTGTTGGCCGCCGGCGGGGCTGCCTGCTGCCCATAGCTGGGCGGCGCGTTGGCGAAGTTCTGTTGTGGAGCCGGCGCCTGGTAGCTCTGCTGCGGCGCCGGTTCGCGCCAGCCGCCGTTGGACGACGGTGCTGCGCTCTGGCTCGGCGCCGGACGCGAACTGCCGCCGCCAAAGATACTCGACAGAAACCCACCGCCGCCGCTCGCTGCCGGAGCGCCGCTCTGCGCCTTGGCCGATTGCAACTCGGCCTGCAGACGCTGGACCTGCTGGGTCAGCTGTTTGTTCTGCTCGTCGAGGCTTTTCAGCGCGGCCTCTTGCACCAGAATCGCCTGGGTCATGAAATAGCCTGCCGCCGGTTGGCGTGTCAGGTGTTCCTTGATCCGCGCCTCGGCCTGGGCGTCGCGCGGGGCTGCCTCCGTTTCGGCCTGTTGCAGCCGGGAAAACAGTCCATCGATCAGGGTTTGCTCTTCGCTGTTCATGGCGACCTCGTAGATTGCCGGTAATAACGTGCCCACGCCCACTCCGGGTGTGGTGCTCTCCTGTAATGGAGACAGTGACAAAACGTTTCAATGGCCTTTACCGAATGTTTACGTTTGTGTCGGCCCGCGTTGCATCGGTTAAAGTGAGCCACTGTTTTCGACCTGCGATACCGACTGATGAATGCCCTCGAAGTACTGCGCGACTCTTTGTATTTTTTCAAACGCCATCTGGGCAGCATCGTGCAGTTGTGCCTGCCGCTGGTGATTGTCGAAGCCTTCCTGCAGCAGGCGGTCGATCACGCCACCGGGCCGGACACCTTTGCCGGGGTCAGCATCATCGTCGGCCTCCTGGTATATCCGCTGTACACCGCCGCGCTGATTCTGTTTCTCGATGCACGCAGCCGTGGCGAGTCGCCGCGCAACCGCGACCTGCTGGCGATGGCTGCAACCCTGTGGCCGCGCTTCGCCGTGCTGACCGCACTCAACACCCTGCTGATTCTGCTCGGCCTGTCGCTGTACTTCCTGCCGGGCCTGATGCTGATGGTCATGCTCGCGTTCGCCGAATACCTGCTGGTGCTGCGTGGCCTCGGGCCGTTGCAGGCGATGAAGGAAAGTCTGCGTCTGACCCGCGGGCATTTCTGGCGCATCCTGCTGTGCATTCTCTGTGTGATGACGCCGCTGTGGCTGCTCAAGGGCGCGACGCTGGCGGTCTACCCCGAGCCGCAGAATCCGCTGATCGCCGGGCTGATCGACAGCGCCCACAGCTTCCTGCAACTGTTCACCAGCGTCGTGCTGTTCCGCCTGTTCATGCTGATCAGCGAATTGCCTGACAAACGTAACGGAGCAGTCTGACCGCGCCGCGCTTGGGCTTCGCCGCTGCCGTCAGGTATGCTCGGAGCCACTTTCTGTAACGCTATAAGCCGAGCCATGACCCGTCTGCTGCGCTACACCCTGTTGCTCGTCATCATCGCCGTCGTCCTGTTCGGCGTGCTGCTGTTCAGCCTGACCTGGCGCCCGGACGCCCGCGAAACCCTGCCGGTCAATTGCAGCACCACGGCGCCGACGCTGGTGCCCGGGCAAGCGTTGAAAGTCATGACCTGGAACGTGCAATTCCTCGCCGGCAAGCGCTACGTGTTCTGGAATGATCTGGCGCAGGGCGACGACGACGCGCCGACGCTGGAAGACATGGCCTTCAGTCTCGACGAAGTGGCGCGGGTGATTCGCGACGAACAACCCGATGTGGTGCTGTTGCAGGAACTCGACGACGGTGCCAAGGCCAGCGATTACCAGAATCAGCTCAGGCTGTTGCAGGAACGCGTCGCCGACCTGTATCCGTGCAGTGCCAGCGCCTTCGACTGGAAAGCCGATTTCGTCCCCGAGCCCCATATCTATGGCAGCGTCGGCCGCCAGTTGGCGACGTTGAGTCGTTATCGCATCGAACACGCCGAGCGCCTGCAACTGCCGGTCGCCCCGAGCAACTTCATCAGCCGTCAGTTCCAGCCCAAAGACGCCTTGCTGGCAGTCAAACTGCCGCTCAGCGATGGCGGACAACTGACCGTGTTCAACACCCATTTGCAGCGCGCCAGCCAGCCGGACGGCAACTTGCAGGCGCAGGTGGCCGCCGTAGCCAAAGTGCTCGACAAATACGAAAGCCAAGGCCTGCCCTGGCTGATCGGTGGTGATTTCAATCTGTTGCCGCTGGGCCAGTACCGGCGCCTGCCCGTCGAGCGCCGCACGCCCTACTCCGCCGACAGCGAACTGCACTTGCTGTGGGACAAGTACCCGATGATCCCGACCAACAACGAAGCCGGCGGCATCGACCGGGCCAGATGGCTCACCCATTACCCCAACGACCCCGGCCTCAACGGCCCGGATCGCACGGTCGATTATCTGTTCTACAGCCCCAGACTCAAGCGCGTGGAAGCGCAAGTACGGCAGGACGATACCCTGCGCATCTCCGACCACTTACCCGTGATTGCGCGATTCCTGCTGCCAGCGGCGCCCTAGCTCAATCGGTAATCCACGGCCCGACCGCGCCGAATTCAAGACATGGAAAAGCATGAAGATTTTATTGGTATGCAAGGACATCGGTGGCTACGCACGCAAACTCGCGGAGCACTTGAGTATCGCCGACCAGGTTTGCTTCATCGACACTGCTGCGCTGGCGAAACCCTTCGACCGCGCACCGAAGATCTTGCGGCGCCCGCTCAACCGCTGGGCGCAGTTGCGCCAGTTCAGCAAGGCCGTGGCGGCTGGGGGGCGCTTCGACGTTGCCCTGATCATCAACCCGGCGCAAATCGATCCGAAGCAACTGACGACAGGCTTGAACGCAAGCGAGCGCAAGATTGCGTATCTATACGACAGTTTCAGTCGCTGGCCCATGAGCCGTGAGGCGCTGGCCGTGTACGACGAGGTGTTTTCGTTCGACCCGGAGAATGCCGAGCAATACGGTCTGAAAAAACTGCACAATTTTATTTACGACGACTATGTCGCCGATGGCGATCCCGGCGAATATTCAGCTTTTGTGGTGATGGCGGGGAAAGATCGAGTGCCCGCGCTGGAAGGTCTGGCCAAAGCATTCGATCAATTGGGGGTGACCGATTACAAATTCCTGGTGCAGTGCAAACCGATTCCCGGTGCGCATCCGGGAATCACCTTTTTCGAGCAGCGTATGTCACTCGAATCGGTTGGCGAACTGGTGAAGCGTTCGCGGATCATTCTCGACATTTCCAAGCCCGGGCAGGCCGGTTTGAGCTTCCGCTTTTTCGAAGCCATGGCCGCGCGCAAGAAAGTCATTACCACCAACAGGCACGTGCTGGATTACGACTTCTATAACCCGGCGAACATACTGGTGATCGACGAAGCCGACCCGGTCATTCCGGCTTCGTTCGTCTCTGCCCCATACGCCGACATCCCCGCGCCGATCTATCGCAAATACACTTTGCAGGGCTGGACCGAGACTGTGTTCGCATCGAGATAGTCTGCGGTCGGCTCAGAACCCCGGCGGAACATAGCCCGGAACGTAGCGGACGTTAGCGCACTTGCCGTGCAGTATTCGCCCGTCTTCGATCAGGAACTGGGCGATCTTCTTCTGCTGATTGATCTTCGCCTGCAACTTGCAGGTAGAACTATGACCGACCTGTTGGTAGTGCTCGGTGTACACCATGCCATTGCCGGTATGGTTCATTGAAGTACCGGCCGCTTCGGTGGTGGTCCAGCTCGCGGACTTGTACCAGGTCAGCACAGCCAAAGGTTCGCCGTTCGCGCCGATTTCCTTTTTCATCGAATCGGGAGTGCCGAACAGGTCCAGTGCTTCCTGAAGATCGCGGCCTTCCCAGCGGTTCTGCGCAATGGTGGAACAGCCGCTCAACAGCAACCCCGCCAACAGGGTTGCCAACCATAAACGTGTGTAAGTCATTTGACGCCCCGGCTTATTTCTTGAGTTCGAGCAGACTGTCGATGTTGTCCATCATCTGGCTCTTTTGCTGAATCGGCGCGAGCTTGAAGAACATCTGCTGCAGCATTTCGATCATCTGCAGGTATTCCATCTTGCCCACGGCGGCCATGTCGTTTTTCGCGCGACTGCCCGGCGCGCAGGCAAACTTCAGCGCCTGCTGGACCCAGAACTCTTTCGGGGTCTGCCATTGGTTGGCAACTTTCAGATGACGCATGGTGTAAGCGAGACGCTCGATGGACTGGCCATTGATAAACCGAACCTTGCCGGTAGAGCACTGGGCTTCGAGGTTGTAGACGTCGATCATCGGTTTGCCGGGCTCTTCATAAACCAGGGTCACCGCGACCATGGTCGCGCCTTTGGTTTTCTGCGAAGGCACCACCGACGTCGCGTCCGCTACGTACATGATGTTTTTTTGGGGCACGCCGTTGCCGTAGATAATCCACCAGTCGCCAATCGGATTGGGCTCCTCGGCCATGGCCGAACTGGAGGCGGCCAATAGCGCAGCCGACAAGAAGATCAACTTCTTGAACTTGAAGAAAGAGGTCATGGGCAGTTCCGTTCCTTGGGCACAAGTTGCAGGCAGCAACACTTGTTATTGTTCAGGCCGCGATTTTGGGAGCCTGAACTAACGAGGGCAATTAGCACGGATGGGCTAATGGCGCGCTGCCATTGCAGGTCAGGTGCCCCGTGGTTTTGCCCGTGCGGTGGCTTCGGCGACCAAGGGATCATCCGGCCAATAGTGCTTCGGATAACGTCCCTTCAGATCCTTCTTCACCTCGGCATAGGTGCTGCGCCAGAAGTTGGCCAGATCCTGAGTGACCTGCACCGGGCGCCGCGCTGGCGAGAGCAGATGCAGCTTGACCACTTGCCGGCCGCCGGCAATCCGTGGCGTATCAGCCAAGCCGAACAGCTCTTGCAGACGTACTGCGAGAATCGGTGGATGTTCGCTGTAATCCAGTCGAATCGATGAGCCCGACGGCACGCTCAAATGATGCGGTGCCAGTTCGTCGAGCTTGTGTGGCAGCGGCCACGGCAGCAGGTTGCGCACGATGCTCGACAGATCGAGGTTGGCGAAATGGCTGAGCCGCGAGACCTTGCCCAGATACGGCATCAACCAGTCTTCCAGCGAATCGAGCAGCGCCGCATCGCTGACATCCGGCCACTGGCTGTCGTCCTGAGTGCTCAGATCGAGCTGGCGCAACAGCGCCACCCGCGCCTGCCACTGGCGCAGTTCCGGCGTCCACGGCAGCAACTCCAGCCCCTTGCGCCGGACCAGATTGACCAGGGCCTGACTGCGTGCGTTTTCATCAAGACCGGTCAACGGTTCACGGCTGAGAATCAGCTCGCCGACCTTGCGCTGACGCTCGGCGCGCAGCACGCCTTCGCGCTCATCCCAATCCAGTTGATCGACACTGCGCACTTGTTCGGCGAGCACCGAATCGAACAGTGCCGGATCGAAATCCGCCGCCAGATAAATGCGTTCTTCGCGCTGGCCCTGACGGCTTCCGAGGTCGGCGATGACGATCCACTCATGCTTCATCAGGCTGTCGGCCTCGGCGAACAGCGCAGCGCGACCGTTGGCCAAACGGTATTCGGCACCACCGGCGCGCCGTTGCTGAGCGACGCGATCCGGGTAGGCCAACGCCAGCAGTGCGCCGAGCCAGCGCGGATGCTCGGGCTCGTTTACCGGTTCGCTCGGCTTGCCACGCAGGTAGCCGCGATACTGCCGGGCCAGTTGCCGGGCGCGTTGCACCCCGCCCTGCGCACCTCGACCGGCGCGCTCTTCGCCGGAAAGCAGGACCAATCGGCTGTGCAAATCCGCACCTGCGCCGCGCAGGATATCGCGCTCGCCGAGCAGTGCCGCCACATCGCAGGCCATCGCCGCCAGGCCCAGCGCCTGACCGCGCAACAACAAGTGCGCAATGCGTGGATGCGCCGGCAGTTCGGCCATCGCCTGACCGTGGGCCGTCAGCGTGTCGCCGTGCAAGGCGCCAAGACGTTGCAGCAAGTCCTGCGCCTGGGCATACGCGGCGGCAGGCGGCACGTCGAGCCAGACCAGTTCGCTCGGCGTGACGCCCCAGCGCCCCAGTTGCAAAGCGAGGCTGGCCAGATCCGCCGAGAGAATTTCCGCGCTGCCATAAGCCGCGAGTTGTTCATGCTGATCCTGCGACCACAGGCGATAACACACGCCCGGCTCCAAACGCCCGGCGCGGCCGGCACGCTGGGTGGCGCTGGCCTTGGAGATTCGTTGCGTGTCGAGACGGGTCATGCCGCTGCCCGGGTCGAAACGCGGCACCCGCGCCAGCCCGGCATCGATGACCACGCGCACGCCGTTGATGGTCAGGCTGGTCTCGGCGATGTTGGTCGCCAGCACCACTTTGCGCTGACCGGACGGCGCCGGATCGATCGCCGCGCGTTGCGCATTGAGGTCGAGTTCGCCGTGCAGCGGGCACAGCAAGACGTCTTTGCGCTCGCCAATGGCGTCGGCCAATTGCTGATGCACGCGACGGATCTCTGCTTGCCCGGGCAGGAACACCAACAGGCTGCCGGTCTCGTCGTGCAGCGCCTCAAGCACGGTTTGCGTGACGCGCTGATCGATGTATTCACCCGGCTGAAACGGCCGGCCCCAGCGCATCGTCACCGGGAACATGCGCCCTTCGCTGCGCAGAATCGGCGCGTCATCAAGCAAGCCGGAAAGGCGCTCGCCTTCGAGAGTGGCCGACATCAGCAGAATCTTCAGCGGCTGTTCAGCGCGAAACAGCTCGCGACCGTTCAGACTGAGGGCCAGCGCCAGATCGGCGTCGAGACTGCGTTCATGAAATTCGTCGAAGATCAGCAGGCCCACGCCGTCCAGCGCCGGGTCGTCCTGCAAGCGCCGGGTGAGGATGCCTTCAGTGACTACCTCGATACGCGTCTTCGGGCCGACCTTGCTGTCGAGGCGGATGCGATAACCGACGGTTTCACCGACCTGTTCGCCAAGCTCGCTGGCCAAACGCTCCGCCGCCGCCCGCGCAGCCAGACGTCGAGGTTCGAGCATGACGATGGTCTGCCCGGCCAGCCAGGCTTCATTGAGCAAGGCCAAGGGCACGCGGGTGGTTTTACCGGCGCCGGGCGGTGCTTCGAGCATGGCTTCGTGGCGAGACGCGAGGGCTTCACGCAGGGCGGGTAAAACATCGTCGATCGGCAAAGAAATCATGCTGGCTCCCAAACAGAGCCGCGAGTATAACGACGAACTGTCTGACGTTCGTCAGGGTCTTAACTTCACAAGACGAAGCTTCGTTATTTGATGACTCAGGAGACATTTCCATGCGCTTACCCTCTCGCCTGATTGGCGGTGTTCTGGTTGCCACCCTGCTCACGCAACTGTCGGCGTGCGGTTCGATCTTCTACCCGGACCGCCGTGGCCAGATCGACGGCAAGATCGACCCGGCGATTGCCGTGCTCGATGCCGTCGGCCTGCTGTTCTACATCATTCCCGGGCTGATCGCGTTTGCCGTCGACTTCGCCACCGGGGCGATCTATTTCGAACCGGGCCACACCGCGCAGATCGATCCGGCCAAGCTCAAGCAAGCCATCGGCCCGGACGGGCAGGTCGACAATCACAAGTTGCAGGCGATTCTTGAGAGCGAACTGGGTAAAGACTTTCCTCTCGACGACCCGCGTCTGATTCAGCACAAGGGCAGCACTCAGCAACTGGCGATGTTCGGCCTGCAACCGGCCGCCTGAAAAAGGACGTTCAATGACCTCCAGCCCCGAACACGCCCGTCTACTGCGGCTGGCGACCCGCGCTTCGGTGGCGGTCGCCTGCACGTTGATCGTCGCCAAGGCCATTGCCTGGTGGCTCAGCGGATCGGTGAGCATGCTTGCCGGCCTCACCGACTCGGCGCTGGATGGCGTCACCTCGATGCTCAATCTGCTGGCGGTGCATTACGCGCAGCGCCCGGCGGATGACGATCACCGTTATGGGCACGGCAAAGCCGAGTCGCTGGCCGGGATGGCGCAGGCGTTGTTCATCGGTGGCAGTGCGGTGTTGATCGCGTTCCAGGCTTACCAGCGCTTGCAGACGCCGGAGCCGCTTGGCGCTCCATGGCTGAGCATCGGTGTGATCGTGTTTTCGCTGCTGCTGACGGCGGCGCTGCTGATGTTGCAGCATCGGGTGATCAAGCAGACCGGCTCCAACGCCGTACGCGCCGACTCGCTGCATTACCGTTCGGACCTGCTGCTCAACGGCAGCATCCTGATCGCGCTGGTGCTGGCCGGAATGGGTTTCGCGCAACTGGATGCGTGGTTCGGCCTGGGGATCGCTGCGTATATTTTCTGGAGCGCGATCCAGATTGCCCGCGAGAGTTTTTCGGTGTTGATGGACGAAGAACTGCCGACCGATGTCAGCCAGCACATGCTCGAACTGGCCTGCAGCGTGCCGGGCGTGCTCGGCGCACATGACCTGCGCACGCGGATTTCCGGCAATCACTGGTTCGTACAATTGCATCTGGAACTGCCGGGCGAACTGACCCTGTCAGCCGCCCATGGCATCAGCGATCAAGCGGCGGCGGCGATTCACAAGGTTTATCCGAAGGCCGAAGTGCTGGTGCACGCCGACCCACAGGAAGTGGTGCTCGCCGCCCGCACTCAATAATTGACTTGGTAACCGCGACTGCTCAGGCAGTTCCCCTGCGCCTGGCGATAAGCCTGAACCACCTCGGGCGCGGGTTGATAAGTCGCGGTGCGCGGGTCGAAACCGCTTTGCTGCACGGCGTACTGATAGCACTGATAACCGTCCTGCTGCACTTGCTGCGGCGACTGGCCGTTGGCCGGGTAGGCTTCGACGTCATAGCCTTGGGATTGCGGTTGCAGCTGTTGCTGCAGCGGCGGCTCGACCACCACGTAATCCTGCGTCGCCTCTTGATAGGCGTAATAGGACCCGGCAGCGAGGAACAACAGCGAACCACCGATCCACACCTCACGGGCGTAATCCGGCAAATACTGGATGCGGATCCCGCGCGGTGGCTGCACGACGATGTAGCGTGGGCCTTGCGGGCGGTACCAGTAGCCGCCGGAATAGAAGTAATCCTGACCGCGATACGGCACGCGGTAATCGCGATCCGGGAAGCGGTCGATTACATGACCCGGTCGATACTGCGGGCCGGGGCCCCAGCCATTGCCATGACCGTTCGGACGACCCGGCCAGCGGTTGTCATCGGGACGCGGCCGCGTCTGCCATTGCTGATTGTGATAACCGTTCTGCGGGCGTTCGTCGCGGTAGTAACCCTGACGCGGCTCCTGCGTCTGGCGCACGGCGTCGGGCCGCGGCTGGATCGGCAAGTTGTTGCCCGGTTGCCGAGGCGGTTGCGGACGATCATCGGCACGGTTGCGGTTGTGCCATTGCCCGTCATTGTTGGGCGGCTGGCCGTTGTGTTCGAACTGACGGCTGTTGTCGCCACGGATGATCCCGTCGTTCTGCGGCACGTTGCCCGGCCCGCGATTCTGCGGCTCATCCGCCAGCGCTTGCGCACCGACACCCACACACAGCAAACCAACACCGGCCAGACGCCAGATGCGCGAATTCATGCTTTTCCTCACTGCGGGAGCCTGTCGTTGGGAGGGCCTGTTGCTGAGACTCGAAACTGGCCTACCGGGTTCTGCAACAGGTTATCAGTCGCGGGACTTATTTATTGAGGCGCGCACATGAAATCGCAGGCAAGAAAAAAGGGAGACCCGTCGGCCTCCCTTCTAGAGAACTTCGTCCTGGCTCGACGCTTTTGACGTCGGCTCACCTCACGCCGTCTTCTGGACAGTGTGCAGCTCGGGGGCCGGCACATCCCCGGTGGGGGTGGCGGCCGCGGCGGGCCTGATTGGGCGGGCCGCGTGGACTGTGTTACCGAGCAGTGATTCTGGTGATAAGAATAGGCCTGAGGCCGCGACAGATGATTGCGAAAATTGCTCAATTAAACACTGCTTGCGCAATTTTTAACCCTGGATAGATAATCCGCCGCAATAGTTACGACCAAGGACAGATTGATGAGCAAACTCGACCGGTACGACCTGAGTATTTTGGCGGAATTGCAGCGTGACGCCCGTATCTCCAACCAGGAACTGGCCGAGCGCATCGGTCTGTCGCCCTCGCCCTGCTCGCGCCGGGTCAAGCAACTGGAGGACGACGGCTATATCTCCCGTCAGGTGGCGTTGCTCGATCGCAAGATGCTCGGCTTGAGCCTGACGGCGTATGTGCTGATCGGCATGGACCGGCATACGCCGGAACGCTTCGAGAATTTCGAAGCGGCAATCCGCACATTGCCGCAGGTGCTGGAGTGCAGTCTGGTGACCGGGGTGGATGCCGATTACCAGTTGAAAGTGGTGGTGCCGGATATGGATCACTATCAGAAGTTGCTGCTGGGGCATCTGACCCGGATTGAAGGAGTCACCAGCGTGCGCTCGAGTTTTGTGCTGAACCAGGTTTTGAACAGCACTGAATTGCCGTTGACTCATTTGCGTAGCTGATCAAAAGCCCTCACCCCAGCCCTATCCCGGAGGGAGAGGGCGCCGACCGAGAGATGCTCTAGAAGTACACCGACCTGAATATTTCAGGTCGATGTAAGACGCCAGACACCTCGGTCAGTCCCCTCTCCCTCCGGGAGAGGGTTAGGGTGAGGGTCAGTCGTCAGATCAGACCCAGATCAATGCCACCCCACACACCTTGACGTATACTCGCCGCGCCCTTTTAGCCGCGCCCATGCCGGAGAAACCCAATGGATCCAGCCGTATTTGAAGAGTGGATGATGACCGGTCTGGTCAGCATCCTGATCATTTTCATGGGTTTCATCGTCTGGGATCTGGCAAAGAAGTCCAAGGCCGGGCGCTTTGGCTCGTTGATTCTGTTTTTCGTGCTGGGGCTGGGCGTGGCCGCGTTCATCATCAAGAGCGTGGTGATCGGCCTGATCGAATCCGGCGCTTTATAAGCGCGCCGGTACTTCCTTCCACTGGCCCTGATCGAGCCCCTCGATCGTCCAGTCACCAATCCTGACCCGCACCAGACGCAACGTCGGCAACCCGACCGCCGCGGTCATGCGCCGCACCTGACGGTTGCGTCCTTCGCGAATCACCAGTTCCAGCCAGCTCGTCGGCACGCTTTTGCGAAAGCGCACCGGCGGATTGCGCGGCCACAATTCAGGCTCGTCCAATTGCCGCGCTTCGGCCGGCAAAGTCATGCCGTCATTCAGTTCAACGCCATCACGCAGGCGCTGCAACTGCTCGGCCGTCGGCTCGCCTTCCACCTGCACCCAATAGGTCTTCGCCAGTTTGTGTTTCGGATCGGCGATGCGCGCTTGCAACTGGCCGTCGTTGGTAAGCAGCAATAAACCTTCGCTGTCGCGATCCAGACGTCCGGCCGGATAAATCCCCGGCACATCGATGTAATCCTTGAGCGTCGCCCGCCCTTCACCGTCGCTGAACTGCGTCAGCACGTCGAAAGGTTTGTTGAACAGGATCAGTTTCGGCTCCGCCGGCGGTGCTTTTGCGACACGGCGTGGCGAGGACGATTGCGGTTTCACACCGGGACGGCGCGAAGGTGGACGTGGAGGACGGGACATGGCGAACAGGACATCTAACGATCAGGGCTGTTAATGCTAGTGCCCTGACCGCCAAATGACCACGACTAACCGTTAGCGGAACGGCGGTTCGTCGAAGCTGCGCAGTTTGCGCGAGTGCAGCGAGTTGAGTTCAGTGCGCAGCAGATCCACCGCTTCGATACCGATCTTCAAATGCTGGCTGACCGCACGCTCATAGAAGGCGTTGGCCGAGCCCGGCAATTTGATTTCGCTGTGCAGCGGTTTGTCCGAGACGCAGAGCAGCGTGCCGTACGGCACTCGCAGGCGATAACCTTGCGCTGCGATCGTGCCGCTTTCCATGTCCACTGCAACCGCGCGGGACAGGTTGATCAACGGCCGCTCCTGCGCCCAGCGCAGTTCCCAGTTACGGTCGTCATAGGTCAGAACCGTGCCGGTGCGCAGGCGTTTCTTCAGGTCGTCGCCCTTCTCGCCGGTAACATTCGCTGCTGCCTGTTGCAGAGCAAGCTGCACTTCGGCCAGGGCCGGGATCGGAATGTTCGGCGGCACCACGCGGTCGAGAATGCCGTCGCGACGCATATAAGCGTGGGCCAGCACGTAGTCGCCGATGGTCTGCGACTGACGCAGGCCGCCGCAGTGGCCGATCATCAGCCAGCAATGCGGACGCAGCACGGCGAGGTGGTCGGTGATGTTCTTGGCGTTGGACGGGCCGACGCCGATGTTCACCAGCGTGACGCCATGGCCGTCGTTGGCGATCAGGTGGTAGGCCGGCATCTGGTAACGGTGCCAGACCACACCGGCGGCGATGGCTGACGCTTCGCCGTGATCCATGCTCTTCTCGATGATCACGTTGCCCGGCAGGACCATGCGCACGAACCGCGGGTCATTGCGCAGTTGCTCCAGGCCATGAACGATGAACTGGTCGACGTAGCGGTGATAGTTGGTCAGCAGAATCCACGGCTGCACATGGCGCCAGTCACTGCCGGTGTAATGCACCAGACGGCGCAGCGAGAAGTCGACCCGCGCGGCATCGAACAGCGCCAGCGGCAGCGGATCGGTGTTTTCCCAGTCGTAGAGACCGTCGGCAATGCCATCAGTGGCAGCGGACAGATCGGTACTCGGGAACACCCGCGCCAGCACGGCGGCGGTGACGCCGGAACCGGCGAGTTCATCGCCCTGCTCGACCACGTACGGATAGGGAATGTTCTGCTGGCTGACGCCGACTTCGACGGTCACGGTGAAGTCGTGCATCAACGGCGTCAGTTGTTCGAGCAGGTATTTGCGAAACGCCGCCGGGTGGGTGACGGTGACGCTGTAAGTGCCCGGCAACTGCACTTTGGCGTAAGCGCGGGTGGTCTGCGGCACTTCGCCCTGGCAGTGGTAGGTCAGACGCAGTTCGGGATAGCGAAACAGGGCACGCTGTTCGGCGTCGGGTTCGACGCGGTCCTTGAGGTAACGCTTGAGCGCTGAATTCAGCGCGGTGGTGGCCCGCTCATGCAGCTCGGCCAGACGATCCACGGCTTGTTCGGCGGTTTGAACGACAATAAACGCTTCGGTCACGATCAGCTTCCTGTGTTCTGACTTGCAGAGCTTCATCTTGCCTGCATCGTGGTCGCACGGGAACAGTGGCATGTTGGCAACCGCACATTATGTCGGTCACATACGATCCCTGTAGGAGTGAGCCTGCTCGCGATAGCGGTCTACCGGTCGACATTTGCATCGACTGATGCACCGCTATCGCGAGCAGGCTCACTCCTACAAGGGTTTCGTGGGGTCAGAAAAGCTGTGGAGTCGAGCGGGCGACGATGGCTTCGACGTCCAGCCCACGGGGCAATGCGCCGTAGACGCGGCCTCCACCGCTCAGGCGACTGGCAATGAAGGCATCGCTGACGGTTGAATTCCCCGCCTCCAACAAAAGCTTGGCCTGCAACCCAAGCGCGATGTCTTCGGTCAACTGCCGCGCCCGGTACTGAATATCACCGGTATCCTTGAATTCCGCCTGCAACTGCTGGATATGCGCAGCCAGACGCTTGTCGCCATGGCCGTCGCCCAGTTCGCTGAACAGCACGTCGAGCACGCCCGGCTCTTTCGACAAAGCGCGCAGTACGTCCAGACACTGCACGTTCCCCGAACCTTCCCACGTCGAATTCACCGGCGCTTCGCGGTACAAGCGCGGCAGGATGCTGTCTTCGACGTAGCCGGCGCCGCCCATGCATTCGGCGGCTTCGTTGATCATCCCCGGCGCGCGTTTGCAGATCCAGTATTTGCCCACCGCCGTCACCAGCCGCGCGAACTGCGCTTCGTGGCGATCATTCAGGTTGTCCAGCGCCCTGCCCATGCGCAGACTCAGGGCCAGCGCGGCTTCGCTTTCCAGCGCCAGATCCGCCAGCACGTTTTGCATCAGCGACTGCTCGCTGA
Source organism: Pseudomonas sp. HN2 (assembly GCF_020736465.1). NCBI lineage: Bacteria > Pseudomonadati > Pseudomonadota > Gammaproteobacteria > Pseudomonadales > Pseudomonadaceae > Pseudomonas > Pseudomonas sp. HN2. The sequence continues at coordinate 5,263,460 of NZ_CP085885.1, forward strand.
GCAATTTGCCGCCAACCTTGCGATGAGCGCAGTGATGGCTGGCCTGGGTCAGCGCCTGGCGCATCAGCGAACTGGAACCGACCATGCAATCGAAACGGGTCATCGCCACCATCTCGATAATGGTCGGCACGCCGCGCCCTTCTTCGCCGACCATCCACGCCAGTGCGCCACGAAATTCCACTTCGCTGGAGGCGTTGGACTGGTTGCCAAGTTTGTTTTTCAGACGCTGGATGTAGAACTGATTGCGCGTGTCGTCCGGGCGATGACGAGGGAGGAGGAAGCAGCTCAAACCCTTGTCGGTCTGCGCCAGCGTGAGGAAGGCATCGCACATCGGCGCCGAACAGAACCACTTGTGGCCGACCAGTTCGTACGCCTGCCCCGGGCCGCTGGCACCGACCGGATAAGCCTTGGTGGTATTGGCGCGAACGTCGGTGCCGCCCTGCTTCTCGGTCATCGCCATGCCGATGGTGACGCCGGCCTTGTGCGCCATGCCGACATTACGCGGATCGTATTCGGTGGCGAGGACTTTGGGCAGCCACTGTTCAGCCAGGTCCGGCTGCAAGCGCAGGGCCGGCACGCTGGCGAAGGTCATGGTCAACGGGCACCCACTGCCCGCTTCAGCCTGGCTGTGCAGATAGGTCATCGACGCGCGGGCGACATGGGCGCCGTCCTGCGGGTGCGCCCAGGGCAGCGAGGTCAGGCCATGTTCGATCGCGGTACGCATGAGTTCGTGATAAGCCGGATGAAACTCGACCAGATCAATGCGGTGACCGTAGCGATCATGGCTGGCAAATACCGGTTTGTTCTGGTTGGCGAGAAATCCCGCCTCCATCAAAGGCCCGCCCGCCAGTGCGCCATAGGCATCGATCCGCGACTCGGCCCAACCAGCGCCGAAACGCCGCGACCACTCCTGCAGCGGCAGATCGATGCGGTACAGGTTGGTGCCTTCCAGCGACGGTGGCTGGTTGGTGACTTCATGGGTTTCGGCGAACTGATGCAAGTTCATGACGGTGCTCCTTGTTCAGCAATGGCACCAGTTAAGCACTGGTGCTTTTTTGAACAAAGTGTCATACGCGCCGTTTTTGCGGCGCTTTTACCCCCTCAACAGCTGAGCACGCGGCGCTGCAACGCAGCCTGCAGATCCTCGAATTTCACCGGTTTGGGCAGATAGTCGATGGCCGCGCCCGGGGTGCAGTGTTCGCGGTCAGCGGTCAACGCCAGCATGAATACCGGCAGGTGCGCACAGCCCGGCAGCGCATGGATCTGGCAGCACAACGAGGCGCCTTCATGGCTGGGCAATTGGCAATCGATCAACACCGCATCGAAGCTTTCCCGTTGCAGGCAGTCCAGCGCGGCGGCGCCGTTGTCAGCGCTGCGCACGCGGAAACCGAGCTTGAGCAACATGCCGCGCATCACCAGTTGATTGACGTTGTTGTCATCCACCAGCAGCACCGTGCAATCCTGCGGCGCACGAATGCAATCGCGGGGCGGCTGATCCGCAGGAGCTTCGATAACCGGCAGCTCGAATTCGACATCGAGCTGGAAACGGCTACCGCGTCCGGGCTCGGAGCGGTGGGTGAGTTTGCCGTCGAGCAATTCGACCAGTTGCCGACAGATCGCCAGCCCCACCCCCAGGCCGCCGTATTCGCGAGTCATCGAACCGTCGAGCTGGAAGAAGCGCTGATACAGGGTCGCCTCGCCGAGATCGGTGAAACCGATGCCGGTGTCGATCACCGCGAACGACAGCGCCATGCGGTTATCCATCGAAGGCCGCCCGGTGACGCGTAGCGCAAGGCCGCCGACACGGGTGAACTTGATGGCGTTGTCCAACAGGCATTCCAGGCACTGCGCCAGTTTCGCGCTGTCGCCAAGCAAGCGATCCGGCAGGATCGGCAGCACGTCGACCTTGAAGTCCAGCGACTTGCCCGCCGCATTTCCCTCGAACTGCACGCGCAGCGCTTCGACCACTGCGCGCAGGCTGAAACTGCCCGGCGTGGCCTTGAGCTTGCCGGCCTGCAATTCAGTCAGGGTGAGGATGCCATTGACCATGCGCATCATGTCGCGGGCGGATCCGGCGGCAGTCTGCTGGTACTGCTCCAGTTCGGGATCGAGGTCGACGGTCTGCATCAGCTCCAGCGAACCGATCACCCCGTTCATCGGCGTGCGCAGTTCATGGGTCAGGGTGGCGAGGAATTCATCCTTGAGCTTGTTGCTGTGGGCCAGTTGCTGGTTGAGCACCTCGAGCTTCTGCCCGGCGTCGTACAAGGTCTGGGCCTGTTGTTCGCGCATGGCGTTGATGCGATCGGCCAGCGCCAGCGACAGCAGCGCGACCTCGATCGCCGAGCCGATCTGGCTGGCGTACATGGTCAGGAACACGTTGGGCAGCAGGCCCAGCACCATCAGCGTATTGACGATGCCGCCGAGCAGGAATGCCGACCAGGCGATGATGAAATAACGCGCCACGCGCAGGCCGCGCCACCAGGCAAGAATCCCGGCGGCGAAGATCACCACGGTGAAGGTCAGCGCCAGTGTGGTCGCCAGGCGCAGGGCCAGGGCGTAACTGGTCATCAGCGACAGACCGACCACCATTGCACTGAAGGCAATCAGACCGATCAGCAAACGATCCAGCCAAGGGCTGTGGGTTTTGGTCTGCAGGAAACTGCGGGCGAACTGGCTGCCGAACAGTCCGGCGCATCCAATGAAGAACGGCGTCGCAGCGTTGGCCCACCACGGGTTGTCCGGCCAGAAATATTCGACCGCTGCACCGTTTACCGACAACTGATAAAGGCCGAACGAGCCGATATAGAAGATGTAATAGAGATAACTGGTGTCGCGCACGCTCAGGTAGATGAACAGGTTGTAGACCAGCATCCCCAGCAGCACGCCATAAATAATGCCGAGCACATACAGGCGCACCGGTTGGTCTTCCAGGTACGCGGTACTTGACCACAACGTTACCGGCGCCTGGATCGAGCCTTCGCTGGCCAGTCGCAGATACAGCGTCTGTTGTTGGTTCGGTTTGAACGGCAGGTCGAACAGGTAATTGTTCTGGCGGATCTCGCGGCTGGCGAAAGGCAAGGCATCGCCGGTCTGGCGCACCAGTCGGTATGCACCGCTGGCGTCGGGCAAATAAAGATCGAGGTGATCGAGCGGCGGATACGCCAGCTCCAGCAGCCAGGTGCGCTGGGCGGCCGGATTGCTCGGACGATAATGCAGATCGATCTTCAGCCAGAACGCCGAACGCGAGTAACCGGCATTGAGCGTGGCTTTATCGTGGGTTTTGAACTGGCCGGCGGCATCTTGCGCACGGACGTCGGCAATCGTCGCCTGACCGCTCGGGTCTTCGAACACTTGCAGCGATCGGCCCAGCGGCAGGCTCTGGGTGAATTCGTCGAATTCGACAGCGCTCGCCATGAGGGGCAAGCAGAACAGCAACATCAGCAAATAGCGCATTGAAGCCCCAGCGTGGCTCGTCCGGTTGTGTCAGGAAGCCCCCCCATTCCCTTTGAGTAGACGTAAAACCGGTATTACCTGTGATTGTTTGGATCCAGCCTAGCATAGCCGTTGATGGCCATTGAGCACCATGGAAATTTTTCCTACAACGGCTCTAGAACGGGCGTTCCAGAGCAAAGCAGCGGCCTAGAGCTGTTGCATTGGTCAGGAAGATCAATGCGATCCGCTTTTGTGGCGAGGGAGCTCGCTCCCGCTCGGCTGCGCAGCAGTCGTAAAACCTGTAAATGCGCTGCGCCTGGATAAATGCAGGGGGCTGCATCGCAACCCAGCGGGAGCAAGCTCCCTCGCCACAATGGTAGCTGCAGTGTTGTCCGACAATCTGCTCGCAAACGCAGTCAGGAGGAACCCGCAAATCAGCTTTGGTGGTAAGCTCGCGCACCATGAATATCTACAGCTCCCGCCCCGTTGTCCTCTGTCTCTCCGGCCACGACCCCAGTGGTGGCGCCGGCTTGCAGGCAGATATCGAAGCCCTGCTCGCGCAGGGTTGCCATGCGGCTCCGGCCGTCACCGCCCTGACCGTGCAAGACACCGTCAACGTCACTGACTTTCGCGTTCTCGACCGTGAGTGGGTGCTGGCCCAGGCCAATGCCGTGCTCAACGACTCCGAAGTCGCGGCGGTGAAACTGGGCATGCTCGGTTCGCTGGAAATGGTCGACACCATCGTCGAGCTGCTCTCGGCGCACCCGCACTTGCCGGTGGTCTGCGACCCGGTGCTGCGAGCCGGTGGCGGCGGACGCCTGGGCAAGGACGAGGTCGGCTACGCGATGCGCGAGCGTCTGCTGCCGCTGTCGATCATTGCCACGCCCAATCTTCCTGAAGCGCGGATCCTCGCCGAATTGCCTGACGGCACTGCCGACGAATGCGCAGAAAAACTCCTGCCGTTCGTCAAGAACCTGCTGATCACCGGCGGCCACGGCGACGAAACGGAGATCCACAACCGCGTGTACAGCCGCGACGGTCTGCGCGAAACCTTTATCTGCCAGCGCCTGCCGGGCAGCTATCACGGCTCCGGTTGCACGCTGGCCAGCGCCCTCGCCGGTCGACTGGCCCAGGGCGAACACTTGGCCAGTGCCGTGCGCACTGCGCTGGATTACACCTGGCGGACCCTGCGCGACGCCGAACAACTGGGCAAAGGCCAGTTCGTGCCGCGCCGTCTGCCGCTGGATTTCTGCTCGTAACGTCGTGAGGTCTGCCCGATGAAACTCCGTGGCCTGTATGCCATCACCGACAGCCAGTTGCTGGCCGGCAAGTTTCTGTCTTACGTGGAGGCGGCGCTGGAAGGCGGCGTCACCCTGCTGCAATACCGCGACAAGAGCAGCGACGAGGCCCGCCGTCTGCGCGAGGCCGAAGCGCTGCGCAATCTGTGCGAACGCTACAAGACTCAGCTGATCATCAACGACGACGCCGAACTGGCCGCGCGCCTCAACGTCGGCGTGCATCTCGGCCAGACCGACGGCCCGCTTTCGCCGACCCGCGCCCTGCTCGGCTCGAAAGCCATCATCGGTTCGACCTGCCACGGGCAGATCGCCCTGGCCGAACAAGCCGCCAAAGAAGGCGCGAGTTACGTCGCCTTCGGCCGCTTCTTCAATTCCACCACCAAACCCGGTGCGCCGAGTTGCAGCCTCGACCTGCTCGACGAAGCCAAACGCAAGCTGCACTTGCCGATCTGCGCGATTGGCGGCATCACCCTCGATAACGCCGCGCCGCTGGTCGAGCATGGTGTCGATCTGCTCGCCGTGGTCCATGGCCTGTTCGGTGCTGACAGCAGTGCTGAAGTGACCCGCCGCACCCGTGCCTTCAACGAACTTCTGAAAATCTGATTTGAGAGCCCGATCATGTCTCGTTCCGAAACCCTGTTTGCCAATGCTCAGAAACACATTCCCGGTGGCGTCAACTCGCCGGTTCGCGCGTTCAAGAGCGTCGGCGGCACCCCGCTGTTCTTCAAACACGCCGAAGGCGCTTACGTCACCGACGAAGACGACAAGCGTTATGTGGATTATGTTGGGTCGTGGGGTCCGATGATCCTTGGCCACAGCCATCCGGACGTGCTCGATGCGGTGCGCAATCAGCTGCAACACGGCCTATCCTATGGCGCGCCGACCTCGATGGAAACCGAGATGGCCGATCTGGTCTGCTCGCTGGTGCCGTCGATGGACATGGTGCGCATGGTCAGCTCCGGCACCGAAGCGACCATGAGTGCGATTCGTCTGGCCCGTGGTTTCACCGGCCGCGACAGCATCATCAAGTTCGAAGGCTGCTACCACGGCCACTCCGACAGCCTGCTGGTCAAGGCCGGTTCCGGCGCACTGACCCAGGGCGTACCGAGCTCGGCCGGCGTGCCGGCAGCGTTCGCCAAACACACCCTGACCCTGCCGTTCAACGACATCGATGCGGTTGAGGCGATGCTCGCCGAAGTGGGTGAGGAGGTGGCGTGCATCATCGTTGAGCCGGTGGCTGGCAACATGAACTGCGTGCCGCCAGCGCCGGGCTTTCTCGAAGGCCTGCGTTCGCTGTGCGACAAGCACGGCGTGGTGCTGATCTTCGACGAAGTGATGACCGGTTTCCGCGTCGCCCTCGGCGGTGCCCAGGCGCACTACGGCGTGACGCCGGACCTGACCACCTTCGGCAAGATCATCGGCGGCGGCATGCCGGTGGGCTGCTTCGGCGGCAAGCGCGAGATCATGCAGCGCATCGCCCCGCTGGGGCCGGTGTATCAGGCAGGTACGCTGTCGGGTAATCCGCTGGCGATGGCGGCCGGCCTGACGACTCTGCGTTTGATCAGCCGCCCGGGTTTCCACGCCGAATTGACCGACTACACCACGCGCCTGCTCGATGGCCTGCAAGAACGCGCCGATGCTGCGGGCATTCCGTTCGTGACCACTCAGGCCGGCGGCATGTTTGGCCTGTATTTCAGTGGGGCCGACGACATCGTCACTTTCGACGACGTGATGGCCAGCGACGCGGCCCTGTTCGGTCGCTTCTTCCACCTGATGCTGGAAGGTGGCGTGTACCTGGCGCCGAGTGCGTTCGAAGCCGGTTTCACCTCGATCGCCCATGGCGAAGCCGAGTTGCAACTGACGCTGGACGCTGCCGAGCGCGCCTTCGCCGCATTGAAATAATCGCCACACCGCTGACGTTGGCTATGGCCAGCGTCAGCTTTCACCTACATAGCCTCGGTTTTTCCGACGTGCCTGCGCAAATCCTGCCCGAATCGGGCGATATATTCCCCACGCAGCAGAAAAACGAGTAAAGACTTTGTAAGGTTGGCCCTGCTTATTTCATAATGCGCGCTTATTGGATCCCTCGACGGGTCCGCGTGCCCTTCAGAGGTAAGTCGATTCCCATGAACCGCACCGGCCGCACCCTTGCATTGGGCTGCCTGTTGCTCCTTCAGCCCCTGCTCGCGCATGCACAAGCAGGCGGCAACTCGTTGTTGATCCCGGCGATGGGTCGTTGCACCCTCAATACTCAGCCGCAAGACGTCACGCAGGCATTGGCCGCCTGCCAGAAAGCGGCGGATGAAGGGGATGCGCAAGCGCAGTACGAGTTGGGTGAGTTCTACTACGACGGCAAGAACGCGACGCGCGACCTCAATCAAGCCCTGAGCTATTTCGAAAAGGCCTCGTTGCAAGGCCACGCTCAGGCGCAATTCAAGCTCGGCAGCATGTTTTTCCATGGTGAAGGCGTGCAGGCCAACAATATCCAGGCGTACATCGTGCTGAAGATGGCGGCGGTCAACGGTGCCGAAGAGGCATTGGACACGGCCGACGAAGTCTCGGAAAAGATGTCCCGCGAAGATCTGGAAACCGCCACTCAGGTGCTCGGACAGATTTTCCGCAAATACCTCATGGAACTGCAGAGCGCCGATGGGCGTACGCCATTTTCACCTCTTCCGTAAGCCCCCTGTGGCGAGGGAGCTTGCTCCCGCCGGGGTGCGAAGCAGCCCTAAACCCTGCAATCCCGATCTGGCTGACACAATGCATTTTCTGGTCTGACGACTGCTGCGCAGCCGCACGGGAGCAAGCTCCCTCGCCACAACATCATTCCAGCTTTGAATCTGTTTTTTACTTCTCAGGCATCGGCATCGGAAACGGCATGACATTGCCGACCGCGCCGCGGGCTTCGCTGATTTTCGGCGTGCCCAGACGTTCCACTTCGTCGATGCGCACAATCGAATGCATCGGCACAAAGCTGCGCACCACGCCTTCGAATTGCGCCTTGAGCTTTTCTTCGCTCGGATCGACGACCATCTGCGTGCGCTCGCCAAAGACGAATTCTTCAACTTCCAGGAAACCCCACAGATCACTTTGATAGATCTGCTTGGCGTACATTTCGAACACCTGGCCCTGGTTGAGGAAAATCACCTTGTAGATTGGAGCTTCGCGTTTGGTCATGGCGGGCGGATAACATCGGGGTAAAAATGAGGGCGCGAACTATAGCATAGCCACCGGACGCACAGCGGTAGGAACCTGACGGCTTGTTCCCTATAATGCGCGGTTCTTTGAATCACGTGACGACCCGAATCCATGGCCAAGAAGCTATACATCGAAACCCACGGTTGCCAGATGAACGAGTACGACAGCTCGCGCATGGTCGATCTACTGGGCGAACATCAGGCCCTGGAAGTCACCGCCCGCGCGGAAGACGCCGACGTGATTCTGCTCAACACCTGCTCGATCCGTGAGCGCGCGCAGGATCGCGTGTACTCGCAGCTCGGCCGCTGGCGCGAACTGAAGCTGGCCAACCCGGACATGGTCATCGCCGTCGGCGGTTGCGTGGCCAGTCAGGAAGGTGCGGCGATCCGCGATCGCGCTCCGTATGTTGACGTGGTGTTCGGCCCCCAGACCCTGCACCGTCTGCCCGAGATGATCGACGCCGCGCGCAGCAGCAAGCTGCCGCAGGTTGACGTCTCGTTCCCGGAAATCGAAAAATTCGACCACCTGCCCGAGCCACGCATCGACGGCCCGAGTGCCTATGTGTCGGTCATGGAGGGCTGCAGCAAGTACTGCACGTTCTGCGTGGTGCCGTACACCCGTGGTGAAGAGGTCAGCCGGCCGTTCGATGACGTGATCGCGGAAATCATTCACCTTGCCGAAAACGGCGTGCGCGAAGTGACCTTGCTGGGGCAGAACGTCAACGGCTATCGCGGCTCGACTCACGACGGTCGCCTGGCCGATCTGGCTGAGCTGATTCGTGTGGTCGCCGCTGTCGATGGCATCGACCGCATCCGCTACACCACGTCACATCCGCTGGAGTTCTCCGACAGCCTGATCCAGGCCCACGCCGAAGTGCCGGAACTGGTCAAGCACCTGCACTTGCCGGTGCAGTCGGGCTCGGACCGGATCCTCGCGGCGATGAAGCGCAACCACACGGCGCTGGAGTACAAATCCAAGCTGCGCAAACTGCGCGCGGCCGTTCCGGGAATCTGCATCAGTTCGGACTTCATCGTCGGCTTCCCCGGCGAGACCGAAAAAGACTTCGAACAGACCATGAAACTGATTGCCGATGTCGGCTTCGATTTCTCCTACTCGTTCGTCTACAGCCAGCGCCCGGGCACGCCCGCCGCTGATCTGGCCGATGACACCCCGGAAGAATTGAAAAAAGAACGTCTGAATGCGCTGCAACATCGCTTGAATCAGCAAGGCTTCGAGATCAGCCGACAAATGGTCGGTTCGATCCAGCGCATTCTGGTGACCGATTATTCGAAGAAAGACCCGGGCGAGCTGCAAGGCCGTACCGAGAATAATCGTATCGTCAACTTCCGCTGCGACAATCCGACCCTGATCGGCCAGTTCGCCGACGTGCACATCGATGCGGCGCAACCGCACTCGCTGCGCGGCTCTTTAATTCAATAACGCCGCATTTCTCCTGTGGGAGCGAGCCTGCTCGCGAAGGCGGTCTGTCAGACACATCAATGTTGAATGTGTCGCCGCCTTCGCGAGCAGGCTCGCTCCCACAGGTAAAGCGCAGCGGCGCTGATCGGCTGAGATATTTAAGAGCTTTCGCACCCACGCCACTGGCGTTATCCTTGATTTCATCCTAATTGCCCCAGGGCGGCTAAATACGACCTTGAACGCACCCATCGAACCACATCGTTTTCTCCTCGAGCCTTTTGAGGCTCGCCGCTTCGCCAATCTGTGCGGGCAATTCGACGAGCATTTGCGCTTGATCGAGCAGCGCCTGGCCATCGAGATCCGCAATCGCGGAAACCAGTTCGAGCTGATTGGCGACCCCAAACTCACCACGTCTGCGGAAAACCTGCTGCGCCGCCTGTACCGGGAAACCAAGGGTACCGAGCTGTCGCCAGACCTGGTGCACCTGTTCATCCAGGAATCGGCCGGCGCGGATCTCGACAATCCAGCCCCCGCCGAACCGACCGTCGCCCTGCGTACGAAAAAAGGCATGATTCGCCCACGCGGCTTGAATCAGCAGCGCTACGTGAAGGAAATCCTCGGCAACGACATCAACTTCGGCATCGGCCCGGCCGGTACCGGCAAGACCTATCTGGCCGTGGCCTGCGCGGTTGATGCACTGGAACGCGAGCAGATCCGCCGCATCCTGCTGGTGCGTCCGGCGGTCGAAGCGGGTGAAAAACTCGGCTTCCTGCCCGGCGACCTGTCGCAGAAGATCGACCCGTACCTGCGCCCGCTGTATGACGCACTGTACGAAATGCTCGGCTTCGAATACGTCGCCAAGCTGATCGAAAAACAAGTGATCGAAGTTGCGCCGCTGGCGTACATGCGCGGTCGCACGCTGAACAACAGCTTCATCATTCTCGACGAAAGCCAGAACACCACCGTCGAGCAGATGAAGATGTTCCTCACGCGCATCGGCTTTGGCTCCACCGCCGTGATCACCGGCGACATCACCCAGGTCGACCTGCCGCGCGGCACCAAATCCGGCCTGCACCATGTGATCGAAGTGCTGAAAGACGTGCCCGGCATCAGCTTCACCCACTTCCAGCCCAAAGACGTCGTGCGCCACCCGTTGGTGCAGCGGATTGTCGAGGCCTACGAGCGCTTCGAGACCCGTGCCGAAGCCGCGAAGGAAGCCTCGCGCGATGCTTGAGCTGGATCTGCAAATCGCCACCGAGGCCAGCGCGCCCAGTGAAGCCGAGTTCCGCCAGTGGTGCGAACTGGCCCTGCGTCAGCGCACCGCTGATTCGGAAATGACCATTCGTCTGGTCGACGAGCAAGAGGGCCGCGAGCTCAACCACACCTGGCGCCACAAGGATTACGCGACCAATGTGTTGTCGTTCCCGGCGGAAGTGCCTGACGAGTTTCTCGACATCCCGCTGCTCGGCGACCTGGTGATCTGCGTGGCCGTGGTCGAACGCGAAGCCGCCGAGCAGGGCAAGGAACTAAAGGCCCACTGGGCACATCTGGTCATTCACGGCTGCTTGCATCTGCTGGGTTACGACCATATAGATGACGACGAAGCCGAGGAAATGGAAGCACTGGAACGCGAGTTGCTTGCCGAACTGGGCTATCGCGATCCGTACGCGGACGACGAAACCGAACACTCCCCCATCGTTACAACAAAGGATTCAGAGTAATCGCTATGAGCGAAGATCGATCGAGCAACGGGCAGAAGTCATGGCTGGGTAAATTGACCCAGGCTTTTGCCCACGAGCCGAAGAACCGCCAGGAGCTCCTCGAGCTGCTGCGCGACGCACATCAGAACAAACTGCTGGACAGCGAAGCGCTGGCCATCGTTGAAGGCGCCATTCAGGTGGCTGACTTGCAAGTGCGCGACATCATGGTGCCGCGCTCGCAAGTGATCAGCATCAAGGCGACCCAGACACCCCGCGAATTTCTCCCGGCCGTGGTCGACTCGGCCCACTCGCGCTATCCGGTCATCGGCGAAAGCCATGACGACGTGATGGGCGTGCTGCTGGTCAAGGATCTGCTGCCGTTGATCTTCAAAGAGAACGGCGACAGCTTCAACATCAAGGATCTGCTGCGCCCGGCCACGTTTGTACCGGAGTCCAAGCGTCTGAACGTGTTGCTGCGTGAATTCCGCGCCAACCACAACCACATGGCCATCGTCATCGACGAGTACGGCGGCGTGGCCGGTCTGGTGACCATCGAAGACGTGCTCGAACAGATCGTTGGCGATATCGAGGACGAGCACGACGTCGAGGAAGACAGCTACATCAAGCCGCTGCCCAGCGGTGATTTCCTGATCAAGGCGCTGACGCCGATCGAGAACTTCAACGAGTTTTTCGACAGCGAATTCTCCGACGACGAATTCGACACCGTCGGCGGTCTGGTGATGAGCGCGTTCGGCCACTTGCCAAAACGCAACGAAATCACTGAAATCGGCCCCTATCGTTTCCGCATCCTGAACGCCGACAGCCGTCGGATTCATTTGCTGCGTCTGACACCTATTGCTCGCTAAGGACTGAAATGCGCTGGACTACCCGCCCCGGCTGGCCCGGTAACCTGCTGGCCGTGGCGGCCGGTGCAATCACCACTTTCGCTCTCGCCCCGTTCAACATCTGGCCGCTGGCGTTGCTGGCGGTCGGTCTGTTCTATGCCGGTTTGCGTGAGCTGAGCCCTCGTCAGGCGCTGGGTCGTGGCTGGTGCTTCGGCTTCGGCCTGTTTGGCGCCGGCACCAGCTGGATCTATTACAGCATTCACCATTTTGGCGGCGCTTCGGTATTGCTTGCCGGGTTCCTGATGCTGCTGTTCACAGCGGCGATTGCCTGGTTCTTCGCCTTGCCCGCCTGGCTGTGGGCGCGCTGGTTGCGCCGTAACGAGGCGCCGCTGGCGGATGCCCTGGCTTTTGCTGCGCTGTGGGTCGGGCAGGAAGCGTTTCGCGGCTGGTTCCTCACCGGTTTCCCGTGGCTTTACTCCGGTTACAGTCAGCTCGACGGCCCGCTGGCCGGGCTCGCGCCGGTGGGCGGTATGTGGCTGGTGTCGTTTGTGCTGGCACTGACGGCAGCACTGATCTACAACGCGCCGCGCTTGTTGCAGGCGCGGCGCAAGGGTTTTATCGCTGCCGGCCTGGTACTTCTGCTGGGCCCCTGGATAGCGGGCGTCGCCCTCAAAGGCCACGCCTGGACCAGCCCGTCCGGCGCACCGCTGACGGTGGCTGCGATTCAGGGCAACGTCGCGCAAAGCATGAAATGGGACCCGGCCGAGCTCAACGCACAACTGGCGCTGTACCGCGACTTGAGTTTCCGTTCCAAACCGGTCGACCTGCTGATCTGGCCGGAAACCGCCGTGCCGGTGTTGAAGGAGTCCGCCGAGGGCTACCTGACGATGATGGGCAGCTTCGCCGCCGAGCGTAAATCGGCGCTGATCACCGGCGTCCCGATCCGCCAGACCGTGCATAAAGAGAGACGCTTCTTCAACGGCATCACCGTGGTCGGCGAAGGCGACGGCACTTATCTGAAGCAGAAACTGGTGCCGTTCGGCGAATACGTGCCGTTGCAGGATGTGTTGCGCGGTTTGATCGCGTTCTTCGACCTGCCCATGTCGGACTTCGCTCGCGGCCCTTCCGATCAGGCGCTGTTGCAGGCCAAGGGTTACCAGATCGCACCGTTCATCTGCTACGAAGTGGTCTATCCGGAATTCGCCGCCGGGCTATCGGCACGCAGCGATCTGCTCCTGACGATCAGCAATGACACCTGGTTCGGCACTTCCATCGGGCCGCTGCAACATCTGCAAATGGCGCAGATGCGCGCACTGGAAGCCGGACGCTGGATGATCCGCGCGACCAACAACGGCGTTACCGGCCTGATCAACCCGTTCGGGCAGATCACCGAGCAGATTCCGCAGTTCGAACAGGGCGTGCTGTACGGCGAAGTGGTGCCGATGCATAACCTGACGCCTTATCTGCAATGGCGTTCGTGGCCGTTGATTGTGCTGTGCCTGCTGCTGTTTGGCTGGGCGCTGATGGCGAACCGGATGTCGAAAACCCTTTAAAAGCTTCGCGAGCAGGCTCGCTCCCACAGTTGGAATGCATTTCAATGTGGGAGCGAGCCTGCTCGCGAAGAGGGCATTAGCAGCAGCGAGTCAATCGTGGTTGGCTTCACCTCGGTAAAACAGCGAATACCCCACCTGCCCCACCGCCTCATTGAGCAACTGCCCGCTCTGCCAGATCGACTTGAACTCCGGCAGCCAGCCACCGAAAGGCCGGGCGTTATCGGTGCCAAGGAAACCCACCGGCGCTGGCACTACTTCGAATCCCGCCTGTTGAAAACTCCACACCGCGCGCGGCATATGCCACGCCTGTGTCACCACGACGACCCGCTTGATCCCCTGCGGCAAGAGAATATCCGCCGTGAACCGCGCGTTTTCCCATGTGGTGCGGCTCTCGCCTTCCTGCCAGCGCACGCTCACGTCGAAGTCATCACGCAACGAATCCGCCATCAATTTCGCCTCGGTCGGTGGCGTGCCGTAATGCAGGCCGCCGCTGGTCAGGATCGGCAAGCCCGAGGCCTTGGCCAGGCGCGCTGCGTAACGCTGACGCTCGAGACCGACGCCGGTTGGCTGGTCTTCGCCCCAGGCGAGATCACCGCGCTCACGTCCCGAGCCCAACACCACAATAGCTTCGGCGCGTTGCCCAAGCGTCGCCCATTCCTGCCGGGCCAGCGGCGGCTCGCGCTCCAATGCCTTGGCGCTCCATTGCACCACGACCGGCAGGCTCATCAGCCACAGGCCGCCAAAGCCAAGGGCAAAACACACGCCAGCCAGACGCGGTCGCGAGCGGCGCAGCCACCAGGCGGACAGCAACAGCAGCAAGAGAATGCCGGGCGGCAATAAAAGTTGTTTGATGAAATATCGAAAGGGCATCGGGCATCTCCAAAGATGCCCGAAGCCTAAGAGTGTTAATCAAGGGTTACAACCAATAGGCGGGATCCTGTTGCAAAAGATCCGTTCCCGACCTGCCATGCGCTTACTTGGCCTGCACAGAGCGAACCTTGCCGGTGTCTCTGCGCGGCGCCTTGTCCTTGAGCCAGATGACCTTGGCCGAATGTGCTGCATCGAGCTGCTTCACTGCTTGAGACAGGCATCCCTGCGTTTCACGTTCACTGCGATCCAGATAGGCCTTGACCAGTTTGAACTCGGCGGGGCTCAAGCCACGCAATTCCAGTTCCAGGGGGCGCTCGTCGCGCAGCCGGTCAGCGGTTTTCACGGCGTCCAACGCCATGCCCAGACGATCGATCAACCTTTCGTACAACTCGGGTTTCGTTACGTTTTTTTTCCGTTGCTCCACCATCCCTCACCTCATTGAAGATAAGACTCACTCCCCAGTTAGAGCTTAGCTTCGCTGCACGAACCGGCTACACGCCGCGACCAACGGCCCTCGCCACGCAACCCTCTGGCAAACAGCTGTAATCAGGGTTTCCCTCGGCCAAGCGCGGTCATGTATGCTACGGCGCTTCCTGTCATTCCACTTCCAGCGCACTCGGGCGATCCCGAATGCAGCCGTCGAAGCGGATTAGGCCACCCCTATCCAGTACAAAAGTAGCCATGCACGAACAATATCAGCCACGTGAGATCGAAGCCGCCGCCCAGTCGTTCTGGGATGAGCAAAAGTCCTTTGAAGTCAGTGAACAGCCAGGCAAGGAAACCTACTACTGCCTGTCGATGTTCCCGTACCCCAGCGGCAAGCTGCACATGGGCCACGTGCGCAACTACACCATCGGCGACGTGATTTCGCGCTACCAGCGCATGCAAGGCAAGAATGTTCTGCAGCCAATGGGTTGGGATGCGTTCGGCATGCCGGCGGAAAACGCCGCGATGAAGAACAACGTGGCGCCCGCCAAGTGGACCTACGAAAACATCGCCTACATGAAGTCGCAGCTGCGCAGCCTCGGCCTCGCGGTCGACTGGTCCCGTGAAGTGACCACCTGCAAGCCGGACTACTACCGCTGGGAACAATGGCTGTTCACTCGCCTGTTCGAAAAAGGCGTGATCTACCGCAAGAACGGCACCGTGAACTGGGACCCGGTCGACCAGACCGTGCTGGCCAACGAGCAAGTCATCGACGGACGCGGCTGGCGCTCCGGCGCGCTGATCGAAAAGCGCGAAATCCCGATGTACTACTTCAAGATCACTGCCTATGCGGACGAGCTGCTGGAAAGCCTCGACGAACTGACTGGCTGGCCGGAACAGGTCAAGACCATGCAGCGCAACTGGATCGGCAAGTCCCGCGGCATGGAAGTGCAGTTTCCGTACAACGTCGACTCGATCGGCGAAGCCGGCACCCTGAAAGTCTTCACCACCCGTCCGGACACCCTGATGGGCGCGACCTACGTCGCCGTGGCGGCCGAGCACCCGCTGGCGACCCTTGCCGCGCAAAACAACCCTGAGCTGCAAGCGTTCATCGCTGAATGCAAGGGCGGCAGCGTCGCTGAAGCCGACGTCGCCACCCAGGAAAAGAAAGGCCTGCCGACCGGCCTGTTCGTCGAGCACCCGCTGACCGGTGAAAAACTGCCGGTGTGGGTCGCCAACTACGTGCTGATGCACTACGGCGACGGCGCAGTCATGGCGGTCCCGGCGCACGACGAGCGCGATTTCGAATTCGCCCACAAGTACAATCTGCCGGTGAAATCGGTGGTGCGCACCAGCTCCGGTGACACCAACCCGGCGCCGTGGCAAGACGCCTATGGCGAGCACGGCACGCTGATCAACTCCGGTGAGTTCGACGGCCTCGACTTCGCTGGCGCGTTCGACGCCATGGAAGTGGCCCTGATCAAGAAAGAGCTGGGCGCCTCGCGCACCCAGTTCCGCCTGCACGACTGGGGCATCAGCCGCCAGCGCTACTGGGGCTGCCCGATCCCGATCATCCACTGCGCTGCGTGCGGTGACGTACCGGTGCCGGAAGATCAACTGCCGGTCGTATTGCCTGAAGACGTGGTGCCGGACGGCGCCGGTTCGCCGCTGGCGCGCATGCCCGAGTTCTACGAGTGCACTTGCCCGAAATGCGGCGAGCCTGCCAAGCGTGAAACCGACACCATGGACACCTTCGTCGAGTCGTCGTGGTACTACGCCCGTTACGCCTCGCCGCACTTCGAGGGTGGTCTGGTCGAGAAATCCGCCGCCGATCACTGGCTGCCGGTGGATCAGTACATCGGTGGCATCGAACACGCCATTCTTCACCTGCTCTATGCGCGCTTCTTCCACAAGCTGATGCGCGATGAAGGTCTGGTCAGCTCCAACGAGCCGTTCAAGAACCTGCTGACCCAAGGCATGGTGATCGCCGAAACCTACTATCGTCGCGAAGCCAACGGCGCCTACACCTGGTTCAACCCGGCCGACGTCGAACTCGAACGCGACAGCAAAGCCAAGGTCATCAGCGCCAGGCTGAAATCCGACGGCCTGCCGGTGGAAATCGGCGGCACCGAGAAGATGGCCAAGTCGAAGAACAACGGCGTCGACCCGCAGTCGATGATCGACCAGTTCGGTGCCGACACTTGCCGCCTGTTCATGATGTTCGCCTCGCCGCCCGACATGAGTGCGGAATGGTCGGACTCCGGCGTTGAAGGCTCGCACCGCTTCCTCAAGCGTGTCTGGCGTCTGGCGCAAGCCCACGTCACCCAAGGCTTGCCGGGCAAGCTTGAGGTTGGCGCTCTGAGCGACGAGCAGAAATCCGTGCGTCGCGCGATCCACCTGGCGATCAAGCAGGCCAGCCATGACGTCGGCCAGAACCACAAATTCAACACCGCCATCGCGCAAGTCATGACGCTGATGAACGTGCTGGAAAAAGCCGCCCAAGGCACCGAACAGGATCGCGCGCTGCTGCACGAAGGTCTCGAAGCGGTCACTTTGCTGCTGGCGCCGATCACTCCGCATATCAGCCATGAACTGTGGAAACAGTTGGGTCACGCCGATGCGGTGATCGATGCCGGCTGGCCGGCGGTGGACGAAAGCGCTCTGGTGCAGGACAACCTGACTCTGGTCATTCAGGTCAACGGTAAACTGCGCGGCCAGATCGAAATGCCGGCCAGCGCCACCCGCGAGGAAATCGAAGCCGCCGCGCGCGTCAACGAGAACGTGCTGCGGTTCGTCGACGGCCTGACCATTCGCAAAGTGATTGTGGTGCCGGGCAAACTGGTCAACATCGTCGCCAGCTAAATTGGATCGGGTGTCGGGTTCGCCTGGCACCCAGTAAAACCTTTCGGGCCGCAGAGTCGGCTCACCTGGTTTCAAGGGGAGCAACACAATGATCAAACGCAATCTGCTGGTGATGGGCCTCGCCGTTCTGCTGAGCGCCTGCGGTTTCCAGTTGCGTGGTACCGGCACCAACGAACTGTCGATCAAGGAACTCGACCTGAGCGCGCGCAACGCCTACGGCGAAACCGTGACGCAACTGCGTCAGGTGCTTGAGTCCAGTGGCGTCAAGATCTACAGCGGCGCGCCGTACAAGCTGTTTCTGGCTGACGAGCAGGAAAGCCAGCGCATCCTCAGCTACGCCGGTGCCGGTCGTACAGGCGAATATCAGGTCAGCACAGTGCTGAGCTACGATATCCGCGGCGAGAAGAACCTGTCGCTGCTCAGCGACAAGCTCGAAGTGCAGAAAGTCTTCATTCATGACGGCAACAACCTCGTCGGTTCCGATCAGGAAGCCAACGATGCCCGTCGCGAAATCCGCCGCGAACTGGTACAGCGCATGATGCTGCGCCTGCAACAGCTGACTCCGGGGCAATTGCAGCAACTGCAGCAAGCCGCCAATGACCGCGCCAAGGCCGAAGCCGACGCGCTGGAAGCGGCACAAAAGGCTGAAGCGGAAACTCCGCGTCAGTCGCCGCTCGAAATCCCGCAGCAGTAAGACGGCCGGGGCGCTCAGGCGCCCCGCTCGCCCTTCCTTATGAAGCTCACCCCCGCGCAACTCGGCAAACACCTGCAAGGCGCACTCGCGCCGGTCTACATCATCAGCGGCGATGACCCGTTGCTGTGTCAGGAAGCCGCCGATGCCATCCGCAGTGCTGCTCGCCAGCAAGGTTTCGACGAACGTCAGGTCTTCGCCGCCGACGCCAATTTCGATTGGGGGACGTTGCTGCAGGCGGGTGCGAGCATGTCGCTGTTCGCCGAAAAACGCCTGTTGGAGCTGCGTCTGCCGTCGGGCAAACCGGGCGACAAAGGCGCGGCCGCGCTGATCGAATATTGCTCGCGCCCCGCCGAAGATACGCTGCTGCTGATCAGCTTGCCGAAGCTCGATGGCAGTGCGCAGAAAACCAAGTGGGGCAAGGCCCTGGTCGAAGGCCAGCAAACCCAGTTCGTGCAGATCTGGCCGGTGGATGCCAATCAGCTGCCGAGCTGGATTCGTCAGCGATTGTCACAGGCAGGCCTGTCGGCCAGTCAGGACGCTGTCGAATTGATTGCCGCACGTGTCGAAGGCAACCTGCTCGCCGCCGCCCAGGAAATCGAAAAGCTGAAGTTGATGGCCGAAGGTGGGCAGATCACCGTCGAAACCGTGCAGGCCGCCGTGGCCGACAGTGCGCGGTTTGACGTGTTCGGCCTGACCGACGCGGTGCTCAACGGCGAACCGGCTCACGCCCTGCGCATGCTCGAAGGTCTGCGCGGTGAAGGCGTCGAGCCGCCTGTGATCCTTTGGGCGCTGGCGCGGGAGTTGCGCCTGCTGGCCAATATCTCCCTGCAATACAGCCAAGGCACACCGCTGGACAAGTGCTTCAGCCAGTCGAAACCGCCGGTCTGGGACAAGCGCAAGCCGCTGATGAGCAAGGCCCTGCAACGCTATTCGGCGCAACGCTGGGCGCAGCTGCTGCTCGAAGCCCAGCGTATCGATGCGCAGATCAAGGGTCAGGCCGCGGGTTCGCCATGGATGAGCCTTAGCCGTCTGGCTTTATTGATGTCAGGCCAGCGACTGTCATTGCCTGCTGAATAAGATCAAAAGATCGCAGCCTTCGGCAGCTCCTGCACCGATCCCTGTAGGAGCTGCGGCACGCTGCGATCTTTTGATCTTGTTTTCCTACAAACACTGCCCATATTTGTCCTATAGACAGATGCCCGACATCGGCAGATTATTCCCCCCGCAAAACTCACCTCACCGAGAGAACCCTCATGAGCAAAAAGCCTGCAAAGCATGGCCCCAACAAGGCCAAATCCATCGTCGCCCAGCCCTTGTTTCGCAGCCGCCAGGAACGACCTTCCAAGGGCAAAGGCAGCTACCGCCGCGAAGCCTTCCAGTCTGACAACTGGGAGGCTTCTTGTTTTCTGGCTGCCTGAAGCGCACTACCCCCCGCTCATGTTAAGGTCTGCACCTGATTCGTTTCCCCTGGAACTGTGCATGCCCCCAAGTCTTTCCCGTCGTTGGCCTGTTCGCCAATTGATCGCTGCCTCCAGCTTCATTCTGCTTGTCGCCTGCGCGGAAAAACCCACCGCCGCCGATGCACAACCGCTTCAAGCCGCCCCGGTCACCACGGCCCCAGCGATCATTCCGCCGGTAGTGCCGTCCACCGACCCGCTCGATATTCAACCGACCCAGACCTTTGCCGAATGGCAGGCCGGTTTCCGCAAGGATGCCCTCGCCGCGGGGATTCGTGCCGAGCTGTTCGATCAGGCATTTGCCAATGTCAGCTTCGACGCCAGCGTGATTCGTGCCGATCGCAGTCAGCCAGAGTTCTCCCGCCCCGTGTGGGAATACCTCGATGGCGCGCTGTCGCCACTGCGCGTACGCAAAGGCCAGGCGTTGATCAGCCAGTACGCCGACATTCTGCAAAGCATCGAGCAGCGTTATGGCGTTGATCGCCAGGCGTTGGTGTCGGTGTGGGGCATGGAAAGCAATTTCGGCCAGTTCCAGGGCAGCAAGTCGGTGATCAACTCGCTGGCCACGCTCGCCTACGAGGGGCGTCGCCCGGGCTTTGCTCACGCGCAATTGATCGCCGCCCTGCAGATTCTGCAACAGGGCGATATCACACCGGAGAAGATGCTGGGTTCCTGGGCCGGTGCAATGGGCCAGACGCAGTTCATTCCCACCACCTACAACACCCATGCGGTGGACTTTGACGGTGACGGTCGCCGCGACATCTGGGGCAGCCCGGCGGATGCGCTGGCTTCGACTGCGCATTACCTGCAAAGCTCGGGCTGGCAGCGTGGCCAGCCATGGGGCTTCGAAGTGCAGCTGCCGAGCGGTTTCAACTACACCCTGGCGGACGGCGCGATTCGTAAAAGCGTGGCTGAATGGCGGCAACTGGGCGTGAACCTGCCGAACGGCGCTCAGGTTCCGGCAGGTTCAGAACAACTGTCCGCCGCCCTGCTGCTGCCCGCCGGCTATCGTGGCCCGGCGTTTCTGATCCTCGACAACTTCCGGGCGATTCTCAAGTACAACAATTCGTCGTCCTATGCGCTGGCAGTGAGTCTATTGTCCGAGCGTTTCGAAGGTGCAGGCCTGATCAATGGCAACTGGCCGAAAGATGACCTGCCGCTGAGCCGTACCGAGCGCATCGAACTGCAGACGCTGTTGAGCGCGCGTAATTACGACGCCGGCACGGCTGACGGGATTATCGGCGCCAACACCCGCAAAGCGATTCGCAGCGCACAGCAAGCGCTGGGGTGGCCGGCGGATGGTTATCCGACGCACAAGCTGCTTGAGAGCCTGCGTAGCCAATAGAACAAATCAAAAGATCGCAGCCTTCGGCAGCTCCTACAGGACGCTCGTCAATCCCATGTAGGAGCTGCCGAAGGCTGCGATCTTTTGAGCCTCACCCCAATTATCGGATGACCACATCCTGCTCCAGCATCAACTCCTGCTTCCCCGCATCCAGCCGCACCAGCGCGCCCAACGGCAGCGTCAGGTTCGGATCACAATGGCCACTGCGCCAGCCCGACAACACTGGGATCCGCAACGGCTCAAACGTCTGCTTGAGCAAGCGATTCAGCGCCTCGACATCGACCCCGGCGATATCACCGACCAGCACACCGCGCAGCCTGGCCAACTTGCCAGCCAGACGCATCTGGGTCAGCAGCCGGTCGATACGATACAGCGGCTCGTTGATGTCCTCGATGAACAGGACCGCGCCGTCGACATCGATCTCGTAAGGCGTGCCGAGGGTCGCGGCGATCATCGCCAGATTGCCTCCCAGCAACCGCCCGTGGGCAACGCCCGGCTCGACGGTTGATAGCGGATAAGCCGCCGGATGGCTCAGCACACTGCCCGCCTTCATTTGCCCGCGGAGCATGGCGAAGAATGAAGTGACGGTCGGCGGCTCCTTGTCGCCCAGAAGGTCGGCATTGAGCAACGGCCCGTGAAAGGTCACGAATCCGGCGTAGCGACTGATGGCCAGATGCAGCGCGGTGATATCGCTGTAGCCGACAAAGGGTTTGGCGTGACGGCTCAGCAGGTCGTAATCGATTCGGTCGAGCAGACGCGGCGTGCCGTAGCCGCCGCGCAGGCAAATGATCGCGTCGACGTCGGGATCAGCGAACGCCGCGTGCAGATCGCGCAGACGCACGTCATCACTGCCGGCCAGATAGCCGTCCTTCTCGTAGACGCCGGGAAACACCTTCAGCCCATAGCCGCGTGCGCGCATCCATTGCAGCGCCTTATCGGTGTCCAGAGCACCCGGGCCGGCAGGCGCAATGACGCCGATCAGCCCTTCCGAGGGCAGTGCGGGCACGGCTTTGTGCGGGCAGAGTGTATGGGTCGGTCGAACGGTCATCCTTGGATCTCCCTGTGAATTGATGCTCACACATTAGTCAGGAACGTGAACAAACAGAAGAGGATCAGCCACGCCGTGCATTGAAGGAAAAATCAGCAGCGAATGTAAGTCGGGCAAAAAAATGCCCGCCGGGCTATCAGACCTCGGCGGGCATTTTTCCTCGGCGCTGAATCAGGAACCCAGCAGCTCGGCCTTGACCAGCTTCGCCTGCTCGTCGGCGTGGTACGAGGAACGTACCAGCGGGCCCGATGCAACGTTCTTGAAGCCCATCTTGTAACCTTCTTCGGCGAACCAGGCGAAGGTGTCCGGGTGCACGAAACGCTGCACCGGCAAGTGGCTGCGCGACGGTTGCAGGTACTGGCCGAGAGTCAGCATGTCGATGTCGTGTTCGCGCATGCGCTTCATGACTTCGATGACTTCCTCGTCGGTCTCGCCCAGGCCCAGCATCAGGCCGGACTTGGTCGGAATGTGCGGCATCATCTGCTTGAAGCGCTGCAGCAGCGTCAGCGACCACTGGTAATCCGAACCCGGGCGCGCAGCCTTGTACAGGCGCGGCACGGTTTCCAGGTTGTGGTTGAACACATCCGGTGGCTCGGCGGCGGTGATTTCCAGCGCGATGTCCATGCGGCCACGGTAGTCCGGGACCAGGGTCTCGAGCTGCACGTTCGGCGACAGTTTGCGGATTTCGCGGATGCAGTCGGCAAAGTGCTGGGCACCGCCGTCACGCAGGTCATCGCGGTCCACCGAAGTGATCACCACGTATTTGAGCTTGAGGTCGGCAATGGCGATGGCCAGGCTTTCCGGCTCGTTGACGTCCAGTGGCTTCGGACGGCCGTGGCCAACGTCGCAGAACGGGCAGCGACGGGTGCAGATGTCGCCCATGATCATGAAGGTCGCGGTGCCGCCGGAGAAGCATTCGCCGAGGTTCGGGCAGGATGCCTCTTCGCAGACGCTGTGCAGCTTGTGCTTGCGCAGCAGGCTCTTGATGCGGTCGACTTCCGGCGAAACCGGGATGCGCACGCGAATCCAGTCAGGTTTCTTCGGCAGTTCGGTGGTCGGGATGATCTTGACCGGGATGCGTGCAACCTTCTCGGCGCCGCGCAGCTTGACGCCGGCTTCAACCTTGGGACGCGGGGCCGGGCGCTCGGTCACGTCGAGCGTCGGGATCATGGTTTGCACTGCATCAGTAGTCATATCAGTCGATTCCGCCCGTGAGGGTCGTCTGCTCAGCATAGTCGAGGTGTTTGACGAGCTGCGCGCGCAGCCGGGCACTTACCTCGGCAAATTCAATCGATCCTGCGTGATCGCTCAGCTGGGTCATGGCCAGCCCGGCGTAGCCGCAGGGATTAATCCGTCGAAACGGTTCCAGGTTCATATCCACGTTCAGGGCCAGGCCATGAAAGGAACAACCGTGGCGAATGCGCAAACCCAGAGAAGCGATTTTCGCTCCATCGACATACACGCCGGGAGCATCTGGCTTGGCCGCAGCGGTGACGCCGTAGCTGGCCAGCAGTTCGATCAGGCAGGCTTCCATGCGGCTGACCAGATCACGCACGCCGAAACCCAGCTTGCGCACATCCAGCAACAGATAAGCCACCAGTTGCCCGGGGCCATGATAAGTCACTTGGCCGCCACGATCGACCTGCACCACCGGAATATCTCCCGGCAGCAACAGGTGTTCGGCCTTGCCGGCCTGGCCCTGGGTGAACACCGGCGGGTGTTCGACGAGCCAGATTTCGTCGGCGGCAGCGCTGCCACGTTCGTTGGTGAAGCGTTGCATGGCATGCCAGACCGGCTCGTAAGCCATCTGGCCAAGCTCGCGAAAGCCCAGCGTGCCGTGCATCACAACACCATGTGCACGAAGCCGGTCGCCCGCAGTTCGCTGTTGATGTTGTACAGCTGATCCTGGTCGGTGGCGACGATATGCAACTGAATCGTGGTGTATTTGCCGTTGGTGCTTTGACGTTCGTCGATGCGCTCATCGTTGATGGTCGCGTGTTTCTTGACGATGTCGATGATCTGGTCTTTGTTGCCGACGCCCGTGTCGCTGATCACCTTGATCGGATAATCAGTCTGGGGAAATTCGATCTTTGGCGCCTTTACTTCGGTATCGGTCATGGCGTAACGGCCTCTTAAGCCGTGGTAACGCACACGGCCCCGCACCGGATCGGGGCGGGGCCATGCAGGTCAACACTGAATCAGTTGAACAAGCCGTAGAAGAATAGACGGATGCTATCCCACATGCGGCGGAAGATACCACCCTCCTCGACGCCATCCAGAGCGATCAGGTCGGCGCTGTGCACCACCTTGTCTTCCAGTTTGACTTCGACTTTACCGATCACGTCGCCCTTGGCGATTGGCGCAACCAGTTGCGGGTTCATGGTCATGCTGGCAGCGAGCTTCTTCAGCTGGCCTTTCGGCAGGGTCATGGTCAGGTCTTGTGCCAGGCCGGCCTTGACCTGGCTGGTGGTGCCTTTCCACACCGGCGCCTGCGCCAGTTCAGTACCCTTCTGATAGAAGGTCTGGGTTTCGAAGAAGCGGAAACCGTAGGTCAGCAGCTTCTGGGTTTCTGCGGCGCGGGCCACTTCGCTGTTGGTGCCGAACACCACGGCGATCAGGCGCTGGCCGTCACGTACCGCCGAGGACACCATGCAGTAGCCGGCTTCGTCGGTGTGGCCGGTTTTCAGACCGTCAACGGTCTTGTCGCGCCACAGCAGCAGGTTGCGGTTAGGCTGCTTGATGCCGTTCCAGAAGAACTCCTTCTGCGAGTAGATCGCGTAGTGAGCCGGGTCTTCGTGGATGATCGCACGGGCCAGGATCGCCATGTCGTGGGCCGACGAGTAGTGCTCAGGGTTCGGCAGACCGGTCGGGTTCATGAAGTGGGTATTGGTCATGCCCAGTTCGGTGACGGTCTTGTTCATCAGGTCGGCGAATGCGTCTTCGCTGCCGGCGATGTGCTCGGCCAGGGCGACGCTGGCGTCGTTACCGGACTGGATGATGATGCCGTGCAGCAGGTCGCTGACAGTCACCTGCGAGCCGACCTTGATGAACATCCGCGAACCGCCGGTGCGCCAGGCGTTTTCGCTGACGGTCACCGGGTCGTTTTCACCGATCTGGCCGCGACGGATTTCCAGGGTCGCGATGTACGCGGTCATCAGCTTGGTCAGGCTGGCCGGTGGCAGACGCTGGTCGCCGTTGTTTTCGACCAGCACGTTGCCGCTGCTGGCATCCATCAGAACATAGGCCTTGGCGGCCAGTTGTGGTGGCGACGGCATCATCTCGGCCGCGAAAGCGGCTGGCGAGAGGAGCAGCGGGACTAGCAGACACAGGCGTTTGGCAAAGGTGGTGATGTTCATCCGTCTCTCGAAATCGCTAATGGAAACTTGCCCGAAGGCAAAACTTATTCAGACAGCCTTCTAACGGGCCATCGCGTGTTCAGTTGCTCACTCCAGTCACCCTTGCCGGGCTTTTGTTCTTCGACGAGCCAACAACCTGGTTCACCCCCCGAATACCGCAAGTGAACCGTCAATCAAGGTCTACGTATTACTCGGTGACCACGCTGGGCGAACCCAGATTGGCCAGCCGCACACTGTTCTGCACCTGGGCGATTTCACCCGGCGAGCCGATCGGCCCCAGGCGTACCCGGTGCAGGGTCTGCTGATTGCGCACGATCGAGCTGATGAACACCGGCGCGCTCACCATCCCGCTGAGCTTCGACCTCAGCAGTTCGGCAGCGTCCGGGTTGGCGAACGCGCCCACCTGCAGATACTGGCCAGACGCTGGTGCAGAAGCGTTTTTTTTTGCATCGATCTGCACGGGCACCACGGCCGCCGCGTGCTGCTGCGGCGGCGGCGTCCACTGCTCGACAGTACCGGCCGAAGCGGTGATCACCGGGGCGCTATTCTGCGCCACTTGCGGCTCGTTGAGCATCAGCGGCGCCGGACGGCCCTTGGCCGCCCACCATTGCTGCGGATCGATGCCTTCGACCTTGACCCGTGCGGTGCCGGTTTCGGCATAGCCGAGTTTTTTCGCCGCCGCGTAGGACAGGTCGATGATGCGATCGGAGTAGAACGGCCCACGGTCGTTGACGCGCAGGATCACGGTCTTGTTGTTGTCCAGGTTGGTCACCCGAACGTAACTTGGCAGTGGCAAGGTCTTGTGCGCGGCGCTCATGCCGTACAGGTCATACACTTCGCCGTTGGCGGTGTTCTGACCGTGGAACTTGGTGCCGTACCAGGACGCCGTGCCCGAGGCCACGTAGGTCTTGGATTCCTGCAGCGGGAAATAGGTCTTGCCCAACACCGTGTAAGGGTTGGCCTTGTACGGGCCGGTGTGCAGGGTCGGTGTCGCATCGGGGATGCGCGAGACATCGACGTCCCACCACGGCGCGCCGTCTTTGTGCGCGCGGTTGATGTCCAGGCCCGGTTGGGCGCGGACCGCGGTGGACGGGGTTTTCTGTGTCGGCGTGCGGCTGGTCGTGCAACTGGCGACCAGGACTGCCAACGCAGCGAAAGCCACCAGCTTCAGGGGTTTATTGTTAGGCAATGCCTGCATTACTTGACGCCCCGTGCTTGTACCAGCTGTTCAGACAGTTGATGTACGGCCATGGCGTACATCACGCTGCGGTTATAACGCGTGATCGCGTAGAAATTCTGCAGGCCCATCCAGTATTCAGGGCCGTTGTCGCCTTCGAGGCGAAATGCGGTAACCGGCATATCATCGCGCAGCGCATCATGACTTGACCAGCCCAGCGCCCGCAACTCTGCGACCGTTTTCACTGGCTCGATACCGGTGGTCAGGCCTTCATCGACCTGCTCGCCGCGCACATCGGCGCGGCTGACCACTGGCTCACCGGCGACCCAGCCATGGCGCTTGAAATAGCTGGCGACGCTACCGATCGCATCGTCCGGGTTGTTCCAGATATTGATGTGGCCGTCACCGTCGAAATCCACTGCGTAGGCGCGAAAGCTGCTCGGCATGAACTGCGGCAGGCCCATGGCCCCGGCGTACGAGCCTTTCAGGGTCAGCGGATCGACCTGCTCTTCGCGGGCCAGCAGGAGGAACTCACGCAGTTCCTTGCGGAAAAATTCGGCACGGGGAGGATAGTCGAAGCCGAGGGTCGACAATGCATCGATCACTCGGAAATTACCGGTATTACGTCCAAAAAAGGTCTCGACGCCGATGATCGACACGATGACCTGTGCCGGCACGCCGTATTCCTGCTCGGCGCGGGCCAGGGTCGCCTCGTGCTGACGCCAGAAGTCCACACCCCGGGCGATGCGCGCGTCGGTGATGAACATCGGACGATATTCGTTCCACTGCTTGACCCGTTCGGCGGGTTTGGAGATGGCGTCGAGAATCGACTGCTTGCGTTGCGCCTCGCGGAACACACCCATCAGTTGTTCGCCGGCGAAACCGTAGTCGCGGGTCATTTCACCGACGAATTCGGCCACCTGCGGCGAGCCTTCATAGTCGCCGGCCAGCGCTTCCTGCACGCTCCCCAGCAGGCCCATCAGGCCAACCAGCGGCGCGCATCGAGTCGCCCAGCCACGCATTGCTTGCATTGCACTCTTCACCTTATTCAAACCTGTGCGATCCACTTGCGATGGGTATGGATCGACATCAAAACCCCAAACGCTGACAGCAGCGTCACCAGCGAAGTTCCTCCGTAGCTAATGAACGGCAACGGCACCCCCACGACCGGCAACAGGCCACTGACCATACCGATGTTGACGAAAACGTAAACAAAAAAAGTCATGGTCAACGCGCCGGCGAGCAATTTGCCGAACAGCGTTTGCGCCTGGGCAGTGATCACCAGCCCGCGACCGATCAACAGCAAGTAGATCAGCAGCAGTGCGCAAATCCCCACCAGACCGAACTCTTCGCCCAGCACGGCAATGATGAAGTCGGTGTGGCTTTCCGGAAGGAAATCGAGGTGCGACTGGGTGCCGAGCAGCCAGCCTTTGCCGAATACGCCGCCGGAACCGATCGCGGCTTTCGACTGAATGATGTTCCAGCCGGTGCCGAGCGGATCGCTTTCCGGGTCGAGAAAGGTCAGGACCCGCTGCTTCTGATAGTCGTGCATGACGAAGAACCACATCGCCACCGACACCGGCACCGCCGCCGCCAGCACGCTGAGAATCCAGCGCCAGCGCAGGCCGCCCATGAACAGGACGAAGGCGCCACCAGCCAGAATCAGCAGCGATGTGCCGAGATCCGGCTGGCGCACGATCAGAATGAACGGCACACCAATCAGCATCAGGCTGATGCCGACGTGCTTGAGCTGCGGCGGCAAGGTGCGTTTCGACAGATACCAGGCGATGGTCGCCGGCATGAGAATTTTCATGAATTCCGAGGGCTGGAAGCGGATCACCCCGGGGATGTTGATCCAGCGCGTGGCGCCCATGGCGTTGTGGCCCATGATGTCGACGACGATCAGCAACACCACGCCGATCACGTAGCCGAGCGGCACCCAGCGGGCCATGAATCGCGGCTCGAGCTGGGCGATGACGATCATCGCCACCAGGCCGATGCCGAACGACGTCGCCTGCTTGCCGAGCAGATCCCAGCTCTTGCCGCTGGCCGAATACAGCACGAACAGACTGCCGGCGGCGAGGATCAGCAACAGGATCAACAGCGGGCCATCGATATGCAGTCTTTGCAGCAACGTCGCGCGGCGACGCATCACATCCTCGCTGGAGAGCATGCGATCAAAATTATTCATCACGGGCCGTGGCCTCCGCAGTGATAGGGCTGGCGTACTCGGCTTTCAGATGGCCGTCCTGGTCGAGCAACCAGGCATCCATGACCTGACGTACCACGGGCGCGGCCACGCCGGAGCCGGACTCACCGTTCTCGACCATCACCGAGACGACAATTTTCGGGTCATCGGCCGGGGCGAAGCCGACGAACAGGGCGTGGTCGCGGTGGCGCTCCTGAACCTTGGAGCGGTCGTATTTCTCGCCCTGCTTGATCGCCACCACCTGCGCGGTACCGGACTTGCCGGCGATCCGGTATTGCGCGCCGATCGCCGCTTTGCGCGCGGTACCACGGGCACCGTGCATCACCTGCTGCATGCCATGGTTGACCTTGTTCCAGTCGGAGGGGTCGCGCAGGACGATGTTAGGCATCGGGTTGTCATCCACGGGTTTGACCCCATCGAGGGACCTGGCCAGGTGCGGACGATTCCAGATGCCCTTGTTCGCCACCAGCGCCGTGGCCTGGGCCAGTTGCAGCGGAGTCGACTGCATGTAGCCCTGGCCGATCCCGAGAATCAGGGTTTCGCCGGGGAACCACGCCTGTTTGCGCGTCGCCCGCTTCCATTCGCGAGACGGCATCAGGCCCGGGGACTCTTCAAACATGTCCAGCGAAACCTTCTGGCCGATGCCGAACTTGTTCATGTAGGTCGACAGCCGATCGATGCCGAGCTTGTGCGCCAGGTCATAGAAGTAGGTGTCGTTGGACCGCATGATCGCCGTGTCGAGGTCGACGAAGCCGTCACCGGTGCGGTTCCAGTTGCGGTACTTGTGATCGTAGTTGGGCAGCATGTAATAGCCCGGGTCGAACACTCGGCTGGAAGCCGTGACCACGCCAGCGTCGAGACCGGCAATCGCCACCGCCGGTTTAATCGTCGAGCCCGGCGGGTACAGGCCGCGCAGCACACGGTTGAACAGCGGCCGATCAATGGAATCGCGCAACTCGGCGTAAGCCTTGAAGCTGATGCCGGTGACGAACAGGTTCGGGTCGAAACTCGGCTGACTGACCATCGCCAGCACTTCACCGGTTTTCGGATCGAGCGCTACCACCGCGCCACGTCGCCCGCCCAGTGCGGCCTCGGCGGCTTCCTGCAATTTGATGTCGAGGCTCAGGACGATGTCCTTGCCGGGAATCGGATCGGTGCGTTTGAGCACGCGCAACACGCGGCCACGGGCGTTGGTCTCGACTTCCTCGTAACCGACCTGACCGTGCAACTCCGGCTCGTAGAAACGCTCGATGCCGGTTTTGCCGATGTGGTGGGTGCCGCTGTAGTTGACCGGATCCAGCGACTTGAGCTCCTTCTCGTTGATCCGCCCCATGTAGCCCACCGAGTGCGCAAAATGCGCACCCTGCGGGTAATGCCGGACCAGTTGCGCGACCACTTCCACCCCGGGCAGGCGGAACTGGTTCACCGCGATCCGGGCGATCTGTTCTTCGGTCAGCTCGAACAGGATCGGTACCGGCTCGAACGGCCGGCGCCCCTGACGCATGCGCTTCTCGAAGATCACCCGGTCCTCGGGCGTCAGCTCCAGCACCTCGACAATGACGTCGAGCACCTGTTGCCAGTCGCCGGAGCGCTCGCGGGTCATGCTCAGGCTGAAGCTCGGCCGGTTGTCGGCCACGACCACACCGTTGCGGTCGAAAATCAGCCCGCGCGTCGGCGGAATCGGCTGCACGTGGACGCGGTTGTTTTCCGACAGGGTCGAGTGGTACTCGTACTGGATCACCTGCAGGTAATACAGGCGCGCGATCAGCACACAGATCAGCGACACGATCACGATCGCACCGAACACGACACGGCTGCGCACCAGACGGGCGTCCTTTTCGTGGTCCTTGATGCGGATCGGCTGAGACATGAGGGCAGGCTTACTTGTGGTAAGGGTGGCCGGACAACACGGTCCAGGCACGGTACAACTGTTCGCCGATCAGAATCCGCACCAACGGGTGCGGCAAGGTCAGCGGCGATAACGACCAGCGCTGGTCGGCGCGGGCACAGACTTCCGGTGCCAGCCCTTCCGGGCCGCCGACCATGAAGTTGACCGTGCGCGAATCCAGGCGCCAGCGATCAAGTTCGACCGCCAGTTGCTCGGTGCTCCAGGGCTTGCCGTGAACCTCCAGCGTGACGATCCGCTCGTTGTGCCCGACCTTGGCCAGCATGGCTTCGCCTTCCTGGCGGATGAAACGGGCCACGTCGGCATTCTTGCCACGGGTGTTGAGCGGAATTTCCACCAGTTCCAGCGCCAGCTCGGACGGAAGACGCTTGGCATACTCATGCCAGCCTTCTTCCACCCACTTGGGCATGCGTGAACCGACGGCGATCAGGCGCAGTCGCACAGCAATCCCTTAGAACTGGTCTTTGTTGAGCTTGGTGAAATGCTCGTGGGTGTTCTCCGGGCTATGGTGCTTGGCATCGGCCGCACGGCTTTGCTCGGCACCGGCCCACAGGCGCTCCAGGTCGTAGAACTGACGCGCCGAGGCGGTCATCATGTGCACGATCACCAGGTCGAGGTCGAGCAGCACCCAGTCGCTGTCGCCCTTGCCTTCTTCGCCCAGCGGCTTGGCGCCCTGCTTTTTCACTTCCTCGCGGACCTTGTCCAGCATCGCGTTGATCTGGCGATTGGAAGTACCGGTGGCGATGATCATGTAGTCAGTGATGCTCTGCTTGTCGCGCACATCGATGATCTGGATGTCCTGGGCCTTGACGTCTTCCAGCGCGGCGACGGCAATCTTGACCAGTTCGTCGCCCTTGAGCGGCTCGTTGGTGTTGAAGGCTTCCGGCAGTGGTGCGCTCTTGAACGTGCCTTTGCGCTTTACTTTCGGTAGATCTTTATCAGTCATATGAAACTCGTTTTGCTCATGTATTCGGCGGCTTGGGGATACGGTAATCCGCATCGGTGAAGCACGCCTTGTTCAGTTCGACGCACGGTACAGACCGTGCGCATCGATGTAGGCCAGGACCGCGTCGGGCACCAGGAAACGTACCGACTTACCGCTGGCCAGCAGTTGACGGATCTGGGTGGCGGAAACCGCGAGCGGTGTCTGCCAGACGAATGCAATCTGTCCGCTCGGCCCTTTCAGGGCCAGCGGGTCGCTCACCGAACGCGCTGCCAGCAGGTTGCGCAAGGCATCCGGCGGTTCGCTGTCGGCGTCCGGGCGCTGTAGCACCAGGATGTGGCAATGCTGGAGCAACTCTTCCCAGCGGTGCCAAGTGGGCAGGCCGCAAAATGCGTCCCAGCCCAAAAGCAGAAAAACCTGGGTCTCGGCGGGCATCTCTGCGCGCAGCGACTCCAGGGTATCGATGGTCCAGGACGGTTTGTCCCGCTGCAATTCGCGGGCGTCCACCACCAGCGGCGGCAATCCGGCCACCGCGCACTCGACCATCGCCAGCCGATCCTGCGCCGACACCTGCGGCGTACCGCGATGTGGCGGCCGCGCGTTCGGCATCAGGCGCAACTCGTCCAGCGCCAACGCCTCGACGACTTCCAGCGCGCCACGCAAATGGCCGATGTGCACCGGGTCGAACGTACCGCCCAGTACGCCAATGCGTTGCGGGCGCGACTCGCTGCCGGTGTGCGGCGCTGTCAGGTCGAGGTCGGTCAAGTCAGACCGTCGCCTGGCCGCGCAACTGGCCGTCGCCGACCACGATGTACTTCTCGCAGGTCAGCCCTTCGAGGCCCACCGGGCCGCGGGCGTGCAGCTTATCAGTAGAAATGCCGATCTCGGCACCCAATCCGTATTCAAATCCATCGGCAAAGCAGGTCGGTGTGTTGATCATCACCGAGGCCGAATCGACTTCCGCCACGAACCGGCGGGTGTCGGCGAGGTTTTCGCTGGCGATCGAGTCGGTGTGATGGGAGCCGTAATGGTTGATGTGTTCGATCGCCTGCTCCAGGCCGTCGACCACGCGGATCGACAGGATCGGCGCCAGATACTCGGTGTGCCAGTCGTCCTCGGTGGCAGCTACAGCCTCGATGATCGCCCGGGTACGCTCGCAACCACGCAGCTCGACGCCTTTTTCGCGGAACTGCGCAGCCATTGCTGGCAGAAAGTCATTTGCAACAGCCTGATCGACCAGCAGGGTCTCCATCGCGCCGCAGATGCCATAACGGTAAGTCTTGGCGTTGAAGGCGATGCGTTGAGCTTTTGCCAGATCGGCGTATGCGCTGACGTAAACGTGGCAGATGCCGTCCAGATGCTTGATCACCGGCACCCGGGCATCGCGGCTGATGCGCTCGATCAGGCCACGCCCGCCACGCGGAACGATGACGTCGACGTATTCAGGCATGCTGATCATCGCACCGACGGCGGCGCGGTCGGTGGTTTCCACCACTTGCACCACGGCGGCGGGCAGTTCGGCCTCGGCCAGACCGCGCTGGATGCAGGCGGCAATCGCCCGGTTGGAATGAATCGCCTCGGAGCCACCGCGCAGGATGGTCGCATTGCCGGACTTCAGGCACAGGCTGGCGGCATCGATGGTCACGTTCGGGCGGGATTCGTAGATGATCCCGATCACGCCCAGCGGGACACGCATCTTGCCGACCTGAATGCCCGACGGACGGAAGCTCATGTCGCGGACCGCACCGACCGGATCCGCCAGTGCTGCGACCTGGCGCAAGCCGACGATCATCCCGTCGATGCGTGCAGGGGTCAGTTCCAGACGCTCGAGCAATGCCGGTTCCAGACCGTTGGCGCGACCGGCTGCCAGATCCTGCTCATTGGCGGCAGCAAGCTCGGCGCGCGCAGCATCCAGAGCATTGGCGGCAGCCTGCAAGGCGCGGTTTTTCTGCGCGGTGCTGGCGCGACCGATGACCCGGGAGGCAGCGCGGGCGGCGCGACCCAATCGGGTCATGTAGTCAAGAACGGACTCAGTCATGGTCTGCTGGGGTCTTGGCAAAGAGGAAAGCGGCAGATTATAGCTGTCGCGTCCCGGGACTAACAGCGGTGACGGGCGGATGGTCGAAATGAGCTGCGTTTGCCCGTCGTTCAGACGTAATTAAGCTCAGCGTTGTTATCATCACGACCTCATTGAGCCTGGATAAACCTTGCCCATCATGACCAACGTGCCCCTATGTCCCGAGTCCGCGCGCCTGCCCGTGGGCCTGCCGGACAGTTTTTTCGACCGCGACGCCCAGGTACTGGCGCAGGCTCTGCTCGGTAAAGTGATCCGTCACCGCGTCGGCGATCTGTGGCTGAGTGCGCGGATCATCGAAACCGAAGCTTATTACTGCGCGGAAAAAGGCAGCCACGCCTCCCTCGGCTATACAGAAAAACGTAAGGCTTTGTTTCTGGATGGCGGGCACATCTATATGTACTACGCCCGCGGCGGTGATTCGCTGAACTTCAGCGCCCAGGGGCCGGGCAATGCCGTTTTGATCAAGTCCGCCTATCCGTGGGTCGATGAAGTCAGCGGCCCGGCGAGTCTGGCGCAGATGCTGGTGAACAACCCCGATGCCCAGGGCCGGCCGCGTCCGACGCAGAAGCTCTGCGCCGGGCAGACATTGCTGTGCAAGGCGCTGGGGTTGAAAGTGCCGATGTGGGACGCCAAGCGTTTCGATCATGAATTGTTGCTGGTCGAGGACGCCGGGGCGCCGCCGACACATATTATCCAGACCACCCGGCTGGGCATTCCGCTGGGCCGCGATGAACACTTGATGTATCGCTTCGTTGACGCCGCGTATGCCCAATGGTGCACGCGGAACCCGCTGCGACGGGGTCAGGTCGAAGGCCGGGATTATTGCCTGCTTCCCGGAGCTGACGCCGAATCCGCAAATAGATGATGTCCCCGTGTGGGAGCGAGCCTGCTCGCGAAGGGGTCGTGCCAGCCAACGCTTCTATCGTCTGACACACCGCATTCGCGAGCAGGCTCGCTCCCCCAGGTCAGAAGTCAAACGCGTAACGATCAATTAAAGATTGGATGGAGTTTTCTCTATGGGCCCATGGCTCGATAGCATCACCGGATGGCTCGGCGCCAATCCACAGTGGCTGGCCGCAGCGGTGTTCATCGTTGCGTGCGTGG
This sequence comes from Pseudomonas sp. HN2, assembly GCF_020736465.1. Lineage (NCBI taxonomy): Bacteria > Pseudomonadati > Pseudomonadota > Gammaproteobacteria > Pseudomonadales > Pseudomonadaceae > Pseudomonas > Pseudomonas sp. HN2. The sequence goes on from NZ_CP085885.1 coordinate 5,298,379, forward strand.
AATGTCTGGCGATTGCCGGGCTGATCGTCCCGGGCACGGTGCTGTTGTTCGCCGTGGCGGTACTGGCCGGCAGCGGCGCGCTGTCATTGAGCGAGACGCTGCTGCTGGGCTTTCTCGGCGGCATCCTCGGCGATCTGATTTCGTATTTCCTCGGGCGCCATTTCCACCAGAACATCCGCCGCCTCCCCGGGCTGCGCCACCACCCGGAATGGATGGCAGGCGCCGAGTCGTACTTCCAGCGCTATGGCATCGCCAGCCTGCTGGTCGGGCGTTTCATCGGTCCTTTGCGGCCGATGCTGCCGATGGTCGCGGGGATGTGCGACATGCCGTTCCCGCGTTTCTTCGCCGTCAGCCTGCTCGCAGCCGCCGGCTGGAGCCTGGCCTATCTGCTGCCGGGCTGGGCCACAGGTGCTGCGTTCCGCCTGCCTCTGCCCGAAGGTTTCTGGCTCGAGGCCGGCATCGTCGCCGCCAGCGTGGCAGTGATGGTCGGCCTGAGCGTCAACAGCAGTGTGCGTCGTCATCGTCGCGCGACAATCTGGATCGGCAGCATGAGCCTGCTGATCCTGATCGGCCTGTTCATCGGCTATCCGTACCTGACCGCGCTCGACAATGGCGTGATGACCCTGGTGCAGGAGCACCGCCAGCCAGCGCTGGACGAAATCGCCGTGACGCTGACCCTGATCGGCGAATTCCGCAACATGCTGCTGTTCAGCGCCCTGCTCGTCGTGCTGCTGTTGCTGTGCAAGCAATGGCGCCAGGCGATGTTCGCCGGCTCCACCATGCTCATCACGGCGATGGCCAACACCGGAACCAAATACTTTTTCGCCCGGGTACGCCCAGAGGTGCTCAGTGATCCATTGACCACCTACAGCATGCCCAGCGGCCACGCATCCGGCGCGTTTGCCCTGTTCCTGACACTCGGCGTGCTGGCCGGTCGCGGACAGCCGCCACGCATGCGCCTGACCTGGCTGCTGATTGCCTGTATCCCGGCGCTGTCGATCGCCTTGTCGCGGGTTTATCTGGGCGCGCACTGGCCGACCGACATCCTCGCCGGCGCCATGCTCGCCAGTTGCGTCTGCGCCGCGATGTTATGGCTGAGCCAGCGGCAGACGTCACTCGACCCGATGCCGTTCAGGATCTGGTGGTTGATCCTGCCATCGATGGTGGCCCTGTTCGGTTTTTTCGTCTTGCGCCACCTGCCACACACACTGTTGCGTTACGCCTACTAAACCGGACCAACTTACAAGTATTGTTTGTCTAACGCCGCTCTTTAGGAATATTCCGACAAGAGCGGCACTCACTGCTGACACTCGATTACTTGTGCCCGGTCAAACTTCCTGATTAAAACCAGACAATTCCCCGCTCGAAACATATACAAAACAGACGTTACATAATCAGGCCACACTTTGCTTGAAAGTGTCATTCCTCCCAGTGAAAACCGGTTAGATTGATTTGGCTTAATTACAACTAAAGCGCATGTTCAACGTTTGATACCGCAACTTTCAAACGTCTAAAACAATGCCTTTCAATCTGTTTGTTCCGAGTATTCCATGAGCCCAAAAACACCTCGAAAGCCCCCCGCGGCCACGTCGCACCCGCCGGAATCCGCCGCTCTCCCGCCACGCCAGCTCGATGGCGTTTCACCCGCCCTCTTCCCCACACCCGGCCTTGTCGATCCCACGTCGCCGGCGGATGCAATGGGCCTGCAAATCGTCGCGCCCCGTTTACAGCCACCCGCCGTCGAAATCTTTCGGATGCCGACACGGGGCACCCAGGCGCCTCACGCCAATAGTCCGGTCCATGACTACTGGCTGTCCGACGCTTTTGTGCACGGAATGAACCCCGCGGACGCTGACGGATTTCGCTGGATCGTCGGCAGAAGATTTGTCGATGTCGAAATTGACGGCGCAATCAAGACCACCCATGTTGACCTGGATGAGTCCGGCGTATGGCGCAGCAAGCGCTTGACCGAACGCACCGCCTCCGGCCCGCGCCTTTATAAAAACGTCGACAGCCCGACCTGGCGCCTGACCGAACAACCGGTGCCGCAGCGGGCCGGGGTGACCGTGAGCGTACAGCCCGATGCCGCCCCTGTTGCCAAGCGCCCGCGTTTGACCTCGATGACCACGCCTATCGATGAAAGCCGTTACCGCGCTTCGCAGCGTTCGCCGGATGCCCAGGGCTACTACGAAATGCAACCGGTTCTGAGGTCGAACGAAGACGGCATCCAGTTTGCTTTCAGGGATTCTTTCGGCAACCTCAGGCGGGTCGATCCTCCAGAGGGCGGTTTCAACGCATCTCCCACGCACCTCAAGCAGTGGACCGATCTGGAAATCTGGCAACTGTATGGGCTGCAAGGCCGGGACATCACGCGGTTTCGTGTCGAAGCCGAGGCCGCAGGAACACCCCCACAGTGGGCAGATCCGGTGAGCACGGAAAATCCGGCCACGGACTTGCTGCGCGACGCTTTGCGCTGGCTGCATCCGGGCTTGAGCCTGGCAGAGCGCGAAGCCGTTCTGCAGTCCTACAACCTGCTGCCGGATCAACTGACGCGTTTGCGGCAGGAGATGGAAAAGCAACTGGCGATTCCTGCATGGGCCCAGGCACACAAGCGGCTGCTGGACGATGTCGACAATCCGCACCGCCTCGATCAGTTCGCCAAGGATGCGGTTGAACAGCTGAACCTCAAGCGCAATGCCCGCCACGACTGGTATCACGCCGAAAACTTTCTGACCCCCGAGCTACGCGAAGCGCTGCTCAAGCGAATCGGCTATCTGCGCAACAAGAACAACTGCCTGTACCGCACCGATATCCCGGCGCTGTTTCGCGGTGACGAGCGCACCCCTTTCGAATTGGCAAGCGACGGCACCATGCTGCCGCGCTACCACCATGAGCCCGGCGCCACCACGCACAAGCCGATCAGCGCAACGTTCAGCCTCAAAGAAGCGCAGGTGTATGCCAGCGCGCCCGATCCCGAGTACCTGCGTTTCAACAGTCAGATGCATAAGTACCCGGGGCGGGATGCCGCAGACAGCAGCTCGGACAGTGACGCAAGTGATTCTTCGAGCAGTTCGTCTTCCGACTGGTCTGACCCGGCCAGCCCCGTGACATGGGATCACGAGCGCGGTTATCGATCCACGCGCACGCGCCAGACGGAGATGTTCCTCTACGCCCTCGACACCCGGAACCTGGAAGTCGTCCCCCACGAAGAAAACATGATGTTCAATGCCACCGCGCGCGACACGCCGCCGACCTGGTTCCCCAGCGACGATTTCGAGGGGCTGATTTCGGTCACCCGCAGCGGTCTCGATGCCCAGCGCATCTGGCTGCTCAACAGTGCCCAGACCAAAGGCGCCAGGGTGATGGACATCAAGGACATGGCCGGCAACAGCGCCGAGCGGATCGAAGCGGCCACCCATGCCGGGCATGCCAACAAGTTCGAATACGATCGATTGATCGACAAGGCCGAAGCGGCCGCTCTGCCGATAGTCAGGCTGTCGGGCAACAGGAACGAGTCCGGGCACGACATCGTCTGGCCCTGAAACGCAGATGACACAGGCAACACCGGTAAGGAAACCGGCTCTTCAAACACACCATTAAAGGATTAAGACGTGTCGAAACTCATCGTACCCTCCGCGCACATTGCCAATGTGCGCCTGCTTCAGGTCACGCCGATCGATGCCTCGGCCAATGTCCATGCGCCCTCGACAGGCAATCTCCATCATTTGCCTTCACCCGCTCTCGAAAACAACGCTGATGCCGCCCACCGGCAAAGCCTCAGGTCTCTCGACAAGTATTACGGCCCATTGCGCATCGGCGAGTTCACGACCAGTCGGGTCGAACTGCAAGCATTGGGCGCCATGGTCAACGGGCAACCCGTCAGCCCGGCCAATACCGATATGAAAAATGCCGATCAGGCCTTTCTGGATGGCCTTAATTTCGAAGCGGCAAAAGTCGAAGCCCGGCTGCAGTCGGTCGACATTCCGGACAGCGCCGTGCCTGCCATGCTGTTTTTTGAAATCGCCTGCAAACGCTCCATCGATGCCGGGCCGTTGTTCATCTGCGATACGCCCATCGGTACCGGGAGCACGATGGAGCGCCTCAACCAGCTCGGCAAAGCCGCGCAGAAACTGGGCATCCATCGGGCCGATTCGTTCGAAAACACCCCCGGCTGGGTTAACAGGAACAAAAGCTATTTGATGAGCGGTGCAGGCGTGGGCTTGCAAGCCTTCGGCATTTACAGCGGCTACATGGCCATGGCCGACGCAATCAGAAAGGGTGACAAGCTGGAAGCGATCTTCCAGGGCGGATCCATCGCAGCGGAACTGGGCTCGCTGATCATCGAGCAGGGCCTGACCAAAACCGGCGAGGCAATGCTCACCAACGGCGGCAAACTCTTCAAATATTTCCCGCTGACGTCGGTGGGCAAATACATGAGCCGCGGGGCCGGGATGTTCGCCAGCGCGATCACGCTGCCCTTCGATATCATCGACGCCGTCAAATCGTTCAACGCCGCCGCGGCCACATCCGGCAAAGAGGCCCAGGATCACTACGTCAGCGGTGCCATGAGTGTCGCCGGTGCGGGGATCAGCCTGGTGCTGGGCGTCGCCGCCCTGGCCGGTTTTGGCAGCGTTGCAGGGCCCGTCGGCCTCGTCGCTGCGGCATTGTTGATCGCCGGCTCAATGATCTACCAGGCTGCACGAGTGGTTGACGATATCGACGACTACATCGAGCTGACCGCCCATGAACGCCTGCGCTCGGGCTGGTTCGCCTTCACTGGCAAGGAGCTGGACACCGAGGTAATGGATCGCTTCAAGCTGTCCAAAGGCTATCGCGACCATGAGAAACAGCTCGAACTGTCAGCCAAGGACATGCTGGAGGGCGCGTACAAAAATTCCATCGAACATGTGGTGAACGGCGCCTTCCGCGCCGAATTACAGGCTGTCGAGCTATGGCGTTACGTCTGGGACGAAAGCACCGGGGAGAAACCGTTCAAGCTCGACAATCAGGCAGTGATCGTCGGCGCAGACGATGTGATCGATGCCCGCGATGGCTTGCCCGCGGATCTCAAGGGCAAGGTCAGCGGCAGCGCGGGGGAAGGCAAAGGCGTGTTCTGGCGCATGGGCGATGGCAATGATCGCGTCGTCGGCGTCAAGGCGCAGCCCAACCTGTTCACCTACCGCGACGGCCACAAGGCCCTCACCGGCGGCGACAAGAACGATGCCTTCTATCACGAAATCACAGCCCAGGAACTGGATCGCTCGGGCAAACCGGCCCATGTCAACGTGCTGGACGGCGGAGGCGGCGCTGATACGGTGGCGTTCGAAGGCAGTCGCCCGACCAGTGACACGCGCCACGTCGGGCATGACATCAATCTGCAGACCGGCAAAGTGATGCTGCGCGGCCTGGATCCGCAGGCCGAAGGGATCGAAGTCGCCCACCTGACCTCTTTCGAGAATGTCTCGACCCTGCGCAAGGGCACCAGTCACGTCACGGGTACGACCGACGCCAATCAGATTTCTGCCAACGGATACGACCGCGTCAAGGCCGGCGACGGCAATGACACTATCGCTATCTTCGGCACCGAATGTCGGGTCGACGGGGGTCACGGCGAAGATCGTTACTACATCGCCAACACCAACGCGCGGACGACAATCATCGAGGAGGGTGAACATTCGAGCGTGGTCGAGTTCGGCTGGGCGCGGGCGGTCATTCAGCGCTGGCAGCTCATCGGCACTTCACTGGTGATCACCTCGTTGCGCGGCAACGATGGCTGCGACCCCGACCATGTGCTGACTCTGGAAAACGTCTATCAGATAGTCGACGGCCAACGCCAACTGAAAAACGCCCGATGGCTGTTCCGCACTCAGGACGAATATGAACTGCTGGCGCTGCTCCCGGCTCGACCTGGTGAAGCAGCGAGTCAGGACATCGAGGTCGCTGTGACCGTCAACGGTCGACCGGCACCTGCCCCGGCCATCGTCAATGGCGGCACGGTGACGATCACCCCTCAGGGCTTGCACCGACACTTCGTTGCACGCACGGATCGTCGGGTCGAGTTCGTTGCAGCGACTGCTGCCGCTGCCACGGCCAGCACGGTTTACCTTGACTTCAATGCCAGCGAAATCGTCGACGCGGTGCTCAGCTACCAGGTCGAAGTGCGTAACGGCGTTTCGGGCAATACCCACCTGATCTACAAAGACATTTGCCTGTCGCTTCTGCTGCCCTCCAAAGCAGTACTGTTTAAAGGCGTGATAACGACCATCGCCGCGGCCACGGGCTACAGCGGCCGCAACAGCCTGAAAGTCACCACCCCGTTGCTGGCGCAAGACATCGTGCTGGTCATGCAGGATGAAGTCTCGTACCGCCTGCAGGTGCCCGTGCTGGACTACGAAGAGGACGCCAGAAATCCCGGTACGCGGGTGTCCAGCACGCGCAGCTGGCTGAAAAGGCGCAATGGCAACTACCTGTTTGTCCAGCCCCTGGTCAGCGAAAAACCGGTGCTGACTGCGCAAGCGAGCAAAGTGGTCATCGAGCCACGCACGCACACAGGCATCTACGTACTCGAGGGCCAGAGCGCGACGTACGACGTTTACCTGGCCAGCAACTGCATCGTGCGCCTGTCCACCCCGGGCGCCGCGGCGAAAACGGCGAATGCGTCAACGTGGAATCTGTTCACTCGCACGCTGAGCGAAACCGTCAAACGTGACGATATCCAGCTTGAGGACAATCGCTTGCGCATTGCCAGCGTCACCATCGAACTGCCGGATATCGAGGATGACACGCCTGTGGAATCCATCAGCGTGGTGACCTCCGCCGGCCATATCTATGAAGTCTCGCTGCTGTTTGAAGTGTTGCAGCTGTACGTCATCAATGCCCGCAGCTACGCCAGCGTCGACGCACTGGTGGCCGACATCAAGCAGCACAGACAGCGCAACGAACTGGCGGCACGGGTTTACGTAACCGACATCGGTTACCAGCCCGACACCGTGGGTACGCTGACTTACAACTCGATCAGAAAAAGCTGGAGCCTGGCGACCGATCCGCAGAAACACTTGAACCTCGACGATCTCTTCATCCCCATCAGTGGAACCTGACCGCGACCGCTCCAGATTCAACAACGTGCCAGTGCGGGCTCCGATGCCCGGACTGGCACCCGCTCACCACGGCCCATGGAGGGCCGACTCGCAAAAAAAGGATTTTCCCATGCGACAAAAACCTGGGGGCGTACGCCCTTCATTGACGCCAGATGCATCGACTTCAACATCCCGCCCCTCTCATCCTGAGCGCACGATGGATCTGGACTTGCACTTGCCCGTGCGCATGAGGCCGGACGATCCGGACTGGTTGCCCGGACCTGTCACTGGCCACCCTCACAGCAGTCTTGCAAAAACAGAGCCTGGCATGACAATTACGCAGATTCCGCAAACGCAGGCACTTCAACGTCGAGCGGCGGCATCACCCCTGGAGCCCTATTTGCAGAGGATTGATGAGACGTTGAGTCACAATGCCGACGGATTGAAGGTCTACAAGGGTCGCTCGTTCGCCGACATCGCCAACGATGACGGGGCAGCTTCCGGACTGACAGTGATGGTGGCGTTTCACGATCTGATGAAGGCCTGGCGCGCCAGATTGCCGAGCGAGCGGATTCCTTCAGGGCCTGCTCTCTATCGCGTGAACGACAGTAATGTCTGGAGTCTGAAGAAGCCGCTCGAGTACTACGACCCCATGCAGTACGCATCGTCTTATACCGCGGATGCGCGGGGCTATTACTCGGTTCGCGAACACCGGGCGATCGAGCACACTGGCCCGTATGGCAAGTGGCATGAATTCACAGTAGTGAAACGAGAAGCAGGTTTCGCCCTGGCGGATGAGAATGGACGCTTGATTCGGGTTGATCCGAACGAGGCACGGGGCGATGCATCTGTCCCGCTGAAACTTGCGCATTGGAGCGATGGTGATATCTGGAGCGTATACCGCCTTGAGGGCGCACAGGCGCTGGTATTCCGAATCGAAGCAGAAGCCTTGGGAAGAGCGCCCGACTGGGCTACGCGCTTCAACGAGCCGGATACTCACAAGTTTCTGAGCGACTCATTCAGATGGTCATATCCACACAGGTCCGAGACGGAACGTGCGCACATTCTGCGCAGCTACAACTTGAGCATGGCTCAGCAAAAACGTCTGCGACAAGACATGGAGCAGGGGCGATTCCCCGATTGGGCCGAACAGCACAAACGCCTGACCGAGAATCCGCTGGATGACACCCGCTTTGCGCAGATTGCAGAAGAGATGCAACCTCTCGTTCTGAGAATGAGAGAGGAAGGCGAGAGCTCTGAGTTCGACTCGCATCCCGTAGAGCAGCGCTATGAAGAAAACTTCCTGAAAAGTTATCTGGAGCATGCAGGCTACAAGAGAAACAAGCATGGCTACCTTTACCGAACAGACATCCCGGCCATGTTCCGTGCTGACTTGCGCACGCCTTTTGAACTGGCTCGAGACAAACGCCTGGTGAAATTGCGGGGCAATCCTTCCGACTCCACGACCAAATCGGCTTTCAGCGCGACATTCGGCGCGGCCGATGGCTTGACCTACATGAATTTTGATTACTACTCCAACCCAAGGCACTACAACAGTCAGGCCAACCGTTATCCGGGGCATTTCTCTGACAGTGATTCGTCGAGCGGAAATCGACACAGTTCAGCCAACGATTCCGAGACATCGTTTGAAATGGACAACTCGCGTGACTATCCCTTGCTCCGTCGCAAGCAAACGCTAGGCTTCCTGTACGTCATCGACACTCGGGGTATCGAGGTGGTGCCACGAGTGGAAAACATCTATCTGAACAACAAGGATTTCGACGGCGATACCCTCGAAGGCCGGATATCAATGCCGACGCGAGGTATCAGTGCAGAGAGGATATGGCTGGTGAGTTCGGACTTGAGCCAGGCGGCCAGAGTCGAAGATATCTTGCGCAAAGCCGGGAACTCCGCTGAGGCTATCGAGAAAGCCACATGGGCAGGCACCGACGGGGCCGATTACATGCGCCATGGTGCCACTGCTTATGACCATTTGATCAATCGAATAGCCCGCTCCGGCGGTGTCGTCTTGAAGTTGCCAAAAGGCGAAAACACCTACTCCAACGATGTGACCTGGCCAGTGCCCGAACATTATCGAGCCTGACAAAAGGCGCCATTCATTTAAAAATGAATGGCGCCTTTTTTATCAAGTAACCGCTGAACGCTCGTCGATGACCTTGATCACAAATATCGCAGGTTTGTTATTGAAGGCGTTATGCCCAGTGCTATTGGGATCGACCGCGAGGAATGTGCTCATTCCGCTGCTTATATGACGATACAAGGGCCTGTCATGAGGCTCGCCGATCAGCTCGAGCCAGGCAGGGCCGGATTTGAAATGACTGAAGCTGGCCTTTGAAACACCGGTAGTGCTGATTGAAAAGTACTGCTCTGGGGCACTGGTGCTGGCCAACAGATTATGAGTCTTGTCCTCCAGGAATAACCGCGCGCCATCGAACATTCCCGCCAGCACCACACTGATGAGATATTCGTCACCTTTGGGGACAAATTTCAGCGACAGTGGTGTGTCGTCTTCATGGTCGGCCAGGGTTATGAAACTGGACACGCGTGAATCTGCGAGTCCTACTTCGGCCTCCAGTTTCTCGGCTCTGGTTATCCGCAGGTTGCGCAGAGCCTGTTGCAGACGTTGTTGATTGAGCACTACCGGCCGGCCATCAAGATAAAGATGCGCGGTGAATGTCTGGTTGTTTATGTTTGCTAAAGCCATGGTTGCCCACCTGTAAACACCTGCCGTCTGGTAACCGCAACGGCAGGCAATGCTGAAAAAGGGAAATAATCAGACCGCCGTCGCAGTCACGACGGTAGTTGCTGATGCAGACATCCGCGGCACTTCGCCGACAGGAACTTTTTCAGATTTTCTTTTACGGCGGGCTATCACCATCAGGTCCGCATAAGTTGATGCCGCGTCAACCACGTGCCTGACATTATGATCCGTCTCGGCATGTTTCAAAATATACTTGCCGGCAATGTCATCCCAAAATGCCCATTCATCTTCATATACAGTCATGATTCGTCCTTATTTTTATTCAACTATCCCGCTTCCTGCGGGTCACCTGAAATTATGATAAAGACCGAACCAATACAATGCTGGCAGGCGCCCTGAGTTGATTCAGAGTGCAACTAGGCAAACAATTCACCCTGCAACTCATCCAGCAACGCCTGGATTGCGTCGAGCCGCTGCTGCGGGTCTTCGAGTTGCAGCAGATCAATCTTGTCTTCTTCGGCGAAAGGCAACAGATAGGCAAGCTGATTGGCCAGTGACTGTTGGCCCGCGGCTTCGGTGCCCATGTCCAGCGCTTCGACCATCGGGTGCTCGGCCAGCGCCTTGAGCAGCGCCACCAGATCGGCGTCCTCCTCCTGCAGCGGTTGCTCGGGCTCGTCGTCGAGCCACTCGACATCGGCGAGAATCAATTGATCACGCTGCACTTCGGTGCGCAGCACATTGAAGCGTCGCCCGCCCTGCACGCGGATGCCGAGCAGACCGTTGTCCTGCTGCTGGAAATCGGTGATCCGCGCCTCGCATCCCACCAGCGCGAACCCCTCCGGCGCCACGCCGACTTCACTGCCTTCAAGAATGCACACCACCCCGAAGCCGACACCCTGCTTCATGCAGCGGCCGATCATGTCGAGGTAGCGTGCCTCGAAGATCTGCAGATCGAGATTGCAGCCGGGGAACAGCACCGTGTTCAGCGGGAAAAGCGGCAGACTCATAGACATTTCCTTACACCACCATCGACACCGCCAACGGCAGGAACACCGCCGTGGCCACGCCCATCAGACTCATCGCCAGCGCGGCAAACGCGCCGCACTCATCATTTTCCTGCATCGCCACCGCCGTGCCGACCGCGTGGGCGGTCATGCCCAGCGCCATGCCGCGCGCCTCGGGGCTGTGCACGCCAAGCCGGGTCAACAGCGCGGGGCCGAAGATCGCGCCGATCACCCCGGTGATCAGCACGAACACCGCGGCCAGCGCGGCCACACCGCCGATCTGCTCGGCGACCAGCATGGCGATCGGCGAAGTCACCGACTTCGGCGCCATGGTCATCAGGATCATGTGATCGGCACCGAACCACCAGCCCAGCGCCACGCCCATGCCCGTCGCCACTACCCCGCCTATCACCAGCGTAGTAAAAATCGGCCAGAACAATTGGCGGATCCGGCGCAGATTCAGGTACAGCGGCACCGCCAGCGCGACGGTTGCCGGCCCCAGCAGAATGCTGAGGATTTCGGTGCTCTTGCGGTACTCAGCGTAGGTCAGGCCGCAGCCGACCAGCACACCGATCACCAACAACATGGAGACCAGCACCGGTTGCAGAAAGATCCAGCGGGTTTTCTCGAACGCCGCCAGCACCAGTTGATAGGCACCGAGGGTAATGCCGATGCCGAACAGCGGATGGTGAATCACCGAGGCCCACGCGCCTTGCCAGTCGAACAGCATCAGGACTCCTCCGCCGGCGGCGCGTGACGCTTGACCAAACGTTGCATGAGCACGCCGGCAAAGGCCATCGACAGGATCAGCGAGACCACCAGCGCGCCGACGATCGCCCAGAAATCGGCGGCAATCGCCGTGGCATAGACCATCACGCCTACTGCCGGCGGCACCAGCAGCAACGGTAGATAACGCAGCAGACTGCCCGCCGCCTGGTTCAGCGGCTCGCCGACTTCACCGCGAATGATCAGGAACACCAGCAACAGCAGCAGCCCGATGATCGCCCCCGGCAATATCGGCAGCAGCAAGTGATTGAGCGCTGTGCCGAGCAATTGAAACAGCACCAGCAGGGTCAGGCCACGTAACAACATCTGACATCTCCGTCTTGTATTTCACCCAGCAGGGGCCCGGCATTATAAGCATGCCGGCGCTATGGACCGGCATTCGCCAAAAGCATGGTCGGTTGACCTGAGCAAATCGCCATGATGATCTACAGTGGTTCGCAGGCCGGTCAAATCCGCCACCAGAAAAACTATAAAACCGATGAACCCAAGGAGAGTCTCAATGCCCTATGTTCCCGTTGCAGAGCTCAAAGATTATGTCGGCAAGGAACTTGGACGTTCCGAATGGCTCACCATCGATCAGGAGCGTATCAACCTGTTCGCCGAAGCCACCGGTGATTTTCAGTTCATTCACATCGATCCGGTCAAAGCCGCGCAAACGCCATTCGGCAGCACGATAGCCCACGGTTTCCTGTCGCTGTCGCTGATGCCGAAACTGATGGAAGACATCCTCGTGCTGCCCGAAGGCGTGAAGATGGTCGTCAACTATGGCCTGGACAGCGTGCGGTTCATCCAGCCGGTCAAGGTCAATTCGAAAGTCCGATTGAAGGTCGACATGGTCGAAGTCACCGAGAAAAAACCCGGCCAGTGGCTGCTCAAGGCTACCGCGACACTGGAGATAGAGGGCTCGGACAAACCCGCCTATATCGCCGAGCCGCTGTCACTCTGCTTCGTCTGATCATCCCGGATGCGAAGCAGCGCACGCTGTTTCGCGTCACGTCTCTATATATGCGATGCATAGCTGCGGCATACTCGGTCGCCTAATTGCCCGGATCCCGCTATGCGCTCAATCGCTCGACTTGCACCCCTTGCCCTGACCCTGATGCTCACCGCTTGCGGCGACGGCGAATCGCTGTTGCCGCCGGATGCGCGCCTGCCCGATGGCGGACGCTATCGCGGCGAACTGGTCGACGGCTTGCTGCAGGGTCAGGGCCGCGTCGACTACCCAAACGGCAGCTGGTACGCCGGGCAGTTCGACAAGGGCCAGTGGCACGGGCAAGGCGAATGGCACGGCAGCAATGGCGAGGTCTATCGCGGCCAGTTCCAGCAAGGTCTGTTTGACGGCCAGGGCAGCCTGAGCACCCATGCCAGCAGCTACACCGGCGGTTTCAAGCAGGGCCGGCGCGATGGCGAGGGTACGCTGAAAGAAAACGGCATGACCTATCGCGGCGAATTCAAGGCTGACCAGTATTCCGGCCTCGGCCGTCTGGAGATGGACGACGGCAGCTCCTATCAAGGCCAGTTCGCCCACGGCAAACCCAACGGTGAAGGCCAGCGCGGCGACGCCAGCGGCAATGCGTTCACGGGGCATTTCGTCAACGGTCAACTGGAAGGCAACGGCACTTACACCAGCGCCGACGGCGATATCTACGTTGGCGGTTTCAAGAACAATCAACTGCACGGCAAGGGCCGCTACGAGAATGCCGACGGCGACGTCTGGCTCGGCCAGTTCAAGGAAGGCGCGCTGAGCGGCAAGGGCGAATTGATCGGCGCTGACGGCAGCCATTACATCGGTGTGTTCAACGACTGGCGATTCACCGGCCAGGGCCGTTTGAACCTGTCCGACGGCAGCTTCTACGTCGGCGGCTTCGACAACGACAGCTACTCCGGCCGCGGCACGCTGGTGCTGACCGATGGCAGCGTGCTCAGTGGCACCTGGATCAACGGCCAGCGTGTGCGAGACGCCGACGGCAAATTGCTGCCCGACACCCTCGAGCTCGGTTTGCTCGCCCAGGGTCGTCTGCTCGACGAGGCGCTGTCGGCAATCCCGGCCTCGACCCCGGCGGTCGAGTTGTACACCCTGACCCTCGGTGGCGATGGCAAGCAAAGCGTGTTTCTGCGCGAATCCGACTACGTCGCCAACATGCTCAACACACGCTTCGGCGCCTTCGGCCAGATCCGTCTGGTCAATCACCGCGACCACCTCGGTGACCGGCCGATGGCCACCCGCGAAAACCTGCGCCGCGCGGCGCAAACCCTCGCTGAACGCAGCGGGCCGGAAGATCTGCTGTTCATTTATCTGACCAGCCACGGCACCGCCGAGCATGAACTGGTGCTCGATCAGCCGCGCATGGAACTGGCCGACCTGCCCGCCGATGAACTCGCCGCGGTGCTCGCGCCGCTCAAGCATCGCGACAAGGTCATCGTGATTTCCTCGTGCTATTCCGGCGGTTTCATCCCGGCATTGAAGGACGAACGCACGCTGATCATGACCGCCTCGCGTGCAGATCGGGTGTCGTTCGGCTGTTCGGAAGAAGCCAATTTCACTTACTTTGGCGACGCCCTGTTTGCTCAGGCGCTGAACCAGACCGACGATCTGGAACAAGCTTTCAAACTGGCCAAGGCCACTGTCGCCGAACGCGAACTGGCCGACGGTTTCGAAGCCTCGGAGCCGCAGATCTGGGCACCGAAGACCGTGCTGTCGCACTGGCAATTGCTGCGTAAACAGCAAGCGCGCAAAGCTTTGCAAAGCAGCGCATTGAACGACGCAGCGAAAAAAGGCAACTAAGCTGAACAGTATCAAGGGAGAGACACTATGTACTTGACGCCTCAGCACGTATTGCTTGCCGGAGCCACCGGACTGACCGGTGAACATCTGCTCGACCGTTTGCTCAACGAGCCAACGATTACCCGTGTCCTCGCCCCATCACGCCGGCCGCTGGCCGAGCATCCGCATCTGGAAAACCCGGTCGGCGACCCGCAGATGTTTCTGCCGCAGCTCAGTGGCCGGGTCGATATCGCTTATTGCTGCCTCGGCACCACGATCAAGCAGGCCGGCTCCGAAGAAGCCTTTCGCGCAGTGGATCTGGACATGGTCGTGGCGTTTGCCAAACGAGCGCGGGAGATGGGCGCGCGGCACCTGATCGTGATCAGCGCGATTGGCGCCGATCCGAATTCCTCGGTGTTCTACAACCGCGTCAAAGGCGAGATGGAACAGGCCCTGCGCGCGCAGAACTGGCCGCAACTGACCATCTGCCGACCTTCGCTGTTGCTGGGCGAGCGCATTGAACCGCGTCTGGCCGAGCAACTGGCCGGGCCGTTATCGAAGCTGATTCCGGGGAAATATCACGGCATCGAAGCCTGCCAACTGGCGCGGGCGATGTGGCGCCTGGCGCTGGAAGAACAGGATGGGGTGCGGGTGATCGAATCGGATGAATTGAGGAAGCTCGGTAAATAACCCCGGCCCCTGTGGCGAGGGAGCTTGCTCCCGCTGGGCTGCGAAGCGGCCCCAAAACCGTTCGAATCGGATTTATCGGGTGATCGCGTGCGCAGGGATTGCGACTGCTACGCAGCCGAGCGGGAGCAAGCTCCCTCGCCACAGGTACTATTCAGCTCCCCTACAATCCGCCAGTCGCCTGGAATCCCACGCCGATCACAGTCAGCAAAGACAGCGGCAACAACAGCGTGTCGAGCAACGCGCTGGCCGGCAGGTCCACGCCCGGGTAACTCGGCGCCTCGGCACCAAACCGATCCATCGCACAGCAGCCGCCATTCAACGCATACAAATCCAGCCGCGTCCCGGCATACACCACCGGCGCGCCGGGTTTCGCCGCATCCAGCGTGCGCGCGGTGGCACACCCGGTCAGCAGCACCGCCAGCACGAGCACCGGCAGCTTATTCATCGCTGCTCAGATGATGCTCACCCCAACGCGGCAACATGTCCTGCGGGATGCCGAGCAGATTGAGAATCCGCGCCACGACGAAGTCGATCAAATCATCGATGGTCTGCGGCTGGTGATAGAAGCCCGGCGACGCCGGCAAAATGGTCACGCCCAGGTTCGACAGCTTGAGCATGTGCTCCAGATGAATGCTCGAGTACGGCGCCTCCCGCGGCACCAGAATCAACTGGCGGCGCTCTTTCAACGTGACGTCGGCCGCGCGTTCGATGAGGTTGTTGCAGGCACCGGTGGCAATTGCCGACAGCGTGCCGGTCGAGCACGGCACCACCACCATTGCCGCCGGCGCACCGGAGCCGGAGGCCACCGGGGACATCCAGTCTTCCTTGCCATACACCCGAATCTGCCCGGCGGCGGCGCCGGTGTACTCGGTGAGAAAGGCCTGCATCATCTGAGGTTTGTTCGGCAGGGACACGTCGGTCTCGGTAGCCATCACCAGTTGCGCAGCCTTGGAGATCAGGAAGTGCACTTCGCGATCTTCGCGTACCAGACAATCAAGCAGGCGCAAACCGTACTGCGCGCCCGAGGCGCCGGTCATCGCCAAGGTGATGCGTTCCGGGCCGCCGGCCTGGGAAAAAGTGTTCATTGCAGCGCCTCGGCGAGTTTGCCGTGCAGGCCGCCGAAGCCACCGTTGCTCATGATCACCACGTGGGTGCCGGGCTGCGCCTGGCTCTTCACGCGCTCGATGATGCCTTCCAGCGAATCGCTGACGATCGACGGCACCGTGCACAACGCAGCGGTTGCAGCCAAGTCCCAGCCAAGGTTGGCCGGGGCGTACCAGATCACCTGATCGGCATCGACCACGCTGTCCGGCAAACCGTCACGGTGGGCGCCGAGTTTCATCGAATTGGAGCGCGGCTCGATGATCGCAATCAGTGGCGCGTCGCCGATACGTTTGCGCAGACCATCGAGCGTAGTAGCGATGGCGGTCGGATGGTGAGCGAAGTCGTCGTAAATGGTGATGCCGCGCACCTCAGCGACTTTCTCCATGCGCCGTTTGACGTTCTTGAACGCGCTCAACCCGGCAATGCCCATCGATGGCACCACACCGACATGCCGCGCCGCAGCCAGAGCAGCCAAGGCATTGGCGACGTTGTGCTGACCGGTCAATTCCCACTCGACGGTGCCTTGCGACACACCTTCGAACATCACTTCGAATGCCGAGCCGTCTTCGCTGAGCAACTTGACCTGCCACTGACCGCCGGCACCGGTGGTTTGCACCGGGGTCCAGCAACCCATTTCAATCACGCGCTGCAAGGCCGGCTCGGTGGTCGGATGGATCACCAGGCCTTCGCTCGGGATGGTGCGGACCAAGTGGTGGAACTGTCGTTCGATCGCCGGCAGATCGGGGAAGATGTCAGCGTGATCGTACTCAAGGTTGTTGAGGATCGCGGTGCGCGGGCGGTAGTGGACGAACTTCGAGCGCTTGTCGAAAAAGGCGCTGTCGTATTCGTCAGCCTCGATCACAAAAAATGGTGTGCCGCCCAGGCGCGCCGACACCGAGAAATTCTGCGGCACGCCGCCGATGAGGAAACCCGGGCTCATGCCGGCGTGTTCCAGCACCCAGGCGAGCATGCTGCTGGTGGTGGTCTTGCCGTGGGTACCGGCAACGGCCAGTACCCAGCGCCCTTGCAGGACATGATCGGCCAGCCATTGCGGGCCGGAGACGTACGGCAGGCCTTTGTTCAGTACATATTCCACCGCCGGGTTGCCACGGGACATGGCATTGCCGATCACCACCAGATCCGGCGCCGGATCGAGCTGCGCCGGGTCATAACCCTGCGTCAGCTGAATGCCCTGGGCCTCGAGCTGCGTGCTCATCGGCGGATAGACGTTGGCGTCGGAGCCGGTCACGTGATGGCCCAGCTCTTTGGCCAACACCGCCATCGAGCCCATGAAAGTCCCGCAGATACCCAGAATATGAATGTGCATAGTCGACCTCGTAAAACATGGCCGCAGGTTAGCGTAGGGAGGGGGAAATGGCACTCTTTAGCTGAAGGATGGAGACGGGTTGGCGGCTACATCTGCGCACGGCTTCAGACCGCAGCCCCTCACCCCAGCCCTCTCCCCAGGGAGAGGGAGCCGATCTCGGTCGCCTTCAAATCCTGAGTTCGGCTCGATATTTCAGGTCGGCGTAAATCGCCAAAACACCTCGGTCAGTCCCCTCTCCCTCTGGGAGAGGGTTAGGGTGAGGGCTTTCAGCTGACACGCCGCTCAATTCCGTGTTTACGCAGTTTTCTATAAAGGGTGTTGCGGCTTACGCCCAGTTGCTGCGCTGTATGGGTCATGTGCCACCGGGTCTGCTCCAGCGCACTCAGCAATGCGAGACGCTCGGCATCTTCCAGTGGCTGTGCGGCAGTGTCGGCCGCCAAAACCGCCGGCCGCGCCTGCCGAATCATCACCGGTAAATCCTCAACCCCGACCCGCCCGCCATCACACAACGCCGCCAGCGTGCGCAGGACATTGCGCAGTTGCCGCACGTTCCCCGGCCAGTTGAACGCCAGCAACGCCTGCCGCGCCGTCTCGTCGATCAGGATGGTTTCGCCGCTGGCCTCCTCGGCCAGCAGAAAATCCAGTAGCTGCGATTTGTCACTGCGCTTACGCAATGCCGGCAACGCCACTTCCAGCCCGTTCAAGCGGTAATACAGATCCTCGCGAAAACTGCCATCCTCGACCCGCTCCAGCAGATTGCGGTGCGTCGCGCTGATGATCCGCACGTCCACCGCTTGCGGTTCGCCGCCAATCGGCACCACTTGTCGATCCTCCAGCACCCGCAGCAAGCGCGTCTGCAAGGCCAGTGGCATGTCGCCGATTTCATCGAGAAACAACGTGCCGCCATCGGCCTGTTGCAGTTTGCCGCGCATGCCGTCCTTGCGCGCGCCAGTGAAGCTGCCCCCGCGATAGCCGAACAGTTCGCTCTCGATCAGGCTTTCCGGAATGGCTGCGCAATTGAGTGCGACGAAGGCATTGCCGCAGCGCTGGCTGGCCTGATGCACAGCCTTGGCGAACGCCTCTTTGCCCGAGCCGGTTTCGCCGTTGATCAGCAACGGCACGTCACGCTCGAACACGCGCAGGGCTTTGCGGAACTCGGCCTGCAACGCTTCGTCGCCGAGGCAAATGCCGGACAGGCGTGGTGCCGGCGCAGGGGTGGGCGTTGGGACAATCGCTGTCGGCTTGCGCGATTCGCCGCGCAACACGGCAAACAAATGCCGCCCGTCACAGGTACGCAGCGGCCAACTGGCGCTGGCATTGGCACTCGCACGGCCAAGCAATTCGTCCAGCGAGCAATCGAAAAACGCTTCCACCGGTTGCCCGAGCAGACCACCGCGACCATGCCCGAGCAGGTTCAGCGCGCTCTGGTTGACCGCGCTGATCCGCCCTTCGCCGTCGAACGCCAATAGTCCTTCGCTGAACAAGCCGACGGACTCGGCCTGAAGGTGAAAACGCAGCAACCACTGATTGTCGAAACAGCGCAGGAAGTAGCAGCTCTCGATCATCTTCGCCGACAGATTGACCAGCGCCATGGTGTGGAACTGGCTTTGCCGCGAGACGTCCGGCCGCGCCGAGGAGACGTCGAGTACCGCCAGCAGCTCACCCTGCGGATCGAACACCGGGCTCGCCGAGCAGGTCAGCCCGGTGTGGCGGCCGCGAAAGTGTTCGTCCTGATGAATGGTCAGCGCCTGACGCTCGACCAGGCAGGTGCCGATGCCATTGGTGCCTTCGCAGGCTTCGCTCCAGTCGGCGCCGAGCCAGAGCCCGGCGCGCTCGAAAATCTTGCGCTCGGACGGTGCGGTGACGCAATTGAGGATCACCCCACGCGCGTCGGTCAGCAGCACCGCGTGGCCGGCGCCGGAGAGTTGTTGATGCAGGCTGCTCATTTCGGTGCCAGCGATCTGCAGCACTTGTTGCAGACGTTCGCGACTTTCCAGCACCCGGCCATGCTCGAGCACGGTCGGGGCCATGGTCACAGAAGGATCGAGGTGATAGTCCTCAAGGCAACGCAGCCACGAACGGGCGATCGACGGATCGGCTCCGGGGCCGTGCAGGTGCGGTTTGCCCTGGGTGACGGTGAGAACCTGGCGGGCATGGCGACTCAAATGGTTGTCGTGCATTTCTTATTGTTCTCCCCGAGGCGCGACGGCCCAAAGCATGAGGTGACGCTCAGCATCCTCCAGCCACCGACGCATTGCAATGCTGGCAAGACCGCTCGGTCACGGGCTGTGCCGCAAGCGGTACAAATTGTCACACGCGCTGTACCGAAACCGTCACAGCGCCGATCCATTCGTCCGAGACAAACCGGCCAAGCCCTTGATTTGCCTGACCCGCACGGCAGTGGCCCGGCCCTTGCTCTACGCTTATAGCAAGCGCACTTGCGCGTTTCTCTAATAAGTACAAAGCCAAGGAGAACATCATCATGCGTTACGCCCACCCCGGTACTGACGGCGCCAAAGTCTCGTTCAAAAGCAAGTACGGCAACTACATCGGCGGCGAGTTCGTCGCGCCGGTCAAAGGTCAGTACTTCACCAACACCTCGCCAGTGAATGGCCAGCCCATCGCCGAATTCCCCCGCTCCACCGCCGAAGACATCGACAAGGCGCTGGACGCTGCACATGCCGCCGCCGATGCGTGGGGCGCCACTTCCGTGCAGGCACGCTCACTGATCCTGCTGAAAATCGCCGACCGTATCGAAGAAAACCTCGAACTGCTGGCGATCACCGAAACCTGGGACAACGGCAAAGCCATCCGCGAAACCCTCAACGCCGATATCCCGCTGGCTGCTGACCACTTCCGCTACTTCGCCGGGTGCTTGCGCGCTCAGGAAGGCAGCGCTGCGGAAATCGACGGCAACACCGTGGCCTATCACATCCATGAACCGCTGGGCGTGGTCGGCCAGATCATCCCGTGGAACTTCCCGCTGCTGATGGCCGCGTGGAAACTCGCGCCAGCACTGGCCGCCGGTAACTGCGTGGTGCTCAAACCTGCCGAGCAAACCCCGCTGGGCATCTGCGTGCTGATGGAACTGATCGGCGACCTGCTGCCGCCGGGCGTGCTCAACGTCGTGCAAGGCTTCGGCAAAGAAGCCGGCGAAGCCTTGGCGACCAGCAAGCGCATCGCCAAGATCGCCTTCACCGGTTCGACCCCGGTCGGCTCGCACATCATGAAATGCGCGGCGGAAAACATCATTCCGTCCACCGTGGAGCTAGGCGGCAAGTCGCCGAACATCTTCTTCGAAGACATCATGCAGGCCGAGCCGAGCTTCATCGAAAAAGCCGCCGAAGGTCTGGTCCTGGCGTTCTTCAACCAGGGCGAAGTGTGCACCTGCCCTTCCCGCGCGCTGGTGCAGGAATCGATCTACGACGAATTCATGCAGGCCGTGATGAAGAAGGTCAGCCAGATCAAACGTGGCGACCCGCTCGACACCGACACCATGGTCGGCGCGCAAGCGTCGGAGCAGCAATTCGACAAGATCCTCTCGTACCTGGAAATCGCCAAGGGCGAAGGCGCGGAACTGCTGACCGGCGGCAAGGTGGAAAAACTCGAGGGCAGCCTGGCGACCGGTTATTACATCCAGCCGACTCTGCTCAAAGGCACCAACAAAATGCGCGTGTTCCAGGAAGAAATCTTCGGCCCGGTGGTGAGCATCACCACCTTCAAGGACGAAGCCGAAGCCCTGGCGATCGCCAACGACACCGAGTTCGGCCTCGGTGCCGGCCTGTGGACCCGCGACATCAACCGCGCCTACCGCATGGGCCGGGCGATCAAGGCCGGTCGCGTGTGGACCAACTGCTACCACCTGTACCCGGCGCATGCTGCGTTTGGTGGCTACAAGAAATCCGGCGTCGGGCGTGAGACCCACAAGATGATGCTCGACCATTACCAGCAGACCAAAAACCTGCTGGTGAGCTACGACATCAATCCGTTGGGGTTCTTCTGATGCAGACGGGGTGAGGCAGTTGTTCCTGCTTCGCCCTCTGGATTGTCTTCGCGAGCAGGCTCGCTCCCACAGGTGATTTATGGTCGTACGCAATCCCCTGTGGGAGCGAGCCTGCTCGCGAAAGCGTTGTGCCATTCAACCCAATGGCTTGGCTGTAGCCGGGCCTATAAAACAATAAGAAAGGTGAACCCTATGCCAAGCGAATCCCCGGCCGGCGCTCCGGCGACCGGCTCCTCCGTCGACTTCGAAAAAGTCGGCTCCGACTATTTCCAACAACGCGAACTGAAACAAGGCGCCGCCGGCTGGGTCCTGCTCGTCGGCCTCGGCGTCGCCTATGTGATTTCCGGCGACTACGCCGGCTGGAACTTCGGCCTTGCCCAGGGTGGCTGGGGCGGGATGTTCCTGGCCACACTGCTGATGGCGACCATGTACCTGTGCATGTGCTTTTCCCTGGCCGAACTGTCCTCGATGATTCCTACCGCCGGCGGCGGCTACGGTTTCGCCCGCAGTGCGTTCGGGCCATGGGGCGGATTTCTCACCGGCACGGCGATCCTTATCGAATACGCCATCGCCCCCGCCGCCATCGCGGTGTTTATCGGTGCCTACTGCGAGTCGCTGTTCGGCATTGGCGGCTGGATGATCTATCTGGCGTTCTACATCATCTTCATCGCCATCCATATTTTCGGGGTCGGTGAAGCGCTCAAACTGATGTTCATCATCACCGCCGTCGCCGCGTTGGCGCTGGGCGTGTTTCTGGTGGCGATGGTGCCGCACTTCGACGTTGCCAATCTGCTCGACATCCCGGTGACCACTGCGGTCGGCGCCAGCTCGTTTCTGCCGTTCGGCTATGTCGGCGTGTGGGCGGCGATTCCCTATGCAATCTGGTTTTTTCTCGCCGTCGAAGGCGTGCCGCTGGCAGCCGAAGAAACCAAAAATCCCAAGCGCGACCTGCCGCGCGGTCTGATCGGGGCGATGCTGGTGTTGCTGATGTTCGCTCTGCTGATCCTGATCGTCGGCCCCGGCGGCGCGGGCGCCAACTCGTTGCTGACCTCCGGCAACCCGCTGGTCGAGGCGCTGAGTAGAGCCTACGGCGGCTCGACCTGGATGGGCAGCTTCGTCAATCTCGTCGGTCTGGCCGGGCTGATCGCCAGTTTCTTCTCGATCATCTACGCCTACTCGCGGCAGATCTTCGCGCTGTCGCGGGCCGGTTACCTGCCGCGCAAACTGTCGCAGACCAACAAGAGCAAAGCACCGGTGCTGGCGCTGGTGATTCCCGGCATCATCGGCTTTGGTCTGTCGCTGACCGGTCAGGGCGACCTGCTGATTCTGGTCGCGGTGTTCGGCGCTACCATTTCCTATGTGCTGATGATGGCCGCGCACATCACCTTGCGCATCCGCCGCCCCAAAATGGACCGACCGTACCGTACGCCGGGCGGCATTTTCACCTCGGGTGTCGCGCTGGTGCTGGCCTGCCTCGCCGTGGTGGCGGGGTTCCTCGTCGATCCACGGGTGGTGATCGGCGCGGCGATCATCTATGGAGTGTTAATTGCTTACTTTGCTTTCTACAGTCGGCATCATTTGGTAGCGGGCACGCCGGAAGAAGAATTCGCGGCGATTCAAAAAGCTGAACAAGCCTTGCACTGATTGTCGAAAACCACGGCGCAGAGCTGTTCTGCGCCGTCACGGAGAACGCTGAATGGCCAGTTTTGCTCACACGGTCGGCGCGCAGACCTATCGCTTCGACAGCCTCAAAGACGTCATGGCCAAGGCCAGCCCGGCACGCTCGGGAGACTTCCTCGCCGAGATCGCGGCGCTCAACGACGGCGAACGGGTGGCCGCGCAGATGGCGCTGGCGGACATCCCGCTCACGCACTTTCTGCAGGAAGCGCTGATCCCCTACGAAGCCGATGAAGTCACCCGGCTGATCATCGACACCCACGACGCACAGGCCTTCGCCGTGGTCAGCCACCTCACCGTCGGCGGCTTTCGCGACTGGCTGCTCAGCGATGCCGCTGACGAAACCAGCCTGCGCGCCCTCGCCCCCGGCCTGACCCCGGAGATGGTCGCCGCCGTGTCGAAAATCATGCGCGTGCAGGACCTGGTGCTGGTGGCGCAGAAAATCCGTGTGGTGACAAAATTTCGCGGCACCCTCGGTTTGCGCGGGCGCTTGTCGACCCGCCTGCAACCTAACCACCCGACTGACGAGCCGTCCGGCATCGCCGCGAGCATTCTCGACGGTCTGCTGTACGGCAACGGCGATGCGATGATCGGCGTTAACCCGGCCACCGACAGCATCGCTTCGATCTGCGCGATGCTGGAGATGCTCGACGCGATCATCCAGCGCTACGACATCCCGACCCAGGCCTGCGTACTGACCCACGTCACCACCTCGATCGAGGCGATCAATCGTGGCGTGCCATTGGATCTGGTGTTCCAGTCGATTGCCGGCACCGAAGCCGCCAATGCCAGTTTCGGCATCAACCTGAACGTCTTGCAGGAAGGCTACGACGCCGGCCTGAGCCTCAAGCGCGGCACCCTCGGGCAGAACCTGATGTATTTCGAAACCGGTCAGGGCAGCGCGCTGTCAGCCAATGCCCATCACGGCGTCGATCAACAGACCTGCGAGACGAGAGCCTACGCCGTGGCGCGACATTTCAAGCCGTTCCTGGTGAACACCGTCGTAGGATTTATCGGCCCGGAGTATCTGTACAACGGCAAGCAGATCATCCGCGCCGGCCTCGAAGATCACTTCTGCGGCAAGTTGCTCGGCGTGCCGATGGGCTGCGACATCTGCTACACCAACCATGCCGAAGCCGATCAGGACGACATGGACACCCTGCTGACGTTGCTCGGCGTCGCCGGGATCAACTTCATCATGGGCATCCCCGGCTCCGACGACATCATGCTCAATTACCAGACCACTTCGTTTCACGACGCCTTGTACGCCCGCCAGACCCTGGGCCTGAAACCGGCGCCGGAGTTCGAGCAATGGCTGGCCAACATGGGCATCTTCACCCAGGCGGACGGCAAGGTTCGCTTCGGCAACAACCTGCCGCCGGCCTTCCGCCAGGCCTTGGCGCACTTGGGATGAGTCTTATGGAAAAACCACCGGTCGATCCGCAAAACCCCTGGCTGGAACTGCGTCGCCTGACCCCGGCGCGGATTGCCTTGGGCCGCACCGGCACCAGCCTGCCGACGCGGGCGCAGCTGGATTTTCAGTTTGCCCACGCACAGGCCCGTGATGCCGTGCATCTGGCCTTCGACCATGCCGAGATCAGCAGCCAGCTCAGCGAGCGCGGGCGGGAAACCCTGCTGCTGCACAGCGCCGCGCCCGATCGTGACAGCTACCTGCAACGCCCGGATCTGGGACGCAAACTCAACGATGAATCAGCGCAGACCTTGCGGGACTACACCAGCCAACATCCGGGCGGAATCGATCTGGTGCTTGTCGTCGCTGATGGCCTGTCGGCGCTGGCGGTGCATCGGCACACGCTTCCATTTCTGACGCGGCTGGAAGAACAGATGAGCGGCGACGGCTGGTCCGTGGCCCCCGTGGTGCTGGTCGAACAGGGTCGCGTCGCCATCGGAGACGAGATCGGCCAGTTGCTCGGGGCGAAAATGCTGGTGATGCTGATCGGCGAGCGCCCGGGCCTGAGTTCGCCGGACAGTCTCGGGCTGTATTTCACCTACGCGCCGAAGGTCGGTCTGACCGACGCGTATCGCAATTGCATTTCCAATGTTCGTCTTGAAGGCTTGAGCTACGGCATGGCGGCGCATCGCTTGCTGTATCTGATGCGCGAAGCCTGCCGTCGGCAGCTATCGGGAGTCAATTTGAAGGACGAAGCCCAGCTTCATACATTGGAAACGGACGACGCTGTCGACATGAAAGGTAATTTCCTGCTCGATCCGCCGCCAGCCTGAACCGTTTCCGCATTGCCATTCTGCGCTGCTTTCAGGCAGGATCGACGCACGGCCGCGCGGGTTTCCCATCGCCGTCAGAGCAGTTGAAGACAGCCACTTGAAGACGAGACCTATCATGCGGATTATTCAAGCGACCCTCGAACATCTGGATTTGCTGACTCCTTTGTTCGTCAAATATCGCGAGTTCTACGGCTCCCTGCCTTACCCGGATTCCTCCCGGGCGTTTCTCGAAAAACGCCTGCGCCGCAAAGAGTCGGTGATCTATCTGGCCCTGGCCGACGATGACGACAAGAAACTCATGGGTTTCTGCCAGCTCTATCCGAGCTTCTCGTCGCTGTCGCTCAAACGCGTGTGGATTCTCAACGATATCTACGTGGCTGAAGACGCGCGCCGGCAACTGGTGGCCGACAACCTGATCCGCACCGCGAAGAAAATGGCCAAGGAAACCCAGGCCGTGCGCATGCGCGTCTCGACCAGCGCAGACAACGAAGTGGCGCAGAAAACCTACGAATCCATCGGTTTCAAGGAAGACACCGAGTTCAAGAACTACGTGCTGCCGATCAGCGACGAGCTCTGACCGCAAAAGATCGCAGCCTTCGGCAGCTCCTGCAGCGCAACGCGCTCCAATTGCAGGATCTGCCGAAGGCTGCGATCTTTTCAGGGCTGACAATTGTTCACACCACGACACTCCCCGCTACAAAACCGGCGCGCTTTTCAGCGGTCAGACCGTATAATCCCGATCTTTCCGGCTTGTAAGAAAAACTACACCCCGCTGTAGGCTTACACGAAGTCAACCGCACAGGCCTGCCGAGTCGGGCCGTCATACAGGTGCCCCCATGGATTTCAACCCGCTCGACCTTATCCTGCATCTCGATGTGTACCTCGATTTGCTGGTGAACAACTATGGGCCATGGATCTACGCCATCCTGTTTCTGGTGATTTTCTGTGAAACCGGGTTGGTGGTGATGCCGTTCCTGCCGGGCGACTCGCTGCTGTTCATCGCCGGCGCGGTGGCAGCCGGCGGCGGCATGGATCCGGTGTTGCTTGGCGGCCTGCTGATGCTGGCGGCGATCATGGGCGACAGCACCAACTATGTGATCGGACGCACGGCTGGGGAGAAGTTGTTCAGCAACCCGAACTCGAAAATCTTCCGCCGCGATTACCTGCAAAAGACCCACGATTTCTACGACAAGCACGGCGGCAAGACCGTGACCATGGCGCGCTTCCTGCCGATCATCCGCACCTTCGCGCCATTCGTCGCCGGTGTGGCGCGGATGCCGTACCCGCGGTTCTTCGGCTTCAGCGTGCTCGGCACCATCCTCTGGGTCGGCGGTCTGGTCACGCTCGGTTACTTCTTCGGCAACGTGCCGTTCATCAAGAAAAACCTCTCGCTGCTGGTGGTGGCAATCATCCTGCTGTCGCTGGTGCCGATGATCATCGGCGTGGTGCGCAGCCGTTTCGGCGGCACCAAAGTGCAATCACACTGATCCGATGTGGTCACTGAGCGCCTGGCGTCGCCGGCGCATCCTCGCCAGGCACCCGATTGCCAACGACCTGTGGCAACGGGTGCGCCATCAGCTCTCCTTTCTCGACGGCATCAGCGCTGCTGAAGACCAGTGGTTGCGCGAAGCCTGCGTGCTGTTTCTCGAGGACAAACGCCTGACCGCCCTGCCCGGTGTCGAACTGCATCAGGAGCAACGCCTGCTGCTCGCCGCGCAAGCACAGTTGCCGCTGCTGCATCTCGGTGATCTGAACTGGTATCAGGGGTTTCACGAGATCGTGCTGTACCCGGACGACTTCCTCAGCCCGCAACGCCATCGCGATGCCAGCGGCGTCGAGCATGAGTGGGACGGCGAACACAGCGGTGAAGCCTGGCAGCAGGGGCCGGTGATTCTCGCCTGGCCCGGCGTACAGGCCAGCGGTGGCTGGGAAGGCTACAACCTGGTGATCCACGAACTGGCGCACAAGCTCGATATGCTCAACGGCGACGCCAACGGCCTGCCGCCGTTGCATGCCGATATGCGCGTCAGCGACTGGGCCGCGGTGATGCAGGCCGCTTACGACGACCTCAACCGCCAGCTCGACCACGATCCCGACGCCGAAACCGCCATCGATCCCTATGCCGCCGAGAACCCGGCGGAGTTCTTCGCCGTCACCAGCGAATACTTCTTCAGCGCCCCGGATCTGCTCCACGAGGCTTATCCACAGGTCTACTTGCAGCTGCAGCTTTTCTACCGGCAGGATCCGTTGGGCAGACTGCGGCAACTTCAGGCCACAGACCCGGTCTATC
Organism: Pseudomonas sp. HN2; assembly: GCF_020736465.1. NCBI lineage: Bacteria > Pseudomonadati > Pseudomonadota > Gammaproteobacteria > Pseudomonadales > Pseudomonadaceae > Pseudomonas > Pseudomonas sp. HN2. The sequence goes on from NZ_CP085885.1 coordinate 5,326,066, forward strand.
AGGCGCACGACTAAGCTCTGCACGACTTCTGGTACGTGGCGTCGGCGTAGGAATGTGCCTATAATCGCCGCCACTTTTTGGTCAATCCGGCCAAGTGTTTTTGGTCAACTACGGGGGCAACGCCCAATGAGCTACAGCAAGATTCCGGCTGGCAAAGACCTGCCGAACGACATCTACGTCGCGATCGAGATCCCGGCCAACCACGCGCCGATCAAATACGAAATCGACAAAGACAGCGATTGCCTGTTCGTTGACCGTTTCATGGCCACCCCAATGTTCTACCCGGCCAACTACGGTTACATCCCGAACACCCTGGCTGACGACGGTGATCCCCTCGACGTGCTGGTTGTGACTCCTTACCCGGTAGCGCCAGGCTCGGTCATCCGCGCCCGTCCGGTCGGCATCCTGAACATGACCGACGACGGCGGCGGCGATGCCAAAGTCATCGCAGTGCCACACGACAAGCTGTCGCAGCTGTACGTCGACGTGAAGGAATACACCGACCTGCCTCCCCTGCTGATCCAGCAGATCGAGCACTTCTTCGCGAACTACAAGGATCTCGAGAAAGGCAAGTGGGTCAAGATCGAAGGCTGGGCCGGCGCAGACGCCGCCCGCGAAGCGATCACCAAGTCGGTTGCCGCCTACAAGGGCTAAGTCATTGCGCTTTGCGTGAAGCTTGAAAAAAACCCCGGACTTCCGGGGTTTTTTGTTATCGGCGTCTGCATAATCGACTCGGTTCTTCAAGTCGATGTAACTCGAAATACACTCTGGTCGGCCCCCTCTCCCTCCGGGAGAGGGCTGGGGTGAGGGGCTCTTGAAAAACCCAGATTAAACAAGCCGTTTAAATTCCTACATGCAGTTTTAATCTGTTTAATTTCCCACAAGCGCGTCTTACATCCCGTCGCAAAATACAGGCTTTTTTTGAACGCCCGGTTTATTCAAACCGCTCTAGTCCGGCCGTAGACTCCGTGTTTATGAGAAAGAACACTAGCGGTCCACGATTCAAGGCACTCCTGGAAGCAGCGAACATCAGCACCACGGATTTCGCAAGGTTCTGGGGCACGGAAGCCCAAAACGTTCATAACTGGTACACCCGGGGCGTCCCGGCGTATCGCATGGAAGAAGTCTCACGCCTGTTGTCGGTCAATAGTGAATGGCTGAAAACCGGGGAAGGCGTCAAGGAGGTCCCACGCCTGCACCCGCCCGCCAGCAATGGCGACACGTTCGATGCCCAGTCGATCTGCGGCGTCTACACCGTCATCAACCCCAGCGACATCGACCTGGCGTTTTTCAAGGAAACTCCGATCGCCAATGGCGACGGCAAAACCCACGTCATCCTCGACCCCGACCAATCCCTGCGCCTGCCCCGCGCCCACCTCGATCAACTCGACATCCAGCACGCCAACGCCATCTGCGCGCACATGATCGGCAACAGCATGGCCGAACGCATCGAAGACGGCTCCATCGTCGCCATCGACCGCGGCCTGACCCAGGTTGTCGACGGCGAAATCTACGCCATCGAACACGACGGCATGCTGCGCATCAAATACCTGCACCGCATGCCCGGCAACGGCCTGCGCATGCGCAGCCACAACAGCGCCGAATACCCCGACGAGGTTTTCCGGCCGGCGCAGATCGAAGAGCAGCGGATTCACATTCTTGGCTGGGTGTTCTGGTGGTCGACACTGGGCAAGCGCAGGCCGGTGGTGCCGTTTCTGTGATGCGTGCGCCGATCTCGATTTTTACGCAGAACCTGTGGGAGCGAGCCTGCTCGCGAAGAGGGCCCTGATAACCGGTACAAATCCAGGATTTGTACCGCTTAAGTCGCTCTAAACCGCACTCGAGGCTGGGAATCCAAAGCAAAACTCAGTATCCTGCGCCCCACATTCGCGCATCGACCCGCCCAGCGGCTCGGATGACGCCCGACGCGGCAGACCAACGTCTGACCAAGTCCCACAGCCGGACGCAGATCCGGATGTACGTTTTGAAGGCTGGCGCGGTTTACCAAAAATAAACCAAGCCAGTCCCCGAGAAGCCGGCCACAAGCCGGCTTTTTAATGCCTGCAACAAATCATATCCATTGCTGAAATTGCATTTCCAGCTTGTATAGCGCCCAATGCACTGGCTACCGCCCCGCCAAATATCGCAGGGAACATAATGCCCGGAATCTCATCCCTCATTGAGGACGCGCTGAAACGCACCGCTGAACTAGGCGAGCTGCCTGCCGAAGACAAGTTGGCCAGTGAAGAGGATGACGAACTTGCCGCCATCGTTCACGAGCGCCTCGCCGCTCCTCAGCGAATGCAGGTCCGTCTGGCTGATCTGTAAGTCGGACCTGAATATGAATTGAGCGCCCCGCTACAGCCCCTGAATTGTCCAACAACTTGTTGGACAAATTCCCCTCACGGATAACTAAACGACTTCACCAACGTCAACTCCCCCGCCGTCCGCATCGGCACTACAAACGTTTCCATCTTCTCGCTCGGCGTGCCTTCTTCAGTAATCACCGTCACCTGCGCGGTCGTCAGCGCCTGCACCGCTTCATCCCCGCCCTCGTCATCCCCGCGATACCCGCCGCCGTAATAATTCACATACACCAGATACTGCCCCTTCATCGGCGCGGGCATGGCGGCGATTTCCGGGCCGTAGCCGGTGGTGACGTCAACGTCGAGGGCGGCGCCGTTGGCGGCAGTGCGATTGCCGTACCAGATGTGGGCGCCATCGGGGGTGATCAGGTGCAGGTCGAGGTCGGTGCCGTCGCTGTCCCAGGCCAGCAGCACGCGCAGTTTCGCCGGGGTGGCGCCGCCGCGGGCGTTGAGGAATTGCGTGCGGTGGCGTTGCTGGCCGTCGGCGCTGCGGACTTCGACGCTGTTGCTGCCGTTGGGGAAGGAGAAGGGGCGATCGAAGCCGCCGGTTGGGTCGATTTTCAGTGGCATGCTCACGCCATTGACGATCAGGCGTCCGGGTTCGTTGTTCTTCGGCACGGCTTTGATCTGGCCGCTGATTCTGGCGGTATTGGCTTGGCCAAGCGGTGTGTTGACCGACGAGGCCGGGTAGTTGACGGTCTGGCGGAAGCTTTCGCCCTCGCCTTGCGGTGCGCCGCTGCGCCAGCCGCCGACCGGGGTGTCGAGTTTCACGCCATCGGCGGCGTAGGCCTGCGGCAGCACATTGAGGGCACAGAGCAGCAGCAAGACCTGTGGATAACGGAGTGTCATGGTCTATTCCAGCAAAAGGTGACGGGCGAGCCCTTCGATGTAGGTTTCGTCCTGGCCGTTGGGGTGTGCTTCGAAGGCCAGGTGCAGATATTCGTGGGTCAGGTCGAGGCGATCCTGCAGGGTCAGCACGCCGCGCACGTAAATGCGCTGGCGTTCGCGGTCGACGAAGGGCCGGCCGAAGGCGAGTTTGCAAACGGCGAAAGTGCTGACTTCGTTGTAGCCGGTTTCGCTTTCGAGCCTCGGACGCCAGCCGCGTCGCTGCTTCTGCAGCCAGTCTTGCGCGGCGGGTAATGCTTCGCAGGAGGCGACCGGGTTGTCCCAGCGGCTGAGGCTGGCGCGTGGATAGGCGTGCAGCAGAATCGCGTCGTAGCGCTGGCCGGCGCTTGCCTGTTCCACGGCTTGCTGCCAGGCGAGTTTGTCCGGGCCGGGTTGCTCGGAGTGATAGGTGACGGTGCTGCCGGCCAGTACCAGATCCGCCGTCCACGCCGCGATGTTGCGTGACTCGGCAGAGGCTGGACGCGGGGCGACGCGCTGGCGATTGCTGCTGTCGTCGATGCTCAGGCAATCACCGTTGCGCGAGGCGTTTTGCAGCAGATAAGTGCGGATCGCTACGGCCAGCGCCTTGGCGGCTTCGGCAGGTTCAGGTCTGGCTTCGCGCTCAAGGACACGGGCGACATATTCTTCGCGATCAAGCCTTGCGACGAGTTTGTCATTGAGCAGAAACAGTTCGCCATCGCTGTGGATATCCAGTGCGTTGCCGTTGGCAAATTCGACGCGGTAGTCGCCGCGCATTGGCCCGGACGTGGCAACGCGATCCCCCGCCAGAACTTTCGAAACCGGGTATTTCGAAAACAGCCCGACTTCCACACAACGGCCTGCGTCCACCGGCCAAGCCGTCGGCAATACGCTGGCCAACGCTTGGCCGTAGTGACGCAGGACCATCTGACTGGTGCCGCGCCCGCCCGCCCAGACCGGTGCGCCATCGGTGGTCCAGCCAGCGAATCCGCCTTGTCGCGATTGCGCATCCTGGTCGCCGAGCCAGCTCCAGGTTTTCACCCGCAAACGCCCGCCCAACTCGCCGACGACATTGCCGTCCGCCGCGTTCAGCACGACATCGAGCAACACCCGGCGCATCTGGTCCTGAGCAGGCAAAGCGGCCAGAACTTTCAGCAATTCAGCCACGGTAACCCGCTGCGCCGGTTGCACCGATGGCAAGTCGAGCAACCACGACGGCGCCTGCCGAGCCTGCCAATACTCACGCCAATCCGCCGCCGCAATGCCCAACCGTGCGGGTTCGAAATACAATCCGCAGGATTTCACCAGCGCCTGATCCCGCTCGATCCTGCCGCCCGCCGCACAGCAATAAACCTCTTCCTTCAACTGCCCCCGACATTCATACGGCGGTTCCCGCGCGCCGGTGTCCACCAGCCACGCGTAGACGAACAATTTCCACAGACTGCCCAACGGCGCATCCAGCGACGCTGGCAACCGTTCGCGCTTGATCAGTTGCGTCTGACTCAACGACAACAACTCGCCCTTGTACGCCACGCGCAACGGCTCGTCCTGCGCCGTTGCCAGCGCAGGCATCACACACATCAGCAGCCACAGCAGCGGCCGAATCATGTCAGTTGACCGTGACCTGACCGAGGGCGGCTTTCGCTTCCTGGGCCTGATGCTGCGGCGCATAGACTTGCTTGAAGCGAACCGGCGGCAGGTTGAACTGGCCCTTCTGCGAGAAGCGCACCAGATGACGCAGGCGCAACTCGCCGCTCAATGCATCGACCGGCACCGCATAAGCCAACTGACCCGGTTCAAAGCGCGCCTTCTCCAGCGCGGTCGGCTCGGTGCCATCCTTGCCCTGCAACTTGATGCCCCACGTCGTGCGTTCGACATCGGCGCCCGGTGGCAGCGGCACTTCAAGCATGCCGTAGCGCAGCGGTTTCGGCGCTTTACTGGTGAGAATCACCTCGTCCAGATAGAGGCTGTCGCTGGACAGAGGCTTCGTGCCGACCGGCTCAAGTTTGAAGGTGAACGCTTCGTCGCCCGGCACCAGTCGTGACAGGCGCCGGGTGATGGTCACGGCCATCGGATCGACCTGCGGCTGCTGAGTCTGGAAGCTCAGCGCGGCACGCAACGGCCGCTCTTGCGTGCCGGACACGGTCAGCACGCTCGGCAGCGGTGTCGCGCCTTGCCATGTCCAGTACATCTCGCCGCTGGCGCCGTAGTTTTTCTTCCATCCTTCACCGGGCATCAACGCGATGGTCGGTGACGCCTGGGCGATGCTGCGTTGCAGCCAGGTCAGCGCCAGCGCACGTTCCAGCGTCGATTGCTGTGGCAGCAACCGTTGCAGCAACGCCGTCGCGCGAGCTTGATCGAACGGCTGCAGTGACAGGTTCAGTGCTTCTACAAAAGGCTGCGAACTGGTCGCCAGACGTTGTTGCGCCGCGCCCAGTTGACGATTGAACGCCTCCGGCAAAGCGACTTTCGACTGCGTGGCCAACGATGCGGCGAGCACCCGCGCCGCTGCCAGACCCAGCGCCGAATCCGGATCGCTCATCACCAGACTGTCCTCGCCGTCGTCGAGCAAGGTTTCGGCACGGCCTTCACCCGCCCTGGCCAGATCGTCGATCAAACCGCTGAGCAGCGTGGTGACCGGCAACTGCATCTGCCTGGCGAACGACAGAATCAACGCCCGTTGCAACAACGGCGTGTTCGGTGCCTGCTTGGCGTAAACCTCCAGCACCCGCTGCCAGTGCTCCGGCGGCAGGGTCAGGTCGAGTACGCGGCTGGCATTCCAGTCGGCGTAATAGGCATAGGCGGTGAGGAATGCATCCGGCTCGCCGTCGTAGCCCCACCAAGTGAAGCTCGCCGACGGCCCGGCCATTTGCACCAGACGCAGGCGGCTGTTCTGCATGATCAGACGCAAGCGATCGCGAGTCTGCGGGTTCGAGGCCAGCGATGGATAAGCGATGCTTAGCGGCAACAGGCGACTGGCGGTCTGCTCGACGCCGCCGTACGGGTAGCTGAGCAGGTCGTCGAGGGCCGAACGGAACAGCGCTTGTGGACTGTCATCCAGCCGCAGACGAATATCCGTGGCATCAGCGGGCAAACTCAACGGAGTGTCACCGCTAACCACATCGAGGCTTTGCGTCTGCGTGACTTGCCAGCCTTCACCGGTTGCACTCAAGCGCACAGCCAGGGCATCGGCGACTTTGCCGTCCTGCACCAGCTCCGCCGTCCACTCGCCAGAGGCCAGGGCAAGCGCCGGCAGCGGCAAATAATTGATGCCGCTGTTCAGGCTCACCGGCATGCGCTGTTCGGCGCCGGCATAGTGCGTGACCAGTTCAGCCTTGACCGGTTTCTCTGCCTGACTGAACGCAAACACACCCAGTTGCGGCTGATCGCCCTTGCGGAATTTGCTCGGCCCGCTCCACTTCAGGTACAGCGGTTTTTCCGAACGGACAAACTGCTTCTTCTGCCCGACCTGACCGTCATCGGCGATGGCGCGGGCAGTGATGCGCCAGCGGGTCAGCGAGTCCGGCATCTTGAAGGTGAAACGGGTTTTGCCGTCGGTGCCGGTCAATAGCTCCGGCTGCCATGCCGCGGTGTCAACGTCTTCACGGCGTGGACGTTCCAGCACTTTCACGCCGCGTTCGCTGCGGTTGGCCTTGCCCGGTGCGCCGGGGCTGCCCGGCAACGCCACGTCGTAGCTGATGAACGACAGGCTGGCGCTGGTGCGCACATTGTTGCGCCGTGGGTGGTAGAAGAACTGATCGATGCTCGGCGCGACTTCTGGTTGCAGCGCGTAGACCATTTCGTCGATCACGCTGACCGTCAAGTGTGCCGGGACGGCTTTGCCGGCGAACTGCGTGGTCAGGTCGACCGTGACCGTATCGCCCGGCAGGTACACCGCTTTGTCGGTGCTGATCGCCACGTCGATTTGCGGCGCGACCACTTTGATCCCGGCATTCTGGAAGCTGTACTGACCGCCCTTGGTGTAGAGCACGGAGAAGGTCAGGTTAGGGGCGAAGTTGTCCTTCACCGCAATGCGCGCGCGGTATTGGGTGTCGCTGAGTTTTTCCAGCTTCAGCCAGTCACCGCCCTTGGCCAGCAGCGCGGTGGCTTCGACCTTGTCGCGCTCCAGCGACAGCAATGCATCGGTGACCGGTTCGGGAAAGGTGATCAGCGCCAGCGCTTCTTCGCCGGCCTTGTACTCGGGCTTGTCGAGGACGATTTCCACCGTGCCCGGCACCGCTTTGACACCGTCGCCAGTGACCGAATGGCCGGTGGCGCCGAGGACGCGACCGTGTTGATCCTTGAGCGTCAGGTTGTAAGTGCCCGGACGCTCGAAAGCGAGGCTGAAACCTTTGTCAGCTGCAGCGAGTTTGCCTTCACCGCTGCTTTGGTCTTCCAGGCGTACCCAGGCGTAGCTGCTCGGCGTCACCGCTTTGCTTTGTTCGGTACCCCCCTCGTTGGCATAGCTGAAGGCGACCTTGTCACCGACCGCGCTGAAACGCTGCGGCGCACTCAGGCGAAAAGTTGCCGCGCCACGATCGATCAGGATTTCCTTGGTGGTCTTGACCCGATACGCCGCGCCGTCGCTGGCAAACACCGTGAGCATGTAGCGGCTCGGCTTGTCGGCGGCCGGAAGGTCGAGGGTCGCGTTGCCCTTGCTGTCGGTGGTCAGTTCGGTACTGGTCAGCTCCACCGGGAATTGCCCGAGGTATTGCAGCTCGTTGTCGACCATCGACAGTTGCTGGGCGCGCAGGCTCAGGTTCAATTTGGCGTTGGCCACCGGTTTACCATCCGGATAGAGCAACACCAGACTGCCTTTCACCGGCTCGCCAGTGCGGTAGTCCTGCTTGGCCAGATTCAGCGAAATTTCGAAGTGCGGTTTGATGTACTCAGCCACACGGAAGGCACTGCTGTAGGCCTGATCCTTGTAGTTGAAACGGATCTCGTAGCCGCCGGCGACGGCGTTGTCCGGCAACTGGAAGCGGCCCTGGGTTCCAGCCTTGGAATCAAGTTTCAGGTCGAGGGTCTGCAGTTCGGTACCCGTGGCATCGAGCACGCTGACGCTGACATCCGCCGCACCCGGCAACACCGAGTCCCGTGCATTCTTGAACTCGCGACCGACGATTTTCAGCGACACCCAATCGCCCGGACGATACAGCGGCCGGTCGGTGAAGGCGTAGAGTTTGGTGTCGTAGATTTCGCTGTCGTAGTAGAAGTTTTCCGAGACGAACACGCCGCCCTCTTCGTCCTCGCCGATAACGAACGAACGCTCCGGGCTGACGTGTTTCAGACGCAGCAAACCGTCGGCATCGGTGGCGCCGCTGCTCATCACGCCGAGGCCGTCGGTCCACAACACATTGACCTTCGCCACCGAACTGCCTTCATGCTTGCGTGCGGCCCAGACCAGCAGTTCATCACCGGCAATCTTGCTCACCGCGACGGTGTTGGAGACGAAAACCATGGTGGTCGCGCGGTATTTGCCGATCAACGCTTCGACCAGATACAGCCCGGGCTTCAGATTACCCAGCGGAATGTAGACGTTGCCCGGTGCGACGCTGACGAAGTCGCTGGACGAGCCGGCCAGATTGACCCCGGCCGGCGGCTGAATCGGCTTGGCTTGCCACAGCGGATAACGGAACTGGCTGACCACCGGCAGACCCGGGATCAAGGCAAATTGCGGCTGCGCGTCGTAAGGCGTCGGCGCAACCATGGCCTCGCCCATCTTCAGCTCCGGCACTTCTTCGGTGACCTGTTTGCGCGACTCGTAAGAGAACGCACGCTGCATCACCCGGCGGGATTTGCGATACCAGTTGTCCCACAGATATGCGAGGGTGTTGGACAGGCCTTCGCCCTTGAACTGGCCGTCACTGACGACGCGGTGCAGGTTCTTCTGGCGTTTGAGGAAATCCAGCGGCTTGTCGATGCGATACACGCGAATGTCGGCGCCACCGTACGGCTCCATGCGAAAACGCCGGTAGTCACGACCCGGTGCTTCGAGGCGGACCATCGCCTGCTCGTCGCTGGCAAAACTGCTGTCGGCCAGCAGAAAGAAACTCTCACCGGCCACCGGCGTGTAATTGCTCGGCTCCACCGAGTCTTCGGCATTGGCGCTGGTCAACGGCAGCAGCAACGCCAACAGCAAGGAAATTCGCGAACAGATACGCAACATGCGGGCACCGGTCATTGGGAGAGAAAGTTCAGTCGATAGACGCCGATGAAGTTGGGGTTGGCTGCGTCGGGTATCCATCGGGTGTCCTTCCATGTCATGAGTTGCTGCAGGCTTGCCGAACGCATGCCGTTGTCAGTGGGGGTGGTGGTGCCGGTGTGATAGGCGATGTAGCGGCCCATCCAGATCATCAGGTGCTGGTCGTCGCCCTGATCGAAAAACATCAGGTCACCGGGCCGCGCCTGCGACACATCGCGGCTGATCAGGTGGCTGTTGAACTGAATCAGTTTGATCGCGTTGACGTACGGCCCGACCTTGCCGCCGCCCTGCTGCCACAGTTGCGCGAGCTTGCGCTGCTCGTCGCTCAGCGCCAGCTCCGGCGGTAGATAACGATTGGACAGACCGTTGCTGCGCAGCCATTTGTCGTCATGGACTTTCAGCGCTTCGTTGGCGGCAAAGCGCACCAGCCCGGCACAGTCCTGCTGATACCAGCGCGGGCTCGGGCCTTGGCTCAGTTGCTCTTGAGCGATGCGCACGAACCAGGCGCGGAATACCTGGGATTGCGCCGGATCGAGCGCCGGCGCATCAACTGCGCGCGCACCTGCGCTCAGAAACAGCGCGAGCAGGCCAAGGCTGCGGATCAGTGCGCTCACAGCGCTTTCCATTCCAGCGGCAGCCATTGCCAGTGGCCCTCCGGCTCACTGCCTTCGGGCAGCGTCAGGGCATATTTGCCGTAGCCACCCAGGGTGCGCAGTTTCGGCATCAGGTAGGTTTGCGCAGCGTTGAAGAACACCGGTTCCATGTCCTGCGGCAGGCTGTCGAGGGTTTCGCGCTGCATCAGTTGCGCCATCGCGTCGGGGCCGAAGTAGATCGGCATCAGCACATCCTTGGGCAGCACGTCGGCCATCGGCGGGAAACGCTTGTCGAGGGTGCCGAGGGCTTTGTCGACGAGTTTGTCGTCGAGAGAAAACAGCAGCGTCGAACCATGACGGGCGAGGCTGACTTTCATGAACGCTTTGCCGGAAATCGCCTCCGGGTTTTCAGCGGTCTTCGCCGCGTACGGACCGAAACTGGAACTGACCTGACGCTGCCAGACGTGGCTCGAGCCTTCCTGCTTGTCGATCACCGGGAATACTTTCTCGGCGACGTTGGCTTCGAACGCGCCGACCATCGAACCGAACAGTTTGCCGAGATCACCATCAAGCTTGCTGCTGTCTTCGTCTTTGAGGCTGGCAACCAGCAACGGCGTGTACAGCCGCGAGTCGGCGTACCAGCACAGGCCCGCCGCGCCAGCGACGTGTTCGGTGAGGGTTTGCGCCACCGCTTCGTCGGCGCCGAGTTTGATCAGGATCGGCTTCTGCGGTTCGGCCGCCACCGGCAGGGTCACGCAAGCGCTCGCCCCCAGCGGCATCGCTTGCCAGACCGGTTTGAAATCGAAGTCCGGCTGATTTTCCAGCTCATCCATGGCCAGATAGCTGTGCCAGCCCTTGTCATCCATGTCGAAACGCAACCCGGCGAAGTTCGGGATGAAGCGCTGATAGCCCATGGCGAGGACACTGGAATTGACGGACAGACGCTGTTTGGTTTCCGGGCTTTTCTCTGGCAGGCCGAACGCTTCCGGGAATAGCTTTTCGCCATTGAGCAATGCCGCCAGCGCTTGCGCGGAGACGCGGCCCGACTCTTCCGAGACGCCGCTTTCCGGGTCGTAGTACTTGGCTGGATTGGACAACACCACCAGTTTGTCGCCGCGGGACGCGAACAGCAGCGATTTGCTCGCGTTGTAGGTGAGCTGATACAGCGGCACTTCGTCGCTGCCGACTTTGAGATTGCCGAAGACGCTGAGCTGGGTGTCATCCAGCGCGACTTTGGCCAACGGCTCGAGCAACTTGGCCAGGCCGCCACGATCCATTACCAGCAGGAAATCCTTCAAGCGACCATCGGCGCCACGCCATAGCGCAACGTCGGCCGGTTGATCGAAAAGCTGCTCGATCAGGCTGTCCTGCAATTTGAGGTCATGCTCGTAGATGATCCGGCGCAGACTGCCGATCAGGCCGAGGCGGTCGGCGTGGGTTTCGTAATAGAAGACGAAATCTTCGGTCAGCGTCGCCTTGAGAAACGGCACCGTCAGCAGATCCTTGGGCAACTGGCTCAGTGAACGGGTTTCGAGCAAGGCGTCCGGACGGCCAAGGCCGAGCTTGTCACTGGCAAGTGTCGCCGGCGGCGCTTTGGGCTTGAGCAGCAGCCAGCCGAAACCGCCCGCCACACCGGCCACCAGGCACAGCCCGAGCACGACCAGCGGCCAGCGCCGCGAAGGTTTGGCCGCCGGTGTCGCGGCAGCTGGAGTCACAGTGTTATCGCTCATGTTCACAACATCCGAGTTCATCCGTGGCGGGATGCTTAATAGTTGAAAGTCTTGACCAGCAACAGATCACCGATCGCCCGCAGAGGCACGATGAAGGTTTCGCGTTTTTCGTCGACGTTGTTTTCGTTCAGCACCAGAGTGATCTGCGAGGTGATCACCTCGTTCTGGTTGCTGGTCTCCTCGAAGTTATAGCCGCCATCGCCGTAGTTGCCCCAATAGTTGACGTAGACCAGATAGGTGCCGTGCAGCGGCGCGGTCATGGTGAACATTTCCGGGCCGGGGCCGTCGACGCCATCCGGGTCGAGGCCGCCGCCATTGCTCAGTGCTGGCCGCGACCAGAACGCATGCTGACCGTCGGGTGTGACAATGTGCAGATCCAGCTCGGCTTTCGGGTCGTCCCATCCCAAGACAAGACGAATACGCGCCGGCGTGCGCAGATTATTTGCTTCATAAAATTGCACGCGCTTGAGCGACTGGCCTTCGGCGCTGATCACTTCGACGCTGTTGGAACCCGCACCGAATGCGTAGGGCCGAGCGAAACGCCCCTGATCATCGGTGTACAGATTCAATGGATTGCCGTTGACGGCGAGGCTGTGCGGCGGGCGCATGTGCCCCAGGGCCTTGAGCTGGCCCTGGATCATCGTGCGATTGCGCTGGATGCCGCGATCGATCGGCGGCGTCGGGTAGGCGACCTGCGGATTTTCCGAGCGATCGAGCAAGCCGTGATAACGCCAGCCGCCGACCGGCTCGGACAACTCTGCAGTCGGCGCCGCCCACAGCGCAGGCGCGCAGGCGAGGCCCATCAGCAGCAAAAGAAATGAACGCATGTGACGCCTCCTGCCATGCCTTGAACGAAACCTTGCACCCGATCCTCGGTACTTCACAGCGGTGAACTGCGTTTCGTCTGAATGACCCGCAACTGTCGGGCCGTAGAAGCTGCGAAGATTAGCGATTCGGCAGTTTTTTAACAATCGGATACATGTGTGATTGCTGTAGGAATTGCGCTTTCGAGAGGGCGTGAGCCGAATAGCGAAGTTATTCGGCTCACAAAATGAGCCGAACAAGCCTATATGGTCCTGAGTCACCAAAAATCATGTGGCGAGGGAGCTTGCTCCCGCTGGACTGCGCAGCAGGCCCCGACCGCCAACCACGGCTCACCTGTTGATCGCGGTGGCTGATTTTGGGGTTGCTGCGCAACCCAGCGGGAGCAAGCTCCCTCGCCACAGCGTCTATCCGGGTCTTGGCGGTGTCTGCGCAGCCCCCTCATTTGCCCATACCCCCCCTATCTGCTAGTGTCGCGCCGGTTTAACGTCTACCGGAAATTGCCGCCATGGCCCGCAAAAAAGCTGCACTGGATTTCGAACAATCCCTCGCCGACCTGCAAACACTGGTCGAGCGTCTGGAGAACGGTGAATTGTCGCTGGAAGACTCGCTGACCGCTTTTGAGCAGGGCATCGGGCTGACCCGGGACTGCCAGGCGGCGCTGGCCCAGGCCGAGCAGAAAGTGCAGGTGCTGCTGGAGCGCGATGGCGAGCTCGCCGAGGAACCCTTCGACGCGGATGAGCCAGAATGATTGCGGCGTATTCGGCGAGCAGTCAGGCCCGGGTCAATGCGGCGCTGGAGACCCTGTTCAACGCGCCGTTGCCGGAACTGGCGCGGCTCTACGAAGCGATGCGCTACAGCGTGATGAACGGCGGCAAACGCGTCCGTCCGTTGCTGGCTTACGCCGCGTGCGAAGCCCTCGGTGGTCAGGCCGAACAGGCCAGCGGCGCGGCGTGTGCGGTCGAGTTGATCCATGCCTACTCGCTGGTGCATGACGATCTGCCGGCCATGGACGATGACGATCTGCGTCGCGGCCAGCCGACCACCCACAAGAAATTCGACGAAGCCTGCGCGATCCTCGCCGGTGACGGCCTGCAGAGCCTGGCCTTCAGCGCCCTGCTCGATCCGCGCCTGAGCGATTGCAGCAGCGAAATCCGTCTGCAGATGGTCACCGCGCTGGCCCAGGCCGCCGGTCCGGCGGGCATGGTCGGTGGCCAGGCCATCGATCTTGGTTCGGTCGGTCTCAAACTCGATCAGAAGGCCCTCGAACAGATGCACCGGCACAAGACCGGCGCGCTGATTGAAGTCAGCGTCAAGCTCGGCGCCCTGGCCAGCGGCCGCGCCCAGCCCGATCAGCTACAGGCCTTGCAGACTTATGCACAGGCCATCGGTTTGGCGTTTCAGGTGCAGGACGACATCCTCGACGTGGAAAGCGATACCGCCACCCTCGGCAAACGCCAGGGCGCCGACATTGCCCGGGACAAGCCGACCTACCCTGCGCTGCTCGGCCTCGATGCTGCCAAGGCCTACGCTTTGGAACTGCGCGACCAAGCCCTGCAGGCACTGCGACCGTTTGACGCGGCAGCCGAGCCTTTGCGCGAGCTGGCCCGGTATATCGTCGAGCGACGCAACTGACGGCGTATCGGCCAAAAAATACCAACGCGTGGGCAGGGGGCGATGCATCAGGTAAACTGCCGCATCTTTTATACCTATAACGATTCGCCTGATGCCCACGACGTTTCATGAGATTCCCCGCAAGCGCCCGACCACGCCCCTGCTCGACCGCGCGAACACGCCGGACGGCCTGCGCCGGTTAGGCGAAGCCGAGCTGGAAACCCTGGCCGATGAGTTGCGCCTGGAATTGCTCTACACGGTCGGCCAGACCGGTGGGCATTTCGGTGCCGGCCTGGGCGTGATCGAGCTGACCATCGCGCTGCATTACGTCTTCGACACTCCGGACGACCGTCTGCTGTGGGACGTCGGGCATCAGGCGTATCCGCACAAGATCCTCACCGGTCGCCGCGAGCGCATGGCCAGCCTGCGTCAGAAGGACGGCATCGCCGCTTTCCCGCGTCGCTCCGAGAGCGAGTACGACACCTTTGGCGTCGGCCACTCCAGCACCTCGATCAGCGCCGCGCTGGGCATGGCCATTGCCGCCCGCCTGCAGGACAGCGATCGCAAGGCCATTGCCGTGATCGGCGACGGTGCGCTGACCGCCGGCATGGCGTTCGAGGCGCTCAACCATGCGCCGGAAGTCAACGCCAACATGCTGGTGATCCTCAACGACAACGATATGTCGATCTCGCGCAACGTCGGCGGGCTGTCGAATTATCTGGCGAAGATCCTTTCCAGCCGCACCTACGCAAGCATGCGCGAGGGCAGCAAGAAAGTCCTGTCGCGCCTGCCCGGCGCCTGGGAAATCGCCCGTCGCACCGAAGAATATGCCAAGGGCATGCTGGTCCCCGGCACCCTGTTCGAAGAGCTGGGCTGGAACTACATCGGCCCGATCGACGGCCACGATCTGCCAACCTTGATCGCCACCCTGCGCAACATGCGCGATCTCAAAGGCCCGCAATTCCTGCACATCGTCACCAAGAAAGGCAAAGGCTTCGCCCCGGCGGAAGTCGACCCGATCGGCTACCACGCGATCACCAAACTCGAACCACTGGACGCCCCGGCCGCCGCGCCAAAAGCCACCAGCGGGCCGAAGTATTCGGCGGTGTTCGGCGAGTGGCTGTGCGACATGGCCGCGGCCGACGCGCGCCTCGTCGGCATCACTCCGGCGATGAAGGAAGGCTCGGATCTGGTGGCGTTCAGCGAGCGTTTCCCCGAGCGTTATTTCGACGTGGCGATTGCCGAGCAACACGCGGTGACGTTCGCCGCCGGCATGGCCTGCGAAGGCGCGAAACCGGTGGTCGCAATCTACTCGACGTTCCTGCAACGCGGTTACGACCAGTTGGTGCACGACGTCGCGGTGCAGAACCTCGATGTGCTGTTCGCCATCGACCGGGCCGGTCTGGTCGGCGAAGACGGCCCGACCCATGCCGGCAGCTTCGACCTGTCGTACCTGCGCTGCATCCCGGGCATGCTCATCATGACCCCGAGCGATGAAAACGAACTGCGCAAGATGCTCACCACCGGCCACCTCTACAACGGCCCGGCGGCGGTGCGTTACCCGCGCGGCAGCGGCCCGAATGCGGTCATCGAAAAAGATCTCGAAGCAATCGAAATCGGCAAGGGCATCGTCCGTCGCCAGGGCAGCAAAGTCGCCATGCTGGTGTTCGGTGTGCAACTGAGCGAAGCCTTGAAAGTCGCCGAGAAGCTCGACGCTACCGTGGTCGACATGCGTTTCGTCAAACCGCTGGATGAAGCGCTTGTGCGCGAGATCGCCGGTAGCCACGAATTGATCGTGACCATCGAAGAGAACGCGATCATGGGCGGCGCCGGTGGCGCGGTCAGCGAGTTTCTCGCCCGCGAGAACATCCTCAAGTCGATGCTGCATCTGGGCTTGCCGGATATCTACGTCGAGCATGCGAAACCGGCGCAGATGCTCGCCGAGTGCGGGCTGGATGAGGCCGGGATCGAAGCGTCGATTCGCCAGCGACTGGCCTTGCTCAACAGCTGACGCAATCCCTTGTAGGAGCTGCCGAAGGCTGCGATCTTTTGATCTTGCTCTTCGGCAGCTCCGGAACCTTTAAAAAGCAAAATCAAAAGATCGCAGCCTTCGGCAGCTCCTACATGGTTTTGCAAAGACCATAGATTGCCATGAACCTCTCTCGCCTCGCCCTGCCCTTCCTCCTGCTGCCAACCGCCAGCGCTGTCGCCGACACCTTCGAGCGTGATCAGGCGCTGAAGCTGCCGGACACACTGATCAGCGCCAATCGTCAGGTCGAGGCGCGCAACGACAGCAGCGCCGCCAACACCGTGTTCACCCGTGAAGACATTGATCGCCTGCAACCAAGCGACGTGCCGGATCTGCTGCGTCGCGTGCCCGGCGTGCAAGTGGCGCAGACCGGCGGGCGCGGCAGTCTGCCGGGGATCTACATCCGCGGCACGCAGTCGGCGCAGAGTCTGGTGCTGGTCGATGGCCAGCGCATCGGCAACTCGACTTCCGGCGACAGCAATCTGCAGCATCTGAACATCGAGCAGATCGAGCGCGTCGAAGTGCTGCGCGGCTCGCGCTCGGTGATTCATGGCAGCGATGCAATTGGCGGGGTGATCCAGATTTTCACCCGGCGCGGCACTGGGCAAGGCTTGCAGCCACGCCTGCACCTCGGCTTCGGCAGCCAGCAGACTTGGCAGCGCAGCCTCGGTTTATCCGGCGGTGACGACAAAACCCGTTTCAACCTCGGCGCCAGCCTCGACGAAAGCGCCGGGATCGACCGCACCCACGACTCGTTTCCAAGCGATGGCGATCATGACGCCTACCGCAACAAATCCCTCAGCCTGAGCCTCAGCCACGCGCTGAACGAGGACATCGAAGTCGGCGCCAACCTGCTGGATAACCGTGGCAAGGGCGAATTCGACAACCCGTTCGGTCGCTTCGATATGGACACGTTCGAGTCGGTGCAACAGCAGCCGTACAGCGACTTCAATATCAGTAGCGTGAGCAGTTACATCGATGCGCGGGTCAACGAAACCTGGAAAACCCGCGTCGAATTCGGCCACAGCGAAAACCGCGAGAAGACTTTCGACAAGCTCAGTGACGAGCGCACGGTGTTCAACACCTATCGCGACTCAGTGAACTGGCAGAACGACCTGACGCTCGACGCGCGCAACAGCCTGATCCTCGGTGGTGACTGGTACGAAGACCGGATCAACAGCAGCACTGAGTTCGACAAGGACAGCCGCTGGAACCGCGCAGCCTTTATCCAGCATCGTTATCAGGCGGACAGTTTCTCCACCGAGATCGGCCTGCGCCACGACGACAACCAACAGTTCGGTACCCAGAACACCTGGAGCGGCACCTTCACCCTGCCCCTGAATTCGGATAACGATCTGCTGCTGAGCTACAGCGAGGGTTTCCGCGCGCCGACCTTCAACGACCTGTACTACCCGAATTTCAGCAATCCCGACCTGAAACCGGAGACCTCGAAAAGCTACGAACTTCAATGGCGCATCCAGTTGAGCGACAGCGCGCGGCTGGAAGCCTCGATTTACCGCACCGATCTGGAAGACGCGATCATCTTCGGCAGCAACTCACGCCCGCAGAACGTTGCGTCGGCGCGGATCAATGGCTTCGAAGCGGCGCTCAAGCATGAGCTGTTCGGCTGGCAGAGCAATCTTGGCGTGGCAATCATTGATCCGCGCGATCGCGATACCGGCCACACACTGGCGCGACGGGCGCGGCGCACGGCCAGTTGGGATGTGGATCGGCAGTTCGATCGTTTGGGGCTCGGCGCCAGTTGGCAATTGGTCAGCGGCAGTTACGATGATCTGAACAACACCCAATCGCTGGGTGGCTACGGCACATTCGGACTGCGCAGCAGTTGGGCGTTGAACCGTGAGATCAAGCTGGATCTGAAGGTCGACAACCTGCTGGACAAGGGTTACAGCCGGGCGAATTACAGCTATGACGGCGCGCAGTATGGCTATCGCGAGGAAGGTCGGGCGTGGATGTTCGGGGTGACCTGGACCCCTGAACTCTGAGCTGAGATTTTTTTGGCGGACTGGCCTCTTCGCGAGCAGGCTCGCTCCCACAGTAGATTGAGTGCGGCCACATTTTGTTTTCACCGCAAGTTCAGTGTGGGAGCGAGCCTGCTCGCGAATACAGGCGATACGATCTACCGATCCGGCGCGATCAATTGGCAAAGCTTGGCAGTCGCGCTGATCATCTGCCCGCTCGGTCGCTCGAGGCCTTTATCAGTGACCAATAGCAGCCTCCCCTGCCTGACCGCCGCCACCTGCGGCCAGACCTTCCATGCCCCAAGCTGGGCCTGATCACTGGCAACAATCACCTCGGGATCTCGCTGCAACACTGCCTCGATGCTCACCTGCGGCGCCGGCAGATTCAAGTCGGCGAACACATTGCGTGCGCCGCACACTTCAAGTGCATCGCTGATGATCTGTCCGCCTCCGACGGTGTACAGCGGCTTGTCCCAGACCTGATAAAACACACGCAACGGTACATCACGCTGATAACGCTGACGCATACCCTCCAGCTGCGCGCGCAATTCGGCCGCCCGTTTGGCCCCACGCTCAGGACGCCCGAGCTGTTCGGCAATGGCTTCGATCTGCGCGGCGAGTTGCGTCAACGTATGCGGCTCGGCGATGAAGGTGGGAATGTTCAGGCGCTTGAGCTGATCGCGCTGCCCTGCGCCAACGCTGCCGGGCCAGAGCAAGAGCAGATCCGGTTTGAGACTGAGCAAGCGCTCCATGTCCAGCTGGCCATAGCGGCCCACGGACGGAACATCAGCAATCGCCGCTGGACGCTCGCCCGCATCCAGCACGCCGACCAGCAGATCGGCTGAATCCAGTTCAACGACAATTTCAGTCAGCGACGGCGCGAGGCTGACTACCCGCAATCCGGCCAGCGCCGGGCTGCTCAGGGCGAGCAGCAGAACCGCCAGCCACAGGCGACGCATCAACCGAGTTGACGCGGGATTCGGTAGAGGTAGAACAGCACGGCGGTGGACAGCGCCAGCAGCATCAACGGCACGGCTTCGAGGCCGACGAATACCGCCAGTGCGCCGATCCACGCCGGCAAAGATGCCACCAGCAACGCTGCGCGCCGACGCGCCGCCAAGGCGATCCACGCAGCGGGTTCATCGGCAGTATCGAGGGCTTTTTGCGTGGCGATCAGCGCGTGTTTGTAGCGAGCGAAATATTTCAGGCTGCCAAACATCGAGGCGACGCCGGCGATGAACAAGGGCATCGCCAACACTGGCAACAGGCCCTGGCCTTCGCCAAACAGCGCGTTGAGCACGAACAGCGGCAACAGGGCCAACGCCAGGTATTGCCACCAGGCCACCGACAGCCGACGTCGCACCTGGCCGCGAGTCACGCGCGGTCGGCCTCGCCCTGATGCTCGTTGCCCATCATGTGGTCGAGCTTGCTGGCCTTGGTGGCCAGGTAGAGTTTGTTGTGCGGATTGTGGCCGGTGTGCAGCGGCACGCGTTCGGCGACGACGATGCCCATGTCGGTCAGCGCTTTGACCTTGCGCGGATTGTTGGTCATCAAACGCAGGGATTTCACGCCCAAATGCTCGAGCATCGGCAGGCACATGGCGTAATCACGCTGATCGGCGGCAAAGCCCAGACGCTCGTTGGCTTCCACGGTGTCGGCGCCGCCGTCCTGCAACTCGTAGGCGCGAATCTTGTTCAGCAGCCCGATGCCGCGGCCTTCCTGACGCAGATACAGCAGCACGCCACGGCCTTCGCGGGCGATCGCCTGCAACGCGGCTTCCAGTTGCGAACCGCAGTCGCAGCGCTGGCTGAACAAGGCATCGCCGGTCAGGCATTCGGAGTGCAGGCGGCCAAGTACCGGGGCGCCATCGGCAATTTCACCGAGGCTCAGCACGACGTGCTCACGCCCGGTGCTCTCATCGAGAAAGCCGTGCATGGTGAATTGCGCAAAAGGCGTTGGCAGCTTGGAAGCGGCGACGAAGACGACAGGCACCGATGTGCTCCTGATCTAGAAGACTGAAAATTCGCAGGCCGGCATTGTAACAGCAGGTTCCTGTGGACGCTCAGGCTGAATTATCGGGCATAACGATCAAAAAGTTTGATGACAGACTGCCCTGCATCGGTTCCTTGTAGGAGTGAGCCTGCTCGCGATAGCGGTTGATCAGACGACATCATTGCTGAATGTCAGTCCGCTATCGCGAGCAGGCTCACTCCTACAGGGGGTTTGTGTTGGGCCTCAGTTCGGGTTGAACGGATATGGCTGCTGCCACTTCGCGAAGATCGCCTTCAACTCTCCGCTCTTCACCAACTCCGCCATGCGCCGGTCATACAGCGCCATCAACGTCCGGGCCTGTGGGGTATCGGCGAAACCGAGAAACAGCGGCAATTCAGCCAGATGCGAATAACGGTACTGCGCCGGATCCGCCGCATCGCGCATGACCGCCTGAATCTCGGTCAGCGCGTCGATGTAGTAGTCGGCCCGCCCCTGCTTGAGCATCAGCAGAATGCCGGTGCGCCGTTCGATCTGGTTGAAGCGTTTGATGTTCGGCAGGTAGTTGTCGTAGCGGTAGCCGCGCACCCAGGCCAGGCGGTATTTGCCCAAGGTTGCCTGAGTCGGTGGCGGGCTGCTGGCCAGGCCAAGTGCGTAAACGTGATCGGAGTCGAAATTCCATTGCGGGTACAACACGTGCTCGGCTTCGTCGCGGTAGGAGCCGACCTGCGCGTCGACTTCCTTCAACTGCACCAGCCCGATCGAACGGGTGTACGGTACCGTGCGGATATCCAGCTTCACCCCGGCCGGCTCGAAGACTTTGCGCAGCACGTCCCAAGCCAGACCATGGCCATCGGCGGCGGTGTAGTCTTCCCAGTCTTCGCTGGCCAGATGGATGACCGCGGGTACAGGCGCGGCGGCGTGCGCATGGGCGAACGTGCCCAGCAGAGCCAGAACCAGCAGGGCCAACCCGCGTCGCAGCATTGCTTGTTTCCTCACGTGAATCGAATCAGGCGAATACCCAGACCAGCCCTTGCATCGCCAGCCAGGCGAAGACACCGGCGAGCACGTCGTCGAGCATGATGCCGACGCCGCCATGCACATGCTTATCGATCCAGCGGATCGGCCACGGCTTGAGAATATCGAAGAAGCGGAATACCAGAAAACCCGCGAGCAACCAGTACCAGCCTTCCGGCACCAGCCACAGGGTGATCCACATGCCGACCATTTCGTCCCAGACGATGCCTTCGTGGTCATGCACGCGCAGGTCGTCAGCGACTTTGCCGCACAGCCAGAAGCCGAACAGCATGGTGATGCCGAGCATCAGCCAGTAACCCCAGTCGGGCAGCATCTGCCACAACGGAATGAACGGCAGCGCCACCAGCGAGCCCCACGTGCCCGGCGCCTTGGGCAAGGTGCCGGAGCCGAAGCCGAACGCGAGGAAATGCCACGGATTGCGCCAGACCGAAGGAGGCACGAATTCGGCAGGGACCTGTTTCGGGTGATCTGTCACGGTGTCTCCTGAAAGTGTTGGTAGCCGCGGATTTGCGGAGTGATGTCGCGCCCGTCACGATCCAGCAGGACCACGCCCTGGCCCGACGCCACGCGCCCGATCACATGGATCGGCCAGCCATCGCCCAGCAGTGCCGGCAACGCGGCGGACGGCAAGGTGAAGGCCAGCACGTAGTCGTCGCCCCCGCTCAATGCCGCGCGCTCGGCACCGCGCTGACCGAGAAACGCGACTAAAGCATCCGACAACGGTACGCGCTCGCGTTCAATTTCAAGTCGCACCCCGGAGGCCAGCGCGATATGCCCGCAATCGGCGAGCAGGCCGTCGGAGATGTCCAGCGCCGCCGTGGCCTTGCCGCGCAGAGCCTGACCGAGCGCCAGTTGCGGCTGTGGTGACCAGTAATGATCGAGCAGCGGCTGGCCGACCTCGGGCGCGGCAGCACGCTGGCCCAGCACCAGCGGCAAGGCGCCGGCCGCATTGCCCAGTTCGCCACCGACACAGAGCAGATCACCGGACTGCGCGCCGCTGCGGGTCAACGCCTGCCCTGCAGGTACGCGGCCGAACACGGTGACCGTCAGGCTCAAAGGCCCGCGCGTGGTGTCACCGCCGACCAGTGCCACGCCGCAGCCTTGCGCCATCTGGTTCAAACCACGGGCGTAGGCTTGCAGCCAATCGGCAGTCACCGTCGGTAAAGTCAGGGCAAGAGTAAAGGCAACGGGCGCGGCACCCATGGCGGCCAGATCGCTGACCGCGACGGCCAGCGAACGCTGACCGAGCAGAAACGGATCGCAGGGGTCGGCGAAATGCACACCGGCCACCAGCGTATCGGTGGAAACGGCCAGCTGTTCCCCTGCGGGAACTGCCAGCAAGGCGCAGTCGTCGCCGATCCCCAAAGCAACGGCCTCGCCGCCCTGCGCACAAGGCGCGGCGGCGAAGAAATTGCGGATCAGCTCAAACTCGCCCATGGCCGAGAAAAAGTATTCAAGCGCCGATCAGCGCTTGAACGCCTTCACTTCAGCTTCACGCAGGCGCGGGGCCAGCTTGTCGAGCACGCCGTTGACGAACTTGTGGCCGTCGGTCGAACCGAACACTTTGGCCAGCTCGATACCTTCGTTGATCACAACACGGTACGGCACGTCGACGCGCTTGAGCAGCTCCCAGGTCGACAGGCGCAGAACCGCCAGTTCAACCGGGTCCAGCTCTTCGATCGTCAGATCCAGGCACGGCGTCAGGGCGGTGTCGATTTCGGTCTTGAACTGCGGAACCCCGTGAAGGATTTCGCGGAAGTAGGCACCGTCGACATCGGTGAAATCGTTATCAACGCGAAACTGCGCTTCGATCTCGTTCAGCGATTGCTTGGCCATGTGCCATTGGTACAGCGCCTGGGTCGCGAGCTGACGGGCTTCACGACGCTTGGCGCTTTTCGACGGCTTGCCGGCATCCGCAGGTTTCGGATCGCGCGGGTTGAAACGATCGCTTTCGTCGCTAATCACTTGGCCTCCAACTGCGCCAGCAGGCTGACCATTTCCAGAGCGGACAGGGCAGCTTCGGCACCTTTGTTACCGGCCTTGGTGCCGGAACGCTCGATGGCTTGCTCGATGGAATCAACGGTCAGTACGCCAAACGCGACCGGTACGCCGAACTCCATGGAGACCTGGGCCAGGCCTTTGGTGCACTCGCCAGCCACGTATTCGAAGTGCGGAGTACCGCCACGAATGACCGCGCCGAGGGCGATGATGGCTGCGAACTCGCCTTTCTGGGCGACTTTCTGCGCAACCAGCGGGATTTCGAAGGCGCCCGGTGCGCGGATGATGGTGATGTCGCCTTCGCTCACGCCGTGGCGAACCAGGGCATCAACGGCACCGCTGACCAGGCTTTCAACCACGAAGCTGTTGAAACGGCCCACTACCAGAGCGTAGCGGCCTTTAGGGGCGATGAAGGTACCTTCGATGGTCTTCAGGGTCATTCGTCAGTTCTCTTAAAGAGCCGGGACGCGTCTCGTACGCATCCCTCAGTGATATAAGCCGCGATTTCATGGCCGGAAACACCGCATTGCTGCTCGATGATGAACGTGTGGCGAGCAATCTCCCTCACCACAATCGATCTACGTCAACAATGCCGAATTCACAGGGTCATTATTCGGAGGGCACGTATTCTACAACTTCCAGATCGAAACCGGATATCGCATTGAACTTCATCGGTGCCGACATCAAGCGCATTTTGCGCACGCCGAGGTCACGCAGGATCTGCGAACCGGCACCGACAATGCTGTAGGTGGTCGGTTTTTTCGGCGCTGCCTGCTCACCGGTTTCACGGATATGCGCCAGCAACACGTCGCCATCGAGCGGGTGACCGAGCAACAGCACCACACCGCTGCCGGCCTCGGCGACCGCAGCCATGGCGGCGCGCAGGCTCCAGCGGCCCGGTTGCTTGACCATCAACAGGTCGCGCAGCGGGTCCATGTTGTGCACGCGAACCAGGGTTGGCTCTTCGGCGCAGACAGTGCCCAGCGTCAGGGCCATGTGCACGTCGCCTTCCACCGAATCACGATAGGTCACCAGGTTGAATTGGCCCAGTTCGCTGTCCAGCGGCTGCTCGGCAATCCGCTGAACGGTACGTTCGTGGATCATCCGGTAGTGAATCAGGTCGGCAATGGTGCCGATCTTGATGTTGTGTTCAGCGGCGAATGCTTCGAGTTCAGCGCGACGGGACATGGTGCCGTCGTCGTTCATCACTTCGCAGATCACTCCGCTCGGCTCGAAACCGGCCATGCGCGCCAGGTCGCAAGCGGCTTCAGTGTGGCCGGCGCGCGCGAGGGTGCCGCCGGCCTGGGCCATCAGCGGAAAAATGTGGCCCGGGCTGACGATGTCTTCAGCCCTGGCGTCTTTGGCGGCAGCCGCTTGCACGGTGCGCGCGCGATCTGCAGCGGAAATACCGGTGGTCACGCCCTCGGCGGCTTCGATCGATACGGTGAACTTGGTGCCGAAACCGGAACCGTTGCGCGGCGCCATCAGCGGCAGCTTCAACAATTCGCAACGCTCGCGGCTCATCGGCATGCAGATCAGGCCACGGGCGTGCTTGGCCATGAAGTTGATGTGTTCGGCCTGGCAGCATTCGGCGGCCATGATCAGATCGCCTTCGTTCTCGCGGTCTTCGTCATCCATGAGGATGACCATCTTGCCTTGGCGGATGTCTTCAACCAGCTCTTCGATGCTATTGAGCGCCACAAGGCACCCCCTTCTTTTAAATTATTTGAGGTAGCCGTTTTGGGCCAGAAAGCTTTCGGTGATGGTGCTGCCGGCGGTCTTCTCAGCGGCTTTGTCGCCCAGCAGCAAACGCTCCAGATAACGCGCCAGCAAGTCGACTTCCAGGTTCACCCGGCGGCCCGGCTTGTACGCAGCCATGATGGTTTCGCTCAAGGTGTGCGGAATGATCGTCAGCATGAATTCGGCGCCATCGACTTCGTTCACGGTCAGGCTGGTGCCGTCGACGGTGATCGAGCCTTTATGGGCGATGTACTTGGCCAGTTCCTTCGGCGCGCGGATGCGAAATTCCACGGCGCGGGCATTGTCACTGCGCGAGACCACTTCGCCGACACCATCGACGTGACCGCTGACCAGATGCCCGCCGAGACGAGTGGTCGGGGTCAGGGCTTTTTCAAGATTGACCGGGCTGCCGCTTTTCAGGTCATTCATGGCGGTGCAATCGAGGGTTTCGCGGCTGACGTCGGCGGCAAAGCCGTCACCGGGCAACTCGACGGCGGTCAGGCAAACGCCGTTGACCGCGATGCTGTCGCCCAGTTTGACGTCGCTCAGGTCGAGCTTGCCGGTTGCGACGTGCACCCGCACATCACCACCCTTTGGGGTCAGTGCGCGGATACTGCCGATGGATTCGATGATGCCGGTGAACATGGGGTTCTCCTTGAGAACGGGGGCCAGCGCTAACGCGATGGCCGGGAATTATACGCGGGCTGAAGGGACAGGGATCGCAGTGACTCGCCAGTCATCGCCCACCGCGCGGATTTCAGTGATTTTCAGCTCCGGCGCGTCCTTCATCTGCGCCAGCGGCCAGTCGAGCAATGGACGCGCCGTGGAGCCGAGGAACTTGCCGGCGATGAAGATCACGAATTCGTCGACCAGACCGAGTTGCGCAAAGGCGCCGGCCAGACGCGGACCAGCCTCGACCAGCACCTCGTTGGTGCCACGATCGGCCAGTTCGATGAGCAACCGATGCAGATCGACCTGGCCGTCTTCACCCGGCACGATCAGGCATTCCGGGCCGTTGGCGTATTGCTCTTCGACCGCAACACAGGTGGCGACCAGCGCCGGCCCGGCCTTGAAAAACGGCGCATCCAGCGGCACCCGCAGGCGGCCGTCAATGAGCACGCGCAGCGGCGGACGACTCATGGCCAGCGCAGTTTGTTCGCTGTCGAGACCGAGTTCGTCAGCGCGCACGGTCAACCGCGCACCATCGGCCAGCACCGTGTCGGCGCCGGTCAGCACCACCGCCGCTGCTGCACGCAACCGCTGCACCGCAGAACGCGCCGCCGGGCCGGTGATCCACTGGCTCTCGCCGCTTTCCATCGCTGTGCGACCGTCGAGGCTCATGGCCAACTTGACCCGCACGAACGGCAAGCCGTGCTCCATGCGTTTCAGAAAACCTTGATTGAGCTTGCGCGCTTCCGCTTCCAGCACACCACTTTGCGTGGCGATACCGGCCTCGGCCAGGCGTTGCAAACCGCGTCCGGCGACCTGTGGATTGGGATCACGCATCGCCGCCACGACCCGGGCAACGCCGGCGGTCACCAAGGCATCGGCGCACGGCGGCGTGCGCCCGTGGTGGCTGCAGGGTTCGAGAGTCACGTACGCCGTCGCGCCCCGGGCCTGCTCGCCGGCGGCGCGCAGGGCGTGGACTTCGGCATGGGGTTCGCCGGCGCGCTCATGCCAACCTTCGCCGACAATCTGCCCGTCACGCACCAGCACACAACCGACCCGTGGATTGGGATGGGTGGTGTAGTGGCCCTTGCGCGCCAGTTCCAGCGCGCGCGCCATGAAATGCGCGTCGAGGATCGCCTGCTCGGCGGCGATGGTCATTCTTTCACCGGTTCGCGGGCGAGGCGGTCGATCTCTTCGCGGAATTCATTGAGGTCCTGAAAGCGCCGGTACACCGAGGCAAAACGGATATACGCGACCTCATCGAGTTTTTGCAGCTCGGCCATCACCAGTTCGCCGACCACGAGGGATTTGACCTCGCGCTCGCCGGTGGCGCGCAACTTGTGCTTGATGTGGACCAGAGAGGATTCGAGGCGCTCGACGCTCACCGGACGTTTCTCCAGCGCGCGCTGCATGCCGGCGCGGAGTTTTTCTTCGTCGAACGGTTGGCGGCTGCCATCGGTTTTGATCAGGCGCGGCAACACCAGTTCGGCCGTCTCGAACGTCGTGAAACGTTCGCCGCAGGCCAGGCATTCACGCCGGCGGCGCACCTGTTCGCCCTCGGCGACCAGACGCGAGTCGATGACCTTGGTGTCGTTGGCACCGCAGAAGGGACAGTGCATGGTGGCTGGCAACAAAAAATGGGAGGGCCATGGTAGCGCATCCCCGTGGCAAGACAAGCCATAGGCTTTACGGTATACAGAACGGCATGATCGTCTGATCCATGGAATTCATTCTGCCGGAGCCTCCAATGCCGTTACGTCCGCTCGTTTTGCTCAGTCTTTTCAGCCTGCTGGTGGCCTGTGGCAGCGACGCACCCAAGCCGCAACCGCCGACGCCAGGCCCTGCGCCGCAGCAGGCGCAGAAAAAAGCCAAAGAAGCCGCCGAACTCGGCCCGCTGCCGGCGCATCAGCGCGAACTGAGCGGCACCCTGCAAGGCGTGCCGGCCGGCGCCGAAGTCGAACTGGCGCTGCTGGTGATCGACGAAAAGGACCGCCCGCAGCAACTGCTCGCCAGTTCCAGCCTGATCGGCAACAACCAGATCCTGCCGTTTCACCTGCGCTTCAACCCTGAGGCGTTTCCGGCTGGCGCACGGGTTGAGCTGCGTGGGCGCGCCAGCCAGTCCGGGCAACTGATTCTGCACCTGCCGTCGCAGACCATCACCCAACCGACCACTCAGGCTTTGGGCCAGCTGCAATTCGTCAAAGCGCCATGAAGGCACCGCTCGACCTGCAACAGGCCTTGGGCGAATTGCTCGGCGACGCCAGACTGAAAGCCTGCGCGTTGCCCGGCACCGATTTGCAGCTGTGGCTG
Organism: Pseudomonas sp. HN2; assembly: GCF_020736465.1. NCBI lineage: Bacteria > Pseudomonadati > Pseudomonadota > Gammaproteobacteria > Pseudomonadales > Pseudomonadaceae > Pseudomonas > Pseudomonas sp. HN2. The sequence continues at coordinate 5,354,015 of NZ_CP085885.1, forward strand.
ATCGACGGCGACAACATGGCGCGCGAGTTCAGCCAGGAAGAAACCCAGCGCATCCTGCATGAACCGCCCTATTGGAGTTTTTGCTGGGCCAGCGGTCTGGCGGTGGCGCGCTATCTGGCGCGGTTCCCCGACTGGGTGCGGGGCAAGCGCGTGCTGGATTTCGGCGCCGGTTCCGGGATTGCCGGGATCGCGGCGCTGAAGGCCGGCGCGCTGGAAGTGGTGGCCTGCGATCTCGATCCGTTGGCGATCGCCGCGTGCCGGGCGAATGCCGAGCTCAATGATGTGCAGATGAACTACTCGACGGATTTCTTTGCCGAGGCCGATCGCTTCGATCTGATTCTGGTCGCCGACGTGTTGTACGACCGGGCCAATCTGCCGCTGCTCGATGCGTTTCTCAGTCGAGGGCGTGAGGCGCTGGTGGCGGATTCGCGGGTGCGCGATTTTCGGCATCCGCTGTATGAGCGAATTGAAATGCTCGAGGCGATGACCTTGCCGGATCTGGCCGAGCCGGAAGAATTCCGACATGTCAGCCTCTACCATGCGCGGCGTGACTGACGCCGCCAAAAGATCGCAGCCTTCGGCAGCTCCTACTCTGGATAGCGTTCCCATGTAGGAGCTGCCGAAGGCTGCGATCTTTTGCGCCACCCCTTATAGTGCGTTCATTGACGCTTAGAGAGATCCCCCATGAGTCAGCAAACGCCGTACATCTTCGACGCCACGACTGCCGATTTCGACCAGTCGGTGATCGAAGCCTCCTTCAACAAACCGGTGCTGGTGGATTTCTGGGCCGAATGGTGTGCGCCGTGCAAGGCGTTGATGCCGATGCTGCAAGGCATTGCCGAGAGCTATCAGGGCGAGCTGCTGCTGGCCAAGGTCAATTGCGACATCGAGCAGGACATCGTCGCCCGCTTCGGCATTCGCAGCCTGCCGACCGTGGTGCTGTTCAAGGACGGTCAGCCGGTCGATGGCTTTGCCGGCGCTCAACCGGAATCTGCCGTGCGCGCCCTGCTCGAACCGCATGTGCAAATGCCGCCACCGGCTGCTGCCGACCCGTTCGAACAGGCTCAGGCGATGTTCGACGACGGTCGTTTCGCCGAGGCCGAAGCGGCGCTGGTCGCCATGCTCAATGAAGACAATACCAACGCCAGGGCGCTGATCCTTTACGCACGCTGCCTGACCGAACGCGGTGAGCTGGGCGAAGCGCAAACTGTGCTCGACGCGGTCAAGAGCGATGAGCACAAAGCCGCACTCGCTGGGGCCAAGGCGCAGATCCAGTTTCTCGGCCTCGCCCGGGACCTGCCGGACGCCGCCGACCTGAAGAGCCGCCTGGCGCAAAATCCGCAGGACGATGAAGCGGTGTATCAACTGGCGATCCAGCAACTGGCACGCCAGCAATACGAAGCGGCGCTGGACGCCCTGCTCAAACTGTTCATCCGCAACCGCAACTATGGCGAAGGCTTGCCGCACAAGACCTTGCTGCAGGTGTTCGAGCTGCTGGGCAATGATCACCCGTTGGTGACGGTGTATCGCCGCAAGATGTTTGCTGCGCTTTATTGAGAGCAAAAGATCGCAGCCTGCCGCAGCTCCTACACCGGGACGGTGTACGCCTTTGTAGGCGCTGCCGAAGGCTGCGATCTTTAGCGGTTCACTCGATCCAGCTGTAGAGCGGCGTATCCCCGCCGCTCGCCACTTTCACATCGGAACTGTGGCGCAAACGCACGAGCAAACGCTTGCCCGCCACCGCACTGCCGGTCAGCGCTTCCAGTTGATCGAGCAGAACCGGCCCACTGAGTTGCCCGGCCTTGCGCAGCAAGTCTTTGGCCACCTGCCACAGCGCATCGTCCTGATTCACCGGTTTCGCCGCCGGAGCTGGCGCAACCGCCTCAGACTGCGCAACCGGCGCCTGCCCACTCAGCGCCGAACCCAGCCTCGCCCAATCGCTGTCATCCAGCTCCACCGTCAAATCCACCGGCACCTCGCCGACCGTTCCGCGTATTCGCAACATCGAGTTCGCTCCCGCAATTTTCTGACCTGCATGCTCCCACGGGACTTGTGCAACGCCAAGTAAAGGGCGCCAAACACATCTGGTAATTCCCGGTTAATCGGCTAAATTAATCTCTTTTTGCGGGAAGGATTCCCAATGTCTTCAGGACGAAAACTGGCCTCTAAAGGAGGCCCGACCTCTACAGGTGGCGTGATACTTGAAGGAAATGAGAACCTCAATATCGAAGGAAGAATAATCGCTTCCATTGGACAACTCGCCAGTTGTCCGGTTTGTGGGCCTGGCAAAGGCCCCATCGTAGCAGTGGGTGAACGAACGCTGATTTTACCTGCCGGACCAGCTGCGCTAGAGGGTGACTACGTCGCCTGCGGTTGTCCGCCCATGACAAATAAGCTGCTCACTCAGCAACACAGTGGTTTTGCAGGAATTGGCCGGCCCGCTCCAATTGACATGGGGCCACCGATTGCTGCCCTGACCTCTTATCGCTACTTGCAGGTCATCATCGAACGCCTCGATGACACGGAAAAGCCAGGTTTGGCTTACAAACTCAAGGACAAGGCGAAGGTTGCCGTTTTACAAGACAGCACTTGCAACCTCACAGGCGAAGGCTGCGAACACCCGGTAAAAAACGCTTCGGATTACGACACCCTGTTGGTAGGGGAAGATTCCGAATGGACTTTCTATGCCTATGAAGAGCCCCTGACACAGGATTTGTCATGAAATCGGAAATCAAACTCATCTTTAAAGACTTTCTGATGCAGCCACCGCCAGGCGTAAAATTTCAGCTGCTTATTGACGGTCAGGTCGTAGATGACAACATCGTTCAAAACGATGACAGGCCTCGCATTTATTCATTAATGTCCAAAAACGGCCAGATCGCTATAACGCTCGCGGGCAAGGAACTATCGTCGATCAAGACCCGAGACACCCACGAAGTGACGGTTCAGATTGTGGGGAACTCCGGTACAAAAAAAGGTATGCACACTGCGACGTTGAATCCAGGGAAGTCTCTTTCGGTCGTAGCGATATCACCGTGGGTAAAAGTCCCGCTAACGACCAGCGGCGCTGTCTCGAACGACGCGTTCTACGAAGTCGAATATGGTGTGAAACGTACCAATGAAACCCGAACGGTGAAAGTCGTCATTCAGGACATGCCGCGCAGGATACTGATGGAGGCGCTGTCACACCGGGGATCAACACAATGGGCAGGGAATAAAAGCAAAAAGTCGCTACCACACCCTACTCTCAGGCAGAGCGTGGAATTTCCACCAAACACAAATAAATGCAATCTGTTCGTCTACGACGTGCTGACCGCAATTGGGGTCAACGTGGCGTTGATTGAACATGGCAAATCGAAATACCTGCCATATTTCTCCAAGGTTAGCCCTCCGCTCGCGGGTGAATGGGCGAATGGACAACGATTGCTCAACAGCTGGAAAGTCGAGCGCACGCCGTTGCCCGGGGACGTCGGCGCTTACGCAATGAATTATTCCGACGCCAGTGGCCATGTCGGCTTCGTTCTAACGAAGGGCGTATGCATTTCTGCAGGGTGGGAAAAAGTTGAAGTTAACGACGCAGGTTTTCGCCATGCGACCGGTAATGCAAATCCCAGCGACCATGACTTCACTATTTTCCGACGCTACAAACACAGCACGCCACAATGAAACGCCCTTATTCGCTCCTCCTCATAATTCCGTTTTTGCTCATCGTGGCATGGCGCATCTGGTTGCCTGCCGATCTTTCGGCTTGTCCCGCTGATGTGGAAACGGCAGGTCCACTGACCTTTGTTATTCGTGATTACTTTGAGCGCAATAGCCGGACCGACTGGCAAGACATGGATGATCGTTTCGACATACTTTCAACCCCCGAAGGCCAGAGCATAGCGAGTCAACCGAATTCACACACTTGCGAAGCATTGCGGGTACTGCAGAGTCCGGCGTTCAGTCAGAGTGAAAAAATCTTCACCATGGCACTGATGTTCAGACTGCCAATCGACCAGTACATGGCCCTGATGGATCGCAGTCATCAACTCTACACGCAGGGCAAAATGGATAAGGAGGTGCTGACTCTGGTGGTATTTCCGCGCGGAACAGCCATCAACTACTGGTGGCTTCCGGCTTGGCGACAGCGTTTCAGTCGCGATGCCCCGAGCGTGCTCGACGCAAATCTGATCAACGATGTTCTTTCGGGACGCTATTGGTTCGACTATCCCGGCGCAGGCTTCTGATTCTGCAAGCATGACATCCAATCCCAGCACCGCCCGCGAACTCATCCCGGGCGGTGCTTAGCCATGTCTTGCGCAATCCCAAGCGCACGGGCACACTCTGCGCACTTTCGTTATAAGATTACATAACAAACTTTTCATTTTTTGGAGTCCGCCATGCGTCGTTTGCTGCTCGCTTTGCCGTTTGCCCTGTTGCCGCTGGCCGCTGCCCATGCGGTTGATGAGCACGATCACGACCATGAGCACGGCAGCCTCGGCGCCCATGAGCATGGTGTGGGTCGCCTGAATGCCGCGCTCGACGGTCAGACCCTGGAGCTGGAACTGGAAAGCCCGGCGATGAACCTGGTCGGTTTCGAACATGCGGCCACGTCGGACGCGGACAAGGCCAAAGTCGCTGCCGCCCGGGCGCAGCTGGAAAAACCATTGGCGCTGTTCAGTCTGCCCGCTGCGGCCGGTTGCAAAGTGGTCAGCCAGGAACTGGAAAGCCCGCTGTTCGGCGACAAGCCGGACACCGACGATCACGACGAAGATGAAGCGGACAAGGACGGTCACGAGCATCACCACGACCACAGCGAAATCCATGCGCATTACCAGTTCAACTGCGCCACACCGGGGGCGCTGAATACGCTGGATCTGGCGAACGTCTTCAAGACCTTCCCGGCGACGCAGAAGATTCAGGTACAACTGATCAGCGCCAGCGGCCAGCAAGGCACGGAAGTGACGGCGAAATCGGCTGCGCTGAAATTCTGAATATTGTAGAGACCCCCTGTAGGAGTGAGCCTGCTCGCGATGAGGCCAGCACATTCAGCATCTATGCTGACTGACCCACCGCCATCGCGAGCAGGCTCGCTCCTACACAGTGGCCACGCAACTACCCGATCGGTTTCAAATGACCCAAGCACTCATCGAACTTTCCGACCTTGGCTTCAACTGGCCCGGTCACCCGACGCTGCTGGACATCCCGGCGTTTCGTCTGGAAGCCGGCGAAACCCTGTTTCTCAAAGGCCCCAGCGGCAGCGGCAAGACCACCCTGCTCGGCCTGCTTGGCGGGGTGCAGAAGCCCAATCGCGGCAGCATTCGCCTGCTCGGCCAGGAGCTGACCGAACTCTCCGCCGGCAAGCGCGATACGTTCCGTGTCGATCACACCGGCTACATTTTCCAGCAATTCAATCTGCTACCGTTTCTCTCGGTGCGCGAGAACGTCGAGTTGCCGTGTCACTTCTCGAAACTGCGCGCGCAACGAGCGAAACAGCGCCACGGCAGCGTCGATCAAGCCGCCGCCACGTTGCTCGCCCACTTGGGTCTGAAAGACCAAAGCCTGCTCAGTCGCCGCGCCGATTCCTTGTCCATCGGCCAGCAACAACGGGTCGCTGCCGCCCGCGCATTGATCGGCCAACCGGAACTGGTGATCGCCGACGAACCGACCTCGGCGCTGGATTACGACGCCCGCGAAAATTTCATTCGCCTGCTGTTCGCCGAATGCCGCGAGGCCGGATCGAGTCTGTTGTTCGTCAGCCACGATCAGAGCCTGGCGCCGCTGTTCGACCGTCACCTGTCCCTGGCCGAGCTTAACCGCGCCGCCACGTCTGCCGAGGTCTGAGATGTATCTGTTTCGTCTGGCCATGGCCAGCCTGGCCAACCGCCGTTTCACTGCCCTGCTCACCGCTTTCGCCATTGCTCTTTCGGTGTGCCTGCTGCTCGCCGTCGAGCGCGTACGCACCGAAGCCAAAGCCAGTTTCGCCAGCACCATCAGCGGCACTGATCTGATCGTCGGCGCCCGCTCCGGCTCGGTCAATCTGCTGCTGTATTCGGTGTTCCGCATCGGCAATGCCACCAACAACATCCGCTGGGACAGCTTTGAACACTTCGCTAGCAACCCGAAAGTGAAGTGGGCGATCCCGATGTCCCTCGGTGACTCCCATCGCGGCTATCGTGTGATGGGCACCACCGAAGCCTATTTCGAGCACTACCAGTACGGGCGCCAGCAACATCTGGCGCTGGCAGACGGACGTGCGTTTGCCAATGATCCTTTCGAAGTGGTGCTCGGCGCCGAAGTCGCCGAAGCGCTGCATTACAAGCTCGGCGACAAACTGGTACTGGCCCACGGCGTGGCGGCGATCAGCCTGGTCAAGCACGACGACAAACCGTTCACCGTGGTCGGCATCCTCCAGCGCACCGGCACCCCGGTAGACCGCACGCTGCACATCAGCCTCGGCGGCATGGAGGCGATTCACATCGACTGGCACAACGGCGTGCCGGCGCGCGGCAACGGGCGGATCAGCGCCGATCAGGCACGCAATATGGACCTGACGCCGCAAGCGATCACCGCGTTCATGCTCGGTCTCAACAGCAAGATTTCCACCTTTGCCTTGCAACGCGAGATCAACGAATACCGCGGCGAACCGATGCTGGCGATCCTGCCGGGCGTGGCCTTGCAGGAATTGTGGAGCCTGATGAGCACCGCTGAAAAAGCCCTGTTCGTGGTTTCGCTGTTTGTTGTGCTGACCGGGTTGATCGGCATGCTCACGGCGATTCTCACCAGCCTCAATGAGCGTCGCCGCGAGATGGCGATTCTGCGCTCGGTAGGCGCGCGACCGTGGCACATCGCAAGCCTTTTGGTGCTGGAAGCCTTTGCGTTGGCGCTGACCGGGGTGATCGCCGGGCTGGCGTTGTTGTACATCGGCATCGCCGCTGCGCAAGGTTACGTGCAGGCCAACTACGGCTTGTACCTGCCACTGGCGTGGCCGAGCGAGTATGAATGGACGCTGCTCGGTGGCATTCTGGCGGCCGCGCTGCTGATGGGCAGCGTGCCGGCCTGGCGCGCGTATCGCCAATCCCTGGCCGATGGCCTGTCGATCCGTTTATGAGGATGTTCACCATGCCCCGCGCCCTGCTTGCGCTGCTGATGCTGGTCGCCCTGCCCGTGTGGGCCGCGGCGCCGAAAGACCTGACCTGGTCGGAAATGATCCCTCCGGACGCTGCGCCGGAAGTGCCGAACATGACGCCGTTGCATGACCTGTCGAAGATGGGCGACGCACTCTCCGCCGAATCCGCGCCGGCGGCCAAGCAGGACATGCCGAACGCACCGGTGGTGAAGAGCCTCGACGGGCAGAACATTCGCCTGCCGGGTTACATCGTGCCACTGGAAGTCAGCGAAGAGGGACGCACCACGGACTTCTTGCTGGTGCCGTATTTCGGCGCCTGCATCCACGTACCGCCACCGCCGTCGAACCAGATCGTTCATGTGAAAAGCGAGCTGGGGGTGAAGCTCGATGAGCTGTATCAGCCGTACTGGGTTGAAGGACCGTTACAGGTGAAAGCGTCGAGCAGTGAACTGGCCGATGCCGGGTATCAGATGGAGGCGGAGAAGATTTATGCGTATGAGCTGCCGGAGTAGACTCCGGTAGATTTCAAGATCAAAAGATCGCAGCCTTCGGCAGCTCCTACATGGGATCGCATTTCAACTGTGGGAGCTGCCGAAGGCTGCGATCTTTTTGGGGGTATTACGGTTTCATTGAGCTGAGTCAAAACACCGTATCAGACGGCTTCGTACCCTAGGACATCGAACATTTTTCATGTCTTTCGGAGCCCCCATGAACAAGTCCTTGCTCAGCGCCTCGCTGTTTGCCCTTGCGCTCGCAGCCCCGCTCGCCCACGCCCACGAGGCGGGTGACATTCTCGTGCGTGCCGGCGCGATCACCGTCAACCCGAAGGCCGACAGCTCCAGCGTCAAGGTCGATCAGGGGCCGCTGAGCGGCACCAATCTGGGCGGCAAGGCGACCATGAGCAGCGACACCCAGCTGGGTCTGAACTTCGCCTACATGCTCACTAATAACATCGGCATCGAACTGCTGGCAGCCACGCCGTTCGAGCATGACGTCAAGCTCAAGGGCACCGCCCTGCCCGCTGCCAATGGCAAGCTCGGCACCCTGAAACACCTGCCGCCGACCCTTAGCGTCGTCTACTACCCGCTGGATTCGAAATCAGCGTTCCAGCCTTATGTCGGCGGCGGCATCAACTACACCTGGATCTACGACGAACACGTCGGCAGCGAAGCCAGCGCCAACGGCTTCAGCAACTTCAAGGCGAAAAATTCCTGGGGCCTGGCCTGGCAGGTCGGCGCCGACTACATGATCACCGACAACATCATGCTCAACGCCCAGGTGCGCTACATCGATATCGACACCCGCGCGACCGTCGAGAACAACGCCGTCGCACCCGGCACCCGTGCACGGGTGAATGTGGACGTCGATCCGTTCATCTACATGGTCGGTCTGGGCTATAAGTTCTAAGTCGATTTTTTACCGAACGTTCACGTGGTGGTGAATGAGGCTTGGTGGCGGGCAGACACAGAACTGACGACGACCGTACGCAGTCGATCGGGGGATAAGATTCCCTCGTCACAGGGATAGCGATATTCCGGCCGTGAAAAAGGCGCCTGTTGCAGGGCGCCTTTTTCATTTGGTGCTGAGTCGCGTGGTGGGTTCGAGATCGGGGCCCCTCACCCCAGCCCTCTCCCGAGGGAGAGGGCGCCGATTTGTGTGTTGTTCAAAACCTGAGTTCGGCTCGGTATTTCAGGTCGGCGTACTTCTCACAAACACCTCAGTCAGTTCCCTCTCCCCCTGGGAGAGGGCTAGGGTGAGGGGCTTCTCAGGAGCGCCCAAGCAACCGCGCCAAGCCCACACTCATCGGCGTCTGCGCCGGCATTTCAAAGCGCTGCAGCAAGCGTCGGTTATCCGCCCGTGAATGGCGGATATCACCCGAACGTGCCGGCCCGTAACTCACGGGCGGCAGCTCGCCGACTACCGACTTCAACGCTTCGAGCATCTGCTTGAGGCTCATCGCCTGATTCCAGCCAACGTTGACCGCGCCTTCCTGCACTTCGGGCTTTTCAATCGCCTGCACCAGCAAATCGACCAGATCGCCGACATACAGGAAATCGCGGGTCTGCTCGCCATCGCCAAACACGGTGATCGGCAAACCTTTGGAGGCGCGTTCGCTGAAGATGCTGATCACCCCGGAGTACGGCGAGGACGGATCCTGGCGTGGGCCGAAGATGTTGAAGAAGCGAAAAATCGCCGGCTCCAGGCCATGCTGGCGACGATAAAAATCGAAGTACTGCTCACCGGCCAGTTTGTCCGACGCATACGGCGTCAGCGGGGCTTTCGGGGTGTCTTCGTCGATCGACTCGCCTTCGCCATTGTTGCCGTACACCGCCGCGCTGGAGGCGTACACCACACGCTTGACCCCGGCCAGACGCATGGCTTCGCAGACATTCAGGGTGCCGATGAAATTGCTCTGGTGGGTTTTCACCGGATCGTCCACCGAGGCCTGCACCGACGCCACGGCAGCCAGATGCGCGACAGCGCTGCAGCCCTGCATGGCGCGGGCCACCGATGCGGCATCGGCAACGTCACCAACCAGCAATTCGACCTTGGGATTGTCCAGCGGCAGGTTGCTGCGTTTTCCGGTCGACAGATCGTCGAGCACGCGCACCGAATAGCCCTTGGCGAGCAGGGCATCGGTCAGGTGCGAACCGATGAATCCGGCTCCGCCAGTGATTAAAACCGTTCCTTCAGCCATGTCGGTAGAACCTGTCCAGTAAGCCCGGGAGGGCGGCACGCCAGGCGCGCGGCTTGATCCCGAAAGTGTGGAGAATTTTCTTGCAGGCCAGTACTGCATGTTGTGGCTCTTCGGCAGCATCCGGGCGCGCGGCGTGTGCCTGCGCAGTCGGTGCTTCGATCGCCAGCGCGTGCAGGCTGCGTGCTTCGGTGAGAATCGCCTGGCCCAGCGCCAGCGGCGTGGTCGCTTCGTGGCCGGCGTAATGGTAAGTGCCCCACAGCGGCGCGGCGCAGTCGAGTTGCTTGAGTACGGAAATGATCACCCGCGCCGCGTCATCGACCGGCGTGGGGTTGCCGCGACGGTCATCGGCCAGCAGCAATTCTTCCGGTTTTTCCGCGCGGGCGAGAAAGCGTCCGAGAGTGCCGTCGGGGCTGTCGTCGAGCAGCCAGCCAAAGCGCAGCAGCACATGTTGCGGGCAGGTCGCACGCACGCTCTGTTCAATGCGCCACAAGGCCTGACCGCGCAGGCCCAGCGGCACCGGTTCGTCTTTTTCGCTGTAGGCCGTGGCCCGCGAGCCGTCGAATACCCGATAGCTCGACGGCTGCACGAGGACAATGTTGTGGTGCTGGCACAGTTCGGCCAGACGCTCGATGGCGCGTTCCTGGCCGGTCATGCGGCTTTCGCTGACGCTTTCGGCCTGGAACCAGTCGAAATAGTAGGCGAGGTTGATCAACGCATCGGGACGGGTGTCGTCGAGCAGTTGTGTGAGGCTCGCGGCATCCCAGCCGTTTTCGGGCGGGCGGGGGGCGAGGAAACCGATGTCTTCTTCCGCACCGAGGCGAATCAGCGCCTGCCCAAGGGCATTTCCGCCGCCCAGTAACATAAGGCGCATTCGCATAGAGTCAGCAGGCCCAGTCTGATTGGAACGATGGCTTTGACGACGGCACGCGTGGCGCCGTGGTCGATCATTGCCGGAATCGTTGCATTTTGCGGGTTTAGTGCGCAACCGTCACCCGTAAAGTGTAGATGCCGGGATTTGTATCGCCCCCACTGGTGCTATCGCGAGCAGGCTCACTCCTACAGGGGACCGCATTCCAAGGTGGGAGCGAGCCTGCTCGCGAAGGGGTCCGAACGGTACTTGCATCTTCCCGCCCCCGCCCGCATAACTTCTGTCATGAATCTGCCCCTCCCCGCCAACAGCGCTCTGGCAGGCTTTCACCCCGCCGTCAGCGCCTGGTTCAGCAAGACTTTCCCGGCGGTCACCGCCGCTCAGGCCCGTGCGTGGCCGTTGATCCAGCAGCGCCGGTCGACGCTGATCGCGGCGCCCACCGGCTCGGGGAAAACCCTGACCGCGTTTCTCGCCGTGCTCGATGAGCTTGTGCACCGCGGCCTCGAACACCCCGACGGCCTGCCCGCCGAAACCCTGGTGGTCTATGTCTCGCCGCTGAAAGCGCTGTCCAACGACATCCAGATCAACCTGCAGAATCCGCTGGCCGGCATTACCGCGCAATTGCGCGAACTGGGCCTGCCCGAGCTGACGATCACCACCGCCGTACGCACCGGCGACACGCCGCAAAAAGATCGCGCCGCCATGCGCAAGAACGCACCGCACATTCTGGTCACCACGCCGGAATCGCTGTACGTGCTGCTCGGCTCGGAATCCGGGCGCAAGATGCTCGGCACCACGCGCACGGTGATCATCGACGAAATCCATGCCATGGCCGCCGGCAAGCGCGGCAGTCATCTGTCCTTGAGCCTGGAGCGTTTGCAAACACTCTGCGCCGAGCCGCTGACCCGGATCGGCCTGTCCGCCACGCAGAAACCGGTGGAGGCGGTGGCACAGTTTCTGGTCGGTCACGAACTCCCCTGCGAAATCGTCGACATCGGCCACGCCCGCCCACGAGACCTGGGCATCGAGGTGCCACCGGTGCCGTTGTCGGCGGTGATGGCCACCGATGTCTGGGGACTGGTGTATGACCGCCTCGCCGAACTCGCTCGCGAGCACCGCACCACGCTGATTTTCGTCAACACCCGACGCCTCGCCGAACGCCTGAGCCGGCATCTGAGCGAACGCCTCGGCAAGCAGGCGGTGGCGGCGCACCACGGCAGCCTCGCCAAGGAGTTTCGCCTCGACGCCGAACAGCGCCTCAAGCGCGGTGAGTTGCAGGTACTGATCGCCACCGCGTCGCTGGAGCTGGGCATCGATATCGGTGAAGTCGACCTGGTCTGCCAGATCAGCTCGCCGCGTTCGATTGCCGCGTTTCTGCAACGGGTTGGCCGCTCTGGCCACCAGGTCGGCGGCACGCCCAAGGGCCGTCTGTTCGCCACCACCCGCGACGACCTGATCGAGTGCGCCGCTCTGCTCGACTGCGTGCGCCGGGGCGAGCTCGATACGCTGCACATCCCGGAAAAACCGCTCGACGTGCTGGCGCAGCAGATCATTGCCGAAGTCAGTTGCAAGGAATGGTCGGAGGACGCCTTGTTGGCGATGTTCCGTCGCGCCTGGCCTTACCGCGATGTCGACGAAAAACATTATCAGGCCCTGCTGAGCATGCTCGCCGAAGGGTACAACGGCCGTCAGGGCATCCGTAGCGCATACCTGCATCGCGACGTCGTCAATCGCACTTTGCGCGGCCGGCGCGGCGCGCAACTGACCGCCGTGACCAGTGGTGGCACCATCCCGGACAACGCCGACTACAGCGTGCTGCTCGAACCGCAGGGCTTGAGCATCGGCAGCGTCAACGAAGATTTCGCTGTGGAAAGTATCGCTGGCGACGTGTTCCAGCTCGGCAATACTTCGTACCGCATCCTGCGGGTGGAGAGCGGCAAGGTCCGCGTCGAGGATGCGCAGGGCATGCCACCGACCATTCCGTTCTGGCTCGGCGAAGCCCCGGGGCGCAGCGATGAACTGTCGGCCGCCGTCGCGCGCCTGCAAGGGCATCTGGATGAGCTGCTCAGCGCCAGCCCCGGTAATCTGCAACCGGCGTTCGACTGGCTGACCGCGACACTTGGCCTCAGCCTCGCCAGCGCCGAGCAACTGGTCGAATATCTCGCTCGCGCGCGGCAAACCCTCGGCGCCCTGCCCTCGCAGGACACGCTGTTGATGGAGCGGTTTTTCGACGAGTCCGGCGGCACCCAACTGATCATCCATACGCCGTTCGGCAGCCGCATCAACCGCGCCTGGGGCCTGGCCCTGCGCAAGCGTTTCTGCCGCACCTTCAACTTCGAGTTGCAGGCCGCCGCCAGCGAAGACGCGATCGTGCTGTCGCTGTCCACCAGTCACAGCTTCGAGCTTGATGAAGTCTGGCGTTATCTGCACAGTAATAGCGCCGAACACACGCTCATTCAGGCCGTGCTCGATGCGCCGTTATTCGGCGTGCGCTGGCGCTGGAATGCCGGGGTGGCGCTGGCGTTGCCGCGCTTTACCGGCGGACGCAAAGTCGCCCCGCAGCTGCAACGGATGAAAAGCGAAGACCTGATCGCCAGCGTGTTTCCCGACCAGATCGCCTGCCTGGAAAACCTCGCCGGCGAGCGCGAAGTCCCCGAGCACCCGCTGGTGGAACAGACCCTCGACGATTGCCTGCACGAAGCGATGGACAGCGAAGGCTGGCTGACCCTGCTGCGGCGCATGGAGCGTGGCGAGGTGCGGCTGATCAGCCGCGACCTGCCGGCACCGTCGCCGCTGGCGGCGGAAATCCTCAGCGCCCGGCCCTACACGTTTCTTGATGACGCGCCGCTGGAAGAACGGCGCACGCAAGCAGTGATCAACCGGCGCTGGAGCGATCCGCAATCGACCGACGACCTCGGCGCGCTGGACGCCGATGCGATCACGGCGGTGCGCGAAGAAGCCTGGCCGTCGCCCAATTCCATGGATGAAATGCACGAAGCACTGATGAGCCTTGCCTGCATCAGTGACGCCGAAGCGCGAGCCAACACGGCTTGGCTGGATTGGTTGCACGCGCTGATGGCCAGCGGGCGCGCCTGCCTACTGCGGATCGACGCCGAGCACCAGTTATGGCTGGCCCGCGAACGCTTGAGTTGCCTGCAGGCGCTTTATCCACAGGCCACGTTGGCGAGCGCAGCAGTGGCGCTACCCGGATTCGACGAGGCGTGGACATTCGATGAAGCGCTGGTCGAAGTGATCCGCGCCCGCCTCGGTGCCTTTGGGCCGACCCCTTTGCCAGCCATTGCCGAGCCGCTCGCCCTGCCCGCCGCGCAAGTGAGTCAGGCCCTCGCCCGACTGGAGCGTGAAGGTTACGTCTTGCGCGGGCAGTTCACGCCGAACAGCGCGATTGAAGAATGGTGCGAACGCCATCTGCTCGCGCGCATCCATCGCTACACGGTCAAGCGCCTGCGTCGGGAAATCGAACCGGTGGCGTTGCAGGACTTCACGCGCTTTCTATTCGACTGGCAGCATTTGTCACCGACCACCCAAGGTCAGGGCAGCGCAGTGTTGCCAGCGATTGTCGGCCAGTTCGAAGGTTACCCGGCGGCAGCTTCGGCGTGGGACAGCGACATCCTGCCGGCACGCCTCAAGGACTATTCGCCGAGCTGGCTGGATGAGCTGTGCCGCAACGGCAAACTGGTGTGGACGCGTATCAGCGCGCGACAGAAAGTCAGCGGCTCGGCATTGCGCAGCACGCCGATTGTCCTGCTGCCGCGCAGTCAGGTGGGTTTGTGGAGTGCGCTGGCTGAGCAAACCCCAGTGAGTGAGTTATCGCTGAAAACGCAGAAAGTCTTCGAGGCGCTGAGTCAGCATGGCGCGCTGTTTTTTGATGAGCTGATTCATGAAGCGCGCCTGCTGCGCAGCGAACTGGAAATCGCCCTGCAGGAACTGGTCGCCGCCGGGCTGGTGAATGCCGACAGCTTCGCCGGCCTGCGCGCGCTGATCACCCCGGCAAGCAAGCGTCAGCAGCGCAGCAGTCGACGCGGGCGCGGCGCGTTTATCGGCGGGATGGACGATGCCGGGCGCTGGGCGTTGCTGCGCCGTGGTTCGTCAGCAGACACAGCCGAGACGCTCGAACATGTGGCCATGACCCTGCTGCGCCGCTACGGCGTGGTGTTCTGGCGCTTGCTGGAACGAGAAGCAGACTGGCTGCCGAGCTGGCGGGAATTGCTGCGCACCTTCCATCGACTGGAAGCGCGGGGCGAGATTCGTGGCGGGCGCTTTGTCAGTGGTCTGGCGGGCGAGCAATTCGCGCTGCCGGAGGCGATTCCCCTATTGCGCGAAGTGCGCCGGCGCCCGCAGGACGGCAGCCTGGTGGCGGTATGTGGAGTTGATCCGCTGAACCTGGCGGGGACGCTGTTGCCCGGGGTGAAAGTGCCGGCGCTGGTGAGTAATCGGCTGGTGTATCGCGATGGCGTGCCCGTGGCGGCTGTGATTGCCGGCAAACAGCAGATCTGGGTGGAACTGGATCAAGTGGCCATGGAGCAGATAGGCCGGAAGTTGATCCGCAATTGAGGGCGTCTGTTGTGGCGCCATCGCGAGCAGGCTCACTCCTACATTCTGGAATGCATTACCCTGTAGGAGTGAGCCTGCTCGCGATGAGGCCGGGACATTCAACGCAGAGCTCAGATCAGGTCCGCGACTCCTGCGGCACCTCAGCCGCCACCACCGCCCCCTCCTGCTGCCGCTTCGGCAAAAAGACCTGCTGTGGATAAGTCTGCGCAAAATGCACATTCGCGGTGTTATCCACAAGCTTCTTCAAGCGCTGGTTGAACGCCCGGCTCACCGCATATTGCCCACCGGATACCGTGCGAAATTGCGCCGTCAGTACCACGCCGTTGAGATCCATCCTGTCCACCCCGAACACATCCAGCGGCCCTTGCAGGTTGTACTTGAGGAACGGGTCTTCGCGGATCGAATCGCCGGCCTCGCGGATCAGCTCGATGGCCTTGTCGACGTCGGTGTCGTAAGTGAACTGCACCGAGAAAAACGCGAAGGCAAACTGGCGTGATTGGTTGGTCACAGCCTTGATCTGACCGAATGGCACCGAGTGCACAAAACCCTTGCCGTCACGCAGGCGCAGGGTGCGGATGGTCAAGCCTTCGACAGTGCCGGCATGGCCGGAATCCAGCACCACCCAGTCGCCAATCGACAGGGTGTCTTCGATGATGATGAACAGCCCGGTGATCACATCCTGCACCAGTTGCTGCGAACCGAAACCGATCGCCAGACCGACCACACCGGCACCAGCCAGAAGCGGCGCGACGTTGATGCCAAGATTGGCCATGGTAGTGATCGCGCAGATCACCACGAGGATGATTTTGATCGCATTGCGCAACAACGGCAGGATGGTTTTCACCCGCGTGCTCGGCTGGCGTGCCGCGCGTTTGCTGACCGGCGGTTTCAGCGCTTCCTGAATCGCCGTGTCGAGCACGACCCACAGCAACCACGTCACCAGGAAGATCAGGCCGATACTGCTCAAGGCATTGCTGATCGCCCGGCCCACCGTGCTGCTCTGGGCGAAATCGAGCAATGACACGCCCCAGATCCGCCCGAGAATATCGATGAACACAATCGCCATGACGATGCGCAGCAACGCGTGCAACAGGCTGAGAAAGCGTTCCTTGTAGGCACTGCTGCGCTGGAGCGCCTCGGCCTTGCGCGACTTGAACAGGTGCTGCAACACGGTGCTGAGAAATACTGTGGCGATCAGCAGCACGGTGGTGAACAAGGCGCAGCGCAGGGCTTTCTGATTGTCCTCGCCGATGCCGATCAGACTGACCGCCGAGACCAGCACCATCAGCACGATCGGCCAGTACCACAACCCGGAAAATATCCGCAGCGACTCTTGCAGCGACGGTTGTTTCAAACGCTGGGCCAACGGGCGATTGCGGATCAGATGGGCCACCGGCCGGCGCAGGCGGATCACCAGCAAACCGAAAATCACCGAGGCGATCAGCCCGGTGAACACGGCGATACTGCTGGTGATATTGCCGCCCAGTTGCCGGGCGATCTGCGGGCTGGTCAGGGCATCACTGAGAGCAGCGAGAAAACCGATCAGGAACAGCGGTCGCGGACAGTATTCACGGATGATTCGCGCGGCGGTGCGTTTGTGGCCGACGTTGAACATCACCACGACGCACAACAACATCGACGTGGAAAAGATACCGCTGCTGGTGGCGTAGGCCAGACATAGCGCCAGCGCGCGCCCCACCGAACCTTGAAGAAAATGGCTGACATACAGCGTCAGCGGCAGGCAGATCAGTGCCGGCACGGTGTACGGCAGCACATAGCCGAGCAGGTCCTGACTGCGCTGGCGAGTGCGCAACCAGCGCCCTTCGCGCAGACGCTTGGCCAGCAGACTGCCAAGCACGGTCAACAGGGCGAAACTGCCCAGCCACACACCCGACAGCGTGAGGAAATCCCCGGCCACGCTCCAGCCCGAACGGTTCGACGGCTGCTTGACCAGCCGATCGACCTCATCCGCCGCGCGGTCGGCACGCAGGCGCCAGGCATCAACCAGATGTTCATTGAGGTCGAGTTTTTCCTGCACGTCGTCAATGCTCGAACTGATCGCCCCGAGCAGACCGCCCTGCACCAGCGGTTCCGGTTCGGCGGGCTTTTCCGCCGTGTCAGCGGGAGCCGGAACGCCCGGCAGCGCGGCGGCCTGCGATGTGTTGACGCCGAAGCACAACAGCGCTCCCAGCAGAATGGCGATCCTGAAATTGCGCAAAACTCCGGTCTCCCGTGGCTGAACAACCTGTAAGGAACTGATCGGTAATTGCGCGGCAAGTTCAAGAGCCCCCTCACCCCAGCCCTCTCCCCCAGGAGAGGGAGCCGACCGAGTTGCATGACCAAACTCACCAACTGCACGTCTTGAGTCGGACTCAAGTCCTGAAGACCATGAAGATCTGCTCCCTTCACAGTCGTACGCGATTTCAGGAGACATGAAGATCTGCTCCCTTCCCCCTCGCCCCATTGGGGGAGAGGGCTGGGGTGAGGGGGTAAGCTTTTGATCTTTGCTTTAAACGCGATCACGACAGGCGACCGTCCGTAACACCACCGAAACTTTCCCGCCCCCGGCGCAGTCATCACAGAACATCGGCAACACGAGGACTTTCTACGGGAGGATGGGATGGCGACGATTCACATCGGTATTTCAGGCTGGCGCTACGCCCCGTGGCGCGGGGATTTCTACCCGAAGGGACTGGCGCAGAAGCGCGAATTGCAGTTCGCCTCCCGCGCGGTCAACAGCATTGAAATCAATGGATCGTTCTACGCCCTGCAACGACCCGAACGTTACGCCCAGTGGTACGCCGAAACCCCCGATGACTTCGTATTCAGCGTCAAGGCGCCGCGCTTCATCACCCACGTGCGCCGCCTGCGCGACATCGAAAAGCCGCTGGCGAATTTCTTTGCCTCAGGCGTGCTGGAGCTGAAGGAAAAACTCGGGCCGATCCTTTGGCAGTTTCCGCCGAACTTCAAATTCGACGCCGAGCGCTTCGACCAGTTTCTTGCGCAACTGCCCCACGATACCCAAGCCGCAGCCGCCCTCGCCCGCCAGCACGATTCGCATCTGCCCGGCCATGCCAGCGTCAAAGCCTGGCGCAAGAAGCCGCTGCGCCATGCGGTGGAAATCCGTCATGAAAGTTTCATCGACCCGCAATTCGTGCGCCTGCTCAAACGCTACAACACCGCACTGGTCATTGCCGACACCGCCGGCAAATGGCCGTACCGCGAAGACCTCACCAGCGACTTCGTCTATCTGCGCCTGCACGGTGCTGAAGAGCTCTACGCCAGCGGCTATTCCGAACAAGCACTCAAGCGCTGGGCCGAGCGCATCGACGCCTGGCATCACGGCAAACAGCCGGAGGACGCACATCTGATAGCCCCACGCCTGAAACCCCGCGCACGCAAATCCCGTGAAGTGTTCTGCTACTTCGACAACGACATCAAAGTCCGCGCGCCCTACGACGCCCGCAATCTGTTGCAGCGCTTCGACCTCGACAAAGACCTCGCCACAACTCCCGGGCAAGTCGCCGCTGAAGGAGTTCTGTCATGAGCATTCCCGAACCGGTCGGTTTTACCGACGAAGGCTCCGTGGTCTCACCCTCGGTGCGTACCTTCACTGTCCTGACGGTCAACACCCACAAAGGCTTCACCGCGCTGAACCGGCGTTTCATTCTGCCGGAGCTGCGTGAAGCGGTGCGCAGCGTCGCCGCCGACGTGGTGTTTCTGCAGGAAGTCCACGGCACCCACGAGCAGCATCCGAAACGCTACGACAACTGGCCGACGATGCCGCAATACGAATTCCTCGCCGACAGCCTCTGGCCGCAGTTCGCCTACGGGCGCAACGCGGTGTACCCGGCCGGCGACCACGGCAATGCACTGCTGTCGAAATTCCAGATCATCCGCCACGACAACCTCGACGTGTCGATCAGCGGCCATGAAAACCGTGGCCTGCTGCATTGCGTGCTGCGCCTGCCCGGAGACGGCACCGAGGTGCATGCGATCTGCGTGCATCTGGGCCTGCGCGAAAGCCATCGCAATGCACAACTGGATCTGCTGCTGCAACGTCTCGCCGAATTGCCCGCCGATGCGCCGGTGATTGTCGCCGGCGACTTCAATGACTGGCGCCAGCGCGCCGATGCGCAGCTCAAGCCGTGTGGCCTGCGCGAAGTATTCGCCGAACACCACGGCAAACCGGCGCGCAGCTTTCCCGCGCGACTGCCAGCGCTGCGGCTCGACCGCATCTACGTGCGCAACCTCAAGGCCAGCCGGCCGAAAGTTTTGACCAACCGGCCCTGGTCGCACCTTTCCGACCACGCACCGTTATCGGTGGAGATTGAACTATGAACAGTGCGCCACTGGAAAAATCCGCCGTCGAACCGGTCACGCTGAACCCGCCGGTGCGCGAGCCCGGCCACGTTGACGTCGAGTATCAATGGCACAGCAACAACCGCGTAGAACTGCTGGAGAACGGCGAGGAATATTTCCCCCGCGTGTTCGAAGCGATGCGCGCGGCCAAGAGCGAAATTCTGCTGGAGACCTTCATCGTTTTCGAAGACAAGGTCGGCGCCGAGTTGCAGCAGATCCTCATCGAAGCCGCCCAGCGTGGCGTGCGCACCACGGTCAGCCTCGACGGCTTCGGCTGCGGCGAGCTGAGCACTGGCTATCTGTCAGCATTGAGCGATGCCGGCGTGCATCTGCAGATCTTCGATCCAGCGCCCAAGCACCTGGGCATCCGCACCAACTGGTTTCGCCGTTTGCACCGCAAGATCGTGGTGGTCGACGGTTTGATCGCGTTCATTGGCGGGATCAATTTTTCCGGCGATCATTTGGCCGATTTCGGCCCTGAAGCCAAGCAGGATTATTCGGTGGAGATCCAGGGCCCCGTGGTCGCCGATATCCATCACTTCGCCCTGCTGCAAAGCGGTCGTCCGGGACGCGCGCGGTTCTGGTGGCAGCGCCGGCGCCAGCGTCTGGCGGAAATGGCTTTCACCGATCACGACGGCCAGGTACGGCTGGTGTTCCGCGATAACGATCAACACAACACCGATATCGAAGACGTTTATCTGCAGGTTCTGCGCAAGGCCAAGCGCCGGGTGATCATCGCCAATGCCTACTTCTTCCCCGGCTACCGTTTGCTGCGCGAAATCCGCAACGCCGCCCGCCGAGGCGTCGATGTGCGGCTGATCCTGCAGGGCCAGCCGGACATGCTCGTCGCGAAACTGGCAGCGCGCATGACCTACGATTATCTGCTGCGCGCCGGCGTGCAGATTCATGAATATTGCCAACGCCCGCTGCACGGCAAAGTCGCGCTGGTCGACGATGACTGGAGCACCGTGGGCTCGAGCAATCTCGACCCGCTGAGCCTGTCGCTGAATCTGGAAGCCAACGTGCTCATCCGCGACCGCGCCTTCAATCAGCACCTGTACGAACGCCTCGAAGACCTCAGCCAGAACCACTGCAAGGCCATGGACGCCAAGCTGTTGCCGCGTGGACGGATCTGGCACATGACTGTGGGCTTTCTGGTGTTCCACTTCCTGCGGCACTTCCCGGCCATGGCCGGTTGGCTGCCGGCGCATAAACCGCGTCTGAAGCCTTTCCGAGGTGCGCGTCCATGAGTCATTCCGAAGTCCATTCCGATAGCCATTCGGCACCCGCGGCGCCGTCGAAATGGAGCCGCTGGAAACGTCCGCTGACCCTCCTGTTTTTCCTCGCGCTGATCGTCCTGCTGACGATGTTCGCCACGCGCATCGAATGGGCCGAGGTGCTGGAAACCCTCGCCGATTTCAAGGTGCGCACGCTGATCATCGCTGCCAGCCTGACCCTGCTGAGCTTTCTGGTGTACGCCAGTTTCGACCTGATCGGCCGCACCTACATTCGTCAGGACCTGACGTGGAAGCAGATCCTGCCGGTGGGCATCATCAGCTACGCCTTCAACCTCAACCTCAGCGCCTGGGTCGGCGGCATCGCCATGCGTTATCGGCTGTATTCCCGGCTCGGCGTAAGCAAGGGCAACATTGCCAAGATCCTCGGCCTGAGCCTGGCGACCAACTGGTTCGGCTACATGACCATCGCCGGCGTAGTCTTCAGCAGTGGGCTGGTGCGCATGCCGCCAGGCTGGAAACTCAGCAGTGACGCGCTGCAACTGGTGGGTGCGTTGTTGCTGTTGGTCAGTGCCGGGTACCTGGCGGCGTGTCAGTTTTCCAAGCGCCGCGAGTGGTCGATACGCGGCGTGGAAATCAACCTGCCGTCGCTGCGCATGGCGGTCCTGCAATTGCTGTTGGGCGCCTTGAACTGGTCGCTGATGGCGGCGGTGATCTTCACTTTGCTGCCAAGCAAACTGGATTATCCGCTGGTGCTGGGCGTGCTGTTGATCAGCGCGATCGCCGGGGTCATCACGCACATTCCAGCAGGGCTGGGTGTCCTTGAAGCGGTGTTTGTCGCGCTGCTGCAGCACGAAGCGTCGCGCGGCAGTCTGGTGGCGGGATTGCTGGCGTATCGGGCGATTTATTTTCTGTTGCCGCTGCTGATTACGGTGGTGATGTATCTGGTGGTGGAGGCCAAGGCCAAGGCGCTGCGGATTGAGAAGAAACCGTCCTGAGAGAGTTGTTGAATGGGAAATTGCAATCGCGAGCAGGCTCACTCCTACAGGGGGAACGCATTCCAAAAGTAGGAGTGAGCCTGCTCGCGATAGCGTCCGCAAGACCACCGAAAATCATCTGGATTGGATAATGCTCAACCGCTCCCCCACTACCATCTCGGTAATCCAGTCCACCAGGATCGACGTGTAGGCCTGCTGCGACACCGGATCACTCAATGCGTGATCGGCGCCATCGATGATCCGGTGCGTCAACGAGTGAGTCTGCTGACACGCTGCGCGGTAACTCATGATCGTCGCGTGAGGTACGAAGTCGTCGGTTTCCGATTCCACCAGCAGCACGTCACCGGTGAATTGCGAACAGGCGTGCAGGGCGCGATTGCTGTCGGCACGCACCAGCGTATTGCGATAATCGCGCAGGTCGGCCTTGTCCAGATCGCGCTTGGGCGTGTGCCACTGTTCATCGCGGTACAGCGCCGGCACGCGCAGCGCCAGCCAGCGCACCGGGCGCAATGAGGTCAGGATCGAAGCCAGATAACCGCCATAACTGGTGCCGACCACGGCGATCGCCGAGGTGTCGAGGGCCGGGTGCGCCAGCAGGCGATCATAGGCTGCCAGCAAGTCACGCAGATTATCCTCACGGGTCACCCGGGACAGGGGAATGCCGGTGCCGCCGGTATGCCCGCGCAGGTCGAAGGTCAGGCATACGCAACCCAGGCCGGCAATGCCTTTGGCCCGTTCCAGATCGCGCTCCTGACTGCCGCCCCAACCATGGACGAACAACACCCCCGGGACTTTCGATTTGGGACTGAGAAAAGTCCCGCTCATCTGTTCGTCATCGATGTCGATTTGAATGCTTTCGCTTCTAGCCGTCATAGGATTGGACCGTCACATATTTGAGAAGAAACGCGCTGTTTTCCGCCGGGCCGCGATAGACCTCGATGGCGTCCGCCGGCAGCGCCTGATCGATATAGGTTTCAACCGACGACACGCGGATGGCGCGCATCTGTGGATCGTTGACGAAGCTTTGCAGCGCGGCCACTTCAGCACTGCTGGCGCCGCCCATGCGCCAGGATTGTTCGAGCACGCCGCTGCGCTGGTTGCCGTCGGCGTCCAGGCCTTGGGCGATATCGTAATTGCGCCGCGAGGCGAAGAAGCGTGGGTAGGCTTCGTCAGCAGCGCTGTCGAATACCTGCGCCTGTTCGATGGCCAGGCGCACATCATCGGGCAGATCCAGCGCGAGCAATTGGTCATAGCCGCCCTGCACCACCAGCAGGTTCGAACCGCCGTAGACCTCTTCGCCATGACCGTCCTCGGTCAAGTATTGATCACCGCAGTAACTCAAGACCTTGCCGCCGATAAACGACTGGCCGACGCTATGGGTGACCACGTTGCGCAAGTCCTGCTCCAGCACTACGCCGTCACTGAACAAGCTTTGTGCTTCGGGGCGCGCGAGGATTTCATCGAACGCGTCGAGGCTCTTGATCACTTCCTGGCCGCGACCGGCGCAGGCGTGAATCGGCTTCAAGCGAATCGGCCCGGCGTACAGCAGATGCTCGGCGGCGGGCCGCGCATCTTCCAGGGCGAATACGCTGAGACCATCAAGTACGACGTTGCGCACCCGCTCCGAGAACAGCGGCGACCAGCCCTGCGGCGCCTGCGCCAGATGGCTGCGCAGGCCGTGGCTGATGGCTTTGGTGCAGATGAAATCGTATTCGACGTAGCCGCCCCACAAGTCATCAGGGCCTTTGATGCCCAGCGCTTGAGCATGGGCGGCGCCGACGATGGTTTGCGTCGGCAGCAGGTACAGTTCGCGGCCTGAATGTTTCGCCGGATCGTAACTGCCGCCGAATTTGCAGCCGAGAATCTGCGCCAGCCAGCGCGCCAGGGCCTTGTTGGTCTCGACTTCATGTTGCGGCGCCTCGGCACGCACCGAATGGGCCACGACGATTTTCTTGCTGGGTGTCGGGGTCATGCGTTCCCCTTGCATCAGTCGATGGGTTCACTCACGGAAATTGCAGAGATCAGGCCAATCATCGATCTCAACAAACCGCCCGGTAATCGGGTGTTTGCCGCCGAAGTGCTGGCATCGCGCCTGTTTCAAACTGCACGACAGCGGGTAAAACTCCGGCAAATTGCACGATCCCGCGCCTCAGCCCATTCCCTGTAGGAGTGAGCCTGCTCGCGATAGCGGTGGATCAGTCACCATTCGTGTTGAATGAGATACCGCTATCGCGAGCAGGCTCACTCCTACAGTAGTTCATCGTTGCCTGGGCTATCGCGTCAGGCCGAACCTTGCGCGGTAATCACTTGGCCCCAGCCCGGTGATCTTCTTGAAGATCGCGCGAAACGCGCCTGGATCCTGATAGCCCACCGTCCAGGCAATGTGATCGATCGTGCCATTGGTGAATTCGAGCATTTCCCGCGCCTTGCCCACCCGCAGGTGCTGGCAATACTCGGTCGGTTTCAAGCCTGTCGCGGCGCGGAATCGGCGTAGAAATGTGCGCTCTTCCAGTCCCGCGCGCTCGGCCATCGCCGCCAGCGAAACCTCCGTCGCCCCGGTGCTTTGCAGCCAGTGCTGGACCTTGAGAATGGCCGCGTCGCCATGACTGAGGATCGGTGCGAAATTGCTTCCGCATTCACTGGCGCTGTCGCTGTGTTCCATCACCAGAAAACGCGCGGTTGCGGTGGCGATGCTCGGGCCGAGCAAGCGATCGACCAGGCGCAATCCCAGTTCCGACCAGGCCATCAGCCCGGCCGTGGTGATCAGGTCGCCGTCGTCGACAATCGGCGTGTCGGCCTTCAGTTTGATGTGCGGATAACGCTCGGCGAACGCCTGGGCCGAGGTCCAGTGGGTGGTGGCGCTGCGCCCGTCGAGCAAGCCGCTTTCGGCCAGCATCAACGAGCCTACGCAGACGCCACCGAGGGTTGCGCCGCCTGCATGCTGATCGCGCAGCCATTGCGTCAGGCTCGCGGTCATCTGCGCTGCATCGAACCCGCCGAGGGACGGCGGAATCAGCACGGCAAGCAAAGCGTCCTCGGTACCCGGATGACTGTCATAGACCCGCGCCGGCAACTGCTCGCCTGCAACCTGCCAGTGACTGACCCGCAGCACGGGCAACCGCGCAGCCTGATGCTCGGCGGCGATACGGTTGGCCACCGCGAACAGATCGGTCAGACCGTGCACCGCCGCCAGTTGCGCGCCGGGGTAGATCAGCACGCCCAGCTCAGCGGTGGCGGCTCTTTGTGCAGCCATTGTCAGTTTTCCCCCGTCTATTGTCGGTGCGGCCAATCCTCGGATCCTCGGCCAGCGTCAATACTGAGGCCACACCCAATCACCGTCTCGAGGACAATCCCATGGCCAAGCAAGCGCTCATCGTAGTCGATATCCAGAACGACTACTTCCCCCAAGGCAAGTGGCCGCTGGTCGGCGCCGACGCCGCTGCCGACAACGCCGCGCGGCTGATCGCAGCCTTTCGCGAAGCGGGCGATTCCGTGGTGCACATTCGTCACGAATTCACCTCCGACGATGCACCGTTTTTCACTCCCGGCTCCGAGGGCGCCGAACTGCATCCGAAGGTGCGCAACCGCGCCAACGAGCCGGTGGTACTCAAGCACTTCGTCAACTCGTTCCGCGAAACCGAACTGAAATCGGTGCTCGACGAACAAGGCATCACTGACCTGGTGGTGATCGGCAGCATGAGCCATATGTGCATCGATGGCATCACCCGCGCGGCGGCGGACATGGGTTACGGCGTTACGGTGATACACGATGCCTGCGCCAGCCGTGATCTCGAATTCAATGGCCTGACGGTGCCGGCCGCCCAAGTGCACGCAGCCTTCATGTCGGCGCTGAGTTTCGCCTACGCCACTGTCGTTTCGACTGACCAATTCCTGCACAGCAACGCCTAGCAACAACTGCACAACCCAAAGGCCCGCCGCGTTGCGGGCCTTTTTGCGTCTGTCATGAAAATCTCACGCGTGAGTCATTGATGGCACTTTGCATTGGTTGTAGTGTGGCCCACGCGTGAGATGCTCATAACCGGATTCCAGCCATGACAAGCCGCACTCCGACGCCTGCCGCAGCCAGCCCCAGGGGCGAGCGTGCCAGGACGTCAGCGAAAAAACCCTCGAGCATCTACATGAAGCAGATGCGCGCAGGCCTGGCCGCAGCCGGTTATGTGAAACACGAGACTTGGGTGCTTCCGGAAAACCGAAGCTTGCTCAAGCAAATGGAGCAACAGCTACGCCAACCGATCCTGGCTGGCTCTTTCATGTCGGAGAAATACATGAGCGCAGGCAACAACTGGACCATCGATAGCCTCTTCAATGCCCTCAAGGCGCTGGACGAGGTGGCTTCGCAAGAGATCACGCTGTCGCTGATCCAGAGCTCCGAGCCGAGCATCAAGCTGGAAATGAACGAATTCGGCGGCCTGCCGATTCACATCGCCCTGGCCGGCCAGCAGATCATCGTCGACACCGTGCTGGTGGACATTGACTCGATCAGCAACGTCCAGGCGTTCAACGATGCCGTGCTGCGCAGCCGCGAGATGTTCCCGCTGTCGTCGATAGGTATCGAGTCGATGCCCAACGGGCAGACCGTCTACAACATGTTCGGCGCCCTCAGCGCTGATTCGAGCCTGACCAACGTGGTCACCGAGGTGAAAACCCTGGTCGACAACGTGCAGCGCGCCAGCGAAGCCTTCGAACACTTCTTCAAGTAATCAACAGGGAATATCCAATGACTCAGTCCATCTGGAGCAAGTTGTTCACCGCGCTGCGCGGCGGCGCCAACGAAGTCGGCGAAGCCATCGCCGATCAGCAGGCCCTGCGTATCCTCGATCAGGAAATCCGCGACGCCGACAGCGCGCTGTCGAACGCCCGCCGCGAACTGGTGACGATCATGGCCAAACACAAACTGGCCGCCGACCGCGTCAGCGAGTACGACGCCAAGATCAAGGATCTCGAAGCCAAGGCCGTTGCCGCACTGAATGCCGGCCGTGAAGACCTGGCACTGGAAGTGGCCGAAGCGATTTCGACCCTGACCAACGACCTCGCTGCCGAGAAGAAGCTCAGCGATGAATTCGGCGCCTACGCCGACAACATGCGCAAAGACATCAGCAAAGCCGAATCGCGGATCAAGAGCCTGCGCCAGCAAGTCGACATGGCCAAGGCTCGCGACAGCGTGCAAAAGGCCCAGGTCAGCGCATCCATTGCCAGCGGCGGCGCCAACGGCAAACTCGAGACCGCCGTCGGCACCCTGAATCGCCTGCAAGCCAAGCAGCAGCAACGCGCTGCCGAACTGAGCGCAGCGGACGAACTGGCCGACGCCTCCAGCGGCAACGACCTTGAACGCAAACTGCGCGACGCCGGCATCACGCCGAACGAAGGCAGCGCCAACGCGATTCTTGAGCGGCTGAAGCAGAAGTCCACGCAGTAAGCTGTTGCGCAACCCTTTGTAGGAATGAGCCTGCTCGCGATGCGGCCAAAACATTCAACTTCAGTGTTGACTGACCCGCCGCCATCGCGAGCAGGCTCACTCCTACATTGTTTGCGCTGAGCTATTGCCCCTGCTCGTACACCCCTGCGCCCGGTACACTACCGCCACTTTTTCAACCCCGAACACCTCCACCCGCTTCAAGGAACGTACCCATGGGATGGTTTAAAGACTTGCTCGGCACCAGCACCTGGCAGACCGCTGCGCCAACCACCACCGGCGCCAGCGGCCCTCTCGGCATGGCGCAAGGCAAAGGCGTGCGCTTTGACACGACCCTGGCGCTGCTGCTGGAAGGCTCGACGTCGGTGCGGGTGCCGTTCGATCAAGCGGTGTGGAGCGCCGGCTGGGTCGATCTCGGCCAGTCCAACAAATTGCACCGCTATTACATGAACGACGAGGATTTCTGGGTACAGATCCACGTCACCGATGAAGACCAGATCGAGTCGGTCACCCTGTTCAATTACCTCAGCTATGTGACGGTCAACAGCGACGCCGAACTGCAGCGTCTGGCCGGCCCCAACAGCCTGATCGGCCTGCCGACCTACACCCGTGACGGTGTCGAATACACGCGCGAATGGGGCACCGAGCTGCAGCAGACCGAACTGGTGCCAATGACCGAACACGTGGTCAACCCGGACGAGTCCTACACCATCAAGCACCACGCGATGCTGTATGCCCGCGACACCGGCCTGACCGATCGCCGCGAACTGCTGTTGTTCTCCGTCGAACAGGATGAAGAAGGCACCGTCAGCCTGAGCACCTCGCTGGGCATCTCGCTGTACACGACTGATTTGAGCGCCATCTAAAAAAGGAAGTTTTTCATGCTGGAAGTGTTGGCCGTTTCCCTGAACAAAACCGCGCTGGTCGGTTTTGTCGTCTACCTGATCGGCGCCGTGTTGCTGTTCATGCTGTTTCAATTCGTCTACACGCGCATCACCGCGCACAAGGAATTCGAGCTGATCCGCGCCGGCAATACTGCTGCGGCTATCGCCCTGGCCGGCGCGATAATCGGCTTCGCCATTCCCGCGAGCAACGTGATTGCCTACTCGGTCAACGTGCTCGACTTCGTGCTCTGGGCGGTTATCGCTGCCGTTGTGCAATTGTTGGCGTTCGTGGCTACCGGGCTGGTGCTCAAGGGCACGTCCCAGCGCATCGCCAACGGCGAAGTGGCGGCCGGCATTTATGTGGCTGCCGTGGCGATCAGCGTCGGCATGCTCAATGCCGCGTGCATGACCCCGTCCCACTGACCGGCAGGAAGCCTCTCGATGAAACGCAGCAAATACGTGCAGTTGTCCCTCGCCGCGTCAGTGGCAATGGCCATTTCCGGTGAAGCGGCAGCAGTGGATCAGCCGCGCAGTTTTCAGAGCGTTGAACAGTGCGTTGACGCCGAAGTGGCCGCCGACGTCTGCTCCAGCGCCTACGTCGCCGCCTTTGGCGAACACCGACGCATCGCCCCGGCCTACGACGACAAGACCCAATGCGACGCAGACTTTGCCGCTGGCTGGTGTCAGAAAAATTCCGATGGCCGCTTCGTCCCCAGACTCGGCGGTTTCAAGGTGCCGCAGAAGGGTGAAGAGCCGCAAAATCTGGATGCCATTGCCGATGCGCAAATGCCGGCGGGCGACACCACCAGCAGCAGCGCAAGTCACGGCGGCTCGCACTCTTCCGGCGGTTCAGGTGGCGGCGGCAATGGCTGGCTGAGCGGTTGGCTGATCGGCAACGCAATGAGCAACAACGCCGATCGCAGCGTTTACCGCGATCGTGAAACGCGCCAGCCGTACAACACTTCAACGCAGTACCGCAAAGCTGAAACGACCACGCGCAGCCAGCCGGATTACGAAAGCAGCAAGAGCAAACCGGTAAACGTTGCTGCGTCGACCTCGCGCGGCGGCTTCGGTAGCCAGTCCAGCGCCCGCAGCGGCTGGGGTGGCTGGGGCAGCAGTTCCGGACGCTCGAGCAGCTGACATGAAAAAGATCCACTGCGCCGAGCGCCCCGACTGGAAGCACACCGCCGAAAGCCTCGGTTTCCTGTTCCACACCATCGACGACGAACCGTACTGGGACGAAAGCGCCTACTACCAGTTCAGCCTCGCGCAGATCGAGAACGATCTCGAAGACCCGACCGCCGAACTGCATGAGATGTGCATGGATCTGGTTGAGCGCGTGGTAAACAGCGAGGCGTTGCTCGATCGCTTGAGCATTCCGGCGGCGTACTACGACATGATCCGCACCTCCTGGCGCGAAGGTCATCCGCATCTGTACGGTCGCATGGACTTTTCCTACAGCGGCAGCGGCCCGGCGAAACTGCTGGAGCTCAACTACGACACGCCGACCAGCCTTTACGAAGCGGCGGCATTTCAGTGGGGCTGGCTGGAGCAGTGCATCGAGCGCGGCACGCTGCCACCGCATGCCGACCAGTTCAACAGCATCGACACCAGGCTGCACCAGGCTTTCGCCGAACTGCAGTTGAAGCGGCCGTTCTACTTCGCTTCGATGAAGGATTCGGTCGAGGACAAAGGCACCACTGACTACCTGCGGTTGATCGCGGAAAAGGCCGGCATCGAATCACGCCACATCGATATCGAAGACATCGGCCTGACGGCTGAAGGCCGGTTCGTCGATCTGCAGGATCGCTGGATCCCGCACCTGTTCAAGCTGCACGCCTGGGAATTCATCTTCCACGAACCGTTCGGCACAGCGATCGCCGAGTGCGACACGCAGTTTTTCGAACCGGCGTGGAAGGCGATTCTGTCGAACAAAGGTGTGCTGCCGTTGCTGTGGGAACTGCACAAGGGTCATCCGAATCTGCTCGCCGCGCACCTCGATCCGAATCCGCAGAGCGCCGTGCCGAAAGGCTGGGTGCGCAAGCCGTACTTTTCCCGTGAAGGCGCCAACATCGAGCTGCAAACGGCCCAGGGTCTGATCGTCAAAGAGGATGGGCCGTACACCGATGCGCCGTTCATCCTGCAGGAGTTCGCGCCGCTGCCGAAGTTTGGCGACAGCTACACGCTGATCGGTTCGTGGGTGATTGGTGACGAGGCGGCGGGAATTGGTGTGCGCGAGGACAACAGTCTGATCACCAAGGACTCCAGCCGCTTCCTGCCGCACCTGATCCTCGACTGAAACGATTCCCCATGTAGGAGCTGACGAGTGCAACAAGGTTGCGATCTTTTGACGTTGCTTTTAAAGATCAAAAGATCGCAGCCTCGTTGCACTCGTCAGCTCCTACAGGTGATAGGGGTCGCGCTGAAATTGCCTCACAAAAAAGGCCCGTCGTTTAAGCGACGGGCCTTTTCATTGGAAGCGTTTACAGCGGCAAATCAGAACGGAATATCGTCATCGAAGCTGTCGAAATCCGGAGCCGGTTGCGGTGCGGCCTGCTGCGGCGCTGGTGGAGCCGAACGCTGCTGCGGAGCCGACTGCTGCGGGCGTGGGGCCTGCTGACGTGGCGCCTGCTGCTGGTAATTGTTGCCGCCGCCTTGCTGGTCGCCCTGTTGTGGACGGCCGCCGAGCAGTTGCATGGTGCCTTGCATGTCCACCACGATTTCAGTGGTGTAACGCTTGATGCCGTCCTTTTCCCACTCGCGGGTCTGCAGCTTGCCTTCGATGTAGACCTGCGAACCCTTGCGCAGGTATTCGCCAGCGATCTCGGCAACCTTGCCGAACATCGACACACGGTGCCACTCGGTCTTTTCGACCTTCTGACCGGTCTGCTTGTCGGTCCATTGTTCGCTGGTGGCCAGACTCAGGTTGGTCACGGCGTTACCGTTAGGCAGGTAGCGAACTTCGGGATCCTGGCCGCAAGTGCCGACCAATATGACTTTGTTAACCCCACGGGCCATAACGTTCTCCTAAGCGTCGCACGCAGCCCCGGCCGGGTTGTTGACCAGGCGTTCGAGGGTGGTGCGATCCACTAATTCTTTGTCCAGTTTGATGTAAACAGCCGCCTCTTCGGCGACTATCACTGCATCTGTTACCCCTACCAGGGCCTTGAGGCGCTCGACCAGACCCGCTTCGCGGATCGCTTCGGGCGACAACGGCAAGCGCAGGCTCGTCACGTAGGGAGGTTCGCGCATGGTAACAGCAAAGGCCAGCCAAAGTGCAGCCAGCGCGGCGCATCCGAGGAACACAACCGACAGACCGCCATGCTGGAACAACCAGCCGCCGAGTATCCCGCCGAGTGCCGAACCGAGGAACTGGCTGGTGGAGTACACGCCCATGGCCGTGCCCTTGCCGCCTGCCGGTGAAACCTTGCTGATCAGCGACGGCAACGATGCCTCGAGCAGGTTGAACGCGGTGAAGAACACCACCGTGCCGATCACCAGGGCGCGCAGGCTATCGCCGAACTGCCAGAAGAATAGTTCAGTCAGCATCAGTGTCATGACGGCGCCGAGCAAAACTCGTTTCATTTTGCGTCGCTTCTCGCCGTAGATGATGAACGGGATCATGGCGAAGAACGAAATCAGCAATGCGGTGAGGTAGACCCACCAGTGCTGCTCCTTGGGCAAACCGGCTTTTTCCACCAGCGCCAGCGGCAGAGCAACGAAGCTCGACATCAACATGGCATGTAACACAAAGATGCCCAGATCGAGGCGCAGCAGGTCCGGGTGCTTGAGCGTCGGCATCAGTGCCTGTCGCGCCACGCCGGATTCACGATGCTGCAGTGGACCGGTGGACTGCGGCACCATGAACATGATGATCAGGATGCCGACCAGCGCCATCGCGCCGGTGGCAAGGAACAGTCCCGACAACCCGAAAGCGCTGGTCAGCAACGGCCCCACGACCATGGCTACGGCGAACGACAGGCCGATGGTCATGCCGATCATCGCCATGGCTTTGGTGCGATGCTGTTCGCGGGTCAGGTCGGAAAGCAGCGCCATGACCGCCGCGGAAATCGCCCCGGCGCCCTGCAGGATCCGTCCGGCAATCACGCCCCAGATCGAATCGGCCTGGGACGCGAGAACACTGCCGAGAGCGAAGACAATCAGACCGAGGTAGATCACCGGTCGACGACCGATGCGATCCGAAATGATCCCGAACGGGATCTGGAAAATCGCCTGGGTCAGACCGTAAGCGCCAATCGCCAGCCCGATCAGGGCCGGGGTCGCTCCCGCCAGATCCATGCCATAGGTCGCCAGCACCGGCAACACCATGAACATGCCAAGCATACGGAAGGCGAACACCAGGGCCAGACCGCTCGCCGCGCGGGTCTCGCTGCCACTCATGCGTTCGCTGTGGGGATCGTGCATGGAAAAACCTCGTGTGAACCGGCGGCGATTCTACCAGTCCCATCGGAAGACGGGGTATATCGCGACGCTATGACGCGTATAGATGAAACTCTCTTCATGAACGGCAGAACGCCCTTCGTTGGATAGTGTGCATCCATCCAGTATTTGCCCGTATACTCCTACGTTTTCGACGCCCGCCGAGCGAGGCCACTTTGGACAAGATCCTGATACGTGGGGCCCGTACCCACAACCTGAAGAACATCGACCTGACCCTGCCACGGGACAAACTGATCGTCATCACCGGCCTGTCCGGATCCGGCAAGTCATCCCTGGCGTTCGACACGCTGTATGCCGAGGGTCAGCGCCGCTATGTCGAATCGCTGTCGGCCTACGCCAGGCAGTTCCTGTCGATGATGGAAAAACCCGACGTCGACACCATCGAAGGCCTGTCGCCGGCGATCTCCATTGAACAGAAGTCGACCTCGCACAACCCGCGCTCCACGGTCGGCACCATCACCGAAATCTACGACTACCTGCGTCTGCTCTATGCCCGCGTGGGTACGCCGCGTTGCCCGGATCACGACATTCCGCTGGAAGCGCAGACCGTCAGCCAGATGGTCGATCTGGTGCTGGCGCAGCCGGAAGGCAGCAAACTCATGCTGCTGGCACCGGTGATCCGCGAGCGCAAGGGCGAACACCTGTCAGTCTTCGAAGAATTGCGTGCGCAAGGTTTCGTCCGCGCCCGGGTCAACGGGCGCATTTGCGAACTCGACGAGCTGCCGAAGCTGGATAAACAGAAGAAGCACTCGATTGACGTCATCGTCGATCGCTTCAAGGTTCGCGCCGATCTGCAGCAACGTCTGGCCGAGTCCTTCGAGACCGCGCTGAAACTGGCTGATGGCATTGCCCTGGTGGCGCCGATGGACGACGAGCCGGGCGAAGAAATGATCTTCTCCGCACGCTTCGCCTGCCCGATCTGCGGCCACGCGATCAGCGAGCTGGAACCCAAGCTGTTTTCCTTCAACAACCCGGCCGGCGCCTGCCCGACCTGCGATGGCCTGGGCGTGAAGCAGTTCTTCGACATCAAGCGTCTGGTCAACGGCGAGCTGACCCTCGCCGAGGGCGCGATACGCGGCTGGGACCGGCGCAACGTCTATTACTTCCAGATGCTTGGCTCACTCGCCTCGCATTACAAGTTCAGCCTGGACAAGCCTTTCAACGACCTGAGCGCCGAGCAGCAGAAGTTCATCCTGCACGGCAGCGGCTCGCAGAACGTCGACTTCAAGTACCTGAACGACCGTGGCGACATCGTCAAACGCTCGCACCCGTTCGAAGGCATCGTGCCCAATCTGGAGCGCCGTTACCGCGAAACCGAATCGGCGAGCGTGCGCGAGGAGCTGGCCAAGTTCCTCAGCCATCAGGCCTGCCCGGATTGCCGCGGCACGCGTCTGCGCCGTGAAGCGCGGCACGTGTGGGTCGGTGAGAAAACCTTACCGGCAGTGACCAATCTGCCGATCGGCGATGCCTGCGAATATTTCGCTGCACTGAAGATGACCGGGCGGCGCGGAGAGATCGCCGACAAGATCCTCAAGGAAATCCGCGAGCGTCTGCAGTTCCTGGTCAACGTCGGCCTCGACTATCTGTCGCTGGATCGCAGCGCCGACACACTCTCCGGCGGCGAGGCGCAGCGGATTCGTCTGGCCAGCCAGATTGGCGCCGGACTTGTTGGCGTTCTATACATCCTCGATGAGCCGTCCATCGGCCTGCATCAGCGCGATAACGACCGACTGCTCGGCACGCTCAAGCATTTGCGCGATATCGGCAACACGGTGATTGTGGTCGAGCACGACGAAGACGCGATTCGCCTGGCTGACTATGTTGTCGATATCGGCCCTGGCGCAGGTGTGCACGGCGGGCAGATTGTTGCCGAAGGCACGCCGGACGAAGTCATGGCGCACCCGGATTCGCTGACCGGCAAATACCTGTCCGGCCGGGTGAAGATCGAAGTGCCGGCCAAACGCACGCCGCGCAACAAGAAGCTCAACCTGTCGCTCAAAGGTGCGCGTGGCAACAACTTGCGCAATGTCGATCTGGATATCCCGATCGGCCTGCTGACCTGCGTGACCGGCGTATCCGGCTCGGGCAAATCGACGCTGATCAACAACACGCTGTTCCCGCTGAGCGCCACGGCACTCAATGGCGCGACCACGCTGGAAGCGGCAGCACACGACAGCATCAAAGGTCTGGAGCATCTCGACAAAGTCGTCGATATCGACCAGAGCCCGATCGGTCGTACACCGCGTTCCAACCCGGCGACGTATACCGGGCTGTTCACGCCGATCCGCGAACTGTTTGCCGGCGTGCCCGAGTCACGCTCTCGTGGTTATGGCCCTGGGCGTTTCTCGTTCAACGTCAAGGGCGGGCGTTGCGAGGCGTGTCAGGGCGATGGCCTGATCAAGGTGGAGATGCACTTCCTGCCGGACATCTACGTGCCCTGCGATGTGTGCAAGAGCAAGCGCTACAACCGCGAAACCCTTGAGATCAAATACAAGGGCAAGAGCATCCACGAGACCCTCGAAATGACCATCGAGGAAGCTCGGGAGTTCTTCGACGCGGTGCCGGCACTGGCGCGCAAGCTGCAAACGCTGATGGATGTCGGCCTGTCGTACATCAAACTCGGGCAGTCGGCGACGACCCTGTCCGGCGGTGAAGCACAGCGGGTCAAGTTGTCGCGCGAGCTGTCCAAGCGCGATACCGGCAAGACCCTGTATATCCTCGATGAGCCGACTACCGGTCTGCACTTTGCGGATATCCAGCAGTTGCTCGACGTTCTGCATCGCCTGCGCGATCACGGCAACACCGTGGTGGTCATCGAGCACAACCTCGATGTGATCAAGACCGCTGACTGGCTGGTGGACCTCGGTCCTGAGGGCGGTTCCAAAGGGGGTCAGATCATTGCCACCGGCACGCCCGAGGAAGTCGCCGAGATGAAGCAGTCTCACACCGGCCATTACCTCAAGCCGTTGCTGATCCGCGATCGGGCTTAACTGCAAGGCATGAAAAAGCCCCTGTCACCGTTGAAGTGACAGGGGCTTTTTTTGTAGCCGTTGCAATCAGGACGCGTGGGATTGCAGGTAGTTCTCGAGACCGATCAGCTTGATCAGACCCAACTGCTTTTCCAGCCAATAGGTGTGATCTTCTTCAGTGTCGTTGAGCTGAACCCGCAGAATCTCGCGGCTGACGTAGTCTTGGTGCTGCTCGCAAAGCTCGATGCCTTTGCAAAGCGCAGCGCGGACTTTGTATTCGAGGCGAAGATCAGCTTCGAGCATCTCCGGCACCGTAGTGCCGACATCCAGATCATCCGGACGCATGCGCGGCGTGCCTTCGAGCATCAGGATCCGCCGCATCAATGCATCGGCGTGGCCTGCTTCTTCTTCCATCTCGTGGTTGATGCGCTCGTAGAGCTTGGTGAACCCCCAGTCCTCATACATCCGCGAATGAACGAAATATTGGTCACGCGCGGCCAGTTCGCCGGTCAGCAACGTATTGAGGTAATCGATTACATCTGGGTGGCCTTGCATCGCCCTACATCTCCCTTCCTGAAAGTCTGTAGTTTGAACCAACCTGACCGGAAGGTCACCCGCTTCGCGCAATAAAAGCGAAGATATTCCGAGAAAAGCAGGCCAAATAACGCAAAAACCGCCCAAATGAGGGCGGTTCTGCTTCTCGTTTAGACTTCGTTAAGCTGTACGTTGAGCAGGTTTGCGATTGCTTCTCCATACGCCCGATCGGCTTTGTAGAAATGCTGCAACTGACGATCGACGACGTCGCTGGAAACACCTGCCATCGCACCCGCGATGTTGCTGACCAGCAGCGCTTTCTGCTCCTCGCTCATCAAGCGGAACAAGGCACCGGCCTGGCTGTAGTAATCGGTATCTTCGCGGTGATCATAGCGATCTGCGGCACCGCTCAAGGCCAGTGCTGGCTCTGCGTAATGTGGTGCTTGTTTCGGCGACTCGATGTAGCTGTTCGGTTCATAGTTCGGCGCCGCACCACCATTGCTGCCGAACGCCATGGAGCCGTCACGCTGATAAGTGTTCACCGGACTGCGTGGAGCATTCACCGGCAATTGCTGATGGTTGGTGCCAACGCGGTAGCGGTGCGCGTCAGCGTAGGCAAATACGCGGCCTTGCAGCATGCGGTCCGGGGACAAACCCACGCCTGGCACCATGTTGCTCGGGCCGAATGCAGCCTGTTCAACTTCGGCGAAGTAGTTCAGCGGGTTGCGGTTCAACTCCAGCTCACCGACTTCGATCAGCGGAAACTCTTTCTGTGACCAGGTTTTGGTGACGTCGAACGGGTTTTCGTAATGAGCGGCCGCTTGCGCTTCAGTCATGATCTGAATGCACACGCGCCATTTCGGGAAATCACCGCGCTCGATGGCCTCGAACAGGTCACGCTGCGCGTAGTCCGGGTCGGTTCCCGCCAAACGGGCGGCGTCGGCGGGCGCCAGGTTCTTGATGCCTTGCTGCGTCTTGTAATGCCACTTGACCCAATGACGCTCGCCTTTGGCATTGATCAGGCTGTACGTATGGCTACCGAAGCCGTGCATGTGACGGTAGCCGTCCGGAATGCCGCGATCAGAAAACAGAATGGTGACCTGGTGCAGCGCTTCAGGCGAATGCGACCAGAAATCCCACATCATCTGCGCACTTTTCAGGTTGCTTTGCGGCAGACGCTTTTGCGTGTGGATAAAGTCCGGAAACTTCAGTGGATCACGGATGAAAAACACCGGCGTATTGTTGCCGACGATGTCCCAGTTGCCTTCTTCGGTATAGAACTTCAAGGCGAAACCGCGCGGATCGCGCTCGGTGTCGGCCGAACCACGCTCGCCACCTACGGTGGAAAAGCGCAGGAAGGTTGGCGTTTGTTTACCTACCGATTCGAACAGTTTTGCGCTGGTATATTCGGTGATGTCGCGAGTGACGGTGAACGTACCGTAAGCGCCCGAGCCTTTGGCGTGCACGCGGCGTTCAGGAATGTTTTCACGGTTGAAGTGCGCGAGCTTTTCGAGCAGGTGGAAATCGTCGAGCAGCAGCGGACCGCGTGGGCCGGCGGAGCGGGAATTCTGGTTGTCAGCGACTGGCGCGCCACTGGCGGTTGTAAGCGTTTTGGTCTGGCTCATGCGGTCTTCTTCCTCTGTCAGTCTTTGAACTGCCGGCTAATGGGCTTGGCGGGAAGTATTGATCATCGACGTTATCGCTACAAATTCATTAACTTGCAGACATCGATAGATAATTACTAATTATGTTTTCCCGGCACATAGTGGCAGTTCGAGCATGTCAGAAACTTGTACGGACGACGCATTTCTTACAGGCACAAAAAACCGGGCACTAGGCCCGGTTCTTTGTTTCAGACTGACGTCTTACTCGGCGGATACAGCTTCGCCAGCAGTAGCACGATCAACCAACTCGACGTACGCCATAGGCGCGTTGTCGCCAGCGCGGAAACCGCACTTGAGGATGCGCAGGTAGCCACCCTCACGGGTAGCGTAACGCTTGCCCAGGTCGTTGAAGAGCTTACCAACGATAGCTTTCGAACGAGTACGGTCGAAAGCCAGACGGCGGTTAGCCAGGCTGTCTGTCTTGGCCAGAGTGATCAGCGGCTCGGCAACGCGGCGCAGTTCTTTGGCTTTTGGCAGAGTAGTTTTGATCAGCTCGTGCTCGAACAGCGACACCGCCATGTTTTGGAACATGGCCTTGCGGTGCGAGCTGGTGCGGCTCAGGTGACGACCACTTTTACGATGACGCATGGTTCATTCCTTACCAAACACTACGTTCGGTGATTACGACGATCAGGCAGTCGCCTTGTCGTCCTTCTTAAGACTTGCAGGCGGCCAGTTGTCGAGGCGCATGCCGAGGGACAGACCGCGGGAGGCCAGAACGTCCTTGATTTCAGTCAAGGATTTCTTGCCCAGGTTCGGAGTCTTCAACAGCTCTACTTCGGTACGCTGAATCAGGTCGCCGATGTAGTAGATGTTTTCCGCCTTAAGGCAGTTAGCCGAACGTACAGTCAGTTCCAGATCGTCAACCGGGCGAAGCAGGATCGGATCGATCTCGTCTTCCTGCTCGACAACCAGCGGCTCACTTTCACCCTTGAGGTCGACGAACGCAGCCAGCTGCTGTTGCAGGATGGTTGCAGCGCGACGGATAGCCTCTTCAGGATCCAGAGTACCGTTGGTTTCCAGATCAATAACCAGCTTGTCCAGGTTGGTACGCTGCTCGACACGGGCGTTTTCCACCACGTAGGCGATACGGCGAACCGGGCTGAACGAAGAATCGAGCTGCAAGCGACCGATGCTGCGGCTTTCGTCTTCATCGCTCTGACGCGAGTCGGCTGGTTCATAACCACGACCACGAGCTACGGTGAGCTTCATGTTCAGGGCGCCGTTAGACGCCAGGTTAGCGATTACGTGATCGGGATTAACGATCTCGACATCATGATCCAGCTGAATATCGGCAGCGGTAACCACCCCCGAACCCTTCTTCGACAAGGTCAGCGTAACTTCGTCACGACCGTGCAGCTTGATGGCCAGACCTTTAAGGTTCAACAGGATTTCAATTACGTCTTCCTGTACACCTTCGATGGCGCTGTACTCGTGGAGCACACCGTCAATCTCGGCCTCGACTACTGCGCAGCCGGGCATTGAGGACAACAGGATGCGGCGCAGCGCGTTGCCCAGGGTGTGGCCAAAACCACGCTCGAGAGGCTCGAGAGTGATCTTGGCGCGGGTTGGACTGACAACCTGCACATCAATGTGGCGGGGTGTCAGGAACTCATTTACCGAAATCTGCATGGATGCACCTATTTTCTAGCCCTTACTTGGAGTAGAGCTCGACAATCAGGCTTTCGTTGATGTCGGCGGACAGATCACTGCGAGCAGGAACGTTCTTGAAAACGCCCGACTTCTTCTCAGTGTCTACTTCTACCCATTCTACGCGGCCACGTTGGGCACACAGATCGAGAGCTTGGACAATGCGAAGTTGGTTTTTTGCTTTCTCGCGAACTGCAACCACGTCACCAGCACGAACCTGATACGACGGGACGTTTACGGTCTGACCGTTGACGCTGATCGACTTGTGCGATACCAGCTGACGGGATTCGGCACGAGTCGAACCAAAGCCCATACGGTATACAACGTTGTCCAGACGGCATTCGAGAAGTTGCAGCAGGTTTTCACCGGTTGCACCTTTCTTGCCAGCAGCTTCTTTGTAGTAGCCGCTGAACTGACGCTCGAGAACGCCGTAGATACGACGGACCTTCTGCTTTTCACGCAGTTGGGTGCCGTAGTCGGACTGGCGGCCGCGGCGTTGGCCGTGGATACCAGGTGCTGCTTCAATGTTGCACTTCGATTCGATCGCGCGCACGCCGCTCTTCAGGAAGAGATCGGTGCCTTCGCGACGAGCGAGTTTGCATTTTGGACCAATGTAACGAGCCATTCTTTACAATCTCCTGGATTACACGCGGCGCTTCTTCGGCGGACGGCACCCGTTGTGCGGGATTGGCGTCACGTCGGTGATGCTGGCGATCTTGTAGCCACAGCCGTTCAAAGCGCGGACTGCGGATTCACGACCTGGACCTGGACCCTTGACGTTGACGTCGAGGTTTTTCAGGCCGTATTCCAGCGCAGCTTGACCAGCACGCTCAGCAGCTACTTGAGCAGCGAACGGGGTGGACTTGCGGGAACCGCGGAAACCCGAACCACCGGAGGTAGCCCAGGAAAGAGCGTTACCTTGACGGTCGGTAATGGTCACGATGGTGTTGTTAAAAGATGCATGGATGTGGGCGATGCCATCAACCACTGTCTTTTTAACTTTTTTACGAGGACGAGCAGCAGGTTTTGCCATGATTAAATTCCTGTCGATTCGCTGGGGCGATTACTTGCGGATCGGCTTACGCGGACCTTTACGGGTACGCGCGTTGGTCTTGGTACGCTGACCGCGTACTGGCAGACCACGACGATGACGCAGACCGCGATAGCAACCGAGGTCCATCAAGCGCTTGATTTTCATGTTGATTTCGCGACGCAGGTCACCTTCAGTGGTGAACTTCGCCACTTCGCCACGCAGCTGTTCAATTTGCTCGTCGCTCAGATCTTTGATCTTTGCTGCTGGGTTTACCCCAGTCACTGCACAGATCTTCTGCGCAGTAGTGCGACCAACACCATAGATGTAGGTCAGCGAGATAACAGTATGCTTGTTATCTGGAATGTTAACGCCTGCAATACGGGCCATTCAGTGGGACTCCAATTGACAGCTACCTACGCCCCGGAAGCCAAGAAATAGGGCGCGAGATAATATCGCTGTAATAACAAATAATCAACCCGGTAGCGCACTAGCTACCGGGCTTGAAGCACAATCACACTCAGCCTTGGCGCTGTTTGTGACGCGGTTCCGCGCTGCAAATTACTCGAACAACACCTTCGCGGCGAATAATCTTGCAGTTACGGCACAGCTTTTTCACCGATGCACGAACTTTCATCAC
This sequence comes from Pseudomonas sp. HN2, assembly GCF_020736465.1. Classification (NCBI taxonomy): domain Bacteria; kingdom Pseudomonadati; phylum Pseudomonadota; class Gammaproteobacteria; order Pseudomonadales; family Pseudomonadaceae; genus Pseudomonas; species Pseudomonas sp. HN2. The sequence continues at coordinate 5,395,125 of NZ_CP085885.1, forward strand.
CAACTCCTCGAACCTTATGGGTACTCAGCGCAACATGCCGCTGCCGTAACCCTTCAGGTTGGCTTTCTTCATCAGGGATTCGTACTGGTGCGAAACGAGGTGCGATTGTACTTGGGACATGAAGTCCATCACAACCACGACCACGATCAGCAACGAGGTCCCGCCAAGGTAGAACGGAACGTTTGCTGCAACCACCAGGAACTGGGGCAACAGGCACACGGCCGTCATGTAAAGAGCACCGAACATGGTCAAGCGGGTCAGAACGCCATCGATATAGCGCGCAGACTGCTCACCTGGACGGATGCCCGGAATAAAGGCACCGGACTTCTTCAGGTTTTCCGCTACGTCTTTCGGATTGAACATCAACGCCGTATAGAAGAAGCAGAAGAAAATAATCCCTGCACTAAACAGCAGAATATTCAACGGCTGACCAGGAGCGATCGACTGCGAGATGTCCTGCAACCAGCCCATACCTTCAGACTGACCGAACCAGGCACCCAACGAAGCCGGGAACAGCAAAATGCTGCTCGCGAAAATAGCCGGAATAACACCGGCCATGTTCACCTTCAGCGGCAAGTGGCTTGTCTGCGCAGCAAAAACCTTGCGGCCCTGCTGACGCTTGGCGTAGTGAACAGCGATACGACGCTGGCCACGCTCAATGAACACCACGAAACCGATAATCGCTACTGCCAGCAAACCGATGGCAACCAGGGCGAAGATGTTGATATCACCCTGACGCGCAGACTCGAAAGACTGCCCGATTGCTCTCGGAAGACCGGCGACGATACCCGAAAAAATCAACATCGAGATACCGTTGCCTACACCACGCTCAGTAATCTGCTCACCCAGCCACATCATGAACATCGCACCAGCCACAAAAGTGGTTACCGCGACGAAATGGAAGCCAAAGTCACCAGTGAACGCAACGCCCTGCCCCGCCAGGCCAATGGACATGCCAATAGCCTGAACGAGAGCGAGGACGACGGTGCCGTAGCGGGTGTACTGGCTGATCTTGCGACGGCCAGCTTCACCTTCCTTCTTCAACTGCTCCAGCTGCGGGCTGACGGCGGTCATCAGTTGCATGATGATCGATGCCGAAATGTACGGCATGATCCCCAGTGCAAAGATGCTCATCCGTTCCAGCGCGCCGCCGGAGAACATGTTGAACAAGCTAAGAATGGTCCCCTCATTCTGTCGAAACAGGTCTGCGAGTCGGTCCGGGTTGATACCTGGAACCGGGATGTGTGCGCCTATTCGGTAGACGATAATCGCCAGGAACAGAAAACGCAGACGAGCCCAGAGTTCAGACATACCGCCTTTGCCGAGCGCAGAGAGAGCACCTTGCTTAGCCATTTATTCCTCGAACTTGCCGCCAGCTGCTTCGATAGCCGCACGCGCACCTTTGGTGGCGCCGATTCCCTTGCCGATAGTGACAGCGCGAGTCACTTCACCGGACAGCATGATTTTCACACGCTGTACGTTGACGTTGATCACGTTGGCATCTTTCAGGGACTGCACAGTAACGATGTCGCCTTCCACTTTGGCCAGCTCGGACAGACGCACTTCTGCGCGGTCCATGGCTTTCAGGGAAACGAAACCGAACTTGGGCAGGCGACGATGCAGCGGCTGTTGACCGCCTTCAAAGCCTGGAGCAATGGTGCCACCGGAGCGGGAGGTCTGACCTTTGTGACCACGGCCACCAGTCTTGCCCAAACCACTACCGATACCACGGCCCGGACGATGCTTTTCGCGACGGGAACCCGGCGCTGGACTCAGATCATTGAGTTTCATCGATTAACCCTCGACACGCAGCATGTAGTAAGCCTTGTTGATCATCCCGCGATTCTCGGGAGTATCCTGGACTTCTACAGTGTGACCGATGCGACGCAGACCCAGACCCTTAACGCACAGTTTGTGGTTAGGGATGCGGCCGGTCATGCTTTTGATCAGCGTTACTTTAACGGTAGCCATGATTACTTGATCTCCTCAACACGCAGGCCACGCTTGGCAGCGATGGACTCAGGAGACTGCATAGCCTTCAGACCCTTGAAAGTGGCGTGAACCACGTTTACCGGGTTAGTCGAGCCGTAGCACTTGGCCAGAACGTTCTGAACGCCAGCAACTTCGAGGACAGCACGCATAGCGCCGCCAGCGATGATACCGGTACCTTCAGAAGCAGGCTGCATGTACACCTTCGAAGCGCCGTGAGCGGACTTCATTGCGTACTGCAGAGTGGTGCCGTTCAGGTCAACTTGAATCATGTTGCGGCGAGCAGCTTCCATTGCCTTCTGGATCGCAGCAGGCACTTCACGTGACTTGCCACGGCCGAAGCCAACACGCCCTTTACCATCACCAACCACGGTCAACGCGGTGAAAGTGAAGATACGGCCGCCTTTAACGGTTTTGGCTACGCGGTTAACTTGAACCAGCTTCTCGATGTAGCCTTCGTCGCGCTTTTGGTCGTTATTTGACATAACTTAGAACTCCAGCCCAGCTTCACGAGCAGCATCAGCCAGCGCTTTAACGCGGCCGTGGTACTTGAAGCCAGAGCGGTCGAAAGCCACTTGCGAGACGCCAGCGGCCTTAGCACGCGTAGCGACCAGCTGGCCAACCTTTGTGGCCGCGTCGATGTTGCCAGTGGCACCATCACGCAGTTCTTTATCCAAAGTCGAGGCACTTGCCAGGACTTTGTTGCCGTCGGCCGAGATGACCTGGGCGTAGATGTGCTGCGACGAGCGGAACACGCAGAGACGCACGACTTCGAGTTCGTGCATTTTCAGGCGTGCTTTGCGAGCGCGACGCAGTCGAGTAACTTTTTTGTCGGTCATTTGCTATGCCCTACTTCTTCTTGGCTTCTTTACGACGGACGACTTCGTCCGCGTAGCGCACACCTTTGCCTTTGTACGGCTCTGGTGGACGGAAGTCGCGGATCTCGGCGGCCACTTGACCTACCAGCTGCTTGTCGATGCCCTTGATCAGGATATCGGTCTGGCTAGGAGTCTCAGCGGTGATGCCTTCCGGCAGTTCGTAATCCACTGGGTGCGAGAAGCCAAGAGCCAGGTTCAGAACCTGACCTTTTGCTTGCGCTTTGTAACCAACACCGACCAGCTGGAGCTTGCGCTCGAAGCCTTGGCTTACGCCCTGGACCATGTTGTTTACCAACGCACGCGTGGTACCGGCCATTGCGCGAGTTTGTTGATCGCCATTGCGAGCAGCGAAACGCAGCTCACCAGCTTCTTCAACGATCTCAACGGACGAATGGATGTTCAGTTCAAGAGTACCCTTGGCACCCTTCACCGAAAGCTGTTGGCCTGCGAATTTGACTTCGACACCGGCTGGCAGCTTAACGGGGTTCTTAGCGACGCGAGACATGCTTATCCCCCCTTAGAACACAGTGCAAAGAACTTCGCCGCCGACACCGGCAGCGCGCGCAGCACGATCCGTCATCACACCTTTGTTGGTGGAGACGATAGACACGCCAAGACCGCCACGAACTTTCGGCAGATCCTCAACGGACTTGTACTGACGCAGGCCTGGACGACTAACGCGCTTCACTTCTTCGATAACCGGACGGCCTTCGAAGTACTTCAGCGAGATGGACAGCGACGGCTTGGCGTCGGTGGTGATCTGAAAATCCGCGATGTAACCTTCGTCCTTCAGGACTTTTGCTACAGCAGCCTTCAACGTGGAAGACGGCATGCTTACGACAGACTTTTCAGCCATCTGGGCATTACGGATTCGAGTTAGCATGTCCGCTAACGGGTCCTGCATACTCATGGGCTAGACGCTCCTAATACAGAAAAATTAGCCTTGCGGCTACTACTTGTCGCCGAGAACTTCCGGGCAGAAAAACACGGGCTCAGGCGAGCCGGTCATTCTAGACACACCCCAGAAATGAATCAAGCCCCAAAAGGGGCTTGATTCAGATTCAAGGCCACCGATGGTCAGGTTCTTGCGAACCCGAACATCGAGACTTTGACAACTGTTACCAGCTGGCTTTAACCAGACCTGGTACGTCACCGCGCATTGCAGCTTGACGCAGCATGTTACGGCCGAGGCCGAACTTGCGGTACACGCCGTGCGGACGACCAGTCAGGCGGCAACGGTTACGCATGCGCGAAGCGCTTGCGTCACGTGGTTGCTTCTGCAGAGCTACGGTAGCTTCCCAACGCGCTTCTGGACTTGCGTTCAGATCGACGATGATAGCTTTCAGCGCTGCACGCTTGGTGGCGTACTTGGCAACGGTGAGCTGACGCTTCAGCTCACGGTTCTTCATGCTCTTCTTGGCCATTTTCCTACTCCAATCAGTTGCGGAACGGGAATTTGAAAGCACGCAGCAGAGCGCGGCCTTCATCATCGTTCTTGGCAGTGGTGGTCAGGGTAATGTCCAGACCGCGGAGAGCATCGATCTTGTCGTAGTCGATTTCCGGGAAGATGATCTGCTCTTTCACGCCCATGCTGTAGTTGCCACGACCATCGAAGGACTTGGCATTCAGGCCGCGGAAGTCGCGAACCCGAGGCAGGGAGATCGACAGCAGACGATCCAGGAACTCGTACATACGCTCACGGCGCAGGGTCACTTTGACGCCGATCGGCCATCCTTCGCGGACTTTGAAGCCAGCGATGGATTTACGAGCGTAGGTCACAACGACTTTCTGGCCGGTGATCTTTTCCAGGTCAGCAACAGCGTGCTCGATGACTTTTTTGTCGCCGATCGCTTCGCCCAGACCCATGTTCAGGGTGATTTTGGTAACGCGCGGAACTTCCATCACGTTCGAAAGCTTAAGTTCTTCCTTAAGTTTCGGAGCGATTTCCTTCCGGTAAATCTCTTTTAGTCGTGCCATGGTCTTCTACCTAGCAGTGTTCAAGCATCAACCGCTTTTTGGGTCGACTTGAAGACACGAATTTTCTTACCGTCTTCTACTTTGAAACCAACGCGGTCAGCCTTGTTGGTTTCGCCGTTGAAGATGGCGACGTTGGAAGCGTGCAGTGGCGCTTCTTTCTCGACGATACCGCCCTGTACGCCCGACATCGGGTTAGGCTTGGTATGACGCTTGACCAGGTTCAGACCGCCAACAACCAGACGGTTGTCAGCAAGAACCTTCAGCACCTTACCGCGCTTACCTTTGTCTTTGCCGGCGATCACGATGATCTCGTCGTCACGACGAATCTTTTGCATGTCGGATCTCCTTACAGCACTTCTGGGGCGAGCGAGACGATCTTCATGAACTTCTCAGTACGAAGTTCACGGGTCACTGGCCCAAAGATACGGGTGCCGATCGGCTCTTGCTTGTTGTTCAGAAGAACAGCAGCGTTGCCATCAAAGCGGATAATGGAGCCATCAGCACGACGTACGCCGTGACGAGTGCGGACTACAACAGCAGTCATCACTTGGCCTTTTTTCACCTTACCGCGCGGAATTGCTTCCTTCACGGTAACTTTGATGATGTCACCGATACCAGCGTAACGACGATGGGAGCCACCCAGCACCTTGATGCACATAACACGGCGAGCGCCGCTGTTATCGGCCACATCGAGCATGGATTGAGTCTGAATCATATAATTTCTCCGACCCCTAGCCCTTAGACTTCCACAGCGCGTTCGAGAACATCAACCAGCGCCCAAGACTTGGTCTTGGCCATCGGACGAGTTTCACGAATAGTGACTTTGTCGCCGATGTGGCACTGATTGGTTTCGTCGTGCGCGTGCAGCTTAGTCGAACGCTTAACGTATTTACCGTAGATCGGGTGCTTAACGCGACGCTCGATCAGAACGGTGATGGTTTTGTCCATCTTGTCGCTGACAACACGGCCAGTCAGCGTACGGACAGTTTTTTCGGCTTCAGCCATGATCACTTACCTGCCTGCTGGTTGAGCACAGTCTTCACGCGAGCGATGTCACGCTTAACTTGCGAGAGCAGATGAGACTGCCCCAACTGGCCAGTTGCTTTCTGCATGCGCAGATTGAACTGGTCGCGCAGCAGGCCGAGCAGTTGCTCGTTCAGCTGCTGTGCGGATTTTTCACGAAGTTCATTCGCTTTCATCACATCACCGTCCGTTTAACAAAGGAGGTGGCGAGCGGCAGCTTTGCAGCAGCCAGGGCGAAAGCCTCACGCGCCAGCTCTTCAGAAACACCCTCGATTTCATACAGGACTTTGCCTGGCTGAATCTGGGCAACCCAGTACTCCACGTTACCCTTACCTTTACCCATACGAACCTCGAGAGGTTTCTTGGAGATCGGCTTGTCCGGGAATACACGGATCCAGATCTTGCCGCCACGTTTTACGTGACGGGTCAGAGCACGACGCGCTGACTCGATCTGACGAGCGGTGAGACGACCACGAGCAACAGACTTCAGCGCGAACTCGCCGAAGCTGACTTTGCTACCGCGCAGTGCCAGACCACGGTTGTGGCCGGTCATCTGCTTGCGGAACTTCGTACGCTTTGGTTGCAACATTTGGCGTACCCCTTACTTAGCAGCTTTTTTACGAGGCGCTGGTGCTTGCGGTTTCAGTTCTTCTTGGCGACCACCAATAACTTCGCCTTTGAAGATCCAAACCTTTACACCGATCACACCGTAAGTGGTGTGAGCTTCGTAGTTGGCATAGTCGATGTCGGCACGCAGGGTGTGCAGTGGCACACGACCTTCGCGATACCATTCAGTACGTGCGATTTCAGCACCGCCGAGACGACCGCTCACTTGGATTTTGATGCCTTTGGCACCAATGCGCATGGCGTTCTGTACAGCGCGCTTCATAGCGCGACGGAACATTACACGACGCTCCAGCTGCTGAGCTACGCTCTGCGCAACCAGCATACCGTCGAGCTCCGGCTTGCGGATCTCTTCGATATTGATGTGCACAGGCACACCCATTTGCTTGGTCAGGTCCTGACGCAGTTTCTCAACATCTTCACCTTTCTTCCCGATAACGATACCTGGACGAGCGGTGTGGATGGTGATGCGTGCAGTTTGGGCCGGACGATGGATATCGATACGGCTTACGGACGCGCTTTTTAGTTTGTCTTGGAGATACTCACGCACTTTCAGATCTGCGAACAAGTAGTCCGCATAAGTCCGACCGTCTGCGTACCAGACGGAGGTGTGCTCCTTGACGATTCCCAGGCGAATGCCAATGGGATGTACTTTCTGACCCATCTCTTCGACTCCGTTACTTGTCAGCAACCTTGACAGTGATATGGCAAGACCGCTTGACGATGCGATCAGCACGGCCTTTGGCACGTGGCATGATGCGCTTCAGCGAACGCCCTTCGTTGACGAAAACGGTGCTGACTTTCAGGTCATCAACGTCTGCGCCTTCGTTATGCTCGGCGTTGGCTACGGCCGACTCCAGCACTTTCTTCATGATCTCGGCGGCTTTCTTACTGCTGAAAGCCAACAGGTTGAGCGCTTCGCCCACCTTCTTCCCGCGGATCTGGTCGGCGACCAAGCGGGCTTTCTGGGCGGAGATTCGAGCGCCCGACAACTTAGCGGCTACTTCCATTTCCTTACCCCTTAACGCTTGGCTTTCTTGTCAGCCACGTGCCCGCGATAGTTGCGGGTACCGGCGAACTCGCCCAGTTTGTGGCCGACCATGTCTTCGTTAACGAGAACTGGGACGTGCTGACGACCGTTGTGTACTGCGATGGTCAGACCGACCATTTGTGGCAGGATCATCGAACGACGCGACCAGGTTTTAATTGGTTTGCGATCGTTCTTTTCCGCCGCCACTTCGATCTTCTTCAGTAGGTGAAGATCAATAAAAGGACCTTTTTTCAGAGAACGTGGCACTGTCGTATCCCTCTATTTACTTGCGACGACGGACGATCATTTTGTCGGTACGCTTATTACCACGAGTCTTCGCGCCCTTAGTCGGGAAGCCCCATGGCGATACCGGATGACGACCACCAGAGGTACGACCTTCACCACCACCATGTGGGTGGTCAACCGGGTTCATGGCAACACCACGAACGGTTGGGCGAACGCCACGCCAGCGTTTGGCACCAGCTTTACCCAGCGAACGCAGGCTGTGCTCGGAGTTCGAGACTTCACCCAGGGTCGCACGGCATTCAGCCAGGACTTTACGCATTTCACCGGAACGCAGACGCAGGGTCACGTAAACACCTTCACGAGCGATCAGCTGAGCCGAAGCACCAGCGGAACGAGCGATCTGTGCACCTTTACCTGGCTTCAATTCGATGCCGTGTACGGTAGAACCGACTGGAATGTTGCGCAGTTGCAGAGCGTTGCCTGGCTTGATTGGAGCCAGAGCGCCTGCGATCAGCTGGTCGCCAGCACTCACGCCTTTAGGGGCGATGATGTAGCGGCGCTCGCCGTCTGCGTAGCAGAGCAGTGCGATGTGAGCAGTACGGTTTGGATCGTATTCGATACGCTCGACAGTGGCGACGATGCCATCTTTGTCGTTGCGACGGAAATCGACCATACGGTAATGCTGCTTATGACCACCACCGATGTGACGAGTGGTAATACGGCCATTGTTGTTACGACCACCAGACTTCGATTTTTTCTCGAGCAGCGGTGCGTGAGGAGCGCCTTTATGCAGCTCCTGGTTGACCACCTTGACCACAAAACGGCGGCCAGGGGAAGTCGGTTTGCATTTAACGATTGCCATGATGCACCCCTTCCTTACTCAGCACTGCTGCTGAAATCGAGATCTTGGCCTGGCTGAAGGGAGATAACTGCCTTCTTCCAGTCATTACGCTTGCCCAGACCGCGAGCAGTGCGCTTGCTCTTACCCAGAACGTTCAGGGTAGTGACGCGCTCTACTTTCACGCTGAACAGGCTTTCGACGGCCTTCTTGATTTCCAGCTTGGTTGCATCGGTAGCAACCTTGAAAACGAACTGGCCTTTCTTGTCTGCCAGAACCGTAGCCTTCTCGGAAACGTGCGGGCCAAGCAGAACTTTAAATACGCGTTCCTGGTTCATCCCAGCAGCTCCTCGAATTTCTTCACGGCCGACACGGTGATCAACACCTTGTCGTATGCGATCAGACTAACTGGATCGGAACCTTGCACGTCACGTACATCTACGTGCGGCAGGTTGCGAGCAGCCAGGTACAGGTTCTGATCAACAGCGTCCGACACGATCAGAACGTCGGTCAGGCTCATGTTGTTCAGTTTGCCCAGCAGATCTTTGGTTTTCGGAGTTTCAACAGCGAAATCCTGAACCACGACCAGACGATCAGTACGCACGAGCTCAGCAAGGATGGAACGCATTGCTGCGCGATACATCTTCTTGTTCAGCTTCTGGGAGTGATCCTGTGGACGAGCTGCGAAAGTGGTACCGCCGCCACGCCAGATTGGGCTACGGATAGTACCGGCACGAGCACGGCCAGTACCTTTCTGACGCCATGGGCGCTTGCCGCCACCACGAACGTCGGAACGGGTCTTCTGCTGCTTGCTACCTTGACGGCCGCCGGCCAAGTAGGCCACGACTGCTTGGTGAACCAGCGTCTCGTTGAATTCGCCGCCAAATGTCAGTTCGGAAACTTCGATCGCTTGAGCGTCATTTACATTTAATTGCATGTCAGCTTCCCCTTAACCGCGAGCCTTGGCTGCTGGACGTACAACCAGGTTGCCGCCAGTAGCGCCAGGAACAGCACCCTTGACCAACAACAGATTGCGTTCAGCGTCCACGCGCACTACTTCCAGGGACTGCACGGTCACGCGCTCAGCGCCCATATGACCGGACATTTTTTTGCCCTTGAATACACGACCAGGAGTCTGGCACTGGCCGATAGAGCCTGGGACGCGGTGGGATACGGAGTTACCGTGGGTGTTATCTTGCCCGCGGAAATTCCAACGCTTGATCGTACCCTGGAAGCCTTTACCCTTGGACTGACCGGTTACATCAACCAGTTGACCAGCGGCGAAGATTTCAGCGTTGATCAGATCGCCAGCCTGGTACTCGCCTTCTTCAAGACGGAATTCCATGGTGGTGCGACCAGCGGCTACGTTCGCTTTAGCGAAGTGGCCAGCCTGAGCTGCTGTTACACGCGAAGCGCGACGCTCGCCGACAGTGACTTGCACTGCACGATAGCCATCGGTCTCTTCAGTTTTGAACTGGGTGACGCGATTCGGCTCGATCTCAATGACCGTGACCGGAATGGAGACACCTTCTTCGGTGAAAATACGGGTCATACCGCATTTACGACCGACTACACCAATAGTCATGTTGTAAACCTCATGAGTGTACGGGGCTTTCACCCGCTATGGCCGCCCATTTCAGAGCGTTACACGACCAAGACCGAGTCTTAGCCGAGGCTGATCTGCACTTCCACACCGGCCGCAAGATCAAGCTTCATCAGCGCATCAACGGTTTTATCCGTTGGCTGGACGATGTCCAGAACACGCTTATGAGTGCGGATCTCGTACTGGTCACGCGCGTCTTTGTTGACGTGCGGGGAAACCAGAACGGTGAACCGCTCTTTACGGGTAGGCAGTGGAATTGGACCACGCACTTGAGCACCAGTACGTTTCGCGGTTTCCACGATTTCCTGGGTTGATTGGTCGATCAGGCGATGGTCAAAAGCCTTCAACCTGATACGGATTTGCTGATTTTGCATTGGATTTCAGACTCCGGCTGCTATTCCCACCGGGCGCAATACGCCCGTTAAAAGGAGGCGCAATTCTATAGACGCCCCCGATAGGTGTCAACCCAATAAAAAAGCCCCCGCTGAGCGGGGGCTTTTTCAATCCATCAAGCTGACTTTAAAAGCCTTACTCGATGATTTTGGCTACGACGCCAGCGCCGACGGTACGACCGCCTTCACGGATAGCGAAACGCAGACCGTCTTCCATCGCGATGGTTTTGATCAGGGTAACAGTCATCTGAATGTTGTCACCTGGCATTACCATTTCAACGCCTTCTGGCAGCTCGCAGTTACCAGTCACGTCAGTAGTACGGAAGTAGAACTGTGGACGGTAGCCTTTGAAGAACGGAGTGTGACGACCGCCTTCTTCCTTGCTCAGAACGTAAACTTCTGCAGTGAACTTGGTGTGCGGCTTGACCGAACCTGGCTTGACCAGAACCTGGCCACGCTCAACGTCGTCACGCTTGGTACCACGCAGCAGAACGCCACAGTTCTCGCCAGCACGACCTTCGTCGAGCAGCTTGCGGAACATCTCAACACCGGTGCAGGTGGTGGTGGTGGTGTCACGCAGACCAACGATTTCCAGAGCGTCCTGAACGCGAACGATACCGCGCTCGATACGACCAGTCACAACAGTACCGCGACCGGAGATCGAGAATACGTCTTCGATTGGCATCAGGAACGGCTTGTCGATCATACGAACTGGTTCTGGGATGTAGGTATCCAGAGTTTCAACCAGCTTACGAACGGCAGTGGTGCCCATTTCGTTGTCGTCTTTGCCTTCCAGCGCCATACGAGCCGAACCGATGATGATCGGAGTGTCGTCGCCTGGGAAGTCGTAGGTCGACAGCAGGTCACGAACTTCCATCTCAACCAGTTCCAGCAGCTCAGCGTCGTCTACCAGGTCAGCCTTGTTCAGGAAAACCACGATGTACGGAACGCCTACCTGACGGGACAGCAGGATGTGCTCACGGGTTTGTGGCATCGGACCATCAGCGGCCGAGCAAACCAGGATCGCGCCGTCCATCTGGGCAGCACCGGTGATCATGTTCTTCACGTAGTCAGCGTGACCTGGGCAGTCAACGTGAGCGTAGTGACGAATAGTCGAGTTGTACTCAACGTGAGCGGTGTTGATGGTGATACCGCGAGCTTTTTCTTCTGGTGCGCTGTCGATCTTGTCGAATTCAACGACGGCCGAACCGAAAACTTCGGAGCAGACGCGAGTCAGAGCAGCAGTCAGAGTGGTTTTACCGTGGTCAACGTGACCAATGGTGCCAACGTTGACGTGCGGTAGGGAACGATCAAATTTTTCTTTAGCCACGACAATTAACTCCTAGCCTAAAGGGGCTGAATCAGCCTTGTTTTTTGGTTACGGATTCGACGATGTGCGACGGAGCCGTATCGTATTTTTTGAATTCCATAGAGTAGCTTGCGCGACCCTGGGACATGGAACGAACGTCGGTCGCATAACCGAACATCTCACCCAGTGGAACTTCGGCACGGATAACCTTGCCGGACACTGTGTCTTCCATACCCTGGATCATGCCGCGACGACGGTTAAGGTCGCCCATCACGTCACCCATATAGTCTTCAGGCGTAACAACCTCTACCGCCATGATCGGCTCGAGCAACTCACCACCGCCCTTCTGGGCCAGTTGCTTGGTCGCCATGGAAGCAGCCACCTTGAACGCCATCTCGTTGGAGTCGACGTCGTGGTAAGAACCATCGAACACGGTAGCCTTCAGGCCGATCAGCGGATAGCCGGCAACTACGCCGTTCTTCATCTGCTCTTCGATACCCTTCTGGATAGCCGGGATGTATTCCTTAGGAACCACACCACCTACAACTTCGTTCACGAATTGCAGACCTTCCTGACCTTCGTCAGCAGGAGCAAAACGGATCCAGCAGTGACCGAACTGGCCGCGACCACCGGACTGACGAACGAACTTGCCTTCGATTTCACAGTTCTTCGTGATGCGCTCACGATACGAAACCTGAGGCTTGCCGATGTTGGCTTCGACGTTGAACTCACGGCGCATCCGGTCAACCAGGATGTCCAGGTGCAGCTCGCCCATGCCGGAGATGATCGTCTGACCAGTCTCTTCATCAGTTTTAACGCGGAAAGACGGGTCTTCCTGAGCGAGCTTGCCCAGAGCGATACCCATTTTTTCCTGGTCATCCTTGGTCTTAGGCTCTACGGCAACCGAAATAACCGGCTCCGGGAAGTCCATGCGAACCAGGATGATTGGCTTGTCAGCGTTGCAGAGGGTTTCACCAGTGGTGACGTCCTTCATGCCGATCAGGGCCGCGATGTCGCCAGCGCGTACTTCCTTGATCTCTTCACGGGCGTTTGCGTGCATTTGCACCATACGACCCACGCGCTCTTTCTTGCCTTTGACCGAGTTGATCACGCCGTCGCCGGAGTTCAACACGCCCGAGTAAACACGGACGAAGGTCAGAGTACCCACGAATGGGTCGGTAGCGATCTTGAACGCCAGAGCCGCGAAAGGCTCGTTGTCGTCTGCATGACGCTCCATCTCTTCTTCCTCGTTATCAGGGTTGGAACCCTTGATAGCAGGAATGTCGGTCGGAGCAGGCAGGTAGTCGATAACGGCGTCGAGAACCAGGGGAACACCCTTGTTCTTGAACGAAGAACCGCAAACAGCCAGAACGATTTCGCCGGCGATAGTACGCTGACGCAAAGCAGCCTTGATCTCTTCGATCGACAGCTCTTCGCCTTCCAGGTACTTGTTCATCAGCTCTTCGTTGGCTTCGGCAGCAGCCTCAACCATGTTGTTGCGCCACTCTTCAGCCAGCTCTTGCAGCTCGGCAGGAATGTCCTTGCGAACAGGGACCATACCTTTGTCGGAGTCGTTCCAGTAGACAGCTTGCATGTTGATCAGATCGATCTGACCCTGGAAGTTGTCTTCGGAACCGATGGCCAACTGGATCGGCACCGGAGTGTGACCCAGACGCTGCTTGATCTGACCGATCACGCGCAGGAAGTTGGCGCCGGCACGGTCCATCTTGTTTACGTAAACAAGACGTGGAACGCCGTATTTGTTGGCTTGACGCCATACGGTTTCCGACTGCGGCTCAACACCCGAAGTACCGCAGAACACCACGACAGCGCCGTCGAGTACGCGCAGGGAACGCTCAACTTCAATGGTGAAGTCAACGTGGCCCGGGGTATCGATTACGTTGAAACGGTGCTCGTGAGAGTACTGCTTCTCGGAACCTTTCCAGAAGGCGGTAATGGCAGCAGAAGTAATGGTAATACCACGCTCCTGCTCCTGAACCATCCAGTCTGTGGTCGCGGCGCCATCATGCACCTCGCCCATTTTGTGACTTTTGCCGGTGTAAAACAGTACGCGCTCGGTGGTGGTGGTTTTACCAGCATCCACGTGAGCAACGATACCGATGTTACGGTAGCGGCTAATCGGAGTAGTACGAGCCATAAAGCCCTCGCAAAATTAGTGAAGCTAAAATTAGAAGCGGTAGTGCGAGAAAGCTTTGTTAGCTTCGGCCATACGGTGCACGTCTTCACGCTTCTTAACAGCAGCACCTTTACCTTCAGCAGCATCCAGCAGTTCGCCAGCCAAACGCAGAGCCATAGACTTCTCGCCGCGCTTACGGGCGAAGTCTACCAACCAGCGCATTGCCAGAGCGTTACGACGGGAAGGACGAACCTCGACCGGAACCTGATAAGTAGCACCACCAACGCGGCGCGACTTCACTTCGACCAGCGGAGCGATGGCGTCGAGTGCTTTTTCGAAGAGTTCCAGGGGATCGGTGCCAGCCTTACGGGCCGCAACGGTTTCCAGGGCACCATAAACGATACGCTCGGCAACGGCTTTCTTGCCGCTTTCCATAACGTGGTTCATGAATTTGGCGAGGATCTGGCTTCCGTATTTCGGATCGTCCAGAATCTCACGCTTTGCTGCTACGCGACGTCTTGGCATGATAAGCCCTCAAGCGGTCTTCAGGTTAGCTCGGGACAGATCCAGAGGATGCGTGCCCGACCTTACTCTTATCGACTCAATAAAATAAAAATCTGCAAAACGGCCGATTACTTCGGACGCTTGGTACCGTACTTCGAACGACCCTGGTTACGGCCTTTAACGCCGGAAGTATCCAAGGAGCCGCGAACGGTGTGGTAACGAACACCTGGCAAGTCTTTTACACGACCGCCGCGGATCAGTACCACGCTGTGCTCTTGCAGGTTGTGGCCTTCACCGCCGATGTACGAGGAAACCTCGAAACCGTTGGTCAGACGCACACGGCATACTTTACGCAGTGCCGAGTTAGGTTTTTTCGGCGTGGTGGTGTACACACGGGTGCACACGCCACGACGTTGCGGGCAGTTCTGCAGCGCAGGTACGTCGGATTTCTCGACGATACGCTTACGCGGCTGACGTACCAGCTGGTTGATAGTTGCCATCTACTAGCTCCACTGTTGTCTTGCGACGCTATTGTCTTGCAAGAAAAGCAAAATGGCAGGAACGAATTCCCGCCAAATTTAGGGGATCAAGAGTCTAAAGAGGATCTTGATTCCAGTCAAGGCAAGGCCCCGACCTCCCCGCCCGTCGAACCTCGACTAAATGTCTCGATTCGACGAACGGAGCGATCAGGGCCTCACGCTCGTTTATCGCAGAACTCAGTTACCGCTCGAGTTCAGCGCTTCGGTCAGTGCAGCTTCCACTTCACTGGCGCTTACGCGCAACGGCTTGTCGGCATCACGGCGACGCTTGCGCTCGCTGTGATAGGCAAGACCGGTACCGGCCGGGATCAGACGACCCACGACTACGTTTTCTTTCAGGCCGCGCAGGTAATCGCGCTTGCCGGTGACTGCCGCTTCGGTCAGTACGCGGGTGGTTTCCTGGAAGGAAGCCGCCGAGATGAACGATTCGGTGGACAACGACGCCTTGGTGATACCCAGCAGCACGCGAGTGAACTTGGAGACAAACTTGTCTTCCGTGCTCAGACGCTCGTTCTCTACCAGAACGTGAGTCAGTTCCATCTGGTCGCCCTTGATGAAGCTGGAATCGCCGGACTCGGAAATCTCAACTTTACGCAGCATCTGACGCAGGATGGTCTCGATGTGCTTGTCGTTGATCTTCACGCCTTGCAGACGGTAAACGTCCTGGATCTCGTTGACGATGTACTTGGCCAGCGCGCTCACACCCAGCAGACGCAGGATGTCGTGCGGATCGCTTGGACCGTCGGAGATAACTTCGCCGCGGTTTACCTGTTCGCCTTCGAAGACGTTCAGGTGACGCCACTTCGGAATCAGCTCTTCGTACGGATCGCTACCGTCGTTCGGGGTAATGACCAGACGGCGCTTGCCCTTGGTCTCTTTACCGAACGCGATGGTGCCGCTGACTTCAGCAAGAATCGACGCTTCTTTCGGACGACGGGCTTCGAACAGGTCGGCAACACGCGGCAGACCACCGGTGATGTCACGGGTCTTCGAAGTTTCCTGCGGGATACGAGCGATAACGTCACCGATCGCAATCTTCGCACCGTCAGCCACACCGACCAGGGCGTTGGCTGGCAGGAAGTACTGAGCGATAACGTCAGTGCCTGGCAGCAACAGATCCTTGCCGTTGTCGTCGACCATCTTCACTGCTGGACGGATTTCCTTACCGGCAGCTGGACGATCTTTCGCGTCGAGAACTTCAATGTTGGTCATACCGGTCAATTCGTCAGTCTGACGCTTGATCGTGATGCCTTCTTCCATGCCCACGTAGGTCACGGTACCTTTCATTTCGGTAACGATCGGGTGAGTGTGCGGATCCCACTTGGCCACGATGGCGCCAGCGTCGACCTTGTCACCTTCCTTGACCGAAATCACAGCACCGTACGGCAGCTTGTAACGCTCACGCTCACGACCGAAGTCATCCGCGATTGCCAGCTCACCGGAACGGGACACAGCAACCAGGTGGCCATCCACTCGCTCAACGTGCTTGAGGTTGTGCAGACGGACAGTACCGCCATTCTTCACCTGAACGCTGTCAGCTGCGGAAGTACGGCTTGCCGCACCACCAATGTGGAACGTACGCATGGTCAGCTGGGTACCCGGCTCACCGATGGACTGGGCAGCGATAACGCCGACCGCTTCACCGATGTTCACCTGGTGACCACGAGCCAGATCACGGCCGTAGCACTTGGCGCAAATGCCATAGCGGGTTTCGCAGCTGATCGGCGAACGCACGATCACTTCGTCGATGCTGTTCAGCTCGATGAACTCGACCCACTTCTCGTCAACCAGAGTGCCGGCAGGAACGATAACGTCCTCGGTACCTGGCTTGAACACGTCACGGGCAATCACACGACCCAATACGCGCTCACCCAACGGCTCTACAACGTCACCGCCTTCAATGTGCGGAGTCATCAGCAGACCGTGTTCGGTGCCGCAATCGATCTCGGTCACTACCAGATCCTGCGCCACGTCTACCAGACGACGAGTCAGGTAACCGGAGTTCGCAGTTTTCAACGCGGTATCCGCCAGACCTTTACGAGCACCGTGAGTCGAGATGAAGTACTGAAGTACGCTCAGACCTTCACGGAAGTTCGCAGTAATCGGCGTTTCAATGATGGAGCCGTCCGGCTTGGCCATCAGACCACGCATACCGGCCAGCTGACGAATCTGTGCTGCGGAACCCCGCGCACCCGAGTCGGCCATCATGTACATCGAGTTGAAAGACTCTTGGTCGACTTCGTCGCCGTGACGGTCGATGACTTTCTCTTTCGAGAGGTTGGCCATCATCGCCTTGGAAACTTCATCGTTCGCTTTCGACCAGAGGTCGATCACTTTGTTGTACTTCTCGCCCTGGGTTACCAGGCCGGAGGCGTACTGGCTCTCGATCTCTTTCACTTCGTCGGTGGCTGCACCGATGATGCGGGCTTTTTCGTCCGGGATAACGAAGTCGTTAACACCGATGGAAACGCCGGAGATGGTCGAGTAAGCGAAACCGGTGTACATCAACTGGTCAGCGAAGATCACGGTCTCTTTCAGACCAACCACGCGGTAGCACTGGTTGATCAGCTTGGAGATCGCCTTCTTCTTCATCGGCAGGTTGACGACGTCGAACGACAGACCTTTTGGCACAACCTGGAACAGCAGCGCACGGCCGACGGTGGTGTCGACGATACGGGTACCGCTCACGCTGTTGCCGTCACGATCGTTGACGGTTTCGTTGATACGAACCTTGACCTTGGCATGCAGCGCGGCTTCGCCGGCACGGAATACACGGTCGACTTCCTGCAGATCCGCGAACACACGACCTTCGCCCTTGGCGTTGATCGCTTCACGAGTCATGTAGTACAGACCCAATACAACGTCCTGCGACGGAACGATGATTGGCTCACCGTTGGCTGGCGACAGGATGTTGTTGGTCGACATCATCAACGCACGCGCTTCCAACTGGGCTTCCAGTGTCAGCGGTACGTGCACGGCCATTTGGTCACCGTCGAAGTCGGCGTTGTACGCAGCACAGACCAGAGGGTGCAGCTGGATAGCCTTACCTTCGATCAGTACCGGTTCAAACGCCTGGATACCCAGACGGTGAAGGGTCGGTGCACGGTTGAGAAGAACCGGGTGTTCGCGAATCACTTCAGCGAGAACGTCCCAAACCTCTGGCAGCTCGCGCTCGACCATTTTCTTGGCCGCTTTGATGGTGGTCGCGAGACCACGCATTTCCAGCTTGCCGAAAATGAACGGTTTGAACAGCTCGAGAGCCATCTTCTTCGGCAGACCGCACTGATGCAGACGCAGAGTCGGGCCTACGGTAATAACCGAACGACCGGAGTAGTCAACACGCTTACCGAGCAAGTTCTGACGGAAACGACCTTGCTTACCCTTGATCATGTCAGCCAGGGATTTCAGAGGACGCTTGTTGGAACCTGTGATAGCGCGGCCACGACGACCGTTGTCGAGCAGCGCATCGACCGCTTCCTGCAACATACGCTTTTCGTTGCGCACGATGATGTCCGGAGCGGACAGATCCAGCAGGCGCTTCAAACGGTTGTTACGGTTGATCACTCGACGATACAGATCGTTGAGGTCGGAAGTGGCGAAACGACCGCCATCCAGCGGGACCAGTGGACGCAGATCTGGCGGCAGAACCGGCAGAACGGTCAGCACCATCCACTCTGGCAGGTTGCCGGAACCCTGGAAGGCTTCCATCAACTTCAGACGCTTGGACAGCTTCTTGATCTTGGTTTCCGAGTTGGTTTGCGGAATCTCTTCGCGCAGACGGCCAATCTCGTGTTCCAGGTCGATAGCGTGCAGCAGTTCACGGACAGCTTCGGCACCCATGCGGGCGTCGAAATCGTCACCGAACTCTTCCAGCGCTTCGAAATACTGCTCGTCGTTCAGCAGCTGACCTTTTTCAAGGGTGGTCATGCCTGGATCGATAACGACATAGCTCTCGAAGTAGAGAACGCGTTCGATATCACGCAGGGTCATGTCCATCAGCAAGCCGATACGGGACGGCAGCGATTTCAGGAACCAGATGTGGGCAACCGGCGAAGCCAGTTCGATGTGCGCCATGCGCTCACGACGAACCTTGGCCAGTGCAACTTCAACGCCGCACTTCTCGCAGATCACACCACGGTGCTTCAAGCGCTTGTACTTACCGCACAGGCACTCGTAATCCTTTACCGGGCCAAAGATCTTGGCGCAGAACAGACCGTCACGCTCAGGTTTGAACGTACGGTAGTTGATGGTTTCCGGCTTTTTAACTTCACCGAACGACCACGAACGGATCATCTCCGGCGAGGCCAATCCGATACGGATGGCGTCGAACTCTTCGACTTGACCCTGGTTTTTCAGCAAATTCAGTAGGTCTTTCAAGGCCTTTCCTCCTGGCGGAGCAGAGAGCGGGCAATCCTGCCCCGCTCTCGATTCGCGTCACGTGTTATTCGGTTTCCAGATCGATATCGATGCCGAGGGAACGAATTTCCTTGATCAACACGTTGAAGGACTCGGGCATGCCCGGCTCCATACGGTGATCGCCATCCACGATGTTCTTGTACATCTTGGTACGGCCGTTCACATCGTCCGACTTCACTGTGAGCATTTCTTGCAGAGTGTAAGCAGCACCGTATGCTTCCAGTGCCCAGACCTCCATCTCCCCGAAACGCTGACCACCGAACTGCGCCTTACCACCCAGCGGCTGCTGGGTAACCAGGCTGTAAGAACCGGTAGAACGCGCGTGCATCTTGTCGTCTACCAAGTGGTTCAGCTTCAGCATGTACATGTAGCCAACGGTAACTGGACGCTCGAACTTGTTGCCGGTACGGCCGTCGGTCAGCTGCATCTGGCCGCTTTCCGGCAGGTCTGCCAGTTTCAGCATGGCCTTGATTTCGCTTTCCTTGGCGCCGTCGAACACTGGAGTGGCCATTGGAACGCCGCCACGCAGGTTGTTCGCCAGATCGAGGATTTCCTGATCGGAGAAGCTGTCCAGGTCTTCGTTACGACCGCCGATCTGGTTGTAGATCTCGTCCAGGAAGGTGCGCAGCTCAGCCACTTTACGCTGCTCTTCGACCATCCGGTTGATCTTCTCGCCCAGACCTTTGGCCGCGAGGCCCAGGTGGGTTTCGAGAATCTGACCAACGTTCATACGCGAAGGTACGCCCAGCGGGTTGAGGACCACGTCGACCGGGGTGCCATTGGCATCGTGCGGCATGTCTTCAACCGGCATGATCACGGAGACCACACCCTTGTTACCGTGACGACCGGCCATCTTGTCGCCCGGCTGGATGCGGCGACGGATTGCCAGGTAAACCTTGACGATTTTCAGCACGCCTGGAGCCAGGTCATCGCCCTGCTGCAGTTTGCGCTTCTTGTCTTCGAACTTGTCGTCCAGCAGACGGCGACGATCAACGATGTAGGCCTGAGCCTTCTCGAGCTGCTCGTTCAGCGCATCTTCAGCCATGCGCAGTTTGAACCACTGGCCGTGCTCAAGACCGTCGAGTACTTCGTCGGTGATGTCCTGACCTTTCTTCAGGCCGGCGCCGCCTTCGGCCTTGTGGCCTACCAGAGCGGAACGCAGACGTTCGAAAGTCGCGCCTTCAACGATGCGGAACTCTTCGTTCAGATCCTTGCGGATCTCGTCCAGCTGGGACTTCTCGATCGACAGTGCACGAGCATCACGCTCAACGCCGTCACGGGTGAAGACCTGTACGTCAATGACAGTACCTTTGGTGCCGGTTGGCACGCGCAGGGAGGTGTCTTTAACGTCGCTGGCTTTTTCACCGAAGATTGCACGCAGCAGTTTTTCTTCCGGAGTCAGCTGGGTCTCGCCTTTCGGAGTGACCTTGCCGACCAGGATGTCGCCTGCGCCTACTTCAGCACCTACGTAAACGATACCGGCTTCGTCCAGCTTGTTCAGTGCAGCTTCACCCACGTTCGGGATGTCCGCAGTGATTTCCTCTGGGCCAAGCTTGGTGTCACGAGCCACACAGGTCAGTTCCTGAATGTGGATCGTGGTGAAGCGGTCTTCCTGAACCACACGCTCGGACAGGCAGATGGAGTCTTCGAAGTTGAAGCCGTTCCATGCCATGAACGCGATGCGCATGTTCTGACCCAGCGCCAGTTCACCCATGTCGGTGGACGGGCCGTCGGCCATGATGTCGCTACGCTGAACGCGATCACCTTTACGCACCAGCGGACGCTGGTTGATGCAAGTGTTCTGGTTCGAGCGGGTGTATTTGGTCAGGTTGTAGATGTCGACACCGGCTTCACCGGTTTCAACTTCGTCATCGGCAACACGAACCACGATACGGCTGGCGTCGACGGAATCGATCACGCCACCACGACGAGCCACGACGCAAACGCCGGAGTCACGGGCTACGTTACGCTCCATGCCGGTACCTACCAGCGGCTTGTCAGCGCGCAGGGTCGGTACAGCTTGACGCTGCATGTTCGAACCCATCAACGCACGGTTGGCGTCGTCGTGCTCGAGGAACGGGATCAGCGACGCTGCAACCGACACAACCTGCTTCGGCGAAACGTCCATCAAGGTGACGTCTTCCGGCGCCTTGACGGTGAATTCGTTCAGGTGACGTACGGCTACCAGTTCGTCGATCAGGACTTTCTGCTCGTTCATGGTCGCCGAAGCCTGCGCGATCACGTGATCGGCTTCTTCGATAGCGGACAGGAACACGATCTCGTCGGTCACCACGCCCTCTTTCACCACGCGGTACGGGCTTTCCAGGAAGCCGTACTGGTTGGTGCGAGCGTACGCAGCCAGCGAGTTGATCAGACCGATGTTCGGACCTTCCGGCGTTTCAATCGGGCAGACACGACCGTAGTGAGTCGGGTGTACGTCACGGACTTCGAAGCCTGCGCGCTCACGAGTCAGACCACCAGGGCCGAGTGCGGAGACACGACGCTTGTGGGTGATCTCGGACAGCGGGTTGTTCTGGTCCATGAACTGCGAGAGCTGGCTGGAACCGAAGAACTCTTTCACCGCCGCAGCCACTGGCTTGGCGTTGATCAGGTCTTGCGGCATCAGGCCTTCGCTTTCAGCCATCGACAGACGCTCTTTGACCGCACGCTCAACACGTACCAGGCCAACGCGGAACTGGTTCTCGGCCATTTCGCCTACGCAGCGAACACGACGGTTACCCAGGTGGTCGATGTCATCGACGATGCCTTTACCGTTACGGATGTCGACCAGAGTCTTCAGTACCGCGACGATGTCTTCCTTGCACAGCACGCCCGAACCTTCGATCTCGGTACGACCGATACGACGGTTGAACTTCATCCGGCCGACCGCAGACAGGTCATAGCGCTCAGGGCTGAAGAACAGGTTGTTGAACAGGGTCTCGGCAGCGTCCTTGGTTGGCGGCTCGCCTGGACGCATCATGCGATAGATCTCGACCAGCGCTTCCAATTGGTTGCTGGTGGAGTCGATCTTCAGCGTGTCGGAGACGAACGGACCGCAGTCGATGTCGTTGGTGTACAGGGTCTCGATGCGAACGACCTGAGCCTTGGCGATTTTTGCCAGGACTTCAGTGTTCAGCTCGGTGTTGCATTCAGCCAGGATTTCGCCAGTGGCCGGGTGCACGATAGCCTTGGCGGTGGTGCGGCCGAGGACGTAATCCAGTGGCACATCCAGCGTCTTGATACCGGCTTTTTCGATCTGGTTGATGTGGCGCGCGGTAATACGGCGGCCCTGCTCAACGATGACCTTGCCCTTCTCGTCCTGGATGTCCAGAACCGCAACTTCACCACGCAGGCGCGATGGCACCAGTTCCAGGCTGAGGGTTTCGCCGCTCAGGTGGAATACGTTGGTGGTGTAGAACGCGTCCAGCACTTCTTCAGTGGTGTAACCGAGTGCGCGCAGCAGTACCGAAGCCGGCAGCTTGCGACGACGGTCGATACGCACGAAGACGCAGTCTTTCGGGTCGAACTCGAAGTCCAGCCACGAACCGCGGTAAGGAATGATGCGAGCCGAGTACAGCAGTTTGCCGGAGCTGTGCGTCTTGCCGCGGTCGTGGTCGAAGAACACGCCCGGGGAACGGTGCAGCTGGGAAACGATAACACGCTCGGTACCGTTGATTACGAAGGTACCGTTCTCAGTCATCAGGGGGATTTCACCCATGTAGACTTCTTGCTCTTTGATGTCCTTGATCGCTTTGTTCGACGATTCTTTGTCGAAAATGATCAGGCGCACTTTTACCCGCAAAGGTACGGCGAAAGTTACACCGCGCAATACGCATTCTTTGACATCAAATGCCGGTTCGCCCAGGCGATAACCGACGTACTCCAGCGCAGCATTGCCGGAGTAGCTGATGATCGGGAAAACGGATTTGAAGGCCGCATGCAGGCCCACGTCGCGGAACTGATCTTTAGTCGCTCCCGCTTGCAAGAATTCACGATACGAATCCAGCTGGATGGCCAGGAGGTAAGGCACATCCATGACGTCCGGCAACTTGCTAAAGTCCTTGCGGATACGTTTTTTCTCAGTATATGAGTAAGCCATCAGCGTTCCCCAGCTTGGTCACCTGCTTGTTTGGCCCCTCCCGACGGGAGCAGCCAGAAAATCGTGCAAACCCCATGGTTTGCGCCACCGCATCGGGTGGTTACAGCGCCTTTATCGGCACCGACCCAGTCGGCTGCCAATAACGGAAAAAGGCCGGTGGCAAGAGCCACCAGCCATCAGCCTGTCGCTTGACGCTCGGGCTGGAGGAGCAAAGTCGATGCTTACTTCAGCTCGACTTTAGCGCCTGCTTCTTCCAGCTTCTTCTTGGCGTCTTCAGCCGCTTCTTTCGAAACGCCTTCAGCTACAACCTGAGGAGCGCCGTCTACTTTCTCTTTGGCTTCTTTCAGGCCCAGACCGGTCAGTTCGCGAACTGCCTTGATCACGTTAACCTTCTTCTCGCCAGCTTCCAGCAGAACAACGTTGAACTCGGTTTGCTCTTCAACAACAGCGGCAGCAGCAGCTGGACCAGCCGAAGCAGCAGCAGCGGTAACACCGAAGGTTTCTTCCATCGCTTTGATCAGCTCAACGATTTCCACTACGGATTTCTGGCCGATTGCTTCGATGATTTGTTCGTTAGTCAGAGACATGACTCAATTCCTGAATTGGGGGACGGCCTACGCGACCATCGAAATAAACAAAAAACGCGAGAAGTGACGAGCCTTAGGCTGCGGCAGCTTCTTTCTGGTCGCGAATTGCCGCCAGAGTACGAGCCAATTTGCTGGTAGCGCCTTGAATCACGCTCATCAGCTGAGAAATTGCTTCGTCACGGGTCGGCAGAGTTGCCAGTACGTCGATCTGATTAGCTGCGAGGAACTTGCCCTCGAACGCAGCTGCCTTGATCTCGAACTTGTCCTGACCCTTGGCAAACTCTTTGAAGATACGGGCAGCAGCGCCCGGATGTTCGTTCGAGAATGCAATCAGGGTCGGGCCGGTGAACACGTCGTTGAGGACACTGTATTGAGTGTCAGCAACAGCGCGCTTGAGCAGGGTGTTACGTACAACACGTACGTAAACGCCAGCTTCACGAGCCTCTTTACGGAGTCCGGTCATTGCGCCTACTGTTACGCCACGTGCATCAACCACGACAGCGGACAGAGCGACTTTGGCAGCCTCGTTGACTTCAGCGACGATGGCCTTCTTGTCTTCGAGATTAATTGCCACGGGTTTAACTCCTGCTTGTTACCGTTTCATTCGATCGGAACCGAATGTCGTTTTGGTGTCTGATTCGGTAAGGAACCGGGAGCACCATCTGCGTAGGCTTGAGGTTTAAGGCTCGCGCCGCCTACGGTCTTGGATAGCCCCCGCCAGGCAGGGACCCCAATCTTTCAATTGGCGCGGTAATCCGCGCCAACCTTTGTCTTACGCGTCGAGCGAGCTCTGGTCGATAACCAGACCTGGGCCCATGGTGGTGCTCAGGGTAACGCGCTTGACGTAAATGCCTTTCGAAGAAGCTGGCTTGATACGCTTCAGATCAGCGATCAGGGCTTCAACGTTTTCCTTCAGCTTGACGGCGTCGAAGCCGATCTTGCCAACGGAAGTGTGGATGATGCCGTTTTTGTCGGTGCGATAACGAACCTGACCAGCCTTGGCGTTTTTAACCGCGTTGGCTACGTCTGGAGTTACGGTGCCGACTTTCGGGTTAGGCATCAGGCCGCGTGGACCGAGAATCTGACCCAACTGACCTACAACGCGCATGGCATCCGGGGATGCGATCACTACGTCATAGTTCAGGTCGCCGCCTTTCATTTCGGCAGCCAGGTCGTCCATACCTACACGGTCAGCGCCGGCAGCCAGAGCGGCCTCAGCAGCTGGACCCTGGGTGAACACAGCAACGCGAACGGTCTTGCCAGTGCCGTGCGGCAGCACAGTAGCGCTACGAACAACCTGGTCGGATTTACGTGGGTCTACGCCCAGGTTTACAGCAACGTCGAACGACTCGCTGAACTTGACAGTCGACAGCTCGGCCAGCAGAGCAGCGGCGTCTACAATGTTGTAGGCCTTGCCTGCTTCGATTTTGCCGGCGATAGCCTTTTGACGCTTGGTCAGCTTAGCCATTACACACCCTCCACGTTAAGGCCCATGCTACGAGCAGAACCGGCGATAGTACGCACGGCTGCATCCATATCAGCTGCAGTCAGATCCGCGTTTTTGGTTTTCGCGATTTCTTCCAGCTGAGCACGGGTAACGGTGCCAACCTTAACGGTGTTCGGACGAGCGGAACCGCTGGTCAGACCGGCCGCCTTCTTCAGCAGAACCGAAGCAGGGGTGGATTTGGTTTCGAAAGTGAAGCTACGGTCGCTATAGACAGTGATGATCACTGGAGTCGGCAGACCTGGCTCAAGACCCTGGGTACGGGCGTTGAAAGCCTTGCAGAATTCCATGATGTTCACGCCGTGCTGACCCAGAGCAGGACCAACAGGTGGACTTGGGTTAGCCTGAGCGGCCTTCACTTGCAGCTTGATGTAAGCGGTAATCTTCTTGGCCATGAGGCACTCCAATTACGGGTTCGAACGCCTCGGAAGGCTCCCCGGTTACTTGCGCGTTTATCCCAGTGACGACAAAACCCCACAGCCTAAGGCTGCGGGGTTGGGATTGCTTGTCCAGTTAGACCTTCTCGACCTGACTGAACTCGAGCTCCACCGGAGTAGAGCGACCGAAAATGAGCACCGCCACTTGGATCCGGCTCTTTTCGTAGTTAACTTCTTCCACAACACCATTGAAATCGGCGAATGGACCGTCGTTGACACGCACCGTCTCACCTGGCTCGAACAACGTCTTCGGCTTAGGCTTGTCACTACCATCAGCAACGCGACGCAGAATCGCTTCTGCCTCTTTATCGGTAATTGGTGCAGGCTTGTCGGCAGTACCGCCGATGAAACCCATCACCCGAGGAGTATCCTTGACCAAGTGCCAAGTACCCTCGTTCATATCCATCTGGACCAGCACATATCCTGGGAAGAACTTCCGTTCGCTTTTGCGCTTCTGGCCGTTACGCATCTCAACCACTTCTTCAGTGGGAACCAGAATCTCGCCGAAGCCATCTTCCATGCCAGCCAGCTTTACGCGCTCGATCAGCGAGCGCATCACATGCTTCTCGTAACCCGAGTAAGCATGCACAACATACCAACGCTTAGCCACGGGACACCCTTAGCCGACAATCAAGGAAACAAGCCAGCCGAGCAGGGAATCAAGCCCCCACAACAGCAACGCCATAACCAGAACAACAGCCACGACAATCAGCGTGGTCTGCGTGGTTTCTTGGCGAGTTGGCCACACGACTTTACGAATCTCGGTGCGAGCTTCCTTAACCAGTACAAAGAAAGACTTGCCCTTCGCGGTCTGCAGGCCTACAAAGGCAGCTACAGCAGCAATGGCAAGCAAAGCAAGTACACGGTACAGGATCGGCGAAGCAGCGTAGTACTGATTGCCAACAACGCCAACAACCACCAAAGCGACTACTACAAGCCACTTGAGCAGATCGAAGCGAGAGCCTTGAGCTTCAGCTTTAGGAGTCATCTATGAAGATCCTGTGAAAAGAAAGCCAGACACACCGAGTGAATCTGGCAGGTCAGGAGGGAATCGAACCCCCAACCTACGGTTTTGGAGACCGTCGCTCTGCCAATTGAGCTACTGACCTAAAACAAAATCAGGCCGACCATTATGCCGGCCCGAAAAATACATTACAACCGCTTATTCGATGATTTTGGCTACGACACCAGCGCCGACGGTACGACCGCCTTCACGGATAGCGAAACGCAGACCGTCTTCCATCGCGATGGTTTTGATCAGGGTAACAGTCATCTGAATGTTGTCACCTGGCATTACCATTTCAACGCCTTCTGGCAGCTCGCAGTTACCAGTCACGTCAGTAGTACGGAAGTAGAACTGTGGACGGTAGCCTTTGAAGAACGGAGTGTGACGACCGCCTTCTTCCTTGCTCAGAACGTAAACTTCTGCAGTGAACTTGGTGTGCGGCTTGACCGAACCTGGCTTGACCAGAACCTGGCCACGCTCAACGTCGTCACGCTTGGTACCACGCAGCAGAACGCCACAGTTCTCGCCAGCACGACCTTCGTCGAGCAGCTTGCGGAACATCTCAACACCGGTGCAGGTGGTGGTGGTGGTGTCACGCAGACCAACGATTTCCAGAGCGTCCTGAACGCGAACGATACCGCGCTCGATACGACCAGTCACAACAGTACCGCGACCGGAGATCGAGAATACGTCTTCGATCGGCATCAGGAACGGCTTGTCGATCATACGAACTGGTTCTGGGATGTAGGTATCCAGAGTTTCAACCAGTTTACGAACGGCAGTGGTGCCCATTTCGTTGTCGTCTTTGCCTTCCAGCGCCATACGAGCCGAACCGATGATGATCGGAGTGTCGTCGCCCGGGAAGTCGTAGGTCGACAGCAGGTCACGAACTTCCATCTCAACCAGTTCCAGCAGCTCAGCGTCGTCTACCAGGTCAGCCTTGTTCAGGAAAACCACGATGTACGGAACGCCTACCTGACGGGACAGCAGGATGTGCTCACGGGTTTGTGGCATCGGACCATCAGCGGCCGAGCAAACCAGGATCGCGCCGTCCATCTGGGCAGCACCGGTGATCATGTTCTTCACGTAGTCAGCGTGACCTGGGCAGTCAACGTGAGCGTAGTGACGAATAGTCGAGTTGTACTCAACGTGAGCGGTGTTGATGGTGATACCGCGAGCTTTTTCTTCTGGTGCGCTGTCGATCTTGTCGAATTCAACGACGGCCGAACCGAAAACTTCGGAGCAGACGCGAGTCAGAGCAGCAGTCAGAGTGGTTTTACCGTGGTCAACGTGACCAATGGTGCCAACGTTGACGTGGGGCAGGGAACGATCAAATTTTTCCTTAGCCATCGATATCACCCTCTACAGAAGAAATTAGACAAACAATATCAACCATTAAAACAAAGGCAGATATTTTCATATCTGCCTTGTTATATGGAGCTCTTGAGCGGATTTGAACCGCTGACCTCACCCTTACCAAGGGTGTGCTCTACCAACTGAGCTACAAGAGCAAAACCCTTTTGCACAACCTGCAAACTTGGAGCGGGTAGCGGGAATCGAACCCGCATCATCAGCTTGGAAGGCTGAGGTTCTACCACTAAACTATACCCGCGGAGCCTGCAGCTCACGCTTAAATCTGGTGGAGGGAGAAGGATTCGAACCTTCGAAGTCGTAGACGTCAGATTTACAGTCTGATCCCTTTGGCCGCTCGGGAACCCCTCCTAATCAGGCCGGCATTCTATATCATGCCGAACCCCTGTCAAGCATTTTCTCATTTAAAAACCTGAGGTTAGCTGCGTTGACACACTTCACACTGAATGCCGATTAAGGTGTTCGCTGTGGAGCGGGCGCCATTCTATGCAAACTATTGAACAGGTGCAACCCCTTCGCACAGCATTATTTTATGTTTTAACTCATTGAATTCCTTGGAAAGGTTTTGCAACTGTTGATCGCCCAACAATCGCTGGCCATCTGGTGGAACTGCCAGCCAGTAACCGCTTCCGGCAGCATCTTTCGGCACGGATTGCACATTGACTCTCATCGCCACCAGGCGCTGCTGCAGCTGGGCAACCGAATCCTCATCAGAAAATCCGCCAAGGAACAGACACTGTTGACGCGCAGCACCTTCCGCCCTGCGCCCTTCACCGGCTGTTTCGCTCAGCAGACGAATATCTTGCTGCGAACCGCGATACAAATTCAGAGGCGTTACGTCCTTGGCTCGCAAGGGCGCTTCCTGCTGATGCCAGACGTAGTAAAAACCATTGAGAACAACAAGCAGCAGAAACAACCAACGCATATAAACCTCAGGACAAGGGACACGCCATGGCCAAGCCGACAAAAACCAGGTCGGGCACCACCTTGGCCTCAGGCACGACGCCATCCACCAACTCAGCATCTCCTCCCGTAACGAAGACCATGAAGTTTTCGCACCAATATGCTCGAGCCAGCTCTAATTGAGTGAGCACGAAGCCCCTCAGCATCAGAGAACAACCGCGCTCTACCGCCTCTACGGTGCTCCGTCCCGGCACATGACTGGAAAGGGCCCGCTCAGCCGCCTCATCACCATAACGAATTTTGCGCGTATGGGTGCGCAGCTGGTTTCGCATCAATGGCATACCAGGGCAGATGAACCCACCGAGATGCTCCCCGTCCGCCGCAACAAAATCAGCAGTGACAGCCGTACCGAAGTCGAGAATCAGGCAAGCATTGCCGGCAGCCAAGTGAAAGCCCCCAAGCATCGCCAGCCAGCGATCAAGCCCCAAGCGCTCATAATTTTCATAGCCGTTACGAACGCCAGACATCTCGCGCGCGGATTTCGCACATACGACAGGGATACCGAATTCCCGCTCTATAAGCTCAATTAACGCGCCGGTTTCCTCATCAGTCCTGACACTTACCAAACGACAGTTGCGCAGTGAGAGCGACTTTATGATCCGCAGGCTCTCAATTAAAGCTTGATTGGAATCTACAACCCCTTCCGAGAGCACTCCGCTCGCCCCGGCATTCAGGACGCGCCATTTTATAAAGCTGTTGCCGCAGTCAAGCTCAAGAATCATCACGCAACCTCAGGCTGAGCTCTCCACCACTGAAGACTTTTTCAACACCGTCTACGTTCAAGCGCAACCCGCCCTGGCTATCAATACCGAGTACAACCCCGTCGACCTGACTGTTACCAGCAATCAACGAAACGGCGCGCCCCTGCCAAAGATGGTTTTCCGCCCATTCTGCGTGCAGACCAGCGAAGCCATTGGCTTGGTGCTTATCAATGTAAGCGCTCAATTGATTACTTAACTGAATCACTAAAGCATTGCGATCACAGGCTCGCCCAGACTCAAGCCTTATGGAGGTCCATTGCTGGTCGACCTCGTCAGCAACCTGCATATTCACATTGATTCCTATACCCAGCACCACATGACAGACATCCGCCGGATCTCCGACGAGCTCAAGTAGAATCCCGGCGATCTTCTTATTACCCACCAAAACATCATTGGGCCACTTCAAACCGGCATTCGGTACACCCGCATTTCGCAAGGTCTGCATAACGGCCAAGCCAACAACAAGGCTCAACCCTTCAAGCTGACGCATGCCCCCATCGATACGGAGGACGAGGCTGTAGTAAAGATTTTCTGCAAATGGGCTCACCCACTTACGACCACGACGACCACGCCCTGCCAATTGTCGCTCCGCCAGCACCAAAAATGGCGCAGGAGCGCCTTCACCAACGGAGCGCAGAGCTTCGGCATTTGTCGAATCGACAGAATCAAACACAGTCACAGGCCACTGAGGCGCCCTTCTGGCTATTTCCACAGGATCAAGCAGCATTAAAGGCGCCGACAATTGATATCCTCGACCGCGGACTTTATGGATCGACAGGCCCAGCTCGGCTTCAAGCTGCTGCAACTGCTTCCATACAGCACTTCGGCTAATTCCCAGGGCAGTCCCCAAGTCCTGTCCGGAATGGAATCGCCCATCCTTCAGAAGATCCAACAACGTCAACATGCAGGTTTCGCCTCACAATGAGGCCCGAATGATAGCCATGCCCCGGGCCGTTGCATAGAAATCAAGCAGACACATTTCTCGCAGGCAAAACAAAACCCCAACTGCTTTCGCAATTGGGGTTTCGGAATTTAATCTTGACGATGACCTACTCTCACATGGGGAAACCCCACACTACCATCGGCGATGCATCGTTTCACTGCTGAGTTCGGGATGGGATCAGGTGGTTCCAACGCTCTATGGTCGTCAAGAAATTCGGGTACTGAGTCGTGACCAGATGGCCTCGCTTCAGCAAATTGGGTATGTGACAGCGGTCGGTGTTTGTGCGCTTCGAACTTTCGGTTCGTTTCGTCTTCACACACCGCAATCTGGCGCCTTTTCAGGTCAGCAAATTGCTTGGGTGTTATATGGTCAAGCCTCACGGGCAATTAGTATTGGTTAGCTCAACGCCTCACAGCGCTTACACACCCAACCTATCAACGTCGTAGTCTTCGACGGCCCTTCAGGGAACTCAAGGTTCCAGTGAGATCTCATCTTGAGGCAAGTTTCCCGCTTAGATGCTTTCAGCGGTTATCTTTCCCGAACATAGCTACCCGGCAATGCCACTGGCGTGACAACCGGAACACCAGAGGTTCGTCCACTCCGGTCCTCTCGTACTAGGAGCAGCCCCTCTCAAATCTCAAACGTCCACGGCAGATAGGGACCGAACTGTCTCACGACGTTCTAAACCCAGCTCGCGTACCACTTTAAATGGCGAACAGCCATACCCTTGGGACCGGCTTCAGCCCCAGGATGTGATGAGCCGACATCGAGGTGCCAAACACCGCCGTCGATATGAACTCTTGGGCGGTATCAGCCTGTTATCCCCGGAGTACCTTTTATCCGTTGAGCGATGGCCCTTCCATACAGAACCACCGGATCACTAAGACCTACTTTCGTACCTGCTCGACGTGTCTGTCTCGCAGTCAAGCGCGCTTTTGCCTTTATACTCTACGACCGATTTCCGACCGGTCTGAGCGCACCTTCGTACTCCTCCGTTACTCTTTAGGAGGAGACCGCCCCAGTCAAACTACCCACCATACACTGTCCTCGATCCGGATAACGGACCTGAGTTAGAACCTCAAAGTTGCCAGGGTGGTATTTCAAGGATGGCTCCACGCGAACTGGCGTCCACGCTTCAAAGCCTCCCACCTATCCTACACAAGCAAATTCAAAGTCCAGTGCAAAGCTATAGTAAAGGTTCACGGGGTCTTTCCGTCTAGCCGCGGATACACTGCATCTTCACAGCGATTTCAATTTCACTGAGTCTCGGGTGGAGACAGCGCCGCCATCGTTACGCCATTCGTGCAGGTCGGAACTTACCCGACAAGGAATTTCGCTACCTTAGGACCGTTATAGTTACGGCCGCCGTTTACCGGGGCTTCGATCAAGAGCTTCGCGTTAGCTAACCCCATCAATTAACCTTCCGGCACCGGGCAGGCGTCACACCCTATACGTCCACTTTCGTGTTTGCAGAGTGCTGTGTTTTTAATAAACAGTCGCAGCGGCCTGGTATCTTCGACCGGCATGAGCTTACGGAGCAAGTCCTTCACCCTCACCGGCGCACCTTCTCCCGAAGTTACGGTGCCATTTTGCCTAGTTCCTTCACCCGAGTTCTCTCAAGCGCCTTGGTATTCTCTACCCAACCACCTGTGTCGGTTTGGGGTACGGTTCCTGGTTACCTGAAGCTTAGAAGCTTTTCTTGGAAGCATGGCATCAACCACTTCGTCACCCAAAGGGTAACTCGTCATCAGCTCTCGGCCTTAAGATCCCGGATTTACCTAAGATCTCAGCCTACCACCTTAAACTTGGACAACCAACGCCAAGCTGGCCTAGCCTTCTCCGTCCCTCCATCGCAATAACCAGAAGTACAGGAATATTAACCTGTTTTCCATCGACTACGCTTTTCAGCCTCGCCTTAGGGACCGACTAACCCTGCGTCGATTAACGTTGCGCAGGAAACCTTGGTCTTTCGGCGTGGGTGTTTTTCACACCCATTGTCGTTACTCATGTCAGCATTCGCACTTCTGATACCTCCAGCAAGCTTCTCAACTCACCTTCACAGGCTTACAGAACGCTCCTCTACCGCATCACCCGAAGGTGATACCCGTAGCTTCGGTGTATGGTTTGAGCCCCGTTACATCTTCCGCGCAGGCCGACTCGACTAGTGAGCTATTACGCTTTCTTTAAAGGGTGGCTGCTTCTAAGCCAACCTCCTAGCTGTCTAAGCCTTCCCACATCGTTTCCCACTTAACCATAACTTTGGGACCTTAGCTGACGGTCTGGGTTGTTTCCCTTTTCACGACGGACGTTAGCACCCGCCGTGTGTCTCCCATGCTCGGCACTTGTAGGTATTCGGAGTTTGCATCGGTTTGGTAAGTCGGGATGACCCCCTAGCCGAAACAGTGCTCTACCCCCTACAGTGATACATGAGGCGCTACCTAAATAGCTTTCGAGGAGAACCAGCTATCTCCGAGCTTGATTAGCCTTTCACTCCGATCCACAGGTCATCCGCTAACTTTTCAACGGTAGTCGGTTCGGTCCTCCAGTCAGTGTTACCTAACCTTCAACCTGCCCATGGATAGATCGCCCGGTTTCGGGTCTATTCCCAGCGACTAGACGCCCTATTAAGACTCGCTTTCGCTACGCCTCCCCTATTCGGTTAAGCTCGCCACTGAAAATAAGTCGCTGACCCATTATACAAAAGGTACGCAGTCACAGAACAAAGTCTGCTCCCACTGCTTGTACGCATACGGTTTCAGGATCTATTTCACTCCCCTCTCCGGGGTTCTTTTCGCCTTTCCCTCACGGTACTAGTTCACTATCGGTCAGTCAGTAGTATTTAGCCTTGGAGGATGGTCCCCCCATATTCAGACAAAGTTTCTCGTGCTCCGTCCTACTCGATTTCATGACTAAGAGATTTTCGCGTACAGGGCTATCACCCACTATGGCCGCACTTTCCAGAGCGTTCCGCTAATCTCAAAGCCACTTAAGGGCTAGTCCCCGTTCGCTCGCCACTACTAAGGGAATCTCGGTTGATTTCTTTTCCTCAGGGTACTTAGATGTTTCAGTTCCCCTGGTTCGCCTCTTGCACCTATGTATTCAGTACAAGATAACCATCTTATGATGGCTGGGTTCCCCCATTCAGACATCTCCGGATCAAAGTCTGTTTGCCGACTCCCCGAAGCTTTTCGCAGGCTACCACGTCTTTCATCGCCTCTGACTGCCAAGGCATCCACCGTATGCGCTTCTTCACTTGACCATATAACCCCAAGCAATCTGGTTATACTGTGAAGACGACATTCGCCGAAAATTCGAATTTCTCAACTAAGAGAACTCACAAATTTTACCTTAGCCTGATCCGTTACCAGTGAAAGTAACGTTCAGTCTATCTTTCTATCACATACCCAAATTTTTAAAGAACGATCTAGTCAAAGACTAGAAATCAACATTCATCACCGTTTCGGTGGAATGCTCATTTCTAAGCTTTCAAACTTCAGAAGCAGTAGTGGTGGAGCCAAGCGGGATCGAACCGCTGACCTCCTGCGTGCAAGGCAGGCGCTCTCCCAGCTGAGCTATGGCCCCGTATTTCTACAGGCGTTTCCCACACAAAATTGGTGGGTCTGGGCAGATTCGAACTGCCGACCTCACCCTTATCAGGGGTGCGCTCTAACCAACTGAGCTACAGACCCAATTTCGGGCTGCTTCTATCGTCTTCTTCAATGAATCAAGCAATTCGTGTGGGAGCTCATGCAGCAGCTGATGTCGTCGATTAAGGAGGTGATCCAGCCGCAGGTTCCCCTACGGCTACCTTGTTACGACTTCACCCCAGTCATGAATCACACCGTGGTAACCGTCCTCCCGAAGGTTAGACTAGCTACTTCTGGTGCAACCCACTCCCATGGTGTGACGGGCGGTGTGTACAAGGCCCGGGAACGTATTCACCGCGACATTCTGATTCGCGATTACTAGCGATTCCGACTTCACGCAGTCGAGTTGCAGACTGCGATCCGGACTACGATCGGTTTTATGGGATTAGCTCCACCTCGCGGCTTGGCAACCCTTTGTACCGACCATTGTAGCACGTGTGTAGCCCAGGCCGTAAGGGCCATGATGACTTGACGTCATCCCCACCTTCCTCCGGTTTGTCACCGGCAGTCTCCTTAGAGTGCCCACCATAACGTGCTGGTAACTAAGGACAAGGGTTGCGCTCGTTACGGGACTTAACCCAACATCTCACGACACGAGCTGACGACAGCCATGCAGCACCTGTCTCAATGTTCCCGAAGGCACCAATCCATCTCTGGAAAGTTCATTGGATGTCAAGGCCTGGTAAGGTTCTTCGCGTTGCTTCGAATTAAACCACATGCTCCACCGCTTGTGCGGGCCCCCGTCAATTCATTTGAGTTTTAACCTTGCGGCCGTACTCCCCAGGCGGTCAACTTAATGCGTTAGCTGCGCCACTAAGAGCTCAAGGCTCCCAACGGCTAGTTGACATCGTTTACGGCGTGGACTACCAGGGTATCTAATCCTGTTTGCTCCCCACGCTTTCGCACCTCAGTGTCAGTATTAGTCCAGGTGGTCGCCTTCGCCACTGGTGTTCCTTCCTATATCTACGCATTTCACCGCTACACAGGAAATTCCACCACCCTCTACCATACTCTAGCTTGCCAGTTTTGGATGCAGTTCCCAGGTTGAGCCCGGGGATTTCACATCCAACTTAACAAACCACCTACGCGCGCTTTACGCCCAGTAATTCCGATTAACGCTTGCACCCTCTGTATTACCGCGGCTGCTGGCACAGAGTTAGCCGGTGCTTATTCTGTCGGTAACGTCAAAATTGCAGAGTATTAATCTACAACCCTTCCTCCCAACTTAAAGTGCTTTACAATCCGAAGACCTTCTTCACACACGCGGCATGGCTGGATCAGGCTTTCGCCCATTGTCCAATATTCCCCACTGCTGCCTCCCGTAGGAGTCTGGACCGTGTCTCAGTTCCAGTGTGACTGATCATCCTCTCAGACCAGTTACGGATCGTCGCCTTGGTGAGCCATTACCTCACCAACTAGCTAATCCGACCTAGGCTCATCTGATAGCGCAAGGCCCGAAGGTCCCCTGCTTTCTCCCGTAGGACGTATGCGGTATTAGCGTTCCTTTCGAAACGTTGTCCCCCACTACCAGGCAGATTCCTAGGCATTACTCACCCGTCCGCCGCTGAATCCAGGAGCAAGCTCCTTTCATCCGCTCGACTTGCATGTGTTAGGCCTGCCGCCAGCGTTCAATCTGAGCCATGATCAAACTCTTCAGTTCAAACATCTTTGGGTTTTTAAGAAACCCTAAACTTGGCTCAGCAATCGTTGGTTACATCTTTGATTTCTCGCGGAGTAACTTGTGATGCTGATAATCTTGTTGACTATCAGTCTGACTGCACAAGCACCCACACGAATTGCTTGATTCAGTTGTTAAAGAGCGGTTGGTTAAGATCTTTCGTCTCAACCGAGGCGCGCATTCTACAGCAGCCTCATTTGCTGTCAAGTGATTATTTTCAGAAGCTTTCGAAGAATTCTTCAACAACTTCAACCACTTGCGCTTGCGATCTCTCGTTAGCGGGAGGCGAATTCTACAGCGTTAATCGCTGCTGTCAACACCTCTTTTTCTCCGCTTTCGACCGAGAAGATCGAATCGTTAAAAGAGCCAAACATCACTACTCTTTCAACTCCTTCCAGGCTTCGATGATCTGAAGCGAGCTGCTGTCGAAAACTGCGTAACTCTTTGAATCTCAAGGAGTTTTCCGTTTCGACTGCGCCGGAAGTGGGGCGAATTATAGACCTCTGGAATTCGCCGTCAACCCCTAATTCCAACTTTATTCAGATTTCAGCGTGATACGCGCAAAAGCCTTCTTACCGGCCTGGCAAACGTGAGTCGCGCCCACTACATATATAAAGGAGCGATCAACCACCTCACCATCAACGCGCACTCCGCCAGCCGCCAACAGATCACGCGCCGCTGCCGAGTTCTTCACCAGACCTGCCTTATTAAGAACGGCAGCGATCGGCATGTCCTCAGCCGAAGCCAGTTCGATCTCAGGCAAATCGTCCGGAAGCTCGCCATCCTTCATGCGATTGCCAGCCCCACGATGAGCATTCGCTGCAGCTTCTTCACCATGGAAACGCGCAACAATCTCTTCAGCCAGCTTGATCTTGATGTCACGCGGGTTCGCACCAGCTTCAACGTCAGCCCTGAATGCATCGATCTCATCCATGGACCGGAAGCTCAGCAATTCAAAGTAACGCCACATCAGCGCATCCGGAATGGAAACCAGCTTGCTGTACATGACGCCCGGCGCTTCCTGGATACCGACGTAGTTGCCCAGCGACTTGGACATCTTCTTCACGCCATCCAGACCTTCCAGCAATGGCATGGTCAGAATG
Organism: Pseudomonas sp. HN2; assembly: GCF_020736465.1. Classification (NCBI taxonomy): domain Bacteria; kingdom Pseudomonadati; phylum Pseudomonadota; class Gammaproteobacteria; order Pseudomonadales; family Pseudomonadaceae; genus Pseudomonas; species Pseudomonas sp. HN2. The sequence continues at coordinate 5,432,729 of NZ_CP085885.1, forward strand.
CACTGAGCCTCCTGACCATACCCACGCTGCAGTTCACGCCCCATCAGCAAATTGAATTTCTGATCGGTACCGCCCAGTTCGACATCCGCGCGCAGTGCGACCGAGTCGTAGCCCTGCACCAGCGGATAGAGGAACTCGTGAATAGCGATTGGCTGATTGGTGGTGTAACGCTTGTCGAAATCATCGCGCTCGAGCATGCGGGCGACAGTGTATTGCGACGTCAGACGAATGAAATCCGCCGGTCCCATCTTGTCCATCCAGGTGGAGTTGAAGGCAACTTCGGTTTTCGCCGGATCAAGAATTTTGAAAACCTGAGTCTTGTAGGTTTCGGCATTCTCGAGAACCTGTTCGCGCGTCAGCGGCGGGCGCGTTGCGCTCTTGCCACTCGGGTCGCCGATCATCCCGGTGAAGTCACCAATAAGGAAGATCACCTGATGCCCCAGCTCCTGGAACTGACGCAGCTTATTAATAAGCACGGTATGACCCAGATGCAGATCCGGAGCGGTAGGGTCGAAACCAGCCTTGATACGCAGCGGTTGGCCGCGTTTGAGCTTCTCGACCAGCTCGGACTCGACCAACAGTTCTTCCGCACCACGTTTAATCAGCGCTAGCTGCTCTTCAACCGACTTCATAACAGACCCGCAAGGCTCAGATTCAAAGGGAACCAACCATACAAGAACGCGCACCAATTACAAGTTTTGCCCGGCGCACGGACAGCAATCCACAGGCCCGAGGTCTGTGGACTTGCTTCAGAGATGATTTGGTTATATTTTATACAGTTATTTCATCTTCATCATGTCATTCATCTTTTCCAATTCATCTATTTCAAAGTCAAAAATTACCTATGACCACAGAACCGTCTAAAGCGCCCCCGCTTTACCCGAAGACCCACCTGCTCGCCGCAAGTGGAATCGCCGCCCTTCTCAGTCTGGCGTTGCTGGTATTTCCCTCCAGCGATGTTGAAGCCAAAAAGACGACTCTGAGTCTTGAACTGGAAAGTCCTGCTGAACAACTGACACAAGATCAAGACGCTGCCGATGCAGCTCAAGCCACAACCGAACCCGCAGCTTCCCCGTTCGCACAAATTGAAAACAGCGACGAAAATGCCGCGCAAACAGCCGAAACTGCGCCGGCGCCTGTTGCGGCTGCTGAGAAACCAAAAGAGCCTGGTCACCGCGAGGTCGTGGTTTCCAAAGGCGATACGCTGTCTACCCTGTTTGAAAAGGTCGGTCTGCCAGCAGCCTCTGTGCACGAAGTACTGGCAAGCGACAAGCAGGCCAAACAGTTCAGCCAGCTCAAGCGTGGTCAGAAACTCGAATTCGAACTGAGTCCGGAAGGACAGTTGACCAGCTTGCACAGCAAGGTCAGCGACGTTGAAACCATTACCCTGACCAAGAACGATAAGGGCTATTCGTTCAACCGTGTCACCGCCAAGCCAACGGTTCGCACTGCCTACGTTCATGGCGTCATCAACAGCTCGCTTTCGCAGTCCGCTGCGCGCGCCGGCCTCTCTCACAGCCTGACGATGGATATGGCCAGCGTCTTCGGCTACGACGTCGACTTTGCTCAGGACATCCGTCAGGGTGACGAATTCGATGTGATCTACGAGCAGAAAGTCATCAACGGCAAGGCAGTCGGCACCGGCCCGATCCTTTCCGCGCGCTTCACCAACCGTGGCAAGACCTACACCGCCGTTCGCTACACCAACAAACAAGGCAACAGCAGCTATTACACCGCCGATGGCAACAGCATGCGCAAGGCTTTCATCCGGACGCCGGTTGACTTCGCCCGCATCAGCTCGAAGTTCTCCATGGGCCGCAAGCACCCGATTCTCAATAAGATCCGCGCCCACAAAGGTGTTGATTACGCAGCTCCACGGGGCACGCCGATCAAGGCTGCTGGTGACGGCAAAGTATTACTGGCCGGTCGTCGTGGCGGTTACGGCAATACCGTGATCATCCAGCATGGCAACACCTACCGCACGCTGTACGGCCACATGCAGGGTTTCGCCAAAGGCGTGAAAACCGGCGGTACCGTCAAGCAGGGTCAAGTCATTGGCTACATCGGTACCACCGGCCTTTCTACTGGCCCACATTTGCATTACGAATTCCAGGTAAACGGCGTTCACGTCGATCCGCTGGGCCAGAAGCTGCCAATGGCCGATCCGATCGCCAAGTCCGAGCGCGCGCGTTTCCTGGCGCAGAGCCAGCCGCTGATGGCGCGCATGGATCAAGAGAAGGCCACCATGCTGGCTTCGAGCAAGCGCTAAGCGATGGCCCTGTATATCGGTGTGATGTCCGGAACCAGTCTCGACGGGCTGGACATCGCCCTGATCGAACAGACCTCGGCGATCAAACTGATCGCCACCCACTACCTGCCAATGCCTGACTCCCTGCGCGCCGAGCTGCTTGGCTTGTGCGCCAGCGGCCCCGACGAGATCGCCCGCTCGGCGATTGCCCAGCAACACTGGGTCGAGCTCGCAGCCCTAGGTATTCATGCCCTCCTCGCTCAACAACAGCTCCAACCCGATGCCATCCGCGCTATCGGCAGCCACGGTCAGACCATTCGCCATGAACCGGCACGCGGCTTCACCGTGCAGATCGGTAACCCAGCCCTGCTGACAGAGTTGACCGGCATTACCGTCGTCAGTGATTTCCGCAGCCGCGATGTTGCGGCGGGCGGCCAGGGTGCACCTCTGGTGCCAGCGTTTCACGAAGCTTTGTTTGAAGAGCGTACCGGTAACCAGGCAGTCTTGAATGTAGGCGGATTCAGCAATCTCAGCCTGATTGAGCCAAGCAAACCTGTAGCCGGTTTCGACTGCGGCCCTGGGAATGTTCTGATGGACGCCTGGATTCACCGGCAACGCGGCGAAAACTATGACCGGGACGGGCAGTGGGCTGCGACCGGCACGGTTCAGCCAAGCCTGCTCAAAGCACTGTTCAGCGACCCGTTCTTCGTGACCAAAGGCCCGAAGAGTACCGGCCGTGAAGTGTTCAATCTGCCTTGGCTGGAACAGCATCTTTCACGCCTGCCGAGCTTTGCGGCCGAAGACGTTCAGGCCACGCTGCTCGAACTGACGGCGCTGACCATCGTCGAGTCGCTGCAAAGTGCTCAATCGGACACGCAGGAACTGCTGGTCTGTGGCGGCGGCGCACATAACGCCACACTGATGAAACGACTGGCGGATCTACTGCCGAACACTAAGGTCGCCAGCACCGCAACTCACGGCGTCGATCCGGATTGGGTGGAAGCCATGGCCTTCGCGTGGCTCGCTCATTGCTGCCTGGAAGGGATTGCCGCCAACCGGCCAAGCGTCACCGGTGCTCGCGGTCTGCGCGTACTCGGCGCTATCTACCCGGCATAATCTCCGCACACAAAAACGCCGCAGAACCGAAAGGCTCTGCGGCGTTTTGTTGTGTGCGGTGAAGTGCGATCAGATCGAGAACGACGATCCGCAACCACATGTCGTTGTGGCATTCGGGTTCTTGATCACGAAGCGCGAACCTTCCAGACCTTCCTGATAATCCACCTCGGCACCGGCCAGGTACTGGAAGCTCATCGGATCGACCACCAGGCTCACGCCTTCGCGCTCGACGATGGTGTCGTCATCGGCCACGTCTTCATCGAAGGTGAAACCGTATTGAAACCCAGAACAACCGCCGCCCGTAACGAATACGCGCAGCTTCAAGCGATCATTCCCCTCTTCATCGACCAGGCTCTTCACCTTGTGCGCAGCACCTTGAGTGAATTGCAAAGCCGTGGGGGTGAAGGATTCGACGCTCATGCTGACTATCTCCCGGCGTTACGCCGCCATAATGCGTGATGACGCGCATTATCCGCTTGTCCTAGAAAATTGGTCAACTATTAGAGGAGCAGCGCAAGCTTCGAGCGCTGAGCTTCAAGCTTGCCGCTGATCTCTTGTAGCTTGTGACTTTAAGCTCGTAGCTGCTTTTAAGGAAGCATGCCGGCGTGGGACAGGCCGAAGCGCTCGTCCAGTCCGAACAGGATGTTCATGTTCTGCACCGCCTGGCCCGAGGCGCCTTTGACGAGATTGTCGATCACCGAAAGTACCACCACCAGATCGCCATCCTGCGGACGATGCACAGCAATGCGGCAGACGTTGGCGCCGCGCACGCTGCGGGTTTCCGGGTGGCTACCGGCTGGCATTACATCGACGAACGGTTCGTTGGCGTAGCGCTTTTCGAACAGCGCCTGCAGATCCACCGAGCGATCGACCACGGTCGCATAGAGTGTGGAGTGAATACCGCGAATCATCGGCGTCAGGTGCGGTACGAAGGTCAGGCCGACATCCTTGCCCGCCGCGCGACGCAGACCCTGGCAAATTTCCGGCAGGTGGCGATGACCTTTTACCGCATAGGCCTTCATGCTTTCCGACGTCTCGGAGTACAAAGAACCTACAGCCGCGCCACGCCCGGCACCGCTGACGCCGGATTTGCAGTCGGCGATCAGGCGCGAAGCGTCGGCCAGCCCTGCTTCAAGCAATGGCAGGAAGCCCAGTTGCGTAGCGGTTGGGTAGCAACCCGGCACCGCGATCAGGCGCGCTTTCTTGATCTGCTCGCGATTGACTTCCGGCAAACCGTAGACAGCTTCGTCCAGCAGTTCTGGCGCGCCGTGCGGCTGGCCGTACCACTTGGCCCATTCATCAGCGTCTTGCAGACGGAAGTCGGCAGACAGATCAATGACCTTGGTGCCCGCCGCCAGCAGTTCGCCTGCCAAGGCGTGAGCCACACCGTGTGGCGTGGCGAAGAACACCACATCGCAGGCGCCGAGGGTTTTCACGTCCGGCACGCTGAACGCCAGGCCGTCGTAGTGGCCGCGCAGGTTCGGGTACATGTCAGCCACGGCCAGACCGGCCTCGGATCGGGAAGTGATGACGACCACTTCTGCCTGCGGATGCTGTGCCAACAGACGCAGCAGTTCGACACCGGTGTAACCCGTGCCGCCGACGATACCGACCTTGACCATAAACCTGCCCTCAACGAACCCACTGGAAAGCCGTCGATAATAGGGGCCGCGCGCGCCTGCGACAACCGCCAAGGTGACGCGCGGGCGCTCAAGCCTCTACTATCTGGCTACCGTGAATGAGGGAATAACCAAAAATGCTCTATCTATGGCTTAAAGCGTTTCACATCGTCAGCGTCGTCTGCTGGTTTGCCGGGCTGTTCTACTTGCCGCGCCTGTTCGTTTACCACGCACAAAGCGCAGACACGATCAGCCAGGAACGCTTCAGCGTCATGGAGCGCAAGCTGTATCGCGGCATCATGGGGCCGGCGATGATCGCCACGCTGATCTTCGGTGGCTGGCTGATCTACCTCAACCCGTCACTCTTCAGCCAGGGCGGCTGGATCCACGCCAAGCTGACCCTGGTCGTATTGCTGATCGGCTACCACCACATGTGCGGCGCGCAGGTAAAACGTTTTGCCCGTGGCGAAAACACCCGCAGCCATGTCTTTTATCGCTGGTTCAATGAAGTGCCGGTTCTGATATTGCTGGCTATCGTAATTCTGGTCGTGGTCAAGCCGTTCTAACTTCAATCAATACAGATCTTCGGGGTGTTCTCAATGTCGCTGCCCGCTCTGCTCGAACAACGCCTGCGTCTGCCCGTGGTGGCGGCGCCGATGTTTCTGATTTCCAATCCGGAGCTGGTGCTCGCCTGCTGCCGCAACGGCGTGGTCGGCAGCTTTCCGGCGCTGAACCAGCGCGAGAGCAGCGGATTCAAGGCCTGGCTGGAACAGATCGAGGCGGGCTTGGCGACGCTGGATAATCCGGCCCCTTATGCCGTGAACCTGATTGTTCACCACAGCAACCCGCGCCTGCAGGCGGATCTGGACATCTGCGTCGAGCACAAGGTACCGATTGTCATCACCAGCCTCGGCGCGGTGAAGGAACTGGTCGACGCGGTGCACAGCTATGGCGGCCTGGTGTTTCACGACGTGACCACGCGGCGCCATGCCGAGAAAGCCGCTGAAGCCGGGGTCGACGGACTGATTGCCGTCGCAGCCGGTGCCGGTGGGCATGCCGGCACCTGGAGTCCGTTTGCGCTGATTGCCGAAATCCGCGAGTTTTTCGACAAGACGCTGTTGCTTGCAGGATGTTTGAACCACGGCCATGAGATTCTCGCCGCGCAGCTGCTCGGCGCGGATTTGGCCTACTTCGGTACGCGATTTATCGGCACCACCGAAAGTCACGCGCCTGACGCCTACAAAGACATGCTGCTGACAGCCAAGGCTGCCGACATCATTCATACTCCAGCGGTGTCGGGAGTGCCGGCCAGCTTCATGCGCCAGAGCCTGGAAGCGGCCGGTTTCGACATGGCAGCGCTACAAGGCAAGGGCGAGGTGAATTTCGGCGACAAGCTCAAGCCCATCAATGATGAGGCCAAAGCCTGGAAGACCGTGTGGTCGGCGGGCCAGGGTGTTGGCCAGATTGACGATCTGCCAAGCGTGGACCAGTTGATTGCGCGGCTGGACGCGGAATATCGTCAAGCCCAAACGCGCGCTGCACAGCTGCCACAACGCTGGCCGCGCTGAGAGATACCCGGCCAGTCACTATCAGGCTGGCCTCGACTTGATACCTGCAAACCCAATCGCGACAAGGATGCCTCGGCCATGAGCGAACCCCGTTACAAGATCGTCTTCGACGGCGCGCTGCAACCCGGCGTCGACCTCACTACTGCCAAACTGAATCTGGCGGATCTGTTCAAAAGCGATGTGGCCGCCATCGAGCGCCTGTTCAGTGGCCGCGCCGTCGCCCTCAAACGGGATTTATCCCACAGCGATGCCCAGACGTATCTGCAAGCGTTGAGCAAAACCGGGATCGATGCGCGGATCGAAGCGGAAACTGCCATTGAGCTGAGTCTGGCAGATGTCCACGATAACCCTGCAGCGGTGGCCGAACCGGACTCGCCCTACGCCCCGCCACGCGCGAACGTCGGAGAAAGCCTGCCAGCGTTCGCCACGCTCAAGCCATTCAGTGTCGAAGGCCGGATCGGTCGCCTGCGCTTTCTGGCCTGGACCATGGTCTTGAGTCTGGTGGCCCTGCCCATCGTCGGCGTGTTCGCCTTGATTGCGTTGGGACTGGTCAGCGGCGACTCGACAACCGGCCTGATTTTCGGCGGGATTCTGGCCGTCTTCCTGTTTATTGGCTTCATGATCGTCAGCATTCTGTTCAGCGTTCAGCGCCTGCACGATATCGGCTGGTCAGGCTGGCTGTGGTTGCTGAATCTGGTGCCGTTCGTGGGCAGCTTCTTCCCACTGGTGATCATGGTCGTCCCCGGCAATACCGGCGCCAACCGCTATGGCCCGCCGCCGCCGCCCAACAGCACAGCGGTCAAAGTGCTGTGCTCATTGTGGATCGTGTTCTTCGCGCTGATTTTTGCCGGCGGCCTCCTCGGTGGCTTCTCCGCTGTGCAAGAGGAGTACGAAAGCAATCTGGAAAGCAGTTATGACAGCGGCTCGGTGACCACCGACGAAGTTGAGGTCGTCGAACCGCCAGCGATTTCCGCCGACGAGGCAGCCGAACCGGCGCAGGCCCCTGTAGACTCTGTGCAAGAATGAACAGCGCTCCTCGCCGTGACAACCGCGTCGCCGGCGCGGAGCTGTTGCGATGGAGAACTGCATGACCCGTTACGCTCTGATCACTGGCGCCTCCAGCGGCATCGGCCTGGCCATGGCCGAAGCGCTGGCCCGGCGTGGCCGCAGCCTGATTCTGGTGGCACGACAGCGTGATCAGCTGGAAAGCATCGCCATCGAGCTGACCCAGCGCTTCGATGTCGAAGTGTTGTTTCGTGCCTGCGACCTCGGCGAACCGTTGCGCCTGTCCGGCTTTTTGCTGGAGCTCGAAGAAGGTGACCGGCAGATCGATCTGCTGGTCAACTGCGCCGGTATCGGCACGTGCGGCCCGTTTCTCGCGCAGGACTGGATGACCGAACAGGACCTCATCGAGGTCAACATCCTGGCCCTCACTCGCCTTTGCCATGCGGTCGGCAACAGCATGGCGCTACTGGGTGGCGGGCAGATTCTGAACGTCGCCTCGGTGGCCGCTTACAGCCCCGGCCCATGGATGAGCACTTACTACGCCAGCAAAGCCTACGTGCTGCACTTTTCCGAAGCCCTGCGCGTCGAGCTCAAACAAAGCGGCGTGAAAGTCTCGGTGCTGTGCCCTGGCCCGACACGTACGCCGTTCTTCCGTACCGCACAAATGAGCAGCGAAAAGATCGAAAGCAGCAACTCGCTGATGAGTCCGGAAGAGGTCGCGCTGCATGCCGTGCGTGCACTGGATAAAAATCGCGCAATCATCATTCCGGGACGACGCAACCGCTGGCTGGCGTTCCTGCCGCGGCTGGGTTCGCGCTGGCTTAACCGGACGATTGTCGGCATGGTCAACAAAGCTTACTGCCCCCGCTAGGAAGACGACTTCGAAGCGGTACACTCGATTCAGCCCAACTCAACGGAGAAACAGCAGTGGATACTCTGTTCACCAAGATCATCAACCGGGAAATCCCGGCCAATATCATTTACGAGGACGACCAGGTTCTGGCCTTCCACGACATCGCCCCACAAGCTCCGGTGCACTTTCTGGTAATCCCGAAAAAACCGGTGCGCACGCTCAATGACCTGACCGAAGACGACAAGGCGCTGGCCGGGCACATCCTGTTCACTGCGCAGCGTCTGGCGCTGGAACTGGGTTGCGAAGAGGGCTTTCGCGTGGTGATGAACTGCAATGAACTTGGCGGGCAGACTGTCTATCACATTCATATGCACGTGCTGGGGCAGCGTCAGATGAACTGGCCGCCGGGCTGATTGGCGACAACCGACTGTGGGAGCGAGCCTGCTCGCGAAGGCGTCGATACATTCAACACTTCAGTATCCGATAATCCGCTTTCGCGAGCAGGCTCGCTCCCACAAAGAGCAAAATCAGCAGCCAATGACCCAGCGCAAACCCTCGCCGGCCGATTCGGTTAAACTGGCCGCCGAGATTCTTCCCGGAGGTCAGCATGACTACCCAACGTCACTACTCGCCCATAGACCGTCTTCTGCTGCAAGCCGATGCCGCGATGCGCACGCTGTTGCCCTTCAGTGGCCAGCCGTACCGTCCATCGCCAGCGATTCTGCAGCCGGACACGCAGATGAGCGACGAAGACACCCGCCACGTCGCCGGCCTGATGCGCATCAACCACACCGGTGAAGTCTGCGCCCAGGCGCTGTACCAGGGCCAAGCACTGACCGCCAAGTTGCCGCAAGTACGCCAAGCCATGGAGCACGCGGCGGAAGAAGAGATCGATCATCTGGTCTGGTGCGAGCAGCGCATTCACCAACTGGGTAGCCACACCAGCGTGCTGAATCCACTGTTTTACGGCATGTCGTTCGGCATCGGCGCGGTCGCCGGACTGATCAGCGACAAGGTCAGTCTTGGTTTCGTCGCGGCGACCGAGCATCAGGTGTGCAAGCACCTGAATGAGCATCTGGAGCAATTGCCGGCCGAGGACGAGAAGTCCCGGGCGATTCTCGAGCAGATGCGCATCGATGAACAACATCACGCGGAAAGTGCTTTGGATGCGGGCGGGTTTCGTTTTCCGGCGCCGGTGAAGTTCGGGATGAGCCTGTTGGCGAAAGTGATGACCAAGAGTACCTATCGGATTTGAGATCTGGGTCGATGCTGATGGCCTCATCGCGAGCAGACTCACCCTTACAGGGCTCCGTATTGCAGCAATAAAAAAGGCGACTGCCGTGAGGGAGTCGCCTTTTTTGTGTCCGGGAATCTTAGGTCGGCATGTTTCGCGCGTAGAAGATTTCCAGCATTTCGTGTTTCACACGGTCGGTCACCTGGGCACGTTGCTCGGGCGAAAGATTGCTGGTGGCGTCGCCGAACAGGTAGTTGTCCAGTTCGAAGTTCTTCAACAGCATCTTGGTGTGGAACAGGTTTTCCTGGTACACGTTCACGTCGGTCATCTGGTACGCGTCGCGGGTGTCTTCGGAGAGGTAGTTCTGGATCGAGTTGATTTCGTGGTCGATGAAGTGCTTGTTGCCTTCAACGTCACGGGTGAAGCCGCGCACACGGTAATCCACGGTCACGATGTCCGAATCGAACTGGTGAATGAGGAAGTTGAGCGCTTTGAGCGGTGAAATGACACCACAGGTCGACACGTCGATATCCACACGGAAGGTCGCAATACCATCGTCCGGATGGATTTCCGGGTAGGTGTGTACCGTGATGTGGCTCTTGTCGAGGTGGGCCAGAATGATTTCGGGCAACGGGCCCGGCGATTCTTCGATCTGGCTGTCAGTCGGGGTTACCGGCTCTTCCGAAATCAGAATCGTGACGCTGGCGCCCTGGGGTTCATAGTCCTGACTGGCGATGTTCAGGATGTTGGCACCAATGATCTCGACAACTTCTGTGAGAATCTGCGTCAGGCGTTTCGCGTTGTACTCTTGATTGATGTACTCGACGTAAGCCTGCTGGTCTTGCGGGGTTTCCGCGTAGCAGATGTCATAGATGTTGAAGCTCAAGGTCTTTGTCAGGTTATTGAACCCGTGGAGCTTGAGTTTGCTTTTCACCGTTAAAAACTCTCTATGTATGCGGCGCGGCCGCGTGATCAAGCATGCCCGTCAAGTGCGAACAACGCACCTGCGTAGGACGGTTAACACCTCTTCGCGATGGCGATTTTGGTTATCTGTTCAGGCGGATGACCTGTCGGCTGACCGATCACTGCCCTGAAAAAAGTGGCGCATTATGCAGACGTCAGCAGGGGATCGCCAGAGTCTGCACTGCTTTTATGATAGTTGAATGTCGGTTCAACCGAGTTCAACGATTTCATAGTCGTGGGTAATCGCCACCCCAGCCGCGCCGAGCATGATCGACGCGGAGCAATACTTCTCGGCCGACAGCTCGATGGCGCGCTTGACCTGGGCTTCTTTCAGGCCCCGGCCCTTGACTACGAAGTGCATGTGGATCTTGGTAAAGACCTTGGGATCTTCAGTCGCGCGCTCGGCGTCGAGGAAGGCTTCGCAGCTTTCAACGGCCTGTCGCGACTTCTTCAGGATGCTGACCACGTCGAAGTTGCTGCACCCGCCGACACCCAGCAAGAGCATCTCCATCGGGCGAACCCCGAGGTTACGGCCACCGGCGTCCGGCGGACCGTCCATCACCACGACATGACCGCTGCCCGATTCGCCGAGGAACATGGCTTCGCCAGCCCATTGGATGCGTGCCTTCATCGCCCAGACTCCACTGTAAAAAAAGGGTCGCCAGCTTAGCACAGGGCTTTGTCCCGGCAGGAGCGACGTCCTAGGACGGATGCTGTCTGGTTGTAGGTAATTTCTCGAATTTTCGACGAAGTGTCTGGTAAGCTGGCGCCAATTCGCTGGCGCCCATTCGTCAGCCCTGTAGCGACCGCCTTCAGCGCCTCATAAAAACTCAAACATCACCGTGCAGTCTTTTCGGGATACAACCATGGTTGCTATTACCCCCACACCCAAAATCAAGAACATCGACAAGCTGCTGATGCATTGCCAGCGCCGGCGTCATGCGGCAAAGAGCAACATCATCTGCGCCGGCGATCGCTCGGACACGCTGTACTTCATCATCAAGGGCTCGGTCACTATCCTCATCGAAGACGACGATGGTCGCGAGATGATCATCGCGTACCTGAACGCCGGGGATTTCTTCGGCGAACTGGGCCTGTTCGAACAAGCCGGCCACGAACAGGAACGCAGCGCCTGGGTGCGAGCCAAGGTCGAGTGCGAAACCGCGGAGATCAGTTACGCCAAGTTCCGCGAACTGTCGCAGCAGGACCCAGACATTCTTTACGCACTCAGCGGACAAATCGCACAACGCCTGCGCAACACCACGCGCAAAGTCGGCGACCTGGCGTTTTTCGACGTCACCGGTCGAGTCGCTCGGTGCCTGCTGGAACTGTGCAAACAGCCGGACGCCATGACGCACCCGGATGGCATGCAGATCAAAGTCACCCGCCAGGAAATCGGTCGGATCGTCGGTTGTTCGCGAGAGATGGTCGGCCGCGTGCTCAAGGATCTTGAAGAACGCAACCTGGTCGACGTGAAGGGCAAGACCATGGTGGTCTTCGGGACACGCTAAGCCTGCAAATCAGGCGCTGTAGATCTGCGCCAGCATCAAACGAAACAGCTCATCGAGACGCGCCAGCGCTTGTGGCGCGTTGAATTTCTCATGCAAGGCGATATGGCTTTGCGCCCTCACCCGTTGCTCCAGCCCGCAGGCTTCATTGAAGCGATTGACCGCGGCGACCATCGACTCGCGCTCGTCATCCATCAGCATCGCCCCGTGCACCAGACCCACCGGACGTTGTCCGCCCTGGCTCTGACGCCAGCGCTGGGCGGTGCCGACCATCTTGCGGCCGTCGAGATTGACGTTGAAGCGGCCATCGCAGAATGCACCGTCGATTTCCCCCACCGACGATGTACCACCCAACTCATCCAGCAACTGACAGATCGGATCGCACAGGCGACGATAGCCGGTTTCGATGCGGTTCAAGTCGCCTTCGCTGCGAGGCGGGGCATAGACCAAAGCAATGTTGATGGTCGCAGCAGATTGCGGCACCGGCTCGCCGCCGGTTTCTCGCAGCAGCACCGGCCAGCCGGCGGCAGCGGAGACTTCGCACGCGTGGTCGAATTGCGGGAGACGGTTGAGGCGGCGCGGCATGACCAGCGCGCGGTCGGTGGGTTGCCAGAACAGCAGACCGAATTCGGCGTCGCCGGCGCAGACCGAGGCCAACAAGTCCTGTTCGGCTTGCAGGCCGGATTCGATGGTCAGGGGGGTTGGCAGCGACATGGGGGGGCTCCGGCAGATTGAATCTCTTTAGCGGAATTCAGGGCCTCTTCGCGAGCAGGCTCGCTCCCACACTGGAATGCATTTCCCTGTGGGAGCGAAGCCTGCTCGCGAATGAGGGCGACTCGGTCAGTCGAGGGTCGAACCGCTGACGACTGGACCGCCCCGCTCCGGGAAGAACAAGCGCTGCAATTCAACGCCCGGGTTTTCCGCGCGCATGAACGCTTCGCCGACCAGGAACGAATACACATCGCTGATTTCCATCAGCTCGACGTCGGCCCGATTGAGGATGCCGCTCTCGGTAATCACCAGGCGATCGCGCGGGATGCGCGGCAGCAGGTCGAGAGTGGTTTCCAGGCTAACGTCAAAGGTGTGCAGGTTGCGGTTGTTGACGCCAACCAGCGGCGTGTCGAGGGTCTTCAGCGCGCGTTCCAGTTCGTCACCGTCGTGCACTTCCACCAAGACGTCGAGACCGACGCCCTTGGCCACGGCGGCCAGTTCGGCCATTTTCACGTCGTCGAGCGCGGAGACGATCAGGAGCACGCAATCGGCGCCAAGCGCGCGGGCTTCAACGATCTGGTACGGATCGATCATGAAGTCCTTGCGGATCACCGGCAGCTTGCACGCAGCGCGTGCCTGTTGCAGATACGCATCGGCGCCCTGGAAGTAATCGATGTCGGTCAGCACCGACAGGCAAGTCGCCCCGCCCTTTTCGTAGCTCTTGGCGATGTCGGCCGGCACGAAGTCTTCGCGGATCACGCCTTTGCTCGGCGAGGCCTTTTTGATTTCAGCAATCACTGCCGGCTGTTTCTTCTTCGCTTGCGCCAGCAATGCCTGGGCAAAACCACGGGGTGCATCGGCCGCCTTGGCCAGACCTTCCAGCTCGCTCAGGCTGACCCGAGCGCTGCGCTCGGCGACTTCCTCAACCTTGCGCGCCAGAATGTTTTCCAGAACCGTCGGTACACTCATCCTTCATTCTCCACTTTGAATACCGCGGTAAAGGCACCCAGCTCCTCGAGTTTTTCCCGAGCGAGGCCGGTGTGCAGCGCGTCGTGCGCCAGCTCCACACCTTGTTTCAGACTGCTTGCCAGGTCGGCGGCATACAGCGCCGCACCGGCATTGAGCACAATCATCTCGGCCGCTTTCTGGCCGTTTTCGGTTTTGCGCTTGCCGAGGGCATCGCGGATCAGCGCCAGCGATGCTTCCGGGCCCTCGACCGAGAGGCCGTGCAGACTCTGGCTCTTCATGCCGAGGTCTTCCGGTTCGACCCAATACTCAGTGATTTCGTTGTTTTTCAGTTCGGCGACAAAGGTCGGCGCGGCGAGGCTGAATTCATCCAGACCGTCCTTCGAATGCACCACCAGCACGTGTTTGCTGCCCAGTCGCTGCAAGACTTCGGCCAATGGCCGGCACAGCGCCTGAGTAAACACGCCTACCACTTGATGTTTCACACCGGCCGGATTCGTAAGCGGGCCGAGCATGTTGAACAGCGTGCGCAGGCCGAGTTCGCGGCGCGGGCCGGCGGCGTACTTCATCGCTTTGTGGTGAGTCTGGGCAAACATGAAACCGATACCGACGTTGTCGATGCAGCGCGCGACCTGTACCGGGGTGAGGTTCAGGTAAATGCCGGCAGCCTCCAGCAGATCAGCGCTGCCGCTCTTGCCGGAGACTGCGCGGTTGCCGTGCTTGGCCACGGTGCAACCGGCCGCTGCAACAACAAAGGAAGACGCGGTCGAGACGTTGAAGATGTTCGCACCGTCACCGCCGGTGCCGACCACATCGACCACGCCGTCGAGGGTTTTCAGCTCGACCTGATCGGCCAGCTCACGCATCACCGACACGGCGCCGACGATCTCGTCGATGCTCTCGCTCTTCATGCGCATGGCCATCATGAACGCGCCGATCTGCGCTTCGGTGCACTGGCCGGTCATGATTTCGCGCATCACATCGCGCATTTCATCGGTACTGAGGTCGAGGTGATCGACGATACGGCTCAGGGCTGTCTTGATATTCATGGGAAGTCCTTAGCGCGTGCCGCCGGTTTGTTTGAGGAAATTGGCAAACAGTTCATGACCCTGCTCGGTGAGGATCGACTCGGGGTGGAACTGTACGCCCTCGATGTTCAGGGTCTTGTGACGCAGGCCCATGATTTCGTCGACCGAGCCGTCGTCGTATTGGGTCCACGCGGTCAGTTCCAGGCAATCGGGCAGGCTCTCGTGCTTGACGATCAGCGAGTGATAGCGGGTAACGGTGAGCGGATGATTGAGGCCGGCAAACACGCCCTTGTCCTCGTGGAATACCGGGCTAGTCTTACCGTGCATGACCTGGCGGGCACGCACCACATCACCGCCGAAGGCCTGGCCGATGGACTGGTGGCCCAGGCACACGCCGAGGATCGGCAGTTTGCCGGCGAAGTGCTTGATCGCGTCAATGGAAACGCCCGCCTCGGTGGGCGTGCACGGCCCGGGGGAAACCACGATGCGCTCGGGATTCAGCGCTTCGATTTCGGCGATGGTCAGTTCGTCGTTGCGCACCACTTTGACTTCGGCACCCAGCTCGCCGAGGTATTGCACAACGTTGTAGGTAAAGGAGTCGTAGTTGTCGATCATCAGCAACATGGCGTTTCGAACCTCTTGAATTCTGACTTGATGACAGCCTTCAGATGACTTGCCCGCAGGGCGCTGCGCGATGTCAGACGCGCAGAGAGCGCCAGCAGCGGCGTTTCAAACAGACAAGGAAGGCAAAGCGATACAGATCCGGCGGGGCCGGCAGAGAAGATTCAGGCGCGCCAACGCCAGCGGGCGTGTGCCTTGATGACTTGATCCAGAAGTTTGCTGGTGATCAACACGGGGAAGGTCTCGTTCATACGTTCCGGCACAGTAACTTAGCTGGGCGGAGCGTGCAATATGGCGGGGCCTGCGGGTTATGAAACGGCAGAAGGATTCGCGACCGATGGCAAAACGCCGAACGTTTTTGGTACTGTCGTTTCGTTCACCTACAACAATAAATAAACGGACTTGCTCATGATCAGACAAACGTTGTTTGTACCGCTGGCCGGCTGCTTGCTCGCACTCGCCTGCGCCCAGGCCAACGCAGCACCCAACCCTTATTCAAGCTTCATCGTATTCGGCGACAGCCTCAACGACGCCGGGACCTTCGCCGACACGGGCGGCCCGGCGGGCTCCACCGAGCGCTACACCAACCGCACCGGGCCGGTATATCGGGATGGCAGCGGCGAAGTTTATTCATTGAATTCCACACAGTTGCTTGGCGGTCGCCTGGGCTTTTCCGCCGACCAGACTGCCTCGTCCAGCTCCGCGGTGCGCGCGGCAAACGGCCAGCCCGACGGCAACAACTGGGCTGTCGGCGGCTATCGCACTGACCAGATTCTCGACTCGATCACCACCCAATCGGCCACCGGCGAACGCACCCGCGCCGGTTACCTGCCGTCGAACGGTTTTCGCGCCGACCCGAATGCGCTGTATTACATTTCCGGTGGCGGCAACGACTTCCTTCAGGGCCGCATTCTCAGCCTGCCCCAAGCCAACGCCGCTGCCGATCGGCTGGCCGACAGCGTGCAGAGTCTGCAGAGCGCCGGCGCCAAATACGTGATGGTCTGGCTGCTGCCCGACGTGGGCCTGACACCTGCCATCAATGGCACGCCGCTGCAAGCGTTCAGCAGCACCCTCGCCAACCAGTTCAACAGCCAGTTGGTGACGCGCCTGCAAGGCATCAACGCCGAAGTCATTCCGCTGAACATTCCGGTGCTGCTCTCGGAAGTCTTCGCCGACCCGGGGCGCTTCGGTCTGGCCACTGACCAGAACCTCACCGCGACCTGCTTCAGTGGCAGTGGCTGCCCGGAAAACGCCCGCTACGGGATCAACAGTGCCACGCCGGACCCGACCAAGCTGATCTACAACGATGGCGTGCACCCGACCGAATCCGGGCAGAAACTCATCGCCGATTACGCCTACTCTCTACTGGCAGCGCCGTGGGAACTGAGCCTGTTGCCGGAAATGGCCCGCGGCACTGTGCGCGCGCATCAGGATGAATTGCGCAACCAATGGCAGGCAGACTGGGAGAACTGGCAAGCGGTCGGCCAATGGCGTGCGATTGTCTCGGCCGGCGGACAGCATCTGGATGTCGACAGCCAGAGCAGCGGCGCCAGCGCCGATGGCAGCGGTTACAACCTCAACGTCGGCGGCAGCTATCGCCTGAACGAAGCCTGGCGCGTGGGCGTGGCGGCCGGTTTGTACCGGCAGAATCTCGAGGCCGGCCACAACGACTCCGACTACAAACTCAACAGCTACATGGCCACCGCGTTCGCCCAGTTCCAGCAGAATCGCTGGTGGGCCGACGCCGCGCTGACCGGCGGCAAACTCGACTACGACAATCTCAAGCGCAAGTTCGACCTGGGCGCCAGCGAGGGTGCGGAGAAAGGCGATACCGACGGCAGCCTGTGGGCGTTCAGCACGCGCCTCGGTTATGACATTGCCCAACCCGGCAGCCAATGGCACCTGTCGCCATTTGTCAGCGCCGATTACGCCAGTGTCGATGTCGACGGTTACTCGGAAAAGAGCAATCGCGCCACGGCGTTGACCTTCGATGACCAGAGCCGCGATTCGAAACGTCTGGGTCTGGGCATTCAGGGCAAGTACAACTTCACCGCGCAAACGCAGGTGTACGGCGAATACGCGCATGAGCGTGAATACGAAGATGACGTGCAGAAGGTCAACATCGCCCTCAACACCCTGCCGGCCAATGACTTCACCCTTGAAGGCTATACACCGGCAAGTCACCTGAACCGCTTGAGCCTTGGCGTCAGTCACAAGCTGACGGCGGATCTGGCGCTGCGTGGGGGGTATACGTTGCGCAAGGACGATGACTTCAAACAGCAGGGACTGAATGTCGGGGTTGTGCTGGATTTCTGAGTGATGGATGCAAAAAAAAGCGGCGCCCTGACAGGCGCCGCTTTTTTATTGCCGTACACAGATCAGATGTAGGAGTGAGCCTGCTCGCGATAGCGAATCAACATTCAACAAATTTGCTGACTGACACACCGCTATCGCGAGCAGGCTCACTCCTACAAGGGTTTGGTGGTGGCTCAAATTTCCGGGGTCTGCTCGGCCAGGGCCACGGCGCGGAACATCGCGCGGCGTTTGTTCAGGGTTTCTTCCCACTCCAGCGCCGGCACCGAGTCGGCGACGATGCCGCCACCGGCCTGCACATGCAGCTCGCCGTTCTTGATCACAGCGGTACGAATGGCAATGGCGGTGTCCATGTTGCCGTTCCAGGCAAAGTAACCGACCGCGCCGCCATATACCCCACGTTTGACCGGCTCGAGTTCGTCGATGATTTCCATCGCGCGAATTTTCGGCGCGCCGGACAAAGTCCCCGCCGGCAGAATCGCCCGCAGTGCGTCCATGGCCGTCAGGCCCGACTTCAACTGGCCGGTGACGTTGGAGACGATGTGCATGACGTTGGAATAACGCTCGATGACCATTTTCTCGGTGAGCTTCACCGAACCGATTTCCGAGACGCGCCCGGTGTCGTTGCGGCCCAGATCGATCAGCATCAAGTGCTCGGCGATCTCCTTGTCATCCGAGAGCAGATCCTGCTCCAGCGCCACATCGGCTTCTTCAGTCGCACCGCGTGGACGCGTGCCGGCAATCGGGCGCACGGTGATCAGGTTGTCTTCAACGCGCACCAGCACTTCCGGCGAACTGCCGACGACATGGAAATCGCCGAAGTTGAAGAAGTACATATACGGAGTCGGGTTGAAGCACCGCAGGGCGCGGTACAGATCGATCGGCGCAGCCTTGAAGTCGATCGACATACGCTGCGACGGCACGACCTGCATGCAGTCGCCGGCAAGGATGTATTCCTTGATGGTGTCGACGGCTTTTTCGTAATCGTCCTGAGTGAAGCTCGAACGGAACACCGGATCGGCCGATTGCTGTTTGCTGAAATCCAGGCCACGACGCGGGGTGATCGGCTGACGCAGTTGCTCGAGCAACTCCTGCAAACGCGCCTGGCCTTGCTCGAAGGCATCGGCCTGGGCAGGGTCGGCAAGGACAATCGCGTGCATCTTGCCGGCCAGGTTGTCGAACACCACGACGGCGTCGGACACCATCAGCAGAATGTCCGGCACGCCCAACGGATCCGGGTTCGGACACTTGCCCAGACGCTTCTCGACATAGCGCACGCAGTCGTAACCGAAGTAACCGACCAGGCCACCGTTGAAACGCGGCAGACCGGCGATGGTCGGCACGTTGTAGCGCGCCTTGAAGGCTTCGACGAAGGCCAGCGGATCTTCAACATCGTGGCTTTCAGTCTCGACGCCATCAACGGTGATGCTGATGTGATGGTCGTGCACCCGCAGCACGGTGCGGCACGGCAGACCGATGATCGAGTAACGGCCCCACTTCTCGCCGCCCTGCACCGATTCGAGCAGGTAGGAGTTGGGCTGGTCAGCCAGTTTCAGGTAGATCGACAGCGGCGTGTCGAAGTCGGCCAGGGTTTCGCAGGCCAGCGGGATGCGGTTATAGCCGTCAGCGGCCAGACGCAGGAATTCTTCGCGAATCATAAGGTGCCTCGTGGTGTGAGGTGCAATCAGTCAGTCAGGCAAACACGCCGGCAGGGCCGGCCAGAATCAGTCAGGCGCGCCAACGCCAGCGGGCCAGGGCCTTGATGACTTTCATCCAGAGTTTGCGGGTGACCACCACGATGGCGTTTCCAGAAGGGGGTTGAACAGCGTCGGGCAACGTTATCCCACCGGCCAGATCCAGGCAACCGGGAATTAGTTTGCGCAAATCGTCGATCACCAGTGCCGGCGATTCCTCGGCAATCGGCCGGCCATGGTTGTAGCCGTAACTGAGCGCCACACATTTGACCCCCGCCGCTTTCGCCGCCTGCACATCGCTGCGCGAGTCGCCGACGAACAACGATTGCGAGGCCGGAATGTTGGCCATTTTCATCACGAAAAACAGCGCCGCCGGGTCAGGCTTCTTCTGCGGCAGGGTATCGCCACCGATGATCCACTTGAAGTAGCGGCCGATCTTCATCTGATCGAGCAGCGGCGCGACGAACCGCTCGGGCTTGTTGGTGATCAGCGCCATGGCCACGCCTTGCTTGTGCAGCCACTTGAGCGTGTCGCGCACACCGGGATAGACCACGGTCAGCTCATGGCTGGCGCCGTACGCCTCCATGAAAATTTCCAATGCGCGCTCGGCTTCAGCGTCATCCACCGCCGAATGATCGATGCCACCCGCCAAGGCCCGACGCACCAGCACCGGCGCGCCATTGCCGACCCATTCGCGCACCGCCTCGATACCCGCCGGCGGACGACCGAGGGAGAGCAGCATGGTGTCCACCGCCGCTGCCAGGTCGGGAACCGAATCGATCAGCGTGCCATCCAGATCGAACATCACCAACCGTGGCAATTGCCCCGGGAACAGCTGCTCAAAACCGCTCATGGGCGCGCCAGTGCCAGTTCGGAACGCATCTTGTCGATGACTTCCTGATAGTTCGGCGCATTGAAAATGGCCGAGCCGGCGACAAAGGTGTCAGCGCCGGCGGCGGCGATTTCGCGGATGTTGTTGACGTTGACGCCGCCGTCGATTTCCAGACGGATATCGCGCCCCGAAGCGTCGATGATCGCCCGCGCTTCACGCAGTTTGTCGAGGGTGCCGGGAATGAACTTCTGCCCGCCGAAGCCCGGGTTGACGCTCATCAGCAGGACCATGTCGACCTTGTCGATCACGTACTTGAGCACGTCCAGCGGGGTCGCCGGGTTGAACACCAGGCCGGATTTGCAACCGCCTTCACGGATCAGTTGCAACGAGCGATCAACGTGCAGCGTGGCTTCCGGGTGGAAGGTGATGTAGGTCGCGCCGGCTTCGATGAAGTCGCCAACGATGCGGTCCACCGGGCTGACCATCAGGTGCGCGTCGATCGGCGCGGTGACGCCGTACTTGCGCAGTGCTGCGCAAACCATCGGACCGATCGTCAGGTTCGGCACGTAGTGGTTGTCCATGACGTCGAAATGGACGAAGTCGGCGCCGGCGGCGAGAACGTTGTCCACTTCCTCGCCGAGGCGGGCGAAGTCGGCGGAGAGGATCGACGGAGCAATTACGAAGGGCTGCATGACGCACCTGTGCTGAGCTAAATCACGATGGCGCGCATTGTATACCTCAAGTTTCCACGCGCGCACCGGGACCGCGATGATTGGGTTGCGCCATGAGCCCCAAGCGACTGCAACTCAGTAGGCCGCGCGATAGATCTTCTCGATGTCGCCGGCGCTGAGTTGGCGCGGGTTGTTGCGCATCAGTCGCTCAATGCCGGCGGCCTCTACGGCCATGGCCGGGATCGCTTCTTCCGGCACGCCGAAACTGCGCAACCCGGCAGGAATTTCCACCGCCGCGCACAAATCGCTCATGGCCTGCACGGCTTTGTCCGCTGCTTCGCTGGCACTCAGATGAGCGGTCTTCACGCCCATGGCTTCGGCAATATCCTGCATGCGTTCGACGCAGGCCATTTTGTTCCAGGTCATCACATAGGGCAGCAACAAGGCGTTGCTGACGCCGTGGGCAATATTGAAACGCCCGCCCAGCGGATACGCCAGCGCATGCACCGCGCCGACCCCGGCATTGCCGAACGCCATGCCGGCCATCAGGCTGGCGGTGGCCATATCTTCGCGCGCTTGCAGGTTGGCGCCATTGGCGTAGGCCTTGGGCAAGGCGCCGGCGATCAGTTTGATCGCGCCAATGGCGAGGGAGTCGGTGATCGGCGAGGCATTCACCGACAGATAGGATTCGATGGCGTGCACCAGTGCATCGACGCCGCTGGCGGCGGTGACACTGCGCGGACAGGTCAGGGTCATTTGCGGACTGACCAGCGCCACGTCCGGCAACAGATAGTCGCTGACAATGCCTTTCTTCAACTGCGCGACCTTGTCGGAGAGGATCGCCACGTTGGTGACTTCGGAACCGGTGCCAGCGGTAGTCGGGATGGCGATCAGCGGCGGGCCCTTGCGCGGCACCTGATCAACGCCGAACAGGTCTTCCAGCGCGCCGTGATAACCGGCGTAGGCGGCGACGCTCTTGGCGATGTCGATGGCGCTGCCACCGCCGAGGCCGATCAAACCGTCATGCCCGCCCTCACGGTAGGCGCGCATGCAGTCTTCGACGATGGCGATTTCCGGGTCGGGCAGCACCCGGTCGAAAATCTCGTAGTCGCGCCCGCCGAGTTGCACCAGCGCCAGCTCGACGGTGCCGGATTTGACCAGCGCCGCGTCGGTAACGATCAGTGGGTTGTCGACATCAAGGCGCGTGAGCTCCGCCGCCAGTTGTTCGATGGCTGCGGCGCCGGTGATCAGTTTGTGAGCGATTTTGAACTGGGACAGACTCATGGTGCGCAGCCTCTTATAGATGTGGGAGCTGGGCACAAGATTAGCTGGGGATTTGGGGTTGTCTGCTATTCAGGTGGTGAATGGTTGACCGGTAAAAGATCAAGAGCCCCTCACCCTAACCCTCTCCCGGAGGGAGAGGGGACTGACCGAGTTGTACTCTCGAAGTACATCGACCTGAATTACCGAGTCGAACTCCGGCCGCGAAAGCCACGAAGATCTGCTCCCTTCCCCCTCGCCCCCTTGGGGGAGAGGGCTGGGGTGAGGGGGTGGCTTTTGATCTTTAGATCTGAGCGGTGCGCAGTTTCTCGCTACGCCCGCGCAACCATTCCAGGGTCAGCAGCAGGATGACGGAGAAGGCAATCAGCAACGTCGCCGCCGCCGCAATCGTCGGGCTGAGGTTCTCGCGAATCCCGCTGAACATCTGCCGTGGCAACGTCGCCTGCTCGGGACCTGCGAGAAACAGCGTCACCACCACTTCGTCAAACGATGTCGCAAAGGCAAACAGCGCCCCGGAAATCACCCCGGGCGCAATCAGCGGCAAGGTCACACGGCGGAACGCGGTGAGCGGCGACGCCCCCAGGCTGGCCGCCGCGCGCACCAGATTGTGATTGAAGCCCTGCAACGTCGCCGACACGGTGATGATCACAAACGGCACACCCAATACCGCATGCACCACGATCAGCGAAAAGAAGCTGTTGCCCAGCCCCAGCGGCGCGAAGAACAGATAGCTCGCCACACCGATGATCACCACCGGCACCACCATCGGCGAAATCACCAGCGCCATCACCAGCGATTTGCCGGGGAAGTCGCCCCGGGTCAGGCCGATCGCCGCCAGGGTGCCGAAGATCATCGCCAGCACGGTCGCGGCCGGGGCGACGATGATGCTGTTCTTCAGCGCACGCATCCATTCCGCCGAGGCGAAGAAGTCGTGGTACCACTGCAGCGAGAAACCCTGCAGCGGATAGACCAGGAAACTTCCCGAGTTGAACGACAGCGGCACGATCACCAGCACCGGCAGGATCAGGAACAACAGGATCAGGCCGCAGAGGATCCGCAGGCTGTAGAACCACACCCGTTCGATGGGTGACATGTAAGGACTCAGCATCGCAAATTCCCCTTAGCTCAGGCGCAGGCGACTGGCGCCGACCAGCCAGCTGTAGATCAGATAAAGCACCACGGTTGCCAGCAACAGCAGACCGCCGAGCGCGGTGGCCATGCCCCAGTTGATGCTGGTGTTGGTGTAGAAAGCGACGAAGTAGCTGACCATTTGGTCGTTCGGGCTGCCGAGCAGCGCCGGCGTAATGTAGTAGCCGATGGCGAGGATGAACACCAACAGGCAGCCGGCGCCGACACCGGCGTAGGTCTGCGGGAAGTACACGCGCCAGAAACTGGCGAACGGATGACAGCCGAGAGAAATCGCCGCGCGCATGTAGGTTGGCGAGATGCCCTTCATCACGCTGTAGATCGGCAGAATCATGAACGGCAGCAGGATGTGCACCATCGAGATGTACACGCCGGTGCGGTTGAACACCAGTTCCAGCGGTTTATCGATGATGCCCATGGCCAGCAGCGCGCTGTTGATCAGGCCGCCGGATTGCAGCAGCACGATCCACGCCGCGACCCGCACCAGAATCGAGGTCCAGAACGGCAGCAGCACCAGAATCATCAACAGGTTGCTCTGCCGCGAAGGCAGGTTCGCCAGCAGGTAGGCCAGTGGATAGGCGAGCAACAGGCAGATCACAGTGATGACCAGGCCCATCCAGAAGGTACGGGCGAAGATGTCGAGGTAGATCGCCTGATCCGGGGTGGCCGGGGCCAGTTCGCCCAGGTCGTCGATGCGGTGATCGACTGCCGCCAACAGGTAATACGGAGTGATGCTACTGGTGTTGCGTTTCACCGCTTGCCAGTAGGCCGGGTCGCCCCAACGCTCGTCGAGCGCTTCCAGGGCTTCTTTATAGGAGGCCGGTTCGCTGGCGAACGGCAGCGCCCGGGCGGTTTTGGTCAGCAGGCTGCGATAGCCGGCCAACTCCATGTTCAAGCGCTTGGACAGATCGCCCAGTGTCTGGTTTTTGCGTGCTTCGGCGAGGTCTTCGCTGGCCGCCTTGTACACCGGCTCGGCAGGCAGGCCGCGGCCGTCCCAACTGGCGATGGCAGTGACCGTGCGCGGCATGCCGCCAACCACTTCCGGGTTGCCGACGCTTTTATAGAGCAGCGCCACGATCGGCACCAGAAACACCAGCAGCAGGAACAGCACCAGCGGCGCAATCAGCGCCTGGGCCTTCCAGCGGTTGACCCGCTCGGCGCGCTTGAGCTTCTGCTTCAAGGTGGGGCTGGCGCCCTCGGTCAGGGGAACGGCGATGGCCATGACGTACTCCGCAAATCTTTGATCGTTACAGAGGTGGCGAACCGCCGCTGTTGTGTTGAACCACCACGCTGAGGATGGCGGCCCCTGTGGCGAGCGAGCTTGCTCGTGCTGGGCTGCGAAGCGGCCCCAAAATCGGGTTGGCACTGCCAATTTTGTGAGTGCTGGGCACGCAAGCGGGAGCAAGCTCCCTCGCCACAGGAGTTCTCATCCAGTTTTGAGCTGGGTTATTTCGCCGCCCAGGAATTGAAGCGCTGTTCCAGTTGTTCGCCGTTGTCAGCCCAGAAGCTGACGTCGATCTGCACCTGGTTGGCGATGTTTTCCGGGGTGGTCGGCATGTCTTTCAGGACATCCTTGGCCAGCAGCGGCACGGCCTGGGTGTTGGCCGGGCCGTAGGCGATGTTTTCCGAGTAGGTCTTCTGCTGCTGCGGCTGTACCGAGAAAGCGATGAATTTCTTCGCCGCTTCCGCGCGCTTGGCGTCCAGACCTTTCGGAATGGCCCAGGCATCGAAGTCGTAGATGCCGCCGTTCCATACCACTTTCAGATTGGATTCTTTCTGCACCGCCGCGATGCGACCGTTGTAGGCCGAGCTCATGACCACGTCACCGGAAGCGAGGTACTGCGGCGGCTGTGCGCCGGCTTCCCACCACTGAATGCTTGGCTTGAGCTCATCGAGTTTCTTGAAGGCGCGATCCTGTCCGCCCTTGCTCGCCAGCTCTTTGTAGACGTCTTTCGGCGCCACGCCATCGGCCATCAGCGCAAATTCGAGGGTGTACTTGGCGCCTTTGCGCAGGCCACGCTTGCCGGGGAATTTCTTGGTGTCCCAGAAATCCGCCCAACTGGTCGGTGCAGTTTTCAGCTTGTCAGCGTTGTAAGCCAATACGGTCGACCAAACGAAGAAGCCCACGCCGCAAGGCTGAATCGCGCCTTTGACGTAGTCTTCGCTCTTGCCGAACAGCGCCGGGTCGAGTTGCTCGAACATGTCTTCGTCGCAACCACGGGACAATTCTGGCGATTCAACTTCGACCAGGTCCCAGGACACGCTCTTGGTGTCGACCATGGCTTTGACCTTGGCCATTTCGCCGTTGTATTCGCCGGCAACGATCTTGCCGTTGCCCGCCGCTTCCCACGGTGCATAGAAGGCTTTGACTTGCGCCGCCTTGTTCGCCCCGCCAAACGACACCACGGTCAAGTCCGGGCCGGCAGCCATCGCGCCGCTCGCACCCATCAGGCCCAGAGTCAGGGCGGTGAACTTCAGGGATCTCAACATTTATTGTTCTCTCCACGTGCAGGGTTGGTGTTGGTATTGCCGGGGCGCTTGGTGCGCCTCTTAATGCGCTTCTGAAAGCGGATCGAGCGCGCGTACGTGCTCGACCTGCCAGCCAAGCGGTACCACGTCACCGACACTGAGCGCAGGATCGAGCTCGGCAATCGGCTGTTTCACGAAGAAGTCGCTCTTGCCGCAGACTTCCAGGCGCACCCGAACGTGGTCGCCCAGATAGATGAATTCCGCCACCCTCCCTGAGAAGCGGTTGACACATTGATCGCTCGAACCATTGAGGCTGACGCGTTCCGGACGGATCGACAGGGTCACCGGCTCGCCGGTCTGGCCGACGTTGACTGCCAGCGCCTCGACCTTTTCGCCACGGCCCAACTCGACCACACAACGCTCGCCGCTCTGGCTGAGCAGGCGTCCGTTGAGACGGTTGTTCTCGCCGATGAAGTTGGCGACGAAAGTGTTCTTCGGCTCTTCATACAGCGTGCGTGGCGGCGCGATCTGCTGGATCTCGCCTTGATGGAACACGGCAACGCGGTCGGACATGGTCAGCGCTTCGCCCTGATCGTGGGTCACGTAGACCACGGTCACGCCGAGGCGCTGGTGCAGGTGCTTGATCTCCATCTGCATGTGTTCACGCAATTGCTTGTCGAGGGCGCCGAGGGGTTCGTCCATCAGCACCAGTTGCGGTTCGAACACCAGCGCGCGGGCCAATGCCACGCGCTGCTGCTGACCACCAGACAACTGCGCCGGATAGCGCGAAGCGAAGGCATCGAGCTGAACCATGCTGAGGACTTTCTTTACCCGCTCGCTGACATCGCTTTTGTTCAGGCCACGCACGGTCAGCGGAAACGCAAGGTTCTCTGCGACGGTCATGTGCGGGAACAGCGCGTAGTTCTGGAACACCATGCCGATGTCACGCTTGTGCGGCGGTACGTTGTTGATCGAACGCCCGGCGAGGAGGATTTCCCCGGCGGTCGGTGTTTCGAAACCGGCGAGCATCATCAGGCTGGTGGTCTTGCCGGAACCGGACGGCCCGAGCAGGGTGAGGAATTCGCCTTTGCGAATGTCCAGGTTGAGGTCTTTGACGATCAGGTTCTCGCCGTCGTAGCTCTTCTGCACACCACGAAAGCTGACCAGCACATCACTGGTCCCTGCGCTTGTATCGACCTGGCTCATACCCACACCCTTGCTGTTGATGACTGCTTGTTCATCAAGCCTAGTGGCTGGCGCCTGCCACGCAAATCGGGGCGCAGGAGAGAATCGCTTAAGCACAATGGAAGGTTGGGGGTAGGGATTGCCCTACAAGGATGGCGCTAATGGATAAAGCAGTGGCGAGCGGTGAGCTGCAAGCCGCAAGCAAGGGCGAAAGCGGCTGTCGCTAATGGATATGCCTGCACGCAGATCCATTGTAGGAGTGAGCCTGCTCGCGATAGCGGTGCATCAGTCACTGAATTGTTTTCAGGAAGGACGCTATCGCGAGCAGGCTCACTCCTACAGTTGATAGCGGTGGGTCAGAGAAGTTTGTGTTCCATCGCGTATTTCACCAGTTCCGCCAGCGAGGTGATGTTGAGCTTTTGCATCAGGCGCGCCTTGTGGGTGCTGATGGTCTTGCTGCTCAGGGCCAGTTGCTGGGCGATATCGTTGACGTTGGCACCTTGGGCCAGGCGTTCGAACACCGAGAACTCGCGTTCGGACAACAACGAATGCAGCGGCCGGGTATCGGTCAGGCCGACTTCGAAGACCATGCGGTCGGCCAGTTCCGGATCAATGTAGCGCCCACCCGCCGCGACCTTGCGGATCGCCGTAAGCAGCAGCGCCGGATCGCTGTCCTTGGTCGCATACCCGGCCGCGCCGACCTTCAATGCGCGTGCAGCCATTTGCGCTTCGTCGTGCATCGACAGCACCAGAATCGCCGGCGGATTGTTCAGCGCACGGATGCGCGGGATCGCTTCCAGGCCATTGACCCCGGGCATGGAGATGTCCAGCAGCACCACTTCGCACGGTACGCTGCGCAGGGTTTCCAGCAGTTGCTCGCCATTGCTCGCCTCCCCCACTACTTGCAGATCCTTGGCCAGGCCGATCAATTGCTTGATGCCCTCGCGGACGATGGTGTGGTCTTCGGCTACCAGTACACGGATCACGTTCTTCTCCTCAGCCAAAATATTTCGCGAGCAGGCTCGCTCCCACCTTGGAATGCATTCTCCCCCGGTGGGAGCGAGCCTGCTCGCGAAGGCGTCAGCACTCACAACACAAACCTTCAGACCTCACTCACCGGCACCCACACCTTAAGACTGGTGCCCTCCCCCGGCTCGCTCTCCAGCTCCAGCCGCCCGCCCATGATCAGCACCCGCTCACGCATGCCGACCAGGCCAAACGACGTCGGCCGATCTTCAGCGGTGACAAATCCCACGCCATCATCGCTGACGGTCAGACACAATTCATTGCCCGCAAGCGCCAGCGTCAATTCCACAGTATGCGCCTGAGCATGACGCATCACGTTGGTCAGCGCCTCCTGCAAAATCCGGAACAGCCCCACCGCTTTGGCATCGCTGAGCGCCGGCAGGTTGTCCGGCACCTGCACCAGACACGGAATCTGCGTGCGCGCCTCGAAGCGCCGCGCCTGCCACTCGATCGCCGAGGCAATCCCGGCATCGAGGATCGGCGGGCGCAACGCCGTCGCCACATCGCGCACCAGCTGAAATAGTTGTGCGATCAGGCGCTTCATGCTGTTGAGCCGTTCGTTCAGACCCGGATCGAGTTGCGCGTAGGCCAGTTCGCACATCGATGTCTCCAGTTTCAGCACGGTGAGCATCTGTCCCAACTCATCATGGACCTCGCGGGCGATGCGCGCCTTCTCTTCTTCGCGCACGCTCTCCAGGTGCGCCGACAATTCACGCAACTGCTCGCGCGAAGCCGCCAGTTCCAGCTCGATGCGTTTGCTTTCGCTGATGTCCCAGACGATGCCGTCCCACACGTAGGCGCCGTCCTCCAGTTGCCGGGTGATCGCCTTGATCTCGGCCCAGCGCTGCTCGCCCTGACGCGTGACGATGCGGCCCTGCCACGACCAGTCGCTGTCGGTGTCCAGTGCCTGATCCTGGGTGCGGTGATAACTGGCCTTGTCGTCGGGATGCACCAGACTGCGCAGGCCCATGTCGCGGTGAGCAATGGCCGCCGGCGCGTAGCCGACCAGCGTCTCGCTGCCCTCGCTGATGTAGGCAAAGTCGATCTGCCCGGTGACCGGCGCCCGCTCCAGCCGAAACACCAGGCCTGGGACGTTGGCGGCGATGCCTTGCAGGCGCGCTTCACTTTCCTGCAACGCGGCCAGTGCGCGGCGCCGATCGGTGACGTCGGTGAGGTAGACCACCAGATATTCACTGTCACGAAAGCGCAGAAAACTCAGGGACACATCCGCCGGCAACACGCTGCCGTCGGCACGCAGGCAACTGGTTTCGAAGCTCAGCGGCCCTTCTTCACTGGCCCGCGCACGCTTCCACAGATTGAGCCAGCGATCCATGTGCAGGCCGGGTTCGAAGTCGATCAGCGGCCGCTCGATCAGCCCGCCCGAGGGATAGCCGAGCATGTTTTCCGCTGCGCGGTTGGCGTAGCGCACATGGCTGTCCCAATTGACCCACAGAATGCCAACGGTGCTTTGGTCGATGGAAAACTGCGTCAGCCGCAGCGCTTCTTCACTGGCTGCGCGCAACGCGATGTCCTCGCGGGCGCTGAGCAGGCGCTGTTCGAGGCTGTGCTGTTGGCGTCGCTGCCAGACCACGATCGCCACGCAACTGAACAGCATCACGGCAAACAACAGGCTGAGGTTCTGCCAGAACCCCGGCGATTCGGCCAGCCGTGGGTATTTCGGTTGCAGCCACTGATTGTGCAGTTGTTCCAGATCCTTGGCCGGAATCGCACGCAAGGCGCTCTGGACGATGCCGGCCAGTTCCGGCCAATCCCGCCGTGACGCCACACGCAGCAATTGCGGCAGGCCGATATCGCCGACCACCACCAGTTCGGCGAACTCCGGCTCCACCGACAGGCGTCCCAACTGTGCTTCATCAACCACCGCGTAGGAGGCCTGCTGACTCAACAGCAACTGCAACGCCTGACGCTCCAGCGGCACGCCTTGCAGGTTCAGGTGCGGATAGTTGCTGCGCAGATAATCGGCGGTGCTGCTCGGCATGCGCACGGCGACGCGAGTCTGGCTGTCGAGTTTTTCCAGATCGACTGCGCCGCTGCTTTTCTGGTCGCTGACCACCAGCTGCGGCACGCGCATGTACGGGTCGGAAAATTGCCAGTGGCGCAGCGCGCCCGGCGTTTGACTCAGACCCGGGGCGATATCGATCTCACCCTCGCGCAACGCGCTTTCCAACTGCCCGAGGTCCTGGAAATTGCGCCAGCTCAGTTCCACGCCCAGGGTTCTGGCGAGCAGTTTCATCAACTCGACATTGGCCCCGGACAGGCGCTGCAGGCGCCGATCATAAGTCGCGTAGGGCGCCTGCAGGACCAGGCCGACGCGCAACTCATTGTGCTGCGCCAGCCATTGCTGCTGCTCTGGCGTCAGTTGCGCGGCATGGGCCGGTGGCGCAGGCGCCGCCCAGCCCATCAAGGGAAACCACAAACAGCCGATAACCCACAGGCAGCAAAATCGCTTCATTGAAGTCTCATACACTGACAAATTCTGACCAACCCATTAGGCTGCCGGGATACTTTCTGGCCTGGAATAACCGATGCCCTCTGTCTACCGCCTGGCACTGCCAGCATTGTGCCTGTCGCTGATCCTGCCCTGTGCGTTTTCCGTCGAAGCCGCCGACCCGGCGCCCGCCGCCACGGACAAGCCCGCCGAAGAAAAACCGGCCGAGCGCCAGCCACTGCTTGAGCGTAGTCAGGAAGAGGCGGCCGCACTGCAACGTAAACTGCCGGCGCAAGAGCAGCAACAGTTACAGGCTGGCAGCGAGACCTTCCTCGCCCTGTGGAAACCGGCCAACAGCGCCGAGCCCAAAGGTGCGGTGATCATCGTTCCCGGTGTTGGCGAAACCGCTGACTGGCCGCAGGCCGTCGGCCCGTTGCGGCGCCAATTGCCGGACGCCGGTTGGAGCAGCCTGAGCATCACCCTGCCCGATCTGCAAGGCGACGCCATCGCCCCACGCGTGATCGAACCGGCTGCGGCGCCGAAAGCCCCGGAAACCACGAGCAAAGACGCGACCACTGCGCAACCGATCGAACAAGCCGCTGGCGGTGAAGCGGAAGTTGCTGAACAGGTCGTGGCGCAAACCAGCGAAGAACAAGCCAAGGCCGATGCCGAACGCGTCTTCGGACGGATCGACGCAGCGATCGCCTACGCCGAACAGCAGAGCGCGCGCAGCATTGTCGTGCTCGGTCACGGCACCGGTGCCTACTGGGCGGCGCGTTTTCTCAGCGAGCGACAAACGCCTCAGGTGGAGAAACTGGTCATGGTTGACGCGCAAGCACCGGCCAAAGCCCTGCCGCCACTCGCCGAATTGACGCCGACGCTGAAGCTGCCGACGGCGGATATTTTCTATATGGACAAAGCCCTCGATCGCAACGCGGCGCTGGAGCGCATGCAGGCCAGCAAGCGCCTGAAGACCTCGGCGTTCAGCCAGGTCGCGTTGAAGGTGTTGCCGGACAAAAAGGCTGAGCAGGAACAGCTGGTTCGACGGGTGCGGGGCTGGTTGAATCCACAAAATACGGACTGATAAAAGCAAAAGATCGCAGCCTTCGGCAGCGCCTACAGGAAAATGCATTCCAAGGGTAGGAGCTGCCGAAGGCTGCGATCTTCTGATCTTCAAGGGTCAGCGAAAATCCCGCCGCTCCCGAATCAACGTATAGGCATTGTGCAATTCCCGCGTCCGCTCGGTCGCCTCACGCACCTGAGCCGGCGTCGCGCCGCTGCCGGCAATCTTGTCCGGGTGATGGCGACTGAGCAATCGCCGGTAAGCGCGCTTGATCTGCGCCGGCTCGCTGCTCGCCGACACCCCAAGCAACTTCATCGCCTCCTGATAACTCACCGCCGCACTGACAATCGGCCGCTTGCCCGGCTCGTAATCGCTGGCCAGCGCTTGCACCTGCTGCGACGTCCAGCCCAGCCACTTGCCCCACTGCGCCAGCAACTCGCGTTCGCTGACACCGGCGCGACCATCGGCCCAGACCATCCGCCAACAGGCGCGCAACACACCTTCGGTCGCATGCGGTTGCGAACTCAGACGGCGCAGATAACCGCGCAGATTGTCGCTGCCGGACTTGCCACGATTGAACGCAGCAATGGCCCGCCGTGTCGCCGGCTCGCTCATCTCCAATGCGCGCATTTCATTGCGCGCCTGCTGGATGTGCCCGTCCGTGACGCGCCCGTCGCTCTTGGCCAGACGCCCGAGCAAGACGAACAGCAGCTCATCGTTGCGCAGCATCGGCCGACCGCCGAGCTTTTCCCGCAAGTGTCCCCAGCTCTGCAGCTGCAGGCGCCGATCCAGCGCCTGCCCCAACAACGCTCCAAGCATGGCCCCCGGAATGCTGGCAATCGCGTACCCCACTCCGGCTCCAATCAGAGTCCCTGGCCACAACATCTCAGCGACTCGCTTCTATCAGGGCTTCGGCTTCGGCCAAGCGTTCATGGGTACCGACATCCACCCAATGGCCCTTCAGGCGCTCGCCCGTGACTTCGCCGTCGGCCATGGCTTTGCGCAACAAAGGCGCGAGTTTGAAAGCACCGTCGCTGCAACCGTCGAACAGCTGCGGATGAAGCACGGCGATACCGCTGTAAGTCAGAGTAGGTGCATCAGGCTCGCCGTCCTGCACTTTGCCGTCGATCAGGGTGAAATCGCCCTTCGGGTGATGCGCCGGATTGTCCGCCAGCACCAGATGCGCCAAACCATTGATCGGCTGGTGCAACACGCTGAAGTCGTAATCGGTCCAGATGTCGCCGTTGACCACCAGAAACGCATCGTCACCGAGCAACGGCAGTGCACGGAAAATCCCGCCGCCGGTTTCCAGCGGCTCGCCCTCCGGCGAATACTGAATGCTCAGACCGAAACGCGAACCGTCGCCCAGATGATCTTCGATCTGCTGACCGAGCCAGGCGTGGTTGATGACGATGTCGTTGAAGCCTGCGGCCGCGAGGGCGCGCAGGTGATACTCGATCAGCGGCAGACCGCCGGCACGCACCAGCGGTTTAGGCGTGGTCAGGGTCAGGGGGCGCATGCGCTCGCCTTTGCCCGCCGCCAGAATCATTGCCTTCATGCCGTCGCTCCAGCATGCAAGCTGCTGAACAGCGCTTGCAGCTCCGCCAGTTCGGGACGGCGGGCGATCACTGCTTCTATATAAGAGAAGAAGCGCGGCACGTCGGCCAGATAACGCGGCTTGCCGTCGCGATGGCAGATCCGCGCGAAGATGCCGATGACTTTCAGGTGACGCTGCACGCCCATCAGGTCGCTGGCGCGCAGGAAATCTTCGAAATCCGTCTGCACCGGAATATCCAGCGCCGAGGCCTGCTGCCAATAACTCTCCAGCCAGCCGCGTACACGTTCTTCAGGCCAGCTGAGGAACGCGTCCTTGAACAGGCAAGTAACGTCGTAAGTCACCGGGCCGTATACCGCATCCTGAAAATCCAGCACGCCGGGGTTGGGCTCGCTGAGCATCAGGTTGCGTGGCATGTAGTCGCGGTGCACCAGCACTTTCGGCTGCGCCAGCGCGCTGTCGATCAGCAGCTGGCTGATGTGCTGCCACTGTTGCTGCTGCGCCGCATCGAACTCGATGCCCAGCTCATGCTTGACGTACCACTCGGGGAACAACTCGAGTTCACGCCGCAACAGGGCGACGTCGTAACCGGGCAACGGTGCGACCATCGGCAACTGTTGAAAAGCCAACAGCGCTTGCAGGGCATCGTGGAATAACGCGTCGGCATTTTCGCCATCGATCACGTCGAGATAGGTCTTGTTGCCCAGGTCATTGAGCAAAAGAAAACCGCGCTCGAGGTCTTCGGCATAAATTTTCGGCACATTTATTCCGGATTTCGCCAGCAAAAAGGCGATATCCACGAACGGTTTGCAGTTTTCCTGCGGTGGCGGCGCGTCCATTACGATGAAGCTGCGACCGTCGCCCTCCCAACGGAAGTAACGACGGAAACTCGCGTCGCTGCTGGCCGCGGTCAACGTGGCCGGGGGCACGGTGCCCCAGCCCTGCTCGGCAAACAGCTTCGCCAACTGCTCATCGAGCCAAACTTTCAGGTGTTGCAAGCGTACATCTTGGTCAGGCATTGCAAGGGTCTCCGACGGCGCTAGCCGTCAAGCGGGTCATGCTTTATTATCCAGCATCTTTTTCAGACCATCGAGAGGCGTGCGGCCCACACCGCGGGCAGATGGCACGCAGGAAGCCCGGACTAATAAGATGGCATTGAAATCCCCCGCGTTTCGTAAAAAATTTCCGTTGTTGGTAACCGGCAGTCTGCTGGCTATGCAACCTCTGGCCAGTCAATTCGTTGTTGCCGCCGAGCAGTATGACTGCTCCGTCTCGGCTACGGGTGGCTGGGACTGTGCGCCCAAGTCGCCCGCCGCGGCATTGCCGCCGCGTCCGGTGCATGACGGCAGTGCCGTCAGCGCCGCCGGCGAGCCTGTGGCCGACAAGGGTTCCGACGCCGACACTGGCGCGAAAACCGCACTGGTCACCGAAGCCAAGGGCCGCGGCCTGAAATCCCGTAGCGAAGACTACAGTCACCTCGACTGGGTTCCGCGCGAGAAGCTCACCGCCGCCCAATTGGCCGAGACTGGTCCTTACTGCTCTGGTTCCTATATCGAACCGATTCGTCCTGGCATGAATGACAAGACGAATAAAAGTGATGCGCCGACCTTCATCGGTGCCAAAGCATCGCGTTACGAGCAGGACACCCAGGTCGCCAGCCTCGCCGGTGACGTGATCATGCGTCAGGGCAGCATGCAGGTCGAAGCCGACGAGGCCAACCTGTATCAGGCCGAGAGCCGTGGCGAACTGGCCGGCAACGTACGCATCCGCGACAACGGTGCGCTGATCGTCGGCGACCACGCCGATGTGCAGCTCGACACCGGTGAAGCCAAGGTCGACAACGCCGAGTACGTGATGCACAAATCGCGCATCCGCGGTAACGCGCTGTACGCCAAGCGTGCCGAGAACGCGATCATCCGCTTGAAGGACGGCACGTACACCACGTGCGAACCGAACAGCAACGCGTGGCAGCTCAAGGGCAACAACATCACATTGAATCCGGCCACCGGTTTCGGTACCGCGACCAACGTGACCTTGCGCGTCAAAGACATTCCGATTCTGTACACGCCGTACATCTACTTCCCGATCGATGACCGCCGCCAGTCAGGCTTCCTGCCGCCGACCATCGGTTCGGGCAGCGACACCGGCTTCATGCTGGTCACGCCTTATTACTTCAACCTGGCGCCGAACTATGACGCCACGTTGTACCCGCGCTACATGAGCAAGCGCGGCATGCTGGTGGAAGGCGAATTCCGTTACCTGACCAAGTCGAGTGAAGGTCAGTTCGGGGCCTCGTACCTGAACGACGAGAACGACGATCGCAAACGCCAGTCCGACTACAACGAGACTCGCTACATGTACAACTGGCAGCACAAGGGCGGTCTCGACTCCCGTGTGCTGACCCAGGTCGATTACACCAAGATCAGTGACCCCTACTACTTCCAGGATCTGGAAACCGACCAGATTGGCGTTAAGAGCAGTGACTTTGTGAATCAACAAGGCCTGGTTTCTTACCGTGGTGATTCCTATACCGCCACGTTGAACGCTCAGAAGTATCAGTTGGCCACCGTTTCGAACATTACGCCTTACGGACGTCTGCCGCAGATCACCTTCAATGGTCAACTGCCCTATCATCCAGAAGGCCTCGATTTCGATTATCAGACCGAGCTGGTGCGTTTCGACCGCGACCTGAGAAGCGGCACCTTTGTCCAGGAAGACGGTATTACCACCGAGCCGCGTCTGGACAACAACATCACCGGCCTGGCTCGTGCCAATGGCGATCGCTTGAATCTGAAGCCGGGCGTCAGCCTGCCGATGAGCTGGACATATGGCTTCCTGAAGCCATCGCTGAAATATCAGTACACCCAATATCAGCTTGATCTGGACAACACCGGTAAAGCGCAGATCGATGCACTGTCGCCAGCAAACCAGAAGCTCTACGGCAAGTTCGACAGCAACCAGAATCGTGGCGTACCGATCGCCAGCATTGATAGCGGCCTCTACTTCGACCGAAATACTTCGTACTTCGGCAAGAACTATCGCCAGACTCTGGAACCGCGCCTGTTCTACCTGTACGTCCCTGAGGTCGATCAGGAAGATATTCCGGTGTTCGATACCAGCGAAACGACGTTCAGCTACTCCTCGCTGTTCCGTGACAACCGCTTTACCGGCGCCGACCGTGTCGGGGACGAAAACAAGCTGTCGCTGGGCGTAACCAGCCGCTGGATCGAAGACAACGGTTTCGAGCGTCAGCGCATCAGCGTAGGCCAGGCTTATTACTTCAAGAATCGCGAAGTGCAGTTGCCTGGTATCGATGCGAAAACCCGTGAAGATTCCAAATCCAGTGTCTCGCCGTACGCGCTTGAATACGAGTACCGCTGGAACCGCGACTGGCGCGCCACAGCCGACTACAACTGGGACCCGGACAGCCGCAGCCCGCGCTCCGGCAGTGCGATGTTCCACTACCAGCCAGCAGACAACCCGAACAAGGTCATCAATGCCGGCTATCGCTATCGTAATGATCAGGTTCGTTACGACCAGAACACCGGTCAGTGGTCGGTGGGCGGTGGTGACTACGGCGTTCCCGGGCAGCCTGGCTACGTGAAGGATTACTACAAGATCCAGCAGCATGACTTCTCCGTCATCTGGCCGATCGTTCCACAGTGGAACGCCATCAGCCGCTGGCAGTACGACTACAACCGCAATCGCACCCTGGAAGCCTTCGGTGGTTTCGAATACGACAACTGCTGCTGGAAACTGCGCCTGATCAATCGTTACTGGGTTTCCTATGACGAGTTCAGCCAGGAAGCTCCGCAAAACGAAAAAGGCGACCATGGCGTCTTCCTCCAAATTGTTCTGAAGGGGCTCGGCGGCCTGACTGGCGCCAAGGTAGAGAGCTTCCTCGACAAAGGCATTCAAGGTTATCGTGAACGTGAAGACCAAGCTTTCTGATTGTCTGCGCCCGCTGCTGCTGGGCGCGCTGTTCCTGGGCACGGCGGCCAACGCCGCCGTGCAGTCCATCGATAAAGTGGTGGCGATCGTCGACAACGACGTGGTCATGCAGAGCCAATTGGACCAGCGCGTTCACGAAGTTCAGCAGACCATCGCCAAGCGCGGGGGCGGCCTGCCGCCTCCGGGCGTGCTCGATCAGCAAGTGCTCGAGCGCCTGATCGTCGAAAACCTGCAACTGCAGATCGGCGAACGTTCCGGTATCCGCATCACTGACGAAGAACTCAACCAGGCCGTCGGCACCATCGCCCAGCGCAACAACATGACTGTTGATCAGTTCCGCGCTGCGCTGGCTCGTGATGGCCTGAACTATGACGACGCCCGTGATCAGATCAAACGCGAAATGATCATCAGCCGTGTGCGTCAGCGACGCGTGGCAGAACGCATTCAGGTTTCGGAGCAGGAAGTGAAGAACTTCCTCGCCTCCGATCTCGGCAAAATGCAGCTGTCCGAAGAACTGCACCTGGCCAACATCCTGATCCCGACCCCGGAAAGCGCCAACTCTGATGCCATTCAGAGCGCTGCGCGCCAGGCGATGGAGGTTTACCAGCAGCTCAAGCAAGGCGCTGACTTCGGTCAGATGGCCGTGGCCAAGTCCGGCAGCGACAACGCGCTGGAAGGCGGCGACATGGGCTGGCGTAAAGCCGCGCAACTGCCACCGCCGTTCGATCGTGAACTGAGCAGCATGGCCGTCGGCGACATCACCCAACCTGCACGCACCCCGGGCGGTTTCATCATTCTGAAGCTGCTGGGCAAGCGTGGCGGCGAAGCGCAGATGCGCGACGAAGTGCATGTGCGGCACATCCTGGTCAAGCCAAGCCCGATCCGCGACGAGGCCAAGACCAAGGCACTGGTGCAATCGTTGTATGACCGCATCAGCGCCGGCGAAGACTTTGCCGAGCTGGCAAAAAACTACTCGGAAGATCCGGGTTCCGCGCTCAATGGCGGCGACCTGAACTGGATCGACCCGAACGTACTCGTACCGGAATTCCGCGAAGTGATGGCCTCGACTCCACAAGGCCAGCTGTCCAAGCCATTCCAGACCCAATACGGCTGGCACGTGCTGGAAGTCCTTGGCCGTCGCGCCACCGACAGCACCGAGCAGGCCCGTGAGCAGCAAGCCATGACCGTACTGCGTAACCGCAAATACGACGAAGAGCTGCAAACCTGGCTGCGTCAGATCCGTGACGAAGCGTACGTAGAGATCAAACTCCCTGGTGCAGACCAGGCAGCGCAGTGAAACCCAAGCGTTTCGCGCTGACACCCGGCGAACCAGCCGGCATCGGTCCCGACCTGTGCCTGCTGCTCGCCTCGCAAGCCCAGCCACATCCCCTGATTGCCATCACCAGCCGCGACCTGCTCCTTGAGCGGGCCGCGCAACTGGGGCTGGTCGTCAATCTGCTGGATGTCACCCCGGATCAGTGGCCTGATGTTCCGGCACCCGCCGGTGGCCTGTATGTCTGGGATACGCCGCTCAGCGCACCGGTAGTTGCCGGGCAACTGGACAAGTCCAACGCGGCGTTCGTCCTCGAAACCCTGACCCGCGCCGGCAACGGCTGCCTGAACGGCGACTTCGCCGGGATGATCACAGCGCCGGTGCATAAAGGCGTGATCAACGAGTCAGGCATCGCCTTCTCCGGACACACCGAGTTTCTTGCCGACCTGACGCACACCGCGCAAGTGGTCATGATGCTTGCGACGCGTGGTTTGCGCGTGGCGCTGGTCACCACGCACCTGCCCCTGCGCGAGATTGCCGATGCGATCACCCCAGAGCGGCTGGAGCGCGTCACGCGAATCCTGCACGCCGATCTGCGAGACAAATTCGGCATTGCCCAGCCACGCATTCTGGTCTGCGGACTCAATCCGCACGCCGGTGAAGGCGGCCACCTGGGCCATGAAGAAATCGACATCATCGAACCGACCCTGGAGCGCCTGCGCAGCGAGGGCATGGACCTTCGTGGCCCGCTGCCTGCCGACACTCTGTTTACCCCCAAATATCTGGAGCACTGCGATGCAGTGCTGGCGATGTACCACGACCAGGGCTTGCCCGTGCTCAAGTACAAAGGCTTCGGCGCTGCCGTCAACGTGACGCTGGGCCTGCCGATCATCCGCACCTCGGTCGACCATGGCACCGCCCTGGACCTGGCCGGCAGCGGCAGGATCGACACCGGCAGCCTGCAAGTGGCCCTGGAAACCGCCTACCAGATGGCCGAGACCCGTTTATGAACGAGCAATACCAACACAAGGCGCGCAAACGCTTTGGCCAGAACTTTCTCCACGATGCTGGCGTTATCGACCGCATCCTGCGCTCGATCCATGCCAAGGCTGACGACCGCCTGCTGGAAATCGGCCCGGGCCAGGGTGCCCTGACCCAAGGCTTGCTTGGCTCCGGCGCCCAACTCGACGTGGTGGAACTGGACAAGGATCTGATCCCGATCCTCAACCAGCAGTTTGCCGGCATGAGCAATTTCAACCTGCATCAGGGCGATGCGCTGAAATTCGACTTCAATACGCTGAACGCCGCGCCGAACAGCCTGCGGGTGGTCGGCAATCTGCCGTACAACATCTCCACGCCGCTGATTTTCCACCTGCTGAACAACGCCGGCATCATCCGCGACATGCACTTCATGTTGCAGAAAGAAGTGGTCGAGCGCCTGGCCGCAGGCCCGGGTGGCGGTGACTGGGGTCGTCTGTCGATCATGGTTCAGTACCATTGCCGCGTCGAACATCTGTTCAACGTCGGCCCGGGCGCGTTCAATCCGCCGCCGAAAGTCGACTCGGCGATCGTTCGCCTGGTGCCCCACGCGGTATTGCCACACCCGGCCAAGGATCACAAGTTGCTCGAGCGCGTTGTGCGCGAAGCGTTCAATCAGCGCCGCAAAACCCTGCGCAATACCCTCAAGCAATTGCTCAGCAACGCCGAAATCGAAGCCGCCGGCGTCGATGGCAGCCTGCGTCCCGAGCAACTTGATCTGGCCGCATTCGTGCGCCTGGCCGACCAGCTCGCGATACAGGTACCGGCAGCTCCCGCCGCCGACTGACCAGCGATGAACGCTATCGGGCAGCACTCCACTCTGGTTTACTGCCCGATACTTGCCTAGACTGATTCCCCATCAGCTACGCCCCGCGTTCCGCTTCGTTAAGGCCTTCTTGCATGTCCGATTCCCGTTATCAGGTCGATGTCAGCGTCGTCACCCACTATCTGGCAGACCAATCGCAACCCGAACACGACCGTTTCGCCTTCGCCTACACCATTACCGTGCAGAACAACGGTGAGATTGCGGCCAAACTTCTCTCCCGGCATTGGGTGATTACCGATGGCAATGGCCATGTCGAAGAAGTGCGCGGTGAAGGGGTCGTCGGCCAGAAGCCGCTGATCGCCGCGGGCGAAAGCCACACGTATACCAGCGGCACGGTAATGATCACCAAGGTCGGCACCATGCAGGGCACCTATCAAATGCTCGCCGATGACGGCAAGCATTTCGATGCAGTCATCAAACCGTTTCGCCTCGCTGTACCCGGAGCCCTGCACTGATGACGACTTACGCCGTCGGTGACCTGCAGGGCTGCCTCGAACCGCTCAAGTGTCTGCTCAAGCAAGTTGCCTTTGACCCGGAGCTGGATCGGCTGTGGCTCGTGGGCGACCTGGTCAATCGTGGCCCGCAGTCGCTGGAAACCCTGCGCTTTCTCTACCAGATGCGTGAGTCACTGGTGTGCGTGCTCGGTAATCACGACCTGCACCTGCTGGCCGCTGCGAAGAAAATCGAGCGTTTGAAGAAAAGCGACACGTTGCGCGAAATCATCGAGGCGCCGGATGGCCCGCAACTGATGGAATGGCTGCGCCAGCAGAAGCTGATGCATTACGACGAAATCCGTGATGTCGCCATGGTTCATGCCGGCATCCCGCCACAATGGTCGCTGCGCCGCGCCTTGAAGTGCGCCGCCGAAGTCGAGACCGCACTGCGCGACGACAACGTGTTCCCCGCCTACCTCGACGGCATGTACGGCAACGAGCCGGCAAAATGGGACAACGACCTCAAAGGCATCGATCGCCTGCGGGTGATCACCAATTACTTCACGCGCATGCGCTTTTGCACCGCCGAGGGCAAGCTTGACCTCAAGAGCAAGGAAGGCCTGGACAGCGCCCCGCCCGGCTACAAGCCGTGGTTTCAGCACAAGGAGCGCAAGACCAAGGGCCTGCGCATCATTTTTGGTCACTGGGCAGCGCTTGAAGGCAATATCCACGAGCCGGGCATTTCAGCGCTGGACACCGGATGCGTATGGGGCGGCAGCCTGACGCTGATGAACGTCGACAGCGGCGAACGCCTGTCATGCAAATGCGATGAACACGGCGGGCTTGCGCACACGGTCGCGCCACTTATCTCCGAATCTTCGCCAGTCGGCGCACCGCGCTAGACTGCGCCTTCAGTTGAGCAACAGGAACTTTGTCATGAGCGAATTCAAACGAATCCCCCCGGAACAGGCCCAGGCCCTGCGTGAACAAGGCGCCGTCGTAGTCGACGTGCGCGACCCGGCTACCTTTGCCTCACTGCACATCAGTGGTTCGAAGCATCTCGACAACCATTCGCTGCACGCTTTCATTCAAGGCGCCGACCTGGATGCACCGACCGTCGTGGTCTGCTACCACGGCAATTCCAGTCAGGGCGCAGCTGCCTATCTGGTCGGCCAAGGTTTCTCCGACGTCTACAGCATGGATGGCGGTTTTGAGCTGTGGCGTACTACCTATCCTTCGGAAACTGCGCAAGGCAGCGAAGAATAATTTTTTTGCGCGGCGCAGGCCCCGGCTTCCGTGGGCCTGCGCGCGGCAGACAAACGGTCTGCCACAACTAATTACGTATCTCGCCTTTACCTCTCGAATTCCCAACTATCCTTAAGCGCAGGCCATCCAAAACAGGGGAGAGCCGGTACACCGGCGCGCGGGTCATCGGGAGTAGCTTTCGCGGTTTGTCGACCGTGGAAGAATTCTGGGGGGTAAACAGCAGCTGCCATAGCGACTGCTGCCAGCATCGACTGAGTGATCCGGCGTCGGCTCCACGTATCGAGCGAGGTGACGTCATGAGTATCTTTAGCCACTTCCAACAACGCTTCGAATCCACACGCCAGGAAGAACTTTCTCTGCAGGAGTACCTGGAGCTGTGCAAAAAGGATCGCAGCGCCTACGTTTCCGCCGCCGAGCGTCTGTTGATGGCGATCGGCGAACCGGAACTGCTCGACACTTCGACCAATTCGAGGCTGTCGCGCATCTTCTCCAACAAAGTGATCCGTCGCTATCCGGCCTTTGAAGACTTCCATGGGATGGAAGAATGCATCGACCAGATCGTCTCGTATTTCCGCCACGCCGCCCAAGGCCTGGAAGAGAAGAAACAGATCCTCTATCTGCTCGGCCCCGTGGGTGGCGGTAAATCGTCCCTGGCCGAGAAGCTGAAGCAGCTGATGGAAAAAGTGCCCTTCTACGCAATCAAGGGCTCGCCGGTCTTCGAATCGCCTCTGGGTCTGTTCAACGCCACCGAAGATGGCGCGATCCTTGAGGAAGACTTCGGTATCCCACGGCGCTACCTGAACACTATCATGTCGCCCTGGGCGACCAAGCGCCTGGCTGAATTCGGCGGCGACATCAGTCAGTTCCGCGTGGTCAAACTGTACCCGTCGATCCTCAATCAGATTGCCGTCGCCAAGACCGAACCCGGTGACGAGAACAACCAGGATATCTCGGCGCTGGTCGGCAAGGTCGATATCCGCAAGCTCGAAGAATTCCCGCAGAACGACGCCGACGCCTACAGCTATTCCGGTGCGCTGTGCCGGGCCAACCAGGGCCTGATGGAATTCGTCGAAATGTTCAAGGCGCCGATCAAGGTGCTGCACCCACTGCTGACCGCCACGCAGGAGGGTAACTACAACAGTACCGAAGGCCTCGGCGCGATTCCGTTCACCGGCATCCTGCTGGCTCACTCCAACGAATCGGAGTGGCACACCTTCCGCAACAACAAGAACAACGAGGCGTTCATCGACCGGATCTACATCGTCAAAGTGCCGTACTGCCTGCGCGTCAGCGATGAAGTGAAGATCTACGACAAATTGCTGTTCAACAGCTCCCTGTCCAAGGCGCATTGCGCACCGGACACCTTGAAGATGCTCGCGCAGTTCACTGTGCTGTCGCGCCTCAAGGAACCGGAAAACTCCAACATCTATTCGAAGATGCGCGTCTACGACGGTGAAAACCTCAAGGACACCGATCCAAAGGCCAAGTCGATTCAGGAATACCGCGACTCGGCCGGTGTCGATGAAGGCATGAACGGTCTGTCGACCCGCTTCGCCTTCAAGATCCTGTCCAAGGTGTTCAACTTCGACCCGCATGAAATCGCCGCCAACCCGGTGCACCTGCTCTATGTGCTGGAACAGCAGATCGAACAGGAGCAGTTCCAGGCTGAAACCCGCGAACGCTATCTGCGTTATCTGAAGGAATATCTCGCCCCGCGCTACATCGAGTTTATCGGCAAGGAAATCCAGACTGCTTATCTCGAGTCCTACAGCGAGTACGGTCAGAACATCTTCGATCGCTATGTGCTGTACGCGGACTTCTGGATTCAGGATCAGGAGTATCGCGATCCGGAAACCGGCGAGATCCTCAACCGCGTGGCCCTGAACGAAGAACTGGAAAAAATAGAAAAACCGGCCGGCATCAGCAATCCGAAGGATTTCCGCAACGAAATCGTCAACTTCGTCCTGCGCGCCCGGGCCAACAACAACGGCAAGAACCCGACCTGGCTCAGCTACGAAAAACTGCGGGTGGTCATCGAGAAGAAAATGTTCTCCAACACCGAGGACCTGCTGCCCGTCATCAGCTTCAACGCCAAGGCCAGCAAAGAGGATCAGCAGAAACACAACGACTTCGTTACACGAATGGTTGAACGTGGCTACACCGATAAACAGGTACGGCTTCTGTCCGAATGGTACCTGCGGGTCCGCAAGTCGCAGTGAGGCAGCTGCAAGCGTCCAGCTACGAGCTG
Organism: Pseudomonas sp. HN2; assembly: GCF_020736465.1. Classification (NCBI taxonomy): domain Bacteria; kingdom Pseudomonadati; phylum Pseudomonadota; class Gammaproteobacteria; order Pseudomonadales; family Pseudomonadaceae; genus Pseudomonas; species Pseudomonas sp. HN2. The sequence continues at coordinate 5,476,889 of NZ_CP085885.1, forward strand.
CAAGAGAAAAGCGTGTAAACCGGAGTTTTTCGGGATCGGCTTCTACTTGCAGCTTGCAGCTCAAAACTTGAAGCTCCCCGGAGGGGCCTTATGAGCTATGTGATCGACCGACGCCTCAATGGCAAGAACAAGAGCACGGTGAACCGTCAGCGCTTTCTGCGGCGTTATCGTGACCACATTAAAAAGGCTGTCGAAGAGGCAGTCAGCCGGCGCTCCATTACCGATATGGAGCACGGGGAACAGATCAGTATTCCTGGTCGCGATATCGACGAGCCGGTGCTTCATCATGGACGCGGCGGCAAACAGACCGTGGTGCATCCCGGCAACAAGGAGTTCACGGCCGGTGAACACATCGCACGCCCACCCGGAGGCGGAGGTGGCCGCGGTCCGGGCAAGGCTGGCAATTCCGGCGAAGGCATGGACGAGTTCGTCTTCCAGATCACCCAGGAAGAATTTCTCGAATTCATGTTCGAGGACCTCGAACTGCCGAACCTGGTCAAACGCAACCTGACCGGCACCGACACGTTCAAAACCGTACGCGCCGGGATCAGCAACGAGGGTAATCCGTCACGGATCAATATCATCCGCACCCTGCGCTCAGCTCACGCGCGTCGTATTGCCCTGTCCGGCAGCAGCCGCGCGAAACTGCGCGAAGCCAAGGAAGAGCTGGCGCGGCTCAAGCGCGAAGAGCCGGACAATTTCGGTGATATCCAGGAACTCGAAGCCGAAATCGAGAAACTCAGCGCACGGATCCATCGCGTGCCGTTCCTCGATACCTTCGACTTGAAATACAACCTGCTGGTCAAGCAACCGAACCCCAGCTCGAAAGCGGTGATGTTCTGCCTGATGGACGTTTCCGGCTCGATGACGCAAGCGACCAAGGATATCGCCAAGCGCTTTTTCATCCTGCTATATCTGTTCCTCAAGCGTAACTACGACAAGATCGACGTGGTGTTCATCCGCCACCACACCAGTGCCCGGGAAGTGGACGAAGAGGAGTTTTTCTACTCACGGGAAACCGGCGGCACCATCGTTTCCAGCGCCTTGAAGCTGATGCAGGAAATCATGGCCGAGCGCTATCCAAGCAACGAGTGGAACATCTATGCCGCTCAAGCCTCCGACGGCGATAACTGGAACGACGACTCGCCGATCTGCCGTGACATTCTGATCAATCAGATCATGCCGTTTGTGCAGTACTACACTTATGTGGAGATTACCCCACGCGAACATCAGGCCCTGTGGTACGAGTACGAACGCATCGCCGAAGCCTTCTCTGACACTTTTGCCCAGCAGCAACTGGTCTCGGCCGGAGATATCTATCCGGTCTTCCGTGAACTCTTCCAGCGCAGGTTAGTGACATGACCGCCAAAGAGCAGAAGCGCCAACCGATTTCCACCGGCTCCGAATGGACATTCGAGCTGATCCAGACCTACGACCGCGAAATTGCCCGGATCGCGGCCCGCTATGCGCTGGATACCTACCCCAACCAGATCGAGGTGATCACCGCCGAGCAGATGATGGATGCCTACGCCTCGGTGGGCATGCCGCTGGGCTATCACCACTGGTCCTATGGCAAACACTTCCTCAGCACCGAGAAATCCTACAGTCGCGGGCAGATGGGCCTGGCTTACGAGATCGTAATCAACTCCGATCCGTGCATCGCCTACCTGATGGAGGAGAACACCATTTGCATGCAGGCGCTGGTGGTAGCTCATGCCTGCTACGGCCACAACAGTTTCTTCAAGGGCAACTACCTGTTCCGCACCTGGACCGACGCCAGTTCGATCATCGATTACCTGGTGTTCGCCAAGCAGTACATCATGCAGTGCGAAGAGCGCCATGGCATCGATGCGGTGGAAGATCTGCTCGACTCCTGTCACGCGCTGATGAACTACGGTGTCGACCGCTACAAGCGTCCGTATCCGATTTCCGCCGAGGAAGAGCGCCGGCGCCAAAAGGATCGCGAAGAACACATGCAGAAGCAGATCAATGATCTGTGGCGCACCATCCCCAAGGGTGCGGACAAATACAGCGACAAGGACAACGCCCGCTTTCCGGCCGAGCCGCAGGAAAACATCCTCTATTTCATCGAGAAGCATGCACCTCTGCTGGAGCCGTGGCAGCGCGAGATCGTGCGAATCGTGCGCAAGATCGCCCAGTATTTCTATCCGCAGCGCCAGACCCAGGTGATGAACGAAGGCTGGGCAACGTTCTGGCATTACACGCTGATGAATGACCTGTATGACGAAGGCCTTGTCACTGATGGCTTCATGATGGAGTTCCTCACTTCGCATACCAGCGTGGTGTTCCAGCCGGGTTTCGACAGTCCGTACTACAGCGGTATCAACCCGTATGCGCTGGGCTTCGCCATGTACCGCGACATTCGGCGCATGTGCGAAGAGCCAACCGAGGAAGACCGTCGCTGGTTCCCGGATATCGCCGGCTCCGACTGGCTGTCGACCATCAAGTTCGCCATGAGCAGTTTCAAGGACGAGAGCTTTATCCTGCAGTACCTGTCGCCCAAGGTGATCCGCGATCTGAAGCTCTTCAGCATCCTCGATGACGATCAGAAGGATGACCTGCTGGTGCCGGCCATTCATGACGAGGGTGGCTACCGCATCATCCGCGAAACCCTGGCTGCGCAGTACAACCTCGGCAATCGTGAACCCAACGTGCAGATCTACAGCATCGACCGGCGCGGCGATCGCTCCCTGACCCTGCGCCATCAGCAACATGACCGCAAACCGCTGGGTGACTCCACCGATGAAGTGCTCAAGCACTTGCACCGGCTATGGGGGTTCGACATTCATCTGGAAACCCTGCAGGGTGACCAGATCATGAAAACCCATCACGTGCCGCCACGCAGTGAGCACAGCGAAGGCGATTATGGCCGGCTCGATCTGGCCGTGATTCATCTTTGATCCGGTTCTGGCCTCCGAACGTCTGACGCAAGGGTTATCCTGTCGGACTGACGGAGGTTTTTTTATGCAGGTTTACAAGGTTGGCGGCGCGGTACGTGATCGCCTGTTGGGATTGCCGGTCGCTGATGTCGACCGGGTCGTGGTCGGCGCGACCACTGAAGAAATGCTCGCCAAGGGATTTCGCCCGGTCGGCGCGGATTTTCCAGTGTTTCTGCACCCCAAAACCGGCGAGGAATATGCCCTCGCCCGCACGGAACGCAAGAGTGGCCGCGGCTACGGCGGCTTCACTTTCCATGCAAGTCCCGAAGTCACGCTGGAAGAAGACCTGATTCGCCGCGACCTGACGATCAATGCCATGGCTGAAGACGATCAGCTCAACCTGACCGATCCCTATCATGGCCAGCGCGATCTTGAAGCGCGAATTCTTCGTCATGTTTCCCCGGCGTTCGCCGAAGATCCGCTGCGTGTGCTGCGCGTTGCCCGTTTCGCCGCGCGCTATGCCGAACTGGGCTTCACGGTCGCGGACGAGACAATGGAGCTGATGCGTCAGCTCAGCGAGTCCGGGGAACTGCAGGCACTGACTGCCGAACGTAGCTGGAAGGAAATTTCCCGGGCGCTGATGGAAAACCACCCGCAGGTATTCGTCCAGGTGTTGCGCGACTGCGGCGCCCTCAAAGTGCTGATGCCGGAGGTTGACGCCTTGTTCGGCGTACCGCAGCCGCAGGCCCATCACCCGGAAATCGACACAGGCCTGCACACCCTGAGCGTGCTGGAACAATCAGCCCTGCACAGGCAACCGCTGACGGTGCGCTGGGCCTGTCTGCTGCATGACTTGGGCAAAGGCCTGACGCCAGAAGAGGAATGGCCTCGGCATATCGCCCATGAGCACACCGGGCTGAAGCTGATCAAAGCGGTCAACCAGCGCTTCAAGGCACCCAAAGAGTGTCAGGAACTGGCTCTGCTGGTCGGCCAGTATCACACCCATGGGCACCGGGCTCTGGAGTTGAAGGCCTCCACATTGCTGGAGTTGCTGCAGAGCTTCGATGTCTATCGGCGGCCGCAGCGCTTCGAGGAGTTTATCGCTGCGTGCGAGATGGATGCTCGTGGCCGCAAAGGCCTGGAGCAGCGCAGTTATCCACAGGCGGAATATCTGCGTGGGGCGGCGAAGGCTGCGCGAGAAGTGGCGGTGCAGCCACTGCTGGAAATGGGCTTCAAGGGCCCTCAGTTGGGCGAAGCGCTGAAGCGTGAGCGGCTCAAAGCGTTGAAAGCCTACAAAGAGGCGGCGACAGCCTAAAAAGCTTCGCGAGCAGGCTCGCTCCCACATGAGACCTCGATCCAATGTGGGAGCGAGCCTGCTCGCGAAAGCGCCTTTGATATCACCGCAAATCCGAAGGCGTGAGCTGCTCTCCCCGCCATTCGAACGCAACCGGCGCCAACACCTGATCAATCTGCGCCTCAGCCCACAACGTCGCAAAGCTCTTGCCCACACCCGGATGCACCCGCTGCGGCGCGATCAATGACAGCGGCCACAGCACGAAAGCGTTTTTCAGGATTTCCGCCCGCGGCAGAGTCAATCCGTCGAAATTACCCACCAGATCGCCATACAGCAGCACGTCGATATCCAGCGGCAACCCCTTGCGATCCGGTGCATAACGACCGTTATCCGCCTCGATGAATTTCAAGCGCCGATCCAGCTCCATCAATGGCAGATCGGTGTACGCCGAAACCACGAAATTGAAGAACGGCCCGCTCTTGATGCCCACCGGCTGGCTCTCGAACACCGCCGAACAACGGATATCCACCAGAAATTTCGCCAGCGCATCGAGACCGGCACGCAAATGGGTTTCCCGCTCGATATTGCTACCGAGCCCGAGGTAGACCTGAGTCAGCGACATCCGCGCTCGATCTCCACACCCACACCGCCCTTGGCTGCCGGCACGGCGCCCGGCTTGGTCAGTTTCAGTCGTACCCAGGTGATGTTGAATTCGGCCATGAGCACTTCAACCAGACGCTCGGCAAAGGTCTCGACCAGTTGGAACTGCGCCTGCTCGGCAAAAGCCTGGATGCGCGTGGAAACGCTGGCGTAATCGAGCGCCAGGGTCAGGTCGTCACCAGCGGCGGCCGGGCGATTGTCCCAGGCGAAGCTCAGATCAAGACGCAGGCACTGACGGATGCCGCGCTCCCAGTCGTAGGCACCGATCACGGTGTCGACTTCCAGGCCCTCGATAAACACTCTGTCCAAGCACTTCTCTCCGCTGCACGACAAGGGCGCGATGCGCCGTTAGAATCAGGGCGTCCTCGCCCGGAATAGTTAGCATGTTTTGGTTACTGGCGATTCTCGCCTACCTGCTTGGCTCGCTGTCCTTCGCCATTTTGCTCAGCCGCCTGACCGGAAACCCGGATCCGCGAATGAGTGGCTCGGGTAATGCCGGCGCCACCAACATGCTGCGCCTGGCCGGTCGCAAACTGGCGATCCTGACCCTGCTCGGTGATCTGTGCAAAGGCCTGCTGCCGGTGCTGATCGCATCGAGCGCGGGCCTTTCGCTGCAGGATCAGGCGTGGATTGGCGTGTGCGCCGTGATCGGTCACCTTTTCCCGCTGTACTTCCGCTTTCGTGGCGGCAAAGGCGTCGCCACTGCCGCCGGCATGTTGCTCGGCCTGTATCCACCTGCTGCGCTGCTGGCGGTGTGCGCCTGGCTGCTGACGTTCTACCTGACTCGCACCAGTTCGCTGGCAGCGCTGATTGCCACGCCGTTGACCCTGCCGCTGCTGGCCTGGCAGGAACCGGAGGCCTTGCTGCCAATGAGCGCACTGACCTTGCTGATTGTCTGGCGTCATCGCGGCAATCTACGCGACCTGTTTGCCGGGCGCGAACGGCATTTTTGAATGACGTCCGCGAGCATCGCTGATCACAATGCCGACAACTGCTCCATCGGCCAGCGCGCCTGCACGGTGATGGCCAGACTTTCCTGCTGACCGGCCTTGAGGCGCTGGCATCCGGCAAACGCAATCATCGCGCCATTGTCGGTGCAGAACTCGGGACGCGCGTAGAACACATCGCCCTTCATATCGCCGAGCATCTTTTCCAGGGAAATCCGCAACGCCTTGTTGGCGCTGACGCCGCCGGCAATCACCAGCCGCTTCATGCCCGCCTGCTTCAGGGCGCGCTTGCACTTGATGGTCAAAGTCTCCACCACGGCCTGCTGGAACGCCAGCGCGATGTCGCAACGGGCTTGTTCGCCGTCGTCCCCGGCGCTGACGCATTGCTGCCAAGTGTTGAGGGCGAAGGTTTTCAGGCCGCTGAAGCTGAAATCCAGCCCCGGACGATCACACATCGGACGCGGGAAGGTAAAACGTCCTGCGACGCCCTTCTCGGCCAGCTTGGCGATTTCCGGCCCGCCGGGATAATTGAGGCCCATCATCTTCGCGGTCTTGTCGAACGCTTCGCCGGCCGCATCGTCGAGTGTCTCGCCAAGCAGGCTGTATTGGCCGATGCCGTCGACCTGAACCAGCTGCGTATGACCACCGGAAACCAACAAAGCGACGAACGGGAATTCCGGCGGTTTCGGCTCCAGCATCGGTGCCAGCAGGTGGCCTTCCATGTGGTGCACGCCAAGCGCCGGAATACCCCAGGCAAACGCCAGTGCCTGCGCACAGGACGCACCGACCAGCAGCGCGCCGACCAGGCCAGGACCTGCGGTGTAGGCGATTGCGTCGATCTCGGTCGGCACGCAGTCGGCCTCGGCCAGCACCTGACGGATCAAGGGCAGCATGCGTTTGACGTGGTCACGCGAAGCCAGCTCCGGCACCACACCGCCATAGACGCGGTGCAGGTCGATCTGACTGAACAGCGCATCGGCCAGCAGGCCGCGCTCGCTGTCATACAATGCGACGCCGGTTTCGTCGCAGGAGGTTTCTAATCCCAGTACTAGCATGGGTTTGCGCCTTGTTTAGGCTGAATTCGAAGGCGCGCATAATAGTCGCCACGTGATGCCCCGACCAGCGGTTTTCGATCAGAGGCTTTGCATTCCGAGCGATGAGGGGTTAACATCCGCAACCCTTAAAAACCGACGTCTTCAAGTGCTCTTTTGCCGCGAGGATGTTGACCCCGGTAATGAATGAAGGTAGCTCTGGATGCCAGCCGTCAAAGTAAAAGAGAACGAACCCTTCGACGTAGCTCTGCGTCGTTTCAAGCGCTCCTGCGAAAAAGCCGGTGTACTGGCTGAAGTTCGTAGCCGCGAATTTTACGAGAAGCCAACTTCTGAGCGTAAGCGCAAGGCAGCAGCCGCTGTTAAGCGTCACGCCAAGAAAGTTCAGCGCGAACAGCGCCGCGCCGTTCGTCTGTACTAATACACAGACGTTCGTAGCAAGCTTCTTGCCTAAGCCCGGCCCTCAGCCGGGCTAATGGCATTTGCGTAAAACGCTTGATGCTTCACCGTCGACGCCGCCGATGCGACCGAGACAAATCTGCTTCACCGCGTCAGGCCTGGCTCTTTTGCCAGCGGTGCACGTCTTTTCTGACGAGCCTTTCAAGGCTACTGACGAGCACACCCACTGATTCCTCTTACGACGATCAGCCCAAGGCACCTGCATGCGTGCCCGCTTTATTGAGCTATCCGAGGCCGACAACCGGCCGTCAGCGGATTCAGCGCAACACTTTCAAATAGTCGAAGACTGATAGGTACTAACGTCAGTGGATTTTCGGCAGATACACTTCCCGACAGCGATCACGCAGACGACACCGGTCGAGCCGCACTTTTTGTGCGTTTCCAACAATGGCCCGCGTCCGACAGCCTGGCGCAACGGATTTATTGCAGCGCAGACGACGAGAATGCCATGGCCGGGCTGATTCCCCAGAGCTTCATTGACGACCTGCTGAACCGCACCGACATCGTCGACGTGGTCAGCTCGCGCGTGCAATTGAAGAAGGCCGGCAAGAACTACACCGCCTGCTGCCCGTTCCATAAAGAGAAAACCCCGTCATTCAGCGTCAGCCCCGACAAGCAGTTCTATTACTGCTTCGGCTGCGGCGCTGGCGGCAACGCCCTCGGCTTTCTCATGGATCACGACAACCTGGATTTCCCCCAGGCCGTCGAAGATCTGGCCAAAGCCGCCGGCATGGAAATCCCCCGCGAAGAAAGCGGCCGCGAGCGCAAGCCGCGCCAGCCGACCGATTCTCCGCTGTACCCGCTGCTCACCGCCGCCGCTGACTTCTATCGGCAGGCACTCAAGAGCCATCCATCGCGCAAGGCCGCAGTGGATTACCTCAAGGGTCGCGGCCTGACCGGCGAGATCGCCCGGGATTTCGGCCTCGGCTTTGCGCCACCGGGCTGGGACAATCTGCTCAAGCATCTGAGCAGCGACACCCTGCAACAGAAGGCCATGATCGAAGCCGGTCTGCTGATCGAGAACGCCGAAACCGGCAAACGCTATGATCGCTTCCGTGATCGCGTAATGTTCCCGATCCGCGACACCCGTGGACGGATCATCGCCTTCGGCGGCCGCGTACTCGGTGACGACAAGCCCAAGTACCTGAACTCACCGGAAACCCCGGTATTCCATAAAGGCCAGGAACTCTATGGCCTCTATGAAGCGCGCAAAAACAATCGCAACCTCGATGAAATCATCGTCGTCGAAGGCTATATGGACGTCATCGCCCTCGCCCAGCAAGGCTTGCGCAATGCCGTCGCCACGCTGGGTACCGCGACCAGCGAAGAGCATTTGAAGCGCCTGTTCCGCGTCGTCCCGAACGTATTGTTCTGTTTCGACGGCGACCAGGCCGGGCGCAACGCCGCGTGGCGCGCACTGGAGGCGACCCTGCCGTGCTTGCAGGACGGTCGCCGCGCACGATTCCTGTTTCTGCCCGAAGGCGAAGACCCGGATACCCTGGTGCGCGCCGAAGGCACCGACGCTTTCAAGGCGCGCATCAATCAGCACGCGCAGCCGCTGGCCGATTATTTTTTCCAGCAACTGACCGAAGAAGCCGATCCGCGCTCCCTCGAGGGCAAGGCGCACATGGCCACCCTCGCTGCGCCGCTGATCGACAAGGTGCCGGGCGCAAACCTGCGCATTCTCATGCGTCAGCGCCTGACCGAGATCACCGGCCTGAGCAGCGAGACCGTCAGCCAATTGGTCCAGAGTGCACCGCAGGAAGCACCGCCCGCCTATGATCCGGGCATCGATTACGACGCCATGCCGGATTACAGCGACTACCATCAGCCGCAGGCACAGGACATGTATGTGCCGCAGCAGGAATGGACGCCGAAGAAACCCGGCGCCGGCGGCAAGAAGTGGGACAAGAAACCGTGGGACAAGAATGGCAAGCGTGGCGGCGACCGTGAACCGCAGCGCCCGCGCACGCCGATTGGCGTTGAATCGCCAACCCTGACGGCCCTTAGAACATTGCTCCATCATCCGCAACTGGCCAAGCGCGTGGAAGACGCCGGGCACATTGCCGATGAAAATCAGACCAACGCCCAACTGCTTGTGGCGCTGCTCGAAGCCGTGCAGAAGAATCCCAAGCTAAACTCATTTCAGTTGATCGCACGATGGCACGGTACTGAACAGGGTCGCTTGCTCAAGGCGCTGGCAGAAAAGGAATGGCTGATTGACGGAGATAACCTTGAACAACAGTTTTTCGACACCATTACTAGCTTGTCAGCCCGCCAACGCGAGCGAAATCTCGAACAGTTACTCAGGAAAGCGCGGCAAAGCGAACTGAGCGTCGAAGAGAAAAATCAACTGCGCGACCTTTTAAGTCGCAATGTTTCCGCATCAAACCCGACCTCAACTGGCGCGTGAGGTCATAGCTCAGGTATAATCCTCGGCTTGTTTTTTGCCCGCCAAGACCTTCAGTGGATAGGGTGTTATGTCCGGAAAAGCGCAACAGCAGTCTCGTATTATTGAGTTGATCAAACTGGGTCGTGAGCAGAAGTATCTGACTTACGCCGAGGTCAACGACCACCTGCCCGAGGATATTTCAGATCCGGAGCAGGTGGAAGACATCATCCGCATGATTAACGACATGGGGATCCCCGTACACGAGAGTGCTCCGGATGCGGACGCCCTTATGTTGGCCGACGCCGATACCGACGAGGCCGCTGCGGAAGAAGCAGCCGCTGCGTTGGCGGCGGTGGAGACCGATATTGGTCGCACCACTGACCCGGTGCGCATGTACATGCGTGAAATGGGTACGGTCGAGCTTCTGACCCGTGAAGGCGAAATCGAAATCGCCAAGCGGATCGAAGAAGGCATTCGTGAAGTGATGAGCGCAATCGCGCATTTCCCTGGCACGGTTGACCACATTCTCTCCGAGTACACCCGCGTCACCACCGAAGGTGGTCGCCTGTCCGACGTCCTGAGCGGTTATATCGACCCGGACGACGGCATCGCGCCGTCTGCGGCAGAAGTGCCGCCGCCGGTCGATCCGAAAGCCGTCAAGGCCGACGACGACACCGACGACGATGAAGCCGACTCTTCCGATGACGAAGAAGAAGCCGAAAGCGGTCCGGATCCGGTCATTGCTGCGCAGCGCTTCGGCGCCGTGGCCGACCAGATGGAAATCACCCGCAAGGCCCTGAAAAAGCACGGTCGTCACAACAAGGCAGCGGTTGCCGAGTTGCTGGCCCTGGCCGAGCTGTTCATGCCGATCAAACTGGTGCCGAAGCAATTCGAAGCCCTGGTCGAGCGTGTGCGCAGTGCCCTGGATCGTCTGCGTCAGCAAGAGCGCGCGATCATGCAACTGTGCGTACGTGATGCACGTATGCCGCGCGCCGATTTCCTGCGTCAGTTCCCGGGCAACGAAGTCGACGAAAGCTGGTCCGACGCCCTGGCCAAAGGCAAGAGCAAGTACGCCGAAGCCATCGGTCGCGTGCAGCCGGACATCATCCGTTGCCAGCAGAAACTGATCGCGCTGGAAACCGAGACCGGTCTGACCATCGCCGAAATCAAGGACATCAACCGTCGCATGTCGATCGGTGAGGCCAAGGCCCGCCGCGCGAAGAAAGAGATGGTTGAAGCCAACCTGCGTCTGGTGATCTCGATTGCCAAGAAGTACACCAACCGCGGTCTGCAATTCCTCGATCTGATCCAGGAAGGCAACATCGGTCTGATGAAAGCGGTGGACAAGTTCGAATACCGTCGTGGTTACAAGTTCTCGACTTATGCCACCTGGTGGATCCGTCAGGCGATCACTCGCTCGATCGCCGACCAGGCCCGCACCATTCGTATCCCGGTGCACATGATCGAGACGATCAACAAGCTCAACCGTATTTCCCGGCAGATGCTGCAGGAAATGGGTCGCGAACCGACCCCGGAAGAGCTGGGCGAACGCATGGAAATGCCTGAGGACAAGATCCGCAAGGTACTGAAGATCGCCAAAGAGCCGATCTCCATGGAAACCCCGATCGGTGATGACGAAGACTCCCATCTGGGCGACTTCATCGAAGACTCGACCATGCAGTCGCCAATCGATGTCGCCACGGTGGAAAGTCTGAAGGAAGCGACTCGCGAAGTACTGTCCGGCCTCACTGCCCGTGAAGCCAAGGTATTGCGCATGCGCTTCGGTATCGACATGAACACCGACCATACGCTCGAAGAAGTGGGCAAACAGTTTGACGTAACGCGTGAGCGGATCCGTCAGATCGAAGCCAAGGCGCTGCGCAAGCTGCGCCACCCGACGCGAAGCGAGCATCTGCGCTCCTTCCTCGACGAGTGATACCAGAACCCCCGGCCCAGGCCGGGGGTTTTGTTTTATGGCAGATTAAATTCCCCGCCCCACCCTCCCCGCCGCATACCCCGTCTACACTCGAAACAATCACCCCCAGCCCTGACGAGAGCGTTATGCCCAGACTGGCGCCCGTGCTGTTTCTGCTGTCATTGATGATCTGCACCGCCACGGCTGACGCGCTGACTCTCACCGATGAAGAACGCAGCTGGCTGGCGGCTCACCCTGACTTGCGCCTGGGTGTCGATGCATCGTGGCCGCCCTTCGAATTTCGCGACGACCAGAACCGTTATCAGGGTCTGGCTGCCGACTATATCGACGTGATCCGTCAACGTCTGGCGATCAAGCTGACGCCCATCGAACCGGTGAGCTGGACGGTGGTGCTGGAGCAGGTCAAGAAGGGCAAGATCGATTTGCTGCCGGGGATCATGTCTACGCCGGAACGCCAGAACTATCTGTCATTCACCCGGCCGTACCTCGACTTTCCGATCGTCATCCTCGCCCATGTCGGCGGCGCCCAGCCGCGCAAACTCGATGACCTGTATGGGCTGAAAATCGCCGTGGTGGACAACTACGCACCCCACGAACTACTACGCACTCACCACCCCGACCTGAATCTGGTCGCCATGCCCAACGTCAGTTCGGCGCTGCAAGCCCTGGCGACTGATGAAGTGGACGCGGTGGTCGGTGACCTGGCTTCCAGCGTCTGGAGCCTGCGCCAGCTCAAACTCGACGGCCTCTACGTCAGCGGCGAAACCCCGTATCGCTATCAACTGGCGATGGCCGTCCCCCGCGACAACAAGGTGCTGGTGGGGATTCTCGACAAGGTCCTTGCCGACATGACGCCGGCGGAAATCAGCAGCATCCAGGAGCATTGGGTCGGCAATGTGCTCGACCATCGCTCGTTCTGGTCAGACCTGCTGGTGTATGGCCTGCCCGGTCTGTTACTGCTCATCACCGTCCTCGCCGTGGTGATTCGCATCAACCGCCGCCTGAGCTCGGAAATCACCCGGCGCATCGACCTTGAGCAGGAATTGCGCAGCAGCGAATATCACTACCGCGGCCTGGTCGAGAGCTTGTCGGCGATTGCCTGGGAAGCGCGGATGAGCGACTTCACCTACAGCTATGTTTCGCCTCACGCTGAAGACTTGCTCGGCTATCCACAGTCCCATTGGCTGATTCCGGGCTTCTGGCACAACATCATTCACCCCGCCGACCTGACCCGCACGCAGAACTATTGCAAGGAAGCGCTGCGACAGGGCCGCGATCACATCGTCGACTATCGCGTCATCACCGCCGACGGCCGCTGCCTGTGGGTGCGCGACATTGTCAGTCTGATCGAGCATGGCCACGAACCGGTGATGCGTGGTTTGATGATCGACATCAGCGAAATCAAGCGCACCGAAGAGGCGCTGCGCCTGTCGGAACAGAAATTCGCCTCGGTGTTCGAACAGTGTCCGGACATTCTGGTAATTGCGCGGCTGTCCGACGGCTGCTTGCTCGAGGTCAACGAGGCCTTCGAAGAGCAGATCGGTCTCAGGGCCGAGGACGTGATCGGCCAAACCGCCACCCACCTCAATATCTGGGGCATTCCCGGCGTCGGCCCGGGCCTGTTGCAGCGCTTGCAGGCCGGCAGCATTCGTAATCTGGAGATGCCCTTTCGCCGCAACAACGGCCAGGTATTCACCGGGTTGATTTCCGCCGAGCCCTTCGACCTCGACACCACCCCGGCGCTGGTGGTCGTGGTGCGCGACATCAGCCAGCTCAAGGAAACCCAACAGCAACTGCAGACCTCAGAAGAGAAGTTTGCCAAGGCCTTTCATGCGTCGCCGGACGGTTTGCTGCTGTCGCGCCAAAGCGACGGCCTGTTGTTGGAGGTCAATGAAGGTTTCAGCCGCATCACCGGTTTCAACAGCGCCATGTCAGTGGATCGGTCAACGCTGGATCTCGGGATCTGGGTCAACCTCAACGAACGCAAACAGATGCTCGACCTGTTGCACCGCGACGGTTTTGTCCGTGACTTCACCTGCCATATCCGTCGCAGTGACGGGCAGATTCGCCTGTGTGAAGTCTCCAGTCGCCCGCTGCCGATCGGCGACGAAGACTGCATGCTGACCATCGCCCGGGACATCACCGAGCGCCATCTCATGCAGGAAAAACTGCAGCAGGCGGCGACGGTTTTCGAAAGCACCGCTGAAGGTGTACTGATCACCGACACCCAGCAACACATCAGCGCGGTCAATCGCGCCTTCACCGAAATCACCGGCTACAGCGAAAGCGAGGCGCTGGGCCACACGCCACGGCTATTGGCGTCTGGGCTGCACGACAGCGCGTTCTACGCGGCGATGTGGCACCAATTGACCGACGAGGGACACTGGCAAGGCGAGATTTCCAACCGGCGCAAGAACGGCGAGCTGTACCCGAGCTGGCTGACCATCAGCGCCGTGCGTAATCGCGACAAGTTCATCACCCACTTCGTCGCGGTATTCGCCGATATTTCCAGCCTCAAGCACGCCCAGGCCAAGCTCGATTACCAGGCTCACCACGACCCGCTGACCGGTCTGCCCAATCGCACTTTGTTCGAAAGTCGCCTGCAAATGGCCTTGACCAGCCAACAGGAAAATGGCGGCCAGGGCGCGGTGCTGTTTCTCGATCTGGACCGCTTCAAGCACATCAACGACAGCCTCGGCCACCCGGTGGGCGACCTGTTGCTCAAGGGCATCGCCGTGCGTTTGAAGGAACAGTTACGAGATATCGACACCGTCGCCCGATTGGGCGGTGACGAATTCATTATTTTGCTGCCGGGCTTGCAGCAAGCCAGCGACGCCGACAACATCGCGACGAAACTGCTCAATTGCTTCGGCGCGCCGTTCCAGGCCGGCGAACACGAGTTCTTCATCAGCGCCAGCATCGGCACCAGCCTCTATCCACGCGACGGTTGCGACGTGGCGACGCTGGTGAAAAACGCTGACGCGGCGATGTACCGTTCCAAAGCCAAGGGGCGCAATCGCGTCGAAAGCTACACCCGCGACCTCACCGCCCAGGCCAGCGAACGCATAGCACTGGAACACGAACTGCGCCGCGCCATCGAGCGCGACGAGCTGTTTCTCTACTATCAACCGAAAATCAGCCTGGTCGACCACAATCTGGTGGGCGCCGAAGCACTGATTCGCTGGCGTCATCCGACCTTCGGCGAAGTGCCGCCCGAGCACTTCATTCCTCTGGCCGAAGAGAACGGCATGATCCTGCAGATCGGCGATTGGGTGCTGGAAACCGCATGCCGGCAGATGTTCGAGTGGAACCGGATTTATCAACCGCTCGGCCCGCTGTCAGTGAACCTCGCCGGAGCGCAGCTGCGTCAACCGAACCTGCTGGTACGCATCGAGCAACTGCTCAAGGAAAACCGCCTCAGGCCGGATTTACTGCAACTGGAAATTACCGAGAATTTCATCATGAGTCAGGCCGAAGAGGCGCTGGCGGTGCTGCACCAGCTCAAACACCTCGGCGTACAGCTGGCGATCGACGACTTCGGCACCGGCTACTCCTCGCTCAGCTATCTCAAACGCCTGCCGTTGGACATTCTCAAGATCGATCAGTCTTTCGTCCGCGGACTGCCCGACGATCCCCACGACGCGGCGATCGTACGCGCCATCATCGCGCTGGGGCGGAGCATGCAATTCACGGTGATTGCCGAAGGCGTGGAAACCCAGGCCCAACAACAATTCCTCGCCGCGGAAGGTTGTGAACAGATCCAGGGCTACATCGTCAGCCTGCCGCTGCCACCGGACGAATTCGCCGCCACGTTTCTGCATGTGACCGTATCGGATTTTTCGGATAGCACAGCCGCGAAACCGTCGCTATAATCCGCGGCCTACTGAGGGCCCATAGCTCAGTTGGTTAGAGCAGAGGACTCATAATCCTTTGGTCCACGGTTCAAGTCCGTGTGGGCCCACCAAATTGAAAAGCCGCGCCGAATGCGCGGCTTTTTTGTGGGCGAGTGGTTGGGTTGCGTCTTGGCGTGCGCAATGTTCGGAAGACCTGACCAGAGCTGTAGGAAAGATCCGAAGCTGCGGTTTTGAGCGGTAAGACGTCTGTTGATGATGTCTTCGCAGGGATACTCTCGAGACGTCGCTGCTTATCAGCGACCGGGGCTTGGAAATCCGTACAAATCAATACGTCCGGCGACAGTAACAATGGAATGGAAAGACCTGATAATTGGCGGACGCAAATACTGCATGGCGCATTTACAACCCTTCGAACTCGCATTTGAAGTGGCTGAGCAGCAGCTGGTTGTCAGGTTTGAATTCGGGTTCCACTGTTTTACCGATGACAAAGGTCACGGCCAGCCACTAAGACACAGGGGAGAAGTTCGGTATTTTTGTGCGGACCGCCACCACTGCAGCAGCCAAATTACGGATTACTTGCACAAACGCTTTTTCAAAGGTCTGGCTGTGCCCTTCTACGTAGAAAACAGTCAGCGCTATTACTGTCTGGACTTGCATGACTACGCGGTCTTTTTTTCTATCAGCAAGCCGCAGCACTCAACGAACCGTCTCAAACTCCGGATCATTTCCGCCTATGAGGTCGCTGAGTGGGGGCGGTCGAAGCTGCCGAAAGGAAAACCACATAACGTCCGCTACATCCTGGAAATGCGAAACGCGGGAAAGTCCATTTGAGAGAAAGCAAAAAGCCCCGACGCATGCACATCGGGGCTTTCTGTAAATCTCAATATCGGCCTGTCCTTTCACGGTTTCCCGCTTATCCCGCTCACTGGCTAGGAGTAGCTTGCGCCACCGAAATCAACACCCTTTGCTTGCAAAGTTCCGGTCTGTGCTGACATGCCGATGATAGCCCTTGAACCTGACAAGAGCAACCGTCACGGCCGCCAGCTCCCCCCATTAACCGATGGTGCTGCGAGTATGCCCCAATGCAATTGACCCTGTAACATCCGTAACCTCACCGCCCCATGCCAACGGAGCCTCCCTTGCCAGACACCCGCCCCCCCACCCTCGACGAAATCGATCGCCAACTGATCGCCGCGCTGCAAATCAACGCTCGCGAAAGCGTGGCCATGCTCGCCCGTCAGCTAGGCATTGCTCGCACTACGGTGACGTCGCGCCTGGCCCGGCTGGAAAAAGCCAAAGTGATCACCGGCTATGGTGTGCGCCTCGGTCAGCGCGTCGTCGATGGTGGCTTGCAGGCTTACGTCGGGATCAAGGTGCAGCCACGCTCCGGCAAAGATGTGCTGCGGCGCTTGAGTGCGATGGCGCAGGTGCAGCAGTTGTGTGCGGTGAGTGGCGAGTTTGATTATGTGGCGTGGTTGCGCACTGATTCGCCGGAGCAGCTGGACCAATTGCTGGATCAGATTGGCAGCGTTGATGGGGTGGAGAAGACCACGACGTCGATCATTTTGAGCAGCAAGATTGATCGTGGGCAGCCGGTTTAAGGTTTTGATCGAGGTTCTCGGGTGAATTTCAGAGCCTCTCCGCGAGCAGTCTCGCTCCCACATTTTGGTCGGTGTGTAGTCGCCGCTCGTCATATTGATCGCTACTCTGGCAAAACGACGACACATTGCGTCTTATTAACGCGCTCCACGCTCCCTAGAATGGCTGGCATCTTTTCCTATACTCAGACGCGAATCCTGCGTCGGGTCGCCAACAAGGTCAGCCATGAACACGAACAATCGTCATCCTGCAGACGGGAAAAAACCAGTCACCATTTTCGGTCCGGACTTTCCGTTCGCGTTTGACGACTGGATCGAGCATCCGGCGGGTCTGGGCAGCATTCCTGAAGAGCACCATGGCGCTGAAGTGGCGATTGTCGGCGCGGGCATCGCCGGTCTGGTGGCTGCGTATGAACTGATGAAACTCGGTTTGAAGCCGGTGGTGTACGAGGCGTCAAAGCTCGGCGGTCGTCTGCGCTCGCAGGCCTTCAACGGCACCGATGCCATCGTCGCCGAACTCGGCGGTATGCGCTTTCCGGTGTCCTCCACGGCGTTTTATCACTACGTCGACAAGCTCGGCCTCGAGACCAAGCCTTTCCCCAACCCGCTGACCAGCGCTTCGGGCAGCACCGTGATCGATCTGGAAGGCGAAACCTATTACGCCGAAAGCCTGAAGGATCTTCCTGCATTGTTCCAGGAAGTCGCCGACGCCTGGGCGGATGCGCTGGAAGCCGGTTCGCAGTTTTCCGATATCCAGCAGGCCATTCGCGACCGGGATGTGCCGCGGTTGAAAGAACTGTGGAACAAGTTGGTGCCGCTATGGGACGACCGGACCTTCTATGACTTCGTCGCCACCTCGAAAGCCTTCGCCAAACTGTCGTTCCAGCACCGCGAAGTATTCGGCCAGGTCGGTTTCGGCACTGGCGGCTGGGATTCGGACTTCCCCAATTCGATGCTGGAAATCTTCCGCGTCGTGATGACCAACTGCGACGATCACCAGCACCTGGTAGTCGGCGGCGTCGAGCAGGTGCCGCAAGGCATCTGGCGTCATGTGCCGGAACGCTGCGTACATTGGCCGGCCGGCACCAGCCTGAAATCCCTGCACCGTGGCGCGCCGCGATCCGGTGTGAAGAAAATTGCCCATGCGCCGGAGGGCCGTTTCGCCGTTACCGACAACAACGGTGACACCCGTGAATACGCCGCTGTGCTGACGACTTGCCAGAGCTGGCTGCTGACCACGCAGATCGAATGCGACGAAACCCTGTTTTCGCAGAAGATGTGGATGGCCCTCGACCGCACGCGCTATATGCAGTCATCAAAAACCTTCGTGATGGTCGACCGGCCATTCTGGAAGGACAAAGACCCGGAAACCGGCCGCGACGTAATGAGCATGACCCTCACCGATCGCCTGACCCGTGGCACCTATCTGTTCGACAACGGTGACGACAAGCCGGGGGTGATCTGCCTGTCGTACTCGTGGATGAGCGACGCGTTGAAAATGCTCCCGCATCCGGTGGAAAAACGCGTCGAACTGGCCTTGAACGCGTTGAAAAAGATCTACCCGAAAGTCGACATCGCCGCACGCATCATCGGTGATCCGATCACTGTGTCGTGGGAAGCCGATCCGTATTTCCTCGGAGCCTTCAAAGGCGCCCTGCCCGGCCATTACCGCTACAACCAGCGCATGTACGCGCACTTCATGCAGGACGACATGCCGGCCGAGCAGCGCGGAATCTTCATCGCCGGCGACGATGTTTCGTGGACACCGGCATGGGTCGAAGGCGCCGTGCAGACATCACTCAACGCGGTGTGGGGCATCATGAAACATTTTGGCGGCTCGACACATAAAGAGAACCCGGGCCCGGGTGATGTGTTCAAAGACATCGGCCCTATCGCCCTGCCTGAGTAAGAGGATTCCCCGATGCGCGTAGCCGTTTACCAATGTCCACCGTTGCCACTGGACCCCGTCGCCAACCTGCATCGCCTGCACCAGGTGGCGATGGAGGCCAAAGGCGCCGACCTCCTGGTGCTGCCGGAGATGTTCATCACCGGCTACAACATCGGCGCCGAAGCGGTCAGCACGCTGGCCGAGGTTTATAACGGTGAATGGGCGCAGCAGATCGGGCGTATCGCCAAGGCTGCGGGTCTGGCGATCGTTTACGGTTACCCGGAGCGCACCGCCGACGGGCACATCTACAACGCCGTGCAACTGATCGACGCCCACGGCGAGCGCCTGTGCAATTACCGCAAGTCGCATCTGTTCGGCGACCTTGACCGGTCGATGTTCAGCCCCGGCGAAGCAGAGTTGCCGGTGGTAGAGCTGGACGGCTGGAAGCTCGGTTTCCTGATCTGCTATGACCTGGAGTTCCCGGAAAACGCTCGTCGTCTGGCCTTGGCCGGCGCCGAGCTGATTGTGGTGCCGACGGCGAACATGATTCCGTTCGACTTCGTCGCCGACGTCACCGTGCGCGCCCGCGCCTTCGAAAACCAGTGCTACGTGGCTTATGCCAATTACTGTGGGCATGAAGGCGATATTCAGTACTGCGGGCAAAGCAGCGTGGCCGCACCGGACGGCAGCCGCATCGCCCTGGCAGGTCTGGACGAGGCGCTGATCGTCGGTGAACTGGACCGACAACTGATGAATGATTCACGCCAGGCCAACCGCTATCTCAGCGATCGCCGTCCCGAGCTTTACGGCGCGCTGAACCGTCGCTAATCCGCTAGCATGGGCACTTCACTGTTCTGGAAGTGCCCATGCCTGCACCGACTCGTCCCCTCCCCCACACTGAAATTCTGGCTAATGGCTTGCGCGTGACCCTGCGCCACGTGCCCGGCCTCAAGCGCAGCGCTGCCTTATTGCGCGTAGCGGCCGGCAGCCATGACGTGCCGTTGGCATGGCCGGGGCTGGCGCATTTTCTTGAACACCTGCTGTTTCTCGGCACCGAGCGTTTTCCGACAAACGAAGGGCTGATGGCCTACGTACAACGTCACGGCGGGCAGGTGAATGCCAGCACCCGCGAACGCACCACGGACTTTTTCTTCGAACTGCCCGTGCCGTTGTTCGGCGCAGGGCTTGAGCGTCTGTCAGACATGCTCGCCCGGCCGCGTATGAATCTGGACGATCAACGGCGTGAACGGGAGGTGCTACAGGCAGAATTCATCGCCTGGTCGCAAGATCCGACCGCACAGCAGCAATTTGCCTTGTACGACGGTTTACCAGAGCAGCACCCGTTGCGCGGATTTCATGCGGGCAATCGGCGCAGCCTGCAGGTGGATTCGCCGGCGTTTCAAACGGCACTGAAGGGTTTCCATCAAAGGTTTTATCGCACCGGGCAAATGCATCTGAGTCTGGTTGGGCCGCAGAGCGTCGATGAGCTTCGAGTGCTGGCGCAGCAATTCGCAGTTGTCTTGCCGGTTGGGGATAAAGTTGCCCAAGCCACACCGCTACCGCTGACAGTGAAAAGTTATCAACAGGTCGGCGCTCACGCGAACCTGTTATGGGCCTTCGACGACTTACCCGAGTCATCCGCGGAGGCGATGGCCTTTCTCTGTCATTGGTTGAACAGCGCAAAACCTGGTGGGTTGCTCGCGTACCTGCATCAACAGAATCTGGCTGACAGCCTGAAAGCCGTGCCGGTCTATCAATTTGCCGGGCAGGCGTTGCTGCATCTGCAACTCAATGCCGGTGGCGAGCGCTTGCATGCCATCAACGAACAGCTGCTGGACTGGCTGAGCTTCTTCGCCCAGCAGGACTGGACGCCATTGCGCGAGGAATACGCCGCCCTGCTTCAGCGCCAACAACACGTCAGCGGAGCTTTGCAACTGGCGCGGTTCGACGTTGAGCAGCAAGCATTCGGCCTGTCCGAATCGGGTGCCGCCGCACTTGAGCACATCCTTCACGAAATCGGTGTTGTGGATAACTTCAGCGACCATTGGCATCTGCCCGCCGCCAATCCTTTCTTACGGGCCAGTGAACCGCTGGCCAACGCTGGTCTGATTCGCGGCCAGACCAGCGCCCACCGTGGCCTGCGCACGTTCGCCCAGGATCGCTCGCGCAGCCGCCGGGAACGCTCGCCGATGCATTTCAGTCAGGCGTTGCCGGACAACAGCGATGAAGGCGCAATTTATCTGCGTTGGCAGGTCGAGGCGGCGGCCAGCGCTGATCTGCGTTCACGATTGCAGCGCAGTCTGCGCCAGACACGACAGGATGCGTCAGAGGCCGGAGTGGATCTGTCTTTCAGTGCTGCGGGCAACCAATGGCTGCTGAAAATGACCGGGCTGCAAGAATCCATGCCCAGCGTCCTGGAGCATGCGCTGAAATGTCTGACGACTATTGACGCCGATTCGCCGCGCGACGCGACACAGATACCCTCGATGCCGCTGCGCCAATTGCTTGAAGCGTTACCGCAAACGTCCCTGCCCAGGATTGAAGCCAGCGATGACGCCAAACGCCTGTGGACAACTTCGCGCTGGGACGGCCTCGCCCTTGGGCTCGACCAACCAACCCAATCAGCCATGGGCCTGGCGCTCAGCCGCATTCCCGGCACCCCCGACAATCAGCTGCCGATTACTCTGCACAACAATGCCGAGTACCGCTGGAGCCGAATCGACACGGCCTCCACCGAACATGCCTTGCTGCTCATCTGTCCGACCGCCAGCCATGACATCGCTGATGAAGCCGCTTGGCGCCTGCTCGCACAGCTGTGCCAGACGGCGTTCTACCAGCGCCTGCGCGTCGAACTGCAATTGGGTTACGCCGTGTTCAGTGCGTTGCGACAGTTGCACGGGACGACTGCGATCGTCTTCGCCGTGCAGTCGCCTGCAACCCCCGTGGTCACCTTGCTTGAACACATTCAGGATTTCCTCAACGGCGTTCCAGCCATGATCGGAACGCTCGGTGACGCCAGTATCAAGCAGCAGCGCGAAAGCCTCGCCGAGCAATTCAGTGATGCCACATTAGCCACCAGAGACGCTGCCGAACTCCTGTGGCAGGGCAAACTCGCCGGCCATTCGTCGGATTACCGTGAGCAACTGGTCGCAGCGATCAATCAACTGGATACGCGAGACCTGCTGACCGCTGCGCAACGCCTGATCAATGTCGACGGCGGCTACCATTGCCTGGCCAATGAACCAATGCCCGGCGCGCCGTGGCAAGCGGCAAACTGATCATTACCGAGGCTGCAAGGAGCTTTCTCAAAGATTCACGGGTCATTACGCTGAAATTTTGAGTAACATAGCCGCCTAACTAATTGGAACATCATCGCGCTGCCGTGGACTATACCTATGGATAGCGCTATCCCAACCCACAGAAGGAGACACCTCATGGCCTGGACCAAACCTGCTTACACCGACCTGCGTATCGGCTTCGAAGTCACCATGTACTTCGCCAGCCGCTGAGTTCTGCCTACGCAGGATTGCAGTGCAACGCCTCGGCTCGCCGGGGCGTTTTATTTTCCGCGTTGAAATGATGGAGCGTTCATGTTCGTCCAGATTCTGGGTTCGGCCGCCGGTGGCGGTTTTCCGCAGTGGAACTGCAACTGCGTCAACTGCGCAGGCTTTCGCGACGGCAGCCTGAATGCCAAGGCGCGTACCCAATCGTCCATCGCCATTTCCGCTGACGGCGTGAACTGGGTGCTGTGCAATGCCTCGCCGGACATCCGCGCGCAACTGCAAAGCTTCGCCCCGATGCAGCCAGGTCGGGCCCTGCGCGACACCGGCATCAGCGCGATCATCCTGATGGACAGCCAGATCGACCACACCACCGGCCTGCTCAGCCTGCGCGAAGGCTGCCCGCATCAGGTCTGGTGCACGGACATGGTTCACGAAGATCTCAGCACCGGTTTCCCCCTGTTCAAGATGCTCACCCATTGGAACGGCGGGCTGGACTGGAACCGCATCGAACTCGACCAGAGCTTCACCGTAGCGGCCTGCCCGAACCTGCGTTTCACCCCGCTGCCGTTGCGCAGCGCCGCACCGCCGTATTCGCCGCATCGTTTCGATCCGCATCCGGGGGACAACATCGGTCTGATCGTTGAAGACCTCAACACCGGCGGCAAGCTGTTCTACGCGCCAGGGCTGGGCAAGGTCGACGCGCCGTTGCGGGAAATCATGGCGAGCAGCGATTGCCTGCTGGTCGACGGCACACTGTGGGACGACGATGAAATGCAGCGTCGTGGCGTTGGCACCCGCACCGGTCGTGAGATGGGCCACCTGGCGCAGAATGGCCCCGGCGGCATGCTCGAAGTGCTGGAGCAGTTGCCCGAGCAGCGCAAGGTGCTTATCCACATCAACAATACCAACCCGATTCTTGACGAAGATTCGCCGGAACGCGCGGAACTGGCGCGGCGTAATGTTGAAGTGGCGTTTGATGGTATGAGTATTGTGTTGTAAGCCATAGATACCGATGCGCGGCCCTTCGCGAGCAGGCTCGCTCCCACATTTGCAATGCGATCAACCTGTGGGAGCGAGCCTGCTCGCGAAGAGGCCAGTGCAAACAGAAAAGATTTCTAGGGTTGTTCCCCGGAGAACAAACATGACTGACACGCCAATGTCCCCGGCCGAATTCGAAGCGGCCCTGCGCGCCAAAGGCGCCTACTACCACATTTACCACCCGTACCACGTGGCGATGTACGAAGGCCGCGCCACCCGCGAGCAGATTCAGGGCTGGGTCGCCAACCGCTTCTACTATCAGGTGAATATTCCCCTGAAAGACGCGGCGATCCTCGCCAACTGCCCGGACCGCGAGATTCGTCGCGAGTGGATTCAGCGCCTGCTCGACCACGACGGCGCGCCCGGCGAAGACGGCGGCATCGAAGCCTGGCTGCGCCTCGGCCAGGCTGTCGGCCTGGACCCGGATCAATTGCGCTCCCAGGAACTGGTGCTGCCCGGTGTGCGTTTCGCCGTCGATGCCTACGTCAACTTCGCCCGTCGCGCCAGTTGGCAGGAGGCCGCCAGCAGCTCGCTGACCGAACTGTTCGCGCCGCAGATCCACCAGTCACGCCTCGACAGCTGGCCGCAGCATTACCCGTGGATCGACCCGGCGGGTTATGAGTATTTCCGCACCCGCCTCGGTCAGGCGCGCCGCGATGTCGAGCATGGGCTGGCGATCACCCTTGAGCACTACAAGACTCGCGAAGGCCAGGAGCGCATGCTGGAAATTCTCCAGTTCAAACTGGACATTCTTTGGAGCATGCTCGATGCCATGAGCATGGCCTACGAATTGAACCGTCCGCCCTATCACAGCGTGACCGAGCAACGGGTCTGGCATAAAGGAATCACCTTATGAGTTTTGATCGCAGCAAAGTGCCGAACTGGCGCCCAGGCTACCGCTTTCAGTACGAGCCGGCGCAAAAAGGCCATGTGTTGCTGTACCCGGAAGGCATGATCAAGCTCAACGAGACGGCCGCGCTGATCGGCGGCTTGATTGATGGCGAACGCGATGTCGCGGCGATCATTGCCAGACTCGACGAGCAGTTCCCTGGCGTCCCCGAACTCGGTGACGACGTCGAACAATTCATGGAGGTTGCCCGTGAGCAACACTGGCTCACCCTTGACTGATCTGCCGGCGAAACCGGAAGTCGGCCTGCCGCTGTGGTTGCTCGCCGAGCTGACCTACCGCTGCCCGCTGCAATGCCCATACTGCTCCAACCCACTGGATTTCGCCGAGCAGGGCAAAGAGCTGACCACCGAACAGTGGATCAAGGTGTTCCGCGAAGCGCGGGAAATGGGCGCGGCGCAGTTAGGCTTTTCCGGCGGCGAACCATTGGTGCGTCAGGATCTCGCCGAACTGATCGGTGAAGCGCGGCAGTTGGGTTTCTACACTAACCTGATCACCTCCGGCATTGGCCTGACCGAGCAGAAAATCAGCGACTTCAAGAAGGCCGGGCTCGATCACATCCAGATCAGCTTCCAGGCCAGTGACGAGCAAGTGAACAACCTGCTCGCCGGCTCGAAAAAAGCCTTTGCGCAGAAGCTGGAAATGGCTCGTGCGGTGAAGGCCCACGGCTACCCGATGGTGCTGAACTTCGTTACCCACCGGCACAACATCGACAAGATCGACCGCATCATCGAGCTGTGCATTGCGCTGGAGGCGGACTTCGTCGAACTCGCCACCTGCCAGTTCTACGGCTGGGCGCAGCTCAACCGCGTCGGCCTGTTGCCGACCCAGGAACAGCTTGTGCGCGCCGAGCGCATCACCAACGAATACCGGGCCAAACTGGAAGCCGAAGGGCATCCGTGCAAGCTGATCTTCGTGACTCCCGACTACTACGAAGAGCGTCCCAAAGCCTGCATGAACGGCTGGGGCAGCATCTTTCTGACCGTCACTCCAGACGGCACGGCTCTGCCCTGCCATGGCGCCCGCCAGATGCCTGTGCAGTTTCCCAACGTGCGCGATCACAGCATGCAGCACATCTGGTATGACTCGTTCGGCTTCAACCGCTTTCGCGGTTACGACTGGATGCCCGAACCCTGCCGCTCTTGCGACGAGAAAGAAAAAGACTTCGGCGGCTGCCGCTGCCAAGCGTTCATGCTTACCGGCGATGCCAGCAATGCCGACCCGGTGTGCAGCAAGTCCGAACATCACGGCGTGATTCTCAAGGCCCGCGAAGAAGCCGAGACCGCCACTCAAACCATCGAACAATTGGCCTTTCGCAATGAACGAAACTCACGCCTCATCGCCAAGGGCTGAGCCTTTCAGCGCCGCCCAAGCTGTTGCCGCCGGAACCGACTTCGCTGAGCTGCAGCTCGGCGTCCACGGGCTGTTCTGGAATGAATATCGCCCAGAGGATGCCGCATGCCGAATTTGGCATTGGCGCGATGGCTTGGCGAAATGTCTGACGCCGGATGGCTTCAGCGTGCGTAGCCGCGTGTACGAATATGGCGGTGGCGCGTTTTGTCTGACGCCTGACGGCGTGGTTTTCGTCAATGAAGCGGATCAGCAGTTGTACCGACAGGCTCTGGGTGGCGAGCCGGTCGCGCTGACATCCACTGACTGCCGCTACGGTGATCTGCAATTTGCCGGTGGCCGGGTGTTGGCGGTTGAAGAGCAGCAGGATCGGCATCGGCTGGTGGCGATTGAGCTGGCGACCGGTACGCGACGAGTACTGGCGGAGGGAGCGGATTTCTACGCGGCGCCAACGTTGAGCGCGGATGGTCAGCGACTGGCGTGGATCGAGTGGAGCCGACCGCATCAACCATGGACGTCGACCCGTTTGATGGTTGCTGAAGACGATTTTTCTGTGCCTTGCTGTGTTGCCGGTGAGCAGATGGAGGAGTCGATCCAGCAGCCGCGCTTCGACGCCGGTGGGCGGCTCTGTTGCCTGACGGATCGTAGCGGCTACTGGCAGCCGTGGATCGAAACGTCTGATGGCTTGCAGGCGCTGGCCAGCTCCGCGGCCGATCACGCGCCCGCGCCTTGGCAGCTTGGCGGCTGCACCTGGCTGCCCGTCGGTGATCAATTTCTAGCCACTTGGAGCGAGGATGGTTTCGGTCGCCTGGCCCTTGGCGATGAAGACTTCAGCGCCGGCTACAGCCGCTTCCGCCATTTGGCGCTGGATCAACAGTTCGTCTATTGCATCGCCGCATCACCGGTCAGCCCGTCGGCAGTGATCGCCATTGATCGCGTCTCTCATGCAGTAAAGGTATTGGCCGGCGGCGTGGCCCCGTTGCCCGCCGAACGCATCAGCCGTCCGCAGACCTTGCGTTATCCCAGCGGCTCGGGTGAGGCGCACGGTTTCTTCTACCCGGCCATGAGCGGTGAAGCGAAACCGGCGCTGGTGGTGTTTATCCACGGCGGCCCGACGTCGGCGTGCTATCCGATGCTCGACCCGCGCATCCAGTATTGGACGCAGCGTGGTTTCGCGGTCGCCGACCTCAACTATCGCGGCAGCAGCGGCTATGGTCGCGAGTATCGGCAAGCACTGCATCTGCGCTGGGGCGAGGTGGATGTCGAGGACGCCTGCGCGGTGGTCGATTACCTTGCGGGACAGGGCTTGATCGATGGCGACCGCGCGTTCATTCGCGGAGGCAGTGCGGGCGGGTACACGACACTGTGCGCACTGGCGTTCAGACAGGTCTTCCGCGCAGGCGCCAGCCTCTATGGCGTCAGCGATCCGGTCGCTTTGGCCCGGGCAACACACAAGTTCGAAGGCGACTATCTGGACTGGCTGATCGGCGATCCCGAACGCGATGCCGAGCGCTACGCCGCCCGCACGCCACTACTGCACGCAGAGAACATCCGCGTGCCGGTGATTTTCTTTCAGGGAGAACTGGACGCGGTGGTCGTACCGCAACAGACCCGCGATATGGTCGCGGCGCTGGAGCACAACGGCATTGCAGTGGAAGCGCATTACTACCCCGAAGAGCGCCACGGCTTTCGCCGCGCCGTCAATCAGGCGCACGCATTGGAGCAGGAGTGGACGTTTTATCGGCGGGTGATGGGGCTGGTTTACTGAAAACCGGTTGCGCCTTTCGCGAGCAGGCTCGCTCCCACAGAGGACTTGTGTACACCACAGATCCAGTGTGGGAGCGCGCCTGCTAGCGAAAGCTATCTGATAGACGCTACCTGACTCAACGCTTGGCGATGATATACACCGCATGCACGATTCCCGGAATGTAGCCGCACAGCGTCAGCAGAATGTTCAGCCAGAATGCCCCGCCAAATCCGACCTGCAGAAACACGCCCAGTGGCGGCAACAGAATAGCGATGATGATACGAATGAAATCCATGGGGCAGCTCCTGAATGGGGGTTGGCTCACTTGAGCCATACAAGCTAATCGACCTGCGCCGTTCGTCAGGGTTCATTACGCTTGCTATTTGATCGCCAGCACCACAAAAAAACGCCCCACGCCAAAAGAATCAGGCGTGGGGCGTGCGTTATACCGCGAGACGGTTCGGGTAATCGGTGGGGCAGTTCAGCTCAGACGGCAATGCCCTTGCGGCACTGCAATTGAGCGGTGCGTACTCGCGAGAAAGCGCGGCCCAGGCGCAAAAGCATTTCGTCGATGTTGGCTTTGCTGACAGTGAGGGCCGGGGTGAAACGCAGGCAGTCGGGTTGCACGGCGTTGAGTATCAGGCCTTCGTGCAGCGCAGCGTGAACAACGGCATCGGCGCACTCTGCCGATAACGTCAGCCCATAGAACAGGCCCTGGCCGCGCAGTTCGCCATGGCCGTAGCGGTGCGCCAATCGCGCAAGGCCTTCGCGCAGATGCTGGCCGTTGTCGTTGACCTGTTGGAGGAAGCTGCGGTCGTGCACGCTGTCGAGTACCACCAGGCCGGCTGCGGTCATCAACGCGTTGCCGTGATGGGTGCCGCCCAGTTCGCCGACGGCGAAACAGCAGGCTTTGCGCCGCGCCAGCAACGCTGCCAGTGGCAAGCCGCCGCCAAGGCCTTTGCCGAGCACGACGATATCGGCGCGAATGCCGTAGGACTGTTCGGCGAGCAAGGCGCCGCAGCGGCCGATACCGGTCTGTACTTCGTCGAGAATCAGCAGAATGCCCAACTCGCGACACAGTCGCTCGACGCCTTTGAGGTAATGCTCGGTCGCGGGAATAACCCCGGCGTCGCTCTGGATCGGTTCAAGCATGATCGCGACGGTCTGCGCGTCGACCGCCGCGTGCAGGGCCGGCAAGTCGTTGAATGGCACCTGATCATTCGTCGCCAGACTGCGACCATGGCAGCCCTGCTGCGCCATGATGATCCGCGAAGCGCCCCCGCGATGCAGTTGGCCCCACTTGAGTGCCAGTCTGAGCGCCGCCTCACAGGCTTCGCTGCCGCTGTTGAGCAGATAAGCCTGATCGCTGTGGGTGCTGGCACACAGGCGCTCGGCGAGGCTGAGCATGCCGCGATTGTGCAGCTTGAAACCCGGATTGATCAGCGCCTGCGCCTGACTGGCAATGGCTTTGACCAGCGCGGTGGGGCTGTGGCCAAGGCTGTTGGCGCCGCCGGCCTGGGAAAAGTCGAGATAGGCGCGATCGTTGCTGTCCCACAGCCAGGAACCCTGGCCTCGAACGAAGACTTGGGGCGGCCGTTCAACACTGGACATCAGACGAGCGGCATGTAGACGATCGGTCATTGCTGAGGACTCCGCCTCGAATGCAAGGTCATCAAGATCTGGCGTGTGGCGCCGCAAACTGAACAGATTCATCCGCAAATACCTCGCTGGAGGTATTTTGAACTGCCTATGTAAACACTGGCGAAGCGCAGGTCATTCATCGCGTATTTTCGGCCCTGAAAGCCTTGGGATTGCGGTTAGACTAGGCGCACCCGCGTCTGCGGGCCATTTCGATTTCCGAGCTATTTCAATAAGCATTACTTATGGATTTCAAACAACTGCGTTATTTCGTCGCGGTCTACGAAGAGGGTCATGTCGGCCGTGCGGCCGAACGGCTGTCGATCTCGCAGCCGGCACTGTCGCAGCAGATTCGTCAGCTTGAGCAGAACCTCGATGTAACGCTGTTCGAACGCAGCAGCAAACGCTTGCTGCCGACCCTTGCCGCTCATACGTTGTACAACCACGCGTTACCGCTGCTCGATGGCTTGCAGCGGGCGCGCGAGGCGTTGGGCAATTTCAAGGGGCAGGCATTGCGGACCCTGGCGATCGGTGTGCTGCAAACGGTGCACACCAGCCTCGTGCCGCAAATGCTCGAGCGTGTGCGCAAGGCGCAGCCGCATCTGGTGGTGCAGATCTATGAGCTGACCGGGCTGGAGATCGAACGACGCCTGCTCAATGGTTCGCTGGACATCGGCATCAGTTATCTGCCGCCCCGCCAACCCGGGCTGCACGGCGTGTTGCTGTACGAGGACGAACTGACGCTGGTCATCCCGGCGGATCATCCCTTGCGTGATTTCAAGAAAGTCTCGATGCGCCAGGCTGCTGAACTGCCGATGCTGCTGCTCGGCGAAGAGTTCCAGATCCGGCAGATCTGGCAGGCACAACTGACCAGCCTTGGACGCCGTCCGCAGGTGCAGGCGGAGCTGAACAATATGCTGGGTATTCTCGACAGCCTGCCGCACACCAAACTGGCAACGGTGTTGCCAGGACGCTCGCAGAAGGAATACGACGATGAAGATTTGCTGTGGAAACCGCTAAGCGAACCGCGGGTGCCCCTGAAAGTCGGCCTGGTGTGTCGCGATGTTCAACGCCAACAGGCTTCGTTGGCCCTTTTGCGGACATTGCTTGAAGAGGTCATCGACCGCGAAGTGCAACGGCCGCTGGATCCGCTGGGCTGAGAACTTTTCTTCAGGCAAAAGA
Organism: Pseudomonas sp. HN2; assembly: GCF_020736465.1. NCBI lineage: Bacteria > Pseudomonadati > Pseudomonadota > Gammaproteobacteria > Pseudomonadales > Pseudomonadaceae > Pseudomonas > Pseudomonas sp. HN2. Next base: position 5,507,231 of record NZ_CP085885.1, read on the forward strand.
AAACCCCGCCGAAGCGGGGCTTTGCAGACTGTTTCCCTGACATCCATTTCACTCCGCCACCCTGGCAGAATCCTACGTGTCCGTGTTGTTTACTTTGCGCTTCCTGCGCGACGTCCATGAAATGTAGATTAGCCGTGGATCCAATGTACGCATATGGGAGAACAGCAGCACGTCACGTAAGCAAATGCTTACATGACGCGCGCGGGATCAGAACTGTGCAGCATCGAGCAGGAAAAGCGACTCGCTACCGGCTTTGACCGACGCGCTCAGCGAGTGAATACGCGGCAAAAGGCGGGCGAAATAGAAGCGTGCGGTGCCCAGCTTGCTCGCATAGAAATCGTCCTGCGCTTCCTTGCCCAGCGAGGCTTTGGCCATCAACGCCCACATGTAGGCGTAAGCGGTGTAGCCGAACGCTTGCAAATATTCGACCGAGGCCGCGCCGATTTCGTTCGGATTGTTTTTCGCCCTGTCGAGCAGCCACGCGGTCAGCTCGTCGAGGGTGTCGACGGCATCGTTCAGTGGCTTGGTGAACTCGCCGAGATCGGCGCTGGCGGTTGCGGTGAAATGACGAATCTCGTCAGCGAACAGCTGGTAGAAAGCGCCGCCACTGCCGACGATCTTGCGCCCGACCAGATCCAGCGCCTGAATGCCGTTGGTGCCTTCGTAGATCTGGGTGATGCGCACATCACGCACCAGTTGCTCCTGGCCCCACTCGCGGATGTAACCGTGGCCGCCGAAGATCTGCTGGCCGTGAACGGTGGTTTCCAGACCCAGGTCGGTCAGGAAGGCTTTTGCCACCGGCGTCAGCAACGCCACCAGATCTTCCGCGCGCTTGCGGGTGGTCGCGTCTTCGCTGAACTTGGCGGTATCGAGTTGCATCGCCACGTAAGTGGAAAACGCACGGCCGCCTTCGTTCGAGGCTTTCATGGTCAGCAGCATGCGCCGCACGTCCGGGTGGACGATGATCGGATCAGCGACTTTGTCCTTGTTCTGCGCGCCGGTCGGCGAACGGCTCTGCAGACGATCGCGCGCGTATTCAACCGCGTTCTGATAGGAGCGCTCGCCCGTGGCCAGACCCTGGATGCCTACGCCCAGACGCTCGTAGTTCATCATGGTGAACATCGCCGCCAGGCCTTTGTTCGGCTCGCCGACCAGATAGCCGACGGCTTCGTCGAAGTTCATCACGCAGGTCGCCGAGGCCTGGATGCCCATCTTGTGTTCGATCGAACCGCAGTTCGCCGGATTGCGCGCGCCGAGGCTGCCGTCGGCATTGACCAGGAACTTCGGCACCAGAAACAGCGAAATGCCTTTCGGCCCCGCCGGGGCGTCCGGCAGTTTCGCCAGCACCAGGTGGATGATGTTTTCAGTGAGGTCGTGTTCGCCACCGGTGATGAAGATCTTGGTGCCGCTGACCTTGTAGGAACCGTCGGCCTGAGGTTCGGCCTTGGTGCGAATGATCCCCAGGTCGGTGCCGGCGTGCGGCTCGGTCAGGCACATGGAACCAGCCCAGATCCCGGCGTACATGTTCGGCAGGTACGCGGCTTTCAGCTCTTCGCTGGCATGGGCATTGATCGACAGGCAGGCGCCAGCGGTCAGCATCGGGTACAGACCGAACGCCAGGCTGGCGGAGTTGACCATCTCTTCGACCTGCGCCGACACGGCTTTGGGCATGCCCATGCCACCGTAGGCCGGATCACCGCCAACGCCGACCCAACCGCCCTCAGCATATGTCTGATAAGCCTGTGGGAAACCGGCCGGCGTGGTGACGGCACCATCCGCCCAATGGCAACCTTCCTCGTCAGCGGCACGGCTCAGTGGCGCGATGCTTTTGCTGGTGACCTTGCCGGCCTCTTCGAGAATCGCTTCAACGGTTTCGGCGTCGACGGTCTCGGCCAGCGCCGGCAGCTCGGCCCAGAGTTTGGCGACTTCGAACACTTCATTGAGGACGAAGCGCATATCGCGCAGCGGCGCTTTGTAGTCAGCCATGGCAAACCTCGCAAGATCTAAACAGGTGGTTCGTGGAATGATGTTTTCGTTGATCCGGAGTGTAACCCAACAACTTTTGCGACACATAGGGTCAACCGGTGACTGATTTGTTATTTTTAGTCACCACAAAAAAGATCGCAGCCTTTAGCGTGTCCTACAGATAAAACGCGATCCGGTGTAGGAGCTGCCGAAGGCTGCGATCTTTTGATCTGCACTACAGTGCAAACGCCTGCGCCGGCAGATTCATCAAACAATCACTCCCCGCCTCGATCGCCGCCTGATGCGCAGCCGTACGCGGCAACAGGCGCTTGAAGTAAAACTCGCACGTCGCCAGTTTGCCCTTGAGGAAATCAGACTCCCCCTCGCCTGCGTCCAGCTGTGCCTGCGCGACCAGCGCCATGCGCAGCCACAGGTAGCCAAGGATGATGTAGCCGCTGTACATCAGGTAATCCACGGACGCGGCGCCGACTTCATCCGGGTTTTTCATGGCGGCCATGCCGACCTTCATGGTCAGGTCGCCCCACTGTTGATTGAGCCCGTTGAGTTGCGCGACGAAGCTGCCCAACTGCGCATGGTCGGCGTTCGCTGCGCAGAACTTGTGGACGATTTTGGTGAAGCCGCGCAGCAACTTGCCCTGGCTTCCCAGCACTTTGCGCCCGAGCAGGTCGAGCGCCTGAATGCCGTTGGTGCCTTCGTAGATCGGCGCGATCCGGCAATCGCGTACCAGTTGCTCCATGCCCCACTCACGAATGAAACCGTGGCCGCCAAACACCTGCATGCCGTGGTTGGTCACTTCCAGCCCGGTGTCGGTCATGAACGCTTTGCAGATCGGCGTGAGGAACGCCAACAAGTCTTCGGCCTCCTGACGTGCCTGGACGTCGCTGCTCAGGTGCGCGGCATCGAGCAGCTGAGCGGTGAAGTAGGTCAGCGCCCGATTGCCTTCGTTGAAGGCTTTCATGGTCAGCAACATGCGCCGCACGTCCGGGTGGACGATGATCGGGTCGGCAGGTTTATCTGGAGCTTTGGCGCCGGTCAGCGCACGCATTTGCAGGCGGTCGTTGGCGTATTTGATCGCGCCCTGAAAACTCGCTTCGCCCAGACACAGGCCCTGCATGCCGGTGCCAAGCCGCGCGTGGTTCATCATGGTGAACATGCAGTTGAGGCCCTTGTTCGGCTCGCCGATCAAGTAACCCGTGGCAGAATCGAAATTCAGCACGCAGGTGGCCGAGGCCTTGATGCCCATCTTGTGCTCGATCGAGCCGCAGGAAACGCCATTGCGCTCCCCCGCTTCGCCAGCTGCATCGGGGAGGAACTTGGGCACGATAAACAGGGAAATGCCTTTGGTCCCGGCGGGTGCGTCCGGCAGCTTGGCCAATACCAGATGGATGATGTTGTCGCTCAGGTCATGCTCGCCGGCGGAGATGAAAATCTTGCTGCCGGTGATCGCGAAGCTGCCGTCAGCCCGAGGCACCGCACGGGTCTTGATGATGCCCAGATCGGTGCCGCAGTGGGCTTCGGTCAGGCACATGGTGCCAGTCCACTGGCCAGCGGTGAGTTTGCTCAGGTAAGTGTCTTTCTGCTCGGCGGTGCCGTGGGCGTGGATCGCCGACATCGCGCCGTGAGTCAGGCCCGGGTACATGCCCCACGACGTGTTGCTGGAGCCGACCATCTCGCTGATCACCAGCCCCAGCGAACTCGGCAGACCTTGGCCGCCGTAAGCTGGATCGGCCGCCAACCCGTGCCAGCCGCCCTCGACATATTGTGCGAAGGCCTGCTTGAAGCCTGTAGGCGTTGTCACCACGCCATTGTCGAAATGGCAGCCCTCTTCGTCGCCGCTGCGATTGAGCGGGGCCAGAACGTTCTCGCAGAACTTCGCGCCTTCTTCGAGGATCGCGCTGATCATGTCCGGGCTGGCGTCGTGCGCGCCGAGACTGGCGTAGGTGGTGTGGAAGTCGAAGACGTGATCGATCAGAAAGCGCATGTCGCGCAGGGGGGCTTTGTACTCGGGCATGGTGGCTTCTCCGTCAGCAGATTTCACCAACCTACTGCCGGCCATCCCACCCGACAATCACTGTGCGGGCGCTGAATGCGCCGTCATCACTCAACCCGCAGCGGTGTCCATGCGCACCGCGCCACGACGGTTCTGTCCGAATGCCATGACGCAGTTACGCCCGGCGCCCTTGGCGCTGTACAACGCCTGGTCGGCGGACTTGAGCACTTCTTCCGGAGTACGCTGCTCCACGCGTTCGGCGACGCCGATGCTTACCGTCACCGACACGGCCGAGGCCCCGGAACCACTGCGCCGCTGGCGACCTTGCTGGTCGTCCTGCGGGCGGTTTTCCTGGTTGCGCAGCTGAATGCTGTAAGAGGCGATCGATTCACGGATCACTTCCAGGTGCGGCATGCATTCCTCAAGGGTCTTGCCTGCGAACACCAGGGCAAATTCCTCACCGCCATAGCGATACGCCCTACCGCCACCGCTGATTTTCGACAGCTTACTGGCGACCAGCCGCAGCACCTGATCACCGACATCGTGGCCGTGGGTGTCGTTGAATTTCTTGAAATGATCGACGTCGCTCATCGCCAGCACATAATTGCGTCCGAGGCGTTGCATACGTTCGTTGAGCGCGCGTCGACCCGGCAGACCGGTGAGTTCGTCGCGGAAGGCCATTTGATAGGCCTCATGCGCAACCGCGGCCGCGATCATCAGCATTACCTGGCTGCACATGATGTTGAGGGTGAACGGCAGAATGAACGTCTTCGGCAGCATCCAGAATACCCCGAGCAAGCCGACCAGTTGCGCCGCGTGCAATGGACGCGGGTTGCGCCAGTATTGCCAGGCCAGCAACAGGAAGGCCGAGATGAACACCGGGTAGGACAACTGGATCAGGCTCATCCATGCGCCGTGCAGCGCCGGCCAGCGGATCTCCGACAGCCACAGCAGCAGCGCCTGTGGGTAACTTTGTTCCAGGCCCAGCGCCACGCTGCCAAATGCCAGCAGCACAGCGAACCGCGCGACCATGTCCTGAAACAGATGGGTACGTTCCTGCCATGCCGCGAATAGCCCGAACAACAACGGCAGCAACAGGCAGACCAGATGGAACACCACCGCAGCGTCTTCGCGCACCTTGCCGTTGTCGCGGTAAAAATCGGTCTGGGTGTCGAGCAGGAAGTAGGCGATGTACACCGTCAGCATCAGGAACAGTTCGCGCTGACGCCGGTACACCGCGCAATACGCCCCGCCAAGCAGAAGAACCAGGGTCGGCAAGACGTTGAACAGGGACGTGAAGAACACGCTGAGGTCTTTGACGTACGCAGCCGCCAGCCCCGCGAGCAATAACAGCAGTGATGGCAGGAAATGGCTGAAACGTACAGCGGAAGAACGCGGCAAGGGTAAGCTCCGACCCGTCATAGCAAAGAGATGGCATTGTGCCTGCAAAGTGCGGCCAAGCCCATACAATGTGATCCAGATCACACACGGTCTCTGTAACGGCCGGAAGCTCGACTATCTGAGCGATCCGCAAACAAAAAAACCGCTGCCCCCTAGCGGGAACAGCGGTTTTGGCAGACTGCGGTAGGGCTTAGTAACCCAGTGCGAAGTCTTCTTCCTTCATGTCCATCAGATTGCCAGCGCCCGACAGCATAGTGGCCACGTGCGTACGGGTACGCGGCAGGATGCGCTGGAAGTAGAAGCGCGCGGTTTGCAGCTTGGCGGTGTAGAACGCCTCGTCCGTGGTGCCGGCAGCCAGTTTTTCCGCAGCCAGACGCGCCATGTCCGCCCAGAAGTAGGCCAGGCAGGCATAACCGGAGTACATCAGGTAGTCCACGGAGGCCGCGCCGACTTCTTCGCGATCTTTCATGGCGGCCATACCGACCTTCATGGTCAGCTCGCCCCATTCCTTGTTCAGTGCAGCCAGCGGCGCGACGAATTCCTGAACGGCTTCGTTGCCTTCGTTGGTCTGGCAGAACTTGTGGACGATCTTGGTGAAGCCTTTCAAAGCCTCGCCTTGAGTCATCAGCACTTTACGGCCGAGCAGGTCGAGGGCCTGGATACCGGTGGTGCCTTCGTACAGCATCGAAATGCGACTGTCGCGAACGTTCTGCTCCATGCCCCACTCGGCGATGAAGCCGTGGCCGCCGTAGATCTGCACGCCGTGGTTAGCGGCTTCGAAGCCGACTTCGGTCATGAACGCTTTGGCGATCGGAGTCATGAAAGCCAGCAGTGCGTCGGCCTTCTTCTTCTCTTCTTCATCGACGCCGTACTTGACGATGTCGACCTGTTTGGCGGTGAAGTACACCATCGCGCGGTTGCCTTCGGCGAACGCCTTCATGGTCAACAGCATGCGGCGCACGTCTGGGTGAACGATGATCGGGTCAGCCGCTTTGTCCGGCGCTTTCGGGCCAGTCAGCGAGCGCATTTGCAGGCGATCGCGAGCGTATTTCAGACCGCCCTGGAAGCCGATTTCGGCGTGGGCCAAGCCTTGCAACGCAGTGCCCAGACGAGCGGTGTTCATAAAGGTGAACATGCAGTTCAGGCCTTTGTTCGCCGGGCCGATCAGGTAACCGGTGGCGCCGTCGAAGTTCATCACGCAGGTAGCGTTGCCGTGGATACCCATCTTGTGTTCCAGCGAACCGCAGCTCACTGCGTTGCGCGCGCCGATGGTGCCATCGGCGTTCGGCAGGAATTTCGGCACGATGAACAGCGAGATGCCTTTGGTGCCAGCCGGTGCATCCGGCAGGCGCGCCAAAACGATGTGGACGATGTTGTCGGCCATGTCGTGCTCACCGGCCGAGATGAAGATCTTGGTGCCGGAGACTTTGTAGGAACCGTCGGCCTGAGGCTCGGCCTTGGTGCGCAGCATGCCCAGGTCGGTGCCGCAGTGCGGTTCGGTCAGGCACATGGTGCCGGTCCATTCGCCGGACACCAGTTTGGTCAGATAGGCTTCCTGCTGTTCCGGAGTGCCGTGCTCGGAGATGGTGTTCATCGCGCCGTGCGACAGGCCCGGGTACATGCCCCACGACCAGTTGGCTTCGCCAACCATTTCGCTGACTGCCAGGCCCAACGACTCAGGCAGACCTTGGCCGCCATGCTCAACGTCGTGCGCCAGGCTCGGCCAGCCGCCTTCGACGAATTGCTTGTACGCCTCTTTGAAGCCAGTCGGGGTTTTCACGCCGGACTCGCTCCAGGTGCAGCCTTCCAGATCGCCCACGCGGTTCAGCGGTGCCAGTACCTGCTCACAAAACTTGGCGCCTTCCTCGAGGATGGCGTCAACCATGTCCGGCGTGGCATCTGCGCACGCTGGCAGGCTCTGATAGTGCGCTTCGTAGCCGAGCAGCTCGTCACGAACGAAGCGAATATCACGCAAGGGGGCCTTGTAGTCAGGCATAGCGATAAACCTCTGCTGATGTAACCGGGAATGAACGACCGTGTTGAGTTGTTGTGACGGTCAAACAGTTGTTTGAAACATACGTTTACGCCGAAATCTTGTCAAGCGTGGATCTTTTGCCGTTCGTCATCAGCTTTTCCAAACGCCGGAAACGCAAAATCGCCGCGACTTGAAATAAGCCACAGGCGTTGAAGAAAAGATTAGTTGAGCAAGAAGGACTTAAACGAAAAACGCCGCGACAGGGCGCGGCGTTTCGAGGTTTACAGCAGATTCAGTCAGGCGAAGGTATCGATGATCGTCCCCAACACTTCGTCGGACGCCTTGGCCACCTTCACACCCAGCTCAGCTTGGGTCTTGCCCTGCGACAGCTCGACGATATTGCTGGTCAGATCCGACTCCTGTGCGCGATCCACTCCGCGCAGGCGATTGACCTGCACTTCGGACGACTGGCTGGTCACCGAACGTTCGATGGTGGTGTTGGCGATCTGGCTGGCGGCCTGATCTACGCGGTTCTGCCCCGACTGAATCGAGCTCAGCCCTGCATAAAAAGCCGTGTTGCCGGAGATTTCCATAGTCGTGCCCGTCCCTGCAAAGGATCAATGGTCGCCATTGAAGCAGACGCGCCAGCAAAACACCCGTCAAAAACACTAATGGCACAGTGCCTGTTCATAGGCAAAAACTTAGTCGAGCAAATCCAGCTGTAAAAACTCGGCCACCGCTTCGGCGCTCAACGCCTTGAGTTTCGGCACGCGGCCCAGGCACGGCGCGGGGATGCGTTCGGCCAGGGTCGCAAGGTTTTCCTCCAGCCGCGAAGTTTTCGGATCGATGATGTTCGCCACCCACCCCGCCAATTGCAGGCCATCGCGAGCGATCGCCTCGGCGGTCAGCAACGCGTGACTGATGCAGCCCAGCCTCACGCCCACCACCAGAATCACCGGCAGCTTCAGTGCAATCGCCAGATCCGAAATATTGTCCTGATCGGCCAACGGCACCCGCCAGCCACCCGCACCTTCGATCAGGGTGAAATCGGCGTTCATCGCCAGAATCCCGCGCATCGGCACCAGCAGCGATTGCACCGTCAGCGCCACACCTGCTTCGCGCGCTGCCAGATGCGGCGCGATCGCTGGCTCGAACGCCACCGGGTTGACCTGTTGATAAGTCAGTGGCAACGAACATTCGGCCAACAGCGCCAACGCATCAGCGTTGCGCAAGCCTTTGGGCGTGACGTCGCACCCGGAAGCCACCGGTTTGCCCGCCGCTGTGCTCAATCCTGCCGATCGCGCCGCGTGGAGCAATCCGGCAGCAACCGTGGTCTTGCCGACATCGGTGTCGGTTCCGGTGATGAAATAGGCTGCGCTCATAGAGGTTTCTCCAACACGGCGTAGACCACCTGATAGGTTGCCGGCAGCCCTGACGACTGACGGAACCGCTCATACGCTTCGATCAGCCCGAGAATCCGCGCCCGCCCGGTCAAACCGCCCGGCCGGCCGGGATTCAGATTGTGCGCGCCCAGCGCTTTCAGCTCGTGAGTCAGGCTGCGCACATCCGGGTAATGCAACACGTGCGGCCGATTCTCCAGAGCCACGATGCGCATGCAACTGGCAGCACATAACTGTACATAGCGGGCGAATTCGCGGAAGCGGTTGACGTGCACCAGCCCGTCGACCTGCTGCCAACTCTCACGCAGCTCCGACAGCGTCCCTGTACACAGACTAGCAAACGCAAATATTCCACCCGGTTTCAGCGCACGGAAGGCTTCACCGAGCACCGCTTCGAAGTCGGCGCACCACTGCACCGCGAGGCTGGAGAAAATCAGCTCTAAACTCGCATCCTGCAACGGCAGCCGCTCGGCATCGCCCGCAATGAAATGCTCAGCGCCACCCAACGGCCGTGCGTGATTGAGCATGCCCTCGGCAATGTCCAGCGCGACCCCGCTGCTGCGGCTAAAACGCGAGGCCAGCGCTCGGGTGAAATAGCCAGTCCCGCAACCGAGATCGAGCCACCGCGAGGGCACGAAACCTGCCGGCAAACGCTCGAGCAACTGCGTGCCGACATCGCGCTGCAATTCGGCGACGCTGTCGTAACTGGCCGCTGCGCGAGAAAAAGACGCCGCCACCTGGCGCTTGTCAGGCAAACCACCAGGCAGGACAAGAGAGGGGTCAGTCATCAGCGCACTCATGTAGAAACGCCTGGATCGCGCCCGCGACTCCATGCGGGTCCTCCAGCAGAAAAGCATGGCTGGCCTGTTCGATCAGGCCAATTTCGATATCCGGCAGCAGCGCAAACAACGCGCCCGCCGCTTCTGCCGGGACCAGAGCGTCCTGCCCGCCGAACAGATGAAACTGCGGCCCGCCAAATGCCTGCAGCGCCTGACGCGTGTCCAGTTGCGCGAGCAGTTCCAGCCCCGCCATCAGCGCGGTGGGCGCGGTGGCCGGCGCGCCACCCAGCAGCAAGCGCGACAAGCCACGGGGGTCAGTTGAGCCTTGCGTACACAACAAAGCGAAACGCTTGAGGGTGGGACGCGGGTCGGCTTGGCAACCGGCAAGAAAGGCATCGAAAGTCTCGGCGGGCATCGCGTTCGGCCACTGTTCATGGGCGACAAACGCAGGGTTGCTCGCCAGCGTCAGCACACCGCAGCACGCCTCGCCGCGGCGTGCCGCCAACTCAGAGGCGAGCATGCCGCCCAGCGACCAGCCACCGAGCCAGACTTCCTGAGCAATGCTTGCATCGAGTTCGTCGAGCCAGTCTTCAACGTTGGCGGAATCCAGCTCCGGCAGCGGCTCGATTTCGACCTGCAAATGTTCGTCGAGGCCACGCAACGCTGCGGCCAGCGGCTCCAGTGGTGATACGCCGAGGCCCCAGCCGGGCAGCAGAATCAGGCGATTACGCATGGCTTGGCTCCAACGACAATCGGGCAAAACAATCCGCCAGTCCTTCCAGCAAGCGTTGAACCTGCGCCTCACTGTGGGCGGCGGTCAGCGTCACCCGCAGTCGCGCACTCCCAGCAGGCACGGTCGGCGGGCGGATCGCCGTGACCATCAGCCCGCGCTCGCGCAGCATCTGCGACAACCGCACGGCGCGCGCGGCATCGCCGATCAGGATCGGCTGGATCGGCGTGAAGCTGTCCATCAGCTCCAACCCGATCTGCTCGGCGCCGTGGCGGAACTGGCGGATCAAGGTCCGCAGGTGTTCACGGCGCCAGTGTTCACTGCGCAACAGCTCCAGACTTTTCAGCGTCGCGCAGGCCAGCGCCGGTGGTTGGCTGGTGGTGTAGATGTAGGGGCGGGCGAACTGGATCAGGCTTTCGATCAATTCTTCGCTGCCGGCGACAAATGCCCCAGCGGTGCCGAAAGCTTTGCCGAGGGTGCCGACCAGCACCGGCACATCGTCCTGGCTCAAGCCAAAGTGCTCGACGATCCCGCCGCCGTTGGCGCCCAACGGGCCGAAGCCATGAGCGTCATCAACCATCAGCCACGCGCCTTTGGCCTTGGCCTCGCGGGCCAGCGCCGGCAGGTCGGCGATGTCACCGTCCATGCTGAACACGCCGTCGGTGACCACCAAAGTGTTGCCAGTGGCTTTCTCCAGGCGCTTGCCCAGGCTTTCGGCGTCGTTGTGCAGATAACGATTGAAACGCGCGCCGGACAACAGGCCCGCGTCCAGCAATGAAGCGTGATTGAGCCGGTCTTCGAGCACCGTATCGCCCTGCCCGACGAGCGCAGTGACTGCGCCGAGGTTGGCCATGTAACCGGTGGTGAACAGCAGCGCACGCGGCCGGCCGGTCAGATCGGCGAGTGCTTCCTCCAGCGCGTGATGCGGGCCACTGTGGCCGATGACCAGATGCGACGCACCACCGCCGACGCCCCAACGCTCAGCGCCGGCGCGCCAGGCTTCGATCACCTGCGGATGATTGGCCAGGCCCAGATAGTCGTTGTTGCAGAACGCGAGCAGCGACTGGCCGTCGACCACCACGTGCGGGCCTTGCGGAGACTCGAGCAGCGGGCGCTGGCGGTAGAGGTTTTCGGCCCGGCGGGCAGCAAGGCGTGCGGCGAGATCGAAAGACATGCAGGCCTCGATTTTTCAAATGACACAGATCCTTGTAGGAGTGAGCCTGCTCGCGATAGCGGTCGAACATTCAGCATTGATGTCGACTGAAACACCGTCATCGCGAGCAGGCTCACTCCTACAGGTTTTGCATTTCAACAGCAGTCAGACGGCGGCGTTATAGAACTGCTCGCTACTCTTCTGCTCCACCAGCGCCTGCTCGATCGCCGCCTGGTGAACCTCATCGGAATGCTCTTCGCGGGCTTCCGGCTGGATACCGAGGCGTGCGAACAACTGCATGTCCTTGTCCGCCTGCGGATTGGCGGTGGTGAGCAGTTTGTCGCCGTAGAAAATCGAGTTGGCGCCGGCAAAAAAGGCCAGGGCCTGCATCTGCTCGTTCATTGCTTCGCGCCCAGCCGACAAGCGCACGTGGGATTGCGGCATGAGAATGCGCGCGACGGCGAGCATGCGGATGAAATCGAACGGGTCGATGTCTTCGGCATTTTCCAGCGGCGTGCCGGCGACCTTCACCAGCATGTTGATCGGCACTGATTCCGGATGTTCGGGCAGGTTGGCCAACTGGATCAGCAGATTGGCGCGATCGTCCAGCGATTCGCCCATGCCGAGAATGCCGCCGGAGCAGATTTTCATCCCCGACTCGCGCACGTAGGCCAGCGTTTGCAGGCGCTCGCTGTAAGTGCGGGTGGTGATGATGCTGCCGTAGAACTCCGGCGAGGTGTCGAGGTTGTGGTTGTAGTAATCGAGGCCGGCCTTGGCCAGCGCTTCGGTCTGCTCCTGATCGAGGCGCCCGAGGGTCATGCAGGTTTCCAGGCCGAGGGCTTTCACGCCTTCAACCATCTTCAACACATACGGCATGTCTTTGGCCGATGGATGTTTCCACGCTGCGCCCATGCAGAACCGCGTCGAACCAATGGCTTTGGCCCGGGCCGCCTCTTCGAGGACCTTCTGCACTTCCATCAGTTTTTCTTTTTCCAGACCGGTGTTGTAGTGCCCGGACTGCGGGCAGTACTTGCAGTCCTCCGGGCAGGCACCGGTCTTGATCGACAGCAGTGTCGAGACCTGCACACGGTTGGCGTTGAAATGTGCGCGGTGCACCGTTTGCGCCTGGAACAGCAAGTCGTTGAATGGCTGTACGAAGAGTGCTTTGACTTCGGCCAGAGACCAATCGTGACGCAGGGTGGCGGCAGTGCTCGCGCTCATGGGCAATTCCTTGGTTATGCTTGGCTGGCGCCGGGGAAAACCGAATACCCACAGGCGCTACACGGATGTTCGGCATATTTAAGGAAGAGCGATGCGCTGTCAACCGCAATACCAAGGACAGGTTTACATCTGTTTAAAAAACGTACAGACCTGCTTGCTGTGCGATGAGCCTGCAGAAGCACAAATGCCAATGTGCGAGGCTTGCGAAACCGAGCTGCCCTGGCTCGGCAGCCAGTGCCAGAGCTGCGCTTTGCCACTGGCTGGAGATGGCCTGACCTGCGGTGATTGCGTGCTAGAGCCGCCGGCGTTCGAACAAGTCGCCGTGCCGTGGGTTTATGGCTTCCCGGTGGACAGCCTGATCACGCGCTTTAAACACAACGCGAAATGGCCGTTTGGCCACCTGCTCGCCGACGTTCTCGGCCAATACCTGCAACATCGTTTCGACGAGGATTTGCTCAGGCCTGATGTGCTGCTGCCGGTGCCGCTGGCGAATAAACGTCTTCGGCGACGAGGTTTCAATCAGGCGTCGATGCTTGCGCGCTGGTTGAGTGTTTCGCTGGATTTGCCGTGTGAAGAACGGATACTGCGGCGAATCATGGATACCGATGCCCAGCAAGATCTCGACGCCAAGGCGCGTAAACGCAATCTGCGTAATGCCTTCGCGCTGGCGCCTGAGGCGCAGGTAAGCGGCCGCCATTTCGCGCTGGTTGACGACGTCCTGACCACCGGTGCCACCGCTCAGGCGCTGGCGCGGATGTTGATGAATGCAGGTGCGGCGCGGGTCGATGTGTACTGCCTGGCCCGTACGCCGAAACCTGGAACCTGAGCCCAACACCATCCTTCTGTAGGAGTGAGCCTGCTCGCGATAGCGGTCGAACATTCAACATTGATGCTGGCTGGTCCACCGCTATCGCGAGCAGGCTCACTCCTACAGGTTGTGTGTTCGGCTTGACTCATGCGCTGCAAGTGGCCAACGTCCATTTCATCGCCCGAGCCAGAAGCGTTCTGCCATGTCCCTGCCCTCCCTGCTCTCCCAACACATCGTTCGCCGTCCGCAACGCATCGCCCTGCTGCAACACATCGCCGAGCAGGGCTCGATCACCCGAGCGGCGAAGAGCGCAGGGCTCAGTTACAAGGCGGCGTGGGATGCGATCGATGAGCTGAACAATCTCGCGCAGAAACCCTTGGTCGAGCGCGTGGTAGGCGGCAAGGGTGGTGGTGGCGCCCGACTGTCCAGCGAGGGCGAACGGGTCCTGCGTCTGTATCAGAAATTGCAGGCCTTGCAGGCGCAGGTGCTGGAAGCGGCGGAAGACGTCAGCGATCTCGATCTGCTCGGCCGGCTGATGCTCAGGACCAGCGCGCGCAATCAGCTGCATGGCACCGTCATCGCGATTGAGGCGCAAGGTCGCAATGATTTGATCCGGCTGGAACTGGCCGAAGGTATTTGTCTGGAAGCGCAGATCACCCACGACAGCACCGTGCATCTGGAATTGCAGATCGGCAGCGAAGTGATGGCGCTGATCAAGGCTGGCTGGCTTGAATTGCTCGGCGACGATCAGTCGGCAACGCCCGGACACAATGTCCTGCGCGGCACCATCGAAGCGATCCTCGACGCCGAGGACGGTCCCAGCGAAGTACGGATTTCCCTGCCCAACGGCCACACCCTCTGCGCCCTGGCCGAACCGTTGCACCTGCGCCGCCAGAGCCTGGGCGTCGGCGCTCCGGTGCAGGTGCAATGCGCGCCGTCCAACGTGCTGATCGGCACGCCGCTCTGATTCGCCTCTGCAACGAAAGCGTCATCGACCCGCATTAAGGTGTTGGCCATAAACCAAGCAGGGAGCCTGATGTGAGCCTATTAGAAGAAAACCAATCCACTGATCTGGAAAAAATGGTCGGCCTCAGCCGTCGCGGTTTCATCAGCGCCGGTGCGTTGTGCGGCGCGGCGATGTTCCTTGGCGGCAACCTGTTGACCCGCAGCGTCATGGCCGCCAGCGTCAACGCCGGCAACAGCCGTCTGCTCGGTTTCGAGAGCATTCCGGCCGCGACCACCGACGCCATCAGCCTGCCCAAGGGTTACAAGTCCTCGGTGCTGATCAGTTGGGGCCAGCCGCTGCACAAGAACGGTCCGGCCTTCGATCCGAGCGGCAATGGCACCGCCGCCGCACAGGAAGTGCAGTTCGGCGACAACAACGACGGCATGAGCCTGTTCGCCTTCCCCGACGACAAGAATCGCGCGTTGATGGCGATCAACAACGAATACACCAACTACCGCTATCTGTATCCCCACGGCGGCATGCCGCAGTCGGCCGAAGACGTGCGCAAGGCGCTGGCCTGTGAAGGCGTGTCGGTGATCGAAGTGCAGCGCAGGAACGGCCAGTGGCAGTTCGTCCAGGGCTCGCGCTACAACCGGCGCATCCACGGTAACTCGCCGCTGCGCATCAGTGGTCCGGCCCGCGGCCACGACTTGATGAAAACCGCCGCCGACAAGCACGGCAAGAAAGTTCTCGGCACTTTCCAGAACTGCGCCAACGGCAAGACGCCGTGGGGCACCTATCTGACCTGCGAGGAAAACTTCACCGACTGCTTCGGCAGCAGCAACGCCCAGCAACAGTTCGATGCCGCGCAGAAGCGCTACGGCGTCGTTGCCAGCAGCAAAGACATCAACTGGCACCCCCACGACCCGCGCTTCGACATGGCCAAGAACCCGAACGAACTCAACCGCCACGGCTGGGTGGTCGAGATCGATCCGTTCGACCCGCAATCGACCCCGGTCAAACGCACCGCGCTGGGCCGCTTCAAACATGAAAACGCCGCCCTGGCCGAGACCGACGACGGTCGCGCTGTGGTGTACATGGGCGACGACGAGCGTGGCGAGTTCATCTACAAATTCGTCAGCCGCGACCGCATCAACCACCGCAATCAGAAGGCCAACCGCAACATCCTCGACCACGGCACCTTGTACGTGGCGAAGTTCGATGCCGGTGACGGCAACCCTGACCACCCCAAAGGCCAGGGCCAGTGGATCGAACTTACCCACGGCAAGAACGGCATCGACGCCAGCAGCGGGTTTGCCGATCAGGCCGAAGTGCTGATCCACGCGCGCCTCGCCGCCAGCGTGGTTGGCGCAACACGCATGGACCGCCCGGAGTGGATCGTCGTCAGCCCCAAGGACGGCCAGGTTTATTGCACCCTGACCAACAACGCCAAGCGCGGCGAAGACGGGCAACCGGTGGGCGGGCCGAACCCGCGCGAGAAGAACGTCTATGGGCAGATTCTGCGCTGGCGCACCCACCGCGACGATCACGCCTCCAAGACGTTCGCCTGGGATCTGTTCGTGGTCGCCGGCAACCCGGGCGTGCATGCCGGAACCCCCAAGGGTGGCTCATCCAACATCACCCCGCAGAACATGTTCAACAGCCCCGACGGCCTGGGTTTCGACAAGGCCGGACGCCTGTGGATTCTCACCGACGGCGATTCGAGCAATGCCGGCGACTTCGCCGGGATGGGCAACAACCAAATGCTCTGCGCCGATCCTGCGACCGGTGAGATTCGCCGTTTCATGGTCGGGCCGGTGGGTTGCGAAGTGACCGGGATCAGCTTCTCGCCGGATCAGAAAACCCTGTTTGTCGGGATTCAGCATCCGGGCGAGAACGGCGGTTCGACCTTCCCGGAGCACCTGCCCAATGGCAAGCCGCGGTCTTCGGTGATGGCGATTACCCGCGAGGATGGCGGGATCGTCGGCGCCTGATAAACCGCTTTCGCGAGCAGGCTCGCTCCCACAGAGGATCGCATTTCAATGTGGGAGCGAGCCTGCTCGCGAATAGGCCAGACCAGACACCAACCACCTTCGCGCTGCCATCTGCGCTACCATGCCGAGCCGGACGCAGCAGCCTGCTGCGCGCAGGAGTCAGCATGGCCCACCCGTTTGAAACCCTCACCCCCGATCTTGTCCTGGATGCCGTTGAAAGCATCGGTTTCCTCAGCGACGCGCGCATTCTGGCGCTCAACAGCTACGAAAACCGTGTCTATCAGGTCGGTATCGAAGACTCCGAGCCGCTGATCGCCAAGTTCTACCGTCCGCAGCGCTGGACCAACGAGGCCATCCTCGAGGAACACCAGTTCACCTTCGAACTGGCCGACATCGACATCCCTGTGGTGGCGCCGCTGATCCACAACGGCGAAACCCTGCATGAGCACGCGGGTTTCCGCTTCACCCTGTTTCCGCGCCGGGGTGGGCGCGCGCCGGAGCCGGGCAACCTTGATCAGCTGTATCGCCTCGGCCAGTTGCTCGGGCGCATGCATGCGGTGGGCGGCACCAAGCCGTTCAAGCACCGCGAAGCCCTCGCCGTGGAGAACTTCGGCCATGCTTCGCTGAACACCCTGCTCGAAGGCAACTTCATCCCCAAAAGTTTGCTGCCGGCGTACGAGTCGGTTGCCCGCGACCTGCTCAAACGCGTGGAAGATGTCTACGCCGCCACGCCGCATCAGAACATTCGCATGCACGGCGATTGTCACCCCGGCAACATGATGTGCCGCGACGAGATGTTCCACATCGTCGACCTCGACGACTGCCGCATGGGCCCGGCGGTGCAGGACATCTGGATGATGCTCGCCGGCGATCGCCAGGAGTGCCTGGGGCAGTTGTCGGAATTGATGGACGGCTACAACGAATTCCACGATTTCGACCCGCGCGAACTGGCACTGATCGAACCGCTGCGCGCCCTGCGCCTGATGCACTACAGCGCCTGGCTGGCCCGGCGCTGGGATGACCCGGCGTTCCCGCACAGCTTTCCGTGGTTTGGCACGGAGCGGTATTGGGGCGACCAGGTGCTGGCCTTGCGTGAACAGTCGTCGGCGCTCAATGAAGAGCCGCTGAAACTCTTCTGATTCACCCCGCCCCCTGTAGGAGTGAGCCTGCTCGCGATAGCGTCGGGTCAGCCAACATCAATGTTGAATGTCCGTTCGCTATCGCGAGCAGGCTCACTCCTACATTTGTCCGGTGTTCACAAATTCACAACTCACTTGCAGACAAATCTCCTTACAATCCCTCCTTTGTCAGTTGCCTGAGCAAGGATTCTGCATGCAAGCCGCCAACCCGCGTCGCGGGTACATTCTGGGCCTGAGCGCCTACATCATCTGGGGCCTGTTCCCGATCTATTTCAAAGCCATCGCCGAAGTCCCGGCCGTCGAGATCATCATCCATCGGGTGCTGTGGTCGGCGTTGTTCGGTGCGTTGCTGCTGATGGTGTGGAAACACCCGGGCTGGCTGCGCGAGCTGCTCGACAACCCCAAGCGCCTGGCCATTCTGGCCTTGAGCGGCACGCTGATCGCGGCCAACTGGCTGACCTACGTCTGGTCGGTGAACAACGGCCGCATGCTTGAGGCGAGTCTGGGTTACTACATCAATCCGCTGGTCAACGTGCTGCTGGGCATGGTGATTCTCGGTGAGCGGCTGCGGCGCATGCAGTGGGTCGCGGTCGGGCTGGCTGCCATCGGTGTTGCGCAGCAGGTATGGCAGGTGGGCAGTCTGCCGTGGGTGTCGCTGGCACTGGCGCTGACCTTCGGTTTTTACGGCTTGATCCGTAAACAGGCGCCGGTCAAGGCGTTGCCGGGGTTGGTCGTGGAAACCTGGATGCTGGTGCCGATCGCGATTGCCTGGTTGCTGTTCAACCAGACGGCGACCAGCGTGCAGCCTGCCTTCTGGACTACGTCCGAGGCGTGGTGGCTGGTGGCCGCCGGCCCGGTCACGCTGGTACCGCTGGTATGTTTCAACGCCGCCACCCGCCATCTGCCCTACACCACCATTGGCTTCCTGCAATACATCGCGCCGACCCTGGTGCTGCTGCAAGCGGTGCTGCTGTTTGGCGAGCATTTGTCGTCCAGCACGCTGGTCGCGTTCATGTTTATCTGGGCCGGTCTGGCGGTTTATAGCGTTGATGCGTGGATAAGTCTGCGCCGGCGCGCCTGATCAAAAAACGCACAAACCTCCACAGGCCACGGTTACCGTGGCCTGCATCGTTCCTTCCCAAGCTTATCCACAGCGTGATCCCCGCCGTTTGTGCGCAAGTCACTGAATGTTGGCGGTTTTTTGATCAAGGGGCGCAAAGCCACGCCCCACGTGGCGTGGCGGTCTGTCTCTACAGGTTATCCACAGGCAGGTGCACGTTAAACCTGAATAACCTTCGCAGCGCTTAAACCTCTGTGCGTAACACCAGTTCGACCATCAGATCGTCAGCCAGGGTTTCCAGGCGCGCCTGCAACACATCCAGCGACAGGGTCAGCGGCACCGCCAGAATTGCCTCGGCGTGAAACAGCGGCTCGCTGCTCATTGGCGCCGGGCGCACCTCCGTCACCAGCCGTTCCAGATTCACGCCCTGCTCGCTCAACAGCCGGGTGATATCGCGGACGATACCCGGGCGATCATTACCGACCAGTTCCATGGCGATCGGTTTCCACGTGCAGGACTGCTCAACACCGCTTTCGGCAATCAACACACGAATGCCATGCGCCGACAACGCTTGCAGGGCATCGACCAATTCGTCGTAAGCCTCCGCCGGCACACCCACGCGCAGGATCCCGGCGAACTGCCCGGCCATCCGTGACATGCGACTTTCCAGCCAGTTGCCGCCGTGCTCGGCGATGCATTGGGCGATGCGCTCGACCTGCCCGGGCTTGTCCCGAGCGAAAACGGTGAGTACGAGATGGTCCATGGCGCAGCCCTCTTGTCATGACTTTTGTTATCGAAGGGCAAGTATAGGCAAGAGGATTGGTTTGGATGGGCCAACCGCTGCGCAGAATCTGTGGCGAGGCAGCCTGAGCAGCACTTATGTGTACAACTTTCGATATTTAGCTGGAACAATCCAATGCTTTTTTGAGAACATCCCGTTCCGCGACGTGACCGCAATGCGTCATGAGGTCGCAGAACGACGTAATTAGTCTGATTTTCACAAGCGCAACTCATCATGTAGTATGCCGCAGCGCGCACTACATAACGCTGGATCGATGTCTGCCCAAGGCCCTTCGCAACCCTGAAAGCCCCGTCAGCAAGGCCTCCAAGCCGTTGATTGGTCCTAGCCCAGCCGCCAGCAATGGCATGTACTGGTCGGCAGGTTTGTGGTTTAAATGGCCAGAAGCTTCATTGTTAAATTGACGAGCTGAAAAGCGAAATAGCTGAGCAGAGTGAGGCAAGCAATGACTGAACACGTTCAAGTCGGTGGCCTGCAGGTCGCCAAAGTCCTGTTCGACTTCGTGAACAACGAAGCCATTCCCGGTACCGGCCTCACCGCCGAACAATTCTGGGAAGGTGCCGACAAGGTCATTCACGACCTGGCGCCGAAGAACAAAGCCCTACTCGCCAAACGCGATGACTTCCAGGCGCGCATCGATGCCTGGCATCAGCAGCATGCCGGCCAGGCGCACGACGCCGTGGCCTACAAAGCTTTCCTGCAAGAGATCGGTTATCTGCTGCCAGAAGCGGCTGATTTCCAGGCCACGACGCAAAACGTCGATGATGAAATCGCCCGTACCGCCGGACCGCAACTGGTCGTGCCGGTGATGAATGCGCGCTTCGCCCTCAACGCCTCGAACGCCCGCTGGGGTTCGCTGTACGACGCCCTCTACGGCACCGACGCGATCAGCGAAGACGGCGGCGCGGAAAAAGGCAAAGGCTACAACAAGGTACGTGGCGACAAAGTCATCGCCTTCGCCCGTGCCTTCCTCGACGAAGCCGCGCCACTTGCCGCTGGCTCCCACGTCGACTCGACCGGCTACAAGATCGCTGACGGCAAACTCGTCGTGACGCTGAAGGGCGGCAGCAACAGCGGCCTGCGCGATGATGCTCAACTGATCGGCTTCCAGGGCGACGCCAACGCGCCGATCGCGGTGCTGCTCAAGCACAACGGCCTGCACTTCGAAATCCAGATCGACGGCAGCACTCCGGTCGGCCAGACCGATGCCGCAGGCGTCAAAGACATCCTCATGGAAGCGGCGCTGACCACGATCATGGACTGCGAAGACTCCGTGGCCGCCGTCGATGCCGACGACAAAGTGGTGATCTACCGCAACTGGCTCGGCCTGATGAAGGGCGATCTGTCGGAAGAAGTCGCCAAGGGCGGCCAGACCTTCACCCGTACCATGAACCCCGATCGCACCTACACCGCGCCGAATGGCGGTGAAGTGACCCTGCACGGTCGTTCGCTGTTGTTCGTGCGCAACGTCGGCCATCTGATGACCATCGACGCGATCCTCGACAGTCAAGGCAACGAAGTACCGGAAGGTATCCTCGATGGTCTGGTGACTTGTCTTGCGGCAATGCACAACCTCAATGGCAACACCTCGCGGCGCAACACCCGCACCGGTTCGGTGTACATCGTCAAACCGAAGATGCACGGCCCGGAAGAAGCAGCGTTCACCAACGAGTTGTTCGGGCGTGTCGAAGATGTCCTGCGCCTGCCGCGCAACACCCTGAAAGTCGGGATCATGGACGAGGAGCGCCGCACCACGGTCAACCTCAAGGCCTGCATCAAGGCCGCCAGCGAACGCGTGGTGTTCATCAACACTGGTTTCCTCGACCGCACCGGCGACGAAATCCACACCTCCATGGAAGCCGGCCCTGTAGTGCGCAAGGCTGACATGAAGGCCGAGAAGTGGATCGGCGCCTACGAAAACTGGAACGTCGATATCGGTCTGAGCACTGGCCTGCAGGGTCGTGCGCAAATCGGTAAGGGCATGTGGGCGATGCCGGATCTGATGGCCGCGATGCTCGAACAGAAAATCGCTCACCCGCTGGCCGGCGCCAACACTGCCTGGGTGCCGTCGCCGACCGCCGCTGCGCTGCACGCGCTGCACTACCACAAGGTCGACGTGTTTGCGCGTCAGGCCGAACTGGCCAAACGTGCCCGCGCCTCGGTGGACGACATTCTGACCATCCCGCTGGCGGTCAACCCGAGCTGGACGCCGGAGCAGATCAAGAACGAACTGGACAACAACGCCCAGGGCATTCTCGGTTACGTGGTGCGCTGGATCGACCAGGGTGTCGGCTGCTCGAAAGTGCCGGACATCAACGACGTCGGCCTGATGGAAGACCGTGCGACGCTGCGTATCTCCAGCCAGCACATCGCCAACTGGCTGCGCCACGGTATCGTCACCCAAGAGCAAGTGATGGAAAGCCTCAAGCGGATGGCGCCGGTGGTCGACCGCCAGAACGCCAACGACCCGCTGTATCGCCCGCTGGCACCGGACTTCGACAGCAACATCGCCTTCCAGGCGGCGGTCGAACTGGTGATCGAAGGCACCAAACAGCCCAATGGCTACACCGAGCCGGTGCTGCACCGTCGTCGTCGCGAGTTCAAGGCCAAGAATGGTCTGTAACTTGGGTTGATGGCTGAAATGAAAAAGGCCCTGATCGAGAGATCAGGGCCTTTTTTGTTTATGTGCTCGGCGTCGGCTTGGCGGAGCTGCGCAGATCCAACCCCCTCACCCCAGCCCTCTCCCCCAAGGGGGCGAGGGGGAAAGGGAGCCGATCTTTGTGCTTTTCAGAACCGGAGTTCGGCTGAGGAGTCTCAGGTCGGTGTACCACGAATATTCACCGCGGTCAGTCCCCTCTCCCTCCGGGAGAGGGTTAGGGTGAGGGGCTTCTAGGGTTCTATACCCAATTCGTGTTTCACCAAACCCAACAACTTCCCTGTATCAATCGGCTTGAGCAGAAAATCCACCACGCTCAGATGCATCGCCTCGATCGCGTCTTTCACGTCGGCATCGCCGGAGACAATGATGATCGGCATCGCCGCGCGCACCGATTCGCGCACCTGGCGGATCAGGTCGAGGCCATCGACATTGCCCATGCGCAGATCGGTAATCACCAGCCCGATCGAGGGCTTTTGCTCAAGCATTTTCAGCGCGGTTTCACCGCTGGCTGCGGTCATGCAATGAATGCCATCGAGCGCGAGAATCTCCGACAACAGCTCGCGGGCATCCTTGTCGTCGTCGACGATCAGGACACGCTGCGGCGGCAGATCGGGTTCGAGCATTACTGCGCTGAGCGCTTCACGCTCGGCGTCGCTCAAAATATCGTGGTCGGACATGGCGCTCTCTAAATGTTCAATCAATCCCTGGCAAGTCGTCAGACATCGCCGGACAGCGCTTCAATGTGCACTTCGTCGGATTTTTTTCCAAGGGGCTACGACGAGCTTTTCCGAGCTTTTGCGTAGGTTATTTCCGAAAATCGGCCGTTGGTGGCAAAACCTAGACTTACGTCCAATGGGCACCCTGCCCGTCGGGGTCGACCATGGCCGCAACGATCCGACAACAACAATTCGAAAAAGACTGCGGTAATGGTTATGAGCAAAGCGGACGCCTTCACCCAGGCAGGGAAAACCGCGGTTTTGCAGAATATTCAGGGCACCCTGCAATTCCTTCAGCGCTTCCCGCCCTTCAATCAGATGGAACACGCCCACCTCGCCTATCTGGTGGAGCAATGTCAGCTGCGTTTTTTTGCCCAGGGCGAGAGCATCATCAAACCGGCCGACGGCCCGGTCGAACACTTTCATATCGTCAAACAGGGTCGGGTGGTCGGCGAACGCCAGCACATCACCAGGCCCGGCACCGAGACCACGTTCGAAATCACCACCGGCGAATGCTTTCCGCTGGCTGCGCTGCTCGGTGAGCGCGCCACCCGCACCGAACATCTGGCGGGCGAAGACACCTTTTGCCTGCAACTGAACAAACTGGCGTTCATCAAACTGTTCGCCCTCTCCAGCACCTTCCGCGACTTCGCCCTGCGCGGAGTCAGCAGCCTGCTCGATCAGGTCAACCAGCAAGTCCAGCAAAAAGCCGTGGAGACCCTCGGCACCCAGTACTCGCTGAACACCCGCCTCGGTGAACTGGCGATGCGTCATCCGGTGACCTGCAGCGCCGATACGCCACTGCGTGAAGCGGTGAAGCTGATGCACGAGCAACAGGTCGGCAGCATCGTCGCGGTGGATGAGCAGAAGGTGCCGCTGGGGATTTTTACCCTGCGCGATTTGCGCCATGTGGTGGCCGAAGGTGTCGGCGATTTCAGCGACGCCATCGAACAGCACATGACCCGATCGCCGTTTTATCTGTCGCCGGATCACAGCGCATTCGATGCGGCGATCGCCATGACCGAGCGGCATATCGCGCATGTGTGTCTGGTCAAGGATCAGCGCCTGTGCGGGGTGGTTTCCGAGCGTGATCTGTTCTCCCTGCAACGGGTCGATCTGGTGCACCTGGCGCGAACCATCCGCAGTGCTCAGCGGGTCGAGCAACTGGTGACCCTGCGCGGCGAGATCGGTCAACTGGTCGAACGCATGCTCGCTCACGGCGCGTCGTCGACGCAGATCACCCACATCATTACGTTGCTCAACGATCACACGGTGTGCCGGGTCATCGAACTGACCCTGGCCGAGAAAGGCGACCCCGGCGTGCCGTTCAGTTGGCTGTGTTTCGGCAGCGAAGGCCGGCGCGAGCAGACGCTGCACACCGATCAGGACAACGGCATTCTGTTTGATGCCCGCGATGCGGCGCACGCGGCGGAAATTCGCGGCAAGCTGCTGCCGATCGCCCAGCAGATCAATCAGAGCCTGGCGCAGTGCGGCTTCGCCCTGTGCAAGGGCAACATCATGGCCGGCAATCCCGAGCTGTGTCTGTCGCGGGCCGAGTGGGCGCGGCGCTTTGCGGCATTCATCCGCGAAGCCACGCCGGAGAATCTGCTCGGCTCGAGCATTTATTTCGACCTGCGGGTGGTCTGGGGCGATGAGCAAGGCTGCGAGCAATTGCGCCGGGGCATTCTCGATCAGGTCGGTGACAACCGTTTGTTCCAGCGCATGCTGGCCGAGAACGCGTTGCGTAATCGCCCTCCCGTTGGGCGTTTCCGGGAATTTGTGCTGGCACGCAAGAACGGCGAGAAGGCTACGCTGGATCTGAAAATCCAGGGCCTGACGCCATTCGTCGACGGCGCCCGTCTGCTGGCGCTGGCCAACGGCATCGACGCCAACAACACCCTCGAACGCTTCCGCCAATTGGTCGATAAAGAAGTCATCGAACCGCTCGACGGCGCGGCGTATGAAGAGGCCTATCACTTCATTCAGCAAACGCGGATGCAGCAGCACCAGCTCCAGACCCGGGAGAACCAGCCGTACTCCAACCGCGTCGATCCCGATAGCCTCAATCACCTCGACCGACGCATCCTGCGCGAATCCCTGCGGCAGGCGCAGCGACTGCAAAGCAGCCTGACCTTGCGGTATCAGCTATGAGCCTGTTTTCCTGGCTGCGCCCCGCCAGTCCCGTAGTGCCGGCCGCATTTGCGCCGCGACTGGCGCAATTGCCGAACATCACCGAGCTGAGCGAATGCAGCCTGCGCGAGCAGCGCTGGGTGGTGCTGGACCTGGAAACCACCGGCCTCAACCTCAACAAGGACCGGGTGTTGTCGATCGGCGCCGTGGCAATCGAGGATGGCGCAATCGATTTCCGCCAGCAGTTCGAAAGGACCCTGCAATGTCGGGAATTGAAGCTCAGCCCCAGCGTGCTGATTCATGGCCTCGGGCCAAATGCGATCGCCGCAGGCAGCGACCCGGCCGAAGCGTTGCTGGAGTTGCTGGAATTTGTCGGCGACAGCCCGGTGCTGGCGTTTCATGCGCCGTTCGATCAGCACATGCTCGGGCGTGCGCTCAAGGAGCATCTGGGGCACAAGCTGCAACATGTGTTTCTGGATGTGGCGGATCTCGCCCCGCTGCTGTGTCCGCAGGCGCAGATTCGCGAGGCGGGGCTGGATGAGTGGATCGAGTGGTTCCGGCTTGAAGTGTTCGAACGGCATAATGCGAGTGCCGATGCGCTGGCCACGGCGGAACTGGTATTGATTCTGTTCAGCAGGGCGCGGGCGCAGCAGATATACAGTCCATTGAATCTGCAACAGCGGTTGAGTCAGTGGAAGCGAAGGCAGCAGGCGCCTTCTTTTTAGAAGCACCCTCACCCCAGCCCTCTCCCAGAGGGAGAGGGAGCCGACCGAAGGGTCTCGGGCTTTTCATTTACCTGAGAAATCGAGTCGATTATGGATTCACTGAAGATCGCTCAGGCCGGTGTACCTCCAGAATATCCCCCAATCAGTCCCCTCTCCCTCCGGGAGAGGGCTAGGGTGAGGGTCTGCCCTTGATTCACCACCTGACCAGTGGCCAATTGCTAACCATTCCCACCTCTGCCAGAATCGCGAACTATTCTCGTTAGTTAACATTTCCCAATCGGTGATGTCCGGTGTCGTCAGTGCCCAACCCCCACAGTGAGCTCGTCGGTGCGATGTATCGCGACCATCGCGGTTGGCTGCTGGCGTGGTTGCGGCGCAATGTGGCGTGTCCGCAGCGCGCCGAAGACTTGAGTCAGGACACTTTTGTACGCCTGCTCAACCGCGGCGAATTGCTGACGCCGCGCGAGCCGCGAGCGTTTCTGGTGGCGATCGCCAAAGGCCTGTTGTTCGACTACTTCCGCCGCGCCGCACTGGAACAGGCCTATCTCACCGAACTGATGCTGATCCCCGAGGGCGAACAGCCATCGGTGGAAGAACAGCAAATGATCCTCGACGACCTCAAGGCCATCGATCGCCTGCTCGGCAAGCTGTCGACCAAGGCTCGCGCAGCGTTTCTGTATAACCGCCTCGACGGCCTCAGCCACGCCGAGATCGCAGGCAAACTCGGCGTCTCGGTGCCGCGCGTGCGGCAGTATCTGGCCCAAGGCCTGCGCCAGTGTTACATCGCGCTTTACGGTGAGCCGACATGACCGCGGCCAGTTCGCGCCCGGTGCCGGCCCATGTGCTGGACGCGGCGATTGCCTGGCAATTGACCCTCGACTCGAGCACCGCGCTGGAACGCGAGGAGTTCGCCAAATGGCACGCGGCCCATGAAGAACACGCCCGCGCCTGGCGCCAGTTGGGCATGCTCGATCAGCGTTTCAGCGTCGCCAAGGGCCCGGCGCGCAGTGCGTTGCTGCAATCGCGCGAAGGCATTCGCCGGCGCGTGCGCAAACTCGGCAGCGGGCTGGCCAGTGTCGTGGCGGTGATCGGTCTGGGCCTGTTCGTGAGTGAGCGCTATCTGCCGCTTGATTACTGGCTCGCCGATCAGCGCACCGCCACCGGCGAACAGCGCACCGTGCGCCTGTCCGACGGCACCCTGCTCAACCTCAATACTCACAGCGCGGTCGACGTACGCTTCGATGACCAGCGCCGTTTGATCGTGCTGCAGGAAGGCGAAATCCTCGTCGAAACCGGGCATGGCGATGCGCGGCCCTTTATCGTCGAAACCCGCGAAGGCAGCATGCGCGCGCTGGGCACGCGGTTTCTGGTCAAGCGCGAGGATGACGGCACGCGCCTGAGCGTATTGCAGTCGGCGGTCGCGGCCCATGCCCAGGCGAACCCGCAAGAACAGATTCTGCGCGAGGGCCAGCAGGTGCTGCTGCGCAGTGACGGGCTTAGCTCGATTGCCGCCCTCGCCCCCGGCGCCGATGCCTGGACGCGCGGCATGCTGGTGGTCGACAACGCGCGACTGGGCGATCTGGTGCATGAGCTGGGGCGCTACCGCCGCGGGCATCTCGGCGTGACGCCGGAGGTGGCCGATCTGCGCATTACCGGCAGCTTTCCGTTGCACGACACCGACAAGGCGCTGAGCGCATTGCTGCCGACCCTGCCGGTGCAGATCGAGCGGCATACGCCGTATTGGGTCACCGTGGCGAAGGCTGAGGTTAAACCTTAAAAATTCGCCGTCTGTGAAAGGGCTATCGCGAGCAGGCTCACTCCTACAATTGGAATGCGTTCCCTTGTAGGAGTGAGCCTGCTCGCGATGACGGCATCAGCCCCAACACCATTTCCAGCAAAAAAAGAATTTTCATCCCGCCCTATCACTTTTCGATTTTCATCCGGCACACAGGCAATTGAGAAATATTTCCATTCAGGAGCCGCCGTATGTCCCGTTCGCCAGACACCTTGTTGCGCCCCAGTCTGCTGGCTTTTGCCATCGCTTTCGGCACGCCGCTGATCAGCACTGCGTTGCTCGCCGCTGAGCAAACGTCCAGCGTGCGCGCCTACAACCTGCCGGCGGCGCCGCTGTCGACCACGCTGAACCAGATCGCCAGCCAGGGCGGCCTCGCCCTGTCGCTCGATCCGGCACTGGCAGCAGGCAAGACCTCGGCGCCGGTCAACGGCCAGTACGACGCCGCCGGCGCCCTGCGCGCGGCTCTGCGCGGCAGCGGTCTGCAACTGGAGCAAAGCAGCGCCGGCACCTACACCCTGGTGGCGGTGCCTGAGGGCACGCTGGCCCTGCCGGAAACCTCGGTCATCGGCGTGGAAAATCTGGAAAGTGCCTGGGGTCCGGTCGAAGGCTACACCGCGACCCGCACCGCCGCCGGCACCAAGACCGACACCGCACTGGTCGAAGCACCGCGTTCGATCTCGGTGGCGACCCGTCAGCAGATGGACGATCGCAGCGTGCACAGCCTCGATGACGCGGTGCGCTACATGCCGGGCATCACCGCCAGCAGCTACGGCAGCGACACCCGCGCCGACTGGCTGCGCGTACGCGGTTTCGAGCCGACCCAGTTCCTCGATGGCCTGCCGCTGCCAAAAGGCGTGTACGCCAACCCGAAACAGGAAACCTGGAACCTCGACCGCCTCGCCCTGCTTCGTGGCCCGGCCTCGTCGGTGTACGGCCAGACCCCGCCGGGCGGTTTGCTCGACATGGTCAGCCGCCGCCCGAGTGCCGAGGCCAGCAACGAAATCCAGCTGCAGTACGGCAGCGACAACCACCGCCAGATCAACTTCGCCAGCACCGGCAAGATCGATGACGCCGGGCAGTTTCTCTATGGCCTCAGCGGCGTGGTGCGCGACAGCGGCACGCAGGTCGACCACGTCGACAACAAGCGCTACAACATTGCGCCGAGCCTGACCTGGAACATCGACGACGACACCCGATTCACCCTGCTGAGCCAGTTCACCCGTGACGACACGGGCATCACCAGCCAGTTTCTGCCGATCCAGGGCACGAAGATCAATTCGCCGTTCGGCGACATTTCCCATCACAAGAATCTCGGCGATCCGGATTGGGAATACTACGACCGCACCTACTATGCGCTGGGGTACGCCTTCGAACATCGGCTGAACGATGTCTGGCAGTTCAAGCAGAACCTGCGCTATACCAAGTCGGACCTGTCGTTCCAGTCGCTGACGCCCGGCTCCTACCCGTTCACCATCGTGGATGAACAGGGCAACGTCGGCCGCACCAGCACCAGCGTCGATGAAGACATCAGCCAGTTTGCCGTGGACAACAACTTCCAGGCCGACTTCGCCACCGGCGATATCCGCCACACCTTGCTGCTGGGTCTGGATCACCAGCGCAACAACACCAACTACACCTCGATTTTCGGTGATGGCCTGCCGACCAACGTGATTACGCCAATCTACGGCCAGCCGATCGTACGTCCGGCGCGCTCCACTGCGTTTTACGACTACAACCAGAAGACCTATCAGACCGGCCTCTACGTGCAGGACCAGATGGCCCTCGATCAGTGGCGTCTGACTCTTGGCGGTCGTGAAGACTGGGTGCACACCAGCACCAAGTTCATCAACCAGAGCGATGCGACCAATACCCAGCGCGACAAAAAATTCAGCGGCAACGCGGCGCTCAGCTACGTCTTCGACAACGGCTTCGTGCCGTACCTGTCCTACGCCGAGTCATTCCAGCCGACCACTGGCGCCGATGTCACCTCAACCGGCTCGCTCAAGCCGACCGAAGGCAAGCAGTGGGAACTGGGCATCAAATACCAGCCGCCGGGCAGCAAGACCCTGCTGACCGCCGCCGTGTATGACCTGACCCAGAAGAATGTCGCGGTGAGCACCTTCGTCAACAACGTCTCGGTGACCAGTCAAACGGGTGAAGTGAAGGTCAAAGGTCTGGAACTCGAAGCCGTGTCCGATGTGACCGATAACCTCAAGGTCATCGCCGCCTACACCCTGGCCAAGTCCGAAGTGCAGAAAGGCGTCGACAAGGGCAACCGCCTGCAACTGATGCCCAACCAGCAAGCCTCGCTGTGGACCGACTACACCTGGCACAGCGGCGTGCTTGACGGTTTCGGCGTTGGCGCCGGCGTGCGTTACACCGGCAACACCTACGGCGACAAGGCCAACACCTGGCTGGGCAAGGCCGATGCCTATACCGTGTTCGACGCCAGCGTGCATTATGATCTGGGCCGTCTGGACAACAGCCTTAAAGGTGCGTCGCTGGCAGTGAACGCGACCAACCTGTTCGACAAGGACTACATTTCCACCTGCGACAGCTTCTACTGCTACTACGGCGACCAGCGCAGCGTCGTCGCCAGCGCCACTTACAAGTGGTAAGCCGGTGAGCTGAAACAGGCCCTGTTACCAGGCCGTCCGCACCGGGCGGCTTTGGTGTTTTTGAAGGTCATGCAATGAAAAGTAAAACCATCCGCCGCTGGTCGTTCATCCACACCTGGACCAGCCTGATCTGCACGATGTTTCTGCTGATGCTGGCACTGACCGGTCTGCCGCTGATTTTCAGCCACGAGATCGATCATCTGCTGGGCAACGCCCCGCAGCTGCGCGAGATGCCGGCCGACACGCCGCAACTCAACCTGCAGCAACTGGTCGACGCCGCGCAGAAACATCGCCCGGGCGAAGTCATGCAGTACTTCGGCTATGACGACGAGGACCCGAATGCGGCGTTCGCGATCATGGCGAAAACTGCCGACACCGAGCCGAACGCTTCGCACACCTTCATGCTCGATGCGCGCACAGGCGAAGCGCTGGAAACCCCGTCGGCCAACGGTGGTTTGATGCTGTTCATCCTGCGCCTGCACGTCGACATGTTTGCCGGGCTGCCGGGCAAGCTGCTGCTGGCGTTCATGGGGCTGCTGTTCGTCGTGGCCATCGTCTCCGGCACGGTGCTGTACCTGCCGTTCATGCGCCGCTTGAAATTCGGCACCGTGCGCCAGGACAAGTCGACCAGGCTGCGCTGGCTCGATCTGCACAATATGATTGGCGTCGTGACCCTGACCTGGTGCCTGGTGGTGGGCGTGACGGGAGTGATCAGCGCCTGCGCCGACCTGCTCATTGCCGCGTGGCGCAACGACGCACTGACCACCCTGATCGCACCGTATCGCGACGCACCGCCGCTGACGCAACTGGCCCCGGCCACGCGCTTGCTCGACATCGCCGAGCAAGTCGCCCCGGGGATGAAGCCGGATTTCATCGCCTTCCCCGGCACACGCTTTTCCAGCGAGCATCATTACTCGGTGTTCATGAAGGGCGGCACGCACCTGACTTCGCACCTGCTGACACCGGTGCTGATCGATGCCACGACCTTGCAGGTCACCGCCGTGGCCGAACGGCCGTGGTACATGGACGCCATGGGCATGTCGCAGCCACTGCATTTTGGTGACTACGGCGGCATGCCGATGAAGATTCTCTGGGCGACGCTGGATGTGCTGACGATCATCGTTCTGGCCAGTGGTGTGTATCTGTGGGTGGTGCGGCGCAAGGCGAGCAAGCCTGTGCTGGAAACGGCGGAGGCCTCGGCATGAAGCCGCGTCAGTCGAGTTTCTGGAAAGTCTTCAGCACACCGATCGTCATCGCCCTGCTCAGTGCGGCAGGGCTGTTTGCGGCATTGCTGGGGGACGGGATCTGGGATGCGTTGAGCTGGGTCGGCCTTGGTGTGCCCGCATTTCTGGCCATAAGAGGCTTTCTGCCGCGAAGCTGAAATCCTTGTAGGAGCTGCGGAACGCTGCGATCTTTTGCTTTCAAAAGCAGAATCAAGATCAAAAGATCGCAGCGTTCCGCAGCTCCTACGGCTAATCTCCTGCTCTTCGCCGACCACCGAGGTTCATCCATGTCCGCCCCCAGCATGACCCTGTACCACAACATCCTGTCGCCCTTCGTCCGCAAGGTCATGGTGCTGCTGCACGAAACCGGTCAACAGGATCGTGTCGCGCTGCAGGACTGTGTGCTCAGCCCGGTCAGCCCGAACACGGCGCTGATCGCCGACAACCCTTTGAGCAAAATCCCCGCCCTGCGCCTGGCCGACGGCAATGTCATCCATGACAGCCGCGTCATCCTTGAGTACCTCGACCAGCAGCATGTCGGCAATCCGCTGATCCCCCGCGAAGGCGCGGCGCGCTGGCGGCGGTTGACCCTGGCGTCGATGGCCGACGGGATCATGGATGCCTCGGTGATGGTGCGTTATGAAACCGTCCTGCGCCCGGTGGAAAAACACTGGGACGAATGGCTCGACGCCCAGCGCGACAAGATCCGCCGTGCCCTCGCCGTGCTGGAGAGCGAGGCGATTGCCGAGCTGACCAGCCATTTCGATGTTGCGGCGATCAGCGTGGCCTGCGCACTGGGCTATCTGGACCTGCGCTTCCCGGACATGGACTGGCGCGCGGCCAACCCGCTACTGGCCAACTGGTATTTCGAAGTGAGTCAGCGGCCGTCCATGCTGGCGACGATGCCCAAGTCCTGAATTGGTGGCGCCTGTTCGGCCCCCATCGCGAGCAGGCTCGCTCCTACAATTGACCGCATTCCCCTGTAGGAGTGAGCCTGCTCGCGATGGCCCCTCCTCGGTTTCACAGGCAAAAGCCCGATAAGCCGCATCAGCAATCCATCCCTCCAAAGCTGATCCTCGCGCAAGCCCAACCCGCTCATCGCATCGCCTCCACATCAAACTCCAGCGGCTTGGCCGACTTCGCGCCAATCCCGTACCAGTCGAGTTTGCGCGTCAGCACCATGAACACCCCGAGCAGACCGAACAGCATCAGCGAGCCCATCAGCAGCGCGTAATCCTCGGCGCTGAGCAAGCCGTACAGCAGGCCATACAACGCCGCCAGCCCGGCCGAAAAACTCAATCCATGCCGCGCACTGCGCAGGACGTGGCTGACATAGAAGCCGATCAACAACACGCAACCACTGGCCGACAACAGATACGCCAGAGCAAAACCGATGTGTTCCGACAGCGACAACAGCAGCAGGTAAAAGAACGCCAGTGCGACACCGACCAAGGCATATTGCACCGGGTGCACCGCCAGGCTCTTGAGCACTTCGAAGAGGAAGAAACCGGCGAAGGTCAGGACGATGAACAACAGCGCGTATTTGATCGCCCGATCGCTTTTGAGGTACTGATCCACGGGATCGATGAAACTGACGCCGAAGCTGCGTCCGTTGAGTGCGTCACAGTCGCCAGCGACACAACGCTCCATTGCCTCTTGCAGGTTGGTGGAGAAGAACGAGGTCTGCCAGTCGGCGCTGAACCCCTGATCGGTGATCTCGCGCTTGGCCGGCAGGAAGTTGCCGACGAAGCTGGGGTGCGGCCAATTGGCAGCGAGGCTGACGCTGCTGGTCTTGCCCACCGGCACCACGCGCAGCGAACCGGTGCCTTGCAGGCGCAGGTCGAAGCCGAATGTCAGCTGCGTGGCTTTACTGGCGTCGAGGGCCGGGAGGGTCACATGCACGCCCTCACCAATCCAGGCCACTTCGCTGCCAGGCACGAAATCCAGCTGCTGGCCAGCGAACTCGAGTTTCAGCGCGTTTTCGATGCCGCGAATGTCGCTGATACCGACGGCGAGAAACGGTGCGTCGAATTGATAATCGGCAAAATTCTCCTTGATGCCCAACTGTGCCGGCAGGGAAAAATGCCCGTCGATACGGTTGTCGGCGTGGAACAGCCGCGCCTCGTAAATCCCACGTTTGCGCAACTCGGTCTGCACCTGGCCGTCGAGTTCGAAGCGCTCCGGCAGAAAGTACAGACGCCCGCGCGCCTCGCTGATGTCCTCGTAGCGCTTGTTGGTTTTTTCGTTGGTCTTCCAGGTGCGCACAATCTTGCGATAGGGCACCACCATCACCGGCCCGGTCAGTTGCTGGCTGTAACTGGAACTGCGGGCGATGTCTTCGAGCACACCGTCGCGCAGTTGCTGACGCTCATCGATGATGCCGTCGATCATCAGCAACGGGATCAGCAACAGCAGGATCAGCAGGGCAATCGCGCCGAGCTTGATGGTCAGATTCTTGTTCATGGGACTCTCCCTGTTTGGATGGGAGGAGTCTGGTGATGCGGTGTGGAGGGAATGTGTGGGGAATATGGAGATTGTGTGGAAACACATGCCCTGTGGCGAGGGAGCTTGCTCCCGCTCGGCGACGCAGTCGTCGCAACCGGTGTCGGTAATACACCGGAATAAACCGAGGTGTATGGATTGGGGGCTGCTTCGCAGCCCAGCGGGAGCAAGCTCCCTCGCCACATCGATCACTTCAAGGCAGGCGCAACGCTACCTCAACGCCATTTTCGACATTGCCAATGCGCATCGCCCCGCCATGCAACTTGACTACTTCCTCAACGAAGTTCAGCCCCAACCCGGTGCTCTTGCGCCCACTGTCCGGCCGCGGCAATGAGTAGAAGCGCTCGGTCAATCGCGGCAAGGCGTAATCGGGAATCGCCGTGGTCTGGTTGAACAGGCGAAACTCGACCTGCTCGCCAACCCGCTCGGCACTCAAGCGCAACAGGCCCTGCGCCGGGGTGAAATCCAGTGCGTTTTCCAGCAGGTTGCCCAAGGCCTGACGCAGCAGAAACGGCTCGCCAATCAGCAGCAGTTCCTCGCCGATCGTTTGCTCGATACGCAGGTGCCTGCCCTCGATTCGCGCCGCCTGCGCCTTGAGCAGTTCTGCGACCAACAGCGCCAGCGGCACTGCCACCCGTTCCTCCAGCCCTTGGCGCTGTTCGACCTGCGCCAGATTGAGCAGGCGCTCGATCAACTGCTGCATCCGCGCGCTTTCGCTGTCAATGTTGGCGACAAAACGCAAACGCTGGACGGGCGGCATATCACTTTGCAGCAACTCCGCCGCACCTCGAATCGCCGCCAGCGGACTTTTCAATTCATGGGTCAGGGTGTGCACATAGCGCTCGACGTAGGCCTTGCCTTCGAGCTGCGTGCGCATCTGCTCGACCGCCATCGCCAATTGCTCCAGTTCGCCGCCGCGATAGTGCGGCACTTCCACGCGTCGGCCTTCGCTCACCGCCTGGGCATAACCGGTCAACCGGTGCAGCGCACGACTCAGCCACCACGACAGCAACGCACCGAACAGCAGACCGAGGCCGATCAGCCCGGCGCCGTAAAACAACAAGCGCCGCTCGGTGCGATCGACATAGGGCTGCAGCGAGCTGTTGGGCTTGGCCACGGTAACCACGCCGATGATCTTGCCGTTGTCACGGATCGGCGCGCCGACGTGCATCACCGAGGAATTCGCGTCGTCAGGATCGCTACGGCTGGAGCGCGCGCCGTACTCGCCGCGCAGGGTCAGGTAGACGTCGTTCCAGCGCGAATAATCCTGGCCGACGGCGACGCCGCTGGAGTCGAGCACGACGATGCCCTTGGCGTCGGTAACGTAGATGCGATGGTTGACCTGATTCTTCGGCAAGCCCCAGATCATCGCTTGCGGCTGCCGCTCGCCATAGGCGCGGAGCAATTGCGGCCAGCGGTTCTCGCTGAGGGTGCCGGCCTTGAAATCGTCACGGAGGATTTCCGCCATCAGGTTGGCGGTATCCACCAGCGTCTCTTCGGTGGACTGACGTACGCCGGGGCGGATTTCTTCCATCACGGTGTTAAGGACGAAATAACCGGTCAGGCCGACAAACAGCACGTACACCAGAAAGATCCGCAGGCCCAACGACATCAGCTGTGCACCGGGCTGTAGCTGTAACCGAGGCCGCGATGGGTCTGGATCGGCTCAGCCTCGGCACGTACCAGACGCAACTTGGCACGAACGCTTTTGATGTGGCTGTCGATGCTGCGCTCGTAACCGGCATCAGCAGCCACGCCCAGTGCATCGAGCAATTGCTCGCGGCTGAACACGCGTTCGGGTTGTTCGAGCAGGCATTGCAGCAGACGGAATTCATGGCGGGTCAGGCTCAGCGGCTGGCCGCGATAGCTGATCTGCACGCGTTCGGGATCGATGCGAAACAGCGTTGCGCCTGCTTCCGGGGTCGGGCGCGGCGCCATGCGCTTGAGGATGGCTTTGACCCGCGCCGCCACTTCACGCGGGCTGAACGGTTTGACGACGTAATCGTCGGCGCCGATCTCGAGGCCGACCACACGGTCGATCTCGGCATCGCGGGCGCTGAGAAACAGCACCGGCACTTCAGTGAAGCGCCGCAGCTGCTTGCAGGTTTCGAAGCCGCTGATGTCCGGCAGGCCGATATCGAGAATGATCAGGTCGGCCGGGGTCTGCCGCTGATGCTCCAGCGCCGCCGCGCCGAGGCTCAGCCACGTGGTAGTGAAGCCCTCGCCCTGCAAGGCAAAAATCAGCGTGTCGGCAATCGCCGCTTCGTCTTCGACAATCAGGATGTGCGGCATGGCGTCCGAGCCCGTGGCAGTTGGTGCGCGAACGGTGCCCCAAGCCCGGGGTTACGTCAATCAGACCACTTAGCAGTCAGGCTTGTCGGCGGTGTAACGCCGCGCCGGATTGACCGCCGCGCCGAACTCGCGCAAGGCCTTGGCGCCGATCAGCAGCGGGTAGTTGAAGTGGCTGCGGTCGGTCAGGTTGACCTCCACGGTGCGCTTGACGTTGCCCAGGCACAGTTCCAGATCGACCACCGGGCGCTTGGCGACATCGCTGGCGTCGCGCTCGTCATCGTCCTCGTCGGAACGGCTTTTGATCTTGCTGATGCGCGCGACCTTGTGTTCGAAAACCTTGTTGCTGGCGTCCTTGGTGGCGAGGCGGAAACGCACCCAGTCTTCGCCATCGCGGGTGAAGGTCTCGATGTCCTTGGCCGACAGCGAGGCGGTCAGCGCACCGGTGTCCATCTTGGCCTTGAGCACTTCGCCGCCGATTTCCGGCAGCGCGATGTATTCGTAGCGACCGTACAGCGTCGGCTCGGCGGCCATGACCGGCAGCGCTACGAGGGCAAACAGAGCAAGGAGGGATTTCACGTAAGGGGCTTCCTGAAAGAGTGGGCTCAGCGCCAGATTCTAGACCGCGCAAATGTGCGGAAGTTGGAGTAGCGCCAACCTCTGTGGCGAGGGAGCTTGCTCCCGCTCGGCGACGCAGTCGTCGTAAAGCCTGATTTGCGACTCTACTGGCACACCGAAGCGCATGTGCCTGGGGCTGCTTCGCAGCCCAGCGGGAGCAAGCTCCCTCGCCACAGGGTTGCGCATCAGCGCTGAAGACTACGCTTTAAAAGTGAAACATTCGTCAGCGCCGATTTGGCCTGTCGCGCGAAGCTGCTTATCATGGCCCGCCCCTGCCACTTCATAGAGTTGCTTATGCGCCGCCTGCTCACCGGCTGTTTGGTCACCCTGCTGTTGTTGCTCAACACCCTGATTCTGATCGGGCCGTTGATGGTGTTTGCCCTGCTCAAGCTGATCGCGCCCGGGCGCTGGCGTGATTACGCATCGTGGGCGGTGATGTGGATTGCCGAGACCTGGGCCGAGATCGACAAGCTGATCTTCCGGCTGTGCATCCCGACCCAGTGGGACATTCGCGGCGGCGACGATCTGCGCCGCGACACGTCATATCTGGTGGTCAGCAACCATCAATCCTGGGTCGACATTCCGGCGCTGATCCAGACCCTCAACCGGCGCACGCCGTTTTTCAAGTTCTTCCTCAAGAAAGAGCTGATCTGGGTGCCGTTTCTTGGCCTGGCGTGGTGGGCGCTGGATTACCCGTTCATGAAGCGCTACACCAAGGCCTTTCTGGCGAAGAACCCGGAACTGGCGGGCAAGGATCTGGAAATCACCAAAGCCGCTTGCGAGCTGTTCAAGCGCCAGCCAGTGACGGTGGTGAATTATCTGGAAGGCACCCGCTACACCCTGGCGAAAAGCACCCAGCAGGACTCACCGTTCAGCCACCTGCTCAAACCCAAGGCCGGCGGTGTGGCGTTCGTGCTGGCGGCGATGGGCGAACAGCTCGACGCGATGCTCGACGTGACGGTGGTGTATCCGCAGGAGAAGATTCCGGGCTTCTGGGACCTGATCAGCGGCAACGTGCCGCGGGTGATCATCGACATCAAGACCCGCGAACTCGACCCGGGGCTGTGGCAGGGCGATTACGAGAAAGATCCGGCGTTCCGCCAGCGCGTCCAGAACTGGGTCAACCAGCTCTGGACCGAGAAGGATCAGCGCATCGTCGCGTTGCGCAACGAGCGCCGCTGACTCAACTGCCGGTGCCGGTGCCCCAGATGTTGCCGAGGCTGCTCAACAGCGAACCGCCGACGCCCTGCTGACCGAGGTATTGCAGGAGCACCGGGGCAAACTGGCCGATCATGCCGCTGTCCATGCCCAGCGCGCTGAACGCGTTGTTCAGGTCGTTGCTGTCTTTGACATTGCCCAGCGCATTCTCAAGGCCAGCGGACTTGCCGGACGAACCGAGCAACGCCCCGAGCGCCGCCAGATTGCCGCTGCCACCGGACAATTTGTCGATGCCCGGCACTTCCTTGGCCAGTTGCGAATAGTCGGTGCTGCTCAACTGATTCTTCGCCAGCCCGAGCATCGCGCTGGTGCCGCCTACGGCCTGCTCCGGCGTGACATCCAGCGCACTGAGGGCGCTGAGCAAACCGGCGGTCTCCGAGGTCGGCGCCGCAGCGGCCGCCTTGTCACCGCCCTGCATCCCCGAAACCGCACCAGCGACGTCGTTCAGACTGAAACCGGCAAACACCGGCCCGGCGGCCAGGGTCAGGAGCGATGCCAAAGCAAAACCGCGTGAAATCTTCATTCAGACATCCTCTTGGGAAAAGCTGCCACCGGACAACGGCGACGAAACTGCCGGTTTGACCGGGGATCCGGTGGCATGTTCCGGGCTGCAGGTCCATTCTCAGCCACGGCTCGTCGAGAAAATGTGAAACGCGCGACCATAAAAAAACGGCGACCCTGAGGTCGCCGTTTTACGTTTCGGAAAAACCCTACGCCGCACTAAACAACTTGTGCGGGTCGATCACAAACTTCTTCGGCACACCCGCATCGAACTCGCCATAACCTTCCGGCGCCTGGTCGAGGCTGATCACTTGCACGCCCACCACTTCGGCGATATTGATGCGATCCCACATGATCGCCTGCATCAGTTGGCGGTTGTACTTCATCACTGGGGTCTGACCGGTGTGGAAGCTGTGCGACTTGGCCCAGCCCAGGCCGAAGCGAATGCTCAGGCTGCCCATTTTCGCAGCAGCGTCGACGGCGCCCGGATCTTCGGTGACGTACAGGCCCGGGATGCCGATCTTGCCGGCAACGCGCACCACGCCCATCAGTGAGTTGAGCACCGTAGCCGGGGCTTCGGCCTTGACGCCATCGTGGCCGTGGCCGCGGGCTTCGAAACCGACGCAGTCCACTGCGCAGTCGACTTCAGGTTCGCCCAGCAGTGCGGCGATCTGTTCGTGCAGCGGGGTGTCCTTGGACAGGTCGACGACTTCAAAGCCCTGGGCCTTGGCGTGGGCCAGGCGGATGGTGTTGACGTCGCCGACGATCA
Organism: Pseudomonas sp. HN2; assembly: GCF_020736465.1. Lineage (NCBI taxonomy): Bacteria > Pseudomonadati > Pseudomonadota > Gammaproteobacteria > Pseudomonadales > Pseudomonadaceae > Pseudomonas > Pseudomonas sp. HN2. The sequence continues at coordinate 5,546,375 of NZ_CP085885.1, forward strand.
CCACCGCCGCACCGAGCAAACGTGCAGACGCCGCAGCGGCCAGACCGACCGGACCGGCGCCGGCGATGTAAACGCTGCTGCCCGGGCCGACGCCGGCAGTGACCGCGCCGTGGTAACCGGTCGGGAGGATGTCGGAGAGGCAGGTCAGGTCACGGATTTTCTCCATGGCCTTATCGCGGTCCGGCAGTTTCAGCAGATTGAAGTCGGCGTACGGCACCAGCACGTATTCAGCCTGGCCGCCGGTCCAGTCGCCCATGTCGACGTAGCCGTATGCGCCGCCGGCACGGGCCGGGTTGACGGTCAGGCAGACGCCGGTATGTTGCTCTTTGCAGGAACGGCAGCGCCCGCAAGCCACGTTGAACGGAACGGAGACCAGATCGCCGATCTTCAGGTTCTCGACGTCAGAGCCCTTTTCGATCACCTCACCGGTGATCTCGTGGCCCAGCACCAGACCGGTCTGCGCCGTGGTCCGGCCGCGCACCATGTGCTGGTCGGAGCCGCAGATGTTGGTGGAAACCACTTTGAGAATGACCCCGTGCTCGATCTTGCGACCGCGCGGGTCCTGCATTTTCGGGTAGTCGATTTTCTGTACTTCGACCTTGCCAGCGCCGAGATACACCACACCACGATTGCCAGACATGCTTTCACCTCACTGTTGTTTTTATGGAACTGCGCTGCCCAGGCAGGCAGCGCGTTAAGTGCTCGGGTTACTGCTTGTTGGTTTTGCGTTGTTTGTTATGGCCCTATCGCGAGCAGGCTCACTCCTACATTGGAATGCGTACCCCTTGTAGGAGTGAGCCTGCTCGCGATAGCTATCTAAAGAACGACCGTACGATTGGCGTTGAGAAACACCCTCCGCTCAATGTGATACCCAACGGCCCGCGCCAGCGTCAGGCCTTCGATATCGCGCCCCTTGGCGATCAGATCCTCGGGATAATGACTGTGGTCCACCGCCTCGACGCCCTGGGCAATGATCGGCCCTTCATCGAGGTCGTTGTTGATGTAGTGCGCCGTTGCGCCAACCAGTTTCACGCCCTTGTTGTAAGCCTGGTGATAAGGCTTGGCGCCCTTGAAGCCCGGCAGCAGCGAGTGATGAATGTTGATCGCCTTGCCGTCGAGCTTGCGGCACAGCTCCGGCGACAGCACCTGCATGTAGCGGGCGAGGATCACCAGTTCGGCACCGGCCTCTTCGATCACCTGCCAGACCTGACGCTCCTGCGCCGGTTTGTCATTGGGGTCGAGAGGGAAATGGTAGTAGGGAATCTGGTGCCAGTCGGCCAGCGGTTTCAGATCCGGATGGTTGGACACCACCGCCGCCACGTCCATCGACAACTGGCCGATGCGCTGGCGGTAGAGCAAGTCATTGAGGCAGTGATCGGCCTTGGAGACCATGATCACCACTTTCGGCCGGTAGTTCGGCGCGGTCAGCTCGAAGAGCATGCCGAACGCCTGCCCGCGCTCGGCAAGGCCTGCGCGGAAAGATTGCTCGTCAAAACCGTCTGGCTGGCGGAATTCCACGCGAATGAAGAAACGCCCGGAGAGGCGGTCATCGAACGAGTGGTGCTCGGTCACATAACAGCCCTGCTCGAACAGAAAACGCGTCACCGCGTCCACCGTGCCGAGGACGCTGGGGCAGTCGGCGGTCAGAATCCATGTGTCTGGGGCGCGGCTCATGGTGCGGTGACTCCTGTTTTTTGTGCGGGGTGTCAGGGTTTTCCCCTCACCCTAGCCCTCTCCCAGAGGGAGAGGGGACTGACCGTGGTGCTCTTTCGAGCTACGCCGACCTGAAATATCGCGGGTGAATATAGATCACAAAAACACCCGAGATCGGCTCCCTTTCCCCCTCGCCCCGTTGGGGGCGGTCCGACGTTTCGGGAGGGCTGGGGTGAGGGGGTAGCTCTTGATCTTTCAGGCCTGGACGCTAAGGCCGTACTCAGCCGACGCATCCTGCAACCACAACCACCAGTAATCCGAGAAGCTGCGACGAATCAGCAATTCCCAAGTGTCTTCGGCGGTATGACGAATCATCAGCTGCGACTTGGCGAACACCGTGCCCACCGCTTTACCGACCGGGAAGTTGTTCGGGTGCACGTCGTAGCTGGTGGATTTCATCAGCACCTGACGCACGTTCGGCCCGCTCAGTTCGAGGATCTGCTGGCCGCCGCTGACGTTGACGATAGCAATGTGCAGATCGCCCAGCGCTTCGCGCAGTTTCTGCTCCGCAGCGAATTCTTCCCCGCTCGGGACGATCAGCAGCCACTCGTCCGGGCCCATCCATTGCAGGCTGGTTTCGCCTTTGACGATCACGCTCAGAGCGCCGGGCAATTCAATGCCCAGCGCCTTGTGCACACCGGCAGCGAACGCTGCATCGTGACCATCGCCACGAATGGTCAGGTGGCCGAGGAGTTTCTTTTCCCGCACGATCACCCCGGCGTTCTTGCGGCCCTTGCCGACCAGGCTGGCGAGGTCGGCATGGTGCAGCGACGACTCGGCACGGGCACCGGTGGTCGGGCGTTGTTGGTACACGTTGGCTGTGGTCATAAAGCACCTTTGCTGAATTCTGACTTGAGCCCTGTGTAGGCAGATCTACCGCTATCGCGAGCAGGCTCACTCCTACAAGGGGTACGCGATCACCTGTAGGAGTGAGCCTGCTCGCGATGAAGTCACCGCGGTGCGACTGCACTCCCCAGGAGCCGAACCATCAAATATTCTGGCGATCACCCTTCGGATCGAAGAACACCGAAGAAACGATTTCCGCCTCGATCACGCTGCCATCGGCCAGCGGTGCGAACACCCGCTCGCCCATGCGCTTGAGACCGCCCTTGACCACACCCATGGCAAACGAATAACCGAGGGAGTTGTGCGCGTAGCTCGAGGTGACGTGGCCGACCATGGTCATCGGGATCGCCTGCTTGGTGTTGAACACCAGCTGCGCACCTTCCGGCAGCCATTTGGTCGGATCGACCGGCTTTAGGCCCACCAGCTGCTTGCGCTGATCCTTGACGCAATCTTCGCGGTTCATGCCGCGCTGGCCGATCCACGAGAACGGTTTGGTGCGACCGACACACCAGCCCATGTTCAGGTCGTCCGGGGTCATCGAACCGTCGGTGTCTTGACCGACGATGATGAAACCCTTCTCGGCCCGCAGCACGTGCATGGTTTCGGTGCCGTACGGGGTCAGGTTGTACTGCTTGCCGGCCTCGACGATTTTCTCCAGCACGCCCATCGCGTAGTCGGCCTGCACGTTGACTTCGTACGACAGCTCACCGGTAAACGAGATACGAAACACCCGTGCCGGCACGTCGCCGACCAGACCTTCTTTCCAGGTCATGAACGGGAACGCTTCGTTGCTCAGATCAATGTCAGTCACGGCGCTGAGCAGCTTGCGGCTGTTCGGCCCGGACAAAGTCATGGTCGCCCAGTGGTCGGTGACCGAAGTGAAGTACACCTTCAGGTCCGGCCATTCGGTCTGGTGATACAGCTCCAGCCACTGCAGTACGCGCGCGGCGCCGCCGGTGGTGGTGGTCATGACGAAATGGTTGTCGGCCAGACACGCGGTCACACCGTCGTCGAAGACCATGCCGTCTTCCTTGCACATCAGACCGTAGCGAGCCTTGCCCACGTCGAGCTTGGTCCAGGCGTTGGTGTACACGCGGTTGAGGAACTCACGGGCATCCGGGCCTTGAATGTCGATCTTGCCGAGGGTCGACGCGTCGAGCAGGCCGACGCTGTCGCGCACGGCTTTGCATTCACGCTTGACCGCCGCGTGCAGGTCTTCGCCGTTTTTCGGGAAGTACCACGGACGCTTCCATTGACCGACGTCTTCGAATTCGGCGCCGTTCTTCACATGCCAGGCATGCAGCGCGGTGTAGCGCACCGGTTCGAAGATGTGCCCACAGTGCCGACCGGCCACGGCGCCGAAGGTCACCGGCGTGTAGTTCGGGCGGAACATGGTGGTGCCCATCTGCGGGATGGTCACGTTCAGCGAACGGGCGGCAATGGCCAGGCCGTTGACGTTGCCGAGCTTGCCCTGATCGGTGCCGAAGCCCAGCGCGGTGTAGCGCTTGACGTGCTCGACCGACTCGAAACCTTCGCGAGTTGCCAGTTCGATGCCACCGGCGGTGACGTCGTTCTGGAAGTCGACGAATTGCTTCGGTGCACGCGCAGAGTTCTTCTCGTGCGGCACCTGGAACAGTGCCAGGGTTGGTTCTTCGAGACGGCTCAGGGCTTTCGGCAACACGCCTTCGACGGTCTGGAAACCGGCTTCAGCGGCCGCGCGCACGCCACCTTCGAAACCGTCGGCCAGCGAATCGCCGAGCGCGTAGACGCCGTTGATACCACCGACGCACACGCGTTTCTGCGGTGCTTCACCCGGTACGAAACCGAGAATGTCTTCACGCCAGACCGGTTTGCCGCCGAGATGCGAGGCCAGGTGGACCACCGGGCTGTAACCGCCGGAACTGGCAACCAGGTCGCAGTCGAGCCATTCGCCCGGGCTGGTCACGGCGTGTGCCTTGACGTCAATCGCGGCGACGCGGGCAGCGGTCACACGCTTGCTGCCACGCACTTCGATGACGGCGCTGCCGGTGAGGATGCGAATGCCTTTGGCGCGCGCCTCTTCGACCAATGCACCGCGCGGATTGCTGCGTGCATCAGCGATGGCGACCACTTGCAGACTGGCATCGAGCCAATCCAGAGCGACGCGATAGGCGTGGTCGTTGTTGGTGCTGAGGACAAGTTTTTTGCCCGGTGCGACGCCGTAGCGACGCACGTAAGTCGACACCGCGCCGGCGAGCATGTTGCCCGGCACATCGTTGTTGCCATAGACCAGCGGACGCTCGTGGGCGCCGGTCGCCAGTACCACACGCTTGGCGCGGACGCGGTGGATGCGCTGACGCACCTGACCGATCGGCGCGCGGTCGCCGAGGTGATCGGTGAGGCGTTCGTGAATGGTCAGGAAGTTGTGGTCGTGGTAACCGTTGACCGTGGCGCGCGGCAACAGCAGCACGTCCGGGGTGTTCTTCAATTCAGCGATGACACTGGCGACCCACTCCATCGCCGGTTTGCCGTCGAGGCTTTCGCGGGAATCGAGCAGGCTGCCGCCGAACTCTTCCTGCTCATCGGCAAGAATCACGCGGGCACCGCTGCGCGCAGCGGCCAGGGCAGCGGCGAGACCGGCCGGGCCGGCGCCGACAATCAGCACGTCGCAGTGCTGGTTCATGTAGTCGTAGGTGTCCGGATCGTTCTCGGTCGGCGAACGGCCGAGACCGGCAGCCTTGCGGATGTACTTCTCGTAAGTCATCCAGAACGACTGGGGATACATAAAGGTTTTGTAGTAGAAACCCGGCGGCATCAGCTTGCCGCCGACCTTGCCGAGAATGCCCATCATGTCGTTGTTGACGCTCGGCCAGCCGTTGGTGCTGCTGGCGACCAGGCCCTGATACAACGCCTGTTGCGTGGCGCGCACGTTGGGAATCTGCGTGGCTTCAGTGGCACCGATCTGCAGCACCGCGTTCGGCTCTTCGGAACCGGCGGCGAAGATGCCGCGAGGACGCGAATACTTGAAGCTGCGGCCGATGATGTCGACGCCGTTGGCGATCAGGGCAGCGGCCAGCGAGTCGCCTTCATAGCCTTTGTAGGTCTGGCCGTTGAAGGTGAAGCTCAGCACTTTGTTGCGGTCGATCCGTCCACCGTTGGACAGGCGATTGGTCTGGCTCATACCTTCTCTCCCAGCGCCGTCGTGGCTGTTTTCGCAGTGCCAGCCTTGTCGGTGAATTGCGGCTTCTCGCCGATCTTGTAGCTCTCGAGAATCTCGTAGGTCACGGTATCGCGAGTGACGTTGAAGTACTGGCGGCAACCGGCAACGTGGTCCCACAGCTCATGGTGCAGACCGCGCGGGTTATCGCGGAAGAACATGTAGTCGCCCCACTCTTCATCGGTGCAGGCGTTCGGATCCAGCGGCCGCGGAATATGCGCCTGTCCGGATGCGTGGAATTCCTCTTCGGAGCGCAGTTCGCCGCAGTGAGGACAGAAGATGTGCAACATAGGGATTTCTCCTGTTAGTGGGCGACGGCAGCAGCGCCGTGTTCGTCGATGAGCGCGCCGTTGTGGAAACGGTCGATGGAAAACGGTGCGGCCAGCGGGTGCATTTCACCCTTGGCCAGACTCGCGGCAAACACGTTGCCCGAACCCGGTGTGGCCTTGAAGCCACCGGTGCCCCAACCGCAGTTGAAGAACATGTTCGGCACCGGCGTTTTCGAGATGATCGGGCAGGCGTCCGGGGTGGTGTCGACGATGCCGCCCCACTGGCGGTTCATGCGTACCCGGGACAACACCGGGAACATCTCGACGATGGCCTGAATGGTGTGTTCGATCACCGGATACGAACCACGCTGGCCGTAACCGTTGTAGCCGTCGATACCGGCGCCGATCACTAGGTCGCCCTTGTCGGACTGACTGATGTAACCGTGCACGGCGTTGGACATGATCACGCTGTCGATAATCGGCTTGATCGGCTCGGACACCAGCGCTTGCAGCGGGTGGGATTCGATCGGCAGGCGGAAACCGGCAAGCTTGGCCATGTGCCCGGAGTTACCGGCAGTGACCACACCGACGCGCTTGGCGCCAATGAAACCCTTGTTGGTCTCAACGCCGATGCACACGCCGTTTTCCTTGCGGAAACCGATCACTTCGGTCTGCTGGATCAGGTCCACACCGAGGGCATCGGCGGCACGCGCGAAGCCCCAGGCCACGGCATCGTGACGGGCGACGCCGCCGCGACGCTGAACAGTTGCACCCATGATCGGATAGCGGGTGTTTTTCGAGCAGTCCAGGTACGGAATTTCGTCAGCGACCTGCTTGGCGTCGAGCAGTTCGCCGTCGACGCCGTTGAGGCGGTTGGCGCTGACCCGACGTTCGGAATCACGGATGTCCTGCAGGGTGTGGCACAGGTTGTAGACGCCGCGCTGGGAGAACATCACGTTGTAGTTGAGATCCTGCGACAGGCCTTCCCACAATTTCATCGCGTGTTCGTAGAGGTGCGCCGACTCGTCCCACAGGTAGTTGGAACGCACGATGGTGGTGTTGCGCGCGGTGTTACCGCCGCCCAGCCAGCCCTTCTCGACCACGGCGACATTGGTGATGCCGTGCTCCTTGGCCAGGTAGTAGGCCGTCGCCAGGCCGTGCCCGCCGCCGCCGACGATGACCACGTCATAGACTTTTTTCGGCGTGGGCGTGCGCCACATGCGCTGCCAGTTTTCGTGGTGGCTGAGCGAGTGTTTGAACAGGCCGAAGCCGGAATAGCGTTGCATAGTCATTACTCCAGAACCGACTCAGCGATAAACCGGGAAGTCTGCGCACAGGGCCGAGACCTGCTGGGCGACATTGGCCTCGACATCGGCGTCGCCGAGGTTGTCGAGGATGTCGCAGATCCAGCCGGCGAGGGTTTCGCACTGGCTGACCTTGAAGCCGCGAGTAGTCACCGCCGGGGTGCCGATGCGCAGGCCCGAGGTGACGAACGGCGACTGCGGGTCGTTCGGCACGGCATTCTTGTTGACGGTGATGTGCGCGCGGCCCAGTGCAGCGTCGGCGTCTTTGCCGGTCAGGCCCTGACGGATCAGGCTGACCAGGAACAGATGGTTGTCGGTGCCGCCGGAGACCACATCGTAGCCGCGCTTGATGAACACGCTGGCCATCGCCTGGGCGTTGTCGATCACTTGTTGCTGATACGCCTTGAAGCCAGGCTCCAGCGCTTCCTTGAAGCACACCGCTTTACCGGCGATGACGTGCATCAGCGGGCCGCCCTGGGCGCCGGGGAATACCGCGGCGTTGAGCTTCTTCTCGATCTCTTCGTTGGACTTGGCCAGGATCAGCCCGCCACGCGGACCGCGCAGGGTCTTGTGGGTGGTGGTGGTGACCACATCGGCGTACGGCAGCGGATTCGGGTACAGACCGGCGGCAACCAGACCGGCCACGTGGGCCATGTCGACGAACAGCAGCGCACCGACCTTGTCGGCGATCTGGCGGAAGCGCGGGAAGTCCAGCGTCTTCGAGTAAGCCGAGAAACCGGCAACGATCATTTTCGGTTTGCACTCGACGGCCAGACGCTCGACTTCGTCGTAGTCGATCAGCCCGGTGTCGGTGTTGATGCCGTACTGCACGGCGTTATAGAGCTTGCCCGAGGACGACACTTTCGCGCCGTGGGTCAGGTGACCACCGTGAGCCAGGCTCATGCCGAGAATGGTGTCGCCTGGCTGGATCAGCGCCAGGTACACGGCGCTGTTGGCCGAGGAGCCGGAGTGCGGCTGGACGTTGGCGTAATCGGCGCCGAACAGTTGCTTGGCGCGCTCGATGGCCAGTGCTTCGACTTTATCGACGTGCTCGCAGCCACCGTAGTAGCGCTTGCCCGGATAGCCTTCGGCGTATTTGTTGGTCAGGCCGCTGCCTTGCGCTTCCATCACGCGCTTGCTGGTGTAGTTCTCCGACGCGATCAGCTCGATGTGATCTTCCTGACGTTGCTCCTCGGCATTCATCGCCGCCAGCAGTGCATCGTCGTAACCCTGGATCTGGTCTTGCTTGCTGAACATCGCGTCTCTCCCAGCGGCATCTGTGCGCCATTCGTCTCGGTAAGGCACCGGCAGTGATGGCAGTGCCCTTTGATGCGATGGTATGACCGGCGCAGACAGCTCAAATGCCTGCGGACGCCACGCAAAGGTGCGTTTACGACATGGCTGGAAATGACTGCAGAATGCGTTCCCCCTGTAGGAGCTGCCGAAGGCTGCGATCTTATGACTTTGACTTTGAAGATCAAAAGATCGCAGCCTTCGGCTGCTCCTACAGGGGTTATGCGATCAACTGGCGGGCGGCGAGCAGCAATAGAAAATGCGCGGGATAGAGTGCGTAAGCCCAGCGCCGCATCGGTGGTGGCCGGACATGTCGCCCATGTCGCAACAGGAACATTCCAAGCATCGGCGCAAACAGACACGTCGCCAGACCGAGCATCGCCACGCTGTTGCCGAACCGCGCCGATTCGAGCAGCACTTGCCATTGGTTCGCAGCCAGACAAACCAGCCCGGGCAACAGACTGAGATACCACGGCCGGCGAAAGACCAGCAGCATCGCCAACGGCAGCAGCACGCCGAAGAAACCGAACATCAGTCGCTCTGAAAAAACCATCGCGACCACCAGCGCGGCCAGTGCGAGCAATCGCGCCACCGACGCAGAGTCCTGCCAAGCGCGGGCCACCAGCAGGCCCAGTGCCAGCGTCGGCATCACGTTCAAGGTGTCAGGTTCGGGTATGTACAAGCGATAAGGAATTTCGCTGACGGCGCTGAACAGCAAGAGCCAGCCCAGATAGCGCCACTCCATCCTCCGCGAGCCGTCGCGTGCCAGGTTCGCCGCCATCGCCAGGCAAAACCAAGGAAACGCCAGGCGCCCGGGCACATACAGCCAGTCGACGGAGAAGCCGACATATCGCAGGTGATCGAGCAACATGCTCAGCAGCGCCAGCCACTTGAGCAGATCCAGGGCACCGTCGCGTGGGCTTAGGTGCATAATCGGCCCATAAACTGGTAATTTTCTGCACCCGACATCACATGTGCTCCCCGGAAGATCTTCGGTAAAGTGCGCATCCTCATTGACCACGAGCCTTCACAAGAGTCTCGATTACGGAAGCCGGCCATGACCGACAAGAGCCAACAATTCGCCAGCGACAACTATTCCGGTATCTGCCCTGAAGCCTGGGCCGCCATGGAGCAGGCCAACCACGGCCACCAGCGCGCTTACGGCGACGATGAATGGACCGCGCGCGCGGCCGATCATTTCCGCAAACTGTTCGAAACCGACTGCGAAGTGTTCTTCGCCTTCAACGGCACCGCCGCCAACTCGCTGGCCCTGTCGTCGCTGTGCCAGAGTTACCACAGCGTGATCTGCTCGGAAACCGCCCACGTTGAAACCGACGAATGCGGCGCTCCGGAATTCTTCTCCAACGGCTCGAAGCTGCTGATCGCCGGCACTGAAAACGGCAAGATCACCCCGCAATCGATCCGCGAAGTGGCGCTCAAGCGCCAGGACATCCACTACCCGAAACCGCGCGTGGTAACCCTGACCCAGGCCACCGAAGTCGGCAGCGTCTACACCCCGGAAGAAGTCCGCGCGATCAGCGTCACCTGCAAGGAGCTCGGCCTGCACCTGCACATGGACGGCGCACGCTTCTCCAACGCCTGCGCATTCCTCGGCTGCTCGCCTGCCGACCTGACCTGGAAGGCCGGCGTCGACGTGCTGTGTTTCGGCGGCACCAAGAATGGCATGGCAGTCGGTGAAGCGATCCTGTTCTTCAACCACAAACTCGCCGAAGACTTCGACTACCGTTGCAAGCAGGCCGGGCAACTGGCATCGAAAATGCGCTTCCTTTCGGCACCGTGGGTCGGCATTCTGGAAAACGACGCATGGCTCAAATACGCCCGCCACGCCAACCACTGCGCGCAACTGCTGGCAGAGCTGGTCAGCGACATTCCCGGCGTCGAGCTGATGTTCCCGGTGCAGGCCAACGGCGTGTTCCTGCAACTGTCCGAGCCGGCAATCGCCGCCCTGACCGCGAGGAACTGGCGCTTCTACACCTTCATCGGCAAAGGCGGCGCACGCTTCATGTGCTCGTGGGACACCGAAGAGGAGCGCGTGCGCGAACTGGCGCGCGATATTCGCGAAGTGATGTCGGCCTGATCCCAAACCGGCGGATTGATCGCAAAAGCGATGCCCCTCACCCTAGCCCTCTCCCGAGTGTTCTGGTCAAACGATACTGGACACGGTTATAGGGTTTGGTCATTTCTCATGCTGCCAAGGCTTCCATTGCTACCGGAGTCCGATATCCGTTGTGACTGTGCAGCCTGATCCGATTGTAATAATGGGTCAGGTAGCGCAACACATCGGTACTAGCCTCATCTTCGTTTCGGTAGCCAGCCTTGGGTATCCATTCAGATTTCAAACTGCCAAAGAAACGCTCCATCGGGGCGTTATCCCAGCAGTTTCCTCGTCGACTCATGCTTTGTTTTATGCGCATGTCCGCCAGCATTTCACGAAATACTTTACTGCTGTAATGACAGCCCTGATCCGAATGGAACATTAGGTTTTCAGGGCGTCCTCGCGACTCGAAAGCCATCTTTAACGCTCGACAGGTCAGAGCTGAATCCGGACTTCTGGACATCGCCCAGCCGACGATGCGCCGGGCATGCAGATCAAGTACAGCAGCCAGATAAACCCAGTAAGTACCGGCCCAAATGTAAGTCACGTCGCCACACCACACTCGATTGGGGACCTCGACATTGAATTTACGCTCCAAATGATTGGGGGCGTATTGCGCCTCCGCACCGCTGGGTTTGTAACGATGCCTGCGCCGTTGCTGACTCTTCAACCCGAGCTCGCGCATCAGGCTACGAGCCATGTAACGACCCACCGACTCTTTTTCGTTACATAGCGCCTTTGACAGGCTGCGCGCGCCCATTGAGCCGCGACTTTGCTCATGTAATTCAGCAGCTTTGATCTTTAGGCGATTGCGCCCGTCATCTACTTTCGCCCGCTGTTTCAGACGCTCGTAATAACTGCTGCGGTTGATTCCAAATACAACGCACAACTCGGATCTTGAATATTGCTCGCTTAACTCCTCGACCAGCCTTACCGATCGAGGGAATCCGACATCAAGAGAGCTGTAGCCTTTTTTAAAATTTCCTTCTCGCGCTCAATCCGTCGAATTGTTGCTTCCAGTTCCTGGATGCGTTGTTGGTCAACGGTCATGGCCTTGGACTTCTCAGGCGTCTTGCCGCTGCGCTCCGCACGCAGTTGCTCAACCCAGCGACGCAGAGCTGTAGGGCCCACGCCCATTGCTTCGCAGGCTTCACTCACCGAATAGTCTTTATCCAAAACCAGGCAAGCCGCATCCCGTTTGAAATCTGTCGAAAAATATCGTCTGGTCAAATCACACCTCGTCTATGGGCGTAGATTACCGCCCTTTAGGGGTGTCCAGAATCATTAAGCCAGATCAGAGGGAGAGGGGACTGATTGGGGGATGCTCCAGAATTACGCCGACCTGAACGTGAAGTGTTGAATCCATAATCGACTCGGTGTCTCAGGTCGATGCAAAGCGACAGACACTTCGGTCAGCTCCCTCTCCTTGGGGAAAGGGTACTGATTGGGGGATGCTCCAGAATTACGCCGACCTGAACGTGAAGTGTTGAATCCATAATCGACTCGGTGTCTCAGGTCGATGTATAGCGACAGACACTTCGGTCAGCTCCTTCTCCTTGGGGAGAGGGTACTGATTGGGGGATGCTCCAGAATTACGCCGACCTGAACGTGAAGTGTTGAATCCATAATCGACTCGGTGTCTCAGGTCGATGCAAAGCGACAGACACCTCGGTCAGCTCCCTCTCCTTGGGGAGAGGGTACTGATTGGGGGATGCTCCAGAACCACGCCGACCTGAACGTGAAGTGTTGAATCCATAATCGACTCGGTGTCTCAGGTCGATGCAAAGCGACAGACACCTCGGTCAGCTCCCTCTCCTTGGGGAGAGGGCTGGGGTGAGGGGCGAGCCGGACGCAGCCCCTTCGCCTCACTCAGAACTCGATCCGCACGTCGCCCTTGGGCACGCTGCAGCACGACAGGATGAACCCCTCGGCCTCATCCTCCTCGGTAATCCCGCCGTTGTGCTCCATCTCCACTTCGCCGCCCAGTTTCATCACTTTGCACGTGCCGCAAATACCCATGCCGCAGGCTTTGGGGATCATCAGACCGAGCTTGGCGGCTGCTGCGTGCACGGTTTCACCCGGGCCGACGCGGATGCTTTTGCCGGACGCGATGAATTCGACCTGATGCAGATCCGCCGCGTCGACTTGCGGTGCATCGGCGGCTTGTTCGGCTTGCTCCACTGCGTCGGCACGCGCTTCCGGTGGCGTGGCGCCGAAGGATTCTTCGTGGTAGCGCGACATGTCGTAGCCAGCCGCTTCCAGCAGGCGTTTGACTGCGGTCATGTACGGCGTCGGGCCGCAGCAGAACACTTCGCGCTCGAGGAAGTCCGGAACCATCAGTTCGAGCATCTTGTGATTCAGGTAACCGCGATAACCGGCCCAGGGCTCACCGAGGCCATGCTTTTCACAGATCAGGTGCAGGCTGAAGTTGTCGATCCGCGACGCCATGTGCTCGAGTTCGCGGTGATAAATGATGTCTTTCGGCGAGCGTGCGCTGTGCACGAAGGTCATGTCGACGTTGGCGTTGGTGTCGTAGAACCAGCGCGCCATCGACATGCACGGGGTGATACCGACGCCGCCGCTCAGATACAGGACTTTCGGACTCGGGAAGTCGATGGCGTTGAACAGCCCGACCGGGCCGTGCACTGCCAGCTCCTGACCTTCATGCAGGGTGTCGTGCAACCAGTTCGAGACCTTGCCGCCCGGCACGCGCTTGATCGTTACCGAGAAGCTGTACGGCACCGACGGCGAGCTGGAAATCGTGTACGAGCGCATGATCGGCTGGCCTTCGATTTCAAGTTCGAGGGTGACGAACTGCCCCGGTTTGAAGAAGAACAGGATCGGCTGGTCGGCCATGAAGCAGAACGTGCGCACATCCCAGGTTTCCTGGATGACTTTGACGCAACGGACAATGTGTCGGCCATTGGCCCAGGTCTGGGTGGTGACCGGATTCAGGAAGCTGTTGGACATGCTGTTCTCCACGGCCGACTGTCGGCCTCATGTCGGCGATTCTGCGTATAGCGCAGAGCGCGCGTTTACCTATCCGCGACATTGACATACTTATCGCGACCAGCCCTTGAACACCGGGGCTTGCGCGTCGGGAACAGATTGCACCATGTCGCGCATGGATAAGGTTCCGCCCAGCGCCGGCCCCACACTCGCCCCAACACAAGACGACTTCTTTACACCTTGCGTAGCAACCGTTTTTGCAGCACACCTGATCAGCCACTTTCGCCGGCCACGCAGAGGGCCATGAGGATTACATCGATGGACGTCACCGCAAAAATCAGCCTGGGCGATCCGCTGGAACCCGCACGCAAGGCCACCGCGCAAATGCTCCAGGAGCGCGAGCGCACCTTTTCCCTGCCGCAGCCGTTCTACAGCGACGAGCGGCTGTTCGATATCGACATGCAGGAGATCTTCCAGAAGGAATGGTTGATCGCCGGCATGACCTGCGAGATCCCGGCCAAAGGCAATTACCTGACCCTGCAGATCGGCAAGAACCCGATCATTGTCATTCGTGGCGCCGAGGGTGTGGTGCATGCGTTCCACAACGTCTGCCGCCACCGTGGCTCGCGCCTGTGCACCAGTGAAAAAGGCAAGGTCGCCAAACTGGTCTGCCACTACCACCAGTGGACCTACGAGCTGGACGGTCGCCTGCTGTTCGCCGGCACCGAAATGGGCGCCGACTTCGACATGAAGCAGTACGGCCTGAAGCCGGTGAACGTGAAAACCGCTGGCGGCTACATCTTCATCAGCCTGGCGGAAAACCCGCCGGCCATCGATGATTTCCTGTCGACGCTCAACCATTACATGGAACCGTACGACATGGAGAACACCAAGGTGGCGATCACCACCACCTTGATGGAGAAGGCCAACTGGAAACTGGTGCTGGAAAACAACCGCGAGTGCTACCACTGCAACGCGTCGCACCCGGAACTGTTGAAAACCCTGCTGGAATGGGACGACGTCACCGACCCGCGCGCCGATCAGGCGTTCAAGGACCACGTCGCCGCGTCCGCCGCTGCCTGGGAAGCGGAAAAGATCCCTTACGCCCACGCCAGTTTCGGCTTGCGCAACCGCATCGTGCGCATGCCGCTGCTCAAGGGCACCGTGTCGATGACCCTCGACGGCAAACAGGGCTGCGCGAAGTTGATGGGCCGGATCAAGAACCCGGATCTGGGCTCGATGCGCATCCTGCACCTGCCGCACTCGTGGAACCACTGCATGGGCGATCACATCATCGTCTTCACCGTGTGGCCGATCAGCGCCCAGGAAACCATGGTCACCACCAAATGGCTGGTGCACAAGGATGCGGTGGAAGGTGTCGATTACGACGTCGAGCGCATGCGCCAGGTGTGGGACGCGACCAACGATCAGGACCGGCGTCTGGCTGAGGAAAACCAGCGCGGGATCAACTCCACCGCTTACCAGCCGGGGCCTTACTCGAAGACGTATGAGTTTGGCGTGGTCAACTTCGTCGACTGGTACAGCGAGCGGATGCTGAACAACCTCGGCGCTGAGCCTGCACCGTACCTCAAAGGCGTCCCGGTCCAGGGCTGATCAAGATCAAAAGATCGCAGCCTTCGGCAGCTCCTACAGGTGGAATGCATTCCAACTGTAGGAGTGAGCCTGCTCGCGATGGCGCCCTCACATTCACCCAATTATTTGGATGACCACCTCACACTGCCATCCTCGCCAATAAACTCCTCGAAAATCTCCTCCCCCACCAACCTGATTTTCGCGTACCCATTCAACACCCGCAGCGGATACGCCGGGTCGTTGGCGTCCTGAGTCTCCGACCACAACACCCGCGAATGCCCGTTCAGTTCGCTGGCATTGCCATAGGGAATCGCCCCGTGCCCGGCACAGCGTGCATGCAGACCGCCCAACTGCGCATAGACGATGCCGTTGTGCAGATGCCCCCAATACCAATAATCCGGCTCGCGCCCCAGCGCATCGCACACCGGTTGATACAGCGCGGTCTTGTGGTGCCCGGAAATATCGAAGCCCTGATGATGGCTGAGCACCATGAGTTTTTTGCGTTTCGGCAGGTTTTTCATCCACTGGATCTGCGGCTCGTTCAGGGTGCCGTCCATGTACAGGTTCATCGCGTCGGAGGCGTAGGCGGAATCGAGTCCGACCACCAGCCAGTCATCATTGATCAGAGCAAAATAACTGGTGCCCTGTTGCCCGGGAAATTGCCTGGCCAGTTCCTTGAAGTAGCCATGGCCGCCGCTGTACATCTCGTGGTTGGAGTTGAGGGTGAACGAGCCGTGTGAGCCCATCGGCCAACCCGCCATGTCGACGTCTTCCTGGGAATGACTGCCGGCGTAATACACATCGCCCAAATGAATGGTGAAATCGGCCTGGGCCAGTTGCATCTGGTTGGCCACCGACACCGCCGGCGCATGGCTGTCGAACGGTCCGGTGCCCCAGTCGCCGGCAATCGCCAGAGTCACGTCGCGATCCATCTGCACCACCGCCGGGTCAGCGCCGAACGTTGCGTGATGGCGCAGGTTTTCGATCCACTTCAACAGCGCCTCGCTCCACAGCAGATCGAGCAGTTCCCACTTGCGACACCCGAGCAGGCTGCCGTCCTTGAGCACCCGGGTCGCCAGTTGATCGGTGGACTGCGGCAACGGCGTGGCATTGCCGATACGCAGGATCGACAGACCATGGGCCAACTCCCACGGCACCGCCGGCTCGTCAGTCGGCAATTCGCCGTTTTTCAGCACGTAATGCGCCTGATCGTGGCCGCGCTGCAACAGCTTGATGATTGCCTGAAATTCTTGCGGCTCCAGCTCGCTGATGAGCTTCATCCAGGCCATTTCCATGCGCGTGAACAAGCCGTGAATACGCAATTTGACCTTGTCATATTCGTGTTCCAGATGACTGACCAGTGACATGGCGTAATCCTCTCTCCGTAGGGGTTCACAGGGTTTTCATGAATTCGATCAATGCGCGCTTGTCGTCGTCCGACAAGGTCGTGCCGTACAGGTGACCGCTGTTGTGGTTGCCCTCCAGGCGCGTGTCGTATTTGAAGTCCGCCGAGGCTTTGGCCTGGGCGCCGCTGGTGACGAAACCGACGTTGACCGGGTCGTAGATGTCCGAACCGGTGATGAACACTTGCGGACGTTTTTCCGGCGGTTGCAGCAAGTCCCACAACGTCGGTACCGAACCGTTGTGCAGGTAGGGCGCACGCAACCAGATGCCGTCGGTGGGCGTGTTGCTGTAGCTCTGGGTCTTGCGATACGCGCCGAAATCGAACGGCGGCTTCTTGAAGGTGTGGAATGCCGTCACCAGACCGGTGGTGAACGAGTCGAGCCGGTGCGGATCGGTGCCGAGCTGGTCGATATTGGTGGTGACCTGCCCGGTATCGGCACGACCAAAATCATGACAAGCCGCGCAGTTGGCCTCCCAGATCGGCTTGCCCTGGGCAACCCTGGCCTGATCCAGCGCCCAGGGCCACGCTGGTGCCTTGTGCCCGAGCAACCAGTTGGTCACGCGGTTGAAGCTGGGCGGCAGCACCGATTCCGGCGTCGCACCCACAGCCATCGCGGCGGCGTAATTGCGTTCGTGGATCTTGTTGTTATTGCCGTCCCAGTGCAGGTACATCGATTCCCTGGGTTTCTGGTTCCACACTTGTGGCAGGTCGACGGTGCCGATGGTCGAGTCATCCGGGAAGCCGAACACCACCATTTTCGTCGGATTGAAGGTGTCGGTGCGGCCTGGGCCCTGTTGCGGACGCAGCTTCTGCCAGGCGTAGGCCTGCTTCTGCTTGAGCAAGGCGCTTTTGGCCATCGGCATGATCAGGTAGCGGTTGTAGAGTTGCTCGAAGAAACCCAGCTGGAATTTTCCGTTGATCGCCGCCATCACCGCGTCGGTGGTGAATTTCGGATCACTGGCGCAATCGTAGGCAAACCACTGGAAGGCTTGCAGTTGCAGAGTGTTGGCCGGCGCGCTCGGCACGTTGACGGCGACGTCGCTGGCATTGGCGCGGTAGGAACCGGTGTGGCACAGCGCACAGTTCGGCTCGACGGTCGGGTAGCCGATCTGCCGCTTGGCCATGCCGATCGGCAGGTCCTTGCCGTTTTCGAACAGGAAGCCGAACACCTCCCAGCCACCGGGTCTGGGCATTTTCTCCGGGCACATCTGCGGCAGCACGGCGAACAGGTAATAGGGGATGCGCGCTTCGATGCCCAAACCAATAGCGGCATATTTGTAGTGGTCTTCGTCCGACGCGTATTGCTGTTCAGGTACGACGCGGAGCATCTGATACCAGGTTTCATAACCAATGAAGCCCAGCACCGCGACCACGATCAGCGTGCCAACCTTGAAGGCGTGACTCTGCCATTGCCGCTGCCACGCCGCGCGCCACTCGCGCCAGCCATCGCACAGCAGCGCCCATGGTCGGTTCGCCGGCGTGGTGCCGAGGTAGAGCAAAATGCCGAGGATCAGAAAGAAACTCAGATCGCCCATCAACATCGGCACGAACAGCGAGCCCTGGGTGCTGGTGTTGATCAGGTAAATCCAGAAGATCACGGCGATCAACCGCGTCAGCACGCACAGCCAGGAATGCACCACGTAGCGCGGCGCGTTGAAGCCCGACGGCATGTAGAACACGCTGATGCCGACCAGCAGCATCCCGGCGTTCTCCAGCCACGGGTCAGAGAGTTGCGGCGGCAGTCCGACCACCGATGTCAGCAAGCCCGGCGCGAACAGCGCGGGGATGGCGAACACCATGTTCATCGCAATGCCGATCCAGATGAAGCGTTGAAACCAGCGGATGTAGCTGTCCATGTCATCCATTTCCTTGTGCAGACCCTAGAAAGAAATACACAGCCTGATCGGCCACTGCGGCGAGGGAGCTTGCTCCCGCTGGGCTGCGAAGCGGCCCCAAAACCTGAGAGTGCGGTATTCCTGAAACACCGCATCTGCCGGGTTTACGACTGCTGCGCAGCCGAGCGGGAGCAAGCTCCCTCGCCACAGGGACTTCATCAGCCGAGGGCCGTTTTCTCCAGGTGTTCAAGGATGATCGGGTAGACATCGACCACCGCGTTCTTGCCGAACATGCAGTCGATATGGCCGTAGCCCGGCACCACCTGCCGGCTGTAGCGCTCCGGCCCGTTGACTTCGCACACTCGCTGGTAGGTCTTGAGCGTACTTTCCGGCAGATAACACTGGTTGTCGGCGCCGCTGATAAAGCAGATCGGCATGGTCAGCCGATCAAAGTGCGGCATGTACACATCGTTGCCTTTGAAATCCACCAGATGTCCTTTGCGCACGATCAGCGCCAGATGTTCGAAGGTCTCGATGTTCGATTCGCCGAACAATTCATGCAGGTTGTCGTGCAAGGTTTCGTTGAGGGTGTCGTGGCGATACAGCGACGCGTACATGAAGGTGATGCGGTGACACACCGGGTTGGTGCAGTAACCCTGCGCCTCGATCCTCGCGTAGCCGTTGAGGGCCTTGTCGTAGAGTTTGTTGAACCAGTTTTCCTTGCTGTCGGCGTAAGCGGTCATCGACTTGATGCCGATCGCATCGAGCATGCCCGGCAGGTGCAATCCGGCTTTCAAACCCGTCGCGGTGGCGACCACGGTGTCTGCGGCAATTTGTGAGCAGACCACCGAACGCACGCCCTGCAAACCGGCGAGCAGCGACATGAAGAAGGTCGTTGCGCCGTAGCAATGCACCACGCATTGCACATCACGGGCGTGGGTTTGCTGCTGTATCTGCGCGATGGCCGCCTTGAAGTCGTATCGGGCGATCTGATCGCCGTTCCACTCCTTCTTGCTCGCCGGCAGCAAAATGCTCACGCGAAAATCCAGCAACCACACGTCGTAATCGTGCTTGCACAGGTACTCCAGCAGGTTGGTCTGGATGGTATCGGTGGAAAAGATGTTCGACCCCACACCCAAGCCATGCACCAGCATCACCGGTCCCTTGCTCCCGGCCTGATAACGGGTCAGGCGCAGTTCGACGCCATCCTCGGTGGGGAAGAAATGCACTGCCGGGACGGGGGCATCCAATGGTCGTTTCAGCCGTGGCGGCGCGTCGGGGTTGAAGTAGATATCGCCGGCAAACACCCCGCCGTAACTTTCCCAGAGAATCCCGGCGAAGAACTTGCCGAACCGTGCCAGGCCTTCGATGCGCTCGCGCTCATTGCGTGCATTGAGCACTTTCATGGTGGTCATCTGCTTGGCGAAATCGGTCGGGTGAATGTGCATCACTCCCGAGCCGATCACTTCGCCCGACTTGTCCGGCCCGCGATACAGCGTCACGTACAGGGTGCTGGTGTCGTGCCAGATATTCAGCACGCCGTTATCTTCCGGTACGGTTTTGAAGGCGCTGAAGAAATAGTCGTTGCCGTCCTCGGCGGTCAGTTTCATGTCGTACTTCATGTGACGCGTATCCACCTGTTGCTCGAATTGCTCGAACAGGTTGAACACGCCGTTGCTGGCGGTCAGCGGCTGCGGTGACAGTGCCGGAGCGTTCACTGTGCCGACGATGGTCGCCGCGTGTTCCGGCTCCCTGATCATCCGGTTCATGTCGCTGGCGGTGATCGTCAGGGTGAAATCGATCGGCGAGTTGTCCGCCTCTCCGCGCTTGGCCGCTGCTTCATAAACTTTCAGGTCGGTGCTCTGCGCCGCCGTGAAGGCGCGGGAGAAATAGCCCTTCATGGTTTCCGTAAACTGCACGCCGAGGGTGGGCGGCGCCACCGGTTTGCGCGGCGCAGAAGGCAACGTGTAGTCGATCTGCCAGCCACGGTCGGCGGCGAGCAGGACCATGTTGCGCTCACTCACCGCAGAGATGGTCAGCAGCGGATTGACCGCCAGCGAGGTCGGAATCACCGCGCCATCGGTGACGTAGAGATTGGCGTAAACATCAGTGCCGCTGGCACCGCTGAACACCTGGCCCTTGTGATTGACCACGCCTTGCGCCGCGTCTTCACCCATCACGCAACCGCCCAGCGGGTGTACCGAAACGATGCTGTGCTTGAGCAGTTTGGTCCAGATCGGGTTCTCCACCCAGACCCCGCCCAATGCCTTGGTGCTCTGGCGCAGACGTTCGTTGCCGAGTTTGAAGTTCTCCTGCTCGCCAACACCTGGCCAATCGATGCGCAACTGATCCTTGCTGTCGAGGACCATCCGCCCCTGCCCGCTGTCATGGCTCATGATCAGGTAGGTCTGCATGTTGTGCAGTGCGCCGTAATAAGGGCCGCGCAGGAAGCTTTCGGCTTCACGTTCCTTGTACTTCAACTTGCCACTGAAGCTCTCGTCAGTGGCCACGCCGATCATCTCGGCAAACCCGGCCATCGCCGGCACCATCGGCCGCCCGAGGGCGCCGGGAATCGAGCCTTCCTCGATGACCATGCGGCTGCGCCAGTCGCCTTCGGTGCGCATGTCGATGACCGAAGTGATGCACGGGCCAACCGGGTGAAGTTCCTTGGCCGGGTGCGCACCGAAACCGATGCCGTTGATGGTCTGCTCGCAGTTGTGGCCGAAGCCGAGGATGTCGCCGTTGCCGCTCATGTTCTCGCCGAGCTGGCCGGACATCACCACGCCTTTGTCCCGGGAACGCAGGAGGATTTCGGTTGAACCGAGCGTGCCGGCAGAGACCACAACGATGTCGGCCTTCACGAACAGGGTCGGTGCACTGAACATCTCGCGACCACTGTCCAGGTACTGGAAATGCACGATCCAGCCGTCGCCATCACGCTCCAGATGCCGCACTTCGGCCTGACAGAAAATCTCCGCGCCGTGGTTCCAGGCGTCCGGCAGATAGTTCATCAGCGCGGTGTTCTTGGCTTTGTTGTTACAGCCCGAAACGCAGTCGCCGCACTGGTTGCACGGCAGCTGCTCGACGCCGACATGGTTGAGGTTGTTCGGCAGCTTGTCGAAAGTCACGTTGATAGGCGGCTTGTAGAAATGCGCGCCCTGCTGGAGGTAGTCGGCGGATTTCCTGTTGGCGTCGAGTTTCGGCAGGTTCGGTGCAGTGCTCGGGTAAGGGTTGGGCTTGAGCATCTCCCGGGCGCGGGCGTAACCGTCCTTGAGCAACGTATCACGGTGTTCCCGCACCGCTTGCGGCCAACGCGGATCGTCGAATACGCCGGGCTCCGGCTCGAGGGCAACGTTGGCATTGATCAGCGACGTGCCGCCGAGGCCGCAACCGACCACGACGTTTTGCTGGGCGTTCACGTGCAAATCGAACATACCGGTACGCGAACCGATATGCCCGTCCGGGTCATGCACCTGCAGTTCCTCGGTGGCGGCGATCATGGTGTTTGGGTATTCGCCGGGCTGGATTTCCCGACCGCGTTCAAGCAGGCACACACGCTTGCCGGCACGGGACAGGCGCGAGGCAGCAATACCGCCGCCGTAGCCTGAACCAATGACAATCACATCGTAGTGTTCCTTGAGCTCGCTGATAGGCGTTGCGATCCGTGTCATGAAGTGATTCCTCTAATCAGGCAGATGGGGCAACTCTGCGGTTGCCTGCAATCAATGGGCGAACGGGTACCTGGCCACCGGAGAAATTCCGGCGACAGCACAGCGGTCTGGCGGGTGTGGCGCGCTACAGGCGAGCGTGCTGATTGGCAGCGCGTCGGAGCGTGCGCTTGCGTGACGAGGGCGGGGGGCGGTGCGGCTGGCTATCCATCATGCGTTCTCCCAGAACCTGATGTGGATAAATGACGGCTGTCCTTGTGCCATTGCAGTGAAGACAGCACAGGAATCGAAGTCAAGGCAACTTCTTAGAACTGTATGAAATGTAATCAATTGCCATTTGGACTAAGCCGGCCGGGGCTTGCAGGGTTTGGCGAACAAGTTATCCACATAGCCACCCACAGCTAATGGGGGTAACTGTCCATGAGCCGAAAATTATCGTGCTGATTTACAAAGAAAAATCGTGACTTATGCAGAACAGGCGGTTGCGGGGGACATTGGTTGTTTTTTAATCATATCTTTGCAAGCCATGATTTTAATGGCCTGTGGAGGACAGCGAACATGTTATCCACAGAAGCGCCAACAGAGTTCGGGGGTAACTTTGCGGCGCCTGTGGAAAAATGCTCGAACGTGCGAATAACCAGGGCTTACAAATGAATTCGAGGCTGAAAAGCGTAAAGCGATCAAATATTGACCAATGCAGTGAAGGGCTTGGTTTATAAGGCTCCCAGCGGGCAACGAACATCTTATCCACAGAAGCACCAACAGAGTTTGGGGGCAACTTGCGGCGTTATCCCGCAGAAAAACCTCATAAAAACCGTAAGTTAGGCTGGTTGGTTTTTGATCTGCGGGCTGCAGGCCACGGCTTACTTGACCTGTGATGAAGGGCCAACACGTTATCCACAGACTGACCAACAGGGATTGTGCGTAACCGCTGTCCGGTGGATAACCCAACGCTAAGCGCGGTGCATCAGATAGGCTTCTCCGGTTACCCGAATCAGCGGATGCGGCGTGACCTGGCAAGTCTTGATGATGCGGAAGCCATGGCGCTCATAAAATCGCCGCGCACCGGTGTTGGCTGCGTAGTCAATCAGGCTCAGGCCGTTTAGCGCCATCTGATCAGCGCGCGCCTGAGCATGCTCGAGGAACTGCACACCCAGGCCCCGATTGCGCCAGCCTTCATGCAGCGCCAGGCTGGAGATGTACAACGAATCGGGCACTTCCATATCGGCGTACGGTGCCAGCACCGGATCAGTGGACGGCGTGTGCTCGGGATCCTCGCGCATCGCATAACTGTGCATCATGCCAACGACCCGGTCTTCGGCCTCAGCGACCATGCAGTTCTGCCAGGAGAAATCCACATCGTCGCGGGCATAACGGCGCTCGCCGACATCCAGCAGCGCCTCCCCAGGCTCCGCCAACTGGCTCCAGATGTAATCCGAGGCGCCTTCCGAGGAAATCTGAAACAGACGCGCAATGTCGCGCGCATCCGAGCGCCGGGCAGGGCGAAACTTGACGGTCATTCAGTTGACTCCTTGTGGGGTGAGTGGCTTTTTACCCTGCGTTTGAAACCGGCCGCAAACAGAAGCGCCAGGTTTTTCGTGTCAACCAATGACAGCTGTCGGCGCGCCCCTACGAGCATTGGTTGCGGGGGTCAGCGGACCACGCCTTCCTCGATCAGCAACTTGAGGATCGCTTCGGCACCGGCCTGTGGGGTGATGCCCTTGAGCACTTGCCCGCCGCCGCCACTGGCTTTGGCGGTCGCAGCCTTCATGCGGTCGGCGCCGCTTTTGGCTTTGATCACTTTCAGGCGTTTGGGCCGTGGTTTGGCCGGTTGCAGAGTGGCGACAGACAAGAGCTCATCGTCGACGACTTCAACCTCATCAGCCTCCAGAATCCCTCGCTGTGCCGGGCCATATGCACTCTGCCGAGGTTTCGGCGCGGCGTTATCCACAGTGGCCAGAAACGGCAATTTGACCTTCAGGCGCCGCCGCTGCCCACGCGGCAACGCTTGCAGAACCAGCGCCGAGCCATCATTGATCGATTCGACCTGCGCCAGGCCGACCACCAGTGGCCAGCCCAGACCTTCCGCCAGCAGGAACGGCAACATCCCCGAGCCTTCACCGGTTTCCGCCTGACTGCCGGTCAGCACCACTTGCGCCCCGGCATCGCGCAGGTACGCGGTCAGCGCCGGCAAAGCGTCGGCGCCAACGGGTTGTTCCAGCACATGCAGCTGTTCCAGGCCCATGCCCAGATAGGCACGCAGTGCCGGTTCGGCGATGTCGCCGGCGTGCAGCACTTGCAGGTTATCCCCAGCCAGTTGCAGACCCAGTTCCACTGCGCGGGCATCCTGATCGGCGCGGCGCGGGCGGCCCGAAGTGGGGTGGGCGCCGATGGAGACGAGGCTGATCACGTTGGTGCTCATAACTGTTTTCCTTATGCCGCGTCGCGTCGGCCGTCGTTGCGGTAGGCCTCTACCGCCTCGATCAGGGCCTGCAGAATCTCTGCGCTTTCGCCAATCACCGAGAGGTCGGCGCGTTTGATCATGTCGCAACCCGGATCAAGATTGATCGCCACCACCTTGTCGCAGGCACCGATGCCTTGCAGGTGCTGGATCGCCCCGGAAATACCCACCGCGACGTAGACTCGGGCGGTGACCCAGGTGCCGGAGGCGCCGACCTGGCGATCGCGGGCCATGAAGCCATCGTCCACCGCCACCCGCGAAGCGCCTTCGGTAGCGCCGAGGGCTGCCGCCGTTTCATGAAACAGCGCCCAGTCCTTCACGCCATTGCCGCCGGAGAAAATGAACTCGGCCTCGGCCATCGGGATCGCCGCCGGATCCACCGCCACCGCGCCGAGATCTTCGATTCGCGACAGGCTGCGCGCGACGCTTGTGGATAACTCCACTGGCAACGCTTCGTGACGGGTTTCGCTGACCGGTTCTGCGCATTCGGCAGCGGCGAGAATCAACCGCGCCACTGGACGCGCCAGGTCTTGCAATCCGGCGCCGGCGCGGCCGATGCACTCCTGATCCTTGACCTGCCAGACCCGCGTGGCCGGGCGCTCGCCCAGCGCTGCAGCAAAGCGTCGGCCGAGTTCGCCGCCACCGCTGCGACTGTCCGGCAGCAACCAGTGACGCGGGTTGAACTGGTTATCCACAGCGCGCAAGCCCTGCACCCGTTGTTCCGGTGCATAACCGCTGAACTGCTCGCCTTCGAGCACCAGCAGCCGATCGACGCCGGCGGTTTCGAACGTGCTTTCCTTGTGCTCGCCAAAAACTACCGCCAGCACCGCACCGTCCGTGCCGGCCAGCTGATGAGCGAGGCCGAGCAGATCGCGATCGTGGCTGCTCAGGCGGCCGCCGACCATATCCGGCACCACGCTGATGTAGAACGCCGGAGCCGGTACCTGATGCAGCGGCAATTGCACTTCCACCGTGGCCGAGCGTTTGACCGCCCCACCCTGTTGCGCGCCGCTGCGGTCGATCCGCTTAAAGCCGTTGGGGCCGATAAAACCCATGCCGTGGGGGTTCTTGCGGATGACGCCATTGGGCCCCATCCAGCTGTGTTGCGCCGGTTGCATCGCCGCGTGCAGCGGATGCAGACGGTTACGCGCGATCCATTCGGCGCGCGGGTCGCGGCGGATAATGTCGCTCATCAATGCACCTCCGCAGGTTCACGTTTGGCCGGCGTGGCAGGCTTGCCTGGCGCGGCGTCTTCGAGCAGCGCGTCGGCCACCAGTTCGGCGATGTCCTTGATCAGCGGACGCGGTTCGACCACGCCTTCGAGCATCGCCGTGCACTGTGGACAACCCACCGCCACCAGCTCGGCGCCGGTTTCGCGGATGTCTTCCATGCGCATGTCGGGGATGCGCTGTTTGCCCGGAATGTCGGTGATCGGCGCGCCACCACCGCCGCCGCAGCAGCGCGAGCGGAAACCGGACCGTTGCATCTCTTTGACTTCGATGCCGAGCGCACGCAGCACTTCACGCGGTGCTTCGTACTCGCCGTTGTAGCGGCCCAGGTAGCACGGATCGTGATAGGTCACGCTGTTGCCTTTGTGCTGCCCGAGGTTGAGCGCGCCGGCCTGAATGATCTCGGCCATGTAGGTGCTGTGGTGCTGCACCAGGTAGTTGCCATCGAAAGCGCCGTACTCGTTTTTCAGCACATGGAAACTGTGCGGATCGCAGGTGACGATGCGGTTGAAGCTGTATTTGGCCAACGTCTGGATATTGCGTTTGGCGAGCAACTGGAAGGTCGCTTCATCGCCCAGACGCCGGGCGACGTCGCCGCTGTCACGCTCTTCGAGACCGAGCACGGCGAAGTCGATTTTTGCCGCTTTCAACACTTTGACGAAGGCGCGCAAGGTGCGCTGGTTGCGCATATCGAAGGCGCCGTCGCCGACCCAGAACAGCACGTCGGTGGATTTCTTTTCGCTGAGCATATTGAGGTTCAGATCCGCCGCCCAGTTCATCCGCCCGCCCGGGGCGAAACCGCCGGGGTTGTCGGTGGCGATCAGGTTTTCGAGGACTTCGGCGCCCTTGTTCGGCGTCGCGCCTTTTTCCAGGGTCAGGTGACGGCGCATGTCGACGATCGCGTCGACGTGCTCGATCATCATCGGGCATTCCTCGACGCAGGCACGGCAGGTGGTGCACGACCAGAGGGTTTCGGCGTCGACCAGACCGTTGACGATCGGTTGATGCGGATTGCCGCCATGCTCGCCAATCGGTTTGCCTGGATACGGGCTGCCGGCGAATTTGGCGTCGGTGCCGCCAGCGAGGCCGACGACCATGTCCTGAATCAGTTTTTTCGGATTCAGCGGCTGGCCGGCAGCGAAAGCCGGACAGGCCGCTTCGCACTTGCCGCACTGCACGCAGGCGTCGAAACCGAGCAACTGGTTCCAGGTGAAATCCTTGGGTTTTTCCACGCCCAGCGGCGCATCGGGATTGTTCAGGTCCAGCGGTTTCAAACCGGTCGAGCGACCGCCGCCAAAGCGTTCCGGACGGCGATGCCAGGCCAGGTGCAACGCACCGGCAAAGGCGTGTTTCATCGGCCCGCCCCAGGTCATGCCGAAGAACAGTTCCGTCACGCCCCACAACACGCCAACGCCGAGAATGGCTGCAAGCACCCAACCACCGAAGTTCGCCGGCAGGATCCCGGCCACTGGCAGGGTCACCAGGAAAAACGACGCCGAGAACGCCAGCAGGCTTTTCGGCAGGCGCATCCACGGGCCTTTCGACAGACGCGCAGGCGGATTGACCCGACGCAGGTACATGAAGATCGCGCCGACGAACATCACCGCCGACATCAGCAGCAAGGCGTAGCCGAGGATGCGGTTATGCAGACCGAAACCGTGCACCAGCAGCGCCAGCACAATCGACGCCACCGCACCGCCCGCTGTAGCGACGTGGGTGTTGGCGATGTATTTGTCCCGCGCCACGACGTGGTGCAGGTCGACCATGTAGCGCTTGGGCATGGCCAGCAGACCGCCAAGCAGATCGACCTTCGCCGCCCGCCCCCGGCGCCACATGTTCATCCGCCGCAACGCGCCGAGGACAGCGAGGCCCAGAGCAGCGAACAACAAAATTGGAAGAAGGGTGTTCAACATGGTGAAGCTCCCAAAGACCTCGGGGTCATTTGTGCGCTGGCAAGAGCAACGCACCTACCTGTGGCGAGGGAGCTTGCTCCCGCTGGAGTGCGAAGCGCTCCCACTACCGTCGCCGGTATATGCCTGATACACCGTGACTACAGATTTGGGGCCGCTTCGCAGCCCAGCGGGAGCAAGCTCCCTCGCCACAGGTGATCGTGGTGATGTCGTCAGAAATCCTTGCACAGTCGCAGGGCGTCATAGATCGCGGCGTGGGTATTACGCTGCGCCACGCAGTCGCCGATGCGGAACAGCAAGTAGCCGTCACCCGCCTCGCTCAGCGAAGGCTGCGGCTGGATCGCGAACAGCGCTTCGACGTCGATCTGGCCCTTGTTGCGCGAGCCGTCCTTGAGGGCGTAGTAGATTTCCTCGTCCGGGCGCACGCCGTTTTCGACGACCACCTGATCGACCACCCGCTCCTCTTTCGCGCCGGTGTATTCGTTCTCCAGTACCGCGATCAGCTTGTCGCCTTCGCGGTAGACCTTTTCCAGCATCATGTCGCCGGTCATGATCACTTCTTTCGGGTACATGCTGCGGTAGTAGGTCGGGAACGACGTACCGCCGATGGCCACGCCCGGCTTGATGTCGTCGGTGACGATCTCGACCTGGCTGCCCTTGTCGGCGAGGAAGTCGGCGACCGACATCCCGGTGAACTCGCAAATGGTGTCGTAGACCAACACGTTCTTGCCCGGCGCGACTTTGCCGTCGAGCACGTCCCAGCTGCTCACCACCAGCCCTTCGGCCGCGCCCCAGTGTTCGTTCTGCTCGAGATACGGATGACCACCGACCGCCAGCACCACGACATCCGGACGCAGGTCCATGATCGTATCGGCGTCCGCCGCCGTGCCGAGGCGCAGATCGACTTTCAGCCGCGCCAGTTCCAGCTGGAACCAGCGGGTGATGCCGGCGATCTGATCGCGCTGCGGCGCTTTCGATGCAGTAGTGATCTGCCCACCGATGAATTCTTTCTTCTCGAACAAGGTCACGTCGTGGCCACGTTCGGCCGCCACACGCGCAGCTTCCATCCCGGCCGGGCCGGCACCGACCACTACGACTTTGCGTTTCGGCCCAGTGGATTTCTCGATGATGTGCGGCACGCCCATGTATTCACGGGACGTCGCGGCGTTCTGGATGCACAACACATCGAGACCTTGATACTGGCGGTCGATGCAATAGTTGGCGCCGACGCACTGTTTGATCTGGTCGATCTGGCCCATCTTGATCTTGGCGATCAGGTGCGGGTCAGCGATGTGCGCGCGGGTCATGCCGACCATGTCGACGTAACCGCCCTCGAGAATCCGCGTAGCCTGGTTCGGGTCCTTGATGTTCTGTGCGTGCAGCACCGGCACCTTGACCACTTCCTTGATTCCGGCGGCCAGATGCAGGAACGGCTCCGGTGGATAACTCATGTTCGGAATCACGTTGGCCAGGGTGTTGTGCGTATCGCAACCCGAGCCGACCACGCCGATGAAATCGAGCATGCCGGTGTCGTCGTAATACTTGGCGATCTGCTTCATGTCCTCGTGGGACAAGCCGTCCGGGTGGAACTCGTCACCGCACAGGCGCATGCCGACGCAGAAATCGTCACCAACCTCGGCGCGCACGGCTTTGAGCACTTCCAGACCGAACTTCATCCGCCCTTCGAAGCTGCCGCCCCACTCGTCGGTGCGCTTGTTGACGCGCGGGCTCCAGAACTGGTCGATCATGTGCTGGTGCACGGCCGACAGCTCGACGCCGTCGAGGCCACCGGCCTTGGCCCGGCGCGCAGCCTGGGCATAGTTGCCGATCACCCGCCAGATCTCTTCCGGCTCGATGGTCTTGCAGGTTGCGCGGTGCACCGGTTCACGGATGCCCGACGGCGACATCAGGGTCGGCCAGTTGAAGCCGTCCCAGCGCGAGCGCCGGCCCATGTGGGTAATCTGAATCATGATCTTGGCGCCATGCTTGTGCATGGCGTCGGCCAGATTCTGGAAGTGCGGAATGATCCGGTCGGTGGACAGATTGACCGAACTCCACCATTCCTGCGGGCTGTCGATCGCCACGACGGACGAACCGCCGCAGATGGCCAGGCCGATGCCGCCCTTGGCCTTCTCTTCGTAATACTTGACGTAACGGTCGGTGGTCATGCCACCGTCAGTCGCGTAGACCTCGGCGTGCGCGGTGCTGAGCACGCGGTTGCGGATGGTCAGTTTGCCGATCTGGATCGGCTGGAACATTGCTTCGAAAGCCATGGGACGGTCCTCGGCTTACAACGGCTTGACGATGAACAAGCCGTCATCGTGGCCCTCTTCGGAGCCTCCGTAGACTTGCTCGGCCACAGTACGGATCTTGCTGCCACGGGCTTCGAGAATCTGGTCCATGGCACCGGCAAACCAGCCGGTGAACATGTAATCGACCTTGCGCCCGACCTTGCCGTAGACATAGACGAATGCCGAGTGCTCGAGCTTGACGCTGGCGGTGCCCTTGTCGAGGTCGATGTCCTGGATCTTGAACAGGCCCCAGCCGCGTTGCGACAGGCGCTTCATGTAGTGCTCGAACACCGCGACGCCTTCCAGGCCGTGGCATTCGGCTTCCTTTTCACACCAGTGCCAGGCGGATTTGTAGCCGGCCTTGTAGAGGATTTCCGCATAGGCTTCGGCGCCCAGCACTTCCTCGATGCCCATGTGGTTGTTGACGAAGAAATGCCGCGGCACATAGAGCATGGGCAAGGCGTCGGAGGTCCAGACACCGGTCTCGCTGTCGACTTCGATAGGCAATTGCGGGGCGATCTTGGCCATGGAAACTTAACTCCAGAAAAATTATGGTTCAGTGGTGGCCGCGGCCCTCACCCCAGCCCTCTCCCGCAGGAGAGGGGGCAGTTCGGCGGCGGTCGTGAAAGCGTTATTCGCCCCAGACGTCTTTGAGGACGTTCACCCAGTTCTCACCCATGATCTTGCGCACCACACGTTCGGAATGACCGCGCTTGAGCAGGGTTTCGGTTAGGTTGGGGAATTCGCCGACGGTGCGGATGCCCAGCGGGTTGATGATCTTGCCGAAGCTGGTCAGGCGGCGGGCGTAGCCCTTGTCGTGGGTCAGGTATTCGAAGAAATCCTGGCCGTGACCCTGAGTGAAATCGGTGCCGATGCCGATGGCGTCTTCGCCAACGATGTTCATGGTGTATTCGATGGCTTCGGCGTAATCGTCGATGGTCGAATCGATGCCCTTGGCGAGGAACGGCGCGAACATGGTCACGCCGACAAAACCGCCGTGGTCGGCGATGAACTTCAGCTCTTCATCGGACTTGTTGCGCGGGTGCTCTTTGAGACCCGACGGCAGACAGTGGGAATAGCAGACCGGTTTTTTCGATTCGAGGATGACCTCTTCGGAAGTCTTGGAACCGACGTGGGACAGGTCGCACATGACGCCGACGCGGTTCATCTCGGCGACGATCTCGCGACCGAAACCCGACAGGCCGCCGTCGCGTTCGTAGCAACCGGTGCCGACCAGATTCTGGGTGTTGTAGCACATCTGCACGATGCCCACGCCGAGCTGCTTGAACACCTCGACATAGCCGATCTGGTCTTCGAAAGCGTGGGCATTCTGGAAGCCGAAGAGGATGCCGGTCTTGCCCTGTTCCTTGGCGCGACGGATGTCGGCGGTGGTGCGCACCGGCATCACCAGGTCGCTGTTTTCACGGATCAGTTTCTGGCTGGCAGCGATGTTGTTCACGGTCGCCTGAAAGCCTTCCCACACCGACACAGTGCAGTTGGCTGCCGTCAGACCGCCCTTGCGCATGTCTTCGAACAGCTCGCGGTTCCATTTGGCAATGATCAGACCGTCGATAACGATGCTGTCGGCGTGTAATTCGGCTGGGCTCATCAGGCGTCCCCTTATTGGCGATTCGTGCGCCGAATCGTCTGCCGGCGCTTTGGGGCCAGCATATGCCTCGGTGCCGGGGCGACCGGGTGCAAAAACGACAGGGGAATTGCCGAAAGCGTCAATCCGCGACAAAGGGTCGTCAGCCGCCCTCCTCGGCCGGCTGTTCAAGCCCGCGCGCTTGCGCCAGAATCTGCCGCAGCCTGCACCTACCCACGGATTAGAGCGACCCCAATGAAATCGATCTTCCTCGCCCTGGCACTGATTGCGACCGGCGCCCACGCCGCCGAAGAATCCGAGAACAACCCGTGCGACGCGGTGGAAAACGACATCCAGACCCTGGAATGCTCCGCCTACAGCCGCACCACCGCCGAAGACCTGCTTAAAGACAACTACGCCAGCCTCAACGAACGCATGCAGACCGCGTACGGCAAGAACCCGACGCAACTGGCCGACATCACCGCCAAACTGAAAACCGCCCAGCAGCAATGGCTGAAAACCCGCGATGCCGATTGCGCGGTGGAAGCCTTCCCGGCGACGGCGGGGAGCAAAGCGTTCACCATTGCGCAGAATGATTGTGTCGCGCGGATGAGTGACGAGCGGTCGGAGTTTTTGGAGTCGATTGGGCAGGAGTGATCGAAATTTTAGAAGGCTACCGCGGCCTCATCAACGGAACTTCTTGCTGAACCATTGCGATCGGGCCGACACCCTTCGCTTTGATAGCGAAGAATGAGGCGCCCACGCAATATGCCGACACGCCTTGTTTATTGGTCACTGGAAAAATATAAGCAAAGATTAGCGAATCTTATAAAAGACTTATATTCTTCTATGAACAGCATCCACTGGACTCGCAAAGCTGTTAAGCAGCTTTTGAAATTGCATTCCGTGCACCAAGGGAAGGTTCGCGACGCCGTCACGGCGCTTGCCGACATGCCCGATGTTGGCAACGTAAAAGCATTGGTTGGTCATGACTACGCTTACCGGCTGCGTGTCGGCAATTATCGAATCATGTTCGACTGGGATGGCGCAATCAAAGTGGTCAGTATTCAAGAGGTCAAAAAACGTGATGAACGCACCTACTGACGTTCAAATAATCAATGACGCTGAGGGTAACCCTGCATTCGTGGTTATCCCCTACGCTCAATACGTCGCGCAGAAAATACAGCCCGATCTGATTCCCCATGAGGTGGTCAGTCGTATCGTTGACGGCGCAACACCGATCCGCGCATGGCGCGAACATCTCAACCTGACTCAGGAAGAAGTGGCGAAGCGCATGGGCATATCGCAACCGGCGTTTGCCCAGCAGGAGACAGTCGCCAAGCCGCGCAAGGCCACCCGCGAGAAAATTGCCGCCGCGTTCGGCATCACCGCCAGTCAGCTTGAGCTGTAGGCTGCCCTCTTTTTCCAAAGGAATTCCCATGAACATCTGCGGCATTGAAATCAAAGGCAGCGAAGCGATCATCGCCGTGGCTGCGCTCGACGGTTCGACGTTGAGCCACGTCCCTCTCGCCACGAAAAAGATCGCTCTCGATGATGATGACGAGGCGGCGAACGTGCGGCGGTTCGCGGCGCAGGTGGCGTCGTTCGTGCGGGAGAACTCGGTGGACCGGATTGCGATCAAGAAGCGCAGCAAGAAGGGTGAGTTTGCCGGTGGGCCGACGACGTTCAAGATTGAGGGGGTGTTTCAGCTGCTCGATGGTTGTGAGGTGACGCTGTTGTCGCCGCAGACGATCAATGCACAGGCCAAGAAGCACAATTTCGAGCTGCCGGGGACGTTGAACAAGTATCAGCATGAGGCTTACAAGGCGGCGTGCTCGGCGTTGGTGAAGAAATAATGTCGATCGAATTGTAGGAGTGAGCCTGCTCGCGATAGCGGTGGGTCAGTCCCACACATGTGAGCCGATAGACCGCTATCGCGAGCAGGCTCACTCCTACAGGGGTTTTGTGTGCATCACTCAGGCCTGCGCGGTACGCCGATCCTCGCGCGGGCAACGGGCAAATTTGGCGCGATAGCTGCGGGTGAAGTACGACGGTGATTCAAACCCGCAGGCAATGCTGACCTCAAGCACGCTCATGTCGGTCTGACGCAACAGCTGCCGGGCCTTTTCCAACCTCAACCGCAGATAGAAATTGCTCGGCGTGTCGTTCAGGTGCAGGCGAAACAAGCGCTCCAGCTGCCGTCGCGTCACCTTGATCGACTCCGCCAGTTGCAGCGTGCTCAGCGGCGGTTCGCTGTGCTGCTCCATTTCGCCGATCACCTGCACCAGTTTCTTGTTGCTGATGCCGTAGCGTGTGGCGACTTCCATGCGCTGGTGGTCTTTGCGCGGGCGGATGCGCCCGAGCACAAACTGCTCGCTGACCTGAATCGCCAGTTGCGGGCCGTGGGCCTGGGCGATCAGATCGAGCATCAGATCAATCGACGCCGTGCCACCCGCCGAAGTGATCCGCCGCCGGTCGATCTCGAACAGTTCCTGGGTGACGCTGAGCTGTGGATAAGACTCCTTGAACGCATCGATCGCCTCCCAGTGCAGGGTCAGGCGATGGCCATCAAGCAGACCCGCTTCGGCGAGAACGAAGCTACCGGTGTCGATCGCGCCGAGGGTCACGCCGTCCTTGTCCAGCCTGCGCAACCAGTGCTCCAGCGTCGGCGTGATGGATTTCAGTGGTTCGAATCCGGCCACCACCAGTAACGTCGCGCCTTTTTTCAGCGGCTCCAGAGCCGCATCGGCGTTGACCGACATGCCGTTGCTTGCCAGTACCGCGCCGCCATCGGCGCTGAGCACATGCCAGCGGTACAGCTCGCCACGAAAGCGGTTGGCCACCCGCAGCGGTTCGATCGCGGAGATAAAGCCGATGGCGGAGAACCCCGGCATCAGCAAAAAGTAGAAATCCTGGGACATGGGCGCACTCGGTTGGCGGACGCGTGGCTCGTTGATACGCCGATTGTCGGCGGCGTTCAAGCGTGCAGGTCGCTACAGTGCAAATGCCAGTCGCCGCAGTGCGCTTTCACGGGCGTATAGCTGCGTAACTTGGCATCACCGGCGCGCAGATGCCGGGAACCACAATAATCGAACTGCCGAGGAACCCGACATGAAACGACTGATCAGCAGCTGCGTTCTTGCACTCAGCGGTACCGCTTTCTTCAGCACCGGCGTGATGGCGGCCGAACCGGCCTCCTGCAAGAACGTACGCATGGGTGTGGTCAACTGGACTGACGTGATCGCCACCAGTGCCATGACCCAGGTCCTGCTCGACGGCCTCGGCTACAACACCAAACAGACCAGCGCCTCCCAGCAGATCATCTTCGCCGGGATCCGTGATCAGCGCCTGGACCTGTTCCTCGGCTATTGGAACCCGTTGATGACGCAGACCATCACACCGTTCGTCGAGGCCAACCAGGTGAAAGTGCTCGAGGCACCGAGCCTGAAAGATGCCCGCGCTACCCTCGCCGTGCCGACGTATCTGGCCGACAAAGGCCTGAAAACCTTCGCTGACATCGCCAGGTTCGAGAAAGAACTGGGCGGCAAGATCTACGGCATCGAGCCTGGCTCGGGCGCCAATACCCAGATCAAAGCGATGATCGCCAAGAACCAGTTCGGCCTCGGCAAATTCCAGCTCGTCGAGTCGAGCGAAGCCGGCATGCTTGCCGCCGTCGATCGCGCCGTGCGCCGCAAGGAAGCCGTGGTGTTCTTCGGCTGGGCGCCGCACCCGATGAACGTCAACATTCAGATGACCTATCTGACCGGCAGCGAAGATGCCCTTGGCCCGAACGAAGGCATGGCTACGGTGTGGACTGTCACTTCACCGAAATACGCCGAGCAGTGCCCGAACATCGGCCGCCTGCTGACCAACCTGACCTTCACCGCCGAAGCCGAGAGCCGAATGATGCAGCCGCTGCTCGATCACAAGGATGCCTTCGAGTCGGCCAAGCAATGGCTCAAGGATCACCCCGAAGACAAGCAGCGCTGGCTCGAAGGTGTGACGACTTTCGATGGCAAACCGGCCGCTGAAAATCTGCAACTGACCAGCAAATAACCCCTCACCCTGACCCTCTCCCAAGGGATAGGGAATTTAACGACGCTTCGCAGCCCCGCCACGGGCTGCGGACAGACCCATCACGCCTGAAGGAAACGCACCATGAACCACGACGTCATCATCACCTGCGCACTCACCGGTGCTGGCGACACGACCGCCAAGAGCCCGCATGTGCCGGTCACCCCGAAACAGATCGCCGCTGCGGCAGTGGAAGCGGCCAAGGCTGGCGCCACCGTGGTGCACTGCCATGTGCGCGATCCGCAGACCGGCAAGTTCAGCCGCGACGTGGCGCTGTACCGCGAGGTGATGGAGCGCATCCGCGAGGCGGACGTCGACATCATCGTCAACCTCACCGCCGGGATGGGCGGCGACCTGGAAATCGGCGCTGGCGAGCAGCCGATGGAATTCGGCCCGAACACCGATCTCGTCGGCCCGTTGACCCGTCTCGCCCACGTTGAAGAGCTGCTGCCGGAAATCTGCACCCTCGATTGCGGCACGCTGAATTTCGGCGACGGCGACACCATTTACGTCTCGACGCCGGCACAACTGCGCGCCGGCGCCAAGCGCATCACCGAACTGGGCGTGAAAGCCGAGCTGGAGATTTTCGACACCGGGCATCTGTGGTTCGCCAAGCAGATGATCAAGGAAGGCTTGCTCGACAACCCGCTGTTCCAGCTGTGCCTGGGCATCCCGTGGGGCGCGCCGGCCGATACCACCACCATGAAAGCCATGGTCGACAACCTGCCCGCCGATGCGGTGTGGGCGGGCTTCGGCATTGGCCGCATGCAGATGCCGATGGCCGCGCAAGCGGTGCTGCTCGGCGGCAACGTGCGGGTCGGGCTGGAAGACAACCTGTGGCTGGACAAGGGTGTGCTGGCGACCAATGGCCAATTGGTTGAGCGCGCCACGGAGATCCTCAGCCGCCTCGGTGCCCGCGTGCTCACGCCGGCGGAAGGCCGGAAGAAAATGGGCCTGACCCAGCGCGGCTAACGAGCGCACCTCAAAACCCTGTGGGAGCGAGCCTGCTCGCGAAGAGGCCGGTACATCCGAAGCATCTTCATCCGCAGAGCCAGCGCATTCGCGAGCAGGCTCGCTCCCACAGTTGATCGCCGAACTATTCAGGAATGTCGCCATGCGCTTTATCACCGAAATCAAAACCTTCGCCGCCCTCGGCAGCGGTGTCATCGGCAGTGGCTGGGTCGCCCGCGCCCTCGCTCATGGCCTCGACGTGGTGGCCTGGGATCCGGCGCCCGGCGCCGAAGCGGCGTTGCGCCAGCGCGTGGCCAATGCCTGGGGCGCGCTGGAGAAGAACGGCCTGGCGCCGGGCGCTTCGCAGGATCGCCTGCGCTTTGTCGCCACCATCGAGGAATGCGTGCGCGACGCCGATTTCATTCAGGAGAGCGCCCCCGAGCGGCTGGAACTGAAACTCGATCTGCACAGCAAAATCAGTGCCGCCGCCAAGCCCGACGCCTTGATTGGCTCGAGCACTTCAGGCCTGTTGCCCACCGAGTTCTACGAGAGTTCGACGCACCCTGAACGCTGCGTGGTCGGGCATCCGTTCAACCCGGTCTATCTGTTACCGCTGGTGGAAGTGGTCGGCGGCAAGCACACCGCGCCTGAGGCGGTTCAAGCGGCGATGCAAGTCTACGAATCTCTTGGCATGCGTCCGTTGCATGTGCGCAAGGAAGTACCGGGGTTCATCGCCGATCGCTTGCTTGAAGCGCTGTGGCGCGAGGCGCTGCACCTGGTCAATGACGGTGTGGCGACGACCGGCGAGATCGACGATGCGATTCGTTTTGGCGCCGGCCTGCGTTGGTCATTCATGGGTACATTCCTGACTTACACCCTGGCCGGCGGCGATGCCGGCATGCGCCACTTCATGTCGCAATTCGGCCCGGCGTTGCAATTGCCGTGGACGTATCTGCCAGCGCCGGAGCTGACCGACAAGCTGATCGATGATGTGGTCGATGGCACCAGTGAACAGTTAGGCCGCCACAGCATCTCGGCGCTGGAGCGCTACCGTGATGACTGCCTGCTGGCGGTGCTTGAGGCGGTGAAGACCACCAAAGAGAAGCATGGGATGAGTTTCAGCGAGTAATGCGTATGGCATGACACTGCTGCCCTCACCCTAACCCTCTCCCTGAGGGAGAGGGGACTGACCGAGGTGTTTTTGCAAGCTACGCCGACTTGCACCTCTGAGTCGAACTCTGGACTTGAAAAGCTCGAAAATCGGCTCCCTTTCCCCCTCGCCCCCTTGGGGGAGAGGGCTGGGGTGAGGGGGTAGCTCTTGATCTTAAAAACCCGCCCAATGCCCGGAACCCAAACCATGCCCCACCTCACCACTTACCAAACCAGGATCATCCCCGACTGGGTCGACTACAACGGCCACCTGCGCGATGCCTTCTACCTGCTGATCTTCAGCTACGCCACCGACGCGCTGATGGATCGCCTGGGCATGGACAGCAACAACCGCGAAGCCAGCGGCCATTCGCTGTTCACCCTCGAGCTGCACCTCAATTACCTGCACGAAGTGAAGCTCGATACCGAGGTCGAAGTGCGCACGCAAATCATCGGCCACGACAGCAAGCGTCTGCACCTCTACCACAGCCTGCACAAAATCGGCGAGGAACAGGAACTGGCCGGCAATGAACAGATGCTCCTGCACGTCGACCTCGCCGGCCCGCGCGCGGCGCCGTTCAGCCCCGACACGCTGCATCACCTGCAAGCGATCGTCGCTGAGCAAACCGACCTGCCCGCTCCCGCTTACATCGGCCGCGTGATCGCGCTGCCACCTGCCCGGTAAATCCCTCCATCGTCAAGGAGCCGCCATGAACACCGCCGTCGCTGTTGCCGATTTTCGTACTTATCCGTTGATCAGCGCGCTACGCGGCGTGCAAGGGCTGGCGGATCGCGTTGTCATCGAATGGGCTGACGGTCGTGTCAGCCCGTTTCACCATGTTTGGTTGCGGGACAACTGTCCGTGTGATCGCTGCGTCTACAGCGTCACCCGCGAGCAGGTCTTCGAGAGCGTCGATGCCGCCGAGGATCTGCAACCACTGGCCACGCGCATCGACACCGAAGGCTGCCTGCGCATCGACTGGCAGGATGGTCACCTCAGCCGCTTCGATCCGGGCTGGTTGCGCGCTCACGCCTATGACGACGAGTCCCGCGCCGAACGCCTGGCCGGCAAACCGCAGAGCCGTTTGTGGCATAGCGATCTGCAGTTGCCGGTGTTCGAGTACGCCGCACTGATGAACGACAACGCTGCGCTGCTGCAATGGTTGCTCGCCGTGCGTGACATCGGCCTGACTCAAGTGCGCGGCGTGCCCACCGAGCCGGGCTCGCTGAAGCTCATTGCGCAGCGGATTTCCTTCATCCGCGAAAGCAATTTCGGCGTGCTGTTCAATGTGCAGTCCAAAGCCGACGCCGACAGCAACGCCTACACCGCCTTCAACCTGCCATTGCACACGGATTTGCCGACTCGCGAGCTGCAACCTGGGCTGCAATTTCTGCACTGCCTGGTGAACGATGCCGAGGGTGGCGAAAGCATTTTCGTCGATGGTTTCGCGATCGCCGACGCCTTGCGTCGAGAGGATCCGCAGCTGTTTCAGGCCCTGTGTGAAATCCCCGTGGAGTTTCGCAACAAGGACCGCCACAGCGACTATCGCTGCCTGGCGCCAATCATTGCTGTGGATGCGTTGGGGCATGTGGCGGAAATTCGCATGGCGAACTTTTTGCGCGGCGCGTTCGATACATCCGTGGCGCAGATGCCGTTGCTGTATCGAGCCTATCGACGTTTTATCGCGATGACCCGCGAGCCGCGGTTTCGGCTGGTGCAGCGGCTCAATCCGGGAGAGTTGTGGTGCTTTGACAACCGCCGCACGCTGCATGCGCGCAATGCCTTTGACCCAGCCACCGGGGCGCGGCATTTTCAGGGCTGCTATGTCGACCGGGATGAGTTGTTGTCGCGGATTCTGGTGTTGCAACGTTAGCCCGCTACAAGATCGCAGCCTTCGGCAGCTCCTACAGGGCAACGCATTCCACCTGTGGGAGCGAGCCTGCTCGCGAAAGCGTCAGCGGGAACAACCAATCTCTGACTGATTCACAGACAAAAAAAACTCCGATCAAGCCGTGACAGGATCGGAGCTGAGGAGGGTACTGTTGAGGAGCTGCCAGGCGAGGGTGACCAAACCTTCGTGAAGCGAGCTGGGGCCAGTTTGCCTACTCGCCAATCCATTCGGTTAGCCGAAAACGACCTGTTCATAGTCGTCCCGGCCACCGCGACAAAACGCCCTTGCCGCGTCCGGTCGGGGCCACCAGAATCGAGCCAAGACCTCCGTTGCCACAGAAGGATTTGCGTAATGATGTACGCCGATTTGATTGACCAGGAAGATCTGTTGGGCCAGCTCAAGGCCTTGGGTATTCAGGTGCCGAGCGGTACCACCGCCGAGCAGGCCTGTGAGTGCGCGGTGCGTGGCCTGGATAATGTTCGCGCATTCGAACTGCGCAAGATGGTCAAGGACATGTACACCAGCGGCGCCAGCATTCAGCCGGCGGTGCGTCAGGCGATCGACAAACAGTTGTTGCCGGCCCTTGCGGATTACCAGCAGTCCCACAGCGCCTGAGAAACCCCTTCGCGAGCAGGCTCGCTCCCACCTGATCGTTCCCACGCTCTGCGTGGGAACGATCAGACTCGGTCTACAGCCTTACGCTGGCAAACGTCGATTCATTGCGCGCCTGACTCAGCGCTGACATCGGCCCCGACAGCGGCGACATCACGATCGCTTGCGGCAGTGGCAGCATGGCCACTTGCTGGGTGGTGTTGGAGCCGACGCGCTCGTCACGCGGCGGAATGCCGAAGTACTCGCGGTAGCACTTGGAGAAGTGCGGCGTGGAGACGAAACCACACACCGATGCCACTTCGATGATCGACATCGGCGTCTGCTTGAGCAGTTGCCGGGCGCGGATCAGCCGCAGCTTCAGGTAATAGCGCGACGGTGAGCAGTGCAGGTATTTCTGGAACAACCGCTCCAGCTGTCGACGCGACACCGCGACATACACCGCCAGCTCATCAAGATCGATCGGCTCTTCCAGATTGGCCTCCATCAGCGCGACGATTTCCTGCAGCTTCGGCTGATTGGTGCCGAGCATGTGCTTGAGCGGCACACGCTGGTGATCCTGTTCGTTGCGGATACGCTCGTAGACGAACATTTCCGAAATCGCTGCGGACAGTTCGCGACCGTGATCGCGGCTGATCAGGTGCAGCATCATGTCCAGCGGCGCAGTGCCGCCGGAGCTGGTGAAGCGGTTACGGTCGAGGGTGAACAGGCGTGTGCTCATGGCCACGCGCGGGAAAGCTTCCTGCATCGCCGCCAGGCATTCCCAGTGCACGCTGCAATCGAAGCCGTCGAGCAGACCGGCGCAGGCCAGCGCCCAACTGCCAGTGCACACCGCGCCAAGACGCTTGGACTGACGCGCCTGGCTTTGCAGCCAGGACACGTGCTCACGGGTCACGGTGCGTTGAATGCCGATGCCGCCGCAGACAATCACGGTGTCCAGTGGCGGGGCTTTGTGCATGGAAGCGTCGGGGGTGATCTGCAGACCGTCACTGGCCCAGACCTGGCCGCCATCGACAGTGAGGGTGCTCCAGCGATACAGCTCACGACCGGACAATTGGTTGGCCATGCGCAGTGGCTCAACGGCGGACGCCAGGGAAATCAGCGTGAAATTGTCCAGCAGCAGAAAGCCGATGGATTGAGGCGCACGGTTCTGGGGTTGGGCCCCGGAGTTGAACGACGTCATCGCGGTATCTCCTCACACAAAGCGGGTGGTGGCCTCAGGCGGAGGCTCTTGTTATTGCCGGCATTCTCACGAGGGAAGCAGGCTTTGTTATGACAGAGCAATTGCCATGCCTGAAATTGGA
Source organism: Pseudomonas sp. HN2 (assembly GCF_020736465.1). Classification (NCBI taxonomy): domain Bacteria; kingdom Pseudomonadati; phylum Pseudomonadota; class Gammaproteobacteria; order Pseudomonadales; family Pseudomonadaceae; genus Pseudomonas; species Pseudomonas sp. HN2. The sequence continues at coordinate 5,588,017 of NZ_CP085885.1, forward strand.
TGGCCATTCAATAACTCCTGAAAACGACCTCGCGACGCGTCTATACGAGACCTCGGATCACGGCATTTCGAAGTGCCATCAAGCGCCTTGACCGCCCTGCCGCGCAGCCTGTGAGCAGATCGGTAGCACTTGTGGGAACGGGCCTGCAGAGGATTTGCACAGAGTGTCACCGCAAGCACGGGCGACCAGCGGTCAAGTAACGACTGATAAGTCACGGCTGATAAAGACGCTTGTCTGATTGCGACGCGCCAAAAGGTGGCGTGATTGAAATGAGGTGTTCATTTGGTGAGCAGTTTTGACTGGTCTGGCCTCATCACACTGAATGCCGGTCGTGGACCATTGTGGCGAGGGAGCTTGCTCCCGCTGGACCGCGAAGCAGGCCCGAAACCAGACTCGCGGTTCTGCAATTGAAATGCATCAAGCTGATTGCGACTGCTGCGCAGCCGAGCGGGAGCAAGCTCCCTCGCCACAATAAATATGCGTCAGCACTCCACGGCACTGACCGCCAGGCCACCGCGCGACGTTTCTTTATATTTGTCATGCATATCGGCGCCGGTATCGCGCATGGTGCGGATCACCCGGTCCAGGGAAATGAAGTGTTGACCGTCGCCACGCAGGGCCATTTGCGCGGCGTTGATCGCCTTCACCGCCGCAATCGCATTGCGCTCGATGCACGGCACCTGCACCAGCCCACCAACCGGGTCGCAGGTCAGGCCAAGGTTGTGCTCCAGACCGATTTCCGCTGCGTTGCACAACTGTTCAGGCGTGGCGCCGAGAATCTCCGCCAGCCCCGCCGCCGCCATCGCGCAAGCCGAACCGACCTCACCCTGGCAACCGACTTCGGCGCCAGAGATCGAAGCATTCTTCTTGCACAGAATGCCGACCGCCGCCGCGCCGAGGAAATAGTCAACGACGTTGGCGTCGGTCACCGCCTCGCTGAACTTCATAAAGTAGTGCAACACCGCCGGGATGATCCCCGCCGCGCCGTTGGTCGGTGCGGTGACCATACGCCCGCCGGCAGCATTCTCTTCATTGACGGCCAGGGCGAACAGGTTGACCCACTCCATCGCGCTCAGGGTCGAGCCGATGACGTTGGGTTTGTTCAGTTCCTGCAGGCTGCGGTGCAACTTCGCCGCGCGCCGGCGCACGTTCAAGCCGCCGGGCAGAATGCCTTCGTGCTTGAGGCCCTGCTCGACGCAATCCTGCATCGCCCGCCACAGCTTCATCAGGCCGGCGCGGATTTCTTCTTCGCTGCGCCAGACCTTTTCGTTGGCCATCATCAGTTCGGCAACGCGCAGATTGTGCGTCTTGCACAGTTCCAGAAGCTCGACCGCACTGGAGAAGTCGTAGGGCAATTCGGTGCGATCCAGATCAACCACACCGCTGGCCGCTTGCGCCTCATCAACGACAAAGCCGCCGCCGATTGAATAGTAGGTGTCACGGTGCAGCTCACCGAACTCGCCTTCGGCAACCAGGGTCATGGCGTTGGGATGGAATGGCAGGTTTTCATCGATCAGGCGCATGTCCCGGGCCCAGACAAACGGCACCGACAGACGACCATCCAATAACAGCGTATGGGTTTCGCGCAGCGCCTGAATGCGCGGGCCGATCTGCGACGGGTCGATTGCGTCCGGCCACTCGCCCATCAGGCCCATGATCACCGCGTTATCGCTGCCGTGACCGACGCCGGTGGCCGACAGCGAACCGAACAATTGCACCTCGATGCGCCGCACCTGTTCCAGCTGATGCTTGCCGCGCAGCGACTCGACGAACAGCGCGGCGGCGCGCATCGGGCCGACGGTGTGGGAACTGGAAGGGCCGATGCCGATTTTGAACAGGTCGAAAACGCTGATAGCCATTGCTGCAGAGCTCCTGAGAATACCGGTCCGGGCGGCAAAAGCGCCCGCTGGCGGAGCTGCTACGCTCAAGCTGCGATCCGCCGAATGCCGGCATCATCGGGCTTTTGTCGGCGCGCACGGCGTCTGACACCGACGCACTCATGTCCAGCAGCGTCGTTACGTTTTCGCCCCGCAAATACGCCGCTTTTATGCAGTTGTGCAGGTCATCGGAGGCGGAAAAAAGCTGTAAGCGACGTCACCGACACTGGAAGCGACCATCCCTGTACTGGATACGACCCTCCCTGTAGGCGTCAGATTTTCACTGGTACATGATCGGGATGACTCGATTGCCAGGCGCTGCGGTAGAGCTGTCTTACGAACGCCACCAACCGCAACCCATAAGTGCGGTGGTCCACAGTCGGAACACTGCCAAAAAAAACACCAAGGAGTCCATCCATGAAAGGTTCCCCGTCGTTGTTGTTGGCCGCCCTGCTGAGTCTGCCGTTACTGGCGCAAGCCGCAGAACCGGCACAGTGCAGCCTCGTTAACTTCTCCGATGTCGGCTGGACCGACATCACCGCGACCACCGCCACCACTTCCGTCGTTCTCAACGCCCTCGGCTACAAGACCAAGACCACCATGATCTCCGTGCCCGTGACCTACAAGTCGCTGGCCGACGGCAAGAACATGGACGTGTTTCTCGGTAACTGGATGCCGACCATGGAGAACGACATCAAGCCGTACCGCGATGCCGGCACTGTCGACACCGTGCGCACCAACCTCAAGGGCGCCAAGTACACCCTCGCCGTGCCGCAAGCCCTTTACGACAAAGGCCTGCATGACTTCGCCGACATCGCCAAATTCAAGAAAGAGCTCGACGGCAAGATCTACGGCATCGAGCCGGGCAACGACGGCAACCGGCTGATCCAGAGCATGATCGACAAGGACGCCTTCGGCCTGAAAACCGCCGGCTTCAAGGTCGTCGAATCGTCCGAGGCCGGCATGCTCTCGCAAGTCGACCGGGCGCAGAAACGCGACACCGCCGTGGTCTTCCTAGGCTGGGCCCCGCACCCGATGAACAAGCGCTTCAAGATTCAATACCTGACCGGCGGCGACGACTTCTTCGGCCCCGATTTCGGTGCGGCGACCGTGGCGACCAACACCCGCAAGGGTTACGCCACGGAATGCAGCAACGTCGGTCAGCTGTTGAAGAACCTGGAGTTCACCGTCGACATGGAAAGCGAACTGATGGGCAACATCCTCGACGACAAGATGAAGCCTGACGCGGCCGCCAAGGCCTGGCTAAAAAAGAATCCACAGGTGCTCGAAACCTGGCTCGCTGGCGTGACCACCATTGACGGTAAACCAGGCCTGGAGGCCGTGAAAGCCAAGCTCGCGCCTTGATTCGAGGGGCATCGCTTATGCCGGGCAGGCGTGCCTGCCCGGGCTGTTAATTTCCTTGCATGCGGACGTTCACTACCATGCTGATTGATCAGAAAATACCTCTAGGCCAGTACATCGCGGGCTTCGTCGAATGGTTGACGCAACACGGCGCCAACACCTTCGACGCAATCGCCGTGACACTGGAAACGATGATCCACGGCGTGACGTTTGCGCTGACCTGGTTCAACCCACTGGTGCTGATTGGCCTGATTGCCATCATCGCCCACCTGATTCAACGCAAGTGGGGCCTGACCGCGTTCGTGGTCGCCTCGTTCCTGCTGATCCTCAATCTGGGCTACTGGCAGGAAACCATGGAAACCCTCGCCCAGGTGCTGTTCGCCACCCTGGTCTGCGTGTTGATCGGCGTGCCGCTGGGCATCGTCGCCGCGCACAAACCGATGTTCTACACCATGATGCGGCCGGTGCTCGATCTGATGCAGACCGTGCCGACCTTCGTTTACCTCATTCCTACCCTGACCCTCTTCGGGCTGGGTGTGGTACCGGGCCTGATCTCCACGGTGGTCTTCGCCATTGCGGCGCCGATCCGCCTGACCTACCTGGGCATCCGCGATGTCCCGCAAGAACTGATGGACGCCGGCAAGGCCTTCGGCTGCTCGCGTCGCCAATTGCTCTCAAGGATCGAACTGCCGCACGCCATGCCAAGCATCGCGGCCGGCATCACCCAGTGCATCATGCTGTCGCTGTCGATGGTGGTGATCGCGGCACTGGTCGGCGCCGATGGACTCGGCAAACCGGTGGTCAACGCACTGAACACTGCTGATATTGCGCTGGGCTTCGAAGCAGGCCTGGCAATCGTACTGCTGGCGATCATGCTCGACCGTATCTGCAAACAACCCGACGCCAAAGTAGGGGGTGACGCATGAGCATAATTCGCTTCGAAGACGTCGACGTGATCTTCTCCAAAGACCCGCGCGAGGCACTCAAGCTGCTCGATCAGGGCATGACCCGCAACGAGATCCTCAAGAAGACCGGGCAGATCGTCGGCGTGGAAAAGGCCACGCTGGACATCAACAAGGGCGAGATCTGCGTGCTGATGGGCCTGTCCGGTTCGGGCAAGTCGAGCCTGCTGCGCTGCATCAACGGCCTTAACACCGTGAGCCGCGGCAAGTTGTTCGTCGAGCACGAAAACCGCCAGATCGACATCGCCTCCTGCACCCCGGCCGAGCTGAAAATGATGCGCACCAAGCGCATTGCCATGGTGTTCCAGAAATTCGCCCTGATGCCCTGGCTGACGGTGCGCGAGAACATCAGTTTCGGCCTGGAAATGCAGGGCCGACCGGAGAAGGAACGCAAAAAACTGGTCGATGAGAAACTTGAACTGGTTGGCCTGACCCAGTGGCGCAACAAGAAGCCGGACGAACTCTCCGGCGGCATGCAGCAGCGCGTCGGCCTCGCCCGCGCGCTGGCGATGGACGCCGATATCCTGCTGATGGACGAACCGTTCTCGGCGCTCGACCCGCTGATCCGCCAGGGTCTGCAGGACGAATTGCTGGAACTGCAACGCAAGTTGAGCAAGACCATCGTGTTTGTGAGCCACGACCTCGATGAAGCCCTCAAACTGGGCAGCCGCATCGCGATCATGAAGGACGGCCGGATCATCCAGTACAGCGTCCCCGAAGAAATCGTCCTCAACCCGGCGGACGACTACGTGCGGACCTTTGTTGCCCACACCAATCCGCTCAACGTGCTTTGCGGCCGCAGCCTGATGCGCACGCTGGACAAGTGCAAACGCATCAACGGCTCGGTGTGCCTCGATCCGGGCGGCGATTCGTGGCTGGACCTGGCCGAAGGCAACACCATAAAAGGCGCCCGGCAGAACGGTTCAGTACTGAACCTGCAGAACTGGGCACCTGGCCAAGCGGTGGAAGGCCTGGAGCGCAAGCCGACGCTGGTGGACTCGAACATCGGCATGCGTGACGCGCTGCAGATCCGTTATCAGACCGGCAACAAGCTGGTGCTGCACGATAACAATCATGTGGTGGGGATCCTCGGCGACAGCGAGCTGTATCACGCGTTGTTGGGCAAGAATCTGGGGTAATGCGCCAGATGGGATAAAAAAAGGGATCGCGGTGAGCGATCCCTTTTTTGTTGGGTCAGGGAAAACCCCCTCACCCTAGCCCTCTCCCAGAGGGAGAGGGGACCGACCGGGGGATGCTGCAGATCTGCACCGACCTGATCTTGCTTTACCGAATCCATAATCGACTCGATCTTTCAGGTCGATGTACAACGCCAGACACCTCAGTCGGCTCCCTCTCCCTCAGGGAGAGGGCTGGGGTGAGGGCAAGCTTTTGACTTTAGCTATACACCCGGCCAAGAAGCTGCCGATGGCTCTCGAACTGATCGAGCACATCCCGGGTAATCTGCTCCGGCGTAAAGCCCATCAAGTCGTAATCCTGACTGCCATTGTGCAGATACACCTCGGCCCGGTAATAACGCTGGCGCGCTTCATCCGCTTGCGCCGATTCGGTCGGAGTCGCCAGATAGCCGTCCAGGCTCACTTCATAAACGAAAGGGTTGCCCTCTTCCATTTCGACCCGCACACCCATGCAACGCTTGGCCTTGCCCAACAGCGTCTGCACTTCAATCCCCTGATTGCGCAGTTGTGCGGCCGCATCTTCCAGCGCCGGGGTGACGTGTTTGTCCATGAAGCGCTGCACCACCGATTGGCTCGGCTGTAGATCCAGCTGAGTCAGGCGCTCGCTGAAACCACGGCGTCCGCGCTCGGCCAGTTGCGCTTGCTCCTGTTCGATCTGCACGTCCTGGCGCATCGCCTTGTGCAGGCCGAACATGAAGCAGATCAGCACCACCGAGAACGGCAGGCCGGCCAGCACGACCATGGTCTGCATGGCTTCGAAGTTGCCGGCGAACAGCAGGCCAATGGTCACCAGCGTGATCACCACCGACCAGAAGATCCGCAGCCAGTGCGGCGCGTCTTCATCGACGTTACCGCCCTTGCACGACAGGTTCGCCATCATCACGGCGCCGGAGTCGGCCGGGGTCAGGAACAGCACGAAGCCGACGAAGATCGACACACCGATGACGACTTTCGACGCCGGGTAATGCTCAAGCAACTGATAAATCGCCATCGACGGCTGTTCCAGCGCCGTCTTGCCCAACTCCACCGCGCCCTGATTCATCACCAGATCCAGCGCCGAGTTACCGAAGATCGACAGCCACGCCAAGGTGAAGCCCAGCGGAATCAGCAGCACGCCAGCGACCAGTTCCCGCACGCTGCGGCCACGGGAAATCCGCGCGATGAACATGCCCACGAATGGCGCCCAGGAAATCCACCATGCCCAGTAGAACAGGGTCCACAGGCCGAGCCAGCGGTCGGACTTGGCGTTGTCGCCTTCATAGACGTACAGGTCGAAAGTCTTCAACACGACGCCGTTGAGGTAGTCACCGATGTTCTGCACAAAGCCGTTGAGCAAGTGCAGGGTCGGGCCGAACAACAGGACGAAAATCAGCAGGCCGCTGAACAGCACGATGTTCAGGTTGGACAGGCGACGAATGCCATTTTCCACACCCGACACGGCAGCGATGGTCGCCACGGTGCTCATGACGATGATGACGATCAGCAGGTTGGTGTTGCTGTGCTCCATGCCGAACAGGTTCTCCAGCCCGGACGACACTTGCAGCGAGCCAATCCCCAGGTTGGTCACCAGACCCAGCAGCGTTACGAACATGCCGAAGCCGTCTACCGCGTGCCCGGCCGCGCCCTTGACCCAGCGCTCGCCGACCAGCGGATACAGTGCCGAACGCAGCGCCAGCGGCTGGTTATGCCGATAGGCAAAATACGCCACGGCCAGACCGACCAGTGCGTAGATCGCCCAGCCGTGCAGGCCCCAGTGCAGGAACGTCAGTTGCACTGCCTGCCGCGCGGCCAGGTTGCTGGCCGACGTGCCTTCCGGCGGATTGAAATAGTGATCCAGCGGCTCGGACGCGCCGAAGTACAACAGCGAAATGCCGATGCCTGACGAGAACAGCATCCCCGCCCAGGCGCCGTAACTGAAATCCGGGGTGTCGTCCTTGCTGCCCAGTTTGAGTTTGCCGTACGAGGAAAACGCCAGACCGACCACGAACACCAGGTAGGCGGCGATCACCACCATGTAGTACCAGCCGAAGCTGCGCGACAACCAGGCCTGGGCCATCCCCAACATTCTGCCGGCCTCTTGCGGGGCGATGATCAGAATGGCGGTCAACAACAGAATCAGCGCGGTCGAGGTGTAGAACACCCAACCGTTGACCGTCACCTTCTCGGGCGGGGTCTTTATTAGCGAGGCAGAACTCATGGCACAAATGCTCCAGGCAGTGCGAGAGAAGAACACAAGGCATCACGGCACCCGACCAATCGGTTAGTTGGCAGCCGACCGGCGGGTGATATAAAGACACTCCGAAAAAAGCCCGAACCTGCCGAAATGGCGTTGCGTATTCGCTTTCGTGGCCAGAGGTGCCGGACGTTCATCCGAAACCTGGCCCCGAGCGTCTTGCCCTTTCAACACGTCCTTCGAATCACGAACCGCGCCATGCCCCACGCAGGTTTCGAGCCGTTTCAGGTGTCGGTTTTTATCGTCATCACGCGTAGGAATTTTCTGTAGGCAGCGACGAATTGTCGCAGATCTTATTCTTTGTTGATTGAACGTTCAATCAAAACAAAATAGACTGGCCCTCAATCCGATCGGCGTCATTCGCCCCTCGGAAGGCCTAAGGAGATGTGCAAGATGCCCAAGGTCGGTATGCAACCCATCCGCCGCCAACAACTGATCGAAGCCACTTTGCAGGCCGTCGATCAGGTCGGAATGGGGGACGCCAGCATTGCGCTGATCGCCCGTTTGGCCGGTGTCTCGAATGGCATCATCAGTCATTACTTTCAGGACAAGAACGGCCTGATCGCCGCCACGATGCGGTACCTGATGACCGCCCTCAGCGAGAGCGTCACCGCGCGCCGTCAGGCGCTGGCAGATGACAGCCCACGGGCGCATCTGCAGGTGATCATCGAAGGCAACTTCGACGCCAGCCAGGTCAATGGCCCGGCAATGAAAACCTGGCTGGCCTTCTGGGCCACCAGCATGCACCAGCCGTCTTTGCACAGGTTGCAGCGGATCAACGATCACCGTCTGTATTCCAACCTGTGCTGCCAGTTCCGCCGTGTGCTGCCGCTCGAAGATGCGCGCAGTGCGGCCCGGGGTCTGGCAGCGTTGATTGACGGCTTGTGGTTGCGCGGCGCGCTGTCGGGAGACGCTTTCGACACGGCGCAGGCGCAACAGATCGCTTACGAATACATGGATTTCCAATTGGCCAAGCAGGTGAGCTAGAGCACACAGAAACGCTCAGCCCCTGAACTCCACCGCAGCGTCATCGCGGTGGTCAACGCCAACCACCAATGCACTTGCGAGGACACTATGGCCCGTTTCGAACTGCAAAAACTCTACATCGATGGCGCGTATACCGATGCCGGCAGCGACGCCACCTTCGAAGCCATCAACCCGGCGAACGGTGAAGTCCTCGCACTGGTGCAGCGTGCGACCAAGGACGACGTCGAGCGCGCCGTGGTCAGCGCCGAAAAGGGCCAGAAAATCTGGGCCGCGATGACCGCCATGGAGCGTTCGCGCATCCTGCGTCGCGCCGTCGACATCCTGCGCGAGCGCAACGATGAACTGGCCGCGCTGGAAACCCTGGACACCGGCAAATCCTTCTCCGAAACCAAATACGTCGACATCGTCACCGGCGCCGACGTGCTGGAATACTACGCAGGCCTGGTGCCCGCCATCGAAGGCGAGCAGATCCCGCTGCGTGACACCTCTTTCGTTTACACCCGTCGCGAGCCGCTGGGTGTGGTCGCCGGTATCGGCGCGTGGAACTACCCGATCCAGATCGCGCTGTGGAAATCCGCTCCAGCCCTGGCGGCCGGTAACGCGATGATCTTCAAGCCAAGCGAAGTCACCTCGTTGACCACCCTGAAACTGGCCGAGATCTACACCGAAGCCGGCGTGCCGAACGGCGTGTTCAACGTCCTGACCGGCAGCGGCCGCGAAGTCGGCACCTGGCTGACCGAGCACCCGCGCATCGAGAAAATCTCCTTCACCGGCGGCACCGACACCGGCAAGAAAGTCATGGCCAGCGCCTCGGCTTCGTCGTTGAAAGACGTGACCATGGAACTGGGCGGCAAGTCGCCGCTGATCATCTTTGACGACGCCGACCTCGATCGCGCCGCCGACACTGCGATGATGGCCAACTTCTACAGCTCCGGTCAGGTCTGCACCAACGGCACTCGCGTATTCGTACCGGCGCACCTGAAAGCTGCGTTCGAAGCCAAGATCGTTGAACGCGTTGCACGCATCCGCATCGGCAACCCGGAAGACGAAAACACCAACTTCGGCCCGCTGGTCAGCTTCGCCCATATGGAAAGCGTGCTGGCCTATATCGAAAAAGGTAAGGAACAAGGCGCGCGCGTCCTGTGCGGCGGCGGTCGTCTGACCGACGGCGAATTCGCCAAAGGCGCGTTCGTTGCACCGACCGTGTTCACCGATTGCAGCGACGACATGACCATCGTCCGCGAAGAAATCTTCGGCCCGGTCATGGCGATCCTCTCCTACGAAACCGAAGAAGAAGTGATCCGCCGCGCAAACGACACCGACTTCGGCCTGGCTGCCGGTATCGTCACCAAAGACCTGAACCGCGCCCACCGCGTGATTCATCAACTGGAAGCCGGTATCTGCTGGATCAACGCCTGGGGCGAGTCCGACGCGAAAATGCCAGTCGGCGGCTACAAGCAGTCGGGCGTGGGCCGTGAGAACGGGATCAGCTCGCTGAATAACTTCACCCGGATCAAATCGGTACAGGTCGAGCTGGGCGATTACGTCTCGGTGTTCTGATCTGCCGCAACGCTGAAGTCGGGGCCCTTGTGGCGAGGGAGCTTGCTCCCGCCGGGCTGCGAAGCGGCCCCGACTGCAGACACCGCAGTTATCCAGACAGAACTCAGTTGCAGGCTTTGCGACTGCTGCGCAGCCGAGCGGGAGCAAGCTCCCTCGCCACAGCAAGTGGCCACTCGGCAGCCTGACCACATTTAAAGAGGGTGCATTCAATGTCCCAAGAATTCGATTACATCATCATAGGTGCCGGCTCGGCCGGTAACACCCTGGCGACCCGTCTGACTGAAGACGAAGGCGTCACCGTTCTGCTGCTCGAAGCCGGGGGCCCGGATTACCGCCTCGACTTCCGCACGCAGATGCCCGCCGCGCTGGCGTTCCCGCTGCAAGGGCGTCGCTACAACTGGGCCTATGAAACCGATCCAGAGCCACATATGGACGGTCGCCGGATGGAATGCGGTCGCGGCAAGGGCCTCGGCGGCTCTTCGCTGATCAACGGCATGTGCTACATCCGTGGCAACGCCATGGACTACGACGGCTGGGCGAAACTGCCGGGTCTGGAAGACTGGTCGTACCTCGATTGCCTGCCGTACTTCCGCAAAGCCGAAACCCGTGACATCGGCCCGAACGATTACCACGGTGGCGAAGGTCCGGTCAGCGTGACCACGCCAAAGGCCGGCAACAACCCGCTGTTCCACGCGATGGTGGAAGCTGGCGTGCAGGCCGGTTACCCGCGCACCGAAGACCTCAACGGCTACCAGCAGGAAGGCTTCGGCCCGATGGACCGCACCGTGACGCCGAATGGCCGCCGTGCTTCCACCGCCCGTGGCTACCTCGACATTGCCAAGAAGCGTTCGACCCTGACCATCGTCACCCACGCCCTGACCGACAAGATTCTGTTTGAAGGCAAGCGTGCGGTCGGCGTGCGTTACCTGATCGGCGACGCGCAAGAGCGCGTTGAAGCCAAGGCGCGCAAGGAAGTCCTGCTGTGCTCCGGCGCCATCGCATCGCCGCAGATTCTGCAGCGCTCTGGCGTCGGCCCGGCGAAACTGCTGGAAAGCCTCGACATCCCGGTGGTTCACGACCTGCCGGGCGTCGGTGAAAACCTGCAGGATCACCTTGAGCTGTACCTGCAATACGCCTGCACCCAACCGGTCTCGCTGTACCCGTCGCTGCTCTGGTACAACCAGCCGGCGATCGGTGCCGAGTGGCTGTTCAACGGCACCGGCATCGGTGCCAGCAACCAGTTCGAGGCCGGCGGTTTCATTCGTTCGCGTCCGGAATTCGAGTGGCCGAACATCCAGTACCACTTCCTGCCGGTGGCGATTAACTACAACGGCAGCAACGGTGTGAAAGAGCACGGTTTCCAGGCGCACATGGGTTCCATGCGCTCGCCGAGCCGTGGCCGCGTCCAGGTCAAATCCAAGGACCCGCGCCAGCACCCGAGCATCCTGTTCAACTACATGGCTACCGAGCAGGACTGGCAGGAATTCCGCGACGGCATCCGCCTGACCCGCGAAATCATGCAGCAGCCGGCACTGGACGCGTTCCGTGGCCGCGAAATCAGCCCGGGCATCGACGTGCAAACCGATGAGCAGTTGGACAAGTTCATCCGCGAGCACGCCGAAACCGCGTTCCACCCGTCCTGCTCGTGCAAGATGGGCACCGACGAGATGGCCGTGGTCGATGGCGAAGGTCGTGTGCACGGCATGCAGAGCCTGCGCGTGGTCGATGCCTCGATCATGCCGATCATCACCACCGGCAACCTCAACGCACCGACGATCATGATGGCGGAGAAAATCGCCGACAAGATCCGTGGTCGCAAACCGCTGCCGCGCAGCAACGCTGCGTACTACGTCGCGAACGGCGCGCCGGTCAAAGGCAAGCCGATGCGGGATATCACCCCGGTTACCCAGTAAGTCGTAAGACCGAGGCGCGACCTTCGCGAGCAGGCTCGCTCCCACATTGGAATGCATTTCAACTGTGGGAGCGAGCCTGCTCGCGAAGGGGCCCTCAGATTCAGCACAAATTCCCCCGCTGCACAGTAAAACCTCCTACACCCCCTCTTCACTTGATCCTACCCCCACGCGGGCCTACTCTAGACCTCGCGCAACCGTTTCACCCCTCCCCGCTGTCGCCATGCCGCTACTCCATTACAAGGAGGTTCCCAAATGTTCGATTTCCACCCCCAGCTCAAGCAGCGCTTCGCTGCCTTGCGCACGGGCGCTGAATTCTTTTCCCTGCGGTATGTGCGCGAGTCCGGGCAGTATCTGTCGGTGCGCAAGAACGTCGCCGAACCGCCGAGCCTGCGCCGCGACGAAGGGGCGATGCTCACCGTGCGGGTCAATGGCGTCGAAGCCTACGCGGCGACCAACGATCTTTCGCAACAGGGCCTGCAAGCTGCCGTCGAACGCGCCGAGCAACAGGCCCGGCGGCTCAAGCCGCACGCCTTGCTCGATCTGCGCGAGCAGCCGGTTTCCAGCGATCGCGCCGATTATTTTTCGCCTAACCTCGAACAGCCCTTCCCGTCCCTGAGCGAATGCTTCGAGCTGCTCGGCGCGGAATCCGCCTCGGTGCCCAAGGATGAGCGCCTGGTCAATTGGCAAGTGAGCATCGGCATCACTCACGTCGAGCAGATTTACCTGAGCAGCGCCGGCGCCGAATTGCGTCAGGCCCAGCGCTTCGTCTATCCAGGCCTCGACGTCACGGCCTACGACGGCAACGACAGCCAGACCCGTAGCCTGGGCCGGGAGAATTTTGGCCAACAGGGTGGCGCCGATGTCATCAGCCGTTGCGGACTGGTCGGTGCCGGCCCGCAAGTGGCCGATCAGGCCCTGCAACTGCTGCTCGCGCCGAACACCCCGCAAGGCCCGCGCGATCTGCTGCTGATGCCCGATCAGATGATGCTGCAGATCCACGAGTCCATCGGCCACCCGCTGGAGCTCGACCGGATCCTGGGTGATGAGCGCAATTACGCCGGCACCAGTTTCGTCAAAACCAGCGATTTCGGCAGCCTGCAATACGGCTCCAGGCTGCTCAACGTAACCTTCGATCCGGACATTCCCGAAGAACTCGCCAGCTACGGCCATGACGACGACGGCACTGCGGCCAGCAAGCAATTCCTGATTCGCGACGGCCTGCTGCTGCGGCCACTGGGCGGAGCGCTGTCGCAATATCGCGCCGGCCTCGATGGCGTCGCCAACAGCCGCGCCTGCGGCTGGAACCGCCCGCCGATCGACCGCATGGCCAACCTCAATATCGAGCCCGGCGATCAGACGCTGGAGCAGATGATCAGCGGTATCGAGCACGGCATCTTGATGAGCACCAACCGCTCGTGGTCGATCGACGATGCGCGCAACAAATTCCAGTTCGGCTGCGAATGGGGCCAGTTGATCGAGAACGGTGAACTTAAAGGCGTGGTGAAAAATCCCAACTACCGGGCGATTTCCGCGCACTTCTGGAAGAGCCTGCGCGCCGTCGGCGATGCCAGCACCGTCAAGGTGCTGGGCACGCCGAACTGCGGCAAGGGCGAACCGAACCAGGTGATTCGCGTCGGCCACGCTTCGCCGGCCTGCGTATTCAGCAACATTGATGTGTTTGGGGGAGACGCCTGATGAGCATTTCGAAGCGTCAGTCCGACGCCTTCAAGGTCATGGTCAACTGGCTGCGCGACAGCGTGCGCGAGCCGGAACAGTTCACGCTCAGCTACGCCGCCGAAGCCTCGGCGTTCGTGCGCTTCAATCACGCCAAGGTGCGCCAGGCCGGGCAGGTGCAACAGGCCAACGTCGGCCTGAAACTGATCAACGACGGTCGCCACGCCGACCTGCAGATCACCTTGTCCGGGGATCAGGAAGCCGATTTGCAACGGCTCGCCGAGGGCCTGCAGCAATTGCGCGAAACCCTGCCGCTGCTGCCGCAGGATCCGTATCTGCTGCTCAATCACAACAGTTGGCAGAGCACGCACGTACAAGCGCATCCGCTGCCGGACACCGAAGATGTCGTCGGGCAAATCTGCGCCGCCGCTGAAGGTCTCGACCTGGTCGGTTTTTATGCTGCCGGTCCGATCAGCCGCGGTTTCGCCAGTTCCGCCGGCGCGTTCGGCTGGCATGAAGCCAACAGCTTCAATTTCGACTTCAGCCTGTTCCATGAAAATGGCGAAGCGGTGAAGGCCAGTTACGCCGGGCACGACTGGAGCGACGAGGGTTTCGCCAGGCGTTTCGCCCAAGCCCGCGAACAGCTTGAGTTTCTCGGCCGACCGTTACGCACCCTGGCGCCTGGTCAGTACCGTGCCTATCTGGCGCCGGCGGCGCTGGAAGAAATCATGGGCATGCTCAGTTGGGGCGGCTTTTCGGCGCAATCGATCGCCAGCAAGAGCAGTCCGTTGCAGAAGCTCTACGTCGGCGATCAGGCATTCAGCCCGTTGCTGTCGCTGGATGAGAAAGTCAGTGAGTCGCTGAGCCCGGCGTTCTCCGCCGAAGGCTATCCGCGCAGCGATCTGCGTCTGATCATCGAGGGCAAGGCCGGGGATCAACTGGTCGGCTCGCGCAGCGCTGCCGAATATGGTCTGGCGGCGAACGGTGCGGGCGGCGGCGAGATGCCCAGCGCGTTGAACATGGCGGCAGGTGATTTGTCGCAGCAAGAGATCCTCAAGCAGTTGGGCACCGGGCTGTACATCAGCAACCTGTGGTACCTGAACTACTCGGACCAACCGGCGGCGCGTATGACCGGCATGACCCGTTTCGCGACTTTCTGGGTCGAGAACGGCGAGATCCAGGCGCCGGTCAGCACCATGCGTTTCGATGACAGCGCCTACAACCTGCTCGGTTCGCAGCTGGAAGCGTTGACCACCGAGCGCGAACTGCTGCTGTCGGCGAGCACCTACAGCCAGCGCAATACCTCGTCGGCGTTGTTGCCGGGAGCGTTGGTCAGCCGACTGACCTTGACCCTGTAAATCGCCCCCCGGTGAGGGGGGGCACACTCAACTGTGGCGAGGGAGCTTGCTCCCGCTGGGTTGCGAAGCGACCCCAAAACCGGAGCTCACGGTGTTCCAGTAATACCGCGCTGGCCGGATTCACGACGGCTGCGCCGCCGAGCGGGAGCAAGCTCCCTCGCCACAGAGTTCCATTCAGACCGACAAGCCGGATTAACCACCTTCAGAGGTTCCATGCCCAACCGCCCGCCTCTCGACGCCATCACCGCACGCTGGTTGCCGTGGGTCGTCGCCATTGCGTTCTTCATGCAGTCCCTCGACGGGACCATCCTCAACACCGCGCTGCCGGCCATGGCCAGCGATCTCGCTGAAGACCCGTTGCGCATGCAGGGCGTGATCATCGCCTACATGCTCACCGTCGCCCTGTTGATCCCGGCGTCAGGCTGGATCGCCGACCGCTTCGGCACCAAGAAAATCTTCTTCGGTGCGATCCTGCTGTTCAGTTTCGGCTCGCTGCTCTGCGCCTTGTCCAGCAGCCTGAGCATGCTCATCGGGGCGCGGGTGATCCAGGGCCTCGGCGGTGCGCTGATGTTGCCGGTCGGACGGCTGGTGGTGCTGCGCGCCTATCCGCGTTCGGAACTGGTGCGGATCATGGGTTTCATCACCATTCCCGGCCTGCTCGGCCCGCTGATCGGCCCGACCATGGGCGGCTGGATGGTGGAATACGTAACGTGGCACTGGATCTTCCTGATCAACCTGCCCGTCGGGGTCATCGGTTGTTATGCGGTGTGGAAATTCATTCCTGACCTGCGCGGTACTGAGCGCACGCGTTTCGATAGCCTCGGTTTTCTACTGTTCGGCGCGGCGATGATCCTCATCACCATTGCCATGGAAGGCCTTGGCGAATTGCACTTGCCGCACCTGCGGGTGATGTTGCTGCTGTTCGCCGGCATGGCCTGTCTGGCGGCGTACTGGCTGCGCGCCGGGCATATCGAGAATCCGCTGTTCGCGCCGTCACTGTTCAAGACCCGCACCTTCGCCGTCGGCATTCTCGGCAACCTGTTCGCACGACTGGGCAGCGGTGCCCTGCCGTTTCTTGTGCCGTTGTTGCTGCAAGTGGCGTTAGGCTATTCGCCCTCGCAAGCCGGGATGAGCATGTTGCCGCTGGCCGCTGCGGCGATGATCGCCAAGTGGGTCGCCCGACCGCTGATCGAACGCCTCGGCTATCGCATCGTCCTCACCGGCAACACGCTGGCACTGGGGATCATGCTGGCGAGCATGGGCCTGGTCAGCGAGCAGACGCCGTACTGGCTGCTGCTCTGCCTGCTGGCGGTGCTGGGGGCGATCAACTCGCTGCAATTCACCGCGATGAACACCGTGACCCTGATCGACCTCGACGATGCCAGCGCCAGCAGCGGCAACAGTTTGCTGTCGGTGGTCGCGCAATTGTCGCTGAGCCTCGGGGTCGCCTGCGCCGGTGCGCTGCTCGGCGGCTTCACTGCCAAGGTCGGCAACGATGGTGTGGAAACCGTGCTCGGCGCTTTCCAGCTGACCTTCGTTACGGTCGGCGTGATGGCGATGCTGGCGGCAACGATCTTCTCGCAGCTGTCGAAAGAGGACGGACGCCGGGCGAAACGGCCGCAGGAACACATCGAACACTGATGTGTGATGAAGGGCTTGTGTGGCGAGGGAGCTTGCTCCCGCTGGACTGCGCAGCAGGCCCTGCTTTTTGAGTAGAAAAGCGGGGGCCGCTTCGCGCCCCAGCGGGAGCAAGCTCCCTCGCCACAGGTTTAACGCCACTTGGATAAACGTGGCTGTTCGTCCAGAACTGTCGAGGAAACTGGCACGGGGCTGCTACACTGCGCGACATTTTGTTTTGCAGGCCAGTCCCGTGACCACCATCGCCACCGCTTTTAATACTCTGCCGCTGTCCGCCGCCATGCTGGCTAACCTCGAATCACTCGGTTATGCCCAGATGACGCCGATCCAGGCGCAGAGCTTGCCGGTGATCCTCAAGGGGATGGACCTGATCGCCCAGGCCAAGACCGGCAGCGGCAAGACCGCCGCGTTCGGCATCGGCCTGCTCAACCCGATCAATCCGCGCTACTTCGGTTGCCAGGCGCTGGTGATCTGCCCGACCCGTGAGCTGGCTGACCAGGTCGCCAAGGAAGTCCGTCGTCTGGCCCGCGCCGAAGACAACATCAAGGTCCTGACCCTCTGCGGTGGCGTGTCGTTCGGCCCGCAGATCGCTTCGCTGGAGCATGGCGCGCACATCATCGTCGGCACCCCGGGGCGCATTCAGCAGCACCTGCGCAAGGGTTCGCTGGTGCTTGATGGTCTGAACACGCTGATCCTCGACGAAGCCGACCGCATGCTCGACATGGGCTTCTACGACGCCATCGAAGACATCATCATCAAGACCCCGGAGCGTCGCCAGACCCTGCTGTTCTCCGCGACCTACCCGGTGGGCATCAAGCAACTGGCCTCGAAATTCATGCGCGATCCGCAGACCGTCAAGGCTGAAGCCTTCCACGACGACACGCAGATCGAACAGCGCTTCTACGAAATTTCCCCGGAAGAGCGCATGAGCGCAGTGACCAAGGTCCTGCACCACTTCCGTCCGGCGTCCTGCGTGGCGTTCTGCTTCACCAAGCAGCAAGTGCAGGAAACCGTTGATCACCTGACCGCCAAAGGCATTTCCGCCGTCGGCCTGCACGGCGATCTGGAACAGCGTGACCGCGATCAGGTGCTGGCGATGTTCGCCAACCGCAGCACCTCGGTGCTGGTTGCCACCGACGTCGCCGCCCGTGGTCTGGATATCGATGCGCTGGACATGGTGATCAACGTCGAGCTGGCGCGGGATTCGGAAATCCACATCCACCGCGTCGGCCGTACCGGTCGTGCGGGCGAGAAAGGCATTGCCATCAGCCTCGTCGCGCCGTCTGAAGCTCATCGTGCGCAAGCCATCGAACAATTGCAGAAAGCGCCACTGAACTGGGATCAGATCGACAACCTCAAGTCTCAGGGCCTGGCACCGCTGCAACCACCGATGACCACCCTGTGCATCGGCGCTGGCCGTAAAGACAAGGTGCGTCCAGGCGACATTCTTGGCGCATTGACTGGCGAAGCGGGCATTCCCGGTGCGCAGGTTGGCAAGATTGCGATCTTCGATTTCCAGGCCTATGTCGCTGTCGAGCGCACCGTGGCCATGCAGGCCTTGCAGCGCCTGAACGACGGCAAGATCAAGGGCCGCTCGTTGCGCGTACGCATTCTCTAAGCGATTTTCCATCCAAAGGAGATCCCCTGTGGGAGCGAGCCTGCTCGCGAATGCAATCGGTCAGTCGACATCATTGTTGAATGACACAGCGCTTTCGCGAGCAGGCTCGCTCCCAAAGTTTGTGTTGTAGCGACCCACCAAGAGGACACCGTTTTGCGCTCTACCGAAGTCGTGATCATTGGCGCTGGCGCCGCCGGCTTGATGTGTGCCCTGACTGCCGCCGGGCGCGGGCGTCAGGTGTTGCTGCTTGACCACGCGAACAAGGCGGGGAAGAAAATCCTCATGTCCGGCGGTGGCCGCTGCAATTTCACCAACATGTACACCGAACCGAGCAATTTTCTCTCGCAGAATCCGCATTTCTGCAAATCCGCGCTGGCGCGTTACACCCAGTGGGATTTCATCGGTCTGGTCGGCAAACACGGCGTGCCGTACCACGAGAAGAAACTCGGCCAGCTGTTCTGCGATAACAAATCCAGCGACATCCTCGAAATGCTCCTGACCGAGTGCGATCAGGCCGGTGTCGAACTGCACCTCGACACGTCGATCCAGACTATCGAGAAGGTCGAAAGCGGTTACTTGCTCGACACCACCCTCGGTCAGGTTCAATGCCAGTCGCTGGTGATCGCCACGGGCGGCTTGTCGATCCCGACGCTGGGCGCCACCGGGTTCGGTTATCAGGTCGCTAAACAGTTCGGCCATGAACTGCTGCCGACCCGCGCCGGACTGGTGCCGTTCACCATCACCGACCAGCTCAAGGATTTGTGCACAGAGCTGTCCGGCACCTCGGTGGATTGCCTGGTCAGCTGCAACGAGCAGAGCTTTCGCGAAAACATCCTGTTCACTCACCGCGGCCTCAGCGGCCCGGCGATCCTGCAGATTTCCTCGTTCTGGGAACCCGGCGACACAGTGAAGATCAATCTGCTGCCGGACCACGACGCGGCGACGTGGCTGCAAGAGCAAGTCGCCGAACGCCCGAACACCGAGTTGAAAACCTTGCTTGGCGAAATCTTCACCAAGAAGATGGCCAATCTGCTGGCGGACAACTGGTTTGTCTCCAAACCGATGAAGCAGTACACCCACGCTGAACTGGCGGAGATTGCCGAGAAGCTTGGCAGCTGGAAAGTTGCGCCGGCGGGAACTGAAGGCTATCGCACGGCTGAGGTGACTCTGGGTGGCGTCGATACCCGCGAAGTGTCCTCGAAGACCATGGAATCGCTGAAAAGCCCGGGCCTGTATTTCATTGGCGAAGTGCTCGACGTCACCGGGCATCTGGGCGGCTTCAACTTTCAGTGGGCCTGGGCCTCCGGCTACGCGGCGGCGCAGTACGTCTGATCCAACACAAATCACAGCTGTGGGAGCGAGCCTGCTCGCGAATGCGGTATATCAGTCGACATATCTGTTGAATGACACTCCGCTTTCGCGACCAGGCTCGCTCCCACAGGGGTTTGTGGTGTAAGTAAAAGGAACACTTTTTGCTGTCAGATGTGCTCGGCGCCATTGCGTCGGCGTCATTACTGGCTCAATTTAGCGGCATCGCCTCGGAAGGCCTTCGCACTTCATGTCCTCGACCTCGTTTCGTCAGTCTTTGCGGCGCCTGTGGGCGCTGGATAAATTCAGCTATAGCGTGCGGGTATTCATCGCCCTGACCGGCAGCATGGCGCTGTGCTGGTATCAGGATGAAATGGGCCTGCTGATCCCGTTGTTCCTCGGCATCATCGCCAGCGCCCTGGCCGAAACCGACGACAGTTGGCAGGGCCGCCTCAACGCCCTCGCCGTGACGCTGGTATGTTTCAGCATCGCCGCGCTGTCGGTGGAGCTGCTTTTCCCCTACCCGATCATTTTCGCCGTGGCCCTGGCGCTGGCCAGTTTCGGCCTGACCATGCTCGGTGCGCTGGGCGAGCGTTACGGCGCGATCGCCTCGGCGACGCTGATTCTGTCGGTGTACACGATGATCGGCGTCGATCAGCGCGGGGGCGCGGTCACCGATTTCTGGCACGAACCGATGCTGCTGGTCGCTGGCGCGGCGTGGTACGGCCTGCTGTCGGTACTGTGGCAGGCGCTGTTTTCCAATCAACCGGTGCAGCAGAGTCTGGCGCGGCTATTCCGCGAGCTGGGCCTTTACCTGAAGCTGAAATCCTCGTTGTTCGAGCCGATCCGGCAGATGGACGTCGAAGCCCGCCGCCTCGAACTGGCGCAACAGAATGGCCGGGTGGTCGCCGCACTGAACACCGCCAAGGAAATCATCCTGCACCGGGTCGGCAACGGTCGACCGGGCTCGAAAGTCAGCCGATATCTGAAGCTGTACTTCCTCGCGCAGGACATCCACGAACGCGCCAGTTCGTCGCACTACCCTTACAACGCGCTGGCCGAGGCGTTCTTCCACAGCGACGTGCTGTTCCGCTGCCAGCGCCTGCTGCGTCAGCAAGGCAAGGCTTGCCGGGCATTGGCGGAGTCGATCCAGATGCGCCAGCCGTTCATTTATGACGCCAGTTTCGCCGAAGCCCTGAACGACCTGCATGCCTCCCTCGAGCACTTGCGCATCCAGAGCAACCCGGCATGGCGCGGCCTGTTGCGCTCGTTGCGCGCCCTGGCGGCCAACCTCGGCACCCTCGACCGCTTGCTCAGCGATGCCAGCAACCCAGACGCCCTGGCCGATGCTACCGACAGCAGCCTGCTCGACCGCTCACCGCGCAATCTCAAGGACGTTTGGATTCGCCTGCGCACGCAACTGACGCCCACCTCGCTGCTGTTCCGCCATGCCCTGCGCCTGCCGCTGGCACTGAGCATCGGCTACGGCATGGTGCACCTGATTCACCCGTCGCAAGGCTACTGGATCATCCTCACCACGCTGTTCGTCTGCCAGCCGAACTACGGCGCCACCCGGCGCAAACTCGGCCAGCGGATCATCGGCACGGCCATTGGCCTGACGGTGGCGTGGGCGCTGTTCGATCTGTTCCCCAACCCAGTGGTGCAATCGTGCTTCGCCATCGCTGCCGGGGTGGTGTTCTTCACCAACCGCACCACCCGCTACACCCTGGCGACGGCGGCGATCACCATCATGGTGCTGTTCTGCTTCAATCAGGTCGGCGATGGCTACGGGCTGTTTCTGCCACGGTTGTTCGATACCCTGCTGGGCAGTCTGATTGCCGGGCTGGCGGTGTTTCTGTTCCTGCCGGACTGGCAGGGCCGGCGCCTGAACAAAGTGCTGGCCAACACCCTGACCTGCAACAGCATCTACCTGCGCCAGATCATGCAGCAATACGCCGCGGGCAAGAGCGACGACCTCGCCTATCGCCTCGCCCGACGCAACGCGCACAACGCCGATGCGGCGCTGTCGACGACGCTGGCGAACATGCTGATGGAGCCGGGGCATTTCCGAAAGGAAGCCGATGTCGGTTTCCGTTTCCTGGTGCTCTCGCACACCCTGCTCAGTTACCTGTCCGGGCTCGGCGCACACCGCGAAACGCAGCTGCCAGCCGAAGTGCGTGAGCATTTGATCGAGGGCGCCGGGGTGAAACTGGCGAGCAGCATCGACGAAATCGCCCAAGGCCTCGCGAGCAAGCAGCCGATTGCGATTCAGAGTGATGAAGAGGAAGCACTGGCCAATGAACTGGAGCAGATGCCGGAGGAGATCGATGAAGGCCAGCGACTGGTACAGACGCAACTGGCGCTGATCTGCCGGCAGTTGGGGCCGCTTCGGACGTTGGCGGCGCATTTGATCAAAGACACTGCCGAAATTGGCGGCGCCTGAGACGACGCCTTCGCGAGCAGGCTCACTCCTACAGGGGAACGCATTCCAACTGTAGGAGTGAGCCTGCTCGCGATAGGGCCATCAGCCCCACAATAAATTCCAGCTCAGCCCTCACATTCCATGCCGCCGCAATAACTTCTCGTAAGTCCCGTCAGCCTTCATCGCTGCAATCGCCCGATCAAACCCGGCGACAATCTGTTCATGCTGCGGATTCTTCAGGGTGACCAATATGTGCAGGCTGTTCTCACTCAGCGGCTTGGGTAAAAACTCCACCGAATTGCGCACCTTGGCCGATTCCCGCGCCAGGTAATACTTCGCGACGTATTCGTCTTCCAGCGTCAGCTTGACCCGATCGGCCGAGAGCATGCGCACGCCCATGGCGAAATTGTGCACAGGGACTTTCTGCATCGCCGTGTCGGCATCGAACGGTGCGGAATAGGCATACCCGCGCACCACCGCAATCGGGTAGGTGTGCAGTTGCTCGAGGTTGCTGTAGTCGATGGGCGCATCCTTGCGCTTGAGGAAGCGAATGCGGTTGATCAGGTACTCGCCGGAAAACTGGCCGATCTGCGTGCGCTCGTCGTTGTACCAGGCGTTGACCAGCACGTCGTAACGCCCTTCGCCAATCCCCAGCAACGCCCGCGCCCACGGCACTTGCTCGTAACCGCTGGCATAACCGGCGCGCGCCAGTGCGGTGCTGACAATGTCAGTGGCCAGGCCACCGTTGATCAGCGCATCATCGGTAAACGGCGGCCAGTTATCGAACACCAGCCGCAGCTTTTGCGCTGCAGCATCCTGGCCGAGCAACAGCAGTCCGATCAAAGCAACGGCTTGAAGCAATCGCAGCATGCTTGAACATCCTCAGCGGGCATCCGCCCGACGTGGTTTCACGTCAAAATCCAAGGCCCCTTACCGGCAAAACCCAAGCATTGAACATTAGCTCATGGGAGCCAGTGCGCAGTGCTCTTGAGCAGATTACACAAAGTCGCAGGCGCCGCGAGAAAGGAATAATGGCATTTTGACCTTTATCACAGACTGTTGCGCCATACAGACATACGGCGCCGCTGCGCTTAGTATCGGGCGACGTATTCAAGGAATCGAAAGATGACAATCGAGTGGATCTGCAAACATCACAGCGATCTGGGCAAAGAGCAGTTGTACGCGCTATTGAAACTGCGCTCGGACGTGTTCGTGGTCGAACAGAAATGCGCCTACCCGGATCTCGACGGCCAGGATCTGGAAGGCGATACCTACCATCTGATGGGTTGGGAGGACGATCAGTTGATGGCTTACCTGCGCCTGCTCGATCCGGAATCCCAGGGTGGTCACGTGGTGATTGGCCGGGTGATCACCGCCCCTGCCGGTCGCGGCAAAGGGCTGGGCCACGCGATGATGGAACAGGCGCTGAAACAGGCCGGGAAGCACTGGCCGCAGGTGCCGATCTATCTGTCGGCACAGGCGCATTTGCAAGGGTATTACGGCAAATACGGGTTTGAAGTGGCGGGTGAGGAATATCTGGAGGATGGCATTCCTCACATCGGGATGCGTCGCGCCTGAACAGCCCCTCACCCTAACCCTCTCCCAGAGGGAGAGGGGACTGACCTTGGTGTCTTGGGCCATGCGGCGACTTGAAAAACAGTGTCGATTATGGATTCAACAGCATTCGCTCACGTCGGTGAAATTCTACAATTTCCCCCGATCGGCTCCCTCTCCCTCTGGGAGAGGGCTGGGGTGAGGGGCTTTTTCAGGGATACTCAAGAACAGCCTTGATCTGCCGCAAATTGCGTTCGATCCACCCGCGATCAATCGCCCCCCACTCGCGAATCCGATAGCGTCCGGCATGGTTGCGCGCGCCCTCTTCCTGCTCG
This sequence comes from Pseudomonas sp. HN2, assembly GCF_020736465.1. Lineage (NCBI taxonomy): Bacteria > Pseudomonadati > Pseudomonadota > Gammaproteobacteria > Pseudomonadales > Pseudomonadaceae > Pseudomonas > Pseudomonas sp. HN2. The sequence continues at coordinate 5,612,014 of NZ_CP085885.1, forward strand.
AATTCACAGATGATATCCAGATCGGCCAGCGCGGCGATGGTGTCCTGCGCCGTGCGCCGGGGCATGCCGGTGACTTCGGTCAGCGCCGGCACGCTGGGCGCCAGACCGCTGTCGATCAGATAGGCCACGTAGAGACGGCGGTAGAAACTGCTTTTGGTCTTGCTGACGTCCATCCAAACACTCCCAACGTTAGAAGATCGCAGCCTTCGCCAGCCTGCAAAAGATCGCATTCCAACTGTAGGAGCTGCCGGAGGCTGCGAACTTTTGATTTTTATTGCATATCCCGCCACGTCAGGTACACGCGCAGATCGAATTCGATCTGGTGATACCCCGGCAGCATGTGCTCGCACAGTTTATAGAACGCCTTGTTGTGGTCCGATTCCTTGAAGTGCGCCAGCTCGTGCACCACGATCATCTTCAGAAAGTCCGGCGCGGCGTCCTTGAACAGCGAGGCGATGCGGATTTCCTTGTTGGCCCTGAGCTTGCCGCCCTGCACCCGCGAGACCGTGGTGTGCAGACCGAGGGCGCGGTGGGTCAGGTCGAGGCGATTGTCGAACAGCACCTTGTCGATGGCCGGCGCGTTGCGCATGTACTGCTGCTTGAGATCCAGCGCGTAGCTGTACAACGCCTTGTCGCTCTGCACGTCATGGCGTCCCGAGTAGCGCTGATGCAGGTAATCACCCAGCCGCCCTTCGGCGATCAGTTGGCGCACCTGATCCTGCAAACGCTCGGGATAGGCCTGGAGGTACTTCAAGACAGTCATGGACGGGCAGCACGGCTCGGAAAAAGGTGCGCCAGTGTAGCGAATTCAACCGGCCAGCGCGCTCCAGTCGAACGGCTCGGCAAAGCGGACTGCGTCCTCGGCGACCAAGGGTCGCGCCACCAGGAAACCTTGCACGTACTCGCAGCCATGGGCTTGCAGCCACCGGTATTGCTCGACGGTTTCCACCCCTTCGGCGATCACCAGCAGGCCGTATTGCTTGCACAGGTCGATGACCATGCGCACCAGCGCAGCATCACGTGGCGAGTCCGGCAGGCGCGCGATGAGGTGGCGGTCGAGCTTCAGCGTGTCCAGCTCCAGATCACGCAGATGCGCCAGCGAGCATGATCCGGAACCGAAATCATCCAGCGCCACGCGCACCCCGAGATGACGCAGCAGCCGCAGTTGCTTGCGCGTCTCGTCCGGGTTTTGCATCAACGCTTCCTCGGTGACCTCGACTTCCAGTTGCCGTGGCTGCAGCCCATGGCGCTCCATGACCTGACGCAACTCGGTGACCAGATTCGGCAAGCCGAACTGGGTGTTGCTCAGGCTCACGCCGAGCACCAGATCCTCGGCGAACAGTGCTTCCCAGGCTTTGCGCTGGCCGGCGCCACGGTGATAGATCCAGCTGCCGAGGCGGCTGATCAACCGCGCTTCTTCCAGCAACGGCAGAAACAGTCCCGGCGGCACATCGCCGACGCTCGGATGCTGCCAGCGCAGCAACGCTTCGAACCCCCGAGTCTGCCCGCTACCGATCGCTACCTGCGGCTGATAGACCAGATTGAAATCGCGGTTTTCGATGGCCTCGCGCACGCTGTCTTCCAGCATCAGGCGCGAGCGTGCGCGGCCGTTCATCTCATGATCATAAAAGCGATATTGCTGACGCCCGGCCCGCTTGGCTTCGTACATGGCAATGTCCGAGGCGCGCAGCAAACCGTCGAGGTTGCGGCCACAGTCGGGATAGGTGGCGATGCCGATGCTGGCGCCAAGGACAATATCCAGACCTTCGATCTGCTGACAGACCGACACCCGCTCGATGAGCTTCTCGGCAATCTTCGCCGCTTGTTCGGGGAATTCCAGATCCAGCAGCGCAGTGAACTCATCGCCGCCCATGCGCGCCAGGATATCGAACGGCCGCAGGCACGCCTTCAACTGTTCGGAGACCCAGCGCAACACGCGGTCGCCGGCGTCATGGCCGAGGGAATCGTTGACCCGCTTGAAGCCGTCGAGATCGAGGTAGAGCAACACCCAGCTACTGTCGCTGCGTTCGCCGCGCAACAGCAGGTTTTCCACGGTCTGGTAGAAACCCCGCCGGTTGAGCAGGCCGGTCAGAGGGTCGGTCACTGCCTGGAATTCCAGTTGCTGGTGCAAGTGACGCACCACCGACATGTCCAGCACGGTCACCACCATCGCGTGCTGCTCCGAGGACAGCGGTGCGCAGGACAATGCCACCGGCACTTGCTGCCCGGGCGCAGTGCGCAGCAACGCATCGTGCAGGCGCAGAGTTTCGCCGCGCTGGTAGCCGGCGTAGAACTCGGAATCGGCCCACAGCGGAATGTGCGGCTTCTGCAGGAAGTCGAGAAACTCCTTGCCCTCAAGCTCCTTGACCGGCGCGTTGAGCAGCCGCGAAATCGCCGGGTTGGCAAAGCGAATCACGCCGTCCTCGCTCAACACCAGAATGCCTTCGGCGGCGTTATCCAGCACCGAGGCATTGAAGGCGCGCGCCACTTCCAGATCATGACTCAGGCGTTGCAGGGCACGGCGATTGCGCTGGTGTTCAAGCAGTGCCTGAACCTTGGGCTTGAGGATTTGCGGATCGAACGGTTTGAACAGGTAATCCACCGCGCCGCTGGCATAGCCCTTGATCACGGCGTCTTGGGATTGCTCGTTGGCGGTAAGGAAAATGATCGGCGTCAACCGCGTGCGCTGGCTGCCGCGCATGAGCCGTGCGACCTCAAAACCGTCCATGCCGGGCATCTGCACATCGAGCAGGACCAGGTCGATGTCGTGTTCGAGCAGAAGATTGAGCGCCTCGAAACCGGAGGCGGCGGTCATCACATGCCAATCCTGGCGCTGCAACAACGCGCGCATGCTGATCAGATTTTCGGGGTAATCATCGACGATCAAAAGGACCGAGTTGCCTTCACCTGGCTGGGGTTGCGCGCATTCCATGCTGCTTCTCTTATCGGGACCGGTTGCCGGCAAAACCATAGACGTACTGAGCCTTCACTCTAGTCGCGGAAGCCACAAAGCAGAAGCAGCCGCCACGCCATCATTTGGCCAATGTTCCATCGAGCCGACTAACGGTCGCCGCTACAGCCCCCTAAAACCGGGCAGGATGGCATTTCGACAGGATGTTGACGCCAATCAACTGCCGGACGGGCATTAACAAAAATAGCCGCTACGCTTATAAAGGCGCCCCGAAAAGGCGCGGGCTAGAGCTTCTGGCACCCGCGTTCAGGATGAATCGAGTGGAAGAACCGACATGATCGATCTCGCAACCTGGAATCTCAGCGTTCCCGTTGGCAGCCCGCCGTACACCGTCGAAACCGAAAAACTGGTGAAAGGCTTCAAGGATCAATACTTCCATTCCGACACCGGAACCTTGTTTTTCTGGTCCCCGGTTACCGGGTCAAAAACCGAAAACGCCGTCTACCCGCGCACCGAACTGCGCGAGACCTTCAGCAACGGCACCCTGCGCAACTGGTATTACCCGGACGCGGACAACCTGCTGCGTGCAACCCTCGCCGTGAACAAGGTGCCCAGTTCGGGCAAGATCGTTATTGGTCAGATTCACGCTTATGAAAGCCAGAAGCCGATGCTCAAACTTGAGTATCAGTACAAGACAAAGACCGAGACGGGCAACCTGGTCATCAAGGTGCGCATGCGCCCCGATGACGAAGAAAGCCGCGTCATAACCCTCGCCACCGGCGTCAAGCTCGATCGCGAATTCAACTACCTCATCCACTTGAGCCCTGGCGGTGCGCTGGGCGTGAGTGCGGCGGGGTATCAGTGGGATTCACAGATCAGCGCGACCTGGCGCGACAAGCCGTTGTACTTCAAGGCTGGGGTTTATGTGCAGGACAACACCGGGTACACCAGTGAGGGTGGGCAGGTGACGTTTACCAAACTGGATATTGATCACGACAAGTAACCCATTTCGACATCGCAATCCCTTGTAGGAGCTGCCGAAGGCTGCGATCTTTTGATCTTGATGTTTGGCGCCTCTTGGGAACGCCGGAATCAAAGTCAAAAGATCGCCGCCTTCGGCAGCTCCTACCTTTAAAACAGCGTTGTTTAGATCTGTCGGCGGTTACCTCCGGATGCCTACAACAGCTTGCGTCGTTGCCTACGGGTACGCCTGAATCCGCCGGCTTGTGCGCCTGGCGGGCCATCGGGAACTTGATTCGCGTCACTGATTTCCAGTGATCGGGTTTAGTAGCCCGTGGTTTCAAGCGTGATGCACAAGCATCTGTAAGTCGGGAATTTTGATTCCTGCGCTTGATGGTAGCTGTGCGCAGGGCACCTTCGGGTGCGCCGGCTTGCTCGAAACCCCGGTCTACTAACCTGCGTACAGTTGCCTCCACTTTGATTAGTAGCCAGAGCGGGGGCACTCCAATCAGGTTTCGAGCAAATGACTAAATCAACGCCACACCCGCCGGTCACCGACCCGGCCTCGCCATACGAATCCCTCGACTCGAAAAAACTCAACGACGCCGCCGAACGCGCCCTCGACCACTACCTCAACCCCGCCGCCCTGATCACGGCGAGCAACAATGAACCCGAGCCCATGTATTTCGCCAACTCGAAATACAACACCGAATCCCTGCTGGCCAACGCCAGCGAAACCTTGCGCTCAGCCAGCGTCATGCTCAACAACTTCGACGCGATGCTCGACAACTCCCATCGCAAAACCGCGCTGGGGATCGCGCAGGTCGTCATGCTCGGTGAACTGGCAGTGAATCAGGCACTGGATCATGTCGAGCTGAAGGAATAACCGACCACAAAAAAACCCGCCTCACGGCGGGTTTCTTTAAAGCGGTCTAACGCTCAGGCTTAGTTAACCTTAGCGTTCAACTCACCCTTCAGATAACGCTGGTACATCGCTTCCAGCGAGATCGGTTTGATCTTCGAAGCATTGCCCGCAGTGCCAAACGCTTCATAACGAGCAATACACACGTCACGCATTGCAGTCACGGTGGCGCCGAAGAATTTACGTGGGTCGAATTCGCTCGGGTTGGTGGCCATCAGGCGACGCATGGCGCCGGTGGATGCCAGACGCAGGTCGGTGTCGATGTTGACCTTGCGCACGCCGTGCTTGATGCCTTCGACAATTTCTTCAACCGGTACGCCGTAGGTTTCTTTGATGTCGCCGCCGTACTGGTTGATGATCGCCAGCCACTCTTGTGGCACGGAGGACGAACCGTGCATCACCAGGTGAGTGTTGGGGATGCGCTTGTGGATTTCCTTGATGCGATCGATCGCCAGCACATCACCGGTCGGTGGCTTGGTGAACTTGTAGGCGCCGTGGCTGGTGCCGATGGCGATGGCCAGGGCATCGACCTGGGTACGCTTGACGAAGTCAGCGGCTTCTTCCGGGTCAGTCAGCATTTGGCTGTGATCCAGAACGCCTTCGGCGCCGATGCCGTCTTCTTCACCGGCCATACCGGTTTCCAGCGAACCCAGGCAGCCCAGCTCGCCTTCTACCGAAACGCCGCAGGCGTGGGCCATAGCGACGGTCTGTTGGGTGACGCGAACGTTGTAGTCGTAGTCGGTCGGGGTCTTGCCGTCTTCGCCCAGCGAGCCGTCCATCATTACCGAGCTGAAGCCCAGTTGAATCGAACGCTGGCAGACGTCAGGGCTGGTGCCGTGGTCCTGGTGCATGCACACCGGGATGTGCGGGAATTCTTCGATCGCGGCCAGGATCAAGTGACGCAGGAATGGCGCGCCGGCGTATTTGCGGGCGCCGGCCGAAGCCTGGACGATCACCGGGGAGTCAGTCTTGTCAGCGGCTTCCATGATGGCGCGCATCTGCTCAAGGTTGTTGACGTTGAAAGCTGGAACGCCGTAGCCGAACTCGGCTGCGTGGTCCAGCATCTGGCGCATGCTGATAAGTGCCATTGTGTGTGTCTCTCCCGGTTGAGGGTCGTTGATCGTGCCAGCCTGCCGGAGCGGCGGCGGCTATTCAAGTTAATGCAGATCGGGGTTGAGGCCCGGTCTGGTGATTCGATAAAGCATAATCCTGAGAACTACACTGATCCCCTGTAGGAGTGAGCCTGCTCGCGATAGCTATCTTGCAGTCAATATTGCAGCGACTGTCATACCGCTATCGCGAGCAGGCTCACTCCTACAATGGGCCTGCGGTGTTGCAATTACTCGGCTTTGCATCCACGGCCTATCAGGTCATTGGTGGCGACCCAGTACACCAGGCCTTCTTCACCCTTGACGTGAAACGCCAGCATGCCATCGCTATACAGCGTGCCCGAGGCGCCCGGCTCTTCTTTCAGGCGATAGACCTGATCACCGCCGCCGAGGCGCACGTCGACTTCCTGCTGGCCGGCATCGGCGTAACGCCACAACACCTTGGCCTGGCTGTCGCAGGTCCAGGTCGTCCAGTTGTCTGCCGGGGCGGACGACTGAAACAGGTTCAACTGCGCGCAACCGCCCAACAATGCCAACGCCGCAACGGCGATCAAGCCTTTCATCCGTGTTCCTCGACTGGCGACGCTTGCCGCCAGCCCTGAGTTAAAGAGTCAGACCCGTCAAGGACAACCATGTTCCTTGACCGGGGTTTGCGTCTCGTATTTGTCCAGGCCGTCCGGACCCGAGCGCTTGTTCAGCACCGGGTTGGTTTCGGCCTGCCAGTCGGCCTGATAACAGCCCTTCTGCGGCTCGCTCGGTGCTGGCGTCGCGTCGGCCTTCGGGGTACTCCCGCAGGCCGCCAGCGTACCGCTCAGCAACAACAGCGCTAACGACTTGACCATGAAAACACTCCTTTGCCTGGCCAAACGGGCGGCCTCAGGCCTTGGCCCGGCTTTCCAGGACTTCAACGGCTGGCAGCACCTTGCCCTCGACGAATTCGAGGAACGCGCCACCGCCGGTGGAAATGTAGGAGATCTGTTCAGCCACGCCATATTTATCGATCGCCGCCAGGGTGTCGCCACCGCCAGCAATGGAGAATGCCGAGCTCTCGGCGATGGCCTGGGCCAGTACTTTGGTGCCGTTGCCGAACTGATCGAACTCGAACACGCCAACCGGACCGTTCCACAGAATGGTTTTCGACGATTTCAGCAGCTCGGCGAAGTTGGCCGCGGTTTGCGGGCCGATGTCGAGAATCATGTCGTCAGCCGCAACGTCGGCGATCAGTTTCACAGTCGCTTCAGCGCTTTCCGCAAATTCCTTGGCGACCACAACGTCAACCGGCAGCGGCACGCTGACTTTCGCAGCGATTTCACGGGCGGTGTCGAGCAGATCCGGTTCGTACAGCGACTTGCCGACCGGGTGACCGGCCGCCGCGAGGAAGGTGTTGGCGATGCCGCCGCCGACGATCAGTTGATCGCAGATCTGGCTCAGGCTGTTCAGCACATCGAGTTTGGTCGACACCTTGGAGCCGGCAACGATCGCCGCCATTGGCTTGGCCGGTGCGCCGAGAGCTTTGCCCAGTGCGTCCAGCTCAGCGGCCAGCAACGGGCCAGCGGCAGCGACTTTGGCAAACTTGGCTACACCATGGGTCGAACCTTCGGCGCGGTGAGCGGTACCGAAAGCGTCCATCACGAACACGTCGCACAGGGCCGCGTATTGCTGGGCCAGGTCGTCGGCGTTCTTTTTCTCGCCCTTGTTGAAGCGCACGTTTTCGAACAGCACGATGTCGCCCGCCTTGACCTCGACGCCACCGAGGTAATCAGCCACCAGCGGCACTTCGCGGCCGAGCGCCTTGCTCAGGTAGTCGGCGACAGGTTTCAGGCTGTTTTCGGCAGAGAATTCGCCTTCGGTAGGACGGCCCAGGTGCGAGCAGACCATCACCGCCGCGCCTTTTTCCAGGGCCAGCTTGATGGTCGGCAGCGAAGCCAGGATGCGCGCGTCGCTGGTGACAACACCGTCCTTGACGGGGACGTTGAGGTCTTCGCGGATCAATACACGCTTACCTTGCAGATCGAGGTCGGACATCTTCAACACGGTCATGGGTCGCACTTCCTACGGTTTTTTTGAAGTTGCTGTTTGCAGATAGTGATCTGCAACGTCCAGCATTCGGTTGGCAAAACCCCACTCGTTGTCGAACCAGGCCAGGATGTTCACCAGTTTGGGGCCGGAAACACGGGTCTGACTGGCATCGACGATGGCCGAATGTGGGTCATGGTTGAAATCACAGCTGGCGTGCGGCAACTCGGTGTAGGCCAGAAGGCCTTTGAGCGGGCCGCTGGTGGCGGCTTCGCGCAGGATCCGGTTGACCTCGTTGGCGTCAGTCGCGGTGGCGGTCTGCATCGTGATGTCGAGGCAGGACACGTTGACTGTCGGCACGCGCACGGCTTTGGCCTGAATTCGTCCGGCAAGTTCCGGCAGCAGGCGCTCGATACCGCGCGCCAGACCAGTGGACACCGGGATCACCGACTGGAACGCCGAACGGGTGCGGCGCAGGTCTTCATGGTGATAGGCGTCGATCACCGGCTGATCGTTCATCGCCGAGTGGATCGTGGTGATCGACACGTAATCCAGACCGATCGCCTGATCGAGCAGGCGCAGCAGCGGCACGCCGCAGTTGGTGGTGCAGGAGGCGTTGGACACCAGCAGTTCGTCGCCCGTCAGGCAGTCCTGATTGACGCCGTAGACGATGGTGGCGTCGACATCCGCCTCGCTGGCCATCGGCTGCGAGAACAGCACGCGCGGCGCGCCGGCGTCGAGAAAACGCTGACCGTCGGCACGGGTGTGGTAAGCGCCGGAGCACTCCAGCACCAGATCGACGCCCAGCGACGCCCAATCGATGCCTTCCGGGGTGGCACTGCGCAGGACCTTCACGCAGTCGCCATTGATATGCAGACAATCGCCCTCGACCCGCACTTCGCCGGGGAAACGGCCGTGGGTGGAGTCGAAGCGTGTCAGGTATTCGATGCTGGCCATATCGGCCAGATCGTTGATCGCGACAATTTCAAACCCGGCCTTCGCGCCGCGCTCGAACAACGCCCGCAAGACGCAACGACCAATGCGGCCGTAGCCGTTGAGTGCAACTTTGTAAGGACGCGGTTGAGGCATGGGGTTCTCGATAGAATTCGCTAACAACACAACCCCTGTAGGAGCTGACGAGTGAAACGAGGCTGCGATCTCTTGATCTTGTTTTTAAGATCAAGATCAAGAGATCGCAGCCTTCGGCAGCTCCTACAGGGGAACGCGGCGGCCAGGGCCACCGCATTCGTACTGCTTAGTCCTCCAGCAGCTCTTCAGCCTGACCCAGGATGTTTTCCAGGGTAAAGCCGAACTCTTCGAACAATGCCGAAGCCGGCGCCGACTCACCGTAGGTGGTCATGCCGATCACGCGACCTTCCAGACCCACGTACTTGAACCAGAAGTCGGCGTGGGCCGCTTCGATGGCGATACGCGCGCTGACTTGCAGCGGCAGAACCGACTGCTTGTACTCCGCATCCTGTGCATCGAAAGCGCTGGTGCAAGGCATGGAAACCACGCGGACCTTGCGGCCCTGCTCGGTCAGTTTGTCGAAGGCCTGAACGGCCAGACCAACTTCCGAACCGGTGGCGATCAGGATCAGCTCAGGCTCGCCTGCGCAGTCCTTGAGCACATAACCACCACGGCTGATGTTGGCGATCTGGCCAGCGTCGCGTTCCTGATGCTGCAGGTTCTGCCGCGAGAAGATCAGCGCCGACGGGCCGTCCTTGCGCTCCAGAGCGTTTTTCCAGGCCACCGCCGATTCCACGGCGTCGGCTGGACGCCAGGTGTCGAGGTTCGGCGTGCTGCGCAGGCTGGTCAGTTGCTCGATCGGCTGGTGGGTCGGGCCGTCTTCGCCCAGACCGATGGAGTCGTGGGTGTAGACGTGAATCACGCGCTTCTTCATCAGTGCCGACATGCGTACGGCGTTGCGCGCGTATTCCATGAACATCAGGAAGGTCGCGCCGTAAGGCACCAGACCGCCGTGCAGGGTGACGCCGTTCATGATCGCGGTCATGCCGAATTCGCGCACGCCGTAGTACATGTAGTTGCCGCTGGCGTCTTCAGCGTTGACGCCCTTGCAGCCTTTCCACAGGGTCAGGTTGGAACCGGCGAGGTCAGCCGAGCCGCCAAGCAGTTCCGGCAGCAGCGGACCAAAGGCGTTGAGGGTGTTCTGGCTGGCTTTGCGGCTGGCGATGGTCTCGCCCTTGGCCGCGACTTCGGCGATATAGGCCGAGGCTTTCTCCGAGAAGTCGGCCGGCAATTCGCCGCTCAGACGACGGATCAGCTCGTTGGCTTCGGTAGGGAACGCAGCGGAGTAGGCGGCGAAACGCTGATCCCATTCGGCTTCGACCGCGCGGCCAGCTTCCTTGGCGTCCCACTCGGCATAGATCTCGGCCGGGATTTCGAACGGGCCGTAGTTCCAGTTCAGCGCCTGACGGGTCAGGGCGATTTCCGCGTCACCCAGTGGGGCGCCGTGGCAATCTTCCTTGCCCTGCTTGTTCGGCGAACCGAAACCGATGGTGGTCTTGCAGCAGATCAGGGTTGGCTGCGCGCTCTTGCGTGCGGTTTCGATGGCGGTCTTGATCTCTTCCGGATCGTGGCCGTCGACGTTGCGGATCACCTGCCAGTTGTAGGCTTCGAAACGCTTCGGCGTGTCATCGGTGAACCAGCCTTCGACTTCGCCGTCGATGGAGATGCCGTTGTCATCGTAGAAGGCGATCAGCTTGCCCAGGCCCAGCGTGCCAGCCAGGGAAGCGACTTCGTGGGAAATGCCTTCCATCATGCAGCCATCACCGAGGAACACGTAGGTGTGGTGGTCAACGATGTTGTGGCCTGGACGGTTGAACTGCGCGCCCATGACTTTCTCAGCCAGGGCGAAACCGACGGCGTTGGCCAGACCCTGACCCAGCGGGCCGGTGGTGGTTTCGACGCCCGGGGTGTAACCGAATTCCGGGTGGCCTGGAGTGCGGCTGTGCAGTTGACGGAATTGCTTGAGGTCGTCGATCGACAGGTCGTAACCGGTCAGGTGCAGCAGCGAGTAGATCAACATCGAGCCGTGGCCGTTGGACAGCACGAAGCGGTCACGGTCGGCGAAAGACGGGTTGCTCGGGTTGTGCTTGAGGTAGTCGCGCCACAGCACTTCGGCAATATCTGCCATACCCATAGGGGCACCGGGATGGCCGCTGTTGGCTTTTTGCACGGCATCCATGCTGAGGGCACGAATGGCGTTGGCACGCTCACGACGGCTAGGCATCGCTGATCTCCTGGGTGTGAATAGACTGAAACGGAAAAAAGGAGGGCATTTTCCCTCACCCATGCGCCTCGGGGCAATGACAGATAGTCATCCGCGGGCGTTTTTCCAATCGATAGCGCGGGTTTCGCTTGGTGAAACCTTTCCGCTATTCGTTTGTAGAGACTGCCGTCCGCTGAGAAGTGCCATTTATCGAGCAATATCAAAACTTTTTGATATTGACCTTGCGATGCTTTGCCCCCGTCTCTAGACTGCCAGCCCTATGAACCTACGCGTGCCTTCCATTCGCCATGACGATTGCGACGAGCTGGCGGCCCTGTGCAAGGCCGGCGGTGATCCGCTGCGGCTGAATGTCTTGCGCGCGCTGGCCAACGATTCGTTCGGCGTGCTGGAGCTGGCGCAGATTTTCGGCATCGGCCAGTCGGGCATGAGCCATCACCTCAAGGTGCTGGCACAAGCCGATCTGGTGGCGACACGCCGTGAAGGGAATGCGATTTTCTATCGTCGCGCCCTGCCCCACAGCGATTTGCTCGGCGGCAAGCTGCACGCGGCGCTGTTAGAAGAAGTCGACAATCTGGATCTGCCTGACGAGGTGCAAGCGCGCATCGAACAGGTTCACGGCCAGCGTGCCGCTGCCAGTCAGGACTTCTTCGCCCGGGTGGCGGAAAAATTCCGTGCCCAGCAAGACTTGATCGCAGGCCTGCCGCAGTACCGTGACAGCGTGCTGGCCCTGCTCGACAAACTGAACTTCGATGGTGCAGCCACGGCCATTGAAGTCGGCCCCGGCGATGGTGCTTTTCTGCCGGAACTGGCCCGTCGCTTCGGCACCGTAACCGCGCTGGACAACAGCCCGGCGATGCTCGAACTGGCGCGTCAGGTGTGCGAACGTGAACAGCTGGCTAACGTCAGCCTGCAATTGGCCGATGCATTGAACGGCACGAGCCTTATGGCCGATTGCGTGGTGTTGAACATGGTCCTGCACCATTTCGCCGCCCCGGCCGATGCGCTCAGGCACATGGCTGACCTGCTGCAACCGGGCGGTAGCCTGCTCGTGACAGAGTTATGTAGCCACAACCAGAGTTGGGCCAGGGAGGCCTGCGGTGATCTCTGGTTGGGGTTTGAACAGGACGATCTGGCCCGTTGGGCCACCGCTGCGGGACTCGTTCCCGGGGAAAGCCTCTATGTAGGCTTACGTAATGGTTTCCAGATCCAGGTCCGCCACTTTCAGCGACCGGCTGGCGACACTCACCATCGGTAAATTCAGGAAAACATCGAGATGAGCGAATACTCCCTCTTCACCTCCGAGTCCGTGTCTGAAGGACATCCGGACAAAATCGCCGACCAGATTTCCGATGCGGTGCTGGACGCCATTATTGCCCAGGACAAACACGCTCGCGTGGCCGTGGAAACCCTGGTCAAGACCGGCGTGGCCATCGTTGCCGGTGAAGTGACCACCAGTGCCTGGGTCGACCTGGAGCAGATCGTTCGTGACGTGATTTGCGACATCGGCTACACCAGCTCCGAAGTCGGCTTCGACGGCGCGACCTGCGGCGTGATGAACATCATCGGCAAGCAGTCCCCCGACATCAACCAGGGTGTTGACCGTGCCAAGCCTGAAGATCAGGGCGCCGGCGACCAGGGCCTGATGTTCGGCTACGCCAGCAACGAAACCGACGTTTTGATGCCAGCGCCGATCACTTTCTCGCACCAGTTGGTGCAGCGTCAGGCCGAAGCACGCAAGTCGGGCCTGCTGCCGTGGCTGCGTCCGGACGCCAAGTCGCAAGTGACCTGCCGTTACGAAGGCGGCAAGGTTGTCGGCATCGACGCCGTTGTCCTGTCGACCCAGCACAACCCGGAAGTGTCGTACAAAGACCTGCGCGAAGGCGTGATGGAGCTGATCGTCAAGCACGTGCTGCCTGCCGAACTGCTGAGCAAGGACACCCAGTTCCACATCAACCCGACCGGCCAGTTCATCATTGGCGGCCCGGTAGGTGACTGCGGTCTGACCGGTCGCAAGATCATCGTCGATAGCTACGGCGGCATGGCCCGTCACGGCGGCGGCGCGTTCTCCGGCAAGGATCCATCGAAGGTTGACCGTTCCGCGGCCTACGCTGGCCGTTACGTGGCCAAGAACATCGTTGCGGCCGGCCTGGCCGAGCGTTGCGAGATCCAGGTGTCCTACGCGATCGGTGTGGCCCAGCCTACGTCGATCTCGCTGAATACCTTCGGCACCGGCAAGATCAGCGATGACAAGATCATCAAACTGGTGCGTGAAGTGTTCGACCTGCGTCCATATGCGATCACCACCATGCTCGACCTGCTGCACCCGATGTACCAGGAAACCGCAGCCTACGGCCACTTCGGTCGTGCTCCGCAGACCAAGACCGTTGGCGAAGACAGCTTCACCACGTTCACCTGGGAAAAAACCGACCGCGCCGACGCCCTGCGTTCTGCCGCTGGCCTGTAAGACCCTGGCTGCATGAAAGCCCCGCACGGTTCGCGCCGTGCGGGGCTTTTTCATGCCTGACGGATTTTTGAGATCTCTGTGGGAGCGAGCCTGCTCGCGAAAGGGCCCTACCCGACGCCACCACGCTCCAGCCCGGAAACAGTTCGCAAAAAAACCGCGCAACGATCTTCAGATCCTCACCTACCCTTCAAGCATCACCCCCGAGCAAGGACGCTCAACGATGCTTTTCACACTGCGCCTGTTGCTGGCCTTCCTGCTGGCACTCATCATCCTCGTCAGCCAAGCCAACTGCCCCGACTGGCCCTTACCCCAAGCCCAACGCGAAATCACTACCCTGCAAAACCGGATCGACCAATGGGACGACGCCTATCACCGCGAAGGCCGTTCATTGATCACCGACGAACTCTATGACCAGTCCCTGCTGCGGCTGAATGAATGGCAAGCCTGCTTCAACCAACCCGCATCACCGCAGCCGTTGCGCACAGCGGCCGGCACGGTCACTCATCCCATCACCCACACCGGCCTGGACAAGCTGCACAAAGCTGCAGACGTCGCCAACTGGCTGCGCGATCGCCAGAGCGTCTGGGTGCAGCCCAAGGTCGATGGAGTGGCCGTCACGCTGATCTACCGTCAGGGGATATTGCAGCAGGCCATCAGCCGAGGTGACGGTGTCAGCGGTCAGGACTGGACAATTTCCGCGCGTAGAATCGCTGCCATTCCGCAACGCCTGAACCAGCCACGGGATCTGCTGGTGCAGGGCGAACTCTACTGGCGGCTGCAGGCGCACGTGCAAGCGCGATCCGGCAGCGTCAACGCCCGCGCCACAGTGGCCGGCCTTATGGGACGCAAATCCCTCGATGCCGAACAGGCCGCCGGGATCGGGCTGTTCGTTTGGGACTGGCCGCAAGGCCCTGTGCGGCTGCCAGAGAGATTGTCCGGACTTCAGGCATTGGGGTTCGCCACAACCGAGCCATACACACAGCCGATCACCCGATTCGAAGACGCGCAAAAATGGCGCGAGCACTGGTATCGCTCGCCGCTGCCCTTTGCCAGCGATGGCGTAGTGCTGCGCCAGAGTCAACGGCCACCCGCCGAACGCTGGCAGGCCAAGGCACCTTACTGGGCGGTGGCCTGGAAATACCCATTCGCCCAGGCATTGGCGGAAGTGCGCAAGGTGAATTTCAAGATCGGCCGCACCGGGCGCATCACCCCAGTGCTGGAACTGCTGCCGGTGAGACTCGATGACCGCGAGATCAAACAGGTCAGCGTCAGCTCGCTCAAGCGCTGGCAAACCCTCGACATTCGCCCCGGCGACCAGGTGGCTCTCAGTCTGGCCGGGCTGACCATTCCACGCCTGGACAGTGTCGTGTTACGTACCAGCGAACGGCCAGACATCGACATCCCCAACGCCAGCGACTACCACGCCCTGAGCTGCTGGCAACCGACGCCCGGCTGTGAAAGCCAGTTTCTCGCGCGTCTGACCTGGCTGAGCGGCAAGCAGGGCCTGGCCATGCAACATGTCGGGCGTGGCACCTGGGAGAAACTTTTGGAAACAGGCCGTCTGAAACACCTGCTGGATTGGCTGACCCTCGATGCCTCAGAGCTTGCTAACATTGCCGGCCTCGGCGAGCGCAGCAGCGCACGTCTGATCGAAAGTTTTCGGGGCGCGCGGCACCAGCCGTTCGCTCATTGGTTGAAAGCCCTGGGCATGCCGCCGGCCGGAAAGGCACAACTGGCTGATTCGTGGCAGGCCCTGGCACAACGCGACACTGAACAATGGCAGGCAGAAGCCGGCATCGGCCCGGGTCGCGCGGCGCAACTGAGCGCATTCTTTCGCGACCCGCAGGTAATGGCTTTGAGCGACACCTTGAAAGCCGCCGGAATCGACGGCTTCTGAACATGCAATCCCCGCCAGGCGGGAACCCAATGGCCGGCCAGACGCTCCAACAGCGCAGTGCCCTCCTACCCCGATTGCCTTTGCACATGGAGCTTTTATGAAATTTCTCGCACCGCTCGCCCTGCTTACTCTTTGCGGCGTCATGGCCGCCCCGGTCATGGCCGAAGAAGACGGCCCGGGCCTGACCGGCTGCGCTGCCAAGAAGCAGGGCATCATCAATCAGATCGAACAGGCCAAATCCCGCGGCAACATGGAGCAGCAGGCAGGTCTGGAAACCGCACTGCGCGAAGTGACCGAACACTGCACCGACGCCGGCCTGAAGAAAGAGCGTGAGAACAAGGTGCTTGAGGCCAAGCATGAAGTCAGCCAGCGTCAGGCAGACCTCGACAAGGCCATGAAAAAAGGCGATCCGGAGAAGATCAACAAGCGCAAGGAGAAGCTCGCCGAATCGCGCAAGGAACTGCAGGAAGCGCTGGACGAGATCGACAAGTAATCTGCCGATTCCCTGTGGCGAGGGAGCTTGCCACAAGGTACTCAGCAGGTTCAGGAATCAATGATCCCGAAACTCTTTATGGCAAGCACTGCAGGCATCCTCGACTTTCTGCACTGCCGGCCCGAGATTGCTGGCCTTGTAGGGCTGAACCTGGCTGGCGGCTACCAGTTCGCCGGTAGCCGCTTCAAGAGCGCGGGCCAGCTCCTGGAAACGTGCCTGTTTCTGCCAGACATCGTCCTTGGCGCTGGTGTGATCTTCTTCGCGCACCTGCGGAAAATGCTTCCAGGGCTCGTGGGACAACTCATCGAGTCTGACCGCACCCTCGGCAAATTTCGGCCCGTCGAACGCAATGCGCCCACGCAACATGCCGCCGAGGTCTTCGCTGGTCTTGAGCATCTGTTTGAAGATGGCCTTGCGCTGGCCCAGCGGCGAATTCGGGTCGACGCCGCCACAGGCGGACAAGCTCAGGCAGGCCAGCAATACAACAGCAATTCGTTTCAGAGTCATGGTGGCTTCAGGTCGCGGAAATCGGCGGCCAGTATCGTCGGCTCACCGCCAAACACCAATAGCCCTATTAAAAATACGGGTTGTTCGAGCGCATGGAGCACTCGGCCAACCGGCACAGGAATCACTCCATGAACAGCCGCTTCACGGCCTGGCGTCACCCGCTTCTCGTCACCCTGCCAATCCTGGCCGCCCTCGCCGGCTGCACCGGCGGTGACAACGCCGAACCGAAAACCCACGCGCTGGCCACCTATTCCAGCGCAACCTGGGAAGCCTTGCCAGCAGTCTCCGACAGCGATCTGGTCGCCGGTTTCGGCTCGTGGCGCAGCGCCTGCACACGACTCAAAGCCGACGCAGTCTGGGGCCCGACCTGCGCTGCAGCGGCGAATGTGCCGCAAAGTGCTGATGCAATTCGCGCATTCCTCAAGCAGAACCTCGATGTCTACGGCCTGCGCGCCGAGCACGACAACCCCAACGGCCTGATCACTGGCTACTACGAACCTGTGTACCCCGGCAGCCTGACCCCAACCGCAACGGCCAACGTGCCGGTGTATGGCGTGCCAGAAGACATGATCATTGTCTCGCTCGACAGCATCTATCCGGAATTGAAAGGCAAGCGCCTGCGCGGCCGCCTCGAAGGTCGCGTGCTCAAGCCTTACGATGACGCAGCAACCATCGAATCCAAAGGCGTTAAAGCTCCGGTAGTCGCCTACCTGACGGATCCGATGAACCTGCAATTTCTGCAGATTCAGGGGTCGGGCCGGATTCAGACCGAAGACGGCAAACAGTTGCGCATTGCCTACGCCGATCAGAACGGCCACCCGTACCGGCCGATCGGTCGCTGGCTGGTCGAGCAAGGCGAGCTGAAGAAAGAAGAGGTGACCATGAGCGCGATCAGCAATTGGGCCAAGGCCAACCCGACGCGCATTCCGGAACTGCTGGCCAGCAACCCGAGCTACGTGTTCTTCACCCGCAACCCGGACAGCAACGAAGGCCCGCGCGGCTCGCTGAACGTGCCGCTGACCGCCGGCTACAGCGCGGCGGTGGATCGCAAGGTGATTCCGTTGGGCAGTCTGTTATGGCTGTCCACCACCAAACCGGATGGCACACCGCTGGTGCGCCCGGTCGCGGCGCAGGATACCGGCGGCGCGATTGCTGGTGAGGTGCGTGCGGATCTGTTCTGGGGCACTGGCGATGCGGCCGGGCAACTGGCCGGGGACATGAAGCAGCAAGGGCAGATCTGGATGCTCTGGCCCAAAGGAAAAGAGTTACCGCAAGTGCCGCAGGTGGCGGATACACCGAAGCAAAAGTCTTAGGTTCTTCGTGGTCTGATCGGTCGCCTTCGCGAGCAGGCTCGCTCCCACATCTGGAATGCATTTCCATGTGGGAGCGAGCCTGCTCGCGAAGAGGCCGGCAGCAACACCCGATAATCAGATGGACACAAAGAAGAACGAAGCAATCAACGCCATCCCGATAAACCACACCACCGAACGCAGTGCGGCCCAGTCGGCCAGATAGCAAATGATGTACAGCAGGCGACTGGTGATAAACAGCACGGCCAGCACATTGACCGTCACCAGCTCCGCAGTGCCGACCAGATGGGCAACGATCACCGCGGCGGCAAAGGCTGGCGTCACTTCAAAGCTGTTCAACTGCGCGGCATGGGCGCGACGGGCGACGCCGTCGACGCTGTCGAGGAAATCCCGTGGATCGTAATTGTCCTTCAAGCGGAAACCGCCGGTTGCCTTCGCCACGACCGTGCACAGGTACGGCAGAAAAATCGCGATCAACACACACCAAAGAGCCACCGTCATAACGTCGTCCTTTTTTCGATTCGAGAATGGGCGAGCGGTCAGAACTTCATCACCCAGCATGCCGATCAGCACCTGCCCAAAGGCTAAGAGCCGTGGCCGGCCGAAAGGTTCTTTCAGGCGGATATTTCACGGCACCGCTTACGGTGAATATGCGATTGCAGAACCGACTGGTCAGAATTGATTCGCCATGTGTCAGCAGCTGTTTATACTGCACCCCACCACGCCGTACTCAGCTGCACACCCAAAAATTCCAATAAAAGCTGCCTGCTCCGCTTTCCTTGCGAAAACGGTCGCTGGCACGCGTATGCCTGATCAAAGCGTCAAGACTACTGACAGAGACCTTGCGCATGCCCCTCGCTTTGCTTGCACTCGCCGTTGCCGCATTCGGCATCGGCACCACCGAATTCGTCATCATGGGCCTGCTGCCCGATGTCGCCCGCGACCTTGCGGTGAGCATTCCTCACGCCGGCCTGCTGATCACCGGTTACGCCCTGGGCGTGGTGTTCGGCGCGCCGATTCTGGCGATCGGCACCGCCAACATGCCGCGCAAAGCGACCCTGTTGGGCATGACGCTGATGTTCATTCTCGGCAACGTGCTCTGCGCGCTCGCGCCGAACTACGCAACACTGATGGCGGCACGCGTGGTCACGGCGCTGTGTCATGGCGCGTTTTTCGGCATTGGCTCGGTGGTCGCCGCCGGACTGGTTGCGCCGAACAAACGCGCGCAGGCCATTGCGATGATGTTCACCGGCCTGACCCTGGCCAATGTCCTCGGCGTGCCCCTGGGCACAGCGCTGGGCCAATACGCTGGCTGGCGCTCGACCTTCTGGGCGGTGTCGGTGATCGGCATTGTCGCCGCGCTGGCGCAATGGTTGTGGTTGCCCAAACACATCGCGATGGACAAGGCCAACCTCGCCAGCGAATTCAAAGTACTGGGCAAGGCCAACGTGCTGCTGGCGCTGGGCATGAGCGTGCTGGCCTCGACCAGCCTGTTCAGCGTATTCACCTATATCGCACCGATTCTGCAAGACATCACTGGCGTCAGCCCCCACGGTGTGACGGTGATGCTGCTGTTGTTTGGCGTCGGTCTGACAGCGGGCAGCATGCTCGGCGGGCGTCTGGCCGACAGCCGTCTGTTGCCGTCACTGGTCGGCGTGGCACTGGCGGTCGTGGTGATTCTCGCGGCGTTCAGCCAGACCAGCCGTTCGGTTATTCCGGCGGCAATCACGCTGGTGCTGTGGGGAATTTTCGCCTTCGCACTGTGCCCGATTCTGCAGCTGTTGATCATCGATCAGGCGCATGAAGCGCCGAATCTCGGTTCGACGCTGAACCAGAGCGCGTTCAACCTCGGCAACGCTGCGGGCGCCTGGATCGGCGGACTGGTGGTCGCCAGCGGCGCGGATCTGGCGGACTTGCCGTGGACCGGGGCGCTGGTCGGCGTGCTGACGGTGCTGACCGCGCTGCTGTTCATTTACCTGCAACGTCGGCGGGCCAGTGCGGTCAATGTGTCTGGCTGATTGTGGTGTGCCAGATGCAGCCCTCACCCTAGCCCTCTCCCAGTGGGAGAGGGGACTGATTGGGGGATGCTTAAGAGCTACGCCGACC
The DNA here is from genome assembly GCF_020736465.1 of Pseudomonas sp. HN2. NCBI lineage: Bacteria > Pseudomonadati > Pseudomonadota > Gammaproteobacteria > Pseudomonadales > Pseudomonadaceae > Pseudomonas > Pseudomonas sp. HN2. The sequence goes on from NZ_CP085885.1 coordinate 5,631,962, forward strand.
TGACCGTGCTTCGCTCATTCCATAATCGACCCGATCGTTCAGATCGATGCACCTCACCAGACACCTCGGTCGGCCCCCTCTCCCTCTGGGAGAGGGCTGGGGTGAGGGCTGTTGAATTTGACTCCGGATTCGGATGTGCCCTCAGCCACACCCGCCCCATCAAACCCCTGCGTCCAACCTCCGGTCGCGCTCCATTCACCCCTCATCCAAAGGACCCCGGATGCTTGAACTTGTCGCCGCTTTCATCTGTTTGACCACCCTCCTGACCTTCGTCAATTTCCGCTTCATCGGCCTGCCGCCGACCATCGGCGTGATGGTTACCGCCCTGCTGTTCTCACTGCTCCTGCAAGGCCTCAGCGTGCTCGGTTTTCCGGGGCTCGAAGACCGTGTGCAGCAACTGATCGGCCAGATCGACTTCGGCGATCTGCTGATGAACTGGATGCTGTCGTTCCTGCTGTTCGCCGGCGCCCTGCACGTCAACCTGAATGACTTGCGCAGCTACCGCTGGCCGATCGGCCTGCTGGCTACCTTCGGCGTATTGATCGCCACAGTGGTGATCGGCAGTCTGGCCTTCTACATCTTTGCCCTGTTCGGCTGGCACGTGAGTTTCCTCTACTGCCTGTTGTTCGGCGCGCTGATCTCACCGACCGACCCGATTGCGGTACTCGGCGTATTGCGTACCGCCAATGCTTCAAAACCGCTGAAAACCACCATCGTTGGCGAATCGCTGTTCAACGACGGCACCGCGGTCGTGGTCTTCACCGTGCTGCTGGGCATCGCGCAACTGGGCGAAACCCCGACCGTCAGCGCCACGGCCATGCTCTTCGTCCATGAGGCGATTGGCGGTGTGTTGTTCGGTGGGCTGATCGGCTATCTGGTCTACCGGATGATCAAAAGCGTCGAGCAGCATCAGATTACCGTGATGCTGACCCTGGCCCTGGTGATCGGCGGTTCGGCGATGTCCACCGAACTGCACGTCTCGGCGCCGATCGCGATGGTGGTCGCCGGGCTGATCATCGGCAACCTGGGGCGCAACCTGGCGATGAACGACATGACCCGGCGCTATCTGGACGGTTTCTGGGAGTTGCTCGATGACATGCTCAACGCGCTGCTGTTTGCGCTGATCGGCATGGAGTTGTTGCTGCTGCCGTTCAACTGGCTGCACATGGCCGCCGCAGGTTTGCTGGCGGTGGCGATTCTGCTGTCGCGCCTGCTCACCGTGGCGCCGGCGATTCTACTGTTGCGCCGCTGGCGCTCAGTGCCCGCCGGCACCATCCGCATCCTGACCTGGGGCGGTTTGCGCGGCGGTGTTTCGGTGGCACTGGCGCTGGCCCTGCCGCTGGGCCCGGAGCGCGATCTGCTGCTGAGCATCACCTACATCGTCGTGCTGTCGTCGATCCTGTTGCAGGGCCTGACCATCGGCAAACTGGTCAAGCACGCGACGCGCAACGAGCCGGCCAGCATGCCTGAGCCAGCCCACCATTGATCATTTCTTGATCGACTGCGGATCCGGCTCTACAGCCTGGTCCGCAGACTCCTTCGGCGCACCACTTTCGCTGCGAATCTGCGCATGACTGATCAGCGCGAAGATGAAACTGCCGCCAATGATATTTCCCGCCAGCGTCGGCGCGGCGAACACCGCCCAGAAATCGCTCCACGGCAATTCGCCGGCAAACACCAGATACGATACTTCAGCGGATCCGACGACGATGTGAGTGAAGTCGCCCAGCGCCATGAAGTAGGTGATGAGGATGATGATCCACATCTTGGCGCTCTCCATGGACGGAATCATCCAGACCATGGTGGCGATCATCCAGCCGGAGACGATGCCCTTGGCGAACATCTGGCTGGCGCTGTGTTCCATGACCTTGCGGCCGATCTCGAGGAAGGCGACGTCGGTCTTGCTGTCGAAGATCGGCAGTTCCAGCATCACGTACGCAACCAGAATCGTCCCGCAGAGGTTGCCGACCAACACCACGCTCCACAGGCGGATCAGCCGGGCGAAATTCAGCAGCGTCGGCTTGGTCATCACTGGCAGCACGGCGGTCAGGGTGTTTTCGGTGAACAGCTGCTGCCGCGCAAGGATGACTGCGAGGAAACCGGCGCAGTAACCGAAGCTGGCGATCACCTTGAATTCATCGCCCTCGGGCAGACGCGAATTGAGCAAGCCCATGCCCATCAGCGACAGGCCCATGGTCAGGCCGGCGGCCAGCGCCGACCACCAGAGCGCGGCAATGCTGCGTTCCAGTTCCTGGTCGCCCTGGGTGCGGATGATTTCATGCAGAACGGCCGCGCGCGGCGGCTGGCTCTTCTCGACTTCGTGCTGCTCCTTGGCCGAGAGGTCGGGGGTCTTGTCGCTGGTGGGGGTGGTCATGGCGTGGCAACCGGTGGGGGGCGATGTAGCTACGACCGTTGCGCTTGGGAATACGTTCTGTAGGCGCGGCGCAAATCTCTGGATGCACGCAAATCCAGGGTAGGAGCTGCCGAAGGCTGCGATCTTTTGATCTTGATTTTTGAAGATCAAGATCAAGATCAAAAGATCGCAGCCTTCGGCAGCTCCTACAGGCACAGGTGATTCCTGTGGGAGCGAGCCTGCTCGCGAAGGATGCGCCGCCGATCTTATTGAACGGCTTCGTCATCCTTGAACTGGTCTTTCACATATTTGATCTCGGTGCGCCCGTGCGGCGCCGGCAGGCCGTCTTCGCCGAGGTTGACGAACACCATCTTCTCGACGGTCAGAATGCTCTTGCGGGTGATCTTGTTGCGCACTTCGCAGGTCAGGGTGATCGAGGTGCGGCCGAATTCGGTGGCGGTGATGCCCAGTTCGATGATGTCGCCCTGGCGCGAGGCGCTGACGAAGTTGATTTCCGAGATGTACTTGGTCACCACACGCTGATTGCCCAATTGCACGATGGCGTAGATCGCCGCTTCTTCATCGATCCAGCGCAGGAGGCTGCCGCCGAACAACGTGCCGTTGGGGTTGAGGTCTTCGGGTTTAACCCATTTGCGGGTGTGGAAATTCATGTTCACTCCTGAGCGCGTGCCGAAAGATGCGCACATCTTGGCAGACTGATCGGTCAGGCTCCAGGCAGCTGCGACTATGGTCGCCATTGGCGATCTTCATCTGGCCGACAGAAACCCTTTGGAAGATCAGCCCGGACGGCTATAATCGCCCCGTTTCAAAAAACGGTAACGTTCACTGACTACCGTTTTCCCGCCACCTGTCCGAGGGGCGCTGCAGCAGGTTCGACCTGTCAGGCTCGGATGGGGCGTTGACCGGCTCTCGCCGGACACTAAACGCACAACGGCGCCCATTCGCATACATTACGAATGGAGGCTCTTCATGAGCGCTGTCAACACGCCTGCCGATTTTACCGATTACAAAGTTGCCGATATGTCCCTGGCTGCCTGGGGCCGTCGCGAAACCATCATCGCAGAATCGGAAATGCCTGCCCTGATGGGTCTGCGCCGCAAGTACGCCTCGGAGCAGCCGCTCAAGGGCGCGAAAATCCTCGGCTGCATCCACATGACCATCCAGACTGCCGTGCTGATCGAAACCCTGGTTGCCCTGGGTGCCGAAGTACGCTGGTCGTCCTGCAACATTTTCTCCACTCAGGATCAGGCCGCTGCCGCTATCGCTGCCGCCGGTATCCCGGTGTTCGCCTGGAAAGGCGAGACTGAAGAAGAGTACGAGTGGTGCCTGGAGCAGACCATCCTGAAGGATGGCCAGCCATGGGACGCCAACATGATCCTCGACGACGGCGGCGACCTGACCGAGCTGCTGCACAAGAAATATCCGCAAGTGCTCGATCGCGTTCACGGCGTGACCGAAGAAACCACCACTGGCGTGCACCGTCTGCTGGACATGCTGGCCAAGGGCGAGCTGAAGATCCCGGCCATCAACGTCAACGACTCGGTGACCAAGTCCAAGAACGACAACAAGTACGGCTGCCGTCACAGCCTGAACGATGCGATCAAGCGCGGCACCGACCACCTGCTGTCCGGCAAGCAAGCGCTGGTCATCGGTTACGGTGACGTGGGCAAGGGCTCGGCTCAGTCCCTGCGTCAGGAAGGCATGATCGTCAAGGTGTCGGAAGTCGACCCGATCTGCGCGATGCAAGCCTGCATGGACGGTTTCGAACTGGTGTCGCCGTTCATCGACGGTATCAACGACGGTTCCGAAGCGAGCATCGACAAAGCGCTGCTGGGCAAGATCGACCTGATCGTGACCACCACCGGTAACGTCAATGTCTGCGACGCGAACATGCTCAAAGCCCTGAAAAAGCGCGCCGTGGTCTGCAACATCGGTCACTTCGACAATGAAATCGACACCGCTTTCATGCGCAAGAACTGGGCATGGGAAGAAGTGAAGCCACAGGTGCACAAGGTTCACCGCACCGGTGCCGGCAGCTTCGACCCACAGAACGACGACTACCTGATCCTGCTGGCCGAAGGCCGTCTGGTGAACCTGGGTAACGCCACCGGTCACCCGAGCCGCATCATGGACGGTTCGTTCGCCAACCAGGTCCTGGCACAGATCTTCCTGTTCGGCCAGAAATACGCCGACCTGTCGCCAGCGCAGAAAGCCGAGCGTCTGACCGTTGAAGTCCTGCCGAAGAAACTCGACGAAGAAGTGGCCCTGGAAATGGTTCGCGGCTTCGGCGGCGTGGTCACCCAACTGACCAAGCAACAGGCTGACTACATCGGCGTCACCGTCGAAGGCCCGTTCAAGCCGCACGCTTACCGCTACTAAGTAACCGGCTGCTTTATTTGTCGGAATGGCTTGTTGTGGCGAGGGAGCTTGCTCCCGCTGGGCTGCGCAGCGGCCCCAGGATTTTGGGAGCGCTGCGCACTCCAGCGGGAGCAAGCTCCCTCGCCACATACAGGTTTGCTTCTGCAGATGAAACATACCGAAGGCTTTCGTGTTTCCAAGGGTATGACCATGTCCCAAGACCGTCGCTACAGCTTCGAGTTTTTCCCGACCAAGACCGACGCCGGGCAAGAAAAGCTCCTCGCCACTGCCCGTCAGTTGGCCACTTACAATCCTGATTTCTTTTCCTGCACCTACGGCGCTGGCGGTTCGACCCGTGATCGCACGCTCAACACCGTGTTGCAGCTGGAAAGCGAAGTCAAAATACCCGCCGCACCGCACCTGTCGTGCGTCGGCGACAGCAAGGACGACCTGCGCGGCCTGCTCAACGAATACAAGGCCGCCGGCATCAAGCGCATCGTCGCCCTGCGTGGTGACCTGCCGTCCGGCATGGGCATGACCAGCGGTGAGCTGCGTCACGCCAATGAACTGGTGGAATTCATTCGTGAAGAAACCGCTGATCATTTCCACATCGAAGTTGCCGCTTACCCGGAGATGCATCCGCAAGCGCGCAACTACGAAGACGATCTCGCCAACTTCGTGCGCAAGGCCAAGGCCGGTGCCGATAGCGCGATCACCCAGTACTTCTTCAACGCCGACAGCTACTTCTACTTTGTCGACCGTTTGCAGGCGCTGGGCGTGGATCTGCCGATCGTGCCGGGAATCATGCCGATCACCAACTACAGCAAACTCGCGCGTTTCTCCGATGCCTGCGGTGCGGAAATCCCGCGCTGGATCCGCAAGCAACTGGAAGCCTACGGCGACGACACACGAAGCATCCAGAGCTTTGGCGAGCAAGTCGTCAGCGAAATGTGCGAACGCCTGCTGCAGGGCGGCGCACCTGGGTTGCATTTTTATTCCATGAACCAGGCCGAGCCTAGCCTGGCGATCTGGAATAACCTGAAGTTGCCGCGGTGAAGCAGCCGCAAGCTTCAAGCTGAAAGCTACAAGCTACAAGCTACAAGCTACAAGCAAGAGCAAGAGATCGCAGCCTTCGGCAGCTCCTACATTGGAATTTCGTATCCCGCAGGAGCTGCCGAAGGCTGCGATCTTTTGCTTTTGAGCCCGCGAAACAGAGCTTGTGCAGGCACTTTCTGGCTCTTTCGGGTTTCTCGTCGTAATCTCCAGCCATGCCTTTGATCACGCAGTTACTCGCCGTGCTGGTTTTTGCTTGCCTGAGCTTCGCCGCTCGGGGCGAGAAGTTGCGTATTGTCACCGAGCCATGGGCGCCCTACGTGTACGAACAGGGCGGGCAGAATCTCGGGCTGGACTACGAAACCACCGCCATCGTGTTCAAACGCCTGGGCATTGAAGTCGAGTGGCAGTTCCTGCCGTGGAAGCGCTGCCTGTCGATGCTCGAAACCGGTCAGGCCGACGGTGCGCTGGACATTTTTCACAGCGCCGAGCGCGACGCCACCCTGCTCTACCCCAGCGAACCGTTGTCCGACGTTGAATTCGTAATGTTCTACGCCAACGATCGACCGCACCCGTTCAGCACCCTGGATCAACTCAAGGGCCTGACCATCGGCACCTCGCCGGGCTATCTGTACAGCCCGGATTTCAGCCAGTCACAGCTGTTCAGCCGGGAGCCGGCGCCGACTCATGAAGCCAATTTCGGCAAACTGGTACGCGGGCGTATCGACCTGCTGATTACTGATCGCCGCGTCGGCCAGCATTTGCTCGATGAACTGAATATTCGCGATCTGATCACGGAAAACCCGACGGTTATCAGCCGCCAGAGCCAGTTCCTGGCGGTTCGGCGCAATGCCGGCATGGATCTGCTGGTGCAGCGTTTTGGCGCCGAGCTCAAGCGTTTCAAGCGCGAACCGGCCTACGCCGAGCTCAGCGCGCGTTACGGTGCTGCTCCCGTCGACAGCGCTTCTCTGCGCTCGGCCACGGCCAGCGGCAAAACCGTTGAGCAGCAGGAAAGCAGCGCGCAGTGATTGCTCTGTTATACTCCGGCGTTCCCGCCAGGCTCACGCCCGGACGCCCGGAACCGTAACAGGCCTCACGACCCGCTACAGCGCAGCTTTCAGCCCGCGCGAGCGCTCCTGACGAGCCTTCGGAACCGCCGCTGGACCGGACGGGATTGCGTCCTCTTAAACGTGATTCGCGCCAGGCAAGACTCCCATTGGGCCAAGCCCTAACTAAAACAGGATTACTCATGTCCTTTGCTTCCCTCGGTCTCTCCGAGGCTTTAGTCCGTGCCATCGAAGATGCGGGCTATACCGAGCCTACTCCGGTGCAACAGCGGGCCATTCCCGCCGTGTTGCAAGGTCGCGACCTGATGGTTGCGGCTCAGACAGGTACCGGTAAAACCGGCGGTTTCGCCCTCCCGATTCTGGAGCGGTTGTTCCCCAACGGTCACCCGGACAAATCCCAGCGTCATGGCCCGCGCCAACCGCGCGTACTGGTCCTGACCCCGACCCGCGAACTCGCGGCCCAGGTGCACGAGAGCTTCAAGATCTATGCCCGTGACCTGAAATTCGTCAGCGCCTGCATCTTCGGCGGCGTCGGCATGAACCCACAGGTCCAGGCCATGTCCCGTGGCGTCGACGTCCTCGTTGCCTGCCCGGGCCGTCTGCTTGACCTCGCCGGCCAGGGCAGCGTCGATCTGTCCCACGTGGAAATCCTCGTCCTCGACGAAGCCGACCGCATGCTCGACATGGGCTTCGTGCACGACGTGAAGAAAGTCCTCGCGCGCCTGCCGGCCAAGCGTCAGAACCTGCTGTTCTCGGCAACGTTCTCGAAAGACATCACCGACCTCGCCGGCAAGTTGCTGCACAACCCGGAACGCATCGAAGTCACGCCGCCGAACACTACGGTCGAGCGCATCGAACAACGCGTATTCCGCCTGCCGGCCAGCCACAAGCGTGCCTTGCTGGCGCACCTGATCACCGCCGGCGCGTGGGAACAGGTACTGGTCTTCACCCGCACCAAGCACGGCGCCAACCGTCTCGCTGAATACCTGGACAAACACGGCCTGCCGGCGGTGGCGATCCACGGTAACAAGAGCCAGAACGCCCGCACCAAAGCCCTGGCCGACTTCAAGGCCGGTGAAGTGCGCATTCTGGTTGCCACCGACATCGCCGCCCGTGGTCTGGACATCGACCAGTTGCCGCATGTGGTCAACTTCGAGCTGCCGAACGTCGATGAAGACTATGTGCACCGTATCGGTCGTACCGGCCGCGCCGGTCGTTCGGGCGAGGCGATCTCGCTGGTCGCGCCGGACGAAGAGAAGCTGCTGAAAAGCATCGAGCGCATGACCAAGCAGAAGATTGCCGACGGCGATCTGATGGGCTTCGACTCCAGCACCATCGAAGCCGAGAAGCCGGAAGCCCGCGAGCGTCCGGACATCCGCAACCCGCGCAATTCCCGTGGCCCACGCGGCGACGGCCCTAATGGCGGCGGCGGTGGCGGTGGTCGCAAGGACAAAGGCAAAGACAAGGGCAAGGAAAAACCGGCCGGTGATCGTGGCGAGCGCCCTGCCCGCCAGCAGAAGCCGCGTGAAGGCACGCCGGGTCGCGAACAGCGTCCGAGCCAGCCACCGCGTGCAGCGGCTGACCGTGCCCCGGACGAGTTCCTCGACGACGATATCGATAACTTCGGTAACCGCGTTGATTACGTGCCGAAAGCCGCTCCTGCCGGCGGCCGTGGCCGTCGTCCGGGCGCCCCGGCGCAAGGCGCAGGCACTGGCGCACCACGCGGCGGTCAGCCACAGGGTCGCCAGAACGGTCCGCGCAACAGCAACGGTTCGAGCACCGGCACACCACCGGCCAAACGCAGCGGCCCGCGCAATGGCGCACCGCGTGACGGTCAGGGTCGTCGTGACGAATCCGCGCCACGCAACCGCCGCCCGGCCCGTGACGATCAGCCACGTAGCGAACCGGCCGTGCAGAACCCGCGCAGCAACGGCCCGAAGATCATGCACAAGGAATCGAAAGCCGACCGCTTCCCGACGCCTGAGCAGCTCGATCAACTGCCAAGCCGCCCGCGTGGCGAGAAACCGGCACTGCTGACCCGCAATCGCTGAGTTCAAGCCGCAATGAAAAATGCCCCGGTTCGAAAGAGCCGGGGCATTTTTATAAGCGCTGCAAATCGCTTTGCGTAGGAGCTGCCGCAGGCTGCGATCTTTTGATCTTGATCTTGATCTTCAAAAATCAAGATCAAAAGATCGCAACCTTCGGCAGCTCCTACAGGGGATCTGTGTTGTGGCAAAAAAAACGCCCCCGGCCTTGCGACCGGGGGCGTTTTTCATGTGGCGGCGAAATTTATTTCGCTTTCACACCTTCGAACGAAACGTACAGCTCGACCGCATCGGACTTCGGACCGAGGTCTTTCTGCTTGCCGAAATCGGAACGCTTGATGGTGGTGGTGCCTTCGAAACCGGCACGGTAGCCGCCCCAAGGATCCTTGCCTTCGCCCAGGAAGGTCGCCTTGACGACAACTGGCTTGGTCACGCCCAGCAGGGTCAGGTCGCCGGTCACGTCAGCCGTGTTGGCACCAGTGGATTTGACGCTGGTGGATACGAAAGTGGCCTTGCCGAATTTGCTGGCGTTGAGGAAGTCCGCGCTGGCGATGTGCTTGTCGCGCTCGGCGTGGTTGGTGAACACGCTGGCAGTGTTGACGTTGAACTCGATCTTGCTGTCTTCAGGCTTGGCAGCGTCGAAGCTGAACTTGCCGTCGATGTCCTTGAAGGTACCGGTGATGAAGCTGTAGCCCAGGTGGCTGATCTTGAAGTCGACGAAGGCGTGCTGGCCTTCCTTGTCTACTACGTAGTCAGCAGCCATTACGTTGGCGGACAGCACGGCAGAACCGATTGCCAGAGCGGCCAGAGTCTTTTTCAACATGCTTTCTTTTCCTTTGAGTCGAGGTTGAATTTCAGGCTTTGCGACCAAGCATTCGGGTGAGGGTCGCATCACGATCGATAAAGTGGTGCTTCAATGCTGCCAACGCATGGAGACCGGAAAAAATTACCAGTGCCCACGCCAGCCAGAGATGAATCACCCCAGCGGTATCTGCCTGATCCGGTAGTCCGGAGAGCAGAGCAGGAACTTCAAACAGGCCAAACACCGGGATCCCGACACCGTCTGCGGTGGAAATCAGGTAACCGGCAATCATCACAGCGAACAGCGCCAGATACAGAAACCCATGGCCGAATTTAGCGCCGATGCGGGTCATGCGGCTGTAGCTTTGCAGGGTTGGCGGCGGTGGGCTGATGAAGCGCCACAGCACCCGCAACACCATCACAGCGAGCAGCACCAGGCCGATGCTCTTGTGCAGGTCCGGCGCGTCTTTGCGCCAGGTGCTGTAGTAATCCAGCCCGACCATCCACAGACCCAGCGCAAACAGCCCAAAGACCGCCAGCGCCACGCCCCAGTGCATGAAGATGCTGACCCAACCATAGCGCGAAGAAGAGTTACGTAGCTGCATTGCCCAAATCCTGTGAGAACTGCGAACCAAGACTAGCGAGTTATCTATCGAATTAAAGCGGAAAATTTTGCTTTGAAATATCGAGAAATACGATCAAGAGTCTGTAAGTGGCTTGTTAAGGAAAGATTAAAGGGAAAAGTATGGCGGGATGTCAGGGGACGCTGCTGGTCTAGCTGCTTTTTTGTGGCGAGGGAGCTTGCTCCCGCTGGAGGCCGAAGGACTCCTTCACACGGCTAGCGCGATGCATAGGAAATACCGGGCAATCCGAGGCTACGACTGCTTCGCAGCCGAGCGGGAGCAAGCTCCCTCGCCATAGGGGTTGTGCTCAGACAAAAAAAAGCGCGGCATAAAAGCCGCGCTTCTTCATTCACCGCAAGGCTTACTGCGCCTTGCTCTCGGTCGTCGCTGCAGGCTTGGCTGCTGGCTTCTTCGCCGGCTCAGCCTTCTTCGCTGCAGGTTTGGCGGCCGGCTTTTTCGTTTCGGTTTTGGCCGCAGGCTTCTTCGCCGCTGGCTTGGCCGCTGCTTTCTTCGCCGGTTCAGCTTTCACTGGGGCCGCTGGTTTCGGTGCTTCCACCGGAGCTGGCGCAGGGGCCGGGGTCGGTGCAGGCGCTGGAGCGACCGGAGCAGGTGCTGGCTCTGGCGCTTTCGCTGGCTCAGGCTTCTTCTCGTCATCCGAACCGCCAAACAGGTTAGTGAAGAAGTTGCCCTTCTTCGCCGCCACGGCACCCGCCGCGCCTGCCGCTGCTGCAGCCGGCACCACTTTGACCGGTTCGAACGATTTGCCTGCCGCCAGATCTTCCACCTGACTGGCCGCGCGCTGGCCGGTGCGCAGTGCGCCTTCCAGGGTGCCCGGGTACAAGGTGTCGGTGTGTTCGCCAGCGAACGCTACGCGTTGCAGCGGACGTTCCCACAGACGCCAGAATTTGCTGATCTGCCCCGGGCCGTAAGCCAGGTAGGCGCCGCCCATCGACGGGTCGGTGCTGTAGCGACGGATTTCATAACCGGTGAACGAGCCACGGGCCTGTGGATAAAACGCGTGCAGACGGATCAGCACCTGGTCGACCATCTGCTTGTCGCCGAACGCTTGCATCACCCGAGCGTTGTCGCCTGACAGGTTGATCACCACGTTGGCGCCACCCTTGAGCGCCGGCTCGATCCAGAGCATGCCCAGGCCGGTATTGCTGTAGATCTCGCCAGACATGCGCGACTTGCTTTCCCACACCGGCGTCTTGAACTTCAGCATGATCTGGTCGCGCCAGCCGTAGTTGGTGCCTTTGATCGCCGCCAGGTGCTGGGCATCCAGCGCCGGGGTCAGGGCGATCTTGTTCAGTGCGCGCAACGGCACCGCCAATACCACGTAGTCAGCCTGATAGCCGACGCTGCCGACTTTGACGGTCACGCCGTCCTTGTCCTGGGTAATGGCCGAGACCGGCGAACTGGTCTTGATGGTCTTGATCTGTTTGACGAAGGCCTGGGCCAGCACCTGGCTGCCGCCGACCAGACGCGAGGCGCGCAGGTCACGGTCGGAGACGCCGCGATAGACGCGGTTCTGCTGAGCGAAATACAACAGCGACAGACGCGAAGGTTCGTCGTAGTGGGTGCGGATGTCCTGGTTGATCAGCTGACGTGCGGTGGCCGGCAGGTTCTGCTTGTCGAGCCAGCTCGATACAGTGATCTGATCCAGCGCATGCAAAGTGGCGGTCGCCGCCGGGTTCTGCGGATCGTCGATCGAGCGTGCCAGATCGTCGAGGGTTTTCTGGTATCGCTTGAGCGCGTCGGCAGTGGCGGGCTGCTTGGTGGCCAGATCGGCAGCGGAGAAATAATCACCGTCGATCAGATAGCTCGGGGTACGGACGAATTCCGGCGCCGGCGTGGTGCCGAGCTTGAACGTCGACACGTATTTGTTGAGCACCGGCTGGGTCTTGTCGTTGCCGATCCACTCGCTGGTGGCCATGCCCGAGCGACCGCCCAGACTCGGTTTGGCTTCCAGCAGGGTGACCTGCCAGCCCTTGCTCTGCAGCTCGTAAGCGGCAGTCAGGCCCGACAGGCCGCCGCCGATCACGATTGCGGTTTTATCCTTGGCCAGCGCCGTAACGCTGAACAGCCCCAACATCACCAGCGCACAGGCGCGCAGCCAACCGACAGACATTCAGCGAACTCCGGAAAAACATGTGGGAAAAAGCAGTTTTGCGAGTCAGACGACTCAAAGAACCGCGAAGAATACGTTAGCCATCAAAACGCCGCCAGCGACGTCTATCGGCTCAGACAAAGTAGCTCAATCGACACAATGGGTTGTTCCCGCGCGATGCATTGCATAGGCTTGCGCGATTGTTCGCCCGCGCCTGACGCGAGCCGCCTCGAGGAGACTGTAAATGGGCCTGAATAACCAGTGGATGCAACGCGATCTCGCGGTGTTGTGGCATCCCTGCACCCAGATGAAAGACCACGAACAGCTGCCGCTGATCCCGATCAAGCGTGGCGAAGGCGTCTGGCTCGAAGACTTCGAAGGCAAGCGCTACCTCGACGCGGTCAGCTCCTGGTGGGTCAATGTGTTCGGCCACGCCAACCCGCGCATCAACCAGCGCATCAAGGATCAGGTCGATCAACTCGAACACGTGATTCTTGCCGGTTTCAGTCATCAGCCGGTGATCGAGCTGTCCGAGCGCCTGGTGAAGATGACCCCGCAAGGCCTGAATCGGGTGTTCTACGCCGATAATGGCTCGTCGTGCATCGAAGTCGCGCTGAAGATGAGCTTTCACTACTGGCTCAATCGCGGCCAGCCGAATAAAAAGCGCTTCGTCACCCTGACCAACAGCTACCACGGTGAAACCATGGCGGCGATGGCGGTCGGCGATGTGCCGCTGTTCACCGAGACCTACAAAGCCCTGCTGATGGACACCATCAAGGTGCCGAGCCCGGATTGCTACGGACGTCCCGACGGCATGAGCTGGGAAGAACATTCGCGCAACATGTTTGCCGCCATGGAACAGACCCTGGCGGAAAACCATGACAGCGTCGCGGCAGTGATCGTCGAGCCGCTGATCCAGGGCGCGGGCGGCATGCGCATGTATCACCCGGTCTACCTCAAGCTGCTGCGCGAGGCCTGCGACCGTTACGGCGTGCACCTGATCCACGACGAAATCGCCGTCGGTTTCGGCCGCACCGGCACGATGTTCGCCTGCGAGCAGGCCGGCATCCGCCCGGACTTCCTCTGTCTGTCCAAAGCCCTCACCGGCGGCTACCTGCCGCTGGCCGCGTGCCTGACCACCGACGAGGTCTACAGCGCGTTCTACGACGACTACCCGACCCTGCGCGCCTTTCTCCATTCGCACAGCTACACCGGCAATCCGCTGGCGTGCGCGGCGGCACTGGCGACGCTGGATATCTTCGAGCAGGACAACGTCATCGAGAACAACCGGGCGCTGGCCCAGCGCATGGCCTCGGCGACGGCGCATCTGGTCGATCACCCGAACGTGTCCGAAGTGCGCCAGACCGGCATGGTCCTGGCCATCGAGATGGTCAAGGATAAAGCCACGAAAGAGGCCTACCCTTGGCAGGAGCGCCGTGGTCTGAAGGTGTTCCAGCATGCGCTGGAGCGTGGCGCGCTGTTGCGGCCGCTGGGCAGCGTGGTGTATTTCCTGCCGCCCTATGTGATCACCCCGGAGCAGATCGACTTTCTGGCCGAAGTGGCCAGTGAAGGCATCGACATTGCGACGCGTGACAGCGTCAGCGTCGCGGTACCGAAAGATTTCCATCCCGGTTTCCGTGATCCCGGCTGACTCGGCTACTTGAGATTTGCGGTGTTTGAACTACCGCTTTCGCGAGCAGGCTCGCTCCCACAGGGGGATGCATTCCAAATGTGGGAGCGAGCCTGCTCGCGAATGAAGTCAACACCGATCCAACTGATTCACATCTTTCCAGAGACCCGAAATGAGACTGTCCCGCTTCTTTATCGACGCCCCGCTGAGCACCGGCGAACACGAACTGCCGGAGGCCCAGGCGCATTACATCAGCCGCGTGCTGCGCATGGCCGAGGGCGATGCCGTGCAGTTGTTCGACGGTTCCGGCCATGAGTTTCGCGGATCGCTGGTAGAAGTCGGCAAGAAGCGCGTCATCGTGCAGATCGACGAGCAATTCCCCGGGCAGGTCGAATCGTCGCTGCAGATCCACCTGGGCCAGGGCCTTTCCCGTGGCGAGCGGATGGACTGGGCGATTCAGAAAGCCACTGAACTGGGGGTGAGCGAAATCACCCCGATTTTCAGCGAACGCTGCGAAGTGCGCCTCAAGGACGAACGCGCCGACAAACGCCTGCTGCACTGGCGCCAGGTAGCGATCAGCGCATGCGAGCAATGTGGGCGCTCGCGGGTGCCGGTAATTCATCCGCCGGTGTTGTTGGCGGACTGGATCAAGCAGACTGAAGCGGAGTTGAAGCTGGTGTTGCATCCGGTGGCAGAGCCGCTGGTCAGCCATGCCAGACCGGCGACGCTGGCGTTCCTGATCGGGCCGGAAGGTGGCTTGTCAGATGGCGAAGTCGAGCAGGCCAAGGCCAACGGCTTCCACGCCGCCCGCCTCGGCCCACGCGTGCTGCGCACCGAGACCGCGCCGGTGGTGGCATTGGCTGTTGCACAACAGCTTTGGGGTGACTTTTAGAGTCTCGATTGGAATACGTCCCTGTAGGAGTGAGCCTGCTCGCGATAGCGGTGTATCAGCCACCACTCATTGACTGAACTGACGCAATCGCGAGCAGGCTCACTCCTACAAGGGAATGGCGGTGTTTAGAGGACGTAGAACAGAATCGCGACAAAATGCAGCAAGCTCCCGGCGATCACGAACAGGTGCCAGATGCCATGGGCATGCCGCAAGCGGTGATCCAGGGCAAAAAAGATAATCCCCACCGTATACAGCACGCCGCCCGACGCCAGCCAGGCAAACCCCACCGTGCCCAGTGCGGCAATCAGCGGCTTGACCGCGACCAGGACGATCCAGCCCATCACCGCGTAAATCACGATCGACAGAATCCGCGCTTCGGAGCGCGGTTTGATCTCTTGCAGAATGCCGATCAGCGCCAGCCCCCAGACAATCCCGAACAGCGTCCAGCCCCACGGCCCGCGTAACGTCACCAGGCAGAACGGCGTGTAGCTGCCGGCGATCAACAGGTAGATCGAAAAATGATCGACCTTCTTCATGATCGCTTTCTTGCGCCCGCGCACGCTGTGGTAAACGGTCGAGGCGCTGTAGAGCACCAGCAAGGTAAACGCATAAATCGCCACGCTGACAATCTTCCATGGACTGCCGTCGAGGCTGGCGATTACCAGCATCCACACGCCGCCGATAAACGCCGCAATAGCTCCGACCAAATGGGTCCAGGCGTTGAGTTTTTCCCCGTGATACATGTATTGCTCACCTCACATTCGTTACCGCAGCGCGCAAGGCTCGGGCCTTGAGCGTAAAAGCGCAAGTTTGCGTTCAACACGATCCCCTGTAGCAGCTGCCGAAGGCTGCGATCTTTTGATCTTCCGTGCACAATCGGCCGATACCAAAAAGAGTCCGCGCCATGCTGATCGACGAAGAATTGACCCTGAAAAAACTCGAGGTGTTCCTCGCCTTCATGCGCACCGGCAACCTCGCCCGCGCCGCCGCCGAATTGCAGACCAGCAACGTCAGCGTGCACCGCGCCATCCACTCACTGGAAAGCGCCTTGCGTTGTCCGCTGTTCAAACACGAGGGACGCAACCTGACGCCGCTGGAAAGCGCTTACGTGCTGGAAGAGCGTGCGCAGAAGCTGATCAACGACGTGGTCGAAAGCGTGCGCCTGACCCGCGAAGCTGCCGGATTCTCCGCCGAGCGCTTCAAGCTCGGCTCGCTGTATTCGCTCACGGTGAAGACCGTGCCGCAACTGATCATGGGCCTGAAAATCCGTCGCAGCGAACTCAACATCGACCTGATCCTCGGCTCGAACATCGACCTGCTCTACAAGCTGAAAAACATGGAAGTCGACGCGATTCTGGTGTCGCTGGACGACAGCATCAACGACCCCGATTGCGAGCAGATTGCACTGTTTTCCGACGACATCTTCCTCGCCACCCCGGCGGACTCCAAGTTTGCCCAGCGCAGTGAAGTGGACCTGGCGCAAGTGCGCGATGAAACCTTCATCACCCTGACCCAGGGCTTCGCCACCCATCAGGACGGTGTGCGGGTATTCAAACAGGCGGGGTTCGAGCCGAAGGTGGCGATGCAGGTCAACGACATCTTCACCCTGCTGAGCATGGTCAGCTCGGGCGTGGGTTATGCGTTGCTGCCAGGAAGGATTGCGGCGGTGTACGAGAATCGGGTGAAGCTGATCCCGTTGCAGGAAAAGTACCGCTTGCAGCAACACATTGGCGTGGTGTTTCTCAAGGCCAAGGAGCGCGATCCGAATCTGCTGGCGTTGCTGGCGGAGTGTCGGATGTATGCGAATCGGCAGGGTGGGGTTTAGATCAAGATCAGATCAAGATCAAGAGCTACCCCCTCACCCCAGCCCTCTCCCCCAAGGGGGCGAGGGGGAAAGGGAGCAGATCTCCATGGGTTTCAAAGCCTGAGTTCGACTCAGGATTTTCAGGTCGATGTATAACGCCAAAACAACGCGGTCAGTCCCCTCTCCCCCCGGGAGAGGGCTAGGGTGAGGGGCTCTTGATCTTCAGCCGACAATCGCGCGAACAATGAAGAACAACAGCGACGGCCCCAGCAAACACCCAAGACCGGTGTGAAAGGTAGCCGTCAACGCCCCGTACGGCACCAGGCGCCGATCCGTCGCCGCCAGCCCCGCCGTCACGCCACTCACCGTCCCGGCCAGCCCGCCAAAGACCATCGCCGAGCGGGGATTGTCCAGGCCCATCCAGCGCGCCGCGACCGGGGTGCCGACCATCACCAGAATCGCCTTGATCAACCCGGTGGCAATCGACAGCGCCATCACATCCGAGGTCGCGCCGATCGCCGCACCGGTCACCGGCCCGACGATGTAAGTCACCGCACCCGCGCCGATGGTGGTCATGCTCACCGCGTCGCGATAACCGAAGGTCCAGGCCATGCACGCGCCGACAATGAACGGTAGGATCGTGCCCAGCAGCAGGGCGATCACGCCGATCATGCCGGCCTTCTTCGCTTCGGTGGCCTGCACTTCAAAAGCAGTGGCGACGATGGCGAAGTCGCGCAACATCGCCCCGCCCATCAGGCCGATGCCGGAGAACAGCGTCAGATCGGCCAGGCCTTTCTGCCCGCCGGTCATGGTGCCGCCAACCCAGGCCAGCACCAGGCCGATGACGATGGCGATCGCCGAGCCGTGGATGCGCCCGAAGGTCAAGCGCCTGGAGAGAATCACCGACACCCACATGATCACGCCGACGAAGGCGAAGGCGGTGATCAGCCCATTGTGTTCCAGACCTTTTTCGATGAGATCCCACATGTCAGCGACCTCCTACCGGGGTGCCGACCGGGGAGATTTCCGCCGGATCGTCGGGCAACGGTTCGCCCTTGTGGGTGCGGCTGATCAGGGCAATCGTGCAACCACAAACCGCCACGGAGCCGATTGCCGCCAGCACCGCCACCGGGCCGCCGTGCAGGGCGGTGACGACGTTCTGCTGCGCGGCCATCGCCACCACCACCGGAATGTACATCGCGCCCCAGAAGCCGACGCCCATCTCGCAATCCTTGGTCATGCCGCCGCGCTTTTGCATCCACAAGCGTGCGCAGATCAGCAGGATCATCGCAATGCCGACCCCGCCGACGTTGGATTTGACGCCCAGCAACACGCCAAGCATGTCACCCATGATCACCCCTGCCAGCGTACAGATCGCCAGCAGCGCCACACCGTAAATAATCATTGTTGTAGTCCTCAAAGTGCATCGTCGAATGTTGTTTTTGTTGTTCGAAGCTTGAGTCGGCGGTTTAGAGTTGGCGGCCACCCTCCTCTCGCAACAGCGCTTGCAGGGTGTCGAGGCGGGCACTGTCGAAGGCAGTGACGGTGCCCTGCTCGAACACCCGGCGCGCCAGCCCGGTGAGCACCGCACCGGGCGGCAGTTCGATCTGTAGACGCACGCCGCGCTCGTAGGCGCTTTGCACGGTGCCGCGCCAATCCACCACGCGGCACATGTTGAAGGCGAGGTCGTCGCGCAACGCTTCCACTTGGGTAACAGGCCGCGCGCGGCTGCCGCTCAGGTAAGCGATTTTCGGATTTTTCAGTTCAACTCTGGCGAAGGCTTCGGCGAGCGCCTGCGCCGGTTTTTCCAGCAATGGGCAATGCGACGGCACGCTCACCGCCAGCCGTTTCGCCACTCCGGCGCCGCGACCGCGCGCCAGTTCGGCCACCGCTTGCATGGCCTTGTCGCTGCCGGCAATCACCACTTGGTTATCGGCGTTGATGTTGGCCAGATACACCGGCGAATCTTCGCTGTGCACCTGGACCAGCAGCGTTTCCACTGTGGACAACTGCAAGCCGATGATCGCGGTCATGCCGTAGCCCTGCGGATAAGCCTGCTGCATCAGCTCACCGCGCAGGCTGACCAGATGCAGCGCATCGCTGAAACTCAAGGCCCCCGCCACCACTGCCGCCGGATAAGCGCCGATGGACAGCCCGGCGACGTAATCTGCTCTCAGGCCATCCTGCAATAACTGCCGTGAAGCAGCGACCCCGGCGATCAGCAGACAGAGTTGGACCGCCCTTGTCGTGCGCAATGCCTCGGTGGAATCCAGCAGCGAGACATCTTCGCCAAGAACATCACTGGCCTCGACCAGGGTGTCGCCGGGCAAACGCTGAAGCATGCCCGCCTGCTGCGCGCCCTGACCGGGAAACACCAGCAGACTGCTCACGCTGCCTGCTCCTGCGGATTCCACGGATCCATAACCAGACACGCCTGATGGGCATTTTTCAGCAGCACCCGCGCCGAATCACTGGCCCATTCGCGCAAGGCCACCGCACCGAACGGCGTCTGCAATTGCGCGTCGACCCGGCACACGGTTTGATCAAAAAGCATGACCAGTTCGCGGGCCTGATCACGACGGATCATCTGCGGCGTACGCAGGATCAAATCGAGATCGCTGGCAGCGTGCATCGCCGCAAAGCCACTGGCCAATTCAAACCCTACGCTGCCGCTGACACCCCAGACCCAACCGCAATCGTCGAGCAGCGGTCGCAGCTGCTGCAGCGCCTGCATCACCGGCAAATCACGCGGGCTGTCGACATGACACAGCGCTTCAGGACTGACCTGCAGGGCAATCGAATCAACCGGCATGAACGCCGCCAGGCGCTGCTCGCGCAAAGCCCCGCGCACACCCACCGCGACAAACCCGGCAGCACTCAACGCCCGCCGCACCACCACCGGTTGCCCGGCCGCCAGCACCTCGACCGCCCACGCCGGCGCATCTGCCGGCAACTGCGCCGGTGTCATACCCCAGAGCAGATCGTGGGCCAAAGTCAGGTTCACCACTGCGCCCTCAGCAGTTCGCGGACGCGGCTGGAGGCGGCGCGATTACTCGCACCGAGGCGGCCCTTCAAATCACTGCTGGTCACATCGCTGATCGCTTGCTTCAGGCACTCGCTCACCCGCGCCAGATCTTCCGCCGTCGGCTGTTCGATCTGCTGCACCGAGAGAGTTTCCCAAAGCAGACCGAGGCTGGCGTAGCTGTCGATGTCGTAGGCCATGGGCGGCACGCTGGCGGCCAGCGCTTCCAGTTCTTCAACACTGCGCAAGGTCACCCGCGCCGCCGAGGCCTTGCCCATCGCGTGCACCATCACACCGGGATCACGCAAAGCAATCAGCCGATTGGCCTGATAACCATGCGCCAGAAACGCCCCGGACATGGCCTTTCCCACCAACAACGCAATCACCGGATGCCCGGCCAATCGCGCACGGGCATAACTGTCCGCCGCGCCGGCCAGGGCCTGATGAATGCCGAGGGCTTCTTCGCGCCGGCCATACGCCTGACTCGGCACATCGACGATGGCGATGATCGGGCGCTTCTGCGCTTGGTCGCGGTCGGCGCTGATCGCGTCATCCACAGCCTTGGCCAGACCCCAGCCTTCGAGCAAGCCGACTTCGCCGTTTCGAGCGCGAGGGAAACGATTGTCCGGGTCGGCGACCACGGCGATAAAACGTCCAAGCTCAGCGTCGGCCACTTTCAATGACGGCGGCAAACCTTCGACGCTTTCAGCGCCCGTGCTCAAGGCGTTGAACCAGTGCAAACCGCGCAATGAATAACTGCTCATGAGCGCTCTCCTTGATACAGATCGCGAACCACCGACGGTTCGATTTGCTGGTCAGTGTTCAGCTTGCCGAGGCGTTGCAGGAACCACTCGGCGCGCTGGCTGCGCGGCTGCGTCGGCAAACCTTGCTGGAGCAATTCGCCGACCTGCTGACGAATCTGCGCCACGTCATCGGCGACATAACGATCCACCAGACCACTGTTGAAACGCTGCTCGCCGCCGGTCACGCTCCAGATGAAGGGCCGGTCGCGGGAATCGTATTCCTCGATCCCGGCTTCCTGTTCGATCACCTGCGGGCCGTTCAAACCGAGACGTGCTTCTTGGGTCACCAGCAAATAACTGCACAGCGCCGCGGCGATCGACATGCCGCCGAAGCAACCGACGCTGCCGGCGACCACGCCGACCACCGGTTGGTATTGCTGCAAATCGACAATCGCCGCGTGAATATCGGCAATCGCCGCGAGGCCGAGATTGGCCTCCTGCAAGCGCACGCCGCCGGTTTCCAGCAGCAACACCGCGCGGGTGGCGATGCCGTTGCGGTTGTCTTCGGCGGCCAGTTCCAGCGCGCCGGCAATCTTCGCCCCGCCAACTTCGCCAAGGCTGCCGCCCTGGAATGCGCC
Source organism: Pseudomonas sp. HN2 (assembly GCF_020736465.1). Lineage (NCBI taxonomy): Bacteria > Pseudomonadati > Pseudomonadota > Gammaproteobacteria > Pseudomonadales > Pseudomonadaceae > Pseudomonas > Pseudomonas sp. HN2. The sequence goes on from NZ_CP085885.1 coordinate 5,653,122, forward strand.
TTCAATCGCCGCGATCACTACCGGCAGACCGTCAAGACTGCCCTTGGCGATGATCACGCCGTCGTCGGCCTGGGGCACCACACCCTGGCGTTCGAGCCATGGCGACATCACCCGTTGAAACGGGTCGAGCAGTTCGCGAAAGGTCCCGGCGTCGAGCAAGGCTTTCGCCCGCTGCCGCGCACCGAGCTCGACAAAACTGTGCTTGTTCAGCAACGCTGCGCTGTCAGTCATGGCCGATCTCCTCGAAACCCTGTTCCAGACGCAAGCGCACCACGCCCGGCGTCGCGCCGAAATCGTGGATGTCGATGGCCATCGCCGGCGGCGTGGTGCCGTCGAACATCCGTACAAACAGGTGTTGCCAGCGCTGCTGCGCGCCGTTGACCGAGGTCTGCACATTGATCGTCAGCTTGCCGGCCGAACCCGGTTCGATCAGCACTTCCAGATCTCCCGAACCGACACAACCGACCAGCGCCCGCCCGCGTGGCGGCTGCCCGGCGGGAAATTCAAACGATAGGCTTTCCATCAAAACGCTCCCTGAACAATGCCGTCGCGCTCGATGCGATCGAGCAGCAGCGTGGCCGCGAGCAAGTCAGCGGCGCCACCGGGCGAGGCATTCAATGCGATGAGTTGTTGATCGAGTTCGTGCAGGCGCCGGCGACCGCTGAGGCTGGCGCTGCCGCCGGCGTCGAGCACCGCTTGCGCCCCCGACTGCATGGCGTGCAAGCCGGGTTCGCCAGCGCGGTAGAGCACGCAGGTGTCGGCCAGCCCGGTCATGATCGCCAGCAAGGCGTCCAGTCGGGCATTCTGTTCGCCGTGGCCGTTGGCGCGGCTTTTCTGCAGTTGCGGCAGGCCGCGTTGCAGCACGGACGGGAAGCCCAGCTGCGCTTCCTCGCGGGCACCGCGTGCGCCGTAACGCTGGGCCACTTGCGCGCCGTGGCTGAGCGGTTTCGGTGCGTAGCGGTCGTCGAGCAGTGCCAGGCGTGCGGCACACAGGGCGATGGATTTCGGTTGCAGCGCGGCGGCCGTCACCAACAGTCCCAGCGCCCAGATCGCGCCGCGATGGGTGTTGACGCCTTGGGTGGTTGTGAGCATGGCTTGCTCGCCGTCACGGCCGATGCGGCCAATCGCTTCGCGCAACGGCAAACCGACTTCGCCAATGTCCAGCGCTGCCTCGGCCATTTCCTTGAACGCTGGCCACAATGCCAGCGCGGACGCGTGCATCAGGCCCAGGTGCAGATCGGTGTGTGCGCCGTTGCCACGACGATCGACCAGCGCCGGTTTCGGCGACAGATCCGCTTCGTCGATCAGCGCGTCCACCGCCAGATCGGCCAATCGATCAGCCAGTGACAGCGGTTTCGCTTGCAGGTTGAATGCGTGCATTACCAGCTCCTGAATTTGGCGGGCGGGTTATAGAGACCGCCGGACCACTCGACCAGATCGGCCACGCTTTTCGCTGCGAGCAATTCGCGGGTGGCGTCGGTGCGGCGGATGCCGAGGTCTTCGGGCAAGGCGATCAGGCCTTCGCGGCGCATGCGTTCGGTGTCTTTCGGGTTGTGCCGCAGGCCGATGGCGGTAACGCCGGCCACCGCTGCGATCATCGCCTGGCGCTCCTCCAGCGAGCGCGCCTTGTACAGATAGGCAATGCCTTCTTCGGTGAGCAGGTGGGTGACGTCGTCGCCGTAGATCATGATCGGTGCCAGCGGCATGCCGCTTTTCTTCGCCACTTCGACCGCGTCGAGGGTTTCGACGAAGGTCGGTTTGCCGCCCTCCTGGAACGTCTCGACCATTTGCACCACGAGTTTCTTGCCGCGTTCGAGCATCGGTTGCGGTGCATCGTCGTGGCGCATGTCCAGCCACGCCGGGGTACCGTGACGCCGGCCGCGCGGGTCGTGGCCCATGTTCGGCGCGCCACCGAAACCGGCGAGACGGCCACGGGTCACGGTCGAGGAATGGCCGTCGCCATCGACCTGCAATGTCGCGCCGATAAACAGATCCACCGCGTATTGCCCCGCCAGTTGGCAGACCATGCGGTTGGAGCGCAGCGAGCCGTCGCGGCCGGTGAAGAACACATCCGGCCGCGCGGCAATGTAGTTTTCCATGCCCAGTTCGGTGCCGAAGCAATGCACGCTCTCGACCCAGCCGCTTTCAATCGCCGGGATCAGCGTCGGGTGCGGGTTGAGCGTCCAGTTGCGGCAGATCTTGCCTTTAAGGCCGAGGGATTCGCCGTAGGTCGGCAGGATCAATTCGATGGCCGCCGTGTTGAAACCGATGCCGTGGTTGAGCGACTGCACATTGTGTTTTTCGTAGATGCCACGGATCGCCATCATCGCCATCAACACATGCACAGGTTTGATGTGGCGCGGGTCGCGTGTGAACAGCGGTTCGATGTAGAACGGCTTGTCGGCCACCACCACGAAGTCGACCCACGACGCCGGAATGTCCACGCGGGGAAGTTCGCTGACGTCGTCGACCAACTGGTTGACCTGAACGATGACGATGCCGTCGCTGAACGCTGCCGGCTCAATCAACGCCGGGGTGTCTTCGGTGCTGGGGCCGGTGTAGATGTTGCCGGCACGATCAGCCATGAAACCGGCCGAGAGCACGACGTTGGGAATCAGGTCCACGACGAGGCGGGCATAGAGTTCGATGTACGTGTGAATGGCGCCGACTTCGAGCAAGCCATCTTCGAGCAACTGGCTGATGCGCAGGCTCTGGGTGCCGGCGAAGGAGAAATCGAGCTTGCGGGCGATGCCGCGTTCGAACAGGTCGAGGTGCTCGGAACGGCCAACGCTGGGCATGATCATGTGCAGGTCGTGGAGTGTGGCCGGGTCGGCTTTGGCCAGCGAACGCGAGAGGAAATCCGCCTGCTTCTGGTTGTTGCCCTCGAGCACCACGCGATCGCCGGGATGGATCAACGCTTCGAGCGCGGCGACGATTTTGTCACTGGGCAACACCGCGCCATCGGCCAGCCCGCGCACCTTGTCGAGCCGGCGCTGCTTCTCGTCACGCCGCCGCGTCCAGCGCGAGTCAGGGGAAATTGTCGTTGTCATGCTCACTCCACGGGGTTCGCTGTCGTGGAGCCACGGTAGGCGCGTGTGGTGAGGGCATCAATCAAGCTGGGTGGTGAATCATTACGCTGAGCGTAACGTTCAAAAGCTACCCTCACCCTAGCCCTCTCCCAGAGGGAGAGGGGACTGATTGGGGGATGCTTGGGAACGACGCCGACCTGAACCAGCCGTGGTGAATCCCGAAACGAAAAATCAACAGCCCCTCACCCTAGCCCTCTCCCGAGGGAGAGGGAACTGATTGGGGGATGCTTGGGAATGACGCCGGCCTGAAGCAGCCGTGGTGAATCCCGAAACGAACAATCAACAGCCCCTCACCCTAGCCCTCTCCCGAGGGAGAGGGGACCGATTGGGGGATGCTTGGGAATGACGCCGACCTGAAGCAGCCGTGGTGAATCCCGAAACGAAAAATCAACAGCCCCTCACCCTAGCCCTCTCCCGAGGGAGAGGGGACTGATTGGGGGATGCTTGGGAATGATGCTGACCTGAACCAGTTGTAGTGAATCCATAATCGACTCGGTTATTCAGGTCGATGTAGGACGCGAGACACCTCGGTCGGCTCCCTCTCCCTCTGGGAGAGGGCTGGGGTGAGGGGCTTTCAGTCGGTTGGCACCATTTTGTCCAGCACCCGGTTCACCGCCATCTCCGCCACCATGACAATCTGCGCGATGCCTTGCAGGGTCTTGCGCTGTGAGCCTTCAACTGAAGCTGCGTGGTTATGCAGCATCACCGTTGCCGAGCCGAGCGTTTCACAGGCATCGGCCAGCAAGGATTCGGTGTCGGCCTCGGGATTGGCCATGTACAGCGTGTTGGGGATGTAAGGCGGGGCCATGAAGTCAGCGCTGGGCGGGCCGAGGTAATGGTCGAGGGCGCGCTCGGCGGCTTCGTGGAATTTCCTGGAGTCGGGGGATTCGTAGGGCGATGCCGGGTCTTTGGTCGGCGGGTTTGGCGATGGTTTTTTCATTTTCAGGTTCCGGATAAAGCCGCAACCGCTTCTCTGCTAAAAGAAGGGTGGCAGCTGAACGCAGGTTAGCAGACCGGGGAACCTAAGGAAGCCGGCGCGCCGAAGCGCCCTGCGCACAGCCGCCATCGAGTGCAGGCGAGAGGCCTGACTGACGGTGCTCGTGCAACCTTAGATTAACCACGGGCTGCTAAACCCGACCACTGCGAATCAGTGACCCGATCCAAGTTACGCAGCATGCCCTGGGCGCACAAGCCGGCGGATTCTGGCGCAGGCGTAGGCAGGGGCGCAAGGATTTGTAGGCTGGTGGGGCGTAACACTTGGTGTCTTTAAACACCGGAAAGGATTGGTGTTTATTGAGCTACAGGAATTGAGGATCTACCTGTGGGATTGTGGTGATGCGGCTGGCGTTATCGCGAGCAGGCTCACTCCTACAATGGATCTGCGTCCAGCCGCAAAATCTCATGCACCGCAGCCCCCTGTAGGAGTGAGCCTGCTCGCGATGAGGCCAGCAAATCCGCCCAAAATCCGGATCAGCCTACTAGGCCAGCCTCCACCAACAACCGCTCCAGCCCCAACAAATCCGGCACCTTCGCCACCTGCTCGCCGACCTGCACCGCCGCCTGCTCTAGCGCACACAACGGCACATCGACATAACTCAACTGACTGTCGAGCTTGTACGACCGCGGAATCCCCTGCACCAGCAGGGCAATGAATTTCAATTCAGGCAAACCACCCAAGGCATTCAAGATCACAATCCGCGCCCGTTCGCCGATGACGATTTTCTGTCCGCACGCCGATTCGAAACTGATCAGCGGAATCTGCCGCTCACGCCATGTCACCCGGCCCAGGTACCACGGTGGGGTGTCGAGGTCGAAGGCGCTGGCCTGGTAGTCGATCAGCTCGGCGATCGCGACGTTGGGCAGGATCAGATTGCGATCGGCCAGCGGCAGCAGCAGCCCGGTGAGCTGGCCGGTGCGCGGGTTGTGCCGGTGTTCATGCATGTTTCTTGCTCCACTGGGCAATGCTCTCCAGCAACACCGATTCCTGATACGGCTTGCCGAGGTAGTCGTTGACGCCGATGGCCATGGCGCGGTCGCGGTGTTTCTGCCCGGTGCGCGAGGTGATCATGATGATCGGCAGGTGTTGCAGGCGTTCGTCGTTGCGCACCTGGGTGGCGACTTCGAAGCCGTCCATGCGCGGCATTTCGATGTCGAGCAGCATCAGATCGGGCATGTGCTCTTCGAGCAGCAGCATCGCATCGACACCGTCCTTGGCGGTCAGCACGTTCATGCCGTGGCGCTCAAGCAAACGGCTGGTGACCTTGCGCACCGTCACCGAGTCATCGACGACCATGATCAGCAGCGGCTTGTGCGGTTCGCTGTCGATCTCCGTGCGCGCCGGCTCTTGCGAAAGACGCGCCTGCATCGCCCGGATCGGGGCGAGCAGATCCAGAATCAGCACCACGCGGCCATCGCCGAGAATCGTCGCCCCCGACACCCCCTGCACCGCCGCGAACTGCGGGCCGAGGCTCTTGACCACGATCTCGCGGGTGCCGGCCATGGAGTCGACCAGCACCGCGATGTGGCGATCGTTGTAATGCACCAGCAGCACCGGCAACGGCAGGTTCTGCCCGAGCAGTTTCGGCCGTGGCGCAGTCTTCAGCAGCTCGCCGAGGTAGCACAGCTCATAACGCTGACCGCCATATTCATATCGGGGCGGATCGTGACGGAAGTGCCCTTCCAGATCATTCGGCAACACGCGCACGATGCCTTCGATGGTGTTCAGCGGAATCGCGTATTGATCCTCGCCACACTGCACCATCAGTGCGCGGTTGACCGACACGGTGAAGGGCAGGCGAATGCGAAAATGCACGCCCTGCCCCGGCACTGAATCGATGCTCATGCTACCGCCGAGCTGACGCACTTCTTCGTGGACCACGTCCATGCCGACGCCACGCCCGGAAATCTGGGTGATCTTTTCCGCCGTGGAGAAGCCCGGCTGGAGGATGAATTGCAGGACATCGCGGTCGCTGATCTCGGCATCGGCCGCCAGCAGACCGCGCTTGATCGCCTTGCGCCGCACGGCTTCCAGCGGCACCCCGGCGCCGTCGTCGCGGATGTCGAAAACCATGTCGCCGCCCTCGCGAGACAGATCGAGGCTGATCTGTCCCTGCGCCGGTTTGCCCGCCGCCAGCCGCACCTCGGCAGATTCCAGGCCATGGTCGACGGCGTTGCGCAGCATGTGTTCCAGCGGCGCGGCCATGCGTTCGAGGACATTACGATCCATCTCGCCATCGGCATTGCCGACAACAAACGCAACATCCTTGCCCAGCTCTTCAGCGACCTGACGAACGATGCGTTTCAGACGCGGGACCATGCGTTCGAACGGCACCATGCGCGTGCGCATCAGGCCTTCCTGCAGCTCGGTGTTGATCCGTCCCTGCTGCTGCAGCAGGTTCTCCGCATCGTGGTTGCGGCGGTCGAGGGTTTCCTTGAGGTCGAGCAGGTCCGAGGCCGATTCGAACAATGCCCGCGACAGTTGCTGCAACTGCGAATGGCGGTCCATTTCCAGCGGATCGAAATCCTCGTAACCGAGGCGCTCACCGTCGACTTGCTGACGGCTGAGAATGCGCCCCTGGGTTTCCGTGTCGAGGCGGCGCAGTTGATCGCGCATACGTTCGATGGTGGTTTCCATCTCGTTCAGGGCAATCTGCGCATCGTTGACCTGCTGCTCGATCCGCCCGCGAAAGATCGACGTTTCTCCGGCCAGATTGACCAGCTCATCGAGCAGTTCGGAAGACACCTTGACCATGTCCGCGCCAGCATCGGCACTCGGTGGCGCAGCCTCAGGCTTGGCCACAGGCAATGGTGCAGGCGCTGGCGGCGCTTCAACCTGCACCGGGTGACTGAAATTCTGGATCGCGTTGATCAGCCGATCGGCCGGTGGGCACGGCTGCCCAGCGCGCACGCCATCGAGCATTTGCGCCAGTCGGTCGTGCCCGCGCTGCACCAGCGCGAACAGTTCGGCAGAGGGTTGCAGCCCACCGGTAGAGAGGCTTTCGTAGAGAAATTCCAGCTCATGGGCGAGGTCGCCGATCGGGCCGATTTCGACCATTCGCGCGCCGCCCTTGAGGGTGTGCAGATCGCGCAGCAGGGTTTCGACTTCCTGGCGGTTGCCCGGCTCGGCCTGCCAGCGCAGCAGTGCGGCGCCGGAGCTTTCGATGATGTCGAAGCCTTCTTCGAGGAAGATCTCCAGCAACTCCGGGTCGTGCCCGGCGTTGTCGTGCTCGGTTGGCGCTGGGGCAGTTTCGCTGGCGGCCTGGCCCTGACGCAGCTGACGGATGGCGTCGATCAGATCCTGCGCCGGGGTCAGCGCTTGATGCGCTTGCAGTTGCTCGAGCATCCCTGCCAAGCGTGCATGACTCTGCTGCAGCAACCCTTCGAGCGCGGTGCTGTGGTTGTAGCGTCGATCGACCAGGCCTTCGTAAAGGTTTTCCAGTTCCTGAGCGAGGTCGCCCACGGCCTCGACTTCGGCCATGCGCGCACCGCCCTTCAGCGTGTGCAAGTCGCGCTGTAACGACGACAGCGGCGCGGTGTTGTCCGGATCCTTGAGCCAGCGCTGCAAGGCTTGTCCCGCGCTGTCGAGGATGTCCACCGCCTCTTCGAGGAAGATTTCAACGATCTCGTCGTCCGGTTCGAGCGCGGCAGCCGATTGCTGCAATTGGGCGGTGGCGCTGCCCAGTTCGCGAATGTCCAGAGTGCGGCTGCCATCGCTGCGGATCAGGCCCATCGACGCCGGGTCGAGGCCTTCGTCGAGCAGTTCCTGCAAGGCGCGGATCCGCTCCGGTTGCGGGGTGATTTCCTGGCCGGCGGCGAGTTCGTCGAGCATGTTGATCAGCGCTTCGTGGGCCAGTTGCGCTTCGTGGAAAAACCGCTCACTGACCGCCAGACTGCTTTCTTCCACCGCGCCATACAGGTCGAGCAAGGCTTCGCATAAACCGTCGACCGGCAGCAGATCGGCAAGGTGCGCGCCTTCGCCGAGGGTGGTCAGTTCATCGAGCAAGGCACTGAGTTCCTGGCGCTCGCCGGGGTGCTGCTGCCAGCGCTGCAAGAGGTTTTCGGCGTCGAGCAGGATGTCCATGCCCTGGGCGAGGAAGTTGTTGATCAGTTGCGGATCGCGCTTTAGGCGCAGGCCGCTTTCAGCGCCATCGGAGCTGGCTTGCAGGCGTTCGGCGAGCAGCGCGTCGGTGCGTTTGATCAGCGACTGCGCACCGACAATCGGCGCCAGCGGATCGTGCTTGAGCTGACGCAGGCCGACACGGAACAGGCCTTCGGCTTCGAGCAGCAATTCGACCTCGTCCAGGTCCAGCGGCAACTGATGCGCCTTGAACTCGCGGGCCAGTTGATCGAGTGACGCGGCAAGTTCGGCCATCGGCAAGACACCGGCCATCGAGGCACTGCCCTTGAGCGTGTGCAGCGCGCGTTGCAGCTCGTCGCTGGCCGGCAACGGCACGTGCTCGGCGGCTTGATCGAGGAAGCGATTAAGGCTGGCGAGATGGGTTTCGGCCTCCTTGCGGAAGATTTCCAGCAGCAGCGGGTCCAGCGCGGCGACGTCGTCGGTGTCTTCGGCGGCCAGCGGTTCATCGCCCTTGGCCAGCGCGTGGGCGCGGGCGGCGAGCTGGTCGACATCGCTGCGCTGGCGTTGGCGCTGGGTGGCGAATTCGTTGATCAGCTCGGGCAGCAGCAACAGCGTGTCGCCGAGCAATTGGCGCAGCACGGCGCCGGGTTCGACGCTTTGCTCAAGCACGCGGTTGAGCAGGTTTTCCACCGCCCAGGCCAGTTCGCCGAGGACCAACGCGCGAACCATGCGCCCGCTGCCCTTCAAGGTGTGGAACGCCCGGCGCAGTTCAGTCAGCGCGGCGCGGTCCTGCGGATTGGCGGTCCAGCGCGGCAGGTATTCCTGGAGCACTGCGAGGACTTCGTCGGTCTCTTCGAGGAACACTTCGCGCAGCTCATCGTCGACCGGTTCTTCATCGGCCGGCGGCGGCATCAGGCTGTCGGGGGTATTGCGCGCCGGTGGGTTGAGCGTCGACAGCGGACTGGCCAGCACCTCGGCCAGTGACTGCACCACTTGAGGGTCATCGAGGGTTTGCAGGCCTTGCATGACCTGCGCTTCGTCAGGGCTGAGCACTTCATCAAGCACAGGCACCTGGGCTTCGCCGGGCTGCTCGCTGGGAAAGAAGCCGAGGCTGGCGAGGCTGTTCTGCGCGACATCGAGCAGATGTTCGGCGGGTACTTGCGGATCGTCGCTCAGGCGTTCGAGGTAATACTCGAGGCTGCTGATCGCATCGGCCAGATGATCGAGTTGCTCCCAGCCCGGTTCGTGAGCATCGAGCATCAAATGCTCGCGAATGAAGCCGTTGCAGGCCTCGACCAGACTCGCCGCCCGTGGCAGTGGAATCATCGCCAGCGCGCCGCGCACCTGCGTCAGCAGGTCGGGCAGCGGTTGCAAATGCTGGCGGTCCCAATCGGCGTCGATGTAGTCGACGATCATGTCCTTGGCCTGTTGCAGGCAGATGCGCGCTTCCTTGATCACGATCTGGTGGATCTGCGTCAGATCGGTGGTCGGCAGGCGCGCATCGTCGGCGCTTTGCGTCTCCACCGTGCCGACCATGCCGGCCAGCGTCGCTTCGACGTAAAGCAAGGCCCCGGCGACGTCCATGAGGATCGCGTCGTTCGGTTCGCGCTGGCCCTGAGCGAGGCTGAGCACCACCGCCAATTGGTCGATGATGACTTTGCGCGGCTGGCCGAAACCCAGCACCGCGAGGGTATCGGCAATCTGCCGCAGCGGCGCGAGCAGGCTGTCCAGATCCGAGGCGTGCTGGCGGTCGCTGCGCACGAACAGATCGAGGCGTTCCTTGACCCGCACCAGCTCTTCGCACAGCGCCGCCAGCACCGAGCGCATGGCATCGCGGTCGGGGCCGGCGAGGCGTGCGCGTTCTTCATCGACCATCGCGCTGTCGGGCAACGCGTCGTCCAGGGAGTAGCGATCTTTCATGGTCAGCATCTGCCCGGTGGGATGTTCGGCTTTGGCAATATAGAACAACAGGCTTTTCAGCAGCTCGGCCGGCGCCGGTTGATTGAGCCCGACGATGCCCTGCTCGAGCAGGCGCTTGAGCTCTTTGTCGGCGTCCTTGAACAGGCTGCGCAGCGCCGGACTGTTGGCGATGACGCCCTCGCGCATGCCCTCGATCAACGCCGAGGCGACCTGCCACAACGGGCTCAACGGCGCGTCGCCGCTCAACGCTTCCAGGCGAGTAAATACCTTGGCCAGATAATCGAGGTGCGTTTGGTCATCCTGTTCGCGCAGCAGACCGACCAGGGCCATTTGCAGCATCTGCCGCAGTTTGCGCAGCACGTTTGGCAGCTCGGGCGGTTCCAGTGCGGCGAGTGCTTCGTCGCCGAGCGGCGCCAGCTCGGGCAATGGCGGACTGAACAGGCTGGTTTCCGCCAGCAGGCTTTCACCACGGGCGCTGCGCAGGTCGTTGATCAGCGGCAACACCACCAGCGGCAGGTCACGACGGGCGCTTTGCACGCGGTCGAGGTACGCCGGCAATTGCCCCAGCGCTTGCAGCATCAGGTGCAGGGCTTCATCGCGGTGCGGCACGCGCTCATGTTGCAGAGCTTCGACCAACTGCTCCATTTCCTCGGCGAGCAATGCCGCGCCGTAGAACTCGACCATTTGCAGACTGCCGTGGACCTGATGAATGTACGCCAGGCATTCGTCCAGCCCGGGGAAGGCCTGCGGATCGTCGAGCACGGCTTCGATCGCCTGATGCGCGAGCTTCAGCGTTTCGGCAATTTCGCCCTTGACCCACTCCAGGGCCACATAGTCGTGCCGATCACCCATAACCACTCCACTCACGCTTTATCTGTCGCCGCCGGCAAGGTGAAACCGGACACCGAACGGCGCAACTGACTGGCCATTTTCGCCAGGTTGCCGATGCTCTCGGCGGTGGCCGTTGACCCCGACGAAGTCTGCGAAGTGATCTGCTGGATCACGTTCATCGTCAGCGAGATCTGCCCCGCCGAGGACGTCTGCTGCTGCGCCGCGTTGGAAATGCTCTGGATCAGCGCCGCGAGGGTCTTGGAGACGCCTTCGATTTCTTCCAGGGCCACACCGGCATCCTGCGCCAGTCGCGCGCCGCGCACCACTTCGGTGGTGGTCTGTTCCATGGAAATCACCGCTTCGTTGGTGTCGGCCTGAATCGCCCGCACCAGTGTTTCGATCTGCCGGGTCGCGGCGGACGAACGTTCGGCCAGCCGCTGCACTTCGTCGGCAACCACGGCAAAACCGCGCCCGGCATCACCGGCCATCGATGCCTGGATCGCTGCGTTGAGGGCGAGGATGTTGGTCTGGTCGGCGATGTCATCGATCAGGCTGACGATGTCGCCGATCTCCTGAGAGGACTCGCCGAGGCGCTTGATGCGCTTGGCGGTGTCCTGAATCTGCTCGCGGATGTTGTCCATGCCGTGGATGGTGTTGTGCACCACCTCGTTGCCCTTGTTGGCGATTTCCACGGAGCGCTCGGCCACCGCCGACGATTCGGCAGCGTTGGCCGAGACCTGATCGATGGACTCGGCCATGTCGCTGATCGCCGTCGAAGCTTCGGAAATCTGCTGGGCCTGTTGCTCAGACGCTTGGGCCAGATGCATGGCGGTGGCCTGGGTTTCCTGCACGGCAGCGGCAACCTGGCCGGCGGTGAGGTTGATGGTCGCCACCAGATCGCGCAACTGGTCGACGGAATAGTTGATCGAGTCGGCGATGGTGCCGGTGAAGTCTTCGGTCACCGAAGCGGTCACGGTGAGGTCGCCATCGGCAAGGTCTTCGATTTCGTCGAGCAGACGCATGATCGCGTTCTGGTTGCGCTCGTTCTTCTCGGCAGTCTCGCGCAACTGGCGATTGGTTTCGCGCACCATGACCAGACCGATGAGGATGATCGAGGCCAGCGCCAGCAAGCCCAGCACATAGCCGCCAATGGTGTCGGTGTTGCGCCCGCCGGCGAGATTTTCGAAACCGGTGGCCAGGTGCGAGGCTTCATCGAGCAGGGTTTGCGACAGGGTGAAGATGTTGCTCGCCGATTCGCGGACCTTGAACAGCTCCGGCGAGGTTTCGAGGATCTCGTCCACGGAGCCTGAAACGAACTGGAACAGCTCGGAGATTTCGCTCAAACGCGCACGGGCGTCGCGGTCTTCGACCTGGCTGATTTTCAGCGCCGGGTTGCCCTGCAACATGCCGTTGAGCACCAGACCGAAACGCGCCGCATCGCGGCCAAAGGCATCGGCGGCCTGCTGCGAATTTTCGTCACCGGCGAGCACGGTGTTGACCGCGCCAAGGATGCGTTCGGCCAGCAACGATTGACGCTGCGCCATCGCCACCTGCGCCGCCGGGGCGCCGCGCTGGAGCAGGATTTCCACGACTTTTTCGTATTCGATCTGCAACTGCGGCACGGTTTCGGCCAGCGTCGCGGCGACCTGATGCAGCGACAGCACGGTCTGTTCGCTGCTGAGGATCGCATCGGTGTTTTTCAGCAGGCGCTCCCAGTCCATTTGCACCGCGCGCATTTCCGGGCGCACGGCGACGGGTGCCGGCGGCAGGCCGGTGTTCGGGTCACCTTTCTTCAGGTAACCCCAGCGCTGGGCGAAATCGTTGCGCGCATCGCTGAGCAACTTGAACGCCGCCGCTTTGCCCGCCGCCGCTTCAGTGGCGTTCTTGGCGATACGTTGCGAGAGCACGCGCAGCTCACCGGCGTGGCCGATGTACTGCTTGTCGTAGTTCGCCTGGGTGTTGAGGTACGCGAAGTTGGCGAACAGCAGCATGATGAACACGATCAGTGCGATAAACAGCACGATGATCTGTGCGCGACTGCGCGATGCTTCTGCCGACTTGCCTGTTTTTGCTTTTGTCATCGGTCCTCGCCTGTTTGAAGCTCGCCCGTTGAAACTGTAGGAGTGAGCCTGCTCGCGATTGAACGATAACGCGGTGTGCTTGATACACCGCGGCGCCTGAATCGCGAGCAGGCTCACTCCTACAAGGGATCTGTGTTGTGACGGCTATATTGCGACACCCATGAACACCGGGGATTTGGCCAGTGCGAACAGGCTGAACACCCGCCAGTTCTGCTCGCGGCGGAAATAGCCTTTGACGAACTCGGCCTTGGAGCCCTGGCGCTTGCTGATCGACAGCGGCTCGAAACTGCCCTGCTCGAAATGCTGCAAACCGATGACCTCGTCAACCATCACCCCGGCGAACACGTCTTCGTGTTCCACCACCAATACCCGCCGCTGTTTGCGCAGCGGCGACAGCTCGTGGCCGAAGAACCCGCACAGGTCCATGATCGGCAGCAGCCGCCCGCGCAGGTTGGCCACACCCTTGACCCACGGTTTGACCCCGGGCAACTGGGTGAAGCGCGGTTCATGCAGGACTTCGCTGACTTCGCCCATCGGCGCCACATACCAATGCTCGCCGAGGCGAAAGCCGATGCCGCTCCAGCGATCCGGGCGCGCCGCTTGCGAGGGCAGGTCCGCCGCCAGCAGGCGGCAGCGCTGGTCGATCTGCCAGAGCAGTTCGAACGCGGTCAGCGATTCGCTCATGATTGCGCGATCAGCCTTTGAGCACGTTGTTCAGGGTCTTGATCAGGGTGTCTTCGTCGACCGGTTTAGTCAGGTAATCCTTGGCGCCCTGACGGGTGCCCCAGACCTTGTCGGTTTCCTGATCCTTGGTGGTGATGATGATCACCGGGATGTGCGCGGTGTCGGCATCCTTGGTCAGTTGCCGGGTCGCCTGAAAACCATTAAGGCCGGGCATGACGATGTCCATCAGCACGGCGTCGGGTTTTTCCTGACGGGCCAGGGCCACGCCGTCGGCGCCGTTCTCGGCCTTGAGCACTTCATGGCCGTGCTTTTCGAGCATGCCGGTGAGTTTGTACATTTCAGTCGGCGAATCATCGACGATCAGGATACGTGCCATGGTCTTCCCCATTTTTCTGGTCGACTGCCGGCCCGCTGGCCGAGCGTCACTGTGCGTGTCTTACTGCGGCAAAACGGCGGCGAAGCCCGGAACATGGGCCTGGATCGCGTTGAGCAGTTCTTCTTTGCTGAACGGTTTGGTCAGAAATTGATCAGAGCCGACAATCCGCCCCTTGGCCTTGTCGAACAAACCGTCCCTGGACGACAGCATGATCACCGGCGTCGCCTTGAAAGCGCTGTTGTTCTTGATCAGGGCACAGGTCTGATAACCATCCAGACGCGGCATCATGATGTCGACGAAGATGATCCCGGGATGGTGGTCGGCAATCTTCGCCAGCGCATCGAAACCGTCGATGGCGGTGATCACTTCGCAACCGACGTTCTTCAACAAGGTTTCGGCGGTGCGGCGAATCGTTTTCGAGTCGTCGATCACCATGACCTTCAAGGCGCTGGACTGCTGTTCCATAAGAGGGTTCTACCGTCGCCTTTGCGAATCAAATTGTCCGATTTACTGTGAATAATGGCCTGAAACCCTTGATAGCCAAGGGCCGGCGCGATCTGCCAGCCTTTTTAGCACAGTCTCCAGATGCAATCTATCGACGGGTTTTTCCTTGACCCGAAACCCGCCCGGCGCCACTCTGGCGGCACTTTTTCAATACCGATCCGGTAGCCAAATTTCGAGGAAAACCCAATGAGCGTTCGCGTCGGGATTGTCATGGACCCTATCGCCAGCATCTCCTATAAAAAGGATAGCTCGCTGGCCATGCTGCTGGCCGCGCAGAAGCGCGGCTGGGAACTGTTCTACATGGAACAGAAAGACCTGTACCAGGCCGAGGGCCAGGCGCGGGCGCGGATGAGCCCGCTGAAAGTCTTCGCCAACCCGGACAAGTGGTTCGAACTGGACGCCGAGCAGGACAAGCTGCTGAGCGACCTGGACGTGATCCTGATGCGCAAGGATCCGCCGTTCGACATGGAATTCGTTTACTCCACCTACCTGCTGGAACAGGCCGAAGCCGCCGGCGTGCTGGTGGTGAACAAGCCGCAGAGCCTGCGCGACTGCAATGAAAAGCTGTTCGCCACGCTGTTCCCGCAGTGCACGCCGCCAACCATCGTCAGCCGTCGCCCGGATGTACTGCGCCAGTTCGCCGATCATCACGGCGACGTGATCCTCAAGCCGCTGGACGGCATGGGCGGTTCGTCGATCTTCCGCCACACCGCCGGCCACCCGAACCTCTCGGTGATCCTCGAAACCCTGACCCTGCACGGCAAGCAGCAAATCATGATTCAGGGTTACCTGCCGGCGATCGTCGATGGCGACAAGCGCATCCTGATGATCGATGGCGAGCCGGTGGATTACTGCCTGGCGCGAATCCCGGCAATGGGCGAAACCCGTGGCAACCTCGCCGCCGGTGGCCGTGGCGAAGCCCGTCCGCTGACCGAGAAGGATCGCTGGATCGCCGCCCAGGTCGGCCCGACCCTGCGCGAGAAAGGCCTGCTGTTCGTCGGCCTCGATGTGATCGGCGAGCATCTGACCGAAATCAACGTCACCAGCCCGACCTGCATCCGCGAAATCGACAACGCGTTTGGCACTGACATCGGCGGCATGCTCATGGATGCTATTGAAAAGCAGCTGCAAGCTTCGAGCCGCAAGCCTCAAGCTTGAAGCCGAGCGACAAGCTTCTGACTTGCAGCTTGCAGCTCGAAACTTGCAACTGCCTCTATACAGCTTGTCGCTTGAAGCTCGTCGCTTGCAGCTAAAAACCAACATTGCGTTATCATGCCGGGCCCATGAAAACGCGATGTTGGTTTTTCTGTAATGACTCTCCCGTCCGATCTGCCCGCTGAACTCGCCCATCGTGGCGTGCGCCCGGCCGATCGCCTCGGTTTTACCCTGTTTCTCGCGGCGCTGATTCATTTGGCGCTGCTGCTGGGCGTCGGCTTCACGATGGTCGAGCCGCAGCAGATCAGCAAAACCCTGGAAATCACCCTCGCCACGTTCAAGACCGAGAAGAAGCCGGAGAAGGCAGATTTTCTCGCTCAGGAAAACCAGGAAGGCAGTGGCACGCTGGACAAGAAAGCCCTGCCCAAGACCACTGAAGTCGCGCCTTTCCAGGACAATCAGGTCAAAAAGGTCACCCCGCCACCCGCGGCCAAGCCAGAGGTGCAGGAAGCCGCACCGAAAGCAGCGGTGACCACCGTCGCGCCGAAACCGAAGAAAGCGCCGACCAAGAAAGAAGAAAGCAAAACCGAGGTCAAGCCGACCGTCGACGCGCCGGTGTTCGACAGCTCGCAGTTGTCCAGCGACATCGCCAGCCTCGAAGCAGAGCTGGCCAAGGAACAACAGCTGTACGCCAAGCGCCCGCGCATCCACCGCTTGAGCGCGGCCTCGACCATGCGCGACAAGGGCGCCTGGTACAAGGACGACTGGCGCAAGAAGGTCGAGCGCATCGGCAACCTCAACTACCCCGAAGAAGCACGGCGCAAGCAGATCTACGGCAATTTGCGCCTGATGGTCTCGATCAACCGCGACGGCTCGCTGTATGAAGTGCTGGTGCTGGAGTCCTCCGGCCAGCCGCTGCTGGATCAGGCCGCGCAACGCATCGTCCGCCTGGCCGCGCCGTTTGCACCGTTTACCGGCGATCTGTCGGATATCGATCGTCTGGAAATCATCCGCACCTGGAAATTTGCCCGGGGCGACAAGCTCTCAAGCAACTGACACACCACATACCCCCTGTAGGAGTGAGCCTGCTCGCGATAGCGGTATGTCAGAACCTGAACATTTGACTGACACCCCCGCTATCGCGAGCAGGCTCACTCCTACAGTTGATCGGTGTGTTGCTTACATCTCCGGCTTGTCAGTTCGCCCCCCGAACGCCACACTAGCGCTCATGAAAAACGTCAGCCCCACCTACCTCAAGCATCACTTCCTGATCGCCATGCCACACATGGCCGACCCGAACTTTGCCCACACCTTGACCTACATCGTCGAGCACACGGCCAATGGCGCGATGGGGCTGGTGGTCAACAGACCGCAAGAGTTGAACCTGGCCGACATCCTCGAACAGCTGCGCCCGGACATCGAGCCGCCGGCGCGCTGCCAGAATGTGCCGATCTTCATCGGCGGCCCAGTGCAGACCGATCGCGGTTTTGTCCTGCATCCAGCAGGCAAAACCTTCCAGGCCACCGCGCAACTGGACGGCGATCTGGCCCTGTCGACGTCGCAGGACGTGCTGTTCGCCATCGCTGACGGCGTCGGCCCCGCGCAGAGCCTGATCACCCTCGGCTATGCCGGTTGGGAAGCCGGGCAACTGGAAGCCGAACTGGCCGACAATGCCTGGCTGACCTGCCCGTTCAACGCCGACATCCTCTTCAATACCCGCAGCGAATTGCGTCTCGAAGCGGCGGCGCGGCACCTGGGCATCGACCTCAACCTGCTCACCAGCCAGGCAGGTCACGCCTGATGGCCCTGCGCCTGATTCTCGGCTTCGACTACGGCACCAAACAGATCGGCGTCGCGGTCGGCCAGGTCATCACCGGCCAGGCCCGCGAGCTGTGCACCCTGAAGGCGCAAAACGGCGTGCCGAACTGGGATCAGGTCGAAGCGCTGATAAAAGAATGGAAACCCGACGCCGTGGTGGTCGGCCTGCCGTTAAACATGGACGGCACGCCCAGCGAGATGTGCGTGCGCGCCGAGAAGTTCGCCCGCCGCCTCAACGGCCGCTACAACCTGCCCTTCTATACCCACGACGAACGCCTGACCACCTTCGAAGCCAAAGGCGAGCGACTGGTGCGTGGCGGGCAGAAAGGCAGTTACCGCGACAACCCGGTGGACGCCATCGCCGCCGCCCTGCTGCTGCAGGGCTGGCTCGATGAAAACACCGCATTGTTTGAATCCTGACAAGCGCTTCGGCGCTTTTCTTTTGGTTATAAACCGAGCTTCGTCCGGCAGGACGCAGCGCGGATTCACGAAGGAGCAACCATGAGCCTGCCCAATCCCGCCGATCTGATCAGCCAGATGGCGACCCGCCTCAAGGCGCACCTTGCCCAGCGTGACATCAGCGAACCGCGTTACATCGGCATCCGCACCGGCGGCATCTGGGTCGCGCAGGCGCTGCTCAAGGAACTGAACAGCGATGCGCCACTGGGCACGCTGGATGTGTCCTTCTACCGCGACGATTTCAGCCAGAACGGCCTGCACCCGCAAGTGCGCCCGTCCGCCCTGCCCTTCGAGATCGAAGGCCAGCATCTGGTGCTGATCGACGACGTGCTGATGAGCGGTCGCACCATCCGCGCGGCGATGAACGAATTGTTCGATTACGGCCGCCCGGCCAGCGTCACTCTGGTCTGCCTGCTGGATCTGGACGCCGGTGAGCTGCCGATCCGCCCGAACGTGGTCGGCGCCACCCTGGCCCTGGCCGGCAACCAGCGGGTCAAGCTGTCCGGCCCCGAGCCGCTGAGCCTCGAACTGCAAGACGTCACCCTTTAATCCGCCCTATTGAGAGTCCCCCTCGCGATGACGCCTCTAGATACCAAGCGCCCGCTGCAGCTCAATGATCAGGGCCAGCTGCGCCACTTCCTCTCGCTCGACGGCTTGCGCCGCGAGTTGCTGACGGAAATCCTCGACACTGCCGACTCGTTCCTCGAAGTCGGTGCCCGGGCGGTGAAAAAAGTCCCGTTGCTGCGCGGCAAGACCGTGTGCAACGTGTTCTTCGAAAACTCCACGCGCACCCGCACCACTTTCGAGCTGGCGGCCCAACGGCTGTCCGCGGACGTGATCACCCTGAACGTGTCGACATCGTCGGCAAGCAAGGGCGAAACGTTGCTCGATACCCTGCGCAACCTTGAGGCCATGGCCGCCGACATGTTCGTCGTGCGCCACGGTGATTCCGGTGCGGCGCACTTCATCGCCGAGCATGTCTGCCCGCAAGTGGCGATCATCAACGGCGGTGACGGCCGACACGCGCACCCGACGCAAGGCATGCTCGACATGCTCACCATCCGTCGGCACAAGGGCGGTTTCGAAAACCTCTCGGTGGCGATCGTCGGCGACATCCTGCATTCGCGGGTGGCACGCTCGAACATGCTCGCCCTGAAAACCCTCGGCTGCCCGGACATCCGTGTGATCGCGCCGAAAACCCTGCTGCCGATCGGCATCGAGCAATACGGCGTCAAGGTCTACACCGACATGGCCGAAGGCCTGAAAGACGTCGACGTGGTGATCATGCTGCGCCTGCAACGTGAGCGCATGACCGGCGGCCTGCTGCCGAGCGAGGGCGAGTTCTACCGCCTGTTCGGTCTGACCACCGCGCGCCTGGCCGGGGCCAAACCGGATTGCATCGTCATGCACCCGGGGCCGATCAACCGTGGCGTGGAGATCGAGTCTGCGGTGGCCGACGGCCCGCACTCGGTGATCCTCAATCAAGTGACCTACGGCATCGCGATTCGCATGGCCGTGCTGTCCATGGCCATGAGCGGGCAGACTGCCCAGCGCCAATTCGAGCAGGAGAACGCCCAGTGAAGCTCAGCATTCTCGGCGCACGCGTCATCGATCCCAGCAGCGGCCTGGATCAAATCACCGATATCCACGTTGAAGCCTGCAAGATCGTCGCCCTCGGCGCCGCGCCGGCGGGTTTCAGCGCAGTAGAAACCATCGATGCCCAAGGCCTGGTCGCCGCGCCTGGCCTGGTCGATCTCAACGTTGCCCTGCGCGAGCCGGGTTACAGCCGCAAAGGCTCGATCGTCAGCGAAACCCGCGCCGCCGCTGCCGGTGGCGTGACCAGTCTGTGCTGCCCGCCGAAGACCAGACCGGTGCTCGACACTTCTGCCGTGGCCGAACTGATCCTCGACCGTGCCCGCGAAGCCGGCAACACCAAGGTGTTCCCGATCGGCGCACTGAGCAAAGGTCTGGACGGTGAGCAACTGGCCGAACTGGTGGCCCTGCGTGACGCCGGTTGTGTGGCGTTCGGCAACGGTCTGGAGAGTTTCCGCAACAGCCGCACCCTGTGCCGGGCGCTGGAATATGCGGCGACGTTTGACCTGACGGTGATTTTCAACTCCCAGGATCACGATCTGGCCGAGGGCGGTCTGGCCCACGAAGGCGCGGTCGCCAGTTTCCTCGGCCTGCCGGGAATTCCGGAAACCGCCGAAACCGTAGCGCTCGCCCGTGACCTGCTGCTGGTCGAGCAGACCGGTGTGCGTGCGCACTTCAGCCAGTTGACCAGTGCTCGCGGCGTTGCCCTGATCGCCCAGGCCCAGGCCCGTGGCCTGAAGGTAACGGCGGATGTCGCGCTGTATCAGTTGATCCTGACTGACGAAGCGCTGATCGACTTCAACAGCCTCTATCACGTGCAACCGCCGCTGCGCACCCGCGCCGACCGCGATGGTTTGCGTGAAGCGGTCAAGTCCGGGGTGGTTTCGGCCATCTCCAGCCATCACCAGCCCCACGAGCGCGACGCCAAACTGGCGCCGTTCGGCGCCACCGAGCCGGGCATCAGCAGCGTTGAGTTGCTGCTGCCCCTGGCGATGACCCTGGTCGAAGATGGTTTGCTCGACTTGCCGACGCTGCTGGGACGCCTGAGCGCAGGCCCGGCCGAAGCGTTGCGTTTGCCGGCGGGCAAGCTGGCGGTAGGAGGGGCGGCGGATATCGTGCTGTTCGATCCGAAAGCATCGACGGTGGCCGGTGAGCACTGGCTGTCGAAGGGCGAGAACTGCCCGTTCATCGGGCACAGTTTGCCGGGTGTCGTTCGCTATACGCTGGTGGATGGGCGGATTACGCACCAGGCTTGATAGCCAGTTGACCCCTTCGCGAGCAGGCTCGCTCCCACAGGTTTTACGGTGATTCCTGTGGGAGCGAGCCTGCTCGCGAAAGCTTACTGGAAGGCGCCGCGATTCTGCGCGTTACGCACCGACACCTGATCGTTCAGCGTCCAGAAGTCATACAGCACACCAATAAAGAACAACCCGCCGGTCAGCAGATACAGCAAGCCGCTGATCCATTTGCCCTGATACATGCGGTGTACGCCGAACACACCGAGGAAGGTCAGCAGGATCCACGCGACGTTGTACTCGATCGGCCCGGCGGCAAAACGCAGGTCGGCCTCGCGATCCATCGCCGGGATCAGAAACACGTCGATGAGCCAGCCAATCCCCAGCAAACCGAAGGTGAAGAACCAGATCGTCCCGGTCACCGGCTTGCCGTAATAAAAGCGGTGCGCACCCGTGAAGCCGAAAATCCACAGCAGGTAGCCGATGACTTTGCTGTGAGTGTCTTTTTCTTTCACGCGGGGTAGCTGATAGCTGTTCATTAAGACCTCATTGCACTCGATAGATAAATATTCTTCATTTCTTTGTGACTTTTTTACAGGTGGCCGACGTATGGCAAATGTTACCGTTGCTAGCGCGAAACCCTTGTAGAACCTGACTTCTGTCGGACAATTGCGTACTTTTTAAGCGGTTTTGGTTCCCTGGCCGGCGGAATGAATCGATGAACGGCCTCGGAACGGCAAAAAAAGCTGTTATAAAGTTGCGCGCTATCACTTACGAGCCACGCCTAATGCGACCATTTTTCAAGACATGGCTGACTATTTGCCTATTAATGCCACTGGCCGCCCACGCCACCAATCGTGAGCAACGTCTTCCTAACGTTAACGGCTTTACCCCTAAATCCCACGCTTCGGCTCCAGCGAGCAAAAGCAGCAAGAGCAAAACCACCACGCTGAGCAGCAAGAGCCGCAGCAAACTGGTGCCACCGATGGCGAGCAAGGAAAGCAGCAATGTGCTGAGCCGTGCGGTGAACGTCCTCGGTACACCTTATCGTTGGGGCGGCAGCAGCCCAAGTAAAGGCTTCGATTGCAGCGGCCTGGTGAAATACGCGTTCAACGACGCTACGTTCGACCTGCCACGCACCTCCAACGCCATGGCCAGCGGTCACGGCGAGAAAGTCGAGCGCAAGGATCTGAAACCCGGCGACCTGATTTTCTTCAACATCAAGAGCCGTCGGGTCAACCATGTTGCCATCTACCTGGGCAACGACCGCTTCATCCACGCCCCGCGCCGTGGCAAAGCGGTGAGCATCGACACGCTGAACAAGCCGTACTGGGAAAAGCACTACGTCGTGGCCAAGCGCGTGTTGCCCAAAGAGCAACAGCAACTGCGTGTAGTCCAGCGCTAAAGATCGAAAGATCGAAAGATCGCAGCCTTCGGCAGCGCCTGTATTGGGATCAGCGTTTCCCTGTAGGAGCTGCCGAAGGCTGCGATCTTTTGCTTTTGGCTACTAGAAATTATCCGGTGTACGCGCTTTCTCGCGGGCATGCTCGCGGCTGATCAGACCCTTGGTCACCAGATCCTTCAGGCACATATCGAGTGTCTGCATCCCCAACGACCCACCGGTCTGAATCGCTGAATACATCTGCGCCACCTTGTCCTCGCGGATCAGGTTACGGATCGCCGATGTCCCCAGCATGATTTCATGCGCCGCCACCCGCCCGCCGCCGATCTTCTTGATCAACGTCTGCGACACCACCGCCAGCAACGACTCCGACAGCATCGAACGCACCATCGACTTTTCGTCGCCGGGGAACACGTCGACCACGCGGTCGATGGTCTTTGCCGCCGAGGTCGTGTGCAGGGTGCCGAACACCAGATGCCCGGTCTCGGCGGCGGTCAGCGCCAGGCGAATGGTTTCCAGGTCACGCATCTCACCCACCAGAATCACGTCCGGATCCTCACGCAGCGCCGAACGCAGCGCTGTGGCGAAGCTGCGGGTATCGCGATGGACTTCGCGCTGATTGATCAGGCATTTGCGCGATTCGTGGACAAACTCGATGGGGTCCTCAATGGTGAGGATGTGGTGATGGCGATGGGTGTTGAGGTAATCGATCATCGCCGCGAGCGTGGTGGACTTGCCGGAACCGGTCGGCCCGGTGACGAGCACCAGCCCGCGCGGCGCATCGGTGATCTTGCGGAAAACATCGCCCATGGCGAGGTCTTCCATGCTCAGCACTTTCGAGGGAATGGTGCGGAACACTGCGCCGGCGCCTCGGTTCTGGTTGAACGCGTTGACCCGAAACCGCGCCACGCCGGGCACATCAAAGGAAAAATCCGTTTCCAGATTTTTCTCGAATTCGATGCGCTGGGTGTCGTTCATGATGTCGTAGATCAGATCGTGCACTTGCTTGTGATCCAGCGCCGGCAGATTGATCCGTCGCACATCGCCATCGACGCGGATCATCGGCGGCAGGCCCGCCGACAGGTGCAGGTCGGATGCGCCCTGTTTGGCGCTGAAGGCCAGCAGTTCAGTGATATCCATAGCGTCCCTCAATTCCAGTAGAATGCCGCGAACCTACAGACCGCCGGCGCCTCTTGATGTCCACGATAGCAGACAACATCCTTCAGGTTGGTTCGCGCATCCAGGCAGCAGCCAAAGCTGCACACCGCGACGAAAACAGCATCCATTTGCTCGCCGTGAGCAAGACCAAACCCGCCCAGGCCCTGCGCGAAGCCTATGCCGCCGGCTTGCGCGACTTCGGCGAGAACTACCTGCAGGAAGCCTTGGGCAAACAGCTGGAGCTGGCCGATCTGCCCTTGATCTGGCACTTCATCGGCCCCATTCAATCGAACAAGACTCGCGCAATTGCCGAGCATTTCGACTGGGTGCACTCCGTGGATCGTCTGAAAATCGCCCAACGCCTGTCCGAACAACGCCCCGCCGAGCTGCCTCCACTGAACATCTGCATTCAGGTCAATGTCAGCGGCGAGGCGAGTAAATCCGGTTGCACCCCGGGCGATCTGCCGGCGCTGGCCGAGGCCATCAGCGCCCTGCCCCGGCTGAAATTGCGCGGGCTGATGGCGATTCCCGAGCCGACCGAGGCGCGCGCCGAACAGGACGCTGCTTTCGCCGCCGTGCAGACCTTGCAGGCGAGCCTCGAGCTGCCGCTCGACACCTTGTCCATGGGCATGAGCCACGACCTCGAGTCGGCCATCGCCCAAGGCGCCACCTGGGTGCGGATCGGTACCGCGCTGTTTGGCGCCAGAGATTATTCCCAGTCTTGAACGTTTCCAGATAAGGACCACACATGAGCAACACACGTATTGCGTTTATCGGTGCGGGCAACATGGCGGCCAGTCTGATTGGCGGCTTGCGCGCCAAGGGTCTGGAAGCGGCGCAGATCCGCGCCAGCGATCCGGGCGACGACACCCGCGCCAGGGTCAGCGCCGAGCACGGCATCGAAACCTTCGCCGACAACGCCCAGGCTATCGAAGGCGTCGATGTCGTCGTGCTGGCGGTCAAGCCACAGGCGATGAAAGCTGTGTGCGAGGCGATTCGCCCCAGCCTGAAGCCGAATCAACTGGTGGTGTCGATCGCCGCCGGGATCACCTGCGCGAGCATGACTGCGTGGCTCGGCGAACAGCCGATCGTGCGCTGCATGCCGAACACCCCGGCGCTGCTGCGTCAGGGTGTCAGCGGTTTGTACGCGACCAGCGAAGTGACCGCCGAGCAGCGTCAGCAAGCCGAAGAGCTGCTGTCCGCCGTCGGCATCGCCCTGTGGCTGGACGAAGAACAGCAACTGGACGCAGTCACCGCCGTGTCCGGCTCCGGCCCGGCGTACTTTTTCCTGTTGATCGAAGCGATGACCGCCGCTGGCGTCAAACTCGGCCTGCCAAAGGAAATCGCTGAACAACTGACCGTGCAGACCGCCTTGGGCGCCGCGCACATGGCGGTGTCCAGCGACGTTGACGCCGCCGAACTGCGTCGCCGTGTGACCTCGCCAAACGGCACCACGGAAGCAGCGATCAAATCATTCCAGGCTGGCGACTTCGAAGCGCTGGTTGAAACCGCACTCGCCGCCGCCGCGCACCGCTCGGCCGAAATGGCCGAACAACTGGGCAAATAAAGGAGCCTTACATGATCGGATTGAACACCGCAGCGGTTTACGTGCTGCAAACCCTCGGCAGCCTGTACCTGCTGATCGTGCTGCTGCGCTTCGTCCTGCAACTGGTGCGGGCGAACTTCTACAACCCGCTGTGCCAGTTCGTGGTCAAGGCCACCCAGCCGCTGCTCAAGCCTTTGCGCCGGATCATCCCGAGCCTGTTCGGCCTCGACATGTCGTCGCTGGTACTGGCGATTCTGGTGCAGCTACTGTTGATGGCACTCACCCTGCTGTTGACCTACGGCACCACCGGCAACCCGCTGCAACTGTTGATCTGGTCGCTGATCGGCGTTACCGCGCTGTTTCTGAAGATCTTCTTCTTTGCCCTGATCATCAGCGTGATTCTCTCGTGGGTCGCACCGGGCAGCCACAATCCGGGCGCCGAACTGGTCAACCAGATCTGTGA
Organism: Pseudomonas sp. HN2; assembly: GCF_020736465.1. Lineage (NCBI taxonomy): Bacteria > Pseudomonadati > Pseudomonadota > Gammaproteobacteria > Pseudomonadales > Pseudomonadaceae > Pseudomonas > Pseudomonas sp. HN2. The sequence goes on from NZ_CP085885.1 coordinate 5,678,513, forward strand.
ACCGGCGCTGGCACCGTTCCGCCGCTTCCTGCCGAACCTCGGGGGCCTGGATCTGTCGCCGATCTTCGCCTTCCTGGCGCTGAAATTGATCGACATGCTGGTGATCAACAATCTGGCGGCGATGACGATGATGCCGGAGATTCTGCGTTTGCTGATGTGAGGTGAGAGGGAGCGGGCGCTCGACTTGATATGGGGTCGCCTGCTCCCCTCACCCCAGCCCTCTCCCGAGGGAGAGGGAGCCGATCGGGTTGTTTTCAAGGCCTGAGTTCGACTCGATACCTCAGGTCAGCATCACTCTGAAGATCGCCGCGGTCAGTCCCCTCTCCCTCCGGGAGAGGGCTAGGGTGAGGGCCGCTTGCCGCTACCCCCCACGGTCTTTAGACTTACGCCTCATTTCAACGAGAGCAGGGTCGATGCCAACTGCCTTTCCCGCCGATTCTGTTGGTCTGGTGACACCACAAACCGCGCACTTCAGCGAACCGCTGGCGCTGGCTTGTGGGCGTTCGCTGGCCGCCTATGATCTGATCTACGAAACCTACGGCACGCTGAACGCCCAGGCGAGCAACGCCGTGCTGATCTGCCACGCCTTGTCCGGCCACCACCACGCGGCCGGCTATCACAGCGTCGACGACCGCAAGCCCGGTTGGTGGGACAGCTGCATCGGCCCCGGCAAGCCGATCGACACCAACAAGTTCTTCGTGGTCAGCCTGAACAACCTCGGCGGCTGCAACGGCTCCACCGGCCCGAGCAGCATCAACCCGGAGACCGGCAAGCCGTTCGGCGCCGACTTCCCGGTGCTCACCGTCGAAGACTGGGTGCACAGCCAGGCGCGTCTCGCTGATCTGCTCGGCATCGGCCAGTGGGCGGCGGTGATCGGCGGCAGCCTCGGCGGCATGCAGGCGCTGCAATGGACCATCACCTACCCGGATCGCGTGCGTCACTGCCTGGCCATCGCCTCGGCACCGAAGCTGTCGGCGCAGAACATCGCGTTCAACGAAGTCGCACGTCAGGCAATTCTCACCGACCCTGAGTTCCACGGCGGTTCGTTCCAGGAAGCGGGCGTGATCCCCAAGCGCGGGCTGATGCTCGCGCGCATGGTCGGCCACATCACTTACCTGTCCGACGATTCGATGGGCGAGAAATTCGGCCGTGGCCTGAAGAGCGAAAAGCTCAACTACGACTTCCACAGCGTCGAGTTCCAGGTTGAAAGTTACCTGCGTTATCAGGGCGAAGAGTTCTCCGGGCGCTTCGATGCCAACACCTATCTATTGATGACCAAGGCACTGGATTACTTCGATCCGGCGGCGAACTTCGACGATGATCTGGCAAAAACCTTCGAAAACGCCACGGCCAAGTTCTGCGTGATGTCATTCACCACCGACTGGCGCTTCTCCCCGGCGCGCTCGCGGGAACTGGTGGATGCGCTGATGGCCGCGCGCAAGGACGTCAGCTATCTGGAAATCGACGCACCGCAGGGCCACGACGCCTTTCTGATTCCGATCCCGCGTTACTTGCAGGCGTTCGGCAATTACATGAACCGCATTTCGTTGTGAGAAAGCCATGAGAGCTGATCTGGAAATCATCCAGGAATGGATCCCCGCCGGCAGCCGCGTCCTCGACCTCGGTTGCGGTGACGGCGAGCTGCTGACCTGGCTGCGCGACAACAAGAACGTCACCGGTTATGGCCTGGAAAACGACGCCGACAATATTGCCGAGTGCGTGGCCAAGGGCATCAACGTCATCGAGCAGGATCTGGACAAGGGCCTGGGCAACTTCGCCAGCAACAGTTTCGACATCGTCGTCATGACCCAGGCCCTGCAAGCGGTGCATTACCCGGACAAGATCCTCGACGAAATGCTCCGGGTCGGCCGCCAGTGCATCATCACCTTCCCGAATTTCGGCCACTGGCGCTGCCGCTGGTACTTGGCGAGCAAGGGCCGCATGCCGGTCTCCGAGTTCCTGCCCTACACCTGGTACAACACGCCGAACATCCACTTCTGCACCTTCGAGGATTTCGAAGAGCTGTGCCGCGAACGTGATGCCAAGGTCATTGATCGGCTTGCCGTGGATCAACAGCACCGTCACGGGTGGGCCAGTAAGCTATGGCCTAATCTGTTAGGTGAAATCGGTATCTACCGCGTCAGCAGCCCGCAGTTGGCGGACCACCGAGTCGCGGTCTGAGCAAGGCCATTTCGAGGAGCACGAACATGAGTCGTCCAGCGTTGCTGTTACTCACCGCCTGCCTGAGCGCTGGCGCCATGGCGGCAGACGTCATCAAAGGTGAACGCAAGGAAACCTTCGGCGATGTCACGGTGCACTACAACACTTTCAACTCGACGTTTCTGACGCCCGACATCGCCAAGGCGGCGGAACTGATCCGCAGCAAGAACCAGGGCGTGATCAACGTCTCGGTGACCAAGGACGGCAAACCGCTGATCGCCAGCGTCACCGGCACGGTCAAGGACCTGACCAGCAACAGCGTGGCGCTGAAATTCCGCCAGGTCACCGAACAGGGCGCGATCTACTACATCGCCCAGTACCCGGTACCGCAGCAGGAAACCCGCACCTTTGAAATCAAGGTGCAGAACGGCGACAAGATCAACACCATCAACTTCAACCAAGAACTTTTTCCCGGCGAATGATGAACATCAAGCAGCTCGTACTGGCCAGCCATAACGCCGGCAAACTCAAAGAACTCCAGGCCATGCTCGGCGACTCGGTGCAACTGCGCTCGATTGGCGAATGGAGCAAGGTCGAGCCGGAAGAAACCGGCCTGTCGTTCGTCGAGAACGCGATCCTCAAGGCACGCAACGCCGCGCGCATTTCCGGGCTGCCGGCACTGGCCGACGACTCCGGTCTGGCCGTGGATTTCCTTGGCGGTGCGCCGGGCATCTACTCGGCGCGTTATGCCGACGGCCAGGGCGATGCGGCGAACAATGCCAAGCTGCTCGACGCGCTGAAAGATGTGCCGCAAGCCGAGCGCGGCGCGCAGTTCGTTTGCGTGCTGGCGCTGGTGCGCCACGCCGATGATCCGCTGCCGATTCTCTGCGAAGGTCTGTGGCACGGGCGCATCCTCACCGCGGCCAGCGGCGAACACGGCTTCGGTTACGACCCGCTGTTCTGGGTGCCGGAGCGCGACTGCTCCAGCGCCGAGCTGAGCCCGGCCGACAAGAACCAGATCAGCCACCGCGCCCGTGCAATGGATCTGCTGCGCCAGCGTCTGGGCTTGAAATGACCACTGATTCTTCCGCGTCGTCGCTGATCATCGGCGGCGCCGCTTCCTCGCCTCGGGCGCCGCTGCCAACTCTGCCGCCCCTGGCGCTGTACATCCACATCCCGTGGTGTGTGCGCAAATGCCCGTATTGCGATTTCAACTCGCACACCGCCAGCCCGGTGCTGCCGGAGCAGGAGTACGTCGACGCGCTGCTGGCCGATCTCGATCAGGATCTGCATGCGGTGTATGGCCGTGAGCTGACCTCGATTTTCTTCGGTGGTGGTACGCCGAGCCTGTTCAGCCCCGACGCCCTCGGACGTTTGTTGAAGGGCGTCGAGCAGCGCATCCCGTTCGCCGACGACATCGAAATTACCCTCGAGGCCAATCCGGGCACCTTCGAGCAAGAGAAGTTCGTCGCCTATCGCAAGCTGGGGATCAATCGCCTGTCGATCGGCATCCAGAGCTTTCAGCAGGAAAAGCTTGAGGCCCTTGGTCGCATCCACAATGGTGACGAAGCCGTTCGTGCGGCGGGCATGGCGCGACAGGCCGGGTTCGATAATTTCAACCTCGACTTGATGCACGGTTTGCCCGATCAGTCGCTGGACGATGCCTTGAGCGACCTGCGTCAGGCCATCGCGCTGAAGCCGACGCACATTTCCTGGTATCAGCTGACGCTTGAACCCAACACGGTGTTCTGGAATCAGCCGCCGGTGCTGCCGGAAGACGACACGCTGTGGGACATTCAGGAAGCTGGTCAGGCGCTGCTGGCCGAGCACGGTTACGCGCAATACGAAGTGTCGGCATATGCCCAGCCCGATCGCCCGGCGCGGCACAACCTCAATTACTGGAGCTTCGGCGACTTTATCGGCATCGGCGCCGGCGCCCATGGCAAATTGAGTCACCCGGACGGACGCATCGTGCGCACATGGAAAACCCGCCTGCCGAAGGATTATCTGAACCCGGCGAAAAGCTTTCAGGCTGGCGAAAAATCGCTGAGCAATGACGAGATGCCGTTCGAGTTCCTGATGAACGCCCTGCGCCTGACTGCCGGGGTCGAATCGCGCCTGTATCCGGAACGCACCGGACTGTCGCTGGACAGCCTCGCCGAAGGCCGCCGCGAGGCCGAACAAAGCGGCCTGTTGCAGGTCGAACCGTCACGCCTGGCGGCGACCGAACGCGGCCAGCTGTTCCTCAACGACTTGCTGCAACAATTTCTGAACTGACTTCAGCTCAAAGGGAAAACGCATGGATTTGATACTCGACCTGCTGGCCACCGTCTCCCGCTGGAGCCGCAGCAATCTCTCGGAAATCGCTTTGGCGCTGGTCGGTTGCCTGCTGGTGCTGTTCGGCGCCGACTTCAAAGGCTGGGTCGAGCAACGCCTGGGCAGCATCGCCGGCGCCCTGCGCGTGCCCCTGATGGCCCTGCTCTGCCTGATCGGCAGCGGCGCCGCGCTGATCTACGCGACGCCGTGGGTGATCAAGGGCCTGAGCCAGTTCAACAACTACAGCCTGGCGCCGGTGCTTCTGGTTGTGCTGGTGCTGATCGGCGTGGTCGCTGACCGCCGCTGATCTTTCAGCACACCCAAAACAACTGTAGGAGTGAGCCTGCTCGCGATTGCGGTCTGACAGTCACCGAAGAGGTTGAATGTCAGACCGCAATCGCGAGCAGGCTCACTCCTACATTTTTACCGCGTGATGCTCAGGACTGTTTTTCGAACTTCAGATCCCACACGCCATGGCCAAGGCGTTCGCCGCGGCGTTCGAACTTGGTGATCGGGCGTTCGGCCGGGCGCGGGACGCATTTGCCGTCTTCGGCGAGGTTGCGGTAGCCCGGGGCGACGTTCATCACTTCCAGCATGTACTCGGCGTACGGTTCCCAGTCGGTGGCCATGTGCAGAATGCCGCCGACCTTGAGCTTGCTGCGCACCAGTTCGGCGAACGAGGCCTGGACGATGCGGCGCTTGTGGTGACGGCTCTTGTGCCACGGATCCGGGAAGAACAGCATCAGGCGATCGAGGCTGTTGTCGGCGATGCAGCGGTTGAGCACTTCGATCGCGTCGCAATCGTAGACCCGCAGGTTGGTCAGCCCTTGGGTCAGTACGCCATTGAGCAGCGCACCGACACCCGGACGGTGCACTTCAACGCCGATGAAATCCTGCTCCGGCGCCGCCGCGGCCATTTCCAGCAGCGAATGGCCCATGCCGAAACCGATTTCCAGCGAGCGCGGTGCCGAGCGGCCGAACACCTGGTCGTAATCGACCGGCGCATCGGCCAGCGGCAGCACGTACAGCGGCGCGCCCTGATCCAGGCCGCGTTGCTGGCCTTCGGTCATGCGCCCGGCGCGCATCACGAAACTCTTGATGCGGCGGTGTTGGCGCTCGTCGCCTTCGTCCGGCTGGACAGGCGTGTCGTTCGATTCAGTCATCAATGGCTCTTACTTGATCAGACCATCCAGCGGCGAAGAGGCGCTGGCATAAAGTTTTTTCGGCATGCGGCCGGCGAGGTACGCCAGACGGCCGGCGACGATGGCGTGCTGCATGGCTTGCGCCATCATTACCGGTTGCTGGGCGTGAGCGATGGCCGAGTTCATCAGTACGGCGTCGCACCCCAGTTCCATGGCGATGGTCGCGTCGGAAGCAGTACCGACACCGGCATCCACCAGCACCGGAATCTTCGCTTCTTCGAGGATGATCTGCAGGTTGTACGGATTGCAGATACCCAGACCGGAGCCGATCAGACCGGCCAGCGGCATCACCGCGATGCAGCCGATTTCCGCCAGTTGGCGGGCGATGATCGGGTCATCGCTGGTGTACACCATCACGTCGAAGCCTTCCTTGACCAGGGTTTCGGCGGCCTTGAGGGTTTCGATCACGTTGGGGAACAGGGTCTTCTGGTCAGCCAGCACTTCCAGCTTCACCAGGTTGTGGCCGTCGAGCAATTCACGTGCGAGGCGGCAGGTGCGCACGGCTTCGATAGCGTCGTAGCAACCAGCGGTGTTCGGCAGGAAGGTGTAGCGATCCGGCGACAGCACTTCGAGCAGGTTCGGCTCGCCTTCGATCTGGCCCAGGTTGGTGCGGCGCACGGCGAAGGTGACAATCTCGGCGCCCGAGGCTTCGATGGCCTGGCGGGTTTCTTCCATGTCACGGTACTTGCCGGTACCGACCAGCAAACGCGACTGGTAAGTACGACCGGCCAGCACAAAAGGCTTGTCGCTACGAACGATGCTCATGGGGAATCCTCTTGAGGGGTGAGGGTCTTGCAGAATTCTTTGCCCTTGCGGGCCGGGACAATCAGCCGCCGCCGATGGCGTGGACCACTTCGACGCTGTCGCCGTCATTGAGCGTGGTATCGGCATGCTGGCTGCGCGGAACGATGTCCAGATTGAGCTCGACCGCCACCCGGCGTCCGGTCAGCTCCAGACGGGTGATCAGGCCCGCAACGGTTTCACCGTCGGGCAATTCAAAGGACTCACCGTTCAACTGAATGCGCATGCACAACGCCGCCATCATTTTTAGGGGCTGGCATTCTAGCCCGATCATGACCTAAAGGTCAGTACCAAGCGTCAAGCGGTTAGCTGCAAGCGCCAGGCAGCTAGCCCCAAACATAACCAACCGACCAGAAATGCGAGACCACCAAACGGGGTAATGATGCCTAGCTTGCTGATGCCGGTGGTGGTCAGCAGATACAGGCTGCCGGAGAACAACAGAATGCCGACGCTGAAGGACACGCCGGCCCAAGTGATCAGGCGCCCTTGAATTTGCGTGGCCAGCAGCGCCACCCCGAACAGCGCAAGAGTGTGCACCAATTGATAGGTGACGCCGGTATGGAAAATCGCCAGGTATTCCGGGGTAAGGCGGTTTTTCAGGCCATGGGCGGCGAACGCGCCCAGCGCAACACCGGTGAATCCGAAAAAAGCGGCCAGCATCAAAAAGCCACGCAGCATGGGGAACTCCAGTCAGACGCGATCGGCAGGGTCTGTATAATGGCCCGCTCCACGGGTTCGGCCAAGCCATCTCTATGCTGCGTTCAATTTTCCGTCGTCTCACGAAGGCCCTGCTCTGGTTCGCCGGCGGCAGTGTCTTGCTGGTGCTGGTGTTTCGCTTCGTGCCACCGCCGGTCACGGCGCTGATGGTCGAGCGCAAGGTCGAATCCTGGATCGACGGTGAGCCGATCGACCTGCAGCGCACCTGGAAACCGTGGAATGAGATCTCCGATGACTTGAAGGTGGCGGTGATTGCCGGCGAGGATCAGAAATTCCCCGAGCACTGGGGCTTCGATCTGCGCGCGATCCAGGCTGCGCTGGCCCACAACGAGCTGGGCGGCTCGATTCGCGGCGCCAGCACCTTGAGCCAGCAAGTGTCGAAAAATCTGTTTTTGTGGTCCGGCCGCAGCTATCTGCGCAAGGGCCTGGAAGCGTGGTTTACCGCGTTGATCGAAGTGTTCTGGCCCAAACAGCGGATTCTTGAGGTGTACCTGAACAGCGTCGAATGGGATGACGGCGTGTTTGGCGCCGAAGCGGCGGCCCGCCATCACTTTGGCGTGGGTGCGAAATCGTTGTCGCGCCAGCAGGCGAGTTATCTGGCTGCCGTCTTGCCCAATCCGCGGGTATGGAGCGCGAGTCACCCGACCGGTTATGTGTCGCGTCGGGCTGGCTGGATTCGGCAGCAGATGAGTCAGTTGGGTGGGGACAGTTATTTGCTGGGGCTGAACGCTTCGCGGCGGGCGCCTTGGGCTGAATAACACCGAAGATCTAATGTAGGAGTGAGCCTGCTCGCGATAGCATGTTGTCAGTCAACATCTGCGTTACTGACAAACCGCTATCGCGAGCAGGCTCACTCCTACAGGGGTTTTGTGTGGCAGTCGAAATGAAAACGCCCCGATCATCGCTGATCGGGGCGTTTTTTATTGCTGATGCGCCGGTTACGCGGCGATCGACAACTTGAGCTTGTTCATCGCGCTCTTCTCGAGCTGACGGATTCGCTCGGCCGACACGTTGTACTTCTGCGCCAGGTCGTGCAGCGTGGCCTTCTCTTCCGCCAGCCAGCGCTGGTAGAGGATGTCACGGCTGCGCTCGTCCAGCACTTCCAGTGCTTCGTGCAGGTTGGTGTTGGAGTTGTCGCTCCAGTCGGCATCTTCCAGCTGACGCGCCGGGTCGTACCGGTGGTCTTCCAGGTAGTTGGCCGGCGACTGGAAAGCGCTGTCATCGTCGGCTTCCGCAGCCGGGTCGAAGGCCATGTCATGGCCGGTCAGGCGACTTTCCATCTCGCGCACTTCACGTGGTTCGACGCCGAGGCTTTCCGCCACACGGTGGACTTCCTCGTTGTTCAGCCACGCCAGACGTTTCTTCTGGCTGCGCAGGTTGAAGAACAGCTTGCGCTGGGCCTTGGTGGTCGCGACTTTCACAATGCGCCAGTTGCGCAGGATGAATTCGTGAATTTCCGCCTTGATCCAGTGCACGGCGAACGATACCAGACGCACACCCATTTCCGGGTTGAAGCGCTTGACGGCCTTCATCAGGCCGACGTTACCTTCCTGGATCAGGTCAGCCTGAGCCAGACCGTAGCCGGAGTAGCTACGGGCAATGTGTACGACAAAACGCAGGTGGGCGAGCACCATCTGCCGAGCCGCCCCCAAATCCTGCTCATAGTAGAGACTCTCGGCCAGTTCACGCTCCTGCTCCGGCGTCAGCAATGGAATGCTGTTGACGGTGTGCACGTAGGCTTCCAGGTTCGCACCCGGAACCAACGCATACGCAGGTTGCAAAGAATTGGTCATACGAAAAAACCTCCCACTCACATACTCGTGCCTCTCGGCACTGCGAAAAATTGACCGGGAACTCAAGTACAAGTTCCCATAAAAACCGCAAGGTCAATCACGCGCAAAAAAGATTCTACTTCGGCGCCAGCTCCCTGAGATGACGTGCGACTGCAATCCATGCACCGATATAACCCAACAGCACCGCGCCAAGCAAGAGCGACAGACCGTCGGCCACTGGCACGCCGGCCAGGGCGAAATCACTGCCGTACAAGCCGGCCAGTCCAACCACCGCATCGTTCAGCCAGTTCAGGCCGAACGCCAATACGCCCCAGGACAACAGCCCTGCACCGAAGCCATACAACGCGCCCATATAAAGGAAAGGGCGGCGCACATAACTGTCAGTGCCGCCGACGAGTTTAATCACTTCTATCTCGGTGCGGCGGTTTTCAATATGAAGACGAATGGTATTGCCTATCACCAAAAGTAATGCAGACACCAACAACACCGTCAGACCGAAGACAAAGCGGTCGCCAAGCTTGAGGATGGCGGCCAGACGCTCGACCCAGACTAGATCAAGTTGTGCCTGTTGTACCTTGGGCAGCTCGGAAAGTTTTTGTCTTAATGCTTCGAGTGTCGGCTTGTCGACTTCGTTCGGTGTCACCAGCACCACACCCGGCAACGGGTTCTCCGGCAACTCACGCAGGGCTTCGCCCAGGCCGGACTGCTGCTGGAACTCCTCAAGCGCCTGATCGCGGCCGACATATTCGGCATCCGCGACGCCGGGCATGCCTTTGATCTGCTCGCGCAGCGCTTCGCCCTGTTCCGCGCTGGCATCGAGTTGCAGGTACAGGGAAATCTGCGCCGCGCGCTGCCAGGAACCGCCGAGACGCTCGACGTTGTTGAGCAACAGCGAAAGCCCCATCGGCAGACTCAGCGCAACGGCCATCACCATGCAGGTGAAGAAACTGCCGATCGGCTGCTTGCCAAGGCGGCGCAGGCTGTCGAGCAGGCTGGCGCGGTGGCTTTCGATCCAGGCGCGGAACAACGTGGCGAAGTCCGGGCCGTCGTCATCGTCGTGCTTTTGCTTCTTCTGCGGTTGCGGATCAGCGGCTTTCGGGGCCACGCGCTCGGAAACCTTCGGACTGCGTGTCGCACTCATACCCCGGCCTCCCCGTCGCCGATCAAGCGGCCGCGTTGCAGGGTCAGCATGCGGTGACGCATGCGCGCGATCAGCGCCAGGTCGTGACTGGCGATCAGCACGCTGGTGCCCAGACGGTTGATGTCTTCGAACACGCCCATGATTTCCGCCGCCAGTCGCGGGTCGAGGTTACCGGTCGGTTCGTCCGCCAGCAGCAAGGCCGGGCGATGGACGATGGCGCGGGCAATGCCGACGCGCTGCTGTTGACCAGTGGACAGGTCGCCCGGGTAAAGATCGGTTTTGTCCGACAGCGCCACGCGTTCCAGCGCCGAATCGACGCGCTTGGCGATCTCAGCCTTGGACAGGCCAAGAATCTGCAGCGGCAACGCGACGTTGTTAAACACCGTGCGATCGAACAGCAATTGATGGTTCTGGAAAACTACGCCGATCTGCCGGCGCAGAAATGGAATCTGCGCGTTGCTGATGGTGCTCAGGTCCTGCCCGGCGAGCAGCAATTTGCCGCTGGTCGGCCGTTCCATTGCCAACAACAGGCGCAACAGCGTGGATTTACCGGCACCTGAGTGACCGGTGACAAACAAGAACTCGCCACGACGGACTCGAAAGCTCAGCTCATGCAAGCCGACGTGACCGTTCGGGTAGCGTTTACCGACCTGTTCGAAACGAATCATGAACGCTCCCGCTCGGCAAACAGTGCCTGGACAAAGGGTTCGGCTTCAAAGGTGCGCAAATCGTCGATGCCTTCACCGACGCCGATATAGCGGATCGGCAAACCGAACTGCTTGGCCAGGGCGAAAATCACCCCGCCCTTGGCGGTGCCATCGAGCTTGGTCAGCGCCAGACCGGTCAGTTCGACGGTCTGGTTGAACTGCTTGGCCTGGTTGATGGCGTTCTGGCCAGTGCCGGCGTCGAGGACCAGCAGCACTTCGTGCGGCGCGTCGGCGTCGAGCTTGCCGATCACCCGGCGAACCTTTTTCAGTTCTTCCATCAGGTTGTCTTTGGTGTGCAGACGACCGGCGGTGTCGGCGATCAGCACATCAATGCCACGGGCCTTGGCCGCTTGCACGGCATCGAAGATCACCGAAGCCGAATCGGCGCCGGTGTGCTGGGCGATCACCGGAATCTTGTTGCGCTCGCCCCACACCTGCAATTGCTCAACAGCTGCGGCACGGAAAGTATCGCCTGCCGCCAGCATGACTTTCTTGCCTTCAAGCTGCAGCTTCTTCGCCAGTTTGCCGATGGTGGTGGTCTTGCCGGCGCCGTTGACGCCAACCACCAGAATCACGAAAGGCTTGTTCTGCGAGGCGATTTTCAGCGGCTGTTCAACCGGCTTGAGCATCGCCGCCAGTTCAGCCTGCAGGGATTTGTACAGGGCGTCGGCATCGGCCAGTTCCTTGCGCGCAACCTTCTGGGTCAGGCGCTGGATGATTTGCGTGGTGGCCTCGACGCCGACGTCGGCGGTGAGCAGACGGGTTTCGAGGTCGTCGAGCAGATCATCGTCGATGGTCTTGCGGCCGAGGAACAGGCTGGCCATGCCCTCGCCGATGCTGGCGCTGGTCTTCGACAGGCCTTGCTTGAGGCGGGCGAAGAAACCGGCTTTGGTTTCTTCGCTGCGCGACGCTTCGACCGGCGTTTCTACAGGGGCTTCGACCGGCACGATCGGAGCGACAACTGGTGCCGCGGCAAGCGGTGCAGGCGCAGGCTCGGACGGCTGGACAACCGGCGCCACTGGCTCGGCAACGACCGGCGCTGGCTCGACAACCGGTTCAGGCACAGGCTGCGCAGCCACCTCGGCAACCGGCGCAGGAATCACTGGCGTCACATGGGGCGCCGCTTCTTCGACCAGGGCCACCGGCTCTTCTGCCACCGGCAGGGTCAACCACGGCTGAACGGCGGGCGACAGCGGCAACTCGGCAGCGGTCGGCGTTTCAGGCTCGGCTTCAGCTTCCGGTTGCAGCACCGGTTCGGCGAGCGGCAGCACAATCGGCGCCGGCTCTTCTTCTATTGCGGGTGCTGGCGCGGGGGCCGGCTCAGGAATCGCGGGCGGCTGTTCGACGACGGGTTCCTGCGGTTTTTTCCGCAGCCATCCGAACAGGCTTTTCTTCTCGCCAGCCGCAGCTGGGCTCTTCTTGTCGTCGTTGGAACCAAACATGGAGGACGGCTATCTCACGGTAGCGACGCGCCAACAGGGCGCCCCGGCAAATAAATATTCGATGCAGAACAGACTGTGTTTCATCCAGCTTGTTCACGCGCAACATTTTGTCGAGGCGCCGCAGGCACCTCAAGGATCGTTTTTACGATGATCTAAACCGGCAAAAATCGGCGAAAACGCAGGGTCTGGTTGCCAAACCGCTGCCTTGTGCCGCAAACCCATTCAGCCTTATCAGGTTGCAGAACCTCATAGACGTGGTCGCCAGTAAAACGGATCAGTATCCTAGGGCGTGTCATTGATCATTACCAGTACCGCGTGGCCGCCTGAAAACGGGCCAGACAAGGCGCAGGCCGCAGGGAATGTGCTTTCCTTGCCAAGGACTGCAACGCAGTATGGCCCGTTTTCAGGCGCCACCCGGAGGGCCGGGCCTGATAGTGTGCAGGGCTGCGTTGCTCGGAGTTTATTTGGAACAACCAATCCACACTCCTCGCGCCTTGCCCTGCACACTATCAGGCGCCGGCGCGGTACTGGTAATGATCAATGACACGCCCTACCTCTCGCCCGCCGACGCTAAGACCAAGCGGGCAGCCCAACAGGTTGAAAAACGAATGAATGCTCTAGCCCGCCGCGCTGCTGGCCTGCTGCTCAGCGCAGTCTGCCTGCCCCTTTCGGCCCTGGCGGCCGACCCGCAACCGACCCATGAATTCACCCTCGATAACGGCCTCAAGGTCGTCGTGCGCGAAGACCATCGTGCGCCTGTCGTCGTTTCGCAGATCTGGTACAAGGTCGGCTCCAGCTACGAAACTCCGGGCCAGACCGGCCTGTCCCACGCGCTCGAGCACATGATGTTCAAGGGCAGCGAAAAAGTCGGCCCCGGCGAAGCTTCGCTGATCCTGCGCGACCTCGGCGCCGAAGAGAACGCGTTCACCAGCGACGACTTCACCGCCTACTATCAAGTGCTGGCCCGCGATCGCCTCGGCGTGGCTTTTGAGCTGGAAGCCGACCGCATGGCTAACCTGCGTCTGCCGGCCGACGAGTTCGCCAAGGAAATCGAAGTCATCAAGGAAGAGCGCCGCCTGCGCACCGATGACAAGCCGATGTCCAAAGCCTACGAGCGCTACAAAGCCATGGCCTACCCGGCCAGCGGCTACCACACGCCGACCATCGGCTGGATGGCGGATCTGGAACGCATGAAAGTCGAAGAACTGCGCCACTGGTACCAATCCTGGTACGCGCCGAACAACGCCACGCTGGTGGTGGTCGGTGACGTTACTCCGGACGAGGTGAAAACCCTCGCCCAGCGCTACTTCGGCCCCGTCGCCAAACGCGAGGTACCACCGGCGAAAAAACCGCTGGAACTGGCCGAGCCCGGCGAACGCCAGATCACCCTGCGCGTGCAGACCCAGTTGCCCAGCCTGATGCTCGGCTTCAACGTGCCAAGCATTGCCACGGCTGAAGACAAACGTTCGGTCAACGCCCTGCGCCTGATCTCCGCGCTGCTCGACGGCGGCTACAGCGGACGCATTCCGACGCAACTGGAACGCGGTGAAGAATTGGTCTCCGGCGGTTCGTCGGACTACGACGCCTACACCCGTGGCGACAGCCTGTTCACCCTGTCGGCGACGCCGAACACGCAGAAGAAAAAGACCATCGCTCAGGCTGAAGCCGGTTTGTGGAAACTGCTCGAGCAGCTGAAGACCACCGCACCGTCTGCCGAAGAGCTGGAACGCGTGCGCGCACAGGTCATCGCCGGGCTGGTCTATGAGCGTGATTCGATCACCAGCCAGGCCACCGCCATCGGTCAACTGGAAACAGTCGGGCTGTCGTGGAAGCTGATGGACACCGAACTGGCCGATCTGGAAAGCGTGACTCCGCAAGACATCCAGAACGCCGCGAAAAAGTATTTCACCCGCGAACGTCTCAGCGTCGCCCACGTCCTGCCAATGGAGACGACTCATGAGTGAGCGCAAAACCCCACGCATGATGCTGCTCGGCCTGATTGCTGTCGCGGTGATCGGTTCGGCGGCGGTCTATCTGTCACCTGGCGCCGACAGCCACGCCAGCGAAGCACTGGATAACGCCAAGTCCAGCCAGAAACTGCAATCGCTGGCCGAACTCGACGGCAAGGCCCCGGCCAGCCGCAAGCTCGATGTGCAGACCTGGAACACCGCCGAAGGCGCGAAAGTGCTGTTTGTCGAAGCCCATGAGCTGCCGATGTTCGACATGCGCCTGATCTTCGCCGCCGGCAGCAGTCAGGACGGCAACGTGCCCGGCCTCGCGGTGCTGACCAACGCCATGCTCAACGAAGGCATCGCTGGCAAAGACGTCGGCGCTATTGCCCAGGGATTTGAAGGGCTCGGTGCCGACTTCGGCAACGGTGCGTTCAAGGACATGGCGCTGGCCTCGTTGCGCAGCCTGAGCGCACCCGAGCAGCGTGAGCCGGCGCTGAAGCTGTTCGCCGAAGTGGTCGGCAAACCGACCTTTCCCGCCGACTCCTTCGCGCGCATCAAGAACCAGTTGCTCGCCGGTTTCGAATACCAGAAACAGAACCCCGGCAAACTCGCCAGTCTGGAGCTGATGAAGCGTCTGTACGGCGAGCATCCATACGCGCATTCCAGCGATGGCAATCCGCAAAGCGTGCCGAAGATCACCGTCGCGCAATTGCGCGAGTTTCACGCCAAGGCCTATGCCGCCGGCAATGCGGTGATTGCGCTGGTCGGCGATTTGTCGCGAGCCGACGCCGAGGCAATCGCCACTCAGGTCTCCTCTGCCCTGCCCAAAGGCCCGGCACTGGCGAAGATCGCTGCGCCGCAGGAACCAAAGGCCAGCGTCAACCACATCGAGTTTCCGTCGAAACAGACCAACCTGATGCTCGCGCAACTGGGCATCGATCGCGACGATCCGGATTACGCCGCGCTGTCGCTGGGCAATCAGATCCTCGGCGGCGGTGGTTTCGGTACGCGCCTGATGAGCGAAGTGCGCGAGAAGCGTGGCCTGACCTACGGCGTGTATTCGGCGTTCAGCCCGATGCAGGCCCGTGGCCCGTTCATGATCAACCTGCAGACCCGCGCCGAGATGAGCGAAGGCACCCTGAAACTGGTGCAGGACGTACTCGCCGACTACCTGAAAACCGGGCCGACACAAAAAGAACTCGACGATGCCAAGCGCGAACTGGCCGGCAGCTTCCCGCTGTCCACCGCGAGCAACGCCGACATCGTTGGCCAGCTCGGCGCCATGGGCTTCTATAATCTGCCGCTGAGCTATCTGGACGACTTCATGCGTCAATCGCAGAGCCTGACTGTGGAGCAGGTCCGTGATGCGCTGAACAAACACCTGAGCACGGAGAAAATGGTCATCGTCACCGCTGGCCCGACCGTGCCGCAAAAGCCGTTACCGGCCCCATCTGATAAACCTGCCGAGCAACCGCTCGGGGTTCCGGAGCATTAATGGCGACTCGAGCACCGAAAAAACCTGTGCAAAACGTGCACAACGGCGTGAACCAACTGCGCATCATTGGTGGCCAGTGGCGTAGCCGCAAACTAAGCTTTCCTGACGCGCCGGGCCTGCGCCCGACCCCGGATCGTGTGCGCGAAACCCTGTTCAACTGGCTCGCGCCGTACGTCGAAGGGGCGAAAGTGCTCGACCCGTTCGCCGGCAGCGGCGCGTTGTTTCTCGAAGCGCTGTCCCGCGGCGCGGCCACGGCCCAGGCGCTGGACGCCAGCAACGTTGCGGTATCGAGCCTGAAAGAACACCTCGGCACCCTGCGCTGCAGCAACGGTCAGGTACAAACCGCCGATGCGCTGCGCTACCTGGAAACCCAGACCGCAACGCCGTTCGATCTGGTATTCCTCGACCCGCCGTTCAATCAAAACCTGCTGCCAGCGGTTTGTACTTTGCTGGAAGAGCGCCAATGGCTGGCGGCCGACTCGTGGATCTACACTGAAAGCGAAACCGCGCCGTCGACGTTGGGCCTGCCGGGCAACTGGCGCCTGCATCGCGAACAGAAATCCGGTCGCGTGTACTACGCGTTATGGCAGCGCACGGCGGACATCGCCGGCTGACAAGGTCGCAAGCAACCTGCGGCGAGGGGGCGTGCTTCCTCGCCACAAGCCCATCGAGAATCATTGTGCCCCCTTCGCCAGAACGCTTCATCCCCGCCTTCGGCCTCGGCAATCCTCATCTGCAAACCTTGTGGGGTCCGCTGTGGCGCAAAACCGTGCACATCGAGCGCGAGCGCGAACGCCTGTGGCTCGAGGACGGCGACTTCCTCGATCTCGACTGGCACGGCCCGCACAGCGCCGAGGCGCCGCTGGTGCTGGTGCTGCACGGGCTGACGGGTTCTTCCAATTCACCCTATGTGGCGGGCATCCAAAAGGCTTTGGCCGACCAGGGCTGGGCCAGCGTCGCACTGAACTGGCGTGGTTGTTCCGGCGAGCCGAATCTGCTGCCGCGCAGCTACCACTCCGGCGCCAGCGAAGACCTTGCCGAAGCCATCCAGCACCTGCGCGCGAAACGTCCGTTGGCACCGTTGTATGCGGTCGGCTATTCCCTGGGCGGCAACGTGCTGCTCAAACACCTCGGCGAAACCGGCAGCCAGAGCGGCGTGCTCGGCGCAGTGGCAGTGTCGGTACCGTTCAGGCTGGATCAGTGCGCGGACCGCATCGGCCAGGGATTCTCGCGGGTCTATCAGGCGCACTTCATGCGCGAGATGGTCGCCTACATCAAGAACAAGCAGCGCCAGTTCCAGCATGACGGGCGCGAAGACGGCCTGGCGAAACTGGCCGCACTCGGCTCGTTGGAGAACATGCGCACGTTCTGGGATTTCGATGGCCGGGTCACCGCGCCACTGCATGGTTTCAATGATGCCGAGGATTACTACCGCCGCGCTTCCAGCCGCTACTACCTTGGCGAGATCCGCACGCCGACGCTGATCATTCAGGCAGCGGACGATCCGTTCGTATTTCCCCACAGCCTGCCGCAAGCCGATGAGTTGTCAGCCTGCACCCAGTTCGAATTGCAGACGCGGGGCGGTCATGTCGGCTTCGTCGACGGCTCGCTGCGCCGGCCCGGGTATTACCTGGAGCGGCGCATACCGCAATGGCTCGCTGCAACCAGTCAGTGAACGCCGTATATCCCTTGTAGGAGCGAGCCTGCTCGCGATGGCGGTGTGTCAGTCGACGCGATGCTGAACGTGCCGACGCCATCGCGAGCAGGCTCACTCCTACAGGGGACTCGGTGATTATTCGCCGGTGGCAATGCCGCGCGAAGGCTGATTGATCCATTCGCTCCACGATCCGGCATACAGTGCGCCCAGCGGATAGCCGGCCAGACACAGTGCAAACAGGTTGTGACACGCCGTCACGCCGGATCCGCAGTACGCGACCAGCTCCGACGGCGAGCGATCGCCCAGTTTCGCAGCGAAACGCTGCTTGAGCTGCTCCGCCGGCAGGAATCGTCCGTCGCTGCCGAGGTTATCGGTGAACGCCGCACATTGCGCCCCGGGAATGTGCCCGGCGACCGGATCGATCGGTTCCACTTCGCCCTTGAAGCGCGGCAAGGCGCGGGCGTCGAGCAGGGTCAGCGTTGGCTGGGTGAGGCGTTGCTGCAATTGCTCGGCGCTGAGCAGCAGGCTCATGTCCGGCTGACCGCTGAAGTTACCCGGCGTCACGCTCGGCGGATCCAGGCTCAGGGGCAGACCGGCGGCGTGCCAGGCCTTGAGCCCGCCATCGAGAATGAATACGCCGTCGCGCTTGCCCAACCATGCAAGCAACCACCACGCCCGTGCCGCGTAGGCACCCGGGCCGTCATCGTACAAAACCACATCGCTGTCGTTGCTGATGCCCCAGGCTTGCAGGCGTTCGATCAGCGCCGCCGGCTCGGGCAACGGATGACGTCCGGTCACGCCCCTCTCGACCTTACCGCTCAGATCACGCTCCAGATCGGCGAAACTTGCCCCGGCAATGTGCCCTTCGGCGTAGCTGCGCTGGCCGTAGTCCGGATCTTCAAGGGCGAAACGACAATCGAGAATCACCAGCCCCGGCTGCTCTTTGCGAGCGTCCAGAGCTTGTGGGCTGATCAACTGCGCAATCGACATATCGGGCTCCTGTGGCATTCGGCTGAACGGTTTATTTCACGTCTTCAAGGGCCTGCGCCAGCGGCACATAGAACTCGTCGAACAAAGCATTGACCTCATCACGCGCCTGATCGGTGACAAACCCCGCTTCCAGCACCAGTACCTGATACACGCCGCGCTTCACGGCCTGTTCGCTGAGGTGGTTGGAGTTTTCCCGTGTGGTGCACAGAAAGCGTACCCACGAGGTCAGGATGATCCAGGCGTTGAGGGTCAGCGATTCGATCTGTACGCGGTCCATTTTCAGGATGCCGGCGGCGACAAAGCCTTCGTAGATGGCTGCGCCCTGGATCACGCAACGCTGGGAAAAGCGCCGATAACGCGCAGCCAGTTCCGCATCGCTGTCGAGCAGATGCTCGAGGTCGCGATGCAGAAAGCGGTAGCGCCACATGGCCGAAAGCAGTTCCTTCAAATAGAAACGCTTGTCCTCGACCGTTGCGGGGCGGCCCTGGGGCGGACGCAGGAAGCTGTCCACCAGGGCTTCGTACTCACTGAACAACACGGCGATGATCGCCTGCTTGTTGGGGAAGTGGTAGTACAGGTTGCCCGGAGAAATCTCCATGTGCGCGGCGATGTGGTTGGTGCTGACGCTGCGCTCGCCCTGCTGATTGAACAGCTCCAGGCTGTTCTGAACGATGCGCTCGCTGGTTTTTATTCGTGGGGCCATGGCTTGAGCTTTAATTCAGAGTGCGTAGACGGCGCATCTTACGACCTAACCGGAAATGGATAAAACACTGACGTGCGCGGAAGTCGTTTGACTTTCTAGAGCATCGACTCTAAAAAGTGCTCATTACAACAAAATCCGGAGCCTGTGATGACTGCCGACATTGCCTACCTGCAAACCCTGCAACAGCCTGCTGAAACCCTCGACCGGCAGTTCCAGGCGCAACGGGCGGCGTATGCCGCCAACCCGATGCCGCCGGCCGCGCAACGTCAGCAGTGGCTCAAGGCTTTGCGCGATCTGCTCAACGCCGAGCGCCAGGCATTGATCGAGGCGATCAGCGCCGATTTCAGTCACCGCAGCGCCGACGAAACCCTGCTCGCCGAACTGATGCCGAGCCTGCACGGCATTCACTACGCCAGCCGTCATTTGAAGAAATGGATGAAGCCCTCGCGGCGCAAGGTCGGCATGGCGTTCCAGCCGGCTTCGGCGAAAGTGGTCTATCAGCCGCTGGGCGTGGTCGGTGTGATCGTGCCGTGGAACTACCCGCTGTATCTGGCCGTAGGGCCGATGGTCGGCGCGCTGGCGGCGGGCAATCGGGTGATGCTCAAGCTCAGCGAGTCGACCCCGGCGACCGGGCTGCTGCTCAAGCAATTGCTCGCGCGGATCTTCCCTGAAGACCTGGTCTGCGTGGTGCTGGGCGAAGCGGATGTCGGCATGGCGTTCTCGCGTCTGCCTTTCGATCATCTGCTGTTCACCGGTTCCACCAGCGTCGGCAAACACGTCATGCGTGCGGCGGCGGAGAACCTGACGCCAGTGACGCTGGAACTGGGCGGCAAGTCGCCGGCCATCGTCTCCAGAGACGTGCCATTGAAGGACGCCGCCGAACGCATCGCCTTCGGTAAAACCCTCAACGCCGGGCAGACCTGTGTCGCCCCCGACTATGTGCTGGTGCCGGAAGACCGCGTCGGCGCTTTTGTCGAGGCCTATCGTCAGGCCGTAAAAGGCTTTTACCCGACCCTGGCGGACAACGCCGACTACACGGCAATCATCAACGAACGCCAGTTGGCGAGGCTCAATGCTTACATCAGCGACGCGACCAGCAAGGGCGCGCTGCTGATCCCGTTGTTCGAACAAGGCCAGGGCCGGCGCATGTCGCACAGCGTCCTGCTGAATGTCAGCGACGAGATGAGCGTGATGCAGGACGAAATCTTCGGCCCGCTGCTGCCGATCGTGCCTTATCGCGATCTGGAGCAGGCATTCGCTTACATCAATCAGCGCCCTCGTCCTCTGGCTCTTTACTACTTTGGCTACGACAAGCGCGAACAGCATCGCGTGCTGCACGAGACCCATTCCGGCGGTGTGTGCCTGAACGACACCCTGCTGCACGTCGCCCAGGACGATATGCCCTTCGGTGGCATCGGTCCGTCAGGCATGGGCCATTACCACGGCCATGAAGGTTTCCTGACCTTCAGCAAGGCCAAAGGCGTGTTGATCAAACAGCGGTTCAACGCGGCCCGGCTGATCTACCCGCCATATGGCACATCGATTCAGAAACTGATTCAGAAACTGTTCATCCGCTAAACGCTGTCGACCCGGGTAATAACAACAATGCACCCAAGCCTGACTGAAACACCCGCCCTGTCGCGCCGTGGCCTGCTGAAATTCAGCCTCGGCGCCACGGCGTTTCTCGCCACCGCCGGCCTTGGCGCCAGCCTGACTGGCTGCTCGTCGAGCGTCAGCGCCAACGGCTTTGTCAGTTTGCGCGACGGCGATCTGCTGTTTCTGCGCGCGCTGATCCCGGTGATGCTCGACGGTGCTGTGGCGGCGGAGAAAATGCCCGCAGCGGTCGACGGCACACTGAAGTCGCTGGACTACAGCCTCGATCACCTGTCGCCGGAAATGCTCAAGCTCACTCGACAACTGTTCGATGTGCTCGGCATGGCCGTGACCCGTGGGCCGCTGACCGGAATCTGGGGCAGCTGGGAAAACGCCAGTCCCGACGCGATGCGGCAGTTCCTTGAACGCTGGGAGAACAGTTCCCTGAGCCTGCTGCGCATGGGCCACAGCTCGTTGCAGCAGATGGTAATGATGGCCTGGTACACCCGCGCCGAATCTTGGGCGCATTGCGGTTATCCCGGGCCGCCTAAAGTTTGAGATCGGCGTCGCGCTCTTCGCGAGCAGGCTCGCTCCCACAGGAAAATGCATTTCAAATGTGGGAGCGAGCCTGCTCGCGAAGAGGTCGGCCGCCACACCGCCGCATCCAAAAATAATAAAGAGAACCTGATCGATGCCCGTACCCGACCCCTTCCGCGAAGGCCTTGCCCGAGGCTGGAAAACCTACAACGGCGCGCAACTGAGCGACGACCTCACCCTCCAAGCCGATGTGGCGATCATCGGCAGCGGCGCCGGCGGCGGCACCACAGCGGAAATCCTCAGCGCAGCCGGCTACAAAGTCCTGCTGATCGAAGAAGGCCCGCTGAAAACCAGTTCGGACTTCAAACTGCTTGAGGACGAGGCCTACAGCAGCCTGTATCAGGAAGGCATCGGGCGGATGAGCAAGGACGGCGCAATCACTATCCTGCAGGGCCGCGCAGTCGGCGGCACGACGCTGATCAACTGGACCTCAAGCTTTCGCACACCCGAACCGACCCTCGAACACTGGGCCAGGGAACACAACGTCAAAGGCCATAGCCCGGCAGAGATGGCGCCGTGGTTCGAAAAAATGGAGCAGCGCCTCGGCGTCGCCCCATGGATGGTGCCGCCTAACGCCAACAACGACGTGATCCGCAAAGGCTGCGAGCAACTCGGCTACAGCTGGCACGTGATCCCGCGCAACGTGCGTGGCTGCTGGAATCTCGGCTATTGCGGCATGGGCTGCCCGAGCAACGCCAAGCAATCGATGATGGTCACGACCATCCCGGCGACGCTGGAAAAGGGCGGCGAGCTGCTGTATCTGGCGCGGGTGGAGAAGCTGCTGATCAGCGGCGACAAGGTTACCGGGCTGCATTGCGTGGCAATGGACGAACGCTGCGTCGAGCCGACCGGGCGCAGCATTACGGTCAAGGCGCGGCATTACGTGCTGGCCGGCGGCGGCATCAACAGCCCGGCGTTGCTGCTGCGCTCGGACGCGCCAGATCCGCATGCGTGCCTGGGCAAGCGTACCTTCCTGCATCCGGTGAACATGTCCGCCGCGCGTTTCGCCGAGGTGGTCAATCCGTTTTACGGCGCGCCGCAGTCCATCTATTCCGACCATTTCCAGTGGAAGGACGGCACCACCGGCCCGATGGCTTTCAAGCTCGAAGTACCACCGCTGCACCCGGCGCTGGCGGCGACGCTGCTCGGCGGTTTCGGCCGCGAGAACGCGCAACACATGGCCGACCTGCCGCACACCCACGCCATGCTGGCGCTGCTGCGCGACGGCTTTCACCCGGACAGCAGCGGTGGCTCGGTGGAACTGCGCGGCGACGGCTCGCCAGTGCTCGACTATCAGGTCTCGCAGTACGCCTGGGACGGTTTGCGCCGGGCCTTTCACGTCATGGCAGAGATTCAGTTCGCCGGCGGCGCGCAAGCGGTGATGCCGATGCATGCCGACGGTCGCTATGTGAAGACACTGTCTGAGGCGCGCTCGCTGATCGATGGGTTGAGCCTGGAGTTGTACCGCACGCGACTGGGCAGTGCCCATGTGATGGGCGGTTGCGCCATGGGTGAAGATCCGAACAGTGCGGTCGCCGACAGCCTCGGTCGCCATCACCAGCTCAGTAATCTGTCGATCCACGACGGCTCGCTGTTCCCCACCAGCATCGGTGCCAACCCGCAGCTGTCGGTGTACGGCCTGACCGCGCAACTGGCAACGGCCCTGGCGGATCGACTGAAAAATCCATGAAAAAGCAGCCTGTTCCTATCGCCTATAGTGCTTTCTTACCGAACAGGCGACTTGGCCGACCGGGAAGGCTGCGATACCATCCGACTCCTCAACTGACTCCCGCCAGGACGACGCGATGAACCGAGTGTTGTACCCAGGTACCTTCGACCCTATTACCAAGGGCCATGGCGATCTGGTCGAACGCGCCTCGCGCCTGTTCGATCACGTGATCATTGCGGTCGCCGCCAGCCCGAAAAAGAACCCGCTGTTCCCGCTGGAACAACGGGTCGAACTGGCTCGCGAGGTCACCAGACACCTGCCCAACGTGGAAGTGGTCGGTTTCTCGACGCTGCTTGCGCATTTCGCCAAAGAGCAGAACGCCAATGTGTTCCTGCGTGGTCTGCGCGCGGTGTCGGACTTCGAATACGAATTCCAGCTGGCCAACATGAACCGTCAACTGGCGCCGGATGTGGAGAGCCTGTTTCTCACACCGTCCGAGCGTTATTCGTTCATTTCCTCGACGCTGGTGCGGGAGATTGCCGCGCTGGGCGGCGATATCAGCAAGTTCGTTCACCCGGCCGTGGCCGACGCACTGACCCTGCGCTTCAAAAAGTAGGAGCTGTCGAAGGCTGGAATCTTTGTTTGTAGGAGCTGCCGAAGGCTGCGATCTCTGTTTTGCAGCCCTTGATCGCCCCCGCGTGCACTGCGCTCGCCAATGCGGCACAATTGCGCGCATTGATTTATAGCGCCCGGGCCTGCTGCCCCGGCTGGAGTTAGCATGTCCCTGATCATCACCGACGATTGCATCAACTGCGACGTCTGCGAACCCGAGTGCCCGAACGCCGCCATTTCCCAAGGCGAAGAGATCTACGTGATCGACCCGAACCTGTGCACCCAGTGCGTCGGCCACTATGACGAACCGCAGTGCCAGCAGGTCTGCCCGGTGGATTGCATTCCACTGGACGAAGCCCATCCGGAGACTGAAGAGCAGTTGATGGAGAAATACCGCAAGATCACCGGCAAGGCCTGATCTCTTCAGTGCCCGTCTGGCCCTCTTCGCGAGCAGGCTCGCTCCCGGATTTTGCAATGCATTCCCCTGTGGGAGCGAGCCTGCTCGCGAATGGGCCATCAGCCACACCGCTGAAATCCGATCAGCTCACTCGCGCTGTTCGAACCCCTCCCCCGTACACCCCAGACACCGCACAAACGCTGCTTTCGCCGGGTCGACCACCAGCGCCTGTCCGGCATCGCCAACACCGCCACCCAGCGCGGTAAACGGCAACGACACCACAAACGCTCCCGCACCGATCACCGTCGCCACCACCAGCAAGGGTCGAGCAATCAGCAGGTCGCCGAGCATGGCGTATGCCGGGGGATTCTGGATGGTGTAACGGGGGTCACCGCTGCCGCTTTCCGAGGCCTGAACGAGCAGGCTGGAACACAGCAGCAGCGTGACGAAGAAGACTTGCAGGACTTTCATGGCACGATCCTTCGGGCTGAACAGTGAGACTTCTCACTATAGACCCAAGGATTTTTCAGGTCTGGCAGCGCGGGCAAAACACGCTGGCGCGCTGGCCAAGCTTCACTTCGCGCAGGCCGGTGCCGCAGACCTTGCAGTGCTGACCGCCGCGGCCGTAGACAAACAGCTCCTGCTGGAAATAGCCCGGCTGACCGTCACCGCCAATAAAGTCGCGCAACGTTGTGCCGCCCCGCTCGATTGCAGCGGCAAGGATGCGTTTGATCTCGATCGCCAGTTTCAGATAACGTCCGCGGGAAATGCCCCCGGCTTCGCGGCGCGGATCGATTCCGGCGGCGAACAGCGCTTCGGTCGCGTAAATATTGCCGACTCCGACTACCACCGCGTTGTCCATGATGAACGGCTTGACCGCCATCGCGCGGCCGCGTGACAGCTGGAACAAGCGCTCGCCATCGAACAGATCGGTCAGCGGCTCCGGACCGAGGCGAATCAGCAGCTCGTGATTGAGCGGGTCGGTGCTCCACAGCATCGCGCCGAACCGTCGCGGATCGGTGTAACGCAGGGCCAGTCCCGATTCCAGTTCGATGTCGACGTGTTCGTGCTTCAACGCCGGCAACCCCGCCTCGACCAGGCGCAGATTGCCCGACATGCCCAAGTGACTGATCAGCGTGCCGATCTCGGCGTTGATCAACAGGTACTTGGCCCGCCGCTCGACCAGCACGATGCGCTGCCCGGACAGGCGCACATCGAGGTCTTCCGGGATCGGCCAGCGCAGGCGCCGATCGCGGACGATGACCCGGCTGACCCGTTGGCCCTCAAGGTGCGGGGCAATTCCGCGACGGGTTGTTTCGACTTCCGGCAGTTCAGGCATGGTGTCCTCGGATCAATGCGCGCCGAGGTCGCGAATCGTTTGTTTGAGCGTTTCGAAGTCGTAGTCCGACAGACCGACGTAATCCAGCACCAGCGGGCCAACGGCATTCCACTCGAAATCTTCGCTCTGGTTGCCGAGCACCCGATACGAGGCGCAGATGTGCTCGGCCATTTTCAGGATCGCCAGGAGATTTTTCAGTTGGCTGTTCTTCGACGATTCATCGTTGAAAATCGCCAGCGCGTTGTGGTGGTTGGCGATGGCGGCGCTGACATGTTCCGGCAGGCGCCAGGACTTGGCGGTGTAGTAACCGACCACGGCGTGGTTGGTGTTGAACACGCGGTTTTCCGTATCCACCACACGGCAGTCCGGGCTGGCGCTGGCGTAAGCCTCTTCCAGCACGGTCATGTAATTGGGGAAGCGCTGCAGCATCAACGGCACGCCGCAATCGTGGAACAGGCCCAACGCATAGGCTTCATCACCGGCCTGGGTGCCGATGCGCTTGGCCAGGGTCAGGCAGGTCATCGCCACATCCTGCGCGGTGTCCCAGAAACGGTTAAGGGTGACGATGGTGTCGTCGTTCATCTCGCCCTTGATCGACTGCGCGTTGATCAGGTTGATGATCGAACGGCTGCCCAACAGGTTCACCGCCCGCTGGATCGAGGTGATCTTGTTGCTCAGGCCGTAATACGGCGAGTTGACGATTTTCAGCAGCGCGCCGGACAGGCCGGGATCCTGGGAGATCAGTTTGGCGATCACCTCCAGGTCCGGGTCGGGCATGTACTGCTCCATTTGCAGATCCACCATGATCTGCGGTTGCGCCGGCACACTGATGCCTTGCAGCGATTGTTGAATCTGTTCGGTGGTCAGCTCTTGGGACATAAGTACACACTCCGGGGCAGGCGGCGATTCTAACCGCTGAAACGGCAGGGCGACACACCGATGGGCACATAGCCGGAACTTTCATCCGCGCTCAGGCTTCGGACTCTGTAGGGCGCATCGGACCTCGACGGTTCGCTGCGAAGGCAAAATCTCCACAGACTCAGGAGCTTACCGATGGCAACTTCCCTCAATGGCAAACGCGTCGCTATTTTGGTTACCGATGGTTTTGAACAAGTCGAGTTGACCGGTCCCAAGGATGCCCTGGAACAGGCCGGCGTGCAGGTCGATATCCTTTCCGCCGAGGCCGGCACGGTCAAAGGCTGGAACCATGACAAACCGGCGGACGACTTCCCCGTCGCCAACACCTTCCAGGCGGTGAGCATCGATCAATACGATGCCGTGCTGCTGCCGGGCGGTGTGCAGAATTCCGACACCATTCGAATCGACCAGGATGCTCAGCATCTGGTCAAGACCGCCGCATCGGCGGGCAAGCCGATTGCCGTGATCTGTCATGGCAGCTGGCTGCTGATCTCGGCGGGGCTGGTCAATGGCAAGACCATGACCAGCTACAAGACCGTCAAGGACGATCTGGTCAATGCCGGCGTCAACTGGGTCGATCAGGAAGTGGTCAAGGACGGCAACCTGATCAGCAGTCGCCAGCCGGATGATGTGCCGGCGTTCAGCCAGGCCCTGATTGACGCACTGGCTGCGTAATCTTCGCGGTCCCGTTCGCGAGCAGGCTCGCTCCCACACTTGAAATGCATTCCCCTGTGGGAGCGAGCCTGCTCGCGAAGGCATCATCAGCGTTTCATCGCATCCTCAGCCCGGCGCAAACCGCAACACGCTATACTCCCGCTCTTTTTTCCGGAGCGACGTCATGTCCCTGCCTAGCCTGCGCCTCAAAGCCAACGCCGACCGTCGCCTGCGCAACGGCCACTTGTGGGTCTACAGCAACGAAATCGACGTGGCCGCCACGCCTCTGCACGGCTTCAAGGCCGGCGATCAGGCGGTGCTCGAAGCCGCCGGTGGCAAGCCGCTGGGCATCGTAGCGATGAGCCCGAACAACCTGATCTGCGCGCGCCTGCTCTCGCGCGACATCAAACTGGCACTGGACAAGTCGCTGCTGGTGCATCGCCTGAACGTCGCGCTGTCGTTGCGCGAGCGTCTGTTCGACAAGCCGTTCTACCGTCTGGTCTACGGCGATTCCGACCTGCTGCCGGGTCTGGTGGTCGATCGTTTCGGCGACATCCTCGTGGTGCAAATCGCCTCGGCGACCATGGAAGCGCACAAGGACGACGTGATCGCAGCGCTGACCCAAGTGCTCAAGCCAAGTGGCATTCTGTTCAAGAATGACTCCGCCGCCCGCGACGCCGAAGGTCTCAACCGCTACGTCGAGACCGTATTCGGTCTGGTACCGGAGTGGGTAGCGCTGGAAGAAAACGGCGTGAAGTTCGAGGCACCGGTCATTCAAGGTCAGAAAACCGGCTGGTTCTACGATCACCGTATGAACCGCGCGCGTCTGGCGCCCTACGCCAAAGGCAAACGCGTGCTGGACCTGTACAGCTACATCGGTGGCTGGGGCGTGCAGGCCGCGGCGTTCGGCGCCAGCGAAGTGTTCTGCGTCGACGCCTCCGCATTCGCCCTCGACGGTGTAGAGCGCAACGCTGCGCTGAACGGTTTCGCTGACAAGATGACCTGCATCGAAGGCGATGTCTTTGAAGCGCTGAAGGAACTGAAAGCCAGCGAAGAGCGTTTCGACGTGATCGTTGCCGATCCGCCAGCGTTCATCAAACGCAAGAAAGACATGAAGAATGGCGAAGGCGCCTACCGTCGTCTGAACGAGCAAGCCATGCGCCTGTTGACCAAGGACGGCATTCTGGTCAGTGCTTCGTGCTCCATGCACCTGCCGGAAGATGATCTGCAGAACATCCTGCTGACCAGCGCCCGTCACCTGGACCGCAATATCCAGATGCTCGAGCGTGGCGGCCAGGGCCCGGATCATCCGGTGCATCCGGCCATCGCCGAAACCCGCTACATCAAGAGCATCACCTGCCGTCTGCTGCCCAATAGCTGAATGCGGTTGAACACGGGGAGCCACTGAGCTCCCCGTTTTTTTTGCGTCACCTTCCCGCCTTTCTTCACACTCGCCATGAGTGTCTTATCGTGTTCCTACAATTATCTTCCAACTTTCTTGCAGGACGTTTCGCCACGCCTGTTAGTTATGGAAAATTAACCTACACGATAGATATCCAACACTAGATCACTCCGACAGAATTACTGGAATATTCCTACTTAATAACCCCTTGCCAATATTCGATTACAAACTATTATGAAGTTGTCGCCATGAGGCGACTTCAACTACTTATGAACAAGGAGTTCACATCATGAAAACCATTTATCTGGAAACAAACAAACTCGCCAACCTGGCCTTCCTGGTTGCAGCCAAAACCCGCTAAGCAAGTCTGGACGCCGGAGAGTGCCGGCACTCCGGCGTCCTTCAGACTTCCCTTGAGTGAATTGAATAAATGTATATCAGTCCTTTTCTATTTATATTGCCGCGCCCACCCGGACAGGTTGTATGGAACTATAAGACACATACTCAACACGAGCTTGATCTTGACTACTCCACTCGCCTCGCCCAACTTATAAACAATCCGAATCTGTATGACCCGCAAAACATAATAGACATACAACTTCTGCACGCGGGCATTCTAACCATTGCAAAAATAGACAGTCCGAATTGGGGCTGGGATGAGCTGTCGAAGATCTTTCACATCGGCACACAAAACATCCCTTGCGAACATGTGCCGCAAAACATTCATGAGTGGTCAAGACAATACCTGGCGCACTGCCGCGAAGTATTGGCAACCCCGGAACCCGCCAATCCCAGAACCCGGCAATCAGCAGCAGCGCTTATCGCCCTGCCTGCACCGTGTGATGTGAATGCAGACAGCCTGACTCAGGCATTGCTGCAGCGGAAGACCTGCCGATCCTATACCGGTGCTGCGGTGACCCTGGACGAGGTCGGCACGCTTCTGTATTTCACCCTCGGCTATCTCCCCGCGCGGGAAAACGCGCACGACGACCCCGTCGCGCCAGGCCTCGGCGAACGTCGGAGCAGTCCGTCAGGCGGCGGCCTGAACGCCTGTGAGGGCTTTCTTCTCGCTCAGAATGTCTCCGGGCTCGAACCCGGCATCTATGCCTATCACCCTGCGGAGCACGCCTTGAGCCCGGTAAATCCGCTGCCCGACCCAGAGCTGGGGCAATTGCTCGGCGGCCAGCATTTCATCAATAACCTGCCGCTGGGCCTGTTCATCACCGCGCGCTTCGATCGACTCTGGTGGAAGTACGAACATTCGCGCGCCTACCGCATGGCGTTCATTGATGCGGGTCATCTCTCGCAAACCTTTCAACTGGTGGCGACAACACTGGGGCTGAGTACCTGGCTGACGGGCGCGTTTGCCGACGCCCGGGTCGAAACCCTGCTCGGTCTCGAAGGCAGCGCCGAGCAGCCTTTGTTCTTCGTCGGGTGCGGAGAAAGCGATGGTCAGGCCATGTGCCAGGAAATGCGCGATCTGCTGTGCGGGGTACCGTCATGATTTCAACAGCGCTGGATGAGGGCGAAGCCCCGGTGTCATGGTCGCTTAAATTTACCCTTCCCGATTGGGAAAGCCGCGCGTCGGTTCGCAGCAGCACTCATGACTACCGGCTGCCGGCGAATGTCGAGCAGCAATTGCAAACGCGCTACTGGTTTCCCCCGGCCTTCCTGCCCTATCTGGCGCATCCCGCCATCCAGGCCAAGGGTCGCGAAACGCTGCATCGCCTGACCGCCAATCACCTTGTGTATTTCCTCGATTACACCACGCTGCTTGAACATCGCATCGTCAACCGTGCGGTGGAAGTCATCGTGCACCGGGAGCTGCCCATCTACATACCACTGCCGATGAAGCACGCGGCGCTGCAGCTATATACCGACGAGGGCTATCACGCACTGTTCTCAAACCAGATTGCCGAACAGATCGCCGCGCTCTACAACATCACCCGACGCCCTGTCATCCCCAGGCGCATCACCCGCATGAACGCCCTGATCGCGCGCGCACCGGAGAGGAACCGCGCATTGGCCTGGTTTCTTCTTGGATTCGTCTCGGAAACCATCATTGCCCGGGAGCTGCTGGAGGTGTGTCGCGACACGCTGGTTTCCAGCGTGAACGACATGCTGCGCGATCACCTCGCCGACGAGGCCCGGCACAGTCGTTATTTTGCTGAAGCCTTCCATTACTTCTGGATCGCCATGAACAGTCGGCAGCGCCTGTTCGTCAGCAAGACGCTGGTGGAGATCATTTCGATTTTCTTCGAAGCCGACGAAAGCTGGCTGCAACAAAGCCTGCGTTCAGTCGGTATCGCTGACAGCGACGTGATGGAAATCGTCGGCGGCATGGCGACGGTGCCGGCCAACCGCGCCCGTGCCCGCGCCGGCTGCAAACCGACACTGGAGGCACTGCACAAGGCCGGTTTCTTTGCACTGCCCCACAACCAGACACTGTTCGCCAAGGCAGGATTGATCGATGGATAAACACAGCCGGGTAGTTACCCGCCGCCAACAGCGCCGCGCCGTCAGCCTGTTGCTGGCAATGATCCTGCTCGGCGTGTTCCCGCTGGATGTGCTCTTGCCGTCCTTCCCGGCGCTGGCGGCACACTTTGATCGATCCCCGAGCGACATTGCACTCTCGATCAGTCTGTTCGCCGTGGGCATTGCGTTTGCCCAGCTGCTGATCGGTCCGCTGTCCGACGTGATCGGCCGCAAGGGTCTGCTGCTCGCCGGCATGACTGTGTCGCTGCTCGGCGCCCTTGGCTGTGTGCTGAGCAATGACTACACGCTGTTTCTGATTTTTCGGGTGATGCAGGCACTGGGATGCGGGTGCTTCGTGCTGTCCCAGGCTCTGGTGCAGGATCTGTTTGCAGGGAACGAGCGTGACCGCCTGCGAATCCTGATGGTCACCGCGACGGGGATCTTCATTTCGGTATCGCCGCTGGCGGGCACGTTTCTGCAAGCCACGTTCGGCTGGCGCGGCAGCTTCTGGTTGTTCATCGCCTTGGCCGCCGTGGTTCTGCTCAAGACCTGGCGACTGCTCGATAACAGCCGTCCTCCTCATGATGCCAACCGCCTGGGCTTCATCCAGTCCTACCAATGCGTCCTGGGCAATTTCGAATTTGTCAGCTGTTGGCTGATTTCCGCGTTCGCTTTCGCTTGCCACTTTTCCTTCATCGTCACTTCGCCGCTGATCTTCATGGAGCAGCTGCAAATGGCCCCCTACGATTTCGCCTTGATCCTGCTGATTTACGGCGCCTCCTATGTCTTCGGCGGCTTGCTCGCCAGCGTGTTGAACCGGCTTATCAATGCGCAACAGCAGATTTTCACCGGACAGAGTCTGATCCTGATTTCGGGTCTGGTGATGCTCTACCTGGCCGCCAACCATGAGCTGTCAGCTGCGACGGTGCTTGTTCCGATGCTGATCTGCACGGCGGGCACCACCATTTCCCGGCCACCGGCCACCTCCCGGGCCATGAGCCTGTTCACCGAAAACGCCGGCGCGTCGGCGTCTGCCGGCAGCACCATCATCTTTATCTGTGGCGGGCTGGTCAGCGCCCTGATCAGCCTTGGCCCGACCAACCTGCAAGCGACGCTGGGCTACGGATTTGTGGCGCTGAGCGGCATATCCCTGCTGCTCAACAGCGTGATTGGCCGTCGCACCCGCAACCTGCGCAGTGATCCGGTAATGCCGGGGGGCGACCATTGACCGTGCCAGTCGTCACTGAGCGAGCGCCTTGGGCACGGGAACAACGCTTTGCGGCATTCCCTCACGACGCCAGCGGTGTAGAATCGCCTCATTCATCGCCATTCATCCCCGGCGGGTTTATGAGCTCAGGCTGAGACCAGCGGCGATCCCGCAACGTCATCGGCAGCTTCCGGACACACGGCCATTTTTCGGGTGTTTCAGAGGTCAACAGAAGCTCACTCCCCTTTAGTACGTGATTAGCCGCCCGGAGTGCTCCATGCCAGATTACCGCTCGAAAACATCCACCCACGGCCGCAACATGGCCGGCGCCCGCGCACTGTGGCGCGCCACCGGGATGAAGGATGACGACTTCAAAAAGCCGATCATCGCCATCGCCAACTCGTTCACCCAGTTCGTCCCGGGCCACGTGCACCTGAAGGACCTGGGTCAACTGGTCGCCCGCGAGATCGAACGCGCCGGTGGCGTGGCCAAGGAATTCAACACCATCGCCGTCGATGACGGCATCGCCATGGGCCACGATGGCATGCTGTATTCGTTGCCGAGCCGCGAGATCATCGCCGACTCCGTCGAGTACATGGTCAACGCCCACTGCGCTGACGCCATCGTGTGCATTTCCAACTGCGACAAGATCACCCCGGGCATGCTGATGGCTGCACTGCGCCTGAACATCCCGGTGATCTTCGTTTCCGGCGGTCCGATGGAAGCCGGCAAGACCAAACTCGCCTCCCACGGTCTCGACCTCGTCGACGCCATGGTGATCGCCGCCGACTCCAGCGCTTCTGACGAGAAAGTCGCCGAGTACGAGCGCAGCGCCTGCCCGACCTGCGGTTCGTGCTCCGGCATGTTCACCGCCAACTCGATGAACTGCCTGACCGAAGCACTGGGCCTGGCCTTGCCGGGCAACGGTTCCACCCTGGCCACCCACAGCGACCGCGAACAACTGTTCCTGCAGGCCGGGCGCACCATCGTCGAGCTGTGCAAGCGTTACTACGGCGAGAACGACGACTCTGTGCTGCCGCGCAACATCGCCAACTTCAAGGCGTTCGAGAACGCAATGATGCTCGACATCGCCATGGGCGGTTCGACCAACACCATCCTGCACTTGCTCGCTGCTGCCCAGGAGGCCGAGATCGATTTTGACCTGCGCGACATCGACCGTCTCTCGCGCAGCGTGCCGCAGCTGTGCAAAGTCGCGCCGAACATCCAGAAATACCACATGGAAGACGTGCACCGTGCCGGCGGCATTTTCAGCATCCTCGGTTCGCTGGCCCGTGGCGGGCTGCTGCACACCGACCTGCCGACCGTGCACAGTCGCAGCATGGAAGAAGCCATTGCCAAGTGGGACATCACCCAGACCAGCGACGAAGCGGTGCACCACTTCTTCAAGGCAGGTCCTGCGGGCATTCCGACCCAGACCGCATTCAGCCAGTCGACCCGCTGGGAAACCCTGGATGACGACCGTGAAAACGGCTGCATCCGCAGCTTCGAGCACGCTTATTCGAAAGAAGGCGGCCTCGCCGTGCTCTACGGCAACATCGCGCAGGATGGTTGCGTGGTGAAAACCGCCGGTGTCGATGAGTCGATCCACGTTTTCGAAGGCAACGCGAAGATCTTCGAAAGCCAGGACAGCGCCGTGCGCGGCATTCTTGCCGACGAAGTGAAGGAAGGCGACATCGTCATCATTCGCTACGAAGGCCCGAAAGGCGGCCCGGGCATGCAGGAAATGCTCTACCCGACTTCGTACCTGAAATCCAAAGGCCTGGGCAAAGCCTGTGCGCTGCTCACCGACGGCCGTTTCTCCGGCGGTACGTCCGGCCTGTCCATTGGTCACGCTTCGCCAGAAGCTGCGGCCGGTGGCGCGATCGGTCTGGTGCAGGATG
The DNA here is from genome assembly GCF_020736465.1 of Pseudomonas sp. HN2. Taxonomy (NCBI): domain Bacteria; kingdom Pseudomonadati; phylum Pseudomonadota; class Gammaproteobacteria; order Pseudomonadales; family Pseudomonadaceae; genus Pseudomonas; species Pseudomonas sp. HN2. The sequence goes on from NZ_CP085885.1 coordinate 5,712,353, forward strand.
GCGACAAAGTGCTGATCGACATTCCGAACCGCTCGATCAACCTGTTGGTCAGCGACGAAGAACTGGCGGCACGCCGCGCCGAGCAGGACAAGAAAGGCTGGAAACCGGTAGAGGTGCGTCCACGCAAAGTGACCACCGCCCTCAAGGCCTACGCCCTGTTGGCGACCAGTGCCGACAAGGGTGCTGTGCGTAACAAAGCGATGCTGGATGGGCTGTAAGCCTTAACCGTCGTACAAAAAAATGCCCCGCCAAGTGCGGGGCTGATCGTTCCCACGCTCTGCGTGGGAACGATCAAAAACAAGATCAAAAGATCGCAGCCTTCGGCAGCTCCTACATGTGATCGTGGCTTACTGGATTTCTTCAGGTTTGACGACCACCCAGTTCTTGTCCGCCGTCACCGGCAATCCTTCCTTGGCCTGCGCCGCTGCGTGTTTGGCCATCATGCCGTTGATCTGCGCCATGTACTTGTCCTTGCGGTTGATCCACAAGTGGATGCCGCCCTTGGCCACGTCGACATCATGGAACAGCATGTAACCGTCGCTGGTCGGGGTATCGCCGCCAACCAGTACCGGTTTTTTCCATTCGTCGATGTAGGTGAGGATCGCTGCGTGCTTGCCGGCCATCCAGGTTGCCGGAGTCCACAGGTACGGAGTCAGTTCGAGGCCGAGGTTGGCCTTCTCGTCATATTTGCCGGCGGTGATCTGCTTGCGCGCGGTGGTCAGCTCGCCAGTCTTCTGATCCTTGAGCAGCAGTGAAACGCCAATGACGTTCTGCGGTTTGACGTTGTAGCCGTACTTGGGATCCGCCGCGACCATGCGCACCAGTTCCTCGGAGGCGGCGGTCATCACGTAGACCTCGATGCCATTCTCCATCAGCTTGTTGTACAGCTCCTGCTGACCGGTGAAGATCTTCGGCGGATTGACGTCCAGCTGCTTCACCACATCGCCTTCGTAATACGTCGCAGGCACCGGTTTGCCCGACGCCATCAACTCGTCGACATAGCCCTTGAGTTCCTTGAGGGTGAAGCCAGAAAACACCTGCGCCACCCACGGGTAGCAGACCATGTCGTCGACTTCACAGAGCCGGTAGTAATAACTGAACAGACTCTCCTTGTGCTCGGCGGTGTCCTTGAACGGCATCAGTTTCAGGGAGGGGTCGAGCTTGTCGCGGGTGATCAGGCCCTTGTTTTCCATGAACGGCAACAAAGACTCTTCGAGGTCGTAGCGGTAACTGGTGTTGTCCATGTCGAACACCGCGTAGTTACCCTTGTTGGCGTTGGCGGCGATCATCGCGTCGAGCGCCTTGGCCTGATCTGCCGGCCAATGCTTGAGCTCCGTGGCGTAAGCCTGACCAGTCAGGCCCGCCGCCAATGCCACAGCCAACAACGTGCGTGCAATTCTCATAGCGCTACTCCCCGATCCAAAGAGTTCGACGCTAACAAATAAGTGTGACAACCCTGGCCTGTCAGCGACCGCGTACGTCCCCTGCGCGTCAGCTGCATTGCCGACAGCGACACGCGCTTATTCCAAAAACGACGGACACCCTGCCATTTCGGTATTAAATCATTGCAAATCAAGCTGTTAGGCTTGCCGGTTCGCAGCAGCCCCGGATGGCTGTTGGCACAGTCTTTTCTGGAGTCCTCATGAATCTACCGCTGATTCTCAACCTGCTGGTGTTCCTCGCCCTGCTCTTCGGTCTGGCGCAAACCCGCCACACGACCTGGAGCCTGGCGAAAAAAGTCCTGCTTGCACTGGTCCTCGGCGTGGCGTTCGGCGTCGCCCTGCACACGATCTACGGTGCCGGCAACCCGGTACTGAAAGCCTCGATCGGCTGGTTCGATCTGGTCGGCAACGGCTACGTGCAGCTGCTGCAGATGATCGTGATCCCGCTGGTGTTCGCTTCGATCCTCAGCGCCGTGGCCCGTCTGCACAACGCTTCGTCGCTGGGCAAGATCAGTTTCCTGACCATCGGCACGCTGCTGTTCACCACCGCCATCGCGGCGCTGATCGGCATCGGCCTGACCAACCTGTTCGGCCTCACCGCTGAAGGTCTGGTCGCCGGCACTCAGGAAATGGCGCGCCTGCAAACCATTCAGAACGACTACGCCGGCAAGGTCGCCGACCTGAATGTGCCGCAGTTGCTGCTGTCGTTCATCCCGCAGAACCCGTTCGCCGACCTGGCCCGGGCCAAGCCGACCTCGATCATCAGTGTGGTGATTTTTGCCGCGTTCCTCGGGGTGGCTGCGCTGCAACTGCTCAAGGACGACGTCGAGAAAGGTCAGAGAGTGATCAACGCCATCGACACCCTGCAAGCCTGGGTGATGCGTCTGGTGCGTCTGGTGATGAAGCTGACCCCGTACGGTGTGCTGGCGCTGATGACCAAAGTGGTCGCCGGTTCCAACCTGCAGGACATCATCAAACTCGGCAGTTTCGTGGTGGTCTCGTATATCGGCCTGGGTCTGATGTTCGTGGTGCACGGCGTGCTGGTTTCGGCCGCCGGGATCAACCCGTTGCGCTTCTTCCGCAAGATCTGGCCGGTGCTGACGTTCGCCTTCACCAGCCGCTCCAGCGCTGCGACCATTCCGCTGAGCATCGAAGCGCAGACCCGTCGTCTGGGCATTCCGTCGTCGGTCGCCAGTTTCGCCGCATCGTTCGGCGCAACCATCGGCCAGAACGGTTGCGCCGGCCTCTATCCGGCGATGCTGGCGGTGATGGTCGCGCCAACGGTCGGCATCAACCCGCTGGATCCGCTGTGGATCGCGACGCTGGTGGCGATTGTCACGTTGAGTTCGGCCGGTGTCGCTGGGGTTGGTGGCGGTGCGACGTTCGCCGCCCTGATCGTGCTGCCGGCGATGGGCCTGCCGGTGTCGCTGGTGGCATTGCTGATTTCGGTCGAGCCGTTGATCGACATGGGCCGCACGGCGTTGAACGTGAGTGGTTCGATCACCGCTGGGGCGATTACCAGCCAAGTCATGCAGCAGACGGATAAAGCGCTGCTGGATGCGGATGAGCACGCAGAGTTGGCCCAGGCTTAAGTAGCGCCTGACAGACCGCTATCGCGAGCAGGCTCACTCCTACATTTGGAATGCGTTCCCCTGTAGGAGTGAGCCTGCTCGCGATGCTTTTTAGGCTTTCTCCCAGACTTCGAAGCTGTACGCGGGTTTATCACCCTCTGCCGGATTCGGCACATCCGACACCAGCTTCCACTCGTTCAGATCAAACTCCGGAAACCACGCATCCCCTTGCGGGCTCAGCGCCACGCGGGTCAGGTACAGACGATCGGCCTGCGCCAGCCCTTGCGCGTACAACTGCGCGCCGCCAATCAGCATCAGTTCATCAACGCCCTGGGCTTTCGCCCATTCCTCGGCGCGCGCCACGGCGGCTTCCAGCGACGGGTAGACCTCGGCGCCTTCGAGCTGCAGATCCGGCTGACGGCTGACCACGATATTCAAGCGACCAGGCAACGGCCGACCGAGCGAATCCCAGGTCTTGCGGCCCATGATGATCGGCTTGCCGAGCGTGGTCGCCTTGAAGTATTTGAAGTCCCCCGGCAGGTGCCAGGGCATGCTGTTGTCGACGCCGATCACACGGTTTTCACCGAGGGCTGCGATCAGGCTGAGGGGGAGTGATTTAGTCATGGCGGCGAGGATACCAGAGCCGCGCTTACCCCGATAAGCGCCACAGCGGTTATGCTCAGCGCTCGATTTAGCGACGGGACGCCGCGTGACTGAACTGACTCCACTGCAAAACCTCTGGCTCACCGAAACCATCCGCCTGCGCGAAGAACACGCGGGGCCGCTGGATGATCTGGAAGCCAATCGTCTGGCCCGCGCCGCTGGCGGCGACCTGCCGAGCCGCATTCAGCGCCGGGCGTTATGGCTGGCCGAGCGTGACGGACTGACTGCCGCCCTCAAGCATTGGCTGCAAGGCGCGCGCCTGGCGCTAGTGCTGTTGATGATTTTCGCCGTGCTCAGCGGCGCCGGTCTGGCTTTCGCCGCGCTCGGGCAGACGCCAGTGAATGTGTTCTGGGCGCTGGGCAGTCTGCTCGGGATCAATCTGCTTCTGCTGTTGAGCTGGGCGCTGGGCTTGATCTTCGCTGGCGAACACGGCGCCAGCCTTGGGCGCTTGTGGCTGTGGCTGAGTGAAAAATTCGCTCGCGACGCCAAAGCCGCGCAACTGGCGCCCGCCCTGCTGTTGCTGCTGCAACGCAAGAAACTCAATCGCTGGGCACTCGGCGCGCTGGTCAATGGCCTGTGGCTGCTGGCGATGCTCAGCGCGCTGATTTTGCTGCTGACACTGATGGCCACCCGGCGTTACGGCTTTGTCTGGGAAACCACCCTCCTCGGCGCCGACACCTTTATCCACGTGACCCAGGCCCTCGGCTATCTGCCGTCGCTGCTGGGCTTTAACGTGCCCACGGAGGAGATGATTCGCGCCAGCGGCGATGGCGCACTGGATATTGAAAGCGCTCGACAGGCCTGGGCGACGTGGCTGGTCGGTGTGCTGGTGGTCTACGGCGTGCTGCCGCGCCTGCTGCTCGCGCTGTTCTGCCTGTGGCGGTGGAACAGCGGCAAAGCCGCGCTGCGCCTGGATTTGAACCTGCCCGGCTACGCGCATTTGCGCGAACGGCTGATGCCGACCAGCGAGCGCCTCGGCGTCAACGACCGGGAGCCGGCGCAACTGCATCGCGTCGAAAGCAACGTCGGCGAGCTCGTCAGTGAAGGCGCGCTGCTGGTAGCGATCGAGTTGGACGAACAGCGCCCATGGCCACCGGCGCTGCCGAAAAATGTCAGCAATGCCGGCGTCCTCGACAGTCGCGAATCGCGGCACAAACTGCTCGAGCAACTCAGTCGCTTCCCACCGGCGCGGCTGGCGATCGCCTGCGATCCGCGACGCTCGCCGGATCGCGGCAGCCTCGCGCTGATCGCCGAACTGGCACGCAATGCCGGCGCCACCCGCATCTGGCTGCTGCAAGCGCCGCCCGGCGAAGCGCTGGATGGCCAACGTCTGGGCGACTGGCACGCTGCGCTGCAACAGCTGGAACTGCCGTTCGCCGATTGCGCGCCGATGAACTGGCTGGAGAGCGGACATGACTGATGCACGCAAAGCCCCGTTGAAACTCGCGGTGGTCGGCCACACCAACGTCGGCAAGACCTCGCTGCTGCGCACACTGACCCGCGATGTCGGCTTCGGCGAAGTCTCGCACCGGCCGAGCACCACCCGGCACGTCGAAGGCGCGCGCTTGTCGGTGGACGGCGAGCCGTTGCTCGATCTGTACGATACGCCAGGGCTGGAAGATGCCATCGCCCTGCTGGATTTTCTCGAACGTCTGGAACGTCCCGGCGAACGCCTCGACGGCCCGGCGCGGCTGGCGCGGTTTCTCGACGGCAGCGAGGCGCGCCAGCGTTTTGAACAGGAAGCCAAGGTGCTGCGGCAATTGCTCGCCTCGGACGCCGGTCTGTATGTGATCGATGCCCGCGAACCGGTGCTGGCGAAATATCGCGACGAGCTGGAAGTGCTCGCCAGTTGCGGCAAACCGCTGCTGCCGGTGCTGAATTTCGTCAGCAGCGCCAACCATCGCGAGCCTGATTGGCGCGAAGCACTGGCGCGGCTGGGACTGCACGCGCTGGTACGGTTCGACAGCGTCGCACCGCCCGAGGATGGTGAACGCCGACTGTATGAAAGCCTCGCCCTGCTGCTGGAAAATGCACGGCCGCAACTGGAGCGGTTGATCGCCGATCAACAGGCCCAGCGCCGAGCTCGTCAGCACAGTGCCGCGCGCTTGATTGCCGAATTGTTGATCGATTGCGCGGCGTGCCGGCGCAGTGTGGTCAGCGAGCCTGAACAGGAACAGCAGGCCGTCAGCGAATTGCGCAAAACCGTGCGCCAGCGCGAGCAGAAGTGCGTTGAGGCGCTGCTCAAGCTCTACGCGTTTCGCCCGCAGGACGCGGCGGCCAGTGACTTGCCGTTGCTCGACGGGCGCTGGGGTGATGACCTGTTCAACCCGGAAACCCTGAAGCAGCTCGGCGTGCGCGTCGGCGGCGGCATTGCTGCCGGTGCAGCGGCCGGGGCTGGCGTGGATTTGTTGGTCGGCGGCATTACCCTCGGCGCAGCAGCACTGGCCGGGGCGATTGCCGGTGGCGCACTGCAAACCGCGCGCAGTTACGGCAGTCGTTTGCTCGGCAGGCTCAAAGGCCAGCGGGAATTGACGGTGGATGACGCCGTGCTGCGCTTGTTGGCGTTGCGTCAGCGGCAATTGGTGTTGGCGCTGGATCAGCGCGGGCATGCGGCGATGGACAGCATTCAGGTGGCCACGCCTGTGGATAAGACCTGGCGCGAGGGCAAGCTGCCCGAAGCCTTGAGCAAGGCCCGGGCGCATCCGCAGTGGTCATCGTTGAACCCGCATGCGAAGTTGAATCAGGGGGAAAGGCAGGAGCAGGTTGAGGCGTTGGTTGATCGGGTGCTTGAGCTTTAGATCGCTACCCCCTCACCCCAGCCCTCTCCCCCAAGGGGGCGAGGGGGAAAGGGAGCCGATCTGCATGCTTTTCAAACCTGAGTTCGACTGGATATCTCAGGTCGACGCATGACCAGAGAACGACTCGGTCAGCTCCCTGTCCCTCCGGGAGAGGGCTGGGGTGAGGGCGACAATCACTCAGCCGACAACAAAACCTCAGCCTTGCGCTTGAGTATCGCCAGATCCATCACCGGCACCGCCCTCTCCTTCGCCAACTCATCCCAGCGCCGTATGCGCAGACTCAGCGCACACAACGGATCAGCCGCAAACGCATCTGCCTCAGCCTCGCTCATCACCCCGCCCTGATATTCCAGCGTGCGCCGACTCGCCTCACTCAACTGCGCGTAATACCCCGGCTCACGCAACGTCAGATAACGCTTGGCCTGCACGTGATACTCCACCAGCCGCGCCAGCCGCTCGCTGAAACCCGCCTCACGCAGATAATCCGCACCGAGCCGTTCATGGCTGACCACGCCATAACCGCCCATGTTGTCCGCGCCCTCGGCACATAGATGGCCGATGTCATGGAAAAACGCCGCGAGCACCACTTCATCATCACAGCCCTCGGCCATCGCCAACTCGGCGGCCTGGGACATGTGCTCGAGCTGCGACACCGGCTCGCCGATGTAATCGCTGGCACCGAAGCGTTCATACAGGCCAAACACCCGGGCGATCACCTGCTCGTGATTCATGCCTCCTCCAGCAACTGCGCGATGTTGCGCTCGGCCAGCGCCGGGCCGACGCTCATGCCGACGCCGGTGTGCATCAGCGCCACGCTCAAACCCGGCGCCGGGCGCAGGAACGAGAACGGGCCGGGGCCGCGAGCGCCATAGACGCCCTGCCAGCGTTCGACCACTTGCAGCCGGCAGCCCAGGGTCTGCTCGGCGAGTTCCAGCATCCAGTCGTCAATCTGCTCGGCATTGAACGGTGAAGCGTCGCTGCCGTAGTGATGTGAGTCGCCGATGATCAGTTCGCCATAGGGTGTCGGGCTGATCAGCAGGTGGATGCCGTTGGCGTGCAGGTGCGGTTGTTCACGGAGGATCTGTGCCTGCACCGCCGCGGCTTCCGGCAAATCGGCGAAGGCGCCGTAGTGCACGCAGCTCAGACCGGTGAGCACGGCGTGTTGCAGATTGAAATCGATCTGCGGTTTGGCCCGGAGCATTTGCAAGCGGCAGACTTGCGGCTCAAGCGCGGCAATCGGCTCGGCGAGCAGGGTCTGATAATCATGGCCGGAGCAGACGATGATCTGCTTCGCGGTAAAACTGCCGGCGGTGCTGTGCAGATGTCCCGGCTCAACATCGCGCACCAGGGTGGAAAAGTGAAACTCGACGCCGAGGTCGCGGCGCAGGTAGTCGATCAGTGCCGGGATGGCTTCGCGCGAGTACAGCTGTTGATCGTCAATGCCGTGCAGTGCAGCGCGGTGATGGCTGAACTGGCCGCCATAAAGATCACCCAACGCGGTTGCGCGAAGCAGTTCGACGTTGTAGCCGTGCTCGATCGCGCGCCCGGCGCAGAACGCTTCGAGCAGGTGTTCTTCGGCTTCGCTGCGGGCGAACAGATAGGAGCCGTTGCGCTTGATCTGCAGTCCGGCGAGTTGCGCCCAGTCGCCCCAGATTTCGCGGCTGGCCTTGGCCAGTGCGAGCATGGTGCCGGGTGGCTGACCGGTGACCAGTGCCTGGCCGAAATTGCGCACCGAAGCGCCGAGGGGCGTAGCGGTGCGTTCGAATACCGCGACCTCGAGACCGCGTTTGGCAGCGGCGTAAGCGTGGGACAGGCCGAGGATGCCGGCGCCGACGATGAGCAGGTCTTTGGGTTGTGTCATAGAGTCAATCCCGCTTTTGTGGCGAGGGAGCTTGCTCCCGCTCGGCTGCGCAGCAGTCGCAACTTCCGCAGATGTGGAGTGCCTGACACTACTCATTTGCAGAATTTGGCACCGCTTCGCGCTCCAGCGGGAGCAAGCTCCCTCGCCACAGGATGTGTGGGTCAGTTATTTCGCGACAACCTTCTCGGACTTGCCGTCATACCGCTTGCGCCATTCAGCCAGGATCTCGTCGCGATTCTTCGAGGCCCAGGCAAAGTCGTTCTTGATCAGGCGCTGCTCATAATCGGCTGGCAATTCGGTCTGCGGCTTGGCAATCCCCGGCTGTGCAAGAACAGCGAAGTTCTCTTTGTACAAGTCCATCGCCTCGGCGCTGGCGGAGAAGTCGGCGAGTTTCTTCGCCGCTTCTTCATGCGGGGTGCCTTTGATCACCGCTGTCGCCTCGATCTCCCAGCCCAGACCCTCCTTCGGCAGGATGATGTCCAGCGGCGCGCCCTGGCGTTTCAACTGCACGGCAGGGTATTCAAAGGAAATCCCGATCGGGAACTCCCCCGCCGCTGCCAGTTTGCAAGGCTTGGAACCGGAGTGAACGTACTGGCCGATGTTCTGGTGCAAGCCATCCATGTAGGCCCAGCCCTGCTTTTCGCCGAAGGTTTGCAGCCAGGCGCTGACGTCGAGGAAACCGGTGCCGGACGACGCCGGATTGGGCATGACGATCTTGCCCTTGTACTCAGGCTTGGTCAGGTCCTGCCAACTCACGGGTTTGCTCAGCCCCTGCTTTTCGGCTTCGACGGTGTTGAAGCAAATGGTCGCCGCCCACACGTCCATACCGACCCAGGCCGGCGGGTTGGCGGCGTCGCGGTAGTTCGCGCCGATCTTGCCGAGATCCTTCGGCGCATAGCTTTGCAGCATGCCTTGCTGATCGAGGATCGCCAGGCTCGACGCCGCCAGCCCCCACACCGCATCCGCCTGCGGCCGGGCTTTTTCGGCGAGCAGTTTGGCGGTGATGATCCCGGTGGAATCGCGCACCCATTTGATCTCGACGTCCGGGTTAGCCTTTTCGAAGGCTTCCTTGTAGGACTTCAACTGTTCGGCTTCGAGGGCGGTGTACACCGTCAACTCGGTTTTCGCCGCGAAGGCATTCAGGCTGAAAGTCGCGAGCACAGCAGCGGCCAGGGCCATAGGCTTGAACATGAGCGTTTTCCTGTAGGTGAGTTGAATCAGTGACCGGGGGCGGTTTGCCGCCAGGCCTGGGAACGGCGCAACAGGCCGCGCGAAGCCCACGCCAGCAGCAAGGACACGCCCGCCGAGGTGAACAGAATCAGGGTCGACATCGCTGCAGCGCCGCCGACGTTGCCGGCGTCGTCCATGTTCAGCACTGCGACCGCCGCGAGGATGGTGTCGGGGCTGTAGAGGAAGATCGCAGCGGAAACCGTGGTCATCGCCGAGACGAACAGGTAGCGCACGATGTCCAGCAGCGCCGGCAGGCAGATCGGCACGGTCACGCGCAGGTAATGCCGGTACAGCGGCGCCTTGAGCGACAGCGCCGCCGCTTCGAACTCGGCGTCGAGCTGGCGCAGCGCGGTGGTCGCGGTCATTTGTGCGGTGGTCAGATAGTGCGCAATGGTGCAGACGATCAGCAGCGTCATCGTCCCGTAGAGCACGTGCAGCGGATTGCCGCTGAGGTTGAAGAAGAAGACATAACCCAGGCCAAGCACCAGCCCAGGCACGGCCATCGGCACGAAACTGAGCAGGCGCAACGTCAGGTTGAGGCCGCGCTGGGTGCGGGTTTTCTCCATCAGGTAAGCGCCAGTGAAGATCAGCACGCTGCCAATCACCGCCGTGCCCAACGCCATCTTCAAGCTGTTGCTGTAGGCGAGCCAGCCACCGCCGGCGGTCTCGTTGAACTGATAGTGGTTGAGCGACAGCGACAGGTTGTATGGCCAGAACTTCACCAGCGACGAAAACACCGCCATGCCGAACACCAGCAGCAGCGCGGCGCAGATCAGCACGACAATCGCCAGATAGCAGCCATCGCGCAGCTTGGACGGCAGCGGCTTGAACACCTGCGCCCGTCCGCTCATCGAGTCGCCTTGGCGGCGACGCAGCCAGGCATCGACGCCGAAACTGAACAGCGCCGGCAGCAACAGCACCATGCCGATCAACGCGCCGCGACCGAATTGCTGCTGGCCGACCACCGCTTTGTAGGCCTCCAGCGCCAGCACTTGATAGTCGCCACCGACCACCACCGGCACACCGAAATCGGTGATGGTCAGGGTGAACACCAGACAGAACGCCGCAAACACCGCCTGCCGGGTCGCCGGCCAGGTGATGCTGCGAAACGCCTTGGCCGGACTGGCGCCCATACTCGACGCGGCATCGAAAAGGCGCGCATCGGCCAGCGACAATGCCGAGAGCAGAATCATCAGCGCATGGGGGAAGGTATAAATCACCTCACCCAGCACAATGCCCCAGAACCCGTAGATGTTGTCCGAGAGCAGCCCACGCAGCATGCCCTGGTTGCCGAACAGATAGACCAGCGCAATCCCCGGCAGCATCGACGGCGCCATCAGCGGCAGCAGGGAAATCCCGCGCCAGATGCCTTTGCCAGGAATCAGCGTGCGTTGCAGCGCGTAGGCAAACAGGTAGGCCAGCGGTACCACGATGGCGGCGACGCTGAGGGAAACTTTCAGGCTGTTGCCGAGCAGCCAGTGGAAATTCTCGCTGGTCACCAACTCCTTAGCCGCGAGCCAGCCACCGCCCTGCCCGGCGTCATTGCTGAAACCGCGCCAGAAGATCGCCAGCAAGGGCAGCAGCACTGCAAAGCCGAGCAACATCAGCAGGAGGATTTTCCCGCCGACCACGAACAGGCGATCACCGATTTCGGCTTTCGAGGACTGTCGCACCTGCTTGTGCGGTAGCGGCAGCGCGAGATTGCTGTTCATCAGGCAAACACCTGAAGGCTACGCGGCGGCAAGGCAACCATGATCTGCTGCGCGCCGAGACGCGGCATCGCTTCCGGGGCAATTTCGGCGAGCAGTGGGTGGCCCGGAAGCTGATCAAGTTCAAAGCTCATCCGGCAGCGATTGCCGAGGAAAGTGATCTCGCGAACCTTGGCCGGGAACAGGTTTTCTTCATGCACCAGCGGATTGACATTGATCGCCTCCGGGCGGCAGAACAGTCGACCCGAGGCGCTGTGCACGCTGCCATCGGCCAAGCGCAGATTCATCCCCCCGACCTTGGCGTGGCTGTCGCTGCTTCGCTGGAACGGCAACCAGTTGCCCTGGCCGACAAACTCGGCCACGAACGGCGTGGCCGGGCGGTCGTAGATTTCCTGCGGGGTGGCGTACTGCTCGACGCGACCGTTGTTCATCACCGCGATGCGGTCGGCCATCAACATCGCTTCGTCCTGATTGTGCGTGACCATCAGGGTGGTAATGCCGAGGTTGCGTTGCAACTGGCGCAGCTCGGTGCACAGATGCTCGCGAACCCGAGCGTCGAGGGCCGACATCGGTTCATCGAGCAATAATAGCGACGGGGCCGGCGCCAGGGCCCGAGCCAGCGCTACTCGCTGTTGCTGACCGCCGGACAATTGGCCGGGGTACTTTTTCTCACTTCCGGTGAGGCCGACCAGTTCCAGCATCTGACCGACGCGACGGCGCACTTCATCGCGCCCGCTGCCGGCGAGGCCGTAGGCAATGTTCGCCTCGACGGTCAGATTGGGGAACAGTGCGTAGGACTGGAACAGAATGCCGTAGTCGCGAGCTTGCGGGGCGAGGTGCGAGACGTCGCGCTCACCCAGATACAGCTCGCCGCTGTCCTGCTTCTCCAGCCCGGCGATGCAGCGCAGCAGCGTGGTCTTGCCACAGCCCGACGGGCCGAGCAGACACACCAGTTCACCGGCGGCGACATCGAGGGAAACGTTATCCAGCGCAGTGAACGCGCCGAAACGCTTGTGCACGCCGCGCACTTTCATCGGCGCACCGGGGTGGGTCAGGGCAGTTGCGATGGCAGGATTCATGGACAGACCTCATCAAGCAGATGGGGCCAATCCTAGAGTTGTAATGCGTCCGTCATGTGGCAGCGAGGCAAAAACGGCTGATAGTGGTATTCGGGGATTTTGGTTGGAAGTCAAAAGATCGCAGCCTTCGGCAGCTCCTACATTGGAATGCGTCCACCTGTAGGAGCTGCCGAAGGCTGCGATCTTTTGATCTTCAGGCCGGGGACATTTCCTGTGCGAGTCCCAAAAAAGCCGCCGGCAACCGCGCGCCCTTCCTCTCTTTGAGGCAGTACAGATATTCCGGGATCTGCGGTGCATTCTCGATGGTCAGCACGCGCAGCTGCGGATCATGCGGCACTTCCTGACGCGCAATGATGCTGATGCCGATATTGCGCAGCACGGCTTCACGAATCGACTCGCGGCTGCCGATCTCCAGCAGCGGCCCGAAGCTGACCCCGGCGCTGGCGAGCAACTCTTCGGTCAAGCGCCGCGTGGTTGAACCCGACTCCCGCATCAACAGCGTATGTCCGGCCAGTGCACTCAACGTCACATGCGCTTGCGCCGCCAACGGATGATTGCGATGCACCGCCAGCACCAACGGATCGGTGCCGAGCACCCGGCGAATCAATCGCGCATCGTCGAGCAACTGTGACGACGCCGCGACATCCACGCGGTAATCCTCCAGTGCTTCCAGCACTTGCTGCGAGTTGCCGATTTCCACCGACACTTCCACCTGTGGCAAACGCTCGCGGAAGGTCTTTACCAGATCGAGAATGTAATACGGCGCAGTCGCCGCGATGCGCAAGGTGCCCTGCACCTGGCCGCTGTTACGCAAAAAGAACTCGATGTCGGCCTCTTGCTGCAACAGGGTTTTGACCATTGGCAGCAAGCGCGCGCCTTCGTCGCTGACGCTCAGGCGTCGACCGCCGCGATAAAACAGCTCCACCGAATACTGACTTTCCAGGTTACGGATCTGCGTGGTCACGGTCGGTTGACTGAGGCCGAGTTTTTTCGCCGCCAGCGTGATACTGCCCAGGCGGGCGACCATGTAGAACGCTTTCAGCTCGGCACTCAGCACAACCATTCCTCATCGTTATTTACGCAACAGGCGCAACCCGTTGAACACCACCAGCAGGCTCACGCCCATATCGGCGAACACCGCCATCCACATGGTGGCGAGCCCGGCGAAGGTTACCGCAAGAAAGATCGCCTTGATCACCAGCGCCAGCGCGATGTTCTGTTTCAGGATGCTCGCGGTATTGCGAGACAGGTTGATGAACGCGGGGATCTTGCGCAGATCGTCGTCCATCAGGGCGACATCGGCAGTTTCGATCGCCGTGTCGGTGCCGGCGGCCATGGCGAAACCGATCTCGGCGCGGGCCAGTGCCGGCGCGTCATTGATGCCGTCGCCGACCATGCCGACGCGATGGCCCTGCTTGTACAGGTCTTCGATGGCCTGCAGTTTGTCGATCGGCAGCAAGTCGCCTCTGGCTTCATCGATGCCGACTTGTGCAGCAATCGCTTGGGCGGTGTGGACGTTGTCGCCAGTGAGCATCAGGGTTTTCACACCGAGTTCATGCAACTGACGAATCGCTTCGCGGCTGGTTTCCTTGACCGTGTCGGCCACGGCAAACAACGCCAGCGGGCCAGAACTGTCGAGCAGCAGCACCACGGATTTGCCCTGTTTCTCCAGCGCGAAGAGTTTTTCCTCCAATTGCGGCGAGCACAGACCGAGTTCCTCGACCAGACGATGGTTGCCCAGGTGATAGGTCTGGCCATTGATATCGCCTTTGACGCCACGCCCAGCCAGCGCTTCGAAGTTATCCACAGCGGGCGCCGCGGAATCTTTATCCACAGCAGCGTTGGCAATGGCCAGCGATACCGGATGATCGGAGCGTCCGGCCAACGCTGCGGCGATGGCGGGTGCAGTTTGCTCGGCGGTTGACTCCAGGCACAAGTAATCGGTCTGCACCGGTTTGCCATGGGTGATCGTGCCGGTTTTATCCAGCGCCAGATAATCGAGCTTGAAGCCGCCCTCCAGATACACGCCGCCCTTGACCAGAATGCCTTTGCGCGCCGCCGCTGCGAGGCCGCTGACGATGGTCACCGGGGTGGAAATAACCAGTGCGCACGGGCAGGCCACCACCAGCAGCACCAGCGCACGGTAGATCCAGTCGAACCACGCCGCACCCATGAACAGCGGCGGAATCACCGCCACGGCCAAAGCGAAGACGAACACTGCCGGGGTGTAGATTTTCGAGAATTGATCAACGAAACGCTGGGTCGGCGCCCGTGCGCCTTGCGCCTGTTCGACAGCGTGGATGATCCGTGCGAGTGTCGAGTTGTTCGCCGCAGCGGTCACCGTATATTCCAGCGAACCGGCCTGGTTGATGGTGCCAGCGAAGACTTTGTCACCGACGGTTTTTTCCACCGGCAGGCTTTCCCCGGTGATCGGCGCCTGATCTATGGTCGAGCTGCCGCTGACCACCGCGCCGTCCAACGCGATGCGTTCGCCCGGTTTTACCCGCACGCGGGCGCCGAGTTCGACGCTTTTTACCTCTTGTTCGAGCCAATTGCCGTCGGCCTGCAATACCGTGGCTTGCTCAGGGGTCATCTGCATCAAGCCGCTGATCGCATTGCGCGCGCGATCCAGCGAGCGTGCTTCAATCAGCTCGGCGACGGTGAAGAGGAACATCACCATCGCCGCTTCCGGCCACTGGCCGATGAGGATGGCACCGGTTACGGCGATGCTCATCAGCGCATTGATGTTGAGGTTGAGGTTCTTCAGGGCGATCCAGCCCTTTTTGTAGGTGCCGAGGCCGCCACTGAGAATCGACACCAGCGCAACGATCGCCACCACCCAATCGGGTGCGGCGCTGGTGAAGTGAATGACTTCGGCGCCCAGTGCGGTAAGGCCGGACAGCGCCAGCGGCCACCAGAGTTTTTTCACGGGTGCCGGAGCCTGTGCGTCGACGCCCGCCTCCAGCGGCTCGGCGTGCATGCCGAGGGATTTGATCGCTTCGGTGATGGGCTCGGTGCCCGGCAGATTGTGGGTCACGCCAAGTACGCGGTTGATCAGGTTGAATTGCAGCTGCTGCACCCCGGCCAGTTTGCCCAGCTTGTTCTGGATCAGCGTCTGCTCGGTCGGGCAATCCATCGCCTCGATGCGGAAACTGCTCAGGCGCGCATCGGCGCTGGTCTTTTCGCTCAGTTGCACCAACACAGGCGCTGCGGCTTTCGACCCGCAGCAGGAATCGCCACCGTGGTCATGTTTGTGCACGGGCTGCAATTTATGACTGTGATCGTGGCTGTCGCCGGGCTTGTGGGTGTGCAGGGAATCGCTCATTGGTCGCGTCCATGAAGGTGCCTGTTGCCAAGTAAAGACCCTGTAGCCACTATAGGGTCAAGCACCCATTTGGAGATGGCCGTCATGAAGATCGGCGAACTGGCGAAACTCACCGACTGCGCCGTGGAAACCATCCGCTACTACGAGCGCGAAAATCTCCTGCCGGAACCGGCGCGCAGCGACGGCAATTACCGTGTCTACACCCAGGCCCACGCCGAGCGCCTGACGTTCATCCGCAACTGCCGCATCCTCGACATGACCCTCGAAGAAATCCGCAGCCTGCTCGCCCTGCGCGACAGCCCGCAGGATCAGTGCGAGAGCGTCAATGCGCTGATCGACGAACACATCCAGCATGTGAAGGCGCGGATTGACGGATTGCTGGCCTTGCAGGCACAACTGCTCGACCTGCGCCAACGCTGTGGCGAAGGCCCGGAGGCAGATCAATGCGGGATCTTGCAGCGGCTGGAAGTGAGTGGCGGGGTTGTTGCAACGGAGGTTGAGCATTCCCACGTAGGCCGTAGCCACGGCCATTGAGCACACCACAAAAGCAAATGTAGGAGCTGCCGAAGGCTGCGATCTTTTGATCTTGTAAACAGCCAGATCAAAAGATCGCAGCCTTCGGCAGCTCCTACAGAGGGGTCCTGCGTTGTGGTTCAGACCGCCATCGGCGCGGTCATTGGCGGATGGTGCTCGTAGCCTTCCAGCGAGAAGTCGCTCGGCTCGACCAGTTCCAGCCACTCCGGTTGATACACACCGGTCTTGGCAAACTCCGGCACGCGGTCGGAGATCTTCAGTTTCGGCATGGCAAACGGCTCGCGCTTGAGCTGTTCGTTGAGCATGTCCAAGTGGTTTTCGTAGACGTGGGCATCACCGATGAAATAGGTGAACCAGCGCGGCGTGTAACCGGTCAGGCGGCCGATCAGGCTCAGCAGTGCGGCGCCTTCGGTGAGGTTGAACGGCGTACCCAGACCCAGATCGTTGGAGCGGATGTACAGGGTCAGCGAGATCTCTTTGGTCTCGACGTTCGGGTGGAACTGGTACAGCAGATGGCACGGCGGCAGGGCCATTTCATCGAGCTGGGCGACGTTCCAGCCGTGGAACAGGATGCGCCGGCTGCCCGGATCCTTGATGATCGTGTCGACGCACTGGCGCACCTGATCGATCGCCTTGTACAGCACGACGTAAGCCTGGCCGTCTTCTTCGCCCTGAGCGATCTGCTTGTAGCCGTTGCTCAAGGTTTGCTCGATGGCGGCGGTGTTGCTCAGCGGGATCTGCTTGTAAGCCGGCCACTTGCGCCATTGCACGCCATAGATTTCGCCGAGGTCGTCGTCGCCCTGACGGAACGGGTTGGCCAGCCACTGCGCGTTTTCGTTGGCGTTCTGGTCCCAGACCTTGCAGCCCAGCGCGCGGAATTCAGCGGCGTTGTTCACGCCACGCAGAAAACCGCACATCTCGCCGATGGCCGATTTGAAGGCCATTTTGCGCGTGGTGATCGCCGGAAAACCTTCCTGCAGATCGAAACGCAGCATCGCCCCCGGAAAACTGATGGTGTTGATGCCGGTGCGGTTGGCCTGTTTGCTGCCGTTCTGGATGACGTGCGAGACCAGTTCGAGATATTGCTTCATGAGTTACCTGTGTCCTTTGAGCCCCGGCGTCGCGCGCCGGGGTTCGTAGTTTAAGCCGTCGGCGCGAGCGGCGCTGCCGGGGCGCGACGATAGGCCAGCCAGATCAGCAACAGCCCGCCGACAATCATCGGCACGCAGAGCACCTGGCCCATGGTCAGCCAGTTCCACGCCAGATAGCCCAGCTGTGCATCCGGCACGCGGACGAACTCGACGATGAAACGGAAGATGCCATAGAACAGCGCGAACATGCCGGAGACGGCCATGGTCGGGCGCGGTTTGCGCGAGAAAATCCACAGGATCAGGAACAGCGCCACGCCTTCGAGGGCGAACTGATACAGCTGCGATGGATGGCGCGGCAACTGCGCCGGATCGCTGAACGGCGGGAACACCATGGCCCATGGCACGTCGGTGGCCTTGCCCCACAGCTCGGCATTGATGAAGTTGCCGATGCGCCCGGCGCCCAGACCGATCGGCACCATCGGCGCGACGAAGTCCATCAACTGGAAGAACGACTTGCCATTGCGCTTGCCGAACCACAAGGCCGCGAGCATCACGCCGATGAATCCGCCGTGGAACGACATGCCGCCCTTCCACACTTCGAAAATCAGCGTCGGATTGGCCAGGTACGCGCTCAGGTCGTAGAACAGCACGTAACCCAGACGGCCGCCGACGATCACGCCCATCGATAGCCAGAACACCAGATCGGAGAGTTTCTCCTTGGTCCAGGTCGGGTCGAAGCGGTTGAGCCGGCGCGACGCCAACAGCCACGCGCCGCCGATGCCGATCAGGTACATCAGACCGTACCAGTGGATTTTCAGCGGACCGATGGCCAGGGCCACCGGGTCGATCTGCGGGTAAGGCAGCATTGCGACTCCTTGTTAGAGTTGAAAGCGAAATTCCCGGGTGACGCTGTCACCTCAGGATTAAGCCAGGATTGCCACGCGGTCAGAGCAGAAAGCTCAAACCCACGCAGAACAGCAAAGCGGCGAACAGCCTTTTCAGCAAGCGCGGCGACAACCTGTGCGCCAGACGCGCGCCGAGCCGGGCGAATACCATGCTGGTCAGGGCGATGCCCAACAATGCCGGCAAATACACAAAACCGAGACTATGGGCCGGCAGCAACGGATCGTGCCACCCCAGAATCATGAAACTTGACGCACTCGCCAAAGCGATCGGCAGGCCACAGGCCGACGAGGTCGCCACGGCCTGCTGCATCGGCACGCTGCGCCAGGTCAGAAACGGCACGGTCAGCGAGCCGCCGCCAATACCGAAAATCGCCGAGGCCCAGCCAATCACCGTACCGGCCGCAGTCAGACCGAGCTTGCCCGGCACCGTTCGGCTGGCCTTGGGTTTGACGTCGAGCGCCAATTGCACGGCGATCACCAGAGCAAACACGCCGATGATCTTTTGCAGGTTCGGCCCCGAGATCGCTTCCGCGGTCAGCGCACCGAAACCGGCACCGAGCAGAATGCCCACGGTCATCCAGCGGAAAATCGCCCAACGTACCGCGCCACGGCGGTGATGTTCACGCACGGCGTTGATCGAGGTGAAGATGATCGTCGCCAGCGACGTACCCACCGCCAGATGCGTGAGAATCGACTGATCGAAGCCTTGCAGGGTAAAGCTGAACACCAGCACCGGGACGATGATGATCCCGCCGCCGACGCCAAACAGCCCGGCGAGCACGCCCGCGCAGGCGCCGAGCGCCAGGTAGAGCAGAAATTCCATGACCGTCTCCAGCACGCGTCGGCAAAACAGGACCGGCATGGTAACGGATGCGCAGCCTTCTGCTCCACTGGCGATGGATGCACGGACGCCGGATGCGTAGAGTGGGCAAAAAACACACAAGGACCACCTTATGTGCCTGATTGTTTTCGCCTGGCGCCCGGGCCATGCCCAGCCGCTGATCGTCGCGGCCAACCGCGACGAGTTCTACGCCCGCCCCAGCCTGCCATTGGCGCCATGGCCGGAGGCGCCGCAGGTGCATGCCGGGCGCGATCTTGAGGCCGGCGGCACCTGGCTGGGGATCGGCGCCAACGGACGCTTCGCCGCACTGACCAATATTCGCGACCCGCAGCAGCCGCCCGCGACCAAATCCCGGGGCGAGCTGGTGGCATGCTTTCTCACGGGTGATCTTTCTATTGATGATTATTTGAGCGATGTAGTGGACCGTGCGGCGGAGTACGCCGGGTTCAACCTGCTGCTGGGCAATACCCATGAGCTTTGGCATTTCAATGCACGGGCGTCCGAGCCGGTGATGCTCCAGCCCGGGGTTTATGGGCTATCCAATGCCGGGCTGGACACGCCGTGGCCAAAACTGCTCAAGGCCAGGGCGGCGTTGAGCGCAGTGCTGGACGATCCGCAGCCTGAACGATTGCTGGCGTTGTTGAGCGATGCGCAGCCCGCACCAGAGGCCGAGTTGCCGGATACCGGGGTGGGCATGGCGACGGAGTCATTGTTGTCGAGCGTGTTTATTGCCAGCCAGAGTTACGGCACGCGGGCGAGTACGGCGTTGGTTGTGCAGGCGGACGGGACGCGGCGAATGGTGGAGCGCAGTTTTGGGCCGTATGGCGGGCATCTAGGGGAAGTTGAGGTTTGTGTCTAACAGCAGCCCCTCACCCCAGCCCTCTCCCGGAGGGAGAGGGGGCTGACCGAGGTGTCTTGCGGTATACATCGACCTGAAAGAACAAGTCGATTATGGATTCAGCAAAGCACTTTCAGGTCGAGTCGATTGTGGATTCAGCAAAGCTCTTTCAGGTCGACGGAGTTCTGCAGCATCCCCCGATCAGTCCCCTCTCCCTCCGGAAGAGGGCTAGGGTGAGGGGCCTTTGATCTTTAGAGAGCCTTGTTCACCACAGGCGAATTCATTTTCGCCAATCCGAGATTCTTCAGCGCCAATTGCAGCGAGCTGTGGATAACTTGCGGGTTATCGATCTTCATCAGCTCCGCCAGCATCTCCTGTGCCTTGCTCAGGTTCACCTGGCGCAACATCCACTTCACCTTCGGCAGGTTGGTGGCGTTCATCGACAGGCTGTCGAAGCCCATCGCCATCAACAGCACTGCTGCCGCCGGATCACCGGCCATCTCGCCGCAGATGCTCACCGGTTTGCCTTCGGCGTGCGCATCGGTGACCACGGTTTGCAGGGCTTGCAGCACTGCCGGGTGCAGGTAGTCGTAGAGGTCGGCGACGCGCGGGTTGTTGCGATCGACCGCCAGCAGATACTGGGTCAAATCGTTGGAGCCGACCGAGAGGAAGTCGACCATCCGCGCCAGTTCCTTGGTCTGGTACACCGCTGCCGGGATTTCGATCATCACGCCGATCGGCGGCATCGGCACGTCGGTGCCTTCGTCGCGCACCTCGCCCCAGGCACGGTGGATCAGGTGCAGGGCTTCTTCGAGTTCGTGGGTGCCGGAGATCATCGGCAGCAGAATCCGCAGGTTGTTCAGGCCTTCACTGGCCTTGAGCATCGCGCGGGTCTGCACCAGGAAGATTTCCGGGTGGTCAAGGGTGACGCGAATACCGCGCCAGCCGAGGAACGGGTTGTCTTCCTTGATCGGGAAGTACGACAGCGACTTGTCACCGCCGATGTCGAGGCTGCGCATGGTCACCGGTTGCGGGTGGAACGCGGCGAGCTGTTCGCGGTAGATCGCCAGCTGTTCCTTCTCGCTCGGGAAGCGCTGGTTGATCATGAACGGCACTTCGGTGCGGTACAGACCGACTCCCTCGGCGCCGCGCTTCTGCGCCCGCGCCACATCGGCGAGCAGGCCGGTGTTGACCCACAGCGGCATGCGGTGACCATCGAGGGTCACGCACGGCAGGTCGCGCAGGGTGTCGAGGCCCAGCGCCAGTTGTTTCTCTTCTTCGACGACTTCGGCGAACTGCTTGCGCAGCACTTCGCTGGGGTTGGTGTAGACCTCGCCTCGGGTGCCGTCGACGATCATTTCGATGCCGTCGACCTTGGCGTACGGCAGGTCGACCAGACCCATGACGGTCGGAATGCCCATGGCCCGGGCCAGAATCGCAACGTGGGAGTTACCCGAACCGAGTACCGACACCAGGCCGACCAGCGTGCCTTCCGGCACCTCGCCGAGCATCGCCGGCGTCAGTTCTTCGCTGACCAGGATGGTTTTTTCCGGGTAGACCAGGTTCTGCTGGCGCTCTTCCTGCAGATAGGCGAGCAGACGGCGACCAAGGTCTTTGACGTCCGACGCACGCTCACGCAGGTAAGCGTCGTCCATCAATTCGAAGCGGTTGACGTGTTCCGTGACCACCTGACGCAGCGCGCCCTGGGCCCATTGGCCAGTCTTGATCACGGTGGTGATTTCGCTGCCCAGCGAGGCATCGTCGAGCATCATCAGGTAGACGTCGAACAGCGCGCGCTCTTCCGGGCGCAGCTGGGTCGCCAGTTTGGCGGACAACGCGCGCATGTCGGCGCGCACGCCTTCGATGGCGGTCTTGAACAGCGCCAGCTCAGCGTTGATGTCGGTGATGGCCTTGTCCGGCACCACGTCCAGGTCGGCCGGCGGCAGCATGACCACTGCGGTACCGACAGCAGCACCCGGCGAGCCCGGCACGCCGACGAACTTGGCTTCCTGAATGCCCTTGCCCTGACGGCCCAGGCCACGGATCGAACCGGTGGCCTCGGCATGGGCGATAACGCCGGCGAGCTGCGCGCTCATGGTCACGAGGAAGGCTTCTTCACCTTCGTCGAATTGGCGGCGCTCTTTCTGCTGGATGACCAACACGCCGACGACGCGGCGGTGGTGAATGATCGGTGCGCCGAGGAACGAGGCATAACGCTCTTCACCGGTCTCGGCGAAGTAGCGATAGCGCGGGTGAACCGAGGCGTTTTCGAGGTTCAGGGGTTCTTCACGCGTGCCGACCAGACCGACCAGACCCTCGTTGGGGGCCATGCTGACCTTGCCGATCGAGCGCTTGTTCAAGCCCTCGGTGGCCATCAGGACGAAGCGATTGGTTTCCGGGTCAAGCAGGTAGACCGAGCAGACCTGGCTGCCCATGGCCTCTTTGACGCGCAACACAATAATCCCCAACGCCGCCTTGAGATCCTTGGCGGAGTTAACTTCCTGGACGATCTTGCGCAGCGTATTGAGCATGGCTCGGGGTCGAACTCCGTCGTCAGTCGCGCGCTAAAAGGCGCGGGGCAAGCTCTTTGAGAGCGCGTCGATACACCTCGCGCTTGAATGTCACCACCTGGCCCAACGGATACCAATAGCTGACCCAGCGCCAGCCATCGAACTCCGGTTTACCGGTCAGATCCATCCGCACCCGCTGCTCGTTGGAGATCAGGCGCAGGAGGAACCATTTCTGTTTCTGGCCGATGCACAGCGGTTGGCTGTGGGTACGCACCAGGCGTTGCGGCAAACGATAGCGCAACCAGCCTCGGGTACAGGCCAGTATTTCAACATCTTCACGTTCCAGGCCAACTTCTTCGTTCAGCTCGCGGTACAAGGCGTCTTCCGGCGTCTCCTCGGGGTTGATCCCCCCTTGCGGAAACTGCCAGGCGTCCTGATTGATACGGCGAGCCCATAGCACCTGGCCGGCGTCATTCGTCAGAATGATCCCGACATTGGGGCGGAAACCATCGGGGTCGATCACGGCAACAACCTCGCAAACGCATGTCGCCGCATTGTTCCACAAAGCTTGATCAGGCGGCAACGAAGGTTCCTACCTTATGTGCACTCTTGTGAAAAGACCGTATTCTTGTCGCCTTTTTACTGACTTTTCAGCGGGTAACTGCAATGCGCCTGGCTCTATTCGATTTGGACAACACCCTTCTGGGCGGCGACAGCGATCACGCCTGGGGCGATTATCTGTGCGAGCGCGGCTTCCTCGACCCGATCGCCTACAAGGCGCGCAACGACGAGTTCTATCAGGATTACCTGGCCGGCAAGCTGGACAACGCCGCGTACCTGAACTTCTGCCTGGAGATTCTTGGCCGCACGGAAATGTCTGTGCTTGACGCCTGGCACAGCGATTACATGCGCGACTGCATCGAGCCGATCGTCCTGCCCAAGGCTCTGGATCTGCTGAAAAAGCACCGCGATGCCCGCGACAAACTGGTGATCATCACCGCCACCAACCGTTTCGTCACGGCGCCGATCGCCGTGCGTCTGGGCGTGGAAACCCTGATCGCCACCGAATGCGAGATGGTTGATGGCCGCTACAGCGGGCGCAGCACCGATATCCCGTGCTTCCGTGAAGGCAAGGTCACGCGCCTGAATCGGTGGCTGGAGGAGACTGGTTATTCGCTGGAGGGCAGCTATTTCTATAGCGACTCGATGAATGACCTGCCATTGCTGGAGCAGGTGGCGAATCCGGTGGCGGTGGATCCGGATCCGAATTTGCGTGCTGAAGCCGAAAAACGCGGCTGGCCGGTGATTTCGTTGCGCGGTTGATATTGCTATCGCGAGCAGGCTCACTCCTACATTTGGAATGCGTTCCCTGTAGGAGTGAGCCTGCTCGCGAATGGCCGCAACTCGGTCGCAAACCTTAAACCGGCTTGGCCCCCATCAACGCCGCTATGGCGACAAACCCGACGCCGCTGACAATCGCCAGCGCCAGATTGAATGTGCGGTTACCCCGCCCGGTTGTCCAGAGCCGATCCAGCCGAACCAGCAGCCAGACCGCACTGAACGTGGCCACGGCATAGATCACGCTGGATCCCAGAATCCACAATTGTCCCAAGGGCCAGCCAATCAGGTGCACCAGCCACCAGCCGGTGAACGGCATGCTGAGCATGCCGATCAGCATCAGGCACCAGATGAACAGCCACGGCCGGCGCATCGTGCTGGCCGGGCCTTCGCTGCGATTACGCCAGGTCAGGAAGGCCAGCCCCAGCCCACTCGCGAGGATGACCACGGTCGCTGCGACGTGAAGGACTTTCAGGGTGGTCAGGGTTTCCATGTCGTTCTCTTCCGTAGGTCCATGCCCATCAGCGTAGCCGTTCAGCCGAGAAACAGCTGATAGGCCGGATTGTCGCTTTCGTCCCAGTACGGGTAGCCGATTTCCGCCAGCGCCGCGGGCACCAGATGACGCTCGTCATGGGGCACTTGCAGGCCGGCGACCACACGGCCGTCCGCCGCGCCGTGGTTGCGGTAGTGGAACATCGAGATGTTCCAGCGCCCGCCGAGCTTGTTGAGGAAGTTGAACAGCGCCCCCGGCCGTTCCGGGAATTCGAAGCGCAGCACCACTTCATCGACCACCTGCGCGGCGCGGCCACCGACCATGTGGCGGATGTGCAGCTTGGCCAGTTCATTGTCGGTCAGGTCGATAACCGGGAAACCCTGCTCGGTCAGGCTCGCCAGCAAGGCGCTGCGCGGGTCGTTGTCAGGATGGGTCTGCACGCCGACGAAGATGTGCGCTTCGCTGCCGGTGTTGTAGCGGTAATTGAACTCGGTGATCTGGCGCTTGCCGATGGCTTCACAGAACGCCTTGAAGCTGCCGGCCTGCTCGGGAATGGTCACGGCGATGATCGCCTCGCGACCTTCGCCCAGCTCGGCGCGCTCGGCAACGTGGCGCAAGCGGTCGAAGTTGACGTTGGCGCCAGAGTCGATGGCGACGAATGTCTGACCGCTGACGCCGCGCTGCTCGACGTATTTCTTGATCCCGGCCACGCCCAGCGCGCCGGCAGGTTCGGTGATCGAACGGGTATCGTCGTAGATATCCTTGATTGCCGCGCAGATCTCGTCGGTGCTGACAGTGATCACTTCATCGACGTAATCCTTGCAGATCTCAAAGGTATGCTGGCCGATCTGTGCCACCGCCACACCGTCGGCGAAGATCCCCACGGTCGGCAGGACCACGCGCTCGCCCGCTGCCATCGCGGCCTGCAGACAGTTGGAATCGTCCGGCTCGACGCCAATCACCTTGATGTCGGGCCGCAGGTATTTCACGTACGCCGCGATACCGGCGATCAGCCCGCCGCCGCCGACCGGGACGAAAATCGCGTCCAGCGGCTGCGGGTGCTGACGGAGAATTTCCATGGCCACGGTGCCCTGCCCGGCAATGGTGTGCGGATCGTCGTACGGATGGATGTAGACGTAGCCTTTTTCATCGACCAGTTTCAGCGAATAGGCCAGTGCTTCCGGGAACGAATCGCCGTGCAGCACCACTTTGCCGCCGCGCGAACGCACGCCTTCGACTTTGATTTCCGGGGTGGTCTTGGGCATGACGATGGTGGCTTTGACGCCCAGCACTTTCGCCGCCAAGGCCAGACCCTGCGCATGGTTGCCCGCCGAGGCGGTGACCACGCCACGGGCGCGCTCTTCGTCGCTCAGTTGCGTCAACTTGTTGTAGGCACCGCGAATCTTGAACGAGAACACTGGCTGCAAGTCTTCGCGCTTGAGCCAAATGTCGTTGCCCAGTCGCTCGGAGAGCTGGCGAGCGTTCTGCAGCGGGGTTTCTACGGCAACGTCATAAACGCGCGAGGTGAGGATCTTTTTGACGTACTGTTCGAGCATCGGAAAGCATCACTGAGCGGGTTGGGCAGGGCCAAGGAGTCTAACCCGGCTTTCGGGCGCACGACCACACGAATCCAGAGGTTTTAGCCACGCTTGCGGCTATAATGCCGGCCTTTCTGCCCACCCCTTGCCCGCTTCGGAGCCCGCATGACCCAGGATCAACTCAAACAGGCCGTGGCCCAGGCCGCCGTCGACTTCATCCTGCCGAAACTCGACGACAAGAGCATCGTCGGCGTCGGCACCGGCTCCACCGCCAACTGCTTCATCGATGCCCTGGCCCAGCACAAGGGCGCGTTCGATGGTGCGGTCGCCAGCTCCGAAGCCACCGCCGCGCGCCTCAAGGGCCACGGGATTCCGGTGTATGAGCTGAACACTGTCAGCGATCTGGAGTTCTACGTCGACGGCGCCGATGAAAGCGACGCACACCTGAACCTGATCAAGGGCGGCGGCGCGGCCCTGACCCGCGAGAAGATCGTTGCCGCCGTGGCCAAGACCTTCATCTGCATCGCCGACGCCAGCAAACTGGTGCCGGTGCTCGGTGAATTCCCGCTGCCGGTGGAAGTGATCCCGATGGCCCGCAGCCACGTTGCCCGCCAACTGGTCAAACTCGGCGGCGACCCGGTGTACCGCGAAGGCGTGCTGACCGACAACGGCAATATCATCCTCGACGTGTTCAATCTGCAGATCACCAACCCGGTGGAACTGGAAGCGCAGATCAACGCCATTGTCGGCGTGGTCACCAACGGCCTGTTCGCCGCACGCCCGGCGGATCTGTTGTTGCTGGGCACGAGTGAAGGTGTGAAGACCCTGAAGGCTGAGTAAATATTCTTCAGGCGCTGAAATCCCCCTGTAGGAGTGAGCCTGCTCGCGATTAGCGGTCTGTCAGTTGATGTTTATGTCGACTGACAGACCGCTAATCGCGAGCAGGCTCACTCCTACAAAGGTTTTGTGGTGATGGTCAGTCTGATGTGGGTTTTTTGAAGACGTAGAAAAGATTCGGCTCACTCACCAGGTACAACGTGCCGTCATCGTCCATCGCAATCCCCTCGGCCTGCGGCACGGTTTTCTGCAAACCCTGACGGCCGCCACTGATCGACATGGTGCTCAACGGGCGGCCGTCGACATCCAATTCGATAATCAAGCGCGACTCGTCCGACAGCGCCAGCAAGTGCCCGCTGCGTTCGTCGTACTGCAGACTCGACAGGTCACGCACGAACATCCCGGCATCGCGCTTGGGGTTGTTGATCACGTGTACGGCGTAGGTCTTGTCCGGTTTGAAATGCGGAAAACCGTGGACCTCATAGATCAGCATGGGGTCGCGTTCTTTCGCCACGAACAGGCGTTTGCCCACCGAGTCGTAAGCCAGCCCCTCGAAACCCTTGTTGCTGGCCATGTGCACGCCCAAGGTCATCTGCTCGGCATCTTCGGCGTCGAGGAACGTGGTGTCGGCGTCGAGGTGGATCTTGATCAGGCGCTGCTGGCGCTCGTCGGTGATGACGTAGGTGTCGGCACTGATGTATTCGACCGCTTCAGGATCGCCGAACCCGACCAAAGCAATGCGCCGCAGGATCTTGCCTTCCAGCGACAGCTCGATCAGTTCGGAATTCTTGTTGGTCACGGTGAACAGGCTTTTGCGCACCGGATCGTAGGTCAGCGCCGAGACATCATCGTCGAGCCCGTCGATAGGCCGCGCTTCGATAGTCACGCGATATTGATCCAGACCGATCGCCTCGCTGCTCAACGGCTGCCACAGGGTGTGCAGGTTGAACCAGGCGCGCTCGAACAGGCGCAGGTACTGGCCGATCGCGAGCAACGCGACCAGAGCAATCATCAACAGGACAAGAATCAACGGTTTGGGACGGGCAAGTCGACGCATTCAGGCAGGCTCGGATTCAAGACAGGCCGATGAAATATCACGCCCGTCTGAATTGAAGCTTAATGGCCAGTTGCCTG
This sequence comes from Pseudomonas sp. HN2, assembly GCF_020736465.1. Taxonomy (NCBI): domain Bacteria; kingdom Pseudomonadati; phylum Pseudomonadota; class Gammaproteobacteria; order Pseudomonadales; family Pseudomonadaceae; genus Pseudomonas; species Pseudomonas sp. HN2. The sequence continues at coordinate 5,740,090 of NZ_CP085885.1, forward strand.
CCAGGACAACCACACGATTCCGCGTTTGTCGTAGGGAAAATTACCGGTGCTTTTCGAAGCGATAGAACAGATTCGGCTCGCTGACCATGTACAGCGTGCCGTCTTCGTCCATGGTCAGGCCTTCGGCGCGGGGAATGGTGTCTTTAAGACCGTTGAAATTGCCGAGCAAGGTCATGAAGCTGACTTGCTCGCCACGCTCGTCCAGTTCCAGCAACAGGTGCGAATCGGCCGACAACACCAGTAGATGGCCAGTGCGCGGATCGACCGCCAGCGCCGAGAGATTGCGAATGTCGAGCTCGTCACTGGCCAGCTTCTGCTTGTCGCCGATCAGGGTCTGACTGCCATCGCTCTTCCAGGTGAACAGCGCTGGCGGGCGTTCTTCACCCAGCACAAGCTGATGATTGCGCGGATCCCAGGTGATGGCTTCAAAAGCCTTGTTCTGGTCTTTCGACGGCCCGAGGTCGTATTTAGGGAAGTCGGCAATGTTCAGCTCGCGGGTACCGGCGTCGACCTTGACGATCGACAACGTGTGCTGGCGCTCATCGACAATCGCCATCAGGCCGTTTTCCATGACCGTCAGGCCTTCGGGATTGCTCCAGCCCACCAGCGGCATCTTGCGCAGCACCTCGCCCTGCAGTGTCAGCTCAGCGAGGAACGGATTTTTGCCCATCACCGAAAACAGGGTTTTGGTCTGCGGGTTGTAAGCCAGGTCGGAAGCTTCGTCCTTCTCCATGCCCGGCAACGGTTTGGCGTCGATCACCACCTGATAGTCCGGCAGCCACACGCTCTCCTTTTGCTCGGCCTTGCTCTCGAAGCGCTCCAGCACCCACAGCACACCACGATCATCCCAGTGCATGGCAAACGCCAGCCCATAAGCCGCCACGATGGCCAGCAACAGCCAGACATACCAGCGCAGAGCGAAGCGGGAACGGAGGGTGGGTTTCTGCTGAGTTCGAGATGCCATCAAGGGACGCGTTCCGTAAATTCAGGCCAAGGGTAATAGCACAAAGAGGCCGGCTGAGACGCCGCAATCGCGGAAATTATCCAGAGAGGATGTGAAAAAAACGGGAAATGGCGGGATTGGCGTGTGCGTTTGCGGGCCACAACACATAACCAAGGTGGCATGGGGCAATTGTGGCGAGGGAGCTTGCTCCCGCTGGGGCGCGAAGCGGCCCCGCTTTTTTTACTGCAAAAAGCAGGGGCCTGCTGCGCAGTCCAGCGGGAGCAAGCTCCCTCGCCACAGGTGCGGTGACATTCCTACAAGTTAGCGCACGCTGCTGCTGAAGCTGCTCGCCCCCGGCAGTTCGAGGACGATCTCGTCGCCGACGTTCAGCGGGCCGACACCCACCGGCGTACCGGTAAGGATCACGTCGCCGGCCTGCAGCGAGAAGCAGCCGGCCATGTGCTGGATCATCGGCACGATCGGATTGAGCATCGCACTGCTGTTGCCGTCCTGGCGCACTTCGCCGTTGATGGTCAGGCGGATGCCGATGTCGGTCAGGTCAGCGAAAGTGCTACCGACCACGAACGGCGCGATCACCGCCGCGCCGTCGAACGACTTGGCGATTTCCCACGGCAGGCCCTTGGCTTTCAGCTCGGCCTGCTTGTCGCGCAGGGTCAGGTCCAGCGCCGGGGCGAAACCGGAGATCGCATCGAGGACTTCTTCGCGGCTTGGTTTGGTCGACAGCGGTTTGCCGATCAACACAGCGATTTCCGCTTCGTAGTGCACCGAACCACGCTCGGTCGGAATGCTGAAACCGCCTTCCAGCGGCACCACGCAACTGCCCGGCTTGATGAACAGCAGCGGCTCGGTCGGCACCGGGTTGTCCAGTTCCTTGGCGTGTTCGGCGTAATTGCGGCCAATGCACACGACTTTCCCGATCGGGAAGTGGATGCGCGTGCCGTCGACGTACTGGTGCTGATAGCTCATTTACCGACTCCTGCCTTCATTGATTCAACAGAGATTACCGATCACACCGGGAAAATCTTCCCCGGGTTCATGATGCCGTTCGGGTCGAACACTGCCTTGACCGCTTTCATGTACTCGATCTCGGCCGGTGAGCGGCTGTAGGTCAGGTAATCACGCTTGGTCATGCCCACGCCATGTTCGGCCGAGATCGAGCCGTTGTACTTCTCGACGGTTTCGAACACCCACTTGTTGACGGTGGCGCACTTGGCAAAGAACTCGTCCTTGCTCAGGTTTTCCGGCTTGAGGATGTTCAGGTGCAGATTGCCGTCGCCGATGTGGCCGAACCAGACGATTTCGAAATCCGGGTAGTGCTCACCGACGATCGCGTCGATTTCGCGCAGGAACGCCGGCACCCTGGAAACGGTCACCGAGATGTCGTTCTTGTACGGCGTCCAGTGGGAGATGGTTTCGGAGATATACTCGCGCAGCTTCCACAGATTATGCAGTTGGGTCTCGCTCTGGCTCATCACGCCGTCGAGTACCCAGCCTTGTTCGACGCAGTGTTCGAAGGTTTCCAGCGCGCTGTTGGCCACTTCTTCAGTGGTCGCTTCGAATTCCAGCAGGGCGTAGAACGGGCAGTCGGTGTCAAACGGCGCCGGCACGTCGCCGCGGCCCATGACCTTGGCCAGGGCCTTGTCGGAGAAGAATTCGAACGCGGTCAGGTCGAGCTTGCCCTGGAAGGCGTGCAGCACCGGCATGATCGAATCGAAATCGGCGGTGCCGAGGACCATGGCGGTGAGGTTTTTCGGTGCGCGATCAAGGCGCATGGTTGCTTCGACGACGAAACCGAGGGTGCCTTCGGCGCCAATGAACAGCTGACGCAGGTCATAACCGGTGGCGTTCTTGATCAGGTCCTTGTTCAGCTCGAGCACGTCGCCCTTGCCGGTGACGACCTTCATGCCGGCGACCCAATTGCGCGTCATGCCGTAGCGAATCACTTTGATCCCGCCGGCATTGGTGCCGATGTTGCCGCCAATCTGGCTGGAACCCGCCGAGGCGAAGTCGACCGGGTAGTACAGGCCGTTTTCTTCAGCAACGTTCTGCAGATGCTCAGTGACCACGCCCGGCTGGCATACAGCGGTGCGGTCGGTGAGGTTGACGTCGAGAATCTGGTTCATGTAATCGAACGACACCACCACTTCGCCATTGGCCGCCACCGCAGCGGCGGACAACCCGGTGCGCCCGCCGGACGGCACCAGCGCAACCTTGTGGGTGTTGGCCCAACGCACCACGGCCTGCACTTGCTCGATGGTCTTGGGAAACACGATAGCGCTCGGCGCCGGGGCGAAGTGCTTGGTCCAATCCTTGCCGTAAGCATTCAGGGAGTCGGCGTCGGTGAGGACTTTGCCGGGCTCAACCAGGGTCTTCAGTTCATCAATCAGCGCAGGATTGGTCATCGACAGAACTCTCGAACAATTCATGGTCATCCTGAGAACGCTTCACGTCGCAGGAATGAGTGTTTAGCGGGGTGGCTATGCTAGCATACCGACCCCGCAGGACAGTGCCCAAGGCCAGATCCGCGGTGACGGCTTTCCTGCCGTTTGGGTCAGCTCCAGGCTGCGCCCCTCCCTGCCATTTTTCTCCGGGATACAGGTTTACGCAGATGAGCAAGACTTCTCTCGATAAGAGCAAGATCAAGTTCCTTCTTCTCGAAGGCGTCCACCAATCGGCTGTCGACGTCCTCAAGGCGGCGGGCTACACCAGCATCGAATACCTGACTGGCTCCTTGCCGGAAGCCCAGCTCAAGGAAAAGATCGCTGACGCTCACTTCATCGGCATTCGCTCGCGCACGCAACTGACCGAAGAGATCTTCGATCACGCGAAGAAACTGGTCGCGGTCGGCTGTTTCTGCATCGGCACCAACCAGGTTGACCTCAGTGCGGCCCGCGAGCGCGGTATCGCCGTGTTCAACGCGCCGTACTCCAACACTCGTTCCGTAGCGGAACTGGTACTGGCCGAAGCGATCCTGCTGCTGCGCGGCATCCCTGAGAAAAACGCTTCCTGCCACCGTGGCGGCTGGATCAAATCCGCGGCCAACTCGTTCGAGATCCGTGGCAAGAAGCTCGGCATCGTCGGCTACGGCTCGATCGGCACGCAGCTGTCGGTTCTGGCGGAAGGCCTGGGCATGCAGGTGTTCTTCTATGACACCGTGACCAAGTTGCCACTGGGCAACGCTACCCAGGTCGGCAATCTGCATGAGCTGCTGGGCATGTCCGACATCGTCACCCTGCACGTCCCGGAAACCGCGGCGACCCAGTGGATGATCGGCGAGAAGGAAATCCGCGCCATCAAGAAGGGCGGCATCCTGATCAACGCTGCACGCGGCACCGTGGTCGAGCTCGACGCCCTGGCGGACGCGATCAAGGACAAGCACCTGATCGGCGCAGCCATCGATGTGTTCCCGGTGGAGCCACGCTCCAACGACGAAGAGTTCGAAAGCCCGCTGCGTGGCCTCGACAACGTGATCCTGACCCCGCACATCGGTGGCTCGACCGCCGAGGCGCAAGCCAACATCGGTCTGGAAGTGGCGGAAAAGCTGGTCAAGTACAGCGACAACGGTACTTCGGTGTCGTCGGTCAACTTCCCGGAAGTGGCCCTGCCGGCTCACCCTGGCAAGCACCGCCTGCTGCACATCCACGAGAACATCCCGGGTGTGATGAGCGAGATCAACAAGGTCTTCGCCGAAAACGGCATCAACATCTCCGGTCAGTTCCTGCAGACCAACGAGAAGGTCGGCTACGTGGTGATCGACGTCGACGCCGAATACTCGGAGCTGGCGCAAGAGAAGCTGCAACACGTCAACGGTACTATCCGTAGTCGCGTCCTGTTCTAGAAAAGCAGCGGCAAGTGAACAGCGCTCTTGTTTAAACTTGCCACTTGCAGCCAGCCACTTGTAGCTGAATAAAAAAGGGAGCCCCGAAGGGCTCCCTTTTTTATTTCACGTTAACCGTGATTTTTTCCGAAACGATCGATGGGTCGAACGGCATGTGGCCGCTGTCGCCGAGGATCAATTGCAAGGTGTGCTTGCCGGGGGCCAGTTTGATCGTGGCTTCGGTCTGCGCCTTGCCGAAATGCATGTGGTGCGCGTCGGTCGGGATCGGCGCGCCTTCGGCCGGCAGGTCGTCGACGTCGATCAGCAGATGATGGTGGCCGGTGTTCTTGGTGGTATCACCCGCCGGGGCCAGCGCGATGTTCTTGACGCCGAACTTGACTTTGAATTCCTGGGAGACCGTAGCGCCGTCCTCGGGAGAAACGATGAACACTTCAGCATCCTTGGGAGCCGGCGTTGCCGCACTGGCCAGCACCGAAACACCCATCAGCACACCGGCCAACGCTGCACGTGACATAAAGCTTTTCATTTTCTTCTCCAGTTTTTCCGTAAAATCCGCACGGTCATGACAACTTCATGACCATTCGTTGTCGAAGGCACTCGACAACCATAGCAAAGCGAGCCTGAATCAGAGCGTCGCGATAATGATTTCAAAGGAGTGACCATGCGCTTGCTGCCTGGCCTGATCTGCCTGCTACCCCTTTTAAGCCCGCTGGCTCACGCCGAACTGATTGATGACGTCAACGACCGTGGCGAGTTGCGCATAGCCATTGAGGCTAATACACCGCCCTTCAATTACAAGGAAGGCGACACACTCACGGGGTTCGAGGTCGAGCTTGGGCAACTTCTTGCCAAGGAGCTGGATGTACGCGCCGATTTCATCGTCACCGACGAGGGCGATCTGCTCCAGGGCGTTGAAAGCGGCAAGTACGACGTCGCGCTCAACCACATAGCACTGACACCCGAACTCAAGGATCGTTTCGACTTCAGCGAGCCGTACGGCGAGGTCGATGGGCAACTGCTCGCGAAGAAGGACGAGACGCCACGGCCGATGGTGCTGGTGCAGGCGTTGACCGAAGAGAAGCCGAAAGCGGCGGCGCCGGTGGAACTGGCGATTCCGTTTCAGAAGGGCAATCCGGCGTTTCAGGCCAGCCTCAAGAGCGCGCTGGAACGGATCAAGGCGGATGGGCGGTTGGCGGCGTTGTCGCAGAAGTGGTTGAAACCGTAAGAGCCCCCTCACCCTAACCCTCTCCCGGAGGGAGAGGGAACTGATCCGGGAATGCTTTAGAGGTACGCCGACTTGGGATTGCTATACCGAATCCGAAATCGACTGATCATGGCTTTGCCGAACCCATAATCGCCAAGGTCTTTCAGGTCGATGGACAGCGCCAGACACCTCGGTCGGCCCCCTCTCCCCCCGGGAGAGGGCTGGGGTGAGGGCAACTATTGCGGATCAGTCCAAAGCTGCCAAAGCCACCGCCGCCTCATCCAGCTCTAGCTCATTGAACACCCGAACACCATGACGCCTGAGCAACGCCGCCGTCACCCCTTCGCCACTGACCTTGACCCCACTGAACGTCCCGTCATACGTCAGCAGATTCCCGCACGAAGGGCTGTTGGCCTTGAGCACCGCCACCCTGATGCCGTGCCGTTGCACCAGTTCCAGCGCTTGGCGCGCACCTTCGAGAAACTGCGCACTGACATCCTCGCCTTCGGCAGTGATGACAGCAGCATTGCCATCCAGCACCTCACCGCCCTGCCCGCCGGGAATCTCCGCCGCCGCCCTCGGCGTCGGCAAACCACCGGCCACCTCAGGACACAACGGCACTACGCGGCCCTCGGCAATCCACTGCTCAAGCAGATCAAACGGACCACTCGCGCCACCGTCATAACGCACGCGATGGCCCAACAGGCAGCGGCTGACCAGAATCTTTTCCATGCTCAGAACGGCTCGTTGCCACGGCGACGGAACCACCCGGTCAGCGACAGCCGCTCGCGATGAGCCGGCAATACTTCGTGGGGGACTTCGCCGGAGAGAAACACCACCAGACAACCGCCGGTAGGCTGTACGTCATGCACGCGTTCATCACCCAGGTACATGCGCAACTGGCCACCGTCCTCCGGCAGCCAGGCGTCGTTGAGGTAGATGACCGCCGACACCATGCGTCGGTCGTCATCGCGAAAGCGGTCGACGTGCTTGCGATAAAACGCGCCGGGCGGGTACAGGGCGAAATGGCATTCGAAATCTTCGAGGCCCAGAAACAGTCCGCGATTGAGCGCCTCGCGCAGACTGTCCATCAGGCTCAGATAGCGGTCGGTAGCGTCGGCCTGGCCGGGGTCGATCCACTGAATGTGATCGCCACGAATACCCTCGCGAATCTCCGAAAACGGCCCGCGCCCGACCGCCGCCGGCGCCAGTTCACCTTCGGCCTCACGTTTACGGCACTCGGCCGCCAGCGCCCGGGTCAGATCGGGGGGCAGGAAGATGTTCTGCTGCGACCAGCCGTGTTCGGCCAGGTCATCGACAATGCGTAACAGCAGTGGGTGTTCAGAGGATATCGGCATGGCGCGCATAGTATGCCGACGGCAATAAATCCGACAGAGCCACGCAGCGGCTTGCTACGAATTCTCGACAAGTACCGGCACCGCACGGACAATAGTCCGCTGCTGACAGGAGTCCCTATGCGCCGTTTGCTTTTTTCACTGTTGATGTTCTGCGTATTGCCCGCCTGGGCGGACGGCCACGATCAGTTGTACAAGGTCGCCGGCTGGCCAGAACAACGCGCGCATTTCAACGATGCCCTCAGCGCCGCCCAGCAGCGCTATCAGAACAGCCTGCCGCCTGCGGTGTTTCAAGCACTGGTCAACAATAGCAACCAGCGGTTCGCCGCGCAGGCCATGGATCAACGCGCCGAAGCGCAACTGCGACAGAAACTCGCTGATCCGAAACCGGCGCTGACCTTTTTCCAGTCACCGCTGGGCAAGAAAATCGTCGCCGCCGAACTGCTCGCGACCCGCCGCGATCAACTGGCGAAAAATGCCCAGGGCCTGCCAAAAATGCAGGCCAGCGACAGTCGTTTGCTGATCATCGGCCACCTGGCGCAAGCCTTGCCGGCCCGCGAGGCTGGCGCCGAGGTCAGTCTGGCGATTGCCGGCGTCGCGGCGGACAGTTTGAGTTCGATGATCCCGGGATTGCTCGGTGGCGGTCAGGCGCAGGGCATGTTGAACGGTCAGCGCCAGCGGCTGATGGATCAGATCGGCGCCGATCTGAACAACACCCTGCTCTACGTTTATCGCGATTTGTCGGATGAAGAGCTGGAAGAATTTGCGACGTTTGCCGAGTCGACCGAGGGCAAGGCTTACTATCAGGCGGCGCTGGCGGCGATTCGGGCGGGGTTGGCGGTCGGCCAGTGATCTTCGTTGCCTGAAAGATCGCATTCGCGAGCAGGCTCGCTCCCACATTGAGTCCTCAGCGGACACAAAATTTGTGCCCCCCGACTTCCTGTGGGAGCGAGCCTGCTCGCGAAGAGGCCCGCCCAGCCGCTACAGATTCCGCCCCCTGATCCGCTTGCTCAAGAACTCGAAATACTCCTCACGCATCTCTACCGTCTCATTGGCCAGGTGATGCCGCGCCTCGGCCAGCAGCAGAATCTGCGGGCGGTCGAACTTCCATTTCAACACCTGCAGATTGTGCTGCCAGTCGACGGTCATGTCCGCCTGTCCCTGAATGATCAGCGGCCGTCGCGGACTTTTTTTCGCGTGCTCGACGCGGATGATCCAGCGCGACAACGCGCCCACCCACTTCGTCGGCAGACGCCGAGGCTGTAACGGATCAGCCTGCAGAAACGGCAGAAAGTCCGGATCGTTGGAATTTTCGCTGAAGCGCCGCGCGACGCCGCGAACAAATGGCCGCAGCAGGTAATAACTCAACTGCGACCAGCCCCAGGCCCGTGGTCGCACCAGAGGCGCCAGCAGAATCACCTGCCCCTGCGCCGGGCTGTTCTCGCCATGGTTGAGCAGGTGATCGACGACAATCGCGCCCCCGGTGCTCTGCCCGCACAAATGCCACGGCTGCGGCAGCGCGATCGAAGTCGCTTCAGCGAACAACGCTTGCAGCATGTGCTGATATTCAGCGAAATCGCGGATGCTCGCCCGCGGCCCGCTCGACAGTCCATGCCCCGGCAAGTCGCAGGCAATCACCGCGAAATCCTGATCCAGCGCCCACTCGATCACATGCCGGTAAAGGCCGATGTGATCGTAGTAACCGTGCAGCAGAAACAGTGTCGCCTTGACCTTCTCCGGCCACCAGCAATGACTGACCAGTTCGTAGCCATCGACCTCGAAACGTCCCATGCCGCGCCAGACATCGCGCTCGGCGAAGTCGGTCTTGTAGAAGCGCTGATAAGCCTTCGCCTCATCCGATAACGGCTGCCACTCGGCCAACGGCTTGAGGCTCGCGCGTAAATGATCGGGGTCGAAAGTATCGGGCATGCGCACATTCCAAAGCGGTTAACGGACTTTATCGGCCTGCGATATTCATCTGTCGGAGCAAGCATGGCAAGCTAGCCAACCTTTTCAGATTCCGAAACCATGCGTTCGCCCTACCGCACCGCACTGTTCGCCAGCCTGCTCGCGCTGATCTGCGCCGGGGTGCTGTGGGCGGCATATGACTGGTTTCAGGGCCGCTATCTGCGTGCGTTCAGTGAACACACGGCGGTGTTTTCCGGCGATCCGCTGCGCCTGCCGGACGACCTCGCCGGGCCGGGCAATATCCGTCTCGTGCACTTCTGGGACCCGGCCTGTCCGTGCAACGTCGGCAATCAACAGCACCTGAGCGAGATGGTCGAACAGTTCGGCGCGCGCGGCGTGGAGTTCTTCGCCGTGCAAAAACCCGGCAGCCACGGTCAGTTGCCCGCCACCCTCGCCGGCCTGAAAACCATCATCGTCCTGCGCGGCTCCGAACAGATTCCCGCCAGCCCCGCCGTGGCGATCTGGGATCGCAGCGGCAAACTGGCCTACTTCGGCCCGTACAGCGAAGGCCTGACCTGCAACTCCAGCAACAGCTTTATCGAACCGATCCTGCATGCCCTGACGGAAGACCGCCCGGTGAACGCTACGCACACCTTGGCGGTGGGTTGTTATTGTCCGTGGCCGGCGGATGCGCGGTAAGGCATTCCGGACTTTTCAAGGACAGCGCTGCACCGCACAGATGCTCTGTGCTAAATGTTTGCAGCCCGACGGGCGGCCCTCCCGCCTGCACAAGGAGTCACCATGAAGCGTGCGTTGATCGTCGTTGCCCTGCTGGTCGTTGTCCTGCTCTGCGCCGCTGGCGGGTATATCTACAGCAAGCAGCCGACGCGCCAGGGCCAGGTCCAGCTGCATAACCTGCAAGGCTCGGTGACCGTGCGCTATGACGAGCGCGGTGTGCCGCATATCCGCGCCGAGAACGAAACCGACCTCTATCGCGCCCTCGGTTATGTGCACGCGCAGGATCGCCTGTTCCAGATGGAAGCCCTGCGTCGCCTCGCCCGCGGTGAGCTGGCCGAAGTGCTCGGGCCGAAACTGCTCGACACCGACAAGCTGTTTCGCAGCCTGCGCATCCGCGAGCGCGCCGCCAGTTACGTCGCCAGCCTGGACAAGCAGTCGCCGGCGTGGAGGGGCCTGCAAGCCTATCTGGATGGCATCAACCAGTATCAGGACAGCCACGCCGCGCCGATCGAGTTTGACGTGCTGGGCATCCCCAAGCGGCCGTTCACCGCCGAAGACAGCATCAGCGTCGCCGGTTACATGGCCTACAGCTTTGCCGCCGCGTTTCGCACCGAGCCGCTGCTGACCTACGTGCGCGATCAGCTCGGCGCCGATTACCTCAATGTGTTCGATCTTGACTGGCAGGCCAAAGGCGTACTTGCCACGGATCACACCAGGCATCCGCCAGCCCTCGCCGCCGGCGACTGGCAGGACCTCACCGCCCTCGCCCGCCTCAGCGAACAGGCACTGATCGACAACGGTCTGCCGCAGTTCGAGGGCAGCAACGCTTGGGTCATCGCCGGCAGCCGCAGCCAGAGTGGCAAGCCGTTGCTGGCCGGCGATCCGCATATCCGCTTTTCGGTGCCGTCGGTGTGGTACGAGGCGCAGCTGTCGGCGCCGGGCTTCGAGTTGTACGGCCATCATCAGGCGCTGGTGCCCTTCGCGTTTCTGGGTCACAACCTCGATTTTGGCTGGAGCCTGACCATGTTCCAGAACGATGACCTCGATCTGATCGCCGAGAAGGTCAACCCTGACAATCCCGATCAGGTCTGGTATCGCGGCCAATGGACCGACCTGCTCGTCAGCGAGCAACAGATCAATGTGAAGGGTCAGGCGCCGGTGACGATCACCTTGCGCCAGTCGCCGCATGGGCCGATCGTCAACGATGCCCTCGGCAGCGCTGCCGGCAAGACCCCGATCGCGATGTGGTGGGCCTTCCTCGAAACACCCAACCCGATCCTCGACGGCTTTTACCAGCTCAACCGCGCTGACACGTTGGCCAAGGCCCGCGCGGCGGCGGCCAAGGTGCAGGCGCCGGGTCTGAATCTGGTTTACGCCAACGCCAAGGGCGATATCGCCTGGTGGGCCTCGGCCTTGCTGCCGAAACGTCCGGCCGGGGTGAAACCGGGCTTCATTCTCGACGGCAGCACGCCTGAGGCGGACAAGGACGGCTACTACCCGTTCAGCGCCAACCCGCAGGAGGAGAACCCGGCGCGCGGCTATATCGTCTCGGCCAACTTCCAGCCGGTATCGCCGACCGGCATGGAGATTCCCGGTTACTACAACCTCGCCGATCGCGGCCAGCAGCTTGATCGTCAGCTCAGCGACAACCGGGTGAAGTGGAGCAACGAGGCCAACCAGAAACTGCAGCTGGGCACGACGACCGGCTACGGCCCGCGTCTGTTGGCGCCGCTGTTGCCGGTGTTGCGTGAAGTGGTGAGCGATCCGGCGCAACGCAAACTGGTCGAGCAATTGGCGCAATGGCCCGGCGACTATCCGCTGAATTCGGTCAGCGCGACGGTGTTCAACCAGTTCCTCTACGACCTTGCCGACGCAGCGATGCGCGATGAGTTGGGCAATGACTTTTTCGAAACGATGCTGTCGACGCGGGTCATCGATTCCGCCTTGCCGCGACTGGCGGCGAGAGCTGATTCACCTTGGTGGGACAATCGCAGCACGCCGGTCAGAGAAACCCGCGCCGACATCGTGCGCACGGCATGGGCGGCGAGCATGCAGCATCTGCAACTGACCCTCGGCGACGATGTGGCGGGTTGGCAATGGGGCGCGGCGCATACCCTGACCCATGGCCATCCGCTGGGCCAGCAGAAGCCACTGGATCGGCTGTTCAATGTCGGCCCGTTCCCGGCGCCAGGCAGCCACGAAGTGCCGAACAACCTCTCGGCGAAAATCGGCCCGGCGCCATGGCCGGTGACCTATGGACCGTCGACCCGGCGTCTGGTGGATTTTGCCGATGCGGTGCATGCCCTGACGATCAATCCGGTCGGCCAGAGCGGCGTGCCGTTGGACAGTCACTATGACGATCAGGCCGAGGCGTATGTGGAGGGGATTTATGTGCAGGCGCATTTCAGCGAGGAAGAGGTGCTGGCGAATACGCGGAGTACGTTGAAGCTGTTGCCTGCGCGCAAGCCCTGAAGAGCCCCTCACCCTAGCCCTCTCCCAGAGGGAGAGGGGACCGATTGGGGGATATTGGGGAGAAACGCCGACGTGCAAGATTGGCACCGAATCCATAATCGATAAGGTCTTTCAGGTCGATGCAACACGCCAGACACCGCGGTCGGCCCCCTCTCCCTCTGGGAGAGGGCTGGGGTGAGGGCTTTCGAGCTCAAGCCCGGATCAGACATCCAGCGCAAAATTCAGCCGAAACTGCTGCGGCGTCACGCCCAAGCGCCGGTTGAACACACTGCGCATATGCTCCGCATCCCGAAACCCGCACTGATACGCCACGGTTTTCAACGGCGCCGTGGTGCTTTCCAGCATGACCCGCGCTGCGTCCACCCGCGCCCGTTCGACGAATTCCGCCGGGGTCACTTTGGCTTCTCGCGCGAACACCCGCGAGAAATTGCGCGCACTCATGTTCGCTGCATTGGCCAGATCGGCAATCGTCAGGTCGCCGGTGAGATTGGCCAGCACATACAGCTGCACCAGCGCCACCGCTGATGTCGGTTCGGCATGCGGCGTGAGGAACGGGCTGAACTGCGATTGCCCGCCCGAGCGCTGGGTGAACACCACCAGCCGTTTCGCTACACTCAGCGCCACCTCGGCACCGTGATCGCGCGCCAACAGGTACAGCGACAGATCAATGCCCGCCGTGACCCCGGCCGAGGTGTAGAGCGTGCCGTCCTCGACATACAGGCGATCCGCCTCGACCCGCGTGGTGGGGCACAACTGCGCAAGCGCCTCGGCATCGTTCCAGTGCGTGGTGACGGTGCGCCCCTCGAGCAAACCGGCGCGGGCGAGCATGAACGCGCCGTTGCAGATCGAGCCGCAACGCCGGGCGCGACCACAGGCGTCACGCAGCCAGGCGTCGAACGTCGGGCCGAAATCCATGAACTGCAATTGCGGGCCGCCAGCGACCAGCAACAGGTCGGGGCTATCGGTTGCTTCGCTGAAGTGGCAGTGGGCGTTCAGGCTCATGCCGTTGGAACAGGCCATCGGCCCGTGCTCGAGGCCGATCACTTGCAAGCGATAGTGATCCTGCGGCGCGAGGAAGCGGTTGGCTTCGGCGAACACGTCCATGGGTCCGCTGACATCCAGTGACTGCACGCCGGGGAATACCACGATGGCGACGGATTTGTTCATGGCTCAAACGTCCTCAATACCTGTGACAAACACACCAACCTGTGGGAGCGAGCCTGGCCTGTTGATCGAGCCAACCTGGCCAATCCACACCCGACAAGCGAGCTTGGCACGATTTGCAGGTGCAATGGCAAGGATCGCAGCCATGACTCGATTGCTCGCCTGGCGCGCCGGGAACAGACTTTCTCCAGCAGCGCCACGACGGCGTTTTCGACGAGGAAACCGTTATGACCAGCACCATCGCCGGCATCAAGATCCCTGACAGCGCCCTCGCCCGGGCCACCACCGAATACATCCGCGACATCGAATCCGACCTGCTCTATCACCACTCGCGTCGAGTGTTTCTGTTCGGTGCCTTGAGCGGCGAACGCCAGCAACTCGCCTACAACCCGGAGTTGCTGTACGTCGGCGCGATGTTCCATGACCTTGGTCTGGTCGCAGGCCATCGCAGCGATGACGAACGTTTCGAGGTGGACGGCGCGAATGCCGCGGCAGCGTTTCTCAAGCCGTACGGGCTGAGCGACGACGACATCGAGCAGGTGTGGCTGTCGATTGCATTGCACACCACGCCGGGCGTGCCCAAGCATCTGCGCCCGACCGTGGCACTGGTGACGGCCGGGGTGGAGATGGACGTGCTGGGCATGGACTACGCGGCCTTCAGCAGCGTGCAGCGCGAAGCCGTGGTGCATGCGCATCCACGCGGGGAGGGTTTCAAGGAGTGCATCATCTGCGCGTTCGCCGATGGCTTGCGCCATCGTCCGCAGACCACGTTCGGCAATGTGAAGACCGATGTGCTGGTGGATCAGGAGCCGGGATTCAAGCCGATGAATTTCGTCGAAGTCATCCGCCAATCTCCCTGGACTGCCTGAATCCCCTGTAGGAGTGAGCCTGCTCGCGATAGCGGAGTGTCAGCCGAATAATGCCTGGCTGACACACCGCTATCGCGAGCAGGCTCACTCCTACAGTCTGGATTTGGGTTGGCCTCGGAAATGAGACCAACCCTTCGGCTCACACAGCCTGTGGCGCAGGCGCGCGACGCGCGTCCGGTTGCTTCCACGAATCGGCGGCGCTTTCTTCGATGGCTTGCTGGATGGCTTTCTTGCGTGCTTCTTCGGCGCGGCGGCTGAAGAACCAGACGAGGAAGGTCACCAGCGACACCGCCAGCAGAATCAGGCTGGCCACCGCGTTGATCTCCGGCTTCACACCGAGCCGCACCGCCGAGAACACTTCCATCGGCAGGGTCGTCGAACCCGGGCCGGAGACGAAGCTCGCCAGCACCAGGTCATCCAGCGACAGCGCGAACGACATCATCCCGCCCGCCGCCAACGATGGCGCGATCATCGGGATGGTGATGAGGAAGAACACCTTCCACGGCCGCGCCCCCAGGTCCATCGCCGCCTCTTCGATCGATAGGTCCAGCTCACGCAGACGCGCCGACACCACCACTGCCACATACGCCGCGCAGAACGTGGTGTGCGCAATCCAGATGGTGACGATGCCGCGTTCCTGCGGCCAGCCGATCATCTGCGCCATCGCCACGAACAGCAGCAACAGCGACAGACCGGTGATCACTTCCGGCATGACCAGTGGCGCAGTCACCAGGCCGCCGAACAGCGTGCGACCCTTGAAGTGAGTGATGCGCGTCAGCACGAACGCCGCCAGTGTACCCAGCGCCACCGCAGCAACCGCCGTGTAGCAGGCGATTTCCAGCGAGCGCAGCACCGAGCCCATCAATTGCGAGTTGTCCAGCAGGCCGACGTACCACTTGATCGACCAGCCGCCCCACACCGTTACCAGTTTCGAGGCGTTGAACGAGTAGATCACCAGGATCAGCATCGGCAGATAGATGAAGATCAGACCCAGTACCAGCATCAGGCTGGAGAAACGGAAGCGCTTCATTCTTTACCCTCCATTTCCTTGGCCTGACTGCGGTTGAACAGGATGATTGGCACAATCAGGATCGCCAGCATCAACACCGCCAGCGCGGACGCCACCGGCCAGTCGCGGTTATTGAAGAATTCTTGCCACAGCACCTTGCCGATCATCAGGGTTTCCGGACCGCCGAGCAGTTCTGGAATGACGAACTCGCCGACCACTGGAATGAACACCAGCATGCAGCCGGCGATGATGCCGTTCTTGGACAGCGGAATGGTGATTTTCCAGAAGCTGTTGAAGGTGCTCGAACCCAGGTCCGACGCAGCTTCCAGCAGGCTCTGGTCATGCTTCACCAGGTTGGCGTACAGCGGCAGGATCATGAACGGCAGATACGAATAGACCACACCGATGTACACGGCGAGGTTGGTGTTGAGGATCTGCAGCGGCTCGTCGATCAGGCCCATGCTCATCAGGAAACCGTTGAGCAGGCCGTTGTTGCTCAGAATACCCATCCACGCGTAGACGCGGATCAGGATCGCGGTCCAGGTCGGCATCATGATCAGCAGCACCAGCACCGTTTGCAGCTCTTTGCGCGCGCTGGCGATGGCGTAGGCCATCGGATAACCGATCAGCAGGCAGAGCACGGTGCTGATGAAGGCCATTTTCAGCGAGCCGAGGTAGGCGGCGATGTACAGCTCGTCGTCGCCGAGCATCGCGTAGTTGCCCAGGTTCAGCAGCAGTTGCAGCTTCTGCTCGGCGTAGGTGTAGATCTCGGTGTACGGCGGGATCGCCACGTCGGCTTCGGCGAAGCTGATCTTCAGAACGATGAAGAACGGCAGCATGAAGAACAGGAACAGCCAGATGAATGGCACCCCGATGACCAGCTGCCGGCCATTGGGGATGATTCGGTTGATGCGGCGTTTGAATTTGCGCATGTTCATGAGCGAAGTACCACGCCGCTGTCGTCTTCCCACCACACGTAGACCTGATCGCCCCAGGTCGGACGCGCGCCGCGACGTTCGGCGTTGGCGACAAACGACTGCACCAGTTTGCCGCTCGGCAATTCGACGTAGAACACCGAGTGCCCGCCCAGATAGGCGATGTCGTGGACCTTGCCGCTCGACCAGTTGTACTCGCAGGTCGGTTGATCGGCGGTGACCAGCAGCTTCTCCGGGCGGATCGCGTAGGTGACCGACTTGTCCTGCACCGAGGTGCTGATGCCGTGGCCGACGTAGATCTGCCGGTCGAGGTCCTTGCAGGTGATGGTCGCGTGGCCTTCGGCGTCGTCGATGACTTCGCCTTCGAAGATGTTGACGTTGCCGATGAATTCACAGACCAGACGGCTGGTCGGGGTTTCGTAGATGTCGATCGGGCTGCCGATCTGCGCGATCCAGCCCAGGTGCATGATCGCGATGCGCTCGGCCATGGTCATGGCCTCTTCCTGGTCGTGGGTCACCATCACGCAGGTCACGCCGACGCGCTCGATGATTTCCACCAGTTCCAGCTGCATCTGCGAGCGCAGTTTCTTGTCCAGCGCGCCCATCGGCTCGTCGAGCAGCAGCAGCTTCGGCCGCTTGGCCAGCGAACGGGCCAGGGCCACGCGCTGACGCTGACCGCCGGACAGTTGATGCGGCTTGCGCTTGGCGTACTGGCTCATCTGCACCAGCTTGAGCATCTCGGCCACGCGGGCGTCGATCTCGGCCTTGGGGATCTTGTCCTGCTGCAGGCCGAAGGCGATGTTCTGCGCCACGGTCATGTGCGGGAACAGGGCGTAGGACTGGAACATCATGTTGATCGGACGGTCGTACGGCGGCATGTCGGTGATGTCGACGCCGTCGAGGAAAATCCGCCCTTCCGTGGGCCGTTCGAAGCCTGCCAGCATCCTCAGCAAGGTGGATTTGCCCGATCCCGAACCGCCGAGCAGGGCGAAGATCTCACCCTTCTTGATTTCCAGGGACACGTCGTCCACGGCAATCGTCTCGTCGAACTTCTTCGTGACCCGGTCGATTTTGACCAGCACCTGTTTCGGTGTCTGGTCGCCCTCGAGGGCTTTCTTGTAGGCGCCGGAGGCAACTGCCATTTACGAAACTCCCAACAGAAGCAGCAGTTCGCCCCGCAAGACGAACCCTGGATAGTTTGTGCGTTATTTGCCCGACTTGACCTTGGTCCAGCTGCGGGTCATCAAACGCTGAATATTGGCTGGCAACTCGGTCGACACGTAGGTCTTGTCGAGGACTGCTTGCGGTGGGTAAACCGCTTCATCGGTGCGAATGGATTGTTCCATCAGCTTGTCCGAACCCGGATTGGGGTTGGCGTAACCGACGTAATCACTGACCTGGGCAATCACCTCAGGTTTCAGCAAATAATTGATGAAGGCGTGGGCTTCCTTGACATTGGACGAATCCTTGGGGATCGCCAGCATGTCGAACCACAGCGCGCCGCCCTCTTTCGGAATCGAGTAGGCGATGTTGACGCCCTTCTTGGCTTCCTCGGCACGGTTCTTCGCCTGGAAGATGTCGCCGGAGAAACCGATCGCCACGCAGATGTCGCCGTTGGCCAGGTCGCCGATGTACTTCGAGGAGTGGAAATAGGTCACATAAGGACGCACCGCGAGCAGCTTGGCGGTGGCTTTTTCGTAGTCCTTGGTGTTGGTGCTGTTGGCGTTCAGGCCCAGGTAATTGAGCATG
This sequence comes from Pseudomonas sp. HN2, assembly GCF_020736465.1. Taxonomy (NCBI): domain Bacteria; kingdom Pseudomonadati; phylum Pseudomonadota; class Gammaproteobacteria; order Pseudomonadales; family Pseudomonadaceae; genus Pseudomonas; species Pseudomonas sp. HN2. Next base: position 5,758,295 of record NZ_CP085885.1, read on the forward strand.
GTCGGCATCATTTCATCTGCCGAATCGAGGAACGCGACGCCACAGCTGTGCAGTTTCTTGATGTTTTCCGGTTCGAACAGCACGGCCCAGGAGTCGATCCTGTCGATGCCGAGCACGGCTTTGACCTTGTCGACGTTGTAGCCAATGCCGTTGGTGCCCCACAGATACGGTACGGCGTAGAGGTTGCCCGGATCGTTCTGCTCCAGACGCTTGAGCAGCGCCGGGTCGAGGTTGGAATAATTCGGCAACTGGGTCTTGTCGAGCTTCTGGAACGCGCCCGCCTTGATCTGCTTGCCGAGGAAGTGGTTCGACGGCACGACCACGTCGTAACCGGTGCGCCCGGCGAGCAGCTTGCCTTCCAGGGTTTCGTTGGAATCGAAAACGTCGTAGACCGGTTTGATTCCGGTCTCTTTCTCGAAGTCGGCCAGGGTCGATTCGCCGATGTAATCGGACCAGTTATAAATATGCACCGTACCGGCGGCGTGGGCTCCGACAGCGATGGTCAGGCCGGCAGCGGCCAGCAGGGCTTTGCGCAAAGAAGAAAATACAGGCAAGTGGAGGTCCTCTAGATTGATTGGGCCCAAGTTGCCCCCGCGCTGCATGACAGCCATGGCTGCCCGACAACAAAACCGGCGCGCAACTTACCTTCGAAAAACCGATCCAGCAAAACTTTCTGTCATTTAATTATCCGCTGGCCGCCGTCGCGGCGACGACGGCCAGTGGTTGTGGCGACAAACCGGCTTATTTACCCGATTTGATCTTGGTCCAGCTGCGGGTAATCAGACGCAGTGTCGCGGCGTCCAGATCGCTGATCGCATAGAGCTGCTTCTTCACTTCAGCCGACGGATAGATGCTCGGGTCGCTGGTGATGTCCTTGTCCACCAGAGGCGTCGCGGCCTTGTTGCCGTTCGGGAAACGCACGGCGTTGGTGATGCCGGCCATCACTTGCGGCTCCAGCAGGTAGTTCATGAACTTGTAGGCGGCTTCGACGTTTTCGGCATCCTTGGGAATGGCGACCATGTCGTAGAAAGTACCAGCGCCTTCTTTCGGAATGGTGTAGGCCAGCTTGACCTTGTCACCGGCCTCCTGGGCGCGGGTCTTGGATTGCTCCAGGTCACCCGAGTAACCGACGGCGACGCAGATGTTGCCGTTGGCCAGGTCGGAGATGTACTTGGAAGAGTGGAAGTAGGCGACCGAAGGACGGATCTTCAGGAACAGGTCTTCGGCGGCCTTCAGATCAGCCTTGTCCTTGCTGTTGGTCGGCTTGCCCAGGTAGTGCAATGCCGCCGGAATCATTTCGGTCGGCGCATCGAGGAAGCTCACGCCGCAGCTTTTGAGCTTCTCGATGTTTTCCGGCTTGAACACCACGTCCCACGAATCGATCTTGTCGATGCCCAGCGCAGCCTTGACCTTGGCCGGGTTGTAGCCAATGCCGATCGAGCCCCACATATACGGAAAGGCGTGCTTGTTGCCCTGGTCGCTGGCGTCGCCAACAGCCTTGAGCAGGTCTTCGTCGAGGTTTTTCCAGTTCGGCAGTCTGGACTTGTCCAGCTCCTGGTAGACGCCGGCCTTGATCTGCTTGGCGAGGAAGTTGTTGGAAGGCACCACGATGTCGTAACCGGATTTGCCGGCCAGCAGCTTGGCTTCCAGGGTTTCGTTACTGTCGAAGACGTCGTAGACGACTTTGATCCCGGTGGCTTTCTCGAAGTTGGCCACGGTGTCCGGCGCGATGTAGTCGGACCAGTTGTAGACGTGCAGTACCTTGTCGTCCGCGTGCACCGCACCCGCCATCATGCCCGCCATGGACAGCGCGAGCAGAGTCTTGCCAGCTAGCTTTTTACCTAATGCCTTCATGCGTCATGCTCCAAATTTTTCTTTTTTGAACCACTTTGTTCAGCGGCCGAACCCGGACAACCGGAACCGCGGCTAGTCTGGCAAGATCCGAGGCGGTCTTTCAACAAAAGACCAGCCTTTCTGACAGCTTTGAGCGAGTGCGCCGCAGCTCCCCCGCTCAAAGCCTAGCACCTAGGCCTGCAGCGCATTGAGGGTCAGGTCCAGACACTTGCGTGCTTTTGTAACCAGCTCATCGATCTCGGCTTTGCTGATCACCAGCGGCGGCGCGATGATCATGGTGTCGCCGACTGCGCGCATGATCAGGCCGTTGTCGAAGCAGAACTGCCGGCAGATCATGCCGACGCCCTTGCCTTCATAACGCTTGCGCGTGGCCTTGTCCTGCACGAGCTCGATCGCCCCCAGCAGACCGACGCCGCGAACTTCACCCACCAATGGGTGATCGTTCAGCTCGCGCAGACGTTTCTGCAAATACGGTGCCGTTTCGTTATGGGCGTTCTCGATAATTTTTTCTTCGCGCAGGATGCGGATGTTTTCCAGGCCCACCGCTGCTGCCACCGGGTGCCCGGAGTAAGTGAAACCGTGGTTGAAATCGCCGCCTTCATTGAGCACGGCCACCACCGAATCACGCACGATCAGCCCACCCATCGGGATGTAGCCGGAAGTCAGGCCCTTGGCGATGGTCATCATGTCAGGCGCAAGGTCGTAGAAATCGCTACCGAACCACTCACCGGTACGGCCGAAACCGCAGATCACTTCATCGGCGACGAAAAGGATGTCGTACTTGGCAAGGATTTCCTTGATGCGCGGCCAGTAGGTATCGGGCGGAATGATCACGCCACCGGCACCCTGGATCGGCTCGGCAATGAAGGCACCGACGTTGTCGACGCCGACTTCGAGAATCTTCTCTTCCAGCTGATTGGCCGCCCAGATGCCGAACTCTTCCGGCGACATGTCGCCGCCTTCAGCGAACCAGTACGGCTGCGCGATGTGGACGATGCCCGGAATCGGCAGGTCGCCCTGCTCGTGCATATAGGTCATGCCGCCGAGGCTCGCGCCGGCCACGGTGGAACCGTGATAACCGTTCTTGCGGCTGATGATGACTTTCTTGTTCGGCTGGCCCTTGATCGCCCAGTAGTGGCGAACCATACGCAGCATGGTGTCGTTGCCTTCGGAGCCGGAACCGGTGAAGAACACATGGTTCATGCCTTCAGGCGCAACGTCGGCGATCGACTTGGCGAGTTCCAGCGCTGGCGGGTGGGCGGTCTGGAAGAACAGGTTGTAGTACGGCAGTTCGCGCATCTGTTTGGCGGCGGCATCGGCCAGTTCATCGCGGCCGTAACCGATCGCCACGCACCACAGGCCGGCCATGCCGTCGAGGATCTTGTTGCCTTCGCTGTCCCACAGGTAAACGCCCTTGGCGTTGGTGATGATCCGCGGGCCCTTCTCTTTCAGTTGCTTGAAATCACTGAACGGGGCCAGGTGGTGATCGCTGCTCAGCGTTTGCCACTCACGGGTTTGCGGGTTGTTGCTGGTCATGCCAATTCTCCTTGTTATCGGTGAAGGCGCGACGGCTGGCCGCCGCGCCTGGCGTATCAGACGGCGAAGAGCAGGTACTCACGCTCCCAGGAACTGATCACGCGCTTGAAGTTTTCATGCTCGGCCCGCTTGACCGCGACGTAGCCGGTGATGAAGGTCTTGCCGAGGTATTTTTCGACGGTCTTGCTGTTCTCCATGCGCTCCAGCGCATCTTCGATGGTCAGCGGCAGGCGCAGGTTGCGGCGCTCGTAACCACGACCGACCACCGGCGCGCTCGGGTTGAGGCCCTCGACCATGCCGATGTAGCCGCAGAGCAGGCTCGCGGCGATCGCCAGATACGGGTTGGCATCGGCGCCCGGCAGACGGTTTTCCACGCGGCGGTTCTGCGGGCCGGCATCCGGTACGCGCAGGCCGACGGTGCGGTTCTCCTCGCCCCACTCGACGTTCACCGGTGCCGAGGTGTCCGGGAGGAAGCGGCGGAACGAGTTGACGTTCGGCGCGAACAACGGCAACAGCTCGGGGATCAGTTTCTGCAGGCCACCAATGTGATGCAGGAACAGTTGGCTCATGGTCCCGTCTTCGTTGGAGAAAACGTTCTTGCCAGTCTGAATGTCGATGATGCTCTGGTGCAGGTGCATGGCGCTGCCCGGCTCGCCGGTCATTGGCTTGGCCATGAACGTCGCGGCCACGTCGTGCTTGAGCGCGGCTTCACGCATGGTGCGCTTGAACACCAGAATCTGGTCGGCCAGCGACAGGGCGTCGCCGTGACGGAAGTTGATTTCCATCTGCGCCGTGCCGTCCTCGTGGATCAGCGTGTCGAGGTCCAGCTCCTGCAGTTCGCACCAGTCGTAGACGTCTTCGAACAGCGGGTCGAATTCGTTGGCCGCCTCAATGGAGAACGACTGCCGACCGATTTCCGGACGGCCCGAGCGGCCGATCGGCGGCTGCAACGGATAGTCGGGGTCGTCGCTGCGCTTGGTCAGGTAGAACTCCATTTCCGGCGCCACGATCGGCTGCCAGCCCTTGTCGGCATACAGCTTCAGGACTTTCTTGAGGACGTTGCGCGGCGACAGCTCGATCGGGTTGCCTTGCTTGTCGTAGGTGTCGTGGATCACCTGCGCGGTCGGCTCGATGGCCCACGGCACCAGGTACACCGCGTTCTGGTCGGGGCGGCAGATCATGTCGATGTCGGCCGGGTCGAGCAGTTCGTAATAGATGTCGTCTTCGACGTAGTCGCCGGTCACGGTCTGCAACAGCACGCTCTCCGGCAGCCGCATGCCTTTTTCGGCGATGAACTTGTTGGTCGGCGAAATCTTGCCCCGGGTGATCCCGGTCAAGTCAGCGATCATGCATTCGACTTCTGTGATCTTGCGGTCTTTCAACCAATCGGTGAGCTGGTCGAGGTTGTTACTCATAAATGCCTCTGGGCTGAGTCTCCTGACGCGATGTCAGGCAATTTTGACGCTTGGGGCGTCGCGTTAAGGGGGGCTTGCTCGCGCAGTGCCGGCTTACGCCTGGCACCGCGCATAGACAATGAAAGAGGAGCTTACCTGCCCTTTGCGCTGGTGTTGCATTTCCCGTGCACTTTGCAAACGTGCAGAATCGACAGCACGACGCTGAGCGCGGCATGGGCTTTGAGAGGGAAAGAGTTCTATAGTGGAAGGGGACGCCATAAAGCGGATGCTGTGTCCGACGTCCAGAATATCGGACGCTGCCGTTTCGTCGACTGTTGACGAGAGTCTCGTCGACAGGCTGCGCGCCTTGCTGGCTGCGCTACGGACGGATTGATCGCCACTGATGTGATGAGCATGCAGACCGGACTGTTGCGAGCAGTCGGTGATGCCGATTAACGGCAGGCGAGACATGAAGCACCCCGGTATTATTGCTGTTATGGGTTTGACCGGAGCTTAGCCTTGTTCATTTTTTTACACAACACCCCCGTAAAAAATACAACACGGCCTGCTCAAGCCCGCAGCTGAGCAACGTTCAAGGTTTGAAAAAACGCCCCAAAGTGCCCCATAAATGCCCTTCAAGCGCTTTTTCGGGGCAAAAAAGGCCTCGCTTGACTTCGGCAGGCCGTTCGGGTTGACTGAAACCAGAAAAGATCAATGATTGATATTTTTAACAACAAAGGTGTTGCATCATGTCGGTACCCCCGCGTGCCGTTCAGCTTAACGAAGCGAACGCGTTCCTTAAGGAACATCCTGAGGTTCTGTACGTTGACCTTCTGATTGCGGATATGAATGGTGTGGTGCGCGGCAAGCGCATCGAACGCACCAGCCTCCACAAGGTTTACGAGAAAGGCATCAACCTGCCGGCCTCTCTATTTGCTCTGGATATCAACGGCTCCACGGTGGAAAGCACCGGTCTGGGCCTGGACATCGGCGACGCCGATCGCATCTGCTATCCGATCCCCGATACCCTGTGCAACGAGCCATGGCAGAAGCGCCCTACCGCGCAACTGTTGATGACCATGCACGAACTCGAAGGCGACCCGTTCTTCGCCGATCCCCGTGAAGTGTTGCGTCAGGTGGTGACCAAGTTCGACGAGCTCGGCCTGACCATCTGCGCCGCCTTCGAACTCGAGTTCTACCTGATCGATCAGGAAAACGTGAACGGCCGTCCACAGCCGCCACGCTCGCCGATCTCCGGCAAACGTCCGCACTCGACTCAGGTCTACCTGATCGACGACCTCGACGAATACGTCGACTGCCTCCAGGACATTCTCGAAGGCGCCAAAGAGCAAGGCATCCCGGCCGATGCGATCGTCAAGGAAAGTGCCCCGGCGCAGTTCGAAGTGAACCTGCACCACGTCGCCGACCCGATCAAGGCCTGCGACTACGCAGTGCTGCTCAAGCGTCTGATCAAGAACATCGCCTACGACCATGAAATGGACACCACTTTCATGGCCAAGCCGTATCCGGGCCAGGCGGGCAACGGTCTGCACGTACATATTTCGATTCTGGACAAAGCCGGCAAAAACATTTTTGCCAGCGAGGATCCCGAGCAGAACGCCGCGCTGCGTCACGCGATCGGCGGTGTGCTCGAGACCCTGCCGGCGCAGATGGCTTTCCTCTGCCCGAACGTCAACTCGTATCGTCGCTTCGGCGCGCAGTTCTACGTACCGAACTCGCCGTGCTGGGGCCTGGACAACCGCACTGTGGCGATTCGCGTACCGACCGGCTCGGCCGATGCCGTGCGTATCGAACACCGCGTGGCCGGCGCCGACGCCAACCCGTACCTGCTGATGGCTTCGGTACTGGCCGGCGTGCACCACGGTCTGGTCAACCAGATCGAGCCGGGCGCACCTGTCGAAGGCAACAGCTACGAGCAGAACGAACAGAGCCTGCCGAACAACTTGCGCGATGCCCTGCGCGAGCTGGACGACAGTGAGGTGATGGCCAAGTACATCGATCCGAAGTACATCGATATCTTCGTCGCCTGCAAGGAGAGCGAGCTGGAGGAATTCGAACACTCCATCTCCGACCTTGAGTACAACTGGTATCTGCATACCGTTTAAACGGTTTGCGGTAATAAAAAGCGCTGCCGGCTATTTCATCCGGCAGCGCTTTTTTATGCCTGATTGCTTTCCCTTTGTGGCGAGGGAGCTCGCCACAGGGATCGTATTGCATTCGGGATGGACGCTCCGCGTACAATGCCCGCTGCCCCGCAGGAGACTTCCATGACGCGTCCCGCCACCGTTCGCAAACCCCGTGCCCGCAGTCAGGCGCGGATCGATTCGATACTCGACGCCGCGCGCACGCTGCTGGCCGCCGAGGGCGTGGCCAGCCTGTCGATCTACAGCGTCGCCGAGCGCGCGCAGATTCCGCCCTCTTCCGTGTATCACTTTTTCGCCAGCGTCCCGGCGCTGCTCGAAGCGCTGACCGCCGATGTCCACGCGGCCTTCCGTGCCTGCCTGCAAGCGCCGATCGATCATGATGCTTTGCGCGACTGGCGAGATCTGTCGCGACTGGTCGAACAGCGCATGCTCGAGATCTACGATCAGGATGCCGCCGCACGGCAATTGATTCTGGCGCAACATGGCCTGACCGAAGTGACCCAGGCTGACCGCCAGCACGATCTGGAACTGGGCGACCTGATGCACAAATTGTTCGACCAGCATTTCGAGTTGCCGAGACTGCCGGACGATGTCGATGTGTTTGCCCTGGCCATGGAACTGGGCGACCGGGTGTATGCCCGCTCGGTGCAGCAGCACGGGCAGATCACCCCGCGCATGGCCGAGGAAGGGATGCGCGTGTTTGATGCCTATATCGGCCTGTATCTACCGACGTACCTGCCGAAGAGAAATCCCTAGCGCATGCACCGACCCCTTCGCGAGCAGGCTCGCTCCCACATTTGAAATGCGCTCCCCTGTGGGAGCGAGCCTGCTCGCGAAAGTCGCGCCGCCAATTTCAAGCCAGGCACAAAAAACCCCGAAGGGCTCACACCCTCCGGGGTTGTTTTTTGTTCACCGGCTTACAACTTGGCGATCGACACCTCGGTGGATTTCACAAAGGCGATCACCTCGCTGCCGACCACCAGTTCCAGCTCCTTGACCGAACGGGTGGTGATCACCGAAGTGACGATGCCCGAAGCGGTCTGCACGTCGATTTCCGACAGCACGTCGCCGAGGACGATTTCCTTGATCGAGCCTTTGAACTGGTTGCGCACGTTGATGGCTTTGATAGTCATGGCATTGATTCCTGTCGTTTGCTTGAGTTATTGCGCCCAACGCAATTGCGTAGGCAGGGGTGAAACGGGTTCCGGCGCCGGCGGTTCACCGGGCAGGGACAGAACACGGTTGAGCACTTCGGTTTCCAGCGCGGCGAGGCGATGCGAGCCACGCACCCGAGGGCGCGGCAGCTCGACGTGCAGGTCGAGGCCGACTTCGCCGTCCTCGATCAGAATCACCCGGTCGGCAATCGCCACCGCTTCGCTGACGTCGTGGGTCACCAGCAGCACGGTGAAGCCGTGTTGCTGCCAGAGACGCTCGATCAATTGCTGCATCTCAATGCGGGTCAGCGCATCCAGTGCACCGAGCGGTTCGTCGAGCAGCAGCAGACGCGGCTGATGGATCAGTGCGCGGGCCAGTGCAACCCGCTGCTTCTGCCCACCCGACAACGCCGCCGGCCATTCATTGGCGCGATCTGCCAGGCCAACCGCGTCCAATGCTTCAAGAGCCTTCGGACGCCAGTTGCCTTTAAGCCCGAGTCCGACGTTGTCGATGATCCTTTTCCACGGCAGCAGTCGCGCTTCCTGGAACATCAATCGCGTGTCGTCGCGTGCCTGGCTGAGTGGCGCGGAGCCGGCGAGCAGCTCGCCGCCAGTCGGCTGGTCGAGGCCGGCGAGCAAGCGCAAAAACGTGCTCTTGCCACAACCGCTACGTCCGACCACGGCGACGAATTGCCCCGCCGGAATGTGCAGATCGATGTCGCGCAGCACCTGGCGCGCGCCGAAGGTTTTTTGCAGGTTGCGCACCGCCAGTGGAATCCCGCGCAGCAGGCGTGGAGGTTGTTGAGCGGTCATGCCGCACCTCCCTTGGCAACCTGATAGGCCGGGTGCCAGCGCAGCCACACACGCTCAAGTCCACGGGCGGCGAGGTCGGCAAGTTTGCCGAGTACCGCGTAAAGCAGGATCGCCAGCACCACCACGTCGGTCTGCAAAAACTCACGGGCATTCATCGCCAGGTAGCCAATGCCGGAGCTGGCCGAGATGGTTTCGGCGACGATCAGCGTCAGCCACATAAAGCCCAAGGCAAAGCGCACGCCAACCAGAATCGACGGCAACGCGCCCGGCAGAATCACCTGCCAGAACAGGCTGAAACCGCTCAGACCATAACTGCGCGCCATCTCCACCAGCGCCGGGTCGACGTTACGGATGCCGTGATACGTGTTGAGATAGATCGGGAACAACGTGCCCAGCGCCACCAGAAAAATCTTCGCCGACTCGTCGATGCCGAACCACAGGATCACCAGCGGAATCAGCGCCAGATGCGGCACGTTGCGGATCATCTGCACCGAACTGTCGAGCAGGCGTTCGCCCCACTTCGACAGACCGGTGATGAAACCCAATACCAGGCCGATGCTGCCGCCAATGGTGAAACCGAGTGCCGCGCGCCAACCGCTGATCGCCAGGTGCGTCCAGATCTCGCCGCTGCGTACCAGACTGACGCCGGCCTCGATCACCGCCACCGGTGCCGGCAGAATCCGCGTGGACAACCAGCCCGCCGACACCGACAACTGCCACACCGCCAGCAGCAACACCGGCAACGCCCAAGGCGCGAGGCTGTGGATAAATTTCTTCATGGCCGCGCCTCAGCTCTGCGACGCGGCTTTGGGCAGGATGTCGTTGGCGACCATCTCACCGAACGGGCTGACATAACCGGCACTTTTCGGCAGTTCCGGGCGCTCGACGTCGAGGTGTGGGAACAGCAGCTCGGCCACCCGATACGATTCTTCGAGGTGTGGATAACCGGAGAAGATGAAGGTGTCGATGCCCAGATCCGCGTATTCCTTGACCCGCGCCGCCACGGTCGGGCCGTCACCGACCAGCGCGGTTCCGGCACCGCCGCGCACCAGACCGACGCCGGCCCAGAGGTTCGGGCTGACTTCGAGGTTGTCGCGGCTGCCACCGTGCAGCGCGGCCATGCGTTGCTGGCCGACCGAATCGAAGCGCGCCAGCGAGGCCTGAGCACGCTGGATGGTGTCGTCGTCCAGATGCGAGATCAGGCGATCCGCCGCTTGCCAGGCTTCGGCGTTGGTTTCACGCACGATCACATGCAGACGAATGCCGAAGCGCACGGTGCGCCCGAGCTTGGCGGCCTTGGCGCGAACCTGGGCAATCTTCTCGGCCACCGCTGCTGGCGGCTCGCCCCAGGTCAGAACCATCTCCACTTGCTCGGCGGCCAAATCCTGCGCCGCTTCCGAGGAACCACCGAAATACAGCGGCGGACGCGGTTGCTGGATCGGCGGATAGAGCAGCTTGGCGCCCTTCACGCTGATGTGCTCGCCGTCATAATCGACGGTTTCGCCTTCCAGAACGCGGCGCCAGATGCGGGTGAATTCCACCGAGGCCTGATAGCGTTCTTCATGGTTGAGGAACAGCCCGTCACCGGCCAGTTCTTCCGGATCGCCACCGGTGACCAGATTGAACAGCGCACGCCCGCCGGACAAACGATCGAGCGTGGCTGCCTGGCGCGCCGCGACCGTCGGGGAAATGATCCCGGGGCGCAGGGCGACGAGGAATTTCAGACGCTGGGTCACCGGAATCAGCGAGGCCGCGACCAGCCATGAGTCTTCGCAGGAACGCCCGGTGGGAATCAGCACCCCGCCGAAACCCAGACGATCCGCCGCTTGCGCGACCTGTTGCAGGTAACCGTGATCAACCGCGCGGGCGCCTTCGGCGGTGCCAAGGTAATGGCCGTCGCCGTGGGTAGGCAGGAACCAGAAGATATTGAGGCTCATGGAGTGGTCTCCTTGTAGATTCGAATTACTCGGCTTGTGAGCTTTGGGCCACAGCGGCCGGCGGGGTCCAGATCACATCCTTGATGCTCAACGGCTTGGGAATCAGCTTGAGCTGGAAGAACGTGTCAGCGATTTTCTGTTGTGCGGCGACCACTTCCGGGGTCAGGAACAGCGCGCCATAGCCCTGGCGTTTCACCGAGGTCAGGGTGATGTCCGCCGGCAGGCCGAGCAGCGGCGCGACCTGCTGGGTCACGTCTTCAGGATTGGCTTTGGACCATTCACCAACCGCGCGCACTTCTTCGACGAGGGTCTTGATCACCTCGGGATTTTTCTGCGCGTAGGGTTTGGTCGCCAGATAGAACTGGTGGTTGTCGACGATGCCTTTGCCGTCGCGCAGGGTGTGCGCTTGCAGTTGTTGCTCGGCAGCGGCCTGGTACGGGTCCCAGATGACCCAGGCGTCGACACTGCCACGCTCGAACGCAGCGCGGGCATCGGCCGGTGGCAGGAACACCGTTTGAATGTCGCTGTACTTGAGGCCGGCGTCTTCCAGCGCACGCACCAGCAGGTAGTGGACGTTGGAGCCTTTGTTCAGGGCGACTTTCTTGCCCTTGAGATCGGCCACGGATTTGATCGGCGAGTCCTTCGGCACGAGGATCGCTTCGCTGTTCGGCGCTGGCGGTTCGTAGGCGACGTAGAGCAGATCAGCGCCGGCAGCCTGAGCGAAAACCGGCGGGGTTTCGCCGGTCACGCCAAAGTCGATCGAGCCGACGTTGAGGCCTTCGAGCAGTTGTGGGCCGCCGGGGAATTCGGTCCATTGCACGTCGACGCCTTGCGCCGCCAGACGTTTTTCCAGGGTGCCTTTGGCTTTGAGCAGCACCAGCGTGCCGTACTTCTGATAACCGATCCGCAATGTCTCGGCTTGAGCTTGAGTGATGGCGCCGAAGGACACAGCCGCAGCAAACAGAGCGACCAGACCACGACGCAAAAATACAGTGCGCATAGCGCTCTCCTTTTTGCTGTTGGGTTTTGGCTGCACCTGCTTGCCCGTTGGCGGGCGAGTAAGGCCAGTACTTCAAATTCCGGTGAGGCTTAAATGCTCCAGCGAGCACTCAACAAACGTTCGTTCAACAGGCCCGGCTCCAGCGGTTTCGGCCGACGCGCCATGGCGCCAATGAACTGGTCCAGCGCCTCGTGCAAGCGTTGCTCCAGGGCCGGCGCCAGTTGCGCGGCGGCACTGCCTTCGCCGTAAGCGATCTGGCTGTCCTCGGCGAAAATGCCCTGGAGCATTTCCTGGGCTTTGAGTGCCGACAGCACAGGCTTGAGGGCGTAATCGACCACCAGCATGTGGGCGATGCTGCCGCCGGTGGCCATCGGCAAGACGATCTTGTGGTTCAGGGCACGCTCGGGGAGCAGATCCAGCAGGGTCTTCAGCGCTCCGGAAAACGAGGCCTTGTACACCGGGGTGGCGATCAGCAGGCCATCGGCGTTTTCAATCTGTTGCAGCAGGTCGAGGACCTTCGGGCTGTCGAAGCGGGCATGGAGCAGATCCTCGGCCGGGAAGTCCCGTACCTGATAACTCACCACTTCCACCCCTTGCTGTTGCAACCAGCGTTGCGAACGCTCCAGCAGCACTCCGGAACGGGAGCGCAGGCTGGGGCTGCCACCGAGTGAGACGACCAGCATTGCAGATTCCTTTAAGCGTTACAGGCGATTCGCAGGCTGCGATCTCGCTTCAATGGCAGTGACCTTACCAGCTGATTTATATATCCATAAATCATATTTATTCATTTGGTTATGCATTTAAGAGATATAGCGCCAAGCAGAATCCAGGCGAAAAAAAAGGCCGTCGAAACGGCCGGAAATCCCCTGCTTTGTGGTTCCGGATTCTCGGTTGCCTGGGCTGGCGCCTTCGCGAGCAGGCTCACTCCTACAGGGAAACGCATTCCAAATGTAGGAGTGAGCCTGCTCGCGATGGCGCCAGCGGCTACTCCGCAGAAATCACTTGTTGGGTTGCGGCGTCAGGCGCAGGTAAGGCTTCACCGCGCGATAGCCTTTCGGGAAGCGCTGCTTGATCTCGTCTTCGTCCTTGAGCGACGGCACAATCACCACTTCTTCACCGTCCTGCCAGTTGGCCGGGGTGGCCACCTTGTAGTTGTCGGTGAGCTGCAGCGAGTCGATCACCCGCAGGATCTCGTGGAAGTTGCGCCCGGTGCTTGCCGGATAGGTGATGGTCAGGCGGATCTTCTTGTTCGGGTCGATCACGAACAGTGAACGCACGGTCAGGGTGTCGTTGGCATTCGGGTGGATCAGATCGTAGAGATCGGAGACCTTGCGATCGGCATCGGCGAGGATCGGGAAATTGACGATAGTGTTCTGGGTTTCGTTGATGTCTTCGATCCACTTGTGGTGCGAGTCCACCGGGTCGACCGACAGCGCGATGGCTTTTACGCCGCGCTGGCTGAATTCATCCTTGAGCTTGGCGGTGAAACCCAGCTCGGTGGTGCACACCGGGGTGAAATCCGCCGGATGGGAAAACAGCACGCCCCAGCTATCGCCCAGCCATTCGTGGAAACGAATCTTGCCGGCGCTGGAATCCTGTTCGAAATCGGGGGCGATGTCGCCGAGTCTGAGGCTCATGGTGCTGCTCCTGATGAGGGATGGGAGACAACAACTGTAGCTCGGGATCGATCAGTGTGAAAAAGAATAAATAACTAGATATCTAGATCATTAATGAATATTAAACATCTGTTCATTGGACACTGGCCCGCATCGCGACGAACATCGCACGCAAGGTTCGAGAAGGCCTTGAGTTGCAGCAAAGAGGGAATCGAGAAGGGCTTACGGGGGTGAGCCTGACTCGAAACGCAAAAGCCCCGTCCGGCGCGATGCCGGACGGGGCTTTTTTTGTCTGCGAATCGAGCCGCGTGATTACAGCAGCGGGATCGAGTAGCTGACGATCAGGCGGTTTTCGTCCTGCGAACGGGTGTTCGGCAGGTCGGTGCGCCATACAGCGTTTTTCCACATCAGGCCGACGTTCTTGAACGGGCCTTCCGGTACTACGTAACCGATGGTGAAGTCGCGTTCCCACTCGGAGCGGTTCGAAGCGTTTTCACGGCCGTTGGTACCAACGGTGTCGATGCTGTCGCCTTTGAGGTAGACCACACCCGCCGTCAGGCCAGGTACGCCGACCTTGGCGAAGTCATAGGAGTAGCGAGCCTGCCAGGTTTTCTCACCGGCGCGGCCGAACTTCTGGATCTGCATGTCGGTGATGGTGTAGTTCGACGAACCGTCACCCTGGTTCAGCCAAGGGAAGTCGCTGCTGCCGTTGGAAACCTGATAACCGCCACCGAAGGTGTGACCGGCAACGGTGTACAGGAACAGGCCGCTGTACAGGTTGTTGTCGACTTCACCACGGCCGTTACGGAAACCGGTGTAGTTACCCGAGCTGTAGTAAGCCGAGTCAGTACCGTTCTTGCCGTCATCGGAACTGTTGAAGTAACGCAGATCGGATTTCAACACGCCCGGGCCGATCGACCAGTTGTGCACCAGACCGAGGAAGTGCTGCTTGTAGAAATCTTCCAGGTTGCCGTAGTAGTACTGGGCAGTCAGGTCTTTGGTGATCTTGTAGTCACCGCCGGCGTAGATGAACTTGTTGCTGTCACGGAAAGCCGTGCCACGGGAGTTGGCACCACCGATCGAGAGGTTTTCGTTGTTGCTGGAGTTACGACCTTTTACCGCTTCGATCTGACCGCCGACCAGGGTCAGGTCCTTGATCTCGCCGGAAGTGATCTGGCCACCCTGCCAGGTTTGTGGCAGCAGACGACCATCGTTGGTCACGATCACCGGCAGTTTTGGCTGCAGGGTACCGAGCTTCAGTTCAGTCTGGGAGATCTTGGCTTTGGCAGTCAGGCCCAGGCTGGAGAAGTTGTCCACGGCCTTGCCGTTGGACTCGCTCGGGAACACGGTGCCGCCGTAAGCGGTGCCGCTGTTGCCGTTGGTGCCGCCGCCCGAATCAAGACGGATGCCCAGCAGGCCGATGGCGTCCAGACCAAAACCTACGGTGCCTTGGGTGTAACCGGAGATGAAACGCAGATCGAAGCCCTGGCCCCACTCTTCGTTCTTGTTGGCGCCAGCGCCGTCACGGTTGTCAGTGTTGATGTAGAAGTTGCGCAGACCCAGAGTAGCCTTGCTGTCTTCGATGAAACCGGCGGCGCCTGCCTGCTGCGCCATAACCCCAACGGCCACGGCCAGGGCCAAGGTGGACTTGTTCATGTATCGCTCCTCTCGTTCTAATTCTTGTGTTCCTGGTTCGGGGTCGATTTGCCCTGAATCCTAAGATTCGCGATTAGCGCCAGACCGTGACTGCCAAGTCAATCGTAACCTTGTATGTCTACGACCATCGTCTAATCGCAAGTGATTTGGTCCCTGCAGCGTAAAGACTTCCTGATAATCCCAAAAAGAATTTATTCATTCTTTTTCATACCATTCGGGTATATGGCCCATTAATGGCCATCCGCGCCGGGAAACAGCGTATCGGCGCCTAAGCTCATTCCTAAATGGTATTTGTTGACCTTTTTTTAGATCGATTAGCTTTGCCGTACTCCCAACACGGCAAATCCCATCGAAAAGGCGACGCATCATGGCGAAACGCGCACTATCAAGTCAATTTGTTACAGTTTGTGTGTCGGCACTGTTTTGTTTTTCCGCACAGGCCGCCGGTCTGACTGTCGGCTACCAAACCGGCATCGACCCGAGCAAGGTGCCGCAGGCCGACGGCGTCTATGAGAAAACCATTGGCGAGAAGATCGACTGGCGCCGCTTTAACAGCGGCCCGGAAGTAGTGACAGCCATTGCTTCTGGCGACGTGCAGATCGGCAACCTTGGCTCCAGCCCACTGGCTGCGGCGGCGTCACGTAATCTGCCGATTGTGGCGTTCATTGTTTCGGCGCAGATCAACGCCGCCGAAGCTTTGGTGGTGCGCAACGGCAGCGGCATCGACAAGCCGCAGGATCTGGTCGGCAAGACCATCGCCACGCCGTTCGTATCGACCTCGCACTACAGTCTCCTCGGGGCGCTGAAGCACTGGGGCCTGAATACTTCGCAAGTCAAAGTGGTCAATCTGCAACCGGCGGAAATCGCCGCCGCGTGGAAGCGTGGCGACATTGACGGGGCGTTCGTCTGGTCTCCGGCGCTGGGTGAGATTCGCAAGACCGGCAAGACCCTGACCGACGCCGCACAAGTCGGCCAGTGGGGTGCGCCGACCTTCGAGGTGTGGGTCGCGCGCAAGGATTTTGCCGAGAAGCATCCCGAGGTCGTGGCGAAATTCGCCAAGGTCACCCTGGACTCCTTCGCTGATTACGCCGCGCACAAGGACAGCTGGACAGCCGACTCGGTGCCTGTGCAGAAAATCGCCAAACTGACTGGTGCCAACGCAGCGGATGTGCCGGAGCTGCTGGCCGGCTCGGCATTTCCGGATGCCACGGCGCAGCAAACCACGGCGCTGCTGGACGGCGGCACCGCGAAGGCCATTGCTGAAACGGCGAAATTCCTGAAAGAACAGGGCAAGGTCGAGACGGTCCTGCCGGATTACTCGCCTTACGTCAGCGCGAAGTTCATCACCCAGTAAAAAGCTTCGCGAGCAGGTCGAATCGTCGCACCGTCGCTCCCACACTGGAATGCGCTTTCCTGTGGGAGCGACGGTGCGACCTGCTCGCGAATGGAGCGACACGGTTTTACAGAGTTTTTTCGAAAATCTTCGAATTGCGCTGATAGTTGTACAGCGACGCCCGCGCCGCTGGCAGGCGTTCGACGCTGCTCGGCTCGAACCCGCGCTCACGGAACCAGTGCGCGGTGCGGGTGGTGAGCACGAACAGGGTTTTCAAACCCTGCGCCCGCGCCCGGGTTTCGATGCGCTCAAGCAATTCGTCGCCGCGGCCGCCATGGCGGTATTCCGGATTCACCGCCAGACACGCCAGCTCGCCCGCATCGGAATCGGCAATCTGATACAGCGCCGCACAAGCAATGATCATCCCTTCACGCTCGACCACGCTGAACTGCTCGATCTCGCGCTCCAGCACTTCACGGGAGCGGCGCACCAGAATGCCCTGCTCCTCCAGTGGACTGATAAGGTCGAGCAGGCCACCAACGTCTTCAATCGCCGCCTCGCGCACCAGCTCGAATTGCTCTTGCGCGACCAGCGTACCGCCACCGTCACGGGTGAACAGTTCGGTCAGCAGCGCGCCGTCTTCGGCGTAACTGACGATATGGCTGCGCGCCACGCCGCCACGGCAGGCCTCGGCGGCGGCATCGAGCAACTCCGCTTGATAGTTGCTCATGCCCAGGCGCTGCAGATGCGCCGGCACCTGTTGCGGGCGCAGTTCGCGCACCAGTTTGCCGTTCTCGTCGATCAGGCCGAGCTCGGCGCCGAACAACAGCAGCTTGTCCGCGCCCAGATCAATCGCGGCGCGGGTGGCGACGTCTTCGCAAGCAAGGTTGAAGATTTCGCCGGTCGGCGAGTAGCCCAACGGCGACAGCAGCACGATCGAACGCTCGTCGAGCAGGCGGTTGATGCCCTTGCGGTCGACCCGACGCACTTCGCCGGTGTGGTGATAGTCGACGCCTTCCAGCACACCGATCGGCCGCGCCGTGACGAGGTTGCCGCTGGCCACGCGCAAGCGTGAGCCCTGCATCGGCGAAGAGGCCATGTCCATCGACAGCCGCGCTTCGATGGCGATACGCAAATGGCCGACCGCATCGATCACACATTCCAGAGTCGCGGCATCGGTGATGCGCATGCCGTGATGGTAATGCGGGGTCAGGCCACGGGCGGCGAGGCGGGTTTCGATCTGCGGGCGCGAACCGTGCACCAGCACAAGACGCACGCCGAGGCTGTGCAGCAAGACCAGGTCGTGGACGATATTGCCGAAATTCGGATGCTCGACGCCGTCGCCGGGAAGCATGACGACGAAGGTGCAATCGCGGTGGGCATTGATGTAGGGAGACGCGTGGCGGAGCCAATTGACGTATTCGGGCATGAACCTGGGCCTGTAATAAAGAGCAGCCGAAAAAAAGGGGCGAAACGAAAAACGCACAGCGGGCTGATGGTTATCGTCGGAACAGGCTTGGCGACACGCGCGCTCTCCTCATGAATACGGGTTGGGGTGCAGGCAATTTAGCGGGTTCGGTCAGACAAAACACAACTCCCCTGTAGGAGTGAGCCTGCTCGCGATAGCGGAATTTCAGTCAATATCTTCGGTGACTGACTCACCGCTATCGCGAGCAGGCTCACTCCTACAGGTACAGCATTCACTCACACAAGTTTGTCCGGGCTCAGGCAGTAATGTTCAATCAACTGCCGAATCAGATGCACGGTAGGCTGCAAACGTGACATTTCAAGGTACTCGCCCGGTTGATGCGCGCAGGCGATGTCGCCGGGGCCAAGCACAATGGTTTCGCAGCCGAGGCGCTGAAGATAAGGCGCTTCGGTGCCGAACGCTACTGCTTCGGCACGATGACCGGTGAGCTTTTCGGCGATGCGCACCAGTTCGGCATCCTCGGCCTGCTCGAACGGCGGCACTTCCGGGAACAGCGGTTTGTAATCGATTTTCACCTTGTGCCGCTCGGCCACCGGGTTGAGCTTGCGCAGGATTTCCGCGCGCAGCACGTTCGGGTCCATGCCCGGCAGCGGCCGCAGGTCGAATTCCAGCGAACACTGGCCGCAGATGCGATTGGGGTTGTCGCCGCCATGAATGCAACCGAAGTTCATCGTCGGTTGCGGCACGCTGAACTGTGGATTGCTGAATTCGCGCTGCCACAACAGGCGCAGGCCGCGCAGTTCGCCGATGGCATCGTGCATCGCTTCGAGGGCGCTGTGGCCCAGCCGCGGATCCGAGGAGTGACCGCTCTGCCCGAGGATGTCGATGCGCTCCATCATGATGCCTTTGTGCATGCGGATCGGCTTGAGCCCGGTCGGCTCGCCGATCACCGCCGCGCGGCCCAGCGGTTGCCCGGCCTCGGCCAGCGCGCGGGCGCCGGACATCGAGCTTTCTTCGTCGCAGGTGGCGAGAATCAGCAGCGGTTGTTTGAACGGTTGCTCGAGCAGCGGCTGCACGGCTTCGATGATCAGCGCGAAGAAGCCCTTCATGTCACAACTGCCCAGCCCTACCCAGCGGCCATCGACTTCGGTGAGCTTCAGCGGGTCGGTCTGCCACAACGCGTCATCGTAGGGCACCGTGTCGCTGTGCCCGGCCAGCACCAGGCCGCCGGGACCACTGCCAAAACTGGCGAGCAGATTGAATTTGCCGGGGCTGACCTGCTGGATATCGCAGCTGAAACCCAGGTCACCCAGCCAACCCGCCAGCAGATCGATGACGGCGCGGTTGGATTGATCGAGGCTCGGTTGGGTACAGCTGACCGATGGCGCGGCAATCAGCGCGGCGAACTGGTCTTGCATGGACGGCAATGGCATCACTGACTCCAGGTCCCGGATTGAGGCCCACTATAGAACCATCCGGCGCGCGGAATAAACCGCCGCAGGGCGTAGGAAGTTTGACTCCTGTACACTGCACGGCCTTGGCAGCCACACATTCCCCCGGCTGCGCTCCCGATTCTGGATGTTCCGGCCATGCAAAAAGAAACCGAAATCAAACTCCGCGTCAGCCGCGAAACCCTCGCTGCCCTGCGCGAGCACCCGCTGCTGAAGAAACGCAACAAAAGTGGCTGGGAACGCCGTGAGTTGATGAACCAGTATTTCGACACCCCCGAGCGCGATCTGGCCCAGGCCAAAGTCGCCCTGCGCCTGCGCAAGGACGGTGACGAAGTGATTCAGACCCTCAAGACCCGTGGCCAGAGCGTCGCCGGTCTGTCCGAGCGTAACGAGTACGACTGGAAGCTCCCGAAAGCCAAGCTCGACGTGAAGAAACTCGACGGCGAATGCTGGCCCGAGGCGCTGGCCGAGCTGGACAAGAAAACCCTCAAGCCGATCTTTACCACTGATTTCGTCCGCGAGCGTGCCGAAATCGCCTGGGGCCGTGGCAAGACCAAAGTGGTTATCGAGGCCGCACTGGATCTCGGTCACGTGGTGGTCGGCAAGCAGAAGGAAGAGATCTGCGAACTGGAACTGGAGCTGCGCGAAGGCGAGCCCGCCGCGCTGTTGGAACTGGCTGCTGAACTGGCCGAGACCTTGGCACTGATGCCGTGCGACATCAGCAAGGCCGAGCGCGGTTATCGCCTGCACGACGCCAACAGCTACTCGCTGAGCCTGCCAGCGCCGCAGCTGACCACCGAAACCCGTCTCGACGACGCCTTCGCCGCGCTGAGCTGGCACCTGCTCGGCAGCAGCCAGCGTCTGGCCGAACAATATCGCTTCAACGGCCACTGGCGCCTGCTGCAGGACTGGGTCGAGAACCTCGCGGAAATGCGCGCCCTGCTCAGCAGCCTCGGTCAAGCGGCACCGCGTCAGTCGACCCACGACCTGCGCGTCGCCCTTGATGCCTTGCTGGAAGACTGGCGCCCGCTGGTGCAGGTCGGCATCGAAGACGAAGACGTGCGCAAAGCCGCGCCTGAGCAGTTCCTCGAAGAGCTGGAAGACCCGCGCTGGGGTCAGTTCTCGCTGAACGCCTCGCGCTGGCTGCTGGCCCGTACCTGGACCGCCGACCGCAACACTCGAGGCAACCGTCAGGGGGACGCGCAACTGCACAGCTGGTTGCCGCGCCTGCTGGGCGAAGAAGCCACCGCTCTGCAGTTGCAGCGCTACCAGCAGCAGCCGGAAGATCTCGCCGAGCAACTGCCGCGCATCGAGCGCATTCAGGTCTGGCTGCACCATGCACGCAACGTGCTGGACATCCCGGAAATGGATCGCCTCTACGGTGAACTGAACAAACTGGCGCAACTGGCCAACGAGCCGACCATCACCGACGAACTGCTCGATGCACGCAAGCATCAGGCGATTGCGGTGTACCAGAACCGCGCCTGGAAGATCCTCCTGCGCATGTAACACGTTGTGGCGAGGGAGCTTGCTCCCGCTGGGCTGCGAAGCGGCCCCGAAACCTGCGTCCGCAGGAACAGGGAGTCCTCCGGCCTCCAGCGGGAGCAAGCTCCCTCGCCACAATTGCTATCAGACCGGGAGGCTCGTGGTGGACTTGATCTCCGACAGCGCCACGATCGAATTCACTTCCTGTATCCCCGGCACCAGCGACAGCTTCTCGAAGAAGAACCGCTCGTACGCCTCGATGTCCGCCGCAACGATGCGCAACATGAAGTCCACGGCACCCATCAGCACGTAACACTCCAGCACTTCCGGAAAGCCGCGAATCGCCTCGGTGAATTCGGTGAAGTTCGACCGGCCGTGGGCGTTGAGTTTGATCTCGGCGAAGATCTGCGTGTTCAGGCCGATCTTCTTGCGATCCAGCAAGGTCACCTGCCCGCGAATGATGCCCTCCTCCTTCATCCGCTGAATCCGCCGCCAGCACGGCGATTGCGACAGGCCCACCTGCTCGGCGATCTGCGCGCTAGACAGCGAGGCGTCTTGCTGCAGCAAGGCGAGAATCTTGCGATCGTAGCCATCCAGCTCGCTGTGCATAAAAAATCCTCAAAGATCAGTTTTAACGAATTGTAGATTTCAATAAATCCAGTCAAGCGCCGATCATAGCCAAGAAATACCCCGCGCCGAATGTAAAAATTTCTCCAGTACCTTTGGAGACTCGCCATGCCGCACCTTGAAGCCGTGAACAGCCCCGCCACCCGCGCCGATGTCTGGAACATCAGTAACGCGCACTGCCTGGCGCAATACCAAATCCTCGCCGAGGCCGAGCCGGATCTGTTGGTGCGGGTATTGAATCTGTTCGCCTTGCAGTTCCTGACCCCGGAGCAGGTCAACGTGCAGCGGCTGGACGACCTGCTGTCGATCGATCTGCTGATGAGCGGCCTGAGCTGGCATCGCGCGCAGGTGATCGCGGAAAAACTGCGCAACCTGATCAGCGTCTGCTCGGTGGACCTGCACAACGTCGACGCGGCATGGCAGGCGCCCGTGCAAGCCGCCGGCTGACAGATCCGGCAACGGCTTCGTCGGGTAGTGGCCCAACGGTCAGCAGCGCCACGACTATCCTTTTGGGCATGACGCTTAAAAAGGAAAGCCACATGTCCGTTCAATTTGTCACTCAGGACCGCTGGCTGGACCTCAACGATGTACTGCGTGAACTGGTCGCCCAAGGCTTCATCTGCCAGGACGCGGCGGAACAGGCGCTCAATGCCCGCCGTCGCCATGCTGCTCACGGGCAGATGCATCCGCTGGAGTTCATCGCCAGCCAACAACTCGACGACCTCAGCCGGCCAGGCAAATATCTGGATCTGGAAAGCCTGACCCTGTGGCTGGCGCAACAGGCCGGCCAGCCGTACTTGCGCATCGATCCGTTGAAAATCAACGTCGCAGCGATCACACCGCTGATGTCCTACGCCTTCGCGCAACGGCACAGGATTCTCGCCGTCGCCGTGGACCGTGATGCGGTGACCGTGGCCAGCGCCCAGCCTTACGTCAACGGATGGGAAGCCGATCTGACCCACGTATTGAAGTTGCCGATCAAACGGGTCGTGGCCAACCCGGTGGATATCCAGCGCTTCAGCGTCGAGTTCTTTCGTCTGGCCAAATCGGTCATCGGCGCCAGCAATGCCGACGCGCAGGGCGGCAATCTCGGCAACTTCGAACAACTGCTCAATCTCGGCGCCAGCGACCAGGAGCCGGACGCCAACGACGCACACATCGTCAACATCGTCGACTGGCTGTTCCAGTACGCCTTCCAGCAGCGCGCCAGTGACATCCACATCGAACCGCGCCGCGAGCACGGCACCGTGCGCTTTCGCATCGACGGCGTGCTGCACAACGTCTATCAATTCCCGCCGCAGGTGACCATGGCAATTGTCAGTCGCCTGAAAAGCCTCGGTCGCATGAACGTCGCGGAAAAGCGCAAACCCCAGGATGGCCGGGTCAAGACCAAGACCCCGGATGGCGGCGAAGTGGAATTGCGTCTGTCGACCCTGCCGACGGCGTTCGGCGAAAAAATGGTCATGCGGATTTTCGACCCGGAAGTGCTGCTGAAGAATTTCGACCAGTTGGGTTTCAGCGCCGACGACCTGCGGCGCTGGCAGGACATGACCCGCCAGCCCAACGGCATCATTCTGGTCACCGGGCCGACCGGTTCGGGCAAGACCACCACCCTCTACACCACGCTGAAAAAACTGGCGACGCCGGAGGTCAACCTCTGCACCATCGAAGACCCGATCGAAATGGTCGAGCCGGCCTTCAATCAGATGCAGGTGCAGCACAACATCGAGCTGAGCTTCGCCTCCGGGGTGCGCGCGCTGATGCGACAGGACCCGGACATCATCATGATCGGCGAGATCCGCGATCTGGAAACCGCGGAAATGGCGATTCAGGCTGCGCTCACCGGGCACCTGGTCTTGTCCACCCTGCACACCAACGATGCGCCAAGCGCCATCAGCCGTTTGCTCGAACTCGGCGTGCCGCATTACCTGATCAAGGCGACCGTGCTGGGGGTCATGGCCCAGCGGCTGGTGCGCACGTTGTGCCCGCACTGCAAGGCGCCGCTGACGCTCGAAGAGGAAGACTGGCAAACCCTGACCCGGCCATGGCAGGCGCCGCTGCCGAGCCATGCGCAACGGGCGATCGGTTGCCTGGAATGCCGCGACACCGGCTATCGCGGCCGCGCCGGGGTCTACGAAATCATGCAACTGAGCGACAGCCTGAAAGCGCTGATCACCCCGGACACCGACCTCACCGCGATTCGGCGCCAGGCTTTCAAGGAAGGCATGCGCAGCCTGCGCCTGTCCGGCGCGCAGAAGGTCGCGGCGGGCCTGACCACGGTGGAGGAAGTGCTGCGGGTGACGCCACAAAGTGAGTTGAAATAAGTCGCCACGGAACTGGATCGATGGATCGCCGATCCAACGCCGTAGTCAATCCCCAGGAGTCACCCCATCATGCGTCTCAAACTTGCTGTCGCCACCTTGGCCCTGCTGTCGCTTCCCGTTGGTTCGGCCATGGCGGACAGCTTTTGGCGTAACGTCATTTCCTCCGGCGCCACCACCGGTTCGACCTACCTGACCTTCAAGGATCACAAGTTGATCGTCGCTGCCCAGGACGACGCCGGCAGCTTCGTCGCCAGCGACGGCGGCATCCGTGGCCCGTACCTGGAAGCAGCGATGCAGAAAGTCCGCGCCGACAACCCGGGCCTGCAAGCCTCGGACATGGAACTGGCGAACGCGATCCTGGCGAAGAACGCCGTGGCTTCCGAGTAACAAAAAATGCCGCTCGATCGAGCGGCATTTTTTTGCCCAAATTTCAGCTCCACCACAATCCCTTGTAGGAGTGAGCCTGCTCGCGATAGCGGTGTATCAGGCAAATTCTCCGGTGACTGATTCACCGCTATCGCGAGCAGGCTCACTCCTACAGGGGAACTGTGTACACCTATGTATCAGCGATAATCATCCACCGGCACACAGGCGCAATACAGATTGCGATCGCCGTAAACGTTATCCACCCGATTCACTGCCGGCCAGTACTTGTGCGCTCGGGTGTGCGCATCCGGGGTGATGGCCTGTTCGAGGCTGTAGGGTCGCTCCCAGATTCCAGTGACATCGGCCAGCGTATGCGGGGCGCGTTTGAGCGGGTTGTCTTCGGCCGGCCAGTTGCCCTTCTGCACTTCATTGATCTCTGCGCGAATACTCAGCATCGCCGCGATGAACCGGTCGAGTTCCGCCTTGGATTCGCTCTCGGTCGGCTCGACCATCAACGTCCCGGGCACCGGAAAAGACATGGTCGGCGCGTGGAAACCGTAATCCATCAGACGCTTGGCCACGTCTTCCTCACTGATGCCGGTCTGCGCCTTCAGTGGGCGCAGATCAAGAATGCATTCATGCGCCACGCGGCCATTGCGCCCGGTGTAGAGCACCGGAAACGCGCCGGATAGATGCTGCGCCAGATAGTTCGCCGCCAGAATCGCCACCTCGCTGGCGTCCGCCAGTTGCGGACCCATCATGGCGATGTACATCCAACTGATCGGCAAAATGCTCGCACTGCCCCACGGTGCCGCGCTGACTGCGCCGTTCTGCGCCAGTGGCCCGTCAATCGGCACCACCGGGTGGTTGGCCACGAACGGCGCCAGATGCGCGCGAACGCCGATCGGGCCCATGCCCGGCCCGCCGCCGCCATGGGGTATGCAGAAGGTCTTGTGCAGGTTCATGTGTGACACGTCGGCGCCGATGTCCGCTGGACGGGCGAGACCCACCTGGGCATTGAGATTGGCGCCATCCATGTACACCTGGCCGCCGTGCTGGTGAATCACTGCGCAGATTTCGCTGATGCCTTCCTCGTACACGCCATGGGTCGATGGATAGGTCGCCATCAGACACGACAACTTGTTCCCGGCCTCGGCGGCTTTCAGCTTCAAGTCGTCCAGATCAACGTTGCCCGCCTCATCGCACTCGACAATGACCACGCGCATCCCGGCCATCTGCGCCGAAGCCGGATTGGTGCCGTGGGCCGACGACGGAATCAGGCAGATCTCCCGCGTGCCCTCGCGCCGGCTCTCGTGATATTTGCGAATTGCCAGCAAGCCTGCGTACTCGCCTTGGGCGCCGGAGTTGGGCTGCATGCAGATCGCATCGAAACCGGTAATTGCACACAGCCAACGCTCAAGCTCTTCGATCATCAGCGTGTAACCGGCGGCCTGCTCTCTCGGCACGAACGGATGCAGATTGGCGAACTGCGGCCAGGTGATCGGGATCATCTCGCTGGTGGCGTTGAGTTTCATCGTGCAGGAGCCGAGGGGAATCATCGACTGGTTGAGCGCCAGATCCTTGTTTTCCAGTTGTTTGAGGTAACGCAGCATCTCGGTTTCGCTGTGGTGCGCATTGAATACTGGATGGCGCAGGTACGGCGTGCTGCGCTGGAGCTCACTTGGAATTCCCGAGGCGATGTCTTCGGCATCCAGCGCGTCGACGCTCAAGCCATGATCGGCACCGAGCAGCACATCGAACAATTTCGCCACGGTGTGTTCATCACAGGTCTCGTCCAGACTCAGACCGACGCGGCCGCGACCGAGAATGCGCAGGTTGATCTGCGCTGCCTGAGCGCTTTCGATGATCGCCGTTTGTGCGCCGCCGACTTCCAGGGTCAGCGTGTCGAAGAACTGGGCGTTGAGCCGTTTGATGCCGTTGCGCTCAAGTCCAGCCGCGAGGATGCAGGTCAGACGATGCACGCGCTGGGCGATACGCTTCAAGCCCTCGGGACCGTGATACACCGCATAGCAACTGGCGATATTCGCCAGCAGCACCTGTGCCGTGCAGATGTTCGAGTTAGCCTTCTCGCGGCGGATATGTTGCTCACGGGTTTGCAGGGCCATGCGCAGCGCGACGTTGCCGCGAGCATCCTTCGATACGCCGATGATCCGCCCCGGAATCGCCCTCTTGTATTCCTCGCGGCTGGCGAAGAACGCCGCGTGCGGTCCGCCATAACCCATTGGCACGCCAAAACGCTGGGACGAGCCGAACACCACATCGGCACCCAACTCACCCGGCGGCGTCAGCACCAGCAGGCTGAGCAAGTCGGTGGCAACGCAGGCCAGGGCGTGCTGCGCGTGCAGGTGATCGATCAGCGGTTTCAGATCGCGGATTTCGCCGTGGGTGTCGGGATATTGCAGCAGCGCACCGAACACCTCGTGCTGCGCCAGGTTATCCACCGCGTCGACGATCAGCTCGAAGCCGAAACCTTCGGCGCGGGTCTGCACCACGGAGAGGGTTTGCGGATGACAGTTTTCATCGACGAAAAACGCATTGCTCTTCGACTTCGCCACGCGCTTGGCCAGAGCCATGGCTTCGGCGGCAGCGGTGGCCTCATCGAGCAGCGAGGCGTTGGCCAGCTCCAGGCCGGTGAGGTCGATGGTCAGCTGCTGAAAATTCAGCAGCGCCTCGAGCCGGCCTTGGGCGATCTCTGGTTGGTATGGGGTATACGCGGTGTACCAGCCGGGATTTTCCAGCACGTTGCGCAAGATCACGGTTGGCGTGACGGTGCCGTGGTAGCCCATGCCGATCAGGCTGGTGAACAGCTGATTCTGCTCGGCATAACCGCGCAGTTTCGCCAGCGCAGCTTGCTCGTCGAGGGCCGGCGGCAGATCCAGTGCGCGATTGAAGCGAATGCCCGGGGGCACGGTCTGCTCGATCAGCTCGGCGCGACTGCCCAGGCCCAGGCTGTCGAGCATCGCCTGCTGCTCGGCAGCATCCGGGCCGAGGTGACGGCGCAGAAAGGCTTCGGGATCGCGTAACTGGCTCAGAGACGGCGACTGGGGCATGACGGGCTCTCCTGGCTGGGGCTTGGCGTCAATCGACACGGTCAAACCAGCATAGCAGCCTGCGTGACAACCCATTTTCTGGACACCGCATCCCCTTGTAGGAGTGAGCCTGCTCGCGATAGCGGTGGGTCAGCCACCGAAAATGAACTGACAGACCGCTATCGCGAGCAGGCTCACTCCTACAGTGGATTTGCATCGGACATAAAAAAGCCCCGACGAATCGGGGCTTTGGGTCATGCCGGCAGGTTACTCGCCGATGGCAGCCTTGTAAGCCGCCGCATCCAGCAGCTTGTCCAGCTCGGCCTTGTCGCTTGGCTTGAGCTTGAAGATCCACGCGCCGTACGGGTCGGAGTTCAGCAGCTCGGGCGAGCCACTCAGCTCTTCGTTGATCGCGATGACTTCGCCGCTGACCGGGGCGTAGATGTCGGAGGCGGCTTTTACCGACTCGACCACGCCGGATTGGTCACCGGCGGCGAACACCTTGCCGACTTCGGTCAGCTCGACGAACACCACGTCGCCCAGCGCTTCCTGCGCGTGATCGCTGATGCCCACGGTGACGGTGCCGTCAGCTTCCAGACGCGCCCATTCATGACTTTCGGCAAAACGCAGTTCGGCAGGGATATCGCTCATCTTCGGTTCCTCGGAAATTGGTCAGCGGTCATGCCCGCCAGAAAAGGTTAGATCAAGGTTTTGCCATGGCGTACGAAGGTCGGTTTGACCACTCGTACCGGGTACCACTTGCCACGGATTTCCACTTCGGCGCGGTCGGCAGTTGCCATCGGCACACGCGCCAGGGCAATCGATTTGCTCAGCGTAGGAGAGAAACTACCACTGGTGATCTCCCCTTCGCCAACATCGGCGATGCGAACCACTTGGTGAGCGCGCAGAACCCCGCGTTCTTCGAGCACCAGACCGACCAGTTTGTGCGCCACGCCGGCGGCTTTTTCCGCCTCCAGCGCCGCGCGGCCGATGAACTGACGCGACGCCGGTTCCCAGGCGATGCTCCAAGCCATGTTCGAGGCCAGCGGCGAAACGTCCTGGTGGATGTCCTGACCGTAGAGGTTCATCCCGGCCTCGACGCGCAAGGTGTCGCGGGCGCCAAGGCCGATCGGCGAAATGCCGGCGCCGACCAGGTCGTTGAAAAAACCCGGCGCCTGATTCGCCGGCAGGCAGATCTCCAGACCATCCTCGCCGGTGTAACCGGTGCGCGCGATGAACCAGTCGCCGTCGATGGCGCCTTCGAAAGGTTTGAGTTGCTGGATCAGCGTGGCGCGGGACTGAGTCACCAGTTCGGCGATCTTGTGCCGGGCCTGCGGGCCCTGGATGGCGAGCATCGCCAGCTCGGAGCGCTCGTGCAGTTGCACGTCGTAAGCGCCGAGCTGGGCGTTCATCCAGGCCAGATCCTGATCGCGGGTAGAGGCGTTGAACACCAGCCGGTAAGCGTCGTCGAGGCGGTAGACGATCATGTCGTCGACGATGCCGCCACGCTCGTTGAGCATGGTGCTGTACAACGCCCGGCCGGGATGCTGCAGGCGCTCGACATCATTGGCCAGCAGATGCTGGAGCCAGGCCTTGGCCTGGGCACCGGTGACATCGATCACGGTCATGTGGGAAACATCGAACACCCCGCAATCGCGGCGCACTTCGTGGTGCTCCTCGACCTGCGAGCCGTAATGCAGTGGCATGTCCCAACCGCCAAAATCGACCATCTTCGCGCCGAGCGCGAGGTGCAGGTCATACAGAGGCGTACGCTGTCCCATGGGTTTCTCCTTCCGGGCGTGGCGAGGGTGCGGACCGCCGCTATACGGCTGAAAGCCTTGATAAATAAGGCTTGCAGCCGATTCCAGCGCACGGGTCTGTCAGACGAACCGCACCGAATGCCGCGCATTGTAGCCGCATGATGTAGGACTCACTACTAAGTGTTTCGGTGCGCTGAGCGTCGAATCAATCCGATCACTGGCAATAGCCCGACCAGCACCAGGGTCAATGCCGGCAATGAGGCGCGCGCCCATTCGCCTTCGCTGGTCATTTCAAAGATGCGCACCGCCAGCGTGTCCCAGCCAAACGGGCGCATCAGCAGGGTCGCGGGCATTTCCTTGAGCACATCGACGAACACCAGCAACGCGGCGCTCAGCGTGCCGGGCAGCAACAGCGGCAGATACACTTTGAAAAACAGTCGCGGCCCACTGACACCCAGGCTACGTGCTGCTTCGGGCAAAGATGGCCGTATACGCGCCAGACTGCTTTCCAGCGGTCCGTAAGCGACGGCGATAAAACGCACCAGATAAGCCATGAGCAAAGCGGCGAGGCTGCCGAGCAACAGTGGTTTGCCGGCACCGCCGAGCCACGCGGAGAGCGGAATCACCAGTTCCCGATCCAGATAACTGAAAGCGAGCATGATCGACACCGCCAGCACCGAACCGGGCAACGCGTAGCCGAGATTGGCCAGGCTGACGCCGGAGTTTATCGTTGGGGTCGGCGCCAGACGCCGGGCGAAAGCCAGCAACAACGCAACGCTGACGGTAATCAGCGCCGCCATCGCGCCCAGATACAACGTGTGCAGGATCAGCCCGGCGTAGCGCTCGTCCAGATCGAAGCGCCCGCGCTGCCAGAACCACACGATCAGTTGCAGCACCGGAATGACGAAGGCGCAGGCGAACACCAATCCACACCAGCCCGTCGCCGCAAACGCTTTGAGCCCGCGCAGGTGATACAGCGCTTTCACCCGTGGCCGTTCATTGCTGGCCCGGTTCGCCCCGCGTGCCCGGCGTTCGCCGTACAGCACCAGCATTACCACCAACAGCAACAGACTCGCCAGTTGCGCGGCGCTGGGCAGGCTGAAGAAGCCGTACCAGGTTTTGTAGATGGCGGTGGTGAAGGTGTCGAAATTGAACACCGACACCGCGCCGAAATCGGCCAGGGTTTCCATCAGCGCCAGCGCCACACCGGCACCAATCGCCGGACGCGCCATCGGCAACGCGACCCGCCAGAACGCCTGCCACGGCGATTGTCCGAGCACCCGCGCCGCCTCCATCAACCCTTTCCCCTGGGCCAGAAACGCGGTGCGCGCCAGCAGGTAAACGTAGGGATAAAACACCAGCACCAGCACCACAATCACCCCGCCGGTGGAGCGCACCCGGGGCAGGCGCAGGCCCGTGCCGAACCATTCGCGGAACAGGCTCTGCACCGGGCCGGCGAAATCCAGCAGGCCGACGAAAACGAACGCCAGTACATACGCTGGAATGGCAAAGGGCAGCATCAGCGCCCAGTCGAGCCAGCGCCGACCGGGGAATTCGCAGAGGCTGGTCAGCCAGGCCAGGCTGACACCGAGCAGCGTCACGCCGACACCGACGCCGAGGATCAGCGTCAGGGTATTGCCGAGCAGACGCGGCATCTGGGTTTCCCACAGGTGCGACCAGATCTGCTGATCGATGGTCTGCCACGACAGCAGCAACACGCTCAGCGGCAACAGCACCAGCGCAGCGATGGCGAAGACGATGGGGTACCAGCGGCGTTGGGCGGGGTGGGCCACTTTAGGGTCTCTGGAGGTATTGGCGTGGTCTTGGATTGCGTGTTCCAGGTTGAGAGTGCTGCCCTCACCCTGGCCCTCTCCCGGAGGGAGAGGGGACTGACCGCGTCGCTTGTACGTATTATGCCGATCTGAGGTAGCAAGCCGAACTCAGGTTCGAATCCAACACAAATCGGCTGCCTCTCCCTCCGGGAGAGGGCTGGGGTGAGGGCAGCGATCTAAAGTAAACGGTGTTATCGGAACAGACTCAATTCCACCCCGCCCGATCCATCATCCGGATCGCTTCGGCCTGGCGTTTGCCCGCGACCTCGACCGGCAAGGTATCGGCCACGAACTTGCCCCACGCCGCGACTTCTTCCGAGGGTGCCACAGCCGGGTTGGCCGGGAATTCCTGATTCACATCAGCAAAAATCTTCTGCGCCTCAGGGGTGGTCATCCATTCGACCAGCGCCTTGGCCGCTTCCGGGTGCGGTGCATGCTTGGTCAGGCCGATGCCCGACAGATTCACATGCACGCCGCGATCAGCCTGATTCGGCCAGAACAGCTTCACCGGCAATTCAGGCTTCTGCTTGTGCAGGCGACCGTAGTAATAAGTGTTGACGATGCCGACGTCACACTGCCCGGCGTTGATCGCTTCCAGCACCGCAACGTCATCGGAGAACACGTCAGTGGACAGGTTGTTGACCCAGCCCTTGAGGATTTTCTCGGTCTTCTCGGCGCCGTGGACTTCGATCATGGTCGCGGTCAGCGACTGGTTGTAGACCTTCTTCGCCGTGCGCAGGCACAAGCGACCTTCCCAGTTCTTGTCGGCCAGCGCTTCGTAGGTGGTCAGTTCGCCCGGTTTCACCCGCTCGGTGGAATAGGCGATGGTCCGGGCGCGCAGGCTCAGGCCGGTCCAGGCGTGAGTGGAGGAGCGATATTGCGGCGGAATGTTGGTGTCGATGGTCTTCGAGGTGAACGGCTGCAGAATGCCCATCTGCTCGGCCTGCCAGAGGTTGCCGGCATCGACAGTGAGCAGCAGGTCGGCGGTGGCGTTTTCACCTTCGGCCTTGATGCGCTGCATCAGCGGCGCTTCCTTGTCGGTGATGAACTTGATCTTCACCCCGGTCTTGGCGGTGTAGGCATCGAATACCGGCTTGATCAGCTCATCGATACGCGACGAGTAGACCACCACCTCATCGGCAGCCTGGGCAGTGGTGCTGCCGATCAGGGTCAAGGCCAGTGCGGTCAGAAGACGCTTGGGTGCCAACATGGGAGTGGTCTCTCGGTCGGAAAATGTGGGCCAAATGATAAGGACTCACATTTACCACCACAATCGAACACTGGGTGAAGGCGTTACCAGATGTTGCACAGTCGGAATGCTGTGGTTGAACCGACTGGCGCCATCGCGAGCAGGCTCACTCCTACAATTGGCATGCGTTCCCCTGTAGGAGTGAGCCTGCTCGCGATGAGGCCATTAAATTCAATGCACATCTCAGGGCTTGGCGAGCGCTGGAAGATCCCCGGTCAACCCCAGCGCCTCGCGCACAAACAACGCCTTGGCCTCGGGCATCTGCTCGACCAGTTTCAACCCGGTATTGCGCAGCCAGCGCAGCGGCAGCGGATCGGCCTGGAACAAGCGCTCAAAGCCTTCCATCGCCGCCATCAGCGCCAGGTTATGCGGCATGCGCCGACGCTCGTAGCGGCTCAGCACTTTCACGTCCGCCAATCGCTGGCCGCGCTCATGCGCTTGCAGCAACACTTGCGCCAGTACCGCTGCATCGAGGAAACCGAGATTCACGCCCTGCCCCGCCAATGGGTGAATGGTATGTGCCGCGTCACCGATCAAGGCCAGGCCTTCCGCGACGTAGCGCTTGGCATGGCGCTGACGCAGCGGCACGCACAGACGCGGATCGGCGCTGATCACTTCACCGAGGCGTCCCTCAAAGGCTCGCTCCAGTTCGGCGCAAAACCCAGCGTCGTCCAGCACCATCAAGCGCTCGGCTTCACTCGGCGTGGTCGACCAGACGATCGAGCACCAGTCCTGCTGGCCATCGCGTTCCAGCGGCAGAAATGCCAACGGCCCGTGATCGGTAAAGCGCTGCCACGCGGTTTTGCGGTGCGGCTGGCTGCAGCGCACGCTGGTGACGATGGCGTGATGCAGGTAATCCCACTCGCGAGTGGCCACGCCGGTGAGACGGCGCACTGCAGAATTGGCGCCATCCGCCGCGATCACCAGCGGCGCGCGCAGGGTGCGGCCGTCAGCCAGGGTCAGCAGCCAGTCATCGCCGGAGCGACGCATCTGCTCCAGCCGCGCGTTGGCGAGCAGGCCCAGATCGCAGCTGTGCAAACGTTCGAGCAGGGCGTCCTGGACCACGCGGTTTTCAACGATGTGGCCGAGCACATCGGCATGCACGCTGCTCGCCGAGAAATGAATCTGCCCGGTGCCGCTGCCGTCCCAGACGTGCATGTCGGTGTACGGACTGCTGCGCCGTTGGGCGATGCCATCCCACACGCCGAGGCGTTCGAGGATGCGCTGGCTCGCCGCCGACAACGCACTGACCCGCGGTTCAAACGCCGCTTCGGCATCGAACGGCTTCACGCTCAACGGACTGCCATCGAGCAGCAGCACTTCCAGGCCGCTGTCCTGTAGCGCCAGCGCCAAGGCGCTGCCGACCATTCCGGCTCCGACAATCAGCATATCTGCGCGCATTTCCATGCTTTAGGCCTGTCTCGCTTGCGGCTTGCGCCGCACGTAATGGGTTTTACCGAGCGCGCCAGTGGGCGGCGCGATCCTGAAAATGAAAGTGCCGGGCGGCCACTCAAGCATCCGGACGCGTCCCCAAGCCCATCGCCTGACGGGCGAACCAGCGTTTCGCCGGCGGCAGCAGATCGAGCCCGAGCAGGCCGAGGTTGCGCCCCAGCGACACCAGCGGCTGGGTGCTGCCGAACAACCGCGTGACCTGATCGGAGAAGCCCACGGTCAGGTCCTGATCGAGGCGCTGCCGCTCGCGGTAGGCCTGCAACGTGGCGAAGTCGCCCAGCGGCTTGTCACTGGCCAGCAGCGCAGTCGCCAGGGCGTCGGCGTCACGCAGCGACAGGTTGAAGCCCTGGCCGGCGATCGGATGCAGGCTGTGCGCGGCGTTACCGAGCACAGCCAGGTGCGAACGCACCTGTTCTTCAGCCTCGATCAGTGACAGCGGATACAGATGCCGCGCGCCGACCTGTTTCAAGGTGCCGAGGCGGTAACCGAACACGCCTTGCAGCTCGCTGAGAAATTCGCGCTCGCTCAACTCGGTCAGGCGCTGCGCATCCATGCCCAGTCGGGTCCAGACCAACGCGCAGCGGTTGTCCGGCAGCGGCAGCAGCGCCATCGGCCCTTCATCGGTAAAGCGCTCGAAGGCCATGCCGTTGTGCGCCTCACTCGGGGTGATGTTGGCGATCAGCGCGCTCTGGTTGTACGGGCGCTTGCGCACGTTGATGCCCAGTTGTTCGCGCAACCCGGAGCGGCCGCCATCGGCGAGCACCGCGAGGTCGCATTCCAGGGTGGTTTCATCGTTGAGGGTCAGGCGATAGCCATCGGCCAACGGCTCCATGCGCGTGACTTCCGCCGGGCAGCGCCAAGTGATCACGTCTTTGTCGAGGTGCTGCCACAGGCACTGGCCGAGCCAGGCGTTTTCCACCACGTAACCGAGCGCGGGCACGCCCTCTTGCATCGCCGACAAACGCGCGGTGGAGAAACGGCCCCGGTCGGAGACGTGAATCTGTTTGATCGGCTCGGCGCGGCGGGAGATTTCCTGCCAGACGCCGAGGCGCTGGTAAATCTGCCGCGAGCCGAAGGACAGCGCCGAAGAGCGTGCGTCGTAGCTCGGCTGCCAGCTGTCGCCGGGAGCGAACGGTTCGATCAGGACGATTTTCCAGCCTTGCGCCTTGGCTCCGGCCTGCAAGGCCAACGCCAGGCTGGCGCCGACCAGACCGCCACCGATAATTGCCAGATTGACTCGACTCATGCTGCGTGTGTCCTTGCCTGTGCCATCAGCGCTTCGATCTCGGCGACGGTTTTTGGCACACCGCTGGTGAGAATTTCACAACCGGATCGCGTTACGACCACGTCGTCCTCGATGCGCACGCCAATGCCGCGCCATTTCTTCGGCACGCTCTGATTGTCCGGGGCGATGTAGATGCCCGGTTCCACGGTCAGCGCCATGCCGACTTCCAGCACGCGCCATTCGCCGCCGACCTTGTATTCGCCAACGTC
This sequence comes from Pseudomonas sp. HN2, assembly GCF_020736465.1. Lineage (NCBI taxonomy): Bacteria > Pseudomonadati > Pseudomonadota > Gammaproteobacteria > Pseudomonadales > Pseudomonadaceae > Pseudomonas > Pseudomonas sp. HN2. The sequence continues at coordinate 5,793,272 of NZ_CP085885.1, forward strand.
ATGCACATCCATGCCCAGCCAGTGGCCGGCGCGGTGCATATAAAAAGCCTTGTAGGCTTCGCTGGCGATCAACTCGTCAACTTCGCCCTGCAACAAACCCAGCTTGACCAGACCTGTGGTGATCACCCGCACCGTGGCTTCGTGCGCCTGGTTCCAGTGCTTGTTCGGGGCGATTTCGGCGAATGCTGCTTCCTGGGAAGCCAGCACCAATTCGTAGATCGCTTTCTGCTCGGGCGAAAACTTGCCGTTGACCGGCCAGGTGCGGGTGATGTCGCTGGCGTAGCAGTCGATCTCGCAACCGGCGTCGATCAACACCAGATCACCGTCCTTGAGCAGCGCGTCATTCTGCTGGTAATGCAGGATGCAGCTGTTGCGTCCGGCGGCGACGATCGAGCCGTAGGCCGGCATCTTCGCTCCGCCCTTGCGGAATTCGTAATCCAGTTCGGCTTCGAGGCTGTATTCATACAGTCCTGGACGGCAGGCCTGCATCGCGCGGATATGCGCTTGCGCCGAAATCCGCGCAGCCTCGCGCATCACCTTCACTTCTGCCGCCGATTTATACAGGCGCATGTCGTGCAGCAGATGATCCAGGGCAACGAATTCATTCGGCGGCTGCGCACCAAGGTGCGCCTTGGAGCGGATCACGTTGATCCACTCCATCAGGTGCCGATCGAATTCCGGGTTGCTGCCCATCGCCGAATAGACCCGGTCGCGGCCTTCGATCAGGCCCGGGAGGATGTCGTCGATGTCGGTAATCGGAAACGCATCATCGGCGCCGTATTCGCTGATCGCGCCTTCTTGCCCGGCGCGCAAGCCATCCCACAATTCGCGCTCGGCGTTGCGTTCACGGCAGAACAGGATGTACTCGCCATGCTCGCGCCCGGGCATCAGCACGATGACGGCTTGCGGCTCGGGAAAACCGCTGAGGTACTGGAAGTCGCTGTCCTGACGGTAGACGTGCTCGACGTCCCGGTTGCGAATAGCGACCGCGGCGGCGGGCAGGATCGCGATGCTGTTGGGTTCCATCTGCGCCATCAGGGCCTTGCGGCGACGGCTGTATTCCGCTTTGGGGATATGGGTCATGGGCAGATGGCTTTCCCTGGCACGCGATTAATGCAGCGACGGCTTGGCGGCTGGCGGCACGTCGGCTTTCTTGGTTTCCGAGAACAGCAGCAGCGGCGCGACGCGCAGGTACTCCATGACTTCCATGTAGTCGGTTTCGCCGTCTTCGGATTCTTCCAGCGCATCCTGGACCTGGGAAATCGCCGCCAGATCCTGCAGCACTTCGTTGGCTTCCGTGCTGAGCATGCTGCTGTCGCGGCAGTTCAGGCCGAAACCGCTGAGGAAGCCCTGGCACCATTCGCCCAGAGCAGCGGCGCGGTCGGCCAGCGGTGCATCGTCGGTCGGCAGCAGCAGAACGACGGTGACATCGTCGCCGGTCAGCTCGCCCTTGACCATCTCCTGCAGGCCAATCAGGGCGTTGCGGACGTTGTCCTGGATATCGCCTTCGAGCAGTTCGGCGGCGTCGATCAGCCAGCCTTCATGATCGAAGCCGGCCCCGGCGCAACTGCGCCCGAGCAGCACGCCGTGCAGTTCGGCAGGCGAGACGTTGTGGCCGCTGGCAGTCAGCAGGGTGGCAAAGGCTTGGTACGGGGAATTCGCAATGGTCATGGGCAGCTAGGCGCCAGACGGCGCTATGTCTAGAATGAAGGCCTTGTATCCTACATCGACAGCCCCGCCAAGACCATTAAAGGCTGTCCGCCAGTCACCCCCATCAGACGAACACGTGGACCCAATGGAAGACACCGACCTGCAAGCGCTGATGGCCAGACTCGAACTGCTGATTGGCCGAGTCGAGCAACTTAAGAGTCAAAACGCACTCTTACTAGCTCAGGAAAAAACCTGGCGCGAGGAACGCGCTCACCTCATTGAAAAAAACGAAATCGCCCGGCGTAAGGTCGAATCGATGATTTCGCGCCTCAAGGCCCTGGAGCAAGACTCATGAGTTCAAGCAATAGCGTTACCGTGCAGATCCTCGACAAAGAGTATTCGATCATCTGCCCGCCGGAAGAACGCAGCAATCTGGTCAGTGCCGCCCGCTACCTGGACGGCAAGATGCGCGAGATCCGCAGCAGCGGCAAAGTCATCGGTGCCGACCGCATTGCCGTGATGGCCGCGCTGAACATCACCCACGACCTGTTGCACAAAGAAGAGCGCCCGGATATCCAGGCCAGCGGTTCGACCCGCGAACAGGTGCGCGACTTGCTCGATCGTGTCGATCTGGTCCTGGCCGACGATCAGAGTACCGCCAAGGGCTGATTCGACTGGCAGCTTCAGGTATACTCGCCCCACTCCCTGGGGTGCTTGCCAGTTGACGATGTCCCGGAGCCGATTCGCACTACCCTGGAAGTTGCACGTTGGGCTGGTGTGCATGTCCGCTAGACGGAAAGCCTTAAAGTCTACTGCTTCTTCCACCTTGAACTTTCGGGTTCAAGGGCTGAGTTGACAGCGGTTCATCCGGGGAGCCTGATTCGAATCCGATGTCGGTACATGCCGACATCGGATTTTTTATGCGTACGTTTTTGCATCCACCTGCCGAAGCCGAACCATGACCGAACCCGCCCTGCTGCCCCGCCCGCAACTCCGCCGCCTGCTGCGCAAGGCGCGCCGCGCACTGACGTCGGGCGAACAACGTCAGGCTGCCAAGGGTCTGTTCCGGCAATTGGCCCAAGACCCGCATTTTCGCCGGGCGAAACATATCTCTCTGTATTTGCCCACCGACGGTGAAATCGATCCGCGCCTGCTCCTGCGCGAAGCCCAGCGGCGCGGCAAGGCAACTTATCTGCCTGTACTCAGCGCCTGGCCACGAACGAAGATGGTTTTCCAGCGTATTCGCCCCGGCGAAAAGCTCACTCCCAATCGTTTCCGCATCCTTGAGCCCCGGGCCAATCTGGCTCGACAACGCAAGGTCTGGGCGCTGGATCTGGTGCTGTTGCCACTGGTGGGGTTTGACGATGTTGGCGGGCGCCTGGGCATGGGCGGCGGATTTTATGATCGCAGCCTCGCCTATCTGGCCCGGCGCAAGAACTGGCGCAAGCCGACGCTGCTGGGCCTGGCCCATGAATGTCAGAAGGTCGAGCGTTTGGCGCAGGCGAGCTGGGATGTCCCGTTACAAGGCACGGTCACCGACAAGGCATGGTATTTCGCAGAGTAGACGCCGCACAGAACAGCGGCGTCGAAGAGACAGGTTCAGCGTTTGAAAGCGGTCGACTGTTGCACCTGTTGCGCCACTTCGATCGGCGCGTCGGCCTTGTTGGCCCACAGGCTCTGCGCGTAACCGGTGGTTACCACGCCCAGGCCAAACAAAATTACCAAAGTCCATAGCAAATCCGGTTTGCGTTTCATCGATTGCCCCCCTCAAGGCACATCATCACGATGACAGCAGCGGTTTCCGTTCGTAGGCCGTGCAGCAGCGTCAAGCTTTAAAGGCCGGCATTTTGCGGCAACGTGAACCTGTGCGCAAACGCTGACGTCAACCGACTGTCGGTTTGTCATAAAATTGCCCGACAACCTGCCCAATGACCGCTTCAGGAGCAAATGACATGGCCTACTGGCTGATGAAATCGGAGCCCGACGAACTCTCGATCAAGGGTCTGGAAAAGCTCGGCAAGGCGCGCTGGGACGGCGTTCGCAATTATCAGGCGCGCAATTTCCTGCGGGCGATGGCGGTGGGTGACGAGTTCTTTTTCTATCATTCCAGCTGTCCGGAGCCGGGAATTGCCGGAATCGGCAAGATAATCGAAGCGGCGTACCCCGATCCGACGGCACTTGAGCCCGACAGTCACTACTTCGATCCGAAAGCTACGCCGGAGAAAAATGCCTGGAGCGCGATCGATGTCGAGCATGTCGAGACGTTTGCGCGGGTGTTGAAGCTGGATTATCTGAAGCAGCAGACGGCGCTGGCCGAGATGCCGCTGGTGCAGAAGGGCTCGCGGTTGTCGGTGATGCCGGTGACGGCGGAGCAATGGGCGGCGGTGATTGCCCTGCGCTAAAGCGCAAAAGATCGCAGCCTTCGGCAGCTCCTACAGGGGGCTTGCGTTCCAAATGTAGGAGCTGCCGAAGGCTGCGATCTTTTGATTTTATGTCTTACTGGATGATCAGGTTGTTGAACAACAGATCCTCAACCACTGGCTTGCCGGTCTCGTCATTCATGACCTGCTGGGTCTGCTTCAACGCTTCCTGACGCAGCTTTTCCTTGCCCTCGATGCTGCCCATCGCCTCGGTGGTCTGCTGAGTGAACAGCGCCACCAGTTGATTGCGGATCAGCGGCTCGTTGGCCTTGACCAGTTTGGCCGCCTCTTCGCCAGTGACGCGCAGGGCCACGTCGGCCTTGTAGACCTTGAGCTTGGCGGTGCCATCGAGGCCGTAATTGCCGACGAACGGCGGGCTCAGGGTGATGTAATTGACCTTCGGCGCCTCGCCTTCTTTGGCTTCTTCCGCCAGTGCTGCCACAGGCAGAGACAGGGCCAGCAACAACATGATCCACGCTTTCACAATTCGCTCCTTATCCGGTTTGCGGCCTAGCATAGCGACCCGCCGCGCAAGCACAAGCTTATGGCTGACTATCAGGGTCGGGCATGCTCGTTGACCCGTTGATTCACACACCTACACTTATCGGCCATCACTCCCAAAGGAATAGCCCTGATGAAAGCCGTGCTGTGCAAAGCCTTCGGCCCTGCCGAATCGCTGGTGCTGGAAGACGTCGCCAGTCCTGTCGCCAAGAAGAACGAAATCCTGCTGGACGTGCACGCCGCCGGGGTCAATTTCCCGGACACGCTGATCATCGAGGGCAAATACCAGTTCAAACCGCCCTTCCCGTTCTCGCCGGGCGGTGAAGCGGCCGGGGTGGTGCGCGAAGTCGGGGAAAAGGTCAGTCACCTGAAAGTCGGCGACCGGGTCATGGCGCTGACCGGCTGGGGCAGTTTTGCCGAGCAGGTTGCGGTGCCGGGCTACAACGTCCTGCCGATTCCGCCGTCGATGGACTTCAACATTGCCGCTGCTTTCAGCATGACCTACGGCACCTCCATGCACGCGCTCAGGCAGCGCGCCAACCTGCAAGCGGGCGAAACCCTGCTGGTTCTCGGTGCATCCGGTGGTGTGGGCCTCGCCGCGGTGGAGATCGGCAAAGCCATGGGCGCCCGGGTGATCGCCGCCGCCAGCAGCGCCGAGAAACTCGCGGTGGCCAAGGCTGCCGGGGCTGACGAGTTGATCAACTACAGCGAAAGCAATCTGAAGGACGAAATCAAACGCCTCACCGACGGCCAGGGCGCCGACGTGATTTACGACCCGGTTGGCGGCGACCTGTTCGACCAGGCCATCCGCGCCATCGCCTGGAACGGCCGCCTGCTGGTCGTCGGCTTCGCGAGCGGACGCATCCCGGAACTGCCGGTGAACCTGGCCCTGCTCAAAGGCGCGGCGGTGCTCGGCGTATTCTGGGGCTCGTTCGCCCAGCGCCAGCCCCAGGACAATGCAGCGAACTTTGCCCAACTGTTCGGCTGGTTCGCCGAGGGCAAACTCAAACCGCTGGTGTCGCAGGTGTATCCGCTGAGCAATGCCGCGCAAGCGATCGATGATCTTGGCCAGCGCAAGGCTGTGGGCAAGGTTGTCGTTCAGGTTCGTTAAGACTACGGCGCGATCCGGGCCCGCAACCCGGATCGCTTCAATACTGAGATCCGCCTCTTCAATACGTTAAGCCGCAGAAAGCCACCCGAGCCACCATTCCCTCTGCGCCGCATAGTTATCTCAGAGCGACATGTTCATAAAGGAACGCTCAACTGCGCAAATTTCCGCTGTTTTGCCGACGTGAAGCAATGCTATTTTCGGTAACGAAACTGTAACATTCGCATCCGCAGTCAAAACAAGAAAACTGGAGCTCTTGAATGTTTGCTTTCTTTCGTCCTGCCGCACATCAGGCTCCTTTGCCTGAAGAAAAAATAGACAGCACCTACCGACGCCTGCGCTGGCAGATCTTCGCCGGTATCTTTATCGGCTACGCCGGCTACTACCTGCTGCGCAAGAACTTCTCCCTGGCCATGCCTTACCTGATCGACGAAGGCTACAGCCGTGGCGACCTCGGCCTGGCGATGTCGGCGATCGCCATTGCCTACGGTCTGTCGAAGTTCCTCATGGGCCTGGTGTCCGACCGTTCCAACCCGCGTTTCTTCCTGCCGTTCGGTCTGCTGGTCTCGGCCGGGGTGATGTTCATTTTCGGTTTCGCGCCGTGGGCAACATCCAGCGTGACGATGATGTTCATCCTCCTGTTCATCAACGGCTGGGCGCAGGGCATGGGCTGGCCGCCGAGCGGACGGACCATGGTGCACTGGTGGTCGCAGAAGGAACGCGGCGGCGTGGTGTCGGTGTGGAACGTGGCGCATAACGTCGGCGGCGGTCTGATCGGCCCGCTGTTCCTGATCGGCATGGGCCTGTTCAACGACTGGCACGCGGCGTTCTACGTCCCGGCAGCGGTCGCGCTGGGCGTTGCGGTGTTTGCGTTCATCACCATGCGCGACACCCCGCAATCGGTCGGCCTGCCGCCGATCGAGCAGTACAAGAACGATTATCCGGAAGGCTACGACGCCAGCCACGAAGACGAATTCAGCGCCAAGGAAATCTTCGTCAAATACGTGCTGCGCAACAAAATGCTCTGGTACATCGCCATGGCCAACGTTTTCGTCTACCTGCTGCGCTACGGCGTGCTGGACTGGGCGCCGACCTACCTGAAGGAAGCCAAGGGTTTCACCGTGGATAAAACCTCGTGGGCCTACTTCTTCTACGAGTGGGCGGGCATTCCGGGGACGCTACTGTGCGGCTGGATGTCGGACAAGATCTTCCGTGGCAACCGTGGCCTGACCGGCATGGTGTTCATGGCGCTGGTGACCGTGGCGACGCTGGTGTACTGGCTGAATCCGGCCGGCAACCCGATGGTCGACATGATCGCCCTGTTGTCGATCGGCTTCCTGATCTACGGCCCGGTCATGCTGATCGGCCTGCAGGCACTGGAACTGGCACCGAAGAAGGCCGCCGGCACCGCAGCGGGATTCACCGGTCTGTTCGGTTATCTGGGTGGTTCGGTCGCGGCCAGTGCGGCGATGGGCTACACCGTTGACCATTTCGGCTGGGACGGCGGTTTCGTCCTGCTGGTCGGCGCTTGCCTGCTGGCGATGGCCTTCCTCGCGCCAACGCTATGGCACAAGCAGGTCGCCAGTCAGAGCCGCGAAGCGGTCGCCTGATCGCTGTGTGATTTACAGCGCTTGAGCCGCGCTTCCAGATTGCGGTCTGGCATGGCGTGGCTGCGCAGGGCGTGCACGGTCTGCTCGACATAATCGCGAGTGGTGCCGTAACGCCCGCTGGCGCTGGCGAACACCTGGCTGAGCACATGATCCGGCAAGTTGCCGGCATAACTCGGCAGGTGACGCTCCAGAACGAATCCCAAGGCCTGCACCTGAGTGCCATCTTCGAGCCGGCAATTGAGCCAGTGCGGACGATACGAGGGAAACGGCATCTCGCGTTTCCACAGCGCGTACAGCGCGGTATCGAGATTGTCTTCCGGCAAGCGGTAGGCAAAACCGCTGCAGGAACCGCCACGATCCAGACCGAACACCAGACCGGGCATCTCCGGCGTACCACGGTGCTCATGCGACCACAGGTACAAGCCGCGATGGTAACCATGCACGCGACCGCGCATACGCTCAACGGCCGTGCATTCCGGACGCCAGATCAGCGAGCCATAGGCGAACAGCCACACCGGCCCGCCCTTGTGGCGCGCCATGGTCGATTGCATGGAAGCGAGAAGTTGTTCGTGCGTCAGCTGCGGCCCAAGATCGAGCCGCGGAGGGTAAGCCAGATTCAGAATTGCGTTTTCAATGGCGCTCATGGCGAATAGCGTTCAGCTCCCCGCGGGTGAAGAATTACTTAATAGAACGCACCGCTGTAACAATAAGGCACATATGTTTCGAGGCAAATAAAGTGCCATGACACTGGCGGTGATTAATTACCTGATTGATATATAACCTAGCGGTATTTGTGCAATTACATAAATACCGATCGGCTATATACCCAGTTATAAGTATCAGCCGCGCGGGGCATAGGCGAACACGTCGGCGCGCATCTGATGCGCATCCATTCCCGCCTCAACCAGCGCGTCCAGCGTGCCATAAACCATCGCCGGCGAACCGCTGGCATAGACGTGCAGCGGCTTCAGGTCAGGGAAATCCTCGCAAACCGCCTCGTGCAACATGCCGCAGCGCCCTTCCCAGCCGCACTGGTCGCTGACGACCTTGTGCAGAAACAGGTTGGGCAGCTTCAGCCATTCGTCCCAGTGCTCGATCTGATAGAAATCTTCCGGACGGCGCACACCCCAGTACAGATGCACCGGATGCTTGAAACCTTCGGCGCGGCAATGCTCGATCAGGCTGTGAATCTGGCCCATGCCGGTGCCAGCGGCAATCAGCACCAGCGGGCCTTCGGGCAGCTCCGCAAGGTGTGTGTCGCCAAACGGCAGCTCGACACGCACCATCGGGTTGCGTTGCAGCTGTTCGATCAGGCTCAGCGCACTGGCTTCGCGCGCCAGCACGTGGATTTCCAGATCACGCCCGCCGTGGGGTGCCGAAGCCATGGAGAACGCCGATTTCTCGCCGCTCTCACGCTCGATCATCAAATACTGCCCGGCGTGATAACGCGGTGGCTTGCCCGCCGGTGCACGCAGACGCACGCGCCAGGTATCGCCGCCCACCTCGCGGCACTCGATGACCTGACACGACAGGCTGCGCACCGGCAGCTCACCCAATGCGAGCACGCCATCCCACAACAGCACGCAGTCTTCCAGCGGTTCGGCGATGCAGGTGTAGAACTCGCCGTGGTCGTGGACTTTGCCCGCCTGCTCGACGCGGCCTTCGACCAACAGCGCTGCACACACGTGGCAATTGCCGTTGCGGCAGCTTTGCGGGCAGTCATAGCCCAGGCGCCGCGCGCCGTCGAGAATCCGCTCACCGGGTTGTATCTCGAGGACCGCTCCGGAAGGCTGCAGGGTTACACGCATCAATCTATTCCTAACTGATTCCAGATGGCATCGATCCGTTGGGTGACGGCGTCGTCCTTGACGATCACGCGGCCCCACTCGCGGGTGGTTTCGCCCGGCCACTTGTGGGTGGCATCCAGGCCCATTTTCGAGCCCAGGCCGGAAATCGGCGAGGCGAAGTCGAGGTAGTCGATCGGCGTGTTATCGATCATCACCGTATCGCGCTTGGGGTCCATGCGCGTGGTGATGGCCCAGATCACGTCGTTCCAGTCGCGGGCGTTGATATCGTCGTCAGTGACGATAACGAACTTGGTGTACATGAACTGTCGCAAAAACGACCAGACGCCGAGCATCACGCGCTTGGCATGCCCCGGATACGACTTCTTCATTGTCACCACGGCCATGCGGTACGAGCAGCCTTCCGGCGGCAGGTAGAAGTCGGTGATCTCCGGGAATTGCTTCTGCAGGATCGGTACGAACACTTCATTCAGCGCCACGCCGAGAATCGCCGGCTCATCCGGCGGACGGCCGGTGTAAGTGCTGTGATAGATCGGTTTGATCCGGTGGGTGATGCGCTCGACGGTGAACGCCGGGAAGCTGTCGACTTCGTTGTAGTAACCGGTGTGGTCGCCATACGGGCCTTCGTCGGCCATTTCGCCCGGATGAATCACGCCTTCGAGGATGATTTCGGCGGTGGCCGGCACTTGCAGGTCGTTGCCACGGCACTTGACCAGCTCGGTGCGGTTACCGCGCAAGAGACCGGCGAAAGCGTATTCGGAAAGGCTGTCCGGCACCGGGGTTACAGCGCCAAGGATAGTCGCCGGATCAGCGCCAAGGGCCACCGACACCGGGAACGGCTGCCCCGGATGCTTCTCGCACCACTCGCGGAAGTCGAGAGCACCGCCACGATGGCTGAGCCAGCGCATGATCACCTTGTTGCGACCGATCACTTGCTGACGGTAGATGCCGAGGTTCTGACGTTCCTTGTTCGGGCCTTTGGTGACCGTCAGGCCCCAGGTGATCAGCGGGCCAACGTCGCCGGGCCAGCAGGTCTGCACCGGCAGCATTGCCAGATCGACGTCGTCACCTTCGATGACCACTTCCTGACACACCGCGTCTTTGACGACTTTCGGCGCCATGGAAATGATCTTGCGGAAGATCGGCAGTTTCGACCATGCGTCCTTCAAGCCCTTCGGCGGCTCCGGTTCCTTGAGGAAGGCCAGCAGCTTGCCGATTTCGCGCAGTTCGCTGACCGACTCGGCGCCCATGCCCATGGCCACGCGCTCGGGGGTGCCGAACAGGTTGCCGAGCACCGGGATGTCGTAACCGGTGGGTTTTTCGAACAGCAGCGCCGGGCCTTTGGCCCGCAACGTGCGGTCGCACACCTCAGTCATCTCCAGCACCGGCGAGACGGGAATCTGGATGCGTTTCAACTCTCCGCGCTGCTCAAGCTGCTGCACGAAATCCCGAAGATCCTTGAATTTCATTGACGATGGCACCCTCAAAATAGGCGTACATCCTACCTGCTCTGACGGGCAAACAGCAGCCCGTCAGTGCCCGGCATCGCTCAATTGTGGCTAGCACCCAGCAGCATCGGCGCAAACAACGGGCTGAGTCTGGCGCTGCCGGCGTCGGAAAGATGGTCGGCATCCTTGTACTGCGAGTGGCCGTCGACATCGATCATGCACAAGCCGTCCTTGCACATCAACGGCGTCGGGTCGATGACGTGCACCCCGGCATCCGCGGCATTCATCGAGCCGAACAGCTCGGTGAAAAACTGCTGGCGAGCCAGATGCTCGGCGAGCGGGCGGCCCAATCCTTCGGCCGAGCGGCCAATACGCGCCAGACTGGTCAAGCGGCTGATGTAACTCTTGTGCTGCAGTGGCACCTCCTTGAACAACCAGACCTGCACGCCCGCCTCACGCAATTCGCTGACCTGAGCCTTGATTGCCGCTGCCATGCGCTTTTCCGATTGCGCGACATTGCGCGAAGGGTCGAGGAGGAACTGCTTGTCGCCGTCGCCGTCCTCGCGGCCGTAGACATACAGACTCCAGTTCGCCGCCAACACCACGTCCTTGATACCCAGCTCGCGGACCAGCTGCATATTGCGCTGGTTGAACTGCTTGCATTGCGCGCGCAGGGCGTCGTCGATGATCGGTGGGCATCCGGTGAGGCTGTACAGCCAGACCGGCTGACCGTCACGCTGGCTATTGCCTTCGATGGCGGGCAGCAGCGCGGCGGTGTGGCTGTCACCCCAGAACATTTTCGTCGGCGCAATTTTCTGATCGCCGCCCACGCGACACGCCTTGTCCAGGGTTTTGTCCTTGCTCATGTGCATGCATTGCATCTGCCCGGCGTTCCACTCCTGGGACTGGGCATATTCCAGCGCTTTGCCGCTCAGACGCTCGGGCACGCCGTCCGCCGAACGGATGGCCGAACCGACCACCGCCAGGACGGCAATCGACACCAGGCCACCGACCAACACCGAGTTTCGACTGGCGAACACGCGTTTTTCGCGAAACGGCAGCTCGACAAAGCGCAGACTCAGCCAAGCCAGTGCGACCGCCAGCGCGATCCAGCCAAGCGCTTCAAGCGGCTGGATGCCGTCGATCGAGATAGCATTGGCATACACGTAGATCGGCCAGTGCCACAGGTATAGCGAGTAGGACAACAGACCGATCCACACCATTGGCCGCAGACTCAACACCTGGCCGGCCAGGGTCGGGCCGCGAGCGCCCGACCAGATCAATGCGCTGGTACCGAGCACCGGCAGCAACGCTGCCCAGCCCGGGAACACGGTGGTTTTGTTGAATGTGAAGATTGCCAATAGCACCGCCGCCAGTCCGGCCAGGCCGACGGTCTGCCGAAACCAAAGCCGCGGCGCGGGTTTTGCTGTCGGCAACACTGCGAGCATGGCGCCGCAGAGCAACTCCCAGGCGCGGGTCGGCAGGGAGAAGAAGGCGAATTCCGGGCGACGCTCGATGTAGACGATGTTCAGCCCGAACGACACCAGCAGCACGGCGAACAGCATCCAGCGCCAATGCCGGACATAGCGCATCAGCAGCACCATCATCAGCGGGAAGAAGATGTAGTACTGCTCCTCCACGGCCAGCGACCAGGTATGCAGCAAGGGTTTAAGATCGGAGGCCGGGGCGAAGTAGCCGTCCTCGCGCATGAACAGGATGTTGGAAATGAACAGCGACTGATAGCGAATCGTTCGTCCCAGATCGGACAGATCCTTGGCGGTCAGCAGCAACCAGCCCAGCGCCAGAGTCACCACTACGACCAGCGTCAGCGCCGGCAGAATGCGTCGAGCGCGACGGCCCCAGAAGTCGAGAAAGCTGAAACGCTGGGCACTGATTTCGCGAAACAGGATCGAGGTGATCAGAAACCCGGAGATGACGAAGAAAACATCCACGCCGACAAATCCGCCGCTGAACGTATTGAATCCGAAATGAAACAGCACGACGGGAAGAACCGCGAGCGCGCGTAAACCGTCGATATCACGGCGATTGCCAAACGTGTGCATGAAAAACCTTACCTGTTCTGGATACAGAATCCCTTGAAGGCGCGACGTTAGCAGCCGCGCAAACTTCAATCCAGATACAAATAATCGCGGGCAAAAAAAAGCGCCCCTCGCGGGACGCCTTTTCAACAGCGCAGAATATTACTTGCGCTTCATCGACAAGAAGAACTCGTCGTTGGTCTTGGTCGTCTTCAGCTTGTCGACCAGGAACTCGATGGCGGCAACTTCGTCCATCGGGTGCAGCAGCTTGCGCAGAATCCACATGCGCTGCAGTTCGTCGTCGGCAGTCAGCAACTCTTCGCGGCGGGTGCCGGAACGGTTGATGTTGATGGCCGGGAACACACGCTTCTCGGCAATCTTGCGATCCAGAGGCAGTTCCATGTTGCCGGTACCCTTGAACTCTTCGTAGATCACTTCGTCCATCTTCGAGCCGGTTTCAACCAGCGCGGTGGCGATAATGGTCAGCGAGCCGCCTTCTTCGATGTTGCGCGCGGCACCAAAGAAACGTTTCGGCTTCTCCAGGGCGTGGGCATCGACACCACCGGTCAGGACCTTGCCGGAGCTCGGGATCACGGTGTTGTAGGCACGGGCCAGACGGGTGATGGAGTCGAGCAGGATCACCACGTCTTTCTTGTGTTCGACCAGGCGCTTGGCCTTCTCGATCACCATTTCAGCTACCTGGACGTGACGGGTCGGCGGCTCGTCGAAAGTCGAGGCAACCACTTCGCCGCGCACGGTGCGCTGCATTTCGGTCACTTCTTCCGGACGCTCGTCGATCAACAGCACGATCAGGTGAACTTCAGGGTTGTTGCGGGCGATGTTCGCTGCGATGTTCTGCAGCATGATCGTTTTACCGGCCTTCGGCGGCGCAACGATCAGACCACGCTGGCCTTTGCCGATCGGCGCACACAGGTCGATCACGCGACCGGTCAGGTCTTCGGTGGAACCGTTGCCGGCTTCCATCTTCATGCGCACGGTCGGGAACAGCGGGGTCAGGTTCTCGAAGAGAATCTTGTTTTTCGCGTTCTCCGGACGATCGAAGTTGATCGTGTCGACCTTGAGCAGGGCGAAATACCGCTCGCCTTCCTTCGGAGGGCGGATCTTGCCAACGATGGTGTCACCGGTGCGCAAGTTGAAGCGGCGGATCTGGCTCGGCGAGACGTAGATGTCGTCAGGGCCGGCGAGGTAGGAAGCGTCTGCGGAGCGCAGGAAGCCGAAGCCGTCCTGGAGAATCTCCAGCACGCCATCACCGGAGATTTCCTCGCCGCTTTTCGCGTGCTTTTTCAGCAGGGAGAAAATCACGTCCTGCTTGCGCGAACGGGCCATATTTTCTATGCCCATCTGTTCGGCCAATTCGAGCAGTTCGGTAATCGGCTTTTGCTTGAGTTCAGTCAGATTCATATAGGAATGACGTAATCATTTATGGAGGGGGGAAATTAAGCTTTTGGCTTAATGAGGCCGCGCCGCGGAGAAGGCGACAGGATCGCGAACTAATTCGAAAAGGAGTGCGTCGGCGACGGCTAGCAGGGGGCATTGGAGAAACCAGTGCGGGGCCGAATGTACCACCTGAGTTTCGGAGCGTCCAGCCCTGAATACGCAAAAAGCCCCGCGAAGTGCGGGGCTTTTTTTCAGCGTTTTACTGCGACGCTCAGATGTTGGCGTCGAGGAAAGCCGCCAGTTGCGACTTCGACAGTGCGCCGACCTTGGTCGCTTCAACGTTGCCGTTCTTGAACAGCATCAGCGTCGGGATACCACGCACGCCATGCTTGGCCGGGGTTTCCTGGTTTTCGTCGATGTTCAGTTTGGCGACGGTCAGCTTGCCTTTATAGGTCTCGGCAATCTCGTCCAGAACCGGTGCGATCATTTTGCAAGGGCCGCACCATTCAGCCCAGTAGTCGACCAGGACAGCGCCTTCGGCCTTGATTACGTCGGCTTCGAAGCTAGCGTCGCTAACGTGTTTGATCAGATCGCTGCTCATGGAGTTCTCCAGGTTGTAAGCAAAAAAACGTGGCCCATCATAGCCGCCCTTCCCTTGTTCCGGAAGCCGCAGATGATTGAGTGTTGCTATGGCCCCTGATGAGTTTGGGTATAGCTCAAGTCACGCCGTGGCGGGAGCGATGAAGGCGATTCCGGTGCGCAGGGCGGCGTTGCGTACATGTTCCTGCATGGCTTTCTGCGCAGCCCCCGACGCGCGGCGGGCCAGGGCGCGGAGGATCTTGCGGTGTTCCTGCCAGGTTTCCATGGCGCGCTCGGCGCGGATGAACGGCAGTTTCTGGCTCTCGAGGAAGATCTCGGCGCTGGCGGTGAGAATGCTCAGCATCGCCTGATTGCCACTGGCCAGGAGGATGCGCCGGTGAAATTCGAAGTCGAGTTTCGCCGCCGCTTCGAAGTCGCCGCCGCGCAATTGCTCGCGCATCGCCGCGACATTGTCTTCCAGCGCATCCAGATCAAACGTGCTCAAGGTTGTCGCGGCAAGCCCGGCGGCAAAGCCCTCCAGCGCGTAGCGCAACTGAAAGATGTCCAGCGGCGAGGCTTGCGCCGCGAATGGCCAGCCCGGCGCTTCGCCGCGCGACAATTCGACCGGCGACTGCACGAACACGCCCTTGCCCGGCTGAATGCTGACCACGCCCAGTGCACTGAGCGACGACAGCGCTTCACGCAACGATGCCCGACTGACGCCCAGTTGCAGCGCCAGATCCCGTTGCGAAGGCAACGCGTCGCCGGCCCCGAAGCCCTGTTCGGTGATCAGTTTGCGGATCGCTTGCAGCGCCACTTCGGGTACGGCGCGGGAGATCGAATTCATGATGTGCGGACGCGTCAGTGCCAAGGTGCGGCTAGTTGTAAAGCTATTCGCCGAGTCCGGCAAGTCGTGCCCCAGCGGGGTTCGGCGCGCACTGCCGATGCGCCATCGCAGTGCGAAAACCGAGTTGACTGTTCAGACCAGTAAGACCGAACCAAGCCGCTGATGCCGCGGCCTGCCGGGGCGAAATCCGTCTGTTGGCACGGCCCATGCTCTGTCCGATCGCAGCAACCACTTCCCGCCGATCCGGAGATTGTCCATGACCCAGCGTTACAGCGCCCTCCTCGCTTCCCTGTTTGCCGGCCTGCTGCTGTGCCAGGCCCCCGCTCACGCCGACGGTCTGGACGACGTGGTCAAACGCGGCACGCTGAAAGTTGCCGTGCCCCAGGACTTCCCGCCGTTCGGCTCGGTCGGCCCGGACATGAAGCCGCGCGGCCTGGATATCGACACGGCGAAACTGCTCGCTGACCAACTCAAGGTCAAACTCGAACTGACCCCGGTCAACAGCACCAACCGCATCCCGTTCCTCACCACCGGCAAAGTCGATCTGGTGATTTCCAGCCTCGGCAAAAACCCCGAGCGTGAGAAAGTCATCGACTTCTCCCGCGCCTATGCGCCGTTCTACCTCGCCGTGTTCGGTCCGCCAGACGCCGCGATCACCAGCCTCGACGACCTCAAGGGCAAGACCATCAGCGTCACCCGGGGCGCCATCGAAGACATCGAGCTGAGCAAAGTCGCCCCCGAAGGCGTGACTATCAAACGTTTCGAAGACAACAACTCGACCATCGCCGCTTACCTGGCCGGCCAGGTCGATCTGATCGCCAGCGGCAACGTGGTGATGGTTGCCATCAGCGAGAAGAACCCCAAGCGCGTGCCGGCGCTGAAAGTGAAGCTCAAGGATTCGCCGGTCTATGTCGGCGTGAACAAGAACGAAGCGGCGCTGCTGGCCCGGGTCAACGACATCCTCAACAGCGCCAAGGCTGACGGCGCGCTGGAAAAGAACTCGCAGACCTGGCTGAAAGAGCCGCTGCCGGCCGATCTCTGATCGACTGCGTGGGAGACCTTCATGGCTTATCAATTCGATTTCCTGCCGGTGGTGGAAAACACCGACCTGCTGCTGCACGGCGCGCTGTTCACCCTTGAGCTGACGGCCATCGGCGCACTGCTCGGGGTTGGCGTCGGCATTGTCGGCGCGCTGGTGCGGGCGTGGCACATCCGCCCGTTCTCGGCGATCTTCGGCGTCTACGTCGAGTTGATCCGCAACACGCCGTTTCTGGTGCAACTGTTCTTCATCTTCTTCGGCCTGCCGTCGCTCGGCGTGCAGATTTCCGAGTGGCAGGCGGCGGTGCTGGCGATGGTGATCAACCTTGGCGCCTATTCGACCGAGATCATTCGCGCCGGCATCCAGGCGATTGCGCGCGAGCAACTGGAAGCGGCTGCGGCACTGGCGATGACTCGCTTCGAAGCGTTCCGCCACGTCGTCCTGCTGCCGGCGCTGGGCAAGGTCTGGCCGGCGCTGAGCAGCCAGATCATCATCGTCATGCTCGGTTCGGCGGTGTGCTCGCAGATCGCCACGGAGGAATTGAGCTTCGCCGCCAACTTCATTCAGTCGCGCAACTTCCGCGCCTTTGAAACCTATGCGCTGACCACCCTGATCTATCTGTGCATGGCGCTGCTGATCCGCCAGTTGCTCAACTGGTTCGGCCGTCGCTTCATTGCCAGGAGCAGCCAATGAGCGATTTCACTTTCTGGGACATCCTGCGCAATCTGCTCACCGGTCTGCAATGGACGCTGGCGCTGTCGCTGGTGGCGTTCATTGGCGGCGGCCTGGTCGGCCTGCTGATTCTGGTCATGCGCATCTCGAAAAACACCCTGCCAAGCAGCATCGCCCGCACCTGGATCGAGCTGTTCCAGGGCACGCCGCTGTTGATGCAATTGTTTCTGGTGTTCTTTGGCGTGGCGCTGGCCGGGATTGAAATTTCGCCGTGGATGGCCGCGGCGATCGCTTTGACCTTGTTCACCAGCGCCTATCTGGCGGAGATCTGGCGCGGTTGCGTCGAGGCGATTCCCCACGGTCAGTGGGAAGCTTCGTCGAGCCTGGCGCTCAATCCGCTGGAGCAACTGCGCTACGTGATTCTGCCGCAAGCGCTACGCATCGCCGTGGCGCCGACCGTGGGGTTCTCGGTGCAAGTGGTCAAAGGCACAGCGGTGACCTCGATCATCGGCTTCACCGAGCTGACCAAGACCGGCGGCATGCTCGCCAATGCCACGTTTGAACCGTTCATGGTCTATGGCCTCGTCGCCCTCGGCTACTTCCTGCTCTGCTACCCCTTGTCCCTCAGCGCGCGCTACCTGGAAAGGAGACTGCATGCCTCTGCTTAGAATTTCCGCCCTGCATAAATACTATGGCGATCATCACGTGCTCAAAGGCATCGACCTCAGTGTCGAGGAAGGCCAGGTGGTGGCGATCATCGGCCGCAGCGGCTCGGGCAAGTCGACCCTGTTGCGCACCCTCAATGGCCTGGAGTCGATCAACGATGGCGTGATCGAAGTCGACGGCGAGTACCTCGATGCCGCCCGTGCCGATCTGCGCAGCCTGCGGCAAAAGGTCGGCATGGTCTTTCAACAGTTCAACCTGTTCCCGCACCTGACCGTCGGCGAAAACGTCATGCTCGCGCCGCAAGTGGTGCAGAAAGTGCCCAAGGCCAGGGCAGCCGAACTGGCGCGGGAAATGCTCGAACGAGTCGGGCTCGGGGAGAAATTCGATGCCTTCCCGGACCGCCTGTCCGGCGGCCAGCAGCAGCGGGTGGCGATTGCCCGGGCCTTGGCGATGTCGCCGAAGGTGTTGCTGTGCGACGAAATCACCTCGGCACTCGACCCGGAACTGGTCAATGAAGTGCTCAGCGTGGTGCGGCAACTGGCCAAGGAAGGCATGACGCTGATCATGGTCACCCACGAGATGCGCTTCGCCCGGGAAGTCGGCGACAAACTGGTGTTCATGCACCATGGCAAGGTGCATGAGGTGGGCGATCCAAAGGTGCTGTTTGCCAATCCGCAGACGGCGGAGCTGGCGAACTTTATTGGCACCGTGGAAGCGACAGCCTGAAGATTTTCTGAGGCAGTGATGCCCTCTTCGCGAGCAGGCTCGCTCCCACATGGGAATGCGCTCACCTGTGGGAGCGAGCCTGCTCGCGAATGGCCGCGCCGCGATCTCCAGACTTTCTGTGCTGAATCAAGGCTTTGCGCCATGCGCGTTGGCGTCAGCGTTTGATCGTGGCACGATGTCGGGGTTATCGACCGAGACCCCCTGACCATGCCGCAATCCCAAGCCAAGAATCTGTCCCTGATCGCCGCAATCGACCTGGGCTCCAACAGCTTTCACATGGTCGTGGCCAAGGCCCGGAACGGCGAAATCCGCATCCTCGAACGCCTTGGCGAGAAGGTCCAACTGGCCGCCGGCATCGACGATGCGCGCCAGCTCAATGAAGAATCGATGCAGCGCGGCCTCGATTGCCTCAAGCGCTTTGCCCAACTGATCAACGGTATGCCCCTGGGCGCCGTGCGCATCGTCGGCACCAACGCCCTGCGCGAAGCGCGCAACCGTGGCGAGTTCATCCGCCGCGCCGAGGAAATCCTCGGCCATACCGTCGAAGTCATCTCCGGCCGTGAAGAAGCGCGCCTGATCTATCTGGGCGTCTCGCACACGCTCGCCGATACGCCGGGCAAACGTTTGGTCGCCGACATTGGCGGCGGCAGTACCGAATTCATCATTGGCCAGCGCTTCGAACCATTGCTGCGCGAAAGCCTGCAGATGGGCTGCGTGAGTTTCACCCAGCGCTACTTCAAGGACGGCAAGATCACCCCGGCCCGCTACGCCCAGGCGTATACGGCGGCGCGGCTGGAAATCATGAGCATCGAACACGCCCTGCATCGCCTGACCTGGGATGAGGCCATCGGCTCCTCCGGTACGATTCGCGCCATCGGTCTGGCACTGAAGGCCGGCGGCCATGGCAGCGGTGAGGTCAACGCCGAAGGCCTGGCGTGGCTCAAGCGCAAGCTGTTCAAACTGGGCGACGTCGACAAGATCGATTTCGAAGGCATCAAGCCTGATCGCCGGGCGATCTTCCCGGCCGGTCTGGCGATTCTCGAAGCGATTTTCGATGCCCTCGAACTGCAACGCATGGATCACTGCGACGGCGCGCTGCGCGAAGGCGTGCTCTATGACCTGCTCGGTCGCCACCATCACGAAGACGTGCGCGAACGCACCCTGACCTCGCTCATGGAGCGCTATCACGTCGATCTGGAACAGGCGGCGCGGGTCGAGCGCAAAGCCCTGCATGCGTTCGATCAGGTCGCCGTGGACTGGGAGCTGGACGACGGCATCTGGCGCGAACTGCTCGGCTGGGCGGCGAAAGTGCACGAAGTCGGGCTCGACATCGCTCACTATCACTACCACAAGCACGGTGCCTACCTGATCGAGCACTCTGACCTGGCCGGCTTCTCCCGCGAGGATCAGCAGATGCTCGCGCTGCTGGTACGCGGCCACCGCCGCAACATTCCCAAGGACAAATTCGCCGAGTTCGGCGATGACGGCATCAAGCTGATTCGCCTGTGCGTGCTGCTGCGTTTTGCGATTCTGTTCCATCACATTCGCGGAACCCAGGCGATGCCGCAGGTGGTCCTGCATGCCGAGGGTGACAGCCTGGATGTGGAGTTTCCCGAGAACTGGCTGGAGGAGAACCAGCTGACCCAGGCGGATTTCGCGCTGGAGGCGGACTGGTTGACGCGGGTGGGCATCGTTCTCACGGTGCACTGATCTGCGTTGCAGGAACTGCCGCAGGCTGCGGTCTTTGATCTTGCCTTTAAAGATCAAGATCAAAAGATCGCAGCCACGTTGCACTCGACAGCTCCTACAGGCCATTCCAGGCACAAAAAAGGCGATCCGTCGGGATCGCCTTTTTATTGGGCCCGGTTTGAGGAACTGCGTGAGCCTTGCCCCTCACCCCAGCCCTCTCCCGAGGGAGAGGGAGCCGATTTGTGGGCTTTTTAAATCCTGAGTTCGACTCGGTCAGCCCCCTCTACCTCCGGGAGAGGGTTAGGGTGAGGGGCTTTTGACTTCCAGCACTTAACTGCTAACGGGCAATATCGGGCTGCCCAACCGCTCCAGCAACGTGGCCTGCGCACTGCGCGGGTTCTGGTTGCCGGTAGGCGTGTTGCGAATGTAGCGGCCGTCCGACTGCAGGCTCCAGCTGTGGGTGTTGTCGGTCAGGTACAGCTCCAGCTCTTTCTTGACCCGGGTCAGCAGCTTCTTGCCTTCCACCGGGAAGCAGGTCTCGACACGCTTGTCGAGGTTGCGCTCCATCCAGTCGGCGCTGGAGAGGAACATCTGCTCGTCGCCGCCGTTGAGGAAATAGAACACCCGCGTGTGCTCGAGGAAGCGGCCAATGATCGAGCGCACATGAATATTGTGCGAGACCCCGGCAATGCCCGGACGCAGGCAGCACATGCCGCGCACCACCAGATCGATGCGCACCCCGGACTGGCTGGCCTTGTACAGCGCGCGGATGATCTTCGGATCGGTCAGCGAGTTGAACTTGGCGATGATGTGCGCCGGTTTGCCTTCGAGGGCGAACTGGGTTTCGCGGGCAATCATGTCGAGCATGCCCTTCTTCAGGGTGAACGGCGCGTGCAGCAGCTTTTTCATGCGCAGCGTCTTGCCCATGCCGATCAACTGGCTGAACAGCTTGCCGACGTCTTCGCACAAGGCGTCGTCGGAGGTCAGCAGGCTGTAGTCGGTATAGAGCTTGGCGTTACCGGCGTGATAGTTACCGGTGCCGAGGTGCGCGTAGCGGACGATCTCGCCAGCCTCGCGGCGCAGGATCAGCATCATCTTGGCGTGGGTCTTGAAGCCGACCACACCGTAGATCACCACTGCACCGGCCGCTTGCAGACGGCTGGCCAGTTGCAGGTTGGACTCTTCATCGAAGCGCGCGCGCAGCTCGATCACCGCGGTGACTTCCTTGCCGTTACGCGCGGCGTCCACCAGCGCATCGACGATCTCGGAATTGGCGCCGGAGCGGTACAGCGTTTGCCGTACGGCGAGCACGTGCGGGTCTTTCGCCGCCTGGCGCAGCAGGTCGACCACCGGCGTGAACGACTCGAACGGGTGCAGCAGGAGGATGTCCTGCTTGCTGACCACGCTGAAAATGTTTTCGCTGTTCTGCAGCAGTTTCGGGATCTGCGGGGTGAACGGCGTGTATTGCAGCTCCGGATGGCTGTCCAGACCGGTGATGCTGAACAGCCGCGTCAGGTTGACCGGGCCGTTGACCTGATACAGCTCGGTCTCGCTCAGGTTGAACTGCTTGAGCAGGTAGTCCGAGAGGTGTTTCGGGCAGGTGTCGGCGACTTCCAGACGCACCGCGTCACCGTAGCGCCGCGAAAACAGCTCGCCACGCAGGGCGCGGGCCAGGTCTTCGACATCTTCGGAGTCGAGGGCCAGGTCGGCGTTTCGGGTCAGGCGGAACTGGTAGCAGCCCTTGACCTTCATGCCCTGGAACAGGTCATCGGCGTGAGCGTGGATCATCGACGACAGGAACACATAGTTGTCGCCGGCGCCGCCGACTTCTTCCGGCACCTTGATGATCCGTGGCAGCAGACGCGGCGCCGGAATGATCGCCAGACCGGAGTCGCGCCCGAAGGCGTCGATGCCTTCGAGCTCGACGATGAAGTTCAGGCTCTTGTTCACCAGCAGCGGGAACGGGTGCGTCGGGTCGAGGCCGATCGGGGTGATGATCGGGGCGATTTCGTCGCGGAAATAACGACGTACCCAGGTCTTGAGCTTGGTGGTCCAGTTGCGCCGACGGATGAAGCGCACCTGATGCTTTTCCAGCTCGGGCAGGAGGATGTCGTTGAGGATCGCGTACTGGCGGTCGACGTGACCGTGGACCAGCTCGCTGATCCGCGCCAGCGCCTGATGCGGCTGCAAGCCGTCAGCGCCGGCCTGTTCACGGGCGAAGGTGATCTGCTTTTTCAGCCCGGCAACGCGGATTTCGAAGAATTCGTCGAGGTTGCTGGAGAAGATCAGCAGGAACTTCAGCCGCTCCAGCAACGGGTAGGACTCGTCCAGCGCCTGTTCGAGCACGCGGATATTGAACTGCAATTGCGAAAGCTCGCGGTGGATGTACAGGCTGCTGTCATCCAGGCCGGGAATGGCGATCGCCGGCACCGCCGCGGCAGTTTCGGCAACCGGCGCGGGTGGCGCAGGTTCCATTTCCGGCGGGGTTTCGGTGATCTGCTCGACCACCGGCTGAGCTTCTTTTACGGCAACTTCAGTGAGTCCTTCGGTATTCATGGAATGTTCCTGGGAGGGCTATTTCTGCTCTCGTAACAATTGAGCGGCACGAACGGCAAAGTAAGTCAGGATGCCATCTGCACCGGCACGTTTAAAGGCGGTCAGTGACTCGAGGATCACCGCTTCGCTCAACCAGCCATTCTGGATAGCGGCCATGTGCATGGCATATTCGCCACTGACCTGATAGACGAAGGTCGGCACCTTGAAGGCATCTTTGACCCGAAAAAGAATGTCCAGGTAGGGCATGCCCGGTTTGACCATGACCATATCCGCGCCTTCGGACAAGTCCGCACCGACTTCGTGCAGCGCTTCGTCGCTGTTGGCCGGATCCATCTGGTAAGAGGCCTTGTTGGCCTTGCCGAGATTCAACGCCGACCCCACCGCATCGCGGAACGGGCCGTAGTAGGCGCTGGCGTATTTGGCCGAGTAGGCCATGATGCGCACGTTGACGTGACCGGCTATTTCCAGCGCTTCACGAATGGCCTGGATGCGGCCGTCCATCATGTCCGATGGCGCGACGACCTGTGCGCCGGCCTCAGCGTGGGACAGCGCCTGACGTACCAGCGCATCGACGGTGATGTCGTTCTGCACGTAGCCGTCTTCGTCGAGAATGCCGTCCTGACCATGGGTGGTGAACGGGTCCAGCGCCACGTCGGTGATCACCCCCAGTTCAGGGAAGCGCTCGCGCAGAGCGCGAGTGGCACGCTGGGCGATACCTTCGCGATTCCACGCTTCGGCGGCATCCAGGGATTTCAGTTCGGGCGGAGTGACCGGGAACAGCGCCAGCGCTGGAATCCCCAGCTCGACCCACGTCGCCGCTTCTTCCAGCAGCAGATCAATCGTCAGCCGCTCGACGCCCGGCATCGAGGCTACGGCTTCGCGGCGATTCTCACCGTCGAGCACAAATACCGGCAGGATCAGGTCATCGACCGTCAGCACGTTTTCACGCACCAGCCGCCGGGAAAAATCATCACGACGATTGCGACGCAGGCGGGTGGCGGGAAACAGACGATTGGCGGGGGTAAAGCTCACGGCAGACTCCTGAGCCCGGGCAAACGGGCGAGCGTGACAGTTATAGACGGCCATTATGACCAACAGATGACAGTTGTGTGAGACCTGTGACGGGTAGCCGCTTTCCATTCTCGGTGTAGGAATTGTTCACGTCGAGACACATTTGGACACTTTCATGAATGTGCCCGAAGGGTTAGGCTGCGCGTTCATTTCGCCAGCACCCAGACAATGCTCCAACAATTTCTGCACGACTTTGGCTACTTTGCCTTGTTTCTCGGCACGTTCTTCGAAGGCGAAACCATCCTGGTGCTCGCAGGCTTCCTCGCGTTCCGTGGATACATGGACATCAACCTGGTGGTGGTCGTGGCGTTCTTTGGCAGTTACGCCGGCGATCAGCTGTGGTACTTCCTGGGGCGCAAGCACGGGCGCAAGTTGCTCGCGCGCAAACCGCGCTGGCAGATGATGGGCGACCGCGCGCTGGAGCACATCCGCAGGCATCCGGACATCTGGGTCCTGAGCTTCCGTTTCGTCTACGGCCTGCGCACGGTGATGCCGGTGGCGATCGGTCTGTCCGGCTATCCGCCGGGACGCTACTTGCTGCTCAATGGTATCGGCGCGGCGATCTGGGCCAGTGCACTGGCTGCTGCGGCTTACCACTTCGGCGCAGTACTGGAAGGCATGCTCGGCAGCATCAAGAAGTATGAGCTGTGGGTGCTCGGTGCGTTGCTGATCCTCGGCCTGGGTCTGTGGCTGCGGCGCCGCTTCAAGAATGCGCAGTTGGCGAAGAAGATCTATGAGGATGAGCAGATCGCCAAAGCCGCCGCGGCCGAGCAGTTGCGTCAGGCCGAAGCGACCCATCCCGCCGAGCCTAAAACGCCAGCCGAATAAGCCTCGCGCTGGCGGCTGACGCGCGCAGCCAAGGCAAATAATGAACACCCCGCCGCCGTTGCGATCCATTGAGAGAGCGCTCTGCCCCCGCGTGCGTCGCCCATGCCCCTATGGCAACGCGTGACGATTTAAGGGACATTGAGCGCCATGAATCTGGAGAGAAGCCCATGAGCAAAAAAGTTGCAGTGATCCTGTCCGGCAGTGGCGTGTACGACGGCGCCGAAATCCAGGAAAGTGTCATCACCCTGTTGCGCCTCGACCAGCGCGGCGCGCAGGTACAGTGCTTCGCGCCGAACATTGCGCAACTGCATGTAATCAATCACCTGACCGGCGAAGAAATGCCGGAATCGCGCAACGTGCTGGTGGAGTCGGCGCGGATTGCCCGCGGCAACGTCAAGGATATCCGCGACGCCGATGTCGAGGACTTCGATGCGCTGATCGTGCCCGGCGGTTTCGGTGCGGCGAAAAACCTGTCTAACTTCGCCATCGAAGGTGCCGGTTGCACCGTGCAACCTGAGGTGCTCGCCCTGGCCGAGGCGTTTGCCGAAGCGGGCAAACCGGTCGGGCTGATCTGCATCTCCCCGGCGCTGGCAGCAAAAATCTACGGCCCCGGGGTGACCTGCACCATCGGCAACGACGCCGACACCGCTGCGGCAATGAACAAAATGGGCGCCACCCACGAAGAGTGCGCCGTCACCGACATCGTCGAAGACAAGGCGCGCAAACTGGTGACCACCCCGGCGTACATGCTGGCGCAGACCATCAGCGAAGCGGCTTCGGGCATCAACAAACTGGTCGACCGTGTGCTCGAACTGACCCACGAAAACGACGCTTGAAATCAAAAGATCGCAGCCTTCGGCAGCTCCTACAGGTTTCGTGTCGCGCCGTGATATTGCGGCATACACCGCCCCTGTAGGAGCTGCCGCAGGCTGCGATCTTTTCAGGGCTTGCGGATGAGCCGGGTCAAAATCCGGTCCAAAGCATTGGCAAACGCCTGCTTCTCGCGCTCGCCAAATGGCGCCGGGCCGCCGCTCATCTGACCCTGTTCGCGCAAATCGGTAAACAGATTCCGCACCGCCAGACGCTCGCCCATGTTCTGCGCATCGAACTCCTTGCCGCGCGGATCCAGCGCCGCCACGCCCTTCTTCACCAGCCGATCGGCCAATGGAATATCGCTGCAGATCACCAGCTCACCCGGCACCGCGTGCTCGACCAGATAATCATCCGCCGCGTCCGGCCCGCTCGGCACTACGATCAGTTTGACGATGGCCAAGCCCGGTTTGATCTGCGGCTGCCCGGCCACCAGGACCACTTCGAACTGGCGCTTGAGGGCGAACTTCACCACCAGATCCTTCGCCGCCCGCGGACAGGCGTCGGCATCGATCCATACACGCATGTTCTTGCCTCCAAAAAATTCGCGAGCAGGCTCGCTCCCACAGGATACAGACCGAACCTGTGGGAGCGAGCCTGCTCGCGAATATGAGCGCAGCGAATGCTTTCAGGCAGCCGAAACCCGGCGCTTCTCAGCCACCCAACTACGCCCATACAACAGCACAATCGCCACGATCGCTACCGCCTGCGCAATCAGTGAATAGGCATCGGCGTGGATCCCCAGCCAGTCGAATTCAAAGAACGCCACCGGCCGCGTGCCGAAGATCCCGGCTTCCTGCAAGGCCTTCACGCCGTGCCCGGCGAAGACCACCGACAACGCGCACAGCAGCGCGGCGTTGATGCTGAAGAACAGGGTCAGCGGCAGTTTCGCCGAGCCACGCAGAATCACCCAGGCCAGACCGACCAACAAAACCAGAGCCGTCGCGCCGCCGGCCAGCACGGCGTTGTGCCCGGCAGGCCCGGCCTGCAACCACAGGGTTTCGTAGAACAGGATCACCTCGAACAGCTCGCGGTACACCGAGAAAAACGCGAGGATCGCGAAGCCGAAACGTCCACCGCCGCCGACCAGGCTGCTCTTGATGTAATCCTGCCAGGCCGCGGCATGACGCCGGTCATGCATCCACACGCCGAGCCACAGCACCATGACGCTGGCAAACAGCGCAGTGGCGCCTTCCAGCAGTTCACGCTGCGAACCGCTGACATCGATCACATAAGCCGCCAGTGCCCAGGTGCCCAGGCCCGCCAGCAATGCCAGCCCCCAACCCACGTTGACGCTGCGCACCGCTGACTGCTGGCCGGTATTGCGCAGGAAAGCGAGGATCGCCGCCAGCACCAGAATCGCTTCCAGGCCTTCACGCAGCAGGATCAGCAGGCCGGAGATGTAGCTCAGCGACCAGCTCAAGCCATCGCTGCCCAACAGGCCGGCGGATTCCTTGAGCTTGGCCTTGGCCGCGTCCAGACGCTGCTCGGCCTGCTCGACGGGCAGGCCGTCCTGCAGCGACTGCCGGTACGCCATCAAGGATTTTTCGGTGTCCTTGCGCACGTTGGCATCGACGTTATCCAGCGAGCTTTCCACCAGTTCGAAGCCTTCCAGATACGCCGCTACCGACAGGTCATAGGCCTGATCGTGCTCACCGGCGCGATAGGCCGCGAGGCTCTTGTCCAGCGTGGCGGCGGTGTAATCGAGCAACTGCGCCGGGCCGCGTTTGACCTGCGGTGGTTGCGCGCGCTGGGCACGGAATGTCGCCGCGATCTCTGCGCCCTCGGCAGCCTGCACTTCGGCCGGGGTCTGGCGGGCCAGATCGGCGATGTTGTAGACCTTGGCGGACTTGGCCGCTGCCGCATCGGCACTGAAGCCGGCGATATAAGTAGCCAGATCCCAACGCTGGCGATCATCGAGCTGATCGGCGAACGCAGGCATGTCGGTGCCTTCGACGCCTTGGCCAAGGGTGCTGTAGATCGCGTACAGGCTCAGGTGATCCATGCGCGCAGCGTCGCGCAGGTTGGCTGGCGCAGGGGTCAGGCCGACGCCGGCCGGGCCGTCGCCAGCGCCTGTATCGCCGTGGCATACCGAGCAGTTCTGCGCGTACAGCGGCGCACCGCGCGTCGGGTCCGGGGTAATGATCGGCGCTTGGCTGACTTCATACGCCACGGCCAGTTTCGCCCCCAACTGTCGGGCCTGACGCGCAACATCGGCGCCATCCTGCTTCGCACTGATCGCGGAGTGCAAAGACTTCACGCCCTGCTCCAGCGCGACTTTTTCGGGTTTGGCTGGCAATGCGCTAATCAAGCCTTGCAGAACCTGGGTGAACTCCAGCTGTTCACGGTATTCGCCATCGTCGATGACCTTGCCTGCCGCGACCGTCGGCGGGTAGTCGGCACTGATGTAATCGAGCAGGTGCAGCGCTTGCGGCGCGCCTTCCACGGTATCGGCCAGCAGCGGCAGGCTGCTCAGGGACAATAACGGGAACAGCAGCCAGGCCAGCAATCGGGACGAGGCAGTCATGAACGAATCTCAAATGGAAATGCGAAGTTACATATTGTTCACTTCGCAGACGTTTCTCTCAAGCTTTGTCGGTGCTTACAGGGAATGATTCATATCGTTGAAGCGATGTGCCACCATCGGCTCCAATAACGTAAATGCTCCCGCTTTGTTCAAGGAAGACCCCACTCAATGCGCCCTTGCCTTCTGCTTCCCCTGCTGCTGACCGCTATTGCGCAACTGGCGGGTTGCGCGGCTTATCGCAATTACGATCTGGAGCTGGAACAGACCACCGAGCAATTGAAGCAAGGCAATGTCGCCGGCTCACTGGCTTTGCTTGAAACACATAACCCGGACGAGCAAAAAGATCTGCTCTATTACTTCGAGAAAGGCGCGGTGTTGAGTGCGGGCGGCGAACTGCCCCAGAGTCAGGCGGCATGGCGCAGTGCCGAGCAAATGGTGGTCGAGCGCCAGGACACCATTGAAACCACCGGCGACAAACTCTTGGCTGCCATGGGTAATCACTGGGGCAGCATCATCAATGACAAGTTGCGCCGCTACGACGGCTATGACTATGAAAAAGTCATGCTGACCACGCAGATGGCCCTCAACCAGCTGGCCGTGAATGATTTCGACGGCGCCCGCGCCGACATCAAGAAGACCCATGAACGCGAAGCGCTGATCGCCCGGCAGCGCGAGCTTGAATATGAGCGCGTCGAAGAGGTAGCGAAAAAGCAGGGCGTGCGCGTGCACTACAAGGACCTGGAGGGCTATCCGGTAGTCATGCTGGACGCGCCGGCGGTGATCGCCTTGAAGAACGGTTACCAGAGCGCGTTCAGTCACTACCTCGCGGGCTTTACCTATGAAGCGCTCGGGGAAAAGAATCTCGCCGCGCCGGGCTATCGCCAGGCCATCGAATTACGCCCGGACCTGCCGTTCTTCCAGCAGGCATTGCGTGACCTCGACAGTCCCGGCCTCAAGGGTGACGAAAGTGACGTGCTGATCATCGTGCAAAGCGGCCTCGCTCCTGCACGCAGTTCGCTGCGTGTGCCGTACCCGGTGAAGCTGGCAGACGGTCAGGTCATTGTCGCCAACATCTCGTTCCCGGTGATGGTGCCCGACACTTCAACGCCGTCGTTCAATCAGATCGGCATCGATGGACGGCAGAAGAAACTGATACCGGTCAACAGCATCACCGACATGTCCTTGCGTACGCTGCGCGATGACATGCCCGGCATCATCCAGCGCACCACCTACCGAGCCTTTCTGGCAGCCGATGTGCAAGCCACCGACAACCGACGCGACCCGAGCAAAGCATCGTACGTGACCCATTGGGATGGTTTCGAACAGGCCGATACGCGTACCTGGCGCACACTGCCCAACCTGACTCAGGTGCTGCGCCTGCGCCTGAAGAAAGGCGAACACGCGATCACCCTGCCCCACGTCAACAACGCCGCGCCGCTGAAGATCCGGATTGATCAGAACCGCCAGGTCATCACCCTGCGCGCCCTCGGCGATCGGGTTTTCGCCAATGGCAGCGCGTTCGGACCCGGTAAAACAGCGGCCGAACGCGTCGTGAGCAACTTGCCGAAGTGATGGCACGACCGTTCGTTAAGCCATCAAAAAGACATTACATAGCCACCACCCAACGCTTATAATGCCGCGCCCTCGCCCAGCGAGCCGGCACCAAAGCTCCTCTCCCGTGAGGAATTGGCAGGAGGCCAGCGCCGCCGTCGATAGGTCACACCAGCCCGACCAGCACCCGCGGCTGCAAGTTTTCGTCACTCAGGGAAGAAGTACCCATGGCATTCCGCGCTCCCATGCTGCTCGCGCTCAGCGCCGTCACGCTGTTGTCCGGCTGTGCAGCGTTTCGCAACTACGATTCCGAACTGGCCCAGACCAACCAGCAACTGGCTTCCGGCAACGTCGACGCTGCTCTGACCCTGCTGGAAAAGAACAACACCGGCACCGATAAAGACCTGCTCTATTACTTCGAGAAAGGCGAACTGCTGCGCGCCAAGGGCGACCTGTCGGGCAGCCAGAACGCCTGGGGCAGCGCCGATCAGGTGGTCGGTCAGTGGGAAGACGCGGTCAAGCTCGACTCGGCCAAGTACCTGGCACAGTTCGGCAGCTTCATCGTCAACGACAAGGTGCGCCGCTACGAAGGCTATGACTATGAAAAAGTCATGCTGACCACGCAGATGGCCCTGAACCTGTTGGCGGTCAACGATTTCGATGGCGCCCGCACTGCGATCAAAAAGACCCACGAACGTGAAGCGGTGATCGCCGACCTGCGCGACAAGGAATACCTCAAGAGCGAAGAACAGGCCGAGAAGGAAGGCATCAAGACCCAGTACAAGGATCTGCAGGGTTATCCGGTGGCCAGTCTCGACGCACCGGAAGTGGTCGGCCTGAAAAACAGCTACCAGAGTGCGTTCAGCCATTACCTCGCCGGTTTCGTCTACGAAGCCCTGGGCGAGAAGGATCTGGCTGCGCCGGGTTATCGCAAAGCCGCCGAACTGCGCCCGAACACACCGCTGCTCGAGCAGGCGCTGGTCAATCTCGACAAGCCTTCGAAGTCTGACGACAGCGACATTCTGATCGTGGTCCAGAGCGGTCTGGCCCCGGCGCGCGACTCGATTCGCGTACCGCTGCCGCTGCCGATTTCCAACAACGTGGTGATCACCCCGTTATCGTTCCCGATCATCAAACCGGACACCTCCACCGCGCCGTTTGCGCAGATCGGCGTCGACGGCAAGCAGGTCGACCTGACCGCGCTGAACAGCACCACCGCCATGTCCCGCCGCGCCCTGCGCGATGACATGCCGGGGATCATCGTCCGCACCACCGTACGCGCGATCACCAAAGGCGTGGCGCAGAAGCAGATCAACGAAACCAACCCGCTGGCCGGCCTCGCCGTAGGCATTTCTTCAGCAGTGCTCGAAGGTGCCGATACCCGTACATGGCGCACCCTGCCGGACAACACCCAAGTGGTGCGTCTGCGCCTGAAAAAAGGTGAGCATCAGGTTACGCTGCCGAGCGCCGTGGGCGGTTCGGTGGTCAGGGTCACCGTCGATCAGCGTTATCAAGTGGTCAGCCTGCGTGCCGTGGGCAACCAGGTATTCGCTGGCGGCATCGCTGCCCACGTAATGCCGAGCGCTGGCGCGACCAACGTCGCCAGCCTCAAACAACCTTAAGAACGGAGTCTTTGCAATGCGCTTGAAGATCATCGCCGTCGCCGCCCTCGCCTTGCTGGCCGGCTGCGCCACCCCGCCACCGCCAGAGCCGGGCAGCGCCGCGAGCAAAGTCGTGGCCATGGGCCCGCAGAAACACATCGTCGTCGGCGCCATGCGCGTCGCCCGCGAAAACGGCTTCATGACCGTCAACGTGCAGCTGAGCAACACCCTCAACAGCAACAAGATCTTCTACTACCGCTTCGCCTGGCTTGGCGCCGAAGGTTTCCCGGTTGCCGAAGAAGAAGTCTGGAAAAGCCAGATGATGTACGGCGCCCAGACCAGCTTCATTCAGGCCATCGCCCCGACCCCGAAAGCCGTGGATTTCCGTTTGGAAATCAAGACGCCTTAAGCCCGCCACCCTATTTCTGATTGAGAGAGCTTTCTCATGTTTGCACGCTTTTCCTGCATCGCCGTCATCGCCCTGCTCGCCTCCGGTTGCGCCAACACCTCGCCGACTCTGGGCAGCAAGAACATCAGCTACGGCGACACCAAAGCGGTTGAAACCGTGACCAACGAATTCGGTTCGACCGACCTGCAAATGATCGCCGAGTCGATGACCCGCTCGCTGGCCCAGTCCGGCATCCTGCAGGGCCGTCCGGTGGTTCAGGTCTACGACGTGAAGAACAAGACCAGCGAGTACATCGACACTCGCGAAATCACCACCAGCATCAAAACGCAGTTGATGAAGACCGGTGTCGCGCGCTTCGCCAGCGACAACAATGCGATGCAGAGCCAGGTTGATCAGCTCAAGCTGCAGAACCAGAGCGGTCTGTACAAGAAAAGCACCGTGGCCAAGACCGGCAACATGATCGCTGCCAAGTACCGCATCGAAGGTTCGATCAGCTCGATCGTCAAGCGCAGCAGCGATTACAAGGACGTCTTCTACAAATTCAGCCTGCAGTTGATCGACGTTGAAAGCGGTCTGGCCGAGTGGATGGACGAAAAAGAGATCCGCAAAACCACGGAGCGTTAATCGATGCGCACATGGATTGGCATGATGGCCCTGGCTTGCGCGTTCAGCGTGCAGGCGGCCCCGAAAGTGGCGGTGACGGATCTGGCGTATCAGGAGCGCGTGGAGCAATACATCCACATCGTTTCGGCGCAGAGCAATCACCGCGAGAGTTACTACAGCGCCAGCGGATCTTCGAGCTACAACGAGATCGAAGCGACCACCAGCTACATCGAACAGGGCGAGTTGCGCAAATTCACCGGCGACATCAAGGGTGAAATCCTCCGTACCGGCATGTTCCAGCTGGTGCAGGGCACGCCGTACACCGCGTCCTCCAAGGGCGATGTGTATGACGTGATCAAGCGCATCAAGGCCGGCAACTTCAAAGGCGCCGACTACGTGCTGTTCGGCACCGTGTCCGACATCGATTTCACCCAGGACATCAACGAGCTGGCGCACACCGACAGCTATTCGGCAGTGCTGGGCCTGACGCTGGTGGCGGATTTCAGCCTGATCAACACCAAGACCTACGAGATCACCTCGGCCTTCACGGCGATGGGTGAAGCGCAGGACACCAAACTGGTGAACCATCGCGACATCAAGATCTCGCTGAACCGCCCTCGAGTGGTGCGTGAGGTGTCCAAAGCTTTGGGCGAGGACGTGGCCGGGCAATTGAGCATGCAGCTCGGTGGTGGCGGTTACGAGCAGCCGCGAGAGGCACCGCAGCGCAACAACTTGCCGCGCGATACCGCACCGGTGATCCTGCGCTGAATTGAAACTAAGGGCTTTTGTGGCGAGAGAGCTTGCTCCCTCGCCACAGTCGAGTGTCAATCCGATGTCTCAGCGACAGTAAAAAAGGCGACCTGTTGAGGTCGCCTTTTTTCTGCCTGCGCGCTTCAGGCCGCCGCTTTGCGCAGCGTCGCCATAAACGCCGCTGCGCCAATGAACAACCCGGCAAAGGTGCGGTTCATGCGCTTCTGTTGCTTGGGCGTGCGCAACAGGCGCAGCACCTTCGACGCCAGCCCGGTGTAGCCGGCCATGACGATCAGATCGACGAACACCATGGTCACGCCGATCACCACATATTGAATCAGCAGCGGCGCGTGAGGGTTGATGAACTGCGGCAACACCGCGAGCATGAATATCAAAGCCTTGGGGTTGCTGATGTTCACCAGAAAGCCACGGAATACCAAGGCCAGCGGCTTGCCGATCGGCCGCACCGCGGCGTCATCGCTCATGTCCATGGGCAGCGCCCGCCACTGCTTGATCGCCAGATAAACCAGATAGGCAACGCCGAACCATTTGATCGCGTGGAACGCCGTGGCCGAAGCCGTGAGCACAGCGCCAACACCCGCGCCGACAATCGCGATCTGCATCGCCAGACCGATCTGCAGGCCCAGCGCGTTCCAATAGCCGCGCCAGAACCCGTATTGCAGGCCGCTGGACATCGACGCAATGGCGCCCGCGCCCGGGGACAGACTGATCACCCAGCAGGCGGCAAAGAATGCCAGCCATGTTTGAAGCTCCATCGCATACCTCGGCTGATGCTTGTGACAAATGCCTAAGCTAATGCGGCTTCGTGAGGATGACTACCGATTTCTTGCTGAATGTTGCAGGTGTTGCTGATGGCCCCTTCGCGAGCAGGCTCGCTCCCACAGGAGAACGCATTTCGAATGTGGGAGCGAGCCTGCTCGCGAAGGCGTCCGAACCGACGACGCGAAAGCTACTTCTCGAACCCGCTCGACGGAAACACATCGGTCCCGCGCCAACGCCGCACCGAACGCTGGAAGAACAGGCTGTTGGGCACCTGCACCATGGCGCTGCCGGTGCCCAACTCTTCGGCTTCGACCAGCGTGGTGTAGAGCAGATTGATCGCGATCACCCGACCTTTGACGCCAGGCTTGTCGGTGGTGTCCACCAGCTCGACTACGTCGCCGAGGCGGAACGGCCCGACGGTGAAGATGAGAATCGCGCACAGCAGGTTCGACAGCACGCTCCACATGGCGAAGAACGCCACCGCCGCCACCGCGACAAAACCCGATAGCGCCGTCCACAACACCGTGGCGGAGACGCCAAGGCGCTCGAGCACGAAGAGCAGCGCGCTGCCCATGATCAGCCAGCGCAACACGCCGCGCAGTGGCATCAGCAATTGCGGCGGAAACGGATAGCGCTCACCCAGTCGAGTCAGGCCTTTGGCGACGAAACGCTGGGTCAGGTAACCGGCCAGCAGAATCAGCAGAATCTGCGCGGTGAACCAGATCGGCTCGACCCATACCGCCGAGAACGGCAGCTTGAAGGCTTCCATCAGGACAACGCCTCCAGCTCCGCCTGCATGCTTTCCAAGGTTTCCAGCGCTTCCATCCAGGCCTCTTCCAGCTCGGCTTCACGCACCTTCAGTTTCGCCTGCTCGGCCAGCAGATCGCGCAATTCGTTCTTGCGCGCCGGCTCGTAGATATCGCTGTCACCGAGGCTGGCATCGACCTTGGCGAGTTTCTCGTGAAGCTTGCCCAGTTCAGCTTCAAGCTTGTCGGCCTCGCGCTTGTGCGGCGCCAGTTGCTGGCGCAACGCTGCCGCTGCCTGACGCTGAGCTTTCTTGTCAGTCTTGTCCGGATTGACCGGCGTGTTGCTGACCGGCGCATTGCGCTGGCGGTATTCCACCAGCCAGCGCGCGTAGTCTTCGAGGTCGCCATCGAACTCTTCGACCTTGCCGTCGGCGACCAGATAGAAATTATCGGTGGTGCTCTTGAGCAAGTGCCGATCGTGAGACACCACCAGCACCGCACCGCTGAATTCCTGCAGAGCCATGGTCAGCGCCAGGCGCATTTCCAGGTCGAGGTGGTTGGTCGGTTCGTCGAGCAGCAGCAGGTTCGGCCGCTCCCAAGCGATCAACGCGAGGGCCAGACGCGCCTTCTCGCCACCGGAAAAATTCAGCACCGGCTCATCGATGCGCGCGCCCCGGAAGTCGAAGCCGCCGAGGAAATCGCGCAAGGTCTGCTCGCGCTCACCCGGCGCCAAACGCTGCAAGTGCAGCAACGGGCTGGCCTTGGAATCCAGCGAGTCGAGCTGATGCTGGGCGAAGTAGCCGACCACGGTGTTCTCGCCACGGGTCAGCCGCCCGGCCAGCGGTTCGAGCTCGCCGGCGAGGTTCTTGATCAGCGTCGATTTACCCGCGCCGTTCGGCCCGAGCAGACCGATCCGCGCACCTGGGGTGAGTTGCAGCTTGACCTTCTCGAGGATGGTCTTGTCGCCATAACCCAGGCGTGCATCGGACAGATCGATGAGCGGGCTGGAGATCTTCGTCGACTCGCGGAAGACGAAGTCGAACGGCGAATCGACGTGGGCCGCCGACAATTCTTCCATGCGCTCCAGCGCCTTGATCCGGCTCTGCGCCTGACGGGCCTTGGTCGCTTGCGCCTTGAAGCGAGCGATGTAGCTTTCCATGTGCGCACGCTGCGCCTGCTGCTTCTCGTAGGCCTGTTGCTGCTGGGCCAGACGCTCGGCACGGGCGCGTTCGAACGCGGTGTAGCCGCCACGGTAGAGGGTCAGTTTGCGCTGATCGACATGCGCAACGTGATCGACCACCTCATCAAGGAAATCGCGGTCGTGGGAAATCAGCAGCAAGGTGCCCGGATAACTCTTCAGCCACTCTTCCAGCCAGATGATCGCGTCGAGATCCAAGTGGTTGGTCGGTTCGTCGAGCAGCAGCAGATCCGACGGGCACATCAGCGCCTGCGCCAGATTCAGACGCATCCGCCAGCCACCGGAGAAATCGCCTACCTGGCGGTCCATCTGCTCGTTGGTGAAGCCAAGACCAGCGAGCAGCTTGCGCGCCCGCGCATCGGCGGTGTAACCGTCGGCACTGTCGAGTTCGGCATGCAGGCGCGCCAGCGCGGTGCCGTCGTGCGCCTCCTCGGCGGCGGCAAGCTCGCGCTGCACCTCGCGCAGACGCAGGTCGCCATCGAGCACATAATCGACCGCAAGGCGCTCGAGGGTGTCGACCTCCTGACGCATGTGCGCGATGCGCCAGTCGGCCGGCAGCAGGCAGTCGCCCGAATCCGGGTGCAACTCGCCGCGCAGCAAGGCGAACAGGCTGGATTTGCCGGCACCGTTGGCGCCGATGAGGCCGGCTTTGTGGCCGGCGTGCAGGGTCAGCTCGGCGTCTTCTAGCAGACGTTGCGGGCCACGCTGTAAAGTCAGGTTCTGAAGTCGGATCATAATGGCGGCGGAGTCTACCAGCTTCGCTCACAACTGGCGCGAGTAGCACGATGTCCTCTGACCTGTGGAGCTTTGCCCTTGATGTCTACGCCCGACCCGGCGTGGAAGATGCCTGCCTGCGACTGCAAACGGCGGGCGCCAATGTTTGCCTGTTGCTGTGCGGTTTGTGGCTGGAGCAGCGTGCAGTGGCCTGCGATGAACCGCGCGTGGATTTGCTCAAGGCCCTGACTGCGCCTTGGGATATCGAGGTGGTGCAGCCGCTGCGAACCCTGCGCATGCAATGGAAAGCGCGGGCCGTCGATGATGCGGTGGTAAAAGGCATGCGCGAGCAAATCAAATCACTCGAGCTGGAAGCTGAACGAACCTTGCTGTCGCGGCTTGAAGGTGTGGCGCAGGAATGGACGCGCAACGAGGGAGGTTCGGTGACCTGGCTTGAAGGTTTGGCCGGCACTGCCGCCAGCCCGGACCGCGACGCGCTGCAACTGCTGCGCGTCGCGGCAACCGGCACTTAGGAAGCGCTGGTTGGCGTGCTGCTGGCGTTCGACGAAGCGGCTGGCGCTGGCGCAGTCGAAGGGGTCGAGTGAGCAGCGGACGACGGTGCCGACGCGGCAGGAGCAGCCGGGGTTGCCGGGGTGGCTGGCTTGGCCGCTGGAGTAGTAGCCGGTTCGCTGGCAGCTGGCTTGGCAGCGGCAGGCTTTTTCACCGCTGGTTTTGCGGCTGGCTTGGCGGCTGGCTTGGCGGCCGGTTTTGCAGCAGCGGTCGCAGGCTTGGCAGCAGCGGGTTTCGCAGCAGGCTTGGCGGCCGGTTTCGCAGCGGTTTTTGCCGCAGGTTTTGCTGCGGATGTTGCGGCAGGTTTGGCAGCCGGTTTTACCGCCACTTTCGCAGCAGGTTTGGCGGTAGCCGGTTTGACTGCAGTCTTGGCGGCAGGCTTCGCAGCGGCGGTTTTGGCAGCAGGCTTGGCTGCCGGTTTCGCCGTAGGTTTGGCGGCTGCGGTTTTCGTCGGTGCAGCTTTGCTCGCGGCCGGTTTCGCAGCGGCTTTGGCAGGGGTGGCTTTCACTGCTGGCTTGGCTGCAGCAGGTTTGGCTGCGGTGGTTTTAGCCGCCGGTTTTGCCGCGCTCGCCGCCGGCTTCTTCGCTGCAGTTTTCGCCGCTGGTCTGGCAGCCGCTTTCACTGGCGCCTTGGCCGCTGGTTTGGCGGCGGTTTTCGCAACAGCAGGTTTCGCCGCAGCGGTCTTCGCCGAAGCTTTGTTTGCAGCAGGTTTGGCAGTGACTTTCTTCGCCGGCACTGCTGCCGGTTTGGCCGAGCGCGACGACAATACTTTGCCCACTGCTTCTTGAACACGGCCAACACCCTGGGCCAGTTTCAGGCTTTCCTGAGCATCACGCTTGAGTTGCAGAATGTAGCTGCGGGTCTCGGACTGACGATCTTTCAGTGCGTCGAGCAGCTCTTCGAGTTCTTTCACGGAAGACTTGGCTTTGTTCTGAGCCTTGGCTTTGCCGGCAGTGGCGGCGTCCTGCAATTTGGTGCGCGACTTATGCAGTTTTTCCTGCGCCTTGCCACGCTGTTTTTCCAGCTTGGCGAGCAATTTTTCAGCATCAGCCAAGGCTTGCGAGCAAGCGTTTTCCAAATGCTCGAGCAGACTGCCCGACAACTGTTGGAGTAGGTGCAACGGAGTATTTACAGGCTTCTTGGTGGCCGACATGGTTTACCTCCTGGCTGACGTGAGTGCGGCTCATACTAGACCTCTGCTGATACCGCCGCTAGGGCATGTTGACAGTATCTCTGCCGTTGCGTTGCACCGACGCCGAAATGTTCTGCACCGATGAAAAAGCAGTTCACCGATGCAGGCGTTCGCACTGGCATAATCCCCCGCATCTCAGGTCGGAGAGTGCCCATGTCGCGCTACATTATTTTGTCCCTCTGCGTGTTTTTTTCGGCGGCGTATGCTGATGAAAAAACTACCGCGAACGATGCTCATGACCTGGCTTACAGCCTCGGTGCCAGCCTCGGAGAACGGCTGCGCCAAGAGGTGCCGCAGTTGCAGATCCAGGCGCTGATTGAAGGTCTGCAACAGGCTTATCAGGGCAAGCCACTGGCATTGAGTGAAGCGCGCATCGAACAGATTCTGGCCGATCACGAATCGCGCAATGCCGAGCAGGCCTCACGCCAGTCGAGCGACGCCGCGATGGAAAACGAGCAACGTTTTCTCAGTGCGGAAAAAGCCAAACCGGGGGTGAAGGAACTGGCCGATGGCATCCTCCTGACCGAGCTCGTTGCGGGCAGTGGCGCCAAGGCCGGCCCCGATGGAAAAGTGCAGGTGCTGTATGTCGGAAAGCTGCCGGATGGCACCGTGTTCGATCAGAACACCCAACCGCAGTGGTTCAACCTCGACAGCGTGATCGCCGGTTGGCGCACCGCCTTGCAGAACATGCCGGTGGGTGCGAAGTGGCGGCTGGTGATTCCATCGGATCAGGCCTATGGCGCCGACGGTGCCGGCGACCTGATCGCGCCCTTCACGCCGCTGGTATTTGAAGTGGAACTGCGTGGTGCGACGAGCTGATCGGGCATAAAAAAACGGTGCGCTTTCGGGCGGACCCTTTTTGATGAAGGTCGTGGATCAGGCCTGAACCGGATCTTCTGCCTTGTGTGCCGTGTGCAGCACTTCGATCAGGCAGTCTTCAAGTTCGAAGCGCTCGTGCAGCAACCCCCCGAGCTCCTTGAATTTCTCTGCAACGCATTTGCCTTCATCGCACAGGTCGTTGAACGCGAGCAGCTTCTCGGTAATGACGTCGATGCGCGGGTAGATCGTTTCGGCGAGTTCCAGACCGCGCTTGTCGTTGAACGCCTTGGCTTCGCCAGTCAGCTGTTCATAGATTTCGAAGTGCCCCGCCGATACGTAATCGACCAGCACACCGCAAAATTCCAGCAAAGGCTTGCGGCTTTCGGACAGCGAATCAGGCTGCGCACCGAGTTTGTCGTAGGCGCCGATCAGCTCTTCACGCTCCTGCAACCAGCGGTCGATCAGCAGATGAACCCCACCCCAACGTTCCTGAGCATTCTGACAACTTTCGAGCATGGCGATCTCTCTTCCCTTGTGGGTCATGCTGCTCTACACCCGCGCCCCTGTTCTGATTTGACTGGGTGGACGATCGGGCAGAGCGTCATCGAGCAACATAAATCCAATGACACGTGCCGGCCAGATTATGCCCGCACGCCTATGGCTTCAAGGTACGCAGGAGATAAAGTTCATACAAGTGTTTAATCCCTGACCAGCGAGTGATGCGACGGTTCGTCGCTGACCGGTCGCTGCAGAGCGCTCCAGATCAGACGCAGCAACTGATAAACCGCAAGAATCGAGACACCGACAAAAAACAGCAGACTCCATTCCGGGATGCTCAGATCGAACAGCGTCCATGAGATTTCCGCGCAATCGGCGCCACCGTTGAACATCCGTTGCAAAGCACATATCCACGGCAAGCCGCTGAAAAGCGATTCCACGGTGGGCGAGCATTTGACCAGTTGCAGCATGGAGTCACTCTGGATCAACACCTGCCGCCAGGCGGCGGTGGTTCCGCCCAGACTCGCGCCCAGCGCAAACAGCCAGTACCACCACATGCCCACACGCCGCGGACCGTGAACCGCCGCCACGCCGCTGACAATGCACAGCAGAGTGAGGAACAGCCGCTGCACCAGGCACAAGGTGCAAGGCGTCAGGCCGACCACGTATTCGAGATAATAGGAAGCTCCCAGAGCAAAGGCCCCCGCAATGAAAGCCATGAAGAACAAGGAGCGTGAGCAGGCCAACGACATGGCTTTTCCGTAACAGTAGAGACAGACGGTTACGGTAGAGGAAAGCGTGTCAGCCTTTCAAGGCGAGGGCCTGCCGACAGTTCACCAGAGGTGTAGGGAAAACCCGACAGGGCCGGAGGGAAACGGTGAACCACCCTGTAGGACTTTGCCTCAGGCACCTGAAGAAGTGGAATTTTCACTCATTGAAAGTTCGCGAGGGAGCCAGCTCCCCCGCCTTTCAGACCTTCGCTGCAACCGGCAAAGGCGCCGCCAGCAGCCGTTCATCGAGCAGCCCCAGACCTTCCTGGAACAACTGATTGCTGCGCTCGGTATCGCCGAGCTGTGCAAGCAGACGCGCCAACTCCGCACAGGTTTCCGGATTGCGCTGCACACGCAGACTGCTTTCCAGATAATCACGGGCCTTGCCCCACAGACTGGTTTGCAGACACAGGCGCCCGAGGGTCAACAGCAGGCTTGGGTCGGCCGGATGCTCCTTGAGCCAGCCTTCGGCAGTCTGCAACTGACGCGCAGGATCACTGCCACGAACCAGGCCATACAGACGCGCCAGATGGCTGTCGTATTTGCGCTTGAGCGCGGTGCGCAGCACTTCTTCGGCCTCGACCTGAGCGCCAAGCTGGCGCAGTTGCTCAGCATAGGCGAGCACCAGCGGCGCTTCCTGACGCTGCGCCGAAGTCAGCTGCTCCCACGCACGCTTGAGCGATTGCAGACCGACCGTGCCGTCTTCTTCGCGATGCGCGGCCAAGGACAGGTTTTCACCCCAGGCGCGGCGCTCGAGTTCAGCCAGTTCTGC
Organism: Pseudomonas sp. HN2; assembly: GCF_020736465.1. Lineage (NCBI taxonomy): Bacteria > Pseudomonadati > Pseudomonadota > Gammaproteobacteria > Pseudomonadales > Pseudomonadaceae > Pseudomonas > Pseudomonas sp. HN2. The sequence continues at coordinate 5,834,297 of NZ_CP085885.1, forward strand.
TGGCGGCAGCACTTTGTCTTTGCGCAACTCTGGCAGCAGACGAATTACCGCCGACCACTCGCCACGCTGTTGATGCAGGCGCTGCAATTGACGCAACGTTTGCGCGCTGCGCGGATGCCGTTCGTGCATCGCCTGCAAGGTCACCAGCGCACCGTCGGTGTCGCCGCGATCGGTCTGCAGTTGGGCATGACTCAAGGCAATCGCCAACTCGGCTTGCGGCTGACGTTCCAGCGCACGCTCGAGCAAACGGTCGCTTTCTTCGTACTGACCCTGTTCGTTCGCCGCACGTGCGGCGCCGAGGTAGTAAAGCAGTGGCTGGCGCTCGGCTTCCGCAGCGCGGGTCAAATGCCGTTGCGCACTGGCCCAGCGACCTTCAGCCAGATCCAGTTGCCCGTGTTCGATCGCCACTTGCACGCGACGGCTGCGATTGCGCCGCGACCACGGATTGACCACGCCGGTGGAGGTCATCACCAGTTCGACCAACACCTTGATGCCCCAAAACATCAGCCACAGCACCGCGATGACTGCCAGTGTTGCCCACAGGCTCGATTCATAGCGGAAGCTCTTGTACGCCACCAGCACGTAACCGGAATGCTCGGCGATCGCCAGGCCCAGCGCTGCCGTCGCAGCGATGACCAGAAACACGATTACATAGAGGCGCTTCATGGGGTCGCCTCCTGCGCCGGGTTGGCGGCAGGCTTGGCGAACGGTTTCACCGATTCTTCGACATTGACGTTACGCCGCTCGAGATACCCCTGGACCGCACTCAAGGTACCGGTCAGATCCGGGGTTTTGACCGTGACCGGTTCCTTGCTCAGCTCGCCCACCTGTTCCAGCATGGTTTTGCTTTGCGGGTTGTCCGGGTTGAAATTGCCCTTGAGCACATCGCGCGCCTCGGCCAGCGCCTGGGTGTAAACCGCCGCCTGACCGTTGAGCGCCGCCCACTGCGCCTGCTCCAGCGCCAGGCTCAGGGCCAGGCGCACCTGGCTCAGGCTTTGCCCGGCGAGCAGCGGTTTGACGTTCTTGTCAGCGTTGAAATCGATGCGGATATAGCGCGACACCTTGTCCCACCACTGCGCCCAGCGACTGGCGCCATCGCCGTCGGCGGTCAGGCCCAGCAGCGACTCGCCGCGATCCTTGTATTCAGGCGCCAGCTCGGTCAGCTCGATGACCTGATCGCGCAACGCGCCCAGGCGCAGGAACAGTCCGGTACGATCCGGCTGTTCGGTGCTGCGCAGGGCGACCAGGGTTTTCGCCACTTGCTCGCGCGCGGCGAAGGAGCCCGGGTCGTTCTGTTCACGGAGGATTTCGTCGGCGCCCTGCACCAGTGCCTGCGCGCTGCTGATGTCCTGTAATGCCGACAGGCGCAGGCTGGCCAGACGCAGCAAGTGCTCGGCCTCGGCCAGACGCCAGTCCTTGCGGCTGGCGCCGAGGACGGTTTCCAGACGTTGATTGAGGCGCTGCTGATCGCCCTGCAATTGCGTCACCAGACGCTGACGCTCGGCGAGCTCGTCGGCACCGGGCAACTGCGCCAGGCGCTCGGTCAGGCGTTGTTCGTTGAGCTTCAGACTCTGAGCCTGATCATTCAACGCCTGCACCTGACTCGACTGCTGCTGCGTGTTGTTCTGCAGGTGGCGCACCTGCCAGACACCCCAGCCACCGATGGCGACACCGGCGGCGCCGAGGAGCAGGGCAACAATCGCCAGTCCATTGCCTCGGCGCGGCTCTTTGGCCGGTGGTGGAGTTTCAACCTGGGCATCGAGCGCAGGCTGGACGTCATCTTTTGGCAAGGCTGTTTCGCTCACGTATCCATCCTTTGCATTAGAAAACGGCAGCGGAAATTCCCGTAATGCCGTCAGCAAAGCCGCGGCACTCGCGCCGCGGCAATCCACAACTGTTTGAGCCCCGGCGGCACGTGCCAGCTCGGCGACCCTCGGGCTTGGAACAAACAACGGCAACGGCGCGATCTGCGGCCAGGCATCGCCGGCCATCTGCCGCAGGTGCTCGAAACCCTGTCCACTGCTGACCACCAGCCCGTTCAAGCGTTCCGCTTCGATACGCCGTAGCAGCTCGTTTGGCGGGTAGGCTGGAAGGTCGCGGCGATATAACTCCAGATACTCGACACTAGCACCAAGCGCGCGCAGGCGCTCGGCAAGCAGCTCCCGACCACCCTCGCCACGCAGGATCATCACCTGCGCACCGGGTTGGCTGACCGCCTCGCGCAGACGCGGCAATTGCAGCAAGGCTTCACTGTCATCGCCATCAGCCGGGAAGTTCACATCGAGACCGTGCTCGCGCAGAATCTCTGCGGTCGCCGCGCCGACGCTGAACCACGGCATGGTCAACGGTGCCGAGCCTTCGCACTTGAGCAGATCTACCGCGATCCGCGCCGCCGGTTTGCTGACCACGATCACTGCGCTGCAATCACGTAATCGCGTGATCGCTTGATGAATACTGTCAGAGACCGGCAGCGGAACAATGTCCAAAAGCGGCAGGCAACTGCTGAAAATCTCCTGCCCGGCCAGCTGTTCGGCCAGCGCCGCACAGTCATCCGCAGGGCGCGTCAGCAGCAGGCGCCAGCCGGTCACTCGTGCCCCGCCTCGCCGTATACCGCTTTGAGAATGTCGTCGGCGCCCTGCTTGAGCAGGTCTTCGGCGACCTGCACGCCCAAGGCTTCAGCGTCAGCGCGCGGCGCGCGCGCTTCAGCACTGAGTAGCTTGCCGCCGCTTGGCTCACCGACCAGACCGCGCAACCACAACTGCTCGCCTTCGAGCACGGCGTAGCAGGCGATCGGCACCTGGCAGCCACCGTTGAGATGTTTGTTCAAGGCACGTTCGGCGTTCACCCGCGCAGCGGTATCGGCGTGATGCAAAGGCGCGAGCAAGGCGTGGATTTCGTTATCGGCGCTGCGGCATTCGATGCCGACCGCGCCCTGGCCACCGGCCGGCAGACTGTCATCGACACTGATCGCCGAGGTGATGCGATCTTCAAAACCAAGGCGGATCAGACCGGCCGCTGCGAGGATGATCGCGTCGTACTCGCCGGCGTCGAGCTTGGCCAGACGGGTGTTGACGTTGCCGCGCAGAAAACGGATCTGCAGATCCGGGCGACGCGCCAGCAATTGGGTCTGGCGACGCAGGCTCGATGTGCCGACAACGGCACCGGTCGGCAGCGCTTCAAGACTTGCGTAGGTGTTGGAGACGAATGCATCGCGCGGGTCTTCACGCTCGCAGATGCAGAACAGGCCCAGGCCTTGCGGGAAGTCCATCGGCACGTCTTTCATCGAATGCACGGCGATGTCGGCGTGGTTTTCCAGCAGCGCGGTTTCCAGTTCCTTGACGAACAGACCCTTGCCGCCGATCTTCGACAGTGGCGAGTCGAGCAGCTTGTCGCCGCGACTGACCATGGGCACCAGCGTCACCAGCAAGCCCGGGTGGGCCGCTTCAAGACGGGCTTTGACGTATTCGGCCTGCCAGAGGGCCAGCGCACTTTTACGGGTGGCGATGCGGATTTCGCGAGGGGACATGGAGCAATCCGTACTGAATAGATACGGCGGATAATAACAGCTCAGTCAATTCCACTTTGACCTGAATCAGAAAACGGCGTGGCCTCCCTGGCCTGCCATGCCGGGTAGAAGAAGTCGAAAGGCCCGGTGACGACCGGGTCAAAGCCCCTGCATCATCTTGCGCACGCCAGCGACATGCCGACGGCTGACAATCAGCGCATCGCCATTGAGGCCTTTGAGGAACAACTGGAAATGTCCCAGTGGTGTGCGCTGCAATCGCTCGATGCGGTCGCGGGCGACCAGCGCATTGCGGTGGATACGCACGAAGCGTTCGCCGAATTCGTCTTCGAGGGCTTTGAGGGGTTCGTCGAGCAGCACCTCGCCGGCTTCGTGACGCAGGGTCACGTATTTGTGGTCGGCGATGAAGTAGACCACCTGATCCAGCGGAATCAGCTCGATGCCTTTGCGGGTGCGCGCGCTGATGTGGCTGCGTGGGCCGCTGCCACTTTCGGCAGCGGGACGGGTCAGGGCCGAGAGTTGCGCCCGGTTGGGACGTTCAGCCCGCTTCAGGGCTTCATTCAAGTGTTCGGTTCGCACAGGTTTCACCACATAGCCCACGGCGCTGGCCTGCAGGGCTTCCACGGCAAATTCATCGGGACTGGTGCAAAACACCACGGCCGGCGGCGTCTCTCGTTCGCACAGTCGGGCAGCAACCTGCAGGCCGTCGAGGCCCGGCATGCGGATATCGAGCAGCACGATATCCGGCTTGTGGCTGTCGATCAGCGCTAACGCCTCCTCGCCATTCGTGGCACTGGGCTCCAGGACTGTGTAACCCTCGAGTTCGCTCACCATACGGCTTAGGCGCTCGCGAGCCAGGGGTTCGTCATCAACGATCAGGACATTCATATTGCGCTGGATTCCTGCGTGAGTCTCGCACAAGGATAGCGTAGACAGGTGTAGTGACCTGCGTCACCGCGATCCACGCTAAGACTAGCCCGAGCGCCAAAAAGTGCCGTACGTCGGCCAGCAATATTTGCCAGCGTCCGGGTCGTACCGCTCAGAGCCCACTGTTTCCTGCGTTTCTCGCGGTGGTTGACCGATGGACAACTCACCCGCCCCCTCTTCTTATAGTCGGTGGCCAGACCTTTGCATGATCCGCATGTGTACCGACCCTCATGTCCACTGTAGACGTTCGTCGGAACGATATTGCTCAATCAAAAAATATCCTTTTGTAAATCCCTTACAGACAGCGCCTGCCACGCCTGACACCTGAGGAAAAAAACCTGTCGACCGGTGCCAGCGACAGGATTGGCAACCCTGTTATCATCCGCGCCAGCGTTTCACGCCATTTCTTCAAGCCGATACGAGCGAATTCATGAGCACTGACAAGACCAATCAGTCCTGGGGCGGCCGCTTCAGTGAACCCGTCGACGCCTTCGTCGCCCGCTTCACCGCCTCCGTCACTTTCGACCAGCGCCTGTATCGCCACGACATCATGGGCTCGATCGCCCACGCCACCATGCTGGCCAAGGTCGGCGTGCTGAGCGATGCCGAGCGCGACAGCATCATCGATGGCTTGAACACCATCCAGGGCGAAATCGAAGCCGGCCAGTTCGACTGGCGTGTCGACCTCGAAGACGTGCACATGAACATCGAAGCACGCCTGACCGACCGCATCGGCGTCACCGGTAAAAAGCTCCACACCGGGCGCAGCCGCAATGACCAGGTGGCCACCGATATCCGCCTGTGGCTGCGTGATGAAATCGACCTGATCCTCGCCGAGATCACCCGCCTGCAAAAAGGCCTGCTGGAGCAAGCCGAACGTGAAGCGGCGAGCATCATGCCCGGCTTCACCCACCTGCAAACTGCGCAGCCAGTGACCTTCGGGCACTACATGCTGGCCTGGTTCGAAATGCTCAGCCGCGACTACGAGCGCCTGGTCGACTGCCGCAAGCGCACCAACCGCATGCCGCTGGGCAGCGCCGCGCTGGCCGGTACCACCTACCCGATCGATCGCGAATACACCGCGCAACTGCTCGGCTTCGACGCCGTCGGTGGCAACTCGCTGGATAACGTTTCCGATCGCGACTTCGCCATCGAATTCTGCTCGGCCGCGAGCATCGCGATGATGCACCTGTCGCGCTTCTCCGAAGAGCTGGTGCTGTGGACCAGCGCGCAGTTCCAGTTCATCGATCTGCCGGACCGCTTCTGCACCGGCAGCTCGATCATGCCGCAAAAGAAAAACCCCGACGTGCCAGAGCTGGTGCGCGGCAAGACCGGCCGTGTGTTCGGCGCGCTGATGGGCCTGCTGACCCTGATGAAAGGCCAGCCGCTGGCGTACAACAAGGACAATCAGGAAGACAAGGAACCGCTGTTCGACGCCGCCGACACTCTGCGCGATTCGCTGCGCGCGTTTGCCGACATGATCCCGGCGATCAAGCCGAAACACGCGATCATGCGGGAAGCGGCGCTGCGCGGTTTCTCGACCGCGACCGATCTGGCGGACTACTTGGTGCGCCGTGGCCTGCCGTTCCGCGATTGCCACGAAATCGTTGGCCACGCGGTGAAATACGGCGTCGACACTGGCAAGGATCTGGCCGAGATGAGCCTGGAAGAACTGCGTCAGTTCAGCGACCAGATCGAGCAGGATGTGTTTGCCGTGCTGACCCTGGAAGGCTCGGTGAATGCTCGCGACCATATCGGCGGGACGGCGCCAGCGCAGGTGAAAGCTGCAGTGGCTCGCGGTCAGGCGTTGATCGCCAGCCGCTAAAAGCCAAAAAAGCTTCGCGAGCAGGCTCGCTCCCACAGGGATTCGGGATGTTCACAAAATTTGTGTTCACCACCGATTCAATGTGGGAGCGAGCCTGCTTGCGAAGGCTTTCTTCAGAGCGCTACAAACCTCACTTCTTGGCAGCAATCATCGCTAGGAACGCCGGCATCGCTGCATCCTTGTCCGCCGCAATCCTCTGCACATGCGGATTCTGCTCAAGCCGCTCCAGCAACGCTTTCGCCTGTGGCATCTCGGCCAGCAAATCGATTCCGAACAGTTTCTGCCCAACTGCACAGGCCAGCGGCACGCTGTAGAGGAAATACAAATCGGCAATGCTCAGGCTGTCACCCGCCACATAAGGGGCGAACTTGCCGTGACGCCCCAGCGCTGCGAAGCCCAGCAGCAATTCGGAGCGGGTCTTTTCCTTGATCGCCTCAGGCAACGTCATGCCGAAAAACGCCTCGCCGTAACAGGCACGCCCCGGCAACTCGATGTACAACTCGATCTCCTTGGCAATCGCCAATACCTGCGCGCGTTCGAATGGATCGCTGGGCAGCAGCGGCGTGCCCTTCTGTGATTGTTCGAGGTATTCGAGGATGATCGCGGTTTCGTTGATGTAACCGGCGTCGACACCCAGCACCGGGACCTTGCCGCGCGGGCTGATGGCCAGTGACTCCGGGGTTTGCGTCGGATAGAAGGTCACCTCTTCGAAGGGCAGGCCTTTTTCCAGCAGCGCCAGTTTGACCATGTTGAAGTAGTTGCTGACAACGAATCCGTAGAGCTTGAACATCACAGAGCCTCCAGGCCGTGCGGGGTGGGCAGTGCCTGTTTATAGATCGCCACGACGTTTCCCGCCAGCAGCATCACGCCGCTGAATGCGGGTAAACTGGCGCCTTTCCCTGAGGAGCCTGCCATGAGCGAGCCGACAGATATCGTCAACGATGACGACGAAGAAGCATTCACCGAAGCAACGCTGCTCGAAGCCATCGAGAACCAGATCGAAAGCGATAACCCGCCGGCGGCCAGGGCGACGTTGAACAAGCTGACTTTGGTCGGCATGGACCGTGAGGAGATCCTCAATCTGATGGCTCACGTGCTGGCTTTCGAGATTGACGCGATGCTCGATGAAGACCGCCCGTTCGACACCGAATGGTACGAAACGGCATTGCGCAAGCTGCCAGAGCTGCCACCGGAAAAATAATAAAATCAAAAGATCGCAGCCTTCGCCAGCTCCTGGACGGATCCCATGTAGGAGCTGGCGAAGGCTGCGATCTTTTTTATGCGGGCTACACTGGAATTCGCCTCAAGACAAAATCCCCTGATCTGCGCACTGGACATGCCGCACCAGCGGGTTCACCTTAGAGGCGCTGTCGTCCAATTCCTAGAAAGTCTGGAGTCCTTATGTCGCTTACCCCTGAGTTGGTTGCCGAACTGGAAGTCCTTGCACTCTTCAACCTGGACAGTTCCCAGGAAGGTCTGAAAATTCATCAGACCGCTGCCCCGAAACACATCGCTGCTGCCAAGCGCCTCTTCGAAAAAGAACTTACCGACCAGCCCGATGGCGGGTATCTGACCAGCCTCGGTCGCGATGCCGCGCAAAACGTGCAGACCGTACTGACGATTCTGAGAGAGCAGGAAACCGCCTGATTTTCCCTGACTTTGCCCACGGGAACTCCTGCCACGGGATTTCCGCGGGCCCGCCCGATCGCTGTCGATAAAAATCTGCCGTCAAAAAACAAATTCAGCTTAAACGTCCTGCCACGCAGAGGCTAAACTGCGGCCATTCCGAGACCTCCACGTCCGAGCCTGCAAGCCGGTTTGAGCTGACATGACGCGCACCCACGAAATCCGCCCCGACCTGGACGAAGGCATCGACCGCAAGGTACTCAGCCAACTGCGCGCACGTTTTCTCAAACTCAATGAAGGGCGCCTCGGCCGGGCGCTTGAAGGCTTGTCGACGCGCCAGCAAAGCGTATTGGCGCTGTTGCCGCTGTTCTTCCACGTCAATCATCCCTTGCTGCCCGGTTATGTCTCGGGGAGTACGCCGGCCGGATTGTCGAATTATGAGCCGGACGCCAACGCGCTCGCTGAAGCGCAACGGCTGACCCGCTCCTTCTCCTACAAACCGCGTCACGGCAGCAATCCGCCGCGACCGATTCACGGTCTGTTCCTGATGGGCAGCCTCGGCACACTGGCCCAGGCCGATCAGAGCGATATGGACGTATGGGTCTGCCACGCGCCCGATCTTACCGACAGCGAACTCAGTGAACTGAGCAAGAAATGCCAGTTGCTCGAAACCTGGGCCGCGAGTCAGGGCGCCGAGGCGCATTTCTTCCTGATCGACCCGGCGCGGTTCGTGAAAGGCGAACGAGACTCGCAGCTGAGTTCGGAAAACTGCGGCAGCACCCAGCACTATCTGCTGCTCGACGAGTTTTACCGCACCGCAATCTGGCTGGCCGGGCGCACGCCAATCTGGTGGCTGGTGCCGGTCTACGAAGAAACGGCCTACGACGCCTACACCCACACCCTACTGTCCAAACGCTTTATTCGCGCCGACGAGACGCTTGATCTGGGACCGATGGCGACCATTCCGCCCGGGGAATTCATCGGCGCCGGGTTGTGGCAGTTGTTCAAAGGCATCGAGTCGCCCTACAAGTCGGTGCTCAAACTGCTACTGACCGAGGTTTACGCCAGCGAACATCCGCAGGTGCAGTGCCTGAGCCTGCGCTTCAAGAAGGCCGTGTTCGCCAATCAGCTCGATCTCGATGAGCTGGACCCGTACATGGTCGTGTACCGGCGTATCGAGGAATACCTGATTGCCCGCAACGAGCCGGAACGGCTTGAGCTGGTGCGCCGTGCGCTGTACCTGAAGGTCAACCGCAAGCTTACCGGCAACAGCCGCAGCCAGGGCTGGCAACGCGCACTGCTCGAACGCCTGGCCGGCGAATGGCATTGGGATCAGCGACAACTGGCGCTGCTCGACAGTCGCAGTCAGTGGAAAGTGCGGCAGGTCAGCGCCGAGCGTCGCGCGTTGGTCAACGAACTCAATTACAGCTATCGCTTCCTGACCCAGTTCGCCCGCAGCGAACAGACCGTCAGCCTGATCAACAAGCGCGACCTCAATATCCTCGGCCGGCGCTTGTATGCGGCGTTCGAGCGCAAGGCCGACAAGGTCGAGTTCATCAATCCGGGCATCGCCCCGGACCTGGCCGAAGACACCCTGACCCTGGTGCAGTCACCGAACAAAAAGGAACCGGGGCAGACCCAATGGGGCCTGTACAACGGCAGCCTCACGGCGCTGGAGTGGGAGCACTTCGCGCCGATCAAGCGCAGTCGCGAACTGCTTGAACTGCTGACCTGGTGCCACCGCAACGGCGTGATCGACAGCAGCACGCGTCTGGCCCTGCATCCGGGCACCAGCGACTTGAGCGAGTTCGAGCTGTTCAACCTGCTTGGCAGCCTGCAGCAGTGCATCGCCCTGCCCTTGCCCACCGTGGCCGAAGAGCCCTTGCTGCGCGCCGCTGTGCCCAGCGAAGTGCTACTGCTGATCAACGTCGGCGTCGACCCGCTCAAGCATCACCGCGATCTGAACATCCTGATGACCACCGAGCGCACCGACTCGCTGAGCTATGCCGGCGTGCGCGAGAACCTCGTGCTGACCCTTGATCAGATCACGCTCAACAGCTGGAACGAAGTGCTGGTCAATCGTTTCGACGGCCCGCACGCGCTGCTCGATTGCCTGCGCGATTACCTCAATAATCTGCCGCGCGGCCTCGTGCAGCCGTCGCTGAAGGTGCGCTGCTTCTGCCACAACCGTGCGCAATTCATTGCGCGCCGCGTCGAGGAAATCGTCGACACCGCCCAGACCCTGTTGCTCAGCGACTTGAATCACCGCTACCTGATCCAGGTGCAGCAGCACTATCACGTGCTGGAGCTGGTCCCAGGTCAGGTCAACCATGTTGCCCTCGCCACCCTGCCGGCGTTGCTCGATTATCTGGGCGAGGAACAACCGCGCTACAGCCCGCTGCACCTGGACCCGATGGCACTCGAGGATCACGATCTCGCGCTGATTCTGCCGATGGGTCAGCCGGAGTGCATTCAGGTGTTCTACCGCATCAGCGAACAGCAGGCCGAGCTGTACGTGCTGGATGAATTCAATGCCTTGTGGCAACAGCAGTTGCCGTACCACGACGAGCAGAGTCTGCTGGTGCCGTTGCAGCGCTTTGTGCAATCGATCCAGTATCGCCGTGAAGCACGGCTGCCGATGGAAGGTGGCCCCGCGGGCAGTCCCGAAACCTTGTATTACCAGCTGTCAGGCCCGGGGCGATCGCGCAGAGTCGAAACCCGGCCGGCGCCGCAGACGCCAGCCAACAAACCGTTCTACGACGTGCAGGCGATCATTGGCAAAGCCGCGCACGGCGAAGTGCAGGTCACCCTGTATTGCAATCAGCGGGAATTCAGCGAGCTGGAGCATGGCGACCAGCTGTTCAGCGTGGTCGCCCGGGAGATCGTCGAGCAGCGCCGAGAGACCGAGCGCTATCGCTGCTACATCACCGACCTCGACCTGTCGGGTCTGCTCGGTGACGGGCACAGTTCAAGCAATCTGTATCTGCGCTACAAGGCGGACCTGGAGCGCTCTTTGAACGATGCGCTCGAACAGGTTTGAGGCAGGGATTTATTCGGGAAAAGCGCCGCCGTTGACCGGTTGCGATTCCACTTCCAGCAAGGTCAGCTTCAGTGACTTGCCACCCGGAGCCGGCCAATCGATGTGCTGGCCGACCTTCAGACCCAGCAGTGCACTGCCGACCGGGGCCAGAATGGAAATCTTGCCCTCGTCGGCGTTGGCGTCCCTGGGGTAGACCAGGGTCAGATGGTAATCCTTGCCACTGCCTTCTTCGCGGCAATGCACGCGGGAATTCATGGTCACGACATCGGCGGGCACTTCATCGTGGCCGACCACGGTATCGGCGCGGTCCAGCTCGGTTTGCAGCGCAATCACGCCCGGCGCAGCCTGGTCTTTGTCGCTCAGGCTGTCGATGAGGCGTTCCAGACGTTGCACGTCCAGACGGGTAAGGGTGATGGAAGGTGCGGTCATGATCCAGGCAGACTCCTTTCTTCTGCACAAAAAAAGCAAAACCCCGCCAAAAAAGACGGGGTTTTCACCGTGCCTCGGTGGTTTGAGGCGTCCGCGGACACTATCACAGCTCAAAAAATATACAAGTCACGCCCTTTTTGCCTGGGTGAAAACCTGTGGCGAGGGAGCTTGCTCCCGCTCGGCTGCGCAGCTGTCGCAAGAGTTTGGGGCCGCTTCGCGACCCAGCGGGAGCAAGCTCCCGCGCCACAAGTTCGTATCAGGCTCGAGTGCGGCGCTCTGCGGCTTGCGCGCATATCACGCGACGCCGCTGATCATCCGCCGAGCGCCATTCGCGAATGTCTTCGACGTGGCGCGCGCAGCCGAGACAGACTTTCTGTTCGTCCAGTCGACAGACGCCTGTGCACGGCGAAGGCACCGCCGGACTGACGTTGCTGTAAAGCGGTTTCGGCGGGCGGAAAGTCGCTGCATCAGTCACGAATCACAGACCTTCGAAATCGAATTCAGCGCCAGCCTGCTGCTTGACGAGGCGCTGAAGCATTTCGCCGAGCTGCTCTTCGCTCTTGTCACACATCCAGCGCTCGCTTTCTTCGTCGTAGTCGAAGTGGAAGCCCCCGGACACCGCCGCCAGCCACAGCTGTCGCAAGGGTTCCTGGCGGCTGAAAATCAGCTGGCTGCCGTTTTCGAATTTGACCGTCAGCACGCCGGCCGAGCTTTCCAGATCGATGTCCAGATCGCTTTCGTCAAATATGTCTTCCAGTTTTTCCTGGGTTTCATCGACCAGATCGTGGAAACGGGCTTCGGACAAACTCATTGCGGCAACCTCAAAAATGTCTGATCAGGCTCAAGCGCCGAAAGATACGGACGCTGCCGGCCGATTGCAAAGTTTAACGACCAAGCACCTGTCGCCCATTCAACACCGCCCCTGTGGGAGCGAGCCTGCTCGCGAAAGCGGTGTGTCAGGCAACGAACGTATCGAATGTTACAACCTCTTCGCGAGCAGGCTCGCGCCCACAGGGATGATGCGCTTCTCAGGAGCACCGCCGGACGGGAACCCCCTCGCATAGGCAAGCTGCCGGGTGGCCGGTATACTCCGGCGCAATTAACGCATTTTCAAGGATTTCGCCATGAAGCGCCTGATCTCTTCCCTTGCTGCGCTCGTCGCGGTTGCCTGCCTGGTATCGGCCTGTGGTCAGAAAGGCCCGCTGTACCTGCCCGACGACGATCAGGACCCGGCCGAACAAGCCCAGTCTTCGCAAAAGCAGCCATCCAAGGCTCACAAGCACGACGTTTACTAAGGGATCGCCATGGACGCTTTTAACTACCGTGGCGGGGAGCTGTTCGCGGAAGGTGTGGCGCTGTCCGCCATCGCCGACCGCTTCGGCACGCCCACTTACGTTTACTCGCGCGCGCACATCCAAGCGCAATATCTGGCCTACGCCGATGCGCTGGCCGGCATGCCGCATCTGGTCTGCTTCGCGGTCAAAGCCAACTCCAACCTCGGTGTCCTGAATGTCCTGGCCCGTCTCGGCGCCGGTTTCGACATCGTTTCCCGCGGCGAGCTGGAACGCGTACTGGCCGCTGGCGGCAGCGCCGACAAGATCGTCTTTTCCGGCGTCGGCAAGACCCGTGACGACATGCGTCGTGCCCTCGAAGTCGGGGTGCACTGCTTCAACGTCGAATCCACCGACGAGCTCGAGCGTCTTCAACTGGTCGCCGCCGAGCTGGGTGTTCGCGCCCCGGTTTCGTTGCGGGTGAACCCGGACGTCGATGCTGGCACCCACCCGTACATTTCCACCGGTCTCAAAGAGAACAAGTTCGGCATCGCCATTGCCGACGCCGAAGACGTGTACGTGCGCGCCGCGCATCTGCCGAACCTGGAAGTGGTCGGTGTCGACTGCCACATCGGTTCGCAACTGACCACCCTGCCGCCGTTCATCGACGCCCTGGATCGCCTGCTGGATCTGGTCGATCGCTTGGGCGATTGCGGCATTCATCTGCGCCACATCGACCTCGGTGGCGGCCTGGGTGTGCGTTATCGCGATGAAGAGCCGCCGCTGGCTGCCGACTACATCAAGGCCGTGCGCGAGCGTCTGAACGGGCGTGATCTGGCGCTGGTGTTCGAGCCGGGCCGCTTCATCGTCGCCAATGGCGGCGTGCTGCTGACCCAGGTCGAGTACCTCAAGCATACCGAGCACAAGGATTTCGCCATCGTCGACGCGGCGATGAACGACCTGATCCGTCCGGCGCTGTATCAGGCGTGGATGGACGTCACGGCGGTGAAACCGCGCGACAGCGCTGCACGCAAGTACGACATCGTCGGCCCGATCTGCGAAACCGGCGACTTCCTCGCCAAGGACCGTGAACTGGCGCTGGAAGAAGGCGACTTGCTGGCGGTGCATTCGGCCGGTGCCTACGGTTTCGTCATGAGCTCCAACTACAACACCCGCGGCCGTGCCGCTGAAGTGCTGGTGGATGGTGATCAGGTTTTTGAAGTGCGTCGCCGCGAAACCGTGGCCGAGCTGTTTGCCGGCGAAAGCCTGCTGCCGGAGTAACCCATGCTGCTGCGTTTTACCAAAATGCACGGCCTGGGCAACGACTTCATGGTCCTCGACCTGGTCAGCCAGCACGCGCACATTCAGCCCAAACACGCCAAGCAATGGGGCGACCGCCACACCGGTATCGGTTTCGACCAGTTGCTGATCGTCGAAGCGCCGAGCAACCCGGACGTGGACTTTCGCTACCGGATCTTCAACTCCGACGGTTCGGAAGTGGAGCAATGCGGCAACGGTGCGCGCTGCTTCGCGCGCTTCGTGCTCGACAAGCGTCTGACCGCCAAGCGGCAGATCCGCGTCGAAACCAAGGGCGGGATCATCGAACTGGACGTACGTAACGACGGCCAGATCGGCGTGAACATGGGCGCGCCGCGCCTGGTGCCGGCAGACATTCCATTCAAGGCACCAGCCCAGGCCAGCAGCTATCAGCTGGACGTCGATGGCACCACGGTCGAACTGGCCGCTGTGTCGATGGGCAATCCCCATGCGGTCATTCGCGTGGATGACATCAACAGCGCACCGGTGCATGAACTGGGGCCGAAGGTCGAACACCATCCGCGCTTCCCGGCGCGGGTCAATGTCGGTTTCCTTCAGGTCATCGACCGCCACCGCGCGCAACTGCGCGTGTGGGAGCGCGGCGCCGGGGAAACCCAGGCCTGTGGCACCGGCGCCTGTGCGGCGGCGGTGGCGGCTATCAGTCAGGGGTGGATGGATTCGCCGCTGTTGATCGACCTGCCCGGCGGGCGTCTGTCCATCGAGTGGGCCGGCCCGGGCGAACCGGTATTGATGACCGGTCCGGCAGTGCGTGTCTACGAAGGACAAGTGCGTCTTTGAGCGAGCAGAAATCATGACCGACAAGCCCCAGGTACCCGCCCGACCAGCCGACGAATCAGCGTCCGAGAGCCTTGAGGCAGCCGCGGTTGCCGCCTACCTTGAGGCTCACCCGGACTTCTTCGTCGAGCACGAAGAGCTGCTGCCGTCACTGCGCATTCCGCACCGACGTGGCGACACCGTGTCGCTGGTCGAGCGGCAGATGACAATCCTGCGCGACCGCAACATCGAAATGCGCCATCGCCTTTCACATCTGATGGACGTGGCTCGTGACAACGATCGCCTGTTCGAAAAGACCCGGCGCCTGATCCTCGCGCTGATGGATGCGTCGACTCTGGAAGACGTAGTGATCAGTGTGGAAGACAGCCTGCGTCAGGATTTCCAGGTGCCCTTTGTCAGCCTGATCCTGCTCGGCGACAACCCGGCCCCGGTCGGCCGCTGGGTAACCCACGCCGATGCGCAAACCGCGATCGGCGGTCTGCTCACCGAAGGCAAAAGCGTCAGCGGCAGCCTGCGTGAACATGAGCTGGATTTCCTCTTCGGCGAAGAACAGCGCCAGCAGATCGGCTCGACCGCCGTGGTTGCCGTCAGCCATCAGGGCATCCACGGCATCCTGGCCATCGCCAGCCGTGATCCGCAGCACTACAAGAGTTCGGTCGGCACCCTGTTCCTGAGCTACATCGCCGAGGTCATGGGCCGCGTGCTGCCACGGGTCAACAGCTCGCTGCGCTCGGTACGCTGAGCATGGAACGACAACTGGACGCTTACTGCGAACATCTGCGCAGTGAGCGACAGGTGTCGCCGCACACCCTGTCGGCTTATCGCCGCGACCTCGATAAAGTCCTCGGCTGGTGCATCAAGCAGAACATCGGCAGCTGGGCAGCGCTGGACATCCAGCGCCTGCGCAGCCTGATCGCCCGCTTGCATGCGCAAGGCCAGTCCTCGCGCAGCCTCGCCCGCCTGCTCTCGGCAGTGCGTGGGCTCTATCACTATCTGAATCGCGAAGGCTTGTGCGACCACGACCCGGCCACCGGCCTGGCGCCGCCGAAAGGCGAACGGCGCCTGCCGAAAACCCTCGACACTGATCGCGCCCTGCAACTGCTGGAAGGTGCGGTTGAGGACGATTTTCTTGCCCGGCGCGATCAGGCGATTCTGGAGCTGTTCTATTCATCGGGCCTGCGCCTGTCCGAGCTGACCGGACTCAATCTCGATCAGCTCGACCTCGCCGACGGCATGGTTCAGGTGCTGGGCAAGGGCAGCAAGACCCGTCTGCTGCCTGTAGGTAAGAAGGCCCGTGAAGCCCTCGAACAATGGCTGCCGCTACGCGCCATGACCAATCCTGCCGACGATGCGGTTTTTGTCAGCCAGCAAGGGCGACGCCTTGGCCCGCGTGCAATTCAGGTGCGGGTCAAACTCGCTGGCGAGCGCGAACTGGGGCAGAACCTGCATCCGCACATGCTCAGGCACTCGTTCGCCAGCCATTTGCTGGAGTCTTCCCAGGACCTGCGGGCGGTGCAGGAATTGCTCGGCCACTCCGATATCAAGACCACGCAGATCTACACCCATTTGGACTTCCAGCACCTGGCGGCGGTCTACGACAGCGCCCATCCCCGGGCCAAACGCATGAAAGGCGATGATTCATGAGCATTCAGTTGATCACCTTCGACCTCGACGACACCCTGTGGGACACCGCTCCGGTGATTGCCAGCGCCGAAACCGTGTTGCGCGAATGGCTGAGCGAACATGCGTCGAATCTGGGCGCGGTACCGGTGGAGCATTTGTGGTCGATTCGCGAGCGAGTACTGGCGGGCGAGCCGGGGCTCAAGCACCGCATCAGTGCGTTGCGCAGGCGCGTGTTGTTTCATGCTCTGGAAGAAGCCGGGTACGGCCACGGCGAGGCGTCGGATCTGGCCGACAAGGCTTTCGAAGTGTTTTTGCATGCGCGGCACCAGATCGAAGTGTTCCCGGAAGTCGAGCCGCTGCTGGAGTTGCTCGCCAATCGCTATGCCCTCGGCGTCGTCACCAATGGCAACGCCGATGTACGCCGGTTGGGGCTGGCGGACTACTTCAAGTTCGCCTTGTGCGCCGAAGACATCGGCATCGCCAAGCCGGATGCACGGCTGTTTCATGAAGCCCTGCAACGCGGGGGCGTGAGTGCCGAAGCAGCGGTGCATGTCGGCGATCATCCCGGCGATGACATCGCCGGGGCGCAGCAGGCGGGCTTGCGCGCGGTGTGGTTCAACCCGACGGGCAAGGTCTGGGAAGCGGAGCGCTTGCCGGATGCAGAGATCCGCAGCCTCACGGAATTGCCAGCGGTAATCGCCCGCTGGAATGCTCCCTCGAAATGACACAGATCCCCTGTAGGAGTGAGCCTGCTCGCGATAGCGGAGTGTCATTCAATTAGATGTATCTGATACACCGCTATCGCGAGCAGGCTCACTCCTACAGGGGATTCTGGTGTCTGCTCCATTCATGTCAGGCATGAAAAAGCCCGCAGCGACGGCGGGCTTTTTCAGCAAGCGAGCGACGCGCCTCAGATAGGGCGGCTGCCGTACTTGTTGTCCGGCTTCTTGGGCGGATCGGCGACCACGTTGGCCTCCACTTCCTGAACCTTGCCGCCGCGTGCAAGGAATTCTTCCATGGCCTTGGCCAGGGCGTCACGCTCCTTGTTCTTGGCTTCGATGCTCGGCAACTCGTCGACCGATACCGCAGCCTTGGCTTTGCCTTTGGCAGCCGGGGCCGGCGTGTCGTCACCGCCATCGTCCTCGGCAACGTCTTCCGCTGCCGCTTCCAGGCCTTCCTCGGCCTCGTCTTCGTCGCCTACTTCGAGGTCGTCGTTTTCCAGATCATCGTCGCTCATGTTCTACCTCATGACTTGCCAAAAGCAGATTAGTTATAGACCAGCTTTGGCGACTGTCGAAGCCGCCGTTGAAAAATCTTCCACCGCTGCCGGGCAGCGGCTCATGCCTGCTCACCGTGCAAGGTGGCGAGGACTTTACGGGCACCGCCATGATCACGGTGCTCGCCCAGATAAATGCCCTGCCAGGTACCCAGTGCAAGGCGCCCTGCCGCAACCGGCAGACTGACCTGGCAACCCAGCACGCTGGCCTTGAAGTGCGCCGGGAGATCATCCGGGCCTTCGTCGTTGTGCTCGAAGCCGTCTGTTCCTTGTGGGATCAGGCGATTGAAAAATCGTTCGAAGTCGCGGCGGACTGCCGGATCGGCGTTCTCGTTGATGGTCAACGACGCCGACGTGTGCTGCAGCCACAAATGCAACAGACCGACCCGACAGGTCTTGAGTTCAGGCAAGCCTGCGAGCAACTCGTCGGTTACCAGATGAAAGCCCCGGGGCCTTGCCCGCAGGGTTATCAGAGTCTGTTGCCACATACAGTTCTCCGCTCGTTCGGGGCGCATTCTAGCGTGCTCTGAAAAAAAACAAAGGCCCTAATATTCCTGCAGCGATGTAAGCGATTGCCCGCAGAAAAAGCCTCGTCGTAAAGACGACCAAAGCCGTAAGAAAAATCCTTTCAGCTGCTCCTTGAATGACAAATCCCGGACAAAAAAATGCCCGGCGAACCGGGCAATTTTTTATCGCGCGTACTTACAGGTTGTAGCCACGTTCGTTGTGTTGTGCCAGATCGAGGCCGACCGACTCTTCTTCCTCGGTAACACGCAGACCCATGACGGCATCCAGCACCTTGAGGATGATGAAGGTGACGATCGCGGTGTAGATCACGGTGAAGCCGACGCCCTTGATCTGAATCCAGACCTGCGCGCCAATGTCAGTCACGGTGCCGAAGCCGCCCAGTGCCGGTGCTGCGAAAACGCCGGTGAGGATCGCGCCGAGGATACCGCCGATACCATGCACGCCGAAGGCATCCAGGGAATCGTCATAGCCGAGTTTGCGTTTCAGGGTGGTGGCGCAGAAGAAGCACACCACGCCTGCGGCCAGACCGATCACCAGTGCACCCATCGGGCCCACGGTGCCAGCCGCCGGTGTAATCGCAACCAGACCGGCGACCACACCCGAGGCGATGCCCAGGGCGCTTGGCTTGCCGTGGGTGACCCACTCGGCAAACATCCAGCCCAGTGCCGCAGCAGCGGTGGCAATCTGGGTAACCAGCATCGCCATGCCGGCAGTGCCGTTGGCGGCTGCAGCGGAACCGGCGTTGAAGCCGAACCAGCCGACCCACAGCATCGCCGCGCCCATCAGCGTGTAACCGAGGTTATGCGGAGCCATCGGGGTGGTCGGGAAACCTTTGCGCTTGCCCAGTACCAGGCACGCTACCAGACCGGCGATACCGGCGTTGATGTGCACCACGGTGCCGCCAGCGAAGTCGAGTACGCCCCAGTCCCACATCAGGCCGCCGTTACCGGACCAGACCATGTGCGCGATCGGTGCATAAACCAGAGTGAACCAGATGCCCATGAAGATCAGCATCGCGGAGAACTTCATGCGCTCGGCGAACGCACCGACGATCAGCGCCGGGGTGATGATCGCGAAGGTCATCTGGAAGGTGATGAACACCGCCTCAGGGAACAGCGCCGCCGGGCCGGTGATGCTCGAAGGCGTGACACCGGCGAGGAACGCCTTGCCCATGCCGCCGAAGAACGAATTGAAGTTGACGACGCCCTGCTCCATGCCGGTGGTGTCGAAGGCAATGCTGTAGCCATAAATGACCCACAGGATGCTGATCAGACCGGTAATGGCGAAGCACTGCATCAGCACGGAAAGAATGTTTTTCGAGCGAACCATGCCGCCGTAGAACAGCGCCAGGCCGGGAATGGTCATGAACAGCACGAGGGCTGTGGAGGTGAGCATCCAGGCGGTGTCGCCGGAATTGAGGACTGGCGCTGCCACTTCGTCTGCCGCCATGGCGATGCCGGGCATTACGATGGACAACAGGGCGCCTAGCCCTGCGAATTTACGCAGAGTCATATTGTTTTCTCCTGGGGCGTTGGGTTTGTGGCGGCGCTTAGATCGCGTCGGTATCGGTTTCGCCGGTACGGATGCGGATCGCCTGTTCCAGATTGACCACGAAGATCTTGCCGTCACCGATCTTGCCGGTGTTGGCCGCCTTGGTTATCGCCTCGATAACCCGATCCAGATCCTTGTCGTCGATGGCCACGTCGATTTTCACCTTGGGCAGAAAATCGACCACATATTCCGCGCCGCGATACAGCTCGGTGTGACCCTTCTGCCGGCCGAAGCCTTTGACTTCAGTGACGGTAATGCCCTGCACGCCGATTTCGGACAGCGACTCGCGCACGTCGTCCAACTTGAACGGCTTGATGATGGCAGTGACTAGCTTCATGAAACTCTCTCCCGAATTGGTGGACTTGCCCCAGGAAAACAAACCCGTCTCAAGTCTAAGCGCAGTGCCTGGCTTTGTAACGCATCGTTGACGCCAGCTAACCGCATCAGACGAAACTCCCCGCTTCGTCTGCCGCACTGCATTCGTCACAGCGACTGCATCAGTGCATGGGTCGAGGGTGACTAAGCAGAAACCTTGCCAGCTCGGCAAAAGCGCGGCATTTCAACCGTTTGGCCTCGGTTGCGCGCACTCGCGCAGAAAAGCGTTTACCGATACGCACAACAACGGTGCGCCACCGTCCGTCCCCCTGCGCGAAAAGCGTGCATCCGAGCAACGGGATTGACTATAGACACTGCGTGATACACTGCCGGCCATTGTTTCCAGGACATTCCCCATGCTCGCGCCCAAAGACTTCCTCGACGCCCTGAGCGGCACCGCCTCCCGCCTGTTCAGCGGCGACACGCCACTGCCGAAAGCCGAAATCGAAAGCCAGTTCAAAATGCTGCTGCAGAGTGCCTTCAGCAAACTCGACCTGGTCAGCCGTGAAGAGTTTGATAGCCAGATGGTTGTGTTGGCGCGTACCCGTGCCCGCCTCGAAAGCCTCGAAGCCAAGGTTGCCGAGATGGAAGCCAAGCTGACACCGCCCGCTGAATAATCCGCGCCCCCTGTAGGAGCTGCCGAAGGCTGCGATCTTTTGATCTCCAGCCCTTCAACCATCCCGGCAACGTCCTACAACCTGCACCACCGCCGTCCGATTGCGTCGAAAAGCCCAGGTTTCAACTAGATCGAAAACGCCCAGCCGTGGATACGGTCACACGATGCGCCGCAGATGATGGTGGAGCGGGAACAGACCAAGCGCCCAATGACGGGGCCTTGGTGGAAAAGGGCTTCGCGGATGCTGCAATCGCTATAAGCCCGCATGCCTGAGCTGGGCCCTGCGCAAATCGTAAGTCGAGTGAAGATTCATCGAGAACTCAGGCGTAGTGTTGAGATGAATGGCAAGGCTGATTGCCAGATCGGCGCAGATCCTGAGTTGGCATTTCACAAGCTTTTCGATCTCACTTTCGGGCCATTTCGTGGGCATGGCCAGCTCCATGACGGTCATGCCCAACGGCTCCATGAATTCCTTATTCAGAACCTCGCCCGATGAGTCGGGCGCATACCACTGCGGTCCATTGTTCGCCTCCAGAGGCTGCGTTGAGTGGCCAAACTGGAGCATCCGCCCCCCGGATACAAGACCTTCACACCCCCTTCGCCGGCGTCCTACAACTAAAAGGGCACGGCCCTACAAAAATCAGCGTCTGCGCCTGATTACGTGACCTTTCCTCCTTGTACTACGGTGACCAGCGAAGCATCTGTCACCCCAAAAATCGAGGTCTCAATGAAAGACAAAAAGAGAAGGGAAAAGCTGCTGGAGATTGTTGGATATCACAATGAAGCACTTCGGTTAGCCGGAGGTATTTCAGCCAAACAGCGTCGGTTTATTGAGGTAGCGGCCAACTACGGTAAAGAACTTGAACCGGATGGTTGGCTGGCCGGGGGAGGAAGCCAGGTAAAAAACCCCAAAGCAAAAAACTAATGTGGCGCCTCCACTGAACTCGGCAAGGGCACCTTGGCAACATCCAGTGAAGGTTTAGCCTCGCGTCCGTGCCACCTGCATTCGTTCTCCCAACTACCCTTAAAAAACCCGCAGGAAGCGGACCCCGATTCAGCTCAAGGAACGACCATGTCCCTCTCCATCGTCCACAGTCGCGCCCAGATTGGCGTGGATGCTCCCGCCGTCACTGTCGAAGTTCATCTGGCAAACGGTCTGCCCTCCCTGACCATGGTCGGACTGCCCGAGGCGGCGGTGAAGGAGAGCAAGGATCGGGTACGCAGCGCGATCATCAACTCCGGGTTGCAGTTTCCGGCGCGGCGGATCACTTTGAATCTGGCGCCGGCGGATCTGCCCAAGGATGGCGGGCGCTTCGATCTGGCGATTGCCTTGGGGATCCTGTCGGCCAGTGTGCAAGTGCCGTGTCTGACGCTGGACGATGTCGAATGTCTGGGTGAGTTGGCATTGTCCGGTGCGGTGCGGCCGGTGCGTGGCGTGCTGCCAGCGGCATTGGCGGCGCGCAAGGCCGGGCGGGCGCTGGTGGTGCCGCGGGCGAATGCGGAAGAGGCGTGTTTGGCCTCGGGGCTGAAGGTGTTTGCGGTCGATCACTTGCTGGAAGCGGTGGCCCACTTCAATGGGCATACGCCGGTCGAACCTTACGTTTCCGACGGATTGATGCATGCCGCCAAGCCCTATCCCGACCTTAACGAGGTGCAAGGGCAAACAGCCGCCAAACGTGCGCTGCTTATTGCCGCCGCGGGGGCGCACAATTTGTTGTTCAGCGGGCCTCCAGGAACCGGCAAGACGCTGCTGGCCAGTCGTCTGCCGGGATTGCTGCCGCCGCTTTCCGAGTGCGAAGCGCTGGAAGTGGCAGCGATTCAATCGGTCGCCAGCGGTGTGCCTCTGACTCACTGGCCGCAGCGCCCCTTTCGCCAACCGCACCACTCCGCTTCCGGGCCGGCACTGGTCGGTGGCAGTTCAAAACCGCAACCTGGTGAAATCACCCTGGCCCATCACGGCGTGCTGTTTCTCGATGAATTGCCGGAGTTTGATCGCAAGGTTCTCGAGGTGCTCCGCGAGCCCTTGGAGTCCGGGCATATCGTCATCGCTCGGGCCAAGGATCGCGTGCGTTTCCCGGCGCGCTTTCAGCTGGTGGCAGCGATGAATCCGTGTCCCTGTGGATATCTTGGCGAACCGAGCGGCAAATGCTCGTGCACACCGGACATGGTGCAGCGCTATCGCAACAAATTGTCGGGGCCGCTGCTGGATCGTATCGATCTGCACCTGACCGTGGCGCGTGAAGCAACAGCATTGAATCCGGCAGCCAAGCCCGGGGAGGACAGCGCCAGCGCTGCGGCGTTGGTGGCCGAAGCGCGGGAGCGCCAGCAAAAACGCCAAGGCTGCGCCAATGCGTTTCTCGATCTGCCGGGGTTGAAGCGTCACTGCAAGTTATCCACAGCCGATGAGAGATGGCTGGAAGGGGCCTGCGAGCGACTGATCCTGTCGCTGCGCTCGGCGCATCGCCTGCTCAAGGTCGCGCGCACACTGGCGGATCTTGAGCAGGCCGATGCGATTACCCGCGAGCATCTGGCGGAGGCACTGCAATACCGGCCGGCGACACCTTAATGCTCAGTCAGATCAACCAGCGGTGTCTGGCGCACTTCGGTGTCGCGCCCGGCCTGAATATCGGTCACACGCTTCAGGGCGTTATCCACCGCAGCTTTATCGGCCAGCAGGCTGTAGCTGATCTGGAACTGTTTGTGTTCTTTCGGCGCAATGGTCGGCACCAGATTCAACGGCCGCTGATAGCGACGGTTATAGGAAAAACTCGTCCCAGGCTCCAGCCCGGTGACGTAGCCCTGCCCTTGGGTGTCGGTGTTTTTCCACAGCGAGAACACTGGCAACTGCTGGGTATTGAAGCCAACCGCCACGCCGAGGCTACCGGCCTTGTTGTGCAGCACGGTCAGGGTATCGCCCTTCGCGTCCGCATATGGCACAACGTTGTAGACCGTTTCGTCGTAGTCCCTGGTCGGTGCGCGGTACGTCTGCCAGTCGGGCAGATCACCCTTGGCCTTGTCGTTGAACGGCGATACCTGCTTCACCGGCGCAGCAAACTTCGCGCCCTGCTCAAGAAACGGCGTACTGAAATTGCTGTGATACAGCGCCTGATATTCCTTCGCATAGTCGCCGTTATTGGTCAGGGTATCGTTGAGGACGAAGCTTGCGCTGCCCGGTTCGGTGACCAGTTCGGTTGCTACCGAGAAATCGACTTTCTTGAATGCCTGCTCTTTCAGCTCGCCACGCAGCGTGATGGCATACGGCGGTTTTTCATCGATGTGCAGAGTGACGGTGCTGGCCGGGATATTGGCGGCGCGACCATGCAGGGTCAGCAGTTCGCCGTTGTCCATGCCGGGATGGCCTACCCACTCGTAACCGCAACGGGTGACCAGTTCATTGAAGCCTTCCAGCCAGCCCAGGCCACCGCGACCGTTGAGCTCGATGAACGCCGGGTTGACCACGTCCTTGACCGGCGAATCCCAGCCCATGCGCACGTCGCCCACCGAGGCTTGCAACACGTTCATGCCACGGGTCGGCACCACCGAAAGCTTCATCGTGCCGTTATCGATATCGACGATGCTGACGCCCTCCTGACGACCGCCGTGCAGGGTGCGCAGGGTCACGGAAAACGGCTTGGTGGTTTTTACACCGAGCTGTTCACTGGTGATCGTCCAGTTTTTTGCCGGGGTGTTGGCGTCGAGCAGGACATAGTCCCAGGCCATGGCGTGGGAAGCGGCAGAGAATGCGCCGAGAGCGACGAGGAGTTTGAGCGGAGTCATGGCAGCAGCCTTTATTGGAGTTGTGCCATTTTTATAGCGCTGCGGAAACGTTTCAGCAAGTGCAAAGAAGCTGTTGGAGAAAAGCATTCGCGAGCAGGCTCGCTCCCACAGGGACATCGGGCTTTCACAACATTTGTGAGTCACACCGAAAACTGTGGGAGCGAGCCTGCTCGCGATGGCAATTTCAAAGACACATCAACGGAAGCGATCAACCTCGGATCGCAGATCCGCCGCCAGTTTCTCCAGCTCTTTAGCGGTGATGGCCAGGTTGGAAACCACCTCACGCTGCTCACTGTTGGCCATGGCAATGCTCTGCAGATTGCTGCTCAGCAACGTCGCGGTGCTGCTTTGCTCCTGAGTGGCGGTGGTGATAGCAGCAAACTGCTGGCCTGCCGAACGGCTCTGCTCATCGATCCGTGCCAGTGCCGAAGCGACATTGGCGTTACGCGACAGGCCTTCCTGCATCAGCACATTGCCCTGCTCCATGGTGCTGATCGCGTTGCCGGTCTCCTGCTGGATGCTGTGAATCATGCTGGAGATTTCGTCGGTGGCCTGACGGGTACGCGAGGCGAGGCTGCGCACTTCGTCCGCCACCACGGCAAAACCGCGGCCCTGTTCACCGGCACGGGCGGCTTCGATCGCAGCGTTGAGCGCCAACAGGTTGGTCTGCTCGGCGATCGAAGTGATCACGCCAACAATGCCGCCGATTTCCTGGGAGCGCTGGCCGAGGGTGTTGATCACCGTGGCGGTGCTGTTCAGCGCACCGGCAATCTGCTCCAGCGACGACGACGCTTCTTCCATCGAGCTGCGACCAATCTGTGTTTGCTGGGCGTTTTCCTGTGCCAGGCGCTGAGTCGCGCCCATGTTGTCAGCGATGTTCAGCGACGTCGCACTGAACTCTTCCACCGCGCCGGCCATGCTGGTGATTTCGCCCGACTGCTGCTCCATGCCTTCATAAGCACCACCGGACAAACCGGACAATGCCTGCGCGCGACTGTTGACCTCTTCCGAGGCGCGGCGGATGTGCTCGACCATGGTCGACAGCGCCTGGCTCATCTGGTTGAACGCGCGGGACAGCTGACCGATTTCGTCGTGGCTCGATACGTTCAGACGCACGCTCAGATCACCGGCACCCAAGGCCTCGGCCTGACGCACCAGATCGCCCAGTGGCGCAAGCTTGCTGCGCAACAGCCAGACCACGGAACCGACCGCGAGCAACATCGCCAGCAGGCTGCCGATCGCCAGTTGCGTACCGACGCTCCAGGTCACCGCGCGGATCTCGGCTTTCGGCATGCTCGCGACCACCGACCACGGGCCACCTTCAAACGGCACGGCGATGCTGTAGAAGTCTTCTCCCTTGTCGCTCCAGAACTCGCCCTTGCCCGGGGTTTTCACCAGGTTATTGATGGTCGGCACGGCTTGATCCAGCGCTTCTACGCCGGCAATCGGCACCAGCCATTTGTTCTGCTCGTCGAGCAGGGCCAGCGAGCCGGTCTGGCCGATGCGGAAGCGCTTGAGATTGGCGAACTGCGCGTTCTGCGCGTCGGTGTAGTCGAAGCCGACGTACAGCACGGCGATGATCTTGCCGCCCGCGTCGCGCACCGGGGTGTACTGCGACATGTAGTAGCGCTCGAACAACAGCGAGCGGCCGACATAACTCTGCCCTGCCATCAACTTTGCGTAGGCCGGGTTGGCATGATCGAGCACGGTGCCGATGGCACGGGTGCCGTCCTGCTTGCTGACGTTGGTGCTGACGCGAATGAAGTCTTCGCCGCTGCGCACGAATACCGTGGCCACGCCGGCGGTCATCTGCTTGAACTCGTCAACTTCCTTGAAGTTGTTGTTCAGCACCTCGTTGCCCAGGTGCAGGCCCGGGGTCTGCACGCCGGCCACGGTCACTGGCTGATCGGGGTGCACACTCAGGCCACTGCCGAAGCGTTTTTCGAACAGACCGCTCAAGCGCAGGGTGCTTTCGCGCAGCGTACCGTGGAAGGTACTCAGTTGATCGGCCAGCAGCCGGGCCTCACTGGCCAGATGCTCTTCACGGGTGGCGAGGTTGGCGGAATCCAGCGAACGCAAGGCGAACACCGTACTGCCGCTGATGACTATCGCCAGTATTACAGCGAGGGCAAGGCCCAACTGCGAGGCGATCCGAGCACGAGGTTGAGACATGAACAGCTCCTGGCCGAGCCACCGAATCCTCCTTGATCGCGGTAATTGCCCGGAAAATATTCTAATAATGGGGGTAGCGCGAAACCGGCACGACGGTTCCACATGCTCGTAGTCGGCGGTAAAACCGAATACTTGAGCGCATTGCGTGGGTATGGCGCAGTGGTGGCATTGTGCCGGCTCGAACGTTTCAGCTCAAGCGTGTCACTGCCGGGAGTTGCATGGCGCGGACTTCGCTCTGAAGAAAGTCGCTGAGGCGGCGCAAACGTTCACCTCCCGGGCGGGTTCTTGGCCACACCAGGTAATAATCAAGACCACTGGCAACCGCTGTCGGCCACGGCAGACTCAAGCGCCCTTGCGCGACGTCTTCGGCAACCATCAGCAAATCACCCATGGACACACCGTAGCCGCGCGCCGCCGCGATCATGCCCAGTTCGAGGGTGTCGAACACCTGACCGCCCTTGAGCGAGACCTGATCGGATAACCCCATGCGCTCCAGCCAACTGCGCCAGTCTCGGCGATCCGGGGTCGGATGCAACAGTTCGGCGCTGCCCAGGCGCGCCACGTCCCAGGGCTGATCATTGAGAAGGTTCGGCGCGCCAACCGGGATCAATTCTTCGGGAAACAGCAGGCTCGCCTCCCAGTCCGGCGGGAAATGCCCGTCGCTGAGCAACACGGCGCAATCGAACGGCTCATTGTTGAAATCCACCGAATCAATGTCCATCCACGCGCTCGTCAGTTGCACCTCATTGCCCGGCTGCAAGTGGCGGAAGCGGCTCAGCCGCGCCAGCAACCAACGCATGGTCAGGGTTGAGGGTGCCTTCATGCGCAGGATGTCGTCCTCGGCGCGCAAGGTGTTGCAGGCGCGCTCGAGGGCGGCAAAGCCTTCGCGGATACCGGGCAACAGCAGCCGGGCCGATTCGGTCAGTTGCAAGTTGCGGCCGCTGCGATGAAACAGCCGGCAGGCGAAATGTTCTTCGAGGGTACGCATGTGCCGACTGACCGCGCTCTGGGTAATCGACAATTCTTCCGCCGCGCGGGTGAACGAGCTGTGTCGCGCTGCCGCTTCGAATGCACGCAGGGCATACAGGGGCGGAAGGCGTCGGGACATACACAAAGCTCCAGTAGCGGGATGCAGCCGGTTCGGCCGAGACGTTTCAGGATGAGTATTAATCATGCCACCCATCCTTTTTATCCCTTTGTGCAACGCATGCCAAGCGCCGAGAATCGACGCTCTTCTGTTCCCTTTGATATTTGGGTGGTGATGACCATGCGGCATCCTGTGCGTACCGAACTCTGGGCCATTCTGCGGCTGGCGGGGCCGCTGATTGCTTCGCAGTTGGCGCACATGCTGATGGTGCTGACCGACACCCTGATGATGGCGCGCTTGAGTCCAGAAGCGCTGGCCGGTGGCGGCCTCGGTGCGGCCAGCTATTCGTTCGTGTCGATTTTCTGCATCGGCGTGATTGCAGCGGTCGGCACACTGGTGGCGATCCGTCAGGGCGCCGGCGACATCATCGGTGCCGCGCGCCTGACACAGGCCGGACTGTGGCTGGCCTGGCTGATGGCGCTCGGCGCCGGGCTGCTGTTGTGGAACCTCAAACCCGTGTTGCTGCTGTTTGGCCAGACCGAAACCAACGTCAACGCCGCCGGGCAATTCCTCATCGCCCTGCCCTTCGCCTTGCCGGGTTATCTGAGCTTCATGGCCCTGCGCGGTTTCACCAGTGCGATTGGCCGGGCGACGCCAGTGATGGTGATCAGCCTCGCCGGCACGGTGGCCAATTTCCTGCTCAACTACGCGCTGATCACCGGCATGTTCGGCCTGCCGCACCTGGGTCTGACCGGCATCGGTCTGGTCACGGCGATTGTCGCCAACTGCATGGCACTGGCGCTGGCCTGGCACATTCGCCGGCATCCGGCCTATAACGCTTATCCGTTACGCGTCGGTCTGTCGCGGCCGAACCGGCAATACCTGAAAGAACTCTGGCGCCTGGGCCTGCCGATTGGCGGCACCTATGCGGTGGAGGTCGGGTTGTTCGCTTTCGCTGCACTGTGCATGGGCACCATGGGCAGCACGCAAATGGGCGCGCACCAAATCGCTCTGCAGATCGTTTCGGTGGCGTTCATGGTTCCGGCCGGGATGTCCTATGCCATCACCATGCGCGTCGGCCAGCACTATGGCGCCGGGCAACTGGTTGATGCGCGGATGTCCGGCCGTGTCGGCATTGCCTTCGGCGCGGTAGTGATGCTCGGCTTTGCCCTGGTGTTCTGGCTGTGGCCGAACCAGTTGGTCGGCCTGTTCCTCGACCATAACGACCCGGCGTTTGCCGAGGTGATCCGTCTGGCGGTGAGCCTGCTGGCAGTAGCGGCGTGGTTCGAGTTGTTCGACGGCACGCAGACGATTGCCATGGGCTGTATCCGCGGGCTCAAGGATGCCAAGACCACATTCCTGGTCGGCCTGGCTTGCTATTGGCTGATCGGCGCGCCGGCGGCGTGGTGGATGGCTTTCCACCTCAATTGGGGGCCGACCGGTGTCTGGTGGGGACTGGCGCTGGGGTTGGCGTGCGCGGCAGTGAGCCTGACGCTGGGGTTTGAATGGAAGATGCAGCGGATGATTCGGCGCGAGCCGCAAGCTCAAGGTTTTAACATCCCCCAGGCCGAATGAGGTCCTCTGTAGGAGTGAGCCTGCTCGCGATTACGGTATATCAGTCAATGCAAATGTTGACTGTTGAAAAGCTATCGCGAGCAGGCTCACTCCTACAGGGGGTGGTGATCAGCCGACGATTTCCAGAGCCGGCTGCTGGCTCGATCCCGACGTCAGGTATTCCACCAGCTCCTCCAGCGGCAACGGCCGGCTGATCAGATAACCCTGCACCTGATCGCAACCGAACCCGCGCAACAAGTCCAACTGCTCCGGCGTCTCGACCCCTTCCGCAACCACTTCCAGGTGCAGGTTGTGCGCGAGGTTGATCATCGCGTGCACCAGTTTGCGGTTCTCTTCGCGCTGTTCCATGCCGCCGACAAAACTCTTGTCGATCTTCAGCAAAGTGATCGGCAGGCTGTTGAGGTGCACGAACGAAGAAAAACCGGTGCCGAAATCGTCCAGCGAGAAGCGCACGCCGAGGCGGCCGAGCGCGTCCATGGTCTGCTTGACCAGATCGCTGCGCCGCATCACCGCGGTTTCGGTCAGTTCGAACTCCAGCCACTGTGCTTCCACGCCACGCTCGGCAATCAGACGACTGAGCGTCGGCAGCAACTGGCTGTCCTGAAACTGCCGGAACGACAGGTTGATCGCCATGTGCAGCGGCGGCAGACCCTGCTCGCGCAAAGCCTGCATATCCCGCAGTGCCCGGGCAATCACCCAGTAACCCAGCGGCACGATCAATCCGCTTTGTTCGGCCAGTGGCACGAATTCGCTCGGCGGCAGCAGACCGCGTTCCCCATGGCGCCAGCGCACCAGCGCTTCGAGGCCGACGATCTGGCCATCCTCAAGATTCAGGCGTGGCTGGTAATGCAGCTCCAGCTCGTCGCGGCGCAGGGCTCGGCGCAGTTCGCTTTCGAGGTCGGCCATGCTCCGCGCATTGCGGTTGATGCGCTCGTTGAAGATATGAAAGGTGCAGCCCTGCGTGCTCTTGGCCTGCTGCATGGCGATGTGTGCGTGCCACATCAATGGGTCGGCACCGCCGTTGGCGCGGGCGTGGGCGATGCCGAGGCTGGAGCCGATCAGCAGGCTCTCACCGTCGACCCAATAAGGTTCGGCCAATGCCTCGGTAATGCGCTCGGCCATCCACTCGGCGCGTTGCGGCGCGCGGCGGGTGTCGATCAGCAAAGCAAATTCATCACTGCCCAGCCGCGCCAGTTGATCACCGGCCTCCAACTGACTTTTCAGGCGCGCGACGACTTGCAGGATCAGACGATCGCCAGCCTGATGACCAAGAGCATCATTGGCATGGCGGAAGTTATCGAGATCGAGATGGCCAAGGGCGAGGCCGCGACCGTCGCCTTCGGCAAGACGTGCGGTGAGCAGGGTCTGGAAACCCTGGCGATTGGCGATGCCGGTCAGCGGATCCTGTTCGGCGAGGCGCTGCAGGGTGTTTTCCAGCACGCCGCGCTCGCGAACATGGCGCAGACAACGCTGGAGCATGCCAGCGTCGAGGGCGTCGAAGACCAGCCAGTCGCTGACCCCGACCGGCGCGGTGGCCGGTTCATGCTCCAGCAGCAGAACGGTCGGCAGGCTGCAGCGCCCGGGCGCCGGCTGCAATGCCGGCAGGGTCAGCAGCACCGCGTGGCGGTTGTCCTCGAACAGGCGGCTGACCGAATCCCAGTTCGGCGCGCTGATCAGCACCGCCGCGCTCCCCATCGGAGCCAGACACTCACGCAACAACGCTGTCCACGCTGGCTCTTCGGCCAGTAGCAGCAAACGCAAGGGTTCGACAGGCGTAGACAAGCTGACTCCCTAGACTCTGCAATGATGTAGGCGGGGCATTATGCCGGTGTGCTGAACAATGACCAATGCGTTGTCCGATGACAACGGCAGTGAAAGGTTATTTTGTGTCACGAATGAGAACATTAGCCGCAAAATCCCCGCGTATCCTGCGTGAAAGTAACAAAACCGGCAAATCTGAATCGCGTGTTGCGTCACAAGTCGGACAGAGCAGCACAAATCGCTGAGCCTGTTAAAATGCCGGCCCATTTCGTCAACGACTCCCGAATTTTCGTATGTCCCGACTCAATCCCCGGCAGCAAGAAGCCGTGAACTACGTCGGCGGCCCTCTATTGGTGCTCGCCGGTGCTGGCTCCGGCAAGACCAGCGTGATCACGCGCAAGATCGCGCACCTGATCCAGAACTGCGGCATCCGCGCCCAGTACATCGTCGCCATGACCTTTACCAACAAGGCCGCGCGCGAAATGAAAGAGCGCGTCGGCACCCTGTTGCGTGCCGGCGAAGGTCGCGGCCTGACCGTCTGCACCTTCCACAACCTGGGCCTGAACATCATCCGCAAGGAGCATGCGCGGCTGGGCTACAAACCCGGTTTCTCGATCTTCGACGAGACCGACGTCAAAGCCCTGATGACCGACATCATGCAGAAGGAATACGCAGGCGACGACGGCGTCGACGAGATCAAGAACATGATCGGCGCCTGGAAAAACGACCTGATCCTGCCTGCCCAGGCCCTGGAAAACGCGCGTAATCCCAAAGAGCAGACCGCCGCCATCGTCTACACCCACTATCAGCGCACGCTCAAGGCGTTCAACGCGGTGGACTTCGACGACCTGATCCTGCTGCCGGTAAAGCTTTTCGAAGAACACGCCGACATTCTCGAAAAGTGGCAGAACAAGGTGCGTTACCTGCTCGTCGACGAATACCAGGACACCAACGCCAGTCAGTATCTGTTGGTGAAGATGCTCATCGGCAAGCGCAACCAGTTCACCGTGGTGGGCGACGATGACCAGTCGATCTATGCCTGGCGTGGCGCGCGCCCGGAAAACCTGATGCTGCTCAAGGACGACTATCCGTCCTTGAAAGTGGTCATGCTCGAACAGAACTACCGCTCCACCAGCCGCATCCTGCGCTGCGCCAACGTGCTGATCTCCAACAACCCGCACGAATTCGAAAAACAGCTGTGGAGCGAGATGGGCCACGGCGACGAAATCCGCGTGATCCGCTGCCGCAACGAGGACGCCGAAGCCGAGCGCGTGGCCATGGAAATCCTCAGCCTGCATCTGCGCACGGACCGCCCGTACAGCGATTTCGCGATTCTGTATCGCGGTAACTATCAGGCCAAGCTGATCGAATTGAAGCTGCAACACCATCAGGTGCCGTATCGCCTGAGCGGCGGCAACAGCTTCTTCGGCCGTCAGGAAGTGAAGGACCTGATGGCCTACTTCCGCCTGATCGTAAATCCCGATGACGACAACGCCTTCCTGCGCGTGATCAACGTGCCGCGCCGCGAGATCGGTTCGACCACCCTGGAAAAACTCGGCAACTACGCCACCGAACGCAAAATCTCGATGTACGCCGCCACCGACGAAATTGGCCTGGGTGAACATCTCGACAGCCGCTTCACCGATCGCCTGGCGCGCTTCAAGCGCTTCATGGACAAGGTCCGCGAGCAGTGTGCTGGCGAGGATCCGATTTCGGCGCTGCGCAGCATGGTCATGGACATCGACTACGAGAACTGGCTGCGCACCAACAGCTCCAGCGACAAGGCTGCGGATTACCGCATGGGCAACGTCTGGTTCCTGATCGAGGCGTTGAAAAACACCCTCGAGAAAGACGAAGACGGCGAAATGACCGTCGAGGACGCCATCGGCAAACTGGTGCTGCGCGACATGCTCGAGCGCCAGCAGGAAGAGGAGGACGGCGCCGAAGGTGTGCAGATGATGACGCTGCACGCATCCAAAGGGCTGGAATTTCCCTACGTGTTCATCATGGGCATGGAAGAGGAAATCCTCCCGCACCGCTCCAGTATCGAAGCCGACACCATCGAAGAAGAACGTCGCCTGGCCTATGTGGGCATCACCCGTGCCCGCCAGACCCTGGCGTTCACCTTTGCCGCCAAGCGCAAGCAGTACGGCGAAATCATCGACTGCGCGCCGAGCCGCTTCCTGGATGAACTGCCGCCGGACGATCTGGCCTGGGAAGGCAACGACGACACCCCGACTGAAGTCAAAGCCGTGCGCGGAAATAGCGCATTGGCCGATATACGCGCGATGTTAAAGCGCTAGAATCGACTACTTTTTAATCTACCTTCGGCGCCCATCGCGCCAACAGAGGAAGCTGTTGTGGAAGCACTGCACAAAAAAATCCGCGAAGAAGGCATCGTGCTTTCCGATCAGGTCCTGAAAGTCGACGCCTTTCTGAACCACCAGATCGACCCGGCCCTGATGAAGCTGATCGGTGACGAATTCGCCGCGCTGTTCAAGGACTCGGGGATCACCAAGATCGTCACCATCGAAGCTTCGGGCATCGCCCCAGCGATCATGACTGGTCTGAACCTCGGCGTGCCGGTGATCTTCGCCCGCAAGCAACAGTCGCTGACCCTGACTGAAAACCTGCTCTCGGCGACCGTGTACTCGTTCACCAAAAAGACCGAAAGCACCGTGGCCATCTCCCCGCGCCACCTGACCAGCAGCGACCGCGTGCTGATCATCGACGACTTCCTCGCCAACGGTAAGGCCTCGCAAGCGCTGATCTCGATCATCAAACAGGCCGGCGCCACCGTTGCCGGTCTGGGCATCGTCATCGAGAAGTCGTTCCAGGGCGGCCGCGCCGAACTGGACTCGCAGGGCTACCGCGTCGAGTCGCTGGCCCGGGTGAAATCGCTGAAGGATGGCGTCGTTACCTTCATCGAGTAACCAGCAGCACCGAGTTACCCCTGTGGGAGCGAGCCTGCTCGCGAATGCATTGTGTCAGTCACCCTGTTGAGGGAATGACACACCGCTTTCGCGAGCAGGCTCGCTCCCACAGCGGCTTCTGGGGTGGGCAGTTATTGCGTGGTGGCTTTCAGACCAGTGAGGAGCAGGCGCTGGAAAAGGTCTTCCTTCAACCCCTCCGGATTCGTCAGCTGCATCCGCTCAAGATGCTCCGGGAACGTTGAGGCCTCCGGCGCATCCAGCGCTGCCTTGCCCAGTTCCAGAATCTCGCTCAGCTTGAACTTGCTCTTCAGCCAGTTCAGCGCGCGCAACAGATCCCGTTCGATCGCGGTGAAATCACAACCTAGCGGGTACTCCGGAAACAGGTTCGGGTGCCGCGCGGCAATCGCCTGCAAGCGTTGCGGTGTGTTGTCGGCAAACCGTGGATCGATGCGGAAATCCTTCGGCAGCTTGCCGACATTCTGCGCCTGTTCGATGAGCCCTGGCTGAAAACGTGAGTCGCTGATGTTGAGCAGCGCTTCGATCACCGCCGCGTCGGATTTGCCGCGCAGGTCGGCGATGCCGTACTCGGTGACGACGATGTCGCGCAGATGCCGCGGAATCGTGCAGTGGCCGTATTCCCAGACGATGTTGGAACTGACCTCGCCGGCGGACTCGCGCCAGCTGCGCAGAATCAGAATCGACCGCGCATCGTGCAACGCGTGTCCCTGCGCCACGAAGTTGTACTGCCCGCCGACCCCACTGAGCACCCGTCCGTCTTCCAATTGATCCGCGACACCCGCACCCAGCAACGTCATGTTGAACACGGTGTTGATGAAGCGCGCATCAAGGCGCTGCAGACGTTTGAGTTCTTCCTGCCCATACAGCTCGTTGATGTAGCTGATGCGGGTCATGTTGAATTCTAGCAACCTGCTTTGCGGCAACTCGCGCAGCCGTTCATAGAAGCTGCGCGGGCCGAGGAAGAAACCGCCGTGCACGCAGATGCCGTCAGGTTGTGCCGCTTCGTCGAGGGTGCCGGCGTTGGCCTGTTCCTGCGTCGGCACATCGGGATAGACCTTGCGCCGAATGATCCCGGCATCTGCCAGCACCAGCAGACCGTTGACGAACATCTCGCTGCAACCATAAAGGCCTTTGGCAAAGGGCGCGGTGCCGCCCTCGCGCTGGATCAATTGCGCCCATTGGCTGAGGTTGATGTCATCGAGTAACGCCTGATAGCCGGCGTTATCGGCCTGACGGGCAAGCAGCGCTGCGGTCAACGCGTCACCCATCGAACCGATACCAATCTGCAGCGTTCCGCCGTCGCGCACCAACGTACTGGCGTGCAAGCCAATGAAATGATCCTGGAAGCCCACCGGCATATTCGGCGTGGAAAACAGCGTGCTGCTGTCCTTCTCGTCGATCAGCAGATCGAAGGTGTCGATGTCGACTTCAGCATCGCCGGGCATGTACGGCAGATCCGTATGCACCTGGCCGACCAGCACAATGGTCTCCCCCGCCTCGCGGCGCTTGGCGATCATCGGTAACAGGTCAAGGGTGATGTCCGGGTTGCAACTCAGGCTCAGCCGATCGGGATGTTCGCTGTTGCTGGCGAGCAACTGCGCCACCAGGTTCAGGCCTGCTGCGTTGATGTCGCGGGCGGCATGACTGTAATTGCTGCTGACGTAATCCTGCTGCGCCGGCGCGCTGTTGAGCAGGCTGCCGGGCTGCATGAAGAACTGCTGGATACGGATGTTGGCGGGCAGGCTGTCGCGCTGCAGATCGGCGAGGAAATCGAACTCCGGATAATCACCGAACACCCGCTCGACGAAGGGCTCGATAAAGCGCTTCTGCAAGCCATCGCCCAGATTCGGCCGACCGAGGCACAGCGCGGTGTAGATCGTCAGCTGCCGCTCGGGCAGATCCTTGATGCGCCGGTACAGCGCGTTGACGAAGTGATTCGGCTTGCCCAGCCCCAGCGGCAGGCCCATGTGGATGTGCGCCGGCAAGCGCGCCAGTACGTCGTCCACCGCCTGTTCGATCGAACACAACTGCACCATCTGAAGCCTCCCGCCCGTTCCGTTGATAGGGGTAGACCGAGATTGAAGGGGAATTACTTCCGAGGGAAGGCGATTAAAAAGAAAAAACCGCAAATTTCTCGATAGGCCGAAGCTCAGGCCAGGTTGCGAATACCTACAAAAAATATTTAGCAATAACAATGAATTGTCCGCGCTCAATGAATCGCCTCACAAACTTATCAGTATTTTTCCTACATCGACCCGAATTTAATCACGCACTACTACAGGACGCGTCTGAATTGAAGTTATTTCCGTCCTCGTTAGGATTCATAACGTAACACGTCAAAAACTTATGCCATCAAGGCAAACACTAATTTACGTCAAGGCTCAACTATGGAAATCGACTTCTTAGCACTCCGTCGTGCCCGAGCACACGTTTTAAACTCAACGGCACCCATCTCAACTTTGGCAATTCAAGCGTTCAGTAACTTGAGCGCTGCAAGCAGCGGTTCGCGACCGTGTACCAGCTGCTGTTCACAGTGTTGGCAAGGATGCTGCTACGCGACCTACATGTAAATAAAATTTTGGCGGCACTCGAACCGAGTGGCCGCCCTGACTTGTTAAGGATAAAACATTGAAAAATCCTAAAGATTTTTTAAGTGGAACAATGCCATTTAAACGCGGCTACACTACTGACTGCCCGGTCTGGCCCTACCTGTCTTATTACATCTTCCATATCGAAGAACAATTTCCAAAATCGTGTGAAAACGACGAAACATTTAAATCAACTGTTATCAATGGCTTTGTAACCAACCTTGCAGCCAGACTTACTAACGCCGCCAACAATGTCTTAGTAACGGAAAAAATAATATTTGAAAAGACCACCTGCAGCAAAATGGAGACTTCCGCATATTTCAAATTTATTAGTGAAAACAAAAACTACCTCCTCGAC
This sequence comes from Pseudomonas sp. HN2, assembly GCF_020736465.1. Lineage (NCBI taxonomy): Bacteria > Pseudomonadati > Pseudomonadota > Gammaproteobacteria > Pseudomonadales > Pseudomonadaceae > Pseudomonas > Pseudomonas sp. HN2. The sequence goes on from NZ_CP085885.1 coordinate 5,871,288, forward strand.
ATCATTAGCGCCTACCCCGAACTGGATCGAGTTCTGACCAAACTGTCAAAAAATTTTATTGAATTCACGGCACAGTTAATCCTCGCACTTATCGAAGACAGACAAGATATCAACAAAAAATTTAATATATCGACCGATTCCAAACTTTCCTCCGTTGAGGTTTCACCCAGCGAAACTCACAATGGATCTAGAACCGTTTGCATACTTTCTTTTGATTCTATCAAGATAGTTTATAAACCGAGAAATTTGGAACTTGAGGCCGAAGCATCTGATTTACTGCTGCATTTGAGCAATGCTGCTGGAGATGATTACGAAAACTGGAAATTGCCAAGGTATCTTGTAAAAAAAGAACACGGTTGGTCAGAGCATACACCTCAAACACAGGCAGAAAGCGAAGCCGAAGTTTCATCTTATTTTAAAAGAGCTGGATTTCTTTTGGGGTACTGTACCACCTTTATGGCCGCCGATATTACCTCTGACAATTTGATTGCACATGGCCCAAGCCCTATTCCAATCGATCTCGAAACTATTTTCTACAGCACTCTTAATATTGAAACCATTCCAAAAGAAGTACGCTGGAATGTCACCCAAACAAGCATACTTCCAAATTGGACTTGGAAAGGCACAGACGGTATAGGTGTAGACCTGAGCGCATTAGGTGGACTATCGGAGCAATATGTCAGCTTAAATCTGTATCAACATTTGGAAGACGAGTGTGGACAGAGCCAGTTTGGCATGGACGGAGTGAAAATATTTCCGAACCAAAACGTTTTGCATATCAATGGAAAAGCGGCAAAGCCGTGGGACTACGAAAAAGAAATCATTGAAGGTTTGAACAAATTATTTTCCCTTGTGAATAGTAGTCAGGCTTCAATCCTCAAAATTATTGAATCACTCCGAGGAAGAAGAAATAGGTATATCCCGAGGCCGACTGCCACATATCATTACGCTATCCAATGCTCCTTGCATGCGACCTTGATGCGGTGCACTAAAAAACGTACGGCCTTTTTGGAGAACATTCTTAATAATGACACCGCCCCTGCCATAGGTTTTCTCAACGCCGAGATCGCCGCTTGCCTGGATTTAGACGTACCTTTTGCTCAAGGACTGACTGGGGCCCTTGAATTCTTTGAACCAAGATACGACGGCTCTGGGTACCTAGATAGCAATGATTATATAAATGGAATAGATAACAGCCTACAATACGTCCAAACCATGAGCAAAAATAGAGTTGCATTTGAAGAAAAATTGATTGCGAATACTTTATTAGCAATGAAAAATATGTATGAGCATGGAGATAAACTGACGGACCACACATTCAGACAACACGACGACCTGAACGACCCTCGTTATTCAAATGTAGATGAGATCCTTAACAAACTCAGGTCATCATCAGAGATCAATGCGAAGTTGATCAACGAAATGTTAGGCAGTGAAATTTCTACTAATGGACTTTGGCTAGGATTTCATTCATCACCTGGCGGCTACATGGAGTTCTCAGAGTTGGGGGACGATTTCTACTATGGACTGTCCGGCATTCTCTACGGCTGCGTGGTCGCTACAAGCCGCAGGAGCGCAATAGATAAAAACTTGGTAAGCGAACTGCTAAATGCTTGTTACAGCAGAGTAATCCAAAAACTTTCGAACAAAGGTACGCATTTAGGTGGATTTCACTTCGGTTTATCTTCTGCAATTATACCGCTATTGATAAGCCTAGACTATTTTGATGACGAAAGAGAAAACGAACTACTACAACTCTACAAGAGATATGTTGAAGAGGTACTCATTGAGCCTTGGTGGCAAAAATACTTTTGGGGCTCGGACTTTCTATCAGGTATGTTCGGAACTTTAAATGTACTAACTCATCTCTTCAGCCTCACGAAAGACAAACACTTCTCTGATTTAGCGAAATCCTTATACGACAAATTAGAAACAGAACTCACGCCTATAGCCGGCCGCAAACTAGCGACATTTGATAATGCAGTCACCACGAGAAGCGATGCTTTATTGAGTGGATTGTCCCATGGCATTATGGGGTGTGCATATTCGTTATTCTATTTTAACGATCTGATTGCACAGGACGATTCTGTCAATAATTTATTCTTAGGATTTCTATCTTGGGAGCTCGACCAATATGATGAAACCATCGAAAATTGGCATGACTACAGAAAACGTTCAGCATCAAGTGCAGGCGAGTTTTCATGGAGTCATGGCTTACCAGGAAACTACTTGGCAATAGATTATTTCGCCCAAAACGGGGTACCACTGGCGATTGAGTTCTTGGAGAAGCGCCCACCCAAAACTGTATTTTCTTACTGTGATTTAGAAAAAAGAAAGCGCCCTATTAACGATTCTTTATGTCATGGCGCTTATGGAATTCTAAATATCATTAAAAAGCTTTCACCAGAATCGCTCAATGACCCAAAAATATTTCTATGGTCCAACGTCATCAATCTCAGCGAACAGAGCAGTCGTGAACTTAGAACAAAGACTGCTGATCCTTTAGGTTTGTGGATCGGACGAGTGGGATCGTTAATCGGAGCAATAGGGCTAATCGAACATGATTATGAATTTCCATTCCTTCCCCACCAAATGGAATTCTTAAATTCATGAAAAATAATCTAATACTATGCTGCTTTGGTGTAGGCATTGCGACTCTAACAAGCGCATCACCCTATTTGATTGGCAACTCAATCAATCTGTTTTTGGGAGGCGACAGCTTGTACTTATACACCCTCGCCGGCGCTGCGTTCTTTCTTATTGCCACTCCCCCATTCAAGCTGGCAGCCAACATTTATCTACAAAAAACCGCGTCCAAAACAAGATTTATTCTGAAGAAGGCAATTCTGAATCACCTACTTGGCGGAAGCTTCGGGCATACGCAAAAACCAGGCCAGTGGATCGAACTGGTTGATGGCGACGTCGATGGTTCGATGTATCTGTATCACTCGCTATATTTTGATATTTCGTTGAACTGCAGCATCATTTCCGTTGCGCTTTTCATAACCGCCTTCTACCACCCGCTTTTGGCGCTCGCGCCACTTAGCGGTCTCCTCTATGCTTTCGTTGTATATCTTGCTACTCGAAGAGCCAGTAGGTCCTTATATGATGAGTATGTACAGCATAACACCGTAACAATCGGTGCTATCTGTGAGCATTTATATAATGCAAAACCTTATACAAACAGGGCCAAGCTAGATATAAAAAACATCGAACGCCTCGCTTTTCGCTCAAGCCTCAAAGCATCGACTTTCGAATCAATTTCATGCTCATGTTATCCGGTGGCGATAGTGGTTCTATTATTAGTTTCAGCCCATCTGCTAAGCGCCGGAAATTCCAATATAGGTGCCATTTTTGCCTCAGCCATCTATCTTGAGCGTGTGCTGAGTCCTGCGGCGTCGCTGATATCCATCTACTACTCAAGCAGAGAGGCATCTTACAGACGTAGTCGGATTCGCGGCTATGGACTACAGCACGAGAGGCATTGACCCATGCTTATATGCCTGCAAAAAAATCTGACCGTTTTTGTTCTTTCGGTCATTTGCCTCACGTTAGCAGCCGCATGTCAATTGTTGATACCATCAGTCGTCGCCAAAAGCCTGACGGCTCTCACCACCGGTGCGATTAGCACTGACGTTTATTTCGTCCTTATCGCTATTTTTTTAACCAAGCTTTCAACGCAGACTCTGGGCAACTCCTTCGCGACGCTCATGGAAGCGAGATCTCGTTTTGTGCTTATCAGTTTCATTGTGCATGATGAGCGGCCCTCTCAATTATGTTCTCGGGTGACAATGATTAAAGAAGATGCTGAGAAAATTGCTTCCGTCATTCATGACGCAATCCATCTCATAGGCTCTTGCATTTTGACAGTTTCCGCTGCCTATATTCTGCTCAGGGAAAACATCTATTTCTTCCTTCCCATCACTTCAATTATTGTATTGACGTGCGTGCAGTTAAGATTTGCCAAGCCTGTAATCCAGCGGCTATATGCAGCAGAAATGACGAAGGAAGATTTGTACAAGGAATCGCTTATCAACGCGTTTAACGTTTCCAGCGACGGCGAGCAAAGTAAAGCGCAACTCGTGAGAAGCTTTGGATATTTGAAGGGCACAGTACGAGCACGCTATCGGTATGAGAAAGCAAGCGTCATACAGTCGTTCTGGCCGGAAATGGCTATATCGGCGGGGACGGTATCGGTGATTTTCTTCAGCGCCGCTGCCACCCCGGAATTATTTGGCGAGCGTCTTATTGCCTGTCTCGGTTATATCGGAATCTTTACCATGGCCAGCACGAGCTCGATAAGACTCGGGATAGCGATGATCGGCGTGAAGGTTTCAATCGACAGAATCTTCAGAGGGCATCGATATGAATGATCTGTTTATCCAACAAATACGCCTGAAGCCAGACCTTACGGCGGCTGACCTCCTGCATGACCTCTTTCCGCTTGAATTCAGCAGCTCAATAACTGTGTTTATCGGAGAAAATGGCTCTGGAAAATCCACTTTACTTGAAGCTATTGCCATCAAGTTGGGTTGCAATCCAGAAGGCGGTGGCAGAAATTTCAATTTCTCGACCGAGAACACCCACTCGAAACTGTATGAAACCCTGACGCTCTCAAAAGGCTACCGAAGGGAGAAGGACGTTTTTTTCTACAGAGCAGAAACCTTCTACAACTTGAGCACTACGATTCGCAAGCTCGATGCAGAGCCGAGCTTTGATCCTGAAATCAAGACCTATTACGGTGGCGTAGATTTGCATTGCATGTCGCACGGTGAAGCAATGGAGGCGCTCTTCCACCACCGATTCAAAGCCCAGGGACTGTATGTGCTCGACGAGCCGGAAGCATCGTTATCCCCGTTAAGGCAATTGGTGTTTATCAACCGGATAATGGAGCTGTCGCGCGGCGGCGCGCAATTCATCATCGCGACTCACTCTCCCCTCATCATGTCGATCCCGGGCTGTGATCTGAGGCAGATATCCGCAGGGCGTTGCGAGCAAATAGCCGTCGAAGATACTGATGCTTATGCCGTCTACAAAGCCGTGCTCAATTCTGCCGGCGCCTACATCACGAAAAACATGCAGTGACATTGCAGGCACAAAAAAACCGTCCGAAGACGGTTTTTCGTTAGGAGCGTCGCTTACAGACCGGACATCTCTTTGATCGCACCTTTGAGCTCTTCATCGGAGCAATCGGCGCAGGTGCCTTTTGGCGGCATGGCGTTGATGCCGGTGATGGCCTTGGCAAGGATGCCGTCCAGACCACCCTGATGATCGGCCCGCTCCTTCCAGGCTGCCTTGTCGCCGATCTTCGGCGCGCCGAGCAGGCCCGTGCCGTGGCAAGCGTTGCAATGCTTGGCGATCACGTCTTTAGGTGCCTTCGCCCCGCCTCCGCCGCCTGCGGTCGCAGCCACTTCCATACCCTTGCATTCCTGCCCTTGAACACACACCTGGCCGACGGGCTCGATGCGTTTGGCGATGTCGTCATTCGTCGCAGCTTGAGCGCTGACAGCCCAGAGGGCCAGTACGGTTGCTGGTGCAGCCAGCATTTTCATAATTAGGTTCACGCGTTCACCCTCAATGGTGGCTATTCACGCCTGCGGCCACGGTTCGCAGGCGGCGCAAGTATAGCGGCTAGGCCGCTGTACTGAAACAACCCCATGGTTAGAGGGGTCTTGTTGCGCATCGGAAGAACGGTCCGGGTGCCTTCGCCGTAATGGTCTGGCGCCTCTTGCTTAGAAATTCGCCGGCGTCGCTGCGCTGATTAGTCGCGCCGGTACGTCGAACGGATTACGGAAACGATGCGGCTTGGTACTTTCAAAATAGTAGCTGTCGCCAGCTTCGAGGATAAAAGTTTCCAGACCCACCACCAGCTCCAGGCGACCTTCCACCAGAATCCCGGTTTCCTCGCCTTCATGGGTGAGCATTTCTTCGCCAGTGTCGGCGCCCGGCGGGTAGATTTCGTTGAGGAAGGCGATGGCGCGGCTGGGGTGGGCGCGGCCGACCAGTTTCATGGTCACGGCGCCGTCGGAGATGTCGATCAGCTCGTTGGCCTTGTAGACGATCTGGGTCGGTTGGTCCTGCAGGATCTCTTCGGAAAAGAACTCGACCATGGACATGGGAATGCCGCCGAGCACCTTTCTCAGCGAACTGATCGAAGGACTGACACTGTTCTTTTCGATCATCGAAATGGTGCTGTTGGTGACGCCCGCGCGTTTGGCGAGTTCACGCTGGGAAAGCCCTTTGAGCTTGCGGATCGATTGCAGTCGTTCACCGACGTCCAAGGCGGGAGCCTCCTGATGTTGTAAGAATATTGAGCGTTATCATGGCGACAGCGTTCAGTATTTACAACACTTGGCCCCCGTAGCGGCGTCAACCCTCGGAATAGAGCCTCGGCACCCGACGCAGGTTGCAGAATATCTGGTAAGGGATGGTGTCGGCCCACTTCGCCACCTCGCTGGCAAGGATGTTCTTGCCCCACAACTCGACGTCGGAACCGAGGCCGGCTTCCGGCACATCGGTCAGGTCGATGCAGAGCATGTCCATCGACACGCGCCCCAGCAGGCGGCTGCGTTTGCCGGCCACCAGCACCGGCGTGCCGGTCGGCGCCTGACGCGGGTAGCCGTCAGCGTAACCCATGGCGACCACGCCGATGCGCATGGGTTTGTCGGTGATGAACCTGGCGCCATAGCCAATCGGTTCGCCGGCCGGCAGTTCACGCACGCTGATGACTTTCGATGCGAGGGTCATCACCGGTTGCAGGCGCTCGGCCACTGCGTTGGCTTCTTCGAACGGGGTCGCGCCGTAGAGCATGATGCCCGGGCGTACCCAATCGCTTTTGATTTCTGGCCAGCCGAGCACGGCTGGCGAGTTGCGCAGGCTGACTTCCGCCGCCAAGCCCTGACGCGCCGCTTCGAACACTGCCACCTGCTCGGCGCTGCTCTGCGCGTGCAATTCATCGGCGCGGGCGAAGTGGCTCATCAGCACGATTTTCGCCACTTTGCCGCTGGCCAGCAGACGCTGGTACGCCGCTGGGTAATCTTTCGGATGCAGGCCGACCCGGTGCATGCCGGAGTCGAGCTTGAGCCACACCGTGATGGGTTTGCTCAGCGCCGCCTGCTCGATCGCTTCGAGCTGCCACAGCGAATGCACCACGCACCAGAAATCATGCTCGACGATCAACGCCAGCTCGTCTGCCTCGAAGAAGCCTTCCAGGAGCAGTACCGGCGCGCGAATCCCGGCAGCGCGCAACTCCAGTGCCTCTTCGATGCACGCCACGGCAAAACCGTCCGCCTCGGCTGCCAGTGCCTGGGCGCAACGCACCGCGCCATGGCCGTAGGCGTCCGCCTTGATCACCGCAAGCGCTTTGGCGCCAGTGACTTCACGGGCAATTCGGTAGTTGTGACGCAGGGCTTGAAGATCGATCAGGGCACGGGCAGGACGCATGGCGGCAGACTTCTGGGCGGTCATGGAAAGAAAAACCGGCGCTGACTGACGGCGTGAACCGCCAACAGCGCCGGGAGAGGGATCTCGGAAACGTTATGGCAGCGCGGCGACGATGGAGATCTCCACCAGAATGCTCGGCTTGGCCATCTTCGCTTCGACGGTGGCGCGGGCGGGCGCGGCGCCTTTCGGCAGCCACTGGTCCCACACTGCGTTCATGCCGGCAAAGTGGGCGTCGATGTCGTTCAGGTAGATCGTCGCCGACAACAGATGCTGCTTGTCCGTCCCCGCCAGATCGAGCAGGCGCTCGATATTGGCGAGCACGTCGCGGGTCTGCTGTTCAATTCCGGCGTCGAAGTCGTCGCCGACCTGCCCGGCCAGATACACGATGCCGTTGTGGCTGACGATCTGACTCATGCGCTCATTGGTGAGCTGGCGCTGGATTGACATGTTTTGCGGACTCCTGGGTCTGGTTGCCGTAACGGGAAATATCGAGGCCTTCGGCGCTGATCTGGGGCTTTTTCTTCGCCATCAGGTCGGCGAGCAAACGGCCGGAACCGCAAGCCATGGTCCAGCCGAGCGTACCGTGACCGGTGTTGAGGAACAGATTCTTGAATGGCGTAGCACCAACGATCGGCGTGCCGTCCGGCGTGGTCGGGCGCAGGCCGGTCCAGAAACTCGCCTCGGCCAGATTGCCGCCCTGAGGATAAAGGTCGTTGACGATCATCTCCAGGGTTTCGCGTCGACGCGGGTTGAGCGACAGGTCGAAACCGGCGATCTCGGCCATGCCACCCACGCGGATGCGGTTGTCGAAACGGGTGATCGCGACCTTGTAGGTCTCGTCGAGAATGGTTGAAGTCGGCGCCATCGCCGGATCGGTGATCGGCACGGTCAGCGAGTAGCCCTTGAGCGGATACACCGGAGCCTTGATGCCCAGCGGCTTGAGCAGTTGCGGCGAGTAGCTGCCGAGTGCCAGCACGTAGCGGTCGGCGGTTTCCAGCTTGCCGTCGATCCACACGCCGTTGATGCGATCACCGGCGTAGTCGAGCTTCTGGATGTCCTGGCCGAAACGGAATTCCACGCCGAGCTTGCGCGCCATTTCGGCGAGACGGGTGGTGAAGATCTGGCAGTCGCCGGTCTGGTCGTTGGGCAAACGCAGCGCACCGGCGAGAATGTCGGTCACGCCTGCCAGAGCCGGCTCGACGCGGGCAATGCCGGCGCGATCGAGGAGTTCAAACGGCACGCCGGATTCTTTCAGCACGGCGATGTCCTTGGCGGCGTTATCCAGCTGCGCCTGAGTCCGGAACAACTGGGTAGTGCCGAGGCTGCGACCTTCGTACGCAATGCCGGTTTCGGCGCGCAACTCATCGAGGCAGTCACGGCTGTACTCGGACAGACGCACCATGCGCTCCTTGTTCACCGCGTAACGGCTAGCGGTGCAGTTGCGCAGCATTTGCGCCATCCACAGGTACTGATCGATGTCGGCGGTGGCCTTGATCGCCAATGGCGCGTGGCGCTGAAGCAGCCACTTGATCGCCTTGAGCGGCACGCCCGGCGCAGCCCACGGCGAGGCGTAACCCGGCGAGACCTGGCCGGCGTTGGCGAAACTGGTTTCCATGGCCGCAGCAGGCTGCCGGTCCACCACCACCACTTCGAACCCGGCACGGGCCAGATAGTAAGCACTGGCGGTACCGATAACGCCGCTACCCAAGACCATGACGCGCATTTTCAATCCCTCATCGCGGCTTTTCGCCGAACTGTTTGTTAGAGCAATGATGAGCGCAGTGTAAAAAAGAAATGCCAGTGCTTTTCACTATATAAGCGCCTATATTTGGCGACAATTCTCGGCAAAAACCCTTTTCACGGAGGCGCATCCCCTATGCGTACCAACACTCAGACCAAACGTGAGCTGGACAAGATCGACCGCAATATCCTGCGAATCCTGCAGGCGGACGGGCGGATTTCCTTTACCGAACTAGGGGAAAAGGTCGGCCTCTCGACCACGCCATGCACCGAGCGCGTGCGGCGCCTGGAGCGCGAAGGAATCATCATGGGCTACAACGCCCGGCTCAATCCGCAGCATTTGAAGGGTAGCCTGCTGGTGTTTGTCGAGATCAGCCTCGATTACAAATCCGGCGACACGTTTGAAGAGTTCAGACGCGCGGTGCTGAAGCTGCCCCATGTGCTGGAGTGCCATTTGGTCTCAGGGGATTTCGACTATCTGGTGAAGGCGCGGATTTCCGAGATGGCCTCCTATCGCAAGCTGCTGGGCGACATTCTGTTGAAGCTGCCGCATGTGCGCGAATCGAAGAGTTACATCGTCATGGAAGAGGTGAAAGAGAGCTTGTGCCTGCCGATTCCGGATTGACATTTTCGGTGCCCGACCCGGCCCTATCGCGAGCAGGCTCACTCCTACACTTGCAATGCGTACCCCTGTAGGAGTGAGCCTGCTCGCGATGGCGTCAACTCGGTTCCGAGTGAACGCGTTAAACCAGCACCTGCCGATTCGCCGCCATGTATTCGAATATCTGCTTCTCCACCCGCGGATGAATCAACTCCACCGGTCGCCGCTCGTTAGGGCACGGCAAGGTCTTGGTGGTGCCGAACAATCGGCAGATCAGCGGTCGCTCTTCATACACCGTGCAGCCATTCGGCCCCAGGTGCACACAGTTGAGTTCTTCCAGCGCCGCATCCTGCTCGGCGCGGGTCTTGCGCGGCAGTCGTGCCATCTCTTCGGGCGAAGTGGTCACTGGCCCGCAGCAGTCGTGGCAGCCCGGCACGCATTCGAACGTCGGGATCTGCTGACGCAGGGCGCGGATTTTCTGGCTGTTGCAGCTCATCGAAACAGTGACCAAAGTGGCGGGACAACGATTGTGCCGCAAAAGCGCGGATCCAGACACCGCAGACCGACCGATGTTGCCCGCCTTCAGCCGCGCAGCTTATGCTCCGTCAAATTTTCTCGACACTCAGCCGTTGGATGATGCCCATGACCGCCCGCGCCCAGACCACCGCGAGCCAGCCCCACGTTGCCTCTTATTACGCCGCCAGCAGCTTGCCGCAGCCCGACCATCCTGTGCTGCAAGGCGAGGTGGCGGCTGACGTCTGCGTGGTCGGCGGCGGCTTTTCCGGGTTGAACACGGCACTGGAACTCGCCGAGCGCGGTTTCAGCGTGGTGTTGCTGGAAGCGCACAGGATCGGCTGGGGCGCCAGCGGTCGCAACGGCGGGCAGTTGATTCGCGGCGTCGGTCACGGCCTCGATCAGTTCACCAATGTCATCGGGGCCGACGGCGTGCGCGAGATGAAGCTCATGGGCCTGGAAGCAGTGGAAATCGTCCGCCAGCGCGTCGAGCGTTTCGGCATTGCCTGCGACCTGACCTGGGGCTACTGCGACCTTGCCAACAAGCCTTCCGATCTCGACGGTTTTGCCGAAGACGCCGAAGAACTGCGCAGCCTCGGTTATCGCTACGAAACCCGCCTGTTAAAAGCCAGTGAAATGCACACAGTGGTCGGCTCCAAGCGCTACGTGGGCGGCTTGATCGACATGGGTTCCGGGCATCTGCACCCGCTGAATCTGGCGCTGGGCGAAGCGGCTGCGGCGCAGCAACTGGGCGTTCAGCTGTTCGAGCGTTCGGCGGTGACGCGCATCGATTACGGCCCCGAAGTGAAAGTGCACACGGCGCAGGGCTCGGTGCGGGCGAAGACTCTGGTGCTGGGCTGCAATGCTTATCTCAACGACTTGAATCCGCAACTGAGCGGAAAGGTTCTGCCCGCCGGCAGCTACATCATCGCCACAGAGCCGCTGAGCGAAGAGCAGGCGCATGACCTGCTGCCGCAGAACATGGCGGTCTGCGATCAACGAGTAGCGCTGGATTACTATCGGCTCTCGGCGGATCGACGCTTGCTGTTCGGTGGTGCCTGCCATTATTCAGGGCGTGATCCGAAAGACATCGGCGCTTATATGCAGCCGAAGATGCTTGAAGTGTTCCCGCAACTGGCCGGGGTGAAAATTGACTATCAATGGGGCGGGATGATCGGCATCGGCGCCAACCGCTTGCCGCAGATCGGCCGGCTCGCCGACCAGCCGAACGTGTATTACGCCCAGGCCTATTCCGGTCATGGGGTGAATGCCACACACCTGGCCGGCAAGCTGCTGGCCGAGGCGATCAGCGGGCAGCATGGCGGTGGCTTTGATCTGTTCGCCAAGGTGCCGCACATCACCTTCCCCGGTGGCAAGCATTTGCGCTCGCCGCTGTTGGCGCTGGGAATGTTGTGGCATCGGCTTAAAGAGTTGGTCTGACAGAGTTGCGGTGGCTTTAAGGGCCCTATCGCGAGCAGGCTCACTCCTACAGTTGAAATGAGTTTCCCCTGTAGGAGTGAGCCTGCTCGCGATGAGGCACGCAAGAACGATACAGATCTCAAATCCGCCAGAACGGCTTCAACCCTTCCTCCCGCGCCTGCTCCCGCGTCAACCCGATATCCTTGAGCTGATCCGCCGTCAGCGCCAGCAACGCCTTGCGCGTGTGCAGACGCTGCCAGAACAGACCCCAGCGACTCAGGCCGGACGGCGCGTTACGCAGCTGATTGCGCGCGTTGTCCTTCTGCCCTGCCGCCAGTTCCTGACTGTGTAACGTCAGCCGCACATCGCTCAAGCCGTTCATTTTCGTTGCTCCTGTTTACTTGGGTAGCCAGAGATTCCATGATGCGCGGGCCGGCAAAACCATTACAGACTCAACGAACCTGTATTAACTCCATACAGATTTGCCGATTCGCTGACTGAATGATCGTTTTTTGCCGCATCTGTACTGGTTTTCATCACTGCACACCGAGACCACCATGACTCTGTATGTAAACCTCGCCGAATTGCTCGGCACCCGCATCGAACAGGGCTTCTATCGCCCCGGCGATCGCTTGCCGTCAGTGCGTGCACTGAGCGTTGAACACGGAGTCAGTCTGAGCACGGTGCAGCAGGCCTATCGCGTGCTCGAAGACAGCGGTCTGGCCACGCCAAAACCCAAGTCCGGCTATTTCGTGCCCGTTGGCCGCGAACTGCCGGAATTGCCGGCGATCGGCCGCCCGGCGCAACGGCCGGTGGAGATTTCGCAGTGGGATCAGGTGCTGGAATTGATCCGCGCCGTACCGCGCAAAGACGTTGTGCAGTTGGGCCGCGGCATGCCCGATGTCGGCTCGCCGACCATGAAACCATTGCTGCGTGGACTGGCACGGATCAGTCGGCGGCAGGACATGCCCGGTCTGTATTACGACAACATCCACGGCAACCTCGAACTGCGCGAACAGATCGCACGCCTGATGCTTGATTCCGGCTGTCAGTTGAGCGCCAGCGATCTGGTGATCACCACTGGCTGCCACGAAGCGCTGTCCACCAGCATCCACGCGATCTGCGAGCCGGGCGACATCGTCGCGGTGGACTCGCCGAGCTTCCACGGCGCCATGCAGACCCTCAAAGGCCTGGGCATGAAAGCCCTGGAAATCCCCACCGACCCGCTCACCGGCATCAGCCTCGACGCGCTTGAACTGGCCTTGGAACAGTGGCCGATCAAAGCCATTCAGCTCACGCCCAACTGCAACAACCCCCTCGGCTACGTCATGCCCGAGTCGCGCAAGCGCGCCCTGTTGACGCTGGCCCAGCGTTTCGACGTGGCGATCATCGAAGACGATGTGTATGGCGAACTGGCCTACACCTACCCGCGCCCACGTACGATCAAATCCTTCGATGAAGACGGCCGCGTATTGCTCTGCAGCTCGTTCTCCAAGACTCTGGCGCCGGGGCTGCGCATCGGCTGGGTGGCGCCGGGCCGGTATCTGGAGCGGGTGCTGCACATGAAATACATCAGCACCGGATCCACCGCGCCACAACCGCAGATCGCCATTGCCGAATTCATCAAGGCCGGCCATTTCGAGCCGCACCTGCGGCGCATGCGCATGCAGTACCAGCGCAATCGTGACGCGATGATCGACTGGGTGACCCGCTACTTTCCCGCCGGCACACGCGCCAGTCGCCCGCAGGGCAGCTTCATGCTCTGGGTGGAACTGCCGGACGGTTTCGACACGCTGAAACTGAATCGCGCGCTGCACGATCAGGGCGTACAGATTGCCGTCGGCAGCATCTTTTCCGCCTCGGGCAAATACCGCAATTGTCTGCGGATGAACTACGCTGCCAAACCAACAGCGCAGATCGAAGAGGCGGTGCGCAAGGTCGGTGCCGCGGCAATCAAATTACTCGCTGAGACCGACTGACCTTTTTTGTCAGCCCGGCGTCCAAAATGCCGACCTCAACCGCCAACCGGAACGATCCTACGTGAGCTTCAGACAGCCCCTACTCGCTTTACTGATACTCGCCTCGTTCCTCAACGGCTGCGCCAGCCTTGATGTACCGCGCGAACCGAGCCAGGCCCTGCCGGCGTCGGAATCGAGTTTCGGCCGCTCGATCCAGGCGCAGGCCGCGCCCTACAAGGGGCAGTCCGGGTTTCGCCTGCTCTCCGACAGCGGCGAGGCATTTACTGCCAGGGCCGAGCTGATTCGTCACGCCCAGGTCAGCCTCGATTTGCAGTACTACATCGTCCACGACGGCATCAGCACGCGGATGCTGGTGGAGGAAGTGCTCAAGGCTGCCGACCGTGGCGTGCGTGTGCGCATCCTGCTCGATGACACCACCAGCGACGGCCTCGACCAGATCATCGCCACCCTGGCGGCGCATCCGCAGATTCAGATTCGCTTGTTCAATCCGTTGCACCTGGGACGCAGCACCGGCTTCACGCGTGCGGCCGGGCGACTGTTCAATCTGTCCGTGCAGCATCGGCGCATGCACAACAAGTTGTGGCTGGCGGACAACAGCGCGGCCATCGTCGGCGGGCGCAATCTGGGCGATGAGTATTTCGACGCCGAACCCAACCTGAATTTCACCGACATCGACATGCTCAGCATCGGCCCGGTGGCCGAGCAGCTCGGGCACAGTTTCGATCAGTACTGGAACAGTGCGCTGAGCAAGCCGATCGACGAATTCCTCTCCAGCCAGCCGACCGCCGCCGACCTGGAGAACACGCGCACGCGCCTGGAAGAGTCGCTGGAAGAAACCCGTAGGCAGAACCACGCGCTGTATCAGCAGTTGATGAAGTTCACCACCGACCCGCGCATGGACATCTGGCGCAAAGAGCTGATCTGGGCCTGGAACCAGGCGTTGTGGGATGCGCCGAGCAAGGTTCTGTCCAAGGGCGAACCTGATCCGCACCTGCTGCTGACCACACAACTGGCGCCGGAACTGACCGGTGTCAGCAAAGAGCTGATCATGATTTCCGCGTATTTCGTGCCGGGTCAGCCGGGGCTGGTCTACCTGACCGGGCGCGCCGATGCCGGGGTCTCCGTGAGCCTATTGACCAATTCGCTGGAGGCCACCGACGTGCCGGCGGTGCATGGCGGCTACGCGCCCTATCGCAAGGCGTTGCTGGAACACGGGGTGAAACTCTATGAACTGCGGCGCCAGCCTGGGGATAACTATGGCAGCGGTCCGCGAGTGTTCTACAGCCGCTCGTATCGCGGCTCGGATTCCAGCCTGCACAGCAAGGCGATGATTTTCGATCGGCGCAAATCGTTTATCGGCTCGTTCAATTTCGACCCGCGCTCGGTGCTGTGGAACACCGAAGTCGGCATTCTGGTCGACAGCCCGGAACTGGCTGAGCACGTCCGCGCACTGGCGCTGCAAGGCATGGCGCCGACCCTGAGTTATCAGGCGAAACTCGAGGACGGCAAGGTCGTCTGGGTCACCGAAGACAACGGCCAGATGCACACCCTGACCAAGGAACCGGGGAGCTGGTGGCGGCGCTTCAACTCATGGTTCAGCACCAGCGTCGGCCTGGAGCGGATGCTGTAAGTCCGTCTGTTGGTGATCCCTTGTGGGAGCGAGCCTGCTCGCAAAAACGGTTTCACATCCAGAAATGAGCTGACTGGTGCAACGCTTTCGCGAGCAGGCTCGCTCCCACAAGAGTGCGCTCAGGCAGCTTCTGCCGTTGTGCCGAATGCCCCCTGGCGCAACAGCAAAAGCACCAATCCAAACGCGCCCGCCGCCATCAACAGCGGCAATGCATGCCCATTGATCCACTGACTGCCTGCCCCCGCCGCCAACGGCCCGACCAGGCAACCGACACCCCACAACTGCGCGATATGCGCATTGGCGCGCACCAGCGCATCGTCACGGTAACGCTCGCCAATCAGGATCAGCGACAGGGTAAACAGGCCGCCGGCACTGGCACCGAACAGCACCCACAGCGGCCAGATCAGCAGCGTGTCGAGCAACACTGGAATGGCCAGACTCGACAGCATCAACACCACCGCGCACCCGGCAAACAGCGTGCGCCGCGACAGATAATCGGCCAATGCGCCGATCGGCAATTGCAGCAGTGCATCGCCGACCACCACGGTGCTGACCATGGCCAAGGCGATTTCGGCGGTGAACCCCTGTTGCAGGCAGTACACCGGCAGCAACGTCAGGATCATCGCCTCGAACGCGGCGAACAACGACACTGCCCAGGCAATCGCCGGCAACTCCCGGGCAAAGCCCCACAGATCGCCAAATGTCACGCTGTTGGCCTCACTGCTCGGCGCGCCGCTGCGACCCAAGAGCAGGAAGGGCGAGACCGTCAGCAGACCCACCCCGACCCAAAAACCGTAATCATGCTCGGTGCCCAGCGCGCCCAGCAGCAATGGACCGGACAGTTGGCTCAGCGCATAGCTGCTGCCATACAGCGCTACCAGACGCCCGCGCCACTTTTCGACAACCAGCTGATTGATCCAGCTCTCGCCAAGGATGAACACGATGGTCAGGATCACGCCGATCAGCAGCCGCAGCAGCAACCAGATCGGATAACTCGGCAGCAATGCCAGCAAACCGATCGACAATGCCCCGGCCCACAGGCACAGACGCATCAGGTTAGCGGTGCCGAAATACGCAGCGAGATGGCTGGAAATCTTCGCACCCAGCAGCACACCGATCGCCGGCATCGCCGCCATCACACCGATGGCGAATGAGCCGTAACCCCAGCCCTCCAGACGCAACGATACCAATGGCATGCTGACCCCCAGGGCCAGGCCGACACTCAAGACAGACGCCAACACGGCGAAATAGGTCGCCCACCGCATGTTCCACGCTCCTGTGGATATTTTTATGTGCACCACAAAACCAGTGTGGGAGCGAGCCTGCTCGCGAATACGGTTTCACATTCAGCAGGTCTGCTGACTGATACACCGCTTTCGCGAGCAGGTTCGCTCCCACAGGGGATCTCTGTACGGTCGGAAGCCTGATCTACTCAGGCCCCTTAATGCATCACAGCTTGATCCACGTCGCCTTCAGCTCGGTGTACTTGTCGAAGGCGTGCAGCGATTTGTCGCGACCGTTGCCCGACTGTTTGAAGCCACCGAACGGCGCAGTCATGTCGCCGCCGTCGTACTGGTTGACCCACACACTACCGGCGCGCAAGGCCTTGGCGGTCAGGTGTGCCTTGGAGATGTCCTGGGTCCACACCGCTGCGGCCAGGCCGTATGGCGTGTCGTTGGCGATCTGGATGGCTTCTTCGGCGGTATCGAAAGCGATCACCGACAACACTGGGCCGAAGATCTCTTCCTGGGCAATCTTCATCGCATTGCTCACGCCGTCGAAAATGGTCGGCTCAACGTAAGTGCCACCGGTTTCCTGGAGGATGCGCTTGCCGCCGGCGACCAGTCTGGCGCCATCGCTATGGCCGGATTCGATGTACGACAGCACGGTGTTCATCTGCTGGGTATCGACCAGCGCACCGACGTTGGTCGCCGGGTCCAGCGGATTGCCGGGTTTCCAGGTTTTCAGCGCCTCGATCACCATCGGCAGGAATTTGTCCTTGATCGAACGCTCGACCAGCAGACGCGAACCGGCGGTGCACACTTCGCCCTGGTTGAAAGCGATGGCGCTGGCGGCAGATTCGGCGGCGGCCTGCAGATCCGGCGCATCGGCGAAGACGATGTTCGGGCTCTTGCCGCCCGCTTCCAGCCAGACGCGTTTCATGTTCGACTCGCCGGCGTAGACCATCAGTTGCTTGGCGATCTTCGTCGAACCGGTGAACACCAGCGTGTCGACGTCATTGTGCAGGCCCAGCGCCTTGCCGACGGTATGACCATAGCCCGGCAGCACGTTGAGCACGCCTTTCGGAATACCGGCTTCAATGGCCAGTGCAGCGATACGGATGGCGGTCAGCGGCGATTTTTCCGATGGCTTGAGGATTACCGAGTTACCGGTCGACAACGCCGGCCCGAGCTTCCAGCAGGCCATCATCAACGGGAAATTCCACGGTACGATAGCGCCGACCACGCCTACCGGCTCGCGAGTCACCAGACCGAGTTGATCATGCGGGGTAGCGGCGACTTCGTCGTAGATCTTGTCGATCGCTTCGCCGCTCCAACTCAGCGCCTGCGCCGCGCCTGGCACGTCGATATACAGCGAATCGCTGATCGGCTTGCCCATGTCGAGGGTTTCCAGCAGCGCCAGTTCTTCGGCGTGCTGTTTCAGCAGGCTGGCGAAGCGGATCATGGTGGCTTTGCGTTTGGTCGGCGCCAGGCGCGACCAGACACCGGAATTGAAAGTAGCGCGGGCGTTTTCTACGGCACGGTCGGCGTCGGCAGCGTCACAGCTGGCGATCTTGCCAAGCAGACGGCCATCGACCGGGCTGATGCATTCGAAGGTTTCGCCGGAGACGGCGTCGGTGTATTCGCCATTCAGGAAGGCGCGGCCTTCGATTTGCAGATCGCGGGCGCGTTGTTCCCAGTCGGCACGAGTCAGGGTGGTCATTCGGGTGTCCTCCTCTTATTGAATACGAGCACCGCAAGCGCTGCGGCGCTGTTCAAGAATTCTGCCCGGCCAGCCTGCACTTTCGGCCCGAGGCACCCGTCACCCTAAACCAGCGGCCGGGTTTGTTTCAATATATTTGACATAAGCTGGCCATACAGCCTTGCGGTGTTCATTTTAATAAACATAGACTTCGGCTCATTACAGCCCACGCGTCGTCATCAGCGGAGAAAACAACAATGAACATCCACAACGTCGTCGACATCAGCCTCGCCAGCAGCGAAGCCGAGCGCTATCGCCCGGATCCGACGAAAGTGCTCAAGGGCGACCCTGAGCAAGCGGTGTTCCATCAATACGACAGCCCTTGTGGGCAAATGGGCGTGGGAGTGTGGGAAGGCGCGGTGGGTCAGTGGACGGTGAATTACACCGAGCATGAGTACTGCGAGATTTTGCAGGGGGTTTCGGTACTGCGTGACAGCGATGGCAATGCCAAGACCTTGCGGGTTGGCGACCGGTTTGTAATTCCGGCGGGGTTTCGTGGTACCTGGGAAGTGCTGGAGGCGTGCCGCAAGGTTTATGTGATCTTTGAACAGAAGGCTTGAATTTTTGCGCTGACCTTACCGGCCCCTTCGCGAGCAGGCTCGCTCCCACATTCGAACGCATTCCATTGTGGGAGCGAGCCTGCTCGCGAAGGCGCCAGGGCAGGCAACGCCAAATCCAAGACCAAAAAAAAGGCCCGCATCTCACGATACGGGCCTTTTTCGCAGTCAGGAAAAATCAATTACTTGATTTTGCCTTCCTTGTACATCACGTGCTTGCGAACAACCGGATCATATTTCTTGATCTCGATTTTGTCCGGGGTAGTACGCTTGTTCTTGTCGGTAGTGTAGAAGTGACCAGTACCGGCGCTCGAGATCAAACGAATCAATTCACGCATGATTAGCTCCCTTAAATCTTGCCATCGCGGCGAAGTTCGGCGAGCACGACAGTGATGCCACGCTTGTCGATGATACGCATGCCTTTGGCAGATACGCGCAGACGCACAAAACGTTTCTCTTCTTCAACCCAGAAGCGGTGATGCTGCAGGTTCGGCAGGAAACGACGACGGGTTTTGTTGTTTGCGTGGGAAATGTTATTCCCAGTCACCGGACCCTTACCGGTAACTTGACATACTCTCGACATGCCTCAGCCCTCTAAAACCACATGCCCAACCCGGCATGGGTTGGCCGCTTAATCTCTCAGTCATTTGGCGCCAGGCGCCGCGTTTCTTTAGAGGTCTTACCGGCTACACCTACAGTGAAGGAACCGGGCCCCTAGAAAAGAGCGCTGCTTTATACCAGAAAGACCGGGGTGCAACAACAATCGGTGTGCAATCAATCGGAAAAGGGGCAATTTTTTCCGCCTCAGGTGCCTTGAATAAAGGCCGCGACGAGTTTTGACCACTCGTCGCAGAATTCCCGCCCTACAGGCGATTCAGACTTTTCATCTCCCTGGCGGTGCCCGAAACCGCGCAAGACTGCGCCTGAAAATACAAAAAGGGGATAGTCATTTGCAATTCAGAGCTCTAGGGTAGGACTTTTCCAGACTGCACTTGCAGATGGGCCTTCGATCTGTAAAGGAAACCGACCATGCGCCTCGCTGCCCTACCCCTGTTGCTCGCCCCGCTCCTGCTGAGCCCCCTCGCCCAGGCCGCCGCTTTGAGCGTCTGTACCGAGGCCAGCCCTGAAGGGTTCGACGTGGTGCAGTACAACTCGCTGACTACCACCAACGCTTCGGCTGACGTACTGATGAACCGTCTGGTGGATTTCGACACCGCCAGTGGCAAGGTCATCCCGAGCCTGGCCGACAGCTGGGAAGTCAGCACTGATGGCCTGACGTATGTATTCAAGCTGCACCCGCAGGTGAAATTTCATACAACCGATTACTTCAAGCCCAGCCGCGAGCTGAGCGCTGAAGACGTCAAGTTCAGCTTCGACCGCATGCTCGACCCGGCCAACCCGTGGCACAAAGTCGCCCAAAGCGGCTTCCCCCATGCGCAGTCGATGCAACTGCCGACTCTGATCAAGAAGATCGACGCCCTCGACCCGCTCACCGTGCGATTCACTCTTGATCATCCGGATTCGACCTTCCTCGCCACCCTGAGCATGGGTTTCGCCTCGATCTATTCCGCCGAATACGCCGAAAAGCTGATGAAGGCTGGCGCGACCGACAAACTCAACAGCCAGCCAATCGGCACCGGCCCGTTTGTGTTCAATCGCTTCCAGAAAGACGCGGCGATCCGCTACAAGGCCAACCCGGATTACTTCCGTGGCAAGCCTGCCGTCGACCCGCTGATCTTCGCCATCACGCCGGATGCCAACGTGCGCCTGCAAAAGCTGCGGCGCAATGAATGCCAGATCGCCCTGTCACCGAAACCATTGGACGTACAGGCCGCGCTGAAAGAACCAACACTGAAAGTCGAAAAGACTGACGCATTCATGACCGCCTTCGTGGGCATCAACAGCCAGCATCCGCCACTGGACAAGCCGGAAGTGCGCCAGGCGATCAACCTCGCTTTCGACAAGGCGAGCTACATCAAAGCCGTGTTCGAAGACACCGCCGAGGCGGCCAACGGCCCCTACCCGCCGAACACCTGGAGCTATGCGAAGAACCTGCCGGGCTATCCGCACGACGTGGCCAAAGCCAAGGCGCTGCTGGCCAAGGCCGGATTGAAGGATGGCTTCCAGACCACGATCTGGACGCGCCCATCGGGCAGCCTGCTCAACCCGAACCCGAGCCTCGGCGCGCAGATGCTGCAATCGGACCTGGCCGAGATCGGCATTCAGGCGGAGATCCGGGTGATCGAATGGGGCGAACTGATTCGCCGCGCCAAGGCCGGCGAACATGACCTGTTGTTCATGGGCTGGGCCGGCGATAACGGCGACCCGGACAACTTCCTCACCCCGCAGTTTTCCTGCGCAGCAGTGAAGTCCGGCACCAACTTTGCGCGGTACTGCAACGCCGATCTGGACAAGCTGATCAGCGCCGGCAAGACCACCAGCGAACAAGGCGTACGCACCAAGCTGTATGAACAGGCACAGGCGCAGATCCAGCAGCAGGCGTTGTGGCTGCCACTGGCGCACCCGACCGCCTACGCGCTGACCCGCAAGGACGTTCAGGGTTATTCCGTCAGCCCGTTCGGCCGGCAGGATTATTCAAAAATCAGCCTCAAGCCCTAAGCGGCAAGCGGCAAGCTAGAGCACTCCGCGCACGGCTCCAGCTTGCCGCTTGCAGCTAGAGGCTTGCCGCTGCTCTTTTACATCCAGCCACACTCCGCCATCGACAACGGCTCGCCGTCACCGACGATGAAGTGATCGAGCACCCGCACGTCAATCAACTCCAGGGTCTTCTGCAAGCGCTTGGTCAGCAGCCGATCCGCCTGGCTCGGGTCGGTGTTGCCGGACGGATGGTTGTGACACAGGATCACCGCCGCCGCGTTGTTGGCCAGCGCGCGTTTCACCACCTCCCGGGGATGCACGCTGGTGTTGTCGATCGAGCCGCGAAACAGCGCCTCGAAATTCAGCACCTGATGTTTTGAATCAAGAAACAGGCAGCCGAACACCTCGTGCGGTTCATGGCGCAGCATGGCCTTGAGGTAGTCGCGGACGACCTGAGGGTTTTCCAGCGCCGGTTTCTGCCGTGAACGTTCGGCCAGATGGCGCTTGCTCATTTCTTGCGCAGCTTGCAACTGGGCGAACTTGGCCGGGCCGAGGCCCATTTGTTTGCTGAATGCGTCCTGATCGGCCTCGAGTAGCAAACGCAGGCCGCCAAATTGCGTCAGCAGATGTCTGGCGAGGTCCACAGCACTTTTCCCGGGCAATCCGGTGCGCAGAAAAATCGCCAGTAACTCAGCGTCCGACAGACTCCCCGCTCCATGCTCCAACAACCTTTCCCGCGGGCGTTCCGCCGCCGGCCAATCGCGAATACTCATAGCACCTCCTTGTCTGTGGGCGCCGCTGTTCCGTAGCGGTCGCTGTGATATCGTAGCCCATCTTTTTGGCGGTCGATTCAACCCTGGGGAGGGGCATCGCGCCGCAGTCATCAACGAAATGAAAGGCAGACCTATGCAGCGGCTGTATCGGAAACGCATCGTTCTGGGCGTCGGCGGCGGCATTGCGGCCTACAAGAGCGCCGATCTGGTTCGCCGCCTGATCGACCAGGGTGCCGAAGTGCGCGTGGTCATGACCCACGGCGGCGCCGAATTCATTACCCCGCTGACCATGCAGGCCCTGTCCGGCCACCCGGTTCACCTCGACTTGCTCGACCCCGCCGCCGAAGCCGCCATGGGCCATATCGAGCTGGCGAAATGGGCCGATCTGGTACTCATCGCGCCGGCCACCGCCGACCTGATCGCCCGTCTGGCCCAAGGCATTGCCAACGATCTGCTGACCACACTGGTGCTGGCCACCGACGCCGTAGTGGCCGTCGCGCCTGCGATGAATCAGGCAATGTGGCGCGACCCGGCGACCCAGGCCAACCTGCAACTGCTGGAAAGCCGTGGGCTGAAGACTTTCGGCCCGGCCTCGGGCAGTCAGGCCTGCGGCGACGTCGGCATGGGCCGCATGATGGAGGCCACCGATCTGGCGCTGCTCGCCGCCGACTGCTTCCAGCGCCTGGCGCTGACCGGCAAGCATGTGGTGATCACCGCCGGCCCGACCCAGGAAAACATCGACCCGGTGCGCTACATCACCAACCACAGCTCCGGCAAAATGGGTTTTGCCCTCGCCGAAGCGGCCGTGGAAGCCGGCGCCCGCGTCACCTTGATCAGCGGCCCGGTACACCTGCCGACGCCGGATCGCGTCACCCGTATCGATGTGGTCAGCGCCCGCGACATGCTCACCGCCTGCGAATCGGCCATGCCTTGCGACGTGTTCATCTCGTCGGCAGCGGTGGCGGACTACCGCCCTGAAGTCGTCGCGCCGCATAAACTCAAGAAAGATCCTGCGAGCGGTGACGGCTTCGTCCTGCAAATGGTGCGCAACCCGGACATCCTTGCCACCATCGCGACCCGCACCGACCGCCCGTTCAGTGTCGGCTTCGCCGCCGAAACCGAACACCTGCTCGACTACGCTGCACGCAAGCTGAAGGACAAGAATCTCGATCTGATCGTCGCCAACGACGTCGCCAACCCGAGCATCGGTTTCAACAGCGAAGAAAACGCCTGCAGCGTCATCGACCGTGAGCTGCACGCCACGGTTTTCGCCCAGACCAGCAAGAGCAAGATCGCTCGCCAACTGGTCACTTTTATCGCCGAACGTCTGAACCAGGTTTAATTTACATGCACGCTTTGCAAGCCAAGATCCTCGATCCACGCATCGGTACCGAGTTCCCGCTGCCGCAATACGCCACTCCGGGCTCCGCCGGCCTCGACCTGCGCGCCATGCTGGAACAGAACATCGTGATCAAACCGGGTGAAACCGTGCTGATCCCCACCGGCCTGTCGGTCTACATCGGCGACCCGAACCTCGCGGCACTGATCCTGCCGCGCTCGGGCATGGGCCACAAACACGGCATCGTTCTCGGCAACCTGGTCGGCCTGATCGACTCCGATTATCAGGGTCCGCTGATGGTCTCCTGCTGGAACCGCGGCCAGAGCGACTTCACCATGCCCGTCGGCGAACGTCTGGCGCAACTGGTGCTGGTACCGGTGGTACAGGCGCATTTCGAAATGGTCGAGGAATTCGTCGAAACCGAACGCGGCACCGGCGGCTTCGGGCATACCGGCACCAAATAGCGCAAAGACACTATTGTGGCGAGGGAGCTTGCTCCCGCTGGGCTGCGCAGCAGACCCAAAATCTTGTGGGCGCTGCGCACCGAAGAGGGAGCAAGCTCCCTCGCCACAAAATTTGTGCAATGGGTGGCGCACGGTTAAGCGCACAAAATCAAGGTATTGCCGGTCGCAAGCCCGGTCAGCCGGGGCGTCATGGCCCTTTCATAGCACGAACTCTCTGTGGAAAACGCCGTCATACCCTTCAGTTTGAGCCTGCCGTCGAACATTTCGTCGGTCTGTCCCGCCCTTTTCGAGATGGAGCATGTCCACAGATGAGCACCCCCGCCAAGATCGCCCCGAAGCTGCCTGACAGCATTTTCCGCGCTTACGACATTCGTGGCACCGTGCCGGAATACCTCAACGGTGAAACCGCTTACTGGATCGGTCGCGCCATCGGCTCGCAAAGCCTGGCCCAGGGCGAACCGAACGTGTCGGTCGGCCGCGACGGCCGCCTGTCCGGCCCGGAACTGGTTGCGGAACTCATTCGCGGTATCGCCGAGAGCGGTTGCCACGTCAGCGATGTCGGTCTGGTACCGACGCCGGCGCTGTACTACGCCGCCAACGTGCTGGCCGGCAAGTCCGGGGTGATGCTCACCGGCAGCCACAACCCGTCCAACTACAACGGCTTCAAGATCGTGATCGCCGGCGACACCCTCGCCAACGAACAGATTCAAGTGCTGCATGAGCGCATCAAGAACAACGATCTGAGCACTGGTCAGGGCAGCGTCACCCAGGTCGAAATCCTCGATCGCTACAACACCGAAATCGTTCAGGACATCAAACTGGCCCGGCGCCTGAAGGTCGTGGTCGACTGCGGCAACGGTGCGGCCGGCGTCATCGCTCCGCAGCTGATCGAAGCGCTGAACTGCGAAGTCATTCCGCTGTTCTGCGAAGTCGACGGCAACTTCCCGAACCATCACCCGGATCCGGGCAAACCGGAAAACCTCGTCGACCTGATCGCCAAGGTCAAAGAGACCAACGCTGATATCGGCCTGGCCTTCGACGGCGACGGCGACCGCGTGGGCGTGGTGACCAACACCGGCAGCATCGTTTACCCGGATCGTCTGCTGATGCTGTTCGCCCGCGATGTGGTGGCGCGCAACCCGGACGCGGAAATCATCTTCGACGTCAAATGCACTCGTCGCCTGGTGCCGCTGATCAAGGAATACGGCGGTCGGCCGCTAATGTGGAAGACTGGTCACTCGTTGATCAAAAAGAAAATGAAACAATCCGGCGCGCTGTTGGCCGGCGAAATGAGCGGGCACATCTTCTTCAAGGAACGCTGGTTCGGTTTCGACGACGGCATCTACAGCGCCGCGCGTCTGCTGGAGATCCTCAGCAAGGAAAAATCCACCGCGGAAGAGCTGTTTGCGACCTTCCCGAACGATATTTCCACGCCGGAAATCAATATCCATGTGACCGAAGAGAGCAAATTCAGCATCATTGATGCACTGCACGATGCTCAGTGGGGCGAAGGCGCCGACCTGACCACCATCGACGGCGTGCGGGTCGATTACGCCAAAGGCTGGGGCCTGGTGCGCGCGTCCAACACCACGCCGGTGCTGGTGCTGCGCTTCGAGGCCGATGACGAGGCTGAATTGCAGCGCATCAAGGATGTGTTCCACGCCCAACTGAAACGCGTTGCACCTGATCTCCAACTACCGTTCTGATCCATCCGGAGCCCTGAATGACCCTCGAACGCGAAGCCGCCGCCAACACTGCCAAGGTCCTGTCCGAAGCGCTGCCTTACATCCGACGCTACGTCGGCAAGACCCTGGTGATCAAATACGGCGGCAACGCGATGGAAAGCGAGGAGCTGAAAACCGGCTTCGCCCGCGACATCGTGCTGATGAAAGCCGTGGGCATCAACCCGGTGGTCGTGCACGGCGGCGGCCCGCAGATCGGTAGTTTGCTCGAACGCCTGTCGATCGAAAGCCACTTCGTCGACGGCATGCGCGTCACCGACGCGGCGACCATGGACGTGGTGGAAATGGTCCTTGGCGGTCAGGTCAACAAGAGCATCGTCAACCTGATCAACCGCCATGGCGGCAGCGCCATCGGCCTGACCGGTAAAGATGCCGGGCTGATTCGCGCGAAGAAGCTCACCGTCTCCCGCCAGACCCCGGAAATGACCCAGCCGGAAATCATCGACATCGGCCACGTCGGCGAAGTCGTCGGCATCAACACCGAACTGCTGAACCTGCTGGTCAAGGGCAACTTCATCCCGGTGATTGCGCCGATCGGCGTGGGTGAAAACGGCGAGTCATACAACATCAATGCCGACCTGGTGGCGGGCAAGGTTGCCGAAGCGCTGAAAGCCGAAAAGCTGATGCTGCTGACCAACATCGCCGGCCTGATGGACAAGTCAGGCACCGTGTTGACCGGCCTGAGCACGCAGCAGGTCGATGACTTGATCGCTGATGGCACGATTTACGGCGGCATGCTGCCGAAGATCCGTTGTGCACTGGAAGCGGTTCAGGGTGGGGTTGGCAGTTCGTTGATCATCGACGGTCGTGTGCCGAACGCGATCCTGCTGGAAATCTTCACTGACACCGGCGTGGGTACGCTGATCAGCAATCGCAAACGTCCATGATGGCTGATCGCTGAAAGCAAAAGATCGCAGCCTTCGGCAGTTCCCACAGGGATTTCGCACTTACGGAAATCCGCTTTTGCAGGAGCTGCCGCGGGCTGCGGTCTTTTTTGTACGCGCAGGAAACGCCTTACTCCACACAGCGAAATGTCCGACATCCCCTCAGAACAAATCCCCCTAGGATCTTCCCTTCATCCAGCGGAGATCTTCCCATGCAAAAAGACAGCGTTCCTTACGGCAGTGACATTTCAGCAGGTACTTATGCTTGCGTGGACTGCGGCGGAGAGTATTCAGCCCCGTCACGAACATCGATGCCACCCTGCCCTGATTTCACCCAAGCCTCTCACCCTCTCAAGGGTTGGAAAGTGCTGCGTGGCCAGGGAGATGCGCCTCAGGATCCCTATCCAGCCGCCAGCGACAAATAATCCGGAGCGCCTGATCCATGCAGATCTCGTTCACGATCGACGCCGACGCTTTCGAGCAGGAACAGAAGGAACCGGTGAAAAAGACCTTGCGCATCGGCGACGCCGAAATCGCCCATGCGCTGGAGCGCATCGCCAAGGCCAGCCTGACCGAATACCTGAAAATGCTGGTCGAAGGCGGCATGCCCAGCCGGGCTGACGAAGCCAAACAGGATCGCCTGCTGTATCTGATCCAGAGTTACTTCGGGCAAACCCTGCCGACCGAATCGCAGATTTCGACGATCTTTCAACTGACCCAGAGCCAGAGCAAAACCCTGCTGAAGAACACCGTTTCGCGCTTTCGCAACCAGCTCGACGACATCCTGCAGCAGAGCATGCGCGCGGTGATCGAGTCCGCCGAACATGCGCAAAACGTATTTCTGGTGGTAATCAGCTCGGACGTGATTCGTGATGAGTTGAATATGCTCATCACGCAAAACGAGCCGACCTTCAAACCCATCACCAAACGCAAGGGCAGCGCCGGGCAGTTCGAGATCAGCGAAGACTCCCACGCATTGCTCTGCGCCACGCTGGGTCTGAATGCCGTTCAGTGACATTGTTGCGGTCAGTGGCTTGCTGCTGACCCTGACCACGTTCATGTTCAACCTGGCGTGGCCGGCGCTCAATGAAGCGCTGGCGCAGGATGAATATCAAAAGGGTTCGCAGGCTCGAAAACGCAGTCGAGACAAGATTCTGGCCACTGTCTACTGGCGAGCATTGCCATTGACCTGTGCTTTTGTGGCGCTGTTTTACGTTAACTTGCCGGCGGCAGTCGGAATCGTGCGCAGCAGCACGCTGGATCTGTGGGATTTCGATGTGGATCGCACGCTGTACGTGATGGTGGTTGTCGCGCTGTTGGTGTTTGCGCTGGTCAATATGGGGCTCGCGCTGAGGCTGCTGATCAAATGGCGAAATCTGCGTTAATCATCAACAAAAAGACCCAATTCGACTGACTGAACTGGGTCTTTTTTATTGTGGGAGCGAGCCTGCTCGCGAAAGCGGTATTCGCCTCACATCGCTCAGTGTGACGGCCATTCGCGAGCAGGCTCGCTCCCACATTGGTCACACGCCAAATTGGGCGCGATAGGCTTCCACGGCTGGCAGGTGCTGCTTGAGCTGTGGATCGTCGGCGAGGAACTCCAACACTTGATTCAGCGACACGATGCTGATCACCGGAATGCCGAAGTCGCGCTCGACTTCCTGAATGGCCGACAGCTCGCCGTTGCCACGCTCCTGACGGTTCAGCGCGATCAGCACGCCGGCGGCCTTGGCGCCGTCCTGGGAAGCGATGATCTGCATCACTTCGCGAATGGCGGTGCCTGCGGTGATCACGTCGTCGATGATCAAGACTTCGCCAGTCAGCGGTGCGCCGACCAGGCTGCCGCCCTCGCCGTGGGCCTTGGCTTCCTTGCGGTTGAAGCACCATGGCAGATCACGGTCGTGATGTTCGGCCAGCGCAACGGCGGTAGTCGCCGCCAGTGGAATGCCTTTGTAGGCCGGGCCAAACAGAACGTCGAAGGGGATGCCGCTTTCGGCGATGGCCGCAGCGTAGAAACGCCCCAGTTGCGCCAGGGCCGAACCCGAGTTGAACAGGCCGGCGTTGAAGAAGTAGGGACTGGTGCGTCCGGACTTCAGGGTGAACTCACCGAAGCGCAAAACGCCGCGATCGATGGCAAAACGAATGAAATCGCGCTGATACGCTTGCATGAAAAAAACCCCAAATACCACGGATTTAGCTAATTAGCTTGACGCCGTGTATCATACACGCACGCGATTTTTGGGGCCATTTATGCGGATCATCAGTGTGAACGTCAATGGTATTCAGGCGGCAGTCGAGCGCGGTTTGCTCAGTTGGCTGCAAGCCCAGAATGCCGACGTCATCTGCCTGCAGGACACCCGTGCCTCCGCCTTTGAACTGGATGACCCAGCCTTCCAACTGGATGGCTACTTCCTTTATGCCTGCGATGCCGAAGTCCCTGCCCAAGGCGGCGTGGCTTTGTATTCGCGGTTGCAACCGAAGGCTGTCATCAGCGGTCTCGGTTTCGAGACGGCCGACCGCTACGGGCGCTACCTGCAAGCAGATTTCGACAAAGTCAGTATTGCCACCTTGCTGTTTCCCTCGGGGATGAACGGCGATGAGGACTTGAACCAGAAGTTCAAGCTCATGGACGATTTCGGCAAGTACCTGGACAAACAGCGACGCAAACGTCGCGAGTACATTTACTGTGGCTCGCTGTACGTTGCGCAGCAGAAACTCGACATCAAGAACTGGCGCGACAGCCAGCAGTCTCCAGGCTTCCTGGCGCCGGAACGCGCCTGGATGGACGAGATTGTCGGCAACATGGGCTATGTCGATGCGCTGCGCGAAGTCAGTCGCGAAGGCGACCAGTACAGCTGGTGGCCGGATAACGAACAGGCCGAGATGCTCAATCTGGGCTGGCGTTTCGATTACCAGATCCTGACCCCGGGCCTGCGTCGCTCGGTGCGTAGCGCACGCCTGCCGCGTCAGCCACGGTTCTCGCAGCACGCGCCATTGATCGTCGATTACGACTGGACGCTGACCATCTAAGCGTTTTATCGCAGCCAAAGAAAATGCCCGCATCGTGAGATGCGGGCATTTTTTATGCGCCGTGCTTCCTAGACCGCAGCGAAGAATGGCAAGGTCAGGTACAGCTTGATCACGATGACGTTAACGATATCGATGAAGAACGCTCCTACCATCGGCACCACCAGAAACGCGATCTGCGAAGGCCCATACCGTTGCGTCACTGCTTGCATGTTGGCAATGGCCGTCGGCGTAGCACCCAGCCCAAAGCCGCAATGCCCCGCAGCAAGCACGGCAGCATCATAGTTGCTGCCCATTACCCGAAACGTTACAAAAATCGCGAACAGCGCCATGACCAGCGCCTGCACGGCCAGAATGATGAAGATCGGCAATGCCAACGCTGCCAGATCCCAAAGCTTCAGCGACATCAGCGCGATCGCCAGAAACAGGGAGAGGCTGACATTGCCGAGCACAGAAACTTCACGCTCGAATACCTGATACAAGCCAAGCGCTGATAATCCGTTACGCAACACCACACCCACGAACAGCACACAGACAAAGGTCGGCAGCTCGAACGCAGTGCCGTGGAGCAAACCATTCAACAGATTGCCAGCGAGCAGGCTGACGGCAATCAGCGCCAGTGTCTCGACGAACGAAAAGGGCGTGATCGAACGTTCTTTGTTCGGCTGTTCAAAACCTCTTGGCAGTCGCGGTGCTTGCTGGGGACTGCAGCCCGGCACCTGCACACGCTTGATCAGCAACCGCGCAACGGGACCACCGATCAGTCCCCCCAGGACCAGTCCGAACGTCGCTGAGGCCAGCGCCAGCTCCGAAGCCGAGGCCAGACCATATTTCTCGCTGAACACCGCGCCCCACGCGGCGCCCGTGCCGTGACCACCGGCAAGGGTGATCGAGCCCGTCAGCAAGCCCATCAAGGGATCAAGCCCGAGCAAAGTTGCCAACCCTATTCCCATGGCGTTTTGCACCACCAGCAAGCCAATGACTGCCAGCAGGAAGATGCCGACAATGCGCCCGCCTTTTTTCAGACTGGCAAGGTCGGCACTCAAGCCAATCGTGGCAAAGAACGCCAACATCAACGGTGTTTGCAATGAAGTATCGAAGCGGACTTCTATATCGAAAGTGCGCAATATCAACAGGAGCACGGCAACCACCAGGCCACCCGCTACCGGTTCAGGAATATTGTAACTTCGTAGAAAGCCGACACGCGTTACAAGTCCGCGCCCGAGAAGCAGCACTAATGAAGCGGCCACGAGCGTGCCGTAGAAATCGAGCTCAATCATGTGGATTATTCTTGGCTAAGTATTCACGAGGCGAGCATTTACCTGGGCCCGACGGGTGAACCGGCTGATTTTCTCAACACTGATTA
The DNA here is from genome assembly GCF_020736465.1 of Pseudomonas sp. HN2. Taxonomy (NCBI): domain Bacteria; kingdom Pseudomonadati; phylum Pseudomonadota; class Gammaproteobacteria; order Pseudomonadales; family Pseudomonadaceae; genus Pseudomonas; species Pseudomonas sp. HN2. The sequence goes on from NZ_CP085885.1 coordinate 5,902,345, forward strand.
CTGGGGAGTTCAAGTGCCATCGTTGGCTTGAACATATCGAAATGTTTCAATCGAAACATTACACCGGGCAACTTTAACAACCAGCTTGCGCGAATAACAAGGACCGGAATATACACTTGCCCGATCAGTTGTGACCAAAGATGTAATAGAGAAATATCAGTAGATCAATGCCAAGCCGCACATCGTTAACAGACTAGTCCTACAACAAAACCCAATTATTTAGTTGCACAAATAAAAATGCCCCGATAAGTCGGGGCATTTTCATATTGCGATACAACAGACTTTCACTTGATCAATCGCCAGGTGAACGGATATCTGTAGGGGAAACCTTCGTTGGCTTTGACACCTGCAATGATCGTCAGGACCAGCGCCGCAATCGCCAGCAAACCAAACAGGAAGAAACCGATGATCAGCAGCATGAGCAGGAAGCAGATCATTGATGCAATCGCCACCGTGATCTGAAAATTCAGCGCCTCTTTGCCCTGCGCGTCGATGAAGGGGTCCTTCTCGCGCTTCATCTGCCAAAGGATCAGCGGCCCGATCAGATTGCCGAACGGAATCCAGATCCCCAGCAAGGCGGACAAGTGACAGAACATCGCCCACTGGCGAACCTCCTGGCTCGGTTTGGGCAGCAACTCTTGCTCATCACTCATCACATCCTCCTTGTGGTCAAGAACTTCAGTCGGCCAGTGCAGCCTTCTGCAATTCGAAGATCTCGTTCATGCCTTTCTTCGCCAATTCCAGCATGGCGTTCAAGTCTTCAGGCTGGAACGGCGCGCCTTCGGCGGTGCCCTGCACTTCGATGAAACCACCGGTGCTGGTCATCACCACGTTCAGGTCGGTTTCGGCTGCGGAATCTTCAAGATAGTCCAGATCCAGCACCGGCTCGCCCTGGTACATGCCCACCGAGACCGCGCCGATCATTTGCTTGAGCGGATCGCCGCCTTTCAGGCCGCCGCGCTTCTTGATCACTTTCAGGGCATCGACCAGCGCAACCATGGCGCCGGTGATGGACGCAGTACGAGTACCGCCATCGGCTTGGATCACGTCGCAATCGACGTACAGGGTCACGTCGCCGAGCTTGGACATATCCAGCGCCGCGCGCAGGGAGCGGCCGATCAGACGCTGGATTTCCAGAGTACGACCGCCCTGCTTGCCACGGCTGGCTTCACGCTGGTTACGCTCGCCGGTGGCGCGCGGCAGCATGCCGTACTCGGCAGTCAGCCAGCCCTGGCCCTGGCCTTTGAGGAAACGCGGCACGCCGTTTTCGACGCTGACGGTGCAGATGACTTTGGTATCACCGAATTCGACCAGTACGGATCCCTCGGCGTGTTTGGTGTAGTTGCGGGTGATGCGGATCGAGCGGAGCTGATCGGCAGCGCGACCACTTGGACGTTTCATAGGGATACCTGTACTGAGGACGGAAAACTGCCGAGCATTATAGAGCGCTGCACCGCGAGGGGCACTGGTTAAAACCGCCGGCCGACGACCGAAGCGCCTCAAGCGCGCATAACCGACGGGCTGCAGCGCTTTGTCACACCGTGTGTTTGGGCGCATTCGCCGCACTGCGCTACAATCCTGCGCCTTTGCTGCCAGTCGGCTTAAATTCATTGAAATCGCGCCTGCGAAACAGCGTTTCGCGCCGATCTGCATTGCGAGGTCACCGCCATGGTGCACAGCATGACCGCCTTCGCCCGCGTCGAGAAAGCCGGCGTTCAGGGCACCCTGAGCTGGGAACTGCGCTCGGTCAACAGCCGCTATCTGGAACCGCACCTGCGTTTGCCCGAATCATTTCGCGACCTCGAAGGCGCCGTGCGTGAAGCGCTGCGTCAGGGCCTGTCGCGGGGCAAACTGGAGTGCACGCTGCGCTTCACCGAAGAAAGCACCGGCAAGCCGCTGCAAGTCGACCGCGAGCGCGCCGCGCAACTGGTTGCCGCTGCGGAAACCGTGGCCGGGCTGATCAAGAATCCCGCTGCGCTGAATCCGCTGGAAGTGCTGGCCTGGCCCGGCGTGCTGGTGGCCGATGCGACCGACCCGCAAGCGCTGAACGCCGAAGCGCTGGCGCTGTTCAATCAGGGATTGAAGGATCTGAAGGCTGGCCGCGAGCGCGAAGGCGCGGAGCTGGCTCGCTTGATCAATGACCGCCTGACCTCCATCGAAGAGGACGTGGTGACCCTGCGTGAACTGGTGCCGCAGATGCTCGCCACCCAGCGCCAGAAAGTCCTCGACCGCTTTGCCGACATGAAAGCTGAGCTCGACCCGCAACGTCTGGAACAGGAAATGGTCATCCTCGCGCAAAAAAGCGACGTGGCCGAAGAACTGGATCGCCTGAGCACACACATCATCGAAGTTCGCCGGGTGCTCAAATCCGGTGGTGCCGCCGGGCGGCGTCTGGACTTCCTGATGCAGGAGCTCAACCGCGAGGCCAACACACTGGGCTCCAAAGCCTTCGACCCGCGCAGCACCCAGGCCGCCGTCAACCTCAAGGTGTTGATCGAGCAGATGCGCGAACAAGTGCAGAATATTGAGTAAGGCTACCCCGACATGACCCAACACACCGGCACCCTGTACATCATTTCCGCGCCATCGGGCGCGGGCAAGAGCAGTCTGGTCAAGGCGTTGACCGACGCCGATCCGGAGATCCGCGTTTCGGTCTCGCACACCACCCGCGCCATGCGTCCGGGTGAAGTGGATGGCGTGAACTACCACTTCGTGACCCGCGAAGAGTTCGTGAAGATGGGCGAGCACGGCGACTTCCTTGAACGCGCCGAAGTCTTCGGCAACTTCTACGGCACCTCGCAAAGCCGTTTGCAACAGACGCTGGACGAAGGTCACGACCTGATTCTGGAAATCGACTGGCAAGGCGCCGAGCAAGTGCGCAAGCTGATGCCGCAAGCGCGCTCGATCTTCATCCTGCCGCCATCGCTGCAAGCCCTGCACCAGCGCCTGACCAACCGCGGCCAGGACAGCGACGAGATCATTGACGGCCGCATGCGTGAAGCGGTCAGCGAGATGAGCCACTATGTCGATTACGACTACCTGATCATCAATGACGATTTTGCCCACGCGCTGAACGATCTGAAGGCGATTTTCCGCGCCAATCAGCTGCAACAGAAACGCCAGCAAGTGCGTTTCGGCAAATTGCTGGCCGAACTGCTCGGTTAAAACAGCACTTCCCAAAATGCCTGCAAGCGCTTTACATTGGTGCTTGCAGCGCGTTGAAGGGTCTGGTCAAAAAATCAGCGCTTCCCTAATCGCTGGTGATTTTTTAAACTGCTCAGTCCGCTCGCCCAACCGGGCAGCGCGCATATTGCATTCGCTCCGAGGAATACCATGGCCCGCGTAACCGTTGAAGACTGCCTAGAACACGTGGAAAACCGCTTTGAGCTGGTCATGCTCTCTACCAAGCGTGCCCGTCAACTGGCCACCGGCGGCAAAGAGCCATTGGTGCAGTGGGAAAACGACAAGCCGACCGTTGTCGCGCTGCGTGAAATTGCTGAAGGCCTGATGAGCTACGAGTTCATCGCCGAGCAGGAAATCGTCCAGGATGAACCGCTGTTCGCAGCGTTCGAGGACGAGTCGAACGAGGCCGTCTAAGCCTATGCCTGGTCGACGTAGCACGGCGCGGGGTCACAGCTTTCGGCAGGAATCATCATGCCGAGCATAGACGCCCTCGCCGATCGCTTATCGACCTACCTCGGCAACGACCAGGTCAACCTGGTTCGCCGAGCGTATTTCTACGCCGAACAAGCCCATGACGGTCAACGCCGTCGCAGCGGCGAGGCGTACGTCACGCATCCTCTTGCCGTGGCGAATATTCTTGCCGACATGCACATGGACCATCAGAGCCTGATGGCCGCCATGCTGCATGACGTGATCGAAGACACCGGGATCGCCAAGGAAGCGCTGCAGGCGCAGTTCGGTGAAACCGTGGCGGAACTGGTCGACGGGGTCAGCAAACTGACCCAGATGAACTTCGAGACCAAGGCCGAAGCCCAGGCGGAAAACTTCCAGAAGATGGCCATGGCCATGGCGCGCGACATCCGGGTGATCCTGGTCAAGCTCGCCGACCGCCTGCACAACATGCGCACGCTGGAAGTGCTGTCCGGCGAAAAACGTCGGCGCATCGCCAAGGAAACCCTCGAGATCTATGCACCCATCGCCAACCGGCTGGGCATGCACGCGATCCGCATCGAGTTCGAAGACCTCGGCTTCAAGGCCATGCACCCGATGCGTTCCGCGCGAATCTACCAGGCGGTCAAACGCGCCCGGGGCAACCGCAAGGAAATCGTCAACAAGATCGAAGAGTCCCTTGGCCACTGCCTCGCCATCGACGGCATCCAGGGCGAAGTCAGCGGTCGTCAGAAACACCTCTACGGCATCTACAAGAAAATGCGCGGCAAGCGTCGGGCCTTCAACGAGATCATGGACGTCTACGCGTTCCGGATCATCGTCGACAAGGTCGATACCTGCTACCGCGTGCTGGGTGCTGTGCATAATTTGTACAAGCCGCTGCCGGGGCGCTTCAAGGATTACATCGCGATCCCCAAGGCCAACGGCTATCAGTCGCTGCACACCACGCTGTTCGGCATGCACGGCGTACCGATCGAGATCCAGATCCGTACCCGCGAAATGGAAGAGATGGCCAACAACGGCATCGCCGCCCATTGGCTGTACAAATCCAGCGGTGACGAACAGCCCAAAGGCACCCATGCCCGCGCCCGCCAGTGGGTCAAAGGCGTGCTGGAAATGCAGCAACGCGCTGGCAACTCGCTGGAGTTCATCGAAAGCGTGAAGATCGACCTGTTCCCGGACGAGGTCTACGTGTTCACGCCCAAAGGCCGGATCATGGAGCTGCCGAAAGGCTCGACAGCGGTCGACTTCGCCTACGCAGTGCACACCGACGTCGGCAACAGCTGCATCGCCTGCCGGATCAACCGTCGCCTCGCACCGCTGTCCGAACCGCTGCAAAGCGGTTCCACGGTCGAGATCGTCAGCGCCCCCGGCGCACGGCCGAACCCGGCGTGGCTCAACTTCGTGGTCACCGGCAAGGCGCGTACGCACATCCGCCATGCGCTGAAGCTGCAACGCCGCTCCGAGTCCATCAGCCTCGGCGAGCGCCTGCTGAATAAGGTGCTCAACGGTTTCGACAGCTCCCTGGAAAAAATTCCGGCCGAGCGCGTGAAGGCGATGCTCACCGAGTACCGCCTCGAGCTGATCGAAGACCTGCTCGAAGACATTGGCCTGGGCAACCGCATGGCCTACGTGGTCGCCCGCCGGCTGTTGGGCGAAGGCGAACAGTTGCCAAGTCCGGAAGGTCCGCTGGCGATTCGCGGTACCGAAGGTCTCGTGCTCAGCTACGCCAAGTGCTGCACGCCGATCCCGGGCGACCCGATCGTCGGCCACCTGTCGGCGGGCAAAGGCATGGTCGTGCACCTGGACAACTGCCGCAACATCAGCGAAATACGCCACAACCCGGAAAAATGCATCCAGCTCTCGTGGGCCAAGGATGTCACCGGCGAATTCAACGTCGAGCTGCGCGTCGAACTGGAACACCAGCGCGGCCTGATCGCCCTGCTGGCCAGCAGCGTCAACGCGGCCGACGGCAATATCGAGAAAATCAGCATGGACGAACGCGATGGTCGCATCAGCGTCGTGCAGTTGGTGGTCAGCGTCCACGACCGTGTGCACCTGGCCCGCGTGATCAAGAAACTGCGCGCCTTGACCGGGGTGATCCGCATCACCCGCATGCGCGCATAACCTGCCTATTACAAGGAGTCCTACATGACCAGAACCGTCATCACCAGCGACAAGGCCCCGGCCGCCATCGGTACTTACTCCCAGGCGATCAAGGCAGGCAATACCGTTTACATGTCGGGCCAGATCCCCCTGGACCCGAAAACCATGGAACTGGTCGAAGGCTTCGAGGCCCAGACCGTCCAGGTCTTCGAGAACCTCAAGGCCGTAGCCGAAGCCGCCGGCGGTTCGTTCAAGGACATCGTCAAACTGAACATTTTCCTCACCGACCTGAGCCACTTCGCCAAGGTCAACGAGATCATGGGCAAGTACTTCGACCAGCCCTACCCTGCCCGCGCCGCCATCGGCGTGGCCGCGCTGCCGAAGGGCGCGCAGGTTGAAATGGATGCCATTCTGGTCATCGAGTGATGCGCACGGCGCGGCCTTCAACGCCGCGCCGACTGCCGCAAGAAAAGGTTTTGAAAGGATTCCACCATGCGCAAAGCGCTAGCTCTCTCGCTGCTCGCCCTGTTCCTCGGCGGCTGCGCCAGCGACCCTGCCGACCGCGACATCAGCGGCACCTGGATCAACCAGGTGGCGATCGATGCCGCCGCCAAGGGCGGCCCTCTGCGCGAAGCGCTGCAGGCCTACGGCCCGAATCTGGAATGGGACGTCAACACCAAGGCCGGTCAGGCTCGCTACACCAACGGTTTTGAGAATGTCGAAGGACGGTTGCTGGGCCAAGAGTCCGGCGCCTGGAAAGTCGACTTCTATGGCAGCTCCGCCAGCGAACTGAAACGCGACGGCGGACGCCTGCAGCAAGCCGCCAGCGACAACGAACCCGAACAACTCTTCGATCGCGCACAGATCCCGGTGCCCGAAGGCGCCCCAATCGGTGCGAGCTTCGAACGCGCGCTGTACTCGGCGTACCTGGGCGGCAACTGGACCATCACCAGCGGTCAGGGGGAAGGCGGCACCGTGCAGTTCCAGGCTGACGGTCAGGTGACCGGCCTTCCGGGCGTTGACCGTTATGCCTTGTGCCTGGCCGGCGATTGCGCATCGATGAGCAATGGCAACGACAGCATGTGGCTGCAACTCAATGGCCAGGGCAACAACTGGATCTTTGTGCGCAAGGGCAAGGAACTGGAGATTCTGCAGGCAGTGAATGCTGCGCTGGCGGATGAGCAACCGCAGTTTGCCGCGGGCGAGCGCAAGTGGTTGCTGGAGAAGCAGTAACCCGCTTCTGAATTCACATAGAACCCATGTAGGAGTGAGCCTGCTCGCGATAGCGGTATGTCAGACACATTGATGTCGACTGACACAACGCTATCGCGAGCAGGCTCACTCCTACAGTTGTTTTGTGGAGGCAGAAAGTCAGCACTTACCTTCCAGGATCGCTGCATAGCCTTCGCGGTAACTCGGATACTTCGGTACCCAACCCAACGCTTTCGCCCGCGCATTGCTGCAACGCTTGCTGCCGGTGCGGCGCACGCTGGCGTCTTCCGCCCATTCAGTTACACCCAGATATTCGCGCAACCAGCCCACCACCTCCGCCAATGGCGCTGGCGCGTCATCCACACCGATATAGAGCTCGTCCAGCTTCACGCCCTCGCGGTCTTTTTCCAGCAGAAACGCCAGCAACCCGGCCGCATCATCGGCATGAATCCGATTGCCATACAGCGGCGGCTCGACTGCCACGCGATAGCCGCGACGCACTTGAGTCAGCAGCCATTCGCGGCCCGGGCCGTAAATGCCGGTCAGGCGCAGCACGCTAGCGGGGATGCCGCCATTGAGCGCGACCTGCTCGGCTTCAAGCATCAAGCGCCCTGAGTAACCGGCAGCGACAGTCTCGGACGTCTCATCCACCCAGGCTCCGTCCTGCTGGCCGTACACGCTGCTGCTGGACACGAAGATCAGTCGCTCGGGCACTTGCCCGTAGTCGCCCAGCCAGCTCAACACGTTCTGCAAACCCTGCACATAGGCCTTGCGATAACCCTCTTCATCATGGTCGGTGGCCGCAGCGCAATACACCAGATAATCCACAGCGCCCACTGGCCAGGTCGCCGGGCATTCTTCGTTGAACAGATCGCCGGCGACGCCAATGACCCCCTCCGGTAACTTGGAAACGTCCCGGCGCAAGCCATGAACCTGCCAGCCAGCCGCCAGCAATTGCGTGGCGAGACGACTGCCGACATCACCACAACCGGCAATCAAAACAGAAGGCGCGGACATCAGAAAACTCCCATCGGAAAGGCACAGACTAGCTCTGGCATAGGACGAACGGCTAGCAATGGTGGAAAAAAAGTTACTCTATTACTTTTGTTAACAAGAATTACTTGCAATAATGCACGCCACTTTTGTTCTCGGCCTCACGAGGCCTGGAAGAGCAATAACGTTTTTCTACCTCAGGTCCGGCCAGCATGACACGTAATCAAACTCCCGCTTCGCCAACCACTCGACCTCGCGCCTGGAGCGCTGTCGCGGCTCTGTTGCTCAGCCTGATGCTGGCCCCGACCGCGGCCTTCGCCGACGCTCAAGCGCCAGCCACCCCAGCCGCCACCGAACAGAGCGCGCCCGCTGCCGCTCCGGCTGCACCCGCCGCCACCGATCCGGTGCAGGCTGTCGATGCGGCCGACGCACCTGAAGTCCTCGAAGCCGACAACACCTTGGGCATGGCCCACGACCTGTCGCCGTGGGGCATGTACCAGAACGCCGACATCATCGTGAAAATCGTGATGATCGGTCTGGCTATCGCTTCGATCATCACCTGGACCATCTGGATCGCCAAAGGCTTCGAGCTGATGGGCGCGAAGCGTCGTCTGCGAGGCGAAATCGCCGCACTGAAAAAAGCCACCACCCTCAAAGAAGCCAGCGCCACGGCCGGCAAGGAAGGCACCCTCGCCAACCTGCTGGTCCACGACGCTCTCGAAGAGATGCGCCTGTCGGTCAACAGCCGCGAGAAGGAAGGCATCAAGGAACGCGTCAGCTTCCGCCTCGAGCGCCTCGTCGCTGCCTGTGGCCGCAATATGAGCAGCGGCACCGGCGTTCTCGCCACTATCGGTTCCACCGCGCCGTTCGTCGGCCTGTTCGGTACCGTGTGGGGCATCATGAACTCCTTCATCGGCATCGCCAAAACCCAGACCACCAACCTCGCCGTTGTCGCACCTGGTATCGCTGAAGCGCTGCTGGCCACCGCACTGGGTCTGGTTGCGGCGATTCCTGCAGTGGTGATCTACAACGTCTTCGCCCGTTCCATCGCCGGTTACAAGGCGCAGGTCTCCGATGCCTCGGCAGAAGTCCTGCTGCTGGTCAGCCGCGATCTCGACCACCAGCCTGAGCGCAGCTCGCAGCCGCACATGGTTAAAGTGGGGTAATCGGCCATGGGCCTGCATTTGAAAGAAGGCGCAGACGACGATCTGGCCGAGAACCACGAAATCAACGTCACGCCGTTCATCGACGTGATGCTGGTGCTGTTGATCATCTTCATGGTGGCCGCTCCATTGGCCACTGTGGACATCAAAGTCGATCTGCCCGCCTCGACCGCCAAACCGGCGCCGCGGCCAGAGAAACCGGTGTTTCTCAGTGTGAAAGCGGACCAGCGCCTGTTCCTCGGCGACGACGAAGTGAAGGCCGAAACCCTCGGCGCCACCCTCGACGCCAAGACCCAGGGCAAGAAAGACACCACCATCTTTTTCCAGGCCGATAAAGGCGTGGATTACGGTGACCTGATGAGCGTGATGGACAGCCTGCGCGCCGCCGGCTACCTGAAGGTCGGTCTGGTCGGTCTTGAGACGGCAGCCAAGAAATGATCACGACGCGCCATAAGCTGACGCGTTACAGCGGTAGTCTGGCCGTGGTGCTGGGCGTGCACGCGCTGGCCATCGCGCTGGCGCTGAACTGGACCGCCCGCCCGCCCATCGAATTGCCGCCGCAGGCAATGATGGTCGAGCTGGCTCCGTTGCCCGCCCCGCCACCGCCGGCTCCGCCGAAAGTCGTCACACCGCCGCAGCCACCGGCTCCGGTTGAAGAGTTGCCGATTCCGAAATTGGCCGAAGCACCGAAAGCGGAAATCGCGGTACCGAAACCCAAGCCGAAGCCCAAGCCAAAACCGCCGAAGCCGGTCGAGAAGAAGCTGCCCGAGCCGCCGAAGGAGAAACCTTCCGAGGAGAAGCCGGCCGACACTCAACCGACCCAGGCACCAACGGAGAAATCCGCCCAGCCCGCACCCGGCCCATCGCCTGCTCAATTGGCAGCCAAGGCCAGTTGGCAAGGCACCCTGCTCGCGCATTTGCAGAAGTACAAGAAGTACCCGCAAAGTGCACAGTCGCGTGGCAAGGAAGGTTTGAATCGTCTGCGCTTCGTGGTCGATGGCGAAGGTAATGTGCTGTCGTTCGAACTGGTAGGCCGCTCCGGCAACGCTGATCTGGACCGGGCCACCCTGGACATGATCCGCCGCGCTCAACCGCTGCCCAAGCCGCCAGCCGACATGCTCAACAATGGCTCGATCGAAATCGTTGCGCCGTTTGTTTATTCGCTCGAACGTCGCCGCTAAGGCAACGCAAAACCCTGTAGGAGTGAGCCTGCTCCCGATAGCGGTGTATCAGACGATGAATGATTGACTGACACGACGCCATCGCGAGCAGGCTCACTCCTGCAAAGGTTCTCCGCCAGCCGAGAGAACAATGTCAAAAGGCACCGAAAGGTGCCTTTTGCATATCTGCCAGCGGCAAACCGACCTCGACCGGTGTCGCACTCAGCCCGCAGTCTGATAACGTGCGTCTATCGATTGCAGCCGGTATGCTTGGCGCGCATCTTCATGGACGCTTGCTATGACCCTCACAGAATTACGCTACATCGTTACCCTCGCCCAAGAGCAGCACTTCGGCCATGCCGCCGAGCGTTGCCACGTCAGTCAGCCGACGCTGTCGGTGGGCGTGAAAAAACTTGAAGACGAACTCGGTGTGCTGATTTTCGAGCGCAGCAAAAGCGCCGTGCGCCTGACCCCGGTCGGCGAAGGCATCGTCGCCCAGGCGCAGAAAGTGCTGGAGCAGGCCCAGGGCATCCGTGAACTGGCCCAGGCCGGCAAGAATCAGCTGACCGCACCGCTGAAAGTCGGCGCGATCTACACCGTCGGCCCGTACCTGTTCCCGCATCTGATTCCACAACTGCACCGGGTCGCCCCGCAGATGCCGTTGTACATCGAAGAAAACTTCACCCACGTGCTGCGCGACAAACTGCGCAACGGCGAACTCGACGCGATCATCATCGCCCTGCCGTTCAACGAAGCCGATGTGCTGACCCTGCCGCTGTACGACGAGCCGTTCTATGTGCTCATGCCGGCCCAGCACCCGTGGACCAAGAAAGAATCCATCGATGCCGGCCTGCTCAACGACAAGAGCCTGCTGCTGCTCGGCGAAGGCCATTGCTTCCGCGATCAGGTGCTCGAGGCCTGCCCGACCCTGACCAAGGGCAACGACGGCGCCAAGCACACCACGGTCGAATCAAGCTCGCTGGAAACCATTCGCCACATGGTCGCGTCCGGCCTGGGCATCTCGATCCTGCCGCTGTCGGCAGTGGACAGCCATCACTACGCTCCCGGCGTGATCGAAGTGCGTCCGCTGACCGCGCCGGTGCCGTTCCGCACCGTGGCGATTGCCTGGCGCGCGAGCTTCCCACGGCCGAAAGCCATCGAGATCCTCGCCGACTCCATTCGCTTGTGCTCGGTGGCCAAGCCTGCCGCGCCGGTTACGGCCGGTTAAGCGAGCGTCATGACGGAGCTGTCGCAAGTGTCGGTGACGGCACTCAAGGGTGTCGGCGAGGCCATGGCCGAGAAACTGGCCAAGGTCGGCCTCGAGAATCTGCAGGACGTGCTGTTCCACCTGCCGCTGCGCTATCAGGATCGCACCCGCGTGGTGCCGATCGGCGCTTTGCGGCCGGGTCAGGACGCTGTGGTTGAAGGCACCGTCAGCGGCGCCGATGTGGTCATGGGCCGCCGCCGCAGTCTGGTCGTGCGCTTGCAGGACGGCACCGGCGGCCTGAGTCTGCGCTTCTACCATTTCAGCAACGCGCAGAAAGAAGGCCTCAAACGTGGCACGCGGGTTCGCTGCTACGGCGAAGCCCGGCCCGGCGCCTCGGGCCTGGAAATCTATCACCCGGAATACCGCGCGATCACCGGCGACGAACCGCCGCCAGTGGATGAAACCCTGACCCCGGTCTACCCGCTCACCGAAGGCCTGACCCAGCAGCGCCTGCGCCAGTTGTGCATGCAGACCCTGACGCTGCTCAAGCCAAGCACCCTGCCCGACTGGCTGCCGACCGAGCTCGCCCGCGACTATCAACTGGCGCCGCTGGCCGATGCGATCCGCTACCTGCACAACCCGCCCGCCGATGCCGACGTCGATGAACTCGCCCTCGGTCATCACTGGGCCCAGCATCGCCTGGCCTTTGAAGAATTACTGACGCATCAACTGTCGCAGCAGCGTCTGCGCGAAAGCATGCGTTCATTGCGCGCGCCGGCAATGCCGAAAGCCACGAAACTGCCACCGAAATACCTGAAAAACCTCGGCTTCAACCCGACCGGTGCGCAACAGCGAGTCGGCAACGAAATCGCCTACGACCTCAGCCAGCACGAACCGATGCTGCGGCTGATTCAGGGTGACGTGGGCGCGGGTAAAACCGTGGTCGCCGCCCTCGCTGCGCTGCAGGCGCTGGAGGCCGGTTATCAGGTCGCGCTGATGGCGCCGACCGAGATTCTCGCCGAACAGCACTTCATCACCTTCAAGCGCTGGCTCGAACCGCTGGGCATTGAAGTCGCGTGGCTGGCCGGCAAGCTCAAAGGCAAGAACCGCGTCGCCGCGCTGGAACAGATCGCCAGCGGCACGCCAATGGTGGTCGGCACCCACGCGCTGTTTCAGGACGAAGTACAGTTCAAGAACCTCGCGCTGGTGATCATCGACGAACAGCACCGCTTCGGCGTGCAACAGCGTCTGGCGCTGCGGCAGAAAGGCGTCGGCGGGCGCATGTGCCCGCACCAACTGATCATGACCGCCACGCCGATTCCACGGACGCTGGCGATGAGCGCCTACGCTGACCTCGACACCTCGATCCTCGACGAATTGCCGCCCGGCCGAACCCCGGTCAACACCGTGCTGGTCACTGACACCCGCCGCGTCGAAGTCATCGAACGAGTGCGCAGCGCCTGCGCCGAGGGGCGTCAGGCCTATTGGGTATGCACGCTGATCGAAGAGTCCGAAGAGCTGACCTGCCAAGCCGCCGAAACCACCTTCGAAGATCTCACCGCCGCCCTTGGCGAATTGAAAGTCGGGCTGATCCACGGGCGCATGAAGCCGGTCGAAAAGGCTGCGGTGATGGCCGAGTTCAAGGCCGGCAACCTGCAACTGCTGGTCGCGACCACGGTGATCGAAGTCGGCGTCGACGTGCCCAACGCCAGCCTGATGATCATCGAAAACCCTGAACGCCTCGGCCTCGCGCAGCTGCACCAGTTGCGCGGTCGCGTCGGCCGGGGCAGCGCCGCCAGCCATTGCGTGCTGCTCTACCATCCGCCGCTGTCGCAGATCGGCCGCCAGCGCCTGGGCATCATGCGCGAGACCAACGACGGTTTCGTCATCGCCGAAAAGGACCTCGAACTGCGCGGCCCCGGGGAAATGCTCGGCACCCGCCAGACCGGCCTGCTGCAATTCAAGGTCGCCGACCTGATGCGCGACGCCGATTTGTTGCCCGCCGTGCGCGATGCCGCCCAGGCTTTGCTGGAACGCTGGCCGACCCACGTCAGCCCGTTGCTTGACCGTTGGCTGCGGCATGGGCAGCAATACGGCCAAGTGTGAGCACCGTCGCAGTTTGTGAAGGATCGTTCCTACAGAGCTGGTTATACTCCTGCCATTGTTTCAAAAACGGATACAGACCATGACTGACGCAGCTCTCGCCCCCGAACTCCCGCACGCGCCGTCTGTAATTCGGCTGCTGCTTGGCAAGCTGGGTATCGCCTACGAAGAAGTGCTCGATCACCACGGCCTCAATGCCTCGCGCAAGGTACAAGCTGTGTTGCTGGACGACGCCGTTGGCGCGCTTATGGTGCTGTTTCCACAGAGCCAGTTGCTCGACCTCAATCGCCTCGCCGAACTCACTGGTCGCCGCCTCACCGCCGTGTCCACCGAGCGTCTGGAAAAGATGCTCGGCAAACACAACCTGAGTCTGCTGCCGGGCCTGCCGGCGCTCACCAGTTCGCCGTGCCTCTACGAGGAAAGCCTGCTGCGCGAGCCGAAGCTGCTGATCAACTCCGGCGAGCCGGGCCTGCTGCTGGAAATCACCAGCGAAGCCTTCAAGAGCATGCTGACCAAAGCCAGCGCCGCCAACTTCGGCGAAGCCCTGAGCAGCATCCGCCCCAACCTCGACCGCCCGGACGATGACCGCGAGGAGATCACCCAGGCCGTGCAGGCGTTCACTGCGCGGCGTATCCAGCAGCGTCTGGAAGCGACCATCGAGATTCCACCGCTGGCCGAAACCGCGCAAAAAATCATCAAGCTGCGCGTTGATCCGAATGCCACCATCGACGACATCACCGGCGTAGTTGAAACCGATCCGGCGCTGGCCGCGCAAGTGGTGAGCTGGGCGGCATCGCCGTACTACGCCTCGCCGGGCAAGATTCGTTCGGTGGAAGACGCGATCGTCCGCGTGCTGGGCTTCGATCTGGTGATCAACCTCGCGCTGGGCCTGGCCCTCGGCAAGACCCTGAGCCTGCCGAAAGACCATCCGCAACACACCACGCCGTACTGGCAGCAGTCGATCTACACCGCCGCGGTCATCGAAGGCCTGACCCGCGCCATGCCGCGCGCCCAGCGCCCGGAAGCCGGCCTGACCTACCTCGCCGGTCTGCTGCACAACTTCGGTTACCTGCTGCTGGCCCACGTGTTCCCGCCGCATTTCTCGCTGATCTGCCGCCACCTGGAGGTCAACCCGCACCTGTGCCACAGCTACATCGAGCAACACCTGCTCGGTATCAGCCGCGAACAGATCGGCTCGTGGCTGATGCGCTACTGGGACATGCCGGACGAACTGGCCACCGCCCTGCGTTTCCAGCACGACCCAAGCTACGACGGCGCCTACGCCGAATACCCGAACCTCGTCTGCCTGGCCGTGCGCTTGCTGCGCAGCCGCGGAATTGGCTCTGGCCCGGATGAAGATATTCCGGATGCGCTGCTCGAACGCGTCGGCCTGACCCGCGACAAGGCCAATGATGTCGTCAGCAAAGTCCTCGAAGCCGAAGTGCTGCTGCGCGAACTGGCCTCGCAGTTCAGCCAGGCCTAAAACGAAACAAGCCCGCTCCCCCAAGGATCACCAAAATCCCTGTGGGAGCGAGCCTGCTCGCGAAGAATCCACCCCAATCCAACGAACTCAGCGAAACCCCTGTGGCGAGGGAGCTTGCTCCCGCTCGACTGCGCAGCAGTCGCAAAACCAGCCGGCAGGGTGTGTCAGGCAAAACTCGGCTTTCAGGATTTGGGGCCGCTCCGCAGCCCGGCGGGAGCAAGCTCCCTCGCCACAAAAGCTCTTCTCATCAAGACTCGGCTCAAGCCTTAGGCTTAGCCTTCCTCGGCTTCAAATACTTCATCAACCCTTGAAACCACATCACTAGCGCAGGGTTGCCCTTAAGCTGGATCGACTTGTCCTGAATCCCCTGCATAAACGCCAACTGCTTGTTCTTCGCCTGCATCGTGGCAAAGCCATACGCGGCGTCTTTAAACGCAATCGCAAACGCCGGCTCCGCCACCACCCCAGACTTGCTGGTGATGCGCTGATCCTTGACCACGAAATGCCGCGCCACTTTCCCATCCAGCGTCTGCAACTGAAACACCAAGTCCTTGTCACCCAACTGCTGCTGAAACGCAGGATTTGTCCGGCTGGCCTTACCCATCAACAAACCCATCATCCACAGAAGAAAACGAAATTTCATGCGCACAGCCTCAAAAGGAAAATGAACGGCCGGGGCAGTGTAAGGGATTCGAACGATAACGCCAGTATCTGACGCTGTTGGAAGAGGATGCAGACCATTTCCCGCATGATGACTGCCAAGTCACGATTCAATGCCCACCCTCTGATCGTTCCCATGCTCCGCGTGGGAATGCATCCCTAGACGCTCCGCGTCTCACCATTCACCTTTCCTACACCTGAAGAAACACATCCGTGTAGGAGCCGGCGAAGCCTGCGATCTTTTGATCTTCCGGCCCGCGGATGTATGGGAAATTTCCTGCGAAGTGCGGGGCGGTCCATGAACTAGGCGAGCTTGAAGATCACCGATAGGCTTCCTGCGTCATCGGGGTATTCGGTGACCGGATGTGCAAGTCCGAATTCGGGAGCAATTTCTTCTTACTCCAAGGGATTTACACCGATGACCAATTCAACTACCAGCACCGAGGACACCTCCCCCTACGAATCCTTCGATTCGAGAAAACTACACGAAGCCGCCGAACGCGCCCTCGATCACCACTTCTGCAAATCCGACCTCCCTCAGGCCCCACGCCGTGAAGGCCTGTTCAGCCTGAACCCGGACATCGATGCCGAAGCCCTCCTGGCCAATGCCTCGGAAGATCTGCTGTCCATCAGCATCATCGCTGCGGATCTTGCGGACGACATAGACGGCTCACGCCGCTCGGTTGCACTGGCATTGAGCAGAATGGCGGACGGAGTGAGATTGATGGTGGAAGGGACGCTTGATCACATTGAAGTGCGAAGCGTGGCGGCGAAGCCTTAGCGAGATTAGCGGATGAAAAAAGGGGACGTTGAGTCCCCTTTCTCGATGATCCCTGGCTCACCACCGACAGCCTGTCTCTGGAGATGCATCCATGGTGATGTCTTGATCAAATGAATACTTCTTTCCGGATTTGTAGTTCGTGTAAGTCATCCCGTAAATTCGAGCACCCTGGCTGACCATTTCGTATTCGCCTGTCAGCGAGTCTTCGGACACTTCCACCCAAGTTGTCGTGAACTGAGAAGGCCGCCCCTCTGCCATGACTTCCTCTTCAGCACTTCGATAGACAAGGGGAATGACCTTTCGGGACTTCGTGTACTTAACCCCTGCTCCGCTCCACCGTGAGACGGTGTCGTAATACGATCGAAACTCGAAATTGATGTTCTTGCCTTCCAACGAACGGAAGCAGGAAACCTCGGTGGTAACCTCACCTATGGCAGTCAGCGGTATTAGAAGAAGCGCAGAAATAAACGCAGAGGAAGATTTCAAACCGATCATTTCCTTAGCGGTTCATGGGTAATTGAAAGCGCATCCTCACCGCGCAGTTGCCGACGTCTTCACGCAACAGACGGCCAGCCATCTCACAATGCCCATCTGCGTACTTCTTCCAAAGCGGATCATCGAACTGATCCCCTCCCAGCCGCTCAATCGTGGCCGCTAAATCTCTCTCACGATCCTTCCCTGCCATCGCGGATGCCGCTTTGTAAAAACCGTCCAGCGGTAAGCCCGTCTGTAGAGCAATCAATTCACCCAAACGGGCGTTGGTCGTTTGCACCAGACACCCAAGCCTCTCGATTGGCGCCTCAGCGCCCGGCAACGCGGCTTGATAAAGCTGTTCGCAAAACGACTCTTTGAAGCGCACCCAGTTCTTTTGCACATATCTCAGATGGCTTTGCTCCGCAGGAGCCAGCGTCGACAGCGCTTTTTTGTATTGCTCGTTTAAGACACCATCGACTTTCTCGAAATTCTGCTGACCGCAAATGATCAAGTCCGGATTGGAAAAGCTGTCTGGGTTGCACGTTTCTCCAGCAGATAATGCGGATGAAGCAGCAGAGATCAAGCAAACGAGAAGAAACGAAAATACTTTCACGCCGTTACTCCCTCCCTAGACGGTCATGTCTGTACAGCCAAAACAGCGGCGGCAACAACACCAACAGCGCAAAACCATCAAGCCACACGTGCGACCAGACCTGTTGTTGCGCCGAGAGCCACATGTCCTGCGGCGCCCATAACAGGATGCCGGCGATCAACCATCCCCAGACTGCCGGCACTTTGAGGCGATTGCCCAGATGCACCAATGCGAGCATGTACAGCGAATAACTCTGCAGCGTCGCGCCGAACAGCGCGAGCCACCAGACTTGTTGTTCGTGGCCGGCGGTGGGAACCGCATCGGCACCCCAAAACGACAGTTCGAGGACTTGCAGGTAGCCATCGAGCAAGCCGGAGTCACCGGCCCAGGTCAGGGTGAGACCGGCGAGGATATGCGTGATCGCAGCGGCATATAGCCAAAGCACCAACGCTGGGCGAAGCGAGGAAGAAGGGGCTGGCATTCCGTGTCCTAAGCGCGTTCCTTGGGGGTGGGGAGTTTAAAGGAAAATCGGGGTCGTCAGATGCTCAAGCGTTAAACGTTTTAGCGTAGGGGATTCAGACAAAACTTGTGCAAAACCGCCTCAAACAGCCCCTCGAAATTCAAATGCAGTGGCTGACTTTGATCGGCGCCGTGGCTGACGATCCCAATCGCCCCACGTTGAAGACGCCCAACTGGTCACCTTTGTCAGCCGCCATTTGATAACAGGCTAACGCCCGCGATATATCCTTCGTTCCTAACTCCCCACCCTCAAAGGTAGAGGCCAGGTAATTCATCGCGTCCGTGGAGCCCATGGTAATCGCCCGGATAACCTGCTCTTCTGCCTGCTTGGGATGAAGGCAAGGGCCGTTATAGTCAGTGGAGTTTCCTGAACAAAGAAACGTCGCATAAGCCATCGCACCCTTTGGTATTTTCGAAGCCGCTTTGAACAAAGCCTCAACCTTAGGGGTTTCCAACTGAGATGCCATTTGCGAAAGACTCAGGCTCGCCGCCGACAGGCTCGCCTGTGCATCACCCGACTCTGCGGCACATACATAATTTTCCAGAGACGCCTCAATCAATTCCGCTGTCAGCGGATATTGCTCAAGAAATCCCAGCCCTCCTAAAGCTTCAGCACGTTGTTCACAGAGATTTTCAGCGCGGCTCATTCCGGGGTTACGTGTTGCGACCAAATCCTTCTCACTGATCGACCAGTCCTCTATACCCTCTAGCACCCAGCACGCCTGACGAGAGAAGTTGAAGATTTTCACATTGCTGTTGCCCGCTCGCTTATCCACGACGTTGACGTGACTGTCGTCGACCTCTTGGATTTCAACTCCAGGTGTTTTGCCGGGTGTGATTGCAGCCATCAGCGGATAGGTGAAAGTTGTTCCACTGACACCCGAGGTCGAAGGCTCAAAAGTACTTCGCTCTTTTCCTGCTACCGGTTTCAATACCAGCGACTTAACTGTCATCGCAGTTAGACGGCGTTGTGATTCGCTGTCGGCGGAAAACGCTTTCAGGAAAGGTGCAAACTCCTCCGAGGGGCAAGCGTCATTGATCGGTGCCGTCGAAGCGCTCTTGTCGGATGCAAGCGCAGGGACAATCTTGTCCAGATACGCTGAGCGCTCGCGACTCATTCTGGCGATGCACGAGTTAACGGCGACCACATGCGCCGGCATTCCCGTCTCGATCTCGAACGCCTCCAACGGGCAGTTCGCATCGCGCAATTTCAGCCACGCACGCTGCGACTCCTTGACCTTCGCCACGTACTCCGCGCCCAACGCCGGATCTGCTCGATAGTCAGACTCAAGCCGCGACATCAACTGCTTGTAGCTGACATTCAACTGCGCATCGGCAGCCTTCTTCGCCGCCTCCGAGCAGGGCACCATTTCCAGGCTTGAGGTGACATTGCTGCAGTCGTCCTGCGCATAGGCCGCTGAAACTGGCAGCAGCAGCGCGGCTAGCAAGGTTAAAACAAAACGGTTCACTGTGTTCATCCTTGAGTCATTCAGGCTTTGCGTTTGGTGAATCGGGTGATGCATTGCTCGGGAATGTTCATTTCCCAGTAAGTGCTGAGCAACGCTTTGCGTTTTTTGTCGACGCGCAGGTTAACGAAGTCGTCGCCGCAGTCCGGCTGTAACTCTTCGAAGGTGCCGGTTTTGGCTTGGTAAACGAATACCCGGTAGTAGTCGTACGTGCCCATGCCGTCATCCAGCTGCCAGATCGCGAAATCCTGGTCGCCGTCGAAATTGAAATCGTCGAACTGCATGTGGAGTTCGTTTTCGGCTTCAAAATCGATGGTTCGCAACTCGCTGTGCGTTTCGCTTTTAACCGCGATGTTCAGTTTGGAGCCTTCGAGAACCCGCGTCGCGTCGACGCCTTTGGTTGGACTGAACGTGGTGGTTTGGGCTAACGCAGGGATCGTCCACATCAGGCCGAGCAGTGATACGGCTAGCGTTTTGAATTGCATGTATTCGCTCTACTCCCACTTGCATCCGGACTCCAGGGAGGAGTCGATGCTGGTATTGATTCCGGAGCTGTACACCTTGCCGCTGGACTGCTTTGTGTAAGACATCGAGACGATCTGCGAGCCTTGAGTGATCAACTCATAGCTACCCGTGACCTTGCCGTTGACGATTTCGGACCAAGTTCTGGTGTGCTGCCAAGGCGCGTCCGGATCGAGGATTTCGTTCTGGGAATCCGTCAACACAATGGAAATGGGTTCGCTGGATTTGGCGTACTTCACGAAACCACCGGACAATTTGCTGGCTTCGTCGTATAGGTACGGAGTTCGAACTTAACCGGGCTCGATGGGGATAATTCGAAGGGAAAAAAAGGGGACAGACCACGTTTTTCGGAAAATCGTGGTCTCCGTGGTCTGTCCCCATTTCCGCCATTTCCGCGATCCACCACCTCGATCACGCAGAGTTATAAATAGCGTTAAAGAATCATTTAACAACCTCAGAACAACTAAGTTCTTTTATAAGCGCACCGACCACTGGCACAACACAGTGCCTACGCTGCTCTCCGGTAGGCTGAAGAGGCGTAACGCTAAGTATCATATGAATGCCATCTTCCTGCACAGTAATATCTTCGAAACCAGCATCGGCGAAGTCCGAGCCAAATTTTTTACCTTCAAACTTACAGAAATTTGCGAAAGATAATACTTCCCAGTTTTTATCTGGGCTGATCACCTGAACCTCGAGACATGAATCATTAAATGTTTTTATATACCTCGCAACATTATCACCAATACGTCCCACTCCGACTTCAGAGACTGGCCCAATATCGGGAACTGCTGCTGCGGCACCACCTAGAAAAAATACACAAAATACGGGAGCCAACTTGAACAAATTCATATAAATATTACCTCAAATAATCAACGCGCTTATTAAACCGATCATCGGGCACATTACCCCACTTGGAACGATCACCAATCACCGCAGAAAATGCAGACAGATCATTATTTGTCATATGCCTCTGAATGAGTGCTCTAGCATCTCCAGTATAGTCACCTCGGTAGATTAAATCGATTGCCATATCTTGAATTTTTGGATTCGTCGAATCCCAATTCAAATGACCATAAAGATGAACCACATCAGCCTTATCCGAGATCCTTATAACTTCACTTTTCATGAATTCATAAACCGGAACAAACAACTGATATTGCTGCTTCCTAGTTATAAAGCTTTTTCGAATTTCTGGGCTTGCACTATTCAAATAATTTCTCGCAGCGACGCCGCTTAAACCTTTTGAACCTAACAGCCAACTCAACAACGGCTCCTTGATTCCCACAGCAGCAAGATCAGTCTCCGGAGTAGGCCTTTGGCCTAGGTCATAACCTCTACCAATAGTTATCCCAGACACACCCCCAGGCCAATGCACTTTTCGGCTGAAATACATATGCAATGGATTTGCCGGGTCTTCTAGGTCATTCCCTTCTACATCAAAAGTAAGTTGCCCCCTCTCAACCTTTAGCCACTTCAGGTCATTATCATCCTCCATCGCGAGGAAGTTTGAAACGAAACCTATAGGGTGAAAATGATAACTCAACCCCGTTCCTGCCGGGGTCTTATCAGCCAACTTATCCCAAAAAACGTATGAATCTATTCTTTCTTTTTCATGTTTTAGTAATTTTTCAGAACCATCTAGAAGAGTGTCTAATCTCTTCCATTTCTCTGTTTTTGTATCATCCTTCCACTCCGTAGGATGGTGTGCCACTAATTTTGACCAGTGCTGCCTTGTCTCCGTACTTTTCAATGCGTCAGCGAGTTCAGATGGTTCAACCTTTCCGTCATGGTTTTTGTCTATTTTCTTCAAGAGGTC
This sequence comes from Pseudomonas sp. HN2, assembly GCF_020736465.1. NCBI lineage: Bacteria > Pseudomonadati > Pseudomonadota > Gammaproteobacteria > Pseudomonadales > Pseudomonadaceae > Pseudomonas > Pseudomonas sp. HN2. The sequence goes on from NZ_CP085885.1 coordinate 5,924,238, forward strand.
TTTAAAAAACTGGGGCATATCATCAGGATCGAGGAAACCGTCGGAGGCTGAGTTGCTTTCCTCTACAAGCTGAAAACCCATTTTCGTCCAATCGTGTGGAGTGATAACTTTTGCATCAGATTTTTTTACCAATCCAGAGACCGGCTGATCTTCATCATTTACGGATATCTCATACCAATCCTCATTGCCTTCCTTGACAACCGGCACCTTACCTAGGTCAATAGCGTGTTCTTCTTTTAAAGGTTCACTTGTTCCAGTAGCAGGCATTTTTTTCTTAAGTTGAGCACCTTTCGGCAGATGCAAATACTGACGCCCGACTTTTAATGCAGCTACATTATCTAGAAAATCTTTCACCTCAGCCTGAGTTGTAAATATCTCGATATGAACTTGAAATTTACTATCGGTAAGGCCCTCTTCATTTACTAGATTTTCAGTTTTACCCAAATAGCCAATAGGGTCACCAGCCTTGATTCCGACACTGGTCGTCACAACATCAAAATTTGTAGGAGTGAGTGATTCCCATTGCGTGTACTGACTATCTTTCTCACTTTCGATAATCGCCCAAAAATTACTTGGGGCAGCTCCATTATCGTTCCAGATGCTGGCAACTACTGGAACGCAGGGCGCCATACGCCGCAGCTTGTTACCAACCACCAAATTCAGTACATCTTTGCTATCGAACTCAATGACACTACCTACTGTAATCTCTCGATTATTTTCGATTCGTGCACCTGCAGGTTGTCCGTTAGCAAGGTTCGTTGGCGCGCCGTACATAGCTAAACGCTGGGTAGTTTTAGCCTTTACCTTGCCTTGCCAGTATTTTGGCCTAGCACGCTCGGGTATCGCATCTGCAACCCAAATAGCCTTGTGGCTGGAGTTTTGATATGGCTCATCATTCTTTAAATATGCAAACCAAACTTCTTGCCCTACGTCGCGGACTTTAGTTGACCCATGTTTTACGCTACCGAAAAGGATTTTCCCCTTAGCATAAGTAACATCCTCAACTGATCTTTTTTCCAGAATTTCAAGCTTGGTGTGCTTCGCCAATTTTCCTGGATATGGAAAGTTATTCGACGCAGGAAAATCATCATACGCCTTGAAATCTTTTACAGTCATCGTCACTATCGGGTTCGGCTTTTCATTCTCCGCTAACGGATAGCGCTTATAAGGCAAAAGATGCATATATAGGCTATAAAAAATCAGACCGTTCTGCTTTCCTTTATTAGGTCCATCTTCTGGGTTTGGCGCCGATTTGTATTCATGTCGCACCAAACAGAAGGAACTAGAATAATCCAGGTTTTTCGCCGTTTCTCCTGTGCCAAACGTCGACTTTAGATAATCCTCGTTGAGGCGGTAGGCCACCACCTCGCCATCGGCCATGCAGCGAATCGGTTCATTCAAAATGCATTGGGGAGCACTAGCATTGCTGATGTGTATACCACCGTGCCAGAACTTGTTTCTGCCGAGCAGGTAATGGCCAGCAGTTTCGGCCTCAAGCGCATTGTAAACCTCCTCCGCATCAGCGAACTGTTTGCCGTCAGCTTTTCGGAAAGGATATTGAAAGTTCATCAATGGGGCGGGGCCTGCCGGTACAGGAGCAGGTGCCGGAGCCGGAGCCGGAGCTGGATTAGCGCCTGTCCGATACTCCTCCTTAGCCCTTAGAAACTTTGTTGGAACAGGCCAGTAGTATGCAGGCGGGTTCCGGCCAAAGAACGCTTCCGAAGGTCCGTTAGTGGTCTGAGCACCAAAAATTTTTCCCTGGCCCGTCGCTGCGTTGAATTCCATGACAATGCCGGTATGAAACAGGCGACGATTGCCTCCCGTTAGAGGGAGGATGTCAATCCAAAGAGCAATGTCCCCTTTCTTGACCTCTGTTGGTGGCACCACGGTGTAAAAGCGAGAGGAGGCATTCATCGCTCTCGTCTCCTCATACTCAATCTGGTAGCCCGCGCCAGTGAGCAGAAGATTCACCATATGGGAGCAATCGATCAGCTTTTTCCCCGCAGCATTGGTTTGGGTGCCATTGCCTCCCATCAGGTAGACGTAATCACCGCCGGTGTACTGATTTCTTAAATCGAGTGGTTCGGTCATTTGTGCATCCTGCAAATTAATAGCAATAGCTGGTCTTGATAGAAGCAGCGTTTTGCGCGTTTAAACGTTTCAAATTTCCGGCAGCGGTGTGGTTACCCTTGTCAGCGGCGAGGCGATAGCAGGCAAGCGCTCTGGACATGTCTTTAGTAACGAGCTGCCCTTCTTCAAACGAGTAACCCAAGTAATTCATCGCATCGACCGAACCCATTGAGGCGGCGCGAATAAGCTCCTTTTCGGCTTGTTCTGGATGTTGGCAACGTCCGTCAGGTACAGGGTTGTTCCCATAGCAATAGAAAGTCGAAAGCGAGGCTGCACCGTCGGCAAGCGTTGTTGCTGCAGCCTTGAAAAGCGCCTCGACTTTTTCCGTTTCCAACTGTGGTGCCATGCCGGAAAGACTCAGGCCCGCAGCACTCAAACTTGCTTGTGGGTCGCCAGAAGCAGCAGCACACACATAGTTTTCCAGCGCAGCCACAAACAGCTCGCCGGTCAGCCGATACTGCTCCAGCCCACCTAGCCCAGCGAAGGCTTGCGCCCGCTGATAACAAAAATTCTCGGCCGTATTCATGGTCGGGGTACTTACCACAACGAGGTTTTTCTCGCTAATCGACCAGTCCTCAACTCCCTCTAGAACCCAACACGCCTGGCGAGAAAAGTTGAAGATTTTGATATTGCTGTTACCTGCACGCTTATCAACAACGTTGAAATGGCTGTCGTCAACAGCTTCGACTTCAACACCTTCGGTCTTTCCTGTGGCTACGGGTGCCATCAGTGGGAATGCCAAAGTCGAGCTCTCAACCCCCGTCGTTTGCGGATCAAAATTTCCGCTCTCCCCGGTAGGTTTCAAAACCAGCGACTTCACCGTCATCGCAGTCCACCGCTGCTGAGTTTCGGCATTCGCAGAAAACGCCGGCAGAAACTGGGAAAAGTCCTCGGACGGACACTCCTCCGCATAAGCGCTGCCATGAAACAGGCTCAACAGCGACGCGGTGAAAACCGCTATCGCGATGCCATTGCTGTTCTTCAAAACACCATTCATGTCGATCACTCGGAAAACACAAAAAAAGCCTTCGGTTTAACTTTCTCAGGCGGTGCATTCCCCAACGCCTGATCCATCAAACTCCCCGCCTTATCCTTATCTGCCGCCCCCGGCAGCACCGGCGGTTTAATCCCGATCCCGGTACCCGACCCAGCCGAGCCCCCCGCATTGATCTTGATCACCGGCCCAACCACCGTCACACCACCGCCATCGAGCTTGATAAAGCTCCCACCCCCAAGAATGGTCAGCTCTGTCCCCGCCTCAATAACGATCTTGTCCCCAGCCTTGAGGTGTATCTCTTTCCCCACACTGGTCAGTTGCGCAGTCCCGAGCTTCACATGCTGGTTCTGCCCAACCGTCAAATGATCATCCAGCTTCGCTTCAATCTTGCGATCGGAAATCGTGGTGCGGTGTTCTTCTGCTTTCAGTTCGGTGTAGGTGTTCTTCACCACCGTGTCGTGACGTTCATTGCCGACCCGAATCTTCTGATCGTGCTCAACATTTTCATCCCAATCGCGCTGGGCGTGGATGTAGATCTGCTCCGCACCTTTCTTGTCTTCAATGCGCAGTTCGTTATACCCACCGCCACCCGGAGAGCTAAGCGTTTTGAACACACTGCGCGTCTTGTTCGCCGGCAGTGCGTACGGCACCGGGTTTTCTTTGTGGTACAGGCAACCGGTCACCAGCGGCTGATCGGGGTCGCCTTCGAGGAAGGTGACGAGGACTTCCATGCCGATGCGCGGGATGGAGATGGCGCCGTAGCGGTCGCCGGCCCAGGAGCTGGAGACGCGCAGCCAGCAGCTGGTTTTGTCGTCGGCCTGGCCTTCGCGGTCCCAGTGGAATTGCACCTTGATGCGGCCGTATTGGTCGCAGTGGATTTCTTCGCCTTTGGGGCCGGTGACCATGGCGGTCTGGCTGCCGAGGACGCGCGGTTTCGGGTGTTCGAGGGCCGGGCGGTAGAACACGTCCCACGGGGTGGCGAGGAAGGTGTTGCGGTAGCCTTGGTGGAAATCGTCTTTTTCGTCGGTGGTGTCGCTGGTCACGCCTTCTTCGAGGACTTGCGGCTGTTTGCCTTCGTGGACGATTTCGGTGAGCAGCCACAGGTCGTTCCACTCGCTGCGCGGGTGGTCGGACATTTCCATGAAGTGGCCGCTGACCAGTCTGGTCTGGTCGCCGCGACCTTCGGCCTGGCGGTAGTCGGCGCGGTGGCGTTCGAGGGCGCGCTGGCTGAGGAACTTGCCACGCGCGCGGTCGATGAAGCGGCCGGGGTAGTCGTAGTCTTCGAGATCCGGTTCAGTGCTGTCGCTGTCTGGTCTGCTCTCTGGTTTAAACGCAGCCTCCATTCGCAGGCGCGGTTTTTCGAAGTCGTAGTCACGGCGAGTGGTGCGCGTGGTGCGGGTTTCCAGGCGCAGTTTGAAGGCTTTGATTACCGGCTCGTCCGCGACCATGCCGCTGCCCTGCACGTAGGCGGTTGGCTGCCCAAGGTTCTGGAACACGGTCTGGTCGTCACCGAACACCAGCAGGTGAGCTTTTTCGCTGTGCTGGAAGTGGTAGTGGATGCCTTCCTCTTCGCACAGGCGCTGGACAAAGTGCAGGTCGGTTTCGTCGTACTGCACGCAGTAGTCGCGATCCGGGCACGGCTGGCTGAGCTGGAAGCTGTAGGCGTTGCTCTTGATGCCGTGTTCTTCGAGGATCAGCGCGATGATTTTCGGTGCCGACATCTGCTGGTAGATGCGCTGGTTGGTGCGGTGATGCAGGTATTGCAGTTGCGGCACGATCGAGACTTTGTAGCGGGTCAGGCGCTTGCCGGCATCGCCCTGGGCGACGCGGTAGATCTGCCCGTGAATCCCCGAGCCCTGTGGATCGAATGCGAGAAACGCCTGCTTGTGCAGCAATTGCTCGAGATCCAGATCGGGGTTTTCGCTGACCAGTTCGAGGTCGAAGCGATACGCCTGGCTGATGCCTTCGGTGCCGGTGAACGACAGCACTTGCAGGTCGCCGACGTAGTCTTCGACCTTGAGGCTGAAGTGGGTTTCGTTAGCTGAGTTGAACATCGTGTGCTCCCTGTTCGAATGTCATCCGTTACGCCCGAAGTCGCAGACGTTGCAGCCAGGACGAAGTGGCGCCCAAGGCGTCACGCAATTGTGCGGCAGTGATGTTGCGCTCTGCCGGGTTGAAGCTCAGCGCGGTCTGCAGCGCTGTCCAGCCGTGTTTCGCTAGGTTTTTCGGTGCGTGCAGTTCGCGCTCCAGGTGCTCGTCGCGAGCCTGGGTCGAGGGCAAGCGGCGGAACGGGTGTTTGCCGCTCGCCAGTTCGTAGATCACGCAGGCCACGCCGTACACGTCCGCGCTGGCCGACAACGGTTGGCCCTCAAGCAGTTCGGGGGCGGCGTAGCCTGGGGTCCAGGCGTTGAAACGCTCGCGGCTCAGGTGCGGCAGACCGGGCAAGGTGCCCTCCTCTGCCTGTCCCAGACCGAAGTCGAACAGGCGCAGGCCGTCTTCGCTGAGCATCACGTTGCTCGGTTTCAGGTCACCGTGCAGCACGCCGCGACGGTGTGCGTAGGCCAACGTGTCGAGCAGCGGCAGGACGATGTCGCGCAGTTCCTTCCACGGCAGGCCCATCGGCCGCTCGCATAGCAATTTGTCCAGGGTCAGGCCACGCATGTATTCCATGGTGATGAAGGCCCGCTGGCAGTCGGTGTCGACTTCAAAGGTGTGCGCACGCACGACGTTGTCGTGGCGCAGGCGCCGGGTCAGGGCGAACTCGCTGTAGAGCAAGACACTGGCGTCCGGCGATTCGGCAAATTCTTCGCTGAGGATTTTCAGCGCAATGTAAGGGTCGGGATCGCCGAACTGTTCATGCAGCAGATCCCGCGCCCGGTAAACGGCGCCCATGCCACCGGCCCCGAGCAGACGCTCGAGGTGGTAGCGACCGGCGAGTACATCCGGCAGCGCACCGATGCTGGCCTTGGTCGGCGCCAGCAACGGTTCGGCCTTGTTGCCCTTGGCGAAAGCGAAGTAGGTCAGGTTGTTGGCCTGCTCTTCGCTGATCAGCAAGTCATCGATGGGCGATTCGAGTTCACTCATTGGCGGATCACCACGGCAGTCAGGTTGTCCCGCGCAGCGCCTCGCAGGGCGCCGTCGAACAAGCGTTCCAGCGCCACGTGCGGCGCGCTGAGGCTGAGGGCGTTGCCGAGGGCATCGCTGCTCAGGCCCTGATACAAACCATCGCTGCAGAGCAAAAACACATCGCCCGGATAGACCTCGAGTTCGAGCACATCCAGGGTCAGCGTTTCAGCGGCACCGACGGCTCGGGTCAAAGCCTGAGCCGCCGGGTGCGCTGCCGCCTGTTCGACGCTCATTTGCTGCTCGTCGATCAACTGCTGTTGCAGCGAATGGTCCTTGGACAGCTGATACAAACGCTGCCCACGCCACATATAGCAACGGCTATCACCGGCCCAGATGCAGGCCGCGCGGTTGCCTTCCACCAGCAGCGCGACGACGGTGCTGCCCATGATGCTGTCGTGACGCCCGGCAGTGACGGTCAACTCTTGCCCCAGTCGCCGGTTCAGCCAGTGCAGGCACTGGCGGATGGCTTTGAGGCGTTCGTCGAAGTCTTCGTGTTGCGGCAATTCAGCCAGGCTGGCGACGATCAACTGGCTGGCGATGTCGCCACCCTGATGACCGCCCATGCCGTCCGCGACCACCCACAGCCCATGCTGCGGGGAATCGAGGAAGGCATCTTCGTTGCGCGCCCGCACCTTGCCCGGGTCGGTACGCGCCGCGCTGCGCCAGGGACTGGCCACCAGCATCAGAGCTGCACCGGCATACGGAAGGTGCGCAGCACGCCCATGTCGAACGGGTTCGGCGTGCGCTGGCTGGTCAGCAGGTAGTTGGCGCGCAGGCCGCCCACGTCCGCTTTCAGCACCAGCACGTCGCGCCCGTTCAGGTACTCGGTCTGCATCAGGTCGAACAGACGGAACAGCGACCATGGGCCGGAGTTCTTCTCGATACCGATCGGACGCCCGGCCATCTTGTCCATGACCAGGCTGGTGCGACCGTCTTCAGCATCGGTCGGCCACTTGAAGGTCATTGGCAGGATCGGGCCGTGACGGTATTCCATGGTCTTGTCGCCGAACTTGAATTCGGAACGGCTGACCGCCGGATCAAGGGTGTACGGCTCGAGCTTGAACTGCACGGTCGGCTCAGCCGGGTTGATCGAGAAGAAGCTCTGGCGAATGGTCTGCGCCGCCGCCATCTGATCAAGGTAAACCTTCGATACCGGCAGGCTGTGACCGTCGACACTGCGCATGCGGTAGTTGCCCGGATCGCCGCTGACGAACGGACGCATGTAGCTGTCGAAGAAGCGGTCGACGGTGCCTTGAGCGCGGAAGAACTCGCGGAAGTCGCTGATCGCCACATCGCTGGTGCTGCTGGCGCTGAACGGATAGCGCTTGCTGATGGTTTTGCCATACACGCTGTACAGCTCGTTCTGATAACGGCCGTTCAGGTATTGATAGGCATCGTTGAGCACCAGGCGCCACGAGTCTTCGGCCAGCACGTTGAACCACACGCTCAGCGGACGCGGCAGACGACCGGAGGCATTGCGCAGGTTGGTCAGCGCATCACGCTGGCCGCTCATGCGCGTCTTGGCCATCTCGAACGCCGCTTGCTCCGGCGTGCTGGAACGGGCCAGACCGGCCAATTGCAGTTGCAGGTCGTTGAGCGCGCTGAACGCTGGCGTCAGGTCAGCGCCCGGGCCGTTGTTGTCGTCGAGCAAACGATGCAGCGGCTCGAAGCGGCGTTGCAGGGATTTCTTCGCAGTGTCCGGGAGGTTTTTCGCCACGTTCAGCGCCGAAGCCTTGTCGGCGGCAGCCGCGGCGAGTTTGCCGACCTTGCCCAGTTTGCCTTTCTGCCCGGCCAGCGCATCGGCAGCTTCGCCGGCTTCATCGACCGGATCAGCAGCGGCTTCGAAGCGAGTGTTTTCGCGCACTTCGGTGAGCAACGCGAGTACCGGCGAGTTGGCCGAAGTCAGGCCCGCCAGTTGCTCGGCGCCTTCGCCGGCGTCGCTGATCGGTGGCAGCGCGACCTGGCCAACGGCTTCGCTCCAGTAGTTGGCGTAGTCGCGGAAGTACAGCTGCTCGAGCTCGACCATCAGGCGACGCAAGTCCATGTCGCTGATGCCCGCGCCTTCGCCCAGCACCCAGTTGTCACGCAGGATATCGGTGACCAGCGCCGCGCCCTGCACCGAGAAATACTGCTGATAACCCTGTTGGGTGTAGAAACCCGGGATCACGTATTCGGTGCCGATGAACAGCGAGCCCTGCGGGCCGAGGTGCTGGCTGAAGCGGTAGTCCGGCAGATTGCGCGCCTGCTCGCGGAGCATGCGGTAAACCACGTTGGCCAACGACTCACTGCGCAGGACCTGACGCGCCTGCGTCACCAACTGATCGTTCAGCGGGTAGATGAACGGCTGCTTGAGCAAACGCTCAAGGTGGGTATTCAGACCGTTCTGCACAGCGGTGTTGCCGGTGTAGCGCTGCGACCAGTCAGTGGCGACCCAGTCCTTGAGCCACGCCGCGTCGCGACGATCCTTCATGTTCAACATCAGGTACGCGCGCAGGCTGTTGAGCAGGCGATCGCGGTCCTTCATATTGGCGCGGATCTGCCCTTCCAGCATGCTCGCCACCCGGGGCAGCAACTGCGCTTCAAGTTCACGCTCGTAGGCGGTTTTCACCACCGGGTTGATCTCTTCGCCCTGATACAGGCCGCCACGTTCGTGGTACGACACGTCGCCCTTGCTCGGGAACACCTGGGTCGCGGCGTAGCTGGTGTCGAGGACTTTCAGCACGCCCATGGCGTCATCGCGCGGCGTTACGGCCGAGCGTTGCTGGGTCCAGTTCTGCGCCAGCGTGCGCAGGTTTTCCAGACGCTCGTAGTTGGCCGAAAAACCACCGGCCCAGAGCATGCCGAATAGTGCCAGCGCCGCCAGTGCGCCGACGTACAGCGCACGCTGGCCCCAATGAATGCGGCTGCGCTCGCGCTTGTCCAGACCGGCCAGATCGGCTTCGGGGAAAATCACCTGGCTGAGCAAGTGGTGGATGAAACGCGAACGGCCACTGCGCAGGGTCGGCAGCACACCGGCGTTCATGCCCAGGCTGGCGCCGATGCCGGCGGTGGTCGAATCCATTTCCTGGGTCAGGTGCGGCGCGCTGGTCAGGTAGAAACCGCGCAGTTGCGTGGCACGCTGATAACGGTTGCCGGTGAATGCCATGTCGACGAACAGGCACAGGCGCTCGCCGATCTGCCCCAACTGATGCGGGAAATCGAGGATGCGCCCACGGCGCTGAGTATCGCGCTCGGAGTGCATGCGCATGATCACTTGGCTGTTCAAGCGGCGCAGCAACTCTTCGAACTCGTTGCGCAGAACCGCGACGTCGGTGCCGACCTGATCCTTGCGGAAACTGGTGCCGAGCACTTGATCGCTTTCTTCGCGGGTCAGTTGATCGAAGAATTCGTCAAAGCCGAGCAGCTTGTCAGCCTTGCTCAGGACCAGATACACCGGCACGTCGACGTGCAGTTTCTGATGCACATCCTGCAAACGACTGCGCACCTGGCGCGCGAGGGTGTCGATGTCCTGCTCGCTGCCGCCGGTGAGGGTTTCCACCGGAATGGTCACCAGCACGCCGTTCAACGGACGGCCACGACGACGCTTGCGCAGCAGCTCCAGCAGCGTGGTCCAGGCGTTGCCGTCAACTTCCACGTCCGGCTGAGTCGTGTAGCGCCCGGCGGTGTCGATCAGCACACCGTGGTCGGCAAAATACCAGTCGCAATGACGGGTGCCGAGGGTGTCGCGAGTGAGCTTGCGGTCAATCTTGTTGATCGGGAATTCCAGACCGGAAAAGTCCAGCAGGCTGGTCTTGCCCGAGGCCTGCGGACCGATCAGCAGGTACCACGGCAAGTCACTGCGCCAGCGCTCGCTGCGACCGCGATACAGGCTCGACGTCTTCAGGGTTTTCAGCGCGTCCTTGAACCGCGCCTTCAACTCTTTCTGTTCTTCGTCGATCAGCTCTTCGCGGCGAATGCGGTCCTGACCGTCCTCGCTTTCTTCCTCGGCTTTCTTGCGGATACCCGCGCGCCAGCTGACGAAGACCATGGTCAGGCCCCAGATCAGGAACAGCACGCTGATGGTCAGCAGGCGCGAGGTCGCGCTTTCCCAGAACTTGTAATCATCGACCGCCAACAACGGGCCGACGAACCACACCAGCAGCGCCACGAACAGCACCAGCAGCAGAGTCCAGACCCAGGTCTGGCGCAGGAAGGCGCCGACTTTCTTGAAAAACTTTTTCATCACACGTCCCTGTTTTACGGCTGCGCCTGCGGTTGCACCGCGGCTGGATCAAGCGGCTGATAAGGATGCAGAACGGTGTCGCGTTGTTCGCTCAGGACCCAGGCGAAGCCTGAATACATCACCACCAGGCAGACCAGAGTAAAGAGCACCACCATCCACGCCGGCACGATGCGCACCAGGTTGCGGCGCTGATCGTTGAGACCTTCCCAGTGCGGCGACAACTCGCGCGGCACGTCGCCGCGCAACTGACGGATCTGCCGGTACAAGGCGTCGCGGATGCCTTCAAGCTCAAGCATGCCGCGTGCCTGTACGCGGTACTTGCCCTCGAAACCTAGGGACAGGCACAGGTACATCAGTTCGAGCATCGGCAGGTGCTTGACCGGGTTTTTCGACAGCCGATCGAGCAGCTGGAAAAACTTCTCGCCGCCGAAGGTTTCGTTGTGGAAGCTGCTCAGCAGGCTCATCTGCGACCACTCGCTTTCGTTGCCCCACGGCGTGGTCACGACAGCCTCGTCAACCACGGTGCAGAGCACGTAACGCGCGGCCATCACCTGGCTGCTTTCAGCGCCGTTGTGCAGGGCGCGTACTTCGAACAACTTGAGCCCGGCGGTCAGCCGCTCATTGAGCGCGTACAGATCTTCGCGGGTCTCGCTGTGCTTGAGGCGCACCACTTCCGAAAGCAGGTCGGAGGAGGCCGCGACCAGCGAGTTGAGGCTGATGTTGAACGCCTCCGCCGGACGCAGGCGCGCGGCGTAGATCATGCGTTCTTCCAGTTGCTCGAAACGCGGCGGCGCAGCGAAGTCGGTCAGCGGACTCGATGCCGGTCCGTGGCCCTGACGGTCGAGCAGGACGGTTTTGTCGTCCTGGTTGTAATCCGTTTCCTTGATCATTTCGGTCAGTTCCTGATGGCCCAGAATTTCAGTTCAAGCTCGGCGAATTCGCCGGACACGTGGAACGCGAAACCGCCGGAGCGCTCGAGTTGTGCCAGGTCTTCGGAACTGAGTTCGAGGATGAAATAGGTTTTGTTCGAGTGGAACGCGATCTGCCGTGGGGCCACCGGCAACGGTTTGACCTTGATCCCCGGCAAGTGCAGGTTGACCAGTTGGCGGATGCGCTCCACCGGGCCGACCTTGAGGTGCTGCGGCAAACGCTGACGCAGTTCTTCGGAGTCGCAGTTGGCACTGGCTGCGAGCACGAACGAGGCCGAGCCGAGCAGTTTGTGGTCGTGCAACGGCGAGACGATGATGCCGTACTGACGCGCCTGCAGGATCAGTTCGATGGCGTGCTGTTCGAGCACCATCGACAGCACCTGACGGATCGCTTCCATCAGTTTGCGGAAGCTTGCGCCCTGATCGGCGTGGGAATAGCGGCTGTCCAGACGCGGGCGTTTGCTCTCGCCGGAGAAGGTCGCCAGATCGCCGAGCATGGTCAGCAGCGTGCGGTACAACTCTTCCGGGTGCACCTGCTCAAGACCGAGGTAATGGCGCAGCAGCAGTTCGGTACGGTTGATCAGTTGCAGCATCATGAAGTCGCCGACTTCGGCGCCGCCGACCTTGCCGTTGGAGCGAATCCGCTCGGCAATGGTGTCGCCGCGGTGGCTGAGCATGCTGATGACTTCTTTCAGGCACGACAGCAGGTAGCTGGAGGCGTGCGCCTGAATGTAGGTCGGGACGAAATCCGGGTCGAGGCTGATGACGCCGTCGGGCGTGGTGTCGAGCACGTCGCAGATCTTCAGCTTCACGTAGGCCTGATCGCTCTGCTGCTCGCCGAGCAGCAGTTTGAAGTCCGGACGCCCGCAGCTGACCTGGCTGGCGGAGTCATCACCGGCGTTGGAGTCGGCGACTTCGGCGTCATACGCGGTGTAGCGCGCGAGCACGTCGGATTGCTCCGGGCGACGGGCCTCGATGTGGTTGCCGGTGACCAGCGGCAGCGCCAGATAGATCGGCGTGTTGCCGGTGTTCGGCGGCACGTCCAGCGCCAGCGGCTCGGTGTTGCCACCGAGTTCGAACAGGCTGCCGTCCGGCAGAATCCCCGAGGCTTCACTGATCACCAGTTTGCCCATGTTGAGGAACTGCAAGTCGATTTCCAGATTGAGAAAACCCCAGGTGTAGCCACCGAGCAATTGCGTGCGGGTTTTCATCTGGTGATCGTAGTAACGATCGTTGTGCTGGAAGTGCTGCGGGCGCAGCAGCATGCCTTCCTGCCAAATGACTTTATGGGTGTTCATGATCAGTCATCCGCCTTGGCGAGCACTTGTTGGGTGTTGCGGATACCGGCCTGATCGAGGGTCAGATCCGCCTCGGTGAGTTCCAGCGGAGTGATCTGCACGGTGTGGCGCCATTGCGTATCCGGTAGGTCGCGATAGGCCGCGAGGATGCCCACGTAACGGCTGCCCTCCTCCACGCTGAGTTTCAGCTCCACGGTTTCACCCGGGCGCAGTTCGAGTTCTTCGCTGGCCACCAGATCCGGGTTGAGGGATTCCTTGGCGCGCTCGTAGAGGCTGAAGAAATCAGCGTTCTCGAAGGTCACCGGGTGCTTGAGTTCGAACAGGCGCACGACGATCGGCGACGGCCGCCCGTTGAGGTCCGGGTTGAGCTGGTCGCTGCCGGTCAGCTTGAGGTTGATCTTGGTCACTTTCGAGTACGGCGACAGCGACGAGCAACCGGCGAGCAGCACCAGCACGGTGAGCGCAGTCAGCGTCTTGAAAAAAGCGGTCGAGCGGCGAGACATGCGCATCATCCTTGGTGGTCGGTGTGGAGGGTGGAGATCAGGCGGATCTGTTCTTCGTAAGCCTGAGCGAAGTCGCGGGCCAGCAGACGCTCGCTCCAGTCATCGTCCTGACGCAGTGCCTGGTGATAGCGGCCGAACGCTCTCCAGCGCCCGCCCGAAGTGGCGATCAATGGCTTGTTGTCACGCTCGAAACGCAAGGTCAGTTGCTCTGGCGAGAAGTGCTCCAGCGTGCCACGCACGGCGGCGCGGCTGGCCGTCAGCAGCGCCACTTGATGCGCCTGCAAATCGCGGAATGCGCGGGAGATCGCTTGCTCGGCCGGCAGATGTCCGGGCTTGCTTGGCTGCAACAGAATCTGCAGCGCCTCGCTCGGATCGACGGCGAATTTCAGCGGGTTCTTGTTGGTGCCTTGCACGGTGGTCTGGGCCAGACGCAGCTCGTTTTTCAGCTCCGAGCGGGTACGCAGGCTCTGCTGCAAACCGCCGATGCTCTGGCGCAGCAGGCGCGCTGCGTTCAGCGCCAGCGCTTCACGTTCGTCGTGGCTGAGGGCTTTGACGTCGACGCCCAGCGCCGCGCCGAAGTGCTCCCAGAAACCTTCGCTCTGACGCTCGACGGCTTTCGGCGCAGGCGCCGGCTCAGGCTCGACCGGGGCGGCAATCAGCTCCGGGACCATCAGGCTTTCCATGTCGATGCGCGCGTAGTCGGCACGCTGACGGGAATCTTCCGGCTTGGCGGTGGGCGACAGCAGCTCGTCGATTTCCGAGTAGACGCGCTCTTGCTGTTCGAGGGCATTGAGCGGGTCGAGATCAAGGAACGCGTCGTCCGGAATGATGCTGCCAGCGGCGCGCGGACGGCCGACTTCGCCATCGAACGTCGCCGGGTCACGGACCAGCCGCGCACGGATTTCGAAGTCGCCGAGAATGTAGGTGCTGCCGTGCTCGATGCGCACCGGCTCGCCCTTGTGCAGGCGTGCGCCGCTGCTGCCGTCCTGGACACCGTTGCTGCTGGTGTCGGTGAGGAAGAACGAGCCCTCGCGGTAACTGACAATCACGTGGTGATTGGACAGGTGACGCTTGCGGTCAGGGATGATCCAGTCACAGTCCTCGCCGCGCCCGATCACGCCACCGGCCTGTTTGAAGGTCCGCTGGCACAACTCGGTGGGCACGAACTGCTTGGTGTTCAGCATTTCGAAAACCAATTCCATGTTTGATGCTCCTTGCGGTCACTTGCCGCGATTGACCGCTTGCGGATCACCCAACGGGCGATAGTCGTTGTCGTTGAATTTGTAATTGCCGCTACAGCCGCCAAGGCCGCATAGAACGACGAGGGTCAGCAGGACAGCGTGCCAGTGACGAACAGACATCAGAGGGTCTCCAGGTGTAGACAAAGCACAAAGCGCCGGCCCTTTCGGGCGGCGCCGTTATTAGCGAATTCATTGTTTTGCGAGGCTCTGAACCGGGGCCTGAAGCCATGCCAGGGAGGAGCGACAACCTCCTGTGGCGAGGGAGCTTGCTCCCGCTGGGCTGCGAAGCGGCCCCAAAACCAGCCATCGCGGTGCTTCAGGACAATCGAGTTCACCGAGCTACGACTGCTGTGCAGCCGCGCGGGAGCCAGCTCCCTCGCCACAGGGAAGTTGTTCAGCTCAGGACACTTCTTCAGATCAACCATCGAAGTCTCCCAGATTGATGTTCAAGCGCCCCAGCCGATACAACAGCGTGCGTCGCGGCAGGCCCAGTTCGCGGGCGGCAAGGGTCTGGTTGCCATCGTTCTTGCGCAGGCAATCGAGGAGCAACGTGCGCTCGACCTGCTCCAGGCGTTCGCGCAGATTCAGGCCGCTGTTGTCCTCGGGCATCGGTTCCAGGCGCAGGGAAAAATGTTCGGCGAGCAACTCGCCACCCTCGCAAAGCAACACCGCGCGCTCGACCAGTGCCTTGAGTTCGCGAACGTTGCCAGGGAAGGTGTAACCGCTCAGATGCTCCAGCGCCGAGTCCGACCAGCGCACCGGATCACGCTGCAAAAACGTGCAGGTCTTCTCGGCGAAATGCCGGGCCAGATCGAGGATGTCGCCTTCGCGCTGACGCAGTGCCGGCAACTCGATCGGGAATTGCGCGAGGCGGTAGTACAAGTCCTCACGGAACTTGCCTTCGCTGACCAGCACCGCCAGATCACGGTGCGTCGCGGCGATGATGCGCACGTCGATCTTGTGCGTGTCGTTGGAACCCAGCGGACGGATCTCGCCTTCCTGCAACACGCGCAGAATCTTCGCTTGCAGCGACAACGGCATGTCACCGATTTCATCGAGCAGCAACGTGCCGCCATTGGCCGCGTCGAACAGCCCTGCGCGATCGCGATCGGCGCCGGTGAAGGCGCCTTTGCGGTAGCCGAACAGTTCGCTTTCCAGCAGGTTTTCCGGGAACGCCGCGCAGTTCTGCACGATGAACGCCTGGGAACGACGCGGGCCGCAATCGTGAATCGCCCGTGCCACCACTTCCTTGCCGGTCCCGGTCTCGCCCCGCAACAGCACGGTGTAAGGGCTGTGCAGAACCTTGCTGATCAGCGAGTAGGTCTGGCGCATCGCCGCACTTTTACCGATCAGGCCATAGCCGCTGATGCTCGGCACGCTGCGTGTGGCGGTGGCCGATTCGGCGGCTGGCTGACGCAGGCGTTGCAGCAGATGCAGTTGGCCGAGCACGAACGAACCGAGCTGGCCGAGGGAGTCGGCGAAACCCTGCAAGTCAGTGCGACGGCGACTGGCGCAGAGCAGCAAGCCCTCCACCGCCTTGTGCTGATTGACCAGCGGCACGCACAACAGCGACTGCCACGGCGTGCTTGCCGCCGGCAGAAAACTGGTTTCGTGCAGGCTGCCGGCGAGGTCGTCGAGGCAGACCACGCGGTTCTGACACAGGGCGAACTGCAGCAGTTGCTCGCCGTTGTAATCGGCCGGCAGGCTCGCCGCCTGACGGGGTTGCAGCGCGCCGTCGAGGCACTCGGCGTTCATGCCCAGGCAAGTGTGGGTGGCGTCGAGCAGATACAGCTGGGTCAATTCGCAACCGCTCAGCTCGCCCAGGCCACGGACGAATTCACCCAGCAGCACAGCACTGTCCGCCGCCCGCGACAGACTGGCGAACTGCGCCAGCAACGCTTCGGCGTAGGCCAGTGGCTGCGGCACCTGAGTGAACATCACGCCCACCTCAGACGAACTCGCAGGTCACGCTGGAGTTGCCGTCGAGCGTGGCATGCACACGCTTGAGGCTTTCGCCGGTCGCCATCGCGTCGAGCAGACGATCAGCCACCAGCGGCAGCACGTGCTGATCGAGCAGATGATCGATCAGGCGCGCGCCGCTTTCGCTTTGCGTGCAGCGCTCGGACAGGTGATCGACGAGGTTCTGGCACCAGCTGAATTCCAGCTGACGACGGCTCAGACGCTCGCCGAGACGGCCGAGTTTGATCTCGATCAGCTCGCGCAGCACCGGGCCGCCCACCGGGTAGTACGGCACCACTTTCATCCGCGCCAGCAGCGCCGGTTTGAAGTGCTTGCTGAGCACCGGGCGAATGGTTTCTTCGAGGACTTCGGCGGTCGGCCGTGCGCCGTTTTCGCAGAGGTCGCTGATCTTGTCGCTACCCAGGTTCGAGGTCATCAGGATCAACGTATTGCGGAAGTCGATCTCGCGACCTTCGCCATCGTTGGCCACGCCTTTATCGAAGATCTGATAGAACAGGTTGAGCACGTCCGGATCGGCCTTCTCGACTTCATCGAGCAACACCACCGAATACGGCTTCTGGCGCACGGCCTCGGTGAGCATGCCGCCCTCGCCGTAACCGACGTAGCCCGGCGGTGCACCGATCAGGCGCGAGACGGTGTGTTTCTCCTGGAACTCGGACATGTTGATGGTGGTGATGAAACGGTCGCCACCGTACAGCAGATCAGCCAGGGCTAGCGCGGTTTCGGTCTTGCCGACGCCGCTCGGGCCGACCAGCAGGAACACCCCGACCGGTGCATCCGGTTTGTTCAGACCTGCAGCGGTGGCGCGCATCGAGCGATCCAGCGCGTGCACGGCTTGTTCCTGACCGCGAATGCGGGTGCGCAGATCGGTGGCGAAACTGGCGACCTTGGCGTTGTGCTCGCGGGCCAGTTGCGCCAGTGGCACACCGGTCCAGGCGCTGATCACTTCGGCAACCAGACGCGGACACACTTCGAAGCTGACCAGACGTTCTTTGACTTGCGCGGCAGTCAACGCGGCGTGGGTTTCATGCAGCTGGGCTTCCAGCGCTTCGACGCTCTGGCCTTCTTCAACCTCGGCGACCACGGTTTCAATCACCGTGCCTTCGGCATCTTCTTCCACGCTGACGGTCGGCTCGACGGCTGCGGCTTCGCGGGCCTTGGCCAGTTGCTGACGCAGTTCCAGCAGACGCTCGGCCAGTTCTTTCTGTTCGGTCCAGAGAGTTTCCAGCGCGACCATTTCCTCTTCGGCTTCGTCCAGACGCGCTTCCAGTGCCTCCAGCGCTTCGTGGTCGATCAGCAGACCTGCCTCGGCATCGCGGCGCAGGGCCTGACGCTGACGGCCACCTTCAGCCAGTTCGCCACGCAGGCGCTCTAGGCTTTCCGGGGCGGCGGCGAGGCTGATGCGCACGCGGGCGCACGCGGTGTCGAGGACGTCGACAGCCTTGTCCGGCAATTGCCGACCGGCCAGGTAACGCGCGGACAATTCAGCGGCGGACACCACCGCGTCATCGCGCAGGTAGATACCGTGGCTCTTCTCGTAGACCTGAGCCAGACCACGCAGAATGGTCACTGCTTCGCTGACGGTCGGTTCGTGCAATTGCACGGGCTGGAAACGGCGGGCCAGCGCCGGGTCTTTCTCGAAGTATTTCTTGTACTCGGCCCAGGTGGTCGCGGCGATGGTGCGCAGTTCGCCACGGGCCAGCGCCGGTTTCAGCAGGTTGGCCGCGTCTGAGCCGCCAGCATTGCCGCCCGCGCCGATCAGCGTGTGGGCTTCGTCGATGAACAGAATGATCGGTTTCGGCGAGGCTTTGACTTCATCGATCACGCCTTTGAGACGACGCTCGAATTCACCTTTGACGCTGGCGCCGGCCTGCAACAGGCCCATGTCCAGCGACAGCAATTCAACGCCTTTGAGCACCTGCGGCACTTCACCAGCAGCGATGCGCGAGGCGAGGCCTTCGACGATGGCGGTCTTGCCGACACCGGCCTCACCAACGACGATCGGGTTGTTCTTGCGGCGCCGGGCGAGGATGTCGACCATCTGCCGAATCGCGCCGTCACGGCACAGCACCGGGTCGAGTTTGCCGTCGCGGGCCTGCTGAGTCAGGTTGTGGGTGAAGCGCTGCAACAGCGATTCGCCCTGCGCCGCCGGTTTGCCATTGGCCGCCGGTTGCTCCTGTTGCGACAGGGCAAATTCTTTCAGGCGATCAATGTTCAGTTTGGCGAGCAGCGGTTGATAGCGGCTGCCGGCATAGCGCATCGGGTTGCGCAGCAACGCCAGGATCAGCGCGGCGTCTTCGACCTGGGTCTGGCCCAGTTCGAGATTGGCCACCAGCAGTGCGTCTTGCAGCCACTGCACCAGCTCCGGGGCGAACACCGGGTTGCGCGAAGCGCTGTGTTCGACTCGCGATTGCAATGCAGCGGTCAGTTCACCGGCGTCGACGTCAGCATCTTGCAACGCGCGCGACAGCAAGCCGTTCGGGCGCTCGAGCAAGCCCAGCAGCAAGTCTTCGACGAGGATCTTGCTGCCGCCCCGGGCGACGCAACGCTCGGCCGAACGCTCCAGATCACGACGGGTTTCGGCGTCCAGCGCCTGGATGAGTTGTTGCAGGTCTACGTTGATCATGGCTCACGTCCTTAATGAATTTTGCTGCCCAGGGTCACCACGCCGTCCGCTTTTTCGCGGCCCAGCCAACTGGTCCAACCGAGGCGACAGGCGTTCTGCTCACCGATGCGCAGTTCGCGGATTTCTTCCTGGCGCAGGACCAGGCGAATGTCGTAATCGAGCGGGTCACGCAAGGTGAACCGCACCAGCGCGCAGAGCGGCTGGTAGCCGAAACCGATCGGCAGGAATTCATGGAATCGCTGCCAGTCGAGTTCGGTGATGTGAATGCGGAATTTGCCGCTGCGATCGCGCACGTGCTCGCCCAGCACCAGGTCTTCGCCGAGTACGCTGTTGGCGCGGCCCAAACGATTGCGCTGCTCGTCGAGAATTTCCACGCGGCGCTCGATGCACTGCTCGATGACCAGGTCTTCGTGCTTGAAGTAGTAACGCAGCACGGCTTCGATCAGCGCCGCCGAGTGTGCCCGCAGACTGAGCAGGCCGAGGTACGGCAGCAGGCGTTTCCAGTTGAGTTCCTTGGCCTTGCGGATCTCGTCACCGCCCAGGCCGATCAGCGCAAAAAGTTGCGCCGAGAAGGGATCGATCGCGCCGCTCTGGAAGCTCGCGCGGTAGCGGTACTTGCGCCAGATCGGCAGCATCAGTCGTTGCAGGCGATGGTGGAACAGGTCGAGGAAATTGCGCGTCGGGTTACCGTCTTCGCTGTCGCCCAGCGCCTGCTCGCCGTAGAACGCCGGCAGCGGCGAACCGGAGCCCACCAGGCCGATCAGGTTGAAGCGCATGCGCGCGCGCATCTTGCCGTGCTCTTCGAAAAACTCCACGCGATCAACGTCGCTGCGCGGAAAACCCAGACTCGGGTTGGCCTGGAACTCGACCTGGTCGTACAGATCGTCTTCGCTCAGATGCGGGTGTGCCTCGCGCAGCCGGTCGATCACCAGCAGCACGGCCTGAAACAGCGAGTACTCGCGTATTACCTTGGTCAGCCCGCTTAAAGCAGGGGCTGCAGGCCCATACGTGGTGTCCATTGGTACACCTCTCCCTGTGTGCTTTTTACCCGCAGCTCATGGAATGAATTGAGGCTGGCGTAAAGCGCGAAAAACTCGTTGAGAACCGAAGCGAAGACGAACAGATCGCCCTCGCCGATATAGCCTTCCGGATCGATGGTCAGTTCGGTGCGCAGACCGCGTACCGGCAGGCCACGATGCAGTCGGTCGACGTGGTGATGCTTGATGTGCTTGAGGCCGCCGAGCAGACGCTTGCTGACCTTTTCCGCGTGCTGGTCGTAGTAGCGCGGCAGGTCGTAGGTTTCCAGAATCACCTTCAACGCATTGACGTCCGCCAGCGACAGATAGTTGAGCGACATGTTGCTGATCAGCTTCCACAGGAAGTCGCGGTTCAGCGGCGGCGCGAAGCTCGACGTGGGCGGGGTGATGTTGCGGAAACTGAGGAATTCCGGGGTCTGCTCGCTGGCCATGCAGATGTCGCCGAGCTTGAGCTTTTTCGGCAGGTTCTGGTTGGTGCACATCAGCTCGATCGACAGCGTTTCGTGGGCTTCGGTGTGGCGGATGCCGAAGCTCAGGTAAGTGTCGAGGCCGTCATGCAACAAGGACGAGCGCTGGCGAATGCTGTAATGCGGACGGCTGTTGGGCACGTCGAAACTCGGGTCGTGCTCGAAGGATTCGAACGGCACGTATTCCTGATAACCGAGGCCGCCGGGCTTCCAACCGGTCACGGTTTCTACCGAAAACACACCGCAGTTTTCCAGGTCGTACTCCGCCGGCAGCAGCAGGTATTCGTCCTGCTTGCCATCGAGACGGATCGGCAATGCGTCGTGCTCGAACAGATTAACGATCGGCGTGCAGAACAGCTTGACGTTATCCAGGGTCGGACGCATGCGCATGATGCCGCTCTTGCGAATGTCGAAACGCAATTCGAGGCCGCGCATCTGCTTGAGGGTGTCTTCCGGCAGTGCCTTGAGGATGTCCAGACCGTTGACGTCGACGAACAGGAATTTGTCCTGGAAGGCGAAGTATTCCTGCAGGTAGCGATAGCCACGGAAGGTGTTCAGCGGATACGGGATCAACGCTTCTTCTTCGGCAAAGCCCACCGGTTTCACCCGGTCACCGGGAATCTTGAACGCCATCGGCTTGCCGCTGACGCCATCAATCGCCTTGCCGGCCCCGTCGAGCGGGATCAGCTCGATGCCGTCGAGGTTGCGCAGCAGGCTCAGATAAAGCATCTGGCTGATGTAGCGCTCGCCGGCGAAGTGCAGGCGCAATTTGCTCAGCTCCAGTTCACCGAGATGGCCGTCGGCGCTCATTTCCAGACGCAGGCTGAGCAGCGAGCCGTCGCCTTTCACCGAATAATTCAGCGCAGCCAGATCCAGTGGCAGCACTTCGGTCGGGTAGCAGGTGCGGAAGCGGCAGCGCACGTCATCGATCGGCTTGCTCTCGATCGGCGTATCGCGCTCAACCAGCAGCGCCGGGCCGGAACGCTTGAGCGGATCAAACTGCAGAATGCTGAACGCCGGCAGCGGGCGCATGTAGTTCGGCCACAGCAGCTGCATCAGCGAATGGCTGAGCTCCGGCAGCTCGTCATCGAGCTTCTGCCGCAGGCGCCCGGTGAGAAACGCAAAGCCTTCGAGCAACCGCTCCACATCCGGATCCCGCCCGGCCTGCCCCAGATACGGCGCCAACGCCGGACTACGCTCGGCGAAACGGCGACCGAGCTGGCGCAGTGCGGTGAGTTCGCTTTGGTAGTAGTGGTTAAAGGACACGGGGTACCTGCCTGGTAATGGAGCTCATGGAATTACCGACCTGTGAATTACGTTCAACGCCCGACTTGGTCATTGGATTGCACCTGCAGGCCGACTTGGCTGAATGCGACCTGTGATGTTTCGCAAAGCCCAGCGCAACTCGATGACTTGAGTGGTGAGGATCGCCAGCAACGTGACGCAACCTTGGGCCACGCCGTAGAACAGGGCTCTTAACGGGTTGTCGGGTAGCATCCAGAGCAGGATGAAGCCCACCATCAGAAAAAGGATGACCAGCTTGGCAACCAGATTTGGAGTCAGCGCAACGATCAGATTGACGCCCAGAAAAATGTAAAACAGTGAGTAAGTCGCAATTCCGATGGCGACGCCATGGGAGGTAAATCCGCCGTTAAAAAGCTTGTAAGCATGCACAACCGCGTAATTCAAAAATGCATAAGCCACGCATCCGAGGGCGTGGGTTAATAAACATAGGTCGAGACGGACGTAGCTGTTCATACTGCTATCAGTTTTCCAGAATCTCGTAGGGTGTATTACTGATGAAAATATTCAGCCAGCTTTCTTCCCATTGCGGCATGGAAATTACAAAAGCCTTATCTTTCTTTTCGAAGGAGATCCAAGTAATTCCAACCTCAGCATCATCTTCAAATGTACGCATATCCAATGACTGAGTATCATACAGCGGGGTTCGATATACCTTTTCTGGCTCTTTTGAATCGATAACTCTTAAATACGCCATACCACCAAGCATGAAGATCCTGCCGACACGTACATTCTCAATTGTGTAGCGGCCCGAGGGACTAGCTGTAGTTGTACTTGCAGGATAATCCAGCATTGCGTTCAAGCAATAAACGAGCAATGCAATAAACACCAAGAGCAAACTGATAGGCACTAGCCATTTCTTTTTAAGCGTAGTCATTTTTTCGCCACACCCAGTTCGACAGCGGATTGTACACGAGTAAAAATGCGCATCATTTATTCCAAACATTAATAACTGTCACGGGAACGTTTTGATATTGAACATCAGACAAAACCTGGAAATCACCGCCTTTTTTAAACTCCATCCGATATTTTACAAAGTGAGAATTTGTAATATAGAAATAACGCGAGCTTTCTATTTCCCTAAACATCGCCTGAGAATCTTCCGCACTGATATAGGGGTTTGAAGCGATGTCTGACTTCATCTGCGCTGCACCGGTATTTGCGGTGGCCGCATAGGCAGGGTTGGCTATACCATCAAAGTTCCAGAACCCCAATGGCTGACTGAAATTGTCATCCGGTGAGTCATTGAAGTCATACGCGTCCTCAGCATAAAACCCAATTCGCTCCACAAACAGCTGAATGCTATCTACGGAAATCACCAGTTTTCCTTCTGGAAATACGCGGACATTAAAGTTTGCCAGCGCAGCTCGCAACTCATCAGTCTTGTCTATCAGGCCAAATTTAACTGCTCGACTATTACTGTATCCAAACTCTTCAACCTTCCTGGCGCTCGCAAACTTAAAAGGATAGACACCCGGCGCCGAGCCAAGATACTTATCTTTAATCTTCTTGCTTATATTATTACGACCTGCAGTATTATCCCAAGCAGACTTAAGCTCTTCAATGACAGCTTTCGCAGGTTCAAACTGCATCAACCAGTCCATTTTTACGATAGTGTCATTCACGTAGGCGATGTCAGCAAGAGCAATATGGTCTTTGACCTCTTTACTCATCGCACCATCGGCGGTTGGCCATGGCGCGCCATCAAACCAGTGGCGCATAAGCTTCGCAGCAACTGGCCATTTCATCTTATCCATCGCATCAGGTATATCTGTGATTTTGAATTGACGGACAGCTGCAGACTTACCAGTTTGGTTACTGGCCGGCGTCAGACTTGATGCTATTTTCGTATCCGCCATAACAAAATCCTTTTATCCAATTACGACTTCAGATTGCTGTTCAATAGTCAACTCATAGGACTCCGCTATAGAGGACGAGATTTTTTGCGTCTTCCCGTCGGCTCCCGTGACCCCACTGATAACTTTCCCCGAGGCTGTTTTGAAGCTGTATGCCACTCCCGCCAGTGGCTTCCCAGAGTCCTGACAATTGATGACGTAGTGCTCGTTAAACGGCCATTTGATCTCCACCGGCAACGGCGGAACAAACGGCGCTGGCGAATGCGAATTGCCAATAATCACCGTCCCGGACCCAGCCGTAACCTTGTTGCCATGGGTCCCCACCGAATCAACCGTGGCGGCCGGTTTGCCGTTGATCAAAACGGTAGTGGCAAGGTCGCCGACCAGCGCACCACCACACGCCGAGGCATCGCCTTGGCGGGCGGCCGCGAGGCCGTCGAAGAATACGTCGCCGGAACCGGCGGCGATCGGGTTGGTGCCGTGGCCGGGAAGCGGGCAAGCGGTGGGGTCGGATACGCGTGCTGCAGGTTTGCCAGACATCGGGGTTCTCCTTAGGTGACCTTCACTTGTCCGCTGCCATCCAGGCGCGCGGAAAAACTGACCTGACGCTTGAACCCCTCGACTTCCAGCAGGCCTTCGATACTGAAGGCCAGGCGAAGTTGATCGTGGTCACGCGGCAGGGAAATGACACGCACATTGCTCAGGCGTGGCTCGTAGGCTTCGATGAAGTTTTCGATAGCCAGACGGGCCTGACTCAGGGAGTCGTGCAGGCTCAGGCGCATGTCATTGAGATCGGGCAACCCGTAGTCGGACAGCGTTTGCACGCTGCCGGCCCGGGTGCTGAGCATTTTGGCCAGATGGGCAGCCACTGACGCCATGGCACAAGCCTCAAGGCTGTTGCCCTTGCGTAGTTGTGCGTCGCCGTTGAGGCGTTCGAACAGGCTGCCGTATCCGTCCATGAGTCGCTCTTACTCTTTGTCCAGCTTGCCAACCAGCGACAGGGTGAAATCGGCACCCATGTACTTGAAGTGCGGACGCACGTTCAAGCTCACGCGGTACCAGCCCGGCTCGCCTTCAACGTCGCTGACGATCACTTGCGCAGCGCGCAGCGGACGACGGCCACGCACTTCGGCGCTCGGGTTTTCCTGGTCGGCAACGTACTGACGGATCCACTTGTTCAGTTCCAGCTCGAGGTCGGTACGCTCTTTCCACGAACCGAGTTGCTCGCGCTGCAGCACTTTCAAGTAGTGAGCCAGACGGTTGACGATCATCATGTACGGCAGTTGGGTGCCGAGCTTGTAGTTCAGCTCTGCCGCCTTGCCTTCTGCGCTGATGCCGAAGAACTTCGGCTTCTGCACCGAGCTTGCGGAGAAGAACGCCGCGTTGTCGGAGCCTTTGCGCATGGTCAGGGAGATGAAGCCTTCCTCGGCCAGTTCGTATTCACGACGGTCGGAAACCAATACTTCGGTAGGGATCTTGGTTTCGATTTCGCCCATGCTTTCGAAGTGGTGCAACGGCAGGTCTTCAACCGCGCCACCGCTCTGCGGGCCGATGATGTTCGGGCACCAGCGGAATTTGGCGAAGCTGTCGGTCAGCTTGGTGCCGAACGCGTAAGCGGTGTTGCCCCACAGGTAGTGCTCGTGGCTGTTGGCAACGGTTTCCTTGTACACGAACGATTTGACCGGGTTTTCTTCCGGATCGTACGGGTTGCGCAGCAGGAAACGCGGCACGGTCAGGCCAACGTAGCGGGAGTCTTCGGAGGTACGGAAGCTCTGCCATTTGGCGAATTGCGGGCCTTCGAAGTGGTCTTTCAGATCCTTCAGATCCGGCAGGCCGGTGAAGCTTTCCAGACCGAAGAATTTCGGCCCGGCGGCAGCGATGAACGGCGCGTGGGACATGCACGAAACGCTGGCCACGTACTGCATCAGCTTGACGTCTGGCGAGCTTGGCGACATGTAGTAGTTGGCAATGATCGCGCCCACCGGCTGACCACCGAACTGGCCGTATTCAGCGGTGTAGATGTGCTTGTACAGGCCCGACTGCATGACTTCCGGCGAATCTTCGAAATCGTCCAGCAGGTCTTCCTTGGAGACGTTGAGGATTTCGATCTTGATGTTTTCGCGGAAGTTGGTGCGGTCGACCAGCAACTGCAGACCCCGCCACGACGATTCCAGTGCCTGGAAATCCGGGTGGTGGAGGATCTCGTCCATCTGACGGCTGAGCTTGGCATCGATCTCGGCGATCATGCGGTCAACCATGGCTTTCTTGACCGGCTCACCGTTGTTCTGCGGCTTGAGCAGTTCTTCGATGAACGCCGACACACCGCGCTTGGCGATGTCGTAGGCTTCGTCGTCCGGAGTCAGACGGGTTTCGGCGATGATGCTGTCGAGAATGCTGTACTCGCCGTTGCCGGCGCTCTTCTCTTGTGCTGCGCTAGTGCTCATTGTGTTGGCTTCCTTGGCTGGAGTCTCAGGCGTCCGGGGCTGCGGCGTTCAGGCCCAGCTCACCGAGTACGCGACCGCGGGATTCGTCGTCGGCGAGCACGCCTTCGATCGCTTTACGGAACGCAGGTGCGTTACCCAGCGGGCCTTTGAGGGCCACCAGCGCATCGCGCAGTTCCATCAGTTTTTTCAGCTCAGGCACTTGCTCGACCAGGCTGGCCGGGTTGAAGTCCTTCATCGAATTGACGCGCAATTGCACGGCCAGCTCTTCAGCCTCGCCATCTTCCTGCAGACGGTTCGGCACGCTCAGCGTCAGACCCAGCTCTTGCTTGGCCAGCACTTCGTCGAAGGTCACCTTGTCGATGCTGATCGGCTTGCGATCTTCGATTTTGCGATCGTCCTTGCGGTGGGTGTAGTCACCGATTGCCAGCAGCTTCAGCGGCAGTTCAATCTCTTCCTGAGCACCGCCGGTGGCGGGTTTGAAGGTGACGTTGATGCGTTCCTTGGGGGCTACCGAGCCTTCTTTGGCCATGGCTTTTCTCCTTGCGGTTGTGGCCCTGGGGCCTATTCGAGTACCACTTCGAGGTCGAGGTGGCACAGCCTGCGATAAATCTCTTCCTTGCGTTCACGTACGGCATGGTTCTGCGGCAACAACTCGCAGCAACTGTGCAGCAGGTGCAGCACTTGCAATGCAAGCTCCGGCTCCCAGGCGTGCAGGCCTGAGTCCAGTAATGTCTGATCGAGGGTTTCGAGCTGGTTCTTGGCCAGTTCGTATTTCTTGGCCAGGAAGCACAGCCGCGCGAGGGCGAACTGCCAGAAAAAGCGTTCGCGCCCGCCGAAGGCTGATTGCAAACCCTGCTTGAGAATCTGCACGGCGGGTTTCAAACCTTCCTTGCGCAGGATCGGCTGGACGTCCTCGAGGGCTTTTTCCCAGGCCGGCTGGGTTTCGACGTTTTCGCTTTCGACCTTGCGCGGTGCGCTGGCGCTTTGCAGGTGCGGCATGACGTTGGCGGCGATCCACGCCCGGGTGGACGGATCGGCAAACGGCGCGCCGTCATGGAAGCGCAACTCGATGATGCCCGGCAGGCGCTGAATCAAAAGCGCGAAGTGGATTTCCACTTCGCGCATGGCCAGCTCGGCGTTGAGGTTCTGCAGACATTCCCAGACCATCCTCTGGCCATCGAACCAGAACGGCGCCTTCGCCAGGCTCGCCTCCAGTTCCACCAGCAGGTCGGCGTATTTGCCCTGATCGAAGCGGTCCTGATAGAGCTTGAGCTTTTCCAGCGGCAGGCCACGCAGCACGGTGATCTGCTCGGCGTTGCGCTCGGGCACCGCATCAACGGTCATCCACAGCAGCGTACGGTTCAGGCGCAGGGCGCGCAGGTCGGTGGCCTTCTGCTTGAGCCACCAGGCGCACAACGGACGGGCGCTTTCCTGCTGCGCGCGCAGGGCTTTGTGCGCATCGCGTTCGTTGTCGATCGGCGCACCGGGGGCGAGCAATTGACTCGCGGCCTGCTTGACCTGCGCCACCGCCGCACCCACCACGCCGGGGGCCGGCTGGTTGTCGGCTGCGCGCTGGATCATGGTTTTCAGGCGACGGGAGATCGGCAGCAGCAGCGGCGCGTCATCGCCCAGATGTTCGGTGCAGGCAGCCTCGAGGCCGGCCAGGTGCTCAGAGAGCTGCCGGAACATCGGCAACTGCTCTTTGATCGCAATGTTTTCGGTGATGACCTGCTCGAGACGCGGCACCAGCCAGCCGATCGCGGCGGCACGGGTGCGGGGTTTGAGCGGGTGGACGTCGGCCCAGTGATTTTCCGACAGATGGTGCAGCAGACCGAGGCCGGCGAGCAGCCCCGGAAAGGATTCGCGCTGATACAGCGACCACGTCAGCCAGGCGCCGACACGCAGATCCTTGGATTGGGTACGCAGCAGGTTTTCGCTGTTTTCGCGGATTTTCAGCCAGTCGATCTGCCCGCTTTCGTGCATCGACGAAGCCTTGGCCAGCTCACTTTCCAGCGCCTCGAATTCGCTCGAGAAACGAACGTCTTCGCCCGCGAAATTCTCTTTGGAAACAGAGACTTTTGCGAGTTCGAGGTAATGGGCGGAAAGTTTGCTTGAGTAGGACATCCATGGCCTTTAGTAAGGATTACAGTCAGACGCGCGAATGGAGTTCAGCAACGCGGGACAGTATCGAAGAGCAGTGACGCGACTCATCCAATTGAGATGTGCTCTTTCAAGTGGGCGCATCGTAATCACTATGATGGCCACTAGCAAGCATCTGATTAAACAACAAGACGAAGTGTTCAGTGGGCTCTGTAGGAGATCGCCCTATATGTCACAGGGGTTTCCCTGAGGCCGCTTATTAGTCAGCGCATTTTCCCTGCTCCCGCCAAACCATTGACCCAGAGCCTCCCGACGCAGCCGGGCGAGTTTACCGGACGCTCGCATCCTCGAGCGGCGTGCAGCATGCCAAATTCAAAAAAAAATAGAAGTAGGACACTTCCGAATGACTAACGGCATATTTCAACCAATCGTTCGCGACAACGAGCAGTTCAAAAAGTGCCATCACAATGATGGCATCCCGCTTATTGAAACTTCATTCTGCAACAAATACGCCCTCGCATTGCAACGTCGATAGTTATCGGTGCGGCTTTTTTATAAGCTATCGCACTTAATGGCGGAAAATACTCTGATAAAAGACAGGGATAATTCTTACAAAGATTCATATCTTGCAGGGGATTGGCTCCGGAGCCGAACACAAGCAAATTCCCCCCTCATGAAACGCAGGTCAGGAGCTTTAACTCATGGAATTGAAACCTCTGTTTTTCGCAGCGCTCATGTGGCTGCCCATCACCCAGGCGTCAGCGGAAACCCCACCATTGGACGGCCATTATTATTTGACCGGCGCAATGGAAATGGGCGCTGAGTTGCTATTGCGCAAGGACGGGACGTTTGACGCGGGTGTGGCGTATGGCAGTGCCGATGGTTTTGCCAAAGGCACCTGGAAAGTAGAGAACCAGACAGTGCGGCTGAAAAGCCAGACCAAACCCGCTTCCGACAGTGATCTGGGCGGGCTGTTCCAGGACCTGCAATTGGCAATCGAACCAAACTGTCTGGCCGTGGATTTCGGCAACGGCAAGGCTTGCTTCCGCCGCCAGTAAGTCATCAGGCAACCAAAAAAATGGGCACCCGACCGCAATCGGTGTGCCCATTTTTTTGCGGTTCTCCCCGTTATTCAGGGAAGTACGCCGCCATCAAGGATTGACGCTGTCTTTCAACGATTTGCCTGGCTTGAACGCAACGGTGTTGCTGGCCTTGATCTTGACCGGTTCGCCGGTTTGCGGATTTTTGCCGGTGCGGGCGCCGCGGTGGCGTTGCAGGAAGGTGCCGAAGCCGACCAGCGTCACGCTGTCCTTGCGGTGCAGGGCGCCGGTGATTTCTTCGAGGACGGCGTTGAGGACGCGGTTGGCCTGTTCTTTGGTCAGGTCTGCCTTTTCGGCGATTGCAGCGGCGAGTTCTGGTTTACGCATTAGTGAAGCCCCTTTGACGGTTTTTTGTTGTTATGTCCGTGCTGTTCTCGTTGGAACAGCGCCCAAGGCGCCGCAGGCTCTACTCTGCGGCAGACGGGAGTGAGAATGGCACGCCGCCAACGGCGGCGCCAGTCTCCCCAAGAGCTTTGTCGGGGCAAAAGAGCGGTGATTGCGACAGAACGACCGGCATTTACGCCAGCAGCGGCGGCAGCTGTTTGTTCAAGGCCAGTTTTTCCATGACGGCCGCCCCAGTCAGGGCGTATCCGAGCAACCGACCGTCGGCACTGTGGCATAGCGCTTTGATGTCGGCGCCCTGCCCTTCGACGCTCCATACACCTTCGCTGCCCCGTGGCGGCGGCGACACCACCAGCGGGCATACCGGGGTTTTCACGGTGATCGGCATCGGCCCGTAACTGACCGCGGTCGGGTTTCCGGCGAGGGTTTGCGCCAGCGCCCGAGCGCAACTCATCAGCGGCATCACGTAGAGCAGATTGAGCCCATCGACTTCGGCGCAGTCGCCCAAGGCGAAGATGTTGGCGTGGGAAGTCTTCAGGTAACGATCGACCATCACACCGCGATTGATCTGCACGCCGGCAGCCGCCGCCAGATCGATGCGTGGGCGCAGGCCGATCGCCGAGACGACCACATCGCACGGGATGATCTGGCCGTCGGACAGGTGTGCTTCCAGCCCATCGGTGACTTTCTCCAGCCGGGTCAGCACCGGGCCGAGATGAAACTTCGCTCCGATACTTTCCAGCCCGACCTGCACGGCGGCCGCAGCGGCGGGATGCAAGAGCATCGGCATGACCTGCTCGCACGGCGCGACCAATTGCACCTCGTAGCCGCCAAGGATCAGGTCATTGGCAAATTCGCAGCCAATCAGCCCCGCCCCCAGCAACAACACCCGACGCTTGCCCGCCGCGGCGGCACGAAAGCGCGCGTAGTCTTCGAGATCGTTGATCGGAAACACCAGATCGCTGCCGTCGCCTTCGATCGGTACGCGCACGGTTTCCGCGCCCCAGGCAAGGATCAGGTCGCGATAGGGCACGGCTTCTTCGCCGATCCACAAGCGTTTGTGGCCGGCGTCGATGCCGCTGATGCGCGTGTGGGTGCGCACTTCGGCCTTCAACTGCTCGGCCATGGCGCCGGGTTCAGCCATGCTCAGGCCGTCGGCGTCCTTGTTCTTGCCGAAACCGGTGGAGAGCATCGGCTTGGAGTAAGAGCGGCCGTCATCGGCGGTGATCAGCAACAGCGGGGTTTCGCTGTCGAGCTTGCGAAACTCCCGGGCCAGGTTATAGCCCGCAAGCCCGGTGCCGATGATGACGACTGGTGCGCTCATGCCTTACTCCTTGTGTGTTTTCAGTTGATTTCGATCATTTCGAAGTCCATTTTGCCGACGCCGCAGTCGGGGCACAGCCAGTCTGCCGGTACGTCTTCCCAGCGGGTGCCCGCCGCGATGCCGTCATCCGGCCAGCCATCGGCTTCGTTATAGATCAGGCCACAGACGATACATTGCCACTTCTTCATTCAGGTACTTCCTCAGGGTTCAGGCGTAGTGCCGGCGCGGATGGTCGATGGGTGCTGCGCTGCCATCCGGCTCAGGGCGTTTTGTACTGAGGGTGCCGGGCAGATGCAAGCCTGTTCGGCGCAACGGCGGCCGGCGCCACTCGATCTTGTCGCCCGCCATGGTAAGCTCGCCGCCTCATTTGCGGCCAATAATGACTCATTGTGCAACATTCAAATGCCTGCCTCACCCCGCTCTGGCTGAGCCAGAACCGCCTGACGCCCCGCCCCGATCCGCTGACCCTCGACTGGCTGTTCGACGAAGGTTCGCTGACCCGCCGTCTGACCCGTTTGTCCGAGGATGGCTTCAGCGTGTCGCCGTTGTTCGAAGGCTGGGACACCCTGCGCGCTGACGAATGCACAGCGCTGGATCTGGCCGAGGGCAGCGAAGGCTGGGTGCGTGAGGTGTATCTGCGCGGTCATGGCGAAGCCTGGGTGTTTGCCCGCAGCGTCGCCGCGCGCGCGGCCCTGCAAGGCGATGGGCTGCACATGGATGAACTGGGCAGCCGCTCGTTGGGCGAATTGCTGTTTTGCGATCAGGCGTTCCAGCGTCGCGCGATTGAAGTCTGCCACTACCCTGAACAATGGCTGCCGTCAGCGGTGAGAGCCCCTGAGCTGTGGGGCCGGCGTTCGCGTTTCGATCGTGGCGCGCTGAGCGTGCTGGTCGCGGAAATCTTCCTGCCGAGCCTGTGGGACGCCGCCCGCGCCCACCCGGAGAACTGCTGATGTATCAGAGCCTGCTCAAGTCCCTCAACCGTCTGAACCCGCGCGCCTGGGATTTCGTTCAGTTGACGCGCATGGACAAGCCGATCGGTATTTACCTGCTGCTGTGGCCGACGCTGTGGGCACTGTGGATCGCCGGCAAGGGTTCACCGTCGCTGGCCAATATCGTCATCTTCGTCCTCGGCGTGGTGCTGACCCGCGCCGGCGGCTGCGTGATCAATGACTGGGCCGACCGCAAGGTCGACGGCCACGTCAAACGCACCGCACAACGGCCGCTGGCCAGCGGCCGGATCAGTTCGAAAGAAGCGCTGGTGTTCTTTGCCGTGCTGATGGGCATCAGTTTTCTGCTGGTGCTGTGCACCAACGCGCCGACCATCTGGCTGTCGCTCGGCGGTCTGGCGCTGGCGTTCACTTATCCGTTCATGAAGCGCTACACCTACTACCCGCAAGTGGTGCTGGGCGCGGCGTTTTCCTGGGGCATGCCCATGGCCTTCACCGCCGAGACCGGCGAGCTGCCAGCGGCGGCGTGGCTGCTGTGGATCGCCAATCTGCTGTGGACGGTGGGTTACGACACTTATTACGCGATGACCGACCGCGATGACGACCTGAAGATCGGCGTGAAATCGACGGCGATTCTGTTTGGCGAGGCCGATCGAGTGATCATCCTCAGCTTGCAGGCGCTGTCGCTGGGCTGCCTGGTCCTGGCCGGGTCAAAGTTCGAACTGGGCGTCTGGTTCCACCTTGGCTTGCTGGTGGCGGCCGGGTGTTACGGGTGGGAATTCTGGTACACCCGCAGCAAGGACCGCATGCGTTGCTTCAAGGCGTTTTTGCACAATCACTGGGCCGGGTTGGCGATCTTTGTCGGGATCGTCCTGGATTACGCACTGCGCTAAATACAACCCCTGTAGGAGTGAGCCTGCTCGCGATAGCGGTGTGTCAGTTGACGAAAGCATCGACTGACACACCGCTATCGCGAGCAGGCTCACTCCTACAAGGGCACCGTGGTTATTTGGCTTTGGCGACTTTCCAGGCGCCGTCCATTTTGCCGTCGCCGGTCATGTCACCGGCCTTCTTGTCCATCACGAAGGTGTACAGCGGCATGCCCTGGTAGGCCCACTGCATCGAACCGTCATCACGTTTGATCACTGTCCAGTCGCCCATGGATTTATCGCCGGCCTCAGCCTTCAGCGGCGGCCAATTCGCCGCGCATTTGTCGTTGCAGGCAGATTTGCCAGCGGAATCCTTGGCAAAGGTGTACAGGGTCATGCCCTTGTGATCGGTGTACATGCCGTCCTTCTCCATCGCCGGATCGGCAGCCATGGCCAGTCCCGGCAATGTCAGGGCGGCGGCCATCAGCAGGGCTTTGAAAGAAGCAGTCATCTGAGTCATGGAAACCTTCTTTTGTGGTTGTCAGGATTCGGGCTTAGAGCTTAGTCGAGGATGCGGACAAATGTTGCCGGCCTGAAATACTGTCACACGACTGCAATAATTCCGTTATCTAATGCGGCGCAAGACAGTTAAATGACAAGAGGATTAAGGCATGGTTGGCAGGAGCATTCTGATCGTCGACGACGAAGCGCCCATTCGCGAAATGATCGCCGTGGCGTTGGAAATGGCCGGCTATGACTGCCTCGAGGCAGAGAACTCGCAGCAGGCCCACGCCATCATCGTCGACCGCAAGCCGGACCTGATCCTGCTCGACTGGATGCTGCCCGGCACTTCCGGCATCGAACTGGCCCGACGCCTCAAGCGTGACGAGCTGACCGGAGACATCCCGATCATCATGCTCACTGCCAAGGGCGAAGAAGACAACAAGATCCAGGGCCTGGAAGTCGGCGCCGACGACTACATCACCAAACCGTTTTCCCCCCGTGAACTGGTCGCCCGCCTCAAAGCCGTGCTGCGCCGCGCCGGCCCGACCGATGGCGAAGCGCCGATCGAAGTCGGCGGCCTGCTGCTCGACCCGATTAGCCACCGCGTGACCATCGACGGCAAACCCGCCGAGATGGGCCCGACCGAATACCGTCTGCTGCAATTCTTCATGACCCATCAGGAACGCGCCTACACCCGTGGCCAGTTGCTCGATCAGGTTTGGGGCGGCAACGTCTATGTCGAGGAGCGCACCGTCGACGTGCATATCCGCCGCCTGCGCAAGGCCCTCGGCGACGCCTACGAAAATCTGGTACAAACCGTGCGCGGCACCGGCTACCGCTTCTCCACAAAAGCGTAAAAAAGCAGCTGCAAGCTTCCAGCTACAAGCGGCAAGTGAAAGCCGATCCGTTTTAGCTTGGAGCTTGCGGCTTGAAACTTGAAGCTGCGGCTAAGGACGCCCTCGTGAATCAAAACTGGCATGGCACCCTGATTCGCCACATGCTGTTGCTGGTCACCGCCTGCCTGGTGATCGGCCTGATCACCGGCTATTACGGCTGGAGCCTCGCGGCCGGCCTGGGTCTCTATCTGGCCTGGACGCTCAAGCAATTGCTGCGTCTGCACGAATGGCTGCGCCAGCACCAGCCCGACGAAGCGCCGCCCGATGGCTATGGTCTGTGGGGCGAGGTCTTCGACAGCATCTACCACCTGCAACGTCGCGACCAACGGGTGCGCGGGCGCCTGCAAGCGGTGATCGACCGGGTGCAGGAATCCACCGCTGCGCTGAAAGACGCGGTGATCATGCTCGACAGCGACGGCAATCTGGAATGGTGGAACCGCGCCGCCGAAACCCTGCTCGGCCTGAAGACTCCGCAGGACAGCGGCCAACCGGTGACCAACCTGGTGCGGCACCCGCGCTTCAAGGAGTATTTCGAGCAGGACAGCTTCGCCGAGCCGCTGGAAATTCCCTCGCCGACCAATGATCGGGTGCGCATTCAGCTGTACCTGACCCGCTACGGCAACAATGAACACCTGATGCTGGTCCGCGATGTCACGCGCATCCATCAGCTGGAACAGATGCGCAAGGATTTCATCGCCAACGTCTCCCATGAGTTGCGCACCCCGCTGACAGTGATCTGCGGCTACCTGGAAACCCTGCTCGACAATGTCGAAGAAGTGAACCCGCGCTGGAGCCGTGCCCTGCAACAGATGCAGCAACAGGGCGGGCGCATGCAGACGCTGCTCAACGATTTGTTGCTGTTGGCCAAGCTGGAAGCCACCGATTACCCGTCGGACAACCAGCCGGTGCAGATCGACACGCTGCTGCAATCGATCACCAGCGATGCGCAGCAGTTGTCCGGCGCGAAAAACCAGCGCATCACCCTGGAAGCCGACGCCCGCCTGGTGCTCAAGGGCAGCGAGGCCGAACTGCGCAGTGCGTTTTCCAATCTGGTGTTCAACGCGGTCAAGTACACCCCGGCCGAGGGCAACATCCGCATCCGCTGGTGGGGCGACGAGCAAGGCGCGCACCTCAGCGTGCAGGATTCCGGCATCGGCATCGACAGCAAACATCTGCCGCGCCTGACCGAACGCTTCTACCGTGTGGACTCCAGTCGCAACTCCAACACCGGCGGCACCGGCCTCGGCCTGGCCATCGTCAAGCACGTGTTGTTGCGCCACCGCGCGCGCATGGAGATCAGCAGCGTGCCCGGCCACGGCAGCACGTTCACCTGCCATTTCGCCCCGGCCCAGGTGGCCAGCGCACGGGCCATCAGCGCCACCGAGTGACGCCGCCCGGCACGCGCCACTAGGCAATCGCCCGGTCAGCCGCTACATTGGCTGACTTGTGCCTGCCTTTCAGGCGCTGTCTGTCCCTACTTTCGAATCACACGGAACCCGCAAAACTCCATCATGGACCCTTCCCCTGGCTTGTCCCTCGCTACCATTTTTGCCGACTTCGGCATGATCCTTTTTGCTCTGATCCTGGTTTTGCTCAACGGCTTTTTCGTTGCGGCGGAATTCGCCATGGTCAAACTGCGCTCGACTCGGGTCGAGGCCATCGCTGAACAGAACGGCTGGCGCGGACACATCCTGCGCACCGTGCACAGTCAGCTCGATGCCTACCTGTCGGCGTGCCAGCTCGGCATCACCCTCGCCTCCCTCGGCCTGGGCTGGGTCGGTGAGCCGGCGTTCGCGCACATTCTCGAGCCGCTGCTGAGCGCCATCGGTGTCGACTCGCCCGAGGTCGTCAAAGGCGTGTCGTTCTTCACCGCGTTCTTTATCATTTCGTACCTGCACATCGTCGTCGGTGAGCTGGCGCCAAAGTCGTGGGCGATCCGCAAGCCCGAGCTTTTGTCGCTGTGGACGGCGGTGCCGCTGTACCTGTTCTACTGGGCCATGTACCCGGCAATCTACCTGCTCAACGCCAGCGCCAACGCGATTCTGCGTATCGCAGGGCAAGGCGAACCCGGCCCGCACCATGAACACCATTACAGCCGCGAAGAACTGAAACTGATCCTGCACTCCAGCCGTGGTCAGGATCCGAGCGATCAGGGCATGCGCGTACTGGCCTCGGCGGTGGAAATGGGCGAGCTGGAAGTGGTCGACTGGGCCAACTCCCGCGAAGACCTGATCACCCTCGAATTCAACGCGCCGCTGAAGGAAATCCTGGCGATGTTCCGTCGCCACAAGTTCAGCCGGTACCCGGTGTACGACAGCGAGCGCCAGGAGTTCGTCGGTCTGCTGCACATCAAGGATCTGCTGCTGGAACTGGCGGCGCTGGACCACATTCCCGAGTCGTTCAACCTCGCCGAGCTGACCCGCCCACTGGAGCGCGTGTCGCGACACATGCCGCTGTCGCAGTTGCTGGAGCAGTTCCGCAAGGGCGGCTCGCACTTTGCCGTGGTCGAGGAGGCTGACGGCAACATCATCGGCTACCTGACCATGGAAGACGTGCTGGAAGTGCTGGTCGGCGACATTCAGGACGAACACCGCAAGGCTGAACGCGGCATTCTCGCCTATCAACCGGGCAAGCTGCTGGTACGGGGTGATACGCCGTTGTTCAAGGTCGAGCGCCTGCTCGGCATCGATCTGGATCACATCGAAGCGGAAACCCTCGCCGGGCTGGTCTACGAAACCCTGAAACGGGTGCCGGAAGAGGAAGAAGTGCTGGAAGTCGAAGGCCTGCGGATCATCATCAAGAAGATGAAAGGACCGAAGATTGTTTTGGCCAAGGTGTTGATGCTGGATTGAGTGCAATGCGGGAAACCGCGTTGCCTGCCAAAAGATCGCAGCCTTCGGCAGCTCCTACAGGGATCGCATTCCCATGTAAGAGCTGCCGCAGGCTGCGATCTTTTGCTCTATTGCTTGCCCAGCGCAAAATTGGGCAACGCCCCCAGTGGCTGGTTGAACTGATACGGAATCGACACCAGCCCTTCGCCGGTATTGCGCTGCACCACGAAGTGCAAGTGCGGGCCGCTGCTGTTGCCGGTATTGCCCGACAGGGCCAGCGGGCTGCCGACCTTGACCCGCTGCCCTTCGCGCACGCTCACCGAACCCTGTTTCAGATGCAGGTACACGCCCATGGTGCCGTCATCGTGCAGCACCCGGACGAAATTGCCGGAGGCATCGGTGCCGCGTCCGCTCTGGGCATTCTCGGTCTTGACCACCACCCCCGCTCGCGCGGCAATGATCGGTGTGCCCACGGGCATGGCAATGTCCATGGCGTAGCGATTTTTCGGTCCATAGTGGCTGTACTGCCCGTTGGCGCCTTGGCTGAGGCGGAACGGTCCGCCACGCCAGGGCAGCGGATAGCGATAGCTCTGCGCAGTGCCTGAGGGGTCGCCCAGCGAATACTGGAACTGCGGCGAATACACCAGCGGCTGGTCGCGGCTGATCGCTGTCAGCAGCGCCAGCCGCGTGTTGCTGCGCGGCGGCAGTACGCGACGGATCGCCTGCGCGGGCGCGCCACGCACATTGCTCGTGCCGATGAAGGCCAGCGCAACCTCGACCGGCGCGTACAGATCGTTGCGCGCAAACACCACATCAACGCCCTTCTGCTTCTTGATGTCCAGGTACACCTGGCGATCAAGGCGTTCGACCATGCGATCCTGAAAAACGAACACTTTCGCGCCTTTGCTCGGGCGGTCACTGTACGAGACCACGCCGTTGGCGTCGGTGGATTTGTAGATGGTCATGGCCATCGCCAGCTGGGAGGCCAGGCAGAGACCGCAGAAAAACAGCAGGCGCGCGAGCATGGGCAAGAGTCTGTCGAAGGAAGGCCTGGGAATCAGCCTAGCAGCTGAGACAGACCAGGCTAGTCGACAGATGTTTCAAATTGGCCAGCACACAAAGCAAAAGATCGCAGCCTTCGGCAGCTCCTACATGAGAATGCGATCCCCTGTAGGAGCTGCCGAAGGCTGCGATCTTTTGGGCCGCGCAGTTACGCGCCGGGTACGAAGTGCTTCTGCGCCGTGCCACGGG
Organism: Pseudomonas sp. HN2; assembly: GCF_020736465.1. Taxonomy (NCBI): domain Bacteria; kingdom Pseudomonadati; phylum Pseudomonadota; class Gammaproteobacteria; order Pseudomonadales; family Pseudomonadaceae; genus Pseudomonas; species Pseudomonas sp. HN2. The sequence continues at coordinate 5,962,560 of NZ_CP085885.1, forward strand.
CGATCAGGCGCGAGATGTAGTCGAGCTTCTGTGCGTCCTGGTCGACGAAGCGGAAAGTCAGTTGCAGCCAGTCGCTGTCGGCTTTCTGCTCGTGGGCGACAATGGCGTGCAGGTAACCATTGAGGCGAGCGATCTCGGCGTTGTCGCCCTGCTCCAGATCGAGCACGGCGCTGTCGAGGATCTGCGGCAGGGTCTCGGTGCGCTTCACTACCAGCAGCGCTTCCTTGATGCTCAAGGCCTTGATCACGCATTGCTGGGTGCCGCTCGGCAGGCGTAGCTGGCCCTGACCGCGACCACCCACCGGCGCTTTCGAGGCGCCAGCTGCCTGCACCGGCGGGCTGTTGAGCAAACCACGCGAGGGTGCAGCGGCGGCCGGAGCGGCGACAGGCTTGGCAAACGGGTTGGCTGCAGCGGCGGCCGGGGCGCCGCCGACCACGGCAGGCTTGCCACCGGTCAGTGCGCTCAGGGAATCGTTGCCGAACGCTGAATTCATCTTCGTCGGTGCGCTGTTCATCAAGGTGTCGAGCTTGCCGACCTTGTTCAGCGCCTGCTTGACCTTGGTCAGCAATTGCTCGTTGGTGAACGGCTTGCTGACGTAACCGGATACGCCGGCCTGAATCGCCTGCACGACGTTTTCCTTGTCGCCACGGCTGGTGACCATGATGAACGGCATGGTCTTGAGGTTGTCCTGCTCGCGGCACCAGGTCAGCAGTTCGAGGCCGGACATTTCCGGCATTTCCCAGTCGCACAGCACCAGGTCGAAGGCTTCTCGGGCCAGCATGGCCTGGGCCTTTTTGCCGTTGATGGCGTCCTCGGTGCGAATCCCCGGGAAGTAATTACGCAGGCACTTTTTCACCAGGTCACGAATGAACGAAGCGTCGTCCACGACCAACACACTGATCTTGCTCATCCAACACCCCTATTAAAATCCCGGCAAGCATAACGCTGGCTGATGGCACATTGCCAAAACTCTTCAGTCACGCCGGGACTTTTCGTTCGCGGGTGCTGCTTTTTAATTCGCTTTAATTCGCCTCCGCCTTTGAAAAGCAGAAACAAAAACGCCCGGCCAGAGGGCCGGGCGCTTTTCTCAGGCAATCTTACTTATCGTCAGCTTCGCCCGGAACATTAGCGGTTTCAGCACTTGTGCCTTCAACTTCTTCCTTCATGCGCTTGAGGCCCATATGGCGCACGTCGGTGCCGCGCACCAGGTAGATCACCAGTTCCGAGATGTTGCGCGCATGATCGCCGATGCGCTCCAGCGAACGCAGGACCCAGATAATGCTCAGCACCCGCGAGATAGAGCGCGGGTCTTCCATCATGTAGGTGGCCAGCTCACGCAGGGCGGTCTTGTATTCGCGGTCGATGATCTTGTCGTACTGCGCCACCGACAAGGCCAGATCAGCGTCGAAACGCGCGAAAGCGTCGAGCGCATCGCGAACCATGTTGCGCACCTGGTCGCCGATGTGACGAACCTCGACGTAACCGCGCGGTGCTTCGCCTTCTTCGCACAACTGGATGGCGCGGCGGGCGATCTTGGTGGCTTCGTCGCCGATACGCTCAAGGTCGATCACCGACTTGGAAATGCTGATGATCAAACGCAGGTCGGACGCCGCCGGCTGACGACGGGCGAGAATGCGCAGGCATTCTTCGTCGATGTTGCGTTCCATCTGGTTGATCTGATCGTCGATCTCACGGACCTGCTGAGCCAGACCGGAGTCGGCTTCGATCAGCGCCGTGACCGCATCGTTGACCTGCTTCTCGACCAGCCCGCCCATGGCAAGGAGGTGGCTGCGCACTTCCTCCAGTTCAGCGTTGAACTGCGCGGAAATGTGATGGGTAAGGCCTTCTTTGGAAATCATTGTTCGCTCCGCGAAAGTTGCAAGCTTCAAGCTGCAAGCTTCAAGCAGTTATGTATAAGTCCTGATATCGCACCGCATCTTTCTTGCCGCTTGAAGCTTGCGGCTTGCAGCTGTACGGCTAGCCGTACCGCCCCGTGATGTAGTCTTCGGTCTGCTTCTTCGCCGGGTTGGTGAACAGCGTATCGGTATCGCCGAATTCCACCAGTTTGCCCATGTACATGAATGCCGTGTAGTCGGATACCCGCGCGGCCTGTTGCATGTTGTGGGTAACGATGACGATGGTGAACTTGGACTTGAGCTCGTAGATCAGCTCTTCGACCTTCAGCGTCGAGATCGGGTCGAGGGCCGAGCACGGTTCGTCGAGCAGCAACACTTCCGGCTCGACCGCGATGGTGCGGGCGATGACCAGACGCTGTTGCTGACCACCGGAAAGGCCAAGGGCCGAGTCGTGCAGGCGGTCCTTGACTTCATCCCACAGCGCCGCGCCTTTCAACGCCCACTCGACCGCCTCGTCGAGAATGCGCTTCTTGTTGATGCCCTGAATGCGCAAGCCGTAGACCACGTTTTCGTAGATGGTCTTCGGGAACGGATTGGGCTTCTGGAACACCATGCCGACACGACGACGCAACTCGGCAACGTCTTCGCCCTTGCGATAGATGTTGTTGCCGTACAGGTTGATCGCGCCCTCGACGCGGCAGCCGTCGACCAGATCGTTCATCCGGTTGAAGGTACGCAGCAGCGTCGACTTACCGCAGCCGGACGGGCCGATGAACGCGGTCACGCGCTGCTTCGGGATGTTCATGCTGACGTCGAACAGCGCCTGTTTCTCGCCGTAGTACAGGCTCAGGCCCGGCACTTCGATGGCAACGGTTTCCTGCGCCAGGTCCAGGCTCTGCTTGTCGCGGCCCAGGGCAGACATGTTGATGCCGTGGCTGTGTGTTTCGTGCTGCATGGGAGGCTCCCTGTGCTAACAAATTCGGTTCGTTTTTTGTAGGAGTGAGCCTGCTCGCGATCCAGACGCTGCGGTTTGTCTATCAAACCGCGGTGTTGCCATCGCGAGCAGGCTCACTCCTACATGAGAAATCAGCTGTCCAGTGCTTTGTATTTTTCGCGCAGATGGTTGCGGATATACACCGCCGACAGGTTCAACGTCGCGATCACCAGCACCAGCAGCAGCGCGGTGGCGTAGACCAGCGGGCGGGCGGCTTCGACGTTCGGGCTCTGGAAGCCGACGTCATAGATGTGGAAGCCCAGGTGCATGATCTTCTGGTCCAGGTGCAGGTACGGGTAGTTGCCGTCCACTGGCAGCGACGGCGCCAGTTTCACCACACCCACCAGCATCAGCGGCGCCACTTCACCGGCGGCGCGCGCCACGGCGAGGATCATGCCGGTCATCATTGCCGGGCTGGCCATCGGGATAACGATTTTCCACAGCGTTTCCGCTTTGGTCGCGCCGAGGGCCAACGAACCTTCACGCACGGTACGCGGGATACGCGCCAGACCTTCTTCGGTCGCCACGATCACCACCGGCACTGCGAGCAAGGCCAGAGTCAGCGAGGCCCAGAGCAGGCCCGGCGTGCCGAAGGTCGGTGCCGGCAATGCTTCAGGGAAGAACAAGCGATCGACCGAACCACCCAGCACGTAGACGAAGAAGCCCAGACCGAACACGCCGTAGACGATCGCCGGTACGCCGGCGAGGTTGTTCACCGCGATACGAATGACGCGAGTCAGGGTGTTCTGCTTGGCGTATTCACGCAGGTACACCGCCGCCAGCACGCCGAACGGGGTGACGATCATCGCCATGATCAGGGTCATCATCACGGTGCCAAAGATCGCTGGGAAAATCCCGCCTTCGGTGTTGGCTTCACGGGGATCATCGGAGAGGAATTCCCAGATTTTGCTGAAGTAGAAACCGACCTTGGTCAACGTGCTCATCGCGTTCGGCTGGTAGGCGTGAACCACTTTGCCCAGACCGATTTCAATCTCTTTGCCGTTGGCATCGCGAGCGGTCAACGCGTCGCGGTTGAACTGCGCATGCAGATCGGCCAGACGCGCCTCGATGTCCTGATAACGCGCGTTCAACTCGGCGCGCTCGGATTCCATGTCCGCTTGTGCGGTGGCGTCGAGTTTGCCTTCAAGCTCCAGCTTGCGGCCGTGCAGGCGGATGCGTTCGAGGCCGGCGTTGATCGCGCCGATCTCGACTTTTTCCAGCGATTTCAGTTGGGCAGCGAGGCCGTTCACGCGGTCGATGCGCGCTTGCAGTTCAGGCCATGCGGCCTCGCCCTCGGCGATGACCTTGCCGTCCTGTTTGACGTTGACCAGGTAGCCGTAGAAGTTGCCCCACTCACGACGCTCGATCGCCATCAGCTCGGGCGGCGTGGTCTGGTTGGTCAGCCACTCGCCGACGATCCAGGTGAAGTCGTTGCCGTTCAGGTCACGGTTGCCGACCTTGATCAGCTCGCGAGTCATGAATTCCGGGCCTTCGTCCGGCACCGGCAGGCCGGCACTCTTCAGACGGGCACGCGGCACTTCTTCTTTTTGCACCACTTCGCCGATCACCAGGTGATTGGCCTGGCCCGGTACGTCGTAATGCGCGTGGATCAGATCCGCCGGCCAGAAGTGACCGAGACCGCGCACGGCAATCACCGCCAACAGGCCAATGGTCATGATGACCGCGATGGACACCGCGCCACCGCTGATCCAGACGCCGGGGGCGCCGCTCTTGAACCATCCTTTCAGGGAGTTCTGTTTCACAGACTTCTACCTTTGCTTAAAGCGACGAGTATTTCTTGCGCAGACGCTGACGAATCAGTTCTGCCAGGGTGTTCATGACGAAGGTGAACATCAGCAGCACCAATGCCGAGAGGAACAGCACGCGGTAGTGGCTGCCGCCGACTTCCGACTCGGGCATTTCCACCGCGACGTTAGCGGCCAGGGTGCGCAGGCCTTCGAACAGGTTCATCTCCATGACCGGGGTGTTGCCGGTGGCCATCAGCACGATCATGGTCTCGCCGACCGCACGGCCCATGCCGATCATCAGCGCCGAGAAAATGCCCGGACTGGCGGTCAGGATCACCACGCGGGTCATGGTCTGCCATGGCGTGGCGCCGAGGGCCAGAGAACCCAGGGTCAGGCCGCGCGGCACGCTGAACACGGCGTCTTCGGCGATCGAGTAGATGTTCGGGATCACCGCAAAACCCATGGCCAGACCGACCACCAGAGCGTTGCGCTGGTCGTAGGTGATGCCCAGGTCGTGGGAAATCCACATGCGCATGTCGCCACCGAAGAACCAGTTCTCCATGAACGGACTCATGTACAGCGACAGCCAGCCCACAAACAGGATCACCGGAATCAGCAGCGCACTTTCCCAGCCATCCGGGACTTTCAGGCGGATCGACTCGGGCAGGCGGCTGAAGGTGAAACCGGCGACGAGGATGCCGATCGGCAGCAGCATCAACAGGCTGAAAATCCCCGGCAGATGACCTTCGACATACGGCGCCAGGAACAGGCCGGCGAAGAAACCGAGGATCACCGTCGGCATCGCTTCCATCAGCTCGATCACCGGTTTGACCTTGCGGCGCATGCCCGGGGCCATGAAGTACGCGGTGTAGATCGCCGCAGCGACGGCCAGTGGCGCCGCCAGCAACATCGCGTAGAACGCGGCTTTCAGGGTGCCGAAGGTCAGCGGCGACAGGCTCAGTTTCGGTTCGAAATCGGTGTTGGCCGCCGTCGATTGCCAGACGTATTTAGGCTCGTCGTAGTTCTCGTACCAGACCTTGCTCCACAACGCGCTCCACGAAACTTCCGGGTGGGGGTTGTCGAGCAGCAGCGGTTGCAGCTTGCCGCCGGCTTCGACGATCACCCGGTTGGCGCGTGGCGACAGACCGAACAGGCCTTGGCCTTCAACGACCTGATCAACCAGCAAAGTGCGGTGCGCGGTGCTGTGGAACACGCCGAGCTTGCCGCTGGCATCGAGGGCGAGGAAGCCTTTGCGGCGTTCTTCGGCAGCGATTTCAACGATCGGCGTGGTGCCCATCTGGAAAGTGCGGATCTGCTTCAGGCGCAGCTCGCCATCGGTGTCGCGGGCCATGAACCACTGGGCCAGACCGCCCTTGGAATCACCGACGATCAGCGAGATGCCGCCGACCAGTTGCCCGGTCGCAGTGACTTCGGCGTCGGCATTTTCCAGCAGTTTGTAGCGGCCGTTGAGGCTCTTGTCGCGCAGGCTGAACACGTCGGCCTGGGCACGTCCGTTGACCACGTACAGCCATTGCTGACGCGGGTCGACGAAGATGTTTTTCACCGGCTCGGTCATCTGCGGCAGATCGATACGCTTCTGCTCGTTGGTGACTTCGCCGGTCATCATGTTTTCTTCGCTGGTCAGCGAGAGCACGTTGAGTTGCGAACCGGTGGAGCCGACCAGCATCAGCGTCGAGTCGGTGGCGTTGAGGCTGACATGCTCCAGCGCGCCGCCGCTTTCATTCAGCGCGATCGGCGCCTCACCGTACGGGTATTCGATGGCCGGGCTGATGGTTTTCTTGCCATCCGGGTAGCTGACTTTATAGGTATGACGGAACACCAGCGCCTGGCCGTTGGACAGGCCTACGGCCACCAGCGGATGGCCCGGCTGATCTTCGCCAATCGAAGTCACCGTGGCGCCCGCCGGCAATGGCAGGTCGACGCGCTTGAGTTCAGCGCCACTGTCGATATCGAAAAACAGCGCCTGGCCCTTGTCGGAGACGCGCATGGCCACCTGATTCTGCTCCTCGAGCGAGATCATCAGCGGCTTGCCGGCGTCCTGCATCCAGGCCGGGGTGATCGAGTCTTTCGCGGTCAGGTCGGCACCCTGGAACAAGGGCGCAACGACATACGCGAGGAAAAAGAAAATCAGGGTGATTGCCGCGAGCACCGCCAGGCCGCCAACAAGGACGTACCAGCGGGTGAAGCGGTCCTTGAGCGCGCGAATGCGACGCTTGCGTTGCAGCTCAGGCGTATTGAAATCAATGCGCTTGGGAGGGGAAGACGTAGTCATTGGGGAATTGGCCAGATCATTCATGCGCACACCCTAGCGATCCTGTATGACAGAAAGATGACAGTGCAGTGACGCAGCAAATCCGCCGCCAGCGGGATGCTGGAGGAGGATCGAAAAATTCGATGTAGTGAAACCTGTGCAGGAGCTGTCGAGGGAACCGAGGCTGCGATCTTTTGATCTTGCGATCAGAAGCCAGATCAAAAGATCGCAGCCTCGGTTCCCTCGTCAGTTCCTACAGGGTTTCAGCAGGTCCGGGTTTTGCCCCCGGATCCAAAGTGTTATTTCTTGGCGACCGCGCCGCCTTCCTGCAGACCCAGGTCAGCCAGAGCTTTGGCAGCAACCTTGGCTGGCAGCGGGATGTAGCCGTCTTTCACTACCACTTCCTGGCCCTGTTTCGACAGCACCAGCTTCACGAACTCGGCTTCCAGCGGGGCCAGAGGCTTGTTCGGGGCCTTGTTGACGTAAACGTAGAGGAAGCGCGACAGCGGATACTTGCCGTTCAGGGCGTTTTCTTCGGTGTCTTCGATGAACTCGGAGCTGCCTTTCTTGGCCAGAGGTACGGTTTTCACGCTGGCGGTCTTGTAACCAATGCCCGAGTAACCGATGCCGTTGAGCGAGGAGCTGATCGACTGCACTACCGACGCCGAACCTGGTTGCTCGTTGACGTTCGGCTTGTAGTCGCCTTTGCACAGGGCTTCTTCCTTGAAGTAGCCGTAGGTGCCGGATACCGAGTTGCGGCCAAACAATTGCACTGGCTTGTTGGCCAGGTCGCCGGTCACGCCCAGATCGCCCCAGGTTTTCACGTCGGCCTTGGCGCCGCACAGGCGGGTCGACGAGAAGATCGCATCAACCTGTTCCATGGTCAGGTGCTGGATCGGGTTGTCCTTGTGCACGAACACCGCCAGGGCGTCCACGGCAACCGGGATAGCAGTGGGCTTGTAGCCGTACTTCTGCTCGAAGGCCGCCAGTTCGGTGTCCTTCATCTTGCGGCTCATCGGGCCCAGGTTAGAGGTGCCTTCGGTCAGCGCAGGTGGTGCAGTGGCCGAGCCTGCTGCCTGAATCTGGATGTTGACGTTCGGGTATTCTTTTTTGTAGTTCTCGGCCCAGAGGGTCATGAGGTTGGCCAGGGTATCGGAACCGACGCTGGACAGGTTGCCCGACACACCAGTGGTCTTGGTGTAGCTCGGGATAGCAGGGTCAACAGCGGCGAACGCGTTGGCAGTCGCAACGCCAGCAGCGACAAAAGTCATTGCCGCCATCAAACGCTTCAGTTTCATGCCTTACTCCTAGCAGATAGGGTGTGTTAAGTCGGGGCCAAGTATCGGCAGGCCATGTGAACACTCTATGGCTGAAATATGACAATTGGATGAAAGGCCAGCATCGGTTATTGCTAAGTGATTTGTGGCGCCTCATTCGCGAGCAGGCTCGCTCCCACAATTGAAATGCATTCCAACTGTGGGAGCGAGCCTGCTCGCGAAGACGTCGGTATTGCTGGAGGATATCTCGGGTCAGCGACCCTTCTTCCACAGCCACGCTCCCACCACCATCCCCATCCCGCACAACACCGCTACGTAGTAAGCCGGCCCCATCGCGCTTTCCTTCAACAGCAGGCTCACCACCATCGGCGTCAAGCCACCGAAAACTGCGTAAGCGACGTTGTACGAAAACGACAACCCGCTGAATCGCACCACCGGAGGGAACGCCTTGACCATCACGTACGGCACCGCGCCAATCGTGCCGACCAGCAGACCGGTCAATGCGTACAGCGGGAACAGCCAGTTCGGGTGGTCGGCGAGGCTGTGGTAGAAGGTCCAGGAGCTGATCAGCAGGCCCAGGCAACCGAACATGAATACGCGACCGGCGCCGAAGCGATCAGCCAGTGCGCCGGCGCCGATGCAGCCGAGGCTGAGGAAGACGATCGCCAGGCTGTTGGCTTGCAGCGCGGTGGTTGGCGAGAAGTGGTAGACCGTTTGCAGCACGGTCGGGGTCATCAGAATCACCACGACGACGCCTGCCGACAGCAACCAGGTCAGCAGCATCGAGATGGCGATGGCGCCGCGGTGGTCACGCAGTACCGCGCGCAGCGGCACTTCTTCGGCCAGTGCCTTGCGCAGTTGCAGTTCGGCGAATACCGGGGTTTCGTGCAGCCAGCGGCGCAGATACACCGAGAACAGGCCGAACACGCCGCCAAGCAGGAACGGAATCCGCCAGGCGTAATCCGACACTTCAACGGGCGTATAAATGCTGTTGATCGCCGTGGCGACCAGCGAGCCAAGGAGGATGCCGGCAGTCAGACCGCTGGTGAGGGTGCCGCAGGCGTAGCCGATATGCTTTTGCGGTACGTGTTCGGAAACGAAGACCCACGCCCCCGGCACCTCACCGCCAATCGCGGCGCCCTGGATCACCCGCATCAGCAGCAACAGGATCGGCGCCCAGATGCCGATCTGCGCGTAGGTCGGCAGCAGGCCCATGATCAGCGTCGGTACGGCCATCATGAAAATGCTCAGGGTGAACATTTTCTTGCGCCCCAGCAGGTCGCCGAAGTGCGCCATGACGATGCCGCCCAGCGGCCGCGCCAGATAGCCGGCCGCAAAGATGCCGAAGGTCTGCATCAAGCGCAGCCACTCGGGCATGTCGGCCGGGAAGAACAGCTTGCCGACCACGGTGGCGAAGAAAACGAAGATGATGAAATCGTAAAACTCCAGCGCCCCGCCAAGGGCGGACAGCGACAGAGTCTTGTAGTCATTGCGGGTCAACGGTCGTGCGGGTTGCTCGGGCTGCGCGAGGCTCGAAGGCGCTGTGGTCATGGCAAGGGCTTCTCTTATAGTCGAATCTGTCGCCACAACAACGCTGGCGGTGGCTTGGACAGGTTCGGCACCATAGCAAATTGTTCGAAAAAGCACATAGAGGTGCGTAATTGACGGTCGAAATCAGAACCGGGTGGTCGTCGCGGGGTCTATCGACCGATATACTCGCCACCTGCGCAGGATTTGTAAGAGGTTACTGTGCGAAAACGTTGTTGGCCCGTCCTTTGCTCGGGATTTAGCCTTTTTCGCAGAGTTTCCCTTTAGGCGCCTGATGGAAAACGTGACGAACGCAGTGTGTTCGGTGTTGAATCGTTTTTCTTGAAGACGGCTACCACCCGCAATACCCACGAAGAGTCACGGGTCAGAGGCCCCTCGGCATGATAGAGCTCGAACAAGAAGATCCGATCCCACAGGGCGACCTGGCCCTGCAAATCACCGCACTTCCGCGCGAAACCAATGGCTTCGGCGATATTTTCGGCGGATGGCTGGTCGCGCAAATGGATCTGGCCGGCACCGCCATGGCCAGCCGTGTTGCCGGTGGCCGCGTCGCCACCGTCGCCATCGACCGCATGGCGTTTCTCGTGCCGGTCGCCGTCGGCGCGCAGTTGTCCTTTTATACCCAGACCTTGGAAATCGGCCGCAGCTCGATCCAGATGATGGTCGAAGTGTGGAGCGATGACCCACTGTCCAGCGAATGGCGCAAGGTTACCGAAGCGGTTTTCGTCTTCGTTGCCATCGACGGCAGCGGTCGCACCCGCTCGGTGCCGCCACGCGCGCGTTAAACCTCGCGGCCGTTTTGCGGTCGATAGTCGTCCCCAGTGTCTGATCGAGAGTTGCCCATGAACACGCCCAACGTTGAAGCCGTCAAACAGGATGAACTGAACTGCTGGCGCATCCGCCACGGCAAGGCCGAAGTGCTGGTGGCCCAGCAAGGCGCGCACATCCTCAGTTATCAGATCGACGGCCAGCCGCCGATCATCTGGCTCAACGACAAGGCCGAGTTCAAGACCGGCAAGAGCATCCGCGCCGGTGTGCCGGTGTGCTGGCCGTGGTTCGGCAAGTTCGAACGCAACCCGCACAGCGTGCAGGCCATGTATACCGGCGAACAACCGGCCCCCGCGCACGGTCTGGTGCGGGCGATGGACTGGGAGTTGGGCAACATCGAATCAGAGGCTGACGGCATCAAGGTCGAGTTCAAGCTGCCCTACCCGGAAGGAGGCCTGCCGGGCTGGGCGCACGAGGTCGATCTGACCCTGACCCTGCATCTGGCGGATCAATTGCACTACAGCCTGACCAGCCATAACCGTGGTACTGACACCGTCACATTGAGTCAGGCGCTGCACACGTATTTCGCCGTGAGTGACGTGCGCACTGTGCATGTCGACGGCGTGGCCGGGCTGAATTACATCGAGACCCTGGATGACTGGAACACGGCCAGCCAGAGTGGCGATCTGCATTTCAGTGGCGAGACCGACCGCATCTACCTTGACGCTCCGCCACAGCTGAGCATCGTTGATCCGACCTGGGAACGACGCATCGTGCTGACGGCTACAGGCTCGCGGACGGCGGTGATCTGGAACCCGTGGATCGACCGAGCTGCCGCATTGCCCGACATGGACAACGATGGCTGGCAGCGCATGCTGTGCATCGAGACGGCGAATGTGATGGATGACATCGTGAGCCTGGCGCCGGGTGCGAGCCACACCATGGGCGTCAGCGTCGCCAGCAAACCACTTTAAGATCAAAAGATCGCAGCCTTCGGCAGCTCCTACAGGGCGTACATCAATCCCATGTAGGAGCTGCCGAAGGCTGCGATCTTTTGCTTTAAAGGTCAGCCTCCTCCACCACCCGCACCTTATCCGCTTCCAGCGCATAGGCCGCATCCGCCAGGTCATTACTGACCTTTTCGATTTTCAGCGTGCCGGTCACCCAGAGCGGTGTATAGATGTCGTCCAGCTTCAAGCCTTTCGGATAACGCACCAGCACCAGTTGATTCGGCGGCGGTGGCGGCACGTGGATGCAGGCGCCCGGATACGGCACGAGGAAGAACAACGTGCTGCGGCCCTTGGCATCGGATTCCAGCGGCACCGGGTAGCCACCGAGGCGGATGTGCTTGTCGTTCATCGACGCCACGGTTTTCGTCGAATACATCACCGCCGGCAGACCTTTGGCCTGCTTCATACCGCCCTTCTCGGTGAAGGTGCCAGTGGCCTCGGGGGAGTTGTGGTCGATTTCAGGCATGGCCTCGAGGGCCTTCTGGTCCGACTTGGGCATCAGTTCCAGCCAGTCGGTTTCCGGCAGTTCGCCGGCGTGGGCGAGATAGCTGCCCAGCAAAAGGAGAGTCAACAGAAGACGGCGCATGAAGGTGCTCGGCAGGCAAGGGAATGAACGGTGAGTCGCCGCGCATTCTAGCCCTCCCGGCCGCGATGGCCGAGAGTGCTTTGTCGCTTTCGATCAGTTCTTTTTGATCAGACCGTAGATCACCAGCAACACGACAGCGCCGACCAGTGCGCCGAGGAATCCCGCGCCCTCGCCCGCCTGATAGATGCCCAGAGCCTGGCCGCCGTAGGTGGCCGCCAGCGAACCGCCGATACCGAGCAGGATGGTCATGATCCAGCCCATGCTGTCATCGCCCGGTTTCAGGAACCGAGCCAGCAGGCCGACGATCAAGCCGATAAAGATGGTTCCGATAATTCCCATGGCATTTCCCTCTGATTTGGTAGATATGCGAAAGCCTAGACAGACTTTGGCATCCTGCCATGAGAGAACGGCGGCCCTTGAATGGTTCCGCCGCTGCCACATGAAACCGTTTTTACTCGGCGATCAGCGCTTCGACCTTGATGATCTGCGCCTGTAGCGTGGCCATGTCGGCGCAACGCAGGTTGGCGTGGCCGACCTTGCGTCCGGCCTTGAAGGCCTTGCCGTAGTGATGCAGATGGCAGTCTTCGATGGCGATGACTTTCTCAACCGGCGGTACCACGCCGATGAAGTTGAGCATCGCGCTCTCGCCGACCTTGGCGGTCGAACCCAGTGGCAGGCCGGCCACGGCGCGCAGGTGGTTTTCGAACTGGCTGCACTCGGCGCCTTCGGTGGTCCAGTGCCCGGAGTTGTGCACGCGCGGGGCGATTTCGTTGGCTTTCAGGCCACCGTCGACTTCAAAGAACTCGAAAGCCATCACGCCGACGTAGTCGAGGTGCTTGAGCACACGGCTGGAATAATCTTCCGCCAGCGCCTGCAACGGGTGATCGGTGCTGGCGACGGACAGCTTGAGGATGCCGCTGTCGTGGGTGTTGTGCACCAGTGGATAGAACTTCGTTTCACCATCGCGAGCACGCACGGCGATCAGCGACACTTCGCCGGTGAACGGCACGAAGCCTTCCAGCAGGCAGGCAACGCTACCCAGTTCGGCGAAAGTACCCGCAACGTCTTCCGGCTTGCGCAGGACTTTCTGGCCCTTGCCGTCGTAACCCAGGGTGCGGGTTTTCAGCACGGCCGGCAGGCCGATGGAAGCGACGGCGGCTTCCAGATCGGCTTGCGACTGGATGTCGGCGAAGGCCGGGGTCGGAATGCCGAGGTCCTTGAACATGCTTTTTTCGAACCAGCGATCGCGGGCGATGCGCAGGGCTTCGGCGCTCGGGTACACCGGCACGAATTGCGAGAGAAACGCCACGGTTTCCGCCGGCACGCTTTCGAATTCGAAGGTCACCAGATCGACTTCATCGGCCAGTTGGCGCAGATGATCCTGATCGCCGTAATCGGCCCGCAGGTGTTCGCCCAACGCAGCGGCGCAAGCGTCCGGCGCAGGGTCGAGAAAAGCGAAGTTCATCCCCAGCGGAGTGCCCGCCAGAGCCAACATGCGACCCAACTGGCCGCCACCGATTACACCGATCTTCATCTCAACAACCTCAGGCAATACGTGGGTCTGGATTGTCCAGGACGCTGTCTGTCTGCTCGGCACGGAAGGTTTTCAGTACCGCGTGGAACTGCGGGTGCTTGGCGCCGAGGATGCTCGCCGAGAGCAGCGCGGCGTTGATCGCGCCGGCCTTGCCGATAGCCAGGGTGGCGACCGGAATGCCGGCGGGCATCTGCACGATCGACAGCAGCGAATCGACGCCCGAGAGCATGGCCGACTGCACCGGCACGCCCAGCACCGGCAGGTGGGTCTTGGCCGCACACATGCCTGGCAGGTGGGCTGCGCCACCGGCACCGGCGATGATCACCTCGATGCCGCGGCTTTCAGCCTCTTCGGCGTACTGGAACAGCAGATCCGGGGTGCGGTGGGCGGAGACCACCTTGACCTCGTACGGGATGCCGAGCTTTTCCAGCATATCGGCGGTGTGGCTAAGGGTGGACCAATCGGACTTGGAGCCCATGATCACGCCAACCAGTGCACTCATCGTCGCGCCTCTTCTCTCTGGAGCGCCCGCAGGCGCGTCATAAAACAACAAGCCACGCAGGTTGCGTGGCTTGATTGTGCGAAAAATGGCCGGACGTGCCGGCCGAAGGCCGCGCAGTATACCGCAAAGAAAGCAATAAACAGCCCCCGAAACGACCATCTGTCAAATGAGCGAAAGGCCCGGTTTTATTGACCTGAAGGTCAGCGCCGCAACACCACAAATCCCTGTAGGAGTGAGCCTGCTCGCGATGGCGGTGTGTCAGTCACATCATCGTTGAATGTGCAGACGCTATCGCGAGCAGGCTCACTCCTACAAAGGGTCCGCGTAGGGTCAGGAAGACTGTGCAGCGCCGCCTTCAAGCTTGCGCCACAGCAACCGCACGTTGGCCTTGCGCACCAGGGCGCAGCGGTACAGGCGGATCTCCAGCGGCACATGCCATTGCGGGCCGCCACAGACCACCAGTTCGCCGCGCGCCAGTTCGGCGCGTACGCTCAGTTGCGGCACCCAGGCGATACCCAGGCCTTCCAGCGCCATGCTCTTCAGGCTGTCGGCCATGGCGGTTTCGTAGATCGTGGTGAAGCGCAGCTGGCGCTGGCGTAGCAGGCCGTTGACCGAACGGCCGAGAAACGCCCCGGCGCTGTAAGCCAGCAACGGCACGCTCGCCTCACCTTCCAGATCGAACAATGGCTTGCCATCCAGATCCGCCGCGCACACCGGCAGCATCTCGGTCTGGCCCAAGTGCAGCGAGGGGAAGATTTCCGGGTCCATCTGCATCGCCGAATCCGGGTCGTAGAACGCCAGCATCAGATCGCAGCCACCTTCGCGCAGCGCATGCACGGCATCACCAACGTTGGTCGCCACCAGCCGCGTGGCAATGTTCAGCCCTTCGTTGCGCAACTGGGCGATCCAGCGCGGAAAAAAGCCCAGGGCCAGCGAGTGCGCCGCTGCGACTTGCATCACCTCGCCCTGCCCGCCTTCCAGATGATGCAGGTGGCGCAGCACTTCACCGAGCTGTTCGACCACGGTGCGCGCGGTCACCAGAAACAACTGCCCCGCCGCCGTCAGTTCGACCGGCGTGCGCGAACGATTGACCAGGGTCAGCCCCAATGCGGCTTCGAGGCTGCGAATCCGCCGACTGAACGCCGGTTGGGTCACGAAGCGCCGTTCGGCCGCCTGCGAGAAGCTGCGGGTAGCGGCCAGGGCACTGAAGTCCTCGAGCCATTTGCTTTCCAGATTCATCACGTCCTCCCGGACACGCACCAAAACAGGTCACACGTCTGCCGCACAGACGGCGTCACATGGGCATTATGCCGAATGTGCATAGGGCAGTGCTGAACAGCATTGGCCCAAAAATCCCCACAAGCCTAGCATTCGCAGCGTTCCGGCACAGACCGGGTCCTTATCGAGATGATTTCTATCATGTCCTCCGCTGCATCTTTCCGCACAGAAACCGACCTGCTTGGCGCCCTCGAAGTACCGGCCCATGCGTATTACGGCATCCAGACCCTGCGAGCGGTGAACAACTTCCGCCTCTCGGGCGTTCCGATTTCGCATTACCCGAAACTGGTTGTGGGCCTGGCGATGGTCAAACAGGCCGCCGCTGACGCCAACCGCGAGCTGGGTCACCTGAGCGAAGCCAAGCACGCTGCCATCAGCGAAGCCTGTGCCCGATTGATCCGCGGCGATTACCACGAAGAGTTCGTGGTCGACATGATTCAGGGTGGCGCCGGCACGTCCACCAACATGAACGCCAACGAAGTGATCGCCAACATTGCTCTGGAAGCGATGGGCCACGAGAAAGGCGAATACCAGTACCTGCATCCGAACGATGACGTGAACATGGCGCAGTCGACCAACGACGCCTACCCGACGGCGATCCGTCTGGGTCTGCTGCTCGGTCACGACGCGCTGCTGGCCAGTCTCGACAGCCTGATTCAGGCCTTCGCGGCCAAGGGCAAAGAGTTCGACCACGTCCTGAAAATGGGCCGTACCCAGCTGCAAGATGCCGTGCCGATGACCCTCGGCCAGGAATTCCGCGCGTTCGCCACCACCATGGGCGAAGACCTCGCCCGCCTGAAGACGCTGGCCCCGGAACTGCTGACCGAGGTCAACCTGGGCGGCACCGCGATCGGCACCGGCATCAACGCCGACCCGCGCTACCAGGCACTGGCGGTACAGCGTCTGGCACTGATCAGCGGTCAACCGCTGGTACCGGCCGCCGACCTGATCGAAGCAACCTCCGACATGGGCGCGTTCGTGCTGTTCTCCGGCATGCTCAAGCGCACTGCGGTCAAGCTGTCGAAGATCTGCAACGACCTGCGCCTGTTGTCCAGCGGCCCACGCACCGGCATCAATGAAATCAACCTGCCGGCGCGTCAGCCAGGCAGCTCGATCATGCCCGGCAAGGTCAACCCGGTGATCCCGGAGGCCGTGAACCAGGTGGCGTTCCAGGTCATCGGTAACGATCTGGCGCTGACCATGGCGGCCGAAGGCGGCCAGTTGCAGCTGAACGTGATGGAGCCGCTGATCGCCTTCAAGATCCTCGACTCGATCCGCCTGCTGCAACGCGCCATGGACATGCTGCGCGAGCACTGCATCGTCGGCATCACCGCCAACGAAGCGCGCTGCCGTGAACTGGTCGAGCACTCGATCGGTCTGGTCACCGCACTGAACCCGTACATCGGCTACAAGAACGCCACCCGCATCGCCCGTATCGCCCTTGAAAGCGGCCGTGGCGTGCTGGAACTGGTGCGCGAAGAAGGTCTGCTCGACGAAGCCATGCTCGCCGACATCCTGCGCCCGGAAAACATGATCGCTCCGCGTCTGGTTCCGCTCAAAGCCTGAGCCGACGCAAACTTGCAGCACCGCTCACCAGGTCGAGGGACTAGACACCTCTCACCTTTTGAGGGCTTGGGGATTTTGTCCCCGAGCCCTTTTTTTTAACTGTTTGAAGGACAAACGTCTTCTGTGGGAGTGAGCCCGCTCGCGATGAACGATGACGCGGTGTGCCATTAGAACCGCAGCGCCTGCATCGCGAGCAGGCTCACTCCTACAAAAGCCCGGCGCCGGTAATGCCGGGTGTTTCAACGCTTCGTTTCGTCGCTTGCACCACTACCGTGCAGACGGGCGCGCCACTGATCGGTATAGTGCCGCCCCTCTTCGCGTGAGCGGTCGTCGGTAACGAGGCCATTACCCATGCGAAACCCGAACTAATAACAAAACCCGCGATATGGATCCGGGACGAAACCTTCGCCTCACCCGTCGTGCCGCGCGCAGACCGGTGTAACACGATGTTTCTCCGATCCAGCATTTGCACCCACAAAAAACAGCGAGGAAAAATCCATGCTCGAAGTCATCAACGACTTCCTCTCAGGGAAAGTACTGATCGTGCTCATTGTCGGGCTCGGTAGCTACTTCACGATTCGCTCGCGTTTCGTTCAACTGCGTCACTTCTTCCACATGTTCGCGGTGTTCCGCGACAGCCTCAAAGGCAGCGCCGGGCAACTCAGCTCGTTCCAGGCCTTGATGCTCAGCCTCGCCGGCCGCGTCGGTGCAGGCAACATCGCCGGTGTCGGCATCGCCGTGACCCTCGGTGGTCCGGGTGCGGTGTTCTGGATGTGGGTGACCGCACTGGTCGGCATGTCCAGCAGCTTCTTCGAGTGCACCCTGGCCCAGGTCTACAAGCGCGCCGATGGCGACGGCCTGTACCGTGGCGGCCCGGCCTACTACATCCAGCATGGGCTCAAGCTCAAAGGCATGGCGGTGGTCTTCTCGATTCTGCTGTTGGTCACTTACGGCTTCGCCTTCATTGGCCTGCAGTCCTATACCGTGACCCACTCGCTGCAGAACGCCTTTGACTTCGACCCGCGCCACACCGGGATCGTCCTCGCGGTGCTGCTGGCCATCACTTTCATCGGCGGGATCAAGCGCATCGCTTCGGTCTCCGACCTGCTGGTACCGATCAAGACCCTGGCCTATATCGGCGTGACCCTTTATGTGATCGGCACGCAGATCGAACACGTGCCGGCCATGCTGGAAACCATCTTCAAGAGCGCCTTCGGCCTCGATCCGGCCTTTGGGGGCCTGCTCGGCAGCGCCATCGTCATGGGCGTGAAGCGTGGCGTGTTCGCCAACGAAGCGGGTCTGGGCAGTGCGCCGAACGTCGCCGCTGTGGCCGCCGTAAAGCACCCGGGTGCACAGGGCGTGGTTCAGGCTTTCAGCGTGTTCCTCGATACCTTCGTGATCTGCACCTGCACCGCGCTGCTGATCCTGCTGTCGGGCTTCTATACGCCGGGCTTCGAAGGTGACGGCATCGTCCTGACCCAGAACTCGCTGGCTGCCGTAGTCGGTGACTGGGGTCGCATGTTCGTCAGCGTCGCGCTGTCGCTGTTTGTCTTCACTTGCATCCTCTACAACTACTACCTGGGCGAAAACAGCCTGCAGTTCCTCAGCCGCAACCGCGCCCTGCTGATGCTGTTCCGTGGCCTGGTGCTGGCGTTGGTGGTCTGGGGTTCGATGCAGGACCTGTCGACCGTGTTCGCCTTCGCCGACATCACCATGACCTGCCTGGCCTTCGTCAACCTGGTGGCCCTGGCCATGCTGTTCAAGGTCGGCCTGCGCGTGATGCGCGACTACGACGAACAGCGCCGCGCCGGCGTCAAACAGCCAGTATTTGACTCCAGCAAATTTGCCGATCTGGATCTGGATCGCAACGCTTGGCCAGTCAACCCGCCAGCCGCTGCGGGCCAGACTGAAACTGCGCCGCAAGGCGTACCTGCAGCGCAACGCTGACAGGTGAATGACGGGCGCATCCGCTGCGCCCGTCAGTTATTGTGATGCAATAACTTGTAGGAGTGAGCCTGCTCGCGATAGCGATTGATCATTCAACATTTATGTTGGCTGAAAGACTGCTATCGCGAGCAGGCTCACTCCTACAATGTCATCTCTTGTGGAGACCTCAGATGATTGCCCATTCCTATCCCGCCGCCCAACACGTCATGGTGCTCTACACCGGTGGCACCATCGGCATGCAGGCCAGCGCCCACGGCCTGGCCCCGGCGTCCGGTTTCGAAGCGCGGATGCGTGACTACCTGCACAGCCAGCCTGAGCTGGTGGTGCCACAGTGGCAATTTCGCGAGATGTCGCCGCTGATCGACAGCGCCAACATGACCCCGGCCTACTGGCAGCAACTGCGCGAAGCGGTGGTCGATGCCATTGACGTAAAAGGCTGCGACAGCGTGCTGATCCTGCACGGCACCGACACGCTGGCGTACAGCGCCGCGGCGATGAGTTTTCAATTGCTCGGTCTGCACGCCCGCGTGTGCTTCACCGGTTCGATGCTGCCGGCAGGCGTGACCGACAGCGATGCCTGGGAAAACCTCGGCGGCGCGCTGGTTGCCCTCGGCCAAGGCCTGGCGCCCGGCGTGCATCTGTACTTCCACGGCGAACTGCTGGCCCCGACCCGTTGCGCGAAAGTGCGCAGTTTTGGCCGTCATCCGTTCAAACGACTTGAGCGTCAGGGCGGTGGCCTGAAAGCGCCTTCGATTCCAGCGTCGTTGAACTACAACCAGACGAAGCAACTGGCCAAGGTAGCGGTGTTGCCACTGTTCCCGGGCATCAGCGCCGAGGTGCTCGACGGCCTGCTCGACAGCGGCATTCAAGGTCTGGTGCTGGAGTGCTACGGCAGCGGCACAGGGCCGAGCGACAACCCGCAATTCCTCGCCAGCCTTGGCCGCGCGCGGGATAACGGCGTAGTCGTGGTTGCAGTCACGCAGTGTCATGAAGGTGGCGTTGAGCTTGATGTGTACGAAGCGGGCAGCCGCTTGCGAGGTGTGGGCGTACTGTCCGGTGGGGGCATGACCCGCGAAGCGGCGCTCGGCAAGTTGCATGGTCTGCTTGGCGCAGGGCTTAACACACAGGAAGTTCGTCAACTGGTTGAGCTGGATCTGTGTGGAGAGCTGGTCTGACCAGCGCTGTCCAATACACTTCTCATCATAAATAAACCTTCCTGCAAAATTGATGCAGGAAGGTTTAAACAATTAATCTAAAGTAACTTCGAATTTTCCGCTGGTGAGTTTGGAGTTACCGTCTCTATCGCCTTGAACATTATCCAGCAACCCAGCTATCTTTTTACTGCCCTCTTGCCACTCCACTCGAATCCAGCCCTTTGTCGCCACCCACTCTTGCACAGAATCCTGAAACAACAAATAAACAGGGTCGCCGTGCGCTACAAACTCCACTTTCGTATTCAAATAAGCTTTGCCGATTACCACGCCGATAATATTATTGCGGCCCGGATCTCCGCCGCTCATATCGAAGTCGAAAACAATATCATTAGCACGAACTTCGGCGTGAATGACGGGAAACGTTTGCTTGTGACCGTCAACCTTCACAGTAATCTGGCCTTGAAGCGCCTTCTTGCTGCCTTTGAAAAATTCCAGCGAATATTTTTTAGCTTGTGAACCGCTCATTTAAATCTCCTTATCGACACATTGGTCAAAATTCATATTTACTGAAAACTCGCAACATCCACTAAACAATTAGCGACATCCACTGGCAAACTAGACCCGACTTATGTAGCTGTCAAAAAAAATACCTATAAATAAAAATATTCGACAAACGGTTAACAATTCGCCAAAAACCTGTGATTTCTGACAGTAGACCAAGCGCAGCTTAATATTTAGAATTGTCATGGGCCATGTCCTGCTCTGATTACTCAACGGCTTAAAGGCAACTTTAAAAACATAACTTGCAACTTGCAAATCTCTCGTCAGAGATTGGAAGTTTAACTTCCAATATAATCTCGACATTACAAATTATCTTGAGCGGCACATAAATTGCTGGTGTATCCCCATCCATGATCGGGGAACTTCTTATGCTCCACTCCCACCTCACCACCCTCAACGCGGTCTCGCTGATCCTCAACACCTTCAAGGCCGAAGGCCTGTCGAGCGAGGCGTTGCTGGCTGGCAGCGGCATCGTTGCGGCAGATCTGCAGCGGGCCGACACGCGCATCACCACCCATCAGGAGATGCAGGTCTGCACCAACGCGGTCGCGCTCAAGCGTGACATCGGCCTCGAACTGGGCCGGCGCATGCACGTCTCCTGTTACGGCATGCTCGGTTACGCCCTGCTGACCTGTGCCACCTTCGGTGACGCTTTGCGCCTGGCGATCCGTTATCCGGCGCTGTTGGGAACGCTGTTCGAACTGAGCCTGGAAGACGATGGCGAGCAGGTATGGTTCGTCGCCGCCGACTATCGCGAGAGTCCGGCCATGGCGGTGTTCAATGCCGAATTTTGTCTGGTGTCGCTGAAAGTCATCTGCGACGACTTACTCGGCCATGCGCTGCCACTGCGCGCTACGCGTTTCGAGCACGCCGCGCCGGATTACCGTGAAAGTTATGCTGAACCTTTCAACTCGCCGCTGCAGTTCTCGGCCAAGGACAACGCCTTCGCCTTCGACCGCCACTGGCTGGATCAGCCGTTGCCGCTGGCCGACGCTATTACCCATCAGGCCATGGCCGAACGTTGCCGCAAGCAGAATCTGGAGTTCACCGGACGTCAGGCCTGGCTGGGGCGGATTCGTCAGCTGCTCAGCGCGCAATTGAATGCCGCGCCGGGACTCGAAGGGCTCGCGCAGCAGATGAAGTGTTCACCGCGCACCTTGCGCCGGCATCTGAAAGACATGGGCAGCAGCTATCAGGAACTGCTCGATGAATTGCGTTTCGAGCGGGCCAAGCAGATGTTGTGTGAGGATCAGTTGCCGATCTATCGGATCGCCGAGACGCTGGGCTTCAGTGAGACCGCCAGTTTCCGCCATGCCTTTGTGCGCTGGAGCGGCGTGGCGCCGAGTCAGTTCCGGCCGCATTGATCCTCCCTGTAGGAGTGAGCCTGCTCGCGATGGCTATTTATCATCCAACACATTCTTTGCCTGACGGACCGCTATCGCGAGCAGGCTCACTCCTACAAGGGTTCGTAATTCACCCTTGAGCCAGCGTTATCAAGGGGCGAATTGCGGTCAGAGGTTTTGGCCATTTCGATCCCCTTTTGGCCGCTCCCGACGTTCCCCGATTCACCTCGCCCCGCAACACTGAAGACCACCGAATCAGCCCTGCGGAGAACAACAAATGCTGACGATCTACTCAGACGATCACCACTTGCACCATGGCCGCTGTGAGCTCATCGATGGCCAGCTCAAGCCATGCTTCGAGATGCCCTCTCGTGCCGACCACGTACTGCAACGGGTGCAGAAGCAGAATCTCGGTGCCGTCGAAGCGCCGAAGGATTTCGGTCTGGAGCCGATCGCGCGCATTCACAGCCGTGACTATCTGGAATTTTTCAAAGGTGCGTGGGATCGCTGGACCGCGTTCAACACCGACGGCGACCTGCTGCCCTACACCTGGCCGGCGCGCACGCTGCGTGCGATCAAACCGACCAGCCTGCACGGCCAGCTCGGTTATTACAGCTTCGACGGTGGCGCACCGATCACCGCCGGCACCTGGCAAGCGGCCTACAGCGCAGCGCAAGTGGCCCTGACCGCGCAAGCGCAAATCCAGGGTGGCGCCCGCGCGGCCTTCGCCCTGTGCCGTCCGCCGGGCCATCACGCTGCCAGCGAGTTGATGGGCGGTTATTGCTACCTCAACAACGCCGCCATCGCCGCGCAAGCGTTCCTCGATCAGGGTCACCGGAAAGTCGCGATCCTCGACGTCGATTACCACCACGGCAACGGCACCCAGTCGATTTTCTACGCGCGCAGCGACGTCCTGTTCACTTCGATCCACGGCCACCCGGAAGCGGAGTTTCCGTTCTTCCTCGGCTACGACGACGAGCGCGGCGAAGGTGCCGGTGAAGGGTTCAATTTCAATTATCCGCTGCCGGCCGGTTCCGGCTGGGACGTGTGGAGCGCGGCGCTGGATCGGGCCTGCGATGAAATCGACAATTATGGCGCAGACATCATCGTCGTCTCCCTCGGCGTCGACACGTTCAAGGACGACCCGATCTCGCAGTTCAAACTCGACAGCCCGGATTACCTGGCCATGGGCAAACGCATTGCCGCCCTTGGCAAACCGACCCTGTTCGTCATGGAAGGTGGCTACGCCGTTGAAGAGATCGGCATCAACGCCGTGAACGTGCTGGAAGGTTTTGAACAATGAAAAAGCGACTGATCGCCTCGGCGCTGTGCGCGGCCATACTGAGCGCCGGCGCCCACGCCGAAGAACGCACACTGCGCGTCTACAACTGGTTCGACTACATCACCCCCAAAGCGCTGGACGAGTTCAAGGCACAGAATGCCCAGACCAAACTGATCTACGACATCTTCGACACCAACGAAGCACTCGAGGCCAAGTTGCTCACCGGCAATTCCGGCTACGACGTGGTAGTGCCGTCCAACGTCTTCCTCGCCAAACAGATCGAGGCCGGAGTATTCCAGCCGCTGGATCGCAGCAAGCTGCCGAACTGGAATCACCTTGATCCGAAACTGATGAAGCTGATCGAAGCCAATGATCCGGGAAACAAATTCGCCGTGCCTTACATGTACGGCACCATCCTGATCGGCTTCAATCCGGCCAGGATCAAGGCAGCGCTGGGCGACAACGCGCCAGTGGACAGTTGGGACCTGATCTTCAAGGAAGAGAACATCAGCAAGCTCAAGCAGTGCGGTGTCGCCCTGCTCGATTCGCCGTCGGAGATTCTGCCGCTGGCCCTGCAACACCTGGGTCTGGACCCCAACAGCAAGAAACCGGCGGATTACGCCAAGGCCGAAGCGCTGCTGATGAAGATCCGCCCCTACGTGACCTACTTCCATTCCTCCAAATACATGGCCGACATCGCCAACGGCGACATCTGCGTGGCCGTCGGTTATTCCGGCAGCTTCTCGCAAGCGGCCAACCGCGCCAAAGAAGCGAAAAACGGTGTGGTGGTGGACATGCGCCTGCCAAAAGAAGGGGCGCCGATCTGGTTCGACATGCTCGCCATCCCCAAAGGTGCGAAGAATACCGAGGACGCCTACAGCTTCATCAACTATCTGCTGCAACCTGCGGTGATCGCCCCGGTCAGCGATTTTGTCGGATATCCCAATCCGAACAAGGACGCCACCGGTCTGGTAAATCCGGCCATTCGCAACAACCCGAACCTGTACCCGACCGATGCGGCGATGAGCACGCTCTACACCTTGCAGCCGCTGCCTCGGGATGCCGAACGCGCACGAACGCGGGCGTGGACCAAAATCAAATCCGGAACCTGATCCCCTTACCGCCTCCAGGACCCGCGCACGCGGGTCTTTTTTTGCCCGGCAGATCTATGTACCGCACGCGCGAACGTGGCGCCTTTTAACTTGCCCTGAACCGCCGGCATTCGGCGCCCGACAGAGCAGGAATCACTGATGCCCGAACTCCCCTCCCCCAGTGCCGTCGATATCGTGACCCAACTGGTCACCGGCCCCTCACTCCATGAAGTCGCCACGAAAACGCTGGGCCCGGCACTCAAGACGCTGTACCCCAACCTTGAGATCGACCCGCAATTGGCCATGGTCGTAGAACCGACCTGGGAGATCGACGACGATCAAGTCTTCGCCGGTCGGCCCAACGTTGAATCGCTGACCGATGCGCTGGTACGCCTTGGCATGACCGGCAAAACCGTGACCTATCTGGACGGCGAGCATTATCTGACCCAGCAGCCTGCCTGGCCGGCCCCCGTGCAGTTGCCGGTGAAAATCGAGGCCATCGGTCTGCTGCTCAACGAGCTCGCACCGCTGTTGTTCATCGCCTACAAGGATCGGCACGTCATCTACTGGGATGAGTTCACCTACCCGGGACAGCCGCGCTGGCAGCAGTTGTCGCAAGCGTTGCGCAACTTATGGAGAGCCGATGCCAGCCATGGCTGGGATGCCGCTCAAACCGCCGTCGCCGAGGCGGTGTTCCGCCAGCCCGACAGGCAACAACGCGTGAGCGCTGACACCTACGACACACGGGCCTGCCTGATCGACCTCGACCGGCAAGACACCGCACAGCCCGCCCACCTGGCCTTGCTCGATATGGCGGTGATCATTGGCACGGTTGCGGAACGTAGCGTGATTCTCACTCACGCGGTCACTCGCGGTTACCAGCACTTCGACTCGCTGCAAGCGCTTGGCGAGGATCTGCAGCAACGCTTCGGTGCCACTTGCGCAGATCCGCACCTCAGGTGGCGGCTGGTCGAACCGCAGGGCAATTTCTTCGATCATCAGGCCTGCACCTTGATTTCGCTTGAGGCCGACGCCTTGGGGGAGATCAATTTTTTTGCTGAAAGGCCGCTCAACCGCGTCTATCCGCACACCGGAACCCTGGGCAAAACGGCTGAACCGACGCCGCGCCTTGAGACCCATTTCGAGCGACTGCGACCGATGCTGCCGCAGTGGCTGAACGATGCGCTGCCCGTCGATCAGGCACGCTATAGCCGGCATCTGCTGGACCTGACCACGTTTGCGCATGAACACGACGGCAAATCGTTCCAGAGCGAGGTCATCGACCTGCGCGCGTACACCCGCGACGCCTTGGTGCAACAGATGGCGAAGGACCAGCCGAGCGCCAAGGACATCAACCCCGATGACATTCTGATCACCATCACCAGCCTGGTGGTCTGGGGCACGTTCGTATTGCCCGGCAACACCAGCGTCCAGTCCCTGACGTTGCCGGAACTTGCCCTGCAGAATCTCGCCGGACTGCCACTGGGCAACAAGACCGTGAGCTATAAAAACGCCAGCGCAGTGCCTGCGTGGATGACCGTGGCCTACCTGGAAAAACTGATCAGGACGGTGGATATCGGCAAGACCTATCCAGCGCACTTGAAGGCATGCCTGGTAGACGACACCGATCAGGCGTCGGCCTTGGAAGAGTTGTACAAGAGCCAGTTACGCATTGAGCTGCCATTGCTGGCGTTGCAGCACAAGATCCAGGGCCGGGGCGGCATTGATGAGTCGGGGTATCGCTACGTGGCAGCGGCGCTGGCGATGACCGGCGCAGAGCGCTACGTCGATGGCGAGGAAATCGTGATCCGCCCGCTGGCCTTTGTCGCGCACCGCAGCAGTTCCGTAACCGACAGCGTCGTCAACATGTACGTCATCGGCCCGCGCGAAGCGAACAAGGGCCCCTGCCTGCTGTACCGTCCACTGTTCGAGATGCCGTTGATGCAATATCCCGGGCACGCCAACCTCCTCTACGCGATCGAGCATTCGCGACATTTACGCGATTCGGTGCTGGCATGGTTGCCCGATGACGTACGTTTCAATTACAGCCAGTTTGTCTTTACCGCCAGGCTGCCGTCGGTGTGGACAATTCCACAGATGCTGGTCAATCCGACGACGGCACTCGACATGTCGGGCCCCGTCGCGCTGGGTACCCAAGTGCTGACCGGCGACGTGCTGGAGACCCTTCATGACCGCAACGTACAGGCCCTGCTGACCCAGGCCGACCGGCAATCGGTGTCCAACGCCGAGGCACGCTGGGCCACCCTGAAACAGGGCGGCTGGCTGATGTTCAATGCCGCTCTGCCGTTTCTGGGGCGCAGCGTCGGCACGGCGGCGTGGATCTGGCAAATCATGGACGATCTGCAAGAAGTCACCGACGTTGCCAATCAGCAGTCGGGCAAGATCGCGTGGACGGCAATTGCCGACATCCTTCTGGCCCTGGGCATGGTCCTTGCGCATCGCGCGGCAGTCGGCGAGGCACCAGCACATGAATCGTTGGCGCAGCCAGAAAAACAAACAACATCTCTCAACCCGGTCGTAAAAGTACCCAAGGCGCTGCAATTGCCCGATGTCATCGGCGCTGAAATGACCGGCGTACACGCGACCACCATCGATATCGTCACCGCACTGAAACGCTCGCCGCAGGCACTGGCCAAGGTTCTCGACAGCTTCAAGCTCGACCGACCGAAAGATCTTGGCGCCGCCGCCAGCGACGGCGCGCACCGGGGCCTGCGCCCTCACCGCGACACCTGGTACGTGCAGGTCGGTGAGCGCTGGTTCGAGGTGATGCGCAACGAACACGATAAAGTGCAGATTATCGACTCGCGCCAGCAACCACGCCGCTTCGGTCCGACACTGGCCTATTCCGTCAGGGGCGAGTGGGTGATCGATATGCGCCTGCGTCTGCGCGGCGGGGGCCTGGACTCGGCACTGCAAAAATCCCGTGGCAGCAGGCAGACCGTCGCCAAAGCGTTGACCGAAAAAATCACCGCCTTCGATGACACCATGCATGCCAAGGAGCTACGTCTGAACGCGGACCGTGATGCCTTAAGCGATGCTTTGCCGCAGGCGCAGTCACAGGCGCGCACTCAGTACCTCGCCACACTCGATGCCCAGTACAAGGAGTACGCAGCGAACATTCAGCAGATCAGAGAGTTGAATCTCAATCAGACCATTCCCAATTACCGCACCGTCATGACCGAGCGCCTGCAAATGCAATTGTTTCTGGGCCAGGAGTGGCTCAACGAGCATTCCTCACACTTTCAACAAAGTGTCGAGGCCATGCAGACAATGATCGCGGATGGGCGCACCGTCGAGCCTGAAGCATTCAGCCAGGCGGCAGTCAGCCTGAATGACACCACTCAGAGCATCATCGAGAAAATCGAGGCGGCACACGTTTGCTTCGAAGAAATGAAGCTGTTGGGAAAAGACGCCGTGCAAGCCATGCGTGTGTATCGGGACGCTTTGCCGGATTACCGGTTGAACGACCTCAAAGTGCTGCAAATCAGCCTCGCCGAGAGAATATGTATCAAGCCGGGCGACACCACGGAACATGCCAGCGCTCAACAGGCACTGGCCGATCTCATCGAAGACGCTGCGCTGAATATCCAGAGCTCGCTGGACTTGAGCGCCGATGAAAGCCTGGGCGACTTGCGTGGACGCATCGATGCCTTGAGCAACGTTGCCCAGCAGTTCGATTCAGTGAACAAACGCTTCAGCGATCTGGCCAGCGAATATTCCGACCAGCTCCACACAGACCGACTCAAACATGTACAAGCGCGGGTGATTGCCTTCAAGGCCGCCGCCGACAATCGCCTCGCCGACCTGTTGCGCTACCGGCATCTGCTCGTGCCGCAGGCCGGTCCGTCAACGCCATCCGCGTCTGCCTCGAATCGACAGATCATCCACACACGATCAAGGGGCACCGTGGTCGGCGAACGCAAGAAAAGCGTCGGCGATGACACTACCGAAATGATGGAAGTGCGTACCCATCTGACGGGCGTCATTGCCACATTTCACGAAGAGTCGCCCGGTGTCTGGGTCGAACAGCGTACGCCGCCGGCGCCGGCGCCAACCTCTCCCGTCGATTTGAAGAACAGTGTTCGCGAGGGCCAGGCACTGATCGATGGCCTGGCGGCATTTCATCGGCGCATCGAGGCGCGCCTCAAACGCGGCGCGCGGATCCCGGTGGAGGTCGAGGAGGAATACCACCAGCATGCCGCACTCTTGCGCAAGGCCATTGCGGCGATCGACGAAGCACTGACCGCCAGGAACCTCACCGCGGGCCCGCATGAACCCTCCGAAACGCTCAGCCACGCGCTCGACAAAGCAGCGAAAACCCTGGAAGAAAAAGGCACCAGCACGCGCATTCGCCTGGTCAAACAGCAACTACCCACGGCGGCGGGCATGCAATGGCTCAAGGAAAAGGGAGAAATAACCATCGACAAAACCGTCACCCGGCGCCCGATCAGACGCCGTCAGCATGATTTCCTCGACGAGTACCGGATTCGTGATGCCCATAATGACAAGGTCCTGTGCTACGCCCATTTTCACTACAGCAGCGCTGAGGCGCATGATCCATCGTTCGTTCGCGGGCACATGAAAACCGCCGCCCAACAGCGAATGGGCGGCGCCTACGAGCCCAGCCAGCCAAGCAACCAGCAACTGATTGAAATCCATCGCAGCGAAATTTCCAGTCGCTCGGCCGAGGCGTTGTTCTTCAACCTCCCCAAGCCTGGCGCAAGCGCGCCAGTGCCGCTGTGATCGCAGCCTCCGGCACCGCGGCAAAACCCAGCACCAGGCCGGCGCGCCGGGCCATGGGTGTGGTTGAGTCCGGCAACCAGTAAGTGCTCAGGCCGTTGATCTCGACATCGACATCAGCGGCCTGAGCGATCAACTGTTGCTCGCGCTCCACGCTGTCCACAGCGACCGTCAGGTGCAGCCCGGCGGACACGGCGGGCAATTGACCGACACCGGCGATTGCTGTCGGCCAACCTTCGAGCAAGCAATTGCGCCGGCTCAGCGCAGCCCGGCGCATCCGGCGGATATGCCGCTGAAAATGCCCGGCAGCCATGAACTCGGCCATCACCGCCTGGGTGCTGACTTCCGAATGCCGCACGTCGACAGCACGCCGTTGCGAGAACGCCTCGACCAGTGCTGGCGGCAGCACCAGATAACCGAGGCGCAACGCCGGAAAGGCGACTTTGCCGAACGTGCCGACGTAGAGCACACGACCCTGACGATCAAGTGCGGCCAACGGCGCCAGCGGCGCGCCGGTGTATCGATATTCGCCGTCATAGTCATCCTCGACGATCCAGCCGCCGACGCGCTCGGCCCAGGCGAGCAACTCCAGACGCCGGGCCAGGCTCATCACCACACCGGTCGGGTACTGATGAGACGGCGTGACGTAGGCCACACGGCAGTCGCTGAGCTGAGCCATGGAGCTGCAATCGATGCCATCGCCATCTACCGCCACGCCGTGCAACTTCGCCCCCGCTACGGCGAAGGCATGCCCGGCGGCGCGATAGCCCGGATTCTCGATCGCCACCCCGTCGCCCGGCTCGACCAGCAGCTGTGCACAAAGGCTTATGCCCTGCTGCGCGCCACTGGTGATCACAATTTGCTCAGCCGAGCACTGCATGCCCCGCGAGCTGCGCAGATAAGCAGCGATCATTGCGCGCAGCCGCGGATCACCGGATGGGTCGCCATAACACAGTTGCTGCAGATCCGGTTTACGCCAGAAAGCCGCATTCAGCTTGGCCCACACCTCGAAAGGGAACAGATCGAACGCTGGAACGCCTACCCGAAAAGCCCGCGGCGGACCGCTCGGTGGTCGGGGCAAATGATGCTTTTCGATACGGGAAAATCCACCGCTGTGGATAACTTTGCTGGATGGATTCACAGGTAAATCCAGCCGATTTGTGGATAAGGCTGTGGGTAAGCCTGTTGACAAGCCTGTGGATGGATTTGTGGATAGTTTTTTCTTCGAGGTGGAACCCAGAGCCAATTGCGCGACATAGGTGCCGTCGCCCACGCGTCCTTCGATAAAGCCCTCGGCATACAACTGATCGTAGGCGCGCACCACGCTGTTGCGGGAAATGCCCAGCGCCGAGGCCAGGTCGCGGCTGGCCGGCAATCGCGTGCCACTGACCAGACGTCCGTCGAGTACCCGCAGACGCAGGGCCTGATAGAGCTGGCGACTCAAGCCCTGACGGCGATCAAGCGCGATTCCGGCCGGATTGAACGGCATCGACAGCGGTGGCAGATCAGACATGGCAATGGACCTGTGAAATGGCTCGGCAATGGCTCTTACAACAGACCAATAGCCTGCCTAGGATGCAGGCATTCGCCTAGGAAAATCTGTCCATGTACACACCACGCGCCTTTGCCATCGAAGACTTGTCCCAACTGCACGAACTGATCCTTGCCACGCGCCTGGCCATTCTGGTCAGCCACGGTAAGAGCGGACTGCAAGCCAGCCATGTGCCAGTGCTGCTGCATCGCGAACAGGGCGAATACGGCACGCTCTACGGTCATCTGGCCAAAGCCAACCCGCAGTGGAAAGACCTGCGCGACGGCGCCGAAGCGATGCTGATCTTCGCTGGCCCAGACGCCTACGTCAGCCCGAGCTTCTATCCGAGCAAAGCCGAACACGGCAAAGTCGTGCCGACCTGGAACTACATCGCCGTACACGCCTACGGTCATGCCGAGACCTTCAGCGATGGCGGGCGGCTGCTCGACATCGTCAGCACCCTGACCGACCGTCACGAAGCGGGCCGCGCCCAGCCTTGGTCGGTGGAAGATGCGCCGGCCGATTACATCGACGGCATGCTCAAGGCCATTGTCGGTTTTGCCATTCCCATCGATCGCCTCGAAGGCAAACGCAAGCTCAGCCAGAACCGCAGCGCCGAAGACATTGCCGGGGTGCGCGAAGGCCTCGCCGCCAGCCCCGACGCCAACGACCAGACCCTCGCCCGCTTGATGCGCTAAGGAAACCCGCATGACCCAGATCGACATTCGCCCGGTCAGCGCCAATGACCACGCCGCCTGGCTACCGCTGTGGCAAGCTTACCTGCGCTTTTACAACACCGAGCTACCGGACACCGTGACCCAAAGCACCTGGCAGCGCTTTCTCGACCCGAACGAACCGACCCACGCGGCCATCGCCTGGGCTGATGGCAAAGCGTTGGGCATGGTGCACTACATCTATCATCGCTCGAACTGGAGCATCGAAAACTCCTGCTACCTGCAGGATCTGTTGGTAGTGCCGGAGTCGCGGGGCACGGGTGTCGGCCGCCTGTTGATCGAACATGTCTACGCTACCGCCAAGGCTGATGGCTGCTGCAAAGTCCACTGGCTGACCCACGAAACCAACGCGACCGCGATCCAGCTCTACGAGCGCATCGCCGAACGCCCAGGCCTCATTCAGTTTCGCCAAGCCCTTTAAGGAGACGCGCACATGACCGCTTCACTCGCTGACTGGAAAGGCGTCCCCGCCCCCTCCGCCACCTTGCTCGAAGGCCGCTTCATTCGTCTGGAGAAACTCGACCCGGCACGGCATGCCGATCCACTCTACGCTGCTCTGGAAGGGCCGGGTGCCGATCCGAAACTCTGGGATTATCTGCCTTACGGGCCGTTTCGCGAGCGCAGCGCGTTCAACGACTGGTTGAACAACCATGCGGCCAACAGCGACCCGTATTTCTTCAGCGTCATCGACCGCGCGACTGATCAGGTCCAGGGCATCCTCAGCCTGATGTCGATCGTCCCGGCCCAAGGTCGTATTGAAATCGGTCACGTCGCCTTCGGCGCACCCATGCAGCGCTCGCCGAAAAGCACCGAGGCGGTGTACCTGCTGGCCAAATACTCGTTCGAGCTGGGTTACCGGCGCCTGGAATGGAAGTGCAACAACGGCAACGCCCGCTCCAAATACGCGGCCGAGCGTCTGGGCTTCAGCTTCGAAGGAGTGTTCCGCCAGCACATGGTGGTCAAGGGACAGAACCGCGATACCGCGTGGTATTCGATTCTGGATGCGGAATGGCCGGCGATTGGTGCCGGGTTCGAGCGCTGGTTGAGCGATGAAAACCAGACGCCGGGTGGCCAAGTGAAAGGCTTGGCCGAGTGCCGTAGCTGAATTTCACAAATACCCTGTGGGAGCGAGCCTGCTCGCGAAGGCGGTGTGTCAGTCACTGAAAATGTTGACTGACTGACCGCTTTCGCGAGCAGGCTCGCTCCCACAATTGGCGGGGTCAGGCTTATCGACGCAGTTCCTGCGCCAGCACCGCAATATGCTCCGGCCCGATCCCGCAGCAGCCGCCCAAGTGAGTGGCGCCGCGCTGTTGCCAGTCCAGCGCCCAGTGCAGATACCCCGGCGGATCAAGATCGTCACGCAGCGGGTCGAGTCCGTCGTTGGCCGTGGCTTCCTTCGGTTGCGGAGGAAACGCATTGGCGTACGCGCCGATGTTGATGTTCACGCCGAGACGCTCGAACGTTGCGCGCGCCGCGTCGATGGCCGCGCCAATCACTTCAGGCTGGCTGCAGTTGAACAACAACGTCTCGACACCCAGCTCAGCCGCCACCGCAGCCGCTTCGGCAACAGGCTCACCGGAGCGCAGGCGCGGCACTTCATCGGTGTCTTCATCCTTGAGGGTGAATGACAGCCAGAACGGTTTGCCATCCTGCGGCAGCCCGGCGTGAATGGCGCGCGCCTCGACGATCGAGCTTTGCGTTTCTGCCAGCCACAGGTCGACATATGGGGCCAGACCGTTAACCAAAGGCGTCAACAGTTCGGTCACGCGAGCAGCCTCGAACAGATCCGGACGGTACGAGCCGAACAGCGGCGGCAATGAGCCGGCAACGCGTACGGATCTACCTGAAGCCTGCACCGCGCGCTGCGCCACTTCCCCCGCCAGTGCTGCAAGCGCCTGACCTTCAGCGGCAAAGCGCTCTTCACCAATGTGAAACGGTACCACTGCGTAACTGTTGCTGGTGATCACATTGGCGCCGCTATTGATGTAAGCGGCATGCACCGCCTCGACCGCTAGCGGCGCTTCGCTCAGCGCCAGTGCCGACCACTCGGGCTGGCGAAATGGCGCACCGGCGCGTTGCAACTCACGGCCCAAGCCGCCATCGAGAATGACCGTTCCTGCTGCGCTCATATGCGTTTCACTCATATGCTTATGAAAATAACTCACTATCGGAGCCGTTCTTATAACTATTTAATACGCACCACTCGGTTAATAACAACCTCTTTTTTCAACAGGAAGCGACTGTGAAATTCCAACCGCTATTGGCCCTGGGCCTGACCGTTCTGGCCTCCACCCAAGCCTTCGGCGGCGCGACGCTGGACCGTGTCGAGCAGAAAAAAGAACTGGTTGGCGTGCTGATGGAGAGTTATCCGCCCTTCTCGTTCCTCAATGAACAGAATCAACTCGACGGTTTCGATGTCGACGTTGCCAAAGCGGTGGCGGATAAGCTCGGCGTCAGACTTCGTCTGGAAACGCCGTCCTGGGACGTGATCGCCGCCGGCCGCTGGAGCGGGCGCTACGACATCTGCATCTGCTCGATGACCCCGAGCAAGGCCCGCGCCGAAGTGTTCGATTTCCCGGTCGAGTACTACGCCTCGCCAGCAGTGATCGTGGTCAATGCCAAGGATGAGCGGATCCACAGCGCCAAGGACCTGAGCGGCAAGAAAGTCGGCCTGACCAGCGCCTCCAGCTATGAAAGTTATCTGAACAAGAATCTGGTCATCGAAGGCGCCGAGGATACACAGCTGCAGTATCCGTTCGAGGAGGTGCAGATCGCTCCGTACGACACCGACAACGTCGCCTTTCAGGATCTGGGTCTCGGCGCCGGCGTGCGCCTGGATGCGATCCTCACCAATCTGGTCACCGCACAACCGCGCTTGAACCAGGACCAGCGCTTCAAACTGGCCGGCGAACCGCTGTACTCGGAGCCGAACTCGGTGGCCATCGAAAAGGGTGACCCGCAGTGGGACGCCAAGGTGCGCGAGGTGTTCGCCCAGCTGAAACAGGACGGCACCCTGAGCAAGCTGTCGCAGAAATGGATCGGCGCCGACATCAGCCAATGAGTTCTTTTCCAACCCCGCCACAGCCACCGCAACCGGTGGCTGAAACCCGCCTGCAAAAGCTTTTCGGGTTCCGTACGCGCCTGTACCTGACGTGGGCTGCGCTGTTCTGTCTGTTTGCCGGATTTTTCCTCAGCTTCGACCTGAAGTTCGCGATCATCCTCGACAAGCTGCCCAACCTCGTTGGCCTGAAGCTGGCGCCGAACGGCTTCCTGCAGGGCGCAGCGCTGACGCTGTTCCTCTGCGCCTGCTCGATCATCGCCTCGTCGCTGCTCGGTTTCATCACCGCGCTGGCGCGCCTGTCCAACAGCGCCGTGGCGTTTGGCATTGCCAGTTTCTACACCTCGTTCTTCCGTGGCACGCCGTTGCTGATCCAGATCCTGCTGATCTACCTCGGCCTGCCGCAACTGGGCATCGTCCCCGGCGCCATCGTCGCCGGCATCATTGCCCTGTCGCTGAACTACGGCGCCTATCTGAGCGAAATCTTCCGCGCCGGGATCCTCGGCGTCGATCACGGACAACGCGAAGCATCCCTGGCGCTGGGCCTGCGCGAAAGCGTGATCTTCTGGCGCATCACCCTGCCCCAGGC
Organism: Pseudomonas sp. HN2; assembly: GCF_020736465.1. Taxonomy (NCBI): domain Bacteria; kingdom Pseudomonadati; phylum Pseudomonadota; class Gammaproteobacteria; order Pseudomonadales; family Pseudomonadaceae; genus Pseudomonas; species Pseudomonas sp. HN2. The sequence continues at coordinate 5,997,550 of NZ_CP085885.1, forward strand.
CATGCGCACGATCATCCCGCCGACCACCAATCAGTTCATCTCGATGCTCAAGGACTCGTCGCTGATCTCGGTGATGGGCGTCTGGGAAGTGATGTTTCTCGCCCAGTCCTACGGCCGCTCAAGCTATCGCTACATTGAAATGCTCACCACGGCGGCGATCATCTACTGGCTGATGTCGATCGGGCTGGAGCTGATTCAGGCAAGGATGGAGCGGCATTACGGCAAGGCGTATTTGCGGCGTGGTTAAACAGTCGCGCAGGTTTTAAACGGTGTCCCGGCGTATTCGCACAACACCCATTTTCATGCCGAATGGGCGGAACACCGCGTTCAGCGACTTCAATGTCTGGTTGCCTTCGCCATGTTCGATATGCACCAGCGTGCGCACTGAAATCTTGCACATCTTCGCAAACTGGGTCTGATGCAGACCGGTGACTTCGACCCGTAAACGGCGCACGGCGTCACCGATTTCCAGAGTGCCTTCGGCCAGTGATTGCTGAATGCTTTCGATGAGCGCCGTGCGCTCGAGGACGGTCAGACTCATTGCAGGTCCCACTCTTTCAAACGTTGCTCGAGGTTTTTCAGGTGAACGCTCGGGTGATTCATGGTTCTGGCGGGCAAACCGCTGGCCGCAAGAATATCCGGCAGTGCGGCCAGACGGCGGGCATCCGCGCGCAGGCCTTCGAACAGCGCAGAGGCATCCAGCCCCGCCAACGAATCGTGCGGATCTGCGCTATCGGCCAATACGCGGCAGACACCTCGCCAATCGACATCGCCCGCCCGCTCCAACTCTTTTGGCCATTTGGTCGTACGCGTCACGCCTTCGTCATCCATGACCATCGGGGCGAGGTCATAAATAGGCGCGAGTCGGAAAGCGTTCTCTTGCCGGATGATCGCCGTGTTACGACCGTGGTTATCGGAGTTTCCGAGGATTTTATTGATCAGGTCGCGACGCAGGTAATCGGCGACGAGGCCGGGAATCTGGCTGGCCTGACCCGCTTTGCGCCATAGCCCGGCGAGCATGCGGATCACGTCCAGATGATTCATGGCGCTGCCAGGCGTCGTCACTTCAGCCAGCGAATAAATCGATTCGACGGCAAAACGCGACACCGCCCCATCTTCCACTTGTCGATCAAAACGCCGCATCCACAAACTCGGTTTGTTCGCCTCTTCCAAGGCCAGGCCTTCTGCCGCGACCGTTTCGATGCCCAATGTCTGCAGCGCTTTGTAGTAATGGAATTCGCTGCGCAGGATGTCCTGATCGGTCTGCCCGCCCCTGTTTCTGGCGAATTTCACGAACCAGTGCTGTCGCACTTCTTCATCGTCCAATACCGCGTCGGGATACAGAAGCCCGGCGCTGTTCTCTGCCAGTAATAGCTTCGGAGCTTCACCACCTGCCCCCGTCGCGCCACCGATGGCCGCGCCCAGCTCGTAGGCATATTCAAGAAAGCGGTTGTCGCGGCTAATGACCTCTTCGCGCTTGAATCCGATCGGCTTCCTCTCATCGACTGCTTCCGCCGATTCCTTTATTCGCATGTTGCCAATGGGAGCCGGTGTTCTGCGGCCCAGCAGAAACAGATCGGCGCTGATCTCGGCGGGTCTTTCCTGACCCAGGCGGGCGAGCAGAAACCGCTTGGCTGCGCCTGCCGGTGCGATGTCGTGGACAAAGGCTGGTGTCTTCGCGCGCCGACCTTCCCAATCCAGCGGATACAGGGCACTCACGGCTTGGGAAAAAGGCGACCCGATCAACTCAATGTTTTCCACCAGATAGTCCGCTTCATAGCCAAAACTGCAGCGGCTTTCAAAGCCTTTTTCCGGATCATCGAAGTCAAGAGTCATCGCGTCGTGCCATTGCCCGGCGGTGAAGATCTGGAGTGTCAGGTTATACATGCTGGTTCCTTGCGCATTTTAATGCGTTTCAAGAAAGAGAAATCCTCGATAATTGCAATATAGTGCATTCTTTCAGCCAAAGACGCCGTAAATCTGCAACAAAATGCACATTAGCCTTCGCTATCAGCTTCATAAGTGCAAAATAATGCAGAGAAGCGTTTAACATCACGCTGATAAATGCCGCCTTTAAGCGAAAGCTGTAGGAAAAAGAACAAGCGGCGCCGCGCAAAAGAATTGTTTGCGAAATCCGGTGAGGATTTTCCGTAGAACGATCCGATGTCGCCTGCATGGATGTGGGAAGCGGCCGACATCGATTTTTTTCGGGCAGCAATAGAGTTGGGTCTTCTCGATAAGGAGGTCGAACTTGATGCCCACTCAACACCTATTCGCACCAAAACACCTGGCTCTGGCTATTTCACTGGCGCTGGGTTGCGTAGCGCTGGCTAATGCCGAGCAATCCAGCGAAGCCACCGAGTCGCCCCCAAGCGTGGAAGCGACGGAGCAGCCCGAAACCAACCTCAAGCAACAGACCATACAAAGGCTTCAGGATTTTCTCAGCGACGCGAGCACGGTTCCCATCACGTTCACTACACCGGAGACCGTGTTCAAAGGGACTGACGTCAACGACTTGATTACCCTTAAAGACGGCGCGAGCTTCACTGGCCGACTGGATGGGGGCAAGGGCGACAATGTGCTGTTCCTCGATGCTGCGAACGGCGGCACGTTGAGCGACACACGCAACTTCAATGGATTATTCGTCGCCCAAGGAGACTGGACGCTGAGCCCCAAAGGTGATTTTCATGAAGGCGTTATGGTCAATAGTGGTGGAGCACTGACCAACCTCGGCAGCATCAAGGGTGACGTCTATGTCCAGACTGGCGGCGGGTTCGCAGGTAAAGGCTCGGTAGGCAATCTTGAAGTGGACGGCCTGCTCACTGTCAATGCGGCGCTTGGCGCTCCCCGAGTAAAAGGCAATCTGCACTTGGCGCCTGGTGCCGAACTGGCTTACGAGGTCACACCCACCGGTAGCCCGACAATCAAGGTCGATGGCACAGCTCAGCTTGACGGCGCCACCCTCAAAGTCGTCGCAGCTGCGGGTGAATTTCCGCAGAGCAGCCAGTACAAAATCATCGAAGCCCGTGAGGTTAAGGGCCAGTTTGGCAGGATCGAGAACGAGCTGGCGTATATGACCGCCACAGCTCAATACAACAAGAAGTCGGTTGCACTGACGTACGCTCGCAATGACGTAGCGCTTGAAAGCCTCGCGCCTACCGAAAATGCAGGCGCGCTTGCAGGCAGTATCATCGAGCCAGAGCCCGACCCGATCTCAACACCCATATCGCCAACGCCTGCTCCCGCCTCACTTACAGCGGTGATCGCAGCTCCAGCGCCGGTCCCGACCTCAGTTGCGAACTTGATTGAAGACTCCGCATTGGTGGGATCATCGACACTAAACGAAATCGTGACTGCGCAAACCAGCGAAGCCGCCGCCCAGCCTGTGCCTGAACTTACAAAGCCTGCTAACGCCGCTGTAGCCGCACTGCTGACCAGCGATAAAACCACCGCGCCTATCGCGCTCGACCAACTCGCTGCCGGCAGCAATGCCAACCTCGCCAAAGCCACTCTGAACAGTGTCACACCGGTCAGTGCGAGCATGCTCTCGGCGATGCGGCAACTGGACAACCGTCCCGGCGCAACGGACGGATCGCGCAGTTCACCGGGTCAGGCCGCAGGCAGCGGAGACTCCGGGCGGGTGTGGATTCAAGCGCTGGGTAACGGCGGCAAGGTTGATCGGGACGGTGACGGCATCCTCCAACACTCCACGCAAGGTCTGGTCGTGGGCGCTGACTGGCGACTCGACGAGCAGTGGCACGTCGGCCTGCTCGGCGGCAAATCACAGACGAAACTGGATGCTCGCCAGTACGACGGCGATCTCGACAGTTGGCACTTGGGCGCCTACGCCGTGCGTCAGGACGGCCCACTGTCGTTGCGTCTCGGCGCCACCTACGCCAGCCATGACGGTAGCAGCACACGACGGGTCGCGTTCAAGGGTTTCAGCGATCGTCTGAAGGGCAACTACGACGCCAATACTCAGCAGGCATTCGCCGAAGCCGGGTTCAATTTGGGCCGCGACAGCGTAACCCTCGAACCCTACGCCAGCCTCGGCTATCAACGTTATCAACGCGACAGCTATAACGAGAAAGGTGGCGACGCAGCGCTGAAAGTTTATGGGCAGACCCGCGACAACTTCAGCAGCACCTTCGGTCTACGGCTTGCGCAGGTCAACACGCTGGATAACGGCATGCGCCTGACGCCGCGATTGACCGCAGGCTGGAAACATACCTTCGGCGACATCGACAGCGACACCCGCCAGCAACTGCGCAAGGGCGGCAAGCGTTTCGAAGTGACCGGCGCGGCGCTGGACCGGAACAGTCTGTCAGTGGATGCGGGGCTCGATCTTGGCCTGTCGGCGGCGCACACGCTGGGCGTGGGCTTAACCGGTGAGCTGGGTAATGACAGCCGAACGTATGGCGTGGCGGGCCAATGGCGCATGGCGTTCTGACGGAGCGCGTTCCTGTGTAGGAGTGAGCCTGCTCGCGATAGCAGTGTGTCAGACGAGCAATCATTGACTGACACGACCCCATCGCGAGCAGGCTCACTCCTACAAGGGATCTTCGTCATCGCGGTAAATCACAGGCAAAAAAAGGGGAGCACATGCCCCCCCGAGGTTTAAAGCGTTGGATCGCGGCCGTTATCTCAGCCTTCGATCTCGATAAGGATTTCGCCCGGGTTGACCCGGTCGCCCTTGGCCACATGGATCGCGGTGACTTTGCCGGCAATGGCAGCCTGGACTTCGGTCTCCATCTTCATCGCTTCGGTGATCAGTACCGCCTGGCCTGCCTTGACGGTATCGCCCTCCTTGACCAGCACATCGACGATGTTGCCCGGCATGGTGGTGCTGACATGGCCCGGCGCCGAGGCCTGTTTGCGTTTGCTGCTGCCGCCGCTGACAAATTCATTGAGCGGTTCGAACACCACTTCTTCCGGCATGCCGTCGATGGACAGATAGAAGTGGCGCTTGCCCTCGGCCTTGACGCCGACGCCGGTGATGTCGACGCGATAGGTTTCACCGTGGACGTCGATGACAAACTCGGTCGGCACGCCTTCGCCGCTCGCCGAGGCCACGGCGCCCGCTTCCGGAATAGGCAGCAGCACTTCCGGGGTGAGGGTGCCGGCGGCACGCTCTTCGAGGAACTTGCGGCCGATGTCCGGGAACATGGCGAAGGTCAGTACGTCTTCTTCGGACTTGGCCAGTGCGCCGATATCGGCACGCAGCTTGGTCATCTCCGGCTTGAGCAGATCGGCCGGACGTACGTCGATGACGTCTTCGCTGCCGATCGCCTGACGCCGGAGTTTTTCATTCACGACGCCCGGTGCCTTGCCGTAGCCGCCCTGCAGATACAGCTTCACCTCGTTGGTGATGGTCTTGTAGCGCTCGCCGGCCAGTACGTTGAAGAACGCCTGGGTGCCGACGATCTGTGAAGTCGGGGTCACCAGCGGCGGGAAGCCGAGGTCTTCACGTACGCGCGGAATTTCTGCGAGCACTTCGCCCATGCGGTTCAGGGCGCCCTGCTCTTTCAACTGGTTGGCGAGGTTGGAGATCATCCCGCCCGGCACCTGGTTGACCTGCACACGAGTGTCGACGGCGGTGAATTCGCTTTCGAACTGGTGGTACTTCTTGCGCACGGCATAGAAGTACAGGCCGATTTCCTGGAGCAGCTCCAGATTCAGGCCGGTGTCGTATTCGGTGCCTTTGAGCGCGGCGACCATCGACTCGGTGCCCGGGTGGCTGGTGCCCGAGGCGAAGCTGGAGATTGCGGTGTCGATATGATCGGCACCGTTTTCGATCGCCTTGAGCTGGCACATGGCGGCCAGGCCAGCAGTATCGTGGGAGTGGATGAACACCGGCAGCGACTGTTCGGCTTTCAAAGCACGCACCAGTTCACCGGTGGCGTATGGAGTGAGCAGACCGGCCATGTCCTTGATCGCCACCGAGTCGCAGCCCATGGATTCCATTTGCTTGGCCTGGGTGACGAAAGCCTCGATGGTGTGCACCGGGCTGGTGGTGTAGGCGATGGTGCCTTGCGCATGTTTGCCGGCAGCTTTCACTGCTTCGATGGCAACGCGCAGGTTACGCACATCGTTCATTGCATCGAAGATGCGGAACACGTCAATACCGTTTACCGCGGCCTTGGCGACGAAGGCTTTGACCACGTCATCGCTGTAGTGACGATAGCCGAGCAGGTTCTGCCCGCGCAGAAGCATTTGCAGACGGGTATTGGGCAGCGCGGCGCGCAATTGGCGCAGGCGCTCCCACGGGTCTTCCTTGAGGAAACGTACGCAGGCGTCAAACGTCGCCCCGCCCCAGCATTCCAGCGACCAGTAGCCGACCTTGTCGAGCTTGTCGCAGATCGGCAGCATGTCTTCGGTGCGCATGCGGGTGGCGAGCAGCGATTGGTGAGCGTCGCGCAGGATGGTGTCGGTGACAAAGATCTTCTTGCTCATTCTTGATTCCTCACAGGCCTGCGTGGGCGGCGATGGCGGCGGCGATGGCCAGGGCCAGCTCTTCGGGTTTGCGCTTGATCGAGTAGTTGGTCAGTTCCGGGTGGCTTTCAACGAAGCTGGTATTGAACTGGCCGCTACGGAATTCCGGGTTGCGCAGGATTTCCTGGTAGTACGCGGCGGTGGTCTTCACGCCCTGCAGGCGCATGTCGTCGAGGGCTCGCAGGCCCCGGTCCATCGCTTCTTCCCAGGTCAGCGCCCAGACCACCAGCTTCAGGCACATCGAGTCGTAGAACGGTGGAATCGTGTACCCGGTATAGATCGCCGTGTCGGTGCGCACGCCCGGGCCGCCGGGAGCGTAGTAGCGGGTGATCTTGCCGAAGCTCGGCAGGAAGTTGTTCTTCGGATCCTCGGCGTTGATACGGAACTGCAAGGCGAAACCACGGTGCTGAATGTCTTCCTGCTTCACCGATAGCGGCAGGCCGGAAGCGATGCGAATCTGTTCGCGAACGATGTCGATGCCGGTGATTTCTTCGGTGATGGTGTGCTCCACCTGAACCCGCGTGTTCATCTCCATGAAGTACACCTCGCCCTCGGCGAGCAGGAACTCCACGGTGCCGGCATTCTCGTAACCCACAGCCTGGGCCGCACGTACCGACAGGTCGCCGATGTACGCGCGCTGCTCCGGGGTCAGCTGTGGGCTCGGTGCGATCTCGATCAGCTTCTGGTTGCGGCGCTGGATCGAGCAGTCACGCTCGAACAGGTGCACGACGTTGCCGAAGCTGTCGCCGAGGATCTGCGCTTCGATGTGCTTGGGATTGACGATGCATTTTTCCAGGAACACTTCCGCCGAACCGAACGCTTTGGTGGCCTCGGATATGACACGGGGGAAGTTCTGTTCGAGTTCTTCGCGGCTGTTGCAGCGACGGATACCGCGCCCGCCACCACCGGAGGTGGCCTTGAGCATCACCGGATAGCCGATGCGATCACCTTCGACCAGGGCTTCTTCGATGCCGGAGACATTGCCTTCGGTGCCGGGCGTCACCGGTACGCCGGCCTTGATCATGCTGCGCCGCGCTTCGGTCTTGTCGCCCATGCGCCGGATGACTTCCGCCGACGGGCCGATGAATTTGATGCCGCGCTCGGCGCAGATTTCCGCCAGCTCGGCGTTTTCCGAAAGGAAACCATAGCCGGGGTGCAGCGCATCACAGCCGGTTTCCACCGCCAGGTTCACCAGCTTGCGCGGGTTCAGGTAGCCGGCCAGCGGCTCGGCTCCGACGCTGTGGGCCTCGTCTGCACGCTTCACATGCAACGCATGGCGATCGGCGTCGGAGAAAATCGCAACCGAGCGAATGCCCATTTCGGCGCAGGCTCGCACGATTCGTACGGCAATCTCACCACGGTTGGCGATCAGGATCTTTTTTATCACTTGGAGGTTCCCTTGAGCCGGTGGCACCACGACCTGCTAGACCCAGGTCGACGCGTGACCAAATGTTTCAATTCGGTCGCAGGACCACACTAGCGCTGCCAAGGGATTAACAAAAATGAATAAAAATTGGGTCAAGCATAAGTAAACACTTATAGTTGAAACATCTGTCCGCCGACCGAGCCCGAACCCTATGCGTAAGTCATTGATGCGTATGACATTACGTCAATTGCAGATCTTCAATGAGGTGTGCGATTTACGTTCCTACAGCCGCGCAGCCGAGGAAATGTCTCTCACACAACCGGCCGTAAGCCTACAGATTCGTCAGCTCGAAGAGCTGATTGGCCAGCCGTTATTCGATTATGTCGGTAAAAAACTCTATATGACCGAGGCGGCGGAAGCGCTTCAGCGCGCCAGCCGCGACATTTTCGGCCGGCTGGAAAACCTCGATATGCAGCTGTCGGACATGCAGGGGTCGCTGCAGGGTCAGTTGAAACTGGCGGTGGAATCGAGCGCCAAATATTTCGTGCCGCACCTGTTCGCCGCATTCAAGCGCCAGCATCCGGAAGTCAATTTGCAACTGACCGTGGTCAACCGTGGCCAGGTCATCCGCCGCCTCTCGGACAACCGCGATGATCTGGTGATCATGTCGATGGTGCCGCAGGACATGGGTCTGGAATTCCTGCCGTTTCTCAACAATCCGATCGTCGCCGTGGCACGCCCGGATCACCCGCTGGCACACACCGGCCCGCTGCGCTTGCAGGATCTGGAACCGTACACACTGCTGATCCGCGAGCCGGGCTCGGGTACGCGCCTGGCCTGCGAGGAATACTTCAAGGAAAAGCGCGTGCACTTCACCCAGACCCAGGAAGTGGCGTCCGCCGAAGCTCAGCGCGAATGCGTGCTGGCGGGTCTGGGCCTGGCGCTGTTGACGCGCCACGCCCTGAACCTGGAGCTGGCGACCGGCGGCCTGGTCGAGCTGCCGGTCGAAGAGTTGCCGCTGATGCGCAGTTGGTGTCTGGTGCAAGCCAAAGCCAAACGGTTGTCACCGGTTGCGCATGCGTTCCTGGCATTTATCCGCAGCGAGCGGGCGCAGATTATTGCGCTGGTTGAGCGTTTCGACGGGAAGCTGCGGGCGGTACCTGCCAGTGAGTGATCTCGGGAAAATCGCCGATCTCGGCTTGAAGCTGGCGAAGTTCGAAGCGATCTTCAATCGCACGGCGGAATTCCATGCGGCGCTGATCTTCCTGCTGACGACGGGTTTTCGCGGCGCTGTTGCGTTCTTCGTAGGGCTGAGCCATTTCGATTCTCCCAAGGCGAGTACGGGAGTTTCACGATAGGCGTGGGGGATGACGGTTTGGCTGCGTCAGGGTTACAGACTGATGAAAATTTCAAATGTGCGGTATTTACAGGTGCGCCTTCGCGAGCAGGCTCGCTCCCACATTTTTATCTCCGGCAGACACAGAATTTGTCTTTACAGCAGAACTCTGTGGGAGCGAGCCTGCTCGCGAAGAGGTCGGCCGACCTTGGATTTAGTCGTCCAGCGCTTTCACAGCCTTGGGCGACAAGCGCAGACTGCGCAGACTGCGCTTCACGCTCTTGAGGTGATTGACCAGGCTCGGTCCGCGGGCCATGGCCACGCCCATCGCCAGCACGTCGATCACCACCAGGTGAGCGATGCGCGAGGTCAGCGGTGTATAGATTTCGGTGTCTTCGTGCACATCGATCGCCAGGTTCACCGTCGACAACTCCGCCAATGGCGTCTGACTCGGGCACAAGGTGATCAGCGACGCCCCGCTCTCGCGAACGAGGTTGGCGGTGATCAGCAAATCCTTGGAACGCCCCGACTGGGAAATACAGATCGCCACGTCGGTGGGCTTCAGCGTTACCGCCGACATCGCCTGCATGTGCGGATCGGAATACGCCGCTGCGGTCAGCAGCAAGCGGAAGAACTTGTGCTGCGCATCCGCCGCCACCGCGCCCGAGGCACCGAAACCGTAGAACTCGACGCGTTGCGCCTGGGACATCAGCGTGACTGCGCGTTGCAACTCCACCGGGTCGAGTTTCTCGCGCACTTCCATCAAGGTGTGCAGCGTGGTGTCGAAAATCTTCAGGCTGTAGTCGGCGACGGAGTCGTCTTCGTGGATGGCGAACTGACCGAAGCTGGCACCGGCGGCCAGACTCTGAGCCAATTTCAATTTGAGATCCTGAAAGCCGGAACAACCGATGGCGCGGCAGAAGCGCACGATGGTCGGCTCGCTGATGCCGACGCTGTGAGCAAGGTCGGCCATGGAACTGTGCATCACTGCCGCAGGGTCAAGCAGCACGTGGTCGGCGACCTTGAGCTCCGACTTGCGTAACAGGTGACGTGACTGGGCGATGTGTTGCAGCAGATTCAAGGGGCTGGACTCTTCTTGTGGGCAAGGATGTAGCAAGCTTGTAGTTATACTACATGAATGGGCATTTTGCCTGCTCAATGCGTAACTCAATGTCCCTGTATCAGGCCTGCTGAGGTGCATGTAGCCCTTACTGCGGATTTTCCTGATCGCGCAAAAGCCCGGCCAGACTGGCAGCGTCCACTGGCCGGCTGATCAGGTAGCCCTGCACCTCGTCGCAGCGCTCGACGCGAAGAAATTCCAGTTGATCCTGCCGCTCGACGCCCTCGGCCACGACTTTCAGGGCCAGCCCGTGCGCCATGGCGATGATCGCGCGAGTGATCGCAGCGTCCGCACTGCCCGCGCTCAAGCCGCGAATGAACGCTTGATCGATCTTCACGTAATCCACCGGAATACGCTTGAGATAACTCAAAGACGAATAACCGGTACCGAAATCATCGATCGCCAGTTTCACCCCCAGATCGCGCAGTTGCTGGAACGTCGCAATGATGTGTTCGACGCTGTCGAGCAAATGGCTTTCGGTCAGCTCGAGCTCAAGGTAGTGCGGCGCCAGGCCGGTTTCTTCCAGCACCTGCCGCACCAGACTGACCAGTTTGCCCTGGCGCAACTGATGCACCGACAGGTTCACCGACACACGGATCGGCGCCAGGCCCTGACGCTGCCATTCGCACGCTTGCCAGCACGCCTGACGCAGGACGAATTCGCCGATCGGCCCGATCAGCCCGGTCTCTTCGGCGAGGCCGATGAAATCCGCCGGTGGCACCTGGCCCATGCTCGGATGATCCCAGCGCACCAGCGCCTCGGCAGCATTCAAACGACCGCTTTGCAGGCACAGTTTCGGTTGGTAGAACACCGTCAGTTGCTGCTCTTCAATGGCTCGGCGCAAGTGGTTTTCCAGCTGCAAACGCTCGAGTGTGCTGGCTTGCAGGCTGTCGGTGTAGAACTGGAAGTTGTTGCCGCCCAGATGTTTGGCATGTTGCATGGCCATGTTCGACTGGCTGACCAGCGTCGAGATCTCCCGCGCGTTGTCGGGCAACAGACTGATGCCCATCGAGGCACTCACCACCAGCTCATGCCCGTCAACACTCAGCGGCAAACGCAGCTTGGCCGACAACCGTGTCGCCACCCGGGCCAGGCTCGACAGATTGCCGTAGGCATCGAACAGCACGGCAAACTCGTCTCCCGACAAGCGCGCAATGGTGTCGGCCTCAGGCAAGGCATTGACCAGCCGGCGCGCCATCTTCTGCAGCAACTGATCGGCGACTTCATGACCAAGGCTGTCATTGAGCAATTTGAAACGATCCAGATTGATGTGCAGCAGCGCCAGACTGCGGCGCCCGCCCTGGCGAACCCGCTGATGGGCTTCATGCAGGCGTTCGCGGAACAGCGAACGGTTGGCCAGACCGGTGAGCTCGTCGTAATGGGTCAGATAGCGCAAACGTTCTTCCGACGCCCGCCGCGCCGAGAGGTCGGCAAAGAAACCAACGATATGGCTGACATTGCCGCGGCTGTCGCGCACCGCATTTAGCTGCAACCATTGCGGGTACAACTCGCCGTTCTTGCGGGTTTCCACCAGTTCGCCCTGCCAGCTGCCGTGCTGCTCCAGCGCATGCCGGATCGCCACGTAGTGACGACGGGCATCGCGGCTGCACGGCAACTCGACAACGTTGCGCCCGAGCATGTCGTCGATCTCGTAACCGGTAACCCGGCTGAAAGCCTGATTGATCGCAATCAACGCGTAGTCAGGATCGAGAATCACGATGCCTTCGCTGGCCGCCTCGAACACCGTCGCCGCCAGCCGTTGCTGCTCTTCGAGGCTTTTGCCGGCGCTGATATCGCGGCGGGTACCGACCATGCGGATCACCCGGCCGCTGGCGCTGCGCTCGACGGCGCGGCCGCGGTCCTCGATCCACACCCAGTGGCCGTCGCCGTGGCGCAAGCGATATTCGACCTGATAATCCTCGGTGCGCCCCTTCAAATGTTCGACCAGGGCGAACTGCAGTGACGGCACGTCTTCGGGGTGCAGTCGCGGTTTCAGATCGCGCAGCAGCGCAGTCACGTATTCCGGGGCGAGGCCGAACAGTTCCTGAACCTGCGTGTGGTGGACTTCGTCGGTCTGCAGATTCCAGTCCCATAAGCCGAGCTCACTGGCCTTCAGTGCCAGCGCCAACCGCGCTTCGCTTTTGCTCAAGGCCTGGTTGGCTGCATCCAGTTCGCGGCTGCGCTGGGCCACGCGATTTTCGAGATCAACCTGCGCTTCACGCAACCGGGCTTCGGCACAGCGGCGCTGCTCGATCTCTTTGCCCAGTTCCTGATTGAGTTGTTCGCTGCGGGCCTGTGCTTGCTGAAGGTGCTCGATCAGGTGCTGGTTCTGGAAACGCCGGAGCAGACCGCGATCGATCAGCCGATTGACCTGCCACGCGACCACGCTCAGCGAACCGAGAAGGATCAACCCCAGCCAGCCCCAGCCCCGTGCCTGATCGTCGCCGCCCCAGAACAGGTAGCCGATCGCTGGCAGCAGACAGGGCAAGGTAAACGACAGGAACGCCGGCAGGCTCACGGCGTAGGCGACACTGGCCGACAGCGTTGCCGCGCCGATCAGGCCGAATACCCAGGCCTGCTGAATGAAATTGTCGGCGGGAACGAGGGCGATGCCGGCACCGGCCAAAGTCAGACCGGTCATGGTCGAACCGAGCAGAAACATGCGAAACCAGATCGGCCGGGCCTGGCGATCGGGAATCGCCGAATCGAACGCAGCCACCTGGATCACCCGCAACGCGACCAGCGACAGCAGCCACACCAGCCAGACGCTGACCACGAAGTAGCGCTGCGGGCTCCAGAGCAAAGCGGCGCAGACCAGACCATTGATCAACATGAACAGCGTGGGCAACAACGAGCCCTGATACAGCAGACGCGTGCGCTCCACCGCCATTTCGACGGCATAGTGCTTGCGGATCACCCGAGGGTCCACGGAGGGCCCCGACAGTTCGGCGCTGAGGGTCATGGGCAACGTTCTTGTTCTTATAAGGAGGGCGTGCGCCCGAAACGTGGACGGAGCATACACAAGCCGACCCCGTTGCCAAACTGCTGCCGATCACAATTGCAGGGAAAATTTCCGCCGCCAACGCGCCGCTGCCACCTCCCAGGCGAGACAGGCCGAAGCCAGCAGCCAATGACCGACCGGTCGTCCTCGGCAGCACTTTCATCGGCTAATGCAACGCGCGGTTTGCCCGGGCCCGCGGCGCACCCTAGAATGCCCCGATGCGCGATGATCTCTCCCTTCTGCTGAACTCCCTCAACGATGCCCAACGCCAGGCCGTAGCGGCCCCCGTTGGCCGTCAGTTGGTCCTGGCCGGCGCCGGTTCCGGTAAAACCCGAGTGCTGGTGCACCGTATCGCCTGGTTGATCCAGGTCGAGAACGCCTCGCCTCACTCCATCCTGTCGGTGACCTTCACCAACAAGGCCGCTGCCGAGATGCGTCATCGCATCGAGCAGTTGCTGGGCATCAACCCGGCCGGCATGTGGGTCGGCACCTTCCACGGCCTCGCGCACCGCTTGCTGCGGGCGCACTGGCAGGAAGCGGGTTTGAGCCAGACCTTCCAGATCCTCGACAGCGATGACCAGCAACGGCTGGTCAAGCGGGTGATCCGCGAGCTGGGCCTGGACGAGCAACGCTGGCCGGCGCGGCAGGCGCAGTGGTTCATCAACGGGCAGAAAGACGAAGGTCTGCGCCCGCAACACATCCAGGCCAGCGGCGACCTGTTCCTCGCCACCATGCGCGGCATCTACGAAGCTTACGAGGCGGCGTGCCTGCGTGCCGGCGTGATCGATTTCTCCGAGCTGCTGCTGCGCGCCCTCGACCTGTGGCGTGATCATCCGGGCCTGCTGGCCCACTATCAAAAGCGTTTCCGCCATATTCTGGTCGACGAGTTTCAGGACACCAACGCCGTGCAGTACGCTTGGTTGCGCCTGCTCGGCAAGGGCGGTGACAGCCTGATGGTGGTGGGCGACGACGATCAGTCGATTTACGGCTGGCGCGGCGCGAAGATTGAAAACATCCATCAGTATTCTTCGGATTTTCCGGATTCCGAGACGATTCGCCTGGAGCAGAACTACCGCTCCACCGCCGGCATCCTCAAAGCCGCCAACGCCTTGATCGCCAACAACACCGGGCGCCTGGGCAAAGAGCTGTGGACCGACGGCGGCGACGGCGAAGCGATCAACCTGTACGCGGCATTCAACGAACACGACGAAGCACGCTACGTGGTCGAAACCATCGAAAGTGCGCTGAAAACCGGCCTGGCCCGTAGCGATATCGCGATTCTGTACCGCTCCAACGCCCAGTCGCGAGTGCTCGAGGAAGCCCTGCTGCGCGAGCGGATTCCGTACCGCATCTATGGCGGGCAGCGCTTCTTCGAACGCGCGGAAATCAAGAACGCCATGGCCTACCTGCGCTTGCTTGAAGGTCGCGGCAACGATGCGGCGCTGGAACGGGTGATCAACGTGCCGGCCCGTGGCATCGGCGAGAAAACCGTCGAAGCGATCCGCGAGCACGCGCGACACAGCGATGTATCGATGTGGGAAGCGATGCGTCAACTGGTCGCCAACAAAGGCCTGACCGGCCGCGCCGCCAGTGCGCTCGGTGCATTCATCGAGCTGATCGAGAACCTCGCCGCCAAGTGCGCCGAGATGCCGCTGCACCTGATGACGCAAACCGTCATCGAGCAGTCCGGCCTGATCGCTTATCACGAGGCGGAGAAAGGTGAGAAAGGCCAGGCCCGGGTAGAAAACCTTGAGGAACTGGTCAGCGCCGCGCGCAACTTCGAGAACACCGAAGAGGACGAAGAGCTGACGCCACTGGCGGCATTCCTCGGCCACGCATCGCTGGAGGCCGGCGACACTCAGGCCGACGAGCACGAAGACAGCGTTCAGCTGATGACCCTGCACAGCGCCAAAGGTCTGGAATTCCCTTACGTGTTCCTGGTGGGCATGGAAGAAGGCCTGTTCCCGCACAAGATGAGCCTGGAAGAGCCCGGGCGTCTTGAAGAAGAACGGCGTCTGGCCTACGTCGGTATCACTCGGGCCATGCAGAATCTGGTGATGACCTACGCGGAAACCCGGCGTCTGTACGGCAGCGAAACCTACAACAAGGTGTCGCGTTTCGTACGCGAGGTGCCGAAGGGCCTGATTCAGGAAGTGCGTCTGTCCAATAGCGTCAGCCGACCGTTCGGCGGCAACCAGTCGATGAGCGGCAGCAATCTGTTCAGCGGCAGCGAGATTCCGGAAACCGGTTTCGTGCTGGGTCAGGCCGTACGTCATTCGATCTTCGGCGAAGGCGTGATCCTCAACTTCGAAGGTTCCGGCGCCCAGGCCCGAGTCCAGGTGAACTTCAGCGAAGGCAGCAAATGGCTGATGCTCGGCTATGCCAAGCTGGAAGCCATCTGACCCCGGTTTGTTTTTTTGTGGGAGCGAGCCTGCTCGCGAATGAAATCACCGCGGTTGATCTGATACACCGCGGTGCAGCTTTCGCGAGCAGGCTCGCTCCCACAGGGTTCGGTGTTCTGACCCACAATCCCTCTGAACCTATCGCCTTTTCCTACAGACAAAAGTACATCGGCTGATTGCCTCGCCAAGCTGAACGCAACCTGTCAGGCAAAAGCCCGAAACACTCTCTCGCTAGCCAGTAACACTTCAGCTGTGCAACATGGCGCGCGTGTCTCCACAAAACGGGAATACCCTTTATGAAACGTTTTCTTAGCATCGCCATGGCGTTGTGCATCGGCCTGACGATGAGCCTCGACGCCAACGCCAAGCGCTTTGGTGGTGGCAAAAGCGCCGGCGCTGCGCCGACGCACCAGACCAGCCAGATGGCTCCTTCTTCTCCAGGCGTGGGCGGTGCAGCAGCGACCGCTGGCGCTGCCGGTGCTGCTGGCGCCGCGGCCAAGGCCGGCGGTGCTTCGCGCTGGCTCGGCCCTCTGGCGGGCATCGCCGCCGGTGGCTTGCTCGCGTCGATGTTCATGGGCGACGGCTTCCAGGGCATGCAGATCTTCGACATCCTGATCATGGCCCTGATCGCGTTCGTGATCTTCCGCTTCATTGCCGCCCGTCGTCGCAAGCAGCAGGAGCAATTCGCTCCGGCCGGCGCGCCGATGCAGCGTGAAGTGTTCGAGCAGAAGCCAGCCCCCATGGGTTCGATCTTCGGTGGTTCGGCTGCTCCGGCTGCCGCCCGTCCGGTGATCAACGCACCGGCCTGGTTCAACGAAGAGCGCTTCCTTGAAGCCGCACGCAGCCACTTCCAGTCGCTGCAGCAGCACTGGGACGCCAACGAAATGAACAAGATCGCCGAGTTCGTGACCCCGCAAATGCTCGAGTTCCTCAAGCGTGAGCGTGCCGATCTGGGCGACGGCTTCCAGTCGACCTACATCGACAATCTGCAGGTGCAGCTGGACGGCGTCGACGATCGTGCCGACAAGACCATCGCCACCCTGACCTTCACCGGCGTGTCGAAAACCTCGCGTTTCGACCAGGGCGAAGTGTTCAGCGAGAGCTGGAACATGGAACGTCCGCAGGGCGACAACCAGCCTTGGCTGGTCGCCGGTATCCGCCAGAACGGCTGATCCCTGCTGCGCTTCACTTGCGGTAACAGAACCCCGGCCCCGGCCGGGGTTTTTCATTTCACGGTTGCATCTGTAGCGAGCTACTGTATAAACCGGCCCATATAAACCGCGCCATTCAAGCAAGAGGATCCCGGACGTGGAAGAAATTATCGAACAACTGCGCGAAGCCAACGAACCCGTGCCGGTTCCTTTGGAACTGCCTGACGAAGACCTGCTGGTGGAAATCGAAGAACAACTGTTCATCGACATTCCGTTTGTCTTCAAGGAATTTTTGCTGACCGTCAGCGATGTGGTCTATGGCAGCCTCGAACCCGTGACGGTCACCGACCCGCAGTCACACACCTATTTGCCGGACGTCGCGGCCAATGCGTGGGATGTAGGCGTTGATCGCAGCTTGATCCCGATCTGTCAGGACGGCGACGACTACTACTGTGTCGAAGAAGACGGCACCGTGGTGCTGTGGCAGGCCGAAGAAGAATTGATCGCCGAGGAAACCTGGGAATCGGTATGGCACTGGGCGCGGGACGTCTGGCTGGAGAGCTGATCCGCCAGACGCCCCGGGTGGTCAGTGCCCCGACGACTCGTTGTGGTTGTCGAGGGTTTCCAGCAGGGCCACCTGCATGCGCGTGTGCACGCGGATGAACCAGCGCCAAAGCAACGCCGCTACCGCGGCGGCGACTACGGCGATCAGCACCAGCAGCTTGTTGGTCGGCAGGATACTGGCCGACAAGGCCGCCAACAGCAGGAAAATCACCAGCAGCGAGAGAATCGGGATCACTTCGGCGATCACCCGTCGCACTCGCTGCGTGTGACGCCCGGCCATCTCCGGCTTGACGCCCATCTCCGCCAGTAGCATCGACAGCGCTTTGAGCTTGCGATATGCCGCGATCAGGAATGGCAGCGAAACCAACAGCGCCCCGCCCCAGATCAACGCCTTCTGCCAGCTCGGATCGCTGATCCAGTCCTGCAGCCACAACGACATGCGCTCGGCGAAATACGCGCCGGCGAAGAAGATCGCAATCACCAGCGCCAGATTGACCCCGACCTGCAACAGAATCCGCCGGATCATCGACGCCAGCATCGCGCCCTCGCCTTGCGGCTGAATGCTGCGCAACCATTCGCCATACATGCCGAGCACCCGGCCGAGACGCTTGGGTACGGCTGCCGAGAGCTTGATCGACAGCGGATCCGCCGCGCGAATCAAGTACGGCGTCAGCAGCGTGGTGATCACCGAAACGGCCACCGCGACCGGATAGAGGAAGTTGCTGGTCACCTGCAAGGTCATGCCCAGCGCGGCGATGATGAAGGAAAATTCGCCAATCTGTGACAGGCCCATGCCGACCCGCAGCGAGGTTCGTCCGTCGTTGCCAGCGATAAATGCTCCGAGGCCGCAGGACAACATCTTGCCCAGCACCACGGCGACGGTGATCACCGCGATCGGCCAGGCGTATTCGATGAGAATCAGCGGGTCGAGCATCAGCCCGATCGCGACGAAAAAGATCGCACTGAACAAGTCACGAACCGGCTCGACCAGTCGCTCGATTTTCAGCAGCTGTCGCGACTCGGCCATGATCGCGCCGATCAGGAAGGCGCCGAGGACCATGCTGTATTCGAGCTTGACCACCAGCAGGCAGAAGCCGAAACACAAGCCAAGCACAGTGATCAGCAGCATCTCGTTGCTTTCGAATTTCGCTACGTAGGCGAGCAGGCGAGGCACCAGAAGGATGCCGATGACCAGCGCGACGATCATGAACAGCGACAGCTTGCCGACCGTGGAGAACACTTCGCCCGAGCTCACCGTGCCGCTGACCGCGATGCTCGACAGCAGCGCAATGATGCCGATGCCGAGGATGTCCTCGACAATCAATACCCCGAAGATCAACTGCGCGAAACGCTCGTTCTTCATCTTCAGATCGTTGAGGGCTTTGACGATGATGGTGGTTGAGGAAATCGCCAGAATCGCGCCAAGGAACAGCGAATCCATGGTGTTCCAGTCGAACCAGCGGCCAATCTCGTAGCCGATCCAGATCATCAAAATGATTTCGAGGAACGCGGCAATAAACGCTGTAGCCCCGACCTTGAACAACTTGCGCAGGCTGAACTCCAGACCGAGACAGAACATCAGGAAAATCACCCCGAGTTCGGCCAGGGTCTTGATGGTTTCTTCGTCGTGGATCAGGCCGAACGGTGGTGTGTGCGGGCCGATGATGAACCCGGCGACGATGTAGCCGAGCACCACCGGTTGCTTGAAACGGTGGAACAGCACGGTGACCACACCTGCGACCAGCATGATCACTGCCAGATCCTGAATAAAACTGATGGCATGCATGGCGTGGGCTCCTTGATCACGACAGTCGCAGGCAGACGTCAGAAAAGTCCGCGCGAGCAGGTTAAAAATCCGCTTTAGATGTGGGAATTGCCCTTGGGCAGGGCTTTTGCAGGTTAACACCGCGACTTCGCTCTGGAAGCCGGTGCAATATATGGAAACAGATCGCTACCGGCGTGACGGCGGCCCGTTGCCCGGCGTCCCGATAACGGTGCTTTCTGAAAAGCCACCAAGCGCCCGCAGAGGCGCTTCCAGCCATCAGCCTTGACCCGTGAGAACGTTATGGAACCCGGAAACGCCCAGCTGTCGATGACGGTACTGATGACCCCCGACATGGCCAACTTCTCTGGCAATGTCCACGGCGGCACCCTGCTCAAATACCTCGACGAAGTGGCCTACGCCTGCGCCAGCCGTTATGCCGGGCGCTACGTGGTGACACTGTCGGTTGATCAGGTGATTTTCCGCGAGCCGATTCATGTCGGCGAACTGGTGACCTTCCTCGCCTCGGTCAACTACACCGGCAACACGTCGATGGAAGTCGGCATCAAAGTGGTCACGGAAAACATCCGCGAACGCTCGGTGCGCCATACCAACAGCTGCTTCTTCACCATGGTCGCCGTGGACGACCAGCGCAAACCGGCCGCAGTACCGCCGCTGCAACCGCAGAACAGCGAAGACAAGCGCCGCTTCATGCAGGCGCAACAGCGTCGGCAGATTCGTCAGGAGCTGGAGAAGCGTTATCAGGAGATCAAGGGCGACGCTTGAAATGGAGAGCGCTCGATTGATCGCTTTCGCGAGCAGGCTCGCTCCCACATTGGGAATGCATTCTTTCTGTGGGAGCGAGCCTGCTCGCGAATACAGACGACTAGCTCTTAGAGACTGATCGCCGTCGCCTCGAACTTCACCCGCGGATGGGCAATCCGGTCCTGCGCCCGCACCAGTTGCAGCTCATAACTGGCGCACGCCTGGGTTTCCAGCAACACCTCATGCACCGCCGCTGCGGTGAATTCGAAGGCTGCGAGCAGGCTGTCGCCCAGCAGTACCCGCGCCAGGAACAGGCCGGACGTCAAATCGCCCACGCCTACTGGCTGACGCGGAAACGCCAGTAATGGACGGCGCAGATGCCAGCTGCCCTCGGCCGTCACCAGCAGCATCTCGAAACCATCGGCCGGTTTGCCCGGGTAATCCAGATGCTTGACCAGCACTGCTTTCGGCCCGCGCGCCAGCAGCGCCCGCGCCATGGCAAGGCAATCAAACAGCGACTGCGGCTTGCGCCCGGAAAAACTGTCCAGCTCCAACTGGTTCGGGCACATGATGTCCGCCACGGCGGCCGCTTCATCGAGCAGGAAATCGCTGACCTCGGTGGGCACGCTGCAACCCTTCTCTGGATGACCCATGACCGGGTCACACAGATACAACATCTTCGGATTGACTGCTTTGATCCGCGCCACACCGCCGAGTATCGCCCGGCCCTGCGCGGCGCTGCCGAGATAGCCGGACAGCACCGCATCGCAGTTGCCCAGCTCGCCAATCGCGGCGATGCCTTCGATCAGTTCGGGAATCTGCTGCGGCGCCAGCACTTCACCGGCCCACTGACCATACTGGGTGTGGTTGGAGAACTGCACGGTGTTGAGCGGCCAGACGTTGACCCCGACGCGCTGCATCGGAAAAACCGCAGCGCTGTTGCCGGCGTGGCCAAACACCACGTGGGACTGGATGGCGAGCAGATGAGGCGTACGTTTCATTCGGGTCATTCCGTAAAACGATTGAAATTCAAGCCGCGCAGTATGCGACGAAACACAGCCTGTACGACAGACCGGCGAGACAGTTAAGCTGACGCCATCTTTTGGAGTTCGATGTAGATGCTGACCCTGGAAAACATCTTCGTGCTGATGCTGTTCGCTGCTGCCGGTGCCTGGTTCTGGCACAACCACGGCTTGCGCGAGCGCGCGCTGGAGCGGGTCAAACAGCATTGCAGCAACGTCGGCGTCGAATTGCTGGACGGTAACGTCGCGCTGAAAAAGATCGGTTTGATCAAGGACGCCAACGGTCGCCGCCGACTGGCGCGGGTGTACAACTTCGAATTCACCGTGACTGGCGAGAGCCGCCACAACGGCACCGTGACCCAATTCGGCGCGCACAGTGCGCAGATTGAATTGGCACCCTACCCGGCACCGTTCGACGATACGCCGCCGGTGGTCGAAGTGCACAAGCCTCGCGCGGAAGTCATCGAGCTGAGCCAGTGGCGGCAGGAACATACCAAGTGGAAGCCTTGAGCTAATTCACCGAACTCGGCATTGAGTCAAATCGGCGTCTAGCTGTTCGATGTTCTGCGGCCCGGTAAAGATCAGCTCAATTCGCGAATCTTTTCGCCATTCGCTGGCCTGCCAAATCAGATCTGCATTTTCCAGCGCATTGACTGAAACCCAGCCATCCCTGCCGTGGATGACCAGTTTGGCCCGCTTCCACTCGAGAGCGGCCAGCCAATCAGCGATGCGTCCTTGGTCAAATATCTGTCCAGGATGCCAGCGCCACCCGATGCTCCAGCCATCCTCCTGCGCCTGGCTCAGGCAAATCGGCACGCTCGGGTCGCTCCAGACGGCCGGCAGCTGCGCCAATCCCGTGGGCAGCGGCAGATTAACCACGCCTTCGGTTGCTTTTTCTGTCATCCCCGGCAGCTCATCCAGAGGCAACCGGGCTTGCTGGGTCCAGATCATCCTGACCGGTGGCAACTCGCTGCAAATGTTCTCCCGAGCCGTTTCATCAAGATTTTCCGCCTTGTTCAGCAGCAGCAACCCTGCGCTGGCCAACGCTTGCTGCTGGGCTTCCGGCAAGCCTCTACCTGCGTGCAATGCCTGAGCATCCAGGACCAGAACACACGGCTGAACCGCCAGCACGCCCAGCCACGGCGCCGTGTTCAATTGCTTGAGCAACTGTGCGGGATGGCCCAGCCCGGATGGCTCGATAAACAGTCGATCCGGTCTGGCCTTGCGCAGCAAGCGGCCAAGGCCGATCTGGAACGGCGCGCCATTGACGCAACACAGGCAGCCCCCGGCCACCTCACCCAGTGCGATACCATCGGCATCGCGAGTCAGCAGCGCGGCATCCAGACCGATCTGGCCAAACTCGTTGATCAGCACCGCCCAGCGTTCGTCCGCGGGCCGCTGCGCCAACAACTGGCGAATCAGGCTGGTCTTGCCCGCGCCCAACGGGCCGGCGATGACGTGGGTCGGAATGTTCTGCAACATGGCGGGTACTTTTCTGCGGACAGTTATTGAGGAGACTGATGATGCGCTGGTGGGGATGGTCGTTGCTGTTGACGCTGCTGTCGAGTGAAGCGTGCGCCCAGGCCTGCGTGGTGCACACACAGGGCGAACGGCTCGACGTCAAAGTCTGTCAGCAGAACAGGACGATTCCGCAGAAATTGTTCAACGACGGCTTCTGCCAACCGACGCTGGCCGGGCAGAAGGTCGAGGTGCAATACGTCGATCAGTGCCCGAGCGGGGCTTTCGGTGTTTGCAGCAACGCGCAAGTCGCCAATATGCCCTATCGCCAGGATATCCACTATTACGGCGTGGCCACTGATGCGGCGTATCTCAAGCCGTATTGCGAAGGCCAGAGCCAGGGTGCCTGGCGCAAGCCCTGAGTGTCAGCCGAGCCAGTCGAGGGTGAGCAACAGACGGCGCTCACCGGGTGCCGGTTGCGGCGAACGATGGATCAGGCCGAAGCCTTCATTGCCGTGCCACTTTTCGCCCTTGAGCAGGGCAACGTCGCCGCTGTTGAGCTGGCGAATCGTCGCTGCATCTTGCGGTTCGGCATTGGCCTGACCAAGTCGCGTGCGATCCATCGCCCCCTCTTCAAGCCACTGGCTACCGACCCCGGCATAGGTCGTGATCAGGCGCACGGGTACGTGATCGACGTGGAAGCGCGGGCACATGGCCTTGTCCAGCACGCGCAGGCGCACGCCGATACGCCGCGCGCCGAGCAGGCAGGCGAAGGCACTGATCAGCCATTTAAGGTCGCTCATGAAACCTTCGTAACCTTGAAGATCACGCAGCCCTGAAGCCAGTCCGTCGAGATCCGGTTCGGCGTCTTCGTCAGGTAATTCCAGGCAAAGCGACTCGGCCAAGGGCTCGTTGAGCGACAGCACTAATTGTGCGAAATCGGCGATGTGCAAAGGCAGCTGGCGTTGCCAGATCGCGAGATTGGTTCCGTCCTCAAGGATTCGCGTCAGCGTTTGCGGGCTCAGGCCCTGATGCTGATGACGGGTAAGGAGGTGCTGATCTTTGAGTGCGAGCATCAGGCGGCCTCTTCGTGCCAAGGGCCGAAGGGATCAGGCAGCAAGCGCCAGCCTTCTACACCCATTGCCATTTCTTCATCGGTGAGCAGACAGGCATCCAGCTCGGCTGTGAGTTGTAGGAAATCGATGTTCTGACCGATGAAAACCAGTTCCTGGCGGCAATCTCCTACGCTCGGAGTCCAGTTTCCCATGATGGCCTGTACGCTTTCCTGATCCTCAGGCCATTGATTCTTCGCCACGAAACGCCACCAGCGACCGGCAAATCCATGCCGCATCAAACCACCGGCCTGCGACCAACTGCCAGCATCGGTAGGCTTGCTGGCGAGCCAGAAGAAGCCTTTGGAGCGCAGCAGCTTGCCGTTCAGCCATGGGCGGTCGATGAAGCTGAAAAAGCGCTGTGGGTGGAAGGGCCTGCGGGCGCGGTACGCCGTCGAGGCGATGCCGTACTCTTGAGTTTCCGGGATGTGCTCACCGCGTAATTCCTGTAGCCATCCGGGTGCTTGTGCGGCTTTTTCGAAATCGAAACGGCCAGTGTTGAGGATTTTCTCCAACGGCACCTCGCCCATCACCATTGGAATGATTTCAGCCTGGGCATTCAGGCGCTTGAGGATCGCTATGAGCTCTTCGCGCTCATGCTGGCTGATCAGGTCGATTTTGCTGATCAGCAGGACGTCGGCGAATTCGATCTGTTCGATCAACAGGTCCGTGATGGAACGCTCGTCTTCTTCACCGAGGATTTCGCCGCGAGAGGCGAGGCTTTCGGCGGCCTGATAATCGAGCAGGAAGTTCACGCCGTCGACGACTGTGACCATGGTGTCGAGACGGGCGATGTCGGCGAGGCTTTGTTCGTGTTCATCGCGGAAGGTGAAAGTTTCGGCGACTGGAAGCGGTTCGGAGATGCCGGTGGATTCGATCAGCAGGTAATCGAAACGTCCTTCCCTTGCGAGCTTGCTGACCTCTTCAAGCAGGTCTTCACGTAACGTACAGCAAATGCAGCCGTTGCTCATTTCAACGAGTTTTTCTTCTGCGCGGTTCAAGCTGACATCACGCTGGACTTCGCTACCATCAATATTGATTTCGCTCATATCGTTGACGATTACCGCAACGCGCAGACCTTTGCGGTTACGTAGTACGTAATTCAAAAGCGTACTTTTACCGGCGCCGAGAAATCCTGAAAGTACGGTGACGGGCAGTTTCTCTGACATTGGATAATCCTCGTTGATAGCCGCCGATATGCGCTTTGGTGATTTGCGCATGACGTATCGCGCTTCATGTCTTGGTAGTGAAGAAGGCAACGGTTGTTATCGGCAGCTCCGGCTGGTTTGCGCTTTATGTTATAGTGTAACAATACAGAGTTGCTAGCCCGAGCGGGAAGATTTCACGATTTGTCTCGCCACCTATCCTGGAAACCGCGATGAACAATGCGCTGAAATATCTGCTTTTGAGTTCCGGCATGGCGCTCATCGGCCAAGCCGAAGCGCAAGGTCCCGGTCTCGCGCACTGCACGCGCAGCGCTAACCTGCTGGCTTGCGTGGACGCCGAAGGCAACGCCTATAGCGTCAATACGGTCGGCACCACGCTGTATCTCAGGGGATTCGAAAAGAATGGCCATCGCTACTGGGCGCAAACCAACAGCCGGTTCGGCCAATTGACCTTTTTCACCGGCATCGCCTCCGACGGCGAGGCTTGGGTTGGCTATACCCGTCGTGTCGGCTGGACAACTATCAACCGCTTCTCAAGCTCGGGTGGCAGCAGCGCAAGGTTCACTTGCAGCCGGATGACGGGCTGCTAGTGAAAACCTTTTCATGAAAAAAGCGTCGCTGAATGCAGTGTTATAATGTAACGTAAAATGAGATCAACACGACGGTCTCAACCATGAACGCTCTTACGCTACCGGATATCGCCAACCAATCTGCACGCCAGGCATTGCCACTCGATTGGGTAGGCATGCGTGGGATTGCCCTACCTGTTTTGCTTGAAGGCCAACGCCTCAGTGCCAAAGTAGACGCTGGCGTGAGCCTTGATGATGGTGAAGCGCGCGGTATTCACATGTCGCGGTTGTACTTGGCACTCGATACGCTCGAACAGCGAAGCCTTTCCCCGGCGCTGTTGCGGGAAATACTCAAGCGTTTTCTGGCCAGTCATCAAGCTCTGTCCGACTGCGCATATCTGAACATTCATACTGACTTGCTACTCAAGCGATCCGCGCTGATCAGTCCCTTGGCAGGCTGGAAATCCTACCCGGCTACCATCTCAGCCAGCCTGAAACAGCAAATGTTCCACGTGGAACTAAAAATTGAGGTGCCTTATTCCTCGACGTGCCCGTGCTCTGCGGCCTTGGCAAGGCAATTGATCCAGCAGCAATTCGTCGACGATTTCGCCAATAAGTCTCTGCAGCACGCTGAGGTGTTGGCATGGCTCGGCTCAACCAAAGGGATCGTAGCGACACCGCATAGCCAACGCAGTTATGCGCAACTTCACCTGCATCTTGATGACTTCATCGATGAGCTTCCGCTGACCGCGATCATCAATGACGCCGAAGCCGCCCTTGTCACCGCTGTCCAGACCGCCGTAAAACGCCCGGACGAGCAGGCCTTCGCTCTCGCCAACGGGCAAAATCTGATGTTCTGCGAAGACGCAGCCCGCCGTCTCAACCTGGCACTGCAGCGCACGCCGGGTATCAACCGATTCCATATCCGCGTGATCCATGTCGAAAGCCTGCACGCTCACGACGCCGTTGCCGAGAGCAGTTGGCAGCGGGAGCAACCATGATCCGCTGCCAATCGTTGGTCTGGGGCGCGCCCGGACAACCGTTGACGACACCTCTTAGCCTGGAGTTCGAAAGCGCCAGCCTGACTGCCGTCATCGGCGCCAACGGCTGCGGCAAAAGCAGTTTGCTGAAAGTCATCGCCGGATTGCAAAAGCCCTTGGCTGGCAAAGTGGAAATGGCTGTTCCACGGCAAAGCGGCATTTCCTTTCTGCCGCAACAGCAGCACCTGGATCGACAATTCCCGATCAGCCTCGAAGAACTCATCGCTGCAGGTTTCTGGGGTCGTCGGCTCTCGACTCAATTGCGCACGCAGCGCTTGAAAAACGCACTGGAAGACTGGCACTTGAGTGGACTTGAACAGCGTCCTTTGATGGCCCTGTCCGGCGGTGAATTACAGCGCGCGCTGCTCGCGCGATTGAGTCTCGCAGACGCCCCAGTGCTGTTGCTGGATGAACCGCATGCCGCACTCGATGAACTCGGGCAGCAATTGCTCTGGCAACACATTCACCACTGGCAGGCGGAGGGCCGAACACTGGTTGTGGTCTGCCATGACCTGGTCGCGGTGCGACAACATATTCCGCATACGCTGCTGATCAGAAACGGCCACTGCGTGTACGGGACCAGCCGAGAATTGATCCAGCCGACACCGTCCATGCGGGTGGCCTGATGCTCATCACCGTCAGCCATTTTTGGCAGCCCTTCAGCGAATTCGTATTCATGCGCCGCGCCTTGCTCGGCGGACTGGTGCTGGCATGCAGCACGGCGCCCTTGGGCGTGTTCCTGATTCTCAGGCGAATGAGCCTGATCGGCGACGCGGTGGCCCACGGCATTCTCCCCGGTGCGGCATTGGGATTCTGGTTCGCCGGTTTGAGCCTCCCCGCCCTTACGCTCGGTGGCCTCGGCGCCGGTCTGAGCATGGCCGGTCTCGCCGCCTGGATCACCCGGCGCACGGGTCTACGCGAAGACGCCAGCCTCGCCGCTGTCTATCCGATCTCACTGGCCAGCGGCGTGCTGATTCTTGGCATGGCCGGCAAACGCCTCGACCTTATGCATTTGCTGTTCGGCTCTGCGTTGGCCGTGGACGGGCCGACGCTGACCGGCATGCTTTGGGTCTCGGCCCTCAGCCTCGTGGCCATGGCCGCGATCTACAAAGCGTTGTTACTGGACACACTAGACCCGCTGTTCTTGCGCACGGTCAGCCGTCTCGGGCCGCTGGCCCATGCCGTGTTTCTCACTCTGGTCGTGCTGAATCTGGTGATCGGCTTTCAAGCCATCGGCGCACTGATGGTGGTCGGACTGATGATGCTGCCTGCGGCTGCCTCAAGGTTCTGGAGCCGCCGCCTGCCGGTACTGATTGCTGTCGCCGCCGTCATGGGTTGCCTGTCGGTGTGGCTCGGCTTGCTGCTGTCGTTCTACTACTCGCTGCCTAGCGGCCCGGCCATCGTGCTGGTCGCCGGGGTCGGCTATCTGCTTTCAGTGGTGTTCGGGCCAGTTCACGGTTTGCTGCACCGTCCGCCCTTGCTCACATCCCAATGAGGTGTTTCCCGATGCGCGCTCTACTCGTGCTGTTCAGCCTGATGCTGTCGATGACGTTGTCGGCTGCCGAAAAACTGCCGGTGGTCACCAGCTTCAGCATCCTCGCCGACATGGTTCAGCAGGTCGGCGGCGAGCACGTGCAAATCACCAGCATGGTTGGCCCGGACGCCGATGCGCACACCTACGAGCCGACCCCGGACGATGCCAAGGCCCTGCTCAGGGCGCGGCTGATCATCAAGAACGGGCTCGGTTTCGAGCCTTGGCTGGATCGGCTGGTGACCAGCACCGACAGTAAGGCGACGGTGATCACTGCCAGTCGCGGGGTGATTCCACGTTCGCTCGATGAGGACGGCGAAACCGTGCCGGATCCACACGCCTGGCACAATCTGGCGAATGCTGAGTTGTATGTCGGCAACATCACCAAGGCACTGGTCACTGCCGACCCGGCCAACAAGGCCGACTACGAGCGCAACAGCCAGAACTATCTCAAACAGATCTACGCGCTGCTCGCCGCAGCCAAAAACAAACTCGGTGCGCTGCCGCCAGGCAACCGCAAGATCGTTACCAGCCACGATGCGTTCGGCTACCTCGGCCAAGCCTATGGCATCGACTTTCTGGCGCCACAGGGGTTGTCCACCGAACGCGAACCGTCGGCGGCTGAAGTCGCTGCGTTGATCACGCAGATTCGCCAGGCCAGAGTCAAAGCGGTGTTTATGGAGAACATCAAGGACGCGCGTCTGCTCAAGCAGATCGCGGATGAAAGCGGCGCGCACATCGGCGGCACGCTGTATTCGGATGCGCTGGCGGCGAGTGGCCCGGCGAGCACTTTTACGGGGCTGTTCGAATACAACCTCAATACGCTGTACAAGGCGTTGAGTCAGCCATGACTTGAGGCGAACTTCCGATCTATTCGCGAGTAGGCTGCTCCCACAGTTGGAATGGGGTCCAGCTGTGGGAGTCGCAGACGTTTTAAGGGCGGGGTTTAACGGTGCCGCAATCCTGACCCAGCCACACCGCACGGGTTTCCAGGCTGCCCTTCTGGTTGATGCCGATGGCGTTGAAGGTGCCATTGGCGACGGTGGTGAATTCGCGGTCACTGAGGAATGTCGCTACGCCGGTGCCCTGGGCCTTCGGGCAACTGAAGCGGAATTTCCATTGGTTGCCGGTACGCTCGGTGATCTGCTGCTTGCAGCCCGATTGCGGATCGGCCAGCGGGATATCGTTGGTCGCCACTTGCTGTGGCGTCAGGCAGGCCCGGATGCCTTTACCGCCGATATTGATGCCGTTCTTTTCCAGCGCCGCCCGCTGCTGTGGGGTGATCTGGCCCTGAATCTGGCCAAGGATCGATTGCACGTCCATGGCCTGGTCATCGACCTTCAGATTGCTTGAAGTCATCTCCCACAATCCCGGCTGCAGCATTTGCGCCTGCGCAACCACCGGTAATGCCAAACCCAGGCCCAGCGCCAAACCCAGCAGACGAACGTTCATCGAGAAACTCCTGATCAGTTGTGGCCGTTAGACGCCGGCCGGTTGCGTCGGTTCATGCACCGATTAAATAGAGACATTCGCAGCAGAACATGGTCTGTTAAGCATTGCATCTCGCGGAGCAAGGCTGCCCCATGGATTTTTTCGGACCGCATATTTTCGGTTACCTGATCGCCCTGTTGCACACACTCGGTTCGATCGCTGCGATCCATGCAGTGCTTACCGTGCGCACCGCACAAGGCTCGATCGCCTGGGCATTGTCGCTGATCTTCATTCCCTACCTCACGCTTATTCCGTACCTGGTGTTCGGTCGCAGCACCTTCGATGGTTACATCAAGGCGCGGCGCCAGGCCAACGAGCAGATGCGCCTGGCGATATCCGAACTGAACTGGCGCCCGTGGGTGGAAGAAGCCTTGGCCGCCCGGGCCTCAAGCGCCTACGCCTCATTACGTGCGATGCCGAAACTGGGGCGCATGCCGTGCCTGGCGAATAACGAAGTGCAACTGCTGGTGAACGGCACGGCGACCTTCGAGGCGATTTTTGAGGCGATCGAACAAGCGAAGGAAGCAGTGCTGATCCAGTTCTTCATCATCCACGATGATCGCCTCGGCCAGCGCTTGCGTGATGTGCTGTTGGAGAAAGCCGCCGAAGGGGTGTCCATTCACTTGCTCTACGACCGCATTGGCAGTCACGCCCTGCCCCATCACTACGTGCAGGCGTTGCGCGATGGTGGTGTCGAGGTCAAAGCCTTTGCCACGCGCAGCGGCTGGCTGAACCGCTTTCAAGTCAACTTCCGTAACCATCGCAAAATCGTCGTGGTCGATGGCGTGGTCGGCTTTGTCGGCGGCCACAACGTCGGCGATGAATACATGGGGGAGAAACCGCCGCTGGCGCCGTGGCGCGATACCCATGTCAAAGTACGTGGCCCGGTGGTCGCGTGCATGCAGGAATCGTTTGCCGAAGACTGGTTCTGGGCCGCACGCACTTTGCCGCCGTTGATTCTGCCGGATGAGTACCCGGCGGACGGCGTGCTCTGCCAACTGCTCGCCAGCGGCCCGGCCGATTCGTACGAAACCTGCTCGCTGTTCTTCGTCGAAGCCATTCATGCCGCGACGCAGCGGGTGTGGATTACCAGTCCCTATTTCGTGCCAGACGAGGCCGTCTTCGCCGCACTGAGGCTGGCAGTATTACGCGGCGTGGATGTGCGACTGCTGCTGCCGTCGCGGCCCGATCACCGCATCGTCTACGCCGCGTCCAGCCTGTATGCATTTGAAGCGGTGCGTGCCGGCGTTCGGGTGTTCCGCTATCGACCCGGTTTCCTGCACCAGAAAGTGGTGTTGGTCGACAACGAGATCAGCGCCATTGGCAGCGCCAATCTGGACAATCGTTCGTTCCGTTTGAATTTCGAAGTGATGCTGTTGACCGTCGACGCTGAATTCGCCGCTGCCGTGGAGCACATGCTCAACGACGACTTCGCGCAGGCCGACGAAGTGGCCAAAGAAGAAAGCCGGGAGATCCACCGCCTGCAACAGGTCGGCATGCGGATCGCCCGGCTCATCTCGCCGATACTCTGAAAGCGCGGTGTATTACGGGTGGTAGATGTCGTCCCGGGTCCAGGGCAATTCGTGGCTGCCATCCGGGTGCGCTTTGACGGCGAGGATCTGATGCAGATTGATCCAGCCACGGGCGAACGCATATGCGCAACCGGCCAGGTACAGGCGCCAGATCCGCAGGGCTTGCTCCGGGACCAGTTTCGCGGCGGCTTCGAGGTTGTCTTCCAGCCGCTCGCTCCAGTGATCGAGCGTGCGTGCGTAATGCAGGCGCAGGCTTTCGACATCCACGATCTCCAGACCCGCTTCACTGATCTGGGCGGAGATCATCGCCAGATGCGGCAACTCGCCGTTGGGGAAAACGTATTTCTCAATGAACTCTCCAGCACCGCGCCCAACCGGGCGGCCATCGGTGTGCTTGGCGGTAATGCCGTGGTTCATTACCAGCCCGCCCTCCTTCACCGCACCGAACAATGTTTTGCAGTACTCGGCGAGATTGGCGTGGCCAACGTGTTCGAACATACCGACGCTGACGACTTTGTCGAAACGGCCGTCCTGCGGTAGATCACGATAGTCGAGCAACTGCAATTCGACCTGATCGTCCAGCCCTTCGGCTTTGACCCGCTCCTGCGCCAGCGCCAATTGTTCCTTGCTCAAGGTAATACCGAACACTTTCACGCCGAACTCTCGCGCCGCATACCGCGCCAGGCCGCCCCAACCACAGCCGACATCCAGCAGATACTCGCCGGGCTGCAAGCGCAGCTTGCGACACAGATGGCGGAATTTGGCTTGTTGCGCCTGTTCGAGAGTTTCGCTGCCGGTTTCGAAGTAAGCACAGGAATACGCCATGTCGCTGTCCAGCCAGAGCTGGTAGAACGCATTGGACAGGTCGTAATGGTAGGAAATGGCTTTGGCGTCGGTGTCCTTGTCGTGATGTGCACGAACCGGCTGACTGCCTTCGTCTTCGTCGAGCAGCGCACTGCTCAGCTCGTCGCAGACGCGAATGACCTCGCTGATCGAGCCCTCCAGTTCCAGCTTGCCCTCGACGAATGCCGCACCCAGCGCATCCAGGCTCGGGTGGGTAAATTGAGAGACCATCTGCGGGTCCTTGACCACGACGGTTACGCTGGGCGCCGGGCCCAGATTGAACTCGTGGCCGTCCCAGAGTCGCAGGCGCAGCGGTAACTGCAGATTCTGTAAGGCCGGTGGAAGTTGCGCGAGCATGGAAAATCCCCCCTTGTTTCAGACGTCTGATCTGAGGGTAGACCAACCTTGAAAAATAGCAGGCTATCGATTCGATTGGCCTGGACTATCGCCACCGGCGCATCGCGCTGAACTGCAGATAACACGCGCCTTACGATAGATGACTGCCTGATCAGCCCGCGGTTCATGAATTTTCTTTCATTTTTCCTCAGCACCGAGCTTGAGCAACGGCTCTTGAAAGCGCAGTAAACGCCCGGCGTTACCCAACACCAGCAGAGTGCTCAGGTTGTGCAGCAACGCCGCGATCATCGCACCGGCGGCGCCGAGCCAGCCGAAAGCCGCGAAGACCACAATGGCCAGGGTCCAGCCGAGACCGATCACCACATTGACCTGCAAAGTGCGCCGGCACTGACGACTCAGGCGCACGCAGGTACCGAGGCGACGCAAGTCGCTGCCGATCAAGACGATGTCTGCTGACGCCAAGGCAATGTCGGCACCGCCGGCGCCCATCGCCACACCGACGACGCCGGCCTTGAGCGCCAGGGAATCGTTGATGCCGTCGCCCACCACCATCGGGCGAAAGCCGCGATCGATTTCCTGGAGCACTCGATTGAGTTTGTCTTCGGGTAGCGCTTGCGCGTGGACTTCGTTCAGTCCGACTTCCTGCGCCAGGGTTCGGGCCACACTGTGACGATCACCGGTCAGCAGCAGTTGTCGTCCCAGACCCAGTTCGCGCAGCTCGCTCAGGGCAAAGCGTGCTTCGGGTTTGACGCTGTCGGCGAGCAACAGCCAGGCGAGAAATTCACCGTTCAGGGCCAACCCGGCGATCGGGCCGTCGTGTTCAGGAACTGCAGTCGTGATGACGCCCAGTTGCGCGAACAACTCTGGCCGACCGAGCGCCGCCTCGCCCTTCTCTGTCACCGCTACGACACCAAGGCCCTGGCGCTCATGGATATCTGATAACGGCCAATAGGCGTCCTGATTGACCAGCCCCGAGAGCGCCCGACTGACCGGATGACTGCTCGCCGCGCCGAGACTGGCGGCCAGCGCCTGCACTTCGCTGGTGTCCGCGTTCAGGCTGGCGAACGACTGCAAACGCAAAGTGCCGTAAGTCAGCGTGCCGGTCTTGTCGACCACCAGCGAGGTCAGATCGGCGAGTTCTTCAAGGAACGCCGAGCTGCGAATCAGAATCCCATGGCGCGCGGCGACGGCGACACCGGCAATCGCCGTGGCCGGGGCAGACAGCACCAGCGCACAGGGACACGCCGCTACCAGCACCGCGAGCATCGCCTGGGCATCATTGGTGACGAACCAGGTCACCGCCGCCAGCAGCAACACCAGCACCATGTAACTACCAGCGTAGCGTTCGAGCAATCGGGTGATCGGCGGTTTCGAGCGTTCGGCGTTTTGCATCAGAGCGATGACTTTGCCCAAGGTCGATTCGCCGCCAGTGCGGGTGACTTCGATGCGCAGCAATCCATCGAGGTTGATCGCACCGCCGAAGACCGGCATGCCGAGGCCAGCTTCCACCGGCACCGACTCACCGGTAATCGACGCGGTGTCGAGGCTCGCCTGTCCGGATAACACACGACCGTCCGCCGGTACCCGATCGCCGGCCCGCACTTCGACGATATCGCCAGTGCTGAGCGTGCCGTTGTCCACTTCGATAATCGAGCCGTCTGCTTGCAGCTTGCGCGCATGGCTGCGGGTCAACTGGCCGAGTGCGTGAATCGCTTCCTGGGAACCGATGACGCTGCGCTCTTCCAGCACATGGCAGAAGATCATGATGATCGGCAACAACGCTGCGGTGAGCAGATCGCCGGTCGCCCAGGCACCGAGCATGGCCAGCGCGATCAACTGATCGGTGATGCCGTGCAGGCTGGGGTAACGCAGGCTGTACCACGCCGAACGCATCACCGGAACCGCTACCAATAAAGAAGCAGAACTGAGCAATAACTGACTGACACCTACCTGCTCCGGGAGCATCCAGCGCCAGACCAGCCCCAGACCCAACAGCCCGAGCGCGAGCATCGCCAGGGTCAATTGGCGCGCGGCGCGGCGTTGTTCGGCCGAGGACAACAGACTCGGAGCTGCGGTGGTCGCCGTCATTGACTGGCTCCTTGAATGATCAACCGGGAATCGTCTTTCGGGTTAACAGTGGTGACCGACCCGGCCTGGCCGAGAATCTTTGGCACGCGTTCGCGATACAGACGCAGGAGCATTTGCGGGTCGGCAGACGTGGCCAGACTCGAGACGGTTGCGGTATCGGCCGAGGCTTTGGCAGTGCGCTCACCCGCCTGCGCGTGGGCCACTTGCAGCGTACGGTCGGCCTGTTCGTTGGCAGATTGAGTGAGTTTTTCTGCCTCGGTACGCGCGTTGGCTACCGCTTTATCGGCCTGCTGACTGGCGGTCAGAACCGCGTTGAAGGCACTGACCGCCGGTTCCGGCAGGCTCGATTGCACATCCACCCGCGACACTTGGATGCCGATGCCCTGCCCGCTCGCTTTCAGATCAGCGAGACGCGCGTTGATGCCTTGCACCAGATCACCGCGCAATCGCTCGCGACGCTCGGCCGCCTGATTGTCGGCGCCCACCAGCTCCGGGCGAGCGACCAGAATGGTGTCGAGATCCCGCGCGGCGGACAGCGCCACCGCACTGCGTGTCACCACCCGGTCGAGCGCTGGCAGCACATGCTCGCCCTGCAACACGAACGCATAGGGATCGGAGACCTGGTAAAACACTCGCACATCCAGTTGCACCACGCCGGCATCACCGGTTAATAAATAACCAGACCCGGCGAGGGCATCGCTCAATGGCGTGGCGAAAGAAGCCCCACGATCAGCCTTCAGCGCCTCGTCACTGCGCAACAGATTTTCCACCCGACGCTCGATTACCCGATCCGCCGCTGGCAACAGAATTACCTGTTCAAAGGGTTGCGGCCATGCCCATAACAGACCTGCATTCTGCACGCGATCCAGCGCCCCAAAGTGCAGCACCACGGCGCGGTTCTGCGGATCGATCTGCCGCACATTCGAGCACGCCCACGCCAAGGCGGCCAACACGGTTACCGCGTAAAGGGCGATAAACGCCAAACGCCCCGCCTGAATCCACGGACTGTTCAACGCATGTGTTCCACGTGGAACTTGTTCATTCATGGTTGCGATCCGGATTTGCTGTCGAGACTCGGGGGGCCATCGACCAGCACGCGGAACGGCGCGGCATCAGTGCGCAGAATCAGTTTGGTTTCCGGTGTGACAATGGTGCCGAGGGTATCGAGCGAGCGCAGCAGGTTGTACAGCTGCGGCGAGCTGGCGTAGGCGCGACCATAAATCTGCGCAGCCTCTACCCGTGACTGCGCTTCGATGTCGGCGGCGTTTACCGTGGCATCGGCCTGGACAATTCGCGCATCGCGTTCGGCAGCGGAGCGGATCTGCGCCGCCTCGCGTTTGCCGATCGCTGTGCGTTCGGTGGCGATGGTTTCACGCTCGGCGCGCATACGATCGACCGTTGCACTGAGCGTGACCGAAGGTAACGTCAGCCGCTCAATGCCGACTTGCACCACGCGCACGCCATAAGTGGCGAGCAATTGTTGAGCGATCTGCTGACGCAACTGCGCTTCAAAATCGCTGATGTGCACTTGGCTGGCATCGGTGTTGACCAGATCGGCCAGGTCGAAACTGCTGGCCGTGGTTTCCAGGGCCGAGCCGACAAAGGTACGAATCTGCCGGGCCGCTTCGTCCGGCTGATTCTGCACTGCACGCATGAAGCGCTGCACGTGTTCAGGATCACCCTGCACCTGCCACGCCACATACGCTTGAACGATGATGCGCAAACCGTCCCGAGTACCGACATCCTGCAAACCGCTGGAGGTTGTCCGCAGACGCAAGTCCACCGGAATTGCCGCCTCGAACGGCGCAGGCCAGCGCCAGCTCAATCCGGGATCAAGCAAGACCCGCGAGGGATTACCGAAACGGGTGATGACCGTGGCTTCGCCGGAGCGGACTTGCACCAGACTCGCGGCAGCGATGGCAAACGCCACCAGCAACGCCGCCCAACCCATGCGTCGCCATGGAAATGGCCCGGCGTCCTCGGCATCGCCATGATGGTGATGACCATGGTGATGGTGATGCCCGGCGTGGCCATGGTCGTGGCCGCGGTGGTCGTGAACGTCATGCACAGGCGACTGGCTCAATGGGTGGCTCCTGGTTGAGCGTTGATACGTGCGGGCGACGGATCAGCCGGCAGCGTGAAAGTGCGCAGATCGATGGTTGGCGCATTGGCGCTGCCGCCGAGTCGATGATCGAGTACCAGCAACCTGGTCTTACTCAAGCCCTGACTGAGCTGGCTGAGGTATTGCTCCAGCACGAAGGCCTGGCCGGCACTGGCGAAGGCTTTCTGTTCGGCACTGAATTTCAGGTCGGCGGTTTGCGCGGCGGCGTTGATCTCCCGCGCGTTTGCCGTTGCCTGGTCGCGAACCGTGCTCGCCTGCAACTGCGCTTCGTTGCTGGCCTGCGCAGCCGCCCCGCGTTCGCGAGCGATCAACGCCTGGGCGCCGATCTGCGCCGCTTGCACACTGTGGTAGGCATTCGCCGCGCCGGCCGGTGGATGGATTGCTTCGACAACGGTGGCGAGGATCTCCACACCGCTGTTCAGTTGGTTCAGATCGCTTTGCACCGCGCGACCGATTTCCTCGGCAAGCCCTGCCCTATCGTCGCCGAGCAATCCGTCGAGGGTACGCGAGGCGAAATCGTGAACCAGAATGCGACTGGCAGTGCTGCGGAGCAGCGTCGGTACATCGGCGCTGTTATAGGTCGCAGCAAGCGCCGCCTCGTCGTTCAAACCGATGCGATAGACAAAGCGCACGTCCATGTTGACAATCTGCAATCCCTGTTGCGCGTCCCGGCTGCTGGCAATGACCTGGGATTTGTCATTGACGTGGCTGGCGTCCCACAAACGGTTGGAGG
Organism: Pseudomonas sp. HN2; assembly: GCF_020736465.1. Taxonomy (NCBI): domain Bacteria; kingdom Pseudomonadati; phylum Pseudomonadota; class Gammaproteobacteria; order Pseudomonadales; family Pseudomonadaceae; genus Pseudomonas; species Pseudomonas sp. HN2. Next base: position 6,034,573 of record NZ_CP085885.1, read on the forward strand.
TCAGCGGTGCCGGGCCTTCAGCGGAATCGGACTGCACGGCCAACGGCTTGTCGCCGACGCTGGTTGCCAGTTCGTGGACGACGCCGTTTTCAACGCTCAGCACGCGCCCCAACGGCCAAGGCAATCCGGCGTGCAAACCTGGGCCGAACACCTGCTCCGGTTTACCGAAGCGCTCATAGATGCCGCGACCTTGCAGAGGGATTTCATGTAAGCCGGTCAGCAGCCAACCGACCAGTGCGACCACTGCAATCACTGGCAACAGGGCCCGGCGCATGTAACTGAACGCCCAGATCTGGCGCAGATCGATGCCGAAACGGTTGTGCATTTCATGCTGCAGCGCCAGCCACGGTTGCGGCGGCCAGCGCAGCATATCGGCGATAAAACTGCGCGCCAGCAGGGTAGGTTCGAGTTGTTCGCGGCGCGGGCTGAAGACTGACAGCACCGCGCGCAACAACAGTTCGATGGCAACCAGCATCGGCAGAATCGCGCTGAGCACCGCGATGCGAACTGGCCAGACCGCGTGTTCACTGGCGAACAACAGACACAGTGCACCGATCAGAAGCGAGAAGATCACCACCCGGGCCAGTTGCGCGAGCGCCGCCGCTTCCGGCCATTGCGCCGGCGGCTCCTGTGCCAGGTGCCGCTCCAGCACCAGCAAGGCGAACGCCAGCAACAACGCCAATGCCGCACCGATGCTCGCCGAAATACCCAACGCCGCTGGGGGTAACGCCAGATTCCATACTTGCTCGATACTGAGCAGGACCAACAACGCCCAGCCGCCGAGCCACAGCGTCGGCGCGCCGATTTGTCCGAGCAGATGCCGGCTGCGCTGACTCAGGCGCTCCAGAAGCCTTTCGTACCAGCCATCAGCTGTGGCGCCCTCCTCCACAACTGCCGGTTGCGAACTCAACGGATGCAGTACTCGCGCGCGCCATTGCGTCACCCACCAGGCCGATTGCAACCCGGCGACGAGCACCACCAACGCTGCGCTTTGATTGATCAACAATGGCAACCACAGTGATCGTGGCGCAAACAGGCCGACGAAAAACGCCAACACCCAGCCCACCGCTGCTAATCCACCGACGCCATAAGCCAGCCGCCGCAACTGGCGTCCCTGCGCGGCTGCTTGCTGAAAGCGCGGCAGCCCGGTCACTGGCGTGGCGTCCAACTCAAGATCGACTTGCATATCACCCCGGCTACATTGGTCTTGACGTTACGATATAACGAAGGCTGTGAAATATTCGTACACAATTGCACTTATTCAAAGACGCCGCAGCTGTCGCTTGCCTGAAGCCTTGACCGAAATGTTCGGCAACGCTCATATTACGCACATAATTTATATCGCAACTAATCTTGGCTATCCCCATCGAGCAATCTGGAGCAAGCGCATGAGCAACTATGACGTGGTGATTCTGGGCGGTGGCCCCGGTGGATATAACGCGGCCATCCGCGCCGGTCAGCTCGGCCTTAAAGCCGCTTGCGTCGAAGGGCGATCGACGCTGGGCGGCACCTGTCTGAACGTCGGTTGCATGCCGTCCAAAGCCTTGCTGCACGCTTCGGAACTGTACGCCGCTGCGGCGGGTACGGAATTCGCCAATCTCGGCATCGAGGTCAAACCGACGCTGAACCTGGCGCAGATGATGAAACAGAAAGACGAAAGCGTCGCCGGCCTGACCAAGGGCATCGAGTTTCTGTTCCGCAAGAACAAGGTCGACTGGATCAAGGGCTGGGGCCATATCGACGGCCCGGGCAAGGTCACGGTGACCGACGCTCAGGGCAATAAGACCGAGCTCAGCGCCAAGGACATCATCATTGCCACCGGCTCCGAGCCCACTCCCCTGCCCGGGGTCGAGATCGACAACCAGCGTATCCTCGATTCCACCGGCGCGCTGTCGCTCAGTGAAGTGCCCAGGCATCTGGTGGTGATTGGCGCCGGAGTGATCGGCCTGGAGCTGGGTTCGGTATGGCGGCGACTCGGCGCGCAGGTCACCGTGGTCGAATACCTTGATCGTATCTGCCCCGGCGTCGATGGCGAGGCCGGCAAAACCTTGCAACGCGCGCTGAGCAAACAAGGCATTGCCTTCAAATTGAGCTCGAAGGTTACCAGCGCCACCAGCTCCGCTTCAGGCGTGCAGCTGAGTGTCGAACCTGCCGCAGGCGGCGCTGCCGAGCTGATTGAAGCCGATTATGTGCTGGTGGCCATCGGGCGCCGGCCGTACACCCAAGGCCTGGGACTGGAGAACGTCGGCCTGAGTACCGACAAACGCGGCATGCTCGCCAACAAGCAACATCGCACCGAAGCCGCCGGGATCTGGGTGATTGGCGACGTCACGTCCGGGCCGATGCTCGCGCACAAGGCCGAAGACGAAGCCATGGCCTGCGTCGAACAGATCCACGGCAAGGCCGGCGAGGTCAATTACGCGCTGATTCCCAACGTCATCTACACCCAGCCGGAACTGGCCAGCGTCGGCCTGACCGAAGAACAGCTCAAGGCCGAAGGGCGCGCCTACAAGGTCGGCAAGTTTCCCTTCACTGCCAACAGCCGGGCGAAGATCAATCACGAAACAGAAGGCTTTGCCAAAGTCCTCGCCGACGAGCGCACGGACGAAGTGCTCGGCGTGCACCTCGTTGGCCCGAGCGTTAGCGAGATGATCGGCGAGTTTTGTGTGGCGATGGAGTTCAGCGCATCGGCTGAAGACATTGCCCTGACCTGCCATCCGCACCCGACGCGCTCGGAAGCTTTACGTCAGGCAGCGATGAATGTCGAGGGGATGGCGACGCAGATGTAAATCTCCAAGCCTTGCGCGCTCCTTCGCGAGCAGACTCGCTCCCACATTGGAATGCGTTACCCCTGTGGGAGCGAGCCTGCTCGCGAATGGCACCACCCGGTCTACAGCGGCAGATGCCCCAACGGCAACGCCCCCGGCGCTTTCACTGTGTGAATGGCAAAGTTGCTGCGAATATCGCTCACCCCCGGCAGCTTTAGCAGATGCGCGCTGACAAAGCGGTCGTAAGCGCGCAAGTCTGGCACCACCACTTGCAACAGGAAATCCGACTCCCCGGACACCAGAAACGCTGAGACCACCTCAGGCAACGCAGTGACAGCGGCATAAAAAGCCTCGGCGCGTTCTTCGTTATGCCGCTCGACCTTGACCCCGACAAACACCGTCAGCCCCAGCCCGACTTCATCTCGATCGAGATTGGCCTGGTAGCCGCGGATCACTCCTGCTTCTTCAAGCATGCGCACCCGCCGCAGGCAGGGCGAGGCTGACAGGCCGATTTCCTCCGCCAGCTCGACGTTGCTCAGGCGGCCGTTGCGCTGCAGCGCTGCGAGAATCTTGCGGTCATAGGCGTCAAGTTTCATCTTTGGCAGATTCCGATAGTTACACGCTGGAAAACCAGCAGGTTATGCCAAACACAGAGGATTTTGAAGCTGACTACGCAAGCACCTGCCCTGCCCTCTCGCTCTAGACTGGCGCGACCAAATCGACAATGAGAGGGCACGACGTGGCTAGTCTCTGGCTGTTTATCCTGACCCTGGCTGTGGTGCTTCTATTGCCGGGGCCGGACATGATCCTGCTCTTGCAAACCGGTGCGCGGCAGGGTCGCGGCGCTGCCTTGGCCACAGCCGTGGGCCTGGCCATCGCACGGGCCTGTCATGTGGCGTTGGCGGCGCTGGGGCTGGCAGCGCTGTTCAAAACGGCACCGTGGACGTTTGATGTGGTGCGCATCGCGGGTGCGGCGTACCTGCTGTGGATCGGCATTCAATGTTTTCGCAGCTCGCTGGTGCCGAGCCTGCAATCCCAAGAGCGGGCACCTGCACACGGCCACTGGCGCGAAGCGATCCAGCGCGGCCTGCTGACCAACCTGCTCAACCCCAAGGCCTTGTTGTTCTGCTCGGTGCTGCTGCCGCAATTCATCGTCAGTTACGGCGCGCCGGTGTTGAGCCAGTTCGCCGTACTTGGCCTGGTGCTGGTCAGCGTCGGCCTGCTGTTTGACAGTGTTGTCGCCCTGACCGGCGCGGCACTGGGCCGTTGGCTGCAACACAGTCCGACAGCCCAGCGCGTTCAGCAATGGCTGTTCGGCAGCCTGTTGATCGGCTTCGCCGTACGCCTGAGCTTCCTCCAGCAGGCTTAAGCCTGGCGCCCCTTGCGTTGACGACGGGTGATCAACACAAGCGCGGCAAGAGCGACCAGCACCATCGCGCCAATCTGCACCGGCCACTTGTAAGGTCGCAGCGTCGCCCGCACCGCGTCGGTGACTTGGGTGACGTAGCGCTTGTCGGCATTTTCGAAGTCCGGGTACGGGCATTGATTGCCGAAGTCTTGCGCCCACGCCACGTAAGGACCTTCTTTGACGTAGCGCTGATACAGCGCACTCTGGTCTGCCAGGCTGCTGTTCCAGCCGGCAGCGTTGCACAGCACCGCGGCAAATGCCTGGCTGGTGTGCGGCAGGTGATCGGCGGCGCGACTGGCCAATGCCGTGGCGACAAAACGATAGTGATAACGCTGATCCGGTTGCGCGGCGCTGGCCTGCTGGCGCTGGACTTCCGCTGCGGAAATCAGCGGGCCGACATCCAGCTTCGTGTTCTCCAGCGTATAGCTGCCGCCGAATGTGGCGTAATCAGGCGCCATCTCATAACCGAGGATGTCCATGCCCCACTCCCGGGCTGTCCATGCGGCGTTGTACAACGCACTGGCGCGTTTGCTCGGCCACCATGCCGCCTCGGCCTTGAGCCGTTGCTCGCCATAGAGCCGGGCCTTGTGCTGCAGATCGTCACTGGCAAAGTAACTGACCGCTTCCTCGTAACGTCCCTCACGCAGCAACCGTCGACCGAGCAGATTGCGCAGATTGGCGGCCACCGACAGCGGCACGTAGTTATCGCGTTCCTGCTGCGTCAATGGCGGCGGCGCCGGCACGTTCTCATCAACATACTGTTTAAGCTCATCGACCGTCAGCACCCGCTCGGCAACGGTGGCGGCATCGAACCAGTAAATGCTGTTGCTGCGGTACAACTGGACAAAGGCTTGCAGGTATTCGCCGCGTTGCAACGCCAGGATCGCGCTTTCGCCCTCGACCCGGCATTTCGGCTGCACGGTTTCAAACGCCCAGTCCGGTGTGCGGCGATAACCCCAGTCTTCGTTCTGCGGGAAAGCCTGGGCGGCTTTGGCGTAGGCTGCCGCGGCGGCAGTCGTGTCGCCATCACGCACCGCCAGTTTTGCCCGCAACCACCAAGCGAGCCCGCCGTCCCCGGCATTTTCCAGGAAGGCCTTGGCAGACGCGTAATCGCCCTGTTGATAACTCATTGCCGCCAATCGATCGGCATTGTCGAGGCTGCCATGTGTGCTGTTCTGCAACAGTGTTACCAGTTTCTTTTCATTCGGCGGCTGTTCACCGAATGACCAGCCCTGACGACTGACCAGCGACGCCGTGACCAGTTGCTGCACCGCTGGCTGCTGCAGCAGCTTCGCCAGTTGGGCTTGGGGCAATTCAGCCAGTTCGTTCATCAGTTGCTTGAGCGAGGTGTAACCGACCGCCGAGCCGTGCAGGTTCTGCGCTTCGTACAGTTCGATGGCGCCGCTCCAGTCACCCGCGCTGCGCAACACCCGCGCTTCTTCACCGAGGCTGGCAACGCCCAGTTCCAGCGGATCGCTGAAGCCATCGATGCTCAGCTGCCGGGCCTGACGAAAGGCAGCGCGCGCCTGTTCCAGCGCTTCGATGCGGTCATGCGCCTCGGTGCTCATGGCGAAAGCGATGCGCCCCAGAGAATACGCCGCCCAGGTACTGCGCAACGGACGCTGCTCTGCCGGCAGCGCCAGCACCTTGTTGAAATACTCCGTGGCCGATTGCTGATCGCCGCTGGCAAAGGCCACCGCGCCGGCGACGTACAAACGGATTTCCGCCGGCAGACCGGCGCCCTGCTCCTCAGCCTGACGCGCGTCGCTGAGCCCGCGCAAGCGCTTGACCAAGGCTTGCTGCTCGGCGCTCAGGCCGACCTGTTCAGCCTGTTCCCGCGCCAGCTCCGACGCGTTGTCTTCGGCGTAATCGTTGGGGTTATGGGTCGCGGCGGTGACATTTTTCAGCCCGGCAATGGTTTTGCCGAGGCGACTGATTTCGAAGCTGAAGCTGCCTTCGGGCAAATCGGCCAACGTCTGCACGCGATTGTCGAGCAGGCGCATCGGGAAGTCCGGGCCGCAGGCCAACGCCGAGCCCAGCGGCAGGCTGAGGCTCAGGCACAGCAGATGGCGGGGCCAGTTACGGGTCAACATGCGAACCTCCTTGATCAATATGTGCACAACGCGCCCAACCGATAGCGCGCTGCCCGCCCGCCGGCAAGCGGCCGTCACGCAGGCGGGTGAAGGTAAGCAGATTGGCACTTTGTTGCAACGAGTAACCGGCGAGCGCATCGGCGCCAGCACAGTCCTGCACCTTCAGCGTGATTTGCGCGGGCCACGGGCTGTCGAGATTGCCGCGGTTTTCGAGCTGGATGTCATAGAGTCCGGCCTGCTCTTTGAGCGACAGGCCGAAATGACTGCTGAGCAAATCACCTCGAGCCACGGCGCGTAAAGTCGTCAGGCTCCACGCGCGACGGTCGTTGGCCAGCGGCAGACGAAACCAGATCAGCCCGGCGAGATGCTCGGGCGGGTCGTCGCGCAAGGTCTTGGCCAATTGGCTGAGTTGCAGCGGATCGGCGAGCAGTTCCCGGCGCTGTCCGCCGCGCTCGAGTTGCACTTCGCTTTCCACCACCGGCGCACCACCGTCAGTTGCCAACAGCGCAACGCCATAAGCCGGCAGCGCCAGATAGAACGGTTTGTCGCTGGCACGTGCCCAGGCCTTGGCCCACTTCAAGGCCTGCTGTGGATCAAACAGACCTCGTCGCGGATCGCTCACCGCGTGAACCTGCAGCACGCTGCTGTCGACGCTCTGCAACAGTGCCGGCAGCCGAGGGCTGTCGAGCCAGGCCGGCAGCGCGGTGATGCTCAGAGGCAGAGATGGCGGCAAGACGGAGCGTAGATGCTTGAGGAAGGCAGCGTATGCGGGCAGCCGTGCATTGCCGGCATCGTGGTCGATCTCGACGCCGCTCAGCGTGAGGCCCCGCGCCTGCCAGTCGGCGATGACTTGCAGAATCTGCGCGGTGACCTGCTCCTGATCCAGCGATCGAAGTTGACCGTCGAGGCGAACCACCGCGATCAAAGGTCGACCATCCGCTTTCAGTAACGCTGGATCGACCTGCGCCCTGCTCCAACGGGTACCGGGAAAACCCTGCAATGCCAGCACCCGCAACGTCGAGAAGTCACTGCGACTGTCGCTCAATGCCGGCGCGTGCGCGGACGTCCATTGGCGCTGCCAGACATAGAGTTGCTGGTCCAGGGCAGGTGCGACGTGTTGCTCGCAACCCGCAAGCAAGACGCCAAGAAACAGACCCACGATAAACCGCATACCCTGAAAATCCCTGAGACCACAAGCCGCAAGGTTACACAAAAACCCCGTAGGAGCTGACGAGTGAAACGAGGCTGCGATCTTTTGATCGTGCGTTAACAATCAGGATCAAAAGATCGCAGCGTGCCGCAGCTCCTACAGGGATGCCGCAGGCTTGCGCGCAATGATCACCTGACTCTTCGCCACCACCGCATCCAGCGCCTGTTTGATCTGCGCCCCGCGCGGGGAGTCGAGTACCGCTTGCCACGTGTCGGCCCAGTGATTGAGCAGTGGGTGATCAGGGTTGCTGAATTCGACCTTGGCTTCCCAGAACAGCATCATCCACATCGACCAGTAAAAGCCGTATTGGCTATGGCTGATGATTTCCAGCCCGGCGTCGCCGACCATTGCCTTGAACTGCTCTTCACTGATGATGCGTATGTGATTGGGTTTCTGGAAGTACTCGGGCGCGGCGATGTCCTTTTGCAGGTCTTCGGAGCTTGGGTGCGGCACGCTGAGCAGGTACAACGCGCCAGGCTTTCCGACCCGCACCAGCTCAGCGAGAAACTGCGCAGGGTCGTCGACATGTTCGATCACTTCCGTCGAGACCACACGTGTCGCCGTGGCGTCGGCAATCGGCAGCGGATTGCAATCGGTGACGTGGCACTCGACTTCGCGCGCCGGGGTATCGCTCAAGCGCTGACGGGTGGCTTCGACCTTGGCCGCATCGATATCGGCAATGATGATCTTCGCCCCGCGCATGCCGCAGAAATGCACGTTACCGCCATCGCCGCATCCCACATCGAGCAGCGTGTCGTCGGGGGTCACCGGGAACCCTGTGAACAGTTCGCCGGTTTGCTGATTGAACCAGCCGCTGAGCATCGCATCGTGCAGGCCGAGCATGTACGGGTCGGTCTTCTCGGCAACCGCCACAACAGGCTGCGCCGGCGTGGCGTTCGTGAGTTTCTTCAAAAGGCTCAGCATGAGGTGGCTCCAGGGGATGGAAGGGCGGATCGGGGCGTGCCGAGGCGCTTGACCAGCGCGGCGCCACGGTTGCGCATCGGCATTTCGATCAAGCGGTAATTCAGTTCACTGAACAGCACGATCAGGCCGAATCCCAGCAACAGCGTGAACACCGGATGCCCGGCCGGACTCGGCAGACCGGCGCTCTGCAAACGGAAAATCAGTTCACGCACCAGTTGATAGGCCGGGATATGGATCAGATAAATGCCATAGGAGCGGCTGCCGACCCACGCGAGCAACCGTTGCACCGCACCGGCAGGCACCAGGTAATCGCGGTTGTATGAAGCGATCCACACCAGCACGGCACTGAGCAGCGCGATTGAACCGATGCGATAAGGCGCGAAGGTGAAACGATCGGTGGCCATGAAGCTGAGCAGCAATGCGATGGCGATGAAGGCTGAAATCCCGGCCCACGGTCGCGCCAGCCAGGTTGGCTGCCAGCGATGATAGCCGGGCCGTGCGCTCCACATCGCCAACAGCACGCCAAGGGCCAGCGCGTCGGTGCGCACCACCATCAGCAACGGGGTGCGCACGGTCAGAATCTGCACCGCGACCAGCGCCAGCAGCGCCCAGACCAGACGCTGGCGAAACAGCAGAATCAGCAGCGGAAACAGCAGATAAAACTGTTCCTCCAGCGCCAGGCTCCAGTAGACAAAACTGCTGCCGTATTCGTATCGGAAGAAGCTGTCGGCGAAACGGAAATTGGCGTACTGCAACACGCCGGCCAGGGTCGCTTGCAAGTTGGCATGCCAGGTACCGAAAGCCCCGGAGCGATTGAGGAACACACAGGCCAGCAGCATCAGCGCGAGCCATAGCCAGGCCGACGGCAACAGGCGAAAGGCGCGGCGCAGCCAGAAGTTGCGCGTCTGCTGCCAGCACTCCCGGCGACTGGTACAACCTCGCAACGCCGGAACCAGGCTGCGAGCGATGACAAAGCCGGAGATGGCGAAAAACAGATCGACGCCCCACCACGTTTGCAGACTGCCGTGAATGCTGTCCAGCAAAGGCACCGGGGCCGCGAACAGACTGCCCTGCAGGTGATGGAACAATACCCCCAGCACGGCGACGGCGCGCAGCACTTCTATATCCATGATGCGCTTGCCGTTCATGCTTGGCAGGCTTCCCCCGCAGCGGCACGGTGTTCGAACAACTGTGCAAGAAATGCCCGCAGGCGCTGCTCGGCCACAGCCTGACTGCAAAAAGCCTGCAGGCTGTCGACCGCTTGTGCGGACATCGCGGCATAACGCTGCGGCTGGTTTTTTGCAACGTCGTAACTGGCCCGGTAGGCCTCACATAATGATGCCCAGTTGGTCACGTACCGCAGCGTGCGAAATGCCTTGCGCGGATCGTGCGGCCAGGCGGTCAGTTCGTCGGTGGACTCGATCAGAAACGCGTTCTCAGCGCTCAGGTAATCGATCATTGCCGTGGTTCGAGGCGCTACTGCGGGCTTGCCGCAAGACATGAATTCCATCAGAGGCAGGCACTGGCCTTCGCCGTAGGACGTGTTCACGACATAACGAGTCGCCTGCACGAGTCGCTCGTAGTCCGGATCGGCGAGATAGCCGTGAATCAACACGATACGGCACCGATAAGACTGGTTTTTGTACAAATGATGGAGGATGTCAGCCAGCGCCTCTTCAGCATCGAAGTGCGTCAGTTTCAGCACCAGGGTAGCGTCTTCGACTTCGCGAAAGCTCACACAGAAGGCGCTGAGCATGTCCTCCCAGTTCTTGCGGCCATCGCCGGGATTGAACACTGACGTATACACCACGCCCTCAAGGGACAGGGTCTGCTCGGTCACCGGTGCGGCAAAATCAATCCCCTCGCCGCTGCGCAAATGCTCTGGGGCGAAGGCATTCAAGTCGAGCTGACGGCTGTCGGCCACCACCCCTTTGATCGTCAGCCGCAGCGGCTCGGCAGCGCAATGATCCTGTGCTTGCCTGCCGCGTGCGGCGAAGCGGTCCCACACCGGCGCCGGGATGGCGCTGATCGGGTAGTCCGCGGACATGGCTTCGCGGACCGCAGCGACGGTATAACTGGAATGGGTGACAGCCGCGCCGCAGGCGTGCAAAACGCTGCGCCAGTCGTTGCGTGGCTCACCGGCGAACGGCTCGTTGGGGATCGTGCTGAATTCCCAGGCAAACACCGGCACGGTCGGACACGCCAGATCAACGGGCGTACGGTGCGGCGGGGAAAACGACAGGAACACACAGGGCTCGCCTCGAGCCAGGCATTCGCCATAGAGCGCATCGACTTGCGTCTGCGGATCAGCCACTTCGATAACCCGCCCGATTCGTTCGAGAACCGGTCGATATTCCTTGAGGACGAAGTAATAGCTGTATTCGGAACGCCCCAGGTTTTGCGTGATGGTGTGCTGATTTGTTTCAGAATGAATGATGATCAGCATGAGGCGTTATCCAGAACAGGCTCGATATCAGCGGCCGTGGGAGCCAGCGCGAAAAAATCCGCCAGGCGTGTCTGCAATGGCGCGAACGCGCAGTAATCGTGCATCCGCTCGATGGCGGCGGCCGACATCCGCTGATAGTCCTGCGGGTGCGCAGTGGCCATGCGGTAACTGTTTTCGTAGGCGCTTTTCAGCGAACCCCAGTCCGGTCGGTAGCGCAGGGTGCGGTAAATAATCCGCGTGTCCTGGGGCCAGATCGTCAACTCTTCGCTGGACCTGACCACGAATGCCACCGAGTCGTCGATGTAATCCTCCATGGCGGTGTGGGCCGGCGCGATCACCGGTTTGCCGCTGGACATGAACTCCATCAAGGGCAGGCACAGGCCTTCGCAGCGCGAGGCATTGACGTAGAACGTCGCCGCCTTGTAGAGCTCGGCATACTGCGCGTCGTCAAGGTAGCCGTGCATCACCACAACGCGGCAAGCGAACGGGCTGAGCTGCGCGAGCAACGTCATCAATTCGCTGTAATACAAGGCCAGATCGTTCTGGGTGATCTTGACCACCAGGGTCGCGTCCGGCTGCTCGCGAAATGCCCAGCAAAACGCGGTAATCAGTTGATGCCAGTTCTTGCGGCCATCCTTGGGATTGAAGACCGAGACGTACACCACACCGTCGACACGGGTTTCAACGATGCCGTCGGTGGCCGGCAGGTCCAGCGGCGGTGGTTCGCTGAGCGGAATCGGGTGCGCGCCGCAAATGGCGGGCAGACGTTGCTCGAGCCAGGCGTGAAGGTTGTCGGGAACGCGATCACGAACCCCTTCCCAATACCAGTTCTGCAGGTATTTCACCCGTGGGACCGGCTCTGCCAGGTCACGCCCGAGATCCAGTGCCCATAGCCGTAGATAGTGCCGGGCGATGACGAATCGGCGCTTCAGGGTCAGCGGCGGTGGACGCGCGGCTTCTATTTCAGCCGCCAGCGCAGCTTCTTCTTCAGGTGTCAAAGGGACGGGAATCAGCGCATCGGCGGACAAGCCAAGTTCGCGGCTATCGAAAATACAGCCTCTGATCGCCAGGGTTGCCCCCGCATTGATCGGTGTCGGGACATGCGCCTGGCGGATATCCGAAAACCTTTCCCATAGCGCTGTCGGTAGCACCAGCACCGGAAAATCCTCACCCATGGCCCGTCGGATCGCCCGGGCAGTGTGGCTCGACAAGGTAATGACCCGGCCCTGGCGCGCGAGCATTTGCGTCCAGTCCTGGCGCGGGTCGTTGTCCCACTGTTCATCGGGAATCGAGTCGAACTCCCACGCCACGACGCAGACCGTCGGGCATTGCAGATCGGCCGGGGTTTTCTGCGGTGGGGCAAACGACAGGAATACGCTGTCTTCGCCTGCGGCGAGCAATCGGCGGTAGAGGGGATCGACTTCTGCCGGGGCGGATACGACATGCACACGACCAAGACTTTCCAGCAACGGACGATAGGCCTTGAGCACGAAGTAATAACTGTATTCGGGACGGCCGAGACTCTGGCTGATGGAGCTGTCGCTGACGTCCGAGTAAAGAATGAAATTCATGGCATCCCACGATAAAGCTGCCATTCCGGCAACTTCATGCTGTGACGGCCAGAGATGGATCGGGCCGGGAATCCCGACACGGCGTCCTTCATCAGACACGTCTTAGTTCTTGTTTTAGTGGTCAGTTTCACTCTGCGTCGCAACCCCCGTGTTCAACTTCGGAATATCGCGACGAGGGGCATTCTAAACACATCCATTGAGGGTTCGGGAACCATCGGGCGTGAATAATTCGGTCTACGCTGTCCAGAACTGACCGGTCACGGTTTGCCCTGTTGAAATTGTCGTGTAATTGGCACAGATTGATCGCAGAACAAATACAACAACTGTTTCGCCTGTTGTCCTACCGAGCTTTCGTCTCGGTCTGACAGACCCTCCCACACCAGCTGTAGGAAATAGCGAAACATAAGCCCAAGGGGTCGCGGTTTTGAAAAATTGCCTGGTCGCCACAGGTCTCGCCAGTTTCGCGCAATACCCTCTGCGGACACCCCTGTTGCCCGCCGGATCGGCGAACACGGAGCGCGCGCTATGACTCGACTGTTGGTGGAGTGCACCCACGTTTTCAACCACCCGAAACTCAACTCGGGGATTCAGCGGGTGGTGCGCAATGTCATCAATAAATTGCCGTCCGGTGCTGCTGATGTCGAATGCATGCCGGTGGTTTTCGTCAACGGCCAACTCTACCGGGTCTTGCGCCTGGCCCCTCTGAACACGCCGGTTTTCAACGCCTTCGCGACATTCGCTGACCGCCTGGAACGCCTTGCCCATCGTTTTTGGCAATGGCACCAGCGGCGCGAGGCCCAATGTGAGTCGAAGCTGGCTCGCCGCGCTGTATATGTTGCCTACCGCCTGACCTCGTTCACCGCATTCGGGATCCCGTTGAGGCTGTTCAAACGCCTGAGGCACTTGCAGCTGCTCAAGCGCTGCTCGCCCTTACAGCATCAGGCCGATGACCAATTGATACTGCTCGACTCCTCGTGGCATTCGGATTTCTTTCCTCATGTCGAGCGACTCAAGCGTGATGGCGTCGGGATCATTGCGGTGATCTATGACCTGATTCCCATGACGCATCCACACTTTTACGAAACCCGACCGGCGCAGGTGTTCGGGGAATGGTTTGACTGGATTTGCCGCACTGCCGACGGCTACATGGCCATTTCCGCCACCGTGCGCGACGAGGTGCGCAATGAACTGCAGCGACGGCTTGGGCCCCTGCAAGCGGGAAAACGCTGGTTCGACTACTTCCACTTGGGTTCCGAGCTGGACTTGCACAGCTCGGCCGCAGCCGTGGAGCCGGCGTTGCGCCAGATGTTCGAGGCAACCGGCCCGGTTTTCCTGATGGTCAGCACGATCGAGCCGCGCAAGAACCATGCTTATCTGCTGGATGCTTTCGAGCGTGCCTGGGCAGGTGGTTCCAGCGCCAGGTTGTGTATCGCTGGACATATCGGCTGGAAGTGCGACGAACTGCTCTCACGGATACGCAACCATCCGGAATTGAACCGGCGCCTGTTCATGTTCAACAACCTCAGCGACACCAGTCTGGAGCATGCTTACGCCCACGCCAGTTCGCTGGTTTTCCCATCATTCGTCGAAGGCTTTGGCCTGCCGCTGGTGGAAGCCATGCAGCGCGGTTTGCCGGCAATGGGCAGTGACATTCCGGTGTTTCGTGAAATCGGTGGCAAGTACATGGCCTATTTCGATCTGCAGGAGCCGCAGAGCCTGACCGAACTGATCATGGCCTTCGAGGCCAGTGGTCAGTTCCCCGCCGGCAAGGATGTACGCGACTGGCGCTGGATTGACTGGCGCCAAGCCAGCCAACAGTTGGTAGAGCGCAGCGCGCTGCATGTCTTGCGAGGAGAGGTCGCGCAACCGGCCGTTACGCTTGAGGGCATCAGTGCACCGGGTGAAGCGTTGCCGACGCCCCCTGAGTATTCACGAATGCGCGCGTCAGGCAGTTTTCAGTAGCCCGGCCGCGGTAGGCGGCATCGCCACAAAACCGGGCAGGGACTCGATGCGTGCCAGCCAGGCCCGGACATTGGCGTATTCCTCCAGCGAGACATTGCCCTCCGGCGCATGCGCGATGTAGCTATAGGCAGACACATCAGCGATGGTCGGCTCATCGCCGGCCAGATAGGCGGTCTTGCCCAACTCCAGCTCCATGACCTTGAGCAGGTTGTGCGCGCGGCCGATGACTTCTTCGGCATTCAGTTGCGCACCGAATACCGTGATCAAGCGTGCCGCCGCCGGGCCAAAGGCAATCGGCCCCGCCGCTGCCGACAGCCAGCGCTGCACATGTGCTGCGCCTACCGGATCGGTGGGAAGCCAGCGACCGTTGCCATATTTCTGCGCCAGATAAACCAGAATCGCGTTGGAATCGGCCAGCACCACGCCGTTGTCATCAATCGCCGGCACTTGGCCAAAGCTGTTGATCGCCAGGTAATGCGGCTGCTTGTGCTCGCCCTTGGCCAGATCGACGAAGATCAGCTCGGTCGGTAGCTGCAGCAGGGCCAGCATCAACTCGACGCGATGGGCGTGGCCGGAACGGGGGAAGTTGTAGAGTTTGATCGGTTGCATGGTCGACTCCGCTGGAAAGTGACGACGCTACGGAATGAGCGCGCCGATGGAGTCATCATCTACGGATCGACAAAACTAAAGAATCACCAGCCAATGCAATCGATTATTTCAGTGGCTGCAATAACGCCGCCGTGTTCAAGGCCGGATGCTCGCGCAACGCCTTCACGGCGAAGTCGACAAAGCTGCGGATCCGCGCCGGCGCCTTGCGCCCCCCCTGATACACCACATGAATCGGCAACGGCGGCAATTCAAATTCGGCGAGGACGATTTCCAGTTCGCCTGCCGCAACCTTGTCCGCCACTTGATACGACAGCACTCGCGTCAGCCCCAGGCCTTTGCGTGCAGCGGTTATCGCGGACTGATTGGCAGTCACGGTGAGACGCGGTTCGGTGCGCACGCTGAGTGCTTCACCCGCGTCGAGAAACGGCCAATTGCGTTGCTGACCGATCGCCGACGTCGCCACCACCGGCAGCCCGGCCAACGCCTGTGGATGATCCGGTCGGCCATGCCTGGCGAGAAAATCCGGCGAGGCGCAGATCACTCGCCGCACTTCGCCGACGCGGATCGCATGCTGATTGCTGTCCGGCAGTTCGCCGATGCGCACCGCGACATCGATGCCCTCCTCGACCATATTGACGACCCGGTCGAGCAACAGCGCATTGATCGACACATCCGGATAACGACACAGGTAATCGGCCATCACCGGGGTTACGAACAGATCGCCGAACAGCACCGGCGCAGTGATCGTCAACTGCCCCCGCGGCAACGCATGACTGCCTGCCGCCGAATCCTCGGCCTCCTGGACTTCGGCGAGAATCCGTCGGCAGTCATCGCAGTAACGCTGCCCGGCTTCGGTCAGATGCACGGTGCGCGTGGTGCGCACCAGCAACTGCGTACCGATGTGCTGCTCAAGCGCCGCTACTGCGCGGGTGACACTCGCCGCCGACAGCCCCAGACGCCGCGACGCCGCCGAAAAGCCTTGCTCCTGGGCGACGACAACGAAGATCTGCATTTCCTGAAAGCGGTCCATGGGATTCCTCGGCGGCGGATACGACAATCGCAGCCGAGGCTGCGATTGTGAGAGCGTAGATCAACGGTGGATAACTTATTCCACTGTCACCGACTTCGCCAGGTTACGCGGCTGGTCGACGTCAGTGCCCTTGAGCACAGCCACGTAGTACGACAGCAGTTGCAGCGGGATCGTGTAAAGGATCGGCGAGAGGATGTCGTGGATGTGCGGCATTTGCACCACGTGAGTGCCTTCGCCGTCGGTCATGCCAGCTTTTACGTCAGCGAACACGATCAGCTCGCCGCCGCGGGCGCGGACTTCCTGCAGGTTGGATTTGAGCTTTTCCAGCAGTTCGTTGTTTGGCGCCACGGTGACCACCGGCATGTCGTTATCCACCAGCGCCAGCGGGCCGTGTTTCAACTCTCCGGCCGGGTAGGCTTCGGCGTGGATGTAGGAGATTTCCTTGAGCTTCAAGGCACCTTCCATCGCCACCGGGAATTGCGCACCTCGGCCGAGGAACAGGGTGTGGTTTTTCTCGGCGAACAGCTCGGCGATTTTTTCCACGGTGCTGTCCATCGCCAGCGCTTCGCCCAGGCGAGTTGGCAGACGACGCAGCTCTTCGACCAGCGTCGCCTCGACGCCATCAGCCAAAGTCCCGCGGACCTGACCCAGCGACAACGTCAGCAGCAACAGACCGACCAATTGCGTGGTGAAGGCTTTGGTCGAGGCCACGCCGATTTCGCGACCGGCCTGGGTCAGCAAGGTGAGATCGGATTCGCGTACCAGCGAGCTGATGCCAACGTTGCAGATTGCCAGGCTGGCGAGGAAACCCAGCTCTTTGGCATTGCGCAAGGCCGCGAGGGTGTCAGCGGTTTCGCCGGATTGCGAGATGGTGACGAACAGCGTGTCTGGCTGCACGACCACTTTGCGATAGCGAAATTCGCTGGCAACTTCGACCTGGCACGGAATACCCGCCAGCTCTTCGAGCCAGTAACGCGCGACCATCCCGGCGTGATAGCTGGTGCCGCAGGCGACGATCTGCACGTTGCGCACTTTGGCGAACAGTTCGGCGGCTTGAGGACCGAAGGCCTCAACCAGCACTTGATTGTTGCCCAGGCGGCCTTCGAGGGTGCGCTGGACCACGGCCGGCTGCTCGTGGATTTCCTTGAGCATGTAATGGCGGAACTCACCCTTGTCGGCGGCTTCGGCACCGTCGGTGTACTGCACGGTCTGACGCTCGACGGCATGGCCGTTCACATCCCAGATCTGCACGCTGTCGCGACGGATTTCAGCGATATCGCCTTCTTCCAAGTACATGAAACGGTCAGTGACCTGACGCAGGGCCAATTGGTCGGAAGCGAGGAAGTTTTCGCCCAGGCCCAGACCGATCACCAGTGGGCTGCCACTGCGCGCGGCGACCAGACGATCCGGCTGCTGCGCATTGATCACCGCCAGCCCGTAAGCGCCATGCAGTTCCTTGACCGTAGCCTTGAGTGCGGCCGCCAGGTCAGGTTGTTCCTTGAGCTTGTGCGTCAACAGGTGCGCGATAACTTCAGTGTCGGTGTCTGAGCTGAACGCATAACCCAGTGCTTTGAGTTGTTCGCGCAGGGCTTCGTGGTTCTCGATGATGCCGTTGTGCACCACCGCGATGTCCCCGGAAAAATGCGGGTGGGCGTTACGTTCGCACGGCGCGCCATGGGTGGCCCAACGGGTGTGGGCAATACCGAGACGGCCGGCCAGCGGGTGTTCGGCCAGCGCCGTTTCCAGTTCACTGACCTTGCCCGGACGGCGCATGCGTTCCAGGGTTTCATCGTTGGTATAAACCGCCACACCGGCGCTGTCATAGCCGCGGTATTCGAGGCGCTTCAGGCCTTCGAGGAGGATGGCGGTGATATTACGTTCAGCTACAGCGCCGACAATGCCACACATGGTTATTTCTCCTGACTGACAGCCGCACAGATCAAGGTGATCCCGCGGGCCTGAAGCTGATCGCGCGCCTCTTGAGGCAGGCGATCATCGGTGATGAGGGTATGGATGCTGCTCCACGGCAGCTCCAGATTGGGAATCTTGCGGCCGATCTTGTCCGCCTCGACCATCACGATGACTTCGCGTGCAACGTCAGCCATCACCCGGCTGAGACCGAGCAATTCATTGAAGGTCGTGGTGCCGCGAACCAGATCGATGCCGTCGGCGCCGATGAACAGTTGATCAAAGTCGTAAGAGCGTAGTACCTGCTCGGCGACCTGACCCTGGAAGGACTCCGAATGCGGATCCCAGGTGCCGCCGGTCATCAGCAGCACTGGCTCGTGTTCGAGTTCACTCAGGGCGTTGGCGACGTGCAGGGAGTTGGTCATCACCACCAGCCCCGGTTGCTGGCCCAGTTCGGGAATCATTGCGGCGGTGGTGCTACCACTATCGATGATGATGCGTGCGTGTTCGCGAATGCGTTGGACCGCTGCGCGGGCAATCGCCTGCTTGTATCTGGAGATAGTCTGCGCAGTTTCCGCGACAAGTTCCTGCGGCATGCTGATCGCTCCGCCATAACGACGCAGCAACAGGCCGTGGGTTTCCAGCGCGGCGAGATCCTTGCGAATCGTAACTTCGGAAGTTTCGAAGCGCTTGGCCAGTTCATCCACACTGACTTCGCCCTGCTCGTTGAGCAGGGCGAGAATGTTGTGGCGACGCTGGGGTGTGTTGCGCTTGGACATGGCGGCTTAAGTTTCGATTCGAAAGATAACGTAAAGCAATGAAACTCTATCGAAAGGTTGCCGTCAAGACGCGAGGAGAAAAATTCAGAAAGATAGAAGCTGCTGTGGGAGCGAGCCTGCTGGCGAAAGGGGGATCAGCCACTGAATAAGTGGCTGATCAGCCGCATTCGCGAGCAGGCTCGCTCCCACAGAGATTGTGGATAACTCAGGATTTTTTGATTTTTTCCGGACGCTTCCAGCCGTCGATATTCTTTTGACGCGCACGGCCCACCGCCAGTTGGGCGTTATCCACATTTTGCGTGATGGTCGAGCCGGCCGCAGTGGTTGCACCGCTGGAGATATCCACAGGCGCAACCAGCGAGTTGTTCGAACCGATGAACACATCAGCGCCCATTACTGTCTTCCATTTATTGGCGCCATCGTAGTTGCAGGTGATGGTGCCGGCGCCAATGTTGGTGCGCGCGCCGATCTCAGCGTCGCCCAGATAAGTCAGGTGGCCAGCCTTCGCGCCTTCGCCCATGTGCGCATTTTTCAGCTCAACGAAATTACCCACATGGGCGCGAGCTTCGAGCACCGTGCCTGGGCGCAGACGTGCGAATGGACCGGCGTCGCTGCCCTCGCCGAGAACCGCGCCTTCGATATGGCTGTTGGCCTTGATCACCACACCCTTGCGCAAGGTGCTGTCCTTGATCACGCAGTTCGGACCGATCACAACGTCGTCTTCGATGACCACGTTGCCTTCAAGGATCACGTTGATATCGATCAGCACATCGCGGCCGACGGTGACTTCACCACGCACGTCGAAACGCGCCGGGTCACGCAAGGTCACGCCTTGGGCCATCAGCCGGCGGCCAGCGCGCAGCTGATAATGACGCTCGAGTTCGGCCAATTGCTTGCGATCATTGGCGCCCTGCACTTCCATCGGATCGTGCGGTTGTTCGGTGGCAACCACCAGGCCATCGCTGACCGCCATTTCGATCACGTCGGTCAGGTAATACTCGCCCTGCGCATTGTTGTTCGACAGGCGACTCATCCAGTCAGCCAGGCGATTGGCAGGCACGGCGAGGATTCCGGTGTTGCCTTCAGTGATCGCACGTTGCGCCTCGCTGGCGTCTTTGTGCTCGACGATCGCCGCAACCTTGCCGTCGGCATCGCGCACGATGCGGCCATAACCGGTCGGGTCATCCAGCTCTACGGTGAGCAGGCCCATTTGTCCCGGCACGACGTGCTTGAGCAGACGCTGCAGGGTTTCGACTTCGATCAGTGGCACGTCACCGTAAAGGATCAGCACGGTGTCGGCATCGATGAACGGCACGGCCTGAGCAGTGGCGTGGCCTGTGCCCAGTTGCTTGTCCTGAAGCACGAAATTCAAGTCATCGGCCGCCAGGCGCTCGCGCACCACATCGCCACCGTGACCGATCACCACATGAATGCGCTGGGGATCCAGTTGCCGAGCGCTGTGGATAACGTGACCGAGCATGGAGTTGCCGGCAATCGGGTGCAGCACCTTGGGCAGCGCCGAGCGCATGCGAGTGCCTTGACCGGCCGCGAGGATAACGATTTCAAGAGACATGACTGGCTACCAATCCTGGGTGGTCAGCGACTGCGACCGGTTTTTGGGGAATTCGGAAAAGAAAAAAGGGTAGCCGAGGCTACCCTTTTTTATCAATCGCACAACAAGCGGCTGACGGATTAACCGCCAAACTTCTTGCGGATCTGCTGGACGGTGCGCAGCTGGGCTGCAGCCTCGGCCAGACGAGTGGCAGCGGCGCCGTAATCGAAGTCCGCGCCTTTTTCGTTCAGGGCATTCTCGGCAGCCTTGAGAGCTGCCTGAGCCTGAGCTTCATCCAGGTCGGCGGCACGTTGCACGGTATCGGCAAGTACCTTGACCATGTTCGGCTGAACCTCGAGGAAACCACCGGAGATGTAGAACACCTCGGCTTCCCCGCCTTGCTTGATCAGGCGGATCGGACCCGGCTTGAGATTAGTGATCAGCGGCGCGTGACCCAGAGCGATACCAAGATCACCCAGTGCACCGTGCGCAATCACCATCTCGACCAGGCCGGAAAAGATTTCCCCTTCCGCGCTGACGATATCGCAATGGACTGTCATAGCCATCTGATTGCCTCAACCTAAATTAGCGCCCGTTGCCGGGCGCCGGGATTACAGTTTCTTGGCTTTCTCGATCGCTTCTTCGATGCCGCCAACCATGTAGAACGCTTGTTCTGGCAGGTGGTCGTAGTCACCGTTGAGGATGCCTTTGAAGCCAGCAATGGTGTCTTTCAGGGAAACGTATTTACCCGAAGCACCGGTGAAGACTTCAGCCACGAAGAACGGCTGCGACAAGAAGCGCTGGATCTTACGAGCACGGTTAACCAACTGTTTGTCGGCTTCGGACAGCTCGTCCATACCCAGGATCGCGATGATGTCTTTCAGCTCTTTGTAACGCTGCAGAACATACTGGACGCCGCGCGCGGTGTCGTAGTGGTCCTGGCCGATCACGTTCGGGTCCAGCTGGCGCGAAGTCGAATCCAGTGGATCTACCGCCGGGTAGATACCCAGGGAAGCGATGTCACGGGACAGAACGACGGTGGCGTCCAAGTGGGCGAAGGTGGTCGCTGGCGACGGGTCGGTCAAGTCGTCCGCAGGTACGTATACCGCCTGGATCGAGGTGATCGAACCTTCCTTGGTCGAAGTGATACGTTCCTGCAGAACGCCCATCTCTTCAGCCAGGGTCGGCTGGTAACCTACCGCCGAAGGCATACGGCCCAGCAGTGCGGATACTTCAGTACCGGCCAGGGTGTAACGATAGATGTTGTCGACGAACAGCAGAACGTCGTTACCTTCGTCACGGAACTTCTCGGCCATGGTCAGGCCGGTCAGTGCTACGCGCAGACGGTTTCCCGGCGGCTCGTTCATCTGACCGTAAACCAGTGCCACTTTGTCCAGAACGTTGGAGTCCTTCATCTCGTGGTAGAAGTCGTTACCCTCACGAGTACGCTCACCCACACCGGCGAACACGGAATAACCGCTGTGCTCGATGGCGATGTTACGGATCAGTTCCATCATGTTTACGGTTTTGCCTACACCGGCACCACCGAACAGACCGACTTTACCGCCTTTGGCAAACGGGCAGACCAGGTCGATAACCTTGATGCCGGTTTCCAGCAGGTCGTTGCCGCCTGCTTGCTCAGCGAACGAAGGCGCTGGACGGTGAATGCCCCAGCGCTCTTCGGTGTCGATCGGGCCAGCTTCGTCGATCGGGTTACCGAGGACGTCCATGATCCGGCCCAGGGTCGCTTTACCGACCGGTACGGAGATGGCTGCGCCAGAGTCGGTGACTTCCAGACCGCGCTTCAAGCCCTCGGTGGAACCCATCGCAATGGTACGAACCACGCCGTCGCCCAGCTGTTGCTGAACTTCCAGAGTGGTTTCAGCCGCGCTCACTACTTTCAGCGCGTTGTAGATGCTCGGTACGCTGTCGCGTGGAAATTCCACGTCGATAACGGCGCCGATGATTTGAACGATACGTCCGCTACTCATAGCTGGATCCTCTGAATATTTGAACCGTTAAACCGCGGCAGCGCCGCCGACGATTTCCGAGATCTCTTGGGTGATCGCAGCCTGACGCGCCTTGTTGTAGATCAGCTGCAAATCGCTGATCAAATCACCGGCGTTGTCGGTAGCGTTCTTCATCGCGATCATCCGCGCAGCCTGTTCAGCCGCGTTGTTCTCGACCACCGCCTGGTAGACCTGCGACTCAACGTAGCGGACCATCAAGCCGTCAAGCAGCTCTTTGGCATCCGGTTCGTAGAGATAGTCCCAGTGGTGCTTGAGATCCTGATCCGGGGTCGCCACCAGTGGAATCAACTGCTCCACGGTAGGCTGTTGCGTCATGGTGTTGATGAACTTGTTGGACACCACGGACAGGCGGTCGATACGGCCGTCCAGGTAGGCATCCAGCATCACCTTGACGCTGCCGATCAGATCATTGATCGACGGCTCTTCACCCAGGTGGCTGATAGCTGCAACGACGTTACCGCCGAAGTTGCGGAAAAAGGCCGCACCCTTGCTACCGACTACACACAGATCAATCTCGACGCCGTTTTCGCGGTTTACCGCCATGTCCTTGACCAGGGCCTTGAACAGGTTGGTGTTCAAGCCGCCGCACAGACCACGGTCACTGCTCACGACGACATAACCGACGCGCTTGATTTCGCGGTCGATCATGAACGGGTGGCGGTATTCCGGGTTGGCGTTGGCCAGATGCCCAATTACCTGGCGGATACGCTCCGCATAAGGACGGCTAGCAGCCATGCGCATTTGTGCCTTGCGCATTTTGCTGACCGCCACTTTTTCCATGGCGCTGGTAATCTTTTGCGTGCTTTTGATGCTCGCAATCTTACTGCGAATCTCTTTTGCGCCTGCCATGTAACACCTATCAGGTTAGCAAGCGGGAGCCTCGCGGCTCCCGCTGCGGCTTACCAGGTTTGGGTGGCCTTGAACTTCTCGATACCGGCTTTCATGCCAGCGTCGATTTCGTCATTGAAGTCACCTTTAACGTTGATCTTGGCCATCAAATCGGCGTGATCGCGGTTGAAGAAAGCAATCAGCGCTTGTTCGAAGCTGCCGACCTTGGCGATTTCAATGTCAGTCAGGAACCCACGCTCAGCGGCATACAGCGACAGCGCCATGTCAGCGATCGACATTGGTGCGTATTGCTTCTGCTTCATCAGCTCGGTAACGCGCTGACCATGCTCAAGTTGCTTGCGGGTCGCTTCGTCCAGGTCAGAAGCGAACTGGGCGAATGCCGCCAGTTCACGGTACTGAGCCAGAGCGGTACGGATACCACCGGAGAGCTTCTTGATGATCTTGGTCTGAGCGGCACCACCCACACGGGATACCGAAACACCGGCGTTCACTGCAGGGCGGATGCCCGAGTTGAACATGGCCGATTCCAGGAAGATCTGACCGTCGGTGATGGAAATCACGTTGGTCGGAACGAACGCGGAAACGTCGCCAGCCTGGGTTTCGATGATCGGCAGTGCGGTCAGGGAACCGGTTTTGCCGGTCACTGCGCCGTTGGTGAACTTCTCTACGTATTCTTCCGAAACGCGGGATGCGCGCTCCAGCAGACGGGAGTGGAGATAGAACACGTCGCCTGGGTAAGCTTCACGGCCTGGTGGACGGCGCAGCAGCAGGGAAATCTGGCGGTAAGCCACTGCCTGCTTGGACAGATCGTCATAGACGATCAGCGCGTCTTCACCGCGGTCGCGGAAGAATTCACCCATGGTGCAACCGGAGTACGGTGCCAGGAATTGCAGCGCAGGAGATTCCGAAGCACTGGCAGCCACGATGATCGTGTTGGCCAGGGCGCCGTTTTCTTCCAGCTTGCGAACCACGTTGGCGATGGTCGATTGCTTCTGACCGATGGCTACGTAGACGCAGAAAATGCCGCTGTCTTTCTGGTTGATGATCGCGTCGATTGCCAGAGCGGTCTTACCGATCTGACGGTCACCGATGATCAGCTCACGCTGGCCACGGCCGACAGGGATCATGGCATCGACTGCCTTGTAGCCAGTCTGTACAGGCTGGTCTACCGACTTACGCCAGATCACGCCTGGAGCAACTTTCTCGACCGCGTCGGTCTCGGTGTTGCCCAGTGGACCTTTGCCGTCAACAGGGTTACCCAGAGCATCGACTACGCGGCCCAGCAATTCCTTACCAACAGGAACTTCGAGGATGCGGCCGGTGCACTTGGCGCTCATGCCTTCAGCCAGCGACTGATAGGAGCCCAATACCACGGCACCTACGGAGTCCTGCTCCAGGTTGAGGGCCATACCGTAGACGCCGCCCGGAAACTCGATCATCTCGCCGTACATGACGTCGGCCAGACCGTGAATCCGCACGATGCCGTCAGATACGCTGACGACAGTGCCTTCGTTACGGGCTTGGGAGGTCACATCGAGCTTGTCGATGCGGCCCTTGATAATTTCACTTATTTCGGAAGGATTGAGTTGCTGCATTGCTCTGCTGCCCCTTCAAACTCAAGATTTCAATGCTTCGGCAAGTTTCGCGATTTTGCCGCGAATCGAGCCATCGATAACCAGGTCGCCGGCGCGGATCACGACACCACCAATCAAGGCAGCGTCCTCCGCAACTTGCAGGCGCACTTCCCGGTTGAGTCGTGCACTGAGAACCTTGGCGAGTTTGTCTTGCTGTTCTTGGTTCAATGCAAATGCACTGGTTACTTCAACGTCTACCGATTTCTCTTGTTCGGCCTTGTACAGGTCGAACAGAGCGGCGATCTCCGGCAGAAGCAGGAGACGGTCGTTCTCGGCAACGACGTTGATGAAATTGCGTGCCTTTTCATCAAACTTGTCGCCGCACACGTCAATGAACGTGGCGGCCTTTTCTGCGCTCGTCAGTCGCGGGGCCTTTAGCACGCGCTGCAGGGTGTCGTCTTGCGACACCGCTGCTGCCAGGCCGAGCATGGCTGACCAATTGGCCAGTTGCTGGTGGGCCTGAGCGTGCTCGAAGGCCGCCTTAGCGTAAGGTCGGGCCAACGTGGTCAGTTCTGCCATGATCGCCCTCGCTTAGATTTCAGCAGCCAGTTGGTTAACCAGCTCTGCGTGCGCGTTTTGATCGATTGTGGCACCCAGGATCTTCTCGGCGCCGCCAACAGCCAGCAAGCCCACTTGGGCACGCAGCTTGTCTTTGACGCTGTTCAGTTCCTGTTCGATCTCGGCTTGAGCCTGAACCTTCACACGGTCAGCGTCGATACGGGCTTTTTCAACAGCCTCTTCGACGATCTGGTTACCGCGTTTCTTGGCTTGCTCGATGATTTCAGCTGCCTGAGCTTTCGCTTCGCGCAGTTGCTGACCCGCTTTCTCTTGGGCCAACTCCAGGTCGCGAGCTGCACGGCTGGCAGCGTCCAGACCATCAGCGATCTTCTTTTGACGTTCGTGCAGAGCAGCGATGACCGGAGGCCATACATACTTCATGCAGAACAGTACAAAAATCAGGAACGCAACGGA
Organism: Pseudomonas sp. HN2; assembly: GCF_020736465.1. Classification (NCBI taxonomy): domain Bacteria; kingdom Pseudomonadati; phylum Pseudomonadota; class Gammaproteobacteria; order Pseudomonadales; family Pseudomonadaceae; genus Pseudomonas; species Pseudomonas sp. HN2. Next base: position 6,060,318 of record NZ_CP085885.1, read on the forward strand.
CTGGCCAATCAGGGTCGCATTAATGTTCACGCCAACACCTCGCAGTTACGTTGTCCATCACACCAAATTACCCGGAAGATCCGAGTAATCAGCCAGCGATCTGACCAACGAACGGGTTCGCAAAGGTGAAGAACAGAGCGATACCAACACCGATCATGGTTACGGCGTCGAGCAGACCGGCAACGATGAACATTTTGACTTGCAGCATTGGAACCATTTCTGGCTGACGCGCTGCGCCTTCCAGGAACTTGCCGCCCAACAGGCCGAAACCAATTGCGGTACCCAGTGCGCCCAGGCCGATCAACAGTGCAACAGCGATAGCGGTTAGACCAACTACAGTTTCCATCTTTCCTCCCGACTTTTACGTCGTATGGTTTAGGTTTTTTAGATTAAAGCGGTAAAACAAATCGTTTCAGTTGCCCCGCAAGGAGCTCCCTCCCGTTTGACCGGGAGGAACATCAGACTAGTCGAGACTGGTCTTAATGGTTTTCTTCGTGCGCCATCGACAGGTAGACGATGGTCAGCATCATGAAGATGAACGCCTGCAGGGTGATGATCAGGATGTGGAACACCGCCCACGCCCACTGCAGAACAACGCCCAGGCCGCTGAGCCAGAGCAGGCCGCTGCCGAACATCACAGCGATCAGAATGAACACCAGCTCGCCGGCATACATGTTGCCGAACAGACGCAGAGCCAGAGAGATCGGCTTGGCGATCAGGGTGACGAATTCCAGCAGGAAGTTCACCGGAATCAGCAGCGCCTGAACAAAGATGTTCTTGCTGCCGAACGGGTGCAGGGTCAGTTCGCCGATGAAGCCGCCGATGCCCTTGACCTTGATGCTGTAGAAAATGATCAGTGCGAACACCGAGAACGCCATGCCCAGGGTCGCGTTCGGGTCAGTAGTCGACACGGCGCGGAACGGGATGTGGTGGTCGCCGGAGATCAGGATGGCCAACTGAGGAATCCAGTCGACCGGTACCAGGTCGACGGCGTTCATCAGGAACACCCAGACGAAGATGGTCAGTGCCAGCGGTGCAATCACCGGGCTACGGCCATGGAAGCTGTCTTTCACGCTGCCATCGACGAATTCGACCAATACTTCAACGAAGTTCTGCAAGGCACCCGGCTGACCCGACGTCGCTTTCTTTGCCGCCATGCGGAAAAGAAGAACGAAGATCAGACCCAGCGCGACCGACCAGCCGAGGGTATCGACGTGGAAAGCCCAGAAGCCCATTTCCTTGGCCTCTGCTGCGGTGTGGGCAAAGCCCCAGCCGCCGTTGGGTAGCTGACCGAAAGTCAGGTTCTGCAAGTGGTGCTGGATATAGCCCGAAGCGGTTGTTTCTGCCATGGTTGCCTCAAACGCCCTAAGGTCTCGAAAGTCTTGTTCTCATCAGCAGGGGAGCGAACCAGCTGACCGACTGCGTCAGCACGAACACGCCGAATACTGCGATCGGCGCCAGTGGCTTCACACCTGCAAACACCAGTGCAAACAGCACTGCCGTCAAAATCAGTTTGCCTGCCTCGCCGGCATAGAAAGACCGGACGATGGACTGGGCTGCTCGGGCGCCGGAAAACCGAAATGCCTTGTGAGCAAAATAAACATTGGGCAGCAAGGCTATCAGGCCTCCGCAGAGTCCCGAGTATCCGGCAACGACTCCATGCCATTGCCAGAGCGCCAAAGCGGCAATGAGCAAAATGACAAATTGAGCCATCAACACCGGAAAAACCGCCAGGCGATGGAAAGGCAAGCGGTTTGGCGTGCGGGTTTCCATCACAATTGCTCTCCAATGGTCGGCTGCCAAAATTCAATAACTTGGCATAATTTGTGCCGACAAAATGCGCGCAGAGTATAGGGGCGGTTCTGCCCCTATTCAACTGTCAGGTAGTGATTTCCGACTGCGCGCTACATGAGGAAATGTTTCAGCGGATGTGTGCGAGCACACCTTGAAGCTCATCGAGAGAGTTATAACCAATCACAAGTTGGCCTTTGCCCTTCTTGCCGTGGCGAATCTGCACCGCAGAGCCCAGCCGCTCGGCCAGGCGCTGCTCGAGGCGAGCGATGTCCGGATCGGGTTTTGTTGCTTCCACAGGCTCCGGCTTGCCACTCAACCACTGCCGAACCAGTGCCTCGGTTTGGCGCACGGTCAGCCCTCGTGCGACAACATGTCGCGCCCCTTCAACCTGCTGATTGTCCGGCAGACCGAGCAAGGCACGCGCATGACCCATTTCCAGGTCACCGTGCGAGAGCATGGTTTTGATGACTTCGGGCAGTGCAATAAGTCGCAACAGGTTAGCCACAGTCACCCGCGACTTACCCACAGCCTCGGCGACCTGCTGCTGGGTCAGCTGAAATTCCTGCTGCAAACGCTGCAAAGCCACCGCTTCTTCGATCGGATTGAGGTCTTCGCGCTGGATGTTCTCAATCAGCGCAATCGCGATGGCGGTTTCATCCGGCACATCGCGGACCATCGCCGGGATCGTCTCCTGCCCGGCCTGCTGACTGGCACGCCAGCGGCGTTCACCGGCGATGATCTCAAAACGACCGCCGCCAATCGGGCGCACCACGATCGGCTGCATCACGCCCTGAGCCTTGATCGATTGCGCCAGCTCTTCCAGTGCCTGCGGGTCCATGTCGCGGCGCGGCTGATATTTGCCACGCTGCAGCAGGTCCAGCGGCAGATGTTGCAGTTCACGGGTGTCAGCCTGCGCTGCCTGTTCTTCCAGCGCGCTGACCGTCGGACCACTCAGCAGTGCATCCAGTCCACGTCCGAGACCTCGTTTCTTGACGGCCATGGGGATTCCTTAAGTTGGCTGAGCAGCAGCAATGCGTGAATTTTTGCGCTGACGGCGAACCATCTCGCCCGCCAGAGCCAGATAGGCCAGGGCGCCACGCGATTGCTTGTCGTAAGCCAGCGCCGGCATGCCGTAGCTTGGTGCTTCGGCCAAGCGAATGTTGCGCGGGATCACCGTGTCGTACAGCTGATCGCCGAAGTGTTCCTTGAGCTGCGCCGAGACATCGTTCATCAGGCTCAGGCGCGGGTCATACATGGTCCGCAGCAGACCTTCGACTTTCAGGTTCGGATTGAGCAGCTCAGCGATGCGCTTGATGTTATCCACAAGGTCGCTCAAGCCTTCGAGGGCAAAGTATTCGCACTGCATGGGGATAATCACCCCGTCAGCGGCGACCAGAGCGTTGAGGGTGAGCATCGACAGCGACGGCGGGCAGTCGATCAGGATGTAATCGTAGTTGTCGCGGATGGGCGCCAGCGCACTGCGCAGACGGCTTTCCTTCATCTGCATTTCCAGCAATACCACTTCAGCCGCAGTCAGGTCGCGGTTGGCCGGCAGCAGTTGATAACCGCCGTGCTCGGAAAAGTGCATGGCCTGGCCCAGGTCGCATTCACCGATCAGCAGATCGTAAACCGAGTTTTCCAGGCCATGTTTATCCACACCGCTACCCATGGTGGCGTTGCCCTGTGGATCGAGATCGATCAACAGCACCCGGCGCTTGGTGGCGACCAGGGATGCTGCGAGGTTGATGCAGGTGGTGGTCTTGCCCACACCACCCTTCTGGTTCGCTATCGCGAATACCTTAGCCATTCTTGCTTGTGTTCCCAATCATGCCGTGCGGCGCAGTATCAGCAGATGGCGTTGGCCTTGGCAACCGGGGACGGCCAGGGCGTGTTCGCTATCGAGTTTGAAATCTGCCGGCAATGCTACCAGCTCATCGGCGGGATGAACGCCCTTCATTGCCAGCCAGCGTGTATCGGCATCGCCGAGGTGGCGAGTCCAGTTGGTGAAGTTTTCCATGCTGCTGAATGCCCGGGAAATGATCCCGTTGAAAGGCTGTGCAGGCTGGAAAGCTTCGACGCGACTGTGGATAACTTGCAGGTTATCCAGCTTCAGTTCGAGTTTGACCTGAGTCAGGAAGCGGGTTTTCTTGCCGTTGCTGTCCAGACAGGTCACCTGCGAGTCCGGATACAGGATGGCCAGCGGAATGCCAGGCATGCCGCCACCGCTGCCGACGTCGAGCCAGCGCCCGTTTTCGATAAACGACATCACGCTGAGACTGTCGAGCAGGTGGCGCGAAACCATTTCGTCCGGATCGCGTACGGCGGTCAGGTTGTAGGCCTGATTCCATTTGATCAACAGGGCCAGATAGCCCAGCAGCCGTTCGTGCTGGGTTGGGGTGAGATTGACCCCGAGCTCGCGGGCTCCTGTGGATAACTCTTCGGCGTGTTTGGAAGTGACCTTGGCACTCAAGCGCTTTGCTCCAACTGACGGCCCGCGCCGCGTTTTTTCAAATGAATCATCAACAGCGAGATCGCCGCCGGGGTTACGCCTGGAATCCGCGACGCCTGGCCCAGCGTCTCCGGACGCGTGACGCCGAGCTTGCTCTGGATCTCCTTGGAGAGACCGGAGATGTTGGTGTAATCGATATCCACAGGCAATTTCGTGTCTTCACTGGCGCGCAGACGGGCGATTTCGTCCTGTTGACGGTCGATGTAACCGGCGTACTTGGTCTTGATTTCCACCTGTTCGGCGACCTGTGGATCTTCCGCGCCCTGCCCGGTCACTTCGACCAGACCGGCGTAGTCGATTTCCGGACGGCTCAACAGGTTGAGCAAATTGTATTCGTGAGTCAGTGGCGTGCCGAATTTCTCGGCAATCGCATCGCCCTGAGGAGTATTCGGGCGAACCCAAGTGCTTTTCAGGCGCTGTTCTTCCAGCTCGATACTTTCGCGCTTCTCGCAGAAGGCCGCCCAACGCGCGTCATCGACCAGACCGAGCTCGCGACCTTTTTCGGTCAGACGCAGATCGGCATTGTCCTCGCGCAGAATCAGGCGGTACTCGGCACGAGAAGTGAACATGCGGTACGGCTCTTGGGTACCAAGGGTGATCAGGTCGTCGACCAATACCCCGATGTACGCTTCATCGCGGCGTGGGCACCAGGCTTCTTTGCCCTTGGCGCGCAGCGCAGCGTTGGCCCCGGCGAGCAGACCTTGAGCGCCGGCTTCTTCGTAACCGGTGGTGCCGTTGATCTGCCCGGCGAAGAACAGACCGCCGATGACTTTGGTTTCCAGGCTGTACTTCAGATCGCGCGGATCGAAGTAGTCGTACTCGATCGCATAACCCGGACGCACGATGTGCGCGTTCTCCATGCCGCGGATCGATTGCACGATCTGCAATTGCACGTCGAACGGCAGGCTTGTGGATATCCCGTTTGGATACAGCTCATGGGTGGTCAGACCTTCCGGTTCGATGAACACCTGATGGCTTTCCTTGTCGGCAAAGCGGTGGATCTTGTCCTCGATCGACGGGCAATAGCGCGGGCCGACGCCTTCGATTTCACCGGCAGCGGAATACATCGGCGAACGATCAAGGTTCGCCGCGATGATTTCGTGGGTGCGGGCATTGGTGTGAGTGATCCAGCAACTGACTTGCCGTGGATGCTGTTCCTTGTTGCCCATGAACGACATTACTGGAATCGGCGTATCACCTGGTTGCTCGGTCATTACCGAGAAATCCACAGACTTGCCATCGATACGCGGCGGTGTGCCGGTTTTCAGGCGACCGACACGCAGTGGCAGTTCACGCAAACGATGAGCCAGCGCGATTGACGGCGGGTCACCGGCACGACCGCCGGAAAAATTCTGCAAACCAATGTGGATAAGTCCGCCGAGGAACGTACCGGTGGTCAACACCACGGAATCGGCGAAGAAACGCAGACCCATTTGCGTGACAACACCTCGGACTTGTTCCTGCTCGACGATCAAGTCATCCGCAGCTTGTTGGAATATCCACAGGTTCGGCTGGTTTTCCAGGATTTCACGGACAGCTGCCTTGTACAGAATCCGGTCGGCTTGCGCACGGGTCGCCCGTACCGCCGGGCCTTTACGACTGTTCAACACACGGAACTGGATGCCGCCCAAATCTGTGGCCGTAGCCATCGCGCCGCCGAGGGCATCGATTTCCTTGACCAGATGGCTCTTGCCGATGCCACCGATGGCCGGGTTGCAACTCATGGCACCGAGGGTTTCCACGTTATGCGTCAGCAATAGGGTTTTTGCCCCCATGCGTGCTGACGCGAGTGCTGCCTCGGTACCGGCATGACCGCCGCCGATGACGATCACTTCAAAACGGGAAGGGAAATCCACCACGCACCTCGTGCCTGCTTAAGTAGGTCATTCAGGAAAAATTTGAGCTCAGGTTTCTGGACCTGGTCGGCAAGTATAGGGACTTCGCCCTTTCTAAAGAACCCTCTGCACAAAATTTAACCAGCTGTGGAGAACTCGAGGTTAAAAGAATAAAAAAGAGAGAAATTTATAAAACCTTTGTTTTTATGTTTATTCTTACTGAGCAACTTTTCTGTGGATAGATCGCTTCAGGCCTTATTTTTCAAGGTGTACAGAGATTCAAAACCCTGTGCTCAGGTGCCGAGGAGGCCCTTGGATAACCGGTGTAAGCCTGTGGATTAAAGGTATGCTTATCCACAGGGCGGGTTATATCCAATTTTCACGCCCTGTTATCAACCGACCTTAGCGCCAGTTATTCACAGGGCTTAACCCGCAAAAAACCGCTGGATGGATGTTTCCAGGCGCAAAAAAACATCACCGAAGGATCGGTAACGCTTGGAAAGCCGGCGGCAGGACATCAAAAGGCTATTGTGAGAGAACGTAACAGAGGCTAATAATAGCCATTATCATTAACACGCCAGTTTTCCCTATGCCCCTACTCGCCCATACCGCTGCGATCGAGCAAATCTACGAGCAACACCATTCGTGGCTGTATGGCTGGCTCAGGGGCAAACTGCACAACACCTGCGATGCAGCCGATGTGGCGCATGACACCTTTTTGCGCATTCTGGCGGCGCGCAATGCGGCGCATATTCGAGAGCCGAGGGATTACCTGGCGACCATCGCACGCGGTCTGGTCATCGACCGCTATAGAAGGTGCGCCATTGAAGCCGCGTATTTGCAGACACTGGCCACACGGCCCGAAGCGGCGGTTATCAGCGAAGAGGACAAGGCGCTGATCATCGAAACCCTGCTCGCTGTGGATAAAGCCCTGGCCGGGCTGGGCACGCGCACACGGCAGATATTTATCCTCTCGCAGGTCGACGGCCTGACTTATCAACAGATCGCCCTGCAGATGAAGGTATCGCTGACCACAATCAAGAAACACATGACCCGCGCCCTCACGGAATGCGCCCTGATCATGGCGCAGCACTGATGGCCGTCGCTGCCAACCGCCAGGTATTCGAAACCGCTGCCAGCTGGTATGTGCAGTTTCAATCCCAGCCTCCGAGCCTTGCCGAACAAAAAGCCTGGCAGCTGTGGATAGATAGCGATCCGGCGCATTTGGCGGCGTGGAACCAGATGGAACAATTGCAGCGCCACTTGGGAACGCTGCCGCAGGATCTGAAGCGACGTGCGCTCAATAGCGGCCAACACAGGCGACAGGTACTCAAGCTGTTGCTGCTCGTAGCGGGTACAGGCTTCGTGGGCTGGAATGTTCAACGACACACGTCCCTCGGAAACGTCTGGGCCGACTATAAAACCGGGGTGGGCCAGCGTCGCACCATCAGCCTGGCCGATGGCAGCCAGATCCAGCTCAACACCGACTCTGCGATCGATGTTTCTTTCGACGCAGCGCAACGCCTGATTCGACTGCGCGGCGGTGAAATTCTCGTTCAAACCGGCAAGCTCGGGGATCAGCGACCCTTTTATGTGCAGACCCGTGACGGGCGGATTCAAGCGTTGGGCACCCGCTTCTCGATGCATCAAATGCCGAACTCAACACGGGTCGGGGTGCTGGAAGATCGAGTCAGCGTTCAACCTGCGCAGTCCTCCATTGCTCCGCTCATGCTGAAGGCAGGCGAAGGTGCGGATTTCGATAGTCGGCATATCGGCCTTGTTCATCCCTTCCAGTCAGCAGAAGTGGCCTGGATCAACGGCCAGTTGATCGTCCTCGATGCCCGCTTGGGCGATGTCCTCGAAGAGTTGGGACGCTATCGCAGCGGTGTATTGCATTGCGATCGTCGGGCAAGGGATCTGCGCGTCTCCGGGACCTTCCGGCTCGATTCGACCGACGCGGTGCTGGCCAACCTTCAGGCTTCGTTGCCAATCAACGTGCGCTATTTCAGCCGTTACTGGGTCTCGATCAGCCACAGCGCTTGATTGAAACAAGGCCAGGGAAAAATAATTGCCGACAGGGTTATCTTTTTTTGCCCTGACCCGGCCCTACAGGTAATCGCGATAAACGCGGCTCTTCGCCACCTTCAGGGCTAATCCACACATGCGTCTTCCCACGTTCCGTCAGCGTTTTTCTCCCCACTGCATTGCCTACAGCTTATTGATGGCCAGCGCTGCGTCCTGTCTGGTCACCGGCCACAGCGCCTTCGCGGCGACCGCATCCCAGCGCTACGCCATCGCTGCCGGCCCGTTGGACAATGCATTGAGTCAGTTCGCCTCTACCGCGAATGTGATTCTGTCGTTCTCGCCGCAACAGACCAGCCGCCTGCGCAGCGCCGGGTTAAGCGGTGACTTCAGCGTCGAACAAGGCTTCGCCCAGTTGCTGCAAGGTTCTGGTTTACAGGCGGTGCCGCAAGCACCCGGCAGCTACATCCTGCAGCCCTTGCCTGAGGGAGATACCCTGGAACTGGCGCCGACCAACATCAATGCACAGTTGGCCAATCCAATGGATCTGGATTACGCCGCGGACGTTGGCTACAAAGCGCAAAACAGCCGGATCGGTACGAAAACCAGCACACCGCTGTCGGAAACGCCGCGTTCGGTTTCAGTAGTGACCGGGCAGCGCATCAAGGATCAGAAATCCCAGACACTCACCGACGTACTCGGCTACGTGCCGGGAATCTTCGCCCCGCCGTTCGCTGCCGGCGACAGTCTGGCCGGCGATCTGTTTTACGTCCGCGGTTTCAACGCCACCGATTACGGCTATGGCCTGCTCCGGGATGGACTGCGCGTGCAGGGCAATCGCTATGACACCAGCACCGAGCCGTACGGACTTGAACGCGTCGAAGTATTCCGTGGCCCTTCTTCGCTGTTGTATGGCGAAAACGCGCCGGGCGGTCTGGTCAATCTGGTCAGCAAGCGCCCGACGGCCGCGCCACGGGGCGAAGTGCAATTGGGCTACGGCTCGAACAACCGCCGGCAGATCGGCGTCGATGTCTCCGGCCCGCTCAATGACAGCGCTAATGTCCTCGGGCGCGTGGTGATGCTCGGACGCAAATCCGATACCCAGACCGATCACGTTCCTGACGACCGCATTTATATCGCCCCTTCGCTGACCCTCAATTTCGACGATTTCAATACGCTGACCCTGCTGGCCAACTACCAGAAAGACCATACCAATATGGAGCTCGGTCTGCCGGCCGCCGGAACGTTGCTGAGCAACCCCAACGGCAAGCTGTCCAAGGACACCATGCTCGGTGACCCCGACTGGAATACTTTCGAGCGGGAAACCTGGAGCACCGGTTACGAGTTCAGCCACTCGTTCAACGATGACTGGCAGTTCCGCCAGAACTCGCGCTACATGCAGTCGCGCATTACCCGTCACGAAACCTGGCCGGGCAATCTGAACAACGCAGGCTTCGGCACGCGGTTGAACATGACTGCCTATGATCGCTTCAACAAATCCATGGTGTATTCGCTGGATAACCAGCTGGAAGGCAAATTCCAGGCGGGCGATCTGGAAAACACCGTGTTGTTTGGCGCCAGCTACGATCGCACCTCGTTCAACCAGGACTGGAATGCCGGGATTGTCGGGCCGATCAATGTGTATGACCCGGTTTACCTGCGCGATCCGACCACGCCGATTGCCGTGCAAAACACGTTGCTCGAGCAGCAGATGAAGGGCGTCTATGCACAGATCCAGAGCAAGTACGACCACTGGCTGTTCCTGCTGGGAGGGCGTCAGGACTGGGTCGACAGTGACTTCCGCGACAAGGTAGCCCGAGGCAGCAACATCAGCTCCGAAGACAAGAAGTTCACGTACCAGGGCGGTGTGATGTATCAGTTCGACAACGGCATGACGCCGTATGTCAGCTATTCCACAGCATTCGTGCCGGTGCAGCAGATTTCCAATGCCGGCGCCCCACTTGATCCGATTACCAGCAGCCAGTACGAAGTGGGCCTCAAATACGAACCGATCGGCTGGGATACAGCCTTCACCGCTTCGGTGTATGACCTGCGCAAGAAGGACGATACCTATTTCGACGCAACGACGTCGACCTATCGCCAAGTGGGTGAAAGCCGCGCCAAGGGTGTGGAGCTGGAACTCAACAGCAATCTGACGCAGAACCTCAATGTCACGGCGGCTTATACCTACACCGATGCAAAAATCACCAAGGATGCGGCGACGTCGCTGGTCAAGGGCCATCAAATGACCGGAGTGCCGCGTAATCAGGCCTCGGTCTGGGCGAAATACCGCTTCCTCGACAGTGATCTGAAAGGCTTGTATGTCGCGGGTGGTGTGCGTTATTTCGATAGCGCATTCGCTTACACATCGCCTTCGCTGTACGGAAAGCTGGATGCCGGCGACGTCACCTTGGTAGACGCGGCGGTTGGTTATCAGATCGATACACACTGGAGTGTCGATCTGAATGCGAAAAACCTGTTCGACAAGGAATATGTGTCGGGCTGCAACGACGCAGGCCGCTGTTATTGGGGTGAGGATCGCACCCTGCTCGGTACGGTGTCTTATAACTGGTGAACAAAAAAAGGGGCTGTGGATGAATTATCCACAGCCCCTTTTCATTATTTGCCGATGCAGAAGCTGGAGAAAATCCTCCCCAGCAAATCATCCGAGCTGAACGCACCGGTAATTTCCCCCAGCGAATGCTGAGCCTGGCGCAAATCCTCGGCGAGCAGTTCGCCCGCACCGGCCAACGTCAGTTGGGCGCGGCCGTGCTCCAATGCCACGCTGGCGTGACGCAGTGCTTCCAGATGCCGGCGACGTGCGCTAAAGCTGCTTTCCGACGTCTGCTCGTAACCCATGCACGCCTTGAGATGGTCCCGCAGCAGGTCGAGGCCTTCCGCGGACTTGGCGCTGAGGCTGATGGTTACATGACCGTCGTCACTGGTTTCCAAAGCGATCGCTTCGCTAGAGAGGTCGGACTTGTTACGGATCAGCGTCACTTTTGCCGGGTCCGGTCGGGTTTCGAGGAATTCCGGCCAAAGAGCAAAAGGATCCAAAGCCTCCGGTGCGGTCGCATCGACCACCAGTAAAACCCGATCCGCTTCACCAATGGCTTTCAACGCCCGTTCGACCCCGATCTTTTCCACTTGATCATCGGTGTCCCGCAGCCCTGCGGTATCGACCACGTGCAATGGCATGCCGTCGATGTGGATATGTTCGCGCAGGATATCCCGCGTGGTACCGGCAATCTCGGTGACGATGGCGGCTTCGCGCCCCGCCAATGCATTCAACAGGCTGGATTTGCCGGCATTCGGCCGACCGGCAATCACCACCGTCATGCCATCGCGCAACAGCGCACCCTGCCCGGCTTCGCGAAGCACTGTGGATAACTCATTGCGCACTTTGTCGAGCATGCTCAGCACGTGGCCATCGGCAAGGAAATCGATTTCCTCTTCCGGAAAGTCGATCGCGGCTTCGACGTAGATACGCAGGCCGATCAACTGTTCGGTCAAGTTATGCACACGCTGGGAGAACGCACCCTGTAACGAACGCAAGGCATTGCGCGCAGCCTGTGCGGAACTCGCTTCGATCAAATCGGCAATCGCCTCGGCCTGGGCCAGATCGAGTTTGTCATTGAGAAAAGCACGTTCGCTGAATTCACCTGGCCGGGCGAGGCGACAACCCAGTTCCAGACAGCGCTTGAGCAACATGTCCAATACGATCGGGCCACCGTGGCCCTGCAATTCCAAAACGTCTTCGCCGGTGAACGAGTTCGGACCCGGGAAATACAGAGCCAGACCTTCATCCAGTACCTGCTGATCGTCACTGAAAAACGGCCCGTAATGGGCGTAACGCGGTTTCAGTTCGCGGCCGCTGATGGCTTTTGCCGCCACGCTGGCCAACGGCCCGGAAATACGGACGATGCCCACACCGCCGCGACCTTGAGCGGTGGCGACAGCGGCGATGGTTTCACGGGGTGTGCTCATAAAGCGGCATCCAGACAAAAGTGGCAGATAGCAAAACGCCCCACTAGGGGGCGTTTTGAGTGGTGTTATCCACAGTGCAAGTTACGCCTCGGCTTTTTTCGTCGCCGCTTCGATCTTACGCGTGATGTACCACTGTTGTGCAATCGACAGGCAGTTGTTCACAACCCAGTACAGTACCAGGCCCGCCGGGAACCACAGGAAGAAGAAGGTGAAGATGATTGGCATCATTTTCATCACCTTCGCCTGCATCGGATCCGGAGGAGTCGGGTTCAACTGCTGCTGGATGAACATGGTCGCGCCCATGATGATCGGCAGAATGAAGAACGGATCCTTGATCGAGAGGTCAGTGATCCACAGCATGAACGGCGCCTGGCGCATTTCCACGCTTTCCAGCAGAACCCAGTACAGCGACAGGAAGACCGGCATCTGCACGAGGATCGGCAAGCAGCCGCCCAGCGGATTGATCTTCTCTTTCTTGTACAGCTCCATCATGGCTTGCGACATTTTCTGCCGGTCATCGCCATGTTGCTCTTTCAGCGCTGCCAGTTTCGGTGCCACGGCACGCATGCGCGCCATCGATTTGTAGCTGGCCGCCGACAGAGGGAAGAAAATCCCTTTGATCAGCATGGTCAGGAAAATGATCGACCAGCCCCAGTTACCAACGATGGCATGGATGTGCTGCAGCAACCAGAAGATCGGCTGGGCAATGAACCACAGGATGCCGTAGTCGACGGTCAGTTCCAGACCTGGGGACAACTCTTTCAGTACCGCCTGACTTTTCGGACCGGCGTACAGCACAGCGCTGGTTTCAACCTTGGCGCCCGGAGCAGCGGTCAAGGTAGGACCGGTGTAACCGATGATGTAGTTGCCTTTGCTGTCTTTACGGGTCTGGACGATGTTGTTTTCGCCCTTCGCCGGAATCCACGCAGTCACGAAGTAGTGCTGCAGCCAGGCCACCCAACCACCGGTGACGGTTTCCTTGAGCTGCGCCTTGTCCATGTCCTTCATCGACACTTTCTTATACGGCTCGGAACTTGTCCACAGGGCGGCGCCCAGGTAAGTCGCGGTGCCGGTAGCAGTTGTCGACGATGGATCAGCGCTGGCGTCGCGCTTCAACTGGGCAAACATTGCGCCGTTCCAGGGCTGAGTGCTCTGGTTATCCACAATGTAGGAGACAGCCACGTCGTACAGGCCACGTTTCACGGTGAAACGCTTGATGTAGTTGACGCCATCCTTGCTGAATTTCAGGTCAACGACGAGTTGATCCTGACCGTCAGCCAGTTGGTAAACCTTCTTCTCCGACGAGTAAACCGGACGACCGGCCGGATTTGCATCCGGGCCGTTGGTGCCGATCAGACCGCTCTGAGCCAGATATACACGTTCGCCGCCGTTATCGAACAACTGGAACGGCACGTCAGGACGGTCCTGGCGACGTGGATACAGAGGCAGAGTCAGTTGTGCAACGTCGCCACCCTGTGGATCGATCGCCAGATCGAGCACATCGGTCTTGACCTGAATCAGGTCCTTGCTGGCGGCGACCGGCGTTTCGGCTGGTGCACTGGTATCGCTGGCGGCGCGCGGAATATCGTCACTGGCGGCAGTACTGGTGCCAGTGGCGGTGTCCGGCAAACCGGATGTAGTCGTACTGGAAGCAACATTCTGAGTCGGCAGGGCAGCCTGGCCATAATCCTGGTTCCATTTAAGAACCATGACGTAGGACACGATTGCCAGGGCGACGATCAGGATCGTGCGTTTGATATCCATGATTACTCGGCCATCGAAGAAGAACGGGAGGTAGGGACAGGTGGAACCGGGTCATAACCACCGGGATTCCACGGATGACAGCGACCTAAACGACGAAAGGTCAGCCAGCCACCGCGCAGAAGGCCATGATTTTCAATGGCTTCATACGCGTAGCAGGAACAACTGGGGTAGAAGCGACAGTGGCTGGCCATTAAAGGACTAATGGCATAGCGATAAAACTGGATCGGAACGAGGGCCAGTTTACGCATCGGTACTGTCTACCCCTACAGTTTCGGTTTTGACTGCCGGAACGGGCTTGTTGCGCGCCAGACGCTTCCAGAGTTTGCCGAAATGCTGAATCAATTCGGGGTTTTCTACATCACCCAAACCTTTGCGCGCGACGATAACGATGTCCCAGCCGACCAGTGAATCCTGGTGCAGACGGAACGATTCGCGCATCAGACGTTTGAGGCGATTGCGCTCAACGGAAAGCTTTACGCTCTTTTTCCCGATAACCAGCCCGAGACGGGGGTGATCAAGATCGTTGTCGCGTGCAAGGAGCAGGAGATTTTTCCCCGGAACCTTGCCGGTAGGGGAGTCAAAGACTGCCTTGAAATGCCGGGGGGTAAGCAGACGCTTTTCCCGACTGAAGTCCTGACTCACCTCCAGTACCGGATTATCAAACTGCCAGACGCGCACGACCTTTGGCGCGACGACGCGACAGGACTGCGCGGCCGTTCTTGGTAGCCATGCGAGCACGGAAACCGTGGGTACGAGCGCGTTTGATAGTGCTTGGTTGGAAAGTACGTTTCATGTCGTGTTACCTGGTTCGTCCACAACGGGCCGGAATGGCCCCCGTTTTAAGAGACCGGGGATTCTAGAGAAAGCAAGCCTTCAGGTCAATTTCCAACCAGCGTTTCCTTATAAATAGATCTCGGCACGGTTTCAGCTCGAAAGCCTGTCCGCCAGATATAGAAATAAAGAAGGGAAGTATTTAAAGCTTTTCTGTAAAGCTTGTAAAAGCTAGACACGGCATCTTCTGTGGATAAGTGCCACCAGGCCTTGTTGGTTCTGGTGTACAGAGAATGACAACTACAGTGGAAAACCGTGTTCAGCCTGTGCTGCGCCCTCGGATAAGCTGTGTGTGGAATGGGTGGTTATCCACAGCGAGGTTATCCACCCAGTTCACCCCCCAGTTGTCCAGTGCCCTCAAGGGCGTTTATCCACAGGGCTTATTCACACGCCGTTGGTCGCTTTTCGCAGCGATAGTGCATTGATAAATGATGGCGACGGCGCTACCTGCATGTGGATAAGTGAACCGCTCGCCGCTACAATGGCCGCTTGTTTTTGCCTCACCGGCTTTCAACTTAGGGGATATCCGTGTCAGTGGAACTTTGGCAGCAGTGCGTGGAGCTTTTGCGCGAAGAGCTGCCTGCCCAACAATTCAACACCTGGATCCGTCCACTACAGGTCGAAGCCGAAGGCGACGAGTTGCGCGTCTACGCACCGAATCGTTTCGTGCTGGACTGGGTCAACGAAAAGTACCTGGGTCGCGTCATTGAGTTGCTGGATGAGCACGGCAATGGCTCGACGCCGGCGTTGTCCTTGTTAATAGGCAGCAAACGCAGCTCGGCACCCCGTGCCGCACCGAACGCGCCACTGGCGGCCGCGCAGGTTTCCCAGGCGCAGGCCAATAACGTACCTGCGAGTAACCCGGCGCCCGCACCCGCTCCGGCCAAGCGTGCCACGCAGAAAGCCGCTGAA